>NZ_LR136958.1:0-4731105 GCF_900654235.1 Alteromonas sp. 76-1 | reverse complement strand
GTAAGTTACTTAGCTCCGGTAACTCGCGAATAACAACTAATACAAAGAAACAGGCACCGAGATGCGCGCCAAGAAGAAGAATCAGGCGGATGTATAATGTTGGGTAGCAGCGAGAATTTGTTTTATCGTTTTAATAGCTGTGGATTATCTTACTTTATCAACAAAAAGTAAATGGTGATCTTTGGAGATCATTAGGATCAAGCTCGTAACTAACTGATAAATATGAAAAGACTACTTATTCGAAAATGTGCTTAATTTAGCTAAAATTAGAATTAAAATACGCGTTTTTAAATGAGATCGCAGCCTAAATGCGGTACTTAACGGCGTAAAATTTAAAAGACTGTGGATAAAACGCTAATTATAACCAGCTTATTCACAGTTAAAATTATCGCGACTGATTAGCTTTTAAGCCTTATCAGCAAACTTTGTTCACAATTTCTACCGAAATAATGGATTATTGATTGACAGTAGCCCCCGAGATCTCTAGAATTCAGCGTCCTTTTTCGATGGGCTTTTCTGGTGATAAGCACAACTTACTCTGGCAACAGAATAAAGTGTTTACCAAAAACGCCTATGTTTAATTAAATATAAGTGAGACTTTGGTCATGAAAAGAACATTTCAACCGAGCAATTTGAAGCGTAAGCGTTCTCACGGTTTTCGTGCACGTATGGCGACTAAAAATGGTCGTAAAATACTAGCAGCTCGCCGTGCAAAAGGCCGCGCTCGTCTTTCTGCTTAAGCTTAAGTAGAAAGCACCTAAAGTGGGCGAAAATCATTTTTCACGGGAGTTACGTCTGTTAACTCCCACCCACTTTACCTATGTGTTTGATAATGCAATTCCAGCTGTATCTCCCTCGTTTACCATCCTTGCAAGAACAAATACTCTACCATCTCCACGTTTAGGCATTACACTTGCCAAAAAGCGCATTCGTAAAGCTCACGACCGTAATCGTTTAAAACGTCTAATTCGTGAAAGTTTTCGCCATAAACAACATGATCTCCCAAATGTGGATATTATCGTAATTGGTAAATCTGGTGCTGATAAACTTAGCAATCAAGAGATTTTCGCAACGATGGATAAGCTATGGAAAAAATTAGCCAAACGTTGCAACGCGTCTTAATCGCGATACCACTGATACTCATAAAACTGTATCAATGGTTTATATCTCCTATTTTAGGACAACGCTGTCGTTTTCATCCATCATGTTCTTGGTATGCTATTGAAGCATTAAAAACACATGGATTAGTAAAAGGCGGTTGGCTATCAATCAAACGCATATTAAGATGCCATCCTTTGCATGCCGGTGGTTACGACCCAGTACCGGAAAAACAACAAGATAAACACTCAAAATAAAGAGACCTATATGGAATCGCAACGTAGTTTTCTGATAATTGGCCTGGCGCTGGTCAGCTTTTTGCTCTGGCAACAATGGCAAAAAGAATACGGACCTCAACCTGTACAGCAAGTACAAACAGAGCAAGCCGAACAGGTATCACAAGGTGTGCCATCATTTGATGATGCACAATCTGAAGATGTGCCTACCGGTGATAGCGTACCTGCAGCTAAACCAATGGCGAGCGCATCAAATGCTAACCGCATTATCGAAGTTAAAACTGATGGCCTAGATCTTCGCATCGACTTATTGGGTGGCGACGTTATTACCGCCGACTTATTGAAGTTTCCAGTTACCCAAGGCTCTGAAGAACCTTATAGCTTATTACGTTCAGGTAATAACCTATATGTAGCGCAAAGTGGTCTTATTGGTGCTAACGGACCTGATGCTAGCAGCAGTGGTCGCCCTGTTTATCGTACCGACAGCAATTTCTACGAGATGACCGGTGATACGCTAGAAGTACCTTTGGTATGGAAAAACGACCAAGGACTTACTGTTACTAAAACGTTCATCTTCAAAAAAGACCATTACAACGTTGCGGTAAATTATACGGTTCAGAATAACTCAGGTGCTGCGGCTAATGTGCAGCAGTATGCACAACTGAAACAAGTTATTGATGCGGAAGACGATGGCAACATGTTTATGCCTACCTATCGCGGTGCTGCATATTCTACCGAAGAAGACCGTTATCAAAAATACACCTTTGATGATATTGCAGATGACAAGTTGCGTGAAACGACCAAGGCTGGCTGGGCTGGTATGCTAGAGCACTATTTTGTTTCTGCTTGGGTACCACCACAAGATCAAGTTAACACCATTTACTCGCGCAATATTTCAAATCAATACGCGGTTATCGGTGTATTGATGCCTGCGGCAGTGGTTAATACCGGCGAAGCAAAAACGTTGTCTAGCACCCTTTATATGGGTCCAAAAGATCAAGACAAGTTAAAAGAGATCGCCCGCGGATTAGATTTAACCGTCGATTACGGCATTCTATGGTGGATATCGCAATCACTGTTTTCTTTGCTTACGTTCCTTCACAGCTTGGTGAATAACTGGGGTGTGGCCATCATCTTAATAACTATCGTAGTGAAAGGTGCTATGTACTGGCTGACTAAGAAGCAATACGAGTCTATGGCTCGCATGCGTAACTTAGCGCCTAAAATGCAACAACTTAAAGACCGTTTTGGCGATGACAGACAAAAAATGTCTCAGTCAATGATGGAGCTTTACAAGAAAGAAAAAGTAAACCCAATGGGTGGTTGTTTACCACTCGTACTTCAAATGCCAATATTCCTAGCACTCTATTGGGTGTTAATGGAAAGTGTTGAATTACGCCATGCAGACTTCGCATTGTGGATCACTGATTTATCAGTGAAAGACCCGTACTTTGTATTGCCTATATTAACGGGCGCAAGTATGTACTTGTTGCAGAAACTACAACCGACAACAATTACTGACCCTATGCAGCAGAAGATAATGCAGTTCATGCCTGTGGCAATGAGTGTGTTCTTCTTATGGTTCCCAGCAGGTCTAGTATTATACTGGTTAGTAAGTAACATCATTACGTTAGTACAAGCCAAAATGATATATGCTTCTATGGAGAAGCGGGGAATTAAATAGCAACGTCTATTTCTTTTATAATAAACAGCCCGCCAATTGCGGGCTGTTTTGTCTACGAGGATAAATTAACTATGCCATCATTTGATATTGTGTCTGAAATCAATATGGAAGAAGTGCGTAACGCCACTGAAAATGCCCACCGAGAACTTGCCACACGTTTTGATTTTCGCGGTATTGAAGCGAGCTTTGAATACAAAGAAAAAACTGTGGTAATGAAAGCGGAAGCTGAATTCCAGTTGCAGCAAATGGAAAGTATGTTTAGAACCGCTTGCTCTAAACGAAACCTAGATACTTCGTTTATTGATATGAAGCCCTTTGATGCTAACGGCAAAACTTATCGCCAAACGATTGCTTTTAAAGAAGGCATAGAACAGCCTATTGCGAAGAAGATCGTAAAAATAATTAAAGACGCGAAAATTAAAGTACAAACGGCTATTCAAGGTGAAGAATTGCGAGTAACCGGTAAAAAGCGTGACGATTTACAACAAGCCATGGCCTTGGTTAAATCATCAGGTTTAGGTCAGCCTTTTCAATTTAAGAACTTTCGCGACTAAAATATGGATTCACATATCATCACAACCGATACCATTACCGCTCAAGCTACTGCCCCTGGGCGCGGTGGTGTTGGAATAGTGCGGGTTTCAGGACCATACGCAAAGGCTATCGCTGAGGTATTAGTTCCCACAGCGCTAACGCCAAGATTGGCGACCTATACCCCGTTTATCGATAGTCAACAAAACGTTATCGACCAAGGTATCGCGCTATTCTTCAAAGGGCCTAATTCATTTACGGGCGAAGATGTATTAGAACTACAAGGTCATGGCGGCCAGGTTGTGATGGATATGCTTATTGACGCCGTGTTATCCACTGGTAAGGCGCGATTAGCCAACCCAGGCGAGTTCAGTGAACAAGCCTTTATTAACGACAAGCTCGATTTAGCGCAAGCTGAGGCTATCGCTGATTTAATAGATGCCAGTTCTAAACAAGCGGCAAGAAGTGCGCTACGTTCGTTACAGGGCGAGTTTTCAACCCAAATTCAAACCTTATCCGATCAAATCGTTCATTTGCGTATGTATGTTGAAGCCGCAATCGACTTTCCTGAAGAAGAAATTGATTTCTTATCTGATGGCAAAGTGTCTGGTGACCTAGCCGCCATACTTGCGCATCTTCAAGTGGTACGAGAGCAAGCCAAACAGGGAAGCCTGCTTAGAGAAGGGATGCAGGTGGTTATTGCCGGGCGCCCTAATGCGGGTAAATCAAGTTTACTTAATGCCTTGGCTGGCCGGGATAGCGCCATAGTCACCGAGATTGCAGGTACTACCCGTGATGTATTAAAAGAGCATATTCACATTAACGGTATGCCGGTACATATCATTGATACCGCTGGTCTTCGTGATAGCCCTGATAAAGTAGAAAAAATTGGTATTGAGCGAGCCTGGCAAGCTATTAGCGAAGCCGATCACGTACTGTTTGTTACCGATTCAACCACTACCGACATAGCAGATCCCTATAAAATTTGGCCTGAATTTATGGCGCGCTTACCAGAGGGTATTCCTACCACGGTAATCAAAAACAAAGCGGATCTAAGCGATTTACAAGTAGGCCTGAATCAAGTGAAAACGGAACATGGCGACATTCCCGTTCTTAATATTTCAGCAAAACAAAGCGACGGTATCGATACCCTACGGGATCATTTAGCCAAAACCATGGGTTTCGACACTACCACTGAAGGGCAATTCATCGCCCGTAGACGTCACCTAGATGCGTTGGAAAAAGCCTACGAATATGTAGTGATAGGCGAACAACAACTTCACGATGCTATGGCCGGTGAATTACTTGCAGAAGAACTTCGATTAGCCCATCAGTCATTATGTGAAATCACTGGTGAATTCACCTCAGACGACTTACTTGGTAAGATATTTTCATCTTTCTGTATTGGTAAATAATTGATGACAACGCACTACGAAATAATTGTGGGTACCATGCTTGGCGCTTCAGAATATGTAGCCGAAGCTATTGCGAAAACACTTGAACAGCAGGGCAATACTTTCACTATTCATCTTGAACCAACGCTTAACGATATTAATAAAGATTCAACATGGATACTGTGTACATCAACCCATGGTGCCGGAGAGCTACCTGATAATATCCAACCTTTTGCGAAATCGTTAAAAGGCGCTGATTTGAATGGCGTGAATTTCTATGTGATTGGTTTAGGTGACACTAGTTACGATACCTTCTGCCAAGGCGCAAAAGAGATAGAAACCACAATGAAAAATACTGGCGCTACCCTTCTTGCCGCTCCCATACACATTGATGTGTTAGAACACCCTATTCCAGAAGATGAAGCGGTAGCCCGCTTTGAAAGCACGCTGGAAACTGCATGAGCACAACGCTAACGCAAGCTGAACTCGCGGTACTGCAATCGCCATTATCTAACGATTGCCGCGTACTTTACTTGCTTGGCTTACGCCCAACAGCCAATACGGCTTCAACGGCAACTGCGCCTATCGATTATAAGTTCTTACTGTCGCTATTAAACGGCGAACAAAAAGACCTCCCCTATCAACGTGGCCGGCAAATCAATAGCCTGTTAAAACAGCTTGAACTTGTTGGGCTGGTGGTTTTTCCAGAAGCGTTGGATTTAGAGCATTCTATTAACGGCAAAGCCCTACTTCTGCCCTTAATAAATAGTGCACAATCGAATTTTGATGCCCTACATAAATCCCATTTTGCTATTTCGGCAGCTTGGAAACCAAATAAGGATTTATTCTTAGAAATGGCCTCTCTACTCGGTATTATCGATACTGAATATGATGATAATGAAGTAGGCGAATTCATTTCATACTGGCTTGGTAGGCCTGGAACGATACTTAGTGAATTCCAGTGGACACAAAAATTCGCTCATAATATTAAACATAAACGGATAGCCGCGGGCTATTCTCCTGTAAGAAAAGTAGGAAATCAGCAAGTGAAAGTTGCAGCTGGTATCGAAGCGGATGATAATGCAAGAAAGCTGGTGGAAAAATACGCCACATCGACAAAGAAGAACTAACGCTATGGATCGAATTACAGACAAAATTGCGAATCTTGCAAAGGCACTTAACAAGCCTTCAGAGCCTAATGATGAATATATCGATTACGCAACGCTTAGAAAGCAATATGAGAACCAAGCAAACCAAGAGATTGGTCAACTACAACAGCGTTCTAAAAAAGCGCGTGTAGAGGCCATTCATGGGCGTTCTGATCTAAATCCAAAATGGACATTCGCAAATTTAATTGAAGACAGTGACGATGTTATTGAAGCAGTATCTATCGCTCAGTCTTTCATTGCCGCTCACGATGATCCAGCGTGGCGCCAAAGCGGCTCACATATGATGTTATTCTACGGCGATTATGGCCGAGGTAAGTCTCATATTGCAGGTGCGATCGCCCATCAACTTATAGAACAATATGAGATCTCCGTATTGTATAGGCAGCTTTCAACCCTATTAGAAATGCGTTATTCCTCTTACGATTTTAGTGCCACAGACAACATAGGCCAGAAATTTAGAGAAGCAAACCAGGAACTACTTGAAGTCGATTTGCTCATTCTTGATGAAGTGTGTGTGAATGAAACCGTACTTAAAAAGAATACCCAAAGCTGGTTAGGCAATTTATTACGCCAACGATTGGTGAATAAAAAGAACTGTATCTTAATCACTAACCACAGTTTAGGCGAACTAGAACACGCTATGGGACGCTATTGCTTTGAGTCAGTAAAAGAATACGATACTTACAAAGTACGCTTTCAAGGGCCAAGTAGACGTGAAGGCTTAACCCAAGATGAAGCCGAAGCACAGAATATCACACCGAGATATCAACCTAATCAGGTACGCTAAACCAAAAGCCACAGGCAGTAAGCGTTAAAAGATCATTAAAATATCCCTCGTGATTCTTTAAAAGAGTGTCATTAATGATGATCATTACTCCCTTGTGGCACTAATTTTTTCTGTTTCCTCCATAAATTTTTAATTATTTTCCTGATCACAAAATAAAAGATAAAGCGTGATCATATGATCCACTCATAAATTGTGGAAAGATCTCATCCACAGTTAGATCGCCCTGAAAGCCATATTCTATGCTTAGTTAACGATCTAACAGTGGTATTAACCAACATTTTATCCCCAATGCGATCACATCTTGATCAGTGCTGTGGATAGGATCCTACAAACCACTGTGTATAAGCTCTTACTGAAGAATGAGTAACTTTATTCACAATTGCCCATGTGGATAACTAAGGGGTTTATACACAAGATTATGAGGGGGTTATCGATCTGTATTACACAACCTTTCAGATCGTGTAACGTCATGATCTGAAACTGCTTTAAAGGGTTACTAACAGATCTTGCTGATCCTAATAATAATAAAAATAAACAGATCTATATAAGATCTTAAGATCAATAGAGCCAGGTCGAAAAGAAATGAACAACAGCATTGAAGAAAATTTAACCGTTTTCTTTAGGCAATAAGTCAGCTAAAATACGCGCCCTTTTTTTCGACTTGTACAGAAAAGAAAAAAGTTACTCCATTTACGTTAATAGTGAGGTTCGATATGTATTACACCCAAGCATTTGATGTCATCGTAGTCGGTGGTGGTCATGCTGGAACAGAAGCTGCGTTAGCTGCTGCTCGCATGGGATCAAACACCTTACTGTTAACGCATAACATTGAAACCATTGGACAGATGTCTTGTAACCCAGCGATCGGTGGGATCGGCAAAGGTCATCTAGTAAAAGAAATCGATGCACTAGGTGGTGCAATGGGTTTGGCTGCCGATCAAGGTGGTATTCAGTTTAGAACTCTGAATTCAAGCAAGGGACCAGCTGTACGAGCCACGCGTGCTCAGGCTGACAGAACCCTTTACCGCCAAGCCATTCGTAAAATCGTAGAAAGCCAAGAAAACCTCACGTTGTTTCAACAAAGCGTTGACGATCTTGTCGTTGAAAACGATCAGGTGACAGGCGTGGTTACCCAAATGGGGCTAAAATTTAAAGCCAAAACCGTGGTACTCACAGTAGGAACCTTCTTAGGCGGCACGATTCACATAGGCCTTGAGAACTATCGTGGTGGACGCGCAGGCGATCCCCCTTCGATAGCCCTCGCAGATCGTTTACGTGCCTTACCGTTTCGTGTAGACCGCTTAAAAACCGGTACACCTGCACGATTAGATGCCCGTTCATTAGATTTTAGTGTGATGCAGGCACAACCTGGTGATAATCCAACGCCGGTATTTTCGTTCATGGGCAACCGTGAAATGCATCCACAACAGATCCCGTGTTACATCACGCACACTAACGAAAAAACACACGATATTATTCGAGGCGGACTTGATCGCTCTCCTATGTTCACTGGCGTAATTGAAGGTATTGGCCCTCGTTACTGCCCAAGCATTGAAGATAAGATCACCCGTTTTGCAGACAAAGATTCTCATCAAATTTTTGTAGAGCCAGAAGGGTTAAATAGCATTGAGGTTTACCCAAATGGTATTTCAACAAGCTTGCCTTTCGATATTCAAATGAATCTTGTACGCTCAATCAAAGGTTTTGAGAACGCGCATATTGTTCGTCCAGGCTATGCGATTGAATATGATTTCTTTGACCCTAGAGATTTGAAACAAACTTTAGAAAATAAATTTATCAAAGGTTTGTTTTTTGCTGGCCAAATTAATGGCACAACCGGGTACGAAGAAGCAGGTGCGCAAGGCCTTATTGCTGGTGCTAATGCATCGCTGCAAGCACAAGAAAAAGATCCGCTTATTTTACGTCGCGATCAAGCCTACATGGGTGTATTGATTGATGATCTCGCTACCATGGGAACGAAAGAACCCTATCGCATGTTTACCAGCCGTGCAGAGTATCGATTACTCCTTCGTGAAGATAACGCCGACAGTCGCTTAACCGCGTTAGGTCGTGACATAGGCTTGGTAGATGACGCACGTTGGGCGGCATTCAATACTAAAATGGAAGCGGTTGAAGGTGAATTGCAACGCTTGCGTGGTCAATGGGTACATAAAGATCATGGTGCTACGCCAGCACTTAACACCCTGCTTAAAACGCCGGTAAGCAAAGAGCATTCGCTAGAAGAACTTATTCGTCGACCTGAAATGACCTATCGTCAATTGATGGAGATTGAAAGTATTGGGCCTGGTTTAACCGATCCCATTGCAGCAGAACAAGTTGAGATCCAAATTAAGTACGCTGGTTATATTGCCCGTCAAATGGACGAAATAGCCAAAACGCAGCGTCACGAAAATTCACTATTACCGGTTGATCTTGATTTTACTAAAATCTCAGGTTTATCAAACGAAGTGGTAGCGAAACTCACAGAAGCGAGACCTGAAACCATAGGTAAAGCGTCGCGCATCTCTGGAATTACACCGGCCGCTATTTCCTTGCTTTTGGTGTATTTGAAAAAGCACGGCATGTTAAGAAAACACGATAAATTAAGCGCTTAAGCAGATTTCAATTTATGAGTTTAGAGCAAGAGTTACACGAAATACTGGCCTCGGGCCTTGCGGCACAATCACTTCAATTAAGCGATGATCAGCAAGCGAAGCTAGTGGGCTTTGTATTATTGATTGATAAATGGAACAAAGCCTACAACCTGACATCGGTGCGCGATCCGAAACAAATGATGGTAAAACATATTTTGGACTCATTAGCGATATATCCATATTTAGCTAAACATGAAGCCAAACATATCATTGATGTCGGCACTGGCCCTGGTTTGCCAGGTATGCCCCTTGCGATAGCGTTTCCTGACACAGCATTTACCTTGCTAGATAGTTTAGGTAAGCGTGTTCGGTTTATGACCCAATGTGTCCATACCCTTAAATTATCGAACGTTACGCCTGTTCAAAGTCGTGTCGAAGCACATACCCCAGCGCAACCGTATGATATAGTACTTAGCAGAGCGTTCGCTTCGTTAAAAGATATGTTGCACTGGTGCCAACATCTGGTAAATTCAGACGGGCAGTTCCTTGCACTTAAAGGGCAGTTTCCAGAAGACGAATTAAAAGAAGTGAGTGATTACTATCAGGTGATCAAAACGGAAAGTCTCACTGTTCCTAATCTGGTGGGCGAACGACACCTCGTTTGGGTTAAAAAGGCATAACAGGACTTATTGTGGCAAAGGTAATCGCGATCGCGAATCAAAAAGGTGGTGTGGGTAAAACCACTACTGCAGTGAATGTTGCAGCATCAATGGCTGCCACAAAACGTAAAGTGCTACTGATTGATCTTGATCCACAAGGTAATGCAACCATGGGAAGCGGCGTCGACAAATACGATGTTCACGCTACCGCGTTTGAATTGCTTATCGAAGAACAACCTATCAACGACGTTATTGTAAAAAATACAGCGGGTAAATTTGATTTAGTGGCTGCGAACGGTGACGTGACGGCAGCTGAAATTAAGTTGATGGAAATGTTTGCCCGCGAAGTTCGCCTTAGAAATGCGTTAAAACCTGTTCTTGATTACTACGATTTTATCTTTATTGACTGCCCCCCTTCACTAAACCAACTTACGGTGAATGCATTAGCTGCGGCTGATTCAGTCATGGTGCCGATGCAATGTGAATATTACGCACTCGAAGGGTTAACGGCGTTAATGGATACCATTCAAAAACTCGCATCAGTGGTAAATCCTGAATTGAAGATTGAAGGGGTATTGCGTACTATGTACGACCCTCGTAATCGCCTTGCCAACGACGTTTCCGAACAGCTTAAACGTCACTTTGGTGAGCAAGTATATCGTACTGTCATTCCGCGCAACGTGCGCCTAGCTGAAGCGCCAAGTTTCGGTACACCGGCGATGTACTACGATAAGTCTTCTACAGGGGCTAAAGCATATTTAGCATTGGCGGGTGAAATTCTTCGTCGTCGTGATAAATCTGCGCCAAGTCAGGCGAAAGCCAGTTAAATTATAATAAAGCGTAATGCATATCAGCAAATAGGCCATTGAGGGAAATATGTCAGCAAGAAAAAGAGGGCTAGGTCGCGGTTTGGATGCGCTATTAGCAACCAGTCAATCGACGTCGCAAAGAGAAACAGATGCTGCGGCGACAGAAGCTACACAAAGCGAACTTAGTAAATTACCTATAGAATTTCTTGTGCCTGGCAAATATCAGCCTCGCAAAGACATGTCACCTGATGCCCTTGAAGACCTTGCTTCCTCTATTCGTGCCCAAGGTGTTATTCAACCCATTGTTGTTCGCAAAGTTGACGACAACAAGTACGAAATTATTGCAGGTGAACGTCGCTGGCGTGCATCGCAACTTGCGCAACTCGATGAAGTTCCTTGTCTTGTTAAAGATGTACCTGATGAGGCCGCGGTTGCCATCGCGCTAATTGAGAATATTCAGCGTGAAGATTTAAACGCGATGGAAGAAGCGCAAGCATTAGACCGTCTGATGAATGAATTCTCTTTAACCCACCAAGAAGTTGCTGAAGCTGTGGGTAAATCTCGTACAACCGTGACTAATTTGCTTCGTCTTAATAATCTTAATGATGACGTTAAGTTGCTAGTTGAGCATGGTGATATTGAAATGGGTCATGCTCGCGCATTACTCGCCCTTGACGGTGAGCAACAATCAGAAGCGGCAAATGTTGTTTCGGGTAAAGGTTTAACGGTTCGTGATACAGAAAAGCTGGTCAAAAAGCTACTTGAACCAGAAAAACCGAAGCAAGAGAAGCAAATTGATCCAGATGTGCAAAACCTTATGACCCGACTTTCAGAAAATTTAGGGGCACCGGTAACAATAGACCATAACGCAAAAGGGAAAGGTAAATTAGTCATTAGCTTCGACGACTTACAACAATTAGACGGAATAATAACTAAAATTCAATAAGTTATATTTATATTCTGAAAGATGGTAAGTATGAATAGCGAGGTCATTCATTCCTTAAACTTGGGCTGTGGACAGCCTCCTTTCCGGTTATAGCTTTAGAATATTTTCAGAATAGCTTTCAAAATGCGATGTACTGTTGAAAAATGTCGGTAAAACAGTATACTTCTGACGCTTTTCGTTAGACATGAACAAGCAGCAGGGCAACGTGAAAAACAAGTTAGCTGAACATGGATTATTTATTGCCAAAAAAGGCATTCTGTTTCAGTTAGTCACGGCACTAATAATAACCCTTTTGGCGGGTATTATTGCAGGTCAACATTCTGCAATTTCAACCGCCGCTGGCGCAGTGATAAGCATACTGCCAACAGCTATTTTTTCGGGGTTTGCATTTAAATATGCTGGTGCAAGTAAAAACGAACTTGTTGCCCAAAGTTTTAGCCAAGGTTCAAAATTGAAACTGGCACTGACAATCATTTTATTTGTAGTGACATTTGCAGGCTTAAATGCCGCGCCGCTTGAAGTTTTTGTGGCTTATGTCGTTACAACCGCCAGTCATGCACTGGCCATGTTCCGTTATGGTACGAAGTAGTCAAACAATAACGATTAATAAATAACTACTGAATACTTGCTTACGAATATGTACTGGAACCAGTCACCAATTTTTACACTTTACAACTTAGGTTAAACAATGGCATCTGAATACACTACCTCAGAATATATCAAGCACCACTTGACCAATGCCACCATGTGCTCAACCGACAACGGAATTGCTTTTAACAAAGCATGCTCTGATGCAGGTTTTTGGGCGTGGCATGTCGACACACTAGCCTGGTCAATTGGCCTTGGCATACTATTTCTTGTTGTTTTTAGAAGCGTAGCTTCAAAAGCCACTACGGGCGTACCTGGTAAGATGCAGGCGTTTGTAGAATTGGTTATTGAGTTCGTTGACGACAACGTAAAAAGTACGTTCCATGGAAGAAGTGCGCTAATTGCACCACTTGCACTAACTATTTTTGTTTGGGTTTTATTGATGAACCTGATGGATTTAGTGCCTGTTGACCTTATTCCTTGGATTGCTGGTCTTGTAGGTCAGCATGCGTTCGGTATGGACCCTCATGATGTTTACATGAAGGCTGTGCCTACTACTGACCTTAACCTGACGTTTGCTTTAGCGTCTGGTGTGTTCATCCTAATTCTTTTCTATTCAATTAAAATGAAGGGCATCAGCGGTTTTGCAAAAGAACTTACTATGCAACCGTTCGGTCACCCTGTATTCATCCCAGTAAACTTTATTCTGGAATCCGTTACCTTACTTGCACGCCCGCTTTCATTAGCACTGCGTTTATTCGGTAACTTATACGCCAGTGAGCTAATCTTTATCTTGATAGCCACCATTGGTTACTTCCAGTTACCTTTACATTTTATGTGGGCTGTATTCCATATTTTGGTTCTCCCTCTTCAAGCGTTTATTTTCATGATGCTAACCATCGTGTATTTAAGCTTGGCGTGTGAAGACCACTAGTAAGCATTGATCCGCGCTGGTAATACCTGGATTGACCGGCGCGGTTAATAACCGAGTTCTACTTTTAACATTAACTTTAAATTTAACTTAAATCGGAGACGTACATGTTATACATCGCAGTTGCACTACTGATCGGTCTTGGTGCCCTTGGTACCGCTATTGGTTTCGGTCTGCTGGGTGGTAAATTCCTAGAATCTGCTGCTCGCCAACCTGAACTAGCACCTCAACTTCAAGTTAAGATGTTCATCGTAGCAGGTCTTATTGACGCTATCGCGATGATCGGTGTTGGTATCGCTCTATACCTATTGTTCGCTGTTGGTGCTTAATTTTACTACACACTTTTTTAGCGAACTTTTAGAGGAGGGGCGATTGTGAATTTTAACGCCACTTTTATTGGTCAATTAATCGCCTTCGCTGTGTTCGTGGTGTTCTGCATGAAATATGTGTGGCCACCGCTGATGGCAGCGATTGAAGAACGTCAGAAGAAAATAGCCGATGGGCTTGAAGCTTCTGAACGGGCAGAGAAAGACTTAGAACTTGCTCAAGCGAAAGCCACTGAGCAAATGAAAGATGCGAAAGCGCAAGCAGCCGAAATTATCGAGCAAGCCAAAAAGCGCGCCAACCAATTGGTTGACGAAGAAACGCAAAAAGGCCATGCAGAACGCGAGAAGATTATTGCTTCTGGCTACACCGAAATTGAAGCTGAACGCAATCGTGCCAAAGAAGATTTGCGCAAGCAAGTTTCTGCATTAGCAGTAGCTGGCGCAGAGCAAATCTTACAACGTGAAATTGATGCTAACGCACAAAACGACATTGTTGAAAAACTTGTCGCTGAGCTTTAAGAGGGAGATGAGCCATGTCTGAATTGACAACCGTTGCTCGTCCTTACGCTAAAGCAGCTTTCGATTTCGCCGTCGAGAAGAATGCCATTGCGAAGTGGCAAGAAATGCTGACCTTTGCAGGTGCAGTAGCACAAAACGATGATATGCATCAGTTGTTATCTGGCGCAGTAGCTGCAGATACTCTAGCTGACGTTTTCATCAATGTTTGTGGTGAGCAACTCGATGATCATGGCCAGAACTTTGTAAAGGTACTGGCTGAAAATAAACGTTTAGCCGCGTTGCCTGAAATTTCAAATGTGTTTGATGCCTTTAAAGCAGATTACGACAAAGAAATTGAAGTAGACGTAACTTCAGCCTCTGCGCTGAACGATGCACAGAAAACCGATTTGGTTGCATCGTTGGAAAAACGTTTGGCACGTAAAGTGAAGCTTAATTGTAACGTGAATCCTGACCTGATCGCTGGAATGGTTATTAAAGCCGGCGATACAGTAATAGATGGTTCCGTAAAATCGAAATTGAACCGTCTAGCAGACGCGTTGCAAGCATAACGGGGATAAGAGCATGCAACTTAATTCCACTGAAATTGCTGAACTGATCAAGAAAAGAATTGAACAGTTCAATGTAAGCAGTGAAGCACGCAATGAAGGTACTATCGTCGCAGTAACTGACGGTATTATCCGCATTCATGGCCTTGCCGATGTAATGCAAGGTGAAATGATTGAGCTTCCTGGAAGCCGCTACGCTATTGCACTAAACCTTGAGCGAGACTCTGTAGGTGCGGTTGTAATGGGTCCATATGCGGACTTACAGGAAGGCGTAAAAGTACAATCTACAGGCCGTATTCTTGAAGTACCTGTTGGTAATGCGCTACTAGGTCGTGTTGTAAACACACTTGGTGAGCCTATCGACGGTAAAGGCGCCATTGATGCAGCTGGCTTTGAGCCAGTAGAAAAGATTGCACCTGGTGTAATCGAGCGTCAATCAGTAGATCAGCCAATCCAAACTGGTTATAAGTCAGTTGATGCCATGATCCCAGTTGGTCGTGGTCAGCGTGAACTTATCATCGGCGACCGTCAGTGTGGTAAAACCGCAATGGCAATCGACGCTATCATCAACCAAAAAGGTACAGGCATTAAATGTGTGTACGTAGCGGTTGGTCAGAAAGCTTCTACTATCGCTAACGTGGTACGTAAGCTTGAAGAGCACGACGCATTGGGTCACACCATTATCGTTGCTGCTTCTGCGTCTGAGTCTGCTGCATTGCAATACCTTGCACCATACTCTGGTTGTACTATGGGTGAATACTTCCGTGACCGCGGTGAAGATGCGCTAATCGTATATGATGATTTGTCTAAGCAAGCTGTTGCTTACCGTCAAATTTCATTGCTACTTAAGCGTCCTCCTGGTCGTGAAGCATACCCTGGTGACGTTTTCTATCTTCACTCTCGTTTGCTAGAACGTGCTGCTCGTGTAAACGAACAATACGTTGAGCGTTATACAAACGGTGAAGTGAAAGGCAAAACCGGTTCATTAACTGCGCTTCCAATTATCGAAACGCAAGCTGGTGACGTATCTGCTTTCGTACCTACCAACGTAATCTCGATTACAGATGGTCAGATCTTCCTAGAAACTGACTTGTTTAACGCAGGTATCCGTCCAGCGGTTAACGCTGGTGTATCGGTATCTCGTGTTGGTGGTGCTGCGCAAACTAAAATTATCAAGAAGTTGGGCGGTGGTATTCGTCTTGCACTTGCTCAGTATCGTGAATTGGCGGCATTCTCGCAGTTCGCATCTGACCTTGATGATGCAACCCGTGAGCAACTTGAGCACGGTGAGCGCGTAACAGAGCTAATGAAACAGAAACAATATGCACCACTATCTATTGCAGATATGGGCGTATCATTGTTCGCGGTTGAAAAAGGTTTCCTTAAGGACGTTGAGCTTAACAAAATCCTAGATTTTGAAGCTGCTCTTCATTCTTACATGAACAGCGAAAACGCTGACCTTATGAAGACTATCAACGAAACTGGTAACTTCAACGACGAAATCGCCGCTAAGTTAGCTGACGCTTTAACACAATTTAAAGCGACACAAACTTGGTAATCAATGCAGCCGATGATGTGTAAACACCATCGGCTTCACGTTGAGTAATCGGAGAAATAGTCATGGCCAGCGGTAAAGAAATAAAAGGTAAGATTGGGAGTATCAAAAATACTCAAAAGATTACCAGTGCAATGGAAATGGTTGCTGCGTCCAAAATGAAACGGGCGCAAGAACGTATGGCCTCTGGCCGTCCATATGCGCAAAACATGCTAAAAGTGATTGGTCACATTGCTAACGGTAACCTTGAGTTCCGCCATCCTTATTTGGAAGAGCGTGAAGTTAAGCGCGTCGGCTACATTGTGATTTCCACTGACCGAGGCTTGTGTGGTGGCTTAAACAGTAATGAATTTAAGCTTGTCACTCAGGACGTCAAAAAATGGCGTGACCAAGGTGTAGAAGTGGACTTCGCTGCATTAGGTTCAAAAGCGTGCTCTTTCTTCAACCGTTTTGGTGGCACTTTGCTTGCCGCTGAATCTGGATTGGGTGATAAGCCGTCTGCGAGCGATGTAGTAGGTGTTGTACGTGTAATGCTTAAAGCTTACGACGAAGGTAAATTAGACCGAGTTTTCTTGGTATTTAATGACTTCGTAAACACCATGACACAGAGCCCTGTGATCAATCAGTTATTGCCTTTGCCAAAGTCTGAAGACGAAGAATATAAGCATCGTTGGGACTACATTTACGAACCAGATCCAAAAGAAATTTTGGAAGCATTAATGGTACGTTACATTGAGTCTCAGGTGTATCAGGGTGTTGTAGAAAACGCGGCGTCAGAACAAGCTGCGCGAATGGTTGCCATGAAGGCAGCAACCGACAACGCTGGCGACTTAATTGATGAGTTGCAACTGATATATAACAAAGCGCGTCAAGCTGCAATCACACAAGAAATTAGTGAGATTGTGAGCGGTGCCGCAGCGGTGTAGGCAAAGGTTTCTAAAAGATAACGAGGACAAATTATGAGTCAAGGTAAGGTCGTCCAAATCATTGGCGCCGTTGTGGACATTGAGTTTCCACAAACTGCGGTACCAAGAGTTTATGACGCACTACGAGTTACCGAAGGTGGCTTATCTGGGTTAACCCTAGAAGTGCAACAACAATTAGGTGGCGGTGTAGTTCGCTCTATCGCCCTAGGTTCTACTGATGGCTTACAGCGCGGTTTGGCTGTAGAGAACACTGAAAACCCTATTATGGTTCCAGTAGGTACAGCTACACTTGGCCGTATCATGGACGTATTGGGTAACCCAATCGACGAAGCAGGCCCAATTGGCGAAGAAGACCGTATGTCTATTCACCGTGCAGCGCCTAGCTACGAAGATCAGTCTAGCTCAGTAGAATTACTAGAAACTGGTATCAAAGTAATCGACTTGGTTTGCCCATTCGCTAAGGGTGGTAAAGTTGGTCTATTCGGTGGTGCTGGTGTAGGTAAAACAGTAAACATGATGGAGCTTATCCGTAACATCGCAATCGAACACAGTGGTTTCTCTGTATTCGCTGGTGTTGGTGAGCGTACTCGTGAAGGTAACGATTTCTATCATGAAATGAACGACTCTAACGTACTTGATAAAGTATCGTTGGTTTACGGCCAAATGAATGAGCCTCCTGGTAACCGTTTACGTGTTGCTTTGACAGGTCTTACTATGGCTGAGAAGTTCCGTGACGAAGGTCGTGACGTACTATTCTTCGTAGATAACATCTATCGTTATACCCTAGCAGGTACTGAAGTATCAGCACTTCTAGGTCGTATGCCGTCTGCGGTAGGTTATCAGCCTACGCTTGCAGAAGAGATGGGTGTACTTCAAGAACGTATTACGTCAACGAAGACAGGTTCAATCACTTCAATCCAAGCGGTATACGTACCTGCGGATGACTTGACGGATCCATCTCCGGCAACAACCTTTGCTCACTTAGATGCAACAGTTGTACTTTCTCGTGATATCGCGTCTCTTGGTATCTACCCTGCGGTAGACCCACTAGATTCAACTTCACGTCAGCTTGACCCACTAGTTATTGGTCAAGAGCACTACGACGTAGCACGTGGCGTACAAACTGTACTTCAGCGTTATAAAGAGTTGAAAGACATCATTGCCATCCTAGGTATGGACGAGTTGTCTGAAGAAGACAAGCAAGTGGTATCACGTGCTCGTAAAATTCAGCGCTTCCTTTCTCAGCCTTTCTTCGTAGCAGAAGTATTCACTGGCTCTCCAGGTAAATATGTATCGCTTAAAGACACTATCAGTGGCTTTAAAGGTATCCTGGAAGGTGAGTATGACTCTCTACCAGAACAAGCCTTCTACATGGTTGGTTCTATCGAAGAAGCTCAAGAGAAAGCCAATAAAGCATAATTATGTGGCTGACCCTGTCAGCCTATTAATGTGCTAACGTACCTAATCAGGAGGTTCTATGGCAGCAATGACAGTACATTTGGACGTAGTAAGCGCAGAAAAAGAAATTTTTTCTGGTCTTGTTGAAACGATTCAAGTGACAGGTAGCGAAGGTGAACTAGGTATACACCCAGGACACGCGCCACTTATCTCTGCTATTAAACCTGGTATGGTGCGTTTGGTTAAGCAGTTCGGTGAAGAAGAAGTTATTTACGTTGCAGGTGGTGTACTAGAAGTACAGCCTGGTAACGTCACCGTACTGGCTGATACTGCGGTTCGTGTAGAAGATCTAGACGAGCAAGCAGCAGAAGAAGCCAAACGACGTGCACAAGAGCACATCGCCAACCCAGGCGCAGACTTTGATTACGCAGAAGCAGCTCAAGAGTTGTCTGAAGCTATCGCACAACTTCGCCTTATTCAGAAGTTACGCAAGTAATCTAATAGCTGTTTATAAAAACCCGCCTTTTGGCGGGTTTTTTTATTTGAATAGATAGATAAATAGTGTAAATAAATACTTTAATCGATTAACATAAGGATTGCTGAATATAATGATTGTCTACGCAGATTGTGGCTAATTCGTAGCATTACAATAACAGTCTGTCCGTATTCTCTCGTTAGTAGATACGATGGTTTTATGAAGATAGCTCCTCCAACTAGTAAACCACAACAGTTTATTGGCTTATTTCCTCTATTAGTTTTGTTAGCGATACCGCTATTGAATATATATTCGGGCGCTTTTTACTGGCCTAATTCTGGCGATATTTCTGCTCAGCGCAGTTTTAATTCTGCAGTTAGTATTTCATTATTTATTGGATATTTCTGGTTTGGATTTCGTTATATTCACCAAAACGTAGCAAGCAGTTTAATTTCGTTGTTGGTTAAAAAAAATCAGTTAGGTCAGTTTTCAGTACATAGGCAAAGGCTAACCAAGGTCTTTCATCATCAAATTGTAAATTCATTAATAATTGCATGTATGTTTATGGTTGTATTAGCATTTTTAGGAGATGTTAGTGACGAAGGCTATAATATTAAAAGCATTTCATATATCGCATCATTCGTTACTTTTAGCCTTCTTACTTCTTTGTTTCTATTTCAAGTAAGATCGAATGTGACCTACCTGCTAAAGCAGGTACTTCCAGGAACTAATAAACCTTCAGACTACTGGGCGTCTTTTAGTGTAATAACCAAGCTTTCTCTGACTAATGCCATTATTGCCCTAGGCCTATTAACCGTTCTGCCTATATTTTGGTTCAATGTAGTCGTATCACCTTTGGAGGTGGTAGCGGTAGTGAGTCTGTCACTGCTAATAATGGCATATACGTTTACGCCCCTGTTAAAATTCAAAGCTATTTTAAAACAGCAGAAGACTGTAGCCTTAAACCAAGGCTACAGTGAACAGAGCAATCATAATGATAAAAATAGGCCGTCAAGAATAGCCCGAGCCCCAAGTGAAGTTTTTAAAAATAATGATAAACTCAAAACAATAGTCGCCGTTGTTTTAGTTCCTGTTTCGTGGGGTTTAGTTTCAATGGTCGAAACGCTCATTTAAATTTCCAGCTATACGCCTAAAATTAAAAGGCGATATTTAAGTACTTTTTAAATTTGGTTTGTACTTCTGATAACCGTATAATTCCTAGTTCAGCGTTTAGTAAACGCGTATGTTTCACATCCCAATTATTATTATAACTAGCGGTTAAAAAATACGATGAAGTTCAGTGCTTACGAGAGTAACCGCAATGTAGTAAGTGTATGGGCGTACCCACTCTTTTTAGTTTTGATCCTCCTACTTATACATAATTTGACTGGGGCATTGACGTTGCCTATTCTAGATGCAAATCATCAGCGAGATTTTAATACTGCGCTAGGCACCACGCTGCTTTCTGGTTTTTTTTGGCTTACGATAAGAAACGTTCATAAGAATGCGGCAAGCACATTAATTGCAGCATTAGTAAGCTTAGAAAAACTAAGTCATTTTAATCATCATCGCGGTCTGTTGGGAAGGCAGTTCGCTAGACATTTAATGTGGTCAACCTCTATTGGGGTGATCATGCCTATTGCGTATCTATTATCAGAAGGTTTAGTGACACGAATAGATGAGCCAGAGGTGCTTGTAATTGCCCTCACATCAATTCCTTTTTGGTTATTGTTAACGCTCTTTATTTTACAAGTCTTCAGTAACACTCATTATTTGCAAAAGCTCGCATCAACGGAACATTCTTACGCTGTAAAAGAACTGTACTTGTTGCGAGAGATTTTTAATATGGCGCTGTCCAATACCTTAATTGCGGTCTCTGGGTTTGCGCTAACGCCGATTTTTTGGATCAACAAGTCAGTCCCATTCTTCGATATTGTTGTTCTTACTGTCTATGCCATTTTCATTTCAGCGTACTTGTTTCTACCTATGATTATAGTGGCGAAACGAATGCGTACCGTGGCAAATATAGTGATGAAAGATTATGAAAGCGAAATTACACAGTTAATTCGTCAGCAGGCAAATAGCGCGGTAAAATCGTCGCTTAGCAAGGAAATAGAGTCGATAGAAACCAATAAAGAAACCTTACGTAGAGTTTTAAGCAAACCCCAAAAGCTCAGATTACTTATGTGCATGATGCCTTTACCTGTCTCTTGGCTTGCCTTTCTATTTGTAGAATCCTTCTACTAAGGGTAGCTTATAGAATAAGCAAATTTCATTAGGAGAGTGACATGCTGATTTACGGTGATAAACGCTCAGGTAATTGCTATAAATTACAGCTTTTACTGGCATTACTTGGGAAGGCATGTGAGTGGGTTGATGTCGATATTCTTAAAGGAGAGTGTCGAACAGATACTTTTTTAGCAAAGTCCCCTAACGGTAAAATTCCTATTCTAGAGTTGGATGATGGACGTGTGTTGTCTGAGTCCAACGCCATCATGCATTATTTAGCCTCAGGCTCTACGTTTATTCCTACCTCACCTTTTACTTTTGCCACTTTACTACAATGGCAATTCTTCGAGCAATACAGTCATGAACCCTATATAGCGGTTGCGCGCTATATCAATCTTTATCTTGGTTTACCTGAGGACAGAAAAGCAGAATATGAGGCAAAGCAAGCTGGAGGCTACAGAGCGCTTGAAGTGATGGATAAACAACTTAATCAAACCCCGTTTTTGCTAGGTAACCAAATTTCGCTGGCAGACATCTCACTATTTGCTTATACCCATGTTGCACACGAGGGAGGCTTCGATCTAGCGGCTTACCCCGCGATAAGAAATTGGATAACACTGATTAGAGATCAAAAAGGGTTTATTCCAATGGAGGCCTAGTGATTAGGTCTCTCTCTGGTGGGCTTTGGGTCCTCTCCAATTCTCTTGCATAGCTTCTTGTAACTCGATGAAAGGTTGAGTATCAATATTATATAGTGTGTTTAAGGTATAGGCCGTTGCTTCAAGGGTGGATAACCCTTCACGAATTCGAGTGTGCCGTATTCTATATTGTGTAGAGGGGGCGTGCTCGAAATGGAAGCTCGGTATAGTCGACAACCAAGGGAATTGTTGCAATACAGCGTAAGCTTGCTTCCAGCTGCCATCTATCACCAATAGTGTTTGTAGTGATGAAGCGATGTGTTCCCGTTGTGACTCAAGGGCGATACTGTTATCACTAGGGTATAAAAGTGCGGTTGATTGAACATTACATTGTGAAGCTAATGTTGTCATTTCGCCAATACTATCAGTGGTAATTATCTCTACATCGTTAGCGCAAAGCTTAATTAATCTCGCTGTATTCTTAGCATTGGCAGATTCCTTAACGTGTTGAATTACAATTACCTTAATTGGTATTATAACCGATGAAATTGCGTCACAAATACAGGTGCTTGTAGGGTAATTGCACTTTTTACATTTAGATCTCATAGTCGTGTTTTTTAAAAACCCCTGTCCTTAAACAGTTAAAAATAGTTAGAATGGATAATATGCATTATGGTTAATGTAGCGATACAATCCAAAATACTAAAAACGCTTTCAATTGTACCAAGTGGTTACGTAGTCAGCTATGGGCAGTTAGCAGACCTTGCAGGTTTGCCGGGTAAAGCTAGACTTGTAGGAAAGTGCTTAAAAGGCTCTGATGTTACTACTCGATGGCATCGAGTAATAAGAGCTGATGGAAAAATAGCATTTCCGACAGGATCTGAGCTAGCAGAAGAGCAGCGTTCTTTGCTGGTATCGGAAGGGATCGTAGTTAAAAACCATAGAGTGAATATGAAAGTTTATGGTTGGAAACCTAGTTTGTATACTTTATTGGCCGAACTAGACCAGTAAGAATATTCACTGGTATTTGGCATAATTTATCACCAGTTGGTGTGGCGTTTTTAAAGTGGTATCTCACTCATAATGCTTAAGAAAATTACAATAAAAGACTTGAAACCAGGTATGTTTGTTCATCAAATCCTGGAGCAGAAAGGTCAGCTTTCAGTTAAAAGCCAAGGACGAGTTACATCGCAAGCGATTGCTGATGCCCTTAAAAAAAAGGGCGTGTTAACCCTTGTTATTGATACTGATAAAGCGTTCAGCGTATCTTCAGATGAACCTGAACCTAATAAGGAAGCGCCGGTAAGCAAAAAAGTTGCTGAGAAAGCACCTAAGGCAAGCCTTGAAAGCGAATTGACTCGCGCAACCAAGTTGCACGTGCAAGGTAAGCGAATCCAAAAGCAACTACTTAACAGTGTTAAAAAAGCACAGCCTTTTGATAGCAGTATTCCTAAAGAATTTTCAGCGAAGTTGGTGTCTTCAGTAGACCGTAACCCCGATGCATTATTATGTCTGACGAAAATTCGTGAAAAAGATGATTACCTCTTAGAACATTCTTTAAATGTTGCCATATTACTGGCCAACTTTGGTCGTCATTTAGGGATGTCCGAAAGCGAAGTTCAAGATCTCTCATATTCAGGTTTTCTACATGACTTGGGTAAAATTCAAATACCGGATGAAATTCTGCATAAGCCTGGCCGTTTAACTGACGATGAAATGGATATCATGAAAGGGCATGTTAAACACGGGGTAGATTATTTAAATGAAACCGACTTAGACAAAACCTTAATTAGAACTATCAGTGAGCATCACGAGCGCTTAGATGGTTTAGGGTACCCTATGGGCACTAAAGGTGAAAACATCAGTCGTGAAGGCCGCATGTTAGCTATTGCGGATATGTACGATGCGCTAACTGCAGATAGAGTCTATAAATCTGGTATGTCGAGCCAAAAAGCGTTTTCTATTTTGTTAAGCGATGCGCCGTCACGATTAGATTTACCATTGGTACAACAATTTATTAAATGTATGGGTATCTATCCGGTAGGAAGCCTAGTACTACTGTCGAATGAACGACTTGCCATGGTGATTGAACAAACCGACTCGCCATTAGCGCCTAAAGTTAAGGTATTTTATTCTGTTCGAAATGCACACTTTCTTGAGCCAAAAGATATTGATTTAGCATCAGAAAAAAACGTTAAGGTTTCAAAAGCGGCTATTGCTTCTGATTATAAAATTGACGTGAACGCCTTTTTCGAACGCTCGGTCTCTATCGGGTAAGCACTAAAACATATTTCAGTGGCTATGTTCTGTACGAGTTGAGCAGAACGCTAAACACACACTGTCGTAGAAACGCGACTAAGTAAGAACGTTGCGTTTGTCTGTACCCTTTACAAACACCTTCATATTATACATCCCAATATTACTCAAACGCGGCGTGCGTAAAAAATTTATTATCACCCGTTTATCGAAATATTACGAATCGTAAGAAGGCATCTAAAGGCTTGCACTATAAGCAGCCATTTAGCTTACGTTCAGTTAACTTCCTCTATAATGCCTTAACGATTTTCGTTTATTGGTTACACTCATGTCAGTTAATGAATGTGGAATGCATATTGCTGTACTACTTAATAATTAGTTAATAATTAATGCTCGATAAATTTCGCTCAATACGAATTGGACAATAGATTGAGACGATAATTTAGTAACAGTAAAGATAGAAGTGACGCGAGCGTGTAACTGTAAAGTTTAAAAGTAGGCGTAAGTTCGCCCTCACTTAAAAAGTTGATAACGACGTACCGAGGATGTTATGAAAAAGAAATTAGGAATTACGTTAATTGCGGCATCTTTAGCCGTTGCTGGCTGTGCTAACGACCCATCGAACTCGCAGAAAGGTGCAGCTATTGGTGCTGTCATGGGCGCGTTGTTAGGTAAGGCAACGGGAGATAATGATAAAAGTCGCTACGCGTGGGGTGCGGCGGTTGGTGCCATTGCGGGTGGCGCGATTGGCGGATACATGGACAAGCAAGAAGAAGCGCTTCGAAGTGAATTATCTGATACCGGCGTTCAAGTGGTTCGAGAAGGCGACAACTTACGTTTGATCATGCCTGGCGATATAACATTTGCTACCGATAGTTCTTCTATCAGCCCTAACTTTAACCCAGTACTTCAAGATGTTGCGAAAGTAGTGAATAACTATGATAAGACAGTACTGATGATAAAAGGTCATACTGATGACACAGGGTCAGAGCAATATAACCAAGGTTTGTCTGAGCGCCGTGCGGGTGCAGTTAGAAATGTATTGTTGAATTACAGCGTTAATTCTACTCGCATTACCACAGTAGGTATGGGTGAATATCAGCCTAAAGTGCCAAATGACACTGCGGCAAATAGATCAATGAACCGTCGTGTAGAGTTAGAGATTCAGCCGCTAACTCAGTCTTAGCGTTAGCTGCTAAAAATAAGAAAGGGCCTTTATTGGCCCTTTTTTCTATGCGATTTAATTTGCTCAGCAACGCTATCGGCAAGCGCATTTGGAACGGGAATGGTGAGGTGATATTGGCTTACTTTCCACTTATCGTTCACTAATATTAATACACCAGTTCCACGTGTCACTCCTAAGCTTTCGTTATCTAGAAGTTCATCGAACCACGCCACATCGCGGTTACTTGAAAAATATATATGTCTTGAATGAGGGGTATATGTCCATCCACGTCCTTTCGAAAAGTGGGGTTGCGCATATGCTTTAAAAGCACTCATTGTCCATACCTCGCTAGCATCGGTACCAATGAAAATAGCATTGTCGCTATACAGTGAAAAGTAGCTGTCGAAGTTCGCATCGGAAGCAAATTGGTGTAGCGAATCGAGCACCCTATTTACTTTTACTTCGTCTTCTAGCAATGGCTGAACTTTGGTATCACTATGCGGCTGTGTTGTTGAGGACAACACCTCAGCAGTAACAGTATTCACACAGCTAAGTAGTAAGATGACGGTAATAGTTAAGCGCATATATGTATCGCTCCGAAGGAGGAAAAGGTTTCACATGAAACAGTGCGAATCAGTTTATCTTAAATTGAAACTGCGCCATAGGGCATTTACGCATTTGTTTAAGTGTACTTATGCGCACTTTAAAGGGAGTACTTATAATGAGTTATAGCAAGAACTTAGGCCTCATACGCCATGGTAGACTCTCGTATAATCAGAGAAGGTTGAAACAAGGTTTGCACTTCATCTTTGTAGCCATAAACTACATTTAAAATATGACGTGCTGACATAGCAGCCATGTCGGAGATAGGATTGCTAACCGTGGTTAGGCGTGGGAATACATGGTGCGCAAAAACAGCATCATCAAAACCCACGATAGATAAATCTTGTGGCAGATTCATTCCTAAATCTCTGGCACAGCTCATTGCACCTGAGGCCATCCAATCATTAGCACATACCAGCGCTGAAAAAGGCGAGTCTCCTGAAAGTAACTCTAACAGACCTGCTTTACCGTCTTCTTCTGTGTAGCTTCCTTCAAAGATTAAATTCGGTTTAAAGGCTATCCCTGCTTCTTTAAGTGCGCGCTTGTGACCTGCCAGTCGTTGATTTGCATCGCATTTATCAGAAGGCCCTGATATATAGCCAATATTTTTATGGCCTAAGCTAATAAGGTGCTGCGTGGCTAAATAGCCGCCTTTTTCATTGTCCAACACAATACATCCCTCTCCCACACCATCAACTTGGCGATTTACCAAAGAAATTGGGAGGCGAGATGAATTCAGCGTTTTTAAATACTCATCACTCATGGCTTCAGCGTGCATGATAATAGCATCGCAATTACGGCCAATTAAAAACTCGACGGCGTCTTGTTCGGTTTCTAAGTTATTGTGTCCTACTGTAATAATTACGTGCTTATCAGCGGCTCTAAGCGTTAACTCTACTGCTTGCATCAAGTCACCAAAAAATGGTGAGTTTAACTCTGAAACTAGAATGCCTACACTATCTGAGCGGCTGGTGGCCAGTGAACGAGCAATGGAGTTGGGGCGATAGTTTAGCGCTAACATGGCCTCCTCTACCTTGGCTTTTAAGGCGGGATTTACAGTAGTTTTACCGTTCAATACCCGAGATACCGTCGACAACGAGACCCCTGCCTTATCAGCTACTTCATAGATTGTTGCCACGTATCACTTCCCCTAACTTAGTTTTGATGCTCATTAATGCCATGTTCGCATTATTTATGCATTATGCCGTTATTCAAGCAGTTGCGCTACGCCGCTTAAGTAAAGTCTCTGTCACTTCTTGCTGTCGGGCATCAGTAAGCGGATACAGCATAATTAGGAGTGCGCCTGCTATACCAAAGCAGGCAGGTATCCAGCTCATCAATGCCTGCATGCCCGGTAAGGTTTGCGAAATGGAATCGACTTGCATGCCGTCATAACCATAACTTCCTAGCACCAACAGAACTAGAGCGCCTGCAAAGCCTCCACCGGTTTTCTGTACAAAAGAGCCTGCTGAATATATCAATCCTGTCGCTCTTCGGCCTGTACGCCATTCGTTATAATCTGCAGAGTCGCCAAGCATGGAAAAGAATAAGGTTGGCATGATCGCAGCGAAAAACTCCGCGCTACAGCCCAATACAAATATGCCCGTAACAGAACCTTGTGGCACAAAGTAAATTGCACATGTCAGTGCGCTGCTAGCCAATAACGAGAGAATAAATAGCTTTTTTCTGCCCATAAAACGCGATAAAGCTGGCGTGGCCAATGCGCCTAATATCGATACCACCAATAAGGCAATAAAATAGTATCCGGTGAGTAACTCATCACCAATGTAGTACTTAAAGTAATAAGCAATGACACCGTACTTTATGCCGTTAAACATCATAGTGAGGAAGCCCATGCCTAGCAAAATGACCCAGGGTTTATTAGTAAGTAAATCAATGATGTCTTGTTGTGAACGACTATTATTCGCTTCAGGTCGATTCACAAGGCGCTTAATAAAGATGGATGTTATCGATATGACTACAACGAAAGCGATGCCACTTGGCCAATTTCGATAATAGAAAAACGCAGTAATGGCCGACAGTGGGAACAGAATTAAAGGCAGCTGACGAGACAAGTCTTTTAGCTCTTGAAGTAAGCTTGCTCCGTCGTTTTGCACTACTGGGACCCTCTCTTTGGTTGTGGCCACAGTCGTGAACATCAATGCGACTAAGAGAGTAGCGAAAAGGTACATGGCATATTGATAACCCTTTGCAGTATTACCTTCACCGAAGAAAGCAACTAGCATAGGTAAACATCCCATGACGAGCAATCCGCCCATAAATGCCCCAGCAAATCGAAAGCCAGATAAACTGGTTCGCTCTCGATCGTCGCTTGTCATCACGCCCATTAGCGCTGAGTAGGGTACGTTATTTACCGTGTAAGCTAAGGTTAGCCCTATGTAGGTTAGGTAGGCATAGATGAGCTTATTCGTATAAGAAAAATCAGGAGTGGTGAAACACAGCACCATGAATAAGCCTAAGAATGGAGTAGAGCCTAATATCCAGGGACGAAATTTACCGAGTTTAGTTTGCGTTCTATCTGCAATCATTCCCATGATGATGTCAGTAACGCCATCAGTAAGACGTACCACCAAAAAAAGCATAGCAGCGGCCGCCGCAGTTAACCCAAAGGTATCTGTGTAAAACACCGCTAAGTATGCAAGGGCGCCGCGCCAGACAAGATTAGCCGCTGCATCGCCCAACCCATAACCAATCTTTTCCCGCACACTCAACGAATGATTCACTGTGTATTCCTTTTATATTTGTTATTTACGACTAGCTAATAAACGTTGGTAAGCCTTCGCACTATTTTTAAAAGTACGTTCTTGGGTTTCGAAATCGACATAAACAAGACCGAACCGCTTTTCATAGCCCTCGGCCCATTCGAAGTTATCCATAAGGCTCCATGCGAAGTAACCACTCACTTTCACGCCTGATTTCATCGCTTCGTTAACCGCATTTAGGTGGCCAGTGTAATAGTCTATTCTATCTTCATCGTCTACCATACCATCTTGGACTACATCCGCCATGGCAGCCCCGTTTTCGGTAATGTATACAGGTGGAAGTTTATAACGCTCATTTAAAGAAACGAGCAGTTCACGTAAGGCTTCTGGGTAAATTTCCCAACCAATATCCGTCATAGGTGCTTGGTGGGCGTGCTCGTGAAAGAGATCTTCTGCTTTATGTGGAGCAGAGTAATGAAGACGGGTATAGAAGTTAATGCCAATAAAATCTAAAGGCTGACAAATAATTTCCATATCGCCTGATTCAATAGGAGGTTTATCATTATCTGCTAATGCATCAATAACATAGGGGTAACTACCTTTCATCACAGGCTGCATATACCATTGATTTATATATTGATCTGCCATTTCTGTGGCGAGTTTATCGGCTTCAGAATCTGAGGCGCTATAGCACGGGGTAAAATTCAAAACGATGCCATTTAAGGCATGAGGTGCATTTTTTCTTAGTACCTGCATACCTAATCCGTGGGCAAGTAAAATGTGATGCGCGGCAGCTCTACCCAGCTTTCTTCCTTTTCGTCCAGGCGCATGAACACCAATTTCGTAGCCTAAGTATGCAGAACAAAAGGGTTCATTGAAGGTGGCATAGGAATAAACCCTTTCACCAAGGGCTGCGGTAATTTTGTCAGCATAGTTTGCGAAATCGTATGCAGTTTGACGATATAGCCATCCGCCTTTTGCCTCTAAATATTGTGGTAAATCCCAATGATAAAGGGTAACGAAAGGTTTTATATTTGCTTCAATTAATACTTCAAGTAATTGAATGTAAAAAGAAACCCCCTTTTCGTTTAGTTCGCCATCCTGATTCATCACCCGTGGCCAAGATATCGAAAAGCGATACGCATCTACACCAAGTTGTTTGAGTATTTCAACATCATCACGCCACCTAAGAATATGTTCACAAGCTACCACGCCATCAGAATTATCAGCTACTGCCCCAGGGGTGCGACAAAAAACATCCCAAATACTTTCCATTCGATTTTCGGCATCCCCCTCTATTTGAAAAGAAGAAGTCGCTGTTCCAAAGGTAAATTCTTTATCTAACATGGGGCTTGTTTTGGGTAGCTCGATGTCTTTCATCATTTCTTAGGGTCCTATTACAATTCTCGATAATAATGTAGCGAGGTGAAAGTTTGAATGCGTGAAAAATAAACGCTACGGATGACTTCACCTATTTTGTTTATAGCATGAACACAACATTTTGAGAAAGCGCTTTCTTTGTAAAGTTGTTATATTTTATCTTTACGTTATAAATTACCTGTTTACATTTAACTGGTTGGTGTTCACTGATTTTACTTGATGGTATAACTCAAGCTCATGATTTATAACAATAAATGTAAATAATGGCAGTTATCTAATATTTAGCTTATTTTTTGTTGTGAACTTTGTGTGAAAAAAATGTTGATCTTTAGTCTAGGATGCCTTAGTTTTGAGAAAGCGCTTTCTCTTGCGGGTGTTTCGTTGTCATACCTGAGAAAGCCCTTTCTTGGGAAGCGCTCATCACTCAGCACAACATAAGAGAGAAAGACAGTGACACATAACAAGCTATACAAATCTAAAATCGCTACCAGTCTGTCTTTAATATTGGGAACAGGCCTGATGTTCCCAGTACAAGCACAGGAAGCTAGCGAAAATGACAATATAGAAGTCATTCAAGTATCTGGGATTCGAAGCAGTGTTCAAGAATCGATGGGCATTAAGCGCGATTCAGCGGGTGTTGTTGATGCTATTTCCGCTGAAGACATTGGCAAATTCCCTGATACAAACTTGGCAGAATCTCTTCAACGTATTACCGGCATATCGATAAGCCGAAATAACGGTGAGGGTAGCCAAATTACGGCACGTGGTTTCGGCCCCGATTTCAACATGGTGACGTTAAATGGCAGAACAATGCCAGGCGCCGCATTACCGAATGGTGGTAGTGTTGCTAATTCCCGTGCATTTAACTTTTCTGATTTAGCCTCGGAAAGTGTCCGTGCTGTAGAGGTTTATAAAACTGGCCGTGCAAGTATAGCTACTGGTGGTATTGGTGCCTCAGTCAATATTCGTACCGCAAGACCATTCGATGCATCTGAAACCGGCATCATGGCGAGTGTTGGTGCAAAAGCGTTGCATGACACCACAAACCGTGTAGGTGACGATGTCACGCCAGAGCTGTCTGGGTTTATTAACTACTTAGACGACGATAGAAAATTCGGCGTAACTTTTACTGGGTCCTATCAACAGCGTGATAGTGCCGCACAAGGTGCGTTCGTTAACCAATGGCGAGTAAACCCATTTGATGGCACGGTGCCACAATCTCCAGATCCCGCTAATCCAGACAGTGGTGATCCCATTGTTTTAAATAATGCACCAGCAATGGGGCAGTTATTTGGTATCCCTTCAGATTTACGTTACTACATGGCAGACAGAGAGCGTGAGCGTACCAACGCCCAGCTTACTTTTCAGTACGCGCCAAGTGATGATCTCGTGGCTACCCTAGACTACACGTATTCAAAACAAGATTTATATGAAGCCCGTGCAGAACAGTCGATTTGGATGGACGACCGTTACTTTACCAACCTAACCTTCGATGACAATACGGTTAAAACTCCCGTGCTGATTACGCAAGAGCGCAGAGATTTATTGCCTCGTGACTTGGGCTTAGCGTTACAAGAGCTTAATCAAGTTAATGAAAATAAGTCAGTAGGCTTTAACGTTAAATACTTTGCTACCGATGATTTGACGCTGCATTTCGACTTGCATAACTCTACTGCAGAAGGTCGTCCAGACTCGCCTTATGGTACATGGACAAACCTAGGCCTTGGTGCGAACGTTGCCCGCGGTCAAGGTGTCGATTTCTCCGGCGACTTCCCTATCATGATGCTAGATTTCGACGATGTTTCTCGTACGAATCTAAATGGAAATGGTGTGCTTGATCAAGATGATGTGGGTACATCAATTCTTGATATGAACTTTGCTTCACAAGAAACAGAAATTACTCAAGCTCGCATTGACGGTAGTTATGCTATGGATACCGGAAGTATTAACTTCGGTATTGAATCTCGTGCTATGGAGAGTACGTCGCTACAATCACTTACCCGACATACCATGGGTAACTGGGGTATTGAAAATCCAGGTGAATTGCCAGCAGGTTCATTAACCCCTCTCGATTTAGCCAGTGAGTTTAGTGACTTCAATACCACAGGTATGTTTTCACAAGGGTTTACCGGAAGCATTGCTGAAATTGGTGCCTTCGCTGCCCAAAAGTATGGTTTCGATTTACTTGCCAACAACCCATTTGCCACTAACCGGACTATTGAAGAAGATATTACATCGGTTTATTTTGAACTCGATTTATCCGGTGAACTCAATGGTATGGAATATAACTTATTGACCGGTATTCGTTACGAAAACACGGATGTCACTTCTATTGCAAATATCAGCTTACCTAGCGGTATCGCATGGGAAGGTAACAACGACTTTAACGTCCGTTTCGGTAGTGACATGGAAGATGTTGAAGTTGATTCAAGCTATGACCATTTCCTTCCTGCGTTAGATTTCGATATCGAAGTGATGGAAAATGTGATTGCGCGTTTCTCCTATAGCAAAACCATTGCTAGACCGACTTACAACAACTTAAGTGCAGCTTCTACTGTTGGTACGCCAAGTAGCCCTACCCTTCTTAGTGATGGCCCAACGGCTACGGCAAGCTCAGGTAACCCTGCCCTTATACCGCTTGAATCAGACAACGTAGATTTATCGCTAGAATACTACTTTGATGAAACCAGCTACGTATCAGTAGGTTTTTACGATAAACGGGTTAAAAACTTTATTGGTAACGAACAAGTTGAAGAGAACATATTTGGGTTGACGGACGCTACCGCAGGTCCTCGTGCACAAGCCGCTATGGACGAACTTGAAGCCCGCGGCATTCCTATCAGCGATACCTCGTTATTTAACATGGTCGCTGCAATGGAAAATGGTGTCGATTACGACTCTATGACCGACGAACAGTTCGAAGCGGCATACGACATTATTCCAAATGGTGACGATCCATTGATGACTTTCATCAATTCGAAGCCAGTGAATAACAAAAACGCCAATATTTACGGATTTGAGCTGGCTGCCCAGCACTTCTTCGGCGATACCGGTTTTGGTATTCAAGCGAACTATACAACGGTTACGGGTGACATCGGGTTTGATAACAACGCCAACCCAAGTATTACGCAGTTCGCGCTAGTCGGCTTAAGTGATACCGCTAACCTGATATTTATGTATGAAATGGATGCCCTTCAAGCGCGTATTGCCTATAACTGGCGTGATAAGTTCCTAGATACGACGTCTCAATATGTGAATGAGCCAGGTTATACCGAAGCATACTCACAAATTGATTTTAGTATGTCGTATGAGGTGTCTGACGCATTAACGGTATCGTTTGAAGGGATAAACATTACCGATGAAAATATTCGTCGACACGGAAGAACTAGCGCAATGCTATGGCAACTAGATGAATTAGGCGCACGTTACGCATTGGGCGCTCGTTACACCTTCTAAGTAACTGCTATGTTAAATTGATAAATGGCCTATTGGGGTGGAATGTATTGCACCTCAATGGGCTTTTTTGTCATAGTGGATCCTAAAGAAAAGACTAAATTAAATACAACGCTTAGTAATAAAGAAACAACCCCCTACACAAAATGAAAAGGGTAAGGTAAACAGTGTCGAACCAACCTATTAAGCATGTAGTCATTGTGGGCGGTGGAACCGCTGGTTGGCTGTGCGCTGGAGTATTAGCCGCGAGGCTGGGTAAAAGAATAAGCAACAGAACAAATACCAATAGCAACAACCCAAACCACGCACAAAACATCGGTGAAGAAAGCGCCATACACATTACACTGGTGGAATCGCCTAATGTGCCAAGTATCGGCGTGGGAGAAGGTTCTTGGCCTTCGCTAAGGGATACACTGCAAGAAATAGGTATTAAGGAAGCAGATTTTCTTACTTGCTGTCACGCATCCTTTAAACAAGGCTCTACCTTTGCTGGTTGGCGAAACGGCCATCAAGATGACAAATATCAACACCCTTTCACTACACCCACAGGCTATACTGAACTGGATATTCACCGTTGCTGGCAACAGTTTTTCAGCAGCGAATCGTTTGAGCAAAGCTTCTGCTTACAACCCGAAATTTGTGATGCTGGGCTAGCACCAAAGCAAAGCACAACACCAGAATATGCCTACGTGCTCAATTACGGCTATCATTTTGATGCCACTGCATTGGCAACCTTGCTCACTAACCATTGCAAAAACAACCTAGGTGTAAAGCACACCCAAGCACATATTGCGAATGTGGTTGCACAGGATAATGGCGATATCGAGTCGCTGGTGACTGAAAACGGCGATACGATAAAAGGTGACTTGTTTATTGATTGTAGCGGTCAACAAGGGCTATTAATCGACAAACATTACCATGTGCCATGGCACTCTGTGTCGTCGGTGCTGCTAAATAACCGCGCCGTGGCCGTACAGGTGCCTTATGGCAGCAGCGACTTGTCGGCATCTGCCGATACAATTGCTTCAACGACGATCGCCACAGCCCAAACCTGCGGTTGGACATGGGATATTGGCTTGCAACACCGTCGTGGTGTGGGGCTAGTGTATGCCAGTGACTACGCCAGCGAGGAAAATGCAGAATCTATACTGCGCGAGCACTTAGCAAAGGGGTTACCCCAAAGTGAGATAGAAAACCTCACATATAGACATTTACAGTTTGACCCAGGCTATCGAAAGCAGTTTTGGGTAAATAATTGTATTGGTATGGGGATGTCAGCAGGCTTTATCGAGCCGTTAGAGGCATCGGCAATTGCGATGGTTGAGCTAGGTATTCGCATGCTGTGCGACCAGTTTCCGCAGAACCGACAACACATGAGTCACGTGGCCACGCGTTACAATCAGCGTTTTACCTATCGCTGGGAAAGAGTTATCGACTTTCTAAAATTACACTATGTGTTAAGCGAAAGAGAAGAGCCCTATTGGTTAGCACAGCGAAGTGAATCCAGTATTCCAGACTCGCTGAACGCGCTACTCGATTTGTGGCAATATCAAGCGCCTTCTCGTTACGATCTTATTGAAAATGAAGAAATCTTTCCCTCAGCAAGCTATCAATACATTTTGTACGGTATGGGGTTTCACACCACCGGCAGACAGCTTGATAAAAACAGCAACATGGTTAAAAAAGCCTTCGCGTTAAAACAAAGCCTACAACAAGGCAAACGCCAATTGCTTGCTGGGTTGCCAACCAACCGCGATTTACTCTCCACCATTTCTCATCAATTAGAGAAAGACACCACAGCAAATAATAACGACAAGAAAGAAGGACCTCGCCATGATGTCATCGGTTTCCGGTAATCTAAACGCTATGGGTACAGGGGCGAAAAACAGCCCAGTGAAGCGTGTAGTAATTGCAGGGGGCGGCACCGCCGGTTGGATGGCCGCCGCTGCGCTTTCAAAGTTACTTGGCAAATCACTTTCCATTACGCTAGTGGAATCTAAAGATATAGGTATTGTTGGTGTGGGCGAGGCGACAATTCCTCCTATTCGCACTTTTCACAAGTTATTGGGCATAGACGAAAAAGCCTTTATGCGTGCCACCAATGCCACCTTTAAGTTGGGTATAGAGTTTGAAAACTGGCGAGAGCAAGATCACAGTTATATTCATTCATTTGGCGTAACAGGTCGAGAGTGCTGGGCGGGCGAATTTCATCACTTTTGGCTGCGGGCAAAAGCCCTTGGTTTTGGTGGTGACTTCGGTGACTACTGCACCGAATTAAAAGCGGCACAAGAAGGCAAGTTTGCCTATGGCGAACGCATGCCAATGAACTTTGCCTATCACTTTGATGCCGTGGCATACGGGCGCTTTTTAAAAGGGCTAGCAGTAGAAGCGGGAGTGACGCATATTGAAGGTGATATTTACCATGTAAGTAAATGCTCACATACTGGTTGCATATCAAGTATAAGGCTATCGGATGGTCAGGAAGTGGCGGGTGATTTATTTATCGACTGCACTGGGTTCAAAGGGCTGTTGATAGAAAAAACACTTCATACCGGGTATGAAAACTGGAGCCATTGGCTTCCTTGCGACAGTGCTTTGGCAGTACAAACTGAGTCGACGGGCGCGCCCATTCCTTATACAAAAAGTGTGGCACATGACGCGGGCTGGCGCTGGAAAATTCCGCTTCAAAATCGAGTGGGTAATGGTTTAGTGTACTGCAGCAATTATATGAGCGACGACGAAGCCAAAGACACCTTATTAAGTGCCATAGAAGGCGAGACGTTAAATGAACCAAGAATCATAAGATTTACACCGGGTAAACGGCGGTTAGGGTGGAATAAAAATTGTGTAGCACTAGGCCTAGCCAGTGGTTTTATCGAACCTCTGGAGTCTACCAGTATTCACCTGATCATGACCGGCATTGTGCGCTTAATGCGCTTGTTTCCATTTGATGGAATAACCCAATCGACGGTAAATGAATACAATAATAAGTACAACAGTGAAATGGCAGCTATTCTCGATTTTATTGTGATGCACTATAAAGTGACTAACCGAGAAGACAGTCCGTTCTGGGAACACTGCAAAAGCATGGACATCCCCCCTTCTCTTACCCACAAAATAAACCTATTTAAACAAACCGGAAGAGTGTTTCTAGATGATGGTGATATCTTCCGAGTCGATTCGTGGACACAAGTTATGATGGGGCAAGGTGTGGTGCCAGAGCAATATCATCGGGTAGCCGATGAAATGTCTGAAACCGAACTCGAGCGGTTTCTAGCCGGGTTAAAGCAACAGGTAGACAATCAGGTATCGGCGTTACCTAGCCATGAGCAATTCTTGAAGCAATATTTAGGGTAACACGGTATTTTTTAGGCGCGGTATAATATTAAACCAGTCTCTAACTTTTCATGTTGCCAATCTGCTTAAGAATACTGCCGAAGGCTTTGCCGCCATTTTTTTGAATTTGCTTATCGAAATATAAACTACCTAAAACAAAAATGGTGATGTGGCCTATTGAGCGCCATGTCGCATGGGTTTTGCCATCAACTTCTTTCAACGTAATTTCACCTAATTGGTGGTCATAAGGAAGCGGTTTTGACTTCACCACTTTATAACCCAATTTATAGGGAGGATCGTAAGCGACTATTTCTTCATGCAAGTTGGCCCCACCCGCAATAATCTCTCGCACAGCACCAAGACCGTTTTGTTCCAGCTTACCTTCAACAATAAGGTTAGCTGCTTCCACGCCTTTAAATTGTGCATAGTTTGCATGGTCACTTAGCTTGGCAAAAACAAAGTCTATTGGCTTGTCGATAATGCGCTCTACATGAATTGAAAACATCCACTGCCTCTGATGAATTTATTGTTATTGAGTACGACTGATTTTCTCACTGTTTACTCAAATATAAAGCAACGGATGTATAGCTCAAATAACCACTTTTGATTTTTAACTATAGGCGGGGGAGGCGTTAATAGGCACTTATGGCTAAAACTTAAAAAAACCTCGCGATATCGCGAGGTTTCTAAGTTTATTGTTCGATTCACTAAGCGCTACTTAGCTTTATTCAATATTCTGAATTTGTTCACGCATTTGCTCAATCAGCACCTTAAGTTCAACCGCCGATTGGGTGATATCAGTATTAATTGATTTTGAACCAAGCGTGTTCGACTCGCGGTTAAATTCCTGCATCATAAAATCTAAACGGCGGCCAACCGCCCCGCCCTTTTTAAGAATGTTGCGGGTTTCTATAACATGAGCGTTTAAGCGGTCTAATTCTTCGGCAACATCGACTTTTTGCGCAAGCATAATCATTTCTTGTTCGAAGCGACCTGCATCTAGCTCAATTTTCGCTTCTTCGAAGCGTGCTTGTACTTTTTCGCGCTGCCACACCATAATTTCAGGCATACGTGCAGTTACTTTCGCGGCTTCTACTTCAATGGCGTCTAAACGCTGAGTGATCATGCCTTTCAATGCTTCGCCTTCTGTGGCGCGGGCGCTTATAAAATCGTTAAGTGCTTGGTCGAACGCGGCCATGACATCGCCATGAATGGTATCCATGTCGGCTTCTTCGGCAGCAATCACACCAGGCCAGCGCAATACGTCTAGCGGGTTTACACCGGTAGATTGCCCATGAGCTTGCACCCAGTCGGCGGCGTTAAGTACTTGCTTAGCTAACGCTTCGTTAAGGTTAAGTGTGGTTACAGCAGCATCGTTGGCGGTGAAACGTAACGCGCATTCTACTTTTCCGCGGGCCAGTTTTTTTCTAAAACGTTCGCGAAGTACTGGCTCTAAAGAGCGGAATTGCTCGGGTAAGCGGAAGTAAGTTTCTAGAAAACGTTGATTAACGGAGCGTATTTCCCATACGGCAGAGCCCCAGTCTTTTTTCGTTTCTACCCGCGCGAATGCGGTCATGCTGTAAATCATAAATGTTCCTTTTATTGCACTTTTTGCAAATGAAAGCCTGCAAAAACAACCCGCTGTCGCGCATTGTGTCATCATTATCATCAGACAGGTTTTCTTGTATTCACTATAGTAGCCTACATTGATGAGAGTTCGATATGCTAAAAGGGCGAAAGTTCGTTTTTAACAGCTGCTATTAGTGCGTTATACTTACGTCCCAAACTTAGGCTTGTCTGAACACTTACCCATTATTAAGTGCGTTACTTGCCAGAATTATTTCTTTTATAAGCATTCATCTCGTGGAGAACTCTATGCGTCCAAGCGGCAGAACCGCCAATCAAATTCGCCCAGTTACTATTACTCGTCAGTACACATGTCACGCTGAAGGCTCAGTGCTGGTGGAGTTCGGCAACACTAAAGTGTTGTGTAACGCCACGGTTGAAGAAGGCGTGCCTCGTTTCATGAAAGGTCAGGGCAAAGGTTGGATCACGGCGGAATACAGCATGCTTCCTCGTGCTACTCATACTCGTAGTGGTCGTGAAGCTGCTCGTGGTAAACAAGGTGGCCGTACGCTAGAAATTCAACGCCTTATTGCGCGCTCGCTTCGCGCTGCAGTAGATTTGAAGCTACTAGGTGAAAACACGATCACGCTTGATTGTGATGTTATTCAAGCTGACGGCGGTACACGTACAGCGTCTATCACGGGTGCATGTGTGGCTTTAGTTGATGCGTTAACGTATATGCGTAGCAAAGGTATTCTGAAAGCCAACCCTCTTAAGCACATGATTGCGGCGTTGTCGGTAGGTATTTATAAAGGTACGCCTATTGCTGACCTTGAGTACACCGAAGATTCAGTAGCTGAAACAGACATGAATATTGTCATGACCGAAACCGGTAAGCTTATTGAAGTACAAGGTACTGCAGAAGGCGAACCGTTTGCGTTTGAAGAGCTTGATGAAATGTTGACAATTGCTAAGCACGGCTTGCGCGAATTGTTCGACATTCAAAAAGCAGCACTGGCGTAAGGAGTTACCATGAAAGCGTTTCAGCGCAGTTTTATTGAATTTGCCATTGAACGTGGTGTACTTAAATTTGGTGAGTTTACCTTAAAGTCTGGCCGCGTAAGCCCGTACTTTTTTAACGCGGGATTATTTAATTCTGGTGGCGACTTAGCAAAGTTGGGGCGCTTTTATGCCGATGCATTAGTGGATGCTGGGGTGGAATTCGACGTATTGTTCGGCCCTGCCTACAAAGGTATTCCTATTGCCACAACGACGGCGGTAGCCTTAGCCGATAGTCATCATCGTGATGTACCTTATTGCTTTAATCGCAAAGAGGCGAAAACTCACGGTGAAGGGGGCAACTTAGTAGGTAGCCCGCTGGAAGGTCGCATCATGTTAGTGGATGATGTGATTACCGCAGGTACGGCTATTCGTGAGTCGATGACCTTGATAGAGCAGCACAACGCAAGTTTATCCGGTGTGCTTATTGCGCTAGACAGGCAAGAACGCGGTAAGGGTAAATTATCTGCTATTCAAGAAGTCGAGCGCGATTTTGGTACTACAGTAATTGCTATTGTCACGTTAGCTGATGTGGTGACTTACTTAACTGAGCAAGACAACATGACTAATGAAATCAACGCGATAAATACATACCGTGAAACCTATGGTATTTAAGTATGGCGACTGAATTTCAACAAGCCTTTGATGAAGCCACAACGCATTTAGATGCGTTGGGGCTTCGTTGTCCAGAGCCGGTTATGATGGTGCGTTTGCAAATACGTAAGCTGGAAGACGGTCAGACTTTGTCGATAACGGCAGACGATCCTTCAACGGCACGAGATGTGCCTAGCTTTTGTCGATTTATGGAGCATACCCTAGTGGCATCCCAAACCGATGTAATGCCGTATCAGTATGTGATCAAAAAAGGGATGTAGGGCGCTCTTAGTGCTTTTAGTCAACTTAGGTTCGTCGATATTTGGCTTCAAACCCGCAATAAATACCAAACATAATAAACCCGATTCCCATGGCAGCTAGCATGTAGAGCCCGAACGTTTGCTGGGTAAGGGTTTGTAGTGCCTGTTGCAGCCCTCCCGCTTCAGAAGGGTCGTTTTTTACCGCAGATATGACAAAGAAACTGCCCACCAGCAAATACACCACACCTCGGGCGAAATAGCCTATTCTACCGACCACTTTGGTCGTTTTCCGTTTATGACCCGTTAGCTTTGCTTGTTCAAACTTTTTGAGGAAATCTGCTTTGTAAGCATGTTTAAACTGCATAAAAGCAAATATAAGCACTCCTGCACCAATAGCAGCAACTAAATAGGTTCCCCATTGATACTGTAAAAGTTGATGGCTTACCTGTTCCCCTTTTGAACCACCGCTACCACCTGAACTACTGCCAGAGTTGCTACCAATTAGCACTTTTGCGCCTAAAAACGCAGCGCCAAAATAGAATATTCCTGATACAAACAAAAACACGCGCATAATAATGTCTTTCGCTTTTGTCATATCTAGCGATTCGGTATTTAAAATACTTTGAAGCCATCGCCACAGGGCATAGCTAACTAATCCGGCTATTAAAATACCGAGTAGCACTTGGCCAAATGGCTGTGATTTGAGGGTGGAAAATACGTTTTCTTGTGTCGCTTTTTCACGGTCTGCGGCAGTAATTACCGAGGAAAGAATAAAGACACCAAGCATGGAGTACATGATGGTTTTCGCGCTGTAACCTGCGCTGGCAATGGCTGAAAGCCAGTTTGATGTATCGCGCACGGTGCGCTCCTAGTTCGTATAATTGAATTTCGTCTACTACGATTATCAAGAATCGAACCATTAATAATAAAGGCGTAAATAATAGAAGCGTAAATAATAAATCTGAGCAGCGTTTTGGTCGTGTGTCCTGACTACTATTATTTCTATGTATATCTACCTGAAATTACCTACTCGCTGTCACCACTGACGGCTTGTAACAGAAGTTGCTGCAATTGTTGTTTGCTACGAGAGCAGTTGCAATGAATGTCTGATACATGCAAGTTTTGCCCGTTTAACATTTTTCGAAGCACCGATGCTTTTACGTTTAACGATATGAAGTCGTTATTATCCTGAAATGATTCTACTGTCATGCTGATGTCCCTCGTCTTCATGGGGTATGTTATACGGTTAATAGTTTGTATCACTAGTGCAACGTTAGCGCCTGCTGATGTTCCGCTGGCTTCGCGCCACTGCTCTTTTCAAGCGCTACCTGTATAGCGCAAATAAGCTTACACACCGAGGGCTTACTGGCATGTAAAGGCAATATGGCGATAAGTTGCTGGTGGCACTCTTGGAGAATGTGGTGAGCTTCGTGTTTTTTATTTTCTTTGTGCAGTAACGAGGATAAATACATGGCCATAGTGCCAAAGGCTAATACATCTTCGTGAATAGATTTATCCACCGTATCAGTAACCGGCTGTAAGGCGGTAAGAACAACTTTAGCGGCTTCGAAGGTTTGATAGCCAAGACGCCTCGCCTCGTTATATTTGCCCGCTTGGTGAGCTTGCTGCGTTTGTACCTGCATCGCGATTCTGTGCTCGCGAGCGTGTGAAGGGTTTAGCTGTAACCACTTTCTGTAGACTGGGCATAACCGTTGTAAATTCATAATTTGCACCTCCTAAAAACTACATTAGTGCAAATGAGAATTATTATCAAATGTAGAATTGAAAAATTTTATCGAAGTAATTTACAAAGCAGATTAGTGCGCTAAGTGGGTATTAAATAGCATCAGAAAAAACACTAGCCTTTCAACATATTAACAGCGAACCATACGCCAATCACTAATGCAGTAAGCACGGCGATGGCGGAAATCTTATATTTCTTAATAAGCTGCTCGGCCTTGTTCCCCGCGAAATATACCACGGCGGCTAAGCCAAAATAGCGGATGGCCCGCGCGATCACCGTGGCTAACAGAAAAAGGCCAAGAGAGAATTTGGTGGCACCTGCTGCTAACATGGCCACTTGAAAGGGGATGGGGGCAATACCCAATGTCATCACAAACCAAAACCCTTGGTTTTGCATTTGTTGTTTAACACTGTCGAATTGTTGTTGGCTAAAAAACGTATCAATTACCCACTGGCCGAGTAGGTCGAATAAATAATACCCTAGCGCGTAGCCAAATATTGCACCCACTACACAGCCTAAGGTTGCCATTAGCGCTATCAGCCAAAGCTTATCGCGGCGGGCTTGCATCAAGGGCACCATAATCGCTTCAAGAGGCACTGGCACAATGGTCGACTCTAAAAAAGACGCAAACGTGATGCCGGTAAGCATGTGTTTAGAGTCTACGAGTTGCTTCGTCTTTTTCTTTACCTTTTTACCCAGTGCCATCTTTTATTTTTACTGCCTTGAAGTTAATACGGCCCTGATACCCAAAGCCTTTCCATTATTGTTTGTAAATTTTTCCGTCTTTCATTACAAAAGACACACTTTCTAAAAGTGATATGTCTTCTAGCGGGTTACCTACTACGGCTACCAAGTCGGCCAGTTTTCCAGCCTCTAATGTACCTAAGGTATCACCAACACCCAGCAATGCTGCGCTATTAGCGGTAGCGCTTAAAATCGCTTCTGCTTCAGACATGCCCGCTTCAACCATTAGGGAAAATTCTTGAGCGTTATCGCCATGTGCAGAAACTCCGCTATCTGTTCCAAAAGCAATTTTTACGCCTGCTTTATGTGCTTTCTCGAAAGTATTTTGAATCAGCGGGCCAATTGCCGCCGCTTTTGGGCGCACTAGTTCAGGAAAATAACCGTCAATCTTTGCTTTGTCGGCAACAAATTTACCTGCCAAAATCGTTGGCACATAGTAAGTCCCTTTTTGTTTCATTAGGTCGCGCACTTCGTCGTCCATATAAGTGCCGTGCTCAATGGAGTCAACGCCAGCGACAATAGCGCGTTTCATGCCTTCTTTACCGTGAGCGTGAACCGCTACCGTCATGCCGTAATCTTTTGCGGTCTGTACAATAGCTTCTAGTTCATCGGTCATAAACTGTGGGTTCTGACCGCTTTTCGCTACACTCAATACGCCGCCGGTGGCAGTGATTTTAATTAAATCTGCACCGTCTTGATAACGTGAACGAACGGCTTCACGGGCTTCTACTTCGCCGTTAACCACGCCTTGTTTAGGGCCAACGTCGGGGCGCAGTAAGTGAGATAATCCGTTGCTTGGGTCGGCATGTCCGCCAGTGGTGGCGATTGATTTTCCTACCGTGAATATACGCGGGCCTGTGGCATAGCCTTTACTGATCGCATTTCGAAGAGAAACAGTTTCATGATAGCCGTCACCTAAATTACGCACCGTGGTAAACCCCGCATCTAGCGTAATTTCAGCATAGTTAGCGGCCTTAAGTGCATAGTCAGCCTCATTCAATGAAAAGCGCTCTAAATAGGTTTGAGGGCCGCCATGCTGTGAAGACAAATGAACATGCATATCCATTAAGCCTGGCAAGACAGTGGCATGTTTTAAATCAATAACCGTGTCTGATTCTGAGGGGGTTTTATAGCCAGACTCTACCGATGCAATTTTGTTGCCCTCGATAACAATGGTTACTTCGCTTTTAAGCTTGTCCGACGTGCCGGTGAAGGCTTTACCTGCATGCACTAAGGTGGCGGAAACGGCAGGCGCTGAAAGGGCAATGGTGCCTAGCGTTGCCAGTCCTAAGGAAATAGCTAATGAAGTCAGTGTCTTTTTCATGATGATTCTTCTTATGATGTGTGAATAGACGAAGAACCAATGTAGAACACCAGCAAAGCTAACGCAAAACTTTGCGCTTCGTTATCGGTGTTATTTTACTTGCTGTGCTATTTAAAATTGCTCGCCATCGCCATCTTCAGCATAAGCTTCTGCCCTGGCTTTTATAACAGAGACTTTTAACCAAAGGCTTTCATCGAAGCTTAACGCTAAGGCCTTGCCCTTTATTTGATGGGCACCGCGCCAATAATGAAGGGGATAGCATTCGAGGTAACCACAAATTGCGTTTCATTACCTTCTTGCTGCTCGGTAGCGTGCTCGAGCAGTTGATAATAAACGTTTTGATGCAAACGCGCCCACAAATTGCGTCTAACTAAAACATAGGGAATCGGCGTTGCGTCAGTATCTTGTAAGTCGGTGGGGGGCTTGCGTAAGCTAAGTTGCTCCGCCGCACTCAGTGTGACGATATCGCCAGTTTGTGTGGTGAGTTCTAAGCAATCGTTATCAAAACGCCACTCGGTAACCAAAAAAGGCACGTCTTCTACGGTAATCCCCACCTTCTCAACGGGGGTAACCAAAAAGTAACTGTCTTCTTCTTTTTTAAGTACAGAGGCAAATAGCTTCACTAAGCTTGCTCGACCTATGGGGCTACCTTCGTAAAACCAACGGCCATCTAGCGCGATGGTTAAATTGATATCACCGCAAAAAGGCGGGTTCCACTTTTCCACCGGCGGAAGTGGGCGCGCCTTGTCAGACGTGCCCTTTAATTGCTGTTGAAATCTAGTTAGATCCATTTTCTTCAAGCAACACTTTAATTTCACGCAGCTTTGCTTTAATACGGCGCATATTGTCTGGGCCTGTACGAAGCAACTGCTTCTGCGGTTCGTTTAGATTCTCTAAACGAGGGTCGGTGTATTTATAGGTAACTGAATCGGTATACACTTCAACAGGTACCGGCACTTCAGGTGTATCGAGCAACTGATCGATAGCATCTAATACCACTTCGTTGAAGTTCTTATTCGAATCGCCAATTTCTGCGTATTTGTCTTGAATGTCACCCTTATAAATATCGTACATGCCCAATAACGCTTCACTTTCAAACGACTCAAGCATGTTTACATAAGGTGTATAGCGCTTATAGCTTGCTGCATCAATCCATTGCTTTCCAGCCTGAGAATAAACACGAAATGTTTGCTCAGGAGGCGTAAGCAACTGGTGATTGGGCGCCATTTCATCATTCGCTAAGTTGGTAACCGAGACCACAAATCGCTGTAATAAACCTTCATTCACAATCATACGGTTTACGCTGTCGTCAGTGGCGGTAGAAATCTCCTGCAGTGACGATTTTATGGCCGGGTCGCTCACATCTAACGGCTCAGGATCTGGCTCTACAGGTTCTGGCATTGGTGGGACTTCGTCGGGCTCTTCAAGTTCTAACGGTGGCGGAGCAGGCTTGGTTTCAAAAACGTCGGGTACTTCTTCAACAGGCACTTCTACGTCTGGCTGAACAACTTCAGGCTCGGGGGCGACGACCTCTTCTTCTTTCGAAGGCCAAAACACGAGAGCCAAGATGACTACAATTATTACCCCGATAATAAGAAAATGGGGACCTAACGTACGCTTTTCTGACGATTCGCTCATAATATCTCCGCTGCAATAACTGATCTAATAATAATACTATCAGAGATAACACCCAATATTTGGATATCACGCAAGAGAATTGTTCTCTGATGAAGGTAATTTCCTTATTTAGAACACTTTTTAACGTAATTGGTTCGCAATTCGATCGTAATTTGTAGCAATTTCTTAGCGATAGCAGCAAATGCTACGAAACGCTAGAAAGGGTAACTTCGGTATCATCATTCTATAAAATCCTTAATTTTGCAGAGGAATGTAAAATAACTTGCTTATATTATACATTTTATTAACAATTAAGATGAATTTATAAAACGTAGATACTATGACTGTTATCCTTTTTGCTATTCCTTTATTCGTTCTTCTTATCGCCATTGAAATACTTGTCGATAAACGGAAAAAAACCGGTCACTATCGTGCAAATGATGCGATTGCCAGTTTAAGCATGGGCGTATTATCGCGAGTCATGGCTATTGGGCATCAGCTTATACCGCTCACTTTCTACGTATTGGTGTTTAATACTTTTGCAGTTGTCGAACTGAGTTATTCACCTTGGGTATGGATAGCTGCATTCATATTGTACGACTTCTTTTATTATTGGAATCACCGAATGGGCCATGAAATGAGTATTTTATGGGCTGCCCATGTGGTGCATCACTCCAGTGAAGACTACAATCTAACCACCGCACTTCGACAAACAAGTGGCGCTATTTTCAGCTGGGTTTTCTATCTGCCTTTAGCGCTAATAGGTTTTCCTCCAGAAATGATAATTACCGTTGGAGCGCTTAACTTAATATATCAATTCTGGGTTCATACTCAGCATATTGACAAACTAGGTTGGATGGAAAAATGGTTTGTTACGCCTTCGAATCATCGTGTACATCACGCCCAAAATCGCGTTTATATCGACAAGAATTATGGTGGTGTGTTCATCATATGGGATCGTTTATTTAATACCTTTATTCCAGAACTAGAAAGCGACAAACCAGTTTTCGGCATTCGCGGTGCATTGAAAAGTTTTAACCCTTTGTGGGCGAATGCGCAGCTTTATAGTCAACTAGCCAAAGACAGTTTTTACACTTCACGTTGGCAAGATAAACTTCGTGTGTGGTTTGGTCGCACGGGGTGGCGCCCCAATGACGTGGCCGAACGCTTTCCCTTCGAAAAAGCGCCGCTGTCTTCGTTTAAAAAATTTCACCCTGCGTTGGCTGCCCCCGTGACTCATTACAGCGTGGCGCAGCACGTTATCTTACTAAGTATCACCGTATACTTATTACTGTTTATTCAAACATTAAGTGGTGCCCACCAGTTAATACTGGTGTTAACAATAGTGGCGATGAGTATCCAAAATGGTTTTATTTTGGCTGGTTCAAAACTGGCGTTGGCGCTAGAAGGGCCTCGATTACTGATATTTCCACTGATGTGGTTAGGAAGTGGGATTGTGCTTCCTGCAGCCATATTTGGTGGCGCGTGTTTGATCAGTATGATTATGCTCGTTAGAGCTGTTCGCGCTAGCGTAACACTCAGCAATATGTCTAAAGGCATGTCTTCAGAAGATACCGATACCCCAGTATCAGTATCATCGTAATGAACCTGTTTGTCGCCAGCAACGTAAAAAGCAACGTTAAAATTATCAAAAAAATCATCAGTTGATTTACGTGCGCTGAGGGGCGGTTATGCACAAGTTTCTATTTACCCAAATTGAAGGTAAGTCTTTAAACATCGATTATCTTGAAGTTCAGTCATATGAAATGAACGTTTATTTGGTCTACCTAACCGTGGGAGATAAAAGCGGCATGGTGTACGATAAGCAAGACCGACCCATGCGTTTTTTCAGTACAGGCCAAATACGAGAAGTATTTTCTCACTGCACCGTACAGCAAGCCGTTATGAAACACGACTCCCCTTATGACGAAATGATTGGTAACCCGCCCAAAAGCGCAGAACAAATGGCGTTGCCGTTTAGCATGCAGTTACCTTATTAGTCATTTACGGTACTAACGTAATATCAGAACTCGTAATATCAGAGCTCGCAATATCAGGGCTTTAACCAAGGCTCTGCTGCGGCGCGCATATTAACTTGTGTGCCTAATCGCTTAGCCAACATGTACAGCCCTCCTAACTTGCGATGAATAAACAGGGCATCAACTGGCGGTGTATGCCAGAAATCATGCTGCATGGTCAACGCCACGCCTTTGTCATGCAGTCTTGGCAACAGGTCGCTATTGCCGAAATCGTAGGGGTCGTCTTCTCTAATTGCTTCACACGCTTCCATTCCCAATGCCACTACAAGGTCTTGCTGTGCATCACTGTGTTCTTGGTTTATTAAACCAATCTGCAGGGCTGCGTGTTGCATGTCTTGTTTACTGCCGCTGGCAGCACTTTGAAGCAGTGCTTGGTAGCCCAATGCAATATCACTTGGAACTTCTCGCGTTGCCCCGAAGTCTAGTAATACCCATTGCTGAGTATCTTCTTTGTATCGATAGTTCGCTAAATTTGGGTCGCTTTGAAGTAACTTAAAGCCAAATATCTCGTTAAAAAATAATTGGAATAGTGACGTCATTAACGTGTTGCGAATTTCTTGGGGAGCGTTCATTGCAGCATCAAGGGGGCTGGCTTCGATAAAGTCCATTGTCAGCACAGAGTCTGTTGTTAACTCTGGATGAACACTGGGTATAACAAATTGGGAAGCGAATTCAGCATCGTTATGCTGCGTAACCGCATCTTTGTAGCGCGTTAGCATGTTGGCTTCGCGGTGATAGTCAGCTTCTTGATGAAGTTGAACTTTTGCTTCTTCTAACAGCGGACCAATATCTAAAGAGCTCGGCACCAAACCTGTGAGTTTAATGAGTGTTGCTACGTTATCTACATCGCTACTGATACTTTTACGTACACCAGGGTATTGTACCTTTGCGGCCAGCATTTTACCGTCCATAGTAATCACTTTATGCACTTGTCCAATAGAGGCCGCCGCAACGGGGGCATAAGAAAAATACAGCAAGTCATCATGCCAACTTTCGCCCCATTGGGCCTTTAGCGTGGTATCTAATTGGGCTTTTGGCATAGGGTCGGCATCTTCTCTGAGCCTGGCTAATATGGTAGCGAGTTCTGGCGGTAAAAAGTCGCCCGTATCCATAGAGATAAGCTGGCCTAGCTTCATGGCTGCACCACGCATGGTGGCGAGTTGATCGGCAATGTTAGTTATGTTTTTTGGCGTCAGTAATAACGCGCTAAGCGCTGGGCGTTCGCCCTTTATCCATTGGCTAGCCCCATTAGTAACAACATTGCCTGCAATTTTGCCTGCCAAAGCACCTAAGCGCCCTACTCTCCCAATACGAGAAGACGGTACTGCTCGCGCTTTTCGTTCATCGGTATTTTTTGCCATGAAGTAACCTTGGAAGCCTTTAATCTTTTATGAAACGCGGGCAGCCTCATTTTATGAAGCCCAACCTGTGAGGCCCAACCTGTGAGGCCCAACCTGTGAAGCCCAACCTACGAGAACCAAATTATATTAGTACTTATACGCTAAAGTGTCGTTGGTCGATTACTTCTTAATTTTTCGTATATTGCTTAGCTAAATGGTGCTGCATTAAGGTGTTCGAAACTATTTGTCGTATTGTCGGTGCTCGCACTATCAGTGTTTAGACTATCTGAGCTACCATTTGTAGTATAAGGCCAACTACGCTGCCTATTGCGAACCCTACCCAGCCATTTTTTGTCATATAGCGAAATAATGCCGCGCCAAATATGCCACACCATAGCATGGCAGAGTAAACCGCTATCATGCCCTCACCCGTGCCGCTGTTAGGTAAAAACATCATCACAATGAAGGTAAGTGCCATGGCGCCGCTAAGTAGCACCCACATAATATTCTTGTTATTGGAAAACGCATTGGTGGTTGTATTATCGCTCATGGAAAGTCCCCATGGTGTGAGTTAAAAGCATGCCCTTACTTGCCCCTTTTTTATAAAAATCGACATTCATTTATTAATATAAACCGATTGTTCTAAAAACAGGGTATTAGGTTAACTTAGGCGAGATTAACGCAAATGGGAATAAGACTTCAGGGGGATATAAAAAAGCACTGCGAAGTGGCAGTGCTTTTCAATGAGGCTTTTGAAGCGAATAGATATGTGTAATATCACAAGCGGCTTAATGATGGTCGCTAGCAAATTCCACTTCAAGCAAGGTAACGTTGTCGGTGAAGGTCAGGGTTTTTAAAGGCCCATTACCTTCTACGTTTAACGTATTCACTTGTGTTGGCCACAAATCACGTAAGGCATCGTGACGAATCATCAAACCATCTAATTCTGGCGGTTGAGCGGTTTCTTGGTACACCCAAAAGTGATTACCATCCAACTCAAAACCGACCAAACCTAAATCTAATGACTTTTCCTCACCGTTTAACAACGCAAAATGGTTGCTCACGTAATCAGCGAAGGCTTGTTGGGTTTTCTCTTCTTCCATAATATCGGCGTGCTTATCAAACAGCACTTTTACAGCATGCTCGGCATCGTGCAGGTTAAAGCGGTGCATTACTTCAATGTTTTGCGTTCTAGGGTTGAACAACACTGTTGTGATAGCGGCTTTAACTTGGTGCGCGTTAGCCCAAGTACTGAATAAACCGGTACATAAAAAAACAGCCACAAGCAGCGCCGTTAGGCTCTGCTTGTGGTTTTTAGCAGATAACTTAAAAGGCATAACCTTAGTTGTCATCTTCGTCTTCGTCATCGTCGGTCTTTAGCTCGGTTTTTACATCGTTCATAAGATCGCGATACTCGTAAGTGTTACGAGGCTTAGACTTGTACGCTTCAATACGTGATGGAATGATTTGACGCGGATAGTGGTTGTTTTCAACATCTACGTCTGCGGTTTCCCAATGTGGGTCAACCGTTACGCTTACTAGCTCTTTGCCTTTTTCAGTGACAATCAGCTTGCTTACCGCTTTCGGTGTACGACGCCAAATTTCAGCAGGAATACGCATCTCTTCTGTAGTGCCGTCTTCGAATGCTAGCTCAAGAATAATCGGCATAACCAAGCCGCCCTTGTTGCTAAAATCAAGCACGTAGTAGTTTTTATCTTCACGTACCGCACGTTCAAACGCTTTACGTTCCCAAGGTTCAAGTTTCTTCAGGAAACTACGGTACTTGTTGCGCTCTTTGTTAGTTACGGTGTAACGATCGTTTTCGTCATAGAAATCTTTGATGTCATCGAAGCGGTCTACCCAAAGCTCTTTCCCTTCTTCTTTATTGCGAATATCGGTAAGTGACTTAGGTTTATCAAGTTCGGCTTCACGCTCACGGGCGAAATCAATATCAGGATCTTCAGTGTTCAAACGAAGCTTGTAAACGCTGTCTAGGCTAATATCAACGTGATCGGTAGTGTAAAACCAACCGCGCCAGAACCAATCTAAATCAACACCTGAAGCTTCTTCCATAGTGCGGAAAAAATCAGAAGGTGTCGGGCGTTTAAACATCCAGCGCTGTGCGTATTCTTTGAAGGCGAAGTCGAACAAATCGCGGCCAAGAATAGTTTCACGTAGAATGTTTAGGGCGACGGCTGGCTTGGTGTAAGCGTTAGGGCCTAATTTAAGTACTGAATCAGACTGGGTCATAATTGGCACTTGTGTTTCAGACTTCATGTAGCTAACAATGTCACGCGGCTCAACGCCCCATGGAATAGTTGGATCCCATTCGCGTCCTGCAACACCGTCTAGAAAGCTGTTCAAGCCTTCATCCATCCATGTCCACTGACGCTCATCAGAGTTAACCGTCATTGGGAAGTAGATATGACCCACTTCATGGATAACCACGCCAATTAAGAAACGCTTTTCTGATAGTGAATAAGTACGAGAGCCATCATCGCGAAGCTCGGTACGTGGCCCATTGAAGGTAATCATTGGGTATTCCATGCCGCCAACAGGGCCATTTACAGACTGGGCTACAGGATACGGATAGTCGAAGCTAAAGCGGCTGTATACATCCATAGTGTGGATAATAGATTCAGTAGAGTACTTCTCCCAAAGCTCGCCACCTTCTTTCGGGTAGAAAGACATCGCCATCACTAATGGCTGAGTCTCGCCACCTTGGTGGTAGCCACGCGCATCCCACATAAACTTACGTGAAGAAGCCCATGCGAAATCACGCACGTTGTCAGCTTTAAAACGCCATGTTTTTTGCTTATTAGTGCCAGCTTTTTCGTTCTCTAGCGCTTCTTCAGCAGTAACCACGAATACAATACGATCAGCATCTTCCGCTTCTTTCAAACGCTTACGCTGCGTGCTAGTTAGCACGTCGTCTGCGTTTTGTAATTCACCTGTAGAGGAAACGATATGATCGGCCGGAACGGTAATATCAACTTCGTAGTTACCGAATTCTAACGTGAACTCACCACGGCCAATAAACTCTTTATTTGTCCATGCTTCGTAATCGGTGTAAGCCGCTAGGCGAGGAAACCATTGGGCAAGTAAGAAAATATCGTTACCGCCTTCACGTTCGTCATCTGGGAAGTGTTCGTAACCCGCACGAGCAGAAACGGCATCTTCTTCAACAATGTTAAACGCAAAATCGATATCGAAAGTGACGTTGTTTTTAGGTTGAAGAGGTTGCGCTAAATCTACACGCATTAGCGTACCAACGATAACGTGGTGTAAATCGTTACCTGCGCTGTCTTGCACCCGTGAAATGGTGTAACCCAATTCGTTATCGTCAACAAACTGTTGGCGGCGAAGTGCTGCCATGCTCAGTTGTGCAGGTTTACTGCCACTGGCTGTTTTCGTAGCAGGCCCACGATTACCTATGCCACCAAAAGTGGTAGTAAGGGCAGACATTGAATCGTCGCGGAATTTATTCTGATCCAATTGGATCCATAAATACTTCAACGTATCAGGTGCATTGTTGTGATAGGTAATGGTTTCACTGGCTTCAATACGGCGCGTATCTTCAATCAGCTTAACGTCAATTTTGTAGTCTACTTGTTGTTGCCAGTATTGATGACCTGGCTCACCCGCTGCATTTCGATATACATTGGGGGTAGGAAGAGATTCGTCTAGCTGACGGAACTTATCTTCAAAATCGCCTTTAGTTTGATTTGTTGCTGCGTTGGCGAATGGAAGATAAATCAGCATAGACAACACTGGCGCAAGCCAGAATAGATGTCGTTGGTGCTTATTCATGGAGTTTCCCGGTTATTTTTATAATAAAATAAGCACACTAGTATATAAGCCCTTTTGCTTTTATCCCAGTTTTTGGCCGTAAACTCACCCTATTTTAACGCAAAAAACTGTAACATAACGTTTGTTTAAAAAGCGAAGTGTCGTATTCTTAAACTCTTGTTTTCTTGTATCATCTTCTTATGAACCGTCTCAATTGGCAGCGTGCCGTAATTAAAGTAGGTAGCGCCCTTATTGCGCCAAATGGCGATGAGTGTAGCGCCCGATTTTTGTTAGCACTGGCGCGCTTTATCACGATAAGTCGTGAATCTGGCAAAGAAATTATTTTGGTTTCCTCGGGCAGCGTGGCAGCAGGGCGAAGCAAAGTGAAGATTCGTCACAATGCGTCTATTGCTGAAAAGCAAGCCATGGCTGCCATTGGTCAAACCCAAATGATGGCAAATTGGCAACGCTTTTTCGATTTTCCTTGTGCGCAGGTTTTACTTACAGCCGACGATCTTCGCGACCGCACTCGCTATGTAAATATCAAAAACACCCTGAGAGAACTGCTAAACCATAATGCGCTTCCCATTGTTAATGAGAACGATACCGTCGCTGTAAACGAGCTAAAAGTAGGTGATAACGATAACCTTGGTGCCTATACCGCGCTAGTCGCTCAAGCTGATACGCTGATTATTTGCTCCGACATTGACGGCTTGTACACGGCCGACCCTCGTAAAGATCCAGACGCCACGTTAATCAGTGAAGTGCATAATATCGACGAGTCGATTTATAAATTGGCGGGCGGTGCTGGCACCTCAGTAGGTACTGGCGGTATGCGAACGAAAATTGAAGCGGCGGATAAGTGCACCAGTAGCGGCATTCAAACCATTATTGTGAACGGAAGAAAAGGGGCGTCTTTCGATGCCATGCTAAACGGTTCTATTCCTGGTACCTTATTTCACGCCAGTAATTCCCCTAAAAAAGCACGACGTCTGTGGTTAACGCATACGCTTAAAACGTGTGGCCGTATTCATGTCGATGAAGGCGCAAAAGCCGCCCTAGTTGACCGCGGTGCGTCATTATTGCCTTCAGGTATGACGAGCATAGAAGGTAATTTTAACCAAGGGGAAGCGGTAGAGATTTGCTTTGAAAACCAGGTTATTGCAAAGGGCTTAGCCCTTTATAACGCCCGAGACTTAATGCTTATAAAAGGGAAAAAGTCGCAGCATATTGCGGATGTGTTAGGTTATGAAACGACCGACGTGGTTGTACATCGCGACGACTTGGTATTGCTTTAGTTTCCACATTTTTAACTTTTGGGATAACGCCACGCATGACAGACATTACACCATCGCTTAACGATTACCCTTATCACCTTGAAATCGCCACTCGCTGGCAAGACAACGACGCTTATGGTCACATTAACAATGTGATGTATTACAGCTTTTTTGATACCGCCGTAAATCGCTTTTTAATTGACGAGGGCGGCCTTAATATTCAAGAAAGCAGCGCGGTGGCTTATGTAGTCAGTAGCCAGTGCCAATATATTACGCCAGCCGCTTATCCAGAAACGATTTACGTTGGGTTAAGGGTGATAAAGTTAGGTCGAAGTTCAGTGACTTACGGTTTGTCGGTTTATGCTGGTGAGGCTAAACGCCGCGTGGCGCACGGTCAGTTTGTACATGTATTTGTCGACCGACTCTCTGACAAAGCAGTGCCTATACCCGTTAATATAAAAACTGCCCTTGAGTCTATTTGCGAGTCTATCGGTGAGGCAGAGAATCAAGGAAATGCCGGTGACCAATAGCCATGCGGCCCAAGCAGGTATTAAAAGCACGAAAAACCTTGCTCAGAAAAAGCTAACAGGGGTTTTTCTTGATGCTGAAACGTTTAGTGCAGATTTACTGAACTCTGACTCAATAGATACGTCATTGCTTAATAACGTAAATGTTGAGCTAACTTGCTATGACAACACACTTCCAGAAGAGGTCGTTGCCAGAATAGCGAATGCCGATATCGTACTTACCAACAAGGTAGTATTAGATAGCGAGGCGTTACAACACGCCAAGTCGCTAAAGTATGTGGGTGTAATGGCCACAGGTACTAACAATGTAGATACTAATTACTGCCAAACGCACAATATTACCGTGCAGAATGTGGAAGGTTATGGCACCGACAGTGTGGCCCAGCATACTTTAATGTTGCTGCTTAATTTGGCCACTGCGTTTGTTCAGTATCATAACGATGTAAACCAAGGTAAATGGGCAACATCGCCGCACTTTTGCTTAACCGAGCACCCCATTGTGGAGCTTGCTGGAAAGCATGCTGTCATAGTAGGTCATGGAGAGTTGGGAAAGCGAGTTGAGGCGCTATTTATCGCAATGGGTATGAAGGTGAGTATTGCAGCGCGGCCAGGGGGGCTTTCTACAGAAGAGCTTTATGATAATAAGCGAGACACTCGACCTTCATTAGAATCATTATTACCTAGCGCCGATGTGGTTAGCCTGCATTGCCCACTAACAGATGATAATTATCATCTTTTCAACAAAACTCGGTTGTCGTTGATGAAACCCACCAGTTTTCTTATTAATACCGCCAGAGGTGGGCTAATTGATGAAGACGCACTGGTTTCTGCGCTTAAAAGCGGGAAAATAGGCGGCGCGGCGGTTGATGTTATATCTCAAGAGCCTCCCCCAGCAGATCATCCATTGCTAACCGGTACTATCCCTAACCTTATTGTTACTCCCCATACGGCATGGATGGCGAATGAGTCCCGTCAGCGGTTGTTTAATATGGCTATAAACCATTTAATTCAGTTTATAGATGCTCAACCATGAGCAATGGTGTGCTGTTTGCCATTTGTACACTCATCTGGGGTTCAACTTGGATTGCCATCACGTATCAAATAGGGCATACCGCTGAGACTTTAGCCGTTGCATGGCGCTATACGTTAGCTGCACTGTGTTTAGGGCTATTTTGTATGGTGCGCGGCTTGCCGTTTAAGTTACCGTTACACATTCACATTAAAATGGCCGGAGTAGGCTTCTTCCTATATTGCCTCAACTATACCCTGCTATATATGGCGCAGGCGCATATTATCAGCGCGTTACTCGCCCTTATGAGTTCCAGCATTATTTACTTTAATGTGGTACTTCGACGGTGGTGGTTAAAGCAGCCTATTCGTTTAGAAGTGGTGGTGGGCGCTACGTTTGGGCTTGCGGGTATTATTTGCTTGTTTGTGCCCGAGTTTTCAAAAGTATCGATGGACGCTGCGTTAGCGGCGGGCCTTTCTATTGCATTTGTTTCTTTTTTTAGTGCATCAATTGGTAACGTGATATCAGAGCGGATCCTCACCTCGGGCACACCGGTTATTCAAATGAATTTTTACGCCATGAGCTATGCCATGGTGATGCTCTATGTTACCGCGTGGTTCACAAACGACACCTTGGTCATCCCTACCGCGCCTGAGTTTTACCTCTCACTGCTTTATTTGGCTATTTTCGGTTCGGTGTTGGCGTTTGGCTCTTACATGAAGCTGCTAAAGCAAATAGGCGCAGACAAAGCGGCTTATGTAGTACTGGTTTACCCCATTGTGGCGCTTGTTATCTCTACTTTTTTTGAAGGTTATACGTGGAGTTGGCTGTCTGTACTTGGCGTAGCAGTGGTGCTGGTGGGCAACGCCATAGCTATGGGTAAAGTACCCATGTTTATGCGTCGACCACCCCTAAGTAGCTAAGTATGAACTAGCTAGCGTTTACTTTAGCGCATTAATTTTTTGATTAAGCTCGTAAGCGGGCTCGGTCACTATAGCTTCGAGTGTTTCTACCCGTCCAATCAAGGCCTCAATTTGCTTATCTTTTTTCTCAATAAGCTGTTGTTGCTGGGTCGCTTTGCTAGCAATGAAAGGATTGCTACAGGTGCCGTTCATCCAGTCGTTGAGGCGCCATTGAAACTTGGCATCTAAGTAATTTGCGCCAAGGGCGATAGTGGCAATAAAACCAATAAGTAAAAAAATGCTTAGCGTAGACATAGTGTGCTCCAAGGTAAAGGTGTTGTAACCGATGAAGGTGTTTTCATCACCCTCTTCATTATTACTAGTCTTTGGCTTTCGAAAAAAATTACAGATAGATGTAATTTTTTTCGCTAACCCTAGACTACACAAAATAAGCACGAATGATTTCTGTCATCACATGCATGTAAGAAAAGTAAATGAGTGGCTTTTACCGTCATAGTTGGCAATGCAGCGCAGTTAATAATAAGAAATACTGAGGACGAGAGATTGGGGCAAGGGTTTGAAGATGTGTTTGCGCAGTACGGCAGTCTATTAAGCCGTGTCGCAAACAGTTACGAGGCTAACCATGCGCTACAGCAAGAGTTGCTACAAGAAATAGCCATAGCTGTGTGGCAGGGGCTTACTCGTTTCAAAGGCGATAGCAGTGTAAAAACCTATATTCTAAAAATAGCCCATAACCGCGCCGTTACTCATGTGGCCAATCAGGTGAAGCGCATCGACACCGACGAGTACAATGATGACGTTGTTATTGAGCAAGCGTCGCAAATTTCCCCTGAAACCGCCACCAGCCAGCAACAATCGCTATCGCGATTACTCGTTAAAGTACGCGCTCTCGCGGTACAGCCACGCCAAGTACTTACCCTTTCTTTAGAAGGCTTATCTTACGATGAGATTGCGGATATATGCGGCCTCACTAAATCGCATGTAGGGGTTATTTTAAAGCGTGCTAAAGCAAGTGTATTGGAAGGAAACTCTGATGAATGATAACAACAAAAGCGCTGATAATAGCAGTGACAAAGACCTCAGCGCGCTATGGCAAGCCCAACCCGTCTCGAATGTAGATGTGGATGAGGTGAAAAAAACCTTTAAAAGCCAAACAAGAAAGCAGCGACTTTACATAATGGTAGATTGTCTCTCACTTATCCCGATGGCATGGATGTTTATATATTACTGGAGTGAATTTCCTCCACTGGTACGCATACTCAATGTTGGTCTTATTGTTTTCATTTTACCGTTGCTAGGCTATCAGCTTTGGCTTAGAAGAGTAGCTGCGTTTGGTAGTAATGCGCAAACTAACAATCATCTACAACAACTGAAAAAGCAGTTTAAAAACAATGCGCGAATTGCATTTATCAACAAACACTCTGCATGGTTAGCCGTACTGATTGTTATTGCGTTTAATACCATATTCACCTTGGCTAAGGCGGCTGAAGAAAGGGAGTATGGGGTAGTGCTGTTGGTAACGGCAGTCACCGCTGGCATAATGGCAGTGTGGTATGTTTGGGCCCATCGCAGACAAAAACAATTTGAAAAAAAATTAACGGCATTAAATGATATGAGTGATGGTGACTAGCCTTTCGTGAAAGCTTATTGAATGGATGCCAACCAAAAAAGGCCATCAATAACGATAGCCATTTTCTTATTTAGTTGAAGCGTGGCGCACTCTATTGATGAATAATACTGGGCTGAGCCTGCCGCCCTCGTCAATATTAGTTATCTAATGTATCGCTATTCGCGGCTTTTGGAGTGGCAGCTTCGCCGTTAATGGCATCGCTGCTTGCGTTGTTTGCATTGTTTGCGTCGTTCCCGTCCCCTTCATTTTCACTATCACCTTCATCATCATCTTTTTCTTCACCTAAGAAGAATTCATAGTATAAATCTAGGGCGAATTCAGGCTGATTTTCAATGGTGGTTTGTACCGCTTCTAAAAATAAACGAGGCAACAAGCGGTATCGCAATGCTAAATCGGGTGGATCTTGCCTACGGCGAACGGTGCTGCTCGAGTCATTGTTCTTCAACCCCACATCCACGTTATATTCAGCCGTTAATCGGTCATTAATCTGGCCGGTTACTGACAGTTTGTTCTCGTTAGTGCTTAAGCTGAAATCATCAATACCCAAGGCATTGCCTACTTGGCCTGTTAAGGTTTTGGTATTTGAAAGCCCAAAACCTACCAATAAGGCAGTGTAGTTAGGATCTTCGCTTTCAGCGTCAGGCCCCGACCCTGTAAGTAAGTACGAGAGTACGTTTTGCTGATCCATGGCGGGTTCAGAGAATAAATTAATGCTGGGAGAATCGGCTGCCCCGTCTATCCTAATACCGGCAATTACATCATCGTCAGTTTTATCTGGGTCGCGAATGGCTTCAATCAGTAGCATTGGTTGATCGATAGGCCCATTAAACTGCACTTCACCCGTTTGAATAACAAGCTGCTGCCCATAAGCGTTATAGCGGCCGTTGAGTATTTGCAAATCACCAAAGCCCACCAAGGCGGGTTGGTTATTCACTTTTACACCACCGTGTAAGCTCGCGGTTAAACCAAATGCTTCCAACTGCACTTCACCGGTTTTCGCCTTGTCGATATTGACCATCACAGACGCATGTACGATATCAAGGGGCTCCTCTTTTGGGGGTTCGCCGCGAAGATGAACGTCTTTAGACGGTGACACCGCGCTTTCAGGCAGTGACTCAACTTCAATACGCGCCCAAGGTATATTTACACTGCCTGTTACATCAACCTTGTCAGCAGTAGCCGCTACTTTTAAATCTGGCGATACCCGTAAACGCATGTTTGGTTGGCGCACCTCAAATTTGTCACCTTTCAAATTAATGTTCGCGCTTGGTACATCAGACCAATTGAGATCGCCGTTTAGCGCCCCTTTACCCCCGCCCAGCAAGAACGTGCCGTCGAAGTTGGCTTGTTGGCCGTTTAACGTAATTGATTGGGTCCAGCTCTCTAATGATACCGGTGTGTCTTGAATATCAATGGCGCCGTTTTCTATTTGTAGTTTTCCGGATAGTTCGGGCGAATCTACAAACCCCGCCAAGGTGATATTTCCATTCATAACACCCGTAAGTGTGCGAATGGCAGGAGACAGTGGTTTAAGCGGGGCTACGTCTATATTAACAACCTCAAGATTACCACTAATGGGTTTGCGGGTTTCAAAGGGAGACGTATTTACATTTAGGGTCGCATTGCCTAAGTCTTCACTGGCAATAAGCGACTTAGCTTTAAGTTCACCTTGCTTAAAAGTACCGGTTGTTTCTACAGAATTAATCGTTATTGCTAGGGGGCGCTCTTTTCCTAACTGCCATGTGGCAGGCGATAAAGAGGCCGTAAAAGTGGCATCGATAGGATCGGCTTGAGAATATTGCCCTTGGGTTTTCACTGACAAGGTTGCCGGTGCGGCTGCCGCTATCATATCTGGCGCAAGCTCGTGCGCCCACAAGCCAACGGGCAATGCCTTGGCCCATACATTCCACTTCGCTTTGTTTTCTTGGTAGTTCAAGCTGGTGATGCAAAGCTCACCTTCTTCTCTTGAATGCCAGCAGTGTTCGCCCACGTTAGCACTAAAGGGAGCAGTGTCTACGTTTAACGCGAAAGGAGATGACAACGCCCACTGCATATTGGCGAGTTTTAATTTGCTCTGCTCAATTTTTCCAGCCCAAGTATTGTCTTGCCATTTTCCTGCAACGCTTAGGGCAACACTATGCTCCGGTAAGGTCACATCGAGGTCAGCCTTATGGTTTGTGTATGAGCCGTCAATGACAAGCTTGCCGTTGATTTCGCCTTGTTGGGCTGCTGCATTTGAAAGTGCAGGCGACACCGCAATTTTTGAAAAATTAATTGCGCCTTTGGCAACGGGGTTAGTCCATGGGCCTGTGGCTTTTATATTGCCAGATATCGCCCCAGCTACTTCCGGGTAAAGGTCGGCAATGGCAGCTATATCAAGGCCGATATCAGCATTAACGTAACGCTTATTAAGTAGTTGCCCTACCACATTAATTTTGTTTTCGGCTTGTTCAACGGCCAAAGAGGCAACCAATAAATCGCTTGGACCTGAGTACACAAAAGATCCTGCCACCGAGAAGGGTTTGTTTTGCAAGATGCCTTTAAGATCTAATTCCCGAATACTGACTTGGGGGCCTTTTTCTGTGTACTGCATCACACTGGTAAAACCGCCCTCTAATTGCTCTGGCGCGTACTTGGAAAACTGAACCCCTGAGACATTGGTAAAGGTGGTGTTTCCTTCCCAAGAAATAGCCTCATCTAAATACAAGGTACCGGTATTACTAATACTGCCTTCCAATGCTTCAATTTTGGCTTCGTTCACGTAGATATTGTGTTCTTTTAGCACCACATTTAGCGCTACAGGTACCTTGCCGATATCCGGTAAGGTAGCGGCTGCGCCGCCATCTAGAATATAGTCGCCCATGGTGCCGTTCAACGTTAGCGCACCATCATGCAAGGTGCCCGACTCCATAGTGGGTAAGGGTTGTTCCTTCCACGTTGCGCTAAATGAAATGGGTAGGTTGTCACTAAGTACATCGGCTGACAAATTCACTTTTGCATTCATCGCCCCTTCAGTTTTAAGGTCAGCTTCAAGCGCTGCTAACGACCCTGATGCTTGAAAGTCTACTTGCTGCTGGTTGTCGCTCATCATACCGCTACCGTTCAGTGAAACTGATAACGGATAGGCACCATCTAGGGTGATGGCAATGTCGCCATTGAGTGTTCCTTGAGGGTGTTCCACATTTAAATTGGCCAAGGACACACTGGCATTCGCAAATTCAAAATCCTCAAAGGCAAATACCGATAAAGTTTGGGCTGAATCGCCTTGATTCAATGTGCCATTTTTCAATGAAAACTCATCAATACTTATTGGAATAGGCGATGAAATCGTCGGCAGTTCTGGGGCGGTGTACGATAGCGAATAGGACTTTGGCAGTGATTTTTTCGTGGCACTATTGTCAGTACTACTTTCAGAAGCAGCATCATCCTTGTTTGCGTTAGTCGAAGAGGCTGTAGCTTGAGCGGAAGTGTCGGTTTGATGGAGGGTTACGGCCAAATCTTCAAGCGATAGCGATGAAATCGCCAGCGTCTCGTTACCGAAGAAGTCATCTAAGTTTAATTTCCCTAGTTCAACCGTCTGCCCCGACATTTTTAGTGTAAAGCGCTTAACTTGGGCTTGGTTGACCTCTATAGGTAAAGGCAGCGTCAAACTTCCCGTTTCTTCGGTTGATTCAGTTTCTGGGGTAGCGCTTAACTGCTCAACAACAATATCGTTGGCGTTAACTTCATTCACGCAAACTCTAGGTTCAAAAATACAGCGCCACGTGACATCAAGGTACGCATAGTCAGTTTTTACTCGCCACTGCGCATTTTCCCACTCAACTTTTGTAATAGTGAGATTGTCGGCCAGGCCGCCCTCAATGCTTTCAATACTTAGCCCACTCACTAGGTTATTGGCAACAAGGCGAATGGTTGGCCCACCCAATGGGCTTATTAATAAACCGTAAACAAACACCACGATAAGCACAGGCGTTAATAGAATGGTTGAAACTGTGCGCTTTTTCATAACTCAGGCCCCAACATCAGATGCACCTGCCATGTCTTTTCATCTGGTGCAAATCCGCGAGCTACGTACACGCGCACTGGGCCTATAGGAGACAGCCAATGAAAGCCGGAACCCACACTGTAAGTTAATGTGGTATCTAAATCATTGGTTGCCGTACCCGCATCAGTAAAGGCGGCAATACGCCAATTTTGTGCAATGCGATAAGCATATTCCACACTGGCAGTGGCTAAGTATTTTCCACCAATGGCAGCATCGGTTACTGTATCACCCGTTTCAGGGTTGATAACGTCTTCTGTGGGAGATATTTCTCGGTAGTCAAAGCCGCGAATGCTTTGATCACCACCAGCATAAAATCGCAGTGATGTCGGAACTTGCGAAAAGTCATTGGTTTTAATTGCGCCAAGTTCGCCTCGAATAGAAAACCGATGTACGTCGGAAAAGGTACGAATGACCATGCCTTCCATTACAGATTTTACGATATTGATGTCAGAGCCAAGATTATCTCGCCCTACTTGGGTCAAAAACTGAAAATAATTGCCGTTGTTAATATTAAGGTCGTTATCTTTGGTGATATAGGTAATAGAGTAGCCCGGCAGTATCAGTGACGTTGTGGTGTTGTCAGTCTCACCTTGATCGTAGGTTTCTCGTAAATAGGTAATAGAGCCATCGTGTTGCCAAGGCGAATGATCTTCTTGAAAATAACGGTGAGCCGCAAGTGATAAGGTTTCACTTTCAATAGATGTGTTGCTGTATTCAATAAATTGATAACCCGCTTCAAAGCTAATGTAATCTTTAGTGATGTTCTGCATCGGAATGCGATAATCTGCCGTAACCGATTGCTCAGGTTGAGAGATAAAAATATCAGAGGAAATCGAATGACCGCGATCATTTACCCATGGGCGCTCCCAGCCTAAAGTGACTCGAGGGCCGGTATCGGTAGCAGCACCAATAGAGACATCAAACGCATCTCGGGGGCGATGTGCTAGCGAAATTTCAATCGGGACATTCAGCCCTTCAGCGTCACTTACTACTGGCCGGGCAATAACGCGGTTGAAGTACCCTGATTGATTTAACGAACGGTTGAAGTCAGACAACTTTGCTGAAGAATAAGGCTCACCTTCTTCAAACGGAGTTAGTCGTTTAATAATCGCTTTTGCTTTGTCTTCCCCAATAAATTTCAATTTACCAAAGTTATAACGAGAGCCACTTTGGGCTATGAGCAGAATATTAGCTTCTTTTTCTTCTCTAACTAAATCTAACCGCGTGGCCTGCCAATAGAAATCAAAGTAACCATGAGATAGGGCATAATTGAACATCGATGACTTAAATGACTCGTAAACGGGCTGATTAAGTACATCTCCTTCTTTAAGTGAAAACGCATTAAAACGGCTTCTAAAGTCGCTATCTTCTCGGCCTACACCGATAATTTCCCGGGTGACCTTTGATACAAGAAGAGGGTCGCTAAGTGAAACGGTTACAACGACCTCATCGTCCTTAGTGACTTCTACCGTTGCATTGCTATTGTAATAGCCAAAGGGCTGCACAGCGGTGGCTACTGTAGCGATAACTTCATCTTGCCAGAATGGGTCATTCAGTAGCTCAGTTTCTACGTCTAAATTGTTCAAGTGCAGGCGAATATTATCTTTAAGCTTGTCTTGCTTTACCCCATTGATTTTATAGGTAACTGCATGAGCAGAGGCGATGAAAATCACCAATAGGCACAGCGATAAAAATCGAAGAGCGTACCCTTGGTAGCGCCGGGGTTTAATACCCGTTAGCGGCGTTTTTAAAGAAGATAGAAAGCACAGTGGCATTGAGAAATGCGATTCCTTGTAGCAAAAAAAGAGACGGCGCGGTTTCAGCCTTTACGAAAAAAGGGGGCGCTAATATGATACGAGATAAGCAACACAGCATCGACGATGCTGATAATACCATACCCCTTTGTATACTGTGTATTTAGTAAAAAAGCACAACTAAAGTACAGGTTAATGTTAAGCACTTTGTAGTGTAATGTTTTGTCTGAATGTAACCAATTATTACAATTGAACTTTCTTTTTAAATTATAAAATGTTGTATAGTGGTAGAAACTTCGAGCTAATCACAGGATGAATAGTTCAATAAGGGTTTATTAATAAGCAAAGGAAAATATATGCGCTGTCGTTTGTTCTCGTTTATTCACTCAGTTACCTCTTTAGTGGTTTTATTTTTATTCAGCTTAGTCAGCGCTTGTGCACTAAGTGACGAAAATACCGCCGAGCCAGCAGAAACTGTTTCACCGCCTCTTCCTTACACCGTATTTAGTGCCCTACCCGCTTACCGAACTCCTGCGCTGTCGCCTAAAGGCGACAAAATTGCGTTTGTGAAAAACGTTAATGAACCCGACGAGCTATCGGTGTTAGCAACTTTTGACCTTACTACAGGTAAAATTCACTATCTTATTCATTCCGATAATGAAAAAGTTAAGATCAATTGGTACCGGTGGGTTAACGATGAGCGGATAGTTATTAGTGCTCGTTATGAAAGTCGTCGTGGTAACACGCGGGTTTATGATACTCGTCTACTCGCTATGAACTTCGATGCGCAAGGCGAAAAACCTAAACACCTTTTAGATTGGCGAAGACTGAAACGAAGAGCGGCAGACCCTAATCGTGTCCCCCAATTTCAAGACAATGTGATTGATTGGCTACCTGATGACCCTGAACACATCTTAATGGCCATCGATGTAGAAGTTTTCGCCCTTCCCTCTGTATTTAAAGTGAATGTCTATACTGGCAGCACCACAAGATTGGAGCGTGGGAAGCGCAGTATCAGAGACTGGGTAGTTGATCGACAGCATAATGTTCGCGTGGGCATCACGCTAGATTATGACAGCGGTGAGCGCCACGTATTACTTAAAGAAGATGATACGTGGCGTACCCTGTTTAGTTACAATGCAATGAGTGAAAAAGGTGAAATGCCTCTCGGGTTTGGTCTTGATCCCAACATTCTTTACTATCGCGGTTACAAGGGTGACTACAAAGCCTTGTTTACGCTAAACCTAGAGACCAACGAACACACAGAAATTTTCTCTGATGAAGGCTATGACGTTAATGGTAGCTTAATTTATTCGCCCGCTACACAAGATGCTATTGGTATTCGTCACGATGGCCGACATTATTGGGATGAGCGTTATGTTGCCCTGCAAAACGGCCTCGACGAAGCGCTAGTCGACTATACCAATACGCTAGTTAGTTTTAGCCGTGATGAAAAAAAATACATTGTTTATTCTGAGTCAGACACTATGCCAGGCGCCTATTTCATAGGTGATCGAGATAAAGGGTCACTAGATTTCTTGTTTCAGCAGTACCCTCAAATAGAAGAGGGCATGTTAACCGAGCATAATTTGGTGACCTACACAGCCCGCGACGATATGGAAATTGAAGCTTACCTAACTCTGCCGAAAGGAGAAGGTCCATTTCCAACGATCATTCATCCACACGGTGGACCCGGTGCGCGAGACTTTAGTGGTTTCGATTACTGGACCTCGTATTTTACAAACAAAGGGTACGCCGTGCTTCGTCCTAACTTTAGAGGGTCGGAAGGTTACGGCTTCGACTTTGCGCAAAGCCAGATGAAAAGCTGGGGTTTGTCGATGCAAGATGACATTACCGATGCAGCAAACTGGATGGTTGAGCAAGGCTATGCCACTAAAGACAATATGTGTATTGTTGGCGCGAGCTATGGTGGCTATGCTGCGTTAATGGCAGCGGTGAAAACCCCTGAATTGTTTCAATGCGCAGTCAGCTTTGCCGGTGTGAGCTCGTTAAAGCATATCGTTATACACGCCAGACGCTTTGTAAATTCAGACTTGGTGAAAGACCAAATTGGTGATGACTTTGACGACTTGGAATCGCGGTCTCCTTATTACAATGCAGAAGGGATAAAAACGCCCATTTTATTGGTACATGGCGAAGAAGATCGCATCGTTAGACCATTGCAAAGTCGTTACATGGCCGACGAACTAGAAGATTTAGATAAAACATTTAAATATGTCGAGCTAGAGTCGGGCGACCATTACTTGTCTATACAGGGTAACCGTCATCGCTTCTTTGCTGAAATGGATACATTCTTAGATAAGTATCTGAAAACAGAATAAACCTTTTTTCACACTGTACGCTTAAAAAAGCCAGAGCCGCCAAGTTCCACGACCAAATCGTGTGAAACTGGCGGCTTTTTGTTCATCTTTACGTTACACTTCTGCCCATTCAGCGTGCAATTATGATGCACTAACGTAGCAATCATCACACTGAGCAACACAACTTCTACCCCCTTCTTCGTTAAATAGAGAAATTATGTCCCATTCAAGCGAGACCGCGCCTAATGCTGGCCAGCCTCAAGGAAAGCCCCCTTTAGGGTTAATTGAATTTGTAGCACTGATGGCTACCATGACATCGTTGGTGGCGTTAAGCATTGACGCTATGCTGCCTGCACTACTGCAAATAGGTGAGACGCTAAACGTAGACGAGCCGCACCATACCCATCTTATTGTGACTGTTTTCTTTATGGGAATGGCCTTTGGGCAGATGTTCTTCGGTCCATTTGCAGATAGTCGTGGTAGAAGGCTTACCATTTTGATCGGGCTGTTTATTTTTGCGATTGGTACTTTTGTGTGCATGTCGGCGACCAATTTAGAGACCATGCTGGTGGGCCGTGTGATACAAGCCTTTGGTGTGTCAGGACCGCGTATTGCCGCAATGGCGATTATTCGCGATTTGTACGTGGGCGACGCTATGGCGCGGGTGATGTCATTTATTATGATGGTGTTTATTCTTGTGCCTATGATAGCGCCTATGGTGGGCCAAGCAGTAATGACCTTTTTTGGGTGGTTTCATATTTTCACCCTATTTTTGGTTGTAGCAACCTTAGCGGGTACATGGTTTTTCAGTCGCCAAGGCGAGACTTTGCCACGATATAAACGCAGGCCGTTTTCATTTAAGCAGTTTTACTTGTCATCAAAATTTATCCTTACTCATGCAACGGTGATGGGTTATACCTTCGCGATGGCGGGTATTTTCGGTTCATTTCTGGCGTATTTAAGTGCCTCACAAACCATTTTTCAGGTGTATTACGGTGTAGGCGATATGTTTCCTTATATATTCGCAGTGCTGGCATTCTCGATTGGTTTAGCGTCTTATTTCAACGGCACCATGGTAATGAAATTCGGCATGCGCCGCTTGTGTCGCTTTGCCCTTAAAGGGGTTAACGGGTTTGCCGTTGTCTATCTTGCATTATTGCTCGCCTATGATGGGTTGCCGCCACTTGTGCTTACCATTGTTACCATGTTTGTTGGTTTCTTTTTTGTGGGTATTTTATTCGGTAACTTAAACGCACTTGCCATGCAGCCATTAGGGGATATGGCAGGGCTTGGTGCTGCTATTATTGGTTCCCTTTCAAGCCTGTTTTCTGTGCCTATTGCGCTGTTCGTAGATAGCTTTTTAGACGGTAATTTATACCCCATAGGCATTGGCTTTTTTGTCTTCTTTGTATTGGCTTATTTTGCGGTGAGATATGCAGAGCGGGTTCGCGAATGCGGGGAATAGGAAAAAACAAGCAGGCATAAAAAAGCCCGACCAAATTGGTCGGGCAAGAGGGCTTATATAAAGCACCTAACGACAGAAACTGTCCTAACCGATGATGGCTTTCATGTCAGTCATGTAGCCACGCAGGGTCTTACCTACTTGCTCAACACCGTGAGTGCGAATAGCTTCGTTAATATCAACAAGGCGCTTGTTTTCAACCTGATTAGAGGTTTCTGACAATCCCTTACCAATAACTGAAGTATCGATAGTAGGCATAAATTTCTCACGCAAAATTGGAATTGCTGCATTCGCAAACAAGTAGTTTCCATATTCTGCTGTGTCTGAAATTACCACGTTCATTTCATACAAACGCTTACGCGCGATGGTATTAGAGATAAGTGGTGTTTCATGCAGTGATTCGTAGTACGCAGACTCAGGTAAGATACCCGCTTCAACCATTACGTCGAAGGCCACTTCTACACCGCACTTGATCATGGCAACTAAAAGGATGCCGTGGTCAAAGAATTCTTGCTCGCTGATTTCACCTTCGTAGACAGGTGCGTTTTCAAAACCAGTTTCACCGGTTTCTTCGCGCCATCTAAGTAGGTTAGCATCGCCGTTTGCCCAATCTTCCATCATAGTGCGAGAGAACTCACCGCTAATGATGTCGTCTTGATGCTTTTCAAACAGTGGGCGAAGCATGTCAGTAAGTTGTTCTGACAAATCGTACGCTTTCACTTTAGCTGGGTTTGATAGGCGGTCCATCATGTTGGTTACGCCACCAATTTTAAGTGCTTCAGTAACAGCTTCTAAGCCGAACTGAATAAGTGCACCAGCATACGCTGCGTCAATACCGTCAGCGGTCATTTTCTCAAAGGCAAGTACTGCAGCAACTTGTTGCATACCACATAGAATGGTTTGCTCACCCATAAGGTCAGATTTAACTTCAGCTACGAACGAAGACTCAAGTACACCTGCACGATCGCCACCTGTTGCACTTGCTAACGCTTTAGCAGTATCCCAACCCTTGTTTTCAGGGTCGTTCTCAGGGTGAACGGCAATCAGAGTTGGTACACCGAAACCACGCTTATATTCTTCACGTACTTCTGTACCTGGGCACTTAGGTGCACACATAACCACCGTAATATCGCTACGGATTTGTTGGCCTTCTTCAACAATGTTGAAGCCGTGTGAGTATCCAAGTGTTGCGCCTTTTTGCATTAACGGCATTACCGCTTCTACAACGCTTGCATGCTGCTTATCAGGCGTTAGGTTGTATACCAAGTCAGCACTAGGAATTAATTCCTGATAGGTACCAACGGTAAAACCATTGCTAGTAGCACGTTTGTAAGAGTCACGTTGCTCTTCAATGGCTGCTTGACGCAGCGCATAAGAAACATCTAACCCAGAGTCACGCATGTTCAAGCCTTGGTTAAGACCTTGAGCACCGCAGCCTACAATGACAATTTTCTTGCCTTTTAAGAACTGACAACCGTCAGCGAATTCTTCGCGTGCCATGAAGCGGCAGCGGCCAAGCTGATCTAGCTGCTGGCGTAGCGATAGGGTATTGAAATAATTAGCCATAAAAATTCCGAACAACATTCATTTTCGTCATTATCAACAACCAACCGTGGCGTTGACGACCTCGTCTATGACGACTTGCTACGCAGATTAAGGGATTTCTTTTGTTTTGGAAAATGATATATTTGCAAGATAATATTGCAATAAGTGAAACACTATGGATTTTCGTAGCCTTCAATTGTTTACACACCTTGCCACCAGCCTACATTTTGGCGATACCGCGCAAGCTATGTATGTGTCGCCTTCTACGCTAAGCCGCGTTATACAAAGGCTAGAGGATGAATTAGGTTGTACCTTGTTTAAGCGTGACAACCGTAAAGTGGCGCTTACTCATAGTGGTCATAAACTGCTTTCGTTCTCTACCCAGTCTTTAAAAGACTGGCAACAATTGAAGATAGACTTGCGAGAAGACAGTAATTCATTGCAAGGAGAGATAAGTTTGTTTTGTTCTGTAACGGCCAGTCAAAGTCATTTGCCTGCTATATTGCGTCAGTTTAGGGCACAGCATCCTGGTGTGGATATTCGCTTAATTACCGGCGACCCTGCACTAGCGATAGATAAGGTAAAGCAGAAAGAATGTGACTTATCGATAGCTATTTATACGCCTGACTTGCCTACAGACTTACATTTTTCCCCTTTAGATAACGTACCTTTAGTGCTGATTGCGCCGCGAGACTGGCGGTTAACCCAATTGACGCAGGTAGATTGGACTAAACATCAGGTGATCATGCCAGAGCATGGGCCTACCAGACGCATTGCTTACCACTGGTTTGCAGAGCATGCTATTAGGCCAAATGTGTATGCTTCGGTTGGAGGTAATGAAGCCATTGTCAGCATGGTGGCGTTAGAATGCGGTGTGGGTTTTGTGCCCAAAGTGGTGCTTGATCATTCCAGTATGGCGAGCTTGGTAACCCAAATTCCAGTTGATGATATTGAGCCCTATGGACTAGGGCTATGCTGCTTGCAAGATAAGCAAAACGAGCCGCTTATCAACGCGTTTTTACAATTGGAAATGGCTCCCTGATCTAATTAATGATGAGGTGTTTAGAGATTTAAGCTACAAATAAGCTTGGACGATAAAGGCTAGGCATTAAGCTTTCATGCTACTTGCTGTTGAGTATCACCTAATGGGCTACTGACTACTGAGCTGCTTAATTAGGGTATCCAATGCGCGGTAACCTAGCGCTTCGGCTAAATGGGCGCGAGTAACCGTAGGCTGTTCTGACAAATCTGCCAGTGTCCTCGCTACCTTAAGGGTGCGGTGGAATACCCGCATCGACAAATTTAATTGCTTAGCAGCTGCTTGTAAAAAGCGTAAATCGCTATCGGTTAGCTGACATAAATCAGCAAGCTCTCCCGCGGCAAGCTGTGCATTGGGCTTTCCTTGGCGAAGAAGTTGCACTTCTCTTGCCCTTAATACCTTTTCTCTGGCATCTAACATGGAGTCAGACTCAGAATTTACTGGTGGTGATAAATCGTAACTGGCAAGCCTGGGTACTTCTACTTGTATGTCTATTCTGTCTAATAAGGGGCCAGACAGCCTATTTAAATAACTCAACTGCTGCTGTGGGGTCAAACGGTTGTCGTCAATATCCCCGGTGGGGCTAGGGTTCATAGCCGCAATTAATTGAAAATTGGCGGGGTAAGTAGCGCTCGCCATCGCCCGCGATATATGTACATCACCGGTTTCCAATGGCTCTCTTAGTACATCTAATGCGCGGCGGCCAAATTCCGGTAACTCATCTAAAAATAATACCCCATTATGCGCTAACGAGATTTCGCCAGGTACAGGCTGCGAGCCACCGCCGGTAAGCGCTACAGCAGAGCTTGTATGGTGTGGGCTGCGCATGTGGCGCTTTAAAAAACGCTCTACATTTAAATTTTCCCCTTTTACCGAATGAATGGAGGCTACTTCTAAGGCTTCTTGTTCAGTCATGGGGGGTAATAGGGCAAGTAACCTACTGGCTAGCAAACTTTTTCCCGTCCCTTGAGGGCCAACCATAAGAAGATTATGGCTACCCGCTGCCGCAATAGTTAAAGCACGTTTGGCTTGTGTTTGGCCAATAATATCATCCCAACCCATACTACTAGTAGAGGAAGAACACGAGCTAAAGGGCTGACCTTTATTAAGTTTTTTATTATTCGCCAAATGCTCGTAAACCGATAAAAGATCAAACGCTGGGTAACGAGTCGCGTAGGATACTAACGAGGCTTCTACATCGTTAACCCCCGGAAAAACAAGGGGTGTGTCATCGTCGGCTGCTGCAATTAAAACAGGAACAAGGCCACTTACTGGCTTAATTTCACCGTTTAACCCGAGTTCGCCTACAAAGGCGATGTTGAGTACGCTAGTGTCAGGGAGATACCCTGATGCCACCAAAATACCTACTGCAATGGGTAAGTCGAAACGCCCACCATACTTAGGAATATCAGCGGGGGCTAAATTTACGGTTATACGTTTAGCGGGAAAATCGAATCCACTGTTGATGAGCGCACTGCGCACCCGCTCTCGGGCTTCTTTTACACTGGTTTCTGCCATACCTACCAACTGAAACGCCGGTAAACCATTGGCCAAGTGAATTTCTACTGATACCTCGGGGGCTGCCACGCCCTGCCCCGCAAAGGTTTTAACTACTGCCATGCTCATACTTTGTTGCTCTTGAAGGAAGTACCTTAAAGGGAATACTTTAAGTGAGCATGGTAAAAGCTGAAACTGTACTTAAGGCAAGAAGAAGGACTAATTTTCGTTATAGAAGACCGGCATTTCCCAGTGCCAGCGCAAGGCGCCTAACCGCATTAATACCGTGGTTGCAAGGGCAACTGCACCGCACCATTGGGCCTCAAAGCCAAGATACATGGCGAGACCGTAGGCCATTCCCCCCACAATACAGGTCGTTGCGTAGAGTTCCCCGCCTAAGACTAATGGTACTTCTCTACATATAACATCACGTAACAAACCACCAAATACCCCTGTAATGGTTCCCATGGCAATAGCCACTGCAATACCTGTGTCATTGGCTAAGGCCTTTTCAATACCCACTACATTAAATAGCGCTAATCCAAAGGCGTCAGCAATAAGCAAATAGTGATAAGGGAAGCGCGGACTAACTCGTAACCAAATGATAGGAATAAAAGCAGCAATCAGCGTGGTGTACAGGTAATCGTTATCGGCAATCCAAAATACAGGCACATCCAACATCATGTCTCGCAATGTTCCGCCACCAATGGCGGTGGCACTTGCCAAGACAATAACGCCAAACCCATCCATTCGTTTTTGGTAGGCCATTAGGGTGCCAGAAATAGCACACACTGCTACCCCTGCTAAATTTAACCAGTGAAACCAGTCTATCATTGTATCGCGATACCCTTATTTATCTCGTGAAATACGCGTTTGAGCCGCAAAATACTTGATTTTGGCAACGGTTTCATGCTATTTCTTTGCGCATATTAATCGTGTAACGGCCAATTCACGTTTAATTGGGGTGAAAAAGCCATAGCCCTATTGTACAACCATTCATTTTAGCATTCATCCAAGGAACTGGGTGGTGCTCGTCAATTAAATCTTTAAACTCAATGGCATAAGCTCATTTTGTTTACTAGATGTCCTTTGTTTTTACGACAAACGACAGTGTTTCAATGTCAGTGATAAAGCACAGATGCGTAAATTTATGTGTCCGCGCGTCGCGTATTGCATCCAGCGTATTGGGCGCTCGCGCACTGTCATGTATCATTCGTCTCGGTATTAATATTTCCGCGATACGCGGTTCGGGCTTTACGCTCAATTTTTGAAGGATTACTCATGGCTAAGCAACCTGCCGAACATATTTGGTTTAATGGCGAACTGAAACATTGGAAAGACGCTACTGTTCACGTAATGACGCATGCTATTCATTACGGTTCGTCTGTATTTGAAGGTGTACGCGCATATAACACGCCGGATCAAGGCACTTGTGTTTTTCGTTTAAACGATCACAACCGTCGCTTGTTCGATTCAGCGAAAATCTATCGTATGACCATTCCATATACGCTAGATCAAATTAACCAAGCTACCCTTGATATCATTCGTGAGAACAAATTGAAATCAGCGTACATTCGCCCTATCGCGTTTTACGGTGATATTGGTATGGGACTTCAAGTGCCGTTTGGTACAGAAGCTGAAGTTGCCATTGCTGCATTTGAGTGGGGCGCTTACTTAGGTGAAGAAGCCCTTAAAAATGGTGTAGATGCAGGTATTTCTTCTTGGAACCGCTTAGCAGCGAACACTATGCCAACTGGTGCTAAAGCCGGTGGTAACTACTTGTCTTCACAGCTTATTTCGATGGAAGCCCGTCGTCATGGCTATGGTGAAGGTATTGCCCTTGATACTAACGGTTACATTAGTGAAGGTGCAGGCGAAAACATTTTTGTTATTCGCGACGGCATTGTGATTACTACGCCTAAAACTGCAGCCATTCTTCCAGGTATTACTCGTGATACGTGCATGACGCTACTTAGAGACAAAGGCTACGAAGTTCGCGAAGAAAACATTCCTCGTGAAGCTATGTATTTAGCGGATGAAGTCTTCATGTGTGGTACCGCGGCAGAAGTAACGCCAGTACGCAGTGTAGATGGAATTGAAGTAGGTGCGGGCGGCCGTGGCCCAATCACCAAAGAAGTGCAAGATATGTTCTTCGGTCTTTTCAACGGTACTACTGAAGACAAATGGAACTGGTTAACACCGGTCTACAAGTAATTAATTTAGCTATTTATTAAACGGGAAGGATTTTATGCCCAAGTTACGATCTGCAACGACTACGCAAGGTAGAAATATGGCCGGCGCACGCGCTCTATGGCGTGCAACGGGAATGAAGGATTCTGATTTCGGTAAACCTATTATTGCTATTGCTAACTCTTTCACGCAGTTTGTGCCGGGGCATGTGCATCTAAAAGACATGGGTCAATTAGTGGCACGAAGCGTTGAAGCCGCCGGTGGTGTAGCAAAAGAATTTAATACTATCGCGGTAGATGATGGTATTGCTATGGGCCACAGTGGCATGCTTTACAGCTTACCTTCCCGTGAAATTATTGCTGATGCAGTAGAGTACATGGTGAACGCGCACTGCGCCGACGCCATTGTATGTATTTCAAACTGCGACAAAATTACGCCAGGAATGTTAATGGCGTCATTGCGCTTAAACGTACCTGTTGTGTTTGTATCAGGCGGTCCGATGGAAGCGGGTAAAACTAAGCTTTCTGATCAAATCATCAAACTCGACTTAGTGGATGCCATGGTAGCCGCTGCCGACGATAAAGTGAGTGACGCTGATACCGACGAAATCGAACGTTCTGCATGTCCTACCTGTGGCTCATGCTCAGGAATGTTTACTGCAAACTCAATGAACTGCTTAACGGAAGCTCTCGGCTTATCGCTTCCGGGTAACGGTTCAATGCTAGCGACCCACGCTGACCGTGAAGGTTTGTTTAAAAAAGCAGGTTCGCAAATAGTAGAGCTATGTAAACGTTATTATGGCGACGATGACGAAAGCGTGTTGCCACGTAACATTGCTAACTTTAATGCCTTTGAAAACGCCATGAGCTTAGACATTGCCATGGGGGGTTCAACTAACACCATTTTGCATTTGTTAGCAGCAGCAATGGAAGGTGAAATACCTTTCACTATGAACGACATCGATAGACTGTCACGTAAGGTTCCCCACCTTTGTAAAGTGGCACCGTCTACCCCGAAATACCATATGGAAGACGTACACCGTGCAGGTGGCGTATTAGGTATTTTGAATGAATTAAACAAAGGTGGCTTACTGCATGGTGATGCAAACCATGTGTTAGGTAAGACGCTGACTGAAGTCATTGCAGACTGGGATATCACCAACCCAGACAATGCCGACGCGATTAAATTTTTCCGTGCAGGCCCTGCCGGTATTCGTACTACCCAAGCATTCAGCCAAAGCTGTCGTTGGGATGAAGCAGATAGCGACCGTGAGAATGGTTGTATTCGCTCAGTTGAAAATGCCTTTAGCCAAGAAGGTGGCCTAGCCGTGTTATACGGTAATGTGGCCGAAGATGGCTGTATTGTTAAAACCGCTGGTGTTGATGACTCTATCTTGAAGTTCACTGGTACTGCACGCATTTACGAAAGCCAAGATGATGCCGTTGCCGGTATTCTGGCTGACGATGTGAAAGCGGGCGATGTGGTCTTTATTCGTTACGAAGGCCCACGTGGCGGACCGGGTATGCAAGAAATGCTGTACCCCACTTCATACTTGAAGTCGAAAGGCTTAGGTAAATCGTGTGCGTTAGTTACCGATGGCCGTTTCTCGGGCGGTACTAGTGGTCTATCGATTGGTCACTGCTCGCCAGAAGCTGCCAGTGGCGGTGGTATTGGTTTAGTTGAGCACGGCGACAAGATTGAAATTGATATTCCAAATCGCAGTATCAACATCGCTATTAGCGATGAAGAGCTCGCAGAGCGTCGCGCGAAAATGGAAGCCAGCGATAAGCCTTGGCGTCCGAAAGATCGCGTTCGTGAAGTATCAACATCATTGAAAACCTTTGCTGCATTGGCCACCAGTGCGGATAAAGGCGCAGTACGTGATGTATCGAAACTGGAAAATCTATGACCGTTAGCGATCACGACTATTTAAAGAAAATTCTATTAGCCCCTGTTTACGACGTAGCCGTAAGCAGTGAGCTTTCTTACATGTCGTTGTTGTCTGCCGAATTAGGCAATGAAATATTCTTAAAGCGTGAAGATCAGCAGCCGGTAAAGTCATTTAAGTTACGTGGCGCTTACAACCGTATAAGTTCGTTAAGCGAAGCACAGCTTAGTGCCGGTGTTATCGGTGCTTCAGCGGGTAATCACGCACAAGGTTTGGCGTACAGCGCTAGGCGCAAGGGCATTCAGGCCACCATTGTGATGCCTGAAACTACCCCTGATATCAAAGTTGATGCAGTACGTCGCTTTGGCGGCGACCATGTAAATGTTGTCCTTCACGGCACTAGCTTCGATCAAGCTAGTGGTCACGCGAAAGCGCTTTGTGCAGAACATGGTTACACCTTTGTACCGCCTTTCGATGACCCTGATGTTATTGCGGGTCAAGGAACCGTTGCACGGGAATTGCTAGAGCAAAACCCTAACCTAGATATTTTATTTGTTGCGGTAGGCGGTGGCGGTTTAGCGGCCGGTATTGCGGTTTACTTAAAGCAATTAAAGCCAGAGATTAAAATTGTTGCCGTTGAATCGGAAGAGTCTGCTTGTTTTGCCTTAGCGCAAAAAGAAGGCTCGCCCACCGCGCTTGAAAACGTAGGTATTTTTGCCGATGGCGTTGCCGTTAAAGTGATGGGGCAAGAAACCTTTAGGCTGTGCAATCGCTTAATTGATGAAACCATGACGGTAAGCAACGACGAAATCTGTGGTGCCATTAAAGATATTTTTGATGATACCCGAGTTATTGCTGAGCCTGCAGGGGCGTTGTCTGTAGCTGCTATTCGAAAGTATGCCAAGCAGCACGACCTTACGGGTAAGAAGCTAGGCGGCATTTTATGCGGTGCCAACATTAACTTTCATACTTTGCGTTATGTGTCTGAGCGCTGTGAACTTGGCGAACAAAAAGAAGCTGTATTCGCGGTGAAAATACCCGAGCGCAAAGGGGCATTTAAGCAGTTTTGTGAATGTGTTGGCGCAAAGGCCATTACCGAATTTAACTATCGTTACGCGAATGATGACGAAGCCCATATTTTCGTTGGGGTTAAATTAAAAGGCGGCCAGCAAGAGTTCTTAAGCCTGCAAAGCGACTTAGAAGATAAAGGCTACCAGTGCTTTAACTTAACCAATAACGAATTAGCTAAACTACACGTTCGTCACATGGTAGGTGGAAGACCACCGGCCATTCTAAACGAGCAAGTGTTCAGCTTTGAATTTCCAGAGCGCCCTGGCGCATTGCTAACCTTCTTAAACACCTTAGGTGAATCGTGGAACATTACTTTGTTCCATTATCGCAACCACGGGGCAGCAGAAGGTTTAGTGTTGGTTGGGTTTGATATTGCCCCTGAAAGCCGAGAGGCTTTCAATGAGCATGTTATTGAACTTGGCTACAAAGTAGATGAAGTCACAGAAGATCCTGCCTATAAGTTCTTCTTGTCACAACCATCTAAGTAAAGAGCAAACCGTTTTCGCTTTACCTCGCTTCAAGTTAAGCATGGCTTACCTTGGGGCGAGGTAAAGCGTATTCCAAATCAATAAAAAAGCCGAAACGATGTAACGTTTCGGCTTTTTTGTGTCATCGATAACAGTCTCTTCAGTGTGCAGCCGATTATCGAGTAGCTAGCTGCATTCCAATCGACGAAGTAAACTAGTTATGCAATACCACATTCTCAAGATGCTGAGTCATTTCAGGCCATACTAGTGCCATCACGTCTTCGCGAAGCGCTTCACACTCTTCAGAGTATTTCAGGCTTCCATCTTCAGTAGAATCTAACCAATGGTTATCTTTTAACGCACTAATAAAGCTAGACAGTACGTTCTTATCGTAAAACTCTGGGGAGCTTAACCCATAAAGGGTAGATAAACGCTCTGCCACTTGGCGACTGGTGCGTTCGAGTGCCCCGCGACTAATCACTTTTTCTTTATCCAAAATAGTCAGCACTACCGCGTAACGCTGCAAGGTTTCTTGCATGCAGCGGCTCAATAGCCATGCTGAATGAAATTGCTTTTGCTGAGCATCTGGTGGAAGTAAATCACCTTCTTTGACTCGCAGAAGACCTTGGTCGACTAATGCATCAATAAGCGCATCGGTATGAGTAAGGGCTTCGTCTTGAGACAAGTGTAAAAATAACTCGCGTTGAAGTAGTGGGTATAACGCAGCAATTAACTGAAATACTGTCGCTTTACTTGTGCCTTTATGAGCAAATACACAGGCCATAATTAAGCCCGGCAATGCAAATAAGTGCAAAATATTGTTGCGATAGTAGGTCAGATAAACCGCTGACTTAGGTTTGGGGCTAATTAACCGACCATAGTCGTCTTCTTCAACCTCAAACTTGCCAAGCTTCAAGGTATCGTCAAACAATTCCTTCGCACTAGCATCAGGTATGGTGGCATCGGCACTGAAAGGCACATTCTTGAACAAACTAATAAAGTCGCCCATCGCTTGTTTAAGCTCAGACTCACTCATGGTTTGTGTTTTCGATGACAGCAAACACAGTGACGTTAGCGCCATGCCATTAACCGCTGCTGCACGATTAATTCTGGTCATTACATTGTTAGCCAGCTCGTTTACCGCTGGCGTTAACCATGCCGGCTTTTTCTCTGGCTCAGCATCACGGCAGTCACGCCAATTTGGCACATGGGTTTCCAAAAATTGATTCAGCTGAATAGGCTCACCAAAGTTTACATAACCATGACCGTAGTTTTTAAGCTTGCGAATAGCCGAGAACACTTGCCAGTTCGATTCTTTTTGCTTCTTAGTACCCTTAAGCTCATTCAGGTAACTTTTCACTTCCATCACGTTTTCGTAACCAATATAGACTGGCACCAAGCTAACTGGCCTGTTTACCCCTTTCAGCATGGCCTGAATGGTCATGGCTAGCATGCCTGTTTTGGGCGGTATGAGTCGGCCAGTTCGGCTGCGGCCACCTTCAGGGTAATACTTAACTGAATAGCCTTTATTGAAAAGTAACTCTAAATATTCGCGGAACACGGCGGTATATAGCTTATTACCTGCAAAGCTTCGGCGTAAGAAAAAGGCACCACCACGGCGGAAAATCTTACCCACCGGCCAGAAGTTTAGGTTAATACCGGCGGCAATGTGAGGGGTTACCATACCTTCATGATAAATCACGTAGGTCAGCAAAAGGTAATCCATGTGGCTGCGGTGACAAGGCACGTAAACAATCTCATGGCCGTTTGCGGCTAATTCTCGAATACGTTCAGAGTGGCCAACACTAATACCATTGTAAATTTTGTTCCAAATGCGAGTAAGCAGTCGGTCGCCAAAACGTATAAGTCCTTCGCGGTAATCAGCCGCTATTTCGGTAACGTATGATTGCGCTCTGTCTTTCGACGCTTCATGAGTAATTTTTTTACTGCGCGATTCCTCAGCCATAGCGCGGCGCACGGCATCAGAACCTAGTACGCTGTTGTTCAACTCTTGGCGCTCCAACAAGGTAGGGCCAGTCATGCTTTGGCGTTTACGCTGAAAGTGAGTACTTGCTACACGTACTAACTTGTGTGCAATGCTTTTATCACTGCCATGTTGATTTGACATGGCGCGAGCCGATACCGCTTTTGAGTAATTAATAAAGTTATCGCGGCCTAAAAACATCACAATAAAGAGTTTTCTTAGCCAACTTGGCGCTGCATTGTCGGCAATAAGATCGGCTAACCCTGGCGTTCCTCGGCCAGGCGCTCGGCCCCAGGTTACAAACACCGGAACCACTTGAAGATCTAATTGATGATGATCTCTGTGCAAATGAAACAAGTCAGTAAATACATCTTCAATACCCGTATCGTCTGCTTGTGAACGAAATATCGGCTGGGTTTTACGCAAAAACAATGTAGAAGGGTATTCTCTACCCGCCAACGTAAGCGTATCAGTCGGGCTCGGTAGGCCTAGTGCTTCTGTTGACATTCTAAGCGCTAATTGATCGGTTACCGAGTTTGCTGGAAGCAAGTAAACGATGGGCTTCGACTTATCAATGCCAAGCTCAGTTTCTACGTTTACGGGAATGCTGTGGGCTTTAACCAGCAACTTAACAGGATAATGAAATAGCGACAAAAGGGCTTTTCGCATCCACGACATGAATTCTGTAATCCTATGAAATTAAAACGGGAGAAGTGTACCACATCTCATGCAAAGTCTTGCAGAGGGCGTGGGGCTGTTTGAAAGCATCATTAGTATAAATCGTCGCCATAGCATATTGATTGAGCGTCTTTTTACTCACCCATCAGTTGGTGACAGTACCTTTATAATACATTGCCACGTCGCAGCGTTCATAAGCACAACCAAATTTTTGCATGATTTCTTCACAATGAACAAAGCCATTTTTCTCATAAAGATGAATGGCGGCTTCGCACTTCTTATTGGTTAAAAGAAATAGTGTATTAAAAGCAATGGCAGGGGCGTGATTCAACACATGCTGTAACAAGCCTTCCCCTACTTTTAATCCTCTGGCTTCACTGACCACTCCCATCTTAGTAAGTTCGAATACTCCTTCTCCTTTTTTCATTAATGCGCATGTACCTACAATGCCAAAGTCGGGATGTTCAGCAAACCAAATATATCCGCCTTCGTCGATAATGTTGCGCTGCGGGTAACCAATAACAGCCTCATCAATACTCTCTAAATGAAACATCTTGGTTATCCACTCTCTATTTATGCGGTCGAAATGGGGGGCCAACTCGGGGGTATAGTCGAGGTAATGCAACATGATGGTATTAATACTCTGATTAAGCATAGCTAGAAGAAGGTTTACTTTATGCCTTAATCGCAAACTTGTCATCTTGACGTAAATTCCATTGAAGGTACTGAGCCCATTCGAAAGGCCGGTTTCAATAAACTGTCTCGTTAAGCTGACGGAGGCATTTATAACAAAAGTTTAATTTTTATTAATACACCTTTTAATTACCAAAAAATCTGACTAGAATCCGTTCTAAATAAGAATATCTATCATTTTCAATACTGTTTGGATTATCACTCGAGGAGACTTGCTTGAAACTTGGTAAAGCAACTATTTCTACTGCTGTTCTATTAGCACTTTATGGCACATCTGTTTTGGCTCAAGAAAATATAACTGAGTCAGAAGAAAGTGTTGAGCGTATTACTGTACGCGGCGCATTCTTTGGCCAACAAGTCGCCACAGCGGTTAAAACCCCTACACTATTAGTTAACGTGCCGCAGTCAGTATCTGTTGTAAGCGCAGAACAAATTTCAGAACAAGCATTGTTTAGCATTGCTGATGTTATGCAATACACCCCAGGTGTGAGCATTGGCTTGGGTGAAGATCATCGCGATCAAGTGACTATCCGTGGTCAGAACACCACTGCGGATTTCTTTGTTGATGGTCTTCGTGACGACGTTCAGTACTTTCGCCCGCTATATAATTTAGAGCGCGTTGAAATATTGCGTGGCGCGAACGCGCTTTTATTTGGCCGTGGTGGTGGCGGTGGCGTGGTTAACCGTGTGACTAAAGTGGCCAGTAGTGCAGAAGATTTCACCACTTTGTCAGCAGGTATTGATACCTTTGGTGCGGGTTCTATTAGTGTAGATACCAATAAATCCATAGATGCGAACAATGCTTTTCGTTTTAACGGTGTGTTTGACAGTATTGATAATCATCGTGATTTTAAAGATGGTGAACGTTACGCCATTAACCCTACCTATACATGGATGGCTAACGACGACACCACGGTGGTTGCATCTTACGAATACGTGAACGATGACCGTTTAGTCGATAGAGGTATACCTTCATTAGATGGTGCGCCGCTAGAAGGCTATGACGACACCTACTTTGGTGATCCAGATTTCAACAATACTACCCTTGAAGCACATATTGCCCGTGTTCGAGTTGATCATGCACTATCGCAGAATTGGAACTTGAACGGTACCGTTCAGTTTGCTGACTATGACAAAGCTTATCAAAACTTGTACCCCGTTAATTTTGACGCTGATGCAGGTACGGTTACGTTAGACGGTTATCGCGATACCACTACTCGTGAGAATGCGTTGGTTCAATTAAACCTTATCGGGCAGTTTGCAACAGGTGATATCAACCATACCTTACTAACAGGAATGGAGTACGGCAGCCAAGATACAGAAAATGCTCGTCGTGATGCATTTTTTGCAGACAGCCAAGACGACCAAGTATCCTTTGTGTTTAGCGACCCATTGGTTATTCCTTCAATGACGCTGACAGACCCAGTAAGAGATCGTGCGTCAGACGTCACCTTTACCTCAGCGTTCGTGCAAGATGAAATTAAGCTTAACGAGAATTGGATTGTGGTTGCCGGTCTTCGCTACGATAATTTTGATATCGATGTGGTAGACAGTATTGAAGTAGCTAACGGTGCCGACGATGGTAACAGTGGTTTTCTTTCAAGCTCTGATTCACAAGTGTCTCCTCGTGCAGGCCTAATTTACAAGCCAGCAGAATCAGTTTCGATTTACGCCAGTTACAGCAAATCGTTTTTACCTCGTTCAGGTGATCAATTCCTTTCCTTGTCGCTTACAAGCCAAGCGCTGGAAGCTGAAGAATTTGAAAATAAAGAAATTGGCGTTAAATGGAATTTCTCTGACTCACTTAGCGTAACCGCGGCGGCATTTGAAGTTGAACGTGAAAACGGCACAGCGCAGGATCCTAACAATCCAGAAGCGTCTATTTTAACTGGCACCGAAACCAAAGGTTTTGAAGTGCAAGTGGTGGGCAAGCTTTCAGAGCGTTGGGTAATAAATGCTGGGTATAGCAACCTTGATGGCGAAGAAATGGGCCGCATTGTAGACGGCGCACTGGCAAATCGCGACTTAGCACAGCTACCAGAACACATGCTGACGTTATGGAACCAGTATGAAGTTAACGATAAATGGCGTGTTGCATTAGGCGTGATTTATCAATCTGAGCAGTATGCCTCTTTAAATAATACCGTTGAGTTGCCTGACTTTGTTCGCGTAGACGCTGCAGTGTATTACGATTACAGCGAAGACGTAAAACTTCAGCTAAACGTGGAAAACGTATTCGATGAAGACTATTTCCCGTCAGCACACAACGACAACAATATTGCCACCGGCGAGCCGCTTAATGCGCGCGTGAGTTTGCAATATAAGTTTTAATACGAACAATCAAAGTCAATACTCAAAGCGGCCCAATGGCCGCTTTTTACATTAAATTTAACCCATTTCGAAGTTTTTAAGCATATTTTTATTGTTCAAATAATATCACTAGGGTATTTTTACCCCCGAAAAATAAAAATCAAGGACGATAAAAAGTGAATAAACTTGTCTGTATTTCTGTGCTTGCTTCAAGCTTACTAGCAATTACTGCCTGCGGTGGTGGAGGTGGTTCAGATTCCAACCCTCCAGTCACGCCAACTCCGCTGCCAGCACCTATTACTTCCATAGAAAAAATTCAGGACGCATCTAACTACACATCTAGTGAGTTGCAAAGTGCTGCGGTTTCTATCGCTAACGAAGACTATGCCGGTAGCAACGCAAGCCCAGAAATGACCCCTTCCATAGCCGAAGAAGCTTATTCCCTATTATTTGGTGAATCTCAGTTGGTCATTCCCAGTATAGGGGAAGAAGACTTTTCTGATGCAATAGATGCTAACGGAAATGTAGATGCTACCTACCAGTGTGGTGAAAGAGGAACGGTAAGGTATCTTGGTAAGATAGAGAGCAATGAAACAGTTAAGCTTTCGCTAACATACTCAAATTGCCAATATTATTATGACGATGTGACCCTAAATGGTCGTGCAGCGCTTGATATATTGTCATTAAGTGAAGATAACTTCCATTTCGTAACGTATTTTGGCGATCTCCAGTGGGCGTATGATGACGTTATTACGACGTTATCTGGTTACGCATCTTATAAAAATACTGGAACCGATTATGAAACTGGCTATAGCGATACTTTTGAAAACTACATTACCGCGAGAATAGGCGACAAAAGCTACAAAATCGATACAACGTCGAATGAGACCTATAGCTACTACTCGAATGCTGTTTCAATGGAAGGTGATATTTATATTGGTGATGTGGGAAAAGTTAGCATTTTACTAGATGTTAATGGCGAATATCCTCCTTATCTGTATGAGACTACATTTTTAATGGAGGGCGCGAATAAAGCCGCATTTATTTTCGAACAGGGACCAGTCAAATTTGTGGTTGATACTGATGGCGATGAAGTCTTCGATATGGGTGTTTATTACAATGACGTTTACGAGTTACTGTATGGAAACAACGACAAAACACTATTACCGATAGATGAACTCTCGCTACCCCCATATGTTGGCACGCCGTATTTGCTAGACCCTTGGTGGGACGAGGTGTACACAACCTCAACTATTATGGTCGAACCAACCGAATATTATGATCCAGATAATACTAACGAAGAACTGACTATTAGCTACCGATGGTATTTGAATGAGGTGCTTTTAGACGATTATACAGAAGCCACCTTACCTCCCAATGTGGCCGTTTTTGGCGATAAGTTACAAGTATCAGCCGTGGTGTCAGACGGTGTTAACGTTGTGGAATCATGGCCACTAGAGATTGAACTTCAAGACAGTCCTGCAGAGGTTGTTATCGACAATCTGCCCGACGAAATCCAAGCCGGCGATTATGTAGAATTTAGTGTGCTAATTAACGACCCAGATACTGGAGAGTCTTCAACTGGGGCTGGTTTAATAGCTGGACCCGATGGAGTAACGTTATCTGATAATGGTGTAATTAGCTGGCAAGTCCCTAATGAACAACTATTTCCAGTGCAGTATTTTACATTTACTTTTTCTGATAACAGTTCAGATCCACAAACGTATATTGAGCGTGATGTGGCCGTTTTATCAGACAGAGATATCACTCTTGCTCGCTCTGGATTGCTAGTACCTAGTCAAAATAATGCTATGCATGTAGCAGATATAACCGGGGACGGTAACAACGAACTAGTGTCTACAGATTCTAATTCCAATGTATTCACACTTTCATTGATTAATGGGCGCTATCAGCAAACGTGGTTATATCCATATATGCTCCCAACCGACGGATTACTTCGTCAGGTATTGATTAGCGATGTGAATAGCGATGATAAAGACGATATTCTCGTTGTGACAGAATATGGCGTATCGGTAATTACCGACACAAATAAAATGGCTGAAAGTCTGATCGAAAGTGATTTGGAAATTAAGAGCGCTATCCTTACCGATATCGATGGCGATGGTATCGAAGAGCTTATTTACCTCGTTGCTGCTGAAAATTATAGCGATGATACCACGGCCAATGTTATTGCCTTAGATTCACCAGAAACTACGCTATTTAGTTTTAATGTTGGTAATGCAAAAGAAATCGCTGTCGCCAATGTTGATGATGATTCAGCACTGGAGCTTGTCGCTAATAGTGGTTTCGTTTATGACTTAGCAACTGGTGAAAACCAGTGGGTCAAAAGTAATGGTTTCGGCGATGCGCATATTGCGGTTCCTGACTTTGACGGGGATGGTGTGAGTGAAATCGTGGGTGCTGATTATTGGGGTTATATTGAGGTGTACTCAGCGATTACCAAAGTGCAGCTGGATAATTTTGATAACTTCAACACATGCGATATCAATGATGCAGTTTTGTCTGGACAATCTGTCCTCCTTGTCGGCGATTGCCAATGGGGAGACGTTACTGCCTACACAATGATCGATGGTAATTTGAGTGAGCTATGGCGAGTGAGTTCACAAGACCATGGTGTAACATCAATTACAGTGGGTGATATAGATAATGATGGTTCAACAGAGGTGTTGTGGGGAACCGGTGTTTCGACTACTGGCGCTGATGAACTTATCACCGCAGAACTGAATGGCAGCACAATTACTATCAAAGAAAATACTGCGGAAGTACAGTTAGATAGCTTTTCGTCAGCTGGTTGGGCAAATGTCATCGACAATGATGAGCGTGCAATATTCTTTATTTCTTCAACTGAAAGTGGCTATGGCTCGTCACGTTATATCATGTTGGATAAAGAGGGAAATATAGAACTAAGTGATACAGTTTCAGAGAACTGGGGCGCAGGCACTAACTCTATAGCAACCGACTTTAACAATGATGGTGCAGGCGACTTGTTTACATCGACAACCAATTATTACGATGGAAGCTTCGCCGCTATCCAGCTACACAATGGTGAGGTTCACTGGCAGTATGATTCAAGTAGTAATAGCAATATTGGCATAATTGAAGCCTTAGACATGAATTTCGATGGCTTCACTGACGCATTAGTAATGATTGGGACTGAACTGAATATTTTTGATATTCAAAACCAATTGATTATTGCTAACTATAATATCGGTCATGTCACGCACCTCGCTCCCTTTATTTCAAACGGAAGTGCATTTGTAGCGTTGACAACTAACGAGTCTGGCATGGAAGTATTAAAGATAACCGATGCAGGACTATCACAAGCCGCGTCGGTGGACGGTATATGCGATCAGCTAATTACTATTAATGCAGACTCAGATGAGCAGCCGGAATTAGCGTGTACGAATTATGATGATGAGCTGATTGTTTATGACTTTTCTGGTGAGGCGCTTACCGAGAGCTTGCGTGCGAGCATACCTGCAGATATAACGAATATTCAAGCTGACGTAACTACTGAACAAAACCAGAATCTTATTGGCGTTAGCCATAATACAGCCGATTTCTCACTTAACATTTATAGCCATCTTGTTAGCTTTGGAACCGATGGCTTTGTAAGGTGGCGCGGTCCTGCGTTTGCAAGTCGGCAAGGTCAAGATTACGGAAATTTGAAAGTGCGCAAAGCTGATTCAGGGAACCTTGAAATACAAACGTCTACCTATTCTAGCGCTATATGGGTGCATTAGTAGATGTTTGCAGAGAGCTCTACTAAGGTAGGGCTCTTTTTTTATGGCAAGTGTTCGAAGCATGTAAATAGCATCCAATGCTTGTCATTTCCTTTTAGGTGTATATACTTACAGGAACTGTATAGACAGACAGGTCTTTTATGCGCCCACTCACAGCAAGACAAACAGAAGTTCTCGAGCTTATAAAAACAACGATGCTCGAAACTGGCATGCCGCCTACCCGTGCAGAAATTGCCCGTCATTTAGGTTTTCGTTCTGCAAATGCCGCTGAAGAACATTTAAAAGCGTTGGCCCGTAAAGGCGTCATCGAAATCCTTCCAGGCACTTCTCGTGGTATTAAGTTGAATATTCCTCTTGAAGATGAAACCCCTGAAGAAGAAGGGCTTCCTCTTATTGGCCGAGTGGCTGCGGGCGAGCCGATTCTAGCGCAAGAGCATATAGAGTCTCATTATAAGGTCGACCCTGCCCTGTTTCAGCCTCACGCTGACTTCTTACTTCGTGTAAGCGGTATGAGTATGAAAGACATTGGTATACTTGATGGTGACTTGCTAGCCGTGCATCGTACTACGGATGTCCATAATGGGCAGGTGGTAGTGGCACGTGTCGATGAAGACGTTACTGTTAAACGCCTTGAAAAGCGTGGCCGCGAAGTATTACTTCACGCTGAAAATGATGAATTTTCACCTATTAAAGTCGACTTAGCGTCAGAGCCTTTCTCCATTGAAGGGATTGCCGTTGGTGTTATTCGAAATGCTGACTGGATGTAACCTTTTAGCTATTTAGTAAAGAAAGCGGCTTATAGGCCGCTTTTTTGTATGTTTACCATACCTTGCTTACACCATAATCGTATTTAAGCCTAAGAAATCTCTTAAAAGCCACCAGATACCGCTCCCACATATTTTCTTCTATTTATGTCACCTTTTTCAGTGCTAGCTAGCGCTATTTTTGTCACCTATTTTGTTTGAAAAATAATCAAAATTACGCAACTAGCTTTTGATTATAAGAAACTTATTGGCAGCTTCTATTTGCCTATCTCGTTCAAAATGAGCGTTTCAAACAAGCTCACTAATTATCGCTACAGCATCCATACGCTGTTGTATGTGTCATTTCTCTTACATACAACTTTTGATTAAAAATTCAACGCTGCAATTGTTTTTTCTCAGAAAAGACTAGACTTGTGCGTTTTATTGAGCAATTCTTATACTGTATTTAACAAAATAATAACAATAGCTGCAACTTTGGTTTACAACTAAGGCTAGATAGTTAAGTTAAAAGTTGGATTTCGGGTATCAGTTGCCAGAAGCGCAGCGCAACCAGTGCGTCAATGCTTCTGTTATAACGGAGGTGTTGAGTGAAACGAGTAACGACACAAGCGGCGACACAAGTGACAAAGTGGCTTTACGGGCTTCCACTTTTGCTTACCTCGCCACTACTGTTTGCTGATGCAGCAACGGGCGAAGGCTCTTCCATAAATTTGCGCCGAGGCGCAACAGACATAAGTGGTCAAGTTTACGACCTGCATATGTTGATGTTCTTTATCTGTATCGCAATTGCTGTTGCAGTTTTCGGGGTTATGTTTGCCTCCATGTACTTGCACCGTAAATCCAGAGGCGCTAAGCCCGCTCACTTCCATGAAAATGTAAAAGTGGAAATTGCATGGACGGTCGTGCCTTTCATCGTTCTTATTCTTATGGCTATTCCTGCCGCTAAAACCCTTATAGCGATGGAAGATACCAGCGAACCCGATCTTACCGTTGTCGTTACTGGTTCCCAGTGGAAGTGGCACTACCGGTATATGGACAGGGACGTTGAGTTCTATTCGTTAATGGCGACGCAGCGAGAGCAAATTGAAAACAAATTCGAAAAAGGCACGAACTATCTGTTGGAGGTCGACCGTCCGTTGGTCATCCCCACAGGGCAAAAAGTGCGCTTTCTTATTACTTCTGATGACGTTATTCACTCGTGGTGGGTACCGGACTTTGCAGTGAAAAAAGATGCTAACCCTGGGTTTATTAACGAGTCTTGGGCAAAGGTAAATGAGCCTGGTGTTTATCGTGGACAGTGTGCCGAGCTATGCGGCAAAGATCATGGCTTTATGCCGGTTGTGGTCATTGCTAAAGAGCCTGCTGAATTTGATGCTTGGATAAACGAACAAGAAGAAGCCGCTCGCCAAGCGAAAGAAGAAGAGCAGCGTTTACTGTCGATGAATATGTCGATGGATGAACTTATGGATGAAGGCAAGCGGGTTTACAACGCCACTTGTGCGGCTTGTCATATGCCTAACGGCGAAGGTTTACCCGGCGTTTTCCCTGCGCTTAAAGGCAGTGAGATGGTACTTGAAGACCAAACTGCACATATTGATATTGTGTTGAACGGTAAAACCGGTACGGCCATGCAGGCGTTTGGAAAAATGTTAAGCCTGAAAGACATTGCGGCTGTGGTGACCTACGAACGAAATGCGTGGGGCAATAACACGGGTGATATGGTGCAGGCCAAAGATGTTAACGCCGTTGTTAATGGGAACTAGGAGTGCGTAATGAGTAAAGCAACTGATGTCATTGCGCCGGATACCTCGGCGCATCACGAAGATCATGACCATCATAGCCATATTCCAAAAGGAATAACCCGATGGTTGTTTACCACTAACCATAAAGATATAGGCACTTTGTATCTATGGTTCGCCTTTATTATGTTTTTGATTGGTGGTGCCATGGCCATGGTGATCCGTGCTGAGCTATTTCAGCCTGGATTACAGATTGTTGAGCCAAACTTCTTTAATCAAATGACGACTGTGCACGGTCTTATCATGGTATTTGGTGCGGTAATGCCAGCCTTTACAGGGCTTGCCAATTGGCTAATTCCTATGATGATAGGTGCACCAGACATGGCTCTGCCGCGAATGAATAACTGGAGTTTTTGGATATTACCTGGCGCCTTTCTTATTCTACTTAGCTCGCTATTTTTAGAAGGCGGCGGCCCTGCATTTGGTTGGACCTTCTATGCGCCACTTTCTACCACCTATAGTGGTGACTCAACCGCATTGTTCGTGTTCTCGGTACATATCATGGGTATTTCCTCCATTATGGGCGCCATTAACGTCATCGTGACCATATTCAACATGCGAGCTCCTGGCATGACATGGATGAAAATGCCCTTATTCGTATGGACTTGGCTTATTACTGCTTTCTTGCTTATTGCAGTAATGCCGGTGTTGGCCGGAGCGGTTACCATGGTGCTGACGGATAAGTTCTTCGGCACCAGCTTCTTTGATGCGGCAGGTGGCGGTGACCCCGTTATGTTCCAGCATATCTTCTGGTTCTTTGGGCATCCTGAGGTGTACATCATGATATTGCCAGCCTTTGGTATTATCTCTCAAATTGTCCCTACGTTTTCCCGTAAGAAGCTGTTTGGCTACGCATCAATGGTGTACGCCACCGGCTCTATTGCGCTGCTTTCTTTTGTTGTGTGGGCTCACCATATGTTTACCACCGGCATGCCGGTGTATATGGAAATGTTCTTCATGTTTGCCACTATGCTTATCTCGGTGCCTACAGGCGTGAAGGTCTTCAACTGGGTGGCGACTATGTGGCGGGGCTCTCTAACCTTTGAAATGCCCATGATGTTTGCCATTGCGTTTATCGTATTGTTTACCATCGGCGGCTTGTCAGGATTAATGCTGGCTATCGTGCCGGTGGACTTCCAATACCACGATACCTATTTCGTGGTCGCACATTTCCATTACGTACTGGTCACTGGCGCCATCTTCTCGATTATGGCTGCGGTGTATTACTGGTTACCAAAATGGACAGGCAAAATGTACGACACGGGGCTAGCAAAATGGCATTTCTGGTGCTCACTAGTGTCGGTAAATGTGTTGTTCTTCCCTATGCACTTTGTGGGGCTGGCGGGTATGCCACGTCGTATTCCTGACTACGCCTTACAGTTTGCCGACTTTAATAAGTGGATAAGTCTTGGCGGCTTTGCCTTTGGGCTGTCACAGCTCATCTTCTTAGCATTGTTAATTAAGGCCTGTAAGAAGCAAGGTGAGCCAGTATCCGCTCAAGTGTGGGAAGGTGCTGAGGGACTAGAGTGGGAAATTCCCTCTCCTGCGCCCTATCACACCTTTGAAACGCCGCCCGTTGTTAAGTAGGAAATAAGACAAGCAGCACAGGTAATGAAGGCAAAGCAGGTAATGTAGTCGCTAAATTGTGGTGATGTATCAGCACAAAAAGTAGGCACGGGAGGTAACCATGACACAAGCAAATGCAAACAACAAAATGGTGATAAAACTCGTCGTTATAGTGTTTGGCATGTTTGGTTTTGGGTTCGCCTTAGTGCCGCTTTACGACGTATTTTGCGATGTTACCGGTATTAATGGAAAAACCGAAAATACCGCAGCGGTATATGAGTCTGTCGAAATAGATGAAAGCCGTGAGATAACGGTGGAATTTATCACCCGAACGAATACCGGTATGCCGTGGGAATTTCGTGCGCAAACTAGCCGTATGAAAGTGCATCCAGGGGAGCTTAATACGGTGTCGTTTTACGTAAGAAATCCGGCATCTAACAATATGATGGCGCAAGCTATTCCATCGGTGTCGCCGGGTATGGCAGCGCTATATTTAAATAAAACGGAATGCTTTTGCTTTAACCAGCAGCCTTTAAGCGCTGGTGCCGAGGCTTATATGCCGATGCAGTTTTATGTCGACCCACAGCTTCCAGAAGATATTAGTTATTTTACTGTGCAATACACCCTGTTTGATGTGACCGCGCGAGCGAGTGACATGAAAACAAAACCGAATCCCTACATGGTCCCTCAACCTGAAAGTGGTAAATAACAGGTATTGGGATAAGGAGAGAGTAATGCAGCAAGAATATCAGAAGTACCCCGAATATCAGAAGTATTATGTACCAGCACAAAGCCCGTGGCCTATTGTAGGTGCGGTGGCGTTATTTTTAATTGCCGTTGGCGCGGGCAACTTCGTGATTGAAGCCACTAAAGGAGAGTCCGGCTATGGCGGGCACATACTCCTAGCAGGGATTGTAGTGCTAATGGTGATGCTGGTCGGATGGTTCAAAAACCAAATTGATGAGTCTATGTCAGGGCTATACAGCGACCAATTAGGACGTTCATACCGACAGGGCATGAGTTGGTTTATCTTCTCTGAAGTTATGTTCTTTGCAGCCTTCTTCGGGGCACTCTATTACGCCCGATTCATTTCAGTGCCTTGGTTAGGCGGTGCATCGAATAATGCGATGACTAACGAAGTGCTATGGCCCACATTTGAAGCCATGTGGCCGCTAGTATCTACCCCTGGGGGCATCACTACACAAGAAATGAGTGCCGTTGGTTTACCCACTATTAATACAGTTATTTTACTTATATCGTCAATTACATTGCATTTTGCCCATGTAGGTTTGGAGCAGAACAAACGCAAGCAACTCACCGTCATGTTAGGCATCACTATCTTGTTGGGAATTGGGTTTTTATTCTTACAGGTGGAAGAGTATGTTCACGCCTACCGTGACTTGGGACTAACGCTACAGTCAGGCATTTACGGCAATACCTTTTTCATGCTGACGGGCTTTCACGGTATGCACGTTACCCTTGGCACCATCATTCTTATTGTCATGTTTTTTAGAGTGCTAAAAGGACATTTTACACCGCACAACCACTTTGCTTTTCAAGCTGGGAGTTGGTATTGGCACTTCGTTGATGTGGTGTGGGTCATGCTTTATATCTTTGTTTACGTTTTATAAAAGCAGATAAAAGCGCCTCCAAGCCTAGTATGGTCGAGGGTTTGGCGTAATTAAACCGGTGCCAATTGCCACTAAAATTAAAATCACAATGATGGCAGAAGTGAGCACCCTGCGACCGATGTATTTGCTCATAGGACCGTCTTTGGGATCGTTTTTCATCATGACACGCATGGCCATAAAAAGGTTAACGATCATGAAAAGTACCAACGCAACCAAGATTATTTTTACCAACATATAAACCTCAATAGTAGTGTGCAGGTTAGCCAAATGAATCAGGTGAGAGCATCCAAATTAATCGCTATCGTCATTACGAGTTTATCTGTAATGGCGATGTGTGGCTTGGGGTTCTGGCAACTAGACCGAATGGCACAAAAGCAACAACGCATCGCTAGCATAACCGAAAAACAGGGGAAAGAAAGCTTGTCGCTCATCGATGCCTTTTCAATGAAAGCGCCCGAAGATCGAACCGTTTCTTTTGAAGGTACGCCAAACGGCGACAAGGTGTTATTGCTCGATAACCAAATACATGAACAACGAGTAGGTTACGACGTACTGGCGCCAGTGCAAACCAACGCAGGGTGGGTTTTGGTTAACTATGGTTGGTTGCCTGCACCAGATTTATCGCGCTCGCTACCAGCTGTGAAAATTAGCCACCACTCACAACAATTTGAAGGGGTGGTGAGTCAGCCCAGTCATAACCCGTTAGTAAAAGAAACGCTTACATCAGCATCACGCTTTCCGGCACGTATTCAGCAAATTTCAATCAGTACCGCCAGTGAATTGCTATCACTTAACTTATTACCCTATGTCGTAGTACTTACGGCAAAGAATGACCTTTTTGTTAGGCGTTATAACCGTGTTGTTATGCCGCCTGAAAAGCACTTGGGTTATGCCATTCAATGGTTTGGTCTTGCTATCGCAGCCGCCTTGATTGGCGGTTTCGCAATTATGAAAAAAGGACGTCAATATGAGTAATCCGGCCTCGAAGAAAACCTTAATTATTATGGTCGCCGTGTTCGTGCTACCCGTTATTTTAGCTAAGCTTGCGTTAGAAAATGACTGGTTCAACCAAGGTGCTACCAATAAAGGTGCGTTGCTGCAGCCTACCATTGATGTTTCATCGCTTTTAGAAGGCACAGAGCCAAAATGGCGCTTTTTGTATGTCTTGCCCGAAAATTGTGATGCCATTTGTGAAAATGCATTGTTTAGCATTAACCAAGTGTGGCTGGCCTTAGGCAAAGAGTCTGACAGGGCACAAGCGTTAGTTTTGTTCACTGGAAAAAGTGATGTAACAGCACTAGAGCAACTATCTGAGTACGCCAACGTGCATACCTTGAGCGTCAGCGATGCGCCTATCACCAACCTTAAACAGCAAAGTGTGTATATCGTCGATACCTTAAATAACGCCATGTTGTATTACCAAATAGACAGTGACAGAAGCACTGCTGTAATGGAAAGCCGAAGCATGCTGGCTGACATTAAAAAGCTTCTGAAACTGTCTCGAATTGGGTAGGAGGTGCTATGAAAAAACTGGTGCTGTTTAGCCTTTTTCTTGCCGCAGTAGTCATCATTTTAGGGGCCTATACTCGCCTTACCGACGCTGGCCTTGGTTGCCCTGATTGGCCGGGATGCTACGGTAACCTTACCGTGCCGTTAAGTGATGAGAAAGTTGCTGCGGCCAATACAGCGTTTCCGGAGCGCCCAGTAGAAGCGCATAAGGCATGGAACGAAATGATTCACCGCTATTTTGCAGGGGCGTTAGGGCTATGTATTTTGGCGATTGCCATTATCGCGGTAAGGCAGCGCCATAAAGGCACACCCGTTAAGCTGCCTTTGTTGCTGCTCGGTCTTGTAACTTTTCAAGCGGCGCTTGGCATGTGGACCGTCACCCTTAATTTATTGCCTGTGGTGGTTATGGGGCATTTGTTAGGAGGCTTTACGGTACTAAGTTGTTTATTTTTACTTTATTTACGCCTTAGAAAACACAGCTCAGTTAGCGTGCAACAACCTAAAAGCAATACGGCGCTACCGTTACGCGAGGGGGCCCAATACCCGAATAAGAACAACAAGCTGACTGCAATGGCATTTTTAGGTATGGCGATTTTAGTAGGGCAAATAGCCTTAGGCGGCTGGACATCAGCCAACTACGCTGCCCTCGCCTGTACCGATATGCCTATTTGTGAGCCGGGCTGGCAGCAGCGGTTAGATTTTCAAGGCGCGTACAGTGTGCCCGAAGCACAAAACTATGAGTTTGGCGCACACAATTACGGTGAGCGAGCCACCATGCATATCGTGCATCGGTTCGGCGCTGTAATTACCTTTATTTACCTTACGGTATTAGCTTTCATGTGGTTACGAAGCAGTAAGTTGTCACCGGCGGTGAAAAAAGGGTGTGTACTCATGCTTGGGGTGTTATGCGTACAAGTGGCGCTTGGTCTAAGTAACGTTTTGTTTAGTTTACCTTTGTTTATCGCGGTATCGCACAATGCGGTTGCCGCCATGCTGTTACTCACATTGATATGGCTGACGTGGTCAGTTGCTCCTTCAACCTCTTCTTTCTCCTACTCTACTGGAGGTCATCATGGCTAAATCTATCCCTTTGAATAACGCTGTTGCAGGTAAGCAGTCGCCAAGCCCGCAAGTAAAGAGCCGCTCGCACGCAAAGATCAGCTGGCGCGACTATTACGAAATGACAAAACCTAATGTGGTGATGCTACTTTTACTCACGGCGTTAGTGGGGATGTGCTTAGCCTCGCCGGGCTGGGTAGACGCAACCGCGTTGGTGTGTGGATTACTGGGTATTGGTATGTTGTCGGCATCGGCCGCAGTGATTAATCATGTGGTCGACCATAAAATCGATAGCCAAATGGCACGTACTTTCAATCGGCCTGTGGCTAAAGGCAAAGTGAGTATCGCCAAAGCATCTTGGTTTGCAGCGGCCCTTGGCGTTATGGGCTTTGTTGTATTGAGCATATGGGTGAACATGCTTACCGCTTGGCTTACCCTTGCTAGCTTGGTGGGCTATGCCGTGGTGTATACCATGTTTTTAAAACGGGCTACGCCGCAAAATATTGTGATTGGTGGTATCGCAGGTGCTGCACCACCGCTTCTCGGCTGGACTGCTGTCACCGGGGAAATTCATGCGCATGCGTTGTTGTTAGTACTCATTGTATTTACGTGGACTCCCCCGCATTTTTGGGCGTTGGCGATTCATCGCGAAAAAGATTATGCGAAAGCGAAAGTGCCCATGCTGCCGGTTACCCATGGAATAGAATTTACTAAAACCTCGGTGCTACTTTATACCGTGTTGCTTAGCTTGGTGTGCCTATTGCCTTACTTGGTGGGCATGAGTGATTTAATTTACCTTGTTGGCTCGTCACTTCTTAACGTTGGTTTTATGTATTACGCGGTAAAACTGAAATTTGCGGCCACTAGCCAAACCGCGATGAAAACTTTTAAGTTCTCAATTGTTCATCTCATGGTATTGTTTGTAGTATTGTTATTCGATCACTACGTACCACTGAGTTTATGAACCGACGGATTTTTGTAGGCGTTGTTGCATTATTAGCATTATTGACTGGTGTGTTTGGGGCAATTTATTTGTCGCCAACGGGGCAGTCTAATGGCAGTTCTCCCGAATATTTTCAAGCTTACCCTGAGCCTCGCGCCATTGCGCCTTTTTCGCTGACTGACAGCAAAGGAAATGAATTTAACCAAGCTTCGCTAGAAAATCAGTGGAGCTTGTTGTTTCTTGGTTATACGTTTTGCCCTGATATTTGCCCGACTACGATGGCCGAATTGAACAGCATTTACCCACAAATGCAGGCTATTGAGTCTGAATTTCCTATTAAAGTCGTGTTTATTTCTATTGATCCTAACCGTGACTCAATAGCTCGGCTCGACGAATACATTAGCTACTTTAACCCCAACTTTATTGCCGCGACCGGTGAGCATAAAGCCTTGTTTCCCTTCGCTCGAAACTTGGGCATGATGTACGCGATTGCAGAAAGTACAGATAATCCTAATTATCTTGTCGATCATAGTGCGTCGGTAGTGCTTATTAATCCTAAAGCACAGGTGATAGGGCGTTTTAAACCAAAACGTGAGCCTGGCAAGTTGTCGATTAGTGACGCACAGCAAATTCTCAATGATATGCCAGCGATTACATCATCATTTAGTTCAAACTCGGCACTATAGGTAGGTATGGTAGGCATGGATATAAAAATCCGACAAGGTCTTGTGTCTGATGCTGACCAAGCGGTTCCCTTATTATTAAGTGCCGCTGAAGATCTATTGGTTTCCGTTTTTGGCAATGGCGATACAAGTCATACTCTCGATTTTTTAACCCATGCATGGAAAGGTAAGTATGGGCAATATGGCTGCAATAATCACTGGGTTGCGGTAGTCGATGACGTTGTTGTAGGTGTCATTACGGCGTGGCATACCAAGTTGGGGCCAGTATTTGACCGTGCTTCGTTAGACAGTATTACCACCTTCTACAATCTCGATGATGCAATGGCAGTGCTAATGCGTAATCAAGCGGTTGCTGTAGGCTTAACGCCGCCAAGTACAACAGAGCTTATGCTAGGTCACGTGGCGGTAGATAGCATTGCTCGGCGCGGCGGAATCGGCAGGGCTATGATTGCCCATATGCGTGATTACGCCATAGAACTTAAAAAGCAGGCATTGGTGCTAGACGTGCAAATTAGTAATATTGCTGCCATTCGGTTTTATCAAAACGTTAATTTTAAAGAGCAATCAGTGAACGGCACCTTCGTGCGTTTTGTTCATGCACTTTCAGCTTAACTAATCTGGGTAATTCCCGTTCTTATCTGCAACAAAAAATGGCTGAGAATACCAATAATACCTTCCTGATTGAGAGTTACTCGGAGCGGTACAATTTACTCGCGAACGGCCTACAGGAAGTGCTTGAGTAATACTGAAGGTAACCGCATTGCCTTCAACGTTGGTTTCAACCACAGAGCCTGAAAAGAAGCAATTTACTTGGCTTAAGCGGACATCATCGCCCTTAATCGTTAGCGTTATAGGGGGGACTCTCGATTCGTCACTAGAACCTTGCACCGTATCTCGATTTACCTCTGGGATATGCTCACCCTCAAAGCTGGTCGATAAGACCGGCATAGCAATACTGTTTAGCTTAGTTTTTAGTGTGGTTAAGTTGGCATAAGGGCCAGCTGCAGGAAAGCGAGGTAATGCTTGAAAATTACTGTGAGGGCCTACAGCGCCTGAGTGCTGTCCGAACGCAATGTAGCCCTCTTGCGCCAGCTTATCTGCTAGCTTTTGATTGAACTCACCAAAGGGATAGGCCAGATATTTAAGTGATTCGCCAATTTTGCTATCAATAATAGCCTCGGCTTCAGCAACATTCTGCCATACCTTATTAAGCCATGCTTCGTCATTAGTTCCGCTATCAGCGCCGTTGGAAGAAACTCTGCCATCCAGCATATGCAAGTGGTCAAGTGTATGGTTAGCGAAAGTAACGCCGTCGTTATGCATTGCCTCAACTTGTGCCCACGTGAGTTGGCTTCTATTGGTACCAATTTCCCCCGGGTTGATAAATATTGTATACGGGAAGCCCATATCAACCATAATCGGGTGGGCATTTTTGAGGATGTTTTCGTACCCGTCGTCAAAGGTTATCACCACAGTGTTGGCAGGCAGAGGTGTTTTACTTTGGATAGCATCAACGACTTTTGCTAAAGGCAAAACTGTGTGATGTTGCTTTAAATACACCATATGTTGTTTAAACATATCTGGCGATATACTGGTGCTTTTCGGCGTGTGGTTAGACACATGATGATACAGCAAAATAACACCGTTTTGAGTGAGAATTTCACGGGTTGGCTGCGTAGTGTTATCAGTAGCAGCCAGACTATAGCCAGAAAAACAAACAAGAGAGAAAAGTGCTAACCAGTGTGGTCGGTTGCCTTTCATTTGCGCCAATATAGCGTCACATTTAATCCACGAAATGATATTGAAAGGCATGATAAACTTCATGTTTTCTCCGAGTTGAAGTTGATTTAATAGCAGTGCTTTGTACTTCGTGTCAGCACGGCGTTCTACTAATGCAGAGACTATAATTAATGCAAAAGCGAGTGCAAGAGCATAAACATAAGCAATCTCTACACCAATCTGAGTCGTTTTGGCACGATCATACACGCTTACTCACTTTAGCGCTGCCCATGATTTTGGCCAATATTACCACTCCTTTACTAGGTTTGGTGGATACGGCTGTTTTAGGGCATATGTCGGCGCCCGCCATGTTAGCCGGTGCGGCAGTTGGGGCGCTTATTCTTACCCAAATTTACTGGGTGTGTGGTTTTCTGCGCATGTCTTCAACAGGCTTAAGCGCACAGGCAAGAGGGCATAAAGATGCAACACTTTCCTCTGCCAAAGTGCTTTGGCAGACCCTTGCTGTCGCCTCAATTTTAGGGCTGGGTTTGCTCATATTACAAGCGCCTATACTCACAGCAGGACTGGCATTGGCGAGCCCATCAGATGCAGTGGCGGTGCATTTGACGGAGTATTATCAGGTTAGAGTATGGGGCGCGCCAGCGGCTATGCTTAATTTAGCGCTTATCGGTTATTTGGTGGGCCAGCAAAAAACGCGCACGGTGATGATTATTCAGATAATCGGCAACCTCGTGAATGCAGGATTAGATATTACTTTCGTTTACGGGCTGTCTATGTCGGTGGCTGGAGTTGCCTTAGCCAGTATTATTGCTGAATATTCCATGGCATTTATGGCGATGTATGTTGCCTTAAAGCAAGTGAGAGGTATTACTCCACAAGCAAGCTGGTTCAACCGTGCAGCGCGTAAAATACTGATGAAGCTCAACACTGATATGCTATTGCGTAATTTAGCGCTACAAGCCTGCTTAGCGTTTTTGACGATACAAGGCGTGCGGTTCGGTGAAATGCCGGCGGCAGTGAATGCTATTCTGCTGCAGTTTTTCGTATTAATAGCGCTAGGATTAGATGGGGTCGCCTACGCAGTGGAAGCGCTGGTGGGTGAAGCCAAAGGCGCAAACAATGCGTCAGAAATAAAACGCAGAACGTACCAAGGGTTATTTTGGTCATCGCTTTTTGCAATAGGCTACAGCGCTATCTTCTATTTTGGCGGTCACGGTATAATAAGCTTACTAACTGAACATCAAAATATTGTAAGCGCAGCATTAACCTACCTTCCTTTAATGGTTATTCTGCCACTGCTGGCACATTGGTGCTTTTTGTACGACGGTGTATTTGTTGGCCTTACAAAGTCATCTTCTATGCGCGACACCATGATTATTAGTGCTATCGCAGTATATTTCCCCGTATGGTTTTTTACTCAGTCTCTCGGCAATATAAGCTTGTGGTATGCATTGCTGGCGTTCTTACTTGCTCGTGGTATTACGCTTGGATGGAGCTTCGAACGGCTAAGTCAGCGCAATGCATTGTGCGACAGCTAATCTAAACCAAATTAAGCCTAGCCAAAGGAAAAGGCCACATCACTTAGCAATCTCGATAGGCAGAAATATATCGGTAACGGCTTCATGTGCGGCTACGTCGGGGAAAAAGCGAATACGCTCTAAAAAAATAGGAAAGTCTCTTAGTTCAAATTGTGTATCAGGCAACCACTGGTGATATAAACCGTGCACCACCGCCCCTAACGCTGCATCGGTGCCAATATGGCGGACTTTAGCGCAGTAACCTTCCGGTATGGTAGTGGTGATGACGTTAGCGTGATTGGTAACTGTAGACTGCTGCGTGGCGATAGGATCGCTTGTTTTTGCGGGCTGGCTACTTGGCGCAGGAATTGACCCAGTAATAGGCGCAAAAATTTGGCACGCCACACCAAACCGGTAAAACTCATGTGGGGTGTTGTCAGGGTCATCATACAGTAAGTTGAAAGTGCGGTTGGTGGATGGAGGAAGCTTGTTTTCTCTGCGCCACGTAATAAATTCACCTACCGTGCTCATAATGCGGCTAGGTGGGCCGACATGCATCATCATCGCAATCTCTAGGGCTGGAAATTGAACCACTGACACATCGAGTTGATGATTTTCAGAAGCGCTATTTACGTTATGTGAAGCGTTCATAAGTACCGACGTTCCTTTTTCGTTTGCGTTTAATAGCGAGGTGACGAGCGTGCCTAGATGTAGCGCTTCAATGTTAGGTGTTTTTCGAAAGCTTGAAGGCGTCAGGCGATAATGTTTTTTAAAGGCTTTGGCATAGCCTTCATGGGAACTAAATCCCGCTTCTATCGCAATATCCAATATGCGTTTTTGTGGCCGAAACGCTAATTTATACGCGCTTTCGTGCAACCGAAGCTGTCTAGCGTAGTCGCCAATGTTAATACCAAACTTTGCGTTAAATGCGCGATGAAGATGGTACTCAGAGGTACACGCGAGGGAGGCAAGTTGACTAAGGTCACTGGCACGCGCGGGCGCTTTTGTAATGGCGTCGGCAACCTTATCAAGGCGAAGATATAAAGGGTTCATTCGTTACTAGCGTTATTTAAGTTAAGCAAACAATACAAAGTTGAATAAAATAATACCCGACTATTTTTGCGGTATTGCCTTTTGCACCACAAAATAGGTATGAAACTCGGGCAACTGCTCGTATTCAATATGCCGAATAAAGCAGTCGGCTTCGATAATTTGGCGCACATAACCGTTGATACCTAGTGAAGCGTAATAAACTTCAGGCCCCATGATGGTGTTGGTATGTTCGCCGGGTTCATCCACACCGCCACAACTAAATATCAATATGCCACCTGGCTGTAGTGCATTGCAAAGTTTGGTAATTAGCGCCGCTTGGCTGTGAAGTGGTGCGTGCCACAGGCTGTCCCAAGCGCTGATAAAACGATACTGATGGGGCAAGTTGAAGGTGCAAATGTCACCAAAATAAAACGTGTTGTTAGGGTGCCTTTCTCTGGCTAACGTCAGCATCTCACTTGAGATATCTATGCCCTCTACAACAAACTCGTTGTCATGCAGTAAATCAATAAATCTACCCGTACATCCGCACCCTACATCAAGGGCTAAGGGCGGAAGATTTGAGGTTGCTCGGGGGGAGTCATGTTCTGACGGAAATACGTCAAGAAATGATAATGCGACCTTATGCTGAGCAATACCATTGTTACGATTAAACTCTGGGCGAGTCCAGCGCTGGGTAATTTGATCGTAAGCAAGCCCGGTTTCTACTGGTGTCATGGTCGCTTACCTATTTTGACTAATCGCTCGCCAGTGTAGCACTGACGAGCTTATCGTAGATGTTTATAAGCTCAAGGCTGTTTGTAAGCTCAAAGCTGTGTAAAAACTCTCGGCTATTTCTTAACGAAGTGAGTTGCGCATAGTTTATTGCCAGAAGGGTCGCGTAAATACGCAAGGTACAACTGGCGTTCTTCGGTACCACGAATACCGGGAGGATCTTCACAAGGAACACCGCCATTGGCTGCGCCCACTTTATGCCATTCATCAACAAGCCCAGGGTTTGCCGCCGCAAGACCAATCGTTGAACCATTCCCGTGGGTAGCGGCTTCGCCGTTAATTGGCTTGGTAAGGGCTAATACACCTTTCGGGGTGAAGTAGAAAACACGCCCGTGTTCATCGTAAACACCTTCATCGTATCCAAATACAGCAAGAGAGGCATCGTAAAATTTCTTCGAGGCTTCAATGTCGTTCGCGCCAATCATTACATGACTAAACATAGCATTTCCTTTTATAGGCAAAATATTGTTATCTGATTATTCTAGCGCCATTTTCACAGCCTCAGCAGCATGAAGCGCTGTGGTGTCGTAAAGAGGCATATCAGTGTCTGACTGCTTTACCAACAAGGCAATTTCGGTACAGCCTAAAATAACGGCCTGTGCACCTTGCGCCTTTAGTTTGTTGATAATATCAATATACGCGTCACGGGATTTTTCACAAATAACCCCTTTGCATAATTCCTCATAAATAATTTTATGTACGGCTAATCTGTCGTCACTATCTGGCACGACTACATCTAAATCAAACTGTTGCGCTAATCGTTCGCTGTAAAACGCCTGTTCCATGGTGAATTGGGTGCCTAACAAGCCCACTTTTTTGACCGAGTTTTCACACAGGGCCACGCCGGTGGCATCGGCAATATGCAACAAAGGAATGGCTACTGCGCTTGCTACCTGTGCAGCGACCTTATGCATGGTGTTGGTACATATAAGTAGAAAGTCGGCGCCGGCATCCTCCAATGACTGGGCGGCGTGCTTCAACGCATCGGCGGCTTTATCCCACTCACCGCTACGCTGGAAAGCTTCTATCTCGGCAAAATCAACCGAGTAGAGGCATATTTTTGCACTGTGTAGTCCCCCAAGTTGGCTATTCACCAGCCGGTTAATTACTTGGTAATAGCTAACCGTTGATTCCCAACTCATACCACCAATAAGCCCAATGGTTTTCATCTAAGCCCCCTTTAATAAGCACGACAAAAAACGTATGCAAAACCGTCACAAACATGACGTTAAGAACAACCAATGTAAGGTTATAAATACTAGACTACGTGCAATCAGCGGCCCAGTACAAGGTCATTGAACGTGAGAATTAGCAAAAGTATGTAAGAAAACGTATGAGTGAAAAAACGGAAGGTAAACGACTAATCGTCTTTAAAGCTAGAGGGGATTTTCTTGTCTTTTAAAAAGGCGAAACGCTGCATGAAAATGCCTATATAGCCAGACATGGCAATCACAAAGCCTACCAGCAAGGTGGTAACAGAATAATAGTAAAGGAAGGTGCTTAGATGACTTAACGTGAAAAGCTGCACAACGCCAGCAACGAACAAGGCAAGGCCTAATTTAAATCGTCGCCAGCTTTTGTGCACATCAAACATAGTTGAGATACAACATCTTAGTAGTAAGAATGCTCACCGGCTTCATGTTCAGTAGCATCACGAACACCGTTTAGTTCTCCAGCAAATTGCTCAAGCATTTGCTTTTCAATGCCGTCTTTCAACGTGACATCAACCATAGAACAACCGTTACAGCCGCCGCCGAACTGAAGAATAGCAAAGCCATCTTCGGTAAGTTCAGCCAACATGACTTGGCCGCCATGGCTAGCAAGTTGAGGGTTGATTTCAGCTTCAATCATGTACTTTATGCGTTCAGCCAAAGGCGCATCATCAGCGACTTTGCGTGCTTTTGCATTAGGCGCTTTAAGTGTAAGCTGAGATCCCATTTGATCAGTGACATAATCAATTTCTGCTTCATGTAAAAATGGAACACTTTCTTCATCTACCACTGCATTGAAACCATTGAACTCTAAGCGAGTATCAGTTTCTTCAACGGCATCTGGCGGACAATAGGACACGCCACACTCGGCGCTCGATGTGCCCGGATTTACGACGAATACACGAATATTTGTGCCAGTCTCTTGTTTATCCAACAGTTTTACGAAGTGAGCCTGGGCTTCTTCTGATATAGTAATCATCAGTAAGTCCTATTAATTAAAAATTTGGTTAATGATAACAAATTTACCTGACTAAAACAGTCAAGTATTGACTAGTTTCGATGTAACCGCATAACGACAAGACGGATATCACTATGCTCGCAACTTTGGTTCGCACCGCCTCAAACTCGAATTTTCAAAAATGGCTTGCGCCATTTGTAGTGTTAACCGCCTTGTGCGTATGTGCTTCGGCAAATGCCAATATGGTCACTCTCGATAAGGGCGGTAAACCGGTTCATGCCTATTTACCAACCGATGTGACATATAATCCAGATATTCCGACGCCAGAATCAGTACTGGGTGCGAACATTGGTCAATGGCACGTACGTCACGATCAACTTACACACTACATGCGTGTATTGGCCAATCATTCCGACCGTATCTCATTAGAAGTCACCGGCAGAACCCATGAAAATCGTGAGCTATTGCTACTTACCATTACTGCACCGTCGAACCGTCCAAATATAGAAAGTATGCGTACCGCGCATATCGATGCCATGAATTCAGGCAATAAAGTAAAAGCGGGTGCGCCACTTATTTTCTATATGGGTTACAGCATTCACGGTAATGAGCCTTCAGGATCCAATGCTGCATTAGCCCTAGCTTATTACTTAGCCGCTGGGCAAGGTACGCGAATCGATGCGTTGCTGAACAACAATATTGTGCTGTTAGACCCATCTTTCAACCCCGATGGGTTATCTCGTTTCGCGCAATGGGCCAATATGCACAAAGGAAAGCAACTTGTTGCAGATAGTAATACCCGTGAGCATGATGAAGGCTGGCCATCAGGGCGCACGAACCACTATTGGTTTGACTTAAATCGTGACTGGTTGTTGTTGGCTCACCCTGAGTCCCAAGCGCGTATAAAGCAATTTCACTACTGGCGCCCGCATATTCTTACCGACTTTCATGAAATGGGCACCGATAGTACCTACTTTTTTCAGCCGGGTGTACGTTCGCGTAAAAACCCGATTACACCGGATGGGAACGTAACCTTAACCGAAGCGTTGGCGGCTTATCATGCCAAAGCCTTTGATAAAAAAGGAAAGCTGTATTTCTCGGAAGAAGCATTTGACGACTTTTACGCCGGTAAAGGCAGTACCTACCCTGATTTACATGGCAGTATAGGTATTTTATTCGAACAAGCGAGCTCTCGCGGGCATTTACAAGAATCTATCAACGGGCCATTGGCATTTTCTACCACCATCGCAAACCAAATTACAACGTCGTTAAGTACTTTTGAAGGCGCCCTTGCTAATAAACTGGCTATTTTAGATTATCAGTCTGCGTTTGTTAAAGACACCCAAGCACTAGCAAAAGACGGTGATATTAGCGGTTACATTGTGGGTGAATCGAATGATAGCGGCAGGTTTAACGCCATGTTGTCGCTGCTTAAGCAGCACAACATTAAGTTCGAGGTGGTAAGCAAAGATTCTGAAATAGGCAAGCAAACCTTTCGCGCTAATCGTGCTATCTATATTCCTGCCGCCCAAGCGCAGTATCGACTCATCACGTCCATATTCTCAACCCAAACCTCGTTTGAAAATAACACCTTCTACGACGTGTCATCGTGGAACATGGCGATGGCATTTAATTTACCGTTTGAAGTGGTTGAAAAGCGGGATGTTCGCGACGTAAAAACAGCTGCCAATGCACAACTAGCAATGCCTGTACTTAGCGATTCGTTACCTGCCAATGCCTATGCATACGCCTTTTCATGGAACGATTATTACGCGCCAGCCTTGCTTCAATCGTTATTAGAAGCAGGGGTAAGTGTAAGAAGTAGCGAAAATGCATTTGAAGCTAAGCTGGTTAATAATCAGCGCCATACGTTTACCTCGGGAAGCATTGTTATTCCTACGGGGTTAGCACAACCTGATAACTTACTTAACCTTCTGACAGAACAGGCTAGCGCATTAAAAATTCCGGTTTACGCACTGGCAAGTGGGTTAACGCCTACAGGCAGTGATATTGGAAGCCGCTCAATCCAGCCCATTTCAGCGCCTAAAGTATTGCTAGTGGGGGGTGAGGGCGTAAGTGAATATGAAGTGGGCGAAATGTGGCACTACTTTGATACCCGAGTGGGGTTGCCGGTTAGTATTGTGGAGCAACAAAAGCTAGGTAACGCACTACAGTCAGGCTATACCCATATTGTGTTTGCCAGTGGTCGCTATTCGCTGACGAATGATACGATAGACGCACTATCTACTTGGGTTAAAAATGGCGGTGTGTTGATTGGACAAAAATCAGCTCTTCGTTATTTTGCAGCCAATGAATGGTTAAACGCCGATATAGTAGATAGAGAAGAAATAGACAGTAAGTTTGATGAAGACAAACTAACGTTTGGCGATAAATCGGCGTTATACGCAAGAAAGTTGGTGGCTGGCGCGGTTTATGAAGCTGAAATAGATATCACCCATCCACTATTTTACGGTTATACCGACGCCACACTGCCTATGTTTAAAACCAGTAATATGGTGGTGAACAATTATTACACGCCATTCACTACGCCAGCGCGTTATACCTCAGCGCCATTGCTGGCAGGATTCAGTGATGAAAAGCTAGTGAAACTTATTGCCGAAACGCCTGCTGTGATAACCACAAAGCAAGGTAAAGGTGTAGTGATTGGGTTTACCGACAATACCCAATTCCGAGGCTATTGGTATGGTACGAACAAAATGCTTAGTAATGCTATTTATCAATCAGGCTTTCTTAAGTAAGTCGCTAGTTTTTAGGTAGTAAGAATTGTAGCGGTAGCGGTTTCGATTACCTTGCTGCCAGCAGTGAGCTTTTCGGGGGCGGTGTAAAGGTCATTGCCCACACTGAAATACTAAGTTGTGGGTAGCGCGCTCTCAATAAGCTTGCTAAGGCGTTTACCGTAACACCGGTAGTGATGACATCATCCACGATGGCAATGCGCTTAAGATCAGGGTTAGAAGCGACTAGTTTATCAATACATTGTGGCGTTAATGAAAACACCTGCTTAGCATGCTGAAGCCTTTGTGCTTTCCCTAGATGATGCTGAGCAGACATACCTTGTCGAATCGCCCAATTGGTGCAAATGGGTATATTCAGTGCACTACCAATGGATTTAGCGAGCACTGCAGCCTGATTATAATGCCGCGTTGCCAGCCGCCACGAGCTTAAAGGCACTGGTAAGAGAAGTTGCGCCGTGGTGTGTGGTAGAGGCGGTGTATGATGAGCTAAGTGTTGCTGTTTACCGACAAACCACTTGGCTAAAACCTTCCCTGAAGTGAGTGAATGTTGAAACTTAAAGCCATGAATTAAGGTGGTTATTGGGTAAGTATGTAAAGCCAGTACCGACAGTTGCTGATACGCACTATGCTTAACGTGCCGACCAACTGGCCCAAAAGACAGTAGATTATTACCGTGATCTTTGGCCGAGAAAAAAAATATATCATGTTCACACCAATGACATACTGGCGCAGGACTTGCCTGATAACATAGTAAGCATGAAAGATTCATAGTACGTGAATTTTTGAATTCCTATGTTAAGTCGCTTTTTCTCACACGTAGCGACAGTACGATGACGTGTCTTTAAGCATTTTTTGAGATAATGGGTAATCATGCATACATGGCAGCCTATTAGGTTTGCTTCTTCATGCAACAGCCAAAGGATGTATACAGTGAAAGATTTGCATACAAACACACCGCTTGTCACCCGAACTCAAGGTACAGGAAACGATCTGGTTTTCCTTCACGGTTGGGGTATGAATAGTGGCGCTTTTACCTCGTTTATCCCCTATTTAACGAATAGTTTTCGAGTCACCACTATCGATCTTCCCGGTTTCGGTGAAAACGCTCAGCACGTGCCTTCCCCTTATGACGCTGAGTCTTTAGCACAAATGATAGCACCTTATATTCCACCAGAAAGTATAGTGGTAGGGTGGTCTTTAGGTGGTTTGGTGGCGCAAAGATTGGCCTTAATTGGCAAAGAATTTAAGGGTTTAGCGCTTAAAGGTTTAGTTACGATAGCCTCTACACCTCGATTCATCGCTGGCCCTTGCTGGCCTGGTATTGCAGGTGATTTACTGGCCATGTTCGAAAGTCAGTTAGAGAGTAACTACAATAGAACGCTAGAGCGCTTTTTGGCTATTCAAGCGATGGGTAGCGATACTGCCCGCCAAGATATCAAAGCCATTCGCGGGCATATCAGTGAATACCCAGAACCTGACCAGCACGCACTGAAACAAGGCTTGAGAATTCTTTCTACAGAAGATTTACGCCAAGACATTGGCCGTATAACGGTGCCAACTCTTCGATTATATGGTCGCTTAGATAGCCTAGTGCCTACCAGTGGCATAGATCGTATTTGCGAGTTGCATCCTCAAGCTGATACGGTGGTGTTACCCCACGCAGCACATGCGCCTTTTATTTCTCACCCTCAACAAAGCGCCGATATTTTGTTTAGCTTTGCATCAAGTGTATATCAACAAAAAGCATCGTGACCCGATGCTTTTTTATGTTGTGTTTAGGTGTTGTATAGTGGCTGCGAGTTAATGCGCCTTAATGTTCGAGCCAGTGAAAGACTAGGCGCGAGGAAAGAATATTGCTCGTTTTCACAGCCAGTTAAGTCTTATGAGCGGTACAGACCTTTTCATTTAGTGCAATTTGGTTAATAATTGCACATGAGAGTGTAGAGGTAGTGTATGTCTGGTATATCAGGTGTAAATAGTAACAATATAAATTCGGCGATTTTGTCCGGACAATTTGGTTTGCAGAATGCCAGTAATGGTATTACGCAGGCTGCGTCTAATATTGCCCAGCAAACCACGAACGCAGAGCGAGATCCGCAAGCGGTTTTAGCCAATGCTGCCACCCAAAGCTTACAGAATGTACGCAACATACTTCCCTCTCCTCAGGATGATGTCACCACAAATCTGTTGTCATTGAAAATCAACAGTATCAATGCTCAGGCTTCCGCCAAGGTGCTTGATGTGGCTAATGACACCATAGGCACCATAATCGATACGTTAGCGTAGTAGTGTAGGAGTGTAATGTGAACATTGTTACCCCTATCCTCACGGCCATAGCGTACCCTACTGCAAACGTTAATACTGAGTCTGCAAGACGAGACAATGCATTACGTGAAACTATCCCTCAGTCGGGAGATGCAGAAAAAGGGGCATCGCAAAAAGGCCTAGGTTCGGACAGTGACAAAGCTCGAAATCCGGGACAAACGCCTGCGCCTGTTACCTACGATCGCCCCCAAGTCCAAACTGAACTGCAAAGCGCGTTTGAAAGCGTGTTTGGCGAACAAAAAGACAATGGCTCTGATGAAAGCGCGGGTAAACAAAATGCCCACGATCAACAGGAATCAAGCCAACAGCAAGCCTCACAGCCTGAACAGCAAACAGAAGAACAGCAAGAGATAAGTAACTTAGAGGCACGTGATCAAGAGGTCCGTACTCACGAGCAGGCGCATGCCGCTGCGGGTGGACAATATGCAGGGTCGCCGCAATATGAATATACCACTGGGCCAGATAACAAGCGTTATGTTACCGATGGTGAAGTGTCGATTGATATTTCTGAACTAAATAGCCCTGAAGAAACCCTTCGTAAAATGCAGCAAGTCCGTGCTGCTGCACTTGCCCCAGCTGAGCCTTCGGCGCAAGATTTAAAAGTGGCAGCAGAAGCTACTCAAAAATCGTTTGAAGCTCGCAGCGAAATCGCTGAAGACAACGCTACAACATCATCGGTATCGCCTAGCGCATCAGATATCACGCCCCCTGATATTGATGAAATTACCGATAATGCAGGTGTTGAACGCCCTACAAGGGCACTAGACGAAGCTGTTTTACAAGCGCAAACGGTTGAGCAAGATACTGTAAGCCAAGGATCACCAAGCGCCGCGAGCCAAGGAGCACAAAGTAATAGTGAAGCTTCAAATGAGATTGGTGGTGGTTTTGATACGCGCTCATTAGCATTTGGTGACCAAGCCTTACAAGATGAAGCCAATAGCGGCAGTGACCAAGAAAGCCAAGCCAATTCAGCCCGTATTGGCCGCATCCAAAATTTCTACACTCAAGCCTATACCCCATTCCGTGAAGGTTTTTCCGCTAGCGCCTAGGGTTTGGTGCCTATCTCTTAATATTTATAGCGCTTGTTTAGCCCCGTTTACCGCCCACGACCAACAATATGTGTTCTTAACAGCGCCACTCTCATAAATACAAACTTCCAACAGACAGATACAAAAAAGCCAGCATGTATGCTGGCTTTAAAATTATAATCGCGCGAGTAAACAATGGCGTTAGGCGTTATTTCTTTGCTTTAGCGAACGCATCGGCAAAGGCGTTACCCATAGCGCTGTTTTGCTGCTGGCTTTGTCCGCCACCACGCTTGTTGGGCTTATCTGCGCGTGGATTACCACGCACAGACCCATTAGCTCGTGGACTCCCATTAGACTTTGCGTTAGCAGCGCCATTGCTATTATTGCTTTTGCCTGCTTGATTCGACGAGGTTGGGGTATCTTCTAAACGCATAGTAAACGATATACGCTTACGTGGTACGTCTACCTCAAGTACCTTAACTTTTACGATGTCGCCTGCCTTCACTACATCCCGTGGGTCTGAAATGAACTTGTTGGTTAGCGCTGAAATATGCACTAAACCATCTTGGTGAACACCTACATCAACAAAGGCACCAAAGTTTGCAACGTTGCTCACAACACCTTCTAAAATCATACCTGGAGTAAGATCTTTAATGGTCTCTACCCCTTCTTTAAAGGTGGCAGTTTTAAATTCAGGTCGAGGATCGCGGCCTGGCTTATCAAGCTCGCTCAAAATATCTTTTACCGTGGGTAAGCCGAAAGCATCACTGGTAAATGTATCAGGCGATAAGGTTTTTAGTAGCTCTGTGTTGCCGATAAGATCGTTAACCGCTACTGCGGCCGTATCCACAATTTTATCAACCACAGGATAAGCTTCGGGGTGAACCGCAGACGCATCTAGCGGGTTACTTCCATTTACAATACGTAAGAATCCAGCGGCTTGTTCGAAGGCTTTTGGCCCCAAACGCTCGACTTTCATTAGCGCTTTTCTATTGTCGAAGGCACCATTAGTATCTCTAAATTGCACAATGTTATTTGCCAGCGTCTTGTTTAACCCAGACACATAACTAAGTAGCGCGGGTGAGGCCGTATTTAAATCTACACCCACAGCATTTACACAGTCTTCAATAACGCGGTCGAGAGATTTACCTAACTGGCTTTGGCTCACGTCATGCTGATATTGGCCTACACCAATGGCTTTAGGTTCAATTTTTACAAGCTCGGCTAGCGGGTCTTGCAAACGACGAGCTATGGAAACTGCACCACGTATGGAAACGTCTAAATCAGGTAGCTCATTTGAGGCTAATTCAGAGGCAGAATAAACCGATGCGCCGGCTTCGCTTACCACGATTTTTTGTGCACCTAGCTCTGGGTTATTTTTCAGCATTTCCCCTACAAGCTTATCGGTTTCACGGGAGCCTGTACCATTACCTATACTAATAAGCTCAACTTTATGTTGCTTACATACGGTGGTGAGTGTACGCAGTGATTTATCCCACTGATTCTGAGGTGCATGGGGAAAAATGGTATTTTTAGCGACAACTTTGCCCGTTTTATCAACGATGGCGACTTTTACTCCCGTACGCAGACCAGGATCAAGACCCATGGTGGTCTTAGCGCCAGCAGGAGCGGCCATTAGCAAATCGTTAAGGTTCTTAGCAAACACCTCAATCGCTTCTTCTTCAGCGCGTTCACGAAGGCCACTGAATAACTCAGTTTCCATGTGTAAGGCGATTTTAATTTTCCACGTCCACTGCACTACTTGCGCTAAGAAGTCATCGGCAGGACGTTGGCGGTGCATAATATTGTAGTGGCTAGCAATAAGGTGTTCACAGTGAGAAGGCGCACTGGCATCATCTTGCTGTGGGTCGGCATCAAGTTGAATATTCAACATGCCTTCGTTACGACCACGAAACATAGCAAGGGCGCGATGCGAGGGCGCATTTTTGTACTTTTCGCTGTGTTCAAAATAGTCTTTGTACTTAACCGCTTCTTGCGCTTTACCGTTTGCTACTGTGCTTTTAATATGTGCGTTTTCAACAAGGTAGCTACGAATTTTACCAAGCAGTGCCGCATCTTCAGCAAACCGTTCCATTAAAATAAAGCGAGCGCCTTCAAGCGCGGCTTTAATATCAGCCACACCTTTTTCGGCATTAACATATTCAGCGGCTAATTCGTCGATAGGTTGGTCAGGGTTAGCAAATAAGGTATCTGCTAAGCCTTCAAGACCTGCTTCAATGGCTATTTGCCCTTTGGTGCGTCTACGAGGCTTAAAAGGTAAGTATAAGTCTTCCAATGTGGTCTTACTGTCAGCGCCGGTTATAGTGCGCTTCAACTCATCAGACAGTTTCCCTTGTTCATCAATAGATTTTAAGATGACTTGGCGTCTGTCTTCTAGTTCTCGAAGGTAGGTAAGACGTTGCTGAAGCGTACGTAACTGAGTGTCGTCTAGCCCTTGAGTGACTTCTTTACGGTAACGTGCAATAAACGGCACCGTTGAACCTTCATCAAGAAGCTTAACCGCAGCACTGACTTGGGAAGTTTGTACGGCAAGTTCTTCGGCAATTTTGTTAATAATCATAATACGCTCTAGGCAATAGCAAATAAGGATGTAGTGGCTAGCATTAGCCTTTTTACACCGCTTTCATTTTAGTTGGAATAACTGGCGGCAATTATACCACCGCGACGGGTCAGGAGAAGCCTGATTGTATGGTCAGTATTCATGGAAAACGTTTTAACTTTATTACAGTTTATCGGTTGGATCGTACCAGATACGGTTTATCCACCATTCTTTAACATCTGTTTCAGTTTTTACCGTAATGTCATCATCTTCTTCTTTCCCTACCAAGGCTCGTGCCATAGGAGAGTCGATAGAAATGTAATCTCGACGGCCAAATATTTCATCGTAACCCACAAGGCGAAGTTCTAGTACCTGCCCTTGCTCATTTTCAATTTCTACCCAAGCACCAAAATAAACTTTATTTTCTTGTTCGGGGCTGTAATCCACTACTTTCAGGTTTTCTAAGCACTTACGTATGTAGCGTACTCGCCTGTCGATTTCACGTAATTTTTTCTTATTATATTGGTAATCTGCGTTTTCACTCCGATCACCTAAACTGGCAGCCCAGGTTACCTTTCGAGTGATCTCAGGTCGTTCTTCCCGCCACAAGTGGTCAAGTTCCTGTTTTAACTTTAAATATCCTTTTCGTGTTATCAGTGGTGTTTTCACAATTATTTAGCTAAATTGAAATCTTATGGCTAGTGTATGTGGGTGAATTAATAGAACGCAATAAACAAATGCGTCGAAATCTCCCATTTAAACCACTTTGTGCAAATATTGAACATAAACCTTTAGGTTGTTGTCGCAGTATAAATAACAACCGGCTAATGAGCGGGAAACTCGAATGGAAGATGAAGCACGAAAGGTGGAAAAAAAGCCTGTAGACAGGCGCCGAGCTGAAACTAACAGTTCAATGGGCGGCACTATAGCGGGGTTCATGCTGTTTTTAACTGGCGCGTTGATGGTGCTGTACGGCTTGCTTGATATTGTAGTACGTATGGATAGCCTGATAACCGCAGGATATCTCGTGATTGGCTTATTGATGTATAAGCTTGGGCAATATCTGTTAAATCATTTTGCGGTATTTAAAGTGCAGCGTGAACGGCGTCGCGCGCCACCACGTCATACTTAAATAGGTTGTCGATAGGCCGCATAAACAGCGAGTTATCGAATGGCTAACTGTCTAATACACCTTCCAGGCAAGGTGTGCATTTGCTGTATTTGTAGCGATGTCTGTAATGCAGCCTTCACTTATACTCGTTCTTTCTAGTACTACCCTTAGTTAACGCATTAAAAAGCCGACACTTATGTAAGTGTCGGCTTTTATTGTTAGTGGCAAACGCAAAAGCGTAACCGCTACACAGCGTTAAAGCGCGGCGTGATATTACTCAGCAGCCGCTTCTTCTTTAATGATTTCTAGCAATTCAACGTCGAAAATTAGCGTTGAGTTAGGTGTAATTGAACCCGTAGCACGTTCGCCATAAGCTAAATCAGAAGGGATATGGAAGCGGTACTTCGCGCCTTCTTTCATAAGCTGCACGCCTTCAGTCCAACCAGGAATAACTTGGTTAAGTGGGAATTGAGCTGGTTCACCACGCTTGTATGAAGAATCGAATTCAGTACCGTCTAACAATGTGCCACGGTAGTGAACTTTAACGACATCTTCAGCTGCTGGGCTTGCGCCTTCACCTTCTTCTAACACTTCATACTGAAGGCCAGAATCGGTAGTAGTCACGCCATCTTTCTTGGCGTTCTCTTCTAAATACGCCGCGCCGGCTTCAATATTGTCTTGTGCGGCCTTTTGCGCCATTTCTTGTTGCTTAGCACGAAGTACTTCTTCGCCTTGCTGAGCAATTTGCTGAATTTCTTGTGGGGTAAATTTCAATGTATCGTTAAGGCCATCTTCAAAGCCTTCTTTCAACGCCGCTTCATCTAGCGGAAAGCCCAGTTGCTCTTGCTGTTGTGCGCGGTTGCTCACGAACAAGCCCATACTTGCACCCATAGCGTACGCTTGTTTTTGTACGTCTGTCATTGATTCTGTCGAAACATCGGCGGTTTCAGCGATGTCAGTGCCGGTAGTAGCGGCCTCATCAGAGGTATTTGGCTGACAGGCAAAAAGGCCTAGGGCAGCAATAGTAGATAAGGCAACAAGCGACTTCTGCATAAAACGTCTCCATAAATTTTTATCATCATGCGTCTATGTTTAAACTGCTGCATCCAGGGCAGTCTGCACGATAGTGAAAGATGCGTGATCCATGCTATGTTAAACCTAGCATTCACAAAGCGAAACCTATTTGATTATGTTTAGGGCTCAAATGTTCCCCAGATTATTGTTACTCACCTTATTAATAAGTGGATCTATAGGATGTACCTTCCCTGAGACCACGCCAATTAAACAATGGCGGCATGTGGAAGAAGGGGCCTATGCAGCTGATATATCGCCGGATGGCACTATCTCCGTTGTATCAGGTATCAATAATGGCATCAATGTATGGCGAATAGGCGAAGACACCCCTTTATATCAATGGAGCCATCAAGGGGAAGGCAATAATTTAGTCGTTTCGTTACATATATCAGCCGACAATACTCATGTAGTCACTGCTGACAGAGAAGCGTTTGCGCTGTGGAGCATTGAAACCGGCGACCCAATTGGTTTTTGGCGTATTGACGAAGCGTCTATTCGTGATGTCGCTATCTCGAATAACGGTAATGGCATTTTGGTGGCTCGTTCGAATGGTAAGGTTATGTTCTTTGAGCCTAAAACTCAGCGCAGGTTAGAGTTTTTAGGGCATCAAGAAAAAGTGAACTCTATTGATATTTCCCCGAATGGCAAGTTTGCGCTCACCGGTGGCAACGACTATATCGCGTATTTATGGAGCACAGATACAGGGCAAATAATTCATACCTTCACGCACCCTTCTCGGGTAACTAAAGTGGCGTTAGACGACAAAGGCCGTTTCGCCTTTACTGCCGATAGCCAAAGCAAATCACAAGTGTGGAACGTGCAAACTGGCGAGGCCATTAGTGGGCTGAGTTTTATTGCGAGACAAAAAATCTTCACTGATGCTGTATTTTCTGATGATGGTAAGTATTTGCTAACAGGCTCACCATCACGCCAAGTGTATTTATGGGATTTGAATAGTGGAAAGGAAGTGGATGCTTGGCAGGTTGCATCACGAGACACTGTTTCACCGCCAACTGCAGTTGTTTATGGCGTTGGCTTTATGTCCGATGGTAATATTGTGACAGAAAGTAGCAGTGGTCTTGCCGAAGTATGGCAGCGCAGTAAATAGAGTAGATTATGAAAGATAAAAATAGTGGTACTGACAGTGTCGCATTTAGGGTAGAACTCGATAGTACGAACAGCAGTATTGAAGAGCTCCAAACGAAAATAGCGTTTCAAGAGCATACTATTGAAGCCTTAAACGAAGCGCTGTCTTCGCAGCAGCAACAACTAGATGAGCTTACCTATAAGTTACGCCATGTTATCGACAAGGTTAAGTCAATTGAGCCTTCGAACATGGCCAAAGACTCAGAAGAAACACCGCCTCCCCATTATTAATAACCCGAACCCTAGCTTTCGAAACACTAGCGAGTCTTGATGTTTCGATAAGGCCTGTTGTGTTAGGGCGCAGAGCGCTAGTGCATAGAAAGCTAGCGCGTATCAGGTGACGTGCTTTGACTGTCTGATTCAGTCGATTTGGTTGAATCAGGCAATGCGGGTTCAGATAAGGTTTCTAACTCTACCGACTCTTCAATGTCGCCGCTGATTGCTTTGATAAAAGCGTTTTTGATAATGGCGCCCAGCGCACTAAATACATCGGTATCTGGGCTACTTAAATCCCCTTCAATCGGAATGCGAGTAGCAACTTGATCTTCACTTTGGTTCTCAAATATCTCAGTAATAAAAGCCGATAATAGCTCTACGGTACCTTCAAGAAATCCATCGCCATCTCGTTCAATATCGCCCTTCCATGAAAATACTTCCACATGGTGCAAAATGGGTTTTATGTAACCCTTTACTTTTCCATCATCGGCAGCGACTTCGGCAGCCAGCGTAAGTGAGCCAGCCTCTAAGTCGAATGGCGCGTAGGTATCCAGCAGGTTCTTAAAGTTAATTAGTGCCACATTATCGGCTTGAAGATTGAGATCGAAAGTGGGATTTTTTGTGGCAGGGTTTAGCTTTGCTTTAAGGTTCAGTGTACCTTGCTGGGCAGTTTGTGCGCTCACTGTAGCGTTAGCCACCCGATTGTCAGATAACGTATCGCTATTCACTAGATTCGTGACTTCACCTTGAATATCGTGCAGCGAAATATCAATAACAGGCGAGGTTTCAGGGTTATAAAAACCAATTTTCCCATCTGAAACACTGAGTTTATCGATACTTAAAGGGAACAGTTGATTTGCAATATTGAGCCAATCTTCGTTTTTACCGGCTTGACTGTTATCACTGGTGGCACCATCGACAAAGTTAATTTCAGGGCGAGTAAGGTTTACAGTACCGCTTGCGGCTCCTTTGATAAGTTGGCGCCAGTTCAATGTGAACTCAACCTTATCGGCGCGAAACAATGGCTTGTCTACTTGCCCGTTAGACTTGTACAACAACACATGCTCTAAACTATAAGCACCGCGCCATAGCATTAAATCTACGTCACCTACTCGGCCGCTGTATTCACCCGGCTGACTAAGTGTTTTATTGATATACCACTGGGCCGCATAAGGCATGCTCATACGAATGATAATGAGCAATCCAAGTACAATGGCGAGCGAAATAAATAAGTAACGATTTGCGGTTTTCATAAATACTCCTTTAAAAAAGTATTTCAAGATTTATGCCGCCCGAAGTTACCCTAATGTAAATATGGTGAGGTTGAGTAACTCTTATTTATCAGTGAGTTAATGTGGTGGGAGATGGCGCTTTTTAACGCCGCATTATGTAAAGATACGCCGAATGTGGGCGGGATCTTCACAGAATGCGTAATAGTTACTGCTTATGAGTAGTACACTGGCGCTAATGGTAATAGCGTGATCAGTGTAATCTGTAGTGACACAAACGTGTTGGATGCAAACGCGAACTAGTGAGGTTTAAAAATGCCAATTACGCTTTCGTTTTCGCGGGTGGCGGCATTCACTTGTTCTTCGGTTTGCGCTTCATTGTAGCCACAGGCCACGCACTCTAGCTTTTCTACATTATTTTCGTAATATAGCGAGATAGTGTCTAACGCTTGGCATTTTGGGCAGGTAGCGCCTGCAACGAAGCGGCGTTTAATCGATTTTTGCATTGCAGCTCTCTTAACGTAATTTACTCAGTATTATACCGTGAAAAGCCATTTCCTGATCAGATTTTGATAGGAATTTGCTATTATACGCGACCTAAATTGTTCCCGCGAAGGTTATGAATGATAAAGCTTACCAACGTATCGCTAATGCGTGGCAGAAAAGTACTGCTAGAAAGTGCATCAGCGCAGGTATTTCCAGGCCATAAAGTCGCCCTTATAGGGAGCAATGGCTGTGGTAAATCGACCCTGTTTTCCCTACTGCGTAACGAAATGTCAGTAGATGCAGGCGACTGTGTAGTACCCGCTGATTGGCGTATAGTGAGTGTTGCACAAGAAACCCCTGCCACCGACAGACGTGCAATAGAGTACGTTATTGATGGTGATAAAAATCTTCGCCGTTTACAAGCTCAGCTTCACCAAGCTGAGCAAGATGAAGACGGCGTATTGATTGGTAAAATTCATGGCCAACTAGAGCAAGCTGGCGCTTACGATGTAGAAGCAAGAGCCGCGACTATTCTATCAGGGCTGGGCTTTACCAACGTTCAGCTTACCGCACCGGTTACTGATTTCTCTGGTGGTTGGCGTATGCGTCTTAACTTGGCGCAAGCCCTGCTATGCCCCTCTGACCTATTGTTGCTAGATGAGCCCACAAACCACTTAGATTTAGATGCCGTTATTTGGCTAGAAAAGTGGCTGCAGCGCTACGAAGGTACCTTGCTGCTCATTTCTCACGATAAAGCGTTTATCGATAACACGGTAGCGCAAATTATTAGTGTTGAGCAGCAACAGCTAATTACCTATACCGGGAACTATTCTGCCTTTGAAAGGCAGCGTGCCGAACGACTTCGTTTACAAAATATAGAGTTTGAAAAGCAGCAGCAAAAAGTGGCGCATTTAACCTCTTTTATTACCCGCTTTAAGGCTAAAGCGAGTAAAGCCAAGCAAGCGCAAAGCCGTATTAAGCAACTTGAAAAAATGGAAACGCTGTTACCGGCTCATGCAGCTAGCCCATTCAGTTTTGAGTTCGTACCGCCTGCTGCACTGCCTAACCCCCTGGTGCAAATGGAGCATGTACAGTTAGGTTATGATGACCATATTGTATTGCAGCAAGTGAAGCTTAACTTGGTGCCAGGAAGTCGTATTGGTCTATTGGGGCGAAACGGCCAAGGTAAATCTACTCTTATTAAGTTATTAGCTGGGGTACATGCCCCGAAACAAGGCGTTTTCGATACTGCCAAAGGCCTTAAAATTGGTTATTTTGCTCAGCATCAACTAGAAACCCTCGATCCTAACGCCACGCCTATTTTGCACTTACAGCGCATAGACGAAAAAGCTACCGAACAGCAATTGCGAGATTATTTAGGCGGCTTTGGCTTTAACGGCGATGAAGCGCTTTCAGCGGTTGCCCCTATGTCTGGTGGCGAAAAAGCGCGGTTAGTGTTAGCGCTTATTGTGTATCAAAAGCCGAACTTGTTACTACTCGATGAGCCTACCAACCACCTTGATTTAGAAATGCGACATGCGTTGAATATTGCGCTGCAAGGCTTTGAGGGTGCCATGGTGTTGGTATCGCACGATAGATTTTTACTCTCATCGGTATGCGAAGACTTTTACTTAGTCGATAGCGGCGAAGTGGCGGCGTTCACTGGCGACTTAGACGACTACCGCGACTGGATTTTAAAGCAACAAGCCGCCGAAAAAGCCAAAGCGAACAGCGATGCGAAAGCGTTAAATGAAGACGCGGGCGCTGTTAGCGAGCGTAAAATCGATCGTAAAGAAGAAAAGCGCCGAGAAGCAGAGTTTAGAAAGCAAGTTGCACCACTGAAAAAAGCCTTAGAGAAGCACGAAAAGGCCATGGACAAATGTTCAGGCGAGTTGAAAACCCTTGAAGCATCGTTATCAGATACAAATTTGTATAACGATGATAAGAAAGCCGAGTTGATGCAACTGTTAGATAAACAGGCAAAGCTCACTCAGCAGCTTGAAGAAGAAGAGATGCAATGGCTCGATGCACAAGAGCAAATGGAGGCGCAGCGCGCAAGCTATGAAGCACAATAATGCGATTGTAAATGCAGAAGATTTTTGGCAATACGCAGGTAGTCGCTATGGCAAAGGCGACGTAGCGCCACTTGCCATTTTGTTGCAAGACCGTCATGGTGTGAACGTAAACATACTGTTGTTGATATGCTGGTGTATTGAACATGGCTTCATTATTAATTTGCCTCAGTTAAACGCGGTGATAAACGCCGTGGAAGCATCAGAGCACGCTCTTAAGCAACATCGGCTTGAGCGAAAGCAAGCGAAGCCAGAAGATAAGCACGATCCAAACTACCCGCAGGCCGTAGCGAAATACAATCAGCTAAAAGATGACGAGCTAGTATTAGAAAAAGCGCAACAAGCTATTATTGTAGAAACGGTTAATAGTCTTGGTTTAGCGTCCTTGCCTTCAGGCGCCTCTAGTATGTCAGGTGTCTTTAATGCCTCAATCGCTGCACTTATTAATGGGTATGGGTTACGAGAAAAGCAGGAAGCCCGAGAGTTAATCAGCCAGTTACTTAAGCAATTGTCGTAGAAAAAAATAAGAAAACATCATGAGCAAAATCGCGTTATCGCATGGAAAGATTATAAAAAGCAGTTTTCGGGTACCAAGTTGGGCGAAGAACCGTCATGTTCAAACTATATGGCCGCGCTTCATTCAAAAACGCTTGCCGCTAAAATACAGCATGGAACGCCTAACGCTGCCTGATGACGATTTTGTGGACGTTGCATGGGGGCCAAAGCCCGCAGAGCCTTCGGGTATAATCGTGATGTTTCATGGCCTTGAAGGTAGCATTCGCTCACATTACGCCAACGACATGATGGCCAATTTATCGGTGAATGGCTGGCAAGTGGTGATGATGCATTATCGTGGCTGTAGCGGCGTACCGAATTTAAAGCCAAGAGGTTACCATTCTGGCGAGACTGGCGATCCGAGCTTTTTTCTTGATTGGCTAAACCAAAAATTCCCCCAGCTCCCCAAAGTCGCTGTGGGCTTTTCGCTTGGTGGTAACATGCTGTTAAAGCTGCTTGGTGAGAACCCCGCGCAAAAATGGCTGAATGCGGCTATTGCAATATCGTCACCGTTGAAGCTGTCTGAGTGCGCCAAATCTATCAACCACGGTTTCTCGCGGGTGTATCAGAAATACCTCTTAAACAGCATAAAGACCACGTTACGAAAGAAAATGTCGTTTATCGACTATCGTAAACTTATCCAATTAACGAGTGATGATGTTGATGACATTACCAGCTTTGCGCAATTTGATGAAAAAGTCACTGCGCCCTTGCATGGTTTCGAAGACGCAAATGACTATTACGAGAAATGCAGTGCGTACCACTTCTTAAGTGCTATTCATTGCCCTACGCTTGTATTACACAGTATTGACGACCCCTTTATGAACCATTTAGTGGTGCCCAAAGAAGAAGAATTAGCACGCAATGTTACCCTTGAACTCAGTGAACGTGGTGGTCATGTTGGCTTTATGCAGGGTTCAGTGTTTAACCCTAAAGTGTGGTTGCATGAAAGGGTAAAAAGGTACGTTAGCGATGTACTGCCCATTAATCCGAACACGCCCTACGTGTAAGTTTCTTATCTTTTTTGCACGTTAGCTGGCTTTATTTCACGCTTAATCATTAGCGTGAACTCATTTTTTCTGGAGGCAGAGATGATAATTCCAATCGATGCGGTTGATACCGAAACTCTACACAGCTTAGTGGAAGCATTTGTGCTGCGAGAAGGTACAGAATACGGCGCTGAAGACGTCAGTATGGAAACCAAAGTGACACAAGTATTAGATGCGCTTAAAAGTGGTGAAGCAGTATTGGTGTATTCTGAGCTACATGAAAGTGTGGATATCAGGCCAAAAGACGATGTGACATCCCACAGTGAATCTGCTCAAGAAGAGTAGAAATGCCTTAGGTTGCTTAATATTTGGTAGCGTAATAGTGTTTCGCTCAATAACTGACAGCTGAATAACGCATAGGCGCAAACTAAAGGCCCAAAAAAGCCGGGCGAGTGACCCGGCTACCTTTCATCAAAATAACATCCTAAAAACGAGAAAGGTTTAGAAACTGTAGCGTGCAGTTACCTGCATGATGTCTAAGTCATCCATAAGCTTGTAGTTGGCACCCACAGCCCACTGAGGTGTGATGTAGTAGTTTGCGCCTACTTTGAACGTGGCATCGCCATCTTCAACGTCGTAGTAACCTACTTCGCCCAGAAGCTCAACCTGCTCAGTCACCATAGAGCGAACACCAGCATTCACACTGTAGCCCGTCTCATCATCGACATCGCCATCGATACGCTCAAAGTTGGCACCGAAATATGCATCGGTAGTCGCGTTAAGTGGCATTCTGTAACCAGCACCTAGGGTTAGCATATCGAAATCGAAACTGCCTTCTTCAAAGTTGCTGTATTCACCGTTTAAGTAAATGTTGCTGTTTAATAGATATTTGCTGCTTAGTACGAAACCATCGGGTTCGAATGATTCGTTATCGTCAAAATCCATCTTGCTATAGCCACCTTCTACATAACGCCAGTCTGGAGACTCAGCTAACGTTGCAAAAGAAGCAACAGAGGCTGCGGTAGCGGTAAGTGCTGTAAGTAAAGTGATTGCTTTACGCATTGAAAAAACTCCTATTTATCGCAGAAAGAAAAAATACCTGCGCTTCAAATTTTGCGAACCTGTGCATCGTGATGTGCAAACAAATATCGCGAATTCCATCGTTAAATCTGAAGTTAGTTTTGCAAAGGGTTTGCCAATCACGATATGAGCTGATGGTTAAATAGACGATTTTTCTTTAACTTACAGAAAGATAGCGGTTTTTACCTAGCACTGCTTTTTATCACCGGAATAGATATTTCAAATGGCGATGATTATATGAACAATAAATCACGCGAAATGTGTATCTAAAAAACTACACTATATCCTTTCGTCTAATGTCTGGTACGTTTTTACACAGTATTAGTAAGTCCTTCCATCCTAAAATAACGTTTGTAAATGTTTGAAAAGATAGCGGTTGATGGTTATTTAACCCCTTTTAGATAAGTTGGTTCATTCTTTGCAACTGCTCTTAATGAGTTCAAGCGCGGTTAATTCGCTACCCAGTTCTTCTTCCTTTATGGGTAAGCGAGGTTCCTATTAAAAAAGCACCTTTGGGCATTCATCTACGGAGTTAGTTGGTGGCTTTTTTGAACGCGTTTTGGCATAGCCCTAATTCATGGAGATTACGACATGCACCAAGAGTTTAAACAAGACCGCTTTAATGGCGTGACACACGTCAGTAAAGCAACTAAGCGACGCCCTAGGTCACTTTTCTCTCGCGTTGCAGTTGTGATTATCAGTGCGTTGACATTATTAGTCGCGCCAGTGATTAATGCTGAAGGGGTGAGTAATAGCAACGAGCCTCGTGATGCATCCCCTATTCTTCAATCTGTTATCGACGCTGCCAAAGCGTCTGCCGAGGAAAGCTATGAGCAAAACGATCATGGCCTCGATGACGGATTAAAATCAATCGATTATCAAACCTATCGGGCTATCCGCTTTAATCCTGAAAAAAGCTTGTGGATTGGCGAGAACGACTACGAAGTACAGTTTTTTCATCCTGGCTTTCTTTATGAGTTACCTGTGACAGTTCACACTATCGATGAATCTAATAGCGCCGAGCGTATTCCCTTCTCTAGTGACATGTTCCGCTATGACGACAAAGCTGCACCGTTAGCAGGGCTGACCAACGATAAAACGGGGTTTGCAGGCTTTCGGGTTCATTACCCATTGAAAAATGAAACCTATAAAGATGAGTTTGCCGTATTTTTAGGGGCCTCTTATTTTCGTCTAGTGGGTAAGAACCAAGTATATGGTATTTCTGCTCGAGGGCTTGCCATTGATACTGCCCTAACGAAAGGAGAAGAGTTTCCTCACTTTACTGAATTTTGGCTTATTGAGCCAAAAGAAGGCCAACCTATTACGATCTACGCACGACTAGAAAGCCCGTCAGTGGCCGGTGCGTACAAGTTTGTTATTGAGCCGGGCATAGATACACAAGTAGATGTGCAAAGCTGGTTGTTTGCCCGCGAAGATGTAGAAAAGCTAGGTGTCGCCCCTTTTACCAGCATGTTTCTTTATGGCGAAAACAGTGAAAAACGCTCAGACGACTATCGCCCTGAAGTGCATGACAGCGACGGTGTATTAATGGTGACACATGCAGATGAAGAGATTTGGCGTCCACTGACTAACCCAGCAAGACTACAAATCACTTCGTTAAGTGACAGCGCGCCAAAAGGTTTTGGTATGTTGCAGCGCGATGGCGAGTGGGGCAACTACTTGGATGCTGAAGCAAACTATCATATTCGCCCGGGCCTTTGGGTAACGCCCACCGAAGGGTTCGAGAAAGGTCGCTTAGAGGTGGTAGAAATTCCGACTAACTCAGAGACGCACGACAATATTGTGGCGTACTGGGTGCCTGAAGCGCCATTACTTAGCGGTGAATCTCGTTATTTTGCGTACACCTTAAAAACGGTAGAGCGAAACGCCTTTGTAAGCGAGTTAGCAACCGTTATTCGTACACGCCAAAGTAAGCCGTCGTTACCTGGCGAGAAAGTGAAAGATGAAACAAAGCAAGGTCAGCGTCGTTTTATTGTTGATTTCTCTTCTCCTGACTTCTCTTCGCCGGAGCTAGCAGCACCTGAACTGGCAGCTAATGAAAATACGGCCACAAGCTTCAACCCAGACACTACCAAGCTTATTGTGCAAGGTAGCAATGGTGCAATTTCTCAGCAGCGCCTTTACCCCGTTAATGAAGGTAAAGAATGGCGCGCCACTTTTCTTCTTATGCCTAAAGACAAAAGCACGGTAGATATGCGTGCTTATATCGAGCTAGATGGCAAACGTATCAGTGAGGTTTGGAATTATGTCTATCAACCCAAGTAATGCTTCCATTTCCCCTAAATCCTCAACAAAGCGTGATCGATTCATCACGACAGGAGAGCACATGCGCTTATTTATAATGGCAATCTTAGTGCTTCCGAGTACGGCTTTGGCCGGTTGGAGCCTTTATGAAATTTTTCTTCCTAATGGGTTAACTAAGCTTGAGATGGCCCAGCTTGGACTAGGTCTAATGCTGTTCGCTTGGCTTTGTATGGCTTTTTGGACTGGTATTATCGGTTTTGTACTTCAGCTGTTTAATATTGACCCTTTAAGCTTACGTAAAAAGCCAAGTAAGCCTGATGAAGCCACACAGTTAACTCAGCGCCATGCAGTGGTAATGCCTGTATACAATGAAGATACGCGCCGAATTATGGTGGGTTTTGAAGCGTGTGTCCGTGAGTTAATGAATACCCCACAGGCTGAGCATTTCGATTTTTATATGCTAAGTGACACACGGGATCAAAATAAAGCAGATGCCGAGCTTCGCGCGTGGCAACGTATGACTAAGCGCTTAGGCAGCTACGCGTCACAGGTGTTTTATCGTCGCCGGGAAAAGAACCTTCATCGTAAAGTGGGTAACTTGAAAGAATTTTGCGAACGCTGGGGCGCGAACTACGAATCTATGATCGTGCTAGATGCCGATAGTATAATGACTGGCGAGCGAATGTTAGATTTAGCCCGCCGTATTGAACAAAACCCAGATACCGCGTTAGTACAAACTATCCCTATGCCGGTACGTCAAAATACCTTCTTTGGCCGCTTTGTACAATTTGCCGCACACCTTTACAGCCCAATGCTGGCAACAGGTTTATCATTTTGGCAAACCGATAGCGCCAACTATTGGGGGCATAACGCGATTATTCGCATTGCGCCCTTTATGCAGCATTGTGGTTTACCTAAATTAGAAGGCAGCGCCCCGTTTGGTGGTGAAATTCTTAGTCATGACTTTGTTGAAGCTGCGCTGCTTCGTCGTGCAGGCTGGCAGGCCTATTTACTGACCGATACCACGGGCAGCTATGAAGAAGTCCCTAGCAACGTTGTTGATTACGCTATTCGTGATCGTCGTTGGGTACAAGGTAACATTCAGCATTTAGGTTTGCTGAACGTGAAAGGCCTGAAAGCGGCTAACCGTCTTCACTTCTTATTTGGTGCGTTTGCCTATATTTCATCACTAATACTGTTTTGTATGCTAGCGCTAGGTACAGCTGATGCACTCATCCGTGCTACGTCTGTTCCAGATTTCTTTACCTCTGAATATCAATTATTCCCAAGCTGGCAGGTAGCCCGTCAGGACATGATGATGGTCACAATGTGGGGTACAGCCGCGTTGTTATTTTTACCTAAAGTACTAGGGATAGTATTGGCACTTATCAAACGCAGAGAAGAGTTTGGTGGTGCCTTTTCGTTACTGAAAAGTTCTGTATTAGAAATTATCATGGCTATTCTTATTGCACCGTTAATGATGTTTTATCATAGCTTCTTTGTGATCAGTGTTTTTGTTGGTCATTCTGTTAAATGGGAAGCCCAAGAACGTGAAGGTAAAAAAGTACCTTGGAGTGTGGCCTTTAAGCATACTCAAATTATGAGTTGTTTAGCTGTAATTTGGGGTGTGACTACATTTTATTACACACCATCGTTATTTATGTGGTTGCTACCTGTGTTAATTGGAATGGTACTGGCCGCGCCGGTTATCCGTATTACTAGCAGTGATGATTTGGGCATACAAATGCGTAAATGGGGCGTGTTTGTTATCGACCAAGAAGTGAATGAATGCACCGCGCTTAAACGTTTGCGGGTGGCTATGAATTACTTCGCATTGTCTCAGTACAAGGCAGAAGAGCCGGCACTACCTGAAAGTTTGTGGGTAACCATGCCTGAGCAAGTATTAAGTGAAAAGCCGCTGCCTATGCGTCCAGCATTAGTAAATAACGCATAGCGTGTTGTATACGTTAGTAAATTAAAGCGCTGAACATAAACAGCCAGACACAAAAAAGCCGGCAGCTTTACTTCAAAGGTAAAGCCCCGGCTTTTTCTATATAAGGTGTACTTACTGCGTGAACGTTACGGAGAAAGAAACCGGAACCGTAGTAGTAATACTCTTTAGCCCTGCAATTTTTTGCAATGCTTCAATACCTGCTGTTAATCCGAAAGACTCAGCTTTAATTAGCGTAGGCGCGGTAGTTGAAACCGTTAAAGTATCTGCGTTTACTTTGCTTGCCATTATAGAGAAGCTAGTAGGAACCGCCATACCATGCAAGGTTAAAATGCCATCAACTTTGCCGCTGGCCACTTCGCCGTCGGCTAAATTCAGCATTGACTCAGGTAAGGTTGCATCGAAAGTTGCTTCAGCAAATTCTGTCACATTGAATAGCATGTCTTGCATACGTGTATTACGAATATCGATCGACGTATTTACCGACGCCAAATTAACCGTAACACGTAATTTTCCAGCATTAGATAAACTGCCTTCAAAACTATCGAATTTATGTACTTCGGTAATTTGTGAATTCTTGGTAGAAAGGAAATGCAAAACACTGGTGTCGCTATCTAGGTTCCAGTCAGCAAGTGCAGGAAACGCAAGACCGCATGCAAGCAAGGCAGTTGTTACCTTGCGAATACGTGTCGTCACCATAATATTACTCCTTTAAATAATAATAATGTCCACTCGAGACTACTCGAAGATGGCATAGACCAAATAACCTAACGTACTAATTACGATGAGGGTTTACAAAATCATTATACTGGACAACATCTTTCCATGGCACTCTTTGATCGCCCATTACTACAAAATCTGGGTTCTCTAGCGAATGACGCTGGTTATAAGTAAGTGGTTCGAAGTTAGCAGCAGCAATACTGCCTCCGGCTTCAGATACTATGCACTGTGATGCACCTGTATCCCACTCACCTGTTACACCAATTCGCATAAATACATCGGCCTTACCTTCTGCAATAAAGCAGGCTTTCAGCGAACAGCTGCCTAATGGCAGGGTTTGATAAACCCGCTTTGCACACATTCGGCCTAATACTTTTTCGCGGCTTTGTCGGCGGCTAATGGCAATCATCACCACACTGTTTTTAGGATCATCAAGCTTACGAACGGCAATTTTCTCTTCCCCGTCAGGTGATGATTTATATGCCCCTTTACCCTTTTCGGCAAAATACAGCGATTGCCCAGGAGGCCAGAAAATAACACCAATTTTAGGCTGATTATTTTCAATAAGTGCGATGTTCACCGCAAAGTCACCGCTTCTGGCGATAAACTCTTGGGTGCCGTCGATAGGATCGATAAGCCAATAACGCGGCCAATCTTTTCGCTCTTCCAAGCTGGCATGCTTATTTTCTTCAGACAGAATAGGAATGTCGGGGGTGGCGTCGCTTAAGCGTTTAACAATAATATCGTTGGCAAGGTAATCGGCGCTAGTAACCGGAGAATCGTCTTCTTTTTGGTAAGCGTCAAAATCGCCTTTATCATACACTTTAAGCACAGCTTCGCCGGCTTCAACGGCAACAGTTTTTGCGAGCTCTAATAGTTCGCTGTGGGGGTGTTCATCGGGCATAATCTATTGGTCCTTCAACCATTTTTGAGCAAGTAACAGCGCAGCGATACAGCGGGCTTCAATAAAATCTTCACGGGCCAGTAAGGCATCTGCTTCAGCAAGGGGCCAGTGAATGACTTCCAATGGCTCAGGTTCATCACCCTCTAGTTGTTCAGGGTATAAATCTCTTGCTATTACAATGGTCATGTTGGCATTAAAAAAGGTAGGTGCCATGCTAACTTTGTGTAATTCAATCAGGTCATTCGCACCAAAACCTGCTTCTTCTTTCAATTCTCTATCAGCGGCTTCAAGGGCGGATTCGCCAGGATCGATAAGGCCTTTTGGAAAGCCAAGTTGATAGGAGTGAGTACCTGCGGCATATTCACGAATCAATACCATGGTATCTTTATCAATCATGGGAACAATCATGACGGCGCCACGATTGCCTCCTGCCATCCGTTCAAATTCTCGCGTTGCGCCATTAGAAAACTCTAAGTCTAGGCGCTCTACGCGAAAAAGCTTACTTTGGGCAACAATTTCCCGATTGTGAATTTGCGGTAACGGCTTGTTCGGGTCAATTTTTCGCATGTCTCTTGCTACAACTTTGTTATCATACCTACTGTAACTAGCTTACTTCATTATAAGGAAAATCGCTTGCCCTTTCTGCCCTGGAATGAAATTGATACGGTGTTGTTAGATATGGACGGCACCCTACTGGATTTGCACTACGACAACCGGTTTTGGCTAGACCATTTGCCAACGCGTTTGGCTGAAATTAAAGGTATTCCGGAACAAGAATGTCGTGACATGATGGCCTCACATTATGAAAAAGTGCACGGTCAAATTCAGTGGTATTGCCTCGACTATTGGGCAGAAACACTGGATATCGATATTATGCCGATAAAGCGAGAGCTAGCGCACCTTATTGAAATTCGCCCCGATACTGTCCCTTTCTTAGAGGCGTTGCATCAGTCTGGTCGCGAGGTGGTGTTAGTGACTAATGCACACCCTGGTAGTTTATCGTTAAAAATAGAGCGTACGCAGTTAGACGCGCATATCGATAACTTAATTTCCACGCATGAGTTTGGTGTTACTAAAGAGTCGCAGTTGCTGTGGCAGAAGCTACATGCGCGCTTGAACTTCAACCCAGCGCGAACCTTGTTTGTAGACGACACAATACGAATATTAGATGCGGCAAAAGAGTTTGGTATACAGCACCTTCTCGCGGTTGATAATCCTGACAACACTTTACCGAACCGTAATATTACCGAATTTCCTGCTGTTACCGACTATCGTTTAATGTTAGACGATATTTTGGCAAACCCTGTCTCTAGCAACGAAGGAGGTAAACATGCTGAGTAAATTATTTGTAGGGTCTAAAAACCCGGTTAAGGTAAATGCAGCGCACATCACGTTATCCATTACCTTAGAGCAAGATTTCGATGTTTACGAAGTTGGCGTGCCTAGTGGGGTATCTGAGCAGCCAATGAGCGAAGAAGAAACGCGGCTAGGCGCGGTAAACCGGGTAAAAGCACTTATTGATATGCACAAAGACGAGACAAACGATTCGTGGTATGTGGCTATTGAAGGTGGCGTTGATGTATTCGAAGATGGTCCTGCTACCTTTGCTTACGTGGCGATTTATAACGGCGGACGCATGTCGATAGGCCGAAGTGCCAACTTGCCGTTACCCGTTAGCGTGTATCAAGCATTACAGCGGGGCGAAGAACTAGGCCCTGTTATGGATAAGTTATTTAATACCACCAATGTGAAACAAAAAGGGGGGGCGATTGGTCTGCTTACTCTTAATCATGCTTCTAGACAAAGTGTTTATGAAGTCGCGCTTACATTAGCCATGGCAAAGTTTCATTTTCCCGATTTATATACCGATTGATATGCAAAATATACGCTGCTAATTGCCCTTAAGATAACATCGTAAATAGCAGTGTTTTACTTAAAAACACTCTGTAAGCTCTACCGAAATGGTGATAAATTTCCGTAATAATTTCTTATCGAGCTTTTTTCGAATATCGCTCATAATGTCTAATCTTTAGTCTATCTTGTTGATCTTTGGTTGGAAATATTAGGTTGGCTGATCTGGCTCTGTAGTTGCACTACTATCCATCACAAACGGATTAAGGAGTGTGACAATGAGCGAGACAATCAACACGTATAACCCTGCAACGGGTGAGAAGCTAGATCATTATCATTTAATGTCAGCGGATGATGCAGAGCAAGCGGTAACCCGCTCGCAAGAAGCCTACTTAAACTGGCGCAGAACTTCTTTTGACGCCCGTGCCCAATTATTCAATAACCTTGCTGATTTGATGGAAGAGCGTATTGACGACTTATCTAACCTGATGACCCGAGAAATGGGTAAGGTAGCTGAGCAAGGTAGGCAAGAAGTGCAGCTATGCGCAAATATCTGTCGTTATACGGCAGAACATGGTGCTGAAATTCTTGAAGATGAACATCGTATTTTTGAAGGTGGTCGTGCCATCATCAGTTACCAGCCTATTGGCGTGATCTTAGGTATTCAGCCTTGGAATTTCCCCCTTTACCAGGTTATTCGCTACAGTGTTTCAAACATTATGGCGGGTAATACTACCGTACTTAAGCATGCTAAAAATGTATTTGGAATGGCCGTGGCTATCCAGCAAATGTATGAAGATGCAGGCTTCCCCAAAAACGTCTATCAGTCGCTATTAATTGATGGCGGTACGGCGAGTGACTTAATTAAGCATAAGCACGTTCGCGGCGTAACGTTTACAGGCAGTGATGAAGTGGGCAAGCAAGTTGCTAAAGAAGCAGCAAGTTTGTCTAAAAAGACCGTGATGGAGCTAGGTAGTAACGATGCTTTCATCGTACTTGCAGATGCCGATATCGACCAAGCGGTTGAAACCTGCATTATGGGCCGTGTTATCAATAACGGTGAAACCTGTGTAGCAGCTAAGCGCTTTGTTATCGTCGATAGTATTTATGACGAATTCAGAGATAAGTTTGTTGCCCAGTGCAAAAAACTTAAAGTAGGCGACCCTGCCGACGAAAATACCGATCTTGGTCCTATGGCACGTGAAGATTTACGTGATGAATTACATGACCAAGTTAAAGCGTCACTTGAAGCGGGTGCAACGCTATCGTTAGGCGGTGAAGTACCAGATAGTAGTGGTTATTTTTACCCTATCACTGTATTAGAAAATGTCTCACCAGGCATGCCGGCATACGACGATGAATTATTCGGCCCAGTGGCTTCGCTAATTCGCGTTCGTGATGACAAGGAAGCGATGACAGTAGCAAATGATTCACGCTACGGTCTTGGTGGTGGTATCTTTAGTACTGATACCGACAACGCTATCGCCCTTGCCAAAAACGAGTTCGATACGGGTATGGTAAACATTAACGGTTATTCGTTAGCTCAGCCTAACTTGCCATTTGGCGGTGTTAAAGACAGTGGTTACGGTCGTGAGCACGGTGGCTATGGTATGCGTGAATTCGTTAATATCAAAACCATCATGATTGCAGAGCAGCAAAACAGCTAAGCGTACCAATGCGGTTAGCCCACAGTGTTGGGCTAATCTGCAACAAGGCGCTGAATAGGAGTACGTAGTATGTTAGTCACATCCATGAAATCTAGTTCAGCCCGTGTTGCGAAACCGCACTGTTCTAATGTAGGTACAAAACTAAGTATTGGGCTGGGGTTACTTACCTCAGCCTTTTTTGTTTATGCAGCGCCTTCGGCCAACCCGACAGCCAATCCAACAGCAAGAGCGGGTGATTCCGTTCAGCAGTCGTTGCCGCAGCATGCATCAATGGATACAAGCGCCACGACCGTATGTGAAGGAGTTTCATTACAAGTGCTTGGCTCTGGCGGTCCAGAACTCGATGATGGGCGTGCTTCTGCATCCTACCTTCTTTGGAAAGACGAAAAGGCTAAAGTATTGGTAGATGCTGGGAGTGGAAGTAGTGTTCAATTTGGCGCGTCGGGTGCTGATTTTACCGATGTGGACACCATCTTATTATCTCATTTGCATACTGATCATGCCGCCGACCTACCCAGTTTTATCAAGGGAAGTTATTTCACACGTCGAGATACAGATTTAACCGTCTATGGCCCTGCCGGTAACGACCTTATGCCAAGTACTCAAGCGTATCTCAATGCGCTGATAGGTAAAGAAGGGGCATTTAAATACCTGTCTTCTTATACCCAAGAAGGTGAAGATGATTATAAGGTGTCTGCACACACTGTTGCAGATACCACTTTTTCCACATCCATTAGTGATGATATCAGCATAGAGGCTATATCGGTGCACCATGGCCCAATCCCTGCGTTGGCGTGGAAAGTTACTATTGATAAATGTGTTGCCGTCTTTTCAGGCGACACCAACAATGCGGATGGAACATTAGCCAACTTTGCTAAGCATGCCGACGTGCTTGTGTTGCATAATGCTATTGAAGATATTGAAAAGGGAGCGGGTAGCGCTGCCACCAACTTACATATGACGCCTAAGCAAATTATTGAAATTGCTAAAGAGTCAAAAGCAAAACGTATTGTGCTTTCTCATATAATGAAGCGCAGCGAAGCAGGGCTAGATGGGCTTACTGAGGCTATTGCGGTTATTGCTCCCGGTCGGGTGTTTGCCGCGCAAGACCTAATAAATATTCCATTGGTTAGCGACCTTACTCGAGAAGAAGGCCGCTAACTTATATAGCATTGCGCCTATTGTAATTTAATGGCGATATAGCCATTCGCATCGGGTTGTCCGAAGAATTTAGACGCCTGATGTACTTCTTGAGGAAGGCTATCATCTGGCTTAAATTTCCCGTCTACCTTAACTTTTTTCATGTCTGGGCTAACTACAGCATCAATAGAAAGGCCAAGTAGATTTGGCTCGCTGACCACAATACCAATGTCGTCACCCACACAGCGAAGTTTGGCAGAATAAGTGCCAAAGTCGATTGGGCCTTGTGTACCTGCAACGGCGGCATTCAACCAATCACCTGTGCCTTGTAGCGCCACACACTGAGGGCCAAAAGTAAGTTCGTCGAGCTTCACTTTAAATCGCCCGCTGGCGTTAACTGGCAGAGGCAAATTCACTTGCGCCAACACGCGGTCTACGGGGAGATAAACTGAAAAGTTTGTGGTTTCTACTTTGTTTGTATTAAACAAACTGGTTTTAAATGGCCCTTCAAAAGCAATGTCGTTTACATCGCGAATGTTCCCAGCTTTTACATGCGCACTTACTTTTCCAATCAGCAACGCAAGGGGGCTAAGCTCCCAATTAACGTTATTAATAGGGAGTCCGTTCACCACGATGGTTTGCGCCTTACCCGTCCATAATGTGCCACTGACACCGCTAATCGATACATTTTTTGGCAAGTCTACTCTGCCAATCACCTGAATAGCAGGCATGTAAGCAATTGCAAAAATTAGAAAGGCAACAATGCCACCCACTAGCCAACCAAACTTAGACTTCATGCTTTTCCTAACTGTAAACGGCGAACTTTGATGTAACCTGGATCATCAGCTTCAGCAATATCGGCCTGAATGATGACAATGCCCATGCCTTCAAGGGTTTTTAACCATTCCAGCACATCATTAAAAGGGGCTTGGTCTATCCAAACTTGTAACTCATCATCTTGCGGTTGCATACGCGAAATAGCGATGCTGTGACTTGACGTAGTGCGGTTAACGGCTTGAGGTAGTGAACCTCGAAAAGGCGTAGCGCGGTTGCTGCTTTTTCTGAGTTGTTGAGCGCGAACGGCACTGTCTTTTACCCATACCAGCAAGCTTTGTTGGTTATCTAGCAATTGCTTTTGCTGATGCAAAGCTGCATTAAGGGGCGACCAAATCAAAAAATAAAATAAACCAATAACCACTACCACAGCAGAGATCATTACCAGTATTTGTTCGCGCTCGGTAAGCGCTTTAAATTTGCTGACTAGTGCGTTCACAACACACTCCTAATTGATACCGTGCCAATCACATTGTCATCACGGTTATTGATAGCCCCTTGCTCAACGGTAAATCCAGCACCTTCCGCCTGTCGGCGAAATTGCTCTAATGCCTCAAAGCTTTTACCTTGCGCTTGAATACGAATTTCGGTGCGGGTGGCATCAAACCGTAACGTTTGTGGTTTTACTTGTGTGCTAGCAAAGGCTTCTGAAAGCTGATCTAGCATCACTAACATAGAGGCGTCGCCGCCAGTTTTTGATAATTTATCAAGCTCATATTGCAGCTTAAGCTTCACGTTACGATAAACGCCAATATTGGGGAACCCAGATTTTACCGCTTGATCTATTTCACTGGAGAGCGCCGCGTTATCAGATTTCAGCTGGTACAGGGTAACGGTTTTATCAACCAGGCTGGTACATAACACCAGTACCGCTAATACAGCCGCGACACGCCATTGTGCCCACGCATTGTTACGAGTACGCTTTACTTTATACTCGCCCTGAAGCAAGTTGAAACTGCTCGACATCGCCTCTTTGGCTAGCACATGCATAGGTAGCTCAAGAGGGGCGTCATTTACCGTAATATTCGGCACACCGCTTAAATCAATACCCGCATAGTTGGTAATGACAACCGGGGCTTCTTGTTGGCTGGTGAAATGGCCTAGGGTGGGTAACAACCACGCTTGCTCGCCCTGTATACCTTGAAAGGTATCTTGGCGTACCAACATTTGCTCGCCTAGGGTGAGTACAGACCAACCGTTTTCAGTTACCGGTACGGCGAGTACATCAGGAATTAGATGGTTACAGAACAAGCCTGCATCAGCTAACCATTGCTGCCACATTTGAAGTTTTGCATGACTTACCACGGCAACGGCTTGGCTATCGCCTACTTTAGGACCAATAGCAAAAAACTGTTCGCTAATATCAGTGGCTAATTCATCTTCAAGCATGAAGGGCAAAGCAGAAAGTACCTTTCTACCCGCTCTTGGCGGTAAAGCTACCCATTTAAGTAATATTTCGCTGCTAGGTGCTAATGCAATTACCGCACGGTGCCCAGCGCGTTCCGCTAAGGTAGAAAGGGCGTCGGCATTGGGAAGTTCACCAGAAGCGATAATTTCTTCTTCGGCTGTAGACCATACTAGCCAGCTAATTGGGTCGGCCTCGGTGGCACCTAACCTAATCAGGAGTTGTTCCATTATTTTACGCCTCCAAACTCGCGCTTTATTATTTTTACGCCCGCGTCACTACTTGCGTTAAATACGGTAGAAAGTTGAAACGTTGCTTTATTGTAACGGGTCTTAGTGTGCAAAATAAAATACTCAGTGGTTACCGTAAACCATTCTTTTCGGCTATCAGATAAACTTAATGCTTCAACACTCGGCTCGGCCAGAAATTCGCTTACGTCTTCCCAGCCATCTTGTGGGCGGTTACCCAGCAAGCTAGTGGCTTGTTGTAAATCTAACCCCGTTAAGCCGGCTAATAGCGCTGCATGTTCTTCATCAATGGTATTCACATTAATGGCTAGGGTGTCGTTGTCGGGAATTACGCAAACCAGAGGAAGAATTTCATTCAACCAAACCGCAGAGACACCATTAATAATACGCAATTCGCTTGTCGATGCCAGTAGTCCGTTTGCTGCTAAGTAAGGAAACTCTCTCGACTCATACTCGCTATCTTCTGCGCCATAAGGGCGCATATTGTCATCCTCATCTACCCAGTCGGCCAAACTGTCTCGCACGGTATCAGCGGTAAAGCTGTTTAGATCGTCAATTTCAAGGGCCAAAAGCATAGTGTGAAAGGCATCCATCGCTTCGGTAGCGCCATCACCACTATTCACGTTTGCGCTAGCGCTGCCTTGTAGAATAGCGTTTAAGTTAAAGCATGCTTGAAGGTCGGTAAGGTTCGCCTGTAAACCGCCATTGTCTAACGGGTACATAAATTCCTGTGCCCAGGGCTGGTCTAGCGAAATTTTATCACCGGTTTCTTCCATCAAGGTTTGAAGCGACTTTCTTGCAAAGGCCTCGGCGCCCAAGGCATACCAGTACGCTTGATTACTGTCTTTAATATTCATGGTGCGCTGAACTTGCAACTGCAAGCGGGTACCCATTTCAGTGGCCAATACAGATACCAGCGCTACAATCATAAGCACAATCATAAGCGCCACGCCTTGTTGGCGAGAAGGCAGCGAACTAGGTGTTTTTGTAGGCGCTTTGATAGCCGTTCTAATAAGAATGCCCATTACGCCGAACCTCCTGTTAAGGCAAACTCACGACGTACTAAACCAAAATCTTTACTTACAAACTCAATTGCCACCGCAGTGGGTAACGCTTCACCTTGGTAACTTTCACTCCAACTTAGATCGTCGCTGTCATCAGTACTACTTTCAGCGCTAATGAATTCAACGGTAAAGCTTTCTATATTTTCAAGCAGGGTACGGGTCTTAGGTTCATAGCCAATAACATTATCGACGTAGTTGCTATAAAGGCGTTCTAGTCGGTCTTCATCAAGGCGATATGCCACGTATTGTAGGGTGCTTCGGGGCAACATGAGTTGAGGGTTGTGCCAACCGCCGCGCACAAAGCCAATACCATCACCGTCACTATCATCTACCTCGCCGCCAGCCATCACTACGGTTTGGGTTTCCCCTTCAGCGCGAACTGGCCGTGGCACCGCTTGTTGAATATCACGCTCTATGATGACCATGGCACGTTGTAGTTGCTGTAACTTCTCAAAGCGCTCGCTAGATAAGTCGTTGCTATCAATTACCGTGGTTAGCAGGCCTGTAGATGCCAAACCAATGAGCGTAAAAATAGCCATGGCAATCAGAATTTCAATCAGAGTAAATCCGCGCTGCTTCATTAAATGCCTGCGCTGGTGGGCTTGGCCACAAAGGTAGTTACTGACGTGACACTGCCAGAATAATCCGAATCTAAGCCTACGCTGACACTTACCGAGCGAAGTTCATCGTCATTGGTTTTGGTTACTTTTTGCTGCCAATACCAAGTACGGTCAGCCATTTCCATGCTGCCTTTTAAATTGTTCTTAGGTGGCCAAGTATCATCAAGCTGTAACTGGTTTAGCCGGTTACTGGCAACATAGCTGGCAAAGGTTACCGCTTCAATTTGCCCTACGTTATTTAAGTGATCCCCTGCGGCCTTTAAAATAGCCGTACCGGTTAAGGCAAAAATAAGTAGTGCCACCATGACTTCAAGCAGTGTCATGCCTTTTTGATTGTTGGGCGAATGCGAAAACGGGCTTTTCACTGTTCTGGGCTCTCAAAGGGGCCAGCCAATTCTAGTGGCGGAAACTCTTCATTGTTCAACGCAAAATAAACGGGTTCGTCGTTAAAGTCACCTTCATACGCAAAACTAAGGCTGAAGGGGGTAATATCGCCACTAGACATGATTAATATTTGCGGCGGTGGCAGTTTCTTTTCTTCTTCACTGCCTATTTCAACACCATCTTCAGACACGCTTAACGTTTCGTCGAATATGCCTCTGTCAAAAAGTTGGTCTTCTTTATCCCAAGGCAAGTCGTCTAAATTTAGCGTAAATGAGAAGTCTTCAGGTAATGTATGGGCTTCGTAGTATTTCTCGCCTTCAATGCGTTGCCACTCATCATTTTCATCTAAAAAAACAAAGTAGTATTCGTTGTCTTTTTGCTCAATACGAATGCCAAGTTGCTGCTGGTTTAGCACAGCATAATCGCTTGCCATATCGACCAATACTTGTAGTCGTTGGGCTTGGCTTTTTAGCAAGTCTGCTTTACTGGCGCCAAAGGCATTGAACATCACGTAGCCGGCCGCTAAGCCCATAAGCAACAGTACTAGCATCACTTCTAATAGCGTGAAGCCAGTTTGCTTGTTGTGAGGATGAAAGCGGCCAAGCATAAAATAACTTAGTTTAAGTATTCGTTAATGTTCCAGTTACCAATATCGTCATCGGTACCTGGTTCACCGTCTGGGCCATTTGAAAAAATATCTACTACGCCTAATTCTCCTGGGCTAATTAGCGCATAAGGGTTGCCCCAAGGATCTTCTGGCAAACGCTTGATGAAACCGCCTTCTGGATAGTTTCTTGGAATGGGATCAAGGGTTGGTGCGGTTACTAACGCTTCTAGCCCTTGCTCAGTCGTTGGGAACTTATTGTTTCGAAGCTTATACATTTCAAGCGCGCTTTCCATTTGCTGAATATCAACGGCGGCTTTTTTAAGTTGTGCCACTTCTTGGTTACCCAAAATTTGCGGCGCTACCATCGATGCCATAATGCCGATGATAAGTAGCACCACCATTACTTCAATCAAACTAAATCCAGAACTACGTTTTAAGGTTTTCATCAGATATTCACCATATTGTTTAAGGCCAAAATAGGCTGCAAAATTGCCATTACGATAAACAGCACTATGCCAGCCATCGACACGATAAGTAGAGGTTCAAATACTTTTAATGAGACACCAACAAGGGCTTCAAATTCCCTATCTTGGTTATCGGCGGCGCGACCAAGCATTTGCTGTAATTCGCCAGACTTTTCACCCGATGCAATCATGTGCATCATCATTGGCGGGAAAATTTTGGTATTGTCGAGCGCAGCGCGCAAGCTGCTCCCTTCTTTTACATTAATAGCAGCATCGGCTACCTGATTCTTTATATGCTGGTTTTCAAGTACATCGCCAGAAATGCGCATAGATTCAAGTAAAGGCACGGCGCTGGCACTTAATATACTTAAGGTACGTGCAAAGCGAGCGGTATTAAGCCCGCGGGACACTTTACCTATAAGTGGAAGCTTCAAAATAACTTTATGAAACCTTAGCTTCATCTTTTTCTGCTGAAGTACACGCTGAACAATTACCGCCAGAATAGCCACTACTACCAGCAAGATAAGGCCGTAATTTTGTAGCCAAGTACTCACCGAAATAAGTACTTGGGTAATACCTGGAAGGTCTTGCCCCATATGGTCGAATTGACCCACAATTTTAGGTACAACCACCGTCAGCAATAACATCACAATGCCGAAAGCGAAAAACAGCATAAGTGAAGGGTAAATAAGTGCTTGGGTAATTTGACTGCGAGTTTGCTGGCGTCGTTCGGTATAGTCGGCAAGGCGATTAAGTACCGTATCTAAGTGACCGGATTTTTCACCTGCCGCCACCATGGCGCGGTATAAGTCGTCAAATACACTAGGAAATTCAGACAAGGCATCGGCTAAACCATGACCTTCAACCACTTTGCTTCGAACAGCCATCATCATGTTCTTTTGACGGGGCTTTTCACACTGCTCGGCAACCGCCAGTAAGGCTTCTTCTACCGGTAAAGCAGATTCTACTAAGGTAGCCATTTGACGGGTTAACAGGGCCAGATCTGAGGCTGAAATTCTCGGTTTAAAAAACGAGAAACCACCACTTTTACCGTCACTTTTTCCGCGCTCGGTAACTTGTTCTACTTCTAAAGGAATAAGGCCTTTTTCACGCAATTGCTGGCGCACTTGGCGAGCATTATCGCCTTCCAGTACACCATTTGCGTTACGGCCACGGTTATTTACCGCTTTATAAGCGAAGGCGGCCATACTAATCCTCCTTGGTTACACGCAGGACTTCTTCTAAAGAGGTAACACCTGCAAGTACCTTACGACACCCGTCATCCCGAATACTGGGGGTAGAGTGCCTGATATATTTCTCAATGGCCTGTTCACCCACGCCTTCATGCATCATTTCGCGCACTTTCTCATTCACCAGTAATAACTCGTGAATACCCGTACGACCTCGGTAGCCGGTTTGGTTACATGCGGCGCAGCCGTGGGGTTGGTAAATGGTAAAGTTGCTATCGGCATCAATATTAAGGGCTTCACACTCTTGTGGGTCGGGCGTGTGAGGGGTTTTACACTCTTTACACAGTGTGCGCACTAAGCGCTGCGATAATACCGCCAGTAAGCTTGAAGAAAGCAAAAAGGGTTCAATACCCATATCTTCTAAACGGGTGATAGCACCAGCGGCGGTATTGGTGTGAAGGGTCGATAACACTAAGTGACCCGTTAAACTGGCTTGAACCGCAATTTGTGCCGTTTCAACGTCTCGAATTTCCCCTACCATCACCACATCAGGATCTTGTCGCAAAATTGCTCGAAGGCCGCGGGCGAAGGTCATATCTACACGCGGATTTACCTGTGTTTGACCAATGCCGGGTAAGTCGAATTCAATAGGATCTTCTACGGTTAAAATATTGCGGTCGCGAGAGTTAATTTCACTAAGACCTGCATACAAGGTGGTACTTTTACCAGAACCTGTTGGGCCGGTAACCAATATAATACCGTGAGGTTTTCTAATTAACGAAGAGAAATGGTCGCGGTTTTGCTGGGTCATGCCTAAGTCTTTTAGGTTTAACCGTGCGTTATTTTTATCTAATAAACGCAGCACCACACGCTCACCATGGCTAGACGGCATAGTAGACACACGTACATCTACCGCGCGGCCTGCAATGCGTAGGGTAATACGGCCATCTTGCGGTACCCGTTTTTCAGCAATATCAAGTTTTGCCATTACCTTAATACGAGAAACCAGCATGGAAGAGAGCTTACGATTGGGGCGTAGAATCTCTCGTAATACACCATCTACACGAAACCGAACCACTAACTGGTTTTCAAAGGTTTCAATGTGAATATCCGACGCGCCTTCTTTAATCGCTTCACCTAACATGGCGTTAATCAGCTTGATGATAGGGGCGTCGTCTTCGTTATCTAATAAATCTTCGGTATCAGGTAAATCTTCTGCAAGAGCAAACAAATCGCTCTCGTTACCTAAGTCTTCCATTAACTGCTTTGCTGCAGAACTATCACGCTGGAATGCACTGGTTAGAAAGTTTTCGAACTCATCTGCAGCGATAGTTTTAGGTACAAAAGGTTCGCCGTAAAAGCGGCGTACTTCGGCAAACACTTCAAAAGGGGTGTTTTCCGTAAAATACAGCACAGCAGGAGTGACATTGGTTTCAAGCAATACTTGATTACGCTTAGCAAAGCTGAACGAAAGCTGGCGAGGGCCAGCCACGGCTTCTGGTAAGCCTTCTTCATCAACCATTGCTTCGAGCGCTTCTTCCTGTGCCTCTACCGCAAGGGTGAGTTGCTCGTCTTGACCTGCCATATTACTCGTTACCTTCATCAAGGTTGTCTTTCTCAGTCAGGTATTCTTCAAATGAAGGCGGCAAAGAAAGTTCATCATCCCAATTAGGCATACTAGGGCTTTCAGCGTTTGGCATTAGTGAAATACCATCTTGCTGACGTTTTAGCTGTAAGGCACGAATGTAGTTGTACTTACGATGGCTAATAGAGTTCATGGTTGCGCCATCACGAACGATAGTTGGCTTTAAAAACACCATTAGGTTACGTTTACGTTTGCTGGTAGACGTCGACTTAAACAAGTTACCAATAATAGGAATGTCGCCTAATAAAGGCACTTTAGATACGCTTTCTTGCACGTCTTCGTCTATCAAGCCACCTAAAACTATCGTGCCGCCATCATCTACAATAACCGTAGTTTTAATTTCACGTTTATTGATAGAGATATCTACCGAGGTGGCACCACTCACGCTAGACACTTCTTGTTCAATTAGCAGCTGCACTGCATCGCCTTCATTTATTTGAGGCGTGACTTTAAGTTTAATACCAACTTCTTGGCGATCGACCGTTTGGAACGGGTTCGAGTTATTCGAGCCTGTAGAAGTACCAGTAATAATCGGTACTTCTTGCCCTACAATAAAATAAGCTTCTTCGTTGTCCATGGTCGTAAGGTGCGGTGTGGCCAATACGTTAGAGTTAGTGTCTGTGCTAACAGCCTGCACAACCGCGCCCCAGCCGTTATCAATAATACCCGCAATTAAGCCATTCGCGCTGCCTAACAAGCTAGCAAGAGAAGTGTAATCACCTTCATCGGTAGTAGTGACTTCAACAACAGCGCCTTCATCAGTTACATAGGCTTCGGTATCGGTATCGTCTTCTGCTTCTTTAACCGCTACGGCCAAAGAGCCTACTGGAATAACACCGTTGCTAAACTGTGTACCACCGCCACTTTCAGATACCCATTGAACACCCAAAGTAGTACCGTCGCTTTCAAATACTTCAACAATAATGGCTTCAACTTGAACCTGTGCGCGGCGAATATCAAGCTGACGTACCACTTCTTCAAGCGAGCGCATCATGTCAGGCTCGGCGGTAATGACTAACGCATTTGAATCTTCATGAGCATCAATGCTCACGTCACGGTTTGACGAGCCACGGCTATTGGTGCTGCCACTTTTCTCTTCGGCTTGAATGCTGGCAGAAACCCCTTGAAGCACCTTAACTAGGTCGTCAGCTTTGGCGTAGTTAAGAAACAGTACGCGGGTGTTACCGCTAGTTTCTAATTCTTGATCCATGCGCTCAATAAGGTTAATTAAACGTTGGCGGGCTTTAATATCACCGCTCACAATCACTGAGTTAGTGCGGTCGTCGGCAACCACGCGTGGGTCCGACTTTGCACCGGTATTCGTTTTACCCTGTGATTTATTAATGCTATCGATAATACGCACCATTTCAGATGCTGAAGCGAAACGTAACTTCACAATTTCAACTTCTTCGTCACCTGCACGGTCAACACGCTCAATAATTTCAACTAAGCGGTTTACCACAGCTGCACGGCCAGTAATCATCATTACATTTGAAGGGTCGTGGCTTACTACGTTACCACCGCCTGCTTGGTCGTTAAGCTGACGTAAAATAGGGGCTAACTCTCTTACCGGTACGTTATAAACAGGCACTACACGGGTGATCATTTCATCACCGTCTTTCGCTGAACCTTCTACTACGGGAATATTTGATGTTTTAGCATCTTTAGAGCGCACTACTTTCAAAATACCGCTAGGCATTTCAACCACAGCAAAGTCGTAGACCTGAAGCACGTTTAAAAAGAACTGATAATACTGATCTTCAGTGAGCATATCGTAGCTTCGAACGCTAATTTTACCGCGAACATTTGGGTCGACAATAATGGTGCGCTCTAAGTTTTTACCTACAATATTAATGAACTCACTAATATCAGTGTCTTTAAAATTAGGCATATATTCAGCGGCTGTTACCGAGAAACAAAGAAGGGCCGTACACAGCGCTGTGCTTAGGCGAGATAACAATTTTTGGCTAGTGCGCCTTTTCATTCTGTCTTCCTTTAATTCTTATTCTGCTGATGGCTCAGGCAAGTCGAGATAGAGCGTAGTAAAACTGCCATCACGAATGATTGTAAGTTCAATATTCTGAGCATTGCGAAGTTCAGATAGTGCTTCTTGGGATTGCTGCATGTCTGTCAGATCCAATCCGTTAATTTGTGCAATAACATCGCCGGCTTGAAGCCCCGCCGATTTAAATAATGCGGGTTCTTTACCTGGGCTAACTTGATAACCGATAAGCTGACCTTCTTCCGTTTTTGGCGAAATAGAAATGAAGTCGGTAAAGCTTGCTGGGCGCTCTCGCAATGAAGCAGTTGCTTCAATGGCTTCTTCACTTAACTGCCTTGCATTAGGTTCATCTCGCTCATCCGGCACTGGCTGAGGACGACGTTTCGCTTGTTGTTGGCGACGCTTATTTGCTTCGTCGTAATCAATGCCATCTAACATCAAGGTTTCGTTTCTAACCCCATTTTTAATGATAACCCTGTCGCGAAATACTTGCTTCAGGGTGGCGTTAGTACCTTCAATCTTTTCACCCAAGCCATACACGGCTTGGCTATTGCGGTTTTCGATAACCGCGGTGCTAGAATCTTCATCCGAACTTGCTACCACACCGGTAAGGGTAAGGTTAAGACGCGTTTCAGGCGCATCGGTAACTGGCGCTTCTTCTACCTTTGCAGGCGCGGCTGCCGCGTTACCAAATAAATTTAATTGTTGTATTTTGCGTATGTTGACCCCACTTTGCCCTGAAGCCGTAAAAGGTATAGGCGCAAAACTCACTGCGGGAGTCGCAGATAATTGAGGTTCAGGTATAATTCGCCATAGTAGCTTAGCGGCAAAGGCTATTAAATATAGGCTCAGCAGCACCACAATTAACGTGTGAAGTTGTTTTTGGTTCTGGTTTACAAAAACAACCAGAGACTGTGGATTGAGTTTATCGAATGTCATGTCGCCACTTGATGGTACTGCTTATTATTAAAGTGAAAATTTGGTTAACCGCGCTTTGTCCGACCCATCATAGCCTAGTCGAGGTGGGGCTCACAACACTAAAGCCGCACCGTTACGAAATTATTACAAAGGTATTATGGAAACGAACAATACATCACAAAATGTGAGGCTAGACAAGTGGCTATGGGCTGCAAGGTTTTTCAAAACCCGCGCCATTGCCAGAGACATGGTTCAGTCAGGAAAAGTTCACTACAACGGACAGCGCACCAAGCCCGGCAAGAATGTAGAGCTTGGCGCAGTGATAAAAGTTCCCTCAGGTTGGGATAATCGCGATGTTATTGTTCGAGGACTCAGTGATAAACGACTCAGTGCAGCACTTGCTCAAGACTTATATGAAGAAACTGAGACAAGTGTAACAAAACGTGAAGAAAACCAAGTTGCACGAAAATTGAACGCTTTTCATAGTCCTAAGCCAGAACATCGGCCAGATAAAAAACAGCGCAGACAAATTATTAAATTTAAGCAGCAGTAGAAGTACGCTGCCTAACAGGACAAGTTTATGAGTGATTTTGACAAATTACATCGATTTTTATTTACCCAAGCAAACGTTCGCGGCGAATTAGTTCGTTTAGATGAAAGCCTAAAGCAGATAGTGCACAGCTACGAATACCCAGTACAAATTCAGCGTTTGTTAGGGCAGTTGGCCGCGGCAACATCTTTACTTACGGCTACGCTTAAATTTAAAGGCGAAATTGCCCTACAAATTCAAAGTAAAGGGCCCGTAAGTTACGCGGTTATTAATGCCACCCATGATCAAACGTTTCGTGGCGTTGCGCGCTGGGATGAAAGCCTTGCAACGCTGCCAGAAGCATTTGATGAGTTACTTACAGAAGCGGTATTGGTGATGACAATTACTCCTGATGAAGGCGAGCGTTATCAAGGTATTGTGGCATTAGATAAGCCAACGTTAGCTGAGTGTTTAGAAGAGTACTTCGCTCAGTCTGAACAGTTAGCCACTCGCGTGCACTTAATGACCGACTTACAAGATGAAAACAATGCCAGAGCGGCGGGTATGCTGCTTCAAGTATTACCAACAGATGCTAGCGCCACTGACATCACCCAAGCAACAGGGTTTGATCATATTGCTACATTAACCGAAACGTTAACGGAAAAAGAAATGTTCTCGTTGTCGGTTGAAGACATCCTTTATCGTTTGTATCACCAAGAAGAAGTGGAAGTATACCCTGCGAAAGCGGTTAGTTTTGCGTGTACGTGTTCTAAAGAACGTAGCGCAGAAGCACTGCGTAATATCGATAAAGCTGAGCTTTTATCGATAGTGAAAGAAGATGGCGACATTAAAATGAATTGTCAGTACTGCCATGCAGAATATCGTTTCGATAGTATTGATATTGAGGCGATTCACAGTGGTAATGCACCCTCACCTGATACTAATCAATAAGGGGGCACTCCTTACCCTTAAGTCGCCCCTAAAATAAGAAAACCTCTTAATTCACTTCCCTTTACAGCACTTGTTGTAAGGGGAAGTTGATAAAAAACCACGTATCCCGTTTTGTATCCCTCCTTAAAATAAAAAATGTAATTTTATTACGTTTTTTCCGAAAGTTGATCCAGATTAATAATCAGTATTCTTTATAGAAATAACGCTATGCCTTTATTTACTTTAGACTCAGTTAAATGATACTTTTTGAAAGTGCTATTGAAAGATTACATTAAGGGTTACGGTTATGAGTGTAGCAGCGTCTTTAAAAACGGATTTAAAAATCTCTCCATTGGTTGATTTGCCTAGCGCCGAATTAATCGAACGCGCAATTAAGCGGGGCGAGGGTGTGTTAGACACTAACGGGGCTTTGGTCGTTGAAACCGGTGAAAGAACGGGTCGCTCACCAAATGATAGGTTTATCGTAAAAGAGCCTTCCACTGAGAATGAAATCGATTGGGGCAAGGTTAATAAGCCATTTGATGCTACTAAATTCGATGCCTTATGGAACAAAGTAGAAGCCTACCTAACTACTCAAGAGCATTTTCTATCTCACCTTCAAGTGGGCTCAGATCCTGCGCATGCACTTCCTTTAGAAGTAAGAACGCAAACTGCGTGGCAGCACGTTTTTGCACGTAATCTTTTTATCGTGCCAGACAAATGGAACGTCAATAACGAAAGCCCGTGGCAAGTATTAAATGTTCCTGGGTTTGTGTGTGACCCAGAGCGTGACGGCACCAACAGTGATGGCGTGGTAGTCATTAATTTTGCTAAAAAACGTGTGCTTATTGCCGGCATGAGATACGCCGGTGAAATGAAAAAAGCCATGTTCTCGGTTCAGAACTTCTTACTTCCTGCGAAAGACATATTACCCATGCATTGCTCCGCCAACGTAGGCGAGCAAGGCGATGTTACTTTGTTCTTTGGTTTATCGGGTACAGGTAAAACCACGTTATCTGCCGATCCTAAACGCTTTTTAATTGGCGATGATGAACACGGTTGGGGCGAAGGCAGCGTGTTTAATATTGAGGGCGGATGCTACGCAAAATGTATCGACCTTTCGCAAAAGAACGAACCGGTTATTTGGGATGCCATTAAGTTTGGCACTATTTTAGAAAACGTTGTGTTAGACGATACTCGCACCCCAGATTACAAAGATACGTCGCTAACCCAAAATTCACGGGCGGCTTATCCATTAAGCCACATTGAAAAGCGGGTTGAAGCAAACCGTGGCGGCGAGCCTCGCTCTGTCGTATTTTTAACCTGTGATGTAAGTGGTGTGTTACCGCCTGTATCAGTACTAAGTGAAGAAGCGGCGGCCTATCATTTCTTAAGTGGTTACACGGCAAAGGTAGGCTCGACAGAAATTGGTTCAACCTCTGATATTGAATCGACCTTCTCTACCTGCTTTGGGGCACCCTTCTTCCCACGCCCAGCAGGCGTTTATGCCGAGTTATTAATTAAACGCGTAAAAGCGTTTAATGCCAAAGTGTACTTGGTGAATACCGGTTGGACTGGCGGGCCTTATGGTACAGGTCAGCGTTTCGACATTCCTACTACTCGCGCTATTATCGATGCCATTGTATCGGGTGATTTAGCCAATGTTGAAACCCAACATATTGAAGGCTTAAACCTTGATGTGCCTGTTGCAGTATCAGGCGTTAACGATAATTTATTAGTGCCTAAGCAAACCTGGAATGATGCAGAAAAATACGAAGAATATGCGCAGAACCTAGTAGATAGCTTTAAGCAAAACTTTGAGAAATACGATGTTAGCGACGCCATTGTTAAGGCAGGTCCTGGCAACTAATTCACACTGCGTTTTTAGGGGCGCAGTTGAATGTTAGGGAAGGCAACCCTTCTCTTCCCAACCTTCATCACACTCAACGTGATTGATGTTTTGCCCGCGCTTAGCCGCGGGCTTTTTTCGTTTCGATTTGCTTACTGTTTAATGTAAAGATGTGGATCCAAACCAATTTTGAGGCAGAGGAGTAAAATTGATATTGTTTTTATATTGAAGAAGCTTGCTGTCCACCTCGCTTTCTGGAAACCAATACTTCCGATCATCTATGGAAATAAGTCTTAGGGTGTAAGATACGCTAAATGGGTCGAGTGGCCCTTTTTCAGTTCGAATTGAAGTGTCAAAAATTTGAACTTCTCTGTCCTTATTGTTTGGTGCTGGTACTTTTTTATTTTCAGAGTTGTATATAACAGGGATTTGAATAACAGTGATGCCTTGTGGAAGCTTGTGAAATTTGGAAATTTCAGACAATTTCTCGTTACTAAATGGGTATCTTTGTAAGCGCCAACTGGCGTCTATATACACTTTGGCCAAGGCGACGTTATCTCCAACATGAATAAATACTCTGGGTTGGAACAATTTAAAGAAACAATAAAGCCCAATCAACGTTGAGCTGACGATAAATATTATCCACTTCATTACAAAACAGGCTCATAATTAACTTCGAAAAATGCACTCTCACCCGGTGCGATTTGATGAAAACTTGAATCTTTGCCGCCATCTTGCCAAAATCTTACCTCAACGCCAGTGTTACTCCCAACCTTATTTTTAAATGTCGCTTTCACCGGACCCGAGTTTCCGATATAGCCGTTTCTTTTGACGATACTATGGCAGCAGAATCTACTCAGTCTTGGCAGACTAAAGGAAGATCCGGGAACTATTGCACAGTCTTTTGATGATTGGTAAATCAAGAGTCTTGGGCTTGGGGAGTTACCAAAGATTAAACCAAAGAATATTTTGCCCGCGCTTAGCCGCGGGCTTTTTTCGTTTCCTATCTTGCGCGAGTTATACTAAAGGCGTACTGTAGCGTCCTTGGTAGTCGATAACGTTCTCACGTTAAAATACGCTCCAAACAAAAAATCAAAAAACGTTGTAGTAAGTCTCTTAACTACAAATCATGCCCTGCTACACCAAAATATTGCACTATTTCGTTTAGAACCCTGTTTGTAAAGGAGCATGGATGAGTCGTCGTCCTATTACTGTTGTTATATTTTCCGGTTTTTTCTTACTGGGTATGTTGTTTATATTATGGGGTATTTTACTGCCAGATATTGCTGCCGACCTGCGTATGTCAGAGCTGGTAAGTGGTTTGTTCTTCTCGCTTTTCTCTTTGGGTATGATGGTGGGAGCCGTAGTTGGCGGTAAGTACGTTAGTCGCTTTGACTACATGCCATTGTTAGCATCGCTGTTGGGTATAAACGCTGTTTTATTATTGCTTATATCGTCATTACACGGGTGGCAATGGGTATTAGTGGTGGCCGTCGTTATAGGCATAGTGAGTTCCTCAATTTTTACTATTGGGCACACCTTAATTGCACGCTTGTACGAAGAAAAGCGCTTTACCATGATGGGGCTGATGGACTTTATGTTCAGCCTAGGTACATTTGCCGCTTCGTTTTTTGTTACCTTGCTTTATCTTCAAGAAGAAAACTGGCGTAGACCAATTCAAGTGCTTGCACTATTTATGCTAGCCCTGTCGGCGTATACCTTTATGGCAGCGCACTCTCAAGCCAAATTGCTCCGAGGCCAACCAAAAGCGCAGCGTAAAACCCTCAATTTTGGTGCGGTAATTAAACAGCCTATCTTTATATTTATGGCGCTGCTTAGTTTTGGCTATGGGGCTGTAGAGTTTGGTAACGCAAATTGGTTTGTAAGTTATGCGCAAAACGGCATTGGGTTTACCGGTGAACAATCTCGAAACCTACTCGCGTGTTTTACTGCAGGTATGGTAATAAGCAGGCTAGTTTTTCCTTTCTTACTGCGATTTATGTCGGTGCATCGGCTTATTGTCATATTGGCTACAGCGTCGTTGTGCGGCGTATTTGCCATTAAGCTTACCACTGACCTGTACAGTATGGGCGCAGGTAACTTACTGTTAGGGCTTGGCTTAGGTGGGTTATTTCCACTTATGTTGTCGGCAGCCATGAATATTGATAGTGACAATGGCCCAGTATTATCTGGCATTTGTATTATTGGCAACTCTACCGGCGTACAAGTGGCCTCTTTTTCAACGGGCTTATGGGCAAACTATGTCCCCCTTACCACTGCGTTTTGGGTAATACCTATGGGTGGATGTATGTTGTGGGTTGCTGCGTGGGCGTATAGCCGAATGGTGAAACAGCACGGTTACTCATGAAGGGGTAAATAGAACTCTGCGATTAAACCTTGCTGCGGGTGATTGCGTAGCTCCACACCACCATCATGTGCTTCCACAATACGTCTTATAATTGATAAACCTAAGCCAGAGCCCGATGTACTTCGGGCTTTGTCACCTTGCGCGAAGGGCATAAACACATGCTCTAATTCTGCCGCGGGAATACCAGGGCCAAAGTCGCGTATTTTACAGTAAACCCGTTTTTCATTACGGTTATAAAATGTGGAGATCACGATATTGTCGGAGCCGTAGCGAAAGGCGTTCTCGATAATATTATCGATAACCCGCTTCATGGCCACGCGGCGTAAATCAAGTAAGGGAATATCATTAAGCTTCAACGCGATATGATGCTTCTCTTCAATATGCCGCGCTTGCGCTAATTCGATAATAAGACTGTTTAGGTCGGTATTTTCTTTTATTTCTTCTGTGTCGTAGCGGGCGTAGTCGATAAATTGATCGATAATCGCATTCATATCTTCAATATCGTTAACAATGCCATCTTTTATCCAGTTTTGAGATTCAGGCAGCATTTCAGACGCAAGACGAATGCGTGTCAGCGGAGTGCGTAAATCGTGAGATATACCTGCCGTCATCAAAGTCCGATCATGTTCTAGCTGCTTGATGCCTTGATTCATGCGGTTGAAGGCGCGGGTAACTTGAATCATTTCCGTGCTGCCTTGCTCTTTAAGTGGCGCGGGGTGTTCTCCTTTACCTACCGCTAATGCGGCTTTTTGCAAAGAAGACAGTGGCATGGTCATACGCCGCACAAATAGCCACCCACCCGCCACACTTAATATACCTATCACCATCAAATACATGGTTAACGGTGAAATATTGGCTTCGTTTAAGCCGGTTATGGGAATAGCAATCCAGGTGTCGGGGTAGCGAGACAACGAGATCCAGACCGTATAAGGTGCGCTGGCGTCGGTTTTTTGCGAAACCGTACTAATTCGAACATCGGCAAGTTGCTCAATTTGTTTGCTTACTTGCGATGACATAAACCCATAATAAACCGCGCTTTCTAAACCTTTGGTTCTCGCTTTGCTGGCATCGAGTATTTGAATGTCGGTTTTGTCGTAATAGCGGGCTCTGCTGTCGTTATTGCTGACTAGCAAGTCTTCTGCTAATACCGATTTCACTTGCGTGGCAAGTAGGCTGTTGATTTGCTGATAACTAGGCTGAATAAAATAATAGGTTACAGACAGGTATGAAACGACTTGGTTAATAAGCAAAAGTACGCCAATCAGCATGACTGTTTGGCCAAATGCACTTTGAGGAACCAGACGCACTACTTCACCAACCTATATAAACAACCCATTTGTCCCATGGTTATTTATGCCTGCTCACCATCGGGTACGAATACATAGCCTAAACCCCAAACGGTCTGAATATACCTCGGGTTGGCGGGGTCTTTCTCTAGCATTCTTCGCAATCGCGATACTTGAACATCAATACTGCGTTCTAGCGCGCTGTAGTCTCGCCCGCGAGCAAGATTCATAAGCTTATCTCGTGACAATGGCTCTCTAGGGTGGGTAACTAAAGACTTTAATACCGCAAACTCGCCGCTTGTGAGGGTAAGAGGGGTAGTACCCGCAGTCATTTCGCGGGTCGCCAAATTTAACTTATATTCACCAAATTCGATAACTTGAACGTCTTTAGAAGGCGCGCCTGGGGCTTCACTATTGCGACGACGTAATACCGCCTTCGCACGTGCAAGTAACTCTCGGGGGTTGAATGGCTTAGGTAAGTAGTCATCGGCACCCATTTCAAGGCCAATAATTCTGTCTACTTCATCGCCTTTTGCGGTAAGCATGATGATAGGAAGTTCGTTGCCCATCTGTCGTAATCGACGACAAATAGACAAGCCGTCTTCGCCAGGAAGCATTAGGTCTAACACCATAAGGTGAAAGTTCTCGCGTTCAAGCAACCGGTCCATTTGCTCTGCATTTCCAGCGCTTCGCACCTGGTAGCCTTGCTCCACTAAATAGCGTTCAAGTAAGCTACGAAGGCGCATATCGTCATCGACAACGAGAATTTTAGACGTTTCCTGACCCATGACATGCCTTTAATAATAGTTTTCCTCACTATAACTATTCGCAGGCGAATACAAAAGAGAGGAATGCATGAAAGCCTTCCCCTCTTTGTTACAAATAGTGTCTGTTAGCAACTACTCAAAGCGAACGACATTAAGAGCTTTGGTGTCGGCGGTGCCGTTTAAGGTGTCGGAATATAAGGCAACAATTTGCTGAGAGCCTGTGTGTTCTTGCTCAAAAAAGGTATCTTGAACTTTTCCTGCAAACCCCTTCCAGGCCTTTGCGTATTTTGCTAAAAATGCCTCGTGCCCCCATTCCTGCTGACGTTGCTTAACTCGTGCAGGCGCAAAAAATATTTCAGCATCTAAGGCTTTCTTATTGGGTTTTTGCTCGGCTTTCCAATCGGTGGCACCAATAAGCGTTACTTTGGAAAGCTTATCTCCAAGGGCGTCGCCAAGTGATGTGATCAAAGCACCGTTAGCAGCAAAATCGAGCAACCAGTATTGTTGATCTTTAGACAGTGTTTCTACATCGTCGTAGCTAAATACGTGGTCGTAGCAACCTGACGCTTTTACCATGTCTACATTTGACGCAGAGGTTAACCCAATGACTTGATAATTAGCATGTCTGTGAACTTTTTGATCTTTAAGCAGTTGAGCGGTGCCCAATGCAGTTTTGCTAGATGCACTAGAGAGCAATAATGACTCACCTTTGCTAAATTCATCTACAAAATCATCCAGCACAAACGAGGTCATATATAACGGACGGAAATTTAGCTGCCAAGCTTCACGGCTTTCATCATATCCAGGGTCAACGGCGCAGCGCAGATATTGGTCGTACACCGGGCTAATACTTTTACGATTTTCGTGAATATCAGAAAAACCATGGGGGGCGACCTTTCCGGCTTTGATTACCCAGTGGCTTGCCATAGGCAGGTAACCAAACACTTTTTCACCTGCTTTAATGTCAGCGTGGTTTGATGCCACCACAGTGGCAAATCCCCATACAGGTACAATGCCGTAACCTTCATCAGCAGGAAAAAATCCCCAGTAGCCCATGGTAAATCCCAGCGCGGCATAAGTAATATTATTGGCTGAAAAACCAAAGCTGTCAGTTTTAAGCAAAACCTCATCTTCAGCTAAGTCATTGGTAGACAGGGTTTTGTCTACTACTTGGGTGGAGTCTATTTTGTCTTGTTTCACCCATATCTGCGTACTGGTTACGGTTGTCATGGCGTCACCTTTCATCTAATTTTAATAGACTACGATGCCGTACTTTGTATGGTTTTTCGACTTTAGGTTGTAAATAGATTGTTATAGGGGCGGCGAATATATAATCACTAATACCCTGATTCGAGATGATGGCTACTATTATTATTCTTGAGAATTCAGCCAATCCATTTGGTGGCCAGCACGACGCTTTCTATTTAAAATATCTTCCAATAGTGGAGTAAGAATAAGCTCCATGGCCAACCCCATTTTACCACCAGGTACTACGAGCGTATTAATACGCGACATAAACGCGCCATCAATCATTTGTAGTAAATAAGGGTAGTCAACGTGCTTCATTTCACGCCTGAACCGGACCACAACAAAACTTTCATCCTGCGTAGGTATTTCACGGGCACTAAATGGGTTTGAAGTGTCTACCGTAGGTACACGTTGAAAGTTAACATGGGTTTGAGAGAACTGAGGCGTGATGTATTGAAAATAATCATCTAGCCCACGCACGATGCTACTCATTACCGCTTCACGAGAATGGCCTCGGTCAGTGGTATCGCGCACAATTTTTTGAATCCACTCAAGGTTTACAATAGGCACCATGCCTACCAATAAATCCACATGCTTGGCTACATCATTTTCTTCGGTTTTTACGCCGCCATGTAAGCCTTCATAAAACAGTAAGTCGGTATTTTGTGGTAAATCTTGCCATGGGGTAAAGGTGCCAGGCATTTGATTAAAAGGCACGGCTTCATCAAAGGTGTGCAGGTACTGGCGGAACTGGCCTGAACCTGAGCTTCCGTATTCTCTAAAGAGGGTTTCGAGTAATTCGAAATCGTTGGCCTTTGGGCCAAAGTAACTAATATGTCGGCCTTGCTCTTGGGCTTTGCGAATTTCCACTTCCATTTCCGGGCGAGTAAAGCGGTGGAAACTGTCGCCGCCAACCACTGCTGCGTTCACATTTAAGTTTCTGAAAATGTGGCGTATAGCATTGGTTGTCGTGGTTGTTCCTGCCCCTGACGAACCGGTAATGGCAATAATTGGATGTTTTACAGACATAGAAATTCGTTTGAGAAATGACGGGTACTAGTTATAAGCCCACTGACACCATTAATCAAGAGTTAGACTTAAGTAAGGGGTCGAGTGAGCAATTACCCAGCACATTCTAGTTATCTTTTTCACGGTTGTCGTTTTTATGGTGATGTTGCAGTAAACGAATGATTAGTCGAGCTTCTTCTTCATCTAAATCAAGTAGTGCTCGCATTCGCTCCAAGTGATTAGCATCGTGATCGCTGAATTTACCATCTTCTAATACCGTGCGAACGGTTTCTTTAAAGCGAGCCCGTTTAAGCTGCATTTGAGCGGTAAAACTGGACGACAATATACCGGCAGGCAGGGCGTAAAAGCAGATCCCTAAAATGGTGATTAAACCGCCAAAAATTTTGCCCCCAGGCGTAATGGGAACAATGTCACCATAACCCACGGTAGTGAGTGTCGCCACTGCCCACCATAGTGAAGCAGGTATGCTACTGAAAGCCTCAGGCTGCGCAGTATGTTCAATGTAATAAATACAGGTGGCTGCAATTACGGTGAACAACATCAACACGCTGAGTGCCGCAACCAGCGAATGAGACTCGCTTCTTATAACAGTAATTAGCGTTTGCATCGAGCGCGAGTAGCGGCCAAGTTTTAATATTCGCAGCACTCTGAATACCCGTAAAATCCGTAAATCAAGGACAACAAACATGCTTAGGTAAAAAGGCAATATGGCAAATAAATCAATCAGTGCCATAGGGCTTTTAAGATAGTACCAGCGCTTTTGCCAAGGCGTATGCAATTGAACGTCTTTTGACGATGCTAATACCGAAGGCGGTGCTGCGCCACTACTCCAAATGCGAAGTAAGTACTCAAGGGTAAAAAGGCAGACAGAAATCACTTCAATAATGTGTAACTCTGTACCCCATTGTGAAGAGGTACCTGGCACGGTAGATAACATCATGGTAGCGATATTAATCACAATGACAGTCACGAGTATTACATCAAAGTACTTACTTGCCTTGTGATGTGATTGAGCATCTTTATAGGAGGCTAAAATATTGTAGCAAGTGGTCTGAAGTGACATAAATGCCTTTGCGTTACAGGTGCAGTTTAATACTCTACCAAGAATCGGCAGGTAAGCAAAAAATACACCGCTAATAAAATAAGGATTAACTATGAAAGCATGTCATTGGTTAGCAGTAGTAATGTGTACAGCTACGTTAAGTGTCAATGCAGATGAAGCACTGCATACCGAAGCTGCACCCACTATTGATGGGGTAGCGAACGAGGCACTTTGGCAAGGGGATGATTGGTATCCTATGAATGAAGTGATTATTGGTGATACACCTGCTGCCAGCGATTTTACAGGAAAGTATAAACTTCGCTGGAACGAAGATGCCCTGTATTTGTTGGCTGAAATTCGAGATGACCATTTATCTGACACTTATGCCTCACCCATAGAGCGTTATTGGGATGACGATTGTTTAGAGATATTCATTGATGCAGACGGCTCAGGTGGCGACCACTTCAATAACTACAATGCTTTTGCCTATCACTTAGCGTTAGACAACCAAGTGGCGGATATCGGCCCAAGCATGGCAGCAGAAAATAAGGGTGAAGCTGTGCCTCAGCTTTATAACGACCATGTTGATAGTGCGTGGAAACGCCAATCGGACGCCCCTTTTGTGGTGCATTGGGAAACCGCAATAAAAGTGTTTGCTGATGATTATGTTCACGGTGAATCCAACACGCCTGTAACGCTGAAAAAGGGTATGAAGCTAGGCTTTATGCTGGCTTACTGTGATGCGGACGGAGGCGATAGAGAACATTTTATGGGGTCACACCCTATTACCCCAATCAACGGGGATAAAAACCAAGGATACAAAGATGCGTCTGTATTTGATGTGCTTGAGTTAAAGTAAGCACGGGTTAATACAAACAAAAACGCCGCCTAAGTCTTGTTAGCTTAGGCGGCGTTTACATGTTCTTTTATTCAGTGCTTCTCGATAAGCGCCTAGTCGGCACTAGATTCACGGGCAATGGCACGGTAGCCAATGTCAGTTCTAAAGTACGCGTCTTTGAACTGAATTGCATTTACCAGCTCATACGCTTTTTGCTGAGCTTCAGTCACGTTATTACCCATGGCAGTGGCGCACAATACGCGGCCACCGTTAGTCACCACTTTGCCGTCTTCTAATGACGTACCAGCGTGAAACACTTTGCCATCTAAATCGGCAGCTTGTTCAAAGCCAGTAATTTCATCGCCCTTGTCATAGCTTCCCGGATAACCACCTGCCGCAAGAACAACACCGATGGCGGCACGTTCATCAAACTCAATAGTTTGATTGCCAAGTTCACCCTTACAGGCTGCTTGGCACAAATCGACAATATCAGATTGTAAACGCAGCATAATAGGCTGGGTTTCAGGGTCGCCAAAGCGGCAGTTATATTCAATTACTTTTGGCGTACCATCAGCCATGATCATAAGCCCAGCGTACAAGAAACCCATGTAAGGGTTACCTTCTGCTGCCATACCTTCAACGGTAGGCATGATTACTTCTTTCATCACGCGGTCGTGAATTTCTTGTGTAACCACTGGCGCAGGAGAGTATGCACCCATGCCACCTGTATTAGGGCCTTTATCGCCATTTGCGGCGCGCTTATGGTCTTGGCTTGTGGCAAAAGGAAGCACGCTTTTACCGTCTACCATAACGATAAACGAGGCTTCTTCACCATCTAGGAATTCTTCTACTACCACTCGGCTACCAGCTTCACCAAAGGCATTACCTGCTAGCATGTCGCGAATAGCATCTTCCGCTTCTTGTAACGTCATCGCTACAATCACGCCTTTACCTGCTGCTAGGCCGTCTGCCTTAATTACAATAGGTGCGCCTTTTTCACGCACGTAGGCGATGGCAGGGTCAATTTCAGTAAAGTTTTGATATTCTGCGGTAGGAATATTATGGCGAGCTAGAAAATCTTTAGTAAAGGCTTTTGACCCTTCAAGCTGCGCGGCAGCTTGTGTAGGGCCAAATATCATTAAGCCTTCGTTAGTGAACGCATCTACCACACCTGCAACCAACGGCGCTTCTGGGCCAACAATGGTTAATTCAACATCGTTACCTTTAGCAAAAGATAGTAAGCCAAGAATATCGTTTACATCAATTGCTACGTTTTCTAGCTTAGGTTCTATTGCGGTTCCTGCATTACCAGGGGCAACAAACACTGTTGAAACATCAGAAGATTGCGCTGCTTTGTAAGCTAGCGCATGCTCGCGGCCACCGCCGCCAATTACAAGTACGTTCATTAACTATTCCGTTTTAAGGTTTTGGTTTTACGACTCTGTTTTTACAAACCGGGCTTTTTAAACTTAAGTGTCATGCGATTACTCTCGCCAATGGCAAGGTACTTCTCACGATCTTGATCTTTTAATCTTAGGCTAGGAGGAAGCGTCCATACACCGCGCGGGTGGTCGGCCGTATCTTTAGAGTTTGCATTGATGTCACTAGCTTCTTCAAGCTCAAAGCCCGCTTTCTCGGCAGCAGCAACAACGAAAGAGCGCTTCATGTAGCCACTTTTCTCCATCGCTGAATCTTCAGCAGATTCAGGTAGTTCATGTTCTACCACACCGAGTACGCCACCAGGTTTAAGGGCTTTAAAGAAAGCACCAAATGCGTTGTCGATGCCTTCAGTACCTTGACCCATGTACCAGTTATGAATATTACGGAAAGTAAGTACCACATCGGCACTACCAGGCTCTGCAATATCAAGGGCTTTGGTTGGGTGAAAAGCAGTGACTTTTACACCTTGATAAGGCGCGCTGTCTTTTACTTTTTGATTGAAGTTTTCTAACGACTTACGGTAATAATCGTTGGTTGATTCGTCAACGAAGAAGTGAGCAGCAATGTACTGACCTTCTTTTTGAACCAAAGGCGCAATAATGTCGGCATACCAGCCGCCACCCGGTGCAATTTCAACCACTGTCATGTCTGGTTTAACACCAAAGAATCGTAATGTTTGCTGAGGGTTACGGAATTCGTCACGTACTTTAGCTTGTGCTGAGCGGTGTTCGCTCATGGCTGCATCCGAGATAGCATCGGCGCTTGCATAGGTTGCTGACATGCCAAGCGTGGCTGCGAGTACTAATTTGGCTAACTTCTTCATTGTTATTTCCTTATTATCATCGAGGGTAACGGCGATTACGTTAACTGCTAATACTGATAAACACCAGTTTCAGATTAAGCTTACCAACAAACTATTACACCTACCCGACACCCAACATGCTAAATCTGTACTCTGCCGTTTTCGAAAAAGAGTGAGAGTAGAAGGCATTCAAAACACGCGGTAAACCCATCCCTGGGCGCTCTGCCACAGCATCCATGCTGTGGAAGGTTTTGAATGCCTTCTACTCTCACTCCTATCAACCGGCGTCATGCTTATTAACTACGAGATCAGTTTGCATTTAAACACGCGGTAAACCCATCCATGGGCGCTCTGCCGAAGCATCCATGCTGTGAAGGTTTTGAATGCCTTCTACTCTCACTCCTATCAACCGGCGTCATGCTTATTAAGTACGAGATCAGTTTGCATTTAAACACGCGGTAAACCCATCTATGGGCACTCTGGCTACAGCACTCATGCTTTGGACGGTTTCGAAAGCCTTCTACCTTCACTTTCTTGTTTTATCTATACAAGATTAACTACTTTCTATGCTTTCAAGCTTAGTCATCAAAAGCCCACAAAGTATTAAATCAAAGCAGTGTAAAATGCTCATGCTTCTTTTCACTATGTATCACGCAACACGCTAGCAAAATGTAGTGAGTGAGTACGAGGGAGGAGCCCCCATGGGCGGGTTTACGGCGTGCTCAAAACTCGTACTCGCTTACTACATCATTTAGCTTCTTACGCAGCTAATACATAATCTATCTTAATGGCGGAAGTGGCGCATGCCAGTGAACACCATGGCGATGCCGTGTTCGTCAGCTGCATCAATCACTTCTTGGTCGCGCATTGAGCCACCAGGCTGAATAACGGCTTTGATACCTGCTTCAGCGGCAGCATCAATGCCATCGCGGAATGGGAAAAAAGCGTCAGATGCCATTACAGAACCTGCAACTTCAAGGTTTTCATCAGCGGCTTTAATGCCTGCAATTTTAGCAGAATACACGCGGCTCATTTGACCTGCGCCTACGCCCACTGTCATACCGTCTTTGCAATATACAATGGCGTTAGATTTCACGTATTTGGCTACTTTCCAGCAGAACATCAAATCACGGAGTTCGTCTTCAGAAGGCTTAAGCTTGGTCACTACTTGAAGGTCTTCCATTTCAACCATGCCGAAGTCGCGCTCTTGTACTAATAGCCCGCCATTAACACGTTTGAAGTCGTAACCGTCGGTAAGTTGACCAGCCCAATCGCCACACGCCAATAAGCGTACGTTTTTCTTCGCGCTAACAATGTCTTTTGCTTCGTCACTAACCGTTGGTGCAATAATCACCTCTACGAACTGACGATCTACAATTGCTTGTGCTGTTTTCGCATCTAACTCGCGGTTGAACGCAATAATGCCGCCAAACGCAGAGGTAGGGTCGGTTTTAAACGCGCGGTCGTAGGCCGATAAAATGTCTTCGCCAATAGCTACACCACAAGGGTTAGCGTGCTTAACAATAACGCAAGCTGGCTCTTCGAATTCTTTAACGCATTCTAGGGCAGAGTCGGTGTCGGCAATGTTATTGAACGACAACTCTTTACCTTGAAGCTGAGTAGCAGTAGAAACAGACGCTTCTTGAATATCGTTTTCAACGTAGAACGCAGCGCTTTGATGGCTGTTTTCACCGTAACGCAAATCTTGCTTTTTGCTAACCTGAACGTTGAATGTACGTGGGAATTCGCTGTGCTCATGCCCGCAGTCGTCTTCGCAATCGCTAGTATCAATACGTGCGCCAAAGTAGTTAGCAATCATGCCGTCGTATTCAGCAGTATGCTCAAACGCTTTAATCGCTAGGTCGAAGCGGGTTTTGTAAGTCAGTGAACCTTCGTTTGCTTCCATTTCAGCTAGAACGCGACCGTAGTCGGCAGCTTTAACCACAATGGTTACATCTTTATGATTTTTAGCCGCAGCACGAACCATAGTAGGGCCGCCAATATCGATATTCTCGATAGCGTCTTCTAACGTGCAATCATCGTTAGCAACGGTTGCCGCGAATGGATAAAGGTTTACTACCACCAAATCGATTGGCGCAATATTGTTTTCGTCCATTACCGCTTCATCAATACCACGTCGAGCCAAAATGCCGCCATGAATTTTAGGGTGAAGGGTTTTTACACGGCCAGCCATAATTTCTGGGTGACCTGTGTGGTCAGAGACTTCTGTTACTGGCAAGCCAGCTTCAGCGATGAGTTTAGCAGTACCGCCCGTCGACAGAAGTTCCACCCCAGCGTTATGCAGCGCGGTGGCGAAATCGAGGATACCGGTTTTATCAGAGACACTTAATAGAGCACGTTTAATGGGTTTTGGTGTTTGCATAAAATATAAGCTTCAAAGTTAAGAGTGGTGAAACAAAAAGAGCACCTGTAGGTGCTCTTCGGTGGGCTAGGCCCGGTGATTTTAGTTCATGCCGTACTGCTTCAGCTTTTTGCGAAGCGTGCCACGGTTGATTCCCATCATGATGGCAGCGCGGGTTTGATTGCCGCGGGTGTAAGTCATAACTTCTTCCAGCAGCGGGGCCTCAACTTCGGCCAGTACCATTTCGTACAGATTATCGATGTTGGCGTTGTCCAGTTGCTTCAGGTATTTGTTAACCGCTTGCTTTACTGAGTCACGAAGTGGCTTTTGTGCTTGCGTTTGAGAAGGCGTAGTTACTGTAGTAGTAAAAGGTGAAGTCACGTTTTGATCGAACATAATACTGTCTTGCTCTTAAGTTAGTCATTACTATGCTGCAGGAGAAATCTGTCGGGTTTCTCGATTCTGCAGCGCTTCAAAATAAGCGTTTAGTGCTTCAAGTTGCGCTGACGCATCCTCGATAGCGTTGAACGATTTACGAAATTGACGATCCGTATCGTGTTCCGAGAGATACCAGCCCACATGCTTGCGGGCAATTCTTACACCGGCGACTTCACCGTAGAAGCTTTGTACATTAGCGACGTGCTCGTGCAAAATCTCATACTGTTCAGACAATGGTGGTGGCTTTAGGTTCTCGCCAGTTTCTAGGTAATGCAGGATCTCTTTAAAGATCCAAGGATTACCTTGAGCACCGCGACCTATCATCACACCATCTGCACCGGTACAATTCAGTACCTGTTGTGCTTTTTCAGGAGAGGTAATGTCTCCGTTGGCAATTACGGGTATCGAAATTGCCTCCTTTATACGACGGATTGTGTCGAACTCCGCCTCTCCTTTGTACATACAAGCTCGCGTTCTACCGTGAACAGCCAGTGACTGTATGCCGTTTTGCTCAGCAATGCGGGCTATCTCAACCCCATTGCGGTTATCGGTATTCCAGCCGGTACGAATTTTAAGTGTTACAGGAACATCTACAGCGTTTACCACTGCTTTAATGATTGATTCCACCGTGCTCGGGTACTGAAGCAACGCGGAACCTGCCAGTTTCTTATTCACCTTTTTGGCTGGACAACCCATGTTGATGTCGATGATTTGCGCACCGTTCTCAACATTAAATTGTGCCGCTTGGGCCATAAGCTCTGGATCAGCACCTGCAATCTGTACAGAACGAATACCTTCTTCGCCCTCATGATTCATTCGTGCTTGTGATTTTGCGGTATTCCATACCTTTGGATTGCTTGAAAGCATTTCCGACACCACAAGCCCCGCACCCATACGTTTACATAGTTGACGAAATGGACGGTCAGTCACGCCAGCCATTGGAGCCAGCATCAAATTGTTATCTAACGTATAGGAGCCAATTCGCATATTTCGCCATCTAGAACTGCACAGAATTTATACACCCGGCTAAAACGGGGCGCTAAGTGTACGTGTTTTCGCAATACTTGAAAAGGCTAAAAATCACACAAAATTTCACTCTATGGGCTTGACAGTGAAAAAAAACTGTAACATTAACCATCTATCACTGTTTTGTAGGGTGAATTTTGTGCAATTCTCTTAAAGGCCGCGAATTGAAAGGCATTGCAAGACAAAAAATTTACATTTACGCGAACTTTTTACCAGACACTCGCGCCCATTCTCCATCAATCGCGCTCTCATCAAGGTTGAAATCGCGGGTGTAGGCAGCTTCAATTTTGGTTACTTGTTCAGCAAGAATGCCGGAAAGGACAAGTAAGCCCGACGGTTTACAGTAAGATGAAATAACATCTTGAAGCTCTAGAAGTGGGCCAGATAATATATTCGCCATCACTACATCGGCCTCTAGCGTGGGTTGGTCAGCAGGCAGGTAAACATCAAGCCTGTCTTCAACGCCGTTACGGCGTGCATTTTCTTGTGTGGCTTGAAGCGCTTGTGGGTCGATATCAATGGCGACTACCCGCTTAGCACCTAATTTAAGTGCCGCTAGGGCTAAAATACCTGAACCACAACCAAAATCCACAACCACTTTATTAGTAACATCTATACCGTCTAACCAACGTAAGCACAGGGCAGTTGTAGGGTGAGTACCCGTTCCAAAGGCAAGGCCTGGGTCTAGCATCACGTTAACAGCATTAGGGTCGGGCACATCACGCCAGCTAGGGCAAATCCATAAGCGGGTACCAAATTGCATAGGGTGGAAGTTATCCATCCACTCACGTTCCCAGTCTTTGTCTTCTAGTGGCTCTAGTTTGTATTTAAAATCTGAACCTAGAATGCGCGCTTTGCCTAATCGTTTAATGATGGCTTTCATGTCATCGGTGGCTTCAAATAGGCCAACGACTTGCGTGTCTGGCCACAGCATAATTTCGCCGGGTTTCGGCTCGTACATAGGCGTATCTTTCGCATCTACGTAGGTTACAGCTTGCGAACCATTGGCGCTAAGCATATCACCAATTGATTCAGCATATTCTGAGGAGGTATTTATTCGTAACTGTAGCCAGGCCATATTTAAACATGTTCAAAGGGTTTGGCCATATTGTACCGCTTGGCTAGTTAAAGCGAAATCATAATGCTGATAGTAATCGCTGGATTAACCGTTAGTTTTGACGTTTCATACAATATTTTCACGTAAAAGCGTCTTTTTTCATCAAACTTAAGTCTAAGTCGCATGGGTTTTAGTTATTGTTTTTAATGAGTTTTTTAAATCATTAAGTCTTTTGGCGAATGGTTATTTATTGGCAAGTGTTTATAGTTAATACGTGTTCCATTACCACTTCGTCTTATGCACTATATTGTTGTACTTTTTTTTATTTTGTTCTGTTCTCATGCCGCATTTGCAAAGCAAATTGAGGTGGTAGTAGGCTGGACAAAACCTCCCTATGTTATTTCAGAAGAAGATTCAGGCTTTGAGTTAGAACTCGTACGGGCAATATTGCTGGAAATGGGGCATGACATGTCGCCGATTTACGTTCCTTTTGGGCGCACCGCCAGTATGCTCAAAAAAGGTGGCATGGATATGGGGTTAACCTTAAATCCAGGTCATGAAATTGACCCCGCTATGCTGACTGATGCATACGTTTATTATCAAAATGTTGCTGTAAGTCGTACTGACAGAAACTTTGAAATTAATGAAATACAAGACTTAGTCGGGCATAGCGTGATTGCTTTTCAAACGGCCATATCGGTATTGGGTGAAGAGTTTAAAAATACGCTAGCCCATCAAAAAAACTATATGGAGCTAGCTCAACAAGACAGGCAGGTTAGTTTGCTGCTGCTTGGCAGTGTGGATGTGGCTGTGCTGGATAGAAATATTTTTCAATACGTTAAGCATCAGTTGCCTGTCGAAAAGCAACACAACACAACAATACACGAGTTGTTTCCTGTTTCCTCCTACAGTGCGGCTATTCCTGATGATCAACTAAGACGTCAGTTTAATAAAGTATTGGCGCAATTTATAAAAGACGGGCGATATCAATCTTTGCTTGATGAATTTGGTCTATTTAATTTTATCGAAGCACTCCCCTCGGAACCTGCTCAAAATCCAAATTAAGCTAAATTGAATACGTGCTTCTCGCCGCTTCCTTGTTGCAACCCTCAAGCTACTGCCCCTAAATCATGGTTCCAAGGCCCGAATTTTTTTGACATAGATTCATGGGTCGCGTTTAGCGAATAAAATGAAGGTTTGAACCCAGTTAGTAACATATTGCGTAGTAATCGTTTCTATGCGCTACTAAGATAATCATATCTAAACTACCGATATATTAGAAACTTGGGGATGAACCACATGAGGGTTACGCTTTTTTACGCCGCCGTTTTATTATTTTGCACCGCGTGTGCACCATCACAGATGACCACAAAAAATGCATCTATTGAGCGTTCAGACGAAGGCGCAGTTTCAGTAGCTGTTGAGTCTTGGTTAGATAAATCTGCATTAGAACAATCGCAGGCTATAGCAGCAGGTGAGTTGTCATCCGAGGCGTTAGTAAAAGGCTATCTCGCTAGAATCGAAAAGCTTGATGGTGATGTAAATAGTATTTTGGCACTTAACCCCAATGCTGTTGAAGAAGCCAGAGCTGCTGATTTAGCACGTAAAAATAGAATGCGTAAAGGGCCGCTGTTTGGTATTCCCGTGCTACTGAAAGACAATATTGAAACCAGTGAGCTACCTACTACCGCAGGCGCGATGGCACTTGTTAATAATGATACAAAGCGAGATGCCCCTATAGTTGCTCGACTAAAAGCTGCGGGCGCCATTGTGTTAGGTAAAACTAATTTATCCGAATGGGCTAACTTTCGATCTGAATCTTCTATTAGCGGGTGGAGCGCCGTAGGTGGGTTAACCCGAAACCCTCATATGCTATCTCGTAGTGCTTGTGGTTCTTCGTCAGGTTCTGGTGCTGCTATGGCATTGCGTTTAGCGTCGTTAGCTGTGGGCACTGAAACCAATGGTTCCATTATTTGCCCTTCTTCAATGAACGGTATAGTCGGGTTTAAACCCACAGTTGGGTTATTATCGCGTACGCACATTGTCCCTATCTCATATACCCAAGATACCGCAGGCCCTATGACCGCAAACGTTAACGATGCATGGTTAATGGCATCAATCATGGCAGGTGTAGATACACAAGACAGCGCTACGAAAGACGCTAGCAAGCATATGATTAGTGCGCCGCAGCAAAGTATGTTAGCGACCGATTTGAAAGGCGTGCGCGTAGGCGTTGTGCGGTATCGTCAAGGGGATAACCCTCATGTGCTTTCTACTTATGAAAAAGCCCTAAGTAGTTTAACTGCCGCAGGCGCTGAACTGGTGGAAATTAGCGATTTCAAGCAACCTGAAAGTTTTTGGTCAGACTCTTATCAAGTGTTGCTTAGCGAGTTTCATTACACATTAAACGAATACTTAGAAGACAGTCCAGCGGACATTCCCGTGCGCAGTTTGTCTGAGCTTATTACTTATAATCAAGCAAGCTCTCGAGAACTCGCGCTATTTAATCAAGATATATTCGAAAAAGCAGTAAATACAGATGACATTAATAGCCCGGAATACGCTTCGGCTCTAGCACTGGTAAGAGAAACAGCGAGAGACAATGGAATTGATGCCCTAATGGCACAACATAAAGTTGACGTACTTGTGGCACCATCCAATAGTCCGGCTTTTCTGATTGATGGCGTTTATGGCGATCATTCCCCAATGGGCTTTATAGGTATTGGGTATTTAGCGGCCATAGCAGGTTATCCGCACCTTACTGTGCCAGCGGGTGAAGTGAAAAATCTCCCGGTAGGAATTAGCTTTATTGGCAAGCAATGGGACGATGAGAAAGTGCTTCGCATTGGCAGCATATTTCAAGCAAAGCATGGGGCTTATATTAAGCCTGGTTTATTACCAAGCCGATTACATAACCCCGCACTGTTAGACGCTGTGAAAGGGCTGTAACTCGTTTTAACGTCTTATCTTAAGCGCATAAAAAAGCCCCAGCACGCATGAGCGACACTGGGGCTTTTTTGATAATTCGAGTTACTAGCCTGGGCGTTTAACCCATGCACTACACCAACCATTGGCGTTAACCAATTTGTTAGGGAAGATGGCACAAGGGCGGTGTTGTTCGCCGTCGGCACCTTGGATATACATGCAGTTGTTACATTTAGCACCGTCTACAGTAGACGCTGCAGTGTAGTTTAATGCTTTCGCGCTAGGATCATCTGCTTGCAATTGTTCTTGCGCATTAGCACGTAACGCAACGCTTCCTAACGTTAGGCCTATCAAAGATGTACCTGATAATTTCAGAAAGTCACGACGGTTTACAGACTTCATAATTCTCTCCAATTGAGATAATAACGATAATGATTCTTTTTTACTCAGCGCCTAAAACGCAAAAACCTGCCGCAAGGCAGGTTTTGAATGTTAATAATTATACTATAACCCGTGGCGTTTGGATCTAACACAAAGCAATAAAGATTTGTTGATCTAGATTAACGAGTTTCACCTGAACAACGCCTGAACGGCTAGCAAAATCAATATCCTATAGCACTAACGCAATATTACTTTGTGTGCCAGTGACACAACATGAATTATTTTTTAGTTATTGTCGCCTGTGTTAAAGGCACGTTGGGTTTAGCGTAAGCATATTGAGCTATCTTTTGCGTACTATGATAAGTGTCCAGCCCCGAAACACACGAGGTTTGTAGCGATTCAAGATCTATATAACCATCTTCGGCAATAGCACTATTTGCAATGTCATCTCCTGCAGTGCTGCTGGCCGCAATAAAGACCTCTTGAATCTTACCTATAATCATTTCGGTCTGATTACACAACGTAAAATGCTGTTCTACTTTTAACCCCATTTTCACTGCGCTTTCTTTTACATAAGGCGCGCTGAACGTGTTGCTAAACCAAGGCGTTAGTCCAACCTCCTCAAACTCACTCACCCCATTATCGTATCGCGCAGACGTTTGATGTGCTTTATCAGTCCAACTGGTATGAACATGATTTAGCGTGAATACACCTTGCTGCTTAATATTAGACAAAGAATCTCGCTGCACAGTGTGCGGACGCATAATAATACCCAGCAATGGTGGGTTAGCCCCCACATGAACCACAGAACTGATAATAGCTAAGTTGTTAATTCGGCCATCGGTGGTGCCAAGTAGTGAGGAAGATTTAAAGCCAGATAAACTATTGATAAAGTTGGCGCGATATCGTTGTGGCAGTGCATCAATATCCTGCAATGAAAAATGGGTATCGCTATCAGGCATTTTCCTGCTCCGCAATAATATTTAAGTCTTCGCCTTGCTGATAGACACTAAGTTCAATGGGTTGGCAACATACTTGGCAATCAAGTACCTGCACCTGACCAACATCATTAACCTCGTCAATTTCTACATCATTGGCTGCCATGCAATATGGGCAAGAGAATTCCATCGATCTCGTTAAGCTCATGATTTCCTCGTATGTGAATTACGTTGTGATAGTTATTACGAGTAAAGTAGAAAACTGGATTGACTGCCATTTAGGCAATGTGACTTTACCAGCAACTACGCAAGCGTCTGTGCAAATACCTAAGCCATTACCTAAGCAAACCGTCACGCAAAAGCCCATGCCCCTTACATTAAATAAAAAGGGAAAAGGTTGAATAATAGGGCTGTATAAATATACACTAATTGGGTATGCAATAGTTTGGTTTTATAATGCGAAAAGATTTGCCACCACGATATTACTTAGCCCACTTTTTTGAGTTCTTAGCGTTCTTTAAAGGGGCGAATGCTGCGTTGTTAAGTGATGACGCTCATGGTTTTATAGAAAGCTTTAACCAGCTAGATGCTGATAAGCAATGCATCATTGTGCGGGCGGCTAATCGTAAATATGCGGTAATTGACAGGTCGCAGTTTTCTTATGCAGAAATAGGGAACCCTCAGCAGCACATTGATGAACTGATTGAAGCTAAGTGGTTTGGCGATTTGCACCATGCTTCGCTGCAAGATATTGCAGGCGTACTGACTAAAGACGCTATTTTAAGGCTGTTAAGTGAATATGGTGCCACCCAAGGTTTGGCATCATTAACCAAGCCCGTGCTTGTATCGCGCTTAGAAGCCTGCATTAATCAGCATGGGTGGCCTGAAGGGCTAAATGAGCACACCTACTTAGTGTGTTTGTTTGATGCACCGCTAAAATTCCTACTATTCCTTTATTTTGGCAATACCAAAGGTAGGCTAAATCAATTTTCTATGCGCGACTTAGGCGTTATGCGTACACGCGGCGATTCAGTATCAGATATTACCCGTTTCGACAGTAAAGCAGATGCTGAAGCAGCTTGGTTTTATGCCAGCCAATTAGAAAAGCTTCCTTTCCTCTCTTCAGCGCAAGCTAATACATTAGCCAAAGAAACCTTCCCCAACAGCGATGGCGTATCAGCCATGTTTTATCGCGATCAGTTTCTTTATGCATTAGCGTTAAAATTATTAGACGAGCACCGAGAGCAGGCCCTTCTTTTGCTATACCAAGCCCAAAGCGATAAAGCGAAAGAGAAATGGATAAGAGAAAGCTATAAAGACGGCAACATTGATAGTGTTAAAGAAGTACTAGAACACATTATCGACTCACCACCTTCCGATACGCTGCTGGCCTTTGCTGAAGATTTTTACGCTAGGAAATACCACAAAAAGCGCACCAGTGCGGTGACGGATATGTTAAGAAATGCAAGCCGTACTATTGATATTGATGTTAGCCAAAATCAACAGGTAGAGCGTGGCGTGTTAGCTCATTATAAACGCTTAGGTATTGCCGGTTGGCGCACCGAGAATCGGTTATGGCGTAGCTTGTTTGGGCTAACCTTTTGGGCACAGCTATATGAAGAAGATACGCTGGTCACTGAGTTTGATAGACGGCCTCTATCGCTTAAGCAAAACAACTTCTACGCGCGTTTTGGCAGCAGTATTGAAGCCTTATTTGAAAGGTTAAATAGCAAAGATAAGTTTCGCCACCACGTGCATAAAATGGCGACCGCCCACTATGGCAAGGTGAATAGCTTATTCATGTGGAGCAGCCATTTGCTTGAACCTATCGATGCCCTAATCAAGCACGGCGAGCTTAGCGCCATTGTTAACCTGCTTCGAATGATGAGCGAAGATTTTGCCTCTTTAAGCGACGGCTTCCCTGACATCATGATCTTTGATGAAAAGTTACGCTTTGAAGAAGTGAAAGCGCCAGGCGATCAGTTAAGACGCAATCAGTTAGTGTCTATTCAGAGGTTGCAACGTGCAGGGTTTGAGGTTGCCGTTACTACGGTAAATTGGCATCGCGACCCTAATCAGCCGTATGTTGTGGTTGATATTGAAACCACTGGGGGCAACAACAGCTACAACCGGATCACTGAAATTGGCATGGTGAAAATTATTGCGGGTGAGGTGGTCGATACCTATCAAACTCTAATTAACCCCCAGCGACGAATTCCGGCTACCATCACACGTCTTACTGGTATTTCTGATGATATGGTGGCTGATGCTCCATTATTTGTTGAGGTGGCTGAACGTATTGCTAGCTTCACCGACGAGGCGGTATTTGTGGCCCATAACGTTAACTTCGATTATGGCTTCATTAAACAGGAATTTGCACGATTAGAACTTCCTTTTAAACGCCCTAAGCTTTGTACGGTGAGAGAAATGCGCAAGGTGAATCCTGGGTTACCCTCATATTCATTGGCTAACCTCACTCGGCATTTCGACATTAAAATGGAGCAGCATCACCGTGCGCTCTCTGATGCAAAAGCGGCCGCTGCACTACTTGATATCATTCTAACGATGTCGGCTGAAACAATTAAATAAATGTAAGGTTAGGTAAGGCTAGAGAAGGTGAACATTTTTTCTAAATTGGCGTAATAGTAGTGTTAAATAACAAGAGCCAGAACTATGCGAGACACCGAAGAGCAACTTACACAAGAGCAGTACACAGAAGAGCGTCACTTTGAAAAAGGCCGTATTTCAAAAGAGCATTCTTCAAAAGAGCATCTCTCAAAAGAGCCCTCGTCAAAAGATTATCCATCAGAGCTCTATCCCTTAGAGCGCCATACTGAAGGGCATCTCACTGAGGTTGAACAATCTCGCGTCATTGAAATGGCGTGGGAAGATAGAACTCCTTTTGAGGCAATCGAAGACTTGTATGGCTTACCTGAGAAAGAGGTTATTAAACTGATGCGCCAGAATTTAAAGCACAAAACTTTCAAAAATTGGCGTGCAAGGGTGTCAGGGCGTAAAACCAAACACAAAACGTTACGCCCAGCAGGCGTAGAAAGAGGGTACTGCCCGTCTCAATATAAACCTCAGAGTGCGAATAAGTAACCTTCTATTGTGCTGGCTATTCTGTAGGTTTCAATGGCTTCACGGTAGTGACAGGCAGTAGCAGCATCATAAGTTGCTGGCGCCAAGGCGTGGGGAATAACTGGGTAGTGCTGTCATCTGCAGGCGTAGCTTGTGAAATTTGTTGTTTATAGGCTTTATAGTAAGGGCAGCTTTCTTTAAGGCTTTCAATGCGACTTAACACCGAGTCGATAAAAATAGCAGGGCTACGTTGGGTGTTCTGCTTTAAATCTAATACTAGTTCACGTAACACATAGGCTTCCCACTCAGAGCGGTATTCTCGTTCTAGCTTGCTGGGCTCGCGAGAAAGCTCAGCAATTTGTTGGCGTAACTCCACGTCGTTTTCAGGCTTATCGTAAAGCACGCGCAAGGCAAGCAATACGTCGATAGACAGGCGTGAAACAGGGAGTTGAGATTTTAGTTCGTCGTAACGTTTGGGCACCTTGTAAACCTTTTTACCTTAGCGGTAAATATTGAAAAACTTTGATTTCTTAGCGTTTGAGTTAGTAAACACTACCATACTTTACTCAGTATTTTTAGTAAATGGCAGCACGCACAAGCAGTTGTAATCATTAAATAAACGTAACCATTTAACGCTGAACTTTTGCATAGGAAGCTAGCGTATTAACAAGTGCACTGTCAAAGTGCGTACGCGTTCTTGCTGTTTGGCCCATCATTTTGATGGGCCTTTTTTATTGCTCAAATGACACCTTTATACCTGCCAGCAACCGACTAACGCTATCTACCACATCGGCACGTATAAACCACTCTGTGTCATCAATAAGAGTAATATCACCGCTTATTTCAGCTGAAGCGCCATGACCCGTTCCTAGAAAGTCTTCTGTTAGCTCAGCCCTAGGACCGAAGCCTTCGCTTACATAAGAATAGTGAGAAAAGTAGGATAAGGGATAATTTCCCATGCTCGTTTTTCCGCTCAAGCCAATAACAAACTTTGAACTTGAAGATGAAAGTTGCTGAATAGTTTCAACGAACAACGTTTGGGATGGGGAATATAGCCAGCGATATTCCCCTCGAAGAAAGTTACTGTCAGTCATACGCTCGATACTCACTTCGTAGCTATGGGTCTGCCCCATTTTTGCTGAGTATTCTAATTCAACATAGTTGAGCTGGTGGAAGCTATCAAACGCGCTGTTGGCGTTGGTATCGTCAAGTTCGCCAATAACCAGTTCTATTTCACTGTCCTCTTGCAAGGAATAAACACTGCGCACGCCTTTAATCCAGCCATCTTTAGACAGCCCTGACGAAGAAACTCGACCTTTGTAGGTGGGTATGATCCCCGCCTCCATTTTTCCATCCGAAAATTCATAGCGTAAATATAAACGTCTAGCGTAAAGGTAATCTGACGTATCACTGCCAAAGGTATTATGGCTTGATGCAAAAGACTCTCCGGTAACCACAAAGCTATTTAATGACCACGCATCGTCAGAGGACAGGGAAACAGAAGGGTAATATCGCACTCTATACTGATTTCTATGATCTCGGTCTGAGCGTTCGTCAAATCGAAATTGCATATCAAGCTTCTGTGAAAAGCTTAAGCGCTCGGCAAAGGCATTGGTGCATACAGAAAATAAGAGAACAACAAATACAGCTGCGTTATCAGCCCTTTTCATTTCAGTCGAGTCCAATTCATCAATCAGTTAATTAATCTTAACTAACTTATACGAAAAAAAGTGCGAGTAGGGTAACTATTTTTGATAGAAAAAACTGAAAAAAAAGCCGGTGAAAGACACCGGCTAAAAACTGGAGGTGGACTCCAATGAGGGTAAACACATAAAACACAACTAAAGTTTCAATAGCAGGGAGGGCTAGGAAACTGAGTTAAGTATATGCCCGCATTCCTCATTTGAAAAACCTTAAAACTTGATTGTCCTAATCGTAAAAACAGAATGAACTATATGAGCTAGTAATTGCTTAAGCATGGGCAGTAGAGCGCATAGCAAAACGGTACCGGTAGGCGCGAGTAACTTAAGTCGTTTGGGAATATGTCTTTAGAAAAAGAAGGGGTGTAACAGAAGTAAAAAAAAGGAGATAAAAACAGTGCCGTGGAAAACACGGCACTGAATTTTGATGCTGTTAGGCTATGCCTAGTTTCTTCTCAAGGTAGTGAATGTTTGTTCCACCAGCAAAGAAGTTTTCGTCAGCCATAATAGCGCGCTGTAAAGGAATGTTAGTTTTAATTCCCTCGATAACTAGCTCATCTAATGCATGGCGCATTCTGGCAATGGCTTCGTCACGACTTTCACCAAAGGTAATCAACTTACCAATCATGGAGTCGTAGAAAGGCGGCACCGTATAGCCAGCATAAATATGAGATTCCCAACGAATACCTAAACCGCCTGGCGAATGGAAAATATCAATCGTACCTGGGCTTGGGATAAAGGTTTTCGGATCTTCTGCGTTAATTCGACATTCAATAGCATGGCCACGAATTTGAATTTGCGATTGGTCGATAGACAGAGGCTGACCGGCTGCAATACGTAGTTGTTCTTTAATTAGGTCAACGCCGGTAATCATTTCAGATACTGGGTGTTCAACTTGAATACGGGTATTCATTTCAATGAAATAGAACTCGCCGTTTTCGTATAAGAACTCGAACGTACCTGCGCCGCGATAACCAATTTCGACACAAGCACGACGACAACGATCGCCAATCTTGTTACGCATTTGCTCAGAAATACCAGGTGCTGGTGCTTCTTCTACCACTTTTTGGTGGCGACGCTGCATAGAACAGTCACGCTCACCTAAGTGAATAGCATTGCCTTGACCATCGGCTAAAATCTGGATTTCTACGTGACGTGGATTTTCTAAGAATTTCTCCATGTACACAGTAGCGTTGCCAAATGCCGCGCCCGCTTCAGCTTGCGTGGTTTCAATAGCACTAATGAGTTCTGCTTCACTGCGAACCACACGCATACCACGACCGCCGCCGCCGCCTGCTGCTTTAACAATAATTGGGTAACCAATGCGTTTAGCAATGGTTTTATTCTTATCATTGTCGCCAGTAAGTGGGCCATCTGAACCAGGTACACATGGAACGCCAGCTTTCTTCATAGCACTAATTGCTGACACTTTATCGCCCATTAGGTTAATGGTGTCTGCCGTTGGGCCAATGAAGATAAAGCCACTCTTCTCAACTGCTTCAGCAAAGTCGGCGTTTTCTGCTAAAAAGCCGTACCCTGGGTGAATAGCAATAGAATTTGTGACTTCTGCCGCCGCTATAATGCGAGGAATATTCAAGTAGCTTTCGGTTGCTGAGGCTTTACCGATACAAATCGACTCGTCTGCCAGCAACACGTGCTTTAAGTTTTTGTCTGCCGTGGAGTGTACCGCAACGGTTTTGATGCCAAGTTCTTTACAGGCACGCAAAATACGAAGGGCAATTTCACCACGGTTTGCAATGAGTACTTTATCTAGCATAGTACGAAGCCTGCTTATTCAATGATGAACATGGGTTGATCAAACTCTACTGGGTCTTGGTTATCTACCAGTATTGCTTTAACCACACCAGATTTGTCTGATTCAATTTGGTTCATCATCTTCATTGCTTCAATAATACAAAGTGTGTCGCCAGCATTTACGGTTTGACCTACTTCAGCAAATGGTTTTGCTGTTGGTGAAGATGCGCGATAGAAGGTTCCTACCATTGGTGATTTAACCACATGGCCTTCTGGCGCTGCAGGTGCCGCTGCTTGCGCAGGTTCAGCCGCCGCAACAGGTGCTGGAGCCGGAGCTGGTGCCGCATGAGCCGGTGCAGCAAAGCTATAGTTCATTGGCGCTTGAACGCCAGTTGGCCCGCGATGAATTCGAACAGACTCTTCGCCTTCAGTGATCTCAAGTTCGGCAATGCCAGACTCTTCCACTAATTCGATGAGCTTTTTGATTTTTCTAATATCCATGTTCAGTCTCTACGTTAATTTTTTGATTGCGGTAAATTGATGGCGGCGGTCAGGGCTAGTGAATAACCAATGGCACCAAGGCCAACAATGACGCCTGCCGCAACATCTGAGAAATATGAGTGATGTCGGAATGATTCACGGGCATGAACATTCGACAGGTGTACTTCAATAAACGGGATATTGACACTCAATAGGGCGTCGCGAAGTGCAACGCTGGTATGAGTGAAAGCAGCGGGATTAATAATGATTGCGTCGATATTGCCCATAGACTGATGAATACGGTCGATAAGCTCATATTCTGCGTTCGACTGAAAATGGGTAAGGGTGGCATCAGACGATTTTGCCTGCGCGCTCAGATCATCAACGATGTCCTGCAACGTTTGTGTGCCATACTTATCGGGTTCACGTTGTCCTAACATATTCAGGTTAGGGCCGTTCAGTAACAAAATATTCATTAAAGTTGCTGCTATCTTCGGGAAAAAGTCGGTGTATTTGCTATTTCAGCAAAATTTCATGACAGTTGCACGAAAAAAAGGCAATTAATCCGGTCGTTTATTCATTTAGACGTTGATTATAGAGGTAGTGAAAGATTTCGCAGCAAAATACTGGTCTAATCAGGTGTTTTCGACGCAAAGTTCTCTTTCCAGTCTGTGCTTAATCACAGGTGTGTGGCGGTGCATAAGAGAGTGCTTATATGCTGCTTATGTGATGCTAATGTGACTAGTAAAGTTCATTTGGGTTCATTTTTTTAACGTAAATGGCACCGACATGTACTTTCCTTCGTACTTGGCTGTGTACACGGCGAAGTGCAAATGGGGCAGTGATGAAAACCCTGTATTACCAGAATAACCAATGAGCTCTCCGGCTTTTACGGTTTGCTCTCGCGTTACCACCACACCTTTGTATTTCAAATGATAATACTCGCCCGTAGTGCCATCATCGTGCAAGATGGCGACAAAATTCGCGTGCTTAGCAAACCGTTTAGAAGCGCCGCCTAATTGGCCATCATCTTTCGTATCTATTACCACACCATCGCGAGCCGCTAGCACGGGTGTGCCAACGGGGGCAGCAAAATCTAAAGCATAGCGAGAGGCACCTGTATGGCTATAGCCCCCGCCAAAGCCTTGCACTATGGGGTAACTACTTGCGGGGCGTAGCGGCGGCAAATAAGTCACCTTGTCATTATGCACTGCGTTCAGCTTTCCTGAAGTCCAGCTTACTTTCATAGAGTGCCAAAACCGTCGAGGGCTTTTTATTACTCCCATTAAAACGGGAGTGTCATCGTCTAAAAATACGCTGGATGTTGACCTGGGCGTAAGCCCACTGGGTGATAAAGTAGACGTAAGCCCACTTGCCGAAAGAGTAAGCACAAGGGGCAGTGGCACCTTTCGCTGAGCATAGACTTCATACTTCCCATTCGTGGGCGGTGAAATGCTGATACAAAATCGATTGGCATCGTAGCAACTGGGCGCTTGGGTGGACGGGTTTTGATTCATGACCTCTTGCGCCAATAGCGTTTTAAATGGCACACACAGGGCAAATACAAAAAATAGTGTGAGAGGTAACTGAGACACCCGGGACATAGCTCACCCTTGAATTACGGTGAAGTGTAGTCACTCACCCGTCATAACGTTAAAACGTATTCTCAACGTGTTCAGCAAAGGCTGGCGCTTTCATAAACCCGGTTACCCGAGACTGCGTTAGCTCATTACCGCTTTCATCGAAAAATAAAATGGTCGGCAGCCCAAGAATAGAAAACGCTTCTTGAAAGGCTGTGTTGGTGGCGGAGGTATCGGTTAAATCTATCTGCATCCACACGGTATTATTAAGCGCATTAATTACATTAGGATCAGGGAATGTGTATTTTTCAAACTCTTTACAGGCCACGCACCAATCGGCGTACAAGTCCACCATCACCGTTTTGCCTTGTGAATTAGCTGCCGCAATTTGTTGGCGTAAATCATCTAAGTTCTCAACAACAATAAACGTTGGGTGAGCAGGCTGACTGCGCACAATGGCCGTGTCTTCAGACGAGGTCAGGGTGTTATAGGCTAGCAGTGCACTGGCGAACAAGCCTGCCGCAATAACTAAGGTTCGCACGTATTTCGCAATGCCCTTTTTACTCGCTTCATTGACCACAAAATAATAGCCGAATGCCGCTAAACCTAAGGCTGCCCAAAGTAAGTTAATGTAATCGTTAGGCCATGCTTTTGGCCATAAACGTTCTACAAAAACAATGGCCACCGACAGCATCATAAATCCAAACGATACTTTCACCACGTTCATCCACTGACCCGCTTTAGGTAGCAATTTAGAACCGGTGACGCCAAATATTATAAGGGGAACGCCCATGCCTATGCTCAGCACATATAGGGAAACAAAACCAAGGGTTAAGTCGCCGCTTTGTGCAATAAACAATAAAATGCCAGTTAACGGAGCCGTAGTACACGGTGAGGCGATTAGCCCCGACAACGCACCCATGGCGAATACCCCCGCCATGCTGCCAGGCGTTTGGTTGTTACTTAAATTGGTTAAGCGGGTTTGCCATTTCGCAGGAAGTTGAAGCTCGTATCGGCCAAACATGGCTAACGCCAGTAAAACAAAAATACCAATAAAAATGCCTAGAATGAGCGGATGTTGAAGTGCAGCCTGAAACTGCATACCCGCCGACGCCACAATTAAGCCTAATATAGAATAGGTAATGGCCATGCCTTGTACGTAGATAAATGTAAGCCAAAATGCGTTGCTGGCTTTTGCCTGTTTACCTTGGCCAATTACAATACCCGACACAATGGGGTACATAGGGAACACGCAGGGGGTAAAAGCAAGGCCTATGCCTAATGCAAAGAATAGCACCAAGGTAAGGGCTAGGTTTTCTTTGTTAATGAGCTTATCGGCCAGAGAATATTGAGACGCTTGCGAGCTGCTCGGGTTCATTTGCGAGAGACTCTGTTCATCTGTCGACATGGGATCAGCGCTGCTACTCGTGACGCTGGCGTTAGCGTTGCTGGCAAGGGCATTCAAATAGACGGTTTTAATATTCGGTGCGTAACAAAGGCCCGCATCGGCGCAGCCTTGGTAGCGAATTTTTACAATACCGTCGTTGGTGGCTTGAGTAATAGGAACCGTTATCGTGACTTCATCATAAAATACTTCCGATTCGCCAAAGTATTCATCTTCAATGATCACGCCTTTGGGATAATGAGGTTCCCCAATGGCGGCTTGCTTAGCCACTAACTTGAATTGCTTTTTATAAAGGTAATAGCCATCGGCAATGGTAAAGGAAAGGCTTAAGGTGTTGTCTGCCTGATTGAAATCGAATACAAAGGCTTGGTCTACTTTTAGGAATTCTTCTTGGTTGCTGAAAACATCGTCGAACCCACCCAAGCTCTGATTTGAAGGCGGAGCGGAGGTTTGAGGCGAAGTTTGTGCCGTGTTTTGTGTATTAGTGTGTGCATTAGTTTGCGAATAGCCAGGCAGCGCAAGCGAAGCTAAAAATAGACAACATGCGACAAAAGAAAACAAACGGGTGATGTACTTCATATAACGACTTTCTTTATCCTAAAGCTATTGGCCTATAAAAAAGTAAGACCGAGGTGCATACGCTATTCTTTCACAAACCCAGTTTAACACAGCTACCGTCGGTCGCTTGAGTTTGCCATTTAACCCAAAGCGTTGCACCTTCGCTTGTTATTATGGTCTTTACCCCAATACTATTCTATGACTAGATGAAAGAGGAAATGTTGTGCGGTTTTTATTTATATTGTTTGCCATATTACCCATAGTAGAAATTGCCCTATTAGTTCAAGTGGGCGGCATAATTGGTGGCTGGAATACTATTGGGCTAGTGATATTAACGGCATTCATTGGTGCTTATTTTGTTAAGCGCGAAGGTATAGCAACATTACAAACCGCACAGGCCAAAATGCAGCGCAACGAACTGCCAGGTAAAGAGATGGTGGAAGGCCTAATGCTGGTAGTCGCAGGTATTTTATTGGTTACCCCAGGCCTAATCACTGACGTTCTTGGCTTTATGTTTGCCTTGCCAGGTTCTCGCCACCTTATTGCTTCGCAGCTAAGTAAACATATGAAACTGCGGGTAGTGACTCAAGCGGGCGGCTTTAATCAACAAGCGGGCGGCTTTAATCAACAAGCTGGCGGTGCCCAGTATAACCCGTTTGAAAATCCATTTAATCAGCAACAGTCTGGTCAACCGGGTAGCTCAGATAATGGCGACGTGTTTGAAGGTGAATTTTCAGACAAAACCCAAAATGACCCAGACAAACGCCTTAAGTAATGTGTGCTTTTGGCCTTAAGTGCAAGCTTTGAGCATTAAAATCAATTTTTTTACATTTTTTTGCTCAAAAACCCTTGAACTTGCATGGCTACTCCCCCATTTATCCTCGCAGACACGATTTTAACTGCTCGGTAACGAGCAACCCAAGCATACGACATACAAATAATTGTGTGTCGACAATCATTAACTTGAATAGTGAAATTTTCAGGAGACTTGAAAATGGCAATTCGTCCTTTACACGACCGCGTAATCCTTAAACGCGCAGAGCAAGAAAGCAAATCTGCAGGCGGTATCGTTCTGACTGGTTCAGCAGCAGAAAAATCTACACGTGGCGAGATTATCGCTGTAGGTAACGGCCGCATCCTAGAAAATGGCGATGTTAAAGCGCTAGACGTTAAAGTTGGCGACACCGTTATTTTTAGCGAAGGCTACGGCGTTAAAACTGAAAAGCTGGATGGTGAAGAAGTTCTGATCCTAAGCGAAAGCGACATTCTTGCGATTGTTGAGTAATTACAACTAACGTTAAACGAATTAAGAGAGGAATTTAATCATGGCAGCTAAAGAAGTACGTTTTGGTAACGACGCTCGTACAAAAATGCTTAAAGGCGTAAACACGCTAGCAAACGCAGTGAAAGTTACACTAGGTCCTAAAGGCCGTAACGTAGTACTAGATAAGTCTTTCGGCGCTCCTACCATCACTAAAGATGGTGTATCTGTAGCCAAAGAAATCGAACTTGAAGACAAGTTTGAGAACATGGGCGCGCAGATGGTTAAAGAAGTTGCGTCTAAAGCGAATGACGAAGCGGGTGACGGTACAACTACTGCAACTGTTTTAGCACAAGCTATTATCACTGAAGGTCACAAGTCTGTTGCTGCAGGCATGAACCCAATGGATCTTAAGCGTGGTATCGACAAAGCAGTTATTGCTGCGGTTGAAGAGCTTAAAGCCCTATCTACTGATTGTGCTGACAGCAAGTCAATTGCTCAGGTTGGTACTATCTCTGCAAACTCTGATGCAGAAGTTGGCGACATCATTGCTCAAGCAATGGAAAAAGTAGGTAAAGAAGGCGTAATTACTGTTGAAGAAGGTCAAGCACTTCAAAACGAACTTGACGTTGTTGAAGGTATGCAGTTCGACCGCGGTTACCTATCTCCTTACTTCATCAACAACCAAGAGAACGGCACTGTTGAACTAGACAGCCCTTTCATCCTATTGGTTGATAAGAAAATTTCTAACATCCGTGAGTTGCTTCCTACCCTTGAAGGCGTAGCAAAAGCAGGTAAGCCACTGATGATTATTGCTGAAGATGTTGAAGGCGAAGCCCTAGCTACACTAGTAGTCAACAACATGCGCGGTATTGTTAAAGTTGCTGCTGTTAAAGCACCTGGCTTTGGTGACCGTCGTAAAGCAATGCTTCAAGACATCGCTATGCTTACTGGTGGTACGGTTATCTCTGAAGAGATTGGTCTAGACCTTGAAAAAGTAGAGCTAGAAGACCTTGGTACTGCTAAGCGCGTTGTTATCAACAAAGACAATACTACTATTGTTGATGGTAACGGCGACGAAGAAGCGATTGAAGGCCGTTGTGCTCAAATTAAAGGTCAAATTGAAGACTCTTCTTCAGACTACGACAAAGAAAAGCTTCAAGAGCGTTTAGCTAAGCTTTCTGGCGGTGTTGCAGTAATTAAAGTTGGTGCAGCTACCGAAGTAGAAATGAAAGAGAAGAAAGACCGCGTTGAAGATGCACTTCATGCAACTCGCGCCGCGGTTGAAGAAGGTGTAGTACCTGGTGGTGGTGTTGCGCTAGTTCGTGCAGCAGCTAAGCTTGCTAGCCTAACTGGCGAAAACGAAGACCAAACTGTAGGTATTAAGCTTGCACTACGTGCAATGGAAGCGCCTTTACGTCAAATCGCTAGCAACGCCGGTGCAGAAGCATCTGTGGTAGTTAACGAAGTGAAAAATGGCGACGGAAACTACGGTTATAATGCGGGCAACGACACGTATGGCGACATGCTAGAGATGGGTATTCTTGACCCAACTAAAGTAACACGCTCTGCACTACAGTTCGCAGCATCAATCGCTTCACTTATGATTACAACTGAAGCCATGATTGCAGATATACCTCAAGACGAAGCAGCGCCTGCAATGCCTGATATGGGCGGCATGGGCGGAATGGGCGGCATGATGTAAGCCACCCAAGCTTAATTGCTTGAAGGGTGCTTGTTTAAGCACCTAGATATAAAAGAAACCCTCCATTTCGGAGGGTTTCTTGTTTATACGCAAAATAAAGCGAGTTAATTACTTACTACCCCGCCCACCTGCTCTATTGACCCACTACGTCTTGTCTTGCTGATCTCTAGCATGTACTTCCACCGCAGATGTTGGTCTTTGTTTGCATGCACTACGTATCTAAAATCGAAGATAGGCTTATAACAAAATTTTTAAAACTTACTGTACGTTTGCTTAAGCACGATTACCTGCTATAAATTCAATAGTATAACTCTGAAAAATAATCGTTCGCCGCTAGCGTACATACATGTAACAGTGACTTGCTTGCAGCGAGCACATATTAAAAGAGCAACCTGAACAATGGATGTGAAGAACAGTGGCATAAGGAAGGCGTTACCTGTTTTAACGTTTACATTTTTTGTATTTGCGGTAATTCTCGTCTGGTGTTTTTTTACCCTAAATCACAGTAATTTCTTTCATCAATTAAATGTTAGGCACTTCAAATACACGTCTGAATTAAGCGAGCAAATTTCTGCGCCCGCAGAACTTTTTTCAGAAGTGCACCCTGTGAAATTAGATGATATTCGTCAAACCATTCTCAACATTCGTGAGCAGCCTTTAGATTGTTTGTCGATGATTGGTAATACAGAGCGTTTTATCATGAAAATTATTGGCACAGAGTCGGTTATTGATATTTGTACTCGCGACGTTCAAAGTGCTAATAGTTCATTGGCTGCGCTGGCCGATTATGAAGCGGGTAATGTTAGTCGAAAAACATTACAAGACCAGATTGTAAAATCGCTTAGGGACTTTAGAACAAACTCTTCTGACTTTGAGATGCCCGTCGAGAAAACGGTAAATTTCGTGGCTAACATTACCCTCTCTATTATTATTTTATCATCAATAGTGGTTTTGTTATTTGCTGCATTTATTTCTCGGGCTGTGTCATCGGGGCTTACCAGCAGGGAAGAGGCGATGAAAGCCTTAGCTGAAAGCGAGAAACGAAATAAACAAATGGCGCATACCGACGCGTTAACAGGCTTGCCGAACAGAAACTTGCTTGAACATACTGTAGACAAAGCCATTAATATGTCGGAGCGCAGTAATTTGCCCTTCGCGGTGATGTTTATCGATCTGGACCGTTTTAAAGACATTAACGATAGCTTAGGTCACGCGTTAGGCGACACACTTTTAGTCACTATGGCGCAGCGAATTTCTGATGCAATTCGCGCTACCGATGTGGTGGTTCGTTTTGGTGGTGATGAATTTGTGGCGGTAACTGACTGTTTTGAATCAATTGAAACCATTGATTTCATTGCCCATAGAATATTAGAAACTATCAGTAAACCTGTGCGGCTTGGCAATAACGACTACTATATCACTGCGAGTATAGGTGTAGCCTGCTACCCACAAAACGGCGCCAATTCCTCCTTGTTGCTAAAGCACGCCGATACGGCAATGTACCAAGCTAAAGAGGCGGGCAAGAATCAGTATCAAGCATTCGATAAATTATCGGCCATTAAACAAAACCGCAAACTAAAACTGGTAAGTCAGCTTCATCATGCTATTGCTAACAATGAGTTTAGCTTAGTTTATCAACCCATTGTTAGGCTTGAGGATGGCGTGACAGTTGGGAGTGAAGCGCTATTAAGATGGACTAACCCAGATAACGAAGCCATAGGTCCTGATGAGTTTATTCCTATTGCCGAGCATTCGGGGCAAATTATTGATATAGGAAATTGGGTATTACAACAAGCCTGTGAGCAATGCAAAGCGTGGCATGATGCAGGCGCTACGCATCATGCTATGGCAATTAATGTGTCATCACATCAGCTTAAAGATCAGCATTTTGCGCAAAGGCTCGCAGATATATTGGCTAGCTTATCGTTGCCCGCAGAGTGTATACATATTGAGGTAACCGAGAATATTGCCATTATGGAAGAGCAAGCCTGCGTTGCATCGCTGTACAGGTTATCTGAGTTGGGTGTTCAACTGTTACTCGATGACTTTGGTACGGGGTATTCGTGCCTAAGCTACCTTAAGAATTTACCTTTTGATGTATTAAAAATAGACAAGAGCTTTATGCCTGCAAATAACACTATTGCTAGCACCATTATCGCCATGGGACACGAACTGGATATGGAGGTGGTAGCTGAAGGCATTGAAACTGATATGTGTTACGCAATGCTAAAGAAGCTAAACTGCCAATATGGGCAGGGATATTTATTCCAAAGGCCAGTGCCAGCTAGTGAGTTCGATATCTACAAGCAATACAAATGCAGTGTTCCTGAGCTAGCTTAATAGCGCAAACGGTATGTGCTTTTAGTCAGTTGGCTTAGCGTATTGCTATTAAGCCAACTCACTTGTCACCTAAGCAGGAACACAATTAGCTGGCGTGCTCTCAATCAATCAATCAATCAATCAATCAATTAATCAATCAAATCTAATGTCATCACAACACGCGGTTGGTTGCTTGATACCGGCGGTGAACGATGCACTATTCCAGCGTTCTCATTACCTTGCCACAACTCTCCCTTTAGAATTGCGACATCACCCGTTTCCAAGGTTTGTATATCTTGTGCTGTACGATATAAACCCGAATGGTCATCGGTTAATGCGCCGCTTTTATGCCCTAGCATTGTGCGGTCGGTGTTATCGTGTTCTAGCCACTGGCTGCCCGGCCCAACAAAGGTGGTCACTAAGCGGCAAGGTACTCTATCAACATGAAAGCGAGGGCACATGGCTTTGTCTAATGTTGATAACCTAAAACCAATGGTATTAGCCTCAAACAAGCAGATAAACATGTCGACGAGCTCTGCTATATAGGCATGTAATTGGGGCGCAAAAGGTTGGCCGTCGGCTAAGGTGCGAATATAGGCCTCGGCTGAATCTGAACTTAACTGCCTTGCGGCTGTGAGCTTGCCGCCGCCTTTTACGAAGGTAGCTAACGAGGTTAAAAAGGTATCGTCTAAGTGGCGTTGCCAAATCGCAATATTACACTCATCGTTATATATATCAGTAAGCACAATAGGCTCTAACGACGTACTCGACTTTTTGAGGCGCTTATCAGTAGTCGGGGGGCTTTCGGTTAAGGGGTTAGCAGCTAGCGCTTGTGCCATTATAAACCCTCCCAACGAGGAAATGGATCGGGGAGAGTTCGCCAATAATCCACCCCCTTTATAAGGCTTTCATCGTCGAGTAAGCAAGTATCTAAGGTTTTGGTAATTGTGGCTTCATCAAGGTTTTGCCCAATAAAGACTAACTCTTGGCGCATGTCGCCGAAAGGTTCCATCCATTGCTTTTCTATTGAGGCTAAATATTCTTCATCTTCAGGCCACTCTGACTTTGGCAGAGCTTTCCAAAACATACCACCATAACCATAATGAGCAATACCACCTGCTTGGCTCCATTGTCCCGCACACTCAGGTCGCGAGGCTAACCAAAAGTAACCTTTAGAGCGCAGTAACTTTCCGTAGTTTTCGGTGGTATGCAAAAAGTTATAAAACTTTTGCGGGTGGAAAGGACGGCGTGCATGATAGCTAAAACTGCTAATGCCATACTCTTCAGTTTCTGGCGTGTGCTCACCTCGCATTTCTTTAAGCCAGCCTGGGGCAAGCTGGGCTTTCTCGAAATTGAATAGTTGTGTGCCAAGTACCTCATCAATATCGATATTGCCTTTATTTATAGGAATAATTTTTGCCGATGTATTTAAGCTTTTTAAAATAGCGGTTAAATTAGCAACATGTTCCTCGTCTACCAAATCAGTTTTACTGATTAGGATAACATCGGCAAATTCAACTTGATCAACAAGCAAATCAGCGACACTGCGCTCGTCTTCTTCACCAAGGGATTCACCGGTTTCTTGTAAATACTTGGCTTCTTCGTAGTCTTTACTGAAGTTGACCGCATCAACCACTGTCACCATGGTATCTAAACTAGCAGTATCTGATAGCGACACACCGTCTTCATCGGCAAAGGTGAAGGTTTCTGCCACGGGAAGGGGTTCTGATATACCGGTAGACTCAATAAGCAAGTAGTCAAAACTGCCGTCTGCCGCTAGGCGGTTAACCTCTAGAAGCAAGTCTTCGCGCAACGTGCAGCAAATGCAGCCGTTGCTCATTTCAACCAGCTTTTCTTCGCTGTGGTTCAGTGAAACATCGTTTTTAACGATGGAAGCATCTATATTCACTTCGCTCATGTCATTAACAATAACGGCTACACGTTTGCCTTCGCGGTTGTTAAGAATGTGACTGAGCACTGTTGTTTTTCCTGCACCCAAAAAACCAGACAGTACAGTAACGGGGAGCTTGGCATTGTTCATAAGAGTTCACCCATAAATAGCAAGGTTAATAATGTTATAATATAACATATCATAGTCGAGTGGTTTGAGAATAGTGAATTTGTGGTCTAATTAATAAAAGTGCCGCGCAACGAGGAAGCAGAAAGAGATGATATAGCGCAAAAAACCGTGCTTATTTATTACGACACAAACTGGCGTACTTCATCCAGTTTGGACAGGTGTTGGCATCATCGCAGCGCCATCTTACGCCACTTAAGTCATACTTTTCTTTTAAAAGGTAAGGCTTAGATTCTAGATTAATGATTTCGATATACTGGTAGTTTTCCCAGCGAATGAAGCAAGCATATGAACCTGGATTCACCGGGCGTATTCTTATTTCAATGCCATCGGGATTGGGGCGTGTGATCAAGCAGCTTGTTGCGCCGCACTTGTCAGCGTGCGCAGTTGAAGGCACATAAAAGAATGCAAAAAATGACAAGAAAACAATTAAACGCATATACGCGTAAATCGCAATATTATTTGCTGGCTCACAATGCTTCTCCTGCCTTAACCTAAATTATAGTCTTAATACAATTTTAGCGTGGTATTGGCAGTTTGCTTGCCCAATGAGAATATGTGGCAGCCTGAACCGCTATTATTAACCTATTGAAGTAACTTTTATGCCCGTGCAAACGCAAGGTGGTGAATGCGGTATACTTGGCCATATAAAATTAATTAATAGGTATCTTGATGGCATCTGCATCCGCGTTACACATTCTGGTTAAAACTGAAAAAGAAGCTTTTGCGATATTAGAGCAACTTAAGAAAGGGAAAGATTTTAGTACCTTAGCTAAGCGCCATTCTACGTGCCCTTCGGGAAAGCGAGGTGGTGATTTAGGTGAATTCCGCCGCGGCCAAATGGTAAAAGCGTTTGATGATGTGGTGTTTAAAAAAGAAGTGCTAAAGGTACATGGGCCAGTTAAAACCCGCTTTGGCTACCATTTAATAAAAACCCTATATAGAAACTAGTGGCATTGAAATTAGTGCTATCGTAGCTACTATCAACGCAACTACTATCAATATAGCTAGGGCACCCAACGCTCGCCGCAAACGCCATGTTTGGTATAAATGCGGTACGGGCTGTCAAAACTGTGAATATCTTCACGCAATGCTTTGCCGTGGTCTACTTCAATAAATGGGGTACTAGACGCTGTACCTTGGCTGTCTAATACGTAGTAGCGTGACGCGTACTCCGTTAATTGCATTTTATTTTTTTGATCCACATCGGTAAGGCGCACGCGCGTTACGGCTTTAAATCGAGTGTTGGGATTGGTGATTGAGAGCAGCTTTTTATAAAAATAGCCTTTATCAGCCTGATGCTGAGAAAACACATTAAGAATGTTAATTAATGCTTTTAGCCCAATGGCTTCGCGCTGCAGCATAAAATCATGTTGAGTAAAATTCGCGTTTTGCGCTACTTGGCCTGCGGTGTAGACTTGCTCTTCTTCTAAGCCTGTCAGGTAGTCTTGGCCTTCTTCATTGTAATTAATCAACGCCGCGGTATTCATGTTTATCATGTAATCGCTGATACCGGCAGGTAGCACTTCAAACAGCAAAACATCCGGGGTAACTACGCCACGCTCTTCTGGGGCCTGCGGGCCTTTGGGAACGCAACTATCAGAAATGAAATAGTAGTACTGCCCAGCATTCATTGCATGCGCAGAAGGCTGGAACATGGCTAGACTAACCAAAGTTCCTAAACAAAACAAAAAACACTTACTCATAACGCAAATCCGCAACAGCAAGGCATCACATGATTCGCATTATGCAACACCGTAAAATAATGTTGCTATTGTAACCTGTAAGAGTGCTCGGTCGATAGCGAACCTATTTTTATTTGGCACCTTTCTCTATTGCCTGTATTTCACTCCACAGGGTTTCCGACTCTTCTGTTATTTTAGCGTAGCTTTTCATATCGCCATTGCGTTGTGCCACCATGGCTTTCTCTAATAGAGCGTTATATTGCTTACGCATTTTTTTTGTAGGGTTGGAATTAAACATGCCGAACATAGTAGGTTCTCTTTATAAACGAATAGGCTTTTTACATACGCTGAGTGTAGCGTGATCACCTGACATGTTTTAAATATTTGTAATGGAAATTTATCTTCGCTGCCTATCAATACTAAATTCAATACTTGTTAATTCATAAAATTAATATTCTTGCCAAACCGCATTAATTCCCGCTATGCCAACCTTATATAAATTATAGTTATGACTCGTAGCAAAATAATACTAGTTGAGCATGTGCAAATACCGTAAGTTTCTTCGCTGAGTAATAAAAGTGACGATGATAAAGGCGACTTTTATGGCTTTTAAAAAAGTGTTTTAGCGTAAATGAGGGATGAAAACAGTTTTGATTTCCAAAAGGCATGTTAAGCATAAGTGAATAAAATGGCTTGTTCATCTATAAAGGATGTCATTCTCGTGGAGCCTGGACGTGAGGAGAAGCGTGTGAAAATCATAGTATTAAACGAATCAAAAATACCGATGCCACTATCCAATGTGGAGAAGCGCTGTGCAGTAACCCCATCAAGTGTTCAACGCTTGGTAAAAAAAGGGGCTGAGCTTCACATTGAAAGTGGGGCTGGTTTGTTATCGGGATATGCCGATAAAGAATATATAGATGTAGGTGGAATTATTATTGATGATGTGAATAGTGCATTATCAACAGCCGATATGCTTGTTAGCGTAAATAAACCGGCTGAATCTCAACTGTCGGTGATGAAAAAAGGGGCCATTGTGGTTGGCCATCTTGACCCTTTCTTTGAGCAACCGCTGGTTGAGTCAATAGCAAACAAAGGCTTAACGGCTATTTCAGTTGAAATGATCCCTCGCTCATCTCGAGCCCAAAAAATGGATGCGCTAAGTTCACAAGCGAGCCTTGCCGGTTATGTAATGGTAATGCAAGCCGCGAACTACTTACCTTCTATATTACCTATGATGATGACACCGTCGGGAACAATAAAGCCTGCCAAAGTGTTCATTATTGGTGCTGGTGTGGCTGGCTTGCAAGCTATTGCAACGGCGAAACGATTAGGGGCGAACGTACTTGCCTACGACACGCGCCCCGTTGTTGCTGAGCAAGTGGAATCTCTAGGCGGTAAGTTTCTTAAAATCGATATTGGCGAAACGGGGCAAACTAAAGATGGCTACGCCAAAGAGCTCACCGATGAACAAAAAGCGAAGCAGCAAGACGCACAGCGTGATGCTATTGCTGATTCAGACATTGTTATTACCACGGCACAGCTGTTTGGTCGCAAACCGCCAGTGCTAATTAGCAAAGAGACTTTGGCACTAATGAAGCCTGGTAGCGTGGTGGTCGATATGGCAGCCCAATCTGGCGGTAACGTTGAAGGTTCTGTGGCCGGTGAAGTAGCCCAAGTGAATGGTGTAACAGTGATAGGCACAGGTAACTGGAGCCAAGCGGTTGCCCGCGCAGCCACTGATATGTACGCGAATAATATTTATAACTTGGTCGATGAATTCTACGACACCGAAACCAACGCGTTTGGTTTAAATCTAGAAGACGATATTTTAAGTGGCTGTGTTATTGCTCATAACGGCGCAATTACCAACGACATGTTAACCAACGCCTACAAAGGAGCGTAATCATGGAGATTATCTATTTACTGTTTATTGTGCTGCTTGCTGGTTTTCTTGGGTTTGAGTTAATTCGCAAAGTACCTGCAACTTTACACACGCCATTAATGTCGGGCTCTAATGCTATTTCAGGTATTACGTTAGTGGGCGCATTGGCAGCGTCTGGTGGCGACAACGATGTGTTGACCACGGTATTAGGAACGGCGGCGGTAGCGCTTGCCAGCATTAACGTTGTGGGTGGTTACCTAGTAACCGATCGCATGCTAAGTATGTTCAAAAAGAAAGATAAAAAATAAGGAGTATGCAAGTGAATGATATCGAAACCATAATCAATCTTGCGTACGTTGTAGCCGCAGCGTTATTTATTTTAGGGCTAAAATTGCTTAGCCATCCAGATACAGCAAAACGAGGTAACTTTGTCTCTGCTGTAGGTATGTTGATTGCCGTAGTAGTGACCTTGCTCGACCAACAAATAATCACGTACCAATGGATTATTTTAGGTGTTGTTATTGGTGGTGCCTTTGGGGCGTGGAAAGCCAAATCGGTTGAAATGACAGCCATGCCAGAAATGGTCTCGTTGTTTAACGGATTTGGTGGAGCAGCCTCATTATTGCTGGGTTGGGCTACATTGTCTGGCATGAGCATGGTGGCACTTCAAACTGCTACTGCGTTTACGTACATTACCTTGTTCTTCACGATTTTAGTGGGGGGCGTAACTTTCTCTGGCTCCGTGGTAGCTTGGGGTAAGTTGTCAGGCAAAATGTCATCTAAAGCCGTGATTTTTACTGGTCTTCGCGAGCTTAGCGTACTGCATCTAATTGCGATGCTGGTGGTAGGGTACTTATTTACCACTGAACCTCAAAATACTCTATGGCTGTACTGCGCGATTGCACTGGCGCTAAGCTTCGGCCTGTGGGCAACCATCTCAATTGGTGGCGCCGATATGCCAGTGGTTATTGCCTTGTTGAATAGTTATTCAGGGGTAGCGGCTACGGCGGCAGGTTTGGCAACCGGCAACACTATTTTAATTGTTACTGGCCTACTGGTAGGTGCTTCAGGTCTTATTCTTACTAACATTATGTGTAAGGCGATGAACCGTTCACTAATGAATGTGTTGTTGTCTGGGTTTTCGAAGCCGGTGGAAGCGGGAGAAAAAATTGAAGGCGAAATTAAGATATTGTCTGCACAAGATGCATTTTATGTATTAGAAGCGGCGCAGTCGGTATTGGTAGTACCTGGTTATGGTATGGCAGTAGCACAAGCGCAGCACGCAGTACGCGAAATGCAGTCACTATTGGAAGAGAACGGATGCACGGTAGACTATGCCATTCACGCGGTAGCGGGGCGTATGCCGGGCCATATGAATGTACTGCTAGCAGAAGCCGATGTTCCATACGACCAACTGTATGAAATGGATGATGTTAACCCGCGTATGGAAAACTACGACGTGGTGATTGTTATTGGGGCTAACGATGTAGTGAACCCTGCCGCAAAAGAAATGAAAGGTAGCCCAATTTACGGCATGCCGGTTATTGAAGCGTATCGCGCTAAAACCGTATTTGTGCTTAAGCGCTCTGCTAATGCTGGTTTTGCAGGGGTAGATAACCCGCTCTTCTTTAAAGACAATACCCGTATGGTATTGGGCGATGCAAAAGAAACAATTAACAGCATCGTGAGAGAGTTTGGTGACGATTAAGGTATAAAATATCAGTGGCAGGTATAAAACTGCCTGCCACTTTTTCTATCTCAGTGAAAGTTCTTATACCTAAGTTTTTGTTTCTTTGTATTTTTATTATTTCCCATTAAATTCACCTATCAGCCTGCACCATTTTTTTCTGCTAAAAAGATGAGACATTTCTTGTACAACGACAATAATCACCTTTACCATTGCACATGCTACTTTTGTCGAGTTTTTTAAAGGGATTGCAGTTAGTCAGATGTCAAAACAGCATTATCACATTGAAGTGTTTCAAGATCTTATTTTGGTAACACTGCGCGGGCGCTGGGATATGAGCACTAATATTCAGTATCTAGCAGCACTAGGCGATACGCTCAACGCTAGGAGATGTCGAGCTTTTGATATCATAGTAGATATGCGTACATGGGAAGTGCCAGACTCTGTGGCTTTTGCTCGAATGAAAGCCCCTATTCAACTCGATAGGCGTAATCAAAGAAGCGAAGTGTGGCTTGAGGACGAGACAACAAATGTCGAACATATCGCCGCTAAGTTCTTTAATGAGCAAAATTTCAAATTAAAGCGTACCAAGAACACGGGTGCGTTCCTTAAAACTATAGACCCTATATTTGACGATGAAGCAAAAGCGCACATCATTGAGTGGGCTACACGCCACGATCTCGATGAGCAAATCTGTCGATAAACAAAATTAGTCGAGACAATCGATATTTTACGTAGCGCCACACTATACGTTGTCTATAATACCGCCCTATTTCGCATTAATTTCTGAACAGCAGCGTTCAGCATAGTTTTTAAAAGGTGACTACATTGTCAGATTGGAGCATTGAAGAAGCAGAGCGCGTCTATGGCGTGTCTCAATGGGGGGGCGGCTATTTTCAAGTTGGTGAAAATGGTAACGTGCATGTGACTCCAGTTCCTGATGATCCCAGTATTCGCATCGATTTTAAATCGGTTGTTGAAGAGATTCGAAAAGAAGGGGTTCAATTCCCTGTAGTGGTTCGTTTTCACGACATCTTACGTTCTCAGGTCGCTAGTCTGAACAAAGCCTTTCGCAGCTCTATTGAAGAAGCTGAGTATAAAGGACTTTACCAAGGCGTGTATCCGGTCAAAGTAAACCAGATGCGTGAAGTGGTAGAAGAAATTGTAGAGGCAGGTGCACCTTTTAACTATGGTTTAGAAGCGGGCTCAAAAGCCGAGCTACTTACCGTACTTGCCATGAACACCAACGAAGATTCTTTGACCATCCTTAACGGTTATAAAGACGACGAGTTTATGCGCCTAGCATTATTAGGTAGAAAGCTTGGTCGCAAAATAGTCGTTGTGGTTGAAAAGTACAGTGAATTACTACTGTTAGTAAAAGTGTCTAAAGAACTGAACATAGACCCTATCATCGGCGTACGCGCTAAAATGACGGTGAAAGGCCGTGGTAAATGGGAAAGCTCTGGCGGCGAACGCGCTAAGTTTGGCCTTACCATTACAGAAATCATTAAAACTGCCCGTTATCTTGAAGAACAAGGTATGTCTCATTGCCTTAAATTATTGCATTTCCACATTGGTAGTCAGCTTACCGATATTCGTGCAGTAAAAGAGGCTATGACCGAAGGCGCGCGTATTTATGCCGATTTGCACAAGATGGGCTTCCCACTAGATTATGTTGATGTAGGTGGCGGCTTAGGTATTGATTACGATGGTAGTAACTCTACTAACGAGTCTTCTCGTAACTACAGCATGCAAGAATACGTTGCCGATGTGGTTTACGGCATGAAAGAGATGTGCGACCTAGAAGGCGTACCGCATCCAAATTTAGTGAGTGAAAGTGGCCGAGCTATCACTGCACACCACAGTTGTGTAGTAACAGAGATAGTAGGCGAAATTAAGTCGAATGCGGCACAAATCGACACGTCTGAAAATGAGAACGAACACGTATTTTTGAAAAATATGCGTGAGTTGTCAGACGATTTCGAGAATCAAACCAATATGCACGAAGTGTATAACGATGCGTCGCAATATAAAGAACAAGCACTCGGTGCCTTTAAATTACGCGTATTGTCGTTGGAAGAATTGGCGAAAATTGAAACCCTTTACTGGGATATCATGGCGCGTTTGCAAGTATGGTATCGCAAAGAAGAATACGTACCTGAAGAACTGCAAGAGTTAGATTACAGCTTGTCTTCGCAATACTTGTGTAACTTCTCGGTATTTCAGTCGGCTGCGGATACATGGGCCATCGACCAACTGCTTCCCGTGGTGCCGCTTACGCGTATGAACGAAAAGCCTACGGTGAACTGCTCATTGGTTGATATTACCTGTGACAGTGACGGCAAAATTGATCAGTTTTCGATAGGCCGTGAAATTACTGATGTATTGCCAATGCACCCGCTTAAGAAAGATGAGCCTTATTATATCGGCTTGTTCTTAACTGGCGCATATCAAGATGTAATGGGTGACATGCACAACTTGTTTGGTCGCTTGAACGAAGTTCACATCTTTAGCTACGATGACGATCCAGAAGATTTTTACATTGAAGAAGTGGTGAAAGGCTCTTCAGTTGAAGATGTTCTCAACATTATGCAATACAACCCGCGGGCTATGGCGTCTGATGTGAAACGTCTTATCGACAGACAAGTGTCAGGTGGGAAAATTAATCCGAAAGAAGGTGTTCGCTGGACCGATTTTTACGAAAATTGCTTAAGCGGTTATACCTACTTAAAGCCGTAATTTTGGCGGGTTAACGTAAGAACAAACACCTAGTGGCGCTTAAAATTCGTACTCGTAATAGAAAACGGGTTTTAAGTGCCAGCCTATTCCTTAGCCTCAGCGTGTTTAAAATAACGCTTCCAAAACTCAGCCGTTGTGGAATTGATCATATTCGATTCGGCATTCATCAGCATCACATATCCGGTTTTATAATCGGGCGCAAACGCCACATCAGCACGATACCCTTTTACCCAGCCTCCATGGTAGTTAATGCGCTTGCCGTCAAAATCATAAACCCGCCAGCCTAGTCCGTAATGGGCGTCTTTTAGCATTTTGCGCCAACCTCTACGCCTAGTTTCGCGCTGGGTTTTAACCCGTGGTGTGGTGACTTCCTCAATCATGTCAGGTGAGATCACTGTAGGGAATTCGCCCAGCAACGCTTGCAAGTAAATGGTCATATCAGTAATGCTTGCGTTTACACCTGCAGCGGGTGAAAAACGGTAGTAGTTACTTTCAACTGCACCCTCACGCCATCTGTCTCTGGCAATAGCAATATGCGGGCGAGCCCAAGACCCAGAAGCAAGTAATCCGCCTTTTCCTACGCTAGCGGTATTCATGCCCAGTGGCGTAAAGAGCTGAGTTTGTATTTCCCGAGAATAAGACGAATAGTTGTTGGTAAGGTAATATTCGAGCGCACCAAAAAGTGCATTTTGGTAGGTGTAACACTCGCCAGGCACGCACAAGGGCTCGAGTTTACTCAATGAGGTTAACACCCGCTGCAGAGAATAATCAGCTTCAATTAAGTTGTCGTAGGCATTAGGCATAAAACCGCTAGATTGCCCCACAATATGCTGAAGCTGCAATGTTTCCATACCGTCCACATTGAAAGGAATATCAGGCAATAGGGTGGAAATGGGGGTGTCCCAACGCAAACGTTGTTGCTCAACAAGTTTGGCAGAGAGTAGTGCAGTGAAAGTTTTTGATACCGAAGCTAGGCGAAAGACCGTGTCTTCAGTAATGCGCTTTCCACCTTTATGCGTTCTGCCATAAACATACACTTGTGGCGCCTTGCCTTGCTCGTAATAAACAAAGGTATAGCCGGGCACATTATATTTTGCGGCCTCGCGCTGCACATAGTTGGCATAATCAGAAAGCCAATCGGCGCTTAAAGCGGGAAGTGTCACGAGAAGCGTGAAAAAGAATAGGCTAATTCTAATCAGGCGCGTTACTAAATTGCGCGTGGTTTGCAACATGAATTGGGCTCAGTAAGGGCGCACCCCAAAGGTGGCGGGCACTATTATTCTTACGCCATTATGCGTTCGCTAGTGGCGATTATCAACTCTACTGATATTTTACTGCCAGTTCCGATTTTGTCGCACCCTTGCAAGGGGAACAGGATACAATTCAATCTTAATAGCGAAGTGACAGTTTAAACCCGCACATCAATTAGAGCCATGGTATGAATACTGACATAAAAGATTCAGCGCACGTAGACAATGAGCACCGCGAAACTTACGCTAAAGCTAGGGTAAGTAGAGATGCCCGCTTTGATGGCCGTTTCTTTGTGGCGGTGAAAACCACGGGCATTTTCTGTCGGCCAATTTGCCCTGCGAAATTGCCAGATGAAAAGAACGTGGCTTACTATAACCACGCTGCTAAAGCCATGAGCGATGGCTTTCGTCCCTGTTTACGATGCAGGCCCGACAGTGCACCGTCTTCTTTTGCGTGGTTAGGGGTAGGCACAACGGTAACAAGAGCGCTAACGCTATTAAGTGATATACCCGTGCAGTCTATCTCCACCATTTCAAGCCGGTTGGGTATTAGTGAGCGTTACTTAAATAAACTCATGGTGTCGCATACGGGGTTGTCGCCCAAACAATATCAAGATTTACAAAGGGTGCTGTTTGCTAAGCAGCTACTACAGCAATCTACCATGAAGCTTACTGACATCGCGTTTAGCGCCGGATATGCTTCTACAAGGCAGCTTCAGCGAGCAGTGCAAACCTATTGCAAAAAAACGCCTACCGAATTACGAAGCAAACGCCATACTGCTTTGCCTGAAATATCTCTTAGGTTGCACTTCAGGCCACCTTACCACTGGCAGCAAGTACGTGAATTTCTTGCTTTGCGCGCTATTCGTGGCGTAGAAAAGGTGTCTGAAGATACCTACTGCCGTTATATCAGCGTAAAGGGTGAATTGGGGTTTATTAGCGCGACTTTTAACGAGAGCGCAAATGGCTTCGATGTAAAAATGCGTTTGCCAAATTTGGCTTACGTGTATAAAACGGTTGAACAAATCAAGCAGCTGCTCGATTTACATGCAGCCCCAGAGTTAATAGAAAAATCGCTATTAGCAGCGGGTTTGCCTGATAATCTTCTTACTAAAGGGTTGCGACTTCCTGGTACATGGACTGTGTTTGAAAGTGGGTGCAGAGCGATTGTTGGGCAGCAAGTCAGTGTGAAAGCCGCGATTAACCAAGCTGGGCTGCTTGCACAGCATTTAGGGGCGGTAGGCACTGAGGAACCCGTCGAGCAAAACCAACGTTATTGTTTTCCTGAACCCGAAGCGGTTGCCAATAGTGAGTTAACTTTTTTGCGTATGCCTAACGCCCGTAAGCTTGCACTTCGTGATTTTGCGGCGTTGTTTTGTAATGGTAACCAGCCTACTCATGATGAAATATTGTCAATCAAAGGGGTTGGTCAATGGACCTTAGATTACCTTAAGATGCGAGGTGAACGTAACCCTGATGTGTACTTGGCTGGCGACCTTATTGTAAGAAAAATGGCCGAGAAATATCCGGTGTTGCCGCAAAAGGCGGCGCCATGGCAAAGTTACTTAACACTACAGCTGTGGCAGTTGAGTAATGGTTAACGTGTTGTTAGGTATAAATCTATCAGTAGGAAGAAGTCATGACAGTATGCAAAAGCTATCTTGAGTCACCACAAGGGCTTATTGAAATAGCGGCGACTAGCAAAGGAATTAGTGCGATTGCCTTTGTAGATAGCGTTAACGTTGACGGTGACACTACCAGTAATGATTTCACTGAAGCGGCCAAAGCGCAGCTAGCGGCTTATTTTAATGGTAGCCTCACCCAGTTCGACTTACCTTTTGATGCCAAAGGCACTGCGTTTCAGCAAGGGGTATGGAAGGCACTATGTGATATACCGTATGGTGAAACCGCCAGTTATGCAGATATTGCCAATAAGCTAAATAATCCTAAAGCGGTTCGTGCAGTGGGCATGGCCAACGGGCGTAACCCTATAGCGATAGTGGTACCCTGTCACCGGGTTATTGGAAGCAATAAAACCTTAACGGGATATGCAGGTGGGCTTGAACGCAAGCAATACTTATTAAAATTAGAAGGAGCGCAAGGCGTATTATGGGCTTAAGAAATATTGCTGCACTGTTATTGTTAGCGTCTATTTGGGGCGGTTCATTTATCTTTATGCGGGTGGCGGCGCCTGAGTTTGGTATTTATGTATTGGTTGCCATTCGTACCGTACTGGCTACCAGTGTGTTACTGCCTATTTTGATGATGACCGGGGGCGTGAGCCAAATTTTCAAGCATTGGTTTCCCATTGCCCTGGTAGGGCTAGCGAATACGGCCGTGCCCTTCGTGTTGTTCAACTACAGTAGTTTGCATTTAGAGGCTGGGGTTAATGCCATTTTAAACGCTACTGCGCCAATGTTTGGCGCGCTGGTTGCGTGGCTATGGCTGGGCGATAAACTTACTCCTACTGCAATAGCAGGCTTAGCGCTCGGGTTTTTAGGAGTAACGGTCATTAGCCAGCAAAAGCTAGGGGAAGGTGATATTAGCTTTGTGCCTATTCTAACCGCTTTACTTGCTACTACCTGCTACGGCATTGCGGCCAGCATGATGAAACGATGGCTGCAAGGCGTGCGGCCTTTAGTGGTGGCGACAGGAAGCCAAGCGATGGCATCTATTATGTTAGCGCCGTTCGCGTTAAGTACATTACCAGCTACGATGCCAAGTGCTAATGCATGGCTAAATGCTGTAGCGCTGGCCATTCTAGGTACCGCTATTGCTTACATTCTGTATTTCAAATTGATTGCCAATGTGGGCCCAGCAAAAGCGATTTCTGTGGCTTACATGGTGCCGCTATTTGGCATTATTTGGGGTGTATTGTTTTTGCAAGAACACTTGTCGTTACAAACCATTATTGGTGGGGTAATGATATTAGCGGGTGTGGCACTCACCACTGGTGTGATAGGCATAATAAAACGTAGCAGGGCAGCTAAAACGGCATAAGCAATTTGTTTGCCCAGTTAACAAGAGCGTAAGCATCACCTCAGCGTATCAAATACAGCTTAATACAATTAAGTACAGCTAATACATGTGGTGATGCTAAGCGTTATATATTGAAATCTGTACGTTAAATTTTAAATCAAAATTTAGCAGCTTACCTATTCGATAAGCTGCATACGCACTAAATTGTGGCCATCTCTTTTCGCCTGATACAAGGCATCTTCTGCATGGGCAGTAACTTCATTCATGCTACGAGTGGTAGCAGTGAACGATACACCCAGAGAGGCGGTTAATTGAAGCTGCGGCGACTCACTTAGCGGCGTTAATGTGGCAATGCCATGACGTAAGTTTTGTGCAGTATCGAAGGCTTCATGCGGGCCTGTTTGAGGCAGCAACACAATAAACTCTTCACTGCTCCAGCGACCTAGCACATCTTGCTCACGTAAGTGATCAGAAAGATACGCCACAACCTTATCTAACACATCATCGCCCGCATTTCGGCCATGGGCATCAATAATGTGCCCAAAGTCGTCTACGCTGATTAAAATCACGCTAATAGAACGCTGTTCTTTTAATAACGATTGGTAGATAAGTTCTAAGTTAGTGCGGTCGGGCAAACGATTAGCATGACGCACAATTAAGTCGGGCTGCATGTCTCGTCTGAAATAATAAAGTAAATTATATATAAGCAAAAAGAGTGAGAAAACAACCACTAACAATGTTACAACACTGAAGATGAAGGCTTGCGATATTTCTGTTTGCCTATCTTCTAAAGGACTTAGTAAAAATACCGTCCATCCAAACTGGTTCAATTTAACTTCGGCAATCAGAAAGTCTTTTTGATTGATAGTGACCAACTTGTTATTAAGGGCTTGCTCGTCTTGCACCGTGATTGGAAGGCTAGCATACCAAGGCAGTTCTGAAAGGTTGGTAAAATCAGAATACGATGCGACAAGAGAAGGATCGGAAGACAGCATGATGTCCCCCTTTTCATCTACAAAAAGAAAGTCGTAGCCGTACTGCTCTTTGTAAGAATCGAAGACATTAATGAAACTGCGTAAGCTCTTTCCTACGCCAAAGAAGCCCAGAAACCGGCCATCTTCATCAAAAACTTTAAGGTCGATGTAAAAATGGGTGTCTTCCCATTTACCAATATCTGCTACTGCATCTTGTGGCCCGTCACGGTACTTAAAATACCAACTGACTTCGCCTTCAATTAAATCGATGGTGGTGCCATCGGAGTTAAATTGGCGTTTGGCATTTTCGCTGGCAATAAAAAAAGATAAACCGAATTCTCTTTCAAGTCGGTTCAGGGTTTTAAATATTGCGGCCTCGTCAACCTCATCACCTTCCATTAGGGTGACTAATTCAGTGGAATGCCCTAATGCTTCAGACGTATGAAGTGGCTTTAATAACTGCTCGACAATAAGAGACACCGCTGGCGATAGTGACTGTTGCTGCGCTCTGCTTTGCTCCGCTACAATTTTAGAAATACTAAAATGTACTAGGGTAACAATCGCTAAAACCACGACCGCAAACAGCACCAATATACTTCGGTGAAGTGTTCGAAAAGTATTCACTGACTACGCAAGCTCCTTTGCTGCTACTATCCAATTCAGTTGAAAGGTAAAGTATACCCGTTGATTTAATGAACTGCTAGGTTGTTCAACGTAGATCTAGACTTAAGAATAACCCTTAAAAAATCAATCGCTGACATATAATCACGGCTTAGATACACTAAGCGCAAAATTCGTCTTCTAGATTTACGTAAAGGAATAGCATGGCATTTTCAGTGGTAGTTTTAGCCGCGGGTAAAGGCACACGCATGAAGTCTTCGTTACCAAAAGTACTTCACAAAGTGGGCGGAGTGCCCATGGTGCAACGTATTATCAACACCGTTCAAGCCTTAGAGGCTGATAGTATCCATTTAGTTTATGGTCATGGAGGCGACAAGCTAAAGGCCACACTAACGGGCGAAAACTTAAACTGGTGTTTGCAAGAAGAGCAGTTAGGCACCGGTCATGCGGTGCAACAAGCCGCGCCTCACATTAATGATGATGAAGATGTGCTTGTGCTAGTTGGCGATGCCCCTCTTATACGTCAAGAAACCTTGGCTCAACTAAAAGCCGTAAAAGCCGAGTGTGATCTAGCCCTGCTAACCGTTGAATTAGACGACCCAACAGGTATGGGCCGAATTATTCGTCAAGACGACAACATTACCGCCATTGTTGAGCACAAAGATGCCACCGATGCGCAAAAGCAAATTTGTGAAATCAATACGGGCATGATGATGATGTCCGGAAGCGATTTAAAACGTTGGTTGGGTGCGTTAAGCAATAGCAACGCACAAGGTGAATATTACCTTACTGATGTCATTGAAATGGCAGCTAATGAAGGCAAGCGTATTCAATCAGCACAACCCCAAGAAGTGGTTGAGGTTGAAGGCGTAAATAACCGCATTCAATTAGCACATTTAGAACGCGCATTACAACTTCGCCAAGCGAACGAATTAATGACCAATGGCGTAGCATTGGCCGACCCTCTACGTTTCGACCTAAGAGGCACGCTAACCACAGGGCAGGACGTGACCATTGATATCAATGCGGTAGTAGAAGGTAACGTTATTTTAGGTAATAACGTGACGATTGGGCCAAACTGCGTTTTGAAAAATTGTGAAATTGCCGACAACGCGGTTATTGAAGCAAACTCTATTATCGAAGAAGCCATCGTAGGTGAAAGCTGCACGGTAGGGCCATTTGGACGCTTGCGCCCTGGCGCTGTTATGCACGCAAAATCTAAAGTGGGTAACTTCGTAGAAATGAAAAAAACCATACTAGGTGAAGGGGCTAAGGTGAATCACCTTACCTACCTAGGTGATGCAGAAGTAGGCGCTAATGCTAATATTGGTGCTGGCACTATTACTTGTAACTATGACGGCGTGAATAAATCTAAAACCGTTATAGGTCAGAATGCCTTCGTGGGCTCTAATTCTTCGTTAGTGGCTCCGGTAACTATTGGTGACAATGCCACGGTAGGTGCTGGCTCAGTGATTACCACCGAAGTAGAGAGTGCGGCATTAGCCGTAGCACGAGGCAAGCAGCGTAATATCGCGAACTGGCCCCGCCCGACTAAAAAATAGCGAGTATGTAATAGCTTTAGGGCTTTTTACCACTTTATGGAAGGACAACTAAGGTTGTCCTTTTTTTATGCCCGCTCGTTTCTACCTTCGTTCGCCTCTTTATTAAAATTGTGCAAAAAACTTGCGAAATAAAGTCGAATAGCTTACATTTCTTTCACTTTGTAAATCACAGCTTTCGTTTTGAAAGTTATGATTCAGAAATAGTCTAGAAATGGTGTAGAAAAAGCACTGTGCTTTTCGTCATGTCGGGGTTGAGTTTGAAAACGAGTCGTTCTGTAGATCAGCGCCGCGCTGGCATTATTAAATGGGTAAATACTCACGGCTACGCGCAAGTTGAATTTCTCGCGGCCCAGTTCAGCACATCTGAAGTGACCATCCGAAAAGATTTAGCCGCCTTGGCAGACCAAAAAAAGCTTATTCGCCAATTTGGCGGTGCCGCGCCATTGCCTGCTTCTCAAGGCGAAACCAATGTAGTGAATTTACCTTCATCGATAAAACAGAATATAGGTAAGCTTGCGGCTAGTCGCATTCAACAAGGCTCAAAAATAGTATTAGATTGCGGCAGTACTATCGCAGCGCTTTTACCTTGCCTTCGTGACATACCCAATCTGGTAGTGATGACCAATGCCTTAGATGCAGCGAGTCAGCTGACCAAAAGCAACAACGAACCCACTATTTTAATGACAGGTGGTACCTGGGACTCGGCATCTCGTTCATTCCAAGGTGCAATGGCCGAACAATTAGTATCGGCATATAGTTTTGATATGGCGTTTATTGGGGCGGCAGGTATTGATGTAAGTCGCGGAACGACTACCTTTAATGAATTAACAGGGCTTACTCGTGCCATGGCACGTGCTGCCCATGAGGTTGTGGTAATGGCAACGTCAAATAAACTTTCGAACAAAATGCCTAATTTAGAATTGGGCTGGGAAAATATCTCTACCCTTGTGACTGATAATGGCATTAGTGACGAGGATAAATATCTAATTGAACAACAAGGCGTAACGGTGCTGGTCGCTGCGCAAAACGGAGAGTAATTATGTGTGGAATTGTCGGTGCTGTTGGTGAGCGTAATGTTGTTGAAATTCTATTAGAAGGCTTAAAGCGACTTGAATATCGTGGTTACGACTCTTCAGGCGTGGCCTTGTTGCAACAAGATGGCACACTAAATCGCATAAGAAGTACCGGTAAGGTGCAAGAGCTCGTCGATATTATTGCTAACGATGAAGCGCTAGGGACTACTGGTATTGCGCATACTCGCTGGGCTACCCATGGCGGTGTTACTGTAGCCAATGCCCACCCACATTTCTCTAGCGACCGCGTTGCGGTAGTGCACAACGGTATTATTGAAAACTACCAAACCCTACGCGAACAGCTTTCAGCAAAAGGCTATGTATTTAGCAGCGACACAGACACCGAAACCATCGCCCACACGGTTCATGAAGCATTAGATGCCGGTAAAGATTTGTTAGAAGCGGTTCAAACCTCCGTTAAAACATTCCACGGCGCTTACGGTACTGTAGTTATCGACAAAGAAGATGTGGGTCGTATGGTTGTAGCGCGCTCTGGTAGCCCGTTAGTGATTGGTTTAGGGCTTGGCGAAAACTTTGTTGCATCTGACCAAATGGCTTTATTGCCAGTAACTCGCCGTTTCATCTTTTTAGAAGAGGGCGATGTTGCCGATATTACTCGCCGCACCATTGCTATTTATGACAAAGACGGTAATGCCGTTGAACGTGAAATTATTGAATCTAACGTTGAACACGACGCCGGCGATAAAGGCGCTTACCGCCATTATATGCTCAAAGAAATCCACGAGCAGCCGGTAGTTGTGCGCAATACACTAAAAGACAGACTAACCGAAAATGGATTAGCGGCAGATGTGTTTGGAAACGGTGCCGATGATATTTTTAGTAAAATTAAACATGTGCAAATTGTAGCCTGTGGTACCAGCTATCATTCAGGTATGACAGCACGCTACTGGTTAGAACAATACGCCAATGTGTCGTGCAATATCGAAATTGCCTCTGAGTTTCGTTACCGTAAATCGGTAGTGCACCCGAACAGCCTGCTTATTACTATTTCTCAGTCGGGCGAAACCGCTGATACCTTGGCGGCACTACGTTTAGCAAAAGAGCTTGGTTATACGGCCAGCTTAACCATTTGTAACGTACCGGGTTCTTCGTTGGTACGCGAATCTGACTTAGCGTTTATGACCCGTGCAGGCGCCGAAATTGGCGTGGCATCAACCAAAGCCTTCACTACCCAGTTAACTGCATTCTTAATGCTAACCCTAGCGTTAGGTGAGAAAAACGGTATGGCAGAGAGTGACACGCAAGATATTATTAGTGCACTTCAAAGCTTGCCAGCCAAGCTAGAGGAAACTCTTACCATTACTCAAGGTATTGAAGATTTAGCCGAAGAATTTGCCGATAAACAACACAGTTTATTCTTAGGCCGTGGCGATCAATACCCGATTGCGATGGAAGGCGCGCTTAAGCTAAAAGAGATTTCGTATATTCACGCAGAAGCCTATGCATCAGGTGAATTAAAGCATGGTCCACTGGCACTTATCGATGATGAAATGCCGGTTATTGTGGTTGCGCCTAATAACGAATTGCTAGAAAAGCTTAAATCGAATGTAGAAGAAGTACGCGCTCGTGGCGGCATTATGTATGTGTTCGCTGATAAAGACGCCGCGTTCAAAGGTGATGACACCATGCGTGTAATCAACGTACCGCACTGTGAAGCGCCTATTGCTCCTATCATCTATACCTTGCCGCTACAGTTGTTGTCGTACTACGTAGCGTTAATTAAAGGCACGGATGTGGACCAGCCTCGTAACTTGGCGAAGTCGGTTACTGTGGAGTAGTTCTCTATAAGCGGCTGAGGAGTCTCTTTTGTTGTACCATATTTTAGGTACCGTGAGCGCAGTCGCTTTTTTGCTGACGTGGTACGGGTTGGCAAAGCAAATCGCTAATATAGAGGCGCTTCGCAAAAGTCATCAGCCCGCTACCCAAAGCTTGTCGGTAAACCAGTTTGCCTCAAGCTTTTTTGCGTTTTATGCCAATTTTATTTTCGGTATTGCGATAGAGCCGCTTAGTCATTATCTCGTGTGGACTCGCTTTGGTGCGCTTCTTCTGATATTGGCAATCCTTTATCAGATTTGGCGAGACAGGCGGTCAATCTCAACGGGTTTTATAGTCAGTTTGTGTGCCGTTGCTTTGGTGATAGGGCTCTGTTCTATAGGCTTTCGTCCTTACCCTAATATTGCCAAGCTTGGAGCTAACAGCTTAATGTTGGCAGTAACCGTGCTATTAGTACAAGGCACGCTACACCAAATAATGGTGCTAAGGCGCAGTCGCATTATAGGCGCGCTATCGCCAACCTTATTTCGCAGTATTCTAATTAAAGATGTCACTACACTCGCGTTCGCGTTTACCATGCCGTTTGCCGTCGCTTGGCCCCTTATTTTACTTAATGGGGCCAGTGTAATGACACGTGGCGGCTTACTTATTCAAATGAGTAAAATCAAAAATAATGGGGCCGGAATTAGTTAAAAGGGCGAGCTAACCGGGCTTTTTAGCCAAGAAAATGGTGTGTTTACTTCCTTTACCCTTGCGTGCTCTGGCAATACGAGTACTCACTACGTAGCCTGCATTTTTTAAGCGAACGGAAAACAAGTAATCGGGCCCAGCAGACCATATGGCTAGCATGCCATTGGGTTTTAGCACTTGGTAGATATCTTCTAACCCTTCTATTGAATAAATCCAGTTATTGTCAGAATGGGTTAACCCTTCAGGGCCATTGTCTACATCCAATAATATGGCGTCGTAGGTGGGTGTTTTAGTATTTAAAAGGTGTTTTACATCACCTACTTTAACATTCGTTCTAGGGTCTTGAAGTGGGTTTTTAGCGCAGTTACCCAGTGGGCCTTTGTTCCATTCAACCACCTCAGGAATTAACTCAGCCACGGTGACTTGCGAACTAGGCGTCACTGCTTTTAGCGCCGCTGCAAGGGTGTATCCCATTCCTAAACCGCCTACCAAAACGTGCGCATTAGGTGTGGATTTAAGATGCTCACAGCCCATTTGAGACAGCTCTTTTTCTGAGTTGTATACACGGCTATTCATCAACTCGCCACGAATACCGGATAGGCGAATACTGAATTCTTCATCTCGCTGAGAAAACGTTAATTCACCACCATTATTTGGAATTTGAGCTGTACCTAATTTAACCCATGGAACCATGTGAAGGCTTTTCCTTTTGACCGCAATTTTTTGCTTGAACTGAATCTAGGCGCGCAGAATAGCACATTTGCCGAGCATTGATGGAGTTAGCGCCTTTAAAGGCGCAAAGTGAAAATTGAGTAAATAGGGGCAGTGTTTGTTAACCTTAAAAATACACTGACCCCATATTCTTTTTATCGCCTTTTATCGGCGATACATAGCGGGTTCACCCTTTTTAGGGGTGCTGTTTTTGATAAACTCACGTAAGTCTTGATTAGACTGTTTTAAATCGTCTCGTCGCAAGTACATCATATGCCCGCTTCTATAGCCTTTAAAGCTTAAACGGTCTTGCATAATGCCGCTTTGATCAAGCTGCCACATAGTATATTTAGCATCAAAATAGTTGGTGGCGCCGTCGTAATAACCTGCTTGAATCATCACATTTAGGTATGGGTTTTGTGCCATGGCAAGACGTAGGTTTTCGCCAGATTTATTGCCACTTCTGTCCCACGGGTGAACATCGCCAAACATATTGTATTTGGTGTCAGTTTTGTAATTTAACTCTTCTCGCAAGTAGTAATTAATGGCGGGAGTAAACGAATGTAGCCACGACGTTAGTTCGGCCCAGTAATCGGGTCTATCACCCGCTTGCTTAGCATCTATACCCAAATAGCGGCTATCTAAGCGGCCGAGTGTTTTACCTTCATCACGAAGTAACGATTTCCAAAAATAAGCGGTAGTTACATCAAGGTTGTTTTGTGAAATCGCATCTTTCGATAACCCTGAATAACGTGCCATTTTTGCAAGCACATCGCGTTTTTCCTCAGCACCAATAAAGCCACCTTTCGCCAGCGCTGGAATAAGTGTGTTGATGGTGAAATCTTCTACTTCAGGAAGCAGTTCGGTTAAGTCTTTATTTTGGAGTTCAGGGTCTAACTTTTTGTGATACCAGGCGGTTGCAGCGAAATACGGTAGGCGATTCGCGGCTTTTACTGGGCCATTGCGTTCAATACCGATATCGGTAGGTGATACTAATATTACGCCATTTAAATACATCCATTGGCGGTTTTGTAATTCAAGGGCTAAACCCGAAACCCGCGTCGTACCATAGCTTTCACCAATGAGGTATTTAGGCGAACGCCAGCGGTTATGGCGAGTAACAAAGGTATTTACCCAATCTGCAAGATAGCTGATATCAGCGTTGACGCCAAAAAACATGCTCTTCTGTGCGTCCTTTGAAGGCATTTCACCTTCTTCATTCTTAAGTACACGACTGTACCCAGTATTAACGGGGTTAACAAACACGATGTCTGCCACATCCAATATTGAATATGGGTTGGTCTGCACGCCATAAGGCTGTACGGGGTAGCCTTCATCATCAATATTTAAAATTCGAGGGCCAGTATACGCCACGTGCATCCATACTGATGCTGAACCCGGGCCGCCGTTAAAAGAGATGACAAGCGGGCGAGACCCATTGTCTTTTATATCGGTGCGCTGATAGTAGGTGTAAAACAAGGTAGCGACCGCGTCATCCTTACTATTCCACACCGGTTGCGTGCCTGTTGTAGCGCTGTATTTCACGCGCTTACCTAATATTTTAGTTTCATGCTCGGTTACTACACTACTATCGATATCGATAGTGCGTTTATGTGTTTCTTCTGCTGCATTAGCGGTAATAGCGAACAATGCCACTAAAACAAACCACATAGCTTTGCTTTTGATTATTGAATTTATTGAGTTCATCGCGTTTTCTTGTCGTTGTTATTCATTTAATAAATGCCACATACCTCACTATACCTTGCCGCAGAGGTATAGTGATATTTGCACGATAAAATAGCCAATATTTCCGACTTATGCCTGTGTGCCTTCCAGCTGAATAGAAAGTGATGGCATAAGCGAGTGTAGCTAGGAAATGCGCGAAATCCCAAATGCTCGTGCTACGAAAAAAAGCAATTAAATACATCAGTAAAATAAGAATGGCAGTGCTTACACTGCCATTCTAAGCGTCAAATTTTAACGACTTCCTTTAGAAATACCCCCTCACACCAAGCGCAAAGCTGCGGCCAGGTCTTGGAGCTATATCTTTTAAGAATGAAGTATGTACTCTGGCTTCGGTATCGGTCAGGTTTGTGCCTTTCAAATACACTAAAATATCTTGATTAAGTACATCTAAGTCGTATGACACGCTGGCATCTACTAGGGTATAGCCATCGGTTGCGGTTTCACCTTCACTAATACGGTCTTGCTCTTCGTAACGTGTAATATCTAGGTGAGCACTTAATCGTTCAGTTTGGTAACTAAACTGCGTACCAACTCGAAGCGGTGGAGTGCGAGGTAAGTCGCCTCCATCTTGCAAACGTGCTCTCACGTAGTCGGCAAATACTGTGGTTTTGAATTCATCTGTAGTTTGCCAAGCAACTTGTGCTTCAAAACCATGTAATATCACATCATCAGTTTTGAAAATATAGACTGGCAGTTCATCAGTGTGCTCGTCGTGATCATCACCCTCTTCTTCGCCATGGTCGTGTCCGCTTTCAGCAAAAAGGCCGGTATTGGTTTGGTAGTAATAGTTGTCGATTTGGTTATAAAACGCATTTAATACAAACCCTAAGTTACCTTCGGTTTTACGTAAGGTAAGGTCGATATTATTCGCAGTTTCAAGTTCAATACTGCCTTCACCAAGCTCGATATGCGCTTCGCCTTCCTCTTCATGAAGGGCAAATAAAGCCCCAACTTCATAAGTACTGGTGCCAATATGGGGGCCAAATGAAAGTAGCTCAGAGGCTGATGGTGCGCGTTCTGAACGAGATACTGAAATTCCCACGTTGTAACCTGGTGCGAAGTCCCATACCAAACCCGCCGAGATGCTTAATGCAGTAAATGATTCATCGATAGGGAATACTAAGGTGTCTTCATGCTCGTCCTCATGCTCGTCGTCGTGGCCCTCATCTTCATGATCATCATCGTGTTCTTCATCATGATCATGGGTATCTAAAGAAGGTAATAAAACGTTATCCGCTTCCAACGATACATGTTCTATACGGGCACCGAGTTGAATGAGTACATCATCAAAGCGCTTTTCTTCCATGATAGCCATCGCAATGGTTTCAGTCACCGAAGGGGGAGTAAAGGCTTCTTCTCCTTGGGCTGATGCATCGCTGTTTTTATAATGAAAGCTCAACGCGCCATTCCAGTCATTTATAGGAGCGTGTAAAACATCGAGTTTTAACTCATGGGTTTCATTTTCAAACAAGGTGCCTGCTTCACCTTCTTCAATTTCAGCGTGTTCGTAGTCGGTAAATCCGCCACGTAGCTGAATTTGTTTTACCCAACTGCCTGCAATATTGTATTCACCTTGAAGTTGAACACGGGTTTGCTCAAGGTCGGCAAAAACAGATTCATCCTCATGATGCGTTTCATCAAGTTCTTCCTCGTGGTCGTCATCATGCTCTTCTTCGCCATGGGTATGGCCAGGAATGCCGTATTCACGATTAAATTGCTCAACTGAAAGCCCTACATAGCCTTTATCGAACAAATAACTGGTGCCAACGGTAAAGCCATTCGACGCTTCGTTACTGTTCTCTACAACTCTTGACTGCTCTTCATCATGCTCTTCTTCGCCATGATCGTCGTGCTCTACTTCAGGTGAAACAGGAACATCATAGTCGTTAGATTCGCGCCAATAGCCATCAGCATAAAAGGCGAAAGACTCATTCCCTGTGGTTACATTGAAAGAGCCAAGCTGTTGATCATCAACCGAGTTGGTTTCAAGTAACCATTCGCCTCGCGTTGTACTATCAGTTGGTATGCGACCATCTACTACATTCACAACACCGCCAACCGCGCCGCTACCGTAGAACAAGGTTGCAGGGCCACGAAGTACTTCGATTTGCTGAGCCGTTGAAGCCTCTGATGCCACCGAATGATCAGGGCCTACTCGTGAAACATCACTCACGTCCAAGCCATTTTGCGCAATAAGTACTCTAGGGCCACTTAATCCACGAATAACCGGTGTACTGGCTACTTTTGCGTGGAAGCTAGTGTGTACACCGGCCACTTTTTCTAAACTATCGCCTAGGGTGGATGTTTGTTGGCGACGAAGAGTATCGCCCGCTAACACACTCACTGGTGATGCAGACTCCATCACTGACAAATGAATGGGCGTAGCAAGTACGTCCACCACTTCAATTGGAGAACGATTTAACGTAAGTGAAAGTTGCAGCGGCTCGCCTTCAGCCAGCGTAATATCTTGATGAAGATGCGCAAAGTTCGGTGCTGAAATATGCAACTCGGCTTTGCCGTTGCTAACGTCACGAAGCGAGAACTTACCTTCGCTGTTGGTTACCGTACGTTGGTTTGTTCCTTCTACTTCTACCTTTGCACCTACTACGGCTCTTCCATTTTTATTCAGCACAGTGCCCTCTATATTCTGTGCTAAAGCGCTGGTCGACAATAATGCGCTTACTAATGCTGCTACCTTGGTAACCCTAACCATTCTTAACCCCAAAACTAAGTTATAATTTTAATCCTATTTATTGTTATGTTATAATGTATCAAAATGCAATCAAAGAAAATGAAGAATTAGTTCAAGATCGAGAAGCGTCCAAATTTAAAGTACAACCACTTACTCGTTGTGATCAACGTTTCCCGAAAAGGCGCTTAAGTGTATACACTCCACTTCGGTAAACAATAAAGTCGCTCACCATTGAAAAAATTTATAAAAAGGTAGATTCATGAAAAAGCCCTGTTTAGCAGTCTCTTTACTCTTTTTTTCTAGTGTAGGATTTGCCGTAAATGCACAGCAGCATGTGCACGGGCAAGGCGAGCTTTTAGTTTCTCAAGAGGGCAGCATGCTTCACCTTCAGCTTGTATTACCTGCCGCAGATGCTCTGGGTTTTGAACACGAGCCTGAAACGACCGAGCAACTAAATAATCAAAATTTGCTTGCCGAAAGGTTCACCTTAAATACCAACGTGATTGATGTAGAGGGTAAGTGCGAGTTAGTGGGTGTTGAGCACACATTAGAAGCGCATGAAGACCATCATAAAAGCGACCATGAAGATGCTCACGAAGCGCACTCGGGTGATCACGACGAGGCGCACAAGAACGAGCATGCTTTGCACCAGGAACATGACGAGGATGAAGGGCACGAAGAAGAAAATCATCAAAATATTGAAGTTGAATATCAATTTCACTGTGATGATGCGGTGTCTGGCATTACCGTTACCCTATTTGAATTGATGCCATCGCTAAGTGCTATCCAAGCTCAGTGGATCACTGAACGTGGACAAGGTCTTTCTGAGTTATCTGCCGGTCAGCCAACGTTACGCTGGTAAGCTAAAAATCTGGTAGGTTAAAAATAAGGAACCATACTGAATGAATTTTCAAAAAATAAGCGATAAAGCTGCCATAGCACTGTCTATGCTATGCGTGGTGCACTGCTTATTATTTCCTGTTTTATTACTTCTTCTCCCGCCGCTAGCGGGCATATTAGCTTTAGATGACGAGTTGTTTCATAAAACGTTGCTGTTCTTCGTAGTGCCCATCAGTGTTATTGCACTCATGATGGGCTACCTTTACCACCGAAATCACACCATGCTTTTGGTGGGTGGTGTGGGGCTATCATTGCTTATTTTAGCCGCAGTGTTAGGGCACGATGTGTTGGGCGAATACGGTGAAGTGGTGTTAACGGTAATAGGGTCTAGCTTTATTGCATTTAGCCATATTCGAAACCTAAGACTACGGCGCCAAACAGATAATGAAACCGATTACCCGCACATCATTACACATAAATAACGGCGTCCAGGAAGGGTGTGTATGACATCAGGCAAGCTTGAAAAGTTAAGTGCTATTCCAACCAATATTATCAGTGGTTTTTTAGGCGTAGGGAAAACAAGCGCCATTTTATCCTTACTAGAGGCTAAGCCAGAGCATGAGCGGTGGGCTGTTTTAGTTAATGAGTTTGGTGAAATTGGTATTGATGGTGGCTTTTTTAAGGGCGTACATACCGAACAAAGCGGTGTGTTTGTGCGTGAAGTACCCGGCGGCTGTATGTGCTGTGCTTCAGGGTTGTCTATGCAAATTGCGCTTAATCAGTTACTTGCACGCGCTCGACCCCATCGTTTACTCATAGAGCCTACGGGGCTAGGGCACCCAAGGGAAGTCTTAGAAGTGTTGTCAGCCGATCATTATCAAGAGGTGCTTAATATTCAAAAGAATATCACCTTGGTAGATGCCCGAAAGCTCACAGATATACGCTATACACTTCATGAGACTTTCAACCAGCAAATTGATGTTGCGGATATTGTCGTAGGTAACAAAGAAGATTTATACCAAGATGAATCTAAACAGCTGCTCATTGATTACGTTGCTAACCGCCGCGACCCCATGCCGGATATTGTTTTTGCACAGCATGGGAAGTTAGCGCCATCGTTGCTAGAGGGGGCTTCTGATGTGGTTAAAGCAATGAAGCAACCTATACCTCGTCATTCTCATGGTGACGAATATCACACTCATGTAAACACTGGTAGCGCTTATCAAGATCATCACCACCATGAGCACAATCAAGCTAGTAATATTAACGAAGCGCCCCTACCTGAAACCGGCTTTGTTAAAATTGAAAATAGCGGAGAAGGCTTTCAAAGTATGGGGTGGCGTTTTTCACCTTATATTGTCTTTAACCGAAACGCGTTACATGAATGGTTAGGCAAGCTAAAGGTGGAAAGGCTTAAAGCAATAATGATCACCCATGAAGGTATTTTTAGCTACAACATTGTAGACGATGCAATATCAGAAAAAGAATTGGATGATTGTTTAGAAAGCCGTATAGAAGTAATTTTTAATGAATTGGATGCTTGTGAAGCAGATACTTCTAAATCGAACGCCGGCGACATTAGCGAGCTGTGGGAGCAGCAATTAGTTGCATGTCAGCTAGATGAAAACTAAATGCACTCTGCATTAAATGTTTACGAAATGCTCACTAAATTCACTTTAAATGCTTAGGAGAATAGCTAACGCAAACCTGTCAGCGTTTGTGAAAAATAGCATCTATTGTTCTTGATAAACCTAGTGAGCTCGAAAGTCATCAGGCTGACCATGGTAAGCCTCAATGTCGTACACGTTAAGGATATACGCTGAGGTTCCAAGGGGGTCTTCAAACAAACCCTGTTCTAAAATACCCGTTAACGTAAATGCATCGGCTAAATTGTGATGGGCAAATCCATCGGGCAGTTGTACAAAAATAATTTGATTGGGTGGTGGAGGGGGAAAGTGAATACAAGCGCCGTAGTAAGGCACCACGAAAAAGCTTTGTAGTGTGCGATCTTCATTCACTTCTATCGGTACAATAAAGCCGGAAATAGAAATCGCTTTGCCTAAAATGGTGTGTACTATATTGGTTGAGTGAAGGGCTGAAATGTAATTTTCATCGCTACTGGCTTGAATAGATAATAGCAATTGATTCGTTATAGACTGAACGGTGCCGATTTGGGTAGGCGATAAGTCACTTGTGTCGTTCCCTGATTGATATCGACGTAAGGTGGCTTCTTCTTGTTCTGGCAGTAAGTCTTGCCAACCTAAGCGCACTACACTTTTTTGTTCAACTTCTTGGCTGAATAAGGCCTGTAACTCAGGGTTGCTGGTCTGATAAAGTGCTTCGCTAGTGTATAACTGATGTTTTATGCTGGGCCAATATAGTTGAACTAGCCTGGCGAATACACTGCCAGCCACTAAGAAAACGAAAAGAAGTAGTACTATCTTCAATGGTTTGCGCTTAGCATTAACTGCAGCCAGCTCGTTTTCTTTAGCAGCGACTTTACTCACTCCTTTATCCACTTTTTATGCTGAGCGTAGTTCAATTTTCTGACTCAGTGAAAAAGGCTTCCCATCACTTAATCCATTTATTTGGATAGAGATGTGCGATTGGCCTGGTCGCTTTACCGTAAACGTTAAGTTATAAACTCCAGAGTCTTGTTCCAGTAACACAGCGCTATCTCCCACTATTTCTACGCCATCACTACCTATAAAACTAACGTTTACATCACGATAGCGTAGCGGTATCACGTAAGATATTTTCGCTGTGGCGGCTTCATCAACAATAACGTCTACCTGTTTAGCGTGTTTAACCGACAGGGTTTTGAACGCCGACGCCTGATAATGTTGCTGAGCAAGGGGGTGTAACCGATTAAAACCAAAGCCCAAATTACCGCCGCCATGTAGGTCGCAAGCATGTGCGGCAGAAACAACCGTTAAAGAGGCTAGCAGGGCAGATAATAGTTTATTAAATCGTGTCATCAATTATCCCTCGTATGGTTTCACATTGACGTGCTCTAAACGGTACGCCGCGGTGCCCATCGCATTTTCAGTGGTGTCGATAGCCAAGGTGCCTTCGAACCAGAAAGGATCGTACAAACTTTCTAGTTCAACACCTTGCTCAATACTCACGTAAATAATTTGATTTGGCGGCGGTGGAGGCATATGAATGCATGCACCGAAGTAGGGTACGATAAAAAACTCTGTGACCATTTGCGATTCGCTGCTTTCAAGCGGAACAATAAAGCCAGGAATACGGATGGGTTTATTCTCAAAGGTTTTAACGACTTGCGTTGATGTCAGCGCTTGTTGAAAGCGGTTGGTAGCTTCGTTATCAAATTCTTGATTACCAAAGGCTTCCACAGAATCTTCTTGAGAGCCATCTTCAATGCCGGCTAGATAATCTGGCGGATTAAGCAACGCTGCCAAATCTTCTTCAGGCATTAACTGCGTCCATTCCACCTCTTGGTAGTCATATGCTTCGATATCTTCAGCATATGTTGTAGGATAAAAAAGCATGCCTGCTATCGCGACAAAAATACCAATACGGGCGCGTAAGAAGAACTTTATCATTTTATTTAGCCAAGAATTATTATAACAGTTAGTGTAAAACGTTATAACATAACATGGCGGGGTTGTACATTTGAAGTCTGGCTAAGCGTACCCTTACAGCAAAGTAGGCTTAGTTTTGGCTTGAATGGCGACCTAAAAGCGTTAGTGTCAGCTACATCCACTCTTACGCAAGCATCGCGTAATGCAAAAAGGAGATGATTCACATTGTCAGCAGCACCAGAGCAACCTTTGAAAAATGAAGCACACGCCAAAAAGGCAGTGCCTAACCACGGCAATGCTATTGCGCTTAATGACGTTAAATATCACTATGCAGATTCAAACAGCAGTGGGCTGCATATACCTACGTGGAAGGTGAATTATGGTGATCGTGTTTTCTTACATGGTCATTCAGGCTCTGGCAAAACCACCTTGCTTAATCTGTTAGCAGGGGTGCTAACGCCACAAAGCGGCGAGTTATCGTTACTGGGCAAGCCATTTTCCGCCTTGCCTGCCAGGCAGCGGGATAAGTTTCGCGCGCAGCACATTGGCGTGGTTTTTCAGCAATTCAATTTGATTCCCTACCTAAGCGTGCTTAAGAATATTGAGCTGGCTACATATTTTGCAAAGGCAGGCAAAACCAATGTAGCCGATGCGGCCGAAGCGTTGCTGAAAGGGCTTAATTTGCCCGCTACTATTCTTCATCAGCCCGCTAATTCACTGAGTGTAGGGCAGCAGCAGCGGGTAGCCATTGCCCGTGCATTAATCAACAAACCAGAAATATTACTTGTAGATGAACCCACATCTGCCTTAGATGCCGCCGCACGAGACGCCTTTATGACCATTCTTATCGATATGTGTAAGCAGCAGAACACAACACTGATATTTGTAAGTCACGATATGTATTTGAAAAAGTTTTTTGAAACCAGTGTAGAGATGTCCTCGCTAAAACAGTCCTCGCTAAAACAGCCAGCGGAGGCCAAGTAATGTTAGTGTCGTTAGCGTGGAGTAGTTTAGGTAGTCGCAAAAAATCAGTGATATTAACGTTTCTTTCGTTGCTGATTAGTATCAGTGTATTGCTAAGCGTTGAGCATATTCGCCAGCAGGCAAAAGAGAGCTTTAACCGAACTATTTCAGATGTTGATCTTATCGTTGGCGCACCAAGTGGCCAGCTCAATCTCTTGTTGTATTCAGTGTTCAGGATGGGAAGCCCCACCAGTAACATCAACTATGCAAGCTATGAAGCACTGCAGGAAAGTCAATTAGTAGCGTGGGCAATTCCTATCTCTTTAGGAGATTCTCATCGCGGCTTTCGGGTAATGGGCACCAACGATAACTATTTTCAGCATTTCAAATTCGGTAACAAGCAAGCGCTCAGTTTTCAAAACGGTAAAGCTTTCGCCAGCTTATTTGAAGCGGTGATAGGCGTCGATGTGGCCAAAGAGCTAGGTTATAAAGTGGGAGACAGTGTGGTGATTTCTCACGGTATTGGTAACACCAGTTTTACCAATCATGATAATACCCCTTTCACTATCACCGGCATACTTTCAGCCACTGGCACGCCAGTAGATAAAACCGTGCACGTAAGCTTAAACGCCATTGAAGCTATTCATTTATCGGCTTCAAAGCAAAACCAATTGCTCAACGATGCAACCTCGGTTAATACCACGCCAGACAGTGTAACAGCGGTCATGCTTGGGCTAACCTCAAAGTTTGCGACCTTCAAACTTCAGCGCGATATCAACAACTACAAAACAGATAGGCTCATGGCCATACTGCCTGGCGTGGCGCTAACCGAGCTTTGGCAAATGATGGGTACGGTAGAAAACCTACTGCGAGTAATTAGCATTTTAGTGCTTATATCTTCATTGTTTGGCTTATCGACTATGTTGTTAGCTTCCATGCAGCAACGCAAAAACGAAATTGCCGTACTGCGGGTGTTAGGTGCAGGGCCTGGGGTTATTTTTACCTTGGTGTTAGTAGAAGCGTTAATTTTAGTATTGTTAGCGATTGTGGCGGCGATTGGGCTGCTTAGCGTAACGCTAACCTTATCGAGTGATTGGTTAGCGTCTCAGTATGGTCTATTTTTAAGTGCAAATTTGCTGACAATAGAGACGTTAAAAGTGGTAAGTGTGATTACTTTGGCAGCCATTGTTACCTCGGCAATTCCTGCATTTGAAGCGTATAAAAACGCGCTGCATAGCTCCTTATCTGCCAGGTAGCTGGGTCTGCAAAGTACAGGGTCTGCTAAGCAATGCCCGATATCGCGTATATCGGGTGAACCATGGCAAAGCCTTTCGGCGTATATTGAGTTTGCGATACACTGCAAAAAACGTTTACGAGGTTAGCCATGTCATTACCCCTTTCACTACTCGATCTTGCCCCTATTTCCGAAGGGCAAAGCATAAGCGATGCATTAAGTAACTCGCGAGAGTTAGCTAAGCAAGCAGAGCGTAGTGGGTATCAACGAGTGTGGTTGGCAGAACATCACGGTATGCATGGTGTGGCGAGCTCTGCTACCGCGGTTATGTTAGGTAACATTGCCGGCGCAACTAACCATATTCGTGTGGGTGCAGGTGGTGTAATGCTACCAAATCACGCACCATTGGTTATCGCCGAGCAATTCGGCACATTGGAAACCTTATATCCTGGGCGTATTGATTTAGGGCTTGGCCGAGCCCCAGGTACCGACATGGCTACCGCTAAGGCATTGCGCCGCAACCTTAATAGCAACGCACATATAGACACCTACCCTGATGATATAAAAGAGCTTCAACATTATTTAGGTACGCCAGCGCCAGGGCAGAAAATTATTGCGGTGCCGGGTGCCAACACACATATTCCGTTATGGTTACTAGGTTCTAGTTTATACAGTGCGCAATTGGCCGCGTCGGTAGGCTTGCCTTATTCTTTTGCGTCGCACTTTGCACCAGACCAACTGTTCGATGCCTTGCATGTGTATCGTTCTATGTTTAAACCATCAGAAACCCAAGAGTCGCCCTATGTGATGGCGGGGGTAATGGCGGTAGTGGCCGATACCGATGAAGAAGCGCAGTATCTTTTCACGTCGGTTCAACAGCAGTTTATGAATATGAGACGCGGGCTAAATAAACCTTTTGCTAAACCCGTAGATGACTTATCCAAAATTTGCAGTGAAGCTGATTACGCTATGTTGTCTCATGTATTACGTTATGCATTGGTGGGCTCTAAAGCGACGGTGAGTACGCAGTTAGCTAAATTTGTTGAGGCTACAGAAGTGGACGAGTTAATTGTTTCAATGCCAATTCATAACCTAGAGGCACGACTAAAAAGCGTGGCGCTTTTGGCCGAAATAGAGGGGTAGAGAGTTAGAAAAGCCTGCTAAGAGCAGGCTTTTTACCTATAGCAACGGACGTTATTTCTTATTCGCAAGACGCTCAATAAGCGCCTTGTGCTGCGGGAATTTTTCTAGCAACTCATGCTGAAAAACTTCAATCATATCTTCAGGTTCCCACCCAGGGGATACCGCTTCGCTCACCAAACCATAGTCGCCATCGGTTAACTCGGCCGCTTTATAAGTGCCCCCAGGTACAGCAAGCTGTAACTGCTGGCCATTGGCAATATCAGGCCCTACTACCACTTTTTCGTAATGGCCATCTGGGTAAATCATGTGGTAAGTAATGGGCGAGCCCATATGATAAAACTCGATGCCATCGGAATACTTAGTATGAAAATGGTCAACACTGTTGTCGTTCGTAAGCATATAATAAATAGCGGTCATGGTGGTGCGTTCACCACGTGCTGTTGTTACTTTATCTCTGTGATCTGCTTTAAAGCTTTGGCGAAAATAGCCACCTTCAAAGTGATGAGAGAGATTGAGCTGTTCAATGACTTGTTCTTTCGTTAACGTATTCATAGTCTTGTGTGTCATTTTCTCATTCGTCATTTCGGTACTAGCTAAAGGCGAAAAGCTTGCCAGATACATGCTTAGACATATACCTAATGTTGCCATTTTATTGCTACTACATATATTCTGGGTAGTACTAGGCATAAGAGATTTTATTCGCCTCATAATATGGTTATTATCCTTAGTAGGTTTACTCGTAACGGTTGGGCATCTTATATAGCCATTAAATCAAAAATGGGCTCCAAATCATAGAAGGCGCAGTACGTTAGCGCTCTTTTTAACGCTCAACCTAGCATAAACTATCTACAATCAAACTTATGGGTATTTTAAGCCTATATTATACGAACTTCGGCTATGCAGCGAAGTCGATTAACACTATGATATTTCAAATTAATCACCTACTCACTAGCTTAACAGTTGGGCTAAATAAAGATGAAAAAAACGTCACTACTCATCATGAGTATACTCCTTTGTTTTGTATTTCACGCTCAGGTTGAAGCTAAACCACTACGTGTGGTCATAATTGAAACGGCTCCTTTGCCCATTGTAGCTAATACGAAAGATGCTTTTCTCGACGAGCTCACACTCATAATGCCTGAACATGAAATAGAGATAGAAGTACATAACGCTCAGGGCTTAGAAGAACAGGCGAGATCTATTGTGCAAACGATTACCGAGCAAGAAGCGCCTGATTTGTTAGTGGCGATTGCTACCCTTGCCACCAGAGCGGTTTATAATTTTCCGGCGGCAGCTGAGATACCTACTTTATTTATGACAGTGTCAGATCCAGTTAAAGAGGGCATAGTCACGTCGCTTGGTGAACATAGTACGTCAAACATAACTGGTGAGACCCACGTATTAGATGCCAAAGTAAAATTGGATATGCTTGATGGCCTTCTGAAAGCCTCTGAACTGGAAGAGCCTATCACTATTGGATTGGTGCATTCTGATTATCCCTCTTCAAAAAGCTCTGTAGAAAGCCTATTAGCACTTGAGAGTCAGTATGATAACGTGAAGTTTGTAACGGTGAGTACAGCCTATGTCGAAGGCACTTCAGGGTTAGATGCTATGCGTGATGGTGTTGTGGAAGCGCTTAAGGAAAAAACAGAAACATCCGGCGTTGATACCTATTGGCTTTCTACCGGACCTTTGCTTCAAGCTGACCAGCTCATCAATGTTATTTACAAAGAAACTAAACTATTACCGATTTTTGCCGAAAGTATAGAGTCAGTTCAACAAGGTGCGTTACTTGGCGTGGTAGCCGATGAAGAAAGTATCGGAAAATCAGGTGCCTTACGGGCCAAAAGGATCTTAAGTGGCGAGAAGGCCAATTCCATGCCAGTCACTAGGATGGAGAAATACACAATAGGGGTGAATGTATCCACTGCCATCAAGATGCATATTCCTATTCCGTCGTCGTATTTAAAGTTATCGAAAGATCACATTTATCAATAAAGAGTAGTACCAGATATCTATGCGAATTAAGTCGAAACTTTTAGCTATATATATCCCCATTCTGTTTACAGGGATGGCGCTAACGGGCTATTGGGCCTATTTGACGGCTTATGACTCAGTGAGAGAGCGAGAATATCAGTTACTTACTCAAACCTTATCACTAACCTTTATTGAATTTGTGCGAGAGCGGCACGAATTGCTGGTGAATTCGGGTTTGGAAAATGTACCTGTATTTCGAGATGCCTATCAAAAAGAGGTGTTTGACGAGCTAGCAGAGCTTCATCAATCAACCGGTAAGCATTTTGCGGTAAGTGATAAGACAACGGGTGCTGAGCTATTTAGCACCTATGAAGAATGGGCACCCATCAATACTGCCAACGCCACCATCACCACTATTAATGCTACCGATATTGCATTTGGTGAATCTGAGTGGAGAGACCAAGATGTACTTTTTGCCTGTAGCAAGTTCGACCCTTGGAACTGGAAGCTTACGGTTAGCCAATCTACCGATGAGCTCGAATCATCATTATCAAAAATAGCCTGGCTAACCATCGCTATTACCTTGTTTACGGTTATTTTAGTGAGTTTATTCATAGGGAAAATTACTCAGTATTTTGTGGTATCCCCAATTGGCAAAATTAAAGATGCAACGAGCAGTATTGCCGGTAATCACAAGCGGGTTAGCATTGATGTAAGCGGCAAAGATGAGCTGAGTGAATTAGCCCAAGATGTAGAGGCCATGTCAGCAGACATCGAAAATTACGTGGAACGGGCACAAGCTGCCAATAAAGCCAAAACGGACTTTCTTGCCGTTATGAGCCACGAAATTCGCACGCCGTTAAACGGTATTCAAGGGCTTGCTACTTTATTGCTAGACACGCCGTTAGATGACAAGCAAAAGCAATATGCTTCAGATTTACGTTCTTCAGCTACCATTCTTGCCAATGTGATAAACGATGTACTCGATTTATCTAAAATTGAGTCTGGCATGTCAGAAGTTGATGTGACCGAATTTAATTTAGATAGCATGCTGAATGATCTTATTACCTTGCTAGGTATCAATGCGAGTGCAAACCACACGCGGTTAGAATATAAAAGTAAGAATTTGGACTCGGTAATGGTCACGAGTGATGTGACTAAACTGCGCCAGATAGTGATTAACCTAGCCAGTAACGCCATCAAATTTACGCACGAAGGCACGGTAACGGTTACAGCAAGCCTTAAAAAGGTAGCCGGTCCATCGGTAGAAGAAAATCGTTTAGTCATTTCTGTAAAAGACACAGGCATTGGTATAGAACCCGATAGGCTTGAACATATTTTCGATAAGTTTACTCAATCTGATTCTTCTATTTCACGTCGTTATGGCGGCACAGGTTTAGGTTTGTCCATTGCTAAAGAGCTCTCACAGATACTAGGTGGCGATGTCAAAGTTGCAAGCCGAGTGGGTGAAGGGTCGTGTTTCACGATGTCTGCCATGGTTAGCGCCCGCACTATTGATAGCGCGTCACTACAAGAAGCGCAAAGTAACCTAGATAAAAATACAATCCTTAAACCGGGTATTAGCGTACTACTGGCAGAAGACAATGCGATAAATGCCGTGGTGGCTCAGGCGCTACTAGAACAGCTTGGGTGCACGGTTACTCATGTCGACAACGGTTTAAAAGCGGCCGTTAAAGTTGAAGAAGAGACCTTCGACGTTATCTTTATGGATATTCATATGCCAGTGATGGATGGTGTTGAAGCCACTAGGCGTATTCGAAGTTTACCGAGTGACGTAAGCCAAATTCCTATTATTGGGCTTACAGCAGAAGCCTTTAAAGAACGCCATGATGCCTTTAAACAAGACGGTATGAACGACGTAGTCACTAAACCTATTACCATTGAGGCATTAAAAGGTAGTCTACTTAAGCTAGCCCTATAGAAGCGTCTATACTTACTGAAAGATATTACCCGTGTCTGGAGAAATAGGTGGAAGTGGAAACAAAGCATAAAGAGATTTTAAGACTTCGAGTTGCTCTTATAATCGGTGCTTTGTTGCTTGCCTCTTTCATCTTGGCGGATATGGTGTTGTTACCTTCCCCTTTGTACGAGTTTTATCTTCAAAACCGCCTTTTGTATCAAATTCCAGTTATCTTTGCGGTTATCGCCCTTTCGTTCTCTCGATTCTTTTATGCTGCCAGAAGCTGGATTTTTGCAGGGCTGATGGTGATGTTAACCTTTGCAAATTATGTACTTATTTATCAAAGTTGGAGGGTATACGAATTTGCTTTTCCTTACGAGGGCACCATTTTATATGCATTCTATTGTGTATTTGCATTAGGGGTTACCTACAAGCTGGCGTTGGCAGCATCGGCTATAAGTATCGCTGGGTTTATTGGATTAATGGCAATCGCGCCTGTTTATGGCGACCGCGTCATGATTTCAACGTCATTTGTGATTGGGTCGTTATTTATATGTGCTTACGCAAAATATCGTTTAGACAGAATAGTTATTCTTTTAAAATCAACAAATAAGAAGTTGAACACCTTAAGCCGTGAAGATCCGTTAACCAATCTTCTTAATAGACGTGCGTTGATGAAAGAAGGCGAGAAATTACTGTCGCTCAGTAAAAGGCAGAACCTTTCTTTCGCTGTTTTTATGCTCGATTTAGATGACTTTAAGAAATACAACGATGCCTATGGTCACCAGCAAGGTGATGATGCCATTGTGGCGCAGGCTGATGTGATGCGCGTTGTGTTTCAACGGCAAACCGATATTCTGGGTCGTTATGGCGGCGAAGAGTTTATGGTTATCGTCAGTGGGGTTTCTGCAAGGCAAGTAGAACAGAGTTGCCAACAAATACTCGACACTTGGGATGAAAAAGCCTTACCGCATGCACCAAATGCATCAGCGAAAACCGTCTCATGCTCTATTGGTGCTGTGGTCGTTAATAATGTGAAAAAGCAAACTCTAGAAGGCTTAATCAACCAAGCTGATAATGAGCTTTATCAAGCAAAGGCTGCGGGGAAAGGGACTTATTTACTATCGACGCTAAGTGAAATTAACGTCGATAGTTAACGCAGAAACATAAGCGATAAGCTTAAAGTTTAACGATCATTTTCCCTTTATTGTCGCCAGAAAATAGCATCTGTAAACCCTCTACCGCTGATTCGATACCCTCAACCATGTGAGAACGATATTGAATCTTTCCTTGTTGTACGTAGGGCGATAGCTTTGCAACAAGTTGAGGTACTTCGCCCCAATGATCAGGCATCGCAAACCCTCGAACGTTAATGCGCTTTTTAATTAACGGTATCCAATTTGGGCCGGGAGCCGGGTTTTCAGATTGATAGTCGGCAATCATGCCGCAAACCACAATACGGCCATGCGTATTCATACGATTGAAAATATGGTGCTGAATAGGGCCGCCGGTGTTTTCAAAGAATACGTCAATTTTATCGGGGGTGAGCTCAGTTAATTTTGCTTCTAAATCGTCAGTTTTATAGTTTACTGCTCCGTCGAAGCCGAGCTCGTTGACAATCCAATCTGCTTTTTCGTCACTACCCACTACACCAATAACGCGAAGGCCGTCAGCTTTTGCTAGCTGACCTACAATTGAGCCCACCGAACCCGCAGCGCCAGTGACAACTAAGGTTTCACCTTCTTTAGGCTCACCAAAGTTATATAAGCCTGTGGTAGCAGTTAAACCAGGTAAAGCGAATACGCAAAGGGCCATCTCTTCGGTAATACCGGGCTGTAGCTTGTTGAAGCCTTCACCATTACTGACCAAGTATTCTCGCCAGCCGGTCATTCCCATGACTTTGTCGCCAACAGAAAAATCAGGGTTGTTCGACTCAATTACTTCACCCACACCGCTTGAGCGCATGACTTCACCAAGCTCAACAGGCGGAATGTAACTTTCACGATCTTCACTCATCCACCCTAGCATTGCTGGGTCGAGCGACATGTAAGTTTGTTTAATCAGTATTTCACCTTTACCCGGGGAAGGAATATCTTGCTCACGAGTTTCGAACAAATGGGAGCCTATTTTTCTATCGTTTGGGCGATTGACCAATAGAATTTCTTTATTGCTAGACATGTGAATCTCTCCTTAGGCTGTTGAAATTATCTTGTACCACTGTTGTGGGGCTAGAAACTGCTTATACAAGCGTAATCACTAGAAAGGTCAAAAATAGCGTGATTAATCAAGTCTCATCCAATTGAATATAGTGATAGGCAAACTCACCTGTTCACAAATAATGTCAATTTTTGCAATCTATTATTTTCAAAGTGTTTACATCTTCTTTAATTGTGCCGCTAAAATTGTAAAAAATGCGATAAAACAGCGTGAATGGCGTTAACTTGCATTGAACAAAACATACCGTAATCGTAGAATGCGCCACTGCATATTTCCTGTTCTATAAGAGTATTTTTATGAAGCAACATTTTTCTTTACGCGCCTCTGTATGCTTAGCATTAGCCTCTATGGCATCTTCTTCTGTGCTAGCTGCTGGTTTCCAAGTAAACGAGCATAGCGCAAATGGCTTTGGCCGTGCGATGGCGGGCCAAGCGGCAACACCTGAAAATGCATCAATTCTTGCTACTAACCCTGCTGCTATTACTGAATTTAAAACTGCCCAGTTCAGTGCGCAGGTAAGCTACATCAATCCACAAGTTGATATTCGTGGTGATATGGATGTTGCTGTATACAACGAAAGCGGTGAAGTGCTGTTTGCTAATACTTATGATGCGAGTGAAGAAGATATTGCTACCTCGGCAGCAGTGCCTTCTTTTTTCTACACAGCACCTGTGAATGACAAGGTATCTTGGGGTATTGGCGCGTTCTCTAACTACGGTCTTGCTACCGACTACAGCGATAGCTATAACGGTTTGCACTTTGCTGACGACGCTGAAGTAACTTCATTTACGCTAAACCCTGTTGTGGCTTACAAAGTAAACGACACATTAAGCTTAGGTTTTGGTCTTAACGTGACTTACGCGGAAGCTGAAATTGGTACTGCTATTCCTCAAGCATTTGGTGCATTACTGGGCAGCGATGCACTAGGTAACGCAACTATCGTTAAAATGTCTGGTGACGATGTAGCTTTCGGTTGGAATGTTGGCGCGTTGTGGCAAGCTACTGAAACTACTAAGTTGGCGTTTAGCTACCGTGCAGAAACAGAGTTAAACCTTGAAGGTGAAATCGAATCAGACCTAGGCGCTATCATTCCTGCAGTGGCAGAGTTATACAACCAAGGCGGTTCACTAGATTTAGATTTAGCAGCAATCACTGAAGTGGCAATTAACCAACAGCTTAACGATGAGTGGTCAGTGCAAGCCAGCGTTGTATTCACTGAGTGGAGCGCATTTGATAAGTTGAATGCTGAGCTTGATAGCGGTGACGATTTACTACTTAAAGAAGAAGATTTTGAAGATTCACTCCGCTTAAGCGTGGGTGGAACCTATCTTTATAGTGACAAGGTCACGCTTCGTGCTGGCTACGCATATGATGATGGCGCTGTTAGCTACGAACACCGTTCGTTGAGTATTCCAGATACCGATCGTCATTGGTACACCGTAGGTGCTACATACGCACTTACTGAGAGCACCAGCATTGATATGGCTTATGCTTACATTAAGGGTCGTGAAGCGGCAGTTAGCCAGCAGCGAACCATTGGTACTATTGTCAGTGACCTTACGGCCACTGAGCATGCTAAAGCGAACGTATTTAGTTTGCAGGTTAATACAAGCTTCTAAGCAAGCTTAACAAGAAAAAGGGCATCATGATGATGCCCTTTTTTTATGCTTCACAAAGCGATCAATTCGTAAAATCTAAATTTCAGAGAACCAATCTTGCAAGCATGTAATGGCTGCGCTTATTTTAGCAGGAACCAATTCCCGCTTTGGCGTAACCGCATATACGGTGTAATCAGGTAACGACCAGTCAGTGAATAGCTGCTTCATTGAACCCTCACTAAGTAAGTGGCGCACCTCTGGTTCAGGCAACACTGCATATCCAAGCCCATCACGGGTAAGCTGAATTAAGGTCTGCATTGAATCAAGCTCAATACGGCTCGACGTTAGCGGCACTTTATCAAATTTGTCGTGCTTCATTACATATTCTTCTATATGACGGTGAGAAATATAAGAATACTCTTGAAGAATTTCGGGCGACTCTAGAGGCGATTTTGCCAAAGGGTGGTCAGCCGATACACAAAGAATTCGTCGCCATGTGGCCAACTCTAAACTGCTGAAGTTAGTATCAGACACTGGGGTGAAGCCAAGCAGTAAGTCGGCACCGGAAACAATAATATCTGTAGGTTGGTCGGTTAGCGTCAGTGATACATTTATTTTTGGAAAATCCTCACATAACTTCTGCAAGGGCTGACTTAATAAGCCTCCACCAAAACCTTCTGGGGCAATAATATTGACTTTACCTGAAGGCGCATCTTGAAGCGTTTCAATACGCTCTTGTGCTTCAACCGCGGTATCTAACATCTTTTTGCTGGTGTCGTAATAGATCCTTCCAGCCTCGGTAAGGCTCAAGTTTCGAGTATTACGGTTAAATAAACTCAGCCCAATGTCTTGTTCAAGTTTTCTCAGTTGTTGGCTAATGGCCGAAACGGTCATGTGCAGGTTTCGGGCTGCAATACTCATGCTACCGCTTTCAGCGACCTCAACAAAAATTTGCAGAGAGCGAAGTAGTTTCATGTTCATTGGTATTTGTATCCTCATCGATACGAGTCAGTTGGTCTCGCGTTGCTTTTTTAAGTCCTTTTATCTCCTATAAATGTAATCCAATAAGGGTAACTACACATCCATATTCAGCTTATGAAACTGCAACTAAGCGCGTTTTATTCTATTGAGGATAAAGAATTAGTTTAAAAAGCGAAATAAGATAGTCTTTGCAGAATGTCATTTGTTAGGGGGGTGTATCCAGTGTTTTTAATATTTGTAAAATGCGGATATAACACTTTCTTTAACACTGAAAACTGGTACGTTAAGAATAAAACAGCGAAGAGCGAGCATGCTATCGCTCTCCACTTCTTCCACTAAAAATCAAATAAGAATGGTGATTATGAAACTTCGCGTTATTTCGCTTCTGCTGTGTATGTCATTTGTTGTGGTGATATCAGGGTGTACTACAACTTCAACTAACACGACACCTCAATATGGGCCTGCTACTTTCACGGGTGATGAATTTACTGCGGTTGTGGTTGCATACGCGCCAGAAATGGAAGGTATTTTAGGTAGGATTGCGTCCGATCCAGATGCACAAATTCATACTACTACCACAATTAAAGGCATTACTTACCGAATTGGCACCTATCATGACGAGCCAATATTGGTTTTCGCTACTGGGATGAGCATTGCAAACGCGGCAATGTCTACGCAAATGGCACTCGATTATTTCCCTGTTAAGCAAGTGGTCTATATGGGCATTGCGGGCGCGGTGAATCCAAAATGGCAGCCGGGGGATGTTATCGTACCCGAGCGTTGGTACTACCATGACGAAAGTGTATATACCAACGAAGACCCAGAAAATCCTGGTGAATACGTGTTACCCGCCTATTACGAAAAATTTATGGAAGAGCAGCCTGCTCGTTTAGCAGCCGACCCTCATTATCCTAAATATAAGCCTTTTCACTTTATCCACCCAGATGAAGTATTGATTGTAAAAGACGGTATGGATAAGCCACAAGATACGCCTTATTTCACTGCCTCACCAAAGCTACTAGCCGCGGCGAAAACAGCAATGGCTGAAATGCCAATTCAACGTATTTTGGATGAACGTGATGCCAAGCTTCATGTAGGTGGAAATGGTGTTACCGGCTCGGTGTTTATGGATAACCGAGAGTATCGTAAATGGGTTAGAGATGTGTTTACTGCTGAAGTCACCGAAATGGAATCTACTGCGATTGGCCAAGTGTGCACAATCAACAATGTGGACTGGGTTATTATTCGCGCTATCAGTGACTTAGCGGGTGGCCAAGAAGGCGTGAATACAGAAAATTTGTATGATAAAGAAGTGTCTCGCGTAGGCGCAAATGTATTATTCGCTGTGCTAGACGAGTTAGCTGAATAGATAGCTATTCAGAAGGCTAAATAGATTAGCAGCCGAGGATAAATAACATCCTTTCAAATACAAAGGGCGAGGCAGACTTATTACATTATCGAGTTTGCCTCGCTTTTTTGTTTTCTCTTTCGCTTTTTAGCGAATAGTACGTACCATATTGATGGTGGTGGTAGCCAGTTTCACTTCCACAAGAAACACCACAAGCGCACAAATTAGAAACATCATTGCTAATATAAATAGCGAAATGACAGGTGTTTTTAAATCGACGAACCATAACGAACCCGCAAACAAAGCCACAATTACAGTACATACCATTAAGCCTGATGCTACACAAAGGCCGATAGCCCAGTTAATCACTTTAACTCTGCGCCAAAGTACTTTTATTTCTCGCTTTGAACGGTCGACAATATGTGGGTCTGATAGGGTATGTATTTGTCTTTCCGCTACTCTTACCCTGTCTGATATTCTGCCTAGGCGAGACGACATAACATTTAAAAAGCCTGCTATACCCGTAAGTAAAAATACGGGGGCTACTGCAAATTCAATAAGCTGAGATAGACTAGGTATTAAAGTATCCAAAAAATTTCTCCGGTACGACATTACTGTAATGTATTCGTCTTTACATGGCGTATACGTAAGTTAGCGCATTCGCGAGCACTTGAGCTATGAGTTGAAGCATTGAGGGGCATAAGCAGCGCGGCAACACATTTATCCTCGAACTGTGCCTTATTTTATGCTCGAATACACCTACTTTATAGGTATGTTAATTTCTCCCCCAATTCTATCGAAAGGATAAGCAATGAGCCCCATATTCAGGTTGCTTTTGAATAGCCTTAGCACAGTAACTATCGTGGCTTTTTCTTCTGTGACCAACGCTCAAATGTCAGAAGAGCAGCTGGAACGAGAAAAGCAAGAAGAACAAGTAAAAGCGCCCTTTAAAGCAATAGAACGCGTGGTAACAACGGGAAGTAGAATTGCTAATTCCACCGCAAATTCAGGGTATGTGGTGTCTACGGTTTCAAGCGATGACATAAACTTTGTTTCACCAAGCCATATACAAGAAGTGTTGAATTTTATTGCAGGCGCTGGTGTTCAGCGAGGTAATGGGCAGGAATACCTACCTGCTTTACGCTCGCCAGTGCTTACCGGTGCTGGGGCATGTGGCGGTATATTGGCCGCTGAAGATAACATTCCCTTACGCGCGGCAGGTTTTTGCAATATTAACGAGCTGTTTGAAGCGCATGGTGAAATGGCAGAGCGCATAGAGGTGTTAAAAGGTCCGGCTTCCCCCTTGTATGGCTCTAACGCTATTCACGGCGTGATTAATGTTATTACCCCCGATGTTACCCAAGACACTGCCTTATATGGAATTGATTATGGTTCTTATGGTTATAGCAGGCTGAAACTGCGGCAAGGTAAAGACTTTGGTGAGTCTGGTATAGGCATTAACGCAAGTATTACCCGCGACGGCGGGTATCGAGACGAAGAAAGTGTAGATCAAGAAAAGGTTAATCTCAGGCATCGATACGAAGTTGATAACCTAAAAGTAATCAGTGGGTTGACGTACACCCATTTAGATCAAGAAACCGCCGGTTACATTACCGGGTTTGAAAGCTATAAAGATGAAGATATCGCCCAAGGTAACGACAACCCTGAAGCCTTTCGAAAAGCGAAAAGTTTGCGAGTATGGAGCAAAGCAGATGTGGCGTTAAGCGGCGACAACGCATTGTCTATTACGCCGTATTATCGCGATCAAAGCATGGAATTTCGCATGCACTTTTTACCTGGTACACCGCTTGAAGAAAATGAGCAAGAAGGGTTTGGTGTACTTTCCCAGTATCACCATGTGGTGAACAACGCGTTAAGTTTTGATGCCGGTTTAGACGCTGAATATACCCAAGGTAGTTTGGTGCAGGCACAAGATGGCGCTACGATTGGCTCTGCATTCTTAGTGGAAACCGTACCGGCGGGGCTTCATTACGATTATCAGGTAGACGCTACCCTTTATGCTCCGTTCATTGCGTTAAATTGGCAACAAGCGTCGTGGGCGGTTTCTTTAGGGGGGCGTTATGAATATATGGACTATGATTACACCAACAATATGCTATCGGGTCGTACCCGCGACGATGGCACCGAATGTGGTTTTGGTGGATGTCGGTACGCAAGGCCTGAAAGTGGCACCAACGATTACAGTAACTTTAGCCCTAAACTCTCGGTAAGTTTTCAAAGTAGTGAAACAACCCAATGGTATGCAGGGTTATCTAGAGGTTATCGTGCCCCGCAAGCGACAGAGCTTTATAGGTTACAGCGCGATCAACAAATTGCCGACTTAGACTCGGTCACCGCCACCAATGTAGAAGTGGGTGTTAAAGGGCAACACAAAGCATTTAGCTATGTGGTGTCTGCTTATAGCTTAACCAAAGACAATGTGATCTATCGTGATAGTGATTTTTTCAATGTAAGCAATGGAGAAACCTGGCACAGAGGGGTAGAGCTAACCCTAAACTATCAAATCAGCCAAGGGTTTGATTTCGCGTTTGCAGGCAGCTATGCCAAACACACCTATGAGCACAGTGAAATTGTGGGCGAAGTCGATATTAAGGGCAACGATATCGATACGGCGCCAAACCTGACCTTCAATGCTCGTGTAGGGTACAGCTTTACCCAAAGCACTCGGGCTGAACTCGAGTGGCAGCATGTTGATGAGTATTATACCGATGCTGAAAACCTCAACGAGTACGAAGGTCATGATTTATTGAACTTACGAGCCTCTTGGGCAATTTCGCCTGAACTTTCAGTGTACGCAAGAGTAAATAACTTGCTCGATACCGCCTACGCTGAACGGGCCGATTACACGTCCTTTACCGCCGATAGATACTTCCCTGGGCGGCCAAGAAACGTAATGTTCAGCGTTGATTATCAGTATTAGTTAAAACCATTATCTACTCTGGTATAAAAAGCGGTAGCGTGTATCTCACGGTTACCGTTTTTTTTGCCTTTTTTATCGTACGCCTTGCTAGAACCAACCTGTCAGGCTTGCGAGAAAATGCGTTCAGGCGTACTGTTAACCCCACATATGCAGCGAATACCTTTAGTCGCGCCAGGTATCTCATTTCAATAATTTTGGATTATGAAAGATGAGATAGGTGGAATGATTAAATTATAGGTAAACCCATGCAAAAAATAGTTGTTGTCGGTGGTGGCGCTGGAGGTCTTGAACTTGTAAGCCGCTTAAGCCGCACCCTCGGGAGAAAGAACGAAGCAGAAATAACCCTAGTTGACAGAAGTCGCACTCACATTTGGAAGCCCTTGCTTCACGAAGTGGCTGCTGGCGTTATAGACAAGCACTCTGATGGCGTTGATTACGCTATTCATGCTGCGGCACACCACTATCGCTTTCAGTTAGGGAGCATGTGTGCCATTGATGCAGAGGCCAAAACTATCACGCTTGCGCCATTATTCGATGATGAGGGAGTGTCGATATTACCCGAACGTAAAATACCTTACGACCAATTGGTATTGGCGATTGGTAGTGTCAGTAATGACTTTGGAACGCCAGGCGTTGCGCAAAATTGTTACTTTCTTGATTCATTGGTTCAAGCTGAACGCTTTCACAAAGGGTTGTTGAATCAGCTAATTCGTATTAATCAGCAAGAAGATGAAAATAGCTTTATGAAAGTGGCTATTGTGGGCGCGGGCGCGACGGGTACTGAATTAGCCGCTCAGCTTCATCATGTTGCTAACTTATCGAAAACCTACGGCATGCCGGGTATGTCAGCGTCCCGTTTAAAGATAACTATTGTAGAAGCGGGAGAGCGGATATTACCTGCGCTACCTGAGCGTATCGCCAATTCTGCTCGTAAGGCGCTGCATAAACTCGGTGTAGACATCAAAGAAAGCACCATGGTGGCAGAGGCTGATGAAAATGGCCTTATCACGAAAGATGGTAGCCGCGTGGATGCTGATTTAATGGTATGGGCGGCAGGGGTGAAAGCGCCGGATTTCGTCACCGAAATGGGTATTTTTGAGACCAATCGCGCAAATCAAATTCTTGTTAATAAGCACTTACAAAGCACTGGCGACAGTAACATTTGGGTTATTGGTGACTGTTGTGGCTTCAAACAAGAAAACGGTAAATGGGTACCACCTAGAGCGCAGTCTGCGCATCAAATGGCAGACACGGCGGCAAACAATATTATTGCATTGCAGCGGGGTAAAGAATTAAAAGGCTATGTCTATAAAGATTATGGCTCGCTAGTGCATTTAAGTAACTACAGCACCGTGGGTAGCTTGATGGGGTCGTTATCAAATTCAAGTATGTTCATTGAAGGGCGTTTAGCCAAGATAGTTTATATCTCTTTATACAACATGCACCAATTTGCTGTACACGGAAAGCTAAGAGGGGCACTAAAGCTGCTACTTAAGAAGCTGAGTTATGCGATTAGCCCTAAATTAAAGCTACATTGATTTACAAGACATAATTCATGTCTGGGTAAGTATATCTAGCCTGTAAACGTAAAAAGCCCGCATCAGCGGGCTTTGTTATTTTATAAGTGTAGAACGTTACTGTTTAATACCTTCAACGTGAAGAGAAAGCTCAACGGTTTGTGACGCGGGACCTAAGTCATAGTCAATGCCGTAGTCTTTTAGCGCAATAGAAGTAGTGCCTGAAAAACCAGCTCGATAACCGCCCCACGGATCGCTACCTTCACCAATCTTTTTGGCTTCAATAGTCACGGGCTTAGTCACACCATGCAGCGTAAGGTTACCCATGATGTCTAACATGCCGTTGCCTTTGTCAGCCACTTTTGTGCTAACGAATTTAGCTTCTGGGAAGTCATCTGCATTTAAAAAGTCGTCGCCTCTTAAATGCTTATCTCGTTCTGAATGGTTTGAATCTATGCTATCGGTCTCGATAGTCACTGAGACAGACGCTGTAGCAGGGTTATTTTCATCGTAGCTAAATGTGCCTTTAAAGTCGTTAAAGCGACCGGTTAGCCATGAGTAACCTAAATGCTGAATTTTGAAATTAACTGATGCATGAGCACCTTTGGAGTCAATAATATAATCAGCGGCGTGAGCTGAACTTACCGCTGTATTGAGTGCTGCGGCCGTCACTAGTGCAAGTGTTAACTTCTTCATAAAATCTCCTTAATATCAGTGTTTAGCGAAGCCTCAACATCTGCTTCAGCGTGTCGTCTTTATCAATGAAATGGTGTTTCAATGCTGCCAGCCCATGTAAAGAAGTCAGCACGATTAATGTCCAAGCCAGGTAGAAATGCACCTCGCCAGCCAGGTCTTCTTGATTTTCAATAAACTCACCAAACCCTGGTACCGCAAACCAGTTGAATACATCTATAGCTCTGCCATCGGCAGTTGAAATAAGATAGCCCGAGGTAAAAAGGGCTAAAAGAACAAGGTAAATGGCGCGGTGTCCTAATTTACTGGCTAAGTTGTCAAACTTGTTGCCAAAGGTCGGTGGTCGCTGGGTAGAGATGCGCGAAACCAGCCTAACTAAAGTCACAGTAAACAACAGTAGCCCTACACTTTTGTGCCAATGGGGCGCGGTTTTGTACCAATCACTATAGTAGGTTAAATCTACCATCCATAGCCCTGAGGCAAACATACCTACCACAACCAGAAAGGTGAGCCAGTGAATTAAGATGAGCCAAAGAGGCCAGCGTTTTTTCATAAATGAATGAGCAATAGAACCAAATTTTAAAATCAGTCTACTGAAACAATTCAAGAGTGAATATTGCAAAGCTTATAACAGTGCGTTCTATTTATTAGAATGAATGCGTAGGGTGTAACATCACTTAAATTTAGTAATTAGAAAAAAAGCGATAAATCGTCTAAAAATTGAGGCGGGCTTAAGTGATAGTGAATAAAAAAGCCATATAGTATTAAGTAAGGGTGAGTTAACCCCTTTTTTAAATGTTGCTGGAGTTCTTCTTTTGAATCTTTTGCTATTGCTACTCACAATGTCGTTTCTAGTACCTGAAAATGGTGCTGGTAATGTATTGAGCAAAGAGATTTCACAAGTATCGAATGACATTAGCATTCAATATTTAGCCTCTTCAAATCTAGATCAAGCCAGCGATAAAGACGAGCTTGATGATGGCGCCTACTTTTTAAGTGCTTTCTTCGCGAGTAGCAATGTTCCCAATACTCGCTTTTTTGTTTACACCCTTCTAAGCGATGCAGACTATGCAGCGCACCCCATTCGCGCGCCACCCCATTTTAGTTAAACAAAATATTCATCCATCTATCTAATTTGTTTACTATTTTAAGGGGAAGGTAATGCATACCTTACAACTTCATAAAACTGATGCCGCCGATCGTCTAGCTTGGCCTGTTGTTGAAAATAAAGTGTCTGTTACATCATCAGCGATGGCGGTATTCACAGATTTCAAACAATACATGCCACACGTGATTGACGAAAATGCACCTGCTGCACGCGTTGAAAAAATTATGCGTCAATCTCATGTTCGTATGATGCTGGTGGTAGATGCCAATAATGCATTCACCGGCATTGTTACGTCACAAGACGTAAGCGAACAGCATATTGTGCAGAAAATTGCTGAATTAAAAGTGCCTAGAGATGGGTTAGTGGTGCGTGATTTCATGCAGGCTAAAACGTCACTAATGTCATTTGATTTCACAGAATTGACAAAATCGTCAGTCGGGGATGTGGTAGAGACCCTTAAAGACTATGGGCAGCATCATTGTCTGGTCCTCGACAGAGATTCTCACGAGGTGCGCGGTGTTATTAGCGTTAGTGATATTGCCCGTGAATTAAGGGCGCCTCTTGATGTTCAAGATAAGCCTACGTTTTCACAGTTGATTCGGGTGTTAGCTGCATAGCTTACTCCGTTTACCCCTGTTAAATGCCACGGCAGAGGCTTTTGACTATGCCTGCATCGCGCTTGTAATCGCTCCACTTTACCATCATGCCCTCACAATATTGAGGGCGCGATGGCTTACTACATTTCGAATTTAGAGATCATTGTCTATAGTTTGATTGTGGAGCATTGAAGAGCGGAGCATTATGAACCCAGTACATGGCTCATTTATAGTTACTCGGTGCGGTAACGTTATGCTTACCCAAGCTTACGGCCCCTGGAATAGAGAGTGTGTTGATGGCTTAGTGCTTGATTACCGAGATAAGTCTATCGATATGCATGGCAGTAACTGGGGCGATATTGTCGTTCTTGAAGGGGAGTCCTTGCTGACCCCCGATGCCGAGAGCCTTCTGGCTGAACGTATATCCGCAGTACGTCACCTCGGGTTAACGCATCTAGCGTTAGTACTTGAATCATCATTAGTAAAATCAACCACACGAAATCAACTTGACGTGGTATACCGCCAAACCGGTGTAGATTTTTCTTTCTTTGATACCTACGAAGAAGCAAAGGTATGGTTAACTAATCTGGGTTACATCCTTGATGAAGATGCTGAGCGCGCTCACTTTGTGAAAACCAAACAACATTGATAGTAGTGGTAGGCTGCTCGGCAAGTTGGAATGATTTTCGCAATATTCTCGATAAGTAAGATGTTTTAAACGACTGAAATCGAGGCCAAACTATGATCCATAGCACCTATCCACCCAGTGTTGTTATAAAAGCTTTCACTTGGGCTTACCAAGAAGTTGGCTTGAATCAAGCAGAGGCTGCTGATTTACTTGGCGTTTCTGAAACATCCCTATCGCAAACGACGCTACTTGGGTTCGAGCATGGCACGACAGAGTATCGTAGACAGCTCTCTTTCATCCGTATGTATCATTTACTCATTGCGTTGTCAGAAGGGGACAGTGCGTCCATGCAAACATGGTTTCAGCAATACCAAAGTGAAATAAAAACCACGCCTAAAAACTTGTGTTTTACATCAGATGGTATTGAAAGAGTCACTGATTACTTACGAGAGCTAAAGCAAACCGTTGAGCTAAGACCAAGTCTGTCACATTTACGACGTGCTAACGCGAACTCTACCGCTAGAGTGGTTACGCATTAAAGGCAATAATTTGTGCGCTATTAGATGAAATGCTTAACGTGATTAAGCGAGCTTGCCCTGAGCGTCTAATTTGTTCACTTTATTGATGAAATTGAAGCAGGCTTCAGGCTGAGTATTAATTATCATATGACCCGCATTGGGGATAATTTCTGCCATGCTGTTGGGAAGCGATGTAGCAATAAATGACATATGCGCATCGGGGGATAAGATAGCGTCTTGTTCACCATATAAAATACCCACCGGACAGGAAATTTTTTCGTAATGTTCAAACTGTTTATACAAGCTTTCCGTTGACGCTACCATATCACAGCTAGCTTGATAAAAACTCTCTGAATGCAGCGCTAGCGCCCCACCGCTTTCAATTCCAAAGTTCGAGGGTACCCGCTCTGGGAAAAAGATTTGAGCGACTTGTTTCTTTCCAAAAAGTATACGCAGCGGTGCGGCCAATGTACGACTGATAACCCTGCGCAACCCTTGATAAGGAATGTACAGCATAGTTAATGGACCCGGTCCTTTCGTTAAGGGCACGGTTAAGGGGCAAAGCAGCGAGACAGATTTAATTTTATCCGGTGCGTCTAGTGCCATGCGTAAAGCAATAGCGCCTCCCATAGAGTGCCCAGCAACAAAAGCTTCATCTATGTTTAACTGCGACATCCAATCTAAAATAGTGGCGCTTTGGACGTTGAAATCTGCTGGTATGTTACGATGACGAGTAGAAAAGCCACTTCCAGGGCGGTCAATACTGTATACGGTATAGTGCTTAGCTAACTGATTCGCTAAGGCTGTAAAATTAAGCGCATTACCCGCAAGTCCATGAATAAGAACAAGGGTAGGGCCTTGCCCTTGTTTGGTGTAGTGAATTTTTTCATGCTGCACATTTAAAAATTGGCCTGGTGGACGGAAGTTTTTTTCGATTTTTTTATCGATATGTTGAGTGAAAAGCCATGACGCCAGTAACAGGCAGAAGATAAGTGCGACAATAAAATAAATAACCACCACAATATGTTTCCTTTATTAGCGTAATTAGTAAACTAATAAGAAATGAATAAACAGTCAATGTAAGCCTTTTTCCATGAGGCTGGGTACAAAGCATAAACTGTCAAATAACCCACAAGTGAAGAATATAACCGTTAAGCTATGATTACGATTACCCCTACTATTACGCTAGAAGATAGCGACATTGAAATGCAAGCCATCAGAGCACAGGGTGCTGGTGGGCAAAATGTCAATAAAGTGAGCAGTGCTATCCATCTGCGCCTTGATATACCAGCCTCATCTTTGCCGCAAGAGGTTAAAGACACGCTGCTAAATACAAAAGACAGCCGAATTTCTAACGATGGCGTGTTTGTGCTAAAAGCGCAAAATTCTCGAACCCAAGAACAGAACCGGGAAGATGCTATTGTGCGTTTGAAAGCGTGGATAGTCAGTGCCACCAAAAAACAAAAACCAAGGAAGGCAACCCGCATGAGTCGTGCGGTAAAAGCGAGACGCGGCGAGGCTAAAAAGCAACAAAGTGTGAGAAAGTCTATGCGGAAAAAAGTGGATATTTAAGCGGCTTTAGCCTAAAGTATACCTCTTCAGCGACGTCGTTTCGTGAAATGAATGGAACATTCTACGTATTAATGAGTTAAATACGAAAAATATACGATTAAAGAATACGTTTTGCGCTCAAGCTGTTATGGATATTAGGGAATTTCTTCAATGACACGGTCTGACATTATACCTATGGTACTGTTCGCTGCCATCGTTGTTTCGCTTGGGATAAATACGCCACAAGCGGCCAACGAAATTATCGCGAAACTCTTCGGTAAAACTATTTCAAATAGCGAACTACAACCTAGCCAAAGTGATGTAGATCGCTTCCAGTCAATTCTTAGTGACAAATCTGAAGTTGAGATCCGTAAACTTTTAGCTCAGCGCGCGTTAGGCACTAAAATTAGCGAATCTGTTATTGCTGACTTTGCCGACGAGAACAATATTGAGCCTTCAAATAGTGAAGTTGAGTCTGCTTACGCGGTTATAAAAACTTGGACAGTCGATTTAAGCCACAATGCTGAATATTCAGATGAAGAAGTTGAACGTTATCGTTTAGCCATGGCAGAAGGCATGGCTAAGAGTTGGAAAGTGTCTAAGTCACTGTATGAAACCTTTGGTGGAGACGTTGTTTTCCAGCAAAGTAATCCGCTTACCCCCGTTGGTGCCTATAAGGATTTGTTCGAGCAATATCGCTCACAAGGCGAGTTTGTCATTTACGATCCTGTTTTCAAAGCGGCTTTTTGGGAGTCGGTAAGAATGCGTTACTCTAATGTACTTCCCCAAGAAGATATCGATTATTCATCACCTTGGTGGGAAGCTGGACTCAATGCCTCTGGAGATTAAAATGCCTTCATTGCGCTGTTTTGTATAGCTTTTTTAGATTTTTGATTTAAATGAAACACCCCGCCTAAAGCGGGGTGTTTTTGTTTGTGGAAAATTTTTTATTGTTTGTTGGGAATAAACTCGGAGGTTCATTCGTTATTTAAGTGTCTTTGATGAAAAACAGGAAATAAACGAATGAACAAACTACATACTGCTTTAATTGTTGCACTAGGTCTTACTTCAAACGTAGCGCTAGCTCAGGCTGTCGATACATCTGTTTCAGTGTTCAATAGCACCCAAGCTTCAACCAATGTATCTGGTGAGCAAGCAAGTGCTACTCAGTCAATGTCCTCACAAACTTCAGCTTCTTCAAACGTAGATGCACAGTCGAATAGTGTTACAGAAACTGAAGCTAGCAGCGAAACGCAAAACGCAGACCAGGCTGATGCTACTGCCACTACTAACGACACATCAGAAACATCTGATGCGGCAAGCGGCGAAATGCTTACTCAACTTACCAGTGCGCAAAGTGCTCTTGTAGGCAGCGGTGCGGCGACGCAAACCATTGCTTCTAATGCTGCAGGCGCCTTAGATATTACCGCTTCAGCAGCCACAGATATGGTATCAGGCGCCGTTGATAGCAGTGTATCGCAGGCGGCGGATGTCAATGCCATAGTCTCCTCAACACTTACCCAATCAGTTGAAGCGGTAGCGCAATCGCAGGTTGAAGAAAGCGTGGCTAGCCAGGTATCTGGCCAAGTAAGTGGGCAAATCGAAAATACGGTTTCAACCACCGTTGAAAACACGGTGAGCGGAAGTATTGCTGGCATTTTGAACCAGTAAAAGTCACGCGGTTCAAGGTAATAGACGAATCTTGAACCGCCGCCACCTCTGGTTATTCCAATAACTATGAAGGTTATATAAACAAGGGGGGCGCTACTCCCAGCCCCGCCCTTACTTCCATGTATTAATTCCGTGAGCATTCGATTTAGTAGGACACCTGCATGAGCCTTAAAACCTCCACATCATTATTAAGCGTATTAAGTCTATCTATTGCATTAAGCTTAATTGGCAAAATTGCCATGGCGAGTCAGTCAGAAAACAGCGCAGAAACTGACGGACACAAGTTGATAAAAGTGACTGGAGAAGCCTATATCGGTGCTCATCACGACTCAAATGTGAACGTTAGTGAACTTGATACGAATACCGACACATCCGACTCAGCAATCAAAGGGAATGCGAAGCTTAAGCTAGCGTTAATGCCTACCGATAAATGGCAATTCAGTGCGTCAGCACAGCATAGTGAAACGCGCTACAACGCACTGTCGAATTTTGACCTAGCTATCACTACCTTGTCGGGCGAGGCGAGTTACCAATTGTCTTGGTCTAAAGTTGGCGTTCATCACTATTACGCAATTGCTGACCTTGATAACAATACTTTTCTCACTTACCAACAAAGCGGTGTTTCATTGGCCAACAGTGCGTTCACGCAAGGTTACTGGCGATTAAGTGTCGACACCATCGATAAGTCGTTTGAATCGGTGCCAGAGCGCGACGCCGATGCGTTATCTGGCCGCATTGACGGTTTCTGGTTTTTTAAAAATCAAAGCTTTATGCAATTGGGCGCGAAATATCAAAATGAAGATGCCTTGAACCAAGCGTTCGACTATTCCAGCTATGGTATTGACGCCAGTTATACTTACCCCGCCAGCTTGTGGGGTAGCGCACTCGATATCAAGCTCGGTTATGAAATGGAAAACAGACACTATGGTCAAGGTAGCCTAAGCAGCGAGCCTGCTGCTTCAGGGGCACCTTTCAGTGAGTTTGAACAACAAGGCGGCAGGCGACGAGAGGATGATAGGCATGTTTTCAAAGCGAGCATAGAATATGCTGCTATGGAGAACGTAGATTTTATTCTAAGCACGCAATACAAAGACTATGGTTCAACCTTAGTGTCGGCAGACTATCAAGAAACCATTGGTGAAATTGGTGTTAGATTTCATTTTTGATAGCACAATAGCACTCACTGTTGATTTAACTAATGGAGAATACCTACGCCAAAAACCGGGTCTCGTCCCGGTGCTCCAGCATCTATAGCTTGGTCGCGCAATGTGACTAACGCTTGGGCTGGATTTGAACTAGCGCGAAATAGACAGGCATAGCGGGCTGAAACAAAAGGCGTTGCCATCGATGTGCCGGTCTCACGGCTAGTCGTACCATCTGGATGTGCGACTTCTACTGAAACACCGCTGGCCGCAAAATCAACATAGTTACCTTGATTGGCCCATCGATAGATAGCGTGGTTATTGTCTACTGCTGTTACCGCAATAGTTGACGGGTATGCCGCGGGAAATAAAGGCGGAGAGGCTGGTCCTTCGTTTCCAACTGCTGCAATAATTTGCACCCCTTGCTCACTGATTTTTTGTATAACGTTGGCCAGTACCGAGTTTTCTGGCCCCGCTAAACTCATATTAATAACATCAACCTGTTTGGCGACTAAATAGTTGAGACCATCAATTAATGATAATAAGGTCGCGCCCTGACTAATACTGTTTCGCGTATAAAAGACGCTAGCGTTATAGAGGTGACTTCCTGCACGCATATTATCTGCCAATAAGCTGGCTACTGACGTACCGTGTACTTGGGTAGTTGGTAAAACTTGTGGAAGAAAAGGCTGTTGTTCAATAACAAGGTGTTCCAGTGCTTTGTGGTTTTGCGCAATGCTGGTATCTATCATTCCAATACGAACAGGTATTTGGCAAACGCCTGGTTTATCAGTAGTTGTAATGCTAGCTAACATGTCTTGGTTGTTGTTTTTGATTTTCGCGCTTTCTGCTGTGCCCATGCCTTGCGCTAAATAAATATGATTACGACCTACTTGCGTTTTTAGTGTTTCCGGTAAGCTGTTTCTTATTTGAGACAGTTCATCGAGGCTAGTATTAACCTTTAAACGGTAAATCCATTGGTCTATAGCGGCTAAATGGCGAGACGATTCAATGGTGATGTCGGGGTGAGAAAAGTGAGTTTTGTCAGCCTCGCTACCGACAACTAACCATTCTCTTTCCAATGCTAAAAATCCATCAGGGGCTTTTACTTCTTTTAGTACAAGAGTGCCTGAAGGCGAGGTAAGGCTTAGGGGCGATGGAACAGAAAATTGCGGGGCAGGTATGTTAGCTAAGGTGTCAAACCTACTTTCAACACCTTGTGTTACCTGAGTTTCAAGCACATCTCGCACGGAGCCTACATCAACGGGCACGCTATCAATGATAGGCCTGACGGGTTCGATTATTTGACGGCCAATAGTTAACTGGGCGCTGGCATTTAAGCTTAACACGCTGCCCATTGTAAATATTAAGCCGCCTACTACGCGCTGACAAAGCGATCTGCACTTCATAATTTTACCTCACTTGCTTTGCGGCTAAACCCATACAGGCATCACCGGGCCCAGCGTGCTTGTTACTCATCGCGAAGGACTCGGTCAACCTATCCATAAATAAAGCTGGCATAAAACGTGCCCTTAATGATGGGATAACCCTTTTCTCGTACTTAATTAACGTTTGTTGATGTAAAAAATTCCCTTTCCTTGGGAATAAATCACGGCATCAAACGTTAACTAGGTATAAAGCATGATTTCATAGGAAGTTGTATGAAAGAAGAAGTGACTGAACTCGTTCCATCATTAAGAAAATTTGCGTTTTCACTTACCGGCAATATACATGATGCTGATGATTTACTGCAAAATACGATTGAGAAGCTACTGACTAAACCTTTGCCACAAGATGCCACATTAATGGCATGGGCATTTCGAGTTTGCCGCAATTTATGGATAGATGAGTATCGTGCGCAAAAAGTAAGAACAAGTGCGGCGGTTAGCCCTGAATTGCAGGCTAAAGATGAGGCGCATTTGGATGAAGCCCTTTCAGGTGGCATTACGCTAAAGCAAGTAAGTAAAGCCATGGGGGAATTACCCCCAGAACAACGAGAGACCTTGTCACTTATTGCTATACAAGGAATGAGCTACGCAGATGCTTCAGAGGTACTTGAGGTGCCTGCTGGGACTATTATGAGCAGACTTGCTAGGGCAAGAAGCAAACTCAGTAATATGCTAAACCCACAACAAGAGGTGGTGTTATGACAATATCTGACGAAATGCTTTGTGCATTTTTAGACGCAGAACTTAGCGATGACGACATGGAATATGTTAGAACTGCTATTGCCAGTGATCTTGCACTGTCAGACCGCTTAGCGTCTTTAGCGCAGGTAGACATGATGGTGAAAGCAGCGGCTGATGCTGCAACGCAAAAACCTTTACCTAATAGCGTAGTGGCATTACTTGCAGATGATGCGACCTCAGAATCCTATCTTAAGCAAGCGGATTTCGACTCAGACCATGTATGTGCAAGCCAGGCAAGTGAGAGCATGCCAAGCAACGTTACTTCGTTTAATCGCAAAGCCCAAGACGCTAAACGTAGTGGGAAGTGGAAAGTCCCTTTATCGTTAGCGGCTGGAGTGGCGTTAGTGACAGGGCTAACCTTGATGCAATCAGAGTATACAGACCCCCTAGAACCTGCTGGCACTTCGTCAACGAATAACCATTGGGCGAATGTATCTACAGCCCTCGATAATAATTTAACGGGTGAGATGATGGTAACCGATGCGGGCATGGAAATAGTGCCACAACTATCATTTATGAATAATGAATCCCAGATGTGTAGGCAGGCGCAGATACAAGGTGAAGATGAGTTGAATATCATGATTGCATGTAAAAATGCCCAAGGCATTTGGCAACTTCATGCAAGTAAGCTGATAACAGCGGGTCGCGATAAGAGTGAGTATCAAACGGCAAGTGCTAACAAAGTACTTGATAAAGAATTAGATTTGTTAATGGTGTCCGCACCGTTAAACGCAGAGCAAGAGCAGCAAGCTATTAATCATGGGTGGCAGTCTAAGACTGCCGAAGGAGTTGTTAATGAAAACTAAACTTATAGCGTTTCTAGCAGTGATGGTAATGGCGGGGTGCGCGAGCCAACCCGATTATCGACAGGCATCTAATGGCGGTTTCGGGTATACCGAAAGCAAATTAAGTGAAACCCAATACCGTGTTCATTTCAAAGGTAGAGGGTCTGATAAGAGTAAGGCTATGGATTATGCCATGTACCGTTCAGCGGAACTGACTTTACTGAAAGGGTATGATTGGTTTGTAGTAACCGATCGGGAAACCATGGTAGATAAAGAGCGCGTACAAACATCACCTCAGGTTGGCTTCAGCCAACGCTATGCGCGAGTAACTGAATGTGGCGTTATTACTTGTAGAACGTCTTATCATCCTACAACCCAGTTTGAATCTGGCATTTTCGTAGGTGGTTCGCAAAAGAGCGAAATCGAAAGTATTTTGAGTATTGAAATGGGAAAAGGTACTCGACCTACGTCGTCTGCGAGTTTTGATGCAAGAGAAATTAGCAACAACTTAAAACCTGATACGGAATCTTCACCTTAAGCACTTACAAGGTGCTTAGCCCTAACGGTTAGGTTGTGTTATGTATAAAAAAAGCCCCGAATGGGGCTTTTTTTGTGCTGCAAGCCGTTAAGGCTTAGGCGAAGTGCCTAGTTGAAATGGTTATCCACTTCTTTTTCGGCTTCTTCACGGCTCTTGCCGTATGCTTGCTGAATTTTACCTACTAATTCTTCACGACGACCATCTATTACGTCTAGGTCATCATCGGTAAGTTTACCCCATTGCTGTTGTACCTTACCTTTCATTTCTTTCCAGTTGCCTTCGATACGATCATTGTTCATATGTTGCTCCTTTAAAAAGAATAACCGAGTGGTTATTGTGAACCGCACTTAATAAGTAGCAATCCCCATTCCAAACACTAACATTATGAATAATATAGTTTTTTGTGGTTTATGAACAAAGGGCTATTGCCAGCGCTCTGCATTATTTACATGGCGCTGAAAGTCATACAGGGTTTTATGATTATGCGGCACAATAAAATGATAGCTTCAATACTCATTAAGCAAGTTGCTTCGCAAAGGCTTCAACATCTTGACGCTTATCTATCTTATGCTGGTCTTCACTGCGCCCTTCACGCCAATAGCTGCTAATGTACACTTGGCTGTGAGGCACCTGTTTTTCGTCCTTAAGCCACGAACGAATTTTTCTCATTTGAGAAAATTCACAGGCAACCCATACAGCAGGGGTTCCTTGTTGCCAGTCAATACGCTGTAAGGCGTCAGACAATGTTGCATCTTTTTTAGATACCCACTGAATCGATACGCCTTCAGGCTTTTCTAACGTGGTAGCATCGGTTTCATGTTCAATAGCTATAACTGCAATGCCTTTAGTATGGCTAGGAAGTGCTTGTAGATAGTTTCTAATACTGGGCAGCGCTGTCATGTCGCCTGCGAAAAGTACCCAGTCATAATTCTCTGCTAACGCTTTACTGCTACCAGGGCCTGCAATAGTTAGCTTGTCACCTTCTTTTGCGCTTAGCGCCCATGCGGCGGCGGGGCCAGTTACTCCATCTTTTGCATGCACTACCATATCAATGGACATTTGTGCTTTTTGTCTATCGAAGCTGTTTATCGTGTAGGTACGCATAGCAACGGGTTTATCTTTGGCAGGCTGAACGACAGGGTCACCATTTAAATCAAAAAGTAACTTAACGTAAGCACCAGGGCGAGTTTCTGGAAAGTCTTCTAATGTAGTGCCGCCAAGGACAATACGTTGCATGTTTGGTGTTATACGGAAAGACTCGATAACTTCAACAACACGAGGTGCGGGTTTAGACATGATTTTCTCCAAATACGACAGTGGATATAGCTTATTTGATAATAGTTCTCATTTCCATTTCTAAGAGTGGGATGAAATCTAGCTAATAATTCTGGTTTTTAGAAAAGTAGGCCGTATTACGAAAGAGAGGATATTTATTATAGGCAAAAAGAAAGGGGCTAAAGAGCCCCTTAAGAAAAACACAACATAACTTGGAAAACACATTTACACTTCACAAAGCCAACACACTAAATGACTCCATGTATTAGTAAGAGCGGTGAAATAAAGAAAAGTTCAGCAAAATATAAAAATAAATAAAAAGTTTTTAAAATATTGATTTTCAGAGCCTCTTTTATCATAGGTTTAGTGGTTTAAAATAAAGGTAAGACTCTAAAATAAAGGGTAAAAATATAAACTGACAGGCAAAAAAATGCCCGCCAAAGGCGGGCTAAAATCAGAGGTATATAAAAGGCCGGGAAGGGCCTTAGAGGGGAGAGGCATGCTGTCGGGTGACAGCACACTAATAATATCGATGACATTACTAGTGTTCCTCAATATGGCTATTGCTGAAGGCGTAATGCCGGGTCAACAGAGCCAAATAAGTTACAATCCTTTGTTGCACATGGACATCAATGTCTGTGCCAGTGATGTGGGCATCCAGCAGCAATCGCGAAAATAGCGTTTGCAACTCTGCATCCTGCAGGCCTTTACGACTTAATCCAAGTCGCCATCACACTCAACTGGCGCAAAAACAGATAATCGGTCATTCACGTCAACAACTCCTTTAAGCAAATCAACCACTCCGTGGTGATTGCTTTGTCGACATCAATGTCAACCTTGCTCGTCATCAAGACGCATCCTTTTTCAACATCCGTGTTGGCGTTAAACGTATTTAACTTTCCGATAAACAACAGAGCGACGTTAACCTTGCTATCAATCCTTGCATCCCTGGCCGACGAATTTCCTTTTACGTCCAATGTTGTCAGCCTGCGCAGATAAAGTCTGTAATGTCATGGTTACCTTCGTGGTAACGGTATGCCTTCCTAGCATCATGTTTACGTCTGTTGTTATCCGTTAGTCTAATTAATGCCAAACTTGTGCCAAAACTTAGCGTCGTTTAAATATAATAGTAAATTATTGATATAAATCTATTTTATTCTAAATTTAAAACGTTTGGCATTAATTGGGCGTATGTTTAAAAAAAAGGGTGGGAAATTTTTTCCTACTGCCGTGTCGTTTCTTACCGAATGCACATACACAATAACAATCAGTGTTACCTTGCTTGAAAATGTGCTTGTTTACTGTTCAATATGCAATATAATAAAAATCTAATATATTAAGGTTTTTGATATGAAATTAGCAATTGATATGCTTTTGCATGTAAGCACGCACAAAGGGCGATGGGTTTATTTTTTTCTCGCCGTGATAACGGCATTTGCCGCTTTTCAAATGCGGTTAATTCAGATTGATACCGATCCTGAAAACATGTTGGCGGAATCTCATCGTGCTCGTACCTTTCATAATGAGGTAAAGCAAACCTTTTCCATGCACGATGCGATAGTGGTTGGTTTGGTGATGCCGGAAAAGGGTGCCAAAAGCGACGAGGCCACAAGCGGCATATACACGCCAGACACCTTAGCAGCCATTCACCAAGTGACTGACCATGTATTGGCCATAGAGGGTGTTATTAGCCAAGACGTCATGTCGTTTTCAACGGTAGATAACATTAAGCAGGGTAGTGACGGGAGTCTTGAGTTTTCATGGTTAATGGCCAGCCCACCTGAAACCGCAAGCGCAAGTGCTGAACTACAAAAATCTATCGAAAGGCTGCCGTTACTGTACGACACGCTGGCTGCGTCTTCAGGTAACGCTGCTGCTATTTATATCCCTATTGCCGACAAGAATGAAAGTTATCGCATTGCCCAAGATATTCGTGCTTATTTAACGAATGTTGACACGGCAGGCCAATGGCACATCACAGGTTTACCTGTTGCTGAAGATCAGTTTGGGGTAGAAATGTTTGTGCAAATGGCCATTGCTGCACCTGCGGCTGGTGCCATGATTTTTATTCTTCTGTTCCTATTTTTCAGAAATTGGTCGCTTATTACTGCGCCCATGATAGTGGCGATGGCTACCGTTATCATTACCATGGGGGCTCTCATTGGCATGGGATTCACTGTGCACATCATGTCATCCATGATTGCCATTTTTCTGATGCCAATCGCGGTAGTCGACTCAGTACACATATTGTCTGAATTTTCCGACCGTTATAAGCCAGGCGAAAATGCAGGTAAGGTGATCACTCATGTGGTTGAGCACCTGTTTAAGCCCATGCTGTTTACTTCACTCACCTCATCAGCAGGCTTTTTCTCTTTAATGCTAACCCCGATACCGCCCGTGCAGATCTTTGGTGCTTATATTGGCTTTGGCATTTTATTAGCATTTTTGATTACCCTTACGTTTATCCCTGCTTATATTTCCCGTATGTCGCCTGCAGTATTAAGCAAACTTCAAGTCGCGCTGCATCAAAATGAAGAAGCAGATAATAATGAAGGCAAAAGCACGTTACTAAAACGTACCGTTAATAAACTACGCTACATTGCGCTGAACTACCGAGCACTAATTATTGCTGTATTTGGTGCAATTACCCTTGTATCAGCGTGGGGGATTACGCAAATTAATATCAACGACAACCCTGTGCGTTGGTTTAAACAAGACCATGAAATAAGGGTGGCAGACAGGGCGTTAAATGCAGAGTTTGCGGGCACGTACAATGCTTATTTGGTCATTACCGATACCAATAAAAGCATTGATGCAAGCAAGGTATTAAATGAGGCAAATTTACCATCAAGTTTAGATGAATGGGTTGAGCAAACTCAGGTGTCGATAAACCAGAGCGACGATGCTAACAAAATGTCGGAACTTGCCATGCGTATTGATGATGCGCTATTTAGCAATCTCGACGATGATGAACTAACTGCGTTAGACAGTTTATTGCAAGTCGTTGATTCCGCGAATGGGAATGCCAATACCTTCCAACAGCCCGCAGTACTTGCGCATATTGAGAAGTTACAAGCATACCTAGATACTCAACCTTTAATTGGTAAATCACAGTCTTTGGTTGATGTAGTCAAAGTGGTGAATCGTGAGTTACGCTCCGGCAATGAAACAGACTACGCATTGCCCGCCAACAATCGGGGCGTGGCGCAAACCTTAATGCAATATCAGTCTTCCCACCGTCCGCAAGACCTGTGGCATTTTATCACGCCGGATTATCGCCAAACGCTGATTTGGCTACAGCTAACCAGCGGTGACAACCAAGATATGACGAATGTCATTTCGCTTGTTGAAGATTACTTTGCTAATAAGCCACTACCAGAAGGGCTAAGCTACGACTGGGCAGGTAAAGCCTACTTAAATGTGGTGTGGCAAGAAAATATGGTAACAGGCATGTTGGAAAGCTTGCTTAGCGCCTTTGTCATTGTATTTGTGATGATGGTACTACTGTTCCGTTCTTTAGTTTTTGGCGTGCTCGCTATGCTTCCCCTTACCATCACGATTACCTTTATTTACGGGCTTATTGGCATTGTGGGTAAAGACTACGACATGCCTATTGCCGTGCTGTCGGCGCTTACCTTGGGGTTATCTGTGGATTTCGCTATCCACTTTCTTGCTAGGGCGCGTGAAATCTATAAGGAAACGGGTAGTGTGCCAGATACCTTAGACGCTATGTTCGATGAGCCTGCCAGTGCAATAACGCGCAATGCGTTGGTGATAGCACTGGGCTTCACCCCTTTACTGCTAGCGCCGTTAGTGCCTTACATAACGGTGGGTGTTTTCTTGGCGAGTATCATGGCGGTTTCTGCCTTGGTGACTTTGTTGGTCTTACCCGCGGCCATGGTATTTTTAAAACGTTGGGTTTTTAAAGGAGCTTAATATGCGTAATTCAATGCTTCACATCAACACTAAGACCTCCAACTCGAGTGTTCGCGTTTGGTTAACGAGTATGTTGCTACTTTGCTTTTCTTTTGCCGCGGTGACTCCCGTTACCGCGAATGCGCAAGAAGACGTGGCGAGTATTATTGCGAAGTCAGAAAAGGCCGCCTATTACGCAGGCAATGACGGTAAATCAATGGCGCGAATGATCATCGTAGATAGTCAAGGGCGTAAACAAATGCGTCAGTTCACGATTTTGCGTAAAGACGTGCTAAACAATGAAGGTACTGAAAGCGGCGACCAGAAAATGCTGGTGTTTTTCAGCCGCCCAACCGAAGTAAAAGGCACGGTGTTTAGAGTTGAAAAGCACACCAACATTGATACCGATGATGATCGTTGGTTGTATTTACCGGCCCTTGATTTAGTAAAGCGGATTGCCGCTGGCGATAAACGCACCTCGTTTGTCGGTTCACACTTTTTTTATGAAGATGTGTCGGGCCGTGCAGTGTCAGAAGACAACTTCACTATGCAAAATACCACCGATACCCACTATGTGTTACGCGCAACGCCTAAAAGCGCCGATAGCGTAGAGTTCTCTCATTATGTCGTAGAGATAGACAAGCAAACCTACTTGCCCACGCTAATCAACTTTTTCAAAGAGGATAACAATTATCGCCGAGTTGAAGCGGTATCAGTAGACACAGTTCAAGGCTACCCAACGGTAGTACGAAGCAAGGTGTCTGATTTAGCATCAGGGGGTTATACCTTAATGGAATTTCGCGGTATTCAGTACGATATTGCGTTGCCAGACAGCGTGTTTAGTGAGCGTAGCTTGCGAGTGCCACCACGAGAGTTTGTGGAGTAATCGTGATGCGGGCAGCACAGCTTTTTTCAGGGAAATACTTTGTTTGCGCACTTTTTGAGGTCGGGCTACCGGGAATAGCGCTATTGAGAAAGACATCAAGTGGACTCTCGCTACTTGCAATAGTTCTGCTGGGAATAAGTGTTTCAACTCCGGTGTATTCACAAGCACTCCAGAATGACATTGCACAAGATGTACCCGCTAAAACTGAACAAATCGACCACCCAGAGCCTGTTAGTGACGATAGGTTGGAAAATGAAGGGTGGGATGATAACCGCTGGGGCAACGAAGGTTGGAGTGACGATAATTGGGATAGCGAAGACTGGGGCGAGCAGGACAAAAGCGCTACCGCTTACACCTTAAGTGGATTTGTCGAGCTAGCGGCAGGAAACCGAGTAGCTACTGACGCTGCCATTGATGCTAGCAGCACCTTACGAGATGCAAGAGTGCAACTACGCGCTGATTATGCGCTAGCAGCATCGAAACTTAGTTTTCGGGGCGATGCGTGGTACGACGGCGTTAAACATCAACGAGAATTTCAGATACGTGAGCTAGCATGGCAAGGCAATCTGGCTGCTTTGGGCCAATGGGGCAATGCTTTTGACCTGAAAATTGGGCAGCAAGTACTCACTTGGGGAACAGGCGATTATGTCTTTCTAAACGATCTTTTCCCAAAAGATTATCAGTCATTTTTTTCTGGCCGTGATGATGAGTATTTAAAAGCGCCCAGTGCTTCTATTAAGTTATCTGGGTATTGGGAGGCCATAAATATAGATGTTGTGGTGACACCAGAATTTGAACCTGATATCGGTATTACAGGAGAAGTCTTTTCCTTTTTTAGCCCCCAAGCCAATGAAAATATCGCGCCAGCGTATACCGTCAGTAATCAGAATACGCCAAGTGGTAGTGAAGTGGCGTTGCGGGCGCATCGCACATTTAGCAGCTCGATTGGGAGTATTGAGGCTGCGTTATACGGATATCGAGGTTATACCAAGCAACCCAGCGCCGTAGATGAATTGGGTGCACCGCGTTATAGCCGCTTAAATGCTATTGGCGCCAGCGTCGTTATGCCGATGGGGAAAGGGATTGCAAATGCAGAGTATGCGTATTATCGGAGTGTGGAAGATAGTGAAGGTACTGATCCCTCTGTGAGTAATTCCCAGAGCCGCTTCTTACTGGGTTACAGCCAAGAAGTGATGGCTAATGTAACCGGCGCTGTGCAGTGGTATACCGAAGCCATTCAGCATCATGATTCACTATTGACTCATTCACTCTACCCAGAATATGAGCAAGAAGCGTATCGCCATTGGGTAACTACTCGCCTTACGTGGCAGGCGTGGCGACAAACCCTCACTATCAATAGCTTTCTATTTTATTCACCTACGGATAATGATGGTTATTTGAAAGCTAGCGCCAGCTATTCGCCGACTGATAAGTGGCAGGTTCGAGGCGGAGTAAACCTATTTAGCGGCGAAGAAACGCATACTTTCTTTGCTCAATTCGAAGATGCCAGTAACGTCTATTTTGCGTTTAGGTATTTTTATTAAGCGGGGGAAGAGCACTGCTACAGCAAAAATGCGGTAGCAGTAGCAAAAAGTGAATTACCAGGAACCATACATAGGGTTAGGCAAAATAAACAAGCTAGTGCCGACTTCAGGCAGTATCGCTGGCAGATAAGCATCTTCCTGCGTTACCCCTTGAAAATCTTCAATATTATCGCCAATTTGCATAATAATATTATGCGGTTTATTCCAACCCTCACTTGCCGTGTCATTCGTGAGCGAGCAAGCTGGCGAGCCTTGCTTTACGGCATTACGACGACGGTCTTTATCGTTCACAATGTACTTATGATCAACGGCCTCTTTGTCGGCAGGTAATCTGCCCATAATACAGGTGTTGCTTGGTGTAAGCGGCAAGCCCACAGCGAGCAAGTTATTCCACGTGTGGCTGTCTAAGGTTTTATCGCGATTAGTAATAAGGGCAATTTTTCCACCTCTTTCAATCACGGTTGTTAGAAACTTATCTACACCTGGAACCAACGTGGCTTCTTCCCTTTTTATCCATGCGTTCCAGCTTTCGCTTGAATACCCCAAGCCTTTTGACTCACGCTCTTCTTGATACAGGCTGTTATCAAGCACGGTCTCATCTACATCTAGCACGATTACGGCAGGCGTTTGTTGATTTTCAAAGGTTGCAGGCAGTGCGGCGGTAGCTTGCTTATAAACATAGGCGCTAAGAAGTGGATACTCTTTACTCTGGCGTTGGTATTTCACAGCGTTAGATAAAGAAAAAGACGCTTCTGGCGCAGCGTCCGCTACGCTGGTGTCAGCCTGTGGGGTAGTAACACAGGCTGATAGCGCGCTTAGCGCCAAACAAGACACTGCAATAGGTCGCAGTGCGGTCTTAAGAGAAGTCGAAGCAGTGGTAAACATGTCTATAGTCCTTGCTTGGCGGTAACGGTTTATCTTCGCCAATGAAAATTTTGATGCGTTACTTTGACACAAAACGTTCCGGCTTCAAAATAAAGGTAACTTGCCCGAGCTTCACTTTGTCGTATTACTGATAAAACTAACTAGCGCCGGGCCTAATGCTTTTGCAAAGTCTCAGGCAAAGTCTCAGGCAAAGTCGAGTAAATCGGTGCCAAAGAAGTTATCGATAATGCATCGCCATTCACCGCTGTCGTTTCGCTGCATCACATACACCGCTCGTTTTCCGTCGCAAGGTAATGTGTGGGGAGCGGCTTTTGGCACTAGGTAAAGCTTAGCGATTACTAAGGCTACATCACCCGCTTCAATTACAATTTCATCGCCGGTGGTAACGATATGCTCTGGCATATATTTGCGTTGGAAAGTTTGTAGTGCGCTAACACAGTCGTGCTGGGCCGTGCCTTTTAGCGGTGTAGATACCACCTTGGCATTATCGCCATAGCAGGCACTAACAGAAGCTGGATCGTTTTCGTTTACCGCGTTATGCAAACGGGCTAATAACTGAGTGATGTTGTTCATGGCTGTCGTCTCGTTTGTTTTTACCGCGAAGACAGACTTAAGAAAAACCCGCCTTGGCGGCGGGTTTTAGTGATGTTTTACGTACGCACTAACTTTCCCGCCAATTATTAATAATAATAGCGAGGAGGATAATTGAGTTTAACGCCAAACCTTGGCGCGGTGCTGAAAACAGCAATGTGCGTAATGTCATAACCGCAGTATTTAATTTGCCGAATAAAAAGTCAACGACTTTGTGGGGTAGATTCTCTTCGCTTAACAGATGATGTGCTAGGGCAATCGAAACGCGCGGTAAACCCATCCATGGGCGCTCCGCCACAGCATCCATGCTGTGGAGGGTTCCGATTGCCCTTGCACACCATCTATACTGAGTTCGTACGGTAGTAATCGGTAAGCCCGTATAGGTTCCAAGGGGCTCCGCTGCCGCATCCTGCGGCAGAGGGTCATAAGGTATGCGCTCCACCCTCACGCTGAAACTCAACATAGCTGGCTACTTCGCCACAGCATCCATGCTGTGGAGGGTTCCGATTGCCCTTGCACACCATCTATACTGAGTTCGTGCGGTAATAATCGGTAATAATCGGTAAGTCTGTGAATGTCTGGAAGGGCGCGCTCCGCTTCCAAGTTTTATCAATATGTAAAATTGTTACCCATTCGAATCGGTTTGTTTTAATGTCGTAGATGAAAACACAAAATAATAAATATAGATGCTTTGGGAGAGAAACGAATGCGGGTAAGAAAATGTAGCGTTACAAAAGCCCTTTCTAAAAGTGCGGTGGCATTTGCTGTATGTGCAGTAGGCTTAAGTACTACTTTATTAAGTGGCTGCAATCCCGCATCTGAAGATGCGCCGAAGCATGCACAGCAGGCTAGTGTTGATAAGCCAGAAAGCGTTAAACAGCAAGAAGATAAGCGGCTTGTCGCGTTTATAGAGGCGCGTTTTGATAGATTGGTGGCACAAAGCCCAAATTTCCAATCTTACCTAGGTATCAACAATGGCGCGCAATCTACGTGGAGTGACACGTCTGATGCGTTTGCTCAAAAGCAGTTAGAAAACACAAAGGCCGATCTGGCTAAATTAACTGCCGAATTCGACCGCAGTGACTTAAGCGACGAAGGCAAATTGAATTTTGATTTGTTCAAACGAGAGCTCACCAATGACATTGAAAATGCAGCCTTTCGTAAGCAAAGTTATGTGGTCGATCAATTCAGAGGCCAATACACCTCAGCCATCACATTGCTTAAAAATAACCACCGTATTGTGAATGAAGCTGGTGCACAAGCGTATATAAATAGGCTTGTGGGTTTTGAATCGCTCATGGCAGATATTGTGACGAGAATGAAAGACCGGGCAGCCTTTGGAGTGTTGCCGCCTGCATTTTCGTTTGATTCAATGATTAGCGACGTAAGTGCTATGTTAACCGGCGCACCTTTAGATGCCCCGGTTACGAGTAGTAGCAAGCTTCACCCCTTGTATGCAGACTTCAAAGAAAAGTTAGCCGCACTGCATTTGGAAGAATCAAAAGAAAATGCATTGCTTGAAGAGGCTAGTAACGCCCTAAAAGGACCGTTTAAAAGAGGCTACAGCAGTTTACTTGCAACACTTGAACAACAAAAGCCATTACAAGCTAACAATGATGGTGTTTGGTCGTTGCCTAACGGCGATGCGTATTACGCGAATCGAGTAAAAGCTGAAACCACATTAGCGTTGTCACCAGAAGAAATTCATGTGATTGGTTTAAACGAAGTCGCACGCATTCATCAACAGATGCAGCAGATAATGGATGAGGTTGAGTTTACGGGAAAACTACAAGCGTTTTTTGAATTTATACGCACCGACCCCAATAACTTTTATGCTAATAATGACGAAGGTCGAGCGGCGTTTTTGGCTGATGCAAAAGCGCAAACCAGTGAAATCTTTGCCGTTGCCGATCAATATTTCCATACTCTGCCAAAAGCCGATTTAGAAGTACGTAGAGTAGAGCCTTGGCGTGAGAACTCTACGTCTATTGCGTTTTATAATCGTCCCAGTTTAGATGGAAGCCGTCCTGGTATTTACTATGCTAATTTGGCTGATATGACAGGGGTTCAAAAGTATGTGTTCAAAGCGATAACTTATCATGAAGGCGTGCCCGGCCATCATTTTCAAATTGCTCAGGCACAAGAACTAGAAGGGCTGCCGCGCTTTCGAAAGTATTTAGGCGTAGGGGCTTATATTGAAGGCTGGGCCTTATATGCTGAGCAATTAGCGTTTGAGATGGGGTTTTACAAAAATCCGCTCCATAATTTTGGCCGTTTACAGAATGAGCTTTGGCGAGCGGTTCGCCTAGTGACAGATACCGGTATTCACTACAAACGCTGGTCGCGAGAACAAGCCATAGAATACTTTGTTACCAACACCCCTTTATCACCACAAGATATTGAAACGGAAGTAGAGCGTTATTTCGTGAACCCTGGTCAGGCACTTTCTTACAAAATGGGGATGTTAAAAATACTGGAATTACGTGAAAAAGCGCAAGCGAAGTTAGGGAATAACTTCGATATTCGCGATTTCCATTCAAGCGTACTGGGTGCTGGCGCATTGCCTTTAGATGCTTTAGAAAAGCGGGTAGAGCAATACATCAACACTAAACAATAATAGCAGAAGGACAATGCCCTGCTTCTTCTCTGCGATCGGGGTCCGGCGGTATAAATATCTGTAGGTGAAACATGAATGTATTAACTTCTACAAGTTATTTCCTTTTGATATCTATTGGCTTAGTTGACGTTTACGCGTCAGCAGAGACTATTGAAATAGATAGCATAAAATACACATCGTCCATTATTGAGGTGGGTGCTGGGCAACCAACGATTGTCGCGTCGGATATTAACGCTGATGACAACCAAGATGTGATAATCGCTAACGCATCCGACAATAATATCATTACCTACCTTTCAGACGGGAAGGGCACCCTAAATCGCGGAGGGAGCTTTCCTGCTGGGAATAGCCCTTCTGGGTTAGCGTTATCAGATATAAACGCAGACGGGAACATTGATGTGGTTGTTGCCAATCATGAAACTTCGAATATTACTGTGCTCTTTGGCAAGGGGGATGGAACCTTTGTCGAGCCTTCGCATTCCCCCTTAAATATTAACGTAAAGCCTCATCCCCACGTTGTGAAATTAAGTGACATTGATGGTGATGAAACGTCAGATTTAATTGTAGATAACAGAAGCCACAATGGGCTTCTGGTACTAAAAGGCTTAAGTGCAGGAAGATTTAAAACGCCTGGTAAGGTTATTAACGCAGGCGGAGACCCATACCGAGGATTTGCTGTTGGCGACATCAATAACGATGGATTTGAAGATATGGTTACTCCAAATCAGCGAGATATTGGCGTATTGCTGAATACTGGCGATAGGCAAATGGCCTTTTCTTTAAGCAAGTTAGCCCTATCGGAATCGCCCTTTGTTATTGAGCTTGCTGATATGAATGGCGATGGAAACCATGATGTTATCGTAGCGACAAATGGCAGTGTGATTACCATTATGCTGGGCGATGGGCGCGGTAATTTTCTAAAAGTCGCTAAATCAGAAATTAACGCTTCAGCAGGCGCTAAACAAATTGCCACGGGCGATATAAATGATGACGGAATTGATGATGCGTTAATCAGCAGTTGGTCAGGTGAAGTGCTTGCAATATTGGGAACTAAGTCGTCATTTAAGCCTATAAGTTTCAAGCACCCTCAAATTCCAAACCCCTGGAGCCTTGCCATTCTCGATATAAATCAAGATGGTAAAGGTGATTTTGTCATTGGAGATGGTGACAGTAAACGGGCTGCTGTGTATGTTAGTGGTATTGAATTGTAGGCGCTGAATTATTCAGTGTAACTTTTAAGTAATCACCAACTTCCGAAATAATATTTGTGCGTTAATAAAAGGGATATTTATGTGGGAATATAAAATTGTAAATTCGGCAGATGCTAAGAAAAGGGTTTTTTTGACGGGGCTTACTGTCGAAGATGTTGAAAAGCACCTGAATTCACTTGGTAAGCAGGGGGGGGAGATTATCGATTTAGATTTTCAAATGGACCCAACGATGCCTGGTGGCCCTACGCATTTTCATGGCGTGGCGAAAAGACCTAAATAATAATGCTGAAGCTAGTTCCGCTAATTTTACAAGGAAGCAGGATATACAATGTTTTTACCAGAAAATGAGCTTGATGCCGGATCAGTCGTGCTGGTGCCTTTGCAGCAAGAACATGCTGATGATTTGGCAGAGGCAGTGTGCGACGGAAAACTATGGGATCTTTGGTTTACCTCGGTGCCAAAACCTGAGTCTATTAACGCGTATATTTCTCTGGCATTGCAGCAGCAAAAAGATGACTTGTCCCAACCCTTCGTGGTGGTTGAAAAACTAAGTGGGAAAGTGATCGGCAGTACCCGTTTTTGCAATCTAGATTATGCAAACAAGCGAGTAGAAATTGGTTATACCTGGTATGCAAAAAGTCATCAGCGATCATCGGTTAATACAGAATGTAAACTAGCCCTATTGAAACACGCCTTTGAAGTGCTTGATGTTATTGCTGTTGAGTTTAGAACTCACTGGCATAATATTGGATCGCGAAAGGCAATTGCTCGTCTTGGCGCAAAACAAGATGGTGTACTCAGGCAGCATCAAAGGTTACCAGATGGTTCGTTTAGAGACACAGTGGTATTTTCTATAATTGATTCTGAATGGGCGGCGGTAAAAAATAACTTAACGTATAAGTTGGCGAGTTACCGGCAATAGCGCCGTTAGCAAGAAGGTAAGTCATGTCAAAAATAGTCGTTTTTGGAAACTCAGGTTCAGGAAAGTCTACCTTGGCTAAGAATTTGGTAAAGGGGCACCACATCGCGCATTTAGATTTAGACTCGGTGGCCTGGGCGCCCTCAAATGCGATCACTAGCCCACCTAGTCGTTTGCCTATCAGCGAATCAAAGGTGCTTATTGAAACCTTCTTATCTAAAAATACATCGTGGGTTATTGAGGGGTGCTATTCCGATTTGCTCGCTGAAGTCTTGCCTCATGCCGATGAGCTCATCTTCTTAAATCTACCCATTAACCTTTGTGTAGAAAATGCTAAGGCTCGCCCATGGGAACCTCATAAGTATGCGTCTAAGCAAGCACAAGATGCTAATTTAAGTATGTTGATAGACTGGATAAAGGACTATGAAAATAGAACAGATACCTTTTCCAAGCAAAGTCATCAAGCCTTGTACGATAGTTTTGAGGGAACCAAAACCATGTACACCTCAAACAGCCACAGTGAAAGGCAGTAAAAGACAGTGAAATATAGCGAAGTACAGTGACCTACGACGAGTTTAATCAGTTTTGTGGTGGCTTAAAGGCTACAACTTATGTAATGCAATGGAATAACTCCCATGTATGGAAGGTGGGCGGTAAAGTATTTGCCATAGGCGGTTTAGGCAAAAACGGTGAACCCGCTTTTATTTTCAAAGCCTCAGAGCTCAATTACCATTTTTTGAGTGAAAAACCCGGGTATCGCCCCGCGCCTTATTTTGCGTCTCGGGGCATGAAATGGATCCAGCAATTTGGCGGCGATGAAACTCAAATTAAAATAAACATTGAACAAAATGTAGAAGATCTCAACGAAGAGCTCAGCTACTACTTACACGAGTCGTACAAATTAGTGTCGTTAGGACTTACTAAGAAAAATCAAAAGGAACTAGGGTTAAACCAAGGAGTGGCCTTAAAGTAGTGCTTCACTTCATTCAGATTGAGTTTTGAGAAGCGCTTTAAACCCGGAATACCAACTAGGTAGTGCAACTGTGCCATGAGACTCATCGTCAAAGTAACGTTTCTGCAGTGTTAGTTCGTCGGACTGAATGGCATTCAATTTATCGAAAAACTGATATCCCCACGCTAAGTTTGTTTCGCCAATCTCGCCAAATGCGGTGTTGTTAGCAAAGGTAAAGTACACGTTACCTGCTGGTATTTTCTGTTGCACTAAATTGCTAGCAAGTGTGCGATTTAAGTAGTTGTTATCCCACAAGTAAGTAGCATCAATAATTAGGTAATGAGTGAATGCCTCTGACTTATTTAGCAGTGTGTATGCAGCAAACAGCCCCCCGAAAGATTCTCCTACTAGTACTCGCTTATCAGAGGTTCTAAATTGGCTATCTATTTGCGGAATTAATTCGCTTTTAAAGAAGTCTAAATAGTTGGCGGCGTTGCCAATACCTTCGAACTTTTCCAGTAAACGGCCATTCAATTCCCAGTCAACATCGGTAGGCGTTAGATCTCGCTCCCGTATGGCGTTAGTACTATTGGGTATCGCTACAACAATAGCTTGTTGAACTTGTCGCTCCAACGTGAGTGTACTTAAACCTTCGAGCATGCCGGCAATTGCTCTGGTGCGATGAATATCACCATCAAGCACATACACCACGGGAAACCTATGTTGCTTGTTCTCATCATATGAAGGTGGAAGGTATACATGATAAAGCCTATCTTCATTCATGACAGTAGAGGTCACTGAGTAGGAATGTGTAAACGAATTAGTATCTTCAGCGTTAATAGAAAAAGCTATTGCAAGAAGTAATATAAAAGATATTGCTTTTAGCATGGTGAAGTCCTTTTGTATTCACGTATAGATAAATTCATTTGGTGGCGGCTTATAGCTTTGACTATAACACTCAATTACCGGAAGATAGGGCGATAATTTAACATGGCCCGCCAATCGTTAAAGGCCATTAATAACAGGGTAAGACCATGCCAAAGGCAAGTGAAATTAAAAAGAATCACACCATCGTTTATGGTGGTAAAACGTGTATTGTGAGAGATATCGAACGTTCAGTACCTCAGGGCCGTGCGGGTGGGAGTATTTATCGCATGCGTATGTACGACGTGGTTAGCGGCGCTAAGTTTGATGAAACCTTCAAAGATTCAGACATGTTAGAAATGGCTGATTTAGTGCGTCGCCCTGTGATGTTTTCTTATATAGATGGCGACGAGTATGTATTCCTCGATAACGAAGATTACACGCCGTACCACCTAAACAAAGAAAGCATTGCTGACGAAGCTCTGTTTATTAACGAAAAGACTGAGTCTATTCAGGTGTTAATTGTAAGCGACGTGCCAGTGGCGCTAGATTTGCCAATGAGTGTAGAACTCGAGGTAACTGAAACCGACCCTTCTATTAAAGGTGCGTCAGCAACCTCGCGGACTAAGCCTGCTACGTTATCGACAGGACTAGTGGTTCAAGTACCTGAGTACATCAGTACTGGCGAGTGGATAAAGGTAAATACCGAAGAGCGTAAATTCCAAAGTCGCGCCTAATATTTATTTAAGTACGATTTAAAAAAACGAGGGCGCATTGCGCCCTCGTTTATTATTGCTATATCACCGCTATGCGACAGTGGCATTCCCGCAAGCGGTCATTTCGCCACTGCCTATATAACTAGATGTTTGCTACAACAGCGTTGTAGAAAGCTTCTGGGCTAGTTGCTTCGTTTGCTGCAACTGATAGTGCCATTTCAGCACGAACAGCAGTAACAACATCAGCACGTGCCGCTTCGTTTACTTCTAAAATATCAAGCATTGCCGTTAGGTGTGCGCCTGAACCTTGGCTGGCTTCTTCAATAACGTTGTTAAAGTTATTTTGAATGAATACGGCCGCAGTAGCCATTTTACCTTCACAAGAATCAGCAGATGATACTTTTGAAGAAACCGCAGTTGTCCCTAAATCCCAAATAATGTTTGAAATTGCAGCAGCTGTGCCATTGTCATCAAAGATAACAGCACCAATACCACAGTGCTTCCACGGGTTGATGTTGTCGTCAGCTGATACATTCCCAGCAAAAGCGGTAGTCGTAAGAAGAGCGGCAAGTGTTAGTTTTTTAAACATGTTTATATTCCTCTGATTGTTATTAGTAATAATGTGAAATGAGCAAGCCGAAGTCAGTACCATGCTTGTTATCAATATTTGCTCTCACGTCCCAACGCTGATTAATTACATATCGCGCGGTAATAGAGACGTAATGTTGATCCTTCGATGGCTGGTTAACAAACCATTGTTGTCCTACTGCTAGTGACATCGCTATTTCAGGCGTAGCATGTGCTACGCCTCCCACTTCTGAACCCACAGCGATAAAGCCGCCATTCAGATTAGAGCTGGTGATAGAAGTACTGAGCGCCGCGTAACCTACAAGGTTGTGACGAAACGCCCAAGACTTCCCAATAAAACTGTCGATATAACCTGCGCCGCAGTGGGTGCAGTTATTAGTTTGTTCTTTGTAGCCAAAGGCCAGTTTCCAGGCCCAATTGCTATCAAGTGGTAATCCTGATTCAGATGCATTTAAGTTAATAATTCGCACCGGCGTAAATTCTTTTACTGCTAGTCCTTCACCCTCTAGGTAGCGAAGACGAAGATTAAAGGTAGTGAGTTCAGAGTAGGGAATTCGCCCCGCATTTAGCGTGAGTAGGTCGTAGTAATTGGCCCGAAAGTTCAGCTCCCCCGCTAAGTTGCCTGCTGGTGTGTTGTATAAACCAAGGCCAATACGTGTGGTATCTTGTGCCTCATGAGGAGGGCGTCTATCTACGTTTTTCCAGTTTGGTTTACCCGGCGCCATCGCAAACCGCTTTATCATGGCCTGCCGCTTTTGTGCTTGTTGTGTAACGGTGAGGTCGTCTTCTTTTTGTTCAATAAACGCAAAGTAGTCGTAAAGGGTATCGATAACCCGTATCGCCGATGCGTCACCTAAAGCAGCAAGTTGCTGTTGCGTGTCTTTAGGCGTACTTTCTAGAATTTGCAGTAAGGTTTGCTGTTCCTTGCTGGTTAATTGTTGCCAGCGGTCATAAAGTGTTTGCTGACGTGAACCATGGTAGATAACGTCATTAAACATGGGGCGGCTGCCCTGATGGCGCTGCATCATTACCACCAAATCAAATGGCATCACCCACACCTTATTGGGGGCAATCAAAGATTCATCGAAAACTAAGCTGAGTAACTTTGCTAATTGGTAGGCACAGTTTTGCTCAAAGAAATAATAGGTCATTGTGGCATTTTCTAGCTCCCATAAATGGGCAAGTAGAAATTGAATATCGTCTTGGGATAGGGCAAGTTTATATTCCCACATATCGCGAAGCTCGGTTTCGCTATAGGTTAAATGATGATGGTGGTATTGCTGATTAGAGAACTTACCTTGATAGCCGCCCAATATGCCTTTAGTGATGTAAACCAACTTGTTTTCGTTATCGGGTACTTTAGCCCCATAAGAAAAAGTGTTATCGAGTAAGCCGTCTTCTGATTCACCATTAAACTTTAAAAATACATGACCAAACATCGACGCGGGGTTACCCAAGTAGCCTGAAGCAAAAATAAGGCTGGCGCTGTGGGTAGAAAAAACATCTAAGTATTCTTCATACTTTGGGCATGCCACGTCAGGAAAGCTAAGTGTGGGCAACTGTTTTTCTATAAAACGTTTACGTGCGGGAAATTGACACTGGCTTTTTGGGTTTTGTGAGAAGGCATGAATAGTCGCTTCAAGTTCCGAAAGTGGATTTTCAAAGCCATTTTCTGCTAAATAGAAGCTACTGCCATTGTGGTGTAGCGTTACTGCGGTTTGCTCAGCATGCAATAGCTGCTTCCACACCTTGTGTGATGCTAGGTTATTTAAATTTTGAGACGCATCGTTAGCGTAAACTAGCGTTACGGTACACAAAAATACTATGCAACAGCGGGTGAAAAAGGAATACAACGCAACTTCCTAGACTAAATCCATTTAAATTCGCGACAACGACGTAAGGTAAACCGTTTCGTTGCGCAATGAAGATTGCAGAATATGCCTTCGCTGCAGGGTATATACAAGTTCCAATTACAGATAATTTGTTACTAATTGCTACTAGGTGCCTTAAATTTCGCTTCAAATAGGCGAGGTGAAAACCATTTTCTTTCACCTCGTTTGTGCTTGAGGGAAATTAAAAATCAATAAATTAAAAAAGGAGGGCTGTCATTGGATCTCGTTACTTATTGGCTAACCGCTGATGGTGCTATCTCGTTAACTACCGCCGCAGTGCTAATAGCAACCTCTACGATGACGTCCTTGATAACCGCCACCTTTGGTATAGGCGGTGGCGTGTTGCTTATTGCGGTAATGGCGGGAAGCTTGCCAGTATCTGCACTTATCCCTGTGCATGGGTTGGTACAGTTAGGTTCAAACGGCAACCGAGCACTAATGACCTTTCGTTATGTTGATTGGTCTATGGTGAAGTTCTTTTCGTTTGGGGCGTTGTTGGGGGCGGTGCTGGCTACGTTTATAGTCGTGCAATTACCTTTAGTCGTAATTCAATTTGCTGTAGCGGGTTTTATCTTATTTTTGGTGTGGGGAAGCAAACCAAAAGCGCAGGAAATGCAACCCACTGGGCGAAGTCTAGCGGGGCTGGCCACCACGTTAATCTCTATGTTTGTGGGGGCTACTGGGCCGTTAGTCGCCGCATTTGTGCATCGAAATAACTACAATAAAATGCAGATAACCGCCACCATGGCCTCGTGCCTTACCTTTCAACATGGGTTAAAAGCGTTTGTGTTTACCTTTGTAGGATTCTCCTTTTTCCAATGGCTAGGGTTAATTTTTGCCATGATTATAAGTGGCGCAGTGGGGACTTACGTGGGGCTAAAAGTACTCAAGAAGATTCCAGCCGATAAATTTCTCGTGCTGTTTAAGGTTATCGTTACCTTATTAGCAATTCGCTTAATTGTGCAGGCAGTGTCTGATTTAGTGTAGGTCAGCTTGTTCGATGCTGTTTGCCTATGAATTAATCAACGAAAGCGTAATAGGCGAATATCTTCGCCTATCACTTTACCTTTTTTATCGTAATTTACATGTTAGCTCGCTTTGGGAATGGGCCAGCGAATAGTGGTCGCTAAAAGCGATAGCTCGCAGAGACCTGCCACTCCCTGCCAGTCCCGGGCAGTTTATCTCCTACCGCAATATCGGCGTCTGATACGCGGTTAACACCCGCGGTATGAGCGGTATAGTACTTATCAAGTGCATTTTGAAGCTGTGCCGACACGCTAAAGGCTTGAGTGAGTTGCCAGCGTGCGCCCAAATGTATAAGTCCGTAGCCGGATGTACTGCTTTCATCTTGTAGGGCAGAGGTATGATTCTGTGCACCCACTAAATGAGACGTAACCGACAACATAAGCGGCGATTGCATAAGTTCGCTTTGCCATTCGATACGGGTAGTTAGTTGCTCAGGTGCAATGCGAAATAACGCGTCGTCAATATCGTCTCTATTACCATGGCTCAAACTTGCTGTAGACGTTAGAAGCAGGTTGTCAGATAGCTTACCGTTAATCGTCACATCTAGTCCTTTAATAACAGCGTCGGTATTCGTCCATTGAAACGGTGTATCAGACCCCATCATAGTCGAGAACATAACCGCAGCTGCATTACTGCTCGGTGTACCAGCAATGTAGTCTTCTATATCTTGGTAATAAAGCCGTGGCGAAACGGTCCAGTTGTTTTTGCTGTAAGTAACACCAAACTCAATTTGACGCGCGGTTTCGTTATCGAGTTCAAGGTTACCAATGTAATTGAACCCGTCCGCCATGCCGCCTGTAATGCCTAATGGTAACCAGGTGTAACGTTCATAATAATTAGGCGCGCGGTTCTTTTGCGAAATGCCCGTAAAGACCGTCACAGTGTCGTTTACGGGTATTTGAATAGTCGCTGCCGCATCTAGCATATTGTAGGTTTCACTACGTTCGGCATTGTTGAAATTAGACGCTAATGTGGCCACCGCATCGTTCATCATTACCATGTTAGAGCCTATTGCATCAGCGTCCATATCAATTTGGGTATAACGAAGGCCCAGCAGGTAATCAGCGGTGTCGGTTGTTCTATGCCATTCGGTAAAACCACTGTAAGTATCGCGGGTAATATCGCTAAAGTTATTGATATAAAATGCGCTGTTATTCGGGTTGGTGATAACAGAATTATTTCGACTGTGTAAATGGCTAAAACCTACTTCAAGTTCACCATCAAGGGCAGGGGTAACATAGGTCGCCTCTACACCCTGACCGACAGAGTCGGCGTCGTTTTGTCTGGCCATGCTGGCCATCGAAATTGCGCGCTGGGATGCGTTATCCATGGCGTGTTGGTTGCTATTTCCAAACACGCTGACTTTTAGCATACGCTCATCATCGGCTTGGTATTGATAACCTAAGCGATACCACGCCGCATCTATAAACGTAATATCCATGGCAAGGGCTGCAGTACCACTGTTGTTAGTGTTCAGTGTTTGGTAGCTGACATCTAGGCTATGCTTGCCCCAACTATAGCCTGCACGAAGTTTACCGCCGTTTCTTTGGTACTGAGAATTAGGGATAGTTATGTTTGAGCCTGCATCGTTAGAGGCAGCCTCGCGCTCGTCACGTTGCTGGTGGGTAAATGCGCCGCTAAAAAAGCCATTGTCTGTGCCATAAAATGCATTGGCTTGGTACTGCTGTGCATCGCCGGGAGAAAACGCACCGGCGCTGGCATTAAACTGCAGGCCATTAGCTTGTGCAAACAAGTGCTGAGCGTCGGCACGAATGTCTAGTTTACCGCCTAAGGTTTCAACCCCTGCACTTACCGGTACTATTCCGCGATACAGCACGGCCTGAAGGCCGGGTTCAGGTAACACATGTGAAAGCGGGGAATCCATAGCGTTAGGGCCTGCGCCCGCAATATCTACACCATCAATAGTCACGCCGACTCTATCACCATAAAGGCCACGGTATTGAATTAACCCGGTTACGGGGCCGTTTCGTGAAATAGTTACGCCAGGAAGGGCGGCGAGTTGATCGCCATAGTCAGCTTCGGTATTGGTAGAGGCCGAAACCGGCGCATTATTAGTGAGGGTGAGCGGCTCGCCAATAACGGTAATTACTTCTGTTGAAGCGGTGTCTTGAGCATACAAAAAAGGGGAAAAACCAGCAGTACATACTGCTAGTGCAATGGCTGTTTTTTTCATAATTAATCCATTTTAATTAAACAACATCAGCGATAAAGCTGATAAAAGCGCGTTATAAATAAAGTGTTATGGGAAAACTATGAAAGGGGTGGAGCGCGTGACAGCGGAGCCGCGTAGGCGTATGCCGTATAGGGCCGCTGTGCAATGGCAGTAGCAAGGTTGTTATAACTAACAAAGGTTATTAAGGGAAGTGAAAACTCAGGCGACTTTACCGCGTTGGGTAAATCAGAAAGTAAGCTATTGGTACAGTCGACATGTTTTACCGGTATTTTGCTAATATCGACACTAACATAAACAAACTCACCGGCATGTTCAGTAGCGCTTAATGATATCCAGCGCATGGTACTGCCGGTACAGATAAGCTCTATATCGTTGTTGCTGTCGTTAAACTGGGTAGTAAATTGCTGGGCCTTTTCCATTGAAACAGCCGCAAGCCCCAATGCCATCGCATTTTGCAATAGCAGGGTTAGGCATACTAGCAGTGTAAATAATGACTTCAATGGCAAAGCAGTATTCTATTTCTACCGGAACTTATCTAATAATACGTTAAAAATAGGATGTTGAAAGGGTTTTTACTGCGAGCTATTTAACCCTTAACCTTTAACCCTAGCGATTGAAGCTTACGATATAACGTCCGCTGGCTGACGCCAAGTGCATTGGCAAGAGTGTCTATACTGCCTTCGTGCTTTGCCACTACCTTTTCAAGGTACTTAGCTTCAGCAGCTTCCAGAGTGAGCACTCTTTCATTTGTGTGGACAGTGAGTTCGCTAACTAGCTCGGGCAAATCGGTTGGGTAAATCACATTTTCATCTGCCAACAAGTATGCCTGTTCCACAATATTTTTAAGCTCTCGAATATTACCTGGGTAGGTATAGTTGGTTAGCATTTCAATAGTGGATTTGTGTAAACGCTTTTTCGAAGGCAGTTCATGCAACATGTGGCTGCACAGCAATGCAATGTCACTTTGACGCTCACGAAGTGGCGGAAGGTGTATGGGGAAACCTGCAATACGGTAGTAAAGATCTTGTCTGAATTCACCTTTTTCCACTAAGGATTTTAAGTCTTTATGGGTAGCGCATACTAAACGGAAATCGGCTTTTTTTACTTGTACGCTTCCAACTGGGCGGTAGGTTTGAGTTTCAAGCAGTCGCAGTAACTTCACCTGCATGGTAAGAGGCACATCGCCAACTTCATCAAAAAATAGCGTTCCGCCTTGGGCGGCATCAACTAATCCTTTTTTGTTTGATTGTGCGCCAGTAAAAGCGCCTTTCTCGTAGCCGAATAACTCCGATTCAAAAAGCGTATCAGCTAACCCCGTACACTCTATTACCACAAAAGGTTTTTCGGCGCGGTGGCTACTGGTGTGCAGGGCATGAGAAACCAGCTCTTTACCTGTGCCCGTTTCACCTTGAAGCAACACGGCTATATCAGATTTTGCGGCCCGGTTAATTTTATTCAGCATGGCTTTAAAGGCGGGAGACTCACCTATCATTTTACCCTTGGTAGGGTAATTTGATGCAAACGCGAGTTTATCTAATATCTCTAAGTAACCAAGCAGGTCGCCATTAGCGTCGTGAACCGGCCGCATGAGAATATCACAATAGCTTTGACCGCTTTTTGTGGTGTGAATGTGAACCACACTTGCAGTCCGGCCGGTGTCTTTGCATTGCTGAATAGGGCAGCTTTCACCGCATTGATCACAAGGCTTAGTATTACCGTGTGACACCTTAAAACACTGACTTTTACCCGGAATAATATCCACAGGGTAGGTATTGCGATAAGGCTGATTAACCGCTTCTATTACATACTGATGATTAATGAAAATAGCGGGTTTATCGATGGCATCTATCATTGCCTGAACAATCGAGATATTCATGTAACAGCTTCACCTAGCGATACGGGGTGGGTGCGCGTGCGGTATAGATACAACCTACACCCATAAGGTAATTAATCTAGGTTTAAGGTATCACATTGGCACGACCTTTGTAGGTCTCTAAACGAATACGTGGGTAGCATCACGCCACATAATGACCAAATAATACGAGGGGATAACCTTCTCGCATCAGGAAAAACTATGAAAACGTTATTAACGGTTAGTGCGATAAGTGGATTACTCGTATCAACTGCATTGTTCGCCGAAGCTCAGTTTCCTCAAGATAAAATTGCGTCTGAACATGTCCTAAAAACTGCGACATTAGCAGGCCCCGAAGATAAGCTAAATCAAGCACGTAGCAATGCCAAAGCACTAGGGGGCGCGTTAAAATCGAGGCTTCAGCAAGCTATTTCAAAAGGTGGTTTGGAAGCAGGGGTAGAAGAGTGTTATGTGGCTGCTGGGCCTATTGCAGAAGCACTCAAAAAGGATGGTTGGACGGTAGGGCGTACCGCGCTGCAGGTGCGCAATCAAGACAACAAACCTGATAAATGGGAAGAAGCTCAATTGCACGAGTTTGCAGATGCCTTATCTAAGCAATTGCCTATGCCGCTAGAGGCATCACAATGGAATGAAGAAACAGGTGAATTGCGCTATATGTCAGCGATTGTTACGGGGCAAGTATGTACAGCCTGTCATGGCAATAACGTGGCCCCAGCAGTGTTAGATATTATTAAGGATAAATACCCTGAAGATACCGCCACGGGTTTTGCGCCGGGCAGTTTAAGAGGGGCTTTCACGCTTACCTATTCACCCGAATAGCCATTTCTTTATTTAGAAGATGCAACGGGCCTTTACTGGCTCAGTTGCATCTCTATCGCCTCTCGCCTATTTCTTCTTACTCTCTTTACTTATTTCTATTCACCTAATTCCTTTCAAGTGCTTTTTGCAAACCCTCCACTTTCAGATTTTTTGATCCGTTACTTCATTTAATTCCCTTCTGTCAAAAATGGCGGTGATTGTCATTTTTGGCGCAATTTCCTCTCATCTTGTTTGAGATGGATCAACGCGGCTAGTACGACTTAGTGGAATAATTACGCGGCACAGTAGGGGATACATAAGGTTAGGAGCTGTAGGGCCTTAGCTGGCGTAAAGCTTGCTAAACCTCATACAGGAAGTATAAGTCTTACGGTGCGGCCTTTTAGTTAAGGTTTATGATTTATATAGAATTTTAGCGGCTTGCCGTACTGTTTTTAACTAGGGAGAATACCCATGAGCGATACGCTAGTCGAACTATCGCGGTGGCAATTTGCGCTAACTGCGATGTTCCACTTTATATTTGTGCCCTTAACCTTAGGGTTGAGTTTCATGCTTGCCATTATGGAATCCGTTTATGTGATGACAGGCAAAGAAATTTACAAACAAATGACTCAGTTTTGGGGCAAGTTGTTTGGTATTAACTTTGCCATTGGTGTGGCCACCGGCCTCACTATGGAGTTTCAGTTCGGTATGAATTGGTCCTACTATTCTCACTATGTAGGGGATATTTTTGGGGCGCCGCTGGCGATAGAGGGTTTAATGGCGTTCTTCCTAGAATCGACTTTCGTTGGGTTGTTCTTCTTCGGCTGGGATAAAATGTCGAAGGGAAGACACTTAATGACCACTTGGTTGGTGGCTATTGGTTCTAACTTCTCAGCACTATGGATACTCATTGCCAATGGTTGGATGCAATACCCTGTAGGCGCAGAATTTAACTTTGAAGCCATGCGCATGGAAATGACAAGTTTTGCCGAGGTTATCTTCAACCCTGTCGCGCAAGTTAAGTTTGTGCATACCGTCTCAGCGGGCTACGTAACAGGTGCCATGTTTGTATTGGCCATTTCTAGTTATTACCTACTTAACCATAAGCATATCGCATTTGCCCGTCGTTCTTTCGCTATTGCGGCTAGCTTCGGCCTAGCGGCTACCTTGTCAGTGATTGTGCTTGGTGACGAAAGTGGTTACGAATTAGGTGAAGTGCAAAAAGTGAAATTGGCTGCGGTTGAAGCGGAATATGAGACCCACCCAGCACCTGCGCCTTTTACCGTATTTGGTATTCCTAATGATGAAAAAGAGGAAACCGAATACGCACTTCAAATTCCTTGGGCAATGGGCATTATTGCTACTCGTTCACTTACCGAGGAAGTGAAAGGCCTAAAAGATATTAAAGCCGAAAACCGTTTACGTATTCTTGATGGTATTAAAGCGTACGGTTTGCTCGATAGTGTTCGAGATGGAACGGCTTCAGCAGACGAAAGAGCCGTGTTTGAAGCACACAAAGATAATATGGGCTATGCCATGTTATTAGAGCCATTTACGGATGATGTCACACAGCCTTCTGAAGCGGCCTTACAAAAAGCAGTAGATTACAGTATTCCTAAAGTCGCCCCCTTATTTTGGAGTTTCCGATTAATGGTGGTATCAGGCTTTATTATGCTAGCCGTGTTCTTGGCTGCCTTCTATTACAGCACTCAACATAAAATTACGCAGCCTCGCTGGTTGTTGAAAGCATCATTGTATAGCTTGCCGCTGCCTTGGGTTGCGTGTGAAGCCGGTTGGTTTGTGGCTGAGTTTGGTCGCCAGCCTTGGTCTATTGCAGAGATTCTGCCAGTGCATGCATCAACGTCTAATTTGTCTATTTCTGACATTGTTACTACGTTAGTCGCCTACTCAGCGTTTTACACTGTAATGTTCATTGTTGCGTTTTACTTGATGAAGAAGTTCGCCAAAAAAGGGCCAGTACCGCCTGAAGATAATCATAGTGATGAAGATGACGACCTAATCGACTTTGATGCAAAAGGAGCAAACGCATGATTGATTATGAATTTCTTCGCGTAGCCTGGTGGTGCCTTATTGGTGTGCTATTGATTGGTTTCGCAGTAACAGATGGGTTCGACTTAGGTGTAGGTTCACTGCTGACCATTATTGGTAAAACTGACAAAGAACGTCGCGTAATGATTAATACCATTGGGCCGCATTGGGATGGAAATCAAGTGTGGTTTATTACGGCAGGTGGTGCCATTTTTGCAGCCTGGCCGATGATTTATGCTACTGCTTTCTCAGGCTTTTACTTAGCCCTAGCACTAACGCTAATTGCGCTTTGGATGCGTCCAATTGGATTTGATTATCGCAGTAAACTGCCAAATGCTCAGTGGCGAAAAGCATGGGATTGGGCATTGTTTGCTGGCGGTTTCATTCCTGCGCTTATCTTTGGCGTGGCCTTTGGTAACTTGTTATTAGGTGTGCCGTTTGAATTCGACAACACACTTAAATCAACGTACACCGGCTCTTTCTTTGGTTTGCTTACTCCATTTGCGCTTGTATCTGGGTTATTGTCAGTGGCTATCTTACTGAATCACGGCGCTACCTGGTTACAAATGAAAACGGATGGTTTCATTGAATCTAGAGCACGTGTAACGTCGTTTATATTAAGCCTAGTAGCAGTAGCCTTGTTTTTGATTGCCGGTGCGTGGGTAGCCTTCGGGTTAGATGGTTTTGTTATTACCTCTACCGTAGATACCTTAGCCACATCGAATCCAATGAAAAAAGAAGTCGCTATTGAAGCGGGTGCATGGATGACGAACTACTCACGATATCCATGGATGATGATTGCGCCTGTATTAGGTGTGGTAGCAGGGCTTGCATGTGCCATGTTTTCTCGTAAAGGGAATGCAGGGATGGCATTTGTTTCAAGTGCACTACTGATTGCTGGCGTTATTTTAACTGCGGGCTTCTCAATGTTCCCGTTCTTAATGCCCAGTATCACTATGCCAGAAGCTAGTCTTACGGTATGGGATGCCACCTCTAGTCATTTAACTCTAAATATCATGTTCATTGTGGCTTGTATCTTTGTGCCTATCATCTTGTGTTATACCGCCTATGGCTATTATGTAATGCGTGGGCGAGTCAAAAATAGCGACTTAGATCAATCTCACACTATTTATTAAGGAGTAGCATATGTGGTATTTCACTTGGATCCTCGGCGTACTGCTAGCGTGTTCATTCGGTATTTTAAATGCCATGTGGCTCGAGTCTACCGAAGACATGGACCGCCCAGAAGACGCCGAATAACTGATTAATATTCATAGCGTAATATAAAACGTAAAAGGCAACGAGCTTGTGTTTTCAACGCTCGTTGTCTTTACTTTAACCGTTATTTTAACCCGCTATTTTAAAAGATAGGCAGTGCGATAAAGTCAATGAAAAAGTTAGACAGGCAGACATTTCAAGCTAAGTTTAATCAACTCGATAACACGCACAAGCTTGGCGTGCGCAGACGGGTTTTAATAATTACTTTAGTCAAGTGTCTGTCTCTTTTTTCACTGATTGTCGCTTTCTATTTTTTTGCTCATGCCATGCACGAATGGGTGGTCGATACCCATAGAGCAAGCCTATTTCATATTAAAGGTTTATGCATAGCGCTGTTTATTTGTTGGATAGTTCAAGGGTTAGTGAACACGCTAACGTTGTCATACAAAAGCCAGTTAATGCAGGCTATGGAGCAAAACTTACAACTTATCTTCGCCGAGCAACAGCACGCCCTCATTCGTCAACATTCACTTTTTTACTGGCAAACACTTTGGGTGAAGCATGTTCGCGCTATCGCCAATTGGGCTTTCGATTACCGCGTACAGCAATATGTTGCTGTGCTTGTCCCATTGATGGCGCTAGTGGTTATTTTTTACGTAAACCCTGTCATAGGTATGGGGTTAGCTGTAGCCCTCCCGATTGTTCCTTTGTTTATGGTCATTGTCGGGAAAGGTGCCGCCAGCTTACATCGCAAGCATTTTGTGGCACTTGAGCGGCTTGGCGGGTTGTTTACCGATAGACTCAATGCACTGCCTCTAATGGCGAGTTATCGTGCACACAACACGCAAAAGCGGTTACTTAATAACGCCAGCGAACAACTTAACAAGCGCACTATGCGGGTGGTAGGTGTCGCATTTTTATCATCGTCAGTATTGGATTTTTTTGCCACCTTATCGGTAGCCTTAGTTGCGGTATTTATTGGATTTTCACTTTTAGGTGAACTTAGCTTAGGCCCGGATATTTCCTTGCAGCAAGGGCTTTGGGTGTTGCTTACAGTGCCACTGATTCTGAGCGAAATGAAAAAGCTGGGGCAGGTATATCATCAAAAAGCTGAAGCTGAAGCGGCCAGCGAGTGTTTATTTCCCTTGTTTACTACGTTGAACGACAATGCGCCTGCCCAGGACAGAGAAGCGACTAAAGGCGAAATGAAGAACAAACCGTTTGTGGGGTTTGATGCGCAAGATTTTCGAGTATCTAACTTGCTTAAAGCCGAACACCTGAAGGTTGCTTTAGGAGAGCATATTCGCCTAAACGGCGTTTCTGGTAGCGGTAAAACGGTATTGCTTGAGGCCCTAGCGGGTCATCGTAAAGCTTCCCAAAGCTTTGACGGCAGCTGTGTATGGGTGAGTCAAACCCCAGTTGTTTTACCTGGTAGTGTGAGAGACAACCTTTTACTGGATGCCTACTATAGCGATAGTGCGTTGTGCGAGGTGCTAAATTCAGTTGAGCTAGCTGATTGGCTTTCGTCGCTGCCTAATGGCCTAGATACCTTGATGACCGAGTATCCCAGCCTCTCTGGTGGCGAAGCGCAGCGGCTTGCGTTAGCTCGCGGTCTGTTAAGAAACCCTGATATTTGGTTGTTAGATGAGCCCACTGCGCATATCCCCGATGAGCAGCACCACCGCCTTTCACAACTTATTGCTCGCGTCACACAAGATAAGACCGTTATTTGGGCGTCGCATAAACTATTGCCTGCGCACTGGTTTGACACCCATTGGCGTATTGCCGATGGCGAGGTAACCGTGAAATGAAATCTACCCCCAAATCTATAAAACCTGTTGCATCTACGCTAGGTAAATCTTCATCAGATGAGTCTTCGCCAATAACCGGGCAGACGCTAATAACTGGGAAGACGTCAATGGCCGCGTATGGCGCTTTGGGCTTGGCCCTGCTTCATGGAATAGCGGGCTTGAGTATTCTTATCATTTCATCGTGGTTTATTGCCATTAGCGCAATAGCACCTTTAGGATTTAACTATGTGATCCCAGCGGTGGTGATTCGAGGGCTCGCACTACTTCGAATAGCTTCTGGTTATACCACCATGTGGCTTGGACATAACGATTTATTGACTCGAATTGCCAAAGCACGGTTAGCTGTGTTTGAGCAATTAGCGGCAAAACGCCTTGAAAGCAAAGCATGGACAGTTGAAGCGCTCGCGAACCATACGGAGCAACTGGCATCAGCTTTTATTGCATGGGTTTCGCCACTCGCCTCGGTGACGCTGCTAATGACAGGCATGTTGCTCACAGGGTATTTCATGGATGTGCCGGGTTATGGCTTTTTCATCGTTCTAGCTGGGTTGTGGTTGGTAGTCAGCATTATCACCACGATTTACGGGCTTAAAATTGTGGCTAAAACGTCGCAGGAAGAGCTTGAATTTCGGCAACAAAGCGCAACGTTTTTTCAAGCAAGTAGCTTATGGCACCTCAAATCAAAAACGGCAAAAGGCTTGTTTAATGCACCGAGTACCCAGCATGCACAAGATGCACAGTTAAAAGAACAGGCGCTAGTGTCCAGAGCCATGTGGCTTTTCCAAGGTGGTGTATTTAGTTTGGTTGTTCTGGTTGTTGTTAGTGCTAACTCGGCGGCCTATTTCGTTCCGCTTGCGCTTATCACGCCTATGGTTCTGTTAGCCGCGCCAGACTGGGCAAACGCCACTTTTAGTAGTGTGGTTAAGTTCGCAAAGTGGCAACATAGCAATGCAGAGCTACAGGCAATGCACACTCAGCCTTTACCCTTATTAAGTGCGCATAAACCCAGCGCATCACTTTCATTAGAAAGCTTTGTGGCACAAGATAGAAACCTACCTGCGGTCAACATGCAGTTTCATGCGTTAGGGCTTAGCGTGATCAAAGGCTATTCTGGCTGCGGTAAGTCGAGCGCTCTGCAAGCAATATGCGGGCTACTTCCTTTTGAAGGGCGCCGCTCAATAGACAATGTTGCTACTTCCCAAGGGATGCTAGATAAATGGCTTTACGTTGAACAGCAACCCATCATATTGGCCGGTACCATTAAACTCAACCTAGACCCTGCTGCGACTGGAATAAGTGAAGAGTCTATGCGCGAAGTTTTAGCGCGTGTTGGTTTACAGCACCTTTCTGCGTTGGCTGAATGGATTGGTAAAGGGGGAAGGGCTTTATCTGGTGGTGAAAGTAAACGCTTAGCATTGGCCAGAGCCCTATTAGCGACGCCCGATGTGTTATTAATTGATGAACCTTTTGAAGGGCTAGACTACGAAGCACAGCAGCGAGTCGCCGAGGTTATTAATGAGAGTGCTCGTTCGCGGCTCGTCATTGTTGCTACTCATGTTGTTCCGGTGGCTCTACAACCTAGTGCAACCTTTACGCTTGATGAAAAAGGCAATCAGAGTAAAACTAACTCCAGCCATCATACTGATACCCAACTAAATCACGCCCATCAAAACACCCATGATGACGATGAATTACAGGCGACTTCGCCGGTTTATTCGTCGCTAACACCTAATGAGCAACAGCAACAGGCGCTAGCAGAGCTACAACACCATGAGCGCAATACGGTACTTGGTTTTAAGCCGCGGTAAGTTATATGGCAGGGCGTGAAATGAATGCGCGCTTGATTACAAAGCGCAGGAAGCTTGAAAAGATAACAAAAAAAGGCGCCTTAACGACGCCTTAAACACACATGTATAATTTGTCTTTAGAATCTAGCGCGAAGTTGTACACCGAAGTAACGGTCTGCATCACGCGGGATTTGATAACGGAAGTTATCGCCACTGTAAGTGGTTACATAGCTTTCGTCGGTCAAGTTCTTACCAATAAGGCTGATGCGGTAGTCATCATCTTGGAACGAAAACGCTAAGCTTGCATTAAGGATGGCATAGTCAGGTAACACAGCAGGGTCGTTTTCCGCTGCAAACGCACCTGGTGCACCTACGAACATGTCGTCAGTGTAAACGTAAGAACCGTTTAAGATAATGTCCACGCTGTCCATCTCCCAAATATACTCACCAGTTACTGAGTATTTTAGGTCTGGAGAGAAAGGTAAGTCAGCGCCTGAACTACCGCCACAATCGGCTCCGAGGCATAAGAACTTATCAACTTCAGCATCTACTTTCGATAAACCACCAGTCAACGATAGGTTGTCTGTAGCTTGCCACATGAAATCAAACTCGAAACCTTGTGTGGTGACCGACCCTGCATTGGTTAAGCGAGTGATAGTAACTGAATCAAGTAACTCTGAGTTATTTGCTTGGAAACCATCGATATCCGTTCTGAAAATAGCGGCGTTAAAAATTACGCTGCGACTGGCGTACTTATAACCTAGCTCGTAAGCATCCGATGTTTCTTCACCAATAGGCAAGGTATCTTTGTCTGACATGTTGTAGAACACGTTAAACGCAGGGCCTTTGTAGCCTTGTGAGAAGGTGAAATACGTCATGCTGTTATCAGTTAAGTCATACTGCACACCCAACTTGCCTGAAACATTAGTTTCGTCAGTCTTACCGCTGTAGTCAGTGTCGAAGCTACGTACACCTACACCAGTACGGCTGTATTGGTCATTACTGCTTCGGTTATGAGAGTAGCTTACTTCATCATCGGTATAACGAATACCAAATAGCAGACGTAAATCGTCATTAATATGGTATTTACCATCAGCAAATAGTGCCCAGTTATCAAACTGGGTTTCCATGTATGCCGTTGCACTTACAATATCGTTTGAATTACAGCTAAGACCTTCATCAGCAATGAACTGATTCACTTGATCGTCAGTTGGGTCAGCTATACCTAAGGTATCCGTTAAGTAAGTACTGATAGCCGCAGGGAACTGGCCGGCGTTATTTTGACAACTTGCATCACGGGTAAAGTTACGTTCAGATTTTTGTGTCCACCAGAACGCGCCCACTTGGTAATCGAATGCCTCACCCACAGGCGAAGCAATACGGAATTCTTGAGACGTTTGTTTCCAGTTTTGTGCGCCAATATCGTGTAATTGGAACGGTTCGCCAAACACAGGGAAAGGACGGGTGCCGGCTGTTGAGGTGAAATCACCTTCACGGAACTCTGTATTGTCCCAATCACGGTACGCCGTGATTGAAGTAAACTGATGGTCACCAAACATGGTGTCAACTTGCATTGAGAAACCTGTGGTTTCATCTAATGTGCGAGTTTCAAAGTCATGATCAATAAGGCGCTGTTCTAAATCTAAATCGCCATCACCAGTACTGTTTGGTAGTGCTTCAGAATCAGGGTGACGGTAACTTGGTGAAAGTTCTAAATCGGCACAGCAGCTATCATCAGATTTCACGTTTTCAAAAATGAAAAGAATGTCGGTGTCGTTGCCCGCTTCCATATCAAGCATGGCACGAACGCCTTCTTTGTCGTAGCCGTTGGTCATTTCGTTGTTATAAACGTTTTTAATGTAGCCATCGAACTGCGATTTAAGCACCGTTAGACTACCGTTTACATTATCGTTTAATGCACCTGACACACTCGTTTTTAAGCGGTATTCATTGTCTTGAAACAGGCTTATTTCGGCTGTTCCTTCAAACTCATCAGTAGGGCGCTTGGTTGTGATATTTACCACACCCGCCGACGCATTCTTACCAAATAATGTACCCTGTGGGCCACGTAATACCTCAATACGCTCAAGATCGTATAAATCAACAAACGCTTGCCCAGCACGACCTAATACTACGCCGTCTACAACAGTAGAAACACTCGGCTCAGCAGCCACACTAAATGAAATAGTTCCAATACCACGAACGGTAATGGCGGAGTTCCGTGTGGTGTTACCTTTACGGAAACTGACCGATGGTACTAATGCTTGTAGACCTTCAATGTTGTTAGAAAATGCAGCATTAATTTGGTCTTCGCGTAAAACCGAAACCGCAACAGGCACTTCATTTAGGCTTTCCACTCGTTTTTGTGATGTAACGGTTATTTTTTCCAAGCCTTTGGGCTCGGCAGTTTCTGCTTCTTGGGCGCTGGCTGCAAAGCCAATGGTCATACAAGTACCAATGGCTAATGCCCGAGTAATACTTGAATGTAGCGTGCTAGGTCTTAGTAACATGGTGTTCTCCACGAATTCTTTTTTATGGGTTTTATCCAGTTTTATCTGCCGTGTGTCCGACGGTCTTTTCTTTAATTTCGCTTACGTTGTAGTTAACGCGTAATGCTTATTTATCTTATTGCCTTGCTCATTTGTCTTATATAAGACAGAAGATAGTCAAAATTTAACCAAAAAGTAAATCAATTGCAATCTTTTTGTTAATTATGGGTTCGAGAGGTGTAAAGTGAGCTTAGATTCGGTCGGTGCAAACTAAGTGTTTGTTTTTATTGTGTTTAATCTTGAGTTTGTTAGGTGGTTTTAGTTCGTGAATAGTCGCTATATATTTTATTTATACAAGTTTATAACAATAAATGCGCTGGTTTGTCTTGCATTAGACCGTTAAATTGAGGCGCTGAAAACTCATGAAAGTAGGTAAGTCTAAATTTATCGGGTAATTCAGTTAATGTGCTTTTAATGCTATCCCTAAAGTGTCACAGTTATGTGAGCATAATTATTGATTTAACTAGGAATATCAAAATGTTTGGAAGGAAGTTAGGTATGGGAATGAATAAACAAATTTTGTTTAAAGGTCTATGTATTGTGTTGTGCATAGGTAGCGCTACAAGCGGGTACGCAGAGAATAGAATTGATACCCAACGCCCTGATGCGCCAGCGCTTTCGGCCTATGGCGAGTATGATATTGGGGTTCGTAAACTTGAGGTGGTCAACCCCAAGCAGATTGATATTCTAGCGCTTGATGCTAGCCAACCTAAACCAAGCACTCTTCCTACTTATGACCGCCCACTAACCCTAGAGGTTTGGTATCCAGCACAAAAAGGCAGTACTGGCGATACAGTGCTAAATGCGTTTATTCGCGATGGCAAACAGCAAGTTGAATTGCATGGCAAAGCGGTAAGGGATGCTGCGCCTTTAGAAACTAAAAAGGCGTTCCCATTAGTATTGGTATCTCATGGGTATCCTGGTAACCGTTTTTTATTAGCACATTTAGCGGAAAACATTGCCTCGAAAGGCTATGTAGTGGTGTCGATTGATCACACCGACTCTACCTATCGTACACAAGCGGCCTTTGCATCTACGTTAGTGAATCGCTCTGTCGATCAGTTATTCGTGCTATCGCAAATTGAAACCATGGCAAAAGAGGAAGGTTCATTCTTATACCAATTAGCCGATGCCAGTAACACAGGTATTATTGGCTATTCTATGGGGGGATATGGTGCGGTAATTAACGCGGGTGCTGGCATTACCGAACAAGCGGTAAATAGCAAACTGAGTGCGCCCTTTGGTACCTTGGCTCGCCATCAAACTGGCATTAGAGACAAGGTCGACTCTCGTGTAAAAACGATTATTGGTTTTGCGCCTTGGGGTATGAATTACCGTATGTTTGATTTAGACAGTGTGGCTATTCCTATGATGCTGGTGGCCGGTTCACAAGATGATGTGTCAGGGTATAAAAACGGCGTGCGAGCCATTTGGGAAGGGGCAAAAAACGTAGACCGCACGTTACTTACTTATGACAACGCAAATCATAATGCGGGTGCAGTCATGCCAGCCCCTGAAGAGTCTTTCGTATTTGATGAAGCACTAGGTTTTGATGTGAGTTCACATTATATCGACGCGGTATGGAATAACGCACGGATGAACAATATTGCACAGCACTTTGTTACCGCATGGTTAGGTAAATACCTTAAAAACGATAGTGGAATGCAAGCTTATTTAGACCTAGTACCAGTATCAAATGACGGCGTGTGGGCTATGGATGAAGATGGTAAGCCGAAGGCAGAACATACTTATTGGGAAGGCTTCCCTCATCGCACTGCAAAAGGCTTGAGATTAGAGCAACTGGCTGCGGGGCAATAGTACTTTCGAAGTTTATACGCCGGCTCTTGCGTAGCCACGTAAAAAATTAACAATAAAAAAGCGGCGTAGAGGTTTATTTCTACGCCGCTTTTATTTTTTAGCTAGTGCTTTTAACTATGACTTCTAAACTATAACTTCTTAATTCAGCCTTCAGGCGTAAAGGATTAGAAGGTGTAGCGTGCACCTAAAGTGTAGCGAGGACCATATTGACGAGCAAATAAGAACTGCTCTTCAAAACGTCCGTAACCTTGTTCAGTTTCATCGTTAATATTTACACCTTCAAGGAACACGGTTAGGTTTTCGTTCACATCGTAGTTTACGCTGGCATCAACCTGTCCATAAGTATCGAACTGGGTTGCTGGGTTATCTGCAGAGCCTTGGTCTTGACCAATACCAACTATGTAGTCAGAACGCCATGCATACGTCACCTTCACAGATAAGCCTTCTTTTTCATAAAACACTTGGAAGTTAGCTGAATCACTAATACCCACAAGCGGATTTTGCTCAGAGCTTAAATCGTAAGGGTCATACTTCACATCGCCATCTACTAAGGTTGCGTTTGCACCTACACCAAAGCCAGTATCACCAAATGTATGTTGAACCGCGAGTTCAATACCCTCTACCGTTCGTGTATCGCTTAGGTTACGAGGTTTGGTTACACGCCATGTAATTAAGGGGTCATCTGCGTTAGGAGTTACTACGCCATCGGCATCTGCATAGCCGTTATCTACAAAGTATCCATAGATAGCACTGTCAGTTGCTTGCACGCCTGCTGCTTCTAACGCTGATACTGCTTCGTTCCAACGAGGACCTTGATAAATATCGTTCAAGCCTTCGAAGGTTTCTTCAGATGCTGAATACGAAATATAGTTTTTAACTGACTTTCTAAATAAACCGACAGACGCGTAACTGGCTTCGTCGTAGTACCATTCAAAAGAAAGGTCTAAGTTAGTTGATTCGTAAGGTAACAAGCTTGTATTGCCTTCTGTTGCCGTACGAGAACCAATTTTAGGGCTTCCACTGAATGAACGGCCACCTTGTAGTAGACCGATAGGCGCACGAGTAATTGATTTACCCCATGAGAAACGGGCGACTACGTCGTCGGTGACGTCTACTTTAATATCCAACATCGGTAGCAATACATCGTACTCACCCGTAAAGTCTTGAAGCTGTAAGTCAGCCTCAAATTGGGTTATCCACTCTGACGCTGCTACCCAGTTAACTTGAGTTGGCACGCGAACTTCTGCGGCGCTAGGTACTTCCGTTTCTTCATAACGCAGGCCAGCGTTTACTTGAACATAGTAATCGCTAACTTCGAATTCCCACTCTGATTGTACATAAATAGAGTCGGTGGTCTCTTCAACATTACTTACTGACGGATCGCCACTGAAATAAGGGTCAATCGAGTAAGCGTTACTTTCACCTACCACGTCAGCGGTAAGGTAAGCTAGCTGACGAGCAACGGCTTCATCAAAGTCAAAGGTGTAATAGTACCCAGGATTCATGCTAGCGCCGCCACCAGAGAATGCGTCTAGGAAGCCACTGGTGTCGTTCCTGACGAACATATCGTCTGGGAATATTTCAGTATAAGAAGGGCTGAAGCCCGGCCCGCCACGCAAGCCACTCCATGCGGTGAACCCTGTTAAGGTTTGTTCAGTTCGCGCATATCCGAAATCAATTTTTACCAATGGAATATCAAAGGCTGAGTTAAACCAGGTTCCGTCTAACTGAAGTTGCTCGATGTCAGAACGGCCTGGAGAATAGATAAATTGGCTAAAGTTAGAGTCAATTTCACCTGGGTTAATTTCGTTGGTACCGTTATTCCAGTTAACATAAACTTGCGGAATTTCACCTTCACGGTAGTCATATACTTTAGAAATAAGTTGATCAGAACCTAAAATAATTTGGCCTGCACTACCTAACCCTTCATCGTAGCCATTGTCGGTTTCATTGTATGAATCGTGGTAATCAAGGGTGAAAAACCAGTCGTCATTCAATTCCCAATCTAAATTTACCCCTAAAGAGCGAGCATCAACCCGTGTTGTATTTCTGCTTGCAGTGAATGATGCATCGTCGCCGCTAATATCAGCATAAATCGCAGTACCGTTGGCATCTAATTCGTAGGCATTAATGTTAGAGCCAAAGTTATTCCATATACCCCAGCCAACCGTGTTTGTGCCAGTTGTGGCGCGAGTAGCGGTGTAATCAACAGTAGCAGTGAAATTATCTACAGGGCGGAATTGGAAGGTAACTTGACCATTTGAGCGTTCGCGCTGTATATCATTAATGCTGTAATTCATGTCTTTTGCAAAGAAGGCTGCATCAGTGATATTAGTGCGATTATCAACAACGTTAGCAGCATCTAAATCTGGTAAGTCTGCGTTTTCTTGCAACACCCAACCTTGTACGCTGGCGGCCTGTTGTTGGAAATCACGTTCTTGATGAGAGAAAGACACACCGAAGCCAAACATATCGTCAACGAAGGTGTTGCTGTAAACACCAGCAATTTCTGGTGTTACATCATCGCCTTCAACATTAGAGGTGTCGTAAATGCCCTTCGCCGAAAACGAGGCTTGTTGACCAGGGCGAGAAAGAGGCTTCATGGTAATGATATTTACCGTAGCACCTAACCCACCACTTGGGTTTTCAGCACGTGCTGTCTTGTGTAGCTCAAGAGTACTCACCCCTTCAGATGACAAGTTCTCTAAGTTAAATGAACGGGTGAAACCGGTACCTGGCATTTGACGACCGTTAAGTGTCACCAAGTTAAATTCTGGGCCAAAACCACGAACGGTAATTTGGCTACCTTCACCGTTAGAACGGCTGATAGTCACACCGGTAATACGCTGTAACGATTCTGCAAGGTTAGTATCCGGAAACTTACCTAGCTCTTCTGCCGAAATGGCATCTACAACGCCGCTTGAGCTGCGTTTTAGATCCATGGAACGAATCATGCTGCCGCGAATACCACTCACCTGAATAACTTCAACTTCACTTGGTACGCTATTGTCAGAGGCTGCAGTTTCTGACGTTTGCGTTTCTGGTCTTTCTACTTCTTGCGCAGAAGTAGAAAATGCCAAAGTTGAACCCAACAACAAAGCCATTGATGTGGCGAGCTGGGTCTTTTTAAATGTTGTATTTTTCATAATTGACCTACTAAATCTTTATCAATTTATTGCTGCCGCTTGAGTGTGCAAGCGGCAGAAGCTTTGTTATTGCGCTGCAATTTCAGCATTATCTATACGGTATACCGCACCTTCACCTTGGCTCCACGCGGGGAACACCATTAAAACATCGATAGCGCTGATGTCTAAACCTGCGTCATACAAGGTTTGAAGTGGGAAGGTATAGGTTTGCCATTCGCCGGTTACTGGATCTGCACCTTCTAGACTCTCTGAAATAGCTAGCTCAACAGCGGTTGAGGCATCGCCTGATTCAATCTTAAATAGCCAAGGAGCTGATGCATCGTTAGGCGCCGAGCTTACTTTCATTTCAAAGCGCACTACGCCTGTTGAAAGTAATGAAGAGGCATCAAAATACACATCGTCATCGGCAAGAAAGCCCATTACGGTAGGTGTTGCACCAATGCGAAATTCAGCTACTGTGCCGTGGTCAGCATCATCCACTTCTTCTGTGGGTGTCGAACCGCCGCAGCAATCCCAAATTGACCATTGGTCAGCCGCAGTATCAGCGAATATAGTTAGTTCGGTTGCAGCAGGAGTGTCACCATCTGGGTGGTAAAACTTCACGTTATCTAAGCGATATACCGCGCCTTCACCTGCGCCCCAGGCTGGAAATACCATAATCACATCGATGGCACTTAGGTCTAAGCCCGCAGCCTGTAGGTCAGCAATAGGAAAGGTATAAGTTTGCCATTCACCGGCAGCGGGTACTTGTCCTTCAACGCTATCAGAGATAGGTAACTCAACCGCAGTGGCACCGTCGCTAGACTCAACTTTAAATAACCAGCTGGCACTTGCGTCATTCGGCATGCTAACAACACGCATATCGAATTGCAGTAATCCGCCATCTGCTAAGGCAGATGCATCAAATGGCGTGTCGCCACCACCTGACGCTGAACGGGTGATAAAGCCCATAACAGTAGGTTCTGCGCCAATACGAAACTCGGCTGTTAAACCATGTTCGTCATTGTCGATTTCTTCTGTAGGAGTTGAACCGCCACAGCAATCCCACATCGGCCAGTCAGGATTCATTTCGTCTTCGAATATCACCAACTCTGGGTACGCAGACTCTTGTGAAATTTCAACATTTGCTAAACGATAAACGGCGCCATCGCCTGCACCCCAATCAGGGAATACCATAATTACGTCAATAGCGCTGGTATCTAGACCCGCATCTGCTAGTGCACTTAATGGAAACTCATATGACTCCCATACGCCTTGCTCGGGTGTATCGCCAGCCGTGTCATTAGGGCCAACATAACCATCCGCCAGCGGCAAGGTAGCTGCAGTAGTGCCTTCGCCACTTTCAATTTTAAACGACCAATTCGCGGCAGTATCGTTTGGCGCTGACATCATCTTCAGGTCGAATTTTACGCTACCGTTTTCTTCCATAGGCGAGGCATCGAAGGGTGATGCTTGACCTGCTGGGTCGGTAATAAATAGCTCGCGGCTAATAAAGCCCATGACAGTAGGTTCTGCACCAAAGCTGAATTCATATACCTGACCTTCAGCACTATCTTCTACTAACGCAGGTGTTGAACCACCGCAGCAATCCCATGCTGGCCAATTAGGGTTGGTGGTACCGTCAAAAATAGTCAGGTTTTCTGCAATGCCTGTTGAAGGTGGTGATGGAATTGGAGCGGCACCTTCTACAAGCGCATCGTCAAGAGAGTCGTAGCCTGGACGGACAGTTTCACATCCAGCACCTGTATCTGGGTTTGAGGCACATTCATAAACCCGAACATAGTCGATATCAAAGCTCTGGCCATTTTCAAATGCTTCTGCATCAATGCCCGTTTCGTTGACCGCTTCAGGCCAGCTTCCGCCTACTGCTAGGTTTAGAATTAGGTAGAATTCTTGATCGAATGGGGCGTTATCCCAATGAGTAACTAGCTCACCCGTACCTTGTTCGAAGTATTCGGTGTACCAACCACGATGTGATAAGCCAGTGGCTTCACCATTACTGTTGTAACGAACTTCAGAACGACGCTGGGTAGCATACAAGTAATCGTCCATATACCAACGAATTTCGCCTTCTTGCCACTCTACCGCGTAGGTATGAAAATCATCTGCTGGGTTGGCGCCATTAGGCAATGAATAGGACTGGCCCGAGCTATCGTTGTTTGGCCATTCTTGGCCATAATGAAGGGTACCGTGAATATGTGCTTCCGGATTGCCATCTGCATCTAAAGCTTTAAGGTTAACCGCTTCAAAAATATCGATTTCACCCGAACGCGGCCAGCCACCATACACTTCGTCGGTAGGCATCATCCAAAATGCAGGCCAACTACCTTGACCCGATGGCATTTTGGCGCGCATTTCAATGCGGCCATATTTAAAATCTGCTTTGTAACGAGTAATTAAGCGGGCTGAGGTATAAGGCTTTTGTGCACCTTCTTCAGCAGGTAATGCAACAATGCTTAATGCACCATCACTAATGAATGCGTTTTCGTCGCTGTCGGTATAGCACTGAGCTTCATTATTGCCACCGCCATCGCAGTTAACTTCATGTGTCCAGTTGTTATCGTTAATGGTCGCGTCTTCGAATTCGTCGCTCCACACTAGTTCCCAGCCTGTTGCAGGGGCGCTAGTGTCAACGGCGTCTATATCTGTAGAAGTGGTTGCTCCACCGCCACAGCCAATCAAAGTTGTGACCGTTAACGCGGCAGCAATCCGAGAAAGTTGAGTTACATTTTTAGTCATTATCTTCAGCCCTAATGCTAAGTAAATGGGTATCTAAAACGCCGCGTTGACCACGTCGAGTTATGTTTTGTAAGCGCTTCCATTTAAGTTTGTTATTTTTCTGTTTGAAAGCGCTTACATAAGATTAATGCACGTTAATTGAAAGATCAACAACACTCTTTGATATTTTTAACATTTAGTTTACTTGATGTGGATATATCTACCCGAGGTGTAATCTTAACTTTTTGTAATTTATGAGTTTTATTTAGTGTAGAGCTAAATTACTGCATTTAGTACAAAAATTTAACCTTGTCATCTGGCGAATAAAAATAAAATGTTAACTGATTGTCCAAAAGGTTTTTAGGCAAAAACTGCTTAGAAATATTGCATCAGAAAACTTGGAGTTTAGCAGTTTCGATTAACGCCTTTATTGTTTTGTTAGTAAGCTTTCACGAGTGACTGAAAATGAGCCGCTACGGTATTCTGCATCGTAATAATGATCATCACAAACTGATGTCGGACCCGCAGGAGCGACAAGGCGGTAAAACGAAGGGGATACATTGTTATTAGGTAATAACATCAGTTCAGGGTGCTCGATAAAAATCATGGGATTAATTGAGCTAAGTGCTTGATAAGCTGCAAGCTGGCAATAGCGTTCGGCGGAACTGGATTCTATTTGATGAAGTGAGTTCTGAATAAGTTCTTGTATGTCCTTTAATACAGACTCTAATCGCCAATGTTCACCGGTATATCGCGCTGATGGGCTTATGAATGCGTGACTAAAGGCTGGGTGTTGATTGAGTTTTTGTAATATCATTTTGGCTTCGCTAAATAGGTCAAACCTGCCTACCGTTACATAGGTTAATGCTGCACTATGATTGCGATGAAATTGAATAGACTCAGGTGCTATAGGCAAATGCTTCATCACTTCAAAAATAGAGCGAGAATGCCTAAATATACCAATTTGTATTTCATATTTGTGGATGATATCTGGGCTTGAAACAGGCTCAACGGTTGCAGAATGGTATGCAAAGTTTTCGTTAGATGAAGATGCTTCTCGCGCAAGCAAAATATCATCTATAAAAACCGAATCGCCTTGTGCTGGGGCGGTAAATGAAAGCGTACTGGTTTGAATCGTTAAGCCTTTCTGAATGAGGTAATCCTTATCTATTTCAATGCGATACTCACCAGGGGGAATAGCGTTAACATAAAAATAGCCATCGCTCTCTGTTCGCGTTTTAACGACTGTTTGTTCGGTGTTGTCGATAAGTGCTATGTCAACATAACCTGCTCCACGGCTAGACGAATCACCAACTACGTAAATAGTGCCCTCAACATCATTAAAGGTATGTACTGGGAATTGAGTTTCATTAACCCCGCCGGCGTGGGTCAGTATTTGTACTTTGCCAGAGGCAGGCAACATATACGGGTCAGGAAGCGAATCGGGTTTTAAGGTGAGGTTTTGTGCTCTGGCCCCAGTATTGAGCCTAACCATTCCATTTGCATCGGTACTTTTATCACGCCATAGTGAGCTTCCCGTAAACGTAACGCCTTCTATAGGCATTTCGTCAGGGTCTTTACGTAAATTTCTATTGTCGTCTAGGTAGGCAAATGCATCTATGCGTCCAGCGGTTGCCCCCGCTGAGCGTTCAAAATTCAAACTCTGCGTATACGGGTTAACATTCGTATTGCCGGTTAAGGAAAGGTTTACTGACCAATCTCCGCCCTCCATTAAGCTGGCTGCCAACCCAATATTTAACGACTCAAAGCGCCAGTTGTGTTGGTGTCTAATTTCCAAGGCACTGTCATTATCTCTTTTATAACGTAAGCGAGTTTCTCGATGTTGGGTGAGCGATTGTGGCCATCGCATCGACACATAGAAATTGTCGGTTGAAAAGCGATCTGAAGGAATAAAATTCCAGGCACTAGAAAGGTTCCATCCATTAACGTCTTTGGCGTAATACAATCGGCCAGTGACTGCATCGCTACTATTATTAGAGACGCTGACCCCTGAAGCAAAAGTCCCTCCCAGAAAGTTGTCATTCAAATTCACGTTAACAGCACTTTGGGGTTCATCGAATTCATAGGCTCTGTGGGTCATACTGGCGTTCCAGCCGAAGCGGCCCAGCCACTCAGTTTTACCGTTCAAACGTAACGAGGAAATGTGCTTAATATCATCGTCTTGTGAGTATGCATCACTATAAAAATTGTTAAAGTAACGGGTAGAAAAATTCAAGTTGAGGTTATTGCTGAACCTGCCGTTCCAACCTAAAAACATACCATAACCACCCGTATCCTGATCTGACACCTCAAATTTGAGTGCCGATCCGAAAAGTTGGGTATTAATACCGGCTGTGACATACGAGGCAATTTCATCTTCCAACCAAAGGCGTTGAACGCTAGCAGATAGTGTCGCACTATCGGTGAGACCGTAGCCGAGCCTGGCGACAGTAGCTTTTCCTATTCCTGTTGTAGATACTTGACCATCCAATAAGCGAAATTGATTGTCGGTAAGCCCAAATAAAAAATCGAACTTGCCCTGCCTTAGCTGGTTATTACCCACATTGACGGTTTTAGTTCGAACTTCTTGCTGACCTTCAGGCCCATACAGCTTCAACTCAAATAAGTTTGCGCCATAGAAGGTTTCAATATCTTCGAAAAGTACCTTGTTCTCCTCGTTACTGAATTGCTCATCGACAAACTGTCCATTTCTGAAAAGTTGTATCCGCCAGCCGGGTAATACGAACTCTTCAATACTAGTGCTTGAAAAACTGCGCCGCTGCCGAGTATCCCCATTATGTAAAATCAAGCCGAGTGACTGCCCAGAGCGTGTAACGAGTTCATCTCTTTGCAGCTGTATATCGCCAAACTCATAGGCAAAGTTGTCTAAGGCGTTATCAGAACCTTGGTAGTTTTCGTTTAAGGTTTTGCCAAATCGCAGGTAATGAACACTCGTGTCTTCAACTCTGCTCACACGAAGGTTTGCTGAATGATATAAGAAATCGAACCCTGCGTTTATATTGGCGGAAAAGCGATTATCGCTGGTCGCACTATCTTGTTTTGATAGACGGTAGGTAACTAATGGCGAAGTGAAGAACTGATATTGATCTTCAACCACTTTACTTACAGGCACTACGTTAGGCTTAAAGTGTAGCTGCGGATTATCAGCGCTTGCGTTTGAAGATGAATGTAGGGGAAGACGCCCAGTAAGATTGAGCTGAAGCAACGTATAATTAAACGTTTGTTCAATCTGCAATAAAGCCGCAATCATGCGTGTATCAATATAGATATCAAAATCATCGGCTGCCCAAAGAAGCGCATCAGGCGGCGTATTACTAAGCGTGGGCAAGGTTTGATTGAATGCATAGTTGAAGCTGCAGAAATCGTCATTGCCTTGCGATTGTATAATTCCTTGAGTCATTGATATTTCCCAGTCTAGGGAAAGCGCGTCAGCGAACAGAGATGCGGGGACGAGGTACCGTTCACCAACAGGGTAAACGTCAAAGCCATCCCATAGGGGACGACCGTTAAGGCGTAATACACTGATCAATAATTGGTCTTCGTCCAATGCCACCCGAGCCGTTGAAGAAATGGGAGGACAGGGCTCCGCCCATGAGACGAACACCGTAAGACACAAGAAGATGAAGGATAGAATCCTCATGACGCGCTAGCGGACTGCTATTTTATAACGTGTTCAATAGATAGCGCTATATCGCCACCAAATTTATCAATTTCAGTAAAACGAATAACAACAGGCCCTTTTTTGGCGTTTTGCAGGGGAATCAGTACTTTTCGACGTTCAAGAGGGCGATAGACTGCTACGTTATTCAGTACACCGATCTCTTCCCCTCCCGCATCCTCTATTATGAAGTTCCCGAATAGCGAACGATTGCCTGAACGTTTTAGCCAAACTTGTACGTGTGGCTTCCCGTTATAAATAATGGTGGAAGGATTCACCATTGAAGCTTCAGCGGTAATGCGTCCATGACGCACTATAATCGGAATATTGTATGCAAGTTTGCTGGCAAGGTTTACATTCCCGTTCGTACCAGGCGCTATTTCTGTGACTAAGCGAAGATTAGCGCGGTACTCGCCATCAGCAAGTCCAGCAGGCTTTCGTAACGCGAAGCGCAGCGCTTGACGTTCTCCGGGTAGAATATTGCCGCGTTTTGGAGAATATCTGATAAACGTTGATGCAGTAAGCGGGTCTTCTGTGACCGCGTACACTAACCCCTCTTCAGTCATCGCATTAATGGATAACTCTGCCCGGTAAGACATTGGCGTTGAGCTTGTGTTACGTATTTGGATAGAGTCTGAGCGGGATTTAGAATCAAAATAAATGCGAAATTTAGATAGCGAAACATCTGCATTAGCCACATTGGAAAAAAATAGAGCAACAGAGATAACAAGAAAAATAGAAAGGCGAATGGGTGTTAACAGCCGTATCAGTATCATATTTACTTTTGATTTCGAGTATAGAAAAGAATAGGCGAACGCAGCTCGCTCGCCTCAAACGATTACTGGAACGTAACGTCAACTATATAGTTAGCTGTATAAGAGTCGCCTGGCGATAACGCCGAATCAACTGTCATGTCACCATATACATCGATAGTAAGATCAGTACCTGATGCGTCTGTAGTAACCGCAGTCAATGTGCCGTCTGCGATATTGTCGTGTGTTGCCACAGCTGCATTGATGTCGTAGTTCGCTTCAAAAGTAACATTGGTACCAGATGCACCTGTCACTGTCACATTCACAGGAACATTTGAAGCTAATCCTGAAACTGTAATTAGACCAATAGCAATGTTTGCATTTGAAACATCGCAATCGCCTGATACAGCGCCCGTATCATCCATTGTACACACAGAGCCTACTGTCGGTTGCATTGCACCGAAGTGAAGCGTAGCAGTTTCTGCGATAGTAGCATCGGACATCGCGTCGACATTCGCTTGAAATGTTTCACTTGCTGCAAGTGTTGACGCAGAAATAGTAGAAAGTAGCGCTATTGTCATTATTCTTTTTTTCATTTTGTTTCCTCTCATACCTTTAGTCGGGGCTGCCTAACGAAATAGATTACAATTGTTCTAAAATCAGTGAGTTGCTTTGAAGTTATTATTCGAACCCAATTGACAGCGAAAATATATAACCACAGTCTTTACCCTTTTAAAAGGCGTTAAACATTATGCTTACTTATTGAATTTAATAACTATTATAGAGAAGGAAAAAAACAAATATTCAACGTATTGATTATATTTAAGTTTTTTTTAAAGTACTTTTTAAAGTTATACTTTTGTATACAAGCATAAATTTTAAAATTTTCAAATTTTTTTAAAAAAATATTTATTTGTGTGGGGTAGATAGACGTTTTTAGCATTTTATTGCGCGCTTGAATGCCGACGGAAATTTATTATTGTGACAGTTGAACTGCATGTTTTTTTAACAAGTATCGTGTTTTCAAAGAAGCGGTTTATAATTTCAGTATGCAGTGGACATGCTATTAAAGGAGTGACAAATAATGCACCACCATTCTCACGGACATGCTCACGGACATAGCCATGCAGAAACCGATAGCACCCGTATAGGCTGGGCATTCTGGTTAAACTTCTGCTTTACCATTATTGAGTTTATTGGTGGGTGGTTAACTAACAGTGTTGCCATTATGGCCGATGCGGTACACGATTTGGGTGATACCTTGTCTATTGGCCTTGCATGGTGCTTAAGTAAACTGGGTAATAAATCGGCTACCGACAAATACTCATATGGTTTTAAGCGATTGAGCCTTTTGGGTGCAATGATCAACGGGCTCATTCTGGTTGCAGGCTCAGCGTGGGTTTTATCAGAAGCTATCCCTCGGATGGCGAACCCTGAAATGCCGATGACAGAGGGCATGATGGGCTTGGCAATAATGGGCATTTTGGTGAACGGATATGCGGCTTATAAGTTAAGTGGCGGCCATTCAATGAATGAAAAGGTGCTCAACTGGCACCTTATTGAAGACACTATGGGCTGGGTAGCAGTGCTCATTGTAGCTATCGTTTTACATTTTGTAGATTGGCCTATTCTCGACCCAATCCTATCTATTTTATTTACCCTATTTATCTTATTCAACGTGCTGAGATATGTAGTACAAACCATGAAGTTGTTTTTGCAAGGGTCGCCTGATGATACACAGAAGCAGGCTATTTCTGATGTCTTATTAAGCATGGAGTATGTTGAAGAGCTACATCATGTTCACTTTTGGTCTCTTGATGGCGAGCAGCATGTGCTAACAGCGCACGTGGTAATTAATTGCAGTATTGATAACACTAAACTTCTGTCTCTAAAGCAAGAGGTGTCACATCGATTAGCACCGTTTAATTTGGCTCATACCACCATCGAATTTGAATTGCCTGGTGAGCCTTGTCGAGATGAGAGTGACAATTTACATGTTCATCCGCATCACCATAAACATGTTCATCTGAAATAAAAAAGGCGGCCAAGGCCGCCTGTTTGTATTATTGGTGTGCTAAGCGTTTTAACCCTAGTTCGTATCTGGCACGCCACCACTTAAGGGTTATGCCGATGGCGACAAAGCAGGTGCTCCATAGTCCCACCAATGAGGGAATAAAGGCGTTGCTAATGCCGCCCACGAAACCTACCGGTGAGAACATTAAATACAAGGTCACAATTAAACCAACCAGTACAATTGCGCAAGGAATAGCGTAGCGCCACGGTGTCATATCCACCTCTGCTTTAGGTACAAAGCGCCATGGCTTCGCCATTGGATAGAAGTGACCGATGGCCAACATAATACCTAGCTCGATAGCAAACAAAATAGCGTAAATATGGATAAAGTTAATCTCTACTTGCCACACAAATTTCAATAATGCGTAGGCAATTACGTGGAAGATAATGGCGACTTTTGCAGCAAGGGCAGGCACGTTCTTAGTAAATAAACCAACTAGTACAATGGTAATAACGGGAATATTATAAAAACCGGTAAAGATACGGATAATTTGCCACAACCCTTCTGGTGCCAGCATTAACAGTGGTGCAGTAATGAAGGACACCACGGCAATAACTAAACTGGTAATTTTGGCTACACGGATAAGCTGAGAATCACTCACCTTATCTTTCTTAAAGGGTTTGTATACGTCTAAACAAAACAGCGTGGCCGCACTATTTAATAGTGAGTTAAATGAACTAAATACGGCACCTAACAATACGGCTAAGAAAAAACCAGACAAGTATTGTGGTAGCACTTCTTTCACTAGGTGTGGGTAGGCTAAGTCGATAGTTTGCAGGTTTTCGTTTTGATACAAGTGATAGGCAATAACCCCAGGTAACATCATCATAAAGGGCACGAGTACTTTAAAATACCCGGAAAACAACACGCCCTTTTGGCCTTCAATTAAGTTCTTAGCACCAAGTGTGCGTTGAATCACGTATTGGTTGGTACCCCAATAAAATAGGTTGGCCAATATCATACCGGTAAAGATAGTCCCGAAGGGCACGGGATCATCCGCCCCACCTATGGCATTAAGCTTTTCAGTTTCGGTTGTTGCAATGGTGGTTAGGCCGGCCGCGAAGCTGCCATCACCCAATGCAATTAAGCCTAAAATAGGCACCAATAACCCAACAATAAGAAGGCCCACACCGTTAATGGTATCTGACACTGCCACTGCTTTTAAACCGCCGAATATGGCGTACAAGGCACCGATACTGCCCACCATAATAATGGTGACAATAAGGCTGGCTTCATAACTTAAATTCAATAACCCAGGCACGTCGAATAAACGAAGTACCGCAATAGAGCCTGAATAGAGCACCGAAGGAATAGTAATTAAGGTGTAACCCACCATAAATAACACTACCGTCATTCTTCTTACGTTGTCATCGAAACGGTCACGTAAAAACTCGGGTAGGGTAGAGAAAGCGCCCGCTAAGTAGCGGGGCAAAAATATTAGCGCCATGATAATGGTGGAAATACCCGCGGTAACTTCCCATGCCATAGCACTTAAATTGTACCCAAACGCAGAGCCGTTAAGCCCAATGAGCTGCTCTGCCGAGAGGTTGGTTAAGATCATCGAGCCTGCAATGAAAGTGCCGGTTAACCCCCGACCTGCTAAGAAATAGCCGTCTTGTGTATTTACTTCGCCTTTCGTTTTCATGTACGAAATAATGGCGACCACGGCCATAAAGGCCATACAGGTCAGTAAGGTAAGCGTCACATTCATGCTAATACTCCGACGACTATTGCGGCCACATAGTGGTAGCAGACATATCCATTTCGGTATGCTCTACCTCAGGGCCTAAAACTACTTGCTCACCTTTGCGAACAAATACTGCCAGCTCATTCAAACCTAGAATTTGCTCGTAGTACTTACCGCCTTGGTAAGGGTCATCGTTTGTTGGTGAAGCGCTATCGGCATTAAAACGTACCCATTCACCCTCAGGTAAATAGAACTTCACTTTACCGCCAGGCACAATACAAGGCACCACTAACAAGCTTTCGCCGCACATGAATTGCTGTTCAAACTGGCGAGCAAGTGGATCGTTAGGGAAAGCGAGTGCCATAGAACGCTGCACTGGTAAGCCAGTTTCACTGGCTTGTTGCGTAGCTTTTTCTAAATAAGGCAGTAAACGGTAACGTAGTTTGAGTGCGTCGAATACGGCATCAGAGGCTGCTTCACCGTATGACCAAGGTTCGCGAGGACCAATGCCATGCAGACGCATATGAGCAGAAAACACTGATGCCTGTGCCCAGCGAACGTAGAGTTCAGCGTCACGGGTATCTTTATAGAAACCGCCGATGTCGGTGGCGAAGAATGGACCACCCGACATACCCCATGAAAGGCTACCGCGAATACTAGCAGCTAAACCATGCCAATCTGCTTGAGGATCGCCGCCCCACTGGGCTGGAAAACGTTGGCTGCCGGTCCATGCTGAACGACTGAACAAAAACGGCCCTGTTTTACAATATTTCTCAGCCGCTTCGTACACGCAGCGGTTATATAGCATGCTGTATACGTTATGCAGCCGGTCACCTGAATCGCCGCTGTAAGAGAGCATGTTGTCATCTTCTAACTGCTCACCAAAGTCGGCTTTAATCATATCAACACCCAGTTCGAACAGAGGCTTGTGTGATTCTTTCCAAAATTCGTAAGCGTCTGGGTGGGTGAAATCTAAAATACCTGAATCAGGTAGTGGCGTAAGTACTTCACCGAAGGGGCTTAAATCCCATTCGTAGCGATAAGCTTCACCTGTGCGTTTGTCTTTAATTAACCAGCCTTTTTCAGCGGCTTTTGCGTACAGTGGGTTTTTCACTGAAATCATGGGGTATTCCCATACGCAAATTTTAAAGTCCATTGCTTTTAGTTCATCAAGAACCGGCCTAGGATCGGCATAGCGAGTTGGGTCCCATTCAAATGCAAAACGGGTATCGGTGTCTTGCCACGCCCGGCCATCTAGGGTAATGACGTCGCAAGGCATGTTCTTTTCACGCACTTCGCGGGCAACAGCTAATAGCTCTTGTGAGTCTTTATAGTAGGCCTTGGAAAGAATAACGCCTAGGCTCCACTTTGGTGGAACAGGGGCAAAGCCGGTTAAGCTGCTGTAAGTATGAATACTTTGCGCTGGGCTATCACAATGATACAAAAACATATCTAGCAAGGTGTCTTCTACCACGCAAACGTATGCGCGCTGCGACCAAGGTGCATAGCCCACTCCGTGCGTAACCGGCGTTGGCGTGTGAACAAAAAGGTTCCAGCCTTCAGGGCTCCAAGCGTAAGGGGTATTTTTATAAGACTTTTCAGTGTTTACGCCAAGTGCATCATGATTATATGAACGAACCAACTGGCCGCGTTTATCTAGCTTGCCCCACTTTTCACCTAAGCCGTATATGGATTCATCGTCGCCAAGTTCTAGGCAAACAATCCAGCCCGCATCGGTTTTTGCGAAAGGCGGTAAGCGATGTTGGCGTACGAAGTGACCGTCGGTAGCCGACTCTTGTACTACAATATCGTTTCGATAAAGTTTGAAATGAAGCGGAGCAGAAAACAGTTCTAAGCGATACTCTCCTGCATTAATGGTGCAGTGTTGCTCATCGCCTGTGAAAACCAGTTGCTGAGTATCTGGCGCAGTAATAAGCATGCCATAGTCAAAACCATCAACTAGGGTCGCATTTTCACCGCCCGACTGAATACGTAAGCCGAATTGGCTGATAGAAAATAGTAAACTGCCATATTGGGTAGGCACCGCTAGGTGATGATCGTCTACTAGATAAGGGCTCGCGGTAATGTCCGCCGCCTTTATGCTGTTCCAGTCTGGCTCGGTTACCGAAAATGCATTACTCATATCACTTCACTCTTCGTGTCTTATATAAGACATAAGTTAATGAAATGTAACTTGGCTGTCAACGAGCAATTACACTTTTCAGTGCAAAATATTACAAGTGTGGATTGTATGAGGAACGGTGAATGGCGTTATTGCTATTAGTTGATACTTCCTAGCCTGTATTTAGTTAAACACGTGGGGAACGTTTTGAAGAATCAAGGTTAGCCCACTAAGCGCTAATGTACTAATGGCCAGTAATCTTACCACGCTTGGTTCAACTCGCGCAGCTAGCAGCCTACCAATGCGCGTAAATATTAATATCAGGGGGATAGCAAAGAGGGTAGATACAACCGTAGTATGATCGGGCAGTGTCCCAAAAGGCACCATGGCTAAACGGATAAGCGCGGTAACACTAAAGATTGCAAGCAGGGTGTATCGCACTTCGTTCAAAGACCAGCTTTGACGATAACACTGAAATACAACGGGTGGCCCAAAAGTAGAAAATAACCCGCCTAATATGCCGCCCAATGCACCAGACACCAAAAAGTCCCACCCTTTGCCTGAGGCAGCAGATTGGCTTCTTTTCACAATAAGTAGCAAACAGCAGGTTAATATTGCCAGCCCAAGCAGAATATTTAACCAAACCGACAATCCAGCGGAAAGGTATTCAAGCAGAGCATAGCCCACAGCGATAAAAGGGATGCCGCCAATCAACACAAGCGTGAAGGCCTTGCGGTGGATAAGGTGGACGTTCTTCAAGACAATACTGGTTGAATTAACTAACCCTAAAACGCTAATTAAAAAAGTGGTGGCGGTAAGGGGAAGTAAATTAAACAAGGTAAAACTAGATACCACCATTAGCCCAAAGCCAAACCCACTTAAGGTTTGCAGTACAGTTGCAAAGCCCAATAGAATGAACATAGGGACTAGGGTTTCAAGTAACATTTTGCATCTACACCTGTAGTTATGTGTGATTTAAATCAAAAATGCGCTATAACTCTTGTGTATGATATAACAACAAAAATTAAGCATTAGGTTAGGGTTTCATGTCTTCATCTCAGTTCGACCACAAATTAAGTGGTCCCAGTCTTGCGTTCCAGCCGCTCTATCAGCAAGTTGCCGAGTATATTAAGCAGCTCATTGTGGAGCGTCGGTGGCAGCCTGGTGAAATGTTGCCAAGCGAGTTCAGACTGGCTGATGAATTTAATGTTAGCCAAGGCACAGTTCGTAAAGCGTTAACCTTGCTTACCGACACGAAAATTGTAACACGTCGCCAAGGTGTAGGTACCTTCGTTTCCGAGCATACTGCACAAGATGCCCTGTTTCGATTTTTCCCGCTGCAAGCTGATGGCAAAGGGGCAGACCTACCTAAAGCCGAGTTGCTTGGCATAGAACTCATATCCCCAGATAAAAACGTACAAACCGCGTTAAATCTATCCGGTAAAGAGCGAGTAACAAAACTTGAGCGTCGCCGCATTTTAGATAACGAGTTTTGCATGCTGGAAACGATTTTTCTGCCTGCTAAATACTTTGCCGGTATGCACGAACGCAAAGATATTCCCCATACCTTGTACCACTTCTATCAAACAGACTTTAATCAAACCGTCTTTAAAACCCGAGACGGTATTAAAGCGGTGCTAGCCTCAGATAACGATGCCAAGCTATTACAAATAAAGGCCGGCGAGCCGCTGCTACTGGTAACGCGGGTGACAGAGTCTATAGACGGTAAACTGATTGAATATCGTGAAAGCAAATGTAGAAGCGATCACTATCATTACCAAGTGGAACTCGATTAAAACAGGGCTAGCAACCCTTCTGCACGATTAGCGCCTAACCGCTTAAAATCGGCATACTCTGTTCATACTACTGCTACTGTTAATGCAGCTCCTGTCAACATTCTACGCTTTAATAGCTATGCCTTTTAAACCAGTGCCCTCTAAAACCAGTGCCCTTTAAGGCTATGCCCTATGACGCATTGCCTGCAAAGCTTTGCCTACAAAGCTATACCTCAAAATAAGGTCTTCGGTAGACCGTTATTCAATAACGTCTCTTCGTTATAAACACAAAAAGCACTTCGCGAGTATCAAAAAGTGAGTGCTCAATTAATTTTGTTAACACTTTGTTGACATGGCATTCCTCCTATAATAACTTATGTCTTATACAAGACTAAAGTCTTTTTTATTAAACAGGATTAAAGATATGAACGCGTTGGAAAAAATCCCTGAAGTTGGGTTTGGTTTCTGGAAAGTGGATACGGCTATCTGTGCTGATACTGCATATGAAGCAATTAAAGCGGGCTATCGCCATTTAGACTGCGCTTCTGATTATGGCAATGAGAAAGAGGTGGGCGAAGGTATTCAGCGTGCTATTAAAGATGGCCTTTGTACCCGTGAAGAGCTTTGGATCACGTCCAAACTATGGAATACCTTCCACGCGCCAGAGCATGTGCCGCTAGCACTTGAAAAAACATTGAGCGATTTACAACTCGATTATCTCGATTTATATCTGATTCATTTCCCTATAGCGCAAAAATTTGTGCCGATAGAAACCCGTTATCCGCCTGAGTGGTTTTACGATACCACGCTAGACAACCCAACCATGGAATTGGCACCTGTTCCACTTTATAAAACATGGGAAGCCATGGAAGGTTTGGTGGATAGCAAGAAAGTAAGCCGTATTGGTGTGTGTAATTACAACACTGGGCTACTTCACGACCTAATGAGCTACGCTCGTATCAAGCCTGCCATGTTGCAGATTGAGTCTCATCCTTACCTTACGCAAGAACGATTGATTCGTTTAGCGAAAGACTACGACATGAACGTTACCGCATTCTCACCACTTGGTGCACTGTCATATCTTGAGCTAGAAATGGCAGATAAAACGGAGTCGGTACTAGAGCAAGACGTAGTGAAAAAAGCAGCAACTGCCCATGGCAGAACCCCTGCGCAAGTAGTGCTTCGCTGGGGTGTACAACGTGGCAATGCCATCATCCCTAAAACGTCGAAGCCGGAAAGAATGCGTGAGAACTTAGCGTTGTTCGATTTCGAACTTACCGACGAAGAAATGCAGGCTATTTCAGCGCTTAACATGAACCGACGCTTTAACGATCCCGGTCACTTCTGTGAAGCTGCCTTTAATCGTTTCCACCCTATTTACGACTAGGAGAGTACTATGAGCAACGCAATCGAATATGCCAATGTGCCAACCCAACACAGCTACAATGGTCAAGTTTTTCCGCAAATTGTGGTGAATAACGATGGCTGTAAAACCGTAGAAGAAACGGTGACGTTTATTCAACAGAACCAGGCTGAGTTAGAAGCACAACTCGCCATTTCGGGTGCGTTGTTGTTTAGAGGGTTTCCTTTAAATTCGGCGGAAACCTTTGATATTTTTTCGGCCGGTTTCGGTTACGCAAACTTTACCTACAAAGAGTCGTTGTCTAACGCGGTTCGTATCAACTTTACTGAACGTGTTTTCACCGCTAACGAAGCACCTAAAGATGTGGAAATTTTCTTACATCACGAAATGGCACAAACGCCAATTTCACCCAGTAAGCTCTTCTTTTACTGCCAGTCAGCCGCTGATAATGGTGGCGCTACGCCATTGTGTCGCTCAGATAAGTTATTTGAAGCACTAAAGGCTGAAAACCCAGCGCTAGCCAATGATTTTGCTGAAAAAGGCTTAAAGTACACTACGACTATGCCAGCGGCAGATGATGCTAATTCCGGTCAAGGCCGCAGCTGGAAAAGCACCTTGAGTGTAGAGAGTACAGCAGAAGGCGAAGCCAAATTAAAAGAGCTCGGTTACAGCTGGGAGTGGATGGAAGATGGCAGCTTACGTGCTATCACGCCAGTGCTACCGGCAGTGATTGAATTAGGTGATGGTTCACAGTCTTTTTATAACCAACTTATTGCTGCTTACATGGGATGGAAAGGGGTGCGTGAAAACCCGTCTTCAGCCATTACGTTTGGTGATGGAAGTGCAATTCCTAAAGAAGGACTAGAGCGCATTGCTGAACTATCGCAGCAATTTACTTTCGACCTTGAATGGCAAGATGGCGATGTTGCGTTGGTTGATAACTATCGTGCTATGCATGGCCGCCGCCCCTATTCAGGGGAAAGAAAACGCCAAGTACTTGTCGCTCTTGTAGCGTCTGAGCGTTAATTATTATGACCGAGTTTGCCGCAAAGTGTAAATCGATTTGGCCTGGATTTGGTATTGCCACAATAACTGGTATGGCAGCGCTATTTTTAAGTGAGCATTATGGCGCGCCCGCCATGCTGTTCGCGCTACTACTGGGTATGGCAATCTCATTTTTGTATCAGGCCGATGGGGTGTGCAAATGCGGCATTGATTTCACTGCCAGCACCTTGTTGCGTGCGGGTGTTGTGTTACTTGGTTTGCGTATCGCCTTGGGCGATTTAGTGGTGCTAGGTTGGCAAACCGCAGCCATGCTGGCTTTTGCCATTTTCTCAACCATAGTGTTGGGCGTGGTAATGGCAAAAAGCGTAGGAATGCAAAAGCGCTTTGGCGCATTAACTGGCGGCTCGGTAGCTATTTGCGGGGCCTCTGCGGCATTAGCGATATCGACTATTTTGCCTGCTGGTAAAAACCATGAGCGGGATACCTTGCTTACGGTAATTGGTGTAACGGCCATGTCGACTATCGCTATGATTGTTTACCCGATTATCGCGGGTCAGCTAAACATGAACGATACCGAAGCCGGTATTTTTCTAGGCGGCACTATTCACGATGTGGCGCAAGTAGTAGGCGCTGGATATTCAGTGTCTGAAGACGCGGGCGATATGGCAACGTTAACTAAGTTAGTTCGCGTTGCCATGTTGTTGCCTGTTGTTATGATCATGATGGTGATAGTAAAACGTGCGCACAGTAGCGTGCAGGATTTAGATGGCGAGATGCCTAAGCTACCCTTGTTTTTAGTGGGTTTTGTGGCTCTTATGCTATTAAATAGTTTTGTTACTCTACCTGAAGTGGTTATCGATTCAGGTTCACAGATATCACGATTTTTCCTTGTGGTATCAATCACAGCCATTGGTATGAAATCAAACTTAGGTAAGCTGGCTGAAGTGGGCATGTTACCTATTGTACTTATCGTGACGGAAACCCTCTGGATAGCTTTACTCATTTTAGGTTATCTGTTTTTGAGTTAGCTGTTCTTGAGCTAGTTCTTGAGTTAATTTTTCGACAAAAATGCACTCGTAAAGGAGGCAATGCGTGCCTATCTCAAACAAATCTAAGCAGGATGTGAGCACGCATTCTGAATCATCAGACCAACAGCCATTAGCGAACGAAATCGGCATCCATGCCTTATACGCCGAAAATCCTATCGCCGCAGACGAACACGTATTCGGGCGTAAAACCGATGGCTTAACACGACGAGGTTTCTTATCAGGATTCAAAACCCTCTCGTTGTTACTAGGCGCGGAAATTGTTTATGGGCGGTTTATGCCTGCAGGGCTTATTCCCGCTGCATTAGCACAAACAGAAACGCCTTTTAGCATTGAAGGTAAAGATGGTTTAGTGGTGCTAAACGACAGGCCCATTAACGCCGAAACACCCGCGCATTTACTTGACGATAAGGTTACGCCTGCGTCTAAATTATTTGTGCGTAATAACGGTATTGTGCCTGAAATAACCCCTACTGATTTTGATGAAAACGCGTGGACACTCACTATTGAAGGTGAGTCGGCAGCAACATCACGCACTTTCACGTTAAGTGAGCTTAAAGCCAATTTTAAACATTACACCTATCAACTTACCCTTGAGTGTGGTGGTAATGGCCGTGCTGAATATTCGCCTGCGGCCAGCGGGAATCAATGGACTACCGGCGCGGTAGGCTGCCCGTCATGGACAGGGGTACGTTTAAAAGACGTACTCAACGCAGTAGGTATCAAAGATGATGCGGTCTACATTGGTTATTACGGTGAAGATTTACATTTAAGCCGCACACCCGGCAAAGCGGCTATTTCCCGTGGCGTACCTATAAGCAAAGCGCTAGAAGATGAATCATTAATTGCTTTTGAAATGAATGGCGAACCGCTACCGCTAATGAACGGCTTTCCTATGCGGTTAATGTTTGGCGGTTGGCCTGCTTCTACCTCGGGTAAGTGGCTGTCTAAAATTGTTATTAGAGACAGGGTTCACGATGGCGCGAAAATGGGAGGCAATGCTTATCGCGTGCCGTGCAAGCCTGTTGCACCGGGGACGAGCGTGCCAGAAGACGAAATGTGCATTATTGAAGCTATGCCGGTGAAATCCTTAATTACCCATCCTAAGTCAGGTGCCGAGCATAGCCAAGGCAAAGCCTTGGCGGTACGGGGGCATGCATGGAGCGGCGAAGCCTCGATAGCCAAGGTTTTTACTTCCATTGACTTTGGACAAACGTGGCAACAAAGCACCCTAACTAAGCCAGTGAACCGCCATGCGTGGCAGCATTTCAATACCGATATTGGTTTTAAACAAGCTGGATATTACGAAATTTGGGCGCGAGCTGAAGATGCAAATGGCCGCTCTCAGCCAATGGTACTGCCTGGTTGGAACCCTAAAGGCTACCTTAACAATGCGTGTCATCGTGTTGCGGTAAAGGTGGTGTAGCCAATGAACAGGCTGACAAGCGCGCTAATGCTATCGGTGTTATGTATAACATCACTAGCAACGCTAGCTAACGAACATAAGTTGAATCCTGCGACAGGGCTTATTGATGCCACGGGGCATAACATGGTGGCTGCACATTGTACGGCTTGTCATTCCGCAAAGCTTATTTCGCAAAATCAAATGAGTCGGGAACGCTGGCTTGAGACGATACGTTGGATGCAAAGCACGCAAAAGTTATGGCCCCTAGGTGATGCTGAACCGGTCATTTTAGATTATCTAACTACATGGTATGGGCCCAAAACACAAAGCCGCCGTGCCCCCATTCCGGCCCATTTAATGCCGAAAGAATCCGACTAATCTTATCGCAGTTAACAACTAAAACACCTAGATGACAAATATAAAAAACGGGAGCCTAGGCTCCCGTTTTTAATGCTTGTACTGTAATTGCTTATTTTAGGCTTACGTAGAGCTAACTTAAGCCAAGATAGGCCAAGGTAAGCACTAGCCCGTTAGCCCTGCAATCATGCACTATGGGCACGCAATGTCTGACACTGCCGCATCATCGCTAGAAGCATTCGCTTCGAAGCGTACATTAGACACCAATAGTGACGCCGAGGCGTTAGCGTTAAGCGCAAATGGTGAGAAAAGCTCAGCAAATGACGCGCCTGCTTCTACGAAACAGCGTGAAGGAATAACAAGCGTTTGCCATTCGTTTGAATTCGCCGCGAAGCTATTTAACGGCAACGACACACCGCAATCACTGCTACTACAACCAATAGACACACTAAGGTTATCTAGGCCTTCTGCTAATTTCACATCAAGCATAAGTGCCGATCCATCTTCACTGTAATCACGCATATCTTCAGGGAAGGGTGAATAGAAGCCTACAGTCGCTTGGTCAGTAAACGTTAGCGATAGGCTATCTTCTTGCACCATGCGGTCAGTGGTACGTACACTTGCGCCTTCAGATTCCACCGTATTGCTTGCTACAGTAGTATCACCCGAGGCGTCTTTAATTATTAACTGCCAGGGCTTTTGTGTAGAAAGTACGTAAATATCATGAGCAGGTAACGGTGCGTTCGCATCAACGCCAGTTGATTCAGACAGCGGCGCTTCGATAGGATCAGACTCGCCGAATGCTAAACCATAACCGTAAGCAAATTGTGCAGTATTGCCATCATCTTTATTCACAATTTGGGTCGGCGTTGCTGGCCATGAAAATGACAATTTACCGTGCATAGGGTAGTTAATGTCACCATTTTGCTTGGTGAACAATACATCGGCAACACCTTGGCCTTCAGAGCCAGGTAACCAGGCTACTACAAATGCATCACTGGCGTTAATTTCTGGGTTTACCCACAATGGGCGACCGGTAATGAAAACCGATACCACAGGAATACCTTGGGCTTGGAAGGATTTCAACAGCGCAAGATCTGACTTGTCGCCACGTTGATATTCAACATTTGAAATATCGCCATTGCCTTCAGCATAAGGGTTTTCACCAAATACGATAATCGCCACATCAGGTTTGCTGTCTGTTGAACCTTGTGCATCAAACGCTGTTCCTTCAAATAGCGTAGCGGTTCCGCCAGCTGAGTTAACCGCTTGCTCAATACCCTCAAAAATAGAGGTGGCGCCTGGGAAATCACTATTTTGGTTACCCGTGCCTTGCCACGTTATAGTCCAGCCGCCTGATTGCTTGCCAATATTATGGGCAGCATCACCCGCTACCACTACGTTCATATCAGGTGCTAGTGGTAGTAATTTATCTTGGTTTTTAAGCATCACTAAAGACTTACGAACCGCAGCGCGAGCAATATCGCGATGAGCTTGCGCACCGATAATCTCGCTATTGCCTGATAACGCACGGTTAGCCGGAGAAGGTTGCTCAAACAAGCCCATGCGCACCTTAACCCGCAATACGCGGCGTACCGCATCGTCTAAACGAGACTGTGGTATAACCCCAGATTTAACCTGTGCAATGGTGTTTTCATACAAAGGTTTCCAAGCACTGGTAGGCACCATAAAGACATCAAGCCCAGCATTCATAGCCTGAGGGCAGCTTTCGTTAGTACAGCCTTCAATTTGACCATGACCGTTCCAGTCACCCACGATGAAGCCGTCAAAACCCATTTTGTCTTTTAGCACATCAGTAAGTAAATATTTGCTGCCGTGAATTTTCTTGCCATGCCAGCTGTTGAACGATGCCATAACCGATTGTGAGCCAGCATTTAAGCCTTCAACGTAGCCTTGTGCGTGAATGCGAAATAAGGTTTCTTCGTCGGCAATGTTGTTACCTTGATCGTCACCACCTTGCGTACCGCCATCACCAATAAAGTGTTTAACTGTTGAGATAACATGACTATCGTCAATGCTGCCACTGGCAATATCGCCTTGCATGCCAGATACAATAGCTTTGGCATAAGCGCCTACAATGGCAGGGTCTTCTGAATAGCTTTCATAAGTTCTACCCCAGCGATCATCACGGGCTACCGCAACAGTTGGCGCGAATATCCAATCAATGCCAGTCGCACGTACTTCTTTGGCAGTCGCTTCGGCAATTTGAGTGATAATGGCTGGGTCGTTCATCGCACCCAAGCCAATGTTGTGTGGAAATAAGGTAGCGCCAATAACATTGTTGTGACCATGTACCGCATCGGTTCCCCACATGGTAGGAATGGTACTGCCATCAATAGAATCGTCTATTGATGCTTGATACATGGCATCCGCAATGGCAATCCAATCTTGAGGTGTGGCATGTTTATCATTATTGGGAAATGCACCACCGCCATTTAAGTACGAACCAAACCCGTAGGTACGCATGTCTTCAAGGGTAACATCGCGAATTTCAGGCTGTATAGTTTGCGCCACTTTTTGCTCAAGGGTCATAGTCGCTAAAATAGCGTCTACTTTTTCTTCTACCGCTTCGCTATTTTCTGTACTAAAGGTAATTTCAGGCCAAAAGTCGGGTACTGTATTGTTAACGGTTTGCTCAGCGTTAGCCTTGGCGCTAGCATCGTCCTTGGCTGGCTGACAACCCGCCATGACCAATGCTGCGGCAATTAATGAATATGTACTTAGTTTCATAAAAATCCCTTGTTTATTTGTGGCTAGCAGCCAAGTTAACGGTAGCACCACGAAGCCCGTAATAAGCAATATATAAATAGCAAATAACCGGCAATAAGAAAGAAAGTTGAACACCCACGTTGTCAGCAATAACACCTTGCAGCAGCGGTACAATAGCACCGCCAACTATGGCTAAACACAACATACCAGAGGCTTGTGCTGTTTTTTGGCCTAGGCCCTTTAATGCCAAGCTGAAAATGGTGGGGAACATAATAGAGTTGCAAAGCCCTACCGCTAAAATTGACCACATGGCGATATTACCGCTGCTGCATACCGAAACAATTATAAGTGTGCATGAGGCAAATGAATTGACGGCGAGCAGTTTACCCGCGGCCACTTTCTGCATTACCGCGGCACCAATGAAACGCCCTACCATAGCGCCACCCCAATAATAGGCGATGTACTTAGATGCTTGGCTTTCGCTCATGCCTTTAATGCTGTCTAGCCCAAAGTAGTTGACTAAAAAGCTGCCAATCGCAACTTCAGCACCTACATACAAAAATAAACCTAGGGCACCCAATGACAGGTGGCGATGTTTTAATAAACCGGTATCTGTCGTGGTAGCGACATCCATTTCACTGTGCGTAGGTGAGGGAAGCTTCACTTTAACCATAACCACAGCCATGGCCACTAATACAGCGGCTAATGTTAAATAGGGAAGGACTACCGCATTTGCATCTACTGCTGCGTTTTCCATTCCTTCATGGGCACCAAATAATACGATGCCACCAATAATTGGCGCGACTGTAGTACCCAACGAGTTAAACCCTTGGGTCATGGTGAGTCGACTAGAGGCGGTATCTGGGTTACCCATAATGGTAACCAACGGGTTTGCAGCCACTTGCAAAATAGTGATACCTGAAGCTAATACAAACAATGCGCCTAAGAACATCCAGTACTGGGTAAAAAGCGCGGAAGGAATAAACAGCACGCAGCCCACTGCTGCTGTGATTAACCCCACACCAATGCCTTTTTGATAACCAGTCGCACTGACTAACTTTCCGGCTGGAATAGAAATAAGAAAGTAGGCGCCAAAGAAGCACGATTGCACCAGCATAGCTTGAGTATAAGAAAGCGAGAATAACGCTTTCAAATGGGGTATTAGAATGTCGTTAAGTGCAGTAATAAAACCCCACATAAAAAATAACGACGTTAACGTAGCGAGTGCAAGTTGACTGGTGGTTGTAGATCCAGCCGTAGTTTTTATAGTTTGATTCATAGGTAACGCCCTGAATTCACTTGTTAGTAAACGAAATTTCGTGTTCGCATTTGGCTTGTTGGTTACTTTGCGTTAACGAATTGGTTCGGTATTTGTTAACACTTTGTTGGTCAGTATAGGGTGCGAAAATGAAAATGCAAGCGCTTACATTATTTGATTGTATGCGTTTACATTTTTATTTAAATATTACAAATACCTGCTGTGTTCTCCCGCCTTTTTAATAGTTTGACGTTGCATAGTTAATATTATTTACCATTAGCGCTTGCTTTTTCTCTTCAAATAAATAAGATCAAATGCAAATTGTTATCATTTGCATTATTGATTAAAAAGTTAATTAAATGACTCATACTTACACTGTCACTTTGCTATTAGCGAGCACGCTACTGCCAACATACGCCCTAGCCGACGCCGAGGCGCCGGTTGAACGCGTAGTGGTAACGGGAACACGTACACCCAAGCTTTTAGGTGCATCACCGGTAAAAATCGATGTGGTAGATAAAGCGGAAATTTCCAGGCTTAGCAAGGGAACGCTAAGGCAAGTGTTGGAGGTGATGCCCGGTGTGGTAGTTCGGCGCAGCCAAAAAGACGGCTACAACGTACAGCTGAATGGGTTTAACGGCGACCATGTGTTGGTGTTAATTAACGGACAGCCAGTTATCTCTCCTACAGGCTCTTCAGTCGACTTAGATCAGATTAGCGTTGCCAACATTCGACAGATTGAAATTGTACGCGGCGCAGCATCGGTTCTTTACGGTAGTTCAGCCATGGGGGGCGTTATTAACATTATTACTGATGTGCCAGAAGGCTCACAGTTATCCGCCGACTATGAACTTTCTCACTATAGTGATGATGGGCTCGACAGCGATACCCTAGGGCACACGGCTAAGGTTAGTGCGGCTAGAGCGATAAAGCACTGGCAGCTAGGATTGACCGCACAGCATATTACGAACCCCGGCTTCGATTATGACCCTGATACCGTGTCTCAAGATGGTGGTGCGGTAGATAAATCTTTTGTGCAATTTTCCTTAACAACCCAGATCAGAGAACTTGATGTTAGCTACAAAGGCCAATGGCTAGATGAACAGAAAGACAAACCCCAGTCCTCTATTCCAGGGCAAGCTAGCATTATTAGTTATGTGTCTAGCGTTACCCAGTGGCAGCACGATATAAAATTTGCTCAACAGCAGAATTGGCATATTAATGGGCGCTATTTGTCTCACGATGAACAAAGCGGTAATACCAATGGACTGCGCCAAACCGATATTCAATTAGCGGAAATTGAAGCCCAGAAAATTCTATCTTTGGGCGAGGTTGAGTGGGTAGGGGGCTTGGTAGCCCATGCTGATAACTTAGATCAGCAAAATGTGGCAACGGGAACAGTAGAAGTTGACGACGTTAGCCGAGAAAGCACCGAAGCTTACCTGCAGGCCAATTGGCAGCAAAACGACACCCAAGCCTTGCTGGGCTTTCGAGTACAAAATGACTCTGATTTTGGTTGGCATACGGCGGCAAAGCTCAGTGGTAGTCAAAACTGGAAACTTGATGAAACCACACTACAAGTGCGTGGCGGCGGTGGTACAAGTTATCGAGTACCTAATTTAAAAGAGCGTTACTACGTGTTCGATCACAGCAACTTAGGCTACATGGTATTGGGCAATGAAGACCTTGTGCCAGAAACGGCGCTAAGTGCCAATGTAGGATTGAATGGGCGATTAACTCCGAAACAAAGTCGATGGTGGTATCAGGCGGATATCGATTTTCATTACACAGAAGCAGAAGACTTTATTACCACCGCGGTAGATGTAGAAGCATCACAAGAGGCCGGACTTGATATCTCTATGTACGAAAACCTCGATGAAGCCACGCTTTACGGTGCTGATTTGAGCGTAAGCGCGCAAAACGATAACTGGCAGTGGCAACTTAACTATAGCTACTTACATGCCGAAGATGGTGATTCTGAGCGCTTGCCCGAACGGCCTACTCATTTAGTGAAAGCCTCAGTGACCTACCAATTTGATAAAAGTGATACCAGCGTTCAATTGTATGGCGTGCATGAAAACGACGTCTCTCCCACCTCTGGTTACACCGTGACCGCTAAAGACAGCTACACCACCTTAAATGCCGTGGTGCAGCATGACTTTTCTCGCCATTGGCAAACCCGCTTGGGGGTTGAAAACCTTACCGATGAACATCGCTCACCAGATTCACTCGCGGTGGGGGCTTTTGATGCTCGTCCTATTTCAGCTCGCCGGGTTTATTTGGGCGTGAGTTACCAATACTAATTCTTCTGTGAAGACCCAGTCTTTAAGAACAAGAGCTTTAAGGATAAAGACATTAAGAACAAATACCTAAAGACAGAAAGACCTAAAAAATAAAAGAAACCAATAAGAGAAATAAGTATAGGCGCCGTTTAATCGATTAATAACAACGGCTAAAAAAACAACTTAACAAGGAACATACACATGAATAAAACTTACTTAGCATTATTACTTGCTATGACATTGGGGCTTGCCGCTTGCGGTGGTTCTGATAGTAGCGATCCAATTGTTGAAACACCTGATCAAAGTGGTGAAGATAGTGGTGATGAAGTAGATGACGGCTCGGGTGATGAAGGCGAAACCAGTAATGAAGTGGCTACAATTTATGGGCCGTACAGCACAGGTAGTACATCTGAACCGGTTGCCGTGTATTTTGATTTAGATACACAAACCCAGGTTACTCTTACCGAAGAAGAAGCCGCGAGCGACACCACTTGGGATATCGGCTTTAAACGTACTTCGGTATTTTTAAACACAGCACAAGAGACCCCGGTAAGCATCTACTTTACTGACAACAATAGTGATTTTTACGACGAAAATGGCGCAGCTGTGGCAGATCTATTTCTAAATGCTACCGCTGACAGCGAACTTGATGACTATTTAGCCGTAACGACGAGCGACATGCCAGATTCCGACGCTTTTTCTACCGATACCGAGTCTGCCGTTATTGGCGATACTTTTTATAATTATGATACTACTACCCATGTAGTGACCGCGGCTAGCGATACTTACTACGTGGTTTCATCAGATGAAAACTATACCAAATTCCATGTGACTGACATTGTGACTGAAGGGCGTGGTATCGGCGAAATTACATTGGGCGTCATGCATCAAAGTGTACTCGATGGGCAAACCACGTTTGCAGAAGAGGTATCGCTAAGCGTTAATGCAGTAGGGTGTACTTCGCCAATCTACATCGATTTCGATTTGCAGCAAGAAGTAACAGAAACCGATGCATGGGATATCACTATCCCTTGTGCAGATGAAGCGGGCGAATTTGCCCTGTCTATTGCCGATGATGCAACCGTACTTCGCACCGATGCTGAGACTTATGCAGGCATAGATACTGAAGCCGCTGCATTTTATGGTTTCAGTGCTGAAACCGTCAGTGACTATGCGTTTACCGCTAACAACTGGTACTACTATGACAGCACTAGCCACTTATTGTACTCACAGTTCGGGGTATACCTGATATCGGCAGGTGATAGCGTATTTAAATTCCAAATTACTAGCTACTACGATGAAGACGGTACGTCAGGCGCTTATAGCTTCCGCGCCGATCCCGTTGCCGAGGAGTAATTAATGGAGAAAACCAAATTACCCAGCTTAATCAGCACGAAAAAGGTGCTACATATGTTAAGCGTGATAAGTGTATTTTGGTGTTTAGGTAGTGGCGGCGCGTATGCTGCCGCTACGTTCTCAGCACCTTCAGAGCTTTCCGTACTTTCAGCACTCTCAGCACTCTCAGCATCCACAGTACCCACAGCCACTTCACCACCGATGGCTGACAACCTTCAGCAATCTGAAACGCCCCGAATTATTGCTGCGGGCGGTAGTGTAACGGAAATTATTTACGCGCTAGGGCGGGGGGATTGGGTGGTGGCAACAGACAGCACAAGTATGTTTCCCGGCGCGGCGACTGAGGTTCCAAAACTAGGCTATTTTCGTCAACTGAGTACAGAAGGCGTGCTTGCCCAGCAACCTTCTCTGCTATTAGGGGCAAGTGCTACAGGCCCAGAACCCATGTTAGAGCAAGTTGCCAAAGCAGGGGTTGATGTACACGTTTATCATGTCTCAAAAGACATAGACGGTTTAAGCGAGATGATACTTGATATTGGTCACAGAGTGTCGGCGGTAGAGAAAGCCGAGCAGCTTGTTACTGACTTACATCGTCAAGTGGACGTTCAGCAAGTGCAATATTCCGAAGCAATAGCGTCTTACGCGAGTACAGGTTACCCCAACACCATTAATGCGCTTTTCGTGGTAGCGAATAATGATAGAGGCATTACCGTGGCAGGGGCCAAAACTGTACCGCAAGCACTGTTTGATACCTTGGGTATGACCAATATTGCAAGCGACCTCAATGGCTACAAACTGATGGATGCCGAGTCAGTGCTTATGCGAAATCCCGATGTCGTGTTTGCAGCAGGCCATATGTTGCATGGCGAAAATGCTCTGAATTCTCTGTGTTCACACCATGCTATTGCCGCAACATTTGCGGGCCAACATTGTTTGGTAAAAGCAATGGATAGCAGTATTGGTCTAGGATTGTCCCCCCGTTTTGCGATTGCGCTAAAAGCCGTTGCTGAACATGGCTTGCGTGCTTTATCTATCAAAGCGGCAGATACCCCAATGCAAGAACCGATTAGCTCCCAGTCTGCAATTCAAAATGGTGTTATTCAAGAGCAGGCTATTCAAGAAAGTATTGCTAAAAGCCCTATTGCAGAAAGTACGGGCGTAGATAACAGCACAAAGACAGACACTCAGGATATGGGAAGATTCGAGTGACAGTGTCTACCTCAACCCACGGCTCTGCCACTAGTTCGCCGCTGGTCAAAGGGTCGCCGACAAAGCCCCCGGTGACAAATAACCCGCTGCCTGAAAAGACGCAGAAAAATAATGTATCAGCCGTCATGGTAGGCCTACTTTCAACAAGAGCAAGGCGCAATCGGCATGGCCTAACACTTCTTGGTGCACTGTTGCTACTAAGCGCTTACATAGGCGTTGTGAGTGGCAGCTTATCGATTAATGTAGGGGAGTTGTTGTGGCATGAACTCTCTCAGTTAACAGGGCCGTTTTTTTCTCAAGGGGCTTCTATTGAGGAAAGCGGCGTTAATCGCGAGGCAACGCCACTTGGCGTTTCAACTACATTTAATAGTACGCATTGGTACGTACTTACTGAACTGCGACTACCACGGGTTATTATGACCTTATTTATTGGGGCGCTATTGGCAGTGTCAGGTTGTGCTATGCAGGGCTTGGTGAGAAACCCATTGGCGGATCCAGGTTTAATCGGTATTGCCGGTGGCGCCGCGGCTGCAGCAGCAGTCAGCATGGCTATAGTGCCGCCACTCGTACCCGCGCTTGCCTCTGTTTGGGTAGCACTTTGGGCATTTGGCGGAGCGTTATTGTCCGTATGGACCGTGTTACGTTTTGCTAATAGTACGCAAGGTGTCTCGGTGGCTACGCTAATACTTGCAGGGGTAGCAATAAATGCTTTCACCGGCACCATTATTGGTGCTATTAGCTATGTGGCAAGCGACGATGCACTTCGCCAAATCACCTATTGGACTATGGGCAGTTTAGCAGGCGCTAGTTGGACCTTATGCGCGCTGGTAGCGGCGGCCGGTATTATCGCTATTACAGGTTTAATGATGTCTCGTAATGCGCTTAATTTATTAGCCTTAGGTGAAAACGAAGCGGCTTATATGGGCCTGAATGTAGCGCGATATAAACACGTTATATTGTGGTTGGTGGCATTTGCTGTCGCCTTAGCAACAGCCCTATGTGGCATTATCGGCTTTGTGGGTTTAGTTGTGCCGCACATGTGTCGCACATTATTTGGCGTTAATCACAACGTACTCATCCCAGCTTGTGCATTAATGGGGGCACTGTTGTTGACGGTTGCCGATACGTTGGCTCGAACATTATTCACTCCAATGGAAATTCCTATAGGTATTGTTACATCCGCCATAGGGGCACCTTTCTTCTTGTATCTGTTATGGCAGCAAAAAGGGGTATTTAATGGCTCGTTTTAATCAAGTTCAAACGCAGAGACATGAAACCCTACTCACCCTTATTAATGTCGATGTTATCAGGGGAAAACGACAGCTATTGTGCAGCCTTAATCTTATCTTTAATGCGGGTGAATTTATTGCCCTTGCGGGAGAAAACGGCTGCGGGAAATCATCCCTGCTTACTGTGCTAGGCGGCCTAGCGCCGCTTGATAAAGGCACGCTTTTATTTAACGGTGTGCCTCTAAGTGAAATAGGTTTGCGAAAGCTTGCAAACTATCGCGCGGTCATGGCGCAAAGTGCGTCTACCCCTTTTGGCTTTGTAGTAGATGAAATATTGCAGTTAGCGCGTCATCACATTATTGAGTCGCCTGAGAATCGCAATCACATTATCGGCAAGGTTGCCGAGCAGTTTGACATTACTCACTTGTTGTCGCGAAATATTCAAACCTTGTCAGGAGGAGAGCGACAAAGGGTATTTTTAAGCAAAGCAATATTGCAGTTACTACCGGTAAACCCAAAGGACAGCTTAGTTGGAAAGTTGTTGCTGCTTGATGAGCCAACCTCTGCACTAGACCTACGTCATCAAAAGTTGGTGATGCAGCAATTGGTCAGTCTTAGTAAACAGGGGCTTTGCATAATTTGTGTGAGTCACGATCTTAATTTGATTTCACCTTATTGCAGCAGAATGATTTTACTGGCTGAGCAGGGGTGTATAGCCGATGATAGGCCTGAAAATGCGCTAACCATAGAAACACTAGCACGCTGCTATCACACCCAATTAAACCTTATTCGTAACCAAGAGCACGATGTGTTTGTTACACATTAATTTAAAAAGACGGAGTTTCTTATGAGCATGCAAGATATTGCATTTTCAGCAAAACAATTAAGCCGAACTCACCACAGTGGTGTGCTAGGAACCCATTCAACGTCAATGCCAGGATATCCCTTTGGCTCGGTTGTTCCTTATTACCTTACGCCCGCCGGTGATGCCATTATCTACATTAGTGATATTGCCCTGCACACTCGTAATATTAAAGCGAACGATAAAGTCAGTTTAACCATATTCGATGCTGCTGAAGATGATTCTCAAGCCAATGGTCGTGTGACTATTATGGGCAACGCTGAACTCGCTAACAAAGCGGATGTGAAAGCACAGTATCTAAGATTGTTTCCACAGGCTAAGGGTTATGAACAAACCCATGACTTTAACTTTTATGTTATCCGCGCTGAGCGAGTGCGATTTATCGGCGGGTTCGGGAAAATCCACTGGATAGATAAAGCATACTGGCAGGTTGAAGAGCAAGAGTGGCATAAGTCGCCAGACGGTATGATCACGCATATGAATGAAGATCATCAAGATGCCATGCAGTTAATTTTACAGCATAAAATCGGCGTGAATATTGAGCATCCTATTATGCACAGTGCATTTCCAGAAGGTATGCATTGTGGTAGCGAGGAAGCGACCTGGTTCATTCCATTTGAATCCATTTGTGCAAGCTCCACCGATGTTCGAAAAGCCCTTGTCAAACTGACTAACGATGCACGCACGGCATTGAACATACCCAAAGCGAGCTAAAAGATTCGCGCTATTAAAACGTCGTGTTCCTTTGTCGCGCAAGTGCTAGACATTCTACTTTTATTGGAAACCCAGCGAAGTGCTTAGCTGGGTGTCCTTCTGTGAATAAAATGTAAAATTCTTCCCTGTTACTCCTTATCTCTATATGAAAGCGCTTACATAAAATGCTACACTTTGTTCCATATAACCGGCTTTGTACATAAGTTGCCAATAGCGCATCTTATATAAAGCGCTAATACACCTTGGATTCGCACAATCTAAGTATTGTTAGTGCCTGTGATAAGCATTTTTTATCGTCTGTTATAGACAGGCGCTGATACACACATTCGAATAAGGTTTTGTACACATGAAAATTTTAGCCCAACCTGGCTCTCCCTTTATGCAATCAAATTTCACTATGGGGGTTGCGACATCGTCATTTCAAATAGAGGGCGATGCAGACAACAGAGAGCCAAGCATTTGGGATACGTTTTGCAATACACCTGGAAAGATTGCCGATGGCAGTCATGGCCTAGTGGCATGTGATCATGTAAACCGTTTGGAAGAAGATTTAGGCATTATTGACTCGCTAAATGTAGACGCTTATCGATTTTCCATTAGCTGGCCACGAATTATTAAAAAAGATGGTTCGGTTAATCAACAAGGGCTCGATTTCTACCTTGCCTTGCTAGCCAAGCTAAAGCAAAACAACATAAAGCCATACGTCACTCTATATCACTGGGATTTACCTCAGTATTTAGAAGATGAAGGAGGCTGGTTAAATAGAAAAACGGCCTATGCCTTTGCCGAATATGTGGATGTGGTGAGTAAAGCTTTTGGTGATAAGGTTTTCTCATATGCCACCTTAAACGAACCCTTTTGTAGTGCTTATTTAGGGTATGAAGTAGGCATTCATGCTCCAGGGAAAGTGGGTAAAGAGTTTGGTAAAAAAGCGATACACCATTTGTTGCTGGCCCATGGTTTAGGTATGCGCGTTCTGCGTGAAAATGTACCCAATATTGAGTCTGGCGTGGTACTTAACTTTACCCCGTTTTACCCAAACTCTAATGATGAAAAAGATATTCGTGCCACAAAATTAGCGCATGATCATCACAACGACTGGTACATTAAACCGTTAATGCATGGTTGTTACCCTGCTCTTATCGATGACATTCCAGCGGCTCACCGACCAGATATTCTCGATGGCGATATGGATATCATTTCTGAGAAAATAGATTACTTAGGTGTGAATTACTACACTCGCGCTAAAGTTACCGATGATGGCTCTGAAGATCCTTGTCAGTTGCCAGCCCCAGAGGGAAGTGAAACTACCGCAATGGGCTGGGAAGTTTACCCGCAAGGGTTAACTGATTTACTGCTACAGTTGCATAATGACTACCCACTACCACCGCTTATTATCACTGAAAATGGCTTGGCCAGTGATGATACGTTAACAAAAGATGGGGCCGTAAACGATGAGCAGCGTATTCGATATCTAACCACTCACTTGCAGGCGGTAGCTGATGCAATGGAAGCAGGGGTTAATATAACAGGCTATTTTGTTTGGAGCTTGTTAGATAATTTTGAATGGGCGCTGGGTTACGAGAAACGCTTCGGTATTATTTACGTTGATTACGATACGCAAAAACGAACGCTAAAAGCCAGTGCACTAAGACTACAACAATTGCTAGAAGAAAGACGAAAAGCGTTAAACGCAGCTTGATAGGTGCGCAATTGATTAAAAGCATAAAATAATAAAGATAACGGTGAAGCCAATGGTAAGTGCAAAGGAAAAGATTGCCTACGGGTTAGGCGATACGGCAAGTAATTTCATTTTTCAAACCGTCATGCTGTTTTTGACATTCTATTACACCGACGTTGTGGGTATACCGGCTGCAGCGGTAGGGAGCATGTTCTTACTGGTTCGCGTATTTGATGCGGTTACTGACCCTTTAATGGGATCTTTGGCCGACAGAACAAGAACGCGGTGGGGCGCATACCGTCCCTATTTATTATGGTTGGCTTTACCTTTTGCGCTGTGTAGCGTGCTTGCGTTTACCTCGCCTGAATGGCTTACCGAAGAAGGTAAGCTGTACTATGCATTTATCACCTATGCACTGTTAATGATAATGTATACGGCCATCAATATTCCTTATTCTGCATTGGGCGGCGTGCTAAGTGCCGATGCCTCAGAACGCGTATCTATCCAATCTTATCGATTTGTATTTGCCATGGGCGGTGGCCTGCTGGTGACATCATTTATGTTGCCATTGGTTGATTATTTAGGGAACGGCAACGAGGCACTTGGCTATCAGCGCGCCATGATAGTGATGAGTATAGTGGGGATGGTACTTTTTCTGCTTTGCTTTGCCGGTACTAAAGAGCGGGTGAAACCTGCCAATGAAACGCCTGCGCCCTATAAAACCCAGCTAGCAGCCATTTGGAAAAATGATCAGTGCCGAGTGCTTTGTATGGTTGCGATCGTATTACTCACCGGCATGGTGATGCGGAACACGCTAGCGCTCTACTATGTGAAGTACGTATTGCAGCGACCAGAGTCGGCCACATTATTTGTTACCGCCGGTATGGTGGGAAGCATTATAGGCTGTGCGTTGGCCAACCCAGTAGCTAAGCGATTTTGTAAAATCAAAGTTTACACCTGGCTTCAGTTAGCTAGCGCTGCAGTGTGTATCGTGAATTATTTTGTGCCTTATCAAGCGTGGTTTACAGCCATTGCGCTACATTTCCTTTGGGGCCTTATATTGCAAATGGCTACGCCGCTACTGTGGGCAAAAATTGCTGATGTGGTGGACTATGGCGAAGATAAAACGGGGCTTCGTATGACGGGGTTAACGTATTCAACCGTGGTCTTTTTCATTAAAGTTGGGCTGGCCTTGGGCGGCGCACTTGCGGGGTGGTTACTCGCATCAGTTAACTATCAACCAGACGCATTTTCACCTGATGTGGCAAAAGGAATTGTGGCGTTATTCTGTATCGGGCCGGCAATTGCATCGATAGGTGTTGCGATTATTATGCGCTGGTATACATTAGATAACCAAAAAATGATGGCAATTCAGCAGCGTCTTGGATTGACCACAGACGACGCGCATCACGCATCGTAATAATAACTACGCAAAGCAAGGATATACACAGCGCACATATGCACTGTTAATGCTCTATGGTAACGATTAAACAAGTAAGTGAGCTAGCCGGCGTGTCGTCAGCTACAGTATCTCGGGTTATCAACAACACAGATACCGTTAAAGAGAAAACGCGTCAGCAAGTGCTTGATGCGATGGAGAAGCTTGGCTATCGACACAATGTCATTGCGGCTTCCCTTGCCTCAAATAAAACCCATACCGTAGGGTATGTGGTTCCTGAATTACACGGCTCATTCTTTGGCGCCATGATGGCCGGTTCTGAAAAAGTGCTTAGGCAAGCCAACAAACATATGTTTGTGGTGACTGGGCACAGTGATGAAGCCTTAGAGAAAAAAGAAATTGAAGCCTTGCTGAGTCGCCGTTGCGATGCACTTATTCTGCATGTTGAGGCGGTCAGCGATGAGTACCTTATCGACCTTGCCAGCCAAGATGTTCCTATTGTTGTAGTTAACCGTTATATAGAAGCTATTGGTGAAAAGTGTATTAGCCTAGACAATGTGCTTGGCGCTTATCTAGCGACTAAACACCTTATCGATTTGGGTCATACTCAAATTGCTTACGCTGCGGGCGCATTGTTTAAAGCGGATGGTTTTAATCGTTTACTTGGGCACAAAAAAGCATTAGAAGAAGCCAATATTCATTTCGATGAAGACTCCGTGGCTGAAGGTAATTTCCAAGCCTTCTCTGGTGAAAAATGTGTGGATGAATTGTTTAGCCGCAACGTGAATTTTAGTGCTATCGCTTGTGCGAATGATGAAATGGCATCAGGTGCCATTAACTCACTTAGAAAACATGGCAAGCGCGTACCGGAAGAGATCTCTGTCATTGGGTTCGATAACGTCGATTTTGCGAGTTACCTTACCCCTAAGTTAACTACCGTGAACTACCCTGTGCGGGAGATTGGTGCTATGGCATCACGCTGGATTTTAAACCAGGCTTATGGCGATAGGAAAATGACAATGGAACATATTTTGTCACCTAAATTGATTATTCGAGGAACCACCAGAAAATTTGAGTAACTTCAACCAACGACGAATGGTGACGTTACGCTTTTTTCTGTTATGCTAAAATTTCACACAAATAAAAATTTGGTCAACTATGTTCGTTTCTCGAAGCAAATACTTAGAAAAAGAGTCTCAGGCCTCTCAACTTGAAAGCCGCTATCAAGTTGCCCTTGATAAAATATCAGCCTTAGAGTCTGAAAATGCAGAACTTCATCGACAAGTTATCGAGTTAAGCGACGCCGCCAAGCAAAACGAAGACGATGTGGTAACACGTTGTTTGGTTAACTCTCTGAACCAAGTAAAAGGCATACGAGAAACCGTATTAGGGTCTTATCAAAAAATAAACGCCGAAAACCAATCAATATCAGATATTAATGAATTGTTTGAACAATCTTCTCAAGTACTTACCAAAATTGTTAAAGATATGAGTGGGTTGAATACTCAAATGGTGAGTATGAGCGAGCGTATTTCTGGGTTATCAAGCACAGCCGATAACATCAACAAATTTGTATCTACCATTACCAGCATATCGGATCAAACTAACCTACTGGCACTGAATGCTGCTATTGAAGCTGCGCGTGCGGGTGATGCGGGTCGCGGATTCAGTGTGGTAGCCGATGAAGTGCGAGCACTAGCCACTGAAACAAATAAATCAGCGACAGAAGTGTCTGAGCTAGTAAATGATATTATTCAGTCTACGGCAAAAGCGGTTTCAGGCGTTAACGAATTAAGAGGCAATAACGAAGAGCTAGAAGAGGGGATCAGTACCCTTAATAGCAGTTATGAAACCATGGTTTCTCATTGCGATAGTATGAAAACGACTATTAATGAGGGGTCGTTAAGCACGTTTATACAAACGGTAAAGCTAGACCACGTAGTATGGAAGTCAGATGTATACGCGGTTCTATTTGGTTACAGCGATAAAAAATCAAGTGATTTTGCTGACCACGCCAGTTGCCGTTTAGGTCAGTGGTATAGTGAAAATCAGGGCACTGCTATTGGCAAGTCGTCATCATTTAGAGAGTTAGAAACACCGCATGCGGCGGTACATCGTGCGGGTGTGGCTGCTATCAATGCAAAAATAGAAGGTGACGCATCAACACTAGAAGCGAAAGTGATTGAAATGGAACGTTCTAGCGAAAAAGTGATGCTGCTATTAGGTAAGATAGCGAGCTAACCAGTTATTTCATATGATTTGAATGCGCTTGTAGAGGTATAGATTAAAAGGCTTATATATTGAGCGATGCTTCCATACCCCCTAGCCCCGACGAGGTTGCTGGCTTAAAAGCTCAAGTGAAAACACTTGAGCGACAACTTAAGCGCCAAAAAGTAGCGAGGGCAAACGCTGAGTGGTTTTTAGAAAGCTACTCAAGCGATGCCTATTCGGCAACGCAAGCCTTGCGTAAAGCATTACATGAATCGAAAAAAAGAGAGCGAGAGTTAATCTTTCTAAATCGCTCTGCTTCCCACCTCAAATCTTCCGATAGCGGAGCTAGCTTCATCTTTTCCGCGATTGAATCAGCGGTTGAATTCAGCGATGCCTATTGTGGTTTGGCTTTTATTACTAAAGCTGGAAAGGTGACGCAGGGAGATGATCTTAAAATTTGGCAAATAGAAAACGGCTGGGTTGAGGCCAGCGATTTTGCCAAGGTTATTTTAGATGAGCTCCCACTTTCGGTTACAGAAGATTACAGCCAATGGTGTGTAAATACCGTAGAAAGGCCAGATAATCATGAAGAAGCTTACGTCTTACACTTCATGCAGAACTTAGGCAACGGCGAGCAGGCTTGGCTTGCACTACTGACTAAAAACAGCGAACTAGATGAAGAAATGCTGTATGTGCTTGACGCAAATAAGCACTATCTACAATTTGGCATAGGCTACCGAAGTTCTAAACACGAAATTAAGCACCACAAAGCCGCCCTGTCCTCGATGGAAAAAGACCAACGCTATCTGCAAGAAAAGCTAATAACTGCAGATAAAATGGCCATGCTCGGGCAGTTAGCGGCAGGTATTGCTCATGAGATTAATAATCCTATCGGTTATGTCCGCAGCAATACCTCAGTGGCTGGCGATATCTTTAAGGATTACCAGAGTGCTTTGTCGGAAATAAAGGTACTTTGTGAAGATGCGGGTGGAGAGATAGAGGCCCGTTACTTGGCACTTGAAAACACGTATTCATTAAAAGAGAGTGCCGAAGCTATCTCAGAAATGTTTGAGGAGTCTTCAGAGGGTATTGAAAGAATTATTGATATTGTGAAAGCACTAAGAGGGTTTTCCTATCCCAGCGGTGGCAAGCGCGTGGCCATCAATATTACCGAAGCAATTAATTCGGCCTTACGAATTACGAATAATCTGCACAAGTATAAAAATAAAGTCGTATTTACGCCTCCTGAAAACGATATAAAAATACTAGGCAACGCTGGGCAAATACAACAAGTACTCGTCAACTTACTGACTAACGCCATCTACGCCACAGATGAAGGAAAATGCATTGAGTTTCATGTTGAAGCACTAGAAAAGGAGGCGATCATTACTTTGCGAGATGAAGGCAAAGGTATGTCAAAGGAAGTCATCGGCAAGATGTTTACCCCCTTTTTCACCACCAAACCGCCAGGTGATGGCACCGGTCTTGGCATGTCTATTTCACTGACTATCATCGAAGAACACGGCGGCCAGTTCGAAGTGACCAGTGAAATCGATAAGGGCACCACTATCAAGGTGCGTCTACCCCTAGCGTGACCTTGTTGGCTTTAAAATTCTAGATACTACCGCATTCTTTTTATACTTTAGTATTAATCCTGACCATAATGGTCTACGCTTTTAGTGAGTTACCAAGAAATAGGACTTTCCTATTTACGTTGATACCACTATAGCAATGGATCTTATTAGTGAAGAAAAGCCAGTCTGTTACCCAGCGCGAATACAAATTTCCTTCTCATTACCGCCTTATCTCTTCTACTGACAAGCGTGGTGTTATACAACATTGCAATGACGAATTTGTAGAAGCAAGTGGGTATAAACGAGAAGACTTGATAGGAAAAAACCACAACATTATTCGTCATCCGGATATGCCGTCTAGTGTGTTTAAAGAAATGTGGCGAACTTTAGAATCGGGTCAAAGCTGGGCTGGATTAGTCAAAAATAGAAGAGAAAATGGCGATCACTATTGGGTGTCAGCATTCGTTACTCCCGTATACGAGGGAGGTAAAGCCGTGGGGTATGAGTCAGTTAGAGTTCATGCCGCCGATGAAAAGATAGCTCGCGCATCTAGCATATATGCCAGACTATCTGCTGGAAAATCGCCAATTCCCTTCGCTGCAAAGCTTGGTCAGACACTTTCACCCATGTTACCCATGATAGTAGTAAGTTTATTATTGTTGATAGCGATTGGCTTTACTGCTGGCTTACTCCCTTTAGGTGTTACTTTCATTGCATTACTCATTATGATGGTGTGGCAATCGGCAAAAAGCCGGAGCTACTGGCGGGAGTTTCTTTCATTAAGCCCTGCAAGTTATAGTAATGCACTTGTGGCACAAACGTATTATGCCGATGTTGATTATATTGCTCAGGCTAAGTTGGCGTTAGGCTGTGAACTCGCGCGCACACGCACAGCGTTAACCCGCATCAAAGACGCATCTGAGGGATTAGAAAATATTGCGGTTTCAACCCACAGCCAAGCCGAGTTAACCAGTAAAACGATTATTCAGCAAAACCTTGCTACCCAACAAATTGCCACAGCAGTAACGCAAATGAGTCAAGCTATTCAAGAAGTGGCTGAACGGGTTGAAAGTAATGCTGTTAGCGCTAAAACGGCGGCGAATAACGTACAAATGGGCAACGACAAAGCTGAAGAAGCGATGCAGGCTATACTGTCATTAAAAGGTGCAGTGGAGTCGATTTCCGATACGGTTACCGAGCTTGCTCAATCCACCAGTGATATAGGCGAAGCCGCTAGCATCATTTCTAGCATTGCCGATCAAACCAACCTGCTAGCACTTAATGCCGCCATAGAAGCTGCCCGTGCTGGTGAACAAGGCCGCGGCTTTGCGGTTGTTGCGGATGAAGTGCGTACGTTGGCTTCGAAAACCCGCGAGTCCACCGATAAAATCCACAACATCATCCAAGAGCTTGTTGATAGAACAGAACGGGCCGTAAAGGTGTCTTCGGAAGGATTAGTGTCTGCTGAACACGGCAGTGCAATAGTTGAGGAAACCCGAGGCGCATTACAAGAAATCAATAATGCGGTAAGTGGTATCGCCTCAGCCACCGTTGAAATGTCTTCTGCTGTAGAGGAACAAAGTACTGTGGCTGAGCATATTAATCAGCAACTTGTAGATGTTGCTGATAGTGCGGAAGAAACGCAGAAGTCATCAGAAGCCTCGCTCAAAGTGGGGCGAGATCTTCGTGACACTGTAAATCAAGTTAATGGGTTAATAGCTCGTTTTAACACCAATAAACGCACAGGATAATCTGTGCTGTTTGTTTTGTAGCGTGCTTTTAGTCTCTTTCTATATACGTTAGCTCCACGTAAAAGCACGCTAAATATTTCTACTACGCCTATCCGTTGGCTTTAAGCTTTACTACGTCGGCACTCTCATCTTCTAGTACACTCTGGGCTGTCGCACCTTTAAAAATCTTGCTCACTTTGTCTTTATTCTTAGACAACATGATAGTGAGTTCTTCAACAAGGCTATCTTCAATGCCTAAGCCTTTTGCTTGAATGTATTCAGCAAGGTTGTCGGCAGCGTCGAGCATCTTATCGTACTGATCTGCTTCTTTTTTATCGGTAGTTACCAATTTTTCTACCCCTTTGTGCGTAACAACATACTGTGTGGTAATGGCCATGGTAGGTCCCCTTAGATGAATAGACCATAAAACTGTACAATATTTAACTGGATAAATAAACAGTATTTAACGTTTTTGATATTATTTTTTTTCAACTTAAGTATAGTGACTAAATAAGCTGAAAAAACAGCGTTAACATCGCCACGCCCACATTCAAAAATGTATGCTTCGTTTCTTTTAGTTGCAGCTTTCAATGATTCTTCACCCAGTAGTGCAACTTCGAATAACAGCAAATTTACCAAAAGGCGTGACATTGTCTCTTTAGGGCGTGAAATCGAGTGCCGAAAATCGGCGTGATATAGATGATTTAGATACGAAGAGGATGTAATGAATTCTTCCATTGAGCGAGATATTCGCACTATTCAATCGATAGAAGCTGTTCCACACATAATGAAAATGTTGTCAGATGTCACGGGACTTCGCTTTATTTGTGTAGCAAGAGTCACTGAAGACAATTGGACAATGTGCTCAGTGTTAGACCAAGTAAATTTTAACTTGATACCTGGCGATGAGTTAGATATTAAAACTACGTTTTGTAGCCAAGTAAGAAAATCTACGAAACCGATTGTGATTGAGCACGCTAAAGAAGATACCGTTTATCGAGAAAGTGAAATACCCATCATGTATGGCTTCGAAAGTTACTTTTCTTACCCCATTTACAACAAAAATGGTGACTTTTTCGGTACGCTTTGTGGTTTAGATCCACTTCCTGCGGTGTTAAAAACCGATAAAATTGAAAATCAAATAAAGTCTTTCGCCGAGCTGATTTCAAGGCAGATGGAAGTAGATGACCGTCTAGCCACGGCTGAAACCAATCTTCTCAGCGAGCAAGCTGCCGCTAAATTGCGTGAGCAATATATTGCCATTTTGGGGCATGATTTAAGAACGCCTTTGTCAGCGCTAAAAATGGGTGTCGACTTTCTTGTTGAGCATGCCAGTGATGCCACTTCCCAAAAAGTGCTATCTCGTATGGACAACAGCGCTAAACGCATGACGCGACTCATTAGTGACGTGATGGATTTTACGCACGGGCAAATGGGTAAGGGGGTTCAACTAAGCGTTAAGCCAGTGAACGATTTAGAAAGCGTTTTAGCACATACGGTAAGTGAACTATCGAGCTTGCATTCAGACCGAGACATACGTGCGAATATCAATATAGAGGGCACCTTTTCTTGTGACCCAGAGCGTATCAGCCAGTTACTGTCTAACCTGCTGATTAACGCGATAATACACGGCGATAGCGCGCAGCCTATCAAAGTGGTAGCCAGTATCGAACAAGAAACACTCACAGTTAGCGTGTCTAATGGGGGCACCCCAATAAGCGCTGATGTTATCGATAAGCTATTTCATCCATTTTGGCGAAATGAAAACAACAAAAAAACCGGTGGCTTGGGTTTAGGTTTGTTTATCGCCTCGCAAATTGCTGAAGCACATAAAGGTAGCCTGATGGTGCACTCAGATGAAAATGAAACGGTGTTTTCTTTTAAAGCCGTATTGTAAACAATAAGGTTAAGCATCGTGCTTAGCCTTTTAAGCGCTTCAAAACGCCGACGGGCCCCCGCTGCCAACTTCATTATTAAGCGTATTTATCCCTATATCATCAAAACATGCGCAAACATAAAATTTGCCGGTGATTAATGCTTGTACAAAAGCAGGTATGTGCGTATAATCCGCGCCCTTACAGCCACCCTAACTAGGTTCCTTGTCTCTATACAGTCTGGCTGTACTGTCGAGGCTACAACCGTAAGGAGCAATAATGCGTCATTACGAAATCGTATTTATGGTTCACCCTGATCAGAGTGAACAAGTACCTGGTATGATCGAACGTTATACCACTATTCTTAAGCAAGACGATGGTCAGATTCATCGTTTAGAAGATTGGGGCCGTCGTCAATTGGCATACCCAATTGAAAAGCTGCACAAAGCCCACTATGTATTGATCAATGCTGAAGCGACTGCTGAAGCTGTTGACGAGCTGGAAAATGCTTTCCGCTACAACGACGTTATCTTACGTAACATGGTAATGCGCACTAAAAACGCTGTAACCGAGCCTTCTCCTATGACTAAAGAAGAGCGTCGTGAGCGTCGTGACGATTCTGCACCTCGTACAGAGCGCGCAGAAAGAAGACCTGAATCCACTGAAGATAACGCTTAAGGAGATCACCCATGGCTCGTTTTTTCAGACGTCGTAAATTCTGCCGTTTCACTGCAGATGGTGTGACTGAAATCGATTATAAAGATATCGCTACTCTTAAGAATTATATCACAGAGAGCGGTAAGATTGTCCCTAGCCGTATCACTGGTACAAGCGCAAAATATCAGCGTCAGCTGTCTTCTGCGATTAAGCGCGCACGTTTTCTTGCGTTGCTTCCGTACACTGATTCACACAAGTAATTTGGCGTAATTAAGGGGTAGTTAAGATGAACATCATCCTACTAGATAAAGTCGCCAATCTTGGCGGTCTGGGCGACCAAGTAGCTGTTAAAGCTGGTTACGCTCGTAATTTCCTGTTTCCACAGGGTAAAGCAGTTCCTGCAACTAAAGCGAACGTTGAAAAGTTTGAAGCACGTCGTGCTGAACTTGAAGCGAAAATCGCTGAGCAGCTTGATGCTGCTAATGCACGTGCTGAAAAACTAAATGAACTTGCAGAAGTAACTCTTGCGGCGCCAGCTGGCGACGAAGGTAAACTTTTCGGTTCTATCGGTACACGTGACATTGCTGATGCAATCACAGCAGCTGGTGTTGAAGTAGCTAAAGCGGAAGTTAAACTTCCTACTGGCACACTTCGCGACACTGGCGAATATGACATCGACTTACAACTTCATTCTGATGTAACCACTTCTATTAAAGTGATTATCATTGCTGAAGCATAAGCGCTGACGTATACGAAAAAACCGCTCTTATGAGCGGTTTTTTTATGTCTGATATTAAATTATTCATACCTGCTTACGTTTATTTCTTAAACTGACCTATGCACATTTTCTTAATGAGTTAACATAGCTTGTTGAAAAACTGTGAGGTTAATATGAAATTTGGAATTTTCTTTTTGGCGCTTATCGTAGCTGGATGTAGTGCTTCTAATCATGTTTCTCTTATTGCGTCATCTGATACGGTGGTGAAGTACAGCGAAAAAGAAGGTTACCAAGATCGGTTTGTAAATCTTTACAGTGACGTAAAGGCATACCCTGTAACCTGTCAAGAAGACTGCTATCCTGCCCATATCGATATACTTTGTGATTCGCTTATGCAAGACTGTCAGTACCAAGGTGATAATCCTCAGGTCACGCTAGATACTGGTTTTAATATTAAATGGCTTGGTCATGCGAGTTTCATCATTCAAACCGCAACAAAACAAAATATCCTTATCGACCCCGTATTTGGGCAATTTGACTGGCCTATTAATTGGGGGTTTAAAGTAACAGAGGGTTTTTATAGGAATATCCCTGAAGAGCCCGATGATGTTGTGATGCAAGCTACGGATGCGGTACTTTATTCTCACGTCCATTACGATCACTTCAACAAATCTGACATAGAAACTATTGGCAATACTCCAACATACTTTGTCCCACTTGGCGTTGCCAAGCAATTCGACCAAAACAATTACCGCATAAATGAAATGGCTTGGTATGCAAAGAAAGTCATTGGAGAGACTACAATCCATTTTGTGCCTGCTCATCATTTTAGTAGTCGGACAATTGTTCCGTTTCTTTATGAGGACAATAATGCTGCCCTGTGGGGTGGTTGGGTGTTAGAAACTCAGGGAAAAACATTATTTTTTGCTGGTGATACAGGTTATTCGCCACACTTCAAAAGTATAGCGGAACGTTTTGGAAACATAGATGTGTGTTTGTTACCTATTGCTTCCTATTTCAGTGAAAATGATCCGAAGTGGTATCGAGAAGTTCATACTACGCCAGAAGATGCACTAACAGCGGCTAAGGATTTAGGCTGCCGTGTCGTGGTGCCATGGGGATATGGCAATAGAAGTTGGAGAATGGGGGATAAAACATCACATTCGGCCTTGTTTAGGTTATTGCATATGAATGATAAGCTCAACAACGATATTCCCTTGTACTTGTTAAACGAAGACGAGGAAGTGATGTTCTAGTCTGTCTGATGCCGAATGCACTAGCCAGCATGGTCCCCTTTGTTGGCTATTTTAAAGCATTTTAAGCGCCACTCTTCATCAATTATCTCCAGTTCTGAGAGCTTTCTAGCCAGTGTTGTATCCGTTTTAATGTGGGCGCAATGCATTAATGTTTGGACGTTAACAGTGTTGCTTTCCCTGCGTACGAGTTCCACTTTATCACCCACATTTATAACGCCTGTGTTAAGCACGCGGTAATACCAACCCGTTATCCCTCGCTCGCCAACAAACCTGTCTAGGTTTTTAATATTAAAACGTTGGGATATTTTACTGCAGGGTGCTCGCGGCGCACTGACTTGCAGTACAACCTCACCGAACTTCCATACGTCGCCAATATAAACCGTGGCATCATCCATACCATCCACGCTGATATTTTCACCAATACTGCCAGGCTCAAACTCACCGTCTGGAAAATGCTTACGTAGTGTAAAGTAATGAAGGGGGCTAAATTGATGCAAAACCTTTTCGGGGCCGCCATGAAGTTTCTTGTTTGATTGTTGATCTTCGTCGGTACAATCAAGGTGGACGGTTAGCTGTGAAACTGCGCTTTTTATAATACTACTCGGCGCACCTCGTGGGCCAAGTGGTTGGGGCTGCCCTGCGAATAACGCGTCAACTTTTAAGGGGGAAGACATACAAACTCCAAAAAATAAGTTTTGCTAATTTAAACCTTTATCACATAGGGTACGACTAACCTTTTAACAATAACAAGATGGTAAGCCGAAAATGTCGAAAAAAGCGGTTTACAGGAAAACAATGAGATTGTGATGGAGCGTACTTTAGCACAGGTTACTGACCTGACTACTGACGATAAAAGCCAGAGCGAAGCTTCGGTTATTCTAGCAGCTAAGCAGGGTGATAAAGTGGCCTACAAAACCTTGTATCATAACCATGTGGGGCGGGTTTACGCACTGTGTTTCCGGTTAACTGGCGATCGCGGCCTTGCAGAAGACGCTACGCAAGAAGTGTTTATTCAATTGTGGTCAAAGCTTGATAGGTTCGACGGACAAAGTCAGTTTTCTACTTGGTTACATAGTGTGTCAGCCAATGTGACCGTGTCGTATTTGCGTAAACAGCGCAACTGGGTTCAACGTATGTTTAATATTGAAACCAGTCCAGCGATGGAAATGCCCGCAGAGGCAGACAGCGGCCAAGTCGATTTAGAAGCGTTAGTGGTTAGATTGCCACAAAGAGCTCGAATGGTATTCGTACTGCACGCCATTGAAGGCTATAGGCATGAAGAAATTGCACAAATGTTAGACATGGCAGTAGGCACCAGTAAAGCGCAATTTCACCGCGCTAAACAACTGCTAAAAACCTGGATGGGGTGTGAAGATGAATAAGTTTGATAAAGCCTTAGAGGCTGAGATTCAACGCCTACCTAAAACCCGTGAGCCTGAAAGAGATTTATGGCGCGGTATTGAATTGTCACTACACAGCCAAGTAAGCGGCAAAGCCGATGTAAATGGGCGACACGAAAATGGGCTAAATAAGCAACCCTTAGGCCAAGAGAAGCGCGGCACAGTTGCTCGCTTATCTACCACACCATGGTTGGCCATGGCAGCGAGTGCCATGCTGGTCAGTGTTATTTGGTTTTTCTCGCCTGTTTTTACTAACGGTGAAACGAGTGGTGAGCAACCTAAGCTCGCAGGTTATGCGTTAGTTGATGCACTGAGTGAGCAGCAAGATGAACAGATGACCACTTTGCTAGCGAGTTACGACAGTGCACCAGAATTAAGTGAAAACTGGCAAGCGCAATTAAAAGAATTAGACGACGCTGCTGTTGTGATAAAAGCAGCATTAAAAGATGATCCCAACAATCGAGCACTGTTAAAGATGCTAAAACACGTATATCAACAGCAAATCACATTAATTGAGCGAGTGCACGCGCCCAAATGGCAACAAATTTAAGGAGTTTTATTATGACTATCATTCGCAAAACCTTAGCTAGTGTACTCTTTCATGGTGTACTTTTAAGTAGCACAATGCTGGCCTTTACTGCATATGCGGGCGAGAAAATAGACCGAACACTAGATGTCCCAAATAGCGTTAAAATTGATATAGAGCACGTCAATGGTGACGCTCAAATCAAAGGTTGGGATAAACCTCAAGTACACGTTACCGGTGAACTGGGTGACAACACCGACGAGTTTGTCTTTGAACAACGTGGCAATGTTATCGTTATTCATGTTGAAGTGAAGCGTAGCGGCAAGCACTGGTGGAAAAACAAAGATGAAGGGGATGACCTGGTAATTTTTGTGCCTAAATCTAGCGATGTAAACTACACCGCGATTAATGCTGATGTGCAAATAAATGACATCGTCCAAAGTGTAAATGTTGAAGTGGTAAACGGAGATGTAGAGCTCACCGACATTGGTAATCGCGTTAAAGTAGAGTCGGTAAACGGTGACATTGCGTTGAACAATGTTAAAGGCAAACTTGATGTAGAAACAGTGAATGGCGATGTGGAAGCTGTTCATTCAGGAAAGGATGGTGTGTCTTTGGTTGCCGTTAATGGTGACCTGAGGTTAAGTACATCTAGCCCTGACGTAGTGGTGGAAACCGTTAATGGAGGCATTGATTTAACCCTAGAGAAAATAGATTCTCTTAGTGTGACCACTGTGAATGGTGCCACAAATGCGCGCTTGCACTTGAATGACAACGGGCAATTAAAAGCTAGCTCAGTCGGAGGCCAATTAAACTTTACCCTTCAACCTAAAGTATCTGCACAATTTGACATTGAGACGCATGCAGGTGGCAAAATCATTAATAACATAAGTAGCGATGCAGTTAAAAAGCCAAAATACGGCCCCAGCAGCTGGCTGCGATTTATCAACAATGGTGGTTCTGCGAATGTTGATATCTCAACGGTAAATGGGCGTATTACCTTAGATTCGCAGTAGTGACAAGGGTTGAGGAAATTTAAGCATTGGCGTTTTTGCTTGAAAAAAGCACTAACGCCCCTATATATAGATTAAGTTAGGGCAGGTTGTTATCACGTTTGTATCAGATTGTGACATGGCGTCACGCGCAAATTGCGCATAATTAATACGCAACTAATCTGTCCGCCGCAGTTTTGTGTCTATTTACCCCACGCTAGTGAACGTAACGTTTCTCCCCACGTCGAAATAGCTAAGTCAATATCCGCAAATAGCGCTAAATAATCAATAATTAGGGAAAGAGCTTTGAATATTCTTAGCCATTTAAAACGCTTTTGGCGCTTTCACGGCCTAATAGCCGGCGCGATAAGCATTAGCGTATTAACATTAGGATGCGCAGTACAAGATCCGGCCTTCTTTGAAGGTACTTGGGTGGTAACTAAAGCGTACCAGCCAGGAATCTCAGCACAAAGCGCCACAGAAGCTAAAGAGGTATTAGGTAGTTCATTGGTTTACCATTCAGATAGTGCGCAACTGAATCAACAGGCATGTGAGTCTCCTACGTATACCGAGAAGAAAGTCGATTCCGACGAACTAGTTGCTAGCTTTAAAATAGCGGGAAACGCGTTAGGTTTCGATGACGGTAAAATTACGCAGGTAGAGCTTTCTTGTGCAAATGGCCCTCAGGCGTTAGGTTCAATATTGTTGTTTCAAGAGCATAAGGTTGCTTATACCGTTTTCGATGGCACCTTTTTTCGCATTGAAAAAACCCTCTAAGTTAACCATCTTGTGGTGAAGTTGTTGGAGTAGCCCTTACAAGATAAGCGCTTCACGAAGGTTTGCATTCCGCTAGTGGTTAATAATTATTATTAACCTTCATTTATGATCTCATCCTCCATTGTTCAACGATGCGCAAAAGCGCATAATAGTGGGCCGTGCTTCAAGTAAACAGAGTAGGTAGTGTAAGTGGTATCCCCTCCAAAAGGCGATAATAATGTAGAGAAGTTGAAAGTTCCTCCTCATAGTATTGAGGCCGAACAGTCTGTTCTTGGCAGTATGCTTATTGATCCAGAAAGTTGGGACAAAGTAGCGGAGCTTGTTACTGATACCGACTTTTACAACCGCTCGCATCAAACCATTTATAGCGCCATTACGCGTTTGCTAAATAGAAGCGCACCGGTCGACCTCATCACCGTTTCAGAAGAGCTTGAAAAGCACGATGAACTTGAAAACGCTGGTGGTTTCGCTTATCTCGGTGAACTCGCTAAAAATACGCCAAGTTCTGCGAACGTGGTGTCATATGCACAGATTATAAGTGAACGTGCAATTACACGGGAGCTTATTGGTGTAGCTCATGAAATTGCAGAAGTCGGGTATAATCCCGAAGGCCGTGACAGCGCAGACATCCTCGACTTAGCTGAAAGCAAAGTATTTGAAATTGCAGAGCGTCGCACCGGTGAAAATGAAGGTCCCCGGGATGTAGAAGCGGTGCTGGGTAAAACCATCGACCGTCTTGAAGTCTTGGTGAAAACCAATAAAGAAGTGACCGGTGTTACTACAGGTTTCACCGACTTAGATAAAAAGACCAGTGGTCTACAGCCTTCAGACTTAATTATCGTGGCGGCTCGTCCCTCAATGGGTAAAACCACCTTTGCGATGAACTTGGTTGAAAATGCCATGATGTCCGAGGAAAAACCGGTATTAGTGTTTAGTTTAGAGATGCCTTCTGAACAAATCATGATGCGTATGCTGGCATCGCTTAGTCGAGTGGATCAAACCAAAATTCGTACCGCTCAGTTGGATGACGAAGATTGGGCACGCATTTCCAACACCATGGCGATGCTCAAAGACAAAGACAGATTATTTGTTGATGATTCATCTGGCCTTACCCCCATGGATGTGAGAAGCCGAGCGCGTAAACTCGCTCGCGAACGTGGTGGTATAAGCTTGATCATGATTGATTACCTTCAACTTATGCGTGTGCCCTCACTCAGTGACAACAGAACCTTGGAAATTGCTGAAATTTCTCGCTCACTCAAAGCATTGGCAAAAGAATTAGAAGTGCCAGTAGTTGCCCTATCGCAGCTTAACCGAAGTCTAGAGCAACGAGCAGATAAACGCCCAGTAAACTCAGACTTGCGTGAGTCGGGCTCTATCGAGCAGGATGCCGACCTTATTATGTTTATCTATCGTGATGAGGTTTATCATGAGAACAGTGAAGAGAAGGGCGTAGCAGAGATTATTATAGGTAAACAGCGTAATGGTCCTATCGGAACCAGTCGTCTTACCTTCCAAGGTCAGTTCTCTCGTTTTGACAATTATGCCGGTCCAGCAATGCCTGACGAATATTAAGCACATATAAGCGTTTGCTATCAATTCGCGGTGATAAAGCTAAGTGTTGAAGTGAGCAGAAATAACGAGCAATAAAAAAGGCGCCAATCAGGCGCCTTTTTTGTGTCTGAAAGAAGCTTACTTCTCTTCAGGAACCTTAACAGTATCTTTAACAGTCACAGAGATGCGACGGTTAACACGATGTGCTTCGGCATTTTTAGCTGTATCTAGTAAACGAGTCTCACCGTAACCAACAGTTTCTAAACGGCTAGCGTCGATATCGTACATGTCTACCATTACTTCTTTGAAAGATGCAGCACGGTCTTCTGAAAGATCCATGTTGTATGCTTCAGAACCTGGTGCAGAAGTGTGACCTTCAATTACCGCAGTAGTGTTAGTGTACTGCTTCATGAATTCAGCAAATTCAGAGATTTCTGGGTCACGAGGCGCTTTAACAACAGAGCTCTCGTTGTCGAAAAGAACGCGTAGTGTAATCTCTACTGTTTCTTCGTCAAACACTGTACAACCTTTAGCGTCAACTTTAACGCCTGCAGCTGTGTCTGGGCACATGTCTTTCGAATCTACAACACCGTCGTTGTCAGCATCTTTAAGTGCACAACCTTTAGCATCAACAGCAGTACCTGCTGGAGTGTTAGGGCACTGGTCTACACTGTTAAGCACGCCATCGTTGTCGTTGTCAACGCTACAGCCAGTTGCGTCAACACGAACACCTGCTGGTGTCATAGGACATTGGTCAACGCTGTCAATTACGCCATCGTTATCAGCATCTTTAGGTGCAGAAGATGTAGATGATTTGCCGAAAGGAATAGCGATACCAACTTTTACGCTGTAATCGTTATAATCTTCACCAAAGTCGTGATAAGTTGCGATTTCAGTAATTACTTTAGCATTTTCGAATAGATCCCAGTGCTTACCAATACCGATGTTTCCAAGTGTAGTTGATTCAAGTACTGCTTGGCGCTTAACACCACCAAATAGGTACCATTGGTCATCTGGCATAAAGTACATTACATCAACGCCGGTCATCTCACCTTCATCGTCAGCGGAAGTATTCGCGTTTGTTGTATAATCAAGTTGTAACGCAGTAAATTCTACGCGAGCGGCCCAGCTTTGAGTGAAGCGAAAACCATACTCAAGTGATACACCCTGACCATTATCGTCAACAACACCATCAGCGAAAGGGCGAGCTACGTCAGTGTTGTAATACATGCCTGAAGCACCGAACCAACTCTTATATTCTGGCTCAGAAGAATCTTGTGCAAAGGCAGTTGATGAAAGTACGGCAAGCGAAAGTGCCGCTAGTTTAAAGTGTTTTTTCATAGTCACATCCTGTTAAACGTTGAGTGATTATCGATTTATGATAATTCTAGCTTGTGCTTAGTTGTACTAAGCAATTAATATGCCATTTTGTTATATAGGCGATGTCGCAAGCCCTTGTAATGTGGCAATAATCGTTCGTTGGCCGCCAATATCTCGGTGCTCGCCTAGCATAATGCCCTGCCAAGTACCAAGTTGTAGCCTCCCTTTCTCCACCGGTATTGAAATCTGACACCCCAGCAGACTTGATTTCAAGTGAGCCGGCATATCATCACTACCTTCGTAAGTATGCCTGAAAAAGGGCAAGTTTTCTTTTACACTATAGTTAAAGAAGGCCTCCATATCCGACCTAACAGTCGGATCTGCATTTTCATTTATTGTAAGACTAGCACTGGTGTGCTTAAGCCATAAATGAAGAAGACCTACCTCAATATGTTGCAGCATGGGTAAAGCGCTAATTATATACTCTGTTACTAGATGAAAGCCACGAGGAAATTCAGGTAGTGTAATTTTTTCAGAGTACCAGGAATTATTTGTCAAAGCAGATCTCTAAATGCGCCAATCCTTCATCGCACATGAACGGAAGGATGATTTTCGCGCCGCTGACCTGATGACTAATGGTGTGCTGCTTACCAGACACAACAATAGGTGTCGCCATTCCAAACTCAAATCCGCGATCTGCAAGATCGCGTTTTGCCGCTCCGCATATCATGTTAGTGACTTCGCCAACCATATCGCCAACTTCTGCATCGAGTTTTTCAGGGCGTTCGCCAACCATGCGTTCCATAATGGTAAGGGCAAGAGATTCTTCAAAGGTAATAGACATAGAGCCACGCACACTTGGGCCTACCATGCCAATCAACCCAGACACATCGCCTTTAGCTACATCGCCTTGCTTGCGTTTGGGTTTACCAGGCGTAAGTTTGGTTTGCGCCATGGTTTCTAATACATTGAGTAAACCAGAAATAAACGGATTAACGAACTCAGCATTCATGAGTGTGCTCCTTTGCAACGGTATTTTCCGTTTGTTGACAATCAGCACAAAGACCATGCGCCTCTATTGTTTGTTTCGATACTTTGAAGCCGTTGGCCTCTGCCTGACTATCTAATGTTTCTTTCAAACCTTCAGACTGTATCTCTGCAACGTCACCACAACTGTCGCAAATAAGAAACTGTACAGGGTGGTTGCAACCAAAATGATAACAGGCTACGAATGCATTGGTCGACTCAAGGCGATGAATAAAACCGAAATCGAGTAAAAAATCGAGGGCTCGGTAAACGGTGGCAGGTTTTGCACCGGATTCAGTCTCTTTTAGCGCATCTAGCAATTCATAGGCCCCCATTGGGCCATGCTTAGCGACTAATATTTCGTACACTTTCTCTCGAAGAGGGGTAAATCTAGCGCCTCTTTGCTCGCAGTATGCGCGAGCTTTGTGGATAAGCGTGGCTTTATTCATTTATTGCTACCGTGGCTATTTTACTAATTATATTGGTAATGACGTCATTAATGACAGATGTTTACCCGCTTTATTTACTCTACGTTGGCGTACATGTGTGCAATTAATTGGTCCTCTAAAGCAAAGCGCTCTTCAAGAGTTTCACCAATATTCGCAAGCTCACTGTCAAAAACGGCCGCTTGTTCAATAGTAAATGCCTCTGCGAATTTATCATTAAATTGTAAGGCTGAGTCGGTGGTTTGCGTAAGTTTTGGGTAAAGACGCTGCTTTAACGCTTTACCCTCTGCTTCATCGTCAACCAACATATCAAAGACCTCGAAGTGCCCAGCGGAAAGGTAATCCATTAGGTTTTCACAAAAATTAGCGATGTCATTTGCTTCAGGTAATGACTCGCCTTGCTGGTCTAAACCGGCTAAATGGCAATAGGACACAAGCAGTGACTGTCTGGCTAACAGCCAATTATCGACAGTGTCACTTTTGCCACCCCATTTAACTTTTACCTTTTCTAACTGCTGTAACATTTCATGATCCTTTCAATCAGCGCTTTCTTTAATTCAGCACCTGCTATTTTCCAGCATTCTACCCTAGTATAACACTCAGCCTATACGACACAAATTGAACCCACTGAGTTGTCGTAATTAAATATATGTTATCTTATCTTGTATATCTTTAATGGGTGGATAACAGTTTTATGATGATAAAGCGCAGCAATAGTGAAATCGAGACTGAGATTGGACAGTGGATCATTTTTACCAAAGGTCGGATTGTCATTCGTAAAGGCGAAATAAATGTTCCTTTAGCGCATATTAATGAATTTACCTTTCTCGAAAATTACCGCGAAGAGGTTCATCAACTCCCCCCACTACATGAATCTGTTCAGAAAAGTCCCCCCGTCTTTGTCGTCGATCTCGGTGCTGAAACAATAGAAGATGAGCAATGGGACTCGGTGTCATTACGCCATTTATTGTTCGAGCAACAAGATATCGGTTTTTCAGTCGTAGGTAGGGCCTGGCAATATGTCCATTTTTTAAGAACGCATCAATTTTGTGGCCAATGTGGTTCGCATACCGAAAGAGTAAATTGGGAAATGGCCGTGCAATGCCATCGCTGCCATCACAGAAGTTACCCCCGTGTATCGCCTTGCATTATTGTTTCAATACACAACAATGAAAAGTTGCTATTGGCAAAAGGGGTTAGGCACAAAGAGGCAAATATGTATTCTACTCTTGCTGGATTTGTCGAAAGCGGCGAAAGCTTAGAAGAAGCCGTCCATCGGGAAGTATTTGAAGAGGTGGGGGTAAAAGTAAAGAACTTACGTTACATCGATAGCCAGCCCTGGCCATTCCCGCATTCTATAATGGTTGGCTTTATTGCTGAATATGAAAGTGGTGAAATTCGGTGCCAGGAAAATGAAATTGATGATGCTCAGTGGTTTAGTGTGGATGCACTGCCAACCATTCCACCGCCATTTTCGATTGCAGGGCAACTCATCGCCAAAACCCTGTCGCAATTAGCAGACAAATAAAAAACCCTGCCGAAGCAGGGTTTCAATGAGTTTAGCACGGTCCCTTTGCGGGCTTCTTTGTCGTAGCTGTATATATTAGTAGCAAACACTTACTAGTAGTGCAAGCCCCTTTTTCAAGTATTGTTCGTCGTATTATTAGGTGTAAGTATCGCAAGTTGCCAAATTAAGACAGCTTTTTAGCACAAAATGAAACGAATGCTGGTATAATTTCGCCGTTTTATTTTTCTAATTTCAGGTGAATATATGTCGCAAAAAGCTACCAGTGCTGCTAAACCCGCTTTAAAGAATGATCGTTACCTACGGGCGTTATCAAAGCAACCTGTCGATGTCACACCTGTATGGATGATGCGACAAGCTGGCCGCTATTTACCTGAATACAAAGCAACCCGTGCCGTTGCTGGCGACTTTATGTCTTTGTGCAAAAATGCCGAGCTTGCCTGTGAGGTTACTTTACAGCCGCTTCGTCGTTTTCCCTTAGATGCTGCTATTTTATTTTCAGACATTCTAACGATTCCTGATGCAATGGGCTTAGAGCTTTATTTCGAAACCGGCGAAGGCCCGCGTTTTAAAAAGCCGATTACGTGCAAAGCCGACGTAGATAAAATCGGTTTGCCAGACCCAGAAGGCGAGCTGCAGTATGTAATGAATGCAGTGCGCACCATCCGTCGTGAACTAAATGGCGACGTGCCGTTAATTGGTTTTTCTGGCAGCCCATGGACGCTCGCTACTTATATGGTAGAAGGTGGCTCGAGTAAGGCCTTTACTAAAATCAAAAAAATGGCGTTTGCTGAACCCGCTATATTGCATGCTCTATTAGAGAAGCTGGCCGATTCCGTCACGGAATACCTTAATGCCCAAATAGCTGCAGGTGCGCAATCAGTCATGATTTTCGATACTTGGGGCGGTGTGTTGTCACCACGTGATTATAAAGACTTTTCATTGCAATATATGGCGCGTATTGTTGATGGACTTACCCGTGAAGCCGATGGCAGAAAAGTACCGGTTACTTTGTTTACTAAAAACGGCGGCATGTGGTTAGAGTCAATTGCGGCTACTGGTTGCGATGCAGTAGGCCTTGATTGGACTATTGATATCGCAGAAGCCCGTGCGCGCATTGGCGACAAGGTAGCGTTACAAGGCAATATGGACCCTTCCATGCTTTATGCCTCGCCTGAAAGAATTCGTGAAGAAGTTGGCACTATCTTATCGGGCTATGGCGAAGGATCTGGCCATGTATTCAATCTAGGTCATGGTATTCACTTAGATGTACCACCAGAAAATGCAGGTGTGTTTGTGAATTCAGTTCACGAACTCAGTGCGCCTTATCATAAGTAGTCATATTCGTAGCTAAATAATTAGCTACGACTCGCCAGCAAGCTGGTAAGGAAATCATGAAACCCTGGGTTGTTATTGTACTCATCCTCTTTATTGCCGTGACAGGTTATCAGTTCGGCTTTTACCACGGTAAGTTGGCTAGTTCCAACGTGGAAAAAGAGCGTTTGAATACTGTGCTGGAGCGTTCGCGCACCACTGCAAGTAGTAACCTCAGGGTGATTAAAGCTACCCCTCAAATGTCTGGTGAAGCACACGTACAGACCTCTGAAGGTGCTCACACACTTACTACGAATGAGGCACTTTCAGACCTTCAGGTTCAAAACGAAATAACGGAATTTTTAGCGTTTCACCCGAGTGGGCAAAAACTTACCCTGAATACGTTTGAATGCACGCAAACAGAATGTGAGTTTACTGGGGAATACTCTGGCAGTCATGCGGGGTTCAAACGAATGCTTAACGACTTAAAAGCGCAGTCGTGGTGGCATTTTGGTGAAATGCTTGAAGTGAGCAATATCGAAGAGGGAAACCCCCAAATTGGTGTTAAGTTTTCTTCTAGGCCCGTGCTTATCAGCGATGCAACGACCTAGTCAGATCTAATAAACCAGGCTTTATTTAACGAGTACTTTGGTTTTGTTAAGCGTCTCGTGGTAACCCTTTCTCTACTGCTCGGGTTAATCTTTTTTGTTGTCTGTTTGCTTTCTCTTCTAATGCTAAACCCGCTTTTTTATTTTCTTGTTGTGCTAATGCCCACGAAATGTGTCGGTCCACTTTATCGCTCACTTTTCCAAGGTTTGTCTGAAGGGCATTAACAGTTTTGTCGCTGTAGTTGGCATTTCCCAATGCGACGGCAATATTACGTTGCCATTTTTCAAATCCAATCCGTCGAATAGGCGACCCTTCTGTGTTGTTCAAAAAGGTAGCTTCGTCCCATGAAAAGAGCGTTGTTAGGCTCTGTCCATGCAAAACCTTTCTGGGGTGAAAGTCTTCTTCTTCAGTAATATCAGCATAACGATTCCATGGGCAAATAAGCTGGCAATCGTCGCAACCATAAATTCGATTACCCATTAAAGGGCGAAGATCCTCGGGAATATCTTTATCTGATTCAATAGTAAGATAGGAAATACAACGTCTAGCATCTACTTTGTAGGGGGCGACGATGGCGTTGGTTGGACATATAGTCAAACATGCCGTACACGTACCGCAGCCTTCTTCTAGGGGTGAATCAATCGGTAAGGGTAAGTTAATAAAAAGCTCACCTAAAAAGAACCAAGACCCTGCCTCTTTATTAATGGTCAAGCTGTGCTTACCAGTCCAACCTATTCCTGCTTTTTCTGCAATAGCGTGCTCTAAAACAGGCGCCGAATCGACAAAAGGGCGGTATTCAGTGTTGCTCAGCGCGCCGGTGATTTTTTCACCCAGTTGCTTCAATCGCTTTCGCAGCACCTTATGATAATCGCGACCAAGTGCATAACGACTGATATAACCTGTGTCTGGTTGACTTAGATGTTTTGCGAAAGAGGCATCAGGCGGAAGGTAGTTCATACGCACACTAATTACGCGCAGTGTGCCTGGCACAAGTTCATCGGGGCGGGCGCGCTTCATGCCATGGTTAGCCATAAAAGCCATGTCGCCGTGATAGCCGTTCTCTAACCATTGCGTTAAATGGGCTTCATGCTGATGTAAATCAATATCACTAATACCAACTTGTTGAAAGCCTAGCGTGCGGCCCCAAGCCTTGATATCTTGGGTTAATTGAATTAGGTCGATAGAATTAATAGTGGACATGTACTTATGCTAGATACTCAACTCACCTCAAGTTTATCATACAAACTGTTTCGGGCCGATCAGGTCAGAGAAAATGAAGCCGAAGCGGCTGCTCAGTCGGGCTGTGACATGTTCACGTTAATGCAGCGCGCCGGGGGTGCTGTATTTGAACAGTGCCAGTGTTTGTTCGCTAATTCTGATGTGTATTTAATTCTACTAGGCCAAGGTAACAATGCTGGCGACGGTTACATTACCGCATTAAATGCAAAAAAAGCGGGTAAAAAAGTGCATGTTTGCGCGATTGAGCCAGACCGTGTGTTAGACGGCGACGCGGGCACTGCACAAAAACAGTGGGTAGATGCTGGTGGCAGTATAAAACCTTTCGATGTTGCCTTGATTGAAAAAGCAGACGTAGTAATCGATGCGCTATTAGGTACAGGAATTAACAGCTACATTCGCAATGAGTTCGCCGACGTTATCGATGCCATCAATGATTCATCAACCCCCGTGGTCAGTATTGATGTACCTTCAGGGTTAGATGCAAACACAGGCCAAAGTTTAGGACGCTGCGTACAAGCGGATGTCACGGTTACTTTTGTGGGTATCAAACCGGGTTTGGTTACCGGTGCAGGTAAACAGTCTTGCGGTAAATTAGTGTATGCAGATTTGGGGGTAGGAAAGGCCTTTCAAACACTAGCAAAAGCCAGCGCGACTTTATTGAATATTGATCATTTCAAGGGTATGGGCCCCCGCGATGTGCACAGCCATAAAGGCACCTATGGAAGGTTGTTGTGTGTGGGAGGGAATCGGGGAACGGCCGGAGCTATAAGGCTAGCCGGTGAAGCAGCTCTACGAAGTGGTGCCGGAATGGTACGAGTTTATACCCACGAGGCGTCTACTATTCAAGTTAGTGCAGGCCGCCCTGAATTGATGGTAACATCAAGCCATTTGGATGAGGCTTTAGCCTGGTCGTCATGCGTAGTCATTGGCCCTGGACTTGGTCAGGATGAGTGGTCAGAAAGTGTATTTACCGCTGTATTAAAACACTGCCAAAGTGAAAACAAACCTATAGTCATTGATGCTGATGCACTAAATCTTTTATGCAAGCAGTCAACTGCATATACACTGGAACACTGCGTACTCACTCCTCATGCGGGAGAAGCTGGCCGATTGCTGGGCGTGTCGGTTGATGATGTAGAAAGCGACCGATTCAATTACGCTAGGCAATGTTCGCAGCGCTACCATGCAGTATGTGTTTTAAAAGGGGCCGGTACGCTTATCGACAACGAAAAGAAAACGTGGGTTTGTCGCCATGGTAACCCTGGTATGGCAACCGCGGGCAGTGGTGATGTACTAAGCGGCATATTAGGTGCGCTAATGGCGCAAGGCCTTAGTGTTGATATTGCTGCTAAGTACGGTGTGGTGCTGCATGCTAAAGCGGGCGATGATATTGCCCAGCTTTATGGACAACGTGGTATGATAGCCAGCGATCTATTTGATGCCGTACGTGCGTTAATTAATCAGTAAATCTATTGGTATGGGCTGTGTAGGCTTAATGCCAATTTCAGCCTTTTAGTTTGAACATGTGGAACGTTAAAAAGATGTCTTACCCACACTCTTCATTTTTTGCTGCAACGCCTGAAGATACGTCATCAATGGCAAAGGATTTGGCGAATGCCGTAGCGGCTCAGCAGCCAATAGATGCCGTGATATTTTTAAACGGCGATTTGGGCGCAGGAAAGACCACCTTCAGCCGGTATTTCATTCAAGCATTAGGGCACGACGGAAATGTCAAAAGCCCTACCTATACCTTGGTGGAACCTTACGAATTAGAGAATGTCTCAATTTATCATTTTGACTTGTATCGTTTAGCCGACCCAGAAGAGCTTGAGTTCATGGGTATTCGAGATTATTTCGGCACAGGAAACATTACCCTTATAGAATGGTCAGAAAATGGCGCTGAATACTTGGCATCACCAGACATAGTGATTAGTATAAATATTGTGCCAACTGGTCGTCAGTTCAGTGTAGAAGCGACAAGCGTGAAAGGCGCAAAGATACTGCAAGGTTGTAAAACGCTATAAATAATGAGCTTTGATAAACAATAACGACTATAAGCTTGTAGCAACAAGCAAAATAAAGGCGAAGCATGGTACGTAAAATTCTATCGGTTATGTGCATTTGGGTTGTAGTACAAACTGTCCATGCTGCACAAAATCAAATTGATGGGTTAAGAATTTGGCCCTTACCAGACAACACGCGAATTGTACTCGATATGTCGTCTGCGCCTGAATTCACTTACTTCCCCCTTAAAAATCCACATCGCCTAGTTATCGATTTATCAAATACGAGTGATAGCAAGACCTTATCCCTACAGACTGATTCTGGCGATTTAGTGCGCAAGGTGCGCTACTCTACACCGAAAAATAAACAATCTGCGCGGGTGGTTATAGAATTAAATCGTGCAGCATCGCCGTCTTTATTTGCAATGACACCCACCAAATCTTACGGTCACAGGCTAGTTATTGATTTGAAAGACAGTGGTGCGCCAGCTGCGAGCCCAAGCAGTTCAAGTACTTCCGCATCTAACAAGTCACCGTCAAATGCTTCGACGTCTTCTGTCGTATTGGATGGTTCGAGTAGCCATAGAAACCGAGACATTATTGTTGCCATTGATGCGGGCCACGGTGGTGAAGATCCAGGTTCCATAGGGCCCGCCGGTACATATGAAAAGCACATTACATTAAGCATAGCCAAAAAACTTGAAGCCATGATTAATGGTGAGCGTGGTATGCGGGCCATAATGACTCGCAGCGGTGATTACTATGTATCGCCAAACAAGCGCCCAGAACTCGCTCGCAAGCAAAAAGCCGATTTATTAATATCTATTCACGCCGACGCATTTAGCCAACCACAACCTAAAGGGGGCTCTGTGTGGGTGCTGTCGATGCGCCGTGCCGATACAGAACTAGGTCGCTGGCTAGAAAAATCAGAACGTCACTCTGAATTACTTGGTGGTGCTGCGGAAGTGATCAGTGATAAATCGAACGAGCGTTATCTGGCGGAAACCATTCTTGGTTTATCGATGGATCACAGTATGGCCACCAGTCATGACTTAGGAAACAAAGTGATTGAGGAAATGAAGCAGGTGACTTCTTTGCATAAGCGTGCACCTCAAGCAGCCAGTTTTGCTGTACTCACAGCGCCAGATATTCCATCTATTTTGGTTGAAGTCGGGTTCATTTCAAACCCGCAAGAAGAGAAAAACCTTAACTGGGGTAAACACAGAGAAAAGCTGGCGAAAGCCATGTTTACCGCAGCAAAACGCTATTTTAAGCAAGTTCCCCCAGATGGTACATTATGGGCACTTGAACGTGCTGATAGTCGAACCCATACTGTAAGAAGTGGAGAGTCGCTTTCGCTCCTTGCTCAGCGCTACAATGTGAACGTTAGCCGCTTAAAAGCTGCCAATAATTTAAATAGTGATGTGGTCAGAATAGGGCAAGTACTTACTATTCCAAGATCCTGACATCGCGTTAATCAAATTCTACCTACGAGTTTCTTTTGTCTATACAATTATTATCGCCACAATTGGCCAACCAGATTGCCGCAGGGGAAGTGGTTGAACGCCCTGCGTCTGTGGTTAAAGAGTTACTAGAAAATAGCCTAGATGCAGGCGCCGATAAAATAGAAATAGATATTGAGAAAGGTGGCCATAAGCGCATTCGTTTAAAAGACAACGGCGGTGGCATTGCTAAAGACGAATTACAGCTTGCGTTAAGCCGTCACGCCACTAGTAAAATATCAACATTAGATGATTTAGAGCGAATCTTATCTTTAGGCTTTCGTGGGGAAGCGCTCGCGAGTATCAGTTCGGTTAGCCGTTTAACGCTAACCTCTAAAACCGAATCACAAAACGAAGCGTGGCAGGCCTACTGCGAAGGTCGGGAAATGGCCGTTAATATTCAGCCAGCTGCTCATCCCAAAGGAACCACCATTGATGTAGCTGACCTTTTTTACAATACGCCGGCAAGGCGCAAGTTTCTGCGCGCCGAAAAAACAGAGTTTCAACACATTGAAGATGTGGTGAAGCGCATAGCCCTTAGTTACCCCCATGCTAGTTTTATTCTGAAACATAACGGCAAGACGACTAAGCGCTATATTGCCGATAAACATGGCTCACTAGCCCCTCGTATTGCCGCTGTAGTAGGGCAAAAATTCATTGATAACGCTGTACATATCAATGTGGAATACGAAGGGATTACCATGAATGCGTGGCTAGGCAGCGAAGTAATGCTGCGCAGCAGTAACGATTGCCAGTTTAGCTTTGTAAATGGGCGCGGTATGCGCGATAAGTTAATTATGCACGCTATTAGGCAAGCTTACGAAAGTGTATGGGGCGTACTAGAGCAGCCTTCTTTTGTTGTTTATCTGACACTCGATCCCAAAGACGTGGACGTGAACGTACATCCGGCAAAGCACGAAGTTCGCTTTCAGCAAGGGCGCTTGGTACATGATTTTATTTGTAAGACAGTATGTGATGCATTGCACTCAATTACCAATGAGAGTGAAACTCAACACCACGGTGATGCTGAGCGCTTTGATGAACCAGTGAAATTTAATCCACCGCAGCAAAGTCATGACTATATACGTCCTTTAAGTCATTCTCCGGCCTCGTCATCGCAATCGGGTTTAGGTGCCTCAGGTGGCGCTTCTTTATCGGGTTTATCGGGGCATAGACAATCGAAAGCGCCAACCGCCGCTTATCAATCTAATTTTAATCGTTTGATGACGCCAAATAGCGACACGCTATCGTCAACAGAGCGTGAGCAAAGTCAGCATATTGCACTAAACTCATATTGTAGAATTTACGTACGCAATGAAAATGTTTACCTGCTGGATGTAAAATCTTTCGCGAACGTGTATTTACAAGATGTATTTGAAACGGCTGAACATTCACAACCTTTGCTAATGCCAGTGGCGCTTGAAGTTGCCCACGTAGAGCCTGAAAAAATTGAGGTGCTTAACGCGCTCAACTTTGAAATTAATCAAGTGGCTGGCAAGTACAGATTGCAGCAGGTACCCGCAGGAACAAGGCACTTCCCTTGGATACGTTGGTTTGAAAGGCTGTTAGAGAGTGACGTTGCAGATGATGATAAGCGCTATGAATTAGTTTTATCTGACGACCAAGATTTGGACGAAATATTATGCGCACAATTGTGGCACTGGTTGGATGAGAAAAACGACGTGAAACAATGGGAATGTATAGAGCGATTTGGTAAAGTGCGCTCGTTAGAAGGCCTGATTTCAACATGGGGAAATAACCATGGTTGATGGCATAAAATCTGCATCGTCTCAGCATGAGTCTCAATTACCTGTTATTTCCATAATGGGGCCGACGGCGTCAGGTAAGACGGGTTTGTCACTGTCGCTGGCTGAAAAAATGGACTGTGAAATTATCAGCGTCGATTCAGCTTTGGTCTACACTAATATGGATATAGGTACGGCGAAACCTACGGCTGCTGAGAAATCGTTAGTTCCTCATCATCTTATTGATATTATTGACCCAGCAGAAAGTTACTCTGTTTCACAGTTTTGTAACGATGCGGTTAGGCTTATAGAAGAGATTCATAGTCGAAATAGGGTACCAATATTGGCTGGGGGTACAATGATGTACTTTAATGCCTTGATAAATGGAATTTCGCCACTACCTAAGTCAGATGAAAAGATACGCAGCGAAATAGCCAGTGAAGCAGAAGCTTCCGGTTGGCAAAAATTGCACGACGAACTTTGCCGAGTGGATCCCATTAGTGGTGACAGAATTCACCCTAACGACCCTCAAAGATTAACCAGAGCTTTAGAAGTATTTCGTGGAACGGGCAAAACGCTAACAGACTGGCAAAACGAGAAAGGCAGTCCTTGCCCCTACGATATTAGCCAATTTGCTATTGCTCCAGAAGATAGAAGCGTCTTGCATGAGCGAATTGCTCAGCGATTTGACATGATGCTAGAAGATGGATTTGAACAAGAAGTTAGACGACTGTTTGAGCGGGGCGATCTTCACGAAGATTTACCGTCAATTCGTTCAGTTGGCTATAGGCAAATGTGGCAATACTTAGAGGGCCAATTGTCCTACGAGCAAATGCGCGGAAGGGGCATTATCGCTACTAGGCAACTTGCTAAGCGGCAGCTTACGTGGCTTAGGGGGTGGGAAAATCTCACTTGGCTAGACACATTTTGTAAAGATAATTTGACTAAAATTACAGCGAAAGTCACACTTGAATAAGTTGAGTGTGGTATACATTAGACGTGCAGTGGCCATGAGTAAGGGCCACTAATAATAAAAACTAAGGATATCAAATGGCTAAAGGGCAGTCTTTACAAGACCCATTCTTAAATGCATTACGCAAGGAGCGTATTCCAGTATCTATTTATCTGGTAAACGGCATTAAATTACAGGGACAAGTTGAATCATTTGATCAGTTCGTGATTCTACTTAAAAATACAGTAAGCCAAATGGTGTATAAGCACGCTATTTCCACCGTTGTTCCCGCTCGCGCTATTACTATGCCGAGTGCTACAGGAGAATCTGAAAATACTAAAGCTGAATAAATTAAAAGGTAACGCGCTTGTTTGACCGTTATGAAGCCGGTGAACAGGCTGTACTAGTTCATGTTAATTTTACTGATGAAAACAGCAAAGAAGATTTAGCCGAGCTCGAATTGCTTGTGTCTTCTGCGGGTGTAAACGCGGTAGAAGTTATCACAACTTCACGAAGTGCACCCCAAGCTAAATTCTTTGTGGGTTCGGGTAAAGCGGAAGAAATCGCAGCAGCAGTTAAAGCGCACGACGCTAATGTCGTCATCTTTAACCATAGTTTGTCGCCCTCGCAAGAGCGAAACTTAGAAGCGGTTTGTCAATGTAGAGTGCTAGATAGAACCGGGCTTATTCTCGATATATTTGCGCAAAGAGCAAGAACACATGAAGGTAAGCTTCAGGTTGAACTCGCTCAATTGCGTCACATCTCTACCCGCCTTATACGAGGTTGGACTCACTTAGAGCGCCAAAAAGGTGGAATAGGTTTACGTGGGCCGGGTGAAACTCAGCTTGAAACTGACCGCCGATTACTTCGTGGGCGCATAAAAGCTATTCTTCGTCGTTTAGAAAAAGTACAAAAGCAGCGCGAACAAGGACGTAGGTCTAGAAAGCGTGCTGAAATTCCCACAGTATCCTTAGTGGGCTATACCAATGCTGGTAAGTCTACCCTTTTCAATACTATTACCGATGCGCACGTATATGCGGCAGACCAATTGTTTGCTACGTTAGACCCTACGCTTAGAAAAATAGATTTGAAAGATGTAGGTCCTGCTATTTTAGCCGATACGGTAGGCTTTATTAGGCATCTCCCACACGACCTTGTGGCGGCATTTAAAGCCACGCTTCAGGAAACTCAAGAAGCAGATCTTTTGCTCCATGTGGTGGATATTGCAGACGCGAAATATCGTGAAACCATCGATGAAGTTAACGATGTGTTGGAAGAAATCGACGCTAATGAGATTCAACAATTACTAATATGTAATAAGATTGATAAACTAGATGACATAAAACCTCGTATTGAAAGAAACGAGGAAGGTGTTCCTACCCGTGTATGGCTATCAGCACAAACTGGCGAAGGCACCGAATTGCTTGGGCAAGCGTTAACAGAGTGCTTGAGTAAAAGTATGGTTAACTACACGCTTAAAATACCCCCAGCACAAAGTAGTCTGCGTGGTGTACTATTTGAATTAAATTGTATATCTAGTGAAGAATACGACAATCAAGGTGATTGGGTGGTAGATGTTCGAATGCCAATGGCAGATTGGAACAGACTTGAAAAGCGTTTAGAAAACGGAATATCAGAGTATGTTGTGCGACATTAACCGCTGCTAATTTTTAGCACGGCAATGCATGCGAATTTCAAAAATAAAACTGTAATCTATGGAGTATCAGCATGGCTTGGAATGAGCCGGGTGGCAATAATAACGACCCGTGGAAAAATCGCGGCGGACGTGATCAAGGTCCACCCGATTTAGATGATGTATTCAAGAACTTATTCGGTAAGTTCGGAAAATCTGGCGGCGGTAGCGGAGGCTCAGGTAAGAGCTTGGGCGGTATCGGTGCTGGTATTTTAATTGGCTTGGTAGTGATCATTTGGGCTGTAAGCGGTTTTTACACCATTCGTGAAGCTGAGCGAGGCGTAGTATTACGTTTCGGTGAGTACGCTAAGCAAGTTGAACCTGGATTACGTTGGGCACCAACGTTTATCGACAGAGTTATTCCTGTTGATGTGCAATCTATTCGCGACCAATCATCGTCAGGCTCTATGCTAACGGAAGACGAGAACGTGGTTAGCGTACAGATGGAAATGCAATTTCGCGTTGTAGATCCGTACCGCTGGACGTTTGCTGTTGAAAGCCCAGAAACGAGCTTAAGCCAGTCTTTAGACAGTGCAATTCGCTACGTGGTAGGTCATTCAACAATGGATGATGTGCTTACCGACGGTCGTGAAGTGGCTCGCCAACGTGTTTGGGAAGAGCTTCAAGCTATTATTGAACCGTACAACATGGGGGTGTCGATTATCGACATGAACTTCCGTGATGCACGCCCACCTGAGCAAGTGAAAGACGCATTTGATGATGCAATTTCAGCACAGGAAGATGAACAGCGTTTCATTCGAGAAGCCGAAGCCTACGCACGTGAGATTGAACCTCGTGCTCGTGGTCAAGTTAATCGTATGAACGAAGAAGCGCAGGCATATAAAGAGCGTGTAACGCTTGAAGCGCAGGGTGAAGTTGCTCGCTTTGAAGCGTTATTGCCTCAATACGAAAAAGCGCCTGTGGTAACACGGGAGCGTATTTACATAGAGACAATGGAAGAAGTATTGGGTAGTACCAGTAAAATCCTTGTGGATAGTAAAGGTGGCAACAACATGATGTATCTTCCTTTAGATAAGATCATGGAACGCCAGCAAGGCAGTTCAACGCCTCGTTCACGCAGCACCTTAGAAGGCTTACAAATGCCAGTGGCTGACGAAGGCCAAAACAGCCGTAATTCATCATCCACCTCTGGTGTGCGTGGTGACAGCTACAGAGAGGGGAGATAATCATGATGAAGAATTTAGCTATTGCAGTATTAGTACTTCTAGTGGTTCTTGCTTCGGGCTCTTTGTTCGTAGTAACGGAAGGCGAACGTGCCATTGTTATTCAATTTGGTAAGGTTCAACGAGATGATGCCACAGGCGATACAAAAGTATTCGAACCTGGTCTTCATTTCAAATTGCCATTCATTGACTCTGTGCGCCACCTAGACGCACGTGTACAAACATTGGATGACACGCCTGACCGTTTCGTTACCAGCGAAAAGAAAGACTTAATAGTTGATTCATACGTGAAGTGGCGCATTGATGACTTTGCCCGTTATTACCTTTCAACAGGTGGTAATAAGTTGCAAGCCGAAGCGCTATTGAAACAAAAAGTGAATAACGGATTACGTTCTGAATTTGGTACGCGTACTATTGCACAGATTGTATCTGGTGAGCGTTCAGCATTAATGAACCAAGCAATGGAGCAGGCTTCAACGTCTTCTGATGAGCTTGGTATCGAAATTGTTGATGTACGTGTTAAGCAAATCAACCTGCCTACGGAAGTGAGTAACTCAATCTTCCAACGTATGCGTGCTGAGCGTGCTGCAGTAGCAAGAGAACACCGTTCAGAAGGTCAAGAGCAAGCTGAAGTTATCCGCGCTGATATAGACGCAAAGGTAACGGTAATGCTTGCTGATGCTGAACGTAATGCTCGTCAGCTTAAAGGTGAAGGTGATGCCTTAGCAGCAGAAATCTATGCAGATGTTTATTCTAAAAATGCTGATTTTTACAGCTTCTTAAGAAGTATGGATGCATACAAAGCCAGCTTCAATAATAAGCAGGATGTGATGGTGATCGCGCCTGATAGCGACTTTTTCCGCTACATGAACGCATCTAAAGGTAATTAATACCTAACATCGTTTTTCTGTTAAAAAGCCAGTCTTTAGACTGGCTTTTTTGTGCCTGCTGTAAAGTGCGTAATTATCTGAAAGCTATACTTTTTACTGAATTTTTTCGGCGCTTTACAAAGGTTTTAAATTGTTCAATTTACCCACCTACTGCCAAAATTGCTCAAAATACGTTAAAATAAGCGCGAATTTATTATTATAAAACGCAGCATTATTGAACTACATGGCAGACATCACTGCAGCTTAGTGGGTAATGACTGGGTAATAAAAACGACAGAGGGAATGTTTTGATTCCGGAAAATACAAAAGATAAATCTGCCCAAAACCAGGGCGGACAGGGTGGTTTATTCTCCCGATTCCTCGCTACTGTGGAATTTCTTGGAAATTTACTGCCACACCCCGTGACTTTATTCGCGATGTTAGCCTGCTTTATCGTGGTGTTAAGTGGTATTCTTGGCTATTTCGATTTAGCGGTAGTTGACCCTCGCCCGGAAGGTGCAAAAGGTCGAGAAGCTGATGGCATGATTGAAGTTATCTCGTTAATGAGCGCGGAAGGCTTGCAGCGTATTGTTACTGGCCTAGTAACTAACTTTACCGGCTTTGCCCCACTTGGCACCGTATTAGTTGCATTACTTGGTGTATCAGTTGCTGAGCACTCAGGCTTGTTGTCAGCCACCATGCGCTCATTAGTAATGAATGCTTCAAAGCGTACGGTTACTTTTGCTGTCGTGTTTGCAGGTATTATTTCAAATACCGCCTCAGAGCTTGGGTATGTCGTGTTAATACCGCTTGCTGCTATGATATTTCATTCGTTAGGTCGCCACCCTCTTGCGGGTCTTGCAGCCGCCTTCGCCGGTGTATCCGCAGGTTACAGTGCTAACTTGTTACTTGGTACGGTAGACCCCTTGCTCTCAGGCATTACCGAAGCCGCTGCTCACATGATTGATCCTGATTACGTGGTAGGCCCAGAAGTTAACTGGTATTTCATGTTTATCAGTACCTTTGTGGTGGCCACTATGGGTGCTCTGGTGACCGAAAAAGTAGTAGAACCTCGACTCGGTAAGTTCGACGAATCAGAAGCTTCTGTAGATTTAAGTAAGCAATCAATGGATGCTCCTTCTGCTATTGAGAAGAAAGGACTTCGTTGGGCGGGTATCGCCTTTGTAGTGGTATGCGGTATTTTGGCGCTGACTATTGTGCCTGAAAACGGTATTCTGCGTCACCCTGAAACCGGCGCGGTAGCGGGTTCGCCTTTCTTAAAAGGCATAGTTGCCTTTATCTTTGTTTCTTTTGCTGTGCCTGGCTTTGTTTATGGTCGTGTTACAGGCTCGATGAAAAACGATCGTGATGTGATTGATGCAATGGCAAAAAGTATGGGCGCAATGGGGTTGTATATTACCCTAGTCTTTTTTGCTGCGCAGTTTGTGGCGTTCTTTAAATGGACTAATTTGGGCACAGTGTTAGCCGTTAAAGGCGCAGCGCTTCTTCAAGCGGCTGGTCTAGATGGCCCGTCAGTGTTTATTTTGTTCATCTTAATGTGTGGTGTGGTTAACTTATCGTTAGGTAGCGCCTCGGCGCAGTGGGCAGTAACTGCGCCTATTTTTGTGCCTATGCTGATGTTGATAGGCTATTCACCAGAGGTTATTCAGGCGGCGTATCGTATCGGAGATTCAGTAACGAATGTTATTGCGCCAATGATGAGCTACTTCGGTCTTATCTTAGCCATGGCAGCAAGGTATAAAAAAGATCTCGGTATGGGCACCTTAATTGCGATGATGCTGCCTTATTCCATGGTGTTTATCGTGGGTTGGACCATATTGTTTTATCTGTGGGTCTTTGTATTGGGTATGCCTGTAGGGCCGGGTGCAGCCACCTACTATCAGCCTTAACTGGTTGAAAATATTAAGACTAAAAAGGTGGCTAAGGCCACCTTTTTTAATCGCTAAATTTAATTGCATCAATCGTGCTAAATTTGTGGTCTATTCGCCCAAAATTGCCGTAAATTCAGTATACTAGTTATAGTGTTTTTTTAGCGCGGAATAATTGATGAAGTTCAAAAGCAATCAGGGTTTTACTCACAGTCAATCAGACAAAATAGGCGTGTTGGTTACTAATTTAGGTACACCAGAAAGCCCAACTGCGGCGGCCCTGCGCCCCTATCTAAAAGAGTTTCTTTCAGACCCGCGGGTAGTAGAGATCCCTCGTGCGCTTTGGTGGTTTATTTTAAACCTCATCATATTAAATACTCGCCCTAAGCGTTCAGCTGAAGCTTATAAAACTGTTTGGACGGAAGAAGGTTCACCGTTGCTAACGATTACCAAATCGCAAGCAAAGGCAATAGAGGCGCGCTGCAAAGCAGAATATGGCGATGATGTCGTTGTCGATTTTGCAATGCGTTACGGTAACCCTGCTATTAGTGACACTATTGAACGCATGTTGTCGCAGGGCGTAAGAAAGTTAGTAGTCTTGCCTTTGTACCCTCAGTATAGCGCCTCTACTACGGCGTCTACTTTTGATGCTATTGCTAAAGACTTTACTAAACGCCGCTGGTTACCAGAACTACGTTTTGTGAATCATTACAACGACAGGCCTGATTACATTAAAGCTCTGGCAAATAAAGTACGTGCATACTGGGAAGAACACGGTAAAGCGGATAAGCTTATTCTTTCTTACCACGGTATTCCAAAGCGCTACTTATTAAATGGCGACCCCTATCACTGCGAATGCCATAAAACATCGCGCTTGTTGGCCGAAGAACTTGGGCTAACTCATGAGCAGTACATGACCACCTTCCAGTCTCGTTTTGGTAAAGCTGAGTGGTTAAAACCCTATACTGACGAAACGATGAAGTCGTTGCCTGGCAATGGGGTGAAGTCGATACAAGTGATGTGCCCCGGTTTTTCTGCAGACTGCTTGGAAACTATCGAAGAAATTGGCGAAGAAAATCGTGAATACTTCATGGAAGCGGGTGGTGAAAAGTACGAATATATTCCAGCATTAAACAGCGACGAAGCACATATTGATATGTTGTTCGATTTGGTAAAAGAAAATCTACATGGTTGGACTGTGAATAAAGATACTGCATTACGAGCTGGCTTAGCTCGCGCGTTAGGCGCTGACAAATAGCCAGTAAATGTTATTACGTTAATAAGGTAGCTAAGCATGGATAGTAAAGCCCCAAAGGCACTGTTAAAAGCACAAAAGTTAGCAAATTTACTTGATACGGCTGTTAAGTTACCGATTATTCCTATTCGGATAGGCCTCGACTCTATCGTTGGCCTTATTCCAGGCGCGGGTGATGCACTAATGCTGCTCGTTTCTTTACGTATTGTGTGGTTGGGGAAGTCATTGGGAATGCCTAGTGCATTGGTTGCGCAAATGGTAAAGAATTCCGCTATCGATTTTGGTCTAGGCTTTGTCCCCTTCATTGGCGATATTGTTGATGTATTTTATAAAGCGAATCAAAAGAACGTGCGCTTAATGGAAAAGTGGTGGATAAGCGAAAATAAAGCCGGCGTAGATGCCCAAACTCAGAAAAAGTTAACGGAATGGGAAAAGAAACTAGACCAGCAATAAGCGCCAATAGGTAGGTGTTGTTGAATAGTTTCACAAAACCACATTAATCGTTATCTATACTCTTTGCGTAGCAACCTTTACTAATACGCGTTTGCCGCGTGAATACTAACGTAAAATGGAGTGTAGGATTAATGAAAGCGTCTGACCTTTTCGTAAAAGCGTTGGAGGCTGAAGGTGTAGAATACATCTTTGGCATTCCTGGCGAAGAAAACCTCGACTTGCTTGAGTCGTTAAGAACCTCCTCAATTAAACTTGTACTTACCCGCCATGAACAAGGTGCGGGTTTTATGGCAGCCACTTACGGAAGACTAACCGGTAAAGTTGGCGTGTGCCTATCTACCCTTGGCCCAGGTGCGACCAATCTAGTTACCCCTGCTGCGTATGCGCAACTTGGGGCTATGCCCATGTTAATGATCACAGGGCAAAAGCCCATTAAAACCAGCAAACAAGGCCGATTTCAGGTTATCGATATTGTCGATATGATGCGCCCCATCACTAAATTTACCACGCAAGTGGTCAGCGGCGATCGTATTCCCTCAGTCGTTCGCGAAGCATTTCGGTTAGCATCGGAAGAGCGCCCAGGCGCTGTTCATATAGAGCTTCCTGAAGATATTGCTGATGAGCACACCTCAGTACCCTTATTAACACCAAGTACGTCAAGACGGCCTATTGCAGAATACAAAGCGATTTCATCAGCCATTTCAATGATTGAAGAGGCCACCTCTCCGTTATTGCTAATTGGCGCGGGAGCAAATAGAAAACTAACCGCAAAAATGTTGCGGGAATTTGTTGATAAAACCTGCATACCCTTTGTGACCACACAGATGGGTAAAGGGGTGCTGAACGAAAGCGACCCAAGGTTTGCGGGGAATACTGCTTTATCAGATAACGACTTTGTTCATAGAGCGATAGAAAGAGCCGACCTTATTATTAATGTTGGGCATGACGTGGTGGAAAAGCCCCCTTTCTTTATGCATGACAATGGCAAAAAAGTCATTCACATGAACTTTGAGTCAGCTGCTGTCGACCCCGTGTACTTTCCACAACTTGAGGTAGTAGGAGACATTGCCAATAGTATTTGGCAAATAAAAGAAGGCATTACGCCGCAAGAGGGTTGGAAACTCGATTTCTATAAGGACGTACACGATGCCTATGAAAAACACAGAGCGGAAGCGGAAAACGACAACCGATTCCCGATATTACCAGAACGATTTGTGCGCGATATTCGAAAAGTTATGCCAGATGATGGCATAGTCACCTTAGATAACGGTGTATATAAAATTTGGTTTGCGCGAAATTATCCCGCTTATCATCCTAATACCTTGCTGCTAGACAATGCGCTGGCGTCAATGGGTGCAGGTTTACCCTCGGCAATAGCTGCAAAACTAGTGAAGCCGGATGTGCCGGTAATGAGTGTGTGCGGAGACGGCGGTTTCATGATGAACAGTCAAGAGATTGAAACGGCGGTTCGTCTCAAACTTGACCTTATTGTGATCATACTGCGTGACGATGCGTATGGAATGATTAAATGGAAACAAGCCAATATGCAATTTGACGAGTTCGGTTTGGATTACGGTAATCCAGATTTTGTGAAGTACGCAAAAAGCTACGGTGCCCATGGTTGGCGCGTAGACAGTACCGAGTTGCTAATCCCTATGGTAGAAAGTTGTTTAAATACGCCTGGCGTTCACGTTATCGACTGCCCCGTAGACTACAGCATGAATGACGAAACACTTAACCATACGATTGCCGAACTAAGCGCAAAATTATAAGGAGTGAACATGTTAAAAGACAGCTATCCCTATTACCTTGCAAGCGAACCTTGTTTTGCTAATACCGATTTAGACGTTACCAATAAATACACGGGTGAAGTGGCCACAAAAGTGGCGTTAGCCGATGCACAAGTGATTGATAAAGCTATAGCCGCTGCTGAAAAGGCACAACCTGCAATGACAGCGCTCGCACCTTACGAGCGCCAAGCAATATTAGAGTATTGCGTTAAGCGCTTTACAGAGCGTGCAGATGAATTAGGTAAGGCGTTGTGTATTGAGGCGGGTAAGCCTATTAAGGACGCTAAAGGCGAAGTAGGCCGGTTAATTGATACGTTTAAAATTGCGGCAGAAGAATCGGTAAGAATTAATGGTGAAGTGGTTAATTTAGAAATTTCTGCCCGCGCCAAAGGATACCAAGGTATGACGAAAAAAGTGCCTATTGGCCCTTGTTCGTTTATCTCACCGTTTAACTTCCCGCTGAACCTAGCTGCGCACAAAGTGGCACCGGCTATTGCCGCGGGTTGCACGTTTGTACTTAAGCCTGCTTCTCGCACGCCTATTGGTGCGTTGATTATTGGTGAAGTGTTAGCAGAATGCGAGCTAATGCCAAAAGGCGCATTTTCAATTCTTCCTTGTAGCCGCGATGGCGCCGATTTATTTACCACCGATGAGCGATTGAAGCTACTAAGCTTTACTGGCTCGCCTGATGTGGGCTGGGCGTTAAAAGCGAAAGCTGGCAAAAAACCTGTGGTGTTGGAACTTGGTGGTAACGCCGCTTGTATAGTAGATGAAGACGCTGACATTAGTGACGCTATCGACCGAATTATCGTTGGGGCCTACTACCAATCAGGGCAAAGCTGCATTTCTGTGCAGCGCTTATTAGTGCATTCTGCTATTTACGATGAATTTAAGTCTCGCTATGTAGAACGAGTTGAAGCATTAGTGTCTGGCGATCCTAGCGATGAAGATACTTTCATTGGCCCCATGATTTCAGAAGGTGAGGCCAAGCGTTTGGAAGGTTGGATTAAAGATGCCAAAGAGGCTGGCGCAAGTGTGCTATGCGGCGGCGAAAGAGACGGTGCCATGTTGCAAGCGACGGTAATGGAAAACGTATCAAAAGATTGTGATGCAAGTGCTGAGGAAGCATTTGGGCCGCTATCTATATTACAGCCGTTCGACGATTACGACAGTGCATTAGAGGAAGTGAATAACAGTCGTTATGGGCTGCAAGCCGGTATCTTCACTCGTGATATCTATAAAGCACATAAAGCATGGGATGTGCTTGAAGTAGGTGGTGTAGTCATCGGCGACGTTCCTAGCTGGCGTGTAGATAACATGCCCTATGGCGGCGTAAAAGATTCAGGGCTTGGCCGTGAAGGCATTCGTTATGCCATAGAAGACATGACTGAAACACGACTTATGGTTATTCGAACGCCTTAGGGCTTAAAACGACCTAGCGTTCAAATAGACTAGACAGTTCAAAGGCGGGTACTTCCAATGGAAGTCACCCGTTTTTTATTCTGCAGCAAAAGCTTCAAGGGTGGCCAGAGGGATAATATCTAGCGCCCGTTCATGAGTCGCTTCTAATCGCACTTTGGGAGCAACGCCTGCTTCATAAGCTTGCAACCATCTGGCGGCACATAAGCACCACCTGTCGCCCGCCAGTAAGCCAGCAAAGTCCATACTAGGCCAAGGTGTAATCAAGTCGTTGCCTTGACGTAATGAAAATTGTAGAAATTCATCGGTAACTACCGCACACACACTGTGGTTTCCTACATCTGCATCGGGCACGTAGCAAAAGCCTTCCCGGGTGTAACCTGTGTTACCACAACATAGTTGTAGTGGTCTTCCATAGACATTTTTAGCATTGGCCAAAACGAATACCTCTTTTTGCGCGTATAAGCATTGATTGTATACCTATTATTCATAAAACTCAGGCATCTGTTAGCCGTGGGCAGCACAATACCCCATAGGGTTTTCTTACGGGAAGCTAGCGTAGATAGATTTGAATGACTTACCTTTTTATAAACTGGTGTTAGTGCATGTTAGATAAAAGCCAAAAATCAGCGCCCATTAATTTTTCAAAACAGGAAATCGACCGCTTTGATGCGCTGGCTGAAAGCTGGTGGGATCCCAATGGAAATTATAAAACGGCATTAGATTTCAATCGTGCACGGTTATCTGTCATTGAATCTCAAATAACCAGCCACTTTATGAAAAGCGAGCAAGCGCAGCGCGTTGTTCAAAAGGCGTCTAAAACAAACTTCCAAACGAACCCTATGGATAAAACCAAGCCGTTCTCTGGGCTCTCAATCGTAGATATTGGTTGCGGGGGAGGACTAATCAGTGAACCGCTGGCGTTGAAGGGGGCGGATGTTACCGGCATAGATGCAAGTGCTATGAGTATTGAAGTAGCAAAGCGGCATGCAAAGCAAAGCAATGTGGAAGTGAACTACATGCATGGGCTTTCGTCCGATTTAGTAAGCCAAGAGCGTCAATTTGATATAGTGATTAATGCGGAAGTCGTTGAACATGTACCTGATCAAGCGCAGCTAATAAAAGAGTGTGCAAGCTTAGTGAAGCCCGGCGGCTTATTAGTGCTTGCCACGTTAAATCGAACCATTAAAAGTTATATTATTGCGATTGTAGGCGCTGAATATGTCATGCGATATTTACCTGTCGGTACTCACGACTGGCAAAAATTTGTTAAACCCACTGAACTCAACCAATGGGTAGGTGAAGGGTTTACGCTTAATCATGAGACCGGCATGGCATTAAATCCATTCACTAAAGTATGGAAGCTTACTCCCAGCCTAAGCGTCAATTACCTACAGGTTTACCATCGGAAGTAATTAAGCCTAATAGCTGGCGCATATGACTCTCGATTGCATAGGGCGGTTAACATTTTCCCTAGCTATAACCTCTCCCTATTCTCTTTATTCGTTTATTAAATAGTATAAAGGCTTATACCCTATTTTCAGGGTAGCCTTCTGAATATAAAGCGTTTTACGTTTTTCTTTTCTTAATAACCCTGACTATGTGTAAAGCCTCTAAGTAATTGCATAGGGCGTCGTTCTCTTATTTATCTTGTTATTTACATTAAATTAACATAAAAATAACTCAGGTCTGGCCTCAGACCACTAATGTTTATAATTCAGGGAACATGCAATGAAACTAAGAACGAAAATAACAACGCTCATGCTGTTTTTGCTTGTCGCAGTATTGCCAGCTCAATCTTGGGCAGGCAATACTGCTAAAACACAATATCCTATTGTACTGGTTCACGGTCTCTTCGGTTTTGATGACATCCTGTTTGTAGATTACTTTTACAAGGTGCCTCAAAAACTATCTCGAAACGGCGCAGTAGTTTATATCGCAGAAGTGTCTCCTTCTAACTCTACTGAAGTGAGAGGAGAGCAGTTACTTAACTATATTGATGACGTACTTGCACTTTCTGGAGCCCAGAAGGTTAACCTAATTGGCCATAGCCATGGGGGCCCAACAGCAAGGTATGCCGCGAGCGTAGCGCCAAGTAAAGTGGCGTCAGTTACATCGGTAGCTGGTGTGAACTGGGGAAGCGCTGTGGCAGATGTATTGAAAAGTGGGCTTACGGAAGGGTCTGTACAAGAAGGAACTGTGGGGTTGATCACCGACGCTTTTGCTAATCTTATCGAACTTGCTTCAGGCTCAGACCCTCGAGATAAACCTACCGACTCTGTGGCTGCGCTAACCTCGCTATCAACTTCTGGTTCAATTGCGTTCAACGCACGCTACCCCGAAGGCATGCCCTCGGCCTACTGCCGCAATGACGGCAAACAGTTAGGTGAGAATGGTGTGTACTATTATTCTTGGAGTGGTGGTAGAACTTACACAAATGCGCTGGACGTGGTCGACCCTTTTCTTGCCATCACTGGAATAGCATTTGGTGAAACCAATGATGGGCTGGTGTCTTCTTGTAGCTCTCATTTAGGTAAAGTGCTTAAAGATAACTACAAGATGAATCACCTTGATGAAGTTAACCAAAGCTTTGGCATCACCCATTGGTTTGAAACCAATCCAGTGGATGTATTTATTGACCAAGCCAACCGTCTGAAAAACCAAGGCTTATAATGAACCGGCGGGTATTAATAGGAGGGGGCGTCGCCCTCTTTCTTGTAGCTGTATTTACAATAAGCAAGCGTCACCACATTGATGATGAGGTACGTGAAAATCGTCAAGCCAGAACGTTGGCATTACCTAGCCAAGATTCGGCAGCAATAGAAATTAAAGAATCGATTCAGCCAGTCAAAAGTGTAGGCTCTGACCTACCAATTTTCACCTTATATTTTGGCGTAAAGGACAATTTCGATCGCTTTATATTTACTAATAAGGGCGCTTCAGATAACGAAGTTACTGCAAGGTTTAGTGTGAATGCTTCAGACATGTATGAGGCTAGATCGGCTATGTACGCCGCTGATGTATTCACGCGATATGTTGAATATAAAGTAGCATTGGCAAATACCGATGCTGAAATTGACAAGGTGCTCACCGTATCAAACGAGAGCACCGTCACCGACATCACTTATACTGGTATTTCGTTAAGTGACGTTGAACAAAAGCTAGCAACAAGAGATACGCTGCGTCTTAGTTACTTTTCTCAAGAAGAGTATGAGTACTTGTTTTCTGCCGATGCGGCCATTGACGCAAGGGCTCTTGCTCGCCTTGCTATTGCTCAAGATCGTGAGCTCTCAAGAGAACAAAAACGAAATGAGATATTTGGTCAGTTAAATGCACTAGATGAACATGAAAAAGCGGCGTTTCAACCTACCTTAAACATGGAAAAAATTAACCAAATTAAGCAAAGGTATGCAGATTCAGAGTCTCGTTACCAGGCTATTGCCGCTGAATTCGGCCATCATGCCGCCGAGCGTTTTTCGGCTTTATGGGAGGCGCGGGCACTATGGCAACAACGTATAGATGCCTACCGCAAATACCAGCAACATATAAGCGCTAGTGGGATGAAAGAGGATGCACGGCAAGATGCCTTGTCAACGTACAGGCACACTCACTTCTCGAGTACCGAACAAAAGCGGCTGCGTGTGTTAGTCGATACAAATTCGTGAACAGGTATAACCATTCAACCTTTTAATAGTTGTACCCCAATGGAATATGATTTGAACCCACGCGCAAGCAGCACTAGTCTGGCTGTTAACATTCCAACAATACAATATTGCCTATGAAAATTTACGAGACCAAAACAGCGCCTAATCCTCGACGTGTTCGCATGTTCCTTGCTGAAAAAGGGATAGATGAGTCACAAGTAGAGTATGTACAAGTAGATATTCAAAAGGGTGAAAATTTAAGCGCTGAAATGCGTGCGAAAAACCCACTAGGTAAAATTCCTATTTTAGAGTTGGACGACGGTACCTGCATTGCTGAAACCGACGCGATTTGTACTTACTTTGAAGCCATTCATCCTGAACCTTCCTTGTTAGGCTCTACGCCTATTGAAAGAGCCACCATCTCGATGTGGCAGCGGCAAGTTGAAATGGCGCTAATGTTACAAGTAGGCATGTGCTTTCAACACACCACAGGTTACTTCAAAGACAGAATGGTACCTGTGCCAGAATACGGCAAAGAAGCCGGTATCAATGCTTCGAAGTACTTTAATATTCTCGAACGCCGACTCGAACTAAACGAGTTTATAGCGGGAGACACCTTTTCTATTGCAGATATTACAGCGCTATGTGCCATCGATTTTGCACGGGTGGTCGATATTCGAATTAAAGATGAACAAACGAATCTTCAGCGTTGGTACGACAATGTTAGCAGCAGAGCGAGTGCAAAAGCCTAATGATTGATTTATACACCGCAGCAACACCCAATGGCTGGAAAGCCTCAGTAGCACTAGAAGAAATGGAACTCGACTATACCGTGCACGGGGTAAACTTAATGAAAGGCGAGCAAAAAAACGCTGAGTTCCTCGCCATGAACCCAAATGGCAGGATTCCCGTTATTGTGGACAAAAGCGAAGGCGACCATGTGGTTTTCGAATCTGGCGCCATCATGCTTTATTTAGCTGAAAAGACAGGTAAGTTTTTACCAACAGATGCCAAAGGCCGAAGCCAAGTAATGCAATGGGTTATGTTTCAAATGGGCGGGATTGGGCCAATGATGGGACAGGCGAATGTGTTCCATCGCTATTTAGAAGAGAAAATTCCCATTGCTATCGACCGCTATCAAAATGAAGTACGCCGATTGTTTACAGTGCTAGATGGGCGACTAGAAGACAACGAATATTTAGCCGGTGATTACAGTATTGCCGATATGGCGAACTGGTGCTGGGTTCGAACCTACGAATGGTCGGGCGTGAGCATTGAAGGGCTAGATAACTTAACTCGCTGGAAAAACAGTATCGAGGCACGCCCTGCGGCGCGCCGTGGTGTTGAAGTGCCCAATAAAATCGATAAGGAAGCGTTAATAAAAGGCGCTAAAAACGTGGTCACGCGTTAGTCGCTGGTAGGGGCAAAATAGCAGGTGGTTGATTGCAAATCAGTCTGCTATTTTTGAATGGTTAGCTAACCCTTGCGCCAAGGCTTTTATATGGTCAGGGCCTATGCCGCAACATCCACCTACAATTGTAGCGCCAGCGTTCACCCACGTTTGTGCGTACGCTAGGTATTTCTCAGGGGTGACATCTTCACGCAACGTAGACAGCATTTCGTTAGCATCATGCTTTCTAACATGCTCTGAAAAGCTATTGGCATAAACACCGATGTTCATATCGGTATTATGCAAGTGTGTGAACGTAATGGCTGCTTCCATTTCTTCAGGCTGGGAGCAGTTAAACAACACGGCATCCAAGTTGTCTAGTGTGGGCAGTATAGCATTCAGTGACTCACCAGAGCGTAAGGTCACTGGGTTTGAAAAGTCGTGACGATTACTGAGCGAGTAAGAAAGCCAAATTGGTTTAGATGAGTGTGCTTTTATTAAAGAGGTTACCGCGTTGGCTTCTTCTACCGAAGAAACGGTTTCTACAAGCCAAAAATCGACGTAGGGCGCTTGTGCTTCAATCAAAGGCAGTAAAATAGAAGAGAGTTGCTCGGCACAGAATAGCTCAGGTTTGTAAGAGCCAAAAGCAGGAGGAATGCAGCCCGCAACTGAAATGTCATTCTTTTTAGCCACAGTATTGGCAATACTGGCCGCGCGCTCGGCAAGTGAAAATGCTTGCTCATCAAACTGTTTTTGCCCTATATGAAAAGGCACTAACGCGTAAGTGTTGGTGGTAATAATTTTTGCACCCGCATCCACGAAGTTTTGATGCACTTGGGCTACTAAATCGGGCGCTTCCATTAAAGACAAAGCAGACCATTCAGGTTGCCGGAAGGGAGCCCCAACTCGTTCTAATTCTCTGCCTAACCCACCATCAAGAATTACAACGTTTGACGATGCGGTAGTTGATGAAGCGCTAGCGGTCTTGCCTGTGAGTGTAGTTGTAACCACGTTACCCCTGCTTTTATTTAACATATATAAACTAATAGTAGTTCGCGATAAGTGACAAATTAGCGCTGCCGATAGACTGCGCTTTACTCCCTACGTTACCGGCACTAATACTACCTTGAGTAATGCCCCGAAGATCAGCATCTTTTAACGCGTTTTGCACGCAGGTAACCAATTCATGTTTTATATTCTGCGGCATGGCACCGTCGATGATAATGCCATCGAGGTCGAGCATGCTAAATGCGCAGTGTGTGGCAAAGGCAATCCCCTGGGCGGCCTGTTCCATCCACACTTGAACGATGCGCATAAATTCTGAATTAGTTTTTAAGCCAGACCAGTGTTCAGGAGCTTCATACAATTTATTACCATCAAGCCCCGCATCATTCAGCTGCTTTTCTAGCAAGTATAGTGATGATTGGGTGATGAGTTGTTGCTGTTGGTTATGGGCGTTAGACAAGAAAGGCAAGGAACCAATTGCACCGGCATTACCCGATTTTCCTGTAAATAGCTGATTGTTAATAACCAAGCCACCGCCAAGAAAAGTGCCAACAAAAACATAGAGGAAGTGGTTAAATCGATGTGGATTACCAAAGGCCATTTCTGCACTGCACGCCGCCGTCGCATCGTTACTCACATAGATGGGTAAGTCTAGTAGTTCAAATAGCGCAGTCTGAATATCAAGGTTTTTCCATGCTTCTAACGCAGCAGCAGGGGCCCCAGCTTCTTCTACCCAATTCCAAATTTCAAACGGCATGGCGATGCCTAGTCCGCGAATACGAGTGCGTTGCTCGTTACTGAGTTGTTGTGTTAGTACAGACACACCGCGCTGAGTAAATGACAATAAATGATCAACGGTGGGGTAGGCTACTTTTTCGTGAAGCGAAGCTTTCACATTGCCAGCCAAATCTAGCAAGGTCATATCAAAACTGCGGCGGCCAATTTTTAAGCCTAACCCAAATGCACCATCTGCATTCAAGCCAAAAGGAACTTTAGGCTGCCCCACACCACCGCGAACTGGCGGCAGTCGCTTAACAAGGGCTTCGGACTCTAGTTTCTTAATAATGACCGTGGCCGACTGTGCAGATAAACCCGTACGTTGAGCAATATCTGCTTTCGGAATAGCGCCATCATGACGAATCAGGGTGAGGATATCCCGTTCATTTTGAGTACGGTTATCTAGTAAGGCAGTTGCACCGTGGTGCGAGTCTATTTCTGATGCGCTCTGTGATGAAACCGAGTGCTCGTGGGATTTTGTCATTTACAGTGTACCTGAATCATTATGAAATGAATGTTATAACAAACAGCACCACTAAGTCATGGATAGATACTAATTCAATATATTTAACATAATTAACCAAGAGCAGTTTCTCTCTACCAATCAAGCCGATAGATTACATATTCAATAGTCAGTCTTTAATGATGATAAAATATTAAATCAACAAGGTTGATTTATTTGTTTTGCTAGTTAATACTGTGCCCCAATTAATTAACTATAATTTAACGTGCCCGACGGAAGGTCCTTCGGCTACGCTTATTATCCATGACTACAGCGGTATAAATACGAAGTTATCGCTGTTAGCTTCAGCCAGAGGTGTTTATGAAAATTTTATGTTTAGGCGAAGTACTTATCGATATGTTAAGTGCGGGTGCGGCGGACCAAAGTGAAATGCCAGCAATGAATTCATTTCAGCCTTATGCTGGTGGTGCGCCGGCGAATGTAGCGGTTGCTGTTGCTAAGCTTGGTGGGCAAGGCGCTATGGTGTCTAAAGTAGGTGATGATACCTTTGGCCGTTTTCTTCAAGACATGCTTAGCTATCACAAGGTAAATACTGATTATGTTTGGAGTACGAAAGACGCCAATACGGCACTAGCATTTGTTAACCTAGATAAAGACGGTGAACGTTCTTTCGACTTCTATGTTGATAATGCTGCACATAAGCACATTGGTGAAGAAGACTTAGCCAAGGTTGCTTGTGATGATACTAGCGTGCTGCATTTTTGCTCTGGGTCTATTTCAGGTCCAGAGTTGTTACCTGGCACCGACTATATTCTAAATAAAGCCAAGCAAGAAAATATGCTTGTCTGTTTAGATATTAACTACCGTCCAGCGTTTTGGGATGACACCGCTAATGCCCCAGGCCGAATTGACGACGTGGCTAAGAAAGTGAGTATCTTAAAAGCAAGCCGCGAAGAGTTAGCAGAGCTTTACGGTGAAGAAAATGCTCAGGCTCATGTACAACAGTGGCTAGATAGCGGCGTTAAAGTGGTATTAGTGACTGATGGCGGGGAACCTATTCAGTACATAACAAAAGATTTCAGCGGTACCTTGGCCTCGCCAAAAGTAAGCGTGAAAGATACCACTGCAGCAGGCGATTCATTCATTGGCGGATTTTTGTATTTCTTATCTACCAAAGTGGCTAACAGCGCAGAATTCGACAAGTGGGCAAGTAGCTTTGAAAACGTAAGCGAAGCCACTGAATTTGCTATTCGCTGTGGTGCATACACGGTAACGCAATACGGTGCGTTTAGTGCATTGCCTACTATGAAGCATATTGCGAAATAGGCAATATATTGGCGCATAACCTGTATTGATATGAGTTTAGGTGTATTAATGAAAGCAAGGCGAGTATGCCTTGCTTTTTTATTACTGCGAATACATAGCGATACAATTTATGCGAAGAGACTAGGGCCTCTTACCTCTATACTGTTTCGTCTAGACTTAGTTTTGATGGAAAGAGCCATACAAATCGAAAGTAGCAAAATGGCTAATGAATTTGGCTCAGAAACGAAATAATTGTCTACGCCACTGTCGGCAACTAACGCTAGAGAAGCGACCCCCGAATTAATTTGCGCCCATTCTAAGAATGCATCGAAGTGATCTATTCGAGGTGAGGATAGATTCCGGCCCATTATGCTGTTGTTTCTAATCAGCCCTTCTGGATTTAGTGCGCCGCCGCTATATTCATCAAATAAGCCAATCATGTGACCAAACTCGTGAGCGGCTATTACCCCTTGACGACTATACGAGTAACCTGATGGCCTACCCGTATACCATTGGGTCAAATTCACATTACCATTACCTACAATCACATTAACAGTATGGTCAGCGCCCACACTGGTGTTTAGCCAATCCACATTAAATACAGTGTCGTAAAAATAAGTGCCGTCAGATAAGTCAAAAGCATTGCTCCAAATGGACTCAATGCCCTCTTCCCAAAAGTCTCGAAGTGCACTGCCAGGATCGGCACCCCTTAAGTAAACGTCAACATCAATCAGTAAATCTTGATCGACAAAACTAATATCGTAGCTCGTTGTCCATCGGAAGTTACCCCAAGGATTTTGAGATAAAATACTATAGTTGATAGTCTCAGTCGCAATATTAGTAATTAAGCCAGCGTTACCTGAGGTGGAAAAAAGGAGAAGAAAACCAATCAGGCAATGTTTGAACGATCGCGAAAACAACATCATATTTTGTCCTTGGCGAGGCACTAATCTAGGCACGCGCACATTAAAAAATATTCTACAATTTCTTTTCTAACAGTAAGTTAGATGAAACAGAAAAAGTTAATATACATTAAGTGTAAGCTAAAATTAGAGTTTGTAAAAAAAATGTTCAATTCAACTTATGATTCAATAAGCGCTTTCACGTTCATAAGCGTATCTGCCTCATCGGCAGGCTTATCCCAGCGAATGCGATGAATGCGAGGAAACCGTAGTGCTACGCCTGATTTATGTCGCTTGGACGGGTGAACAGCATCGAAAGCCACTTCCAGTACCAGCTCTTTTTTTACTTCTCGAACGGGACCGAAACGCCCTATAGCGTTTCTTCTTACCCAGTTATCTAATTTTTTTAGCTCTTCGTCAGTAAAACCCGAATAAGCTTTTCCAATGGGAAGTAACTGTTCATCTTGCCAGGCGCCAAAGGTGTAGTCGGAATAAAAACTTGAGCGCTTACCGTGGCCTCGCTGGGCATACATCATTACCGCATCGACCACCAGTGGGTCGCGTTTCCATTTATACCATTGTCCCTTTGGTCTACCTGGCACATAAGGGCTGCTTAAACGTTTTATCATGAGCCCTTCTACAGCACGGTTTTTACACACGTTTTTATGTAGCGTACGAAGCCCTTTTGGTGAATCGGCAGATAAGCACTCAGATAAATGCAGTCGTGAATCATTGTCGTGTTCCTGAATGCCATTTTTGTCAAACCACGTTTCTAGCGCTTCACGTCGGGTAGTCAGAGGGGCGTCGGTTAATTGCTTACCGTCTAGCACCAGTGCATCGTAAACAATTAGCCCCGCAGGGTTTGTTTCCATTAATGCAGCAGTAGGCTTTTTCTTATTAAGCCTTTGTTGTAGGGCATTAAACGTATCTACTTCGGCGTTATGCATCACCAACAGTTCACCGTCTAGCACCATATTGCCGCTGACACTATCGAGTAGGTCGGGGAAAGCGTGGCTGATGTCATCTCCAGTGCGAGAGAATAGCGCCTTTTCAGGCTCTTCTTTCGTGGTGTTGCACACTAACTGCACCCGAATGCCGTCAAACTTATGCTCTATTTGCCATTGCTCTGGAGCAAAGTCATCGACATCATCTTGCGCGATGGGGTGAGATAGCATGACAGGATGAAAGGTAACCGCGTTGCTAATATCCGGTTTAGGTCCGTTACCTTCAAGCCATGCGAGAAGGTCGGTATAAGGCGGTGCGACGCCATGCCACAGTTTCTCTATTTCGGTGATGTCTTTATTGCCATATTCCGCCAAAATTTGTTTGATAGAGCGAGCTGATACGCCAATACGAAGCCCACGGGTGCCAAGCTTCAACAATGACCAGCGCTGCGAGGGGGTCATCATAGTAAGGTAGTTTGCTAGCGTAGAAGATACGTTGTGCTTACTTATAGTTGCAAAGGTTTCTACCACTTCAGATAAGCTAGGTAATGACTGGTCAGGAATATATTCAGGCCATAAGTGGGCCACTGTTTCACTAACTTCGCCCACATAATCGTAGCTCATTGCAAATAGTTCTGGGTCTACCCGTTCGGTAATCAGTTTTTTTACCGTATTGCGCTTAAAAAAATCAAACTTAAGCGTGCCTGCCATAGCGGCAATAGCCCAGCCACGATCGGGGTCTGGCGTAGTAGCAAGGTAATGCAGAATTAGCTGTGCTTTGGCTTTGGTTCCAGCGGTATAGTAAAGCTGCTCAAGTAAGTCACTAAATGCCTGCATTGCTATTCCTCCTGCGCCGCTTCATCGTAACCTACCAGCGATAGCGCTCGTGCTTTAAACCCCATCTTTTGTGCTTGATACATTAAGGCATCTTCACGACCGTGGGTCACCCATACCTCACTAGGATTGACTTCGGTAAGGGTTTGTAATAACTCGGGCCAATCGCAGTGATCTGAAATAATAAGTGGCAACTCAGCGTTGCGCTGCTTAGCTCTAGCGCGAATTTGCATCCAGCCCGAGGCCAACACAGCACGAACGTGGGGTAAGCTTCTCGACCACCTGTCGGCTAAGGCTGAAGGGGGAGCCAACACGATTTCACCCGCCAATAACGCTTTATCCTCCACCTCGCTAACCGGAGTGATTTTTCCTAAATCAATACCTTCTCGTTCATATAAGTCACATAGCTTCAGTAGCGCACCGTGAAGATAAATAGGTTTGGCATAGCCGGCTTCTCGAAGCGCTAAAATAACCCGCTGGCATTTTCCTAGCGCATAAGTGCCAACTAGATGGCAGCGTGTTGGAAACACCTCAAGGGAGTGCAGCAGCTTTTGGATTTCTTGTTCAATTGGCGGGTGGGCAAATACCGGTAAGCCAAAAGTCGCTTCGGTAATGAGTACATCGCAAGGCACTACCTCAAACGGCGGGCATGTAGGGTCATGCCTACGTTTGTAGTCGCCAGATATCACTAGCCGATAACCCGCATATTCAATGAGCAATTGTGACGACCCTAAAATATGGCCAGCAGGGTAAAAAGTGACTTTTATCTTGCGTCGACCCTGTCCACTAGCGTCGCTGTGACTATCAATAGTGACCTCATCAAACTCTACGCTTTCACGGTAGGGCACAGCTATCTGTTCCTCAGCCATATCATCACCGTAGCGGGTGGTCATAATGGCCATAGTTTGGGGGTGGGCGAATACTCGTTTGTGCCCGGCTCTAGCATGGTCAGCATGACCGTGGGTAACAAGCGCGGTTTCAACGGGCTGCATTGGGTCGATATAAAAATTGCCCGGCACACAATACAAACCTGCGTCGTCTGTCTTCATCCACTTTGAAGGGTGTATTGTATTTTCAGCCGTCATATAAAACCTACATGCTCTTCGTTAGCGTTTCATATAACTACGGTGGTTTTACGCAATTGGTTGAGCGTAGTGGAAAATTAAACTCTTCTGCCGAATGAACGTATACCTACTATTGCTTACCATCGAAACAGCAGGGTAACGAAAAAATTATGGCGCAGGAGAAGTTCGGGCAAGGGGTTAACGTTGTGCGCAGCTTTTATTTCAAAAGTTTCAAAAGATATGCCAGTTAATATGCCTAAGACCAAAGCATCACCTCACAAAGTAATTGAAACCGGTAGTGATATTTTGCCCCCGGCGTTTAGCCAATGGTTCAACAATAAAGGCTGGGCGCTTCGAGATTACCAGAGGAAAATACTCGAACAGAGTATTAAGCAAACTGGTGGTCGTAAACGGAAAACCTACAACACCACGTTGCTCATTGCCCCTACCGGAGCTGGCAAAACTTTATCCGGCTTTCTACCAAGCTTAGTCGAGTTAGCTCAATCGCCACAGCAAGGGCTTCACACCTTATACATTTCGCCGCTTAAAGCACTAACCCAAGATATTCATCGCAACTTATTGCAACCTATTGAAGAAATGGAATTGCCGATAACGGCAGAAACCCGTACAGGCGATACACCTTCACATAAACGGCAGCGCCAACGAAAAAAACCGCCAAATTTGCTGCTTACTACCCCTGAATCGCTCATGTTAATGCTGAGCTATGCTGATGCTGACAAACTATTTGGAAAACTAAAGCGAGTTATTATTGATGAAACCCATAGCCTAGTAGCAAACAAGCGAGGAGATTTTTTGTCATTAGCGCTAGCACGGCTTTCAGTATTGTCACCCGACATGAAGCGGGTAGGGTTGTCGGCCACGGTCGCTTACCCAGAAACGCTAGGTGCATGGCTTGCTGGCACAGAAGGCACCGCTAATATCATCAGCGTGAAAGCGGGTGAAAAACCAAAAGTAGACATGCTGCAATCTGAAAACCGCATGCCATTCGGTGGTTTTATGGCGCGCTATGCCATTACCGATATATATAAGGCCATTGAAGACGCAAAAACCACTTTGGTGTTCGTGAATACCCGGGCCCAATCCGAACTGATTTTTCAAATGCTATGGGAACATAACACCGCTGGCTTACCCATAGCCTTATATCATGGCAGTTTAAGTAAAGAGCAGCGGCGTAAAACAGAAGCCATGATGTCTAGCGGATTGTTACGGGCAGTAGTCTGTACCTCGGCGCTAGAACTAGGCATTGATTGGGGCGATGTAGACAAGGTAATACAAGTTGGAGCCCCAAAAGGGGTAAGCCGATTGCTACAGCGAATAGGGCGAGCAAATCATAGGTTAGACGAACCCAGCGAAGCTTTGCTGGTGCCCGCTAATCGCTTTGAAGCCCTTGAATGCCAAGCCGCTATTGATGCAATTAACAAAGGCGAGCTAGATGGCGATGCCCCACAGCCCGGGGCATTGGATATTATTCCCCAGTTTATTGTGAACTGCCTTTGCAGTAATGCCGACACGCCAGATACCCTTTACGAGCAAATACTTTTAGCATCGCCCTATCAAGGGCTCGATAAACAAGATTTTGAAAAGTTATGGCAGTTCGCGTTAGATGGCGGTAGTGCGCTTAATGCCTACGAGCGATATCAGCGCCTAATGCAAAACGAGGACGGTACGTTTTCACCTGCCAACAGGCGGGTAATACAAAGGCATCGGCAGAACATAGGCACTATTGTTGAAGCGGGAAGGTTAAAAGTAAAACGCATTCGCCGTGGTAATCAGGGCAAAATTATTGGGGAAGTAGAAGAGTACTTTGCCCAGCAACTTACCCCCGGAGACACCTTTTATTTTGCCGGCGAAGTGCTTAAATATGAAGCCATTCGGGATATGCAACTTCACGCTCGCCCTGCGAAAGCGAAAGAGCCTAAAATTCCTAGTTATTCTGGTGGTCAAATGCCATTGTCGACGTATCTGGCTGATGGGGTTCGAGCAATATTAGCTAACCCCAAGAGTTGGCGTAAATTGCCCGTGCAAGTACGAGACTGGTTGAATTTACAACAACAGTTCTCACTGCTTCCTGAGCCCGAAAAGGTACTGGTAGAGCAGTTTCCTTTTCGTAACGTAAACCATACGTTGTACTACACCTTTGAAGGGCGAAAAGCTAACCAAACCTTGGGCATGCTAGTTACCCGTAGAATGGAAAAAATGGGTGTTAAGCCGTTAAGTTTCAGCGTGACCGACTATGGTTTATCGATAAGTGCGGTCAAACAGATTACCGATAAACAACTGCAGCAACTGTTTCAGCCGGATATATTAGGCGATGAGCTAGAAGACTGGATGCTACAAGCGCCCATGTTAAAGCGGTCTTTCAGGCAGGTGGCGGTAGTGAGCGGTTTAACCGAACAGCGTTATCATGCTAGTCAGAAAACCATGAAACAGGTGACGTTTTCTACGGATTTAATTTACGACACGCTGCGTGAGCACGACCCAGATCATATCCTTCTTGCAGTAGCGCGGGCGGATGCTGAGCGGGAGTTGTTGGACTTGCAGCGCTTGGCGAATTTGCTCATCCGCTTTGTAGATAAAACCACGTTAGTAAACTTAGAAAAAGTATCGCCCATGGCAATCCCTATTGTGCTGAACATGCGAAGTGAACAAATAAAAGGGGCGGGGGCGCAAGCGATACTCGAACAAGCCGATTTATATGCTGAAGCAGAAAATATGCTAGATGAAGTACGGGCTTTGTTGTCTTGAGAATATTAAGTTTGGTCGAGCAGTATTAGCCCCAGAAACACGCCGTAAATACATCCATGTAGGCTCTGCCGCAGCATCCATGCTGCGGAAGGTTTCTAGTGCCAATACTGCTCACCCAGTCTAATTCTATTGGTGTTAAAGTGAGTGAATATGAATTGAATACATCCATGTAGGCTTTGATGCAGCATCCATGCTGCATAAGGTTCCATACCCAACCCCACGCCACCGCAAGAGGTTAATTCCTAAGTAGTTTTGTAACTGGTGTGTTGTTTTATGTAATGCGCCGTAAATACATCTATGTGGGCTCTGATGCAGCGTCCATGCTGCATAAGGTTCCATACTCAACCCCACTCCACCGCGATAGGCGAGTTCGTTTGGGAGGTTGGAGGTGGGATGGCGTTAAATATTATGAAAGAGGTTAGTAAGTGGCAATAAGTGAGCAGTGGCTATCTTCACAGGTGGCGTTGCATAGTATTAGTATTGTGAAGTTTGCGGAGCTGCTATGGTTGCTAGATGCCAGAGGTGTGGCATATTTGCCTGCGCTTGATTGGCTGGTGGTATCAGATTTACACCTTGAAAAAGGTAGTTACTTGCGCAGTTATGGTAATCCGCTGCCAAGTGTCGATTCTGTTGCTACGCTTAAGCGTTTGCAGCACATTATTAGCGATTATAACCCTGCTCGGGTGATTAGCTTAGGTGACAGTTTCCACGATAAACACAGCATGTCTCGCATGACCGCTGTCGACAGAAACCTCTTATGCGATATCATAAAGAGCGTTCCTTGCTGGGATTGGGTGGAGGGGAACCATGACCCCGACTTACCCGAAGGAATTCCCGGTAATCCATGTCATGAAATAGTGCAAAATAATGTGGTGTTTCGCCATGAACCAGAGATGCACGGAATCGAGCTAAGTACGAAGGGCAAGGTTCAAATCAAGCAGCAAGTTATTGGCCATTATCATCCTAAAATACGCAAGACTATTTCCCGTCGTCGATTTTCCGGTAAATGCTTCGTGGTTACTGAAGACTTATTTATCATGCCAGCTTTTGGGCAATTCACAGGGGGCTTAGATGTGGATGAAGAGGTCATGCTAGCGTTGGCATCTAAAAGATCCCGTGCCTGCTATATGTTGTATGACGGTACGATTTTTAAAGCTTGATCGGCAAATTCTCATAATACTGAGCGCCATAAAAAAACGGGCATTTTAGTTGCCCGCTTTAAACTTTGATAAGCCCTTGTACAAGGGCATAAGGCGCTAGCCTAATCGCGCCAGCGCTTAGTTAGGTCTTCGTAAGCATCAATGCGACGGTCACGGAAATAAGGCCAAATGCGTTTTACTTTTTCAGTGCGGGTTAAATCTAGCTCTACCGAAAGGGTAGTTTCACCTTCGGCTTCTGCTTTCGCTAGAATTTCACCTTGCGGGCCCGTAATAAAGCTTTGCCCCCAAAACTGAATGCCTGGGTCGCCCGCCACTGGCGATGCTTCAAAGCCAGTGCGGTTTGCCACAATGACCGGCACCGAGTTTGCTACCGCATGTGAGCGCTGAATGGTTTCCCACGCGCCATGCTGACGGCTACGTTCTTCTTCGGTATCTGTGCTATCCCAACCAATTGCCGTAGGATAAAACAGTAAGTCAGCCCCCGCCATTGCCATTAAGCGTGCCGCTTCTGGATACCATTGATCCCAGCAAACTAATACGCCCAATTTACCCACGCTGGTTTCAATTGGCGTAAAGCCCATGTCGCCCGGTGTGAAGTAAAACTTCTCGTAAAAGCCTGGGTCGTCAGGAATATGCATTTTGCGATATTTACCGGCAATCTCTTTGCTTCTATCAAATACCACTGCGGTATTGTGATAAAGACCAGAACCGCGCTTTTCAAATAGCGATGTCACCAACACAATATTGTGTTTTTCAGCCAGCTCACCAAAGAAATCTGTCGCAGGACCTGGAATAGGTTCGGCTAAATCAAAGGCGTCGGTATCTTCCTGCTGACAAAAATAAAGGGTGCTATGAAGTTCTTGCAGCAAAATACATTCACAGCCTTCGGCGGCGAGTTTTGCAACTTGCTCAGCGCTTTTATTCCAGTTAGTTGCTTTGTCGTTATCAGCAACAGACTGTTGTACCAAGCCTATCTTTAGCTTAGTTCGTTGCATGTACAGACACTCCTTTTGAGAAGGTGGAAATAACAGATTCTTTCAACGTATTTGTGGGTACCTGCATGGAAATACAATGCAAACTGCCAAATTGCTTTACCAACACCGAGCAATCTATAGGCTCAATAATGTGGTCGGGGTAAGCCAGCTGCATTTGGCTAATCGCCGCTTCATCTTCAGGTTGCCCATAAATAGGTAAGAGCACCGCACGATTACAGATCAAAAAGTTGGCGTACGATGCGGGCAAACGCTCGCCCTCGTCGTTAACAATATTAGGTAGTGGCAATCGATATTGTTCGTGCTCTGGCATTGCACTGGCGCACTCATCGCAAAGTGCACTTAACCCTGCATAATGACTGTCGGTTTTGCGATTATCAGCCGCTTGGATAACCAAGCCTTTATTGGGCGTGAAACGCACAAGGGTATCTACATGCCCGTCAGTATCGTCACCTTCAAGGTGACCATGTTCTAGCACCGTAAACGTGTTGCAACCTAACATGTCATTAAAGGTTTCAGCGTAATCATTGATAGTCATATCACCGTTGCGCTTAGGGTTTAATAGACACTGAGAGGTGCTAAGCAAGTGGCCTAGGTCATCAATTTCTAACGCGCCACCCTCAGCTACTACTGGACTGCTTCGAAGGGGCAATTTACACAATGAAGCAAGGTAGCGTTGGTTGGCCATATTGTCTTCACTGGCATTAAACTTTTCACCCCAACCATTGAAGCGAAATTCTACTGGCGCCCCAAAACCTTCTGAATCACGACAGGTCAAAAAACCGTAGTCACGCACCCAAGTGTCGTTATAAGACGCAGGCAGAATGAGTACACGTGAGTGATCGCCTAAACGCGATTGCACATTATCAACATCGTCAGGGGCGCATAACAATATCACACCAGCATGATAACGGTTGACCGCTGCAATCACGTTCAAATAGGTTTCACGGGCTTCTTCTAGCCATGGCGCCCAGTCGGTTTCTGCATGCGGCCACGCCAGCATTACAGCATCAACGGTTTCCCATTCAGGAACCAGTTTACGACTACCTTGCATGTTTATTCTCGATAGAAATAAATAATGCATCGATTATAACTATCCTACTCACGCCAACCAATAGCAAACTTGATGAAATTCTTTTCTTGTCACGAGCAGTGTCACAATTAGAATGATGACATGTTAGAAAAGGTGCGATTTGTAGTAGCGCTATTTAACGTTTATTTTTTGATCTCATTTACTTTAATGACCGTTTTATCTCAATAAAAATAAAACATGCCTTTAATAGCATTTTCAGATTAGGCTAATCTCAGCATTTGCTCGATCAATAGCCGCTAGAATGCTAAAATATAACCATTAGAAGTCGCCAAACCTTTGCCAAAGCGTAGTTATATGCCTTGGCCGTAATCATGCTATTCAGTAGTCTTGCGTTGGCTTTCAGGCGGTATTGTCATTTGCATCTTGGTATCAAGTTAGCCTTAATCGTGTCGATTACGTTTAAGGGTAAAGAAGTATTTACGGATAGGGTTAATGTTAGCAAAAGAAGCGGTCATTGTGCGTGACGCACTAGAGCCATCAATTTCTGAATCGGCACAACGTGTTAGAGCAGCGCTTGAAGAAAAAGGGCTGGAAACACCTATGGTGGCGAACGGTTTGTCCGACGAGCAAAAGCGTCAGAAGATTGAAATTGCAATGCGTGATGTGATGAATACGCTTGGGCTCGATCTTAACGATGATAGTTTGCACGACACGCCAACCCGTATTGCGAAAATGTACGTGAACGAAGTGTTTGGTGGTTTAGATTATCGTAATTTTCCTAAAATAACCCAAATCGAAAATAAGATGCGTCTTGATCAGCCTGTTCAAGTGTCTGATATTAGTTTAACGAGCACATGCGAACATCACTTTGTGACTATTGATGGTCTCGCTACCGTTTCTTACATCCCCAAAGATACTATTATTGGGTTATCGAAATTAAACCGCTTAGTGAGTTTCTTTGCACAGCGCCCTCAAGTGCAAGAGCGGCTAACACAGCAAGTGCTTGTTGCCATTCAGACATTAGCCTCTACCGAAGATGTAGCGGTAAGCATTAATGCTACGCATTACTGTGTAAAAGCCAGAGGTATACGCGATACTAATTCGTATACGAAGACATCTGCGCTAGGTGGAAAATTTTTGTCTGATGTGGAATTGCGAAGAGCATTTTTTAGTTAGTTAAGAAAAATGCTAACTGCTTTGGCCAATAAAAAACCGCTTTTATAGCGGTTTTTTATTATGAATGGATTTTATTATAGTTCGCTGATGACAAGGTTAATACGACCTTCTACCCCATTTGCTGCGGTAAGGCTTAAATTCTTTTTGCAACACCCACAAGTTTCAACCTGCTCTTGATACATATCGCGAATGGTGTCTTCAGAAAATTCATTGAAAGCGCCACAATAGGGGCACATGTATTCTAGAGGTGTTTCGGTCTTCATATATTGTCCTTTTAAGCTTCACCCATATCCATATGGTGACTGCATATTTTAAGCTTCAGTGTTGAATAACAGCGTATAGTTGCAGAGTGATACGACGCGTTTGAGCAAATCGATTACTCTACCTAAAGTATAGTCGCAAATTATTAGGTTGCCTGTGCAATACGCCAAAATCACGCTAAGTTGCGGCGGAGTAACAGAAAATAGATTTTCCGTTACTGGCTGCCAATAATAATAGGGGCTGAATGGGCGATTATCGCTCTAGCTAAAGTCATTGAAACGAAGCGAGAGAGATTCTTGCTTCGCTGGGCATAACGCAACGCTATTTAGGATGGGGCAATCTTTTGAAATAAGTCGCAGAAGTGCATTTAAACTCGGTAAGCAAACAGCGTGATGAAAGCAAACACGGTATGAGTTCGATGACTTCAGCGAAAATCTGTAGAAAGCGCAAACGATTAAGTTGAACGGTACGCTGTTACATTAAGATATGCACGAAAGACGATGCATTTGAACTGTTCATACAAAACTACATTTCATAGAGCTCAAGCGGTAAACCGTCGGGGTCTGCGAAAAAGGTAAACCGTTTCCCTGTGTATTCATCTACACGAATGGGCTCGCACTCCACCTTATTTGCAGTTAAATGCGCAATCACCTCATCAATGTCATCTACCCTGAACGCCAAGTGACGCAACCCTTGCGCCTCGGGCCTTGAGGGCCTCTCTGGCGCACCAGGAAATGAAAACAGTTCAAGTTGTCCGCCATCGGGTAATGCCAAATCGCACTTGTATGACTTTCTCGCTTCGCGATAATTTTCCGCAATAACGCTAAGACCAAGAATGTCAGTATAAAAATGTTTAGACACCGGGTAGTCGCTACAAATTAGCGCTACGTGATGAATTCCTTTTAACATAAATAAGCTCCGTTAAAACATGAAACCAGAATGTGACACACACCCTGCCTTATGGCATTTCCTGGCCACGTGCAGTTTCTAACAACAAGTACCAATGTTCACGGCTAAGGTGAACCTTTAACGCTTTATGGCAGGCCTTTATACGTTCAATATTGATGGTACCTAGTACGGGCTGAATATTGGCAGGATGACGCATTAACCAAGCCAATACGATAGCTTCAGGACTAGTCTGGTATTCAGCGGCCAGAGAATTAACCAGCCCAGCCGTGGCAGCATCAGTATCGTTGTGGGTACTGGCACCCGTATACTTGCCTTGTGCCAAGCTGCCCCAAGCTTGAAGTTGCACCTTGTTCATCATGCAATACTCAAGGGTACCTGGGGCATAACCAGAGTTACGGTTTGCCGGGCTATTGGTGGTAACACCGTCTTCTAACCAGTCTCGAAACGCTAAGCTCATCTCCAACTGATTTGCCACAATTGGGCTAGAAAGCGCCGATTGTAGGTACGCCATTTGATGCCCATGCATGTTTGATACACCCACGTGCTTTATCTTGCCTTGTTGTTGTAAGGAAGAGAGCGTGGTAGCCACTTCATCCAGCTCCATTAAGGGATCGGGGCGATGAAGCAATAAAATATCAAGTTGCTCTATGTTCAAACGCTGCAAGATACCTTCTACCGATGATTCAATCCATTTTGCAGAGAAATCGTAGCGCTTTGGTCCTAAATCATCTTCGAACCGTATGGCACACTTAGATTGCAAAATCATGCGCTCTTTCAGCGAAGGGTTTTCTTTTAGAACCTTACCAAACACGGTTTCAGCTTTGCCAAAGGTATAGATGTCCGCATGATCGAACACATTAATATCAAGAGCCAATGCTTGTTCTATTACCTGGTGTGCTTGTAACACATGTTCTTTCGTTGCTGATTCGTTGTTCCAGCCACCACCAAGGCCCATGCAGCCATAAACAAGTCTGCTTGCGTCTGGGAAATAGTTTTGCATCTTATACTCCAAATAAATGTGCAACTGCGTTGGCAGTCACGATAACGTGCTATTTTGTTAAAGTAAGCCATATATAGATGAAGCTAGGGGATTAGTCGATGTTTAACACATTGAATACGTATGAAGGTATTTTTCGCCGATTGTTTAGCCAGCATAGTAAAAAATGGTTCAGTGTGGCCATGTTATTTACTTTGGTGGGATGTACTTCAGTACCAGATGGCGTCAAGCCGGTGGAAGGATTTGAGTTAGACCGTTATTTAGGGCAGTGGTACGAGGTAGCGCGCTACGATCACAGTTTTGAAGAGGGGCTATCCAATGTTACGGCTACCTACGCTATGCGTGACGATGGTGGCGTAAAGGTTATCAACCGAGGTTACTCGCAAGAAGAAGCAAAGTGGGATGAGGCCGAAGGTAAAGCTTATTTTGTATCGACTGCCGATACTGCGCATTTAAAAGTATCATTCTTTGGTCCTTTCTATGCCAGTTATGTGGTGATGGCATTAGACAAAGAAGACTATCAATATGCCATGATAACAGGGCCTGATAGAGATTATTTGTGGATCTTAGCAAGAGAAAAATCCTTACCTCAAGAAACTATCGACGCCCTTTTAGCCCAAACTACACAAAGCGGCTACGATACCAGTAAATTGATTTGGGTGTCTCACGACACGCCTTAACCATGTTTAGCAGGCGTTTTTGCCAGCCCCTATTTAGCCGAATTGTGGTATACTTTGCGGCAAAATATTGTAGGGACATTTGCCGTGCTTCAAGAAGCTGTTTTCAATCGAGCGGATAACGCTTGCGAGTTGTGTAAGAACACCGAAAATTTAGACGTTTACATGGTACCTGAGTCGCCAGACGAAACTGCTGGCTGCGCGGTACTTACTTGCCAAACCTGCCGCATGCAACTTAACAGTGAAGCCGACATAGACACCAACCACTGGCGTTGTCTTAACGACGCCATGTGGTCACCCACACCCGCCGTTCAAGTGGTGGCTTATCGTATGCTTAATAAAATAAGCGGCGAAAGCTGGGCACAAGATTTGTTAGACATGGCCTATTTAGAAGACGATGTTAAGCAGTGGGCTGAAGCGGGACTTATCGAGCAGGAAGCTACGCTTGATTGTAACGGTACTGCGCTGCAAGCTGGCGATAATGTGCACCTAGTTAAAGACCTTACTGTGAAAGGGGCTAACTTCACAGCGAAGCGCGGCACACCAGTAAGAGGCATTAGCCTAAGCGATAACCCTTTGCATATTGAAGGTAAAGTGAATGGTACCCGCATTGTTATTATTGCGGCATATACAAAAAAATCTTAATTGGTCTTAAAGAAGAGAGCTTTCGGTTATGCAAACGCTAACGATTAGAACCCCCGATGATTGGCACTTACATTTTCGTGACAACGAAATGTTAGCAGAAACTGTTCCCGCTACAGCCCGTTGTTTTCAGCGCGCCATCGTAATGCCTAACTTGGTTCCACCTGTGGTGAATGCAAGTATGGCGGTAGCTTACAAACAGCGGATAGAAGCGGCTCGTCCTACGGGTAGCAGCTTTGAACCTCTAATGACTCTCTTTTTGACTAACACCACATCAGTACAAGATATTGCTGATGCGAAGGCCGCTGGCGTAACAGCGTGCAAGCTATACCCAGCTGGCGCAACCACCAATTCAGATGCTGCTGTAAAAGGTATCGAGGCGTTATACCCTGTTTTTGAAGCCATGGAGGCTCACGGGCTATTACTACTTATCCATGGTGAAGTTACCGAATCGCATATTGATATCTTCGACCGTGAAAAAGTGTTCATCGATACGCATTTGTCACCTATCGTGGCGGCTTTTCCGAACTTAAAAGTAGTGTTTGAGCATATTACTACCGCAGACGCAGCAGCTTTTGTGGTAGATGCTAGCGCCAACGTGGGCGCGACAATTACGCCACAGCATTTATTGTTAAATCGCAATGATTTACTGGTTGGTGGCGTTCGACCACACAATTACTGCCTACCAGTATTAAAGCGAAATACACATCAAAAAGCTCTGCAAGATGTGGTAGCCAGCGGCAATACTAAATTTTTCTTAGGTACCGATTCAGCACCTCATGCCAAACACAAAAAAGAAAACGCGTGTGGTTGTGCCGGTTGCTATAGCGCATGGTCTGCCATCGAGCTTTATGCAGAAGTCTTCGAGCAGTTGGGCGCATTAGACAAGCTAGAAGGGTTCGCCAGTAACTACGGCGCAGACTTTTACGGACTACCAAGAAACAACACAACAATGACGTTAGTAAAAGAAGCGTGGACAGTACCTGAACAGGTCACGTTGGCTGATGGTACCGATATGGTGCCTTTCTATGCAGGGCAGACGCTTCAATGGAAACTACAAGATACTTTCCAAACTCGTTAGCCAGACTAACGAAATGTCTTATGCTACTTGTGCTATTGATAACTTCAGTAGCGCATTCAGTCGTTCGGGCAGAAAACGCGGTAATACAGGTGTCTTCTGTTGAAGACGCCAGTACGCAGTCTGAATGGCTAAGTTATTATCAGCAGCGTTTAGTCCAAGAGATTGCCTTATTAGCGGGTTATCAAACACAGTTTGATTCACCCGAATCTTCAGTTGTCGGTGCAACTACCGATTCAAAAGCCTTGGAGTTAGTCTCTGGTCAGTTTGAAGGACTCGTGCCTTCGCCCCGTCTATATGCTGGAGTGCGAAGAACCCAAGAAAATGAGAATCAGTATTATTGGGTAACTGCCATTGCGGCATTTGCATGCGAAAAAGCGGTGTCGGTGTGCAGTGATAATACAGGGGCAGGGAACGGGAACGTTAGTCTAAGCTACTTAGCCTTAACGAATAGCGAAGAAAACAAAGGGTTAGCAGAATCTCTTTCCTTAGCGGCGAGTGAATATAAAGTGTCTGCTGACTATAAAGCATTACAGCATAGCGTGGATGAGAAACTCGGCGCATCACAGCATGTGTTTTCATTCGGTATTCTGAGTTTTGTTGGCGAGTTGAACGTTGATGCCAGTGATTTGTGGATCATTTCAGATTTGGTTCCGCTTTTCAGTGAAGTGGGTGAGCATAACGAGTTAGAAGGTATTGCCGCAGATTTCGTTAGAGATGTATTGGATGATGCGGGTATTGCTTCTCCCATACTCTACGCGCCTTGGCAGCGTATCGCGAAAGAAGCGATTTCCAAGCCAAATGTATTGGTTTTTTCTATCGTCCTCACTGCCGAAAGAGAGCCTGTATTTCATTGGATTTCACCTATATCCCGTAATCTGCACGGTTTGTTTGGTATAGATAAACGCTCATACCGCACTATCGATGCCGTTCCTTCAACAATGCGAGTGGGTACGTTAAAGAATGACTACCGTTTTGAGGTGGCTAGCGAACGGGGCTTCCACACGGTGGCATACGGTAGCTGGAAGGAAATAGTAAATGCGCTTTTAAGCAACAAGGTGGATGTCATCTTTGCTTCTCAAGGTGCTATAGATTTTGGTTGTGTTGATAAGGCACGGTGTAACGATATAAAACAAGTCGCACCATATAAAGTGTCTTCAGCCTACTTGGCATTATCTAAACTCGATACGTCGTTGGTGTTAGTAGAAATGCTTAAACTCACGTCAGCGAAAATTAAGAAAAGTAAGAAATTTAGGCAAACTTCTCAACAATGGAGTGAAGCCGTTCATAATAATCACAATGTTGCCCACCATATTGAAAATGGTGTTGTGCATCTTTGGAAAAAACAGAAATGACAATTGAAACAATAAAGCAGTTGGAAATAAATCCAGCGATTACAAAAGCGTTAGATGCACAAGGTATTTTTACCTTATCGCCCATTCAAGCACAGTCTTTACCTCATGCATTAGCGGGAAGCGATGTTATCGGGCAAGCGCAAACAGGCAGTGGTAAAACGCTTTGCTTCGTAATACCAGCGCTTGAAAAGATTGACCCTACATTATTTGCTACTCAAGTACTGGTATTGTGCCCTACGCGAGAGTTGGCAGACCAAGTGGCCGTGCAGTATAGAAATGCCGCAAAGCAAATTGGTAATATTAAAGTGATGACCATCTGCGGCGGTCAACCTATGGGGCCACAGATTCAGTCGCTTAAACATGGCGCTCATGTTGTAGTGGGTACACCAGGGCGTGTAATGGAGCACGTAGAGAAACGCAGGCTGATGCTTAAAGATGTACGTCTACGCGTGCTTGATGAAGCCGACCGAATGCTAGATATGGGCTTTGAAGATGACTTGAAAGTCATTTTTTCGCCAATGAAGAAGGGCGTACAAACCTTACTATTTTCTGCTACCTATACAGAAGAAATTGAGCGTATTGCCGATCAGTATTTAACCGAACCTGTAATTTGTAAGGTTGAAAGTGATGAGTCGAACAAACCGTCGATTACTCAAATCGGTTACAACATACTTCCGCACACACGAATACAAACGCTCAAAGCAATTCTGACCGATTCTCAGCCTAAAACAGCTATCGTTTTTTGTAACCGCCGGGTACAGGTGACTGAAGTGGTCGCGTCGTTACTTGAAGATGGCTTTAGTGCTGCAGGTTTACAGGGCGAAATGGAGCAGTACGAGCGTACGGCAGTTCTTAACCAGTTTGCTAGTGATGCACTACAAGTACTGGTTGCTACCGATGTAGCTGCACGTGGGCTTGATATTGATGATATTCCGTGTGTGATCAACTACACCGTGAGCGAAGAGCCGGAAACGCATATTCACCGTATTGGGCGTACTGCTCGTGCGGGCGCTGAAGGGACAGCAATAACGTTAGTGGGCGACGAGGAAGAGCATTTCTTGCGTAAAATTGAAGTGCTTCAAGGCACTGATATTCCGCTAAAAGGCGCACAAGGCTTACGTTTCCATAAAAACCGCATCATCGAACCTGAATTTAGCTGTATTTCACTGAGTGCGGGTAAAAAGCAAAAGCTTCGTCCTGGTGACTTAGTTGGTGCGCTGACTAAAGATGCAGGCATACCAGGTGATGATGTAGGTAAAATTGCTGTGCAAAATAGCCAAAGCTTTATTGCGGTTAAATTGCGTAGTGTAAAGCGTGCTATGAATCACTTCCGCGAAGGCAAGATTAAAGGCAAACGTGTGAGAGCACGTAAGTTATAGGTGATATCACCTATAACAGCTTAAGCGCATAGCACAATAGCTACGCAAGTATATTTCACGAGTTGGATAGGCAAAATAAAGGCGATTAGATGTCAGGCGAAACAGATTTAAATACTTTATTACAAACACTACAGCCAGAGCTAAGCGCTGAAGCGTTTGTATTTGTGAGCGTGCCGTACGCTGTTTCGCCAACTCAATTGGCCAATGCATTAATGGTGTATAAAGAAGATGAAGGTACAACTCTTATTCTGGAATCATCTTTTGCAAGTAACGAAGGTTTTGCAGTAGATAGCACCTTTAAGTGTATTACATGTAATGTCCATTCAAGCTTAGATGCAGTAGGTATGACCGCAGTAATGTCCGCTGCACTTACGAAGGCTAATATTAGCGCGAATGTGGTAGCCGGTTATTATCATGACCATATTTTCGTTCCGGCTGGCCGAGCCGACGAAGCCATTGCGGTATTGCTTGAATTGGCCAACCCTTCATAAGTCTCACGCATTCTGTTTAAAGCACATAAACGTGGCTAGCGAATAGAGGCTATCAATTTCCGTACGGTTTAAGCGCGATTCGCATATTTAACGCAGATATAAAAAAGGCGACAATGAATTGTCGCCTCGTTAATGACATTAGCCAATACCTATTACCAAATTTTTACGCGCTCTTCTGGCGGTAAATACAAATCATTTTCCTCGGTAACATCAAACGCCTCGTAAAATTCAGGCACGTTGCGCAGTGCACCGTTAGTACGGAATTTGGTTGGAGAGTGGGTGTCGGTCTGAATTTGGTTGCGTAAGGCTTCATCACGATACTTGCTCGCCCATACTTGGCCGTAACCAATAAATACGCGCTGATCGCCAGTGTAACCGTCAATCACAGGGGCTTCTTCACCCTCCAAGGTTAAGTGATAGGCTTTAAGCGCAATACTAATGCCGCCCAAGTCGCCAATGTTTTCACCCAGGGTATATTCACCATTAACGAAGAGTTCTGGCAGGGCTTCGAATTCATTGAATTGCTCGACAAGTTTCGCCGTTCTCGCTTCAAATTCCTGACGGTCAGTATCTGTCCACCAGTTTCGTAACGCGCCATCGCCATCAAACGTCGAACCTGCATCATCAAAACCATGACCAATTTCGTGTCCGATAACGGCACCAATACCACCGTAGTTTACCGCGTCTTCAGCATTCATATCGAAAAATGGCGGCTGAAGTATAGCTGCTGGGAAAACAATTTCATTCGCCGTTGGGTTATAGTAAGCATTAACGGTTTGAGGCGTCATACCCCACTCATGCTTCCATACTGGACCGCCTTGTTTCTTAAGCATTTCTTCGTAGGCAACATCGGCTGAACGCTTTAAGTTGCCAAATAAATCGCTGCCTTTCACTACCAGCTGAGAATAGTCTTTCCACGTATCGGGGTAACCAATTTTAACCGTGAATTTAGACAGCTTATCTAACGCCTGCTCACGGGTTTCATCTGTCATCCAATCTAGCTTTTCAATACTGTCCTTGTAGGCAAGTAAAAGATTACTCACCATGTCGGTCATACGCTCTTTCGCTTCAGGTGGGAAGTATTGTTTCACATAAACTTTACCAATAACTTCGCCTACATGGGCATTAGAAAGGCTAACAGCCCTGCGCCAACGTGGCTCAGGCTCTTCTACACCACGGAGTGTTTTGCTGTAAAAATTGAAATTAGCGGTGTCGAAATCTTCACTTAAACGGCTGGCTGAGGCATTAAGTAAGCCCCATTTTAGGAATACCTTCCAATCTTCCAAAGAGGTTTCAGTGATGAACGTATCCATTTGCTTCATGAAATCAGTTTGTAAAAATACAATGTTGTCTACGTCGTCCAATTCCATTTCATTAAGAAAAAGTGACCACGGGAAGTTGGGCATAAGAGTGCTTAGTTCTGACACAGGCACTTTATTGTAGTTAGCCGCCCAATTACGTACTTCTTCTTTCTTCATATGAAGCTCGGCAATACGGCTTTCCATATCAAACAACATTTGTGCGTTATCTGATGGCGCATCAAATTCAGCGAGGGTAAACATAGTTTCAATATGTTTAACGTAGGCATCGCGAATTTCTTGTGATTTGGCGTCGTCTTTAAAGTAGTAATCGCGCTCAGGCAGACCAAGGCCAGACTGCCATGTATAAATCATATAAGACTCTGGCGATTTGAAATCAGCATTTTGGCCAACGTTGAATGGGGTCACATAGCCGTACCGAATGGCATAGGCAAAGTATGCCGCTAATTCATCGTAATTTGTGATAGCTTCAATTTTTTCGATGTCGGCATTAATTGGGCTTATACCCAACTCATTAAGCGTATCCGTATCCATGTAAGCACGATAGAAGTCGCCCACTTTTTGTTCATCGGTGCCATCTGCAAAGTCGCCTTCGGCAGAACTTTTAATAATCTTCATCACATGATCTTGAGATTCATCACGCAAAATGGTGAAAGCGCCATAACTCGATTTATCGGCTGGGATCTCAAGGTTATCCACCCACGTGCCATTCACGTATTGGAAGAAGTCGTTGCCTGGATCGGCCGTTAAATCCATGTTTTCTTTGTTCACGCCAGACTTTAATTCTTTTTGTTGCGTTACCGCGGTTGGCGCTTGGCTTTCAGGTTGTGTATTTTGTGGGCTACATGCAGTGAGTGCTAATGCAACGCTTAAGCTAACTACGCTTTTCAACATTGATTGTAATTCCTATTTCTATAAGCTGGTGTGAACCAAGTCGTGATTAAATTGTGTCGTTAAGTTCATATCTCGTTGGCTGAATACTGACTTATGCTCTCTATTGCCTTTTGGTAATGCAATGTGGAGCGCTGGCAAATGTATGATGGTTAAAATCACCGCTTTTAAAAAGTCGTCGCCTTCATAAATCATAGACTTAAAATTAAGGCACGAAAGGCAGTATTCTCTTACGTTAATATTTATCACGCTCCTTCCATTAGAAAAAGCGCTTATAGTGAAAATACATAGCTTGTAACAACTTCTGTGTCTAATTTCGATATATTGACTACATTGGGCAGGCAAAATCACCTTTGCACTTCACTTAATATTGAAGGAATTAACATTGATTCAATTCGATACCGTGTCACCTTGCGAGTACGCCGACGCATTGCCTCGCAAGCAGTTTATGGATTATAAAATTAAGCCATTGTGGGAACCGATCCCCCGAATCGCTGGGCCTGCCTTTACAGTAAAATGCGAGGCAGGAGATCACCTTATGCTTCATGCGGCCATTTATCGTGCTAATGCTGGCGATATCATCGTGGTTGAGGCGGATGATAAATTCGCGGTGGCGGGCGGTAATGTGTGTGCAATTGCTAAGGCTAGAGGTATTAAAGGGTTTGTTATTGACGGTGTCATAAGAGACTTGGCTGAAACTCGAGAAAATCAATTCCCTGTCTTTGCTCGCGGTGTAGTCCCTAAGCCGGGTGCTAAAAAGTGTATATCGCCCCTTAATCAGCCTATTCAATGTGGTGGCGTAACAGTGAATGCCGGTGACATCATCGTGGCTGACGAAGAAGGTATTGTGGTAATTCCGCAAGCGCAAGCACAAGAAGCTTTTAATATAGCCTTTGCCCGTGGTGAAAAAGATGCAGCCATGACACTTGAACAGTGGCAAGCGCAGCATAGCGAAAAGGTAGAGAGTATTTTGTCAAACTTAGGCTACAACGATGAGTAAGCCGATGTTTTAAACCCGAGCATTGAACATATCGTGTAGAATGACGTAATTAAACGAAGTTGATGTAGAACGACACGAGTTTTGTTGCATGTTTTCATTTTTTGAACGATTAACACAGCCTTTCCCAAAAGCCCCACCAGGGCAACCTCCAACAGGTATTGTTGCCTTTTGTAAGTACTACACCCAAGGAATGTGGGGGGTTATTGCCACCGTCTCTATTTTAAGTGCCATTGTTGCGGTGTTAGAAGTGGCGCTGTTTGGTTTCTTGGGCCAATTAGTAGATTGGTTTTCAGAACAAAACCGAGAAACTTTTTTAGCCGAGCAAAAATGGACCTTAATTGGCATGGCCGTTACCGTGCTAGTGCTGATTCCAGGCTTTATCCTCTTACGTTCATTGTTTTCACGTCAGTCGCTTATGGGAAATTTCCCCATGCGTATTCGCTGGCAAGCCCACCGCTATTTACTCGGCCAAAGCTTAACCTTTTTCCACGATGAATTTGCGGGTCGCGTTGCTACAAAAGTCATGCAAACCGCGCTATCGGTCCGTGAAACTGTAACCAAAGTCCTCGATTTACTGGTGTACATTAGCGTCTACTTTATTTCTATGGTGGTACTGGTTTTCAGTACCGATTGGCGCTTAGCGGTGCCGCTTGTGGTGTGGTTTTTTGTGTACATGTTCATCTTGCGCATGTTGGTACCCAAGCTTAAAGAAGTGTCACAAAAGCAGGCCGACGCGCGCTCTATGATGACGGGTCGAATTGTAGATAGTTACACTAATATCACGACCGTAAAGTTATTTTCTCATAGCCGCCGGGAAGCTGACTACGCCAGAGAAAGCATGGATGGCTTCTTAAAAACTGTTTATCCACAAATGCGTTTAGTGACGGTACTAGAGTTTTGCGTTGAAATGTCGAATGCCATATTGGTGTTTACCATTGGCGCACTGTCTGTGTATTTATGGATGGAAAATTTGGCCACACCTGGCGATATTGCCATTGCGATTAGTTTGTCTCTTCGCCTAAATGGAATGTCGCATTGGATCATGTGGGAAGTATCGGGCCTGTTTGAAAACCTAGGCACGGTGCAAGACGGTATGAATACGCTAGCCCAACCTATCGCAGTGAAAGATAAGCCTAAAGCCACAGCGCTAAGTGTGCAGGGTGGTGGTATTAAGTTTGATAACGTGGACTTTGCCTACGCGGGAGCAGATAACCAACCCATCGACGTATTTTCTAGCTTAGAGCTCGCTATTCATCCGGGCGAAAAAGTGGGTTTGGTAGGGCGTTCAGGTTCGGGTAAATCCACATTAGTTAATTTGCTGATGCGGTTTTACGATACCCAATCGGGGCGCATCATTATTGATGGGCAAGATATAACCCAAGTTGGACAAGAAACCTTGCGAGCTAAAATTAGCATGGTGACACAAGATACCTCGCTTATGCACAGGTCAGTACGTGACAACATTCTTTACGGGCGTACCAACGCCAGCGAAGAAGAAATGATAAACGCCGCCAAGCTATCAGAAGCTCATGAGTTTATTCTTACCCTTACAGACAGCCAAGGAAGAACTGGCTACGACGCCCATGTGGGAGAACGAGGTGTGAAGCTGTCCGGTGGCCAACGACAACGTATTGCAATAGCACGCGTGCTATTGAAAGATGCACCTGTACTAATTTTAGATGAAGCCACTTCTGCCTTAGACTCAGAAGCTGAAGCCGCTATTCAAACAAGTCTAGATAAAGTGATGGAAGGCAAAACCGTATTGGCTATCGCGCATAGGCTTTCAACGATAGCGCAAATGGACCGATTACTAGTGTTAGAAAAAGGCCAAATAGTAGAGCAGGGGACACATGCGGAATTAATTGCACACAATGGTATTTACGCCAAGTTATGGGCACATCAAACAGGCGGCTTTATCGGCGTGGAATAAACACTAAAAAAGCTCACTGTTTGACCTAAAATATATACAATGGATAAAAAGGTTAATTCAGTGAGGCACATCGAAATGAGTATTGGTATTACAATGAGATTAGTCGCTATTTTGACGATACTCTCTGGGTGTACGAGTCAATATAGCGTTGATGCGTCTATTCGTAACGAAATGCTATCGTCGGAGCCTGCCAACAGGGTTGCATGGAAGCAGCTTTACACAATTGATTCTGGTGTAGCCTTAAACACGGAAAGAGTGCTACCCGTTTACAAGCTTTCAGAGGTGCAGCGAAAACACTTCTATTCTTGGTTCAATGAACCTGAACGCATGGAGGTGCAACCCCATAAACGTCTGTATCAATATATCGAAAAACAAACGGATAGTTTTAGCTACAATGGTAATACACTAACTGCTGAAAAAACCGCTGAAAGGCTAGCAGGTAACTGCCTGAGCTTAGCTATTTATACCGCTGCATTAGCCGACCTTGCTGACGTTGATGTTGCCTTTCAAACTATCAATACACCGCCGGTTTATCGAAAAGTTGACGATACCCTCTTACTCTATTCCCATGTACGGGTACGTTTATTAGCACCAAAAGAGAAGCGTAGCGGTGACGTTATAGTCTTGAGAAGGGGCTCCATTGTTGTTGATTATTTTCCCGATAAAAGTGATTTCGCCGCAGAACCAATATCCCGAGAAGCTGTTACCGCGATGTTCTATAGAAATTTGGCAGTTAGTGAAATGTTGAAAGGGGAGTTTGCTAGTGCGTATGGCAACATGACGTTATCAATGGAATACGCACCTTCTGATCCAGAAAATATAAACGCAATGGCGGTATTATTGAACCGAATGGGTTACTCCAAAAATTCAGTACGGTTATATGAAGTTGCTATTCAGGCGGAAAGTGAAAACTTAAATGTATTGGGTAACTATGCATTAATGCTACGTCGAAATAACCAGTACGAAAAGGCTGTACGAATTGAAAGTTTACTAAAAGAGTCGGGTGATCGTAATCCTTATCGTTGGATTGTGAAAGGGCAGGAGTTGTTATCACTGAACAAGTATAGGAGAGCAAACGATATGTTTAAAAAAGCGCTATCGATAGCTCCCTATCTTGAGGATGCGCATTTAGGGCTGGCCGAGTCATATTACAAACAAAATGATTTTGGAAAAGCAAGAAACGCGTTAATAAAAGCGAGTGAGTTTGCATGGACACAAGAAGATGAAGCTCGCTATCACGCAAAATTGTTAATGCTAAAAACATTAGAATAAATGGATTGCTAAAGGACCAGTTAACAAAAACCTTGTGCCGCTTGTTATCTTGAGTATAATACGCGTCCCTCCCTTGCGATACCGCACTTTCCATTGAAATGACGCTGAATTCCCAAGGGTAGTGTAAGTAAAATTTGTGAGTTAAACACCACAGGGGTGTAGTTCGAATTGGTAGAACAGCGGTCTCCAAAACCGATGGTTGGGGGTTCGAGTCCCTCCACCCCTGCCAAATTACAAGTTCGCGTATTAGCGCGAGCAAAACGACGCTGTAGTGCTAGGATCGTGACATGAGCGAAAAGACGGAAAATCAGTCCAATGCATTGGACATGTTTAAATGGGTAGTGGTATTTGCCCTACTTGCTGGATTGGTTACGGCCAACACAGTGTTCGGTGAAATTTCAGTATTATACCGTGCAGTTACCGCAGTAGTGGTAGTGGTTATTGCTGGCTTCATCGCAGCATCAACGGTTAAAGGCAGCACTTTCCTTAGCTTTGCTAAAGAGTCGCGCACAGAAGTTCGCAAAGTAGTATGGCCGACCCGTCAAGAAGCAAACCAAACTACTATCATCGTACTAGCGGCTACGTTGGTAATGGCATTAATCCTTTGGGGATTAGACGGCATTATCGTTCGTGTTGTTGGATACATTACTGGAATAGGAGCATAACGTATGTCTGAAGAAGAAATTAAAAAAAGATGGTACGTAGTACAAGCATATTCTCAGTACGAAGGTCGCGTTCAAAAAACGCTACTTGAATATATCAAGATGCACGGCATGGAAGAGCACTTCGGTCAGATTCTAGTTCCGACTGAAGAAGTTGTGGAAATGCGTGCTGGCCAAAAGCGTAAATCTGAGCGTAAGTTCTACCCAGGTTACGTATTGGTAGAAATGGCAATGAACGAAGAATCTTGGCACTTAGTGAAAAGCGTTCCTCGTGTACTTGGTTTCATCGGGGGTACTTCTGACCGCCCAATGCCAATTACCCAAAAAGAAGCAGACGCCATTCTTAACCGTCTTGAAGAGTCAGTTGATAAGCCTAAGCCGAAGACATTGTTCGAGCCAGGCGAAGTGGTTCGCGTTACAGACGGTCCATTTGCAGACTTCAATGGTGTGGTAGAAGAAGTAGACTACGAAAAGAGCCGCGTAAAAGTGTCGGTACTTATCTTCGGTCGTTCTACACCGGTAGATTTAGAATTCGGACAGGTAGAAAAAGGCTAGGTCTTTTTTATCTATCTCTAAATTCATATAAAAAAGCCCCTTAATAGGGGCTTTTTTGTATGAGGAGCTTTTGTATTATTCGGATAGTAATAGGTAAAACATCATTACTTCTTTTTTTGTAAAAAACAGATTTTTAATTCACCCATACAAACATGCTCAAAAAAGCAAAAAATGAAAATAGAAATTGCAGAATTAGGCTCGTGTTTTGGGATATTTTTTTGCTACTACTAAAAGAGTCCCAAAATCCGACATATAAAGCGCGCTTTAAAATGCAGTTGACTATGATAAGGCAAATCATCCAGACTAGAAATTTAGTGGCATGTTCCTTTTTTTTATTCATCTGTTGTTGCTGCATCTTCGGCGTCTGAAAGTACGTTGACAATTGCACCTGAAGCCACACCCCCTCCAACTCCCCACAACGCCCCAGACACTTGGGACACTTCTTCTTTGTTTAATTCGATTAGTTCTCTCATAGTATTAAATAAGCCTTATTTGTTACAATTAAGGCTTGGTGCAACTTACGCTAAAGCTGAGTTAATTTTGACAACCCTGAATATTTAATAAAACTGGCCATGAGATCGTTTTTTAGTCACATTTATGCTTGCATACCATTTGAACACCTTATATAATGCGCGCCCTTTTAAACGGAAACGGGAAGCCGATTGAGCAGGTAATCTCTGTACTTGCAAGGCGCTATACCCAAACAAGAGAGCATTTAAAATGGCTAAAAAAGTAAGCGGTATTATTAAGCTTCAGGTTGCAGCAGGCGCTGCTAACCCAAGTCCACCAGTTGGTCCTGCACTAGGTCAACACGGTGTGAACATCATGGAATTCTGTAAAGCGTTTAACGCAAAAACAGATAGCCTTGAGAAAGGTGCTCCGGTACCTGTAGAAATTACGGTTTATGAAGATCGTTCTTTCACATTCGAAACGAAGACTCCTCCTGCGTCTTACCTGCTTAAGAAAGCAGCGGGCATCAAGAGCGGTTCTGGCCGTCCTAACACTGAAAAAGTGGGTACTGTTACTCGCGCTCAGTTGGAAGAAATCGCCAAAACTAAAGAACCAGACTTAACTGCAGCTGACCTAGATGCAGCGGTTCGCACTATCGCGGGTTCTGCTCGCTCAATGGGCTTGAACGTAGAGGACTAATCGAATGGCTAAATTATCTAAACGCGCTCGCATTATCCGCGAAAAAACAGACGCGACTAAAGAATACGAAATCAACGAAGCAGTTGCTTTGCTTAAAGAATTAGCGACAGCTAAATTCGCTGAAAGCGTTGATGTTGCAGTAAATCTTGGTATCGACGCTAAGAAATCTGACCAAAACGTTCGTGGTGCTACTGTACTACCTAACGGTACTGGTAAAGACGTTCGCGTTGCAGTATTTACTCAAGGTGCTAACGCTGAAGCCGCTAAAGAAGCTGGTGCTGATATCGTTGGTATGGAAGACCTTGCTGAGCAAGTGAAGAAAGGCGAAATGAACTTTGACGTTGTTGTTGCCAGCCCAGACGCTATGCGTGTTGTTGGTCAACTAGGTCAAATCTTAGGTCCACGTGGCCTAATGCCTAACCCTAAAACGGGTACAGTAACGCCAGACGTTGCTACTGCTGTTAAGAACGCTAAAGCTGGTCAGGTTCGCTACCGTAACGATAAGAACGGTATCATCCATGCTAGCATTGGTAAGATTGCGTTCGAAACAAACCAAATTCAAGAGAACCTTGAAGCATTACTAGAAGCATTGAAGAAAGCTAAGCCTTCTTCTGCCAAAGGTACTTACATCCAGAAGATCAGCCTAAGCACCACTATGGGCGCTGGCGTATCTCTAGATAAAGCTTCAGTAGGTCTTTAATAGTCTGCCGGGGCAACTCGGCTTCTCTGTAAAGGTAATGGGTTGGAGTCGTCAATACAGCAGTGCTGATTGGCAACTCCCGTCCAAGACCGCAGGTGCGATGTGGTGATTGAGGTAAGAGAACTTTCACATTAAACATATCGCTTAATACAACAACCTGCGCAGACGGTGGTTTGACTCAGACTCTCTGGGGTAACAAACACCGTAGAGCGGTATCATCAATTATGTTGATATCAATCTGTGAACCCTGATGGCGTAAACAGGTAACTGTATACAAAGTCAGATACAAAGAGGTGAACTCAGTGGCACTAGGTTTAGCAGCAAAAAAAGAGATCGTAGCAGAAGTTTCTGAAGTTGCGTCTCGCGCTCTATCCGTTGCCGTCGCTGAATACCGTGGGATGGAAGTTGCAGAACTTACTGACCTTCGCGTAAAAGCTCGTGAGCAAGGCGTATACCTTAAGGTTATACGTAACACTCTAGCTAAGCGTGCATTGGCAGACAGTAAATTTGCAGACTTAGATAGCGCCCTTACTGGTCCTCTTATCTACGGCTTCTCAGTTGAGGCACCTGGTGGTGCAGCACGTCTTTTCAAAGACTTTGCGAAGCAAAACGATAAGTTGAACGTAACAGCTCTATCTATTGGTAGTGGTCTTCTTGGTCCAGATAAATTGGACGCAGTTGCTTCACTTCCTACTCGCGACGAAGCGCTTGCAAAACTTCTTGCAACCTTCAAAGCACCGGTTGGGAAATTCGTTCGAACTATCAACGAAGTACCTACCAAGTTTGTGCGCGTATTGGCGGCGATCAAAGACGAGAAGTAATTCCCGTTTTTGGCATATTGATTTTTTTAACATTTTAAAAACCCAGGAGTTTAGACCACATGGCTCTAACTAAAGAAGATATCTTAAACGCGATTGCTGAAATGCCAGTTATGGAATTGGTTGAGCTTATCGAAGCAGCTGAAGAAAAATTCGGTGTTGACGCATCTGCAGCAGTAGCTGTAGCTGGTCCAGCAGCGGGCGAAGCAGCAGCAGTTGAAGAAAAGACTGAGTTTGACGTTGTAATGACTTCATTCGGCGCAAACAAAGTTGCAGTAATCAAAGCAGTTCGCGCAGCGACTGGCCTAGGTCTTAAAGAAGCTAAAGAAGTAGTTGAATCTGCTCCTAAAGCTATCAAAGAAGGCGTAAGCAAAGAAGAAGCTGAAGAACTTAAAGCACAGCTAACTGAAGCTGGCGCTGAAGTTGAAGTTAAGTAATCTATTTGTTTAGATTATTTGCCTGAGACGGCAAGGCTGGTGGTTTTTTAAACCACCAGCCTTTTTGCGCTGTACAGTGTGTAGATTCTAACCCTTGACTACACTACTAAATGCGCACCTCGGAAATTACACATAAAAGCATAAAACCAACAAGTTAACTAATAATTGGTTAAATTTTGTTGTATGCTGTGGAATTGCCCCGAAAAAGGGTTGTGGAAGTTTGTTGCTTATGCGCAATTCAACACGAAGCTCATAGCTTGAAGCACTCGTCGCGATGCATAATGCAGCAGGTTGGGTCATAAATCAGCAGGCTGAGGAACCCATGGTTTACTCTTATAGCGAAAAGAAACGTATCCGTAAGGATTTTGGCAAACGCCCACAGGTATTGGAAATTCCATACCTTCTTTCAATTCAGCTTGATTCTTTCAAAAAGTTTATTGAGATCGACGCCGATGCTCAATACGGCTTGGAAGCAGCATTTCGTTCCGTTTTTCCGATAAAAAGCTACTCAGGTAACTCGGAGCTTCAATATGTTAGCTACCGTTTGGGAGAGCCAGTATTCGACGTTAAAGAATGTCAAATTCGTGGCGTCACATTCTCTGCTCCATTAAGAGTAAAACTACGGTTAGTATTGTTTGATAAAGACGCTGCGCCAGGTACCGTAAAAGACATTAAAGAACAAGAAGTGTACATGGGCGAAATCCCATTGATGACTCAGAACGGTACGTTCGTTATCAATGGTACAGAGCGTGTTATCGTGTCACAGCTACACCGTTCACCTGGTGTGTTCTTCGATCACGATAAAGGCAAAACTCACTCGTCAGGTAAAGTGCTTTATAATGCACGTGTAATTCCTTACCGTGGTTCTTGGCTTGACTTCGAGTTCGATCCAAAAGATAACCTGTTTGTTCGTATTGATCGTCGTCGTAAGTTGCCAGCAACAATCATCTTACGCGCGCTTGAAATGACATCAGAAGAAATCTTGGATACGTTCTTCGAGAAAGTCAGTGTACGTATCGATAAAGACAAGTTAATGATGGAAGTGGTGCCAGATCGTCTTCGTGGCGAAACCGCAGCATTTGATATCATTGACGGTGAAGGTAATGTTGTTGTTGAAACCGGTCGTCGTGTATCTGCACGTCATACCCGTGCGCTTGAAAAAGCGGGTTTATCTGAACTTGAAGTTCCAGCAGATTACCTAATTGGTCGCGTATTCGCGGCAACATACGTAAATGAAGATACTGGCGAAGTTATCGTTAGCGCTAACGAAGAGTTAACGCTTGAGAACTTAGCGGCACTAAGCCAAGCTGGTATTAAAGAGTTCGAAACTTTGTACATTAATGAATTGGACCATGGTTCATACATTTCTGACACATTGCGTATCGACTCTTCAACAAACCGCCTAGAAGCGCTTGTTGAAATTTACCGCATGATGCGTCCTGGTGAGCCACCAACAAAAGACGCAGCAGAAACCTTATTCCAAAACCTTTTCTTCTCAGATGAGCGTTATGACCTATCTTCTGTAGGTCGTATGAAGTTCAACCGCCGTTTAGGCCGTGAAGAATTGATTGGTTCAGGCACCCTAGATAAAGACGATATTGTTTCAGTAATGAAGCAACTTATCGAGATTCGTGACGGTAAAGATGAAGTGGACGATATCGACCACTTGGGTAACCGCCGTATCCGTTCTGTGGGTGAAATGGCTGAAAACCAATTCCGTGTTGGTTTAGTACGTGTTGAGCGTGCTGTTAAAGAGCGTCTAAGCTTAGGCGACCTTGATAGCATTATGCCGCAAGACCTTATTAACGCTAAGCCTATTTCGGCTGCGGTTAAAGAGTTCTTCGGTTCATCACAGCTTTCTCAGTTCATGGACCAAAACAACCCGTTATCAGAAGTAACGCATAAGCGTCGTATTTCTGCATTAGGCCCGGGCGGTCTTACGCGTGAGCGTGCAGGCTTCGAAGTACGTGACGTACACCCTACGCACTACGGTCGTCTGTGTCCTATCGAGACGCCTGAAGGTCCAAACATCGGTTTGATCAACTCATTGGCAAGCTTCGCGCGTACCAATGACTTTGGTTTCCTTGAAACGCCGTTCCGTCGCATTGTTGATGGTGTGGTAAGTGAAGAAATCGATTACTTGTCTGCAATTGAAGAAGGTCAATTCGCAATTGCACAGGCAAACATTGTTTTAACCGCAAACGGTGAGCTAGTAGACGACCTTATTCCATGTCGTCACCGTGGTGAAACCACCTTGATGCCGAAAGAAGACATCAAGTACATGGACGTTTCTCCACAGCAAATCGTTTCAATCGCTGCGAGTATCATTCCGTTCCTAGAACACGATGATGCTAACCGCGCATTGATGGGTGCGAACATGCAACGTCAGGCTGTACCTACATTACGTGCTGATAAGCCGCTTGTTGGTACCGGTATGGAAAGAACCATTGCTGTTGACTCAGGTGTTACTGTAGTTGCTAAGCGTGGTGGTAGAGTTGACTATGTTGACGCTAGCCGTATCGTTATAAAAGTAGAAGAAGATGAAATGCTTCCTGGTGAAGCAGGTATCGACATCTACAACCTGACTAAATACACACGTTCTAACCAGAACACCTGTATCAATCAGCGTCCTACTTGTAGTGTAGGCGACCCGATTGTTGCTGGCGATGTATTGGCTGACGGTCCATCTACTGACTTGGGCGATCTTGCGCTTGGTCAGAACATGCGTATCGCGTTCATGCCTTGGAACGGTTATAACTTCGAGGATTCAATCCTTATCTCTGAGCGTGTAGCTCAGGAAGACCGTTTCACCACTATCCACATTCAAGAACTAAGCTGTATTGCTCGTGATACTAAGCTTGGGCCAGAAGAGATTTCTTCTGATATTCCGAATGTTGGCGAATCTGCACTAAGCAAACTTGATGAATCAGGTGTTGTTTACATTGGTGCGGAAGTGAAAGGCGGCGACATTCTGGTAGGTAAAGTAACACCTAAAGGTGAAACTCAACTTACGCCAGAAGAAAAACTATTAAGAGCAATCTTCGGTGAAAAAGCGTCTGACGTAAAAGATACGTCACTACGTGTGCCTAACTCTGTTCACGGTACGGTTATCGACGTTCAAGTCTTTACCCGTGACGGCGTAGAGAAAGACAAACGTGCGCTTGAAATTGAAGACATGCAACTTCGTCAGGTTAAGAAAGACCTTACTGACGAATTTGAAATTCTTGCAGACGGTATCTTTGCTCGTGCACAAAACGCATTATTACGCTCTGGTGTTGAACAAGCTAAGCTTGACAGCCTACCGCGTGAGAAGTGGTTTGAAATTGCATTAAACGACGAAGACGTACAGCTTGAGATCGACCAAATTGCTGATCAGCACGCAGAAATCAAAGAAGACTTCGATAAGAAGTTTGAAACTAAGCGTCGCAAGATCACACAAGGCGATGACCTAGCACCTGGTGTCCTTAAGATTGTTAAGGTTTACCTAGCTGTTAAGCGTCACATCCAGCCTGGTGATAAAATGGCCGGTCGTCACGGTAACAAAGGTGTAATTTCAACGATTCAGCCTGTGGAAGACATGCCATATGATGCTAACGGTACGCCGGTAGACATCGTATTGAACCCACTAGGTGTACCATCGCGGATGAACATCGGTCAGATCCTAGAAACACATATGGGTATGGCTGCTCACGGTCTTGGTGTGAAAATCGATCGCATGCTAAAAGAGCATGAAGAGATGCAGAAGCTTCGTAATTTCTTGAAAGAAATTTATGAGCTTGGCGAAAATCACCAAGAAGTGGACATCGATAACTTCACCGACCACGAAATTACACGTCTTGCAAACAACCTACGTAAGGGTGTTCCAATTGCAACACCTGTATTCGACGGTGCACGTGAATCTGAAATTAAGGAAATGTTGAAGTTAGCTGACATTCCTGAAAGCGGTCAGATTTCGTTGTTCGACGGTCGTACTGGTCGCGAGTTTGAGCGTCCTGTTACGGTTGGTTACATGTACATGCTGAAACTGAACCACTTGGTTGACGACAAAATGCACGCTCGTTCAACTGGTTCGTACAGCCTTGTTACACAACAGCCGCTGGGTGGTAAAGCTCAGTTCGGTGGTCAGCGCTTCGGAGAGATGGAAGTGTGGGCCCTTGAAGCTTACGGTGCAGCATATACCCTTCAGGAAATGCTTACTGTTAAGTCGGATGATGTTAACGGCCGTACTAAGATGTACAAGAACATCGTCGATGGTGACCACAGAATGGAACCTGGCATGCCAGAGTCATTCAACGTATTACTTAAAGAAATCCGCTCGTTGGGTATCAACATCGAGTTGGAAGAGAAGTAACACGGCAATCGCCACGTTATGACAAGAGATGGCCCGGCGCTTGCGCCGGGTTCTAGAGACTGACTCCGCTGGGAGAGTAATGTGAAAGACTTATTAAAGTTTCTAAAGCAACAAAACAAGACTGAAGAATTCGATAATATTCGAATCGGTCTTGCTTCACCTGACATGATTCGTTCATGGTCTTTTGGTGAAGTTAAGAAGCCAGAAACAATTAACTACCGTACGTTCAAACCAGAACGTGACGGCCTGTTTTGTGCGCGTATTTTCGGACCAGTTAAAGACTACGAATGTCTTTGTGGTAAGTATAAGCGTCTGAAGCACCGTGGTGTTATCTGTGAAAAATGTGGTGTTGAAGTAACCCTAACTAAAGTACGTCGTGAGCGTATGGGTCACATTGAACTGGCAAGCCCAGTTGCACACATTTGGTTCCTTAAATCACTTCCGTCTCGTATCGGCTTAATGCTTGATATGACACTTCGTGATATTGAACGTGTACTATATTTTGAATCTTACGTAGTAACCGAGCCGGGTATGACTACCCTTGAGCGCAGCCAACTTCTTAACGAAGAAGATTACTTGGATGCACTTGAAGAGCACGGTGACGAGTTTGACGCAAAAATGGGTGCTGAAGCCGTATTTGACCTTTTAAAAGTGTTAGATGTAGATGCTGACGTAGCTTCTATGCGTGAAGAGTTGCCTTCAATCAACTCTGAAACTAAGCGTAAGAAAATCACCAAGCGTCTTAAGTTGCTTGAATCATTCCAACAGTCTGGCAACAAGCCAGAGTGGATGATCTTGACTGTACTTCCAGTACTTCCGCCGGATCTTCGTCCGTTGGTACCACTGGATGGTGGTCGATTTGCAACGTCTGACCTGAACGATTTATACCGTCGTGTTATCAACCGTAACAACCGTCTTAAGCGTCTTCTAGACCTTGCGGCGCCTGACATTATCGTACGTAACGAAAAACGTATGCTTCAGGAAGCGGTAGATGCATTACTAGATAACGGTCGTCGTGGTCGCGCTATCACAGGTTCTAACAAACGTCCTCTTAAATCACTTGCCGATATGATTAAAGGTAAGCAAGGTCGTTTCCGTCAGAACTTACTTGGTAAGCGTGTTGACTACTCTGGTCGTTCTGTAATTACCGTTGGTCCTACATTACGTCTTCACCAATGTGGTCTTCCTAAGAAAATGGCACTTGAGTTATTCAAGCCGTTTATCTATGGAAAACTTGAAGGTCGTGGTCTAGCAACAACTATCAAAGCAGCGAAGAAGCTGGTTGAACGTGAAGCACCAGAGGTATGGGACGTACTAGATGACGTTATCCGTGAACACCCTGTTATGCTTAACCGTGCACCAACACTTCACCGTTTGGGTATCCAGGCATTTGAACCAACCCTTATCGAAGGTAAAGCGATTCAGCTTCACCCACTAGTATGTGCGGCCTACAACGCCGATTTCGATGGTGACCAAATGGCTGTACACGTGCCGCTGACTATTGAAGCTCAGCTTGAAGCACGTGCGTTGATGATGTCGACCAACAACATTCTGTCACCTGCAAATGGTGAACCTATCATCGTTCCTTCACAGGACGTTGTATTAGGTCTTTATTACCTAACCCGTGACAAAGTGAACGGTTTGGGTGAGGCAATGGTATTTACCAGCCCGAATGAAGCAGAAAAAGCATACCGCACAGGTAACGCAGAACTTCACTCACGCGTTAAAGTACGTATCACTGAATACGACATTGACGAAGATGGTGTGAAGACTGAGAAAGTAACGCTAACAGATACTACTGTTGGTCGTGCAATTTTCTCATTGATGCTACCTAAAGGTTTGCCGTTTGAAATTATCAACCAGGCAATGGGCAAAAAGCAGATTTCACGTTTGCTTAACGCTTGTTACCGTACACTGGGTCTTAAAGACACAGTAATCGCTGCTGACCAAATCATGTATACCGGTTTCCACTACGCAATGATTGCGGGTGCATCTGTTGGTATCGATGACATGGTAATCCCAGCTGCGAAGAAAGATATTATCGACGCTGCAGAAGCGGAAGTTATCGAGATCCAGGAACAGTTCCAAAATGGTCTTGTAACCGCCGGTGAGCGCTACAACAAAGTTATCGATATCTGGTCAAATGCCAACGAAAAAGTTGCCAAGGCCATGATGGATAACCTTAAGACTGACATCGTAATTAACCGCGATGGCGAAGAAGAAGAGCAAACCTCATTTAACTCTGTTTATATGATGGCCGACTCTGGTGCTCGTGGTAGTGCCGCTCAGATTCGTCAGCTAGCGGGTATGCGTGGTCTGATGGCTAAGCCAGATGGCTCAATCATCGAAACGCCAATCACGGCTAACTTCCGTGAAGGTCTTAACGTACTTCAGTACTTCATCTCTACTCACGGTGCGCGTAAAGGTCTAGCCGATACAGCACTTAAGACTGCGAACTCGGGTTACCTAACTCGTCGTCTAGTAGATGTTGCACAAGATTTGGTTATTACTAACGACGACTGTGGCACCTTCGGTGGTGTTCAGATGACACCGCTAATTGAAGGTGGTGACGTTGTAGAACCACTTCGTGAGCGTGTACTAGGTCGTGTAGTTGCAGAAGATGTAGTTAAACCAGGTACTACAGAAGTATTGGTTGAGCGTAATGTGTTACTAGACGAAGCGCTAGTAGACATGCTTGAAGCTAACTCTGTTGACCAAATTCAAGTACGCTCGGTTATCACCTGTGATAACGACTTCGGTGTGTGTGCAAACTGTTATGGTCGTGACCTTGCTCGCGGACATATGGTTGGAAGCGGTGAGTCTGTGGGTGTTATTGCCGCACAGTCAATCGGTGAACCAGGTACACAGCTTACCATGCGTACGTTCCACATCGGTGGTGCGGCATCACGAGCTTCTGCTGAGAACAGCGTTCAGGTTAAAACTGCGGGTAGCCTTAAGCTACACAATGAAAAATCAGTACGTAACTCAGACGGCAAAGTGGTTATTGTTTCTCGTTCAACAGAACTTACTGTTATCGATGAACAAGGTCGTGAGAAAGAGCGCTATAAAGTACCTTACGGTGCTGTACTTAGCGTGGATGACGGTGCAACTATTGCAGCTGGCGACGTTGTTGCTAACTGGGATCCGCATAGTCACCCAATCGTTACTGAACGTGCAGCTAAGATTAGCTTCGCCGACATCGACGACTCTAACACCGAGATGCAACAAGACGAATTAACTGGTCTTACGCGTATCGTAGTTAAAGATCTTGCGAAGAGTAACTCTAAAGAACCTAAACTTATCCTAGAAAGTGATGAGTTCGGTCTTCAAGAGATTCGCCTGCCAAGCTTTACGACTATCGAAGCGAAAGAAGGTAAGGTTGCTAACGAAGGTGACGTGTTAGCACGTATACCTCAAGAAAGCTCGAAGACACGTGATATCACGGGTGGTCTACCTCGCGTAGCCGACTTGTTTGAAGCACGTAAGCCTAAAGAGCCAGCTATCCTTGCTGAAGTTTCAGGTACTATTGGTTTCGGTAAAGAAACCAAAGGTAAGAAACGTTTGGTTATCACGCCGCCAGAGGGTGATGCATACGAAGAGATGATTCCAAAATGGCGTCAGCTTAACGTGTTCGAAGGTGAGAAAGTGGAACGTGGTGAAGTTATTGCAGATGGCCCTGAGTCACCGCATGACATCTTGCGTCTACGTGGTATCTCTGCTGTAGCAAACTACATCGTGAACGAAGTTCAGGAAGTTTACCGTCTACAGGGTGTAAAAATTAACGATAAGCACATCGAAGTTGTTATTCGTCAGATGTTGCGTAAGTGCGTTATTACCCATTCAGGTGATACTCAGTTCCTTGAAGGCGAACAAGTTGAAGTGTCTAACGTGAAAGTGACCAACCGTGAAGTTGAAAAACACGGTAAGATCCCAGCGCAGTATGAAACACAACTGCTTGGTATCACTAAAGCGTCGCTATCTACTGAGTCATTCATCTCAGCTGCATCGTTCCAAGAAACAACACGTGTTCTTACCGAAGCTGCAGTTCAAGGTAAAGAAGATGACCTTCGCGGTCTGAAAGAAAACGTAATCGTGGGTCGATTGATTCCAGCGGGTACAGGTTTCGCTTACCATGAACGTCGCGCACAACGTCGTAAAGAAGAAATCGAAGAAATGTCAGTTTCTGCTGCAGATGCAGAACAGGCACTAACCGAAGCGCTTAACGCCGGTGACGACTCAGCCGAATAAGGCATGATCGTAGGAGTACGTTAACGTACTCCTAACATTTTGGCATGTTAAGCTGACAGATTGCAGTTAAATGGCTGCTTAACCTTTGTACAGCTTGACACGCCGAGCTATGATCATTAATATTCCGCGACCCGATTTTGGATGACCTCTAAAAGGCAGAAGAAAATGGGCGCGGTTTTTTGTATCAGAGCTCAGTTAATGCTGACAAGCACAGTATTAACATTGTATGAGTGACGTTTGAAAAGTCGCTTTAATGGACCCAATCAGAGTGATTGGGTTTTTGTAGTTTTTAATCAGGAGCTAGTTAATGGCAACAGTTAACCAGTTAGTCCGCAAGCCGCGCAAAAAGCCCGTTGAAAAAAGCAACGTAGCTGCATTGCAAGCTTGTCCTCAAAGACGCGGTGTATGTACTCGTGTATATACTACTACGCCTAAGAAACCAAACTCTGCACTACGTAAAGTATGTCGTGTACGTCTAACTAACGGTTTTGAAGTTTCTTCATACATCGGTGGTGAAGGTCACAACTTACAAGAGCACAGTGTAGTACTTATCCGTGGTGGTCGTGTTAAAGATCTACCAGGTGTTCGTTATCACACAGTTCGCGGTACATTAGACTGCGCAGGTGTAAACGATCGTAAGCAAGCCCGTTCTAAGTACGGTGCGAAGAAGCCTAAGTCTTAACGGTTCTCCGTTAGTAAGGCCAAACTGAAGTTTAAGAGTTTTGGGTAATTCCTGAATTCATACGGAGAATAGAAATGCCAAGAAGAAGAGTCGTAGGTCAACGTAAAATCCTACCAGAGCCAAAATTTAGCTCACAACTGCTTGCAAAATTCATGAATGTCGTAATGCTTGACGGCAAGAAGTCAGTCGCTGAAAAAATCGTTTACGGTGCGCTCGATATTGTTGCTGAAAAAACCAGCAAAGCTCACCTAGATGTATTCGAAGAAGCACTTGATAACATCCGTCCTACTGTAGAGGTTAAATCTCGTCGTGTAGGTGGTTCAACTTATCAAGTACCAGTAGAAGTTCGTCCAGTTCGTCGTAATGCCCTAGGTATGCGTTGGTTGGTAGATGCTGCTCGTAAACGTGGCGAGAAGTCAATGGCTCAACGCCTGGCTGCTGAAATGATTGATGCATCAGAAAACAAAGGTTCTGCGGTTAAGAAACGTGAAGACGTTCACCGTATGGCCGAAGCAAACAAAGCGTTTGCTCATTACCGTTGGTAATAAACGTAATATAACTGAGAGAGATGTATGCCTCGTAAGACCTCGATTGAGCGTTACCGCAATATTGGTATTGTGGCTCATGTGGACGCGGGTAAAACCACGACCACAGAGAGAGTCCTGTTTTATACAGGGTTGTCTCATAAAATCGGTGAAGTGCATGATGGTGCTGCAACCATGGACTGGATGGAACAAGAGCAGGAGCGTGGTATTACTATCACGTCTGCTGCAACCACTTGTTTCTGGTCAGGCATGGAAAAGCAGTTCGATCAGCATCGTATAAACATTATAGACACGCCAGGACACGTGGACTTTACCATTGAGGTAGAACGTTCATTACGGGTACTGGACGGGGCTGTAGTGGTTTTTTGCGGGTCTTCTGGGGTTGAACCTCAATCAGAGACAGTCTGGCGACAGGCTGACAAATATGAGGTGCCACGTCTCGTGTTCATCAATAAGATGGACCGAGCTGGCGCCGATTTTGAGCGTGTTGTGGGTCAAATCCGTAAACGCTTAGGCGCAAACTGTGTTCCTATTCAATTGAACATGGGCGCTGAAGAAGAGTTCCATGGCGTAATCGATCTTATTAAGATGAAAGCCATAAACTGGAATGCCGAAGACATGGGTATGACGTTTACCTATGAAGATATTCCAGCGCAATATTTAGACAACGCACAAAAGTATCGTACAGAGATGATTGAAGCTGCTGCTGAAGCCTCTGACGAGCTTATGGATAAGTATTTAGAAGGCGAAGAGCTAACTGAAGCTGAAATCCGACTTGGTTTACGTACCCGTACACTGAACAACGAAATTGTTCTTGCCACCTGTGGCAGTGCCTTCAAAAACAAAGGTGTTCAGGCAGTACTAGACGCGGTAGTAGAATACTTACCGTCACCAAGTGAAGTAAAAGCTATTACGGGTGTTTTAGACGACAAAAATGAAACTGAAGCTGAGCGTCATGCAGACGACAGCGAGCCGTTCTCGGCCCTTGCATTTAAAATCGCTACCGACCCATTCGTAGGAACGCTAACTTTCTTCCGTTGTTACTCTGGCGTTGTTAATACTGGTGATACGGTTTACAACCCAGTGAAAGGTAAACGCGAGCGTTTTGGGCGTATTGTTCAAATGCACGCTAAAGACCGTGAAGAAATTAAAGAAGTTCGTGCTGGCGATATTGCCGCAGCCATTGGTCTTAAAGATGTGACCACAGGTGATACGCTTTGCGATCCGAATAATGTCATTACACTTGAGCGTATGGAATTTCCTGATCCAGTAATTTCTATCGCTGTTGAGCCACGCTCTCAGGCTGACCAAGAGAAGATGGGACTCGCGCTAGGTAAACTAGCTGCTGAAGACCCATCATTTAAGGTTAAGACTGATGAAGAGTCTGGCCAAACGATTATCTCTGGTATGGGTGAGCTTCACCTTGATATCATTGTTGATCGTATGAAACGCGAATTTAAGGTTGAATGTAACGTAGGTAAACCTCAGGTTGCTTATCGTGAGACCATTCGTAAGAAAGTTGAAGTTGAAGGTAAATTCGTACGTCAGTCTGGCGGCCGTGGCCAATTTGGTCATGTGTGGCTTCGTATTGAGCCACAAGCAGAAGAAGGCGCAGGCTACGAATTTGTTAATGACATCACCGGTGGTGTGGTACCAAAAGAGTTCATACCAGCGGTTGATAAAGGAATTCAGGAGCAGTTGCAAAGTGGTGTTGTAGCAGGGTATCCGGTACTAGATGTAAAGGTTACTTTGTTCGACGGTTCGTACCATGATGTTGACTCTTCTGAAATGGCGTTTAAGATCGCCGGCTCTATGGGTTTCAAAAAAGGCGCCGCAGAAGCAAATCCGGTGTTGCTTGAACCCATGATGAAAGTTGAAGTAACTACTCCAGAAGACTGGATGGGTGATGTGGTTGGTGACCTAAATCGTCGTCGCGGCATGATCGAAGGTATGGAAGAAGGCGTAGCAGGTATTAAAATAGTACGTGCTAAGGTGCCGCTTTCAGAAATGTTCGGGTATGCTACTGACTTGCGTTCACAAACGCAGGGTCGCGCATCATACTCTATGGAGTTCTTCAATTATTCTGAGGCGCCGAAAAATGTGGCGCAGGCTATTATTGAATCTAGAATTTAATCTAAATGAAGGTTCGGTCCGGTCCCGTATTGGGTCGGACTTTTAACTTAGGAAACGAGAAAAATGGCAAAAGAAAAGTTTGAACGTACGAAACCCCATGTAAACGTGGGTACAATCGGCCACGTTGACCACGGAAAAACTACCCTTACTGCAGCTATCACTACTGTTCTTTCAAAGACATACGGTGGTTCAGCTCAGGCTTTCGATCAAATCGATAACGCGCCTGAAGAAAAAGCTCGTGGTATCACCATCTCTACTTCACACGTAGAGTATGACACTCCTACTCGTCACTACGCTCACGTAGACTGCCCAGGACACGCTGATTACGTTAAAAACATGATCACCGGTGCTGCTCAGATGGACGGCGCGATCCTAGTAGTAGCTGCGACTGATGGCCCTATGCCTCAGACTCGTGAGCACATCCTACTTGGTCGTCAGGTTGGCGTTCCTTACATCATCGTATTCATGAACAAATGTGACATGGTTGATGATGAAGAGCTTCTAGAGCTAGTAGAAATGGAAGTTCGTGAACTTCTTAGCGAATATGAATTCCCAGGCGATGACCTTCCAGTTATCCAAGGTTCTGCACTTAAAGCCCTTGAAGGCGATGCAGAATGGGAAAAGAAAATCATCGAACTTGGTGAAGCTCTTGATTCATACATCCCAGAGCCAGAGCGTGCTATCGATAAGCCGTTCATTCTTCCAATCGAAGACGTATTCTCAATCTCAGGCCGTGGTACAGTAGTAACGGGTCGTGTAGAGCAAGGTATTGTTAAAGTTGGTGAAGAAGTAGAAATCGTTGGTATCAAAGATACGACTAAGACGACTTGTACTGGTGTTGAAATGTTCCGTAAACTTCTTGACGAAGGTCGCGCTGGTGAGAACGTTGGTGTTCTTCTACGTGGTACTAAGCGTGAAGACGTTGAACGTGGCCAAGTACTAGCTAAGCCTGGTTCAATCAACCCACACACTAAATTCGAAGCTGAAGTATACGTACTAAGCAAAGACGAAGGTGGACGTCATACTCCATTCTTCAAAGGCTATCGTCCACAGTTCTACTTCCGTACAACTGACGTAACTGGTGCTGTAGAGCTTCCAGAAGGCGTAGAGATGGTAATGCCTGGTGACAACCTTAAGTTCGTAGTAGAACTTATTGCACCAATCGCGATGGACGAAGGTTTACGCTTCGCTATCCGTGAAGGTGGCCGTACTGTAGGTGCTGGTGTTGTAGCTAAGATTCTTTAATCTAAGCAAACCAAAGCATAAAAGAAAGGCGCTCATTTGAGCGCCTTTTTTGTGTCTTGCGTTTATGTTTGGACAGGGAGTAGCCCCCATCAGAAACCCGGCGTAAACCCATCCATGGGGCCTCTGCCACAGCATCCATGCTGTGGAAGGTTTCTGATGGGGGCTACTCCCTCTCTTGTAAACGCCAGCATGTACTGTTGGAATAGTAAGAGATAACCCACCCATGGAGCCTTCGTTTCCAGCAACCATTCTGCTGAGGGCTTCATATCGGCTTCTACTGGCGCTTCTGTCAACACAGCAGGCTGTTGTTGGTAGGGTAGAGGTCGCGGCGTAAACCCATCCATGGAGCCTCCGCAGCAGCATCCATGCTGTGGAGGGTTTCAGATGGGGGCTACTCTTTCTTGCAAACGCCAAGCAAATACTATTGAAGAAAACTATATGCAAAGATACATAGATGTAATTTGCTTATAAGTACAAAACGTTCTCATACTTAGTTAATATTTTGTTAACAAGTAAGTGATATGGCTAAGATCCCACGAAGCAAATTCAATGACCAGAGCTCCAACGATTATACCGCTGAAATGGCGGCAACACGTCGGGAGTTTGTGAAAGATAAAACTGGCGCTGAAATGAATCATGTAGGTACCTTCTCAATTAAGCCAGATACTTTGCCGGGCAATATAGAACACTTCACCGGTGTCGCCCAAGTGCCTATTGGGTTAGCAGGCCCGCTGGTCATTAAGGGTGTAGATGCTCAAGGGGAGTTTTATGTTCCAATGGCAACTACCGAAGGGACGCTAGTTGCCAGTTACAACCGGGGTATGCGGCTAACTGCTGAATCGGGTGGCGTTAAAACTACGGTTATTGATGATGCCATGCAGCGGGCGCCGGTATTTGTATTTGAGGATGCGCGCGCGGCACTAGCATTCGGAAAATGGGTCACTGACAACTTCGAACTAATTAAAGCCAAAGCAGAAGAAACGACTTCGGTAGGTAAGCTGCGTGATATCGAGCAGTATGCCGTATCTAAAATGCGTTGGTTACGTTTTAACTTTACCTGTGGCGATGCGGCAGGGCAGAACATGGTTAGCAAGGCCACGCGACATGCTTGCCAATGGATGCAAGCGCAACAAATAGCTGGGCTTGAACACTTTGCCCTATCGGGTAATTTAGATACCGACAAAAAACACTCCTTTGTGAATTCGCTACATACCCGAGGTAAGCGTGTGGTGGCCGAGACCACTATCCCTGCTGATTTAATGAAATCATTAATGCATTGCTCACCGGATGCCTTATTCAAGCAGCGCCAGTTGTCTAACATGGGGGCATTTGTGGCAGGCAGCGTGAGTAATGGAGCTCAATTTGCCAATGGCATTACTGCACTGTTTATAGCCTGCGGCCAAGATGTCGCAAATGTAGCCGAATCATCAGCAGGGTATACCTACAGTGAAATTACCCCGAATGGCGATTATTATTTTTCTATTACCATCCCTTCACTCGTCGTAGCATCTTATGGCGGTGGTACTGGGTTAGCTACGCAGCGAGAGTGCTTAGAAACGCTAGGGTGTTATGGTAACGGCGGCGTGAATAAGTTAGCCGAAATTATTGCTGCTACCGTGTTGTGCGGCGAGCTATCGCTAGGTGCGGCGGTGGTGACAGATGAGTGGGTATCCAGTCATGATGAATATGGTCGCAATCGCCCATAGCTTTTTACGTGCAAACTATTCGCGTAACTTGAATAATAGTGATTATTGTTGAAAAGTATCAGTATACGGGTGTGGTTATCGGTTATAACAACCCTGATAATATAAAAGCGTTTGACGCATGCACCTACTTACCTTTTACTTCGCGTTTTTCATTTTGGTGGTATCAATGACCTTTTCGACTTCTACATCTGGGGCTTCTACCCACAACACTGATACGGCCAAATTGTCTTATGAATCTTCGTTAACCGTGCCAGCTAAAACGGTTCCTCTGCCAAGTGCTGCAAGCGAGGAACTTAAAAGCGCGATTTCTCAATACCCCATGCCGTCAGTTGATGAAGTCGTTAACAACACGCCTCAATCTATAGAGCAGTGGCGTGAATTGATCCAAATAAGAAATGCAGATCAGAAAAAGAAAATCAAAAAAATGCGCAAGCAGTTTGATGTTGATGTGTCTTTGGAAAAAATTAACGGCGTACCGGTCAGGCGACTTACGCCAAAGACAATTGCACCTGAATTTAAAGACAAGGTGTTTATTGACGCACACGGGGGCGCTTACGTGTTTTTTTCTGGGTTGCCTAGCATAGAAGAAAGCTTATTAATCGCCTACAGAGTGGGTATTACAGTGATTAGTATCGATTATAGAATGCCACCTCATGCTCCATTTCCAGCTGCACTTAACGATGTCGTGTCGGTTTATAGCAGCTTGGCTACAGAACTTGGCGCACAGAACCTATTGATAGGTGGTACGTCTGCAGGAGCAGGCTTAGTGCTTGCTGCCGTGCAAACGCTTATTGCAGATAAACAACCATTGCCTTCAGCGGTGTATGCGGGCACCCCTTGGGCAGATTTGACGAAAACCGGCGATACCCTTTATACCAATGAAGGAGCTGATCGTATTTTGGTGACATACCAAGGATTTTTGGAAGCAGCGGCTAATCTATATGCTGGAAACGAAAGGTTAACCCATCCCTCTATTTCCCCGCTTTATGGAAACTTTGATGGCTTCCCGCCTACGTTTTTAATATCAGGCACGCGAGATATGTTTCTAAGCGATACGGTTCGAGTAAATCGTAAGTTACGTGATGCGAAAGTTCGAACACAATTGGAAGTTTTCGAAGGGTTATCCCATGCCGATTACGTTGTCGCTTATGAAACCCCAGAGTCTCTCGCTGTATACCAAGAGCTTAAGCAGTTTCTACTTAGTGTGTGTACTAAAAATTGCAACTAACCGCCGATGACGACCGTTGGCAATATAAATAATCGACATTGCTTGTCATTGAATAAGCATCACAGGTAAGGCGATACATATACCAATAAGCACAACACACCAAGTAATTAGGGCCGCCATATTGGTTTTGGTGAGTACATCTTGGCGGGTTCTGATAAAGGGTTGTTTAAACTTTTTGTGACTAAGCCAGTACACTCCAAGAGAAACACTAAGCGCGGTCAAAAAGCCAGTCACGTTCCACCAAAACCAAAAAACATCTGGCTGAGCGAGCCACAAATAAATATTTACCAATACACCCGCAATAAGCCCAGTATTTACCTGCTTTGCCAAAAGGTGTTTTGTACACACGCCTAAGAAAAATGTAGCCAAAATAGGACCAAAGCAGACTGAGCCAATCTTGTTGATGGCCTCTATAATAGTAGGGGCTATATCATCTACCACAAAGGACAAACCCAATGTAAGCAAGCCCCAAAACATGCCAGTGTACTTAGCAACTTGAAGGGTACTTTCTGGTGACAATGTTTTGCCTACAACCTGACAATAATCTTCAACAGATACCGCCGCTAAGCTATTAATTGCTGAACTTAAAGAGGACATGGCTGCGGCTAAAATAGCCACCAACAATAACCCTAGAATGCCGTTTGGAAGGTAATTAACAATGAAGATAGGCATCAGCCAATCGGGTTGATCCTCAGGAATTTGAGCAAGAAATTCTGGGGTCGTCAGTGCTAATGTGCCAATGATTAACCCTGCAAAGCAGTAAATTAACGTGATAGGGAAACGTAAGAAGCTGGCAGCCATGATAATTTTCTTCAAATCGGCTAGGCTCTTGGCCGACAGCGAACGCTGGGCTTCTGATTGGTCGCAGCCGTAATACGAAGCGTATAACACGATGCCACCAAAAATCATGGGCAGCAGGCCGAAGCCTTCACCATCAAAACCGTAAGATGATGCGTTTAGTGTAGAGAGTCGTTCGGGCTGAACCTGCTCAAGAAAGCTTGTCCAACCGCCTATGTGGTATAGCCCAAAGCCTAAACACACCAATGCCCCTGCGACTATTAATACCATTTGCACAGCGTCACCATACACAACTGCTTTCATGCCACCTTGTAAGGAATAAATGAGGGTTATAACCCCAATTAACAACACGCTCTGCCAGAACGCTAAGCCCATCGTACTTTGCAAGATAATCGAAATAGCATAAATCATAATAGCGGTGGCAAAAGAGCGACTTATTTGAAACACCACGCTAATGAGTACCCGAGAAGAGCGGCCAAAGCGTTGCTCTAAAAAGTCATAAACACTGACCACGCCAGAACGATACAAAGTCGGTAAGATAAAATAGAGTAGGGCTAGCATGGCAAGGGGAAGGGCAAGCTCGTATGACAACCAAATAAGGCCACCATCTTCTCTTAACCCCACAAAAGCAGGGGCCGAAATAAAGCTAACTGCAGATAGCTGCGTGGCCATAATAGAAAGGGATAGCGGTTTCCAGCCCAGCTGTCGATTAGCAAGAAAGTAATCTTTTTTACTCACTTGTTTTCGAAACACAAACCCCATGATTAATAAACCCATGAGGTAGATAGCCACTACCGTGAAATCGATGAAATTCATAGACGCTCACTGTGCATATGCGCTGCTGCATTTGCAGTGCGTTGTAACTCGAGTAAAGCTGAAGCGAGCGCACCTATTACAAGCGTGCTTTCGGTGAAAAGGAGGCTGTACTGGCGCGGCATAAATCTTTCCCTGATAGTGAGCGTACGAGTTCGTTACTATTCAGATACGTTACCACAGGGTTCAAGCATGTGCTAAAAAGTGTTCGAACCACACCACGGCGGTTCGAACACGTAAAGTTATGAGCCGAACATCACCACAAGTACAGCCACTACTGCACCTAATCCCGCTATTTTAAGCCCGTTTTTATACATAGGCAGCTTAGGCATAAACATCAAAAATGCAGAGATGACGAAAAACAAAAGCGCAACGCCGAAGCTAATGTTCAACCAAAATAATGGGCTGTTATTCGTCGCCTTGTGAAGCTTAACCATTTTTGCCAGCACAAGAGGGTAGTCTTTACGGGTAATAGTAGCGACACCGTCTGCCTTGTCATAGGTACCCATATTTAACACAACTTGGGTGTCATTCTCTTCAACCACCTTTAAACCTTTCACCTTAATTTTTGATGCTACCTGTTTTCCGCTTAAGTCTAGAGACAACTGACGGACTTCAGTTTTATCGAATTTCAGGAAATCGGTGGGGCGAAAAATGAGTAACACGCCACTGATAGCATAAATTGCCATTATGCCTGCTAAGAAAAAGCCTAACCATCGGTGATACTTACGGACGGCCATATGAAATTTTGGTGATGCCATAACTACTTATTAATAGATTTATTGATAGATGAGCCTTTATAAACGAGACTGAGACGTATTTGAAGGGTGAAAGTAAGATTAAAACTACATTTATCAGTTATTTTTGTTTTGCCTGCTATTTTTGTTGTAAATGATTGGTAAAAGCCATAAAGCTAGCATGGTACGAGCAGTGTAAAAAAGCTGCTACCACAATAGACTTTGGTCTAATATGGCGACGTGAAAAAGTAAATAATGTTTTAATGTTTAGATAAGCGTTTTTTAACGACAGAAAAGCGTTGTAGATGCGTTCAAAATAGAAATTGAATAATGCAGTGCAACATCGACACAGGACAATAATATGCAGTCAATAGCCATAGTATTACTCGGGATCGTGGGCATGCTCCTCGGGTGGTTCGTTTATTCGAAATTTATTGCCACGAAAATATTCAAACTAGACGATAACTTCACCACGCCTGCTCATGAGTTACAGGATGGTAAAGATTTTGTACCTACTAATAAAGTGGTGCTCTGGGGGCATCATTTTACATCAGTAGCAGGGGCTGCACCAATTGTAGGGCCAGCTATCGCCGTGTACTGGGGCTGGGTACCCGCCGTACTCTGGGTTATCTTCGGCACCATATTGTTTGCAGGTGTGCATGATATGGGGGCCTTGTGGGCCAGTGCGCGTCACAAAGGTAAATCGATGGGAGCCTTGTCTGAAAGTGTAATAGGCAAGCGTTCTCGTTCATTGTTTATGATTGTTATCTTTCTAGTACTGTTAATGGTTAACGCCGTTTTTGGCGTGGTGATAGCAAACTCGTTTGTCTCTCAGCCTAATGCGGTTTTCCCAGCCTGGACAGCCATTGCCGTAGCGCTTGTTATTGGCCAGCTATTAAAACGTAACTTTGGTTTAATTCCTCTTTGCCTTGTGGGTATCGTGGTGCTTTATGCCTCGGTTTATGCCGGTAGCTATATCCCGATTAGCTTGCCTGAAACCATGTTCGGTTTAGCTGACAAAGCGAACTGGATCGTTATCTTGTTTATTTACGCTGCTATTGCGTCTTTATTGCCCGTGTGGATGCTGCTTCAACCACGAGACTTTATTAATGGAATGCAGCTATTGGTTGGCCTATTTTTACTTTATGGTGCGGTCTTCTTTGCTATGCCCGACATTACAGCGCCAGCCTTCAATACACAGACGGCCATGGACTCTCCCAGCTTAATTCCCTTATTGTTCGTGACTATAGCCTGCGGCGCAGTGTCAGGCTTTCACGGTATTGTGGCCTCAGGTACCAGCTCTAAGCAGTTAGACAAGGAAACTGATGTACGCTTCGTGGGTTATTTAGGGGCGATTGGTGAAGGTTCTTTGGCGTTGATTACCATTGTTGCGGTTAGTGGTGTGGCGTTTGCAGCCTCTCCAGAAGAGTGGCATGAGGTCTACAGTCACTTAGGTGCAGGTAGCGTAGGTGCCTTTATTAGTGGCGGCGCGGCGCTTATCCATCAAGGGTGGGGGCTGCCTGAAGCTTTCTCATCAACCATACTGGCGGTAATGGTCGTGTTGTTCGCGGGCACAACTATGGATTCTGGTGTTCGCCTTCAGCGCTACATTATTCAAGAGTGGGGCGATATTTATAAATTGTCAGCACTTAAAAATGGGGTAGTAGCCACCTTCTTAGCGGTTGCTTGTTGCTTACTGCTTGCCTTTGGTGCGGGTGGTTCTTCAGGTAGTGGCGGTATGATCATCTGGCCGCTGTTTGGCTCTACAAACCAAATACTGGCTAGTCTTACCTTGTTGGTTATTTCAGTCATGCTGATTAAGATGGGAAGACCAGCCCGTTACACATTAATACCCATGGTATTCGTTTTGGTCATGGCTTTCTTTGCTGGGCTAATAAAACTTAAAGAATATTATCTTGCGGAAAATTACCTATTAGTTTTCCTAGATGCTGTGGTGCTAGTGGTGTCTGTGTTGGTGATGCTCGAAGCATGGTCTGTTGTGGCTAAACTTCGTAGCGGACATCAAGACGAAGTGGGCGAGAAGGAATAGCAACAACGGTAAAAATAGTAGCTAGCCGCTATCACAACATTGTTGAGTGCTAGTTTTATATAAAGCCGACGTAGAGCGTTATTCTCTGCGTCGGCTTTTTTGTAGGCAATCGGGTTATTCGATGAGGTGGATTACTTCTCGTTCATTCACGGTAGGCGCGTAAATTTGCTATCATACGTATTCGCCTGATTTGGTAGATTTGCAGCCAAGTAAATTGACACATTAAGCTGGAAGTCGGAAGTCGGATAGCAAGTCGGCAAAGTAAATCAGCAAGTGAAAAATATAAATGTTCAACGCGGTTCGTTTGGAGTGGTATGACTGACCTAATGCTATTAGTGCAAAATTTTATCAGCCTATTTATGGAGTCTGCTCCGTGGCTGTTACTTGGCCTGCTGGTGGCGGGTATTATGCACGAATTGGTGCCGGTTAGCTTTTTAGAGCGCCACATGGGAAGCAGCTCAACAGCCTCCATCACGAAAGCCGCGGTAATAGGTGCTCCATTGCCTTTGTGCTCTTGCGGTGTTATTCCCGCTGCGATAGGGCTGCGTAGAAGTGGCGCCTCTAAACCATCGACAATTTCATTTTTAGTTTCTACGCCTGAAACTGGGGTAGACAGTGTTTCTGTTTCTTACGCATTACTAGGCCCCCTGTACGCCATCGTCAGGCCAATAGCCGCTATTGCTAGCGCAATCTATGCTGGTCTTATGGTGAGATGGTTTGATGGCGCTAAGTCTCATAAAGGCTCTCATCAGCACCCTCATAAACACTCGGACAATGTATCTTGCTGTTCAAGTGAGACGCCTGCAGACACAGAACACGTAGATGCTGCATCGCTGGATAAAGCGCAAACGAGTTGTTGCGCTAGTGAAAAGCCAACCACAAGTTGTTGCGACGACACGCCCGCTACATCTGAGCCAGTAAAACAAAGTAACAAACTTACCCAAGTGCTTCGTTATGCCTCGGGTAAGTTGCTAGAAGATATTGTGGTATGGCTACTTGTGGGCTTAGCCTTAGCCGCGGCCATTAAAACTTGGGTGCCAACGGACTTTCTCACTCAGTGGGGCGATGGGGTTATTGCTATGTTAGTCATGGCCGTCATTGGTATTCCTATGTATATTTGTGCCACGGCATCTACGCCGCTTGCAGTGGGGTTCTTAGCTGCCGGATTGTCACCTGGTGCGGTGTTGGTATTTCTCATGGCTGGGCCGGCTACTAATGTTTCTACCATGGGCATGATTAAGCAAGAAATGGGTTTTAGAACCCTTTGTTTATATTTGTTTAGCGTTATCTCTGCCAGTGTTGGGTTTGGCTATTTGCTTAATTATGCGGTGTCAGCATGGTCGTTAGAGGGTCTAATTCACATGGAAAGCCAACTACATAGTCATGGTGCTAATATTCAAGCGCTCTATGCTGCGTGCGCCATTTTACTTGCTGCACTAATGGCTCGATTAGGCGTTAAAAAAGTTAGCGCTAGGTTGGCACACCGTGAAGAAAATCATCAAGACTGTTGCGGTTAACGTAAACGGAAAAATGAATAGGTAATTCAGTATATGGATATCTGTTTTTACGAGTAAATTGCACGGTATTCGTATTTAATTCACCTGCGCCCTTGTAAGTCCAGTTAAGGCTTGCATAATGGTCGTTTGCTTCATACTCCGATTATCGGAAAGGACTCATGTTTTTACTCATCGTTTATGTATTGATTGCCTTGGGCTTCTCTTTTTTATGCTCAATTGCTGAAGCAGTCATATTAAGTGTGTCCTCAGCCTACATCTCTGTTTTAGAAAAAGAGAATCGGCCTAGCGGTATCTTGCTGCGAAAGCAAACCGATAATATCAATACTCCGCTATCGGCAATTTTAACGCTAAATACCATTGCGCATACCATGGGTGCTGCTGGTGCGGGTGCACAGGCTGCTAGTGTGTTTGGCGAAGCATATTTAGGTGTGATTTCAGCGGTATTAACGCTGCTTATCTTGGTTTTTTCTGAAATAATTCCTAAAACCGTCGGTGCAACCTATTGGCGTGGATTAGCGCCCGTGACAGCTTATTTCCTAAAGTATCTCATTGTTATTCTTAAACCCTTTGTGGTGATGTCTGAATTACTTACCCGTGGGTTTAAAGATGACAGCCCGCTTCGCGGGTTGAGTCGCGGTGAGCTTCACGCCATGGCCGAGCTATCAGGTCAAGAAGGGCAGTTGGCTAACCACGAGGCAGTATTCTTACAAAGCTTGCTAAGTTTGCACGAATTAAAAGTAAAAGATGCCATAACACACCGCACTGTATTGTTTTCGGTAGCAGAGTCGATGACCGTCGAGGTGTTTTTCCATAAGCACGCGCATATAGAGTATTCACGAATTCCGGTTTATGAAGACAAAGATTCGGAAAACATCACCGGTTATGTCATGCGTTCAGATTTGCTTGTGGCGCAAGCTCGCGGGAATACCGATAAACCATTGTCAGAATATGCTAAAGACATGGTGACCATATTAGGCTCTATGCCACTGTCGATAACCTTCGACCATTTTATCGATAAACATGTTCATATGCTTTTAGTGGTAGATGAGTATGGCGGGTTGGAAGGGGTGATTACTCTTGAAGATTTGCTAGAGCGCTTGCTAGGCGTAGATATTATTGATGAGAAAGATACAACGGTAAGTATGCGCAGATTGGCGAAAATGATGACGCGCCGCAAAGAGCGAATGATGGTCAAAAACGTGCCCGATGAGTCGCTCGATAAGTCGCACGATAAGTCTAAATCTAATGGTAATGCTGATTAGTGCTGTTCAGTCGATGCGGTAGGTAACGGCAAGCTGAAGCAGGTTTTCGTGGAAGGCTTCACTAGATACCGATGTAGCGTTTAAAAATCGTAGATTTTCTTGGCGGCCTCGATTCACTTGCCACTCGGCTGATAATGCTATTTTCGAGCTCATTGCATAAGTGTAATTAACGGTAATGGCTTCCCCTCTGCTACTGTTGGGGTCATCTATGGTGCTGTCGTTATCTATCACTTGATACCAATCTAAACGTGTAGAAAGTTGATGTGCTTCATGGGTGTACGTTGCAGCAATGTAGGCCGCGTAGAAGTCGTTATTCACAATGTTTTCCCCCATCAAAGTGTCACCTATCAGCCCTTGCCCGAAAAAGGTTACATTGCGGTTACGCATATGACGAAGGGTAAATGCGTGAAATCGCGTGCGCCATGCATATATTCTGTCAGGGTCGAAAATGAGTGGGTTGGCGCGATTGTCGTAATAATAATAACGTAGCTCTGAACGGCGCTTATGGGCTAAATGCGCCCCCACGTAATAACCTGTTTTCGTATCAATTTCACGAAAGGGGTCTGTCCATGCTGGAGCGCCGATCCCCTCTTCAGATACCACGCCAGGAATAGGAGTGAATTTTACTCTATCATTGTTCAGCGATTGCCTGTCGTGCAGCGCAAAGCCGCGCCATGATAACAAGGTACCTGTGGTGTCGTTACCCTTAAATAAGCTCCCTATTACTTTCCATGACCAGTCCCGTCTAACTTGCCTTCCGTTTTGTCTTAAGCTTGCCTCTACACCAAACGTTCTAAGCTCTTCGCCAATCCAGCTGTTAATGGCTGAATTAGATAAAAAGTGCGGTGACAGCCACCCCATGTCGGTGTTTTCGGCAGAAATTGCAGGGTAGAAAAAACCAAGCTTAACCTCTGGTTTAATGGTGGATGCAGTGAGTGGTCGATATTGAGTATAAAGTTGGTTAACCCCGACTTTTTGTTCTCCATCGCTATATCCATTGGCCACAGCATGAAGCTGCCAATCATCGCTTATCACTTTATTATACGCTAACACCGCTTGAGATAACGCGACTGCATTATTTTCAAAGCGCTGGTGGGAGGCGCCATTTATTTGAAATGTGTCAGCATTATCTGCTGAAAGAATGCTACCTCTAAGCAACAACCTTGTATCTGAAACAGCGTGAAAACTAATAAAGCAAAAAACAACTAAAATACAACGGATCAGCATTAATAATCACCGAAGCCATCATCAAAATCATCATCGCTTGCTATCACTTTCGATAACGTTAGCGTGAAGTTTTTATCACTGGTTAACTCAACTTCAGTTTCAATAAAGGGTTGTTCGTTTGGCGCGTTAGGGTGCCAAAACTCAACACTGTATTTACCAGCGGGAAGTGAGATGTCAGCATTTCCGTCATCTGCGGTTTTTATAAAATAAGGGCTATCGGCAATAACGATGTAACCTAGCATCCAATCGTGAATGTTGCAGCCAATATCCACAATTCCAGCTTGCTCGAAGAACAATGGTTCGGCAGTAAATTCTTTGTAGAGCTTTAGCTCAAACTGCTTGGTGGGTGAAAAAGAATAAACATGATGAAATACATTGTCTGCATTCGGGAAGATGACTTCTGTGTTCTTTTGCACTACCAAAACATGTGGCTCAAACTGCTTATTGATTTGTTTCATCGCAGCTGGTTGTAATGATTCAGATTCTTGGGGGGCTAAGACAGAAATATCAAACAATGGCTTGAAAACAACAACGCCGTCTTTAACCGGTGACTGTTCGGCGTCTAATAGGGTTATTGATGCGGTTACATTATCTGCAAGGGCATTAAATGGCGCCAGCATTGCAATAAAAGCTCCAGAAGCAAGAGCGGCTAGCACAGCAAGCTTATTGACGTTTTGCGCCACGCGCTTAAACCAGCAAATGTTAGGTGTAAAAAAGCACGTACCACACATTAGTTCATTCATCTAAGAGTAACCCTATCTTTTGCTAAAAGCCGTTTTTCAGTCATACAGAGACCGGAGGTAAAGCTGGTTTATTTCACAGTATTCTAAGCGTCTCATGCCAATGAGCTGGGAAAACGTTTAACAATATACTGCTGGTAACAGCAACACAGTCAAAACATACTTACAAGAATAACCTTGCGCGACGGGTAAGGTTTTGTCCAGTTTAAACGATAGAGAATTTTCTAATGAGGTTGTGGTATACGTGATGAAGTTTATCGAGTTCTTCTCTGTTGGCTTTACCGCCTTGCACCAAAGACTGAATGCTTTGGTCTAGCTCATATAAGCTTTCACGAATGGTTTGGTCGCTAATCATGCTTTGCATCCACGTAATAGCAGCAATTCTCTCGCCGCGAGTTACCGGAGTAACTTTATGTAAGCTTGAGGAAGGGTAGAGTACTGCGCTACCTAGGTTACCTTTAACTTTCTGCTCGCCGAACCCCGTCTGAATAACCAACTCTCCGCCTTCGTAATCGCTTGGGCTAGATAGAAACACCGTCATCGACATATCGCTACGCAAAACATCGGGGGTATTGGGAATGCGCATGATTGCCGCATCTACATGATAGCCGTAGGTTTGTGATTCACTGTAACGATTGAAACAAGGAGGGAAAATGCGCTGAGGTAGCGCAGCAGAGACTACTTGCGGGTGGTTGCCGAGGCTTGCCAACAAGTTGTTGGCAAGGGCTTGAACCGTAGCGTGCTGCGCGTCAGCTTGACCATTATTTTTAACCCCTGCTGCCATGCCCATTGCGGTTGCTTTTCCATCGTTAAATGGTACATCGGCTAAAGCAGCCCGATATTGCTCTACTTGGTCGGCGTCTAGTAGGTTATCAATAATGATCATTTTTTGTGTTTCTCTTTAAACTAACTTAGAACTCGTAGTTTACCGTACCGGTTACGTTACGGCCGTCACCAATGTACATGAAGGCACCAGAGCGATAAGCTGCAGTCCAGTATTCTTCATCAAACAAGTTGCCGATATTAACACGGAACGTTAGTTTTTCAGATGCGTAGTAGTTCGCAAACAAGTTAAATACTTGATAGTCAGGAACGACAATTGAGTATTCACCCGTATCGGCATTGTAACCTGCCGCAGTGTCAGGTTGGCCACCAAACATTTCAGACTTGTACGTATAGTCACCACCAAAAGCGAACTTTTCATTGGGTTGATAACGCAGTTGTAAGTAGAAGCTTTCGTCAGCAAAGTTACTTAATGCAAGACCAATGTTAGATTCTGTGAATGAGTCTAGTACTTCTGAGTCCATGAAGGCGGCAGAGGCTTGAACACTAAACTTCTCAGTAATATCACCGCTAACACCAAATTCAACACCTTCAACTCGGTTTTCACCCGTGTTTAATGTACCAATAGTTGAGTAGTCATCTTCACCGATACTTTCATGTACATCGCTTTTCGTGATACGGAAAATTGATGCATTTGCCATCAACTTCTCATCAAATAGCATCCATTTTGTGCCAATTTCGATGTTTTCAACATGCTCTGGATCAGCTTGCGCAGCTTGTTCAGGCGTACCACATAGTCCACCGTAACCACAGTTTGCACCAAGGTCAGACTCGCCGCCATTAATGTTTGTTGCTGTGCTGTAAGAGGCGTAAACATTCCCATGTTCAGTAATGTCATATACTAAACCTAAGTGTCCGTTAAACAACTCATCAGAAAACTCATAAAGGTCGCTACTTGTTTGGTTGCTATAGTCGTAGCTATCCATACGTAGGCCAAAGAACACGTCTAACTTATCGGTTAACGCAAAGGTATCCATGGCGTAAATGGCATAGGTTTCAATATCGAAAAGGGCATCTTCATCACCACGTTCAATGGTTCTGTCCATTAATGAGCCGATGTTATCGATAAGGTTTCCATCACCATCAAGGATACAATAGCTTTGTGATACGCCACGACGACCACCAATTGCACAGTTAGTATTTAAGTTTTCAATATCAAAAACACCGTTATCAACCGATTCATCGCTGTACTCAAAACCAAATACTAAACGGTGATCTAAGCCTGCAAATGACGTGTCCCAGAAAAGGTTAAATTGAGTCGTGAAGTAATCTACTTCTTGCCAGCCTTGGTGCGTGCTAAGTCGAAGTGTATCTACACCTGGTGCTGTTTCATCAGAATCATCACGGGTTGTTGCACTCATCCCGGTCGTTACGTATTCGTTTTCAGTGTTACCTGCACGAGTCGCGTTATAAAAACGAACATTGTCGCTAATTTCGTATTCGGTACGGAAGGTAAAAGTGGTGACTTCTGAGTTTTGGAAGTCGTCATCTTGTGCATAAACAGGAATATCTTCTAACGGATAACCCGCATCACGGTCGTAGTAGCTCCCTAAGTCAGGTTTATCTTCTGCATTAAGGTAATAAACATCACCAATGAAAGACAATCTGTCGTTAGGGTTTAGTACGTAAGAAAGCTGAACACCATCACGTCCACGTTCAATGCCTTCGCGACCTGGCTTGTCTTCTTGAGACGTGAGTGCATTAACACGAATTGCACTGTTTTCCGTTAAGGTCTTATTCAAATCTACCGTTAAGCGCGTGTGCTCATCGGTACCAATGGCGGCATCAACACGACCAAAGTTATAGCTAGTAGAGGCTTTTTTCGTAATGCTGTTTACCGCACCGCCTGATGAGCCGCGGCCCGCAAATGTTGAACTTGGGCCTTTAGTAATTTCAACACGCTCGGTGGCGAAACTTTCACGAGTAGTCATACCTGGGTCACGCAAGCCATCAACAAAAACATCGCTGCGTGCTTCGTGGCCACGTATTACATAGCGATCACCAAAAGCATTACCATTCTCACCTGTACCAAGAGTTACACCGGCTTGCGCAGCAAGAATATCTTTAAGGTCAGTTTTACCACTTTCTTGAATTTGGTCTTGTGTAAGAACACTAATGGTTTGTGGTGTATCAACAAGGTCGGCTAAACGACGAGGATCGCCAGACTTGTCATAGCGATAGATAGATTGCTGAACACCATGGATGCGAATTAGCTCAATTTCGTCTTGTTGCGCTTTACATTCCGCTTCTGTTTTATCTTTACAGATTTCAGTTTCTTGTGTTTGTGCAAAAGCAGCACCGTGTCCGAAAGCTAAGGCCGCAGCAATGGTTTGTGCGCCCATCGTTAACGTTTTATTTTTCATTGTGTGTGTTTTCCCTGTGTGTGTTTAGGCATCGAAGTGTATTCAAGTAGTAAATGAATGTAAATACTAATGAGAATAATTCTCATGCGTTATTTATTTAGAGGGTTTTTAGAAAAACTTAAAGGGCTGCGTAAAAGGGGATATCACACCAAAGGGAAGGTGGTTTTCAAACCACCTCAAATAGCGTAGCGCATCAGATCTTTGGGAAGTTAACGGAAACAATCACTCCGCGTTTGTCATCTCGATTGGCCAGGGTGAGCGTACCTTGATGAAAAGCGACAATAATGTCAGCGATATAGAGCCCCAAACCTAGATGCGGTGAACCTGCTGATTGCGCCTCAGACTCAGGGCGAACCGATACCATCGATTGTACGAGTTGTTTTTTCATGCCTTCGGGCAATAGGGGCCCAGGGTTGCTCACAGTGAGGATAATTCTTTTGTCTTTGGTATAAACGGCTACATCTATGATGTCGTCGGGTTGACTAAAATCGACCGCGTTAGAAATAATTTTATCAAACATTTGCGCGATAAGGTCGGGGGCGCCCTTTAGCATCGCTGTGTCTTGTGAACAAGATAGTGAAAACTGCCTGTCTGTATAAGCATGTTGATACCCACCCACGCAGCCTTTAATTACGTCAATCATATTGAACGTTGTCACATCTTCCTGCGCAATGGCTTGTTCTAATCGTGTGGCTTCACTCATGGCATTCAAAATAGAACTTAACCGGCTTATACCGGATTGGGCACGTTGAACGAAAACATCTTGTTGCGTATTCGCCTGAGCGCTAACCTGAGATAACGCATCAAGGGATGATTTCACTACGGCTATTGGGGTTCTAAGTTCATGGGAAAGCCGAGAAGCCATGTTCTCTAAATAGGAGTTATATTGCTGTAGTCGCAATAAAACATCAGAAAACGCTCGCGACAGATCGCCAATTTCATCACCCTCTTTGGCAATAGGCAGTTTGCCTACAATTTTACCGTTAGCATCAATAATTGCCTCGGTGTTGTCTCGAAGCCGCCTGATACGATTGGATATTCTGCTAGCGAAAAGCAATAAACCTAGCGTGCCCAGTAACATTACTGCCAAAATAACGTGGAATAGCTGCTCTAAGGCCCGGTTTCTTAATGTGCGTATACCGTTAGTGGTTTGCTCCACCACCACTGCGCCCATTACCGCGCCCTCAATAAAGATAGGGTAAGCAGCAGACACTACCACGGCTTTGTTATCTGGCGTTAAGCGCCATAATGAATCCGGTTGACCATTAAGGGCTAAGCCAATGTCTCGGCCCGCCAACGCATAAGCATCCTCTAGTTCATCCACAAAATCGGCCGGTGGCTTAGTGAGAATATGGTAATACAAGGGCAGTAGCCAATGGGTTTCTACCCAGCGCCATACCGGGTTTTCGCTTGCTTCTCTTTTGGCAGTATTTAGCCCTGAGGCCGTTTGTATATCGCCTGCTCGCGCCAATACCCGCTTGTGATTATCTATCACCCATACGCGTGAGTCGGCATATTTTAGCCCTGCTAATATGCGCTCAATTTCAGGTGACGGGGTTACCACCGTACCTAGTTCATCAATGTTGTTGGTGTTAGCGGTGCCAATGGCGTAGCGTTTTTGCCTAGTTAGAGGGTCGTCCACATCGACAATGGCGAAGGCGAGTGCGCCAGAGGTCATGGAAAGGGGAAAGCGAAGTTCAATATTGTAGCCAGTAGCGGTTTCTTGCCAGCGACCTTGAATACTTAACGCATTTTCCACCGCGCGATTTGTTGTGCCAGACTCAGCTAATTTAAACGCATTTACCCAGCCACTTTCGTAAGGGGCTACTACGTATCGTGCTAAGTGACCTGCTGGGGTTTGCATACCAATAAGTAAATGGTCACCCCGCTCCACACTTAAACTATTTGCCTGTCGCCACAACAAGGCGTCGTCGGTGACGTTAAACATGGCATACAGAAACTGATCATATCGGCCTACCATATGCTCGAAAGAGAGGCTAATCGCTTTATCTGTGCTAGCGGTGCCCTCGTTTTCGCTAGCGGCGTCCTTATCTTCGCTGGCGGCGCCCTGGTTTTCGTCGTTAGTGTGAAGGTTAGTAAAGCGCTCAACAATTTCATTAGCGCCATAGTGGGTAAGCAAGTCGTCAACTTGTTGCCAATCGTTTAGTTCACCATCAAGTTGGATAGGATAAGGAATGGGCGGGGCGTATAAATCAGTGCCCGGGCGTACGTCTTTTAAATAGGCCGACTCACTGTCGAATAAGGCAGGGCGCTCATGTAGCGCTGTTGCTACCGCCCTGGCCGTACCTATCATGGTTTGTTCTTGACCTGTGCGAAGGTATTGCTCTAGCTCCCATACGTAATTATAGCCAAGGTAGGGAATGGCAAAGAAGAACAGCGACAACACAAGCAGCTGTAAGCGTATGGAGAACCTTAATCGCATGCTAGCAATACCCTACAATTGCCATCGATATCCCATACCGTAAACGGTATCTATGTGGTCGAATTGCGGGTCTAATTGAATGAATTTTTTGCGCATACGTTTTATATGTGAAGTAATGGTGGTGTCGTCTACCACCATGCGCGACTCATCCATTAGTTGTTGTCTGCTTTTAACGTGGCCTGGATGTTTAATCAGCGCGTGTAGCATCCAAAACTCTGTCACTGTCAGGGCGACAGGTTCGCCGCTCCAACTTACTGTCATACGAGAGGCATCCACTTTTAATTCGCCTATACGAAGTTCGTCTTTTTGCTCGACAGGGGCCGACATTAAATCGCTTCGTCTGAAAAGCGCGGCGATACGAGCAAGTAGGTGTGCCATGCTGATATCTTTAGTTAAGTAATCGTCAGCACCCATGCGAAGCCCGCTAATGGTATCTACGTCGTTGTCTCTGGCGGTAAAAAAGATTATAGGCAAGGTGGGCGACAAACCTCGCAGTTGCTGACATAGCAAAAAACCGCCCTCCATTTCTTCTTTTAGACCAATATCAATGATGGCTAAATCTGGCAATGCTTCGTTAAACGCCTGAGTAGCCGAGGGGCGATCTTCAAATGCATTAACTTTGTAGCCTTGTGCCCTTAGGGCAACAAGGTAGTTTTCTCTTATAGCGGCATCATCTTCTACTAGCGCAATTGTTTTAGGCATGGGATCTACTCTCAATCATTCTTGGCACTACTATACCTTGGCAAAAGCGCGCGTGCCTGAGTTCGACGCAAATTCCATAAAGTCGCCCGCTTTTCGCCATATTTGCCATTAAACAAAATAGCTTTTCCATTATTGTGCCCTGATATTGCCTTGTCTGCTTGGTTAACTATACCTGTGCTTGGGAAGACAGATTAACTCAAGTATCACTCACTTTGGTACGCCAACCCCTTGCACTGTGCCTAACCCCCAATTAGGTACAGTGCTTTTTTATACCTTCCACTGTCGGTTACATCTTCTTTATCTATTTCACTTCTTATTTTTGCTTGGCCGCGAAAGTCCTTAGCTCTCCGAATAGTCTGTAAAACAGTCAGTAAAAGACAGAGCAGAAATATTCAATATCGATAAAAGAATGTATTGGGCTTCAATGAACAAATCGACAAAAACAGTAAAATAATCGGCAAGCTCAGGAGAGTGGCAGGCAGACAGGATAATAAGTGTGACATAATTACCCCCTTTTATATTTCGTCTTTGAATTAGTGATAGCATGAGTGGAATGGGCATTGAATACCCTTATTGCAGGAAGGGTTGAATTACTAGCATTTGCCAGCACTATGCTTAAAACACGCGTACGGTAGGTATACCGTCATATTATTACTGTTGTCGGTGTATTATGGCAGATGGTAGCTACTTCAACTTGCGGCAAACTGATTTAATAAATTATTCGATTTACAGGGTCCTCGAATTAAAGGGCTCTCGATTTACAAAGCACTCCATTTACGGAGGCATCAAATTACGAGCAACTTACGGGTAGCACATGAAAGCGTTGGATATATCAGGCTTAACCAAAACGTATAAAGGTGGCGTACAGGCACTTAAAGGCGTAGATCTCACTGTCGATAAAGGGGACTTTTTCGCTTTACTTGGGCCGAATGGCGCGGGTAAATCTACCACTATCGGTATTATCAGTTCTTTGGTTAATCAAACCGATGGCAAGGTATCGGTTTTTGGTTACGACCTTCATACCCAAAAAGAGCAAGCCAAAGCATGTATTGGCCTAGTGCCACAGGAATTCAACTTCAATCAGTTCGAAACCGTGATGCAAATTGTGCTCAACCAAGCGGGTTATTATGGCGTGCCCCGAAGTATTGCGAAAGAACGGGCACAGAAGTATTTGGCTCAGCTCGATTTATGGGAAAAACGCGATGCCAGAGCTCGCGAATTATCAGGTGGCATGAAACGTAGACTAATGATTGCTCGCGCCCTTATGCACGAGCCTCGTTTATTAATACTTGATGAGCCAACCGCTGGTGTCGATATAGAAATCCGTCGTTCAATGTGGGGCTTCTTAGAAGAGATTAACCGCCAAGGTATTACCATTATCTTAACGACACACTACCTAGAAGAAGCAGAAATGCTGTGCCGCAATATTGCCATTATTAACAAAGGCACCATTGTGGAAAACACCAGCATGAAGGCTTTATTGTCGAAGTTGAACACAGAAACCTTCGTGCTGGACATTAACCTTGGTCAGCAAAAGCCGCTTTTGACAGGTTACGAAAGCCGTTTACTCGACGACCATACTTTGGAAGTCGATGTGGAAAAGGCAGAAGGGTTAAACCCTGTTTTTGCTCAGTTGACCGAGCAAGGGGTACAAGTACTGAGTATGCGTAATAAATCAAACCGATTAGAAGAGCTGTTTGTGCGTTTGGTTGAAACGGCAAAGGCAGAGGGTTGAACATGAATTCACAAGCAAACACACAGTCGGAAGAAAAGATTGGCTGGTTCAAGCAAAACTATGTGGCGCTAACCACTATTTGGATAAAAGAGTGCACTCGCTTTTTACGCATTTGGATCCAAACCTTAGTGCCGCCCGCTATTACCATGAGTTTGTATTTCGTGATTTTCGGCAGCCTCATCGGTAACCGAATAGGCGAAATGGGCGGCTTTTCTTACATGGAGTTTATTGTTCCAGGTTTGATCATGATGTCGGTTATCACCAACTCATACGCAAATGTTTCGTCGTCTTTTTTCAGTGCGAAATTTCAGCGAAACATTGAAGAGTTATTGGTTTCTCCGGTGCCCACGTCGGTGATCATTCTAGGCTTCGTTGGTGGCGGTGTAGCAAGGGCTGTGCTAATTGGCATTATTGTTACCTTGGTATCGCTGTTCTTCGTTGATGTGCAAATACATCATATCGGTATCATTATTCTTACCGTACTACTGACCTCGTCATTGTTTTCAACGGCAGGGTTAATTAACGCCATTTTTGCAAAAACTTTCGATGATATTAGTGTTGTACCCACCTTCGTATTAACGCCGTTAACCTACCTTGGCGGCGTATTCTATTCACTTAGCTTATTACCAGAGTTTTGGCAGTGGGTGAGCAAGGCCAACCCTGTTGTGTATATGGTGAATGGTTTCCGCTACGGGTTCTTAGGTGTTTCAGATGTTGACGTTACCTTATCGTTAGCACTATTAGTGGGCTTTAATATTGTGCTGTTCGCTGTTGCTTATTACCTACTGAAAACAGGCAAAGGAATACGTAGCTAATGGCTAGCGGCAACTCCCGAAGCATCACAACGAATCAAGAAGGTGTGCACGAAAAGCTCGATGATTTAGTAAAGCGTTATAAGTCGTCTGAAAATCAGCGCCCCATTGGCGAGCATACGCAGCTCGCCTTCAATGAAGCAACCGAATGGCTTGACGGGTTTACCGGCGATATTATTTTAGACTCTTGCTGTGGCGTGGGTGAAAGCACAGCAAATATTGCTAAAGCGAACCCTGATTGCCGTGTTATTGGCTTAGATAAATCGGCGCAGCGGGTGGACAAACATCAGCATTATTCAGCGGGGCAAGATAATTATCGGGTTATTCGCGCCGATGTGAATGACTTTTGGCGTTTGGTTAATAGGGCAAATTGGAAGGTAAGCCAGCATTGCTTGTTCTATCCAAACCCTTATCCGAAGAAAACCCAGGTGCAAAAGCGCTGGCACGGTAGTGCTGCCATGGCCGATTTAATGGCGATCACCCCGAATATTGAAGTGCGTAGTAATTGGTTGGTTTACTTAATGGAGTTTGCTCAAGCTGCTACGCATTACGGCTTGGTGTCGAATTTAACTGAAATTACATCTGATAATGCCATGACCCCATTTGAACGCAAATATCGCGCTAGCGGCCAACACTGCTGGTCGCTTAATTGCTATTCAGAAGAGGCCGATGGCGGGGCGTAGAATAGTAGAGAACAGCACCCGCGCCTAGTGATGGGGGGTATTCGGTTGCGGAGGACTAAAGACATAGCCTTGCGCGTACTGAATGGGCAGTTTGTTTACACTTTCAAGCAGTAAATCTGTTTCAATATGTTCTGCTACCACGCTAATAGCGCGCACTTGGCAAAGTTCAAGCAAATTATCGACGTAATCCTGCACCGCCTCGTCTTGTTCATAGTGGCTTATCAAGCCACCGGCTAACTTAATGCCCTTAATCGGCATATTTAATATTGCATTAATGTTGCCGGGGTTTTCACCCACATTATCTAAGAAAACGCCAAGCCCTGCCTCAGCGCTTCTCTCAACAAACGCTTGCATTAACGCTGGGTGGGTTAATGCACTGGCTGCACTTATCTCAATGCTGACTCTTTCTGGGTTTGGGTAATTTGTTAAATGGGAAAGTAGCGTGTCAGCCAGGTTGTCGTTTAGTAAATCTCGCGCGCTTATATTAATACTCCAAGGTACTTGTACATGGCGGAAGTAACGGGCACTTTGGCAGAACATGGCTTCGGTAAGCGCTTTAACGTGTTGTTCTCGTTCAATTAGGTAGAGAAATTCGCTAGGCAAAAAGGTTTTGTCTTCGGCAGTAATTAAACGCGCTAAGCACTCGTAACGCCACACACGCTTCGACCTTAAATCCATGATAGGTTGAAAGTAGGGTACGATATCATTAATAGACACGGTTTTACTTACGGCTCTTATTGGCACATTACAGCCTTTATTTTTATTCGTATGTATAGGCAAAATATAGCACTACCCGTCATAATTTGAGAAGTTTAGATTACTTCACTGTATTGATAGTGAATTATCACCACAAAATATCTTGTACTGATACACGGTCAAATCATCGGGATACGCTTGGCGTAGTGGGCAATCTGAGGTAAAGTTCGTGACCCTGAAAGTATTATGATTGCTTTCAGCGTAGGCAACGAAGTTGGGTTGTATTTTCTTGAAAAAGAGTCATTTCAAAGTGAGGTCGGTTGAGTGGGTGAAGCGCAAGTTAGTCTAGAGCACTTGTTTAGGGTCTTTACCAAGCCTGAACACAAAGACTCAAAGATGGCTCAAATTGAACAGCATTTATCTGACAATATCTTAGATTTTTTGTCGCAGCACGTTGTTACCAAAAAAACCTCGCTAGAAGAAATTGAGAAAGACTTCTCAGATTCAAAAGTACCTGAATCGCCAGAGTTTGTTTCAACCCATGCTGAAAGCTTACTCGATAAATTGGTTGCCCATTCGGTAAATACCTATTCGCCTACGTTTATCGGTCATATGACCTCCGCGCTTCCCTATTTTCATTTGCCCCTGTCTAAGTTGATGGTGGGGCTTAATCAGAACCTAGTGAAAATAGAAACCTCAAAGGCCTTCACGCCACTTGAGCGTCAAGTGCTAGGCATGATGCATAATCTCGTTTATGACGAATCGAAAGACTTCTACGATAGTCACTTACACAGCGCCAAACGCTCTTTAGGCGCCTTTTGTTCTGGTGGAACTATTGCCAATATTACCGCTTTGTGGGTCGCTAGAAATAAAATTTTGGGCCCGCAAGAGGGGTTTGCCGGTGTAGCAAAAGCAGGGCTTGCTGCGGCTTATCGTTTCCACGATATTAATCATCTTGGCGTTATGTGTAGTAAGCGTGGGCACTACTCCTTATCAAAAGCGGTGGATGCGTTAGGGTTAGGTCGCGATCAATTATTATCATTACCTGCGCCGAATCAAACTCTCGACCCTGAAAAAGCACTCGCCGCGGGTAAACGTTATCAGGAAGAAGGCAATAAGTTACTGGCCATTGTTGGCGTTGGTGGTACTACGGAAACAGGGCATGTCGACCCGCTTAACGAATTGGCTGACGTAGCCAAAGAATTAGGATGCTGGTTCCATGTGGATGCCGCGTGGGGTGGGGCAACCTTGTTCTCATCGCAATATAAACATCGCTTAAAAGGCATTGAGCGTGCTGACTCGGTCACAATTGATGCCCATAAACAAATGTATGTGCCAATGGGCGCAGGTATGGCGTTGTTTAAAAACCCTGAAGATGCCAATGCAGTGCGCCATCATGCACAATACATTCTGCGTGCAGGCTCTAAAGATTTAGGTGCGACTACGCTTGAAGGTTCGCGTAACGGCATGGCCATGATGGTATATTCTGCCATGCATATCTTTGGGCGCAGGGGCTATGAGCTATTAATCGACAGAAGCATCGAAAAAGCAGGCACCTTTGCAGATATGATTGCAAAGCACCCTGACTTTGAACTGACTACGTCACCTACACTCTCATTGCTAACGTATCGAGTTTGTCCCGCTGGCCTGCAAGAAAAGCTTAAATATGCGGATGAAGCCACTAAAGATAAGATTAACGAAAAGCTTGATAGGCTAACTGTAATTGTACAGAAGCAGCAACGGGAGGCAGGGAAGTCTTTTGTCTCTCGTACGCGCTTAGAAGCGCCAGAATACCCCACTAACTGTATTACTGTATTTAGGGTGGTGCTAGCGAACCCACTTACCAGCACACAGGATTTACGTAATATACTTAACGAGCAGCACGTCATCGCTACCGGCACTAAACTTTATAAAGAGTTGGTGAAGATGATAGAGACGATACCTGTTGCCTGATAAATCGGGTTGACTATTTAGGTTATTAGAAAGACGCATTACTAGCAGATAAAAACAGATACAAAAAAGCCCCCGCATGTGAATACGGGGGCTTTTTTTGTGGTGGTAATTGATAACGTATGGTGTAAAGCGTGTTATCAATACCAGCGCCTATATCTGAGTTTACACAAGCTTATACCTATGCCTACACCGATACCTAAACGTGAATTTGGAGGTTGTCGATAAGACGGGTGTTACCCAGAAACGCCGCCACTAAAATAACTAAGTGTGCATCGGTTTCTTTCGCAGGCTTTAGACTTTGAGCATTAACAATATGCACATAGTCATTTTTAAAGCCTGAGTCGGTTAGGATGTCTGCGAGGTCTGCCGCTAATGCGACATAATTTCTTTCGCCTGCTTCTATACGGGCTTTCAGTGATGTCATTTCACTGTAAATAGTAGCCGCAGTATGACGTTGCTCATCAGTTAAATAACCGTTACGCGAGCTTAAGGCCAAGCCAGATACATCACGCTCGGTGGGAATGCCATGAATGGTTACGCCCATAGAAAGGTCGCGCACCATGGTGCGAATAACCTGCAATTGTTGAAAGTCTTTTTCCCCGAAAAAAGCATCATGGGGGTGAACCATATTAAATAATTTGCTCACTACCGTGGCTACACCGCGAAAATGCCCTGGACGACTTGCACCACATAGAATATCCGAAATGTCGGGTACTTCTACTACCGTTTGGTGTTCAACCCCGCCTGGATACATATCGCTAACGCTGGGTAAAAATACTGCATCAACACCCGCTTCAATAAGCTTGGCTTTGTCTTCTTCAATGGTACGTGGGTATGCATCTAAATCTTCATTAGCACCAAATTGCATAGGGTTAACAAAAATACTCACTACCACTCGGGAATTATGTGCCTTGGCGCGTTTAACGAGTTTTAAGTGCCCGTTGTGTAGGTTTCCCATTGTGGGAACAAACCCAACAGTGCTACCACTGAATTTCCATTCAGTAGTTAGTTTTCGTAATGACGCAATGTCGTCAACAACCTTCATATTTAAACCTCGTTACTCAAAGCTGTGCTCAGGGGACGGGAAGGCACCACTTTGTACTTCTGCAATATACTGCTGAACCGCCTTGCGCATATCGCCCGTCTCGGCAAGGTAGTTTTTTGAAAACTTAGGCATGTAGTTGGCACTAATACCAAACATGTCATGCATTACCAGTATCTGGCCATCTGTATCATTTCCAGCGCCAATACCAATTACCGGTATAGTCAATGCTTCGCTTACGGCTTTGCCTAATGAAGACGGTACGCACTCTAGCACGAGTAGCTGAATACCTGCAGCTTCAAGCGCTTTCGCTTCTGCTAGCAGTTTTTCTGCTTTGTCGGCTTCACGGCCCTGTATTTTAAATCCGCCAAAAACGTGGACCGACTGTGGCGTGAGCCCTAAATGACCACATACAGGCACGCCACGCAAATTCAAACCCTGAATGGTTTCGCATAACCAGCTACCGCCTTCCATTTTAATCATGCTTGCACCTGCTGCCATGAGCTTAGCTGCATTCAAAAAAGTTTGTTCTGGTGTCGCGTAGGACATAAACGGCATGTCTGCTAACACGAAGGCACGTTCGGTACCTTTCCTTACGCTGCGCGTATGGTACTCAATATCTTCAATGGTCACCGGTAAGGTGTCGCTTTCTCCCTGAAGCACCATACCTAGCGAATCGCCAATTAGTAAGGCATCAATACCTTGCTCATCAAACATTTTAGCAAAGCTGGCATCGTAAGCTGTTAGTGAGGTAATTTTTTCGCCGGCTTGCTTCTTCTTAAGCAAACCAGAAACAGTAATTTTCTTCATAGCAACCTTCCAGGGAAAGAGTAATGTGGCGAACTATACGGATTTTGAAGCTAAATGGAAGCGCGCAGGCGTTTAAGGCCATCAAGTGAGCATTTAGCAACCCAGTGAGAGATGGGTTTTCCGTCAGGCATGACCATAGTTTGAGCTATTTCAAAGAGAGGAACTAGCACAAACTCACGTTCAGACATGCCAATATGTGGCACGGTAAGATCAGGCGTAGAAATTGTTTGGCTACCGTAAAGTAAAATGTCCAAATCGAGCGTTCTTGCGCCCCATCGCTGCCCTTTACGTTCTCGGCCAAAATCGTGTTCGGTGCGCTGTAATGCACTTAGCAATTTATCTGGCGCTAGCGTAGTTTCAATTAGCGATACCGCGTTAATGTAATCCGGTTGGTCTTGCGGACCCATAGGCTTACTAGAATACAGTGATGAGCACGTAAGCACGCGAGTACCTTCAAGTAGACCCAGCGCAATAAAGGCGTCTTCAACATGTTGAACAGGGTCGCCTAGGTTGCTGCCAATACCAATATAAACGTGCTCTTTATGCATCAGTATTTCTCGATGCTGGACGGCGTTTACGCTTTCTTGGTTTAGGGCCATCACCTTCTTGGCGACGTAAGTCGTTTAACATTTTCTTTTGCTTACCAGGTTCGCCGTGCTGAAAATGCGTCCACCACTGGGCTAGCTCCAATAGGGCTCCGCCTTCAACTTGCCCGCGAACTAATAGAAAATCGTAACCGGCACGAAATTTAGGGTGGGTTAACAGCTGAAAGGCACGACGGCCAAAGCGCTTAGGAAGGCGTTGCTGTAAAATCCAAATGTCTCGAATGACTGTGGAAAAACGCTTAGGGATCATAATGCGCTGGGTTTGCTTCGCAATCACTTCAGTTGATGCAAGGTTGAAAGCATCGTGGGCGCTTAGGCCAGACTCTGCCTGCATAATTTGCGCGCGTTCTTCTAACGGATACCAAAGTAATGCTGCATACAAAAATGCGGGTGTTACCCGTTGATCGTTATTAATTCTTTCATCAGTGTTTTGCAGTACTTTTCGTACAAACTGCATTTCACGGCTGTTTTCGTCTTCGATAAACGGCGCAAGTTGCGGGAATAAAGGTGCAATTAAGCCGTATTCTCGCAGCATCAAAAAGGTTTTCTCACCTTGACCAGATAAGAACAGCTTTAAGGTTTCTTCGAATAGTCGAGCGGCCGGAATATTATTTAGCAAGCTCGCGAGCTGCTTGATTGGTGCAGCAGTGTCGTCGCTTATACGCATTGAAAGCTTAGTCGCGAAACGCACGGCGCGAAGCATTCGAACTGGATCTTCACGATAACGAACTTCAGGGTCGCCAATTAAACGTACTTCACGCTTTTCAATTGCCTCTAGACCATTCGCAAAGTCTTTTACCGTGAAATCAGCCACACTGTAGTACATGGCATTAAATGTGAAATCGCGGCGCTCGGCATCTTCTTCAATACTGCCAAAAACATTATCTCTGACCAGTTGCCCATGGGCATCTCGTTTCGACACTGCTTTGTTCTTCGGTACTTCTTTGGCCTCAGGCTCTTCGCTGTGATGGCCACGAAAAGTGGCTACTTCTATTACTTCACGACCAAATACAATGTGAGCGAGTCTGAAACGACGGCCAATTAAACGGCAATTTCTAAATAGCCCCTTAATTTGTTCCGGTGTGGCATTGGTGGCCACATCAAAGTCCTTTGGCTCATGTCCCATCAAAATATCGCGAACACAACCTCCGACCAAATAGGACTCGAAGCCTGCTCCGTTAAGGCGATACATGACTTTCAACGCATTAGGGCTCACGTCTTCGCGAGAGATGCCGTGCTCCCCACGAGTCATAACACGAGGCTCTAGTACATTGTCAGCGGTATGTTCCTTAGTAAAGGCTCGCTTAACAGAATTGAAAACACGATGAATGATGGTGAAGTCTCCGAAGGTTATAAAGGATGGCTATAATAAGTGGATTCGTGCTCGCCCACAATAATTTCGGCTATTTTAGGTACTAATTTCCTATCCCAGCGCGATATTGCCATAGTAAGCAGTTGTGTGGCATTTTCAAATTCGTTCGCGTGATAGTCACCTTGGCCTAAAAAAGACAGGCCATTAACGATATTTTCCAGCACATTCTTGTTGTTAATGGGGGCAGCATGATTTTGTTTACTCAACTTTCGCCCTGGCGTCACAGCCGCAACCGGAATATGCCCATATTGTGGCACATTGCAGCCTAATGAACGATAAATAGCGCGTTGGAGCGGGGTGACATTTAAAAGGTCGCTGCCTCTAATAATGTCTGTTACACCCTGATATTCATCGTCTAATGCTACTACAAAGTTATAGGCGAAAAGCCCATCGCTGCGTTTAATCACAACATCTTCTGGTGCTGCGCTTAATGGTGATACTTCGCCAGCGCTTATTGAGCCATCTTCGCTTCTGCTACTGCTTTTGTCTCTGTGTTGTTCCGCTTCGGCAAAGCTAGATGAAGTTAAATCAGTGGATGTTGAATGGGCTTTAGATATTGCCCCTGTTTTATCGACCCTGCCCATAATACCGTCATCGAAGGCACTTAAGTGGCAATCGAGTTTTAAACGAATTGCTAAGCCTCGGGTATTTGGCGCTGATTCGGACACTGCCTGAGCGGTTAGGCCTAGTTCTCGACAATAGTGATTATCGTGCCCGCCATTTGCTTTTATTTGCTTGCGAGTACAGGCACAAAAGTAGGCTGAGTTGTCTGCTAGCAGGCTATCAAGTTTTGCCTGATACCTTGCATGCTGCTGTTGTTGATATAAAACGGGACCATCCCAGTGAAGGCCATGGCATTCAAGAGTATGCAAAATATCGCTATCGACACCAGGTAAACATCGAGGTGCGTCAATGTCTTCCATTCTAACTAACCATTGCCCGTTAAAATAACGTGCATCGAGGTAGCTAGCGAGCGCGGTAACTAAAGAGCCGAAATGAAGTTGCCCTGACGGCGAAGGCGCGAAGCGGCCGACATATAGAGGTGAGGAGTCGATTTTAGAAGGCATTAATAGAAATACTGTTACACACCCCTATAGTAAACACTAAGAGGCGTGTAACTTACTACGAAGGTTTATTAACCCTGTAGTTGCTTTTCTTTGATTTCTGCCATGGTCTTACAGTCGATACATAAATCGGCGGTAGGACGAGCTTCTAAGCGACGAATACCGATTTCAATGCCACATTGGTCACAAAAACCAAAGTCATCTTCTTCAATACGCTTAAGCGTCTTCTCAATCTTCTTGATCAATTTACGTTCGCGGTCGCGAGTTCGTAATTCAAGACTGAACTCTTCTTCTTGCGCAGCGCGGTCTACCGGGTCTGGAAAGTTTGCTGCTTCGTCTTTCATGTGCGTAACGGTGCGGTCAACTTCTTCACGAAGTTGGTTGCGCCATGCTTTAAGCAGTAAACGGAAGTGCTCCATTTGCGGCTCGCCCATGTACTCTTCGTCAGCGGTAGCCTGGTACGGCTGCAATCCTGCTAGTGCTAATAGCCCTAGGGATTTTGTCTCTTTTCCTGTTGGCATCTGCCACATCTCCTACACTACGACATCCATCTTGTCCTGAATGAATCGATTAACTAAATCAAAGCCGTTCATTACAAGCAATTGCTCGTGTCTATGTAATTATTATGCTGATGATATTGATTATAAGTCAGCACTGTTACTAGTTTACGTATTTCACGTTCTTCCAGTAAAACAAGGCGCAAATATGAAGGCGAAATGAAAAAAATCAACCTATTTTTCACACGTTTACTGGTAGTGTTTGATTTATAACTATTTTTTGTTCATCAATTGAACAGCTTGCTGCGAGGAACTTAACTCCTGATGCGACCGCGGTATTTACGGCGTCGGCGTAAACAGGATCAATATCTCGCGCTACTTGTACAGAATGCACGCCCGTATGCTGAACACAAAATAATAAGCAGGTACTTATACCTTGTTGAGAGAGTTCTGCAAGTTCTAAACAATGTTTTGCACCTCTGGCGGTTACCGCATCAGGAAAATATCCTTGGTTTCCCCGCGCCAGAGTGACAGATTTCACTTCAACATACTCAAGAGCGTCATCTTGACCGCAGGCAAAGTCGAAACGACTATTACCGCCAGGCGGTGTTACTTCAGCTTTCCAATGATTAATATCAGAAAATGCAGACAAGACCTTGTTATTTAGTGCCTCTGCCACCAATTTATTAGCATTGTGAGTATTAATGCCAATGAAATCGCCTTCGAAGGTTTGGGCAAGCTCCCAAGTATATTTTAACTTTCGCTTAGGATTGTCTGACTCGCTCAAATAGACGGTGTAGCCGGGTTCGGCGCATCCTGTCATCGCCCCCGTATTAGGGCAATGTGCAGTCACTATTGAGCCGTCTTCAAGTTCTACGTCGGCAAGAAACCGTTTATAGCGTTTAATTAAGGTGCCACGTAGTAGTGATGGCGAAAAAAACATAACAATTGGCCTATAACGACATGAATTTACATGCATTGCGTTGCTAGAACTAAACATCTACCCCAGCAATGAAACGCAAAAATATATAAGGATTAAAACGTAATGGCAGAATTTACCGTAAGCTTATCCTCAGATAAAGCCAATAGTGCGTGGGGAGAAAATACTAAGCTCTCTTTTGCTGAAAATGGTGCAGTAATCCATCTATCTGATGGTGATAGCAGCCAGGGTGGAAAGAATGAACGTACCATTCAGCAAGTGGCGCGTAAGCTTGATGGGTTAAATATTCCCGAAGTGGCCTTAACAGGCGAGTGGACCAAAGAGCAACAATGGGCTTTCGCGTTAAGTTTTACCCGAGCGCGCAATCCTTCAACTATCAAATGGGCAGACAACGACGACAAGCAGTGGCTAGAGCAAAACTACGCTGCTTTACTATTTACCCGTCAGTTAGTGAACGATACGCCTGAAGATTTAAGCCCTGAAACCCTAGCTCAGCGTGCAGCAGTTTGGTTGTCTGAATTAGGTAAAGAGCATGTGTCTTATACCATGACAGTGGGTGAAGAATTAAAAGATGCTGGTTGGACAGGTATTTATAACGTGGGCAGAGGCAGTGAACGCCCGCCTGTGATGTTAGAGCTAGACTACAATCCAACCGGTGATCCTGATGCCCCTGTTGAAGCGGTTCTGGTAGGGAAAGGTATAACCTTCGACAGTGGTGGTTACAGCATTAAATCAAGTGAAGGTATGCTTGATATGAAATGCGATATGGGCGGTGCCGCTACCGTAACCGGTGCATTAGGCTTGGCCATTAGCCAAGGTATTAGTAAGCGTTTGAAGCTCATTTTATGCTGTGCAGAAAACCTAATCAGTGGGCATGCTTATAAATTGGGAGATGTACTTACCTATAAAAACGGCGTGACCGTTGAAGTGGTTAATACCGATGCGGAAGGGCGTTTGGTATTGGCTGATGGGTTAATGGCAGCAACGGAAACGGGCGCGCCATTAATTATTGATGCAGCCACATTAACAGGGGCCGCCGTGGTGGCGTTAGGTTCTGATTACCACGCAGTATTTTCAATGGATGACAGCGCGCGTTCACAAATGCTAGCGGCAGCAAACGCTGAAAACGAACGTTTTTGGCCTCTGCCGATTGAATCGTTTCATGCCGATCGTTGCCCATCTGCCTTTGCAGATACCGCAAACAGCCGACCAATGAAAGGCGGCGGTGGCGGCGGTGCCTCTAACGCGGCAGGCTTTTTATCTCGGTTTGTAAACCCCGAAGGAAAAGGTTGGGTGCACTTAGATTTAGCGGCGGCTTATCATGGCGGTGCAACAGCAGAAATGCCAGTAGGTGCAACAGCCAAAGGAATTCGAAGCATTGCAAGAATGCTTCAAGACTTTAAATAAGTCGTAAACGGATGACGCCACCCTAAGGTGGCGACATCACTTAATTCAGTTTATCTGTTCAGATAAATATTTGCGGGTAATTAAATACCGCCCAAGCGCTCAGCAAGCACTTTGTAGCGCTCTACATCTGCGCTATCAAACAAGGCATTACCGTCAGTGTCTTTTTCTTTTGCCACCAATAGACTTTCTCTTTCTAAGCGTTCTACTCTTACTTCCTGAACACCTAAATAGGCCGCTACTTCTTTTACAGTCATCAAACTCATTCTGCTGGTTCCCAACGTTATTTTTTAAATTTACTCTCGTTGTAAGCGCCGCTACCGCTGCGATACCTCGGTGCGCTCAATTATTGAGGTACATTAATAATAAAATGACTCAATACAGAAATATGAGAATAGCTCAATTTTAAAGCTTTGCACTAGATGTATTTTTGTCCGCAACGGTTTCAAAGCGTTATAGTTAATATTTAAGCCTAAAATTGACAAATTACGAATGCTTTTTTGTACAATGCAGAAAATGATAGATATAAAAAGTATTCTTGCAGTCGGTGATACTCAGCAAGTTATTGGAGAATAAGAAAAAATGGATACTTGGTCAGCAGCCGTCATGTTATTCTTGATCATGGATCCTCTTGGTAATTTGCCTGTGTTCATGTCGGTTTTAAAGTCAATAGAACCCCGAAGACGGCAAATGATTCTTATCAGAGAGTTACTGTTTGCTTTAGGAATTTTATTTTTATTCCTATTTAGTGGCCAGTCGGTATTAAATTTCCTCAATGTTGAACAAGAAACGGTCAGCATTGCTGGTGGTATTATCTTATTTTTGATTGCGCTTAAAATGATTTTTCCGTCAGCTGGTAACCCTAGTGGGCTCGCCGTTGGCGAAGAGCCGTTCTTGGTGCCGCTGGCTATTCCAATGATTGCAGGGCCCTCAACATTAGCGGCTCTCATTCTTCTGGCAAACCAAAACCCAGATCGTATGTCTGACTGGGCACTTGCGCTTGGCGCCGCATGGTTAATAAGTGCAGTAATTTTGATGTTTTCAAATGTGTTTCATAAGCTATTAGGCGAACGTGGTCTAATTGCTATGGAACGATTAATGGGGATGATCCTCGTCATGATAGCCATTCAAATGCTTCTTGATGGTGCTACTCAATACTTTATGCATGCCACCGGAGCTAATTAATGGCAAAGCAAAAACTTAATACATTTGGGCGTGTGCGCATGCTTGAAGGATACAAAGCAGTTGCGTTTAGCGCAGCCTTGCTTGAACGAATGATCCCTAATTACGAGCTGTTCTGTGAGGTTACCGAATTTGGTGATAAAGAAGGTATTCGTAATTGTCTCAATCTTGTATGGGAGTCGGTTAAAGCACCTAAAAGTAAGTTCAATCTTGCAGTACAACTTGAAAAAGTGGAAGTGGCGACGCCCGATACTAGCGATTTTGATACCTATGGCGTGTATCCGGCTATTGATGCCGCCATTGGGTTGGCCGCGGTGCTTAACCTTATTGCAGGCGATGACCCACAAGGTGCGGTGGTCGTTAGCAAGCTTTCTCAAGGTAGTGTAGAGGCATACTTGTTAGAAAGCGGAGAAGCTGATGACGAAACCGTAAAAGAACACCCACTAATGGTGTTTGAAGTTGCAGTGCAAGAAGCGTTACTTGATTGTGTTGAAGCAGGAAAGTCTCCTGCTAGCACGGCTGATGCGCTTAAAGCGATTGCGCTAGAAGAAGGTATTTCGAATATAGGGCTCGATTTGGCGTAACGTTTTCGTGGTAAGGGCTTAACGCGTTTATCGCGAGACAAAGCGTTTTACTACTCTGCCTTTATCAAATAATAGCAAAGCGCCGATGTGCGCTTTTCTTTTATAATTTGCCAGTGGTTCGGCAAGGTAATAGGGGCAAGGGTTGATTCGTGCTCTACGTATAGTACCCCGTCGTTAGACAATAAGTTATTGCTTGCAATAGCCGATAAGGTTGGTTCAACCAGTCCTTTGTTAAAAGGCGGGTCGACAAACATAATGTCGAAACTTTTACCTGAAAAAGTGGGTAGAATTGCTAAGGCATCGCCCTGATGGACGTTGGCATTTTGTGTACTACTAGCGCTTAACAACGCCAAATTCTTTTTCAACTGTGTACTTGCCGATTTATCTAATTCAATAAAGTCACAAGAAAGGGCATAGCGCGATAGCGCTTCTAACCCCAAGCCCCCAGACCCTGCAAATACATCTAAGCACTTTGCGTCATTCAAATAAGGCATAAGCCAATTGAACAAGGTTTCTTTATTTCGGTCGGTGGTAGGGCGTAAACCTTCTGCGTCGAGAACCGGTAGCTTTCTTCCCCGCCATTGACCGCTAATAATGCGAATATGTCCGCCTTTCGCTTTTGCGTGGGTAGAATGTGATTTTTTTGCAGTTGAAGATGCCCTGAGTGGGCGAGAAACTCGCTTCATAGTCGCTGACAATGGTATCATGGGGTTATTCAATATTCGGCAAGTGTAGCCGAAATTGCCCAGTATTTATAAGGATTTGTCTTAACAATGTCGAAACTTTTTGGCTGGTTCGGTAAGAACAAAAAAGCAAATAAGCAAAAAGCACAGGAAAACCAAGATCAAAAGTCAGTTGATCAAAGCGCAGTTTTACCTGATGAATCACAAACTTCAGACGCCGAGCAGTCATCTAGCACTGTCGAGCCAGTGGCAAATGACACTGCCAAAAGCGACTTATCGGAAACTGCCCAGAGCGATCTATCAGAAGCCAAGAGCGATCTATCAGAAGCCCAGAGCGAGGTATCAGAAGCCCAGAGCGAATTATCGGAAACCGAGAGCGTTTCAACAGGGCTATCTGAGAGCGATTCAGTAGAAAGTACAGCACCAGTAGCAGACAAGCCGGTGACAGTCCCTGTCGAGAAAGAAGACACTGCGCCGGTAAGTGTGGTACCAGAAACGGTAGATGCAGTTGAAAGCGCCGATGAAGCTACCTTATCAGCGTCAGTCACTCACAACGAAGATGCCGAGGAGTCAATCCCAGAGCCAGTTCAGGAGCTTGCATCAAAGCAAGAAAACGAAGCACCTGTTGTTGAATCTTCTATTCAAACCGCTAGCGTTTCAGAAGCAGAAGCAGAAGCAGAAGCAGAAGCAGAAGCAGAAGCAGAAGTTACTGAAGTTGTTAGCGAGCCTGTTATTGAGGAAGCGCCAGCTCCGAAAGAGAAAAAATCACTCTTTTCGCGCCTTAAAGAAAGTTTGTCTCGCACTAAAGCAAATTTAGGTAGCGGGCTAGTTAGCCTTTTCAAAGGCAAGGCGATAGATGATGAATTATACGAAGATTTAGAAACCCAGTTATTGGTTGCTGATGTGGGAATGGATACCACGCAAAAAATCATCACCCACCTAACGGATAGCGCAAGCCGCAAAGATCTCAAAGACGCTGAGGCCTTACTGGATATCTTGAAACAGCAAATGGCGGGCATGCTTTCAAAGGTAAATGAACCGCTGAGCGATGCCATTAACGCCCACAATAGCGATGAAGGTCCATTCGTTATTCTAATGGTTGGCGTGAATGGGGTAGGTAAAACTACCACCATCGGTAAATTAGCTAAACAGTTCCAGCAGCAAGGCAAAAAAGTGATGCTTGCAGCGGGTGATACCTTTAGGGCTGCGGCTGTAGAGCAATTGCAGGTATGGGGTGAGCGAAATAGTATCCCAGTTATCGCGCAGCATACGGGAGCGGATAGTGCGTCAGTACTTTACGATGCGCTAGAAGCCGCGAAATCGCGCAAAACAGATATTCTTATCGCCGATACCGCAGGTCGTTTGCAGAATAAAGACAACTTGATGGAAGAGCTCAAGAAAGTGGTTCGTGTGATGAAAAAACTGAACCCTAACGCGCCTCACGAAGTTATGCTTACTCTCGATGCGGGCACAGGGCAAAATGCTATTAGCCAAGCGAAGTTATTCAATCAGGCTGTTGGGTTAACCGGTATTACCCTTACCAAACTAGACGGTACCGCAAAAGGTGGCGTTATCTTCTCAATTGCTGATAAATTTGGTATACCTATCAGATATATAGGGGTTGGTGAAGGTATTGATGACTTACGCCAGTTCGACGGCCAAGAATTTATTGATGCGCTATTTAGTGAAATTGACAGCGGCGAGTAGACAGCATTAATAGCTAATTACGGGAATAGGGTAGTAGGAAACATGCATGATAAAGTTTGAGCAAGTAAGCAAAACCTACCCCGGCGGACAACGGGCGCTGAGTAAGGTCGACTTTCACATCGCCCCTGGAGAAATGGCTTTTCTTACTGGCCATTCTGGTGCTGGAAAAAGTACGCTGCTTAAACTTATCAGTATTATGGAACGCCCAACCGTCGGTCGTGTACTGATTAATGGTCATGATCTAAATGCTATTACCCGAAGAGATATTGCCTACATTCGTCGCGATATAGGCATGATCTTTCAAAGCCATCAATTGTTGATGGATAAGTCAGTTTTCGACAATGTGGCGCTTCCTCTTGTGATAGAGGGGTATACCCACAAAGAAATTGGCAAGCGTGTCGATGCTGCACTAGAAATGGTCGGCCTGCGAGATAAAAGCCGTAACTTACCTATTATGTTATCGGGCGGCGAACAGCAGCGTGTTGGTATAGCCCGCGCTGTAGTGAACAAGCCCCCCTTACTTCTTGCCGATGAACCTACCGGAAACCTCGACCCGAAGCTTTCGATGGAAATTATTCGCTTGTTTGAAGATTTTAACCAAGCCGGTGTATCTGTGTTCATCGCTACCCATGATTTAGGGCTAATCGCCCGAATGAAATATCGCACACTGACGTTGAAAGATGGTCAAATGATTACCGACGGCTTAACCGATGACTTAAATGGGAACTGGCAATGAGTATTCTATTTAAAGGTAGAAGCCAAGGGGCGTCGTCTAGGAAAGTCGGGCTAGTACAATCTATCGTGATGTTCTTCGTAAGCCATGTAAGGCAAGCCCTTTCAAGTTTAGGTGAACTATGGCGTCAGCCTGCTGCATCGCTTATGACCATTGGGGTTTTGGGGTTAAGTATTACTCTACCCAGCACCCTTTATATTATGGTTAAAAATACCGAGAAAATTACCGCAGGGTGGGAGCAAGCATCAGAAATTTCATTATTTCTGAAACCTGATATTTCCGCCGCCAGTTCACAGCAATTGGTCGCTAGGTTAAACACATGGGAAGAAATTGATTCTGTGGTGTTCATACCTGCTGATGATGCGCTAAAAGAGTTTCAGCATTTATCAGGGCTAGGCGATGCTATTGCGTACCTGCAAAGCAACCCTTTGCCTGATGTTGTGTTAGTGACACCGATTGATAAGCATGCCACGCCGAATGCGGCTAAAACATTGCTTGATAAGCTAAAGCAGCAGCGTGAAGTTGATATAGGTAAATTAGATATAGAATGGCTGGAGCGCTTGTATGCCGTTATTGCTATTGCCAGCGACCTTGTCACCTTTATTGGCATTTTGTTGTTCTTCGCTGTGGTACTGATTATTGGCAACACGATTCGACTGAACATTCTTAATAAGCACGATGAAATAGTAGTGATGAAGCTGGTAGGGGCAACGGATGCTTTTATTCACCGTCCATTTTTATATACCGGTTTTTGGTATGGCTTACTAGGTGGGCTGATGGCATGGTTTGCCGTTATCATCATTCTATGGTGGATGGATAGCAGTATTGAGACCTTTGCTGCCATGTACCAAAAAGACTTCAATATCACTGGCCTGACAGGTACCGCATTATTAACGATGCTGGGATTATCTATTACATTAGGGTTGCTTGGCTCGCTTATTTCAGTGCAACGTCATGTGAGACAAATTGAACCAAAATAAGCGCTATTGCACTGCCTAGCTTTGAACGGGAGCACTTGGGAAGTGCGTAGAAATGGCGCTTCTCACACCGTTACCCCAAACAATAGCTTGGTTATAAAGGATATGAAGCTGCTTTTGGTCAATATCCAATACTTTCGCCTGCTTAATCACATTCATCCACAGCGCACCTTCAAAAGCGCGTACTAGGCTCATGTAGCTGTTGAATTCAGGCGTCTTTCCTAAGATAGCGTCATTTAATTCTTCTGACAGCGGGAGTTGTTTAAGTACATCATCAATAGACTGATCTAATAACGCGTCTAATAATGAAAATAACCCAACTAAAAAGCCTACCGGTGGGTTCGCTTTTAAGCCACGCTTTGCCGACAATAAATCGAAAAACTTGGCCCTAACCAAAGACATATGAATAATCTCTAACGGCTTATCATCCCCTAAGTTGGTTAGGCTGAGTAGCGCAATAAACTTCTTCACCTCCACTTCACCCATATAATTAAGGGCATGTTTAAGTGAGGTTATTCTATGGCGCTTATTAATTAGTGGGTTATTGATAAATTTAAGTAGCAGGTAGCTTAATGCGGCATCACGCTCAACAATTTGGCTCACCTTATCAATATCAAAATTATCGTTTGAGCACTCGCCGATAAGGTCGACGATGTTCATTTTAGAAGCCGGCAATTGGCGAAGTATGCGGGCTTCCGGCTGAGCAAAGAAATATCCTTGGAAAAAATCGAACCCTAAATCCATGCTGGTCGCGAATTGGTCTTGCGTATCAACTTGTTCAGCCACTAGCTTCACGTTGGCATCAAGGTATCGAGGAATATTCTTCTCTATATTTTCAAAACGAATTTGCGAAAGATCTACTTTTACAATGTCAACAAGAGGCAGAATTTCATGCTTGGCGCTTAGCATCATAGGGTCGTCAATAGCAATACGAAACCCAAGGCGTTTAATGTGTTGGCAAGCTTCTAACAAGCCCGTTTGAGCAAAAGGGTTATCTGCCAATTCAACCACAACCGACTCTGGGTTCAGTGTGGTAGGGAAGCGAGAAATGATGGTTTCAGATGAAAAGTTGATAAACGAGGTTTTTTCACCGCTAATATCATCTAGCCCTAGGGGATGAAAGTGCTCAGAAATATATTGGGATTTTTCAGGAGAGTGCTCGGGGTACGCGCCAGCCTTGCCATCTCGAAACAAAAGTTCGTAAGCAAATACATCCTTTGTTTTATCCAAAATCGGTTGGCGAGCGATAAACGCGAACATACGAGTTCCCTACTGTCACGTTGAACAATTATCAACGAATATTATTGCAATTTACACTACCATAACATGCATTTACGGAAATCGCGTTAATTTGCACATTACATTTTGTAACTTATTTTAATGGATGGATATTCCTCAGCGTTATTTATCTACCTGCGCTGAAACATGTACGTGGTGTGCCCATTTCATCGCTTCATTATAATAACCGTGAAGCAAAGTTTGCTGAATGTTGTACTTGCCGGAAAACTTTTTAATACCAGACCAGTTCGCTCTTTCAAAATACTTAGCTAACGTAAGACAGTCTTTCAGCACACCAGGCTCACCACAAAGCGCATCTTTTACATTATCGCTAATGGGTACCTTGCTTACCAATTCGTCGATGTGTTGTTCCATCATGGCATCAAGCATAGACAAAAGACCGGTTAAAAAGCCGGTAAGTGGATTTTCTCTTTCTTTGAAAGAGATAAACACAAGCTCACAAAATTTTGCCCGCACAAGGGCCATTTGCATCAATTCTTGAGGCTGGCCGTCATTTAAGTTAGCTAATGCAAGTAAGGCGATAAACTTTTTAACCTCAACTTCGCCCATAAAGTTTAGCGCATGCCTAAGGGAAGTTATTTTATTTCGTTTATTAATAAGCGGGTTATTAATGAAGCGTAATAGCAAATAGGTTAGGGAAGGATCGCGCTCAATAATGCGATTTACTTCATCAAAATTTAGTTTGGGTTGGCTACTTAACGTGAGCAGCTCCATCATGGTAAGGGCACTTGGGCCTAATTTGCGATGACGTACAATTTCTGGTTTCGCTAAGAAGTAACCTTGAAAATAGTCGAAGCCCATTTCTTTGAACTTATGAAACTCTTCGTAGGTTTCAATTTTTTCCGCCACAAGTTCAATGTTATGCGATTTGAAGCGCTTAACTAATGAAGGAATGGTTTCGTGGGCAATCTCAGTAATATCAATTTTAACAATACTGGTAAACGGAACAAAAGCGTCCCACTTCTCTTCCATATCGTAATCATCAAGTGCAATGGGGTAACCTAACCCACGAATGTGCTTGCACGCAGCAATAAGCGCATCATCTACTTCAACGGTTTCAACAATCTCAATAACCACTTTGCTTGCATCTAACGAGGTAGGGAATCGGTACATCAAGGTATCGCGATGGAAATTAATGAATGCTTTTTTATCACCTGTGATTTCTTCAATACCCAAGCTTAAATGCGTAGACGTTAGAATTTTAGAGGTCGCCTCATCGGGCGGAATATCTGGAAAGCAATTATCTTCCCCTATCCGAAAAAGTAATTCGTAAGCGTAAACATTCCTGTTTACGTCGAATATGGGTTGTCTTGCTACGTATGCGAACATCGAGTGCCTCTTTGCTCTCGCCGCGTAAAAACGCGATTGAAGTCGTTAAAAAGAAAATGAAAATTTTGTTATTTATTTTTGTTATTTATTATAGTGCCGAGCGCTCTGAAGGCATAAATTTTATATCTCATTGTAAGTAAAAAAGCGATGCTAGCAATCGAAAAATTGTAATAGTCTGCGTATTTAAGAGCGGGTAAAATACTCAGTTGATGTATAACAAGAATACGCCCTAATTTAAGTTTGATATAACTTTTTGAAAGATGAACGGCATGTTTTATATACATTTTGAATGTATAATAGGTATATATCGTGAATATCTGCTTCGATAAGTTGCTCCCTGCGGGCTAGTACTTATTTTTCTTTGGAGCTTTCGGTGATATTTATCATGCCTTGTAGCGTAATTATAAATACGTTTTACAATGTATGAATGATTTGGAAAGAGATAGACACTAATTGAACTGTTTTTTGCATTTGTGGTCTTGATCTTTAGAAGATGGGTACTACATACCAATAACTGGTTTAGTTTCTCATCGCAATTAAGTCTCGCGCGGCTGATGTTACTTTGCTAATATCAAGTTGCAAAGAATGAGGTGAATAATGAGCAATAAATTGCAATCCCTAGCACTATCAGTTCCTCACAGCGGTAGCATTGAAGGCTACGTACAAGCTGTAAGTCGTATTGATATGCTAACTGCAGAAGAAGAGCGCGCATTAGCGGTGCGTCTTCGTGAAGATGAAGATTTAGAAGCAGCACGTAAGCTGGTTATGTCTCATCTACGCTTTGTTGTGCATATAGCAAAATCTTATTCAGGATATGGTTTGCCACAAGCCGACCTTATTCAAGAAGGTAATATTGGTTTAATGAAGGCGGTTAAGCGTTTCGACCCAACAGTGGGCGTTCGTTTGGTTTCTTTTGCCGTGCATTGGATCAAAGCTGAAATTCATGAATTCGTACTTAAAAACTGGCGCATTGTTAAAGTTGCTACCACGAAAGCGCAACGTAAATTGTTCTTCAATTTGCGTAAAGCGAAAAAGCGTCTTGGTTGGTTTACCCACGAAGAGGTGCAAACGGTAGCGAGCGAGCTGGGTGTGAGTACGAAAGAAGTGCTTCAAATGGAAGCGCGAATGAGCAGTCAAGATCAAGCATTCGATCTTTCTGCTGACGAAGACGAAACGGGCAATTTTGCGCCTGTTCAATTTCTTGAAGATAAATCAACTGATGTTGAAATGGACGTTATTAACAACGACTGGGACACTAATGCGAGCAAGCGTTTGTATTCAGCCATTAAAACGTTAGATGACAGAAGCCAAGATATTATCGAGACTCGTTGGTTAGCTGACAGTAAAATTACACTTCAAGATCTTGCTGATAAGTACGAAGTATCTGCTGAGCGTGTTCGTCAAATTGAAAAGAACGCGATGAAAAAACTACAGGCTGCCATGGTCGCTTAGCTGAAAGCAGCTAAACGAGAGCAACCTAAATAAACATAATTAAAAAAAGCGCCTACTGGCGCTTTTTTTGTATGTGTTATTTATAAAAGTAAGAAGCGGTTAATAATACACCTTCGCCCGTTATGCTTCAGTTTGCTCTGGAAGCACCCAAAACACCCCTTCAAACTCTGCCACGGCATTATCGCCATCTAAGATATCTACGTTCAAAGCAAACCGCGCTTTTTCACCTTTTTCCAAAGGCTTAAATTTGCCCGATAAGGTTTCTATATTACAGATTGCACGAGGTTTCATAGTAATGGGCTTATGATAGTGAATATCGCCGTCACCCAATACAATATCGCCTGTTAGCCCACGCTCTTTCAGTTGTAAGTAAATCATTCCCCAGCCAGTTAACGTGGCTAACGAAAAAATACTGCCGGCAAACATAGTGCCGTGAACATTAATATTCTTATTAAGTGACGCGCGGGTTTCTAATGTCCTGCCTGTGTATTGATATAGTTTAATGCCCATATGTTCTGTAATGGGAATGGTATCAGTCCAGGTTTGCTGTAATGATTTACACCACTTGGGGTGCAGCACCAAGGTGTTATTTTCAGTTAGCTTTTTCACCATCTGCTGGCGTCTTAGCATGCCTAATTCGTTAGGCGCTTCACGTTCAACCACAAACCCACATGCGCTGAAAAAGTCGATAGAAACTTCTCGGCTGTTTGTCACCGCGCGTATAGCACCCAATTCTTTCGCCACGTTCTCTAAGGCGTCCATTATCATCTGTCCAAGCCCCTTACGCAGATGATCAGGGTGTACGGCGATATGACGAATTTGTGCTTCTTCAGCGGTATTTAAATGCACACGGCCACAGGCAACAATGTCGCCTTTACCGTTCACTATGGTGCGGTGCTCTGCCACTTGTTCATATTCATCTTTCTCTGAACCAGGAGGAAAGTTCCATGGCTGGCGAAGGTGAGCCCAGCGAAAATGAAAATAGGCTTCGAATTCAGTATCGCTTTTAGGAGTTACAACCTTATACACAATAGAGAGGCCTTGTATGAAAGAGTGAAAATCTATTTAACCTTACGCATGTAAACCGCACAAGATTAATTCTGGTATGTTCATTATACCTGAAACTGGAAGGTGGCGGGTCCGTCATTCACTAAGGCAACTTTCATTTCAGCACCAAATTGCCCAGTTTCCACGGGAATGCCCTTTTGTTTAAGGGATTCTATAAATTGCAGGTAAATAGCGTTGCCATGTTCAGGTGTCGCCCCCCTAGAAAAACCTGGGCGATTGCCTTTTTGTGTGTCGGCAACTAGCGTAAATTGCGATACGACAAGAATTTTGCCACCAATTTGCTCAACGTTTAAATTCATTTTTCCCTCACTGTCGGAAAAAATACGGTAGCGGCATAGCTTATTAGCAAGCTTTTCAATTTCTTCCGGGCCATCGTCTTTTTCAACGCCAAGTAGCACTAGCATACCTTGCTCAATTTCACCGATGATTTCATTGTTCACTGACACGCTAGCTTCAGATACTCGCTGAACCAACCCAATCATTACTTTTGCTCCTTTAAAAATCTTGCCATATCTCTGGTGGCGCGGCACAACGCATAAGCAATGCCTGGCTCAGACGTGCTATGGCCAGCATCAGGAATGATTTGAAGTTGGCTTCCTGGCCACGACTTATGTAATGATTCCGCCGCTTCAGTTTTACATATCATGTCATAGCGACCATGAATAATAGTGCCAGGAATATCGCGTATTTTGTCTATATTATCAAGAATATAGTCTTCATCAATAAAGCATTTATTCGTTAAGAAATGGCATTCGAGAGTGGCTAAGCTGGTGACAAGCGATAGGGGATATTGACTGGTGGAATCGCCCGTGCCTGGAGGTAAGGATACACGAGAAAGTCGCTCCTCCCATTGATACCAGCGCTTTAACGCCGCATGGCGTTGTACCTCGTTATCAGCTTTCAATGTATTGAGATAATGCGTACAAATAGCAGCGGTACTTAGCGAACCGTCTATCCCTTTAACGAACTGGCGATAATATTCTGGAAAAAGCTGAGCGGCACCCCCTTGTGGCGACAAAAACCAGTCTCGGTCTTGTTGGCGTGCTAAAAATACGCCGCGAAGAATAAGGCCGCTGACATGATCAGCATACCTAAAAGCATAAAGAAGCGCTAAGGTTGAACCCCATGAGCCCCCAAAAACTAACCAACTCGATACGTTGAGCTGGCGCCTTAATATTTCAATATCTTCTACATTTAGCCATGTATCGTTGTTTTTGATGCTGGCTAATGGCGTTGAACGACCACATCCCCTTTGCTCGAAACCGATAATACGGTATCGGTTACTGTCGAAGAAACATTTATAATTTGGCGGTAAACCAGCACCTGGACCACCATGAATAAAGAGTACTGGAATACCTTCAGGGTTGCCGCTCTGCTCGTAATATAGAGAGTGCCCACATCCCACCTCGATAAATCCATTCTGATAGCAGGTAACATCTGGGTAAAGTCGTTTCATTTTATTTCCGCGCGTTGTGCGGGTGCCTGTTTTAGTTTAGTTTATTCTTATGAAATACTACATAATCATATTCTGATAACAATTGCGAGGAAGTTTATATGTCAGGGCAAGGATCTGGCGGCAATGTGATTGCTGCAATTTGTAACTTTTTTATTCCAGGGTTAGGGCATTTAGTACAAGGGCGAATACTTGGCGCACTTTTTTATTTTATTGTGGTTGGAGTGAGCTATGCGCTTGCCGCAACCGTAGTATTAGCAATTGTATTTTGGCCGCTTGGCGTTATTTTGCACATTATTTGTATTATTAGCGCGGCCCGCTATCGAGGGAGAGAGATGTTATGAGGCTAATAGCAACCGCTATTATTGCTATGTTGGTACTAACTGGCTGCCAATCTGCGTATTACGCGGCGTGGGAGAAAGTAGGCGTTGAGAAACGGGATATCCTTGTGGACCGTGTTGAAAACGCAAAAGAGTCGCAAGAAGACGCACAGGAAGAGTTTAGTTCTGCGCTGGAAGCTTTTAGTGCCGTGGTTGCCTTTGAAGGTGGCGAGTTAGAAGATGTTTATAACAAGCTTAACAGCGAGTATGAAAACAGCCTTTCTGCTGCCAATGATGTAACTGATCGTATCGATAAAGTTGAAAGTGTTGCAGAAGCACTTTTTGACGAATGGGAAGATGAGCTAGAAAAGTATCAAAATGCGTCGTTAAAACGCGAAAGCACTGAGAAGTTGCGTGATACAGAGCGCAGATACAGCGCGCTTATTAAAACCATGCGTAAAGCAGAAAGCAGAATGGCACCGGTATTAAGTGCGTTTCAAGACAATGTTTTATACTTAAAGCATAATTTGAACGCTAGCGCGATTGGTGCGTTGCAAGGTGAGCTCTCAACGATTCAAAACGATGTTGACCAACTTATCGAACAAATGAATTCAGCGATTGCTGAATCTGATGCGTTTATTGCCGCTATGTCTAACTAATGAGTGTCTGACTGAAGCGTCACTGGCTTGTTACTACCAGTAACAAGCCGTTACCATACTAAAAAGGTGTTGTAGTTTCCTACAACACCTTTTTTTTATTCCTCTGGAATTTGCCTTGGCTCGTCTTCCGCTTTTCGGTTTTCAAACGCTTGGCCCAAGCTACACGTAAACTCAGCGCCTAATAGCACTAGTATCCATGAAATATAGACCCACAAAAACAAGATAGGCACCACGGCTAGCGCACCGTATATCAGCTCGTAAGAAGGGAAGTTAGTAATATACAGTGCAAACCCTGACTTGGTTAATTCAAACGCTACCGTAGCGAGTACTGCCCCTGAAATAGCATGTCGCGCAAAAACTCGTCGGTTGGGTACTATCATGTACAATATGAAAAAAGCCAGCATGGCTGCGAAGCTAGGTACAAGAGTAAGTAAAAACGTGCCTAACCCTGGCGTATATTCTTCCGCAAAAGCAGCAAGCCCTGCTAAATAAGAACTAATAATAACGCTTGAGCCAATAAGCATAGGCCCTAAGGTAATCACCATCCAATAAATGGCAAAGGTATACACAATAGGGCGATCGCTTTGGGTACGCCAAATACGGTTAAGGGTTTTATCAACGTTGGATATCAACATCAGTGCCACTACCAGTAGCGATAGAATACCAATTGCGCCCATTTCAGACGCATTGCCAACAAAGTCAGACATATACTCATGAACCGTATCGCTGGCGGTAGGCACAAAGTTATTAAAGATAAAGTATTCTAATTTGCCTCGCACTGAAGCAAATGCAGGAAACGCTGACATGATGGTGAATGTCACCATGATAAAAGGAACAAGAGAAAGTAGCGTCACGTAGGCTAGGTGGCCTGCGGAAATGGTAATATTGTCTTCACGGCAGCGCTTGATGAAGATAGTGAAAAGATCGACAACTTGTGGTGCGAGCTTATGATAGATGGCTTTTACCCGATCCCAATTCACACTTTACTCCTAGTAATTACTCGCCTTGGCTATTCGCCACCTACCTTGGCTTTTAAACAGCCGAGAAAAGTGACAGTAAGGCAAACGAGTCGTTCAAATACCTAATAATAAGCAAATGGTATACTGGTCTGCCCTATAGGAGCAAAGGTTTAATCGAAATTAACCTGCTCGAACACCTAGCATGTGGCAAATAGCGTAGCTCAATTCACTACGGTTAAGGGTGTAAAAGTGAAAATGCTTCACGCCTTCTTTGGCGAGTACCTTAACTTGATCCATGGCGATGTTAGCACCAATAAGGTTTCGAGTAGCTTGGTCGTCATCGTCGAGGCCATCAAACATTTTGTGTAAGAACCCAGGTACGTGCACGTTAGTGAAACCGGCAAACTTTACCAAGGTTTGATAGTTAGTGACTGGTAGTATGCCAGGTACTAGGTCTAGGTCGATCCCCGCTGCTGCCGCACGGTCACGAAAACGCAAAAATACACTGGTGTCGAAGAAGAACTGTGAAATCGCTTCGCTCGCACCGGCTTCTGCTTTGCGCTTAAGGTTCAATAAGTCGAATTGGGCATTAGGCGCTTCTGGATGTTTTTCAGGATAAGCGGCCACTGATATATCGAAATCGGCTACATCCTTTAGTAATGCTACTAAATCTGAAGCATACATCTCGGTATCTTTCACACCAGGCGGTAGATCACCACGCAAGGCAACAATACGACGAATACCAGAATCCCAGTAGTCTTGAGCAATTTGTTTAAGCTCATCACGGCTTGCATCAACACATGTAAGGTGAGGTACAGCTGCAACCCCTGTTTGCTGTTGAATACGCTTTACCACATCATGAGTACGGTCGCGCTCACCACTGTTAGCACCATAAGTAACCGACATGTAACTTGGCTTTAAGGGCGCCAAACGTTCAACGGACTTCCACAAGGTTTGTTCCATTTTCTCTGATTTAGGCGGAAAAAACTCAAATGACACATCAATGTCACGCAGTTCCGAGAGGGACTGATTCAGTGCATCGACACCTTGTGCGTAAGAAACCATGATAAAATTGCTCTTTTATAGACGTTTAGACGTCCAAAATAAAGAATTTACGTCTAGACGTCAAGAGGTTTACACTGCTCAATTGACCTTTTCGTCAACTTGTTTAGAATTTCTCTTCATAACATAAATAAGATCAGACAGAGTTAGCATTATGGCAGAGTGGAACGGTAAGTATATTCATCCCTACGCAGAGCACGGTAAAAAGAGTGAACAGGTAAAGAAAGTCACCGTTTCTATTCCTATTAATGTGCTAAAGGCATTAACCGATGAACGTACACGTCGGCAAATAAATAATTTACGTCATGCGACGAATTCAGAGTTGTTATGTGAAGCATTCCTTCATGCCTTCACTGGTCAGCCGTTACCGGATGATGAAGATTTAAGAAAAGATAACCCTAATCGTGTACCAGCAGAAGCAAGGCGCATAATGGAAGATATGGGTATAGACGTTTCTATTGAGAACGAACAAGAAGATTAAAAAAAACGGCAATGAAAATTGCCGTTTTTTATAATAATTTGAAGATTAAGCTGCGCGCTACATTCTTCGTTTATATTGCCTTTACTCTGCGCGGCTAGGTATTTCTGGAAGTCTTGCAACGCCAGATTCAATCGCCGCTTTAGACACGGCAGTAGCAATGCGTTCACAAAGGCGAGGGTCCATTGGCTTAGGGATAATGTATTCTTTGCCAAAGGTGAGGCTTTTGCTATTGCTGGCCGCTAATACCGATTCTGGCACAGGCTCTTTTGTAATAGCGCGAAGTGCTTCTACTGCAGCCACTTTCATCTCGTCGTTAATGGCCGTTGCGCGAACATCTAATGCACCACGGAAAATGAACGGAAAGCACAGAACATTGTTTACCTGATTAGGATAATCAGAACGCCCTGTCGCCATAATCAAATCACTTCGAACCTCGTGGGCCAATTCAGGCTTAATTTCAGGGTCGGGATTAGAGCATGCAAAAACAATTGGGTTGGGGCTCATTAACGCTAGCGTTTCTGGTGGTAATACATCAGGCCCAGATACACCTACAAAAATATCCGCGCCTTCCATTACATCTTCTAAGGTACGTTTATCAGTGTTATTAGCGAACAAGCGCTTGTGCTCGGTAAGGTCTTCACGGCGAGTGTGAATAACCCCTTTTCTGTCTAGCATGTAAATGCGTTCACGCTGCGCACCACATTTAATCAGTAATTCCATACAGGCAACGGCTGCCGCACCTGCACCCATACAGACTATTTTAGCGCTCTCAATATTTTTACCCTGAATTTCAATGGCGTTCAACATGCCTGCGGCGGTAACAATAGCAGTACCATGTTGGTCGTCATGGAATACGGGAATACTGCAGCGCTTAATCAATTCTTGTTCTATTTCAAAGCATTCAGGGGCTTTAATATCTTCAAGGTTAATACCGCCAAAGGTATCTGCAATATTAGCAACGGTATTAATAAATTCTTCTGTTGTACGATGCTTTACTTCAATATCGATAGCATCAAGCCCTGCAAAGCGTTTAAACAGCAGTGCTTTACCTTCCATAACTGGTTTAGAAGCTAACGGCCCTAAATTACCCAAACCTAAAATAGCAGTTCCATTACTGATGACCGCTACCATGTTGCCTTTTGCAGTATATTTGTAAGCATTATCAGGATCTTCAGCAATTTCTCGTACCGGCTCAGCGACCCCTGGACTGTAAGCCAGAGCAAGATCATCCACACTATCGGCTGGCTTTGAAAGCTCTACGCTGATTTTACCTGGCGTGGGTTTGGCATGGTAATCTAGTGCACGTTGTCTGAAATCTGACATTAGTAAACATATCCTTCGATGTAGGGGTTAGGCAATCTTCGTTACCGTAGGGGCAATCTGCGTTCTAGCAGTAGAATGTCTTCGACTCTATCACAGGGTCATTTGAGTACATATCTGATCTGCCCTTTATATCTGTCAATCTAGGACAGACTTGCTCGTATGACCAGTGACATCGTCGAATATTTGCCATTCACAGTATTAATGACACTTAAGGAATTAATACATTATTTCTATTTTATGGGTGCTGGTACAGGGATAAGTTCAGGCATAAATGCAGGAATAACTTCAGGCTTGGTAACAAATAACAATCGGATTATGTTTGAAAAAAGTCATTTTACCGGCAGCTTAAGGCGCTGATTGGCGGAATAGGTATAATGGTAAACATGAAGAAAGAAAGCGTAATTTACCATGTCTGAAAAGAAACTGATTGAAGCGTTAACTGCGGTGTGTGAGTGGGCAAAATCTGAGTCGGTTGGCTTTGAATGGCTTACGCATGAGGGTCACTGGCGCAGACCAGAAATTATTGCGGTGTTTAAAACCGAAAAGCAAAAAAGTGAAGCACTTTCGACTAACTGGAACCAAGCATTCGAACATGAACTTGATAACGTATGCTCCGAATTGAAGGTACGCATTAAAGGAGTTCGCTATGACAGCGAGCAAGCATGCTCTGCACAAAGTAACGGCAACTGGGAACGGCATTTAAAACGCCGAGCTTTTCACTAAAAGAGCATTTCACCAACAAAGCATTGCATTAGCCGAGCATTCCACTTCGCTGCTCTAGCTGCTCTATAAGGGGCGAGCACGGTATGGGTTGAACACAGAATGAAGTGAGGATGCAAAACGCAGATACGAAAAAATACAAAACCCACTTACAACTCCAGATACAAAAAAAGCGCCGATAGGCGCTTTTTTTAAAGAAACATAGTGTTTCTGAGTACTGAGCTTATTTAGCGCCCAAAGCACCGAAACGTTTCTTGAAGCGGTCAACACGACCACCGGTATCAACGTTACGTTGCTTACCAGTGTAGAATGGGTGACATGCAGAACATACGTCTAGGTTAATATCTTTACCTAGAGTAGAACGGATTTTCATTACGTTGCCGCAAGAACATGTTGCTGTCATTTCAGCGTATTCTGGGTGGATACCATCTTTCATTTTGGATTACCTTCAATATGAGGCCGTATCGCTATTTGGCCCGAAGCCAAACACCATACGCAACTTTAAATTCAATGACCAACCGCAGAAATTGCAATCAGCCGCAAAAGAGCGGCGCATAATAAAGGAAGCAACTAAAGTGATCAAGCACTTTTTGTATGCGAAGTAAACAGGGGCGGGATTAATCAAGCTCACGGGCTAAAATAAATTCCCTTCCCTTATTTGACATTATGTTTAAATGCCAGATCATTAGCGGTTCTGAATTTACGTTTAATCACTTTACGTTCATCAATTTTGGGGCATCAATTTTAATGGTATTCATTCAGGTGGCTGTACCTGTGCCGCTTCGCCAGCTATTTACCTATTCTCATACCGATACTTTACAACCGGGTGTGCGGGTAAAAGTGCCTTTCGGACCACGTCAACTGGTAGGCATTGTGGTTGAATCCGGTGTAGACATAGATGATACCAGTAAAATAAAAGCCATCATTGAGGTAGTAGATAGCGCACCTGTTATCGACGAATCGCTAAGAAAAATGGCGCATTGGTTATGGCAGTATTACCACCATGCGCCCGGGGAAGTGATACACGCCATGCTTCCTGTACCGCTTCGAAAAGGTGAGCCAGCCACGCCATCACCCGCGCAGTATATTCAAGTCACACCAGAAGGTGCTGATACCGATGTTAAAAGTTTAAGCCGTGCTCCAAAGCAAATGAGTTGCTTAGAAGCGGTTCAAACCACATCAATTATTGCTAGCGAAGCGCGTAAGACTTTTTCACCCGCAGTAGTGAAAGCGTTATTAGAGAAAGCACTTATTGAGCTCGTAGAAATTACCCCTGAACTTACTGCACAAGCGTGGTTGGATACCTTCGAAATTGGCGAAAAGCCCGTACCTGATAAAGAGCAAGGGGTCGCGATAGCGGCATTAAACCAGCAACATGGCACCTTTGCGATTAGCTTGCTTGAAGGGGTGACAGGTAGCGGTAAAACCGAGGTGTATCTGCAATCAATTGAACCTTTGCTTAAAGCCGGTAAACAAGTGCTTATTTTAGTGCCTGAAATTGGTTTAACGCCGCAAACCGTTTCGCGTTTCGAAAAGCGCTTCAATATTCCTGTAGGCGTATTGCACTCTCAATTGACGGACGCCGCGCGATTATCGGTATGGCAGCGGGCAAGGGCAGGCGAACTCGGTATTATCATTGGTACTCGCTCAGCGATTTTTACCCCCATTAAAAACCCCGGCATGATCATCGTAGATGAAGAGCATGATGAATCGTTTAAACAACAAGACGGGCTTAGGTATCACGCGCGCGATTTAGCGGCCATGCGAGCCAAAGAGCACAGCATTCCTTTGTTGCTCGGCAGTGCTACCCCAGCGCTTGAAACGCTTAATAACGCGTTAAACGGCCGCTTTGCGCATTTGCAACTAACACGGCGTGCCGCAGGGGCGCAAAGTACCAAGCAGTATTTGCTAGATGCAAGAGACCAACCTATTCATTACGGCATCTCAGAAGGCTTGCTGACAATTATGCGCCAGCATGTAAATGCAGGGAATCAGATTCTGGTTTTTGTGAATAGACGAGGTTATGCTCCCGCGCTTTTGTGTCATCACTGTGGCACCACGGCAATGTGTAAGCGTTGTGACAGACCCTATACCGTGCATAAAGGGCAAAACAGGCTGCAATGCCACCACTGTGGTGCTACTCGTTCAATGCCCAAAGAGTGTGAAGCTTGCCACAGCCATGAAATGGTAACGGCGGGGACGGGCACCGAGCAGGTAGAAGAAGGCTTAATGAAGCTGTTCCCCGATGCCAAGCACGTGCGCATAGACAGTGATACGGTAAGAGGAAAAGACAAGCTACATCAAACCCTCGACGCTATTAACCGCCAAGAACACCAAATACTGGTAGGCACGCAAATTTTATCGAAAGGGCACCATTTTCCTCACGTTACATTGGTGGTGGTGTTAGATTGTGATGGGGCGCTATTTAGTGCTGACTTTCGAGCTCCTGAAAAGCTAGCGCAGCTCGTTACGCAGCTTGCAGGGCGAGCAGGGCGTGCCAGCAAACCCGGAGAAATGTGGCTGCAAACCCACAATCCTCACCATCCTTTATTACAAGATTTAGTGAACAACGGCTATGCCCACTTTGCTCGTCATGCATTGATGGAGCGAAAAGCGTCTGCATTGCCTCCTTATATTAGTCAATTTGTAATTCGGGCAGAGGCAACCGAGAGCTCATCGGCCTATGCATTCCTGCAACAGGCTAGGGGCGTCCTTTCAAACTCACATACTGCAAACGCAAATTCTAAGGGCTTAGTGCCGCAAATGAGTGGGCCGTTTCCCTGTTTAATTGAAAAACGACAAGGGCGTTTTCGCTTTATGCTGGTGTGTAGTCATGAAAAAAGAGCGCCGTTACATAACGCATTGCGGCTAGCTCTGCCGTATTTACAAGGTTTACCGCAGGCGGCAAAAGTACGTTGGTCGGTAGATATCGACCCCACCGATTTCAGTTAGCGCACAGGTTTCTATTACGGTAAAATCTTAACACTGATGTATACAAGTGTTTCAGGGTTGTGCACTATGTCTTCGTCTCATGGCATTACCCATCTAAAATAACGATAAGTAGTAGGAAAACTGCCGAATATGGCTCAACGCGATTATGTATCTCGTGGTAAAGCACCACAAAAAAAGAAGCCCGAAAATAAAAAGCGCGGTAAATCACAGGTGAAGAGTGGCCCCACGGCCTCATTCCCTATTGTTCGCCTTGTTATTGTGGTGATATTGCTTATCGGCTTTGCGGTTTTCTTATGGTCTATTAAAGATAACGCCAGTTCTGAGGTAGATACCGAAGTTGTACGCCCTGTTGCGCCTACCCAAGAAGCTTTGCCTGAATTGCCTAAAGAAGAGTGGGAATATATTCGTACTCTGCCAGGGTATGAAGTGGAAGTAGACGTTGCCGAACAGGAAAAATCGGACAAACGTTATCTTATGCAGTGCGCGTCGTTCAGAACCCGCGCTCAAGCTGAAGAAATGAAAGCGAAAATTGCCTTTCAAGGTTTAGAAGCACTTATTCGCCAGAGTTCTGGCAGCAACGGCGAATGGTTCAGGGTTATATTAGGGCCATTCGAATCGAAACGAGATGCCGAAAAAGCCAAGCACAGCCTTCGTAAAGTGAATATTGCGACCTGCCAAATTTGGTACTGGAATTTATAAGCGTAATCGCTTTTTATTCACTACCTATTACTCATTATTCATTAATAAGGGCATTCACCGCATGATGTGGTGGATGCCTTATATTCATCTCATACTACAATCACCTCATACTACAACCATCTCATAATAGCCACCTCATACTACTTTGCAGCGCTTAACGCATTAATACGTGCCCGTTTACTGCATACGTCTTTATTGCTTTACTTTAACAGGCCCTTTTAGCTGACCGTTTTATCTGCTCCCCTTGAAAACGAAAACCCTTCCCCCATTTCATAACAAAGTCTTTTTTCAGTTATCGCCCGAGTCTGCGATAGCGCCCACCTTAAACGGGGATTAAACGTGACAACGATTGTATCTGTAAGACGTGGAAATCAAGTTGTGATGGCTGGCGATGGTCAGGTGTCACTAGGCAATACCGTAATGAAAGGTAATGCACGTAAAGTGCGCCGCTTGTACCACGATAAAGTATTAGCTGGTTTTGCAGGCGGTACCGCCGATGCCTTCACCTTGTTTGAACGCTTTGAAGCAAAACTTGAAGCCCATCAAGGCCACCTGACCAAGGCGGCGGTTGAACTTGCCAAAGATTGGCGAACCGATCGCATGCTGCGCAAATTAGAAGCCTTATTGGCCGTAGCCGATGAAACCGCGTCATTCATCATTACCGGTAACGGCGATGTCGTACAGCCAGAAAATGACCTAATCGCTATTGGCTCAGGCGGCAACTATGCTCAAGCTTCTGCCATTGCCTTGCTAGAAAACACCGAACTTACCGCAAAAGAAATTGCGGAGAAAAGTTTGACCATAGCCGGTGATATCTGCGTATTCACTAACCATAGTCAAACGGTAGACGTACTCGATTACTAAGTGGCTGTTTAATTCATCATTAACAGCCACTTGTGCCTGCTATTAATGCAGTGGCACCAAAACAGATAAGGGTTTATGCATGTCTGAAATGACACCTAGAGAAATTGTTCATGAGCTAGACCGACACATTATTGGTCAGCAAGATGCTAAACGTGCGGTATCAATTGCACTTCGAAACCGCTGGCGCCGTATGCAGCTTGAGCCTGATTTGCGCCAAGAAGTGACGCCTAAAAATATTCTTATGATTGGGCCAACAGGTGTGGGTAAAACTGAAATTGCCCGCCGCTTAGCAAAACTAGCCAATGCGCCTTTCATAAAAGTTGAAGCGACAAAGTTCACCGAAGTCGGCTATGTGGGTAAAGAAGTAGAAACCATTATTCGCGACCTTGCTGACATTGCCGTGAAGATGACCAAAGAAACGGAAATGAAAAAGGTGAAATTCCGTGCTGAAGAAGCGGCGGAAGAGCGCATTCTTGATGTGCTTATTCCACCTCCTGAAGATGCATGGGGTAAGAAAGAAGACGTTGAAGACAGAGGCACGCGCCAAGCGTTCCGTAAAAAGCTTCGTCAAGGCGACTTAGACGACAAAGAAATTGAAATTGATGTGGCACTTCCACAAGTAGGCGTAGAAATAATGGCGCCTCCAGGGATGGAAGAAATGACCAATCAGCTTCAAGGCATGTTCCAAAATTTGTCAGGTTCGCAAAAGAAAAAGAAGAAGCTAAAAATTAAAGATGCACTGAAAATGCTGGTGGAAGAAGAAGCCGCACGTTTGGTGAATCAAGAAGATTTAAAAGAAAAAGCGATTGAGTCGGTTGAGCAACACGGCATTGTGTTTGTTGATGAAATTGACAAAATCTGTAAGCGTGAAGGTAACAATTCAGGTGATGTATCTCGTGAAGGCGTTCAGCGTGACTTGCTACCTCTGGTAGAAGGTTCAACGGTGTCGACTAAACACGGTATGATTAAAACAGACCATATTTTGTTTATCGCCTCTGGTGCGTTCCAAATGAGCAAGCCGTCAGATCTTATTCCTGAGCTTCAAGGTCGTTTGCCTATTCGCGTTGAATTATCTGCCTTAGAAGTGGGTGACTTCAAACGTATTCTTACCGAGCCAAATGCGTCGCTTACCGAGCAATACAAAGCGCTTATGTTGACCGAAGGCGTAAATATCGATTTCGTGGAATCAGGCATTCAGCGTATTGCTGAAGCTGCATGGCGAGTGAACGAACGCACTGAGAACATTGGTGCACGCCGTTTGCACACGGTGCTTGAACGCCTAATGGAAGATATCTCGTTTGATGCGTCTGAAAAAAGCGGTGAGTCTTTTGTGATTGACGAAGACTACGTAAACAGCCACTTAGAGTCGCTTGTAGAAAACGAAGATCTATCGCGCTTCATTCTATAACGCCCTAAGGCTAGTAACACAAAAGAGCGCATTTATTTAAATGCGCTCTTTTTTATGTGGTTAATAATTTCACTAACCGGCCGGTGATATCAACACCAGTCTCGTTTTCAACAAACAAGAAGAAAGGGCAAGGGTTGGCTTCTAAGAAATAGTATTCACCCTTGGTATTTTTGCGCCAATCGATAGCGCACCAATGCATGCCTAAGCCGGTACATATCTTTCGTGATAAATCCTGCATTGGTTTAGGAAGAGGGGTTAGCAAAGGACGTGCGTTTGCATCGTCTCTGAAATCGAGATTGTGAGAGTCTATTTGTACACTGACGACTTCATCACCAAGTACGTAACTTCGAATATTCGTCCCTTCAATAAATGCCTGAAAAGTGACAGGACGCTCATTTAACAAAGCCTGCACTAAGCTGCGAGTATCATTGCTCTGTTGCACAAACTTCGCTGTTTCGCCGCCTTTGACGGGCTTATAGACCACCTCGCCTATGTTCGCACAAAACTGTAAAGCTACATCACTAGCGTTACCTATATAGGTATATGGCACCTTAGCGCCTAGCTTTTTTGCCATTCGCAATTGAATCGGTTTGCAGTGATGGGCGCGAATGGCGTCAATACCATTAACCCACTTAGTTCCACTGAATAAAAACCAGCATAATAAGGTGCTGGCATATTCCTGATCTAACCATTGTGAAGACACACTATTAGAGGGTTTCACCGAGGGGGGAATATATTGATGCCAATAGGCAGATGTGATGTCTGACAGAGGAATTCGAAACAGCCCGCTGCGGGTCGGCTGGTTAAAATGCAATAGGCCATCATTAAAATCTGGGTCGTAGCTGAGCTGCCAGTGCTCACCAAAATAGTTGGTATTAATAATACAGGGGTCGTTTTTATCGGCAATTAAGGCTTCAGCCACATGTAGAATTTGTGGGTCAGTCTCGCTCCCTATTAATGCAATCTGCATTGAAATATCCTTTTTAAGTGGTAAAAGGAGGACTGCTTAACCTCCTTAATCTGCTATGACAATAAATCGGGTAATTGTCCGCCGTCCTCACCAATCGCTAGGGTGATGTAGACAGGTTGTTTAACAAAGTGAATGGGGTCTTTGTCTGCGTCTGCAGAGACCCCAGATTTCCCGCCAGTGACTTGCAGTAGTTCTTGGGCTTTAAGGTGAAGGCCAGAGCCGTTCTGTGTATTTTCTTGTGTATTTCCTTGTGTATAGCTATGCGTGTTATGTTGCATTTTTCGCTCCTTATATAAGCGTTTTGGTGTAGTTAAAAAGATTAGCGGTTAGGCCAACCTTAGGGGGTGGTAAATCGATCGAAAGCAACTTGCGATGAGCGCGGTGCGGCTGCTTATTTTCAGTTTTTTGTAGATGTTGGCGCAGTGGAACTTAACGGTGCGTTCGCTAATAAATAGCTCTGCTGCTATCGCTTTATTCGACAAGCCCTCCATGATCTTTCGCGCAACCTGAAGCTCGCGTTTTGACAGGGTGTCGATAGGAAGGGCATTACTGTTTAAGTTATCTACATGCTTAACGATTTGTTGACGCTCAATATCGGTGAGCAAGGGTGTAGATTCTCTAACTTCGGGCGTTATCATTATGAATCTCCTAGTGGGGTAATATTATTTTCTTCTACTACTTCAGAAGCTGGGCAGTGCTGTAGAGTGCCGTCTACCAACTGATAAACGGTATCTGCAAGGGCAATCGTTTGAGGGCGATGGGCAACCATGATTCGGGTAATATTGAGCGCCTTTAAATGGGTATTGATAATGTGCTCGTTGTGAATATCTAAATGGCTACTCGCCTCATCAAGAAACAAGATGTCGGGCTCTCTGTATAGCGCTCGCGCAAGCAGTAGCCGTTGTTTCTGACCACCACTTAAGCTACTTCCCATATCACCGACCAACGAGTGATATTGCATAGGCATGGCACAAATTTCGTCATGGATACAGGCTAATTGGGCGGCACGTATAACCTTTTCTTGATTCGGTATCTCATCGAAACAACTAATGTTTTCAGCCATAGAGCCAGAAAGGCACATGTCTTCTTGCAATACAGACGCAATGACTGGGGAATGATTTGATGAAATTGTATTGTGACTAACCGTTCCATCAAAGGGTGCATACAGGCCCATCAGGCATTTAAGTAGGGTGCTTTTTCCACTGCCGCTTGCACCAACGATGGCAATTATTTCCCCTGCGTTAACCGATAAGTTGAGGTTTTCAAAAATACATTTACACCCCTCACCATAGCGATAACTAAGGTTGTGGGCCTTTAAGTGAATGACTGGGGTATTGGAGGCGATTGCATGGGAAGAGGTCGCACCTGAGACTGAAGGTACGTTTGTATAGGGGCTAGATTGTTGTGACAGTACTGTGGTGTCAGCAGGCTCTGTTAGTACAATATCGCTCAAACGAGAAAAGTGTACGGCCAGCATTCGCAATTCGATAAATTTCGACACTAGGCCGTCTACTGCGGCAGTGAATTTGGTTTTGTATGCAATGAAGGCAAGCATCATTCCTACCGTCAGCATATTATCCATTACCAAAGATGCCGCAATAAAGATTACAACGATGTTTTCAATACCAAATAAAACCTGGTTTACCGCATCGCTTCCAATATTGAGTTTTCCCAGACTTATGTCTTTGTTCAAAGTGGCGACTAACTTGTTTTGCCACTGACTATGGCGCTGGGATTCTTGATGGTAGACACGAATAGGCAGCATACCCCGAACACTTTCCATAAAGTGGCTTTGCTCGGTGGCGCCTAACGCAATTTTCTCTGTTGTGAGTCGCTTAGTGACAGGTATTAATGCGATGCGGAAAAGTAGATATATTGCCACTACTAGCACCACACACAATGTAAGTTTAACGGAATAAAGGGCCATCACGACGAGCGTGATAATGGCCAATACGCCATCGAGAAATGCAGTCACAAGCCCCGTAGTGAGGAACTCACGAATATGGGCGAGGGAGCCAAAGCGAGACACCACATCACCCACGTGTCTTTTGGCGAAAAAATCCAGCGGTAGAGAGAGTAAATGTTGGAAGACGGAAGCCGACATTTGAAGTTGAAGCCGGCTTGATACAGCAAGGATCAGAAAGCGCCGCAACACTCTGGTGAAGATGCTTATCAGTAGCAAAAAAGTAAACCCAATAGCAAGCGCGGTTAATAATGCTTGGTTCCCTTGCAATAACACATCATCAACCACGGTTTGCACGTAATAAGGAGACGCTAAAGCGAACAGTTGAAGTAATGCAGACAGCGCCAGCAAGGTCGCTAAATTACGTTTAAACCCTACCGTGCGAGTAAAGAAGTTTCTTAGCTTTAGTAAGGGCTTTGCGGGTGGTGGCGAAAAATTGTCTTTAGGCGTAATTTCTAACGCTATCCCCGTTAGGTGTTTACTCGCCTCATCAAAGGTGAAATTGCGTTTGCCAATACTTGGGTCGTGTATGGTCAATCGCTCTTGCTTTACCTTAGTCAGCACAACAAAATGACGCATATCCCAATGCAGAATTGCTGGCAGGGTTAGTTGAGATAAATCCTGTGGCTCAATTTTTAGTGCGCGACATTGAAATGCCATTTGCTGCGCAATATCCATAATATCTTTAAGTGTGACACCGCGAAGTGAAACGCTAATGTGCTGGCGAAGGTGGGTCATATCCCGTTTGTCGCCATAATACTGCGCCACCATACTCACACAGGCCAAGCCACATTCAGCAGCTTCAGTTTGAAGCACAACCGGCACTTTATTTTTAGGCGACAAAGCGCTGAGTACAGGTGAGGTAAATCCGTGAGCAATAGTCATAATTACAACCTTTTCGTGACGCTTAGTAGCGGCTCTAAAATCCATTCCAGTAAGCTACGCTGGCTAAGTGCTACGTCTGCTGAAAACGTCATTCCAGCCTTAAGCATGACCGGGTTTCCATAGGCAATAATGGCGTCGCTATTTACTCGAGCGGTAACCAAATAAGCCGGTTCGCTCACGGTTAAAGGCGCGTTCGCCCATTCACCTGGCAGTAAAATAGTTTCGGAGATGCTAGTTATCTGCCCTTCTTGCAAACCAAATTTCTGATAAGGAAAAGCGTCGTATCGAATAGCGAGCTGTTGCCCGTTAGCGATAAAGCCGGCGGCGCGCACGGGTACTAACAATCGTGCTTCTATCGGAGAATTTTCTGGAAGTAAGCTGAGTAGTGGTCTGTTTTGATCGACCATTAACCCAGCACTAGCTTGCAGGCTCGAAACCACACCATTTTGCGTTGCATAAAGAATTCGCTGGCGATCACGATTTAACGTCAGTAACTGTTGGTTGATATCACTCAGTTGGTTTTCATGTACGGTGCGCTCATTGGCTTGAATCTGGGGTGAACCGGCAATTTCATGTGTCAGTCGGCTTACTTCAGCTTCGCTTTTCAGATTATTTCGCTCAGCTTGTTTCCATTGTTGCTGGCTACTTAAAAGCTCAAGCTTATAACTATCGAAATCTGCGTTACTTACATGGCCAGCATTGCGTAGCACTTCAAGTGACGTAAATTGATTGTGCGCTAACTGCCACTGTTGATAAGAAATAGCTAAAATATGGCGTATTGTTTCAGCATCTTTTTGCGCGTGCTGAAGTTGCTTTACTAACTGTGCATTGTTGCTTTTATGAATACTAATGGTGCGCGCCAACGAGTCGCTTATTCGCTTTCTCTTAGCGAGAAGCTCTTGTTGCAGTTTTAATTCTACGGTTTCGCCTTGTGGCTGCTGAACCCCGTATTCAATCGACAATAATGGCTCGCCTTTTTTAACTTTTTGGCCCTCGCTGACATACACTTGTGATATGCGGCCTTTACGGGCGTCGGCGTACAACCTTAGTACACCATGTGAAGGCTCTAACCATCCTTCGACAGTGGCTTTTCGGGCATAGCTACCCGTTGTGAGATATATACCCACACCCACTATCCATAAAAGTAGTATCGCCGTTATCCCCATATGGGATGGTCGAGGCGTCATCAATAGATCGCCTTGAAATGGCGAGGTAGGCTGCATTGCCTGATGACGGAATAGTCCTTTTCTCATAACAGTTCATCCCATGAAATTAAAAAAATGGTATTCAGTTGCCATTTCCCTATGGACATAGCGCTTAATCAGCAATCGATGCTTTTTAAACAGCGAAAACCTGAATACCGAAAGTGGTCTTGGGTAGTGCCTTGACGCTTTTAACGTTAGAAGAAATGATCGAGAATTATCGAATAGACAGAAGTCATGCAGTCTAGGGCCCTTTATACATAAGGGCTTGGCGCAGAATTTGATGAAATTTTAATGAAATGGCTCAAATTTAAATGTGCGTAAAAGTGGATGGAAATACTAAAGGTTAGTGATACTGTACAAAGGATGTACTATAAAAAGTAGTGTACTTAATTCACGCAGTGGCTTTACCCAAACGGAATAGGAACTCACATGTTTGTACCAAGTATTTTGCTTAAACAGCTATATACCCATGGAAGCTTAACCAAAACTGATAATGGCGTTTCTTTCGCCCTTAAAAACCGTTTAAAAGATGCCACACTAAAAGAGCTTAAATGGATTTCATTTGATGGTGAGAAAGTCCCAAGCCATAAAATTTCTATTCAAAGCAGCAACGACAGCGACATTAGTTTCGATGCCCTCAATGATACGGGTGGTATGCCGTTTTCATTACGGCAAGTCATTACCGTACACCTAGAACTGAATGAAGAAGTCAGCCCTGAAAAACGCAAAATAGGTATTTGTTTTTCGGCGTCACCTTTTGGAAAGCTTAAGTTCGAAGTAGAAGATAATGTGACTTCTCCTACCAATCGCAAGTTGCATATTCCCCGTGACGATCACGACGATTATGGTGATAAAATCATTAAGCAGCGTCAGTCATACTTTGAAAGTTTTACTGGCGCCAAAATTGATCATGTTGGCAAGTACTCGGTCGATCCAGATAAATTGAAAGGTAATATTGAGCATTTTATTGGTGTAGCTCAGGTGCCCATTGGTATTGCAGGGCCACTAACTATTGATGGCGAACATGCGAAGGGCGATTTTGTTGTGCCAATGGCCACAACAGAAGGCACCTTGGTTGCCTCGTATAATCGGGGTATGAAGCTGCTTAATATGAGTGGTGGGGTAAAGGCTACGGTGGTAGATGATGCTATGCAGCGAGCTCCGGTTTTCATTTTTAGCGATGCCCGTGGGGCAAGAGATTTTGTTACTTGGGTAAACCAAAACATCAGCAAAATTCGCGAAGAGGCTGAAGCAACGTCGAGCATTGCCAAACTCACTTATATTGACCACTTCTTATCAAACAAATTTGCGTTTTTGCGTTTCAACTATTTAACCGGTGATGCGGCAGGGCAAAACATGGTGGGGCGGGCTACTTTTGCGGCGTGCGGGTGGATTCTAGATAATTACGAAGGGGTCGAGAACTTCTATTTAGAGTCTAACTTTGCCACCGATAAAAAAGCCTCACAAATAAATATTATGCGTACTCGTGGTAAACGAGTCACCGCAGAGGCCACGATAAAGCGCGAGCATTTACTGCAAATTATGCGAGTAGAGCCTAAGCAAATTGATTATCACGGTAGGGTGGCGGGTGTCGGGTCATTCCTATCTGGGGTGAACAATACGGGTTTGCACTCGCCTAATGGTATTACCGCCATGTTTATTGCTACGGGGCAAGATGTTGCGAACGTAGCGGAATCATCGGCTGCTATTATGTATTCAGAGCTTACTGATGAAGGCGATTTGTATGTGTCTATCACCATTCCTTCATTAATAGTGGCCACCTACGGTGGTGGCACTGGAATGGGCACTCAGCGTGAGTGCTTAGAACTTATCGATTGCTATGGCAAAAACAAGGTGTATAAATTCGCCGAAATCGTTGCCTCGGTAGCCTTAGCGGGAGAAATCTCTTTAGCCTCAGCCATTAGCTCATCGGATTGGGTGTCGTCCCACGAACAATACGGACGCAACCGCTGACGGGGACAATACGAAGTGTGGGGCACACAAACACAGGCACGCCGTAAATCCATCCCTGGAGGCTCCGCCCCGGCATCCCTGCCGGGGAGGGCCTGCTTATTGTGTGCCCCACACTTCTTTTACAACCTTAGCTCCCAATAAGCCCATCCATGGGGGCTCTGCCACCGCATCCATGCGGTGGAAGGTCTATCATGGTGCTTCCTACCCTCAGAGCTAAATCCGTGGTTGGCTTAAGGGGAAGATGGGGGAGATGGGAAATTAGAGGGCTCTGTAAGCATAAAAAAGCCGGCGATTTACGCCGGCTTGATAAGTGCTAGTAACTCACTAGATTATTAGTGTTTCCAATGGAAGTGATGTGCTTTCGCGTCAATCGCTTCCGCGGTGGTTCTTGGCATAAAGGTGGCGTTGTTTTCTTCGAAGAAGAAAGGGGAGCGCTTGGTTTTACTGCCCACTTCGTTCATGGTGGCAGCTTCATATACACGGCCGTTAAGTACGGTGAATTCCACATATTCACTGCGGCGTAAGTCTGCTAATACATCGCCGTCAATCACGACTAAATCAGCCAATTTACCTTTTTCAATACTGCCGATGTCGTTACCCATACCTAGGTGTTTCGCGCCATCGATAGTACCGCCGCGTAATGCTTCCCATGCGGTGAAACCGCCTTGTTGCATTATCCACAGTTCCCAGTGGGCCGCTAAGCCTTCACGTTGCCCATGAGCGCCAATATGTACACTAACCCCATTATCGCGAAGCTCTTTGGCGTAGCTAGCTACGTTTTGGTGGTTGTATTGATTATCAGGCGCGGTAGGGCGTCTAATAGAACGGCCATGTAACATGGTGGCTGGGGTATAGCGAAGTAACCGTGGGTTCTTCCAAACTTCGGTACGGTCGTACCAATACTCTTCACCCATCATACCGCCGTAAGAAACCACAAATGTAGGTGTGTAACCAAACTCGGTGGCTTTCCATAACTGGGTTACATCACTATAACCGCGCTCTATAGGCAAGCTGTGTTCTAGCCCTGTATGGCCATCAACCAACATGGTTAGATTTTGTTGTAACTTACCGCCACCCTCAGGCACTACCATCATGTCTTGGTTTTTCGATGCCCATAACACTTGTTGGCGTTGATCGCGTCGTGGCTGGTTGTAGCTTTTCACCGAAATTGCGCCGCTATCTTTTAAGCGTTCTACGTGGAAGTACGCATCTTCGTAGTTGTTGATGATGGCTTTGTAGCCTAGGCCTTCTGCGCCGTACAAAATAGTACCGGTAGAGTAAATACGCGGTGCCACTATGTCGCCTTTACGCTGAAGTTCAGAGGCGGCAAAAATCTCTGTGGTATCGTTTGATGGGTCATGAATGGTGGTAACACCGAAGGCCACATTCGAGTATTGGCTCCAGTTTTTATCTGGAATAATCTCATTCCTGCCTTGTGCGCCATGAGCATGAGTATCAACTAACCCTGGAATAATGGTTTTGCCACTGGCATCTATTTGCATAGCGCCTTCAGGAATAGCAATATCTCCGCGCTTGCCCACAGCTTCAATACGATTATCTTTAATGATAATAACGCCGTCTTCAATCACTTCTTGGGTGTTGTCGGCATCACGCATGGTCACGACCTTTCCACCAATTAAGGCTTTGTAACCGCTTGGTTTATCGGCTTCGGTAGTGAACGATAAATTAATACCATCGGCCACAGGGTCGGGCAGGGTTTCTGGCGCGCCATCTACAAACGCAAAAGCTTCTTTAAGCGAGCGACTGTAGAAAGTGGGGCCATTAAACCAGCTCACCGTTTCATTATCCGGCGACCATGTTAAGTACTCACCGGCTTTAGATGAAAGCTGAGTAACCGGCAGTGAAGTCATGTTAGGGCCAATAGTTATTTTCTTACCATTTTCCACAAACGGGGTGACGAAAGTTTTAAATTGGTAAACGAAAGCTACCCATTTTTTATCATGTGAAAGTTTGTACTCACTTACATCATCAGCGCCGTATAAATGCGTTCGCTTATCGTTTCCTTGCAAGTTAACACTTGAAAGTTGTGTTTCTCGATACGGCGTGCCGCCTACCGATTCGGTGAAATACACCCGTGAATTGTCGCCTGCAAAGTGTGGGTTAATACCCCCATCAGACACTTTCTTTTCGGTTTTTCTATCAAGGTCTGCTACATAAATACCAGGGTCTACCGAGTATTTAGGGTCAAGTAAATAGCCGCCAGTAAACTTGCGGTACACCACCTTTTCACGATCACTTGAGAACGATGGTTCTATATAATGTCCAGGTTGCTTGGTAATCACTTTACCTTTACCGCCACGGGCAGAAACAATGCGTACTGACCCTAATTCATCATCATTCCAAGTGGTGTAAACAATGGCTTTTCCGTCGTTAGAAAAACGCGGGTAATATTCGCCATGGTCATTTTGCTTAGTCAGGCGTTTCATCTTGCCCGACTTTACGTCTTTTACGTAAAGCTTTCCTAATGCTTGAAACAAGAGTGTTTTACCGTCAGGCGACATTTGCGACCAGCGAATCATGTTTACATCAAATTCATCCGGTGCCACATCTACATCAAAGCGAAGTGCATCCGCATATTGAAGGGTAGCTTCTACGTTAATGTTAATATCTGAGATAGTCTTATCGTCGATATTGATGCTATGGAAAGTACCACCTGTCCAATACACAATGGCTGATGAATCTGGCATCCAGTCGAAGTAGGCGAAGTAACCTTCAGAGCCAAAACCTTCTTGCATGTCACGTTCAAGTTCTGTGGTAAGCGGTGTTTCTTCACCGGTTTTAATATCTTTTAAAAACAGAGCGGTTTTTTCTTTTACCCGGCGAACAAACGCAACGTATTTACCATCCGGTGATGGCGTAGGCACCACGGCCCCGCCGGTGCCACTAATATAACGGCTTTCGTCGCCGTTCTCACGGTCAAAGCGGGTAATGGCGAATATGCCACCTAGTGGGTCGCGGTTATAGTCGAAACGACTCCCAGGCACTGTGTTCTCTGTGAAGTAAATATATTTGCCGTCGTGAGAAAAAACGGGGTCAGCTATGTTTTGCTGGTCTTTTTTACCATGATTACGGGCTTTAATTTGCAAGCCGTCACCGCCGGTATTGTGATACATCCAAATTTCACCTGCAGGAATGCTGCGGCTAGACATAATGCCTTTGGATACCAGCAAGTATTCACCATCGGGGCTCCATTTAGGAGAGTGAATAAGGTTGTTCTTTTCTTTGGTCACTTGGCGCAGATTTTCACCATTGCTGTCCATTATCCAAAGATTATTAATGCCATCGCGGTCAGAAATAAACGCAATCTTTGAACCATCCGGTGAAATACTGGGGTGTATGTTCCATGCGAAATCTTGCGTGATGGGTGTGGCATCGCCGCCATCAATATTTACTTTGTAAATATCACCTAGCATATCGAACACCATGTACTTGCCATTCGGGGCTATATCTAAGCTAGACCAAGTGGTTTCGGTGGTGTTGATTGTAACTTCATTAAGTGCAAACGGGGGGTTACTTACATCCCATTTTTCTTCATTAATCGTTGCATCTTTTTTAATGTCGTCAGCTGCATGCGTAGAGTAGGTGGTGCTTAAGCCCAAGGCGCTCACAAGTGTGACGGCTAATAAGCTTTTTGTTGTTTTTATCATAATGAGTTTCCAATTGCTTGAAATGCGTTTTCTGTCTATTGATGAGTATGCCTGTGAGCGTCTCACCTAATTGTAAATTTGTCGTTAACTTTAACCTAAAATGGTGGGGTGCTACCTGACTTATGAGATTTTACGCATAAATCTAACGACCAAACTACAGTTTTACCACCCACCCGTCTATTTATCCATCACTCACGATGATGCTTGTCTATAGGATGGATAAACGCTAATTTTGCAACAAGCTGTTAACAAAGTTTAGTGTGGGTGCTGTACATGGTAAATTCAGAGCAAAACGTGGCCAATTCAAAGAAAAGCGGTGCCAATTCAAAGCAAGGCGGGGTTAGCCCAAAACAAAAACTCCATTATTCAACCTGTACGCTTTGCGAAGCGATGTGCGGCATTGAAGTTGCCACACAGGGCAAGCGCATACTATCCATCAAGGGAGATAAAGATAACCCTTTTAGTGCCGGCCACATATGCCCCAAAGCCAGTGCGCTGAAAGATTTATATGATGATCCGGATAGGTTAAAACGACCGGTCAAAAAGGTAGGTGACGAGTGGCAGGAAATACCGTGGAGTGAGGCCTTTGATTACGTTGCTGAAAAACTTCACCATACACAGTCTACGCATGGAAAAGATGCCGTTGGCGTCTATCTTGGTAATCCGAATGCCCACAACATGGGGGCTATTTTGTTCGGCCCTTATTTTTATCGCGCACTTGAGTCACACAATAGATACTCTGCCACCTCGGTGGATCAACTCCCTCATCATATTGTCAGTCGTAGGCTGTTTGGGCATATGTCGCAAATTCCTATTCCAGATATCGATCACACCCAACACTTTGTGATTATCGGTGGCAACCCCCTTGCTTCCAATGGCAGCATCATGACAGTGCCCAACGTTAAAAAGCGCTTGAAAGACGTACAAAAACGCGGCGGTAAAGTTGTGGTCATCGACCCTAAACGAACAGACACTGCTGATTTAAGCTGCGAGCATCACTTTATTCGCCCCGGCAGTGATGTATTGCTATTACTTGCTATGTTGCATGTAGTCTTTGATAAGCAATTGCACAATGCAGAAGCGCTCTTACCTTACGCCGAAGAATTGCTTGAAGTTGAAGGCTACTTAAGAGACTTTTCTCCCGAAAATGTTAGCGAACAAACCGGTATTGAAGCGTCACAGGTAATCCAATTGGTTACCGATTTTTGCGAAGCTGAATCGGCTGTATGTTACGGACGCATGGGCGCGAGTGTGCAAGCATTTGGCACACTTACTCAATATCTCATCATGCTGTTTAACATGTTGACCGGAAACTTAGATAGACAAGGGGGGATGATGTTTACCCAGCCTGCTGCCGATATTTTACCGGTATCAAGCAGGGGCAGCATGTCAGGCTATAGTTCGCGGGTAAGGGGTCTACCCGCTTTTGCTGGAGAATACCCTGTGGCGTGTTTAGCAGAAGAAATATTAACGCCTGGTGAAGGCCAAATTAAAGCCATGGTCATAGGTGCTGGAAATCCAGTGGTAACGACACCTAATACCGAGCAGCTGGAGCGTGCGTTTTCACAACTCGATTTTATTGTGTCTGTGGACTTCTACATTTCTGAAACTTCTCGGCATGCAGATATTATATTACCTCCCGTTACGCCATTAGAGCGGGATCACTATGATGTGGTTTTTCACAACTTTGCGGTAAGAAACTACGCTACCTATTCTGAGGCAGTGGTAGACATAGACAATGATCAATTAACAGATTGGCAAATATATCTATCGCTGGCAGAGCGCCTAGATAAATTAAATGGCAAAAGTACCGCGCACTATCAAACACTATGGCAAAAACAGCCAAAAGGTGTGATAGACGATTTATTAAAAAGCGGTCAATACGGGGCCCATGCTAGTGCAAATATCAGTGCCAAGGAAAATGCTAACGGCATTGGTAATGAAGGCTATAACTTGTCGCTAGATAAACTGAAAGCGCATCCACATGGCATCGACCTTGGGCCGTTGCAACCTGCACTGCCTGACGCTATTTTTCATGAGAATAAAAAAATAGACTTAAATTTTAATTACTTTATGTCAGATATTGCCCGCGTAAAGACGCATTTTTTCGACCAGAAGCGTAACGAAAATCAAATAGTATTGATTGGCAGGCGCCATATTAAAACGAACAATTCTTGGTTACATAATAGCCCTAGAATGGTGAAGGGAAACAATCGCTGTACGCTACAGTTACACCCCATAGATGCCGCTAAATATGATGTGAACGAAGGCGATAGGGTTAAAGTCACGTCAAGAGTGGGAGAGCTATTCGTAGAGGCAGAAATTACTGATTCTATTATGCCCGGCGTGGTCTCTATTCCCCATGGTTGGGGGCATAATAAGAAGGGAATAAAGCTGGGTGTCGCTAGCCAATACCCTGGCGTTAATACCAATATACTGACAGACGAAATGCAGGTAGATACTTTGTCGGGTAATAGTGTGTTAAACGGTGTGCCTGTTTCGTTAGAAAGAATGTAAAAGAAAGGCGATAATCAAAAAATTGATTATCGCCTTACATTCTATAAGTACGTTAAAAGTGCGCTAGCGTTTTACTAAGCTTGGCTAACCTAAGCGCAGTTGGACGACCTAGGTCATCGTAACGTATTCTTCAGCACTCGTAGGGTGAATGGCCACACATGCATCAAAATCGGCTTTGGTCGCGCCCATTTTGATGGCTACCGCAAAGCCTTGTAGAATTTCATCCATACCATGGCCAATACCGTGAAGGCCAACCACTTTTTCATCTTCGCCTGCACACACCAATTTCATCTTGGTCATTTGACGATGACGAGTTACTGCAGTGTACATAGAGGCGAAACTTGATGAGTACACTTTAACCTTATCCTCACCATATTCTGCAATGGCTTCAGGTTCAGTTAAACCCATGGTGCCAATAGGCGGGTGGCTAAACACGACGGTGGGGATCATGGTGTAATCCATGTGCGCGTCTTCTTGGCCATTGAATAAACGTTCGCTTAGTAAGCGTCCTGCTTTTACTGCCACAGGCGTCAATTCGGCTTCACCAGTAATATCACCCACAGCATAAATGTTCTTGGCCGTGGTGTTTTGATATTTATCCACCTTCACCGTGCCATTTTCAGAAAGCTCAACATCGGTATTTTCAATCGCTATCACATCGGTGGATGGTTCGCGGCCAATGGCCCAAATTAGGCAGTCTGCTTCAAGGACTTCACCATTTGTAAGGTGAATTGAAAGGTGCTTACCTTCACCGCGTTCTACTTTTTCAACGCTGGCGTGGTTGTGTAATGTGCAGCCTTCAGCATGAATCATATCGACTAGAGTTTCATGGATGATAGGGTCGAAGTGGCGAAGTGGCGCTTGTTTGCGAACCACTAAGTGAGTCTCTGTACCCAAACTGTGCAGTACGCCAGCTAGCTCAACGCCAATGTAACCTGCACCTACAACAACCGCTTTCTTAGGTTGTTCTTTCAGTGCAAAGAAGCCATCTGAGTTAATACCGTGCTGAGCGCCAGGAATATCAGGAATGACAGGGCGGCCACCAGTGGCAATGGTAATATGGTCTGCGGTATAGGTTTCACCATCCACTTCAATAGTGTTGTTATCTACAAACTTAGCAAAACCACGAATAAGGGTTACGTCGTTGGCCGTAAGTGCACGATCATAGGATGCATGAATGCGTTCGATATAAGCTTGGCGGCTGGCAATTAGGCTATCCCAACTGAAGTGATTTACAGTGATATCAAAACCATATTCTGGTGCATAGCGGTGAATAGCTTCGGCAACTTGTGCGCCGTACCACATGGCTTTTTTAGGCACACAGCCTACGTTAACGCAGGTGCCGCCAATATCTTTAGCTTCAATAATGGCTGCTTTTTTACCATGCTTGGCGGCACGGTTTGCAGACGCAATGCCGCCACTCCCGCCGCCTATGCAGATATAATCAAAATGTTTCATGTTAACCGCCTTATTATCCGTTAGGCCTAAAATTGTCATTTATTGTGACACGAAATCGAAGGAATACACACTGTATACGCGTTTAAGAGACCGCGGTGCAAGGTAGAAGATTTCATTATCTTGGGTATCTGTTACAAAAAACAAAGAAGCGCTAATTGCCTTAGTGCTTCTTTATTCCGGTTTTATGGGTACCTCCACAGCTACACTTAAGATCAGGTGTCTTGAGGCGCAGCCCCTTCTTCGGTTTCATCTAACGGCGTATCTGGCTCAATCAAAATACTGAATGCACGACGTCGCTCTTCTTCAAATTGAGTTAGCTTTTGAATAGTGGCGTCGGTGAAAATATGCCCTTCAGGCAGTATAAGAATATGGCTATCATTATATAAATTTTTAGCTAACACCATGCCCGCTTTTAGCTGCGAGGCTTTCATCGTGTTGTAAATGTATTTTGATGTGCTCACATCGTCATCTGCAAGTAAGAAGGATAAAATCTCACCGTCGTACCGCGTGTTGGTATGTTTTTTCATTTCGGCTTTGGCATCCCGCGGTGTCATTTCTTCACCGCTCATTCGGCCAGTGACTAAGCGCCAGTAATCTCTAGCTATTGAGACTATACGGGCACCTATGGGAATTTCTTTCGCCACCACATTACGGGGGCCAGCACCGTTATAATGCTCGAATTGAAATTCAATCATGTCTGACACTGGCTGTAATTCAGTGGCTGGCGCGAGCATTAGCGCAGCTTGTTTAGTTTGATCTAAGTAGTTCTGTTGTTGTTGATACTTAAGCTTCGAGAACGGGGCTAGAAAATCGTCGGTATTTAGCCCTAGCAAGCCAAGTTCACAAATGAGCCCTGCGTAGCGCACTCGCTTAACGTCCTCAGGACTTAGTTGAAGGTATTTGGCTAGCTTAGTGGCAAGCTCACTTACTTCAATAGCAAATTTGCCGTCTATGTTGGGGTTAATGCTAATAACATTAAACAGTACCTGTTCCATTGCAAGATTATGTTTTTCAATCTTGTTCAACGCTGCTTTAATTTGGCGCGTACGCTTATGAACCATTTGCTCAAGCGATGTGTTCACTTCTTTTAATTTACGGTTTTGCAGACGTGTTAATTTTTGCAACCGAGTATTTTCATTTTTTAATTTTACCCGTTCTAACCCATCTTCAATGGCAGATATAAGCTCTTTATTGTCCCAGGGCTTTTGTAAATAACGATGAATTTTTCCCTCGTTAACCGCTTTAATAGTAGATTCTATATCGGCATAACCGGTTAGCACCAACCGATAACTTTCAGGGTACAACTCTGCGACTTGTTGCAGTAATTCAGCGCCAGACATTTGTGGCATTTTCATGTCGGAAATGATCACATGAACCTCATTTTCTTTCATGATCTCTAATGCTTTTGCGCCACTGTCAGCCAGCAATAAATTAACTTTCAAAGAAAAGAGCGCGCGCTTAATGGCGCGAAGAATATTAGGTTCATCGTCGACAAATAAAACAGTGTACACGTCGGCGTTTTGGTCAGTGGTATCATTCATAGTGAATCGTCCTGAAAAGAATCTTCGGCGTTGTCATCTAACGGGTTATGTATTGGTAGGCATAACGTGAAACAGCTTCCTTCCCCATCTTTACTTGATGCATGGAGAGTGCCGCCGTGCTCTTGAGCAATGCCGAAAGAAATAGAAAGTCCAAGTCCGGTGCCTTGCCCTTCTGGTTTAGTAGTGAAGAACGGATTAAATAATTTATCTAGATGACTCGACTCAATACCGCATCCAGTGTCTTGTACGCTAAGCTCGATGTAGCCATCTAATTCCCGCGTCGTAATGGTAATAGTGCCCTGTACGCCCGTGCTTTCAATTGCTTGGCCAGCATTAATAAGCAGGTTTGTCACCACTTGCGAAATTTTACCCATGTTCATCATGATATGGGGAATTGACCCTAAATGGGTTTCTACGCTGCATATGTATTTTAGCTGATTGTTCACCATCGCTAGGGTGGTGCGAACACAATCATTTAAGTTGTAAGATTGCATTTCATCACTGTCTACGCGCGAGAACAGTTTTAGCCCTTTAACTATTTCGGCAACCCGAATTAGGCCGTCCTTCGAATCGGTGATGAGTTCAGAGATGTCGCTGTTGATAAATTCCATATCTTGCTGCTGTATAATATTGCGCAGCTGTTTTATCGCTTCATCCTGATGAGTATCGGTATCTTTTAAAAGCACATCATTAAGCTGTTGGAAAATCATTTGGTAGGTTGCTACATACTCACTGAGTGTATGCATATTACTATTCACAAACCCTATCGGGTTATTGATTTCGTGCGCTACACCCGCGGCCAATTGGCCAACTGATGCCATTTTTTCTGCTTGTAACAATTGAACCTGTGCTTCTTTTAGGTCTTTATTTGCTTCTTCAAGCTGGAAGTTTTTTTGATTTAACAACGAGGTACGCTGTTTTACTTTCACCTCCAACAAGCTATTTAGTTCTTTAAGTTCACCTTCAACGCGCTCGCGATGCGTATTTTCTTCTTTTAAAAGCTCAACCAATTGATTAAAGGCTTCAGCCAGTTCGCTGAGTTCATCTTTGCCGCGCACTTTTACAGAGATATCTTGGTAATTTTTATCTTTAACCGCCGCCCCTAAATGCCTAGCACCTGCACGTAGCTGCTTTAACTGTGACATTAAGTACGACCCAAGCAAGAATGAGCACAATGCAATAAGGGCAAGTTCTATGGCGGCGAGTGTTAATGTCCAAGTACGTACCCGATTTACCGACTGGTTAATAGAGTCAACATCAAGGCCTATTTCCACTCTGCCATATAAGGTCTCGCCAACTTTAATATCAGCAGCGGTATCGTATATACCATCTATCGCACTCATTACATCGCTGTCTAGCTGGAAGGGGTGATTGAGCGCCTCTGGCTCACCTTTTTCAACATATACATTGTTGTTGTTATCGAGAACTCGAACATAACTGATATTAGGGTTTGAAAGCATTTCAGTTGCATCTGCCTCTAGCGAAGCGAGGTCGTAGCTTAAAAAAGCATTTTTTGCGGTGGACACAAACAGGTTGGTAGTAGTTTGAGCAGACGTATCAACACTGGTGTCGACTAAGTCATTTAATAGTTTAAATACGGTTGTGATAAGAATTAAAAACAAAATGGCAGCAATAAGTGCTACCCCAACAATAGTTTTGGTTCGTAGCGATAACGAGAGCAACGCTTCTTTTTTCACAATAGCGGCCTTGCCAATGAGGTAATGCCCAAGGCTCGTACGTCGTCCCAATCTTCATCTGCTGACGACATAAAGCCTTTAAAGCCAATATTTTTCAATAGCTGATGATTGTCTTTATCCTCTGACAGAGTAAGCAACGCATTCAATAGTGCCTCTCTTTGAGTGTCAGTTATTCGAGGGTGGGTTGCTACTGCATGAGGGGTATACCCGTCACTTTCCCATAAAACACGAAGAGCACTGCGTGTATTGTCATCAACACCATTGAAGGTTCTTATTATACCGCCACCCGCGTTAAAAAAGCCTCTTTGTACATTGAGGTACACCGAGTCATGAGAATGCACATAGCGTGGCGTAAAAATAACGCCCTGCTGTTTCAAATACGCACTAGGAATAATAGTGGCAGCAAATGCGGCAGGAGAGGGAAAGGCTATTTGTTTACCATTTAGATCGTCAAGTGACGTAATAGTGCTGTTGGCATTCACAACAACAATGCCTTTAATTCGCTTACCTTTTTGACGAGCCAACGCGCGATAGCCAACCGAGTCATTAAATACCACAAAGTGGTAAGGGTTCATGTAGGCAATATCGTACTCACCCTCGGCCAGCCTTTGTTCGAAGGTTGGAATATCTTTCGCTGTTTTAAACACCACATCAATGTCGGCATGTTCAGAGATATAGTTGATAAGCGGCTGCCAGGTTTCAGCAAGCTTCTTCGCAGACTGTTGTGGCACTATGCCAAGCGTTAACGTATTGCATGCACCAAAAGAGGCGAACAATGCGAGTGCTAAAAAAGCAAATATACGACGTGCAGCTTGAAACATTGACTTTTCCACTATGATTCACCCCAAACTCACTCATTTAAAAGGCCCTAATAAAAAACTGGCCAAGTACACTTATAATGAACTTACTCAATCATGAACTTTTCGATGGTTTCGATTAGTTCGCTATTAGTAAATGGTTTTGAAAGTGCTGCATTTGCACCTAGTTCGATAGCTCGGTCTAGACTGATATCGTCAAGTGCAGAAATGACTAAAATTTTTAAATTTTTATACTTAGGCTGTTCTCTAACAAACTGGATAACGCTGTAACCATCCATGCCAGGCATACTTAAATCGAGGGTCATCAACTTAGAGTTATACTGGCTCAACATAATGCCAGCTTGAAACCCACCCGTAGCAATATGGCTTTCGAATCCCCCACGGCGTGCCACTCTTTGAATTGACTTTGCCACTGGCATTTCATCATCAACAATAAGAATTGAAGGTGATATCTCACTTTGGAGATCGTCTGGGATAGGAATGTTGTGGTGTTCAAGAAAGGAAACAAAGTCAGATACTAGCACGCGATTGTTGCCACGACCGGGCAGCTTAAACCCTTTGAGTTTTCCGCTTTCTATCCACCGAATCACGGTGCGAAGGTTTACATCGCAGTAGGTTGCGATTTCACCTGATGTTAATGTCTTCATTGCTCAATTCCTAATGCCAACTTGTAACGTTATAGCACTGAATAGGGGTGTTCACAATTTAGACAAAAGTAGTGAATGTGACATTTGCGACACTCTATTAAAGCGTTTTTAGCTGCTGAATTAGTGAGTTACAAACTTTTCATGTAGCAAATAAAAAGAAAGAATTACTCAAAATTTGATCTGCACGCTTGGCATTTATAGTAATCCTAGTATAGAACGCAAAAATATCACTGTTATCTAGAGCAATTACAGCGCTTGTTTTTATTGCGAACAACCCCAACATAACTTGCTATACGAACTGAAAAGAGTAGACGGATTATGACGACCCCAGCAATTGAATTGGTAGATGGTTTGCCCTTATTTTCATCTATTGAGCCCGCGCAGATAAAGCCAGCCATCGAAAAAGCGATAGCAAAATGTAAGCTTGAAATTGATGAGGTGGTTGCATCTAAGGATTACTCTTATGCGAACTTAGTATTGCGCTTAGAAGAGGTAGACGACAATTTAAGTAAGATGTGGTCACCGGTTTCTCACATGAATTCAGTGGTGAGTAGCGACGAACTGCGAGAAGCTCATGATGCTTGCTTACCTTTGCTATCAGAATATGGCACTTGGGTAGGTCAGCACGAAGGCTTGTATAATGCATACGTGGCGATAAAAGACTCAAACGAATATGCCAACCTTGATGAGCAGCGTCAGAAAGTTATTGATAATGCTATTCGCGATTTCACCTTAAGTGGGGTGGCACTGCCAAGCGAGGAAAAGAAACGCTATGCAGATATTCAAGCGAAGTTAAGCGAACTGTCATCTACATTTTCAAATAATGTGATGGACGCCACCATGGGGTGGAGCAAACACGTGACCGATGAATCTATGCTAGCGGGTATGCCAGAATCTGCAAAAGATGCAGCTGCACAAGCGGCACATCAAAAAGACTTACAAGGCTGGCTATTCACATTAGATATTCCTTCTTACTTACCGGTTATGCTTTATGCAGATAATGCAGCGTTAAGAGAAGAAATGTATCGCGCTTATGCAACAAAGGCGTCAGATCAAGGCCCGAATGCAGGCAAGTGGGACAACACCGACATCATTCAACAAACACTGGCTCTTCGCAGTGAAATTGCGCAGCTGCTCGGTTTTAGCAGTTATTCTGAACGCTCCCTTGCCACCAAAATGGCCGAATCGACTGACCAAGTTACCGGATTTTTACGTGATTTAGCTGCCAAATCAAAGCCACAGGCTGAAAAAGAGTTAGAAGAAGTACGAGCATACGCGAAAGATACCCACGGGGTAACAGAGCTTAACGCGTGGGACTTACCTTATTATAGCGAGAAGCTGAAACAGGAAAAGTACACCATTTCAGATGAAATGCTGCGTCCGTACTTTCCGGAAGACAAAGTATTATCGGGTTTGTTTGAAGTAGTACACAGACTATATGGCTTGAAAATTATCGAGCAGCCAGGTATTGATACATGGCATAAAGATGTACGCTATTTCACTATTACAGACAGCGCCGATGCCTTGCGCGGTAGCTTTTACCTAGATTTATATGCGCGTGCCAAAAAACGAGGTGGCGCATGGATGGACGAGTGCCGTGTTCGCCGCGAAAAATTAGACGGCGAATTACAGTTACCCGTTGCATACCTTACTTGTAACTTCAATGCACCCGTCGGGGATAAGCCTGCCTTATTCACTCACGATGAAGTGGTTACCCTTTTTCATGAATTCGGACACGGTATACACCACATGCTAACTAAAATGTCGGTGGCTGGTGTATCAGGAATTAACGGCGTGCCGTGGGATGCTGTAGAGCTGCCTAGTCAGTTTTTAGAAAACTGGTGCTGGGAAGAAGATGCACTTAACTTTATCTCGGGTCACTTTGAGACGGGCGAACCCTTACCCGCTGATTTGCTAGATAGAATGTTAGCCGCTAGAGATTACCAAGCCGCTATGCAAATGGTGCGTCAGCTGGAATTCAGTTTGTTTGATTTCTTACTGCATAGTGAATCTGGCGACAATGTTGATGTACAAGCCATTCTTAACAGCGTGCGCGCTGAAGTCGCTGTTAATACACCTCCAGCATTTAACCGTTTTCAGCATAGCTTTGGGCATATTTTTGCTGGTGGTTATGCAGCAGGGTATTACAGCTATAAATGGGCAGAAGTGTTATCTGCCGACGCTTACAGTAAGTTTGAAGAAGACGGTATTTTTAACCAAGACACGGGTAAAGCATTTTTGGAAAATATACTTGAAATGGGTGGTAGCCGTGCGCCTATGGATTTATTCGTTGCCTTTAGAGGCAGGGAGCCAAACGTAGATGCCTTACTTCGCCATAGCGGCATTCGTGGCTAATTAGCATTAGGGTAGATAACCATGGGAATAGAATCTTTCTCCACCATTTACCAGCGGGCATGTAAGCGAAAAGGTGGTGAAAAGGCGCTTGAAAGCATGCTTTCAGCGCCGCTTTCCTCTGAGCTCGTTGCCAAAATACCGGACGATCGGTTTTTAGCAGCCATGACGAAGCAAGTGTTTCAGTCAGGCTTTGTGTGGCGCGTTATCGAGAAAAAGTGGCCTGAGTTTGAAACCGTGTTCTTTGGTTTTGATATCGAAAAAGTGCTGCTGATGCCTGATGAGATGTTAGAACAAAAAGCGTCTGATAAACGCATAGTGCGTAATTACAAAAAAGTAATGACCGTTCGCGATAATGCCATGTTCATTAAAGATATTAGCCGTGAGCACGGCAGCTTCGGTCAGTTTGTGGCTAAGTTCGACGCCAGTAATATTACCGAATTGTGGACCACGTTAAAGAAACGTGGGTCGAGACTCGGCGGGAACACCGGCCCCTACATGCTGCGGGCGTTAGGCGTAGATACCTTCTTGTTTTCACGAGATGTTGAAGACTACTTAAGAAAGAACGATATTATCGATGGTGGCCTCACTAGCAAGAAAAGCTTAAGCGCTGCAAATGCGGCTTTTGCACAGTGGCATCAAGAAAGTGGCCGCACGTTACAAGAAATAAGCGTTATTATTGCGTTTAGTTGGGGCACAAACCAGTATTTAGCATAAGGTAAATACTGTTGCTAGGCGCTACAATCCGATACACTTCAGCCTTTACTATGAATCACTAATGCAGGAATGCCATGAGCGACAACCATAACAACACATCGCCCACTGAGGCATCGGATGCACCTACTACTCATTTCGGCTTTAAGCAGGTTGAGAAAAATCAAAAAGCGTCCTTAGTAGCCAATGTATTCGATTCTGTTGCCGCTAAATACGATGTCATGAACGATTTAATGTCGATGGGTGTGCACCGTTTATGGAAGCGCTTTGCCATTGATTGTTCAGGTGTGCGTGCAGGGCAAAAAGTGCTTGATATCGCTGGTGGTACTGGCGATTTAACCGCAAAATTCTCTCGTCTTGTTGGCCCTACGGGCAACGTAACCTTGGCCGACATTAACTTATCAATGCTTAAAGTTGGCCGCGATAAACTAAGAGATCGCGGACTAGTTAGCAATATTGATTACGTTCAAGCAGATGCAGAGGCGTTGCCTTTTCCTGATAACCATTTCGATGTAGTGACCATGGCTTTTGGTCTTCGAAACGTGACCGAGAAGCAAAATGCACTTAATTCAATTTACCGTGTGTTAAAGCCAGGCGGCCGACTGTTGGTGTTGGAGTTTTCAAAGCCAACGTCAGAGCAGTTAAGTAAGCTTTACGACACGTATTCGTTCCATATATTGCCAAAAATGGGGCAGCTAGTGGCCAACGATGCCGAGAGTTATCAATACTTGGCAGAAAGTATTCGTATGCACCCTGATCAAGAAACCCTGAAAGGTATGTTCGAAACCGCGGGGTTTGACCAGTGTGACTACCAAAACTTAACCGGTGGAATTGTAGCACTGCACCGAGGCTATAAGTTTTAATGCCCACGTCAGCATTGGTAAGTGCCGTTATTGAAACGGCTGCGAATAAAATTTTAGCGTTAGATCCAGACAGCGTTGCCAGAATGGCTTCGCTGAAAGGCGCGCGGCTTATTGCTTATGTAGATCCCTTGCCATTTGCTGTAGTGCTTGTATTTTCTGAGCAGGTAGACGTGCTGACCCTACATGAGTCGTTCGAAGACACAATAGCTACGCTAAATCATAAAGACTGCTGTATTAAAACATCCTTAGATACCCTGCCTGAATTAAAGCACACCAATCAGCTAACCCGTCTTATTCAACAAAAAAAATTACAGGTTGAGGGCGAACTTGCCGTGGCTCAGCAGGTTAGCGGATTATTTCAGCAGCTAGATATAGATGTAGAAGAACTTCTGGCTGCCAAAACCAACGATGTGGTTGCCCATCAAACGATGAGCTGGTTTAGTGCTATTAAGCGTAAAGCTACGGGGGCCCTGTCTGAGTTTAATAAAGTCGCTAGCAATGCCTTGATAGAAGAAAAGCAAATAGCAGCGCCCAAATTAGCGGTATTACATTTTAGTGATGAAGTGAACGCACTACGTGACAATGTAGCGCGATTAGATGCCCGCTTACTTCAGCTAGAACAAAAATCAATTTAAGAGACAAGCATGCGCATTGTTAGGTTGTATAAGATAAATAAGGTGTTGTTAGAGCATGGGTTAGACGACCTTATCCCTGCGAAATGGCTACCATGGTACGCACGCCTTATGCGTCACAGCATCTTTTGGATCCGCAATAAACACAAAGATAAGACTGCCGGTGAGCGCATTACGCTCGCACTGCAAAGCCTTGGCCCGGTTTTTATCAAGTTTGGCCAAATGCTATCGACCCGCAGAGACTTGCTCCATCCTGCTATTGCTAATGAACTTGCTCGTCTGCAAGACAAAGTGCCTCCGTTTTCGTCAGAAGCGGCACAACAGATTATTAAAACCTCCCTTGGTCTAACCCATCTATCTGAATTATTTAGTGAGTTTGATGAAGCGCCTCTGGCGTCAGCCTCTATTGCGCAAGTGCATGCTGCAAAATTAAAAGCGAATAATGAAGATGTGGTGGTTAAGGTTTTACGCCCCGATATTCGTGAAACAATTGTGGCCGACATGGAGCTGCTTTTTAGTTTAGCGTCAGTGCTGCAAAAATGGCTGCCAGATGGCAAACGCCTTCGCCCTGTTGAAGTGGTGGTGGAATATCGTAAAACTATAGTGGATGAACTGGACTTACTACGTGAATCGGCAAGTGGCATTCAATTAGGGCGGAATTTTGAAGGCTCAGATTCATTATACATACCTAAAATATACAGCGACTATTGTCACAGCAATGTAATGGTGATGGAGCGCATATACGGGCTACCTATTTCAAATATAGATGCCTTGCTAGCACAAAACACTAATATGAAAAAGCTGGCGGAGCGCGGCGTAGAGGTCTTCTTTACCCAAGTATTCCGCGACAGCTTCTTTCATGCTGATATGCACCCGGGTAATATTTTTGTTTCTACCGAGCATCCAGAAAACCCTAAATACATTGCTATCGACTTTGGCATTGTGGGCACGTTAAACCGGGAAGATAAGCGTTATTTAGCAGAAAATTTTATTGCGTTTTTTAACCGAGATTATCGCAAGGTAGCGCAACTTCACGCCGACTCTGGTTGGGTGCCGAACGACACCAATATTGATGAGTTTGAAATGGCGATTCGCACGGTCTGCGAGCCCATCTTTCAAAAGCCCCTTGCGGAAATATCGTTCGGTAATGTGTTACTGCAATTATTTAATACTGCCCGTCGATTTAATATGGTGGTGCAACCTCAGCTAGTTCTGCTTCAAAAAACGCTGCTTTATGTTGAAGGATTGGGGCGTCAGCTTTATCCGCAATTAGATTTATGGAAAACCGCAAAGCCATTTTTAGAAAATTGGATGCGCGAGCAAATTGGCGTGAAAGCCATGCTGGGTAAGGTAAAAGCAAACCTGCCGTTTTGGTCTGAAAAGCTACCTGAAATGCCGGATTTACTTTACGACAGCCTACAACAAGTTAAACGGCTTCCTTTGCAACAACAACGTGCACAACTTGCTTTACTAGAACAGCAGAAAAAGAGCGCACAATCCATTCAGTGGGGCGTAACGGGTGCTACCTTTATTTTATTGTCTGCTATTTTACCACTGTACGATTTAAATTGGTGCTTTCCAGCGCTTTCTGCCAGTGTAGGATCCCTTTGTTGGGTATTGGCATGGCGTAAGAACCGGTAGCGACTGTTACGCTCGGGTGAAATTTTTATGAAATGCATTTTTTAGTGAATAAATTGTATATTAATCAGTTCGAAGAGTGTTATAGTTGCTTTGGCTTTAAGCCAAATGTCTTTGAATAGACGAGATATGAAATTATTTGCTATATGTAAAACCGCTCAAGTTACCTTGTGATTTGTAGTAAGTTGTTGCCCATTCGTAAGTAAGACCAACTCCGCCTATTAAAGACACTCGCTATACGCGCTTATTGCGCAATTTAATATGATATTTGAGGTCTATACGACATGTCTAAAGTTACAGGCACCGTTAAGTGGTTTAACGCTGATAAAGGTTATGGTTTTCTAACTCAAGATAACGGCGGTAAGGACGTATTCGTTCATTTCCGTGCTATCGTTTCTGACGGTTACAAAACTCTTCCAGAAGGTCAGCGCGTGGAATTTGAAGTAGAAGAAGGTCAAAAAGGTCTTCAAGCTGCTAACGTGCACGCCATCTAAGAAATTCAAAAACGGCGGTCTGAAAAGACCGCCGTTTTTCTTTCTTTTATAAACACTACATTCGTTAATATAGTTGGTTTTCCCGCTATTAAGTGCTTTACTGTTTCAGTAATAAACTTAATGAAAGGATTAGCTAATGTTAAGGATGAATAGTGTTTTTTTCGCTTTTGTTCTATCTACCACGTTTATATCTTCTTCGCCATTCGCGCAATCATCCAGTAATGTACAAAATACTTCCCAAGGCACCCAAAATGCCAGCAGCGCCACTAGTAACCAAACCAGTAGTAACCAAGCTAATGCTATTGCCATGCTTTTTGGTGAACCGATTACCTTAGCTGACATTACTCCCGACCAAGACACTATTTCAAAAATTCGAAAGCAAGCGCCAGACAACGTTACGCAGCTTGTTACTCAGATGAGAGCTATTAACCTAGCAAACCAAATTATAGAAGCCGTGCTCAGCGACTATGCTAGCAAAAACAATATCAAGGTGGACGAGTCCTTGGTGCAAGCTTTTAAGCAAAAGTTTGGGTCAGAATATGAAAAAAATAATAAGAAAGTAGCTGCTAAGAAAGATGCTCAGCAAGAAGATAGTGAGTTGAATGAAAGTACTAGCGCTGAAGACACTGCCAGTATTGATGAGATTGCATCAACCCAAGTAGAGCGCTGGCAGATAGAAAAACACCTGTATAACACCTATGGCGGGGCAGTGATATTCGAGCAGTCTAATCCTTCCATGCCAGTGGAAGCATACTTAACGCTAATGAAAGAATACGCGAGCGCAGGTAAGTTCAAAGTAGTCGATGCCGCCTTGGCTGAACGCTTTTGGGAAGCCTTCGAACCGCCATACGAATTTGTAATAGCACCTGAAGATGTCGACTTTAACCAACCTTGGTGGCGTTAACGCATAAATGGCAACCTTTGTTGGTTGCCAATAATTACGCCGTTACTCGCCGTTATTCGCAGTTAGTCGGCGAATAACGGGGTAGAAAAGTAACGCTCAGCGCCGTCGGCAAGAATGACAACGATGTTTTTTCCCTTATTGCTAGGCTGTTGAGCTAATTGAGCGGCAGCAAACAGAGCGGCTCCGGAAGATATCCCTACCGCTAAGCCTTCTACTCTAGCAATTTGCTGAGCGTAGGCTATAGCTTCATCGTCTTCTACCGTAATTATCTGATTTATCTGGCTTACATCAAGCACGTCAGGCACATGGCCTGAACTTAACCCCTGAATATTGTGCACGCCACCATGCCCTTTGCTTAACACCGGACAACTTGCTGGTTCTACAGCGACTACTTTCAAATGAGGAATATGAGTTCGCAGGCTTGTGGCTAAGCCAGTTAGCGTACCGCCAGTACCTACACCCGCAACCACAATATCAATATGCCCATTAGTATCGCGCAGCAGTTCTTGAGCGGTAGATTGGGCATGAGCGTTAGGGTTAGCTTGGTTTGAAAATTGGGACAGACCCACTGCGTTTGGGTTTTGCTCGATAAGTGCAGCGGCTCGTTCTATAGCTCCTTTTGTTCCAAGGTCTTTCGGTGTAGTCACTACCTGTGCGCCATAGTGGCGTATTAGCTTTTGGCGCTCGATTGACATATGTTCTGGAATACATACTGTCAGCTTAATGCCGTAAATCGCGCAAAGCCAAGCACAGGCCACACCGTTGTTTCCTGATGATGCTTCAATTATCTCGGTTTTCTCATTAAAGGCAGCGCTTTCCATTAGCGCAGTAAGCATGGCCATTGCCGGTCTGTCTTTTATCGACCCTGCAGGATTGAAAAATTCCACCTTGGCTAAAAGCGTTGCATCTACGTTATGACGTGCAGCAAATTTACTCAAGCGTATTAATGGTGTGTTTCCTATGGTGTGGGTTATATCGTCAACCACACCAGGCATGGCATTTATCGCGTAATCAAGCATTTCAAAAAACCTATAAGTCAGTCTTACTCAATAATGACAGCTAGAAAAAGAGAAATTTACTCATTACTCCCCATTTGATAGGCTGGATTTGGTAAATAATTCTAATTTAGAGGAAGATAATGAAAAATATTGCTCTTGATGGGGTGGATAAGGCTATATTGTTGCTGTTGCAGCAAAATGCCGACGTGCCGGTTGCAGATATTGCGGAGAAAGTGGGCTTAACGGCAACGCCTTGCTGGCGACGTATACAGCGGCTTGAAGCCCAAGGCGTTATCTCCCGTCGCGTAGCATTATTACAGGCGCACAAATTAGGCTTGGCAATGACGGTATTTGTGCAAATTAAAGCCGCACGTCACGACGGGAAGTGGTTAACAGATTTCGCCAAGCATGCTTCATCGTTTGAAGAAGTGGTAGAATTTTATCGCATGTCTGGAGAGTACGACTATTTGCTTAAAGTGGTGGTAACCGATATGGCTGCGTTCGATCATTTTTATAAAAGACTCGTTAATGGGATTGATCTTAACGATGTCACTTCTAGTTTTGCCATGGAGCAGCTTAAATATACCACTGCACTTCCGCTTACTCACCTTTAATAATTACCTAATAATGCTTACGTTTTTTGTGATTTACGAAAGTAAAAAGGCAGATCTCGGGTCTAGGTTACTTATGGGTTGCTAAAGACACTATTATAAGTTTTTTATTGGTTTATGCTTCAAAGTGTCTACAGTAATACTTTACGTTAATTTTTTCCCCGAAGGCAGTATGCAATGTTAAACACTATAAAAGTAAGAATTTTAACGGGTTATGCAGGAATATTACTCGCAACCTTAATTGCTGCCGTGGTGTTAACATTGAACAACAAGCAGGTCACGCATCAAGTCGATACTTTTGTGAGTGAAACCTTACCCGCGTTAAGTACATTGGATAGTGTGCAAAGTAACAGTAAGCAATTAGTGTTAATTGGCTTCTCACTTTATGGCACAACGTTATCGGGCAATGCCTTTGATGAACAAAAACAAGAATTAGAGCAAAACGTTGATGCTGGATTCAAAGCATTAGGCTATATGGCCGGTGATACCCTTAAATCCCAGTTCAATTCGCTAGTTTCAAGTATGGATTCACTTCAAGCAACTATGTCTGCCTCGCGGGTTGATTGGGATCGTGCCCGTGACGATTTACAGTTAGTTAATGAATTAGCCTCTGTTTTTGACAACGCATTAATTGAAGTAAGAAATCAGGTGGCAAGCAAAGCCGGTGAGCGTTCTCAGGCGATAGGAAGTCAGTTACAAACCAGTCAATTCACTATTTACTTTCTCGTACTTATTCTAGCTGCTGTTGCCATGGCTGGTTACCATAGTGCTAAAAAACAAATTGCGCAGCCGATAGAAGGCATGGCTGAGAAGCTCGATAGTTTAGCGAAAAGTAGGAACTTAGTAGCGCGCCTTCCAGAACAAAGCACCCATGAACTTTGTAGAATGACCAACAGTATTCATGGTTTGGTATTTGTGTTTCAGGCGGGTATGAAAGAAGTGAAAGGCGCCGTTTCTGGCATAGAGGGCGCGGTGAATTCTCTCTCTACAACTACAGAACAGTCAAGTTCGTCGGTGGATAGTTTACTCACCGATATTACCGGCCTTGTAAACATTATGGACTCGTTAGAGTCAGACATGGTGGAAAGCCTTCAGCGTTCACAAACTGCAGCAAGTGCAGCCCAAGACAGCGCAAAACAGGTGGATGCAGGTCGTGTACAAGTAAAAGAGACCGCCGACGCTATTTCTGACTTGGCCAATGATATTGAGCAAACGGCGAGTATGCTAGAAACCCTTCAAGTTGAAGGGAACAACGTTTCAAGTGTAGTAAAGACCATTGCAGAAATTGCCGATCAAACAAACCTACTGGCATTAAATGCTGCTATTGAAGCGGCAAGGGCAGGGGATTCTGGCAGAGGTTTCGCGGTAGTTGCGGATGAAGTGAGAACACTAGCAGTAAGAACCCACCAGTCCACGGTTGAAATTAATACCATGCTTGAGAAAATTGTGGTTTCAATTACCTCTGCAGTATCTACTATGAGCTCAAATCAAAACAAGGCACATGACTCAGTGGGGTTAGCTAATGATTTGGTCTCAACCCTTGAAGCAGGAACGCAAAGCATTTTGGCGTTAGTGAGTGTTAGTGAAGAAGCGGCCGTATTGGCGAAACATTCACAGTTGCAGGCCAATGAAGCGAAAAATGGTGTTAATCAATTTAAGAATTTGGGAGATAGACTGTCTCAGAACAACAGTCAGGTAAACGATGCGGCTGAAGATTTGTCTGCACTTGCAAATGGATTAAGTGCTAATGTGAACCAATTTAAAATAGGCTAATGCAAGAAGGGCCCTGTTAGGGGCCCTTCGTTACTAATGCTGTTGTTCTTCAGTTTGCTTGCTAGCAAAAATCTTGGATTTCTTTTGGATCTTACATCCTAAAATATTTTGAGCATTTTTCCGACCTATATAGTAAGCCACTGTATAGGGGTGAGCACGCCTGAAGAACCTTGAAAATGATTTAACTACATTGTTCATAATGGTCTCCTTTTAATTCTGCCCAAAATAAGCATACGTATATTTAATTATTATGTCAACACTGTCACAAAAGAAATATATAAGAATTTTGTTTCATTTTTGGTGTAATTATTTGTTTACAAGTGTGTGAGGTCTAAATTAGAAAAAAAGTGATCTAGTGAAGTTGCAAGGAGCTGAATATGTTTCGGGTGAAAAAAGGCTCCGAAACCAGGTGGTTAGGAGCCTATTATTGTTTTCAAGGGTTAACTAGTAGGAAGGCGCTAATAATAGCTAAGCTTTTCCGATTTACCTGAAAATATTTTGTATACCATCGCGGTGTAAGCAAGAATGCAAGGTACTACAATAACGACACCCACTAATAAGAAGCGAAGTGAGTTGGCGTCGCTAAGTGCATCTTGTACCGTAAGGTGTCCTGGTATGACAAACGGGTAGTAACTTACTCCAAAAGCGGTGAAGCAAAGCACAAACACCGTTAGTGCTATAGCAAAAGGCATCCATTCACCTTTCCCGCCTGCATCAGGTAGCTTTTTCAATAGCACGCCACATAAGCTAAGTAATAAAAAGCAGGCAACAGGAATAGCCATCAATACATAGCCAATAGTGGATGATAACCACAAGTCACGCACATCATCATGCAAGGTTAAGTTTGCTAGGCTAACCGCTACTATTCCTATAGAAAGCGCAAACAATCCTCTGCGCGCCCAATAATAGGCTTTGGCTTGTAAGTTGTTCTCTGCTTTTAATATTAACCAGCAAGAGCCAATAAACGCATACGCAGCCGTTACACCAATAGCAGACAGTAAGGCAAAGCCTTGTGCCCATAAGTCGGTACGCAAGCCGGTTACATAAATGCCTAGCATATAACCTTGCGCCAGCGTGGTAAGTAATGAACCGTACTTAAAGGTGAGATCCCACTTACGCTTATGCACTTGAACGACCTTCGCCCTAAAATCAAAAGAGACGCCACGTAAAATGAGCCCTAATAGCATTATAGTTGCGGGAATATAAAGGCTTTGAAGCACCTCACTGTGTGCTTCGGGAAAAGCAATCAGCAGAAGCCCAACGGCCAATACCAACCACGTTTCATTGGCGTCCCAATAGGGCCCAATAGAAGCAATCATATCGTCACGAAACTTTTCTTCTCGGGGCGGTATTAAAACACCTACCCCTAAATCGTAACCATCTAAAATAGCGTACAGCAATACTGCCAGCCCAAGCAGGCCAACGTAAATATTCCCTAATGTTTCTGCTGATACATTTTCGAATAACATAGCTGCTCCTTAAGTGTTAGCCGGCGACATTTTGCTAGCTTTTGCCATTTCGCGCTCTTCCGTAGAAATCTCTTCAATTTCAACGGCGCGGCGACACATCAACATGAGCGTTCCCATATAAGCGAACAGCAAAATAGTATAAATCGTGGCGTACATGGTGAACGAGAAAGCGATATTCGCGGGAGGAAGTGTTGTTACCGCTTCTTGAGTACGTAAAACACCACTGACGAGATAAGGCTGCCTCCCAATTTCAGTCACATACCAACCGGCTAAGGTTGCAATCCAGCCGCTGAATGCCATGCCAGCGAATACTCGCTTGAGCCAGAGTGGGAAAGATTTCCCTCTAAGTAAATAACTGCTACCAAGCCACGAAACCGCCAACATTAAAAAGCCCATGCCTACCATCACCCGAAACCCGAAGAATACAGGTGCTACTGGCGGATGCTCGCCTTCAAAGTCGTTCAGGCCTTGAATTTTGCCATCCATTTTATGGGTTAAAATTAGGCTCGCGCCGTTGGGTACCGGTATTTCAAAGTGATTTTCCCTGCTTTCTTCGTCGGGAATAGCAAACAACAGTAAGGGCGCCCCCTCTGTGGTATCCCACAAGCCTTCCATTGCGGCAACTTTTTGTGGTTGATGCTCAAGGGTATTTAATCCATGCATATCGCCCGCAAAAATCTGCAAAGGAATAAGCACTGCCGCGGTATAGGTTGCGGTTTTAAGAGCAAGCTTTGGCGCTAGCTTGTCATCACCTTTCAACATACGGTAGGCCGACAAACCGGCAATTAAGAAACTGGCCGTCAAACCCGAAGCTAGCATCATGTGTACAAAGCGATACGGGAACGAAGGGTTAAAAATAATTTCGCTCCAATTTACCGCATACACAACGCCATCTATAACTTCATGCCCCTGAGGCGTTTGCATCCAGCTGTTAAGCGCCAAAATCCAAAAGGCTGACATGGTAGTGCCCACTGCCACAATCAATGTTGAAAGGGTGTGTAACCAATTAGGGACTCGGCGAATACCAAACAGCATAATACCAAGGAAGGTAGCTTCTAAGAAAAACGCAGTAAGGACTTCGTAGCCCAATAGGGGGCCTGCCACATTACCCACCCGCTCCATGAAGCCGGGCCAGTTGGTACCAAATTGGAAAGACATGGTCACGCCACTTACTACACCAAGTGCAAAGCTTAGTGCGAATACGCGCACCCAGAAGCGGTACATACGCATCCAAACAGGGTGGCCGGTTACATTTGAGCGAAATTTGAAGTAGAAAAGGAACCATCCCATTGCCATGGTGATAGTAGGAAACAGAATATGAAAACTAATATTTAATGCAAATTGTAAACGAGACAGCAAGAACGCATCCACAGATAGTCTCCTTAATTAACGGAATTTTTTCCCGGAAGAATTTTGTCTTTCAGTTCTAACATACGGCCAACACCCGAGCCGAGTTTCATCAAGGTGTTAAGTTTATCTGGGCCTAGGTTTTGAAGCTCTTGTGACCATGCGGTTACCGACTCTAATAAGTCATGAATTTCATTCAGCTTATCTTGTGCGTTAGCTTCAGTTTTGTTGGCGGGCGTATCGAGTAATAAATCTCGCAATAAACTCATGGTAGGGTCTATTTCGCGTTTGCGGCGCTCTTCGAATACGCGGTTTGCTAGGGTCCAAATGTCACCGCCGGCAATAAAGAACTCTTTTCGTTCGCCAGGGACAAGGTGCTGTTTTACCAAGCGCCACGACTGTAGCTCCTTTAATCCCATGCTGGTGTTGCCGCGAGATATATTTAGCGCGTCGGCGATTTCTTGCGCTGAGATGGGTTCATCAGCAAGTACAATCAGCGCCAAAATTTGGCCCACAGTACGGTTAAAGCCCCAACGACTGCCCATTTCGCCGAAATGCATAACCGCGGAAGTAATAAGTGGTGTCATTTTCATGTCTATACCTGCTGAACTTTCAGAAATTACTGAAAGTTTATGCCGAAGTTTGATTGAGATCAACAAGTATCAGATGAAAATTATGTTAGGAGGAACTCGAAAACGACATAAATGGGCATGGTGAATCTTATGTTCGTTGATAAGTTGTCTCGTGACGTTTCGATTTATTGTTAAGTTTAAAAGATAGGTGCTATAAACAATATAGAATTAAACAGGAAACGCGATGTTGAGGTTTATTACTTTTAACACGCTAAAAATTAGGGATAAATTGTGAAAATATTTTCTGCGCTATTATGCGTGTTATTGATCGTGTCCAGCGGCTTCTCTTTTGCCAATGGTAACAGCAAAGAAGTTAAAGCCGCCAAAATAATAAAAAATGCTAATAAAGTGGAAGAGACCTTTACCTCGCGCGGAGGCATGGAAGGTTGGACAAGAGTTTCATTTATAATAGACAAAGACGGCACAACGAAAGATATCGTTGTTTTTGATTATTCAGGTAAAGACAGATATGTCAAAAAAGTCACTAAATACATAAGAAACCTTCAATATTCTCCTGCGCTCGTTAACAATATGCCAGTAGCAAGTGCTCAAACTCTGTTTGTTAAACACACATACTCAGAGGCTGGCCATAGCGAAGGTAGTGTGACGCCTGCCTTTGCAAAAGAATACCAAGCTACCATAGATGCGCTTTCTAGTCCTACCGCAGATATGCTTAACATAAAAAAATCCATAGACAATTTGGTAGAAGACCATACTAAAAATTTAAACGAACATGCTTTGGCGGCGTGGTTAAAGTCTATCTATTATTATAAAAATGAAGAATTTTTAGAATATATGCGCCAATCCCAAATTACAGTAGATTTATACGAACACTTGCCTATAGCAATATTGGCTAAGTCGACGGTGAATCTTTTTGAGTCACAGCTTTATTTCGGAAATTTTAATGGCGCCGCCGAAACCCTTTCGCGAATGGGAAGTGTTAGTGGCCTTAATTTATCTGAAGAAACCTATCAACAATTTGCAGATGCACTGAAGGCTGCTAAAGCGACTGGATCAGCAAACATCACTAAAGGTCAGCTGAGTCATTTAGGCGCGTGGTCTCAAACGTATGATTCCTCAATATTTAAAGTTAAAGTGTCTCAAGGGAATGTTGATTCAGTGGAGCTTAGATGCAACGATTATCAACAAAAATATATAGAAGGTTGGGAGAACAAAATAGAGTTTCCGGCGCAAACTTCCGATTGTATCTTGTTAATCAGAGGTGATGCTGGCTCAACATTTGATATTCTTGAAATCACTAGTTGAAAATTAAGAAAGCGAGAGCTGTTTCGCAAAATGATTGACTATAAGGGCGCTCTTCTACAGTGCTAGCAAAAGGCTCTGCTAAAATCTGCTGCTAAAAAGCGCAATAAAAAGCGGAAAAAAGCGCAGGTAAGTAACTACCAGCGTCTTATCATGGTTTTATAAACATCAGGGTCGAGCAAACTTTCTCGCTCGACCTTAACGCCATCAAGCATTGCCATCGCCTCAGCTTTCGTTTCAACGATAACACCATCAATAACGTAAACACTTTTATCACCAGGTAACGATTTATCGAGTGGGTAGGCGGTAAGTGTATCTGTGGGTACAAGGCTTACACTAGTTTGACCAATATAGTCGGCGATACCGTCGTTGTTAATGTCTTTGGATAGCCAAGGTAGCCCCAGAATTTTATTGTAACTGCCATCTTGTTGCATAACCTGAATGGTTTGTTCAAACGCTTCAATAGTGGCCTTAGCGTTAGGCGTACTTGTGCCAAGTGCTAAGGAAAAACCAGCGTTCATCAACGATGCTGAAGATACGTGTAAAAGCTCTTCACCGTCTTTATCAAGAAGTAAATTAAACTCTTCAATCAACAAGCGGGTAGTAATTAAATACGGCGCTCTGTCATCGGCTAGCTGCTTAAAAGCGTCGTACGTGCTGGGATTACGTGACCACTTGATTTCTTTTAGCATGCGGAACTTTGGCGTATTAGCAAAGCGGTTTTCTATCGCTACGCGACTGTCTTTTAAATGCGGTATCAGCTTAATCTCTTCAACATCGTATTTTTTACCCGTGGCATATAAATAGATGGGAAGGTAGGGGGCTGAAAGGGTAACCGCGTCTTTTCTTTCACCCAAATCTATATAGGCGAACTCGCCATCCACCTTACCTGAACGTACTGCGCTACCTAAGAAAGCATCGCGCATAACCTGAAGCTCCAGGTCGGTTTGCATTCGCGAGAACGCCGCTTCAACGATAGACGTGAGTCTTGAAGGTTCGCCCTCATCGCTTACGTAAGTTTCAAATGGCGCTGCGGCAAGTGTGACACTGTTTGCCTTTAACGGCGCCACCACGGTGATAAAACTTAATAAAGCGATGACTCTCACCAACACGGGCGACATCTCCAAAACAACATTATTATTATCTATAGGCGCTATTACCTATTAACAGTATAACCGTTACTGGCCAAAACTGCCTGCAGCGCCTGGGAATACAACTGGGCTTTCAATGCCATCGTTGTTCACACTGGCAACCCCGAAAAAGTAGTTGTCAATTACTACGTTTTCTAACGTGGCTTCGTTCACCTTACCAACAAACTTACTAAATTCCCATTGCGGTGCATCGGTATGACGCCAGTAAACTTTATAGCCCGACAGTTGAGGGTTTTGCGCTGTATCTGCTATATCCCACATTAATGTGGTAGAAGGCTGAACGGCACCTTTAATTTTTAGATTAGCTGGCGGGTTGGGCGCCCAAGCCATAGCCGCTAGCGATACTGCGTTTAAACCAGTTAGCTTGGCTGCGTAATCAAAATTCACACCGTCTAAGGTATCGCCATACTTGATACCATCTTCTTCTCGAAGATCCTGATGCTGGCGAGTGTAGTTTTCATTGGTTTCCATAATACGAATACCGGGGAAACCTAAATCGTTGAAGGGGCGATGGTGCCCGCCACGACCAAAGCGATCTAATCGATAAATGACCATGGTATCTAGATTTTCAATGTATTGGTCGGCAATTTTATCAATGTATCTTGCTAAGTTTCTGCTTGGTGAATCGACTTCTCCACCTGTGAGGCGGCGGGTGCGAGCTTCATCTGTGGTTTCGGTTACGCGAGTGCCTTCAGCAAATATACGCGCCGTGGTGTTGTTGATAACCCCATTAACGCCCTCTATATTGCCAATCATGTCGTTGTTCAATACTGCTTTTAACCGCCAGCCATCTTTTTGAACTTGGTTTGCCATTATACGCCCACCAAACAGGCCTTGTTCTTCCCCTGCTAGTGCGGCGTACACAATGCTACCGTTAAATTTATATTTCGATAGTATGCGTGCGGCTTCCAGTGTTCCAGCTACGCCCGATGCATTATCGTTTGCGCCAGGTGAGTCTGATGTGAAATCCATCACATCAGATACGCGAGAATCTATATCACCAGACATCATCACGTAACGTTCTGGATCGGTACTGCCGTGTTGAATAGCAATAACGCTTACTACCTCGACAGGGTCGGGTATACGTTTTTCACCGCTAATGGTTTCAGACTGAAAATACACGTCTAAGCAACCACCACATTCGGCTGATATCTTTTCAAACTCAGACTTAATCCAGCGCCTTGCGGCCCCTATGCCTCGGGTATCTGATTCGGTTTCCGATAAGGTATGTCGGGTTCCAAAATTCACAAGGGTGGTGATATCGCTTTCAATGCGCTTTGGGGAAATGTCTTCGGCTATTTTGTATAAGGCTTGTTGTTGTTCATTTTGCGCTTGCGCTGTAAAGGTCAAGGAAAGTGGTAATACTGCTAACGCTGAAATTTTTACGAATGTAGGAATGCTTTTTATCATTGTTTTCTCCATCTCTTTTTTATCACCATACTGGATACGAGAGAAAGCAACAAATGGGATTAACGTGTGGAGAAGTTAATGGTCGATAACAGCCTAAAATAGAAAGGGCCTGCTTGGTAGCGTGCCCTCCTTGTATGCACCGAGTGTATCAACAGCTAGGTGCTTTTATGCTAACTAAGAAGCAAGCACGTACAATATTTTAAATAAACGCGAAGGCATCGCCAAATAGGTTTTCTACTTTTAAGCCGCGAACGGTAAAGTCTTCACGTACAGTTTTAGCCATTTCAAAACGCCCTGCTACATACACTTGCATGTGTTCGAAGTCTGTATGGTCGGCTAATACTGCATGGTGAACCCATCCTGTTCTACCTTGCCAGTCGTCTTCGGCAAATTCCACTACAGGTACAAAGGTAAAGTTATCGTGCTTGGTTGCGAGTGCATTTAGCGCTTCTGATAGATATAAATCACCGGCATGACGGCCTCCCCAATAAAGGGTAATAGGCGTTTTATCACCGCTGTTCAGATGCTGCTGTAAGATAGAGTAGGTGTAGGAAAAGCCTGTGCCGCCAGCGATTAATACCATCGGCAAGCCGTTTGATTGCAAAAAGGCCTCACCGTTATTTACGCTAAGACTAATTTCGCCTTCTTCTTTCATACGACTTAATACTTCGCCGGCGAAAGTATTGCCAGGCTCTGCGCCAATGTGAAGTTCAATGCGTGAATTATCATAGGCTGCATTGGCAATAGAGAAGGGGCGCTTGTCTTTTTCGCCCATATCAATAAGTGCGTACTGGCCTGCTTGAAAGGCAACTGGCGCGGGAGGTGTTAATTCAATTTTGTATACTACGTCGGTTAACGGCGTGATGCTGGCAACCTTACATTTAATTTCTGACATGTAATCTCTTCTTACGTTTGCTGTTAGCGTTTCGCCGTTGGTAAGTCCATGATACCAAGTTCATCCCAGATATCATCCACCCGTTTTTTCACCTCTTCGTCCATCACAATGGGTTCGCCCCATTCACGGTCGGTTTCGCCGGGCATTTTATTGGTGGCGTCCATCCCCATCTTCGACCCAAGGCCAGACACTGGTGAAGCAAAATCTAAATAGTCGATGGGAGTATTTTCAATCATAACCGTATCGCGTGCCGGATCCATACGCGTGGTAATGGCCCAAATCACATCGTTCCAGTCGCGGGCGTTTACGTCGTCATCGCACACTATCACAAACTTGGTGTACATGAACTGTCGTAAAAACGACCAAACACCCATCATTACGCGCTTAGCATGACCCGGATATTGTTTTTTCATGGTAACCACAGCCATGCGGTAAGAACACCCTTCTGGCGGTAGGTAAAAGTCTACAATTTCTGGAAACTGTTTTTGCAAAATAGGCACGAATACTTCGTTTAATGCTACGCCTAAAATAGCTGGCTCATCAGGCGGGCGACCGGTATACGTTGAATGGTAAATAGGATCTTTACGATGAGTAATATGGGTTACCGTAAACACTGGGAAGTCATCAACTTCGTTGTAGTAACCCGTATGATCGCCGTAAGGCCCTTCGGGCGCGACTTCGTCTTGTGCAATGTAACCTTCCAGAACAATTTCAGCGCTTGCAGGCACTTGCAGGTCGTTACTTATCGATTTAACCACTTCAGTTTTATCGCCTCGCAACAAGCCAGCAAAGGCGTACTCGGAAAGGGTGTCCGGTACTGGCGTGACTGCGCCTAAGATAGTGGCTGGGTCGGCGCCTAGTGCAACGCTTACCGGATAGGGTTTTCCTGGGTGAGTTTGGCACCATTCACGAAAATCGAGAGCACCACCACGGTGAGACAACCAACGCATAATAAGCTTGTTCTTACCGATAACCTGCTGGCGATAGATACCTAGGTTCTGGCGGTTTTTATGCGGGCCTTTAGTCACACTTAACCCCCACGTAATAAGCGGCGCGGCATCACCGGGCCAGCAACGCTGGATAGGCAGTTTACCTAAATCGACATCATCACCGGTTAGTACGACTTCTTGGCAAGGTGCTTTTTTTACGACCTTGGCTGGCATATTCAGTACCTGTTTAAAAACAGGCAGTTTTTGCCATAAATCCTTTAGTCCTTTAGGTGGTTCGGGTTCTTTTAAATAGGCCAGCAATTCGCCCACTTCTCGAAGTGCCGCAACCGACTCTTGCCCCATTCCCATTGCCACACGTTCTGGAGTGCCAAATAAGTTGGCCAATACAGGCATGCTATGGTTTTTAGGGTTTTCAAATAATAGCGCAGGGCCACCGGCACGTAATGTACGGTCAGCTATTTCGGTCATTTCTAAATCGGTATCGATTGGCTGGCTAATGCGAACCAATTCACCTTTGGCTTCCAACTGGTGAATAAAGTCACGTAAATCTTTGTACTTCATTTGAACAGGGGGTATCCGCAGACTAAAGTTAGGAACAAGAATATACTATTTCGACACAAAGTCCGATCAGTTCAGTGGGCTAAAAGGGTGGCTTATCAGGTTTTAGCGGCGTATGTTGATAAAATAATCTGGACACCCTACGTAAATGGTAGTCTGATAGCGTTAGTGCGGTTGAACTTCAAGTAGTTGAACTGTCTATATAAAAGAGTGAATAACAATAATACCCTTTTTTGCCTAAGGTGAGTGTATGACAATATTTGACCAGGACATGCTCGACGAACTTAACTTGTTAGTTAAGTTTCCTACAGACAGTTTATTACAAGGCCTAAAGATACATCACGATGCCAGCCAATCAATGGTGAATGCCGCATCAAGACTTTATACAAAGGGTCTGATTACTCAGCCCGATGGCGGTTATCTTACCGATTTAGGAATAGATTTGGCCGATCATTCTCGTCATCTGCAATCAGCGCTGTGTAACCGCAAAAGTAGCCATTAAAGAATACACGCTTGTAGCGGGGCTGCTGTTTAACCTGCCCCGTTAAACAAGCCCCGTTAAACTAGCATTAAGTATTCGCTTTAATGGCCGATAATTAAACATAGCCATTAAGGTCTAGATGCAAATATCGTCATATTCATACCGTTATTTGTTTCTCGGCTTTTATACCTAACCGCTTTAGAAGCATGGTTTGAAGACATTAACCCCAGATTTTAACTTAAGACATTAACTCAAATCACCAACGTCTAAATAAAGAAGCCATTGATATGAAACTGTATTCACTGCCCACAATTTGTTTATTGCTTTCTACACTTTTCAGCGCCTTGGTGTTGGCTGAAGGGGAAACCATTGATGAAATTCGTGCGGTACAGTTATACGATCAAAATGCGCTTATCGATATGATTAATGCCAATACTCACTTAGATAAAGTAGTCGCCGATAGATGCCAGCTGGTGCAAGATATAGAAGCCCGTGCGGATATACTTAAAGTGCCTGCTTATCAGTTCTTATGGGGGGACATGTTAGCGTGGGGGGTATGCGTTGATGCTGAACCTGCCAGAGGCATGACCCATATTGAAGATGCGGCGAACCAAGGTTTCCCTGCTGCGTTAGAACAATTAGGTCGTTACTATGCGAACGGTACTTTAGTACAACAAAATAAAGAAAGAGCGGTAGTGTATTTGCGAGAAGCCGCAGCGCTAAAAAGTTTAAAGGCGCAATTGCAGTTAGTTGAGCTATTTCTTGACGGTTACGGCAGCCCTTACGACTATCAAGATGCCTATCATTGGTTACATAACTCAGTCACTAACGACAAGGCGCAACATCAAAAAATAGCCAGTTATTTAAGCAAACTTGAACAGCTAATGCATCCTAAAGCAGTACGCGCAGCAAAACGCCCATTAGACAGTTAGTCCATTTAGGCTAGCAATCGCTGGTAGCAGGTTCGCTCGCCATTAAGCACGTTTGCTAAAAATCATATGGCACGTTCGAAAACTTCCCCCACCGCAACAATACTTGAGCAAATTCACTTCGGCCGCAATTCATTTAAACCGCAATTCATTTAAACTGTAATATAGTGCGACTTTAATAAATTAAGATCGCAAGAAAAAACGCCCAGCAGGCTAACAAGCGCTTCTTACCCCAATCCATCACAGTTATGTGTAGTTATATACGTCTATGATAATTATTGGGTTTTGAAACATGTTGTCATAAAACTGCCTCTTACCTGTCACCTTCGCTTCATCATTTCGTCTTATAACAAGATTAGATTCATCTGCTTTGCAGAGCTCTGACCACTACTGCAATAAATCATGAAAATACACATAATTAAGCGCAGAACACACTAACGAGATATTCATTAAGGGACACACATGTTTTCAAAAACCCTATTAGCCACCGCTATTTTTAGCGCATTGGCTGCCCCAACATTTGCTAATACAGATTCACCAGCAGATGAGAAAGACTACATTGAAGAAATTACCGTTACTGCTCAAATGCGTGAGCAATCGATAATGGATGTTCCGGTAACCATGGATGTTATTTCAGGCGACTTTTTAGAGCGCACAAACATTATGGAACTTGATGAGCTTTCTCGCGTTTTGCCAAACGTTCAAATTCAAGAACAAGCGGTAAGCCTACCTTCATTTAATATTCGTGGCGTTACAGACGACGGCTCTTCCGTTTCGGCTACTCCACGTATCTCGGTATATCAAGATGGCTTCGATATCAGTAAGAAAACGGTATCAAGTGTGGCGCTTTACGATATTGCTCGTGTCGAAGTATTAAAAGGCCCGCAGCCCACACTATTTGGTGTTGCCGCGGCTAACGGTGCTATCAGTATTCACTCTCACTTGCCTACCAATGAAAAGGAAGCAACGGTTCAGCTAGGTTACGACACTGAGTCGGGCAAAGAAGCCGAGTTCATGTTCAATACACCTATTAATGATAATCATAGCGTGCGTATTGCCGGCTTATATCGTCAGATGGACGGTATTATAGAAAACAATGCCTGCTCTGAAGACAGCTACTATGGCAACGCCGACATGATTGATCATTTAGGTAATGCAGTGCCCTGTAACAGTGAAGATCTGCAAGGCATTTCAGTACAAGCCCTACGTGGTACATGGAAAGCCAGCTACGACAACTTTGAAATAATAGCCCGTGCTTCAATGGAATATAACGACCAGCCAGGTATTGCATTTAAATCAGGCTCGATTGCGCCTAATGGCGGCGATACCAGCCCGTTTACAGCCGCTGAATTTAGTATGGGCAGTGAGCTTGGTATTGAGCGTACACTGCAGGCCTACGATATTTCATTAGATTACGATATTAGTAACAGCTTAATGTTTCATGGCGATGCGTATTATAAAGACGTAGAAGTGAGTGAAGGGTTTGATGCCGATGGTTCGGCCCTTAGAATTCAAGATGCCTACTTCGATAACGATGCAACACTAAGCGGTGGCTCTATGCGCTTGGTTTATGATGCGGGCGAAAAGCTGGTGGCTTTTGTGGGCGCCTCTGTAAGCCAAGATGATTCGATACTGCCGTATTACGTTATGGTAGACCCGTTTGTACGCGGTACGTTCGATGCAGTAAAAGCACAATTAGAAGCGTCTTCGAATATTCCGCTAAATCAAAACATTGCTACCGATGCCTCGCTTGAAGAAATTGAAGCTTTGCGCGCTATGTTGGTGTCTTCATTGTTTAATGCCGATGGCACGCCAATTTCAAATGCAGATTTTCCCTCTACTATTATTCAAGGCCCTTATATTTTTGAGGCAGAATTAGATATCACGTCTTATGTGGCTGAGGTGTCTTACTTTGTGACTGACAAGGTAAATGTGACCGCGGGTGTACGTTATATTGATGAATCACGTTATACCAAAAACACCTATACATTAGATTCAGGCACATTTGAATTTGAGGGGGAAGGCGACTTTGACGATACGCTACCTCGTTTTGCTGTAAGTTATGACATGAACGATAACTGGAATTTCTATGCGAACTACGCCCGAGGCCGTCGCTCACCTGTAGTTAATGCCGACTTCTCTGGCGTATCGACGACTAAAGCTGAAATTGTTGATAGCTACGATTTAGGCGTTAAATATCAAAGTAACAATTTCACCTTCTCCGGTGCGGTTTTTACCTATGAATACAGCGATTATCAGCAGTCTTATACCGATCCTGAAACTTTACAATCCATTACCGTAACCGTGGGTGATTCAACCATGTCCGGTATTGAAGGTATGGGAACTTATCATTACAGCGATACGTTATCGATAACCGGTAGCATCGGTTTCTTAGACGCAGAGTTTGCTGACAATACTGCCGATGGTAGCCCATTCCAGTATGCTGGAAATAAATTCCGCCTAGCGCCAGAGGTAAGCGGGGCGATAAATATCAACAAGGAATTTGAAGTTCAAAACTGGCTTGTAAATGTAAACTGGCTAACGAGCTTCCAGTCTGAAGTATTCTTTGAAAGCAGTAACTACCCTGGTTTGTCGCAAGATACTCATTCATTGACAGATATCTCTGTACAGTTTTCGCAAGAAGCAAGCAGCTTTGCGTATGAAGTGTATTTAGAAAATGCCTTCGATAAAGAGTATGTGATTGATGCAGGTAATACCGGTGGTGGTTTAGGTATTCCTACTTATGTTCGCGGTATGCCGCGTATTGCAGGCGTGCGCTTCTACTATAGCTACTAATATCGGTAGCTTTTAAATAATAAAAAATCCCGTTTCGCTTTTGGCGATAACGGGATTTTTTTGTCTTGGTGCTAGGTGGCAAGTAACGCGGCTAGCGCTTTACTCGTCTTAATCCAGCCACTACTTACTTTTTCACTTAGCCACTACTCAGCCACTAATCAGGCCTTCGTCAGCCCTCAATGACAAACTCATGACTATTTACTGCGCTGGCCGACATGGATTTAATCGTATCTACATAACGCCACGTGGCAACCGCCTGTTTTTCAGTAAAAGATACCGTTAAATATCCCCGCTGATGCAAATTGCAATATGCTAAATCATCGATAAGTACAGGAAGATCTTCCGCCATGGTTGACGCCGTGTCAGCATCCATTTTTAAATAATGCTCCATACCCGGCGAGGAAACACTGGATGTGGCAAGCTCCGTTGCCACCGCTGTGCCATCTTGCAAGGTTAAGGTGTTATGCCACGCATTGTGCGTGTCGCCCGCTAATGCGATCACTGGTTTATTTAATTGTTGCACTGCAGTTAGCAATTGCTCCCTTTCAACCGGATAGCCATCCCATGCATCAAGGTTGTACGGCATGGCAGCGGCTAGCAGCTTTTCTTCTTGTGCTGAAATGGTTTCTCCGGCTAGCTTTCTGCGTTTGCTATTTGCAAGGGCGTGCACATGAGCAGGAATTTTTTCAAAAGGGACACCATTGAAGATAGAGGCAGGAAACATCATGCGGCCAATTAAAAGCTGCTGCCCTAATACTTGCCACTTCGCCTTGCTATCGTTCATGGCCGTATTAAGCCAAGTGCGTTGCGCACTGCCCAATAAGCCTCGTTCTGGCGCACTAATCGCCTTGGTAAATCCGGGTAAATCAAAAGCCTCGGAATCGGGAGCATCAGGGTCGCGAAAGTCACTATAGGCTAACTGCTTATCTCGCGCTAAAACACGAGTATCTAGCATGTATAGGTCAACCAAGTCGCCAAAGGTAAACTGTCGATATATTTCTAATCTGCTTTCACCAAAGGTAGGTCGAATCGGGAGCCACTCATAATAGGCTTGCACCGCCGCGGCTCTGCGCGCATAAAAATCCCCCTCATCTTCCTGATGATTTTCAGCACCATCTTTGTAGGTGTCGTTAGTGATCTCATGATCGTCCCACACCACAATAAAAGGCTTAGCACGGTGTAAATCTAATAAACCTTGGTCAGTACGATAGAGCGCGTAGCGTTTACGGTAATCTTCAAGAGTATACAACTCGGTATCGTTGTCTTTGGCAAACATGCGGCCTAACTCTTTAGCATGTTCGGTGGCATAGCCTTCGCCATCATATTCGTAAATGTAGTCGCCTAGATGTAATACAAAATCAATATTCTGCTGTGACGCAGCATCAGCATAAGGCGTAAAAAAGCCCGCAGGGTAGTTAGAACATGAAAACACTCCGAACGTTACCTGGCTTACGTTTTCTTTCGGTAAGGTTAATGTTGTACCTACATCGCTGATACTATTTGCGCTTTTAAAGCGATAGTAATAGCGGGTGGCAGGTTTCAAACCGGAAACATCAACTTTAACAGTATAGTCTCGTGATTGCTGGGCCTGGGCAATATCACTGGCAACAAGCGTACTAAAATCTTTTGAAGTAGATACTTCCCATAAAATGTTAGCGTTTGCTGCGTTTTTGTCGGGCAAAGCTCGGGTCCAAAGAATAACGCTATTATGCAGAGGATCGCCGCTAGCAATGCCATGAGTGAAGCTGGCACTATCTTGTGGCTTTTTAGTAGAAACACAGCCGGCTAAACCTGTTGCAATGGCAACACTGGCACCGGTAATAGAACTTAATTTAATAAAAGAACGTCTGTCCATAAGGCATGTCCGTAAGGGTTATTTTTTTAGTGATTGAGAACTAAAGATATATCGAAAGTGTATGACACTGGCATGGCAGTTTTATAACGTAATGTTTTGTGCAGATTGCTGTTATACTGTGCGTAAATCGAACGCTTTAAAATTGCTATGCGTAGAACATGGGCAACAGTGTTTGAAAAATGAATAAACTAACGAGGCGACAGAACAACTCTATGAGTGATGATCCGCATTATCAGCGCGAGAAAGAAAAGTACGAAAATCCGGTAGCAAGCCGGGAGTTTTTGATGAGTTTATTGAAAGAAGAAGACAGACCTATGTCTTTTCTTGAAATATGTACGGCAGTAAATGCCGAAGAAGAAGATGCTCGCATTGGCATTCAACGCCGCCTTCGCGCCATGGAGCGAGAAGGGCAAGTTCAGTTCACCCGTCAAAAGAAGTACATTCTTCAAGATCAAGATGAGTTGTTCCGCGGTAAAGTCATTGGCCACCGTGATGGCTTCGGCTTTTTACGCCCGGAAGATAAAAGCGGAGACCTGTTCATTAGTGCAGGCCAAATGAAACTGTTTTTGCATGACGATATTGTAGAAGCACGAGTAAGTGGCACTGACCGCCGCGGTCGTAAAGAAGCCTTTATTACGCAGGTGGTAGAGCCGCGTTCAGAGCCTATTGTTGGTCGCTACTTTGTAGAGCAAGGGTTTGGCATGGTTGTGCCAGATGACAGTCGTCTACAGTATGAAATTGTTATCCCTCCTGAACACGTACACGGCGCCCGTATGGGGCAAATAGTGGTGGTTGAGCTTACGCAGCGCCCACGTCGTAAAATGAGCCCAGTGGGTAAAATTGTTGAAGTACTAGGTGAACATATGGCGCCTGGTATGGAAATAGAGATGGCGCTTCGCACCTTTGATATTCCGCACCAATGGCCAAAAGGCGTTACCAAACAGGTTAAAAGCCTTACCGAGCAAGTGCCAGATGAAGCAAAAGAAGGGCGAATCGATTTACGTCAGCTTCCACTTGTTACCATAGACGGTGAAGACGCTCGCGATTTTGATGATGCCGTATATTGTGAACCGTTAGATGATGGTGGTTGGCAACTATGGGTAGCCATTGCCGATGTAAGTTACTACGTACGAAACGGCACAGCGTTAGACGATGAAGCCCAGCAGCGCGGCAACTCGGTGTATTTCCCTGAGCAAGTTATTCCTATGCTACCGGAAGTGCTGTCTAACGGCTTGTGTTCACTGAACCCAGAAGTTGATCGCTTGTGTATGGTGTGCGAGATGACCATTACCGCTCAAGGTAAGTTAGATACTTACCAATTCTATGAAGCCGTAATGAATTCTCACGCTCGTTTAACTTACACCAAGGTATGGCAAATACTGCAAGGCGACAAAGATCTTCATCAACGATATGAAGCACAAGTGCCGCATTTGCGTCATCTTCACGATTTATATCGCTCGTTGAAAAAAGCACGTCAGCACCGTGGTGCAATTGAGTTTGAAACCCAAGAAAGTAAGTTTGTATTTAACGCCCAGCGTAAAATTGAAAACATCGTGCCGCTTATCCGTAACGATGCCCACAAACTTATTGAAGAGTGCATGATTTTAGCTAACGTTAGTGCTGCACTAACACTGTCTGAAAATGAAGCGCCTACGCTATATCGTGTACACGATAAACCCGATGCGGATAGGCTGACAGCTTTCACAAGCTACTTAGCTGAAATAGGCGTGCCGCACAAAATTACCGATGAAGCCTTACCGGCAGATTTCACCGACGTGGTATTAAAAACCCGTGGTCGCCCTGACGAAGAGCTGATTCAAACCATGTTGCTTCGCTCAATGAAGCAGGCTATTTACGATGGCGATAACCTAGGTCACTTTGGCTTAGCCCTTGAAGCCTATGCGCACTTTACGTCGCCTATTCGTCGTTACCCAGACTTAGTGGTTCACCGCGCATTAAAAGGAATTATTGCCAAGCAAAAAGGCAACAATACGGTTTCAGGTGCGAAGAATTACACGGTTGAAGAAATCGAACAGCTAGGCGAACAATGCTCGATGACCGAACGTCGTGCCGACGATGCAACCCGTGATGTTGCTGACTGGCTTAAATGTGAATTCATGCTTGACCATGTTGGCGATACCTTCGAAGGCGTAGTGAGCTCAGTGACAAACTTTGGCTTGTTTGTTCGCTTAACCGAATATCACATTGACGGCCTAGTGCACATTACCTCACTCGATGACGATTTCTATCACTACGACCAAGTTAAACAAATACTGGCGGGTGAGTCGGGTCATCGTCAATTTAGACTAGGCGATACTGTAGAAGTAAAAGTGGCTGCGGTTAACCTAGATGAAAGAAAAATTGATTTATTGCTGGATAAGTCTATGCTGCGCGGCCCCGGCGGCAAGAAGGTTAAAGTAGCCAGTGCGAAGAAGCCGCCTAGAAATGCTAAGCGAGGCCCTAAAAAGGGCGCGCCAAAAGGCAAAGGGGCACCATCGCGTTCGAAGAAAGGGGATAAGCGTTAATGGCACAGCAAGAATGGTTATATGGTTTACATGCAATGCAGTCGGTTTTAGAACAAGAACCAGAGCGTGTAATGGAAGTGATGGTATTAAAAGGCCGTAACGACGAGCGTTTGACTAATATTGTTAATCAAGCACGTCGATTTGGTATATCAGTACAGTTTTGTCAGCGTAAAGCACTAGACGACAAAGTTAACGGCGAACAGCACCAAGGCGTGGTCGCTAGAGCGAAACCCGCTCGTGTAATGGATGAAGCTGACTTAGATAGAATCTTAGACAAAGAAAGCAAGCCATTATTGCTTGTGCTTGACGGTATCACCGATCCGCATAATTTAGGCGCCTGTTTGCGTACCGCCGATGGCGCGGGTGTGCATGCAGTGGTAGTACCGAAAGATAAATCGGCCAGCCTTAACGGCACCGTGCGCAAAGTCGCGTGCGGAGCAGCGGAAGTTATCCCACTTATTCAAGTAACTAACTTGGCGCGTACGTTAAAGCACCTTCAAGATAAAGGTTTATGGATTGTGGGCACGGCGGGCGAAACCGACAAAACCCTTTACGATATAAAACTAGATGGCCCAACCGCACTAGTGATGGGCGCTGAAGGTAAAGGCATGCGCAGGCTTACCAAAGAGACCTGTGATGAATTAGTGAAGTTACCGATGGCAGGTAGTGTAAGTAGCCTGAATGTATCGGTTGCCACTGGTGTGTGCTTGTACGAGATAGTGCGTCAACGTGGCTAACTAGCTTTTATTGAGTTGGTATATAACTATTAGCTACAAACTTACATTAGCTACAGACATATTTGCAAAAGACTGATTCGCAAAACACAGAAGCCGTTAACGTATCCGTTAGCGGCTTTTTCGTTTCTGAAAAGCGTTAGGAAAAGCGTGAAATTAACAAGTAAATATTTAAGGTAATTTAAATTATAAATTAATATTTTCTTACAAATTGACGCTTTACATTCGAACCTCGCGCCATCTCTGCATTTACCAAAATTCCAACGCTACTTAAGCACAATTCAATCTACAACTTACGTATATATTTTCAACGTGAGGAACATTTCGTAATACTTAACTCATTGATTCTATGTTTAATAGTTAAATGGTGCGCATTTGATGTTTTACCCAATGCCACATCAAAAGGCAGGTGGGCCGTTTGCGAATTTGAGCATGGAGTGCTTTCGTAGGAAGTAGCGTTTGCCCTGAATGTCTATTAATAACAACGAAGTTTCAAAAGCGCTGTAAAGCGTTGAAACACGACAAGACAGATAACAGGAAATAAAAGTGAATATGAAACACACAAGTATATCAGCCATCGCCCTTGCAGTTTCTGTAGGGTTAGTAAGTCACGCTGCAACTGCAGCAATCACAAAAAACACGACAGCAACAAACACAACCAATGCACCAGTAAAAGTGGAAGAGCAAAAAGCATCGCTTCAATCTTTACTCGGTAAACGACTTGTTTTGAAAGGCGAGTCTGCACAAGAAGAACAGCGCTATATTATAAAATTCAAAGAAACATTAACGACAGATGTTATTAGCAATGCCAATAGCAGCAAATCTGGCTCGGCTGAACTAGTTCAGGCCACAAAATCTATTGTGAAGCGACCTTTTGAAGTGCAATCAGCCCGCAGTGAAATACAGAAGGTGGGGGGAGAGGTTCGTAAAGAGCTTGGAAAGCATCGCATGATGGCGGCGTCTTTAAGCCGAAGTGCCCTCAATAAACTGCGTAACAACGCAAATGTAGAAAGTATTGAAGTAGATGTGAAGCGCACACCTATGGCGCAAACCACGCCTTACGGTTACACCATGGTACAAGCTAATCAGCTTTCGCAAGCAGATACTACCGCTCGGCGTGTATGTGTTATCGACACGGGATACAACCTAGGGCATCCAGACTTACCTGGCACTAACAACGGAGTAACCGGTCAGGCGAATAATAGTGCCGTGGGGAATTGGTATAACGATGGCAATGGTCATGGTACGCATGTGGCGGGCACCATTGCCGCTTATGACAATAGCGAAGGGGTTGTTGGTGTTTACCCTGGCGTGAATTTGCATATCGTTAAGATATTCAATGACAGTGGTGATTGGACCTACGCCTCTGATCTTATTGATGCCATTTCACAGTGTCAAAGTGCCGGGGCTAACGTGGTTAACATGAGTTTAGGTGGCGGCAGCGCGTCTACAACCGAGCAAAACGCCATGCAAAGCTTTACCGACGATGGCTTGTTGCTAGTAGCTGCGGCCGGTAATGCAGGTACGAGCGCGAAGTCATATCCTGCTTCGTACGATGCAGTCATGTCGGTTGCCGCTGTTGATTCAAATGAAAACAGAGCAAGCTACAGTCAGTACAATGACCAAGTTGAAATAGCCGCTCCGGGTAGTGCCGTTTATTCAACATACCCTACAGACACATATGCGTCTTTAAGTGGAACTTCAATGGCTACCCCTCACGTAGCAGGTGGCGCGGCCTTAGTATGGAGTTACTTCCCTCAGTGCTCAAACACGCAGATCCGAAATGCGTTAACATCAGCGGCTGAAGACAAGGGAGCAAATGGGCGAGACAATTTGTATGGTTTTGGCCTGATGCAACTTGAAGATGCCTACAGTTACTTGAATACCAATGGTTGCGGCGGCAGTGGCGGTTCAGATCCCGGTACCGACCCAACTGTTGAGCCGGTGTCAGGTCAACTTACCGGACTATCTGCATCACAAAGCAATTGGAATCGTTATACGTGGACTATTCCTGAAGGTGTAACGACCATGACGGTACAAACGTCAGGTGGTAGTGGCGATGCCGATTTGTATATGAAATTTGGGTCACAGCCCGAAACCAGTGACTTTGATTGCCGTCCTTATGAGAATGGTAATAACGAAGTGTGTACGTTCCAAGCACCCGCAGCGGGTACCTGGCACATCGGAATTCGTGCTTACACAACTTACAGTGGCGTAACGTTATCGTATTCCTATGAATAGTTAACTTACAAATAAAAAGCTCGCCCCTATTACCTTATAAACAGGTAATAGGGGCTTTTTTGTATAGAAAGACAAAATACTTTTGTAGTGAATTGTCAGCTTTGTAAAGGCAGCGTAAAGGTGTGAACTATAACAAGCTTTGTAGTGCCATACGGCAGTATAGTTCACGCCTTTCTGGGCAGTGTAACTCCCTTCAAACAATCACGAATTTAGTAAGGACGTTCAGTATATGCAATTTCAATTTCCGGCTTGGTTACGAAACGTAGCTATCGGTCTGGTGGCAATATCAGGGTTAGCTGCTTGTGGTGGCTCTGACAGCAGCTCCGATTACTCGTATGCTTATATACAATTCTATAATGCTTCGCCAAATGGTGCGAATGTAGAAATGCGAGAAGTCGATGGAGATAGCTTTGGCTCTGCGCAATTTGGTGATACTACTGCGATGTACTCAATGGACAACGGTGAAATTGAACTTGAGTTCATTCGCACCGACTCAGATGACCAAGAAGTACTTATTGATACTTACACCGTTAACCTTAAAAATGGTGACAAGCGTCTTATCGTAATGAGTGGTGATTTTGATTCACCCATTATTAGCGATTACAGCTATACCCGTGAAACGCTAGAAGATCACTTCAGGTTATTCGCCTTGTCTGTAACCATTGATGAAGGTTCTTACGACTTCTATTTAGCCGAGTCTGGCGACCCGTTTGAAGCGGCAAATTTCTTAGGTACGGTAACGGCCTCTGAAATGATTGAGTTTGACTACTGGGATCCAGATGATGACAGCGACTACTTTGATGAAGATGAGTACACCATTTATCTAACAGAGCCAGGAAGTACTGAAGTTCTATTTGAATCACAGACAATAGACTTTGCATACGAAACTGAATACCTACTCACCATGCGTGATGTAAGTGGCGCAATTCAATCAGGTTTGGTTGTAGACACTATTTTGAATTCATCATCAGTGACGGCGTTAACCGATGTTGAAGCAGACTCACAGTACCGTATTTATAACTCGACAAATATTACCACTGCACTTGATGTGACTTTTGGTGGCAACACCGACGAAGAGGATGTTGCATTTTCACTGGATGCCGGGGAATTATCTGAATTCACTGAAATTGGGTATGGCGATTACCGCGTAACAGTAACGGATACCTCTGGTGAAGCCACAACGCTAAGCAATAAGCTTATCACGTTGAACCAAGGTGAAAGTAAAGCAATTCTAATCTACGAAAAAGCGGGCGCACTTGGCGCGGTAACATTCGTAGAAAGTGGACTGCCTCAAGCGTACGATAAAACAGTGAACTTCATTAATCTTGTTGAAGACTTTGATGATGTGGATTTCTACCTAGTACGTAACGATGAAACTATCGATACTGCAGAATACGACCTACAAAATTTAGAGTTTGGCGAGACTGACAGTGAAGTATTACCGTCTGATTACTACGAAATCATTGCCGTTTACGAAGATGATAACGAAGAACAAATTCTGCTAGACCGTACAGCCTTATTCGGATTTAACGAAGAAGAGAACTATATTGTTACGGTAGAACCCGCAGATACCGCAACTGGCTATGAAATTAACATTTTGTATTAATCACTTATGTGAAAATTATACTAATTGCTAATGCTGGTATGCTTTAAATACCGAGAGTTTCAGTTACCTTTAGAAAAGACTATTACTTCCCTGTAATGGTCTTTTTTTGTTTTAAGGGCTTTTTAAAGGTGGGCGTAAATCCTCATGAGTGTAATTAAAGATCTTCACAAAATTACTACCGATGGCGGGTTATCCTTCAGCGAAAAAGTGGCCCGTTTGCTAGAAATTGGCACTGAGGTATTAGGCCTTGAAACCGGCATTGTTAGCTTTGTGCAAAATGGCACCTACACGGTGGTGCAGGCCATTTCACCGTTGAATGAAATTGTAAGCGGCGCTGAGTTTCCATTATCTGATACGTATTGCGCTGATACCGTGAATGCAAATGGTATCGTGGCCTATAACGACATTGACGTAATGCCAGGCAACAGCCACCCGTGTTATGCGCTCTACACATTAAAAAGCTACTTAGCTACTCCTATACATGTGAATGCTGCGCTATATGGCACACTCAACTTCTCTTCTACTACGTCGAAGAGCGACAGTTTCACAGCCTTAGATTATGACTATTTACTGCTGCTTGCCGACTGGATAGGGGCAGAGGTGGCACGTGAACAAGCGTTGAGTGAAATCATTTCTCAGAAAAATGCCTTAGAAGAACAAAACGCGCTTTTAAACCAGATTACTGAATTGGCGGGTGTTGGCACGTGGGAGCTTGATGTAGAAACAGGTGCACTCAAGTGGTCTGCGTCTTTGAAGCGCATGTTACAAATGAACGAAAAGCAAGACATCACCCCATCCCATGCACTTAACTTTATAGCGAATAAAAAAGTACGGAATGTTTACGAATCTAAAATGGAAGAAATTGCCATAAACGGCAATGACTGGGCTTACGAGTTCGAAGTTATTACCGATGGCGGGGAAAAACGGTGGTTGGAGAGTCGTGCACACCCCATTATGAAAAATGGAACCTGCCTTAAAATTATCGGTGCAACTCGAGATATAACTGAGCGATTTAACACCACCCAATCTTTGAAACAAAAAACCGCGATCGCAGAGCAAGCCCTTAAAGCGCGAAGTGAGTTTCTAGCAAACATGAGCCATGAAATACGAACCCCAATTCATGGTGTGCAAGGCATGCTCGAGACCCTTTGCAGTACATCGCTTAATGAAAAGCAAAAAGAGTATACCCATGTAGCTATGCGCAGCGCAGAATCCTTGCTCAATATTGTGAATGATATTTTAGACTTTTCAAAAATTGATTCAGGGCATATGACCTATGATGTTGAGCCTGTTAATTTAAAAGAGTTAATTGAGCAACAAATACCTATGTTTAGGCGTTTAGCCGATAAAAAAGGGATTGAATTTATCACCGAAACGGCGGCGGTTTCAGATACGTTATTTCTCGCTGATTCGTTAAGATTAAGTCAGATACTGATGAACCTTATGAACAACGCGGTGAAGTTCACTGATAAAGGCTCAATTAAAATTAGTACGCGATGTACCAAGTATGGTGCAGGGCGCTTTAGGGTTAAGCTAATTGTTACCGATACGGGTATTGGTATTAGTGATGAGCAGCAAAAAGTCATCTTTTCGCCATTCCTTCAGGCCGAAGAGTCGACACAGCGACGCTTTGGCGGTACAGGTTTAGGCTTAGCCATTGTGAATAATATTGTTGAGCATTATGACGGCAACGTAGAAGTATCTAGCGCGATAGGGGAAGGGGCTCGATTTATCGTTACCATGACCCTAGATTGTGCAAATGCCGGTGTAATGAAAGAAAAAGCTATCGCAGCAAACAAGGTCACACCGCTTTGCAAAAGAGTGCTGTCAGAATCGCGTGTGTTAGTGGTTGAAGATAACGAAATAAATCAGATAGTCATTAAAGAGCAATTAAAAGAAATTGGTGTGTCGGTAGAGCTCGCCAATGATGGTGCGTTAGGCCTCGCTAAGGTAAAAAGTGCTATTGCGCGGAAAAAGCCATACGACCTTATCTTTATGGATTGCCACATGCCAGTGATGGACGGGTTAGCTGCCACGAAAGAAATTAGAGCACTAGGTGAAACCGTTCCTATCATTGCACTTACTGCCAATGCGCTGAGTGGCGAAAAGGAAAAGTGTTTGCGAGCAGGAATGAATGACTTCATATCAAAACCTGTAGGCGTTTCGCGGTTAGGGGACTGTATTAACTATCACTTGTCTTATAAACAGGAGAAGTTTAAAGATCCTGCTTGATAGCCAACTTTTGGCTATCTGCCCCGGCAATGCTGGGGCTTTTTTATGGATGTATTACGGGGGATATAAAATCACAAGACAAACTATAAAATCATGCGTATAATATGCACCTGCTTCTGGCGCTATTCAAGTTATGCGTCGTGCGACCCCCTCGCATTTCAGAAACAATTCACTCAAATTCCCCATCGATTAAAAATAATCCAATTTAACGCTATCTCTAGCTCAAAATTTCTGTTATAGTTTCGCGCCCTTTTTATGGGGGTATGTATATAAATTCAACAATGTTTGTTGGGTTTAGCAGCAATAACGACTCGGCAGAGTCTCATAATAGAGCGGAGCACTAACATGATCCAAATGCAAACTAACCTGGACGTTGCAGACAACAGCGGCGCTCGCAGGGTTCAGTGTATTAAGGTTCTTGGTGGCTCGCATCGCCGTTATGCAGGTATCGGTGACATCATCAAAGTTACTGTGAAGGAAGCAATTCCTCGCGGTAAAGTTAAAAAAGGTGACGTACTGAATGCAGTGGTGGTGCGTACTAGAAAAGGCGTTCGTCGTGCAGATGGTTCATCCATTCGTTTTGACGGCAACGCAGCTGTTTTGCTTAACGCAAACAAGCAACCAATTGGTACGCGTATCTTTGGACCGGTAACCCGTGAGTTGAGAAGTGAAAACTTCATGAAAATCATCTCATTGGCCCCAGAGGTACTATAAGGAGTCACGATAATGGCTAATAAAATTCGTCGTGATGATGAAGTAGTCGTATTAGCGGGTAAAGACAAAGGCAAACAAGGCAAAGTCCTTAAAGTGCTTATTGCTGATAACCGTGTAATTATAGAAGGTGTTAATCTTATCAAGAAGCACACTAAGCCAAACCCACAATTGGGTGTAGCTGGTGGAATTGTTGAGAAAGAAGCTTCTATTCACGTTTCTAATGTTGCGATTGTTAACCCGGCAACGGGCAAAGCAGATCGCGTTGGTTTCCGTTTCGAAGATGAGAAGAAAGTTCGTTTCTTCAAATCTAACGGCGAACTTGTTTAATTATATTGGAGAGTACGATGGCGAAACTGCATGATTTCTATAAAGAAACAGTAGTAGCTGAACTTGCTAAGCAGTTCGGGTACAAAAGCGTCATGCAAGTCCCTCGGATTGAAAAAATCACTCTAAACATGGGTTTAGGTGAAGCAATTGCTGACAAGAAGGTGCTTGAGAATGCTCAAGCTGACATGGCGGCTATCGCCGGTCAGAAGCCGATTGTTACAGTTGCTAGAAGATCAGTAGCGGGCTTTAAAATCCGTGAAGGTTATCCGATTGGCTGTAAAGTAACCTTACGCGGCGAGCGTATGTGGGAATTCCTTGAGCGTTTGATTTCAATCGCTATCCCACGTGTTCGCGACTTCCGTGGTTTGAACCCTAAGTCATTCGACGGTCGTGGTAACTACAGCATGGGCGTGCGTGAGCAAATCATTTTCCCTGAAATCGATTTCGATAAAGTGGATAAAGTTCGTGGTATGGATATTACTATCACTACCAGTGCGGACTCAAATGAAGAAGCACGTGCTCTGCTGGACGCGTTCAACTTCCCATTTAAAAAGTAGGGTGTAGGGTTATGGCAAAAGAATCAATGAAGGCCCGTGAAGTAAAGCGCGCTAAGCTAGTAGCTAAGTACGCAGAAAAACGTGCCGCACTTAAAGCGACTATCAGCGATGTTAACGTATCTGAAGAAGAGCGTTGGGACGCTGTTCTTAAGCTACAACAACTGCCACGTGACTCAAGTTCTTCACGTCAGCGTAATCGCTGCCGCGTAACTGGTCGTCCACATGGTTACCTTCGCAAATTCGGTCTTAGCCGTATCAAACTGCGTGAAGCAGCGATGCGCGGCGAAGTCCCTGGCCTTAAAAAAGCCAGCTGGTAAGGAGTAGCTGATAATGAGCATGCAAGATCCTATCGCGGATATGTTTACCCGCATCCGTAACGGCCAAATGGCAGAGAAAGTTTCTGTAGTTATGCCTTCTTCTAAACTTCGCGTAGCAATTTGTGAAGTATTAAAGTCTGAAGGTTATATTACTGACTTCGCTGCATCTGGTGACGTTAAGCCTGTTTTAGAAGTTACGCTTAAGTACTTCGAAGGCAAGCAAGTAATTGACACTATTGAGCGTGTAAGCCGCCCAGGTCTGCGAATCTATAAGAAAAAAGATGAGCTTCCTAAAGTAATGGGTGGATTGGGTGTCGCGATCGTGTCGACTTCTAAAGGTGTGATGACTGACCGTGCAGCGCGTAACGCTGGCATGGGCGGTGAGATCATCGGTTATGTAGCATAACGGAGGAGTTGAAATGTCACGAGTAGCAAAAGCCCCAGTAGACTTGGTTTCAGGTGTAGATATTTCTATCGCTGGCCAAGAAATTACCGCAAAAGGTAGTAAAGGCACTTTGACCCGCGTTTTTAACGACGCTGTAGAAGTTGTACAAGAAGAGAACCAATTGAAAGCACTTCCTCGTGAAGGTTTCGCTGACAGCTGGGCACAGGCTGGTACTGTACGCTCTCTTCTTAACGCAATGGTTCAAGGTGTTTCACAAGGTTTTGAGAAAAAGCTTCAGTTAAATGGTGTTGGTTACCGTGCGCAAGCACAAGGTAGCAAACTAAACCTGACGCTTGGTTTCTCTCACCCAGTAGTATACGAGATGCCTGAAGGCATTACCGTTGAAACGCCTACGCAAACTGAAATCGTCGTGAAAGGCGCCGATAAGCAGGTTGTAGGACAGGTTGCGGCGAACATTCGCGCTTACCGTCCACCAGAGCCTTACAAAGGCAAAGGTGTACGTTACGCTGACGAACATGTACGTCGTAAAGAAGCTAAGAAAAAGTAGGTGGGTGATACGATGGATAAGAAAACAGCTCGCATTCGTCGCGCTACACGCGCACGAGCAAAAATTCGTGAACTGGCCGCGCATCGCTTGGTAATTAACCGTACACCTCGCCACATCTATGCTCAGTTAATCGCTCCTAGCGGTTCTGAAGTATTAGCAGCGGCTTCTACTGTAGATAAAGAACTTGCAAAAGATCTTAAGTCAACAGGTAACGCTGAAGCAGCGGCGATAGTCGGTAAAGCAATTGCAGAACGCGCTAAAGAGAAAGGCATTGAAAAAGTGGCTTTCGATCGTAGTGGTTTTAAATACCACGGTCGCGTTAAGGCATTAGCTGATGCAGCTCGCGAAGCTGGCCTTCAGTTCTAGGAGTTTATAATGGCTAAACAAGAAGTTCAGAACGGTGAACTATTAGAGAAATTGATTGCTGTTAACCGCGTATCTAAAGTGGTTAAAGGTGGTCGTATCTTTAGTTTTACTGCATTGACAGTAGTGGGTGACGGTAATGGTCGCGTAGGTTTCGGTTACGGTAAAGCACGTGAAGTGCCTGCTGCAATCCAGAAAGCTATGGAAAAGGCACGTCGCAACATGGTTGACGTTGACCTTAACGGCCACACGTTACAGCACCCAATTAAAGGTCGTCACTCTGGCTCTAAAGTCTACATGCAACCAGCATCAGAAGGTACCGGTATCATCGCCGGCGGTGCAATGCGTGCAGTACTTGAAGTAGCTGGTGTACAGAACGTACTTTCAAAATGTTACGGTTCTACGAACCCAATCAACGTTGTTCGTGCAACAATCAACGCGCTGACAGAGATGAATTCTCCAGCGAAAGTTGCTGCGAAACGTGGATTGTCTGTATCAGAAATTTTGGGGTAATCAGACATGGCAACGATTAAAGTAAAGCAAACTAAAAGTGCGATTGGCCGTCTGCCAAAGCACAGAGCTACGCTTAAAGGTTTAGGCCTTCGTAAAATCAACCATGTTCGTGAACTGGAAGATACGCCAAGTGTACGCGGCATGATTCACCGTGTTAATTACATGGTCGAAATAGTCGAGGAGTAAGTTATGCGTTTAAATACTATTGCTCCTGCTCCAGGAGCTAAACATTCTGGTAAGCGTACTGGTCGTGGTATCGGTTCAGGTCTAGGTAAAACAGGTGGCGCAGGTCACAAAGGTCAAAAAAGCCGTTCAGGTGGCCGTGTTAAGCCAGGATTTGAAGGTGGTCAGATGCCACTTCAGCGTCGTCTTCCTAAATTCGGTTTCACATCACGTAAGAGCTTTGTTACTGACGAAGTAACTCTTGCAGAAATCGCAAAGGTTGATGGTGATACAGCATCTCTAGAAACTTTAAAAGCAGCTGGTCTTGTGAAAAAAGAGATTCAGTTCGTTAAAGTTATCAAGAGCGGTGAAGTATCACGCGCTGTTACAGTAAGCGGTTTAAAGGTTACTAAAGGCGCTAAAGAAGCGATTGAAGCTGCTGGCGGTAAAGTAGAGGAATAAGCTAGATGGCTAAACCAGGATTGGATTCAGGCGCGAAAAGCGGCTTGAGTGAGCTTAAAGCAAGATTGTTGTTCGTACTCGGTGCGATTGTTGTATTCAGATTAGGTTCTTATGTTCCTATTCCGGGCATCGATCCAGCTGTACTTGCTGACTTGTTCGAGCAACAGAAAGGTACCATTGTAGAAATGTTTAACATGTTCTCCGGTGGTGCGCTTGAGCGTGCATCCGTTCTGGCTTTGGGCATCATGCCATACATTACTGCATCAATTATTATGCAGTTGCTCTCGGTGGTTCATCCACCGATGATAGAGCTTAAAAAAGAAGGCGAAGCAGGTCGTCGTAAAATTAGTCAGTACACACGTTATCTAACGTTGGTATTGGCTATCTTCCAATCAATTGGAATATCGACGGGTCTGCCGAACCTAATTAATGGACTGGTATTGAACCCTGGCTTCGGATTCTACTTTACGGCAGTAGTGAGCTTGGTCACAGGAACGATGTTCCTAATGTGGTTAGGTGAGCAAATTACTGAACGAGGTATCGGTAACGGTATTTCTATATTGATATTTGCTGGTATTGTTGCCGGTCTACCAACAGCGATAGGTCAGACGGCAGAACAAGCAAGACAAGGCGACATTAACCTGTTGTTCTTGTTGTTGATGGCTGTGATTGTTATTGCGCTTACATACCTTGTGGTATTTGTAGAGCGCGGACAGCGCAGAATTGTGGTAAACTATGCAAAGCGTCAGCAAGGCCGTCAGGTTTTTGCCGCGCAAAGCACGCATTTACCACTGAAAGTCAACATGGCTGGTGTAATTCCACCCATCTTTGCTTCCAGCATCATTTTGTTTCCGGGTACTATCGCAGGATGGTTCGGACAGAATGAATCTACGGCGTGGTTGCAGGACGTAGCACTTATGCTATCTCCAGGTCAGCCCCTGTATGTGATGTTATACGCAACAGCGATAATCTTCTTCTGCTTCTTCTACACGGCGTTGGTTTTCAACCCGCGTGAAACAGCGGATAACTTGAAGAAGTCTGGTGCGTTTGTACCAGGTATTCGTCCTGGTGAACAAACATCGCGTTATATCGATAAGGTAATGACTCGTCTGACTCTGGCAGGCGCGCTGTACATAACCTTTATTTGTTTGGTGCCTGAATTCATGCTAATTGCCTGGAATGTTCCGTTCTACTTCGGTGGTACGTCGCTTCTAATTATTGTGGTGGTTATCATGGACTTTATGGCACAGGTGCAGACACATTTGATGAGTAGTCAATATGAGTCTGTTCTGAAGAAAGCTAATCTTAAAGGCTACGGCCGTTAAGTTAGCCCCTTAATTTATAAGATAGGGGAGTGATGTAATGAAAGTTCGTGCATCAGTTAAAAAGATTTGCCGTAACTGTAAAGTTATCAAACGCAACGGTGTTGTGCGCGTAATTTGTACAGAGCCGAAGCATAAGCAAAGGCAAGGTTAATCTACGCGGTACTGAATACTCGCAAAGCTAATAAGCAGGGCCTGACTTATACTTATCAGGTTCTGCTGGTTTTGTTTAAAGTGTTCAGAACCTAAATATTTGCAATTTAGTTGACGGGTAAGTATCCTATCGGGCTTTTTAGGTCGTCAACAATAAATTAGAGGAGTGCTGTTAATGGCCCGTATCGCTGGCATTAACATTCCTGAGCACAAGCATGCTGTAATCGCTATCCAAGCGATCTATGGCGTTGGTCCTACACGTGCTAAAAGCATTTGTGTAGGTGCTGGTGTTGCAGAAGATACAAAGATCAAAGAGCTAGACGAAGCGACTATTGATAAGCTTCGTGACGAAGTGGCTAAATTTACCGTTGAAGGTGATTTACGCCGTGAAGTCTCTATGAGCATCAAACGTTTGATGGACCTGGGTTGCTTCCGTGGTATTCGCCACCGTCGTAGCTTGCCTCTACGTGGTCAGCGCACTAAAACAAATGCGCGTACCCGTAAAGGTCCTCGTAAGCCAATTAAGAAGTAAACGGGGAATAAGTTATGGCTAAAGCACCAGCTCGTAGTACGCGTAAGCGCGCTAAACGTCAGGTTGCAGACGGTATGGCTCATATCCATGCGTCTTTCAACAACACAATTGTGACTATTACAGACCGTCAAGGCAATGCATTAGCATGGGCGACATCTGGTGGTTCAGGTTTCCGTGGTTCACGTAAATCTACCCCATTTGCTGCACAGGTTGCTGCAGAGCGTGCAGGTGTTGCTGCACAAGAATACGGTCTTAAAAACCTAGAAGTGTTTGTAAAAGGTCCAGGTCCAGGCCGTGAGTCTGCGATCCGTGCTCTTAACGCTACTGGTTATAAGATCACAAATATTACCGATGTGACACCAATTCCTCACAACGGTTGTCGTCCACCGAAAAAACGTCGCGTTTAATCGACGGACAGTTGGAGAAAGATCATGGCAAGATATTTGGGTCCAAAACTCAAACTTAGCCGTCGCGAAGGAACTGATTTGTTCCTTAAGAGCGGCGTTCGCGCAATCGATTCTAAATGTAAAATCGATACAGCGCCTGGTCAGCATGGAGCCCGTCGTGGCCGTTTGTCTGACTACGGTGTTCAGCTGCGTGAAAAACAAAAAGTTCGTCGTATGTATGGCGTTCTTGAAAAGCAATTCCGTAACTACTATAAAGAAGCTGCACGTCTAAAAGGGAACACAGGTGAAAACTTGTTACAACTTTTAGAAAAGCGTCTTGATAACGTAGTTTATCGTATGGGATTTGCTAGCACACGTGCAGAAGCACGTCAGCTAGTTAGCCACAAGGCGATCATGGTAAATGGTCAAGTTGTGAACATTCCATCATTCAACGTTTCTGCCGAAGACGTGGTTTCTGTTCGTGAAAAAGCTAAGAAGCAAGCTCGTATCGTAGCTGCTTTGGAACTGGCTGACCAACGCGAGAAGCCAACTTGGATTGAAGTAGACAGCACTAAAATGGAAGGTACTTTTAAGCGCCTACCAGAAAGAACTGATTTGTCTGCGGAAATTAACGAACAGTTGATCGTTGAACTTTACTCTAAGTAAAGCTAACTAAAGAGGAAGCATTGTGGGTTCTGTGACTGAATTCCTTAAACCGAGATTAGTTGAGATCGAAAACGTTTCTCCTACTCGTGCCAAAGTAACTTTGGAACCACTAGAGCGCGGCTTTGGCCACACTCTAGGTAACGCCCTACGTCGTATCTTGTTGTCATCCATGCCAGGATGCGCAGTTACTGAAGTAGAAATTGATGGCGTTCTTCACGAGTACAGCACCAAAGAAGGTGTGCAAGAAGACGTAATTGAAATCTTGCTAAATCTTAAAGGTTTAGCGGTTCGCCTTGAAGGTAAAACTGAGGCAACCCTAACTCTAGTGAAATCTGGCGCTGGCCCTGTTGTTGCTGGTGACATTCAGCATGATGGCGACGTAGAAATTGTTAACCCTGACCACTTAGTTTGTACTTTAACTGGCGAAGCTGAAATCAGCATGCGCATTAAAGTAGAAATGGGTCGCGGTTATGTACCAGCTTCTACCCGTCGCTCCTCTGAAGAAGATGATCGTCCAATTGGTCGTTTATTAGTTGATGCTTCATACAGCCCAGTAGAGCGTATAGCTTATAGTGTAGAGTCTGCCCGTGTTGAACAACGCACAGACCTAGACAAATTGATTATCGATATGGAAACGAACGGTACTTTAGATCCTGAAGAAGCGATCCGCCGTTCTGCGACTATCCTAGCTGAACAGCTTGATGCATTCGTAGATTTACGTGATGTGTCTGAGCCAGAAGCGAAAGAAGAGAAGCCGGAATTTGATCCGATTCTACTTCGCCCAGTTGATGACCTAGAGCTAACTGTACGTTCTGCTAACTGTTTAAAAGCAGAAGCTATCCAGTACATTGGTGACCTGGTTCAGCGTACTGAGGTTGAGCTACTTAAAACGCCAAACCTTGGTAAAAAATCGCTAACTGAAATCAAAGATGTTCTAGCATCTCGTGGACTTTCTCTAGGTATGCGCCTAGAAAACTGGCCGCCTGAGAGCATCGCTGAAAAAGATTAATCAGGTTTTTAATAAACTGATTTGTAGAGAAGGATAAAACTATGCGCCATCGTAAGAGTGGTCGTCAGTTGAATCGCAACAGCAGCCATCGTCAAGCTATGTTCAAGAACATGGCCGGCTCTTTGGTCAAGCACGAAGTGATCAAAACGACGTTACCAAAAGCGAAAGAATTACGTCGCGTTATTGAGCCTCTTATCACTATGGCTAAGCAAGACAGCGTTGCAAACCGCCGTTTAGCTTTCGCCCGCACTGGTGATAAAGAAGTTGTTGGTAAACTATTCAACGAGCTTGGTCCTCGTTACGAAGCTCGTCCAGGTGGATACACTCGCATTCTTAAATGCGGACTCCGTGCTGGCGACAATGCCCCTATGGCATACGTTGAACTAGTAGACCGTCCAGTTGTTGAAGCTGAAGAAGAAGCAGTAGAAGCAACTGAAGAGTAATAAATACTCTTAATTCTGAGTTATCAGAATTATTAAAAAACCCGGCTTAGGCCGGGTTTTTTGTTTTTTAAAATTAATATCTACATCAACTAATAATTAATCCGGTTAATTGTAGGTAGTACCGTTTCATACTAAAAAAATACTTTGTATACTTAGGCAAATAATAAAGTATCAGGACGTGAGAGTTCTCTCACCCATTAAGGAAATGAGCATGAAACCAGTAGTACTTGCAGGCGGCACCGGGAGCCGCTTATGGCCAAAATCAAGAGCGGCGTTGCCTAAACAGTTTTTGTCACTCACATCCGATAACACCATGTTGCAAGACACTATTGTTCGGTTGAATGGGACTAAAGCCCAAAGTCCCATTTTCATATGTAATGATGCACACCGATTTCTAGTTGCAGAGCAACTACGTCAAAAAGACATTCACCATGGCGGTATTTTACTAGAGCCAGTAGGTCGTAATACTGCACCTGCTATTGCACTAGCGGCGTTGCATGCAACGATGAATGGCGAAGACCCTATTTTACTCGTACTAGCAGCTGATCACTTAATTAAAGATGAGCCTGCATTTCATACTGCAATCGAAAAAGCAGAAAAATTAGCTGATCAAGGTAAGTTAGTGACGTTTGGTATAGTGCCAGATCAACCACATACGGGTTACGGCTACATTAAAGCCGGGAGTACACTTGGTGATGGTTATGAAGTTGCTGAGTTTGTTGAAAAGCCCGCGCTTGAAACTGCAAAAGAGTATGTAGATTCTGGCGACTATTATTGGAATAGTGGCATGTTTATGTTCAAAGCTAGCAGGTATTTAGAAGAGCTTAAGAAATACAGCCCTGAAATGCTAGATGTCTGTATACGCGCCATCGATACTGAAACCCCAGACCTAGATTTTATACGTGTTGATCATGACATCTTTGCTAACTGCCCAGATGACTCTATCGATTACGCTGTAATGGAAAAAACTGACAGTGCTGCTATGGTTCCGCTTGATGCACAGTGGAGTGATGTAGGCAGCTGGACGTCATTATGGGAAACTGCTGAAAAAGACTCAAATGGTAACGTTTCTGTTGGTGATACCATTCTAGAGAATACAAAAAATAGTTACGTGAATGCTGAGCAGCGCTTAGTATCAGTTATTGGTTTAGAAGACGTGATTGTAGTTGAAACCAAAGATGCGGTGATGGTCGCTCACAAAGACGATGCACAGAGCATCAAGAATGTAGTCAATAAACTTAAAGCTGAAAAACGCCCAGAATTTCAATTCCATCGTGAAGTTTTCCGTCCTTGGGGAAGTTACGATTCAATTGATAATGGTGCCCGTTTCCAAGTTAAGCGTATTACTGTTAAGCCTGGCGAAAAGCTGTCGGTCCAAATGCACCACCATCGCGCTGAGCACTGGATAGTAGTATCGGGCAGTGCAAACGTAACTATTGATGAAGAAACACAGCTAGTTACAGAAAACGAGTCGGTCTACATTCCAATTGGTGCGGTTCATGCACTTGAAAACCCAGGAAAGATCCCCCTAGAGCTTATCGAAGTTCAGTCGGGTGCTTATCTTGGTGAAGACGATATTGTTCGTTTTTCTGATAGATATGGGCGCGTTGCCAAATAATTAAGAATAAGATTTCAAAAAGGCACCGCAAGGTGCTTTTTTCTTATCAGGGGTACCGTCTAGAAGTTAAAATGACGAATATCCTGTGTTGCCACTATTTGAAATAGGTTATTATTAGCTGTAATAGCTGGTTTGCATGCTCAGTAGCTGAACCATGCAATATTAAGGAAAGCAGTTTAGCATTGCATAGGAATAGGGTGTTTACGCATTTTGTTATCAAAAGTACTAAAGCCATCTAATCTAAAACGATTAGCATATCGGCTAGCCAAAAAGTTAATCATTGTCCCTCACCACCAGTTGAATGAAACCACGACCGAAAGTAATGGCTCTAGCTGGTTGTCAACCGGTGATGATCCACAGTTTATTATTCATCCTGCTCGCCGCATACCTTCACGAAGCTTTGCGAAAGGATGGTATCTTCTTCGCGTAAAAATAACTGAAAAAAACCATCAGTCGCACGTGGGAAAGTTGTATTCCAACTTACAGAAAGGCGAGCTAACCTCTGTTGACGTACCATGGCACAGCACCAAATTTGTAAACCGCCTTTTCTATCTTGAAAATAACAATACTATGCTTCGCTTCGACCCTTGTGAAGCAGAAACTGAGTTTACTCTGAACACGTTCATGATATCGAAAGTGCCGTCTTTCATTGCCATGCGACACATGAAGCAGCGATTGTATAAGCTGCTCAGTCATGTCGATGATGTAGAAGAATATCTTGATACAAACCGCAAGCTTAACGGTGGAAAGTTAATAGAGACAGTATACGAAGAATATAACAAGACTTTTACCACAGGAGTCATGGAAAAAAGCTATCCCTTTTGGGTAGAGTTTGACGAGCCGCGCGCGTTACAGAAAATGCAGCAAACCTTCACCCCAGAACAGTTAGAAGTGAAATTTTCTATTATCCTTCCTACTTACAACACTGACCCTATTTATTTAAGAGAGTGTATCGATTCTGTTCTGCAACAAACTCACAAAAATTGGGAACTATGTATTGCCGATGATGCGTCGACCAACGCCGATACTATCAGCACATTGAAGTCGTACGCACAAAAGCACGCCAACATAAAGTTGAATCTGCTAAGTGAAAACGGGCATATATCCAAATCAAGTAACGCCGCTTTAAGCATGGTTACTAGCGATTATACTTTGCTGCTCGACCATGACGACACGCTACCTGCTCACACGTTATCCTTCTTTGCGAAAGCTATAACAGATAACGCAAACGCGAAAGTGCTTTATGGCGACGAAGATAAAATAGACGAGCAGGGCAATCGCCATCAGCCGCACTTTAAACCTGATTGGAACCCAGATTTACTTCTAAGCCAAAACTACATATGTCACCCGGTAGTTTACAAAACAAGTGTGCTTAAAAAGATAGGTGGATTTAGGGTGGGTGTAGAAGGTTCGCAAGACCACGATTTACTTTTACGAGCGACCGCCGGACTTAATCATGATGAAGTTGTGCATTTACCTTTCATTCTTTATCACTGGCGTGTTATTGAGAACTCGACAGCCTCGAATGCTTCTGCTAAATCGTACACGACAGATGCTGGCATTGAAGCAATAAGACACTTCCTCGAACATTCGGGCCAAAATGCTACAGTTGATAAAGGCAAATATCCAAATACGTATAAAGTTAATTGGGCGTTGCCAGATGAGCAACCGCTGGTTAGCTTAGTCATTCCGACAAGAGATGGTTACGACATTTTAAAGCAGTGTTTAGAGTCTATTTATGACAAAACGTCATATAAGAACTTCGAAATTATTGTTGTAGACAATCAAACGACCTGTGAAAAAACCTTAGGCCTTTTCAATGAATACACTAATACTAAAGCTAATTTCAGAGTTTTAAAATGGGATAAGCCTTTTAACTATTCTGCTATTAACAACTTTGCAGTCTCGCAGGCCGAAGGTGAAGTAGTTGGGCTAGTTAACAACGATATCGAAGTTATAAACGAAGACTGGTTGTCAGAAATGGTGTCGCATGCCCTTAGGCCCGAAATTGGCTGTGTAGGTGCGAAGCTTTATTACCCTAACGATACTATCCAGCATGCGGGCGTAGTACTTGGTATAGGCGGAGTAGCCGGTCACTCTCACAAATATTTCCATAAGAGCGAACCGGGGTATTTCACCCGTTTGCATCTTGTTCAAAATATGTCAGCAGTTACAGCAGCATGCTTACTAGTCCGCAAGTCTGTGTTTGAAGAAGTAGACGGACTAAATGAACAAGATTTGACAGTGGCCTTTAATGACGTGGATTTTTGCTTGAAGGTACATACTGCAGGCTATAGAAACCTATTTACCCCGTGGGCTGAACTTTACCATCACGAGTCGATAAGCCGCGGTGAAGAAAATACGCCAGAGAAGGTGACGCGATTTAACAAAGAAAGTGATTACATGAAGGATAAGTGGAACAAGCTATTGTGCAATGACTCAGCTTATAACCCAAATTTGTCCAATACCCATGAAAATTTTTCGCTTAAATAGTAACTGAATTTTAGAAGTATTATGAAAAACAATTTTCCATTATTTTTTATCCACATCCCCAAAACCGCTGGCTCTAGCTTTCGCGTAGCAGCAGAGGAGTACTTTGGTTCCGAAGCCACTTACTATGATTATGGTCAAGGGAATCAAGAGACCCATCCTGATATAGTAAAATATGAATATGAGCTAAGGGACAGATATTTAGCCGCGCAAAGTTTTAAACAGAACGCTAAGTTTTTGTCTGGGCATGTTATTTATCCCAAATATGCCCCGTTTTTTAATACTAAGAGTGTCGTTACTTTTGTTCGTAACCCAGCCCAACAAGTTCGTTCTCACTACGAACATTTTTCAAGACTTCATGGTTATACTGGAAGTTTTGAAAGCTTTATCAAGGAAAATCGCTTTGCAAACATGCAATCGAAGGCGTTGAGTGGTATTTGGAACGATGCAATAGGTTTTATCGGAATCACCGAGCGCTATAGCGAGTCATTAGAACTGTTTAATTATTACTATGGCACTGATATTAAAGAACTCGATATAAACAAGAACGCAGCAAAGTCTTCAAGCGAATATGTATTGAGTGAAGATGAGCTCTCATTAATTAGACAAGAAAATGCACAGGATTATGAGCTATACGAATATGCTTTAAGACGATTTGATTTGCACCAAAGTCTCTTTAGAAAAGAGTTGCCTATCGTCCGTTTCGGAGAACTTCACATAGCACCTAAAGATAAAGGGAAGTTATTCAATGTATGGGCTTGTTGTTTTGAGAGTGAAGAGGCACTTAAAGCTGATGTGATCCTAGACGGTGATATTGTAGATGAGATAAGAATCGCCGACTATAGACCTGTTGCTGCTGAGCGGAACATTCATAGAAATGGTTTTATTGGAAAGACATATAGATACCCGAGCAGTTTTAGTGCGGGTCAGAGTATTAAAGTCGTTGAGAAAAAAACTCATGTCCTATTGTTTGAAGGTACCGTTGGCTAATTTAAATATAAGCGTGTTTGTTAGCCTATATTAGCTACTTAATGGCCTTTTTACATACCATACAAGGTTGTCGCATACTAGAAAAAAGCAATATAGAGTTGTTATTGCTCTAGCTTCGATATTCCAATTTTAGAGCAAGTAAGCTTGCTGATACCAGTTATGAAATTTACTTTGAAATGAAAAACTTTTTACAAAGAATCGCCCTCCGAAGTGTGGTTGTTGCAGGAAAACAACGGATGAAACGTTACCTTGGATTCGTACGTGAAAAGGTTAATGACAAAAAGGAGAACACGGGCATATGTGCTCAAAGTCTCGTAAAAGAAGAGAACTCTACCCTAAAGGGTTCTGAACTTGCCTTCGTTAAACAAGAAATAGAAAAGGGTAATAAAGAACTCTCAAGGCTCCTTGGCTTAAAAAGCATGGACCTTGATAACCAAATCAGAATAAGAATTTCTTTAGATACAGCAAAATCACTAGTTGCTAATTGTGCATCGTATACAGACGTCACCTTACTAGCTACATTGATATTGAATCATGCAGATTTTCCAGTTAATGAATTCATTATGAATGAAAATTTTGCGCCTGAGATTTTTAGAGATTTAGCGATACTTTTTAGAGGTGTTAATAAGAGTACAAGCTTTTGGTTAATTGCAAGAGCTAAAATGCTTCGTTCAGACGGGCCTGTTATATCTGAATTGTTTGAATCAATAGCAGATGAATATATTACTACGCTCAATGTCGGGATCGGAGTTATCACCTATAATAGAAAGGACCATTTAGCAAAAACGGTCGAAGCCATCAAAGCGTTCACAACAGGTGATTATCAACTTGTTGTTGCTGACGACGGCAGTAAAGACGATACAGTAGAGTGGTGTGAAAAAAATAAGGTTCCTCATACGAATTGCGCGAATAAAGGCGTTGTTCGAAATAAAAACAGAGCCCTGTATTACCTTAATGAAGTCAAAAAAGTTGATGTTTTAATTCTGTTAGAGGACGACTGTCGGCCAAATAAAGAAAACTGGCAAAAAGAGTGGGTGATTGCAGCACTCTTATGGGGTCACATCAATTATGCGCATAAACGAATAATCAAAAAAGAAGAGGCAGTTGTTTCTGGCACAGGGTCAAGTACTTCACCATACTTGTGTAAGTTGGTTACAGGGCAATGTACAGCTTGCAGTAAAGATGCGATGGAGAATATAGGATACCTGGACCCAAGGTTTAGTGGTTACGGTGCAGGGCATGTAGAGTGGACTGAAAGATTCATTCGACGGGGATATAACGGCAGTACGGAAAAGCACTGGGTGTATCCTGCAATTAACACCGGTCTAATTTCTGATGACGCTCCGACTTTTAAAAATCCTGTGCAGCTAGAAAAAAACAGAGCGCTTAAAAAGAAGATAGGCAAAGAGTCTCACAAGCGCGAAGCTTGGCTTGATGGTGTAGATAGAAGTGAGTTTTTAAAAGAAATCGAATCAATAGTTACCTGATAAAATTGGGGTAGGTCGGCCCGACTAATTTTCCATTGGCGGTCTACTGGTCTAGATCTATCACAATACTTAGTGAAGGGAAAAGCTCGAAAAAATGTCTAACTATAAACTACAAAAATAACATGAAGTCAATTTTCACACGCAAATCATATATTGAGTTACCGAGATTCTCCTCTGTAACGAATGAAGATGTTATTTTTCATATTGGCGCTCCAAAAACTGGCTCGACCGCAATCCAAAAGTTTTGCCTCGATAACAGAGAAACCCTGAGAGAGCATGGATTTCACTATCCTGAACACGCTTTGGATAAAAATGGTATATCCGGTGGCCACTCTGCATTAGGGCTGGCCTTAATAGAAAATAGGCTAGATGACGCTGCTAATATTCTCAGTGATTATGTCAAAGAGGCAAAAGACAATAATTGCGTACTTCTACTTTCTGCGGAGTCGATTTTCTATTCTCCAGATAAGCTGACGGTTTTACTCGGTGACTTAAAGTTCAAACTTGTCGCTTTCTACCGAGCCCCTTTAGAGGCTTTATATTCGAATTACATTCAGTTAGTAAAAAGGCATTTCTTAACGACGGATATAGCCAGTTACTGCAAAGCGCAATTAGAGAAACCAAACGGTTTCCTAACTAGTGAAGCCCATGCTAGGTGGTTGGAAAAGTATGGCCATAATAAGATAGCACTAATAAGCTACTGCGAAGCTACTTTAAAGACGTTACCAATTCAAAAGCTTTTTCTAATGTCACTAGGACTTGACCATAAACAAGTCGAAAAAAATTTCATTATAGAAAATAAGTTTTTTAATCGAAGTTATCCCTTAAGCGCATTAGAGCTAAAACGGATGTTGAATTTCGTGTTATCAGATGAGTTTGAAGATATCAATGACAAGGTTGATATTTTTTTGCAGAGAATAGCTGATACGGATGTTGAACAGCATGACATAGAGAGTCGTGTTTCAAAGGATTTGTACTATCGTTTGGAACAAACAACAGAATCAAATTTCAAATATCAAGTTGAGGCGGTACTTTCCAAGGTGCGTAGCCTGTCAAAAACAGAGAAAGGTAAATCGTCACCTCTGAGCGCAATGCAATTGAACATCCAAATATTCAAGCTGCTTAAAAAGATGTCAGAAAGAGAGCCAGAACTCTTTGATGAGTTAAAAAAGATGATCGCGATTAAACTAAGTGAAAGGTCAGTTCATTTTGAGATATTTAAACTAGCTGAATTTTTTAATTTAGAATTTGAAGGAAAAAGTTCAGAGTGGTTCTCCCAAGGGCAAATTGAGAGGATGCCGAACTACGAGAAAGCCGAGTTTCTGCGCGATATTGCAGACCTAATGTACCGTAGAGGCGAATATGCAGAGGCTGAGAACATTGTAAACGCTGCGCTGAAAGAGCGTCCTCATGGCCCTGTAATCAAAAAAATTAAAGCAAAAATTACGAAAAAGCTTAGCCCGTAGAGTCAGTAGCAGTAAATCAAATTGATTTCTCCACTTTGATATTCAGTTTAGATAAGCGAGAGCCACTGTAAGTGCGGTTTCACGTTATTTATTGAAGAAAACAGTACATATGAATACACTATTGTGTTTTCGTGCTTGGTGAATAATAAATAGCTCCGTTTTTCTATTACGCAGAGCCTCTTGCAGTACAGAACAAATAATTTGTAAGGAATACGATGACAAATAAAAATTTGGCAGGCCACATAGATAGTTTTGAAGGTGGTATCTTAAGAGGTTGGGCTGCGGACTTAGGTGATGAACACCCACTAGAGATCGTAGCATGCGATGAAGCTGGTCAGTTACTAGGAACTGGAGTTGCCAATGAATTCCGAGAAGACTTAAGTGTCAATAATATTAATAAAGGTGTGCACGGTTTTAGTCTAGTCCTTAATAATGAACTTTTGCGAAAAGAAAGTGCTATTGTAATCAAAGATAAAGCCAGTGATAAAAAAATAGCTACCTCTAAATTCAAAGTGTCAAATACCCTTAGTAGGGCGGCTGTTTCGCTTGAAAGTCTTGTCGGCAACAAGTTATCTTTTATCATTCGAAACAAGCAAGTGACTCAAGGGGGATTCACCCTAGCTTTTAGAGTAGGGAGTGAGATAATTGGTCATTTTGAATGCGATAGCTCCAAAAACACAAGCTATGGTTATATATACGTTCCCGCAAAGTTTTTAGATAATGTAAAGCATACCATTGTGGCTTTCATATATGGAGAGCCAGCCTTCTGTGGCAAGCTAGAAATTCAGGGCGACCCCGTGCTCACCCCATGGGAATACTTGAACCATAGCAGAAGTATTCCTCATTATATCAGTAAGCCACCAAGCGCAGACTCTAGATACGAATCATTAACGCTTCAGTTGCGCGATAAAGAAAGAACAATAGATATTGAGAGCTTAAGCACGGCGCACAGTGTGTTAGTGGAAGGCTATGAAGGGCGAAAAAACTTTTCTAATCTAACCTTGCCTAGCTTTGAAAACCCTAAAGTGTCAATTATTGTTCCAGCATATAATAAGTTTTCACTTACTTATCACTGCATCGCTTCAATATTACTAGCCTTCAACAAAACACCTTATGAAGTCATTCTGGCTGATGACTGTTCTACAGATGAAACTAGCCGAGCTGAAGAAATCATAACTAATCTCAAAGTTTCTAGAAACACTGAGAATTTACGTTTCCTTAGAAGTTGTAACAAAGCTACAGAGATCGCATCAGGCGAATATATTGTATTTCTAAACAACGATACCGAAGTAAAAAGTTTGTGGTTAGACGAACTTATCAGCCAGCACGAAGCTGATGCGAACGTAGGGATGACGGGCTCAAAATTATTAAACCTTGACGGCACTCTCCAAGAAGCTGGAGGAATTGTCTGGTCTAACGGTGAACCTTGGAACGCTGGAAGAAATGCTAATCCCTACGATTGTTCATGGAACTATGTTCGACAAGTTGATTACGTTACCGGAGCTGCACTATGCATTTCCCGTGATGTTTGGGAAAAAGTAGGCCGATTTAGCGAAGAATATGCGCCTTGTTACTACGAAGATACTGATCTGTCATTCAAAGTGAGAGAAGCTGGGTATAAAGTGCTTTACGTTCCGCACTCAGAAGTAATTCACTTCGAAGGCCAGTCACATGGTATAGATGTGTCGAAAGGTTTAAAGCAATATCAAAAAGTTAACGAAGCCATTTTTCGGAGAACTTGGTTCAACTCCTACAAACACGGAACAAAACCTTCTTTATCAAACTTACATTTAGAAAAAGACCGAAATATTGAGCAAAGAGTTCTAGTAATTGATTATGCAACACCAATGGAAGGAGTGGATGCTGGAAGTCACGCAGCATTAAAAGAAATTGAAATGATGCTGGCGCTTGGTTTCAAAGTTACTTTTGTGCCTCAAAATCTTGCAATTATGGGACTTCATACCAAAAAACTACAGAATATGGGAGTAGAGGTGCTCTACGTTCCTTTTTATTACTCATTGGATGATGTTCTAGACCGTAGATTAGAGGAAATGGATGCGGTCTACATTACGCGTTATGAAGTAGCGAAGAATTACATAGAACGTATAAAGGCAGAGAATAAACCTATTTTATTTAACAATGCCGACCTTCATTTCCTAAGAGAAATGAGAGCAGCTCTTCTTAAAAGCGATGAAGAGGCAATGGATGAAGCATTATTAACTCGTGATGAAGAGTTGGCTGTGTGTGAAGCGGTTGATGCTATCTTAACTTATAACACTACCGAACAAGCGGTAATCTCGAGCCATTTAGCTAAAACATGCAACATGCACATAACCCCATGGGTAGTCGATCCTAAGCCTTCAGGCAAAGGCTTCTTAGATAGAAGCGGAATTGCATTTTTAGGTGGCTATGGCCACAAGCCAAATGTTGAAGCTGTAGAATTTATGGTTGAACAGGTAATGCCTAAGTTAAAATCGGTGAGACCTGATATTACATTTACAGTATATGGCAGTAAAATACCAAAAGAATTTGAAAAATTTGCTTGTGAGAATGTCGATATAGTTGGGTTCGCCGAGTCGTTAGATAAAGTATATAACGAACACCGTATCTTCATTGCTCCGCTGCTATCTGGAGCGGGAATAAAAGGTAAAGTGCTAGATGCATTAGCCTATGCTACGCCAACGGTTCTGACGGATGTTGCAGCGGAAGGAACTGGCTTAACGAATGGTATTAATACTCTCATCGCAAACGATTCAGAAGCGTGGGTCCAAGCAATTATTAAACTGTACGATGATGAGGCGTTGTGGAAACGTTTTAGCGAAAACAGCAAACTTCTCGCACAAGAGAATTACTCGTTTACTAGTGGAGTGGCGAGATTTAAAAAGATATTTGAGTCAGTAGGCATATTCACTTCAATTTAGTGTGCGTTGAAGAAAATTTATAGGAAGTAAATGAAAAAGCTATTTATTCATATAGGTCCGCATAAAACGGGAAGTACCTATATACAAAAAAACTTGTTTGAACAGAGTGATGCTTTGAAGCTCCAAGGCGTTCTGTATTCAGATAGCTTGATAGGGCCACAGTGGGGGCACCACAAGCTAGTTGAAAAGATAAAACAGAGAGATACAGATACTATTGTAGAGTTTTTCGAAACAGACGAAGACAGAGTGTTAGTATCAAGTGAAAATTTTGAAGACTTGACGAGAGAAGATATTAGCTTCCTATCTAAATTTACTGAAAAATTCACTGTTGAAGTTATCTTCTTTAAGAGAGCGTATTCGAAGTTATTGGTTTCAGCTTGGCAAGAATCGGTTAAACAAGGCGAAAGTAAAACATGGTCTGAGTTTTTCCTGAATCATGCTCTGAAGCCATTCCAATCTAAAATTCTAAATGCTTCAAGTGTAATAGATAATTGGAGCATAATAGCAAATCATATCCATGTTTTTGATTATGATGCTATGCTTTCAGAAGGCTTAGATATTGCTCAGGCTATGTGTAGTAAACTCCTAGATGTCGAGCTAACTGTGCAAGCTGCTGCAGTTAACAGGTCTATGAATCTCGCTGATATAGAAATCATTCGCTTACTAAATCATAGGTTTAAAGAGCGTACTGGACAACATCCTCGAACGAGAGTTAGAGATGCCTATTTGAAGCTGAAAAGTGAAAAAGATGATTCTGTTACTGAAGCGTTTGCAGTGGTTAAAAATGGGCTTGCCGAAAACACGCTTGATGAGTCTTGGACAATTAACTTTTTCGAAAATAAGTTTGCTTATAAAAATGAAATGTATTTCGCAAAAGCTTCCGACAGCAAAAAGGTTTATCTCCTTCCAAATAGCAATAGCGTCTTAGCTGAAAACTTCATATCTACATTAATCTCAATAGAAGATAAGATGTCATTAAATGCATAGCTGTAATTTCTGTCGTAACCTTAGACCTTCACTTTCTTTTCTGAAGGGGAATTGCATTGATTTACTATGACATACAGCATCACGGTAATGTAGACCGTTTAAGGTGGCTAGTTAGCCACCTTTCTCATTTTGGTAATCACATCAATGTGACGTACGATGGCGACGTTAGTAGCTTAGAGTCATTGAGTCAAAGCTTTCACAGCGGTATCTGTGGCTTTAGCACTTCTAAAAGTATGCCTGTCACCTGGTGTGGCCCCTCTCAAATTTACCAGATGAAGAAAAGTATAGAAAAGGCGCTAGCAGTTTCTGGTTGGGATTACTTTGTTAATTTGAGTGGCGTGGATATACCTCTAATTTCACAGCGTCAATTCTTTGAGCGTTTGAAGTTCGAACAAAAAGAAAATAATAAAACCTCTTTTTGCTTTGGGTTTAAGCCAAACAAACCACACTATTGGCTTAAGCAAAGTGAAGAATTTTCTCGTGTAGAAAGAAAGTACTCTAGATTACAAATTGTGTGCGATAGTGAAGTTGATAGAGAATTGCACACCGGAAATCTAAACCCAATAAGCAGGGTAATGGAAAGACGTGCACTGTATTGCGAAGAAATAGGCAATAAACGTTTATTCATACGAAGTCTGACCGAAGATGAAATAAACTTCCGAAAAGCATTTTGGACCAAGCACGCTTACACAGTCGGACGGACATGGATGGTTCTGCATCGCAAACAAGTTGAATGGTTAGTATCTAGCTCCTTATTCACTGAGATTTTTGAGCATTTACAAACAACCTTCGAGCCAGATGAAACCTTATATCCAAGTGCATTATTTTCGGAGCAGAACCCTTTCAAAAAGGAGTTATCGAAAGACAACTTGCGATATGGACTAGGCTCTCCTATCAGTATCGCTCGAAATGATATAAAAACCATATTAAGTTCAGGTGCATGCTTTGCCCGTAAGTTGCACCCCTCAGTAAGCGAAAGTGACCTAAGTATAGTTTCGGAAAAAATATCAGAGATGAGTTAGGGGATGCACCAATAATTCAAGGTCGCAAGGTTTAATATTCAAGGCACATAAGATTATGAAAGAAAGTAGCACTCCAATTAAGTTGGAGACAATTAAGCAGCACGCTGAAGAGTATCTTAGCAATTTACCAAAACAAGAGCAGTTTATTCATTTAGTTTTCAAAAAAGCTTGGATATACCAAGCTAAATGTGCCGTTGTAGACTTTAAATATAAAAATGTGCATTTCGCATTCAATATATACGCAGCAAATAGTAACACTGTCCACGTTGATTTGCTTCAGCGAGCTAGCTCGACGAAATTCAGACTTAATGGTGAGTTTAATACCCACAAGAAACTCTTTCAAAACGTAGAGCTCTTAGTTTGCTTTCAAAATTTACAAAAAGTCATCGCATCTATTATTGCTGAAGTTAATACCCCACAAGAAAAGAAGAGCAGAGCTAATACAAAACCTCTGAATGTGGGGATTTTGACCTTGCCAATGAATAAGAACTACGGTGGAAATCTGCAAGCTTATGCTTTGATGGAAGTAATAGAAACGTTGGGGCAGAAAGCGGTATTTGTAAATAGGCGGTTTCACCACGCGCATGCAAAACCTTCAAAGCAGAAATACGTTAAGTCCGTAGGGCTGTCTCTTTCTGTAGCGAACAAAAAGTTTTTAGACACGTATTTTCCCTTAATAACAAAGCCTTTTTTTCATTCTCATGAACTCGAAAGCGATATCAATGAATACGATTTTGATGCATTGGTTGTGGGCAGCGATCAGGTATGGCGCCCTCAGTATGCTAAAGAGATTCTTAATGACTTCTTCTTTGAGTTCTTACCTGAAAATAGCGAGATAAAAAGACTTAGCTATGCTGCATCTTTCGGCTCAGATAAATGGGAATATGACGAAAGCCGGCAGGCTATGGCGTCTAGGCTTTTAAAACGGTTCGATGCTGTAGGAGTACGCGAAGACGCTGCCGTTACAATGTGTGCTGAAGAGCTAAGCAGTAATGCCACTCACGTCTTAGACCCCACAATGTTGCTAGATGCACAGCACTATGCTAACAAATTCAATCTTGATGAACGCAGAACTAGCAAAGATTACTTGCTCAATTATGTACTAGACATAAACGATGACAAAGAGCTTGTGATTAGAAACTTGTCAAATACATTGGGATTGAATGCGCTTTCCGTAAATGGCAAACTTTTTGAAAGGGTAAATGCGCTTAATTCTTCAGACGGCGACCAGTCTGTTGAAGGGTGGCTTGCTTCATTCTATATGGCTAAGTACATCGTTACCGACTCTTTTCATGGTGTTGCGTTCTCTATTTTGTTTAACAAACCATTTTTGGCTTATGCAAACCCGGCAAGGGGTATGGCCAGGTTTACCTCTTTGTTAAATATGTTTGGATTGCAAGAAAGGCTAGTCACTTCCTCCTCCCAAGTAACGGAGAGTTCGATGTTGGCGCCAATATCTTGGGAAAAAGTTAACCAGAAACTTAATGAAATGAGGCGCCACTCTTTAACGTTTCTAGTTGAAGCGCTTGGTATACCAGACGAGTTGATAGCCAAATTTACTTACACATCAGAAAAAAAGTTATCGCAGATTAACGCCTCGCAAATAAGCGAAGCTCAGCATATAAAGAGGTTTGCCTCAGAAAGTCCAATTACTATAGATGTAAGAGAGTTCCCTTCTAAGCAAAGCAAAACAGAGTTTAATATTGAGGACGTTTTAAAGTCAGATATGTGTATAGGTTGCGGAGGATGCTCCTATGCGACTGATAGCGCTTTAAGACTAGAGGAAAGTAAGCTTGGTGCGCCCACAGTATCTTTAGATGATGTGTCTGCGTTACCAGCTGACGTGAAGAGCAAAATAAATGCAATTTGCCCCTTTAGTGACAAATCTTTGAGTGAAGATCAGCTGGATGCACCTTATGAACGTGCCAACTTACTTCCATTCAACGAGGTTGTTGGAAGGTACAATGCACTATTTGCGGGCCGACAATCGGACGAAGAAAGTTTGATTGGAAGTAGTTCGGGCGGTCTAACATCTTGGTTGACCAAGAAGCTCTTAGAGAAAGGTTTAATTGATGGTGTTGTACATGTTGGCAAAGCTGCCTGTGACGGCGATTTATTTGAATACCGCATATCAAAAACGCAAAACGAACTTGATAGTAACCGTAAAAGCAACTATTACCCAACTACGTTAGCTAACGTGCTTAAAGAAGTTAGTTCGAACAGTGATAAACGCTATGCAATTGTTGGAGTGCCATGCTTCATAAAGTCTGCACGATTACTTTGTGAAAACGATGAGGGTCTCAAAAACTCGCTAAAATACTTTATTGGTATTGTGTGTGGCCATATGAAGACTCGTTTTTTTGCAGAATCTAATGCTTGGCAGCTAGGAGTTGTCCCTTCTGAAGTACAGAAAGTAGACTTTAGGAAAAAGATTCCGAATACCAAAGTAGGCAACTACCACTTTTCGGTTACTTCCAAAGATAATGAGGAGAAATCCGCGCAGCCAACAAGCCTGTTAGGCGGAAATTGGGGGCATGCATTCTTCCAACCTAATGCGTGTAACTATTGCGACGACATTTTCGCTGAAACTGCCGATATCGTTTTTGGAGATGCGTGGCTGCCAAAGTTTAACGACGAGTGGAGAGGAACTAACATTGTTGTATCAAGGAACCCTGAATTAACAGATCTTTTTGAAAGTGGCGGTACAAGCGGTGAGCTAACTACCGAGAATTTATCCTTAAATGAGATTATACAGACTCAGTTCGGTGGTATTTCACATAGAAGACATGGATTAGTAGTTAGAACGCAAGATGATGAAAAGGAAGGGCGCAGCTTTCCAAGCAAAAGAATTGACCCCAAAAAGGTTAACTTACCCTTTTGGAGAGTAGAATTGCTTCGTCAGCGTCGTAAGATGTCTGTAATGAGTGGAAGGGTATTTGCTGAAGCCAAGGCTAAAGACGACTTAAGTTACTTTCTCAACTTGATGTCAAGTGAGACAGCTGTTTATAGGTATATTGAATCTTTGAAAAATAAGCTGTGAGTCAGTTCAATTGACGTTGATAATCCTTCATTTTATGGCTTTATTAAGAGCGAAGCTTGATTGGTCCTAGGGGCGTGGTACGACTTTGTCCTTATACCCACCCATGCTAACTCTCCCTTTGATTTTTTCGCGAAGTCAAAAAGGGTACTAACATGAGTAAATACGAGCAAGCATCGCATGTGTTTTAACGATGTCAATATTACATGAATGAACGCCGAAGTATCGTTTCAGGATGTTAAAGAATAAACTCGAAAAAAGATGTATACAGTTCCAATAGTTAGATTGCATGGCAGGTCACCGACGAGGCTTTCGTCTTCGATGTATTCTCACGAAAATTCATTGGATGACGCGTAATGAAATCAATGCCAATCTGACGGATCCCTGATGCGCTTGAGCATGCATTATGGGCTAGTTGGAAAGCGAAAAGGAGTTATCCATCACAGTGATCGCGGTATATGATATGCGTCTATCTGGTATTCAGAAAAATTATCTGAAGCTAGCTTCAGTACGTCATGTATGCAGTGTGGTAGATTCTTATGACAATGCTTTGGTTGAAACCATAAACGGCTTATACAAAACTGAAGTTATCCACGAAAACGCCGCTTGGAATTTGAGGAAAACTATTATCGACAATTAGCCGAAGTTACAGCAGTAAAACATAAACAAATGCACCTCCGAATTTACCAGTGAGATTCAAAACCTGACTCAGTTCTCAGTTGAAGAGCTTATTCGTAGTTTCCTTCAATCGTAAGCTTCTGTCATTTGACATTAAATTCAAACTATCACGAGTGGTTCTATATTAGTCGAAGGTTTGTTATCCTTAATCGGTTGTAAAAAGCTTCTATAAGTAGTATTTAACTACACAAGGAAGATAATTTAATTGGTGTATATAAAGGAATGCCGCCACATTCCATGATCCTCTTTCTCATATGAGTAACAATAAGTGACAAACTAGATGGACGTATTATTTAGTACAATGAAAACATCACCTGATAAGGAAATTGGTCATATTGATTTTTCTTACGGTGTAGTTGCTAAGAGTTTTGAAAGGTGTCTCTCTGCAACAGATTGCAAAATGAAGTTTGTTCCCCGCCCTGAATTCATACCAAAACTTAAAGACGTCGAAGTACATTTGATGATGAGGAAGTTTCGTGCATTCAGACCTGTTAACGGGGCTTACAACATTGCGGTAATTTCCTGGGAGTTTAATCAACTTCAGAAAGACTCTAATGAATTCGACGGGATTTTTTACAATCAAGTTAACATGCTTAAAATGGCAGATGAGATATGGGTTGCAAGCAGCCATTTGAAAAAAGTTTTTGAAGACTATGGTCTTTCAAATGTTCTCTTTATACCTTGCCCGATAGGGCTCCCTTATTGGGATGATGAAGAAGATATTTCGCTCCAAAATAAACTTAATAAGAGCTTTGACAATTTAGGTTTTCTGAACTCTATTGCATATTATTTCAGTACTGGAACGAATAAGCTAGCAGAGATAAAACCTCTGTACTTTAATATTCCAGATATAAAAAATAAAAAAATATATTTGACGGTTTTTAACCCGCATGATCATAGAAAAAATATTTCAAAGATTATAGAGTCTTTTTCTAGCTTTTCTGCAAAATATAAAAACGCATATTTGATAATCAAATGTAATACTGACTTAAAATTATTGACCTCAGTATTAAACTTAATTTGGAAAAGAAGCCGGAAGGGCGTGGATACACTGCTCGAGAATATAATAATCATAAATGAAAGACTTGACGAGTTAGAGCTTAAGCGATTATACGACTTGGCTGACTTTTATTTCTGCTTATCTCATGGTGAAGGTCAGAATTTACCACTGCAAGAATCAATGGCTCGAGGATGCATCCCGGTTTCTGTATCGAATACTGCGATGAGTGACTGCGTAAATATCAAATCTGCCTTTGAAATTAAATCAAGAGAAATTCCGATAAATATCGAAGATAAAGTTTGTTTTCATAAGATTGAAAATTTAACTTGGTACGAAGTTGGCTTGTCTGATGTATACCAAGCTTTGGAAAGGTCAATATTAGCTGAACCTGACGAATTGGAGAGTAAAATGAAAGTTTGTCAGGAAATCATCGGCCATCTGTATTCGGATCGCGCAGTTGGTGAACTTTCAACTAAACGGTTGGTGAAAATTTATGGGTAATATTTCTGAAATTTATATCAACCTTGAACCGATTTTAGATGTCACATCTGCTGGCGTGAAAAATTACACTATTTCATTTGTTGAAGAATTGAAGCTTAAGCCTGTTTCATTATTGGGATTCGTTGACGACAGATATTTTGATTTGGCTGATACACCTTTGAATGAAGATGCGATTCAAACAGCTCTCCAAAATGGTGATTACTTAGATTACGCAAAAATCGCGAATGATAATATAGTGGCAATCTATTTTTCTCCAAGAAGTAAAGACAAACAATTTAAGTATGAAGTAGAAGTAGTTCATGATTTAGGCATTTTGTTATGCAGTGAATTTCATGAGCGAGGGATGGTTAAAAAACTATCACCAGTAATACACAAATCTCTTGCTCAAAATGATCTGATTTTTACGGTTTCTGATTCAACTAAGTATCAGGTGGACACATACTTTCATTCTCTGGATGTGGATTCGGTGACAATTGGTTGTGCGAGTTACCTGGGCAACGTATCTGAGCCTACCATTAACGAACCGTTTAGGCCTTATTTGCTGATATTGGGAACAGTAGAACCAAGAAAAAACCATCAATTAATATTCGAGATGATAAAGCAATACCCAGAGGTTCTCGAAAGCTACGATTTTATTATCGCAGGTAAGTTCGGATGGGGTAAAACAATAACTCAAATCGCGCACGATAAAGGCATTGATATAAGCAAGTTTGCGGAAAAGATTTCTTACATAAATGAAATTACAGAATCTGAAAAGTCTCTATTGATACGGAACGCAAGCGCAACAATATACCCCTCATTCTATGAGGGCTTCGGAATGCCCGTTTTAGAATCTATAGCCTTGGGTACTCCAGTGATCTGTTCATTAAGTTCCAGTTTGGTGGAGGCCTCGGGCGGACTAGGTTTTTATTTCGACCCATTCTCCTCGGACGAGCTCTTTCAGCAGCTTCATAAATTAGAATCTATGCCATCAGAATCTGTGAATCGCTTATTAGAGAGCATGTCTGAGTTTTCTAAACGTCAGACATGGGAAAGCATTGTTGAGCGCGCGATGCACGAGTTAAGCATTATTGTTGGAGAAAGCTGATGTTGATTTCTACGGTTTATGCTGCCAATTGTGGTGGTTTAGCTTTCAAGGTTTTTGACCAATCTGATGTAAACCGAAAAATAAAAGTGGGCCTTTATATTGATGGCCAACTTGTAGAGAGGCGAACTGTTTGTAATCGAGGTGATCGCTTTTCTGTGATGATTGTTGCAATTCCTAGTCAGATTCTTATAAGTCAAAACTCATTTTTGTATTTGCGAGATGAAGATAATGGGGAAGTCATAAACGAATCTTTGCGCAAGTTTAGTGAAGTAATTGATATCCGAGAGTCACAGACACCAAGTAAGAATAAAGATAGCGCGCACTTCGCAAATACGCAGCGCTCAATAATTGAATTGCTGAGAGGTAGTAATGAAGCTTGATGGTTCAACTAAATTTGAGGAATGTTTGGATTCGGTTCAGGCTTTTTGGTCGGACAAGACAAAAGCTGGACAGGATTGGTCCCTCTTTGTTGATGCAATGCACGATAACATGGACTATATATTCTTCAATTTCCACCTTTCGAAAGTTGTACAAGAGAAATATAAATGCAGCCTGGTTTCAGCGACTAAGAACTGGGAAACCCCTCTTATTTCTTACCAGCCAATTGCTAATGAAGCGATAGCAAACGCGTTTGGTGTTAATGAATTTTACCATTTAGATACGCTTAGCAATATTGATAATGGTTTTCAAGAGAAACTATTGAAGATCAAAGCGTTGCTGTCAGAGAACGAGTTATCAGTTAAGCACCTTATTTTCGGCGATCATAATCACCTTGAGCAAGATGACAGAGATCTCCTGAGAATTGCATATGATCATTATCTACGATCTGTTCTCAAGCCAACAGAAACTGAGTTGAATGAAGAATTTATTCAAGTATTTGGTGAATGTTATACCTTTAGAAAAATTGCCCGTAAAATTGTAGAGAAAAACAATATTAAGATCGCTGTTTTAGGGCATGTAGAATACAACCCGTACTATTTTATTGCTGAAGCAGTTTTAAAAAATGGCGGGTGTGTCCTGTTTCATTGGCCTTTAGTCTTTGGTTCTGTTCGTATTCTGAGGACTCTCGATGATTTAAGAGTTGTTAAGTCAAAAGACTTCGAGTCTGATTATCAAAAGTTTTATTTAAGTAAAAAAAGTGAATTGAAAAGTGCGATCGATGAATACAGCCAAGGTCTTATCGATAGGTTGACGAAGTCAAGAAGTTACGCCGACTTTAATCAGTTTCACATTGAAATGAGTAAGGAAGAGTTTTTCCGTTCTACAGGAATTAAGAGCCCCAGAGAGAAAACTATTGTGTTACTTTCTCATGCTCTGACGGATGCGGTTCATGCTAATGGGCCTATGTTGTTTGATGACTTTTCAACATGGCTTGAAGAGACAATTAGCCATTTTGCGGAACATGAATCGATTAATGTTTTAGTCAAGGTTCATCCTAAAGACTTGACGTATGTTCGAGATTCATGGATTACCTATCTCTATGACAAGTTCAAGGATATATCAAATTTCGGTATCGTTTCCAAACACATAAACAATAGAGAAGTAGCAAAGTTTTGTGAAGTTGGGAGTACTGTACAGGGAACTCCCGGATATGAAATGCTGCTACAAGGCCTTAAAACTGTAGTAGCAGGTGAAGCCAGATATAGTCGTCTTGGAATAACACCTCATTGCACAAGCACAGCAGAATACTTTGGTGAGTTAGAGAAGGCATGCCTTGAACCAGAGATATCGGAAACAGTTTTAGAAAAAGCGATCGATTTCGCTTTTTTTGAAAATATATACACAAAACTGAATACTCCCTTTATCCCTGGAATGGCGCAAGTTGACATAAACTCTCCCAAATGGCCAAGTTTAATCAGTTGCTTTACGAACAACCTTCTTAGCCTTGACCCAGTGTACAGAGCAATTTCAAACATTGATATTTTTGACGAGTCTAACCCCTCGTTTCTAACTAATCCCATTTTGGCATAGGTATTAAGATGCTTAATAACATTTCTTATAACGTATTGGTTCCATGCAGAAGAGGAAGCCAAAGAATAAAGGGCAAAAATACAAAAGATTTTGCTGATGTTGAAGGGGGATTGTTAGCCTTAAAGTTAAGACAGTTAGGAGAAAGTAAGTATATTGACACCATAATAGTCTCTACTGATGATGAAGTTGTACTTGAAATTGCAAACGGTGTGAAAGCAAGCATCTCAAAAGAAATGATTATTGAGGAGCGTCCGGCGAAATTTGCAACCTCCGACAGACTGGATGAGTTTGTTGAATATGTTTCGCAGATTATGCCTCAAGGCGTGTGTATTTGGACGCATGTAACCAGCCCATTCTTCGGTTCGGAACAAATGGACCGTATGATTGAAAAATATAATTCAGAAGTGGTAAATGGAGATTGTGATAGCCTGTTTACGGTAACCAAGGAACAAACTTTTACTTGGGATAGCAAAGGACAGTGTATTTCTCACGATCGCGCTCAAAATAAATGGCCCCAAACTCAAGATTTACCCCCCTTATACTTCGCAAATAGTGCTGCGTTTGTTATTGAAAAGAACTTGATGATTGCTATTAACGATAGGATCGGTGAAAACCCTTATATGTACGAAGTTGATAAGATGTCGGGTTTCGATATTGATTGGCCGGAAGATTTTATTTTAGCAGAACAAATTTTCAAATTTAGGAATCAGATATGAGCCTTTCTGCTTCGCAACAGAATCGTTGTTTAAACTGCGGTAAAGTTAAGTTAAATACCATTGAGTTCGATAGGAACTTATTGTCTGTTTGTTCAGGTTGTGGTTTTTCAGAGCGCACTTATTCTGGCAACCGTACGTTTTACTCTTCGCAAGAGGCAGTTGCTGAGAAGTACTTTGTTCCGACTGCGACACTGGAAAAGTGCGCTCAGAACAAAGGTTACAAGTTTTCTGGTGTTAGTAATTCTTGGCTTCCAATGGAAAAATGGGGGCGATGGATTGGTGAAGCAGGGAGAGCTACTATTACTTTTCAATTGGAAAAACCAATCGAAAAGGATTCTATATTAAAAGTACTATTTGTAATGCCAGATGGGCACCTTCCTGCCCCTCTGGTTTTAACAATGGAAGATCGTGAAATTCTAAATGTAACGTTGTCAGCTAGTACGGAGTATTTTTTTGAACTCCCTATTCCTAATAGTTACATCGCTGAGAAAGTGAAAATAGACCTCAATATCTATTGTGAGAAATTAACGAAAGATGAAAAGGGGCGTAACTTAGCCATTGGTTTAAAAGAAATTGCATTTGGGCACATCTCAGATAGTACAAGTTACAAACAAGTTCAGTTTAATGAAGGGATACTTCCATTTGTTAAAGACGAAGTACAGTTTAGACGGGGCAAGAATTCAACTGGTTTTGATTCGACCGTTGCTGAAGTTATCTCGGGTAACCTTAGTTGTTATCCTCCGGAAGAGTTTGGTATTTGGTTAAACAGTCAAAACTGTGAGTTTTCAATTTTGGTGCCGGGAGATGCAACTAGAGCTGTAATGCAATTAGTATCTCCAGTAATAAAACGCAGAGGAATCGCTACTATTAATGACCTATGTAAGGTTGATTTTGTTTTTGATGAAAACTTCATAGAAATTGAAATGAAATTAGATGGCTTGACAGTCGAAAATAGTGAGTTAGCTTTAGACGTTAGCTTAGAGTTTGATGAGATTACTAATATGAGTGAACTAGGTAGCGTAGACGAAAGAGAAATTTCAGCTGGAATTGCTGCGATTTATATTAAAAAAGATTAGTTGGTAAATTATGAAGATTTTAGATTGTACATTGAGAGACGGCGGGTACTACAACTCTTGGGACTTTTCACCGGAAGTCGTGAATGCGTATCTACATGCTGTTGCTGAATCAGGCATTGAGTATGTTGAGTTGGGTTTACGCAATTTTAAGAAAAACGGCTATTTTGGTGCGTTTGCCTACACGACAGAATCCTTTTTGAAAACTATTGAGCTGCCTTCGGGACCTACTTACGGTGTAATGGTTGACGCTAAAACAATCCTTGCTTCAGGGTTGAGCGTTAACGAAGCAATAGATAATTTATTCGTACCCAAAAGTGATAGCAAGGTCGGCTTAGTCCGCGTTGCGGCTCATTTCTCTGAAGTATATGGATGTAAAGAAATTACTCAGAAATTAAAGAGCATGGGATATATTGTCGGGTTTAATTTGATGCAATCTGGGGGGAAAGCATCAGAGTTAATTTCAGAGCTGGCAGCAGAGATTAGTTCCTGGGATACTGTCGACGCTCTCTATTTTGCTGATTCTCTTGGGAATATGGATGGAGACGAAGTTGTTAGGATCATCACCGCATTGCGAAAAGAGTGGAACGGCGATCTAGGGATACACACTCACGACAACATGTCTTTGGGGCTAACAAACAGCATTACATCAATTCGAAATGGTGTAGAGTGGATCGATTCCACAATAACGGGAATGGGACGGGGAGCTGGTAATACCCAAACTGAAAGATTGATATCTGAGTTGAAATTCAAAGGGATTGCAGATTATCAATGTAACCCAATTTACGAACTGGTTATTCGCTACTTTGAACCGATGCAAAAGCAATATGGGTGGGGCACTAACTTACTTTATTTCATCGGGGCGCAAAACAACGTGCACCCAACATACATACAAAAGCTGTTATCTGACTCACACTATGGTGTGGATGAGGTCGTAGGAGCCATCGATTTCTTGAAAGAATTTGACGATACAGCTTCATTTGATGAGTCTCTATATAGTAAGGCTTTGAGCATCAATAGTGTTGATGAAAAAGTCTCCGGTAGCTCAGATTTAATTGGGCTTGCGGAAGGAAAGGAGATTTTAGTTGTCGCGAATGGACCAAGTCTTGAAACATACGAAACGGGTATTAAAAACTATATTGAGGAGCATAAGCCTTACGTCTTAGCAGTAAACGCATTACCCTTACTGAACGAGTATGTAGATTCATACGTGATATCGCATAACAGTAAGTTTCTTTCACAAAAGCAATTATATAGTAGCTTCAATACTTCTGTTATTTTACCAATCCATAGGTTTAGCGAAGAAGACTTGAGTTTTGTTCAGTCAAATAATCGTTTATTAGATTATGGGGTAATTGTCAAAGATGGAATTTTCCAGTCGAACGACGAAAATTGTGTTGTGCCATATGATCTGACTGCTTGTTATGCTTTGGCTGCAGCACTTGCAATGAAGCCTAAGTCGATATCACTTGTTGGTTTTGATGGTTATGAGAAGTTTGACCCAAGACAAGCCGAAGTGAATGAGTTATTTAAATTAATGCATGTAACATGTAGCTCAACTAAAGTTAGAGCGTTAACCCCGTCTTCTTATGCCATAGCTAAAGGCTCAATTTATGAACCAACTGTCTAAATATGATGTAATCATATTTGATTGCGACGGCGTAATCTTCGACTCTAACAAGCTTAAAATAGATGCAATGAGGGAATCTTTAGATTCTCTCTCTATTAAGCAAGATATCGTTGAGCAATGCTGCTTGTTTTTTGCAAAGAATTTTGGGAAGTCCCGCTTCTATCATGTGGAGTTCTTTGTCGAGAATCTAATTAAAGTTGAGCAGGGTAAAGAACAAGAGCTATATCAGGAAATTTTGGATTTATATGCGAATAAAACCAAACAGTTATATATGAGCTCAACAATAACCCCACATTGCATAGATTTGCTTAATGATATAAAGGTACCTAAGTTTATTGCCAGTGGCTCGGAAGAGGGTGAACTTCGATGGGTGTTTGAGAAGCGAGGTTTATCCAAGCAATTTGATGCTATATATGGCTCTCCGACATCAAAGTCTGACAATGTTAGTAAAATTATTGAGTCAAGCCACTTTAAAACGCCATTGATGGTTGGTGATGCCTTGTCAGACCTTGATGCTGCAATTAACAATGGTATAGATTTTCTTGGATATTTGCCTTTTAGCAATGTGCGAGAAGAACTTAAGAAAAAGGCGAGCGAGTGTGGCTTTGAATGTATTTCAGATTGGTCAGAACTATCGCACAAAAACTCGAGCATAGGTATCCCAAAATGAGGACTTGCTGTGGGGGCCATTAAATTTTTACCTTTAAAGTATCGTCGAGCAATATGCGAAGCTATGCTGAAAAAGGACCTAGTGAGCACAGTTGAGATAATTGATGTGGGTTCTTTCAATCGTGCATCTTTTTTAACTCAATCATTGAAGAAAACCGTTTCACTTCATACCTTCGATATCAACCTAGATGAAAATGATTTTTCTGATTATAGAGAGCATCATCATCACAGAGTATTAGTCGGGGCTAGTAAGTGTAAAAAAAACTTCTTCTTAACAAAGAAGAGAGAATGTTCGTCATTTTACAAACCAAACTTTGAAACTATAAAGCATTATCGGCATCCAGAACGTTTCGATATAGACGAGGTTATTCAGATCGATACCGATATGCTTGATAATTTAATCGATATTGAAAATAACATCGATTTTGTAAAAATTGACACTCAAGGTGCTGAGTTAGATGTATTAAAAGGTGGTGAAAAAACGCTTTTAAATGTTACTGCAGTTCAAATTGAGCTTTCATTCTTAGATATTTATTCCTCAGCGCCACTTTACTTTGATGTTCTCAAATATCTTGATGACTTAGGTTTTATGGTTGTCGATACCGGTGTCGTATCTTGGAACACCTCTGACAAAGGAAATGCAAAATACCACGACGGAGTTGCTGCGTTTGGAGATTTTCTATTAGTAAAGAGAAAATTCCTCACTGATTCTTTATTAGAGCAAAGTAGCGTAAGAAAGTCTTGTCACTTAATTTTTATATTAGTCATGTTAGGGTATCCGCTTGTTGCGTTAGATGTTGTTAACTCATTGAGCTCTATAGCACCAAAAACCGCCGCAGCGATAAAAAAAATAGTTCTTCAGTCCATACCGAATATGGCTCCTCATCCCTTTGGCCGCAAAGTAAAGCCGGATTATGGTGATTTTTGAATATTGATGTATTTACTATCGAGCTAGAACTCTTAATGAGTTAAATAGCGCTCGCGTTGCACTTTAAATAACACTTGCAGGGGTTATCGTATTTTATGAGAAAAGGAATAATATTAGCTGGCGGATCTGGCACACGTTTACATCCGTTAACTAAGGTAGTAAGTAAGCAGCTTATGCCTGTGTACGACAAGCCTATGATTTTTTATCCGTTAACTACGTTAATGATGTCGGGCATTCGTGATGTACTTGTTATCACCACGCCAGAAGAGCAGCAACGTTTTATCGACCTTATTGGTGACGGTTCCGCTTTAGGCATGAATATCCAATACGCGGTACAACCATCGCCCGACGGCCTAGCGCAAGCTTTCCTTATTGGTGAACAGTTCATTGGAAATGACAGTTGTTCGTTAGTGTTGGGAGACAACATTTATTACGGCCACGATTTAAAGCTCTCGCTGCAAAATGCATATAAGCAAGAGCACGGTGCTACCGTATTTGGATACCACGTAAACGACCCAGAACGTTACGGTGTAGTGGAATTCGACGATAATTGGAACGCACTTTCAATTGAAGAAAAGCCAGCTGTTGCTAAATCTAACTATGCGGTTACTGGCTTGTATTATTACGACAACCGCGTTGTTGATTTCGCGAAAGAAGTGAAGCCTTCACATCGTGGTGAACTTGAAATAACCGACCTTAACAATCTTTATCTGCAAGACGGCAGCTTGAAGGTTGAATTAATGGGCCGAGGCTCAGCTTGGTTAGACACAGGCACGCTTGATTCATTGTTAGATGCTGCAAACTTTGTTGCGGCTATAGAAAAACGTCAAGGCTTGAAAGTATGCTGCCCTGAAGAAGTCGCTTTTAGAATGGGCTATATAGATGCAGAGCAGCTTGAAAAATTAGCGGCACCGCTGAAGAAAAGCGGGTACGGTGATTATTTACTTAAAGTAATTAACGACCGAGTAAAAATCTAGCCTGAAATCGGCTTTCCAAAGGTGGCAATGCCACCTTTCTTCTTATCTAAATTGCCAGTTTGTACGGAAAGTAAATGCAAGTAATTAAAACAGACATCCCAGACGTTAAAATCATTGAGCCAAAAGTATTTGGCGACGAACGCGGCTTCTTCCTTGAAACCTTCCGAACTGACTGGTTTAAGAAAGAATGTGCAGACGTTGAATTTGTGCAAGACAACCATTCAAAATCCAGCCAAGGAATTCTTCGTGGGTTGCATTACCAGCTAGAACAAACTCAAGGTAAATTGGTTCGCGTAGTCAGCGGCGAAGTATATGATGTTGCTGTTGATATGCGTAAAGATTCACCTACGTATGGACAGTGGGTAGGCGTTTTACTGTCGGCTGAAAATAAACGCCAACTATGGGTACCTGCAGGTTTTGCTCACGGTTTTTATGTAACCAGTGAGTCTGCTGAGTTTGTATATAAGTGTACTGACTACTATCACCCAGCGTCAGAAGTGTCGGTTAAGTTTAACGACCCAACTCTAAACATCGATTGGCCTTTAGTTAACGGTGAAAAGCCGTCTTTATCTGGAAAAGATGAAAACGGCGTAGCGTTTGTCGATGCCCCTACGTTTTAAGGATTAAACATGAGTATTGTAGTTATTGGCAATGCTGGCCAATTGTCATTTGAGTTGGTGCGTATTTTAGGTGAAGACACCATTTGTTTAGGCCCTGAAGATACTGACATTACCAACGAATCTGTTCTATCTGAAACGCTAAGCAAACTAGCGCCAAGCGTTATTATTAACGCGGCGGCTTATACTGCGGTAGATAAAGCTGAAGAAGACTTCGACTTATGCCACGCGATCAACGCTACTGCCGTTGAAAATTTAGCGAAGTACTGTAAGCAGTCAGGTGCATTTTTAGTACATGTATCTACAGATTACGTATTTAACGGCCACAAAGGTTCGCCTTACCTCACTGATGACACTATTGAGCCCCAAGGGGTTTACGGTAAAACTAAAGCAGATGGCGAAAAAGCCTTGCTGGAATTACTGCCTAACGCAAGTTGCTTAGTTCGTACTGCGTGGGTGTATTCATCACATGGCAATAACTTTGTGAAAACCATGCTGCGTTTAATGGCAGATAAGCCTCAGTTGTCGGTTATTGATGACCAAATTGGCACGCCTACGTGGGCTAAAGGGTTGGCAGAAGTGTGCGTAAGTGCAGCGCAAAATAAAACCCAAGGTGTATATCACTGGACTGATGAAGGCGTAGCTAGCTGGTACGATTTCGCGCTAGCCATTCAAGAGCTTGGTATTGAAAAAGGTTTGTTGTCTTCGGCTATTCCAGTATTGCCTATACCTTCTTCTCAGTACCCCACTCCGGCTTCACGACCGCACTATAGCGTGCTAGATAAAACCAGCACACGAGATACTTTTTCATCACTTAATCTTACACATTGGCGTACTCAATTGTCTGCCATGATGGATGAGTTAAAAGCATAATTATTGAGTAACACACGTATGAAAACAATTTTAGTCACAGGTGGTGCGGGGTTTATTGGCTCGGCAGTAGTTCGCCATCTTATTAATGATACAGAACATAAAGTCGTAAACGTAGATAAGCTTACTTACGCGGGTAACTTAGAGTCGCTTTTGTCTGTATCAGATAACGAGCGCTATGCGTTCGAACAAGTCGATATTTGTGATGCCGACGGCGTAAAAGCCGTTCTTAATACCCATCAACCCGATATCATTATGCACTTAGCGGCAGAATCTCATGTAGATCGTTCAATTGACGGCCCTGGTGAGTTCATTCAAACCAATGTTGTAGGTACTTATACCTTGCTTGAGCAAGCACGTGCATATTGGTCAACGCTTGATGATGTTAAAAAAGAAGGTTTTAAATTCCATCATATTTCAACTGATGAAGTGTATGGCGACCTTCCACATCCAGATGAAGTAGAAGAGGGCACTGAACTGCCGTTATTCACTGAAACTACGCCATATGCACCAAGCTCTCCTTATTCTGCAAGTAAAGCGTCTTCCGATCAACTAGTGCGTTCATGGTTACGTACTTACAAGCTACCTACATTGGTAACCAACTGTTCGAACAATTATGGCCCATATCACTTTCCTGAAAAGCTAATTCCGTTAGTTATTCTAAATGCCTTAGCAGGCAAGCCACTACCGGTTTATGGTAAAGGTAATCAAATTCGCGATTGGTTGTATGTGGAAGATCATGCCCGCGCATTAGTGCTCGTGGCCCTTGAAGGGAAAATTGGCGAAACCTATAACATAGGCGGCCATAACGAAAAGCAAAATATTGAAGTAGTGAATACAATTTGCGACATTTTAGATGATGTTCAACCTAAAGACAGCAAGTATTCAGAGCAAATCACTTATGTTGCAGACCGCCCTGGTCACGATATGCGATACGCGATTGATGCATCTAAAATTGAACGTGAGTTAGGTTGGTCACCACAAGAAACATTTGAAAGCGGTATTCGCAAAACCGTTGAATGGTACTTAAACAACGAAGGTTGGTGGAAAGCTGTTTTAGATGGTAGCTACCAAGGTGAGCGATTAGGTGCTGGCGATTAAAGGTTAGTACCCCACTTAATGAAGTGCCTTAGGAACCCTGCTATGTAATGATAGTAGGGTTTCGTGGTTATTAATCACTAATAAATACAAATTAAATATTAGGCGCGTATATTGCTTCTTTATCGCTAAATTACGATTTTTCACAAAAACGTGTGTGTAGAGTAAAGAGAAATTTAGTATTTGAGCTCACTAGGCACCTTTATGATGCATTTTCATGATTATTTCAAAAAACTCATGCACAATGTTCAGATTGAATCTTATTTGTATTGTTATACCTAAAAGAATTGGAGATATAGTAAATGGATAATACGTCGAAAAGTTTAAAGATAGCCGTTGCAGGCACAGGCTATGTAGGTTTATCGAACGCAGTTTTATTGGCACAGCACAACGAAGTTATTGCGGTTGATGTAGTACCAGCGAAAGTGGATCTTCTAAACGACAAAAAGTCTCCTATTGAAGATAAAGAAATTACAGAATATTTGACTAACAAACCGCTAAATCTTAAAGCAACGTTAGATACTGAACTTGCTTATAAAGATGCCGAGTTTGTTATTATCGCAACGCCTACAGACTACGATGCACAAACCAATTACTTTAATACTAGTTCAGTAGATGCGGTAATTAAAGAAGTTATGCGAGTAAACCCTAATGCGGTAATGGTGGTTAAGTCTACCGTTCCAGTAGGTTTTACTGTTGAGGCAAAAGAGCGTCACGGCACTGAAAATATTATTTTCTCACCAGAGTTCTTACGTGAAGGTAAAGCCCTTTACGACAACTTGTACCCAAGCCGTATTATTGTGGGTGAGCTAAGTGAGCGTGCCAAAACATTTGCAGGCTTGCTAGAGCAGGGTGCTATTAAAGAAGACATCAATGTACTTTTCACTCATAGCACCGAAGCTGAAGCTATCAAGCTTTTCGCTAACACTTACTTAGCTATGCGTGTTGCTTACTTCAACGAACTAGATAGCTATGCAGAGCGTAGTGGTTTGAATTCAAAGCAAATCATAGAAGGTGTTGGATTAGACCCACGTATTGGCGATCACTACAACAACCCAAGCTTTGGCTATGGTGGTTACTGCTTACCTAAAGACACTAAGCAGTTGTTGGCAAACTACAGTGAAGTGCCTAACAACATGATTCAGGCTATTGTTGATGCAAACCGCACCCGTAAAGACTTTATCGCCGATTCTATTGTAAGTCGTCAGCCCAAGGTTGTGGGTATATTCCGCTTAATCATGAAGTCTGGGTCTGATAACTTCAGAGCGAGTGCCATTCAAGGCATCATGAAGCGTATTAAAGCGAAGGGTATTGAGGTAGTGGTTTACGAGCCAGTAATTACCGAAGACGATTTCTTCCATTCGCGTGTAATTAAAGATTTAGAAGAGTTTAAGTCTATTTCTGATGTAATTGTTGCTAACCGTGTAACAGAAGACATTGAAGACGTATTAGATAAAGTGTACAGCCGCGATTTATTCGGCGCTGACTAACACTGATTAGCTTTCGAACATGAAAAAAACCAGCTTTTAAGCTGGTTTTTTTATTTCCAATTTAAACAGTACCTTACGCTTTTTACTTATATCTCTATCAGTGCCATTCATTTACATTCCATTTACTTAGTAATGCATTTCGAATTTTCATAAGCTATTATGCGTTGGAAATTAAATGGTATTGTTAAAAAAACAATAAAAATTGATAAGGACGTTGAGTAATGAAACATAGCATTATTGCGCTTGTTGTTAGTGCAACTTTTCTTTCTGCCTGCGGCGGTGGTTCAGACGAAAAAAACCAGGCTCCCATTCTAACTGCTGATGCTGCATCCACGTTGAACGATTCAGCAGTTACTGTTGACGTGTTAGCGAATGACAGCGATCCAAATGGTGATGCGCTTACTATTTCTGCAGTCGGCATGCCTGATGTCGGCGAAGTCACTATTACAAACAATACATTGGTTTATACGCCTTCAGCGCAAGCAATGGGCGATGTGAGCTTTTCGTATGAAGTTACCGATGGTGAATTGTCATCAAGTTCAACGGTTACGATCACTAACCAACAGTCTGTCACAATCACTGGTATTGCGACCGATGCGCCTTTAAATAATGGAGAGGTTACTGCTACTAACAATAATGGTGACGTTCTAGCGACTGCAACTACTGATAGCAATGGCAGATATTCACTTCCAATTCTTGTAAGTGAAAACCCTGGTTACTTAGTGCTTAACGCTAACGGGGCGGGTGATCAAAGCCACGTAAGTTTAGTGTCGCGGGTGGGTAATTTCTTAGATTTAAGAGCGCTTGCAAGTGAGAACGATACTAACGAGCTTTCAGATGTACTGCTCTTAGAAAGTAAAATCACCCATGTAAGCACCGCGCTTTCTATTATGTACACTGAGTATGTAAACGACGGCGGGGAAGCAAGCTTTGACGTATACGTCGCTGAAGCCGATTTTGAGAAAGTGTTAGGCCTTGCAAGCTTTATAAAGGTACTTGCTGACAATGAAGATTTTTCGTTACCTGATGGTACGGATACGGTTTCATTCTTTGCCGACAGTGAAGAAAATATTCTCACTACCATTCGTGCCTATTTAAATGATTTAGGGCTGATAAACGAAGACGGTACTTATGCCGATACGTACGCCGATGCAATTAACACAGCCCGTGTTGAAACGTTAGAAGATGACACGCTTCAACAAAGCTACAGTGAATCATCGATAGCAGGTAAAACCTTTGCAACCTATAACGCAGGAGCGTACCTAGCGACTAAAGGTTCGGCGGTTTATACCTTCAATGACGATGGAACGGGAAGCAAATCGTCAGCCGAAAACTACTACAACATTTTTTCAGATAGTGTTAGTTGGTCGGTAGATGATGGGGTACTTGTAGTGGTGAACACCGATGCAACCCCAAGCCTTGAATTTCCGCCAAGCCCATCGAACTACCTTGAATACTTCGATGAAGAAACAGTATTGCAAATTCTTGCAGCAGATGAAGAAGGTTACTCTGCACAATGGAGAATAGAAAAAAGCCCAGTTTCTGAGAGTTTCGAATTAGTGTACGAAAATGGTGGCAATGCGATTGCCTACGTATCACAAGTTATAGAGCTAACGATAACGCCAGCGGTTGATGAGAGTTATGGCGCGCCTAAGTTTGTTACAGAGTATCCTCAAACTTATACCTCTATTTACAGCGATACTTCTGAAGCCATTTCGCTTTCTCGTGAAGATGTGTTGGCATCGCCTTGGGTAGTCGCTTACAACAGTGAGTTTGAGTACAGCTTAAACGACCCTGAAGGTAACCCGATTACTCTAGAAGGTATGGTAAGCGATTACCTTACTTTTAACGATGACAACACGGTCAATTCTCGTTTGTTTGGTACTCAGGGCAGTTGGTCTTTCGACAGCGGTACAATTAGCTTATCTGTAAACGGTAAATCAGTTAAAGTCACGCCATTTAAAAAGCAGAATGACTACTTAATTGCTGTGTATGAATATGAAGAGGCCGGAAACGTAATAAAGTATGCGGCTGATATGCATAGTATCGACTTCAGTTTACCTGAGAGTTTTGATGTAACGTCTACGCCACCAATGGTTTGGGCTTCTACCTTGAGCGCTTCGCTTTTTGTTAATGATTTGCCACTAGCGGAAGATTTGTGGAGTTACTACTTTGATAGTGATGGTACTGCCGGTAGGGTTTTTGCCGAGATAGATTATTCTGAGCCAGATTTACCTGTTTCTCGTTTTGTGGATGACAGTGCGCTCTATAACTTTCAGTGGCAGCAAGAGGGGGACCTTTTAACGCTAGATGGTCTTAGAGAGAACAGTGCGTTTGTCTTTCAGCGTCGTTTTAAGTGGGAACTACTTGGTGTGACAGATTCAGGGTTAATGGCTACCATTGAATATCAAGTAGGTACTATCGACTACAGCGACGGCTACAGCGTTGAGCCAGTTGGTACAGTTCCAAGGCTTAACTTCTTTATGCCACTAAACCTAGAGGAAGCTTATCCAGAGATTTGGGGAAATACGGAAATTAATGGTCTTAATACCCCAGACTCACAAAACAATAGGTCAGTTTCATCACTAGAGCTTGATCAATAACGTATTGTTGTTATCGGAACTATGACTCAAGCCGAGCACATGCTCGGCTTTCTTTTGTATTGAAAATCTCAAAGTTCATTCCAACTAAGCATCTGTAAGCTTTTGTGAGTAACCTAAGATAATGCGTGCCGCCTTAATAATAGATTCAGTAATAGTAAAATCTACTCGACTTTTCCCCGTAATCGCATAGTACCTTTCATTCAGCGAGTGAGCCTGCCCAATACAATACACACCGTATTGTGCTTCCACATGATTTGATATGGCCGACGGCGCGCAAAACACGCCGAAGTCCTCGCTACCAAATAGCTTTAGCAATGCGGTATCATCAAACTCTGCTACTATCTTTGGGTAAAGTTGCTCTGTTTCTAGCCAACTCATTAACGCGTGGTGAATACCGGATGTATTACCCTGAATCAGCAATGGCATATGATTTAAACAATCAGGGAATGTCTGACTGTTGGAGAGGGGCGCTTTGGCAAAAAAGCTTAGCGCGCTTTCTCCAAGAAAGTGACTGTTAGCATTCACCTGTGAGCCCGGAGCAATCCCCCTATCGGCCACAATGAAATCAATTGCATTAATTGCGAGTTCTTTAAGTAATCCATCGAAGCTATCTTCTTTAATAACATATTTAACGTTAGCAAAATTGCGCATAGTGTCATGAACGAAGTCATAAAAAAGCACTTTAGGTATACCATTAGTAATACCAATCACAAATTCTTTAGTATTTACTTCATCACCGGCGTTTAGTATTTCTGCTAGCTGATGGCCTTTATGAAAGATCTCACTGGCATATTGGAAGCTTACTTTTCCTTTATCATTCAAATATAGGCGTTTATTAACCCTATCGAAAAGCGGGTAACCAATTTGATTTTCAAAAGTACTTAGTTGCCCACTAACGGTTTGAGGAGTAACGTGAAGTAATTTAGCGGCTTGCGCAATACTGCCTTCGCGAGCCACTAAATAGAAATAGTAAAGATGATGATAGTTGAGGTGATGCATAAATAAGGTTTTTACGATGAACTAATAAGAATATAACAGGTTTAGTATTCTTTTATTTGAATTACACTAGATAAAATGCGAAGTATCACTCGGCGCTATTGAAGGAATTATGGGAAAAGTCATTAATTTACACGCAACGAGGAAAACCTTGTTTGCTATTTTGAAGCCAGAGTCAGGTTTTTTCTGGGTTGCCATAGCTTATGGTGTTGCTATTAGTTTAATGACATTAGCTGTGCCTATTGCGGTACAAACATTGATTAATAGTATTGCTAATATTGGCTCTGTTCGCTCGGTTGTCATACTTGCTATTGTGCTGTTTCTAACACTCTTCGTATCGGGTATTTTTAGTGCGCTTCGAATGCGCATTATGGAATATTACGAACGCAAAGTTTATGCACGCCTTACCGCTATGATCAGTTTAAAAACCATTATGGCGGAGCATCGTTTTTTTGAAGGCAGACAAAATACCAATATTACTCAGCGTTACTTCGACATTATGACCTTTCAGAAGAATGTGCCTTCACTTATGGTGGATGGGTTCGCGTTGGTATTGCAAATGCTGGTGGGCTTTACGCTAGTATCATTTTATCACCCCATGTTATTTGCGTTTAACTTAGTACTTATATTGGTGATGTATGCCATATGGAAAATATGGGGTACGGGGGCCAAACGCTCTGCTATCGAGCTTTCTCATGCAAAGTACGATTCGGCCAAATGGTTAAACGACATTGCTGCGGCCCATGAGTTTTTTAAATCGGCTGACCATGTTGAATATGCGGGTAGAAGTACCGATACCTTCATTAATAATTACATCACCAAACATAAAAACCACTTTCATTACACCTTTTCCCAAGTGGTAATGTTTTTACTGCTTTATGCGTTTGCCAGTGCGGCACTGTTAGGTATTGGCGGTGTGCTGGTGGTACAAGGCCAGTTATCTATCGGTCAGTTGGTGGCGGCAGAATTAATAATGTCTGCGGTATTCTTCGGGTTGTCGCGTTTTACGCAATATTTAAAGCTTTACTATGAATTGTATGGCGCCGCTGAAAAGATAGGTTCTGCCCTGGTTATTCCGCAAGAAGTCGTTAACGAAAAAGCAGATCGGGTGCCAAACTCTTCGCAGTTAATTTTTAATAAGTTACACCTCACCCATGGTAGCGATACCTGTTTAATAGATTTGCAAATTGAAGCGGGTGGTAAGTACTTCATTACTACGAATAAGAGTTGGGTTCAAAAGCAACTTATTGGGCTAATGAAGCGCTACGAAAAGCCGCAAAAAGGTGAGCTACTGCTTGGTGACTTAAGCTTGTATGATTTCGATACTTATGAATTACGCCAAGCAGTTAATACGCTAGATCGCTCTCTTATCGTTGAATGTACCATCGAAGAGTATTTACGACTGGCAAACCCAAGAGCGAGTTTCGCTGAAATTAGAGCTGCTCTGGCGGTGGTTGAATTAGATACCGTTATCGATGCACTGCCTAGCGGGGTAGATTCTAAGGTTTCGGTATTAGGTGCGCCATTGCAGCCGCTAGAATTCTTATTGTTAAAACTGGCCGCAGTCATTATTGAAGAGCCCAAAGTGCTTATCATTAATCAACATTTCGACGCTATTCCGTTAGCACTGCGGCTACGGTTGTTAAACCGTTTGTCTGAACTTAGTTGTACGGTACTTTATTTTACCAATACACCTGAAGCCCATTGTCTGGACGGTGTTATTTATCTAAAAGACAGTGCCGAGGTAGTGGCAGCTGAACCTGCAAAAGAAAGCGTTCTTAGCCAAAACGTGTCGCAGGAAGGAGCGAATGATGAATAGTGCAGAAAAGCGATTTTTAGATAATGTCAGTTCTTTATCTTCACTACATATTCCGAAACTTCACAAAGTGGTGTGCGGATTAGTGTTAGCGATGGTGGTGTGTGCTTCGCTTATTCTGTGGTTTACACCTTGGATGCAAACGGCTTACGGCACAGGAATGGTCGACTCTTTAGACCCAGTCGATAGAACGCAAGCGATTAGTGCCTTAGTTGACGGGCAAATAAAGCAATGGCATGTGCGAGAAGGTATGCAAGTAAAGGCAGGTGACCCTATCGTCACGTTAATTGATACCGACGCTGGCCGATTAGAAAAATTGCAATCTCAACTAGCGGCGGCAAAAGCTGGGCATCAAGCTAATGAAACTGCAGTAGCTAACGCTGAAAATAATTTAGCACGTCAAATGGGGTTACAAGAGCAGGGGCTAGTATCTCGCAAAGATGTAGAAGCAGCGCAAATAAAGGTGCAGGAATTAAAAGCTAAGGCGGCAAGCTCTCTATCTGCCATCAATGATGTAAGCATGAGTTTATCGCGCCAGTCTATTCAAACAAAAGTGGCGCCAGTAGATGGCACTATTATTAGGCTTTACTCTGGTGGAGTCTCAACGTTTGTAAAAGCAGGAGCGGTGTTAGGGCAGTTTATCCCTTTGAACGCCAAACGTAGTATACGTATAACGGTAACAGGGCTAGATGCGCCGCTAGTCAAAAAGGGCGCCAAGGCGCGTTTACAGTTTGAAGGCTGGCCTGTGTTTCAATTTAGCGGGTGGCCTGGTAGTTCTATAGGTACTTTCGGTGGCGAAGTGGTTTACGTTGAGCCAGTGGCAAGTACCGCTGGTACGTTTCAGATATGGATAATGCCTGACGCGGATGATGTACCATGGCCTAAAGAAAGCGCTACGCGTTTAGGAAGCCGTGTTAAAGCGTGGGTATTGTTAGAGGAAGTGAAGTTAGGCTATGAGCTGTGGCGACAACTGAATAACTTTCCTCCCCAGCAAACTGCTGAGTCCGAATCTTCTCAAACTAAAACGTCGAGTTGGTAAGGGGTAGCATGAGAAAACTACACATCGTTACTTTTGCCTTTGCATTGAATATTTCTGTGATGAGCTGTGCAGTAGCTGCCGCTTTGCCTACGGTAACTGAGCTTATCGAGTCAATGCAATATCACCATCCATATACTCAGGCCATTGCTGAAGGTGAAATTCAAAGCGGTGCAGATATCGATATTGCGCTAAGCGAGTTCGACCCTTTTATAGAGCAACAAACGTCCAGCAGAGTAAGTGGTTACTACGATGGCCTAGCGCTGCAGCAACGCGCAATAAAGCCACTTCAGTCTTTGAACGCTTCAGTTTATACAGAGTACCGTGTGTCTGATGGTGACTTTCCTGTTTACGAACAAGAATATGAAACCCTCTCTGGCGGGGAGGCCAGCGTAGGAATTTCACTTTCGTTATTAAAGAACCGAGAAGTAGATAAACGAAGAGTAGGGGTAAGAAATGCAAGGTTAGCTGCACAGCAATGGGAAGCCGAAGCGCAAGACTTGCTGAATAGCTTTTTACACAAAGGGTTAACCGAGTATTTATTATGGTATGAGAGCGCGTTGCAAGTGATATCGGTGGAATCACTATTGAGCCGCGCTGCTGAACGTGAACGTGCATTGTCTACTCGGGTTGAAAAAGGCGATTTAGCGCGAGCCACGCTTACCGAGTTCAAAGCGAATATTTTAGAACAGCGTTTATTAGTGGCTAAGCTAAAGCAAAAACGCAACGCACATGCCCGAACCTTGTCTTACTATTGGCGGGATACTCAAGGTGAAATGATACTAATAACAGAAACTAAATTATCGGCAGATATTCATTGGCCTTTTAGCGTAAGTACTTCGCAAATAAGTCAGCTACGCAAACAAATTACTCAACATCCTCAGTTAGCTTTATTGCGCATGAGTAGAACGGTGGTTCAGAACAAGCAAGTCTTGGCTAAAAATGCGTTGCTGCCAAAACTTGACCTGAAAGCGTCTTTGGCACGAGATATCGGGAGTGGACCTAATTCACTTGACGGTACAGAGAGCAAAGTGGCCTTGGCGTTTTCCTATCCGCTAGGTAATAGAAAGGCAAAAGCTGAGCAAGTTAAGCTCGTGTCGAAAGGACGGGAGCTTGAACACAAGTATGTATCTAGTAAGCAATCCATCGAGCAAGCATTCGAAAAAGCTTATGAGTATTGGGTGCAAGCAAAAGAGATCGCTAGTTTACAGCAACAAAATGCAGAACTCGCCAAGCTACTATCAAGTATGGAGCTTCAACGTTTCGACGCGGGCGACAGTGATATGTTTACGCTAAACGCTAGGGCATCCAATGAGATAAAGGCGCAAATGAAAGCGATTGAAACCAATGTCGATTTGTTGAATGCTGAGCTTATGCTTTATCGTGTCGTTGCTGCATTGCACACGGTTAATCACTAGTTCAGTAGGCGGCCAAAAGGTGTTTAATCTTATGGTTCTATTTTACTTTTAAAGCTGGCTTTCAACTTGATGAGGGCGCTTATTGACCTGATGAATATACTCGCGCTTGGTTATATTGCATTAAGGTAGGTATAAGTGCAGCTGCTAACATGTAGTTGGTTTCACTAAACCACCGGTCGTCATATCGAATCTCAGCTTTACGTGTTTCACAATTTCGCATGGGATTGCCGAACAACACATGATGTGTCGATTTCCCTAGGTTTTCGTTACGTGGCGTTGTTGGCAACGCTAAAAAGTCGTAAATGTTGTCTAGAGTTTCACTGGGGTTGAAACAAAACGGTTCGTAACCTACCACTTCGAAGGGCAAAGCGAGTTCGTTTAAGAGAGATTCTCTTTTCTTATTGTCACTTAGCCATCGCATCATCTGATACCAATAGTGGCCCTTTACCTTCTTTAATCCTTTGCGAGGCTGCGACCGGGCTAACCGTGCCTGCGAGCTTGCGTAAGAGCGAACATCTCTTATCAAAAATAGCGCTCTAACATCAATAGTCTCAGAACCAGCCAGCAACGTTAGATGTTTTACACCCTTAGAGGTATCTATGGGTTGATAGTCGTTACCATATAATTTAGAAAATTGAGAGAGCACAGTGGCGTAAGCATCTGGATAATAATTTGGCTTTGCGGGGTTTAAGATATCTAAGCTTCGCATTTGTGATAATACAGGTTGCCAAAATTCGCACTTATCAGCGGGGACGCCGCAACTACAAAGATGCGCTTGCTTGTTTAGCCAATAGGTCGGGCCCATACGTAAAACTTGATATATTTCTCCAAGCGATATGAGGTTTTCATGACACGCTAATGCCATTGAGAATACCGTAGACCCAGAATGAGATAGGCTGGTTAAACAAACGATGGGTTGTTTAGAAGGGGAGAAGGCGTCATTGTTTTGCGTCATGGCTTATCGTTAGTCAGAGTAAATATGGAATTACCTACTCTGACTTACAAAAGTGACGAAGGGTCTTATCTTTACGCATTATTTACGTAAGATTGAAAGATTGTTTAGTTTTGCTGAATTAGTTATTGATAGCTGAATTAAAGTCTTCTTCAGATAACCCGGCAGCCAAAGCATATTCTTTTAGCTTATCGTCTTGAACACCCGCATGTTGCGCAGTGGCTAATATACGAATAACTTGCTCACGTTGCTGAGACGACTCTCTAACGGCCGTTTCTACTACTGTTTTTGCATCGTTCGGAAACACAGCTAACAGTGCATCTACTACATATTCACCAACAAAAGGCACTGCATTAAGTGCGCTCGTCATGATATCGACAATTTTGTTTGGGTGTTCTTGAGACAAAGTCTGAACAATACTGTCTGCTGCATCAGGTTGGGTTAGCACGGCAACGCGAACAATCTCGCTCAGTTCTTCAGGCGTTGCAACAGCAGCAGCATGAACAACGAAGTCGACATAAGTAGGTTCTGCCATTATCGCCAACTGAACGATGTTAGGGCATGAACTTACTTCTTTCTCTATAGCCAACTGTACTATTTCTTCAGTAGAAGAAGGCTGAGACGAAATAGCAGCAAAGATAATTTCACGATACTGATCAGGATATGTATCTAATGCGATATCAACAATAGAGACTACATCTTGAGGGTAATGACTTGCTATAGAACTAATAGCACGTCCAACAGACATGTTTTGATCGACCTGACGTTTTAAGAACGAGGTTTGAAAATAATTAGATTGATTAGAGGTAGCTTCTTCCGGTGAAACAGTTCCATCCTTTGCGCTCATACCTATCGCTGGTGTACTTACTGCAAGTACCAGCACTGCCGATGAAAGCAATGAAGTAATACGAAACATATATCCACCTTATATTTATTGCGTAGTCTATTACCACTAACGGACTACTACTTTATAGGAATTATAGTCCCATCCTATTAGTAATTAGTCCATATTGTCTACTTATTATCTCATCTGAGTGAAAATTAACCGAATGGTTCAGTTTATTACACTTTTCTTAAAACAAGGGTTGACGCAGGCTCAGAAATCTCTAGAATGCGCATCCGCTTCGACAGGAAAGTGAAACAACTTACACTGACAAAGCAAGTCACTACTTACCTTTAAGGCCAAGTGTGACGGGGTTTTAAAGAAAACGCTTTAAAAAATAAATTTTCAAAAAGTGTTGACACTGAAAGCTTCAAGCGTATAATGCGCACCTCACTCGAACAGGGTGAGTCACGAAGAAGCCAAGGCTTCTAGTGAATTGCGACAAGGTCGCAACGTTCTTTAACAATTTATAACAAGACAATCTGTGTGGGCACTCATTAAGAGTGTCACACAACGACGATTCATATTCGATATATTTAATTGAAGAGTTTGATCATGGCTCAGATTGAACGCTGGCGGCAGGCCTAACACATGCAAGTCGAACGGAAACATGTCTAGCTTGCTAGATGATGTCGAGTGGCGGACGGGTGAGTAATGCTTGGGAACTTGCCTTTGCGAGGGGGATAACAGTTGGAAACGACTGCTAATACCGCATAATGTCTTCGGACCAAACGGGGCTTAGGCTCCGGCGCAAAGAGAGGCCCAAGTGAGATTAGCTAGTTGGTGAGGTAAAGGCTCACCAAGGCAACGATCTCTAGCTGTTCTGAGAGGAAGATCAGCCACACTGGGACTGAGACACGGCCCAGACTCCTACGGGAGGCAGCAGTGGGGAATATTGCACAATGGGGGAAACCCTGATGCAGCCATGCCGCGTGTGTGAAGAAGGCCTTCGGGTTGTAAAGCACTTTCAGTTGTGAGGAAAAGTTAGTAGTTAATACCTGCTAGCCGTGACGTTAACAACAGAAGAAGCACCGGCTAACTCCGTGCCAGCAGCCGCGGTAATACGGAGGGTGCGAGCGTTAATCGGAATTACTGGGCGTAAAGCGCACGCAGGCGGTTTGTTAAGCTAGATGTGAAAGCCCCGGGCTCAACCTGGGACGGTCATTTAGAACTGGCAGACTAGAGTCTTGGAGAGGGGAGTGGAATTCCAGGTGTAGCGGTGAAATGCGTAGATATCTGGAGGAACATCAGTGGCGAAGGCGACTCCCTGGCCAAAGACTGACGCTCATGTGCGAAAGTGTGGGTAGCGAACAGGATTAGATACCCTGGTAGTCCACACCGTAAACGCTGTCTACTAGCTGTTTGTGGCTTTAAGCCGTGAGTAGCGAAGCTAACGCGATAAGTAGACCGCCTGGGGAGTACGGCCGCAAGGTTAAAACTCAAATGAATTGACGGGGGCCCGCACAAGCGGTGGAGCATGTGGTTTAATTCGATGCAACGCGAAGAACCTTACCTACACTTGACATGTTGAGAAGTTACTAGAGATAGTTTCGTGCCTTCGGGAACTCAAACACAGGTGCTGCATGGCTGTCGTCAGCTCGTGTCGTGAGATGTTGGGTTAAGTCCCGCAACGAGCGCAACCCTTGTCCTTAGTTGCCAGCATTTAGTTGGGCACTCTAAGGAGACTGCCGGTGACAAACCGGAGGAAGGTGGGGACGACGTCAAGTCATCATGGCCCTTACGTGTAGGGCTACACACGTGCTACAATGGCATATACAGAGGGATGCGAGACAGTGATGTGGAGCGGACCCCTTAAAGTATGTCGTAGTCCGGATTGGAGTCTGCAACTCGACTCCATGAAGTCGGAATCGCTAGTAATCGCAGGTCAGAATACTGCGGTGAATACGTTCCCGGGCCTTGTACACACCGCCCGTCACACCATGGGAGTGGGATGCAAAAGAAGTAGTTAGTTTAACCTTCGGGAGAACGATTACCACTTTGTGTTTCATGACTGGGGTGAAGTCGTAACAAGGTAACCCTAGGGGAACCTGGGGTTGGATCACCTCCTTACCAAAATGTCGATGGTGACATTGTTAGTGTAGTGCCTACACAGATTGTTTTGTTATTAAATGAAGAACGCTAAATGTAATACAAACACTATTACGCAGCGGATTTGTCGGTCAGGCAACGCCGCCAGAAATTTGTTTCAGTTTATAATCAATGATTATGATTAAGCTTATTTCGTAGCGAGGCAGTTGAGCGATAAATACCAAGCATAGGCTTGTAGCTCAGCTGGTTAGAGCGCACCCCTGATAAGGGTGAGGTCGGCAGTTCAAGTCTGCCCAAGCCTACCATTTCCTATTAAATAGGAAATGTCACTAGTTAAATCTCAGATAACTAGTTTTACATATGGGGCTATAGCTCAGCTGGGAGAGCGCCTGCCTTGCACGCAGGAGGTCAGCAGTTCGATCCTGCTTAGCTCCACCACTTTTAAGTGCATTTACACAAGTGTATTTAAAAGTGGTATTGATTACCGCGAATGTTCTTTAACAATTTGGAAAGCTGATATTTAATTAGTAAATCAATCAAAATTTGAGTAATTGAGAAGTCGAAAGACGTACTTACTACTCTACTTGACTTGAATTGCTTGTTATCAATCTTTATTTGATAGCAAGGCAATTTCACGATTAGCTTGTCATGCATACAACTGAGTTAGATCTCATCCAGTCCTGATATCAAAAGGCGGGAGAGTCTTTCTTTCTTGTTCATTGTATCAATAACACTTCGGTGTTCATTAGTGCAATGGCCGAGACATTGGGTTTTAGCTGAGCCACGCAACGAGCGAACGAAGGCGCATACTTCCAGTATGTAACTGAGTGAGCGAGGAAGCTTGGTGAAAGATAAAAACCAATGAAGAAGGCCATTTGGGGTTGTATGGTTAAGTGACTAAGCGTATACGGTGGATGCCTTGGCAGTTAGAGGCGATGAAGGACGTGTAAGTCTGCGAAAAGCTGTGGTGAGCCGACAAAATGCATTTGAGCCACAGATGTCCGAATGGGGAAACCCACCTATTTATAGGTATCGTTACATGAATATATAGTGTAACGAGGCGAACGAGGGGAACTGAAACATCTAAGTACCCTTAGGAAAAGAAATCAACCGAGATTCCCCTAGTAGCGGCGAGCGAACGGGGATTAGCCCTTAAGCAATTATGAACGTAGTGGAAGCCTCTGGGAAGTGGCGCGATACAAGGTGATAGCCCTGTACACGAAGTGTTTGTTTTTGTGAAATCGAGTAGGTCGGGACACGTGTTATCTTGACTGAATATGGGGGGACCATCCTCCAAGGCTAAATACTCCTAACTGACCGATAGTGAACCAGTACCGTGAGGGAAAGGCGAAAAGAACCCCTGTGAGGGGAGTGAAATAGAACCTGAAACCGTATACGTACAAGCAGTGGGAGCAGACTTGTTCTGTGACTGCGTACCTTTTGTATAATGGGTCAGCGACTTATATTTAGTAGCAAGGTTAAGCGAATAGCGGAGCCGTAGCGAAAGCGAGTGTTAACTGCGCGTTTAGTTGCTAGGTATAGACCCGAAACCCGGTGATCTAGCCATGGGCAGGTTGAAGGTTGAGTAACATCAACTGGAGGACCGAACCCACTAACGTTGAAAAGTTAGGGGATGACTTGTGGCTGGGGGTGAAAGGCCAATCAAACCGGGAGATAGCTGGTTCTCCCCGAAATCTATTTAGGTAGAGCCTCGGACGAATTCCATTGGGGGTAGAGCACTGTTAAGGCTAGGGGGTCATCCCGACTTACCAACCCTTTGCAAACTCCGAATACCAATGAGAACTATCCGGGAGACACACGGCGGGTGCTAACGTCCGTCGTGAAGAGGGAAACAACCCAGACCGCCAGCTAAGGTCCCAAAATATTGCTAAGTGGGAAACGATGTGGGAAGGCATAGACAGCTAGGAGGTTGGCTTAGAAGCAGCCACCCTTTAAAGAAAGCGTAATAGCTCACTAGTCGAGTCGGCCTGCGCGGAAGATGTAACGGGGCTAAGCAATATACCGAAGCTGCGGATACGTGTTTACACGTATGGTAGGGGAGCGTTGTGTAAGTGGATGAAGGTGGATTGAGAAGTCTGCTGGACATATCACAAGTGCGAATGCTGACATGAGTAACGATAATGGGAGTGAAAAACTCCCACGCCGGAAGACCAAGGTTTCCTGTCCCATGCTAATCAGGGCAGGGTAAGTCGGCCCCTAAGGCGAGGCAGAAATGCGTAGTCGATGGGAAACGGATTAATATTTCCGTACTTATATAATCAGTGATGGAGGGACGGAGAAGGCTAAGCAAGCTTGGCGTTGGTTGTCCAAGTGAAAGCAAGTAGGCCGAGCGTTTAGGTAAATCCGGACGCTTAAAGCTGAGATGCGAGACGAGCTACTACGGTAGTGAAGTTGTTGATGCCCTGCTTCCAGGAAAAGCTTCTAAACTTATGATTATATGAACCGTACCCCAAACCGACACAGGTGGTCAGGTAGAGAATACTAAGGCGCTTGAGAGAACTCGGGTGAAGGAACTCGGCAAAATTGTACCGTAACTTCGGGAGAAGGTACGCCCTTGTTTGTGATAGGACTTGCTCCTTGAGCAGATGAGGGCCGCAGTGACCAGGTGGCTGGGACTGTTTATTAAAAACACAGCACTCTGCTAACTCGCAAGAGGACGTATAGGGTGTGACACCTGCCCGGTGCCGGAAGGTTAATTGATGGGGTTATCTTCGGAGAAGCTCTTGATCGAAGCCCCGGTAAACGGCGGCCGTAACTATAACGGTCCTAAGGTAGCGAAATTCCTTGTCGGGTAAGTTCCGACCTGCACGAATGGTGTAACCATGGCCACGCTGTCTCCACCCGAGACTCAGTGAAATTGAAATCGCAGTGAAGATGCTGTGTACCCGCACCTAGACGGAAAGACCCCGTGAACCTTTACTACAGCTTGGCACTGAACATTGAACCTACATGTGTAGGATAGGTGGGAGGCTTCGAAGCACAGTCGCTAGATTGTGTGGAGCCGTCCTTGAAATACCACCCTTGTATGTTTGATGTTCTAACATTGGTCCCTTATCGGGATTATGGACAGTGTCTGGTGGGTAGTTTGACTGGGGCGGTCTCCTCCCAAATAGTAACGGAGGAGCACGAAGGTTAGCTAATCACGGTCGGACATCGTGAGGTTAGTGCAATGGCATAAGCTAGCTTAACTGCGAGACAGACACGTCGAGCAGGTACGAAAGTAGGTCATAGTGATCCGGTGGTTCTGTATGGAAGGGCCATCGCTCAACGGATAAAAGGTACTCCGGGGATAACAGGCTGATACCGCCCAAGAGTTCATATCGACGGCGGTGTTTGGCACCTCGATGTCGGCTCATCACATCCTGGGGCTGAAGTCGGTCCCAAGGGTATGGCTGTTCGCCATTTAAAGTGGTACGCGAGCTGGGTTTAGAACGTCGTGAGACAGTTCGGTCCCTATCTGGTGTGGGCGTTGGATGATTGATGGGAGCTGCTCCTAGTACGAGAGGACCGGAGTGGACGAACCGCTGGTGTTCGGGTTGTCATGCCAATGGCATTGCCCGGTAGCTACGTTCGGAACGGATAACCGCTGAAAGCATCTAAGCGGGAAGCCGGCCCAAAGATGAGTCATCCCTGACTTTTAAAGTCCGGAAGGGTTGTTATAGACGATGACGTTGATAGGCAGGATGTGGAAGCGTTGTAAGGCGTTAAGCTAACCTGTACTAATTGCCCGAGAGGCTTAACCATACAACGCCCAAGAGGCTTTATAATCTTGAGTGTTGTAAGACAAAGCTAATAGCAACTAGAGTAGTAGTACTCAGTGCTCAAAAGATTGATTACGTGAATATCAGAATTCCTAAATTGTTAATTATTAAAGTAATATGGACTGAATAAGTCGGTATTACGCAAACAAACGTTTGCAAAAGTTTTTGCTTGGCAGCCATAGCGATACGGTACCACCTGATCCCATTCCGAACTCAGAAGTGAAACGTATTAGCGGCGATGGTAGTGTGGGGTTTCCCCATGTGAGAGTAGCACACTGCCAAGCTCCCATTCGAAGAAAGGGCTATCCTAACGGATAGCCCTTTTTTTATGCGTGTAAGAAAGTGAAGCTAGGCAGGTTCTAAATCTGCATTACTCATTGTATGAAAACAAAGATACTTACTGCTTACCTTTCATTTTCAGATAATGTTCAAGTTCTGTTTTGGTGAGTGCCCCATCCCCATCTTTATCCATTTTAGTGAAGTTTCCGTCTATATTGGCTTTTGATACTTCAGCAGATGACAATGTACCATTTTCATTTAAGTCCGCTTTTTCAAAATTAACAACAACTGCTGATACCATGGCACTGTTTTCTACGTCATCTACCTTTTCTACGCTAACGGCGTCTTCTACACTATTTTCGTCAACTGTCGCGATAACATCCTCACTGAACTTGCTGGTGTTTGCTTTTACGTATTTGTTAAATTCAGAAAGGTTTATAGCAGAGTCACCGTTTGTGTCTATATTTTCTAGATAAGGCGCTAATGATGTTCCTTCCAATTCACTTGATGTGAGTAATTCGTCACCATCAGAATCTAAACCTGTAAAACTAGTTTCTATCTTACCGTTGGACGAGGCCATTACCGAACTCGTAATTAGTGTGCTCATTAACATAGAAAGTGAAAGCTTTTTCATAATAAACTCCATTTACTTTAGTGCGTTCTGCTTAGAAAGAGACAAAACGTTTCAGTGTAACAAGTAAAGATTCATATTTTATGCCACCACCTAACTTTCTGATTTTTTGACTAATAACAGAAAGAAGTCGACGGGCACTGGTTAAGAACTCTGCAGTGTGTGAAATATATACAGGGGACTTTCACCTCAACCAATCCCTCTAAACCGCTTTTAATTAACATCAGCTTCACCTACCATTAGCGCATTATTATTCTTCAATAAAGTGCTATGCCCTCATTACAGCAATATCATACTTTTTCTTTAGCTTCGAATTGCACATCTATCGTCGAATTCGACTCTATAGACTCATTTTTACAAGCCTACAATCCAGAAGTTAATACATATATTTTAGGCGGCGGAAGTAACTCTGTATTTTTGGATGACTTCGAAGGTGTGGTGCTAGTAAATAAAATTAAGGGTATTAGCCACTACGACACCGAATCACATCATCATATTAGTGTTGGGGCGGGGGAAGATTGGCATGAGTTTGTGTCGCTGTGTATGCAAAATGAATGGTTCGGGCTGGAAAATTTAGCGTTGATCCCAGGTTCCGTAGGCGCATCACCTATTCAAAATATTGGGGCTTACGGTGTAGAGGTACATTCCTTCATAGATTCTATAGAAGCGATACTACTTGAAACAAAAGAGCCCTTTCTTATTAAGGGGGCTGATTGTCAGTTTGGTTACCGCGATAGTATTTTTAAACACGCCTTATATGGTAAAGCGCTTATCACCAAAGTGAATTTTACACTTCCCAAGGCGTACGACGTTGTGGCGAGTTATGGTGAATTGTCGGCTATAGACTCCCCTAGTGCGAAAGATATTTTTAATAAGGTAATAAAAGTGCGAAAAGCCAAGCTTCCTGATCCTAAGCAGCTTGGAAATGCAGGTAGTTTCTTTAAGAACCCTGTTATTGCATTAGCGCATTTTGAAGAACTGAAATGTCATTATCTTGATATACCGAGTTACCCGGTGTCAGAAAATCAGGTAAAAGTACCTGCTGCATGGCTTATCGATCAGATGGGTTTTAAAGGAAAGGCGCTTAATGGCGTTAGGTGTCATCCCACACAGCCGCTAGTATTAACTAATATAGGAAACGCGCAGGGTAATGACCTAATTGCCCTAGCTAAAGAGATAATGAATTCGGTAGAAAGTGAATTTAAAATAACGCTCGAGCCAGAAGTGCGTTTAGTCGGCAAGGAAGGACTCATTCAATTATGAGACAGCAATTATGAGACAGGCATCGAAATCAGTAAGAAAACATATTTTGGCCTTGTTGTCTGATGGACACTTCCATTCAGGTGAAACCATAGCGCAACAAGTTGGCCTTTCCCGTACCGCTGTTGCTGGCCATATTTCTCAGCTTTCAGACTGGGGATTAGATGTTTTTAAAGTTAAAGGTAAGGGTTACCGTTTAGAGCGAGGTTTTTCTTTGTTAAATGCAGAGAGTATTAAGAAGCACTTAGGTAATTCTAAGCGCGCCATGATAGATGTTGAATCGGTTTTACCTTCCACTAATACTGAAATGAAAAAGCGAATCGCAAATGCCCGTCATGAATTAGCCGATGGTGATGCAATATTTGCTGAAATACAAACGGCGGGTCGTGGTCGTCATGGTAGAACTTGGTTGGCGCCTGTTGGCGGTAGCTTAACGTTTTCTATGTACTGGTCTTTTCCAGATGGTTACCAAAGCATGGCAGGTTTGTCATTAATGGTGGGTTTGGCAGTATGTGAAGCATTGAAAGACTTTGGCGTAGATGATACCGAACTGAAGTGGCCTAACGACATTTACCTTCAAGGTAAAAAGCTCGCTGGCATTCTTATAGAAGTTGAAGGCCAAATTGGTGCTACTGCGCATTCTGTCATTGGAATAGGTTTAAATGTGTGTGTACCTGATAGCCAATATGACGTTGGACAACCTCATAGTGACTTAACCTCTTATTTAGGACACACGCCAGATAGAAATAGTTTAGCGGCAGCCATAATAAAATCACTTTGGACATTGTTACCTAAGTTTACCCAGCAAGGTTTCGGCCCGTTCGCACCCCATTGGGAAGCGCTAGACTTGTATGCAGATAAAAGAATTGTGCTACAAATGGGCGAAAAACGTTTTTCAGGTATTGATAGAGGCGTAGATGCCAGCGGTGCGTTGTTGGTTGAAACGCAAGATGGCATTACTCGATTCCACGGTGGAGAGGTTAGCTTACGTGGTAACCGATAAAAATATCGTTTTAGTGGACGTTGGTAATACTCGATTTAAATATTGTTTGTTATCTGATGCTGAAAACGAGCCAACGGCCACAGAAAAGTTATCCGATTTACTTTCTTTTATCGATGAACAGCAAAATATTTCCCACTTATATTTAGCCTCAGTACGAAAAGCCGATGCGGTCGAACAAATTTTCGCCGCCTGCGAACAAAGAAATATTGCCGTTGAAGAGAAAAATACAGAACGAGAAGCCTTCGGCATAAAAAATAGTTACGAAAACGAAAAAAAAATGGGGGTCGATCGATGGCTTGCCATGGTTTGTGCTGCAGAAAAAACACAAAAAGCATTTTTTGTGATGGATGTGGGCACAGCAATTACAGTTGATTTTGTGGTGAATGGTCAACATTTAGGCGGTTGGATCACACCAGGCTTTCAAGTAATGAAACAAGCATTACTTAATTCCACTAAGAAAGTGTATGCAAATGACGAAATTCCGACCAGTCTCAGCCTAGGCAACGATACCGAAGAATGTGTTGCAACAGGGTGCTATGCAGCAGTGTATGGTGTTTATTTGAGCGCTGTTGATTACTTATCCAGCAAACAAACCGATTTTGATATAATTTTAGGGGGTGGAGACAAAAAAATGTTTGCATTCCTTGAAAGCGATGTTAGGATTCGTCCCGCTCATTTGGTGGTGCAAGGTTTGGCCCGCTACGCAAGAAGCGAGCTTCTTACGTAACTGGTTTGATTGATAAGTTTTTATCGGTCAAAAAAGAAAAAGTAAAATTTTTCAAAACAACACTTGCACTGAGTAATTCATTACTCTAGAATGCGCACCCACTTGATGTAGTGCCGACTTAGCTCAGTTGGTAGAGCAACTGACTTGTAATCAGTAGGTCGCCAGTTCGACTCCGGCAGTCGGCACCATCAATCTGGAGGGGTACCCAAGCGGTCAACGGGATCAGACTGTAAATCTGACGGCTCAGCCTTCGCAGGTTCGAATCCTGCCCCCTCCACCACTTTTTTATGAGGTGGCCAGAGAATTAGGATTTGCGAGCATCGTATAATGGCTATTACCTCAGCCTTCCAAGCTGATGATGTGGGTTCGATTCCCACTGCTCGCTCCAAATCAGTGCTGATATAGCTCAGTTGGTAGAGCGCACCCTTGGTAAGGGTGAGGTCGGCAGTTCAAATCTGCCTATCAGCACCAGTTTCTCCCCAGCTCATGTTTATAGAATTTCATAAATTTTTAAAGTAACTTTGCTGGGATAATAGAAATGGCAAAAGAAAAGTTTGAACGTACGAAACCCCATGTAAACGTTGGTACTATTGGCCACGTTGACCACGGAAAAACTACTCTAACTGCGGCAATCACTACTGTTCTTTCTAAGACATACGGTGGTTCAGCTCAGGCTTTCGATCAAATCGATAACGCGCCTGAAGAAAAAGCTCGTGGTATTACCATCTCTACATCTCACGTAGAGTATGACACTCCTACTCGTCACTACGCTCACGTAGACTGCCCAGGACACGCTGATTACGTTAAAAACATGATCACCGGTGCTGCACAGATGGACGGCGCGATCCTAGTAGTAGCTGCGACTGATGGCCCTATGCCTCAGACTCGTGAGCACATCCTACTTGGTCGTCAGGTTGGTGTTCCTTACATCATCGTATTCATGAACAAATGTGACATGGTTGATGATGAAGAGCTTCTAGAGCTAGTAGAAATGGAAGTTCGTGAACTTCTTAGCGAATATGAATTCCCAGGCGATGACCTTCCAGTTATCCAAGGTTCTGCACTTAAAGCCCTTGAAGGCGATGCAGAATGGGAAAAGAAAATCATCGAACTTGGTGAAGCTCTTGATTCATACATCCCAGAGCCAGAGCGTGCTATCGATAAGCCGTTCATTCTTCCAATCGAAGACGTATTCTCAATCTCAGGCCGTGGTACAGTAGTAACGGGTCGTGTAGAGCAAGGTATTGTTAAAGTTGGTGAAGAAGTAGAAATCGTTGGTATCAAAGATACGACTAAGACGACTTGTACTGGTGTTGAAATGTTCCGTAAACTTCTTGACGAAGGTCGCGCTGGTGAGAACGTTGGTGTTCTTCTACGTGGTACTAAGCGTGAAGACGTTGAACGTGGTCAAGTACTAGCTAAGCCTGGTTCAATCAACCCGCACACTAAATTCGAAGCTGAAGTATACGTACTAAGCAAAGACGAAGGTGGCCGTCATACTCCATTCTTCAAAGGCTATCGTCCACAGTTCTACTTCCGTACAACTGACGTAACTGGTGCTGTAGAGCTTCCAGAAGGCGTAGAGATGGTAATGCCTGGTGACAACCTTAAGTTCGTAGTAGAACTTATTGCACCAATCGCGATGGACGAAGGTTTACGCTTCGCTATCCGTGAAGGTGGCCGTACTGTAGGTGCTGGTGTTGTAGCTAAGATTCTTTAATCTAAGCAAACCAAAGCATAAAAAAAAGGCGCTCATTTGAGCGCCTTTTTTGTGCGTGTAATTTGGTGTACCTGGTGGGGAAGGGCTTTGCGCGCCTCGTAAACCCGGCGTAAACCCATCCATGGGGCCTTCGCTACAGCATCCATGCTGTAGAGAGTTTCCGAGGCGCACAAAGCCCTTCCTTCTAAACGTACCATCGTACTCAGATAGTGATTAATCCCATCAGAAACACGGCGTAAACCCATCCATGGGACCTTCGCTAAAGCATCCATACTGTAGAGAGTTTCCAAAGCGTTCAAAGCTCTATTTCACAATGAGAAGTTTGATATGAAGCCTAAGGTGCACTCAAAAGCTGACTCATTTTAGTTATACCACTCTGAACCCATCCCTTATCTCTAGGTTTATTGCCATGTGATTTCACCAACAAAAGTAAATTTTGTTGTAACTTTCTTCTAATTTCATCGACCGGTTTAACTCCACTGGTTTACTAGGGGAGGTGTCTTCTATAAAAACATCGGTAATTGTCATAGAGAAAAGGTAACAAACGTTATAATGTAACAATAGTGTGTGATGATAGATGCAGGCAGTATTTGGTTTAATCGGGTACACGTAAATCAGGTGCGTAAGTATTAGTACAAAGAGTGATAATAATGATTAATAGAAGGCAGTTTTTTAAAGGGGCGGGTACCTTGGCATTTGCTGGGTTGGCATCAAGTGCGTTGGGTAAAGCGAATGCGGGTGTGTTAACGCCAACCACCAAAGGCTATGGGCCGCTTGTGCCTGATCCTAAGAAACTTCTCGATTTACCTCAGGGTTTTAGTTACCAGGTTATCTCTGAACTGGGTGATGCCATGAGCGATGGATTAAATGTGCCCGATAGAGCTGACGGTATGGGATGTTTCTCGCTAGGTAACAATAAGGTTGCTTTAGTACGAAATCACGAGTTACAGGCCGCTCATCTATCTATCCAGCCTGAATCTATTCAAACTCATACTACTGAGCTTGCTTATGATCATTTTGAAAATGGTGTCGCGCTGCCAGGGGGCACCACCACGCTGGTTTATAATCTTGATACCAAGGTTGTTGAAAAAGAGTTTGTTAGCTTAGTCGGTACTATTCGTAACTGTGCTGGCGGTATTACGCCTTGGGGAACGTGGTTAACATGCGAAGAATCGGTTAATAAACCTAACGGTGTTATTTCGAAAGAGCATGGCTATATCTTTGAAGTACCTGCTGATGCTGAGACGTTAGTAGAGGCTAAACCGCTTAAGGCTATGGGACGGTTTAATCATGAAGCGGCTTGTGTCGACCCAGAAACGGGTATTGTCTATTTAACGGAAGACAGAGGCGATAGTTTGTTTTATCGCTTTATTCCTAATGTTAAAGGCCAGCTGGATAAAGGCGGTAAGTTACAGGCTTTACGCATAAAAGGTGTGCCTCAGTTCGACTCTCGTAACTGGGATAAGGCGCGTATGAAGTTGGAAGAATGGTTAAATGTAGATTGGGTCGATTTACATACGCCAGAAAGCCCTAATGATGACTTGCGTGTTCAAGGTTATAAGGCGGGCGCAACGTTGTTTGCTCGAGGTGAAGGGCTGCATTGGGGCAACAACGAGCTGTATTTTTGTTGCACCAACGGCGGAGCTAAGCAATTAGGTCAGATAATGCGTTATCAGCCACAAGGCGCTAAAACCGACTCTGCTTCAAACTCTCAGGCTCCAGGTGGCAGATTACAATTATTCGTTGAAAGTGATGACGCTAACTTATTTAACTTCGGCGATAACCTGACTGTTAGCCCTAATGGCCATTTGATTGTATGCGAAGATCAGTACACTGAAATTGTAGATAATCACCTTCGCGGGGTTACACCAGAGGGGGATATTTATAACGTTGCCAAACTACACGCGCAAACCGAACTTGCTGGCGCGTGCTTCACTAACGACGGTAGTGTATTGTTCGTGAATATGTACTCTCCCAGTAAGACCTTGGCCATTACAGGCCCCTGGATGGCGCTTTAACTAGCACCATGTTCAAGTAACTGATTATCGGTAATGTGCTTTATGTATGTGAAGTACATTACCTTTCTGTCTATCTTCCTACCTTTGCTTCTGCCTTTAACCCCTTTGTGTATTCTCTCGTCTCCCATCATTGTCACTCTGAAATAAGTATCAAAGATACTAACCTTTTGGTGTTAAGTTAAAAATTGACTCGTTGATTAAACTATCGAACAAATCGCAAATTTTCCCAAGCTCACCCAGTCTAAAATGCCAATCGAAAACCTCAATCAGTTTTCTATTCTTTAGTCACATCTATAAATTCAATTAACTTAATCAGTTTATGTCGTTTTAATAGTTTTCACAGAACAGTAATAATCCTCGCATCTAACAAGGAGAGCTGATGTGAGCACAATTTTAAAAAAACTTACACCGCACAAATTCGTTGCTAAACCAACACAATCGGTTTGCAACTATGCAAATAACTATTATGGCGACCAAGTTTGTGTCGCTCAGAAAAACCCGACCACTCAAACTCGTATTTCAGGAGCAGCATAAATGAAGCGATCGTTTACCCGTAGTATTATAAGTTGTGTAACCGTAGGTATGTTAAGCATGGGCTTAAGTGCTCAAGCGGATACCCTTACCCGTCAAAATGGCGCACCAGTTGGAGACAACCAAAACTCGCAAACTGCTGGTCCTTGGGGCCCTGTGCTTTTACAAGATTCTCACCTAATTGAGAAGCTAGCGGCGTTTGACCGTGAGCGTATTCCAGAGCGTGTAGTTCACGCCCGTGGTGTTGGTATTCATGGTTACTATGAAAACTACGAAGATTTATCTGACGATACAGTTGCTGCACCTTTCCAAGGTGAAGGTAAAAAGACCGAAGTATTCGTGCGCTTTTCATCGGTAGTACACGGCCACCTTTCGCCTGAAACACTTCGTGATCCTCGTGGTTTCGCTGTGAAGTTTTACACTGAGCAAGGAAACTGGGATTTAGTCGGTAACAACTTCCCTGTGTTCTTTATCCGTGATGCAATTAAATTCCCAGATATGGTTCACGCATTTAAACCATCTCCGGTAACGAACAAGCAAGATGCTAAGCGTGTATTCGATTTCTTCTCGCATGTTCCAGAGTCTACGCACACACTAACCATGCTGTTTTCTGACTATGGTACGCCAGCAAGCTACCTAAATATGGATGGTTCAGGTGTTCACGCTTTCAAATTTGTTGATGATGAAGGCAACGTTAAATACGTGAAATTTACGTGGAAAGCGAACCAACCTATTAAGAACTTCACTGCTGAAGAAGCTATGAAACAGCAAGGTATGGATTTCCAGCCACACACTACTGACGTTTACACTCGCATCAGTGAGAAAGGCGAAACCGCTTCATGGGATTTGTATTTGCAAGAACTTGAGCCAGAGCAGTTAGATGATTTTGACTTCAACCCGTTAGATACCACAAAAATCTGGCCTGAGAAGTTAGTTGCTTCACGCAAAATTGGTCGCATGGTGTTAAACCGTGTACCTGACAACTTCTTTGAAGAAACTGAGCAAGCTGCATTTGCACCAAGTAATCTAATTCCAGGTATCGAGCCGTCAGAAGATAGAATGCTACAAGGTCGTTTGTTCTCTTATGCTGATACCCAGCGCTACCGTTTAGGTGTTAACGCTTACCGTATTCCGGTAAACGCGCCTAAAAATGTTGAGATTAATAACCACGAACAACATGGCCAGCTTCGTACTACATCAACTAACCGTGATGTTAACTATCAGCCTAGCCGTCGCTTAGACTTGAATGAAGATCCAGCATACCGTTACTCAAGCAAGCCGCTTGCAGGTATGACACAGCAAATTCCTTTCTACAAGGAACAGAACTTCAAACAAGCGGGTGAGTTCTACCGCAACCTTGATAAGCAAGGTCGTAAGAACTTAATCAACAACATGGGTGGTGCATTAGCATCGGTACCTGAAGAAGAGATTCGCGTTATCATCAGTGCATTCATGTACAACGCTGATAAAGAATACGGTACCGGCGTTGCTAAGCTAGCTAAGGTTTCTATCTCGCAAGTACGTGCAGAAGCAAAAGCACTAATGGACGAGCAAGCAGCCCGCGCAGCTAAAGCTAAGAAAGTAGCGGAAAGCTTAACTGCCCTTATGCAATAAGTAACACCAGTATCAACTCGCCCTACCTATTTAGGTAGGGCAGTTATCGTTATCACATACTTCGTTTGAACCACCTAATTTACCTAGTAGCCTTTTTTCATATCAACTACTCATATTTATCATTTCTAACGACGACATAGGAGACCCACAATGCACATCGTTAAACGCACACTTTTGGTTTTTACTTTAATGCTTAGCGTGAGTCTATGTCATGCGCAATCCAGTATTGATGACCTCAAAGCGCACTATTTTGATGCTGCGCGTGAGGGCAATGTTGAATTGCTTCAAGCCTTTTACCAGGCCGGTCTTGATGGAAACGTAGCTGATGAAAAAGGTTACACCGCACTTATTCTTGCCGCTTACCATGGTCATAACGATGCGGTTAGTTATTTACTTGGCAAGGAAAATATCAATGCCTGCCAGGAAGATAACAAAGGTAACACCGCACTAATGGGGGCTATCTTCAAAGGGCATTTGAGTGTGGCTAGAAAACTGATGTTTGCACAATGCAATATTGATGAAACTAACTCTCAAGGCCAAACGGCACTTATGTTCGCTAGTTTGTTTGATAGGCAGTCTTTAGTGAATGAGTTAATTGAGCAAGGCGCTAACCCGCAGCACAAAGACTTGGCAGGTAACTCAGTGGCCGATATTGCGTTATCGCAAGGCAATTATAATTTGGCGAAGTCGTTAAATGAGTCAAACGTGAATCGGTAATAGTGAAGTAAAAAGATGTATTTTAAGAACGTAAACGGGGCATTGCCCCGTTTTTCTATTTCAGGCACACGCACTGCTGTTGATACCCGCCAAACCATTACTTCCTTATAGAAATGCAGCCTAACGAGATTGGTATCCGACTTACAATAATGGATTAAAAGTAGGGGCAATCCCCTATGGTTCGAGTTAAGTGATGATTAGATACTAAGTATTAGTAGATAAGCCTAGAAGCATTTATCTCCGCTAAAGATAAAAGTAAAAATAGAACAATAGAAATAGGCCCTAGATTTAGAAATTGGAAACCTTATGAGAACATTATTTACGTTAATTTTGCTTACCATTGCCTCACCTACATGGGGCGCGTTAATTACCTTCGACTTTGATGAATTAACGTTAACCAACGGTTCGTCACAAGCGTTTGTTTCTGGATCTATCTCTTTTGATGACTCGGCCTCTGAATACAGTGCCTATGCGTGGGAAAGCTTTGGTTTCAATTTTGAATATGATGGGGATACCTTCCTACTTGATGAAGATCATTTAACCGATATCGAAATAGTTGATCTAGACGACCTAATTTTCGGCGACGATGATCCAGAAGGTTTTGTATTCACGTTTTTCAACGGAGATTATGTACTTGCTACTGGACAAGGCGGTATGGGGGCGGATGAAACCTGTTTTTATACTACTACCGATAACTTATGTGCTAACGGGTTATTTAGTTTAACTAGAGCGCCGTCACAAGATGGCTCTGTATCAGTAAGCGAGCCTCCGATACACATGTTTGTTCCATTGTTGTTGATGGTTCTTTTTATAAAAACAAGAAAATAGTAAAACGCGCATGGTGTTGATAATAACGTTGTAGCGCATCAATACGTTTCCGCCAATCTACAAGTTTCTCGTATGTTGGTGCCTCCACGGCCCTCACACTATTGTGGGGGCTTTTTTATGCTCAGCTCGGCGGTTGGCTAGCTAGTTTTATTAGACTTATGGTTATAGGGGGAACCCCTCATAGTGTGTTCGCCTCGCTTACGAAATACTCAAAGGGTAAAAACAACGAGGTGTACTATGAAAATTTTAAATAAGAAAAACGTAATAGCAGTTGCGGTAGCATGCGCTTTACCAGCAAGCATGGTTAACGCAAAAACTTTCGATACTACGCTTGCAGATAAATTGCTAGCGGTACCAACAGAGCTACAGCAAGTTATTGTCACGTTTGAAGGAAATGGACCTCTTTCACTAGACCAATTAAACGCACTTGACGTATTGGGTATCACATCGGGTGTTAGTCTTAAGAGCTTGCCTATTGTTGGCATTATGGCCACAAAAGCACAGGTTGAAGCCCTTTATAGCCGCGACGATGTCGTATCTGTGTGGAACAACGATCCACTGGTACTAGAAAATTATGAATCTACCCAGATTACTGGCGTGCAAGCATTACGAGCAGACCGAGATTTGCGTAATAACGGTGTACCATATTCTGGCAACGGCATTGGCGTAGTCGTTAATGATTCAGGCGTAGATGGAACACATTCCGACATTGCTTATCCTGACCACGTGGTACAAAACGTACTAGCCCAAGTTAATTTAAATAGTTTTAGCAGTATTTTACCCATCTCTTATATCGAAAATGCGCCTAACTCAGATATCGGCGGTGGGCACGGTACTCACGTAGCAGGTACTGTGGGCGGTAATGGTGCTAAGAGTAGCGGCCTGCATGCCGGTGTGGCTCCAGGTGCTGATATCATTGGTTACGGCTCGGGTGCTGCTCTATTCATATTGGACACCCTTGGTGGTTTCGATTATGCCCTTACTCACCAGTACGACTACAACATTCGTGTTATTTCCAATTCGTTTGGTAATACGGGCGATGTAGGTACAGACTTCAATCCAGATGATCCTACGAACATTGCAACAAAAGCACTGGCTGACAACGGTATTATTACGGTGTTCTCAGCGGGTAACTCTGGCTCTGGTGAATCGACAATTACAGGTAACTTTAAAAAAGCGCCTTGGGTTATCACAGTAGCGGCTGGCGATAAGGAAGGCAATTTGGCCGACTTTAGCTCTCGTGGCGTTGATGGGAAAGGAGGCCAAGTGGTTGTCGATGGTGAAGTATTTACTTGGGAAGATCGCCCTACCATTACAGCACCTGGCGTAGACGTTATTTCTGCCAGAGCATCAACATCTAGTTTAGGTGCACTTAGCGCTTCCGATGACGCTGCGATGATAGAGCCTGCCCATTTACCTTTCTATACCGTATCAAGTGGTACTTCAATGGCGGCGCCGCATGTTTCAGGCATAGTGGCATTAATGCTAGAAGCTGATCCTAGTTTGCAGTGGGAAGACGTGAAATCAATTATTCAACAAACCGCTACACCAATGGCGGGCTTGGCTGAGTGGGAAGTAGGTGCGGGTTACGCGAATGCTTATGCCGCAGTGAATGCGATTGTTAACGGCGTAGAAATATATGGTGATACGTTAAAACTAGACCGAAAATTTAACAGCTTTGCCAATGTATCGGAAGGCGAAAGCTTTACTCTGCCAACCACTTACCTTCCTGTTGGTGAGCCTCCGGTAGAAACCTTCGATGTTGGTCCAGACGTGTCTATGGTATTGGCAAGTGCCACCATTGAGACGGCAACGGCCTTCGTATTGGAAGATCCCGCGGGCAATCGTTACGGGTCAGGTATTGGTTTGCCGCTTTTGGGCTCTTCAGTAGGTACTGCAGCACCTGGCATGGCAGGTGAGTGGAAACTCTATAGCAGCGGTATTGGAAGCGTCAGTGGTGTATCTGTTGACCCGTTGGGCGTAACGAATGGCATTGGTATTCCTTCTACCACAGACGTGAATATTCGATTACTAGAAACCTCTGGGTATGTGGGCATTGACGATGTTGAAGGCCACCCAGCGCAGCCTTACGCTGAATACGTGGTAGCCAATGAGCTTATGGATGCCACTACAGATGGTTTTAAACCAGATGATGCACTTACTCGTGCTGAATTTGCAGATGTACTCACGTTAAGCAACAGTGTGCGTCAATCGCTTTTGGGTAACACGGCGAAATTTTTTGATGTAGATGCATCAGTAGCCGCAACAGTAAATGCAGTAACTTCAGAAGGTGCTTCATTGGGTGATTTAAATATGTCTAACGGACCATTAATGCTTACCGGCGGTAGTGAGCAATTCGGCGCTAGCCAAACGGTAACTAAAGAAGCCATGGCTTATTCATTTGTTCAGGCACTAGGGCTAGAAGAGGAGGCGCAGTCTTTCGATACCACAGAAACACTGTTCGCCGTGGTATTCGACCAATCTGTGCCGGTTGCCGATAGTGAGCTTATCGCACCTGAAATGCGAGGCTACGTGCAACAAGCTTTGGCAATGGGGTTAATGCAAGTTCAGGTGGAAGTAGAGCAGGGGCCTTTTGATTTAGAGCCTACTTTAGTGGCTTACTTTAACCCTACCGATGAAGTATCGCGAGGCGAAACTGCCTTTGTTGTCACTCAGCTTCATCAATTATAAACGATAAGTTTATTCAAGAAGGCCGGCTTTGCCGGCCATTCTTATTAGCTCAGCCGAACTGCTTAAATTAAGCTTTTTATAAATATTACTTCTATGATTTTCCGCGGTTTTTAGGCTCATGTTTAATAGCTCGCCTATTTTTTTACTGGTATTTCCTGCTGCTACTAAAAAAAACACTTCTCTTTCTCGGCGAGTTAGCACACTTAATGGGCTTATGTATCGTTGGGTTTGTTCATCTTCACCATCACTCACACTGTCGGGGAAAACCGTTTGCCCAGCAGCGACTTTTTTAATTGCCTCTACAAGTACATCCCCAGAAGACTCTTTCAATACGTAGCCTTTAGCGCCCGCATCGCGCATCGCTTCTACATACTCAACTTCATTATGCATAGATAATACGAGTACTTTAGCATCGCTTCGCTGTGAGAGTATTTTATCAATGGCCACTAGACCGCTCATGCGAGGCATTGAAATGTCCATTAGAATAACGTCGGGTGAGAGTTTAACCACCGCTGAAACCAATTCAACACCATCGTCGCACTCACCAATAACACTTATGTTAGCGGTGGCATTTAACATTTGGGATACGCCTTGGCGCATTAATACATGGTCGTCTGCGAGCACTACACGAATTGTCATACGGGTACCGTTACTGTTGTTCTTGTGCCTTGACCTATAGCTGACGTTAACACCAATTGTGCGTTAAACGCCTTTGCCCGATCTCGAATGCTCGATAAGCCCACACCAGGCTCTACGATTGTTTTATCAAATCCGTCACCATTGTCCACAATATCTAATCGAATAACATTATTGTGAAAGGCAAGAATTAGCGTTACTTTGCTCGCGTGGCTATGTTTTATGGTATTAACCAAGGTTTCTTGTGCAATGCGAAAGAGTAAAATGCTCACATCTTTAGCAATGTCTGCTGGAATACCGATGGTGCACTCATACTCGATACCTTCAGAGCTCAGCAAGTTGCGGCAAAGCCAGTTTAACGCAGGTTTTAAACCCAAATCATCTAAAATGGTAGGGCTCATCAACCTCGATAATTGGCGCACATCATTTAACGCCATTTCTGCCAGGCCATGCAAATTTTCAAGCTCAGGTGAATCTGATGACAAGGCCTGCAAGCGTCGAGTTAGCCCAGTTAAAAGCTGGCCGATACCATCGTGCAATTCGCGGGATAACTTTGCCTTTTCAGATTCTTGTTGCGCCCATAAACGTTTAGCGAGCAGTTGGAGTGTAGCTTGCTCGTCATCGAGTCTGTTTTTTAAAGAATCTTGAAGCGCTCGAATTGAAGCCAGCTGCTGTTCAATATCACTCAAGGTAGGCCTGCCTATATTCTAATGCTTGCGTTTCAGAAAGCTGCTCAAGCCATTGTGAACGCAGGGGTTGTAATTTTGCTTCGTATTCTGGAAGTACTGAGTAGTAAACATGGTTGCGCCAGTAATTAGGACGTACAGCTAATTGTTGCGCTAAAGTTTTGGCTAGCTCAGTGTTGCCAGCCTTAACTTCAAGATATAGCCAATGCAGATAAGGCTGGTAATAAGTTGGCTTAATAAGCGTATTAATAGTCTGCATTACTTCACTGTCAGGCTCAAGATTCAATCGATGTTGAATATCCAACAAAATTTTAAGTTCTGTGACTACGGGAATATGGGACGTGTCGAAGGACGGGCTAAAGCCGGTTGTATTTATCGGTTGTTGTTGATGCTGTGATGCTAATAGTAACCACTGCATGACAGCATGCTGATCGCGCCTTTCTTTGGCAGCTTCACTGTCGATACTCGAAAGTACCTCTTTTACGCATTGCCAATCTGCGGTGCGAAGACAGACTTCGCCGTGCCATAAACTCACCTCAATTAGTGCCCGAGTGTCAGATGCACGTTCAGCTAATTGCTTGGCTTGTTCGATTTGGGAAAGCGCTTCAATTAACTTCCCATTAGCAAAATGGAAGTAACTAAACAGCAGGTGGTTTACCATTTTTTCTTGGTCGTTTTGCTGGTTCAGCTTACCATCGACTTCAGAAAGATAGCGGGTGGCGGCGTTATTGTCGCCCTTTACTAAACTTAACTGTGCAAGGTTTTGATACGTACGAAGCAGATGAGACTGGTCGTTGTTTCTCTCAAATAACGTTTTGGCCTGTTGCCAATAAATATCAGCAAGGGACAGATCGCCAATTAAAAAGTGCATATAAGCTACGTTACTCATGCTTTCTGGCTTTAGCACTTTATCATCGATTTGTACCCGAATATCTAAACCACGTTTATAGTGCAAAAGTGCTTTTTCGAACTCACCTTGCTCTTCATAGAGAAACCCTAGCGTGTCATTGATGTGGGCTTCTTGTTCCAGATCACCAATATCCGTTATAAGCGACAAAGCCTCTTTTAACGAAGATTCGGCTAGTTCGGTTTTGCGAGTAAGTGATGCTGCAATCGCTAAGTTGGCAAGTGTTTTGGCTCGTTCAGAAGGTTGGGATGTAGCATCCCTAAGTGATAGTGCATCTTGAAAATACGATGCTGCGATAGCATGCTCTGCAATACGCAAGTGAGCGATTCCAAAAGCATTAAGTACTAAGCTTTCACCCACTTTATTTTTGACTTTTCTAAAGGCAATTAGCGCTTGAGTTAGGGTTTCATTAATGGCTGTATCAATGTTGCCCCCCATTATTTGTAAACGCGCAAGTTCAAACCAAAGTTGCCCATCATTAGGGCGTAATAGCAACGCGGCTTGGTAATCATCCATGGCCAATAGTGGCTCGTTAGCCCACTGATGGATATCAGCTCGCATGGCAAGTAAGTTGGCACGATTAGGGTAATCGCTAATTAATGCATCAATGGATTGTTGGGCCAACGAAAGGTTATCCTCTAATTGGGCCCGAAGTAGCTCTCCCTGCAAACGCCAATAATTACCGATATTGGGCATTGCCATTAAGGTATCGAGAGACTCTCTGGCGGCCAAAATATCGTTATTATTTAATGCTAGTTCAGCATTAGCTACCCACCCCCCAGGGTAATCTGGGGTGCTGGTAATCATCGCCTCAATAGCATCTTCACGAGCGAGGGGCGGACCCGCCTCCCACGCCTTATGTAACGCATTTAAGTAACGTAAGTCTGGGGTGCCTACCTCGGTTTTTAAATGAGAAAACAATGCTTCAACGAGTTTGTCAGCAAAGGCATCTAAATCGTTAGCCAAGCTGCTGGTAGTTATAGAATGGCTTATCGTAAATATCTGCGTATTGGCTGGCATGCTAAGTACGCTGGCGTGAAGCAAGTAAGACTGATTGCTAGTGGGAGTTGCATCAAGTAACAAAAGACTATCGGTACCAAGGATTGCACTGAAATCTACTCTATCATTGTCATTATCCATAGGGGACAGTGCTAAATTTTGAATTAGCCTAGTGCTTTCGTTTTCGCTGACAAGAGCAATATCAGGGTGGGTTGAAAGAGGGTAGCGAAGTAAGTCACTAATGGTGCCTAATAGTGGATAGTTGTTATCGTGAATGATAGCGAGTTGTAAGGTTTCACTACCGAATCCATCCGGATTAGGTTTTGTTTTATTCACCACAACGGCAATCGTTGCTAACACAAGCAAAAATATTGTGAATGCGGCTACGAATTTTGACGATGAAACAGGCGTATTAGCTTGGGTCAACGCTTGTGTTAGGGTAGGGCGCTCTTCTGGAATTTGATGGGTAAGGTTGCTAATAAACTGAGTTTGCTTTCGAAGCCACAGGGTGTCAGATAACGAAAATGACGATAACGCCACACAACTGAGCATATCGTTAAGCACTTTACCGGCACTGTAGGTATCAGAAAATTCCCCAGCCTTTCCTGAGCGAATCACCTCTGGGGCCGAGTAAGCTAAATGGCCGCTCGTTTGCTCGCCATTTTTTTCCAATTGGCCTATGCCGAAATCAATGAGTAATAAATCATCATCTGCATTTATAAGGATATTGTCGGGCTTTATGTCACCGTGTTTGATATCAACACTTTGGCAGGTGGCAATAGCATCAAGTAATTGGTGCGACCATTTTTGATATGTGGCGCGAGAAATAGAGCGTTGAAGGCGCTCGAATAATGGCTCTCCTTCTATGTACTCCATAGTGAAAAAGGCGTAATAGTCGTCGGCAAATACATCGTGAACACGAATAATATTAGGGTGTTGAAGTTGTCGAGCAATAACAACTTCATTACGAAGAACCTGCATACTGCCTGGGTCTGTAGCGGCACCAGGAATGAGTTTTAATGCTACGTCAACCGCAAGTAACTCGTCTTTGGCGGCATAAACACTGGCTTGAGTGCCTGCTCCTAGCTGTTGAATTATGCGGAACCTATCAGAAAGTATGGTTCCGGAGGCAAGTCTAGGCCCTGATAGCAAAGCCTCAGTTTGAAAATGTTCAGGCGTTGAAGCTATATTACCCGGCCCAGTCAAACGCATCTCCACACTACAATTTCTACAGCATAGGCTTCATCTCGCACGTTTTGCTGGGCTTATCGCAACGAGTGAAACCAATATTATTCTAGTTAATTAGAGAAAGTTTATGCTCAATGGCGTGGAATAACAAACGAAGAGATAATAAATTCGCGAGAGACTTGGCAAACTCGATGTCAGTTTCGGTGAAATAGCGTCTTCCCACCAGTGAATCAGCATATAAAACACCTACCGGTTTATCGTCTATACAAACAGGTACGCTGATAGCAGCTTGAATACCATTACGGATAATGCTTTGTTGTGCGTTTAGCGAGTCATCAGCAACAATATTGCCTACCGCCAGCACTGAATTTGTTTCCATCGTACGTTGAATAATAGTGCGGCTTCCGGTGAAGTTTTCCGCATTCATCCAAGGTTCGTGACCCAAGCCAAACAATGCTTTATCTTCCTCATTAAATAACATGAGTGAGGCGCGCTCGCAGGCTAACGATTGAATTAAACATTCGCGAGCGATATGAATTAATGTACTACTGTCACTACAGTCTTGAAGTTGGTGTTGATAGCGTTTTAGCTGGCGCTCTCGCCATACGCGTTGACTATCTAACTGAATGACTTTGCTATGTTCAACCGGTGTGAGTTGGCATGAAATTGGGCCAAAAAACAAATGCTGAGGTTTATTGATCGCAATGTTTTTAACGGGCACACCACCACTGAAACAGCCCGTTGAACTGGTATCATTTAATTGCCATAAGCTGTCGTTAGTGGATTGTAATTCGGCATGCAAGCGAGAGATTTGAGGGTGCGTGATAACAATGTCTGCATTTCGAGCACGACCTATTCGATACTGTCTACCCTCAAAAAGTACGTGCTCTGCTACGCTGCCATTAGGTTGAGATACAGCAATTTGCAATGGCATGACGAGGCTCCGTATAACCTGCGCTTTACAGTGTACGTAAACTAAAACGTAGAGTTTGCAATTGCGTGAGCAATATCCCTTTTGCGTTTACCACGCTACCGTCAGCAAGCCATACATCAGGAATATCACTGCCAGACGCATTATCAACAACCGAAATTAGGCTATCCACTGCAGTTAAAGCCGCGGCATCGTCATCTATCGCGAGCGCATTTTGAATATCGTTGATTCCGCTATCTAGTACTCCTTGAAGTACCAAAGAGATATCGCTTCTATTGTTATTAACGGTTTGACTGATATTACTGACTTTATCGCCAATGACTGTATTTGGCACGCGAGTATCAAGTAAAATAATAAAATCAGAGAACTGGCCCGTGCTACCTCTGGCACGAAGGCTACCTGACGACGTTAAGGTGGTGATGTCTTCAAAAGTGCCATCTGCATGCGAGGTAAAGAGTCGAAATGGAATGCTAGGAGTGTAGTGAAGCGCCTTGGTATAAAGCTCTACCATGGCAACACCTTCAAAACCAAAACCCGAATCTGCTTTGGGAGATATTGATACCAATACCGGAAAGCCAGATGTCGCGCTGGTCAATAATGAAGGTAGGCGGTCAGTAATAACTAAGTCACTTGGGTCGAGAAGTTCGGCCGTAATGTCAAAGTTGCTAGCATGAAGGCCAATACTATTTTCAAATTCGATGGTCAGGTCTACTTCAATCGCGGTAGTCAGTGATAATTTTGCTTGGATGCGGTTGTTATCGACGGTAAGTAAATTGGGTAGAACGACTTGAGCGTGGGCGGTAGAAAACATCATTACCGCAAGAGTAACAACGCTGATTAAGAGCTTAAACTTCATGTGAGATATTTTCATAATACCAATCTCTATTAAACTTGTTTAAAAATTAACCCTAAAAGGAGCCGTTATCAACTACTATAACGGCTCTTTTTCTCATTTAGCTGTTATTACTCATAATATTGAGTAAACAATCTTGATGAAAGTACAGCGTAGTGCGCGCGGGTTACCGTCGCCTCGGGGTCAAAACTTGCTGTCAGCGTTGGGGTAACACTAAAAGGGCTCTGTTCAGTCCCAAAGGAGACATTTATTAGCGACATTGTAATAGCGAGTTGAACGTAGCCTTTTAACTCTGCTGGAATTTGGTCTTGATCGGCGAGGACGATTTGTTCACCGCTATAATCGACAATAATGTCGGCATCAGGGTCGAAACTGGTGGCAACCGACTCTAACCCTAGCATTTGCACCATAGCATAAGCCGTATCTAACTTACTCATTACGCCAAACGGGTTGGCACTGCCGTCTTCACTATAAAGTACAGGTGATTGCGTGCGTAAGTTGTCTTTTAATGCGCCGCCACTTACCATAACCGACTCAATAAATGCTTTATCAAAACCTGGAACGGCACCGATGTTAGGGACATCTTCGTTTAATAGGTCACGGTATTGTCTTACTGCGCCGCCCATTACTGCGTAGCGGGCAAAGTCTTTGCGCTTTAAGCCTGCATCTGGATAAAATCCACGGTTGTTGAGGGCATCCATTAATCGCTCACTAATTGCAAATTCAATTGCGTTTTGCTGTGCGTGGCCTTCGATATCATCAATGCCTTCATAGCCACCGCTTTCTTCAAACGATACAGTCACCTCAAAGGTTTCAGGAATGCCTGGGCCATTAGTAATGCCTAGCGGATCCGCTTGAACACCTGAAAGAGATGTTAAACCGTAGACATAGATTCCCCAGGTCCCCGGCATTGCGGGAGCTGAAACACGCATGGTAGTGCTCAATACTGGTGTGGTTAAGTTTCCAAAGTACTCGGTACCGTCGGGCGCGACTAATACCAGTTTAGTTAAATTTGCTAGGGTGCTTGCGGAGGCCTTAACGAGCACTTCGCTTTCGCCTACCTCAAAGGTCTTTACTTCAGGCTCTCCTACTGGCGCGTAGAACAAGTCGAACACTTCTGTACGCTCACTGGTTGATACCAATGCATTGGCCTTGAAGGTTTTGGAAGGTAAATTATTTACGGTTAAGCTGTGAGACATATCATAGTCGAGCGCAGCGGCTACTGCTGAACGAGCATTAACGTAACCCGCTCCTACTTCCCAACGCTCGTAACCTGGCATATTTGTGGCTGTTTCTTGCAAAATTTGTTTGATTGAAGCGTTATCCAAAGACGGGTTTGCTTCTAGCAATAGTGCAATGATGCCTGACACATGAGGCGTTGCCATCGACGTGCCCGAAATCATGGTATAGAACGGCAGGTTCTGTGCTTCAATAGCATCAATATCTGCTTCGCCACCATTCGCCGCTAAATTCGTTGTTGCTCGGGTAGAAACTATATCGACACCTGGGGCGACGACGGAAACTTCGTTGTTATAAGTCCATTCGGTGCCATCAGGCATAGTGAAATCACCGGACTCACTGTTTAGTCCTCGCGAAGAAAAGTCTGCCAAGCCGCCAAATTTGTCACCTGCACCTACTGATATGCCCCAAGGAATTTGCGCATATGGATTATGTGAATCTTCGCCTGGGCCATCGTTACCAGCAGCGAAAACGCTTATCATGCCTAGCTTGTGAGCCTTGTATGTAGCTAAAGACACGGGCCCTAATGGCTCGTATTTACCGCTAGAACCCCAAGAGTTACTAATGACTTTGATTGGGTTGTCGTAGCTGTAAACATTACTAATAGCGAAGTCGAAACCGCCAATGGTATCGAGTAAAAGAACAGCCCCACCGGAACCATACCCAATTAAATCGGCATCAGGCGCGGCGCCTATATATTTGCCATCGGACATGTTGCCGCTACCCGCAATAGTACCTGCCACATGGGTTCCGTGACCTGAGTTGAGGTCAGTGTTAATTTGGCCTTTCAAGGTGAATCCATCAGTCACACCGGTAATGCCAATTGCAGAAGCATGGGTAAGGGCTTGTACATTTTCGACTACGGTATCACCGAAAAAGTGATCTTGGTGCGAGGCATCAATACCCGAGTCTATCACCATTACAGTGGAGCCTTTACCGGTGAATTCCATTCCGTTGCGCTGAATAAAACCATTGCTTTGAAGGTCTGAAACACCGGTAATCTCACGAGCATCTGCGTTATATAACTTCATTTTGCGGTTCGCAAATACAGAGCGGACGCCGTTCATTTTTGCAATAGCATCTATCTGTGCCTTCGTGGCGATAACACCAACGATTGGCAATGATTTAAATTGAACACCTTCTGAAATGCCGAGATTTAAGAGTTGTTGTAATTGAGATTCGGCTAAAGGGTCTAGCTGATCGTAAGTCACGACCGCCATAAGTGAGTCTGTAACATCAAGAGTGGTGAGTGTTTCAGTAAGCTGAGCGCCAATGTAGGCATCAGCTAATGTGTGAGCCGCTGGGCTTGCGAGCATAGCCGCAGCTAAGGTAGATAGGGCAAACTTTTTCATTATTCTCTCCTAAATGAGACTGCATATTTATGTGGATATTCCCGTGTTAAGACTGTCATCTTGTTCAGATATCCTCTGCAGCAAAGCACATCCTTATAATGTCGGTTTGCTTTTTGTTCGAACATAGGGGTTTCACCCTATATGTCAGCGAGCATTGATATTGACTGCGGTGACTGATTAGTTGCAGGTGAAAGTACAGAGGTAAGTGCGGGCGGAAGTAGTAATGAAAGCACTAATGAAAATCTCGGTATAGATGCCCATATAGCGGGTGCGCTAAATAGCAGGTTTTAGGCTATCTTCAATAAACGCATTTGCTTTTGATATGCCCTGACGTTGATGGGAAACATTGTCTAGGAGAAATACCAAGAATGAAGTTTGACTCTATAAAATCTAGGCTTGTTCTCATGACACTGATTTGTGTTGTTGGAATGGGCATGCTGGTAGTCAGTCAGCATTATTTTACGCAGCGGCTTATTGAATTAAACCAGCAGCGAGACCTATTGCTTCGTATGGGGCAAGATTTATTGCAAATGCGGCGCCACGAGAAAGACTTTTTGATGCGCCATCAGCAGGAGTACTTTCAGTTATTTATCGAGCGTTCTGAGAGTTTTAGCACTCGGCTTAATCAGCTTACGCCTTTAATTAGCGATTATGATATGCCCATGTCGCAGTTAGGGAATTTAGCCGAAGGCTTGGATGAATACCAACAACTTTTCCAGCAAGTCGTTGCGCTACAAACCAAGATAGGGCTTACCCCAACATCTGGCTTGCTAGGGCAAATGATTGATACTGAGGGGGAATTGCTCAGTCAGTCGTATTTTGATGTTGGGTCTAATGCGCTCATTCAACTTGACGGCGCAAGATTAGCCATTCGCGATTTTCAACTAACCCATAATAACTATTTCGCCACCCTTGCGGTTCAAAGTATAGAGCTACTGGCACAAGCGCGGAACGCGGGTAAATCAGAACAGGTAGACGAACTACTTAGCGTGTATAAAGAAGCCGTGGGGGCGCTTGCTATAGCCCATCAAACACTAGGTCTTACTCATAATGAGGGTTTGGTAGGGCGCTTTCGGCGACAAGCTCACAGTGTGGAGCAACAGCTCACATTAATTGACAACGCTTTACAGCCTATTATTGAAAACCAAGAGCAAAAAGTAAAAATATACAGTATTAGTATTGCGGTGCTCACCTCAGTGCTTTTAATTTTAATTCTAGTGAAGAGCTTTGCAACATTTCATCGGGCTTTCTCTAATTTCGTTATGTTCTTCTATCGGTGTAAGCGCCAATATCAGCGGATGGATCCGAGGAAACTCGGTTTTGCTGAGTTCAAATCGTTGGCTGAACTTGCCAATGAAATGGTAGAGTCTCGTCAAGCAATTGAAGAACGACTCGCTGTTGTGGAAGCAGAATTAGCACAAAAGCAGAGAAAATCAGAGACAAGTTGAAGGTAGGTGAACGTAAATATGCAATTTAACAAATTAGGCGGTAGCGACTTATCGGTATCGGATATTTGCCTTGGCACCATGACATGGGGCATTCAAAACACGCAGCAAGACGCCGATGAGCAATTAGCAATGGCAATTGATCATGGTGTGAACTTCATCGATACCGCCGAAATGTACCCTGTTCCACCGAACGATAAAACCTACGGCGATACCGAGCGCATCTTGGGTAACTGGTTAGCAAGAAATCCAGCCGCCCGTGATTCTCTAATAATTATGACAAAGGTTGCCGGCAGTGGCTTAAGTTACATCCGTGACGGTGGCCCCATTACATCTCATGCGGTTGAGGTGGCGCTGGATAATTCGTTAAGCCGGTTAAATACCGATTATGTAGATGTCTATCAATTACACTGGCCTAATCGCGTTACCCCGCATTTTGGAAAGCATTGGCCTGACCGTGCTAACCCTACAAAGATCAATAAGCAGCAAGAAATTGAGGGTATGCGAGATATTTTATCCGGCATTAAAAAAGCACTCGATGCTGGGAAAATTCGTCATTGGGGATTATCTGATGATACACCTTGGGGCATTCATACGTTTTTAACGCTATGCAAAGAAATGAATATTCCTTTTCCAGTTTCAATTCAAAACGAATTTAGTTTGCTGCATTTGAAAGATTGGCCGTATTTGATTGAAACCTGTGTACTTGAAGATATTGCCTATTTACCTTGGTCGCCATTGGCTACAGGTATGCTAAGTGGTAAGTACATGAATGGTGATAGACCCAAAGGTTCCAGGTGGACACTGGTTCAGCGCCAAGGATTATTCAGAGATAAAGAGCCCGCCCGTGAAGCCACCGCTCGTTATGTTGAAATTGCCAAGCGAGCAAAGATTACCCCGTCGCAATTGGCTTTAGCGTGGTGTAAACAAGTGCCAGGTGTGACTTCTACCATTATTGGCGCGACGACCACCGAACAGTTAGCTGAAAACTTGTCTGCATTTTCACTTAACCTAGATGAAAGCACATTGAAACAAATAGGCGAGGTGGTTCGCCGCCATCCGTTAGGTTATTAGATACTGGTAACAAAAGGTGCAAACGTTAGAGCGTAAGTTTCTAATATTACGGGCCAAGTCACAACGACTTGGTGCCAGCCCTAAACACAGCCTGTCTTAGCCTAGAATTGCAGTAAGGTTATAAATTGCGGTGATTTTATACTGTCGACGTTGGTCATTTATCTGTCACAACTTCGTCATAGTATAAATTCACTGTTATTTATTGACTGTCACCTTTTATGTCCCTATCAGATTCGCCCCTTGTTTGTGAAACCGAAACCCAGCATGGCAACTGGCGCCGTTGGCTATTGCTTATTGCACTAGTGTATTTAATGCTGTTGGCCGTTAGCATGATAGGAAGCGGCTTTAAACTTGCTGCCGGCGATCACGCAAAAACGCTATTCACTTTTGCTAGTAATCCCATCATGGGGCTGATTATCGGCATGGTAGCTACCGCGCTCATTCAATCTTCAAGTACGGTAACCTCTATTATTGTTGGTATGGTGGCAGGTGGATTACCTATCACCATCGCCGTGCCTATGATGATGGGGGCTAATATTGGCACCAGCATCACCAACACCCTTGTTAGCCTTGGGCATGTCGCTAAAAAAGATGAATTCCAACGAGCATTTAACGCCGCGACTATTCACGATTTCTTCAATGTGATGTCGGTGATTATATTCTTGCCTCTAGAAATGGCCTTCGGCATTTTAGAGCACTCTAGCGCCTTTGTAGTGTCTATGCTCAATACGGGTGGCACAATGGGCGTTGACGGGTTTAATCCTATCAAAGCACTTACCCAGCCAGCACTTAACGTGGTAACAGGCATGGTTAGCGGTTTGCCTTCAGTGTACCCCGGTATCGTTAAGATCATTCTCGGTATTGGGCTTATTGTTACCTCAATTACCTACATGGGGAAAATCATGAAATCCCTTATGGTAGGTAAAGCAAAAGATATTCTGCATAAAAGCATCGGTAAAGGGCCTATATCGGGTATTTCTTCTGGTGCACTAATGACAGTGCTGGTGCAATCTTCTTCTACTACCACCTCTTTAGTTGTACCGTTAGTGGGCAGCGGTATTCTAAAGGCAAAAGATATTTATCCCTTTACCCTTGGCGCTAATATTGGCACCTGTATTACCGCGTTAATTGCAGCGCTTGGTGTGGTGGGTGTGAATGCCGCGTTTGCATTACAAATTGCCCTTGTGCATCTGTTATATAACGTTTTTAGCGTAGTGTTAATTTACGGTACGCCAATGTTGCGCAATATTCCGTTAGATTTGTCTTATAAACTGTCGGTTATTGTCGCCGAGAAGAAATTTTACGGGGTAGCGTATATTGGTGGGCTATTTTTCTGCATGCCGCTAGGTATCATTTTTATGTCAGTTTGATTTTATTGACCTCTGTTTCTATCTGATATTGCGTGCTAGTCGCGTTCTAAAGCGAAACTAAACCTATAAAAAAACCGCGCTATTGCTTAGCGCGGTTTTCTTTTAACACGAAGTGTTCTCTACGAATTAAAACGCGTATTTTGCAGAAACTTGTAAACGGTTCATATCACCTTCCAAACCTTCTTCAATTTCGCGATGTGCAAACGCGTACTCTGCACCAAAGGTAAGGGCTTTGGTAGGCGAATACAGTAAGTTAGCACGCGCGCTGTAGCTGCTTTCTGTCACACTAAGGCCGGTAAGAGTAGTGTCGTTATCAATATCTAACGCTGAAAACATGAAGCTGCTTCGCATTCTGTCGTTCCAAAGGTGACGATAGGCAATAGCGTAACCCGTTGAATCGATAGCCTCCAAATCGCCATCGGCGGTGATGACTGCGCCATTTGCGGCATTCAATGCGGAATATCTACCCATCCCTTGGCCTGTATTCACCATAAAGCGAATATCATCGCCGCTCGACAACTTGTATTTTCCTGACAAGGCGACACCATAACTGGTTTCATCGGCGTCAATTCCACTGCCATCATCATATGAAAGTTGACGTACCAGACCTGCTATTTTCACGTAGCCCCAGTCTTGTTTAGCGGTGTAGGCGGCGACGAAATCAGGAACGGCGTTATCGTCAGCCACAATTCGGCTACCACCACCGTTGGGTGTTACCGTAGTTTCAGGATTCTCTAACGCCAATTGTAAACCGCCGTTGGTGTATCGCACCATGACTTGTCTACCGAATGTAATGCCGTCTGTCGTACCAATGAAATCAAGAGATTCTGGTAGGGAACCTACATCCATAAATGTGGTCCATGTTTGACCCACTAACCATTCTTTATACTGAATATAGGCGTGGCGAACACGGGGCGTGTAAGAGTTACTAATGCGTTCATCACCACCGCTAGTGACGATAAAATCTAATTCTAATACTCCTTTGATTTCGTCACCTTCCGCTGTTGGCGTGTTGGTGCTAAATCTAAAACGAGATTGACGAATATGTGCATCAAATTGGGTGCCTTCATCGCCGCCTGAAACCGGCGTAAGCGAGGGAATGTAAAAATCTCGACCAATACTACCGGAACCTAGCGTGCCTTCAGAGTAGTTGCTCACCATCGCGTCGGCTTTTATGTAGCCGGTGAATTTAACGCTGGTATCGCCCAAGTCAGCGGCGCTAACGAGTGTTGCGTTAGACGCTGCAAGTGCTAACGATACGGCTAGCACTGAGTTTTTTATTATGGCTTTCATTATATTTGCCCTAAAGTGTGGTTAAATAAATGTAAATTCAAAGTTAACTTCTATAGATTTGCCGACCTTGGTGCAAATTGAAATAAGCTAATGGTCGCATACGACTATAGTCGTAATTGGTGAGTAGTCGAATTCCTAGGACTAAAGTCCATAAACCGTAAGACCAAAGTCGCATTTTTACTTTATAGTCTAATCATTACAGTGTTTAGTATATGAAAGCATTTCACATTATTGATATTGGAGGCAATTTTTTATGACTGCCAGTAAGATTTTTTCTGTTCCTGACGCGATTAAAAGTAACACCCATTTAACGGATGCTCAGTACGCTGAGATGTATGCTAGTTCTGTAGCACACCCTGAAGCATTTTGGGCTGAACATGCAAACTTACTTGAATGGTTTAAAAAGCCGACCAAAGTGAAAAATACCCATTTTGGTGACAATGATGTGTCTATAAAATGGTTTGAAGACGGTGAATTAAATGCCAGTTACAACTGTATCGACCGTCACCTAGCAGACAGCGCTGATAAAGTGGCTATTCACTGGGAAGGTGACTCCCCTGAAGACAGCCAAGATATTACTTTTCAAGAAGTGCACGATGAAGTTTGTAAATTAGCTAACGCTCTTAAATCTCTAGGTGTGACTAAAGGCGACAGAGTCGCTATTTATATGCCAATGGTGCCCGACGCTGCTTACGCTATGTTGGCGTGCGCCCGAATTGGTGCTATTCACTCTGTTATTTTTGGGGGGTTCTCGCCGAACGCGATTGCTGATCGTATTAATGATAGCGATGCCAAAGTGGTTATTACGGCAGATGAAGGCCGCCGAGCGGGTCGCTCTGTACCTCTAAAAGCCAATGTAGATAAGGCCTTGTCAAAAGGTGCTTGCCCATCCATTACTCATGTCATCGTTAAGAAAGTAACAGGTGAAGATGTAGCGTGGAACGAAAGTCACGATGTATGGTGGGATGAGCTGGTGGCTGAGTGCGCCACAACGTGTGAGCCTGAAGTGATGAACGCGGAAGACCCACTGTTTATCCTGTATACATCGGGTTCAACTGGCACGCCTAAAGGCGTAGTGCATACTACCGGTGGCTATTTGCTTTATACTGCCATGACGTTCAAATATGCCTTTGATTATCAAGAAAATGATGTTTACTGGTGTACTGCGGATGTCGGTTGGATCACAGGACACAGCTACATGGTGTATGGCCCTATGATCAACGGCGCTTCTCAGGTGTTTTTTGAAGGGGTTCCTACTTATCCTGATGTGCGTCGTATCGCGCAAGTAGTAGAAAAATACAAAGTGAATAGCCTCTATACGGCACCAACGGCTATTCGTGCATTAATGGCTCACGGTGACAAGCCAGCAGAAGGCTGCGATCTATCATCGTTACGTTTACTCGGTACAGTTGGTGAACCAATTAACCCTGAAGCGTGGGAATGGTATTACCGTGTAATTGGCCAAAGCCGTTGTCCTATCATGGATACATGGTGGCAGACTGAAACTGGTGGCCATATGATAACGCCATTACCTGGTGCCACAGCACTTAAGCCTGGTTCTGCCACGCGGCCATTCTTTGGTATTCAGCCTGCGCTTTTCGATGCTGAAGGCAACGAACTTGAAGGCGCAGCCGAAGGTAACCTTGTGATTAAGGATAGCTGGCCAAGCCAAGCTAGAACTGTATATGGCGACCATCAGCGCTTTATCAGTACCTACTTTAGTGCTTACAAAGGTGTATACTTTACCGGTGATGGCGCAAGACGTGATGAAGATGGTTATTACTGGATTACAGGGCGCGTCGATGATGTGTTAAATGTATCCGGTCACCGTTTAGGTACTGCTGAAATTGAGAGCGCACTAGTGGCGCATCCAAAAGTAGCTGAAGCGGCTGTAGTGGGCTTCCCTCATGATATTAAAGGGCAGGGCATTTACGTCTACGTTACTCCAATTGACGGTGTTGCCGTTGATGATGCGCTAACCACAGAGCTTAAAAACTGGGTGAGACAAGAGCTTAGCCCCATTGCGACACCTGATAAAATACAGTGGTCGGCTGGCTTACCTAAAACCCGTTCAGGTAAAATTATGCGTCGTATTTTGCGTAAAATTGCTGCGAACGAACATGAGCAACTTGGTGATATATCTACATTGGCGGATCCGTCAGTTGTTGATACACTCATTGAGGAGCGATTAAATAAATCATAAAGGATAATGCAATGACAACCCTGTTAATTGCCGATGATCATCCGTTGTATCGGGATGCCTTAAGAGGCGCTTTGTCATTGTCTTTACCAGCGCTGACGCTATCAGAAGCTGGTGATTTAACATCGACAGTCGATATTCTCAATCGCGAGGATATCGACCTGTTGCTGCTTGATTTACATATGCCGGGCAGCAACGACCTTTTCGGGTTAATTCACATTCGTAAACTGTTTCCTGACGTACCTGTAGCAGTAGTGTCTGGCACGGAAGATACCCAACTTATATCAAAAATCATGAGTGCCGGGGCGCTGGGATTTATCCCTAAAACTGCCAGCTCTGGTGATATTGCTAATGCGGTACAAGCTATTTTAGATGGGGATGTATGGCTACCACCTAATTTAAGCGATAGTGTCGATGAGATTGATGAGGAGTTTTCTGAGCTTGCAGATAATGTAGCTTCACTAACACCGTCTCAATACAAAGTACTGTGCTTTATGCGAGATGGGTTACTTAACAAGCAAATTGGTTATAATTTGGATATTGCCGAAGCTACGGTAAAAGCCCACGTTACTGCGATTTTCAAAAAGCTTGGCATAAATAATCGTACTCAAGCGGTATTAATTGCATCTCAACTAGAGCTAGAGCCGCCCGCTACAAGTGATCATTAGTCTTTTCTAGCGGCACTTCAATCGGTTCAATAAGCAAATCGGATTCATAATAAGTAAGGTAATGCTTAAGCGCTGCCTTACTTTGCTCGCTTAACAAAGGGTTCTCAATTTCAATCTCAGTGCGTCCACGCATCAGCGTCATGCTGTCTTGGTAAACAGGCTGCGCCTTTAAGAATGCCTGAAATTCTCCAGATTCCAGCAAGACAGTAAGCCCTTCATTGATTCGGTTAGCCAAGGCCTCCTGATCTGATGCAACGAAGTAAAATAAAGGGCTGTCATAAGACACCAGCAGGTGTGGCTCAATTTTCAATGTGCTGTCAGGTTGCTTGTCCAATTCATGTTGTATTTCCATTACACTGCGCGGAAACATATCGGCAAAACCTTCAGACACAATTCGAAAAGAGGCTTGATAAGTAGTTTCAAGCACGGGAATTTCATTGTGGCGAAAAATACGAGTGTCAGGCCAGTCATAACCCTGTACCGCGCGCATTGATTTTAGACTTTCAAGCGATAGCGGTGCATCGAAGCGACTATCATCGGCGCGAATAAGCATGATGCGCTTGCCAAAAAATCCGCCCATGATAGGAATGCGTATTGCGCGATGTTGTTTTTCTCTGTCGATAGAAGACACGCTCCATGTGATATCTAACATGTCGTGTTCTAGGCTTCTTAATTGGCGCTCTTGCGCAATTTCCTGTTTACTGACTTGTAACTCAAAGGTGCCATACTTATCTTCTGTCACTTCCATTACTTTTGACAGCAATGTTTTGGCGTATGCGTAAACGGGATCTCGACCAGGATGCACATTAGGAAGACGCAGCACTTTATGAGGCAACGCTGCTTTAGCGTCTTTTTCTAGACTAGGCGAGTCAGTAACCTCGCCTGCAAAAACCAGTGGAGTGAATAAGCCGCTCAGCAATATGAAAGCTGACGAGAGCAATGTTCGGCTGATCGTATGTCCTATCATTGTATCGACGGTTAATCCTTCCCTGTAAGTAAAAAGTCATGCTCGGGATCAACCAAAAAATGGCCACTCATGGCTTCTCTGCCAAGCAACATAAGATACGTCATTTCAGAGCGGTCTGTTAGGGTTAACTGAATATCCCATTGCACACTATCCATGATTATAGGCGTTACTATCACATAACGCTTCTCTCTTGTGGCCGTTGAGCTTTTTACCCGTTTTTTTCCTTCAACTTTTACTTCTCTTCTTACCACTCTATCCACATTATGAATATCGGGGTGAATATCGAAGCGTATCCACAATTCATCATCTACATCAAACTCTTCAATGTTATCTACATGCAAAGAGGAGGTTGCTGCGCCGGTATCAACCCGAACATTTAAATCTGTGATGGTAAATGCAGGAAGGTCGCATAACTCAACCGCACCCACTACTTTCTTATTTGTCATGTATTCGCCTTCAATCAAGTATATTCCGTTTCACCTGGTAGCAGGTTGTCTTGCAATAACTCAACGTGTTCTGCCACTGTATCGGGTTGTGAGAAATAGGCAATGTGATATACCGCTTCTCCTTCTTGAGTCAGTGGTATGTTTTGTTTACCTACCACTACGCCCTCGGCTGGACTTTCAATACTGGCCAAATACCCCCCAAATGGGTCGGCAATAGTCGCCAGTTTATCTCCTTTATTCACATGATCGCCTAGTTGGGCTAAATGAGTAACAAAACCGCTTTCTGTCGCTCGTATCCAGCCACTTTGCCGCGCAATAAACCGCTCAATACTATGGCCTTTACTGCGACTCTTGTTAAGCATACCCAAATGACGCATGGTATTAATAATACCGCGAAGTCCTGCGCGAATAGAGAACTCATCGTATCGCAGGGCTTGCCCTGCTTCATAGAGCAAAATTTTAACGCCACTCTCGCTGGCGGTTTCACGTAACGAACCTTCCCGCAGCTCAGCGTTTAATAATACGGGAACGCCAAACGCCTTTGCCATCTCTAGTACTTCAGGGTCGTCTAAGTCGGCGCGAATTTGCGGCAAATTACTACGGTGGATTGCGCCAGTGTGAAGGTCTATGCCTACATCGCACTTTTGCACAATTTCCTTTAAGAACAAGTTGGCTAGTCGACCTGCAAGCGAACCTTTCTTACTGCCAGGAAAACTGCGATTTAGATCACGGCGGTCAGGCAAATAGCGAGACTGGTTTAACACCCCGTACACGTTCACCATAGGCACCGCGATTAGGGTACCTCTTAACCGTTCAATGGCCCGTGAGCGAATGAGTCTGCCTACAATTTCGATACCATTGAGTTCATCACCATGGATAGCGGCGCTAACAAACATCGTTGGGCCAGGGCGTTTACCACGGGTAACATACACGGGAATGCTCATGTTTGTCGCGGTGTATAACGGGGGCATCTCCAGCTCAATTTTCACTGATTCGCCTGGCGCGATACTCTGCCCACCAATGACTAAATTATCCACTGCCACTTAGCCTTTACCTCGTGTTTTGGTTTTGTGCGGCTCTGCACTTTTTTCAATAAATTCAATGATCATACCGGCCACATCTTTATTAGTGGCTTTTTCAATGCCTTCTAAGCCTGGTGAAGAGTTTACTTCCATCACTACAGGCCCATTATTTGAACGCAAAATATCTACGCCACAGCAGTTCAAACCCATCGTTTTAGCAGCGTCTACGGCAGTTTTGCGTTCAGCTGGGCTTAGTCTTACCAAGCTGGCTTGACCGCCTCTATGAAGGTTAGAGCGAAACTCACCCGGTGCCGCTTGTCGTTTCATTGCGGCAACCACTTTACCGCCTACTACGAAGCATCGAATATCAGAGCCACCGGCCTCTTTAATAAACTCTTGCACTAGGATACTGGCATTTAACCCCATGAAGGCTTCAATAATTGATTCAGCCGCTTTATGGGTGTCGGCTAATACCACACCAATACCTTGAGTACCTTCAAGTAGTTTAATGACCACTGGCGCGCCGCCCACAGTTTTTATCACGTCTTCTATCTTATCAGGGTGGTGAGCAAAGCCAGTTCGCGGCATGCCAATGCCTTTACGTGATAACAGTTGTAGAGAACGTAACTTGTCTCTAGAGCGGCTTATCGCCACAGACTCATTAACACTGTAAGTGCCCATCATTTCGAATTGGCGTACAACCGAAGTACCGTAAAAGGTAACAGAAGCGCCAATGCGAGGAATAACCGCATCGTAATAAGGAAGTCTTTTACCTTTGTAACGCACCGATGGACGAGAACTGGTGATATCCATATAGCAATGCATGGTATCGATAACATCTACTTCGTGACCGCGAGCACGTCCAGCCTCTACTAAGCGAGAAGTTGAATAGAGACGAGGGTTCCGGGATAAAATCGCTATGCGCATTGTAAATTGCCTGTTGTTATAAATTTTCAAAAAAGTGCTGCTTAATCATTAGCACCTTTTTGGGTGCATAGCCAGTTTAGTCGGACTGCAGCGAATTGGCGCGCATCATAAAGCACCTTTTATTAATGGTCTTACGAATTATTATTGTGGTGGCGACAGTAATATCTGGATGAACTCAAAAACGTTACGCGGTAGCATGGGGTAACATGAGGATATAATGAGTTTTTTACTATGGTGCAGTGGTGGCAAGAGGTAGTGGTTTGGCTTACGAGCTACCAATCAAACCTTATTTGGAGTGGGTTGGTTTTACTGTTTTATTTGGCGGCTTCACGAAAAATTCTTCCCAAACTTGAAACCAATATTGAGAAAACCAAATTAAAGTCTACCAGCGCAATTAAGGGATTATTTGCCGCACGAGTTATTGTGGCGACCGTATCGTTAGCCTTGCTGCTTCTAGCGTGGGGAATAGACTTCTCAGGCCTATTGGTATTATCAACCTCTATTATCACGGTAACAGGGGTAGCGCTTTTCGCCAGTTGGTCATTGATAAGCAATATTACCGCTTATTTCATACTGTTGACGAACGTTGCGTATCGCCGAGGAAATTTTATTCGTATCCTCGATGGCGATAATTTTATAGAGGGCTATATTGCCGACTTAGGGCCATTTAGTACTCGGCTGGTTACTTCTGAGCGCGAAACCCTCATGTACCCCAATAACCTAATTTTAACTCGTCCTGTGCTTATAAATCCTAAATCAGCGTGGGGCACCATGGGTAAAGTAACCCCGACAACGGCAGCGACTAAAACGGAAGAACAATCCGATAAACCGACGAAAAAGAGCCGGGTGAAAAGCGCCCCCCAAATTTAGTCGCTATCGGTATAGTGTGACTCGCGAATATGGCGAGTCATGCTTTGTAATAGTGCCCTAAGTTTTGCGGGTTTTAGCGGCTTAGATAAATAGTTAACCCCTTGATCCTTACACTTAACCACTAAATCTTCATCCGGCGTGGCTGTGATAAGCGCAGCGGGTAATATGGCATCAAGCTGGTATCTAATTTTATCTATTAAGGCTAAGCCGTTTTGCGTTTCATCGTGGCTTAATTGATAGTCCATCAATAATATCTGAGGTGATGTTTGCTCAATCAGGGCAAGCGCTTCATCCCAAGACCCCGCCAACATCACCTTAACGCCCCAGCGAGCTAGCAGCGTTTGCATGGCATCTAAGTTCTCCCGTTGATCATCTACGCAAAGTACCTGCAATCCAGTGAAAGTTGTGTTTTTAGGCTTGGCTGTCGTACTTATTGAAGAACCAGGTTGAGCTTTTGGCAGGGTAAAGGTAAAGCAGCTACCTTTTTGAAGTGACGAGGATACCGTTATATCGCTACCCAACTGCTGGCTTAATCTACGAACAACGCCTAGCCCTAGACCAATACCGTGCTCTGCACTTTGATTAATGCGATAGAAATCACTAAAGATGTTATCTTTTTTATCTTCCGAAATGCCGATACCCGTGTCGTAAACACGAAAAGAGACGACTGATCCTACGGGTTTTATAACCAATACAACTTTGCCGCTTTGGGTGTATTTCACTGCATTTGACAGCAGGTTTTGCATAATTCTATATAAGTAAGTCTTATCGGCCATTACCCAAAGTGGTTTAACCCATACCCGCAGTGAAAGGCCTTTTTCCCGTGCCCGCATTCTTATATCGTCAATAAGCGGGCTGAGAAGAGCCTGCACATCCACGGGCTCAATGTCTGGTTTCATTTCACCTTGGTCAAGGCGTGAAATATCTAAAAGCGTACCGATAAGGGCTTCACTTGAGGTCACGGAGTGATGCAGCTTTTGAATGATTTCATGCACACCATTCGATAGTTCTTGTTCCTCTAGTGCCGAGATATATAACTTGGCGGCATTAAGAGGCTGAAGTACATCATGGCTGGCAAGTGCCAGAAAGCGAGTTTTACTGGCATTCGCATCTTCAGCCGCCTTTCTAGCCCGTATAAGTTCAGTTTCTGCACCAGAGCGCCGCTCTATTTCAAGGCGTAGCTCGGCGTTAATAGTATGCACCTCTTCGGTTCGCCGCTTAATTCTGGCTTCTAAGTCGATGTTTGATTCTTCAAGGGCTTGTTGAATCTCAATATGATCGGTGATGTCATTAAAACTGGTTACAAAGCCTCCGCCAGGTAGGGGATTGCCTACCATTTCTATTACGCGGCCATCTTTTCGCTGCCGTTTAAATCGGTGCGGGGTACCAGAGCGTAAGTGCTCTAGGCGCTTTTCTACTTCCGCTTCTACGTCCAGTTTGCCAAATTCTCCTTGTGAAGCATTGAAGCGGATAAGTTTCTCTATGGGTATGCCTACAGCAAGAAAATCTTCAGGGTAGGTGTATAGCGCTGCGTATCGCTTATTCCAAGCAACTAAATTTAAATGTTTATCGACTACGCTAATGCCTTGATCCATGTTCTCCAGCGAGGTCAAAAGCGCAGTCATATTAAATTGCATAGCTTGCGTGGTGTCATCGAAAAAGTTGATCACTTCCGTGAAGTCCATTTTCTTGCCACGCAGTGCGCTGTCTAATAACACTTTGGCGCTGGATGCACCTATAACACCGCCTAGCGCACGCTCACAAAACGCAAGAAAGTCTTCATCGGGAGAAGCTTGGTGGTTCAGCGTGCAACTATTGTGATGCTGATATTGCTCAATAAGCTGTTCGCATCGACCTGTACCCATGAAGGTTGATAGTAGCGTAGTGAGGTCAGATACCGTCACATTGCTATTAGGACCTTTAATCACACTGTTTTTAACCACAGCAGGAGACACAAAGGCCTCGGCTTGAATTCTGTCGATGAGCCGGTGCGGGGCGAACCAAGAGAAAATAATATACATCACGGTATTAGCGCCAAGGCTTATCATCGCGCCTTGGCTGATAAGTTCGTTGTTGGCAAATTGCGAGGTTTGTTTTCCTACGAGCGGAAACACCAACCACAGTACCCAAAGTATTATTCCCACTAACAAGCCTGCGTAAACACCATGGGCATGGGCACGTTTCCAATATAATCCACCGAGGATCGCCGGCATTAACTGGATGACTAATGAAAACGCAATAAGCCCAATTGAGTGTAGCGAGCGGCTACTGGTCATTTGTTGATGATATAAAAATGCCATAAGTAAAATGAAAGCAATAACAACGCGTCGGATAAGGCGTATTTGCGCCGAGAAATCTTTCTTCTCAGAAGGGTTCCCTCGAAATGCTAAATAACGAGGCAAAATAACGTCATTGGTTAACATGGTACTTAGGGTTAGGGTTGCCACAATAATCATTGCAGTAGCGGCCGATAACCCGCCTACAAATACAATAACCTGTAGTAAAGCTGAGCCGGAGAACATGGCAAGGGAGAGTACGTAGGAGTCTGGTTCAACGTTGGCACCAGCAAAAATAGCTTTACCCGCAATAGCAATAATAGGAATAACCGCAGAAATAATCGCAAGATAAAGTGGGAACAACCAACGGGCCGTTTTTAAGTGCGAAAGGCTTAGGTTATCAATGACCGCCACATGAAATTGGCGAGGCAGACATACAATGGCAGCCGCGGCCATGATCGTTTGAGCGATAAAGTTGAACGAGCTAAATTGAGAGAGTGCGGCTGTATTCACAAAGGATTCTAGAAAAGGGCCTGTCTCGGTTTGTCGCCAAGCGCTGTAGCCCACAAAGGCAACCAAGACTAATGCCAGTAATTTAATCGTAGATTCAAAGGCGATAGCGAGCATTAACCCTCGGCGATACTCGGTTACATCGGCATGCTTAGTGCCAAAATAAATCGCAAATGCGGCAATAAAGGTGGTGGCAGCAATCACGATAAAATTACTATTGGGCTGTTGGGTTAATAGCTGAAAAGTGGAGCCAATCGCTTTTAATTGCAAAGCAATATAGGGAATGGTGGCCAGCAGGGCGATAACGGTCACTAACAGCGCTACGGTTTGGCGCTTACCATAACGAGACGCGATAAAGTCGGAAATTGTGGTGATATGTTGCTTTTTGCTCACTAAGGTCATTTTATAAATAAATCGATAGCCAAGCGCATAGACCAAGATGGGCCCCAACATAATAGGTAGATAAATCCATGTGTCGCGACTAGCCTGACCGACCATGCCGAAAAATGTCCACGCCGTGCAATATATGGCGAGTGCCAGCGAGTAGATGGCTGGATGCGAGGTTAACGCGCGTGCTCGAGGCGAGTTCTTATCGCCCCAACTCGCCAAAGAAAAAAGCAAAAATAGATACAGTACCGCAAGCGTAACCCAACCGAACGTCATGAATCCCCTTTAACTTAAAGTTAACAAGTCTGTGTGCATTATAATCATTTCGACCATGGTCTACCTACGACCATGGTCTCATTTTGAATTTGAATAGTGAGGTCTAGAGTATACATCGTGCTCCTAAGTGCTTGACTTTTGCCGCTCTGAGGCCTGTTCGGTCTAAATGAAAAAGCTTGGCAATAATGTTAGCAAAGCTGGGCGTTAGGAAAATGTAAAAATAAAACAATTGATTAACCTGACATGAGGACGGAACAATGGCATTTAGAAATGATGACGACAAAAAAGCATATTGGAAGGAGAACTTGTCTCTCCTTGCCAAGCTTTTAATCGTTTGGTTTGCGGTGTCGTTTGGCGCCGGCATTTTGTTTGTCGATGTGCTAGACAATATCCACTTTTTTGGATTTAAACTGGGTTTCTGGTTTGCGCAACAAGGTTCCATTTATGTATTCGTCGCTCTAATTTTTGTTTATATGTCAAAGATGAAGGCGATGGATAAACGTTATGGCGTAAACGAGGAGTAATACCATGGACGTTCAACTACTAACATTTATTATTGTAGGCGCAACATTTGCGCTATATATCGCCATAGCTGTATGGGCTAGAGCGGGTTCTACTAACGACTTCTACGTTGCTGGTGGCGGTGTACCTCCCGTGCTAAACGGTATGGCTACCGCTGCAGACTGGATGTCGGCAGCATCATTTATTTCAATGGCCGGCCTTATTTCCTTTATGGGATACGACGGCGCAGTTTACCTAATGGGATGGACTGGAGGCTATGTATTGCTTGCCTTGTGTCTAGCACCCTACCTACGTAAATTCGGTAAATTTACTGTACCGGATTTTATTGGTGACCGCTACTATTCCCAAACCGCAAGAACCGTTGCAGTTTTCTGCGCCATCTTCGTTTGCTTTACCTATGTGGCAGGACAAATGCGAGGTGTGGGCGTAGTATTTAGTCGTTTCCTAGAAGTCGATATTGTGACGGGTGTAGTTATTGGCATGGTTATCGTGTTTTTCTACACGGTACTAGGTGGCATGAAAGGCATTACCTATACCCAAGTTGCGCAGTTTTGCGTAATGATTTTTGCCTATATTGTGCCAGCGGTATTTATCTCTATCATGGTAACTGGCCACATTCTTCCACAAACGGGGTTCGGCGCCACGCTCGCAGATGGGTCGGGGATGCATATACTGCAGAAACTCGACAGTCTGTCGGTGGAACTCGGGTTTCATGAATATACGTCCGGGACTAAGAGTACCATCGATGTGTTCTTTATTACTTTTGCATTAATGGTAGGTACGGCTGGATTGCCTCACGTTATCGTTCGCTTTTTCACTGTACCGAAAGTACATGATGCGCGTAAGTCGGCAGGTTATGCATTAGCATTTATTGCTATTCTTTACACTACGGCACCGTCTCTTGCAGCTTTTGCTCGCGTCAATATGATTGAAACCATTAACGGGCCTGAACTAACTGGTACAAGTTACGAACAAGCTCCGTCGTGGATTAAAAACTGGGAGCAAACTGGGCTTATCGAGTTCAACGATAAGAACGGTGATGGGGTGATGTTTTACTCTGGTGATGAGCGCAACGAAATGAAAGTTGACCGTGACATCATGGTATTAGCTAACCCTGAGATAGCAAATTTACCAGCATGGGTCATTGCATTAGTGGCCGCTGGTGGTGTGGCTGCAGCGCTGTCTACCTCCGCAGGCTTACTGCTTGTTATCTCTACATCGGTGTCTCATGACTTATTGAAGCGTAACTTTGCGCCCAATATAACCGATAAGTCTGAGCTCTTTTATGCGCGACTGGCCGCAGGGGTAGCCATTGTTATTGCAGGTTACTTTGGGATTAATCCACCAGGCTTTGTGGCGCAGGTGGTCGCCTTCGCGTTCGGTCTGGCGGCATCCAGTTTCTTCCCTGCCATTATTATGGGTATCTTTAGCAAACGTATGAATGATAAAGGCGCTATTGCAGGCATGATTGCAGGTATTGCGTTCACTGCTGCCTATATCATTTACTTCAAGTTTGTTAATCCTGCGGCAAATGTACCTGAAAACTGGTGGTTTGGTATTTCGCCAGAGGGCATAGGTACGTTAGGTATGATAGTTAACTTCCTTGTTGCTTTTATCGTGTTTAAGTTTACCGATGAGGCGCCGGAAGAAATTCAAGAGTTAGTAGAAAGCATTCGCTATCCGAAAGGGGCGGGCGAGGCATCTGCACACTAACGGCTAGAAGTTAATTGTTAAAACAAGAAGCTGACGCTCAGTAATTAACTGAGCCTTTATTAAGCCAACCCGTTCAAAGAGGAAACTCTAAAAGCGGGTTGGTTTTTATCGTTTCAGGAGCATTGTGTATGACAGCTATTGCCCAGCAAGTCGCAGAGTTTGTTGCTGCATCTGCGCCCTTTGATACGCTTGATGTGGATTCATTAACTGATTTACTTACCTCGGCAGAATTGCTTTACGTAACAAAAGAAAACCTAAAGACCTTAGTTGGACAATCTCGCCGAATTTATCTCATTCAAAGCGGCCAGTTTTCGGTAAGTACCGAGCAAGACGCCCCCCGTTATGTTAGTGAAGGGGACTACTTTGGCTTCCAGCGTGTTTTGGATGGTAGAGACTATCCAATGTCGGTGACGGTAGAGAGCCCAGGTTTAGTGTACAGCTTCGATGAAGCACCGTTTAAAGCGCTTCTTCGTTTCGATAGCATTAATACTTTTTTTAATGGATTGCGACATGATGCACTACAAAATCAGGCTATAACAGAGTCAAAATCTATGTGGTTGTACAAACCACTTTGTGATTTAACAGAAAAAGCACCCATTGGCACCGATGTAAATACGCCCATTCAACAAGCGGCTCAACTGATGACCGATAACCGGGTGTCGTCTCTTCTCATTACTGAAGCAGGGCAGCTAGTGGGCATCGTTACCGACAGAGATTTACGTTCCCGAGTGGTTGCCGCTGGTGTTGCGCTGACGAACCCTGTTAGCAGTGTTATGACCTCGTCGCCAGCGAACGTTGCCAGTAACCTAACGTTATTCGACGCCATGGCATTAATGACCGAAAAAAACATTCATCATCTGCCTATTTTAGATAAAGACAGTCATGAACCCGTGGGGATGGTGACGGCCAGTGATATTGTTCGCCATCAACGAGGCAGCGTTCTATTTATTATTGGCGAACTGTCGAAAGCGAGCAATTTGTACGAATTAACACGTTTAGCGTGGCAGCTTCCACATTACTTTTCTGCACATGCTAAACACGCAGGCGATTATGATATTGCAGGTAAAGTGCTATCTCAGGCCACTGATATTATGACGCGAAAACTCATTGGCTTCTTTCAGCAAGAACATGGTAAAGCCGGCATGATGTTTTCGTGGCTAGTCTATGGCTCACAAGCGAGAGAAGATCAGACAATGGGATCGGATCAAGACAACGCGTTGCTATTAGCTAAATTGCCCACGCAAGCACAAGCCGATTACTTTGCCGCCATGGCTGACTATGTCTGCAAGGGATTAGCAAAATGTGGTATTAAGCTATGCAGTGGCAATATTATGGCGAGCAATCCCGGGCTGAGGTTAACGTTAGAGCAAGCGGTTGAACAAGCGCGGAAATGGGTAAATGCGCCTACCAAAGATTCCATTATGCACTTTAATATCTTTCTTGATGCACGCTGCGCTGCGGGTGATGTGGGCTTGTTTAAAACGCTACAACGTCAAAGAATGCCCCTGCTTAAACAAAGTTTATTTCTTGCGGCATTGTCCCGTCATGCAAATGAAGTCTCTGTACCGCTTTCTATGTTCCAAAAATTTACTTATGAGAAGGGAGGGAAGCTGAAAGATACGATCGATTTAAAAGTACGTGCGGTGGCACTGATCAACAATATTGCGCGTATTTATGCCCTAGCAGGAGGGATATCAGTACCTGGCACTCTCGCAAGGCTATCTCTGTTGCCCGAAAATTCTGAGCTTTCTACCAAAGATGCAGCGAATTTGCGGGATATTTGGATATTTTTAAATCGATTACGCTGGCGGCACCAACTTCAGCATAACGTGGCAGATAATAGTGTGTCAGTGTCGTCTTTATCTTCTATAGAAAAGCATCAACTAAAGGCATCGTTTCAAGCTATCGAAAGAGCCCAAAAAGCAATTATCATGAATTTTTCCGGTGGCATGGCATAGGTATGTTGCAATGGCTAAGTAACTGGTTATCTGGGCGCGGTCCATCATCATTCGATAGGTTCAAAAACGCGACCTTACAAGACACTACCCTTATGTCTATTGATTTAGAGCTGACCTCCTTAAACGCCAATGAGTCAGAAATTACCTCTTTTGGCTGGGTATGTGGGCGTAATAGTAGCATTGCTTTAGAAACTAGCGCTTATAGCGTTGTGAAAACCAAGGCGTCTTTAGGGCAAAGCCCCGTTATCCATGGACTTATTCAGGACAATATTGCAAAGGGCGAAAAAATAGAAGATGTGCTGACTGAATTTATCGCACAGTTGCCCTCGAAGGTTTTAGTTATCCATAATGCGAATTTAGATTTGGCGGTGCTAGATGCGGTATTTAGGCGATTAAATTTACCGGCACAAGAGGTTTATTACATCGACACTTTACAACTTGCTTTGTATGAATTGAAAAAAGAGCACGAAGTCGTTCCCTCAAATAGTGCATCCTTAGGTGCATGCTTACTACGAGCCGGTTTACCGGCGGTGCCTCAACATAATGCCTTAGAAGATGCCATGGCAGCGCTACTCCTATGTTATGCACAGTTAGCGTCATTAGGGCTAACACAACAAAGTTGCTTGGCAGACTTATCACATACTAAAGCGCTTGGTAAGAAAACACTTGGGGTGGTTAAGCCTTAATAAATTACCCTAAGCCAAGCATTAACATACCACTTAAATTTCCGGCTCCATAACATTGTGAGCCTTTTCCACGCTACTTACGACACAGTTTCTACCTTGCCCTTTCGCAGCATAAAGGCTTTTATCAGCTTGCAGCATAGTGAAGTCGATGGTTTTGTTGTCGTCTGGATTTTTAGTTGCTACCCCAGCGCTAATTGTCACTCTTGCAAGGTTTGAATCAGCGTGGGGAATGTTTAAATTAAACACGGTTTCCAAAAGTCGATTGGCGACTAATTTTGCGCCTTTTTCATCAGTGCTAGGTAGAATAACTAAAAACTCTTCACCGCCCACACGGACCAATTTGTCCATGGGACGCAACAAGCTATCGTTAATTGCCTTGCTAAGCCTCCATAAGCAGCTATCGCCTTCCATATGCCCATATCGGTCGTTATAGCGTTTAAAATAATCAACGTCGAAAAGTACAAGAGAAAGGGGGTTTTGACTCCGCTTGCCATCTTTCATCAAGCGCGGAAGGTAGTCTTCTAAATAATGTCTATTATAGGCGCCTGTTAGCTTATCGATATAAATGAGATTTTCTAACAGATCATTTTTGAGCTTATGATTGAGGTGCGCTTTCACGCGATTTTGTAACGTGCATGCATTAATAGGTTTGGTCACAAAATCAACACAGCCAGAATTCCAGCATTTTGATTGGGCTTCGTCAGATGTTGTTGCGGTAACGAAGATAATTGGAATATCAGACTTGCTCGGGTTTTCACGCAAGGCTTTTGCAACTTGATGGCCATCCATGTCTGGCATATAAACATCCATCAAGATAAGGTCAGGCGTGTTTTCTTCACAGTAAGCAAGCGCTGCTGCACCGGAAGAAACAGATGTACAACTTACCATCTCATCAAGAAGCCCTTCCAAAATCATTCGAGAGCTTGCTTGATCATCTACAATTAATAAATGGCAGTCTGATAATGTTCGTTTATTTACTTGCTCAATAAACATGTTAGTCCTTTACCTACAACGCAGCTGTTTCCAACAATTTGTAAAAGTTATACCCAGAGTACCGCGGCGAGTGTAAAAAATGCATTAAACATAAGTTTAATAATTAACATTCTAACTCATTTAAATTAACGATATAAAAAGAAGCACGTACAGAATTAGGTTAGTTACCAGCCCTATCATATAAAAATAGGTTCTCGGACTTGGGTTACGCTCTGTCGCTACCGCATAGTATAGTGCCATATGAACAATTCTACATAAGCCATACACCCAAACTAAGATCGCCAGATAAAAAGGCGTAACACCAATAAACATGCAAAGTATGGCTGGAATAATAAACTGGTTTACGTTCTCAAGTGAGTTGTGAAACGTTCTATGGCTTCTAAATACAAAACTGTCATGACTTAAGTCTTCTGCGACTTTTCCTGGTACATAAGACGACTGTTTGCGATGCGCTACTGCAGCAACGATATTTTGAACTAATACCGTTAAAATGATTACCGCAAGCCCTGCGATAGTGTAAGTGTAAACAATGAACATGACTTCATCCTTGTAAGCTAGTTAATTGGTATACGGGCTAGAAGAAGGTTCTGGATTACAAAAAATATCAGTGCTAATGAGTTTGCACGGAGTGTCTTACATGGAAGGGGGAAGTAGCGGAAACCCGCTACTTACTATGATTGGACTATAACGCTTTTTTAACTTCAGCAGGAAGCAGTACAGTATCGATAACGTGAATCACACCATTTGATGTTTTTACATCAGCTTTCGTTACTGTTGCATCATCAATCATCACTTTGCCCATGGCGGTAACCACCTTCACATCACTGCCTTCAACAGTAGTTGCACTGGTCAGTGACATAACATCTTCCGCCATGACTTTGCCGGATACTACATGGTAAGTAAGTACTTGTGTTAATAGCGCCTTATTTTCAGGCTTCAATAACATCTCTACGGTACCTTCAGGTAATTTAGAGAAGGCTTTGTTGGTAGGAGCGAATACAGTGAAAGGACCGTCACCTTTTAGTGTGTCTACTAGGTCGGCGGCTTTTACAGCAGTCACCAATGTTGAGAATGTTTCTTGACTAGCAGCAGTATCAACAATATCAGTTTTCTCGGACTCCATATGATGGCCAGCAAAAGCAGAAAGACTCATCAAACTCATCATTACCAATGGGATTAACTTACGCATAAAATTTTTCCTTAAATTGAGATAGAAAATTAATTGATGTTGCGCAAGTTGTTACGCTACCACCTCAATTTGGATGATTAAGTTTACGTAATGGGAAAAGTAGGAAGATATGAATATGTAAAAATAATGTTAAATTATTGAGTGCTGCGCTATACTTCGCCAAGGTGTTAATAGGGGAGGGCTGCATTATGTTACTTCGACATCTTATTACTGCACTACTCGTTTTTATCGGTTCAGCTATGCTAGGTTGTGCTAGCACTACGCCCGTTGTTGCCAAGAATCCTTATCCTGCATTACACGACCATCTATTTCCAAGTTATGCGTCTTTTCCAATTGAAACGGAAGAGGAGGTATTTGCACTAGAAGAAGATGCTCAGTTATTTGTCGATGAGGCTGTTTTTGAGTCGGGAGGAAAAACAACCAACGTAAAAGGTCTGATCTCGTCAATCTTTGACCATTCTGAAATGGGACTATTGTACCGCAGCAATGCGAACTCGGTTGCCAGTGAGACATTTTATAATCGTTCTGCCAACTGCCTTTCTTTATCTATCATGACTTACGCTATGGCTCAGCACGCAGGCTACGATGCCACATTCTATGAAGTAGATATACCCGAGTATTGGACAAGGCGTGACGGCTTCAGTTTTTTAAATGGTCACGTAAACTTAACTATCAATGTCCCGAAAGATCCATTAGTGACCAACATCGGACCAAGTAGTGCAGATGTTGATTTTGACCCACAAATGATCAGAACACACTTTCCACGGGTGCCGGTTACCAAGCGCCTCGTGCTGTCTATGTTCTATAACAACAAAGGCGCCGATGCGCTAATTGCCAACAGTTATACGCGGGCATACAGCTACTTTAGGGCTGCTGCAGTATTATCGCCAGAGTTACAACAAAGTTGGGTCAATTTAGGTGTGCTTTACCGTATGGTCGACGCATTTGAAGCCGCAGAGCAAAGTTATCAGTTTGCGTTAAATCTAGATGAGAACAATCTGACCGCGTGGGACAACTTGTCTATTTTGTATTACCACCAAGGGTTATTTGATAAATCAGCACAAATTAAAGCAAAGGTAGAAGCGCAACGAAAAGAAAATCCTTTTTATCATTTCATTCTTGGGGAGCAAGCTTTGGACGAAGGGGAGTTAGCAGATGCATTGGAACATTACCAACGCGCGCTTCGCTTAGATAATACCAGACACGAAGTGTTTTTTGGGTTGGCTAAAGTGTATTACGAGATAGGAGATATCAGTAACGCTGAGCGTTACATCAAACGCGCAATTCAACTTGCACCCAATTCACAAGATGAGAACCGGTACATGAGTAAGCTTTCCACGATTGCTCTGAACTACTAATTAATAATGAATAACTACTTACAAAATGAGTAGTGGCCACGTAAATGCGGCGAGCGTATCAATAAATTACACCAACAAAGAAGCCACGTTAAAACGTGGCTTTTTTTTAAGAGAATAGCGCTCTTTAGATAACACCTAGCTCTTTCAAACGCTCTTGCAGGTAAGTACCCGCAGTATGACGTTCTGAAAGCTTTACATCCGGACGAGGGTGTAAGAATAGTGGCAATGAAATACGCGACTTGGTCATGTCTGCGCCATCTGGATTCACAACACGGTGTGTCGTTGATGGGAAGTAGTGACCTGAAGCTTCTTGAAGCATATCGCCGATATTCACAATCAGGCTACCAAAATCGCAAGGTACGTCTAACCAACTGCCATCTTGCGCTTTTACTTGTAACCCTGGCTCGTTAGAAGCAGGAAGAATAGTAATAAGATTAATATCTTCGTGAGCCGCTGCGCGAATAGCATCTACTTCTTCTTCGCCACTTAATGGTGGATAGTGAAGTACACGTAGTAGCGTCTGATCTGAATCTTTGATCATGTCGCCTAACGGTTGGCTGTACTTATTGCTGACTTCTTCTGGAGAATGTTTCTCAATCCAGCCTAATAGTTCAGAAGCAAGCGTGTTAGCTTCTGAATAGTACTGCGACAGCAACGGACGAAGTTCGTCAGGACATTGTCCCCATGGGTAGTAATGGAAGTACTCTTTAATATCTTTTTTCGTGAAGCCTTTAGCTACCTCTGAAACACTTTGAGGGAAGAATCCATCTTGCTTACCTTTGTTGTAAAGGTAGTCATTTTTTTCTTCGCTATCGAAAAATCCTTGCCAGCTATCGTATATGCCTTGCACGAGTGACTGTTGAATTGGGTGGTTTTTCAATACCCCAAAGCCCGTCTCTCGTAGTGACTTAACGAATTCTTCTTGGGCGTTTTCCGCCGTGTAATCAACAGCAACTAATTGCATAACATTATCCCGTTTATTTTGATTGCGGCATTATAAAGGTAGACGGGCCGCCAAAAAAGCTGTGGTAGTTGACTTAAATCAATCAACCTCATCTAAGATGCCTAATGTAATCAATGTAGACCATTTAGTCTACATTTAGGCGGAATCTTAGCCTAAAAATTAATCTAGTAATTAACCTTGTCGTTTAGCCAAGTGTTAAGTAAAAGCCTGCGAGCGCTGCGCTCATCAAGTTTGATAACGTTGCTGCAATAACTGCTTTAAGGCCCAACTGAGCAATTTCTTTTCGGCGAGTAGGTGCCATAGCACCAATACCACCCATCAAAATAGCAATAGAGGACAAGTTCGCAAAACCGCAAAGTGCAAAAGTGACAATAGCTTGCGTTGATTCAGATAACTCTGAACGTACGTCAAGGTAATTTAGGTAAGCCACAAATTCGTTAACTACCATTTTCTGACCTATAAAGCTTCCTGCTATTTGTGCTTCTTCCCACGGAACACCAATTGCCCATGCTAAGGGTTGAAGTATGTAACCCATGATCCCTTCAAAGGTGACATTTTCATACCCTAACAAACCACCTGTCCAACCCACTAAGCCGTTGAACATGGCAATTAGGGCGATGAAGGCAAGTAGCATAGCGCCCACATTTAATGCGAGTGTCATCCCAGATGCTGCACCGCTAGCAGCCGCATCAAAGACGTTGGCGTAGCCAGTGTCTTCCGAATCTATTTCGCTTAAGCCGTCTTTAGGTTCTTCGGTTTCTGGCAAGATGATTTTTGCCATCAACATACCGCCAGGCGCTGCCATAAAGCTTGCTGCGAGTAAGTATTTTAAATCTACGCCCATACCCGCATAACCCGCCATGACTGAACCTGCAATAGAGGCAAGACCACCAACCATCACGGCAAATAGCTCAGAACGCGTCATATGAGGTATGAAAGGGCGAACGACTAATGGGGCTTCGGTCTGCCCTACAAATATGTTTGCTGCCGCTGACATAGATTCAGGACGACTAGTTCTCAATACCTTTTGAAGGAAGCCACCAATCACTTTAATAATTAAGCCCATCACTTTTAAATGATATAGCACAGCAATAAGTGATGAAAAGAAAACGATAACGGGCAACACATTAAAGGCGAATATAAATGCAATGGATTTATCGCCAATAGGACCAAAGAGAAAGTTAATTCCATCTTGACTGTAGGCAATGATGTTGGAAACAAACCCTGTTGCTGCTAACAGAACTTCTTTGCCTGGCTCAGAATACAGAACAAATGCGCCGATTAAAGCTTGCATAGCAAAGGCGCCACCGACAGTACGCAAACTAATGCTGCGTTTCGCCGACGAAAGCGCGAATGCAATACCTAAAAGGACTGCAATGCCCAGTAAACTCACCATAATATCAATCCTTTATAGAAGCGCTTGCTGTATGTGAGATTTGATCACATCTAGAGCAATTTGGTTTTTACCACCTTGTGTAACTACTACATCAGCAGTGAACCGGCTTGGCTCGATAAATTGGTGATACATCGGTTTTACAGTCTCTTCGTACTGTTTGGCAACTGACTCGATAGTGCGCCCACGCTCTTTAATATCTCGTATCATGCGGCGCATAAGACAAATATCGAGTGGGGTATCGACAAAGATTTTAACATCGTAAAGTGGCAGAAGATCTGCACGAGCAAGCAGCATAATTCCTTCAAGAATAATGACTGGCGCCGGGTTCAAACGTTCTGTGTCAGGCAGGCGAGTATGCGTTTTAAAGCAGTAATGAGGATAGTCAATAGGCTGACCTTCTCGCAGTGCCTGCAAATGCGCTTTAAGCAATTCATGCTCAAATGCATTGGGGTGGTCGTAGTTGTTTTTTTCTCGTGCTTCCATGGGCAAGTGGTCTTGAGCGCGATAATAGTGATCTTCGCGAAGCACTTGCACAGGCCTTCCTTGAGCAGAGAAGCCGTTAAACAAATTTTCGGTAAACAGTGACTTTCCAGAGCCTGAAGCTCCAGAAATGGCAATAATTAAAGGCGATTGCATAATTCTAGAAAGCTGATTTTATTGGAGCAAAGATACGCGTTTAGCCTCTACGAATCAATGTTATATTCATACCAATTGGTCAAATGGATCGCTATTTGCTAGCCGAATCAATAACATTCGCTTAATTTGAGTGCGTTTTCATTCCTAAATTTATTTTCATGTCACTGTCATAATTGATTAAAAAGTAGCTAGTTTCCGATAATTTCTACATCGTCAGGGGATAAATGGGTAAGCGCATAAGAATGCTGTTTTGAACGAGAACCTTCACCCTGGGCACGTGGAGGGTAATAGCGTTCTTTTTCCTCAGGGTACAAGGTAAATACCTCATCAAGTGATGCTCTGATTTCGCTTAACGTTTTATCTAAGTTAGCGTTAAAGTCTGGCCTTTTACGTTTTGTGTGCCCTAATTCAATCAATCGTGCGAAGGCTTTATTCGCAAGCGCAATAAGTTCAATAGGAACATCTTTATGAGGGGGAAGAGGGTGCTCTGGGTTCTCTGTGCAATATTTAACGAGCGCCGTATAAAAGCAAAGAGGCTTGTTTTGCAATATAACAACGGTGTCATTTACGCTATTGCCCAACGTCTTATCGCGTAAATTAATAACAAGTTTGGGCTTAGGTGGGACAACTAATTCTTCACTGACAACGTGCTTAGCTTTTCGCTGTCTAGGGATAGCAAACGCAGGCGCAAGCAATACTGATATTACTAAAGCCCACCAACTAAACTTAAGGTTTTGATACATAGGGAGCGATTGCATGATTAGCATAATTTTTTGCTCTGCGTTTTCGAATACAAAAGTATGGGATAAGCTATATTCAGGATAGGTTACATCAGCATTCACCCCTTGAATTGAGGTGACTCTAATCGGATAGTTGTCAGCGGCTAAATCTTCGTTAATAGTTTCGATATAGCGACCCACCGCATAAGTATTTACGGGGGTATTTAGTGTTGCATTCCCAACATCAAGGAACGCACTGTCCAATATTATTCTTCTTTCTACGTTGTCTTTCGCATGATGACGAGCAAACTGAATACCTATAATCTGGCCAAACGTACTGATGATTTGAAGTGCCGCAAAGAGTATAAGTGCACAGATTAGGGTAAACGGGCGAACAGTTGACATCATATTACTCATCTTCACTACATCCATTCACGAGAACTAGGGTTTTGTAATAGGGACGTGCGTGAGAGTCGGCTATGTCTTTCACTACAGACTGCATGGCGCAGAGTAAATCGGTGTTTTGCATTTGCATCTTCAAAAACCATTGCATGCCGCTAACACTTTTTAGTAGAGGCGTTGCGTAGTTCTTAGACAAAATTTGCTCATCTTCTTCGGCCCAGTACGATGAAATAATATCGACTTCACCAGCAAGCAATGCTCTGCGCAGATCTTTGTGGGAATTGAAGTACACAATGTCCACGTTATTCTCAGTTAGCCCAAGGTTTTGAAGTATGGTTTTTGGAACTATATGTCCTGAGCGGCTGGAAGGGTAATCGAGCAGGCCAATTCGTTTGCCAAGCAAGTACTCTTTTTCAAGCAGGGGCTTTTCACGCTGAGATATAAAGAAAGCGCTGTAATTGGGGTGCGAGGCTATTAGGGTTAAACCATAAATTTGATCTGCACCGAAAGCATCGACTACATTACGTTTAATTAGCGCTAAATCAACCACTCCATGGTTTATATATCGAAAGGTATCATAGTCGCTTTGCCCGACGATGACCCTGACTTGGCCAAATTGTCTTTTGATGATTTTATTGTCGCATAAACGTTCTAACGCCATATTCGCGATAGACCCATCTGTGACATACACTGAAAAGGTATCTAAATTATTTTGTAACTCGGTTTGGCAGGTTAAAGTTCGACCAGTTTGAGGAGGTACCGGAATAAATTCTATTTTCTTTGAAAAATAGCCGGCACTACCGCAAACAAGTGCGGCAATAAGGAGTATGATCCACCTTCCGGTAGCAATAATTCTGACTATTGGCAAAAAAATAACCAAATGAGTTAGTGATTTATGTACTGATTTCATCAGCTAAGGTTATTTATTGCAATAGGTAAATTTATTTTAATTGGTTATGGTTATGAAAAATAAGCGTTTTTTACAAATCAGACTGAATTTTGTTAAACGCTGTTTATTAGTCCATGATATGTCATCAATATAAACCACAAGAACAAGTCAGACGACCTTGGTTTTGATAAGTAAAATAACTTGACCAAATGGTCAGGTGTGTGGTGCAAAAATTGCGATGAAATCACGTCACGGAATTGACGAAATATACAAAACTGTAATAAATATGACACGAAGGTCTATAACAATTTCATCCACTCAAAGAAGTCTTTTAGTCAATATCAGAGGTCGTAGAGGGGAATAAATTCCCTCTGCGCTAAAAAAAAGAATTTTAAACAAAAAGGGAAACACACATGTACTCATCAGCTAAGCTCAGCCGCGTTGCTGCAGCAGTTGCACTAACAGTGGGTCTAACCACGACTGCAATGGCTCAAGTAACGTCTTCAGATATGAATGGCCAAATCGTCGGTCCAAACGGCAACCCTGCTGTTGGAACCGTAGTTAAAGTAACTCACGTACCAACTGGTGCGGTTAAATCAGTCACAGTAAATAGTGCTGGTACATTTAACCTTCGTGGTTTACGTGTAGGTGGTCCTTACACTGTTGAAATCGACTCAGATGAATTTGCAGATCAAACGATCAGCGATATTTACCTAGAGCTTGGTGAAGCGGCAACTATCCAAAGAACACTTGAATCTGCAGCTGATTACGAAAATATCGTAGTAACGGCTTCTCAAGTAGGTAGCTTGGCATTCGGTCAAACTGGCCCTTCAGCAAACTTTGATTTGGCGACACTTCAACAAGCGCCAGCGATTAACCGTGATATCACTGATATCGTTCGTATTGACCCTCGTATCTACGTAGATGAAGGCGGTAGCGGTGGTATCCAGTGTGTTGGTAAAAGCCCGCGTTTTAACAGCTTAACTGTTGATGGCGTTCGCATGAATGACCTTTTCGGTCTTAACTCGAACGGTTACCCTACAGAAAGAATGCCTTTCTCTTTTGACGCTATCGAAGGCGTATCAGTAGAAATTGCTCCTTTTGATGTAATCTACGGCGGTTTCTCTGCGTGTAACATCAGTGCGGTAAGTAAAACAGGTACAAACGAAGTTCACGGTTCAGCGTTCTACGACTATGGTAGCGACAGCCTACGTGGTGACTCTCTTGAAGGTGATGATATCAACCTTGGTAGTTACACTGAAAAACGTTACGGCTTCACAGTGGGTGCCCCACTAATCAAAGATAAGTTGTTTATTTTTGCTGCTTACGAAAAACTAGAAGGCGCAAACACATTTGACCGTGGTGCTATCGGTTCTGGCGCAATTAATGAAGTAGCGCTTACACAAGCCCAGCTTGAACAAATTCAGTCTGTATCTCAGTCATTATATAACTTTGATGCCGGTACAACGCCTCTTAGCATGCCTAATGAAGATGAAAAGCTTCTTGTTAAGTTAGACTGGAACATCAACGAAAATCACCGTTTTGCGTTTACGTACAACTATAACGATGGTAACAACTTCTCAGAATCTGACGGCGACGCAGATGAGTTTGAACTATCTAGCCACATTTACGAGCGTGGCGCAGAGCTTCAATCGTTTGTTGGTGTACTTTACTCAGACTGGACAGACAAATTCTCGACTGAAATTCGCGTTTCATCTATCGAGCTAGATAACCTTCAGCGTTCTATGTACGGTGACGGTACTCCAGGCGGCAACGATTTCGGTGAAATCAAAATCGAACTTGGTAATGATACAGATGCTTCTGATGATGACTTAACCGTTTTCTTAGGTTCTGATGACAGCCGTCAAGCGAATGAACTTGATTACGAAGCGTTAAGCCTAATGTTCCGTGGTAACTATTACTTCGACAATGGCCATGCGTTAACTTTCGGTTACGAGAGTGACAAACTAGATATCTACAACCTTTTCGTTCAGCATTCTGAAACCTCTATTACTTTTGAAAGCCTAGATGACTTTGTTGCAGGCACAAACGCTGAAATTGAATATGGTCATGCTTATTCTGGTGAATTGTTAGACCGTGCTGCAGAGTGGGGTTACACGTCACACTCTACTTACGCACAAGATGAGTTCTACTTAACTGATGATTTGAAAGTGGTTGCTGGTTTACGTTACGACTGGATCACTACTTCAGACAGACCAGTTGAAAATGCTGATTTTGTAGCACAAAACGGTTACAGCAACACTGCTAACCTAGACGGCCTTAGCTTACTACAACCACGCGTTGGCCTTAACTACACGGTAAGTGACTCAACTGAATTACGTGGTGGCGTTGGCTTGTTCTCAGGTGGTAACCCGAACGTATGGATGACAAACAACTATCAAAATACGAACGTTGTTGGTGGTGAAGTTGATGGTGAATACGCTGACTTGTTCGACGGCAGTATTACTTGGGTTAACACAGAAGACGGCGTAACAGCTGGTCCTGGTTATTCAGTACCTTCTGACTTAGACGAAGCAATGACTTCTGGTGCAGGTAGTAACTTTGAAAGTAACAACCTAGATCCAGGTTTCGTAATGCCTCGCGAATGGAAAATCTCTGCGGGTATGACTCACATCAATGATGAAGACTACGTATTCAACTTAGATTTCCTTTTAAGTGTGACGCAGAAACAAGCCATGATTAAATATGTGGGTCTTGAGCGCGTAGGTACCACTGATGAAGGTTACCCTGACTATGATTCAGTAGGTTACGGTTCACTTGAGCTGACTAACTCTGATGAAGACTCAGTGTCTTACTCACTAACAGCGACCATGAATAAGTCTTGGGACAATGGTATTACTTTCACCGGTGGTTATAACTACAGCCACGCTGAAGACGTACAACCAATGACGAGTTCAGTAGCATTCTCTAACTTCCAGTACAGAGCATTTACTGACATTAACGAAGAAGTATCTTCACTGTCTGATTGGAACATTGAACACCGCTTTACTGCTGACCTTCGTTACACAACTGAACTTATCGACGGTTACAGCACTATCTTCTCTGCTTATGCAGTAGCGCAGTCTGGTCGTCCGTTTAGTTACACCATCAGTGGTAACTCTGTATATGGCTATACGCCGTATCTTGAAGGTAACAACGTATTACCAATTGGTGCAGAGCGTAACGACCAAACTAGCCCTTGGTGGTTCAAAATGGATATCGCAGTTAGACAAAATATTCCTGCGTTCCGTGAAGATCACTCTGCTCAGGTTTACTTCGTTATGAATAACTTCACCAACTTCATCAACGATGAATGGGGTATTTTGGAAGAAGTTAACTTCAATACTGCTGCGCTAGGTACATCATCTCCTGAAAGTCGTCAGGGTGATGCATCACTTTGGGAAATGCGTGTAGGTATTGACTACCGCTTCTAAGCAACAGTTTAAAAACCAGTTGTAGTGTTAAATGCCACTTTCCAATTTTGGAAGTGGCATTTTTTTTTCTTGCAAATCAACTTCTCCTAATGTTTCTCATCGCATTCCCTGCCTTTTTCTGATCTAACTATTACTGCCATACGAACGAATAACTAAATGAATTGTTCACATGGAGAACTTATGTCGAAACATATATTAATGGTAATGACCTCACATGAATTGTTAGGTGATACAGGCAAGAAAACAGGAATGTGGCTGGAAGAGTTCGCTTCACCGTACTATGCGTTCAAAGATGCGGGATATACCATCACCTTAGCTTCGCCTATGGGCGGTCAAGTGCCAATCGACCCAAACAGCTTGGCAGATGATGCCATGACCGACGATGCTATCCGTTACACGAAAGATGAGGTTGCAAGAAGCGCAATGTCCTCCACTATTGTATTGGAAGATGTTCGTGCAGATGAATTTGATGCCGTGTTCTATCCGGGCGGCCACGGTCCGCTATGGGACTTATCTGACAATACTCACTCCACAATGCTAATCGAAGACATGGTGAAAGCACAGAAGCCTGTAGGTGCTGTGTGCCATGCTCCCATCATACTTAAAGAAGTAAAACGCGCCGATGGTGAATTTTTTATTAACGGCAAAACCGTTACTGGCTTTTCAAACAGTGAAGAAGACGCAATGGGGTTAACCGACGTTGTGCCTTATTTAGTGGAAGACGCGCTTATCAGTAAAGGTGGTAAGTATGAAAGTACAGAGGACTTTGGCGTTAAAGTGTGTGTTGATGGTCTGTTGGTAACCGGACAGAATCCAGCATCATCTGGACCTGCAGCAGAAGCGCTTATTAAGGTACTTTCGTAGAGTACTTCAAGCACTTACACTACTCACTTTGCCCGTGTTGTCTAATTGACAGCTGGTATAAGGGGTTTATAAAGCGTTAATGTTTACGTAAATAAGAAAACGCCGCAGGCTGTGTTTTATCTCAAACAGATTAGAGATAGAGCATAGGAAATGCGGCGTTTTTTATAAGTTAAATGTTAGAAGCTCGCTTGAACGTTGAAGCTCATAGTACGACCTAATGGGTCATACAAAGAGTCATCATATCCGCGCCATTCGCCCGGTGCATACTCTTCAAGTTCATCGGTAATGTTGGCAATTCCGGCAGAAACTTTAACATTATCGTTCACATGATATGAAACCGTCACATTATGCTTAAAATAGTTGTCGGCATAATCGTAGTAATCGTAATAGGTTTCACCATTGGCGCCGATGAATAGCGTTCTCCAAGATGCAGTCCACTTATCACCGTCGGTCCAATCTACCGTCAAGTTAGCGCGGTTATCAGGATAGAATAATTCGCCCGCCCACTCAGTGCCTTCTTCTTCGTAACTAAATACATGCGAATACTCAAGGTTGACACCAAAATCACCAATTTCAGTGGCTAGATCGTAGTTCGCGGTAATATCAAAACCGTTGGTTTTTACTTCTGAGTAGTTTGTGTAGCCAGAGGTAATTGATGTAATTTTACCATCGCTATCACGAACGATACTGCTAGATGTACCATCTAAGTCAGCGGCAATTAGGTCATCTACATCAATATCTTCGATTTTATTTTCATAGTCATATTGGTAGTAGGACACTTCTAATGATAAATCTTCAGTGACATCGTAAACCACACCTAGTGTAAGCGACTCTGAGTTTTCTGGACTGAGGTCTGGATTACCACCGTAATAGGTTAAGTGTTGCTGACCTGATGAGCAGTAACTGTCGTCGCTACCAGGGTTACCTAATGTATCGCAGTAATAGGTATCGTATGCGCTTGGGAAGCCGTAAGAGATGGTCGCGAACATTTCACTCATTGTCGGTGTGCGGAAAGCTTCTCCCCAGCTAGCACGAAGCAAAAGTGAATCAGACGGACGCCAGCTAATACCTAGCTTAGGTACGGTATCTGAGAACTCAGAGGTTGAAATACTTGCACCCGTATCACCTTCAAGCTCGTACCCGTCATAACGAAGTGCAGCAGATACTTCCACTTCATGGGGTAGTTCGATGGCAAACTCAGTATAGTAAGACTGTCGCTCACGAGTCGCATACACGTCGTCACCACCCGAACCGCCTGAAATAATACCCAAACCCGATTCAGGGTCAGATATCTGCTCAAAATCAAGGTAAGAGTACTCAGCGCCAAAAACAGCACTCACTGTCATGAAGTTATTCGAGAAAACTTCGCCAGAAATGCTGCCGTCAATAATGTCACGCATCTGTGTAGACTGGTAGGTGCCAGTGTGATCAGCGCTTGCTAAAAGCTCGGCGTTATAGCTAGCCCAATCGTCGCTACTTAAGCCTTGAACGTTAAATAAATCCAACTGTTCAGTATCAATTAAATCTTGTACAACCGTGTCGTTAACTAAGTTGTAATTGAATACCTCTTCTTTAGCAGACGTTCGTTGGTAATAAACTTGCCAATCCCATTCATTGCCACCAATTTCGGTATAGCCTTCAAGGCCCGTCACCATTTCAAAGGTGGTTTTTTCAGTTTTAGTGTCACGCGTTCCTAAGCTAGAGGTACGGAAATAGACAGAACCATCTTGGGCATAAGGGTTCATTGCATTATCGGCGTCGATAGTCAGCGAAGATGTAGATACTGGGGTAGCAGCATAACGGGTGTCTGTAGATGTCTGTAGCGCTGAGAAGCGTGTAATAAGTTGCAAGTTTTCTGCTAACTCGTACTCGATTTTAGTCATTAAAGAGTTTTTCTCAGATGCACCATAGAGCCAAGTAGTATTTCCGTAATAATAACCACAACGATCAGATTCAATTGATGTGTCAGCAACATCACCGCACAAATCTTCGTTATAAAGAAACGCACCTGCATCTGCATCATAGAAATTGGCAACAGGGCTGTAGGTTGAATAGCTATCTAATGCATAGTCACCTGATACAGCGACATCACTAACTTCTTGGGTGTTTTCATGCTCAGCAATGAAGACAATGCTGCCTTTGTCGCTTGTGACACCAGCAGAAAAATTATACTTGCTAGAGTTGCCACCATCAGCACCAGGATCTTCAAAGCTATAACCTACATTCACGCCATCGAACTGTTTTTTGGTAATAATGTTAATTACACCTGCAACGGCATCTGAACCGTAAATGGCCGATGCGCCATCGCGAAGAATTTCAATGCGCTCAACAATCGACATCGGGATCATCGACATGTCAGAAGATGAGCCACCGTCGTATCCTAAACCTGGTAGGCGACGGCCGTCCATTAGAACTAGCGTTGCGCCTGCACCCAGACCACGCAAGTTTACTTCACTAGAAGCTGATGCACCGCTACCATAACCAGATTGACCACGAAACGAACCAAAGGTGTTAATTGAAGAGTTACGTAACACTTGGGCAACTGATGTATCACCAGATAACGCGATAGATTCAGCAGTAATAACAGTAACGGGAGATACTGACTCTAAATCCACTCGTTTAATCCGAGAGCCAGTAACTTGAATTTTTTCTACAGGTTCAGCTGAATTTTCGTCATCTGATTGTGCAAAGGCCATTGGCGCGGCTAACAAGCTAGCGGATCCTGCCAGTAATAATCCGCGCTTCACAGCAGTGCTGAGTTTATTGGTGTCAAACATTTTAATTCCCCTTGTCGAAGGTGATTACAAGTTGTAATTACAAAGACGTTTATTAGTTTTTATTTTGATCAGATGTTTTCTGTCGGGAGAATTAAGCACTTCGTCGTGCTATTTGGCAATTTACAAAGTGTATAATTTGTTCTATTTAGACCTAATTTACTTTATTTATACGCAGGGTGATGAAACCTTTACGGTTCTATACATTGGTAAAATAAATATTATATTATTCTCATTTGATGTTGATTGAAAAGTACAAATAGGGATTAGATAAAATAGAAATTAAGAGTAAGGCAAGAGTGTAAATAGTGTGCAGGTTTGGTGTAGGCTTAGCGCAGTTATAGTGTACAAACGGTGCAGGTGTAGCGAGGTTTTTATGCGGTTACAGCGTAGTTAAAAACCGTATGAACTAAAAGTGTGGCAAGTCGTTTGAATATATATGACAACATGAAATAGCGTTTTTAATTAGAATTAATAACAGTGGTATTGTTGTGGTTCTTAGAATGTATGTACTGATTAAGAAAAATTTTTTAATAGAGGTAGGTGAGATTTTACTAATTTAATTATTAATCATTAAATTTGATTTTGGTTGTTTTTTGTTGGGGTTTATCTCTTTTTCTTATTTTATTTTTAGTTTTCGAATTCTTTACTTTTCTTTTCTTACTCTTTTCTAAGTCTATGGTAATTTAAATGCACAGCTACCAAGTTGTTTTGTATCTCCCTGGTACAAATTCTTTACCGCCATACTTTTATGGCGGTTTTTTTTTTGCGCTTAAAAAAGTTCGCTCAGAAAACTACTGTGCTTGATGCTAGCCGATGATCGACTTTTAGTCGTTTATACGACGGAAAATAGAAAAGGGGCGGGCTATACGTTCTCGAATAAATCTTCTACACGTTGACGCAACTCTTCAATAAGTGTCACATCGGCAGGGGCGATAAAAATAGTGTCGTCACCAGCAATGGTACCTAACACACCATCTTTTTTGCTTAATGAGTCAAGTAAGCGAGCAATAAGTTGCGCTGCACCTGGGCTGGTACGAATAATCACCATCACATTATTATGCACAATGTCGAGAACAAGCTGCTTTAACGGGCTTTTCGCGGTAGGCATACCCAGTTCTGGCGGCAGGCAGTACACCATATCGCCGCGGGCATTGCGGGTACGTACCGCGCCAAACTTACTTAGCATGCGGGAAATTTTAGATTGACTGATATTGTCATGACCTTGAGTTTTAAGGGCATCCACTATTTCACCTTGGGATCCATAGCTTTCCGCTTTTAAAATTTCTTTAAAGGCTTTAATCAGTTGCTCTTGTTTTGCGTTGGCCATAGCGTCCTGCACATTAGTTAGCGGTAATAAGTTAAATGATCATTAACGATTTATCATATATTGTGCCTTACAGGTGACCTTTGCGCAATTTAATTGCATAATCATGCATGATAGTGAATATCGACGTAAAATTGCCTTAAATGGCCGTATTAAGACCATCAGATGATTGAGTTTTCCCCCGCGTTGCATTAGTGTGACGTTCCGTTTAAATACGTGAGTAATCCCATAGGAGAAATGGTATGAAAGTAGCCGTGTTAGGTGCTGCCGGTGGTATTGGCCAAGCGCTGTCTTTGTTGTTAAAAACACAATTGCCAGCTGGTTCTGAGCTAGCGCTTTACGATGTAGCGCCAGTTGTTCCTGGTGTAGCTGTTGATTTGAGCCACATCCCAACTGCAGTAAAAGTAACCGGTCACGGTAAAGATGACCTAGCTGGTGCATTAACAGGTACAGACGTTGTTCTTATCCCTGCTGGTGTTCCGCGTAAGCCGGGCATGGATCGTTCAGACTTGTTCAACATTAACGCTGGTATTGTTAAGAACCTTATTGAAGGTGTTGCTGACAATTGTCCAGATGCTTGTGTTGGTATTATTACTAACCCAGTTAACACAACAGTGGCAATTGCTGCTGAAACGCTTAAAGCGAAAGGTGTTTATAACAAGAACAAATTGTTCGGTGTTACTACCCTTGACGTAATTCGCGCTGAGACTTTTGTTGCTGAGCTTAAAGACGTAGACGTTGCTTCTGTACACGTACCGGTAATCGGTGGTCACTCAGGCACAACTATCCTTCCTTTGCTTTCGCAAGTTGAAGGTGTTGAGTTCTCTGATGATGAAGTTTCAAGCCTAACAACTCGTATCCAAAATGCAGGTACTGAAGTTGTTGAAGCTAAAGCTGGCGGCGGTTCTGCAACCCTATCTATGGGTCAAGCAGCTGCACGTTTCTGCTTATCATTGGTTGCAGCAATGCAAGGTGAGAACGTGGTTGAATACACTTACGTTCAAACTGACGACAGCGACGATGCTGCATTCTTCGCTCACCCTGTTCGCCTTGGCGCAAACGGTGTTGAAGAAATTTTGCCATACGGCGAGCTTAGCGCATTTGAAGAAAAAGCGAAAAACGATATGCTTGAAGGCCTTCGTGGCGACATCAAGCTAGGCGTAGATTTCGTAACTGGCTAAGGCTAAGAATATGGGAGCGCTGCTCCCATGTATAAGGCAGGATTAGTAAGCTCTACACAAACACGCCGAGTATCCATCCATGGAGGCTTGGCAGCAGCATCCATGCTGCTGACAGTTTGTTACGAGCTTACTAATCCTGCCTTTTTGTTTGTGGCGTTTGCATAATGGCCAAGCACTAAATAGCCTTGCTGGATAATAACCAGCCGTAACTACATCCATGTAGGCTCCGCCACCGCATCCTTGGCAAAGGAGGGGCTACTATTTAATTTCAAACCGTATACCTACCAACACCTACTCATCGCACTCAATAAAAAATTCTTTTTGTAAGACAGCATCCATGCTGCTGACAGTTTGTTGCGAGCTTACTAATCCTGCCTTTTGTTTATTGCAGCTACATATTTTAAAAAATGAGAAAAAAGTTACAGAAAAATTGTGAATTTTGACTAGGCTGTTTCTAGGTGGTTTAAGCAGTAATGTTGGTGAATAGAGGCTGCAATTAATTGGTCCAATTTGACTAGGTTAAGTTGACTCTAATCGTTAAACCTATTCATCAGCATCGAAAAAACTCACTGTAATAACTATCATCTAATAACTAGAATTAAATAATACTAATCAATAGATAGAATTGATGAAATCCTTTGTCGAACAGCAAGAGGTAACAAATATGAGTAACGCTAAGCTTGGCGATGTAAATGAGTCTGAAAGAAAGTGTCCCGTTATGCACGGTGGCCTTACAGCGACCGGCAGCACTAATATGGATTGGTGGCCTGAAGCACTAAATCTAGATATTTTGCATCAGCACGATACCAAAACAAATCCGATGGGCGACGACTTTGATTATCGCGAAGCCGTAAAGTCACTTGATTTCGATGAATTGAAAAAAGACATGATAGCGCTGATGACTGACTCTCAGTCTTGGTGGCCGGCTGATTGGGGTCATTATGGTGGCCTAATGATCAGAATGTCGTGGCACGCTGCCGGTTCGTATCGTATTGCTGATGGTCGTGGTGGAGCATCTACCGGAAACCAACGTTTTGCGCCACTAAACTCATGGCCGGATAACGTTAACCTTGATAAAGCACGCCGCTTATTGTGGCCAATTAAGAAGAAATACGGCAACAAGCTTAGCTGGGCCGATCTTCTAGTATTTGCTGGTACCGTTGCTTATGAAAGCATGGGGCTTAAAACTTATGGCTTTGCGTTTGGTCGGGAAGACATTTGGCATCCTGAAAAGGACACTTACTGGGGCGCTGAGAAAGAATGGCTAGCACCTAGTGATGAGCGTTACGACGACGTTGAAACGCCAGAAACAATGGAAAATCCATTAGCAGCGGTTCAAATGGGGCTAATTTACGTTAACCCTGAAGGGGTGAATGGCAAACCTGATCCGCTTAAAACTGCCTTACATGTTCGTGAAACCTTTGCCCGTATGGCGATGAACGATGAAGAAACCGTTGCGCTTACCGCAGGTGGTCACACCGTGGGTAAATGCCATGGTAACGGACGTGCGGAAAACTTAGGTCCTGATCCAGAAGGCGCTGATATTGCCGAGCAGGGGTTAGGCTGGATGAACCACGAATCACGTGGAATAGGTCGCGATACCGTATCAAGTGGTATTGAAGGGGCTTGGACGACTAACCCTACTCAATGGGATAACGGTTACTTTGAATTGTTACTTAACTACGACTGGGAGTTGAAAAAATCACCAGCGGGCGCAGAGCAATGGGAGCCTATTAACATTAAAGAGGAAGACAAACCTGTTGATGTTGAAGACCCGTCAAAACGTTATAACCCTATTATGACTGATGCAGATATGGCCATGAAAATGGACCCAATCTACCGTGAAATTTCTGAGAAGTTTTACAACAACCCAGACTACTTCAGTGAAGTATTTGCTAAAGCATGGTTTAAACTGACTCACCGTGATTTGGGGCCAAAAGTACGTTATATCGGTCCTGAAGTGCCACAAGAAACACTTATTTGGCAAGATCCTGTACCTGCAGGTAGTACGTCCTACGATGTAGATGCATTGAAAGCCAGTATCGCTGCGTCAGACCTTACCGTAAGTGAAATGGTATCGACTGCATGGGACAGTGCTAGAACCTTCCGTGGTTCTGACTTACGTGGTGGTGCTAATGGTGCACGCATTCAATTAGCGCCTCAGAAAGACTGGGAAGCTAATGAACCGGAAAAGCTAGCTAAGGTATTGTCGGTGTTGAAACCGCTTGCAGAAGCAGCTGGTGCCAGTCTAGCTGACACCATTGTGTTAGCAGGAAATGTGGGTGTAGAGAAGGCTATAGAAGCGGCAGGGTTCAGCGTTGATGTTCCGTTTGCAGCAGGTCGTGGTGATGCTACTGATGATATGACGGATGCTGATTCTTTTGCACCGTTAGAGCCGCAGGCCGATGGTTTCAGGAACTACTTGCCGAAAGACTACGTGGTTAAACCAGAGGAACTGTTGTTAGACAAAGCTCAGTTACTTGGGTTAACGGCTGCAGAGATGACGGTGTTAGTAGGTGGAATGCGTGTAATGGGCACGAATTACCAAAGCACTGCACATGGCGTGTTTACAGGTAGTGCTGGCTCACTAACGAATGACTTTTTCACGACTATTACCGACATGCAATACACGTGGAAGCCCACTAGTAAAAGCACTTACGGCATTGTAGATAGAGTGTCCGGTGAGCAAGTTTATTCAGCCACTCGTGTTGACTTGGTCTTCGGTTCGAACTCTATATTACGTTCTTACGCTGAGGTTTATGCGCAAGACGATAATAAAGAGAAGTTCGTTAAAGACTTTGTTAGTGCTTGGACTAAAGTGATGAATGCCGATCGCTTTGAATTACAGGCTTAATAATTAGTTTGTAATGTAATCTCATTAAAAAGCCCGCTTTAAGCGGGCTTTTTTATTTGTGCTATTTAATCAAATAGCGTGATTATTTACCTGTCAAGATAGGTATTAACCAGTATTTCGCATACCCGTAGCAATACCTGTGATGGTAACCATCATGGCACGCTCTAGTGCGGTATTTTGTGCATCATCACCTGCTTTACGAATTCTATCTAGCAATTCGATTTGTAGGTAATGTAGCGGCTGCAAATACGCGGCACGAATTTCCATCGACTCTTTTCCGAGTGGATCAGCTTTCATGATGTCGTTTTCGCCAGTGAGTTCAAGCAATGAAGCAATACTCTCTTTGAGTTCTTCACGAAGGGCTGCACCAAAATGTTTAAGCTCTTCTGGTACCAAGCGCTCATCGTAGGCTTCACTAATACGAGGATCCGCTTTATGGAATACCATGTCCAGCATCGAAAGACGTGAACGATAGAAAGGCCATTCAGCGAACATTTCATTCACGACTTTTTCATTTTCGGCATTCTTCACGCTATCGATAGCGCGCATTACACCCAACCATGACGGCAAGACTAGACGAGTTTGCGCCCATGCAAATATCCAAGGGATTGCACGAAGGCTTTCAATACCACCTTGTGGTTTACGCTTAGAAGGTCGGCTGCCTAGCGGTAACTTACCAAGCTCTTGTTCAGGTGTAGCTACGCGGAAGTAGGGTACAAAATCTTCGTCATGACGCACAGTAGCACGGTAGTTGTCACGCCCTTGACCCGCCATAGTAGAGATCAACTCTCGCCACTCTTCCTTTGGTGCTGGGGGTGGGAACAACATAGCTTCAATTATCGCGCTGGCATAAATGCCCAAGCTACGTTTAGCCAGTTTAGGCATACCAAACTTATAACGAATAGTTTCGCCCTGTTCAGTAACGCGGAATCCACCTTCCAATGAGCCAGGAGGCTGCGAGTAAATCGCTGCGTGGGCAGGTAAGCCGCCTCGGCCAATTGTACCGCCACGACCGTGGAATAAAGTAAGCGAACAATTAAATTCTTCGGCAATAGCTACTAGTGCTTCTTGAGATTGATACTGAGCCCAACCTGCCGCTAGTGCGCCGGCATCTTTGGCTGAATCTGAATAACCAATCATCACGAACTGACGGCCTTTCACATAGCCACGATACCAGTCGATAGAAAGCAATTTGCGCATAACACTTGGCGAGTTGTTTAAATCGTCTAGCGTTTCAAATAAAGGTGCTACAGGCATCGGCCAATCAACACCGCTTTCTTTAAGCAGCAATTGAACCGCAAGTACGTCTGATGGCTCACTTGCCATCGAAATAATGTAAATACCAAAGCCGTGTTTACTATGTTTAGCAATGACTTTGCATGTCTCAAGTACTTCCTTCACATCGTCAGATGCGCCCCATTGTGCAGGGAATAGGGGGCGTTTCGAGCCAAGTTCACGTAGCAAGAAGGCTTGTTTATCTTCTTCGCTCCACTGAGAGTAATCACCCAGGCCAAGGTAGCGGGTCAGTTCGCTAAATACATCGGCGTGACGTTCTGAATCTTGGCGCACATCTAAGCGAAGTAAGTGGATACCGAACACATGTGCACGGCGAATGGAATCTAGCAATAAGCCTTTAGCGACTACGTCCATACCGCAGTCTATAAGTGACTGGTGGCAAAGCAATAGTGCTTCTAACAGTTCGTCGTTGCTTTCAATCCAGTTAGACGTATCTGGGTTTTTACCTGCTAAATAACTAGCAATACCATCTCGGGTAGCGATAAAACGGTCAAGCAATGGGCGAAGTAGAGCGCGGTAAGGTTCGTTCGCATCACCTACTTTTTCGCGCAATGCGTCATTGCAGTCGTACATAGACAACTCAACTTGCAAGCGGTCTAAATCTAATGCGAAAAGTTTCGCGGCACGTTTACGCGCTAACAATAGTACTTGCTCGGTAACTTTTGAGGTTACAAATGGGTTACCGTCGCGGTCACCGCCCATCCAAGAACTAAATTGTACCGGTGAAGCATCTAGCGGAAGCGACACACTGTAATCTTCCTGTAGGCGGCCATCTAGCTCGCGCAAGAAATCAGGAACGGCTTCCCACAGTGAGTTTTCAATAACTGAAAATCCCCAGCGAGCTTCATCTACAGGGGTAGGGCGTACAGAGCGAATTTCTTCTGTATGCCAAGCCTGACTAATTAAATCAGCAACGCGGGTTTCAACTTTACTTCTGTCTGCGCCAGTTAGCGATTCTTGATGAACCTCTTGTAAGCAGTCAGCTAGTTCTTTGTGTTTATGAATAAGAGTACGACGGGTTACTTCAGTCGGGTGGGCCGTTAACACTAAATCGATGTTTAACTTGCCCACAGCTTCTTGCACTTTATCAGCCGTGAGTTCGGCTTTGTCTAGATGCTTAAACAGTGCATCAATAGACGCGTCAACGTTCATTGCGCTGTTATATTCCTGCTCAGCAATATTTCCTAGATTTAGAAACTGTGCGAAAGCACGACCCACCGTCAGCAAGTCGCTGTCGGTCATCGTTTTGAAAGTTTCTTTCAGTTCGTCACTGCAATTCGTGTCGCCCTGATAAGACGCTCGGCCGTCTTTTCGAATCTTCTCAATGCGATCAAGCCATTCTTGGCCTAATTGGTTTTTGATGGTTTCACCTAGCGTTTTGCCAAGGTATCTAACTGTATCTTTTAGTTCAGCATCGTAATGAGTGTGCATGCTATCCTCCCAATTATATGGCCTTCACCATACTAAGTACTTAACAAGTTGTAAAACCACTTTGCGTTATAATTTACAATAAATCGTTCCATTTGCACCTATCTATTTAATGCTCAAAGCAAGATAAATTCTGGTGTGCTACACTCTGGCACCGGAAAATGCAGAAACATATTCGTGAAACGCGGTTTGTTTGAAATTTGTACTGCATTTGTAATTTAATTTCAGGAGTTCTTGTGACTGATACATTCAACACAGTAGAAACCCAAGCAAGTTACGGCATTGGTTTTCAAATGGGTCAACAATTGCAATCTAATCCTTTCGAAGGTATGGCGATTGACGCAGTAGTGGCAGGTTTAAAAGATGCTTTCGCGGGTCAAGCTCCGCAGGTTGATAACGACGCACTACGTGATGCATTCGGCGAAATCCATAAGCGTATGCAAGCTGAGAAAGAAGAAGCAAGCAAAGCGGTTATCGAAGAAGGCGTTAAGTTCCTTGAAGAGAACGCAAAGCGTGAAGAAGTTCAAGTGACTGAGTCTGGCCTACAATACGAAGTATTGGCTGAAGGCGATGGCGAAACGCCAACTGCAGATAGCACGGTTCGTGTTCATTACCACGGCACACTTACTTCAGGTGACGTTTTTGACAGCTCTTACGATCGTGGTCAACCGGCTGAATTCCCAGTTGGCGGCGTGATCAGAGGCTGGACTGAAGCACTACAGCTTATGAAAGTTGGTGCTAAGCTGCGTTTATACGTACCACACGATCTTGCGTACGGTGAGCAAGGTGCTGGTGCAGCAATCGCACCTTACAGCACGTTAATTTTTGATGTTGAATTACTTGATATCTTAGGTTAATTCACTCAAGAAGGTGAGCTCTTGTGGGGGCTCGCCTTTTATTCATTGCTCATTCAACGTAACACTTCATAATTCACAATTAACTTGTCTCGTCTCTACCTACGTTATTTTCAGTTCTTAACGTCGCTTTACCCTCGCTTTTACATTAACTTCTAGCGTAATACTCGTTATTCACTTTTGTTTTCGTATACATCACATAGCGTTCCAAGATATTCTTTCGGTATAGACGTTAAAAACAGTTTTCGAACTAAGCTACCCGTTTGTACATGTGTATCTTTCTGATGGATAAGGTGTTCGGCGCTTATATCGATATCATCTGCTCCGAGTTGTTATAAGCCTTTGCACGTTTACAATAGGCGCACGCATAAAAAAGGAAAATGATTATGGTTATCAAGCCTAAAGTGAGAGGCTTCATCTGCACAAACGCACATCCTGTGGGTTGTGCAAAGTCAGTAGAACAACAAATTGCCTATATTGAAGAAAAAGGCAACTTAGGTGATGGCCCTAAAAACGTGCTAGTGATTGGTAGCTCAACCGGTTACGGATTGGCATCGCGTATTACTTCTGCATTTGGTTATGGTGCAAAAACCCTTGGCGTTTGCTTCGAAAAAGCGCCTTCAGAACGCAAAACTGGCACTGCAGGTTGGTACAATACTGCCGCCTTCCATCAGCAGGCTGCTAAAAAAGGGCTTTACGCTGAAACTATCAACGGTGATGCGTTTTCTGACGAAATTAAAGCGCAAACAATCGATAAGATTAAAGCCAATATGGGCAAGGTCGACCTTGTGATTTATAGCTTGGCGTCACCGCGTAGAACCGATCCAGATACGGGCGTGGTCTATAAATCTACGCTTAAACCTGTGGGGCGTGAGTACACCACCAAAACGTACGATACCGACAAAGATAAAGTGCATGATGTTACGCTAGAAGCGGCAAACGACGACGAAATCTTAAACACCATTAAAGTGATGGGCGGAGAAGATTGGGAGCGTTGGATGGATCAACTTGGCGAAGCTGGCGTACTTGCTGAAGGTTGCAAAACCACAGCGTATACTTATATCGGCAAAGCCCTAACCTGGCCTATCTATGGTCAAGCGACCATCGGAAAAGCAAAAGAAGACTTAGACAGAGCTGCCGCGGCTATCATTGGTAAAAATACCGAATTACTTGTTGAAGCGAATGTAAGTTCGTTGAAAGCCTTGGTCACACAAGCCAGTTCTGCTATTCCGGTTATGCCGCTTTATATCTCGTTAATGCAGGAAGTGATGAAGCGCGATGGCACCCATGAAGGCTGTATTGAACAAATACATGGTTTGTTCTCAACTTGCCTATTTGGTGATACACCCACATTAGATGAGGCAAACCGCTATCGCATGGACGGCATTGAAACCAATGACGTTACGCAAGCTAAAATTCAAGCTTTGTGGGACAAAGTGACCCAAGAGAACTTTCATGAACTAAGCGATTACGCTGGTTATCACCACGAATTCTTAAAACTGTTTGGTTTTGATCTTGAAGGTGTTGATTACGAACAGGATATTGACCCGCTCGTGAAATGGTAAAGGTTTACTATACTTAAATAAGCCTAATATTGAGTAGAGCCGTCGAATAGACGGCTTTTTCGTTGTTTACTTACCACTTAAACGTAAATGGGGTTTACATTAAATTATAGAAAAGTTGCTCTTTATCTATGATTTGCGTGGCACAAACCGCTCGGTTAATGCTAAAATCCCGAAATTAAGTAGGGGTCTATTCTGCTTCTACTCAACAACAGCGTTAATTGCAGTAATACAACAACAAAAATAAGTGTAAATTTTCACTGTTGGTCTATAAAAGAAAAGACGTATAACGTCGCTTATACATTTGGAATGTAAGTTACGGCTTCATAACAGGCTGACCGTAACAGTAAGTAAATTCCGTCAATCTAAATATTAAAGGTGTTCTACACCTTAACAATAGTACGCTTTTGCATGCTGATAAGCAGGATTGTCTGCGGTCATGCAAAAGAGTATTTCTATTAGAGTAGTGCGATTACATATGATAAAAATCAAGAAAGGTCTCGACCTCCCAATAGAGGGAGCGCCGAAGCAGGAGATCGCTGAAGGGTCTGCTGTTTCACGCGTTGCCATTCTGGGAGAAGAATATGTGGGTATGCGTCCTACCATGCACGTCCAAGTTGGCGATGTAGTGAAAAAAGGCCAGATGCTTTTTGAAGACAAAAAGAATCCTGGCGTTAAGTTCACTGCTCCAGCTGCGGGCGAAGTGGTAGAGGTAAACCGTGGTGCAAGGCGTGTTTTGCAATCAGTAGTCGTTAAGGTTAATGGCAGTGATGCTGTTAGCTTTGATAAAATTGCTGCAGACAAAATCGCAAGTACTGAGCGGGAGCAACTCCAATCAATCCTTGTTGAGTCAGGTATGTGGACAGCGTTACGTACGCGTCCATTTAGCAAATCTCCAGCCCTTGACTCGGTACCAAATTCAATCTTTGTTACAGCAATGGACACCAATCCGCTAGCCGCGGACCCAGCGGTGATTATTGCTGAGCGCAACGATGACTTCTTAAACGGCTTAAAAGCGTTAACGCAGTTAAGTGGCGGCAAAGTTTACGTTTGTAAAGCTGCAGGCTCATCAGTAGCCACTGGCGATGCCGCAGTAGACGTAGAAGAATTCGGTGGACCACACCCAGCTGGCTTAGCAGGCACACATATCCATTATTTGGATTCTGCTGGTTTGAATAAAACGGTTTGGCACATTAGCTACCAAGATGTAATGGCCTTTGGCGCATTGCTTACCACTGGTGAGCTAGATGCCCGTCGTGTTATTGCTATTGGTGGACCATCTGCTAAAAACCCTCGCCTAGTTCGTACCACTATCGGTGCTGATTTAGAAGAGTTGCTAGCAAACGAACAACAAGACGGTGACGTACGTGTGGTTTCAGGTTCCGTATTAAACGGCGTAACCGCACAAGGTGTTCACGGCTTCCTAGGTCGTTTCCACACCCAAGTATCACTGCTTAAAGAAGGTCGCGAGAAGAAATTCCTTGGTTGGATCACGCCTGGTTCAGACAAGCATTCCGTCACGCGCGCTTATCTTGGTCACTTAGGTGGCAGCAAGAAGTTTGATATGACAACAACAACCAATGGCTCTGAGCGCTCGATGGTGCCAATTGGTAATTACGAACGCGTTATGCCCCTAGATATCATCCCTACGCTTTTGCTTAGAGATCTGATTTCTGGTGATTGTGACAGTGCTCAGACATTGGGTTGTTTAGAGTTGGACGAAGAAGATTTGGCATTGTGTACCTATGTATGCCCTGGCAAATACAACTACGGCCCGATTTTACGCGACTGTTTGACCACGATTGAGAAAGAGGGTTAGTCATGGGTTTAAAAGCGTATTTAGAAAAGATTGAACCGAACTTTGAGCCAGGTGGAAAGCACGAAAAATGGTATGCACTGTATGAAGCAGCGGCAACTATTTTCTATACTCCTGGTAAAGTAAACAAAGCTAACACGCACGTGCGTGACAGCATTGACCTTAAACGCATCATGATTTTGGTGTGGTTAGCAACATTTCCAGCAATGTTCTTCGGTATGTACAACATTGGTTTCCAAGCGCAAGAAGCTATTGCTGCTGGTGCCGGTACACTGCCTGATACATGGCAAGCAGGATTATTCACTGCCTTAGGCGGAGACTTAGCGAATTCTGGTTTGCTAGGCATGTTCTTCTACGGTGCCTGTTTCTGGTTACCTATCTATGCAGTTACCTTTATTGTTGGTGGCTTCTGGGAAGTACTATTTGCTTCGGTACGTAAGCACGAAGTTAACGAAGGTTTCTTCGTTACCTCGGTACTTTTCGCATTAACATTACCGGCAACTATTCCGCTTTGGCAGGTTGCATTAGGTATTACCTTTGGTGTGGTTATCGCGAAAGAAGTCTTCGGTGGAACTGGCCGTAACTTCCTTAACCCTGCATTGTCTGGTCGTGCGTTCTTATACTTCGCCTATCCTGCACAAATCTCTGGTGACCAAGTTTGGGTTGCTGCTGATGGGTACTCAGGTGCAACATCATTAAGCCAAGCGGCTTCAGGCGCGCTTGATTACGCCAATATGGACCTTTGGTTTGATAGCTTTTTCGGAACTATCGCAGGTTCTGCGGGTGAAGTTTCGGCATTAGCTATCTTAATTGGTGGCTTGTTCATTATGTACATGCGTATTGCAAGCTGGCGAATTGTTGCTGGTGTAGCAATCGGGGTAGCCGTGTTTGCCACCTTGCTGAATATGATTGGTAGCGATACCAACTACATGTTTGCTATGCCTGCATATTGGCACTTTGTTATTGGTGGTCTTGCCTTTGGTATGTTCTTTATGGCGACAGACCCTGTGTCTGCATCGTTTACCAACCAAGGTAAGTGGGCATACGGTATTTTCATCGGCTTTATGACAGTACTTGTACGTGTGCTAAACCCAGCCTTCCCAGAAGGTGTAATGTTGGCCATTCTTTTTGCCAACCTTTGGGCGCCACTGTTCGACTATTTCGTCGCACAAAGTAATATCAAGCGGAGGGTAGCTCGTGTCGGCTAAAAAAGAATCTTTAGGAAAAACGATTGGCGTTGTAGTTGCCGTTTGTCTTGTGTGTTCAATTGTTGTATCTGGCGCCGCTGTAGGCTTGCGCTCGTTACAACAAACTAATGCGTCGCTTGATAAAAAGAGCAACATCTTGAACGCAGCAGGGCTTTACGAAACAGGCATGACGGGTAAAGCAATCGAAAGTACATATAGCGAAAAGATTGAATCTCGCTATGTTGATTTGGAAAGCGGTGAGTTTGTTGAAGCACCAGAGCCAGATTACGATATGTATAAAGCAGCCAAGCAAACTGAGTACAGCACAAAAGTGACTAGCAGCAACGTTGGCTTCCAACGTCGCCCTAATGTTGCCAGTGTTTATTTGGTACGTGACGAAGCTGGCGATGTATCTCGCATTATCTTGCCTGTGCACGGTAGTGGTCTATGGGATCTTATGTACGGTTTTCTTGCCCTTGACGCCGATGGCGAAACAGTTCGTGAGTTGATTTACTATCAACAAAAAGAAACACCTGGACTAGGTGGCGAAGTGCAAAACCCAGCGTGGCAGGACAAATGGGATGGAAAGAAACTATTTGAAGATGGCGAAGTGGCTATCCGCGTAGTTAAAAATGCAAACCCAAGCAATCCACACACTATTGATGCGCTTTCAGGTGCTACCCTAACCAGTAAAGGTGTTGAAAACACTATTCAATACTGGGTAGGCGAGCAAGGCTTCGGCCAGTTCCTGAAGACTCAGGCATGGCGTTCATAAGGGGAGTCTCATGGCAGATACTAAAGAAATGAAAAAGGCCCTCTTTGGGCCAATTATGGACAACAACCCTATCGCCTTACAGGTTCTGGGTATTTGTTCAGCACTGGCTATTACCACTAAGCTAGAAACAGCCTTGGTAATGTCTTTAGCGCTAACTACGGTTGTCGCGTTCTCGAACTTGTTTATTTCAATGATTCGTAACCAGATACCATCAAGCGTTCGTATCATCATCCAAATGACTATCATTGCGTCGTTGGTAATCGTAGTTGACCAAATATTGAAGGCTTATTCGTACGAAATTTCGAAGCAGTTGTCGGTATTCGTTGGTTTGATTATTACTAACTGTATCGTAATGGGTCGTGCTGAAGCCTATGCAATGAAGAGCCCACCTCTGATGAGCTTTTTAGATGGTATTGGTAACGGTTTGGGTTACTCATTCGTATTGATTGTTATTGGTACAATTAAAGAGCTATTTGGTTTCGGTACTATTTTAGGTTTCGAAATTCTTCCTTTAGTTCAAAACGGTGGTTGGTATCAGGGTAATGGTTTGTTAATCCTACCATTTAGCTCATTCTTCTTAATCGGCGGTATGATTTGGGTTATCCGTACCCTTCGTTCCGAGCAAGTAGAGCCTAAGGAGTAAGTCATGGAACATTATTTGTCGTTATTTGTTCGCTCAATTTTTGTTGAGAACATGGCGTTATCACTTTTCTTAGGTATGTGTACCTTCTTGGCGGTATCGAAGAAAGTTAAAACTGCTATGGGTCTTGGTGTTGCGGTAATCGTAGTGCTGGGTATTTCTGTACCGGTTAACCAAATCATTTATGTGAACATTCTTGCACCAGGTGCACTAGCTTGGGCTGGTTTCCCTGATGCAGATTTAAGCTTCCTGAATTTCTTAACCTTTATCGGCGTTATCGCGGCATTGGTTCAAATTTTGGAAATGAGCTTAGACAAGTTTTTCCCTGCGCTTTATAACGCGCTTGGTATCTTCCTTCCGCTAATTACGGTTAACTGCGCTATCTTCGGTGGTGTGGCATTCGCGGTACAACGTGAATACAACTTGACCGAAAGTGTTGTTTACGGCGTAGGAAGTGGTATGGGTTGGGCAATCGCAATTGTGCTTTTGGCCGCTGTACGTGAAAAGCTTAAATATGCCGATATGCCTGATGGTATTCGTGGTCTGGGCTCTGTGTTCATGATTGCGGGTCTTATGGCACTTGGCTTCCAGTCATTCACTGGTATTCAGCTGTAATCGAGCTCGGGAGCATATAAATGAATCAAGTAGAAATTTTCCTAGGCGTCGGCATGTTTATTGCCATTGTATTGGCGCTAGTATTTATCATCATGTTTGCTAAGTCGAAGCTGGTACCAAGCGGTGATGTAACTATCACCATTAATGGCGACCCAGACAAAGCAATTAAAACTGAGCCAGGCGGCAAGCTTCTTGGTGCACTAGCCGATGCAGGGTACTTCGTATCTTCAGCATGTGGTGGCGGTGGTTCATGTGGTCAGTGTCGTGTAGACGTACATTCAGGTGGTGGTGAAATTCTTCCAACTGAACTTGATCACATCACTAAAGGTGAAGCTCGTGAAGGCTGTCGTTTGTCATGTCAGGTTGCGATTAAGCAAGACATGGAAATCGAACTTGAAGAGTCAGTATTTGGTGTTAAAAAGTGGGATTGTGAAGTTATTTCTAACGATAACAAAGCCACTTTCATCAAAGAACTTAAGCTTCAGATTCCTAACGGTGAAAGCGTACCTTTCCGTGCTGGTGGTTATATTCAAATTGAAGCCCCTGCGCACCATGTTAAGTACAAAGAGTTTGAAATCCCAGATGAGTATCGTGGTGATTGGGAACGCTTTGGCTTCTTCGATATCGAATCTAAGGTAGATGAAGAAACTATTCGTGCTTACTCAATGGCTAACTACCCGGAAGAAGAAGGTATTATTATGTTGAACGTGCGTATCGCTACGCCGCCACCTAATAACCTAAGTCTACCTGCTGGTAAAATGTCATCGTACATCTGGAGCCTTAAAGAAGGCGACAAAGCGACAATCTCTGGTCCATTTGGTGAGTTCTTTGCTAAAGAAACCGAGAACGAAATGGTATTCGTCGGTGGTGGAGCTGGTATGGCACCAATGCGCTCACATATCTTCGACCAACTTCGTCGCTTAAAATCAGATCGTAAGATGAGCTTCTGGTACGGTGCACGTTCACTTCGTGAAATGTTCTATACAGAAGACTTTGATGAGTTAGCTGCAGAAAATGACAACTTCAAATGGCATGTTGCCCTTTCAGATCCTCAACCTGAGGACAACTGGGAAGGTTACACTGGGTTCATTCACCAAGTTCTTCTTGAGAACTATTTGAAAGACCACCCTGCGCCAGAAGATTGTGAGTTCTACATGTGTGGACCACCTATGATGAACGCAGCCGTTATCAACATGTTGAAAGAACTAGGTGTTGAAGACGAAAATATAATGCTTGATGACTTCGGTGGTTAATCCGAAATCAATTAAGTAAGAAAGGGGGCGAGAGCCCCCTTTTTGTTTAGTTAAAGGACCATAAACGTGATTCGATTTTTTGCACGTATAGCGTTAGCTATTATCGCTATCAGTATTCTAATGATAGCAAGTTGCAGCGACAAACCGCTTGCAGTAGCGCATCTGCAAGGCCAGACCATGGGCACGACTTATAATGTTAAGTATGTGCTTGCGGAAGGTGAAAAAGAAGTTGAAGGCTTGCAGGAAGAGATTGATGCAGAGCTCGTTAATATTAATAAATTAATGTCTACCTATGACACTACGTCTGAGTTATCTCGATTTAACCAATATCGTTATTCTGATAACTTCGAGGTGTCTAAAGAGACATTAACGGTAGTTAACGAAGCTCTGCGGTTGGCTCGTTTGAGTGACGGCGTGCTAGATGTTACGGTTGGGCCTTTGGTCAATTTGTGGGGTTTTGGACCTAATAAACGGCCTGAAAAAGTGCCAACCCAAGCCGATATCGATGCTGTACGAGATTATGTAGGCTATGAGAAATTATCTACTACGCCAACCGGTCTTATGAAGGCAAACCCTATGCTTTACGTTGATTTATCAACAATTGCAAAGGGTTATGGTGTTGATGAAGTCGCAGCCATTTTAGATGCTCATAACTTGCAGCATTACCTTGTAGAAATTGGTGGTGAAATGCGGGTTAAAGGCGAACGCGGCGATGGCAGTGAATGGCTAATTGCGATTGAAAAGCCGGTAACGACAGAACGCGCGGTACAAAAAGTGGTATCTATAGGGACTAATGCCATAGCGACATCGGGTGATTATCGTAACTATTACGAAGAAGATGGGAAACGCTACTCTCACTTAATTGACCCGAATACCGGCTCGCCGATAACCCATGATTTAGTGTCGGTTACGGTAGTCAATCCATCTTCAATGATTGCTGATGGTTTAGCCACAGCGTTTAATGTAATGGGGTGGGAACGAGCAATTAACCTTGCAGAGCAAGAACAACTTGCTGTATTCCTCATTCGTCGCACAGCAGATGGATTTGAAGAGTATGCCACGCCAGAATTTGATAAACTGGTAACAGTAAATAACTAAGGAGTAGGCTATGTCTACGTTTATTTTAGCATTCGGTTTCTTCCTCACTATGGTACTCGCCATGGCTGTTGGCTACTTGGTGCAGCGCAAAACTATCTCAGGTAGTTGCGGTGGACTAGGCGCATTAGGAATCGCGAAAGCCTGTGATTGCCCAGAGCCTTGCGATCGCAAAAAATCTCGTATGGAAAAAGAAGAAGCGAGAGAAAAGAAATTGAATGAATGGAAACAGAATCAGATCCTTTAATCTGATCTTGTCGCTTTTTGTTAAGTCATAAAAAATACGCAAAAGCGCCACAATGTATAAATTCAGATGCGCGGTAAGTTAAAACTTACCGCGCTTTTTTTATCTTTGATTTACTATTTGTGCAATAAGTATTCGCTCACTATTCATCCTGTTCGCTGGTAAGGCGAATTGATATGCTTTAGAATACTGTCTTTCTATACAGTTTTTTGTGGAGCTGTTCAATTCGTTTGGCAGTTTAGGGGGCAATACGGCATGCGAAAAATCATCCATGTAGATATGGATTGCTTTTATGCTGCGGTTGAAATGCGTGACAATCCCGCGTTACGTAATATCCCTATTGCCATTGGTGGAAGCTCTCAGCATCGAGGGGTTATTTCTACCTGTAATTACCCTGCCCGTAAATATGGCGTTCGTTCCGCCATGGCTACCGCTTACGCATTCAAGCTTTGCCCAAATCTTACCTTAGTGAAAGGGCGTATGGAGGCGTATGTAAAAGAGTCCCAACGAATTCGCGAAATATTTGCCGACTATACCGATTTAATCGAACCACTTTCGTTAGACGAAGCCTACCTCGATGTGACCAATAGCCAATATTGCGGTGGCAGTGCCACGTTAATAGCTGAAGAAATTAGAAGTCGAATTGAGTCAGAGCTGGGGTTAACCGCCTCGGCGGGCGTTGCACCCTGTAAGTTCGTAGCAAAAGTGGCCAGTGATGAGAATAAGCCTAATGGTATTTGTGTCATTACCCCGGATAAATTAGATAGTTTTGTAAGGGCCATGCCTCTTAAAAAAATTCCCGGGGTAGGTAAGGTAACAATGCAAAAACTACAACGATTAGGCTTAGCCACCTGTAACGATGTGCGCAGTTACCCGTTTGAGCGCATACAAAAAGAATTAGGTAAATTTGGCGCGGTATTATGGGAGCGTGCACATGGTATTGATGATCGAGAACTGTCAGTATCAAGAGAGCGTAAGTCTATAGGCGTAGAGCGCACGCTAAGCAACGATATTCACTCATTGGAAGAATGTCGCGACTTTATGCCTCATTTACTAGAAAAGCTTCAGGAACGCATACAGGCGCATGAAAAGCGCACCGGCAAACCTATTCGTATTCGCACTCAAGGGGTGAAACTTAAATTTCAAGACTTCCAGCTAACCACGGTTGAGCATCGATGCCCTTCGTTAAATGCGCATTACTTTGATACCCTACTACAAGAAGCTTACGAGCGTGCTAAAGGCCGTGGTATACGCTTAGTTGGTCTGCACATTGGTCTTGGTGAGGCACAAACCATACATCAACTCCCTTTACCCCTAGAGGGTGAGTAGTAAAGTGCGAGATAGGTGAGTACCTAGATGAGTAGATAGCCGAGTAGATTAGTGAATAACTTCAAAATTTAGCAACCTTATCAGACGCTTTATGAACAGAGCCCGAATTCTACCGTATTCAAATTAACAAAAAGTAAAAAGCAGGAGCCATCATGACTACCCCAAAACCTAAAACCCAAGAGCTCAAAACCCCAGGTCGCTACCGCCATTATAAAGGCAGTGATTACGACGTTTATGAAGTAGCGACACATTCAGAAGACGAGTCTTCCTTAGTGGTATATCGCCCATGTTATGGCGAAAAAGCCCTGTGGGTGCGCCCATTAAGTATGTTTGAAGAAGAGGTGGTGGTAGAAGGTAAGTCTGTCCCTCGATTTGCTTATATTGGTGAGATCCCAAACGATGAAAAAATGATCTGAACCGCAAACTAGGTCATAGTGTATTTAAATCTATTCAATAATAAGCACTCTTTAAGGGAACCCTAATGACGCACAAATTTACCCGAACTTTTCTACTTGCTGCAAGTTTAGTCTCGACTACCTTCATTCCAGCCGCTTTTTCGCAAGACCGCTTCGAAAAGGTTGAAATAGAGGCAACAGCACTAAAAGGTTCTGTGCATATGTTAACGGGGATGGGTGGCAATATCGGCGTTTCTGCCGGTGACGATGGCATTCTAATTATTGACGATCAATTCGCCCCTTTAGCTGAAAAAATTGCGACGGCACTCGGCGAGCTTGGTAGCGATAAACCAAAGTATGTGATTAACACCCATTACCACGGCGACCATACAGGCTCGAACGCGTTCTTCCACAGCCACAAAGGCGCGACTATTCTCGCCCACGATAACGTGCGCGTTCGATTAGCCAACGATGAAAAAGTATCGCCAGATGCGCTTCCCGCTATCACTTATGAAAACGGCATTAAGTTACATTTCAACGGTGAAACCATTCACATTATGCATCTTGAATCAGGGCACACCGACGGCGATAGCATAGTGTGGTTTGAACAACCGGATGTTTTGCACACAGGTGACTTGTACTTTAGTGGGTTATTTCCATTTATTGATTTAAATTCTGGTGGCAGTGTTGAAGGTTACATTGATTCAGTAAAGCAAGTGTTGGCGAAAATAGATGACGATACTGTGCTCATTCCTGGTCATGGTGAACTTAGCAACAAAGCTGAGTACACTACCTTTCTTGCCATGATTGAAGAAACTTTTGCCTTTGTAAAAGCGCAGAAAGCAAAAGGCATGAGCCTTGAAGCAATTACTGAAGCAGGGCTCGATAGTAAATGGGACAAGTGGGCATGGAGCTTCATTTCTGAAGAGAAGTGGATTGCAACTTTATACAAAGGCGCTTAGTCGAAGCACGTAGAGCCACTTTTAAAAACAAGAGGAGCAGCTAAGTAGCAGCTCCTTTTTTAGTTATCGGTAAGCATAGAAAATTCTGCTTTATCTAACCATTTTAATTGCGCCAGTGGATAGCCTAAAAAAAACTTTTCTCGCGATAGCACTATTCGATTTTCAATGCGCTTAATACCAAGGTCTTCTCTGTCACTTAACGATGTACAAGCTTCGTTAAGTTTAGCGATATTCGCAAAACAGCTGAACGACACATAATCCACTTTTCCTGTAATTTGCATGCAATCCATAAATTCAGGTATCTCCCGAATAGCGGAAATGAATCGTCGCTTATAGGGAGCACTATTGTCATGCAAGGTAAATTCAACATACGCGAAAACATGTTCGCACATGGCTTCAATATTCACGTCAGCGTGAAAGGTGCGAAAGTAGCCAGCTTCTTTTAATGCTTTTACTCGCTGAAAGCAGGCACTAGGGGAAAGGTTAACTCGGCCCGCTAATTCCACGTTGGTGAGGTCTGCTTGCAAATGCAATATGGCCAATATCTTTTGGTTGTAGTTGTCTAAATGAATAATCTTTTTCATAAGGTGGCTTCTGTTGGCTTAAACACACAAGTTGCTAAATATAGACCTGTCTTTCGCGCTGAAAAGCTTTTCTACTAAGGTCTTCATAGGAGTCAGGTAGAAGATAAAGTATCTTGCTTGCGTGAAATAATATTTTTTAAAATGCCAATAAGTTCGCAATAAGCGTTAGATTCGCTAGTCAGACTATCAAAATTAATTAATTAACAAAATATTATTTTGTGGAAAGTTTGCACAATAGTATTGGGAATTAAAATTGGGCGTGTATAGCGACTTTTATCACGCTAAATGTATGCGTTATTTTTACGTCAGTGAATAAATTCAAACGATAATTGCTGGAATGCGTTAGTCATTTCGCGATTTGTCGACCTTAACAGGGATAACAAAAATATGACGTCTGAAAATACAACAGATACTAATGACTACGCCCTAGAGCCTGTGCCTGAAAGTGCACAGAGTAGCGGTATTGCCGTAGGTATGATTAATGGGGCGTTGGCCTTTGCGGTTCCTGGGCTGATCACGGGGATAGAAATAGGCGAAGCTTTGGGCTTTTGGGAAAGTCTTGCTGCTTTTCTGGTAGGTGGCTTAATTTTAGCTTTCTTTGGTACGGTTACCGCGCTGGTAGGGCGTGCTGTACCTGAAATTACTCATTCAACCTATTATCTAAACGGACTGGATGCCGCGCCTGTTATTGCCGCCAATAGTTTTTGCGAAACCTTCGTGTGTGAAGGGTTGCATGATGACCAAAGAGCCGAGCACGTTATGCGTGCACTTTGCCAAGTTAGCGCCAACGACATTGCGGCTATCGACCACGCTATGCCTGTAAAAGACATCCGTCATGCCCTTATTGGTGGAACGATTTCAAAAGCGTGGGCGCTAGGTAAAGCAGTATCGGCAGCCAAAGAGGAAGGTGCGGATATCGCCAAAGTGATTGCTGACGTTGGCAATGGCTTTGTTGGCTTTAGAGGCAAAGTGACAGCCTTTGAATTTGATACCATAGGTGGCTTTTCTGTCGGAACCGTTGATTTAGCTGGCGCAGACGATGATGAAGGGAATGACGCAGGACATACCTATCAGTTAGGGGTTAAGAACGAAAACCTGGTCAGCTACTACGATGGTAAAGTGGATGTGACTATTCCAGATCTCATTTGTGTAATTGATGAGAATACGGGTGACCCAGTGACCAATCCGCATTATGAAATTGGCCAATCGTTAGTGGTTATTATCTTGCCTGCGCCTGATGCGTTTTTAACCCCAAAGGGCTTAGCTACCTTTGGTCCAGCGTATGTTGGTGTAGATGCGCCTTATCGCCCAGCTAGCTTGCAAAACAGGCACAATAAATAGGTGTAAATTAGACGTATTGCGCGTTGCTTAGCGCGCCAAGCTTGTTTATGCTCAATGCCTGCTACTATTAACGTTTTAAAAAAGGGTGCATCGTGTGTGAACTGCTTGGCATGAGTGCCAATACGCCAACTGATTTGTGTTTTAGCTTTACTGGTCTCACCCGACGTGGTGGCGAGACAGGCCCGCACAAAGATGGCTGGGGCATGGCATTTTATGAAGGCAAGGGCATTCGCCTTTTTCACGATCCAGAGCCCTGTGCCACATCTCAAATTGCAGAGTTTGTATCTCACCTGCCGATTAAAAGCGAAACGGCTATTTGTCATATTCGCCAAGCTAATGTAGGCAATATAAACCTTGCTAACACCCACCCTTTCACCCGTGAAATGTGGGGTAAGTATTGGGTGTTTGCCCACAATGGGCAGCTGCCTAATTTTGTACCCCGTGAAGGCATGTATGAAGCGGTAGGAGATACCGACAGCGAAGCCATGTTCTGCGATTTAATGAATCAGGTGCGCGAGAACTTGCCTCGTGATGCGATGCCGCAACAATTAGCTGATACGCTGGTGAATATCGCAAAAGGCTACGCAGAGCAGGGCGTATTCAACTGTTTATTAAGCAATGGCGACTGGTTGTTTTCATTTTGCAGCACCAAAATGGCGAGCATTACCCGCCGCGCCCCGTTTGGCCCAGCCTGCCTCAGCGATGTGGAAGTAGAGATTGATTTTGCCGCCGAAACCACGCCCAACGATGTGGTGAGTATTATTGCCACAGCACCACTAACCCATGATGAACAGTGGGATATTTACGAGCGTGGTGAATGGAAGCTATGGCAGCAGGGCGAGGTGATTGCCAGCGGTAAAGTGGATGTTCCTGTACACAAATCTGAAGTGGCCATGACAAGCCCGAGCCCTGAATTGAGCGCGTAACAAGCAAGTTGAGCTAACATCGCTTTTCGCTGATTTAACTGCTTCCAAGCGCTTGTACAATCAACGACTGAATTTTTTGATAGCGTAGTGGCAACGAACGGTGGGGCGTTTTCACAAAGTAAAGAGGTTCAGCTACATCGTTTGTGGCAGGGTATATCGTTAAACTTTCAGTGGCGTTGGCAAAGCTATCTAGTACTTTAATGGGCAGTACGGTAAAGCCCAGCCCTTTGCTTACGGGCAATAAAATTTGAGACAGCTGATTAATGTAACCACGCTTTGGCAACCGGCTAGGATCTAATTGCATTAGCGCTTGCTCGCCCGAGTGGCTAAAGTAAAGTTTTAGGTAGTGCATGGCATCGGGGTGGTTAATTAACCCAAGCGATAGCAGGGTATCGGCAATGTCTTTCTCTTCGCGACTTCTAGCATTATCAGCACTATCATCAGCACTATTCGTACTTAAATTACCAAGAGCACCTTTGGGCAATATAAGCCCCAAAGACTCGCTACCGATCTTCTCAGACGAAAACATCTCTTCATCAGGTTGTTGGGTGACTATGCCTAATTCTAGGGTAGACTCGTGAATGCTATTGAGGATGGTTCGGTTGGGCGCAACTTCTAAATGTATACTTAAACTCGGGTGGGCAACCTGTAACTCAACAAGTACAGGGTACAAACGCTGAGCCAACGCACCCGAGCAACCAATTACACACTGCCCTTCGTAGGGCGCATCAAACTTTAAGCTTTCTATGAGTGCCTGCTCATGCTTACTCAAGCTTTGCGCATATGCGTAAACCCGTTGCCCTTGTTCAGTTAACTCTACACCTTTACCCAAGCGAATGAGCAACTCACAGCCACAGGCTACTTCCAACTTTTTTATGTGTTGGCTCACACCGGGCTGCGTCATAAATCGTTGTTCTGCGGTACGAGTAAAATTCCCCGTTTCTACTAGCACTTTGAACGTATCAAGCCACTGTGGATTTAGCATGGTATAAATTTAAATTATGGATTTAAGAATTAATCATAATTTCTAGTGTTTGCTTTGTCTAGTTAATATACGTGCATACTTTACATCGAGGAGATAAAGATGACTGAAGCAGTTAACACCCCTTATCCACGTACGTTTTCACACATTGGTATTTCGGTTCCAGACCTTGATGCCGCAGTTAAATTTTACACTGAAGTACTAGGCTGGTACTTAATTATGAAGCCCACTGAGATTGTTGAAGATGATTCAGCCATTGGCGAGATGTGTACCGACGTATTTGGTGCAGGTTGGGATAAATTCCGTATTGCTCACCTTTCAACGGGCGACCGTGTGGGTGTAGAAATTTTCGAGTTTAAAAATCAGGAAAACCCTGAAAATAACTTCGAATACTGGAAAACGGGCGTGTTCCATTTCTGTGTTCAAGACCCTGATGTTGAAGGCTTGGCAGAAAAGATTGTAGAAGCCGGTGGTAAAAAGCGCATGAAAGCCCCGCGTTACTACTACCCGGGCGAAAAGCCTTACCGCATGATTTACATGGAAGACCCGTTTGGCAACATTTTAGAAATTTATAGCCACAGCTATGAACTTCATTACGCCAGCGGTGCCTATCAATAGGTAAAGAAGGCAATAGATAAAAAAGCACAATAGGTAAAGGCGAGTGTATCACTCGCCTTTTTTAATGGGCAGGAAAGCTACCCTATTGGCACTTCTAGTAGCACCTAACCCCATTGCCCCGCAACATAAGGGTTCGTGGCTTTTTCTTTTGCTACCGTGGTAGTGGGGCCATGACCAGGATAAATCACCATATCGTCAGGCAGCGTTAAAATATTCGCGTTTATTGAATCGATTAGCTGTTGATGATTTCCCTGGGGGAAATCAGTGCGCCCAATCGAGCCTGCAAAAATCACATCACCTACAATAACCTTGTTACTCGTTCGCTCCACCAGAACCACATGGCCAGGGGTATGCCCCGGACAGTGCAACACCTCAAGCGTTAGCTCTCCTACTGAAATGGTATCTTTGTCATTCAACCACTGGTCAGGCACAAAGGGCGTGGCAGGTGGAAAGCCAAACATTTGGCTTTGCTGCATAAGGGCATCTAGCCAAAACTTGTCCCCGAGATGTGGCCCTATTATCGGCACACCGTAATGTTTAGCCAGTTCGACGGTGCCACCTACATGGTCTAAATGACCATGGGTAAGAATGATTTTTTCAATAGTTACCTGATTATCCGACGCCGCGCCGATAAGTTTCTGTATATCTCCGCCAGGGTCAACAAATGCTCCTTGCTTGCTCACTGCGTCCCAAATAAGCGAACAGTTTTGAGCAAATGGCGTCACCGGTATAATTGCAATTTCCAATGTACTTCCTCCCAACAAGGGCTATTTTGAAAACACTTTCTCGCCTGCTATGTAGGTAGCCTGCACTTGGGTTTTCCAAATATCTTTTTTATCAATGGTGAAAATATCTCGATCAACCAATATAAAGTCAGCCCACTTGCCCGGCGTAAGGGTGCCAAGTGTATCTTCCATATGTCCCGCGTAAGCTGCATCTAACGTAAAGCCTTTAAAGGCTTGCTCAATAGTAAGCGCCTCGTGTGCATACCAGCCTTTAACCGGTTGGTTTTCTCTGTCTTGACGGGTTACCGCAGCGTGCAGGCCATAAAATGGGTTTGCCAGTTCAACAGGAAAATCTGAACCTAATGGCAAAGGAATTCCTGATTCAAGTAACGTTTGCCACGCATAAGCGCCTTCCATTCTGTCTTTTCCAATGCGATCTTCAGCCATATTTTTATCGCTGGTGGCATGTGTAGGTTGCATGGATGGCAATACATCTAACTGGGCAAAGCGAGCGAGATCTTCAGGCGCGATAACTTGCGCATGTTCTATTCGGTTACGTAAATCACTACCGCCAATAGCAGCAAATGTTTTTTCAAATTCATTAAGCGCAACATGATTCGCTTTGTCGCCAATAGCGTGGTAATTCAATTGAAACCCAGCACCAATGACCGACGTAAATAGTGGCGTCATGTCCTCAGGCTGAGTGAGTAATAAACCATGCTGGTGGGGGGCGTCAGAGTAGGGAGCTAATAAAGCTGCGCCTCTACTGCCAAGGGCACCGTCACCGTAGGCTTTGACTGAACGAATATACAAATAATCGTTGGCATCACGTACCGGCCCTTTTCCTAAAAGTTGGCTTAAGTCGGGATCGGTGGCACTCACCATGGCGTAAATTCGAATAGGTAATTCAGCTTGAACTGCTTGTTTAATATAGAAGTCGTACACATCACGGCCGATACCTGCATCATGCATTGAGGTGATACCATTTGATAGTAAGTGCTTACCTGCAGCGTCGAGTTGGCGTTTGTATACCGCATTGCTTTGCGTCGGCAAATAGGGTTCGACTAATGCCATGGCATTGTCAATCAATACCCCAGTCGGCTCGCCGTTGGCATCTTTTACAATTTCACCGCCAACTGGCGTGGGGGTGTCTTTGGTAATACCCGCCAAGGTGAGGGTTTTGGTATTAGCCCAACCCGCATGGCCATCTACACGAGTTAGCCATACCGGCCGGTCGGACACTTTTTTATCTAAATCAGCACTGGTTGGAAAGGCTCTATCAGACCATAATTCTTGGTTCCACCCTCGGCCAGTAATCCATGGTTGCGTGCTATTGGCTAATGCATATTCTGCTACGTTATCAGCGGCATTGGCAGCACTGGTACTTTCACGTAAATCAACTTCAAGTAGGTTGGCACCTAAGCCCAATAAATGCCCGTGCGCATCTATAAGCCCCGGCAACATTACGCGGCCTTTACCATCAATGGTGTGGGTAATATTTAACGTTTGAGCAGTGGTCTCATCTGCTTTTATATCGAGAGAAAGCACTTTGCCTTCGTCGATAAGAATCGATGTGAACGATACTAACTTAGCATCATCATTCAGCGTGTAACCTTTTACGTTGGTAAAAAGTGTTGCTGCACACGCGACACCCGATAGTGTGGCTATAGCAAGCGCGCCACTGAATTTAAGAATGAAACGTTTTATGGCGCGGTTGTTACTTTGATTAGGGGTAATTCCACTTACTCTTTCTGTCGTATTAACGTGCATTTTTAGCATGCTTATTCTTCCATGTTAATAATAGGGGGTTGTAGTAAAAAGTCGCGCTGCCAAATTTCGGCCATAGAGGCTTGGCTTATATTGCCGCCAGATAGCATAACCAAAGCGGTCTGCCCTGGTGGCGTGTTAGCAGCCCATGCCGCAACTGCTGCCATACTCATGGCACAGGTGGGCTCTATATGAAGTTTTAATAGGTGCTGTAGCCATTGCGTCCAATAAGCTATTTGTAATTCGTCTACTTCGTAAAAATCATCAAGCGCTTGTAATAGCGGAAAGGTCACATTGCCAACTGAGGGCGTTGCTGCGCCGTCGGCAAGGGTTACCGGCGGAGCATCAAGCGCAACTATTTCGCCTTGCTGCAATGACTGCGATGCATCGTTGGCAGCCAGTGGTTCAGCTCCAATCACTAACGCATCGGGTTGTAACGCACGGGCCGCAAGCAACGTGCCCGATAACAGGCCACCACCGCCACAAGGGGCAAAGATAGCATCTACCTTTCCTGTATCTTCTAACGCTTCCATGGCCGCGGTGCCTTGACCTGCTACTATGTCTGGATGGTTGAAAGGTGGGATCCACACAGTCCCTTCTTCTTCGGCTGCATTGGCCACGGCGATATCTGCTTCTTGGCGGGTGGGGAACAACTTAAGTGTTGCCCCATAACTTTCAGTGGCCGCTGCTTTAATAGGAGAAATGGTTTCACTAGCAAAAATAGTCGCAGGAATGCCATATTTTGCGGCCGCATAAGACACAGCTTGGGCGTGATTGCCTGAACTATTTGCCACCACTTTTTTAGGCAGTTCACCACGTTCATCTAAGTGCGATAAGAAATTCATTGCACCACGCAGCTTAAACGCCCCTATAGTTTGCAAGCATTCGGCTTTAAACAGAATGCGATGTCCCATCCACTTATTTAACAGGCTCGACTCCATAATGGGTGTGCGCTTTACGTGATTTTTAATTCTGTCATACGCTTGAGTTATGGCCGAGTAGGACAGTTCCGTTTCACTAGGGTGCATGAGTAACGCCTTGTATCTGCATTAGAAACACGTTTATTTAAACGTAGTCATCAATAAGTAAAGGTATACCCTACCATTTAAATACAAAAAGGCTAATTCATAAAATATTCATATTTGAGGTTTATAGTCCCAGCCTCTCGAATGAGAGGTAATCGTAATGCAATCAAGAGTTACCCACCGAATATACTGGCTTCCCCTGGTGCTGTTCGCTTTTCTATCCCTGCTTTTTGTCGCAGCGGGTGTCTACCTAGATAATGAAGATAAGCGGGTGCGGATTTCGAAAGCCCAATCCATTGCCGAACAAGTCAAAATTAGCTTAGAAGTATTCTCTACCGAACGCATTCAAGCCGTTCACAATTTAATGCGAAACTGGCCAACCTTTGCGCCCAATCAGGTTGATTGGTTTAATGCGCAAGCAATGTCGTTGATGGGGATGCAGCGGGGTTATAGTTCGCTAACGTTTGCTGATCAAAACGGCGTTATTCAATGGGTTGCTACGCCCTCCCATGGAATGAAAACCCGCTTATCGAACGAACTTATCGGTCAGCCACTCGCATCGGTAGGGCTGACTATTCCTTCATCTGCTGATTCGTTGGCGAGTACATTGGTTAATTCGGTGGTAACGGGTCATTACCATATCGTTGTTGGCCGAACTATTAGCCCTCAAGAACTCAATCACGGGTATTTGTTGGCGGGCTTTGATGCGCAAACTATTTTAGGCGTTATGCTAGGCGAGCTAGAAGGCCCTCAGTTTAATTTTGCGCTTCGAGACTCGGGGCACACCCTGTTTAGCAATGGTGAGTTGGTTGATGATGGAACCGTTATTACTACTGAGCCTTTTTCATTTATAGGTCGTCAGTTTTCGCTGTCTATGCAGACCGAAGTGGGGCGTTATAGTGCTGGTGTATTAGTTGCGGTAATAGGGCTTTTCATGTCGGCGTTGGCCAGCTGGATTTTTCATAAGCAAATGAAAGGAGCGGTGCGTCTATCGGTCAGTCAAAAGCGCTACCTTACGGCAAGTGAGGCCTCGTTAGATGCATTAGTTATTTATCGGCCTACCGGCAGCGATTACGAGCTAGTGGAAGCGAATCGCTACAGCCGTTTTCTATTTCGTGGAGCATGTTCAGAGTTAAGTATTAAAACACTCAAAGAGCAGTTGGCGTTTTTAGGTAAAGCCGATCTGTTCCATTGTATCAATGAGGTGGCAACAAACAACACGCCCTTTGAAGAGTATATATCTATCGAGGGAAGCAAGGTTGCGCCTGAATGGCTGAAGGTACAAGTGGTTAAAGCAGGGGATAACATTGCTTTAACCGCAAGAGATGTCACAGAAAGATTCAAAGCTCAGCAAGCGCTCAAGCAGAGTGAAGAGCGCTATCGTAGGCTTGTCGATGGCATGCATAGACACTTCGTTTATACCAAAACCGCTGAGCATAAGTTTATTTATGTGAGTGCTGGAATTAGCACTATTTTAGGGTTTACCCCAGATTATTTCATCGAAAAAGAGTCTCGACTAGTAAGGAAAATACCTGATGAGACTTTCGATATACGAATGAAGTCGGGGCAGGGGGTAAAACCAGCGCCTTATTTGGTTCACTACTGCAGTTCTGATGGTACAGAGTTGGTGCTAGAGTTTTCAGATACCCCAATATTAGATGAATCTGGTGCGCTTATTGCGGTAGAAGGTATAGCTAGGGATGTGACAAAAGAGCAAGAGTTACAAGCGGAAGTGGCGTATCAAGCTAACCACGACCAATTAACGGGTCTACTCAACCGCTATGCTTTCGATAAGCAACTACGCGAAATTTTAGAGGCCAATGCGGTTAATATACCTGCTATTAACGCAGAAATAGACCGAGATAACGTCACTACCATATACCCCTCACTCATCTCGGCTAATACCACTAACCCTGGCGTAATGTGCTTTATTGACATGGACAGGTTTAAGTTAGTGAACGACAGCTGTGGTCACCCTGCTGGCGATAAGTTACTTCAAGAAGTGTCTACTATATTTCGGCAGCACATTAGCGACAAAGATTTACTTGCCCGAATAGGGGGCGATGAGTTTTGTATTATTTATCACGAACAGCCTCTCGATAAGGTAAAGATTAAGCTCGATAAGCTGTTAAAGGCTATCTCTACATACCGGTTTATGTATGAAGATAAGTTATTTTTCGTTGGAGCGAGCATTGGTGTCATTGAAATAAATCCTCAAGAGCATAATGCGGCAGAACTTATAAAGGCTGCTGATAATGCGTGCTATAAGGCCAAGCATTTAGGAAGAAATAGATACTTTGTTTATCACGCTCAAGATGCTCAGCTAGGCATGGATAGCAGCGAAAATGACGTATTACACACCCTGCACAAAGCGCTGCAGTTCGATGGATTTGAATTATATAGCCAAGCCATTATGCCTCTTAATGGCATAACTGAAGACGATAACCGCGGCCTTGAACACTATGAAATTTTGCTACGGTTAACCGGAAGTGATGGCACACTTATTAGCCCAGGTTTATTTATTCCCCTTGCCGAGCGTCATGGCTTGATGAACAAAGTAGACTACTGGGTAGTAGACAATACATTAAAGACATTAGAGGCTAATCCGCTGCATGTAGACAATGTGGCTAAAGTGGCGATAAATTTGTCAGGAATTACCCTTGGTGATGAAATCACCTTAATGAAAATTACCCAGCGGCTTCAAGGCACCTCAGTACCGTTAGAAAAAATTTGCTTTGAAATCACAGAAACCACAGCAGTGACTAACTTAAGTGCGGCTAAACACTTTATTTCTACTCTTCGGGAAATAGGATGTAGCTTTGCGCTTGACGATTTTGGTGCGGGTATGTCGTCGTTCACTTACCTCAAAAACTTGGATGTTGATTACGTCAAGATTGACGGGTCCTTCGTTCGAAATATTGTTCACGATCCGATTGATCATGCTACAGTTACCGCGATAAATAACATTGCTCACAGTATGGGTAAGCAAACGGTGGCGGAGTTTGTGGTAGATACCGCAACGGCGAATGTACTAAAGGCATTACAGGTAGACTATGGTCAAGGTTTTGCCTTAGACAAGCCTAAGCCCCTTGCTAATCGCGTACAGTGGCTTACAAAACTCGTGTCTGTTTAGGAGAATAAAATGGGCTTATTTGACACCTTGCTAGGTAACGCTAGTGAAACCAGTGCTGAAGCGGTAAATGAAGAACTTTCCCCCATATTGGCTGAAAATGAAACCGTCACCGCAGCATTTAAACTAGTAAGAGATTTAAGCGTATTTACCAATAAGCGTCTAATTCTTATTGATAAGCAAGGGCTAACGGGCAGAAAGGTTAACTACCATTCTATTCCTTATAAGTCGATTACCCAGTTTGTGGTAGAAACGGCAGGTCACTTCGATACCGATGCAGAACTAAAAATATGGTTATCAGGTAAAAGTGACGCTATTGAAATTGAGTTAAGTAAAGCATCTGCGCAAGATGTACAAAAGAATCTTGCCAATCAGATGTTTGCTTAATTCTATATTTATGAACGGCTGGTGTTTCACGGCGGTTTGAAATAGTTAAAGTGAAGTATAAATAAAAACGGCGGGGCTTTTAAAAGCCCCGCCGTTTTTTTATTTACCGTTTTTCTCAACGCCTAAAATTAAACACCTTATTGCTCAGGCGTTAAATTTCTGTCGAAGAAGTTAGTAATGGTTTTGTACAAGTGAATACCCGTTTGCTTACCACGAATGCTGTGCTTCTTACCTGGGTAATCCATGGTTTCAAATGGAATTGCCAAATCTTGAAGGTGTTTGTATAGCATCGTAGAGTGAGTAAACAACACGTTATCATCAGCCATTCCATGATAAATAAGCAAGTCACCTTTTAAGTCTTTCGCGTAAGGGAAGACGGAAGAGGCTGTGTATGCATCATCATCGGTTTTAGGGTTGCCCATATAGCGTTCGGTGTAATGCGTATCGTACAAGCGCCAGTCGGTAACTGGAGCACCAGACACACCCGCTTGGAAGTAGTCGCCCGCTTTAAACATGGTCATTAGCGTCATGTAACCGCCATAACTGTGGCCATGAACACCAATACGCTTAGCATCGACATAAGGTAGGGTTCGCAAGAACTCAACACCAGCCACTTGGTCGTCAACTTCGACAAAGCCCATTTTCTTGTAGATAGGATCTTCAAATGCCTTTCCACGGTAGTTAGAGCCTCTGTTATCAAGGGTAAACACCACATAGCCTTTATCTACCCAATGCTGCATCAGTAACCCACGATTACCTGCCCAGCTATTCGTCACAACTTGCGCGTGTGGGCCACCGTAAAGATACACAATAACAGGGTGTTTCTTCTCAAGGTTTTCAGGTTTGTAAATACGGTACTTTAAGGTGGCGCCGTCTTTGGTGGTGATGTCGCCAAATTCAGGTTTAGTCCACGTGTCCATGTAGGGATATAGCGGGTGGCCTTCTTCAACCTTATTTTCTTCAAGCCATGTAATACGCTTGCCAGAAGCATCATTTAAACTCACTTGGGCAGGTGAGTTAATGGTAGAGAAACGGTCGATAAAGATGGAGGCATCTTTACTGAATGACACACTGTGATAAGCGCCTTCGTTGGTAATACGTGAAATATCACCACCGTTTAAGGATACCGAATAGGCGTGGCTTTCAAGCGGTGTATCTTTACGGCCCGCGAAGTAAATTCGATTGCTCTTGGCATCAACCGCTTCAATGTTATCAACTACCCAATCGCCTTGAGTTAACTGACGTACTAACTTGCCGTTGTTCTCGTAAAGGTAAAGGTGCTTGAAGCCATCTCGCTCAGAAGCCCAAATAAACTGGTCTGAGTCAGACAAAAAGTATAAATCGTTATGTAAGTTAACCCATGTATTACTGGTTTCACTTAACAACACTTCCTGCTTTTCTGTTGGAACGTTATACGCTCGCAGCTCAAGAGTCTGTTGGTCGCGAGTTTGCCATTGGTAGGTAAAGGTTTCACTGTTAGGCATCCATTTACCGCGGGCAAGGTATATGTCTTTGTCTTCGCCTAAGTCTACCCATCTACGTGCACCGTTATTGATGTTTTGAATAGCAAGCTCAACAAGTACATTGTTGGTGCCTGCTTTTGGGTATTTTTGTTCAATGGTTTTAATGTCGTCGGCATAAATTTCTGAACGAGAAATGACATCTACAGGGCTTTCATCTACTTTGGTAAATGCAATAAAGCTTTCATCAGGTGACCACCAGTAACCAGTCATTCTGCCCATTTCTTCTTGAGCAACGAATTCGGCCATACCAAATTTAATGTTACCGCCGCCTTCTTTTGTGATGGCGGTTTCTTTGCCCGACTCAATATGTTTTACAAACAAGTTTTGGTCGCGAATGAAAGAAATGTAATTTCCTTTAGGAGAAAGCTTAATATCAGTCTCGAATACGTCGGTATCAAGAAGTTGCTTTGCCCCTTTTTCGCCGAGCTTGTGGTAATACACGTCGCCACCTAGCGGGAAAAGAAGCGCTTTTCCGTCTGCAGACCACTGATAGCTTACAATGCCCGAGCCAGATAAACGCATACGTTCGCGACGGGCTTTTTCTTCGTCGCTTAACACTTCTTCGCCACTTTGAAGGTCATTAGAGTCGAATAGAAGGCGGGTTTCGCCACTGTCTATATGGTATTCCCATAAATCGAGACGTTCATAATCGGTCTGTTTTCCTTTTAGAAACGTAACTCTTTCTCCATCAGGAGAAACTTTAAGTGCACGAGGCGCATTGCCATCAAGGGAAGGAGAAGCGAAAATACGCTCAATATCGAGCGGTTCGGCCTGTACAGCGGTAGAGAGCATAGCGGCTCCTATTAAAAGGGCTTTTTTCATTTTTATCTGCATATTTTTAACTGTCGAATAGTTGATTGTAGAGAAACTGTCTTAGGATACAAGGTACTAAGTATGAAAACCGCAATGGTGCTAGGAGCGACCGGATTAGTGGGACGAACGTTGGTAAATATACTTTTACAGGACCGTCGCTATAGCGAAGTGACCTGTTTGGTAAGAAAGCCGCTGCAGTCTAATCAATTCGGCGATCCGTATAAAAGGTTGAAACCCGTGGTTATCGATTTTGATAACCTACAAGACTACCAAGGGTATTTTGGTGTCGATCACGTGTATTGCTGTTTAGGTACCACACTTAAGCAAGCCGGCTCGAAATCGGCGTTTAGACGGGTTGATTTTGAATACGTGCATATTGCCGCTCAACTGACCCGAGCACAGCGAACCGGCAGTTTTGTATGGATCTCGTCGGTTGGGGCAGATGCAAAAAGTAGTAACTTTTATTTACGGGTGAAAGGCGAGTTAGAAAACGCGATAATGCGCATGCCTCAGCTTCCACATGCGGCAGCAGTACGTCCTTCACTTTTATTAGGTGCGCGAAGCGAATCTCGCACTCTTGAAGATGTAGCACAAAAAACTGCACCTGCTTGGAAAATACTGATGCAAGGGCCGTTAAAAAAATACCGCCCAGTGCATGCTGTCGATGTAGCAAGAAACATGATGACAAGGCAAAAGTGGTAGCGCCAGAGCACTATGCCCTATAAAACACAAACAAAAACACAAAGAGAACCACCATGTTTCGCTGCAAGCAATTTGTTGTTAATCAAACCAATTGTGCCATGAAGGTAAATACCGACAGTATGATTTTAGGTAGTTGGGCTAAGCCTAATCAAAGTGCGCATATTCTTGATATAGGCACTGGCACGGGTATTCTCGCGCTAATGATGGCGCAGCAGTCTTTAGCATCGGCAAAAATCACCGCTATCGATATTGACGAAGGCGCAGCACTGCAAGCAAGCGCAAACGTAGAGGCTTCGCCTTGGCCAACAAAAATAGCGGTGCAGCACACCAAGTTGTCCGACTTAGCAGCGGATAACACTTTCGATTTTATCGTGTCTAATCCGCCCTATTTCGATCAGGTAAAAGGCCATAGTCATGCCTACAACTCGCAAAGTGACACTAGAGAACAGGCTAGGCAAACGGTTTCACTTACTCCAGCGCATCTATTTTCATTTGTTATTGAGCACCTTACCAGTACGGGTGAGTTCTATTGCCTTTATCCTTTTACTCGGGAGAGCGAAATTACAGACTTAGCTGCTGAAATAGGTTTAGTCACAAATCGTATATTAAGAGTGCAGCACAATGACCAACGCCCCCCTTACGTGACGGTATTTTGTATGAGTAAACAACACAAAAAGAGCGTTATTGAGAATCTGGTAGTTAGAGATGAAACCGGAGATTACTCAAGCCCTTTCAAAGCGCTTTGCCGCGATTTTTATTTACGTTTTTAACGCAGGTAGCAAGACATGTTGATTGTAGCTGAAGCGTTCGGTGCTATTGCCGTCGTACTCAATTTTATAGGTTATAGACAAAATAGAGTTGAGCGCTATTTGTTTATCTCTGCCTTTGCTTTGCTGAGCTTAAGCGTGCACTTCTTTATGCTTGATGCCATGGCTGCCGGCGTGGGTACATGCTTAGCGGGGTTACGTAATTTCATTGCTATTAAAAATCGTAGTCGATGGGTTCTGTTTATTTTCGTGGCCGCCAATATCCTATTCATGCTGTATGAGTGGTTTATTCTGCACCATGACTGGAACATTTTTATCGCCTATGCGTCATCCCTCATTTTTACGATAGGCTCAATTGTCTTAAAGGAAACAGACAAAATAAGACGATATTTTTTGCTCGCAGAAACACTAGGGCTTATGTACGCCCTCTCAGTAGGTAGTATTTTTGGTACCGTTTTTAATATCAGTAACTTATTTAGTATTGTGACAAAGATGATTAGTGATAAAAAGAAGGTAAACCATTAGTCTAAAGTGGCTGAGCGAGGTTTTTAAAAAGCCTTTTAAAACATTGCTTTATGCTTTCTACTTTATGCTAATAAGCCAAAGTTGAATTTAATCACACCACTTCAATGGGTATAAAGAATCATCTGAGGGTATCAGGCCTCAGATTTTTACCTTGCAAGAGTATTTGTAAACTCTTCCGTAGTCTGAGAAGTGGTGTATTTTATGAATGTAGTGAACTTGCACGCTCATCGAGTGACATCGCTTGCCGATAGTCATATTGATGAAGCAGCCGAGCCCTGTGCGAAGCTGATTGGTGGTCAGTCTAAAGAAGAGACTGAACAGCTGTGGAAAAAGCGTCTTAACTTATATGTTAGCGCAGAAAAAAAGTTGTTAAAAATTAAACGACTGCGTAAAGTGACAGGGGTTATTACCTTAGCCTGTATGGGAGCATTATTTTTCTCTTTGTACATGGCTCCTATTCTTACCCCGTTCGTGTTTTTCAGTATGGTAGTGGTAATGGCTTTGGGCGTGGCAACGTACCCTGCTTGGTTCTTATTGGGTCGTAGTAGCCAGAAAACGCGCGACAGCATTTCTCGAATGTTTTACCAGAGTAACCACGAGCTCGAAATTGCAGACGGTAAGGTTACGTTAATCAATAGAGCGAGCTATGCTAACGTGACTCACGTTAATATTATGGATAGTAACCTTGGGCAATTCGTTAACTAACAAACACCACACTCGTTATCTTTTAATTGCCCTGCTTATTGCATCCACGCTCCTAGGATTATTGCTTCTAGCCCCTATGGACGCAGCAGGTCAACTGGTCTCTTCTTCCATTATTTTGGTTATCATCTCAATATGTAGCCGTGAAGCCAATTTCGCACAACGGTTTCAATATTTCTTTAGAACACTCGCACTGGTACTCGGCGTCGCTATAACCTTGCGCTATTTATTCTGGCGGGGCTTATATACTCTTTCTGCCACTGATGTATTTTCATTTATTGCCATATGGCTTCTTTTTTTAGCTGAAATTTATGCTGGAATTACTTCAATTCTGGGGTGTATTGTCAATGTGTTCCCACTTAGTCGCCCCCAGCTTTCTCTTGATGATATAGATAGAACGCAGTTGCCCACTGTAGATGTCATGATCCCCACGTACAACGAATCACAAGATATTTTAGAAATCACTATTCGAGCAGCCAAAGTGATGGATTATCCTGCTGACAAAGTCAGTATTCACCTGTTGGATGACGGCGGTACCGACGAAAAAATAAATCAAGCAGATGCAAAGAAAGCGCAACTAGCCGTGGAGCGCCGCGCAGAGCTGAAGGCGCTTTGTGAAAGGCTGGGTGTAACCTACCATACACGAGCGCAGAACCTTTACGCAAAAGCAGGTAACGTTAACAGCGCCATTAATAATACTTCGGGTGAGCTCATTGTTATTTTAGATGCAGACCACGTGCCCACTAGCGACTTTTTAAGCCGAACTGTGCCTTGGATGGTTAAGAAAGAAAAAGTGTTTTTGGTACAAACCCCTCACTTTATGGCGAACCCAGACCCCGTTGAGCGAAACTATTTCTCGGCGTTTACCCGTATGCCTTCTGAAAACGACATGTTTTACGGCACTATTCAAAAAGGCTTAGATTACTGGTCTAGTTCGTTTTTTTGTGGGTCGGCTGCGTTAATGCGCAGGGCACATTTAGAGTTAGTCGGGGGGATCTCGGGAGAGTCTATTACCGAGGATGCAGAAACCGCCTTAGACTTACATAAAATGGGCTATGAATCAGTGTATGTTGACCGCCCGATGGTAAGCGGATTAGCGCCAGAAACCTTTGATGCTTTTATACAGCAACGGATGCGCTGGGCACAGGGAATGACCCAAATTCTATTGCTGAAAAAACCCTATAACGCAAAGGGATTGTCTTGGTATCAACGCGTTGGCTACATGAGCTCTATAATGTTTTGGCTGTTTCCCTTCGCACGGGTTGTCTTTCTGCTAATGCCGCTTGGTTATTTGGTGTTTGGGCTACAGGTTTACCATGCCTCGATGATGGAAATTCTGGCGTTCACCATGCCCCATGTTATCGCAACATACATGATTTCCACCATGCTATTTGGGCGAACCCGATGGCCGCTGGTTTCTGAGTTATACGAAATTTTACAGTGCGCATTCACACTGATGGCGCTCATCAAGGTATTTTTAAAACCTCGCGCGCCCTCATTTGTGGTTACCCCGAAAGGGGAGAGTTTAGATAAGAACTTTGTTTCGCCACTTTCTAACGTGTTCTACTGGATAACCGCATTGCTTTCGTTTGCCATGATCATCGGCATTTATAAATTCATTAATGAACCGCTTACCCGAGAGCTCACGCTAGTTGTGCTGCTATGGAATGGTTTCAATTTATTACTTTTGTTCAGCGCTATGAGTGTATTGCTTGAGCGTAAACAACTGAGAAGCCAATCACGACTACCCGCCACCGATAACGTGGTGATTAGAACGCACGAAGGGCAAGCTTGGGTAGGAGAGCTAAACGACTTGTCTTCTAGCGGGGTAAAGGTACAAATTAGGGGGGATTTATCGATAATTCCATCTAATGTGGTATTAACTTCTTGGGCAGAAGCGCTAAAATCTAATGTAGATTTAAATATGAAAGTCGTCGAATTTGATAGCGATAAGAAGACGTTACGTGCAACCTTCAATCCACAAAGTGATGTGGAACGAAATAACGTTGTGGCCTATTGTTTATGTGACAGTAGACGCTGGCAATCGTTTCAACGACGCCGAACTCGCCCGATTTCATATTGGTTTGGTATGCGACATGTTCTAAATGTAGGACTAGGCCCTATATTTGCTCATTTGTTTTTTTTACTAAAAAAGCTGCTTCTACGAATTAAAATGCGTTCTGGGGTATTGAAGGAATAATAATGATAAAACCTTACTTCTTACTGATGTTTAGCTTGTTTTTCTCTGTAAGCATCATGGCTGAAACTCAAACTTTTCGACTTAGTGATTTTTATGCTGGTGACAGTATTGCGCGATTAGAAGGGAAATCTAGTAGCGTGGATATCGCAATACCGCTAAGTGCTATTAGTGATATATCGAAAGCCTCTCTTAGAATAGAAATTGTGAGTTCACAGGCGCTCGTTGAGAAACGTTCACAAATGTATGTGCGATTTAACAATGCCACCATTGGGCAAATAGCTTACTCCCCAAACCAACCCACTATTATCTCAACCATTGATATTCCTTCTCAGCTTTGGCGCGAAGGATTTAATAATTTAACCTTGGCAGTTAGCCAGCACTACGCCATGCAATGCGTAAACGGTAGCGCTCCGGAATTATGGAGCGAGGTCAACCTTTATACTTCTTCGCTTACAGTAGATGCTGATATTGACGTGGATAATTTTGGTATTAAAGATTTATCGGGATTTTTTAGTGCAGGTATAGGCGGGCAACGCAGTGTTCAATTACTTACTGCTGAGGATGCCGATAGCGAGATTATCGAAAAAACGTTGCCGTTAGTGGCACAGGCGCTGGCCCTTAGAAACCAATATCAACCTCTTAGCATCATGCATACGCCCATTCCACAGGGGTATGTTTTACCTAAAGTTACTCAACAAGATGAGGAGTTTTGGAGTGAAAATAGAATAGGCGCGTATGAAAAAACGGCATGGTATTTAGCTGAAGACAAAACGCGGGAGGTCCATGTTCTGGTTGGGAATAAGCAGGCATTGTCTCCGGTATTATCTGATGCGGTTGTCAATGAAATTAACGGCCCCTTCTTAAAAGTGCAACGCACCGAAGCATTTGTCGCTGTCGATAAAACTTGGGTGCCAGCATCATACCGACTTATTGTTAGCGGAAATAATAACGATGAGGTTTTTGATGCAGCAAAAGCCTTGTCGGTAATGGACGATGCGCTCAACCCTGGTGCTCGTACTATCGTGCGCTCTCAAACGCAAATGGATGCAGTAGCGTTGCAACAGACTGCTGCATTGCAACCCGGTGAAAGTTACACCTTTAGCGATATTGGGGTATCTAGCGATCAATTTGTGGATGAAGGGCGCTTTGAGAAAAATGTATCATTAACGCTACCCGCTGATTTCTTTGTACCTGAAAATGCCAGCGTAGAATTCCTTCTCGATTTTGGCTATGGGGCGGGCATTGGGCCGGGCTCTTCAATGAACGTAAATGTGAACGGTGAACTCGTTCACGGCTTGTATCTTGGTGACGTGAATGGTGAATCTTTTAGGGATTATCAGCTGAAGATCCCAGCACGATTTTTTAAAGGTGGAACGAACAGTGTTAGCTTTATCATTACTATGCGCCCGCCTGTTGCAGGGCTTGCGTGTAACGATGTGCAAAGCTCTCATTTATTGTTCCAATTTAACAACAGCTCTAGCATTCACCTTCCTCAAGCAGGCCATGTAGCCGTTCAGCCTGATCTAGGTTTATTTGGTGATACTGGCTATCCGTTAGCACGTTTTAATTCAGCGCCTAAAAGCCAAATATTTATACCGTCTAACGACTATTTAAACAGTGCATTGACCCTAGCTGGCAAGCTTGCTCAAGTTGCAAAAATTCCTCTGCTGAATCTATCAATCACTAAAGACGCATATGAAGATAAGGGATCATTAATTGTATTAGGAAGCCCTGAAACACTAAATAATCTTGAACAAGATAGTTTTGTTACTGCCATTGGGAATACCAAGCGTTGGCCCTACCGCGCACAAAATATGTTGTACAACCGTGTGAGAGATTTCAGCAACGATAAATCTTACCGCCAAATGCTTACCGAAGGCACTACAGTACAGGAAAGTGATTTGGGCGATAATGCGGTGTTTGTCGCGCAGCGCCACCCCAATGGCACGAATTCCGACACCCTATTTTTATTGGTTGCACAAACACCTGAAAAATTGGCCGCGAGAGTGGATGACCTGATTAGTTTATCTCTATGGGGACAAATGGCAGGCGACTTCTTTGTTTGGAATGACAACGAATCACCCTTGTTGGTTATGCAGGTTAACGATAAATATGAAATGGGTGAACCGGATGATGTTTTACTCACTCTTCGCTTGTGGCTGTCTAACAACCCTTGGTATTGGTTAGTCACCTTCATGGTATTAGTATTCTTCGTAAGCTTATTGATTTACTTGTTGCTGCGACGCCGAAACAAAAGAGCACAAGATTCATGGTAGACGGCGGTAGGGGCTGGCGGTTCATTCGACTCGTCGGCCTGTTTGGGCTGCTAGGTATATTGGCGTCATGTAGCAACCCTGAAGAGCGTGAAATACAAGAAGCGTTTCAAGCCTATAAAGCCTTGTTTATCGACAATGGTCGTGTCATCGATACGGGTAATGGCGATGTATCTCATAGTGAGGGGCAAGGGTACGGTCTATTGTTCGCGGTTGCTGCTAACGACAGAACCGCTTTTGATAGTATATGGTTGTGGACTCACACTGTACTTCAGCGGGACGATAAGCTATTTCATTGGCGCTACCGCCCCTGTGAAAGTAAAAATAAGCAATGTATAGACGACCCAAATAACGCCTCAGATGGCGACCTACTTATTGCTTGGGCACTTCTGCGTGCTGCTGATAAGTGGGGAGACAAAAGCTATCGGCATGATGCTCAAGTCATCATAACGGCTATCGAAGAAAAGTTGTTTATTGAAACCGAAGCGTTCCTAGTGCTGTTGCCAGGAGAGTTCGGTTTTAAGAGTGATGAGAGTAATGATGAGGGCATACAACTTAATTTGTCTTATTGGGTGTTTCCCGCCATTGATGCGATTACTGAGGTTTCGTCTCGGGCACTACGCTGGAAAGCATTACACCGCAGTGGCACTGCGCTTATTTACAAAGCACGTTTTTCTAAACACAAACTGCCCCCAGACTGGTTAAGAGTGAACGAAGGAGCCTTGTCTTTAACCAATACTGTGTCTCAGGAATATGGTTTTAATGCCTGTCGTATACCCCTTCACCTTGCGTGGGCAGGAATAGATGATGCCGCATTTTATTCTGATTTTGAACGCTGGTGGGACATAGAAAATACACCGGCTACCGTCAATTTACTCACAAATGAAATAGCTGAATATGCGATGACACCAGGGATGAAAGCCGTTGAGTCTGCGGTAAAACATATTATTGATGGTAGTCCACTGTCACTTCCAGCGATTGACAGAAATATGGATTATTATTCGGCGAGTTTAACCTTGCTCTCTATGGTTGCTGTTATGGATGCCAAGTCTTAATGTCATCACAATTTTATTGCAAAAAGCGCCCCACAACATTTTTTTTAGCGGTGCTATCGGCCGGTATTGTGGGCTCGTTGTTAGGCGGCGCCCAAGTCAGCGCCCAAGTCAGCGCCCAAGTTAGCGCAGAAGCCTCTACTACGTATAAAGAGCAGCAAGATAAACCGCTACAAGTAGCCGAATATGGCAAACCTGATGTTACGGGGTTGTGGTATCACATCAACCAAAAGCAAACACAACTGGCAAACCGAGAATTAGGAAGGCTTAAAAGTGCGTTTCCGCAATGGGTAGTACCTAGCGACATTGAAATAGCATTGTATCAATTAAACAATCCTTCCAAGTCCTCTGATGTTGTTACAAATCAGAAAGCTTTAGAACAGTCTGCTTCAAATCGGGCTGCTTCAAATCAGGCTGCGTCGAATCCGGCAACATCAAATGCGCCTTCGCAAAACACGGTGACGAAAGACGCCCCACTTCAAAAATTTGCGCAAAAAACATCAGCGCAACGTGTGCTTATTAGCGCACGTGAGCTTAACCAGTTATCAATGTTAGCTGACAGCCTAGCACGTTACGATTATCACATGTTATTGGGGTGGGCTGCTCTAGACAAAGGCATGCTTAGCGATGCTCAGCATCATTTCGAGCGCGCAGAAGCCTTACATGAAACCGTACTGCAGAAAAAAGGCGTAGTTGATGGTAAGCGTGCCATTGTGAATGCGCGAATTCAGCAACTCTTGAGCAACAGCGCTAATACCAACAATAAAGATGACAGCATTACCAAAGACAGCATTACCAAAAAAAGCGCAGCGCAGCTCAAGTCGATGTTGTTAGGGGGAGATGCTGAGCAGGTGAGTGAAACGCTATTGGGAGAGGCTTGGAAACGCTATGACGCCGAGCGCTATCACGCTGCTTATGATTTATTTGAACTGTTAGAAAATCATGAAGGGGTGTGGCTGAGTCTGCGAGGGCAGGGGAAAAATGCCCAGGCGGGCTCTTACGCATGTGAACAAGCAAGCTCGCAAAAATTCCTCACCCGCTGTGCTGACTTTTTAGCTTCCGAACAGGCAGAACATTACAACAACGAGCAATTTCAGCGAAGTGTGGATGCTGGATTAGCATTACGAAATATTCGGCGTTTAAGCGGTGATGAACAAGCACTGTTGGGGTGGAGTGCGTTGCAAGCAAGCAATCGTCTTAACGATGAAAATGCGCAAATTGCCAGAGATGCTTTTTCCGCAACGCTTGCATTGCAAAGTAGTGCGAGTGAGGCGAGTAACTTAGATATCGCCAATGCGCTTATTGGGTTAGCAAACACGAAGGAACAAGCTGCGTTAGCTAAAAAATACCCTTCGGTTGCACTCATTCTAAAGCAACAAGGCGCCGCCAGTGCATGGCCAAGAAAGCAATTTATCTTATCTTATAATCTTGATGATGCTAGAGCGACAACAGCGCAAACTAAAGATGCTTATACCGTGGTGGCGGGTTTGACGACGCGATCTCGAAGCGGTGATGAAGGGCTGGGCAATTTTGATGTATTCACTAGCTATATTGGCGTTGGCGGCATGGTAGACAGTTGGCAATGGCAAGTTGCACTAGATTATCAACAATTGTATAGCGGTAAGCCCGCAACAAACAGTTGGTTTGCTGATGGGCAAGCTTCAGATGATTTTGCAGGCATTTCTGGTTTTGAAGATAAAGGGCTGCGCGCTGAAGTCATGTATCAACAAAGCGCTTTTAATTTTTACGCTAACCTAGAGTATGAATTATTCGACCAGCCTGTTGACGCAGAACTAACAGGGCAAATTTCAGCAACGTGGTTTTTACCTGAAGTGACGTTGGCGACAACGCTATTTCATTTACCTAAAACCGATAGCCTATTGAGCCAGTCCGGTACCTTCAATAGCGAACAGACCGAACGTTGGGGCTATGTTATAGCCGACGGCGTTTCGGTGTTAGCTGCACACAGCTTCAAACCGCAGTGGTCGATAGCGGGTACATTGACGTGGGCCAGTTTAAGCGGCGATGGGGTTGCCGATAATAAATATTTATCTCTTCGTACGGATGTAAACTATAACCTTGCGCCACAAATATCGCCTAGGTTGGATTACTGGCGCGTAGGACCTTTTTTCAGTTATTTAGGGTACGATGAAAATCTAAGCGGTTTTACTTACGGGCATGGTGGGTATTTCAGCCCAAATTATATGGTAAGTATTGGCGGTTATTCTGAACTACTGACGATGGAAGCGCACCGTTGGCAATTTAAGTTAAGTACCTCATTAGGACTGTCTAGATTAGCAGAGCCTAGCGATCCTCGGTTTCCCCTATTAACAGCGAATGATAGCAGCAACCCGCTATCAAGCTTACATCTGCCTTATAATCGTAGTACTGGCTTAAGTGGTAATATGATGTTTGAAGGCCAATATAGATTGTCTAACCATTGGATAGTAGCAGGCTACGTAGGTAAAGCCTTTGCGGTGGAATATCAGGCTTTTGAAGCGGGGATGCAAATACGTTGGCGACCAGGAAAAGGCGAGGGCGTAACCAGTGACGAGCTAATGCGCTCGTCACCACGGTTATCAGGTTTTGCGCTTTAGCTTATTGCGAATGAACACTACCGCGAAAGCAGGAAGCATAAGCAGTATTGAGCCCGGTGCAGATACTTGCGTTACGCCGAAACTATAATTGTTTACTTGCCCTGTGGGTGCTAAATATTCAACGCCATCATCATTGGTTAGATAAACCTCTGGGGTAAACACGCTACTCGCAATAAGGTTCCCGTCAACATGGCCGTTGTAAAAAGCAATATCGGCATAAGGCGCTAATATGCTTCCCTTAACCCCTATGGACTGAATAGTCACGCTGGTGGCGTCAACAAAGTTAAATAGAATGTTATTGGTGTAAGTACCGTCGTGACGGTAATTCGCATTTTGGTCGTTATCTTGATACTGCCCAGCAAACGCAATATTGAAAAAGCCGGTATTAAACAAGTCAACCGCATCACCTGTTACGTTAATGATGTTATAGCTAGTGGTTGAGAAGTCGTACGTAATACTCTTGTTCGCCACAGATAACCAGTCGGCATCGATGTCGTAAATATTGATGCTGTCATCACCAGAGAACACGATACCGTCTACGTTAGTGCTATCTGCACAGCTTGTATCGCCTTGGCAATAAAAAGTTGTACTGCCGTTTACAGTCATGTCAGCGAATGCTAACGACTGTGCTTTGATTTCAGATTCTATAGCGTCAAAGTCGATATTATCTATCGCCGAAGATGTGACAGCGTCTGCAATGATGCCGTCGCTTGCTGTAGAGTGCATATCAAGGACAACCGTGCCACCGGCGGAAATGCTGCCATCGGTCACTTCAGAGCTAACTAGTGCAACACTATCAACCGAACGAATATCACCGTTTTCTACGCTAGTATTGGTTAGCTGTACACTGCCTGCATTGATATCGCCGTCATTGATTTGTGCATTAGCTGAGGTAAAAACACCCCCCACATTAACATCGCCGCTTAATACCGTACTTTCGGTAATAGTGGCGTTGTCAGCTGCATTAACGGTGCCTTCAAACTCAACACTGTTAGCCACAATATTGCCGCTAACGGTGGTTTGGCCGTTACGAATTTTTCCGTTCGTATAGGCGATATCGCCACCCACAAACAATGAGCTTGTGGTTAAATCTGTGGAAAGTTGCAGGCCTACATCAAAATCGTTTACAACTAGGTTACCGCCAACAGCAAGGCTACCCTCTACATCGGAGTAGTAACCAGTATAGTCTTCGAAGATGAATGCATTGTAGTCGAAGGCTTCACTTAAGGTAATTTGAGTGGCATGAACAATACCTTGTGCACTAACCGCCAGGGTTAGCGCGCCTAGGGAACTGGCGAGTTTCGTTGAAATTGTGTGTTTACGCATAGTTGACATATTTTTGCTCCAGTGAAATCAGCAACTGGAATCAATTTTCAACATGGATTTCCAGGCACACCGAATGGTACGATCAGAACAAAATGTGCGCATTACCACAAGAGATACTTTCGTATAGGGATAGATACGAAAAAGCCGCCCTAGAGGCGGCTTTTTAAAACTTTCGAAAGAACTAGCCTTTCTTAACCAGTACCGACACTTTAGCGATACCAGCTACTTTAACCTGGTTCATTACTTCTACCACTGTACCGTGTTCAGTATCTTCATCAGCTTGGATAGCTGCTGAATCAGTGTTGTTTTCCGCTAAATAAGTTTGCGTGTTTGCAACAACACGGCGGATATCAACTTCACGGCCACCCATCATGATAGTGCCATCAGCAGCTATACGAATAGATAGGGCTTTAGAAGGCTGATCATTTTTAGACTGATTGTCTTCTGGGCGGTTTGTATCTAACCCTTTTTCTTTCACGAACGAGGTCGTTACGATGAAGAAAATCAACATGATGAACACGATGTCCAACATGGGGGTCATATCAATCTGAGCCTCGTCTTCGGCCGAGGTATGCTTTTTTCTTTTCATCTCGTCTTCTTTTTTCTGTTACGTTCGAGCACATTAGTATACTGCCTGTAACAAAAATAAACAGGGTTTTGTACAAAACAGCGTGCTCGTTAACACTTGTTGCTGAAAAATTGCTCAGTTTCCATCGTAAAACAACAAACTTATGATTGTTTGTGGGAAATGGCGACGCCTAATTGGTAAAAATACAACATCAACGACTCATTGAGCGCTATACGCAAATTACCATGAGGATAAATGCCAAGTCTAGCCTCTGTTGATCTTTTTGTTCCTTGAACTAAGAATGCGTTTTTGATCGTATGGTCTTGAACGCAGGCCTCAAAGGCTCTGGCGGCCATTTCTTGGGGCATCGCATAGTAATAGATTTTTAATGCGCGATCCGCCTCTACAGATCGTACAAAATAATCGTTAGGCCGATTATTGTTGTCTAAAAACAACGAAGAGAAGCAATTACTCAGTTTTTCATTGAGCGGATGGGGATTTAGTGGAACATTATCTAGCCAAGCTTGCGAAGCGAAGCTGCCAGGGCCCACGTCGGCAAACATTTTGGGCGCAATATAATGATCAAACGCATGAAACCACTCATGAGCTAATGCGCCTGCACCGGCATTCTTAGCCAGTGCGAGCTGTCTTCGTGCACTATTATAATGGGCGCTAGCGCCTTTTTGACCGCCACTACCAAAGGCTAACGACAATGTGCCGTTTAAGGACAGCACTTGTTCGTTAACGTTTAAAATGGTGGCTAGATCATACAAGGCGTCGAAGAAAAGGTTAGCCGCTATTTGTTGTTCATCAGCCGTTACCCATTTTCCAATGGTGATACTCGAAAAATTAAACAGTTTGCGAATATCTTGAAAAGTGACATCGGCACCATCCCTATGGCTAGGTCCATTGCGATAGAAGTCTTGATGTATGCGCCCTTGGGTCACAGCTAACCCGCTAACGATATAAGCAGTTGTTCACACCATGCAGCAATACGTTCTTCTGATTTGTCGTACTGGTTTTCGTCGTCTAGTGAGAGCCCTAAAAAGTGTGACTTGTCTTCAGTTAACGCTTTAGACGCTGTGAACTCATAACCCTCATTGGGCCAATAACCAATGATAGTGCAGTTGGAAGGGGCGATAGCATCGTGCAGCATACCCAAGGCATCTTGAAACCAATCAGCGTAACCAAGTTGGTCGCCCATGCCATACAAGGCTACGGTTTTACCTTCCAAATTAAGCTGGTGAGCTTCTTCCCAATGAGATTCCCAGTCTTCTTGCAGTTCACCAAAGTCCCAGGTAGAAATTCCGAAGATAATGACGTCGTAGTCGGCGGTTCTGCCTAAGCTCACATCTTTAATGTTGTGAACATCTACAATGTTTTCATCGAACAAGCTATTTAATTGTGCCTGAATTTTTTCCGCTGCCATTTCCGTATAACAGGTTGTTGAACCGTAGAATAAGCCAATCGACAGGGCATTATCACTCATGAAAACCTCTTTCCGTACACACTAATCATCTTTTATGGGCGGGAATTCTACCTCTTTACCGTTGCTCAACAAAGCTTTGCAGCCAACAACTGTACTATTTTGTGAAATTTGTAATATACCGATGGCGCAGCCGTTATAGAGCTCACCGTAACCTGATGATGGTTCTCTGGCGGTAACCGACATATTTCTGCGCCTTGTGAACACGTTAAGCACAGATTTTGGCCCGTAGAAAACACGGTTAAGCCTATCTAACCAGCGAATTAAGCCTTCGGGAAACGCGTTCTTTAATCCGCTACAGGTAAATTGGGTGATGTGAGGGCTATTGCGCTGAAAACGTAATCGTACATCGTATACAAACGAGTAGTGAACATCACCTGACAGAATAATAAATTCAGGGGGCGTTTTGTAATGTCGAAAAATATTCAACATAACATTCGCCGTGCCTTTATGCGCCATCCAGTTCTCGGCATCCACAGTAAGTGCTTTGCCAAAGAAGGTGAAAGTCTTTTGGATGGCTTCAATAAACTTCACCCCGTAAATAGGGGCGGCCGACACCACTATCACCGCTTCCTTTCCAATAATGTTATGCTGAAAGTCGCATAAGGCTTCCCAGTCCATCAAGCCTGACGGCTTTTTCATACTCGATTCTGAGCGCCAACGTCGCGTTCGGGTATCGAGTACCTCAATAGGGGGCGTGGTGTCTAAGCGGTAATTCCAATGTTCAAAGTCTAACAATTGGTCAATGAGTTCATCTTGCTTGACCATGCCATTTTCGGTGAAGGTTTCACTGGCTTTAGCCATTAGCTGCGCGCATTTTTGCGGCGCATTGCCCCATCCTTGGCAAAGTAAGTAACCGGTTAGGGCGTTACCAATCATACGTTTAGAAAAAGGGTTTCCATAAACTTCTTGTTCCCAACCGCGGGTTAAGTTCCAGTCGTCGGTGACATCGTGATCGTCAAAAATCATGTAAACGGGAATATGCGCCAGTGCACGGCGGACTTTCGGCAACGTATTAACAAACCCTTCAATGGCATTTTGTTCTTTTTCAAAGGTGTCTTTGTGTGGTTCGTCAATATCATTGATATGAAAAGTCACGTTTCGCCACAGTGCGGGCGACCACACTAAGAAATACATGGCCATCACTTCGGCGCAGCTTATTAAGTGGTTTTGCGCATTCACCGAGGTGAAAATAGGTTTTCTTTTGGCACCAAAGAAGAGTGACGAAAGAGCGGTATTCGTTTCAGTTTGTGGCAGTAATTGCTCACGTTCATAAAAACCATGGGGGTGAGTAGGGAGCTCTGCCGAGTTGTCTAATACCGCGCCATTTAGGGGCTCTTCAAAAAGCCCAAGTAATGCAATGATTTGGTGAATGGCTTGCAAAGTAGGGCCGGCTACATCATCGGTGTATACCTGATCGCCTGTCATCATAAGCACATCAGGGCGAGAGCTGTTTGATGTAATAGCGCTATCGAGTAGATTATCAACTTGAGCAAGGGCATCATCACCATCAAAATGAGGCTTTCGACATGAGCCATGTAATAGGGTTTCTGGTTTATTTGTCCAGCAAAAGCTTAATGCAGTTTGATTAGCATAAAGTAAGTCTGCTTGCTCATGTTGCCACTTTTCTTGGCATTCAGTCGCTGTAAAGGTGAGTTGGTAATAAATGGGTATATTGGCGGTAAAGCTTTCATCAACAGTGGCAGATAATAAGTGAATGAAGGCGTGCTTACCGACTTGCACGCAGGTGCCTGTCACCTCTGCTTTAAGCGTTGCACCATGTTGTGTTAGTGCAAATGCTGGCGCATTAGCCTTAGATGTTACTAACCAAACATAACACGCACTTTGTGTGACTCGCCTAACGATTGGGCCCGCAATCACCGCAGGAATATACTGCTCAGAAATAATATGCTCCTACCAAAAGCAACAAGAAGAAAAATGTACCTTACTCTTTTTTGGCTTTAAACGGTATGGTAGATATACTCGCTTACATTTTTTACCCCAATGGGCTTTACTCGTGACGGTTTTCGCCCATAAATTTGCCTTTGTCTGACTATTTACGATGTAGGTCAAAAAGCAGGTCAAAATGTAGGTCAAAGTGCAGGCGGTATCGTAGATGGGGTAGCCAGTAGAATTATAGGCTGTGAACACGTTGTCGGGCTGATTTGTTGCTAGCGGTTTTTTATGAGCGTGCTGGTGCTTGCAGGTTTTGCTAGGCGTGAGTGATAGGGGCATCTTAACGTTGAAGGAAATGAAAAACATGTTGAATAATTGGCCGGTTGCCGCGTTTATTGTCGTAGCATTAAGTAGTGTTACGACAGGCTGTAGCGATAACAAAGATGCTGCATTTAGCGAAGAAGCACCTAGTGCCACAACAAGTTCGGTTTTAACCTCTGTTGGGCGCTGGATATCCACCGACACCAGCGACGTAATGCAAGACCCGCAAACCTCAGGGCTAATTGAAATTAATGGTCACTTAGTCACCATAGCAGATGGTAGTGCCGCATTCGAGCAGCAAAGAAAACTGCACTTTATTGATAAAGACACGGCGATACTGACCACATCAAGTAATGCATTTAAGCTAGCTACACGCGTGCGCCGAAGTTGTTTTAGTGACTATTTAACCAATGCGCCAGATTTAGAAGCGCTTGCTAGCGATCCTCGTAATGCGGATGTGATTTACACTGTAACCGAAGATGCTACCCGCACAGGCACGCTCTCTACTCGCTGTGAAAAGAAATATCAAAATACGGGCTCTACCGATTATCCCACCTTATTGGTTCGTTTAGAGCGAAATGAAGACAACACTGTGACAATGACCCATGTTCGTCCTTTGCAGTTTCTTACCGAATTTGAAGTAGGGAACTTTCCTAACGACGGTATTGAGGGCATGGCCATGGCAAAAGATGGCACCTTATACTTAGGCCTAGAAAAAGATAAAGCGGGGCAGCCGCGAATTTTCTCGTTAAACATAGCGGATGACTTTTGGCAAAGTGCGGATTTCGCTGTGGTAGATGAACCTGATTTGTCGTTACCTATGTTTGAAACGGGTAGCCACCCCATAAATGGCTTAGCACTTTATAATGCTGCTGATAGCGGTAATCGTTTTTTATTGGCCGCAGCCCGAAATGATAACGAGGTTTGGGTTATTGATGTTGCTGGTAAGGTAGAAACGAAGCGTATCTCCATGCAGTTTAATGTGAGTGCAGATAATGAGTGCGGCGAATATGTAATGGATAACGCCTCAATTGAAGGACTGGTTGTGGTAGAAGATACTTTGTGGCTAATAAACGATCCGTGGAAAGTAAACTACTTGAAGAACATCAAATGTGAAGCAGAGACACCACGTTACGAAGCCATGGCACCTTTGTTGTTCTCGGTGCCTTTAAATGACGCATGGTTTCAGTAGCCATAAACGGCAAAAGCCCTGAGATTCAGAGCACTGGCTATTTACAGAAATAAAAAATGCGGTTGCAGATATTACGCTGCAACCGCATTTTTTGTTAGGGTCTTCAAGCCTTAATTAAGGCTTTTATGCTTGCTTACGTAAACGTGAAGCAAATGTCTTTTTAAACTTCGCTAGTTTAGGTGCGACTACCATAGAACAGTATTGGTTCTGCGGATTATTTTTAAAGTAATCCTGATGGTAGTCTTCAGCCTGATGGTAGTTATCTATGGGCACAACTTCGGTGACAACCGGCTCAGGCCAAATCTCTTCCGTGGTAATTTCCTTTATTATGGCTTCAGCAGCGTCTTTTTGCGCATCGTCATGATAGAAAACCGCGCTACGGTATTGTGTGCCCACATCATTACCTTGACGGTTCAATTGCGTAGGATCGTGCAGTGCAAAGAAAATCTCTAATACCTCTCGATAACTGATGTTATCGGCATCATAGGTAACTTGAACTACTTCAGCGTGACCAGTACCGCCACCACAAACTGATTCATAAGTTGGTGAGGCATCTTCGCCGCCCGCATACCCAGATACTGCTTTTTCAACACCTTCAACAGTATTAAATGCTGACTCTATACACCAAAAACACCCGCCAGCTAGGGTGGCTACTTGTAAATTTGCCATTGTGTTACCTCAGAAAAAACGTATGACATCAGTGTGGGTGTGAGTGTACCTAAACTCAAGTCATCCAAGTGCATTTTTTTAGCGTATAAAAGCATAATAAATAAAAAGCCCAGAACACAGAAAGACAGAACACAGAAAGCACAGAAAGCTACTGCTAGGTCAGAGGTGACTACATTGATAATTTTTTACGATGGCTATTGCCCGTTGTGCAAAACAGAAATGCGCCATTTACAAAAACGGGATAAGCAAGGTGCATTAACCCTTGTTGATATTCAAACACCAGAGTTTGCTGCGCAGTACCCTGAATTAGATTGGCATGCACTCAATGCTAGAATTCACGGGTTATTACCCGATGGCACACTTATTACCGGACTCGATGTAACCCATCAGGCGTGGAAAGCTGTGGGTGTAGGTTGGCTATACGCCCCCCTGCGCTGGCCTGGTATTCGTATTATTGCCGATTGGGGTTACCTCAAATTCGCTAAACACCGTTATACCATTTCGTATTTATTGACCGGTAAAAAGCGTACTTGTGACCGATGTGTACCTGGTGATATTCAGCAAGCATCACCCAGTGATGCGAATGCTGCGCTTACTAAAAGCACCGCTGGGGCGGAACATATTACGAATATCGAAAACACAAAAGGCAAAGGTGGCGACAGTGGCAGATAACCCCAAAACTGAGCAAAGCGCTAATACGGTGTCTCTCGTGATAGGGGCGTCGGGCGGAATAGGGAGGGCACTGGTTCATTTATTGTCAAGCGCTGACACCGGTGAGGATGAGAATCCTAAAAAGGTAATAGCCCTTAGCCGCAGTGGTTTTAAAGACCCTACTTGGACCGATAATGTGACGGCAATTAGCTTGCCGGAACACAATGAACGCAGTATAGAGGCGTTTGTTAAAGACCTTCAAGCGCAAGGTACACGAGTGAAGTTAGCGATTGTTGCGACCGGCGTACTTCACAATGAAACGCTGGGGCTTCGCCCAGAAAAACGGCTTGAAGACATTAGTGAAAAAGCGTTAGCAACTTACTTTGCCGTCAACAGTACGCTGCCTGCTTTATGGATGAAGTACTTAGTGACTGTGATGGTGAAAGAAAACCCGTTAATTGTCTGTATTAGTGCGCGGGTGGGCAGCATTTCTGATAACAAACTGGGGGGCTGGTATGGATACCGCGCTTCAAAAGCCGCGCTTAATATGTTGGTAAAAACAGCCGCGGTAGAATACACACGGCGGCTTAAAGAACCACTTTTAGTGTGTTATCACCCAGGTACTGTCGATACTGGTTTATCAGCGCCGTTTCAGAAAAACGTAAAAGCTAAAAAACTGTTCACACCGGAATTTACCGCTAATCAACTGCTTACTCATTTGTCGACACTAAGCGCTTCTCGCCATTCAAACCATGACGAAAGCTGTCACTTCATTGACTGGGACGGTAAAGTGGTAACTTGGTGATACGCCAATTGCCGCTTTCTGTAAGCCCAATATCAAGACTTTTTATTACACTGCTGTTACCATGCATTTTAGGGAATGGTGCAGTGTTTTGACTCGCTTAAAAAAGGCGAGCAATACGACGTAGTCGACGCCATTAGCACGATGAAATAATCATAAGTTATCGCCATCCCAGAAAACATAAAAATAAACTCAACAAGAGGAAGGGATATGAGCGGGGCCAGAGAACAGTTCGGATCGCGCATAGGTTTTATTCTAGCAGCGGCAGGGTCGGCAGTAGGTATTGGTAACCTAGTGGGCTTTCCTGTTGGCGCGGCAAAAAATGGCGGTGGTGCATTCTTATTAATGTATGCCATTTTTGTATTCGCTATTTGCTTACCTGTGATGTTAGCGGAAATGTCAGTGGGGCGTCATGCCAAAAAAGATCCACTTGGCGCATACAGCGCAATCAGTGACAATTCAGCAAAATGGAAAATCGCCGGTTGGCTAGCCATTGCTACGCCATTTATGATTGCGGTGTTCTATATGGTGATCACAGTGTGGATTTTCGGTTATCTTTTTGAAACCGTCAGCGGTAATTTAGACACCTTAGCTAACCCAGATACCTTTGGGTTATTTATTAATTCATCGTCTATTTTCGCTTATATGGCCGTGGTTGTTGGTGTGGTTTATCTCATTCTACAAGGCGGTGTTAAAGAGGGTATTGAAAAAGCAGCTAAGCTGCTGATGCCTGCCCTTTTCGTTATGTTAATTGGCTTAGTGGCGTTTGTACTCACCCGCGAGAATGCCATGGCAGGCGTGAAGTTTTATATTGTTCCTGATTTCACAAAACTGACAGCAACCGTGGTGAATAGTGCGCTTGCACAAGCGTTTTTCTCCCTCTCGCTAGGTATGGGTATATTGATCACCTACGGTAGTTATATCGACAAGAGAGCGGATGTACCTACGTCGGCAAAGTTAGTGGCAATAACAGATACCGCAGTGGCCTTCACAGCAGGCCTAATGATTCTACCTGCGATATTCTCATTTAATCCTGATATAAACCCTGATGAACTTAGTGAGTCATCAGTGAGTATGATTTTTACTTATTTACCTAACATATTTTTAGCGCTGCAAAGCTCTATTGGGTATGTGGGTGCGTCTATCGTGGCAAGCTTGTTCTTCTTATTAGTGTTCTTTGCTGCCATCACGTCTTTAGTGTCTATTTTTGAAGTGCCAGTAGCGGCGCTAATGGATGAGAAAGGGGTAAGCAGAAAGTGGGCGTTAGCATCACTTGGTAGCGTGATGCTGGTGTTAGCAATATTGTGCACCTTGTCATTTGGTAAGGTTGAAGCACTTACGCAGTTCGCCAGCTACGCGGGTGTAGATAAGTCGCTGTTCGACGTTATTATTGACGTATTTTACGAGACTATTTTGCCCTTAAACGGCTTCTTGATTTGTATCTTCGTTATCTATCGTTGGAAGAGTGCAAACTTTAACGCATCCCTTGAAGAGGGGAGTTCGGGCTATCGTGGTGGATGGTTTGAAAAGTATGTCGATGTATCACTTAAAACGTTTATCCCTGCCATCTTGTTGGTCATTTTCATCAATACCGTGGCAGTTAAATACTTCGGCTTCAGCCTGTTTGGTTAATTGCTGACTAAACGAGTCACTGACAAAACTAGTTGTTGTAATAACTATACCAACAATAAGGCGCTCAAATGTGAGCGCCTTATCTATTTGTGACTCTGTACTTTATTTATGTGCCTGCTCTTTTTATAAAACGGCATTTTTTATAAATGAATGTCCTTCAAAACATCCAATTTCACTAAATCATGTCATCAGGGTTGGCATAGTCGGGAAGTATTCCCAGTAAAGCCCAACTCGCTTTTGCATCAATCACCTTGCCCGTTGGGGCTAAATCTGACTCACTAAATGTGGGAGCAGCTATCCCTTTTTTCTGTGCCGCCTGAGTATAGTAATCGCCTCTTTTGGGGTGCTGCAAACTACACAGATGATATAAATCTGTACTATCGGTTTTGCTAGTGTTGTTCATACTACTATCTGCCAAAATCAGTGTCTTTAACGCGGCAACAACATCATGAATATGCACTAAGTTAATTCTTTTGTTACCTGCATTTAGCGTCCTTCCACTTAAGGAATTTACAGGGTGGCGATCTGTGCCTGTTAACCCAGCAAGGCGAACTATCTTAACGTCTACATTGGCATTCGCTTTTAAATCTAACAAGTGCTGCTCTATTGCTACATGTGCTTTTGCCGATGCGGTTTCAGGTTGAGTGCTGGCGTGTTCACTTAGCACATCAGCTCTATTTTCGCCGTATACCGAGGTGGTACTAATGAAAATAATGCGGGCTACTCTGGCCGCCGCTGCATTATCAATAAGGGCAAGCATGTTATCGGTGAAATCATCTAACTGGGTATTACGACGGCCAGGTGGAATGTTTAGTACCAGCGTTGCATTGCCAAGCGCTTCACATAGTGTTGTGGTGTCGTCACCCAAACTAAAAACCAAGCCTTTAATGTGCTTGTCGCTTATCTTCAACGCTTTTTCTTCGCTTCGCGTGGTGGCAATAATAGTATGGGTAGCTGACATGGCTTTACCCAAGTAGCGACCAAGCCAACCGTAACCGCATATAACTAGCTTATTATTCATAACGTCTTCTTACATGATAATGGGGCGTGAGAGTAAAAGTATCAAAAATACGCGGCAAGGCGCAAAACGGATTGGTTCTATGGAGTAAATGCGAGCACACAAATGCTGGTTGCTAGGTACACCTTATCTAGGAATAAGGTGCAAAGCCCGATGTGCTAATTGATGAGGGAGAAAAACGATTACAATGGCATGAGTTAAAAAACAAGAAACGCTAGCGGGAAAGCTAGCGTTTTAAAGTTATTAAACGTAAATTAAACGTGGTTTGAATGCAGTGGGGGAGTTACCACACCAATAAAGCCACAATTACATTTTCATTTCGCCACTTCGCATATCGATTAAGTCTAAGCCACCTAACCCAGGAATGCTGGTTTGCATTTTGTTTTCTGCATAATTAGCTTCTTGCAACACTTCACATAGCGCATCGCCTTTTTCTTCAAGTGCTGCAGCTTGTGATTCAACACGGTGTTCAATAGTTTCCCCAAAGCGCTCCATTTTTTCCTCGAACGCTTCCATATCGCCACCGTTCCATAGCATTTGCGTACCAACAGCAATGAGGATTCGGCCCATTGATTCACTAATTAGCGACTCGAATTGCGCTTCAAATTCGTCTTCCCAGCTTTCGTCGAAAAAGCCTGGCTCGTCAAACTTAGCCGTATCCACTTTGATATTGCCGCTGTCATCATAAAAAGACGTTGCCAACTTTTCGTTAAGCGATGTAAACATCGTATCAAAATCTTCAGTAAGCTTATTATCGCCGCCAAGCAGTTCACCGAATACTTCTGAAACGGCGACACTCGCAATCTCTAACCCTTCACTTGCGATATTAAGGGTCATGGGGATAGCAGTATCGATACGGTCGTAATAGGTATTTACCCATTGTTGCTGTTCGTTGTTCAACGACACACTCTCACCGTTAATCACTAAATGGTAAGTGTCATCAATCGACATGGTAGAACCATTTTGCATGTCGACAGTAATTAGGCCTTGGTAATATTGAAGATGGCCATCCAATTCGATATCGCAGCTAGTCTCAAAAGCAAACGCTGGCACGCTAAGTAAAGATGAAGTTACTAAGGCAAGTGGAAATAATTGTTTAATTTTCATTTTTTGAAATCCTATTAACCATGATGCTGTCGCGAAGACCCTTTAGCGCAATGCGCTCACTCTGTTTTTATAACCTGCTATTACAAGCTCAGTTGTAACCTAGGTGTTGTAACCTAAGTATTGCAACCTCAGTGCCATTTCAATAATTCTCTTAATTTCAGTATCTTATGGTTTTTCAGATAGGCGGTGGCACTAACTATTTACCACAATTTAGCATTTAGCTTAACTATTTGGCATTTTTGACTAAGATCAAAGTGGTAAGAAAAAGAGCACATTACTCGTATTTAATGCTTTTTGAGGCATGTTCATCTAGATTGATTTCATGCATAATAACGTCAGAAAAATTAAAGGGTTTAGAGAATGACTGATTGGATTAACGCAATTGTATTTGGTGTTGCGCTAATTGCCTTCACTCTGGGGCTTAGCAGCATCGTAATGGGTTTCATGACAGCTGAAACTGGCGCAAAAGGCATGCAAGAAAAAATCGAGTATGGTTTCTTTGGTGTGTCTGGGCTAGTGGTTTGCTTGCTAATGGGTTATGCGTTAGCTTAAGTAATGATTTCCATAAAAAAACCGGCTTAGGCCGGTTTTTTTATGTCTAGCGTTTAAATTTCGTTGCTACACTAGCAAGCGCTAGTCTTGTTCACTCTGGCTTATTTCCATAGCATTGGATAAATACCCCAAATGGCCGTCACGTTGGTAAGCAACTAGGTCAAACAAAGACAGCATGGCCATGACATGGTCAAATATATCCGCTTGAACCTTTTCATATTTCACCCAGTCTTTTTCAATACTAAAACAGTATAGCTCCAGCGGCAGGCCAATTTCGTTAGGGGGCAGTTGGCGCACCATCAAGGTCATTTCTTGGTTCACACTTGGGTGTTTGCGCAGATAGGATTCTAGATAAGCTCTGAAGGTACCAATGTTGGTTAGCTTGCGGCTATTTAATAAATCAGACTCATCTATAGAGTAGTCTCTATTGTATGCTCGTAATTCATTTGTCTTCTTCTCTATGTACTCACTTATATAGCGAATTTTAGAGAAGCGCTCTAACATCTCGTTGTCACATAATTTAATAGAATGAACATCGATATACACAGAGCGCTTTATCCTGCGTCCTCCAGATTCTTGCATGCCTCGCCAGTTTTTAACCGCTTCGGTGGTTAAATTGTAGGTAGGCAGCGTCGAAATAGTTTTATCCCAGTTCTGCACTTTTACGTTGGTTAAACCTATTTCTTTAATTTCACCATCTACTTCGTATTTCTGCATGGTGATCCAATCACCGGTGTTAAACATGCGGTTAGCAGCAATTTGAATACCTGCCACAAAACCTAATATGGTATCGCGGAAAATGAGTAACAGAACTGCGGCAATAGCGGTTAAGCCAGACACCAAGAGTAAGGGGCTTTTATCAACAATTAACGAGATGCTGAACAAAATGGTAAGAATGGCAAAACCGAGTTTGGTGACTTGAATAAAGCCAGTAATAGGTGCACGTTTAGACAGCGCAGAGGCGTTGTAAACATCTTCCACCGTACTCAAAATGGCGTAAATACCCAACAGCCCACTGTAGAGCATGTACAACAACGCACTTTTTATTAATAAGCCATACAACACAGAGGCTTCTTCAATAAGCACTGGGGTAGCAAGGAAAATGAACAGGGCAGGGAATAAATGCATAAGACGGCGGAAGAAGCCATGCTCTTGCAATGCGTTATCCCAAATGTTGGTGGTTTTTGATACCCATCTTGCTATTTCAGGGCGAACAATCAATCTTGCAAAGACGTAAATAACAATCGCTATCGTTAATATGGTGCCTAACGCTAGCGCATTATATAGCGGGTCGTGCATGGTCAGTGATGGAAAAAAATCCTTCACTAGATGCATGAAGTTATCACGTACAGTTGAGCTTACTTCCACAATTACGACTCCAAAAGACGTTTGATACGGCTATCTTTATTTTTCCACATGGCATTTAGCCAATCTTGAAAAGTGGTACGAAACTCAGGTTCACTCAACGTAGAGTGTTGCTGAAGTGCAGGCACAGGCATCACATTAACATCGATTATGATTTTGGTCATAGTACCACTTAGCATGGCCATCATTGGATGGCGCTTATTCTCTGGATACAACAATGAGATATCGAGTACATTCGTAAATAGTTCACCCATTGCAGCCAATGTAAAAGAAACGCCTCCCGCTTTAGGCGGAAGTAAGGTTTCATAAGGGCTTCGTTTCTGATGGTGTTTTTGTGTGGTAAAGCGGGTGCCTTCAACAAAATTAATAACAGTGGTGGGCACAGTACGAAACTTTTCACATGATGCTCTTGTCGTTTCTAGATCCTTACCTTTTTTTTCTGGGTACTTTTCTAAATAGGCCTTAGTGTATCTGTGCATAAACGGCATATCTAACGCCCAAGCCCCTAACCCTACAAAAGGAAGCCAAATTAACTCCTTTTTAAGAAAGAATTTTGGGGCAGGTATGCGATGAGTGGCAAATTCAATCAGTAACACAATATCAAGGTAACTAAGATGATTGGCGATAATTAAATACCATCTGTCTTTCGACAATTCGCCATGAACCGCACACTCAATATTGACTTTATTGAAGAGGCGAATAAGTAATACGCTAACGCGGCCAAAACTAAACAAGCAAGCGTGCATGACGCTATTCCACGCTTCGGTAATTCTACCTGATGGGAGTATTAGTTTAACTACGCCGAACAAGATGATGAGCCCTCCCCACAGCGCAAGGTTAACAATTTGAAGCGCAGTGTGAACAACGAAAATTAGAGGGGAAAACAAGGTACGGATCATAGTGGCTTCTGAGTTGCGTTAATCGATTCTAATTGGTCATTTTTATCTTGCCAGCGGCTATTTAGCCAACGCTGAAATTGGCTTCTTACCTGCGGGTCGTCAAAGTAATTATCATTAAAGTAACCATTTTCGGTAATATCCGTGATGGGAGTGACTTTAATACTTACGCGAATATCACTTACTTTGCCGCTGACGAAATCCCAAAATGAGGGAACGCCGCCAGGGTAATCAATTGTTACATCTATTAGCTTGTGTAACTGCGAGCCCATGGCAGAAAGTACAAAGGCTACGCCGCCCGCTTTAGGCTTAAGCAGGTGGCTAAAAGGAGAGTTCTGTCGGTCATGTTTTTGTTGGGTAAAGCGGGTGCCTTCCACAAAATTCATGATACTTACCGGCTTGGTTTGAAACTTTTCGCATGCTTTGCGGGTAGTTTCCATGTCTTTGCCTTTTAAGTGTGGATTCTTCGCCAAGAAAGATTTTGAGTATCGGCGCATAAAGGGAAAATCGAGAGCCCACCAAGCGAGGCCTAAGATAGGGACGTAAATCAGTTCTTTTTTAAGGAAAAACTTTAAAAATGGGATTTTACGATTGAATACGCGTTGTAAAACTAAGATATCGACCCAAGATTGATGGTTGGCAATAACTAAGTACCAGTCATTACGGGTAAGTTGATCAAGGCCGGTAACATCCCACTTTGTTCTACTACTCACTCGCTGATTAAGATTGTTAATCGTAATCCATGCGGTTGCGCACGCGTCCAAGATATACGATATAAATCGTCTCCAAGGCGCAAGCGGTATAAGTTTGAAAAAAGACAAAATAATGATGGGCGTTGCCCATAAAACCGTATTTAAAAAATAAAAAATCACTGAAATGGTGCCAATCAGGTGATGCATTAGGCCTCTTATCATCGTACTTACCTCAAAAATTAGGCACTTAGTGTAAACGAACTTGATTTAAAATCCGATAGACCCTTTACTGTTTGCTACAGCAAAGTGGTTATTTTTCTAAATTTATTAGTGTACAGGAGTCATTATGGAGCTTATTAGTGAAAATCGTGCGTTTGGCGGTAGGCATTTACGCTACAGTCACGATGCAAAGAGCACCAATTGCAGTATGACATTTGCAATCTACCTACCACCGTTTGCCTCCGCTGAGAAACCAGTACCAGTGTTATACTGGCTTTCAGGGCTTACCTGTAACGACCAAAACTTTATGCAAAAAGCGGGGGCGATGAAGTTAGCCGCAGAACTTGGAATGGCAATTGTTGCGCCAGATACCAGCCCGCGAGGTGAAGGTGTTCCTGATGACGAAAACGGCGCATATGATTTTGGGCTGGGAGCTGGCTTTTATGTTGATGCCACACAAACGCCATGGAAAGCGCATTATCAGATGTATAGCTATGTCACCGAAGAGTTGCCTAGCGTTGTTGAACAACATTTCCCCGTGACAAAAGAGCGCGCAATTAGCGGTCACTCAATGGGTGGACATGGCGCACTTGTTGCTGGTTTACGTAATCCAAATCGCTATGTATCTGTTTCTGCTTTTAGTCCAGTGTCGAACCCTTCTGATTGCCCATGGGGCCAAAAAGCATTGAGTCAGTATTTAGGAGATGATCAATCAGCATGGGATGAATACGATGCTGCAAAAATTATTGCTAGTAAAAACCACGCCATTCCATTATTGGTTGAGCAGGGTAATAGCGATGAGTTTCTGTCTGAGCAATTAAAACCACTGGCACTTGTGCAAGCCGCTCAGCAATCAGATACGCAGTTAACGCTGAATATGCATGAAGGCTACGATCATAGTTACTTCTTTATCGCGTCGTTTATTGAAGACCACTTAGAGTTTCATGCTGGGCATTTAGGCCTAATTTAAGTGCCAGCGTACCTTATAAAATGCGTTAGTTAGCTGCCTGACCAAATCATATACGCAGTTTTCTAACGCAGTTTTTCTACGAAGTCACTAATCGACATAGGTCTGTCAAAGTAATAACCTTGGGCATAAGTGCAGGCGTTGTCTACCAAAAACGTCTGCTGCTCTTGCGTCTCAACACCCTCAGCGATAATGCTAATATTTAAATTTTTGGCCAAGCCCAAGATAGCTTGAATAATAGCCTGATCGTCGGTATTTGCTTCTAAATCGCTCACAAAGGAACGGTCTATTTTGAGTTCATCAATAGGCAGTTTTTTAAGGTAAACCAAAGAGCTAAAACCCGTTCCAAAATCATCAATTGATATAGTAATTCCCATGGCTCTAAGTTCGTTCAGCAACACAGACACCGTATCTAAACTGTCTATGAACACACTCTCGGTGAGTTCTATCGATAAATGCCTTGGGTCGATGGCTCTGCGCTTTAAAGACGATTGTATTTGATGAAGCAGCACAAGATCGGTGACTTGTCGGCCTGAGATATTAATCGCTAAGCGAATGTCTAAATTAGCCTCTGTAAGCTTATCAATAGCATTACAAGCTTCTTCTACCAACCATTCACCAAATGGGAATATTAGCTCCGTACGTTCTGCAAGTGGAATAAAAACATCCGGTGGAATGTAGCTTCCGTCTTCTGTCTTCCAGCGCGCTAATGCTTCACACTTAACAATTTTACCGGTTTGTAAATCAACGATAGGTTGTAAGAAAAGCGCTAATTGATTGTTTTGAATGGCAGTGCGAAGTTTGCTTTCCAACTCAGACATACTCTTATGTTGGCGTTGCAGCATTTCACTATATTCAAGAATAACGTTTTTACCTTGAAACTTCGCAATTTGGAGGGCGATATCTGCATGACGCAAAAGTATATTCCCTTGCTCTCCGTGTTGAGGATAACCGGCGATGCCAATATTAATCCCAAGATTTGATTCAGCGCCATGCAGCGAAGTATAGGTGTTCACCAACTTCTTCTTCATATCCTGCGCATAATCTAAAGTGTTGACGCCACTGAAGGTATCGGTGCGTTTTACTATGGAAAATTCGTTGCTTCCCATTCTGGCGATAAACCCACTATTGCCAACAAAACCTTGCAATCTTGATGCAAAAGACTTGAGTATTTCATCCCCTGAATGATAACCAAGCTTTTCGTTAATCTTCTTAAACTCTCTTATATCTATAATAAACAGAGCAAATTTAACGTCCTCTTGAACCAACTTCTGAACATAGCTATTGAAAAAATTACGGTTTGCAATTTTGGTCAAAGAGTCCATGCCCGTGGCAGAGAGTACGCTTTCTTCTTTATTTCGAATGTGACTGATATCGGTGAGAAGATATACCCAGTGGGTGAGTTCACTATCCTGAATAACGGGGTGAATGGTTACCTGTAACCATACTTCATAATTTTCCGTGGGCTGCCAATAGAGCTCCCCTTGCCATGCTGAACGCTTTTCAATGAGCGTTGGAAGGAAGGTGTCTGGCACGCTGACATCTTCAAGTAGGTGTTCAAGCCTGTCAGAACTGTTACTTGCTCGGCTACAGGAAAGGAGCAGTCGAGCGGACTTATTATCTAGTACAGTTTCACGGTTTTTATCTAAAATAACGACGCCAGTTTCTAAGTGGTAGATAGCTTGTTTTATGGGGGGAACTAACTTTTCGTAATTTTTGTTTTTAAGTAGTGTTTTATCTAGACGCTGACGTATGTATTCGTGTTGACCTACAATTTCGTGATGGCTTAAAAGTAGCTCTCTGGCGGCTTGAAGTGTTTTTTGCTTTTCTTCGTATTGGCTTTCTACATTCTTTATCACTAAGAAGTGTTCGCCTTTGCCGCTATTAATCGCGAGGGCTTCTAAACGGAGTGCTTGATTCTTGTTTTCTTCAGTCCAAAAACCTGAAGATAGGGTATTAATGCTGTCATTTCGCCAAATATCATTGGCGTCAGTCATAAAATCGTTTAGAAAAATGGAAGAGAATGCATCTGGATTAATCTTATCGTCATCGTTCAGAGAGACGATTTTATGAAGCCACGATACATCAGGTGTAAGACATTGAAGGCTCGTTGTACTCTTAAATATAGCGCAGTCTGTAATCCCTAGCGCATTAAGAAGATGTATATCCATAGGTAACTCCTACCAAAACGCAATTGTACTGAAGAGTTCTTCAACATTTTCGCCTGTCTTCGCACTGGTTTTAGTCAGTGATGTAAACTTCTTCGCATAGGAATCAAGCTCTTCTTCGCTCCAGTGCCAGCTTGAAGGGAGGTCGGTTTTATTGACCACGAAGAAAGCCGGAATATCAGGGTAGTGTTCCCTAGCCATCTCGAGGATTTCTATACCTTCTAATAATGACTGAGAGCGAGTTTGATCGACCACGATGATATAGGCACTTGCGCCTCGCAAATAGCGTGGGTTGAACCCGCAATATCTATCAATACCTTCAAGATCCCACAGTAGCAACTGCACACCTCGGCCATCTTTGTTAACTTGTTTTTTATCGATTTTAACACCGATTGTCGTTTTATATTTTTCAGAGAAAATACTTTCGACGAACTGTTTAACAAGGCTCGTTTTACCAACACCGGTAGGGCCTAAGATGCATACCTTTTTTTGAATCACTGTGCGTCGACCTCTGAAGTCTGCGAGTCAGATAGCAAAACATTCATAAATACAGTTCGTCCCATTGAACCCTCACTTAAAGATAACTGGCCAAGCCCTATTGGAAAAAGAATGCTAGGGTCAACCTTCATGGGTAGCAGCGCTTCTTTCACGTTGTTAGCTCTTAATTTGCTTAAGGCAAGATTGCGTGCAGAGCTACCTGAATTATCACTTGCACCCAAAATAAAGACCGCAACTGACAGATTAAGCTGCTTCGCGAGTAGCTGCAACTGGAACAACTCTTGACCTAATTGTTCTATTACTTCTAATTGCTCAGAATCTAGGTTCTCTTGTGCAATTGCAAACGGTAAATGTGTTGAAGAAATTCTTGCTACAAGGTCATTTATAACCGCAGTATTAAGTTCTTCTGTATTTGCACGTACCCCATCGACAATATCAATACCAGTAAGATCAGGTTTTAACTGAGAAATACCAGGTATTGCTCGAAGATCACGTGTGAATGAACGTAATGCATCAATCGTCATCTCACCGCTCAGAAACAATACATCATTTTCACTATAAATGGCGGTGAGAGCGTTATTCGTTGTTGCCATCAAGGATGATACTTTGTCGATAACGACATTTTTTTGTAGCGACACAAAGGGCTCTTCGTAAATAGTCACTTTGCTGGTGTTGACTTCTTGGCTTTCTAACCACGCAAGGGATGATTGCATATGAGGATCGCGTAGTACGCGCACTTGCACCTTGCCATCTTTTACGGCTGTGTCAGTAAGCACTATACCAGCTGGAGGAGGTAAATCCCTTATTGTGCTTTGTAGTATCGATAAATCTATTCGTAAAAATGCAAGATAAGCTAAAAGCAGCAGTACGATGCCGATAACAACACCACCAATGAGTCTTTTTTTCTTACCTTTCGCTTCACCTTTCTTCGCGCTAATTAAACAGTCGTTCAGTAAGGTTTCACAACCCGCAAAAGGCGCGCTGTCGCCTTGATACTCTTGCAATGGAACCTGATAAAACTGATGGAATTCTTCTAGTGCTTGCTGCAATCGACTTCTAATATCTGGCGGAACACTGCCAACAACTGCGGCAACTAAAATGGCCTGCGGCCCTATTTTTATAAGCAGTGTGAAATCACCGGTTTTGATTTCACCTAATTCGTTTTCGGCTTCATTCTCTTGCGACTGAAATGCATCAGCAACAAAATCATTAATGGCAACCAGCATTGATGAAATAAGATCAGCGTCTTTACTACGCTCAGGATCAGAGGAAATAGTATGCAGCAGCGTACCGGTTTCTCGATGAATGACAAAAAGCTGCTGAACTTGGTATTGATAGACTTGAGATGCGACGTAATCAGAATATCTAATACCAGATTGCCACGCTTTAAAACGCCACGAAACACTTTTAGGGCTAAGGCTGTTTTCGATAAGTGCGTTGGTTCTTTCTACGAAATCGACTAAGAATGACGATACTGCTTTACGAACCAAGGTGCCGACAAGGGGGTATAACGTGCCTACGATTTTATCGCTGTTTGCTTCAATTGAACGATGCAGTGACTTTTCAACCAGTGGCACCAGCACTTTATTCACCGAGCCGTCTTTGCTTTCCCTTTCGTGTAATGCTTCAGAAACAATACCGCCTACCACTTCTTTGGCATTGCGTTTTACTATTTCTTGAACATATTTGTCATCCTGGCCAAGTATTAATGCTCTGATTTGATCAAGAGAATTATCCTTCGATTCAGGAGAAAGCCCGTTATCTTCCATTTACAGCTACTGGTCAGTTGCTAAGTTCGAAGCCATGGTGGAAAGCAAGTTCGCCAGCGTCTTTCTATCAGTTTTCGTTTCTGATAGTTCACTTGTAACCTGCTGCAGACGCTCGAGTAGCTCTTGATGACGTTTACTAAATACATTCTCTAAGGAATCTAGTTCTTTGACCACATGTGCTTCTAGGGCATCGTTATCATTCTTGGCAGAGGTTTCGGCTATTTCAAGTTCTGATTGCAGTTTATCAGTGGTGGCTTGAAGCTGATTTTGAACATTACTGTTCGAGCTATTCGCCCCTTCAAGTCGATGTGACAAATCTTGAACTTGGTTATCGATGAGCTTTCTAATGTCATTGAACTGAACTTCTAGCTGATTATTCAACGTAGCAAAGTTGTCATTTATGCGAGATTCTAAGCTGGCCAAATCTGCCTTGAATGCTCGATTAGTTTGACCAAAAAGTATCTCTCTTAACTGAGTAAGCTCGTTACCCGCTTGCGAATCGTCGGGTTCGGCTTCCACATTTTTAGATGGTTTATTTGCCATGCAAAAAATCTCCCTTGGGCATAAACATAACTGCGTTCACATCAAACCTCTGAACTGGGCTTAGTAAATAAGCCCATTAAATAGAAAAATAGGATGCTTTTTATTCTTTTCTCTACCATAGCGTGTAAAGGTGCGATTGGAAATAACACATTAGTTTTAAATGTGTTTTTTACTTTGGCGAAAAAGCTTGCTGCTGATATGACCGAACAGCTTTAACCTTTACCATTACAGTAGTAAAATAACGGGATTCAGCGAAATGTTTATAGACTAAGTATTAGTCTCTAAAACAAGCAAACGCTACTTATCTATATAATATTGAGGTGACTTCTTGTCTTTCGCTCCACTAAATCGTAAGTTCTCCATTGCCCCTATGCTCGATTGGACCGATCGCCATTGTCGATACTTTCTTCGGCTGCTCTCAAAGCACTCATTGCTTTATACCGAAATGGTAACTACGGGTGCGATTATTTACGGCAAAGGAGACTACCTTGGATTTAACCAAGAAGAACACCCAGTAGCGCTGCAACTTGGCGGTAGTAACCCAGAGCATATGGCGAAATGTGCAGTACTTGCCCAAGAACGCGGTTACGATGAAGTGAATATCAACGTGGGTTGCCCTTCTGATAGAGTGAAAAATGGCAGCTTTGGCGCATGTTTAATGGCGCAACCTGAGGTGGTTGCTGACAATGTTAAAGCTATGCAGGCTGAAGTTGATATACCTGTTACGGTAAAATGCCGCATTGGTATCGACGATATGGATGAATATGAAGATTTCGCCCGTTTTATAGATATAGTCGCGAATGCTGGTTGCGATACTTTTATTGTGCATGCGCGCAAAGCGTGGCTGCAAGGGTTGAGCCCAAAAGAAAACAGAGATATCCCGCCGCTAAATTACCCTAGAGTGCACATGCTTAAAGAAGCGCATCCTGGCCTTTCTATTAGTATTAATGGCGGTGTTAAAACCTTAGCTGATACCCAAGAGCAACTGAAATACGTTGATGGCGTAATGATGGGCAGAGAAGTGTATGCCAACCCTTATATTCTGGCCAATGTGGACGCCGAGATTTTTGGTGACGAATCAGGTCAACCGATTAGCCGCCGCGATGTCGTATTAAAGATGCAGCAATATATAGAAAAGTGTATTGCGCGCCAAGACGACCCTTATTTCAAGCCTTGGCACGTAGCGAGGCATATGCTTGGCTTGTATCAAGGTCAAGCGGGTGGGCGTATATGGCGTCGTTATCTTAGCCAAAATGGTACCGGAAAGTCTCCAGATCCTCATTTATTAATGAATGCGCTTGAAGCTGTTGAGTCAGCGCAGCAAGAAATCAATGACTACAATGCGCAAAAAGCGGCGAATAATATTTCTTAAATGAACGGTAAGGTACTGAGTGGTCAAATACACTAAGCGAATTAATTAATTTGACCAAACCTTGGTGTTGTACGAAAAGTGGCCGAAATGTCGCGGGTGTCGTGATTTCTAATATCTTATATTAATTCAGTAGCTTACCTATAATTTTCCTAGATGGCACGAGTTTAGCTATCTATTAATCAAAGCAATAGCGAAGGGCTGTTGCAGTGATTACCATCAAGGGAAATTATGAAAACTTCACTTTTAGCAGCATCAATCGTTTCTATCACTTTATTTAGCGCTGGCGCCAATGCGCAAGAATCAATCCTCCAGTCAATATTGACGAATATGGTTGATCACGCCGTGAGTATCACTACCAACGAAGTAAAAGCAAATGTGTACCAAACGGTGGCGAATACGGCATATCACTTTGAGTTAGAAGGTGAAGCTACAACGGGTAAAGTAGAAGTTACCGATATCGCAGCAACATCAACTGCCGATACTGAAAAAGCTAGCTCTAGTGCTGAGTAAGCCATCGACGGTTCTACCCTATTTATGAAAAACGACCTAATAAGGTCGTTTTTTTTTGCCTTAATTTTTAAACGTAACGCTGATTTTGTCACTGGTTAAATTGACGAATAGTGAGTGGTTAAATTTGCTAAAAAGTTGGTTTATAGGAAAGCGGCGGAGCACCAGTTATTTTTATTTTTAAGTTTTAATTAATAAAAACAGCATCTTACTGATTTGGCACGCCAATTGTAATGTATTTGATAAGCAAAGAGATGTAAGCGACAAGATTGGCGTCAGCATAGTTAATCGCCAACCGTAGCATGGCCACTGCCTAGTCTACGTTATTAATCACACTGAAACGGAGCAATAACAATGGGTATGTTTTCAAGAATAAATGACATCGTGCAATCAAATTTAAACGCCATGCTAGATAAGGCTGAAGATCCTGAAAAAATCATTCGTCTAATTATCCAAGAAATGGAAGAGACCTTGGTTGAAGTACGCACTGATGCAGCACGTTACTTAGCCGACCAGAAAACCTTAGCTCGCCATATGGCTTCAGCAGAAAAAGATATCAACGGTTGGCAGGATAAAGCGCAGCTTGCCATGAATAACGACAAAGAAGGTTTGGCTAAAGCCGCGTTGGTAGAAAAGCAGAAATATGTTGCCAAGCTAAGTCAGCTAGAGCAACAGCAGGTACAACTGGCTGAAATTATAGAGAAAATTCAGGTTGATACAGGCCGTTTAAATAGCAAGCTAAATGAAGCGAAGCAAAAGCAAAAGTCGCTTGTTAGCCGCAAACAAACGTTAGAAACGCGGCTTAAAGTAAAAAGCGTGGATAACAGCAACAAAATCGATGATGCCATGATGCGTTTTGAGCATTACGAGCAGCGCATCGACACACTTGAAGCGCAGGTGGATGCTTACGACCTAACCAAGGATAGCGGCAGTGTTAGCTCTTTAGCCGCAGAGTTCGACGCCCTAGAAGCCGATGAAACGATAGAGAATGAACTGGCTGCGCTTAAGAAAAAAAAGGTAGCGTAAATATTAAGTGGAGTGCGGCGTAGGCTAGTAGCTGCGCACTCTCACCGTACAACCCTAAGCAAATCTGAAATGAATTGAGGAAATGAAAATGAAAATGCCATCACAAAAACGTATTTATAGAGATTTAGACAGCGCGGTTATTTCAGGTGTTTGCGCAGGCGTTGCACGGCACTTAGAGGTAGATCCAATTTGGGTTCGCGTTGGCGCAGCAACGGCGCTTATCTTTATGCCAGCTATCGCCGTAGTCTCTTATTTCGCGGCAGTCATGCTATTACCAAGGGCAGTGTAATGAAAAACTTTCTCATCGCTATTGTGTTAGCTGTGATCTTGGTTAATTGTTTAGGCAGTGTTATTGACGACTGGTTTGGTATGCATATCGTAATGTCAGATGAATTACTTAGTCCTTGGGAAAACCTTGCTGCACTATCTGTGATAGGGGTTCTGTTAGCGGTAGTCGGTTTTGTCGTGGCAGTCAGTGTTCTTGGCACGCTATTGTTGGCTGCTGGTGCGGTGTTCTTAGCATTACTTGCTGCAGGCATTGGCGCGTTTTGGCCAATCGTTGTTTTAGCTATACTTATCTATGCATTTAAGGACAAATCCAAGCGTGATCAACACCTAAATCGTCCTGTATGATGATTATAAGTTTATTTAAGTTGTGTTATTAGGCCGTTAAATGGTGATATAACTGCAACCGTCATAAAGGTTTAGTAATTCTCGCGTATTTATAATTAGTTATACATTGCCGGTTAAGTCCGGCTTTGTGTCATTTGAAAGGAAGGTTGGCATTGATATGAGAAAATCAATTAGCACAAAACGAGTAGCCATTGTCATTGCAGTGTTGTTTCTGATTTTTTGGTTAATAGGTCTGTACTGGAGCATGGCACCAGACGCCTACGACGTTAAAAAGCGGGTGGCGCAACAAGCACAAAATATTAATCCAGAAGACGTGGCCGGCTATACGCTTACTGCAACTATGATTGATGTCTCTGAAACCTTGCTAGATAAACCGGGTGGTTACCTGTCGAATGATGTAATGCCCCCAGGTGTTTTCTTAGATAATATGCCGTCTTTCGAATTTGGCGCGCTGGAAATGATTCGAGACCTTGCGCTTTCTATGCGTAAAGACTTTAGCCGTTCGCAATCTCAATCGTTAGAAAACCCTTATCTGACTAAAGCGCATCCTAAATTTAATATGGATCATAAGAGCTGGATGTTTCCGTCGTCTGAGTCTAGTTACCGAGACGGCATAGAGCTTCTAAAACTTTATCGCGATCAGCTTGCGAACCCGCAAAATTCTGACAGTCAATTTTATACTCGTGCTGATAATTTACGTGAGTGGCTTAAGCAAGTTGAAAAGCGTTTAGGCAGCTATTCGCAGCGGTTAAGTGCCAGTGTTGGTTCTGCAAGAATTAATACAGATTTAGCGGGCGATTCGAAAGCGAAGCAATCTACCTCGGTAGCGCAGCAGCGTACGGTTAAAACTAGTTGGTTCAAGCTAGACAATAATTTCCATGAAGCGCGCGGCGCGACGTGGGCGCTACTACACTTTCTTAAAGCGGTAGAAGTTGAATTCTACGATGTATTAGAAGATAAAAACGCATTGGTTAGCTTACAGCAGATAATTCGTGAGCTTGAAGCAACTCAGCAGTCTGTGTTCAGTCCTGTTATTCTAAATGGCAGTGGCTTTGGTATGCTGGCTAACCATTCTTTAGTGATGGCGAACTATATTTCTCGCGCTAACGCTGCTTTAATTGAACTTTCAGAACTTCTCAGTCAAGGATAACAAATGAAAAAGTGTCTATTGGCAACCCTAGTGGGTTGTGCTCTTTTCTCCGCATCTTCACATGCAGACACAATTGCAGGAGTGTACGCAGGTGCACAAGTTTGGCAGACGGATACAACAGGTGGTTTCGCCGATAGTTCGTCTACTGCTGATTTCAATTTTGATGATGAAACAAATACCGCGTTATACGTTGCATTTGAGCATCCGTTGCCATTTGTGCCTAACGTGAAGATAGGGCATACCACCCTTGATAACTCGGGCACGACTACGCTAAATACTAACTTTACCTTCGATGGCGATTTGTACACTGCCGATAGTCAAGTGGATACCATTGTTGAGTTAGACGCTACGGACATTATTTTGTATTACGAACTGTTTGATAACGATTTAATAAGCTTCGATGTAGGCTTAAATGCCAAGTATATCGACGGCGCGTTCTCAGTTTACGATACCGCTAGCGACACACAGGGCTCAGGTGATTTTTCTGGTGTTGTACCAATGCTGTATTCGAAAGTACAAGTAGGCTTGCCGTTTACGGGGTTAGCGGCTTACGCTGAAGGTAGCTACTTGTCGTTTGACGATCACGAACTAAGCGATTACCAAGTAGCAGTGACTTACTCATTTATAGAAAGTCTCGCGGTTGATATGACCCTTCAGGTGGGCTATCGCAAAGTGACGGTGGATATTGAAGATCTTGACGATATCTATGCAGATATGGAATTTGATGGCGCGTTTGCAGGGTTAGAAGTCCACTTCTAATTGTTGCCGACATCTATCTGATAAACAAAAAACCGACATGTGTCGGTTTTTTTGCTTTTTTATATTAGTACTATTGTACTAGTGGCCAAATTTAACTCTTATTCCTGCATTGGCAATGAAGCCATCGTTGCGAGACCATATATCAGTAGTCCACTGCCCACTAGCCGCTCGGCTAGGTAAAAGTAGAGGATGTTCGTCGGTTTGGCGCACATTCAATAGATTTTCTAAGTTGATGAAGTAGCTAATGCGGCCAAGGGTAATTTCTCCCATTAGTCCTAAATGCCAGTAAGGTTTGGTTTCATTTATATAGGGGTTGTCGTTCAAGCGCTGTACGCCGGTATAATAGGCTTCAAAACCGGTTCTAAAACTACCATGCTGCTCCCACATGGCAACAAAACCTGCTGAATGACGAGGGGTAAGTGCAATTTCTTGCCTACCTTCATTCGTTTGTGACACTTCACTAGCGTCAACATACAGGTAACTCGCGGTTAGCTTTACGTCGCGCCAGTAGTAGCGCACCAAAAACTCAGAACCACGAATTTTACTTTCACCCTCAGCATTTACCAACCTAACTCGGTCTAGCTGATTTGTTCCATTACTTGAAAAAGCTTCTAGCTGGGTAACATTATCAACGTTTGAGCCAAACAAGGTTAAGCTCGTTTCAATGTTACCTAACGTATAAGTCACATCAAGCGAGGCGGTTTCTGCATTTTCTTCTTCTAAATCTTCAATAGTGGCTAAGCGAGATAACCCCGCCGCTTCTATTTCTTCAACGAAGGGAGTGGGAGCAAAATAACCCTGACCATAAGACCCTCTTACCGTAATATCACCTGGACGATAAAGTAACGATACTCGAGGGCTGAACTGGGTGCCAAATTCGTTATGCTCGTCGACTCGTGCGCTAAGCGAGGTGGTGAGTATGTCAGTAAGTTCGTAGTCGAACTGAGTAAAGATACCAGGAACTTGATAATCGTAATCAAATTCTGGGTAGGTGTGCGAAGTGAAGACCTCTGACTGATAGGCAATGCCTACCACCCAATCACTTTTATCTGTGTAGCCAGATAAACTCGTTTCAGCTAAATAGCTCTCATGTTCATCATCGTCAAAGTCGTTTCCATAAGCATGCTCATGGTCTTGCAACATCGCCGACCCGCGAGCATTAAAAGTAAGTGTGTCTAATACGGGTTTGCTAAATACAAACCCGCCATCAATACGCTTTGAGTCTTGTGTTTGCGCGAACGCTTCTCCATTGGCAACAGTTGCACCCTCTAGCGTGCCACCTTCACGTTGTTCTGTCATGAAGCCTGTAGTGACATAAAGTGTTTCGTCATCTTCTCCTTCCCAAAAAAGGCGAGGGCGAGCGGTGTAGCGTTCATAACTTGCTAAGTCAATCCAGCCGTCACCATCGATATCTTGTTCATGTTGATAGTGCGCGCCTGCGGTAATTGACGCCTTTATTGAATCGTTAATGGGGGTTTCAAAATAAGTAGTAAGATCTTGGCCGTCTCTCGTGGTGGCATTAAGTAAGGTTTCGCCACTAAACGCATTGCCAGGTTGGCGAGAGACTAAATTAATAACACCGCCTAAGGCAGACCCACCGTAAAGGGAAGAGGCAGACCCTTTTATAATCTCGATGCGGCCCAAATCGGTAGGCGGTATTTGAAGTAGCCCAATAGAAGCAGCTTGGTTGCCATATAACGGTAAACCATCTGCAAGCAATTGAGTGTATCGCCCATATAAACCTTGCAGTCTAATATTGGCACTGCCTAAGGCGGGCGAGGTAGTTTGCATTCTAACGCCGCCAGTTTCAGCAACCAGCATAGAGATATTGCCCGGCCGCATTGCCGCTTTCTCTTCAATTTCTTCGCGGTTTATAAGTTCAACACGAATTGGTTGCTCATCGGCGATGCGTCCAGAGCGAGACGCTTGAATTAATATTTTTTCAACCTCATCGTGATGGTCTTCATGCTCTTGGTCATTGTGCGAGGAGTCTGCATGCTCATCTTTGTGCTCTTCTTGATTAGATTGCAAATCTGAATACTCAAATGTGTCGGCATGGCTAGATGAAATTGCGCTAAGAAAGAACAGAATGATTAACGAGGTGGTTGATCTAAAAAACGGAAGTTGGGACATAATGTAGCAATTAGAAAATTTGGTTGATTACAACATATTTCCACATGCTAGTCTTTGTGAATTTAAGCATAAAGCCCTTTATTTATTAATTGCTTAGGTGTTTTTTCTTTTCCTTCAGAAAGTTATCTTATACCTTAAAACTTACTTAAAACACTTTAGGTTTGTGCTTAATTTCAGGCGTTGATATCTAAAAATTCTTTAGGGAAGCTACCTAAAATCAACTTTACTGGTAGTGTTATCATCGAAAACAGCGTGTTTATACTCCAAAACACATCCTTAATCACTTTCAGTAATAAAAAAGTCTCATTTATTCTTTTCTCTTCTTGTAGAAAGCCGTTAGCCTTATGCCCATCGAATTAAGGCTAAAGAATTATGTCACAACAATCGAACAATCCATCGGCTACTGGTGCCGTACTAAACGAACAACAGTTCAATGCAATTACCCAATCGATATCTGGGTTAAACCGCGACCAACTGACTTGGATCAGTGGCTATGCTGCGGGTATGGCCGCTGCACAAGGCGGCGTCGTTGCGCCAACCACTGCCGGTGCAGTAGCACCAGCGCAGACTGATGCTCCCACGCTTACCATTTTATTCGGTTCACAAACCGGTAACGCGAAAGGTGTGGCTCAACAGTGTCAGGCAAAAGCGGAAGAAGCGGGCTTTAACTCAAAGTTAGTTAGCATGGCAGATTACAAGCCTCGTTCGCTTAAGGCTGAAACCCATGTTGCGCTTTTTGTTAGCACCCATGGTGAAGGCGATGCGCCAGATGATGCCATCGAGTTGCATGAGTTTGTTAGCGGTAAAAAAGCACCTAAGTTAAGCAACACTAAGTACGCGGTGTTAGGGTTAGGTGATAGTAGCTACGAATTCTTCTGCCAAACGGGCAAAGACTTCGATGAACGCTTAGGCAAGCTTGGTGGTACCGAGCTAGTGGCCCGTGCCGATTGCGATGTTGATTATGAAGCGCAAGCTGAGGCGTGGCTGAATGACTTAATCGCTTCTCTTAAAGATGACTTTACAGCGTCAGCGCCTGTTGCCCAAGCAGTGCAAACTGGCTCAGCCGTGCAAGGCGCACCTGAACAAGCGTATACCAAAAAAGCGCCGTTTACGGCAACCTTGCTTGATGCTCAAAAAATTACAGGTCGTGATTCAGTAAAAGACATTCGCCATATTGAAATTAGCCTTGAAGATTCTGGTATTACCTACAAAGCGGGTGATGCATTAGGCGTGTGGTTTAAAAACGCGCCAAGTCTTGTTGATGCGTTCATAGATACACTTTCTCTTGATGGCGATGTAGAAGTGAAGGTTGCTGATGCAACGCTGACGTTGCGAGAAGCATTAACCAGCAAGCTTGAGCTTACGCTTAGCTATCCTAACTTCATTAAAGCCTATCAAGCGGCTACCGGCTCTGAAAGCTTAGCCGCGATGATGGAAGATAAAGCAAAACTGCGCACTTATATGGCCGAGCGTCAGTTGATTGATATCGTGCGCGACCATCCGGGCAGCTTAACCGCGCAACAACTGGTAGAAGCGTTTCGACCGCTAACACCGCGCTTATACTCTATTGCGTCTAGCCAAACCGAAGTTGAAGACGAAGTTCACCTAACGGTAGCTCACGTAGACTATGAAGCCTTTGGTCATCGTCATCAAGGCGGGGCATCTGGTTTCTTATGTGAATATTTAGAAGAAAACGGTGAAGTAGACGTGTTTGTTGAAAACAACGATCACTTCCGTTTACCTGAAGATGGAAATACACCGGTTATCATGGTTGGCCCAGGTACGGGTATTGCCCCTTTCAGGGCCTTTATGCAAGAGCGTGATGCTCAAGAGGCTGAAGGTAAGAACTGGTTGTTCTTCGGTAATCCGCATTTCACACAAGACTTCTTGTATCAAGTGGAATGGCAAGGCTACGTGAAAGACGGCCTACTAGATAAGATTACTTTGGCTTTCTCTCGCGACCAAGAAGAGAAAGTTTATGTGCAACACCGTTTGCTTGAGCATGGTAAAGAAGTGTACGAATGGCTTCAGCAAGGTGCACATTTTTATGTGTGTGGCGATGCAACCTACATGGCCAAAGATGTGGAAAATGCACTGATTAGTATTGTGCAACAGTACGGCGAAAAATCAGAAGCCGATGCTAAAGCGTACTTAGTTGAATTACGCAAAGCGAAACGTTACCAGAAGGATGTCTATTAATGAGCAATGAAAAATCACCATTTATCGTTGAGGGCAAACTGGCTGACAACGAGCGCTTAAAGCGTGAAAGTAATAACTTACGCGGCACTATCGAAACCGATTTAAAAGACGATTTAACCGGTGGGTTCACGGCAGATAACTTCCAACTTATCCGCTTCCACGGTATGTATCAGCAAGACGACCGTGATATTCGCGCCGAGCGTGCTAAGCAAAAACTAGAGCCATTGCACAACGTAATGCTACGTGCCCGTTTACCGGGTGGCGTGATTACCCCTGACCAATGGTTAGCTATCGACAAATTTGCCGCCGATCACACTATGTACGGCAGTATTCGTCTTACTACGCGTCAAACATTCCAGTTTCACGGTGTATTGAAGCCGAAAATCAAGTCGATGCACCAAATGCTTAATAAAGCAGGAATCGACTCTATTGCCACCGCTGGTGACGTAAACCGAAACGTACTTTGCACCTCTAATCCGGTTGAGTCTGCCTTGCACGTTGAAGCATATGCATGGGCTAAGAAGATAAGCGAGCACTTACTTCCAAAAACCCGTGCTTATGCTGAAATTTGGTTAGACGGTGAAAGAGTGGAAACCACTGAAAAGCCAGTAGAGCCAATTTTAGGTGACAACTACTTACCTCGTAAGTTTAAAACTACCGTGGTTATCCCACCGCAAAACGATGTAGATGTTCACGCGAACGATCTTAACTTTGTGGCTATTGCTGAAAACGGCAAACTGATTGGTTTTAACGTACTGGTAGGCGGCGGCCTTGCCATGACGCATGGCGATAAGAGCACTTTCCCACGTAAAGCCAGTGACTTTGGTTTTATAGGTTTGGATGACACGTTAGCCGTTGCTGCCGCAGTAGTAACGACCCAGCGCGATTGGGGTAACCGTGTTAACCGTAAAAACGCTAAAACCAAATACACCCTAGAACGTGTGGGCGTAGATAACTTTAAAGCCGAAGTAGAGAAGCGTGCAGGCGTAACCTTTGGTGAAACACGTCCATATGAATTCACGACTCGTGGCGATAGCTTCGGTTGGGTTGAAGGTATTGACGGTAAATATCACTTAACGTTATTTATCGAAAACGGCCGAATTTTAGATTATCCAGGCAAAACCTTAAAAACAGGGTGTGCTGAAATTGCGAAAATTCATACCGGCGACTTCCGCTTAACCGCGAATCAAAACTTGATTGTTGCAGGTGTACCGGCAGAAGATAAAGAAAAAATTGAAGCCTTGGCGCGTGAGCATGGCCTTATCGCGCCAGAAACTTCAAACCAACGTCTTGATTCTATGGCCTGTGTTGCATTGCCAACTTGTCCATTAGCAATGGCAGAAGCAGAACGCTATTTGCCTGATGCGGTAACGGAACTTGAAGGCTTGCTAGCGAAGCATGGTTTAGCTGACGACAGTATTATTTTCCGCGTAACGGGGTGCCCGAATGGGTGTGGTCGTGCCATGTTGGCCGAAGTTGGTTTAGTGGGTAAAGGCCCAGGTAAATATAATTTCCATTTAGGTGGCGATCGCGAAGGAACCCGTATTCCTAAGATGTATCGCGAAAACATCAGTGAAGAAGAAATTATGGCCGAACTTGATTCATTAATTGGCAAGTGGGCGAAAGAGCGTAACGGTAACGAATCGTTCGGTGATTATGTTATTCGCGCTGAAATTGTCGCACCCGTTGTCGATTCAGCTAGAGACTTTTATGAGTAATTCGACGCTACTTAATAGCAGTCCGCTAACACTTGATATCAGCAAGGAAGCCCTTGCCGATATCAATGTTGAACTGGAAGCAATGAGTGCTCAAGCCCGCGTTGAGTGGGCGCTTGAAAACTTACCTGACAGTCACATTGTGTCATCAAGCTTTGGTGCTCAATCTGCGGTTATGCTTCACATGCTTACTCAAGCTAAGCCAGATATCCCTGTGGTACTAACGGATACTGGTTATTTGTTTCCTGAAACCTACAAGTTTATTGATGAGCTGAAAAACGCGTTGAATTTGAACTTGCACGTGTACAACGCAGATATTTCATCTGCGTGGCAGGAAGCGAGATTTGGACGGTTATGGGAACAAGGTGTTGAAGGCATAGAACAGTACAACCGAATGAACAAGGTTGAACCTATGCAACGTGCCTTAAAAGAGCTTAATGCTGGAACATGGTTTGCGGGTTTACGCCGCAGTCAATCTGATACCCGCGGCAAGTTACCTGTGCTTCAAAAGGTAGGTAGTCAGTTTAAGCTTTATCCTATTATTGATTGGAGCAACAAAGACCTGCACTACTACCTCAAAGAACATGGTTTGTCGTACCATCCTTTGTGGGACGAAGGTTATGTGTCTATTGGCGATTGGCATACCACGCAGTCATTGCAAGAAGGCATGAGTGAGCAAGATACTCGTTTCTTCGGGCTCAAGCGAGAGTGTGGTTTGCACGAGTTTGGTGACGGTATTTAAGCTGTCACCCGCTCGCCTAGCATACAGGAATCGCTAGATGAAAAAGCAGGCCTGATATAAGGCCGCGCTAATACAACGGGTTAATGAATATTGAAGACTTCGCTTAATACGTTCTTAAGAGCTGATAGGTAAGCTGGGTTTTGTTTTCTCGGTACGAGCTTATAAAGCTCGCCGCCTACCGCGGTAAACTTAAAATACACTAAGGCCACACCTGGCTGCTTACTTTCTAACGTGAATTGCTCGGCACCACAGCGCCATCTCGTTTGTTGGCCTTCTGCATATTCACCGCTTTCTATCTCGCTAGCATAAAGTAGCTTCATATCTTGAAGGGCCAGCAAATCGGGGTAGGAAAGGCCGACAGAGGCTAAGTTGAGCTGTTCCGGCACCGCACGCTTGAAAAATGACAGTATGCCTTTTTTTCTATGAAAGCCCACTAATATACGAGGGATAGTATCGTGTTGCCGTCTACTGGCTATACTGACGGCTTTCGCAAAGACTTTAGCGTCTCTGTGAGTAAGCAGTTTTAGCATTTGCAAACTGCGAAGAGAAAAGCTGCCTGGTTTACTTACCTCTACGGCAAAAATTTTGCCCCAAAGCTCCTGCATTCCTGGGCTGTGAATTTCTTCTGCCATGTTGCTGAAGGCAAAAAACCAATCTGGATCAAGTCCATCGTTTTCTGATTCGGTTATGTTGACATTTAGTGCTATATTTAAAACAGCTTGGAGATTTGCAGCTTTTTGTAATTCAATTATCTGCTTTCTTCGTTCTAACGTGTTGCGTTGGCTTTTAGGATCTTTCGCCATTGAAGGAGAAATGCCGACACGAGAGAACCAAGAGAGTATCTTTTGCCGTACAAAATGCGTCGGTGTATCTTGTTGTACATTTAGAGTCGCACTTTGGTTTGGATTGTCGTTACGGCTAGCCGGCGATGGTTCAGTAGGGCGCTTGGTTTTAGGAAGTGAACTAGTATAAGGATCAGGGGTTATCTTCATTTTAATATGTAGATTGCCATTCAAAGCATGAACAATAGGTTACCACTATTGCATTGCAGTATCGATTTAGCAATTCTGATAAACAGCATACAACAAAAAAGTATGTATGAATCAGTGACGAGGGTTTAAGCAGTTATGTCGGCAACGGATTACGATAACGATGAACTTATCTTCTTAGATGATGATGGAAGTTCTGATATCGATACTACTTTTTATAAAGAATGGAATATTCTTATCGTCGATGACGATGAGGAAATTCACACCGTTACGCGACTCGCACTCTCCGACCTTATTGTTAATGATAGAAAACTAAATTTCCTTCATGCTTATTCGGCAAAAGAAGCCAAAACACTGCTGCACGATTACGGTAAAACGATAGCTATCATTTTATTGGATGTTGTCATGGAAACTGATGACGCCGGTTTCGATGTAGTGCGTTATATCCGAGAATCCATGGGGCTAACCGAACCACGTATCGTTTTAAGAACAGGGCAACCTGGTTATGCACCTGAAGAAGAGGTGATTAAGCTTTACGACATTAACGATTACAAAACAAAGACTGAGCTGACCCGCGCTAAACTGATGACCACGGTTATCTCTTCTCTGCGCTCTTATCAGCAAATAATGACAATAAATCAAAACCGCGTTGGTTTAGAAAAAATCATCACATCGTCGGCCAATTTATTTGAAGAGCATTCGGTAAAAGGGTTTTGCGAAGGAGTGGTTACTCAAATTAGCTCATTGATTGGATTAGATGCCGAGGGTCTTGTTTGTGCTAGAGCTGGTTCGGTTCTCGATAAAGACGATAACGGTGTTTATGTCTTAGGGGCAGCTGGCGAATATGCCTCTTTTATTAATGAATCTATCGATAGTATCAATAACAGCGAAATTGCCGAGCAAGTAGGTCGCTGTCTTCGCCTTAAACGTCATATTTTCGAATCTGATTCATCTGTGCTGTATATAAACCGTTCCGGGTTTGAAGCGGCAGTTTACGTGAATATGGTAAGTGAAATTACTAACCTAGATAAAAATTTGTTAGAAGTGTTTTTATCCAGTATTTCGGTAGGCTATGAAAACGTAAACTTGTTTCATCAATTAAGAAATGCTGCCTTTAGGGATTGGCTAACGCGACTTCCGAACCGTAATGAATTTATCAATATGCTCGATAAACCGCATATCTTTGCATGCGAAAATTGTTCAGTCGCGCTTATTGATGTAAACCACTTTTCAGATATTAACGATGGTTTAGGGCAAGAAGCTGGTAATGAACTATTGCGTGCTATTAGTGACAGGTTTAAAGCGTGCTTCGATGAATCAGTAAAAATCGGGCGTATTGGTGCGGATGTATTTGGCCTTATTGGCCCTTCAGATGCGGTTAACCCAGACAATATTAATTCATTGTTTCAATCGTCGTTTAAAGTCAGTGATCATACTTTGCCAGTCAACGTGACGATGGGGCTATGCCAGCTTGATGACAAACGAAATATTGGCTTAGAAATATTAAAGCGCATTAACATTGCCTTAAATCGCGCGAAAAAGAATATAAGCGATAACTTCGAGTATTTTGCTAAAGATATTGAAGACAAAACTACGTGGCGCCTAGAAATGATCCGTCGTTTGCGTAGTGACTTCATGGCACGAAAGTTAGAGCTATGGTTCCAACCGCAAGTAGATTTGGTCAGTGAAAAAGTCGTTGGCATGGAAGGTTTGCTACGTTGGCCTGATGGGAACAACGGCTATATTTCCCCCGCTGTATTTGTACCTCTAGCTGAGTATTCAGGTCTTATAGTTGATATTGGTGAGTGGGTTATTGAAGAAGCCTGTCATCGATTGAAAGATTTAAAAGAAGCAAACTTCGGTGACTTGAGGGTAGCAGTAAATATATCAATGCCTCAGTTTAGAGATAGGTCGTTTGTTAATAAAGTGCTTGGCACTATTAGTACATCTAAATGCGATCCAAGTTTACTCGAGTTAGAAATAACAGAAAGTGTGGTGATGGATGAACCGCAAATTGTGATAGATGCCCTTAGAACGTTAAAAGAGCATGGTGTTGCCATAGCAATAGACGACTTCGGTACGGGGTTTTCGTCTATGAGTTACTTGCAGCAACTTCCGTTAGACAGGCTTAAAGTAGATCGCTCGTTTATTCGTGATATTGAACCCGGTAAAAGCGCCGTGCTTGCTGAAACTATTGTGACCTTAGGAAACAAACTAGGGCTACTCACTATTGCTGAAGGGATTGAAACTAAAGAGCAAGCTGAGTATATGATTGAATTGGGATGTAACGAAGCGCAAGGCTTCTTCTACGCTAAACCCATGCCATTTAATGAATTGATGGATTACCTTGTGTCCCAAAAAGACGCGAACTAACGTTTCACACAAGTAGGGGTGTTAAGCGCGCTACCACGTGGGGTAAATATTCAGTTTCAAACCAAGGGTGCTGTGCAAGCCAGCGGTTGTTTCTACCAGACGGGTGGGGCAGCACAGCAAACTTCTCATCACAATTGTTCTTTATAGCGTCTGTTAATGTTCGGTACTTAGGTAAGTAGTATTGCTGAGCATATCTACCTACAAGTAGAACTAATTCTGGTTGAATGGCGTGTAACATTTTTTCGTGCCAAGTGGGCGCGCATTCTTTTCTAGGCGGCGCATCGGCCCCGTTTTTATAGCCTGGAAAGCAAAACCCCATAGGCATAATGGCTAATTTGTTTTCATCATAAAACGTTGTAGTATCGATGTGTAGCCACTGCCTTAGTCTTTCACCACTTTTATCGCTGAAGGCTTTTGTGTTTTGATGTGCGATCAGGCCGGGCGCTTGACCAATTAGCACAACCTTTGCCTGTGGGCCAATTGAAAAAATTGGGTTCACGCCATAGGGAAGGTGTTCAACACACAATGAACACTGTTTCGCTTCTTTTACTAAATCCTCAAAAATAATTGTCGAATTTCTCATAATATTTCACTTTGTAATATTGCTGTCATATTTGCGTGATCCGATTTGACATTAAAACGTATATACATTATTATTGGATCATCGCAGTAATGAACTGCTGAACAGGAGAAAAACCATGCGTAAAGTAGTACTAGGATTAACCTTAATGTCCGTCTTTGGTATTGCGCATGCGGGCTCTGGCGAAAACCAGCTTTTCGATTGTATGGACGCAAAATCGTTCGAATTGAATAATGAATGTATAGCTGAGAACATCAACAACAACATTCATTTCCGTGATGCACAAACTGATTTGGTTAATGTTGCCAGCGAAAGTCTTGGAGACTACGCCACTGCAACAATGACATTTGACCAAGAAAAGATGCAGATCGATATCGTAGCACATAGAGATGCGCTTTCAGCGCTAAATACTCTGGCTGCCAACCGAGATTAATCGCACTAAAAAAAACCGGCCCCACGTGCCGGTTTTTTTGTGCCCAAAATTCCTTAAAATATCCTATTTAGTCCATTTATTGCTGCTACGCGATAAGCTTCGGCCATGGTGGGGTAATTAAAGGTTGTATTAACAAAGTAGTCGATGGTATTTCCTTCGCCTTTTTGCTGCATAATCGCCTGCCCAATGTGCACAATCTCAGATGCACGCTCTCCAAAACAATGAATGCCTAAAACTTTCTTCGTTTCTCTGTGAAACAGAATTTTTAAGCTACCCACCTGTGTTGATGCAATCTGCGCACGAGCCAAATGCTTAAACTGGGCTCTACCTACTTCGTAAGGCACTTTTGCGGCGGTAAGCTCTTGTTCTGTTTTACCCACCGAACTAATTTCTGGAATGGTATAAATGCCAGTGGGAATATCTGCTACCAATGCGGTATGTGTCGTTGCTCCGAGCATTGCCTCTGCGGCAAATCGTCCTTGATTATACGCAGCCGATGCTAAGCTTGGGTAACCAATAACATCACCTACAGCGAAGATATTATCTACTTGAGTTTGGTATTTCTCATTCACGCTAAGCTGGCCGCGATTATCCGCTTTTATGCCAACAGCATCTAAGCCCAACATGTCAGTGTTACCGGTGCGACCATTGGCAAACAATAAGCAATCAGCTTTCATTCGTTTACCAGACTCTAAGTTCAACACTACGCTGTCTTCTTTACCGTCCACCGACTTATAGGTTTCGTTATGCCTAATAAGTACGCCGTTGTTCCAAAGGTGGTAACTTAGCGCATCTGAAATTTCGGTATCAAGGAAAGACAGAAGTCTGTCTCGCATATTCACGAGGTCGACTTTTACGCCCATGCCGCGAAAGATACTGGCATATTCCGATCCAATAACCCCAGCGCCGTAAATAATGATGGATTTAGGATCGTGATCAAGAGATAAAATCGTGTCGGAGTTATAAATGCGAGGGTGATTAAAATCGATGTCGGGTGGCGTGTAAGGGCGAGAGCCAGTAGCGATAGCAATCTGTGCTGCGGTTAAAATATCTTTCGAACCATCATCACGGACAATTTGTAAGGTGTTGGCATCAATAAAACTAGCTTCTCCATGATACAGAGTGACTCTATTTCTATCGTAAAACGAAGAACGCAAACGGGTCTGGCTATTCACTACACCGCTAGCATGACGCATTATTTCTGCAAATGTGAGGCTTCTGCTTACATGGTTATCAGCAAAAAGTGGCGAACTATTATATTCAATTAAGCGGCTTACTGAATGCCTTAACGCTTTAGATGGAATGGTGCCCCAATGCGTACACCCACCTCCCACGGCTTCGTACCTTTCTACTACGGCGACTTTTTTGCCAGCTTTAGCCAACTGCATGGCTACACCTTCGCCTCCAGGTCCTGTACCTATAACAATGGCATCGTATTGGTAAGAAGGGGTTGCTGGTTTATCTTTTTGCTTTGTCGCCATAACTACATCCTATTTTTTAAGTGGCCGCGCTTGTCGTAAAATAACGATTACTAATATTCTACGTTACTGGGTTTGTAACACTAACTCTAGTGCTAATCGCCAAATAAACAAAACCCACATGAGCAAAGCGCATGTGGGTTTTTAAAATAGTCTAGAGCGTGTGGACTTTTACTGTATATCAAATGTCAGCAGTCCCTAAGCTGAAGCCAAAAATTTATACGGCTTGAAGCGATAGACTCTGTAACTGAAGCCACTTTTCTTTTTGTACGGCTAACGCATGCTTAAGCTCTTTATACTTATAGGTAAGCTCTAAGCCTTCTATGGTACGTTTGAGTGATTTTTGTTTTACTTTCATCAAACGCTTTTTCGCCGCGTAGTAATCAGACATACGTTGCATAAGTAGCTCATACTCTTGCTCAATGGTGTGCATGAGCTCTTCTGCATTCGGTAATACAGAGACTTGTTCGCTAGCACGTTGCAGTTGCATTGCCGCTCTCGCTTTTTCAATACGCTCTTCGGGCACACGACGCAGGTTATGGGTAAGTCCCACGTAAGAAAGCCCGCGGATTAACCATTTTGTTGGATCAAACTGATACCAACGAATACCGTTACGGTAGTCGTATTCAAAAATATGGTGATAGTTGTGATAACCCTCGCCGAAAGTGAAGAATGCTAGTACACCGTTATCTCTAGCCGTATTTGCATCAGTATACGGCTGGTTTCCCCAGAAATGTGCTAAGGAATTAATAAAGAAGGTTACATGATGCACAAGTACCAAGCGCAATACGCCAGCCACCAAAATCATGCCTAGGATGTCACCATTCAACCAACCCAAAAAGCCGGTAACGCCGAAGTTCGCGGCAAGAACGATAGGTAAGTAGTAATTGTGTTGCCACATAACCACTTTATCTTTCTGCAAGTCTTTACAGTTTCTGTAGTCGTCATATCGCTTTTCTTGATACTCGCGAAGCATCCAACCAATGTGTGCAAACCACAAACCGCGCTTTGCTGAATAAGGGTCTTTGTCGTTGTCGTCAACGTGACGGTGGTGAATTCTGTGATCTGAGCTCCAGTGCAAAATACTATTTTGCAGTGCCATTGCGCCGCCGATAGCAAGTATTACGCGCACGACAATATTCGCATCATAGGTTTTATGTGACCACAGACGATGGTAACCGGCAGTAATTGACATACCAGTGAAATAAAATAAGAAGATCGCAGTGCCTATTTCCGCCCAATCAATTCCATGATTGATAACCCATACAGGTACGCCAATAAAGGCGATGGCGCCGGTAATTATGAACACTAAGACATTCGTCAGGATAAGAGGTGGTTTTTTCATTTTCTACAACTCAGCTTACAACTGTGCGCTAATTTATCGTTTTATTGCTCATCAGGCAAGCAGAATGGACAGAAGTTCTGCTTACGTGTGTAAACTTTAATTATAGTAAGCTTCTAAAAATTGCCTACTACACTTTATGCTAAGGGAGTCTTATCGCTGTTTATAAAGGAAATTATTGAATTACTAACATCGGTAGGCGCTTCAAGTTGGGGATAGTGCCCGATATCTTGCAGTCTTACAGTAATTTGCTTCGTGGGGATTGCGTCATAACAATTGCTTCATATTGTTGAACTCTACCTAATACCAGTTAGTTTAATTGTCCCCTTCATTCATATTGTAAACTACCCACTGTTTGGCGATTGTCATGCATTGCTCTATCAATAGGGGCAACTTCATGCAGGTTAAGGTTTTGACGAATGGCATCTTCCATAACGAATAGCCTATCTTGTCCCCATACCTGAATATCTCTATATCTGAAAACGGGCACACCCCAGCTGCCTGTTTGGTAAATATCCGCTTGGTTTGCAGTGACCTCTTCTTTCCAGTCAGTATTGGCTAAGTGTCGCTTTGCCTCCTGCCAAGATAGCCCTGCGTCCTCTACTATTTTTTTCAATCCGCTGTCTGTATCGGCTCTAACACCGTGTGCATTTACCAACGTCGCAAACGAGAGTAAATAATCTAGGTATTTATTGTTCGCTCTAGCATAGGCTAGCAACGCATAGCATCGCTCTACACCTTCACCTAACGGATCAGCCAGAAACCCATAATCAATTTCTAATTTCTGCGCTTCGCGTTTTGTGTCTAAAAAAATATAAATGGCTTTTTTAGGGGGAACATATAACCCACGCATCATCATCGGCAATACAGGTTTTACTACAAGGGGAATACCGTAATGCCTGGTTAGTTTTACGGCCTGTAGCAACGCAATATAAGAGTAGGGGCTACGGGCAGACCAAAACAGGGTTAAAGGTTCGGCGCACTTTTTTGTATCTATCGAAAAATTGAGAGGCTGTAATAGCGAAGCATAGGTTTTATTAAATTCAATTTGAGGGTTGGGTTGTATGCCATAGCCTTCATCGATAAGTCGACGTTCAAGGTGATCAAGCCTATCTACACCCCAATACCATTCCCCATCATAATGAATCGTGGCCGAAAGATAGTGACCTTTCGAGGAAAGCTGATGTAGGTGTGCTTCAAAGCGTTTTTCTAATGCCGCCTCATCAATACTAGACAAGGCATTAATATGAATACCTTTCCAATAGGCTAGTAGCAATTCAGCAATGCCTGTCCATGAAGCGCCTTCATCTATTTTTTGCTGAACGGCACAGGACGCAGTAAAAACTGAGCGAGCTTGGTGGGTAATCTCAGCAGCAGAGCACGGAAAATGAAGATGGTAGACGTTGGCTAAATGCATCGCATCATTAATTGAATGCTTATTCCACATAGCTAATTCAGGAAACATTACTGGATCTGAATTGATAATGACGCGAGCTGTAATGGCTACGCGATACTTTTTTTCGAGTGTCGGTAATGCTTGAACAAGTAGGAATGAGTAGGGGTCATCTACTTTTATGAAAATTTCTAATTTAGGTACACCACGCTTAAAAAAGCGTGCACAAGTATAATAGCGGCGTTTAATACTTAGTAGCGTGTTACTCGAAATGAACCGTAGCACGTAGTGCTGAATACTTTTTTTCATTATTGGGTCAGCTATTTTTGTTCATGTAGGCCGATAGTCCTATAACCCCATAGCCCATCATTCCCACAGGAAATAATGAGATAAAATAATTCTGGCTAGGCACTCTGATAAAGTCCCAGTAATACCTGACAAACGAATAACGGCTACATGGTTAACAACTTGTTAAGAGTTGAATGTACAGTAACAACAGTTAATATAAAACGCTATGGAGATAATATTGAGTAAGTGTTAATAGCGTTTATGCCTAGAGCCGAATTAATTTAAGCTTCTCCCCATAGGCACTCATGCGATAGACTAGTGAAGACTAACAAACTGGTACTATTGTGACTCGTCAGGAACAAAAGCTTAAAACCCGCCAAAATATCATTCATGCGGCATTCCTATTACTGGATGAAAATCGCAGTTTGTCTGCTATTAGTTTACGTGAAGTTGCTCGAGAAGCAGGCATTGCGCCAACGTCCTTCTACCGACACTTTAAAGACATGGATGAATTAGGGCTCACGTTGGTGGATGAAGCTGGGTTAGCCCTTCGCCAATTAATGCGTCAGGCTCGCCGTAGAATTGCTTCAGGTGGCGGCGTAATTCACACGTCAGTTGAAACCTTCATGGAGTTCATTTCTGCTAACAAAAATGTCTTTCGATTATTGTTGCGGGAACATACAGGCACGTCAGCTGCATACCGAATGGCGGTTTTTCGTGAAATTCAGCATTTTATTGAAGAGCTAACCGATTACATCATCGAGCAACAAGGCGTGGAGTACAATATTGCGCAGCTCCAAGCTGATGCTATGGTTAGATTGGTATTTAGTGCTGGAGCAGAAGCGTTAGAAGCTGATACTAAGTTGAAGGTGGAAATTGGCGAAAGAGTTAAAGCCCAATTACGTTTCGTGCAATTGGGCGCAATGTCGAAGCTTGCATCACAAACATCGGCCGACGCATCTTAAGCGTTAAAATCTACAGTTGCTGCAAATCCATTTGTAAAATGCAGAGGGTTACTTTTTAGTTAGTAACACACCCGCTTCTATATGATGGGTGAATGGAAATTGATCGAACAGTGCCGCATTTGCTATTTCGTGAGTTTCACAAAGTAGGCTTAAGTTTTCAGCTAAGGTTTCAGGGTTACAAGAGATATAGATAATATTATCGTACCCTTGAATCATTTTTAATGAATCTACGTCTAACCCTGCTCGGGGTGGGTCAACCAATACAGTGGTAAAATTGTATTCAGTTAAGTTGATACCTTCTAGACGAGAGAAGGTTCGTTCCCCGTTCATTGCTTCGGTAAACTCTTCAGCCGACAATCTCACAATTTTCACGTTATCTAAGTGGTTTGCCGCAATGTTGTATTGCGCCGCTTGTACCGATGGCTTTGCTATTTCAGTCCCTATCACATTGTCAAAATGAACTGCCAATGGCATTGAGAAGTTTCCTGCACCACAATACATTTCTAGTAAATCCCCGGTTAGGGGAGCAGAGCATTCAAGAGACCATTCAATCATGCTGCAATTTACTTCTGCATTAGGTTGGGTAAAGCTATTCTCAATATGTTTGAATTCAAACTCTCGGCCGTTAATAGGTAGGCGTTCTATAATAAAGTCGCTCCCTACAATACGCTTTTGCTTTCTAGCTCGCCCAATAATACTCACAGCCGTAAATTGGGTAGCTAAAAAGGTGCGAAGTAGTTCAGCTTGTGCTTCCCATTCGTCATCTAGTGGCTTGTGATACAGCAAGCTAATAACCAATTCACCGGATAATCCAGTTAGATAATCAATTTGAAACAATTTTTTGCGCAGCAGCTCGTTTGGCTTTAAATAGTCAATTAATTGCTGCATTGCCTTGTTAATGGTTTCACTAGCCGGTGGAAATGTATCTACGCGGTACTTCTCTTTAGAACCTTGATCGAACATGATGTGATAAAGATCGTCACCGTCGTGCCATACACGAAACTCCGCTCGCATACGGTAGTTTTCAGGTTTTGACGGATACACCGACAGACTCGGTGCGTTAAACGGCGTAAGAAGAGTACCTAACCGATCCACTTTCTCATCGAGTTGAGCTTGATAGTCTTTTGCAGTGGTGGTTGTCATGTGGTTCTCCGAACATCATTTAAATAAGGCTGCGAATTGTAGTGCCTTATATTATATGTGCAACGGATAAAACTCACAGAACCAAAAATTTCGTATTAAAATTAAACAATACGTGATTGTTGCCGATAACTTGATTGAGGATAGTGAGGATCAAATTATGAACGTGAGTCAAATTAAGGCTTTCATGGGCGACCAGAAAGTGGATGAAAAGGCATCGGTTCACCCGAATGAAGCTATAAAGAAGCAGCTTCAACAGGAAGGCTTACAGCAAGCAGCCGAGTTTACCAAACAGCATTCAGCAACGGTCACCGTGAATAGCACGCAGACCAGTATCGGCTTAAAGGTCTTCAGTGGTAGCTTAAGTCAAAATGTGGTTGTTGATGGCAAGCGCCCAAATGAAAGCAAGCAGTCTGAAGACGGCGAAGAAAACAAAAGCTTATTCGATTTCGAAAAAGTCGCCCGTAATGTACTTGGGTTCGTGACCGGAGTCATTCAAGGTGCCGCTGATGGTGGTGCGGATGACGATACCCTAAAAGGGTTATTTGGTCAGGCCCGTGAAGGCGTAAGTCGTGGCTTCGCTATGGCTGAAAAGGATCTCGAAGGTTTTATGAATGATGAGATTGAAGAAGGTGTTACTCGTAGCCGTGAAATGATAGACGGCGGCATTAACGATTTAGAACAGAATATCTTCAATCCTAATCCAGCAAGTGTGAGCGAGCTTAACGCGGTATCTGCATCTGATGCTAAATCAGGAAGCTTGCTTATTCGAACCAAAGATGGGGATGAAGTAAACCTTAGCTTTGAAAGTATCAGACAGTTTAGTGCTGCTAGTCAGGCTTCGCTATATATACCCGCGAATGACGATGCTGAAACGTCTAGTTCGAATACAGATTCAGTTGTGGCGCAGCAGTCATCTCAATATGAATACTTTGAACGAAGTGGCATCAGCTTTTCGTTAAAGGGTGAAATAGACGAAGATGAAATGACAGCTATTGCAAATCTTGTGGGTGAAGCACAAGACTTAGCGGATACCTTCTATAGCGGGGATATGGATAAGGCGTTCGAACAAGCGTTGAATTTAGGTTTCGATGATAAAGAGTTAGTTGGGTATGCGTTGCAGTTAAACCGCACTACACAAACCGAAATGGTAAAGGCTTATGAGAACGTAAAGCACTATAGTGAAGAGGGTGAGGCTGAAAACCAATACGGTAATGTAGTCAGTCCAATAGCACAGTATCTCGAAAAGATGATGTCTACATTCGAAAATGCTGAGAATACCCTAGGATCTGGAGATGACTACAATACATTGCTTGCAGGTATTATTAGTGAAATGAAAGATGTACAAATACCTGATTTAGTATCAGCTATAAATCGTTTCCATACGTTTAACCAAAACTTATTAAACGCGATGCCACAGCAAGCGGCTTCAGAATAGAGTAAAAAAAACCTGGGTCATGCCCAGGTTTTTTTAATTTATGCTTGTTCTACTTTGTCTTTAGCTGGCCTAACTTTTAATGTTCGCTCTTGGAACACTGAGTCGTTAGTCTTGGCTATTACTGGGTCAAGGTCGCTAGTTATCACTTCAATAAAGCCATAACCTTTTCGCTTGCCAGTTTTTCTATCCTTCATGAGTCGGACAGATTGTACTTCGACAAAACTACCAAAATACTCTTTAACCGCAGATTCGTTTGCACGATACGGTAGATTACCCACATAGAGTGTTTCAGTGGTTGTGCTGCTGGTGGAGGGCGCAGCTGTTTCAGAGGGTGAATTGTTAAGGAGTGAAGCTAGCCACGGCGTTAATATACCGCTTATTAATAGAGACGCTGAAACCGTTAACGGAACGTGCGCTTCTATACTAGCTGATGAAAACAACAGATATCCTGCGATTGCAAAGATAGCACTAATAACAGTGCATTGAATAAAGCCTACTTTCATATACCTACCTTTCTAGTGTTTATTATCATAATAATGAAGGCTGGTTACAGTTTACTCATTTGTAACAATTAGAACAATAAAATGTGAAAGAACTATCCTAAAGTCCAATGGAATACACCTAAATGATGTAAAAATAAGCGTTTGAGAGTGGAAATGTTATTAAATGCAAATAAGTGCCAAATAACGGTTGATCTTTTACGCCACCTATCTATAATGCGCTCCACGTTTTGAGGGGGCTTCAGGCACTCACAAGACGTAGTGCACAACCTTGAATTAAGACTGATTAAAAAGTTAAAAACTGGGTTGACATCGTAACTTAACGATGTAGAATGCGCGCCTCGCTTCAAGGAGTTGGTAACAACACTGGAAAAGCAGTTTTCATTAACTCTTTGGAGTTAACAACGGTTCGAAAAGAAATTTATGAAAAACGTTGACACTGAAAACGAAACGCGTAGAATGCGCATCCGCTTCGAAGAGAAGCACTCATCGAAAAGGCAATGGCCGTTCGGGTGAGGTGAGGAAGTCTAAGCAACTATATGTAATGTTAGTCCTCCTTGCGCAAAAACAGAATGCTTCGCATTATGATTTTTGCACGATAGTTCTTTAACAATTTATAACAAGACAATCTGTGTGGGCACTCATTAAGAGTGTCACACAACGACGATTCATATTCGATATATTTAATTGAAGAGTTTGATCATGGCTCAGATTGAACGCTGGCGGCAGGCCTAACACATGCAAGTCGAACGGAAACATGTCTAGCTTGCTAGATGATGTCGAGTGGCGGACGGGTGAGTAATGCTTGGGAACTTGCCTTTGCGAGGGGGATAACAGTTGGAAACGACTGCTAATACCGCATAATGTCTTCGGACCAAACGGGGCTTAGGCTCCGGCGCAAAGAGAGGCCCAAGTGAGATTAGCTAGTTGGTGAGGTAAAGGCTCACCAAGGCAACGATCTCTAGCTGTTCTGAGAGGAAGATCAGCCACACTGGGACTGAGACACGGCCCAGACTCCTACGGGAGGCAGCAGTGGGGAATATTGCACAATGGGGGAAACCCTGATGCAGCCATGCCGCGTGTGTGAAGAAGGCCTTCGGGTTGTAAAGCACTTTCAGTTGTGAGGAAAAGTTAGTAGTTAATACCTGCTAGCCGTGACGTTAACAACAGAAGAAGCACCGGCTAACTCCGTGCCAGCAGCCGCGGTAATACGGAGGGTGCGAGCGTTAATCGGAATTACTGGGCGTAAAGCGCACGCAGGCGGTTTGTTAAGCTAGATGTGAAAGCCCCGGGCTCAACCTGGGACGGTCATTTAGAACTGGCAGACTAGAGTCTTGGAGAGGGGAGTGGAATTCCAGGTGTAGCGGTGAAATGCGTAGATATCTGGAGGAACATCAGTGGCGAAGGCGACTCCCTGGCCAAAGACTGACGCTCATGTGCGAAAGTGTGGGTAGCGAACAGGATTAGATACCCTGGTAGTCCACACCGTAAACGCTGTCTACTAGCTGTTTGTGGCTTTAAGTCGTGAGTAGCGAAGCTAACGCGATAAGTAGACCGCCTGGGGAGTACGGCCGCAAGGTTAAAACTCAAATGAATTGACGGGGGCCCGCACAAGCGGTGGAGCATGTGGTTTAATTCGATGCAACGCGAAGAACCTTACCTACACTTGACATGTTGAGAAGTTACCAGAGATGGTTTCGTGCCTTCGGGAACTCAAACACAGGTGCTGCATGGCTGTCGTCAGCTCGTGTCGTGAGATGTTGGGTTAAGTCCCGCAACGAGCGCAACCCTTGTCCTTAGTTGCCAGCATTTAGTTGGGCACTCTAAGGAGACTGCCGGTGACAAACCGGAGGAAGGTGGGGACGACGTCAAGTCATCATGGCCCTTACGTGTAGGGCTACACACGTGCTACAATGGCATATACAGAGGGATGCGAGACAGTGATGTGGAGCGGACCCCTTAAAGTATGTCGTAGTCCGGATTGGAGTCTGCAACTCGACTCCATGAAGTCGGAATCGCTAGTAATCGCAGGTCAGAATACTGCGGTGAATACGTTCCCGGGCCTTGTACACACCGCCCGTCACACCATGGGAGTGGGATGCAAAAGAAGTAGTTAGTTTAACCTTCGGGAGAACGATTACCACTTTGTGTTTCATGACTGGGGTGAAGTCGTAACAAGGTAACCCTAGGGGAACCTGGGGTTGGATCACCTCCTTACCAAAATGTCGATGGTGACATTGTTAGTGTAGTGCCTACACAGATTGTTTTGTTATTAAATGAAGAACGACACGAAGTTTTTTGTAGTTATACAGAAAATGGGGCTATAGCTCAGCTGGGAGAGCGCCTGCCTTGCACGCAGGAGGTCAGCAGTTCGATCCTGCTTAGCTCCACCACTACAGGCTTGTAGCTCAGCTGGTTAGAGCGCACCCCTGATAAGGGTGAGGTCGGCAGTTCAAGTCTGCCCAAGCCTACCATTTCTACTTGGTTTTGTTATTTTCAATCGCTGCGATACTCATGTGCTAGCGCACACTGCGTTTCTCGCGTTGAAACTACCTGTACCAAGCGAACTGGATGCCATTTTCTTTATCACTTGCTTTGCAAGTGGTCGTGAAAAATCCGCTTAACCGGAAGCGGAGCTTCCTGACGGTTTTTCTACTCGCTAAAGTTAGCGGTAGTTATAAACTAATATAGAAAGCTTGTTTTTGTGTCATGTTGGACCATAAATCCTAATGAATATTTACTCGATTGAGTAAGCATTGATTAGGGTTTTTTACTCTAAGGAAGAAAGTAATGCTTTTAGCATGAAATCTCCAACGTTCTTTAACAATTTGGAAAGCTGATATTTAATTAGTAAATCAATCAAAATTTGAGTAATTGAGAAGTCGAAAGACGTACTTACTACTCTACTTGACTTGAATTGCTTGTTATCAATCTTTATTTGATAGCAAGGCAATTTCACGATTAGCTTGTCATGCATACAACTGAGTTAGATCTCATCCAGTCCTGATATCAAAAGGCGGGAGAGTCTTTCTTTCTTGTTCATTGTATCAATAACACTTCGGTGTTCATTAGTGCAATGGCCGAGACATTGGGTTTTAGCTGAGCCACGCAACGAGCGAACGAAGGCGCATACTTCCAGTATGTAACTGAGTGAGCGAGGAAGCTTGGTGAAAGATAAAAACCAATGAAGAAGGCCATTTGGGGTTGTATGGTTAAGTGACTAAGCGTATACGGTGGATGCCTTGGCAGTTAGAGGCGATGAAGGACGTGTAAGTCTGCGAAAAGCTGTGGTGAGCCGACAAAATGCATTTGAGCCACAGATGTCCGAATGGGGAAACCCACCTATTTATAGGTATCGTTACATGAATATATAGTGTAACGAGGCGAACGAGGGGAACTGAAACATCTAAGTACCCTTAGGAAAAGAAATCAACCGAGATTCCCCTAGTAGCGGCGAGCGAACGGGGATTAGCCCTTAAGCAATTATGAACGTAGTGGAAGCCTCTGGGAAGTGGCGCGATACAAGGTGATAGCCCTGTACACGAAGTGTTTGTTTTTGTGAAATCGAGTAGGTCGGGACACGTGTTATCTTGACTGAATATGGGGGGACCATCCTCCAAGGCTAAATACTCCTAACTGACCGATAGTGAACCAGTACCGTGAGGGAAAGGCGAAAAGAACCCCTGTGAGGGGAGTGAAATAGAACCTGAAACCGTATACGTACAAGCAGTGGGAGCAGACTTGTTCTGTGACTGCGTACCTTTTGTATAATGGGTCAGCGACTTATATTTAGTAGCAAGGTTAAGCGAATAGCGGAGCCGTAGCGAAAGCGAGTGTTAACTGCGCGTTTAGTTGCTAGGTATAGACCCGAAACCCGGTGATCTAGCCATGGGCAGGTTGAAGGTTGAGTAACATCAACTGGAGGACCGAACCCACTAACGTTGAAAAGTTAGGGGATGACTTGTGGCTGGGGGTGAAAGGCCAATCAAACCGGGAGATAGCTGGTTCTCCCCGAAATCTATTTAGGTAGAGCCTCGGACGAATTCCATTGGGGGTAGAGCACTGTTAAGGCTAGGGGGTCATCCCGACTTACCAACCCTTTGCAAACTCCGAATACCAATGAGAACTATCCGGGAGACACACGGCGGGTGCTAACGTCCGTCGTGAAGAGGGAAACAACCCAGACCGCCAGCTAAGGTCCCAAAATATTGCTAAGTGGGAAACGATGTGGGAAGGCATAGACAGCTAGGAGGTTGGCTTAGAAGCAGCCACCCTTTAAAGAAAGCGTAATAGCTCACTAGTCGAGTCGGCCTGCGCGGAAGATGTAACGGGGCTAAGCAATATACCGAAGCTGCGGATACGTGTTTACACGTATGGTAGGGGAGCGTTGTGTAAGTGGATGAAGGTGGATTGAGAAGTCTGCTGGACATATCACAAGTGCGAATGCTGACATGAGTAACGATAATGGGAGTGAAAAACTCCCACGCCGGAAGACCAAGGTTTCCTGTCCCATGCTAATCAGGGCAGGGTAAGTCGGCCCCTAAGGCGAGGCAGAAATGCGTAGTCGATGGGAAACGGATTAATATTTCCGTACTTATATAATCAGTGATGGAGGGACGGAGAAGGCTAAGCAAGCTTGGCGTTGGTTGTCCAAGTGAAAGCAAGTAGGCCGAGTGTTTAGGTAAATCCGGACGCTTAAAGCTGAGATGCGAGACGAGCTACTACGGTAGTGAAGTTGTTGATGCCCTGCTTCCAGGAAAAGCTTCTAAACTTATGATTATATGAACCGTACCCCAAACCGACACAGGTGGTCAGGTAGAGAATACTAAGGCGCTTGAGAGAACTCGGGTGAAGGAACTCGGCAAAATTGTACCGTAACTTCGGGAGAAGGTACGCCCTTGTTTGTGATAGGACTTGCTCCTTGAGCAGATGAGGGCCGCAGTGACCAGGTGGCTGGGACTGTTTATTAAAAACACAGCACTCTGCTAACTCGCAAGAGGACGTATAGGGTGTGACACCTGCCCGGTGCCGGAAGGTTAATTGATGGGGTTATCTTCGGAGAAGCTCTTGATCGAAGCCCCGGTAAACGGCGGCCGTAACTATAACGGTCCTAAGGTAGCGAAATTCCTTGTCGGGTAAGTTCCGACCTGCACGAATGGTGTAACCATGGCCACGCTGTCTCCACCCGAGACTCAGTGAAATTGAAATCGCAGTGAAGATGCTGTGTACCCGCACCTAGACGGAAAGACCCCGTGAACCTTTACTACAGCTTGGCACTGAACATTGAACCTACATGTGTAGGATAGGTGGGAGGCTTCGAAGCACAGTCGCTAGATTGTGTGGAGCCGTCCTTGAAATACCACCCTTGTATGTTTGATGTTCTAACATTGGTCCCTTATCGGGATTATGGACAGTGTCTGGTGGGTAGTTTGACTGGGGCGGTCTCCTCCCAAATAGTAACGGAGGAGCACGAAGGTTAGCTAATCACGGTCGGACATCGTGAGGTTAGTGCAATGGCATAAGCTAGCTTAACTGCGAGACAGACACGTCGAGCAGGTACGAAAGTAGGTCATAGTGATCCGGTGGTTCTGTATGGAAGGGCCATCGCTCAACGGATAAAAGGTACTCCGGGGATAACAGGCTGATACCGCCCAAGAGTTCATATCGACGGCGGTGTTTGGCACCTCGATGTCGGCTCATCACATCCTGGGGCTGAAGTCGGTCCCAAGGGTATGGCTGTTCGCCATTTAAAGTGGTACGCGAGCTGGGTTTAGAACGTCGTGAGACAGTTCGGTCCCTATCTGGTGTGGGCGTTGGATGATTGATGGGAGCTGCTCCTAGTACGAGAGGACCGGAGTGGACGAACCGCTGGTGTTCGGGTTGTCATGCCAATGGCATTGCCCGGTAGCTACGTTCGGAACGGATAACCGCTGAAAGCATCTAAGCGGGAAGCCGGCCCAAAGATGAGTCATCCCTGACTTTTAAAGTCCGGAAGGGTTGTTATAGACGATGACGTTGATAGGCAGGATGTGGAAGCGTTGTAAGGCGTTAAGCTAACCTGTACTAATTGCCCGAGAGGCTTAACCATACAACGCCCAAGAGGCTTTATAATCTTGAGTGTTGTAAGATAAAGCTAATAGCAACTAGAGTAGTAGTACTCAGTGCTCAAAAGATTGATTACGTGAATATCAGAATTCCTAAATTGTTAAGTTTTAAGCAACGATGATTAAATAGACTCGTGAGAGTAATGTTGGTCCTCCTTGCGCAGAAGTCATGATAAAGAGCATCATGATTCTGCACTAAAGTTTTTCCTGGCAGCCATAGCGATACGGTACCACCTGATCCCATTCCGAACTCAGAAGTGAAACGTATTAGCGGCGATGGTAGTGTGGGGTTTCCCCATGTGAGAGTAGCACACTGCCAGGTCCCATTCGAAGAAGCCCTTGTCGAAAGACAAGGGCTTTTTTATGTCTAATAGAAAATAATATTAGCAGTTACGCCGTAGTAAAAAACTGAGCGTACTGCAGGTCCTCCTTGCGCGCTCATTCCAAAAAAGAAGCATGATAAAAAGCATCATGATTCTGCACCCCGTGGTATATGAGCCACCGAACTCAGAAGTGAAACGTATTAGCGCATGCCGAGACTCGGCGACCAGTAACTGGCGTAGGGGTAGTGTGGGGTTCCGGTGACCGGCCCAGCCCAGTGTGGGTCCAACCCATGTGAGAGTAGTACGGGGTGGCCCTCCACACTGCCAGGTCCCATTCGAAGAAATTGCTTCACAACGAAGCCTAGCCTAACGGATAGCCCTTTTTTTATGCGTGAAAGAAAGTGAACGGGCAATAAAAAACCCCGCGAGAGCAGGGTTTTTGTTATCTCATACACTAATGTACAAAATAGATAATTAACCTATCGAGTAACAGCTACTGCGTTAAATGCTGGCGAAATTCCATCTTGGTTAGTAACTGGTTGTCGTCTTTATCCATTTCACTAAAATCGCCATCAATACCAGCCTTTTCAACTTCCATCATGGAAAGCTTACCGTCATCATTACGATCTGCTTTATTAAATTTTGCAGTAACTTCTGCCTTCATTTCGCTGGACATCTCTTTACCCTTCATCTGTTCGCTTTTCATCATGGTTGAGCCGCTACTAGAGATCATAGGCTCATTCATGGATTGGGATGTCGATGTCGACATTCTACGAGTTAGCACTGCATCGGTAGTGCCATTTGATTTAACCCGCGTCACTATCTCTTCAGAAAACATGCTAGGGTTATTTTTTACATATTTATCAAACTCTGACTGGGACACTTTTTCATTACCGTCTGTGTCCATCTTCTTAAAAAATTTACTAGAGTTTGCTTCTTTTAATTCTGTTTTAGTGATGTGTCCATTTCCATCATGATCCAATGTAGAAAAATCAGCGCTAACCTTAGATTTGTGACCACCTTGGATATCTCCAGCGATTGCGGTCGTTGACATTACTGCGCCTATAACAAGTGATAGTGTAAGCTTTTTCATCACGTTCTCCTTTTTTAGTGATAACACTTTGCTCGGTTAGAGCAAGGAATAAAATACTCACTTAAACTTATTCATTGTTTATGCCACTGAAGTAAGTGACTGATTTTTATTTACTAATTAGATGAATCCAAAATTTAAGTGTTTTTCAATCTTGTTAACTTGCAACAAGGGTTTGAAAAATATTCAGGCAAATTACATCTGAAGTGACATTCATGATGTGAATACTCCAACATCATCACCTTAGTTAGAAAACAAGGATAATTGTTCGTCGGTTAATTCAGAAAAAGAAAGATTGATGAGGGGAAGTATACTGTCTGCAATAGGCATTATTTGCTTTTCAATATAATGGTCGTAATCAAGCGGTGCCATTTGATGTTCAGTAGTTTGTGGGCCTTGTACTGTCATGACATAGCGTATGGTTGTGTTGTGTTGGTAACGTAATCGTTGACCTGTTTTACGATTAATATCATCTGCAAGGCGCGCGGCTTTTACATGAGGAGGCAAAGATTTGATGTAGTCGTTTAATGGCTTTCGCAGTCGCTTAGCGTATACGAGTCTGACGTCTTCTTTCCCTTGGCGAATATTATCAACAGTTTGTTTAATAAAATCAGATACAGGGGCTTTTTCGAAAACCCTTCGATACAACTCATACTGAAAGTATTTAGCTAATTCAGTCCAGTCTGAACGTACGTTTTCTAACCCTTTAAAAACCAGCTCTTTTTTATCACCAGTTTGCTTTAAACCTGCATACCGTTTCTTGCTGCCTAACGCAGACCCTCTAATTGTGGGCATAAAAAAAGTTTCAAAGTGGGTTTCAAATTCAATGTCCAAATGGCAGTCTATATCATAATCTTCACGAAGCTTGCTTTGCCACTTTCGATTGATGGTGTTTGCTAGCGACTGTCCCGTTTCATTAGGCGTGCCTAACGATGTGTTGTTATTTACATGTACAAAAGTAGAGTCTGTATCACCATAGATAACTGAGAACCCTGCTTCTTCTATCCACTTTGCAGTAGTTTGCATTATTTCATGCCCACGCAAAGTAATAGAGCTTGCTAATCTTGGGTCGTAAAAAGGGCATCCGCCACTGCCTAATACGCCATAAAATGAATTCATTAAAATCTTTATTGCTTGCGAGCGGGGAGCATCGTTTTGCTTTTTGGCCTCGTCCCTTTGGCGCCAAAGATTGTCAATAATATCGGGCAAAAAATGATTGTCACGACTAAACATCGCCCCCTTGAAGCCCTCAATGGCGCTCTCTGGGTCTTTAAGGCCCTCAGCAAGTCCCATTGGGTCAATCTTAAACGTGCGAATAATTGACGGGTATAGGCTCTTAAAGTCGAGCACAAGTACATCAGAGTACAGGCCTGGCTGTGAATTCATCACGTAGCCACCAGGGCTAGCTAACCCGCCGTGTTCGGGGCGTACGCCACTTACATAACGTTGTCGGTGTAACTTTGGTAAATATACATTCAGAAATGCCGCTACCGACCCACCGGGTCTTCCTAAATCGAGCCCGGTTAAGGTGCCTCTCAAGATAAGAAATTCTATAAACCGAGTTTTTGTAGCAATCTCATTTACCAATACACAGTCTTTGTGGTTATAACTGGCAAGCGAAGAGGGGTCTTCGTAATACAAGGCCTTTATTGCCCCAAGCTTATCGTCACTCTGTATGAGCTTTTTATCACCGAGTAACTGCTGTGCAACATTGTCTAAAGAGAAAGAATCAAATTGATAGGTCATCGTCTTTAGCGCTTCAATCCCATCTACAATACTGCGGCCAGGTATATCCACAATAGTTTGACCATCCCAATCTCTTACGAAGGCTTCTCGTTTGCCTCTGCCTAATGTAAATTTCACGCCCTGCTTTTTGGCTCGTCTAGCAAGCACGGCCATATCGAATTGTTTGACATTCCAGCCTAAGATAACGTCTGGATCAATTTCACATATACGCGTTACAAACGCAGTGAGCAGCGCTGATTCAGTAGAAAACTGGCTAAGTGTAAATGTGTCTGGAACATCTAACGTCTTGGGATGTGTGGAGGCAGAAACTAACATCACTTCATTAACGTCGTTGGACGCTAGCGCTATACTGAATAGATTTTCATTTTCATCGCACTCAATATCTATACTAATCGAGTAAAGGCTTGGCGTGTAGATTGCGGGTCTAATTCGCGCCTCAGGTATTAATGTCGCGGTTTCGTCAGCCGCAACAAACTCCAATGAACCGTAAATAAACCGCTCCATCAGATACCTATCAGCAAGTCGTATATCAGCTTCATACAAAGTGATATGCAAGCCTTTAGCAAGCTGCCTTAATTGATGCATGTGGGAATCAGACGTGGTTTTAAGGGTGTCTACTTCTACTTGCTCTAAGGTAAAGAAGCTGTCAGAGGAAACTTCAATCTCAATACCTTCCCGCTTGGCTTTTTCTATTATGCTTTTTGTGTTTTCAGTGGCAACAAAACATGAGGGTTTCTGCAAAGCGCTTTGAAGACACACAGGACCATCGTCGGTAGACACCCACACTTCAACGCAAGCGCCTTTATGCTTACTGCGCGCTTGTTTAGCAATAGTGTGTTTACTGAGAATGTAACCTTTTCTAATCACGACAAGTTAATTTTCGTTGGTGAGATAATGAAGGACTCATAGTACAGGGCAATCGATTTTCTTTACTCGAGATGAGAGAGGTAAATGGTTCATTAATGCTCGCTACCTCTTAATAACTCTCGGTATAGCAGTGCTATTACTTAACGCTATAGTTGATTATCAAACAGATACGTTTGTTTTTGCCTACCTATCGTTATAGAAGTAAGTATACCAGCGAAAAGGTGAAGATGTATGCATTACCCAGCAATTGAGCAACCGTCTCCAGGTCAATGGACAGAGATAGCGAAAGGCGTACTTTGGCTTCGTATGCCACTGCCTTTCGAACTTGACCACATTAATCTTTATCTCGTTGAAGATGATGATGGCTGGGTAGTTATTGATACTGGGCTTGGTACAAATACAACTAAGGCATTGTGGAGTGAAATTTTTGCCGCATTGGATAAACCCATTTCAGCGGTTTTAGTTACTCATTTGCATCCTGATCATGTTGGTTTAGCCGGTTGGATAGCCGACCAATTCAAAGTGCCACTCTACATGTCGCAGGTTGAGTATTTTACTGCGCGCGCGTTCACTGGGGGGAAAAGCGACACCTCTGCATGGCGGGATGAGCAATACTATCACCGTGCAGGTTTACAATCCGATGACGTGATGTCGCTCATGTCAGGAAATAAAGGTTACAGCAATGTTGTATCGCCAATTCCAATCAGTTATCGACGATTAAAGCAAAGTGATGTGCTTACGTTAAAAGGTAATTCATGGGAAGTGATGATAGGAAGGGGGCATTCACCAGAGCACGTATGTTTATATTCTAAAGAGCTTGGAATACTGCTGGCGGGCGATCATATTTTACCGCAGATCACGCCCAATATAGGGGTATATTCAACGGAGCCTGAGGGTAATACGCTACAAGATTATTTGTCTACGCTACTGCCTTTCACTGACTTACCGGAAAAAACCTTGGTCTTACCCGCACACAGACAACCTTTTATTGGGGTAAAAGATCGAGTGAATGAGCTTATTGAACATCACCATCGCCATTTAAATGCACTTGTAGAGGCTTGTAATAAACCTCAGACCGTTGTCGAGTTATTACCTGTTTTATTTAAACGGGAACTAAGTGGTAGAAATATCGTATTTGCCGTTGCCGAGTGTGTGTCCCACTTAAACTACCTCTTGTCTCATGGAAAAATAACGCGCCATTTATCTGATGAAGGGCTTTATCTGTATGGGGCGCAACAATAGACGTTACTGAGGGGCTGTAGTTGAGTCGGCTTCTGAGGTGATAGGTAGCGCTATTGTAACCACTGTACCTTTGCCCACTTTGCTATTGATTGAAATTTTTCCTTTGTGTTTTTCTACAATGGTATAGGCGGTGGACAACCCTAACCCTTGGCCTTGACCTTCAGGGCGGGTAGTAAAAAAAGGTTCGAAGACTCTTTTCATATTTTTTTGTTCAATACCTTCACCGCTGTCGAGCACCTTAATGGTGACGTTCTCGTTATTTTTTAACAAAGATAACTTAACGTAGCCTTTGTCTGGAATAGCTTGGGCGGCATTGAGTAAAATGTTCATCAGGGCTTGTTTTATCATCCCCGGGTTTGCCGTTATTTCTATTTTTTCGTCAGGTGATTCCACCTTATAATGATGAGAAGCATATTGGGTAGATACCAGCTTGATGGTTTGTGAGGCAACGTCGTTTAAATCTACAATCTGACTGCCTTGTGTGCTATCGAGGGAAAATTGCTTTAGGTTATCCACAATATCTTTAACTCGATTTAAGCCCGCTTTTGATTCTTCAAGCAACTCTTCAATATCATCTTTTATCAAATCATAGTGTTGTGCTTCGAAAAGGCTTTTGATTTGTTCTTTTAGTTCATCGTTGAAATCGGCAACGTGATTTTCTACTCCATCACAGATAGATATTAAGTTATTGGCATATTGTGACAAAGTGTCTAAGTTTGCGTTGATAAAGCCAATAGGGTTATTTATTTCATGCGCAATGCCCGCCGCTAACTGACCCGTTGATGCCATCTTTTCCGCTTGTATTAGTTGAGATTGGGCGGTATCAAGTTTACGAATTAGTTTGCGTTGAGCCTCGTGCTCTTCTTTTAGTGCGGCAGATAGCTTTTGTTGGGTACGAAAATAGCTGGCTTGCGCGGTAACATCTTGTAAAAAAATGCACGCATATTTTTTCCCAGTACTTTTGTCCTTTACCGGCAATATCTCCATGTTTTGATACATCTGTGTTTCTTCGCCAGTAATCGGCCTACTGCTTTTAAACGGAAATATATGAGGGCGCTGCTCCCAGTAGCTGAAACTTGGATGCTGGAGAACAAAAACCGATTTTAGTCTCCGCTTTAGAAACTTGCCTTGGTCGCTAAAAATTTCGGTAACCGGGGTGTCCTTGTACGAGGCACGATTCTCGTGAGGAAGACGATCTCTAAAAAAATCGTTTAAATAAACAACCAGAAAGTTTTCATCAACGATGCCAATTCCAACCGGAAGTTTTTCAACCAGTTGCTCAAACATTATTCTAGAAGTTCATCTAAAGTATCTTTCATTCTTGTCAGTGAATCGTCATCTAAGCAGAAAACAACGCGCATAGAAAAGGATGAAACGGCTACGGTGAATTGTACTTCCATGACCAAGCTATGTTGCCACTTGAGCTCATCGAAGTTTTCTTTGTTAGGGGTAAACAACGTTGGCATATTTAAATTGGTGGTCAGTTCTAATTGGCTTGATAAGCCTGCCAAACATGCGCCTGCGAGAATATTAGACAGCTCAAGTATAATTTCTTCTACATCTTCTTTACTGAGCGGTTCACTGTACTCCATCAGTTTTGCCATCTCGCTCAGTCCAGAACGAGAAAGTACCGACATCACTTCACCTTGAATATCACCTAAAAAAGACTGGCGGGTATGAAAGGTATTGTCAGAACCAAACAGCAAGGTGTATAGCTGCGTGGGGGTCACTGAAGTTATTTTAGGGATTGAAATATCAATTTTGGTTTCAATGAGTTGCGCGAGTGAATTTGCTGCTTGGCCCATTGAAATATTAAGCAATTCTTGCAGCGCATCGCGTTGTTCCTCTTCTAATGGTATTACAGCGCTCATAAATACCCCAACTCAAACATAGTCATTGCCAGTTCTTCTTTATCTAACGGTTTTCTAATAAATCGTTTCGCCCCTAAGGACAGTACGATGCGCTGTTTTTCAGGCTGAAAATCTGCACTGATTACAATAACGTTAGGAAAGCATTGTTCACGCTTAGATAAGTATTCCAACACATCCACGCCATCTACGTCTGGCATGGTTAAATCAAGCAACACAAGGTCGAAGGTGTTTTCCGCTAACAAGTCTATGGCTTCTTGGCCATTAGTTGCTTCTGAAATATCGTAGTCTAACTCCGGCGGTAACGACTTTTTTACGCTACGGCGTGACAATTTAGAGTCGTCAGTAACTAAAACAGATAGTGCCATCAACAGCCTCCTTTAACGTCTGTTAATACAGTGTGTGCAATTTCTTAGCGCCTGAAAGAAGCTTAGTAGACATACTGAGATTCTAAAACCTAGGTTGGTGTATTTGCGCAAGATACTTTAAGAGTATATGACAAAGAGGGCATTTATGAGCATTATACTTTACGTGTAAATACTAGTTGATAAGGAGGGGAATAAGAGAGGCGTACAGCCTAACGTGGCTGCACGCATAATATTACGATGTTTTAACTCAGTTAAGTGTTTTGTTTTTTAGTCATCGTTTCAAGTGCTTGTGGAATGGCATCAACATACCGCTGCACATCTGCGATTTTACCCATACTTACTCTCGACCAATTAGTATAGGTACGATAAATACCGCGGATGTGAATATCTTTCTCCGCCATCGCGGCTCTAAATAATTCAGCATCTCCTTTACCAAGGTCCACAAAAATAAAGTTAGTACTAGAAGGAAGTGCGGTTAGGCCATTGGCCTTGAGGCCATCCATCACTAAGCCTTTTGCTTCTATAACTTTATCTTTAACAAACGTTAGAAAAGCTTCATCATTGTAAGACGCAATTGCTGCGGCTAAACCTGCTTGGTTTAACGTGTAGCCACCCATGCCGTAGCGATTTATCCACTCAGTATTTTCTTCAGAGGCAATCATGTAACCAACACGCATGCCCGCTAACCCGTAAATTTTAGAAAAGGTTCGTGCAACAATAATATTGTGTCCGGCTTTTACTAACGGAATCATTGAGTTTGCGGGCGGATCGTCGGTGAGTTCATTATACGCTTCATCAACAAGTACTAACGTCTTTTTAGAAGCCTTGATACAAAACTCTCGAAGCTTGGCAGGGTCTAGAAGGCGTCCGGTTGGGTTGTTAGGGTTGGTGATATGCACCATACCAACGCTGTCATCAATGGCTGCATACATGGCATCCAAATCGATTGCCAAATCTTTCGTGTTAGGTACCCGAACAATCTCAGGAGCACCTTGTTTCTCTGGTGCTTTTGAGGTGGTATCCCAGAAAAGATCGGGGCCTAATATTTTTCCTTTTTTGCTTGCCGCAAGGGCTGCATAAGAAAGGATTGGGCTAGAGCCTGCACTTAACGAAATATTTTTAGGTGTAATTCCGTGGCGTTCCGCAATCATGTCTAGCAACGTCATTGCAGCGGGGTAGGCATAGTATGCGCCGCCCTCTGCAGAAGCAGTAGCAATCGCTTTCAATGCTGCTTTACTTGGCCCAAATGGGTTTTCATTAGCATTTAGTTTGGCGATACCTGGCTTAGGGCCATAGAGTACTTTGGACATAGCGGGTGTTGCAGCTTGAAGCCCCGCAGACGCAATCAAGCCTGAGGCACCAATGGCAGTAGCGGCAGCACTACCACCCAAAAATAGGCGTCTTGAAACATTATGTGACATTGTTAATTCCTTATCTCAAACATCGTAAGTGTTTATAGGGCCTTGTAAAACATAGCGCTAGAAACAATTACTAAGTAAATACCAAACATTCGTTTTAATTTTTTCTCGCTGAAGTTATGCGCCATTTTTGCTCCCATTGGGGCAGTGATAATGGCACCAATGCTAATGGCAACTAATGCGGGAATGTTGATATAGCCTATAGTTCCTACGGGCAAAATGGCGGTTTCAGGATGTTTCATAAACAGAAAGCCGATAGCGCCTGGAAGACCTATTAGGAAACCAACGCCAGCAGCAGTGGCTACTGCTTGCTGGATTGTGCGTTGACAGATAACCATAGTAATTACCATGGGCGTGCCTCCGCCAATCCCCAGAAGGGCCGAAAAGCCCCCTAGTACAAAAGCGAGTACTGATTTAGCAACACCTTCAGGCATAGACAATGCCACACCAGGGCGAATGACAAATTCTGGGAACAAGAAGTAAATAGAATAAAGTAAAACACCTGCCGCAAAAACGACCGTTAGACCATCGCTACTTGTGCTACTGGCAATATAAATACCGCCTATTACGCCCAATACTATCCAGATGCTCCATGATTTTAGAATATCAAAATCTACAGCGCCTTTTTTATGGTGAGCCATAACTGAGCGGGTACTCGATACCACAATAGAAGCTAAAGAAGTGCCTATTGCAACTTTCACTAGCTCTTGGGATGGGGGTGTAAAAAATGGAAATACGGCTAATAGAGCGGGAACAACAACAAACCCACCGCCATTACCAAAAAGACCAGCAGTAATGCCAGCAATAGCACCTGTAATACAAAGAGTAACAACGAACCAGAGAAGCTCTATTTCCATGAAACTACATCTCCAGCAAATACTTCTAATAACATGAATAGACCTTTAAATTTTACTTATAAAACGAGGGGTGAAAACATAAACACCGGCATTTGCCGGTGTTTAGTATTAGTTGTTTTTAGAACCTTGCCGCTAAGCGGGTGTAGTAGTAACCACCCTGCCAGTCGACGACTGATCCTGAGTCATAGACTTGACCACAGCAGGCGTCACCATTTGTTGAAGGGTCTGGATAGCTATCAAATAGGTTACGTACACCTACTGATAACGTTAGGTTTTCATTGATAAGGTATGACCCTTCAATATCAAACATAAATTCAGAGCCGTAGGTTTGAATTGTTTCGGCATCGATTACGGTACCATCATCGCTGCCTACATTTTCGTATTCACCGTAGTAACTCAATCGTGCTACCGCAGACCACACATCATAACTATGTGTCACAGAGAACACACCGCGCATTTCTGGCGTACCATGTTCAAAATCGTATATGTCCTCGGGGTCCAAGAATTCGCTAGGATCAGAGTCGAACGAGGTATCGTTATAGTTAATAGACCCTGTAATCATAGTTGAACCGTAGGTCGTTTCCATTTTATAAGTGGCAACGAGATCAACACCTTCAGTGACTGTATCGAACGCATTTTGGAAGAAGAACACACCACCAATTGATTCTGCACCAGAAACGCCCGCACCTGATAGCGCCAAGTAGTTCTGGTAGGCATCATAACCATCAGCGTCTGGGTCAGTGACTACCGTAGTAGATACATCTCGTGTAGATACTGAGTACAGTCTGTCTTCTAGTTTAATGTTGTAGTAATCGGCAGTAAGCGTTAAATCACCAAAACTAGCGGTTAAACCAAGTGTAAAGTTAGTTGATTTTTCAGGAAGTAATTCTTCAGCTCCTAATGCTTGGGCTACATCGCCACCAGCAGGGAACAAGCCCGTTGCTACTGGAAAACCATCAGGTAAACGAGTAGATACGTTTGTTGTACCTTGTTGACCTGGCGTCGGTGCTCTAAAGCCCGTACCGTATGAACTTCTTACTGCAATTTCGTCATTAATTTGGTAAATACCCGCAACCTTATAAACCACCTCAGAACCAAAGTCTGAATAGTCTTCATAACGTATAGCGGCTTGTGCGAACAATTCGTCGGTAATGTCACCAGAAATATCAGTATATACCGCATAAGAGTCACGGCTATACGTGCCTGAGTAGTCAGGTGAATAACCAGGGAAACCATTTGAGCCTACACCCACCACGGTATAAACCGCATCATCACTGTCAGCACAATTTAGCGTTGAACCGGTACCAATGACGGCTAAACCAGCTGCACTAGCTGTATCTCCGTCACAGAAGCCCCAAGGATCAGAGGTTGCGTAAGGGCCTGCAAAGTAAGAATCTACTCCGCCTTCTGAAATTTCATAAGACTCGTCAAGATAGCTTGCCCCGAAGGCCAAAATATACTCGTTAAAGTCGTAAGTGAAATCGGCCTGAATTTGCGTTTCTTCGTTAGTTAGGTCACCGGGTTTAAATGAGGTAGGTGACTCATTACCCATAGATGGGTTAATCGTATTGGCAAGCGTATATGAAATATCGTTATATCCGTAACGACCACTTATGTCATAGCCTAAGTCGCCAGACATTCCTTTGATACCACCAACAAAAGAGTAGTCGGTTACATCGCCAGAAAAGCGCGGCGTAAAGCCACCTGGGAAAAATTCAGTAGGGCTCCATATAGAACCATCTTCTAGCCGAATATCTTCAATAGTGCCGTTACCCGGGTAACGATAATAGAAGTTACCGCTACCTTCACTTTCAGAGTAGTTACCGAAAGCGTAAAGCTCCATTTCAGCCGTTAATGCATAGCCAGCATTGAAAAAGATGCGAGTACCACTAGTATCTGGCTGTCCCCAAGGCTGAACTACATCTGAATCATGCACTGAGCTAGCCATTGCGGCGGCATCTGCAATGTATTGTTCTGATTGTTCATCCACACAGAACCAAGATTCACAGTATTGCTCGCCACGGAAGGTGGCTTCGCTATCTGAGTATTCTGCTGAAATGCTTAAGAAACCGTCATCGCCTAATGCAAAACCTTTGTTACCAGTAATCGTGATTTGATCACCATCACCTTCGAAATAGCTTCCATAATCAGCGGTGAATGAACCGCCTTCGGTATTTTCTTTTAGCTGGAAGTTAATAACCCCTGCAATAGCATCGGAGCCATATTGTGCTGCAGCACCATCACGCAGTACTTCTACACTGCCAATCGCAGCGGTAGGGATAGTCGCGATATCAGGCCCTTGTGTACCAGACCCACCGATAGAAACTAGTGCAGCTCTGTGACGACGCTTAGAATTAACCAACACTAGGGTTTTGTCTGTAGGCATACCACGTAGCGTTGCAGGACGAATGAAGGTACCACCATCTGAAATAGGTTGGCGACCAACGGAGTAAGATGGCACGAGTGTCATCAGTACGTTGTTCATGTCGGTGAAGGCTACTGCTTCAATATCTTCAGCACTTAATACATCAACAGGTACAGGAGAGCTAGTTACTGAGCGAGGTGCACCACGTGCACCGACAACAGCAATTTTTTCAACATTTTGAGTATCTACTGCGGTTTCTTCAGCTTCTTGCGCTAACGCGAGTGGTGCTGCCAAAGATAGAGAGATTCCAGTGAACGCTAGTGCAATTGCATTATGTATTTTGTTTTTTCTCATGTGTGTTCCCTAAAACGAGCCGTTATGAGTTGTTATTCTTCACTTGGAGCAGGGACTAATGCCGCCCACGTTTGGCATAACAAGCACCACCTTGATGCATACTGCATCTTATAAATGTTTTGTGTGGTTACCTGTATTGACACTCAGGCTAAAAATTCTTTTAAAATCGCGAAAGAAAAAAGAATATTGAGGGGTATAAGAAAAGTATTGAGGCTGTATTTAACTATCTGATTCTAATGTCTTTAATTGTTCTAGCTTAGTATGAAAAAAATAAATGCAACTTTGAGATTAACGTAATTTTTACAAGTGTGAGGGCAGCTTTACTAGTCGATGGCATGTAACTTGCTGATTTTAATCTTAATAAAGCGACCTGTGCTTTATGGCAACGTGTTAAAAACTGTCATATTCGGGAAATTAGACTTTGAACTCTAAGCAACTTCAGTATTTTTTAACCACAGTACACAAAGGTAGTATAGCAGGTGCAGCACGTGAGCTTGATATCGCCCAGCCTGCCATTAGTCAGCAGTTAGCAAGCCTTGAAAGAGAGATGGGTGCGCAGTTATTAAGCCGAACCTTCTCTGGAGTAACGTTAACGCCAGCAGGCGACTTGTTTCTCACCCACGCCACTAGGCTTATGGATGATATCAATAACGCTAAATCTGAACTGCGAGAGTTAGTGGGGAAAACGGCAGGTACCGTAAAAGTGGGTATGCTTCCGTCTATTGGTAATGTACTTTCTATGCCGCTTATTGCAGAAGTAAAACAAAACCATCCAAAACTGAAATTGGAAATAAGTACTGGCCCTTCGTATTCAGTAAAAGGATGGCTGGAAGGGCGGCAAGTTGATATTGCGTTAACCTACGAGCAAGACGTAGACCCAAGGTTTATGACGGTTTCACCGCTTATTCGTGAAAACTTGCACTTGGTGATGGCTAATCAAGCAACATCCAGTGAATACAGCCACCTTGCGGGCAGAGAAAGTATCCCGTTTTGGGCGTTGAGCCAATTCCCTCTATTATCGCCTGGAAACAAAGATGCATTAGGCAAGCTTATCGAACATTATGAAAAAGCGACAGGTGTCAATTTGCAGCATAACTTAGCCTATTCGGGGCAGTTGATGACAGGGTTGCGACAAGTTATGCAAGGCGAGGGAGTCATGATATTACCGACTTCGGCCATCTTCCATCTTGAAGAATCAGGCTTGGTCTCTACGTTAAAAATAGTTGAGCCGGAAATGCAGCGTTTGGTGCTAGCTGCGACTAACAAAACGAGTCCGTTAAACGAAGCTGTCTTAAAAATGCTTAAAGTGATAAAACAAGTTGTCGCCAGTGAGCAGGCGCTGCAACACTGGCGAGGCTCCTTAGCATTTGCTGATCAGTCAGAAATGAAAGGCGTATTAGCTTCTGGAAGTTTAATGTCGAGTTGAACTGGCAAGTGGTCAGAAAAGACGCTCGCCTTTTTTGATGTCAGCTTTTTACATTCTGAAACCGTAATGTCGTCACTTACCCACACACGATCTAAAGAGAAAATTGGAAATTGACTCGGGAAGGTAGCGCCTACCTTATGTTGATTCAAAAGCTTGTTCAACGAGGTGAATGCCCGTGAAAAGAATTGCCACTCATTGAAGTCTCCCGCCAATACCAATGGCATGGGATGGGCTTGCATCCTTTGCTCAAGATAATCATGCAACAATGCGAATTGCGAGCGGCGCTCTAATCGCTTAAGTCCTTTATGGGTGTTAACGACAGTAAGGGGTCCTTTGTCAGTTTGTAACACTACCACTTGTACATTTCTGGGCTGACGCCCCTGCTGGCTTACGTCGAAGGTTTCTCGTTCGATAACCTTGAAGCGCGACAGTATAGCGTTACCATACCATCCGCTTGGTTCGTGTAGAGCAGGGGCAGACACCAAGTTGTAGACATTTTTAGCGCAAATGTCTTCAATATCACGTTCAATTGCACGCTCGGATGGACGAGTGTCCATCTCCTGTAACAGTACAATATCGGCACCCGATTCAGCTAGGAATTGCCCAATTCGATGATAATTTTGTAACTTGTCTCTGCCCAATCCACTATGAATGTTATAACTAATTATGCGGCACATTCTTTACTTTCCGACGCTTTATTGTCTGATGCACGTTTTTGACGAGACTCTTGATAATAGCGGGCGAACTTTTGAGAACCCCAAATCATCAATCCCCACAACACGATACCGCCTACTAAATAGCTAATGGTTTCAACCGACGGGTTGCGGAAGATTTGAGTTATAGAGTCACCCACCAATCCTTTCGCAATCATTGGAGGGAACATGCCAAAGAAGGTACCGATTAAAAACTGTAACAACCCTATAGACGATATACCGGCAACTAAATTTACTAAGCTAAAGGGGGCAATTGGCAACATTCTAATGGCAGCAACACCCACTATTCCGCTTTGCTTAAGCTTTTCATCCAACGCTTCTACTTTAGGACCACCTACTTTCCTAAGGCCTGCGTCACCAGAAAGTTTTCCGATAGCAAATAAAATAGCAGAGCTTAGCAGTGCACCCATGATGCCGTATATTGGCCCCCAAATAGGTCCGAAGATAGCGGCAACCGCTAAAGACAGTACGGTAACCGGGAAGAAGAGTATGCCTCCTACCACGTAAACTAATAATACCGTAGGCAGTGCAAAGTAAGTGCCTCTGCTTTTTTCAAGGAACGCATTAATACTCTCACCACTTAACCACGAGATGGATTGGCTCGCCCAGAACATCAGACCACCGAGCACAGCAATAACGGCTAGCCCTAACATGATCATAATAGTTCTACGTCTTGGATTACGTGCGGGTAACGCCCCGCCATCAAAAGAAGGCATAGAAATTAAGGGCTCCTCTGGGTCTGATAAAGAACGAAATACATTGTTTACTGAGTGCGTGGTAAATACTTCATCACGGACTTCTGTTAGTACATACCCGTGTGCAATTTGCCCATGGATTAATGCTTCAACAGGATATTCTTCAGCGAACAGTGCAGGCATATCTGAGATATCCCTACCGGTATGCTCAGCAAGCAAATCGTTGCGAACATTCAAAATAGCTGCTCGGTTTAAGTCGCTGTTGCCGCTAAGCACAACGTCAATTTCGGTGTCTAGCGTCATAGAACGGTTACTTAGGTTAGACGAGCCTATCACTAAGTATTTATCGTCTACGGTCATTACCTTAGAATGAATGCGTTTGTAGGCTTTTCTGCCTTGTAAGTCTTCGCACGATGAGTAAGTTAGCTTTATTCTTTTAGGGTCGATGTCTTTTTCAAGAATAGATTTAAATTCAATGCGACTTGCCCAAAAGGCTTCACATTCGAACTTACCTTTAGGTTCGTAAGAACTCACAATAATGACGTGTAAGTCAGGGCGTGCCTTCATGCGTTTATTTAGCGCTTCGGCAATTTCCTGACGAGTAGTAAATTGATTTTCAATGTAGATAAGCGATTCGGCTTGACCAATTAAATCAAGCAACATGGTGCGCACTTCTTGCGCTGGCTCGACTTCGTCCATAAACGGAATTGTTCTGGCTAACGCGCAATCGACTTCTTCAAAGATAGGCGGAAACCCTTCTGGCCACGTGTCGGGAATTGGGCCATTTAAAGACGTATCGGCTTGCTCGCGAATCTCTACCGGTTCACTTTCGGCCACCCGCAACCATCTCCACCGAACCAGTTTAGAAAAATCGGCTACTACGGGGCCTGAAGACACCATTTGCACATCGTGCAGTGGTGCATACTCACCGTCGGGGCCATCTCGTTCTTCTGATACTACTGGATGGTCTCGAGTGTCCCAACGGTTCGTTGAAATGTCCATGCCGCCAGAGAAAACCAGTTCATCGTCAATCACGATGATTTTTTGATGCTGACTGCCACCCATCGGAATGGTGTCATCAAGCTCGGTTTGTACGTTATCTGGGGTTTTTTCTTCCCACACCTCTTTTGCCCACATTTCTCGTTTAGAGAAAAACGCGAGAGAGGAGTCCCAACGCAAAAGGTAGATATTTAAATCGGGGTTACTTTCTGCTTTCCATGCAAGTAAATCGCTGACAACACTCGGGGCTTCACTGTTTGCTTCATCATCGCCTCTTAAAAGGCGTATGCGACTATCAATGTCCCATCCTATGATAAAAATACTGTGCTTGGCTTTTACAATAGCGCTGTGTAGCGCTTTGTAATAGTTACCACAGTCTATAAGTGGCGCTACAAAATTAGCTTTGCTGCTAACCCAACAGTTTTCACCTGGTTTGAATATATTATTGTTATCAACCATGTTGTCTCCCGACATCGCTTCCGTGTAATAAAGTAAATATACGAGAGAAGTTGCAGGAAACGTTCCGGATCACAGCAGTGCTAGGCTAAAATGCTAACTTACTAATATTTCTTGGTTTTAACACTTTGCGAGTGAATATTTTTCAAATAGTTAGAATTGGAGAATGTAACTTTTTCACAGAAATAGAGTAATTGAGGCGTAATAAATAGATGAACTCAAATTGAGGTGTTAACGCATTTAACTTACAGCGTGGCCACTATAAGCGATGGCAGCATGTAAACCAAACTGGTTCCATCTTGCCGTACAATGCTGGCTTCATCAAGCGGCGCTCCTTGTTGCCACGCGAATACGATGTCAGAGGAAGGTGCAATACCGATACTGGCAGTAAACATGGGGGCGCTGTCTAATGTTTGGACATTTTTAGAGAACACTTGTTTCACTAATCTATCTGCGACTACGTGAACTGAATCAATGGTGACACCGCCTAGCATAATCGCAAACTTACTTTCACTTATTTGCCCTGCTATATCATTTGAGCGGGTGAAATGAATGAGTGACTGGCCCACTTGATAACTGGCGCTCTCACCGGCGCTTGCGCCATAGTTATCGATAACGTCTTGATAACCATCTATTTCAACTAGCAAAAGTACGTTTTCATCTTTGTCAGTGTGTTGAAGTTTTTTAATGGCTTGTTGAATAAAGTCGTCACGATTTAGTACTACTGCACCAGAGCCTCTAATCGACCGAGTATAAAGTGATTGAGAAGCTGGTTTCATGCTGCACCGCATCAATGACAAAACGATTAATGCAGCACTTATCACCATCAACATTGACGTGAGTTGGTACAGTAGTGATAAGTCATCCATACCGCCGGTAATAGAGTTTACCACTGATACCGTGCCGTGTAGGAAAAGTGAAAATGAGGAGATAAGCAGTAAGCGGCGAAGTAAGGCATGCCTTTCCTCTTTTACTCTATTGTCGTTGTACAGCACGCCCTCACTTAACAGCACAAGTGCAGCACAAAAAAACATAGCCACAGATTCGGCCAGTGCGGGCATTGTCCACAACGCGCAAATTCCACTTACACCCATTCCCAAAACTGGAAGTGCATGGCGGTTAAGTTTGTAGTCTTTGTGCTTCTGAAGTGATTCCAACCCCAAAAAGATCTGATAGAAGCCTATCAGAAAAGCGATGAGACCTAAGATGAAAAATGAAGAGGGGAGTGCAAATAGCGTGTCGCTAAGCCGAGAAATTAAGCTACCGCAAAGCAAGCCACTGGCAATTGACCAGTAGCGAAATATTGTCTTTCTCTGATAGACCGCTTTTATCGTGAAGTAGCCGCAAAGAGCAGCACATACCGCGATAGCAACAAGAATGCAGGTAGCTAGAAAAATGTACAACACACTGCTCTAAAGATTGATTCAAGACGAATTATACCAAAGTATAAAAAGTGCAATAGGGCACTCATCCTAAGCCTGGTATCGTAAACTAGATAAAGTTATTAAATTTTATACTTTATTATGGCTATTCTATCGTTGCAGTTTTGCCCTTATTCAGTTTCATCCTTCTTTCGCCTCGTTAGCGTTATTAGGATCTCGGGTACTGTCACAGGTGTTGAACATATCCTTTGCTTCAGTATCTTGTGCTAATACTTGGGTGAGGTCATCCATCCGCTGTTTAATTGCGACGCCATAAGATTGGTCATCGCCCCACAATTCAGCAAGTAGGTTCATGGATTCAACATCATGTTCTCTAAATAGCCTTCCTGCGCGTTCGGCATCGATGTCATCGTTCCCCAATAGTTTTAATGATTCAACCGCGAGTACCAATGCAGAGTCGAAGGTCTCTCTGTTAAAAGTGCCGACCTTCATACGGATAAGTTCATAAGCATGACGCCTGTCTCGGGCACGTACTGCTAGCTTCAAGTTTGGATAATGCTTACGGGCAATGTCGATAATTTCGATTGTTTTGTGTGGATTATCAATGGCAATAACAAGCAGGTCGGCAGAATTTGCCCCTGCCGCTTCTAATAATTCTTTTCTAGCGGCGTCCCCGTAAAAAACTTTATTGCCAAATCGCCTTAACAAGTCGATTTGACTAGGGCTGTGATCAAGTACGCTTACTTCATAACCTTGGGCTTTTAACAGTCGTCCAATCACTTGTCCGAATCTGCCGTAGCCCGCAATAATCACATGTCGAGAAGCCTCTATTTCCTCAGGCTTATCAAATTCAGGTGCGGATGACTTTTGAAATTTCTGCGCGCGGTCGTAAACCATTAACAGTAATGGGGTAATAACCATGGAAAGCGCCACGACTAGGGTAACGATATTGGCTTCCTGAGAACTTAAAATACTCAACTCGCGAGATAGCGAAAGTAACACGAAGGCAAATTCTCCACCTTGTGCTAGGGCGAGAGTGAACAGTAGTCGTTGACGAGAATTAATCGAAAAAAGATGGGCTAAGCCATAAAGCACTAAACCTTTAATAGCAACAAGACCAACAACCAGCAGTAATATGAATAAACTGTTCTCAGCTAATAATCCGAAATCAATGGATGCGCCAACGGTAACGAAGAATAGCCCTAACAGCAGTCCTTTGAAGGGCTCAATATCAGCCTCAAGTTCATGTCTGAATTCGCTCTCTGCAAGCACCACGCCCGCCAAGAAAGTGCCTAATGCAGGAGAAAGGCCCACGGTCTGCATCAGTAGTGCTATTGCAATCACCAAGAACAGCGCGAAAACCGTGAATATCTCTCGCATATGGGTTTGGGATATGTACCTGAAAATGGGGGTGGAAATGTATTTTCCCGCCAGAATAATGGTAACAATCACGGCAATAGAAATACCCACTTTACCCATGGCCGACCAATCCGATACCAGAGAGTGGCTAGACCCCTCAACGGTACTGGCGGGAAGAAATGAGAGTAGGGGCATAAGCGCCAATATAGGGATAACGGCGATATCTTGAAATAAAAGAACCGAGAAACTATTTTGGCCAGCGTCTAATTTTAACCAGCCTTTTTCTTCCAGAGATTGAATAACAATAGCGGTTGAAGAGAGTGCTAACATTAGGCCAATTGCTAATGCGCTTTGCCAAGCAAGCCCCAAACCGTAATAGGTAATGGCAAAAATAGCCCCGGTCGAGAGCAACACTTGGAGGCCACCTAGCCCCACGATTGAATGCCTTAATGTCCATAATCGGGAAGGTTGCAACTCCAGCCCAATAAGAAACAGCATCATCACTACCCCAAATTCAGCGAAGTGCATCACTTCGGTTTGGTCACCGACTAGCGATAAAACAAATGGACCTATAAGAATCCCGGCAATGAGATAGCCTAGCACTGAGCCCAGCCCCAATCGTTTAGCAATAGGTACAGCAATTAGCGCAGCACCAAGGTAGATAAGAGCAAGTGTTAGCATGAGTTCTACTGCCGTCTTTTCGTTTATAGGAATGATTTATGCTATCTCAAAAACATGTCGTTAGCTTGACATTCACTTACCTGTTTTTGAGATAACTGTTTTTAGCAAGAGATGTAAATAAAAATGCGGCGCTTTGCAGCGCCGCATTTAGGAGTAACTCAATTAATTTTAGTATTTAGAATCGGTATTCAACACCGATACTTGCCTGCTTCAGGTCTGTCTCAAAGTTAGTATCGTCGATATCATCAGCGGCTTCTTCCGCATCTAGCTCGGCGTCATATACTGTGTATTCGGCGTTTACCAAAAAGTTTTTGGTGATGGCATAACTTAAACCTGCGCCAACGAAAAGACTTTCGTCGTCATAGTCACTAGAAACGCCGCCTAGGTTATATTCTGTTTCTGACCACAACTGTCCCGCTTTAGCGTACAGTGAAAAACGGTCTGTTATTGGAAGAATACCTTTAATTGCTGCCGTGTACCCGTCGGTATCCCCGCCAGCGATGTCGTTTCCGTAGTCACCGAAGTCGATGAAACTACCTTCTACCGCAACCCACTCGTTGAACTTATAACCAACAAGTCCTTGCCATACATCTTTGTCGTCATCAAAATCGTCTTCACCTTCTACGCGAAGGTAACCGTAGTTACCACCGACATAAAAGCCACTTTCGTCGACGGAGTAGTCGTTTGACTGAGCAAAACTACCGAATGATGTAAGTGCTGCAATACCTGCAAGTGCTGTAAGTGTGTTTTTCATAATGACATCCTCGTTTTAATTTCCAACGTTCCATTAGCTTCCAAAAAAGGAAGATCCACGTGAAGATGAAATGCTTCACGTTTCATAACACTGACTATTCAATCGGCGTGCCAGCGTAAAATTGTCGTAAATAAGGGAAATAGTGGGAAAGAGTTTCACAGTCTTGCTCTATTTTACGTTCAGGTTGAGCAAGTTTTAGCCGCCGATTAAAAGTTGTACGGCATAACTTTCTTACAGTATGAAAAGAGTACATAGCGCTTACCATATGTATGTCTCTTTTATGCGCTAACGTGCACCAACGCGTTTTTGAATAGCTAATTTGAAGCGCAAAATTTTTTAATCAGTATTTCCTATCGGATCAATTCAATTTTTTAACTGTCTTTTAAGCGCACCGATAACTACCTTGACTATGTGAATTAATTGTTAACTGTAAATTGTGGCGGGTGGGCGAACTGCAAAACGCATACATTTGCAGGTGTATACACATAAATGGGACAACAACATGAAAACTACCAGGGTACGCAAGGCTACATTAGCAGGCTTAATTTCATTGGCATTAGGTACGTCGCATTCATTTGCTAACAATGAAATTAGCAAGCCAGCCGGCGCAAAAGGGTCTGGCATGGTTCAGCCTTTTCAAGCAAGAACGAATAATTTTTGGTGGCCAGAACAATTAAACCTATCTCAACTTCGTGATCACGACAGCCGCTCAAACCCGCTAGGCGATGACTTTGACTACGCAAAAGCATTCTCTTCACTCGATTTAGATCAAGTTAAAGCGGATGTAAATGAATTGCTGACGACCTCTCAAGATTGGTGGCCTGCAGATTATGGAAACTATGGTCCATTCTTTATCCGACTTTCATGGCACAGCGCGGGGACATATCGTACGTTAGATGGACGAGGCGGGGGCGATGGTGGGCAAATGCGTTTCGACCCGCTTAATAGTTGGCCTGATAATGCAAGCCTAGATAAAGCGCGCAGACTTCTTTGGCCAATAAAACAAAAGTACGGGAAAGCATTATCTTGGGGTGACCTTATGATACTTGCTGGCACGGTAGGTATGGAAAACATGGGTTTTGATACCTATGGCTATGCGGGTGGCCGTACCGACGACTGGGAACCTGATATGGTTTATTGGGGACCTGAAGTAGAAATGCTAGCAAGCGATCGTGAAGACAAAGGCGGTGAGTTGCAACGCCCATTAGGCGCGACTCACATGGGTTTAATTTACGTCAATCCAGAAGGCCCCAAAGGTGTACCAGACCCTTTGGGTTCAGCGAAGAACATTCGTACCGCATTTAATCGCATGGCCATGAATGATGAAGAAACAGTGGCGCTTATCGCTGGTGGTCATACATTTGGAAAAATGCATGGCGCTCACAAGCCTGCGGACTGTTTAGAAGCAGAACCCGGTGGTGCCGGTTTAGAAGAACAAGGCCTTGGTTGGAAAAATAACTGCGGCAAAGGACATTCTGAAGATACCGTTACTAGTGGTTTAGAAGGTGCTTGGACACAACTGCCAACGCGATGGACCAGTTTATACCTGCAAAACCTATTAGGTTTTGAGTGGAAACAAACTCGTAGCCCAGCGGGCGCTATTCAATGGATACCTACTGATGAGTCGGCGCAAACTGCAGTGCCAGACGCTCATGTGGAAGGGAAGCGACACGCGCCGGTTATGACAACGGCCGATCTCGCACTTAAATACGACCCTGAATATCGTAAGATTGCAGAACGCTTTCTAGCCGATCCCAAAGAATATCAAACGGCATTTGCTAAAGCTTGGTTCAAGTTAACCCATCGCGATATGGGCCCTAAAGCACGCTATCTTGGTAACGATATTCCTGAAGAAAATTTTGTATGGCAAGACCCAGTAACTATCACTGATCACAAGCTTGTTAGTGATGGCGATGCTAAAAAGTTAAAAGCAACTATTTTAGATTCGGGACTTAGCGTACAGCAGCTAGTTAAAACAGCGTGGGGCTCGGCGGCAAGCTTTAGAGCTTCTGACTACCGAGGTGGCGCAAATGGCGCTCGTATTGCACTTGCACCACAGATGGACTGGTCGGTAAATGAACCTGAAACCGTTAAAGCTGTGATCGCTAAATTAAAAGAGATCCAAAAAGACTTTAATGGCAAAAAGTCATCAAGCCCTAAAATTTCATTGGCTGATCTTATTGTATTAGCAGGTGGGGCGGCGATTGAAAAAGCGGCTGCCGATGCAGGCGTTGAGGTTTCGGTGCCGTTCGTACCAGGGCGAGGTGATGCAACCCAAGCGCAAACTGATGTGAACTCATTCTCACTGTTAGAGCCAACGGCTGATGCATTCCGCAACTACTACAATGCAGATACTAGCTATCGTTCACCTGCAGAAATGCTGGTAGATAAAGCAGACCAACTTAACTTAACCGTTCCAGAAATGACGGTACTAATTGGTGGTATGCGTTCGTTAGGTGCGAACAACGGTAATAGCACTCATGGTGTTTTCACTAATAAAGTAGGCACGCTCAACAATGATTTCTTTACCACATTGCTTGATATGAATGTGAAGTGGAGAAAAACAGACGACGCTGCTATTTATGAGGGTATAAACCGTAAAACCGGGGAAGTGCTCTACTCAGCTACACCCGTCGATTTAGTGTTGGGTTCAAATAGTGAATTGCGCGCAGTATCTGAAGTTTACGCGTATGACAACGCGAAAACTAAATTTGTAAAGGATTTTGTAGATGCGTGGACAAAAGTGATGACCCTTGATCGCTTCGATTTACGTCATGACTTAAGCAGTCCTTTAAAACAGTAAAGTTAAAGACTATCTTACTTAATAGAAACGCGGGCATTGTTGAAGTGCCCGCGTTTTTTACTGTAAAAATAAAAGAAACACTGAGAGGCGTTAAAAAGATACCCAAGATTAACGCTGCACCTCCCGCAAACTTTCTATACACTGAACAGCTTAGATAAAAACTAATACGCGCTTTAGTCATGTTGCAGATTATCACGTTTTAAATTTTCTCGTTTTAAGTGCATAGAAGTGGCGATGAATAAATAGCAGTTAAAGTGTGAAAGCTGAGTACAGAGTAGTAGCGGCAAAAAATACCTGCAAAGTAGTAATGTTAACGCAGTGATTGAACGCCACTGATGCATCAGACAATAACCCATAAAACCATCTAGCATACCTAAGTATTTAATAACTAATCATGGCAACGATACAGCGACAGCTTGTGAACCTAGAAATACTGGCCGAGGATTTGAATTCACTTTCAAGTGAGCAGTATGGGGGCGAGCAGCATATTAGGCTAATTGAAGAATACAAAGAAGCACTTGAGCACTTATCAGATAGTGCAAAACCAGAAACGGAGAGTGGCTTTAAGAAAAGGCTGACTACGTCTACTTTGGCTCACGTTCTGGAAAGTAAACAGATGATAGGTGTACACCTGAAACTCATTGGCTATGTGCTAACCTTTTGGGATGCAAGCAAAAAAGCCAATGACATTCTAGACACTAACTTTGGTGAAAGTGCCGACAAACGCTTAGAGTTGCTACAGGTGAAAGCCATAAGAGCCAAAGCTCAGCTAAAAACGGTAGCCCATGCCATGGGGCAGGCCGATTATCAGAAGTTTATCGACCTGCTAAATCTACGCGATGCCCAATGGCAGTGGGATGTATTACTTTCTCGTTACTAAGGGGTGGTATTTCGAATACCAATACCGTTTTCATTAACCACACGCACTTCACGTTGAGGGAAGGGGATTTCAATCTGATGTTCTCTCAGGGTTTCGAACACGGTTAATAAAAGGTCTCCGCCAACACGGTTTTTTCCATCATCAACACCATCCATCCAAAACTCAACAAACATATTAACGCCTGAGTCGCCAAAACTGTCAATTTCGCAATCTGGCAGTTCTTCAAAGGGGATGTCTTCACCACTGATAACCTGAGGGTGTTGAGCTACTGCATCTTTTATAATTTCTACCATTGCTCGAATATCAGTTTTATAAGCGACTGAAAAATCGATGCGGTAGCGCTGTTTAGGATCTTTGTGAGTCCAGTTTATTAATAGCGAGCTAATAAACTTTTCGTTAGGCACGAGTATGTCTTTGCCGTCGAAGGTTTCGAGAACCGCATAGCGCATTTTAAATTCCCGTACGATACCTTTTTGGCCGTCTTCAAGTTCTACGAAATCACCTACGGTTAATGACCTATCAAGCAATATAATAATGCCGGATATAAAGTTTGAAGCGATAGATTGCAACCCAAGGCCTAACCCTACGCCCAGTGCACCACCGAATACCGCTAAGGCGGTGAGATTTATTCCCATCACGTTTAGTAGTAGCAGGAATACAATGCAAAATAAGGCAACTTCAAAGAGTTTTGCGAACACTTCTTTTGTAGACACATCTAGCGTAGTGTGGCTGCGAATAATGTCTTTTCCAAGAGTGTTAGATGCTCGACCTAACCAAAACAGTAAGCCGCCAAAAAGAAATACGCGTGTTATTCCATAGGCTGAAATATCCACATTGCCAATCGATAAAGACATCGATTCCAGTGCACTAGTAACAACAGGTAATACGCCGACTAAATGTAAGAATAAAATAGGCAAGCCTATCCACCGCATGAAACCGGCGAAAACAGGGTTATCTATAAACCCTCTAATCAACGAAGCAACAAATAGCATAACTGCCACAACAACCGCTATTTCTAGTACCCATGCATCGAATTGAAATTGTTCACCTAAAACAGTCGTCAATTTAAGTATGCTAATGGTAATGACGGGAAACAGTGTGCCGCCAAGTTTGAATAGCATGTTGTGTATTGTATGTGCCCCGCTTTGTGGCAATTCACGTGTGAACTTGAAAGGCTTTCTAACTTGTCTTGCCAGAATAAAAGCCAGTGCGTATATAACCGCGATGAGCAAAACTTGAATGAGAAACGTCGTGGTATACACCGATGCTTGTATCAGAGCCCATTTTTCTTGTATGAAGTCGAAAAACGTATTTAAGATCATTTGATTATAATTCGCAAAACCATGACGAGCAGAATACTCGAAATTATAGACTAAACAATAGCGCGCTTTTTAAACTGAATTTTGCATGCCGTAAAGCAATTTTGTACACAAAATGTGTATTTAAATAAAAGCAGTTAAGTTGAAGAAGGTAACGTTATAGCCTTTTAATGTTTATTGGTAATGGCTATTGGTAATGTCTTTTATCGGTTATGGTTGACAAAGTGGCGTGATGTTTATATATTTTAAGCTGAAGCTAACGCGACTAATGCTGACGCGCTACTTTTTAAACACCCGTATTAGTAAAAACAGATTTACTCAAATACAAACTCATACAAGAAAAACAAAAATACTCTGAGTACCCTACTAAGTAACAGGCTTCGAAAGAAGCCTGTTTTGTTTGTGCTTTACGAAAAAACAGTTTTCATCAAGGCAGGTGATTTACTTACTTAGATGAGAAATAGAATATAAGCCTCTTGTCTTATCCGTTTTCCGTTTAATCTCTTCTAACTCTCTGGCCTCACTAGCATCAAATAACGCATTTATTAGACGATTAAAGTGGCTGTGCATTGCTTTACGAGCGGCTGCAGTGTCTTTGTTGGCAATAGCGTTGAAAATTTCCGTATGTTCTTTTATTCGTTGTTCAATACCTTGAGAACAGACATCGTTATAGGCCGCTACTATTTCGGGCGTTGATCGGCGAAGTTCCCATAGGTTTTCAACCGAAAGTTGCACCGCATGGTTATGTGTGGCTTGGGAGATAATATGGTGAAAACGCTGATCAGCTTCGTCCGCAATGTCTGGGGAGGCCATATCTGATAAGGCTTTCTTAAGCGCAGAAACTTCGTCATCGCTTATAGTAGATGCGGCCAGCGCGGCGGCTTCTCCTTCAATCAATGCTCTGGCTTGAGTAAGCTCGAAAGCACTAATAGTTTTTACTGAGTGTTGGGCATTCTTTTGTGCTAATACATAGACTCCTGACCCGGTTTTCACTTCCACTCGTTCGCGAACCTCTAGTGCGATTATTGCCTCGCGAATAGTAGGACGGCTCACATTGTAGGTCTGTGCTAGTTCTCGTTCCGCTGGCAGTCGACTCCCAGCTGGGCAAATACCTTGATCGATTAAGTCTTCGAGTTTTTCTACAATACTCCAGAAAAGCCGGCGAGATTTCATGTTTTAACCTTATTTACATATTTTGGTAACGTCGCTGTTACACAGATTGTAGCCTGAAAATGCGTCTATTCGCAAAGTGCGACAAATATCGTTGTGCTAATCACAGTTAAAAGTACGAATAAATGTCGAGATATTTATGCTTGGTAATAACCGGTCTTCTCTCTGGTAAAATAAATTGGTTGTATTTGGTCGTCCAATTGGTTAGATTGTGTTTTTCGTGTGACATTTCTTTTACACAAAATGAACATCGTAAATGGCTTATATGGCCATAGTTGGCGAGCAAAAAAAGTGAAGTCAGTATAGGTTCACTGTGATTAGGCTAGATAGCGACGATAATCCCATAAAAAAGGGGATTAGGTAAGCGAAGTCTATCTGGAATCAACATTTAGCTGGCCTTCGGATTAAACGGCTACTACGTTAAGTAGACAGTGCAAATTAAATTGGAGTCTGTGTAGCATGAGAGTTGGTTTTATTGGCGAATGTATGTCAGAGCTTAGGGAAGCCGAAAACGGCTTACTCTCTCAAGGTTTCGCAGGTGACACATATAATTCAGCAGTTTATATGAAACGTACGTTTCCCCAACATGATGTTTATTACATCAGTGCAGTCGGCAAAGATGCGCTAAGTGATGAAATGGTCATGCATGCTGTCAATGAAGGGATAAATCCACGATTTATTGGCAGGCATGAAGATAAGCACCTAGGTCTATACCGTATATACACAGATGATACTGGTGAACGCTCATTCGTTTATTGGCGTTCGGATTCTGCAGCTAAAAGCATGATGCAAACGCTAGATAGCAACGATATCGCAGCAATGACTGCCTTCGATATGGTGTTGTTTAGTGGTATTAGTCTAGCGATAATAAACGAAGAAGACCTTTCGACGTATTTCTCTTTATTAACCCGATTAAAATCGGCTGGCGTTAAGTTAGTTTTTGATATCAACCACCGCCCTTCGTTGTGGAAAAGTAAAGACGATGCTAAGCGCCTTTACGCAAAAGCTTATGAGCTAGCAGATATTATTCTTCCCGGTATTGAAGACTTTAACTTCTTATACGGCATAGACACTATCGACGAAACACTGAAGTTTTTGAGTGATTACACCTTCGACGAAGTGATTATAAAAAATGGTAGTGACGCTGTTACCGTTATCAATCAACAGGGTGATATATCTCAAGTCCCTCTTACGCCAGTTGAGAATGTGGTAGATACAACATCTGCAGGCGATGCTTTCAACGGCGTTTATCTTGGGGCAAGACTAGAAGATTCGTCACAAAAAGAAGCGGTTGAGAAAGCATCAAAAAGTGCGGGCTTTGTTATCCAGCACAAAGGCGCCATTGTGGATGCCACCGCTTATAGCCTCTTTAGTAAAAATTTAACCTGATCCTTACGCAAAATTACACAGAGAAAACTATGAATTCTATATCTTCAATTATGGGAGAGCAGAAGCTTTTACCTATTATCCAAGTCAATAACGCAGACGATGGTGTAGATATCGCAAAAGCGATGTATGAAGCGAACTTGCGCACGGTAGAAGTGGTACTTCGCTCAGAAAAGTCTGCCGAAGCTATTACAGCGATAAAAGCAGCTCTACCTGAAATGATTGTAAGCGCGGGAACAATTATCGATGAAGCTTCTTTAAAAATTGCTAAAGACGCGGGCGCTGATTTCATAGTGACGCCAGCCGTCACCGAGCGCTTACTCACAGCATTAACAGCCTGTGGCTTACCTGTTTTACCTGGTGTTTCCACCGTTGCTGATATTGTTTTAGCAAGAGAGCATGGCTTTCGTGAAATGAAGTTGTTCCCTGCCTCTCTTTCTGGCGGCGCGGCGTTTTTAAAAGCGGTAGGTGGATTATTTAAAGATACACGCTTTTGTCCAACCGGCGGTGTGTCAGAAAGTAACTACCAAGATTATTTATCCATGAGCAATATTTTCGCTGTGGGTGGAACTTGGGTAGCCAAGCCTGAGTGGGTTGAAACGAAAAACTGGCAAGCTATTACTGATGCATGTCTAGACGTTAAATAGTAAAAGAAACCATCTATTCTACAAGTTGCTACCAGAGTGAGGGGGTCACTTTCACTTCTGGTAGCGCATTTTATCTCCCAGCAAAAAATTTCTCTTAACTTACTGCCTAAACTGGCGAAAAGTGGATTTTAGGTTAATAATTACAAGATGCTTGTGATAGTTAATTTACTACTTATTTGCTTATAAGGTTTCCCATTGGTTAGTCGGTTCACAATACTGCTTATAATCGCGAGCTTCTCTTCCTTTGGAGCCTTCGCCAAAACTTCAAATGATTTACAATTTTCTGGGTTTGCGCGTTTAGTCGGCGGTTACTTATCTACCGATAAAGCTAAGTACGAGGGCTATGAAAATTCGGTAAGCTTCTCTGAAAAATCATTGGCGGCGCTACAAGCCGATTATATTCTCAATGATCACTTTTCTCTTTCTGGGCAGTTATTATGGCATAGTGATGAGACGAGAAAATCAGGTATTGAATGGTTATATTTAACCTACCAACCTAACGCATCTTGGCAGTTTAATCTTGGGCAAATACGCACGCCTTTTTTGAAGTATTCTGATGTCATAGATGTTGGTTTCGCTTATCCATGGTTAAATGCGCCGCAGCAACTTTACAGCAGCTATCTGTTTTCTCAGTACAAAGGGGTGAATGCGCGTTATCTAGGTTCATTTAATGAGGTCGCCTATTCATTAGAAGCTTACTGGGGGAACTACAGCGACGAGATACACTCCAGCGGAACGGCTTTTGATGTTACGGTCGATGGCATGTATGGCGGAGTAGTAGAGCTAAGTTACCGAGGTTTTCAATTTCGAACGGCCACTATTCATGCGAACGATACCGACACTGATTTAACCGAGTTGGACCCATTAATTCAAGGCTTACGAGCCGCAGGCTTTTCAGACACTGCAGATATCTTAGATATTGACGGTGGAGCTACCTCTTATTTATTCGGTATCAGCTACGATTCGCTGAATTGGTTTGCTTCTGCTGAATGGATGTCAGTTAAATCAGACTTAGACATTCTAAGCGGTATCGACAGTTTTTATGTCTCTTTAGGTTATTACTTTGATGAAGTGCTATTACACGCCACGGTGGGCTCATCTCGCCAATCATTGAATGATATTGAAAACCCGATACCTGTTGGTATTGCGCCGCAACTTGATGCGCTTCATTTCGCTGTAGAGGAAGTAAAAACGTACTTCCCAACGGATGACTTAGACTCATTAACGTTAGGGGCCCGGTGGGATTTTCGAAATAATTTAGCATTAAAAGCTGAAGTGTCATTTTTAAAAGGAAAAGAAGGAAAAACATCGTTTTTTGAATTAGATGTCATTGATTCTGATTTTGACCGGCGAGCCACACTTTATCAGTTAGGTATGGAGTGGGTATTTTAATGTCGAAATTTGCCTTCGCTGTAATCATTATCTCCTTTATTTTTTGTGCATTTGCCCAGGGGCGCGAGCGAGTGGTAGTGGTCGCGCATTTAGCTGATCAACCGGTTTCTTTGAGTAAGGGGGAAATCAGAAATATCTTCATGGGTGGTGTCTCGGAATCTAACCTTGCTCCTGTAGAAATTGCGAGCGGCTCCCATATTCGGGTTATCTTCAATACTCATGTTATAGGGCTACCTGAATCTAGAATTCAGTCTTACTGGGCACAGATGAAGTTCAGCGGTAGGAATAAACCGCCCACCAGTGTGGACAGTGTTGACGAGATGATAAGTTACTTAAGTGAAAACGAAGCCAGCATTGGTTATTTACCTGAAGATGTTGAGCTTCCAGACAGTCTTACCGTTATTTTTACAACAGACTAGTATCATTTAGCGTTGTATCTAGTGGTTTTAAAGGCCGTATGAATACTCCCTAATACTTAAGTCTGGCTGGTAATTGTTACCACCGATGCTATTAATTATCTAATAAAGCTAGCAGCTAGCTCCCTTGCTTTGGTCTGCTATAGCTATCTACTGAGTTATGACCTAGATGCTGAAATATATTACTGCTTTGCTCTCCTTAGCGCTTTTTACGCCTATTGCGATTGCAGATACTCATCGCGATCTAACGTTTTCTGGGTTTGCTAGGGTCGTAGGTGGTCAGCTGTCCACAAGCGAAGCGTCTTATGCAAATTACGATAACTCGTGGAGCTTTTCTGAAGATTCACTCATCGCACTGCAAGCCGATTATGCGATTAATAATCAGTTTTCAATTTCTGCTCAGGGAATACTCCACACCGGGCCAGATAGAGATTCAGGATTAGATTGGCTTTATCTTACCTATCAACCTTCATCATCGTGGCAGTTCAATGTTGGGCGACTTCGATTACCTGTACTCAAGTATTCCGATGTTGTTGATGTAGGTTTTTCTTACCCTTGGCTTAATGCACCTGAGCAAGTTTATAGTCGACGGCTTTTTTATTCGGGCTACGAAGGCTTGAACGTTAGGCACAAAACACAATTTCAAAACGTTGGACTAGAGATTGAGGGATATTGGGGAGATTTCGATGGCGAACTTTTCTCAGGCCAAGACGCATTTGATGTTGATATCAACGATATTTATGGTGCGGTGCTTTCATTGACTTATGATGGCTTCCATTTTCGCTCGTCTTTTATGAGAGTAACTGAAGTTGTCGATAATAGCGTGCTAATCGACCAATTAGTTGGGGGGCTCACCTCGGCTGGATTCGAAGAACTTGCAGCAAAATTTAGATTAGACGACGGTGTCTCAGTTTATGAGTTTGGTGCAGGCTATACATCACTGGATTGGTTTGTCAGCGCAGAATTAATGTCGGTAGATTCTGATCTTGATGTTTTATCTGGTATCAACAGCTATTACCTAACACTAGGGCGATATCATAACTCGTTGTTATTTCACGCTACGATAGCAAGGTCACGTCAGGACGAGAACAGTATTGAAAATACTATCCCGTTAGGGGTGAGCCCGTTACTCGATTTACTATCAACCTCGGTTGATTCAATTAATGCTTTATTTCCTACCGATGACTTAGATTCTTTAACCTTTGGTGTTCGTTGGGATTACAGTACTAGCCTTGCGTTTAAGACCGAAGTTTCTTTTTTGAAGGGCAAAGAGGGCAAAACATCGCTGTTTTATGTTCCACCTACAAATGCTGATTTTGATAGGCGCGCAAGTCTCTATCAAGTGGGCGTAGAGTGGGTGTTTTGATGCGTTACTTAGTGTTATTCGTGCTCTTATCTTCGACAGTGCTTGCCTCTTTAGCGCACGCACGTGAACGTGTGTTGGTGGTGGCTAATTCAGCCGAGTCAACGCTTCAGCTGAGTAAAAGCGAAATACGCAATTTGTTTATGGGAGGTTCTCTCAATGGGTTGTCACCCGTAGAGTTCGAATCTGGTACCTATATTCGAAAAGTCTTCAATACTCAAGTTATAGGGTTGCCTGAATCCCGAATTCAGTCATTCTGGGCGCAAATGCGATTCAGTGGGCGTAGTGTTCCACCTTCGAATGTTAGCAATATCGAAGAAATGGTCACTTTTCTTATAGAACATGAGTCAAGTGTTGGCTATCTACCAGAGGGAACAACAATTCCTAATGGTCTAACCGTGGTGTATGTATCAATTTAGTTCACTTGGCGCAAAAAAGCCTGTTCTTCTAGTTGTGAAAACAAAGCGTCAAGCGGTATAGGCTTACTGTATAAAAAACCTTGTAAAATGTTGCAACCATTATCGGTTAAAAACGCGGACTGTTCATGGGTTTCAATACCCTCAGCGCATACATTTAAATTCAGGTTTTTCGCCATTTCGATAATGGTGATAGTGATAAGCTCAGAACGTTTTGATGTGCCAATTTGACTCACAAACTGACGGTCTATTTTAAGCGTGTCGATGTTAAACTCTGTGATGTAACTTAATGATGAGTAACCCGTTCCAAAGTCGTCTAAGGATATCTTGCAGCCTTCTTTTTTGAGCTCAGCTAAAAAGGCATTTGCGATAGAGAAATTATTCATATAAGCCGATTCGGTGATTTCAAATTCCACATTATTTCTGGGTATCCCACCGGAACGTAACCCCTCCAAAATAAATTCGGTCACATGAACGTTTTTTAAATCGTAAGCGGAAAGGTTGATTGAAACTCTAATATTTTCACCATAGTGCTCCGATATATGGGGTATCTCTAAACAAGCTTGGACTATCACCCAAAGTGTAATTTCTGAAATTCTGTCGCTTTGCTCGGCTATGGGTATAAACTCAGCTGGAGAAATATTACCAAGCTCGTTGTCAAACCAGCGCAATAAGGCCTCAAAACCAACCACCTCACCCTCACTGTTGACTTTAGCTTGATAAACTAAATGGAATTCATTGTTCTCGATGGCTTGAGGAAGGTGAGTAGCCACCTGAATTTTGCGTCTAGTTGCCTCTTGCATCGACGCAGTAAACCAAACGTAACGACCTTTGCCCTCGTTCTTCGCTTTATACATAGCAACATCAGCGTTTGTGACTAACGTGGACGCGGCGTAATTACTATCTGTAGCAAGGGCAATACCAATGCTAACGCTAGGGTCTATTCGCCAACCATCAATATGATGCAGTTGGGTGATTCTATTGATGAGTCGCTTCGCTATTGCTTCCAGTTGTGAGTTCGTAGGGTTGCCCACTAAGATAATAAGAAATTCATCGCCGCCAAGACGACCCACTATGTCGCCATCGCGCATAGCATCAGATATTTCAGATGAAATGCCGCAAAGTAGTTTGTCACCAGCATCGTGGCCATAAGAGTCGTTGACTTGCTTAAAACCATCTAAGTCGAGAAACATAAGCGCAACTTGGGACTTGTCTCTTTTAGCACTAGCTAATTCAATCGATAAGCTTTTCATTAGATACTGTCTGTTGGGTAACCCTGTTAGCGTATCGAAGTTAGCAAGCTTCTCCATTTGAGACTGCTGTCTTTCGAGCAACAGGGTTTTGCGCTTATTAATGTCTATTTGATTTTTTATGTGCAGCATCATGCTATTGAAACCGCGCCCAAGTGAAGCAATTTCAAACTTGCCTTCTTCCGAGACTTTTACATCGTAGTTTGCTTCTTTTTCGACTTTTTTCATTTTCGCAATTAGCGAAGTCAGCGGGGTAAGCAAGCGCCTTTGTAAACGCACAGTAGTGATGACGGTGATGAGAAGAAGAATGATGACAACAGGCGAGACGAGTCCAATAAATTTCCAACGATTTTCGGCAAGTGGATGTTGAATGTCGTAGGATAAAACGAGCTTTCCCATGGGAAGATCCACTTCACCAATCGTTTTAATAACAAATATGTTGTTATTAATGGTGTGAAAGCCATTGTCTAAATGAAGGTAATTAGCTTCATCAACAGCCCGAGTGGAAGATGACCCATTTTCGATATTTGGGTTACCAACGTAATGATTGACCAATTCATCGTATTCGTTGTAAATACGAGCAAACTCAACGTATTCGTATTTGTCTAATCGAAGTAGAACTTGAGTTTGGTCAAAGCTTCCGGCGCTATAGTTGATTACAGGCAGTAAATCGACGGCCATATTTTCAGCCAGAGCGTCAAATTGGTAGGCAACAAAATCTTGATACAAGGTTTCGTAAACACGAATAGACAAAGCCATTATCAATACACTGATAATGGCAACAGAAGCTATAGATGTAAGTGCAATGTCGGAACGAAGACTTTTCAATCAAGAAACTCGAGTTAATCAATAATGCCAAATGTCGTTTAATGCCTAGTTATTTTTTATTAGTAAATGATGACGTTAATGCATATAACGAGGCATTTAACGATTAGTATAATACTGGTTAACGGATTTCGCTGGCAAAACACATGTTTATAAGGTTACTAAACTAATTCACCCGTTAATAATCGGTTTATTTGTGCACAATTATGTCGATTTCTTGAATTAGTTCAATTAGACACAAGAGTAGTTTTCAATAGACGTTTCTATCGGGTCTGGCGATTGCATAGTGCTATGAACAATGTGATGAGCGCTACAAAGTGAAAGGTAAAGCCATGGCTACGTTATACATACCTTCATTGTATGTGATCTTTACGTCGAGGTTAAAAATTAACCTAGCGAGTGAGGCCAAACAGTGGTAGTATGCGCCCGCATTTTGTAGGTACTATTTTAATTTGATAATTGTTTCTGCTTTTATAATTACTATTGCAAGTCCCTCTCGCGTTTCACATTACGAACTTTACCGTTTTACACCTGCTTCAGACTGATAACCCTTCAGCGCAGACCGGTTACGTTGCGTAACCTAATTTTTATTTCCAGGAGTTATCCATGTCTTTTTCTGAGTTGGGCCTAGCTGCCCCGCTACTACAAGCTATTGAAAAACAAGGCTATACAACGCCTTCGCCCATTCAGCAGCAAGCTATTCCCATTATTCTTGAAGGCAAAGACATACTGGCAGCAGCGCAAACAGGTACAGGTAAAACAGCAGGCTTTTCTTTGCCTTTGCTACACCGTTTATTGGACGGCAGACCCGCTGCATCTAATTGTGTTCGCGCACTTATTTTAACGCCAACCCGTGAACTTGCGGCGCAGGTGGAAGAAAACGTAAAATCGTTTAGTGAGTTTTTGCCACTTAAAACCGCCGTGGTATTCGGTGGTGTGGGTATTAACCCGCAAATGAAAGCGCTACGCTCAGGTGTTGATGTACTTATCGCCACCCCTGGCCGCTTGCTCGACCTATACCAACAAAACGCGGTTAAGTTCAGCCAACTTGAAACCTTGGTGTTAGATGAAGCCGATAGAATGCTAGACATGGGCTTCATCCATGACATAAAACGTATTCTTAAATTGTTGCCGACTAAGCGACAAACCTTATTGTTCTCAGCGACTTTCTCTTCTGAAATAACCACGCTGGCGCAAACGATTACGAACAATCCTGAGAAAGTGTCTACGGCACCTGCTAATACTACTGTTGAAACAGTTCAGCAGCATTTAGTGCCTATCGACAAGTCTAAGAAAACAGCGGCCTTAATTAGCCTAATTAAGCAAAATGGTTGGAAGCAGGTGTTAGTGTTTAGCAGAACTAAGCATGGCGCTAACCGTATTGCAGACAAACTGAGTAGAGCGCGTATTCCAAGTGCAGCAATCCATGGCAATAAAAGCCAAGGTGCGCGTACAAAGGCGCTGTCTGAGTTTAAAAGTGGTGAAATTGATGTGCTGGTAGCGACTGATATTGCTGCTCGCGGTATCGACATCAACGAGCTACCTATTGTTATTAATATCGACTTACCAAACACGCCTGCTGACTATGTGCATCGAATTGGCAGAACGGGTAGAGCTGGGGCCAGTGGTCAAGCTTGGTCTTTCGTTAGTATTGATGAGCTAGATCAACTTAAAGATATCGAAACTCTTATTCAACAATTACTTCCGCGCCAAATTATTGAAGGTTTTGAGCCTCAAGCTAAGGTACCTGAAACCACATTGTCAGCGCCTAAAAAGCCAAACAAGCCTAAGCGCCCGCGTCAATCTCAAGGTGGCAATGGTAATGGTAATAGCCAAGGTGATAGACCAGCACGTCGTTCAGGTAGCCGAAATGGTCCAAGAGGACAGGGTAGGCCAGGTGGCTCTGGTAAGCCTGGCGGTTCAGGAAAGCCGGGAGGCTCAGGTCGCTCTAACGCTGGCAAACCTAGCTCGCGCAGAGCACCTACGAGTAAAGCTTAAGACTTAAATGAAGGTGTTTGGGATTAACCCAGACACCTTAGCCCCTACCTTTAGTTGGCCTCAAGCGTTAAGGCGACTCCGCTTTTTTTAAGCTGTAAATGTTGTCGACTGTTTAACAAAAACAGACGATTAGCGTCTATCGCAAGGTCATTTGCCAAAAAGTTTTTCACCATTTTGGCGCGCGCATCAGCTAGATGGGCAAGTTCCCGCTTCGGTATGTCCATGGCACTTCTTACTTGATTGTACATGGCAATATACAGTGCTTGTTCAACTTGTGCGGCATCAGGTGTTACTTGAACAGGTGTTGTTTCGCTATTTTCAGTATCTTTTGTACCTTCACCTTCACTTTTATCACCATCGCTTTGCTGCAACTTAGCTATTACCACTCCGCGTTCTTCTTCTACTGTTTTGCCGGTGCTGCTAACGAATAACTCACTTAATGCGTCAGCTAGAGGGCCGCTTATCGGCATGGTACTTGGCGACAAGCTTTCTGGTAGCGCCTCTTGGCCAGAAAGGGCTAACAGCTGTTGTTGCAGTTTCTGTTCCGCTAGTTCATAAGCGTCAGGTACTTCGTCTACAGTGCCTTCAATATTCACGCGAAGTCCAGGGCGTTTTGCTAGCGCATCGGCAAGGGTAGCGAGTTTGCTTGATGCAGCATCACTTAGCTGTGATGAGCCATGTGCAAAGTCGATTTCGTTAAGCTCATCGTCGTCGCTGCCCACTAAGTTCGCCAACAACGAAAATGGCGCAGTCACCGCCTTCGTGATCAAGTTACCAATTGCTTTTAATATGATAGAGCCGAACCCAAAGGTTGGGCTATCTAAATCACCAGATACTTCAAGACCCAGATCAATAACACCGTTCGAGTCTTCTAACAAGGCTATGGCCAGCCCAAGCGGTAAGCTTAACGCTTTCTCAGAGTCCGTTTTTCTACCTAAGGTAAGTTGGTCGATGACAACATGGTTATTGCCCGCTAATTGGTTGTCCTCAAGCAAATATTGTATATCGAGGGACAATAAACCTTTATCAATAAAGTGGCCCATATAAGTACCCGAATAAGGGTTTACAGACGTTAGTTCCGCGCCTTCTACGGTAAACGTGAGGTCTAAAAAGATGTCTTCTATTAGCGGGTTAATTGCGCCATACAAAGCAACTGGCGCGTAGCCATCTATTTTACCTTTTACGTCTACATTTGCGGCGGTGTCGGCATTTGATGAGAGCTTAGTAATACTGCCATTTAAGCTCTCAATGCCAGAAGCAAAGCGTGGGCGTAAAGAATTGTCAGCAAAGTAGGCGCTACCATCATTAAAGACTATTTCATCGATACGAATAACAAGCTCAGAGGCGTCTTCGCCAGCGCTTAGGAGGGCTTCCTGATTTAATTCAGTTTGGGTATCAGGTTCCATTTCTGCTGTTGAAGTAGCAGGAGTCGTTGAAGCGGTTTGGTCAACGACGATATTGCCAAAATTGGTTTGTTTATCCTGTGCAATTAGAAGTTTAGCGTAAGGTTTATCCAGCGTTATTTTTTCTAAAGAAAGGGCGTTGGTAATAGAGTTAAATTTAATTCCCTCTGCTTGCAAATCGGCCCATTGCAGTAAAGGCTCTTGCTTTAAGCCCTCAATAATTGTGAGTGAAGCTACATTTGCTTGGCCATCAAATACTATTTTACTGTCACTATTGGCTTCAAAACTACCTGAAAGAGCTGCGCTGCCATCTTCAAGAGCAAGGTTTAAATACTGCTCTACATAAGGCTGAAGTTGGGAAAGGCCGAATTGGCTGATATCAATAGTCCCCGACACGGCTTGAACATTTGCCAAAATAGCGCCTTTACTGCTTATCGATGAAGCGGGTGTGGCTATCGATAAAGTGTCGGGTAGGCTTGAAGTGGAAGACTGCGCTAGGCTGCCACCGAGCTTTATATCAATAGTGTAATCGATTGGGGTTGTCAGGGTAGAATCTATCACGCCCGTGGTTAAATTTAGCGGAAACACTCGCCAATTAACCCCGTCAGAAACCATACTTTCTCGTACGAGTACATCGCCCTCGTTTAACGCGAACGCTTGCAGTACTACCCGCCACGCCGCTTTATCACTTTGTGTGGCATCAACAGAAGCTGAGTTCCCTGTGTTTGGCGCTGCGCTGGCGCTATAATCTGATGACGTTGGCGCGGTTGCGGGAGGCGTCGCAGGTGAGGCTTTTGTCGGGGCTGTCGGGCCTGTGGACGAAGTGCTCGAGGCCGCTTGTGAAGCTTTTTCATCGAATCCTTTTGGGGTAAATATTGATACTAAATCTACACCCGATTTGTCGATTTGAGCACTTATCCAAGGCTGTTCTAGGCTAAAATTAGCAACATTAACCTGCTGCGTTTCGGTATCTAGGCTTATGTCACTGACACGTAATTCAGCAAGCTTAATTCTAGGGCTTTCTTTGTCTGAGATAACTAATTGAGACAAAGATAAGTCGGCATTATTTGCTCGAAAGCGAAAATCATTATTGTTTTCTGATAAATGATAATCCAGGGAAAAACTTAGGGCGCCATTTGTTATTTTCGCATCAATCATGTCATCAGATAATGGCCAAAGCGGAGCTAACGCAATTTGGCTCACCTCAAAACTACCCGCTATATCTATGGGAGACAGCTGAAACTGCCCATCGAATTGAACGCTGCCGCCTTCGGTGGTCGCGAGGGTAAAAGAATAGTGGTTGGCTGATTCTTCTTTGCTGCTATTTTCAGTGCTGTTCTTTGCACTTAGGGAGTTATTATCAGCGCCACTAACCTGACTTTGGTCTGCATCTACATTTAAGGAAGTGGCTAGGGTATCAAGATTGTTTAGCGTAAAAGACAACTCTGGATAATCAAGCTGTGTGTCGGTGACATAATCGGCCACTGAAATGTGGCCATTGCTCAGGCGAAATTTCCCCAAGCGAATATGAGGTATTTCGCTTTGCTCTTGCGCTTCAGGCTCGGTTGTATCGTGATTAGCTTTAGCGAGCGTATCTATAATGTCAGAAAAATTAAATACGGTGGTATCTTGATCAGACGCTAGTGAAGTATCACCTTCCGATACCCGAGCAAAGCGTGCATAAGGGGCATTTAGATAGATGTGCTCTAGGGTAGGGGTAAAGCTGAATAGGGTGTGCCAAAAGCCCACATCAACTTCCAGCAGTGTAAACGCAATGAATGGTTCATCGTTACTAGCTTCATCAATAGAAAGCCCAGACACCCTGGCACGCAGCAAGAAAGGATTGATACGAATGCTTTCGATACTGGCATTTCGGCCTAACCGTTCACTCAATATTTTTGGTGCTTTGGATTCAAGAACCATAGGCGCAACAAGGCCCAGTATTAATGCGTAGAATAAGTATGCCAACAGAAAGTAGGTAGCAATACGCCGCCATTTAGGTTGCTGCTTAAATGAGGTAGCTAAGTTTTTTATGGGCATAATTATTCTAGACGTATTAAAAAGAAGAGAAAAAGGCGACGAATAAGTGATGGCATAGGTCAATCACTAATACAGCCGCCAAAAATAAATATTAAAGCATTGAGGCTAAATTACCTAAGCCAGACTGAAGTAAAGACTGTGTTTCTTCATTGCTGTTTAGGTAAGTGTTAATTTGTGTGATAAAGCTGCTTATCATATCTGCATCTAAGCCAAGCGCATCGAATTGTTGCTTTAATTCGTTTATAGAGCCTAGAGAGCTACTATATTCTGAGGCTTTGCTTAGTAATCCAGACATGGTTGAGCCGCCATTTGTAGAATCTGCCGCAACCGAAGGTACGTTTTCTAACAAAGAATCTAAACCAGGGATCGCACTGGCGAGTTCTGAATAATCAGCAGTAGTCAGGTTGCCTTTAGCATAATCAAAAATCGAGGCTAAACCACCTTCAGACTGTGTTTCACTTACGCCTAAATTTTCTGACACCATACTTACCAAACTAGACACATCCAGTGAGCTCGCCTCAGCCGTCTCTGTGGTTTGTGAAGAGGGGGTAGTGGCATCACCCAACATACCTTTTAGTTTGTTTAGCGTGTCATTGGCAGAAGCGTGTGCCGAGAATGATAATGTAGCGATAACGAATAAAGATAAAATTTTCATAAGATTTTCCTCTGAAGTAGAAATCTATCGGGCTGTAGCTAGTAAGTCAGTAAACTAAGAAGCAAGGTGCTCTTTAAACTAGCTCTTTAGCCTAGCTCGATAGCGCAATAGATAGTGTTTTAAATAGTGCAATAGGTGAAATTTAGGCGGTATTCTGAGGCGCTATGCTATCGTAAATTAAGTGCTATTGCCTGCAATAAAGTGTAAAGCAGCTTTACATTGAAGTGGGGAGTACGGCGCCTACAGAATCGTGTAGCCACTATTTATCTCAAAAAAAAGGCTGACACGTTATTAGTTAAAGGGTTTGTATTAGGTAAATGGCTACAACGTATGTTGTAGCCATCGTCAGTACTTTTCTTAGTATAAGCCTAGCTTAGTCTAGCTTTTTCAGCGGCTCAATTTTAGGAATTAACAACCATACCGCTGCCATTGCTATAATGGCGAGCGTTGCGCCAATGATAAACGCAGGGGCATAGTTCCCATCGGCAGTAAGGTAAGGAACCAAAGCGGTTAAACCGACCGCCCCTAACTTTGCTGCCATGCCTGAAAATCCAGCCAAGGTGCCTACCGCTTTTTTGCCTAATAAATCGCTTGGTAGTGTTTGTACGTTACCAATCGCGGTTTGAAAACCAAACAAGATGATCGCCATGATAATAACCGCCATGGTAGGAGAACCAGGCTGAGACATGGCTAAAAGCGAAGGAAGCATAATTAAACAACCAAGCGTAATGGTGAGCTTTCGAGTTTTATCTGTATTCCATCCAGCCTTAAGCCTATTTTGAGCAAGCAACCCGCCAAACCAAGCACCAAACATAGCACCCACATAAGGTACCCAGCCGTAAATACCAATAGACTTAACATCCATGGCGTAAACTTCATTCAAATAAATGGGGATCCAAAATACAAACAGCCACCAGATAGGGTCAATAGCAGCAGAAGCTATAATAACGCCCCAGCTTTGCTTACGTTTGAGTAGCTCACCAGTAGAGGGGTTGTACTCTTCTACTTCAGTCTCAACCATGTCTGCTGACATCGTAGTTTGACGTTGACCAGTAAGGATATACTCACGTTCCTCATCAGTAATCCAAGGGTGAGCACCAGGTGGTGCTTTTACAAGAATTAACCAAGGAATTAACCACAGTAATCCAACTGCGCCCACAACAACAAACAGCATCTGCCAACTGAAATAAACGGTCAAAAATGCGATTAAGGGTATGGCAATAATGCCACCAATAGCAGCACCAGAGTTAAAAATACCCTGTGCAAGCGCACGTTCTTTCGTGGGAAACCATTCTGCATTTCCTTTTGCAGCACCTGGCCAATTGCCTGCTTCAGCAATACCTAGAATGGCGCGAAATAAGCTAAAAGTTAGCAAACCTTGTGCAAATGCATGAGCAATGGTGGCCAACGACCATACGCCGATAGACAGCACAAAGCCTAAGCGGGTACCAACCCAGTCGAAAATTTTACCGAAAATGGCTTGCCCAAACGCGTAAGCAAATACAAACACAATGGAAATATTAGCGTAAATTTGCTTGCGTTCTAACGCTGATTCATCCGGAAATAACTCTTCAACAATATCAGGCCACAACACGCTAAGTGCCTGACGGTCGATATAGTTAATCACGGTGGCAAGCGCAATTAATGCGATTACCCACCAACGTAAGCCATTTAATTTCACAGTTTTATTCCTCTAAGAAGTCTTCGCGTGGAGGACTAAAGGTGTCAATTAATATGCCGCCAGTAGGACAAACTGCGCCGTGGTCTGCATGCGGTGGAATAAGGCAGCTATCACCTGGTTTCATTACCTTAACTTCGCCGTTGATGCTGAAGTGGAATTCGCCTTCAATAACGTAAGTGACTTGAGAGTGTCTGTGCGCGTGCACGTACCCTTCTGCGCCCTTGTCGAAAAAGACTTTAACCATCATTAATTCTTCGTTATATCCAAGCATTTGGCGTTTTAGCCCGCCGCCGATATCTTCTATTTCAGTTTCGTTGCCTGATAAAAAAAGTGCGCTTTGCTTTTGCATTTTACTTGCTCCTAATAATTAAATAGCTCTTAAATGGCGGTCTACCATTTAACAAATAGGGTTTGAATTCTTATGTGAATTTGAAACGAGTGTCTTTGAGAGATGCGTTGCTACCAAACGAAGCAAATACAGTAGAAGAAAGGGGTCTCAATTGTGTGATATAGGATAAGAAGCACATCGGGTGTTACCTCACCTTTTTATTGTTAATGAAACAGTTCAGTTACTAACATAGTAAGAGTTCGATTAACTTCACAGCACGTTAACGACAGGTGTGTGCTTTCGTTATTGCCTCGTAACCCCAAAAATCACAGTAGTCTTGCTATTTGCTTTATAAATTGAAGTGTAGCGGGGCGCTTAATACCAACCAGAATTAGCAAAGCTATTAGTTAGCATCAAGCGCCCAAGTAGTTCAGACAGGATCTACTTTTTTAATTTTAGAAAGTAATCAAAAATCTCTGGTACGTTTCCGTTACCCATGCCAGCTTCAAATGCAGCCTGCAAGTTAGAAGATGAACCTTCTGCAATTTTAGACTGTGTTCCTAAGTCTTCTACCATTTGTAAGAAATAACCAAGATCTTTATTCGCATTTGCGATTGAGAAACCAAGATCACTTACATCATCAACAGCATAGTTCTTACAGAACTGCATAAACGGTGAGCTAGATGGACCTGTCGACATGATGTCGAAAAGTTGTTGACGATCTACGCCAGCCAAGTCAGCTACAGCAAATGCTTGAGACATTGCACATACCGTTGTCATACCCATAAAGTTATTAATTAACTTAGTTGTATGACCAGCACCTAATGCGCCAAGGTGGAAAACGTTCTCACCTTGGTCTTCTAGTACAGGCTTAACCTTGTTGAAGGTCTCGATATCGCCCGCAGCCATAATATTAAGCAAACCATCTTTAGCGTGAGCTGGTGTACGACCAAGAGGTGCGTCGATCATACCAACGCCTTTCTCTGCTAGGTCAGCACCAATCTTGCGGGTAGATGCAGGAATAGAAGTACCAAAGTCTACCAATACAGAGCCTTCTTTCATGCCTGCAAGAATACCGTCTTCTGCATACATTACTTTTTCGACAATGGCTGATGTGGTTAGACACAGCATAACGATATCTGATGCTTCAGCTAGCTCTTTAGCCGAAGAAGCTGCATTAGCACCTCTTGCAACACATGCTGCTACCGCATCTTTGTTAAGGTCCATTACATTAAGCTCGTAGCCTTTCTTTTGTAAGTTTTCGACCATATTGCCGCCCATAAGGCCTAGACCGATGAAACCGATGACAGGTTTTGACATGTATAACTCCTAAAATATCATGGCACAGGCTGTGTTGAGAGTGATGTTAATTTCACTTCGTAGCCGAGTGCGCTATCTTGCTTCTAATTAATTTAATAAGTAATTTGAGCTTAAGATTAACATCTCGCTAAATAATTGGGTTCTGTATTGAACAAAGTGGCTTATGACAGATGTACCCGCTAAAATTGAAGGGGCAATAAATTTTTCCTATCAAAAAATCACTTACCAATTAAATATTCACCATTAACCAATGCCAAACTTAATTCGTGTCTCTTATCGACTAGTATGATGACAGTTCATTTTGCTTCTTGAACCAATCAGCATATCAAAAACAGTATTAGTATCATGCCATATTGTCAACCAATAATTAAAAAATGGGACTAATTTGGTTTGTTTTTTAGTTGTTTTTTGAATTTTTTGTTAACGTATTTTCTTAGCTTGAAATCGTTTTCCAAGAATTGGTTTTGCTGTATAGATCTGATTTATATCAATTTATTTTGTTTTTTAAAAGTGCCTATCAAATGTTTAATAACCGTGAATATCTTGATCTATTTGGTAATTTTAATTGGTAACTAGTGGTTTGGTGGAGGGTTGACGACTATCATAGTGTTGGTTAGTCTTTGAACAGGTTGAGGGTTAAACCATATTCAGATATTCATTCTAGCAGTTTTCGCCACAGATTCGAGTCATCCAGTTCACTGGTTTACTATCAACGAGCCTTTCGCGTGAATATCTACTTATACAGAAACATGAATTTCGGGAGATAAGATTATGTCGATGACAGGTAAGGTTGCAATTGTAGCGGGTGGTGGCAGAGATATTGGTGCTGCTTGTGCGGTAGAGCTTGCTGCTCGTGGGGCTAATATTGTTATTACGTATCAAGCTAGCGCTGACAGGGCGAAAGAAACTGTTGAAAGGATAATTGCTGCGGGAGGGAATGCGATTGCTATTCATGCTGACCTTACTCAAAAGGCCGATGTTCATAATACGGTTGAAACTACGTTGTCGACTTACGGGGCTATAGACTGCCTGGTTCATGTATCAGGTGGTCTGGTAGAGCGTAAAAAGATATTGGAAATGGATTTAGCACATTGGCACAAAGTACTCGATGTTAACTTAACGTCTTTGTTCCTTATGGTACAGGGGGTTATTCCTCACATGAAAGCGGGTAGTTCAATTGTTACCTTCTCATCTCAAGCCGCAAGAGATGGTGGCGGCGGTGGCGCTATTCCATACGCTACATCTAAAGGGGCTGTCTCTACCTTTACCAGAGGCTTAGCGAAAGAATTAGGGCCAGATATCCGCGTGAATTCAGTTTGCCCAGGTATGATATCGACTGGGTTTCATGACACCTTCACCCCAGACAATGTCCGCTCAAATGTGGCGGGGGCAACTTGTATTAAGCGAGAAGGTACATCTGAAGAAGTCGCTAAGCTTGTGGCATTCTTAGCGAGTGATGATGCTTCTTATATGACCGGCAATAATGTGGATATTAATGGGGGCTTGCTTTTCTCATAGCAGTCAATAAGTAAACACTATCAACATAGATGTTGATAAATTATTACCGATAGTTAAATAAAAGCCTCCTTTGCGAGGCTTTTATTTTTGCCTGGTTTACAATTGTTAAGTTTATATAATTAAACAAAATCATTAAGTTATGTTTGTCTTCTGGTTTGGTAATATCAATAGGTATATTAATTGGTAATATAGAAAGTTAACAACTGGTTGACATTGTGTTGTGGGGTTGGTTACATTGATACTTAGTATCTTTCGGCTCAGGTTGAAACATTTTCGACTTTTGACATGACGCTAATCAGCACCTCGCTATTTGATATCGCTGCTTATGCTTCATGCAAGTGTTAAGTTTTGAAGAGCCCCTTCTTTAATCATATAAAGGCGATTGTCGTCTTTCAGATAACTTAGGTTGTTTGCATGAATGCTAGTGTGTTTTCTGTTCCTGTTTTAGTCACTTGTAGCTTACTATTTGTTGCCGGCTGTAATTCCACTTCTCCACAAGCTGGTGCAAAAGAAGACAGCACCGATGTTTCCAATCCTTTGTTACAAGTATCGCAATCAGATGGCATTTTAGTTGCCGATAAAAAGCAATTTCTCAAACATGCTAAGTCGTTAAAAGCGGGCGATACCATTGTACTTGCTGATGGCGTTTGGGAAGATTTTGAGATTTTATTTAAAGGTGTTGGTACACCAGATAAGCCTATTACGTTAAAGGCGCAAACTAATGGCGGCGTAGTATTGTCCGGAATGTCAAACCTTCGACTGGCGGGTGAATACTTAGTCGTTGAAGGCTTGGTTTTTAAAGACGGATATAGCCCTACCGGTGAAGTGGTATCGTTTAAAGAGAACGACGACAACCTTGCATATCACTCTCGTGTTACTCAAGTGGTTATTGACGGGTTTAGTAACCCAGATAAATTTAACGCTGATAAGTGGGTAGTGATGTACGGTAAGCACAATCGCTTCGACCATAGCCACTTAGAAGGCAAAAGTAACGCTGGCGTGACAATGGCGGTGCGTTTGAATACGGAAGATAGCCAACAAAATCATCACCGTATCGATCACAACTACTTTGGCCCTCGCCCAATTTTAGGTTCTAACGGTGGTGAAACCCTTCGTATTGGTACCAGTAAATACTCCTTAAGTGATTCATTCACTATTGTAGAGAACAACTACTTCGACAGATGTAACGGCGAAGTAGAAATCATTTCGAATAAATCAGGTAAGAACCAGTTTTTAAATAACGTATTTTTCGAAAGTAGAGGTACGCTAACCCTTCGTCACGGCAATGGAAACCTAGTGGAAGGGAATGTTTTCTTTGGTAATGGTAAGCACCACACTGGTGGTATCCGTATTATCAATGCCGACCAAACGGTTCGTAATAACTACATGGAAGGGTTAACGGGTATAAGATTTGGCGGTGGTTTTACTGTAATGAATGGCGTGCCGAATTCTTCTATTAACCGCTACCATCAAGTTAACAATGCCAAAATTGACAACAATACTTTGGTGAATTTGGACAATATCAACTTAGCAGCTGGTAGTGACGCAGAACGTTCGGCAACGCCTATCAACAGCAGCTTTGCCAATAACCTAGTAGTAAATAAAAGCGGCGAAAATCCGTTTAAGATTTTCGATGATGTGTCAGGAATTACGTTTAAAAATAACCTTACCAGCCAGCTTCCACAAGACGAGCTCGCGCAAGGTTTCGATGTTAAAGAAGTTGAATTAGTGCGTGGCGAGAATGGGTTGTTGCAAAGTGAACAGGCACAGCAATTAGACATCGGCGCTCCAGCATCTTTAAGCCCAACGCTAAAAGAAGATACCGGTGTAAACTGGTATGAGAAAGCAGGCTTACCCATAGACTTTGACTCTGGTAAAACGGTTGATGTAAGTTCTGCAGACGAGCTTTACAGTGCAGTAGCTCAAGCAGAAAGCGGAAGCACTATACTGCTTAAAGCGGGAAGTTATTCGCTGAACAAGCAGCTACAGGTGAAAAGTGTAGTAACACTAAAAGCAGAGTCACCGCGCTCTGTTACCTTATACCCCATGCGCTCTTTAATGATTGAAATTGAAGATGGGGGAAGCTTGAAACTTGATGGGTTGAATATATCAGGTAAAAAATCGCCTGATAGTGCAGGTAATGTCCTAATTCGTAATACTAAATTACCTACCTTGTTTAATCACAAGCTTGCCATTCATAACACACACATTACCGACTTGAACGTGAACCATTCCTCTCACGTATTCGATGCGGGCTACAGAAGCTTGGCCGACAGTATCGATATCACTGACAGTGTATTTGAAAACATTACTGGTGACGTACTGCGTTTAGACAAAGAGCAAGATGATCTAGGCATTTATAATGCCGAATACGTCACCATCAAAAATTCTACCTTTTCAAACATTGAAGGTGCTATTGCAAAAATTTATCGCGGCGGCACAGATGAAAGTACTTTTGGTCCTCATTTCACGTTAACTGAAAGTGATGTCTCTAATGTTGGAAAGGGCAAGCGTAACAAGTCTCAGTCTTCCATTTTTCTATTGGGTGTTCAGCAAAGCCTAATTAGCGGCAATACGTTTGTAGATAGCAAGCTAGTGACTATCGATCACACGGTAGGTGAGCCAAAAACTCAAGTTCTTGATAATACCTTTGATAATACGCCACTTCCTAAAGTGACTGAAACCTTTACCAAAGGGGCATCAACGGCAATTGTAAAAGGTAATAAGTCGAAGTGAGATCCTACGGGATAGCGTTTTCGAGCGTACGCTTTATAAAAAAGACGACCAAGTAATAGTAGGTAAGGTAGTAGTATGAAGAATTTGAGATGGTGGGTAATTGCCCTGGTTGCATTGGCAACGGTGATTAATTACATAGATAGACAATCGCTTAGCGTATTGTGGCCGTTTATGGGGAAAGAAATTTACCCTAATAAAACCGATGCTGAATTAAAAGAAGTGTACGGGATTATTAGTATTGTATTTCTATTTTCCTATGCCTTCGGTCAAGCCTTGTTTGGTAAGGTGTTTGACTGGGTAGGTACCCGCATAGGTTTCGTGCTATCTATTGGTATTTGGTCGATTGCTACCGTACTTCATGCTTTTGCCCAAGGAATTCTTACCTTCAGCATATTCCGCGCTATTTTAGGTGTTTCAGAGGCAGGTAACTGGCCTGGGGCTGCTAAGGCTAATGCGGAGTGGTTTCCCACTAAAGAACGTGCATTAGCGCAGGGTATATTCAACTCTGGTGCTGCCATTGGTGGCATTATTTCAATTCCCTTAATTGCTTATCTTGCATTATTTTTTAGTTGGAAAGCGATATTCGTAATAGTGGGTTGTACCGGTCTTCTTTGGCTTATTCCGTGGATTATAGTGGTTAAATCACCTCCAGGTTCACACCCTTGGATCACTGCCGAAGAAAGAGAGTACATTCTTACAGGTCAAAGAAACGAAGCTACCAACGCCGATGGCAGTGCTATTGCCGAATACACACCTACTACAGGGCAATTACTATCTCACAAACAAAGCTGGGGCGTGATTATTGCCACTGCGGCAATCGACCCTATTTGGTGGCTATTTATTGTCTGGATCCCTACCTATTTGGTTGAAGTTTATGCCATGGATGTAAAGGGCTTGGCTATTTATGGTTGGGTACCTTACGTAGGTGCCATGCTAGGTGCATGGTTTGGCGGGCTGCTCGCGCAAAATAGACTGGGAGCGGGTTGGTCGGTAAACAAAGCCCGTAAGTTAGTTATTACGCTTGGTTGCTTAATCATGTTGCCAGCACTGTTGATGTTGTCTAACCCAAACAGTGAGGTTGCTGCGGTACTGATTATGGCAACCATTTTGTTTGGCTTTCAAACAGCAATTGGAAACGTACAAACATTACCAAGTGATTTATTCGGCGGAAAGTCGGTAGGTACACTGGCGGGTTTTGCGGGTATGGCGGCCAAACTAGCGGCAGGGCTTTTGATATACGCAGTACCTTCGTTAACTGCAGACGGCAGTTACACAGTGGTCTTCGTTATTGGTGCGGCATTAGCCATTATTGCCATGCTTAGTATTTGGGTTTTATGCCCGAAGATTGAACCGGTTGAAGCTAAGCGATAATAATCGCTTAGCTTCATGTTAGTCGTGTAGATTGGGTAGGTAGCTTTTATGGCAGCGATAACAAAAGCGTTATTACGCAGTGTCGTTTTTACTTCATTAACACTGGTTAATATTGTTGTAGTAAACACTTCATTGGCTGAAATTATAGCTGCTACCCATACACTTCCCGAGTCTCACCAAGTACTACCTGAAGGGGAGCTGCTTGGTGATTTTAGTTCACTTGACCCATCGAAACCACCAAGTAAAAATTTTGACTTATTAAGTTGGACACTTAGTCTTCCTACCGATCTAAATAAAGATTTAAAAGCCGACATTATTTATGAAAAAGCACTAAGTGACAGTTTTGTACTCAAACCGCTTTTTTACACTGCCGTTGATGGAGGTATGGTATTTGCCTGCCCTAATACTGGGGCAAAAACATCAAAAAATACCAAGTACGCCCGAACTGAATTGCGAGAGATGCTCCGCAGAGGTAACACTCGTTTTAAAACTAAAGGTATCACTAAGAACAACTGGGTATTCAGCTCGGCACACGGTTCAGTTAAGCGAAAAGCGGGAGCTGTGGAAGGTAGTCTTGAAGCAACGCTTGCCGTGAATCGCGTTTCTACCACTGGAGACGAGAAAAAAGTAGGGCGAGTGATCATTGGACAAATACATGCTACCGATGATGAGCCCATTAGGCTGTACTACCGTAAATTACCGGATAATGACAACGGGTCAATCTACTTTGCCCATGAAATTAACGGTGGCGATGATGAATGGGTAAACTTAGTAGGGGGCCGCTCACACACTTTAGAAAATCCTGAGGAGGGTATAGCCCTTAACGAAAAATTTAGTTATAAGATTACAGTAAAGAATGACATCTTATTTGTCACTTTAGTCCGAGAAGGTAAAGCAAACGTAACCAAAAGCTTTGATATGAGTAAAAGTGGTTATAACAAAAATAACGAATACATGTATTTTAAAGCCGGTGTTTACAATCAAAATAACAGTGGTTCGGACAAAGACTACGTACAAGCCACCTTTTATCATTTAGATAATCAACATTAAATGAAGGGTAAATAAACTCTATTTAATACAGCCAATGGCACCTATTCCCACACATAGCGTTGCTTCACTTCACTTCACTTCATTTAGCGCTCCAAGTTACTTTCAATACTGCTTCCTGATGGCATCTTGCCGTTTTATATTCAACATTCACCGTAAAAATAAATTGGTAATAACAATGTATTTACCATTGGTCTGACGTTGCAAGCCTTATTGACTGCCGCTATAAATGTTTTTGTGAATTAAATGTTATTGCAATGGCATGATAATGGTGGCAAAAGTTATATTATTGTGGTTATATGTGCCGACAGGTTAACAATGTTGTCTTAATGTAATTTCAATTGGTAACCTATAACTCTTTAATTTGGTAATAATAGTTAATTATAAAAATATTGTGCGGTTCACTACTCAATAGCCAAAACCAATAACTCGGAGAATAGAGCCATTATGAAATTAAAAACATTTGCACTTTGTGCAGTTGCAGCAGCGATAACAGGCTGTAATGTTGACACAGACGTTAGTTCAGACAACAACCCTAATACATTGGGGTCTATTACCCTAGCGGGTACAGCGATTAGCGGTCAAACGCTAAATGCAACCGTAAGCGATCCGGATGGTATTTCTAGTACAGTTACCTATTACTGGTACGCTGATGGTGTTGCTATTGACGGTGCGAATTCTTCATCATTCACTCTTACTGACGATCAAATTGGTTCACCAATTACAGTTCAAGGGCTGTATACCGATGATGGTGGCATTAACGAATCCCACATCAGTGACCCTACCGACGATGTAATGGCCATTGCGTCAGATGCGACAATTACCCTAAGTGGCGACGCTCTTGTAGGCTCAACGTTAACAGCTACTGTTGCAGACGAAAACGGAATCGAAAATGCGGTTATCGTGTACGCATGGTTCGCAGACGATACGCAAATAGAAGGTGAAGTCACTTCAGAGCTTATGCTTAACGACGCTCAGTTCGGCACAGTAATTACTGCTAGTGCCACATTCGAAGACGATCGCGGTTTTAGCGAATCAGTCACCTCCGCAGCTACTGATGTAGTGGCTCGTGTGAACTCTGAAGGTGCAGTTGCTATTACCGGTACTCCGACGGTAGGCAACACCCTTACCGCTGAAATTGCTGATGAAGACGGCGCAACAGGGGATATTTCTTACCAGTGGTATGCTGATGATGCGGCCATTGATGGAGCAACCGACAGTACTTACGTGGTAGATGCTTCATTGGTTGGCACAGTGATTACCGTGCAAGTGACTTATGTTGATGATAACGGTTTTGAAGAAGACATTACGTCTGCGCCCACTATTCCAGTTACCAGTGTTGCGGTAGACCAAGCGGGTAGTATCGAAATTATGGGTACTGCGCCTTACTTAGCCAGTGCCACACTAACGGCTGAAATCACTGATAATAACGGCATTGATGAAGCGAACGTTGTGTACACCTGGTCTGCTGATGGTGTTGAAATTGCCGATTCAAACGCTAAGACCTTCACGCCATCGGCTTATGCTGGCGCGATAATTTCAGTTAGCGCTGCTTATACGGATAATGATTCGTTCACCGATACAGTAACAGACGCGTTGGACTCAGTGGTGTATACCCAAGTAGTGGGTGACGCTGCAACGCTTGAATCTGCTTTAGTTACCTTAGCGGATGGCGATGTACTCGGCTTAAATACGAATACCTATACAGGTATGGCAGCGCTTGAATTAACCAGTGGTATTGAACTTCGTGCGGTTGAAGGTGAGACCCCTACCTTTAGCGGTGATTTCTGTATTCACGTTGCCAGCTCAGCTGATGGCGCAGCGGTAACGGGCTTAACCTTCACAGATATCGATACGCTTTCAGGTTCAACCTGTGATAGTGGCGAAGAAGCCATGATTTATTCTGAAGGCGATAACTTCGTATTCTCACAAAACACCATGGGTAATGAGCAGACCACTTTGAACTACCCAGATGATGCTTTCCATTGGATGGTAGTGAAAGGCAGCGGCGCGTTGATAGAACGTAACACATTCTCTGGTCGCTCAGTGGCAGCAGAAGGCTCTATTATCAAGCTAGCTTCTTCCGGTGCTGACCACGTTATTCAATACAACTTGTTTAGCGAAAGCCCGAATTCAAACTTTGATAACTCAAGCCTTCTTTTACTTAATTTAGGCAGCACTACCGGTGACGATTCAGCCGACATGGCTAACTTCACTGTTCAGTATAACTTGATTGACAATGTGACTACTGGCCGCCGCTTAATGCGTGTTCAAACCTCAGGTGCCACAATCAAAGGCAATACTATTGTAAATGCTAGCGGTGGTATTTCACTTGAAGACGGTGGGTTTAATACGGTTAGCGATAACATCATTATTCGCACATCCGATATTGTAAGCTCTGACGACAGACCAAGTGGTGTACTAGTAACGCCTTTAGGTCACACCATTACCAACAACTACATTGCGGGTATTCGCTCTGGCAACAAAGAAGCTGGCGGTATCGTATTTACGGTAAACCCATTCTCTCAAGCTGATGGCGGTGTACCGAATTCTGGTAACCAAGCTGTATTAGATGGTTCTGGCGACCTATCGCTTACTGTAACTAACAATACCGTACTTAACTCGCTTCAGCCTATTGTATTCAGTACTGAAATTGGTTCGAAAGCCGGTGTTAGTGATTGTGACGACTTAGCCGAAACCTCAACACTATACGGTCTTAGTAATCAATTTTTCGTTATCGACTTTGACGCTAACTTAATTGCAAATGGCTTGAACAATGACGCTTCGACTGAAGGCTTGTATCTGAATGCTGACGGCGGCTTTAGTGACCATTCCTTCGAATATGACTGCGACTTAATCAACCACACAGAATCAACCCTGACTAACAACTTTGGTTTCAGCGACAGTTATATGTCTGGTGATACCTCGGATGACTGGGTAGATATCAGAAATATTGATGGAAATGGCGAATTTGATACCGATGGCGCCATTGACCAAGACCCTGCTGGAAATGGAAAAGAAGTTCCTGAATTTGTAGTTGCTGAAAGCACACTTATCGAGACTGACGAAAGTGGTGCGCAAGCAGTTGCTGGTGCAAAAGGCCTTTACTACATTCAAGCATCTGATGTGGGCGTAGGTTCTACATGGACAGCAGACGATGAATAACACAACACACACAGCCCTATACACATTAAAAGACACAACGGAGATCTCGTAATGTCGTTGAAAACACAACAGAGTAAAACCTTGAGCGGTGAAAACGTGGAGAATGCTGAATTCACGCTTCGCCCTGTGGCCAAGTGGGTACGTACCGCAATTATTGCCAGTGTAGCCACTACCAGCGCATTTTCACTTCACGCTCAAGAAGCCAATGTAACTGAAGAAGACCAGGCTGACGTCGAAGTTATCGACGTGGTTGGTACACGTAAGACAATTCAAGATCAAATTGCTATTAAGCGTGAGTCTACAACCGTTGTTGATGGTTTATCATCAGAAGACATTGGTGAATTACCTGCACTTTCTATCGGTGAAGCACTAGAGTCTATTACTGGTGCGGCTTCTCACCGTGAAAACGGTGGCGCTACTGAAATTACCATTCGTGGTCTTGGCCCGTTCCTAAGTGCTACACATATCAATGGTCGTGAAGCAACCAACGGTAGTGGTGACCGCTCAGTAAACTTCTCTCAGTTCCCTTCGGAACTTGTGAAGAAAGTGGCTATTTATAAGACCCAAGACGCCTCTATGATTGAAGGTGGTGTGGCCGGTGTTATTTCACTAGAAACGGTACAGCCGCTAGATTACGGCAAGCAACGTATTCAAGGTGAAGTTAAAACTAACTACAACCCTGATCAAGCCAATGTCGATAACTCACTTCAAGGTGATTTAGGTTTTCGCGGTACCGTTAGTTATGTCGATCAGTTTGAATTTGATAACGGTCAAGCATTAGGTATTTCTTTTGGTATGCAACGTCAAGATATCAGCCAACCAGAAGCAGAATACAGAAGTTCAAGCCCTACAGGTTCTTCACTATGGGCATGTTTGAACGACCCAACTAACACTAACGAAGGTTTCTATCGTAGCAGTGCGGGTGACTGTGAAGATCAAGTTAGTGGTAGCAGTAACCAAGGCTACGATACTGCCATTGATCCTGAAACAGGCGAAGCGGTTAGTGCTGGTTCTCCTTATGCATGGACAGGAAGCAGCCGTAGTTATCGTCAAAACGAAACGTCTGATGAGCGTGATGCGCTATTCTTAGCGCTTCAATTCCAACCGTCTGAGTCTTGGGATATTAACTTTGATGCTCAGGTGTCGGATAGAACGCAACAAGAGTCGCGTCACGATTTAATCTTCTTACAAAAACGTGCTATCCCAGGGCTTACTGGCCCTACGCTAGTAACGAACGATGTAGGTGGTATCTTACATTGGGAAGGGCAAGACCGTATTGAATCTTCAGGTGAGCAATTCTCTCGTGAAGAGAACTACCGTGGTTACGGCCTGAACATCGAGCACTATGCTACCGATGCACTAACCGTTAAGTTGGATTTGGCTTACTCAAAAACATCACGTGAAGAATTACAAATTTCTAACCGTGCGAGAACAGCCGACAGACAATCATTCAGCTGGGATATGGGTGAATATATTCCTCATTTCACCGTGAGTGACTTTGATGTTACTGACATTTCTAACTACACAGATAGCCTTCGTACTCGTATCGATAGAGAAAATACCCGCGATAACGAAATCAAGTCCGCGCGTTTAGACTTTGAATATATATTAGACAGCGAAGTTTTCACCAGTGTTCAAGCAGGTTTAAGAACATCTGAACTTAGCTTCATTCAATATGGTGGTAGCCAAGGTAATGGTTCGCGTAACGAGTTTACGCTAGATACTGCAAATGCAGATGCACTTGAGTTACTACAAAGCTGTCAGAAAGACTTCCCTGAATCTGACTTCTTAGATGCTGTGTCAGATGGCGACCTGATTACTAACGTTGATAGTGACGGCAATGTAATTGGCGGCGGTTCTTCTTGGGCTACTTACGATAATGTGTGTTTCTCACAAGCTGTTGTTGCGTCTCAAAACGGTGAGTTTGGCTACCCAGACGTAGAGTATGAAAACAGCGGTACTATCGATGTAACAGAGAAAACAAACTCTGCTTACGTGATGGCTAGCTACGATACAGAAATGTTCAACAAATTCATTCGTGGTAACTTTGGTGTGCGTATTGTTGATACCGAAGTCACCTCAGTGGGCTTTAGAAACTCGTTCGATGTGGTTACTGACGAGCTAGGTGTAATTAGCTTAGTGAGCGGTGACTCGCTTGAAAGAATTGAAGGCGGTGGTGATTACACTGAAGTACTTCCAAGTTTTAACTTGGTAGTTGATTACAGCGACGATATTTTAATTCGTGGTGGTATTTACCGTGGTATGTCTCGTGCCGATCCATCTGACTTAGGCTATAGCCGTACGTTCCAAACCGATGATGACTTAGCGCCAACGTCACTTGCCGATTTATTAGTAGGTGTTAATGGTTCAGGTAACCCTGATACGCAGCCTCTTATGTCGTGGAACTATGACGTTGCTTTTGAATGGTATCCTAACGAAGATTCAATCTTTGCGTTTGGCTTATACTACAAGCAATTCCAAGGTGGATTCCAGCAGCGTACCGTACTTGAAAACTTCGTTATTGATGGTCAAGAGTTTGCGCTTCCAGTGACCAACTCTGTAACTACCGACGAAGAAAGCGATATCTTTGGTTTAGAGGCGTCAATTGCTTACCGCTGGGATAATGGCCTAGGTATTAAAATTGGCTACAACTACGCTGACACAGACTTCGAATTTGAAGATAGCTTGTACGGTGACACCTTCATCACAGATGTAGATGGCAACACCACGCAGTTAACAGCAGGTATTGTTGACCCAGCTTCGGTACCAGGTTTCTCTGAGCACGTATTCAGTACTCAGGTTTACTACCAAATTGGTGATTTAGATACCGCTATTATCTACAAGTATCGTAGTGAATACTTCCAACCTTACACTAGTAACGGTACCCGTTTACGTTATGTAGATGAAGTAGGTGTTTGGGAAGCTCGTATGTCTTACAAAGTTAACGAGCATGTTCGTGTGAAACTTGAAGCGATTAACTTGTTCAGCGCACCTAAATCACAGGATTACTATGTACAAGGTAACCTAGGTGAAGTAAATGACTACGGTCCTCGCTTGTTCGCAGGTGTTAGCTTGAAGTACTAGTTAATAGGTTCAAGGTAGCCGCAATATATTGCGTCTGACCTTTAAAAAAAATGAGGCTGCAAGTCGAAAGACTAGCAGCCTTTTTTGTGTTCGCTGTTCTTTGTATTAATGAGCAATTATCAAAATAGGGGGATCTCCCCATGTCGTAAGAGACTTATCGCTGTCTATATTTAAATGTAAATATCTTGTAAGTGGGTATTTTGCTACATCGCCTAAATCATGAAAAATTAAGGAGTTCGTATGCGATTACGTATGAATAATATGAGATGCACTTTGCTGGGGTTGAGCCTCACAGTAGCGACAGTATCAAGCTCTATAAGTATAGCGAATGCTAGTGTTATCAGTAGTAGTTACGGAAATGCCGTCCACGTTGACTTAACGATAGATTCTTTAGCAAGCGCAGTTGTGGATATTTCTCACTCAAACGGTAGTGCCCCCGGTGCCTATATAGATAGTAGCACGCTAGCGGCGGCAGATTTAACTGCAGGGGTATATTCACAGACCTTTATAGATAGGACGAGTTTGCAAGGGGATATTTCTGCTAGTGTTATGGATGGGCTATCAACCTCATCATTAACGAGTATATTGCCTAGTAGTTTTTCTACATTAGGTAGCGCTACTATTAATGGGCTATCGCTTGATTTGTTTTCAAGCTTGTTGGGCATTAATGGTTTCTTATCTATAACGGCCGACTTACTGAGTACAACATCAAAAGTCGATGCAAACGCAGCGTCAGGAAGTTCTTACTCGCTCGCTAACGCAGGCGGTTCAACTATCACGAATGTAGAGGTAGACTTGTTAGGTGTCAAAGCCACGGTGTCTGCACTGGAAAATCAATCACTCTTTGCAGGGTTAAATATTGCTGATTTCGGGCTAGGTATCTTTGTAAATGAAGCAAATAGTTCGTGCTCTGACACTTTATGCACCGAATCACGAAACGCTGTTAGAGTAGAGTTTAACGATTTTTCTTTAAGTAATTTATACAATTCGTTTTTCTCGATACCGTTCCCTGGACTAGGAGGAAGTATTGACGATCCCATCATTAATGGAGAAATTGTACTGGCGAGTTCATTTGCAACAACGACAGCAAGAGTTAGCGAACCATCGGGACTAGTACTAATAATATTAGGGGGAGTAATGATGATAATTGGGCGTTCGAAATCGATAAATAGGCGTTGCTAAGCACAAAAGAGCGCTATAGAAGCTTAATTTTTAGAAGGAGTGTAAGCGTTCTATGCGCATTAAAACATGAAGGTGCTAATGACTCATTAGCACCTTACTATTTTTCTATTCGCTCTCAGCATAACCTGTATGGCTATTTTTAATCTCGTAAAACGTTGCTTGCGCATATTCCTCTGGGTCACTAGAGTTATTTAAGTGATAGACACCCACTTTAAAATAATGATATTGACCATCTTCATCGTACCTACTTTCAGTCATATCATAGTGAGCAGAAACATCAGCTTTACCTTCACGGCTGATGGTTACGGTCAGTAAGTTTACGTTTACGCTAATGTGGTAACTAAACTTTTCATCCAGTGCAATACCGTCAGATGGGTTGCTTGCTGAATTGCTTCTTGAGCCAATGAGTTCGACGTAGGTTTCAATATTATCACCTTCATTGTCTTCCACTCGGCTCTCGTGGGCAAAGTACACTGAACCTAGTTCATTACCCGGTAGCTTGCGATAATACAAGCGAACAGGCTCATCATCGTTTGCGTGAATCTGCCCTATAACCAGCCTGCCAATTTGGTAATTTTCACCTGTGGTAGTTACATTGTTTACCGCCAAAGTCACGCGTAAATCACCGTCTACACCTCCAGCCGCTTGCTGTCCATCAGCTGAAGCACTGCCGAATACCCAGTTATTGTTGTTTACACCTTGGGTGCTAATAGCGCGGTCGCCTCTTCGTAGCATTTCTCGCAGCTCAACACGCACATAATTCGTATTCGTTGACGTTTTAAAGCCATAGCTTGGCGATCGCATTACGATTCCATTATCGCCTGAGGCGTAAAAATACTCAGAATTACTATATCCGTTTGCAAGTTCGGTTTCAGAGATAGAGTCGGATGTCCCGCTATCATCTTCATCGGTCGGCACACTTAAATACCAATCAACTAGCTCAATACCTACCTCGTTGGGCAATACGTCACTGTAGATGCCAGTTGCGTTTTCACAGCTGTGCATTTGCACTTCAACAATGCCATTGTTGGTGTTTTCATTATTACCTAACCCAACGATTCTGACATAGCGTGCCTGCGACGCGTCGACATTGACGAGTTCGAAGCCACTTTGGTTGCCTTTCGACTCAGCTTGGGCGAGAACAGTAACCCATGTGCTTTGATCAACAGAGGTTTCAACCGAAAAGCTGGCAACACGTTGTGCGCCTTCAAACCACTTTATGGTAAGCGCGCCAACGGTTTCTGTTGTTCCTAAGTCGAGGGTGAGGGCTTTATCTACCCCGTCGCTAGACCATCTTGATATTGAATCGGTGTTTCCATCGATAGCATTCGCAGGCGAAAACTCTGTTGCCGAACTGCCATCATCGGTTGCACTGACTATGGTATGTACTTTGTTAGCGCAAACTTCAGTTACAGGTGTTTCAACAGCGGGTGGAGTGGGTGTTGTGACAGGAGATGTACTGCCGGAGCTTCCACCGCCACCACAGCCGGTTAGCAGTAGTGGAACGAGTAATGAACTCGTAAAAAGGCAAAGGTAAGATTGATTGGTCAGTACTTTTTGAGACAACACAGCGCACTCCTTAATGTAAACGCAATGTAATTAATAAGTTTCAAGTATAAGGGCGTGGATAGTTTTATCCAACACTTATGTCATACCAAAATTTTTTATTATTCTTACACTTTGGTAAGTCTGCTGGTGTGAAGGTTTTGGTTACTGAATATTTTCTAGAAGGAGGGTTGTACAGACATAAAAAAACCGCTTAAGGTGAATTAAGCGGCTTAATATTAAGTGATAGGTTCGAGCTGTCGGCTTAACCGACTAAATGAGTAATAGAGTATCTGTCTCGGGTCTCGCTTGATTTCTTTTTAATTTCTTCCAAGGCTTTGGCCTCTGAAGCTTCAAATAAAGCATTAATCAATCGATTAAAATGTCCATGCATGGCGGTTCGCGCGCTTTGTGAATCACGTGATTTTAACGCCATAAATATACGCTTGTGCTCTTCTAGCCGGTCTTGACTACTGGTACCGCAAACGCTTTTGTACGACGATATGATTTGAGGTTGAGATTCTCTTAACTTCCAATAATGTTGAATAGATAACAACAGCGCGTTATTACGAGTAGCCTTGGCGATAATAGAGTGGAATTCTCTATCGGCTTTTTCCGGCTCGTCGTCATTTTCCATTGCAATAAGGGTGTCGTTAAGACTATTAAGCTCTTCATCGGTTATAGAAAGCGCCGCTAGTGCCGCAGCTTCGCCCTCTACCAGCGCACGCGCTTGGGTAAGCTCAAACGCACTAATACGCTGCACTTCGCTTTGTTGAGGCTGATTGTCTAGCACGTATACACCAGAGCTTACTTTAACTTCCACACGGCCTCGCACCTCAAGTGCAATAATGGCTTCTCTGATGGTTGGTCTGCTGACATCAAAATTTTCAGCAAGTTCTCTTTCGGGCGGCAAGCGACTTCCAGGGGGATATCGGCCAGCGTCGATTTGCGCTTCTATTTTTTCAACGATATGCCAGAACATGCGACGATTTTTCATCAACTAAACCTTATAACTGCAATAATTAGGTACAAACAGATACAACTTAATCGTTTAAATTGTACTTATTGTTCAACACAATTCAATTGCTTTAAAAGGTTCAAGCATACCGGTGCCTAGCTACGTTTGTTCTGCTAATGCCGCTAACAAAACCTACCATTTAAAACAATCAATTCGGGACATTCTACGTCTTATTCTACAAATACAGAAGTATTTGTTAAAAGAGGCTTATCAAATCATATATTTATGTGCACCAACGGGATTAGATTTATTCTATTTACAGCCGCAAGCACTCAAAAACTAAGGGTTTGAAGGATTTTATCTACTGTTAGTTATAGCATACAGGCTGTATTGGTCAACAATTTGAGGTGGTTTTTTGTGCTTAAATTTATCAATTGGTTAACATTTGGTGTTCATTTTTTACTGGTTTCATCTGTTCGGCGTTAACATAACAGTTTATTCGTAGAGAGGTTTCGAATCCGGTTTCCAAAAATAATCTGAATATTTATTTATAAGTTTTCCCCCAGGCACTAAAAGATAATGAATGTTGCTGCTAGTCGAAGAAGCAATCTCATGTGATCTCTCGCTCATAGACGTTGGTACCAATTATGTGAGTAAAAGTAAGATGAAAGAGACTTACTTGTCTTTTTTTTGCAGATCAGCGATGGCAAACAAACTAGGAGGGTTTAATGAGTACTAACAAGGTTATTGAAACACAATTCGCTAAAATCGAAGGTCATAATATTGCTTATCAGGATACGGGGGAAGGGATGCCTGTTCTTCTATTGCATGGTATACCTACTAACAAGTTTCTTTGGCGCAATTTAATCCCATCTCTTAGTCAAACACACAGAGTGATTGCCCCCGACCTCCTCAACTATGGCGAATCAGACATGCCAACCGATGTGGATGTTTCCATTAATGCGCAATGCCGAATCATTATAAAATTGATGGACGCGCTGGGTATAGCGAGTGCCCATGTAGTGGCTCACGACATTGGCGGTGGCGTGGCACAGTTAATGGCAGTGAACGCTCCTGAAAAGGTTAGCAAGCTAGTGTTAATTGACAGTGTTTGTTTCGATTCTTGGCCCATTTCTGAATTTGAACCCATGCTAGAGCCTGGTTTCGAAGAAAATACGAGTGTGGAAAAGTTTAGCGGTATTCTTGAAGATTTCATTCCTAACGGCGTTTACGGAGACGAGGTGCCGGTTGAAGAGATGATAGATTTATACATTACTCCTTGGAGTAACGAAAAGGGGAAAGCTGCGTTCTTCCGCAATATGCGTAGACTGAATAAAGAATACACCCAAGCCATTGCGGGAAGTCTTCCCACCCTTGCTCATGAAACACTAATACTATGGGGAGATAAAGACGAGTTTCAAAAACCCAAATATGCACCAATGTTAGCGAATGCTATTCCCGATTCTTCTATCAAGTGGATAGAGGGCGCCGCACATTGGGTTACTGATGAGCAACCTGAATCTGTGTCGGAGTCACTCGTAGCGTTTTTGTAATTTAACCAAAGTACTTCTGGCGGCTGAACACTGGTAAAATTGACGATTGCCTTATTAGCCGCCTTCATCTTCTCCTCCTTTTGAATGAATAAAACAGCGCTATTGCAGGATGGGTTTGTTAACGAAGACTGTTTAGCATAGACACGTCTATTTTGTGTTTATGGTATTGCCATGTCGGGATTTAAGAAAATATCCAGTGCCATCGTGGCCGTCTTTATCGTGTGTTTTATTGTCTTTTCCTGCGCGGTCTATTTCCAAATTCGCCAAAATATAAACGATGAAACATCCAGCGCGCTAAACCAAGTGCAAGAGATGCTTAAAGCGAATATGAATGCTAACGATATCAAGGCAGTTGCAGAGCAAAGCCCACACCTATCGGTATCAGGCTTTACTGGTCGGTTATCAATGCCTACTAATTATCATTCTGACAATCAACCTATCTATATTCCCATCCATGAAAATCAATATTTGGTAGTTAGAGCGCACAATACTGCCGAATTGGTGCAAAACATGAACCTTTTTTGGCTAGTGGCCGCGCTGTTTTTTACAACCTTAAGCGTATTGCTATTTACGCTAAAAGTTGCCGTAGCGCAGCGCTTGAAGCCTTTAAATCAATTGGGCGACGCTCTGCAACAACTTGTAGAGGGGAAAGCGACGAATGATTTTGAAGACAGTGATATTAAAGAAGTTAAGCGTGTAATTGGGCAGTTTCAGCGTTTACAAGATTCACTTCAAAGCAAAGAAAGGCAGTTGGTTAAAATAGATAAGAAACTCGCGTTGTTACAGGAGCAAGAAAGGAGCTATCTTGCTAGAGAGTTACACGATAATGTAGGGCAACTACTTACTACCATTAAAGCTCACGCCTATATTTTAGTGAATTCAAATGAGCCCAGTGTGCTTGAATTGTCTGCCCATAAAGTGCAAGCCATGAGCCAGCAAATTAGTGACGCCATTCGCCACTTAACGGTTCACCTTCATCCGTTAGTGTTAGACAGAGTATCGTTACAGCAATCCCTTGAAAAACTGGTATTCGAACAAGAATTAGCGTTACCTCAAACCCAGTGGCAAGTTTCTATCAATTTAAATAAATTTGCCCAAGAGCATGAGCGAGATATTCATATTTATCGCTTCGTTCAGGAAGCGATTAACAATGTGGTAAAGCATGCTGAAGCGTCAAAAGTATGGGTGAATATTGCTGGTGATAAGCAAGGGCTTACTATCAATATTCGAGATAACGGAAAAGGGTTTGATGGAAACGCTGTTGAAAGTATTGGTATGCTGTCTATGCACAGTAGAGCCAGATGTATAGGCGCTACCTGTGCTGTAAAATCACACCAAGAAGGTGGTGTAAGGGTACAGTTATCTCTAAGTTTACGTGGCACTGAAGACTTGCGTCAGGTTAACGTGGCATGAATATCTTGCTAGTAGATGACCATGCTGTAGTAAGAGAAGGTTATAAAGCTTTGCTAAATGCCATGATGCCTGAATGCACCGTTTTAGAAGCGGCTGATGGGCAGCAAACTCATCGTCTACTTAAAACGCACAATATCGACACCTTGGTTCTGGATATTAATCTTGCGAAAGAGAGTGGCTTATTGCTCGCCGCTGACTTTTTAGCCATGCAACCTAATTTGAAAATCATATTTTTTAGCATGTTTGAGGATTGCGCCATATTACAGCGGGCAATGCAAACAGGCGCTATGGGATATATCAGTAAAAGTAGCCCGCCGGATACGCTTATATCAGCGATAAAAGTGGTAGCCAAAGGGCAAAAGTACATCGAACGTTCGTTGGCGGTGAATTTGGCTAATCAGCTGTTAAACGCTGATGTCGATATTGCTGCAAAATTGACGAAGCGTGAGTTTGAAATCTTCATGGCAACGGCGATGGGTAAAACCCGATTTGATATTGCCAAAGAATTAGCCCTGTCTGCGAAAACAGTGTCAAACGCGCTAACAGTGATAAAGCGAAAGTTAAATACCATTCCTTCAGAATTTACCGAGTTAGCCACAAAGCATGGTTATATTGGCAAGGCATAAACTTCTTTTCCCCTCCTAAAGTAGGAGCCAAATCGGCCTATCGCATTATGGTGGATTGGCTGCAAAAGTACGATTATCAAATGACACAGTAAGCGATAACTAGCAGCGTGTTGACGCGCTAAGCATTCAAAAAAGGTGTCATTATGATTTACGCAAATCCAGGAAGTGAAGGTTCAGTACTCAGTTTCAAAGAAAGTTATGGTAATTTTATCGGTGGTGAGTGGGTTGCGCCAGTTAAGGGCGAATACTTTATTACTACGTCTCCTGTCGATGGTAGTGATATAGCCAAAATTCCACGCTCTACTGCAGAAGATATTGAGCTAGCCATTGATGCTGCTCATGCTGCCAAAAAAGGGTGGGCGGATACGTCAGTCGCTGAACGCTCGAACATTCTGTTAAAAATAGCCGATCGTATTGAAGCTAATCTTGAAATGCTCGCGGTTGCAGAAACATGGGATAACGGTAAGGCCGTGCGTGAAACACTTAACGCCGACGTCCCATTAGCCGCTGACCACTTCCGTTATTATGCTGGCTGTATACGTAGCCAAGAAGGTACTATCGGCGAAATTGATAAGAACACAGTGGCTTATCACTTCCACGAACCATACGGTGTAGTAGGGCAAATCATTCCATGGAATTTCCCACTACTTATGGCGGCATGGAAACTCGCACCGGCTATCGTGACCGGTAACGTAGTGGTGTTAAAACCTGCAGAACAAACGCCAGTGTCTATTTTGGTTTTTGCTGAACTTATTCAAGACTTGCTGCCGCCAGGCGTGCTCAATATTGTTAATGGTTTTGGTGCAGAAGCGGGGCAAGCGCTTGCTACAAGCACCCGAATTGCGAAAATCGCCTTTACTGGCTCTACACCAGTAGGTGAACATATTCTTCGTTGCGCGGCTGAAAATCTTATTCCATCTACGGTTGAACTAGGCGGTAAGTCGCCGAACCTTTTCTTCCCCGACATCATGGATCATGAACCTGAGTTCATTGATAAATGTGCCGAAGGTTTAGTACTGGGTTACTTTAACCAAGGTGAAGTGTGTACTTGCCCATCTCGTGCTGTTATTCATGAAGATATCTACGATGCCTTCATGGATAAAGTGATTGAAAAAATCCACAAAATTAAGCGTGGCAACCCGCTTGATACCGAGACCATGGTGGGGGCGCAAGCGTCTAGTGAACAATTTGATAAAATCCTTAAGTACATTGATATCGGTAAATCAGAAGGCGCTGAAGTTGTCACCGGCGGTGAAAAAGAACAGTTACCAGGTTTAGATAAAGGCTACTACATTCAGCCCACTATTCTGAAAGGGCACAACCAAATGCGTGTGTTCCAAGAAGAAATTTTTGGCCCAGTAATCGCGGTGCAAACCTTTAAAACCGAAGAAGAAGCGATTGAAATTGCAAACAACACCAGCTTTGGTCTAGGCGCAGGGTTATGGAGCAGAGATGCCAATGTTGCCTTTAGAGTAGGCCGAGCTATTGAAGCTGGACGCGTGTGGACCAACTGTTATCACCTTTATCCTGCTCACGCAGCATTCGGTGGTTATAAAAAATCGGGTATAGGCCGCGAAACTCACAAAATGATGATGGATCATTATCAGCAGACTAAAAACTTGCTGGTAAGTTACGACATCAATCCACTTGGTTTCTTTTAATTAAGCGGGAAGGCAGCACTTGTGTGCTGCCTATTTCTTTATGTTTAAAGCGCTTTTATTCCTTCTTGCTACGATAACCTCCATATCATTAGCTCATGCGCAATCAGATGCCACTGAGATCCCCGAAGACGTTCATCAATTATTCCCTACCGCTACCCGTGTAGGCACTGCGCACACTGACATTAACGTAATACCGGTTTATCAATTGCAACAATTACTGGGCTACGTGTTTGAATCAAAAGACTTTGTCGACTTTATCGGTTTCTCCGGTAAACCAGTCAATGTGTTAATTGGACTGGACACCCAAGGTAATTTTGCCGATCTGGCCATAAAAAAACACAGCGAACCCATTTTTTTGCATGGATTAGGTGAGCAGTCGTTAAGAGATTTTATCGCGCAATACAAAAGCCACAATGTGAAAGAACGTTTCGTGGTGGGTGGAAAAAGCCATGTGGGCAAAAATGCGACCTACTTTGATGGGGTGACAAAAGCCACAGTGTCGGTACTGGTAATAAACGATACTATTGTTACCTCTGCATTGGCGGTAGCGCGGGCCAAATTAGATGGTTTTGTATTGCCCAGCACACGCATTATTAATCCTGATTATTTTGAAACTCTCACCTTTGAGCAACTAGCTACGGCCGGTTATATCCAAAAAAAAACCATTTACCGTAGTGAAATAGATGACCTTCCTACTGAAGTTATCGACGCGGCAAATGCTTTTACCGACCCTCAAAAGTCAATATTTTCCGAGCACTTTTTCGGCTTTCTTAGTTTACCCATTGTGGGGAAAAACCTATTAAGCGAAGATGAATTCCTTAGGCTTCAAGAAAGCTTAAAACCTGGCGAAGTGGCCTTGCTAGTCTTGAATACTCAAGGATTTAGTTTCGTTAGTGATGAGTTTATTCCTCAAACCGCGCCAGAGTTTTTTCGCCTCTCGCAATCCGCATTTACGATTGATGCTAGAGACTTAGATTTTTATAGCTTTTACGATCCTAGTTTTAAGCAACCGATGCCAGAATTTGAAACCATAAAAGTACTTAGGATTAAATCACAAGGTGGGCTGTCCCTCGACCAAGAAATGACGGTCTCGATTAGTTTGCCCTTTAGCCCTCGGTTTATGGAGCAAGATGAGCACCTGTTTAACCACACGTTTTTATTACCTGACGCGCTATTCATGGAAAACCCAGAAGCGCAACAAAGTGCTAGTGTGCCGCTTTGGCAGCAGTTGTGGCAAAGCAGGTGGTTGGAACTCAGTATTACGCTTGTTTACTTAGTTGCGCTGTCGTTGTTCTTTGGTTTCCAACGCAAGCTAATGAAATATACGCGCATGGTGCATGTTGTTAGAGGGGCATCATTGCTCTTTGTCTTGTTTTTTATCGGCTTCTACGCGCAAGGGCAATTGTCGGTCGTTAATATTTATACATTGCTACTAGATTTAGCCGATGGTTTTTCTATTGAAGTCTATTTGCTCGACCCTGTTATTTTTGTGTTGTGGTGCTTTGTGTTTGTGTCGCTATTTATTGTAGGGCGAGGGCTTTATTGCGGCTGGTTATGCCCATTTGGAGCGCTTCAGGAAATTATGGCAATTGTTGCACAAAAGTTAAAAATAAGGCAGATTCGAATAAAGCCAAAGCATCATAAATATGCGCAAAAACTTAAGTATGTCGTGCTGGTTAGTTTAGTTGCAACATCGTTTTACTCATTAACATTGGCCGAGAAATTAGCAGAAGTTGAGCCATTTAAAACCTCGATCACGCTCCATTTTGTACGCTATTGGCCGTTCGTACTTTATGCGCTTTTACTATTAGGATTAAGTTTAAAAATTCACAAGGTATATTGTCGCTACCTTTGTCCGTTGGGTGCTGGATTAGCTGTTTTAGGCCGCTTCCCTTTAGTTAAGCTTTTAGAGCGTCGTAAAGAATGTGGTAGTCCATGCCAACTCTGTAAGCAGAAAAAATGCGGTATAGATGCCATCGAACAAGATGGCAGTATTGATTATGCTGAATGTGTGCAGTGCTTTGAATGCGTAGTGACGTTAGATAATCCTAACCTATGCAAAATTGATAAATATAAGAAAAATAAGGTGCCAACACGTGTCAAAAACTTCCATCCTGTCCGCGCTGAGTAAGCCTGCCAGTCAGTCAGCGTCCGCTGTATATGCGGCGGCAGACGCGTGTCATGACGTTGCCAGGGAAATTCTATCTAAAACGACTTTAGATGAAATAGAACTGGTACTTTTTCATACTTCAACGTCGTTCGATTTAGATGAAGTCGCGCATAATATGACATCGCTGTTTGTCAATGTGCCCACGGTCGGTTGCACTAGTGCCGGAGAGTTCAATAAAAACGGGTATTGTACCGAAAGCTTAGTTGTTGTTGCTTTCTTAAAGCATGATTTTTCCATAGCTACCGCGTTAGTTTCAAACGTAGATAAAATTAATTTTGACGAAGCCCATGACATTGCAAGTGGATTGCGCCATACCTTGCAGGCAAGAGATAAACGGTACGATACCAATCAGCACTTTGTCATTTCTGTGCTAGACGGGCTAACCCGACACGAAGAACATTTTTTAGAGACCTTTGCCACAGCGTTCGGAAATATTCCTCATTTAGGCGGCAGTGCTGGTGACGATTTAAAACTTGAAGCCACCTATGTTTTTTATCAGGGGAAATTTCATCAAAACGCAGCAGTGTTAATGTTGATAGGAACCGGTAAAGCGTTCTCTGTTTTTTCTGTCGATCATATCGACTCGCCAGTGTCTAAGTTGGTGGTAACCAAAGCTGATCCAGAGTCTCGTACGGTTTACGAGATTAACGGCGAACCCGCTGCGCAATACTATGCAAGTTTGCTTGGGTTAAAGGCTTCTGATCTAACCCCAGATGTGTTTTCAGTATTCCCATTGGCGGTACTAGTAGGGGATAGATATTTTATCCGCTCAATACAAAAAGTAGATTTGGCCACCAACGCTATAACGTTTTACTGTGCGGTTGATATCGGCATTATTCTTACCTTTGTGCAACTTGGTGATTGTATCGATGTTCTAGAGAACAAGTTAGAAACGCTAACTCAGGAGTTAGGAGAGGCCGAATTTGTGTATACCTGTGATTGCTTTTTGCGGCGTTTAGAAATTGAACAAAACAAAAAAGAATCTGAAATTCAGCGATTGCAGCAAAAATATCATGTAGGCGGGTTTAATGCTTATGGCGAACATATTCATTCGGTGCATTTAAACCAGACCTTCACGGGGGTGTACTTTGCTAAAAACTGAGCAGCACCAAACCATTGACTCTCAAAGTAATGAAGAGAACCTAGCGCGTAATAAGAATGAAGCGTTCCCAGAGATTGAAGAGGATAAAACGCACGAGGAAACTGAACTAGAGAAGCTACGTCGCGAACTCACACGCCAAATCGATGAAAATGAAAAGCTTGAAAAGATTAACGCTGCGCTTATGTATCGTATCGAAGAAGGTGGATTCAATCACCATAGTTACCGGGCCTTTGAACATGCCGTGCAGTTATCTGAAAAAGTAAACGAGAAAACCGAAGCATTGCAAATCGTGCTGCAGAAGTTAGAAAAGTCGAATACTGAAATTGCACGCGCTAATCAAGAAACTAATCAACTCAAGCAGCGCCTAAATGACGCTATCGAAAGTATCAACCAAGCGATGGTATTGCTCGATAGTAAAGGGGCAGTGGTTTATTTCAATCGGCATTTTGTAACTGTTTGGGACAACTATTCAGTTACGCCCAAGATTGGTGATCATTATTATGACATTACTCAACTTGCCAAGCATTTAGGAATTATCCGCCGTGTGCTTCCCCCTGACTCCGAAGGCCGAGTTATCTATCAGCTGTCTAATAGCCGGTGGTATCAACTCACTATTCGCCGTACTCAAGAAGGCGGGAAAGTTATCTTGTTTAACGATATCACTGAAGTGAAGTTAAATGAGTCAAATCGGTATGAGCAAGTAATAAAAGAGAAAAACAAACTGCTACAAAGTCTTATTGATAATGTTGATGTTGGTATCTTGCTTATTAACCAAGAGGGCGGCGTTGCCTTTTGGAACAATACGTTTATAACCCAATCTAATTTGTCGAAGCAGGCAATGTTTGATTGTAAGAATATTTATTCTCTGCAAATGCATGCTGACTGGAGCGGTTTAAACCTTGAGAAAGGTGGTGACACCACTCAAATTATTAGCGAAAACTTGGTAGTCGATAGGCGAATTACTCTGCTTCCTGACGGAAACACCCTGTGTACTTTTACCAATGTGACGTCTCAGCATCAGTATGCGGAAACCTTGAAGCAGAACGAAAGTTGGATCCGCATGATTACCGATAATGTGCCCGCACTTATCGCCTATATCGGCACAGATAAAAACTTCTTATACACCAACAAGGGTTATCGAGATTGGTATGGGCTAGGAGAAGAACCCTTGTACGGCGTAGCGATGGAACAAAGCCACCTTAAACACGTCTATCCTCGTCTTATTCATTATGTAGAGCGAGTAAATAAAGGAGAGGTGGTTAGTTTTCAAAGTGAAGAAACTAACGCAAAAGGTGAAATCGGATTCTTACAAAAAGTCTATCTACCCCATTTCAACGATAAGAATGAAATAGAAGGGCATTTTGTTCTTGCTACTGATGTGTCCCACCAAGTAAGAAGTAAACAACAGCTACAAGCAGCGAAAGACCAGCTAGAGTCAAATGTAGAAAAGCGTACTCGAGAACTCAATCACGCAAATATTGCGCTGCAAGAAGCGATGAATTCAAAGAGCAAATTCTTAGCGGCCATTAGTCATGACTTAATGCAGCCTTTAAGTGCGGCTATTTTATTTAATGAGTCTTTAAGAGATCAGGTACAAGCATCTGCTGAACCAATAGTAAGCGCCTTAGATAACTCACTATCCGACTTGAACAGTCTAATCCGTACTCTGATTGAGACATCGAAATTAGACGCGGGAGTGGTGCAACCTGACAAACAGCGAGAGGATGCACTCCCGTTGCTAACGCAGTTAGCCGAGGAGTTCAGCCACATCAGTTACGACTATGAAGTAAATTTTCGATATAAATTCCAAGACGCTATTGTGCATACTGATTTAAGTTTGCTGTCACGAATTCTTCGTAATTTACTAAGTAATGCCATGAAATACGGTGCAAAAGGGAAAGTGCTTTTTGTGGCAAGGACGAAAGGCAACTATCTTCGCATCAGTATATTCGACCAAGGGGTTGGAATAAGCCACGCCGATCAAGCTGTAATCTTCAAAGAATTTAGTCGATTGGAAAATGACTTTAACTATTCTTACAGTTTAGGACTTGGGCTTTATATCGTTGATAAAATGAGTCGTCTACTAGAGCATGATATCAACGTTATATCTACGCAAGGGGTAGGATCTTGTTTTACTTTAACGGTGCCCCTTGCATCTATTCAAGACATTGAGCACGAGGCTTTGTTTGATGCAGTACCTCAAGATAGCTTGCCTGATAACCTTTTAAATAAACAAATTTGGCATATCGACAACGACACCAATATGCGGATAGCCATGCAGACGCTATTCGAAAACTGGGGTGTGGAAGTGGTTACGTTTTCAGGTTTTGCACAATGCATGGCGGTGATGAACCATTGCTTTGACGAGTGTGATTTGCTTATTGTCGATTATCATTTAGATGACGGAGAGAATGGGTTAGAAATTGCGAAGCATATTAAGCAAACCATGCCGGCTATGCCCATTATGCTGTGTACGGCCAATCATTCTAAAGCGCTAGAAAATGAATTAGAAGGGACAAATATACAGCTGTTGCACAAGCCGATTAATTCACTACGCTTGAAACAAGCACTTAAATCGGCTGTTTCTTAAGTGCTATTCGCATAAACCCATAGGTGGAGGACACTAGGCACAACACATATATGCTGTGTACGTATTAGTTAAATACGTACTGATTAAAATCGATATTGGCAGCGCTAGCTACCACTTTAACTCGATTGCTTGCCCCTAATTTCTTCAAAATAGATGAGACGTGTGATTTCACGGTTGTTTCTGAAATATTGAGCTCATAAGCGATAACTTTATTAGCTAAACCCTGGGTTAAATATTTCAAAACCGCTAATTCTTTTCTGGTTAACGAGCGAATTTGATCAAGAGAAATAGCGTCTTCTTTTTTCACTCGGTTTCTTGTCGATGATGTACGTAAAATTTCAGAAGGAAGGCATACGTTACCCTCAAAAATAGACTCCACTGACGTGGCAATTTCCTCTATTTTACTGCTCTTTGATATGAATCCTACTGCACCATAAGAAATGGTTTGCAGAATGTTGTGCTTTTCCGTTTCCGCCGAGATGATAACGACAGGAAGGTTAGGGTGCTGATTCCGAATTTCAAGTAAGCCATTGAGCCCGCAGGTTTCTGGCATATTTAAATCTAGCATCACAAGATCGAAAGCAGCATCAGCTTCGAGTACTTCAAGCGCTTCAGAGAGTGAGTTAGCTTCAATGGTTTGAGAGTCGGGAAATTTTTTGCCTAATATCGTCACCATGGCGTGACGAAAAATAGGGTGATCGTCAATGATAAGAATTCTTTGCATACTATTACTACCCTCGGCTTAGTAAGTACCCAAATGCACTCACACAATACGTAACCTATCGCTATGTTTGTTAAATTTATTTTAACAAAATAGTTACAATGTGAGCAAGCAAATACGACCGAAGTCTTATAACAAAAAAGCCTTAAAATTCATCATAAATTGCTTAAAAGCACTTTACGCTTTTGTTCGTATTCTTCTTCAGTAATTAACCCTTCTTTTCTAAGCTTTTCAAGGGTTTTGAATCTTTTTATTAGCGTATCTTCATTCGGTTTTAATGCCTCCTTAACAATGTCGGGCGACAGTGGCGTTTTATGTAACTCTGCTACGTTTACGGTGACCCAATCAGTTCTAGTAGGCATCATGGTTACACCCGATAAAGTGAATGCTAGCTTTTCATTGAAAGGGAATTTTGATACTACTCTTTCACCATAATTAAAGTCGTATTCAACGAGCCCTTGGTTAGTGGGGTCGTAGGCCATTTCATAGGCGCTGTTTGCTACTCGATTGTATTCACCAATGATGAGATTAAGTAGGCCTTCGTTGAAAAATGCTCTACCTGCTATAAAGTAAGTTTGTTTTTTTAGTCCTCCTAGGGTTCTTTTTTCTTTTGCCAAGGAAAATAATATATCTTGATAAGGCTTTGCTTTTTTTAGGCCTATGCTTAAATACTTCGCGAGGTTGTTTTGTTGTTTCTCTGTAAATAGAGGTTCAGTTGTACTTTTATTTTTTATTATTTTTATACTAGATAAAAATTTTAATATGTCTTTTTCATCTATCTCGACTGGTTGAGAATTTAGTTTTTCGGTTAATTCACTCTCTGCGATGTCGCCATTTTTTAATTTTTTCCCATCAATATTGTTGTCTTGTATTTTGATAAGAGAATTTTCACTTTCACGCCATAAAATAGTATCTGATGAAAATGATGGCGTGGAGAAAAATACCATGATAATAATCACTTGAATTCTTAACATTAATCTCATCATAATTTAGTACCAAGTAAATATAAGCTTCGTTTAAAATTACTTACTCTTAAAAAACATCTAAATAAGGAGCAGAATTGCTCCCTATTTGAGTTGAGAGTTAGAAGAAAATGGTGCCACCTAACTGAATAAGCGTGAGATCTTCTGCATTATCATAAAGTGACTGTGCTGCTTCAGAGCCACTTACGCTGAGACTTAAATTTTCATACTTTGCATAAATGAGAAAACGAGAGCCAAAATACTGCTCTGCCGCAATGCCCCATTGATTAAGTTCGGAGCCTACTACACCGTCTAGATGAGCCATACCGTATTGGTCGTTATAGCTTGCGTATTCTGCGTAAAAAGCGGAGTCGCCAAAGGCGTTATATTGCTTGCGAATACCGGCTTTAAAGTAATAGGCATCTGTGTCGTCCCCTGAGCCGATGATCGCATCATCAGTTTCTTCCATTTGATAGGTGGCCACACCGAAAATACCAGATTCAAGGTGCATTACGCCGGTTTGAAATTGTAAGGTTGATGAGCCGTCGCCGCCCACATTAGTGCCGCCGTCTTTATTCACTGAATAGCCACCATGTAGGTTTGTTTTAAACCCGCCATGTTCGGCTGAGTACTTAACCGCGATGTCGTATATTTCATCATTGGCATAGCCAACTGCCACGCTAAAATTACCCATTTTAGGCAAGTCATAACGTACGCCGTTCCGGTAAATCCCATTACAGTCAAGGCCGATACCGAGCCCAGGTGTGGCTAAGCATTGTGCAAACTGACCCCAGGCAACATTAGTCGTACCTTCGTCAATGCCGCGAATGAAGAATCCATTAGCGCGGAATAATGGCGAAATGCCAGACCAAATAGTGCCTGATGGATCTGCAAGAACAGCAATGTTATCGGTAGGCATACTTTGTAGGCCTATAGTTACTTTCCCCCAATCCCCCCCAATGTGAAGGCTACTACCTAGAAGCCCAATATCGCCGCCATTGAAGGTATCTAAATTATCTTGGTTTGCGAACAGAAGGGGAGTTTGGTGGCCGCCGCCTGAATAGTTAGGTGTACCTGAAAGCGGCTCAATAATGACTTCGAAACCCACATCTAATCCGTGCTCTTCTAATTTGTAATCACCAGAAAGGGTAATGCGGCTACCAAGCGTGGTGCCATTATCTGAAAGTTGAGCGACATCACTTCCAATGCCATCATCGTAATACGTTAATCCTTCATTAATCCAGCCAGAGATATTCCAAGAGTAGTTTTCTTCTTCTGCGTAGCTGTTCAAACTTAACGTACTTAAAATAGCGATAGATAAATATGATTTAACAAGCAATTTATTTTTCATTTTACTGTCCCAGTGTGAGTGGTGTTTTTTAATAATGAGAATTTATTTTTCTCATGTGCCCTAATTTAAGTTTCGGGTGTCAGTAAAATTGATAATAGATTTATATAGTTTTTGAACCATTGGACGTAAGGCTTGTTAGACTCGTTCTTTAGGACTAAGAAAAATTAGGCGCATGGCGCCTAATTTGTATTTTTAATTTAAAGCTGCGCCAAATTAAAATTTAGCTTTCACATTTAAACTTACCATTCTAGGTTGCGCTGGACCTACAAATAGGGGGCTTTCAACCTCGGGGTAGATGTCTTCTAATACTTCATCAGCTTCGCCGTAAGTGCCGAAGGTTTCATACTCTTTATCGAATACATTGTTCACCCGTAATTGGGCACTAAATGTGTGATTAAACTGATGGTTTAAATAAAGATTAGTAACAACATAGCTATCTAAGGTGTCATTTTCATTGGCTTCATCACCACGGAAGTATTGGCTAGAGGCTGAAATGATTTCTGCACCCAAGGCGGTTTGTTGGCTAAACGCGTAGTCTAGGTAAAATTTGATATTGTGCTTTGGTTGCCCAGGAATGGTATCACCTGCCTCAACTTGTCTATTTGCTCCTAACGGATTGAATGGGCTGAAAGAAGTAAAGGAAGACTCAAAAGTCGCGTCTAAATAATTATAATTAAATCGATAATTCAGCTTTTTCCAAAATGAGCTAATGCTGAACTCAACGCCCTGTCTACGGGTGGCATCAATGTTAATAAAGTAGCCTCTGGATGCCACCGAGCCTGCCTGCTGAAAAATGATGTCATCTTCACTCTCACTACGGTAAACATTTAGCATCATGTCGATGTTGTTAAAGGTCGCGGCATAGTTTGCTTCAATGGTTTGTGTGACGACTTGATCTAACGGCGGGTCTGCAACAAAACCATTAGGTAGGCGGCATGGATCATCTTCGTCTGCACAGCTTAATTCCGCAGGGCTTGGTGTTCTAGATGACTGGCTAAACGCTAGGTTTAACTGCGACGTATCACTAAGCGCAATATCTAGCCCTATGGCAGGGTTGAACTGGGTAAATCTATGATCGCCATCAAGAGAGTCATCACCGTCTTCGCTTAAATCTTCCATTAGTACATGGTCGCGATTGAACCGGCCCCCTATGTTGAGTGATACTTTGTCAGTAAGCTGGGTAGTATTAACAAAGAGTAAGGACCACGCTGAGGTGTCTACATCAAGCCTAACTCGTGCTTCAGCAGATTGGAGCCCTTGAAGTGGAATGACAGTTCGGGAGTCGCTTGCCGTGTCATTTTCCAATATGCCAAAGGTGGTATCGGCAGAGTAATTGATATCCCCTTTATTGTAGGTAGCGCCAATTACCAGTACCGATGGTTTGCCTAATAATTCATAATTGCTGGCAAGCTGGGAAGAAACCCCAAAGGCTTCTGAACTTGATAATCCAGTGTTGTAAGTGCCGTCTATCTCATCAGGAGATACATCTGAAATGTCAGATAGCGCAGTATTTTCATCGTATCCAATGAAAGCAACGGCTTCTACATCATCGCCAACGGTGGCTAGTTCGTCATCATCCTCTTCAAAATCGTCGTCATCGTCATCAAGGCCATCGTCATCGTCATCATCTTCCAGTTCACACAAGGTGATGCGGCCATCTGTAAATTGACAGGCGCCAAAGTCGCTGTCATCTCCGTTTATGGTGGTGGTTTCATTGTCGCGATAAAAAGCATTGAACGAGAGTAGGTGATTGTCACTTAGCTGCAAATCGCCTGAAAGGCTAAAGTGATGTAGCTCATTATTGGTTTGATCCGGGTGGGTATAAACCGCTTCACGACCTTCAATTTCTAACAACTCAATTGGTGAAGCCCCATTGCCCAACAGCTCACTATCGGCGTACAAGTAGTTAAAATCTATTCGTCGTTTACTGTCTTGATAAGACACTGCACTGAATACTTGGTTTACCTCTGAAGGCGAGTAATCACGCCATCCATCTTCTTCATAATGATTGGCATTAATGTAATAGCCCCAGTTACCGTTGTTCCCACCTGATTCTATCGACAGCGCAGACTGGCCATATTGCCCTACGGTGGCATCTACTTCGTTGGCATCGAAGGAAAAGCCTGTTTTCGTATTTAATGCCAGTGCGCCCCCAAGTGTATTTTGACCGAATAACGGGTTCGAGCCGGAATAAAGTGACACTGTATCGATAGCATCAAGGGGCATTAGATCCCAATTTACAGTATCGCCAAATGCCTCGTTGATTCTGCCACCATTTAGGTATACCGAAATACCCTGAGGCAAGCCTAGCAATGGCGACGCGGTGAAACCTCGGTATTGTAAATCGGGTTGAAACGGGTTGTTTTGTGCATCATTTAAATTCACGCTGGCAAGTTGTGATTTCAAGAGTTCTGGCAAAGAGCGACTTACACTTGCTTCTATCTCCTCTTGAGACAGCGATTGAACGGTTCCAAAAATTGGCGCTGCATCACTCCCGGTTTGTAGTGTGGTTGCTCCATGGATTTCTATTACTTCTACATCGTTGTTTGCTAGCAGACTGTCTGTTTTAGTATTGGCGTAGGCGTTACTGCAAAGCGCTAGAGACACGCTTGAAGCGATGAGTGCGTAAGCTAAAGGCGTGGTGTGTTTTATTAGCATGTTCCTGATTCTTCTATGAACGAGTATGCAATCAGTATCGTGTAGGTGGGTCCCGAAAAATATCCTCCTAAAGGGGGAGGAATAGTCGTAAATTGGTAGTATATAAAAGTCCTAAGTGGCGGATTTTTATTATGCAGGGCTTTTACTTACACCAGTATCAAGGTCAAATTGGGTGAGCGTGTTTTTACACCAGAGGTTACGGCGCGAGGCCTGCCTATCTTGAGCCCCATAAATAAAAATAAGGCCTTTAAAACGCGCTACCCCTAGTGCATAACATTCTCCGGTAGTACGAGGTTGCCAAAACGAGGCGCTAGCCATGATAACTATAAGATGGCGATGGAATTGGGCATCAACCCTGTATACCCAGTTATTGCCAATACACTGAAACCGTTCCTCAGAATTTTGTGCCGCCTTAACAGTCGGTTCGGCGAGCTTATGCAGTAATTTAGGTAATGCTGGTAAGTTTTCTAGTGATAATAGCGAGGGAAAGTCGGCCGCGAGTTGCGCGCTTTTTTTGTCTTTTAACTCAACGGCAACCTCTGTTGTAGAAACCCAGTTATTTTTTATGGGTCTGTCTGCGCGCTTACCTTTGTCATACGTTTCATGCGTACCTGTTCGGCAAACATGCACATTATTAAGGTACTCGGTAAACGGTTTTGTTTTTAAAGACGAGCGTGGTTCGCTATACCGAGAATTCGCTTGCTGTTGATAATCTCGAATAAGTTGCTGTACTGCTTGGGGTAATTTAGCGTCTGTAAATAAACGAGGTTTGGCTTCTACATTGAATTCAGTTAATACCGATACCACTTTTTTATGCGCATCTGTACGCGCTTGAGTATTGGTCTTGGTATTGTGTATAAATCGAAGAGCAATCATGCCTGCATGGTTTACTTCATCATCGATAAAGAAGTGGCCTGAAGCGATAAACCTGCTTTTAATCTGGTGTTCGACATCAAGTAAGTCGTAAGTAAATTCCTGTGGCACCCACCACGTAGACACATCGTTTTCGATAGACTTCACTTGGTGATTATTCGTAAGTTGACGGCTAATGTGGCAAACAGGAACTGTAGCCTTTCGTTTCAAAGTACTGGCGGGCGCTTCAGCGGCCTCATTAAAAGGCATAGCATCACATGACTTTGTATTACAGCCTATGTCACTAATTTCTGCTATAGCCTGTCTACTCAACGAGATAATTTCATCGCCGTCAGTATCTGCACCACTGACTAAAAGGGTGATGTGTTCACCGTCATACCATCTCTTCTTATAATCAATGAGGTCGTCAAAACCAATTTCTAATACCGAATCTGAAAAACCTCCGGCATGTTTGTAAGCCATAGTACTGGTATCACTTCGGCGTATGGCCATGTTATTCAAATAATCGATATTGCGTTCAAGCAGCGTGAGTTCATTTACGAGAACGCCACTTCGCTCTGTTTCAAATTTACTCTTTTCGTAATGGGTATTCACTAGGCCGCTATACAGGTATTGAATCGCACTGATAAAAAGCGCTTTATTGTCAGATTGCACATAAAAATACGTACAGCCTGAGTAGGTCGTCGCGTTTATCGACAAGGGTAGCAAAGCATTTGCTACAAAAAGCTCATGGTCGGCAGGGTAGCAAGGCGACCCACGAAAACACATGTGTTCAGCCAGATGAGATACGCCTGAGTGAGCATGTGCTGGCGTATTGACAACAAATACACCCGTGAATGGTGATTTTCTGCATTCTAGGTTGCCTGTCTTGTTTGTCTTCGCCGCAATGCCTGTATTAGTGCCATTGCCAGAACTGTCATGAAACCGAGTACTACCTGCGCTGATTATGTGACTTGAGCTACTTGAGCCACCTTCAGGCCTTTGAGCATTGCGTGACACATACCTGATGTTAATCATCACAAAGCGCTCAAGCGGTCACGTCTTGTATCATCTTTACAGGGATAGCATTTTTCACTGTGCGAAATTTTAAGGTAGAGCTTGCCGGTTGCCCGGCTTTATCGGTAATAGTTTTCATCAAATGGTGATCGGGTGACTTATCGCAAACCGGATCGGTTTTATGCATATCCCCGGTCAGCAAAAAGGCTTGGCAACGGCACCCGCCAAAATCCTTGTCTTTTTCATCACAGGTCTTGCATGGCGAGGGCATCCAGTCATCGCCTCTAAAGTGATTAAAACTAAAATCATGTTCCCAGATATGCTGTACCGATGAGTCTTTCACGTTTGGAAAGGTAAGAGGTAGAATTTTGGCACTGTGACAAGGAAGCGCACTGCCATCTGGGGTTACCGTTAAAAAAGTAGTTCCCCATCCATTCATACACGCCTTTGGCCTATTCTCGTAGTAATCGGGTGTGACAAACATAAATTTAGGGCCGCCATCTTGCCGGTCTCTATACTGGTTGATGGCCTGCTCAGCTTCTTCTAGCTGGCTTTGTGTAGGGAGTAAGTGCTCACGGTTTTCATATGCCCAACCATAATATTGCACCGTGGCAAGTTCTACAAAATCGGCCTTAAGTTCAGTGCTAAGAGCCATGACTTCTTCAATTTCATGAATGTTTTGGGCGGTAATACAGAAATTCAGCACCATAGGGTAATGGTAGTCTTTGACTAACTTGGCTATATTCAGCTTTTGTTTGAACGAGTGGCGCTTATTGCCAATAAGGTCGTTAACTTCAGCATTGGCTGATTGAAAGCTAAGCTGAATATGATCAAGCCCCGCATCTTTTAATTTGGCAATGCGCTTTTCCGTCATGCCTATGCCAGAGGTGATCAAGTTGGTGTAAAAGCCAAGCTCGCGGGCATAGGCGACTAACTCTTCTAAATCTTTGCGCAACAAGGGTTCTCCACCGGAAAAACCTAATTGAACCGCACCCATTTCCCTGGCTTCCTTAAACACCTTCTTCCACTGAGAAGTAGTGAGCTCGTTAAAGGTTTCTTCCATATTCACGGGGTTAGAACAATAGGGGCAATGCAGCGGGCATTGGTAGGTTAACTCAGCAAGTAGCCATAAAGGTGGAGTAGTGGCTTTGGAAGGTTGTGAAGCCTTGGTAGCTTGCGATGCCTGGTTAGTCATAAACCACCCACTTTTTTTCTTCAGCGTGTTGCAAAAATACGGTTACGTCATCTTCTAAATCTTCAGGTGCATCGGGGAATGCCTTTCTAAGCGCTACGGCAATGTCATCTGTAGAGCGCACACCATCAACAAGGGTTAAGATTTCTGACGCCGAAGGGTTTAATTTAATCATGCCTTCGGGAAAGAGAAGCACATAACCATCTTGCACTTTTTCGTATTGTAAGCGAAATAAAGGGTTCATCGATGGGGTTTTCGCTGTGCTTGTCATTAGAATCTCCCTGTGTGGCAAACCTGTTGATTGGCAATGCCATCGAAAGGTTTTCTGCCATATTCGTAGGCAAAACAGATGGCATCGGCAATGCTCCACAGAATATCTATTTTAAATTGAAGAATGTTCAAAGCACGCTCTTGCTGCTCGCGGGTAACAAAGTGGTCGAGCGTTATTTGAAGGCCGTGTTCTACATCGCGCCTTGCTTGCCCTAAACGCATTTGAAAATAGGTAAACCCTTCTTGGTTTATCCACGTGTAGTGAGTGGGCCAGGTATCAAGACGGCTTTGGTGTATTTCAGGCGCAAACATTTCGGTAAGTGATGAACAAGCGGCTTCTTGCCACGATGCGCGGCGTGCAAAATTCACATAGGCATTTACCGCGAATTTTACGCCGGGCAATATGTGAGATTCATTAAGTAATTCATCACGGTTAAGCCCTACCGCTTCCCCTAGACGGAGCCATGCTTCAATACCGCCTAAACGAGTATCACCTTCTCGGCCATCATGGTCGATAAGCCTCTGAATCCAAGTGCGTCTTACTTCTTGGTCTTCACAGCTTGCTAATATGGCTGCATCTTTAACTGGAATAGCCATTTGATAATACAGCCTGTTTGCCACCCAGCCTTGTATTTCTTCTTTACTGCAATGCCCTGCATTCATACGCTTATGGAAGGGATGATGGATATGGTAATACGCACCTTTAGCGCGTAATTGCTGTTCGAATTCTTCTTTTGTCCATGCAGGTTTCAACATGTTACACCTCTATTTGCATGCCATCGTAAGCCAGCTCAATGTTCTGCTCTTGCAATGCATGAAAGGCTGATGAATCTTCATTCAGCACGGGGTTAGTGTTATTAATGTGAATAAGGACTTTGCGCTTAACATTAAAGCGGTTAAGCAGCGCAATGGCACCATTTTCGCCATTTACTGGCATGTGCCCCATCTGCGTACCGAGCTTTTGGCTAAAGCCATGGTCAATCATTTCTTCATTCACCCATAAGGTGCCATCGAAAAGCACGCACTCTGCGTCGGCCATAACCTGCTTCACTGTGTCGTTGGCTTGCATACACCCTGGCGCATAAAAAAGTACGTGACCTGTTTGAGTATCGGTAATTTTAAGGCCAATATTATTGCCCGGAACAATGTTGTCGCGATAAGTAGAATAGGGCGGCGCATTCGACTCTAATACTACAGGTTGGAATAAAAGCCCATCTGCGCCTTCGGGCACAAACGTATGGTGAAAGTCAGTACTGATGGAACGTTGCTGAAGGCCGCCGTGCCAGTGTTTAAGCACGGTAAATAAGGGAAAGCTGGTGGTTAAATCTTCGTTTACTACATCGGTACAGTACACAGGAAGTGGTAACCCTTCTCTTAGTGTAAGTAAGCCGGTGGTATGATCTATTTGGCTATCGGTGAGCACTATAGATGAAATACGTGTGCCACGGGCAACGTGCTCTTCAGGCCAAAGCTGAGGGTGGCTATTTATTTGTTCCCGTAAATCGGGAGAGGCATTAATTAATACCCATTTACTCCCGTCGACACTTACCGCAATGCTCGATTGGGTGCGGGGAGTTGTTTTAATGGTGTGCTGACGTGCGCCTTTGCAATTTTCGCAATGACAATTCCACTGAGGGAACCCGCCGCCTGCGCCTGCGCCAAGAATCAATACCTGCATAACTACTCCTTGGGTATTTGAAAAAGGCTGCAATAGCAGCCTTTTGATTACTTATCACGATGGCTTAGGTCTAACGGTTGCTGATATATAGCGTTACTTCAAAACCTAGGCGCATTTCAGTGTATTGAGGTTTAGTCCACATCGTCATTTCCTCTGTCTTTTTGGGTGAGTTCAATATGAGTATATGTTGATTATCTGTTAACAGATATCCTTCTAAAGGAGGAGAATTACCATGAATCATGATGATTTTTGGACAGTGGCTAGGCGTTGCAAATAGGCCACCAGTAAGGGAATAGGGCGGCCGGTAGCCGAATTGGCAGTACCATATTTAAATGCGGTACCAGCCACATCCATATGAGCCCAAGGAAAATTTTTAGCGAAGCGGGATAAAAAGCAGCCTGCGGTAATCATACCTGGTGAGTTTTTCCCTGCGTTTGTCATATCGGCATGAGAAGAGGCTATAGCGTCTTGATATTCGGGCCATAATGGAAATGGCCAAATTGGATCTTGGGCGTGTTCACCAGCCTTGATTAGTGCTTGTTCTAGTGGGCGGGAATTACTCATTACACTGCTGCATTGGTGCCCCAAAGCAGTAATAGCAGCGCCGGTTAGCGTTGCTATATCTATGACTGAGTGGGGGGCGAAACGCTCACTGTAACTTAGTGCATCGCACATTAGCATGCGTCCTTCAGCATCTGTGCTTATCACTTCAACGGTTTGTTTTGAGTGGGTAGTAATAATATCGCCGGGTCGGTATGCATTACCGCCAATACTGTTTTCAGCGGTAGCCAATATTCCAATAATGTTAATGTTTAAGCCGAGTTCTGCAACTGCTTTTATTACTCCAAGTACGCACGCTGCACCTGCCATGTCGTAAATCATGTGGTGCATATCTCCTCCTCTTTTTAAGGTGATGCCGCCCGAATCAAATGTTACACCTTTCCCTATTAAGACTACCGGCTTGGTGTTTTTGGCGTCATTGCTTTGCGTAGCGCCATTTCCTAAATAACGAATTACCGGCATAGAAGCAGGAAATGCCGATGCGCGATTTACTGCCAAATAGGCATTCATACCTAGCGATTCCAACGTATCTTGTTCGATAATCTCGGTAGTAATTTTAGAATACGCATCCGCGAGTATTGTCGCCTGGTCGGCCAAATAAACTGGGGTACATAAATTCGCTGGCATGTGAGACAAATCTCGCGCTAAGCCCATACCATTTGCCAGTGCTGCCTCATAATTAACGCAGGCTAGTAGTACATCTGAGGTATTATCCGATGCTAGTGCAGAGTCTCCATTAAGCGCTTTGCCTGAAGCTTCATTTAACCCCTTATCTAAAACTAGGTTAGCTGCCACGTCTGTTGACGATACTTGTATGTTTAAGCACGGCATTTCGTTAGATGAAAAGTGAGGGGAAGATTTATATCCTTTAAATTGATAGCAACAAAAATGAAAAGCTCGCAATAACTGGCGAACCAGCGCTATACCTAGCTCTCTCTGTTTGCTTGCGCTTTGCATAGTGAGGGAAGTAGTGTGGCTGATAGCACTGTAAGTCGTTCCCCAAGGCAGTACTAAAGTGATTGTTGCCGCCTTTAACGACAGCGCGTACTTAAACATATCAACAAATAGCTTACGTGTGCCGTGAGAAGCTGAAGGATGATCAAAACTAAGGCTGATATTTTCTTCTAAATTACCCACTCCCCATATAAGCCATCGTTTTGCCGCGGTCTCTACAGGCCGGTGAAGTAACACCTTTTGGCCTTGCGCGCCTACAAATTTTTCATCGTTAAATATCTGCTGAATGAATGCTTGAGTGCTATGTGGCATGTTTTCAATGGTGGGTTGTATATCGGTGGGTGAGCAAAGCCATATTACGCAATCGGCGACTACTTCGTGTAAGTTGCGGTGAGGTGCTAATGTTACGTTTGTCATGGGCGCCCTTGTTGGTTTGCTTTTATGCGCTGTTTTTTCCCATCGCTCTTATTTCCAATCCCTTTATTTCCAGTATCCTTATTTCCAGCCCCCCTGTTTCCAGAGCTGGTAGTTGAAAAGCTAGCAGCAGGTTTTGGCCTAAAGCTTCTTACGGCGAAGGTAAAGGTAATTAGAGTGAGCACAAGTACAATCACTAGCTCTTTTGCTGCAAGCTTTTCATACAAGCCAAAGCGCAGTAGCTCAACGCCACTGGTAAAAGGATTAAAGGCGCACACTTTATACAGCCATTCGCTTGCTTCTTGCATTTTCCACAATGGATAAAGCGCACTTGAAAGGAAAAACATTGGAAAGATAACGAAGTTCATCACACCAGCAAAGTTCTCTAATTGCTTAATGGAATTCGCCAGCAATAAGCCCAGCGAGCCAAGAAAAATAGACAGTAATGCAATGATAGGAAGCGCGTAGACATAACCCATTAAGGGCAACTGCACATCAACAAGTAAGGCAAAGCAAAAGAATAAATAAACCTGTATTGCTGAAACCAGTGTGTTGGCCACCAATTTACTACAAAGCAGAAATGAACGGGGTACTGGGCTCATTAACAGTACCTTCATGCTGCCCATTTCTCGGTCGTAAACCATAGACAGCGAGCTTTGCATACTGTTAAACAACACAATCATGGCGGCTAACCCTGGTACAATGTATTCCTCATACAGAATGTAAGTCTCGTAGGGCGGTATCATAGAAAGCCCTAGCGCTGAACGAAATCCCGCGGCAAACACAAATAGCCATAGCAAGGGGCGAACTAGCGCACTTAACAGCCGAGAACGTTGCTGCCAAAATTTCAGCATTTCTCGGTTTAATACGCCTACAAAACAGCGCCAGTACATCATAGTAGGTCCCGTGCTTTAGCCTGCTCAGCTTGTTTGCATTCACAGCGGATATTGATATTAGTTTGCATGAGTTAGTGCATCCCAAAGCTGATGAATATCCGATACCTGATGTTTAGTAAGCAGCGCCGAGCAAATATCTCGTTCTACTAATTGCCCATTTAACAATATGGCGAGGGGATCAGTTGGCGATACCTCTTCAAATAGGTGAGTAGCCCACAGCACAGTCACGCCTTGTTTCACTGCTAAGTCATGAACCACCGAATGAATTAGCTGCCGAGAAGCAATATCTAACCCCACGGTGGGTTCATCGAGTAATAAGGTACTAGGTTGGTGAATAAGGCATCTTGCCAGCTCAACGCGACGGCGGTGGCCACCATTTAAATGACGGATTTTAGTGTTCAGGCGGTCGCTAAGATCAAGTTTCGTCAATAAATCAGTAATACGTGAAATTGATTTGTCTGGGGCGAGTCCGTGAAGCGAGGCAAAATAGGCTAAGTTTTGCTTTACGGTAAGGTCGATATCTAGTGTACTTTGCTGAAACACCACGCCGAGATTTTTCATAATCGAAGCGCGGTTTTTTGTTATCGGCTTGCCATTAAATAAAATATTTCCGTGTCCAATCCGTTGTAACCCTGTGAGTAACCCAAATAGGCTACTTTTACCTGCCCCATTAGGGCCAAGTAAAATATTAAAGCCCGGTTTAAGGGTAAGTGAAATGTCATCAAGGGCTGCAATTTTGCCGTAAGTGTGGCTAACCCCTTGGATATCTATTTCCATTTAACGGCAATTCCCCATGGGTAACGCCCCACCTTAATCGTCTTTTCAACGTCGAGGGTTTCAGTATTAATAACCGACACGTCGCCGCTTACCCCGTTTGTGGTGAGTAATAGTGACTGGTCTTGGTTAAAGGCTAATTGCCACACGCGCCGTCCTACAACTATGTACTTCTCTATCTCAAACGTATTAGTGTTTACCACAGCAACACGATTTGCGGGGCCTAGGGCGACAAACGCGTAAGGGGAGTCTTTCATCAGCAATATACCAACGGGTTGTATTTTGTCGCGGTACACGCCTTTAACTGCAAAAGACAAGGTCTGTACTTTTTGCTTGCTTTGAGTATCAAATATGGTGACTGTGCCGCCAATTTCAGAACTTACCCAAAGGTACTTATCGTCGGCGGTGAAGTGAGCGTCTCGCGGGCGAGCGTCTACTAAGCTGTTAGCAATGTTCTCGTGGGTGTTGGTGTCTATCCAGTGCACCATGTTTGTTGTTTCTGAAGTAACCACCATCATGCGGCCGTCATGGCTTACCGCTAACCCTTCAGGTTCAACCCCTACATCTATTTGTGCAATTACCTGGCTGGTGGGTATATCAATAACGGTGAGCAGAGCATCATCTTCATTGGCGGTGTAAATAGTAGTGCCATTGGGGTGAAGGGCTATGGTTTCAGGATCTTCACCTGACGGTAAATCACCGACAATAGTATGGGTGTCTAAATCGATAATTTGAATGCGATCGGAATCCGAGGCGCAAATGTAAGCATGGGCTTGGTCAGCGCTTAGTATAAAACCCCTAGGTCGCTCACCAATGTCTAATGTGTCGGTGACTTCAAACGTATCCATATCAATGACTGATAGGGTATTGTCTTTTTCATTGGTTACATATGCCTGTGGCAATGCACTGGCACTATAACTACTTGCCCAAAAGCTCATTATCAAAAAGCTGTTTGCCATAAAGCGGTTTTTCGTGAAGCGAGAAATCATAGTGGGTCCTTACAGGTTTTATTCGTTTCACCCAAGGTGTCTAACTCGTCAGATTGATGTAAAAAGCCGGGCAGCGGGGCGTGGATCACTAGCGCTTCTTCGTGGGCTAGCGCAATGGGTTGTCGAAGTTGGCGTGTGCCTTTTCTGAAAGTTAATTGTCTGCCTTTGTACGCTGCAATACTAAGCTGCTCCTCTACCAAAGCGTTAAATAATTGCGTACCGGTTAAACTATCGTTAGCACTGCTACCAGTGCCACTCTGTTTACTTTGCTGTATGGCGGTGGAAACGGCGATAATGGCGGCATAGGCTGCATAATCGACCTCGTTCATGGTGCGGGAATATTGGGCCTTAAAGCGATTTTGAAGCTGTCTTGCCCCCCATTGCTCATGAGTCAAATGCCACCCTAATGGTTTCAAACCTGCCGACCCTATAGTGGGCACAATAAGGTGGGTATTAAAGGGTAAGCTGTAGGCATACTGACCTTGGGTGTCGGCAGCAAAAATAGCGTCGTAAGGTTTCTTAGTTCGAGTAAAAAAGGGAATTTCAGAAAATGCAGAGCGTCGTAAGTCAAAACTTGCCTGCCATATTTTCTCTTCAACAATATTTAACTTAAATTTCTTCGCGGTACGTAAAAACGCGTCTAAGTAAGCCTGGTCACTTTCATGGGAGCCGCGCAAGGTAAGCACAGAGCTCAAACGCTTAGTTCTAAGCCACTGACCAAGCGCATCGGTTTTCATTTGGTAGCTAGGGTAGGTGTGCAGTACGTTAAGTTCGCAGTGCTGTTGACGAAAAGCATCCTTGCCACTGGCTACATTCACCACTAATGCGCTGGGGTTAATAGACACTACCGAACGAACGGTTTTTTCATATTGAGCGTCTGGGCTATCGATAAGCACCACAGAGGTATTGGCAATCACATCGGTAGCCGCTGAGTCAAAAGCGTTAAGGCGGGCAAGCGACAGCGAATAGCCCAAAAATTTTCCTGTAATATTGGCATCTTCAATGCCAATTTCGGCACCCGCAATTCCTTCGTCATTAGGACGGGTTAAATACGAAGGCGTTCCTGCGGGGGGAGGGCGCTCCACGTTAATATAGACAATGTTCGTAGTGCTAGGTTGGGCTTCAGCTTGCACTACATATTTATTTTCTGGCTGACTCCCCGATTGGGCATGAACATTGGCATGCAAGGCCGATACGCTTATCAATAGGATTGATACTCCTATCCATATTTTTTCTTTTTCGATGAACCAGCGAAGGGCTTTTCTCACACTTCTTTTCACACTTTTTTTAAAAGTGTGCCTTTTGTCAGTCGCGATACAAAAAGGGTATATGGCATTATTCCCGAATAACATCCTCCTAAAGGAGGAATGCTATGGCGCTAAAGTAGCATTCGTGAATGCCTGTCTGCGCATTAGTATTGAAAGTACTTAGCGTCAGGAGAGTTTCTTGTAGTGACTTGTTTGCGAACCTTTTATTTTATTCCTTTCATACTTTTAAGTTTTTTAAGCTTGAGTGTATTAAGCACCAGTGTTTTTGCTCGGTCTTTTGATGACATTATCGAAAGTAAGAAGATTAATATCGCAGTTTATAATGACTACCCACCTTACTCATATATGGAAGCGGGTTCAGCGAAAGGAATAGATGTTGATATAGCTAAAGAAATTGCTGCTAAATTCAATGTGGAATTAGTGTTAACTTGGATGACCCCCGGGGAAACGACGGAAGACGATTTTCGTAATTTTTTATGGAAGGGGCACATTATTCACAAAGTAAAAGCTGACTTAATGATGCGTGCTCCCTACGACCGCTCATTTTCCCAAAAACGTGATGATATTGGCTTATTAGCGAATGAGTTAGTTCATATGTTCGCACCGTATCAACAAGAAAGCTGGCAGATAATTCACAACACAGAACAATTGCCAGAGGTAGAGACCATGGCAATGTTTCAATACCATACCATTGGTGCTGAAATAGACAGTATTCCTCATTTTTACCTCACCTCGGCCTTTGGCGGAAGGTTACGAAATAACACCTCTCAGTATGCCAGCAATGAACTTGCCATCGATGCCATGAAAAAAGGTGATGTTGATGCGGTAATGGGCCTTCGAACACAAATTAGCTATTTGTCTCAGTTTCTTGATAACACAAAATTCAAACTCGCTAGCAACGCGTTTCCTCTTATAGGAAAACAGAAGTGGGACTTAGGTATAGCCGCGCACAACGACTACCGAACCCTAGCGTATGAAGTTGGCGATGTAATTACCGAGATGGTACTGACCGAAAAAATGGCGCACATTTTTAGTCAGTATCATGCCGCCTATGAAATGCCTGATTATTATGCTGTTGAGTAATGCTGTTGAGTAATGCCGGCGAGCAATGCTATTGCAATAGCTCCACTTTTATTAGGCACATTTCCTGTTAATTCCTCCTCCTAAAGGAGGGGACAATTCACTCAGCCGTTCCATAGGCACGCCCACCGGGCACCGCTATTCTAATTCTATCGAATAGTCTGAAAATCAGACACATTCATGGCCAATACGCAATTAGGAAACGTTATGAATAAATCACTACCATTAAAAAGAATTGCCTTAGCTTTATTGGTTTGTGCGGGGGCAATTTCCCCCGTTCAAGCTAACGTGACCGACAAAGATATACAAAACGACCAAGCCACTACTGACGATATCGTATCGTATGGCATGGGATTACGCGCGCAGCGCTATAGCCCACTCTCTGCAATTAACAAAGACACCATTGAAGAAATTCGCCCAGTTTGGGCATTTTCACTTGGTGGCGAAAAGCAGCGGGGCCAAGAGTCTCAGCCTATGGTAAAAGATGGCGTTATGTATGTGACGGGTTCTTACTCTCGCGTATGGGCCATTAATGCAATGACTGGCGAAGAACTCTGGCAGTACGAAGCTCGTTTGCCCGATGGCATTATGCCTTGTTGTGATGTGATTAATCGCGGCGTAGCCTTGTACGATAATTTGGTCATATTCGGCACCCTTGATGCCAAACTGGTAGCCCTCGATAAAGATACGGGCAAAACCGTATGGAAGAAAAAAGTAGAAGACTACAAGGCTGGTTACTCGATTACTGCCGCGCCTATTATTATTGATGGTATGGTGATAACGGGTAACTCAGGAGGGGAGTTTGGTGTAGTTGGAAAGGTATACGCCTTTGATGCTAAAACTGGCAAACAGATTTGGGTTAGGCCTACCGTTGAAGGCCACATGGGGTATATGTGGAAAGACGGCAAAAAAACCGAGAATGGTATTTCTGGCGGCGGGGCGGGTAAAACTTGGCCTGCAGATTTATGGAAAACTGGCGGTGCTGCAACCTGGCTAGGCGGCACTTATGATGCTGATACAGGTCTGTTATTCTTTGGTACAGGTAACCCATCACCTTGGAACTCTCACCTTCGCCCTGGCGATAACTACTTCTCTTCATCTCGTTTAGCGATTAACCCTAAAACGGGAAAAATTGTATGGCACTTTCAAACTACGCCACACGATGGCTGGGATTTCGATGGTGTAAACGAGCTTATATCGTTTGATTATGAAGAGGCAGGTAAAACGGTGAAGGCCGCTGCCACTGCTGATAGAAACGGCTTCTTTTATGTATTGAACCGTGAAGATGGTGATTTCATTCGAGGCTTCCCGTTTGTCGACAAGCTAACGTGGGCCAAAGGTCTAGATGAGAATGGCCGCCCACTTTACATTGACGAAACGCGCCCTGGTAATCCGTCACTTTCAGACGATGGTAAAAAAGGCGCACAGGTTGTCGCTCGTCCTGCTTTCTTAGGTGGAAAAAACTGGATGCCTATGGCGTATTCACCCGATACGGGTTTGTTCTATGTACCTTCCAACGAATGGGAAATGGACATTTGGAACGAAACCACCTCATATAAAAAGGGTGCTGCTTACTTAGGTGCTGGCTTTACTATCAAATCTGTCAATGAAGACTTTATAGGTGTACTTCGCGCCATTGATCCTAAAACCGGTAAAGAAGTATGGCGTTATAACAACTATGCGCCACTATGGGGTGGGGTAATGACTACAGGCGGCGGTCTAGTATGGACAGGCAACCCAGAAGGTTACCTAATGGCCTTTGACGATAAAACCGGAGAGATGGTTTATAAGTTCCAAACCGGCTCAGGCATTGTAGGGTCGCCAGTAACTTGGGAGATGGAAGGCGAGCAATATGTGTCTGTATTATCCGGCTGGGGCGGCGCAGTGCCTTTATGGGGCGGCGAAGTTGCTAAGCGGGTTAAGCACCTAAACCAAGGTGGTACGGTGTGGACGTTTAAATTACCTAAGCGCTATGAACAAGTGGCTAAGAACTAATTTGTTTTAAACACGATAGAAGCCGATACCTTTGTAGGTATCGGCTTTTTTATATCTGAAATAGCCTTTATCCTCCCAAAGGAGGAGCCTTTCAAAACCAAAGTAGAGTTACCCCAATTATCACATTCAGTATAATTTTCTCATCAGCTTGAGAGGATGTATGAATGATGAAAGTAAAAGTATCTCTTTTAATTACAACGCTTTTTCTGGCCTTAACGGCGCACAAGTTAGCTGCACATGGCAACGTGACGCCACAAGGCGCTGACAGCTCTGAAATGCAAAAAATTACCGATGGTGATGAGTCTGAAGATGGCTGGGTGTTTGAAAACCCTTATCGTAATTTAGATGAAGAAACTCACAAGAAGGTGTATGAATTTGGCGAGTCAGCCTACTCAAATAACTGTGCCGTTTGTCATGGTCTTCATGCGCAGTCAGGTGGCATAAACCCAGATTTACGTTTGCTCGACCCCGAAAGTATGGAAGACGATGAATGGTATGTAGAGCGCCTTCGTTTTGGATCATCAAAAGGCATGCCTGCGTTAGGCGGTATTCCAGAAGGGCAGTCTGAACCCATTTTAGATCAAGAGACACTATGGGCCATAAAAACCTATGTAGAGGCTCGCAGAATAGTAGCAATTGAAGAAGGTGAAATTGAAGTAGACTAACTATATTCCCGTTTTGTCGGCCGGGTCGAGAAATCGCCCGGCTTTTTTATAGCCCAGCTATTTTTCAAAAAGAGAAAGTAGATAAAGTACGCCCGCCTATCAAAATAAACAACTTACATTATTTCAAATAAATCTGTGCAGTATTAGGTGTTTGCAGCTATTCTTTTGGTAGTTCATTGGACGAAACTACTTACTTTTAGGCCTTAAATGCACATCCTGCGATTCCTTTTCTTTTTAGTTTTTATCACCAGTATGCATGTTGATGCCCAGCACATTGATGCCCAGCACGTTGATGCCCAACAAGTTGATACTGGCAAGAAAGGCGATATCGAAGCGTTAAAAGCATCTATTCGCACTGAAAGGGAGTTAGGAGATATTGAGAAAGCAGAGTTGTTAACGCAAGATCTGCAACGCATAGTAGATCATTCCCAGACCCCCGAATTACAGGCTGATCTTGCCACCATTGTAGCTGAAAATGAGATTAGCCGAACTCGATACTCACACGCTATCGAATTATTGAAGTCAGCAGAGTTAACGTATTCTCGTTTGTCTAACGATCTTGCATTAGCTCATGTCTATACCATGCTTGGTTATGCCTACTACAGCATATCTGAATATCCCTTGTCCCTTGATTATTACCATCGCGGCGAGCGGATTTACAAGGCCTTAGATGATAAAAAAAGCCTAAGTATTGTTGGCAGTTATATGGGCCTAGCGTTGGGCGCTATCGGCGATTATGAAGGGGCTATTTTGGCGTACCAAACTGCGCTCGATCATGCTGTAGAACAAGGCAGTGATGCTGAAAAGTCACAAGTGTTGTATAGCTTAGGGGGTCTAAATGCCAAGATGGGAGATCATCGCAGTGCATTAGCGTATTTCTATAGTTCTCTGGAGATAGATACCAAGCGTGGCATGATTCAAAATATTGCATTCAATAATGCCTTAATTGCTGAGTCATTATTAGCGCTGTCAGATTTTGAAGCTGCCGAATCACATGCTAGTGAAGCCATTCGTCTTTTTAATGAAGTTAAGTCGACTGAATATGCTGATATGTATAAGTTAACGCTGGCTAAAATATATATCGCTAGAGGTGGTTACGACAAAGCTAACGAGGTTATCCAAAACGTATTACGTACCGCCAGTGGTCGATTCCCAGCACTTACTTTGAATGCTTTAGTAGTTGCTGCGCAGCATGCATTTCTTACCAGTAAATATGAAATTTCGATCGACTATGCTAATCAGGGAATAGAGAAAGCGAAGCAGGCAGAGCGGCTACCCATTGAAGTCCAGTTTCATGAGGCCAAAGTAAATTCACTAGAAGCAATGGGGCGCTACGATGCTGCTTTTCTTGCGCTTAAAGCACTGATGCGAGTCAAAGAACAACTTAACGATGAAAATAAAGTGGAAGCAATAGCAAAGGTACAAGCGCAAACTGAGTCTGTACGTAAAGAGCTAGAGTTAGATTTGAAAGTAAAAGAGCAGGCACTTGAGCAAGCCGCGCTAAACGAAAAGTTGCTTTTGAAAAACGTGTTTATTGGGCTCATTGTCATCCTATTTTCTCTTCTTTTTGTATTATACCGGCGTTATACACTGCGCAAAGCAAACGAACGCCTAGAGTGGAAAGTTAGAATTCAAACCCGAGAGCTGAGTGAGAAAAATGAACAACTCATTCAGTCACTTAAGCTAATAGAGTCTGAAAGCATCACCGATACGCTAACCGGTTTGAAGAATCGCCGTTATTTACAGAAATTTATTAAAACAGATATCGCACTGTGTAACCGAGAGTTTTCCGACTGGCAGCAAGGTAAGAGCCGTAAACCCATAGGCTCAGATTTGCTGGTTTTTATTCTAGATATTGATGACTTCAAACAAGTGAATGACAGGTTTGGGCACCAAATAGGTGATGAAGTCTTAATAGAGTTTTCTAAGCGATTAGAACATGTATTCAGGCAGTCTGATTATATTGTTCGGTGGGGCGGGGAAGAGTTTGTTGCTGTGGCAAGGTTTGTTGATCGCAAAAGCGCAATGGTGTTAGCGCAGCGCCTAGTAAAAGCGATTAATGACAAAAAATTTGAAATGCACGACAACACGGCCTTACCGATAACCTGCTCGGTAGGTTATGTATGTTATCCACTTATTACCACCAAGGTTGTTTCATGTCATTTGGAAAAGTTGATTGAGATGTCAGACGCGTGTTTATATCTCGCCAAAGCATCGGGCAAAAATACCTGGGTAGGCTTAGAGTCAGTAAATGATGAAGAAGCATTTGTTGGAGATTTCAATAAGACTTGGTTAGAGACGCTCATTCAACAAAAAAGGGTGACGATAAGGCGAGAACTAGGAAAGTAAGTTTGGCGGTGACTTTAGAATTAGATAATGCCGTTTTTTGTACCTTCTATTACGATCATACATTTCAATGTGTGAAATCAATGTGTGAAATCAACGTTTGAAAACAAACCTTTAGTGATATACTTTTAATGACTCAAAAATAGATGCATTTCATGACAAGTGTGATGATTATTGATGTGCCTGAGGTATTAAACACACCTATATTATTATTTTAAAGTGTGTGTTGTTTGTATAAGGATCCTACATGGTTAGGCTTTTGCCTATGCTTTTCGCACTGTTTTTTATTGTGCAAAGTACAGCTTGCTATAGCACGGCTTTATTTGAAGATAAGGCATTAGAGTTCGACTTAACTGGTCACATGGAATTTGCAGTTGCTGATAGTGATACCCTTGTAGGTGATGAATTATGGGTAGACGGTGGCAGTGAAATAAATCGTGAACCCCACCAATATTTGCATTTTCGAGTTACCATTGAAAATGCACTCAATGAGCCTGTTCCCCTTTGGTTTTCTATTGCTTTTCCTTCGATTGAGCATCTGTACGTGTCAGATGGCACCCACACGTGGATAACCGGCGACGCGCTGCCATTTTCAAGCCGAGCAGTGCTAGTACCAAACTACCATTTCCCGTTCATTCTTCCCGCCCAAGATAAAATGCAAATCTATGGTCACATGGAAGGAAAAATACTGCGCTACAACTTTTTTGTTGCCACCCCTGAAAAGGTGAACAAAATGTATGTCGATTCACTGCAGCGTGATATGACATTTTTTGGTGCTATGTCGACACTAACCATTCTTAGTCTGGTTGTTTTTACTATCACAAGAAAGATGGCGTTTTTGAGTTTCGCCGCTTTTATCTTTGCCACATCATTTTGGTTTTTTAGGGTATTTGGTTACGCCTTTGAAATTTTATGGCCAACCATCCCTCAGTTAAATGACATCACTTACGCCGCTAGTATTTACGCCGTATTGCTCACGGCAGGATGGACCGTGTTTTCTAGTTTGAAGCGCCCCAATAGGACTGTTTATGGATTGAGATTTGCTATATTTTGCGGATTAATCTTGCCTGTTCTCGGCTTGCTGGTATGGCATTACGTAGGGTTAGATGAAGCGTTACGTTTGCCCGTTATTCTACTGTTTCCCTTTGTTATTTTCGCAAGTTTCGTGATTTACAAAGAACACAATAGTGGCTCTGACAGGGCCAAGTGGCTGGCGGTGACGGTTTTCCCTGTAGTGTTAAGTACCCTTTCACTCGTGCTTATTGCTCTTTTTGGTATCGAGCTTCAATTAGACCCTATCACCATGTTTATGGTTGGTGTATTGATTACGTGTATGTTCATGGTGATATTAGCGTCTCGGCTTTTCGTTAAAATTGTTCAAAAAGAGCGTGATAGCGAGAAGGCCAATGCCGTATTAAAAAGCGAGCAAGCGTCGAAGCTTGAAGCGTTAATTCAAGAGCGCACAAAAGCATTAAGCGCATCAAATGAAATGCTCAAAAAGCTAGCGGCTAACGATGGTCTAACGAACCTACCGAATCGAAGAAGTATCGATTTATTCGTAGACGCTAGCTTTTCATCAGAGGCGGATAATCATCATCACATTGCAGTGGCGTTGATAGACCTAGATCACTTTAAGAATATTAACGACACTTTCGGGCATGAAGCAGGCGATACGGTGTTGATTGAAATTGCCAAAATACTGCAGCCCTTAAATAGCAAGGAATGTATGGCGGGGAGATTTGGTGGTGAAGAGTTTGCCATTATTCAACAAAACGTAAGTGAACAGCATTTTAGCGATACGCTAGCTGATATTCACAAGCAAATTAATACACTGAGCCTTCAGCAGCTTAGCGGTTTAAAAATTGGCGCGTGTATAGGTTGGACAGTATGTAAAGACGCTGCTGATATCGTTTATGCATTTAGACGTGCAGATAAAGCCTTATACAAAGCAAAAGATGCGGGACGCAATAGAATTATTGCGGAAGAACCACGTTAATTCGAGTAGTTGTCACCTAGGCAGAAGCCAAACAGAACGCCTGCCGGAAAGCCCGTTACATAACTTAGTTCAATTTCAAAATAGCATGGTGTAGATCATGGTCTACATCATGGTGTCGTTCTTCACCCTCGTCCTACCATAATATTATGCGCCTAAAAAAAGTCCCTCGAAAATACACTCTATTACGGTCTAATATTTAAGAATTGGCTTGGTTTATTGCCATGGCCATTATCTTTTGCTCTTTACTTCTCTTTCTCAAGCTGCAAATCCAATAACAAAATTTAGTCGTTTTACATTTTGATCTAATTGTTAGCGTTTACATTAAATGTAAATGTAATCTGGATGTTATTTTATTATATAGTTGAATTTATTGGGTTATTTTTATTTTGAAATATAAATGAAAACTATTTGTTAAAAAAGTTGTTGACGTTAAAATATAAAAATGGTCATATGCCCCAACGTTGAGCATGTGACCGAATTGGTTTGTCCCAAAGGTTTTTGCTCATAGCGAACAGAGAATATGCGCAGACACTAGTCTGACGAAAATTCCAATCACTTTATAAAACCGAACATAGAAACTTGAGGGTTCACCATGTTAGAAAATAACCAGCTTCAACAAGCGACTTCTCGATCTAATTTTAAAATTGCAGGGTTAAGCGTACTGGCATCAGCGATTATGGCTGCCATGGCGCCGTCACTTGTAGTGGCTCAGGAATTAAGCGAAACCAAGCCAATGTATGTGCCGCCGAGTGAACCTAATGAGTTTTTAGATGGTCGTGTTCAAGTTAATTTTCTAGCTATGCAGAACTATCAGGCTATTCAAGCAAAAGACGGCGCGTTTCGCCCTGAAGATGAAACACAATCAGATGGTTTTGGCCGTTTGCGCGTTAACTTGATGTTCAAGTTTAAAATTACCGACAACATCACAGCCGATATCGATATTGCTGAAGAACCTAATGACTTTGGTAATAATGGCGACAGAGACTTCTCGTTCCACCAAGATTTCGCTGGCATCGAGTTTGATATGTTTGGCCTTACTGGTTATGAAAAAGAGAATTCAAGCCTTATCTTGCGTGTAGGTAACATTGGCGCATCTCCTTTTCAGTTTAAAGGGTTCCAAGATGGCGCTGACAACCAAGGTAACGCGTTAATTGGTAATGGTATTAACGACTACGCCACAGCTGAGAACGGTATTCAACTAAGCTACACCGAAACCTTCGATAGCGGCATTCTTCGTTCCTACAATGTGGCGGGTCACATGACTACGTCTAGCTTCGGTGAAGCGTTCCAAGATGACCGAGGCTACAACTACCGTTTGCAAGGTACCCTTGAGTTTAAAGGTGGTTTCAAAGCAGGCTTAAACGTTTTTCAAGCTAACCAGGGCGACCAGCTTGTATTCGCTGATGGTGTAGCAAGCCTTGATGGCGTTACAACCACCAACTATCGTTTCGGCGATGGCGAAAACTATAACTTTTCAGCCTCTGCGTCTAGTGAACGTGACACCCATGTTGGTGCACTGCCAGGCTTGAACCAGTCAATTATGCAATTAAACTTGGCTTACCAACCGTCTGATCAAACGAGCGTTATCGTGATGTTAGGTAAAGCGTCTGACGATTACACCTTTGCCGATTCCGATGGTAACGCGGTGGCGGGTATTACTTACTTCGGTACCGATGGGGTGTTAGACCCAACCGGAACAACCTTTGATTCAAACCAAGTGATTGAAGGCGATTCATCGGTGCAGTACTGGGCGCTAGAAGCCCAACAATATATTCTTCCTGAGAAGCTTTACGTAGCAGCACGTTACGCAGAGTCAGAAAATACCTCTGACCTAATTGAACAAACTGACAACGATGTAACGCGTTTACAAGTATCTGCAGGTTACTGGATAAACGACAGAACCTTGTGGAAAGTGGAATACGTTAATCAAGACGAAGGCGCGAATTCTGGTGGCCAGATTGGTACAGGTTTCGATGGCATAACGTCTGAAATTTCAGTGAAGTTCTAATTCAATAAACGTTCAGCAGCGTCAGCGGTTTTATCTAAAACGCTGACGCTTTCAAACCAACCAAAACATTAAGTAATGAAACGCGTGTGACTTTTATCCCCATCGAAAATGAAGGGGAGGGGGAAGTCATACCCTTCAAAACCTAAAGGGGAACTACCCGATGTTGAAAAAATTATCTTTAGTGATTGCCAGTGCATTGGCGATAACCACAGCGGCGCAAGCTGAAACCATTACCATCGCAACAGTAAACAATGGCGATATGATTGCCATGAAAGAACTGAGTAGCGACTTTGAAAAGAAAAACCCAGGAATTGATTTAAAGTGGGTAACGCTTGAAGAAAACATTCTACGCCAACGTGTCACTACCGACGTAGCCACTGGCGGCGGCCAGTACGATGTCATGACTATCGGTACTTATGAAGTACCTATTTGGGGTAACCAAGGTTGGTTGGAAGAGCTTGATGGCCTTGGCGCTGATTATGACGTAGAAGATTTACTGCCTGCTATTCGTAGCGGCCTGTCAGTAGATAACAAACTTTATGCAGCACCATTTTACGGCGAAAGCTCAATGGTGATGTACCGCACTGACTTAATGGCAAAAGCCGGTCTTGAAATGCCAAAAGCACCTACATGGAAATTTATCCGTGAAGCAGCCGAAGCAATGACAGACAAAGAGGCAGGTGTTTACGGTATTTGCCTTCGTGGTAAAGCGGGCTGGGGCGAAAATATTGCATTGCTAACGTCTATGTCTAACTCATTTGGCGCACGTTGGTTTGATGAAAACTGGAAACCTCAGTTTGACTCCAAAGCATGGAAAGACACCTTAGAATACTATGTCGATGTAATGGACAAGTATGGCCCTCCAGGTTCATCAGCGAACGGCTTTAATGAAAACCTAGCACTGTTTCAAACCGGTAAATGCGGTATTTGGATTGATGCAACGGTTGCAGGCGGTTTTGTGACAAACGAGAAAGATTCTGAAGTTGCGGACAAAGTAGGTTTCGCTCTAGCGCCAGATAACGGCCTAGGTAAACGCGGCAACTGGTTGTGGGCATGGACATTAGCTATTCCTTCCAGCAGTAAGAAAAGCGATGCAGCGATGAAGTTCATCAGCTGGGCTACCTCAAAAGAGTACTCTGCATTAGTGGCTGAAAAGAAAGGCTGGGCAAATGTACCTCCAGGTACGCGAGCTTCGCTTTACGAAAACCCTGAGTACATGAATGCGGCACCTTTTGCGCAAATTACTCTTGATTCTATCAACTCTGCAGACCCTAAAAATCCAACGGTAGAACCAGTGCCTTATGTGGGTGTCCAGTTTGTTGCTATTCCTGAGTTTCAAGGCATAGGAACAGCAGTTGGTCAGCAGTTTAGTGCAGCACTAACGGGCCGCATGACGGTAGACCAAGCACTTCAAAGCTCTCAGCGACTAGTTGAAAGAGCCATGCGCAAAGCGCGTTACCCAAAATAATAAAACGTTAACCACGGGTAGGTGCAAGGTGCACTTACCCACTTTTTTCACTTGTAAGGGGCTTAGCAATGGCGACTACCCAATCTCGTACCTTAGCCAAAATGATGCTGTTTCCTTCGGTCACCTTGCTGTTAGCTTGGATGATTGTTCCGCTTTGCATGACGTTATATTTCTCATTTTTAGATTATAACTTACTCATGCCTGGCGATAATGAATACATAGGCTTTTTGAACTACGAGTTTTTTCTTACCGATCCTGCTTTTATAGAGTCATTTTTTAATACCTTATTGCTAGTCGGCGGTGTGCTGTTTATTACCATCTGCGGCGGTATTGGTTTAGCCATATTGCTCGACCAAGCCATGTGGGGCAGAAATTATGTCCGCATCATGGTATTAGCACCATTTTTTGTTATGCCAACGGTTTCCGCGTTAGTGTGGAAAAACATGTTCATGAACCCAGTAAATGGGCTGTTTGCTCATCTTGCCGAGTTTTTTGGTGCAACCCCTATCGATTTCTTTGCAGAAATTCCGTTGCTTTCCATCATCATTATTGTGTCGTGGCAGTGGCTGCCGTTTGCAGCGCTAATTTTACTTACCGCTATTCAATCGTTAGATAGAGAGCAACTAGAAGCGGCGGATTTAGATGGTGCAGGCCCGTTCAGTAAATTTATTTACATTGTGTTGCCGCATTTATCTCGAGCAGTCACCGCAGTCATTCTTATTGAGACCATTTTCTTGCTGTCTATTTTTGCAGAAATTCTGGTTACAACTAGTGGTGGCCCAGGTTATTCCTCTACCAATATTACGTACTTAATTTACACCCAATCGCTACTTCAGTTTGATGTGGGCGGCGGTTCAGCAGGTGGAATTGTGGCAGTCATTATTGCCAACATTGTTGCCATCTTCTTAATGCGCCTTATCGGCAAGAATTTGGAGGGCTAGGTAATGAACAGCACGAATAAATCAAAAGTCATTTACACCATTTTAGCGTGGACCATCAGTGGGATGATTTTCTTTCCTATTCTTTGGACCATGATCACCAGCTTTAAAACGGAATCTGAAGCGATTTCAGCCACACCAAGCTTATTTATGTTTGAGTGGACGTTAGAGAACTACAAAGATGTGTTAGCTCGCTCACCTTATTTCGATCACTTTATGAACTCTGTGATCATTTCATTAGGGGCAAGTTTGCTTGGGTTGCTAATTGCTATTCCGGCTGCATGGTCGATGGCCTTTGTGCAAACGAAGCGAACTAAAAACCTGTTGATGTGGATGCTATCAACCAAAATGCTTCCACCGGTTGGGGTGCTAATTCCTATCTATCTGTTGTTCCGTGATTTCGGTCTGCTAGATACACGCTTAGGTTTGGTGATTGTAATGACACTGATTAACTTGCCTATCATGGTGTGGATGCTTTACACCTATTTCAGAGAAATCCCTCATGAAATTCTTGAAGCGGCACGAATGGACGGCGCTGGCATTAAAGAAGAAATTTTTCACGTATTACTACCAATCGCCTTACCCGGGATTGCGTCAACCTTGCTGCTAAACGTTATTTTGGCGTGGAATGAAGCATTTTGGACACTCATTCTTACCGCCGCGAATGCAGCACCGTTAACGGCCTTTATTGCCAGTTACTCAAGCCCAGAAGGCTTATTTTACGCGAAATTATCAGCAGCCTCTGTGATGGCTGTGGTGCCAATCCTTATTCTTGGTTGGTTCAGTCAAAAACAATTAGTGCGCGGATTAAGTTTCGGCGCGGTTAAGTAGGAGTATTCCAATGGGAAGCATTACTTTAAAACAAGTGACAAAAAGCTTTGGCGACGTAAATGTTATTAAACCGCTAGATTTACATATCCGTGACGGTGAATTCATTGTGTTCGTTGGGCCATCGGGCTGCGGTAAATCTACCTTACTTCGCATGATTGCAGGGCTTGAAGATACGACTAGCGGCAACATTGATATTGACGGTGAAGACGCCACAAATATGCCGCCAGCGAAACGTGGTTTAGCCATGGTGTTTCAGTCTTACGCGTTATACCCGCATATGTCTGTTCGCAGTAATATTGCGTTTCCACTTAAGCGCGCAAAAGTAGCGCCTGCTGTGATTGACGAAAAAATTGAAAAAGCGGCTAAAATGCTGAACCTAACCGATTATCTTGATCGCAAGCCGGGTCAATTATCAGGTGGTCAGCGTCAGCGTGTGGCGATAGGCCGTGCTATTGTGCGCCAACCTTCGGCATTTTTGTTCGATGAGCCATTATCTAACTTGGATGCTTCACTTCGAGTGAACATGCGCCTAGAAATATCAGAACTTCATAAAAGTTTAGATACCACCATGATTTATGTTACGCACGATCAGGTGGAGGCCATGACCATGGCCGATCGTATAGCGGTATTCAATGGCGGTATTATCGAACAAGTCGGCACGCCGCTAGAGCTATATCAAAAGCCAGTTAACCGCTTTGTAGCTGGGTTTATTGGCTCGCCTAAAATGAATTTCATTGATGTGATGCCTAAAGCCGGCGACGACACACATGCCATTGGCGTGCGACCAGAACACTTAAAAATTACCCAAGAGCGAGGGTTGTGGTCAGGCAAAGTAGGCGTAGTGGAGCACCTTGGGTCAGAAACCTTTTTACATGTGCATGTAGAAGGCGCTGGTGCGCTCACGGTTAAAGCTGACGGTGATTGCCCAGTGAGCTATGGCGATAGGGTTAACTTAACTGCTGCAGAAAGTAAAATTATGCATTTTGACAAAGATGGCGTAACTATTCCCTCACTTTCTTGGGGCGAAGAACGTGTAGCATAATTCGTTTTTAATTGATGTGCGGGTTATTGCATTCAACAATAGCCTGCACGTTTTTAAGGACGAAATATACAAGGATTATTAAATGGGTAGCAGTCAAACCTCCCTCGATAGTACAGACATTGAACTTGTGATCTTCGACTGTGATGGCGTATTAGTCGATAGTGAAGTGCTGTGTAAACGGGTCATCATCGCCATGCTAGGCGACTTAGGTGTAGTGGTTTCAAGTGACTATTTTGACACTTATTTCCTAGGGCAGAGTTATGAGTCCGCGCAAAAGCAGATTTTAGCTGATTTCAATGTCATGCTTCCGGCTGAGTTTCGAGATAACTACCTAACTGCGCTGTTAAAAGTGTTTGCTGAAGAGTTACAAACAACTCCCCAGTTACATGATGTATTAGCGCATTTGAACGTGAAAAATTGTATTGCAACCAGCAGCAGTCCAGAGCGTGTGGCGTTTGCGCTAGAAACCGCAAACTTACTCACTTTTTTTGATGGGCGCATTACCACAAGCAAAGAAGTGTTATACGGAAAGCCTGCTCCCGATATATTTTTACTTGCCGCATCAAAGATGGGAATTAAGCCTAAGCGGTGTTTAGTCATTGAAGACTCAGAAGCGGGTATTCAAGGGGCGTTGGCCGCTGATATGCAGGTAGTGAAATATACCGGAGCCAGTCATCTAAAAGACTTACCCATAGAACTAGAAAGTGAGCGCGAGGGTGTGCGTTTAATATCGCATTGGAGTGAATTTTTTAGCTTGTACCCTAGTTTAAAAACGAATGCTAAGGTCTAACGTTTTTTTACTGTGTATCGCCAGTACTCAAATTCAAGCTTGATGTCTAGAGTTGAAAACTACACTCAACGCTTAGCGTCAAAGTAAGCGACAATTTTCCAACAAACACTCCAGGTGTCGGTAAAATTAAACTTTTTGCTGATGTGCTGAAAGATGCCTAAGCAAGGCATAAATCTGTTTCGGGGGAAGTTTAGTGGGTTCAAACTCGGTTTGCGATAATCGAGCCAGTAACTCAGTGAAAATTGGCGTACTGCCAGCATAACCCATATTCCACTCTGTAAAGGTGGGCTTATCGATATATTCGTAACTGGTGATAATGACATCTGAATGTCGAGCATCATCTGAAATATGAAAAAATAACTCGTTAACCGCTTCGCGCTCACCTTCTAGGGCTTGCACAAAATAGCGGTTGTCATAGCAGAGCATCCCGCAGATACCTAAAGACTGATTATTTTTACGGGCATAAGTTAAAATATCTTTCATGTCTGAAAGCGACATATCTCGGGTTGCCGAGCTCAAATAAATCAAGCGCACTATATTTTTCATAGAGTTATTAATACTCCTTTTTGTAAAAACAAACTATAAGTTTATTAAGAATAGATAGAGCAAAAGGATGAAATCTTCAAATCTATGATGAATTCTACTCTGCCACAAATAGCAATGATATACACTAACGCGCCATCTGAATTAGCCGAATTTGTACCCGAAAGTCTCGATATTCATTATTATTCATCAGTCAAAAAGCTAAAAAAAGCACTGCGCTCCAATACGCCAGAAAAAATATTCTTCCATATTATTGATGCTCAAAGTGAGTCCGACAGTATAGAAATTGTGGACTATGTGCGAACGGCATTGGCATCCCATAGTAGCACCTTGGTAATCTTTGTAAGTGATACCGTTTCTACCACACCAAGCCAAATAATGAATAAGGCCGATGTGGACGATGTTATCCGCTTAAATAAGGAAGACACTACGTTTGTACAGCGTAAAATTGCGCGTATTATCAAGCGTATTATCATTAACAAAAAGCATCTAATGGAAAAAGATGCGCAAGTGAATATGCTCACCTCGGTGAATCGATTTTCCCATCAACGTCAGAACATTCAAGCATTAATCGCATCCTATGCAGAAGCCTTGCTACAATTTTGTGGTGGGCATAGTGGGTTAGTGGTTACTCCCGCTAAAGTTACCAGTGTTCAAACATCACAGCCCTCTATCAGCCAGAGCCAACTTGATACTGTAGATGATGATACTAAGCAATATATCATCAACCTAGCCCTGCAATGTAAAGCCCCCGTGGTTAACTTGTCGCCAGAGCTTGAAGCTATGCAGGCATTAATTGAAATACTGCCAAACCCAGTGGCAAGCTATTTGGTTTTTCCGTTAATTGTGTATAACAATAATTTAGCGTCCATTATTTGTTTCATAAGTGAAGATGCGCTAGACAGCGTATCTACCACGCAGCTAAATGTTATGCGTGATGCTTCTTTACAACTCAAAATAATATTAGAACGGCGATTTGCCGAATCGCGAATGGCCACGCATTATCAGCGTTTAAAAGAAACTTTGGCCGAGCTACAAACAACCCAAAACCATTTAATTCATGCAGAAAAGATGGCATCTGTGGGGCATATGGCAGCAGGAATTGCCCATGAAATAAACAATCCATTGGCGTTTGTTATTAGTAACTTTGATCCCCTCGACCATTATGTAGAAACGTTAATCAGCATGGTGGATTTACATGAGCAACTTATCCAATCAATTAACGAGATTGAGCAACCAGTAAACCAGAAGCTCACCCAATCAATACAAAGCTTTAAACAAACCAGTGAGATTGATTTTGTGACCGAAGATATCAAAGCACTTGTACATGATTCAAAAGAAGGTTTGCTTAGAGTAAGAGATATCATCAGTGATCTAGGGAGTTATTCTCGCAAAGAGTCACTTGAGAACCAACTGTTAAACCTCAGTGAGGTTATCAGTGAAACCGTTCGAATGCTTAAATATGAATTGAGCGATGAGGTAGAAGTTCAACTGCTCATCGATAGCGATATTCAGATAACTTCACATAAAGGTTTTATCCAACAGATACTTGCAAATTTGGTCAAAAATGCGATTCAAGCTCATGCCACTTCAGATAAGCAAACTCAGCAGAAGATTATTAAAGTTGAGGTCACAGAAAAAACAGAGTGTGTGCTAATTAATGTGTCTGATAATGCGGGAGGTATACCTGAAAAAAGTCGAAAGCATGTATTTGACCCTTTCTTCACGACTAAAGATGTAGGTAAAGGAACGGGAATGGGGTTGTCTGTCTGCTCTAATTTAGCGAAGAAAATGCACGGAACGCTAACACTTGCCCCTATGGAAGAATCGAACGACCTAGACACCACATTTACGCTTAAATTACCCAAGCAGGTAGGGGATGAATGATCCTTTAACTGGCTTCTCGACTTTTCATTTCAGTGTTGTACAGTGCACCTGCTTTATCAACGAATAACATTATAAGGGCAGGTTATGACATCACTTATTGGCGGGAAAACAAAGGAAGAAGCACTGGGCAGTCTTTCAAATATGACTAGCGATGTAGCGCCTATTCAAAAAAGTGAATACTTATCTCGCATAGATAAAGCTCAGCAATATATGCAGCAAAATTGTATTGCTGCGCTGTACCTTAATGCCGGCACCAACTTATCTTACTTTACGGGCATGCAATGGTATGCCAGTGAGCGTTTAGTGGGCGCTATTCTTCCTGCCTCTGGCGATATTATCTACGTGGCACCTTATTTTGAAATCGACTCCCTTGAAGAGCGTAAAGTGATTAACGGCGACATTATAGGGTGGCAAGAGCATGAAAGCCCTTATGCACTGGTTGCTCGTTTACTGGGTAAAATTGATACTGGTGGTGACAAGAAAATCGCGGTAGATGAATCGACTCAATTTTTCGTTGTTGACGGGTTTAATAAAGCCCTTCCTGAAGGCGCCAGCATTATTAATGGCGCAGAGATTACTGCCCACTGCCGAATGCACAAATCGGTTAATGAGCTTGCGCTTATACAGCGTGCTATGGATATGACTCTTGCAGTGCATAAAGCTACAGCCAGTATGCTCTATGCAGGGATTACTACCACAGAAGTAGAAGCCTTTATCAATGATGCTCACAGAAAAGTGGGTGCCAGTGGCAACTACTTTTGCATTGTACTTTTTGGTACAGCAACGTCATTTCCACATGGGGTAAAAGACCCGCAAGTATTAAAAGAAAACGATTTAGTACTTATTGATACCGGCTGTAAAGTTCATGGGTATCTATCTGATATTACGCGAACCTACTGCTTTGGTAAGCCAACGGCAAAGCAAAAGGCGATGTGGGAAAGTGAAAAACGCGCGCAGTACGCCGCCTTTAATGCAGTAAAGCCAGGCGTACCCTGTGGAGATGTTGATAAGGCCGCGCGAGACAGCTTAGCGTCTGATGGCTTAGGCCCAGATTATAAACTCCCTGGTTTACCTCATAGAACAGGGCATGGCATTGGTATGGACATTCACGAGTGGCCATACTTGGTGAAGGATAATCCACACCCCTTAGCTCCAGGTATGTGCTTTAGCAATGAGCCTATGATAGTGGTGCCCAACGAATTTGGTATTCGTTTAGAAGATCACTTCTATGTATCTGACACTGGCGCAGTGTGGTTCACCGAGCCAAGTAAATCCATAGACGAGCCTTTTTAAAAGGCTCTCTGGGGGAGATGCTGGAAGAGTATAAAGCGGGTTTTATACACACTTCTCAGCAGCGACTACTGTTATTTCAACTAACAGCGCTTCACGAGCCATATCTGCGGTAACGCAAGCGCGAGCAGGGGCATGTCCTTCTGGCACCCAGTTGTCCCATACGGCGTTCATCCCCGCGAAGTATTCCATGCTTTTGATGTAAATAGTGGCTGATAGAATATGTTCTTTATCGCTACCCGCTTGTGCTAGCAAGGTATCCACTTTATCTAACATGGTTTGAGTTTGTTCGGTAATGCCTTGGGTAGCATCGGCGCACACTTGGCCGCATAAATAGATAGTGCCGTTATGTTTTACTATGCGGCTCATACGCTGTTTTGTTTCTATTCGCTCTATGGTCATTGTTTGATTGTCCGTGCTTTTAATCTTAACGTTTTAATGGTTTATTCTTCATTCTTCATATTTACAAGCTTGCTGAATTTCATGCTCTAACGCTTCTGTATCAGCAAGTTGTTCAAACATGTTGCGAATTGGCGCGCCTGCAATCAAACCTACGAGTGTACCTAATACAAAACCACGGTGCACGTTATCTCCTCCAACATTGGCGTTGGCTGTGAGTGCTTTTTTTCCATCTTCTGCGTAGCGATAAGCAAAATACAGCACACTGGGCCATGCATCAGAAATGTAGCATGCAGGAGAGAATTGACGGCCCACTATTTCGATATCACTTTTATTCTTGGCAACCAGCTTTGCCAAAGAAAGATGGTTCCCCCGTAGGGCAATATCTTCAAGTATGTCTTGAGGCGATTCGTCCGTGCGGTAGAGCAATCGATACAGCAGCTCGACATAATAATCACAAACTACACCTAGCGCGTCACTGGGGTGCGTTAAATACAAATGGCTTCTGCATAGGTTTTGAATATCACTCAGGTCATCACCTTTTAGGGCGCAATTGAGCGCTAAAGGCCCAATGGTAACAAGGCCACCTATAGATGCCGTATCGTGCGTCACTGCACCGCACTTATCGGCAGGTTTACCAGCTACTAGATTTGCAAAAAAGCCTCTATGATACGATTCCGCGTAGGTGTCTGGGTGAGCTGGCTTATCTGCGCACAGCAGTTTAATGTACTCATTTAAAAAAGTAGCTTGTTGATAGTGTGGTGCTGAAACGTTAAGTAGTACTCTTGCACAATGCGCATTCAGCGTATTTTCTCCGGCTTTCATGCCTTGATGATAATGCTGATTAGCGCCAGTCCAATATTGTCGTTTACCCTTTAAAATAACGTCGCCTACAATGTTTCTCTTTTCATGCTTAGACGCTTTGGACCGGCCCCCCTCGCTGGTGGAATGCAAAGACATAATAGAGGAGGGGTGAAATGATGGTGCGTCTTCAAATTGCTGAATGCCGCCGGGGAAATCTTTTAAAATGTCCGCAGGGTTATAATACCAATGTACTGGCATTGCCAAAGCGTCAGCAATAAATGCATTTTTAAGCGCCGCTATTGCCCGTGATTTATGTAATTCAGATGGCACTGAGTCTTCCCCTTAATAGCTAATATACCTATCGGTTTCAATATAAAATCGATGAGCAAAAAACATTGAATGATCTAAGGGCTTTGTACGTATTCTGCGTGAATATTGATCGCAGCGTAACGATTGCAAAAGCCATTTGCTAAAAAGTGGCAGCCTCATTACTATTCGTTGTTTTGGTTTTGGTTTGAAATTGAAGGGTAAGAATATGCATGCATCGCCATTAAGTACTGTGGGGAAACCCTTAAATTTTCTTTTATATGTAGAACAAAATTACTCCTTCGACATACTTCGTCCCATACAAAATGAAGCGATAAAGCAAGGTCATCAGGTTAGATGGTTGGTGGTGGGAAATGATGCGTCCAAACACTTTTTACACGAAAACGAGCAGGCATTAGCTTCCATTGAGCAAGCGATAAGCTTTAAACCTGATGCGGTGTTCGTACCCGGCGATAGGGTGCCAAATTTCATTCCCGGCATTAAAGTACAGGTTTTTCATGGTCTTAATGAAAGTAAGCGAGGCAATGTTTATCCTGAGCGTGGGCTGTTCGATTTATATTGCACAGAAGGGCCTGAACGCACGGGTACATTAACAGGCAGTAATAAAGGCCATTACAATGTGGTTGAAACCGGGTGGGTAAAATTAGACTCATTATTTCAATATCAATCGAAAGAACATTTCGATAAACCACAGGTGCTATTTGGTTCCACTTTCTCTGCATCCTTGTCCTGCGCCGAGTTCGTCTATGATGAGGTTAAACGGTTGAGTCAAAGCGGGAACTGGCAGTGGTTAGTGACACTGCACCCGAAAATGGCCGCCTCTACGGTTGAAAAATACAAGGCGTTAGAATGTGAAAACCTAATGTTTTTTGAAAATAATCAAGTCATCGAAGCGTTGCACAGAGCGGATGTGATGATTTGTGACAACTCTTCTATTTTTCAAGAGTTCTTACTTTTAAATAAACCTGTCGTGACGGTAAATAACCGCAACCCGCTCGATTGTTTTATTAACATTACAGAAAGCGATGCGCTAGAAGGTGCAATAAAACAAGCGTTGTCACCTTCGCCCGAACTTATCGATAGCATTCAAAAATACGGGCCATCGATTACCCCCTATCTAGACGGAAAGTCGTCACATCGGGTGGTGAAAGCGGTTGAAGAAATGGTGGGCAGTAACTGGGTTGATAAAAAGCCTAGAAACCTATTAAGAAACTTCAAAATTAGAAAGAAACTTAACTACTGGAAGTTTTGAGGATGACAGTGAGTTAAAACGCTGAGTTTGTCGCGCTGGGTTTGTCGCGCAGTATAGGCATCGTTAACTTGAAACTCAGCATAACAATATAAAACTATCTTTATACATATCAATGTGTTATTTCAATAGATTAGTGAAAAATGATAGTTGTAGAGCAAAGATATTGTGGCGTACTATAGTGCTTTCCCTTTTTCGACATTAAGACTTTTCTATGTATCAAGATTTTCAAGCTGAGCTTTCATGGGCCAGTTTACATATGCCGCGCACTCGTGACGCTATTTCCTCTCTTCCCAGCTTAGACGGTATTAGGTTAGCCTGTAATATGCACCTAGATTTAAAGATGGCCCCATTGGTTGAAGGGTTATTATCGCGTGGGTGTGAGGTTTTTCTGACAACTTGTAATCCCACTACAGTTCAAGATGATCTAGTAAAGTATCTGGTAGATAAAGGGGCAACGGCGCATGCATGGCGAGACATGAGTAACGCCGATTGGTCAGATTCTTTTGATAAAGCCTTGGCTTGGAAACCCACACACTTGTGTGAAATGGGTGCGGATTTAACCACACGTTTGCATGAAAAAGTGCAGTCGAATGAAACAGTTCCAAGTATTGTTGCGGGGTTGGAGGCGACTGGTTCAGGCATTACGCGGTTAAACGGTATGCAGCCTGAATATCCTATTTTTAACTGGGATGATTTGCCCGTAAAAGAAGGCTTACATAATCGCCACATGGTGGGCTTAAGTGCATGGCAAACGTTTTTCCAAACCACACACCTTACCCTGCATGAAAAAGTAGTAGTCGTCATAGGTTATGGTTTAGTGGGGCAGGGCGTGGCGGCATCTGCAAAGGCTTTTGGTGCACAAGTACAAGTTGCTGAACTCGACTCTGCTCGCGCGCTACAAGCTAAATATGATGGCTGGCCAGTGGTTGATTTGGGCAATGCGGTAAAAGATGCCGATGTTATTGCCACTGCCACAGGTGGTTACGGCGTGGTAAGTGCAAAGCACTTGGATGCGATGAAAGAAGGTACCTTTATATTAAATGTTGGGCATGTGGCGCAAGAAATCGATGTGCCATATCTTAAAGAAAATGCCAATCACAGTGAACCAATGCCTTATGTGAATGCCTATACTTTAAATGGTAAAACCCTATTTTTACTGGCAGATGGCTCTATGTTTAACCTTACCGCAGGCTATGGTGATAGCTTAAATGCTTTCGACGTTACCTTGGCGGTAATGGCAGCCGGTATTGGGCATATTGTCGGGGAAGGTAGTACCCACAAAAATGGCTTATATTTACTACCTGAAAAGGCATGGAAGGCGGCGCTTTAGGGCGCTACCCCTTATTATGTTGATGATAGGTTTATCAAAGATATAAGGGGTTCTACCTTATGGGGCTGCGTAATATAAGCCCTCTATCGTTACCAGATTGACAAAGTTCGTTATAGAAAGAGCAAGCGAGTAGAATGCTTTTGCGTTAACATGCTATTAACATGTAAGCGTAATGTACTGAATTATTTCGCTAAGACGCTTACAGAAGGCACATAACTAAAAGGAGTTGGGGAGATGAGCAAGTAGTATGATTCAAGCATCTTCTATTCCTTTGTTTATTACTGCCAGTATCTGCTTTCTTTTAAGCTTTTTCTTTTTGCTTCTGTATTATCGCTTGATCTCCCGCCATGAAGAGTTCGTAAATTATTACCTTATTTTCGCGTTTTCAGCATTAACCAGTGGTGTTTTTTTTGGTGCATTTGCCGTACTCGTTAATTCAAGCGAAAACCTTACCTATCTGAGTATTTCTAACCGTATAACCGTTATTGCGGCTATGTTTACCATAGTGTTGAGTCTGCATTTTTACATTGCTTTTTTTCAATACAAAGTGCCTATTTTTCTGAAGTGGTGCTACGTAATTTGTGGTGCTTTTTCCTTGTTGACCATGGTACCCAATCCGTACTTTCTTAATAATGCTTTCTACTCAACATCTCAGTACTACACAGGCTTGGAATATGGAGCATTATTCCAGTTGTGGGGAGCGTGGATATTAGTACTGGCCGCCTATTGTATTTTTATACTTGTGAGAGTGTTTAATCGACAACGCATTAGGCAAGAAAATAGTAATACAAATACGGTGTTATTGCTGTTGGTAGCAAATGTGATGTGGGTGATTACAGGCCTTTGCGATACGTTCACCGGTATTCAGGTTGTTGATTTACCGCCGTTGAGTTGGATAGGCTCATTTTCGGTTACTTCATGTATTGCGTGGGTGTTGGTTTTACATATAGATGATCTTTATGAAGAAAGGCGGTTGCTGAGTAACCGCCTTATGTATGACCATTTAACCCAAGCATTCTCACGCAGTTATTTGGAGATACGTTTAACGGAAGCTGTGAACCTAATGCGACGTGGGGAGTTGAGCGGGCTATCGGTATGCGTATTTGATGTAGATAACTTCAAAAATATCAACGATCAATATGGGCATGCTAATGGTGATGCGTTGCTCACCCAAATTACAACTATTATAAAAGACAATATTCGTCAGTCTGATTGTATAGCACGGTTGGGAGGGGACGAGTTCGTTATTTTATTTGCCAGCAAACAAGATGAAAATTATGCGCCGACTACGGTAGAACGAATTCGTGAGCGCATTGCAAAAACAGATTTCGGTAAAGGCGAGTGCACGTTTAATACTTCTTGTTCGTTCGGTATAGTTAGTGTTATGCCAGAACAATTGACTGTAACCAATGTGGACGAAGTACAGGACTTGGCAAACCAAATGCTATCGGGTGCAGATGAAGCTTTATATCGCGCCAAGAACCAAGGTAAAAACGCGGTCTGCATTGCCACCTTCAGTGATTAATATTGTCTTTATTGAACCTAGCTTAGCTCGTCCTTATCTTTATCATCTTCGCTTTTGTCTTCTTGTCCGCTTTTTTCTTGCTTAGCTTCGGTAACCATTTCGATAGTATGCTGCACCTTGGGATCGGGTAAAATCATCTGCATCAACATACCAAACACTATCGCAGCGCCTTTTTGTTTTCTGGCCCATAGATACATAAGAGCAAAGAAGCCGACAATGAAAGCGAAACCGACAAATACGCTAAGTGCGAACAGGGTATCGCTAAACAAATCCATATTGCACTGCCTTTTCCATTTCCACTTCCGTTATTCGATGCGACAAGATGCTGTATTTGTCGTACCAATTAAAATCCCTTCACTATGCTTTAATGGTAATGTTTAAAAAAAACACAAGTGGATGAACTCATTAAGGCAATACGAATTCCTAATGAATTAGCTATTTAGCCTTTACCGTATGGCTAAATACGTTGCACTATATAAATCATAAGCACCTATCCTTCATAAACAATAAAATATAAAAAGGCTTCCAATGATGACATTACGGCGAACACTAGCCGCTTTAGCAGTATCTATTAGCACGCTAGTTAGTCTCTCTTTCCCGGCATTTGCACTAGAAGATACCGTTAACCCCAAGCTTTTCGACAAAATGGAATATCGTAATATTGGGCCGTTTCGCGGGGGGCGCTCCGTAGCCGTTTCAGGCGTTGATGGTAACTCAAACCTTTATTATATGGGGGCCGCTGGTGGTGGCGTATGGAAAACAGATAATGCCGGTTTGTCTTGGAAACCGTTGTCTGACAAGCACTTTAAAGTAGGTAGCATTGGAGCAATTGCTGTAGCCCCCTCAGATCATAACGTTATTTATGTGGGTACGGGAGAAGGGCCTATTCGCGGTGTAACCACCAGCCACGGTAAAGGTGTATATAAGTCTACCGACGCGGGTGAAACCTGGGAGCTAGTTGGTTTAGAAAACCGTGGTCAAATTCCCAAAATTCGTATTCATCCCACGAATCCAGATGTCGCGTGGGTGGCTGTTCAGGGCAATATTTGGGCGCCAAATGAAGCGCGCGGTGTGTTTAAAACTACCGATGGTGGTAAAAACTGGACGCACGTACTTAACGTTAATGCCAACACAGGGGCTGCAGATTTAGCACTAGACCCATCTAACCCGAGAGTGCTTTACGCCAGCATGTGGCACCATGGAAGAACGCCTTGGTTTGTAAACTCTGGTGGTGACGGCGGCGGTATTTATAAGTCCACAGATGGTGGTGAGACTTGGAATAAACTAGAAAAAGGCTTGCCTAAGCTTATTGGTAAGGTGGGAATAGATATTTCTGCCTCTAACCCGAAGCGCGTTTACGCCATAATTGAAGCTGATAAAGGTGGTTTATACCGCAGCGATGATGCTGGTGCTTCTTGGCAGCTAATGAATGGCGATAATATTCTTAAAGCCAGAGCCTGGTATTACAATCATATTAAGGTTGACCCTAACGACGAAAACACCCTGTATGTGATGAATGTACAGCTGCATAAGTCTATCGATGGCGGCAAAACCTTTGAGATTAAATCATTGCCACACGGTGATACCCACGATATGTGGATAAACCCTGAAAACAGCCTGAATATGATAAATGCCAACGACGGTGGCGCAACCGTAACGTTTGATGGTGGAAAGTCGTGGTCGAGTATTTATAACCAACCCACTGCGCAGTTTTATCGTGTAGTAACCGATAACCTTGAACCCTACCATGTCTATGGCGGCCAGCAAGATAACACCACAATGGCGACCCCTTCTTCTACCTATGATGGGGGCATTGGAATAGCCGAGCAATTCGCCGTAGGTGGTGGTGAAAGCGCACATATCGCCTTTGATGCCGACAATCCTACGCTGATTTACGCCACCACTATTAATGGCACATTAACCGAGTTCAACAAGGACACGGGGCTTACTCGCCCTATTATGCCTTATCCTGAATACGTATTTGGGCGCAACGCGCGAGATCAGAAATACCGTACCAACTGGAATGCGCCGGTATTGGTGTCGCAGCACGACCCTAAAACAGTGTACTACGGTACGCAGATGATATTAAAAACCACCGATAGAGGTGTTAACTGGCAAGAGATAAGCCCAGATTTAACCCGCAACGAGGTAGAAAAGCAGGGCTTAAACGGCGGACCTATCACCAACGAACAAGCCGGTGCTGAATATTACAATACGGTTTTCTATATTGCTGAATCGCCAGCAAATGCAGGTGAACTATGGGTAGGTGCAGATGATGGCAAGTTACATTTAACCACAGATGAAGGTGAAAATTGGAAAGACATTACGCCTCATAAAAAAGAAGCACAGGTTAATGCTATTGAGCTAAGCGTTCACGCTGAGGGTAAAGCCTATGTAGCGGTAACCGGCTATAAACTGAACGACTATCAGCCTTATATTTATAAAACAGAAAACTACGGAAAACGCTGGACTCGCATAGATAAAGGCTTGCCTGAAGATGCGTTTGTACGCGTAGTACGTGAGGATAAGCAGCAGGAAGGTATGCTGTTCGCGGGAACTGAAAGCGGTATGTTTGTCAGTTTTGACGATGGTAAAAACTGGCAGGAGATGGCACTTAATTTACCGCCAGTCGCAATAACTGATATGCAGGTAAAAGGTGATGACTTAGTTGTGGCAACGCAAGGTCGCGGCTTTTGGATTTTGGACAATATAAACCCGCTGCGTGAAGTCAGTGGTTCATTACACAATGAAGCGCTGTTTCAATTTAGCCCTGTCGACGGTGTGCGCTTGTTGTCTGGCGGCAATATGAGCGGCCAACCAGAAGCGAAAAATCCTCCTCGCGGAGCAAGGTTCCGTTACTACTTAAAAGAGGAGCTTGAAGAGAGTGAAAGTCTTCGCATTGATATTTTTGATTCGAAAAATCAACTCGTGCGTACGTTATCGTCAACCGCAGATGCGTTTGAAAAGTGCGCCAAGGGTAACGAAGACGCTCGCAGCCCGCTGAAGTTTACACACCCTTCAACAAATGAAGGTTATAACGAGTTTGTATGGGATTTACGACGCTCACCTTTGAACTGTATTGATAATGTGAAGTTATTTGGCGGCTGGAATGGCGCCAGAGTAATGCCTGGCGACTATAAAGCGACTATCACTGTCGGTGAGCAGTCTCAGACCCGACCGTTTAAGGTATTGCCAGACCCAAGGGAGGAAGCTGATGCCGCCCAATTACAAATTGTTGAGCAAAGCATTCAGGCCAGTGAAAACTTACTAAACGAGCTATTTGAGCACTTGCAAAAAGCCCGTAACGTGCGTGAAACGCTAAATGGGGTAACTGAGTCTAACGTGGTACTAGCCAGCGAAGTGTCGGCATCAATTGACCGTATTGTTAGCGCTATTGATGATTGGGAAGCATTGGTTATTCAACCTAAGCACCAAACCTTTGAAGACGACATTAACTGGCCAAATATGCTCGACCGACAAGTTCGCTTTTTAATGGATAACTTCGATAGAACCGGCGCGCCAGCACAAGCTGGGGCGGTACAACGTTTAGACGATTTAGAGGCCAGATGGCAGAAGTACAAACTACAGTTAGAAATTCTATTTCGTGAAAATGTTAAGCCAGTCAATGAAGCGCTTGCTGAAAAGGGCGTTTACGATTTAGAAAGTTTGTAGGCTGCTTGTGCGTATTGAATTGTACTTTGTAAAATGAAGGTACGATGAAGGTGTTCGATAGTATTATCGGCACACTTTAAACAAAAAACCGACGTTAAGTCGGTTTTTTGTTTTTTAAATTAGGCCTTCACATCAAAAACGCTATAGCGTGAATACACACTAATGCTCATCAAATAAAGACTTATTTCTGATGTATTTTCTCATGTAATGGTAGGTAATAGGTCTTAATAGCCAGCTACTTAACGATTTAAAAAAACGCTTATGCGTGGGCGTGTTTTCATAAATTTGATCGTCGTGCAGCCATAGCATTTTACCCACGTGCCAAAAGTAAAAAGGGAAAGGAGGCATAAATGTTACTACGTCTAAGTCGCAGCAAATACGGTATGTTTTGTGATGTAATAGATAGTTTTTATACCATGAGCGACTGCCCACTGCAGGTTGGCCAAAGGTTACGACACGCTTAACCGCTTTAGTATTTTTTCTTTCGAAATAATCGGCCATCAGCACGGCTACTGCGCCACCGGAAGAGTGCCCTATAAACGTAAAACGCTTACCCTTATTTTGCAGAGGCTCTAGTACTTTAACCAAAAGCTCTTGCAATGGCAGTGCTTGGTCAATCGTCTTCGTGCTTGAATACATGGGTTGATGAAGTAGTCGACTAAAGCCCCAATGTACATAAAACTTTTTATCGACTTGTTTAATTCTAGTGGGTAGAAATACCAAATTTGCGAGCCAGTCTTTTAGTCCCAGCGAGCCCCTAAATACCACAATGGCTTCTTTTTTATTATCTACCCAAAGGATCCTGACGCTCATCCGGCCATATTTATCGACCAAGTGACGTTCGTGAAAGGGCTTTAATACTTGGCGGTAGTGCGCTTCAGCGTCGGGATAGGAGAGTTGGCAGAGAATGGCGTATCGCTCGTATTGATAGCGTTTCAGTTTTTTCATAGAAAACTATATCAACTCGCTTTGCTCTGTTTTGTGAACAGAATAGATTCACACACAATGACTCGAATTCTATAAAGTTATAGTGTTTATGTTTCAGTTGGATTACGGCGAGAATAAAGGGCAGAGTACATTATCATCAGGGTGGGGCTACCTATAAGGCACAAAAAAACCGACTTTAAGTCGGTTTATTGTTATCTCTTTCATTGGTAAGAAAAGAGATGGTACCAGTGGGCGGACTTGAACCGCCACGCCATTGCTGGCAACGGATTTTGAAAAGTTTGTGTCTGTTTTATTGTATTAATATCAGTTAGTTAGAAGGGTTAAAGGGGCTTTGCAAATTCTTTGCATGCTCCTATGCACAAACAGTTTTTGAAACACTTAATCTTAAGTTTACTAACGAAAATTTCGGTGAGTGAGGCGTCAGACTAAGGCTAAGTTGACGCCTGGCGGAAGCCCTCGATAAAGAAATTGTTAAATGAGCGGTGAATACCTATGTTTATGCTAAGCATCTTACCTGGGCAAATGTGGTGAATGGAAAGCCAAGTCGTGCTGTGCACACACAGACACTAAAGCCTAAAAAAGTTTCAAATATTTGTGGATGTTAGTACTGATAAGGAATTCGTCGAAAAGGATCCAAGCAGGAACACCTAAAATACAGGTTGCAAGTTCAGCTGAAAAAATGCTTACCGTTAAGTTATATCACAGGTTTGGCATTTAATTGTTTCGTGTAATATTAGTTTTGTTTGCGTGGGCGGCCCTAATGATCTGCTATAATCAGACCGGACACTTAAATAAAGGAATATAATCCTGACATCGAAGTGTAAAATAACAGCATGAAAAAAGAATATATACCAACGAATTTAAGTAAGAAGCAGTCGCATTGCTGACTGAGCGAGGCAACAGCGTGCCTAAGGCGGCCGCCTCTTTAGGGTCATTGACAAATTGCTTTATGACTTAAAGCCAAGTCTGAAGCAGAGCAGTCTGGTGAAGCCTTGTCGCTGATGGGTGTGCCGAGCTGATCCGTCTTCGCAAAGAAAATAAAGAGTTAAGGATGGAAAAAGATACACTAAAAAAGGCCAGTGAAGAGTCAAGTGATCATCGCAACACCCTTTTCAATCATGAGCGACGATGCTTTAAATTTCAATGTTTTCATCGGGCGCTCATTTAATTGGGTAGCTACAGTATTCAGCCTTTCTTGAGAGTGAGGTGATAAATCTGTTTTTGGGAAAGTATTCGCGAATAAGGTTGTTGTTACTCTCATTAGCGCCTCTTTGCCATGGGCATTGAAGAGCACAGAAGTAAACCGAATAACAATTTCCTTTGTTAACTCAGCATGTTTAGCTAATCCATTTCTCGCTCCAAAGTCGAGGATTTACGATATTGGCGGGGCATTTGCTTAAAAGTAGCCGGCAATGCTGTATACACAGACTCAGCATCTTTTCCCACCAGTGTTGGGATTACGGTTAAGCGTGATCTCCTGTCTACAAGCGTGGCAATGTGGGTGTTTTTTGACCTGATAAAAGATCACCATCCCAATGCTCGACGCTCTACGATTGTCGATATTCTTTGAGCGCTCATGGATAGAGATACCATTCACAATATTAGTTAAACTCCTATCTCCACTTCGTCGATGAAATCGGCTATGGCGCATTGGCCTGCTTTTTCGCAAATGCTGGCTGTAAGGGTAATGAATGATGTTTTTAGAGCAAACGTTGATTGATTTATATATCGTCTCATGCGAAACCTGCATGTACTTTTTCCGCGATAACTCCAAACGTAACAAGCCAGAAATCTGCTCTGTAGATTACTTAAACTGAGCTTGGATATCACTATTCGCCTTAGTTCCGGAAATTGCTCTAATACTCCGGATTTAGACAGCTTAGCCATACGGTCACCCCTGTTATCGGCATCGACATCTTTGTAGTAGCCTTGCCGCGGTTTCTTGCCACTTCTCTTAATATGGTTGACGGAGAACGGTTAAGCAATTTAGCAATGGCTCTTAACGACATTTTAACGGACAAAGCGACTCTGATTTCCTCACGCTCACTTTGAGTAAGGTGATTAGTGCGTGTGGTTCTCGAGGAGGGTTAATCCCTCCGTTTTCTCTTTATGCTGTAAAACAGTTCCAGACGCAGCAGCTAAAATATTTGCCGATATCACTAAAGTCTGCTCCTTATTTCCATAAATCAAAGACAAGTTCCTTCTCGCCCTGAGTAAAAATTCGTTTTGGTCGTTTCATCAAAAGTATTCACGCAAATCAGTTTTTTAGTAAATCTGTTGCGTTGGTTTTTTGAATCTACAGGCGCTCTTTTGCTCAAGGAAAAGTAAGTTTTGAAAAGATAAAACAGGTAGCTTCGGAGTATCCTATCACTCAGCTTTGCAACCGCATGAATGTCAGTCGCTCGGCCTACTAAGTCTGGCTGACTAAACCGGCTAACGTAATTAAAACAGAGTAGCTGTATTTATATCGCACAGCGAAGGGGATATCTAAGCAATGCCGCAATAGTCTGGACTATCGAGAGCTGCGCACTCGGTTATACAATGAGGGCTTCGCAATCAGTGATTAAGACACACAAAAGCTGATGGCTAAACTGGAACTTGGTGGTGACGCAATGAGTTGCCTATAAAGTTACTGCCAGGCGCAAACACAGTGATGCTGTGGCTGACAATGTATTAAATCAGTATCTAAATCCAGTCGCTCCAAATCTGGTGTGGGCCGGCGTTGTGAAGCACTTGAAAAAAGGCGAAGGCTGGATGTATTTAGCTATCGTCATGGATCTATACTCGCGCAGAATTGTTGGCTGGCAGATTGATAAACGCATGACCATAGACTTGGTTAGTAAAGCAATGATGAGAGCGTATAACCTGCGCCAACCACCTAAAGGCTTGGTGTTTCATAACTACAAAGGCTCACAATACACTGGCAAGCATTATCGAACCCGGCTAAACAGCGATAGTATACGAGCCAGAATGGGTGATGTGGGGCTGGGATAATGCAGTGGTGGAAAGATTCTTCGTTAGCTTGAAGCATGACTGGCTGTTCAAAGTGCCACAACTGACCCGGAAATACGTGAAAATTGATTTTGCTAATTATATGCGTTTTAACAATAAGTGTAGTTTTTAGTTTTAGCTTAAGTGCAGTTTGACAGAATTGAAGGTGTTGGTGGACGATAGATGGGGTGCCTCTATAAGATTTTTGAGTTCGTCTTATATTTCACTGAAACTGAGTTATAATCTTTGTGTGACTAACTGGGGAAGATTTAATAGTTCAATTTTATCAATGTGTTATAGTTTTTTTTGGGGTGATTGAGTTATATCGGGATTTATATTTTTGCTCGATAGAAAATAAGAAGTCAGAGGTAATTTTTAAAACACTCCCTTCACAAAAATTGATGAGTTCGTAGGTTTTGTAAAGGTAAGTCGGATATCCGTGCTGGCTCCGAGTCTTTACAGTGGATAATCCTAGAACATCTTCGATTATCAGGACGTGACAATTTAATGTAGCCACCTAGGGTACTTGAACTGGTGTATGGTTAATAGGGTTTAACAGTTCTCTGGAAGTATATCGGATTCCTTTACATCAAATGAGTAGTAATTTTTACCCTTACATCTCACGCGTGAGATGTAAGGGTAAAAATTAAGGGGACGTGTGTTGCTCAATAACTTTATTTCTGATAGGGTTTTTGCAGAAAAATAATACGATCAATGGAAGTGACAAATTTGAAAAAACTTCATTTGTTGGAAAGAGCTCTCCTTTTTTCTAATAGCACAATTGATACTAAGTCGAGTAGTGGTCAACAAATTTTCGTCACGTTTGATAAATTTGTTGAAGATGTGCGTAATCTAGCTAGTAGGTTATCCAAAGCTGGTATTTCGAAGGGACACTTTATAGGTTTACAGAGCCCAAATTGTTATGAGGCATTGGTTTGGGATTTAGCTACAATTGAACTTGGCTCAATCATTCACTTTTTCCCAGAGGAGTCTCAATTAGATAATATAAAAAAATTTGAGAGGGAAAACCAAATAGCTCTTTGGGTGACTAACAATAAAAATGTCATTGAGCAAGTGCAGCATGTCTGTCTGTTGGATGTGGCGCTTAGTGGTGAACCTATAGTAGTGAATTCGAATGCTGTAAGATCTAATCAAAGTGATCTATTAACAAGAGTCTACTCTTCCGGAACTTCAGGTTACCTGAAAGGATTGGAGATAAGTTCACAAGGTACTGAAAGATTGGTTCTCGATTTTGTGAACGCATTTAGCCTAAACAATGAAGACAAGCATCTAATTTTTTTACCCTTATCAAATTATCAACAAAGGTTGTCAGTTTATGGTTGTCTTTATTCAGGGGCGTCAATTGCTTTATGCCATTTTTCGGTGGTGTTTAATGAGTTGAGAAGGGTAAGTCCTACGTTTATTATTGCACCACCTGCAATTTATGAGAATATTTATCACTTATATTTGCAGGACGAAAATGCGAAAGAAAGTGTGTCAAACTTTTTAGGCAATAATGTTCGATTCATGATTACTGGAATGGCACCCATTCGAACCAATATTCTGCAAGCATTTTCAAAATGGGAATTACCTCTTTTCGAGGCCTATGGAGTGACAGAAACGGGGATGATTGCGTGGAATACTTTTAGTGAAAATTGCATTGGTTCAGTTGGAAAGCCTATAAATCGCGATCACGTTCTGTTGACCGATGACAAAGAAATTTTGATAGATAGACCGTTTCCGCTCTCAAGAGGCTATTTTGAATGTAGTGACCAGGATAATAAAAACACTTATTTGGGTTCTGGCTTAATTGCCACAGGCGACATAGGTGAGTTTAATGAAAGTGGATTCTTGTTTTTAATAGGTCGAAAAAAAGAGATAATTGTCACTTCAGGAGGCATAAAGTTCCACCCTGAACAGATTGAGAAAAGACTAAATTTAATTGTTGATGTTTTACAAAGTGTCGTCGTAATTAGTAAAGAAACTAAAAAAGTGCATGCTGTTATCGTAGTACCTAATACCGACAAAGAATTTTGCAGTAATATATTAGAGCAAGCTCAAGCGATTAACTACTCGCTTGAATCGTACCAGCAGATTCAAAATTTTGTATTCACGGATACCATTTTTACGATTGAAAATGAAATGCTGACACGCAATTTGAAATTAAATCGGAAAGCAATATATACAAACTTCGAAAATAGAATTGAATCAAGTAAGTAGAATTACAGAGAGCTAAAATTAATGAATAAGACTCTAGATAAAATGATTGAGCTGGTGAGTAAAGTTTCCTCTGAAAGCGAGTATGAAGAAGAGCTCAGTGGCGATGTTAGATTCGTTGAGGATTTAGGGCTTAACTCTATTAATGTAATAATGTTAGTTACGCTAATGGAGCAAGAGTTTAATCTTTCACTTACTTCCCGATTAGAGGCGTTGCTAGGATGTCCTTCTATAAATAGCGTAACGGAATATATTGACGGGTTATTAGTTAATAATGAGTGAAATCAAAAGACCGAAACTGATTGTAGATGGGCATTGTCATTTATCTTCTAGTCGATGTATCCCTGGTGCTTTTTTTGATGGAGTAGTAAGCAATATTAACGCATCGCTAACAGCACAGGGAGTCCAAACTGATAGTGAAAATATTAAGTCGATGTTGTTGTCGCAATATGATGATCATTATGGTGATAAACTAGTTTCTCAAATGAATGATGCTGGTATTGAAAAGACAGTGTTGCTCGCACCCGATTTTACCTATATTTTCGAATCAGATTTTTCATACAGAGATTTAGCTAAACAGCATTTTGAAACAAAAAAACGCCACCCAGACCGCTTTTTTGTATTTCAGGGAATTGATCCTAGGTGGGGGCAGACTGGATTAAAATTTTTTGAGTACTGTATTAAAGAGTATCAGTTTGATGGATTGAAACTTTATCCTCCGTGTGGATATTCACCAAGTGATAAGCGGTTGTATCCTTTTTATGAACTTTGCCAGCAATATGGTCTTCCTGTACTTTTACATACAGGACCTACATCTCCCACTCTTAATTTTGAAATGGCTGTTCCAAGCCTAATAGATCAAGCTGCAAAAGATTTTACGAAGGTCAATTTTATTTTAGCACATGGTGGCGTTAATTTTGTTGAACAATCCAAACTGCTTTGCCAATATCGTCCCAACGTATTTTTGGATTTTTCCGGCTTTCCATCAGTTTTGAACCCAAATGGATGGAAGTCACATTTATATGACTTGTTTAGATTGAAAATCAATCATAAAGTGATTTTTGGAAGCGATTGGCCAGTCTTTTCAATGAAAGAGTCACTTTCCGCTATGATCGAAGGGTTGATGAGCGATGACGGACCTCTAAGAGATGCAAATAACACGGACATCAAAAATATAATGGCAGGAAATATACTTAGGTTAATTGGTCAACGCCAATAGTCATTGGGTGGTAATATTGTGTATAAAGATCGAAAAACAATTTATGCTGGAAATATAGATTTCGGCCATACAGTGCTTAAGCAATATGATATTTCTTACAGCGGAGATAATGTCAATCCGACGACTTTTTCAGCTGGCTTTCAACTTGCGGAAAGTATGTTGAAAACTGAAAAGTCTTTCATCGATAGCAAATACGGCTTTTGTATTCGGCATTCAGGTGTAAGAGAAGACTATCTGGTTATCTGCTATTGGGCTAATGAAAACGAGTGTTTTATTAAAGTTTTTATTGGATACGATTCACATTGGCGTCCAGCTGTTGATGAGTCGTTTTGTGTTTGGGATCTTAAAATAATTTGGTTCGAAAGAGAAAGCTATGTAAAACACGTTTTGTCATCAACTAAACAGCATTCTCAGCAATACTTGTCTGATTATTTTGAGCAAAATGAAGCAGTCTAATGTTTCTGTTCGCTCATAGTTTTTTTAATTTAAATTAATTGGCGTTAATGCCACTACAAGAAATCAGGGTAAATCATGAGTACAGATTTTTGTTGGTTAAATAATATCACCCAAGAACAAGGGAAGATGATAATAGATTTATATAATGATACCTTAAAAACAGAACCTATCATTGGTTACCAAGAAGAAATCTCTGAACAGCGTGGAAAAGAAATCGTTGACGAACTCAATCACTCATTAGCAAAAAATAAAATAGAATTGTTCACGATATTCTCAGGGCCTGACATAATCGGTATGGCAGTACTTACTAAAAGTTCAATGCCTAATTGTGAGCATACAGCAGAAGTTTCAAAAGGCATTATTCGTTCGGATTACCAAAAACAAGGTATTATGAAACATGCCTTTTTAAATATAGCTCAGCGTGCAAAAGCCGCTGGTATAGACGTGTTAACGGTAGATGTTAGAAAAAATTCTAAGGCCCATATGCTTTGGGAGTCAATTGGATTTAAGCCTTTCGGTGAATTAAAAGATTATGCAAGAGTTGCAGGAAAATCAAATCCCGGCTTATACCTTTATACTGAAACAAACCTGTTAATTTGTCGTCTTGAGCATTTGATTCAGGGGAGGGAGAAAAACGGTACTGGGCTTTTGGACAATGAAACCTTTAAAAAACTGCTCAGAACTGAGCTCGAATCAAAGATAACAATGACACACCCTTTAATACTTGAAGTGCTTAATGGTCAACAAAATTGGCAATTGCTAAGAATGATGACTCTTCAAGGTTATCAGCTCACAAAGCACTTTCTTGATTACATTGAAACCCTTTACTATCACTGCCCAGAAGGCAAGCATAAGCGCCGATTGCTGTACAATCTATTTGAAGAAGAAACTGGCCACTTTTCGAAAACCCGAAATCACGTTAAATTAATGCAAAATTTCATTCGTGCTATCGGTGTAAGTGATGAGGATAGAGATGCTGTTGTTGCGCTGCCGAGTACACAGAAGTTGATTGATTATCGAATGGATCTTGTAAAAAATCCTATGACCTTTCATTTGGGGTGCGCAGCTGTAATGATCGCAAGTGAAGGTCAAAACCTTGAAGAAGCTGCTGGTGAGGCTCGCCACGAATTATTACCAAAAACTTATAACCTCACAGAAAAAGACCTCTATTTTTTCTCTGTGCATCAAAAAGAAGATGTTGGTCATGTTAAAGAGGGAATTAGTGTAGTTGCTGACGTTTGCACAACTGCTAGTATGCAGCAAGAAGCGTTAAAAGTGGTGCGTAAAACTTGTGACCTGTTTTACGAAATGTATGATGGAATTGCGAAAGCTTATGAAAAACAGCAAAGCTCATAAAGCCACGACTTTCTTAGTTAATAAACACGGAGTTAATTGTGAATTGGTCAACTGATAAAAGTCATCAAGTAGGTATAAGCGCGATTCATTTTGAAGGTGGTAATCGGGTTGAAGACATTGAATCAATAACCAATGCTAAAGAAAAGTTCAAGGCGGTTAGTATTCCATTAAACAAGAAATTGTTGGGCTCAAATAGTTACTTGCGTAATGACCTTTCGTTGCATGAGTTTATTACTATTCCAGCAAAGAAGACCTTGCAGGAATTTTCACAGATGAATGAACCTGTGGATATGGTAATATTTGCTTCGGCTAACTTGGCCCACATCCATCATGAGCCCAGCCTTGTTTGCCAAATGCTCAAAACGCTTAACATTGAGCAGGCCATTCCAATTGCCGTTACATTACAGGAATGTACGTCGTTATTGGCGGCAATAGATATAGCCAGGATGTATATTCAATGCCAAAGTTATAAAAATATACTCGTTATCAGTTTTGACCAAATATCGGTTGAAGATGATAGAGTTAAATCATTCGGTGTTATCAGTGACGCAGTGAGTTCGTGCATTGTAAGACATTCTACTAGTGCTCTCCATCAAATAATGTGCTACGAAAACGGATATGACATTAAAGGAGCAAATGGTAAGGATGACTTTAATTCGAGAAAACAACTCTCGCAGCGAGTTACGCAGAACGTACTTTCAAAGTCAGGCGCTACCATAAATGATATTACTAAAGTATTTACAACGAACTTTTACAAACCCGTAACTCAGTTTAGTGCAGATACATTGTCACTAAAAAAAGAGCAAGTTTACAATGGTACAGCAATGAACATGGCTCATTGTGTTTGCTCGGATCCTTTGATTAATTTTGCACATTATTTGAAAAATGAAGAAGCACACTCTGGAGCCTTGTATTTATTGCAGTCATATGCACCAGGCTTCATGGCATCAATGGTCATTAGAGCGAACTAACTGAGCTTACTTGAGCACTTCAAAATCGAATTCGCTTAAGGGAGGTTTTATGAAACTGAGGACTTTTTATAATGGATTATCTAAGAAAAACTGGCACAAAAAGTAAAAAAAAAGGTGTTCTGATAATCGGTGCAATCATGGTTGTGTCAACCTTTTTTGCATTATTCAATTTGGATTCTGCACTGCCTAAGATTAGTAAGGATACAGTTTATATTGATCATGTAAAACGTGGTGACATGCTCAGAACTGTAAGTGGCACTGGTTCACTCGTAGCTATAGATAATCGCTTCGTGCCAACTATTTCAAAGGCTCGAGTGGAAAGCATCTTAGCTCAGCCTGGAACATTAGTTGAGCCAGATACGTTGTTAATGAAACTGAGTAACCCCATGCTAAGTCAACAGTATGATGAATCAAAGTCGAGATTTTTGCTCGCTGAGGCTCAGTTGAAAGCTCTGAAAGAAAAAAATCAAAATGAGTTGTATAGCTATCAGTCTATTGTTGCATCATATAAAATGAAGCATGAGATAGCTTCGCTTCAAATGGACTCTGAAAAAAAGTTAATCGAAAATAATATTGTATCGATTTTGAGTTATAAAAAAACGAAGCTTGAGGAAGCTTTATATAGGGAACAGTTAGATATAGAAATGAAGCGACTCGAGCGATTACCGGCCGTTCATCGGTCAGAGGTTGTTGCAAAAGAAGCCGAGTTAGCTTTGTTAACTAGGCAGGTATCGTTGCAAAAAGAGTTAGTAGATGCTTTGAATGTCAGAGCCGGAATTGAAGGTATAGTACAAGAGGTAATGGTTGAGGAAGGTCAAGGTGTGGCGCAAGGGCAAATTTTGGCATTGGTCACGAAGCAAAATCAATTAAAAGCACAGTTGAAGGTAGTTGAAAGTCAAGCAAGAGAGGTCATCATTGGACAAACAGTAAAGCTAACGACTGGAAATGCATCGTTCGAAGGTCAAGTAATTAGAATTGATCCATCCGTTATCAATGGCACTGTTACAGTAGATGTAGCTTTAAATGGCGATTTACCTAAAGCATTACGGCCTAACTTAAGGATAAACGGTAGTATTGAAATTGAGCGAATCATAAGTGCTCTTTACATAGAAAAACCAATCAAAGTTGATGCTTTAGGTTTAACTAAACTTTACAAAGTCGATGAAAATGGCGTTGCGTCTTTATCTTCGGTTGAACTAGGTCGCGCTTCTAGTTCATTCATCGAGGTTATTAGAGGGCTAAATGAAGGAGAGCAAATTGTGTTATCGGATACAACGTCATGGCCAAACTCGCCAAAAATACAATTGAATTAAGGGCGTTTATAACCTAAATGGGAGAATCAAGTGAATAACAGTACCAACCTTCTTATCAAAATGGAAAATATTAATAAAATTTTCTATACCGATAAGCTAGAAACACACGCGTTGTCAGGTTTCGATTTTGAGATACATAAAGGCGATTATGTATCTATTTCTGGCCCTAGTGGATGTGGCAAGTCGACTTTGCTTTCTATACTTGGGCTATTAGATTCTCCAACCAATGGAAAATTCATCTTAAATAATTTCGATGTGTCTAATTTGTCCGTCGCTCAAAGAGCTAAAATTAGAAATCGGGAAATTGGATTTATTTTTCAGGATTTCAATCTGATTGGCGATTTAACTGTTTTTCAAAATGTTGAACTTCCACTAACCTTTCGTAACATGCCAAAAGAGGAACGTGAAGCAAATGTAATTGCTTGTTTAGCTAAGGTTGGTATGGATAAAAGAGCTGACCATTTACCTTCGCAACTTTCAGGTGGCCAACAGCAACGAGTTGCTGTAGCAAGAGCGTTAGTGGGAAAACCATCAATTTTACTTGCTGATGAACCAACTGGGAATCTAGACTCCAAAAATGGTGACGCCGTGATGCAATTGCTTGAGGAGTTGAATCAAGAAGGTGTGACTATTTGTATCGTAACGCATGATAGTAGGTATGCCGACTACGCTAAGAGAATTGTTAAGCTGTTTGACGGCAAAATAGTAGGCGACCTGGCTGAGTCAAATATTGAACTCTATCCAGATAAAACATTGGAGAACGTGTAATGGAAGCGGTAATACGAGATATTCGCTACTCGTTTAAGCGCCTATTATCAAATCCTGGCTCAAATATCGTCATCATCCTCACTTTAGCTTTTGGTATAGGCGCAAACACCGCGATTTTTTCGGCAGTTAATAGCATTCTATTCCGTGATTTACCATTTGATAGAGGTGATGACATAGTTGAATTAAGGCAAGAAGCAGTAAAAAAGGGGCTACAAAACACAGGATTCTCAGTCGCTGAAGTGAATGATTATCGCAATCAAAGTAAAGACATAGAAGATTATATAGAGTATCACTTTATGTATTTTTTTATGATGGGCCAAGAACCCGCATTGGTTCGAACAGGCGTTGTTTCTGCAAATTTCTTTGATTTCTTAGGAATCAAACCACTTTATGGAAGAAGCTTTGTGAGTCAGGATGATGGCTTAGATGCTGAGCCAGTTATCATGCTGAGTTATGACTTTTGGCAAGACCACTACAAGGGGGATGAGAATGTTATTGGGCAATTAGTCGAGATGAATGACAAAGCCAATAGAATCATTGGTATCTTGCCTCGATTCATACATTTTCCTGAATCAAATGATATATATATGCCTACAATGGGATGCCCAACGAGAGGCAGTGATGGTTTTATTGAGAATCGAAACTCAAGGATGATGAAATTATATGGGAGGAAAGGGAAACATCAGTCTTTAATCGAAGTGAATACGGAAGTAGGTACAATTGCCAGTCGAATGCACAAGGAGCATCAACAAAGTTACCCCGATGACGCAGGAATGAGAACCAGAGCTTATTCACTGAAAGAAGAGCTGACAAAAGATATAAAACCATCACTTTATATTTTAATTGCTACCACCTTGCTGGTGTTGTTGATCACTTGTACTAATGTCATTAATTTGTCCCTCGCACAACAATCGAAACGGCAAAAAGAACTCGCAATTAAGGCTGCTCTTGGATCTAGTAAATGGAATATAGTGCGGCAGTTATTATGTGAAAGCTTGATACTTTCTTTGATAGGTGGGCTATTAGGATTGCTGATTGCTTTTTATTCGCTGGACTTTTTGATTGCGTTTGTTGAACAGTTTTCACCAAGAGCTAAGGAAATTGCTATCAATAAAGATGTATTATTGTTTAACTTGGGAATATCCCTATTAACGGGCGTAATCGTTGGACTTATTCCTGCCTTAGGTAAAGAAGACATTTTAACACCACTAAAAGAAGGTGGTACGCACGCTACCATGAGCCGCCAAAAACAAAATGTTAGAAAAGGGCTTATCATTAGTCAGGTAGCGATTGCGTTTTTATTACTCTCAACTGCAGGGCTTGTGATTAAGAGTTACCTTTCTTTACAGTCCATCGATTTAGGGTTTGAAAGCGACAATATAACAGTTGCTACCATTCCTTTAAACTGGTCAAAATATGAAAATAATTCTATTCGAAACTTAACCAGGCAAATTCAGACTGATTTAAAAAATAGCAATGGGATTGAGCAAGTGGCAATCACAACAGCTTATCCTTTTGGAAATGGTCTTGGCACTTCATTAGGTAATGTAAACGTAACTTTCGATGACCGCGTGAATACGAGTCTTTCAGGTGGAGAAAGAATTAATTTTAGGACGGTGGGTGGTCAGTATTTCCAGATGCTCGATATCGAGCTTATTGCAGGACGCTTTTTCAGATCAGATGATGACGAGAATAACTTGGATGTTGCTTTGATAAGTGAATCAGTTATGCAAAAGCATTGGCCGTCAAATAGCCCAATCAATAAGCGTATTTCATTTGACCAAGGCAAATCTTGGGTAACCATAGTGGGGGTTGTTAGCGATGTTAAACAAGTGTCTCCAGATCAACCTTTTTCTGAAGAGATTTATTTGAGTTACATGCAGTTTCCAAATGGAGCGTTAAACCTAATGGTAAAATCTTCTCAAGCCCTAGATACAGTGTCTAATTTAATTAAATCAGCGGTGGCAAAGCATGATCCGGGACAACCTATTAATCAAGTGATTAGCTTAAGTGAAGCGATTTCGATGAAGGTGTCTTCACCAAAAATGGTTTCTCAGTTGTTGTCATTGTTTTCTGCGCTGGCTCTTGCTATTACTGCAATTGGTATCAGTGGACTTTTAGCTTTCTCGGTTAGCCAAAGAGTTAAAGAAATTGGGATTCGTGTCGCTCTAGGAGCTGAGCCTGCGGACATTCGTTCGATGTTCTTGAAGCAGGGAAGTATCTTAATAATGTTGGGGCTAGTTATTGGACTAGTATTGGCCGTATTTATTGGTGAATTTGTAAAATCAGTTATTTATGGCGTATCGACATTTGAACCTGTTCTGTTTGCGATTGTTGGATTTACCTTATTTATTGTTGGTATAGCTGCGTCATGGTTGCCAGCGTCAAGAGCCTGTAAATTAGATCCTAATCACGCATTAAAAAGTTAATTGACGATTGAGAATTTTTGATAACTAACTACTTTTGTTTCCCAGTTTAAAATTGTTTGGTACATCCTATCGAACTTTGAACAAAAACAATGGTGATATGTAGAGCTTAAGAATAATAATGAAGCCCGAAATTATAAAAAATCATGCACAGCTTTCAGCGGTGGCAGAAGAGTTTGCTTACTTCGCTCAGGAAAATAAGCAATTCTTAGAGCCTATCAGTTTAACGAATGCTGATATACCTAAAATGCTGCAGCATTATGAATACCCGCTTAATTCATGGCCCTGTTTTATCAATGAAGAAACTAAGCAAATACTTGATGAGTGTGTGACAGAAGTTCCAAAATTGATTTACAAAGCGCTGAAGCTTGAATTTAATCAACAACCAAAGCGTTTAGCAGAATTTTTCAATATACCTGAAATACTTGCTTCTCTATTTTTAGACGGAAAGATCGATATGGTTGAATCTGCTCAGCGAATCGATGCTATTTGGACTGAAAGTGGACTGAAAGTAATGGAAGTCAATGTCGGCTCAACCATTGGAGGTTGGCAGATACAATGGGTAGAACAGTTATATAGAAATCAAGAAGGACTTTCTTCGTTTTTTAACAAATACGAATGCTTTTCCAGAAATATCCCGCATCTCTATTTTGACTTTTTAGTAAAAAAGGTTCAGTCACTTGCTAATTTTTCTGGTGAAGTGGATATTCTTCTCGTAACAGATAGAGTCTTTTATGAGAACGAACTTGAAGACACACTCAAAGTGTTTTTTGATTCCGCTCTCGAAAAATATGGTCTACGCGGAAATTTATATGTTGAAAACAGTTACCAAGACGTCACGTTTCAATTAAACAGCGTATATTTTAAAGGTAAAAAACTCGGTGCAATTACCTCTACACATTACTTAGATGAGAACATTAAAGTACCACAAGAGCTATACCGGGCATATTTAGCAAACCAAGTATTCTGGCCAGACAATCCATATTGCATGATTATTGGAGATAAGCGCTCGCTATCTATTTTATACCAATACATAGAGCATTCAAATTTTACCCCAGACGAGCAACGCTGTATTGAAAAATATCTTCCATGGACCACTGTCATTTCAGACAAGCAGGTTGAATATAAAGGTCGGCAATATAATTTGATAGAGCTTTTGGTTAACAACAAAGACGAATTCGTTATTAAGATTGGGCAAGGTTTAAAGGGCGATGATGTTTATGTCGGCAAATTTCAAACGAATCAAGCGTGGCAAAAAATTGTCCAAAACGCTATTGCCGATAACTCGAGTTGGTTAGTACAGTCTTTTTGTGAGTCGCTAAAATATTATGGTTATGGGGATAAGGCCTTCTCCCTCTACGATGTTGTTTGGGGAATATTTGGCTATGGCAGGGATTATGGTGGCTGTTGGCTTAGATTAATGGGCGAGGAATGTGAAGATGGTGTGATAAATTCTGCACGAGGCGCGCAAGAGACAATAGTGTTTGAAGTTGAAAGTTAACTATTCTAACCCTTTGTAGGGTTAACCAAATAATTACGTATTGGTAAAGCTCAGTTATCAATAGCTGTATAGTGTAAAAATAAATTCAACATTGCTATTCAAAAAAGCGCCTCACAAAGGAGCAAACCAAAACTAGCAATGAAGTCCAATTAAAATAAAGGAGGAAGTGTGTCTAGTAGCATTTCTCATAACAATAAATTATCTTATACATGGCTTTTTGCTGTCTTGGTTGTATGCACAATAATAGTTCAAGTTCGTATGCAGCCTATCTCACCAGTAGATACTGAACAAGGCCGATTCTCAGCCGTCGAAGCAAAGGTATTATTAGATAAAGTTTTAGCTGATGAAACACCTCATCCCGTCGACTCGCCAGCCAATAGAGATGTTCAAAAGCGTATATCTGAACAGTTAACCGCTATGGGTTATGAAGTTGAAGTGCAGGATGATGTGTCTTGCAGATATTATAACCGTTACGTATGTGCTAGGGTGAGAAATTTAATTACTCACCATAAAGGTACGCATAATACAGGCACAATTTTGTTATCAGCGCACTATGATTCTGTTGCTGCTGCCCCAGGGGCTAGTGATGCAGGTTCAGCAGTTGCAGCGCTACTAGAGATAGCGCAGATGCTGAAAGAAAGTGAGCCAGCTAAAAATGATGTTATTTTTCTCTTTAACGAGGGTGAAGAAGTTGGTCTCTTGGGAGCGCATAGCTTTATTGAGCAAAACCCTCTTTTTGATGATGTCAAACTAGCAATAAATATTGAAGCACGGGGTTCAAGTGGACAAAGTATTCTGTTCGAAACAAGTAGGAACAATAGTTGGCTAATTGACTTATACAGTGAGAGTGCGAGAAGGCCAACTACCAACTCGATGTTTGATGAAATTTACAAATTTTTACCTAATAATACAGACCTTACTTTATATAATAGTGCAGATGTATTCGGTTTGAATTTTGCGTACGCAGAAAAACTACCTAACTACCATACTGCAAACGACAGTTTAGAAAAATTAGACATGGGGAGTTTGCAGCATCATGGAGACAATGTTTATGACACTCTTCTTCTGCTGATGGATTTTGATTTTTCGACGACTAAACCTGGAGATTTAGTGTTTACTGATATCTTGGGATATGGAGTTGTTAGTTGGCCAGAATCTTATTCTTTGTTCCTAGCTTTATCGTTAACAATACTTTTCACTTTTGCGGCATGGCGCATTAGGAAATTAACTCAGTTTAGCTTGGGTAGCGTGGTAAGTGGGCTGACAACTTTCGTTTTATCTTTGGTTGTCGCAGGCGCTGGTGCTTATTTGCTTAACATGATAATGATATTCATAAATGGATACACTACACCCTGGAATAGCAATCACTTAGCGAATTGGTTAGCGCTTTGGACCACGGTCTTTTTGACAACCTCAGTTGTTTACGCACTGATCGGACGCAATCGTTCTATAATAGGAAATTTTGTTGGTCTATGGTTTTCGTGGTCTATCTTAGCAATATTGACATCTTTATTCGTACCAGGCGCAAGTTTCTTATTTATTATCCCGTCACTCGTAGCCACCTTGTTGCTTTTGTGTTTTCCAGCAATTGTCAAAAAATATGAAGGGTTGGCGTTGCCATTTACGTTGTCTTTGTCTTCTATTGTGGCATTACTAGTACTACTCCCGATTGTCTTTTACATAGACATCATGCTTGGCTTTGCAGGCTTAGGCCCAGTAGTAATGGGCGTGATTTTAGGTATGGCATTTAGTTCTGTATCGCCCATAGTCATGGCTATTTCAAATATTTATCTAACTAAATCTTCCCTCGTTAGCTTGGCCATTATCAGTATAGCGACAATTGTGTGGTCGGTAGTCTCCCCTGTTTACACGAGCGAACGCCCACTGGCCATGAATGTGTACTATATACAAAATGGTGACGATGATACTGCTCGAATTGCTGTAGGCAGTAAAACTTACCCCGCATCGAATGAAGTGTATTCCGTGATGGGAGAAAACATAGAGCTAAATCAAATTTTCCCGTGGAGCAGCAACATGTTCTACACTACCTCAATTGATTCTTTGAAATTAGACGCAATAAATCTTATCCCCGTTGCACAAACATCTGCTGAAAATGCTAGGGACGTGTCTTTTAAAATCGAATCACAAACCACGTCTCAGAATATTCTGTTTTACATCCCCAAAGAAGCTCAATTACAGTCAATTTCCTATGCCGGTAAAACTCTGGACTATGTCGCAACTGGTGATGGTGAATACGATCAGTTTAACTGTATCGGTGAATCTTGCATAGGACAGGAAATAAGCTTTAAGTTTCTGGAGGATGAGCCTGTAGAAATTATCGTGGCAAAAGGTATTAGCCGTGTGCCTGAGTCACTTAGAGATATTCAAAAGGCAAGAGATAACAATGGTGTAGCTATTCATGGAGGAGATGAAAGTTACATCATTTCCAGAATCAAAATTTAGGATTTTACCGAGTAAGCAACGTGCTTACTCGGTTTTTCCTTCCATAGGTAGTAATTAAAGTGGGTAGCAAGTAGAAAAATTTTAAAGTAGGTAATGGCAACCATATTACTTTAGATGTTAACGGCTTTTTTATAGATATTTTTTATGGAAAGCGTTTTGATACTTCAAACTCAAAAAATAAGCAAAAAGCAATACATTCAACTATTCGAAGCGCGAAGGAGTGGAAAATGAAAGTAGAAATAAAGTACTCTAAAAATAATGGAGAATTAGTCCTAGAACCTCACTTTAATGAGCTTCAGGGATTTGATCTCCACATCGAGGCTGCTGCAAATATTATTCAAAGTAATAAAGAACTAGTTGCAGAGCCTATTGAAAATTTTGCTGTCCTCGATGGTCTTATAGATCATGTTGAGAGAAAGATTTTTAATGCGTCTTATGCTGACGAAGTTACATATGGCGTTCAAGGTAGCTTGGAAAATGAAGAAATTCTCAACAACGCATATTGTGCCTGGGAGACTGCATTAGAAGAGATTTTTGTCGACAAGATACACAGTGGTCAAGTTAAGAGTTTTCGAGATTACCCTTTAAATACACGATTTCAACGGTTACTCCAACGCGAGACATCAATGCTGAAGGGTGAAAAAATTTCCAAAGCTTTATTTATCGGCTCAGGCCCGCTGCCCATTAGTGCGATTTGGTTGCACAATTATTTAGGTATTGATATTGATTGTATAGATGTTTGTGAGCACGCCATTAATTGCTCTAAAGTTCTATTAGATATGTTTGATCTAAAGTACAAAATTAATGTCATACATCAACCTAACCCTCAATATGATGTATCAGAATACGACGTCATCATTATTGCATTGCTAGCTAAACCCAAGGATGAAATACTAAATAATATTTTCAATACGATGTCCGATGCTTGCGAAGTTATTTGCAGAACATCATTCGGATTACGTAAGGTGATATACGAACCAGCAGTTGCCTCTAAATACATGTTAGATAAGTTCGATATTCACGATGTAAAGGTAGCTGACGGAAATAGCGACGATACAATATCTTCTATGTTACTTAAAAAAACGCGCACTTCGACATAAGTTCAAATGACACTTTATTGATTACGAGAGAACAGCAAGTGAAACTGACAACCAATCAGCAGGATATTCTTTTAGAAGGCAAGATATATGGCAATACTGTTAATAATATAGGAGGCTATCAAAAGTATTTAAATGCAGTTGATGCTGACTTATTTAATGCAGCAAGAAATTATGTCGTTGAATCTAATGACTCTATTGGTTTAAGCATTGAGGAAGAGCACGGAGAGATGAGAGGCGCATTAAAAAACGTCCAATTGCCTTCCATGCTGATCTATGATTTCTCAGATTATGTGAATGCTCATGAAATTTCTCTTGAATCCATAAATACTTTATTCAAAAATCCGTTCACTGTTGTAAATAGTACTTTGTTTGAAGATGCATTGATAAAAATATCCCCCAATGAGTATTGGTATTATGCGAAAGCTCACCACGTCATAATGGATGGATGGGGTTTTACCCTACTGATGGAGAGAATTCTTCACACCTATAACGAGCGTATTCAAATCCATGACCAAGCACCCTATCCATCTTTCACTAGTTATATCGAAACATCAAAAAACTACCATTTGAGTAACAAGTATGAAAAAGATTTATCGTTTTGGTTGGATAGTTTTGCTGAAGTGGCAGAGTTACCTTTTACTGGAAAATATGAGTTAGCCCAAAGCAGTGAGATGAGCTTGAGCAATCGAGTGACCAATTCATTTGCTTATAGTGAATTCGAACAAATTGTAGAAAAAGCTTCTCAGTATGGTGTGAGTTTTGTAACCGTTTTTTATACGGCACTTTATTTGTATTTTACCCGTGTATATAACTTATCTAGTTTAGTTATTGGCACCCCAGTCCATAATCGCAGAAATAGACTTGAAAAGAATACTATTGGGTCATTCGTTAATGTGAATGCCATAAACATTAAATGTGTTGCAAATGATTGCGTGTCGTCAATGATGTCGGAAATCGCAATTTTGCAGAGAAAGAGTCAACGTCACAGTCAATTTCCCTTAGGTGATGTTGTGCGTAATTTGAAACAAGAAGGAAAATTAACGCAACCTAGACTCTTTGATATTCACTTTAATTATCAAAAATTAGATTTTAAATTAACGATAGACAATGAGCATGTAGAAACTCATTTTTTAAGCCATTCTCATGAACAGTTACCTTTATCTTTTGTGTTGTGTGATTACGGACCAGAGCAAGATGTAAAACTTCATCTCGATTTTAACTTGAATTACTTTTGGGATAAGCAAGCAGAAGAGTTGTTGGAAAACATCATAGCTATTGTAAGACAACTCATAAGTGAAGATTGTAATACATTAGCGCTTTGCGATGTGGAACTGGTAAATCAAAGTCGATTTCAAATAACCAATACGAGTAAAGTTGTTTCGACTTTTGACTCGATTCAACAGTCTACTTTTGTATCACTATTCAATGAACAAGTGAAGAATACACCAAGTGCTATTGCCGTTTCGTGTGGTACTGAGCAGCTGACCTATCGAGACTTATCAGAGAAAACAAATCAACTTGCCAAGCATTTATTAGCTAAGGGAGTAGAAGCAGAACAGTTCGTTGGCGTATTTTTTGACCGATCAATTGATATGTTAGTGTCGGTTATTGCTATTTTAAAAGCGGGGGGGGCGTATGTCCCTATTGACCCTAGTTATCCTGCAAATCGAATTAGTTACATACTTAAAGATACCCGTTGCCAGCATGTATTAACTCACTCTACGTTAGTAAATGCTCTTCCATATGCTATTAAAAACATTGTTGTGATTGATGAAGTTGATAAGGCCGATGGGTTAGAAATAAACGACAATCAAGATTTTACTTTAATAAACGCTTATCAACTTGCTTATATTATTTATACTTCTGGCTCGACAGGTAACCCCAAAGGAGTGATGATCGAGCATAAAAATATGATGTCTCTCATTTCATGGGCGAGAAAGCACTTCACAACAGAAGAATTAAGTCGCGTACTAGCTTCAACATCTATTTGCTTTGATTTGTCGGTTTTTGAAATGTTTGTACCATTGAGTGTTGGTGGCGAAGTAGTCATTGTTGACGATATTCTCAGTCTTAAAGGATATTCTGGTAAAGCACTTACCTTGATAAATACTGTACCATCGGCAATCAAAAGTCTTCTTAGACTCAATGCGTTACCATCAAATTTGTTGTGTGTGAACCTAGCTGGAGAGCTATTGAAACAATCTATAGTTGACGAGCTGTATCAAATTGGAATTCCTAAGGTATATGATTTATATGGGCCATCAGAAGATACAACTTATAGTACGTGTGCATTGAGAAAAGCAGGAGGAAACAATACGATTGGTCTGCCAATCAGTGGTACTCTAGCTTACGTTGTCAACCCAGTAACAAACTCTCTGGTACCTGTTGGTGTTCAAGGCGAGCTGTGGCTAGGTGGGCTAGGAGTTGCTCGTGGCTACTTAAATCGAAGTGAGTTAACCGCTGAAAAGTATCTCAACAACCCTTGGGGAGAAAGTAAAGTATATAAGACAGGTGACCTAGTCAAAGTTAACCAATCGGGAGAATTAGAATATCTAGGGCGAACAGACTCCCAATGTAAAGTGAGAGGCTTTAGGGTTGAGCCAGGTGAAATTGAAATACACATTAATGCGTTGGATTTTGTCAATGATTGTAGTGTTTATATCGCGATCGATAGTGCTGGTATTTCAAGCATAATTGCATTTTTGGTCAAAGAAGTCGAATCATCCGAAAGTGAACAGAGCTTATTGAGGCAAGTACGCGATTATCTTACTCAAAAATTACCGGCATTCATGATCCCTGATAGGTTCCATTTGATCAAAACGATACCTCTTACACTTAATGGGAAGGTAGACAAATTAGCGTTAGCCAGTATCAGCATAACAAGCAAACCTTTTGGTGTTCACAGTAACCCGATACCACCTAAACAACTAAATAAGTTTGAAATGCAGATATTGGGTTTATGGCAAGAAATCATACCAGGGCACGCTATTGATTTGACTACGGATATATATTCTATGGGCGTGAACTCACTGCAATTGATGAAATTTATTGCAAAAGTAGAAACTACTTTTGGCATTCTGGTGGATGTAAAAACGATGTATTCAAATAACAGTATTGTGAGGCAGTGTTATTACATTGAGCAGCAGATGCAAATTAATGAACTCATTGATGAGGTTACCAATGTCCCGAATGCTGAGAATTCCAACTGCCTTGTTATTTGAGCGTACTAAAGAAAATAGAGCAAACAGATGATTAAAGAAACAATAAGAAAAAATAGATTAAAACTGGTGCTTATCAGTTTGATTAGTGTCGTTTCAGGTGTTGCAAATATAGGACTACTCAGCTTAATAAATAGATATGCTCAAACAACGGGTAACTTAACTCATTCAGTTTTAATCTATACAGGGGCTTTGGTATTCATGGTCTCGGTAGGCTTTCTGTCTCAAATACTTTTATCTAGATTAAGCGGAAAAGTATTTTATGAAATTCGCGAAAAAATGGTTAAGCAGATCTCTTCGCTTAACTATCAGCAATTACAGAAATTAGGAGACGATAAGCTATATACAGCGCTAACAACGGATATCGCAGCAATACATGATTTAATTATTTTGTTACCCAATTATATATTTAACGCTACAATTGTTTTCTCTGGTTTGGTTTATCTTGGCATTTTATCTATAAATTTATTCCTAATCTTCACCATGTTTCTTATCATTGCGTTAGTGATTTCAAAATTCTCGATAGTCAATAGGGGTGAAATCCAATTTAGAAAAAAAAGAATTATTCAAGACGAACTTTTTAAGTGCTATAAGAGCATTATAGATGGATATAAAGAGCTGAATTTCAATAAAGCTAGAAAAAGTGAATTTCTAGGCAATCGCTTAAGTCAGCATGCCAAAGAGTATCGTGATACTACCATTAAAGCTGAATTATTTTGGAATTTGGCTAATAACTGGAACAACGGTGTTGTTTTTATTGGTATAGGCGCTCTTATCTTTATTTCTACAGCCTCTGCAGTTGCTACCGCTACTCTAATGATGCACTTCATCGTGGTAATTTTATATATGATTGGCCCGATAACTGTTTTGATGAATTCATTTCAAAGTATTTACAATGCAAAAGTTAGCGTAGAAAAGGTTGCAAGCCTGCAACTAGATGTTAATGGTATTGAGAGTTCTGAGTATCATCATGAATCAACCGCTAAGTGTATTGAAAAGATAGAATATGATGCAGTTGAATTTTCATATTCAAAAACTGAGTTTGAATCTTCCGCATTTTCTGTTGGGCCAATTTCACTATCTGTTAGCAAAGGAGAGATGATCTTTTTGGTAGGGGGAAATGGCTCAGGAAAAACTACGATTGCAAAAGTACTTTCTGGTTTGTTTTATCCTACGGCTGGCGAGATTAGGGTAAATGGCAAGGCAATTACTAAACAATCGTTAAGTAAATTCTATGATTATTTCTCTACTATTTTTCAAGATTATTATTTATTCGAAGAAATTATTAATAAATCTGGAGCAGCTATTGATACGGCAGAAGTTGAACAGATGCTGACGAAGTTAGGTCTCTTTGGAAAAGTTGAAATAAAAGATGGTCGCTTACTAACGACTAAACTTTCTTACGGTCAACGAAAACGGTTGGCACTTCTACTAGCTTACTTCGAAGATTCAGAGATCTATATTTTTGATGAATGGGCAGCGGATCAAGATCCAGAGTTTAGAGAGTTTTTCTATCGCGAATTCTTAATGGACTTAAAAGATAGAGGCAAAACGATATTTGTCATTAGTCATGATGAGAGGTATTTCGACTGTGCAGATAGGGTTGTCAAATTTGAGCGGGGCACAATACACTCGATTGTTGATGGTTGTACTTTAAGAAATAACCAGTCTTCAGTTGTAGAGGTATAGTCATGACAACGCCGCAAAACGCTATTCTATGTATCGTGTTCTTCTCATTTATTTGGCAGAGAAGGTAATGCCAATGAATGCAATTGAAATATTAACAGCTTGTAGGGAAGCTGGCATCACCGTTACCTTGTTGGAGCAACAACTCAAGCTGAGTTTTAACGAAAAATTGCCAGATAGTGAATTAATTTCAAGGATTAAAGCCCACAAGGACGAAATCATTCAAATAATTCGAAAGAGAACAGATACACATTTAATATCAGATATTAAACCTTTAAATTATTCTAAACCAGTTATAGCGTCTTTAGGCCAAAAGCGTTTGTGGATGCTCTCTGAGATGTCGGGCTCCAATCATTTTTACAATATGATTGGCGCGTTTAAAATAAAAGGGCAACTACAGTTTAGTGTACTTGAACAAGCACTCCAGAAATTGGTTCATAAACATCAAGCACTGAGAACTTTTTTTTATGAAGAGCAAAATACTCTGATTCAATCGGTTGGGCGTGTCTATCAACCGCTCATAGAAAATCGTTTTGTTTCTTCGGATTCGGATATTTCTAGTGCTATTGATTTTGAACAACATGAGTCATTTGATCTGACTAAAGGGCAGCTTTTCAGAGCTCGATTACTGTCAATAAGTGACGATACCACTTATTTGATTCTTAATGTGCACCATATTGCTGCTGACGGCACATCAGTCGATATCTTACTAAGTGATTTAAGTTCGTTTTACAACACCTACCTGAAAATGGCTCTTCAAACGGAATTAACTGGCGTCGTTAAACAAAATAAAGAGGTGAATGACAAGGAGAGCGGCAGACTACAGTATACAGATTTTTCTCGTTGGCAGCAGGCTAATCTATTGCCCTCTAGCAAGTTCAAAGACGACATTACGTTTTACGAAAAACATCTTTCGGGCATCTCTCCGGTCCATAATTTTCCTTTGGATTTTCCTAGAGCAACCAAGCAAAATTTTGATGGTGATAGCATAAGTAATCATGTCGATTCAGCATTACACAGTAAGGTTGATAAGTTAGCCAAGCAGCAAAACGTAACTTTATACACTTTGCTGATTACCGCTTTTTCTGTTTTACTTTACCGCTATAGTCAGCAAAAAACTATTGTCTTAGGTACGCCAACATCAGGTAGATTACACAAAGATTTAGAGCAAGTAGTAGGGTTCTTTGTCAACACTCAAGTATTTCGCTGTGAAGTCGACGGTAGGGCATCATTTGCTGACTTACTGAAAAAAAATGCACATGAAGTCAACACTATGCTCGCCCATCAAAGTGTACCGTTTGAAACACTTGTTGAACGTCTGCAGCCAAGCAGAAGTTTGAGTGTCCATCCGTTATTTCAAATGATGTTCACCTTAATATATAAAAAGCAATCGCTACAGTTTGCCGATTGTGAAATAGAAGACATTGACAGTTCTTCGAAAATTGCAAAATTCGATCTAGATTTGACCGCAGTCGTCGATAAGAAAGGTTTACTTTTCAAGTGGAATTATAACAACTCGTTGTTTTCTAGCAAAACTATTGAGAGGCTCACTAGTAACTATTTGGAATTGCTCAACAGTGTTGTCAATGACTACCATACTGCTGTTGATGATTTAGAAATAATTAGTGAATCGGAGCAAACTTTGTTAGTTGAATATTGGGGAAAGGGGCCCGAATACCACATCGATGTTAGTCATGTGATAACTGCTTTTGAATCATTCGCGCATAAACTCCCAGAGCAACTGGCTGTAGTAGGTAAAAACAGGTCGTACACTTATGCAGAACTTGATAAAAAAGCCAATCAACTTGCAAACTTATTAATTGAAAAAGGTCTCTCCTTCGGTGATAAAGTTGCGATATACCTTGAGCGAAGTATTGAGTGTATTGTCTCAATTTTAGCAATACTAAAAGCAGGTGCAGCTTTTATTGGTATTGATCCTAGCTACCCAAGTCAGAGAGTTTCCGCTGTTTTAAATGATAGCCAGGCAAAATTTTGTATTGCATCAAGTTCTCTAAGCGAAAGTGCTATTTGTAAAGTTATCTTGCTAAAGGAGTTTGAGACATTAAACAAGTATTCACCTTTATCGCCCAATATTGATATAAAAGCGTCGGATATTGCCTATATGATCTATACCTCAGGTTCAACAGGTAATCCTAAAGGTATCAAGGTGACGCATGGAAATTTAGTAAATTTACTAACCACTTTTGCTAACTTAAGTGATACTAAGTCAACTCATTCTGGCAGTTGGTGGACTAGTATTAGCTTTGACGTTTCAATCTATGAAATCTTTTGTCCTTTATACCGCGGTGCAACATTTTTTATTGCAAATGATAGCGTTCGAAACGATGGTGATATTTATTTAGATTGGGTCCAAGAAAATCAAATAAATAATCTTTATTTGCATTTTGGTTACCTCGGCATATTGTTGGAACGGCTTAAGCGAGGGCATGATTTTAATTTTTTAAGGTTTATCTTGGTTGGTGTTGAGCCTATTTCCTATAAATTGCTTCGAGAAATAAAACATTGTTTACCTAATTTGACTATTGTTAACGGATATGGTCCCTCGGAGGCAACAGTCTGTAGTACAGTATTTCCCGTTGAATTAAATCAAAGTCACTATAAAACAACGCCGATTGGTAGGCCTGTAGGCAATACGGTTCATCGAGTCCTAGATGAAAACATGAAATTGGTGCCTGTTGGCGTAGTGGGGGAGTTATATATTGGTGGGGATTGTCTATCAAATGGGTATCACGATAGTGATTTAAATCAGGGGCGATTTATAAAATCGAACATATCGGCTAACCAGAACGAGGTGCTATACCGTACTGGTGACCTTGTGAGGTATCTGCAAGATGGCCAGCTTGAATTTGTCTCACGTAAAGATAATCAAATTAAGCTTAGAGGGTATAGAATCGAACCTGGTGAAGTAGAACATGCCCTGATCGAGAGTCGAGACGTCATTGATTCAAAAGTTGTCGTACAAGTTCAAGAGAAGGTAGAGTATTTGGTTGCATTTGTGGTGCTTTCGCCTTCGTCGCTTAAAAAGAATGAAACAATCACTCAGTGCTCACAATCGTTAAGATTAATGCTGATGTCTCGGCTACCAGAGTATATGGTTCCTTCGTTCATTGTCGCTATAGACGAAATGCCATTAACAACTAACGGTAAAGTGGATATTGCTCGACTTCCTGAACTCAATATCGAAGACTTTAAACAAACATTTGTTAATGCAAGAACAGATCTGGAAGCGACCATTGTTGCTCAATTCCAACAGATTTTAAGTGTGCAAAATGTAGGAATTAAGGATGAATTTTTTAATCTAGGTGGTCATTCGTTACTGGCAACTCGACTGATAAGCGCTTTGAATAGTAAGTTTGAATGCGAATCAGTGCAGCTAACACTTAAAGATCTATTTGAAAATTCAACTCCAGAAAAAATAGCTCTATTAATTGAAAAGCGGGCTCAAAATGAACGCATTATTGAAAAAGAGCGTCAACTTTTATCCCTAAATAAAACGCTAGAAGAGGGAGTTTTATAGTGTCTGTAGCAAACATAATTGATCAAGCTTTACAACAAGATGTTTTGCTTTATCTCAATGACAAGGGTGAATTAGCTTTTAAAGCAGCTAACGGTTTATCTGAACAACTTAAAACGGAAATCATAGCAAACAAAAAACAGATTGTTACACACCTTTCTCTGTTAAAAAGTGCAAGTAAGCCGATATCCGCTCAATTGCCTCCAATAAGAAAAATACCAAGCGAAAATAGAGGGATTTTATCTAGAGCACAACAGAGATTATTATTTTTAGATCAACAAAACGAAGGCTCAGCAGAATATAATATTCAGGGAGTATTTGAAGTTGAGGGTAAGTTTAACAAATCTGCATTTTATTCAACTATTGAGGCGATTATTGGCCGGCACCACATTTTGTCGACAAATTATCAAACAGTTGATGGACAGGTGAAAACTGTACTGAACCTTGAACATAAAACTCCTGTTGTTGAAATGACACGTAGAGACAATAGTTTAAAGTCAATAGAAGAAGAACTTAACTCAATCATTAGCGATGACCGAAATAAGTCGTTTAATTTGTCAGAGGATTGTTTGTTAAGGGTCACACTTTTTCGCGTCTCGTCAACACGCCATTTTGTTATCTTTAATATGCATCATATTGCATCAGACGGCTGGTCTGTAGGGGTAATTAAACAAGAGTTTAATAAGTTGTACTCGGCTTTTGCTTTGGGCAATACACCCTGCCTTCAAACGTTGCCTTATCAATATAGTGACTACGTACATTGGCAAGCAGAGTTGCTAACTAGCCCTCTCTATACACAAGGATTAAAATTTTGGCAAAGCACACTTTCGGGCTTATCGCCCTACACTGACTTCCCAGTTGACAAGAAAAGACCTGAAGTCATGACCCATGGAAGTGTGTGCGCAGAAACGATTATTGACAAAACTATTCTTAATAAAATAGAAGAAATTTGTCAGTCAAATAATGTAACCTTGTATATGTTTCTTGAAACGGCGTTCGCTGTATTGCTTGGACGCTTTTGCGATTCAAACGATATTGTTGTAGGAACACCTGTTTCAGGTCGAGAAAAGTCTGAGCTAGAGCCACTCATAGGCTTGTTTATTAATACGGTTGTTTTGCGGACAGATCTATCTGATAAGTATCAAAATTTCACTGACCTGTTATCTCATAACAAAAATACAATAATTGAAGCCTTCGCCAATCAATTCGTCCCTTTTGAAGATATTGTTGGCACACTAAATCACGAACGAAGGAATAATATAAATCCTATTTTTCAGTCTTGGTTTGTATTACAGAACAACGAAAAAATTGAGTTAGCTTTAGATGATTGTCAAATAAAGCCCTATTCCTCAGACGACTCAATATCCGCAAAATACGATGTGAACCTTTACGCGAGTCAAAATAACAATGGATTACATTTTGATTGGGTGCTAAATGAAGATATTTTTGTAGAATCGACAGCCCAGTTTCTAGCTAAAGAGTTTGAAGCTTTCTTAATTGAATTAGCAGATGATCCTGCAAAGCTTGTTTCTCAATACACTTTGTTCGAAATCACTAATGATAACTATTCTGGTCACGTAGATGTAGACTTGCCCTTCAACGTGATACAGATGCTTGGAAAGCAAGCAGAAAAGCACACAAATAAAACCGCAGTTGTCTTTCAAGATCACTCAATAACCTATGCAGAATTAGATGAGCTAAGTGATGCTTATGCAGCTAAACTGGCATCTCTCGAAGAAGTTCAAAGGGTTGCATTAATTCAGGAAAAAGGAATAGAAATCATCATTGCAATGTGGGCATGTCTTAAAGCTGACAAGATTTACGTGCCTATTGATACGAGCTTTCCAACTCAAAGGATTGTAGATATACTTGAAGATGCGCAAATTCAGTTAATCGTGAATGACCTATCAAATCATTCCAATGCTGAAGTCTACTGCCGAAAACTAGGAGTGGAATCTTTACTGATAGACAAAGATTTACCGCCCAAAGCCTATGATAAATGCTCAAGTAGTACGACAGGTAAAAATTGGAATGCAGGCTACATTCTATATACATCAGGATCGATGGGAAAACCTAAGGGAGTGTTACAAAACATAAATGGGTTGAGTTATCACGCCAAGCAATATGCCGATTTATTAGATTTAAATTCAAATGACAAAATCTTACAGTTAGCTTCATTTAGTTTCGACGCTTCAATACCCGATATGTTTGGGTCTATCATTTCCGGGGCTACTCTATACTTAACTGATATAAAGCATGTGTTACAGAGTCAGATACTTGATGAAATACAAGAAAAGGAAATAAGCGTATATCACTCTACTGCGACAGTATTCAACGCAATATTCGGCGACTTTAAAGGTTACAAAATTGAAAATATCCGTAAAGTTGTTATTGGAGGTGAAGCTGTAAGCGACTCTACCATCTCTTTGTTTGATAGGATTTCACCTGCTAGTGCAGATTTAATTAATCTGTACGGAGCAACTGAATCAACTTTGATTTCTACTCAAAAGGTGTGCCGGCAAGAGAGGGTTGTGAATTTAGGTCAAGCAATTCCTGGAATGCGCATTGAGCTGATAAACAATGAAAAGTCAAAATGTAAAGCCTACGAAGTAGGGGAGTTAGTAATTCAAAGCGCGTTTTTAGCGCAAGGATATTGGAATAAAGACGTATTAACGGAGGAACGATTTAGCAACTGTATAGAAGCAACAACAAAGGGCCCGAACGTTCCATATCTCTCTACATTGTTGCCAATTAGGAAGTATCATACAGGTGACCTTGGGTACGTTTGCTCACAAGGACTATTGCGCTGGGTTGGTAGAAAAGATCAACAAATTAAATTTAATGGTATTAGGATAGAGCCAAGCGAAATAGAAGCTCACGTAAAAAGAATTGAGAAGTTAAAAAGTGCAGCCGCTATTAAGCATTACGATGCCAATTCTGACCAACACTCGTTAGTTGTATTTTTTACTGCTGATCAATCGAATATGAATGTTGAAGGTTGGCGAGATAAATTGAAAAAGTACCTACCAACATTCATGGTGCCAAATCAATTTATTCAGTTAGACGAATTGCCGCAAACAGCTAGTGGTAAAATCAATCGTTTAGTCCTATCGAAAATGGCGATTGTTAAAGAAATAAAATCAACAAACATTGCAGCTCGAAATCCAAATGAACAAAAACTTTCTCAACTGTGGAGTGACATATTTGGGGTATCATGCGTCAGTATTGATGACTCATTTTTTGAACTTGGTGGACATTCAATTGGTGCTATGAATCTATTGGCGAAGGTGAGTAAAGAATTTAATGTAGCTGTTTCACTAAAAGACTTTTTCATTAATCCGTCGATAAGAGCTTTAGCTGAGTTAGTACAGAATGCGCAACCAGCGAAAACCAATGAACTAGATTCACTTTTAACGGTACGTTCAAATGAATGGTATGAATCATTTCCATTAAATAACATTCAGCATGCCTACTGGTTAGGAAGAGCGGGAATCTTCGAATTAGGCGGGGTCTCAACACAATCCTATGTTGAATTTGAAATTCCTGATTTAAATCGGGAATTATTAGAAAAGGCTATAAATCAAACAGTAAAGCGCCATGATATGCTTCGGATGGTACTTAACCGTGATGGTTCGCAGCAAATTTTTGCCGAGACCCCATACTACTCTCTAGCTTATTATTCCTTAGTCGGAAAATCAGAAGAGCATCAAAACGAACACTTTGCTAATGTTCAACGACAAATGTTTGAAAGGATGCAATCACTAGAACAATGGCCCAATTTTGATATCAGGATAACACAGTTTACTAATGAAAAAACGAAGGTCCATTTATGTACTGATGCAATTTATATGGACGCCAGAAGTAAACAAATTTTCCTACAAGATATTGCGAAATTATATCACTCTCCTGAGTCCGCGTTGCCAAATCTGAACGTTTCTTTTAGAGATTATGTGTTAGCAGAAGAGAAGCTTAAAGACACTGCGCTTTTTGAATCATCTAAACAATACTGGTTAGCGCGAATTGATGCGTTACCGTTATCTCCAGAGTTGCCTCTTGCTGGTCAGTTAGGGAAAACTAAATCTCTACAGTTCAAACAACGTGCTATCAACCTTTCAAAAGAGCAGTGGCGGCAATTGCAAAAAATTGCGCAGTTAAATCAAGTAACCATCACCAATGTTTTACTAACATTATATTCAGATGTTTTGGCGCTCTGGTCCAAAAACAAACATTTCACTATTAATGTAACTGCATTTAACAGATTACCGCTACATGAAGATATTGAAAATGTTATTGGTGATTTTACTTCCTCTAGTTTGCTGGAAGTAAATCATAACCATGTTTTTGCCTTTAATGACCGTGTAACGAATATTCAAAATCAACTGCTTCAAGATTTAGAATACCGCTACTTTACAGGAATTGAGGTGCTTCGTGAGAAAAGTGCTCGTGATGGTAAACGAGTAATTATGCCAATAGTTTTTACCAGTTTAATCGGAATGGGCACTGAAAAGCATATTCATGAGAATCCATTTTTTGCACAAATAGCGCAGTCAATGAAAAGTTATAGCCAAACTTCTCAAGTACTGCTGGACTGCCAGATAACTGAGGTTGGTGAAGGTGCAAAGATTAATTGGAATAGTGTCGATGCCTTGTTTCCTGCTAATTTAGTGCAAGAAATGTTTGAACAATTTGAGCGCAGTATTAATCAAATGCTTACTGATGAGTATTTCTGGAGTGACACGAAACGTAGTGTATTGCCGCCACCTCAGGATGAGCGAAGGCGGATGGTTAATAACACCTCTGTAGATAGGCCTACTCAGCTTCTTCATCAACCATTTGAGCAAATGACGGAATTATTTGCACATAAAACAGCGATAGTGAGCGGAAATATCGAAATCACGTATCAGCAACTTGAGTGGATGAGTAATGCTATTGCAGCAAAACTTAAGCAAAATGAATTAGTCGCAGTGGTAATGGAAAAAGGTTGGGAACAGATTGCGGCTGTATTGGGTATTTTAAAGGCTGGCGCGGCGTATTTGCCGATTGATGCAAACTTGCCAGTTCAAAGAATACATTCTTTATTAGAGATCGGTGATGTGCAATCGGTCCTGTGCCAACAACATACAAAAGAATGTGTAGATGAGTTGATTTCAGTACAAAGCATCGAAATAGGTTCTGAGTATTTGGGTGTTGCACCTCACCAACGAGTTAACAGTATTTTGGCAGACACTGATTTAGCCTACGTTATATTTACGTCAGGCTCGACTGGTATACCTAAAGGCGTGATGATCGACCATCGAGGTGCAATTAATACTATTTTTGATATTAACAATCGATTTTCTATTACAGAAAATGACACCGTTTTGGCATTGTCAGCGCTGAACTTTGATTTATCTGTCTATGATATTTTTGGCATTCTTGGGGTTGGTGGTAAAATTGTGCTTCCTCCGGCAGATAAGGTAAATGACGCAGAAGTTTGGAGTGAGCTGGTCAATATTCATAAAGTTACCGTTTGGAATAGCGTACCCGCGTTAATGCAAATGTGGATTGATACGGTTTGTGATCGACAATTAATTATAGAATCTCCTCTACGTACTGTCATGATGAGTGGTGACTGGATCCCCCTTGATTTACCTACTCGAATACAAAAGATGTTTGATGGTGTCAATATTTATAGCCTTGGGGGCGCAACAGAAGCGTCTATTTGGTCAATATATTATCCAATTGAACGAGTCGAAGATAAATGGACTAGTATTCCTTATGGAAAGCCAATGGAAAATCAAACATTTAATGTGCTCAAGTCTGATTTAAGTGAATGCCCTGAACAAGTGGTTGGTGATTTATACATTGGTGGTATAGGTTTAGCAAAAGGTTATTTTAAAGACCCAGAAAAAACTAAAGTGAGTTTTATTAAGCATCCTAACACCGGTGAAATCTTGTACCGAACAGGTGATATGGGGCGATATCTTGCTGATGGGAATATTGAATTTTTAGGCCGAGAAGATGCCCAAGTAAAGGTCAATGGCTATCGTATTGAGTTAGGGGAAATTGAAAGTATTGTTAAGCAACACGAACTGGTGAAGCATGTCGTTGTTAACGCATTTGGCGAAAAGTTCGATAAAAAACTAATCGCTTATTTGGTACTTTCAAACAACAATATTTCTTTCGACAAAGTGAAAGAAGATATTACTCAACTAATTAGTGGAGCATTACCTCATTACATGATACCTGCTGGATTTATTGCGATAGATAACATTCCGCTGACAGCCAATGGAAAAGTTAATCGTGATGAACTGCCAGTACCAGACCTAATGCAAGAACAAGCTGATGATATTGTTTATTCTGAAAATGAGACTGAGCGAAAATTGTGCGCTATTTGGTCAGAAACATTGGGATTGGAAGTTCAAAATGTAGAAAGCGACTTTTTCTTGCTAGGCGGTGATTCGCTGCAAGCAGCCAAAATTATTAGTGCGATTCGCAATGAGTTTGATTTAGACAGTGACAAATTTCAGATAACAACTTTTTTTGAAAAACCAACGATTAAGGCAATTGCAGAAAATATCATTGCATATAAAAGAATAGAAAAACTCAATGATGGCTTGCTAAATCTAACGGAAGCTGATGAAGAAATTGAAGAAGGAATGATTTAATGGATGTAGCTGAGATCATTAAAAAGGCTAAAATGGCCGGTGTTTCTTTGTATCTAAAAGACGGGGGGCTAGCATTTAAAGCTAGAAAGGCGGGTTTCACCGACGAGTTAAGAAGCCTTGTGAAGTCATATAAAACAGATATTAAACAGTACTTATTAGCAAAAGAAACGGCTCGCTCATCATCTACTATTAAAAAGCATGACTTACTTAAAGCGCCATTATCATTTGCACAAAAAAGACTGTGGATCATTGATAAATTTGAAGGCAACAGCAGTCATTATAATTTACCTTTTATGGCCAAGTTGATTGGAAATTGTCAAATAGATTATTTGGAGGAGTCATTTAAACAGTTAGTATTGCGCCATCAAGTACTAAGAACAAACTTTGTAGAAGAAGGTGGCCAGGTTTTTCAAATCGTTAAAGAGCAGTTTCAAACACCTTTTGAAGTCTTTGATTTTTCGTCAATGAGTAAAGAAGAGCAGCAGTTTGCAATAGAAGAGTTAGCTAAGCGAGAGTTTGGGCGAGCTTTTGATTTAACAAAAGACCTACTTATTAGAGCCCAACTTATAAAGTTGACTGATACTGAGTTTCAATTGTTGGTAAATTTGCATCATATCGCTTCTGATGGTTGGTCAATTGGCATATTGATCCGTGATATTGCTCAAAATTATTCTGATTTATTAGTAGACTCTGGATTTTCACTTGAACCATTACCGATTCAATATAGTGATTATTCAATTTGGCAGCAAGAATGGTTTAAAGGAGATGGGATAAAAAAACAACTCGCTTTTTGGGTTGATAACTTAATGAATATCCCTACAACTCACAACTTGCCATTAGACAAAGTTCGTGCTCCAAAACTAAGCTATAAAGGCAAAACATTCATTCATCTTGTCGATAGGGAAAAACTCAATCAACTTAAAGTGTTTGGTTATCGTAACGGTGCAACTTTATACATGGTGTTGCAAGCTGCTTTTGCTAGCTTTATAAGTCGATATTCTCAATGTCATGACGTAGTTATTGGTACCCCTGTTGCCAATAGAGAAAATGCAGAGTTGACAGATCTCATCGGCTTTTTTATTAATATGTTGGTACTAAGATTTGATGTGCAGTCAGACATGACATTTAGTGAATTAGTACGACAAGCTAAATCTCAAATATTGTCAGCTTTCTCAAATCAACAAGTTTCTTTTGAACAGTTGGTTGATAGTTTGCAACCAGAGCGAAGCTTAAGTCACTCCCCCTTATTTCAGGTCGCTCTAGTTTTACAAAATAATCAAACTGGTGAACTTTCCCTCCCTGAACTAAAAATTGAAGCAATGGACTTTGAGTCGAATACGGCTAAATATGACATCACCTTGTTTGTTAAAGAGCGAAATGATGGCCTATGTTTTGGCTGGGAATACGCGACAGATTTATTTGAAGCGTCAACGATAGAATCAATGGCAAATAATTTTGTACATTGGTTAGATAATTTGATCACCAGCCCCGATTCTAAGTTATGCGAGCTGAATGTAATTAATCCCAAAGAGATGCTTAAGCATCAGCAACGAAATAGAACTGAGAATAGCCATACAACTAATTTATGTTTACAGGATCAACTTGCGTTAAATGTAGAAGAGTTTGGCGACAAATTTGCCATTATTGCTGCCAATAAAAAAATGACTTATCGGGAATTGGAAGAGCAATCTAACCAACTCGCGAGATATTTAATCGAGCAAGGCTTAAAGCCTGGCGATGCAGTCGGTATAGTTATGCCATCTTCGATAGATTTGGTCGTAACAATCTTTGCCGTACTCAAATCAGGCGCTTATTATGTCCCATTTGAAATACAAAACGGCAACGTCGTAAATAGCTTTCATGCTGACAAAAACATCGAACTGATTATTACGCAAACTGACTTAGCAGCTGATATCACTGCACCCAAAAAGAAAGTGATCTGTTTCGACGAATCATCGGTCAAAGCAGAGGTAAATAGCAAGGAGAGTAATCGAGTTGATATTTCTCACATGTTGTGTAAACCAAATTCAATTGCTTGTCAGATATTGCCTGAGCAGCGAGTTGTACCTATAAGGCACGTTAGTATTCGGCATGATAGTTTAGAAAATTTATTTTCATCATTAAAGTGTCAGCAAATATTATCTAGTGAAGAAGTTTTACTCAGCCATGTTTCTATCAATAGCAGTTCGCACTTTGTAGATATTTATTTGACTCTGCTTTCTGGCGCGACGTTGGTTTTAGCGTCTGAAATTTGTATGGAAGATCCCAAATGTTTAGTTGAACAAATTGAGCAGTATAATGTTACAACTTTACATGGTAATCACAGTTTCTGGTCTTCAATTTTAAATGAATTAGACGCTCAAAAATTGTTACCAATTCACGCAATATACTCTGACAATGATTGGCAACCTGCACTGATTAACCGCATATTCAAAAATGTTAGCCGTTGCTCACATTTGTATGGGTTTCTTGAAACGACCCTTTGCTCTATAGCTACGAAAATATCTGACTGCAATACGTTGTGTATGTCGGGTGAACCTATTTCAAATACGCAGTTATTTATTGTCGACCAAAATAGCAATGAGGTACCCGATGGCGTTTGGGGGGAATTAACAATAAGTGGCGTAGGAGTTAATATAGATCACATTGAGAATAAAGATCTGCTGTCGTTGGAGTCGGTCTTCAAAACGGGCCAGAGAGTACGGAGAAAAGCTAATGGTTCCATCGAATTTGGCGCTAGCTTCGAACGATTAATACACTCTAGGGGATACATAATATCTCCACTGACAATTGAATCTGAATTGTTGAAAGTAACAGATATTGATCGTTGTGCTGTTAAATCACAGTTATTTGATATTGGAAAAGGTGATAATGAATATATTGTCGCATATGTAGAGCCATCTTTGTTTCCTGAAGATGATAATCCAGACAAGGTGGAAGCGGCAAAGCTGATGTTGACATCAAGTTATCTGGAAACGCTCGCATTGGTTTTACCTGACTATATGATGCCAAAGGCGGTGGTCATAATTGAATCGCTCCCCAAGCTTGCTAACGGCAAAGTTAATTATAGCGCTTTACCAGTGCCAAATGATCGTGAAGTGAAGAAAAAATGTCATGTCGCCCCCAAACGAAAATTAGAAAGAGACATTTCTGAAATATGGAGTGAAGTTCTTTCTATTGAATCACCGGGTATCAACGACAATTTCTTCGAGGTAGGTGGCACTTCGATTCATTGCATTATGGTCCAACAAGAGATTAATAGTCGAACTGATTACGATGTAACCATTACCGATCTATTTGCCTATCCAACTATTTTAGATTTGTGTAATCATTTATTAGCATCGGAAAATGCTCAACGAGATTTTGAAAGTAGTCGCCGAATTAGAAAGGTCGGTAGCCAATCAACAGACATTGCTATTGTTGCGAGTGCTGGTCGTTTTCCTGACGCAAATAAAATTGATGAATTTTGGAAAAATATTGCGCAAGCCAAGGAATCTATTCAATCTTTTGACGATGAATCTTTGCGCAAAACGGGCTTGAGTGATGCACTAATAGATAATCCTGACTATGTGAAAAAAGGCATTGTTTTGGATGATATCGAGCTGTTTGATGCAGGTTTTTTTGGTTTTACACCTCGAGAAGTGGAAGTGATGGACCCACAACAGCGTCTACTATTTGAATGTGCAGTGGAAGCGCTCGAGCAATCTGGATATGGAAACGAGGAGACTAGAGAGGTAGGGGTATTTGTGGGTGTTGGTGAAAGTACGTATCTATTGAAAAACCTTTTGCCTAATCAATCTGTGATGGACTCAATGGCAAGAGCTGTTTTATATGGCAATAGAAATGATTTTTCAGCAACTCGCCTATCCTACAAGTTAAATTTAACAGGGCCTTCAATTAACGTCGGAACGGCTTGTTCAACTTCGTTAGTTGCTGTTCATCAAGCCTGTGTTAGCTTGCTCAGTTATGAATCTAAAATGGCTTTGGCTGGTGGCGCAAGTGTCTCTCAGCTGTCACCAACAGGGTATTTGTATCAAGAAGGTGGTGTCGCTTCCAAAGACGGTCATTGTCGTGCATTTGATAAAGATTCATCTGGTACTCGCGGTGGGAGTGGCGTCGGTGTCGTTTTATTAAAGCGTTTAGATGATGCGATTGACGATGGAGATACTATTCATGCGGTGATAAAAGGCTCTGCTGTTAATAACGATGGCTCAGGTAAGGTAGGATATACAGCGCCAAGCGTCTTCGGTCAAGCGAGCGTCATTCGAGATGCATTGGATGTGGCATCAGTCGATGCTGCATCGATTCAATATATTGAGACGCATGGTACAGGTACTAAACTTGGGGACCCAATAGAGATAAAAGCATTGAATAAAGTGTTTGGTGCGAATGCTTCTGGTAGTTGTGCGATTACGTCATTAAAGCCCAATATTGGTCACTTAGATGCGGCAGCTGGCGTAGCAGGATTAATAAAAACGGTTGAAGCGTTAAAACACCAGCAATTGCCCCCCAGCATCAATTTCAAGCAGGCGAATCCAGAGATAGATTTTGAGAACAGTCCGTTTTATGTAAACACAGAATTAAAAGCGTGGCCGCGCGATGGAGAGACACCACGCAGAGCCGGAGTGAGTTCATTTGGTATAGGTGGCACTAATGCGCATGTAGTGCTGGAAGAGGCCCCGTTGCTAAGGCATGAAGAGTCGGTAGATGACAAAGCTCAATTGCTGATTTTGTCTGCGAAAACGGAGACAGCCCTGACGCAGATGCAAGAGAACTTAAGCCGCCACTTATCCGCGAATACGCATCAAGCGCTATCGGATGTCAGCTTTACGTTGCAAGTGGGTCGCAGTGATTATGAGTACCGAGGTTATGCGGTATGTCATAGTCAGACAGGTGCAATAGAGCAGTTATCTCAGCCTCAGGGCCTTAAAAGAGGTGTTTGTGAGTCAGGTCATCAGCCAGCGCAGGTATGGATGTTCAGTGGTCAAGGTACCCAATATATAGGGATGAGCGCGGGGCTTTACGAACAGGAGCCAGTGTTCAAACAACAGCTGGACGAATGCGCGGACTTGCTGAAAGCCCATATAGGAATGCCACAGATAGAATCAGATATTCGGGTAGCGCTTTTTGCGGCGGAAAGTGAAGCAAGCTCAGCGTTACTAGCGCAAACACGACTGACACAACCGATTTTGTTTGCGGTTGAATATAGCTTAGCGAAGTTATTGTTGTCATGGGGGCTGCGCCCGGAGGTGATGATAGGTCACAGTCTGGGTGAATATGTTGCGGCTTGTTTAGCGGGGGTAATGAGCTTACCTGACGCCCTGAAACTAGTGAGCGCGCGAGGTCGCTTAATGCAAGCGATGGCGCCAGGTTCGATGTTGTCGGTGGGGTTAGATGAAGCCGGTTTAGCAACGTACCTGGAAGGAACGGACCTAAGTATTGCAGCGTTAAATGGTCGGAAAAGCAGCGTAGTATCAGGTCCGTCGGCGTCAATAGAGGCGTTAGAAATAACGTTGTCAGCAGACGATGTAATGAGCAAACGGTTACCGACATCTCATGCTTTCCATTCTTCGATGATGGAAGGGATGCTAGGAGATTTTGAGGCGGAATTATCGAGCGTTGAATTACGTGCCCCGGAGCAGCGCTACGTGAGTAATGTGACAGGTAAACTAGCGGGCAAAGAGGTGACAGCTGCGAGTTACTGGCTGAAGCATGTAAGAGAAGCGGTGAGGTTTTCAGAGGGTATAGAGTACATTCATCAGGAAGAAGGTTTATCAGCGGGTGCAGTCTGGCTGGAAGTGGGGCCGGGAATGGTATTGGGTTCGCTGGTGAGACAACATGGTTTAGCGGGCAATCACACGCTGGTACACAGCATGCGGCATAGTCAGCAAGCGTTAGCAGATAGAGAAGTGTTACTGGGAATGCTAGGTGAATGCTGGCTACGCGGTGTAACGATAGACTGGCAGCAAGTGCGAGGTAAAGTACGCCGGGTACCGTTGCCCACTTATCCATTTGAGCGAGAGCGTTATTGGATAGATATTAATAAGAATAATATTTACGGCCAACAAGTTAGCCATCAAAAACAGGGCGAAGTTGCTGATTGGTTCTATGTTCCCTCATGGCAGGAAATGTTACCACTTCGTGGGTTTGAGAAATTTTCATCTGAAGATGCAAAAGCTCGTTCAATTTTGCTCATTGTTAGAAATGTGACTGAACTTACACAAGCTGTAGTAGAGCAAGCAGCCAGGCTAGAAAAAGAATGTATTGTTATTCACGATAGCCATCATTATGAAAAGGCGTCAGAATTTCAATATCACATAGAACTCTCAAATCCAGAGCATTATAAACGTCTACTCAAAGACATTGGTCCTACATCAGTAGGACAAATATTACATCTAGCAAGTGTGTACGAAGACATAGAAACAACAGATGCGGAAACACGGTTTAACCAAAAGCAACGCTATGGTTATTACAGTGCGCTTTATCTAGCTCAAGCGCTTTCTGGTAATATTGAGATAGAAGATGTTCAAATTAATGTTATTACAGAAAATTGCTTTTCAGTAACCGGTGAAGAACAGCTTAATGTCGAAAGTTCGACTTTAACTGGGCTTTGCAAAGTACTGAATCAAGAAATACCTAATTTAAAATGTCATCATATAGACATAACATCTCACTCTAATCATCAAGCTTTAGCTAAACAGTTAATGTCAGAAGTTAGCGTGAAGCAAAGGGTGCCAATCATTGCTTTTCGTGGACAAAAGAGATGGGCACTTAACTATACGCGGTTTAATCCTAGTCTTGCTAAACCTGCGCATTCATTTAAAAAGCAAGGGCATTATGTTATTTGCGGTGGCCTGGGGAATATAGCACTTACTTTGAGTGAATTTTTGGCAAAGCGCTTTCAGCCGAAATTAACCTTAATCACTCGGTCAACATTCCCCGAAAAAACAGAATGGGCGTCATGGCTAAAAAATAAGGCTAAAGATGATCCAACAACGTTAAAAATAGAACAATTAACAAAATTAGAACAATTGGGCATTGAGTTTTCAATCATATGTGCAGATGTGAGTGATGAAACGTCTATGCAAGAAGCTTTCTTGTATGCAGAAAGACAATTTGGCGAGATCAATGGTATTGTCTATGCCGCAGGTAAAGTTTCAGGCGCGATGTTGCCACTAGAACAAACAAACGAAGAAAGTTGTGAAAGGCAATTTAAATCGAAGGTGAATGGGCTGCTAATCCTTGAGCGACTTCTAGAATGTCGGCAACCAGATTTTTGTGTAGTTATGTCGTCACTTTCATCGATTTTAGGTGGCCTTGGTTTTGCTGCTTACGCATCAGCCAATAGTTTTGTAGATGGATTTGTCCATTTCCAACATCAAAAAGGAAATCAGCACTGGTTATCAATTAACTGGGATGGCTGGGGTTTTAATCAGCTTTCGAATCCATTATTTAAAAACATTAATCAATATAGTTTAACGCCAGATGAAGGTGTTAGCGCATTTGATTTTGCTATGTCAAACGGGGTCGTACCACAGTTAATCAACTCTACCGGACCTTTGTCTGAACGATTGAATCACTGGGAAAAAGATCATGGCGTAACTGAAAAGCCGGCAACGCTGCATAAGCGACCGGATATACAAACGGCATTTCAGTGTGCTAATACAAAAACAGAGAAAAAACTTGTATCGATATGGCAGCAGGTGTTAGGCATTGAGCAAATTGGTATCCAAGACAATTTTTTTGAGTTAGGTGGAGATTCAGTATCACTTACTCAAGTTCACAAGCTAGTTAAAAAGTATTTCGAATCAGATATCGCAATCGCTGCTCTGTTTCAGTATTTAACAATAGGTGAACTCTCGGGCTTTTTAGATAAACAATCTCAAGTGCCTGAAGGTGAGTCTATTGTAGATAAGCGAAAAAATAGAAAAAAGTCGAGCAATCGTAGTAGAAGTCAGTCGTTTAGATCCGGAAGAGAGAAGGTTACGTCATGAGCGAACAAACAGATAATAATTTAATCGCTATTGTCGGTATGTCCTGCCGCTTTCCAAGTGCAAATAACTCGGAGCAGTTTTGGTCAAATATATCGCAAGGAAATAGCTCTATTAGTAAGTTATCTAATGAGGCTATAGTCAACTCTGGGTTATCTAAATCAGTTTATGAATCAGAGGATTTCGTTAATAGTGTCAGTGCGCTCGATGATATCGAGTGGTTTGATGCAAAATTTTTTGGCATTTCTGGAAAAGAAGCCACCTACATGGATCCGCAAAGAAGGTTTTTGCTAACTTGTGCTCATGAGGCGTTAGAAAGTGCAGGTTACGCTGTAAGTAAGCTGTCATCTGATATAGTTGGGATGTATGCAGGAATTTCTACTAGTACCTATCCCTTTGGAAATTTGTCTTCGCAAATGAAGCATTTCAACGGCAATGACGAATCATTAGAATCACTTGTAGATTTGCCAACCGTTTTAGCTAACCAAAAAGACTTCATAAGTACTTATGTTTCTTACAAACTCAATTTGTCTGGTCCGAGTCTAAATATTAATACGGCATGCTCAACATCGCTTGTTTCTGTTCATCAAGCTTGCCAATCATTACTTTCGTATGAGTGTGATATAGCCTTGGCAGGAGCCGCGACCGTGAGGGCTTTGAGAACGGGGTATCTTTACAAAGAAGGCAGCATATTATCTGGAGATGGACAAGTTTATGCATTCGACTCGCGAGCTAATGGTACTGTTTTTGGTGACGGAGTTGCTGTCGTTGCGTTGAAACGATTCGAAGAAGCTGTCGAAAACGGGGATACAATTCATGCCGTAATTAGAAGTAGCGCCATTAATAATGATGGCGGCAATAAAATGAGTTTTGCAGCACCAAGCGTAACAGGGCAAATGGATGTTATTGCAGAAGCACTTGTTAATGCTGACATTAATCCTGAAGATATATCTTATATTGAAACCCACGGTACTGGAACGTTATTAGGCGATCCAATTGAAGTTAATGCTTTGTCACAGGTTTACCGGTCTTATACAGAGCGAAAGCAGTTTTGTGCGATTACGTCATTAAAGCCCAATATTGGTCACTTAGATGCGGCAGCTGGCGTAGCAGGATTAATAAAAACGGTTGAAGCGTTAAAACACCAGCAATTGCCCCCCAGCATCAATTTCAAGCAGGCGAATCCAGAGATAGATTTTGAGAACAGTCCGTTTTATGTAAACACAGAATTAAAAGCGTGGCCGCGCGATGGAGAGACACCACGCAGAGCCGGAGTGAGTTCATTTGGTATAGGTGGCACTAATGCGCATGTAGTGCTGGAAGAGGCCCCGTTGCTAAGGCATGAAGAGTCGGTAGATGACAAAGCTCAATTGCTGATTTTGTCTGCGAAAACGGAGACAGCCCTGACGCAGATGCAAGAGAACTTAAGCCGCCACTTATCCGCGAATACGCATCAAGCGCTATCGGATGTCAGCTTTACGTTGCAAGTGGGTCGCAGTGATTATGAGTACCGAGGTTATGCGGTATGTCATAGTCAGACAGGTGCAATAGAGCAGTTATCTCAGCCTCAGGGCCTTAAAAGAGGTGTTTGTGAGTCAGGTCATCAGCCAGCGCAGGTATGGATGTTCAGTGGTCAAGGTACCCAATATATAGGGATGAGCGCGGGGCTTTACGAACAGGAGCCAGTGTTCAAACAACAGCTGGACGAATGCGCGGACTTGCTGAAAGCCCATATAGGAATGCCACAGATAGAATCAGATATTCGGGTAGCGCTTTTTGCGGCGGAAAGTGAAGCAAGCTCAGCGTTACTAGCGCAAACACGACTGACACAACCGATTTTGTTTGCGGTTGAATATAGCTTAGCGAAGTTATTGTTGTCATGGGGGCTGCGCCCGGAGGTGATGATAGGTCACAGTCTGGGTGAATATGTTGCGGCTTGTTTAGCGGGGGTAATGAGCTTACCTGACGCCCTGAAACTAGTGAGCGCGCGAGGTCGCTTAATGCAAGCGATGGCGCCAGGTTCGATGTTGTCGGTGGGGTTAGATGAAGCCGGTTTAGCAACGTACCTGGAAGGAACGGACCTAAGTATTGCAGCGTTAAATGGTCGGAAAAGCAGCGTAGTATCAGGTCCGTCGGCGTCAATAGAGGCGTTAGAAATAACGTTGTCAGCAGACGATGTAATGAGCAAACGGTTACCGACATCTCATGCTTTCCATTCTTCGATGATGGAAGGGATGCTAGGAGATTTTGAGGCGGAATTATCGAGCGTTGAATTACGTGCCCCGGAGCAGCGCTACGTGAGTAATGTGACAGGTAAACTAGCGGGCAAAGAGGTGACAGCTGCGAGTTACTGGCTGAAGCATGTAAGAGAAGCGGTGAGGTTTTCAGAGGGTATAGAGTACATTCATCAGGAAGAAGGTTTATCAGCGGGTGCAGTCTGGCTGGAAGTGGGGCCGGGAATGGTATTGGGTTCGCTGGTGAGACAACATGGTTTAGCGGGCAATCACACGCTGGTACACAGCATGCGGCATAGTCAGCAAGCGTTAGCAGATAGAGAAGTGTTACTGGGAATGCTAGGTGAATGCTGGCTACGCGGTGTAACGATAGACTGGCAGCAAGTGCGAGGTAAAGCACGCCGGGTACCGTTGCCCACTTATCCATTTGAGCGAGAGCGTTATTGGGTAGACGCAATAGCGACTGATGAATCGAATGATCATCTATATTCACAAAATAAGACTCCAAAAAATAACGAATATCTGGTAAAAAATGAAAACATTGCACAATGGTTCTATAGTCCAGGTTGGAAATCTAAGTTTTTACCCAAAAGACATTTAATTAAGCGTAAATTGTCGACCATTAGTACGGTTATTTTTGTTGATGATGAGTTCTTTGCCCAACAATTAACAGAGAGCCTTTGTTTAAGTGATGAATCCGTGATCTGGGTCCGAGTTGGAGAATCATTTAAGCGTGTTGAAAGTGATAAATACTGTTGTTATCAAATTAACCCATCTAAAGTTGAGGATTATCAACTTTTATTTGATGAACTTAAAGAACAGCAGTTTTTACCTGAACAACTTATCCATTGTTGGAATGTAGGAAAATGTAAAGAGAAGTATGACAAGCTATCTAATTCTCAACTAGATTTTAATTTGTATAGCTTCTTATATCTCTGTCAGAATCTAAATGAAATTTCTCAAATTCACCCGCTAGCTATAACAATACTGTCAAATCAATTACAAAATGTAACCGGTACTGAGGAAATTGATATTAATAAATCCCCTATTAAAGGGGCGGTTCGCGTAATCAATCAGGAATATGAAAGAATTAGTTGTCGTTCTATTGATATTGATTGGACGGGAGAAAATTCAGACACGATAAATTGTGTCGAGCAAATAGCCGCAGAGATATTTAGCAATAGTAGCGATGTTGAAATTGCAATAAGGCACTCTCAATGTTGGATTCCCGATTATTCAATGGTAGAACTTGAGTTTGGAGAGACAGAAACATTTATAGATAGACCAGGAGTATTTTTAATTACTGGGGGACTTGGAGGCATGGGATTAACTTTAGCTGAATCGCTAGCTGAAGTTTCAGGATCTACCATCGTGCTTATGAGTCGCTCTACCTTTCCCTTAAAGGAAGACTGGGATAGCTGGCTGATTGCAAATGGGGAAGAGAATCCAATTGCTGAGAAAATTGCATATCTTCAGTCACTAGAAAATCAAGGTGTAACAGTTGACTTTGCGCAAGCCGATGTTTCAAACAAACATCAGTTAAAAACGGTTATTGAAAGTATTCAAACTCGATACGGTGTAATTAATGGTGTAATCCATGCTGCTGGAATTCCAGGGCAGGGAGTTATGCAGTTTAAAACAAGGTCTGATATAGAATCGGTAGTCGCTCCTAAGATAGATGGAACGTTAAACTTACATGAGCTAATCAAGAATGAAGATCTTAGGTTCTTTATAATGTGTTCCTCAATGAATGCAATTGTCGGTGGGGTTGGACAGTTTGATTATGCAGCAGCAAATGCTTTTGAAGATGCTTTTGCATTGTCTATGAATAATAACCGCAAAAATTCAACACACTTTCTTAGTATTAATTGGGATGCTTGGTCAGATGTTGGTATGGCCGTCAACACTGCAGTTGCAGATCATTTGATCGAACAAAAACAGCAAGTTCTGGCTAGTGGTATTTCTTCTGAAGAAGGCAAAGAAGTATTCAAAAGAGCCTTAGCGAATTCTTCCAGTCAGTGGTTAGTCACGACTAAGTGCCTAAAGAAAATGTTGTCTGTATCTTTTGTTACAACAGAAGCTAATAATCTACCATCTGAGAAAATAAGTGCAGTTATTAATGGTCAACAAAGGCCAGTACTCAATGTTGAATATGAATCAGCGTCTAATGATTTACAAAGACAATTAGTCTCATTGTGGCAATCGTTACTATGTATTGAAGGTATTGGAGTCAACGATAACTTTTTTGATTTAGGAGGCGATTCTATTCTCATTTCGAGGTTGTTGTCGATGATGAAAGGCGAAATAGATTTATCCAATTCAGGTGTGACATTAAAGACATTGTTCGAATACCCAACAATCTCAGGAATTGCTCAGTATATTGAAGACAATCAAAATGACCAGACGTTAGCAACGCTGGTATCAGAGTTACGTGCGACAGAATCTGTTGTTGAAGAGGGAGAAATTTGATGTCAATGCAGTCGCTCGTTCAAGAGGCAATTGATGAAGGTGTAATTCTATATCTAGAGGATGGTAAGTTAAAATTTGAAGCCACAAGAGCTAAGTTATCTGAATCATTAAAAAATAAGCTGAAGGAAAACAAACAAGAAATCATTGCTTATTTACAAAAGCTTGAACATAGAAAGCAAGTCTCACAACTACCGCCTTTGGAAAAGCGCAAAGACACTGACGCACCTGCACCAATGTCTTATGCCCAACGAAGATTGTGGTTCATCGATCAGCTAGGAGAAGGAAGCAGCCAGTATAATATGTCTGCCGCTTATCGATTAACAGGTAGATTGAATAAAACTGCCTTAGTGGAAGCGTTTTCAACAATACTGGATAGACATCAAATATTACGTAGCAGTTTTGTTGAACAAAATGATCAAATATGGGTATTAGATCGAGAAAAAGTTGAGCTGCCGTTTCAGGAAGTTGACCTATCAACAGTGGATGAATCACAGCAAAAAAAGAGGATAGAACAATTATTAGCGTCAGATATCGCTAACCCATTTAACCTTAAGACAGATGTCTTAATGCGCATACATTTAATTACACTGTCCGAAACAGAATTCGTTGTAATGCTGAATATGCATCACATAGTATCTGACGGTTGGTCAATGGGAGTGTTAATTTCAGAGTTTGGAACAATATATAACTCACTTTGTGAAAGTAAACCAATAACACTAACACCATTACCGCTTCAATATTCTGACTATGCCCAATGGCAAAGTAGTTGGTTTAAAAGTGAAAGTATGTCATCGCAACTGAGTTTTTGGCATCAATATTTAGCTGAACTGCCACCCGTGCATTCTTTGCCTTTGGACCGTCCGAGAGCAACACAACAAGATTTTACTGGTAAAATATTTTTCCAGGAGTTTGATAGCAAGTTGACGGAGCATATTAAGTTATTTTGCAAGAAACATGACGTAACAATGTTTATGTTTATGCAAACAGTTTACGCGATTGTGCTTAGTTATTTTAGTGACGAACTCGATATTGTTATGGGCACACCTGTTGCGGGGAGACCAGATACGAAGCTAGAGTCCTTGATTGGTGTCTTCGCTAATACGTTGGTGTTAAGAACGCAAATAGTACGAAAACATTCTTTTTTATCTTTGCTTAAACAAAATAAAAAGGACATTGTTGAGGCGTTTAATCATCAAGAAATCCCATTTGAGTTATTAGTAGAGAAACTAAAACCTAAAAGAAGTCTAAGTTATAGCCCCGTTTTTCAAGTGTTATTTACTTTAGATAACCAAAGTCAAAATGATATTCGATTGAGTGACTTGAGTTTAGCCCCTATTTTTTCTGATTCACCAGCTACTAAATTTGACTTGGAGCTCTATATTGGTGAGGTGGATAGCCGTTTACTCGTTAATTGGACATACAGCACGGCATTATTTGAACGGGCGACTATTGCTAATTTTGCAAAGACTTTTCGACAAATTATTGATGGAGTTTTGTGTAATTGTGAATGCCCTCTAGAGCATCTAAAACTCGTTTCAGATAAAGAACTCAACACGCTTAAATCAAGAAATAATCGCGTTTCAGAAACAGGCACAAAACCAGACTTGATGTCGATGTGCCCATATCAATTATTTGAACAGCAGGTAGACAATCAACCACGAGATATAGCAATTAGCTGTGGTGAACAAAGTATTACCTTTGCCAAGCTAAACGCAAGTGCAAATCAACTGGCTCGCTATTTAATCGCTCAAGGTGTCCAAAATCAAGATGTTGTTGGGCTTTGTTTAGGGAGAAGTATTGACTTGGTTGTAGCCTTGCTTGCAATTCACAAGGCTGGAGCAGCTTACCTTCCTCTAGATCCTGCTTACCCATCAGAAAGATTAGATTATATGCTTTTAGATGCACAATCTAAACTTGTCATCACCGAGCGTAAAATTAGTAACCATGTATTTACTATTGATACTCTATTTATTGACGAACGAGAGAGGTATGCCGAATTTTCTCAGAAAAATTTAACTGAAAAAGAGGTCAAGATCTGTAGCGATTATTTATCTCACATAATTTACACGTCAGGTTCTACAGGAAAGCCCAAAGGGGTATGCATAGAGCACAAATCAGTCGCGGCGTTAGTAAATTGGTGTCAAAACACATTTACTCAGGAAGAAACCAAAAGTGTTTTATTTTCTACCTCGATTTGTTTTGATTTGTCTGTTTTTGAAATTTGGAGTGCATTAGCAAGTGGCGGTAAAGTGCTGCTCGTCGAAAATATTTTGGCATTGGTTGATAATTCAAAGTTAGAACCGACGCTAATTAACACCGTACCAAGTGCGTTAATAAGTGTTTTAGATAATAATGCAATACCGAAGAGCGTAGTTACTATCAACGTCGCTGGCGAACCGCTGACTCGAGCGCTGGTCAATCGGACAATAACTCAAACATCAGCCAAAAGAGTGAACAATTTGTACGGTCCCTCAGAGGATACAACCTATTCTACACATGCTGAGTTTACAGCCACTATTGAAATTGAACCAACAATAGGTAGGGCGATAAGTGACACTGAACTATATGTGATGGCCTCTTCAAATCAGTTAGCTCCATTAGGGGCTGTAGGAGAGTTATATATTGGTGGTAAAGGGTTGGCCAGAGGGTATTGGAACAATGCATCCATAACTCAAGAAAAGTTTGTACCTAACCCGTTCGGAAGAGAAGGGCGTGTATACAAAACAGGTGATTTGGTTCGCTGGGATGAACTAGGCCAATTAGTATTTATCGGTCGAGTGGATCATCAAGTAAAGATAAACGGCTTTCGAATTGAATTGGGTGAAATCATTAGCGCAATTAATAGTCTACAAGAAGTTAAAGAAAGTGTAGTTGTAGTTGACGATTCGATTGCCAGAGAAAAGAGATTAATCGCTTATGTAGTAGCAAAAAACTCGGACATTGATGCTGATCAGTCATCAAACGAGATTATAGCTTCTTCCATAAGATCCAAACTTGCAGAAACATTACCTAGTTTTATGATTCCTGCAGTGTTCATTTTGTTGCCTAAAATGCCATTAACTCAAAGCGGCAAAATTGACAGACAAGCGCTGCCCTTGCCTGACAAAAGCGTCATTAATCAGAATGATCACGTAGAGCCAGCTAGTGAAAAAGAACTTGTTTTGTGTCAAATTTGGGAGGAATTATTAAATGTATCACCGATTGGCATACAAGATAACTTTTTTGAGCTAGGTGGACACTCTCTACTTGCGACACGGTTGATTGGAAAGATAAAAGCACAGTTGAGCATTGATGTTCCGCTGAAATTAATATTTCAAAATCCCACTATCGAAGCATTCGCATTGGCAATAGAGAAAAACGCACAGTCTATTTCGCTGCCAATAATTGAATCCTTGGGCAATGATGGTGTTTACCCAATGTCGTATGCACAACAGCGGCTGTGGATTATTGATAAGCTTGAATCTGGCTCACCGCAATACAACATAGTCAATTGCTTTGAGCTAAATGGACAATTGGAATTGAATGCTTTGCAAGTAGCACTGCGAAAAGTAATGTCCAGACATAAAGGCTTGAGAACAAAATTTAAGGAAGTTTCAGGTCAGTATCAGGCCGTTATAAGCGATGATGAACAGCTGCCGCTACAGATAATTAGTGAAGAGACATTTTCATCAGCGTCAGTTGAACTTTCTGAAAATAATATTGTATTAGAAAATAAGCAAATACCTCAATTTGTTGATGACTTAATCACAAAAGAGATTAACCATGTTTTTGACCTTGAACACGATTTATTGATAAGAATCTCGCTTGTACAAGCGGCTAAACAACGTCATTTTTTAGTATTTAATATCCATCATATCATCTCTGATGGTTGGTCATTGGGTGTGCTAGTTAATGAAATAAGCGAATTCTACAATCAATATGTTGGCAATACACATGCAGCGCTAATTGAATTACCTGTGCAGTATAGTGATTTTGCTATGTGGCAAAAAAATGTTCTGACCGGAACATTTTATGAGCAGCACATTGAATATTGGCGAGATAAGCTTGCAGATATTCCCTCTGTCCATGGTTTAGCTCTCGATTATGAAAGACCAAAAAAACAAAGTTATCGGGGCGACTTCGTCAAACAGACGATTTCGCAAAACTTGATGGAAAAAGTCGAACAGCTTTCTCTTTCTTATCAAATCACCCCTTTTGTTTTTCTCCAAACAACATTGTCACTATTACTGAATCGCTACAGTGGTGAACAAGATATTGTAATCGGCACTCCTATTTCAGGGCGGTTACAAGAAAGCCTAAACTCAGTTATTGGTTTTTTTGTTAATACATTACCTCTCAGAACACATGTATTGCCAGATGAAACTTTTGGTCAGTTATTAACCAAAAATGGCAAAGGTTTTATTGAAGCTTATGATCATCAAAGCATCCCATTTGAAATGTTAGTAGATAAACTCAACCCTGTCAGAAGTTTGAGTCATAGCCCTATATTTCAAATTATGTTCACGTTACAAAATAATCAGAATGAGGCATTTTCGTTAACAGGTTTAGAAATAAAAACAGTAAACCGCAATGGGCAATATGTTAAATGCGACTTAGATATCGTTGCACAGGATACTGAGCAAGGCCTAAGTATATTTTGGGGTTATAACAAGGACCTTTTCGAAACCGATAGTATTGAAAGACTTTCTAAGAGTTTTGTCTCATTGTTGACTCAAGTGGTCGAAAGCCCGGAGCTTAATACCGGCGAATATGAAGTGATAACAGAGGAAGATAAATTCACTTTAACCAGTGAGTTGAATTCGACAGAAACGCAATTCGATGACTCTGTGTGTTTCCATCAACTTTTTCAATCCGCAGTTGATTTATATCCAAAAAATAATGCACTTATTTTCAACAATGAAGTGATGACTTACGCTGAATTGAATCAACGAAGTAACAGACTTGCTCGCTATTTATTGAAACAAGGTGTAAAGACAAATGACTGTATTGGCTTGATTTGCCAACGTTCTTTTGAAATGGTTATAGGTATTTATGCAATTTGGAAAGCTGGGGCAGCATATATGCCAATCGAACCGGACTTTCCTGTTGAACGACAGCAGTATATGCTTGATAACGCAGAGGTTAAGTTAGTGTTATCTCAACAAGAGTGCCACACCCAACTTTCAAAGCTATCTTGCCGACACCTGATACTCGATGACATTGAATTAAATAAACAGCTAGCGTTAATCGATGAGGGAAATTTAATTGAAAATGAGGTTTTCTATCATTCCACGAATTTGGCTTATGTAATCTATACATCTGGCTCGACGGGCAAACCGAAAGGAGTGATGGTACAACACCAGGCTTTAGTGAATCGTATTCACTGGATGCAAGGCGAATATCAGCTAAACCAATCAGACGTAGTATTGCAAAAGACTCCATTCAGTTTTGACGTATCTGTTTGGGAGTTTTGTTGGCCGCTTCAAGAGGGAGCAACTTTAGTTATTGCTAAACCTTTAGGTCACAAAGATCCTAAGTATTTAAGAAAAACGATAGAGCAATATGATGTAACAACACTCCATTTCGTACCTTCCCTGCTTTCACAAATATTAAAAGCTGAACAATGGTATGATCTTAAGAATGTAAAACATGTCTTTTGTAGTGGCGAAGCCCTTAGTACGAGTTTAGTGGAAGCATTCTATGCTAATGATACAGTACTCAAAGCAAAAACTAAGTTGCATAACTTATATGGTCCTACAGAGGCTGCAATTGACGTATCATTCTGGGAATGCAGTCCAAGTAATGGATGCCGCCAGATACCAATTGGTAGGCCTATTAATAATATACAGCTTTATGTTCTTGATAAAAATAGAAAAATAGTCCCTCCAGGTTGTGTCGGCGAATTGTATATCGGCGGTGTCGGTTTAGCGAAGGGATATATAAATGATGTGTATCTCACGCGTGAGAGATTTATAGAAATAGATCCTGGAATTGGTCTAGTTTCGAGGTTGTACAGAACGGGAGATTTAGCACGTTGGAACAATAGAGGCTACTTGGAATATAGTGGGCGAATTGATTTTCAGGTGAAAGTTAACGGTGTTCGAATAGAGTTAGGTGAAATTGAATCTCAAATCTGTGCTATCCCTTTAATCGCGGATTGTGTAGTAATCGCACAACAAACCGATAATGCGGGATCAAATCTAGTAGCATTTATTGTGGATAGCAATTCATCTAAATCTACAGGTCAATTGCCTGAATTTGATGAGGAAGTTAATACTAAGGGCCTTGATAGAGTAGCTGAAATTAAATCTATTTTAAAAACTACTCTCCCCGACTTCATGGTGCCAGCTCATTTTGTATTTCTTCCAGAATTACCATTGTCAAGTAACGGGAAAATAGATAGAAAGCAATTGCCTAAGAACACTCGAAAAATATTAAAAGTTAGTGACGTACAAGTGCCAAATGGGGAATTAGAGCAGAAATTAGTGTCATTATGGAGTAATCTAATAGGCATTGATTCATTGGGAGTTCACGATAACTTTTTTGATATCGGCGGTAATTCGCTCTTAAGTATTCAGTTGCAAAGGCAACTTGAAGAAATCCACAACATTGAGATAGATGTTACAGACATATTTGAGTATCCAACTATTAATGAGCTTGCAACGTTCATCAGAACGGGAAGTAAAAATCAACCCGATAGTAAAAGAAAGCCTAGAGCACGTGTTGGTGGTGATAATAAAAATATAGATATAGCAATCATTGCGAGTTCTGTTAGGTTTCCTGATGCAAATACCGTCAATGCATTTTGGCAAAATATCAAAAGTGGAAAAGAGTCACTTCAGCATTTTTCAGAAGAAGAACTTAAAGATGCGGGTGTAAGTGAAGTACTAATCAATCACCCTGATTATGTAAAGTCAGGCTTTGTTTTAGATGGTTTGAAATCGTTCGATGCTAAATTTTTTGGTTTTACACCAAGAGAAGCAGAGGTTTTAGACCCCCAACAACGATTGTTATTTGAAACTACGTATGAAATTCTAGAGCAAGCTGGATATGGCAACCAGAGTATTGCAAGAAATGTTGGTGTATTTGTTGGCTCAGGGGATAGTAATTATTTGCTTAACAATCTTCTCTCAAACACAGAACTAATGAACGATTTTGGTATGGCTGTATTACATGCTAATAGCAAAGACTATACTGCTACAAGATTATCATATCGATTGAATCTGGTGGGACCAGCAATCAATACTTCTACTGCTTGTTCAACCTCGCTGGTTAGTTTACACCAGGCATGCCAAAGCCTACTATTGGACGAGTGCGAAATGGCTGTTGCTGGAGGTGCCGGTATAGCTCAACTTGAGCCTTCAGGTTATCTATACCAAGATGGGGGCATAGGTTCCAAAGACGGTCATTGTCGTGCATTTGATAAAGATTCATCTGGTACTCGCGGTGGGAGTGGCGTCGGTGTCGTTTTATTAAAGCGTTTAGATGATGCGATTGACGATGGAGATACTATTCATGCGGTGATAAAAGGCTCTGCTGTTAATAACGATGGCTCAGGTAAGGTAGGATATACAGCGCCAAGCGTCTTCGGTCAAGCGAGCGTCATTCGAGATGCATTGGATGTGGCATCAGTCGATGCTGCATCGATTCAATATATTGAGACGCATGGTACAGGTACTAAACTTGGGGACCCAATAGAGATAAAAGCATTGAATAAAGTGTTTGGTGCGAATGCTTCTGGTAGTTGTGCGATTACGTCATTAAAGCCCAATATTGGTCACTTAGATGCGGCAGCTGGCGTAGCAGGATTAATAAAAACGGTTGAAGCGTTAAAACACCAGCAATTGCCCCCCAGCATCAATTTCAAGCAGGCGAATCCAGAGATAGATTTTGAGAACAGTCCGTTTTATGTAAACACAGAATTAAAAGCGTGGCCGCGCGATGGAGAGACACCACGCAGAGCCGGAGTGAGTTCATTTGGTATAGGTGGCACTAATGCGCATGTAGTGCTGGAAGAGGCCCCGTTGCTAAGGCATGAAGAGTCGGTAGATGACAAAGCTCAATTGCTGATTTTGTCTGCGAAAACGGAGACAGCCCTGACGCAGATGCAAGAGAACTTAAGCCGCCACTTATCCGCGAATACGCATCAAGCGCTATCGGATGTCAGCTTTACGTTGCAAGTGGGTCGCAGTGATTATGAGTACCGAGGTTATGCGGTATGTCATAGTCAGACAGGTGCAATAGAGCAGTTATCTCAGCCTCAGGGCCTTAAAAGAGGTGTTTGTGAGTCAGGTCATCAGCCAGCGCAGGTATGGATGTTCAGTGGTCAAGGTACCCAATATATAGGGATGAGCGCGGGGCTTTACGAACAGGAGCCAGTGTTCAAACAACAGCTGGACGAATGCGCGGACTTGCTGAAAGCCCATATAGGAATGCCACAGATAGAATCAGATATTCGGGTAGCGCTTTTTGCGGCGGAAAGTGAAGCAAGCTCAGCGTTACTAGCGCAAACACGACTGACACAACCGATTTTGTTTGCGGTTGAATATAGCTTAGCGAAGTTATTGTTGTCATGGGGGCTGCGCCCGGAGGTGATGATAGGTCACAGTCTGGGTGAATATGTTGCGGCTTGTTTAGCGGGGGTAATGAGCTTACCTGACGCCCTGAAACTAGTGAGCGCGCGAGGTCGCTTAATGCAAGCGATGGCGCCAGGTTCGATGTTGTCGGTGGGGTTAGATGAAGCCGGTTTAGCAACGTACCTGGAAGGAACGGACCTAAGTATTGCAGCGTTAAATGGTCGGAAAAGCAGCGTAGTATCAGGTCCGTCGGCGTCAATAGAGGCGTTAGAAATAACGTTGTCAGCAGACGATGTAATGAGCAAACGGTTACCGACATCTCATGCTTTCCATTCTTCGATGATGGAAGGGATGCTAGGAGATTTTGAGGCGGAATTATCGAGCGTTGAATTACGTGCCCCGGAGCAGCGCTACGTGAGTAATGTGACAGGTAAACTAGCGGGCAAAGAGGTGACAGCTGCGAGTTACTGGCTGAAGCATGTAAGAGAAGCGGTGAGGTTTTCAGAGGGTATAGAGTACATTCATCAGGAAGAAGGTTTATCAGCGGGTGCAGTCTGGCTGGAAGTGGGGCCGGGAATGGTATTGGGTTCGCTGGTGAGACAACATGGTTTAGCGGGCAATCACACGCTGGTACACAGCATGCGGCATAGTCAGCAAGCGTTAGCAGATAGAGAAGTGTTACTGGGAATGCTAGGTGAATGCTGGCTACGCGGTGTAACGATAGACTGGCAGCAAGTGCGAGGTAAAGTACGCCGGGTACCGTTGCCCACTTATCCATTTGAGCGAGAGCGTTATTGGATAGATATTAATAAGAATAATATTTACGGCCAACAAGTTAGCCATCAAAAACAGGGCGAAGTTGCTGATTGGTTCTATGTTCCCTCATGGCAATTGAAATCTAATGTATGCTCTGAAAGGGGGGGAAGTAATGCTCATTGTAATTTAATATTCGCTGATGAGCGAGGCGTCGGTGATGCTATAGCTACATTGCTTAATGAAGCAAATCAAACCGTTTTGATTGTGCGGGCTGGCGAGCAATTTTCTGATAGCGGTAATGCTGAATTTGAGATTAAAGCTAATCAACCAACAGATTATAAAAAATTGTTCGATCGCATAGAAGAAAGCGGTTTACGAGTTACTCGTATTATCCATTGCTGGTCAGCAAATGTCAGTGAACCATGTATATCAGATGAAAATCAGTATTTAGAATCACCGGTGTCATTACCAATCGGATCCGCTAGTCTGTTATACAGTATTCAGAATATGGGGAACTTAATTAATCAGGAGAGTTTTGAAGTAAATGTTATCGGCAATGCTTTTAATCGTGTTACAGGCGAAGAAAGTATTTGTGCAAAAAATGCTATGATTTCTGGCATTTCAACAGTTTTACAACAAGAATATCCCAACGTTTCTAGCTACATTATTGATATCGATGATGCGTGTGAACTTGAAGCTAAACAACTCTGGGCAAAAAGAGTAGTACACGAATTAGGCGCCAATACAAGGGAAAGAAAAATTGCATACAGGGGGAAAAATCGATGGGTACAGTGCTTTAACAAATTGCAAAGTTCATCAAAAGTGTCTGAAGGCGATCAGGCATCTTATATAAAGCCTAAAGGAACTTATTTCATAACTGGCGGACTAGGAAAAATAGGTTTGGCATTAGCCAGGTTTATCGCACAGGCATCCGAAGTGAATTTAGTATTGCTGTCACGTTCTTCGTTTCCTTCTAAATCGTTATGGAATCAGATATTGTCAGATCAAAATACTTCTGGCATTGATAGCGTAGTTAAAGAAAAAATTAAAAACTTGTTAGAAATTGAATCTTTGGGCTCGACCGTTACTGTTTATCAAGGTAATGTTGCATGTCTTGAATCAATGACACAAATTTTTGACGCTGTTGAAAATCAATTTGGCAATATTAATGGAGTTGTCCACGCAGCGGCAGATTTAAGTAATTTTGTACGGCCATTGCAGGAACTGGAAGAGCAAGATTATCAGAGACAATTCGAAACAAAGATTAAAGGCGTGCTTGTACTAGAGCAATTATTTAAGAAAACTAAACCTGAATTCTGCTTATTAATGTCTTCTTTGTCGTCGGTTTTGGGCGGTTTGGGTTTTTCTGCTTATGCTACAGCCAATACATTCATGGATGCTTTTGTAAATAAAAAGCATAACGAAGAAGATTATTTTTGGCTAAGTGTGAATTGGGATGGATGGGTTGAACAATCTAGTCCTGGCATAGGACTAATTGACCCATACAGTATGACCTTTGAACAAGGAGTTAAGGCATTTAATCATGTAATGTCGGTGCGTAATACCGCACAAATAATTAACTCAACAGGTTCGTTATATGAGAGACTTAAACAATGTGTAGAAAACTCAGACATTTCTGAAACACGCCAACTGTATACGCGTCCTGAGTTAAATGAGACATTCGTAGCTCCCGAAACAGATATTGAAAAAAGAATCGTCGCAATTTGGCAGGTGTTGCTAGGAATAGAACAGATAGGAATTAATGACAACTTTTTTAGTTTAGGAGGAGATTCACTAATTGCAACTCGATTAATCAGCCATATCAGAACTGAATTTTCTCAGGAAGGTATAGAGTTTTCACTAAGGGATTTTTTTGCAGACCCAGTCATTAAGAGCATTGCAGAGTCAATCTCAAAACGAATTCTCAGTCAACAAGTAAAAATTAAAAAGGAATTGCTAATCCAAAGCGAAACCCGAGAAGAAGGTATTATTTAATGAGTAGTATTGAATCCATTATTGATAAAGCACTTGCTTTGGATATCGTTCTTTATTTGAAAGAAGGGCAACTAGCGTTTGTTGCTGGTGAACAAGGATTCCCAGATGACTTGAAAGTGCAAGTGAAGAATAATAAAAAAGAGATAATTCAATATCTAAATCAAATAGAGCACACCGAAAAGCAAGAAGGGGTGGGTAGTGGTTCAATAACTCCACGAGATAAAAAAACAGAAACTCCGTTATCTTTTTCTCAACAACGATTATGGTTCGTTGATAAGCTCGAAGGTAAAAGTGCGCAATTTAACATGGTTAACGTCCTCAGGCTTTCAGGCATTTTGGATGAACAAGCTTTCCGAAAATCGATTTCTACCATTATAGATAGGCATGAAGTATTAAAAACTCAATTTATTGAAAGAGATGGCATGCCGTATCAAATTATCAATGAGCAGCTCACTGATAATATTCTATACCTTGATTATCAAAACAAATCGTTGGATGAAAGAGAAAAGCAACTTGAATCGCTAGTGGCGTCTGAAGCAAATACGACGTTCGATCTCACAAAAGGGGTACTAATCAGGACTCATCTGATTAAAACGTCCCTTACCGAACATATTGTGATCTTTAATTTACATCATATTGCATCTGATGGCTGGTCATTAGGCATTCTCGTTTCCGAGTTTTGTGAACTTTACAATGCTTTCTCGAGAGGCGGTCAGAATCCATTACCACCATTAGAATTACAATATGGCGATTACGCGGCTTGGCAAAGAGAGTGGCTCAATAGCGAAGCCTTACAAGACCAATTAACTTACTGGACCAGTAAACTGGAAAACTGCCCCTCAGTCCATCAACTTCCATTAGATAAAACAAGACCCGCTCAGCAAACATATAATGGCGATTTTGAATTTATTCAGCTCGATTCAGAAACATTCGCGCAAATTAAACAGTTTTGTAAAGCACAAGATGTTACTTTGTTTACTTATCTCCAAACCGTATTTGCATTACTGGTTAGTCGGCTAAGTGGAGAGTGTGACATAGTTATGGGAACTCCTCTAGCTGGTAGAACCCATCCAGAAGTAGAGCCATTAATTGGCTTTTTTATTAATTCTTTAGTTTTAAGAAATGATTTTAGCTCCGACTTATCTTTTGGCACTTATTTGAAGCAGAATAAAGAAAATCTATTTACTGACTTCACAAACCAAACTATTCCATTTGAAATGTTGGTTGAAGCACTAAGCCCAGAGCGCGATCCATCTATTTCTCCATTGTTTCAAATTGTGTTTGGACTTAATAATACAAATGCAGGTAAATTAAATCTTAACGGTCTAACAGTAGAAACACTACCAAACCAAGTAAAAACTGCCAAAGTTGATTTGGAAATTAGTATTACAGAGGATGCAAATTCACTTGGTATCTTATGGTCGTTCAATACGGACTTATTCTTACAAGATTCAATTGTCAGTATGGCAAATGCGTACAAGACTCTGTTGCGAGAATGTATGTTAAACCCAGAGTCACCTATTATGTCAGTGCCAATAGTTGAACAAAATGATTTAAAAACCCTAATTCAATTAGGTATAGGCTATGGCGAGAAAGCGGACGAAACTAACAACATAATAAAGCGTTTTAATCATCAAGTTACTATATCTCCAGATTCAATAGCAGCTATTTGTGGAGCTGACACTTTAACATACCGGCAACTTGATTGCTTTTCTAATCAGCTCGCAAATTATTTAATAGAATGTGAGTTAGGAAGCAATGCTCATGTAGGAGTACTGTTCGACCGCAGTCTTGAGCAATTAATCGCGATATTGGCTATATTAAAAGTTGGCGCATGTTACGTTCCTTTAGATACTTCGTACCCCCAAAGTCGAATTGATTTTATATGTGAAGATGCCGCTGTCGAACTTGTTTTGATCAGCGAAACGTTAATCAAGCAATTCCCATTAACTCGCTTTGATACAGTACTCGTTGAAACCGTTCGAGACAATAGAGAATGGTTATCTGACTACGAAACGGAATTAGAATCTGTTTCAACTATAGATTCCGAACAACTCTCTTATATTCTTTACACTTCAGGTTCTACTGGCAAGCCTAAAGGAGTGAAAATCACGCACGGCGGGCTTGATAATTATCTGCAGCATGCACTAACAAATTATATAAATGATGAGATAAATGGTGCAATCGTGTGTACGCCACTCTGTTTTGATGCAACAGTAACGTCAATTATGTTACCGCTTTGTTGTGGCAAGTCGGTTTACTTGCTAGCAAACGGTGAGGAGATGTTATCGCAGCTAAGCGCAAAGTTACTTGATTCAAAAAGTTGGTTATTTAAATTAACACCTGCACACCTAAATGCAGTAGAACTGCACGTCGAAGAATCAAAAGCTTCTATGGCTCATCATGTATTAGTTATAGGTGGTGAACAATTAACAGTTCATACGCTTTCTCGTTGGAAAAAAAATCGGTTGAGAAATGCACACTTTATCAATGAATACGGTCCAACAGAAACCGTTGTAGGTTGCACTACTTATATTGTCCAAGATGAAGCACAAGTCGATGCATTAAAAAATTCTCACGCTGTTCCGATTGGTAAACCAATTCAGAATTCCCAGCTACTTGTTCTTAATAATGAAATGCAAATTCAACCTATCGGTGGAGCTGGTGAGTTATACATTGCTGGAGCTGGAGTCGCAAAAGGTTATCTCAATAGAGAAGAATTAACGAATAAACAATTCATAGAAACTAACACTTTACCTAAAGAATTACAGTCTGACATTTCGTCTAAAACTCTCTACAAAACGGGTGATCTAGTTCGCTGGTTACCTGATGGTGTTTTAGCTTTTATTGGTCGAATTGATGATCAAGTAAAAATTCGAGGTTATCGAATAGAACTTGCTGAGATAGAGCAAGTACTGCAAGCGCAAAATAAGGTACAAAATGCTGTCGTAGTGTTGAACGCAGAAACGAAAGAACGCTCTGTTCAAGATGCAAAAATGATCGCCTATATTGTTCCCCAGGATAAAAGTATTGTTCAACAACATGGCTCGTTAACAGAAAACAAAAAGCGAATTCTCAATGATTGCCGTCAATCAATTAGAGATTCCTTACCAGAGTATATGATGCCAAATCATTGGGTGATAATCGATAAATTGCCTTTAACTAATAATGGAAAGTTGGATCGTAAGGCCCTACCTAAGACCGAAGAGCAAATTAGTGAAATCGATAGATATATAGCTCCAAGTAGTGATATTGAAATTGAATTGCAGACCTATTGGTGTCAATTGTTGGGACTTGAGCAGGTTAGTGTTACCAGTTCTTTTTTCGAAGTCGGAGGGCATTCTTTACTGGCCTTAAGATTGCTAAGTCATATTAGGGATCGTTATGATGTAGAACTCAGTTTAAAATCGGTCTTCTCTTCACCTACCATTCAAGCGCAATCTATTGCTATTGAGACGTCCAAATCAATATCAAAACTTCCAGCTATCACAGCGGTTAAAAAAACTAAAGACTTATTAGTTCCACTTTCGTTTGCTCAGCAGCGATTATGGTTCATCGACAAAATGGAGGGTTCAAGTTTACAGTACAATATGCCTGGCTTATTTAGATTGTCGGGGCAGCTTAACCAAGAAGCTTTTAATGATGCATTTAACAGAATAATTAACCGTCACGATGTTTTAAGAACAACATTTCACGAGAAAAATAATTATCCATACCAAAAAGTAAACGAAGGTGTAGCAGCGAGTGTTAAGTATTATGACTTTTCTGAACAAGAAGAGTCGATAAAGAGTGAGTATATCAAGGACTTGATTGAGAAAGAGTCAAATACTCCTTTTGACTTAAGTAAAGATACGATGCTCAGAGTCTTACTTGTTAAACAAAATAAAGATGATTATTTAGTATTGTTCAACATGCATCACATCGCTTCCGATGGTTGGTCATTAGGAGTTCTGGTTAAAGAATTTTGTGAATTTTATACAGCTTCATGTGACGATCGGGCGCCACAATTGCCAGATTTATCAATTCAATACTCAGATTATGCTATGTGGCAAAAACAGTGGATGGAAGATGGGCATTTACATGAAGATATTGATTATTGGAAAAAGCAATTAGAAGACTTACCGTTAGTTCATCAATTACCATTGGATTTTCCTCGTCCTACTCAAGCCACCTATAATGGGGCTACCTATTTTCAAAAGATCGATAATGAACTTAACCGGCAAATTGCTAACTTAGCACAACATACGCAGAGCACCCCCTTTATGGTAATGCAATCCGTATTTGCATTACTAATTGGACGCTGGAGCAATGATCGTGACATAGTGATGGGGACGACCGTTGCAGGGAGAACGCATAAGGAAATCGAATCTTTAATTGGATTTTTTGTTAATACACTTGTTTTGCGAACTGCATTAAAACAAGATGCAAGTTTTATAGAATTGTTGCTCGAAAATAAAGGGCATATTTTTGATGCTTTCGAACATCAAAATGTTCCATTTGAAACGTTGGTGGAAGTTGTTAATCCTGCGCGAAGCACAACTCATACACCTTTATTTCAGATAGCGTTTTCATTTCACAATAATGAAAATGTAAAAATGCAACTCCCTGACCTAACGTTCACAACCTTAGATCAAGACAGAAATACATCGCATTTTGAGTTAGTGCTGAATGTTAATGAATTTGAGGGAGAGTTGATACTAGGCTGGTCATATAACAGTGATCTATTTAAAGTAGAAACAATCAAGCGACTTTCACAAAGTTACTGTGATTTAATTGGTCAAATTGTTGAAGAGCCGAACCGCAACATCGATCAATATAGCATAATTTCTGCCTCAGAATTGTCTCAAATCAGAAAGCTAAATAATGATACGGAAGAGACACTGAAAGATGTACCTAAGTCAATTAAATCTTTCAGCATCCAATTTGAGCAAATGGCAGAGCAGTTTCCTGATTCAGTAGCGATAACATCAGGTGATTTAATAATCGATTATGCTACGTTAAATATTAAAGCTAATCGACTTGCAAATGTACTCTTAGAAAGTGATATTGATAGTGGTAGTAGGGTTGGTATCTATCAAGAACGATCTATAGAAATGGTGATATCACTGTTAGCAATTTTAAAAGTTGGAGCTACATATATTGCTTTAGATCCTGACCATCCACAAGAAAGAACTGAGTTTATACTTCAAGATGCTGAGATAGAAATGGTACTACTTCAAAGTACACAGCTGACTTCTATCCGGCTTGAAGATATTGAGTTTCTACTGCTCGACAATTCAGTAAATGATGATGATTGGTTAGACGATTTTGACTCTGACGACTTGAACATCGATAGTTCTTATCAAGAAACACAGCTTGCTTATATCCTTTATACGTCAGGTTCAACAGGTAAACCTAAAGGCGTAATGATTCCTAACAACGCTCTTGTAGAATATATTGATTATGCCAAAAATCATTATTTTTCAAAATCTATTGTTGGTGCAGTTGTAAATACTCCTTTATGTTTTGATGCAACCATTACCTCATTGCTGGTGCCGTTAACTTTAGGAAAACAAGTAGCATTATTACCTGAAGGAAAGGAGGCTGTCGACGAATTGGCCATTCGTTTAATGGAACAGGCTGAAAATTGGCTTTTCAAAATTACTCCAGCACATTTAGATGCCTTAGCGCTCAAAATCCCTGAATCTTCGGTAGCATTAAATCAACATTTGTTAATTGTTGGTGGAGAGCAACTTTCTAAAAAAACGCTCGAGCGATGGATTCCAAGTCGTTTACCTAATGCAACGTTGGTAAATGAGTACGGTCCAACAGAGGCGGTGGTTGGTTGTAGTACATTTTGGGTAAATAAAGACAATATAGATAAGGTTGATTCTTTAAATGTCCCTATTGGACAACCGATGCCACATGTTGAGCTGTATGTATTAAACAGTCAGTTACAAATTCAGCCATTGAATTCTGTAGGTGAGCTTTATATTGGAGGCTTATCACTGGCAAAAGGATACCTTAATCTTGATTCACTTAATAAGTCCCAGTTCATAGAATCTAAAGGTTCTGAGTGTAAGAGTCGCCGACTCTATCGCACAGGAGATCTCGTTTACTGGAACAATCAAGGTCAATTAGTCTTTGTTGGTAGAGTGGATGATCAGGTTAAAGTTAGAGGTTATCGTATTGAGCCTGGAGAGATAGCTCATAAATTGAAAGCACTAGATAGTATCGATGATGCGCTCATTACAGTAAAACAAGATAAATTTAATGAGCACTATCTAGCGGGTTATTTTACTTTAAACCCTTCTACCTCAACAGCCGCTCACAATACATTAAATCTACTGGTTAGTAATGATATAGATAAAGACTCGCTGCATAAATTACCTAATGGCATGGAGTTGTATGGTATTAATCGCGCTGAGACCGAATACCTATATGACGAAATCTTTATCCATCAAATTTATAGTCAACATGGTATTTCAATCAAAGATGGAGATTGTGTTTTTGATGTTGGTGCCAATATAGGTACGTTTAGTGTTTATCTAGCGACACAATTTAGCCATTTACAAATTTTTAGTTTTGAGCCTATTCCTGTCGTATTTGACAAGCTTTCTATTAACAGTAAGATTTTTGGTCAGTCTCAAATAGTTCCCCTTTGTCTGGGCTTATCTGACAAGGTAACCGAAACTGAGTTTAGTTTTTATCCTAATATGTCGGTCTATTCTGGAGTCAGTAAGGGAAGACAAGATAATATTGAGATCGTAAGAAAATTCCTAGAAAACACCAATAAAAGCGGCCACTCAATAGAAGAGCATGCCCAGTCTTACACTGAACTCGCCGAAACCAGGATGAATACTCAGCAAGTTAAAGTTTCATTGTCTACTGTTTCGGAGCAAATCGAGAAGCATAATATTAAACAAATTGATTTGCTGAAGATTGATGTGGAAAGAAGTGAAAGGGATGTACTTAGTGGCATTAAGGAAGAACACTGGCCAATTATTCAACAACTAGTTGTCGAAGTACATGACGTAGATAATGCAATTAACGACGTAGAATCGCTTTTGAAGCGTCATGGATTTAATGTGGTGCTGGAACAAGACAAAGATTTAGAAGGTACTGAGTTATATAATCTGTATGCGCGACGCGAAGAGGAAATGATTCAGTTATCTGGTACTCAAAATAAGCGTTGGTTAGGTTTATCAAGCATTAAAGAGTCAATAAAAGCGCAGCTTGCTCAGCAGCTAACCTTATATATGATGCCAACAACGTTAATACCAATGCATGAATTTCCATTAACAGGGAATGGCAAGATTAATTACAAGGCTCTCCCTGAAAATGATGATTTAGTACTTACCTCACAAGATTTTGTTGCTCCATCAAATAAACTCGAATGTTTACTTTGCGAACTGACCAGTGATTTACTTAACCTTAAGAAAGTTAGTATTCAGAGTAACTTTTTTGATATTGGTGGGCATTCATTATTGGCTATTCGTTTAATTAGTCGAATTCGTCAGGAAACAGGGGCAGAAATAAGTATTAAAGAAATTTTTGAATATCCAGTTTTAGGTGACTTGGCAAAACATATAGGTTGTAAAAGTTCAATCGACAGTTCAGGTTTTGATAAGCTCGGCATTCCGACTATTACAGCCGTTGACCGTGATGGAAATCTACCGTTATCTTTTGCACAACAGCGATTGTGGTTCATCGATAATCTTTCTGGTAAAAGTACGGAGTATAATATGCCTGTCGCCTTTTATTTGAAAGGTGATCTTAATGTTGTTGCTTTCGAAAGGGCATTAGAAGCAGTTGTGCAAAGGCACGAAACAATCAGAACTCGATTCGTAGAGATTCAAGGGCAACCGAGTCAAGTCATTGACGAGTCTTTTGTGCTACCAATAAAAAGAGTCGATTTGTCTCATCTACAAATGGATCTAATTCAAGAAAAATTAAATCAAATAATGCTGAACGAGAGAGATACTGCTTTCGACTTGAGTAGTGACCTATTGCTGCGAATTACATTGGTCAAATTAGCTGCGCAAGATCATTGGGTGCTACTTAATATGCATCATATAGCATCCGATGGGTGGTCTATGGGCATTTTAGTAAAAGAGTTTAGCGAAATTTATACTGCTTTTGTAAACAATGAGAGTCCTAATCTGGCCGCTTTGGAAATTCAGTATACTGACTTTGCGAGTTGGCAAAGGGATTGGATGAGTGAAGATCGATTGCTCGATGAAATCAGTTTTTGGAAAAAAGAGTTAACAGGAATTCCACAAGTACATAACTTACCTCTGGATAGACATAGACTAGTTGAACAGACATTTAATGGCGATTCGCTAAATCAGACATTTGATGTTGAATTAACCAAAATCATCAAAAAAATGTGTAGGGCGCAAGACGCTACACTATTTATGTGGTTACAAACCTGCTTTTCCATTCTGCTGGGCAGGTTGAGTAATGATACGGATATTGTTATGGGAACGCCTGTAGCAGGACGAACTCATCAGGCGCTTGAACCTTTAATAGGGTTGTTTGTAAACACTGTGGTTTTGAGAACTAAAATTGATGGAGACGCAAGTTTCGAAAGGCAATTAGAGAATAATAAACACACTATACTAAATGCTTTTTCACAACAAACAACCCCGTTCGAGATGGTAGTTGAACAGCTTAACCCTGAGCGAAGCATGAGCCACAGCCCGCTTTTTCAGGTTATGTTTATTTTACAAAATAATGAGCAAGTAGAACTAGAGCTACCCGGTTTAAAATATGAACCAAGTGATAATCTAAAAAACTTGATAAAATTTGAATTAGAACTGATCGTCACTGAGTTTGAGGATCAATTGTATTTAAATTGGTCTTACAATACAGATTTGTTTGATAGAGAAACAATCAAACGAATGAGTGAGTATTTTGAAGTTTTAGTAAGAAGTATTGTTGACTCGCCCAGTAAACCTTGTTCTGCGCACCATTTACTAACTACATCTCATAAAAAAGAATTGCTACCATTGCTTGAAGAAACTTCTGTTAAAGCTGATTCGTTGACGGTGGCTAACTTAATAGAAACCACCGCTCAGAAGAACTTAGAAAAGAAAGCTGTTATTTTTAATTCTGAATGTCTCAGTTATAAAATGTTAGTCGAAAAAATCAATTTATTGGCTAGCAATCTTCGTCGTGAAGGAGTGAATAAAGGAGACATAATCGCAGTTCATTTACAACGTTCAGAGCACATGGTGGCAACATTGCTAGCTATTTGGAAGCTAGGCGCAGCATACCTTCCGCTTGATCCTGACTATCCGAAGGAAAGGTTAGAATATATGCTGTCAGACGCTTGTTGCACTTTCGCAGTGTCTGAAGAAAGTTTGCAAGGCACTTTAGATATCTCTTCTGACTGTCACATAGTGATGTTAGAGAAAATACTTGTTAGTGACAAAAATGAAATAATTGAACATTTCCCTGTTTTGGCTGATTCTGAAGGAATTGCCTATGTGATTTATACTTCTGGATCTACTGGTAAACCCAAAGGCGTGGAAGTACAGCACAGTAGCGTATTGAATTTTCTACGTTCAATGCAGAAAACTCCAAGCATGAATTCAAACGACAAGCTACTTGCAGTGACGCCGATAAGTTTTGATATTCACGTGCTGGAACTTTTTTTACCGCTACTATGTGGTGGTCAATTAGTCGTTTGCGATAAAGAGGCAACTCAAGATGGCCGAATTTTATTTAATAAAATTATGGATAATGACATTACTATCATGCAAGCAACACCGGCAAGTTGGAAGTTGTTATTGGCTTCTGATTTGTGGCAAGACAAAACACCACTAAAAATACTCTGTGGAGGTGAGCTCCTTGATCGCAATCTAGCAATGAAGTTAGAAGAACGAGCAAATTCAGTGTGGAACATGTATGGACCAACTGAAACAACCGTTTGGTCAAGTTGCGGGCAAGTTGTTGATGGTAAAGTTTCAATTGGTAAACCTATAGATCGTACTCAATTTTACATACTCAATGATAAATTTGAATTACAGCCCAAAGGTGTACCTGGTGAACTATTTGTAGGTGGCGCTGGGTTAGCGAAAGGTTATTTGAGAAGAGAGAAGCTGACACTTGAAAAGTTTGTTGAAAACCCTTTCTCAAATAATAGTGGAGATGAAAGACTATACAGAACAGGTGATATAGTTAAATTAAATAATGATAATGAAATTGTTTATGTCGGGAGGCTTGATCAGCAAGTAAAAGTGCAAGGCTTTAGAATCGAATTAGAAGAAATCGAATACCAATTGCTTAAAAATGATGAAGTAGAAAACTGTGCAACGGTTGTTCAACAAAATAGTGATGGAGATAAGTTCATTATCGCTTTTGTCAAACTTACTAATAATCAAGACACTGAAAATCAAATTAACTATATAAAACAGCAACTGGCATCTCAATTACCAGCATATATGAACCCAGGATTTTTCCAATTAATCGAAAGCATACCTTTGACGGCTAATGGGAAGATTGATCGTAAAGCATTAAGCGTGTTGAAGACAGATTTGAATATCCAGAACAAGTATGTCGCTGCTGTTTCGGAAACAGAAGAAAAAATATCTGAAATTTGGCGAGAACTTATGGGACAAGATTCTATCAGCGTTGAAGCAAATTTTTTCAACATTGGTGGTCACTCTTTAATGGCAACAAGACTGATAAGTGCACTTAATAAAAAATTTGGTAGCGCTGCAAATGGAATCTCACTAAAACGATTTTTTACAAATCCTACAATTAGATCCTTAGCTAGCTGGATTGAAGCGGCGGAATTAACAGAAAAAATGGAGCAGCAACAAAGTCAAATCCTAGCAATTGAAGAGGATTTAGAGGAAGGGGAGTTTTAATAATGCTTGCTCAACTATTAAACCAAGCTATTGAAAAGGGCGTTTATTTATATCTAGAAAACGATAAATTAAAGTTTAAGGCCAAAAAAGATGCATTGTCAGATGACCTTAAGCTCGCTATCTCTAGGAATAAAGCTGAAATTATCGAGTACTTGCAGTCGACAAAAGCATTTACCGGATTTAGCTTCCCTGAATTAGTAAAGCCAGAATCTTACGATTTTACACAATTGTCATATTCTCAACAGCGCTTGTGGTTTATTAGCCAAATGGATAAAAAATCCAGTCAGTACAATATGCCAGGGCTATTTAAATTAAAAGGTGAGCTTCACGTTTATGCTTTCGAACGAGCAGTGCAAACTATCGTTAGTCGCCACGATATTTTAAGAACTAATTACTACCATAAAAATAGTCAGTTAACATGGAGAATTAATACCGATAGAGTATTTGATATAGAAAGATTTGAATTGACCCATTTAAAGGGGAAAGAACAAAAGGAACAAATAGAAAACTTACTTTTAAGTTTATCAGGCAGGCCTTTTGATTTAGAACATGATTTAATGTTACGAGTAGCCTTAATTCATACCCGTTCTGATGAAACTATAGTTTTTTTCGATGTGCATCATATTGCATGTGATGGATGGTCAATCGGTCTAATCATTCACGAATTAACACAGTTATATAATGGATTTATTAAAGGCATTGAGGATCCGCTTCCTCCGTTGCATTACCAATATGCCGATTTTATATCATGGCAGCGTTCGTGGTTGAGTGGGGACGTGCTAGCCAATCAACTTGACTACTGGGTAAGACAATTAGAAGACATTCCCAAAGTTCATAAGCTACCACTAGATGGCAAACGTGGAGCTAATCAAATCGTACAGGGAGATGACTTAACGGTTTATATAAAACCTGAAGTTGTCACACAACTTCGAAAAATGTGTGTAGAACAAGATGTGACTTTGTTTATGCTGCTTCAAAGTTCATTTTCTGTATTGCTATCAAGATACAGTGGTGAAGAAGACATCGTGATGGGAACCCCGGTTGCCAATAGGGTACATAAGGATATAGAACCTCTAATCGGATTTTTCGTTAACACCTTAGTCTTGCGTTCAGATCTTTCAGATAACCCTCCCTTTATAGAGTTTTTACAGCGAAACAAAAGGGTTATCCTTGATGCATTTGAGCATCAGCATATTCCTTTTGATATGCTAGTTGAAGAATTACAACCGGAGCGGAATTTAAGCGTAAGTCCTGTTTTTCAAATATTATTTACCTACCAAAATAATGAACAGGTCTCCTTAAAGATGGATGGATTATCTCTGGAACCAATAGAAAAGAATGCGGATCTTTTAAAATTTGATCTAGAGCTTTCCATTATTGAAATTGATGATTCAATAGCTGTCAATTGGGCATTTAATAAAAAGTTGTTTTCCAAGGAGTCGGTAAATCGTTGGGCCACCAATTTTAATGTACTTGTTGAGCAGCTTTGTTTGTCTATAGACACGCCAATTCATGATATTGACTTAATACACTCTAACGAACAACAGCGAATGTTAAGCCAATGGAATGATAGGTTTTACCCTTTTGAAGGTCATACTAATTTGGTGGGGTTATTTGAATCCCAAGTACAAAAAACACCCGACAACATAGCAATTAGTTGTGAGGGGCACTATTTAACTTATCAAGCATTGAATGAAAAGGCTAACCAAGTAGCAAATTGGTTAAAAAATCATGGAGTAAAGCACGAAGATTTAATTGGTCTTTGTTTGAAGCGCAATTCTGATTTGGTTGTTAGTATTTTAGCCACACTAAAAGTCGGTGCTGCGTATGTCCCTCTCGACCCTGCTTACCCCGAAGAACGTGTGAGTTACATGTTCAATGAATCTCAGCTAAACTTTATCATTGCGCATGAGCATTTGCAAGATCGTCTCCCTGTGACCAATCAAGTTATATTGTGGATAGATAATGAGGCAGAACAAGATTTACTCGCTCTAGAATCCGTACAAAACCTAAATAAAAGTCATCACGGGTCTCAACTTAGTCACGTTATCTATACTTCAGGCTCTACAGGTCGCCCTAAAGGTGTCTGTATAGAGCACAAAGCAGTGATTGCATTGATCAACTGGTTGGGAAATCACTACACAATTCGAGAACGATCTCGTGTACTGTTTAGCACCTCTTATTGCTTTGATTTATCCGTATTTGAAATCTGGAGTGCTTTGAGTTGTGGGGGCGAAATATGCCTAGTAAAAGATATTTTGTCGCTTGTAGATGATCGCTCTCTTTTACCCTCTTTAATAAATACAGTACCAAGTGCGCTCACAGCATTGTTGGATGCTGGCGTTATGCCTGATTCCGTAAATGTTGTAAATGTAGCAGGAGAACCACTAAAAAAAGATTTAGTTAATCGCACTTTATTAATTGAATCAGTTGATCGCCTATACAATTTATATGGCCCATCAGAAGACACTACATATTCGACATTTGCAGTATTTACCCAACCTATTAAGGCAGAGCCAACAATAGGTATAGGTTTAGATAATACCTTTACATTGGTTGTGTCAGATAAAGATACGTTGACTCCGCAGGGGGCAATAGGAGAATTATTATTAGGTGGAGAAGGGTTATCAAGGGGATATTTGAAGCAACCAGAGTTAACGGCTGATAAATTTTTTGATGCTGAACCAATCCTATCAAAATCTTCTTGGCTAAAATCAACCGCCGCAGAGGCTTGCTTAATTAATTTGCCTAATCGTCTTTATCGCACTGGTGATCTGGTACGTTATTTACCAAATGGTGAGCTGGAATTCTTAGGTAGAGCAGATAGCCAAGTGAAGGTGAGAGGATTTAGGATAGAGCTTGGTGATGTTGAATCACACCTATCAGCCAGTGGTCTGGTAAAACAGTCAGCGGTAATTGTCTATAACAAAACACATAAAGGCAATCAACAAGACAACCAATTAGTTGCATATATTTCCCCTGATGTCGAACAGTTGATAAAGCAACATAAGTTGAGCCAAGAGGGTTCTGATGAGAATTCATATGTGAATGATTGGCAGGTTTTATTCAACAATACCTACAATGAAAATCACTCTGTCAACGAGAGTGAGCTGCTTCAATTTCACGGATGGAATAGTAGTTATACAGGCAACACTTTATCAGCTGAAGTTATGGAGGAGTGGGTACAGGATACAGTTGACCGGATCGAGCAGTTGAAGCCATCTTCCGTCTTAGAGGTGGGCGTTGGAACTGGGATGTTAGTTACACGATACGCACAGTCTTGTTCTCGGGTTGTAGCTTGTGATATTTCCGTAAATGCACTCTCTATTCTGAAAGGCGAGCTCAAACAACTTGGTATTTCAAATGTAGAATTACGCCATTCAACGGCAACCGAATCTTTCAATAATAATGAAAAATTTGACTTAGTTGTTATTAATTCTGTCTCACAGTACTTTCCAAACGAAAGCTATTTGTCAAACGTGATTGAACAGGCAGTGGAAAGTTTAAACGAAGGTGGCTATCTTTTTGTTGGAGATATAAGAAACTACGAATTAGCAAACACGTTTTATAGTTCAGTCGAGTGGGCTCGTTCATCTAAAGACAATGCAACTTCATTGAAAGAGCTTAGGCAAAGAATAGAAAAGCGTAGGTATGAAGATTCAGAGTTATTAATAAGTCCAAGCTATTTTGGTGAACTGTTTAAAAATAATGGTCTTGTGAGTAAAGTTGTACCTTTAGCGAAGGTTGGTCGTTTCCGTAGTGAAATGAATAAGTATCGCTTTGATGTATTTATTCAAAAATCTCGATCAGTTAAATTAGATCTGAAACACGATGTCAAAGAGTGCTTTACATGGCTACCCTGGCAAGGAGAAGGTGCACTATCTTCTATTCTAAAGAATGCTAATGTCAACTTTATTGCATTTCATAATATTGAGAACAGGCGAATCAATAAAGATTGTTTCTTTTTCGAGTGTATACAATCTATCGAGAGTGAGTGCGAGTCAAAGCTCGTCGATGAGCTAGCTTCAGAATTCATTTCTGAGGGAGCTAATAACGATTATCTTCAGTTAGCTAATATTAAGCAATTAGCCGAAGAACATGATTTTTATTTTTATCCTACTTTTTCACCAATAGATAAAAGACGTCTAGATTTTTTCTTTACGAAAGAGCCGATTATCAGTCCTAATTGCCCTCCGCTAGAGCCCTTTGAAAATGAGTCAACATCAAATAGTTCAATCAGTAGTCTTATAAATAACCCACTGATAAAGCGATACCATAAGCAATTGCTTCCAATGGTCAGGGAGTACATGGCCCAACAACTCCCTGAGTACATGAGGCCCGCGCATTATATGGTGTTAGATAAGTTACCACTCACATCAAATGGTAAAATAGACAAGAAATCTTTGCCTGAACCTTTTGTTGAAGAAAGAGTAGAGGCATATATCGCCCCTTCAACTGACACAGAACATAAGTTGACCAAAATTTGGAAAGATATTTTGTCAATTAATTCCGTGGGGGTTTTCGATAACTTTTTTGAGTTAGGTGGGCATTCGCTGTTGGCTACTCGAGTAATAAGTGCTATTCGAGAATCCTTTAATATCGATTTATCTTTACGAGCACTTTTTGAGCGTCAAACAATTTCTGGGCTAGCGCAACTCTTAGATTCGTCGATAGTTGCGGAGTTTGCATCTACTAAAAATATTGTGCCAGTGGATCGCAGTCAATTACTCCCGTTGTCGTTTGCTCAACAGAGGCTATGGTTTATCGATCAGCTGGATAATGGTTCTGCTCAATATAACATGCCTAGTGCAATAAAGCTTAAAGGGCATCTGTCAATGGAGGCTGTTAATAAAGCAATCGAATCTATGATGATGAGACACGAAATACTTCGAACGTGTTTCGTGGAAAAAAATAATGGCGTTTATCAAAATATTTCAAGTCATTTTGACTGTCCCATCAAAGTAACTAATTTAACAATTGATGAGAATGAAGGAAATGTGCAAAGTCGCTTATCTAAGCTTATGCAAAAAGAATCATCTGATAAATTTGACTTGTCAAAAGCTCCTTTGTTTAGAGTCCATTTGATTATTTTATCTGAAATTGAATATGTTTTACTTTGCACTATGCACCATATTATTTCCGATGGGTGGTCCATAAATTTATTTATTGAAGAGTTCAAACACTTTTATCTGAATGCGATGGGAATGCAATCTGAAAAACTCGTTCCAATGAAGATTCAATATGCAGATTATAGTGTTTGGCAAAGAAATGAATTAACTGGAGAGAAGCTAGACCGACAGTTAGATTTTTGGAAAAATTATTTAAGTGATATACCTACCGTACACCAATTACCGTTGGATAAGGAAAGACCAAAACGACAAATATATAGCGGCAGAAGTTTGTTCACTACGTTAGATGAATGCCTTTCTCAAAGAGTTAACGCTTTTTGTCAGCAATATAATGTAACGTTATTTATGTTTTTACAACTAGCTTATTCCATATTAATTGCGAGATACAGTAACGAAGACGATGTCGTTATTGGTACACCTGTAGCTGGGCGTCAATATAGGGAACTGGAACCATTAATTGGATTATTTGTAAACACTATTGCTTTGCGCACAAGAATTCCTAAAAGCGCGAATTTTCTCGAACTGCTAGAACAAAGCAAAGAACATATACTCGATGCATTCAATCATCAATCCATTCCATTTGAATTGTTAGTAGAAGAATTAAAACCAAAAAGAAGTTTAAGTCATAGTCCACTTTTTCAAATCTTGTTTACTATGCAAAACAATGAACAATCTTCATTGTCAATCGAAGGGCTAGATATAGAGCTCATGGGTGCTGAGAACTCCTTTGTAAAATTCGATTTACAATTAGATGCGCAAGAATGGAGTAATCAAATCGTTTTGGGCTGGACGTATAATACTAGCTTATTTGAAGAGGCTAGCATTAATCAGCTATCAGCAAGTTTCCAGGAAATAATTTCGAGTATACTTGCAAAACCAGAAATTGACGTAAGAAATCTGAACATCGTAAGTGAAGAGCAAAAACAAGATTTGCTCAGAGAATCACTGGAAAATACTAATTCATATCCTCAGTACGAAGGGCTACATCAGTTATTCGAGCATCAGGTAATGCTGTCTCCAAATCAATTTGCGATGATAGTTGAAGGTGAAAAATTAACCTTTAGAGAGTTGAATGAGAAAGCCAATCACCTTGCCCATTACCTGGTTTCTCAAAACGTTATGGAAGGAGATTTGGTAGGGATATGTCACGGTAGAAACACTCAGTTGTTGGTTTCAATATTAGCGGTGTTTAAAACAGGGGCGGCTTATGTTCCTATTACTCCTGAAACACCTGAGAATCGAGCCACGATAATTGCGCGTAGCGCAAATGTGAAATGCGTAATAACGGAAAGCCACTGGGTTGATAAATTTTTTGAGGCTAAGTGCAGATTAGTAGAAACTGACCAACCTACTTTATTGAAGACAGTACAAGCCCAGTCTAAAGGAAACCTCCACCTTGATACAAAGGATAATGAACAAAGGGAAAAGTTCCGAGATATAAAGAGTAAGTTGGCATACACAATTTTCACTTCAGGTTCTACTGGAACGCCAAAAGGGGTTCAGATTGAGCATAAAAGTTTATTAAATTTAACATTTAATTTGAGAGATATTATCGGCCAGGAGAGTAAGCTAAATAACGCATTTCATAGTGTTCAGCAGAACGAAAACAACATAAGTTGGGCATGGAATGCGTCTTATGGCTTTGATGCGTCACTGCAAGCTATTAGTCAGTTAGCTATTGGATCCACCATTCACTTATTAACCGATGAAACTCGCTCAGACCCAGAGCAATTGTTAAATTACTTTAAAGTAAATCAAATTGATGTGTTTGATTGTACTCCTGCTCATATTGCTCAAATTTTGGAATTAGAACCCGAGCCGATATTACCAATGTTGTTTATTGGAGGAGAAGCAATATCAGGACATTTATGGCAGCAACTGATTAGCTTGGTAACAAAGACGTCTTTGGCAGCATATAATGTTTATGGTCCAACAGAGACAACCGTTGATGCAACGTTTTGTAAAATATCACCCAAGCATCCTTTACCTCATATAGGAACTTTTATTAAAAATGTATATGGGGTAATTGTACAAGGAGATTATGGTATTTGCCCTCATGGAACTGTTGGAGAATTATTGATCGGTGGTGAGGGTGTAGGGAAAGGGTATTTAAATCAAGAAAGACTAACAAGTGAAGAGTTCGTTGATGGGTCGATGATTACACGTCAGTTAGATGCTGATAACCTACTTAATTGCAGCCGTTTTTATCGAACCGGTGATTTAGTAAAAAGATTGCCTGATGGCAATTTAGCGTATGTTAATCGAATTGATTCGCAAGTGAAAATTAGAGGGTTTCGAATTGAATTAGGTGAGATAGAAAGTCAGCTAATGCAACTGGATCAAGTTAAATCTGTAGCAGTTACCAGTAGTAATGATGATATATTTGCCTATGTGGTAGCGCATAAACATAGTAATGACTCAAGTATTATTGATATCTGTAATCTACATCTAAAAAGAAAACTGCCAGACTATATGGTTCCTTCGTTAGTCATTAGCTTGGAACAGATGCCTCTAACGGTTAATGGTAAGGTAGATACGAGATCTTTGCCTGAACCAAATTTTAAGCGAACGAATAACAATTACGTTGCACCGAGAACAGATTTAGAACATCAGTTATGCGCAATATGGGCTAAGTTTTTACATGTCGAACGCATCAGTATTGATGATAATTTTTTCCGTTTAGGTGGCCATTCTTTGTTGGCAACTCGGGTTATAAACGGAATTCGAAAAGCTATCGATATTGAAATTCCTCTTACAGCACTTTTTGAGTTTTCAACAGTTGAATCTTTAGCGAACATGATAATTAATGAAAGTACAAGCGCTAAAATCCCTGACATACTAATAGCAGACCTTCATAAACCTAAATTGGTTTCCTATTCTCAACGTAGATTATGGTTGATAAATCAAGTTGAAAATGGAAGCCATCAATTTAATATTCCAGTGTCTTTTACACTTGAAGGACAGCTTGATGTAGACGCGTTTTGCAAAACTGTTTGGTTGCTTATTGAGAGACATGAAACGTTAAGGACGTGTTATAAAGAAATAGGCGGAGAAGTTGAACAAGTTGTTTTAGACTCTTTAGATAACCCGGTTGTGGTATTAGACTTAAGCGATTTATCCAAAGAAACCGCGCTAGAGAGAGTAGCAGAGGTAGGCAAAAAAGACGCTACAGCATTGTTTGAATTGTCTTCAGATATCATGATTAGAGTCCACCTAATTAAGCTATCAAATGATGAGCATCGTGTTATATTCAATGTTCACCATATAGCTGCAGACGGCTGGTCAATGGGCATTCTGCTTAAGGAGTTTAGCCAAATATATAGTTCTTTAGTTAGAAACGACAATGTAGTCTTGCCTCAGAAAACAATCAAGTATATTGATTTTGCTATATGGCAAAGAAGTTGGTTGGCGGGCGATTTCTTACAAAAACAATTTGATTATTGGACAAAACAGTTAAGTAATATCCCAGCAATACATAAACTTCCTTTGGACCATAAAAGACCCAGCGTTCCTAAGTTTGAAGGTGCCTCCTTATTCCAAGTATTAGATAAAGAATTAACTCGTAAACTTAGAAGCTTTTGTGAGACGCAAGAGGTTACATTGTTTATGTGTTTAGAAACGGCTTTTGCATTGTTAATTGGCCGTTACTCATCAACCAATGATGTAGTCGTTGGTACTCCCGTCGCCGGGAGAGTCCATGAACAGCTGGAGAGCTTAGTAGGGATATTCATTAATACCCTGGCAATAAGGACTCAATATTCAGGCAATGAAACCTTTAATGAATTATTGAATAATAATAAAAGGGTGATTTTAGATTCATTTAAGCATCAGCATGTGCCGTTTGAGATGTTAGTAGAAAAACTAGCACCTCAAAGAAGCTTTAATTATTCTCCAGTTTTTCAAATATTGTTTTCTATGCAAAATAATGAAGTCGTAGACATCGAATTGGATGGATTAAATTATATTCCTGAAAACCAAGCCGCAGATATCATAAAATACGATCTAGAGCTGACGGCATCAGAAATAAATTCAGAAATTCACTTGAGTTGGACATACGATAAAGCACTCTTTGAGCAGGCCACTTTGGAGCGACTGAAATCTGCTTTTGAGCAGTTATTACTGGTTATGCTCGACGAACCTCATTTGTCTGTTTCTAAACTACCCGTGTATAACGAATCTGAACAACATGAGTTGGTTGTCGAAAACAACGAAACGTATGCCCCTTTTTCGTTCGACTTATGTATTCATCAGTTAGTGCAACAGTGTGTAGATGCTCCTATTCAGTCGGCAAAAGACAATCTAATTGCGTTGGAGTTTCGAGATCAACGCTTAACTTATGCCGAATTGAATGAAAGATCTAATCAACTTGCGCATTATTTAATCAAGTGTGGTGTAAAGCCTGACAATGGTGTTGGGATTTGCATGACACGAAGTTTTGAAATGGTCGTTGCTATTTTAGCGACTTTAAAAGCTGGGGGAGCCTATGTCCCAATTGAACCGACTCTCCCTGATGATAGAAAAAATTATATTGTTGAGAATGCAAATATAAGTTGTGTGTTAACCCAATCACACAATAGCTCTCTTAGCGTACTAAGTGATCAAATCGCTATCGACACCGATTCGATGAAAGAAATCTTAGAAAATCAACCTGTCCATACCCCAGAAGTTGTAGGGCTAACATCGGAAAATTTGGCCTATATTATTTATACATCAGGTTCTACGGGCACACCTAAAGGAGTGATGGTTTCTCATAGGGCATTGGTTAATCGTATTGAATGGATGCAACGAAAATATCAATTGACAAAGGAAGATAAAATACTACAAAAAACACCTTACAGTTTTGATGTCTCTGTATGGGAGTTTTTCTGGCCGTTAACACAAGGGGCTACCCTTGTCATTGCAGAGCCAGAAGGGCATAAGGATCCGCAATACTTAGAAAGTGTCATTATTAAAAAGCAAATAACAACACTTCATTTTGTGCCATCAATGCTATCAAGCATGCTATCCATTAGTGATTGGCGTCGTTGCGATTCTGTGCAAAGAGTTTTTTGCAGTGGCGAAGCACTTGATAAATCACTAGTTAAAAAATTTTGGCAAACAGGAACTCAAAGTGAGCTGCATAACTTGTATGGACCTACCGAAGCGGCTATTGATGTTAGCTATTGGGATTGTAGCGCGGTCGCAGATTTCACAAATACTCCTATAGGTAAACCTATAGATAATATTCAGCTATATGTTTTAGACAAACACATGAACCCGACTCCATATGGAGTACCAGGTGAGCTATATATCGGTGGAGTAGGATTAGCACGGGGATATGTGAACAATGTCGAATTAACATCAGATAGGTTCCCTCAAAATCCGTTTATTAACGTCAAAAATAATTACCATGATATGGAAACGAGACTGTATAAAACTGGTGACTTGGCTAGATGGTTGCCGCAAGGTGAAATTGAATATCTTGGTAGACTAGACAATCAGGTCAAACTGCGCGGGTTCAGAATCGAGCTTGGAGAAATTGAACAGCAATTGATGTCTCATGAATGGGTGCAGGAAGCTGCGGTTTTATTGAATGAAAGCGCTGGGAGCGTACCTCAGTTAATTGCGTATATTGTGTGTCAACAAACACAAGATATTAAAAGAGTTCTGCAGGATTTTTTAAAGACCAAGCTGCCTGAATACATGGTGCCGACTGTTTTCAAGATAATGGATGAGATGCCACTAACCTCAAATGGAAAATTGGATCGAAAAAAATTACCAGCGCCCGTACTGGAAGATATACAAACAACCACTTATCGAGCTCCTAGAAACGAAGTCGAGTGTACTCTTTGTGAAATTTGGCAGGAAGTCATTGGCGCAGAAACAGTAGGTATTGATGATAATTACTTTGAGTTAGGTGGTAACTCAATTGGAACTGTGCAAATTGTTTTCGCAGCTGAAAATAAAGGTATCTCCCTAAGGATAGGAGATATCATGCGATATCCTACTATCGCAAACCTTTCTGAGATCTTAAACAAAGATAATGATACTCATGCAACTAAAAGGCAACGAAACACAGATCCGAAATCAAAGGTAGTGGGTGCAGGAAAGAGCATAACCACGGATCTAAACAAATTGTCCAAATTAAACGCTAACGATATGTGCTGGAGTACCGTCGTTAAATTAGACGACATGACGACGGAAACTCATATTCGTCATAAAGTAAAGAATCTACTAAAAACGGATAAAGCGCTGACCTTGTCAATGGATCCATCCGATAATTTACATAGTGAAAAGGCCGAAAGTTTTGTATTAAATGAACACTACTTACCGGTCAATCGTCAATTAGTTAAAAGCGTGTTACAACTATTTGATCATCAACCTAATAATAGTCAGTTAAATGAGCATATCGACAATATTGTGAGTGCTTTGGTTGAAATTGTCTTAAAAGAAAGTGGCCCGTTAATTCGAATTGCTTGGACTCATGACAGTCATGGGTGTGTATATTTAATCGTTGTAGTACATAAACTTCTGAAAACTGACCTGGAATGGCAATTATTTAAGGAATATTTAGGGGGCAACCAATTGGTCTTCCCGTTACCGACAGAATAAGTTCCGAAGAAAGTGCCGGATGAGTTTAAGCGACAGATCTGCATTGGATTGAACAAGTAGAGTCCAATGACATACATGGTCTTTTGCTAGACATTCAGGATTCTAAGGAATTACATTTGGAGATTAAGTTGTGATAGGTATTGATAAATTTCCCACTGTAGTTGATTTGAATGAGTCAACTAGCGATAAGTTGGTTTTTTGTATACATCCTGCTGGTGGAGGTGTAGACCCCTACAAGAAACTAGCTAAAGAGCTGGAGCATAAGGCCCGTATGATTGGACTTGATGACCCATCGATATACGATTATCAGAGTTATGATTCGATACCTGATTTGGCTGAGTACCACATTGAAATTATACAGGCGATTCAGCCTACAGGTCCTTATTATTTATTTGGAAATTGTTCAGGTGGGCCTTTGGCGTATGAAATTGCGTATCAGTTAACATTGGATGGAGAGAAAGTCCCATTCTTAGCAATGTTTGGTTCCCATGAATTAGTTGGGTTTGATCCATCAGAAACATCAAAGTACGGTTTTTTACCTGATTATTTAAAGAGAAAGTTTTCTATTGATGTGGGCCAGCTAAACTGGAATGAGATGGAGTCTCAATCAATTGACAATGTAACGAAAAATATAATTGATGAGTTAATTAACCAAGATGTATTAGATAAAAATAAAGACAGCAATTGGATATCGCGTTCATTACGTTCAGTTTGTCTAAGTCGTTTTGCAAGCAAACGATATCAAGCTCCTACATCTAGTATAAACATTCAACTTTATAAGCAACCAAGAGCTGAAGGTAAAGATCAGGTCATTTTTGTGAAGAAAGATTGGTGCGATTGGGAAAAATTGACTACTGGCGAACTTACTGTGGTCGAACATAATCGTCTAATGACGATTCACGACGATATTTTAGCGGAACCTCATATATCAAAAACAATACAAAATTTAGAACGGTACTCGCTATGCCATCTATAAATTGTAGTTCTCTAACACTTTTGCGTTAGCTAAAAGTAGGCTGGTAATCAATCAATGAATATTAAAACCGACAGTAAATTTGATGATATTGAGATGACATAAATGATTAAAACAAGCGATCTTATCTTTGAACCTAATTCACAAAGAAGAATGCTACTTAATGTAGACTTACAAGGGGAAAAGACACTAAATTGGGTAAATAACAAAAAACAACAACTTAGAGAACTCTTGGATGAAAATGGAGTGGTTCTTCTTCGAGGTTTAAAATTTCTAACGGGAAAACAGTTTAGTCAGGCATTAGAAGTTATTTTTGATGAGCCCTTGCTTGAATATAAGTATCGGTCAACGCCTCGTTCTCAATTGAAGGGTAATGTGTTTACAGCGACTGAGTATCCTGCATCAGAAACTATTTTACAGCACAATGAATCTTCGTATTCAAATGTATGGGCAATGCGTATAGGTTTTCTTTGCATGTTGCCCCCGAGTGAAGGCGGGGAAACACCGTTGGCAGATAGTCGAGAGGTTTTATCTAAAATTGATGCAGATATAAGACAAGAATTTGAAGCAAAAAAAATAAGATATGTACGCAACTACGGTGATATTGATTTACCTTGGAGCGAAGTCTTTCAAACTTCTGATAAATCGAGTGTTGAACAGTATTGTAGGGCAAACCAAATAGAGTATGAATGGAAGGAGAATGATGGCCTTAGAACATATCAAATATTACCAGCAACAGCGCTGCATCCTGCTACGGGAGAAAAACTATGGTTTAATCAAGCGCACTTGTTTCATGTATCAAGTCATGCAAGAGAAGTTAAAGAAAGCATGCTCGCTAATTTTGGCGAAGAAAATTTGCCAAGAAATACCTATTTTGGCGACGGTACCCCCATCGATGAATCAGCACTAGAGCATATTAGAGAAGTTTATGAGCAATCTTTGTTTTATTTTGATTGGCAAAAAAATGATTTGTTATTAGTTGATAACATGCTTTATTCACATGGACGAAAACCTTTCCGCGGTCCCAGAAAAGTGCTGGTTGGCATGTCATCATTGGGTTCTCATCCTTGTGAGATGCAGTAATTCTCGAACATTTCAATGAGCTAGTTTTCGAACCTTTAAGATGACGGGATTTTAATATAGTGACTATGTTTCTAGCGTGAGTACCATGCCAGGGTGGTAATTGGTCTACCCTGTATGCTCAAATAATGACGGCTAAAATTTACAATTAATGGAAAAAGGGTCTGGGCTGAAGATAATTTGGCTCAAATCCAATCTGACAGTGGCACCTGAAAACGGGTAATTGTCAGATCAAGTCTGAGCAAGTACAGCTTAGTAATGAAACCGTCAAGTTACCTTGGCAAACATACGCGTACACATTCGTGTATTTTATTGAGCTTAAATTCGCTTCTCACCATTCAATATTTCACTAATCCAACCTATATAACTTGAGATCCTAACTTGATAACCCACCGTTCCATATAAGCCACCCTCAAAATCCGAAATGTCACCGTATGCTAACTGCCAACTCGAAAGCCCTACAAGATAGGTAACGCCTTGCTCATTGATGATGGAAGCCCCACCACTATCTCCTGAAGCATGTATTCCTTCTAGCGGTAGTCCAGTCGGAGGTTCATCAAATTTAAATGTCAGCCAGTTAGTTTCAGTGTTCTCTATAATATTTTTAAATTGATTAAGGTGATGTAAAGGTTTAGTTTCAAGCTTTTCGCCAGTGATGCCATCACCTGTCGCCCCTTTTCCAAATACCGTAATTACTTTGCCTTGCTCGTTTGCCTTTGTATACAAACTAATTGGTGTAGCACATTTTACGGGGTTAGACAGTTTAATTAGTGCAATATCGCTTCTAGCCTTTAGAAAATTCATTAGAGGAGCCAAATCACCTTTTAGCAAACTTTTGCTAGGCTTTTTAAAATCAGGATGTATGAAAACTTTTTCTATTTTATAGAGATTCGAGTCAATTTTTAAATTGGTCCCTGTGTAGTCACTAAATATAGTATGTGCAACAGTGACAATCCATTGAGGTTTAATTAAAACCCCATGCCCCTCGTCAGGCATATCAACTAAATACTCTGGAGCTTCACTTAACACGTAATTTTCATTCGGAACATCATGTCTCTTGACAACAGCATGACTACCGAAAGAAAAAATATATAGAAATAAGAAAAACCAAATTTTCAAAATTCATCCACGTTCACTAGGGTTGGATCAAAGGCTATCTTTAAAAGGAATTCTCAATTCCTGAGTATGGTAATCAAGCGGCGTATAAAGACTACATAAGTTCGCTGACTGTATATTTATATTCAGCGATACTCTCTAAAATTCGATGATTTGAGATCGATTTAGAAAAAGACTTATTTACTCGGCAGTTTTTCATTAGCTATGCCCTATACTTAGAGACGCTACCAGAGTCGTTTTTAAGCTATCATCGCATAAAAACTTTAACCTCCTTTGAGTTACTGCAATGTTATTTTCCGTTTGAAGTCATCAGTAACAGCATAACGTATAGTGTCTTAATTTAGCAAGATGTGTTACTATTTGGGTCATAACGTGTATCAGTTGTTGCCGTTTTATTCGTTGACAAATTTTAAAACAGTATGACCCTAACTCAAAGCACTAAGTTCCACAAATGTTGTTATTACAAAAACTCTATTTTACAATATCAGACAGAAGTCTCAGGGCACAAGTGATTTAAATATGATCAAAATGCCGACTAATGATTTAGTAAAATAGTTGATTATTGTCGCTGTGATTGAATTCGCTATTGTGTTGGTGTTAGTAAGGTAAAAAGCCTATTTAAGTGAAAGGATTTACAGATAACGATGTTCTGGATGGCACCACGACCTATCTGCTTTGTGTGAATCCAAAGGCTCTGGTAGGACTAGTCTAAATATGTCGTTCTAGATACATGAGTTTTGTACTCTCATAGTTAAACAAGTGTCACTGAAGATAGGAGTCGTTCTGAATTATTATTTCAACCTGTAAACTATTGTTGTCTATGTTTAAGTCCATTTTTTTTAAATGCCAAAATACGCCAAAGCCAAACTTAGATGTGTTGTAAAATGGAAAAATACACTCATGGTCTATGTAGAATAAGAGTTGCTGTTTCCAAAAAACAGCGAAAATATATAAATTAGAGTGTCTCACCAACATTGCGAGATCTGTGGAAAAGTTATGTAATAGAGATGAATAGGTTGGCCGCTCGGGAATAGTTGGCCTCTGGAAGCGAATTGGCGGTGTGGAGCTAGAATTGAAAAGCAATGGCTAGGTCACTTCATATCTCAGATAACCTCTTCCGTTAAAAATGGATGTTTTCGTGTGTAAATTTGTATAATTGAGGGAAATACATTGGCCTCCATTTCATTAGAACGTTTGTTCACAAGTGTATTGAACGACAAGAACTCTAAAAACTTTGCAAAAGATGAAGTCTATAGTTACGAATCGATATTTTTGTCAAGAATATCACCTGATAGCACCAATGCCCGCTATTTACCCTCAATAATTATCAGTGACTCTCATGCATATCAGTTTGTTTCCAGGCAACTAAGCAAATCACAGCTTGTAAATATCTATCAGGGTCAGGACAAAGTGTTGGTAGGTAAGTCTTGTATCGTAAATTGTTTGAAGTACGGTACCACTGAGTGGAAAATGGCTAATAAGACTATTAACTCAATAATTGAGTTAGCGGAAAATGTGGCGGTTTCAGAGGTTATTCAAGCACCTACCATCTATCCTACCGATGCCGGAGACTATAGAATTCTAACCGGTCATAGAAGATTTTATGCAATGGTTTATAACGATGGGGTCAATGGTGCTGCGCACTTTAAAGTATATGCATCTAAACCTTTATTGTTAAAAACTAAACAATTTCAAGAAAATGCAAGCCGTGAAGAGCTTCCTCAACACGGCAAGTTACTTGCGTTTCAAGATGCTTTGCGAGAGGTGGAAATATTAAATACATCTATGTTAAAGCTGGGACACAAGGCACTCACTATCAAGGAGATTTCAAACCTTTTAGGTGTTTCAATGGGAGCCTATGATAATTACAACGTATTGACAAGATATCCAGCGGTCATTAAAGCGTTTGAAAATGGTATTTCAGATCCACTCTTAGCTGTCAAAAAGCTGGTGCTGAATACTGAAAAAGCATACAAAAAAAGAAATAATGTTTCCCAGCTTAATGTGAACGACAGGAACGAAATTAATCGTTTAATTGAAGTATATTTCGCTCCTGATGATAAGTCGGTCAAGAAAAAGGAATTAACTGGGACAGGTGTCCAAGCCTATAAATTGGGCAGTATCGAGTCCTCCTTTGTAATAAAAATGTTACTTACAAAAAATGTATGTGAATTTGATTGTGGAGTTGATTGGGACCAGGTCGACTGGCAGAACGTAAGCGAAATGAACGAAATTTTTAAAAAAGTAGTCGTGCATATTTCTGAAACGGAAAATAGCAATAAACAGAATAATAGCTAAGTAAACATTAATTATGACTTATAATACATCAAGTAATAAATTATTTTTAATCCCTCGTGCTGTCCCTCAAGCTCAGTTCAGGCTATTTTTATTTCCCTATGCAGGTGGCTCTGCAAGTATATATATGCCATGGTTAAACGAACTAGCTAGTTCAGTAGAAGTCGTTATTGTTCAACCGCCTGGTCGTGGTTCTAGACTAGCAGAAACACCATATGACAACATGTCATCGTTAGTAACAAAAATCTTATCTTTTTCTGAATTCCTGTGTGAAAAACCAAGTGTGTTTTTTGGTCATAGTTTGGGGAGCCGGGTTGCCTATGAAACCTGTGTTCAATTACAGAACAATAACTTACCTTTGCCTAGGCATTTAATTGCATCAGGTAGTAAAGCGCCCCACATTAAATCTGGTAAACGAAATGTACATAACTTACCTGAAGATGAATTCATTGATGAATTGATAAAATTGAAAGGTACACCCAAAGAGATTTTGGAGAATCAAGAAATTATATCAATGTTGATACCTTTGTTACGCGCTGACTTTAAAATAGCAGATTCTTACTTGGCTTCAGGTAAAAGGTTACCTATTCCAATTACTGTTTTGGGGGGAGAAGATGATGTTGATGTAAAATACGATCAACTAATTGCATGGCGTGAGTTAACTGATGATGATTTTGCGTATTCGGTCGTGGCAGGAGATCATTTTTTTATCAATACCGAACGCAAAGTAGTTATAAAGAAAGTAAACGACGTTGTGGAAAATATGTGTGTCTGAATTTCATGCACGATCTATAGCTGAAAAAGTGGATATATCAAATTTTAGATTATTGTCATTGGATGAATATGATGATTCAGCTTTTATTAATAGGATCACTACATGGACACATAATAAACTACCAGTCAATATGGTAATGTGCCATTTTCAATTACGTCATTTTACATCAACCTTGTTTCATCATTTTGATATTTCACTTCCAAATCAAATACTAAAGTCTGTGTCCAAAAGGCAGGCCGAGTTTTTAGCTGGCAGAGTCGCAGCTCAAAAAGTAATGCAGCAAGAATTCCCTCATGAGTTTATTCAGCAGATAAAGATCTCGAAGAATAGAGCGCCTGATTGGCCACAAGGATATTGTGGTTCAATCTCCCATACTGAAAATATGGCGGTATCAATAGCAAGTCGTGTTGACCAATTCGACTCCTTAGGGGTTGATTTGGAAGGATATTTATCACCAGAAGTCAGTGCCGAAATTGCTCATCAAATTCATAGTGCAGAAGAGATACTGCTGCTGAATGCTAATGGGGTTCCTAATAATAGAGCAACAACATTAATTTTCTCTGCCAAAGAATCTCTTTTTAAGGCCTTGTATAAGTACGTCAACGAATTTTTCGGTTTTGAGTCTGCTTTCGTTGACGATATTGATCTTGAAGCCTCAACAATTTATTTAGTTTTAGAAGAGAATTTCCGAAAAAGGAATCAGCTACGCGCATCTTATATGTGTCATTTCTCATTTTTAGATGAAGGGGTGTTGACAATCGTTTCTATTCCTTCAAAAGGTATTAGGGGTAAAACGACGTTGGAAATAAGCTTATAAGCTCATATTAGCAAATCTGCATTAATTTACGCTGCTGAGTAGATAAAAATGAAAGCTCTATTTGAAAACCTTTTCAATAGATTTGAGGCATTTCCAGAAAATTATGTGGTGTTGTACGGGCTAACCTGACTTTAAAATTGTTCTATTTCTAATGGCTAGGGTGACAGTTTGCTGAAGATTGACTCAAATTGTATTGTACGAAACTGAATATTTAAGCCTTTTACGGCATGCTTAATCTTTCTTTATTCACTTTGTTGAACAGCGTTTTCATTGATACCTGAAACTATAGTTTCAAGAACACTTTTTACTTTTTGATTGTCGCCCCAGTTAATCTTGCACCAATCAACGGTAAATTCAGAGTCTTCACGTCAGAAAATAACAACAGCTTTAAGGCAGCAAGTGAGCCGACGAATTCAATTTGAAAGCTTTCCGTACTTAAAAAATTTTTGTCGATTGATTCGCTGTTTGCTATTTTTAAAGTAGGATGCTTAGTATCTGATGATGTCTTATTGAGTTTGCTATTTGCAGAGAGACTCTTAAATTTATGCTCGACAGCCAAAATTATTTTTTCATTGTCGTCTTCTGCATTCATCATTGCAGAAAACTCGAATTAAACCTGTCTCAGTTTAGGTGAAGTAGAAAATTCGCATTTTTCCATTCGCCAAAATTATATTTACAGCAATTAATAGTACGGGATTTTCCGATAAGAACTTTTCCATTTGCACAGTAATTGTCAATTAACTGTCGTTTTGAAATTTGTCGGGAGCTGAACATGTAAGCATGTTCGTTACTGATTATTTTTGCAGGGAAGAATCTTGGTTTAGTGTTGTCAGGAAATACTTTGTTCGAAAAAATCGATTTGTAGCCATATAATTGCTCTTTAAGAAAACTCTCGCTGTTCCGATTTTTTATGGCTGCTGTAAGCTCTTGCTTTAGTGAAATTAAATTCACTAATATGAATCCTACACCATTCATTCAAAACACTTTATATTAGCATGAGAAGTGTATTTTAAGCCAGCGCAAGATTAATGCCAATTTTAAATTAGTAGTAATTGTTTGCTGGCTAATTTGGAATTCTAGATTATTTAATAATAAATTACTGAACTGGATTACCAGAGACACTTTTGGGAATAGGATTATTATCATCGTTAAAATACTCAAGTAAATAACGTTCAAAACTCACTCTGGGTTTGATGTAAACTCCGTTTAATCCATCTTGTCTTCCCGCACTATAACCTTCTTTGAATGCTTCCTCCAAAAGCGCTTTATAGTCCATCTTTAGCTTCCTATACAGCTTTATGATTTTGGTTGTTTACTCTGTTTATTACCAGAATGTTTTTATATTTACAAAAGGGGTAGCCTTTACAAATATTGGTAGGTTTTTGTTTGTCATCGTCACTATCAACGTTATTTGATCCCAATTGGGTCGTAATCGTATAAGGACTAATTGTACTGCCATATAGTGATACTGAGTCGATATTAGCGGATGCATATTGAGTTCCTAACATTAAAAAGGCGGGTAGCAGCTTTAAGTGGTTCATCATAGATACCTCAAGTATTAAAATTATTATTAATTTAGTTAAACGCCGATTATTTAAGCTTTTCTGGAGTTTGAAGTACTTATAAAACTGTTATAAAGTTCTTACATATTTATCCTTCGCAGTATTGTTGGCGATTTTTTGCAAATGAATTCTATAGTCATTAACAGGGAAGTGAGGCTTGAGCTATCAAACGCTACACTCATGCCTATAAGTGATCCTCACGCTATTCCCTTGAAGCTGGATTATTTGGAGTCTTTAGTTCTTAGGTTGCTAATCGAAAATAGTAATAATTTGGTTACTTACGATACTTTTTTGACTCATTGGAGGAGCACAGAAGCAACCCACAACTCACTTACTCGAGTGGTATCCTCATTAAGAAGTAAGTTGCGGGGGGCAGGACTGTCCAACAATGTGATCGTTAACACTGCGAAAAAGGGCTATACGTTCACGTCTCATATTGAGGAATATAAAGAAGTCGCAAAGCAACATATTGAGGACCAAATCGTCCTCGAAGATACTAATGAAAGCATTGATAAAGATCAGACTCTTGATACTTCTCTTATTGCAAAAGTTGTTTTAACAGTCATTTTCTCACTTTTAATAGCTTTGGTATTCGTGTTTTCAGTTACGTATTTCACGACAAAACCTACCTCATTTGATTTTCAAAACGCTATGACGACCGAGGTTTTAGCTAATTCCGATATAAAAATTGAGTTAGCTTATAACTCAAGCAATGGCCTTATCGCATATACAACGAAAAGGTTTGATGAAGACAATTGGCAAGTCGCCATTTTCGATCAAGAAGCAAAACAAAAACGGTTAATTTCTAATAAATATAAAAACATTAATAAACCTGCGTGGATTAGCGCAAATGAGCTAATGTACAGAGAGTCAGATGAAAATAGTTGTGAGCTTCGAAAAGCTACTATTGAAAAAGGGGAGATCACAAACTCAATAAAAATTTTTCCTTGTAATTCAGGTTCTTACTCTTCATCTATTTCTCTTTTTCACCATGACAAGGTGCTTTTTAGTGATGCTGAATTAAATGATACTGCATCGAGTATATTCCTTGGAGATTTAACAACGGGAAAAGTGGAGAAAATTGAGAAAGAGCATGGAGGGGGTATTGGTTTTTACAATATTATTGCATCACCTGACTCTGAGCTGGTGGCAATGCTCTCAAGCACAGATGGAATTTCACATAAAATTGAGTTGGTAGATGCATCTGACAATTGGAGAAGCGTTTGGGAAATATCGCTGAAAGTAACAAACTTTTCGGTTGGATGGGATGGGAAAACTTTATCATTTTTAAATAACCGGCGTGGGATTACCTTTGTCAGCTTTAAAGGTTCAAATGAAGTTGCTAGAAACAGCGTTCCTACTTTTAGCCCAATTAAAAGTATTGTCTCAACTGGGCAGGGGTTAGTTATGACTAGCGGTGAGTTGGTAGGCCAAGGTCTTTTTTATGCAGATATTTATACTGGCGAGTCTGCCAGCTTCACTACTGGATCTAACGCAAAAAACAATTTTGGCCAACTGTATAATCGTGATGAAATTTTATATATTTCGAATCGTGGGGGAATAAAACAAGTTTGGTCATTCAATACAGCTACGAAGAAAAATACACAACTCAGTGCATTTGATGAAGAAAAGTCGATCAACTCACTTACAGTTGAAGATGAGGTACAAAAACTAGCAATTCAGGTTGAAGATAAAATTGAAGTCTATCGAATTGAGCATAACAAAATTGTAGGACCCATTTATTCTACAAAGGGGTACAACCCAACAATCTACAAAAACAATCTAATTTATTCTAAATACGACGGTGAATCCTCTCATTTGTTTTCACAAAATTTTTCTTCATTTGAAGAGAAAAAATTAATTGTAAAAGGTGGGTTTATTTCTAAGGCCAACGACAGCGACTTATTTTACTCAAAATTATACTTTCCAGGAGTCTGGAGATATCATCCTGATAAAGAGGATGAACTAATACTCTCACTTTCATCTAATTCATATCGTTGGTTAGTGGACGAAAATTATATATATTTTCAAAATGATCAAGGTTCACTTTTTTCATACAACATTGAGTCTGAGATCAAATCCAAAGTAGAATTTCAAAATTGCACACAACCTGTTGATATTGATAAGGGAAAATGCGTATCAAGGATTCATGAGCCATCAATAAATAGAATAATTCTGTTGGATTAAAGCTAGACGCTTATCTATGCATTTGTTCACTATGCCACTACGTAGATAAATCCTTGGAGTCTATAAACTGAATAGTATAAAGTTGTTCTCTAACATTCAGTCAAACTGGAAGTCTAGAGTCTGATGGTTTGTTAATCGTCTGTTGAAGCCCGTCAGTGCTCGCAACTTTCTTTTTGCGTGTGAAGTGTATCTATAAAAGCCTTAGTCAAAAAAAGAGGTGTGAGTAGCAATTTTGATAGAACATCGACAACGTTCCCAGATATTTGGTTATATGGGGCAATTCTGGAAATATCTTAAAATTCACAGAAATGACTTGGAAAATGAGAAAACGATTATTATCGGAGATTTTAATAGTAATGCGGTTTGGGATAAGGGAGATCGTTGATGGAGTCATAGCGACGTCATAGCTGAGTTAAGAGAAATGGGGATTTCGAGCTTATATCACGAACAATTTAAAGAGGGGCAAGGTAAAGAGAGTTCTCCAACATTCACTTGCATCGAAAAAAAGAAAAACCATACCACATCGATTATGCATTTTTTTCTAGAGATATTATTCTTAAGTCAAAATTATTTATCGGCAAGCGTAATGAATGGATCGGCGTTAGTGATCATATGCCGCTTAGTATAGAGGTGAGTGCTGATCCCCCGTTTATGGGGTAGAGCCGCTCTTTATAGATACAAAAAAACCGAATTAATAGTCGGTCTTAGTATCTCCTTCAAAAAAGAAGAGATGGTACCAGAGGCCGGACTTGAACCGGCACGCTATTTCTAGCAACGGATTTTGAATCCGTCATGTCTACCAATTTCATCACTCTGGCATCAAATTTTAATATTTGCGAGGTTTAAAAACTTTGCAAATCTTTGCAAGCATGTTTTAGCTTGTTTAAGTCAAAAGGCGCTTACCTTTCAATGACTTGCCTACATAAGGGTGTTAGACATTATCAATTTTGAATCCGTCATGTCTACCAATTCCATCACACTGGCTTAGATAGTCTTGCTATCGATGAGGCTGCATTATAGCGATGTAGCTCAGGTGTACAAGTTTTTTTTAGGGTTTTATTACCGTTATATGTCTGACTGAATAAAAGATAAACATTCTTGGCTTCAAAAGGCGTTGAATACCTGTTGAAGCCAAGAACCTTGATGGTAGTTAAGCAAATTTCATAGTGCGAATACTGCGTACCTTTAACCAAAACACTACGCCAAAATGAGACAGTACCATTACCACTAGCATTGCCGAAACTGCTGCTATTTGCGGCAATTGTTGGGAGCCTACTAGCATCAACCCCCAGCCAATCAACAACCATTGAATAACGTAGTAGGTTGTAACGTTTCTCCCCCAAAAGCACAAAAGTAAAACAAAGCGATTGGCACTCTGATCTTGTGTTAAACGTTGGCAAAGCCATAAAAAAACAAGCGCACCACCCGTTAAGCTAATTATCATTCCTGGGCCAGCTCGCATGTTACTGGCCATATGATAATCGGTATTGGTCATTATAAGTAACGTGCCAGTGGCGGTAAGTGCTGCACCTATCCAAAGTGATGTTTTAAAAAACTGTTGAATGTTGTTTGAATATTTTAACCAACAGCCGAATACCATGCCTGCAAGTGGGTAGGCTAGCCAAGGAAGTAGGGGAAACATTGCCCCTTGATGTGTATTCCCAAAGAAGAGTTTTAATACTTCATCGGGGGTAGCCCAGCCTGTTGTAATGTCCCACAAATAGGGCGAAAGAAAAGTTACTAAAAGGGCGCAGCCAATCCAGTGTTTTGGAGCGGGAAATAGATGTTTGATAAGTAAGCAGCACGCTAACGCTAAGCCAGCAAATTGCAAAATATCTACAACTAAAAGTTCGGTAGTAGGGGTATAATTTCCCAATTGCTCTTGAGTGACTAGCCCCATTTTTAGCGAAAGCCACATTGGGATAGCGCCTCGGGCAATATTTAGCGCATAGCCTAGTGCGAATAACCCCAACGCACGTTTTAAACTCGTTGTTAACGTTTGCTGGCCGCTGTAGGTAATAAACATCCCCATAATAAATACGAACCACGCGGCCACTTGCCAGCTGGCCAGAAGCCCAATAGTAGAGCCCACTACACTTTCATGCGTACTTGTATCTCCATAGAAATCTAAAACGTGAACCAGTACCATCAAAATAATGAGTATGCCGCGGGCAAAATCGAACGTGAGTAGGCGTTCATTAGCAGGCTGAGAATCATGCCTTGGCGAAGTGGCCGACATAGTCATTAGTAAGCACCTCGTTTCTACGCGCTTAAGCATGTTTGTTGTAGTTGCTGGATTAAATACCTGTCGCGACTGAGAACTTGCTTAGCATGATTGCCAAACCATTCTAATGACGTATCTGCATTGGCTATACCTGCACTATGATGAAGGTGTAGATACTCAATAAAATTTTGATACTCTACCGCTCCTTCAAAAATAGGCACCATGCCTTCTCGTGTTCCTGCTGCGGCATATACATTTTCAGGCGCAAAGACTGATAGGTGGCATGCATCGCTAATATTTTTAAAATGAAAATGATTGATATGGGGTAGTAGCGTTTCAAGTGCGCTGGTAATTTCAGCACCTGATTCCCACACATGAAGTACGTCAAAATTTAACTGAAGATTATCTCTATTAACATGTGCGAACATGGCTTGCGTAGAGGCTACGGAGTCGGCGTAGGTTTTTGGGTGAGTTTCTATGACCAAATTTAAATCATGAGGAGCTAACCAGTCACATACTTGCTGAAGCCTTTTAAACAAAACGTCTCTCTGTGCTTCAGTATAATCAAGGCTTCCTTCTCCCCCCGCAAATGTTCGAATTTTACTGGCGCCCCAATGTTTGGCTAGTCTGCAAAGGTGTTGTACTTTGTGATAGAGCACGTTTTCAGAAACCAGTAGCGGCAGATAATCACTTAGCATGGTGGCGCTTAAGCCGTAAGATGCTAGCCACTGTTTATCGTAACGGGGTTGATCGGTGAGGTTATTTGCATGTGCCCCCCACAGCTCTATGCCCTGGAAGTGGTTGGCCTGTGCCCATTGGGCTATTTCTTCTATTGAAATGAGTTGATGGCGAAAAGATATCGTACAAATTGAAAGGTTCATACTGCCACTTCCTCAACACATTTCTGTGTGCCGTGTAAGTTTATCTGGTGCAAACTTGACCACTGCGAAAATACTTCAAGTAGATGTTTTTTAATGCTAAATTCGCGCTCATCTTGCTGATCTAATAGTAAGAGTATTTCTTCTATTAATGCTTTTTTATGAGCCTGACTTAGTTGGTCAGAGGCTAATTTCATGGCACGAAACTGAATGTTTTTGTAATTGCTTACAAGGGCTTCAATCACATCGCACCAATACTCAAATTCTTCTTCTGGAAAGCCGATGTCTCGCCAGAAAAACGCAAACCCATGTTCATAGGCATACTTACGAATTGCTAATACGGGAAGCTGCTTAAGCGCCTCGCCAAGCTGAGTAATATCGGTTGCACTATTTTCTGTATCAATGTGTGCGTGAACAACATCTCGTACTTTGTCCGTCATTGGGTTGTGGTTTGCGTTGAAGCAGCTGAGGAAGTAATCGGCGATAACGGAATTTTTACTCGGCGTTATTTTGCTGCTATCAAAAATATAGCCGCCTGCAACAGCTTTTGATTCAATAGCGGCGATGACTTGTGATTTATTTTGCGTGCCTTCCCAGCGAAAGTCAGGGTCATGCATGAACCATATATCTGGCTCGCCTGTCTCTTCTAACATTACATAGTGAGGGAAAGGGTTTTGATTAAATTTGTTCTCACGTTCTGGCAGCAAATACATATCAAGCATTACCATAATGTTTTCGCTTTCAGACTTTTGCTTTAGCAAGGTTTGCAAAGTGTGAATGTTTTCTTTTTTGGTGAGTGACTCGCAATACCATGGCGTAACCGATACACCATATATTTTTTTATACCAGGCTCTAAACTCATCGTGGTTAATGTCATCTGAGTGGTAGGCTAAATGGTGGTCATTGCTAATGAGTACTTCAGCGTCCCACACGCCAAAATAGAATGGTCTGTGATCTACGCGCGGATCAGCTTTAATGCTTTCGCATAAGCAGCTCACAAAGCAGTGCACTTTGATATCTTCAAACTCTTGTTGGACCTCAGTTACCTCATTTGTCGCATTGCTAGTTTCGTTAGTTCGGCCGTTTGACTGGCTTAACAGAAAGTCTGCTAGCGAAGATACGGTAGCAACGTCTTCATTACTCAGCGCAGCGTCGGGTATATCAATACCAAGCGTCAATTCTATATGAACCAGTAGCTGCATTATCTGTACTGAATCTAAATACAAGTCTTCATTTAGCCGAGCCGCTGGTCTAAAGTCGCGCAGCTTTTGGTTGTTGAGCTCTTTTTCAAGTACCAATTTAATGGCATCAATAATGTTTTGTTTATCCATGGGGTTACTCTGCCATCTGTGCTAGTTCGTTTTGGTGCTTTTGGGCACAGTATGCTTCTGCCAGTTTTTTCCGATTCACTTTGCCGTTTGCTAGGCGTTCAATGTGCTCCACTGCATGTAAAAATTGCGGAATTTGGTACGCGGCAAGTTTGTCGCCACACCAAGCCCGAAGCGTATCGGCATCGAGTTTGTCGGTGGTGAAATATAAACAGGCTCGCTGACCCGCCGTGGTGTCGTTTACTTTAAACAGTACGGCATCGGTCACGCTTGGGTGTTCAAGAACAATATCTTCTATCTCTTGTGGGTATACATTTAAACCCGAGACAATAATGGTGTCGTCTTGGCGCGCGATGAAATGCAGCATCGGTGACACATTTTCTGCATGCTCAAAATAGCCCAAATCTTGGGTATGGATAACGTGTGCCTGATGGCTAGCATTTATTGCAGGTACGGTTATCACAATTTCTTCAGGGTAATTGACGTCATGCCCAGACGATATCTGAATATGAGGCAGAACATGACCAATGCTGGTGTTGGAAGATGTGAGAGGGCCTAGACTGACACAACCAGATTCAGAACATCCGTATTGTTGGTATAAATGCGTTACTCGTTCACTTACCTTATCGCGGGTTGGTTTCGACATTAAGGTACCAGAAGTCATGGCGGCATAAAGCGTGCTGGTTTTCGGCCATAACATGCTAAGCATATTTAACATCGCAGGTGACGAGTAAAGTAGCGGTTTTTTTGCTGCCAGCAATAACTTCATTATAAATTTTGGGTTGATATTGGTAATAATTGTCGGGCTTTTGCCTCTACCGAGCGCTACTAGCACCCCACATATTAGTCCGTATGAGTGGGTGACTGGGCAGGCTACGTAAGGGGTCATAGCGTCAGCCTCAGGGAAGTGAGAAATGTAACTGGCTATTTCTACATCTATAGCTACCCAACTTCGTTTTAAGCACTTAGGTTCCCCCGTTGTGCCAGAGCTCATTTGAATAAGCCCGGCATGCTGGTCTGCCTCACCTTCATATTCAACAGCAATTGGGGAGTGCATGTCGCCGTAAAACAATACCCCACATTTAGCTCTGCTGGCGCTACGCTTGGCCTGTGACAGCGGCGTATCTGGGTGAATTGGCATCACTGAAATATCATGGTTTTTAGCGTAGAGGCATAGGGCTAACCATGTAGCGGTATCGCTAAGACAAACGGCAATATTTGTGTGCTTTGCATGCAGTTCGGCAATTGCTGAAAATTGCTGGTAAAAACGTTCGAAATCGTGGGTGGAATAAAATGTGGTATCAACACTTAACATGAAAATCTCCTGCACATTAAAGTGGATGTAAAGGGTTAGGGATAGTGTGATGAAATTCTTGCGTCCCTTGGCCACTCAGCTTTTTGGCGAGTAGAGATTCAGTTTGAATAGTGGGCGCAAGTAATTTGATTTTCCTTATGCGAGTAGGGCATGGCTTAGCCGTTTTTTCGTAGGCTGTTAATGCATGACTAACTTGTTGCCAAAACTGGCTTTCTTCATAGTGATAATAGCGATGCATCAACTCGGCTACATCGGTAAGATTGTATACAAACAAGGTATCTACGAAGAGTTCACGCAGTGCATCTACATCTGACATCCAGTAAAATTGATTGGCTGGTGCATGAATGTAATCGTGGTGTAAATTAGCGAAGTGAGGCGTTAGCGCTGGCTGCGCAAGATAGCTGTCGACATACTCTAAACTTTCATGAAAATCCCGCAATACCACCGACGTTGGCCAGCCATTGTCATGCCGTAAAATCATATTTTGTGCATGGGCTTCCAAAGCTATACCGTGCTTAACTAACAAGTGCCACACCGGAATAACCGTTACTTCAAGTAGTTGTGTTAGCCAAGCTTCGCAGCCGTATTTTTTTATCCATGGGTCGATAAAGGGCAAACCGTCGTGTTCAACCAGAGATAATGCAACAAAGGGAAGGGCGTGCGTAATGCCTTCTTTTAGCGGTTGGCTGTTGCGAAAAATTACACTAAGACTTGGGGATAGTTTGTTCGCCCAATGCTCGGCCCCCACAGTAGTATCGGGGTGTCGAACTACGATGCCTGCATATTCATTTTGGATAGCAAGGTTTTGCTTTTCTTGGTACCAGCTATCTTGCTTGATAATGGTATCTAACCAGTTCGAAATGACCGGTGCTGTTGTCACTGAATGAGGTTCAATGGTGCGCAAAGAAGATGTATTAACCATGTTCATAGGCAGCTTCACATGCGCTTTGTTTGGTGAGGTTACATTCAGTAACGTTCTCACCGAAATAGTGGCCTGATAACTATCGCCACATTCACCTAAATCAATAACATCTTTGTTATTAATAGGTTGTGTGAGCTCAGATGCTAATACTTGTCGTTGCCAAGGGTGGATAGGTAGAAAACCATATTCTTGGCCATGTGTGCTTGTAGTATTTAACCGCTGCTGCAAAGTATTTAGTGTTTCATTGCCCAGTTCTTGCTGCCAAAAATGCATGGTTTCCGTTGGCAAGTTTTCTGCTAAAAAGGCGTGTTTAATGGCCAACCAGTGAAGCTTGAAATGGTTATTTGCTTCTGGGCTATAGTTCGCATGATCACTAGTGCTAAAGCCGGTGCGGGCTTTGAAACAAGGGTGGTAGGGATGGCCCTCTAAAATGGCTGATTCTAAGGCCGAGTAGACTAGATGTCGTCGACTCTGTAATTGTGATAAATGCACATCGTTCCATTCACAAAACCCGATAGTTTGATCTAACTCCTTTAGCAATTGGCGTTTTGTGCTATCACTTGCGGGTAAGTCGTTTACTAAGGTAGGTAAATCAATGGTGGCTGTCTTGAAGGGCGCAATTTGTTTTATATAGGTAGCATCTAATCGAATTCGGCCGAAGCTTGAGATATGGCCGCGGGCGATGTAACGGGTGGAGCCAACTGAAAACCAAAAGCTGCCGTTGGTATAGTGGTAAGGAACAAGCTTCTCAAATAATAATGCTTCAACGAGTTGTTTGACTACACGGGCTTTTGAACGTGTGTTTAGCCCCTTATTCACATGCATTAATGCAGGTCTTTTCTGAATATTAGGCTGATTCAAGGCAAACCTCGAATGTGGTGGCTGGATTATTGGGGAGGGAAACTGGCGGTGTTAAGCAGTAAAATGGGTTTTTAATTTGGGTATAAACGGCTTGTTCCATCTCAGCTTGTAACTCGTCAACGTCATCTACCCGGGTCAGCAGGTTGCCTTTGCAAGGAATAGACTTACGCTCTGTAATGGAGCGTATCAACCCTTGCCCTAGTGAAGATACTTGGGTTAGTAGCTTATCTAATTTTATGCGGGCCAGGTTTAGCAGGGTGTCTTCGCTAACTAACCCGTCTAAGCCGAAGCGGTTAATTACCGAGAAGAGTTGGTTAATTATTAAGTAATAGCCAAAGCGGTCGAAAATCATGTCGTTATCGTAAAATAGATCTGGGCATTTAATGAGGTCGGGCTCTAGCTGTAGTAGCGTGCTTTTAACCGAACTTGAAAGGTAGAACCCTTGATTGTCCCGATAAAAATACGTTTTCGGATAGCCTTCAGTTAGGTCTAATAGGGAGTTTTGCTGGTGGGCTTCTAGTGCAATACCAAATTGATCGAACAATCGAATGGCTGGCTCTATTGCGCATTTCCAGTAACGGTCGAACCATGCAATGCTTGTTTGGTGCTCTGAACGTCCCTCTTGAACAGACAGCGTATGAATAATAGTGGCAAGCTTTGAACGGTCGTTAGGGAGAATAGCGTCTTGCACCAGCGCCGCTATTGATTGTATTCCTCCAATGCCTAATTCTTTCTCGGTTTGTTTAAATGGGTTATCGCGCAATATCATTTCAAAGCCACTTTCATCCATATCAGGTAAAGAAAGTGATAGGTAAGCGGGGTCGCCAATAACTTGAAACTGTGAATGCAGAGACGAAAAACGTGTTGTATTAAGTAGCTTCGCTAAGGTCACGCCAGCATCAAGCTCATGACCCATGTTTACACGCATGGAGTTGGTGATTTTAACCGGAATAGAAACTTTCACCATGAAGTTGAGCTTTTCACAGTAAAGGGTTCGAACCGATGACGTTGGTGTGAACTTTGCGCCTAGCGGGCCTAATGGATGTAATTGCCCAGTGGAAATTAACTGGTGGATGTAATCTTGCTTTAGTAACCATTCTGCTTGAAGTGGGTGAACCGCCACTAACGCCTTGCCCGCTTCACTAAACTGCTTAATCAAAGCTACTTGTTCATCGCCAGCGTCTTGCTCTGCTATACGAAGCACAATGTGTTCTGCGCAAAGTTCAATCGCCGAACTTTGGTTTAGCCATTTCCTCTCTACGGCAAAAAAATGTAGTTTGAAGCTGCCTTTAAGTTCAGGGGCATAATGCGCGTGTTGCCAACGGTGCATACCTTGGCGAGATTTTGGAGTAGGGTGGAGCCAGTGACCAAACAACACCGACTGTTCAGAGTCAATAAAGCGAGGACTTTTTAGTGCGGGATCATCTTTTCTTTCTTGGACATAATCAGCCATTACCTGATGGCTTTCAATAGTGCGTGATGTGAGTTCCAATTCCTGCTCACAAACATGAGGGGTGTTTGACCGAGCGTAGATTTCTTTAATCAATAGCATGATGGCTGAAATAGAGTCTAGTGGGTGCCATTCCATGCTGTTTGGACGTTGATGGTAAATTCCAGTGAGTTTGTGTCTTCCCACGATTGAGCGAAACGCCACACCGAATACCAGCTTTATTTCACTGTGCTGAAGTTGTAATTCCAGCATGAATTTATCGTGGTTTTCTGTATTGAAGCCACTTGCTGTCTTCCATTGCACTATCGAGTGCCAAACCCCTTCATCTATTTCTTTTAAATAGCCGTTAACAAAAGCTTGGTAGGATGCATTATCTGCAATTTGCTTGGCGATTGTGGCCATGCTTTTCTCCCCTTACTCAGACATTAAAATTCCCCGTCATCGTAATGAGAATGATTATCATGCTCAAGTTAGTTTACATTTGTTACTTATTCCAAAAGCGTAGTGGGGCGGAATCGATAGCTATATATGAGAGCAAAACTAAAGGTGAGCCATTCGGCAATGGGCAGTGCGATAAGAAATAATAGTGGGGAAGGTGACAGCGCCAACAGCGTGCTGTGATAAAAAATAACGTAGAGGAACACCAGCATAGTTGCGGGAAATAAAATACTACGGCATAGCGCTAACAATGCCGACGGCGCGGGTTTATGAATGGCCGTTAGGTAGCACCCTAGAAGAATATTAATGCCATTTACAATGAACACCGGCCACATCAGGCCTATAACGTGACTAACAAGCTCGGTTACCTCGCTGTCTCGTTCATTTAAAAATAAGGTGGTAAGAGGTGCTTGTGCAAAAATCAGTGCACCCGCTAGCAGCAGGCCAGTGAGTAAAACACTTGAAAGTGAAATTTTTAGAAATGCGTAAACTCGAATGGTGTTCTTTGCGCCGTAATTCTGACTAACCAGTAAATGAAGAGCATCCGCTACCCCATAAGACACCATCACGCTAAGAAAAATAAAATAGTTCACTACGCTAAACGCAGCAACGCCATTAGCCCCTAACTGTGCAATCAGCAGCCAGTTTAGGAGTAAGAAAAGGGCGCCAACTGATACTTCATTTACGAATTCTGAAACGCCGTTATAGGCAGTGGAGAAAATAGCACGCCAATTTTTCTGCTTAAAGGAAAAGCGTAGGGTACGTTTTTGGCTGAAAAAGTAGGTCATAAGCACCACGCACTGTATAAGCTGCGCGATGGCAGTAGCATAGGCGGCGCCCGCTATTCCCATATCAAGGTGCAATATGAATACCCAATCAAGAAGAACATTAGTAAGCGCCCCTATGACTAAGGCTTTTGTTCCCAGCACAGGATGACCATCGGTGCGCACAAAATAATAAAGCACCATGGTGCTTAGTTGCAGAATGAACACCCAACGAATAATGGCAAAATACTCGGTTACCAGCGGTTTAATAGGCGCAGGTACGTTTAAAATTACGTATAACGTAGGCTCAAGAGCAAAACTTAGCAGTGCAAAACAAACGTTAACTAGCACAGTGGTTATCAGAGTTTTACTCATAATGTCAGAGGCGGCGGTAGTGTTCCCTTCGCCTAAATACTTGCCTGCCGTTACCGCGCCGCCAATGGCGAGCATGAGTGATATAGCTATAAGGAAGGTTAAATACGGCAGCAGCAAACTAACGGCGGCTAACGCATCTGAGCCGACGATATTTCCCACAAAAATGCCGTCTACAAGGCTAGCGGTGGTAAGTGATAGTAAGCCTATCATTGAGGGAATAACGTAATAGAAAAATGTGGGAATGGTGGGGCCTGCCAGAACCCGATTTTGCTCGCGACTACTCATTGCTTGCTCTTATGTAAATAATTAACCCTGTGCTAGAAACCTCATTGATACCCAGCGTGTAGGGGCAAAGGTTATGCGGCAGAAACGTGAGGTGCAATCAAGGTTACATTTGTGACATTTGGCGTGACACTCGCGATGACATGTTGCATTCAAAAAAAACGCTTAACACCAGTGTTAAGCGTTCTAAACAAGGTTTACTGCTATGATCGTTACCAGCGCTGAATCGTCCAGTTAATCGCAATGATGGCAATGACTGAAGATACCAGCGGCATTAAAGTTTTGGCATAAAACGTATAATGTCTAAGCCACAACAGCAAAGGAAGTAACACGGCCACAATAGCTAACTGACCCACTTCTACACCAATGTTAAATGCAGCCACACTAAGCACAAGGTTATTTGACTGGGCATTTAAATCGGCAAATACGCTGGCGAACCCCATTCCGTGTAATAAGCCGAAGGCAAAGGTAATAATACCTAATCGCACAATGAGCGGATAGATATTATTAAGAGCAGTCAGCAGCACTGAAATAGCGATTCCAAGCTCGACTAAACGGCTATCCAACGCAATAAAATTCAGGGCGGTAGCGGTCAGGGTAATAGAGTGCGCTAGGGTGAACGCACTGACTAATATTACAGTGTGCTTTAGTATTCGAGAAGTTGAAGGCTCTTTTTGCCACTGTTTTTGCTCTCTTACCAGGTTAACGGTAAGCAAAGTAGCCACTAGAAACAGGATATGATCGATACCAATGAAGATATGCCATACACCTTCGTACACTAGCGAAATGAACAATGCGGTTAGTGACGTAGTGCTAGCATCGAATGTAACGCTGCGGCTATCTGTATCAAGTACGCTGGTAACAGACGTGTTCTCTGAAGTGCTTTGTGAACTGCCTTGTGCACGACTTCCTGATTGATCAGCAAGGTTTACGTTTACAAGCAGCTTATGGGTAGGGCTATGTTCAAAAATGCCGTCGTAGTGGATGCCCAATATACCATCTGATCCACACATAACTTGAATTGGTGAGACCAAGTAAGAATCGCCGGAAACACTTCTAATATTTGGCATGCTAAGGTTAATTTCACAGGGCGAGTCATCTACTCTAATACTTAGCACTTTCGTTATATAGCGCTCTAACAAAGGCTGATTTTGATGAATCTCACCCCACGTCAGTGCGCCATCTCCGTTGGTATCTAGCCCTGCTACTTGCCCAATATCATCGGGCTTTAATAACAATTCGCCGCTATAGGTATTTTCTTCACCCGCGTTGAGGGTTAAATACCCGCTACTCAGTTCGTGGGCGTTTACTACGCTTGCGTTCATAACTAAAAGTGACAAAAAAAGAGTAACTACAAGTGCTTTCATATATTTTCTTTAATTCAATGTCGATGATGTGGCAACAGCGCTTTCGGCCCGTGCCAGTAACCTAGCGTCACTTCGTGTTTGTGCTGCTTGCCAGTTTAGCCTAGCGAATTTCAGGGCTATAGCTGGTTTATAGTCAATATCTAAAAAGTAACTAGCTACTTGCGCTGCATGAGAAACATCTTCCCGCCAAGTACGTAAAGCCATTCTATCAGCTAATTGCTTTTGAATTTCAGTATCATGAAGACTTATTTGCCGTTCTGCTTTTGCCATGCGAAGCAATAAACCATCGTCTATGTTCTTTCCTGTACTGTTGGAATTGCGATTAGCTGCAGTTTGAATTGCTGTAAGCCTTTTAATCACATCTTGAGATTTTGAAAGTTTGAGCTTAGCATCAGACCATAGCAATAGTGCGCTTACGGGCAGTTTTTGTGTGTCTATTTTGTTCAGGTGTGAAAGCGCAGCCTCTGGTTTATCAAGGGTGTAGGCCATTGCTGCCAAGGTTTCGTAGTACCACAGGCGTTCGCTCGCGCCCCCTTGCTTGATGCTAGTGTTATTAGCATTCGTTTTTTCCACACGAGATTTTTCAGCAAATGCCTCAAGGTTTAGTAGTTTCTCGTAGCTAGCACTATTAGTATTAAGTGTGAATTCGGCGTTTAAAATACATGTGAAAGCCAATAGATAACTGGTTTTGCCAACTAATTGTTGGCAGTATTTTTTGGCCGCAACGGGGTTGCCTTGCTGAATGTTAATGTCTGCTAGTAGCAGTAAAGCAGGTGCATAAAGGGGCGTTTTTATTTCGTTTAAAATAGCTTCAGCTTCGCGAAATTGATGGGTGCCTTGCAGCACCTTGGCCTCTAACACCATAAGTTGCGTTTGCGCACTAGCTGAAAGGGAACTTTTTTGCTGTTTTTGATAATGGATGAAGCGAATCACCTGTTGTCTTTCATTACCTGTTGCATCGGGATAACGGCTTTGACTGAGCACTGTTTGTGCTTGTGCTATGGTCATTTTTGCTTGAGGTTGTGCACTCCATGTGGCGATAACTTTATTGCTAGGAATGTCGCCTGATGTACCGCTAAGAGAGGCTGTATCATTAAATGCCAGCGCCGATGAGCATAATATAGACAAAGCGCTAAGTGCGATAAGCCGAGTCATTAACTTCATAGTATGAACTCCTAGGGTAGATAAACGTAAAGTAAACAATCTTAAGAAAAAAACAGCGCCATCCATGGCGCTAATGCTATTTATTGCTGAGGTATTAAGTCATCAAAACTACTTTCTTCGGCATCCTGAGTGAATTCTCTTCCGTTAATAGGAAGGGGCTCATCAGTCGCTTCTTGATTAAATGCATCTCGTGTATAGCTTGAAAACGAGACTTGTTGCGCATCTATAGTAATAGTCACTTCACCCGTGTCAGCATCGGCTACGCCGTCAGATACGCTGAATACAAAAGAATCAGTTCCGGTAAACTGCGCATTCGGCGTATAAGTAAAATCACCGTCTGCTGTTACCGTTGTGGTTCCGTTTGCGCTGTCTGTGGCTAGCGTATAAGTTAAAGCATCGCCATTAGCATCACTTGCACTGAGCATTTCGGTGAACGCAATATCAGCCTGGGTAGTAAACATGGCATCTTCAGCTACCGGTGCCACGTTTACTTCTGGCTTATCATCGTCATTGTCAAAGCATCCAGTAAGCGCACTGAGTGCGCCTACCAAAACTAAGCCTCTTAAAAGAGCGTTGTTCATAATCATCACTCCTTATTCAGAACCCGCTATAGGTGTTTTAAGGTAAGGGAATGACGCATCGGTCATACTGGCATCAACTGGCGCACCATCAGTGAATGGAACATTACCTACGCTTGCATCTTCTTCAGTACACAAGCCTAAATCAGTATCTTCACCATTCACTGGAATGGGATAACATAAGCGGCCCATCACAACGCGTAGGGCAATATCTACCACATCATCGCCAGGTCTTCTTCCGTTCGGGAAGCCAGCTAAATCGTCGCCTGCTACACCGAATGCAGATTGGTCGGCTGCAGGTGTTGCTGGAATGCCTGTATTTAAGCGAAGCATTTCAGACGCCGTTACCGTTGCCTGTTGGTTAACGCCAGGGAAACCTGTTAAGAACGCAGCAACTAAATCATTTCTTGGGAAATTAGTTGGCGCTAACGTTTCTATTGATGTGCCTAACGTTGTGTTTACTGCATCTTTAAACAAGATGTTTAGTAATTCTGGTAGTGCAGGGTGAGTAACATAATCAGCGAACTGACCATCATCACTTGGGTGGGCACTAGAGAAGGTATCTTTATCGCCAATACCGATAACCAGTTCGTTAACTAATGGGCTGCCTAAGCGAGATACTTGGGTCATCGCGCCGCCATTAACTTCTGGCGATTCAAAGGTTGCATCAGGGTTTAGGATACGTGCTTGTGGAAGGCTGGCTGTTGTCCAACTACCCACTACGCCATTACCGTCGCCAGTAACACATGCTGAAGGTACTTCAACAGAAATTGAGGTCACATTTTTATCGGCTAAGTCATCGTTGTCATCGCTTTGGGTAATACCGCCTGGAAAACCAGCACCATCACCTGCGCCAGGGGCACTATCGCCTTCAACGGGCACATAATTCACCAAGTCGAAGGTTTTACCTAGGTTTACTACAAACGGGTCTTTACGTTGGCCTACAAATACCTTTGCCATGTCGTCACAGCCTGGTATTGAAAACGAATAAATAAAACTTTCAGCATAACGTGCGTATTCTGCTTCGCTGGTAAAGGTTTTATTACCAATGTAATCAAGTGGTTTGGTAAACATATCACCTGCACTTGGCGTCAGCGTAGTACGCTCGCCGCTTTGCATGTCGCCCGATACCATTGTTAAGCTATACATTTCTGAGAAGTTGGCTGCACTTTGATCGTCAGCACTAACAGGGCCAATGTTCTTTAATGGCACTTTCACCATTTTTTCTTCGCCGGCTGCGCCAATAGGTAATGCAATGCCTTCGTTTTCAGCGGCAAGCATAGATTGAAACTCAAAAACGAAACTAATGTCTTCAACTGCATCGCCATCGCTGTCGATATGAATAGTATATTGCGCGTTTGGATCCATGGCGAAATAATTAGGGCCGCCATAGGCATCTTGCAGTGGAATGTAATTTGCGATGAAAGTAACGTAGCCCTCACGCCCTTCTTCGTAGCTATTAAATGCGTAAAAGTCGGTGCTGTCTAAAGCGGGGTGACGTGTAATATTAGGTGCTTCTCGGTGACTTGAAGCCACTGCGCCTGCGGCAATAAGTGCGCAAGATACAGCAACTACTGAACGTTTAATCGAAATCATATTATGTCTCTTAGTGAGTGAGTTCATAAAGCCAAACGATTCGGATGCGAAGTTGGATGCAAGTTTATTTACTTTTATTTAAAACCCTTTTATCGAACACAAAAAAGCCGGCTTGAACGCCGGCTTTCAAAAGTACTTTTTTAGAAATGTCTTCTTTATTACACAGAAACCAGCGGCGCTATGTATAACACTTCAGTAGGTGCGCCGGTTTTTGAGCCGCCTGGCGCTTCTAAACTCACCGCAAGCGCAGCAATACTACCATCAAGTAATATGGCATTCGTCGCAAAATGCTCGAAGCCAGATTCAGGCATTAAGCCTAATGAAATAGGTGCTTCACCATTTTCAGGTACCATCCATAGCTCGTAGTCTTTATCGGTCGTAGCAGCAAATGCACTGGTCACTTTTACATCCATAGTGGATTCAGAAATCTCTATTACCCATAACGGCGCATTGTCGGCGTTATTAAACACCGCAACATGTGACGTTTCTTCGTCGGCTACTGGCATCATCACGACAAGAAGTACCGCAAATATCATTGCAGCAGCGGTAGACAGAAAGGAGAGATAACGCCATCTAGCCTGCTTTGCTTGTTCAAATTCAACAACGTTCGACACTGGTTTTGTTGAATTGCCATGATCAAGACGATGCTGAATTTGTTCCCACACAGCATGGGGAGGCTTTACAGGGGTTATGCCGTCTGAGAAGCCTACCAAGTATTCTTCCCATTTGGCGGTGGTTTCACCTACGATTTGGTACTGCATCAATAGTTTTTGATAGCGCAGACGTGCTTTGCCTCTTAAGGTACCCACCACATATTCGGCCGCGAGTGCGTTTAACCGTTCTTCTTTCAAATAATTCATAATGACAAACACCTTTGTAAGCTTTGAAGGCCACGTCTAATCCAGCTTTTTATAGTGCCCAGAGGCGACGACAAATGGTTCACAACTTCTTGATGGGAAAGTCCGTTTACATAAGCCAGTTGTATAGCTTGACGTTGGGATTGATCCAATTCATCCATGCATTCCGCTAATTTATCTTGCTCGGTATTCATCCGAACGGGGGTAGAAGACTCATCCAATTGAGGCGCTTCGTTATCTAGTGATACTTCATTTCTCACATTGTGATAGCGCATTAAATCTAATGCACGGTAGCGAGCAATACTGACCATCCAAGTCAGCACAGTCCCTTTACCACGTTGGTAACTGCCTGCGTTATGCCATATTTTGATAAAAGCATCTTGGGTTGCTTCGTCGGCCAGTTCCGGCCGTTTCAAAAGCTTTAACACCACAGCATACAGTTGAGGGCTAGTTAATTTATATAGCTCAGCAAAAGCGGCTTTATTGCCATTCGCTGTTTCACACAGTAGGGGAAACAAGGTTTCATGTTCCATAAAGTATCCTTCTTTACCGAGCCATACATGGCATTTAGAAATTAAATGGCCTTAAGCTTCGGAACTCTGATCAGGGCATAGACACAAGAATTTTTCGATCGATTGTTTGTGTTTACATCTTATTAAACGTTTGCCGTCTGTAATTAGATGCAAAAAGTATAAATATTCTTTGTGCTCTACACCTTACACGCTATTTCTAACCGGTTATAGCTTAGCAATTCACAATACTAAGTATTAAAACTAGCCCTGTTTCCGTATCGGTTATTTATGCCTTGTCAGGGTTGTGGCACACTAGCGCGGTATTGAACTGTATCGGAAGTATTTTGAACAAAAGTCACAACAAAGCGTCACGTGCTGCACGCAATGCAAAAAAAGCGAATAAGCGTGAAAAACTCACCGAAAATGAAGCTGTCGAATTTACCTCTTCCTCAGAACGTGCAGGCTTTATTCGCCGTTTAGCTGCCATGATTTACGATACATTGGTTGCCGTTGCGGTGGGGATGTGTGCTGCTATGGTGGTAATAGTGACGCTTATTGTGTTGCTTTCAAATGGTATATTGGATTTGCAAGGCTACGAGCAGCCCGCTGAATTAATTCAAGCATCTACTGGGTATAAGTTACTTATTCAAGTATGGGTTGGTTTGTGGGTGGTTGGTTTCTTTTTATGGTTTTGGAAGCGAGGTGGGCAAACCTTGGGAATGCGTGCATGGCGACTTCGTATTTTCAGCACCGTAGATGCACCTATGACATGGCCGCGATTGCTTATTCGTTTGGTGGCGTCACTAGGTGGCTTAGGTACGCTATTGGTACTTTTTGATTTTAAGCACAAGCAGTCATTGCAAGATAGATTGGCGCAAACCCAAGTGCTCAAATTGACTAAAGAAAGTAACGATCATAAAAGCTGGTAAGCAAAAGCGCTAATACCAATAAGAAAGGGAAGCTAAGCTTCCCTTTTTTGTATCCAGTGTTGAAGCGGAAGAGCCTAGTGTGTCTGAAGATTCAACCAAACGCTTAATTCAAGCGACTCAAATTAGACGACTCAAAATACGCTACTTTCTCAGCATGATGGCGGCGATGGCCGCAAACAATAAGCTGGGAAGTAAAGCGCCTAAAAACGGTGGAATTTGATATACCAAACTAAGTGGGCCAAACACTTCATTTAAAATGAAGAAGCCAAAGCCGGTCAGTACGCCCATGATCACCCGGGCACCCATAGTAACACTGCGCAGCGGGCCAAAGATGAACGACAAGGCCATTAATAGCATTACCCCTACCGACACAGGTTGTAAAATTTTGCGCCACAGTGCCAATTCGTAGCGTGATGGATCTTGTCCGTTATTAGCCAAATAGCCCACATAGTCTAGCAAACCAGAAATAGATAGAGCTTCAGGTTTTACGGCAACAATACCCAACTTATCTGGCGTTAATGTCGAGTTCCATTGCATACTTTTTTCGTTATCTAACGTTACTGCGGTTTCACTAAAACGCGTAACGTCCACATCACTTAAACGCCACTCACTGCCATCGAAATTACCCGATTTAGCATAGGTAATACTTTCAAGTGAAAGGTCGTCGTTAAAATCAAAAATATTAATATCTTTTAGTGAATCACGACTTAACACTTCGCCAATACTCACGAAGTGTTCGCCATCTTTAGCCCAAACCAATTGCTCTGAAGAGAATAAGCTTCCGCCTGAAATGGCCTCTGTGCGAATTTCTTTGGCTTTAGATTCACTGAAGGGGGTTACCCATTCACCCACAGCCATGACCAATAGAATCATGATAGTGGCAGACTTCATGGTAGAGACAATTATGTTCCATCTACTCATGCCTGCTGCTTGCATAACAACAAGCTCACTGTTGCTGGCAAGTACACCCATACCGATTAACCCGCCGAGCAGAGTTGCCATGGGGAAAAACTGTTCTAAATCTCTTGGTAAGCTAAGCACAACATAAAGGAACGCCACCATCATGTCGTAGTCGCCTTCACCCACTTTACGCAGTTGCTCTACGAATTTAATCAGTGCGCTTAAGCCAATAAGGACCGATAGAGTAACAGTTACCGTACCTAACAGCGTGCGAGCAATATATAAATCGAGGATTTTAAACATCTATTTTTTCCCCAATATCCAGGCCCTAAATTGGGTGCCTGTTTTTCTGTCTCGCACAATCAAGGCAACACCAATTATCAGCATGATGGTATGCACCCACCACAACCCAAGTTGAGGGGGGATTTTGCCGTCTTCTAGTACCCGTCTGCTGGCTAATAACAATAAGAAGTAGCCAAGATAGAGCAGTATAGCCGGGAACATTTTTCCAAATCGGCCTTGGCGGGGATCTACCGCGCTCAATGGCACCGCAATAAGAATCAAGAAGGGCAGTGAAAGAGGAATAGCTATACGCCATTGTAACTCTGCACGGGCTTCTATCGATTCGTCACCCCATAATTCAGTAGTAGGTAAAACGCTAACCTTGCGTCTTGCTTCCTCTGCAGGCTTATCGGCTATTTGAATTTGGTATTCATCGAATTCCACCTTGCGGTAGCTTTTTTGCGACTGCTGACCTTCGTACTGCACCCCTTGTTTTAACACCAAGTTTCGGGTGCCATCAGGGTTACTGGCCACTTGCCCTGTTTGCGCGTAAACCACTTGAACCTGATTTTCACCATTCTCAGTTTTATTTTGCGATAAAAACACGCGGCGCAATTGGTCGTCCGTATCAATGTCGTGAACAAAAATAACCGCTTTGGCATTACCGGTTTGTTGGAATCGACCAGGAATAATGGCAGAAAGGCCGGCTTCGTTGCGGGCTTTTTCCCTCAGTTGGTACTCGTTTTCAGCCGCCATAGGGGCAAAATAGAGGGTAATCGCCCCCGTTACTATCATAATGAGTACTGAGAGAAACAACATCACTCGGGTGATGTACCACTCACTGATACCGCATGCACGCATGACAGTCATTTCGCTGTCTACATACAGTCGCCCATGGGCCAGCATAATGCCTAAATAAGCACTTATAGGCAGCACGAGTGATGCGAGAATCGGGGCGTATAGCCCAAGAAAGCCAAGTACTAGTCCTGCTGGTATATCGCCGTCTGAGGCATCACCAAGTACACGTACAAATCTAAGGGTGACAAATATCGCCATTAGAATGAAAAATATGGCTAACTGAGACTTAAGGGTTTCCTTAAGCAAATAGCGGAATATCAACATCTCAGTCCTACCGGAAACTTTGGAATTTTAGTGAAAGAAACCACAATTTTGAGTAAACTTACCGTTTTTACAAGTTTTGCCTGCAATCATAAAATTAATTGCATGGTGTGGCGAAGCAAAATTGACATAATTTACGTCAACATTGCGTCATTCGCAGCTAGCATGCAAGTATGGCTGCGTATTAAAACATAAAGCAGCGCGAAACGTTATGTGAATTTAGTCAGCATGCAAATCTTAAACGACGAAAAACGAGGTGATATCGTGGAGTTTAGTGTAAAAAGTGGCAGTCCGGAAAAACAACGCAGTGCCTGTATTGTTGTCGGGGTCTTCGAGCCGCGCCGCCTTACCGCGGTGGCTGAACAACTAGACGAAATCAGTGAAGGCTATATTAGCAACTTATTACGCCGCGGCGACCTAGAAGGTAAAGCCGGGCAAATGCTATTGCTGCACCATGTACCGAATGTACTGAGTGAGCGCGTATTACTAGTTGGTTGCGGAAAAGAGCGCGAACTTGATGAACGCCAATACAAGCAAATTATTGCCAAAACCATTACTACCCTAAACGAAACGGGTTCGATGGAAGCAGTATGTTTCTTAACGGAATTACACGTTAAAGGTCGCGACACTTATTGGAAAGTGCGTCAAGCCGTAGAAGCTACCGAAGATTCTTTGTATACCTTCTTGCAACTTAAAACCAAGAAAGGTGAACCACGTCGTCCGTTGCGTAAAATCGTATTTAACGTACCTACACGTCGCGAACTCACCGTGGGTGAGCGTGCAGTAGAGCATGGGCTAGCCATTTCTCGCGGCGCCAAAGTTACCAAAGATGTGGCTAACATGCCGCCAAACATTTGTAACCCTGCTTACCTTTGGGAACAAGCCCAGTCTTTAGCCAGCCAGTACGACAGCGTGAGCGCTGAAGTTGTAGATGAAACCCAAATGGCTGAACTGGGCATGCAAGCTTATCTAGCTGTGGGCCGTGGTTCTGCAAACGAAAGTATGATGAGTATTATGCACCACCGTGGTGGTCCAGCCGATCAAGCACCTATTGTGCTGGTGGGTAAAGGGCTTACCTTCGACTCAGGTGGTATTTCAATTAAGCCTGGCGAAGCCATGGATGAGATGAAATACGACATGGGCGGTGCAGCTGGTGTGCTAGGTACTATGCACACTATTGCAGCGCTAAACCTGCCTATAAACATTATTGGTGTGCTAGCCGGCTGTGAAAACATGCCAGATGGCACGGCTTATCGCCCAGGCGATATCTTAACCACCATGTCGGGGCAAACGGTTGAAGTATTAAATACGGATGCAGAAGGACGCTTGGTACTGTGTGATGCGTTAACCTACGTTGAGCGCTTCGAGCCTGAGCTGGTGATTGACGTGGCTACGTTAACCGGTGCCGTCATTATTGCGCTTGGCCACCATGCAACCGGTGTGATGAGCACGCATAACCCGCTTGCCCATGAGCTGCTAAATGCATCTGAGCAAAGTTCAGATCGCGCATGGCGTTTACCAGTGTGGGATGATTACCAAGAACAGCTTGAAAGCCCGTTTGCTGATATGACTAACTTAGGTGGTCGTCCGGCAGGCAGTATAACGGCAGCGTGTTTCTTGTCTCGTTTCACCAAGAAATATAATTGGGCGCACTTAGATATTGCCGGTACTGCATGGCGCAGTGGCAAGAACAAAGGTGCAACAGGGCGACCTGTTCCTATGTTATCGCAGTTCTTAATGAACCGCGCTGGCACCAAGTTAGAGGACTAACGCACGATGCCTCAAGTCGTGTTTTATCAACTGAGCGCAGGCGACACCAGTGTGGCGTCTCGCGCGAGCGAACTTATTGCAGATGCTTTTGCCAACAAGCAAAAGATAAGCGTGTTATGCGATACGCAAAAGCAAGCCGAAGAAGTTGATGAATTTTTATGGCAATTGCCAGCCAATCGCTTTGTACCCCATAACCTATATGGTGAAGGGCCACAAAGCGGCACACCGGTGGAAATTTGTTGGCAACCCGAGCAGGTTGCCCGCCGTCAAATGGTGGTTAATGTTGGTTCGGGCATGGTGCCTTCACCAAATCAACATCGCCAAATTATCGATTTTGTTCCCGTAGATGACGAAGCCAAACAGGCTGCGCGGGTGCGATATAAGAACTACCAGCAAGCCGGATGTAATATGCAGTTTAAGAAAACTGCATAGTGAGCACATCAGAATCGGGCTTCACAACGAGAGTAAGTAATGGATAAAACCTTCGAACCACAGTCCATTGAGCAGCAATGCTATGAAAAATGGGAAAATTCGGGTCTTTTTAAAGCATCGGGCAGCGGCGATCCGTATTGTATTTTGCTTCCACCGCCAAATGTTACCGGAAGCCTTCATATGGGGCACGGTTTTCAACAAACTATAATGGATGCCTTAACCCGCTATCGCCGCATGAAAGGTGACAACACCTTATGGCAAGTGGGCACCGACCACGCGGGTATTGCTACCCAAATGGTGGTAGAACGCCAATTAAATGCAGAAGGCAAGACTCGTCATGACTTAGGTCGTGAAGACTTCATTAAAAAAGTCTGGGAATGGAAAGAGCACAGTGGCGGCACTATTACAGGGCAAATGCGCCGGTTAGGCACATCACCTGATTGGTCTCGTGAAGTGTTCACCATGGACGACAAGTTGTCTGATGCGGTAACTGAAACCTTTGTGAAGCTTCATGAAGAAGGCTTAATCTATCGCGGTAAGCGTTTGGTTAACTGGGATCCTGTACTGCACACCGCAGTGTCAGATTTAGAAGTCCTAAACGAAGAAGAAGATGGCCACATGTGGCACATGCGCTACCCACTTGCTGATGGCAGTGGTGAGCTAGTGGTTGCTACTACTCGTCCAGAAACCATGCTAGGTGATACCGCTGTTGCAGTACATCCTGATGACGAACGATATCAAGCTTACATTGGTAAAGACATTAAACTGCCTATTACTGGCCGTTTAATTCCGGTTATTGCCGATGATTATGTTGATCAAGAATTCGGTACCGGCTGCGTTAAAATCACGCCGGCTCACGATTTTAACGATTACGACATGGGTAAGCGTCATAGCCTACCGATGATCAATATACTAACTGACGATGCGAAAATTAATGATGAGTCGCCAGAGGCTTATCGCGGCTTAGACCGTTTCGACGCACGTAAGCAAATTGTGGCCGACTTAGACGCCCAAGGCGCACTCGTTAAAATTGAACCGCATAAGCTTAAAGTACCTCGCGGCGACAGAACCGGCGCGGTCATTGAACCTTACCTTACCGACCAATGGTATGTTGCGGTTGAGTCACTTGCTAAGCCTGCTATTGAAGCGGTTGAAAGCGGTGAGATTCGTTTTGTACCGGAAAACTGGAACAAAACCTATTACCAGTGGATGCACAACATTCAAGATTGGTGTATTTCACGTCAGTTGTGGTGGGGACACCGCATTCCTGCATGGTATGACGACAACGGCAACATTTACGTGGGTCGTACTGAAGCAGAAGTTCGCGCTAAAAACAGTTTGAGCGACGATATTTCCCTTCGCCAAGATGACGACGTACTTGATACCTGGTTCTCATCTGCACTATGGCCGTTCGCGACCATGGGCTGGCCTGAAAAAACGCCTGAACTAGAAACCTTCTTGCCTTCATCGGTATTGGTAACTGGCTTCGATATCATTTTCTTCTGGGTAGCCAGAATGATCATGATGACGAAGAAGTTCACAGGCCAAATTCCGTTTAAAGATATTTATATTACCGGTCTTATCCGCGATGAGAACGGCGATAAAATGTCTAAGTCAAAAGGGAACGTACTTGACCCTATCGACCTTATTGACGGTATCGACCTAGAAACGCTAGTGAAAAAGCGTACCTCAGGCATGATGCAGCCAAAGCTAGCTGAAAAGATTGAGAAGCGAACGCGTAAGCAGTTCCCAGATGGTATTCACGCCTATGGTACCGACGCACTTCGTTTTACTTTTGCTGCCATGGCATCAACCAGCCGTGATATCAACTTTGATATGGCGCGGGTAGAAGGCTACCGTAACTTCTGTAACAAGATTTGGAATGCATCACGCTTCGTGCTGATGAATACTGAAGAACACGATACAGGCCGTGATGGCGGCGAAATGGTATTAAGCATTGCCGATCGCTGGATTTGGGCTAAGTTCCAACAAACCCTTGTTGAGTTTGAAAAAGCATTAGAAGACTACCGTTTCGACATTGCTGCGCATATTGTGTATGAGTTTACCTGGAACCAATTCTGCGATTGGTACTTAGAACTTACCAAGCCAGTACTTAGCAACGAAGCCAGTAGTGAAGCTGAAAAACGTGGTACACGCCATACGTTAATTAACGTACTGGAAAACTTGCTACGTTTGTTGCACCCGTTAATGCCATTTATTACCGATACGATTTGGCAGCGTGTTGTGCCATTAAGTGCGCTACAGGTTGAAGAGAATGCCAGCATTATGGTGCAAGCATTCCCAGTACAAGATGCCGCTAAACAAGATGAGCAAGTACTTGCCGATATTGAGTGGGTGAAGAAGTTTATCGTAGGTATTCGTAATATTCGCGGCGAAATGGATATTTCTCCAAACAAACCGCTTAATGCCTTACTTAAAAACGTAAGCGCTGAAGATAGCCGCCGTTTAGAGGCTGCTAAAGCCTTCTTAGATAAGTTATCTAAGCTTGAAACAGTGACCATCCTTGAAGACGGTGAAGAAGCACCAGCGAGCGCTACGGCACTGGTAGGTGAAATGGAAATTCTTATTCCTATGGCGGGTCTTATCGACAAAGATGCCGAGCTTGCTCGAATCACGAAAGCCATGGATAAAGTGGACAAAGACGTTTCACGTACCCGCGGAAAGTTGAGTAATGAGAAGTTTGTAAGTAACGCCCCAGATGCCGTGATTGAGAAAGAGCGCGGTAAGTTGGAAGAAGGTGAGAAACAGCTTGAGAAGCTAAAAGCGCAATACGAGACTATTGCTGCTTTATAGGTCAGAGCTAACACGCTAATTGATAAAGGGTTGTCGAGAGACAACCCTTTTTGTTTGGCCGTTATTCACGAAACGGTGCAAAGAGTAACAACCTCTGCGTGTTTAATGTTTCATGTGCCGCTTTAACATATCAACCAAAGCTTTGCGTTTAATTGGCTTAGTAAGATAGTCGTTCATACCTACATCGATAGCGCTTTGTCTGTCTTCTTTCATGGCATTCGCTGAGAGCCCGATAATGGGAAGGGTAGTAAAGCCCGCATTTCTTAATACTTTTGTTGCCTCATAGCCATCCATTACGGGCATTTGGACATCCATTAACACTAAATCATAATGAGGCGCGTTTTCTATTTTACGCACCGCTTGATTGCCATCTTCGGCTATATCAAACGTAATCCCTAAGGTTTTAAGCATTTCACCGGTAACAATCTGATTTATATTATTATCTTCAACCAACAAGATATGTCCTTCCAAATTTATATCTTCAATGATATCCATATTCTTGGTCATGGTTTTTCGTGTTTCATTACTCACTACCATAGACATGAAGTGCTCAAATTGTGCCGGCGTAAAGGGGTGCATAATAAGCGGGCCTTTCCACAGGCTATTGTACTTATCTTGCAGCGCACTTCCCACGGTATCCATAATCAAGCCCACATGGGTTCCTTGCTCTGCCAGTGCGTGTAACCAACGGATATTTTCTTTAAACACACTAAAGCTAGGAATATCAACAATAAGGTGTTTGGGCAGAGAGTCGAGGGATTGGGCGGCGTAAATGTCCATGATATTGGCTTGGCTAATTTGTACTATCGACTGGTAGATATCTGGTAGCAGAGGCGAAGAAGTTAAGTACATACTGGACGTGGGTAACTGGGGCGTAAGGTCAAAAATACCAGGCTGATTTTTAAATACACGAAGCGGTAACGATATTGTAAAGGTACTGCCTTTTCCTTCCACTGAAGTGGCTGATAGAGAGCCACCCATCAAGTCGGTGAGCTGCTTTACAATGGTTAAACCCAGACCGGTTCCACCATATTTGCGATTGGTCGCGTCATCGGCCTGAGTAAAGGGGTTAAATATACGGGCAAGCTGTCGCTCACTCATTCCAATACCCGAATCTTCAATGTTCATTGTTAGAGAGAGTAAATTACCTTTATCGTTAATTTTGCCATCAAACCGAATGCAGATTTGCCCTTGTTCGGTAAATTTCACCGCATTGCTTCCAATATTCATTATGATTTGCGCAATACGTAGCGGGTCGCCAATAACTTGCGGCACAATGGAAGGTGACACGATGAAACGAACGGCTAAGTTCTTCTCTTTGGCTTTAAGGGCAATAACCGCAATGAGGTTATCGAACAGCGAATGAAGGGAAAAGCTGACTTCTTCAATTTTAAGTTTGCCGGCTTCAATTTTTGAAAAATCAAGAATGTCATTGATAACACTCATTAAAATCTGGCTTGAATAAGCCGCTTTATCAAGATAACCGCTTACGATATCAGGCACTGGGTGTTGCTGTGCGAGTTCTATTAAACCAATTATACCATTCATTGGCGTGCGAATTTCATGGCTCATATTGGCTAAGAAAATACTCTTTGAGGCGGTTGCTCGCTCTGCTTTTATTTTACTTTCAGTCAGTTCTGAGTTTAAGGATTCCAGCCTGCTATTTAGTCCACGGGCTTCCAATAGTAAGCTTTCCGTTTGCTTGTTTTTGTCACTAAATACATGGGCGGCACGCGCAAGATTACCAATTTCGTCGTTACGGCTATTGCCTGGAATACTCGAAATATTTTGCCCCTCAGATAGCCGATTGAATACGTGGGTTATAGTACGAATTGGGCCTAAGATACGATAGGCGGTAAATATGGCGGCGATGATCGCAAGTAGAATGGCGACCAGTGAAAATATCTCACCACTACGTTGTGTTTCTTGCGCGACCAAATAGGTGTTGTGAGTAATAGATTCGGTTTTCGATGTTACTTGATTGGCAAGTTCACCACTTAAATATAAAAATTCATTCGCTGACCCTGCCATAACCACATTAACCAAGAACAAGTTTCCTTGGGTGATTTGTGTCAGCTTGAATAAGTCTGCTTCAGCCTTTTCTAATAAATCATTAACTTGGCTATGAAGTATTTGGTTGTTTATTGTAATCGCTTTAATGGCAGTAATTGCTTCATTGAATTGAGTGATTAAGGCCATGTCAGGCTTCATCAAGTAGCGAAGGATTGCATTTTCCGCCTTGGCAATATAGAAGTTAAGTTTATCGATGGTACTTCTAGGAAGCGCGAAATTTTCGTTGTCAGTATCAAGTAATCGTTTAATTGCTAGTAAATCTATCAGAGACCCATTAACGATTAAGTCGTCTTTTTTCGAACGAGCATCAATAACTTGGCGAAAATTTTCTTGGTAGGCACTAAGATGTTTATGCATACGAGACAACACATAGGTATCGTCAATCTCACCGCTTTGGGTAATAGGATCGGCGAGTTCATCTAGCCTTTTATTGATAGAGAGCATCAACCTTTCAAAACGCGTCACCGCAGATTGGCTAGCATTTTCTTTGAAGATAAGCACATTACGCTGCAGGTCGATAACATCTCTTTCGAGTTCTTTCACTATTGCCACATCAACTACAGCACGACTCGATGCTGCCATACCGCTGCTTAATACAGATTGGTTCTCTCTAGCAATATACCCTTGTAATAAGAGCAGGGCGACTAGGGCAATTAATACAAGAACAAGTTGCGTTCGAATCGATGACAGCATAGCTATTATTGTGCCTTTAACTTAACCAACCTGGTTAAGACGTAATAAATTCATACCATTTTTGGAGGCTATATTCGTAAGTAGGCATGACAGTATTCCATACTGCAACATTACTAAACCTATCTTCATAGCTTCCTCCTGAGCGCTGTTCACCTTTTTGAACGCTAATCTTACCTGCTGGCCCTTTTAGGCTTTCGCTTGCCGGTAAGCCTTTGTACCAATAATCCCACTCGGCTTGCGACAAATACTTTGCAGAGCGCTCTGGATTAGAGATGTAGTAGCCCTGACGAGCAATGAATGCACCAGGCCAGCCCGATAACCACCAATTCATATATTCATAAGCAATATCTTTACTTCTTCCTTGGGTGGCGGAAGATAAACACATTACACCATGCCAGCCTCGGTAACCTTCTTTTGGAGCGGCAAATTTAACCGGAATATTTTGACTGTTTAAGGCTGATACTGCAGGAGAGAACATGCTTTCTATAGAAACACGCTGGCTTTTCATGAACTGCACTGATTCAGGCACTGATGTCCAAAAGCCACTGAAGTGATTTAACTGGGATAACTCAATAAGAATACTGAATAAGTTATCTAGCTCTTGGGTGGTCATTGCCCCTATATCTTCAAATGTAATGTAGCCCTTTGCTTGTGCCGCTAAGGCTAAATCGAAAAGTCCAATGGTGGGGTCATTTACAATCCCCACTTTGCCAGACAACCGACTATCAAGTAACCATCCCCAGCTTTCTTCCTGGTTTTTGAGTTGCTCAGGAAATTGAGACGTATTGTAGCCAAATGAGTCTACATTGTGCACATAGGGAAGGAAACTAATGGTGTCTGTATGCTCAACCCCTAAACGGCCATCAGCTTGTACATTTATAATCTTATGGGGAGCATCACCAGCGCCCAAGCGAGCGGCTTCAGTCACTTTCCCTGTTTTGGTTAAATCGTTTATTTCATCCCAATAGGTAAGCTTTTTCTTTTCGATAGGCTGAATAGCTTTCGAACGCCACAAAACATTTATGCTGTTTGACCATTGTTCGTATAAATCAAAGGCACCAGGGTTCATTGATGCTTTTTGAAGTACAGTTGCACTTCCACCAGGTTCAAACGCTATATTAATGCCTAGGTCGGCCATTGCGTGTTGACGAATTTCTTCTTGCAGCGTGACATGGGTACCCATGACTCTCAACGTTGGTGTTGGCTTCCCTATTGCAAAAGGCGCTACTCCGGCAGTGACACCCGCGCTTACTCCCAGCGCGGCGGCTCCTTTGATAAAACTACGCCGAGGGCGGGAAGATAAGCGTTGGCTGGGTGGCATTAGAACGGTTCCAGTTGTTCTTTATGATATTTTTATTCTGGCATCGATTTTAGATATTTACCAAGTTATTTGTCTTCGCAAGCGAAGCTTTATACCAAAGAATGATAAAAATGAATTCATCATACTCGTTGAGGTTATGCCACTAATTGACTGAATTGGATTCGGTTTTATCTTGCATCACCAAGCTAACCCGGTTTCTCCCTTCTCGTTTAGCGCGGTACAGCGCTTCATCAGCCTTGTTTATCATCTCTTTTGTTTCAGTGGGGGATATCTCGGTGACATAATAAGCCCCAATACTAATTGTAACGTCATAACCCTTTAGCGCAGGAAGCGTGCTTGAAAGTACTTCAACCCGTTTTCTAAGTCGCTCTAGAATGTCTTTAGGATCGTGAGAGCCGGGCAATACCATACAAAAAGCAAACTCTTCCCCGCCTACTCTTCCTATACCATCTTCTTGGCGGAAAAATTGTTTCATCGACTTCGCAACAGCCACGAGTACATCATCACCAAACGCATGACCGAAGGTATCATTGAGTTTTTTAAAGTGGTCAACATCGGCAACGCCGATTAATAGAGAGTGGCCATGGCGATGAGCAAAATGCGTAGATTTATCTAATGCCTCTTCAAAGGCACGCCTATTGGGAATGTCTGTAAGGGGGTCGAAATAAGCCAGCTTTTCAAGTTTCACATTCACATTGCGAAGCTCTCTAGTACGTTTATTTACCAAGTCTTCTAAATTTTCTCGGATACTTTTCAGCTCAAAATTGCGATTGTTCAGTTGCTCGGCTTGAAACTTAACAGCACTTACGTCTCGCTCGACCGAAGCAAAGTGGGTGACCTCTCCTAGTTGGTTTTTCAGGGGAAATATACTCATTTCAACCCAATAAGGCGTGCCGTTCTTCGTGTAATTGAGCAGGGTTTCCGTAATGGGCTTTTTCTCTGAAAGCGCTTCATGGATGCGCGTGGTCGCTTCTTTGTCTGTTAGCGTCCCCTGAAAAATTCTCGGCGTTTCACCTATTAGCTCCTCTCGAGAATAGCCGGTAAGCTCGCAGATAGCGTCGTTTACATAAATAATTTTTGGCGACAAAGGACCATCAATGGCTTTAGCTTCGGTAACCACAATCATATCTTGTGCACTTTGCACGATATCAAGAAATGAAAAGTCTGCAATTTTTTCAGTGATTTCCGTGAAATAGACCACTACAAAACCTGTGCTTTCGGACTTTTCAGGGTAGGCACTAACATTTAACCAGCATACCTCTGAACTCTCTTCACCAACTAGCCCTATTACTTCATCAGTAATAGATACATTTAACGAAATCACTTTATTCACCGGATATTCGTCGGGGTGAAGACGGCGGTTCTGGCGGTCTATCAACTCCCAGCCATCTTCAAGTTGATGAAGGTTGTGTAAGCCTTCAAGTGATGTTTTGAAAAGCTTCAACGCGGCGGGGTTCACGTAAACAATCTGCGAATCCCAAGAATGTATTACTACGCCAATGTGCGCATGTTCCAACAGATTGATCAGGTTTACATTTTCAATTTTCATTGCACGTATACCATCTAGACTTAACATATCGATGTGGCTGCCAACCGGTAGCCACTTTCGTAAGTCATTATGCGGGCAGGCTTAATTGCATAATGCTTGCTTATTGTTCTACTACTTTAGTATAGCTATAAAAGTATAAAACACAGCGTTTCAATGAAAGTCTTTTTAGTGAACTGTAAAGTGCTAGTGTCGAACCACCCTGCGTGCCATTATAGTAAAGGCGATGAATAGTAAACCGAAGATAGTCGTGCTGCCGCCGTGCTCCTCTACTACTATGACCGTATCGTCGTAGATATATTCATGGTTGTCACTTTCTAAACTTAGGTAAGCTAGGTCGGCATCATCATAGCCGTCAGAAAAAGCGACCAGTTGCTCGGAATAAGCATCATATAGTTCGACGAGTACATCATAATCTGCCGCGGGGAAACCTGAAAGCAGGCGGCTTTCTACCACGAATGAATCTGAGGAATCTTCGCCATACAGCACAAATTCTGATGTGACATGGATGGCTTCATAGCGATCGTTTCTACCTAAGTAAATAACCCCATATACGAGAGCGCTGTCGTAAGCGGTATCGGCATCGAACTCAACGGTAAATTCAGAATAATATCCGTCATAATCAATATCAGTATCTAAAGACACCCAACTGTCATAAATCCAGTAATCAGGCAAAAGTGTGGTTGATTGTGCTTCGGCATAAGATTTACTGGTGCCGCTAAAAAGACTTTCACGTTTAGCTTTTTTCTCAGCCAATGAAGACGATTCCAAGGTGCCAGTTTTTGTAACGTTACTGTTTTCAGTATCGTTAATAGCACTGGTAGGTGCAGTCTTGGCGATCCCGTTTATTGCAGCCTGCGTGGACGTTTCAGTAGGGGAGTAAACGGCGCCGTAGCGATATTCTGTTGATTCAACAGACACCGGGTCACTTGATAGCGTTTGTTCCGCGTATGAAGTGTTAATCAACGAGCAAGGGAATAGGGCTAATAAGCAGAACTTAGCAAGAGGTTGAATGGGTGATTTCATTGTTAACATCCTTTCTAATCAAAATGACAGGTGCCATTGTTGATTAGATAAGATGAACAAAAACTGAAGCCACCCTTAATGTAGTATTGAGTAAAGGGATTAGTCTGTCAGAATCAATCTTCTAGGTAGTCGTCTTCGTACTCATCTTCATCATCGCCGCGGGGCATAAAATACGTACCCCAACCATCGTACTGAACGTCTTGTTTGTCAGCGATTTTAAGTAAGGCGTCAGAATCAGCATTAAGTTTTTCAAGATCTAAAGCTCGTTCAACGATTGCATCAAAACAAAAAATTGTGCCACCATCATCAAGCATTAGCTCTTCTGCGTCAGTCACTTCAAAACCCGCTTTGAACGTATCGACCGCTGCTTTTTCTAGCTTGTCGAAGTCGTTACTCGCAAAGTGATGCTCAATGGTGTATTCAGCATCGGCTTGGCTACCGTCTTCCAATAGCGCTTCTATGGTTTCCTCATTGAAGGAATACCACTCTTCTCTTTCATCAAACTGACTCATAAAGCAAAACCTCAATCATTTTTCGCAAGTTTACCTGCTTTTTTCCATTTCAGCGACTTCAGCATCTAACTCGACCATCTTGTTTTTCATCTGGTCGTTGAAATACTGCATCCATACTTTAATTGATTTTTCCTCGGTGAGGGCTTCTGGCGCACTAATATCGATAAGTACTATGCCATTGTCCCATCGGTTCCACTTTACTTTATTGTGCAGATTACTGGCAGTGACCATAACGATGGGTTCATTGGTGGTTTTCGCCAGCCTGAAAGCGCCTTGTTTAAAAGGTAATAAGCCTCGTCCATAGCTGCGTGTCCCTTCAGGGAAGAACCATACTGAAGTACGCTTTTTGGCAATCCGGTTGGCTGCAATATCTAATGTGTTTCGGGCTTTACCAGAATTTTTCCGGTCGATGAGGATATTACCTGACAGCCAATAAATTTGACCGAAAATTGGGATCCACTTTAGGCTTTTCTTGCCGATGGTGACAACACCAGGTAATGCGGCCTTACAGATAGTCATCACATCGTAGCTATTTTGATGATTTGCAATAAACACGTAGGGTTCGTTTATGTCTACCGCGGGGTCTTTTCGAACAATCACCTTCAAACCCATTACGTAAGACATTAACGAATAAAGTTTACCCGCCGTATGCACATTATCTTTGTGAAAAGGGCGAAAAATGCATACTGCAAATAGGGCTATATTAACTAGCAAGAAGGTCAGTAAAAGCGCGGGAACGCGAAGTAAAGCAATCAAAATGGCTCCTGAATATAAATGACGCGCGAAGTATAAGGTAAGTTTCAGCGTACACTTGTCCGATGAGTTATTATAGATGCTTTGGCGGCTCTGTTGCCATGGTATCGCAAGAAATACGTTCAAATTGGGCAAGTTAATCTAAAATACTTAACTTTAGTATGAGGTAACTTGGTCGATAGCATCTTACAATAAGAGAAAGTGAAACCTTATCCTCACCAACCCGGTATCCATAATGCAGATATTTGTACCTGACGACCTCGAAGAAGATATTCTTTGTGACTTAATGGAAGAAATTAACGAGCTTTACGAATCGAGTGAGCAGACATTAATCGAATTAGAGCTTCGTCCAGAAGACAATGAACTGCAACGCGCGTTGTTCCGATCAATCCATACCATTAAGGGCGACCTTGGGTTGGTGAACTTCTCACCCATGATCCCCTTGCTTCAGCATGTGGAAGACTTACTCGATTACTTACGTAAAGGGCAGGTGTCGTATACCAGCACCATGAGTGACTTGGTGTTACTTACCATGGATAGGGTTAAGGCATTTGTGGAAGCTGTTATGGCTGAAGGAAAAGCCGAATATGACGATACCTTGCACCAACAGTTGGTCATGGCGATAAGCCGAATTACACCGGACAATGGCGATGAACATGAGAAACGTCTTACCGAGGCTGTATTATTACTCAACCCCGCATTAGACGTAATAACCGACGACAGTAACCCTGAAAATATTCAAATAAAACCGCCTACGCTGGCAACGTCGGGTATACCCAAAGACATGAGTAATGAGAAGAAATTGGATGTTCTTTTCTTTCGTGATCTAATGCAAACCATCGAGAAACGTTCGAATTTTTGGGTAGGCAGAGGGGATAGAGTTGCTAAGTTAGCGTTGTATATTAATAGTACAGCAGGCAAGCCTATTGATGAATCTCAGCTAGCCGTAGCCAGTTATGTACATGATTTCGGCATGGCATTTATGCCATTAAAGCTTTTGCATAAAAGCGAAGCGTTAACCGATATAGAGTTTAACTTAATGCGTTCTCATGTGTATAAAAGCTCCCGCTTGCTTGAACACTTAGATCAATGGGATTTGGCTCGTAAAATAGTGATGCAGCACCATGAGCGTACTGATGGCACCGGTTATCCATTAGGCCTTAAAGAAGATGATATTTGTGATGGGGCCAAGTTACTCGCCATTGTTGATACTTATGATGCGATGACACATTCTCGGGCTCATAATGATGAAAAACAATTATCCAAGAAAGAGGCGGTTATTGAAATTAACCGCAGTGCTAAAGGGCAATTTAGCATGCAGTGGGTAAGGTTGTTCAACCAGGCGATGACAAGTTTGTTGAAAAAAGGCGGCTAGCCTCCAACTAGTAACGAACCTATTTCTTGTTTTCAACAAGCATAAAAAAGCCCGCTATTTCACAATGAATAAAGCGGGCTTTTGTGTATTAGCAGGCCTTACAACCTAGCGCAAACTACGTAATACCTAGCTCTTTTAGTTTACGAGTAAGGGTATTACGGCCCCAACCTAAACGCTTAGCGGCATCTTGCTTATGGCCATGAGTATGCTGAAGGGCACGTTCCAACATAATTTTTTCAAACGTAAGCATGGCGTCATTAAGAATATTGTATCTGCCATCGCGAAGTTGTTTGTCGGTCCAACGGGCGAGTAAGTCTGGCCAATCTCCCGCTTCGGCGGCGGGCTTTTCGATGCTGTTGTCTGAGTGGATTTCAGGCGGTAAGTCACTGGGTAACACTTCTTGTCCGCTAGCCATCACGGTTAACCAACGGCATACGTTTTCGAGTTGTCTTACGTTACCTGGCCAAGGAAGCTGAGCCATTAACTTTTCAGCATCTTTGCTTAAACTTTTTGCTTCTACATCTAACTCTTTCGCTGCTCGGCGTAAGAAGTGACGCGCTAATAAATGAATATCTTCACGGCGCTCAGATAGAGACGGTAGGTGCACACGAATAACGTTTAAACGGTGAAATAAATCTTCACGAAACTTTCCGTCAGCCACACGCTTTTCTAAATTTTGATGGGTTGCAGCAATAATACGTACATCTACTGCTACTGATTGATGGCCGCCTACACGGTAAAATTGTCCATCGGCTAAAACGCGAAGAAGTCGAGTTTGTACGTCTAACGGCATGTCACCTATTTCATCTAGAAAAAGGGTACCGCCATCAGCTTGTTCAAAACGTCCTTGGCGCGCATTTTGAGCACCGGTAAATGCGCCTTTTTCATGGCCAAATAACTCAGACTCTACCAAGTCGGCTGGAATAGCGGCCATATTAAGGGCGATAAAAGGTTTACTAGAGCGAGGGCTATGACGATGTAAGGCGTGGGCAACCAGCTCTTTACCAGTACCTGACTGGCCATTAATTAATACACTAATTGATGAGCGAGATAATCGGCCGATTGCACGAAATACTTCCTGCATTGCAGGGGCTTCACCAATAATTTCAGTTTCGGGATCATCCTGAGGAGCTTGCTGCGTTTTAGACTGTTCTCTTGCATGGGCTAACGCACGTTGAGTCAGCGTGACCGCTTCATCTATATCGAAGGGTTTAGGTAGATATTCAAATGCCCCTTTTTGATAGGCGTTTACCGCACTGTCTAAATCGGAATGTGCTGTCATGATGATTACCGGCATCATGGGGTGCGTAGCATGAACTTCATTAAGCAGTGTCATGCCGTCCATCTGCGGCATTTTAATATCAGAGATAATCACTTCTGGCGCTTGACCGCTTTGTAATTGAAGGAGTAAATCTTGCGGGTTTTCAAAACACAAGCATCCAATGCTTGCTGTTTGTAAGGCCTTTTGAAGCACCCAACGAATAGAACTATCGTCATCGACAATCCATACTGACTCATTCGTCATTGCCTGTCTCCTTGCGGTCTATCGGAATATAAATTACAAATTCGGTGTGCCCAGGATGGCTTTCTACATCAATTTTTCCGCCGTGATGGTTTATCAATGTTTGCGATATCGATAACCCTAAGCCGGAGCCATTTTGCTTACTGCTCACCATGGGATAAAAAAGCGTGTCTTTTATTTCGGAGGGAATACCAGGGCCATTGTCTATCACTTTTATTTTAGCGATTAGCGCATGGCGGTTTCCCTGAATAGTCATCTGTCGTTCAATACGCGTTACCAAACGAATTTGAGGGTCAGGCGTTTCACTTTCGGTTAACGCCTGAATACTATTTCTGACAATATTTAAAACAGCTTGCTGAATCATATCAGCGTCAATCATCAGAGGTGGAATACTAGGGTCGTAATCCCGAATGATGGTGATAGGTGTTTCTGAGTCAACCCGCATCAGGCTTCGCACTTGCTCCAATGCTTGATGCACATTGCTCCAATTAAATCGAGGCAGTGAATTTGGCCCAAGCAAACGGTCGACTAGATTTCTAAGTCGATCAGATTGCTCAATGATCATCTGAGTAAATTCTTTATGCTCTTCGCTCAATTCTTTTTCAAGTAATTGCGCTGCCCCGCGAATGCCCCCTAATGGGTTTTTAATTTCATGAGCTAACCCACGGACAAGTTCACGAGCTGCATAATGTTGTGCGTTTTGTAAATTTTCGCGGGATATTCGCTTTTGCTGATCTATTTTTTTAACTTCAAATAGTAGCCTAGCCCCTTCTTCTAGTTGCAAGTTCGTTACGGTTAAATCAACCATGACATTGCGGTTGTCTCTAAAACAAAGGCGAATTTCGTTTTCGGTAAAGTCTTCTCCGTGCCTTAGTGCCGCGCGTAAACGAGTGGTGTCGATATTTCCAGGCACGAAAAAGTCATCAAGCCGATGACCGCATAGTTGCTTTCTGCCAGTTTCAAACAGCGCTTCTCCTGCGTGGTTGGCGTAAACAATATTTAATCTATCGTCTACCATCACAAGCGCAGTATTCAGGCTGTTCAAAAATTGTTGCGTGTCTAACTCGGTAGATTGCATCCGAGCTTATCTCCTCTGCACTATATGGGTGCATTGTAACGTATCGGCAAAAATTGTAGGCACAGATTTGGTGTTACTTTTTTTCTGTTCCCCGCTATGGTGCGGGCTTTGCGCTACTTTCGAACGTTAGTTGCTATTTATTAACGCTGATGCTTGATGTAGAAACAGCGTTTGTAGTGCAGAGGATGCAAGAGTCTTGCCCTTATTGTCTGTTAGCTCAACCTTATACTGATGTTCGCCCCGATTTATACCATTTAAGGTAAAAACGCCTGTTGTATTGCTCTGCAATAGGGCGCCATCAAAAATTAATTGATAGCGGGGCGCCTTCACTGAAGTCGGCTGATTCGCTCGTATGGTAAAGTTTCCGGCGTTGTTTCGAAGGGTAGCCTCAGGAGCAGGAGAGGCTATAACCACCTTATAGGCAACTTCCTTCGATTTAGTTGTTTGAGCTAAAACGGGTTTCGGTGTTGAGGGGCTAGACACTACATTCTGTGTTTTTGCTTCAAATTCAACAGTATCGCTTTTTGGTGAAGGGTTATCGGTATAAAGGATAGTGCCATCGGCTTGCTTCACTTTATAAACAGGTGAGCTTGAGGTAGTTGACTCATCAGGGGCGTTTGATGTGCTTTGCCCATGGCTTTCACCGGGAATTAACACCATCACTGAAAGCAGCGCAATGTAGGGATAAATATTCAATAGGGAGACCCACTTATAGTTTCTTACTTATATAGTAGAAAAGCTTTGGCATAAAAAAAAGCCCGCATAAGCGGGCTTTTGTATAAATGAGCACTTAAGCGTTAATTAAACGCTGTAGTACATGTCGAACTCAACTGGGTGAGTAGACATAGCAAGCGTAGTCACTTCTTCAGACTTAAGATCGATGTATGCATCAATCATGTCGTCAGTCATAACGCCACCCGCTTTAAGGAACTCACGGTCGTTATCCAATGCTTCTAGTGCCATTTCTAGCGAGCTAGCAACGGTTGGAATTTCTGCCGCTTCTTCTGGTGGTAAGTCGTACAAGTCTTTATCCATAGAGTCGCCAGGATGGATCTTGTTCTTAATACCGTCAAGGCCAGCCATAAGCATTGCTGAGAAAGCAAGGTATGGGTTAGCTGTTGGGTCAGGGAAACGTACTTCGATACGACGCGCTTTATCGCTAGTTACGTATGGAATACGGATAGATGCAGAACGGTTACGTGCAGAGTATGCAAGCATTACCGGTGCTTCAAATCCTGGAACCAAACGCTTGTAAGAGTTGGTTGATGCGTTTGCGAAAGCGTTAATTGCACGAGCGTGTTTAATAATACCGCCAATGTAGAAAAGCGCTTCTTCAGACAGACCAGCATACTTGTCACCCGCAAAGATGTTTACGCCATCTTTAGCGATTGATTGGTGACAGTGCATACCAGAACCGTTATCACCTACAAGAGGCTTAGGCATGAACGTAGCAGTTTGGCCATAAGCGTGAGCTACATTATGTACCACATACTTATAAACTTGGATTTCATCTGCTTTCGTTACTAGTGTGTTGAATTCGCAAGCGATTTCGTTTTGACCAGCAGTAGCCACTTCATGGTGATGCGCTTCAATAACCAAGCCCATTTCTTCCATTACTAAGCACATAGCTGCACGAATGTCGTGCGCTGAATCTACTGGAGGAACTGGGAAGTAACCGCCTTTAACGCCAGGACGGTGACCCATGTTTCCGCCTTCAAAATCGGCGCCTGAGTTCCATTTTGCTTCAGCAGCATCAATCTTGTAGAAAGAGCCAGCCATGTCTGTGTGGAATTTAACATCGTCAAAAAGGAAGAATTCTGGCTCTGGACCGAAGAATACTGTGTCGCCAATGCCGGTAGATTTTAGGTATTCTTCTGCACGGCGCGCAACAGAACGTGGATCACGCTCGTAACCTTCCATAGTAGAAGGCTCTAAGATGTCACAACGAATATTAACTTGAGTCTCTTCTGCGAATGGGTCAACTACCGCACTCGTAGGATCAGGCATAAGTACCATGTCTGATTCATTAATGCCTTTCCAGCCTGCAATTGAAGAACCATCGAACATTTTACCTTCTTCAAATGTCTCTTCGTCTACCGTAGCAGCAGGAATCGATACGTGTTGTTCCTTGCCCTTAGTATCAGTAAAACGCAAATCAACAAATTTCGCTTCACTTTCTTTAATCAGCTCTAATGCCTTTTCTACTGACATCGTGTCCTCCAGGTTTAATGTAAAAATGCGGAATGATCAGCTTCATCCCAACAGTGGAAAAACTAAAAGCGATTTTCATGCCATCTATCGTGGTTCCAATTTTGCTGGCTTAGCAGCAAGAGGATAACTGAATGATTAATGGCGTTGCACATAAATGGTGCTTAATCGCTATATTTTGGTGCAAATTAAACGTAAGTAGCCGTTAGCTAGCCTAGAGTAACTCGTCGTCACTTACCACCGAAAACAGGGCTCAAAAGTAATAAATTCGTTAATCAAAGACTATAATAGTGAAAAACATGCCCCCCTTTTAAAAAAAGGTGCGCAAACGCCGTGGTTTTTCTGTACAATCCGCGCAAAATTTACTATCTGCATTTTTTGCAACAAATCTAATGCATGCTTAACATCATGTAATGATTTACACAGGCTCCCTAGATGAATACCACTGATATTAATAAATTACGTAACATTGCTATTATTGCTCACGTTGACCACGGTAAAACAACTTTGGTTGATAAACTGTTACAACAGTCAGGCACTCTTGAAACTCGCGGTGAGCAAGAAGAGCGCGTGATGGACTCGAATGACATCGAGAAAGAACGCGGCATCACAATCTTAGCGAAAAACACTGCTATTAACTGGAACGACTACCGTATCAACATCGTAGATACTCCAGGACACGCCGATTTCGGTGGTGAAGTAGAGCGTGTAATGTCAATGGCCGATTCAGTGTTGCTTCTAGTAGACGCGCAAGAGGGTCCAATGCCTCAAACGCGTTTCGTAACACAAAAAGCATTTGCTCAAGGCTTAAAGCCAATTGTTGTTATTAACAAAATTGATAAGCCAGGCGCACGTCCTGATTGGGTTATGGATCAAGTATTTGATTTGTTCGACAACCTTGGTGCAACTGACGATCAACTAGACTTCCAAGTTGTATATGCTTCTGCACTGAATGGTTGGGCTTCACTAGACGCCGACAAACCTGAAGAAGACATGAATGCTTTGTTCCAAACTATTGTTGACCAAGTATCGCCTCCAGATGCTGATGCTTCTGGTGCATTCCAAATGCAGATTTCTCAACTAGATTACAACTCATATGTAGGTGTAATCGGTGTTGGCCGTATCAAGCGCGGTACTGTTAAGCCTAACCAACAAGTTACTGTTGTTACCGCTGAAGGTGAGAAGCGTAACGGTAAAGTTGGCCTAGTATATGGTTACCTTGGTCTAGCACGTCATGAAGTAGAAGGTGCAAGCGCTGGCGATATCATTGCAATCACAGGTTTAGGTTCGCTTAAAATCTCTGACACTATTTGTGATGTTAACCAAGTAGAAGCGATGACGCCGTTATCTGTTGATGAACCAACAGTGACCATGACTTTCCAAGTAAACACGTCACCGTTTTCTGGTAAAGAAGGTAAGTATGTTACTTCACGTAACATCCTAGAGCGTTTGAATGACGAACTAGTACATAACGTTGCACTTCGTGTTGAAGAAACACCAGATCCGGATAAATTCCGCGTATCAGGTCGTGGTGAACTTCACTTGGGTATCCTTATTGAAAACATGCGTCGTGAAGGCTACGAGCTAGCGGTATCACGTCCAGAAGTTATTCTTAAAGAAGAGAATGGCGAAACACAAGAACCGTTTGAAACACTAACGGTAGACTGTGAAGAAGCGCATCAGGGCTCTATCATGGAACAACTTGGTCTGCGTAAAGCTGAAATGACCAACATGTCTCCAGATGGTAAAGGCCGTGTACGTATCGACTTCGTTATTCCTAGCCGTGGATTGATTGGTTTTCAAACTGAATTCATGACGATGACGTCTGGTTCTGGTTTGCTTTACCATACATTCGATCATTATGGTCCGTACAAAGGCGGTGTTATAGGTAAGCGTAAAAACGGTGTTCTTATTGCCAACGCTAACGGTAAAGCCCTAACTAACGCCTTGTTTAACCTTCAAGAGCGTGGTCGTTTGTTTATCGGTCACGGTGTAGAAGTTTACGAAGGTATGGTTATCGGTATTCACAGCCGCGACAACGACCTTACCGTTAACGCCCTTAAAGGTAAGCAGTTAACGAACGTTCGTGCATCTGGTACTGATGAAGCGCAAACTTTGGTTCCGCCTATCAAGATGTCTCTTGAGCAAGCGCTTGAGTTCATCGATGAAGACGAACTAGTTGAAGTTACGCCAGTATCTATTCGTATTCGTAAGAAGTTACTTACTGAAAACGAACGTAAGCGTTCTTCACGCGAGAAAAAGTAATCACCTCTGCTTTGACAACTTAATTAGTTTTCAAATGCATTAAGATGATTCAAAAACGCCAGCTTTCAAGCTGGCGTTTTTTTTGCTGAAGTATTTTGTGAAAACTTTTTGCCAAAATGTCGACGAAAGATGAGTTGGCAACATCCAATTTGGCCTCTATTATCAAGTTAATGAAATTAAAAAGGCAAAGCCCGTGTTCTCTGTAGCAGTTATTGAAGACGATGTTATTACGCTCGATCTTATTACCGATGCATTAGAAACCCGTTTGTCGGCGACGGTTTACCCGTTTAGCCGAAGTAAAATTGCCCGTGAATTCTTACTCCAACAAACGCCAGACACACTGCAGCTTATTATCAGCGACCAAGTCATGAAAGAATTCGATGGGTTAAGTCTGTTGAAAGCATGCCGCTCTGCTAATTTATCCGTTCCCTTTTTACTTATTACTGGCGATCCTAATAAAGAACTCGTTATGGAAGCGCGCAAGTTAGGCGTGTCAGGGTTTTTGGCAAAACCTTTGGAAATGGACGCCTTGGCCGCAAAGGCGAAATCTGTTGTGCAAGCAAAAACGAAAACTCGCGTTAGCTAATAGCGAACTACTCGTCAGCAAATGTATTAGCAAACAAATAAAAAAGTCCTAAATGGTCTAAGCAGCGCTAGTTTATATGCTCACGAATTATTACACTGGTGCCCATAATGTAATGGCAACAGGATGTACGTGTGACGATTAATTTTGACCAAACCCCACCTCGTAAAGATACCTATTCGTTTAAATGGCAAAAATACAAAGGTAAGGACATTATTCCTGCTTGGGTTGCCGATACTGAATTTCGTTGCGCACAGCCTATTTTAGATGCAATTTCAGCACAAGTTGAGCACGGTAATTTAGGTTATGTACTACCTAGTCAGCATCAAGGCGCTATTAATGCAATTCAGCGCTGGTTGAAAGACAAGCATGACTGGGATGTAAAGTCAGAATGGATTGTGTGGACACCCGGCGTAGTGCCTGCGTTCAACGTAGCCTGTAAAGCTTATTGTGAGCCAGGCGATAAGGTGCTTATTCAAACGCCTAATTACCCACCATTGCTCGCGGCGCCTAAATTAAATGAATTAGAGCGCGTCGATATTGGCACTGTGATTGACCCTGAATCGGAAGGGAAGCGTTATACGTTGGATTTCGAAGCACTAGAAGCCAATGCCGCGGACCCCAAATGTAAGTTATTCATTCTTTGTAATCCGATGAACCCAGTTGGCTCAGTATTAACCAAAGCAGAGCTAGATAGGGTTGCTGATATTTGTAACGCCAATAATGTGCGTTTATGTTCTGATGAAATCCATTGTGATTTAATTTTAGAGCCTGGAGTGAAGCATATTCCTGCTGGTCGTGAGGCTAACTTAGCCAACAACAGCGTTACCCTAATGGCTGCTAGCAAAACCTTTAACGTTGCGGGTTTAGGCACCTCTTTTGCGATTATTCCAGACCCCAAACTCCGGCAGCAATTTACCAGCGCGGCCGCGGGCATCATGCCTTGGGTTACCGTGTTGGGATTAGCCGCTACCGAAGCCGCGTTTACTTTGTGTGACGAATGGCACAGCGCTCAAATTGATTACTTGCGCGCTAACCGTGATGCCGTGTACGAAACGATAAACGGTATCGATGGGTTATCAATGTTGAAACCTGATGCTACCTTTTTAGCGTGGGTAGACGCGAGCGGTTTAGGCGTAGAAAACGTACAAACATGGGCAGAAGAAAAAGGCGTAGGCCCTTCACCTGGCGCAGATTTTCATAAAGCTGATCATTTCAGAATTAATTTCGGTTGTAGTCAGTCGATGCTCAATGATGTGCTACAACGTTTAGCCAAGTAGCGGTCAAGTTAGCCACGCACTACACGCTAACCACTAATTAAGCGCTAGCCTATAAAAAGCCCGTTTGCTTCACGTTCACGGGCTTTTTTGTGGCTGAAATTAGCGAATTAGACGAATAGGCTAGTCAATTTATAAAGACCCAACCCTACCACAACAGATACCACTATAACGCCTGCAAGATTGCTCCATAGGGTGTTTTTGAATTCACCAAGTGCCTTGCTTTTATTCATCACTACTAATAAAAAGATAGCGATAATAGGCAGTAATAAGCCGTTGGTAGCTTGAGCAAATAAGATAGCGGGTAGGGGTTTAAAACCGAGTGCAGCAACGGCAACGCCGCATATAATTATGGTCAGCCAAACCGCCCGAAATCCTTTGCTTTTCATGTCGTCAGACAGCCCAAGCGCTCCACAAACCGCATATGCAGCAGCAAGCGGTGCGGTGATGGCACTGGTTAGCCCTGCCGCAAACAAGCCTAATGCAAAAAACCATTGAGCTTTGTCACCTAAGACAGGCTTTAACTGCTCACCCATGTTTCCGGCGTCCATGCTGGCAGCTTGGTTGAAAAAGGCCATCATGGCCGTGGCCATCACCACAAGAGTAATTAAGCCACCCATACTAATGGCCGTTGCCGATTGTTTTCTGCACGCTTTAATCGCATCGCTTTTATCAGAATTTATATTGTCCGTGCCTGGCGATGACTTCGCCACAAGACTCGCATGAAGGAATAAGTTGTAAGGCACAATAGTGGTGCCTATCAACGCAAGTATGGTGGTAATAGAATCGGCGGCTAAACGCGGCTGCAGTAGCTGGCTAAACATTAATGATATATCGGGTTTAGCGACAATAAGGGTAATGAAAAACACGCCAGCCATAATAAACACGAGGTACACCAGTACGTTTTCTATCCATGAATAGCTGCCAGTCCAAAGTAGAGCAATGGCAAGTACCCCAAGAATAAGCGCCCAGGTGCCTGTGCCAATTTCCCAAAAAGCATCCAGACCTATAGCGGCGCCGGTAAGATTGCCTGATTCATAAGCAGCGTTTCCAATGCCAATTGCGCTAACAATTAACGCAATGAAAAGCATTTTCAGCCATGGTGTAGACACCATGTCTTTCATGGCTGATGCCAAGCCTTTGCCCGTTGCGACCCCTAAGCGAGCAGCCATATCTTGTAATACGATGGTGGCAAAAATTGAAAACAGTAATGCCCATACCAAATGAAAACCGAAGTTAGCGCCTGCTAGACTTGCTGTTGTTACTGTACCTGGGCCAATAAAGGCAGCCGCGATAATATATCCTGATTTATCTTTTGCCATTGCAGTCACTCTTAGTTTAGTTTTGCTATCATGACAACAGGTTAGCTATTGCGCAACCACGCAAACTAATTCTATTGCTACTCGCTCACTATGTTGTTGTGCTTTGAATATAATGGTTAAAACAGGTTTTTAACCCAACATAAAAAATGGGCGCGAAGGGTACAGGTTATAAATAGGTCATTTCAACCGCTAGTAGGAATTTTTAATGTCAGAAACGGCGCGTCCCATCGATATTCTTTTGCCTGTGTTTGAAAAGGGCAAGTTAACGCATGTATTACCTAGCGCCTACAAAGCCGACGGTATGATATTCGCTGTTGCAGCATCACCAGAAATACCTATGCCAGAGCAGTGGATGCCATGGTTGATACAGAGCTCTTCAAGTGCACTGGTAGACAAAGATGTAGATGCACTAGCGGATGTGCTGATGAATAACTTAAGGGCTCACCTACAGTGTATGACCGACGAGAAGCCCTTAATGCCATCACGCTGTGTGTATTCAGAGGGTGATGCTAGTGTTGAACCCGCTTCTGCAATACCCGCAGAATTAGCTCAATGGCTTGAAGGATTACTTTACGTGCACCAGCAACTTGAGGATGTCTGGCAACAAGCCTGGGAAAAGTTAAGTGCAAAAGATGCAATGCGTGAAGATATCAATAACTCAGATACCCCAGAGAAACGGCTGTCTCGTTGCTTAAAGTTATTTACTACCCTAGCGAATGTTGAGCTGGCTTTGCAGTATCGTAACCGTAGCCAGGCGCAACAGCTTAAAGACAACTTACCCATATTGTGGAAACAACTCCCAGCAATGATTCAAGATTATATTGATCTGGCTGGCGAACTGAGCGCAGCATTACCTAACCAATTTGAAACCTTTACGAAAACCTCTTAACGAGCTTTCTGGCGCTGCAGGTGTTTGCGCTGAGAAAGCGTATTACGCAATGACTTCATGTAAGCGTCTAACTCTGCTTTAGCGTTGTCGTAAGCATTAGTTAACTCACTAGAGTTAGGTTGGCGCATCAGCGCTTTAAACGCTAAATCAGTTTGCGACAACAAATCTTTTAAGTGCTGGTTACTATCATCCATGTAGTTTCCTTTAGGTTATTTAACGGTTATTCCATAACATCAGTACGTGGTAACACGGCCTGTTTAATTTATAGCGGTTTTACTACTGCTAAACAAACAATAGCCAATATAAGCAGTACCGGAGCTTCATTAATAATGCGGTAAAATTTGGCACTGTGACGATTTTCATCACGGGAGAATTGTTTTACTAGCTTAAACAAATAGAAGTGATAGCTGTAAAGCGCAAGCAAAAGCATGAATTTAATGTGCAGCCAACCTGACATTTTAAACCACGTACTTCCATAGCTCACAATAAGTGCAACACCAAACGCTAAGGTTAAAAAAGCGAAAGGGGTGACAAAAAACCACAGCCTTCTCTCCATCACTTTAAACTGATCTTTCACTTCTTGCGATGTAGCTTCAGCATGGTAAACAAACAACCGAGGAAGATAAAAAATTCCGGCCATCCACGCAAGCATGAAAAAAATATGAAGTGCTTTAAACCATAAAATGTACATTGTTAATACTGTGCCTTTTGTAAAAAGCTTTGCAAAATATTCCAGGTAATAACGCCAATGATGTCGTTGAGTTCCTGATCGTAAATATAGACCGCGCCAGAACGCGTATTTTTAAGATGCTCATATACTTCATGAAGCGTGCTTTGAGCATTCAAGCCTTCCATCTCGTGATAACTGAGCGCATTCGCATCGTGTTCTAAGCTCACATTATATTGGACCAGACGATACTGCACATCTATTTCAAATTTTGATTGTTGAATTACGATCTTTGTTGGATTTTTCGATAAATAGTCTTCCAATGCCTTATCTGGCGCGTCATGAAAAAGTTTATAATCTTTGCTTAATGCTGCCAGTACACCCGTTTTTTCGAGCGCTTCGCGTATGGAAGAAATGGCATAGGGTAGGTTTTGATAATCTAATTGGCGAATAAAAATCGACCGATTGCCGAAAAATTGTGTTGATGTCACATAAGCAGGCACGATGACCAACATGGCGGGCAAAATAATTTCAGGGCTGTACGATAACTCCATTACCGCCGACAAGGCAGCTAAGGGGGCGTGAAGCACGGCAGTTAGCATGCCAGCAATACCTAATAGGGCAAAGCTGTTAGTAAATTCAGGCACGTCGATAAAGTACGACAAGGGCACCAACAGTACAGCACCAGCAAGCATGCCGATAACCATTACAGGCCCAATGATTCCGCCGGGAATACCTAGCCCAATAGCAAATACAGCCAGAACGACTTTACTCACCAAAATAGCACACAGTAAAAGGGTTTCTGGGTTGCTGGCAAACAGCGTTTCGACATCAATAAAGTTGGCCCCTAATGCCTCGGGCAACAACATACCCACTGTACCTGTTATTAGCGCCGCCAGCATAAGTCGCCATACCATAGGGACAGGTCTAAACCAGGTCATTACCCGCATAAGTTGGTTGTTAAATAATGTAGCCAGCATACCGAGTAAAACGCCAAGTAAAACAAGGTATAGGTACATCCACTGACTAAATGCGGTAAAAGACAAAAACGACAGTTCGTTTACTTGCCCAAATACGATACGGGTTAACACCGAGCCACACGCAGCGGCAAGCATAACGGGTACAAATATATGAATTTTATATTCCCTCAGTACCACTTCCATAACGAAGATAACCGCAGCAAACGGGGTATTAAATGACGCGGATATGCCCGCAGCAATACCACAACCCGCTAAAATACGAATGCTGTTGTAGGGAAGTCGTAGCCATTGGCCTAAGAAGCTACTGGCCGATGCACCTAGGTGAACACAAGGGCCTTCGCGGCCTACCACGAAGCCGCCGGCTAAGGCCAACATACCGCCGAAAAACTGATTAATAGTGGTGCGAAAGGGAATATGGCCGTAGTAATATTTTACGCGGTGGATAACAAAGGGAATACCCATTCGATAGTGCTTAAAACCAGTGATATAGGCAATAAGCAAAATACACAGCACGCTAAGTAAGGGCATGAGAAACCAAACAGGCCACTCATCATTGAACCACTCTCGAAGTGCACCGAAACCTGACGCTTGAAGCCATTCTACGCAAAGGCGGAACATGATGATCAGCGATGCAGCACTTACGCCGCCCACAATACCCAAGAGGCAAAGTTGTATAGACGTCCTCGGGTGAGCCACTTCTTGTCGTAAAGCCTGCAAACGCATGTTGTGATACAGTAGAGAAATCGTAGATATAAGCAGCTTACCACAAACACTTGAAATTCATAATGTTAAGAATTTTAATGTATCTGGCTCGAGAAAATTAAGAACCATAACTATTCATGACAACTGATAAATTGAAACAACTCCTCGGTGATTATAAGTGGTCATTGCTTGTCGCTGCTTTGCTACTAATAATGATAGCGTTTGGCTACAAGCTAGCGCGAATAGCGGATGAGGGCGATAGCCTGAAGGTAGCTGCTCAAGACAAAACCATTGCGTTATTAGTCAGTGAAAATAATCAATATGTGACTCAGGTTAACCAATTGGAAGTCGCATTACAGTTAACAGAATTGGAAAAAAAATCGATTGCCGAGCAACTCAATAACGTTGAAGCGGAACAGGCTGAGCTTCAGCAGCAACTCGCTTTTTACCAACGAATTATGGCACCTGAAACCACCCAAGATGGTTTTATCATTGAAGGGGTAGAGGTTGCCTTACTGCCAGAACCTAATCAGTTTCAAATGCGTTTTGTAGTACTACAGCAGCGACAAAACAAAGCAGTAGTTAAGGGCAAACTCGCTGTCACCTTATCAGGTGAGCGGGATGGGAAGGAATATACGGTAACGATTGGTGAACCTGGTTTTATTCCGCAAGACATTGAATACAGGTTTAAGTATTTTCAAGCCATTAATACAAGCTTTACGCTACCCGATGGTTTTCAACCGACATCAATTACCCTTACTACCACCGTATATCAGTATAATTCTCGGCGTGGAGACTTAGCTAAAACGGTAACGTGGGAAGACGCATTAAACAGTGGCAATACATTAGAAGATACGCAGTAGCGCTTCGACGATAAGTACAATGCAACCCCATAGTGCCGAGCGAAGAAGCTCATTCTCAAGTGGGAACCGTTAGTGTTTCAAAGCTACTAGCCTCACTGATATCGCTATCTTTCGAATAGAAAATAATACCCATAGCCCACCGTTATGGCAGGAATAGCAGAGTAGACAGTGGCTAGAATGGCCGCTTTAGGTGATAGGGCTATGGCGGGAAACAAGGCATCACCATCGTTACTAATAGCATTACCAAGTTGAGCAGAAAAAGGCACTGCACCATTCAAATACAGACTGGTCACTAATATTTGTGGACCACACCCAGGTATAAACCCCACCAAAATTGCCAAGCCTACAACGCTTGCGCCCATAGAGGTTAAGGTGGCACCTATATCGAGTCCAAACCACAGTATCGCTAATTCAAATAATAAGAAAGCAACCACAACCCAAGCTAATACAAATTGGGTATCTAGCGCGGCTTTACTCTGCCAGCGTGGCGGAGGCGTAATAGCATCTTCTTTAGTTAGCGAAGCATAACCTGCACTGCCGCCGTTTAACGACCACAGTGTAATTGCCGACAGGCATAATACGGCACCAATAAGTTGCAATGTAGGTTCTGTTACCCCCAGATATTCATGAACGGGCGATTGGAACGACAAGCCTAGGGCGATAGCAAGTGATGGTAATGCGACAACCAGCCAAAAGTAAGTAGAAAGCTTATCAATGGAAGAGGAGACAGTGGTAGCGGATGGCTTACTATCATCAACTCTATCATCGGTATTGTCGTCAGCACTGCCAAGTGTAGTAGTCGAGGAAGGCGGTTGGTAATTGTGGAAACGGTTTACAATAACGCCGGTAAGGGTACCCACTACCATGCCAACACCCATTACGGTTAAGCCGTCAAACGGCGCCTGAGCCAATAGCAAGAACGCGGCGTCACCCATGGTACTTGTCAATACAGCAACCACAGCACCAAAACTAGTAACACCTCGGGTATATTGAGTGACTACAATAATCGCGCCCCCGCAGCCGGGAAGGGCACCAAGAAAAGATGCTAAGCCTACTTCATAGAGCGGATGCTTGCGCATAAAGTCGCCAATGGCTTCAGCGGATACTTTCAAAGTGGCAAGGTAATAAACTGACAGTGATGCATAAACAAATGCCGCTACTTGAAAATAGGCATCGGATAGAACCGCGATGGTCGCTTCACGCGTGAATGAGTAAACAAGCAGCACGACGATAAACGCCGGTAAGAACAGGCGCTTGTTTAACATTAGTGTTTTCTGCCTAATGCTGTATCTACTGACTTTTTCAGTTGAAGTTAAAGAAGACACTCTCGATTCCAGGTGATAGCAACAGGTGTTCGTCTTACAAGGCTTAGTGATAAAAGGCCCAGTACTAAAGCTCCAGCCCCACACGTTACAGTGAAAATAACAGGTTTTAGCAAAAGCACATGTCGTGTGCTTTTTAAACAAACAGTACTAATTCCTACGAACTTTTACGTGATCAGATCATGCTACAATCGCATTAAATAATAATGCTAATTATTATCATTAACAGGTTTTCTGTCAAGATGTCCTGTTAATACGTACTGTCAATACCTACCGATAGCACTTGTGACTCGGGTTTGTTGGGCTCTACGTTAATAGGAGCTTTGACGAAAGCGTTGATAAACGCGTTGACAGAAGCACTGTTGTTGAAAGAGATAAATAAGGATCCAAACCGTGCAGGGTGAAGTAGGCAAGAGTAGAGTAACGTTTATTTCATCAGATTAAGGGGACAGTAATGACAAATACCCGAACAGAAAGTGACAGCATGGGCGAGCTCGAAGTTCCTAGCGACGCGTTATATGGCGCACAGACACAACGCGCAATTAATAACTTTCCATTAAGTGGTGAACGAATGCCGCTTACTTTTCTTCGCACCCTAGTGACAATTAAAAAAGCTGCTGCACTTGCGAACAAAAAACTCGAAACCCTTGATGCTGAAACTGCCGACGCTATTCAGCAAGCCTGTGACACCTTGCTTGATGAGCCCGAGTTACAGCAGCACTTCCCGGTAGATGTATTTCAAACAGGCTCAGGCACTAGCACCAATATGAATGCCAATGAGGTCATCGCTAACTTGGCGAATCAGCAACAGGGTAAACGTGAAGGGGAAGCGGTCCACCCTAACGATCATGTTAACAACGGACAAAGCTCAAACGATGTTATCCCCACTACCATTCATGCAAGTGCCGCCATTGAGCTGACAGAATCGCTTATCCCGGCCATTACGAAGCTAATCGATATCATTGATACCAAAGCGAGCTCAGTGTCTGATTATTGCAAAACCGGCCGCACACACTTAATGGATGCTATGCCGGTTAGGATGGATCAAAGTTTAGGTGCTTGGTCTGCGCAGCTTAGTCAGCAACGTAAGACAATAAAATCGCTTCAACCCGCCATTCAAACGTTAGCGCAGGGTGGAACGGCAGTTGGCACAGGAGTAAACGCACACCCTGACTTTGCTGCCACTTTTGCAAGTACTCTGTCTGAACTTACAGGTATAGCATTTACCCCTGCTGATAACTGCTTTGCGTTAATTAGCTCGCAAGATACAGCGGTAACTTTATCAGGCGCGATAAAATCCCTCGCCGTTACCTTAATGAAAATATCAAATGACTTACGCTGGATGAACTCAGGGCCCCTTGCTGGATTAGGTGAAGTATCGCTGCCGGCATTGCAACCAGGGTCATCCATTATGCCCGGCAAAGTGAACCCCGTAATACCCGAAGCGGTAGCGATGGCATCGGCGCAGGTGATGGGAAACGATGCAGCCATAACGGTGGGCGGGCAGTCGGGCAATTTCGAGCTTAACGTTATGTTGCCTATGATTGCCGACAATTTGCTGTCGAGCATCAAGCTAATATCGAATAGCTGTGTGCTTTTGGGCGAGCAGGCCATTAAAGGGTTTACGGTTAACCAAGAGAACCTTGAGAAAGCATTGGCGAAAAACCCTATTTTAGTGACTGCGCTCAACCCTATCATTGGTTATGCGAAAGCCGCAGAAATAGCGAAAAAAGCTTACAAAGATAAAATGCCCGTTATCGATGTTGCAGAAGCGATGACCGACTTGCCAAGGTCTGAGCTGGAATCGTTATTAGACCCTAAAAAACTGACTGAAACTCAGCGCTAAAGCATTTAGTAGGGCGGTTAACCGAGCTTTAATTCCCTGGTTGAAACGCTCTTTGGACAAAATTTTGATAAAAAAGCGTGGAGCCCCACGCTTTTTTTTACGGATTTTCAATGCAATTTTAGGTCGATACTAGATGCCTAGTGCGAAGGAATGTTAGATTGTGGTTGTTTTGTGAGCAGTTGTGCGCTTGTTAAGCGCTTGCCTATTGCCGATGAAGCGGAATTTGATAGAGTGCATACTCGCTTTAAGCCCTCATGGTTGGGCAGTTGAGCAATAAAAATTACTCAGGAATAATTAATGACAGATACATGCTTTCGCATGAAGGGCACTACACTAACCAGTATCGTGTTAGAAGTGATCGATTTTGAGCCAGATACCTTTGAATCTCAGCTTGCTGAAAAGGTAAATAGTGCACCCCAGTTTTTCACTCGTTCATCGCTAATATTGCATTTAGTCAAATCACTCACTGCCACCGAATTCGAGTTGCTTGTTGCGTTATGTCGACGCTTTAAGCTTCAGCCTATGGCGGTTCGCGGTGAAGTTGGGCCACTTAGAAGTATCATCAACGATTTGGGGTTAGCGGATGTTAGCCAAAGTAAATTCACCGAAAGCTCGTTGAAAACAACAAAATCAGAAAGTACCACGTCTAAAGAGCAGGCCGCGAATGAGCCAGCAGCATCCACACCAGTATCTTCGCCAGTACCCACACCAGCAGCCACTAAACCAGTAAAAGTCATTAGCCGCCCAGTACGCTCAGGGCAGCAAGTCTATGCCGAAGGTGGTGATTTGGTAATTACCGCAGCGGTGAGTGAAGGGGCAGAAGTACTAGCAGATGGAAATATTCATGTTTACGGCACACTTAGAGGCCGAGCTCTGGCGGGCGTAAAAGGTAACGTGCATGCCCGCGTTTTTTGTCAGTCGTTAGATGCAGAACTTATCTCAATTGCTGGGCAATTCATTATGCATGAAACCGTAAAAGCATCATGCTGGAAACAGCCCGCACAAATCTATTTAGAAGAGGACACGTTACACATTGAGCCTATCGCCTAAGTGTTAACGTATTCTACAAGGAATTAAAAATGGCAAAGATTATCGTAGTTACATCGGGTAAAGGTGGGGTTGGTAAAACGACTTCAAGTGCGGCTATCAGTACAGGTTTAGCCTTAGCGGGTCATAAAACCGTCGTGATAGATTTTGATGTGGGCTTACGTAACCTCGATTTGATCATGGGCTGTGAACGCCGTGTGGTTTACGACTTCGTTAACGTGATAAATAAAGAAGCCACGCTGAAACAAGCGCTAATTAAAGATAAGCGTACCGACAACTTGTTTATTCTGCCAGCATCACAAACACGTGATAAAGACGCGCTTACCATCGATGGGGTTCAAGCCGTTCTTAACGAGTTGAAAGAAGATTTCGATTTTATTATCTGTGATTCACCAGCAGGTATAGAACAAGGCGCTCAAATGGCATTGTATTTTGCCGATGAAGCTATCGTTGTGACTAACCCTGAAGTCTCTTCGGTACGTGATTCAGATCGTATTTTAGGTATTTTGCAAAGTAAGTCTTTGCGCGCTGAACAAGGCAAGCCGGTAAAAGAGCATTTATTGCTTACCCGCTACAATCCTCAGCGAGTTGAAAGTGCAGAAATGCTTAGCGTTGCTGATGTTGAAGAAATATTAGCGATACCACTATTGGGCGTTATTCCTGAATCGGAAGCCGTACTTAAAGCTTCTAACCAAGGTCAGCCGGTTATTCTAGACTTAGAAGCCAACGCAGGTCAGGCATATTCAGACGCCGTTCGCCGCTTATTAGGCGAAACCATTGAACATAGATTTCTAGAAGCAGAGAAGAAAGGGTTCTTTAAGCGCCTGCTAGGAGGCAAGTAATGAGTATTTTCGATTACCTACTCAAGAAAAAGGAAAAGCCGCGCACTGCGGCAGTGGCCAAAGAGCGGTTACAAATCATTGTAGCTCACGAAAGACGTAAACGTACCGAGCCTGATTATCTGCCCATGATGCAGCAAGAAATTATTCAGGTAATACGCAAATATGTGAGTATTGCAGACGACCAAGTGTCGGTACAGTTGGAAAGCAGTGACGATTGCAGCGTGCTTGAGCTAAACGTTACTTTGCCTGAAAGCTAGAACTAGGGCTAAGGCCAGGAATAGCCGGTTTACACCGTATCAAAACCGCCCATGCCGCGACTTACTCTAAAATAGTATTGCCCATGCCTTAGTAACAAGGCATGGGTAAACTGTTATTGTTTATTCGCTTTTCTCTAAAGTAATACCAAGTTGCTGCTTTGCTAAATGCACCACGGTAGGGTCGATTGGCGGTGGTTCTACAACTACGCCCTCACTCAGTGCCTCAACAATCGTTTTTAGCACGCTAATACGTGCAAACCATTTATGCTCGGCCTCTATCACATGCCAGGGTGCCATTTGAGTATCGGTTTTATCAAACATCTCTTCTATGGCATCAATGTAGTCGTCCCGTCGGCCACGATTTCGTATATCTTCTTCGGTTAGCTTCCAGCGTTTGTAAGGGTTATTTAAGCGTTCTTCAAAGCGCTCTAATTGCTCGGCTGCTGAAATATGCATAAAGAGTTTTATAATTGTTACGCCGTCATCAATTAAGAGTCGTTCAAACTCATTAATTTCTTGATAAGCTCTTTCCCATGCGGGTTTAGGTGTAAAACCTTCAATGCGTTCTACCATCACACGGCCATAGTAAGAGCGGTCAAAAATGGCTATTCTTCCCGGTACAGGTAGCCGTGTTTGAAACCGATAGAGGTAGTGGCGACCTTGTTCCTCAGCTGTGGGTTTGGCGAACGAGTGGACGCGAAACCCGCGAGGGTCAAGTTTTTCGGTTATCCTCCTAATAGCGCCGCCTTTACCTGAGGCATCCCATCCTTCAAACACGATGATGGCGCGTCGGCCTTGATGATAGTAAGCCTGCTGTACATGTAGCAGTTTTTTCTGCCAGCTTTTCAATGTGTTTTTGTAATGCTTGCGACTATCAATAAAAGGCGCATCATCGCCTTCAGGCAATGTAAGTTTGCGCTCAAGAAGAGAAATAGAAGATACTGAATGCGCCATGATGATCCCGTTTGTTTCTTTTCAGGGTATGCCTTACAGACAAGCGTGTCTATTTAGTCTCTCATTTTCATGCTAAATGAAAGAACGCTGGCTATTGTTTCAGTTAGTTTCACCCCAATAGTTGATAGCATTACTCAAGTATTAGATAATTGGGTTATCGATGCGTGCACGTGAATGCGTGCAGGTGCACATGGTTAATGAAGAGGTGAGTATGTCTGTAGAAATGGCGTTGCCAATTGAGTTTTCTGATGCAGCGGCGACAAAAGTAAAAGCGCTCATCACGGAAGAAGAAAATCCTGCGTTAAAACTGCGGGTTTATGTTACTGGGGGCGGTTGTTCTGGCTTTCAGTATGGTTTCACTTTTGATGAGAAAGTGAACGACGGTGATATGACAATTGATAAAGATGACGTTACCTTAGTGGTAGACCCTATGAGTTTGCAATACTTAGTGGGCGGCGTTGTTGACTACGTTGAAGGTTTAGAAGGTTCACGCTTTTTAGTGCAAAACCCGAATGCAACCACCACTTGCGGATGCGGCGCTAGCTTTAGCGTGTAAATGATAATCGGGCATACATCGCATCTTGGTGTATGCTTGTCTCGCCTTTACGGTATAGTGCTTTTCTCCACGTTAATTTTATGGCTAAACTGAGTGTGTAAATAAATTCACTCAGGTTGAAGCTATGAAACTGTATGGTTCAGTAACATCTCCATTTGTACGTAGAATTCGCGTAGTACTTTCTAACACGCCCCATGAATTCCTCGATTTACAAATATTCTCTGGGGAAGACAGAGAGCTACTCGCATCGCGAAACCCCACCTTAAAAGTGCCTTGCCTAGAAGACAACGGGCAACTAATTTTCGATTCCAGAGTAATTTATAGTTATTTGGCGAGTAAACTTGACCATGACTCCCTGTCTTGGGAGGAAGAAAATCTGCTTACTCTGATAGATGCTGCTAACGATTCATTCGTGCAGTTGATGCTACTAAAGCGCTCTGATATCGATATCAATCAAGACAAGCTCATCATTCGTTTGCAAAAAGAACGTATAGAATCGGTTTTTTCATCATTATCTAAGCAGCTGGAAGCGGGTGGCTTTAGTGGCTGGACGTATCCTGAAATTTGCCTGTACTCAATGGTAGATTGGGTGCTATTCAGAGAATTACACAGTTTTAAAGACTATCCTTTGTTACTGGAGTTTCATGAAAAGCACCGTGATCGTATAGAGCTAACCGCTACCGACCCACGTCAGTAGCCTTTGTTGAAATCAAATTGATAATGGAGCGGTTCGTTAGCCATGTAACGCATTGCATTGGTTATAAATACGCTAGCAACATCTTCAGGTGTTGATACTGCGGCAGTATGAGCAGTAACTACCACCTTGGGGTGTGTCCAAAATGGGTGCTTCTCTGGCAGTGGTTCTTGTGTAAATACGTCAAGGACTGCTGCTTGTAGTGTGCCGTTATCCAGCGCGTTTAAAAGGGCACCTTCTATAATGGCACTTCCGCGTCCTGCGTTGATAAACACGCTATGAGGCTTCAGTGCGTTAAAGAAAGCCTGGTTTAATACACCTGTAGTGGCGGGCGTATCTGGCATCAGGTTCACTACATGGTCGGCCTTTTGGGCAAATTTGAGTAGACCAGTTGCTGCATAGACGCTATCGAAACCGTCTACCGCTTGACCACTTCTCGATAAGCCTATGACCTTCATTTCAAAACTTTTTGCCACAGGAATAAGTGCTTGGGCTATTGAACCAGCGCCTAAAATGCCAAGGGTTTTACCCGTAAGGGGCGCTCGAGGGCTTTCTTCCCAAATTGGGGGCTGGTGATTCTGGTTATGCGCGAACGCCGAAATATTGCGTGCGTATTGCAAGAGATAAGCAAACACATATTCGCGCATTAGCTTTCCGAAAACGCCTTTTACGCCAGTGAGTATATAATCGCTTTTGTCCAAATTAAGCAGAGGTGCATTACCAGCCCACGTCGACTGGCACCACTTCAAGCCAGTGCACTGGTCGATAACCTTAGCCGCCAAATTAGGATCGGCAAGCAATACCTCAACCTCGTCGGGGTTAATTTGTTCAGAAGTGGTAACGGCTTGGCAGATATTCAAAGCATGAGGCTGGGGCCATGCATTTGCTATTTCCTCTGCTAATGCACTGGCATCTTTGCTGAGAATAGAGACGTTGAGTGTAGGCGATTGAATTGACATAAATGAGCCTTAGTAATCTTTATTGGTGGCTTTTACGATTAGCACACGAATACATAGCTTGAATAGTTTACGCAGAGTCGAGACTGCTAGTGAGGATACCCTAAGATAATCATTCACATAAGGCAACGCTATCGGTTCAAACTAAAGAAAATGTCGAACATAGCCGATAACAGCCTAGAATCCTTTTCTGCTAGCGCCTAAACTTACCAAGGCTCTAGTTTTTTTACAGGCGACTTAACATGTTTCAATTTACCCTGAATGTATCCCTTCATGCGCCCATCTCCTTTTTGTTTGCTGCGTTTCATGAACCTGAATATTTATCTGAATGGTTTGCTCCGGGTAATTGCACGGTATCGCAAATTATGAGTAGCTTTAAAGAAGGCGGAAGATACCGCATAAAGATGATTGAACCCAACGGCGTTGAAATAGCGCTAACGGGCGAATATGTGACTATCTTAGCAAACGAGAAGCTTGTGTTCTCTTGGGCGTGGGAAGATGGCGTAGAAGAAACGGTAATGAGCTCAGTGGATATTTCGTTTGAAGAAACAAGCGAAGGCGAAGTGGCGTTAACGCTAATTCACAGTGGTTTCAGTAACCAACAAGAATGCGATCAACATCAATATGCATGGATGTCTTGCCTAGAAAAGCTTGCGGTATTAGCCGATAAACAAGTGGCGTTTAACTAAAGCTGTAATGCTAGCGAAATATTAATAGCGCAGTGTTGCTAAAGATATAAAAAAAGCAGTCATGAAATGACTGCTTTTCTATTTACTAACTGCAACATTTTTGCACCTGCAGTTAAATTAACCTTATTTGTTAGGTTAACCTTATTTGTTAGGTTAAGGACTCCATGGCCGCTTTTCCGCTTTCTTCACGGTAGGTGTTGTAATCGGTATAACCTTCTTCACCACCACCATACCATGTTGAAGGGTCATCAAACGCTGCCAGCGGGTAGTTATTTTTAAACCGCGTAGGCAAATCAGGATTGGTGATCCAAGGGCGCCCAAAAGCAATCATGTCGGCATCACCGTCGCCAATACGTTTCTCTGCCTCCTCTTGGGTATAACCACAGTTGCCCATTAGCATGCCGTCGAACAATGCACGAAACTCAGCAAGAGTCATAGGCTCACCGCGTTCATGAAAACCAAACGCTAGGCCATCCATCACATGTAAATAGCCAAGGTCTAGCTTATTAAGTGCTTGGGCGACATAAGTAAACGTATCGCGAAAATCATCTGCACCCATGTCATTAAATACGCCGTTAGGCGATAAACGCACTCCAACTTGCTCTGAAGGCCAAATCTCTAGCACAGCGTCCATCACTTCACTAAGGAAGCGGTATCGATTATCTACGCTGCCGCCATATTCATCACTACGTTGATTGCTGCGACTGTCTAAAAACTGATTTAACAGGTAACCGTTAGCGGCGTGCACTTCTATACCATCAAAGCCTGCAGCTTTCGCATTTACAGCCGCATGTTTGAAATCAGCAACCGTTCTACGAATGTCATCTTGCGTCATTGCTCTTGGCACTTCATAAGACTTTTTACCTTTTGGCGTGTGAATTTCATCGCCTTCGATGGCAATAGCAGACGCAGAAAAAGGCAGGTCGCCGTTATGAAAGTCACTATGAGACGCACGACCGGTATGCCATAACTGAAGGATAATTTTGCCGCCAGCTTCATGCACTCTTTCATTAATAGAGCGCCATCCTTCCACCATTTCTTCGGTATAGATTCCAGGCGTGTCTACCCAGCCAATACCTTCTTCCGATATGGCCGTTGCTTCGGTAATAATAAGGCCAGCATCGGCGCGCTGTACGTATTGATCGCCCATTATTTTGTTAGGGATGCGGTTGCTACCTGCACGGCCGCGTGTCATCGGTGCTAATACCATGCGGTTTTGAAGTGTATTACCTGCCCATTCTAGAGGCTTAAACAGAGATAACTCTGACATTTGTTGTTCCTTTTAAAACTGTGTGTAAGTGATTACAGAAATGGACGCGACTTGGATTGATTCAAGATGAAAGGATATGCCGATTGGTACTAATAAATAGCAAAACGAGTGTAAGAGGAGCGTAATAGGAGTGTAATAGGACGAGGGAAGCCTGCGAAGTAGGTAATGCTGACGCTACTAACGTTATACCCACAAAGGCTTTATATTAACTCGCGCAGTAGTCGCTCTGACTCGCTCTTAATAAGGCCGTTTACCATAAACGTCGAGATACGCAGAAAACTAGATTAACTGGTAATTTCGGTCGTTCATGCCACTATTAGGCTAATAGTTTTAAATTAATAATGGCATTATGAATAATTGGTCTGGCTCTATTAACTCAAATATCATCAGCCCGTTTTCAATATTTTTGATTTTATTAGGAAGTTATACGTTTTCACTTAGCGTTTGTGCCGAGCAACGAAACACGATTACTCTAGCTACCTCAGAAGCAAGTCCGTTCAGCAGCGCTCATGACCCTAAACAAGGGTACGTAAACGAAATCATTCACCTTGCCTTTGAAAAAATGGGCTACATACCCAAAGTTGAATTCTTTCCACATGCTAGGGCTATTTATCTGGCCGATGGTGCTCAAGTTGAAGGTGTTTTTCCGCTTCGCGATAGCTCCGCTCATATTGAGGGAATGATATATTCCGATGCTATTCGTGGTGGGGGCATCAACTATCTTATTCATAATAGCCGAAATATAAAGAATCTATTAAACGTCGAATTGGGCGATTCGATGACACAATTCACCAACTTAGGTCTTTCTCGTCTTGGGGTTTTACGTGGAGCCCAATTACCGTCAAGCCTTCGAGAGGCTGAAAATATCGATGTACTCTTAGCCAAATCATTACCGACATTGTTAGATATGTTAGATAGGGGGCGAGTAGACTTTATTTACATTGATGAGTACAGCGCAAAACAAACAATAACTAATCATCGGCCTCATTTAGCACAGAAATTTAAGTTCATAAAAGGGCTTAGAAAAAGTAATCCCCATTTCTTAGGAATATCTAAAAAACTGCCCGATGCGCCTCAAATTATGGCGCGTTTCAACCAAGCTTTGGCTTCCTTAGAGGCAGATGGAACCATCGATTCGATACTAGAGCGATATGGAATTTTTATCGAACCGGATAATATTGCGAGTGACAAAAAGTTGATAGTTGGTGCGCCTAATATAAATGGGATTGAAGCCGCTATTAGGTATTTGGATAACAATGATTCGCCTTTTGCAGCGCTAGATATTCAATGGCGCATAATGGAAGAGAGCATACTTAGAAAGCACCTTCTAGGAGACTTTGCAGTTAACGAAACACAGTTTGACTTAACAATGCTAGGTAATTTCGAAGTGCCTATCTGGGCTAAAAAGGGTTGGTTGTTACCTTTTTCCGAGCACCCCTCGAACTATGACATGACAGATATTATACCCATCGCCACGCATTCAAATACATACCAAGATGAGATCTATGGTTTGCCGTTCGTAGGAGAAACGACCCTGACCTTCTACCGAACAGACCTATTACAGCGCGCTAATATTAGTTTGCCCACGCAAATAACATATAAAAACCTAAGCGACATAGCTACGGTAGTCCAAGATCCCAAATCACAACTGTATGGGATAGGCCTGCGCACAAAAGTAGGGTGGGGGCAAAATATGGCGCTAATTGGCACCATGGTAAATACATACGGTGGAAGCTGGTTTGATGAGGATATGAAGCCACTGTTGACTTCTAAGTCGTGGGAGCGAGCAATCAACGACTACGTCTCAATAGCAGTAAAAAACGGACCGCCAGGTGAATACGATTTAGGTTGGAAAGATAATCAGCAACTCTTTGCTGACGGAAAATTAGCATTCTTTGTTGATGCATCATCATTAGGTGGTTATATCCTAAACCCTTCATACTCTAAAGTTTCAGAGAATGTTGGTGTGACTTATGCGCCTATAGGGACAACGACAAAGGGGGCTCAATGGTTTTGGTCTTGGAATTTCGCTATACCTCATTTATCTCAAAACAAAGCAGCAGCACAGGAACTTGCTTATTGGCTAACGTCTAAAGAGTTTATAACGTTGGTCAAAAGTAAGTATGGTTATTATGCAGCGCCGGCTGGCACGCGTCATTCAACTTACAGTGACAGCTATGTACAAGCTATTCCCTATGCCAGCTATGAATACAACGCATTACTAGCAACCGAGTTAGATAATATTAATGTCCCTACGACGGGAAGCCAGTTTGTTCCAATACCTGAATTCACTGCACTCGGCTACTTAGTGGGGGTCCAGATAAATTTAGCAGTGAAGCAGCAAGTTACTATTCAAGAGGCTTTAAAAACAGCGCAACACCAATCTGAAGCGGTAATGAGACGCGCTGGTTATTATCAAAACTAAAATACTTACTTGAATTTAGTTGGCGGGTTGTATTTAGCTTGCTGGGCAATATGTTCCCAGTACCGCCTCTCGCGAAGCACCGGTAACCGCAGGTACGTTGCCTGGTATATTATTTCGATGTGCAAAAGCTAGCCACGCGAATGCGGCTCCTTCAACGTGTTGGGGGTGAATATTGATACTATGGCTGTCACTCACTTGATAACGTGGCAGTAAGTCGGTTATACGTTGCATCAACACCGGATTAAAGGCACCGCCTCCACATACAATCACTTGTGCTCCTTTGGGCATTTTTTGCTTGTTAATTTCATCAGCAATACTCGTTGCTGTTAGCGCTAATAACGTCGCTTGCACATCTTGAGGGGCGAGAGTGCTGGCTCGTGAACTTGCGATTTCATCAAGGTAAGACGTTAACCATGCTAAATTGAAATACTCTCTGCCGGTACTTTTGGGTGCAGTTTGATGAAAATAGCTATCTGCTCGCAGTCTTGCTAATAGGTCATTACTTACTACACCGGTACTAGCCCATTGCCCTTTGTCATCATAGGGTTGGTTCAAATGCTGCTTAATCCATACATCCATTAAGGTATTGCCTGGGCCAGTATCATAGCCAAGAGGGGCAATAGCATCTCGTTTAGCTGCTAATACTGAAATGTTCGCAATACCGCCAATGTTAACCAACACTCTGGGGTTGGTGTCATGAGCGAAAATAGCATTATGGTAAGCAGGAACTAAAGGCGCACCTTGGCCGCCAAGAGCAATATCTTTGCGCCTAAAATCAGCAATAACATCAATACCTGTTAACACGGCAAGAGTATTAGGGTCGCCAATCTGACACGTAAAACCTTTTTGCTCAACGTCATGTGAAAGTTCAATTCCCTGCGGAAAGTGCCTTATCGTTTGACCATGTGAGCCAATTGCGGTGATATCGTCTGGTGAAAGCTGGGTTTTTGATAGCAACACGTTTACGGCACGTGCAAAGCTTTCGGCCACCAACCTGTCGGCGGTTGCCATCGCATTTAGCTCGTTAGTAGAGGGGGTGCAAAGTGAATGAAGTAAAGAAAGCAGGTTCTCAGGGTAGGAAATAGAGACCGCATGTAAAGTTTGGCAGTTATCGCCAGTGATATCGCAAAGGACGGCGTCAACGCCGTCCATGCTAGTTCCTGACATAAGGCCAATATACTTTGCCATAAGTAGGCTATTTCATTGCAAGCATAATGCGTTTGTTGTTATTAAGCTGCTGTTGACGTACATGAGCAATTTCCATAAATGCTTCGCGCTCTTCAGCGGCAATAGGTAATGCTTTTGGTAGCGAAACAGTACGAGGGTTACGGTGTACACCGTCTACCAAGAATTCGTAGTGAACATGCGGGCCTGATGCCAAGCCAGTGCTACCTAAGTAACCAATGGTTTGACCCTGTTTAACCGTGTCGCCTACTTTCACAGCACGTTTTTTGAAGTGCAAATACTTGGTGGTATATTTTTCACCATGTTGAACAAATACATGGTGACCATTGTATTTATCGTACGCAGACTTAATCACCTTACCATCACCCGCCGCCATAACTGGCGTACCAACAGCCGCAACGTAATCTGTGCCACGATGTGCTTTCCAGCGTTTTTGTACGGGATGGAAACGTGCTTTTGAGAAGTTAGAGCTCACGTACCTAAAGTTAATTGGCGCACGTAAAAAGCTCTTACGCATGCTTCGGCCTTCAGGTGTGTAGTAAGTGCCATCTTCATGCAAAATAGCGCTAAACTCTTCACCTTGGTTAGTGAATTCTGCTGCAACTATGTCGCCATAGCCCACGAACTCACCATCAATGTATTGTTCTTCAAACACCACGTTAAAGGTATCGCCTGAACGAATTTCTGTCGCAAAATCGATATCCCAGCCAAATATGCCCGCAAGGTTCATAATTTGGTTGCTGGTTAATCCTGCTGTTGCCCCAGCATTCCAAAAGCTTGAATGAATTTCACCTTGGGCAAAATTATAGCGAATATCCACGTCACGCTTTTCAAGTTCGGCCGTTAAGCTATTATCTTCGCTGGTGGAGTCAGGGCGAATAAATAAGGTTTCGGTAGAAGAAAGCTTGTATTTAAGCTCACCAAATGTGCCATCGTTATTAATTTTAAACGAAAGCTCATCACCGGGTAATAAGGTAACCAGTGTTTTAGCAAGATCACCCGCTTGAGTAACGTTGTAAACGTCACGAGAAGTAAAACCCGCACGCTTAAACAGTTTTGCAAGGGTGTCGCCGCTGCGTACTTTATAGGTTTGCCAGTTCGACTCTTCTTCAATTGAAAACACGTCGGTTGACGGCATAATGTTCAAATCAAGAGGGTAACGAATACCGGTATCAAGTACCAAAGCGTCTTGATGACGACTCGCTTCTACCGTGTCTGACGGCAAAAGAATAAGCCCACCTAAAAACATGCTAGCGATAGCTAACCCTGTTCGGTGTTGCTTAGGCAATTGTTTAAATATGTTTAGCGCCTTAAGGGCGTCTAGTTTGATTCTCATAATACTACCTACTTGAGAATTTTATGTGCAATGTACTTGTCACATAAGTTGCTTAAAAATGCAACTTTTCTCATTGTTTTTTAGCGCAAAAGTTAATTATTGAACGCAATGGCTATAGGAAATAGCGAAAAGCTACTTTAACTGCAAGTGATGATACATCGAGGGCATGAGCAGGAGGGAGGGGGCTGTAGCAAACCCTCCATCGCATGGATGCGATGGCGGAGCGCCCATGGATGGGTTTACCGCGTGTTTGCGGAAGCCCCCTTCCTCCTGATCTCAATGTCCTCGACGTGCACCTTGATATGCAAAGTGCAGCAGTTAATAAGCCCTCAACCATTGCGTTCAATAACGAACGTGACGACAAGTCATCCGCTTTTTGACGCAGAAACCTTTTAATGGTTCCAATGTCCGCGTAAAATGCCGCTCAAAATAGATTCTACAACATCAAGAGTGTGAAATAACCGATGAAAGACTGGCAAACAGCGCTAGCTGAAATTAAACGGGGAACGGATGAAATACTCCCCGAAGAGGATTTAATTGAGAAATTAAAATCCGGCAAAACCCTAACCATTAAAGCGGGTTTTGATCCTACTGCGCCTGATCTTCATCTTGGTCACACTGTTTTGATCAATAAACTGCGTACCTTTCAGCAGTTAGGCCATACCGTTGTTTTTCTTATTGGGGATTTTACTGGCCTGATTGGCGATCCTACAGGGAAAAATGTGACACGCAAGCCCTTAAACAAAGAACAGGTATTAGAAAACGCGCAAACGTATCAAGAACAAGTGTTCAAAATTCTTGATCCTGAACTGACTCAAATTCGCTTTAACTCAGAGTGGATGGATCAATTAGGCGCTGCGGGTATGATTAAATTAGCTGCCAGCCAAACTGTTGCACGTATGCTTGAGCGTGACGACTTCAAAAAGCGTTACAACAATGGTCAGCCTATTGCGATACACGAATTTTTGTATCCGTTAGTACAAGGGTGGGATTCAGTTGCGCTAAAATCTGATGTTGAGTTAGGTGGTACCGATCAACGCTTTAACTTGCTAATGGGCCGCGAGCTTCAAAAAGAGCAAGGTATTAAGCCACAGTCTATTGTGATGGTGCCGTTGCTTGAAGGCCTAGATGGCGTTCAAAAAATGTCTAAGTCATTAAACAACTATATCGGTATTACTGATGCACCAAACGATATGTTTGGTAAAGTGATGTCGATTTCAGATGATTTAATGTGGCGTTATTACGACCTGCTAAGCTTCCGTCCACTTGATGAAATTGCTGAACTTAAGCAGCGTGTTGAGAACGGCGAAAACCCGCGTGATATTAAAATATTGCTGGCGAAAGAGATTATCGCTCGTTTCCACGACGATGCGGCAGCAGAAGGTGCACATCAAGATTTCATTCAGCGTTTCCAGAAAAATGCGATTCCTGATGAAATGCCAGAGTTTGAAATTGCACTAGGTGATGAGGGTATTGCTATTGGTAACTTATTAAAAGAAACCAAGTTAGTGGGCTCAACGTCTGATGCTATGCGTATGATTAAGCAAGGTGCTGTGAAAATTAACGGCGATAAAGTAGAAGATACTCGTCTTGTACTTACTGAAGCTGGCGAAAATGTTTATCAAGTGGGTAAACGTAAATTCGCGAGAATTACGTTAGCCTAGTTTGGCATTAGCACTTAGGTGCTAAAAGAAATACAAAAAAGCCCCGATTTATCGGGGCTTTTTAATGTCTGTATTTTTTGCTTGGAATGCTATCTGTATTACTTTCTGTTTCGTCAGTCGCTAATTAATTTGCGGCTTTTAAGCGTAAAAACAGTGCTACCCAATAATCATTAAATTGTGTACTTATTTCGGCTTTAAGAAAACCGTAATATCATTTCTGCGCCTTCACATTCGCAGGTTTCAGGGCACACAGGGCAATCGTAACCTTCATGTATAGACTCATAGCGCCACTTGTTCGGGTGCTTCTTAATAAGTTCGCCGCCGTTTTTAGTAAAGTATTTAAACGCACTATTACCCGGGCTTGAAAGCCAAATATGAGCAAGTCCTGCTTCAGCGCCTTGCGCTTTGGCCGCGTTCACCGACTTGGCTAATAAGGTACTTCCAATGCCAGCTCCTTGCATGGCGGGCGATACCGTATTGCATTTGAAATAGCACACTTTCTCGGGGGCTACCGGCCATAATTCTGGACTGCACCATTTATCACACTGCCACTGTGAATGAGCATAGGTAATTCGAAAGCCAACAATGTCACCACCGCAATAACTCACTAAGCTAGCATTAATATTGTTGTGCCAGCTTTTGTCGTACATGGCTTTTAATGTGTCGGGCATCAGGTAATTTTCACCCTGAACTTGGTTGCCTAAGCGTATAACATCATCAAAATGTTCGGGCGCCAAAGGTAGATAAGTAACGCTATTTAGATTTGGTGCTGTCATGTTGCTCTTTCATACCATCAAGGTGAAAATCTAATGCTTCTACAGAAATGAGTATTTCTTTTACCGACATCCAAAGTGAATACAGAAGAGACACTAAGCTTAATGCGAATATCCAATTTCCCACTTGTTGGTAGGTAAGGTAAATCGCCAGCATAGATACAACACACAAAAAGAAGCTGCCAACTCCCGCAATTTGCATCCGCTTAATAAGCTGAATACGAAGCCTCAAATTCTTGATTTGGGCTAGAGTATTGTCGTCACGCTCTTCTTTTGAAAAGTTACGAATAAGCGTAGCAAGGGTTAAAAACCGGTTTGTATAGGCCAGTAACAGCAATGAGATTGCTGGAAAAAGCATAGCGGGTGTTGCGAGGTCTATTTTCATGAATTGTCTGTCACCTTAGTGAATGCGTGTCAGTGTATCAAAAACGTAGGGATGTTGTCGTCTGATAGTGAATAGCGGTGTAGGACAGAGTTTAGGTCGTAGCGTGCAGTTAGTGGCGAATTCAGTGGCAGAGAGCTAGATTTACAGACGCTATATTTTCAAAAGCTTTATCTGCTAAGGCTATAACTACGGAAAGCTACATTCTGTCGATTGGCATTTGGGAGGCATTCCAGCCCAGCATATCGCCTTCTAAATGCATAACTTCAGAAAAGTCTAAGTCTTTTAGAAACTTCATAGCAAGTTTAGCCTGAGTACCAGATTGACAATAAATAATAATAGGCTTGTCTTTATGGCCTTCTAGCTCGGTAAGATAATCGTTAATATTTTCATGAGGCATGTTGATGGCGCCTGGAATGTGTCCATCAGCAAAGTCGCTTGGAGAACGCACGTCGATAAGCATCCAGTCATTGTTTTTCACCCGCTCAATAAGGTACGGGGAAGCCGCAACCGATACTTGAGAGGTTGCTTTCGCTGTGCATTGCATTGACACAAATAGCGTGACAGCAACAACGACGACAAACAAGACTAAAACGATTCGCATGAATAACCTTTAAACATAACAAGGCGATATTATACCTTGTGGCAGTACTAGTTAATACCCTTACACAGTGTTTTTAGTTCATTAATTAACCGCAGTGAGAACCTGCTGGTAATGTCTGGATTGACCACAATTAAGGGGGCTGACAAAAAACGACGGTGAGGACGCCAAAATTGCTCAAGATCGGACGTTGGCTGATTGCTTGCGGCCACCAAAGCAAAAGGCTGCCTAGATAATACTTCTTGTACCGAAACTTGCGGGTAATCGACTGGGCTGTCGGCAAATAGGGTTTGCGCACCACATACGTTAAGTAGCTTGTTCGGCCACGCATTGTCACCTATGGTCATTAGCGGCGATGTCCAAGAGTAATAAAACACCTTGTTATTTGAAGGCGTGGCGTACTCGGCTCTTAATGCTGCTAAATGATGTAAAAACTCACTGGTGAGCGCATTGGCTTTTTCTTCTGTGTTAGTTACTTTAGCTAACCGCATCAACTCACTGGCGATGTCCTCAATTTCAGTGATTTTGGCGCGAAACACCTTATAACCTAAGCTTTCTAAACGGTGTAAATCTTGCGGCTTGTTACCTCCTTCCCACGCTAATATCAGGGTAGGTTGCAGCGCCATTATCTTGGATAAATCGGCTCCTTGATAGTCGGCCACTTTAGGTAAAAGCTGTGCTTCTTTAGGAAAGTTACTGTAGTCGCTAACGCCAATTAAGTGGGCTTCTAAACCCAGGCTATAAACCCACTCGGTTAAATGAGGTGCAAGCGTGATAATCCGCGGGGCTGATTTTCTGGCTTCTACAGCCTGAACATATTCATGCTGAGTTTCCTCACTAATTTTCTCACCACTTTGCGCTTCAGCTGAAGTGGAAAGAGGTACTAGTGTGAGTAATGTAACGATTATTAGCGAACGCTCTACAGTACTACCTTTATTCAATATCTTAAGTAGTAAAACACTTATTATAAATGCAGCGTGTTTGCGCAATTTGTGAAATAGACTCTTCACGTTAGAAGACCTCGCTCAGGGTTTGTGTCTGTACAGCGATCAATAGCAAACAAACACTCGCAATGGCGGTGACCACAGCCATGGCACCCACTATAGTGCGTTTACTGCGTATCATGTCTGAATACTTTACTTGCTCGGCACCGCCTACGCGAGGGTAGCGGTATTTTCGTCCATGATAAATTGCAGGGCCGCCTAATTGAATGTTTTGTATTCCACCAAATAGCGCAAGTAACAAGGAGGTTTTATCTCGCGCTTTACTTCGTCTTACTGCTCGAATGCCTTTTACGGGGTGAGTGAAAAGAAGCACAGCAACACAACCGAGTAACGCAGGGGGAACCACTAATAACGAAACAAGCTTTCGCACAGGTTTAGCAAAATGCACCATTTTAGGATTTCGGTAGTGCCATTGCCACGAGGTGAGTAATAACAAACGGTAGGTCAGCGCACCAATCGGGCCTGCCAACATAAAGTAAAAAATAACGCCGCAATAAAGATATAAAAACTTAAGCCATAGCGATTCAATGGCCGCTTTCGCAATACCTACATCGGTTAATTGGGTGCATTCACGGGCAATTATGGTGTCTACGGTTTCTCTGGTGAGTACTTTTTTATTTTTTCCTACCGTTTTTAATATCTTACTGAATTGATGGCGCTGATAGGCAAAGTCGAGCAAGGCAACCATGATCACGGCTTCGAAAAAAGCAGGGTATTGAGCCATGTATATGAGTATGGCAAGGCAAACGATTAAGGGGGCTAATAATACGATAGCCGCTAATGAACCAGAGATATAATGCTGCGAACGAGAGTAGCTTAAAGAAGGAAGAACTTTAAACCCCATCTGCCTAACCAAATAACGCATGAGGGTAAGCGGGTGGCTGCTAAGCGGCCACCGCCAAAGGGCATCTAAAACAACTGCCAACCATAATACCAGCACCGACTGATATGCTGATTGGGTCAGCAATGCTTCCATTTACCGCTACGCCAGCGCTTTGATCATAGCCATAACAAGTTGCGCTGAATGTTTTGCCGCCGTATCTAAATATTCTTTAAAACTGACAGTTGATGTCTTACCCGCAATGTCAGATAGCGAGCGAATTACCAAAAACGGTACGTCAAGCATGTGACAGGTTTGAGCTATAGCTGCACCTTCCATTTCAACTGCTTTCATATCTGGGAAACTTTCACGCAGCGCTTCTACCGCTTCGTCGGTGCCGATAAACGAATCGCCAGTACAGATAAGACCGCTGGTAGATTGGATGTTTTCTAACTCGCCCGTCGCCGTTTTTGCGGCTTCAATGAGCGTATTGTCACAACGGTAGTCTGCAGGCATGCCAGCACATTGGCCAAGCTTGTAGCCGAAATGGGTTAAGTCCACATCGTGGTGGATAACATGGGTGGCAATCACTAAGTCACCAATGTTTAAGTTCTTATCAAACCCGCCTGCTGAACCTGTATTTACTACCACATCTGGCGCGTATTGCTCGATAAGTACCGTAGTGGCAAGGGCCGCCGCAACTTTTCCAATACCACACTTTACTAACACAACCTCAAGGTTATTAAGGGTGCCTTCATAAAAGGTTAAGTGCTTCCATGTGGTTTCTTTAAGGTTTGAAAGTGAAGCTTTAAGTAACACAACTTCTTCATCCATTGCGCCTAGAATGCCAATTTTTTTTATGCCAGTCTCTTTCATGTCAGTCTCTTTCATGTAAACACCGATTTATTCAAATGTTGGGGGAAGCAAAGCTTGCTACAGATATGGTAATGAATTGTATAAGGAAATGAGGGAAACTGACAGGAAAAAGCCTTTGTCACCTGCTATTACAGCAATAATGGAGTGCAACAAAGGCTAGGGGGAAACCGGCTTTTTTTATGCAGCTGCCGCGCGGCTCGACCTAACTGGGCGAGTCGGGCGCTTAGTTGGCTCAGGGTTGTGCGTAGGAAGCTGCGACATTTTTTGTTGAATTCTTCTATAAGGAATAAGTTTATTTTCAAGGCATTCACGAATATCGTCTACGGTATAACCCGACTTAACCTTAATTCGCGCATGAGGAACACCCGCAGCATCTAATGCGCCAGAAACAAACCAATCGCGCTGAGTTTTGTAACCCTCTTTCCCTTGGTTATGCACAAGGTCGATAGCTAATATGGGGCTCATGTCCTGTTTGTCGACCAGGATAAAATCAAGTTGGCGCGAAGAGGCTCTAGAAATAGCTTGGCTGGCCGTTTTCTTGTTGGCCGATTGCCTTACTGACACTATGTCACTTAAGCGTACACGGCAAATGATACGAAACTCTCGCCCCATTGCTTGTTCAATAAGGTTTAAAAAAGAGTGTTCTACAGGAGTGAAAAGCTGTGGCTTTCGGCGAAAAGGAAACGCTACGCCACCATCTGATAATTTTATGGCGCCTAATGCCACCACAATAAGTAACATCATTAAAATAATTGCCAGTTCCATCATATTCCTCGCATATCAACGTGTAATGCGCGTCATAAAAATGACGCTTTTTTTGACACCACTGTGGTTCTTTACTGAAATTGCAAAGGCAGTGCCACATTGAACGAGGAGAGTAACTAGGCGGAAATAAAATTTATGGTAGGTTATGGCTTACTAATGATGAGTACATCAACTTGCGTGCCCACATTATCGGGTGAGACCACAATACGAACCGAATCATCTGTTGCTGCAAGCATGGTGCGTTGGTTAACTGCAGGTTTTCTGACAAATTGGGGATAGGCATTTTGATAGAAGGCGATTACCTCTTTAGGCGCGTGCTTAGTAAAATAGACCAAGCTAGCAGGCAAGCTATCGTCGAATTGCTGACACTGGCGAGCATTAGCCATTAGCGACACGTCAAAAAAGGAGGTAGGGCAAGACCGAACAACAGGTGCGTCTAATGAACTATCGGTGGACACCGTATCGGCAAACGCGTAGCTCGCCATTGCTAGCCCGCTAAGTAAAACTATATTAATGCTTTTACGTAAACCACTTGTCATTATTCTTGTTAACCATTAATCGCTCTTTGTATCGATAATAATGGGCTAACTATATAAGAGCAATAGGTAAATAGTTGCACAAGGTATGTTCATAACGTGATGGGTATAAGGTGAAAACTATTTGAGAGCTGGGCTCTCAATCACATCACTCCTTCACTTTCGAATACTGAAACACCTCATTAAATGGCTTATCAAATACCAAGGCAATTTTGAACGCCACTTCAAGAGATGGTGAGTATTTTCCTTTCTCAATCGCCATAATGGTTTGGCGTGTCACGCCCACTTTTGACGCGAGTTCCTGCTGCGTCATTTCATCGACAAGAAAGCGCAAGGTTCTTATATTGTTAGTTATTGAATAATGTTCAGCCATTAACTTTCTTTCCGGAAATAGTAAATCTCAGTACCAAAGCGGGTTACCTCCGATAACCAAAAGATAAGGACTAACTTTAGCTCAATAGGAGCAAGAGCATAATTGGTGTAGCTATTTTGCGCGTCAAAATCGATGTTACTGTTGATCATCTGCTGTATCACGCACCCAACAACACCAACGGCTAATACCCAGTAGCCTGCGTTGTTAGCCGTTAGGCGATGATTGCGTTCTCGCTCATCTTCAGGGGCATCGGCATCTTCTTGCTGGCTCATGGCTAACGCAATATGTATGGCAACTTCTAAAATAATGAAGGCAATAACGATTTGTGTGATGAGGGACGTAGTGTCTCCAAGGCTACTATTGGGCAGCACAAAAAGAAGTGCGTATACGTTATCTCCATAGATAGAGGCGATCACCGCAGATACTAACAAAGACACCCACAAACTTTTCTCTCTGAACGAAATCATTATCTTTTTCCATGCCCTAATAATGGTGGTTAAATTTAACTTTGTGTACGCTAAATTTAACTCAATGTTAAATATACTATACATTGGCGCTTGTAGAAAGCTAGCGGTAGGTTGTTACAAAGTATGTTGTAGGAGAAGGTGCCCTGAGCGGATTTCTTTACAGCTTTAGATATACTGGCCACAAAAAAGCTCGCCTAAGCGAGCTTTTAAATAGATTACATACAACGAGGTACGGTTAACATGCATTTTTACACGTGGATATTAAACGCTAATATTAAACGCCAATATAATCCATGATACCGTCAGCGGCTTTTCTGCCTTCGTCGATAGCGGTAACCACAAGATCACTACCACGTACCATATCACCGCCCGCAAAGATTTTAGGGTGTGATGTTTGGAAAGCAAACTTACCAGCAGCAGGAGCGCGTACACGGCCTTTTTCATCTAGCATAATGCCGAACTCAGCAAACCAAGGGGCAGGGCTAGGCTGGAAACCAAACGCGATAATAATCGCATCAGCTTCAACCACGTGTTCAGAACCTTCAATTTCAACTGGGCGACGACGCCCGTTAATATCTGGTGGACCCATCTCGGTTTTTACGAATTTAACACCGCAAGCTTTGCCTTCGCTATCAACAGCAATGTCTAAAGGTTGAATGTTGAACATAAATTCAACCCCTTCTTCTTTTGCGTTAACCACTTCACGGCGAGAGCCAGGCATGCTTTCTTCGTCACGACGATAAGCACAAATAACGCGGTCGGCTTCTTGACGAATAGACGTACGTACACAGTCCATGGTGGTATCACCACCACCAAGTACCACTACGCGCTTACCTTTCATATCAACAAAGTCGGCTTCGTCTTTTTCAAGACCCATCACGCGGTTTGTGTTTGAGATAAGGAAGGGCAGAGCATCGTGAACACCGTGTACATGTTCATTTTCGAAGCCGCCTTGCATCGATTTATACGTACCCATGCCTAAGAACACAGCGTCGTAGTCATCTAGCAGGGTTTGCATTTCAATGTCTTTACCAATTTCAGTCTTAAGGACAAACTCAACACCCATGTCGGTAAAGATTTCGCGGCGAAGCTTAATCACATCTTTTTCAAGCTTAAACGATGGAATACCGAAGGTTAGCAAGCCGCCAATTTCTTCGTACTTGTCGAATACCACTGGCTTTACGCCGTTACGAACAAGAATATCGGCACACGCTAGGCCTGCTGGGCCTGCACCTACAATAGCGACTTTCTTATCTGTCCAAACTACGTCAGACATATCTGGGCGCCAGCCCATTTTAAACGCGGTATCGGTAATGTATTTTTCAATACTACCAATGGTTACCGCGCCAAAATCATCATTTAGGGTACATGCACCTTCGCAGAGTCTGTCCTGAGGACAAACGCGGCCACATACTTCTGGCAAACTATTGGTTTTGTGCGACAACTCAGCCGCCTCAATAATACGACCTTCATTGGCAAGGTCTAACCATTGAGGAATGTAGTTGTGTACTGGGCACTTCCATTCGCAATACGGGTTACCGCAGTCCAAGCAGCGATCTGCTTGGCCTTCGGTTTGTGACTGACTTAACGGCTGATAAATTTCAGCGAATTCGTGTTTACGCACCATGATCGGCTTTTTCGGCGGATCGATACGTTCAACATCGACAAACTGGTATACGTTCTTTGCCATAAACTTTTCTCCTCCTACTGAGCCTGAATGCGCAATTCTGCGCTTGAACGACTGATGTGACCTAATAGGTTTTTCACATCACTGGTCTTCGGCTTAATAAGCTTGAAGCGTTTCAGCGTTGCCGCGAAATCGGTTAGCAAGCCTAACGAATGGTCGCTGCCGGTTTCTTCGTAATGCTGATTAATAAGACCACGTAAGTGCTCTACTAAAATCGCTTTACCGTCAACAGGCATAATCTCAATAAGGTCTTGGTTTACACGGTTATCTAGGTCGTCGTTGTCGTCCATAAGGTACGCAAAACCACCTGTCATACCGGCACCGAAGTTCACGCCTACAGGGCCAAGTACAGCAACAATACCACCGGTCATGTATTCACAACCGTTGTCACCAATACCTTCAACTACCGCAATAGCACCTGAGTTACGTACACCAAAACGCTCACCTGCACGGCCTGCAGCAAATAATTTACCGCCAGTTGCACCGTATAAGCAGGTATTACCCATAATGGCACTTTCATGCGCATTGTAAGTCATGTTTCTTGGTGGATGAATAACAAGCTTACCGCCAGTCATTCCTTTACCTACGTAATCGTTTGCGTCACCTTCAAGATGCATGTGCAAGCCGCCAGCATTCCATACGCCAAAACTTTGACCAGCAGTACCGGTAAGATTCACTTTAATAGGCGTATCTTCAAAGTCGTGGTTGCCATGGTGCTTAGCAATTTCACCCGATAACAAAGCACCTACCGAACGGTCGGTGTTACGAACAGGGTATTTCAACTCAAGAGACTCGCCGTCAACAACCGCTTGCTGCGCGTCTTTAAGCATTTGTGCGTTTAGCACACCTTTATCAACGGGTTCATTGGTGGTTTGCGAGCAGAATAAACGGGTATGTTCACCTGCTTTCGGTCTTACCAACAATGGCGTTAAATCAAGGCGGTTTTGCTTCGCAGTCACACCGTCAATCACTTTTAATAGCTCAGTACGGCCAACAAGGTCGTCAAACTTGGTCACGCCAAGGGCAGCCATAATTTCACGTACTTCTTGGGCAATAAACTTAAAGTAGTTCATAACCATGTCTGGCAAACCAATGAAGTGGTCGTCGCGAAGCTTTTGATCTTGTGTTGCTACACCGGTCGCGCAGTTGTTCAAGTGACAAATACGTAAGTACTTACACCCTAACGCCACCATGGGACCAGTACCAAAACCGAAGCTTTCAGCACCTAAAATACCCGCTTTCACTACGTCTAAACCTGTTTTAAGGCCGCCGTCAGTTTGAACGCGTACTTTATGGCGAAGGCCGTTTTCGATAAGCGCTTGCTGTGTTTCTGACAAGCCTAATTCGAACGGGCTTCCAGCATATTTAACCGACGTAAGTGGGCTTGCACCTGTACCGCCATCGTAGCCAGATACCGTAATAAGATCTGCATAGGCTTTTGCTACACCGGTAGCAATAGTTCCTACACCAGGTTCAGACACTAACTTCACTGAAATAAGTGCAGTTGGGTTTACCTGTTTCAAATCGAAAATAAGCTGAGCTAAATCTTCAATTGAATATATATCGTGGTGCGGTGGAGGCGAAATAAGGGTTACACCAGGCACGGAGAAACGTAACTGTGCAATGTACTTATTCACTTTGTCGCCAGGTAACTGACCACCTTCACCAGGCTTCGCACCCTGTGCCACTTTAATTTGAATAACATTCGCATTTACTAAGTAATGCGGTGTTACCCCAAAGCGACCAGAAGCAACCTGCTTAATTTTCGAGTTCTTTTCAGTACCAAAGCGTGATGGATGTTCACCACCTTCACCTGAATTCGACTGCCCGCCTAAACGGTTCATGGCAATCGCTAACGCTTCATGCGCTTCAGGACTTAACGCGCCTATAGACATTGCTGCCGTATCAAAACGCGGGAATAAGTTCTGTGCGTCTTCAACTTCGCTTATATCCACCGGCTCGCTTTGTGGGTCGAGCGCTAGCAGGTCACGAATGTGTGCAGGAGAGCGCTCGTTAACTAGTTTCGCATACTGCTGGTAATCGCTGTATTCGCCGCTCATCACTGCTTTTTGCAGTGTGCTGACTACATCTGGGTTATACGCGTGATATTCGCCGCCGTGTACATACTTAAGCAAACCACCGTGATCGACAGGCTTACGTTTTAACCAAGCAACGCGGTTTAGATTAACCGTATCTTGTTGGAAATCGTCGAAATCAGCACCTTGAAGGCGCGAGGTAACACCTCTGAAACACAGTTCCATTACCGCATCGTTAATACCGATAGCTTCGAATAATTTCGAACTACGGTAACTTGCCACGGTACTGATACCCATTTTTGACATTATCTTGTACAAGCCTTTATTGATACCTTTACGGTAGTTTAACGTGGCTTGCATAGGTGAAATGTCGAGTTCGCCTTTCTCACAAAGCTGTTCAATGGTTTCGTAGGCTAAGAACGGATACACCGCTGTAGCACCTAAACCAATGAGTACGGCAAAGTGATGTGGGTCACGGGCACTGGCGGTTTCTATTACTACGTTCGCGTCACATCGTAGTGATTTATCAACTAAACGGCGCTGTACTGCACCAACGGCCATAGCCGCTGGAATAGGTAAGCGGTTTTGTCTGATATTGCGATCGGATAAAATCACGAACGCCGCACGCTTTTGTTTAACTAAGTGTTCTACTTCGTTACAAATACGCTCGATGGCTTTCTTCAAGCCCTCTTGCGGTTGATACTGAAGTTCAACCACTTCTGAATAGTAGTTATCAGGATTAAATTCACGTAGCTGTTTTAAATCGGTATACATCAGTATTGGCGAGTTAAACAATACGCGGTCTGCATAACCTGAGGTTTCGCTGAATACGTTTTGCTCGCGGCCAATACAGGTGGCTAGCGACATTACGTGGTTTTCACGTAATGGATCGATAGGCGGGTTAGTTACCTGTGCAAACTGCTGACGGAAGTAATCGTAAACGGTACGCTGGCGTGAAGACATAACCGCCATTGGCGTATCATCACCCATAGAACCAACGGCTTCTTGACCGTCTTTCGCAAGTACTTTAATAACTTGCTGAATTTCTTCGTAGCTATAGCTGAACTGCTTATGGAATACCGAAATGGTGTCGTCATCAAAAACGCGCTTTCCAATCAGTGAAGCATCTAGCTCTTCAATCGGCGTTAAATGACGAATATGCTTATCGAGCCACTCTTTATAAGGATGGCGCGCTTTTAATTCTTCATCAATTTCAGTGGAACGCCAGATTTTACCTGTATAGGTATCAACCGCTAGCATTTCACCTGGACCTACGCGGCCTTTCTCAATAACGTCAGCTTCTTCGTAATCCCAAATACCGACTTCTGAGGCAAGGGTAATGAAGCCATTTTTAGTGATAACGTAGCGGGCAGGGCGAAGACCATTTCGGTCTAGGTTACATGCCACGTGGCGGCCGTTCGTTAATACGATACCGGCAGGGCCATCCCATGGTTCCATGTGCATCGAGTTGAACTCGTAAAATGCACGTAGGTCGTCATCCATGGTTTTGTTATTTTGATAAGCAGGCGGCACTAATAAACGCATGGCACGGAATAAATCCATCCCACCGGCTAAGAATACCTCAAGCATGTTATCTAGTGAGGATGAATCAGAACCCTCGGTATTAACAAAAGGGGCTGCTTCTTTCAAATCAGGAATAAGCGGCGTAGCAAATTTAGAGGCTCGAGCCATTGCCCAATCTCGGTTACCTTTAATGGTGTTAATTTCACCATTGTGGGCCAAGAAGCGGAACGGTTGAGCCAATGGCCAACGTGGAAGCGTATTGGTTGAAAAGCGCTGGTGGAATACACAAATAGCACTTTTCAGACGCTCGTCAGCTAAATCTAAATAAAAGGCGGGTAAGTCTTTCGGCATTACCAAGCCTTTATATATAGTTACCAATCCAGATAGGCAGGCAACATAAAAATCTGGATCGCTTTCAAGACGCTTTTCAGCGCGTCGACGCACCATATAAAGGCGGCGTTCAAGATCGCGCTTGCGCCAACCTGCTGGTGCATTCACAAATACTTGTTCTATTTGTGGCACGCCGGTAAGAGCAAGTTCACCCAATACAGAGCGATCGACAGGCACTTCGCGCCAGCCAACTACACTAAGGGTTTCTTTTTCAAGTTCTTCATTCAACACCTCACGCGCAGTTTGCGCAAGGGCCTGGTCCTGGCTTAGAAATATCATGCCAACGCCGTATTTTTTGCTGAGTTTCCAGCCATTTTCTGCGGCGATAGTATGGAAGAACGCATCCGGTTTCTGCAGTAGTAAACCACAGCCGTCTCCGGTTTTCCCGTCAGCGGCAATACCGCCTCGATGCTGCATACGGTCTAAACCGTGAATAGCAGTTTCTACTAGCGTATGGCTAGCTTCTCCGTGGGTATGGGCGATTAAGCCAAATCCACAGTTATCCCGGGAATCGTTGGGGTTGTATAAACTCATCTCTTAACTCCTTCAACCTTTGACTGGGGCAAGGTGTGCGTTGCGTGTAGATGCGCCTAGGTATTGCGTATCACAACATTGTTCAGACGTCTTTTGTCGAGCTGGCACTATTACCGCTCTATGCGCCTTTTCTTGTCGTTATTTATTATTAGAGGATTCCAGTCGTGTTCCGCATTTTTATGCATTATTGCTTTGCGGGGCGTACAAAATACCTATATTGATATGTAAAATCAAACGCTAAAGTAGGGGGTATAACAAAGATTTAGCATATAGTTTAAAATCTTCACTATTTTCATGATGTTAAACTTATAAATTCATCTTTGTAACAAAATTGTTATAACCCGATATATCGTCTTATTGGTAGGCAATGAAATTATAGCAAGTGTCTTTAAATTGCCCAAAGTGAATAAAAATTCATGTAGGGACGTTTAATATCTAGTCAAGGGCGTGTTTGCTGTATTTTTATGTAGTTGTAAATCCTTTATTACACAATACCAGAATCATACAGCGTTGTACAAAAAATGCACCGTGGTAAGTTGATTCACTTGAACGCGCAGCCACCCTTCATAACCTGCGAACTCAGTGAGCATTTCCGTAATGCATAAACCCTGATAGGATATGTTGAAAATAATCCTAAAAATAAGTCGTTCATGCATTCAGATTCTCCAAATGACTCTTGGGCTATTCGCTTTGCACAATTTGTGCAGAGCTTCGGTACGCTTAAGTTAAGTATTCTGTTCGTTGTATTTTCGCTGGTCTTTACGCTTGGCGGCTCTTACGTAATTCGCGTAAGCATGGGCAGTGCAGTACAACCCGATGACTTTATCAGCGCGGTTATACTCACAATGCTTTCGGCACCTTGGGTGCTGTACTTTTTCAGCGAACTTATAAAGCAGTTAGAAAATTCACGTACCAATCTTAAAGAAGTGGTAAGCCAACTAGAGCGCTTGCGAGAAGAAGATGTTTTTCTTAACCGTGAGCTGCAAACTAATATCCGCCAATTAAACCACGAAATTGAGCAGCGTAAATTAGCGCAAGAAGAGCGTGAAGCCTTATTTAAAGACTTAGAGCGTGAAATTCAGGATAAATCTGAACAAGAAGCGCAAGCCCGTCGTTTATCTACCTTGCTGCGCTCGATCATCGATGCCTCGCCAGATCTTATTTACTATCGAAATGAAGAAGGGCGCTTTGCGGGCTGTAACCGTATAGCAGAACTTATGACGGGTAAAACAGAGCAGGAACTGCTTGGCTTGACCCCTACAGATGTTTATGAAGAAGACTTGGCGCGACAAATCGTCGCCAGTGATCACGAAGTGCTTGAAACTAACGCCAGCATTACCGAAGAGTTATGGCTACGCTTTGCCGATGGCCGCCGTCGCTACTTCGAAATGAAGCGAGTTCCTTTCTTCGATAAAGAAGGTAACCGTTTAGGCTTGCTATCATTTGGTCGAGACATGACTGAACGTAAACAAGCAGAAAATGCAGCAGCGAAAGCCAGTACCGACAAAACGCGCTTTATCGCCACGATTAGTCACGAACTACGTACCCCGCTAAACGGTATTGTAGGTTTGAGTAGAATGCTGCGCGATACAGAATTAAGCGAAGAGCAATTTAGCTGGGTAAGTACTATTTATGCCAGTGCTATCACGCTTGGCAATATCTTTAACGATATTATCGACCTTGATAAGTTAGATAGAGACAAAGTTGAACTGAGCTTGAAGACCGTATCGCTTCGCGACTTCACCGAAGAGCTAAGCAGTATTATTCGACTACTAGCCGGTGATAAACAGCTAGAGCTTAAGACCACGATTAAAGAGCCTCTTCCGAGGTTAGTTGAAGTCGATGGCACGCGCTTGCGCCAAATTTTGTGGAATATCCTGTTTAACGCAGTGAAGTTTACCCAAAAAGGCCATGTGAGCTTATCGATTGAATCTACCAAACCTGAAAATGACCTCGCGTTCGTCACCTTTGTGATTGAAGATACTGGGGTAGGCATACCTGAAGAAGAGATAGAAAAAATCTTCGCCATGTACTATCAGGTTGATCACCCTGATCATCAGTCGGCGACAGGGACCGGTATTGGTTTGGCTATTTGTAAGCAAATGGTCGATTTAATGAAGGGCAATATCAAAGTTACCAGTGTGGTAGGTAAAGGCACACGCTTTGAAATAGAGCTTCCGGTAGAAATATCGAAAAAGCCGATGCAAGTGGCGCAGCTTCAGGTTAGTGACTTGAACATTCTACTGGTAGAAGATATTGAACTTAACGTGATGGTAGCCAAAGCCTTGCTTGAAAAAATGGGGCAAAAGGTGGATGTGGCCATGACAGGGCAAGAAGCGATTGATAAAGCCCGCGCGAATCAATACGACTTAATATTGTTAGATATTCAGTTGCCAGATATGACGGGCTTCGACGTGGCCAGTACGTTGCATGAAGAAGACTTAGTAATGCAAACGCCCATTGTGGCACTTACTGCTAACGTGATTAAAAAGCGGGAAGAATATTTGCAAAATGGCATGGACGATATTATTGCCAAGCCTATTAAGAAATCACGCGTGATTGAGGTCTTCAACGAATTATTCCATGCGCCGCCTGCACCATTAGAAGTTGAAGGTCAGGTAGAACGCCCACCAGAGCCAAGCAAAATATTAAGTAACATTTTAGATATGGACTTGCTCCAGATGTTAGTGGATACAATAGGCGATGATATGGTGCGAGCAAGTGTGAAAGTGTTCCAGGAGAAAATGCCTGAATACATGGAAATTTTGCAGTTGAGCCTAAGCGCTGATGAGAAATCTGAAGTTTGCTCGCAAGCGCATAAAATTAAAGGTGCAGCAGGCTCTGTAGGGCTTGCTCGTGTTCAGCGTATTGCAAATCAAATTCAACAAGGCGACCACCCTACGTGGTGGCAAAACGTTCACGATTGGGTTGAAGAGTTGCAAATGGCGGTACAGCACGATATGAAAGCCTTACAAGAGTGGCTCAATCAGCAGCGGGTAGACGATTAAATCGTTTATTAAAAAACGGGGCTGATTAAGCCCCGTTTTTATTTGGAAGTTGATTTCGCGAGTTTACAAGGGGTAGACGCAATGACAATGAGTACTGATAACGAGACGTTTAGCAACGCTCAGCTAAACGCCGTAACAACTAATGAAAACACGTCTGCATCAGACAAGCCTCAACTTCACCAACTTAATTTAGAAGCTATTTCTCCGCGTTACCGCGTGATTAATATCTCACTGGCTTTTGGCATAGCGTTTGTATTGATTATGGTGGCTAGTGCTCTACGGTATCAGTCATTTTTTGCGCTACCAGAGCCCTTAGTCGCCGCCTTTCCTTATATTGTTGTGGGCATTTGTGCGCTGGGATGTTTATGGACGACCTATCATTTTTTTGCCGATCCACTCATTAAATATGCCCTGCGTGAACAAGACTTAAGCTTGCAGTCAGGCTTGATATTTAGGTCGTTATCTTGCCAGCCTATATTGCGTGTTCAACACGTTGAATTAAAGCGTGGACCGATTGCGCGCCTAGCTGGTTTAGCTTCTTTGCAGGTGTTTTCGGCTGGTGGTGCAACCCACACGTTTGAAATTCCAGGTATAGAGGTGGAGGTGGCCGAGCGATTAAGGCAGTTCATACTTGATCATAAAGATGTGAGTGCAAAATAATGGCTTCCCCCGAAGTAGAAACGGCGAAGCCTTCTGAAAGCAGCGCACAAGGGAAAGCGGTTAAGGTTGATACGGGCGAAGGCTGGCGTAGGCTTTCACCTATCGCCATTGCTTATTTTACGCTTCGCAGCATTAAAAATATGGCACAAGGCGCCATTTACGCCGTACCAGCCATTGCGGTAACGGCCAATATTACCGATAACATTCAATCGCCCAATACCCTTTTAGGCATTGCTGCGCTCTTCATTATTTTCTTTTCAAGCGGTGTCGTCAGTTTCTTCATGTACCGATTTAAAGTAAACAACCAGCATGTTGAAATTCACAGTGGAGTGTTTTCTCGAAGTTATACCAACTTGCCATTTTGGCGTATTCAGAATGTAAAAATTGAATTACCTTTCTACTATCGACCGTTCGGCTTTGCACTCGTAATACTCGATACCGCTGGAAGTGCAGGAGAAGAGGCTAAAATTGTCGCCGTTCCTTTGGCCTATGCTCATGCTTTAAGAAAGCAAGTGCTTGCCGAGCATCAAGACTCTCGCCCACTAGACGCTCGACATAGCGAGGAAGAACATCAAGAGACAGGGCATCAACAAACTGAGCGCCACGCAAGCTCTTATGTAAATGATAGCAATGCAGTTGCTAATACTGCGGTTAACAGTGACCAAAGCAAGCGCTATTTAGAAACCAACGAGGATGGCGAAACCATACTGAATAAGCGCTCTATAACCGATATCGTGATCCACGGAATTACCAACAACCGAGTATGGATTTTATTAGGTGCTGCAGCCCCCTTTTACGACAATGCGTTTGGCTACCTATCAGAATGGCTGGCTGAAAAGGGCTTGCAGCTAAATCAGCTGGTTGGCGAGCAGACCATAGCGTGGTGGCAGTTTGGCTTGTACGCGTTTGTGATGCTAATGATGGCTATGGCCTTGGTCGCAGTGATTAGTATTGGCGGCGCTCTGTTTACCTTTTACGATTATACATTGTCGCGCCACAACGACAGATATATCCGCAGAAGTGGTTTATTGAATAAACAAGAAGTGAGTATGCGGGCATCCCGCATTCAAGTAATTTCTGCGAAACAAGATTGGTTAGACAGAATTCTTAAGCGCGTGAATCTGTACTTCGAGCAAAACGCATCAATTGGGCACTCGACCAATGAGCTTATGTCGCCAAACCGACTTATTGTACCTTCTGTGACTGAAGACGAAGCGGATGAATTAAGCCGAGAAGTCATGCCGCAGAGTAAAATTCGCCGCAGCGACTACCAGTCTATAAGCAAGCGTTACATTTTACACTGGGTTATCGCAGGGCTTTCTATTCCTTTTGTGGTGGGTGCTGGATTCGGTATCTATATAGAACATTTAGATATTACTGCAGGGGTCACTTTTGTTAGCGCAATATTGCTAAGTGTTATTGTGCTTAGATGGTGGCGTTGGGGTGTGGTTAGCGACGGTAAATACATTTATGTAAGGCGAGGGCGCATAGGTGTGGATTACTTATGCTTCGAACCCTACAAAGTTCAGCAGGTAGTGGTAAAGCAAAGTGTGTTCATGAAAAGGCGAAAGCTTGCCACGGTGCAGTTTGTATTAGCATCTGGGGCTATTTCAGTGCCGTTTTTACCTGAAGATTATGCGAATGAGTTAGCTAATAACGTGCTATTTGAAGTTGAATCGAAACGAAAGTCTTGGATGTAATAATTTTTCGATAACAAGCGTGGCACCTCCAGAATATGACCACAGCTTGTTTTATTTTTGTGATTACGTTAAAGCAATCGAAGCGACTAATTTGGGCAGGTATGATGCAATTGTTTAGCGTTAGCTGTCACTGGCAATTATTCTATCTTTTCCAGTACGCTTGGCCTGATAAAGCCGTTTGTCAGCAATGTCAATTTGCGTTTCAAGGTTAGTGTGTTTTTCTGCGCAAATACCAATGCTGCACGTTATATTTAATTCGTGCTGCGTGAAACGTGAGCTTCGTACAAGGTTAATAAATTGCGAAACGTTTCCAAGGTGCTCCTTCAACGTTCGGGTCGATATCACCGTAAACTCTTCACCGCCGTAGCGAACCACCAAGTCTTCACTAAAATGTTCTTTTAACAAAGTGGCAAACTCCTGAAGCAACATATCACCTGCCTTATGACCTTGATTATCATTCACCGATTTAAAGTTATCGATATCAATCATACATACGGTTACCGCAGAGGTAGACGTGTCCTGGGCTAATATTTCTTCTCCTTGTTCTATAAGGTAGCGGCGATTGTAAACTTGAGTCAGGGGATCGATATTGGCTGATTGCCTGATGGTCTGAATCATTTCTTGAGCTTCTAAATTTTGCATCACTCGGCAGAAGAACTCTTCATGATAGAAAGGTTTAGAGAGGAAGTCGTTAGCGCCACTTTTGATGAACTTAGAGGAAAGTACGCCATCATTGGTACCTGAAAGCCCAATAAAGATTAAATCTTGCATTCGACGTTCGTGTCTAATTGCTTTGATGAGTTCGTATCCATCCATATTAGGCATGCGGTGATCGGAAATTACCATACGGATATCTTGATGCTCAGCAAGCACATTAAGTGCCTCTAGGCCATCACTTGCCTCATATATTTGGAATTGAAATTTTTTAAGCAGGCTGCAAATATAGTTTCGACTAGTAACAGAGTCTTCAACAACGAGTACCTTAGTGGTGAGGTTTTTTCTCAAGCGGTCGATGAGCTTGATGACCTGATTGTAGGAATAGCGAGATTCTTTGGTTATATAATCAAGTACACCTAAATCGAGAAGTTGTGCACGGGTAAACTCATCAAAATTGCCTGTTAACACCAAAGTGGGTATTGAATACGATAAACTGAGATCTACGCTCTCCCCGTTGGGAGCATCAGGTAAATTTAAATCTACAATAGCGGCGAGAAAGTCGTGTCCTTTTTTAAGTTCTTGCGTTGCTTCAGCGAAATCCTTACAAAGGATTGGCGTTAAGTACGGGTTGTCTTCTAATAGTTTACTTAAAATTTTACGAACGGTTAAGCTGTCTTCTACCACCAATACTTTATTCATGACAACGTGGACTCTAAGTAATCAGACGAAAAGAATAACGAATAAACATAAAAAAAGCGCCCCTAAGAGCGCAATATTATACGGAAGTCTACCTTGGCGATAAGGGAAGAAAAGCTGATATTTCTCAGTGGGTTAAATTTTATACTGCTGATTAGCTTTGTTCGGTGGGAACGCGAACCCAGCCTTCCATCAATATGCGGGCGCTTCTACTCATGACGGCTTGTTCAATATTCCATTTGTCGTTTTCAAAGCTTGCTTTTGCACCTACACGCAAGGTGCCTGAGGGGTGACCGAACACAACAGCTTCACGTTCACTGCCACCAGCAGCAAGATTCACTAATGTACCCGGAATAGCCGCAGCTGCAGCTATGGCCACAGCAGCTGTGCCCATCATAGCGTGATGCAGCTTACCCATAGACATAGCGCGAACCAGTACATCAATATCATTTCCCAAAATGTCTTTACCACTAGAGGCCTTATAGCCTGCAGGTGGCGCTACCATAGCGACTTTAGGCGTGTGCTGGCGAGAGGCCGCTTCGCCAATATCACTTATTAGGCCCATTTTCACAGCGCCATAAGCACGAATAGCTTCAAATTTGGCAAGGGCGGCATCATCGTTATTAATGTCATCTTGCAGTTCCGTACCCGTGTAGCCAATATCTTCAGCGTTGATGAAAATAGTCGGAATGCCTGCGTTAATCATGGTGGCACTGAAAGAGCCTACATCAGGTACTTCAAGCGTATCGACTAAACGACCGGTAGGAAATATAGCGCCTTCGCCATCTGCAGGGTCGACAAACGCAACCTCTACTTCAGCGGCAGGAAACGTCACCCCGTCTAATTCAAAATCACCGGTTTCTTGCACTTCACCATTAGTAATAGGCACCTTGGCAGTAATGGCTTTATTGATGTTAGATTGCCATATATTGACAACCGCAATGCCGTTATCTGGAATTTTACTGGCATCGACCAACCCATTATTTATCGCAAATGCGCCCACTGCGGCCGTTAAGTTACCGCAGTTGCCGCTCCAATCTACAAAAGGCTTGTCGATAGAAACTTGACCAAATAAGTAGTCAACATCGTAATCATCGCGCTCGCTCTTACTAATAAGCACGGTTTTGCTAGTGCTCGACGTAGCGCCACCCATGCCATCGGTTTGTTTACCGTAAGGGTCTGGGCTGCCAATCACACGCAATAAAAGCGCATCTCGCGCCGGCCCAGGCTGCTGCGCCGCTTCGGGTAAATCAGATACGTTAAAGAACACACCTTTACTGGTACCACCGCGCATGTAGGTAGCTGGTACACGAATTTGAGGGGCATACTTCGTCATGTTTATTCCTTTTTTGAGTGGTGGCAATGGCTGATTACGTTAATTGGTTACGATGATTGGTTGCGAACCGTGATAACGATTAAGCCCCACTTAAAACACATCAATCCATCACCTAAATCCACCACCTAATTAAACGTTGTTGGAGGATGTTAGGGGAACGTAATTTGGGCTCAGGGCCCTCAATACGCATGGGTGCAAGTTGGGAGCTTACAACAGCAAGGCAACCAGTCACTCAGCGAAAGCAGCGCTTAAAAATCGCTTTCCACAGTTGTATTACAAGTTTGGCTTAACGTCGTTATACACTAAGGTATTGAGCCACTTCGCTTCATAAACCTTCCGCAGCAAGGATGCTGCGGCAGAGCCCCCATGGATGGGTTCACGGCGTGTTTATGAAGTGAAGTGGCTCAGTGCCAAACGTCAATGCGCTAAGATGAAGACGCTAGCTTTCAACCTCTTCAGCTTCTAAGAAGTCTTTGGCAAAGCGTTGAAGCACACCGCCTGCGCTGTAAATCGACACCTCTTCTGCGGTATCTAAGCGACAGGTTACGGGCACATCTAGGGTTTCACCGTTGGCTCGATTAACCACTAAGGTTAGCGTAGCACCCGGTGCCGGTTCGCCTTTAACGTCGTAGGTTTCAGTGCCATCAAGTTCAAGGGTTTTGCGCGTTGTGCCTGGTTTAAACTCAAGGGGTAATACACCCATGCCAAGTAAGTTGGTACGGTGAATACGCTCGAAGCCCTCTGCCGCAATGACTTCTACCCCAGCTAAACGAACACCTTTGGCAGCCCAGTCGCGTGAAGAGCCCTGACCATAGTCAGCACCTGCTACAATAATCAGTGGCTGTCTGCGCTGCATGTAGGCTTCAATGGCTTCCCACATGCGCACCACTTTGCCTTCTGGCTCAATGCGAGCAAGCGAGCCTTGTTTCACTTCGCCGTTTTCAAGCACCATTTCGTTGAACACTTTCGGGTTCGCCAAAGTAGCGCGAAGCGCCGTTAAATGGTCGCCCCTATGGGTGGCATAAGAGTTAAAGTCTTCTTCCGGTAACCCCATTTTCGCTAAATACTCACCCGCTGCACTGGTAGCCATAATCGCATTCGATGGCGATAAATGATCAGTGGTAATGTTATCGCCCAATATAGCCAGTGGTCGCATGCCTGTCATGGTGCGCTCAGCATCCATCGCACCTTCCCAGTAAGGAGGGCGGCGAATATAGGTACTCATTTCACGCCAATCATACAGCGGGCTAATGTCGCTACCAGTATTCACTTTTAAATCGAACATCGGCTCGTACACTTTATGAAAATGCTCTGGTTTCACGCTTTTAGCGACAATGGCATCAATCTCTTCGTCGCTTGGCCAAATATCTTTAAGCGTGACCGGGTTACCGTCGTTATCTATGCCTAATACGTCTTTTTCAATATCAAAACGAACCGTACCGGCAATGGCGTAGGCCACCACTAATGGCGGTGATGCCAAAAAGGCTTGTTTCGCATACGGGTGAATACGGCCATCGAAATTACGATTACCAGAAAGCACTGCCGTGGCGTATAAGTCACGATCTATAATTTCTTGCTGAATTTTAGGGTCTAGCGCGCCGCTCATTCCGTTACAGGTGGTGCAGGCAAAAGCCACTATACCAAAGCCCAACTGTTCCAGTTCGCCCATCAAATCGGCTTCTTCTAAATACAGTTTTACCGCTTTAGAACCTGGCGCTAACGAACTTTTCACCCAAGGTTTACGGGTTAAGCCACGCTGGTTTGCATTGCGGGCAATTAAGCCTGCTGCAATTACATTGCGCGGGTTAGACGTATTAGTACAACTGGTAATGGCAGCGATAATTACCGCACCATCAGGCATTTTGCCTTCTTCTTGTTCCCATGCGCTAGCAACGCCGCGCTGAGCCAAATCGCTGGTGGCTAAACGAGCATGTGGATTAGATGGGCCAGCCATGTTGCGGCCAACAGAGGATAAATCAAAAGTGAGAACACGCTCGTATTCGGCACTCGCTAATGAATCTGCCCATAAACCGGTGTGCTTTGCGTATTGTTCAACTAAGGCAATTTGCTTTTCTTCACGGCCAGTTAAGCGCAAATAATCGATGGTTTGCTGGTCGATGTAGAACATCGCCGCGGTGGCGCCGTATTCGGGCGTCATGTTTGAAATAGTAGCGCGATCGCCAAGGGTGAGGTGCGTAGTACCTTCGCCATAAAATTCCAAATAAGAAGACACCACACGCGCTTTACGCAAAAACTCAGTAAGTGCTAATACAATATCGGTAGCAGTAATATTGGGCTGTGGCTTACCGGTAAGTTCAACACCTACAATATCAGGTAGGCGCATGTAAGAGGCGCGCCCCAGCATAACGCTTTCTGCTTCAAGGCCGCCTACACCAATAGCAATAACGCCTAGTGCATCAACATGAGGGGTATGGCTGTCGGTGCCAACCAAGGTATCAGGAAAGGCAACGCCGTCGCGAGACTGAATAACTGGCGACATACGCTCTAAGTTGATTTGGTGCATAATGCCGTTACCCGGCGGTATCACATCCACGTTTTTAAACGCTAACTTAGTCCAGTCGATAAAATGGAATCGGTCGTCGTTACGTCTATCTTCAATAGCGCGGTTTTTTTCAAACGCGTCGGGTTCAAAACCCGCATGTTCAACGGCTAATGAGTGATCGACAATTAACTGGGTAGGCACAACGGGGTTTACTTTCGCCGGATCGCCGCCTTTCGCCGCAATGGCATCCCGTAAGCCAGCCAAGTCAACCAACGCGGTTTGCCCCAAAATGTCGTGGCATACCACGCGGGCTGGAAACCACGGAAAATCCAAATCGTTCTTGCGATAAATAAACTGCTTAAGTGAATCGGTTAACGCGTCAGGGTTACAACGGCGCACTAAGTTTTCGGCAAACACTCGTGAAGTGTAGGGAAGTTTATTGTAGGCACCAGGTTCAATGGCTTCCACTGCCTCGCGGGTATCAAAGAAATCGATACCTGCGCCAGGCAAAGGTTTACGGTATTCGTAATTCATATTACTCATGATTTTAAGCCTTAGTCGTTAACTACGTGCAGACATAGGAGGTACGTCACGAATATCTTCACCAGTATATTCAGCTGATGGGCGAATAATACGGTTGTCAGCGCGTTGTTCCATCACGTGTGCAGCCCAGCCAGTTAGGCGAGACATCACGAATATAGGGGTAAACAACTTGGTGGGAATTCCCATAAAGTTATAGGCGGAAGCATGAAAGAAATCAGCGTTACAGAATAGCTTTTTCTCGCGCCACATCACTTCTTCACAGCGTACAGATACGGGGTAAAGCACCTCGTCGCCCACATCGGCAGCGAGCTTTTCAGACCAGCCTTTGATGATTTCGTTACGTGGGTCAGATTCAGAATAAATGGCATGGCCAAAGCCCATGATTTTGTCTTTACGGGCAAGCATGGCCATCATTTTTTCTTCAGCGTCGTCTGCCGAGGTAAAGCCTTCTATCATTTCCATGGCTGCTTCATTCGCACCGCCATGCAATGGACCGCGAAGCGAGCCAATAGCGCCGGTCACACATGAATGCATATCTGACAAGGTTGAAGCACATACGCGAGCGGTAAAGGTAGAGGCATTGAATTCGTGCTCTGCATACAAAATAAGTGAAACGTGCATGACTTGTTCATGCAACTCGCGAGGTTTTTCGCCGTGCAGCATATGCAAGAAATGACCACCAATTGAATCGTCATCGGTTTCTACATCAATACGAACGCCATCGTGAGTAAAGCGATACCAATAGCAAATAATGCTTGGGAAACAAGCTAGCATGCGATCGGTTGCGTGCTGCTGTTCGCTGAAGTCGTTCTCCATTTCAAGGTTACCCAACATAGAACAACCTGTACGAAGTACGTCCATAGGATGTGCGTCTTTTGGAATACGCTCTAATACATCTTTAAGAGCCTGTGGTAATCCGCGCATACTACGAAGTAAGGTTTTGTATTCATCTAACTCGGACTGGGTAGGCAATTTACCTTTTAAAATAAGATAAGCCACTTCTTCAAACTGGCAACTGGCTGCTAAATCTTTTACATCGTAACCACGGTATGTCAGGCCAGAACCTGATACGCCTACAGTAGACAGTGCTGTTTTTCCTGCAACTTGGCCGCGTAATCCCGCGCCACTTAATTGTTTAGCCATCTTGTTGTCTCCGGTCTTGTGTATGTAAGGTACAAAAGTTTGTTTAGTATAATTAATCGCCGCAATTTGCTTGAGGCCGCTTTGCTGCAGAGGTACAGAGTGCGGCGCTGCCACGCCGTAAACCCATCCATGGGGGCTCCGCCTCGGCATCCATGCCTCAGAGGGGCAGCGCTCACACTCTCTACCTCTACATCAGCGGCCTAAGTGAAGTCGCTTTGCTGCAGAGGTACAAAGTGCGGCTCTGCCACGCCGTAAACCCATCCATGGGGGCTCCGCTTCGGCATCCATGCCTCAGAGGGGCAGCGCTCACACTCTCTACCTCTACATCAGCGGCCTAAGTGAAGTCGCTTTGCTGCAGAGGTACAAAGTGCGGCTCTGCCACGCCGTAAACCCATCCATGGGGGCTCCGCTTCGGCATCCATGCCTCAGAGGGGCAGCGCTCGCACTCTCTACCTCTACATCACCGACCTCAGCAGGACCGCGCATATTTATTGCAAAGGCAAACGGCGTGGCAGCGCCGTATCCCTGCCTCCTCAGCCAAAGCGGCTTCGCAGCCAGCCGTTAGCCTTTGCCTTTGGCGAACAGTTCGTCGAGCTTTTGTTCGTAGTCGTGATAGCCAAGGTAGTCGTATAACTCCATGCGTGTTTGCATGGTGTCGACAACGGCTTTTTGATCGCCATTATCAAGTATTGATTGGTAAACGTTTTCGGCAGCTTTATTCATGGCGCGGAACGCACTTAGTGGGTAAAGCACCATCGCAGCGCCCCATTCGCCAAGTTGTTCTTTGTTCCAAAGTTCGGTTTGTCCGAATTCGGTAATGTTGGCAAGAATAGGTACATCTAACGCTTCTGAAAATGCGCGGTAGTGTTCTTCAGTTTTTACTGCTTCTGCAAATATGCCATCGGCACCTGCCGCAACATAGGCCTTAGCGCGTTCAATGGCTTTTTCTAACCCTTCTTGAGCGAAAGAATCGGTTCGCGCCATAATGAAAAAGTCTGGGTCGGTTCTAGCATCTACCGCGGCTTTAATGCGATCGACCATTTCTTCTGTGCTCACAATTTCTTTGTTAGGGCGATGACCGCAGCGCTTTTGCGCAACTTGATCTTCCATATGTACAGCCGCTGCGCCCGCTTTTTCCATATCACGAATGGTTTTTGCAATATTAAATGCGCCGCCCCAGCCTGTGTCTATGTCTACCAATAAGGGTAAGTCACAGGCTGACGTGATGCGTTGTACATCAACAATAACGTCGTTTAGTGATGTCATGCCCAAATCAGGTAGCCCGTATGAAGCATTCGCAACGCCACCGCCTGAGAGGTATATCGCTTTGTGACCGATAGATTTTGCCATCATGGCGGTATAGGCATTAATGGTGCCTAATATTTGCAATGGCTTATTGTCGGCCAGTGCTTGTCTGAATTTCTTTCCTGCACTCATAAATAACACTCTCTGGTTTTAAATTAGGTTGGTGTGGCGCTAAGTTTGTTTTCAATATTGTTCTTTGAATAAAGAATATGGCGTCGCATTAGCATTTCTGCCAACTCTTCATCGCGATTCGCAATCGCGTTCACAATGTGTCTGTGTTCGTCAAACGCAGTAGTAACCCTTGGGCCAGCCATGCCTAACTGAACGCGATACATGCGTACAAGGTGATAAAGCCCGTCTATTAACACGCTAATGAGGTGGCTATTTTTACTGCCAGTCACGATGCGGTAGTGGAAGTCCACGTCGCCGGCTTCTTGGTAATACAACTGGGCGTCTTTCACTTTATTGAAGTGAGAATCTAATAAGCCTTGCAGTGAGGCGACTTCTTCGTCGCTCATGTGTCTTGCAGCAAGGCGTGCGGCCATGCCTTCTAAGGCTTCTCTTACTTGGTAAAGCTGAATTAGCCCTTCAGGGGTTAGCGATACTACTTTGGCCCCAATATTCGCTTTCCGCTCAACAAGGTGGCAGGCGGCAAGTCGATTAATACCTTCGCGAATAACCGCACGGCTGACTTCGTATTTTGTCGACAAATCAGTTTCACTGAGTTTAGAGCCTGCAGGAATAACGCCTTCTACAATGTCTTTACGCAATTGAAAGAAGGTTCTATCTGCATTAGTTACAGGCTTTTCTAGGGTTATCTGTACCGACAAGCTATGCACCACAAAATAAATGTTATGTCGACAATATAGGGGGTTTAGGCTGCTTGGTCAAACTTTCTTAGTGGTTATTGTCGACAAAGTGGCGTTGGTTTTTATAAATTGAAAGGTTGAGTAAAATCTAAAAAGGTAACAATTTGCTGCTAATGCAAGAGGTTAATCTTAAAGGCTAGCGACAAGAGGCAAAGTATAAAGAAGGCGAATTGAGGTAGTGGGCGGCTACAACCTGCGGTGCTTTTTGTCTGAAGGTTGTAAAGGTGCGGGAAAATATTGTCTAAATGGTCTAGTGAATAGTTAAAGGGAACCGGTTTTATGCTTAATAAGTAACCTATGCTAACGTAATGATTATAAATAATAATATGTCAATTGGAATGAGGGGGTTAGCACTGTTTTCGGCCTAACCAATTAGTCTAATTTTAAAGTCTCATTTTAATAAAAGTGCAATATTTCGCTATGCAAGTTAAAAGGAAGTCAGTATGATATTTCTCCAGTCTTCAAGCCAATACTCCAGTCGTGGGTAGATGGGGGCTGGTAGGGTAGAGAAAGTGACACTAAAACCAGTAGGGATACACGCCACTTTCATCAGGATATCCATAAATCAGCTAAATGTTACTCGTCGTAACGCCCTCTATTTTGTGAGTCTATTGGTTTTAAAGTTCCATAGAGAACTTGAAGCAGCCTAAAAACAATAAATTTTTTGACACTAAACACTCTCGCAAAGGGGTTACACATGATCACCAATACTGACGTGTCTAAGACACTAGTTAGTAGGCTTTCGCCTGTCGCTTTGGCAGTAGCGTTAACTGTACCTGCTATTTCTCATTCTGCATTTGCTCAAGAGGCTGAAGCCACTGAAGAACAAATGTATGAAGCGATTACCGTTACAGCAACCAAGCGTCCTCAAGTTATCTATGAAGTACCAATTGCAATTAGTGCATTTGACGGTGATATGTTAGCTGAACAAGGCATTACTGACTTAACGGATGTTGGTAAGTTTGTTCCAAACTTAAACGTAACGGGCTTTTCAGCGGGTCACACTTCTTCTGTAAACCCTTTTATTCGTGGTATTGGTCTTCAAGACCATCTTATCACTACTGATCCTGGTGTAAGCGTCTATGTTGATGGCGTTTATTTAGGCCGCCAAGTGGGTCAAAACTGGAGCTTGAATAACATCGAGCGTATCGAGGTACTTCGTGGTCCTCAAGGTACGCTATACGGTCGTAACTCTATTGGTGGTGCCATTAACATCATTACCAAAGAGCCAGATCAAGGCGATGTGACTAAAGTAAATGCAGAGTTCGGTACTCGCGGTCGTGTTAAGACTGACTTGTTCGTGAACCATGCATTATCTGACACCCTAGCATTTAACATGAACCTTGCTTACAACACCCGTGATGGTTTGGGCGAGTTCATTAACGTACCTAATGCAGAATATGATGTGGGTGAAACAGAAGATATTTCTGGTCGTATCTCGGTAAAATATGAGCCGTCTGATGATTTCCGTATGGTACTAACCGCTGATGCCAATAATGGTGACGGTGGTTTACGCCCTTACACAGTGCTTATTGATGAAATGCCAGATGGGCGTTTTTATGCTGGTACCAATAGCCTAGGTCTTGAGCTTAGAAATAGCGATGTAACCCCAGAAGGTTATGATATTTACGATAACGCTACAGGCACGCCAGAAGTCACTGGCGTATCTAATGAAGCCCGTGGTGTGTCACTGACTACCGAATGGGATATTAGTGACGATTACACCGCTAAAGTCGTTGCTAGCCGCCGTACATCTAAGTACAAAGCGGGTCTGGATGATGATGGTACTATCTACTCGTTAGACCAATACCCAGAGCGTGGTGAAGCAGACCAAACGTCAATTGAAGTTCAATTGAATGGTTACATCAATGAGTACACTGACTTCGTTGCTGGCCTTTATTACTTCAATGAAGAAGGTAGCAACCGTCAAGGAAGTGATTCAAGTTTTGATGGCGGTGGCAACACCCTTCAACTTGACCAAGAAACCACAAGTAAAGCAGTATACCTAAACCTTCGTCATGACTTAACTGACGAGCTTAGTGTATCTGGTGGTATTCGTTACACTGAAGATGAAAAAGACGCGTCTGCAAATGTATTCGATGCGCTTGGCACCATTTATGACTCAAATGAGTGGGACGAAGTAACGTGGGAATTGGCGACCAACTATACCTTTGAAAATGGCATGACAGGTTATGCCACCATTCAAAACGGTTATCAGTCAGGTCAATATCCTGCTCGTCCATACTGCCTAATTGGCGAGTTCTTTGGCGCGGGTGGCTTCGATGATTTAGACGGCGCAGTAGCATCAGTTAATGCAAGCAACTGTTTTGAAGCCTCTGACAACATTACAGCGGTGAACTACGAAGTGGGCCTTAAAGGTCGTGTAAATGAATACTTTGACGTGAGCATTGCAGTATTTAACACTGAGTTTGAAGACTTACCGTACCAAGTAAGCCAAGTTAGTGAAGGTGGTTTTGATACGGCTAACTTAGTGGTTGAGCAAACGTCACGTGGTATCGAGCTAGATACGACCTTGAACGTAGGCAACTTCAGTATGCTAACCAGCATTGGTTACATGGATGTTGAAGTTGATGAGCAAGACGGATTTAACCCTGTTGCGCCATTAACGCCTGATTTAACTTTCGCAATTGGCCCGTCATATACCTTCGACCTTGAAGGCGGTGATAAAATTCGCGCACGTATCGACTATTCATACCGCGCAGAAATGTACGGCGAGCCTAGTTCAGAGCCTACTCGTATGACGAACATTGATAGCCGTGAATTGGTTAATTTCGATGTTGCCTATACGCCAGCAGATGAAGGTTATACGGTTGCTTTATATGGCCGTAATATCTTTGATGAGCGTTATGACAACGCTCGCTTAAATACTGGGGATTATATTATCCAAGTATTAAGTAATGACGCGAGTGAGTTTGGCGTACGTTTCTCAACTGAGTTTTAATTAACGAATTGAGTAAGTTAAAAAGACAAACGCTACATCTGAAATAGGGGTAGCGGATATAACAAAGGCTGGTTTATAACCAGCCTTTTTGTTTTGCGATTCTGGCGGCATCTACACGGTTGGTAGCATCAAGTTTTGCTATAGCTTCAGACAAATAATTACGCACAGTACCTTCTGATAAAAACAGCTTCTGCGCAATATCATGGGTTTTTAATCCATCAGCGGCGAGTTTCAGTGCTTTGCTTTCTTTTGCCGAAAGCGGGTTGTTATCATCCAGTGCCATTAAAGCAAGTTCGGGGCTAATAACTCTTTCGCCTTTTACAATTTTATGTAAAGAGCTAACAAGGTACTCACTGTCAGCCTCTTTTAAAACAAACCCTTTAGCGCCCAGTGCCAGCGCTCGCTTTATGTAGCCAGGTTTGGAGAATGTGGTCATTACCACCACTTTGCTGTCTATAGATAAAGCTGCAAGCTTTTCTGCTAAATCTAGCCCCGAGACTAAGGGCATTTCAATGTCGGTAAGAATAATGTCGGGGGCTTCGTTTGCGCCAAGCCAATCTAGCGCTTCTTGTCCATTAGCGCACTTCCCACTTATTTCAAAGTCGTCTTCTAAAGACAATAAGGTGGCGATAGCATCACGCACCAAATATTGGTCTTCTACCACTAAAATTCGATTCATTGCCGGTTGCTCGATATAGAATTAGTCATATTTCAATGTGTGCTCTGTGCGCTATTATCGGGTTTAGAAAGTAGCGGTAATTGAAGTGTTAGCACGGTTGGGGAGCTCCACTGAAACTCAACCGTTGCATTAATGAGTTCAGCTCGCTCGCGAATGCCTTGAACGCCATTGCCCTCAGTTTGGCAGTGGCTGTTACCATTATCAGTTATAACGAGAGTCAACATATCGTTGGTACATTGAAGGGTAAGCGCTGCTTGGTTGCCTATACTATGACGAAGAATATTCGTAGTCGCTTCTTTTACTATTAACGACAATTGGGTTTCTTGAAGGGGAGTAAGGTGAGTGAAGCTGCTTTCATCTACATCACTCACTTCATGAAAACCCTGCTCCGACAACTTAGCCATATTTTTAGCGATTTCCTGGCTAAAGGAAAGGTGTTTAATGCCACTTACCGTTTGCCTAATCTCACTGAGTAGTTGCTGAGACAGCTGCGCCAATGCTTTTACTTCTGCTTGAGCTTCAGCGGTGCGGCCTTTAGACAGTAATTTATCGGCCACTTGAGCCTTCAACGAAATGCTGCTTAATGCATGACCAGCTACATCATGGAGATCACGGCCTATTCGTTCTCGCTCAGCAATGGCACTTAAGGTACCCAGTGCGGCAGCGTGCTTTGCTTCTTTTTGTTGAAAAAGCGTTTCCTTACGTTCCATATATCCAAAGCCAAATAGCACAGCGATATTGCTCCCAGCGCCAAGAAAGAAAAACAAACCGGTTGGGTATAAAAGTACTTTCATGACAATAAGCGAAGCCGATACTATCAATAATAAAATAATGCCGGTACGTAAACGATAATAGTAGCCAACAATAAAGCTAATAAAGCCAAAAATCACCGTGCCACCAGGATTAACCAAGCTGGTGGTGTAGGCTAAAAAAATCATTGCAGTGAGGTAATAAGGTAAGCGATTTACAGGTTGGTTTACACACAACACATAAAGCAAAACAAAGGTGATAAAGCCCGTAAGAATGAGCGCCATTACCCAATTGGAAGGCGCATTTTGCATAAATAACATTGGCACAAAGTAAAACAGCGAAAATACCAAAGAGCTATAAGACCACTTTTTTTTGCGCCCGTCTGCCAGCAAGGGTAATACTGGCGATGGTAGGTTAGCAGAGGTTTTGCTAATGGCCTTGTCGCTGTTTTTTATTGAATTGCTATCCATCTAGGTATTTCTATTGAAATACAACGGCAGACTTGCTGGTGATAAGCAAAGTACCTGAAACAATTAATATAATACCCATTGCGGCATAGAAGTCGAAAGTTTGTTTCCATAAGATTACGGAAGCTGCGGTGATAAGGGCGATACCCATTCCAGACCATATGGCATAAGCAACACCCACCCCCATATGCTTGAGCACGGTAGCAAATAGTATTCCTGAAACCATATAAAATGCGATAGCCCCATAGCCGAAGTACCATTTCTCCCAGCCGTCTGAGGCCTTTAACAACAACGTAGCTGTTACTTCTGTGACAATGGCTAGGGCTAATAATAAGTAAGTCATAATTTCTCTCCATAATGAATATGGGCTTATTGTGGAATAGGGCTAGTAGTAGAGCGTGCTGACATTGCTACGCCAGCGTTAGCCGAAGCTCGACTTACTTTTAGTGTTGTGCGGTTAATGGCACGATATCTTACTTCCAATGCCACAAGTGATATCAAGTAAACTGCCACAATAACTGCTGATATGGCTTCAATACGGGCTTCTGGAAACACATACCAAGCAATGAGAATACCTAGGGTACGGGCGACAGTGTGAAAGTAGCCAACCCAGTGTTGTATAGCCCACGATAGCGGCATCCACATAAGCCCAGTAAGTATGCCAATACTAAGTGGAAGCGTAGTGTGGTCGATGGCGGCGACGGGTAGGGCGATGGCAAACACCAGTAACGCCATCGCCATACCAATAAAGAACAAGGTATCGAATTCTGTATTTTGGCGGTCTTTAGAAAAGAAACGTTCACCAGTAAGGTAGGAAAGCCCTGAACCAATATAAAAAATAGCGCCCGTACCAAGGTAAAGCATCCAGGTTTGTATAGCCTCGTTGAAAAAAGGCGATGCAAAACCAATCGCCGCCCAAACCAGAGTGCCTGCCAGTGGCATCGCGATAAAGCGGCGTTGTTTCATAATGTCGCGTTGTTGTTCTAGTGTTAGCGTTTGTGTTTTCATCACGATGCCTTTTTAGTTGATAAATAAAAGTGCGTAAGCAGTGATGAAAGTATGTAATGCGCGGGAAAATTTGGTTAGTCACAAAGGTAAGCAAAGTAACATGACATTTGTCATGAATGAGTTGTGGGTTCGGTCACCGTTCGACAGTTGGCTAAAGACAAGGAGCGGACGGTGTTGGTTTCTTGAACGGGAAACATTTATAACAATCAATAGTTCCGCGATTCAATTGGCTTCAAGTTTGTTAAAAATACCGCAGGTTTGAACTGTATTGTTACCAGGACACTCATTTGATAATCGCTTTAAAGTGATTTGTAATTCTTGCAGTTCGTTAATCTGTCGCTGAACATTTGAAAGATGTTTTGAGATGAGTTTACTTACTTCATCGCAATTATCTGTAGGCGTTTCCCTTTGGCGCAACAGCAACGCAATTTCTTTTATTGTGATCCCTAGCGCGCGGCATTGTCGAATAAAAATAAGCCTTTCCAATGCGGCGCCATTATAAGTTCGATAGTTTCCTGAACTGCGTGGTGGCTTTTTAAGTAATCCACTGCGCTCATAAAGTCTTATTGTTTGAACGGTACAATTTGTCTTTTTTGCCAACTCACCAATTTGCATAAATTTTGATTATTGTTTGACCCTATACCTAGTATAGACAATATAGTTTTATTTTAAATGGTAACTATAAGACGATTAGGAGTTTCAGAATGAAATCAATATGGGGGTGGATTAGCGCTATCTCAGTTTGTGTATCTTTAGTACATGGTTTTTTTACCGATCAAAGCATATACCATAGCTTGGTGTTACACCCTTTAGTGCTCCTAGTGAGCTTATTACTAATAGCTTTTGTTTCTGGTGAATGGGCGCTTGATTCTATTGGTATTAAATCGCAGAAACGCTACAGCCTCAGAGTTAAACCTTATGTACAACAAAAATTAAATGCTGCAAACGCTGCGCGTGAGCAAGGAGATTTAAAGGCTGAATTCAAGCATCTTGAAGATGCGCATGTAATAGGTCAACGATCGACGTATTTTCACACGCTAGTTCATTTACGCATGTTGGTATTTGCGCTTCGTTACAGGATTCTAAACGAAATAATTGGGCAAGTTATACGCATATTGGGAGCGATGACTAAAACGGCCTTTGGATTCTTACCGACGGGTAATACTGGTGGCAGCAATGTCAGGGCATTCCAACCCATGCCAATATCGAAAGAGAACGAGACTATATTAGCAATGATAAATGAAAAAAAGTGAAGTGTAATTGGCGATAAAAGCGATATTAATTAGATTGCAACTAGAGCTTAAAAGTTGAAGGTCGACTTCACTTACACAATAGCCTGCCAGATACAGTTAATTCGGCTAGTGGAGTGTCGGTTTAAATCCCTGATAACACCCTTGGTGATCACAGTCATTCGCTTTATCTGAACAGTAGCACTTGCCTGTGCTACTTCAGCTTACCTGCTTTTTGAGTCGCTTTTTCAAAACTGAGTCGCCATCAGTTTTTGACAACATTAGGCTGTCGGTAATACTAAGCAGCGCAACTACTGCCATCATCGCCATAGCAATTTTGAAGTTGATAAGCGACGGATCGCTACTTGAATTACCCACCAACAGTGAAGCTACGGCCAGCATAAGCGCAGAAATGGTGATCCCCATGCCACGGTTCATTTGCATGAGTATTGCACCCAGTGTATTGGCATCGCGCATTTTGTCTTTTGGCACATCCGCAAAGGCGATGGTGTTTAATAAGGTTAAATGCATTGACCTATTCACACCGCTAACAAACAAAATAACCGCAATCACAACCGATGAACTTTGTTGAGTAATTAGCGATAGCGCCACAAAACCCAGTGAGATCATAATGCCATTTGCAATAAGCACACGCTTAAAGCCAAAGGTGTTCATTATCCAGGTAGTCGCGGGTTTAATGGCAATATTACCCACAAACAGCCATAGCAATAATGTACCTGCTTCCACCGGCGAGTAACCCATTCCCAATTGCAGCATAAGCGGCACCAAAAATGGCGCACTGCCTAACGCTATACGTACTACCGAGCCGCCGTACATTGACAATCGAAAGGTGCGATACTGCATGGCTTCAAAAGAAAACAGAGGTTTTTTAGCACGGCGAATATGAAACACCGCAGCTATCAATAATAACAGTCCAAACACGGTCACCACGCTGCCCAATAGGGTCGAGGTGTTGTGACCAGCAAATAGTTCTATACCGGCCATAAAAGAGGCAAAGCCAATACCGGTTAGCAGAAAACCTACTACATCAAACTTACCCACATTAGCGGTGAAGTTCTCAAGCAAATAGGCGGAAGCAATAAGCGCGAATATGCCTAATGGCACGTTCATAAAGAATATCCATTGCCAGCTCAAGTGGGTGGCAATCCAACCCCCTAATACAGGGCCAAGAATAGGGGCACTTAACGCCGGCCACGTGATAATAGCCACGGTTTTAACTAGCTTTTCTTTGGGTAAGTCTCGCAGCACCACTAAACGGCCTACGGGCACCATTAAGGCGCCGCCAATGCCCTGCATAATACGAGACAAGGTAAAGCTAGTTAGGTTAGTGCTAATTCCACATAATATTGATGCCACCACAAAAATGATAATGGCGGCCATGAAGACATTACGGGCACCGAATTTGTCGGCCACATAACCACTTAGCGGAATAAAAAAGGTAACGGCAACAAGGTAGGCAGAAACGCCAATAGAAAGCTGAGTTGCTGGCACGCCAAAATCAGCGGCAATAACGGGAAGCGCGGTGGTGATCACCGTGGCATCCAGAATTTCCATAAACAAGGCCCCAGCAACAAGTAGGGCCGTTGCGGTATCGCGACTAAATGATCTCAAATGCTCGCACTACGCGGGCTACGCCCGTTATGTTCCTTGCAATATCTACAGCTGCATTAGCTTCTGCATTGGTTAATCGGCCCATTAAGAACACTTCAGAATCTTGCACTACAACACTAACCTGTAGGGCTGGCACGCGTTCATCGGCCACTATCTTGGTGCGTACTTTTGATGCAAGCCAGATGTCATTAGCTTGAGTACCCGCCCCAATAGGTTCACCAATGCGAATTTGATTGTGAATTTTCTTAAGGTAATCGACTTCCTGAGCCCGTCTAACCGCTTCATCAATTAACGCTTGCGTGGGAGCTTGGCCAGTAAGTAAAGCAATGCCGTTATACATATCGACTTGTAGATTGGTTTGCTCTTTTAGCGCTTCACTCTTTGACCATTGATAAGCCACAGCGCGACCTGCGTTTTGGTCATCAAGTTGAGTACCAACAGTGCGTCTGTCGTTCGCCACTTTCGCAGCCATCGCACCCGCGGCGCCAACCGCCACCACGCAGCCCTGTAATTGCATTACAAAAAGAAGTGATACAAGAGTAATAGTTAACGTTTTAACTCGTTTCATAAATGGGTAAACGTTATTCGTCTCCAAGGTCGGCCGGGAATAAGCTGTCATCAATGCATTCACATAAGTTGTGAATAACCAACAAGTGAACTTCCTGAATGCGGGCAGTGCGGTTAGAAGGCACACGCACTTCAACATCGTGCTCGCTTAAGAAGCCTGCCATTTCACCACCGTCTTTACCGGTTAAGGCTACAATGGTCATATCGCGAGATAAGGCTGCTTCCATGGCGGCAATGACATTTCGTGAGTTACCACTGGTTGATATAGCAAACAAAATATCGCCAGACTGACCTAACGCACGAACTTGTTTGGCAAAAATTTCATCGTAGCTATAGTCGTTAGCAATGGAAGTAATAGTAGAAGTATCAGTGCTTAACGCAATAGCTGGAAGGCTAGGGCGATCGCGTTCATAGCGGTTAAGCATTTCAGAAGAAAAGTGCTGAGCATCACCTGCCGAACCACCGTTACCGCAGCTCAAAATCTTATTACCGCGAATTAGCGCTTCAACCATCATCATGGCTGCTTTTTCAATTGATTCAGGCAAAATTTCAGATGCAGCAATTTTGGTTTGAATACTTTCAGTAAAGTTCGCTTTAATTTGTTCAATCATACTTCTTTTCTCTGCATTTCAGGATATCAAGCAATCTCAACAATGAGTGCACATCAGGCTGTAGGAGGTAGGCTTGAGAATTCGGCGCAGGCAGTACTTAGGCTTCCGTAAACACGCTGTGAACCCATCCATGGGAGCTCCGCCGCCGCATCCATGCGGCGGAGGGTTTACTACAGCCTAAGTACTACCTACACCTAATCATCAGCGCACCTAACCGCTACGCGCTTTTTATCCAATATTTTTAAGCCACTGAAGGTCGCTTCCGTCAATGGCGATAACGTCTATGCGTAATGGGGTAGACGCGGGATTAAAGTTATTATCTAACAAATAGAACGCAAACGCAGCCTGAATTCGTTGAAGTTTCTTCATTGTGACAAATTCAGCGGCCTGACCGTACTGTGACTTTTTGCGAAACTTCACTTCTACACAAACAATGGTGTCACCATCTTGCATAACAATATCAAGTTCACCACGTTTGGTTCGGTAATTACGACAACGTAATGTAAGCCCTTGTTCCTCTAAATAGGTAACGGCCTTGTTTTCTGCTGCATTCCCTTGCAATACGGACAATGTAGTTTACTCCATTAGCATTTGCACGCGCTCGTTACGAATAACGGCTTGAGGTAAGTTTCGTTCTACTTCACTGTTTTCATTCAGCGTAAGTGTGCCGGTTAACCCGTCGAATGTTATGTACGACAAGGTCGTTAGCATCCCTAACTGAGGGAGTAATTCGTAAGCGTCTACACCGAAGGCGAACAGTCTATTTTGCAACGTACTGCGATCGGGCCAGGTTTGGTTGGTTTGCTGAGCAAGTTGCTGCCATTGATGGTCTGGCATCATCCATGGCATGTCGATAAAGCGTACGTTTTGTAAATCACGCCACTGGTTCTTGCCACTGTTGTAGTCCATTGAACGGGAGGTCGCATAAACAGGCACTTGTTTTCCATCGTACGGGTTTAAGCTCGCTTCTATTATGGGGTTAAGAAGTTCGGTATCTTGCGGCGACGCGAATGCAACAATGGCATCAATGTCTCGCCTGCTGCGGGGCATGTTGTAAACTTCTTCGTTCGTCATATATTCAATTTGGTTAATACGCTGATTACTTTGGGCTACATCTAAAGCCTGCGTGATGCCTTCTCTTAGTGACTCACTATCATTGAACGTTACTGAAGTGATGTTAGCCTTGCGGGCTTGGGCTTCTTGTTCGTGCAGCGTGTTCCAACGAGATTTAAACGCATCGTTCATACGCTGGTACAAGTTACTTTGCGCTGCAATAACAATGGGGGCTCTAAAGCCTTTGCTATAAATAAACTCTGCAAGCTGATTGGCTTCATCTTCCGGCGCAAGGGCGAAATAATTAACCGCTGGTGCTGTGGTTGTAGGCATCTCAGATTCAGCGTTAACGCCTTCTGGGTTTAAAGGCTCTGAGTTTACTGACGCTGAGATTACTGAGGCAGAGCTATCTGAAATTGTCGGCATTTCATCCGGGCGGTTCAACGCCAACATGTTCACGCCAGGCGGTAACGCGGGTATTAATTGCTCAACGGTTTCTTTTAGTAGCGGGCCGACTATAAATTTAGCATCGCCAATGGCGGCGACCAGGGTTTGTGTATCGGCGTTGGTGGTATCAACAAACCGAATGTCAGGCATACTATTTGGGTTGCTGCTTTGTTGGAGCTGTTGGTAATAACCCGCCATAATGCCATCTTTAACCGCCTCACCAGTAGCCGCAAGCCTTCCGCTTAACGGCAATAGAACAACAAGTTCGCGAATTTGAGGGGCAGTTAGTGCCTGCGCTAAGGCAACCTCTTTGGGTAAATGCTGTGCCAACATATGGCCTGCATAAACCTGTTGATATTGCGCAATTGACCGATTCAACTGCTGCGGGTTTCGTGCACTTTCAACGGTTAACTGACGAAGAGCAAAGAAGGGTTGCAATTTAGGGTTCTGATTTTCACTTTGGGTGAGTTCATCAGCAGGTATTTGGTTTAATAATGCCCAAACTTTAGCGACTTTTTGTTCGTCTTCTAGTTCAGTAGACAAAACGCTATTGGCCGCCTTAGCCCACAAACCTTGCTTGGCATAAAGGTCTGCTTCTAGCGCCGCTAGTTTGGCAACAAGGGCAGGGCTAGTATTCACATCTTCCAGCATGGCAGTAAGTTGTGCTGGCGATGAAGAAGGGTCGTTCTGATATGCCATTGCAACATGTATGGCGTAGCTATCTTGCAACGAGGTAGCTACACCGTCTTGTTTCATTTCAAACAAGATTTGCTGCGCTAAAATAGTATCGTCTTGCGCGAGATAAAGGCCCACTGCATCTAGTAGTAAGGTATCTCGCTTTACTTTATCTCGGGTTTGAAGCCATACTTTTTTGGCTTCTACTAGCTTGTGTTCAGGCGTGATGCGCTTCTCTGCTGGTGCTTCTACCGGCTTAGTATTAGTAATTTTAGGTGCCGAGGTGGGTTCAGGTGTGCTCCCGCAGCCTGCTAAATATAGCACGCTGGTGGCTGTCGCCATTGCAAAGGTAATGCGCTTTGTAAAATGTCCAATGTGACCCACAGTCTGTTTCCTTTCACTTCGTTTAACGGCAAGTTTATCCTAACCACGATGAAAATCTACGTTTGCCGGCGTAAACTAGCCCAATGGCGTGGTACACTTTCTGTATTATTCGTTATTTTTATTGTTTATATGACCAATTTCGCCACCCTGTATATCGTTCCCACACCTATCGGCAACCTTGATGATATTAGCGCCCGCGCTATCGAGGTATTAAAGCAGGTTAACTGGATTGCTGCGGAAGATACACGACACAGCTCCCGGTTGTTACAGCATTTCAGTATTTCTACACGTACCTTATCGCTGCATGATCACAATGAAGATAAACGTACCGCAATGCTGGTTCAGCGCCTAAAAGACGGCGAATCGGTGGCGTTAATCAGTGATGCGGGCACGCCATTAATTAGCGATCCTGGTTTTGTATTTGTTAGGCGCTGCCGGGAAGAAGGTATTCCTGTTACCGCATTGCCCGGCCCGTGTGCCGCCATTACGGCGTTAAGTGCTTCAGGGCTGCCAACAGACCGATTTATTTTTGAAGGTTTTTTACCGGTAAAAACACAAGCCAAAGATAATCAGCTTGCTGAATTAAAAGAGCGTACCTGCACGAGCGTATTTTATGAAGCTCCGCGCCGTATTTTAGCCACAGTCAAAGACATTGCCCGTGTACTAGGAGACAGACACATAGTGGTCGCCAAAGAGCTTAGTAAAACCTTTGAAACCTATGTGAGTGGTACGCCAGGTGATGTTATTGATTATTTAGAAGCCGATGCAGCCCACCAAAAAGGTGAGTTCGTGGTGATGGTGTCGCCAGCTCAAGTGAATTTATCTGAAATATCGGCTGAAGCCATGTCGCTTTTAACCACGTTATGTGACCACATGCCATTAAAGAAAGCTGCAGCTGTTGTGGCTGATCACTACGACTTGAAAAAGAATGCCTTGTATCAAGCTGGGCTAGAAGCAAAAGATGCGAAAGAGACTGATTGATCTCAGACCTATAGATTGAGGGTACCTATCTAAACAATATAGTTAACACACAATAGGCTTAGCGCATTTCGCACTATTGCTTGTCACGTTAAGTGTAAGGTTGGAGGATAGTTATGAGTCAGCAAGTTTTGAAAATTGAGATGCCAGAGGGTAAATGGGTTGTCGATGTTTTTAATAAATCCGGCGATTCCGGCGAGTACGATTTAATTCACCCCAACACGCAAGTGAAGTTAGCCTTAGCCGATGAAATACATGGCTTTCGGTATAATCTTACCGGCCCTGAAGGTACGCCAGTTGCTATTTATCTTGATGATACGGTTATCGCGGAAGGCACGGTAGATAAAAGCCAAAACCTAAATGGTACTGGCATTTTATAGAATAGATTTTTATCCACTACGCTGTATTCAAACACCATGAATAAAAATGCCCGCTAGCGTTAACGCAGCGGGCATTTATTTTTTAGGTAAAAGGCGCTATCTACTGCTTACGACAAGCGGCCTTTAAAGTCTTCGTAAGTGAATTGGCGAACGATTTCGAACTCACCGTTTTTACGCAAAATACCAATGGCGGGGTGTTCAACGCCATTGAAGAATGACGTTTTCACCATGGTGTAGTGCATCATGTCTTCAAACTGTACTCGGTCACCGGCTTTTAGTGGCGCATCAAACGAGTAAGTATCAATGACGTCGCCTGCTAGGCAGGAATTTCCACCTAAGCGATAGTCGTAGGCTTTCTCGCCAGGTAACGCCGCATTTAAAATCGTCGGCCGATAAGGCATTTCAAGCACATCAGGCATGTGCGCTGTGGCTGAAATATCTAAAATGGCAATATCACCATCGTTGTTTACTACATCCACGACCTCAGCAATTAGCGGCCCTGTTTGCCACGCGACTGCAGAGCCAGGCTCTAAGATAACGTCTAAATGCGGGTAGCGCTGTTTAAAATCGCTAAGGGTTTTAATCAGGTGGTCAACATCGTAGCCTTCGCTAGTCATTAAGTGGCCGCCACCTAAGTTTAACCACTTTAACTGACCTAGGTAATCGCCAAAGCGTGCCTCTATTGCTTTAAGCGTACGTTCGGTAGCGAATGAGTCACACTCACACAAGTTATGACAATGGAAACCGTCAATGCCCGATAAATCTACGCCTTCCAGTTCACTTACTCGAAGCCCTAGTCGCGAACCCGGCGCTGCGGGGTCGTAAAGTGGGGTATCTGCTTCTTGATGCTCGGGATTAATGCGCAAACCCAAAGAAACGCCCGCAAGCGCATCTTTGTGAGTTTGCCATTGTGACAGACTATTAAACGACAAGTGATTCACCAGCGTAGCCAGCTCTTCTATATCCGCCTTTTTATACGCAGGAGAATAGGCATGGACTTCCTTACCCATTTCAGCGGCTAATTTGGCTTCCCATACCGAACTTGCGGTTGCGCCATGTAAATAAGGTTTAATGATGTCGAAGCTCGACCACATTGAAAACCCTTTTAAAGCCAGAATAATTCTAACGCCTGACTCGTCTTGTACACGCTTCATCAACTCAAGGTTTCGGATGAGTTTTTCCTCTTCCAGCACGTAGCAAGGAGAAGGGATATCTGTTCGTTGCGTTAAGTCTGCCAACCTTTATTTGCTCCAGTTACAATGTTCTATTACTTAGTGAATGGGCTGCTATCACACTCAAGTACATGCCATGGAAGGCCGTGCTCGTTAAGCATATCCATGAATGGATCTGGATCGAATTGTTCCATGTTCCAAACACCGTTTTCTTTCCAAGTGCCGTTAAGCATTAGCGCTGCACCAATCATGGCTGGAACACCTGTGGTGTAAGACACCGCTTGTGCACCCACTTCGTCGTTACACTTGGCATGTTCACAGTTGTTGTAGATGAAAATGGTTTTTTCTTTGCCATCTTTCATGCCAGTAATGTAAGTACCAATGCAGGTCATGCCGGTATAACCTTCAGCGAGTGAGCCTGGGTTAGGCAGAACCGCCTTTAAGAATTCTAACGGCACCACTTTTTGGCCTTGGAATTCAACCGGTTCAATGCTGGTCATGCCTACACCTTCTAACACACGAAGGTGTGTAAGGTATTCATCACCAAAGGTCATCCAAAAACGCGCACGTTTTAGGGTAGGGAAATGCTTAACCAAAGATTCCAATTCTTCATGGAACATCAGGTAAGAAGCGCGTACACCAATGTTTTGGTAATCCAAATCTTCACGCACGCTTAGTGGATCGGTTTCTTTCCACTCGCCATTTTCCCAGAAACGACCACGTTGAGTAATTTCGCGAATATTGATTTCAGGGTTGAAGTTGGTCGCAAATGCTTGACCATGGTCACCACCATTACAGTCAACAATATCCAAATAGTGAATTTCGTCGAAATAGTGTTTAGCAGCGTATGCGGTGTACACGTTGGTTACACCTGGATCGAAACCACTGCCTAACAACGCCATAATGCCCGCATCTTTGAATTTCTGCTGGTAAGCCCACTGCCAAGAGTATTCGAACTTTGCTTCGTCTTTTGGTTCGTAGTTTGCGGTATCAAGATAGTCGGTGTTAGTAGCTAAACACGCGTCCATAATAGGCAAGTCTTGATAAGGCAACGCAAGATTAATTACTAGGTCAGGTTTAACATCGTTAATAAGCGCTTCTACTTCTTTGGCGTTATCAGCATCAAGAGCGAATACGCCTTTAACGCGATCTGCGCCTACTTCTTGTTGCAAGGCTTCACACTTAGACACCGTGCGGCTGGCAAGAAAGATTTCGTCAAAGTGCTGTGGTAAACGTGCACACTTTTTTACGGTTACTGAGGCAACGCCACCAGCACCAATTATTAAAACGCGAGACATAATAATTAATCCCTAAATAAGCTAATGAATTTTGGGCTGAATGCTAGCAGACGATACCAAATTGGCAAGCAAAGACAGCATAGGTTCGACAAAAAATAGTCATCGTAATCACAAGGAAAACGAATAAGCATAATTTATACGCGATAACGCCTATTCTGGCATTGTATTGATGGGAGGGGAAACCACTATTTTGTCTCCCACACGATAATAAGGATAGAGCAATAGCTGTTCCTCATCATTGGGGCAGGCTGCGCTGATGGCGATAGCATCTAAACGTGTGTGCTTTTGCGTTTCAACCATCGCGGCATAAACAAGAATACTGTAACTTTCAGAGTCAGTGGTAGTGTCGATAATTCGCCACTGTAAGCACTCTATAAGTTGGCTTTCGTCGATGCGGTAATTGGTTTCTTCGCTAAACAAACAGCCAACTTTGCCATCTTCATAGATAGCCGCGAAGGGATAGAACACGGAGTTGGTAGAAAGTACCAGTTCGCATAATTTGAGTGCCCTAGAAACCAATATGTTTAAAGGGGGGGGTAAGCTACTTGTTCCTTTTATCATGGTGCATCTCCTAACAGTTATTGCGTTTGAGCGGTAGCTATGAGTAACGCGAAGCTAGATACAACCAGGCTGTGCTTTTAGATATACACTTTCCACAGCCTTGATATTAGGTTAAACGAATGTTTTGGTCTATAAGATCAAGGGTTTTATTTTTTCTGGCACCCTGAATTCCACCAGTGTGAACGATAATAAGTGTCTGTCCTTTTTCAATTGGGCTTTTTTCACCTACATTGGTCGAGGCATTGGTTGAAGCCAAAGTGGCTAGCAAGTGCTTAAGTGCCCAAAACACTTTTCCCGAGTAAACCCCTTCAATTTCAAAGGGCATTGTTCGATTAAAGTTTTCACAGAATGTCTTTAAATACGGGGGAATTTTCCCGTATCCACCACAATGAAAATCATGATTAATACTGAATTGGCTGTTTGTGCGACCATTAAGTGCAGGCCCCGGCTCAAGAAACTGCTCTACTAGCCCTTCTAAATATCCGTCTCCTTTTAATACGCCAATGCCAATAGCATGTTGGTGGGATGATAACGCCGAAGTTAATCCTGCCAAGGTCGCGCCACTGGCAACAGGAGCAATAATATGGTCGAAAGGGATCTCTATTTCGTTTACGACTTCTCGCACGCCTTTAAGCGCCGCCATTTGGCTGCCGCCTTCAGGAATGATCAACGCATCGGGAAACTGAGTTCGTAGGCTCGCTAAATAAGTAGGATCATCCCTTTGCTGGTAGGTTATTTTATTCACGTAGCGAACTTGAGCGCCCCATTCCACTAAATCCTGAATCATTGGGCTGGGGTGTTTGGTGTAGTCGCCGCGAATTATGGCGTGAAAAGGCACATTTAGCTGATTACACAGATAACCTAACGCGTGCAGATGGTTGGAAAACCCACCGCCAAAACTGACTACAGAAGAGGGGAGCTGCTTGTACAGCCTCGAATTTAATTCGGGGCCAGAATTTAAAGCCATTTCGTGGTGCGGCAAAAGAGCAAACGCGTATTTTAATTTACGCCATTTGTTGCCTGAAATGACGGGATGTATTTTATCGTCCCGCTTAACAAACATTGATACATGTTCAGCACCTTCCCAGTCTGGCGTAAAGGGCTCTAGCGGCGAGGGTAAACACAGGGCATCAGCAAAACTTTTAAAATTCAAAACAAGCTATTCAAATGATCAATGTGGCAATTGCAACAGTATAACTAGAAGATAGATAAAGAAGGTACATGTATATGTTTCAACGTCGTTATACCACTTTTAACATCGTCATCGCATTGGGAATATCGCTTTTGGTTTTGTCGAAAAACGTGCTGGCGCAAAGCGTGCCTGATTATGTCACCAAACAAGTGCCTGAGGCGCAAGTTGTGGGCAATGCAATGTTTACGTATATGTTTTGGGACGTTTACGACGCTACGCTCTATGCGCCTAAAGGGCAGTGGCAGTCTGACGCTCCATTTGCATTAAAGCTCGATTATCAAAGAAGTTTAGATGGTAAAAAGATAGCACAGCGTTCAGTAGATGAAATGCGCAAGCAAGGTATTAGCGACGAAGCAATGTTAAGCGAATGGCGAGACAAAATGGCGTCGCTTTTCCCCGATGTTGAAGACGGTGACGTGATTACCGGTGTGGCTACCTCAAACCGAGCCAGTGAATTTTATATCAATGGTGAGCTGGCTGGCACTATTGAAGACACGAACTTTACGCAGTCTTTTTTCGACATTTGGCTGTCAGAAAAAACCTCTGAACCCAAATTACGTAAAGCCTTGTTACAAAAGTAATTAGTACATTTTTTATCAATTGTGGGCAGCCATATAAACTTAAATTGAGGTCACTATGAAATTTATACAGCGCACGGTGTTAGTCGGGCTTTTATCTTGCCTTACTCTTATAGCCGGATGTTCTACATCGGTAGATGGCAATACTTACAAACAAGTTTCACCCACGTTTAATATTGAGGAATTTTTTGCTGGCAACGTTCGGGCTTGGGGCATAGTACAAAATCGTTCCGGCGAAGTGGTCCAGCGCTTTGTGGTAGATATTGAAGGTAAAAACGAGGGCGGTACATTAACGCTAGATGAAACATTCACCTACGGGGTAGGTGAAGGGCCAAAAAATCGTGCGTGGAAAATTGTTAAACAGGCCGATGGCACCTACGTGGGCAACGCGGGCGATATTGATGGCCCTGCAACGGGCACTTCATACGGCAACGCATTTAACTTTCATTACAATATGGACTTACCGGTTGATGATACAACCTATGCAGTTACCTTCGATGATTGGTTTTGGGCATTTGACGATAGCGCCATGATGAACCGCTCATACATTAGAAAATTTGGCGTGGTAATGGCTGAGGTGACTATTTTTATGCAGAAACAAAACTAGTGTCGATTTAGCACTTTATCAAAGTATTACCATCGAAGCATTAACGGGGGAAGGTGAATACTACGCCCAACCCGTGACCTTGCATAAGCGGGTCGTGCACAAACCAAAGTTTACCTTTGTGTAGTTTAATAATTGCCGAAACAAGTGATAACCCCAACCCGTTCCCTTCACAGGTTCTGCTTTTATCAGCTTGGAAGAAACGACGTTCTAAACTATCAAGTTCATGTTCATCAACTCCCTTCCCATTATCATTCACGCTGATAATCACATGGGAAGACGTGGCGGTAAGTTGTAGCGTAACGGTTCCGCCATCAGGCGTGTATTTTATGGCGTTATCTAGCACATTCGCTACTGCTTGAAACAGTAAGTTTGGATCGCCGTAGAACTGAACTTTAGACAGCTGACTAATAAGCTTAATATCTCGGTCTTCGGCCAATGGTTGATATAAATCCTCTACATCAATAATCATTTCACTTAGCTCGGTTTCATAAAACCCTTCTTTTTTGTGAACCGTTTCTAGTTTGCTAATACGCAAAAGACTATTGAACATATTTAACAGTTTGTCAGCTTCGTAGGTAGTTTCGTGGCGTAGCTTCTCATCACCAATATGTTCTAAATTATTGCGTAAGCGTGCCAGCGGTGTACGCAAGTCATGGGCAATACTGTCGCTTACCGACTTTATATTGTTCACCGCACTTTCAATGGTATCGAGCATATGATTGAACACAACAGCCAATCGACTTAAGTCATCCCAGTTGCTGTCTATTTCCAAGCGTTCTTCTAAATTACCAGTGCGAATAATGGAATCGGCAGTTTGTGCCATGCGGTTAATACGCTTAACCACGTAAAGTGCGACTGCAAAGCTTATGGCACCCAATACGCATAGCAAGGCAATAATTATCCAACCAAACGTTTTCCCTAACCACTGTGCACTGTATAAATCATCGATATTCCGGCCAACAAACAAAGAATAACCTTCTAGGTTTACTTCCTCGAAAAGAATACTGTTGGTTGATTCAGAAAAGGAATAGCGGGTACTGTCTTGCGCGATACTCTCTTTTTCGAAACTCTCTTTTTCGCCAGTCAGTGCGGGTAATTTAATAATGCTTGTGAGAGGAGTGCCAGCGTCAACACTTTCACCCATGGCAATAGGCCACATTGGATAATTGCCTGCTACTATCTGGTTTTCGCTGTTGCGAAGTACCACAATTAACCGAGATGGCGTTAAGGCGTGGGAGGTGTCGGTTTGGTTCGAATCTGACGGAAGGCTTGGTGTGGTTCTCGCTTGAATGTTACTAATAACCGCATCAATACCTACTTGCTCATGCAATAGCGTAAACGCGTAAGTTTCAGCATCAACCGCAGCGCTTGCCTCACGAATAAATACGTCACTACTGGCAAGACGCCAGAAGTAAACGATAAATAAAATAGCAACAAGCGCTAACGAGGTAAGTAATACCCCAACTCGAAAACTAGAACTTCGGGTGAAGTTGCCTATTGCTAACACACAACAGGATCCGCAATTCTATATCCCGTGCCTCTTACCGTTTCAATAAGAGGAACGTTAAATGCTTTGTCTACTTTTTGACGCAAACGGCTGATATGCACGTCGATAACATTGGTTTGCGGGTCGAAGTGATAATTCCAAACTTGCTCCAACAGCATGCTGCGTGTAACGACCTTCCCTTGATGGCGCAATAAGCACTCTAGTAACTGGAACTCTTTTGATTGTAAGTCTATTTCGGTATCACCGCGTTGTACCTTCCTGTTAACAAGGTCAAGCGTGAGATCGCCCACTTTGATAAGTGTTTTATCACCGCTTTCACGTTCTCGTCCTGCTAACCCTTCAACCCGGGCGAGTAGCTCTTCAAACGCAAAAGGTTTGGTTAAATAATCGTTGGCGCCTGAACGTAAACCCCGAACTTTATCTTCTACTTGGCTTTTCGCACTAAGAAGTAGCACAGGGGTAAGCACGTTATCCTTTCGTAAACGTTCTAAGATAGTAAAGCCGTCTAACAAGGGCAGCATTACATCTAATACAATAACATCTACATCATCGGACAAAGCTTCAGCTAAGCCCCTTTCGCCATCACGCGCCGCAACGCAGCTGTGCCCTTCACCAACAAATCCTTTTTCAATGTGAGCGGCAACCTTAGGATCATCTTCAACAAGTAGCACATTCATGATTTTGGTACTTCTAATTAATGGAGTTAAATATCAGTGTTTATACATACAATCTATCGTGTTGCGATCACTTTGGGTTGCTATTAGCACCCCTATTAAAACGGACATCAGCGTTATATGGCGTAAAGTGTTGAATGTCGCCACGAGCACATTTTGCCTGTACTTCGTGCCAGTATTCTGGGGTCATTAGGTCGCCATGCAACGACTTCAAAATGTCCTTAAGTTTGCGTTTTCCAACAATAAAATGTTCAAACTGCTCGGGGAAGACATCGCTAGGACCAACTGACAACATGTCCATCGCATAAGGGTCATCTGATTTGGGTAGCGCCCTGAAATGACGTTCGTTCATTAAACATATTTCATCATAGTCGTAAAAGATAACTCTGCCATGTCGAGTGATACCGAAATTTTTATGCAGCATGTCGCCAGGGAAAATATTCGCCATGGCTATTTGTTTAATACAAAGTCCTAACTCGTTTAATGCGCTGCGTACTTTGCCTTCATCTTCTTCTTGTTGAAGGTACAAATTAAGCGGAGTCATCTTACGTTCTATGTATAAATGCTTAATGACCAGTTCGTCTTCGGTAAATTCGAGGCTAGAAGCGCAGGTTTCTTTAAGTTCTTCGATTAAAAGAGGGTCGATACGAGACAAGGGAAAGCGAAAGTTAACGTATTCATGGGTGTCTGCCATTCGTCCCACACGGTCGGACATTTTTACTAACCGGTAGCAGTCTTTAACATGCTCTCGGGTGATCTTCTTACTTTCGGCAAATTCATCTTTGATAATTTTAAACACTACCCCGTAAGAGGGCAGGTGAAACACCATCATCACCAATCCTCTAATGCCAGGCGCGGCCTCGAAGTGATCGTCCGTGGTATCCATATGATCGAGGAAATTACGATAAAACACGGTTTTCCCGTGCTTGTAATGACCAAGCGCCATGTAAAGCTCAAAGTGCTTCTTGTTAGGTAATAGTTCTTGCAGAAACGCCGCCACTTCTGCTGGGTTTTGGGTGTCTGCCATAAAGTAGCTTCTGGCAAAACCGAAAATAACGCTTAAATCACTTCTGTCTGTGAGCAGTGCGTCTACAAACAGGGTATGTTCATCACTGCGTTGCATAGAGATAACAAAAGGAAGGGTTTCTTCTGGCATGCATATTCTGCCAATAAGATACGCCGATTTTCCTCTAAAAAACGTGGGTTTTAGCAGTTCGACAGTATGAACACTCGCCAATTGCTGTGTGGTTAATCGCTTTCTAAGTGCTTCTTCAAGGTTTTGCATGTCACGTTCGTAGTTTTCAAAAGGGATGCCGTAGCGATATATTTTGAAAATAGACACGTACATTTCGCGTACCGTGGTGGTGGTATCGAAGCTGTGAATGACTTTATCTCGGTCTTGGCCGGGTAAAAAGCAGCGACTTGGCAATACAAACATCATGCTGTTGTCGATTTTGCGGTGTTTAAATAAACGCCCAATCACAGAATTATAAAAGGTTTCGGCTAGCTCAAACTGCGGGTGGCCTTCAAGTTGTCGTGCGAAGGTCTTCTTGAGGTCTTGCCAAAACTCGTCATTTTTTTTATGCACTTCGGTTAAATGGTAAACATCGGCAACGGCATCTGAAAGGCTTTGCTCATAGATAGTAATGCGTTCTTTTGAGGCGAGCTGAATCTCTTTCCATTGGCCCTGCTCAAAGCGCGACTGGGCTCCTCTAGTAATTCGCGTAAACCAGCGATAGCTCTTATCAAAATGAGAAAGAATTTGATAAGCAACTTTCTTAGAAAGGGTGACATCCAGCATAATTTAGCCTTTAACAATAAGTGATATTCAATGCGGCGCAGTGTGCTTTGTTTTTATATTTGGCTGCATATACCTTCTAAAGTAACAAATATTTACCATAAGCTACTGGGAAATTTACCTAAAAGTGTTTTTTTATACTTTGGTTTAATATAGTCTTATCCTTACTTTCTTCATCCATGTTTTCGACAATAGACGCATTGCTGCGAGTTCCTTGTGGCGATTACGTACTTGTAGATTACTAAGAGTAGACCATGAGCTTCAACATTCTGATTTGTGATGATTCGGCGCTAGCGAGAAAAGTAGCGCGCCGTAACTTGCCCGATGGATTAGCAAGTGAAATTTATGAAGCATCTAATGGTGTGGATGCGCTTGAGATAATGGGACATCATCGCATTGATTTGGTGCTGCTAGATTTAACCATGCCGATACTCGACGGGGTAGGCGTGCTTGAAGAAATAAAGCGCCGAAAAATAGAAGTGTTTGTAGTGGTCATTTCAGGTGATATTCAGCCAGTCATGCAAAACCGCGTGATGGAACTCGGTGCGCTGGCATTTATTGAAAAGCCGCTTAAACGACTACCGTTGGAAACTACCTTGAAGCGCTACGGATTTATTCTGCCAGAAACCATGGCGTGTTAAATAAGCACCTTCTCGGGTATGTTTATACAGTTATAAACGTAAAAAGGAGCTCATATGAGCTCCTTTTTGCATTTAGTTTTGTAGTGCTAATGAATGCTTATGTTAGTCAAACCAGTGGCGGGTTCTATTTGCGAACCATACCAGCGATAACATTACAGGTACTTCAACCAGCACACCAACAACGGTTGCTAGGGCTGCGCCACTGTGCAGGCCAAATAAGGATATGGCTACCGCTACGGCTAATTCGAAAAAGTTAGATGTACCTATCATGCATGCAGGCGCTGCAACATTGTGTGGTAGCTTCATTTTTTTCGCCGCAAAATACGCTATCGCAAAAATACCGTAGGTTTGAATAAGAAGCGGTATCGCGATAAGTACGATGTCTTGAGGCTGGGCCAATATTGTTTCTGCTTGAAAGCCAAACAGCAACACAATAGTAATTAACAGCCCAAGTACTGAGAATGGCTTAAAGCGTTCAATAATAGCAGTAACGGCTTGTTCGCCTTTTTTCTCAATCTTCTTACGGGTAATAACCCCGGCAATTAACGGCAATACCACATAAAGTACAACCGAGAGAATTAGTGTATCCCACGGTACTGTAATATCGGTAACACCTAGAAGCATAGCGGTAATAGGTGCAAACAGGATGATCATGATTAAGTCGTTGATAGACACTTGAACGAGGGTGTAGTTTGCATCGCCTTTTGTTAAGTGGCTCCATACAAATACCATGGCAGTGCACGGTGCTACGCCCAGTAAAATCATACCGGCGATATATTCAGTGGCCGTTTGCGGGTCTACCCAGTCGGCAAAAATGCCTTTGAAGAACAACCAGCCAAGTAGCGCCATTGTGAAAGGCTTTATTAACCAGTTCACTACTAAGGTAAGTACCAGCCCTTTGGGCTTTTTACCCACATCTTTTATGGATGAAAAATCAATTTGAATCATCATTGGGTAAATCATGAGCCAAATTAGTACAGCAATCACTAAATTTACGTGAGCATATTCAAGGCTAGCTACTAGCGCAAAGAAGTCTGGAAAAAGACTGCCGACGGCTACACCTGCAATAATACAAAGTCCTACCCAGACGGATAAGTATCGTTCGAAAAATCCCATGAGACAGTGTCCTTAATGGTTTTAATGTCTTTCGTGTTGATAGTGCGTGCGAGTATCGCCTCGACTAAATCGTTTTTTGGTTCACCCGTTTGCTTAATTCCTCTGCGCTTTCAACGCGCTCAGAATAGCGATTAACAAGGTGGTCTTTGTTGTCGCGGGTCAGTAGTGTAAATTTCACTAGTTCTTCAACTACATCCACGATGCGGTTGTAGTAAGAAGAAGGCTTCATGCGGCCATCGTCTTCAAATTCTAAAAAGGCTTTTGCCACCGAAGACTGGTTAGGAATGGTCAGCATGCGCATCCAGCGACCAAGCACACGCATTTGATTCACTGCGTTGAACGATTGAGAGCCTCCACTGACTTGCATTACAGCTAAGGTTTTCCCTTGAGTTGGGCGCACCGCGCCAATGCTTAAGGGTACCCAGTCGATAATACTTTTAATAATGCCAGTCATACTGCCGTGACGTTCAGGCGAGCACCAAATTTGCCCTTCAGACCACATCATGAGCTCGCGAAGCTCTTTTACTTTTGGATGGGTGTCATCTTCCGTGTCGGGTTGTGGCAACCCTCTAGGGTCAAAAACTTTAGCTTCACAACCATAGTACTCAAGCAAGCGAGCACTTTCTTCAATTACTAAGCGGCTGTAAGAGCGCTCTCTTAACGATCCGTAAAGTAACAATATGCGCGGTTTGTGTTCAGAATACGTTTTTGCGAAATCGTCAGCTGTCGGTGCAGGTGCGACGCTAGTCACTACGTTATCAGAAGGTGATGTTTTTTCTGACATTACTGAGCTCCTTGTTCCTGAAGCGCCTTTTTAACGTCTTCGATAGCAAGGTTACGAGATGCAATATCGCTTAGTGCGGCAACGCGGCTTTCAATAATATCGATGGTGTTGAAGAAAGCTTGGGCTATGTCTTCTTCACTACCTTCTAATTTCGAAGGATCTTCAAGACCCCAGTGCAACTTCAGAGAATTACCAAAATACACAGGGCATGCTTCACCCGCTGCTGAGTCACACACGGTAATGACGATGTCAGGCTGGTAGTCTTCAAAGTCGTCCCAAGATTGGCTTTTAAGCCCATCGGTATTATAGCCACGCTCGGCAAGGTACTTTACTGACAATGGATGCACTTCACCCACAGGTTGGCTACCCGCGCTGCGCGCTTCTAAAGATGAATTGCTTGAAGCATTAGTAATGGCTTCACAAAGGATGCTACGGCAACGGTTGTGCGTGCAGATATACAATATTTTCATTACAAAAATCCTGATGGTTTACGTCACATATTTGAAAAAAGTAAGAAGGGTGTTTAACAGCCCGCGTCACATTTAAGGTTACTTAGCGCATCGCTAATATAGTCAGCGTTGTTTGTGGCAGATAAATGAATCACTTCTTTGGCCCATGCGGGAAGCGCTGGGTTTAGGCGGTAATAAACCCATTTACCACGTCGGTCGTCGGCCACTAGCCCGCATTTACGTAAATCGGCCAGATGACGGGATATTTTGGGTTGGCTAAGATTGAGCGCGTCAGTTAAATCACACACACAAAGTTCGTCTTTAACACAAAGCATAAGCAGTGTTTTTAGCCGAGTTTCTTCCGCTAAACATTTAAACAATGAAAGAGGTGAAAGCGAAACGCATGAAGTAGAAGTTGCTGCAGTCATCATTTATCTCAAATACGCTAAATCATATATGTTGGTATCGTATATGAATTTTCGTATATGTCAAACTCAAATGAATTCTTACTATGCTCGTGGTGATGTCGCTACCAAGATGTAATTAGAAATTATTGTTCAAGAGGCTCTATCTGAGGCGTTACAGAGGTAACGAGTTGAGCATTGTGGGTTTGGTTAAAGTCATCTATCACGGTATTAATAAATTGAAACCAGGTTTGATTCGGTTGCCAAATTGCCAGTAAGTCTTGTTTAGCCGATAGCTCTGACTCACCTAATACGGTAATGCGGTACAAATAGGTAAATACAGCACCTCGCCAATTCAATTTACAATGAGTAAGCACCTTATCATCGGCTGAATTTGCCTGAGCCATATAGCCCGTATACTCTTTGAAATTGGCAAGGGTGGGGTGTTCCCATTCAACTTGAATGTTGTGATAGTTAAGCGATAGTGCTTCAACCATTAGCTGTTCTTGCCCTCGCTCGCCGGGAATGAGATCTATAACCCTACTTATCCCTTCGTCTTTCAATAATTGAAAATGCGCAGCAGAAGGCAAACCTGAGCTCACCATGTGTTCGTTATTAACTTGATAGTTGGTAAGAGAATTGAGTGATATTTCTGGGGCTATAATGCCCTTTTTATTCGAAATCTCGCTAGTAACAGTTACTGTACTACCCACTGATGAGCTTGTATTTATAAGTGCTATTGCTACAACCAAGAATGAAGAAAGGAAACTTGTTGTTTTACGTCTCATAGCTATCACCGCTAGCAGGTAGTATTCATGTTTAAGTCCAGACTGCGCCAAATCGAGAATAAATTCAATGGTAATTTTGGTCAAAAAACCTTCAGGCGCCAACTTTGGCTTTAGGATTAAACAACGTAAAATACTTCCTACTTAGCCAAATAATAAAAGGAACACCGATTAAACTTGGCAATACCCAACTTCCTATCTGAAGCAAGGGTAGGCTTTGAAATAGGTTGCGGCCACCGAAAGCGAAAAATGCTGTATAGGCCCCAATGCCTGAGCCAATAATATGCCCGATGTGTTGAATCACCCATGCTCCTTTGGCAATGTCTTTTTTGAATGCATATCGCACAATGCCAATGCTGTTAAATAGTGCGATAGGCGCAAAAATTTGAGTCAGCGTAATGTTGTATTTTATGCCTTGGTATAACGCGATACTGGCTACAACAAATAGCGCAGTGGGTAACCATAAATATTCAACCTTTCGAAGCTCACCACGGTTAACTTTTACCTCTAAGACTCTTTTAGCGTGTCTGACATTGTTCCAAACCAGCAGGCTTAGCATCAGTAGAAATATGTATTGGCCTTGAAGGTAAGCAAGAAAGTACTCCACAGATTCAAAATGCGCCGGCATAGTAGGGAAAATAAGAAGGGGAGCAAGCAGCACTAATGACGAGCTAACCACACCACTAACCGATGTCAGCGTCATTGTGGCTAGGTAAACATTACCTATCTTATTATGTTGCTTTCCGCCTTTTTTGGTAAAACATGGCCCCCAAAAAAGTAGCAGTGAAATTGCACCGCAAATAATGTGAAATAGAACGATAGCGCTGTGAATGTTTTGCATGACTTACACCTTAAATATTTGATGTAGCCAGTTTGCCGATATTTTGCTTCCAGTATTAGTGCCGAAGGTCACAAGATAAAAAGTGACTTTTGGCCTATGTATTTTTCGTCGCTTAAGTTAATAATAGGTTTATGAAAATACTCAGTTTTATGAATATAGAGCGAGCAAGCGCCTTAGTAACATGGCTGTTTGTGAGTAGCTCTGCGCTTTACTACGCATTTAGTCAATATGGTGTCTCATCCCACAGACCGTGGTTGATTGTTGCCGCAGCAGTTGGGCTAGCGCTGTGCTTTAGTGTGGTAACTAGGCGGGACACGTCGCTTCCTGCTTGGCGTATTCCGCTATTAATTGTAATGTACTTATTGGCAATAGGGAGTTTGCTTTTACTTCCTTACAGTTATCTCGCTATATACTTAGTGGTATGGTCGGCATTGCTACCTTATTACTTAGGGTGGAGAACATGTTTGGCTGTTTCAGTATTAGCGGCTTTACCTTTAGGTGTAATACACACCTTCTATTGGCAAGATCCCTATGCATGGCTAACGGCCGCACTGTTTTGGACATTTAATTTATTTGCCATGATGATGTCGAATGTAGCTATTAAAGAAAAGTCCGCCAGAGAGAAATCTGAAGCACTAAATCGACAGTTAACCAGTGCCCAGCAACTCATTCACCAAGCCGGTCGACAAGACGAAAGGCTGCGCATTGCCAGAAATATACACGATGTATTAGGGCACCACTTAACCGCGCTTACCATCCACTTGCAGGTGGCTTCACATAAAGCCAAAGGTGCTGGACAAGATGAAGTAAAGACCCACGTAGACCAGTGTCACAGCTTAGCAAAGTTGCTTCTATCTGATGTGCGAGAAGCGGTTTCTGATATTCGCGAAAACGCCCCATTAGATTGGCAGCAAGCGGTAAAGGCATTATTTAAAGACTTACCGCGTCCAAGCCTTCAATTATCTATTGCCGATAATGTCAGCATTGAAGATGTCACGACAGCAGATATCTTACTTCGCTGCGTACAAGAAAGCTTAACCAATACCATTAAGCATACGCAGTCTGCGCAATTACATGTCAACTTGGATAAAAGCGAAAAAGGGTATTCATTAACGCTGCAAGATGAGCAAGTGCCTACGGCAAAAAAAATTCAGTTAGGTAATGGGTTGACGGGGATGTCGGAGCGAATTGAAGAGGCAGGTGGTTCGGTGAAATTTAGTTTTAATAAACATGGGTTTTTTACGCATGTGTTGTTGCCGGAGCCAGTATGAGTATTCGTGTTGTATTGGTTGAAGATCAGATGTTAGTGCGACAAGGGATACGCTCCTTGTTGGCATTGGATGATAGTGTAGAAGTCGTGGCCGAGTGTGATGATGGTGCCCATGTTATTGATGCACTTAATGCTAATAGTGCAGATATTGTATTGATGGATATTCGAATGCCCGAGATGACGGGTATTGATGCTTTGCGTGCAATGCGAAAACATAACATTGATACCCCCGTTATTATGCTAACCACATTTGACGATCATGAACTGGTTACTCAAGCGATGCAGTCGGGGGCGAAAGGGTATTTGCTTAAAGATGTCTCACTTGAAACCTTAATTGACGCAATTAAATCCGTCGTTAATGGGGAAACCCTTATTCAGCCCAGTGTTACCGAAAAAGTACTAAAAGGGTTGCAAGGATTAGAGGTTAGTTTCGAGTCATTTGAACAGCCAGAAACCTTGAGCTCAAAGGAAATTGAGATCTTACGTTTAGTGGCCGCTGGCTACAGCAATAAAGAAATATCTGAAGCAATGTTTAAATCAACCGGTACGGTTAAGAATCAAGTGTCTGCCATTATGGCGAAAATGGGCGTGAGAGATAGAACACGAGCCGTGCTAAAAGCGCTAGAATTAGGGTGGTTATAAATATAAAAAGGCCTGCATTAACTAATGCGGGCCTTTTAACACTTAAACACAGTTTATTAGAAGCTAAACGCTATTTATCCATGTGCACAACAGAACGGATACTTTCGCCTTTATGCATTAAATCGAACGCATCATTGATGCCATCAAGCCCCATTGTGTGTGTAATGAATTCTTGTAAGCCAAATTCACCCTCTAGGTAGCGTTCAACAATACCCGGTAGTTCAGAGCGACCTTTCACACCGCCAAAAGCAGAACCACGCCATACTCTGCCAGTTACTAACTGGAATGGACGAGTAGATATTTCCTGGCCAGCACCCGCTACACCAATAATAACCGATTCGCCCCAACCTTTGTGGCAGCACTCTAGTGCTGAACGCATCACATTCACGTTACCGATACACTCAAAAGAGTAATCTACGCCGCCGTCGGTCATTTCAACTATCACTTCCTGAATAGGTTTGTCGAAATTTTTAGGGTTAACAAGGTCTGTAGCACCAAGTTGCGTAGCAAGATCGAATTTACTATCGTTAATATCAATACCAATAATACGACTAGCGCCCGCCATACGTGCACCAATAATAGCTGAAAGCCCAATGCCGCCTAAGCCAAATATAGCAACGGTATCGCCTTCTTTTACCTTAGCAGTATTAAGCACAGCGCCCATACCCGTGGTAACGCCACAGCCTAACAAGCAGACTTCTTCAAGCGGCGCTGATTTGTTCACTTTAGCCAGTGAAATTTCTGGCAATACGGTGTATTCAGAAAAAGTAGAGCAACCCATGTAATGGTAAATTGGCTCACCATCTTTCGAAAAGCGGCTGGTGCCATCAGGCATTAAGCCTTTTCCTTGAGTTTCACGAACCGCTTGGCATAAGTTTGTTTTGCCAGACGTACAGAATTTACATTCACCGCATTCCGCTGTGTATAAAGGAATAACATGGTCGCCTACTTCAACAGACGTCACCCCTTCACCTACCATTTCTACAATACCGCCACCTTCGTGGCCAAGTACTGAAGGAAACACACCTTCTGGATCATCACCTGAAAGCGTAAATGCATCGGTATGACACACGCCGCTGGCAACAATACGTACTAGTACTTCGCCTTTTTTTGGAAGTTCAACATCAATCTCTTCCATCTTTAACGGTTCACCAGCGGCCCACGCAACGGCTGCTTTGGACTTAATATGTGTCTGACCATCTTTCAATGCTAATGTCATGGCATGCTCCTAAATAAGTGTAAGTAAACAACACGATGTCGTTACCTTAAATTTCTTACGTTATGAAATAGATTATAGACCTGAGGCGCGGCTTTATAAATACAGATTTGGTAATTCATTATTACTTGAGTGTAATAATATGTTGGTGTTTAATTGTAAGTTAACTGGCGTCTTCTAGTGAGTGTTTATCCCCATAGCGCCATGCTAAAAAACGAGAATCGGTAAAGGTATAAACGATGACATGGGAAGGTATTGTAGAATTTTGTGCAGTAGCGAGTACGGGCAGCTTTACTGCGGCTGCTGCTAAATTAGATACGTCGGGCGCGCAAATAAGTAGAAAAGTCGCCAATGTGGAAAAGCGTTTGGGAGTGAAGTTATTCAACCGTACCACCCGAAGTGTGTCACTCACTCAAGCAGGACATATTTATTTTGAACAATGCCAACCAGCACTAAAAGCGTTAGAAGAGGCTGAGCTCAATATTAGCCAACTTCAAAAAGTACCCCAAGGGCTGATTAAACTCACCGCTCCGGTCGCCTTTGGCGAAGCTTTTATCGCCCCACTTATTAATCAATTTTTAAAAAAATACGAAGGTATAGAAGTAGAGTGTCGTTTTACTAACGACACCATGGATATTATTGATGACGGTTATGACCTTGCCATACGCATAGGTAATTTAGAAGATTCTACGTTGGTGGCCAAAAAGCTGGCTACCCGACAGCTATATGTATGCGCCAGCCCTGAATATTTAAATGCCTTCCCTGCACCGAAGCGTACCGACATGCTCAGCGAACATCAGTGCTTAGTAGGATCTCAGCCCCTTTGGCGGTTTAATCATGAAGGGCAAGTGCAAACCGTGCGTGTGAAGGGAAGAGTGAAGTATAATAGTGGTAATGCCTTACATCATGCTGCATTGGCCGGGCTGGGTTTAGTGCAGCTTCCAGGATTTTATGTACGTGAGTCGTTAGCAGCAGGCAACTTAATAGAAGTGCTATCATCATATCGAGACAAGCGAGAAGCGGTATGGGCATTGTTTCCATCGAACAGGCATTTAGTGCCCAAAATACGCTTGTTAGTTGATTTTTTATCTGCGAAATTAGTTGATGATGAATAGTTCTTACTACCCGAATCTAGCATCGCTTGATTGATTATCGCTTAAATCGAAACGTGAAATACTTTGTGTTTCACTTTTTGCAATACAGTATGGTGAAAACTGCGGTTGACAGATAGACGTCTATACGGCAAATTGACCCTATGAAAACGATTCTTCTTATTGGCACCACCAGCATTATGATTACCACCTTAAAACGGGCGGTCGCTGGCTAGTGCAAGTAAGCATAAGACAACGAAAGCCCGCCCTCACAGAGAGCGGGCTTTTTTTTACTCACGTCATCGTAACCGATTTAAAGCAGTAACCTGGCGTAACCGATATAGGAGCAGCACATGAAAGTCTTAAAGTTTGGGGGCTCATCACTTGCCGACGCACCGCGCTACTTGCGCGTGAACGACATTAGCACGGCCACCCACCAAACCGATGGCGCTGCAGTGGTACTTTCTGCCCCTAAAGGGGTAACGAATGCATTGTCACTTTTATGTGAGCAGGCAGCCGCTGGCGAAGATTTCCACCCTCTATTTGAAAAATTAACGTCTACCGTGACCGGTATTGCTGATGCACTAAACGAAGAGCTCAGCGGCTTCGCACACGCGGATGTTACCGACTTCATTCATGCGCAACTGCGTGTACTTAATCAACACCTCGACGGTATTAAACTATTAGGTGTTGCACCTGACAATATTGCCGCAGGTATTTTAAGTATTGGCGAGTACATATCGGTAACGTTATTTAGCGGTATCTTAAGCGCTAAAGGCGTGAAAAATCGTATTATCGACCCAGTGACTTACATTCTTGCAGAAGGTGAGTACCTAGACAGCATTGCTGATGTTTCGTTAAGTAAAGCGCGCTTTACTGATGTACCTATCGATGGCAGTGAGTTATTAGTCATGCCTGGGTTTGTTGCTGCGAACGAGGCCGGTGAAAAAGTTACGCTTGGTCGCAATGGTTCTGACTACTCAGCGGCTATCTTAGCAGCTTGTATTGATGCGAGTTGTTGTGAAATTTGGACTGACGTAGACGGTGTTTATAATGCTGATCCGAATCAAGTTGAAGGGGCGGTATTGCTTGATAAGCTTACTTATCAAGAAGCCATGGAGCTTTCATACTTTGGTGCAAAAGTACTTCACCCGAAAACTATCGGCCCCATTGCCCAGCACCATATTCCTTGTTTGATTCGTAATACGCTGAACCCAGCGGCGCCTGGTACGTTAATTAGTAACGAAGCCAGTGAAAAGTGGACCTCGGTTAAAGGTATCTCTCAACTTGAAAATGTCACTATGTTCAACGTGGCAGGCCCAGGCCTTAAAGGCATGGTTGGCATGGCAAGCCGTGTTTTTGAGGTGATGTCGAATGCGAATATTTCAATAAGCCTAATCACTCAGTCTTCTTCTGAATACTCAATAAGCTTCTGTATTCAAAGTAAAGATGCTGATCGCGCGTTAAGCTTGTTAGAAGATGCCTTTGCGCTAGAGTTGCAAAACCAATTGTTAGACCCTATCGAAGTGCGCCATGACTTAGCGATTGTTACCTTAGTGGGTGACGGTATGCGTCATGCGAAAGGCTTGGCTGCACGCTTCTTTAACTCGTTGGCGCAAGCCCGCGTTAATAACGTGGCGATAGCACAAGGCTCATCAGAGCGTTCTATTTCAACAGTTATCGAAAACAAGCGGGCGAAAAAAGCGGTTAAGGTTATTCACCAGAATTTTTTCTCAGACCGCCATACCATTGATGTATTTTTGGTAGGGTGCGGTAACGTGGGTACTGAGCTTTTAAGCCAAATTGCAAAACAACAGCCAGCTTTACTTAATCGTAATGTACAGTTGCGGGTATACGGTATTGCGAATAGCCGTAAGTTGTTACTTAACAGTCAAGGCATAGATTTAAGCCAGGACTGGAAGCCAGCATTAGATGCGGCCAGTGAAGGGCTTTCCGTTGAACGTTTACAACAGTTTGTGGACGAAAACAGCTTGGTAAACCCGGTCATTGTGGATTGCACTAGCCACGATGCTATTGCTCAGCAATATGTAGACATGATGGAAAATGGCTTTCACGTAGTGACACCGAATAAGAAAGCCAATACCAGTTCACTAGACTATTACCGTAAGTTGAAGAAAACAGCATTATCTACGAATCGTCAGTATCTATACGAAACTACGGTAGGCGCAGGATTACCGGTAATCGACAACCTTCAAAAACTATTCAGTGCAGGTGATGTATTACACCGTTTTGAAGGCATATTATCAGGTAGTTTGTCTTACGTATTTGGCAAGTTAGAAGAAGGAATGTCGCTATCTCAAGCGACAAGTACAGCGAAAGATAATGGCTATACCGAGCCAGATCCTCGTGATGACTTAAGCGGAATGGACGTTGCCCGTAAGCTTCTTATTATGGCCCGTGAAGCAGACTTAGAGCTTGAGCTTTCTGATATTGAAATAGAATCGGTACTACCAGCTGGTTTTGCTGAAGACTGTTCCATTGATGAGTTCATGACACAGTTGCCTGAACTTGATGCTGAATTTGCCAAGCGTGTAGATGCTGCAAAAGCCGAAGGAAAAGTACTTCGTTATATAGGTAGCATTGAAGGCGACAAGTGTAAGGTAACGATTCAAGCAGTGCCTGCGTCTAACCCATTATCGCAAGTGAAAGACGGCGAGAACGCGTTGGCCATTAACAGTGATTATTACCAGCCTATTCCTTATGTTATTCGAGGCTATGGGGCAGGTGGTACAGTAACGGCTGCGGGGGTATTTGCTGATATATTACGTACTATGCCTTGGAAGCAAATGGCACACTAATTGGCTTTTTAACGTTAAAGAGCCACTGAAGTTTAAAGAGTAATTAAAGAAAAGTATTATGAAAGCATTACGAGCATATGCGCCAGCATCTATTGGCAATGTAAGTTTAGGGTTTGATGTATTAGGCGCCGCACTTGCCCCTGTCGATGGTTCGCGCTTGGGCGACGAAGTCGATATTGAAAGTGCCGATACCTTTTCGTTAACCACGGTTGGCTCTTTCGCACACAAATTGCCTGGCGATGCAGACAGCAATATTGTGACTCAATGCTATCACTACTTTTGTGCGCAAATGGAGAAAGTCGGGAAAGCGACTTCACCAGTGGCGATGACTTTATCGAAAAACTTGCCAATAGGCAGCGGTTTGGGGTCGAGCGCAAGTTCTATTGTTGCCGCTTTTGTCGCATTAAACGCTTTTTATGATTATCCCTTCGATGAAGACACTTTATTGACCATGATGGGTGAACTAGAAGGGCAAATCAGCGGTAGCATTCACTACGACAACGTGGCGCCATGTTATGTTGGCGGCATGACATTGATGACTGGGGCAACATCTCCTGTAACCTTGTCGCTGCCTTTAGTGAAAGACTGGTATTATGCTATTTGTTATTCTGGCATTAGCGTATCTACGGCGGCCGCCCGTGACATATTACCCAAGCAGGTTGATATGGCCACGGCGCTCACTTTTGGTCGCCAGTTAGGGGTGTTTGTACACGCCTTGCATGCAGGTGAAAATGATCTTGCTGCCTCGGTAATGAAAGATGTAATTGCAGAACCGTATCGTAAACAGTTACTGCCGGGTTTCGATGAAGCAAGAGCTTTCAGCGAACAAGAAGGCGCGTTAGCCTTTGGTATCTCGGGTTCCGGCCCAACCGTATTCGCCGTATGTGACAGTAAAGAAAAAGCGCAGCGTATCGTTGCCTATTTAGACGAACACTATATTCAAAATGAAGATGGCTTTAGCCATGTGTGCCAAATCCCTGAGCAGGGAACCACGGTTGGCCCTATCGCTTAATGAAGTGATACAGCAGCTAGATGTTACGGCACAACGATAAAAGGTATTAAAACGTGGAATTGGTTAATTTAAAAGACGCACAGGACACTGCCTCATTCTCTGAAGCAGTTAAAAGAGGGTTGGGTAAACAACAAGGTTTGTATTTCCCTACTCATATCCCGAAACTAGACAACATTGACGAACTGCTTGAAATGCCGTTCGCGGAGCGCAGCATAGCAGTACTGCGTGCCATTATTGGTGATGAGCTTAACAATGGCGAATTAGAAGAGATCGTGAATACCGCATTTGCGTTTGGCGCGCCGGTAGAGCAGGTAAGCGACAATATTTATACCTTGGAGCTTTTCCACGGACCGACATTGGCGTTTAAAGATTTTGGTGGTCGCTTCATGGCGCAAACCTTATCAAGAATTAGTGAAGGTAAACCAGTCACTATTCTTACCGCCACTTCTGGTGATACAGGTGCTGCGGTAGCGCATGCGTTTCACGGTATTGAAAATATCAATGTGGTCATTCTTTTCCCTAAAGGCAAAATTAGCGCCCTGCAAGAAAAGCTGTTCACCACCCTTGGTGGCAATATCCATACAGTAGCTGTTGAATCTGATTTTGATGAATGTCAGTCCTTAGTAAAAGCATCATTCGACGACCCAGACATCCGTGAAGGTTTACACCTTAACTCGGCTAACTCGATTAATATCAGTCGCTTGCTAGCCCAAGTATGTTATTACTTTGAAGCGGTAAGCCAATTACCTAAAGATAAGCGTGATCAACTGGTTATCTCGGTACCAAGTGGAAACTTTGGTAACTTAACCGCCGGTATGATTGCAAAATCAATGGGCTTGCCAATCAAACGCTTTATCGCTGCCACTAACGCTAACGATACTGTGCCACGCTATATAAAAACTGGCGAGTGGGCGCCGAAGAAGACTGTCGCTACTATGTCGAACGCGATGGATGTTAGCCAACCTAACAACTGGCCGCGCATTGAAGCCTTAATCGAGCAAGGCTATGTTGATAAAGGCTGCTTAAAAGGCGAAATGGTAGATGAAGAGTACACTCAGCTAGCTATGCGCCAATTAGCGCAATTGGGCTATACCAGTGAGCCTCATGCTGCTATTGCTTACCGTGCAGTTAGCCACGATTTAGAAGACGGCGAAATTGGCCTATTCTTAGGTACTGCGCATCCTGCGAAATTCCGCGAAACGGTAGAAAACGTGCTGGGCACGCCTATTAGCTTGCCTAAGCCGTTAGCTGATGTAGCCGGTGAAGACAGCCTTGCTGTTGATTTGCCTGCATCTTATGATGCGCTTAAACAGCACATGTTGGATTTATTAAAAGCGTGACCACATGGGCACAAGCATTGGGAAGTGAAGAAGATAAGCCTTACTTCAAAGCCCTAATGCAAAAAGTAGCAACTGAACGTGAAGCGGGTAAAGTCATTTACCCGCCTTCAGAAGATGTATTTAACGCCCTGACGATGACACCGCTAGAAAAAGTAAAGGTGGTGATATTGGGGCAAGATCCTTATCACGGGCCACATCAAGCTCATGGCTTATGCTTCTCGGTATTGCCAAACATTAAAACACCTCCCTCGCTGGTTAATATTTATAAAGAATTAGCCAATGATATTACCGACTTTTCCATTCCGAACCACGGCACGCTTACCTCTTGGGCAGAACAAGGCGTACTGCTGCTTAATACCGTGTTAACGGTAGAGCAGGGCAAGGCGAATAGTCATGCCAAGTGGGGATGGGAAACCTATACTGATGCGGTAATAGAGACAGTTAACACGCACGCAGAAAACGTGGTGTTTTTATTGTGGGGCAGTCATGCACAAAAGAAAGGCAAGCATATCAAACGCACTAAGCACTGTGTGCTACATGCGCCGCATCCGTCACCGTTATCAGCCTACCGAGGCTTCTTTGGTTGCCATCATTTTAGCGACACCAATGCCTACCTAGCAAGCAAAGGACTTTCACCCATTCTTTGGCAGGTATAGTTTCTGGCATTTGTAGCCTATTGAAAGGATCGCGGTTAACAAAAGGCAAACGTTAGGCGTCGTTCTTTCGCAGCTTTGAATGCCGCTTTAAAAGTAAGAAGCCAGAAAGTAAAAAAGCCGCCTGTTATTAACAGGCGGCCTTTATATTATCTTTCCAGTGTTTCTAACTCGTATTCGAAGCCACAATCGAGTTCAGAGAGCTCCTTTTCCAGTTTGAAGCGATCTTGAAGCGCTTCAATCTCTCTCCACTTGCGTTTTTTACTTTTTGTTTTCGCTGGGCTTGCTTCAATATCTAACATGGCAAATAAGTCTGATTTGTCCACTGGGATTCTCCTTTTTATTACCACTACAACAATACAGAGTTTGGTACTTATTCCCTCTGTATAATTTTGTATCACAGCCACAATTAAAATAAAACAAGTAAATTTACTTTTTATTAACAAATTGTGACAGTATGATGACACAGGTAGATATCGTCAGTGTGTTTAGCAAAACAGTTAGCAGGTTACATACTTAGCAGCATGTTAGCTTGTACGTTCTTATTTTCTGCCAATAAAAACGGCCGGGGGTAAGCCGGCCGTTCAGTTATTATTTGCACCAAATTTGAGTGATTACATCACTCGGACTTCCTTATTTTGGTGCATTCGCTGCTCTGAAACGGGCAATCAATTGTTGGGTAGATGCGTCAAAACTTTCTTCTTCTGCATTTCCCTGAATGCCTGCTAGTACTTGGTTGCCCAGTACTTTTCCTAACTCTACGCCCCATTGGTCGAATGAGTTAAGGTTCCAGATAACACCCTGAACGAATACCTTATGCTCATACATTGCAACTAGTGCGCCAAGTGTCTTAGGCGTAAGGCTATCAAACATTAAGGTGTTACTAGGCTTGTTACCCGGCATCGTCTTGTGGGCCGCCAAACGAGTACGTTCCGCCTCGTCTAAGCCTTTGCCTTCTAGGTCGGCATAACACTCATCAAACGTTTTGCCTTGCATAAGCGCTTGCGCTTGGCCAAAGCAGTTAGATGCTAACATCGAATGATGTGTGTCATCTTGGTTAGGTACATTCAACGGCAACATAAAGTCAGCTGGAATAACCCCAGAGCCTTGGTGAATAAGCTGATGGAAGCTGTGCTGGCCGTTAGTACCTTCACTACCCCAAATAATAGGCCCTGTGGCGTAATCTACGGCTTCGCCGCCTTGAGTGACTTGTTTACCATTACTTTCCATATCAAGCTGCTGTACATAAGCAGGTAAGCCGCGAAGGTAGTGGTAATAAGGAAGAAGTACTTGAGACTGTGCATCGAAGAAATTGCGATACCACACGCCTAATAGTCCAAGTAATACCGGTAGGTTTTGCTCTAACGGTGCTGTTTTAAAGTGCGTGTCCATGTCGAACGCGCCTTCAAGTAAACCTTTAAAGTTTTCAAAACCTAACGCTAATGAAATCGGTAGCCCAATTGCTGACCACAAAGAATAACGACCGCCAACCCAATCCCACATAGGGAAAATGTTATCTTCAGCTATTCCGAATTCAGTGGCCGCTTTTACATTTGAAGACACGGCAACAAAGTGCTTCGCGATATCTTCTTGCGTGCCGCCAGATTTCAAAAACCAAGCCTTGGCAGAAAGTGTGTTTTGCAACGTTTCTTGCGTAGTGAATGACTTAGAAGACATCACGACAAGGGTTTCTTCATGATCGAGTTTAGTTAACACATCATGAATATGGCAGCCGTCAACGTTAGCTACAAAATGAACCTTAACCGTCTCAACCGTATGAGGTTTTAAGGCTTCGGTCATAATTTTAGGGCCAAGGAAAGAACCACCAATACCAATCGCGACAATATGCTTCACAGATTTGCCTGTGTAGCCTTTATGTTCGCCACTGTGAACTAATGCAGTGAAGTCGCGAATTTTATCAAGGGTGGCACGTACTTCGGGCATGACGTCTTCGCCATCAACCATTACAGGTGAATCAGAGAAGTTACGTAACGCGGTATGAAGAACCGCACGACCTTCGGTGCTGTTGATTTGCTCACCGTTAAACATGGCGTCGCGGGCGTCATCTAACTTACATGCACGGGCTAAATCGAAAAGTGCACCTAACGCGTGTTCGTTTACGCGGTTCTTAGAGTAATCAAGAAAAATGCCGCACGCTTCTAACTGCATTTTTTCAGCACGCTTGGGATCAGCCTTAAACCAATCACGCATGTGTGCATCTTTCATTGAAGCTGCAATTTGATTAAGTGCTTGCCATTGTGGCAATGATGTTAGTGTACTCATTTACTAATTCCCTGTGGTTTATGCACTTAACTTTTCACGAAGCATCACTTCGAGCTTGTCTTGGTCTGCTGCGAAGTTGCGGATACCTTCAGAAAGCTTTTCAGTTGCCATGGCATCTTGATTCATTTCCCAGCGGAATTCAGACTCGGTCAAACGATCGCCAGGGGTTTTAGTCGCGCCATTATCTTTAAGCTTAACAGTAAGTTCGCCCGGTTCATTGGCAAGCTCTTCTAATAAAGCTGGGCTTATAGTTAGACGATCGCAGCCGGCTAATGATTGGATTTCACCAATGTTGCGGAAGCTTGCGCCCATGACTACCGTATTGTAACCGTGTTCTTTGTAGTAGTTGTAGATGCTGGTAACCGACACCACACCTGGATCTTCATCAGCAGCATATTCAGTTTTACCAGTCGATTTTTTGTACCAATCTAGAATACGGCCTACAAACGGTGAAATAAGGTATGCGCCAGCTTCAGCACAAGCGCGCGCTTGGGCAAAGCTAAATAATAAGGTTAGGTTGCACTGAATACCTTTTTTCTCAAGTATTTCAGCAGCCTGAATGCCTTCCCACGTTGATGCCATTTTAATTAGAATACGTGACTTATCGATGCCGGCATCTTGATAAAGTTGAACAAGACGCTCTGCTTTTTCTACGGTGGCATTTTTGTCGAAAGACAAACGGGCATCTACTTCCGTAGAAATACGACCTGGGATAGAGTCTGAAATCTCTTTACCAATAGCCACAGCAAGTTTGTCGGATGCATCGATAAGCTGTTGATCGCTATCAGATGATTGTAGTTTAGCCCACGCTACTGAGTCGTCGATTAGGCTGGCATACTGAGGCAAGCTGGCGGCTTTTAACAACAAAGATGGGTTTGTTGTTGCGTCTACTGGCTGGTATTTTTTAATTGCGTCGATATCGCCGGTGTCGGCAACGACCGTGGTGATCTCACGTAACGAAGCTAGCTGGTTGCTCATAATTCTCTCTAATCTTAAATTAAAAAACTCGGACGAATTGCCGGAAAGGCAAGTCGTGTAAAGCGGTTCGCTTTTGCGTATGTAGGGCGTAATTGTTTGATAGGTTCAAACGTTTGCGTATTTGGGTATAGTTATACCAAACCCGTGTGACAATTTATAGCGCAGACACGGTAAATACTGGCTAATCGGATTTCTCTGTTACGTTGATTTATGGGTTTTTAATGCTAAATTCAACCTCAACTTTTTCACAGTGGTATAATAAAGCCTGAAAAAGATAAGGAGTCGAAGATGTTAGTTGTAGTATCCCCAGCGAAAAACCTAGATTTTGAAACCCCCATTAAGGTGGATGATTTCACGCAGCCTACCATGCTTCAAGACACTGAGCGTTTGATGGAAGTGTGCCGTACCCTTTCGCCAGCCGACCTTTCTTCGTTAATGAAAATTAGTGACAAGTTAGCCACACTTAATGCTAATCGATTTGCTGAGTTTTCTACCCCTTTCACTGCTGGTAATGCGCGACAAGCCATGTACGCATTCAATGGTGATGTATACACAGGGCTAGACGCTAATACACTAAGCAATAAAGCCGTTAGCTATGCCCAAGACCACTTGCGAATTTTGTCAGGCCTTTACGGTTTGTTACGCCCATTAGATTTAATGCAAGCGTACCGTTTAGAAATGGGCACCAAATTAGCGAACCCAGAGGGTAAAGACCTTTATGCGTTTTGGGGAAGCCGTATTACTCAGGTTCTAAACGACGCCATGGAAGCGCAGGGTGACAACGTTTTGGTGAATCTTGCTTCTAATGAGTACTTTAAAGCGGTTAAGAAAAAAGAACTTGAAGGAATGGTGATTACACCTGTCTTTAAAGACTATAAAAACGATCAATATAAGATCATCAGCTTTTTTGCCAAAAAAGCCCGTGGATTAATGGCAAGATATATTCTAGAAAACGAAGTGAGTGATGTGAAAGGGTTGCAAGCTTTCGACAGTGAAGGTTATGTTTATAGCGAGTCACAAAGCACAGCCACCGAGTTAGTCTTTTTACGTCGCCAGGATGCATAAGCTGTTTGCACCGCGTTTTGGCTTCAATATGGCTGTCGGCTGTTAAATTGAAGTATTTTAAACGCGGAGCACGCAATGTATACACTTTATGGATACCCGAAAACTCGCTCGGTAAGGGTGGCATGGGCTTTAGAAGAAATTGGCTTACCTTACGAGTACAAGGTGGTGAATTTAAAAGCCGGTGAACACCTCGGTTCAGCTTTTAAAGCACTGAATCCGGCCACTAAAATTCCAGTGTTAGTCACTGAACAAGGTGCCCTTTCTGAGTCAGGTGCCATAGTGACCTTCTTAGCAGAAAAGCATGCAATGGAAGAGTTTATTCCTGCATCAGGTACTTTTGAACGTGGGTTGTATGAGCAAATGATGATATTTGCCGTTAGCGAACTAGAGCAGCCCTTATGGAGTAAAGCAAAACATACCTTTGCTTTGCCTGAACAATATCGTATTCCCCAAATGAAAGACACAGCAGCGTGGGAATTTGATCGAGCGTTAACTGCGTTCTCGCTACTTCTTAATGACAAAGAGTATGTGTGCGGCAGTTTGTTCACAATGGCAGATATTGTGACAGCCCAAGTGTTGTCATGGGCTAAAGGCAGTGAGCTTGACCTAAAGTTCGACAATGTAAATTCGTATGCTGAACGGGTGTTATCTCGCCCAGCCTATGAAAAAGCATGGCGCAATGAAGTTGCGCATTTGGCTAAGGCGGATGCTTAAGCCTGCTTTATGAGGCTGAAGTTGATAGCTCGTTTTGTTAGCTCGTTTTGAGAAAGGACGCAGAGCGATGTAGCCACTGGTTAGATAGTCAGCCCAGTTTTGCGCCATTAGGCACAGGTTTGTCGGGGCTGACTAACACCACACCATCTTCACGATAGAAACCGGTCACCAAGCATTCTGACATAAAGGGGTCTAGTTGTTTGGATGGAAAGTTGGCTGCGGCTACAATTTTCCTTCCCAACAAATTCTCAGGGAAATAGTGTTCGGTTGTTTGGGCGCTGTGTTTACGCGTTCCAATATCCTCACCAAAATCAAAAAGTAGTTTGTAGGCTGGCTTGCGAGCCTCAGGAAAGTCATTGATTTCAATAATTCTTCCAGCTTTTTGAATTTGGACAGCCATAGTTTTAAACAAGCGTCTATCTAGCAGACCCTCTATTTAGCAGATAGCCATGACTAATGGACACCCACACTTTTTTAGCTTTTAAACCTTCCTTTACGTTTCACTAGCCCATACTAGGCAATTGTTCTCCACAACCTAATGAATGAAATGAAAGTATTTTGTAATTAAATTGTTTGAATGTTAAATTGGTATTACATTAATTCTTCGTTGGTAATGTTTTTTGGTATTTTATCTCTGCTTTTAAATGCATCCTTGATGGTCTATTGGTAAAGCCATTCGTTGTTTTTATGGGGTAGGTTCGTATCAATCAAGTACCGCACAAGAAGTACGCTTAACATATTATTAAAGAGGTTTTTTTATGAAAGTTGTCCCTCAACGAGCAAAGTGCAGTAATGCGGCTATGTTGCTCATACTTTCAATATTTAGTGTTGGTGCTATTGCGGATGACGTTCCCGCTGATAAATTTGATTTAAGTGAGTGGAATATTACGCTGCCGACTGATGAGAATAATGATGGGAAGCCAGATAGTGTGTCAGTAAAAGATATCCAAGATTTTTCCCATCCTGACTTTTTTTATGTGGACGAAAACGGCGGCATGGTTTTTACGTCTCCCAACAAAGCGCTTACAACCGCAAATTCCAGTAACACCCGTAGTGAACTACGTCATATGTTGCGTGGAAAAAGTACACGAATTAAAACAAAGTCTCCCAAAAACAATTTTACTGTAGCTAGTAACCCTATAGCGAAACGTTTCGGGCGAATAGGCGGCAAGATGGAAGCTACGTTAAAAGTAAATCATGTTGCCCTACGTGCGAAATACCCTGAAAAAGCGCCAGCCTATTCAGTGGTTATCGGTCAAATACATGCTAGTAAATGGGAGAAAAAGGTACAAGGTTTTGGATGGGGTAATGAACCGCTTAAGATTTATTACAAGAAATGGCCGAATCACGACAAGGGCTCGGTATTTTGGACCTATGAAAGAAACCTTCCCAAAGATGACGCTAATCGAAGAGATATTGCTTATCCAGTGTGGGGTAACTTATGGACAAATCCTGAAGATCCTGGTGAAGCAGGATTAGCCTTAGGTGAAGCTCTGAGTTACGTAGTAAATGTTCACGGTGATGTGATGTATTTAACTTTCGAAGCTGATGGACATGAAACCGTTGAATATAAAATCAACCTCGCGAATGCCGTAGACGCTAACGGTAAACTTGATAAGCACGACCATCCATACGGCTACACGTTAGATTGGAATTACTTTAAAGCTGGTGCTTATAACCAATGTAGTACTAAAGATGACCCTGGTTTCTGGTATCCGGCGTGTTTAGGAACAGGCAACTGGGAAGAAGATAAGGCGAATGGCGATTACGCCAGTGTGACGTTCACGCGTTTAGAAGTGGGGGAGAGCGTTGCGCCAAAAGCTAATCATGGCGAACAAACTAAAATTGGTGCCACGTTAAACGAAAAAGTTGGTATGAGTATTAGTGACATTCCAGATAATGCGTTAACCGCTATTAAAGCCATTGAGCCATCTTTCACAGTAAATGAAGTAGAAAAAGAACTGAAACATGGCAAGACTTATCTTGATGTTGAAGGCGTATTGGCCGATGGCAGAGAAATTGAGTTCGATATGCTACAAGTGGCTGACGAATGGAAAGTAGTAGAGGTACAAAGAGACTTAGTATGGTCTCAGCTGCCTGAAAATGTTAGTGGGGCATTAAAACAATCTTCACCTGATTTCGAAGCAAAGCGCATTATTGAAAGTATTCAGCATGGCACGGGAATAACCGTTTATGAGTTTTATGCGGTGGACAGTCAAGGCAAAGAGTCGCGTAAAGAAGTGAAAGTAGAAGGCGGCGAAGCGGTTGTGCTAGCGAAAGAGTGGCAGCACTAACTTAGCGGAATAATTGAACGTTTTGCGACCAATTGCAGTGATCTTGCTCCTGCACTTATCTACAGTATGAAGTTCATTCTGTTAGGTTCTTAGGAGAACACAGTGCAACCTGGGCTTTTTTCGTTAAGTTTAGCGGTCAGTGATATTGCCATCTCGAAAGCGTTTTATGAAACGCTTGGCTTTGAGGCCATGCCGTCGTGCGGTTCAGTGGAAGAGAAATGGGTGATCATGAAAAGTGGCCAAACCATGATTGGTTTGTTCGAAGGAATGTTTGAAGGCAATATTTTAACCTTTAATCCCACTGATGTACGTGAACTCGAGCAGCGCTTAATAGATAAAGGCATTGAAATAGATGTGCCAGTTAAAGGCGATGAAGGGCCTGGGCATTGCGTAGTGAAAGATCCAGATGGTAATACGATTATGTTCGATCAGTTCTAGTAGAAATATAAGAAAGGGAAGCTAATTAGCTTCCCTTCTTTTTATAAAACTAAACTGAGACACCCACCTTTAAGTATTACTAACTTTAAATTTTAGCGGCTAACTCTGCACCTTGGCGAATAGCACGCTTCGCATCAAGTTCAGCGGCTACATCTGCGCCACCAATAATGTGGACACGCACACCGGCAGCCTCCAGCGGGGCTTGCAATGGCTTGAACGGTTCTTGTCCCGCACACACGATAACGTTGTCTACGGGTAAACATTTCGGGTTATCATTTATTAGAACATGTAAACCTTCATCATCAACCTTCTCATAACTTACACCATTCACCATTTGCACATTATGTAGCTTCAAGGATTGTCGGTGGATCCAACCTGTTGTTTTGCCCAAGCCCTTGCCAACTTTGGATGTCTTACGTTGCAGTAAGAATACTTCTCGGCTTGAAGGAGTATAGGATTTCTCGGTGAGCGCGCCTTCATTGGTATAGTTTTTATCAATCCCCCAATGAGACAGCCACTTATCAGTATTGAGCGATAGGTCTTTGTCTTCAACTAAATACTCGGCTACATCGAAACCGATGCCGCCCGCTCCAATAATCGCGACTTTTTGCCCCACAGGTTTGTGGTCGCGAAGCACATCGATATAACTCATGACTTTAGAATGGTTAGCACCTTCGATACTTAGGCTTCTAGGGTTGATACCAGTAGCCAATACCACCTCATCAAAACCGCTTTCAGTAAGAAACTCACAGGTAACATCAGTATTGAGGGTTACGGTAACCCCAGAACGTTTGAGCTGATTACTGAAGTAGCGAATAGTTTCATAAAACTCTTCTTTTCCAGGCACTTGTTTTGCGTAGTTGAATTGCCCACCAAGCTCACTCGCTTTGTCGAATATGCTGACTTCATGACCTCTGTCTGCAGCGTACATGGCGAATGCAAGCCCTGCAGGGCCAGCACCTACCACTGCAATACGTTTACTATGTGTTACCGGAGTAAAGGTCAGTTCTGTTTCGTAACAGGCTTGTGGATTAACTAAACAGCTAGCACGTTTTTGTTCAAATGCATGGTCTAAGCACGCTTGATTACACGCAATACAGGTGTTAATTAGTTGAGATTCATTGCGCATCGCTTTGGCAACAAACTGAGAGTCGGCTAAAAATGGTCGCGCCATTGATACCATGTCGGCATGGCCATCGGCTAAAACGCCTTCCGCCACTTCAGGCGTATTAATTCTGTTTGTTGTAACAAGCGGTAGTGATACTTCCTTTTTCATCCGCTGCGTTATCCATGTGAAGGCTGCGCGCGGAACCGAAGTAGAAATAGTTGGAACTCGTGCTTCATGCCAACCAATACCTGTATTGATAAGCGTAGCACCGGCTTTTTCAATCGCTTTGGCGAGAAAAACAACATCATCCCACGTTGCGCCACCTTCAACCAAATCCAACATTGATAGGCGATAAATAATGATGAAGTCAGTGCCCACCCTTTCACGAATACCTTTGACGATATCGACCGCTATTTTTACCCTGTTTTCTAGACACCCACCCCATTCGTCATCTCGATGATTAGTACGTTTTACCAAGAATTGATTAATTAAATACCCTTCCGAACCCATCACTTCTACGCCATCGTATCCGGCTTTTTTCGCAAGAGCGGCACAACTGACGTAGTCTTTGATTGTGGATGTCACAGCTTTTGAAGATAAGGCGCGAGGTTTAAACGGCGTAATTGGAGACTTAACAGGTGAAGCCGATACGGCAAGTGGATGATATCCGTAACGGCCAGAGTGCAAAATTTGCATACAAATTTTACCGCCTTCAGCGTGCACGGCTTCAGTAATTACTTTGTGCTTTTTTGCGTGACGTTTGGCTGTCATTCTGCCAGCGAAAGGGGCTACCCAGCCAGAAATGTTGGGGCTAATTCCCCCTGTTACGATAAGTGCCACACCGCCTTTAGCTCTTTCTGCGTAAAATGCTGCAAGCTTATCGAATCCGCCTTTCTCTTCTTCTAGGCCTAAGTGCATAGAGCCCATTAAAGTACGGTTTTTTAACGTGGTGAAGCCGAGATCTAGGGGCTCAAGTAAGTGAGGGTATGCGTTGGTCATGGTTATTCTCGTTATAATTTTTATTCGGACAGCCATAAACTTGCCCGACCAGTATCTTAAGATTATTTACCAGTATGCTTTGGGGGTAAAGGATTGAGCTATAAAAAATCGAAGATAATGTTAAGACACCCACAGTTTCAAACATAGTTTTAGGGCTATGACACAGATAAACTATGATTTCAGGACGAATAACAAACATTAATGAGACAAAATGGTGTAGCAAATATTCACCTAGCACTAAAGATTTGAGGTGTGGCATACACTAAGAGAAAGTTGATGGTAAATATGACTTCGGTTTACCTAGCTGGGCACGGTTTCAATAAATTTGATTTAATTAGGAGATATTAACCCGTTCTAGAAAGAGCTAGCTTACGTTGGGCAATCGATAGGCCAATAGAGTTTGAAAAGATAGCTTCAATCCCAACGACCATACTATTCCAATTTGTTTGCGACAAGCCGGTACGCTGTAAAATTGGGGAGATATTGTGGAGTACGTAGCCTGATTTACCTGCACTAATTTGCCTAGCAGTTTCATCTACCAAGGTTAAATAATCAGCTAAATTAAACGGCAACCCTTTTAAACCGTGTGAATAACTTCCCACCAGAGGCTTAAGGAACGCTGGTTGAAGGCCAAATTTCGCTGCCTCTATTCGATGTTTAATGCTAGTGAATTCAGATGTTTCTGGCGTCTCTGAAATACTAGCACGTAGCGGATTCAAATCTACATAAGCCATGCACGCTGCCAATGCGGCTTCATCAAGTAGAGCCTGAGATTTAAACCTTCCTTCCCAAAAACGCCCCGTGCACTCATCCTCCTTATTAGCTTCACGAGCAATAAACTCATTAAGTAACCTCATGAACCAACTGATATCGTACAACCTTTGTCTATATACATTCGCTGTCGATATGATTGTTGTTATCTGAGCTTCTGTAAGTGATGCCCGCTGTGTGGGCTGCATATATTGCTGGGTTAATACAGTGCCCTTGTGCAGAGAATGCCAACGCCTTAATACTTCCTCAGTGGTCCACGACAGGGCTTCGTTTCTATCTACATGTAATACCAAGTGGGTATGGTTACTCATTACTGCATAGGCACATACATCAATTGAGAATGCGTTCGCTAATGCTATTAGCCGGTCTTCAACCCATTGACGTCGATGCTCGTAGCTCTTCCCAGTGTAATGGTCATCGCCACACAAGAAGGCTCGTCTTACACACCGAGATACGCAGTGATAGTAGGGCGTGTTCTGTAAACAGATTAATGACTTTCTAGGGCGTGGCATAAGGGAGCTCAATCTTAAAATAGTGATTAAGATATTGAGCTAATTTGTTGCCTAAATATACTGAACAAGAGGATGGTTTGGGTGGGTGTCTAACCTTTTAGCGAGAGGATGGTTTGGGTGGGTGTCTAACCTTTTAGCGCGTATAAAAAAGGCGAGTTTTCACTCGCCATTTGGTATTTTTACAAAATTATATTACGTGTTTCGCGCTTTCGGCTTACTTTAAACCTTAGCCATCAACAAACATTTCTTGCTTAAAATTCAAGGTCTGCATGGTATTCCCACGTTGAACATCAATACTAAACCGGTAGTTTTCTCTATCTCTAAAAGGCAGCACCGCTAGGTAGTAAATAGCATCACCTTCTTCTACCTTTTTAAAGGTGAGTGTCTTAGTGGTGCCTATCAAGTTCTTAGCAGTGCCAGAAACAGATACGCGTTGAGCAGTTCCTGTTACAGCGTCTAGCACTGAAATATTGACCAAGGCGTTAAACTTACTACGAACTATGCCGTAAGAGGCCGCGACCTCTGGGGTAAGAAAGGGAGTACTCACTACCATGTAATGTACATCCCACTCGCCTAATTGTTGCTTTTGCTCGGCGTACGCTGCGCTACTTGTAATAAGTAACAAACTACCCAACAAACCAAAGAGTAATGTGCTCATTTTTTTCATATTATCACCCTGCCTATTCAGCTTAAAAAAACCTGAATGTGTCTTGAAGTAGCAATTGTAAAAACTGTAGTCCAATTATGGCAATCAGCACAGATAAGTCTAAACCACCTAAAGGCGGTATAACTTTTCTGATGGGTGCTAAGAAAGGCTCAGTTAATTGATAAAGAAGGTAGTCGATAGGCGTTTGACCTTGTGATACCCAACTTAAAATGGCGCGTAAAATTAACACCCAGAACATGATAGAAAGCGTTTCTTTCACCACTTCAATCAGCGCAACGATTACAATGCCTACTGGATTCAAACTGCCACCGACCATCAGTGAAAGCGTGATTATTTTTAACGCGGCAACAACAAGCGCCAGCACAAAAGTAGCAGTGTCGAAGCGACCAATTGAAGGGATTATTCTGCGCAACGGCCCCACGATAGGGTGTGTGGCCTTTACAATAAACTGGCTCATAGGGTTATAAAAATCAGCCCTAACCAGTTGCAACCATAGGCGTAAGATAACCACCATTAAATACAAACCAAATAGTGTATCTACCAGAAAAACCGTTGCATTCATGTTTTGATGTTCCTAAAAACGTTAAAGCTGTATTGCCATTTCTTCAGCACGAGCTACCGCAGCGCGCATCGCTTTACTTACGATATCACTCAAGCCTTGATCAATTAAGGTATTGACTGCCGCAGCTGTAGTGCCGCCTTTAGAAGTAACTTGGGCACGAAGCTCACTTAATTCAAGGTCAGGATTGTGACAAACCATTTCAGCAGCCCCTAACATAGCTTGTTGCACCATCAAACGTGATTGTGCTTTATCGAAGCCCATGTTTATAGCTTCCTCTTGCATAGCTTGTAAAAACAAGAAGAAATAAGCAGGGCTACTGCCAGCCGCAGCGATAACGCCATTGATACCGTCTTCCTCTTCAACCCATACTGTCTCACCTACGCTATTCATCACATCATCAACGTAAGTTCTGTCATCTGCTGACACGGTATTATCTGCATACATGCCCGACATACCCTTACCGAGTAGGCTTGGTGTGTTTGGCATAATACGAACAACGGGATATTCACCGCCTAGCATTTCTTGTAATCGAGATACGGGTAACCCGGCTGCGATACTAAGGAATAGCTTGCCAGTTAAGTCATTGTTCTGTTTAAGGTCTGCGCACATGTCACCCATCATCTGGGGTTTCACGGCTAACACAATAGCATCTGCAAATTGGCAGGCTTCATCATTAGACTGGGTAATTTGAATACCGAATTCCTCTTTTAACTTATCGAGTTTCGGAGTAGACGGGTTGCTCGCTAAAATGCGATTTTTATCATAGCCAGACTGAATTAAACCACTAATGATGCTGCGGCTCATGTTGCCCGCGCCAATGAATGCCAATTTCTTTTGTTGCATATGAATCCTATTGTAAGTTGAAAAAACTAACAGCGTTCAGTTAAAAATAGTAGGAACTAATTTCGTGCGCCGAAGATTGCGGTGCCAATTCTTACCATGGTAGACCCATGAGCGATGGCGCTTTGCATATCACTACTCATTCCTACGGACAGGGTATCAAAATTGGTCAAGTTTGTATGGTATCGGTCGAACAATTCCTTTAAAGCACTTAAGCTTTGCGCTTGTTCATGGCTGTCTGGGTTTGCTTTTGGAATTGCCATTAGGCCGCGTAAGCAAAGTTTGTCCTGCTTGGTAATAAAGCGCACCAGTTCATCTACGTCTTCAGGTTTTACACCTGACTTATTCACTTCATCATCTATATTCACTTGAATACATACATTTAGAGGTGCCATCTCCGCCGGACGTTGGTCATTCAAACGACGCGCTATTTTTTCCCTATCAACGGATTGTACCCAGTCAAAATGCTCGGCAACTACTTTGGTCTTGTTTGATTGAATAGGGCCTATCATATGCCATTCAATATTACTAAGTGCAGACAACTGCTGTATTTTATCTACACCTTCTTGTATATAGTTTTCGCCGAATGTACGTTGTCCCTCTTCATACGCTGCCATAATATCCGATACCGGTTTAGTTTTACTCACGGCTAGCAATTTAACTGAATTTGGTGGACGATTAGCGTTGGCAGTAGCTAGGCTCACATCCTGTCGTGCACTATTGAGTCTTTCTGCTATTGTTTGCATTATTCACCTTTTTGAGGAGTTGTTGTGGATATTACCGAACTTTTGGCTTTCAGCGTTAAAAATAAAGCGTCAGATTTGCACTTATCAGCAGGTCTGCCACCTCTTATCCGCGTAGACGGAGAAATGCGTAAGCTTAATGTACCCGCATTAGATCATAAACAAGTCCATGCACTTATTTATGAAATAATGAATGACATGCAACGTAAAGAATACGAAGAGAACTTGGAAACCGATTTCTCATTCGAAATTAGTGGCTTGTCGCGGTTTCGTGTAAATGCTTTTGTGCAAAATCGCGGAGCAGCAGCGGTGCTTCGTACTATCCCAAATACGGTTCTTACCCTTGATGATCTAGGTGCGCCTGAAATATTCAAAGAAATAATCAACCAACCTACTGGAATTGTTTTAGTCACTGGCGCCACGGGTTCGGGTAAAAGTACAACCCTTGCCGCGATGGTTGACCATATCAATTCACATAAGCGCGAGCACATTCTTACTATTGAAGATCCTATCGAGTTTGTGCACGAAAATAAATTAAGTCTTGTAAACCAACGGGAAGTGCATCGAGACACCCACTCTTTCAGTAACGCACTTCGCTCTGCATTACGTGAAGATCCGGACGTGATATTAGTGGGTGAGCTACGTGATTTAGAAACAATTCGCTTGGCCATTTCAGCTGCGGAAACGGGGCATCTAGTATTTGGCACCCTGCATACTAATTCAGCACCTAAAACAATAGACCGTATTATTGATGTGTTTCCTGCCGAAGAAAAAGCGATGGTGCGCTCTATGTTGTCTGAATCGCTAAGAGCTGTAATTTCTCAAACCCTGTTGAAGAAAGTAGGGGGAGGGCGAATTGCAGCGCATGAAATCATGGTAGGTATCCCTGCAATACGAAATCTTATTCGCGAAGATAAAGTGCCTCAAATGTATTCGGTTATTCAAACGGGGCAAGCTACGGGTATGCAAACTATGGATCAGTGTCTACAACGCTTGTTGGCATTAGGTGCCATTTCTAAAGAAGACGCGGCTGCTAAATCGAAAGACAAGCAATCGATGAGTAATTTTTAAGGACGGGTAATGTTAGATAGCTTTTTAGAAAAAATGGTAGAGAAATCTGCTTCTGACTTATTCGTTACCGCGGGCTTTCCCGTTAGCGCCAAAGTGCACGGTAAGCTTACTCCCATTTCGGAAAATTCATTTAACGATGAAGATGCATTAGAACTTGTCCATGAGGCTATGAATGAAAAGCAAAAAGAGGCTTTTCATACTACCAAGGAATGTAATTTTGCCATTGTACGAGAAGGCCTAGGGCGTTTTCGTTGTTCGGCGTTCTGGCAACGAGATCAAGCCGGGATGGTGGTACGTCGTATTGTGACCGAAATTCCCAAGGTCGATGACTTGGGTTTACCTTCGGTGTTAAAAGATATCATTATGTCAAAGCGCGGCTTGGTGCTTTTTGTAGGTGGCACAGGCACGGGTAAATCGACCTCGCTGGCCGCACTTATTGGTCATCGAAATAGTAATTCTTATGGGCATATTTTAACTATTGAAGATCCTATTGAATTTGTGCATGAGCATAAATCTTGCGTGATAACTCAGCGTGAAGTGGGTATAGACACCCACTCATTCGACGATGCATTGAAAAGCTCCTTGCGACAAGCGCCTGATGTCATTCTTATTGGTGAAATTCGTTCAATGGAGACAATGGAATACGCCATGTCGTTCGCTGATACGGGGCATTTATGTGTGGCAACACTCCATGCCAACAACGCAAACCAAGCAATTGAGCGCATTATGCATTTAGCGCCAAAAGACCAACATGACAAGTTACGTTTTGACTTAAGCCAAAATATAAAAGCTATAGTGGCACAACAACTTCTTCCAACCAAAGACGGCGAGGGAAGGGTAGCGGCAATTGAAATACTATTAAACTCTCCTCTAGTGAGCGACCTTATTCAACGCAATGAAATAGGTAGCTTGAAAGAAGCCATGAAAAAGGGCAAGGAGTTAGGCATGCAAAGTTTCGATATGGCGTTGTACGATTTATATCGCGAGGGCAGTATTGATTTAGACCAAGCCTTACACCATGCTGATTCTCCCAATGATTTGCGCCTAATGATTAAGCTAGATTCTAACGATGGATCGAGCTTGGGCACATTATCGAATGTCTCAATCGATATGGATGACTAAAACTCTTGATTAAGCTTTTTACGTCTTCAGACCCTTTCTTACTTCAGTCGGTAAAGAGTGAACTCGATGCGCTTTCTATACCTTACCTAGTGAAAAACGAATTTGCAGGTGGGGCGATGGGTGAACTGCCATGGCAAGAGTCACAGCCCGAACTTTGGTTAATAGATGAATCTTGGTCTACCAGAGCCAATAAGGTTGTGAATTCTTTAATGGACAGCCACGAACCTACCGAGCAATTTCCGTGGGTGTGTGGTAACTGTGGTGAGGCAAACGGTGAAGCTTTTGATACCTGCTGGAAGTGCGGAGAAAGTAGACCTTAGCGTTACGGGTTTCTGGTTTGCTAATCCATTAGTTCGTGATTGAAACTGTGGGTGTCTTGCAGTGATGGCCTTAGACTAAGCTATTTTACGCTGATGTAGCTGATGTAAAAAGAGTGGGTGTCCAAGTGGTAGATATTAATCACAGCCTACATAAATGGATGTCCAGTTACATATTACAGTTACATAAAGATGGGTGTCCAACTAACGCATCCAACTAACGCAAAAAAGTGGGTGTCCAAATAACGGCGCAAATAACGGCGAGAAACTAGTCGCCGTATTGGTTTTCAACCCAGCTGGTAAAAATCACGCAGGCCGATACGCTGTCTATTTTTTCTTTGGTTAGCTTTTTATAGCCGCCAAGTTCGAACAACATAGATTTTGCATCCGTTGTGGTAAGCCTTTCATCGCATAAATCTACCGCTACCTTGAATCTTCCATGTAAGCGATTAGCAAATTTTTTGGCGCGCTGTGTAACTTCTTGTTCGGTGCCATCCATATTTAACGGTAAACCCACTACCACAAGCTGCGGTTGCCATTCATCATAAAGCTTTTCAATAACATTCCAATCTGGAATACCATCACGGGCTTTAAGTGCGGCTAGCGGTGACGCCGTACCGGTAATTTCTTGTCCTACTGCTACTCCAATACTTTTTGTACCGAAGTCGAAGGTTAATACTGTTCTACTGCCAATATCAGGCATGTCCCGCTCCTGGTGCAAGTTGCCACACATCTACGCCAAGTTTATTTACCGCTGCTTGCCATTTTTTATGAATAGGTGTGTTAAACAAAATGTCGTCATCGGCTTCTATGGTTAGCCACGAGTTATCTTGCATTTCCTGTTCAAGTTGCCCAGCAGTCCAGCCAGCATAACCTAACGCGATAATCGATGAATCTGGTCCAGTGTTAGTGCCTATTGCGGATAAAATATCTTTTGAAGTGGTGATCATAACGTCAGGCGATAAGGTTAAACTTGAGTCCCAGCCACTTTGACTGGAATGTAGAACGAACCCTCGTTCTTGGCTTACTGGTCCGCCGGCAAGAATAATTTGCTCGGCTTTACCTTCCGCCACGGTTAAGTCTTTGTCGGTTTGTTCGAGCAGTTCTTTTAAGTTCATGGTTGAAGGCTGATTTATTACCAGTCCCATGGCACCGTCTTTGTTGTGTTCGCATATATAAGTGAGAGAGCGAGAAAAATACGGGTCATCTAGCGAAGGCATCGCTACTAGAAAGTGGTTTTGTAAACTTTTCAGTTCTGTCATTGTTTCCTCTACTTCTCACTTACTTACATTTAGTGCAAAACGCTACTTAGTTGTAAGGCGCTTTTCAATTGCGTCGAATAACGAGGCCATAATATTAATATTATAGTGACCCTCTATTTCTCTTACGCATGTTGGGCTAGTAATGTTTATTTCTGTAATTTTTTCGCCAATCACGTCCAGCCCAACAAATAAAATATTGTTGTCTCGCAATGTGGGAGCCACGGCTTCAGCTAACGCACGATCAGTTTCTGAAATTTCTTGGGGTCTGCCTGTTCCGCCTGCTGCCAAATTGCCACGAGTCTCCCCCTTGGTGGGTAAGCGCGCTAAGCAATAAGGAATCACTTCACCGTCCACAATAAGAATACGTTTATCGCCATCCTTAATTTGTGGCAAGTATTCTTGAACCATCATGTAACGTTTGCCTAAATTGGTTAGCGTTTCAATGATCACGCCTAAGTTATTTCCATCTGGCTTCACTCTGAAAATTGAAGCACCGCCCATACCATCCAAAGGCTTACAAATAATATCTTGATGCTTTGCGTGAAAATCACGAATAAGCTTCTGGTTATTGGTTACCAATGTGTTAGGAATGTGCTCAGGAAACAAAGAGGTAAACAATTTTTCGTTGTAGTCTCGAAGCGCTTGCGGATTATTTACAACCAGCGCGCCCTCTTCCTGGGCAAGCGATAATATATGGGTAGCATACAAAAATTCGCTGTCGAAGGGCGGATCCTTACGCATCAGCAACACATCAATATCACCAAGTGAAACAGTATGTTCCTCACCTAAAGTGTAAAAGTCAGTTGCTTGATCACGCACGGTAATGGTTCTAGCCAGCCCCATTGGTTTACCGTTATTTATATAGATATCTTTAAGTTCGAAGTACAGTACAGTTGCGCCACGGCGCTGGGCTTCAAGCATCATTGCTAAACTGGTGTCTTTATGCGGCTTAATCACCGCGATAGGATCCATAATCACGCCAAGGGTGTAGTGCATGTATGTTCTCACTCTTTGATAAAGGTAGATAATTTGGCAACAGCGTTACGCACTAATTGTGACAGTTGGCTGTTGATGCATTTTATTTGTTGAAGTTGGTTTTGGTATGAATACCACTAAATTCTAAGTGGGGGCACTCAGCATTTAGATCAAGTATCGAAAAAACCAAACTTTTTAATCGTTAATCTGTAAAGCTCGCGTAAACTGCGCGCTTAAAAATCGCCATGCTGGGCCTGCAGAATACTAATACTGCTAATGGCGGCAGTTTCGGTACGCAGTATTCGAGGCCCTAAACTACACGATGTAAAGCCGCTTTCGTTAGCTTGGTGAATTTCGCCTTCAGACAGGCCGCCTTCCGGACCAATTAACAAACGAAAGCCTTGAGAGTTATAAGGTTGGCGGGCCAATGGCTTCTCTGCACCAGGCGCCAATACTAACCGCGAACTCGAGGTTGATTCAGATAACCATTTGTTAAGGGCAATGGGTGGGTTCAGCGAGGGCAGAGTATTTCTGCCACTTTGCTCGCATGCACCGATGATGATCTTTTGCCATTGCAGCAACTTTTTTTCCCATCTGGCTTCATCTAATTTAACTGTACATCGTTCGGTCAAAATAGGCGTAATTTCGGTAACACCAAGCTCTACACTTTTTTGCAGAACCGTATCCATTCGGTCACCTTTAGATACACCTTGGCCTAAATGTATATTTAGCGATGATTCTTTTGACAGCGTTAAACACGCATCAGCCTCAACAAAAACCTTTTTTCTTTGAGCATTAATTATCTGTGCGCTGTACTCGTTGCCGTCACCGTTGAACAAAACGATAGGATGATTCGCTTTCAAGCGAAGCACACTGGCAATGTGATGCCCAGCTTCTTCAGTTAACTGAAATTCTTCTTCAAGAGGAATTGGGTTGGGGTAATAAATTCTCGGTATGCGCATTGGGAAACTAAAAATGGCGGATAATGTGGATATGATACGTGTCTAGAGCAAGTGGATGCAACGCATCGTAGCTGAAAATCGCTACAATGCGTTGTAAAAAGCTATTTTTTTCGGGATTTACGATAGCTTTGGTAGCACTAGGGCTAATTAAGCTGCCGAAGGTGTTGAAGTGGTGTTTTGCGTTTCGTTTTGATGAGGAGGTACTGCTTGCCCGTCCTTTCGTGCGTACTTGGTATGTTCGCCTTTATCTGTTCTCAAAGAATACAAGAACAATGCTGCTACGATAATTGCCAGTAATATAAAGTAAAACATAGATTATTCCTTTTATTCTATTTGCTAAGCTGTACAAAATTGACAATAGCAATACCTGCTAACGTCATGTCCGGTTCACATTCTTTTTAAATGTTTTTCAGCGCTTTGCAGACTTTATAAAGCATCCTGCTTATTTTTGACCGAAAACTCTACACCAATTAGATGGGAAAATCATCAATTCTCGTAAAGTTTTCGATAGTCCGTTATGGCTGATTCGCTATTCGGTGCTGCTAACTAACTTGACGAGCCATTGAGATTAGATTGCTTAAATGACACCCTAATGACGAATTTACGACAATACGTTTAAACAGCTCGACTATAATTCTGAAGAAAAAATTAGCAGGAAAAAAGTCGACTTTAGGATAACATCTATTGGCTGTAGGCCACGTGAATATTAGACTTTGGACCAAAAATGGTTGTTTGTGCTGCAAAGTCGTTGGCGTAATTCTAAAAGCCTGCTACCTTATCCCAGCTTAATTACGTTTGATAAAACAAGGACAAAATTATGGAAGAAAATTTATCATTATTCTCATCAAGTGATGTTGAACGCTACATCAACGATTATGCAATCCCATGGGGCATTAATATTGCCATGGCGATTGTTATCTACGTTATTGGTCGAATCGTTGTAGGGTTCATCCTATCTTTATTCCGCCGTTTAATGGCAAAATCAAAGTACGATGCAATGTTGGTGGACTTCTTAGAAGCCATTATTAGTGCTATTTTGATGTTGTTCGTTATTGTGGCATCGCTAAATCAGCTTGGTGTCGATACAACCTCGCTTGTTGCGATATTAGGTGCTGCCGGTTTAGCTATTGGTTTGTCACTGCAAGATTCATTGAAGAACTTTGCTGCTGGCGTAATGCTTCTTGTATTCAAGCCATTTAAGTCTGGCGACTTTGTTGAAGCTGGCGGTACTGCGGGTACAATTAATAAAATCAGCATTTTTACTACCACAATGACCACACCAGATAACAAAGAAATTATCGTTCCAAACGGTGGCATTTATAGCAACAACATTACCAACTACTCAGCAAAAGAAACGCGTCGAGTTGATATGGTTGTTGGTATTGGTTATGACGCTGACTTACGCAAAGCTAAAGAAATTCTAAATGAAATGGTTCGTGCGGATGAGCGTATCCTTAGCGAGCCTGCACCTACTGTTGCTGTTTCTGAATTGGCTGATAGCAGCGTTAACTTCGTGGTTCGTCCATGGTGTAAAGCGGCTGACTTCTGGGGTGTTAAGTTCGACTTCACTGAGCAAGTTAAACTTCGCTTCGACCAAGAAGGTATTTCAATTCCGTTCCCACAAATGGATGTACACCTTCACAAAAACGACAGCGAATAAGATTTTATTCCTTGATACAAAAACGCCACATTAATGTGGCGTTTTTTTGCTCTACTTTATGTTAGCGACGTTGAATAACTAGCCACAGTTAGGTCTATACGCCGATGCTTGGTAATCAGTGTACGCAGCGTTCATGTTTGCTTGCAAGTTGCTAATCCGCGTTTGCGGGGCAGGGTGAGTAGAAAGTAACTCTAAAGGACGTTCGCCACTACTTGCCGCATCCATGTTCTGCCATAAATTTACGGATTGGCGAGGGTCAAAGCCTGACATAGCCATTAATTGAAGGCCAATAACATCGGCTTCAGACTCATGGGTACGGCTAAACGGTAGTTGAACCCCAACTTGTAACCCTAAACCAATGGCTGCCATGATAGGAGCCGTTTGAGAAACTTCGTTCATTGCCAAAGCTGCACCTGCTGCTTGGGTGCCCATATTGATAAGCGTTGATTGAGACATACGCTCATTACCATGTTCTGCAATTACATGACCCACTTCATGCCCGATGACCGCCGCAAGCTGGTGTTGGTTTTCAGCCACATTTAATAACCCTGTATAAACACCAATTTTCCCCCCAGGCAAAGCAAATGCGTTTACCTGTTCATCATCAAAAACCACGACTTCCCATGTACCATCGAACACACTATTAGGGACCTTCGCGGTGATCGCATTGGCGACACATTCAACATAGCTATTTTGAACAGCTTTGTTTGAAATTTTAAGTTCTTCTTTCATTCCGCTGAATGCTTGGTCGCCCATTTCTGCCAGTTGGGACTCTGAATATAAGAGTACCTGATTACGGCCTGTAGGCGATGTAGCACACGCTGTCACTGCAAGGGCTACTGCGGCGATTGATGCGGTAAACCTCAATTTCATATTTTAATCCTTGTTGTCGCGAAATAGAGAAATATTAGTGAGTTACGACACTTATTGTTTGTTACGTACAGTGCGTAAGAGCAGACCAATATTAGCTTCTATTAATACTACAAATCGGGGTGTTATTCATTTGTAAATTTACCCTTTTGCCAAATTAATATTTGTGTCATACACTGGCTCTAGCTTATATACAGATGTAATTAAAAATAATAGCTAAATCTACATTGTATGCCATCGGTTCGTTCCCGCACTGAAAGCGAGAATTAAACACCCTAGTTGGCAAGCTGAGGTTTGGCGTAACAACATGATAAAAAGGAAATTAAATGTCTGCGCAGTCAAAATTCAAATACGGCGTCTTAGCGCTTCTTATCTCAGCGGCTCTTACCGGCTGTGGTCTAGATGGCGATGATGGTGCACAAGGTGAAACAGGTGCTCAAGGCCCTCAAGGCGAGCAAGGTGAAGCGGGTTCAGATGGCGCCGACGGTGTTGACGGTAGCGATGCATCTTTAGGTGTTTCTCTTGACGTTGTTGCCCGTGCATTCTTGGGTAACCTAACGTCGGCAGAAATCGTGCAATATCATGCTGACACCCAAACTATTTATGCCACCAACGGTGAAACCAATGCCATCGCAGTTATTGCCGCTGATACAGTAAGCACCACTGCTATGAGCGATCCAATCAATACTACCAACCTTGCGGTGAGTAATATTACGTTACCTGCTGATATTGACGGCGTAACGTTAGGTAGCCTTACGAGTATTGCTATTAGTGGCGACCTAATGGCTGTTGCAGTGCCTGCAGAGGTGAAAACCGATAGCGGCTACGTACTTTTTTATAATGGCTTAGACACTTCTGCACCCGTATTTTTAGATTCAGTCGTTGTTGGCGCCTTGCCTGACATGGTGACATTTACGCCAGATGGCGGAAAAGTATTAGTAGCCAATGAAGGGGAGCCTTCAAATGATTACACGATTGACCCAGAAGGTTCTATCTCGGTAATTAATATTCTTGCAAGCGGTGAGCCTGAAGAAACAGCGACCTCAGTGAGCTTCACAGGCTTTAACGGCAGTCAAGACGACTTAGTTGCACAGGGAATGATGTTCCCTAATCCAAGTGGCCGTACGATTAAAGGTGTAGATATTGCTACCACTGTGGCTCAAGATTTAGAACCAGAATATATTACGGCGACTAATGATGTAGCGTATGTCAGCCTGCAAGAAAACAACGGTTTAGCCATTCTTGACCTTGAAGAACTAACCGTAGAAATTGTTGGCTTGGGTGTGAAAAGTTGGTCTGACTTGAATATTGATATTCAAGAAGATGGCAGCGTAAGTTTTGGTCAGTATGACGGCCTTTACGGTGTATATCAGCCCGATACTATTGCCAATTACTCTTGGAAAGATGCCACTTTTATCGTGACAGCTAATGAAGGTGACGCACGTGAATATTTCTTTGACTCTGCTGATGAAGCAACTTGCCTAAGTGAAGGCGGGCTAGAGTTTGATGAAGACGATGGTTGTTTAGCTTTCATTGACGAAGTTAAAGTTGAAGACTTAACGGCAGAAGCGAATTCTGAACTTGCTGATTTACAAGCCAATGGTGAAGCTGATGATTTACGTGTCACTAATGCAATGGGTGATGCGGATGGTAACGGTGAATATGATGCAGCTTATGCGTATGGCTCACGTTCGTTTACCATTTGGGATCAAAACGGCTTAGCGGTTTACGATTCAGGTGATGATTTTGAGCGGATTACCGCGTCAGTTCACGGTGCATCGTTTAACAACGGTGATGATGCAAACGAAGGTGACTCACGTTCTGAGAATAAAGGTCCAGAGCCTGAAGCATTAACCGTAGGCGTTATCGGTGATAGAACCTACGCGTTTGTTGGAACTGAGCGCATGGGCGGCATTTTTGTCTACGATGTAACTAACCCTTACGATGTTCAATTTGCTGATTACATTATCAATCGCGATTTAACAGAAGGCCTAGAGGCAACTGACGTCATAGGCGACTTGGCGCCAGAGAGTTTGGTATTTGTAAGTGCAGATGATAGTGCAAGCGGCGTTCCTTTGTTACTTGTAGGTAATGAAGTTAGTGGCACCGTAACGGTATGGCAAATTACACAAAACTAAGTGAAATATGCTAAGTAGACATTACTGAGCAAAGGTTGCTAAGCAAAAACACTCGCTAGAAACCCATAATGAAACGGCGCCCTTGGCGCCGTTTTTTTTATTAAAACCAAAATAGTGTGCATCTTGTGCCTAGGGTAAATCGTTGAGCGGTGATTACATACGGGATGGATTGAGTTAAGCTATAACTATACGTATTAACATTGAAACGATAAGTGCAGCGCGTTAGCGCTCAAATTGTCAGAGTACAGATTGTGGTTGCCTGCTAACAGTCTGTAGGATTTCACTTATCTTATTTCTCCGTTATGTCATGGCCGAAGGGCTTAAACAGAATTAATAGAAAAAGAGAATGCAGATGTCTCAACAGATCGTTGTTAGCGGTGTGGGTGTTTGGCACCCTGAAAGCAGTATTACAAATCAGGAACTGGTAGATAGTTATAATGCGTATGTTGATTCGTATAACGAAGCGCATAAAGCTGAAATAGAAGCCCAACAGGTTACTGCAAAACCTTATTCAAGTGCCGAGTTCATTGAAAAAGCGTCAGGTATTAAAAGCCGATATATTTACCAAAAAGAAGGTGCGCTCGATATCTCGCGCATGAAGCCAAAAATTGAGGCTCGCGAAGATGAAGCGCTATCCCACCAAGCGGAAATAGCAGTAGAAGCAGCCAAATTGGCGTTGGCTTCCGCAAACAAAACCGCCCAAGACGTTGATGCCGTTATTGTATCTTGCGCGTACACACAACGTGCTTACCCAGCTATTGCGATTGAAGTGCAAGAAGCGTTAGGCATTGAAGGTTTTGGTTTCGACATGTTAGTGGCGTGCTCTGCCGCCACATTCGGTATGCATCGCGCGTACGAAATGCTAAGTGCCGGTAATGCCAAGTGTGTATTAGTTATTAACCCTGAATTAGTGTCACCGCAAATTAACTATACCGACAGAGACAGCCATTTCATTTTTGGTGACGTAGCCACAGCCACGGTACTAGAAACAGCTGAAACCGTGAATAGTGAGCACAGCTACGATGTTATGAGTACAAACGCGGTAACTAAGTACTCCAATAATATTCGCTCAAACTTCGGTTATATAACGCGAACAGAAGATGTAGACCCATATGGTGCAGACAAACTCTTTCATCAAGCCGGTCGCAAAGTGTTTAAAGAAGTCTGCCCTATGGCAGCAAGCCACATAGAAAGTCATTTAGATAGACATCAATTAACGGCAACTGATGTAAGACGTTGGTGGTTGCATCAAGCGAATATCAACATGAATACGCTGATCATTAAGCGTTTGTTGGGGCGTGATGCTAACGCTGATGAAGCACCTATTGTATTAGATGAATATGCTAATACGGCGTCAGCAGGATCGGTTATTGCTTTTGGCTTGAACCATGAAGACTTAGTGGCCGGTGATGTTGGTGTGTTGTGCTCCTTTGGAGCAGGCTATTCAATTGGGTCATTGTTACTTAAAAAACGATAGGCATTAGCCTGAGCTGGCAGTAACCTAGTTTGCTGTCAGCACCACCTGCTAACAACAGAACTTTAAAAACAAAACCTTAAAAAAATAAAAAGCTGGGTGAGAATAAATAGGGATGATTTCAGATATAGGCTATGCCCTTAACAGTTTGGCTTACTTACTGTTAATGCTATTACTTTTTGCAGTACGAAAGCCTGGGTTAGCCAACCACTTGCTGGTATTAGCTACAGCTACGACGCTGTTCTGGTCTACTAGCATGATAACGGCACTGTTTGGTCCCATCAGCCTTTCCTGGTTGCTCACTATTGATGCGCTCAGGCAAGTGGCATGGTTGCTCTTTTTAGCTGGGTGCCTGAAAAATAATTTCACCAACCTGTTTGATGTTCTGCGCCGCCCAACAACGCTTTTTATACTACTTCCCGGCTGCATAGCCTTAGTGCTGCCCCACGTCTTGTGGATTGATGCCTCGTGGCGTTATCTGATGCTGATTATTCTGGCCCTTGAAGTGCTTATCTTATTGGAAGTTATTTACCGTCAAGCGGATGCCGATCAATGGGCATATAAGCCTTTAATTTTATATCTTGGCGCTACCCACCTTTTTGATTTTGTTACTTACGCCAATGCCACCATGGTGAATCAGGTTGAGGTTAATTATATTGCGGCTCGTGGCTATATCTATTTCCTGCTTATTCCATTTTTAGTTATTGCCATTCGACGTATAAAGCACTGGGGCGTTGATATATTCATTTCCAGGGATGTAGTACTACACAGCTCTTTATTACTGGTTGCAGGCGCTTACCTTTTCATTATGGCCATTATTGGCTACGCCATCAGCTACGTAGGTGGAAACTGGGGCGCCATGGTGCAAACTATCTTGGTAGTTTTGTCGCTTGCCCTGCTGGTTACCGTATTTTTGTCGAACTCCTTTAGAACCAAGTGTAAGGTCTTTATTACCAAGCACTTTTTTGCCAATCAGTTTGACTACCGCGTAGAGTGGATAAAGCTAACCAAAACACTGTCTAGCTCAATGGACGCCCCTAATACCGTTCACGAAAGTGCACTTCGCGGCATACTTGAAGCCATCGAATATGACTCTGGCAAATTGTATAAACGGGTAAATAACGACTTCGAGCAGTTGGCACAAGTTAATCCATTACCAGACACCCATGATGACTTAACCATCATTCGTACGCTAACAGACTACTGCACGTCTAATACCTGGTTAATTGATGTACATGAATACCAAGCCAAGCCATTTCATTACAAAGGGCTGCAAATCGACAGAGATATTTTAAAGGACTGGGGTTATCAGCTTTACTTGCCGTTTTACAAAAATGATGAAATTTGGGGCTTTGCTGTGCTTTCGGCTGGGGATAAAGAACGACTGAGTTTAAATTGGGAAGTGAGAGATTATCTCAATGCTATCACCGAGCAGGTGAGTATGTTTGTGTTCCATCATGAAGCTTCAAAGCTGGTGGCTGAAAATGCCCAGTTTGCTGCGTTCAATAGAATGTCTGCGTTTGTTGTGCATGATTTAAAGAATGTGATGGCACAAGTAGATTTGATCTTGGCCAATGCGCAGCAACATAAACATAACCCCGAGTTTATTGAAGACACATTTGAAACGTTAGAGCATACCAAAGCGCGTATGGATAAAATGTTAAAGCAATTAACGGATAAAAAGATTAATGATGATGGGGCTCACACTTCGTGCTCGTTATCGCATATTATTAATGATGTAGTGGCCAACCGGTGCATGGGGCTTTCTCCCACCCCGAAAGTGCACTGCAGCAGTGAAGAGCCGGTATTAATTGATAAAGAAAAAGTTGCTAATGTTTTTTATCATCTAATAAGTAATGCGCAGCAAGCAACCGAAGATAGCGGCGAAATAGATATTGTATTAACGCATGACACCCAAAACCATGTTCAATATGTAATGATAGAGGACACAGGAACCGGGATGGATCAAGACTTCATCGATACTCGCTTGTTTAAACCTTTCGATACCACGAAAGGTAACGCTGGAATGGGTATTGGTGCGTACGATGCGAAAACGTACATTGAATCTATTGGTGGGAAAATAAGCGTTCAAAGTGAACCAGGGAAAGGAAGTTGTTTTACGCTAGCATTTACGCTGAATTAAGCAAAGTGAGCGATGACAACCAACCTATGTTGATACGGACGAAGTAACACAGGAACAGACTGATGACAGATACCGTTTTAGTGGTAGATGACGATTTAGGTATTCAGAAACAATTAAAGTGGAGCTTAACCGACTACGACGTTGTTTTTGCTGACGATCATACCTCGGCAATTGCGCAACTGCGTCGTTACGAACCTAAAGTCGTAACACTAGATTTAGGTTTGCCACCCGACCCAGCAAATGCGTCTGAAGGCTTGAGAATTTTACAAGATATTATTTCCTTAGCGCCTAGAACCAAGGTCATTGTTGTCACCGGTAACAACGAAAAAGAGAATGCACTAAAGGCTATAAACTTCGGTGCCTACGACTTTTACCAAAAACCCATAGATTCTGACACCATAAAGCTGCTCGTGTATCGCGCGCTTAATTTGGCAAAATTAGAGTTAGAAAACAGCATTTTATCCAAAGTGCGCACAGGTATGAGCCGTATCATTGGCAACAGTGAGTCTATTCAAACGGTAGTGCGTAAAGCTGAAAAAATAGCGAATACCGATGTGAGTACGTTACTGCTAGGTGAAAGTGGAACGGGTAAAGAGGTGTTTGCTCGCAGTATACATGAGCATAGCCCTCGCAAAGATAAACCGTTTGTTGCCATTAACTGTGCATCTATTCCTGAAAATCTTTTGGAAAGTGAGCTTTTTGGTTACGAGAAAGGCGCATTTACTGGCGCCAATAAAACGACCCTAGGTAAAATTGAAACCGCCCAAGGTGGCACGCTATTTTTAGATGAAATTGGCGATATGCCTATCGGGCTGCAAGCCAAAATGCTACGTTTTTTACAAGAACGTGTTATCGAGCGAGTGGGGGGGCGTGCCGAAATTCCTGTGGATATTAGGGTTATTTGTGCGACTCACAGAGATTTGCAAACCATGGTGGCAGAAGAGCGTTTTAGGGAAGATTTATATTACCGTGTTGGTGAAATTCCCATTATGATCCCGCCGCTGCGAGATAGAGATCAAGATATTATCCTGCTTGCCCGTACCTTCCTTAATATTTATCGCGAAGAGTTTAATGCCAAGGCAAAGAGCTTTTCTGAGTCTGCGATTAATTCCATGCTGGCTCACAAATGGCCTGGTAATATTCGTGAAATGCAAAATAAGCTGAAATCGGCAGTGATCATGGCCGAGGGTACAGTCATACAGCCTGATGACTTAGGTTTGTTTGCGGTAGATGGTAGTGGGGAGTCTGAAACCTTGAATCTTCGCGAGGTACGAGAGGTTGCCGAAAGTAAGGCAATTCGTAGGGCGTATCATCAAGCGGATAAAAACATGTCTAAAACCGCTGAATTGCTTGGTGTTACTCGTCCAACCTTGTATTCACTTATTGATAAATACCACTTGGATGATTTAAAAAGTTCGGCGTGAGACTCATCGAAAAGGCGTAGTTTGATGCTACGCTCTTGCCTATCGCATTATTCGGTGCGATACCTTTCAACGCACTCTTATTTCAGTAAAGTTTGCTGTTACGGCCCGTTCTGCTGAGAGCGGGAGTCTTATTGAGGCTTCGTTATCATGCCTTCGTTGGGATAGTTTTCACTGTGACAGCTTCACTGCGACAACTCCGTTGCGGCAGCTTCGCTGTGACAACTCACATGAAGAAAGTTTATGCTGTGTTTTCAGAGGCGCTGAAGCTGGGCTGCCTAATTAGGATATATGGTATTGGCTGTGATGTTTTGCTAATAAATCATGCCCGTAAAAAGCTACATGCAGCCCAATATAGCCCTGATCATCTTCGGTAAAAATTGGCGTTGAGCATTCATTACAGAAAAACTGTTTGCTGTTTGGCGATAGCTGCAATTCTCCCAGCATAGATGGTGCGCAATCTATTACTAGATGTTTGCGTGCACCGGCAATGGTGAGGTTAAGCGTTTCGCTGCAGGACAATGTTTCTACGTCCAATTCATCTTCGCTAATACCAGACAATTCAAATTGCACGGCCTGACACTGACAACTACCTTTATACATAATATACGCTCCTACTCATCGGGCCAATTTATGCTCGACAGCGTGTTAAATGATGTAGAAATGTATGACTGCTTAAAATGAAATTTCTTATCAAGCGGGGTTTCTTGAGTGTCGCCAATCAGGGCTCTGTTAGTGTCAATAACCCCAATCCAACCATTACGACCAGACATTTTGGTGGCGTATAAACAATAATCTACCACTGAAAAAGTGCTCTTCCAGCTTTCTTCGAAGGACACATGTTCAACAGGGGGAAGAATACTAAAGCCAATACTGCAGGTGACACGAAGCGAGCGAGTATCGTCAATATGAAACACGTTATCGCTCACTGCTGCGCGGCATCGTTCAGCTAGTTGAGGAAGGTCGTCTCGCATAGAGTGACGGCATATCACCAAGAATTCTTCGCCGCCCCAGCGTATGAGTAAATCCGTTTGTCTGAAAACTTCTCGAAGGACATCGGCAAATTGACTCAGTACTTTATCGCCCGCTAAATGGCCGTGCTCATCATTAATACGTTTAAAATGGTCTATATCTATTAAAAAGCAGAGCAGGTCTTGGTTACGCTCATTGTTGCCTTGTTGATGCTTATTCGCATGAGAACTGCGCTTGAGTTCACCTGGCAATTGGGATTCAAGGTAGTGCCGATTGTACAAGCCGGTGAGTGAGTCATGAAGACTGACCTGTTCAAGGGTTTTGTAAGCGGTTTGTAGCTCAGAATTTTTTTGTTCAAGCTCTTTTGTTCGCTGCTTAACTTCACGGCGAAGTCTGATGGTTTGTTGGCGCTGTGTATATCTGCTCCAAATCAGAAATAGCGTTAACAACCCGGCAATTAACGTGCTCCAAAATAATGTTGTGCGCAAATTAAGTTGTTCAGCTTCAGCTAATGCGAGTTGTTTGGTTTTCTGTAGTACTTGAATTGACTGTGCCTGTCGCTCAATTTCTATTTCCGCCTGAAGCTGCGCAATAGCGACTTCGCTACCTGAACTCAACACTTCTTCTCTTATATTTTGTAACACCGACTGAATATCTAATGCGCGCTTAAACTCTCCCTTTGCTGCGAGGGCTTTCACTTGAATCGACAAGAAGTTCAGCTGGCTGCGCAAATCTCCGCGCCGTCTTGCTTCAATAGTGCCATTTTTAGCATACGCCAGTGCATCGTCAAATTGTTGCAACGACATCATCGCATTGGCCAGTGCCAGGCGAGATTGTTGAAGTAATTTTTGCTGACCGGTGGATTTAGCCACCGCGAGTGATTCCTCAAGCAGCATCAAGCCTTGTTCTGTGTCGCCGGTTTTTACCAGCGCTTCGCCTAACCACGCCTGCGTAGTGGATATTTCACTTGTTTCCCCATTCTCTTTTAATAGGGTTAGGGCGTGTTTAAGCGCTTCTGAAGCTGCTTCAATATCGCCTTTGAGTAATAATAAAGCGCCAATCTTACCCAGTATTTGTGCCGTAAGCGGCTTGTCACCGCTAGTTTTCGCTATCTGTAGTGCATCTTGATAATACGTGTTCGCCTCAGAAAACTGATTTAACGTGGCATAGATGTCACCAATGGTGGCTAGACCTTGGCCGGTACTTTTAGTGTCTCGCTGCACCCGAAATAAGCCCAATGCTTTTTTTATTGTATAGAGTGCAGCTTGTACCTGACCTTGTTCTTTTTGGACAAGACCAATTTCCATTTGAATGGTCGCATTTAACGGGAGGACACCTTGGGTTTGCGCGATAGACTGTGCACGTCGTAGGTAGCCAATAGATTGATCATAGTTCCCTAGAAAGCGTTGTGCGGTTCCAAGGTGGTGTAAGGTTTTTGCCATATCAACAAGTTGACCGTGGCGAGTGAAGCCATCTAAGGCAACGTAAAGCGCATCCTTTGCTACGTTAAAACGAGATGCACTTTGTAATAGTACGCCTACCTCAAAGAACGTACTGGCCGACAATGTACTTATCGACAATGCGCCGCTTTGATGGGCTTGTTCAATGGCAAGTAAAGTTTGACGCTCAGCATCTTCGAAAGCCCCGCTCTGAATAAATTCATAAACAGTTTGAGTAAGGGTATTAGACACTGCTTTTGTAGGCAAAGAAAAACCCGCTAAAGCAAAAAGTAGCGAAACGGTGACAATGCTGGTGGCAAAACGCCGAGCCGACTGTCTGGGCATTATAGAAGTTTCCTTACGACTACACATTTATTGGCCTTTTCTATAAAAAGAAGAAGGACGGAAGTTTATGAGCAAAGCTGAAGTGTTAATATCGTTATCAGCAGTCAATTTCTATCACTATTATTATGGCGAACAACCCGAAGAAATAACGTATCAGGTATTAGACTAAAGTATAAATTTGGCACGCAGAGTACCTGTTCTAATCAGAATTTACACATTAAATAAAATAGTTATGGTTGTTGAGTTCGGTTTGGCGGAAGCGTAAGGCTGAATCATTCCCTGACCAGTTAAAACTTATGTCTAACGTAGAATAAGAATATAGCGAGACACATGGTGTTGAAAAGCATTAATATTAGTCGCTACGCATACTAATTTATACCTTTGTTCGGATTAAGTGAACCGAGACTGTTCTTTTTTCTTAGATTTCTCTATGCTAGCAACTTCATTTATTTGCGCGTAGCGAGAACACTATGTCCGAAAGTCGTTTTATTTCAAAAGAAGGTCAGCAAGTACCTTCCGTATCCATTCCTGTTCGCGATGGCGAGACATGGTCAACCAAAACCACTGAAGAATTGTTTAATAACAAAACGGTGGTGGTTTTTTCACTTCCTGGCGCGTTTACGCCAACATGTTCTTCTACGCACTTACCTCGTTACAACGCACTTGCTAAAGTATTCAAACAGCACGGCGTTGATGACATTCTGTGCATATCAGTAAACGATACGTTTGTAATGAATGCGTGGGCAGCCGATCAAGAAGCAGAAAATGTCACCGTGATACCAGATGGTAATGGTGATTTTACTGACGGTATGGGTATGTTGGTAGACAAAGCTGATTTAGGTTTTGGAAAGCGCAGCTGGCGCTACTCTATGCTGGTTAAAAACGGCACCGTAGAGAAGATGTTCATTGAACCAGACGTGCCGGGCGACCCGTTTGAGGTTTCTGATGCCGACACTATGCTTGCTTATATAGCCCCAGGCGCCGAGACAAAAGCTCCGGTATCACTATTTACTAAGCCTAACTGCCCATTTTGTACAAAAGCGAAAGCGTTGTTAACCGACAAAGGTTACGACTTTGAAGAGATTGTACTAGGCAAAGACGCCTCGTTAACCAGCCTTAACGCAATGACTGGCCGTGATACCGTACCTCAAGTATTCATTGGCGGTAAGCATATTGGCGGGTCAGACGACTTAGCATTGTATTTTAGCTAAATACGAGTAACGACGGTAACAAAGCGCTTACTAATACAACATGTGCTAAAACAGGGCTTGTTGAGCTGAAATTTGTTAAAACAGCATACCGTCACAGTGTAACTGTAATAGCGTAAGGTCATTATTTAATGGCCTTATTTTGTTATAATTGGCTAATTGTAATGCCTTCTGGAGAATATACGTGCATTCAAAGTTTGCTCTCGCAAAATTATCTATACTTCCTGTTGCAGTAGTGTGCTTTGCATTGATAGGCACATTAATAGGAACATTTTTCGCTAGTTCTGCAGCAGCCAGCACTCTTGAAACACAAGACGCATTAACGCGATTTGCTGATTTTTATAAGCAAGAGTGGGGCGAAACGCAGCGATGTAAATCTTCTAAACTGCATCGCTACACGGTATGTGGAAACGTACTTCGCAACGAAGGTAATGCTCCCTTCGTGCTGCATCATGATACCCCTTCAAAGAAAGTGGCCGTGTTAGTCCACGGACTGAGTGATTCACCTTTCTTTATGCGAGAAATTAGCAATATTCTATTCAACGAAGGCTACGACGTTATTGTTCCACTGTTACCTGGGCATGGGTTGCGAGATGATGAGGGGGCAATGAGTGACAGCGATTTAGCCGAGCGTTGGCAAGCACATGTTGATGAGGTCATCGCGTTAGCTGATGACATGGGCGACACCCTGATTGTGGGAGGGTTTTCTACTGGTGGCGCATTAGCGGTCGATCAGTACCTAGACACAAATGAAAACATAGATGGGCTTATGTTGTTTTCTGGTGCATTGGCACTTTCTGAAAATGCCGAGAGCATGTCTAGAATTTGGGGTATTAAGTGGGTGGCGAAAATTGTGGATGGTAGTTATATCACGCACGGTCCGAACCCTTTTAAATACCCAAATGTTGCAGGCTTTGCGGGGTTAGAGTTGATGGATATTATTGAAAAAATTCGCGACGACTTCGAAGACGGCAAGCGTATTGAAGTGCCTCTTTTTGCTGCGCACTCTCAAGCTGATGCCACCACGCCTATTCACGGTGTAGAAAATTTAATGGAAAATAGCGCAGGGCCAAATACGTTTTTTGTTATCGATGCATCTTATGCGTTGTGCCACGCCGACCTTGTGGTGAACACATCAATGTTACACGATATGAAGTTCAATAAAGTCATGGTAAATGAAAACGAAGAATGTGCAGTACCAAAAGCAAATCCTTTATTTTCAACCATGACAATGATGCTGAAAACCTATGCGCAACAATTCTAGCGTTTTACAGCTCTAACAAATGCGATTAAGCTTTAAGGCATGATAGCTAAATTGAAAAAGCAGCGACGTGGCTACGTCGTCATATTGATAATGGTTATTTCCTTGGTGACTAAATTGTCGCCGGGAATGGCTATGCCAAACACTATGTCAATGGCTACCTCAAAGACCGCGACAACGCCTGCGGACGTGATGTCTAATGAAGCAAATTCTGAGTACAATTCATCAGAAGCAAGTCGCGCCAATAGCAAAATGCAAGCTAGAGCTAGTGGGTGCCATTCAGCAAAAAATGATCGCACCATTCACAGTGGCTCAAGCACTCCCCGCGAAGCTATGAAATCAATGAATCCTAGCATGCACGGTGACACATCTGAGTCGTGCTGTGACGTTCAGTGTCAATGCCCTACAGGTGTATGCGCCGCTGTTTATGCAGTTATAAATAACGAACGCTCAGTAGCGGTTATTGCGCCAACTCAGTTAATAGTTTTTGTAAACCCCCAAACTCCTTACACGATACCCAACACCCAATTTCGCCCCCCCAAATTCGCTTTCGCAGGATAGTTGTATCTGGCGGGGGCGTATAGCACCCACGTTTTTCTTTTTTATTCCCTTAGTGCACAGGGAAATTAATGTGGTTTTCTCATGTTTAATTGTAATCTGGGTATAGTTTTTACTAGCCTAACTCAAGCTCGCTCTCGAACTTATTACCTTCAGCGAGCTTGGCTGGGGGTGTTGCTTTTTGTCGTTAGTACATCTTCCCTCGCGACGACCCTCAGTCTTAAAGATGCGCAACATCTCGCGCTCAACCAAGACGTTTATTTTCAAGGTAGCAAACTTGAAGAGGCTGCGTATCAGCACGATAGTGATGCGGCTGATAGTTGGGATAACCCTACTATTACCACTACACTGCAAAGCGTGCCAACAGATGGTTTTTCCCTCAATCAAGAGCCCATGACTCAGTTGAAGCTGGGTATTCGACAAGCTATGCCAAGAGGAGACTCTGCAAGCATTTCTCGCACTATTGCCATTGAAGAAGCCCAAAAAGAACCGGTGAAAAGAGCAGCAAGGCGGGCGTGGTTGTTGCGAGCTGTGGCGATGGATTGGTTGGCGTGGTATCAAGCGGAAAAAACCCTAGCCTTGTTACGAGAAGAGTCGCAGTCGTTAGTGCAATTACTCGAGACGGTAGAATCGTCTTACCGAAGTGGTGTGGGGAGCACTCAACAGCAAGACATCATTCAGATTCGGTTAGAGCGCCTTCGCTTAAAAGATACGCTTTTGCAGAAACAACAAGCTGCATCGGTGGCTTTAGCGCAGTTGTCGAGATGGTTCGATTTCTCCAGTGAAGTCAGTTTTACTGTGCCCGAAACCCTCAATCATCACGATATATTCCCTTTTAATAAATCCGTAGCTAGACAGGTTAAACGACGTGACGTACTGGATGTTATTGACGCTCATCCTTCTGTGCAGTTACTTGCAAAAGACGAGTTGGTGGCTACACAGAAACTTAGTCTAGCGAAAGAGCAAACCAAACCTAAGTGGGCCTTCGAAGCAGCCTACGGATATCGACAAGATGCCCAAAACGGCATGAGCCAGGCTGACTTCATTAGTGTGGGTGTCCAAGTTGATTTACCGCTGTTTAGCAGTAAGCGGCAAGATGCAAATGTGTCGGCATCAGCAGCAAGATTAGGGGTGACATCCACACAGCGACGACTAGAAGTGAGGCGATTAGCAGCCCTTGCTGAAGCTCGTGAAGCAGAGCTTGTCAATTTGTCCGCTAGGCAGCAATTATTTGATACCGCACTACTTGCACAGTCAGAGAGTTTAGCCGAGTCAGCGCTTAATGCTTACATGACCGATAAGGGCACATTCGACGGCGTAATGCGTGCACGTATCTCATATATATCAGCAAAGTTAGATGCCTTAGCGCTTCACGTCGATATAGCAAAGACTTTAGCCGAACTCGCTTACCTATATTACCCGCTGACAAACGAACAAAATCAGTTAACAAGTTCTAGATTGGATGACAGATTTCTAGACACCCATATTTCAAGTAGCCATGTGCATACCCCATCCAGTGCACAATTCGGTTATGGACACCCACTTCAAAGCTCTGAATCAAACAATGAATCACTACTGACTAGAGTGGAGACTAAAGTGGACATCCACACTAATTCAAACATGGACACCCACAAAACCACTACCGACGGAGCAGCAAAACAATGAAGACACTATTTATTTTAATAGTCGGGTTACTCGGTGGCGCAGCGGCTATGTTTGTTTGGAATACAAATATGCAGGGCGAGACTGCTGTTGAGGGTGTGGTTGCTGGCGGTGATGACAACTTAAATAATAAAAAGCCCCTTTATTGGGTTGCACCTATGGATGATGCTTACCGTCGAGATAAACCGGGTAAGTCGCCAATGGGCATGGATCTAGTGCCTGTATATCCGGCATTGGATAGCAGTGAAAATCATGGTGAAGGTGAGGTGACAATTTCACCCCAGGTACAGCAAAATATGGGTGTGAAGTTTACCACGGTAAAACGAGGGCAACTGGATTTGACCTTTAGTGCAGTGGGGAATGTTACCTATAACGAAGACTACTTGGTGCATATCCACCCCAGAGTAGAGGGTTGGATTGATAAGCTGTTTATTAAAACGGAAGGTGAGGCCGTTAGCCAAGGGCAAAAACTGTATACCCTTTATTCACCTGCTTTGGTGACTGCGCAAGAGGAATTTGTTATTGCGCTAAAGCGAGGAGACACACGCTTAGCCGCAGGTGCTAAACAACGTTTAAAAGCGCTGCACTTATCGGATGGGTTTATTGCGCAACTCGAAAAAAGCCGCGAGGTTTCACAAACTATTACCTTCTTTGCTCCCCAAGCCGGCGTGGTAGAACATTTAGGCGTTCGCGAAGGGTTCTACGTTCAACCTGGTACCACGGTGCTTAGCATTGCTCGTTTAGACAGTGTATGGGTTGAAGCGCGCGTATTTGAACAAGATGTCCCTAAAGTGGCACTTGATCAGCAGGTATCGGTCACGTTTGACTATCTGCCAAATAAAATCTTTTCAGGAAAAGTTGATTTTATCTACCCAGCACTTGATGTTGAAACACGCACGCTCAGAGTACGGGTTACTTTAAAGAACGACAGCGGTGACATTAAACCGAATATGTTCGCCAATATGATTTTTACCAAGCAAACCGAAAGGCCTGTGCTGTATGTGCCTTATCAAAGCGTTATTCAAATACGGTCGCAGGACCAAAATCAAAATCTCGGCCAAAACCGAGTCGTTATGAATGTCGAAGAAAGCTTCAAATCTATAGCCGTCAATGTTGGGCGAAAAGCAGGGGAGTTCATTGAAATAACTCAAGGCGTAAATGAAGGTGACAAAATAGTGCTGTCGGCGCAGTTTTTGATTGATTCAGAGTCGTCTAAAACATCAGATTTCAAGCGTATGCAGTCTCATGCCGATCATGAATTACATCATCAGGAAGTGAATCAACAGGCCAAGCATCACGAGGGCATGCACCATGATTGAAGCCATCATACGCTGGTCGGTGGCCAATCGCATATTGGTGCTGCTGGCAACGGTGTTTATCTCTATTGGTGGGGTAATAGCGGTAAAACAAACTCCCATTGATGCCATTCCTGATTTATCAGATGTTCAGGTGATTGTTAAAACCAGCTATGCAGGGCAATCGCCCCAAGTGGTGGAAGATCAAGTAACCTATCCGCTCACCACTGCCTTAATGTCTGTGCCGGGTGCAAAAACAGTTCGAGGATTTTCATTTTTTGGTGACTCTTATGTGTACGTTATTTTTGACGACAGTACCGATATGTATTGGGCACGAAGCAGAGTGCTGGAATACCTTAGCCAAATAACCTTGCCTGATGGTGTGGTACCCAAACTGGGGCCTGATGCTACTGGGGTAGGGTGGGTTTACATGTATGCCCTCGTTGATGAGTTACACCACTACGATGCTGGTGAGCTTAGGGCTTTGCAAGACTGGTTCTTAAAATATGAATTGCAAAGCGTGCAGGGGGTGTCGGAAGTCGCCTCTGTAGGCGGCATGGTTAAACAGTATTTACTGCAACTTTATCCGCAAAAGTTGCAAGCGTATAACGTGCCTTTACGTCATATTGAAACGGCACTCGCCCGAGGCAACAATGCAGCGGGGGCGTCAGTAATAGAAATGGCTGAAGCCGAGTATATGGTGACATCTTCTGCCTATCTTACGGGTACTGAAGATATTGCTAATATTCCTTTAGGCGTTGTTCACAATGGCGTGGCGATAACGATAGGTGATGTCGCAAGTGTAGTAGAGGCGCCACTTATGCGCAGAGGCATCGCTGAGCTAAACGGAAACGGCGAAGTGGTAGGTGGCATAGTAGTGATGCGCTTTGGCGAAAATGCTAAGGCGACTATTGATAATGTGAAGGCGCGTATTGAAACGTTGAAGGCCAGTTTACCTAGTGGCGTAAATATTGTACCTGTATACGACCGTTCCACCCTTATCGATAATGCCGTCGATAACCTATGGAGCAAGCTTGTTGAAGAGTTACTTGTGGTAGGTGCCGTCTGCTTAGTGTTTCTTTTTCATGTGCGCTCATCGCTGGTTGCCATAATCACGTTGCCAATTGGCATATTAGTAGCCTTTATTGTAATGAAATTCCAAGGGCTTAACGCAAATATTATGTCTTTAGGTGGTATTGCTATTGCCATGGGGGCCATGGTAGATGGCGCTATTGTGTTGGTGGAAAACCTGCATAAGCATATTGAACGGGCGACAGCGCAAGGAGAGCAAGTAAAAGTTGAAGCGCGTTGGGCGCTAGTGGTGAAGTCGGCCACCGAAGTGGGGCCAGCTCTGTTCTTTTCACTGTTGATAATTACCGTGTCTTTTATCCCTGTTTTTACCTTAGAAGCACAAGAAGGGCGAATGTTTGCCCCTCTCGCTTTTACGAAAACCTATGCCATGGCTGCCGCTGCGGCGTTAGCCATTACCTTGGTGCCAGTGTTAGCCGGCTATTTCGTGACAGGCAAGCTAAAAGCAGAGCATCGCAACCCGTTAAACAAGGCTATTTCGACAGGGTATGTTAAGGCGTTAACGGCTGCGCTGAACCACCCTCGAAAAATAGTGTTCGCAGCCCTTATTGCGTTAGTTTCCGTAGTATGGCCAATGCAGCATATCGGTAGCGAATTCATGCCATCTTTAGATGAGGGTGACTTGCTCTATATGCCTACTACTTACCCTGGTATTTCGGTGGGGAAAGCGAGAGAATTGCTACAACAAACCGATAAGCTGATTGCCACAATACCCGAGGTGCAAAATGTATTCGGTAAAGTGGGCAGGGCAGATACCGCTACCGATCCTGCGCCTTTAACTATGATAGAAACCTTTGTGCAATTAAAGCCTAAATCCCAGTGGCGTGCGGGTATGACAACATCAAAATTGAAGGAAATATTAAACAGTACGGTGCAATTTCCAGGCGTATCCAATGCGTGGGTGATGCCAATTAAAACGCGTATCGATATGCTTGCCACCGGTATTAAAACCCCAGTGGGGATTAAAATAGCGGGTCCAGAATTGGCTGGTATTCAGCAGGTGGGAAAACAAATAGAAGCTGCGCTAGAAAACTTTGAGAATACCGCATCGGTATTTGCCGAGAAAGTTGCAGGTGGGCGATATATCACTATTGATATTAGTCGTGATAGGGCGGCGCGATACGGGCTCAATATCGCTGATATCCAAGAGGTCATCAACACTGCTATAGGTGGGCGTACATTGGGTGAAACCGTAGAGGGAAGGCAGCGTTTTCCTATTAGTATGCGTTACCCACAACAATATAGAGATTCTCCAGAAGCGCTAAGACAACTTCCCATAGTGTTAGCAAACGGTGCCAATATTACCTTGGGCGAGGTAGCCGATATTGCTATTGAGGTGGGGCCCGCGGCAATAAAAAGCGAAAATGCTCGATTAAACGGTTGGGTATTTATCGATATTGAAAGCGGCGATTTAGGCAGTTACGTACAAAGTGCAAAAGAACATGTTGCTAATACGGTTTCATTGCCTCCAGGCTATTCGTTAACATGGGCTGGGCAGTTTGAATACTTAGAAAGGGCTGAAGCAAGGCTTAGTGTTGTGGTGCCGTTAACATTAGCCGCTATCGTGTTACTGCTGTATCTAAGCTTCAGGCGAGTTACCGATGTAGCACTTATTATGGTTACTTTGCCGTTGGCATTGATAGGCAGCTACTGGCTATTGTATGCACTCGAGTTTAACTTCTCTGTAGCCGTTGCCGTTGGGTTTATTGCGTTGGCGGGAGTCGCGGTTGAAATAGGCGTTATTATGCTGGTGTACCTGCATCAAGCGGTTGAAGCGTTTGCCGGAAAAGCGTGCTCTACTACGCATGCCCAAGCATCTGCTGAGCAAATAAAACAAGCACTCAAAGATGCCATTATTGAAGGTGCCACGCGGCGTGTAAGGCCGGTAATGATGACGGCGCTCTCTATTATAATAGGCTTACTACCTGTGCTGTATGCAACGGGAACCGGTGCTGAAATTATGCGACGTATTGCTGCCCCTATGGTGGGAGGGATGCTAAGTGCGCTGGTACTAACCCTGTTTGTGCTACCTACTGTGTTTTACCTTGTTAAGACGTGGCAGTTGAAGCGACGTTCGTAAGAAAACACACTACACAGCCACCTTAGAAACAAAAAGGCAGTTAGGATAACCTAACTGCCTTTTTAGTATTTGTTCGGCTGTTTTATTTCAACGATTAATGCTTGCTGGCGTATTCTTCCACTTGGGTCCATACACGCAGTAAATTTCCGCTCAAGATTTTTTCAATATCTGCACGGCTGTATTTTCTGTCCAGTAACCCCTGAACTAAATTAGGGAAGCTAGCCACATCTTTTAAGCCGATGGGTAACGAGTCACCTACGCCGTCATAATCAGAACCAATTCCTACGTGCTCAATACCAACCAGCTCTACCACATGGTCGATGTGATCAAGTACTTCATCAAGTGTTGAGTAAGGGTAAGGCACTTCTTTGCGGTAGTTAGCTTCGAAGTCTTCCAGTTTCGGGCTATCTTCACCTTCAGCGGCAATTAATGCTTTGCGCGCTTGTGTTAACCCCGTGCGCCACTTACCGGCTTCTTTCGTGACAAAGCTTGAGCCAAAGTTAATCATGATAACGCCGCCATTATCGCCAAGCGCTTTAACCATTTCGTCATTCATATTACGCTCGAAGCCTGGTGTAAAGCGGCGAAGCGATGAGTGAGACGCAATTACGGGCACTTTTGTTAGCTCAATAACTTGATAAAAGGCATCGTCAGATACATGAGAAATATCAAGCATGATGCCGATGTTGTTCATCTCAGTAACCAGTGTTTTACCAAACGGACTTAACCCGTTCCACTGACGGCGCAAATCGTATGACGAATCTGAAATATGGTTCGACTGGCTGTGGGCTAATGTAATATAGCGAATGCCACGTTCGTGAAACGCTTCTAGATTAGCTAAATCGCCTTGAAGTGGGGAGCCATTTTCCATTCCCATGGGTAATGAAATAATGCCTTTTTCGAACTGGGCTTTTACGTCTGACGGGCTTTTGGCAATGGCAAATTTATCAGGGGCTCGCGCCACTATGGCTTCTACAGAATCAATAAGCAAATGAGCAAGTTGTGTTGATTCTGGTGAATTATCTAAACTCGCCGGTACATAAATTGACATGAAAGGAGCATTTAAGCCGCCTTTGACCGCGCGAGGGTAATCAAAGTCTCCGCCTTTTGTGGCTTTGGTTACATCTACCCATGCGTTTTTAACCCGATAAGGCACATCGATATGGCCATCAACAATAATCGTTTCTTGGGCTATTTTTATCGCTTTTTCACCTGCTGTGTAAGTGGGTGTGTTATCAGCAATGGCTGATGCGCAAAGTAGAGTGGAAATTGCGAGTGCACAAGATTTTAGCGGGAAGAAGCCCTTCATTTTTGTTTTTCCTTATCGTTGTTGTAAGACAAAAGACTAAAAGAAAACCTTCATGCCTACAATGGCTCGAACGCCTTATTCTTTTATTTCTTCTGATTTCCTTTCATTTCGGGCTTTTTTATTCTCAATGCCCCTAAAAACAGTAAAATTGTGCGTTTTTAGAGCGGTTACTACCATTCACTTTAATTTTACATTGCAATAAAAATTTAAAACTTGTTATTGTGTTGACGCGTGACTTCATAACGCGAATGCGGGATACTCCCGAGCGCGTCGCCGAATAGGATGAGAGTGAGTTCATCCGCGCGGCCTACATAATTTTTCGTGGCACCCCTCACTTCTCAGTTATTTTACAGGGGCCACAGTAAACAAGTATGAGAAAGTAAAATGGCTATTAATTTTGTACCGCTAGATAAAGAAAAACACAAAGACGTAAAAGTCGCGGTTAGCAATACCTTTAAGTTTGCGAAAGATACGCACCTTGCTGCAGCCACTATTCGTGAGTTTGCTCAATTGGCTGCCACTATGCCGCTAGTATTTATTGAAGATGCTAATGCTAAACGTCACCATGTTGTTGCAATGCTTGGCATGGAACAGAACAAAAACCTGTTTCTTACTGGCGACAAATGGCAGGGCCCTCACGTTCCAATGAACATCCTTCGTTACCCTTTTGATGTTCGCCCTGATGGCGAGAAGCTAGGTGTATACATTGATGAAAACAGCGACCTAATCGGTGAAGAAGGTGAAGCCTTATTTACTGACGCTGGTGAGCCAACGGAATTCTTGCAAAACCGTCAGCAGTTTTTAGCTGACCTTGCTAACAGCGAAATGATGACTCAGCGTTTTGTTCAACAAGTTGTTGACCTAGACCTGCTAGACCCAATTCAAATTCGTCTTACTTACCAAAGCGGTCAACAACGTAACGTTACTGGCATGCTAAGCATTAACGAAAAGAAAGTACTTGAGTTGCCAGAAGAGAAAGTGACTGAGCTTCACAAGTCTGGTTTCTTAGGCGCTATGTACGCGGTAATGATGTCAGCAGGCCAATTGAACCGTTTGGTTGAGCTTTCAAATGGTACAGACAACCCAATTCGCAGCATGCAATTGTCAGTGGTTAAACCTGAAGAAGCACAAGCTGAAGCGCCAAGCGCATAGGTATTATCACCCACTAGGGTGATTGAAGCGCTAAGCTAGACAATAAAACCGATACTGGGAAACGAGTATCGGTTTTTTCGTATTTATCATATTTACTTTCCCCAACCCCTTTTTATTTTGCCCCTCTTTTCTTAGGCGTTATCAACTACTTCGCCAAAACACTGTATATGCACACAGTTCAAAGCCAGTAAATACGTGGCCTTCACTATGCTTTTTAGCTTGACAGTGGGGATCAATGATACCTAAACTGTCAATCAGTGGGTAAATGTGGCGAATAGTGGATCGAACCATCATTGTTTTGCAGATCAGTACTCAAAAAAACAAGAAAACCAAGAGCAAAATATAGAAGGCTAGGGGAATGTTCCGCGGCGCTAACGCAATCAATCTGGATACAAAAGGCAGACTAGCGATACCAACAAAGTATCGGCAGTCGCTGCTGGATGATTGTAATGGACAGCTGGTCTGTACGGTCGATACACAGCAAAGTTGTTTGCTGCTTTACCCACTTCCCGAATGGGAAGAAATTGAGCTTAAACTCATTAAGTTCTCAAGCATGATTCCAGCGGAAAGACGCATGCAGCGTTTATTACTCGGTCATGCTACTGAAGGTGAAATGGATAAAAGCGGACGAATTCTGCTTCCTACTCCGCTACGCCTTCATGCTCACCTATCAAAAGAAGTCATGTTAGTTGGTCAGTTGAATAAGTTTGAAATTTGGGATGCCGAAGTATGGGCTGAACAAGTTGAGCTTGATATGGATACCGAACGCAAAGGCGAATTTGAACTCACCGAACGTTTACAGGACTTTTCCTTATGAGCCAATCTAACGAATTCAAACATGTTTCTGTGTTACTCGACGAGTGCATAGAAGCCCTAGCTATCAAACCTAACGGTATCTACATTGATGCCACATTCGGCCGTGGAGGCCATTCTGCGCACATTCTTGATGCGTTGGGTAGCGATGGTAGCTTAATCGCGTTTGATCGCGACCCTCAGGCCATAGAAGCGGCTAAGCGTTTTGCCGATGACAGCCGTTTCCGTATTATTCATTCTCCTTTTGGCGATATGGCTGAAGAAATTGAAGCCCTTGGTTTAACCGGAAAGATTGACGGCGTATTAATGGATTTAGGTGTTTCGTCACCTCAGCTTGATGACGCCGAACGTGGGTTTAGTTTCCTTCGCGATGGCCCGCTAGATATGCGTATGGACACCTCACGCGGTGAAAGTGCAGCCGATTGGTTAGCCCGCGCCGAAGAACAAGACATTACCCAAGTGATTAAAGAATTTGGTGAAGAGAAGTTTGGTAAACGCATTGCGCACGCCATTGTAAATACTCGTGAAACCACACCTATTACTCGTACTGCTCAGTTAGCCGCACTTATTGATGAAGCCGTACCAGTCAAAGATAAGTTTAAACATCCTGCCACTCGGGCATTCCAAGGTATCCGAATTTACATTAATGCTGAGCTAGAGCAGTTGCGAATAGGCCTAAAAGCAGCCACTCAAGTGTTAGCAAAAGAAGGCCGCTTAGCGGTTATTTCGTTTCATTCTTTGGAAGACCGACTAGTAAAACGCTTTATAAAAGACCAAAGCAAAGGCAAATCAGTACCGCACAATTTGCCCATAACCCAAGCTGAAATAGATGCCGATAAAGTATTAAAAGCGTTAAGTCGGGCTATAAAACCCTCTGAATTGGAGATTGCGAACAACGTTCGCTCACGCAGTTCTGTACTAAGGGTGGCCGAAAAGCTATGACGTTAGGTAAGCCTGACAGGGCAAATACAAACTTCAGTTTACTGCTGATTATTGTGTCAGATTTAACCCGCAACAAGTTGCGGGTTTTGTTGTATTTAGCGGTTCTGCTTAGTGGCATGGCGGTTATTCTTGGTAGCCACCAAAATCGCCAGCAAGTTATTGCCCTTGAAGACCTGATGCAGCAGAAAGATGAGCTGGATGTTGAATGGCGCAATTTAGTGCTAGAACAACGTGCGCTTACCGAACATAACCGCATTGAAACCTTGGTTGAAAAGCAACTTGATATGTACCGTCCTACAGCCGATGACGAAGTGGTAGTGAGACTTAAATGACCACGCCAACCGTTAAACGTAGCCGCAAAGCGAGCGGAGCGAAACAGAACGTCACACCAAGCTTGGTGCACTGGCGCTTTGTGGTTGTGCTTATCGTGGTTATCTCGGTTTTCGCGGCACTGGCTGCCCGCGCGGCGTTTATTCAAGTTATTGAGCCTGATGAACTTATTCAACAAGGCGATAGCCGTACCTTGCGTACGCGCAACATGCCTACCTATCGCGGCCTAGTGACAGACAGAAATGGGGTTGAGCTAGCCGTAAGCGTGCCAGTTCGGGCCATTTATGCCGATCCTAAAATTATTCATGAGAACGATGGCCTTGCTGAGCCACGTCGTTGGCAAGCGCTGGCCGATGTATTAGGCCAGTCGGTAGATAGCTTGCAAGAAAAAGTAAGCAATCCTAAGCGCCGCTTTGTGTACTTGCAGCGTCAAGTGTCTCCTGCCATGGCCGAGTATGTTGATAAACTTGATATTCCAGGCATTTACTTACGTCGTGAGAGTCGTCGTTATTATCCTACCGGTGAAGTGTCGGCCCAATTAATCGGTGTTACCGATGTTGATGATACAGGTGTTGAAGGCCTAGAGCGTATGTACGATGAGTGGCTAACTGGTACGCCCGGTTCCCGCAAAATTCGTCGAGATGCAAAAGGTCGCCAGGTAGAAATTTTAGAAACCACCACTGGCGAAGATGCGGGTAATCTGCAACTGACTATCGACCAACGTATTCAAGCGTTAGCGTACAAAGAAATTAAAGAAGCCATGATTTACTATCAATCTAGTTCTGCCTCGGCAGTGGTGATTGATGTAAAAACGGGCGATGTACTGGCCATGGTAAATGCGCCGTCTTTTAACCCTAACGATCGCAGTAATATTTCACCCCACCGCATGCGTAACCGCGTCATTACGGATGCATTCGAGCCAGGCTCTGCGTTAAAGCCGTTGGCGGTACTAACTGCTATGGAATTTGGTGAAGTAGAAGCTGAAGATGTAGTAGATACTAACCCTGGTTGGATGCGCCTAGGCGGAAGCTTAGTTAAAGACTCGCGTAACTATGGCGAGCTTACCCTTGAAGAAATTATCCAGCATTCAAGCAATATGGGTACCTCGAAATTAGCGCTGTCTGTGCCTAAGCAATTTCTACTCGACACCTATTACAACATTGGGTTGATGTCAGATACGGGCCTAAATATGGCGGGTGAAAGCAGTGGTATCTTCTACGACCGAAGCCGTTGGTCTGAATTCGAACTTGCCACCTTGTCATTTGGCTATGGGATATCGGTAACCACTGCGCAACTTGGGCGGTTGTACGCCACATTGGCGAATGGCGGTATCAAGCAGCCTCTGAATATTATCAAGTCGCCACAGCAAACCGGATGGCAAGGCCAGCCTGAACGGGTAATAAGTGAAGAGAATGCAAAAGCTATAGTCCAAATGATGGAAAGCGTAACCCAGCGTGGCGGTACAGCGAAAAAAGCAGCCGTTCCAGGTTATCGTGTGGCAGGAAAAACAGGCACCAGTCGCAAGGCTGTGGCAGGTGGCTATGGCGAAGAGTATGTGAATATCTTTGCCGGTATTGCCCCAGTTTCCGACCCAAGACTTGTCACTATTGTGCTTATTAACGAGCCTGGTGGTGATTTGTATCACGCCGGTGACACCGCGGCCCCTGTATTTTCATCAATTATGGGCGGCGCTTTACACATGCTAAACGTAACCCCAGATGACAAGCACGTGACGTCAGGCGCATGGCTGAAAGGAGGCAACAGTGGTAGTTAATTCCTTTATTCAAAGTACGCGTGCGCTAATGGCAAAGTTTGGCATAGACGCGCCAGATATTCGTATTGAAGGCCTAACTTTAGACAGCCGTGATGTGAACACAAAAACAGCATTTGTAGCGGTTAAAGGTCATGAGCGTGACGGAAGAGATTTCATACCTCAGGCGATTAGTTTAGGCGCGCGTGTCATTCTGGCGCAAACTGACGACAGTCAAGCCCATGGCCAAATGGAAATGCGCGACCATTCGGTAATTATTTCGCTATATCAATTACCTAGCATGCTATCGGCATTGGCGGCTGCGTTTTACGATTACCCCGCTTTGAAAATGATGACAGTGGCGGTAACGGGAACTAACGGAAAAACCTCGACAGTTCAATTGCTTACTCAGTTGAAAGATGCGCTGGGTACGCGCAGTGCAAGCGTTGGCACTCTTGGCAGTAGTGTATATGAAGGTGAAAATACCCAATGGGTTACGACCGCCGCGGCTAATACCACCCCTGATGCTATTCGTTTGCAGTACGTGTTGGCAGAGTTTGTGCAATGCGAAGTGCGACATACGGCGTTTGAAGCTAGTTCTCATGCATTAGTGCAAGGCCGGTTAAGCCAAGTGAAAACAGATATTGCAGTATTCACTAATTTAACGCGGGACCATCTTGATTATCACGGCACCATGGAAGAGTACGCGAAGGCAAAACGTTTGTTGTTAGATCAACCTGGCCTTGAAGCTGTTGTGTTGAATGTAAACGACAGTGAAAGCCAGAATTGGGCTAAATATTTAGACACGAACGCAGCTAATCATGAAGGCTTAAAGAAAAGCGAAGATAAAAAGCCGAGAGTGACACGAGTATGGACAGGATTTGAACCCACTGATGATGTTTTAGCCACGCACAAACAACCACAAGATCGCCATTGTTTCGCCACAAATGTTTCATACCATTCTTCAGGAATTCGATTCGACCTTGTTTCTTCATGGGGCACAGCACCTATTGAATTGGCATTGTTTGGCTCGTTTAACGTGAGCAATACGCTAAGCGCTATTTCATGTTTATTGGCGCAGGGCGAACGCTTTGAAAATGTAGTGCGGGTAGTGAATGGTTTGCAACCCGTACCGGGAAGAATGGAAGTGTTCCCTGTAGAGGGCAGTGCCAGCGTAATTGTTGATTATGCGCACACGCCAGACGCGTTAGAACAAGTGCTGAAAAGCGCTAAAACACATACTGCTGGTAAAGTGTGGTGCGTGTTTGGGTGTGGTGGCGATCGCGATAAAGGCAAGCGCCCCTTAATGGGAGTAGCGGCTGAACTGCATGCTGACGTGATTGTCATTACCACTGACAACAGTCGTAGCGAGTCGCCAGAAAGTATTGCTAGCGATATTAAGGCGGGCTTGCAACGCCCCAATGACGCAGTAGAAGAAGCAGACAGAGAAAGCGCTATTCGCTATTGCCTAAATAGTGCAGATGAGAACGACATTATTGTAGTGGCTGGTAAAGGCCATGAAGATTACCAAATTATTGGTACCCAACAGACAGACTATAACGAACGTACAGTTGTGGCTCGACTACAACAGGAGTACAAAAAATGATAACTACAACACTGTCGTGGATAGCCAGCCAAATAGACGGCAAACTTGACGGACAAGATTGTGAAGTCAATGCAGTAAGTACAGACACACGAACCTTAGATTCGGGCTCTGTATACCTTGCATTAAAAGGCGATAATTTCGACGGCCATGCTTTTGCAGAAAGTGCTGAAAAAGCGGGCGCAAGTGCAATTATTGCCAGCGAACCTGTGAATGTTTCCATTCCTGTGGTGTATGTTGAAGACACTAAACTGGCTTTAGGCCTTTTAGGGGCTGCTGTAAAACGTGAAGTGGCACCTAAAACTATCGCTATCACAGGAAGTAGCGGTAAGACTACCGTGAAAGAAATGTGTGCGGCCATATTAGAGCGCCGCGGCTCTGTTCTTGCTACCAATGGCAATTTTAACAACGATATTGGGGTTCCGCTTACCTTACTTCGCCTAGAACAACACCACGAATACGCGGTGATGGAATTAGGTGCAAACCATCTAGGTGAAATTGCTTACACCACTAATCTGGTTAAGCCAGATGTTGCCACTATCGTCAATGCTGCAGCTTCTCACCTTGAAGGGTTCGGGAGTTTGTTAGGTGTAGCGCGTGCAAAAAGCGAAATCTTTAAAGGCTTAGGCGATAACGGCACTGCCATCGTTAATGTAGACAGCCAATTTGCCGATTTCTGGCAAGGTAAGCTCAAGCAAAAGCGGGTATTAACTTTCTCGCCAATGCAAAAGAACAACGAAGCCGACTTCACAGCAGAAGATATCATTGTAGGTCTTGATGGTTGCGCAGCATTTCAGTTGTGTAGCAACGAAGGTGAAGCTGCTATTCAATTAACTATTCCTGGTATCCATAATGTGGGAAATGCACTCGTTGCTGCGGCCCTTACCATGCAATTGGGTGCCACCCTTGAGAACGTACGTGACGGTTTGCTTGCGATGAAGCAAGTAAAAGGGCGCTTGAATGTTAAGACATTAGGTAGCCAAGTACGTTTGCTCGATGATACTTACAACGCCAACGTTGCTTCTGTGAATGCGGCTATCGATACACTAAGTACTTTCTCTGGCATTAATGTTTTGATATTGGGCGACATGAAAGAGCTCGGCGAAAAAGCGCGTTTCTATCATGAGCAAGTCGGTAATTACGCACTAAGTAAAGGTATTGATTACCTGTATTCATTTGGTGTGTTAAGTCAGTCCGCCAGTGCAGTGTTTGAAGAAGTTTCAGGAAAAAATGGGACTGAAAAAAATAGCGGCCATTTCACTGATATAGACAGTTTGATGAAAGCGCTAGAGCAAGACCTACAAGTAGAACAACAAGATATTTCAATTTTAGTAAAAGGCTCACGCAGTTCTCGTATGGAACGCGTGGTAGAGGCGATAGAGGCCTCTTCGCTGGGAAAGTTTGAACGCCGTCGGGAGCGTATTGCATGTTAATTTGGCTAGCTGACTGGCTGACACAATTTGATACTGGGTTTAACGTATTTTCATACCTTACCCTAAGAGCGATTTTAAGTACGCTAACGGCGTTGCTGATTGCTATTTTAATTGGCCCTAAGATGATTCGTTATTTGCAAACCATGCAGATAGGGCAAACCGTACGTGATGATGGCCCGCAAAGTCATTTATCTAAATCGGGTACACCTACTATGGGTGGCTTACTGATTTTAGCGGCTATAGTAGTGAGTGTCTTATTGTGGGCAGATTTAAGTAACCGCTACGTCTTAGTGACCTTAGCCGTGGTGGTGTCGTACGGCATTATCGGTTTTGTTGATGACTATCGCAAAGTGATCCGTAAAGACTCAAAAGGCTTGATTGCGCGCTGGAAGTATTTCTGGCAATCGGTGGTAGCCATTGGGGTAGCTTTCTTCCTATATAGCAGTGCCACATTAAGTGCTGAAACCTCATTGCTTATCCCTTTCTTTAAAGAAGTGTTTCCGCAACTAGGCGCCTTTTTTATCATTATTACTTACTTTGCCATTGTGGGCACAAGTAACGCAGTAAACCTAACCGACGGCCTTGATGGTTTAGCCATTGTACCGACTATTTTAGTGGCAGGTGCTTTCGCTATTTTTGCTTATGTAACCGGGAACGCGAATTTCGCCGACTACCTTAATATTCCGCATATTCCCCTTACCAGTGAATTGGTAATTGTGTGTACGGCCATTGTTGGTGCTGGGCTAGGATTTTTATGGTTTAACACCTATCCAGCACAAGTCTTCATGGGCGATGTAGGTTCATTGGCATTAGGTGGCACATTGGGCGTACTAGCCGTATTAGTTCGCCAAGAAATTGTACTGATTATTATGGGTGGTGTGTTTGTAGTAGAAACCTTATCGGTCATTTTGCAAGTGGGTTCATTTAAGTTGCGTGGACAACGTATTTTTAGAATGGCACCTATTCACCACCATTACGAATTAAAAGGTTGGCCGGAGCCGCGAGTAATTGTGCGCTTCTGGATCATTTCTATCATTTTAGTCCTTGTTGGGCTGGCAACGTTGAAACTTAGATAATGACATATAACGTACGTGCACATTCTTATGTGGTAGGCGGCCTTGGAGTAACAGGTCAGGCTTGCGTGCGTTTTCTAAAACAGCAAGGGGCGAAGGTAAAAGCCTTTGATACCCGCGATACTTTCAACGTGTCAGCACCATTAAATATCTGCGTAACCACCGGGACATTACCTCGTGACTTCTTTGCAGGCGTTGATACCTTGGTACTGAGTCCAGGCTTACCGCTTAACATTGAACAAGTGGAACACGCAAAAGCCTGTGGTGTTGAGGTGATTGGCGACGTGGAATTGTTTGCACGTCTTAACACTACGCCAACCATAGGCATTACCGGTTCTAACGGAAAAACCACGGTTACGCTTTTAACGACTCACATGCTAAAGGCGTGTGGGTACGAGGTGTGTGAGGCGGGTAATGTAGGGCGCCCAGTACTTGAAACCCTTCCAGAATCCATAGCAGAGCTTGAAACTCAGTCTTCTTCTTTGGATGTCATTGTTTTAGAACTATCTAGTTTTCAGCTTGAAACAACGTCGAGCTTAAAGCTAAATGCCGCATCGATTTTGAATATTAGCGATGACCATTTAGATAGACACGGCGATATGCAGCACTACACAGCGGCCAAACAACGTATCTTTAGTCATTGTAATACCGCAGTAGTATGGCGCGGCGACAAACAGGTTACGCCAACTTCAAATTGCGAAAACACTATCACCTATGGCCTTGATGCTAGCGATACCGGCTTTGGTTTACGCGAAGGTGCGATTACCTTCAACGGTGAAGCACTGCTTAACACCGCCGATATTCGATTGGCAGGCATGCACAATGTGCTAAACGTGATGGCGTCGCTGGCATTGTGCCAAGCGTTTAGTACTTCATTGAATAAACCAGCCCTGCTTAATACAGCCGCACTTGCGGTGGCAAGCTTTAGTTCGGCGCCGCACCGCTGCGTAGAAATTGCCAACATTAATGGCGTGAAATGGATTGATGACTCGAAGGCCACTAACGTGGGAGCCACTATCGCAGCTATTCAAGGGCTTGCACCTACCACTAAAGGAAAGATTATTTTAATTGCCGGTGGTGATAGCAAAGGGGCAGATTTAAGTGCTTTAAAACCTGCGCTAGATGAAAGTGTTAGTGAAGTGATTGCGTTAGGCAAAGATGCAGAAAAATTCAGCGCTGTTTTTAGTGATACCACAATAGTGGCCTCAATGGAGATGGCGGTGTCGGCTGCAAACTTACGTGCTGGTAACGGCGATATTGTCTTGCTGTCCCCAGCCTGTGCAAGTATCGACATGTTCAAAAACTATATGCACCGTGCACAAGTATTTACTAATGCCGTCACACATATTACCACAAGCGTGAAATTTGCTCGTGACGCTAGCGTAATGAAAGAAGCGGGAGGTTTGCCATCATGATGACGACTGCAAGCGCTCCCCAAGCAAACCGCGCGTTAAAAACAAAAGATAAGCCGCAAGCCGATACTAAATTAAGTGCGTTGTTTGCGGCTCGTCATGACGAACAAAACCTTCAAAGCCCCTACGATATAGGCCTTATCATAGTTGCATTAGCGCTAATGACGATAGGTATTATCATAGTGACATCAGCTTCAATGCCGGTTGCTGAAAGAATTCACGATAACCCTTTTTACTTTGCTATTCGACACGGTATTTACATTGTGGGGGCAATTATTGCTGCCATGGTGGTGCTAGAGCTTCCCATGCAGTTTTGGCGTACGGCAAACCCTTATCTGTTGTTAGCGGCTATTGGTCTATTGGTGGCAGTGCTGCTTATTGGGCGCACCGTAAACGGGAGTACTCGTTGGCTGGCGTTAGGCCCCATCACCATTCAGGCTGCAGAGCCTGCCAAGCTTTTCTTCTTCACTTACTTGGCCGGCTACCTAGTTCGCCGTTATGAAGAAGTAACGGAAAATTTAAAAGGGTTTATAAAGCCATTAGTGGTGTTCTTCGCATTAGCCATGTTACTGCTGCTACAACCCGATTTGGGTACTGTGGTCGTAATGTTTGCCACTACCATTGGGCTGTTATTTTTAGCGGGTGCTCGCTTATGGCAGTTCTTTGCGTTGGTATTCGCGGGCGTATTGGCGGTTGTTGCCCTTATCGTGTTTGAGGAATACCGCATGAAGCGGGTGACCTCATTTCTTGATCCTTGGGCCGATCCTTTTGGCGCTGGGTATCAGCTTACCCAATCGCTTATGGCTTATGGCCGCGGCAATTGGTTTGGCCAAGGTTTGGGTAATAGCCTACAAAAGCTAGAGTTTTTACCAGAAGCACACACCGATTTTGTGATGGCCATTTTAGCTGAAGAGCTTGGCTTTGTGGGTGTGCTTGCGGTACTTGGCTTAATATTATGGATGGTGGTACGTGCGCTACAAATAGGTAACAAAGCCTTATTGAAATCACGCCCATTTGAAGGGTATTTAGCTTATAGCGTAGGAATTTGGTTTAGTTTTCAAACCGCAGTTAATATTGGTGCCAGTGCAGGTATTCTGCCTACCAAGGGGTTAACGCTGCCATTAGTGAGTTACGGTGGTTCATCGCTTATTGTTATGTCTGTTGCGGTGGCTTTATTGTTGCGTATCGATTTCGAATTGCGTGTAGATGGTGTTCAAGCTCTCGGGCGTGGCGACATTAAGAAAACTGGAAAAGTGAAAGCAAAGCCTAGTGCTAAATCAGCAGCTAAGCCGCCAGTGAGAACGAAACATACCAATGCTGAACCGTTCGCTGATGCCGAGGCTGATTACAACCAAGCCCCTGATCTGAAAGCGTCTGATGTGAACGCTCCTGATATGCATGAGAGTAGCGAAGACGCGCCAGTAGTTAAAACAAAAGACGCTGGAACAAAAAAATCATCTAATACAATTTCTCCTGAAGATGAAGGCAAAGCCGGTATTAAGGCCATTTTAGCCCGTGTATCTAAGGAGGCTTCGAGTGAGTAAGCGTTGCTTAATTATGGCTGGTGGCACTGGGGGGCATGTTTTCCCTGGATTAGCGGTGGCTCACGCGCTGCAATCAGCGGGTTGGGAAATAGAATGGCTAGGTACTGCTGAGCGAATGGAAGCCGACGTTGTGCCTAAACATGGCATTCCCATTCACTTTATTCCAGTGAAAGGTATTAGAGGTAAAGGGCTAAAAGCCAAATTATCGGGCGGTATCGCATTGATAAAAAGTTTGTTTTCGGCTCGCCGTATTATTAAACGGGTGCAACCAGATTTAGTGCTTGGGTTCGGTGGTTACGCCAGCGGCCCTGGTGGTGTTGCTGCCAAATCGTTAGGCATTCCCGTGGTAATACACGAGCAAAATGCGGCCGCGGGCATGACCAATAAGTTATTGGCTAAAGTTGCCACACGAGTACTACTCGGTTTTAAAGATGCTAAACCACAATTTGCCAAGGTTAGCTCTAAAGTCCACACCGTGGGTAACCCGGTGCGAGACGAAATTTGGAAAGTTAACCCTAAAGAAGCAGTTTCAGACCAAACCGTAAAGGGTAAACTTAACCTTCTTGTTGTTGGCGGAAGTTTGGGTGCTAAAGTGCTAAATGATACTGTGCCCGAAACGTGTGGGGTCATTGATGGTTTATCTATTCGACATCAGTGCGGAAAAGGCAATAAAGCATCGGTAGAAGCGCTTTATGCAGGTTCGGATAATCCCGTTGAAGTCAGCGACTTTATTGATGATATGGCAGCGGCCTACGAATGGGCTGATTTTGTGATTTGCAGAGCCGGTGCGCTCACTGTTGCTGAAGTAGCCGCGGCAGGAAGAGCAGCATTGTTTGTACCTCTTCCACACGCGGTAGACGATCATCAAACAAAAAATGCGCAGTCGTTAGTAAAGTATGGCGCTGCCATTATGATTGCGCAGTCAGCATTAAAAGACAATTTAAGGCAGGCAGTTCGGCACTGGGTAACACACCCTAGCGATTGCCAAAAAATGGGTGAAGTAGCAAGGCAACACGCCAGTACTCACGCCACTGAACAAGTAGTAAGCCATTGCATGGCAGTAGTAGGAGAAGGGGAATAATGGTTTTTAAGACCCCATTTGAAAGCCCGCAAATGCGCAGGGTGAAGAAAATATTTTTTATCGGCATTGGCGGTGCGGGTATGGGCGGTATTGCTGAAGTACTGCTTAATGAAGGTTACGACATTGCTGGCTCTGACATAAATTCAGGGCCAATGACTCAGCGCCTTAGTGATTTGGGCGTGGATGTAAAGATTGGTCATAAAGCCGAAAACGTTGATGGTATGGATGTGATTGTGGTTTCTAGCGCCATTAATGAAGCTAATCCAGAGATTATTACCGCCAGAGAGCAACGTATTCCAATTATACGTCGCGCGGAAATGTTAGCGGAATTAATGCGTTTTCGTCATGGTATAGCCGTGGCAGGAACCCATGGTAAAACCACAACAACCAGTTTGATCTCTACCATTTTTGCACAAGCGCAGTACGATCCAACGTTTGTTATTGGCGGCTTGTTAAATAGTGCAGGTACTAACGCGCGCCTAGGTAGAAGCCGTTATTTAATTGCTGAAGCCGATGAAAGTGATGCATCGTTTTTACACTTGCAGCCTATGGTGTCGGTAGTTACGAATATTGAAGCTGACCATATGGATACCTATGGCGGTGACTTCTCGAAAGTGAAAGACACTTTTGTTGAATTTTTGAGTAATTTGCCATTTTACGGGCAGGCAATCGTATGTGGCGACGACGCCAACATACAAGAGATTAGCCCGCGTATTGGCCGCAGTATCATTACTTATGGTTTTGAAGCGCACAACGATGTGCGAGCTGAGGATATTACCTTGTCGTTTGGACAAGCTAATTTTACCGTTATACGGCCAGAGCGTGAGCCTTTGAAGGTGACATTAAACCTAACCGGTAACCACAATGTGCTAAATGCGTTGGCAGCCATTGCTGTGGCAACGGATGAAGGCATTGATGATGACGCCATTGTGGCCGCATTGGCAAGCTTTGGTGGTATTGGTCGTCGGTTTGAAGTACTTGGCGATTTTAATACCAGTGTTGGCAACGTTACCTTGGTTGACGATTATGGTCATCACCCTACAGAAGTGAAAGCCACGATAGCGGCAGCGAGGGCTAATTGGCCCGAGAATCGTTTAGTGATGGTGTATCAACCACACCGGTTTACTCGTACTCGTGATTTATACGAAGACTTTGTTAACGTGCTGTCTACGGTAGATGTATTGCTATTGTTAGACGTTTACCCGGCCAGTGAACAGCCTATTGAAGGTGCTGACAGTAAATCTTTGTGTCGTTCTATCCGTCAACGTGGCCAAATTGAGCCCGTTTACGTGGGCGGTAAAGAAGCGCTTCCCGCCATTCTTGCCAATATTTTGGTAGAGGGCGATATCGTGATGACCCAAGGCGCTGGAAACATTGGTCAAATTGCTAAGTTGCTCGCCAGCCGCGAGATGGAGCCAAAAGCGCTGCATCAGGAGAGCGATGCATGAGTCTTTTTAGCAACTTAAAAAAATATGATGCTGCCGAATTTGGAAAAGTGGCGGTCATGTTTGGCGGCGACTCTGCCGAACGTGACGTGTCGCTAAACTCAGGAAACGCGGTGCTTGCAGCGCTTTTACGAGAAAATGTAAACGCTATAGCTTTCGATCCGGCAGAGCGACCACTTACTGATTTAATCAGCGAAAAAGTTGACCGAGTACTTATCATGTTACACGGTCGAGGTGGTGAAGATGGTTCAATGCAAGGGGCACTACAACTGCTTAAAATTCCCTATACGGGAACGCCGGTTTTAGGTTCTGCCTTGGCGATGGACAAAATTCACACCAAGCAAGTATGGCAAAGCCTTGGCTTACCTACTGCTAAATATGAAATTGCTGATAAAAGGCGCTTTGAAGCTGGTAAGTGCAGCGCTATAATGGAAAAGTTGGGGAATGAAGTCATGGTAAAACCGGCCCGAGAAGGGTCGAGTATTGGCATGGCGAGAGTGACAAGCGCTGAACAACTCGAAAATGCCATACAGGACGCCTTTAACTATGACAACCAGGTCCTGTTAGAGCAATACATTAAAGGCCCTGAGTTTACGGTTTCAGTAATTCAGGGGCAGGCATTGCCGTCTATTCGCATGTCTACTCCACATACGTTTTATGATTACGCTGCAAAGTACCAAGACGATACCACAGAGTATTTTTGTCCAAGTGGTTTGTCTGACGAGCAAGAAGCACATCTTGCTCAGCTATCGACGCAGGCATTCGATTCTATTTCTGGCTCTGGCTGGGGTCGCATTGATGTGATGCAAGATAGTGATGGGCATTTTTATTTGCTTGAAGCGAATACGGTGCCTGGAATGACGGAAAAGAGCTTGGTGCCTAAAGCGGCTAAAGTGGCAGGGTTAAGTTTTGATGAACTGGTTCTGGCAATATTGGCCACCAGTTTCGACCCTGACAGCAGAGCATAAAGCGCAATGACAAGTAAGACGAGCACAGTAAACAATAAGCCAGCTAAAGACAAAGCGTCTTTGTGGGGCGGTGTAGTGTTCTTATTGTTTGTTATCGCGGCATTAGTGTTTGGCGTTGTTAAGGCCAACGGTTATATGCAAGATGAACAGCAAATGCCTGTTCAGGTAATCGATTTTTCAGGCGATTACCAACATGTGAATATTACTAGGCTAGAACGCCTAATAAGAAAGTCACAACCGGGCAGTTTTTTTGCCCTAGATGTGAATGAAGTGTTTGAACTGGTAGAAGCACAGCCATGGGTGTATCGCGCGTCGGTACGCAAAAAATGGCCAAACACGTTAAAGATATATTTGGTTGAGCAGCAACCCGTTGCTAAATGGAACGAAGATTTGTTGCTAAACCCCTACGGCGATACGTTTAACGCCGATGGGCATGATTTAGCCTTACCAAGGTTATACGGCCCAGGTGGTAGCGAGAAGACCGCGCTTGAAGGGTATAACGCCATGCATGCGCTGTTAACCACTACTGCTATGAATATTGAAGAATTGTCGTTGAGCGAGCGCTTCGCATGGCAAGTTCAACTTGAAAATGGTATTGAATTAAATTTAGGGCGCAAGGAATTTATCGATAGGTTACAACGCTTTATCGATGTATATCCCTTACTTGCGCAGCAAGAGAAGACGGTAAAATATATCGATCTTCGTTACGATACGGGTGTCGCGGTTGGCTGGGAAAACAGCAACAGCGATACAACAAACAAAGAGAGTTAAGGAAACCATGTCAAAACCTGCTGAACGTAATTTGATTGTAGGCTTAGATATAGGCACTAGCCAGGTAAAGGCTGTGGTGGGCGAGCTGTTAGACGACGATCAAATCAGTATTGTCGGTGTCGGTACGCATGCCGCAAAAGGCATGGATAAAGGCGGCGTAAATGACTTAAACCTTGTGGTTAAGTCGGTGCAACGTGCGGTAAATGAAATGGAGCTAATGGCAGATTGCCGTGTTTCTTCAGTGTTCATGTCTATTTCAGGCCGTCACGTAAAATGCCAAAACGAAAACGGTATGGTGCCGATTAACAACCAAGAAGTAACCCAAGAAGACGTAGACAACGTTATTCATGCAGCACGTAGTGTTCCTATTGCAGCTGAACGCAGGTTACTTCATGTTTTACCACAAGAATTTACTATTGATGTGCAAGAAGGAATTAAGAACCCAATTGGCATGTCAGGCGTAAGAATGGAAGCTGATGCACACATTATTACCTGTGCAGACGATATGGCGAAAAATTTAGTGAAGTGTGTTGAGCGCTGCGAACTAAACGCCGACCAATTGATATTTTCAGCATTGGCATCAAGTTATGCCGTGCTAACGGATGATGAGCGTGAATTAGGTGTGTGTGTAGTCGATATTGGTGGTGGCACCATGGATATCGTTATTTACACAGATGGTGCCATTAGGCATACCGCTGTTATCCCTGTTGCCGGTAATCAGATTACCAGCGACATCGCTAAGATTTTCCGTACACCAATTAGCAACGCAGAAGAGATTAAAGTTAATTATGCCTGCGCGCTAAAAGACATGGTCAGTATGGAAGAAAGTATTGAAGTGCCAAGTGTAGGCGGGCGTGCCGCGCGAGTCATGTCGCGACATACGCTAGCTGAAGTGATTGAGCCTCGATACCAAGAACTTTTTGAACTGGTACATGATGAAATTCGTGCCAGTGGTCTGGAAGAGCAAATTGCCGCCGGCTTAGTGCTAACTGGTGGTACCGCCAAAATGGAAGGTGCGGTTGAGTTTGCCGAGGAAATTTTCCAGATGCCTGTGAGAGTAGGCAACCCAATCAACGTTAAAGGCTTGTCTGAATACGTTGATGATGCAGGATTTGCAACCGTCGTAGGGCTTCTGCAATACGGCAAAGTGCAAGCAGATAATAAGAAGTCCAGTAAGCAAAAACCGGGTGAGAGTTTATTTCATCGCGTGCAAAGCTGGTTTAAAGGTGAATTTTAATTTTTTTGGGGTCGCTATAGCTACGACATCACGATTGGCAGGATGCAGATAATCGACTATGTGTCGTAGCGAAGCATAGAAGACGTACAACCGGAGAGTAAGTATGTTCGAATTAATGGATAGTCACGGCGAAGAAGCCGTAATCAAAGTCATCGGCGTTGGTGGCGGCGGCGGAAATGCAGTTGAGCACATGGTGTCTCAAAGCATTGAAGGCGTAGAGTTTATTGCGATAAACACCGACGCGCAGGTACTACGCAGCTCAAATGCTGACGTTACCTTACAAATTGGTTCAAGTGTTACTAAAGGTTTAGGCGCAGGCGCCGATCCTAACATTGGACGCGATGCTGCACACGAAGACAGAGAAACCATTCGCCAGGCATTAGATGGTGCAGATATGGTTTTCATCACCGCTGGTATGGGTGGTGGTACAGGTACTGGTGCAGCACCTGAAGTGGCAAAAATTGCTCGCGAAATGGGAATTCTTACTGTGGCTGTTGTTACCAAGCCATTCCCATTTGAAGGTAAAAAGCGTACTACGTTTGCAGAGCAGGGCATTGTTGAACTGGCTAACAACGTAGATTCACTTATCACTATTCCTAACGAGAAATTGTTAAAAGTGATGGGGCCAGGTACGCCTTTACTTCAAGCGTTCAGCGCAGCGAACGACGTATTACGTGGTGCTGTTCAGGGGATTGCAGAGCTAATTACTCGCCCTGGATTGATCAACGTGGATTTCGCCGACGTACGTACAGTAATGTCTGAGATGGGTAAAGCCATGATGGGCAGTGGTTCAGCAAGTGGTCCAGATCGTGCTGAAGAAGCCTCTGAATCAGCCATTGCTAGTCCGCTACTTGAAGATATCGATTTGTCAGGTGCGCGCGGTATTCTTGTGAATATCACAGCCGGCCCAGATTTCGCTATTGACGAGTTCGAAACTGTTGGTAATGCTGTTAAAGCGTTTGCTTCTGAAAATGCGACAGTGGTTGTTGGTACCGTTATCGACATGGAAATGACAGATGAGCTTCGCGTAACGGTTGTTGCAACCGGTATTGGCGCAGAGCGAAAGCCTGACATTTCGCTAGTAAGCTCAGAAGGTTCGCGTTTAACTACGCCAGCTAAAGAGTACGGTAGCACAACAGCGTCTGAACCTCGTTCAGCATCGGTTGGCAGTACTGAAGGCAACCAAGCACTTAAAGCTGAAGATGAAGCGCAACCTGGTAATGATTTAGAGTATCTAGACATTCCAGCGTTTTTGCGTAAGCAAGCAGACTAATTCACCTCGCTGAAATTGAAGTGAATTTTTCTGAAATACCGTTGTCAGAACGGTATTAAGGGCACTATATGTCTGGTAGGTTTTAAACTGGAATTTTTCCAGGTTAGTGACCAGAGTGACTACTTGCGCGTAAAATTTTGGATTCGCGAATGGTTCAAATTGCGTATTTTTTGACAAATAAGTGGTAAGTCACTATAATTCGCGACCGCTTTTTTTATAGGTAAAAGCATAAGCAGATGATTAGACAACGTACAATCAAGCACCCGGTGCAAGAAACCGGAATTGGGCTTCATAAAGGGGAAAAGGTCACAATGACTCTCCGGCCTGCGCCTGCAAACACGGGAATTGTGTTTAGGCGTGTTGACCTTGAACCTCATGTTGATATTCCATCGCGTGCAAACGCAGTGGGTAATACCATGCTGTGTACCTGTTTGAATAATGAAGACGGCGTGACAATTCAAACCGTTGAACATTTGGCATCTGCGCTTGCAGGGCTTGGTATCGACAACATCATTGTTGAAGTTGATAGCAACGAGCTGCCTATTATGGATGGTAGTGCTAGCCCCTTCGTATTCTTGCTTCAATCAGCAGGAATAGAAGAGTTGAATGCTCTTAAGCGCTTTATCCGTATTAAGAAAACCGTTCGCGTTGAAGACGGCGATAAGTGGGCCGAATTAGTGCCTTATGATGGTTTCCGTGTCGACTTCCAAATCGACTTCGATCACCCAGTTATCAGCCAAACTCGTCAGCATATGACCATGGATTTCGATTCATGTTCTTATGTGAACGAAGTAAGCCGTGCACGTACCTTCGGTTTTATGCGCGACCTTGAATACATGAATGCTAACAACTTAGCGTTAGGCGGCAGCATGGAAAATGCGGTTGCTCTTGATGAATTTCGCGTGTTGAACCCCGAAGGTTTACGTTACGACGACGAATTTTTAAAGCATAAAATTTTAGATGCTATTGGTGATTTGTACTTAGGTGGGCATAGCCTTATTGGTGAATTGCGCGCTTACAAAACAGGCCACGGGTTAAACAACAAACTATTAAACGCCGTGCTTGCGCAGAAAGACTGCTGGGAATTTATAACGTACGATTCTCAAGACGAAGCACCTATCCATTACGCTCAACCAGTATTAGCGTAAACCGGTATACAAGAAGCCGCCTACATGGCGGCTTTTTTTCGTTTAGCTTTTAGACTAAACAATGATAAAGTAAGCAATCTATATAATTATAATTAATGTGCCATAACTTCTTTACTTCCCAGCTCGGCTTTAGCCGTGTCTTTGTTTGTTAGCAAACAGGTATTAGAAGCTCACTGAGCACGACAGAAATTTCCTATTTGTGGTATGAAGCTAACAATAACGCTATCAGGCAAGAACAAACGCTATCGTCATAGCATCAGTGTACGTACGCTGGTGAGCGCGACCGTGTTGTCGTCGATATTTATGTTAGTGTCTAGTCGTTCCACAGAATCTGTGTCTGAAGATGTAGCTAGGGTTCGCCTGGCACAATCTGAAGTGAATGAAACGCAACAAGACGTTGAAGCACTTAAACAACAGACCACCATTAAATTACAAACTTTGATTTCCCATATTGCCGAGCTTTCAGCACAAGCGTCTATGCTCGATGATAAAGGAAAGCAGATAGCAACAGAATTAGGTATGACAGCGGCTGACCTGGACGCTTTCGTACCGGTATCGATACCGGACAACCTCCAAGATGATCCCTTACTCAGCGAGATTAATAAGCTTCAGCAATCTCTCGACGTAAAATCTCAGCAGCTTTCTATGCTTGAAAGTTTGGTGAGGGGCCACCATATCCATGAGCAGAGTCAATTATCTGGTCGACCGATAGCATCGGGATGGTTGTCATCTTATTATGGTATGCGCGCCGACCCCTTCACTGGTGAAACAGCCATGCATAAAGGCTTAGATTTCGCGGGTAAAGCGGGTGATGACGTTTTAGCTACTGCAGCAGGTATCGTTACCTGGGCGGGCGAACGCAGCGGTTACGGGCATCTAGTAGAAATAGAACATGGTGATGGTTTTATTACCCGTTATGGGCATAATGAAACGTTAACTGTCTCAATAGGCGACGTGGTGACCAAGGGTCAATCTATCGCTAAAATGGGTAATACGGGGCGCTCTACGGGCGTTCATGTTCACTACGAAGTAATAAGATACGGTAAGCAAATCGATCCTCTGCCATACGTTTATAAAAAATAAACACGGCAGCAGCCAGGTAAGTAAGCGTTCAGCTTACGCAACAATTAGTTATCGCTTGGCATTATCTTTAGAGGTAGTGTCTTTTACGTTTAATCGCAGCTGTGCTCTTACCGTGCGGCGTCTCGACAAGTAGTGGAAATAACAAGCTAATGTTTTCAAGCATCCTTAGAAAAGTGTTCGGTAGCCGAAACGACCGTCTATTAAAAAAATTACAAAAAAATGTAGATGCCATCAATGCACTGGAAGCAGAGTATGAACAGCTTTCTGATGAGGCGTTAAAAGCAAAAACGGCTGAGTTTAAACAGCGAATCGAAAAAGGCGAAAGCCTTGAAGATCTAATGTACGAAGCTTTTGCTACCGTACGTGAAGCAAGTAAACGTGTGTACGGCATGCGCCACTTCGACGTACAAATGCTTGGCGGCCAAGTATTACACGAAGGCAAAATTTCAGAAATGCGTACCGGTGAAGGTAAAACCCTTACCGCTACCTTGCCAACTTATTTAAATGCCTTATCAGGTAAAGGTGTTCACGTTATTACCGTGAACGATTACCTTGCTAAGCGTGATGCTGAATGGGCTAACCAGCTGTTCACTTTCTTGGGTATGCGTGTAGGTTGTAACGTACCCGGTATGGCGCACGAGCAAAAGCGTGACGCTTACCAAGCTGACGTTACCTATGGTACAAACAACGAGTTCGGCTTTGATTACTTGCGTGACAACATGGCGTTTAGCCCGCAAGACCGCGTTCAGCGCCCACTTAACTTTGCTGTAGTGGATGAAGTAGATTCAATCCTAATTGATGAGGCGCGTACTCCGCTTATTATTTCAGGCCAAGCAGAAGACAGTTCTGAACTTTACCGCCGTATTAATTTAGTTATACCTGAATTGATTCAGCAAGAAGAAGAAGACGAAGAAGGCAAAGAAGGCGACGGTGATTACACTATCGATCTAAAAGCGAAACAGATTCACTTAACTGAACGTGGCCAGGGCCATGTAGAAGAAATTTTACATCGTGCAGGCGTATTGCCAGAAGGCGAATCGTTATTTGCTGCGGGTAATATCTCATTACTTCACCACATTAACGCAGCCCTTCGTGCACACAAATTGTTTTCAAAAGATGTAGATTACATCGTTAAAGAAGACCAAATCGTTATTGTTGATGAGCATACTGGTCGTACAATGGAAGGCCGTCGTTGGTCTGAAGGTTTACACCAAGCTGTTGAAGCAAAAGAAGGTGTGAAGATTCAAAATGAGAACCAAACCTTAGCGTCTATTACTTTCCAAAACTACTTCCGCTTGTACAACAAACTTGCGGGTATGACAGGTACTGCCGATACGGAAGCGTTCGAATTCCAGCATATATACAGCCTAGAAACGGTTGTATTGCCGACCAACAAACCTATGCAGCGTAAAGATAAGGCCGATCTTATCTATTTAACGGCAGAAGAAAAATACGATGCTATTGTAGAAGATATTAAAGCATGTGTTGAGCGCGGTCAGCCTACCTTGGTAGGGACAGTATCGATTGAAAACTCTGAGTTGTTGTCTCGGGTACTTAAGAAAAGCAAAATTCCCCATAAAGTACTTAACGCTAAGTTCCACGAACACGAAGCCGATATTGTTGCTCAAGCCGGTAAGCCAGGTGCGGTAACTATAGCGACTAACATGGCAGGTCGTGGAACGGATATTGTGCTTGGCGGTAACTGGCAAGCAGAAATCGAAAAAATCGAAAACCCTACTCAAGCACAAATCGATAAGATTAAGGCTGAGTGGAAAGTACGTCATGATGCGGTATTAGAATCAGGCGGCTTGCATATCATTGGTACAGAGCGCCATGAATCTCGCCGTATCGATAATCAGCTGCGTGGTCGTTCAGGTCGTCAGGGTGATCCAGGTTCAAGCCGTTTTTACTTGTCACTAGATGATGCCCTAATGCGTATTTTTGCCTCTGAAAAAATGGGCAACATGATGAAGCGCTTAGGGATGGAAAAAGGCGAAGCCATTGAACACCCATGGGTAACCCGCGCTATCGAAAACGCCCAACGTAAAGTAGAAGGTCGTAACTTCGATATTCGTAAGCAACTACTTGAATACGATGACGTGGCGAACGATCAGCGTAAAGTGATTTACGAGCAACGTAATGAGTTGCTTGATGAAGGCGACATCAGTGAAACCATCGCAGTAATCCGCGAAGATGTGGTAAGCGGTGTGGTTGACGAATATATTCCACCACAGTCTCTAGAAGAAATGTGGGATGTGAAAGGGTTAGAAGAGCGTTTACGCGCTGACTTCGCCGTAGACCTGCCTATTCAAAACTGGTTAGAAAACGACGACAAACTTTATGAAGAAAAGCTTCGTGAGCGTATTCATGGTGAAGTGGTTTCTAGCTACAAAGAAAAAGAAGCGGTAGTGGGCGAACAAGTACTTCGTCAGTTTGAAAAAGCCGTGATGCTACAAAACCTAGACAGCCATTGGAAAGAGCATTTGGCGGCTATGGATCACCTTCGTCAAGGTATTGGACTACGCAGCTATGCGCAGAAAAATCCGAAGCAAGAATATAAGCGCGAGTCGTTTGCTTTGTTCTCACAAATGCTAGAAACGTTGAAAGTTGAAGTCATTACTATTCTTTCACGTGTAAAAGTGCAAGCTGAAGAAGACGTTGAGAAAGTAGAAGAACAGCGTCGCCAAGCGGATAACGTGCCTAAGCAATTTGAGCACGAAAACGCGTCAGCGACAGAAGCACCGCCAGAAGCAGCAAGCGATAAGGTACGTACTGAAGTGCGTGATGGCCCTAAAGTAGGTCGTAACGATCCTTGCCCTTGTGGTTCAGGTAAAAAATACAAGCAGTGCCACGGTAAATTAAGCTAATGAAACTTGTACATGTTGCCGTGGGGGTAGTACTTCGCGGTACACAAGTATTTGTCAGCCTACGGGCTGATAACGCCCATCAAGGCGGCAAGTGGGAATTTCCTGGCGGTAAAGTGGAAGCCAATGAAACTGTACTTGATGCATTACGCCGAGAGTTGCAAGAAGAGATTGGCATTCTAGTGCAATCTAGCGAGCCTTTGCTTGTCATTGAACATGATTATGGCGATAAGCTTGTTAAGCTTGATGTACATTCTGTGAGTGCGTTTAACGGTGAGCCTGAAGGTAAGGAAAACCAACAAACGCGCTGGGTTGAAGTCAGTGCATTAGAAGCTAGTGAATTTCCAGCAGCTAATGTGGCTATAATAGATGCGCTTCAACAGAAATATACGAAGTAGCTGACGGCTTTTAGCCTAAACAATACACTTCAAAATAAAAAACAAAAGGGCGGTCTTTGAAGTTGAAGTGAAGTGACCGCCTTTTTTTGTATTCTGTGTCCCGTCCTGAAATACGAATTTAACAGCTTACAGCATTACCCTAGTCGCAGTGGCAAAAGCCACATCTAACTTGTGATAAGCCGCTTCGTTGATGAAGTGAGGATAGGTTTCCTGTGCTTCTTGCCATTCAATGTCTTTACCATCAAAGGTGCGAAATACCGGTGCACCTGGAATAAGCGGGGCGAAGTCGTTATCTTGCAATGAGTGGTGGATCATCGCAGTACGTTTACCTTCGGCATTGAGTGGGAATTTAATATTTTCCCCTAGTCTAAACACCTCGCATTCGGGGTATTGTTCAAGGCTATCCGTGTTATACGCTTGGCAAAAATCCAGAATAACTTCAGCCATGGTTTGGGTAAGCAAATAAACGTCTTCTCGCAACACACCTTGAGGTTGTGCGCCTACCTCAATCATTACGCCACGTTTACCCGTGGTACATAAATAACCGTGCTCTAAATACGGCTTTTCATCTTCTAAAAGGATGTTCGCTTCAGGCATATGATGCTTTACAAATCGTGCCAGCTGAATATGGAAGTCATCAGCTTCTAAAATGATTAGCGTTGCACCCATGTTACTGGTGGTGTTGTGAATATCAATGACCAAGTCAGTGGCAGAGTTGCCTTTCGGGCCAAATTGCTGGTTAAGCTTTTTGGCTAGCTTCGCCTCTTTAGCATCGCTGGAATTGCTTAAGGCTTCTAGGGTGAACTGACGATTCAAATCTTCTTCAACAAATCGCACATTAGCGCTTAGGGCGTCTGGGTTAGCAATGGTAAGCGACACGTCCAGTGATGAATAGCGCGATGATAGGGCATCAGAGAACCCTTCAGATTGCCAGTTATGAATAAGTTGAATACCACTGGTTTCATTACCATGTGTTCCACCAACAAGCGCAATTTTATTAATCATATACTTCCTATTAGTGTTTGAAAAAGTCGTCAGATTGCTTAGCAAGCATTGCTTCTATTTCTTCAATATCGACTTCTTTAGCGGAAGGCTGTTCAGATGGCTTTGCAGCAATTTTGTGTTCTTCAGAAGCCCATTCGCCTAAATCAATAAGTTGGCATTTTTTACTACAAAAAGGGCGAAACTCGCTATCACTATTCCAAGGAACCGACTTCGCACAAGTTGGGCAATTTACAACCATGAATCACTCCAGTGGCAGATTAGGTTTTCGATAGGCGTAGTTTAACAGGCTGCCAGTTTAAACTGAATATTAGATTCAACAGCCGCGTTTTGGCCTTCAGCGGGAGAAAACCATAAAAAGCGCAAGGCATAGCGGTATTTATTGCCGCTAAGGGTAGGGTAGTAACCTTCATCTACACGGCATTTTATGCGGATAAGCTCGTTTTTATCTTCAGCCGCACCTTGATAAAAACCATTGTCTGCAGTAACCGTTTTGAATTGTCCGCGTTCACGAATAAACGACAGGCTAACGGCTATGGTGTCGTCTAATAAACTCAAGGTTTCAAGCCATTGACCAATTTCTTGTTGGCGCACCTCGGCAGGTTGCTGAAGCCAAAAGTGAAGGTTGGGTAGGTCAAAGCTACAAGAACCACCTGGAATAGCGAAGCGCTGCCTAATCGCACTTAGCAGCTTATCTTCTTTAAGCGCGCTGCCAAAGCGACGGTCGGTTTTAAGCTTTTGCTTAAGGTTCACTATGGTTTTAAGTGCCTGATCTAGCGCGGCACTATCTATCTTAGGGTGCTGTGACCAATAAACGAGATTTTTTTCGTGGGCATCTAAATCTTTGCTCATGTCTGAGCGTAAATCCAGTCGCTCAATCAAATCGAGTAACTCAAATAACTGCTCAAAGAAAACCATTTGCAGCGGCACACTGTCAGATTTCGCAGTGCTTTTTAACTGCCCAAGAAGCTGCTCTACGCGCAGATAGTTACGCACTTTTTCCTTTAGGGGGAATTCGAATACAGCTTCGCTCATGGATATCCTTAAAACACATAGACTTAACCCTAAAGCCTAATGCATGAACTGCCCTAAGCCAAGCCTACTTTCATAATCAATTAAACTTTTGACGAGTTTTAAGGAAAAAAGTTGCAGTAAAACCGAATTTACGAAGAATTTTCGTTATTTGCACTGTATTTACGGGTGTACTCGTTATGTAGCGCGATAACTTGCTCATTGAGAAACTCAATAGTTTTACTATTATCGATGACATCGTCTGCAGCGGCTAATCGTTCTTTTCTAGTCGCTTGCGATGCCATAATATTTTCAATTAGTTGCTTGGTACTGCCATCGCGTTGCATGGCTCGTTCAAGCTGCATTGATTCGGGGCAATCTACCACAATTATTCGGTCGCATAATTCACTAAGGTTTCCCTCAATTAGTAAGGGAACCGATAAAATACAATAATGGCTAGTCGCGTAAGCTATTTGTTGAAGCATAGTTTTGCGAATAAGCGGATGTAACAATTGATTGAGCCATTTTTTTTCTTCGCTGTTATTAAAAACTTGTTCTCGTAAAGCTGCTCTGTTCAGAGTGCCGTCTTCTAACAAAATAGCGTGGCCAAAATGCTCGGTTATTTTAGTTAACCCTTCACTGCCAAGAGTAACAACCTCTCTAGCCACTTCATCGGCATCAATAATATCAATACCTAACGCTGCGAATTTATTCGTAGCGGCAGACTTTCCACTACCAATTCCGCCGGTAAGGCCAATCACGATTTTATCGCTTTTATTCGAAGGCCTCTTTGGTTCTGCTTCGGCTGTTCTTTTAGTTACTGCCATTACTGCAGTGCCCATTTTAAATAGTGGGTAATAATCGTATCTTTATAAAATAAGGTTATCCAACCTGCTACAGCCAAATAGGGCCCGAAGGGGATAGCCAGTGATTTTCCTTTGTTTTGGAACATCATTATGGCAATGCCGGCGATTGCACCGACTATTGAAGACAATAAAATAATGATAGGTAAGCCCTGCCAGCCAGTAAAGGCACCAAGAGCTGCTAATATTTTAAAGTCGCCATATCCCATACCTTCTTTGCCGGTGACTAATTTAAACAACCAGAACACAGACCATAAACTCAAATATCCGGCGGCTGCACCAATAATGGCGTCAACTGGTCCAACAAAAATAGATTGGGTGCTAAGTATTAAACCAAGCCACAGTAAGGGAAGGGTAAGTTGGTCTGGAAGCAGCATTTTATCTAAATCGATAAAAATTAGAGCGATAAGAATATAAGTAAAGATCACTGCCCATATTGCTTGAGGTGTAGGGCCAAAATAATAGGCGGCGAATGTACAAGTTAGCGCTGTAAATAGTTCTACCAATGGGTAGCGAATAGAAATAGGGGTTTTACAGTTTGAACATTTCCCGCGAAGGAAAAGATAGCTAATAATAGGAATATTTTCCCAAGCCCGAATTTTATGACCGCAACTTGGGCAAGTGCTATCTGGCTTAGCTAAATTAAACGTTTCAGAGGAAGTTTGCTCACCAGCAGCTTGAATATCTTCATTTTCGCTATCTGTTTCAATAAAGTAACTGGCGTATTCCTGCTTCCAACTGTTTTCCATCATAATGGGCAAGCGATGAATAACTACATTTAAGAAGCTTCCTACCATTAAGCTAACCACAAAAACAAATAGGTAGAATAACCACGGGTATAATTGGCTGGTAAGCAATATCGCTTCCATAAAATAGCGTTCTCTTTTTTATTTTAGTTAATAATGCAAAAAAGGCCTGCGCTGGGCAAGCCTAATCATGTGAAGTATACAACCACAGCATGGCGTAAAAGGTTATACCACATTACCCATTTCAAATATGGGAAGGTACATCGCAACGATAAGGCCGCCAATTACCACGCCTAGCACAGCCATGATCATTGGCTCTAATAAGCTGGTTAAGCCATCGACCATATCATCCACTTCAGCTTCATATATGGTAGCAATTTTGCTTAACATAGAGTCAACTGAGCCAGACTCTTCACCGATGGCAACCATCTGCGTCACCATATCAGGAAATACATTGGTAGCGCGCATTGATGTATGCATTGGCATGCCGCCTGCCACTTCTTTTCGCATAAACATGATGGCGTCTCTAAAGACCGCATTACCCGACGCGCCAGCAGCCGATTCAAGTGCGCCAATTAGAGGTACACCTGCGGCAAAGGTGGTTGCTAGTGTGCGAGTAAATCGCGCGATACTCGCTTTTTTAAGTATTTCCCCAATGACGGGGATTTTGAGAACAGCTCTATCAACTTTATCGCGAAAGTTTTGACTTTTTTTGTGAACGCGCATAAACATGTAGCCAGCTATGCCAATTCCGATGCCTATAAATATCCCGTAACTTTGCACAAAATTTGAGATGGCGAGCACAAAGAGTGTAAAGGCAGGAAGCTCTGCCCCAAAACTACTAAAAATTTCTTCAAATTGAGGTACAACAAAAACTAGCAATATAGTGGTTACTATAAGCGCGACTACCACCACAGCAACAGGGTAAAACATCGCCTTTTTAATTTTTGATTTCAGTGCTTCTGCTTTTTCTTTATAGGTGGCAATTCGGTCATAAATAGTTTCAAGCGCACCAGACTGTTCTCCGGTGTAAACCAAGTCACAGTATAAATCGTCAAAATATTCAGGGTGTTTACGCAGTGAATTTGATAAGGGGTTTCCTGAGCGGACTTCGTTTGTAATATCTCCGAGCAATTTCCGCATCGATGCTTTAGCATGACCTTGTGATATCATGTCTAAAGATTGGATAAGGGTAACACCAGCAGCCAACATAGTGGCAATTTGGCGTGAAAATACTGAAATGTCTGCAGCGGTAATTTTTTGGCCGCCACGACTAAATAGGGATTTCTGCTGTTTTTTTACTTTTCTGACTGAAACACCTTGTTTACGAAGTTGCATTTTGGCTTCTTTAAGGTTGGCAGCCGATATCTCACCTTTGCGGCTGTTACCTCGCCCATCTTTACCTTGCCATTCGTAAACTATTGCAGCCTTCACAAATATTCTTCCTTTAATAAAAAAGGGAAGTGCAATTGCACTTCCCTTAAATTATACGATAACTCGTTAACAGACTCCTTGAGCTACACATGTTCCTGTTTTAGTCCATTGAATCGGAGCGGTAATACCGTTAGGAGTTAGGATATAAGTGTAGCTACCTACTTCAGATGTACCAGTTGCTGTGATAACGCCATCTGTAATATTGACAGAAGCTACGCGCCCAGTTGCTGTTGACATCGCTGGCGGAAGACCTTTAGTGCCCGCATCCGCATCAGTTAATGCTGTAAACTCACCAGTTTGTGCAGAAACTTCAAAAGCTGTTTTAAATGCAGTGGTAGCCATTACTACTTCTGTAAACTTAGATTTTTGAGTATAAGTTTGATAAGCAGGTAAAGCGATTGCAGCCAAAATACCGATAATGGCAACAACGATCATTAGTTCGATTAGGGTGAAACCCTTTTGGTTTTTAGTTTTCATGTTCATCATGGTTTTCTCCGGGACGTGTATAGCACGTTAAGTTTAAATGTAATTCAAATTGACGTTTATACCCGAGTCGTCCTTAAACGCCCCTGGTACTTGAATCTAAGTATATAAATTAATTGGTCAGTGACAAGTATGCAGAAAAATACCTATGTCTGACTTTTTCAGTATGACACGTTCAAAAAGGGCTTTGCAGCCCTATGTTGTTGAACTTTCGTATAAATTTACAACTTTTGTACGTATAGATAACTATACTAGCGAGAACTAAACCGATGAAACGTGCTTACAAAGTAGTAAAGTAGCTTTATACCTAAGCACGTCATTTGAACTGTTACATATGAAATTAACGCACGCTATTCGCAATCTTTTTTACGCTAAGTTAACCCTTAGCGACAAATCAATTGCTTTCACATTCTTAGTTAATGCACCAGATGAAATATAGTCTACACCCAATGTTGCTAGCGACGATAACCGTTCATCGGTAATGTTACCTGACACTTCCAGTTTACATTGCCCTTGGGTTAGCGCTACTGCCTTTTGGATCTGTTCGTTGGTAAAGTTATCCAACATCACGATGTCAGCCCCTGCAAGCAGTGCTTGTTGTAATTCTTCTAAGCTTTCTACTTCTACTTCAACAGGCTTCCCAGGTTTCATTTCTTTAGCTCGGCTTATTGCTTTCTCTATAGAGCCGCAGGAAAAAATGTGGTTTTCTTTAATTAAGAACGCATCAAACAAACCAATACGATGATTTTGTCCGCCGCCACAATGCACAGCGTACTTCTGTGCCATACGAAGGCCTGGTAAGGTTTTGCGTGTATCAAGGATTTTGGTGTTGCTTCCGGCAAGCAACTTCGCGTAGCTGGCTGTGACGGTTGCCGTTGCTGAAAGGGTTTGCAGAAAATTAAGTGCTACCCGCTCGGCAGTAAGAATGGCACGAGCCGAGCCTGTTAAAGTCAGTAGGGTAGTATCTGCTGCAACGGTATCGCCATCTTTTACTTGCCATACTAATTCTAGGTGCTCATCAATTAACGCAAACGCTTGTTCAACCCAAGCTACGCCGCAAATAACGCATTGCTCACGGGTAATAATAGTAGCAGTCGCGTTTTCGCTTTCATCTATTAAGTTCGCAGTAATGTCGTTATGCGCGTTAAGCTCGCCACCTAAATCTTCAATAAGTGCGAGAGAAACTTGTTCGCGGATGGCGTTAATGTCGGGTGAAATCATGATGGCTGCTGTTTAGAATTAAAGGGTACGCAATATTAACCAATCTCCGCGCTGAGTAAACTCTAATTGCCGTAAAACGCTCATTCCAAGCAAGATATGCTCACTTTGCATACCGGGGTTTAGGTTTGCGCTAACATTTTTCAATACAATGTCGCCAATTCGAAGAGTATCAATACGTGATTCAGCAACGGTAACGGTTCCATTCGCTGTATTGGCTAAGCCTTTACGACCCGCTTGTAGTTGAAGTCGCTGTGCTAAATGGGCAGGGATAGACACATCGGTAGCACCGGTATCTACCAAAAACACCACTTCTTCGCCATTAATAAAGCCTGAAGTCACGTAATGCCCTGCACGGTTTTGCTTTAAGCGTACTTCGGTTTGTGACCCAATACGCTGTGATTGGGGTTCGCTATTAGGGTTAACCTGCTTATCGAGCAAGCCAGAAAAGACATAGACCAGCAGACCAAACCCACAAATCCACGCCAGCACCACCATATACTTTGCCGCAGAATTCTCGCCCACAGAATCATCTTCACTCATATAAACCATCTCACTTCTTTTTATACGTTCTATTTATACCGCCTTTCTACGTATATATAAACGTATCGGCCTAACTAATAGAGTTTGTAACCATTTATTCCTTGCGCAGCAGAGCGCTGTTTTCTTTATTTTATCTAAGTAAAACTAGCGAATAATTAAGTGGATAGTGAGAGTGAGGGTAGAGCCGTCTGCAGCATGGATGCTGCAGCCGAGCCTCCAAGGATGGATTCACGGCGTGCTTTACCCTCAAACTCACCTTTCATTCATAACGTTGATATGAGCTCCAGTCAAATAGCCATATGTCAAAGCAGTAAGTCAGCATCCATTTAAAACCTTATGCAGCAGGGAGCTGCATAGAGCCCCCATGGATGGGTTTACGGCGTGTTTTAAATGGATGCTGACTTACTGCTATACCTCTCGGGGCTGAATCCTACGCTTGCGAGCTTGTGCCCTTGGGCAGCTGGTGTCACACTGTTATTAATGAAAACCACGTAACGAATCTTCAAATTATATGGTGTTATACAAGCCCGCGACGCAAATTGATTGCCCCCATTATGATGAACGGCCCGACGAAAGCGATGTGAGTGTGTTGGTTATTCATAATATTTCGTTGCCACCCTCACAGTTTGGTACATCAGGCATTCGTGAACTGTTTACCGGTACGTTAAACCCTGATGAGCACCCGTTTTACAAAGCAATAGCAGGAATTAGGGTATCTGCGCATTGCGTTATTTACCGCAACGGTGAGGTAGAGCAGTTTGTTCCTTTCAATAAGCGGGCGTGGCATGCAGGGTTATCGACATTTCAAGGTCGCTCTCGTTGTAACGACTTTACCATTGGTATTGAATTAGAAGGTACGGATACTCTGCCTTACACGGATGCTCAATATGAGCAACTATCGATATTGAGTAGGTTTATATTGCAACAGTACCCGCGAATTACGTTGGGTCGAATTGTGGGTCATAATGATATTGCGCCAGGGCGAAAGACCGATCCGGGTGTAGCGTTCGATTGGTCACGCTACAGACAGTCACTTGATGCAACTAACATCTCAAGCAACACCATTATATAAATCGGTAAGCAAGGCGATTAAGCGTCTGCCTATTACCTATAATTCAGCATTTTTACGGTAGGAAATATACATGATACTAATGAGTTTACTGCTGGTATTAAGTCTTGAAAGGCTCATTACTAAAACGCCGGTATGGCACATAGAACGTTATGCAGTTGCCTATCAAAATTGGCTTTACGAGCGAAAATGGCTAGAAGAAGACACGTCATCGATTGCTTTTTATTTATATATGTTGCTGCCAGCACTAATCATTGGGCTAATTGAGCATTGGCTGTTCGGCGCTTTTCTTACCTTTATTGAACAAAGTATCATTTTGTTTATTTGTATAGGCTGCCCGGTATTGCGTGCCACGTATAAGCAGTTTTTGAACGCTGCAGACCGAGGCGATTTACAAGCTTGCAGTATGTACACCGACCAACTAGGGCATTGCGGTAGCAAGCGTGATAGCGACGGTACTGCCATGGCTGAGGGAAAAAGCTTCGGCCAACACCTTACTTGGCTGAACTATCAGCACTACGCTGCGGTGATGTTGTGGTTCATAGCATTTGGTGCACCGGGTGCCGTGTTCTACTGTTTCAGTAGAAGTGCCACTGAGCGTTTCTGTGCATCTCAACATCCATTGGCTATGGCGGCGGGCAAGTTAATGTACGCACTTGATTTTATACCGGTACGCATTACTGCGTTTGGCATGCTGATGATGGGGCACTTTTCTCGTGCATTACCTGAATGGCTGAAAGACGGCTTATCATTGAATATTTCTGCGTATGACCTACTCACTAAAGTGTCGTCAAAAGCTGAGATGTTAACGGCTGAAGAGCATAAAGCTCAGACAGAAAATGCAGCCGTAGAGCCTAAAGTGTTGGTCAAGTTAGCAAAACGTAATGTTATTTTTCTACTTGTTATTACCTCTGTACTTACTGTTATTGGCACCCTTGCCTAACTAATACCGTTAACAAACGTATTACCATTCTATCCTGGTCTATAAATTTTTTATTTATAGATCAGGCATTTCATGTCTCATATGCATGTTACCTCACCTCATCAGACCAGTGAGGCTTTGCTAAATTTTTGCAACAAATTCAACAATAAAGCTTAACAACAAGCAACTCGTTACAAGTTTGCTATGCTTGAGAGTATTTACCTCACTTTCAAACTATCTTAAACTGTATAGGTAAAATGGTATTACCAATTGTGACTGTAGACCTTACTTGTTTACAAAATAGTCGCATACTCAAGTAAACGAAGGAATATAGTCACGCATGCGTCAGCAGCGAAAAAAACTTGCCGATGTTATCACCGAGCAGCTTGAATCCATGATTTTGGATGGGAGCTTATTGGCAGGTCAGAAATTGCCACCAGAGCGTGAACTTGCAGTTCAGTTTGAGGTATCGCGGCCTTCGTTACGAGAAGCTATAGGTAATCTCCAGGCGCGTGGGTTAGTTGAGCGCAAGCAAGGGGGCGGCACATTTGTTAACCGCAACCTTAATTCAGCCTTGAAAGATCCATTAATGGCATTGGTAAGTAAACGGCCTGAAACTCAGTTCGATTTACTTGAGTTTCGTCATGCCCTAGAGGGAATGGCAGCGTACTACGCTGCGCTTCGTGGGCAACCTGAAGATTATGAAGCGCTAAAAAATGCGCTTAACGAATTGCCTCAGCCAGCCCCTGAAGAAAGTAAGCGGAAACAAGCTGAAGCGCTAGGTAAGTTCTACATCATTATGGCAAGAGCATCCCATAACATGGTGCTTTTACATGTAATGAGCACCATGCAAAGTATGCTGGTGGAAAACATTGAACGTAACTTTGATATGTTAGCGACTCACCCCGATGCTGTGGCCGATATTGCTCGTCAAAGACGAGAAATTGTTGAGGCTATCGCTGCACGGGATCCAGAAGCAGCACGTCAGGCGTGTAATACGCACCTTGCGTTCATTGAAAAGACATTATTAACCATTAATCAGCGTGACACACGTGTACAACGCGCGTTACGCCGATTAGAAATTTAACATGCCTTCTTGTTTACCCAGTTTTATAAGGCGTGATTATATAAGCAGAGGCTTAAAGAGAATTTTAGCTACTGCGATATGCAAAAAGCACAGGTGAGCCATTAAGGTTCACAGCGAGTACAACGTAATTTGGTCATTCTTCTTTCGATAATTAGGTCGAAGGAAGAATTCTCTATATATAAAGCAAAAATAGGATGGCACCATGACTGATATGATGCACCAAGATGTGGATCCTCAAGAAACTAAAGAGTGGATTGATGCTCTTGAATCTGTTTTGGAAGAGGAAGGTGTAGAACGCGCCCATTATCTACTCGAGAAACTTATTGATAAGGCTCGTCGTAGCGGAGCGCACTTACCGTACGACGCCACCACAGCGTACATCAATACAATTCCTTCAGCGCAAGAGCCAAAAATGCCTGGCGACCTAACGATTGAAGCACGTATTCGTGCCGCCATTCGTTGGAATGCATTGATGATTGTATTACGTGCTTCTAAGAAAGACTTAGAGCTTGGTGGTCACATTGGTAGTTTTGCGTCATCTGCCATGCTATATGATGTTGGTTTTAACCACTTCTTTAAAGCGCCGACAGAAAACGCTGGTGGCGACTTTATTTTTGCCCAAGGCCATATCTCTCCAGGTATTTATGCCCGTTCTTTCATTGAAGGTAACCTTTCTGAAGAACAGCTAAATAACTTCCGTCAAGAATGCGCTGGTGAAGGCTTGTCTTCATACCCACACCCTCATTTGATGAAAGATTACTGGCAGTTCCCAACAGTATCGATGGGCTTAGGTCCACTTCAAGCTATTTATACTGCACGTTTCCTTAAGTACCTCACTAACCGTGGTATCAAAGATTGTTCTGAACAGCGCGTATACTGCTACATGGGTGACGGTGAGTGTGATGAGCCAGAATCATTAGGTGCTATTGGTCTTGCGTCACGTGAAGGCCTAGATAACCTAACTTTCGTTATCAACTGTAACCTACAGCGCCTAGACGGCCCGGTTCGTGGTAACGGCAAAATTATCCAAGAACTTGAAGGCACATTCCGCGGCGCAGGCTGGGAAGTGGTTAAAGTTATTTGGGGCAGTTACTGGGATGAGCTTCTTGCCCGTGATAAATCAGGCAAACTTATTCAGTTAATGGGCGAAACCGTAGACGGTGAGTACCAGAACTGTAAAGCGAAGGGTGGTAAATACACTCGCGAAAACTTCTTCAACAAGTACCCAGAAACGGCTGCACTTGTTGCGAACATGTCTGATGATGACATCTGGCGCTTGAACCGTGGTGGACACGATCCAGTTAAAGTCTTTGCTGCTTATCAAAAAGCGAAAGAGACCAAAGGTCGTCCAACGGTTATTCTTGCTAAAACCGTTAAAGGGTTTGGTTTAGGTGCTTCTGGTGAAGCTTTAAACATTGCGCATAACGTGAAGAAGATGGACGTTGATTCACTTAAAGTGTTCCGCGATCGTTTCAATATTCCAATCGCTGATGAGAAAATTGAAGAACTTCCATACTTCAAGTTCCCTGAAGACAGTGAAGAAATGAAGTACTTGCGCGAGCGTCGTGAGTCTTTAGGCGGCTACCTGCCTTCTCGTAGAGAGCAAGCAGAAGAGCAACTTGAAGTACCTGAGCTAAAAGCATTCGATGCAATCTTAAAAGGTTCAGGCGATCGTTCAGTTTCCTCTACTATGACCTTTGTTCGCGTACTTAATGCCTTGTTGAAAGACAAGAAAATTGGTAAGCGTATTGTGCCAATTATCCCTGATGAAGCACGTACATTCGGTATGGAAGGGCTTTTCCGCCAAGTGGGCATTTATGCTAACGAAGGCCAAAAATACGTTCCACAAGATGCAGACCAAGTGGCTTACTATCGTGAAGATAAAAAAGGTCAGGTATTGCAGGAAGGTATTAACGAATTAGGTGCAATGGCATCATGGGTTGCGGCAGGTACGTCTTACTCAACCTGTAACGCTACGACTATTCCGTTCTACATTTACTACTCAATGTTTGGTTTCCAACGTGTTGGCGACTTGGCGTGGGCAGCTGGCGATAGCCAAGCGAGAGGTTTCTTGTTAGGTGCTACTGCAGGTAGAACCACATTGAACGGTGAAGGTCTACAGCACCAAGATGGACATTCACATGTTCAAGCGAACCTTATCCCGAACTGTGTAACTTACGATCCAACTTACGGATACGAAGTAGCTGTTATTGTACAAGACGGTTTACGTCGCATGTATGGCAACAACGAAAACGTATTCTATTACCTAACATTGATGAACGAGAACTACCAACACCCAGCTATGCCTGAAGGTGATGACGTAGCAGATCAAATCATTAAAGGTATTTATAAGCTTGAACGAGTTGAAAACAAGAAGACCAAGACCAATGTACAGTTAATGGGCTCGGGGACTATCTTGAATGAAGTACGTAAAGCGGCACAAATTCTTTGTGACGACTACAACGTTTCTTCAGACGTTTACTCGGTAACCTCGTTCAACGAATTGGCTCGCGAAGGTCAAGAAGTGGCGCGCTGGAACATGTTGAATCCAGAAGCAGATCAGAAAACAGCTTACGTTGGTCAGGTCATTACGAAAGATGCAGGTCCTGCTATTTCTGCTACCGACTACGTGAAGAACTATTCTGATCAGGTTCGTGCATTTATCGACACTGATTACCGCTGTCTAGGTACTGATGGCTTTGGTAGAAGTGATAGCCGTGAAAACTTGCGTACTCACTTTGAAGTTAACGCTGCATACATTGTAGTGGCTTCATTGTACGAACTAGCGCAACGCGGTGAGTTTGATAAGAAAGATGTTGCCGAAGCGATTAAACGTTTTGATATTAACGTTGAAAAACTAAACCCACTTTACGCGTAGCCGCAGGCAGATAAGGTATTTTACATATGTCAGATATTCAAAAGATTATCGTACCCGATGTAGGCGGTGACGAAGTTGAAGTTATCGAGCTATGTGTTGCCGTTGGCGACACCATTGATGCAGATGAAGGCGTTGTTACCGTAGAAAGTGACAAAGCCTCTATGGACATTCCTGCACCATTTGAAGGTGAGATTGTTAGCTTATCTGTTGCCGTTGGCGACAAGATTAAAGAAGGCGATGTTATCGGTGAAATGAAAAAAGCAGGTGGCGAAGAAGCCTCTTCTGAAGAAAAAGAAGAACCAGCTGAAGCAGCACCTGCAAAAGAAGAGCCTAAAGAATCACCAAAAGAAGAAAGCAAGTCAGAAGCGGCACCTGCATCATCAGGTGGCGGTGAAGTGATAGAAGTTGCGGTTCCTGATATTGGTGACGACGGCGAAGTAGATGTTATTGATGTATTGGTTTCTGTAGGCGATACCATCGAAAAAGAAGATGGGCTTATTACGCTAGAAACCGATAAAGCCACTATGGATGTGCCTTCTACTCACGCAGGTACGGTGAAAGAAGTATTCATCAGTACTGGCGATAAAGTAAAAGAAGGTACGCTAGTTATTAAACTAGAAACCGCTGGAAGTGGTGAAGCAGCTAGCAGCGATGCGCCTGCGGAATCAAGTTCTGAAAAAGCGGCACCTGCGGCTGAATCATCTTCTGACGACGCGGCTTCATCTGCCTCATCTTCAGAATCAGCTGGCGGCGTGGTAGAGGTTGAAGTTCCTGATATTGGTGAAGACGGCGAAGTAGACGTTATCGATGTATTAGTTTCTGTGGGCGACACCATTGAGAAAGAAGATGGTCTTATTACCCTTGAAACTGATAAAGCGACAATGGATGTGCCTTCTACCCATGCAGGTACAGTAAAAGAAGTCTTTATTAAAGCCGGTGACAAAGTTAAGCAAGGTACGTTAGTTATTAAGCTAGAAACTGCCGGAAGTGGCGGTTCAGCTAGTAGCGAAGCACCCGCACCGAAGAAAGCTGAATCTGCGCCTGAGAAGCCAAAAGCGGCTGAAAAAACAGCAGCGCAAAATAATTCACCTGTGCCAGCGCAAGAAGCGCCAGAGCCTAAGGGCAATGGGAAAGCACATGCTTCTCCTTCTGTGCGCCGCGTAGCAAGAGAGTTTGGTGTAGACCTCACCCTTGTTAACGGAACAGGCCCTAAGAATCGTATTCTTAAAGAAGACGTTCAGGCTTACGTTAAAGCTGAGCTTGCTAAGCCTAAAGGCAGCGCTGCAAGTGCATCTGCACCAGCTGGCGATAACGTGCTTCAAATTGTGCCGGTTAAACCTGTCGATCACAGCAAGTTTGGTGAAGTTGAAGAAGTTAAGCTTTCACGCATTCAGAAGATTTCTGGCCCGTTCTTACACCGTAACTGGGCGACTATCCCTCATGTAACACAGTTCGATGAGGCTGATATCACCGACGTAGAAGCGTTCCGTAAAGAACAAAATGCGTATCATGCAAAAACCAAGTCTGGCTTGAAGATCACGCCACTTGTTTTCATCATGAAAGCGGTCGCAAAAGCACTAGAAAAATACGAAATATTCAACTCTTCGCTTTCTGAAGATGGTGAAAGCTTGATTATCAAGAAATTCATCAACATTGGTATTGCGGTAGAAACACCGGGTGGCTTGGTAGTGCCGGTAATCAAAGACGTGAACAAGAAAGGTATTGAGCAGTTATCTCAAGAGCTTATTGAAACGTCGAAGAAAGCCCGTGATGGCAAGCTGAAGTCTTCAGATATGCAAGGCGGTACGTTTACCATTTCAAGCTTAGGCGGTATTGGTGGAACAGCGTTCACGCCAATTGTTAATGCCCCTGAAGTTGCTATTTTAGGTGTATCTAAGTCTGATATGAAACCGAAGTGGAACGGTAGCGAGTTTGAACCTCGCCTAATGGTTCCGTTAAGCTTGTCGTACGATCATCGTGTTATTGATGGTGCGGTAGGTGCAAGGTTCTCTACTGAAGTAGCTGCAAACTTGACTGACTTGCGCAGAATTATACTTTAAATCAAAATACGAGAATGTTTGTTATATCATTAACATTCTCGGTGATTTTATAAGCCCTTGGGGCAGTATTTAGGTTATGCTATTACGCACAAGGTGATAGATAACAAAAAATAGGATTGAGGTTCACAATGAGCGAAATTAAAACGCAATTAGTGGTACTGGGCGGCGGCCCTGGCGGTTACTCTGCAGCATTCCGTGCTGCCGACTTAGGCATCGAGACCGTTATTGTTGATTCACGTGAAGTGCTAGGTGGTGTATGTCTTAACGTTGGTTGTATTCCTTCAAAAGCATTGCTTCACGTAGCAAAAGTAATGAAAGAAGCGAAGCATCTGGCTAGCCATGGTGTAACTTTTGGCGAACCAAAAATCGACCTAGACAAAATTCGCGAATATAAAGACAGCGTTGTAAAACAGCTGACTAACGGTCTTGGCGGCATGTCAAAAATGCGTAAAACCAAGCACGTTAAAGGTTACGGTAAATTTACCGGTGCTAATACCCTTGAAGTAAAAAACGGTGACGACGTTACTACTATTACTTTTGAAAAAGCAATTATTGCTGCAGGCTCTGAGCCAGTAAGTCTTCCGTTTATTCCAGAAGACGATCGTATTATCGACTCAACTGGCGCTTTGGAAATGAAAGATATTCCAGAGAAGATGCTTGTACTTGGTGGCGGTATCATTGGCCTAGAAATGGGTACAGTGTACGAAGCATTAGGTTCAAAAATTGATGTTGTTGAATTTTTAGATCAGCTTATTCCAGCTGCTGATAAAGACATCATGAAAGTCTTTATGAAAGATTATAAAGAAAAATTCAACATCATGCTTGAAACGAAAGTGACTGCGGTTGAAGCAAAAGAAGACGGTTTGTATGTAACGTTTGAAGGTAAAAATGCACCTTCAGAACAAGTACGCTACGACAAAGTATTAGTGGCTGTTGGACGTCGTCCAAACGGTAAAATGGTTGGCGCAGACACTGCTGGTGTTAACGTTGACGACCGTGGCTTTATTAACGTTGATAAGCAAATGCGTACTAACGTTGAACATATCTTCGCTATTGGCGACTTAGTTGGCCAACCTATGCTTGCGCATAAAGCGGTTCACGAAGGTCATGTTGCAGCTGAAGTTATTGCCGGACAGAAACATTACTTCGACCCACGTGGTATTCCTTCAGTAGCGTACACTGAGCCGGAAGTTGCCTGGGTAGGTGTTACCGAGAAAGAAGCAAAAGAACAAGGTTTAAGCTACGAAACAGCCGTATTCCCATGGGCTGCTTCAGGTCGCGCCATTGCTTCTGACGCAACAAACGGTATGACTAAAATGATTTTCGATAAAGACACCGGTCGAGTACTTGGTGGCGCAATGGTAGGTACTAACGCGGGCGAAATGCTTGGCGAAATTGGTCTTGCTGTTGAAATGGGCGCAGACGCGGAAGATGTTGCTTTAACAATTCACGCTCACCCAACGCTAAACGAGTCAATTGGCCTAGCGTCTGAAATCTTCGAAGGTAGTATTACCGATTTGCCTAACGCTAAGGCAAAGAAAAAGAAGTAAGTTAGCTAATTAGTTAACGCAGAAACCCGTCAAATGGCGGGTTTTTTTATTTTTAGCGCAGCTAACTTGGCGTAATCTACATATAGCGCCTACTATTAGAGCAGGTAGTTAGCAGTTAATTTTAAACGAGACAAAATGGTCCCGAGCAACATTCATACTATTGGAAAAAACACCTCCCATGCAGAAACTAAGCACGCCGAATATGATATTGAGCTAATAGGTAATGTGCTGCGAGTAGACGGACGCGGTGTGGTGAATGAAGAGATTTTGAAGCAATACCACGAGGACGTTAAAGATATTGTCATTAGCCTTAAAGGCCAAAAATGGGGCTTTTTAGGATTTGTTCAGGGTACTGGGATTTTAACGCCGGCAGCAGAATCTACCTTAATAGACTCAATCAAACTTCGTAAAATATACGGTATGTCAGCCTGCGCTTTGGTGGTTGCCAACGCTGACATTCCAGCGCTGGTTCAAAGTCAGTTCGAGCGGGTGTACTTGGCAGCAGATATCGATTATTTCTTTTGTGTTGATGAAAAAGAGGGTTTAGCGTGGCTTGCCAGTAAAGAGTGCAAGTACAAGTAAGCCTAAGCAGGTGAAAAGCTGTCTATCAGAGGGGATTAATAGCAGCTTATCTTTAAGGTTTATTGCAACCTGTCACCAACAAGGTTTATTTAAAAAACTACGCAATTACTTTTCCCTTCGGGTCGTTCACAGCGTTATCTAAATTTAAAATCTCGGCGGCCTCGGTTACGTCTACCTCGTCACCATGCTTAATATGCGATGGCGTAAAGTCGCTGCTGTCCATGTTGCGCTGAGCTAAGAAGCGCTTAACAGTTTCGGCGCAGTATGCTTTACGGCAGCACTGAGATAGCAGCATTTCATGGCGTTCTACACGCTCACGAATGAACTTCACCACTAACTTACGCAACCACTGTAAGCCTGCATCTAAGTCTTGGCGTTTGTGCCACATGACAGACATTGGCAAGCCTTTAATTTCAACAGGTGTTTCAAATACTGCGAGCTCACCAGAAAAAATTTCCTTCTCGACAACCAGTGACGGTGCAACACATATTAAATTGCTTTCTTTTAGCAACGGCGTAGCGTTGTAGAATTGATTGACCGACATGGCAATACGGCGTTTTAATCCCATGTTAGCCAATACCTGATCGGTAGGGCCGGTAACATCACCCGTTACCGATACCAACAGGTGATCTGCGGCAATAAAGTCTTCTAGCGTGAGCTGCGCTTTCGCTAGCGGGTGATCGGGGCGCATCACGACTACCCAACTAGGATCTAACACGTGCTCGGTACGTATTACCGCATCAGGTTGATGGTATTTAGAAAAAGTTAGTTCAGCCTCAGCATCTTTCAATACCTTATCAGTACCCAAATCGTAACTGGGGATCGCATGAATATTAATGCCTGGCGCTTCATTTTCAATAACCTTACGAAGCGGCCCCCATACCATAGCAACAATGCTGTCGGTGGCCGATATACGAAAGGTACGCTTGGCCGTAGCAGGGTCAAATTCCGCGGGACTGACGGCAACTTCAAGTTGACCCAATGGGCCTTGAATTTGGCTCCACAGGTTCTTAGCATAAGAGGTGGGTTGAATACCACGACCATCCTTTACGAATAACTCGTCTTTCCATGCGGTACGCATGCGAGAAAGGGCGTTTGAGACTGCAGGCTGTGTCATCGACAATCTATCAGCAGCGCGGGTAATCGCGCCTTCTGTCATGATGGCATCAAATATCATCAATAAATTCAAATCATGTGGGCGCATCAGTCACTCCGATTATTCATAAATTAGTTCTGTACCTGGGTTCTAGTTCAATGCTGAGGTAAAGCCGAGGTAAGGAAATACTCCGTAAATACGCGGCGAACCCATCGCTTTTTATCGCTTCAGTATTTCTCTACACGGCGTGTCTAGCTATTACCAGTACACTTTTTCGCTTAATGCTGTGGTGCCAACTTTCATGTAACACCCTGAGCAAAATAGCCTAAATTTCATACTTCTCAATATATATCATTTTATGATGTGTTGCATATAAAAATATAATTATTTTTATTGTATTGCGATGTGCATAATGCACGCCTTCACACTTTTAGAGACGCTTGCAATGACGACTTTAACTCGATTTTTGGCAATATTAAGCCTAACTGCGCTTGTCGCCGCATGTGGTAGCGACGATGCGGACCCTAGCCACCAAATGCATGCGAATGCAGGCATTCCTGTAGACGTTGCGCCAGTGGTCTCACAGCGTTTAACTGAATGGGACAGCTTTACTGGCCGTTTAGAAGCGCCACAAACCGTATCGCTTCGCCCACGTGTTTCAGGATACATTGAATTTGTTGCCTTTGAAGAAGGCGAATATGTAGAGCAGGGCGAAACCTTATTCCTTATTGATAACCGAGCTTTTAAAGCAGAAGTTGAGCGATTAACTGCGCAACTTGAAGAAGCAAAAAGTCGTTACGACTTATCTGTGCAAAGTTACGACAGAGTCGTAAAGCTTCGTAAAACCCAAGCGGTTTCGCAAGAGGTGCTAGATGAGCGTTTGGCCGGCAAGAATCAAGCTTTTGCTAGCATAAACCAAACAAAAGCGGCGTTAGATGTCGCTCGTTTGAACCGTGGTTTTGCCCGTGTTGAAGCGCCTATTTCTGGCCGTGTGTCTCGCGCAAATATTACAGAAGGTAACTATGTAACGGCAGGGCAGTCTGAACTTACTAGTATAGTGTCTACCCATCAGCTTTATGCTTACTTCGATATTGATGAGCAAACCTACCTAAATTACGTAAGTAGCGATGATAAAGCAGATTCTGCGGTAAACGACCAAGCCGTGGCTATGCGTCTTGCCAATGAGCAAGACTATGGACACTGGGGGCAAATCGATTTCGTCGATAATCAAGTGAATGGCAATACCGGCACCCTTCGTGTTCGCGCGGTTTTCAATAATGAGAATGGCCGTTTAATGCCTGGGCTTTTTACGCATTTAAAGCTGGCCGGAGATACCAACGAGCAAGGTATTCTGATTAAAGAAAAAGCCATTGGCACCGACCTTAATAACAAATTTGTGTTGGTGTTAAACAGCGAAAATAAAGTGGAATACCGTGCCGTTACCTTGGGTGACAAAGTAGGTAGCATGCGCATTATTCGAAGCGGCTTGGTAGCTGGCGACACTATTGTAGTTGATGGCCTTCAGCGCGTACGCCCAGGAGCGGTTGTAGCGCCAAATCAGGTTGATATGGGTGATAAAGAAGCGCTAGCAAGCTTACAAAACTGGCAGTCTCGTGTAGACAATGTAACCAATTTGGCTAACGTTGATGCTCTTACTGATAGCGCAGCGGGTACTGGAATTAACTAATGAATTTTTCGCAATTTTTCATTCGTCGCCCTATTTTTGCAGGTGTACTAAGCCTGCTCATTTTCATTGGCGGCGCCATTGCTGTTTGGCAGCTACCTATAACAGAATACCCAGAAGTAGTGCCACCTACGGTTGTGGTAACGGCTAACTATCCTGGCGCAAACCCTAAGGTGATAGCGGAAACCGTCGCCACGCCTTTAGAGCAAGAGATTAATGGCGTAGAAGATATGATTTACATGTCTTCGCAGGCCACATCTGATGGGCGCATGACCCTTACCATTACGTTTGCTATTGGCACCGATCCTGATGATGCCACTACGCTAGTACAAAACCGGGTTAACCGCGCCACACCGCGATTGCCACAAGAAGTACAACGCCTAGGTATTGTTACCGAAAAATCGTCACCTAATTTAACCATGGTGGTGCACTTAACCTCACCTGATAAACGTTACGACATGCTTTATTTGTCTAACTATGCCGACCAATTTGTAAAAGACGAACTCGCGCGAGTTGAAGGGGTAGGGCAAGTTCGTTTATTTGGTGCTGGTGAATACAGCATGCGCGTATGGTTAGATCCCAATAAATTAGCCTCGCTGCAAATGAACCCTGGTGATGTAGTTGCTGCTATTTCCGAGCAAAACCAACAAGCGGCGGCAGGGAGTTTAGGCGCACAGCCCACGGGTACTAGTGAGTTTCAACTGCTTATCAATGTACGCGGTCGCCTAGAAGATGAAAGTGAGTTTGAAAACATTATTGTTAAGGTGGGAGACAACGGTCAAATTACCCGCTTAAAAGACGTCGCTCGCATTGAGCTAGGTGCCGATTACTACACCTTGCGTTCATTGTTAAATAACAACCCAGCAGCTGCACTACCTATATTTCAAGCACCAGGTTCTAACGCCATACAAATTTCTGATGATGTGCGTGCTCGCATGGCCGAGCTTGAAAAAATGTTTCCAGAAGGGTTGGAATACGACATTGTTTACGATCCTACCGTCTTCGTACGTGGTTCCATTGAAGCGGTGGTAAATACGTTATTTGAAGCTGTGCTACTGGTTGTTTTGGTTGTAGTGCTGTTTTTACAAACGTGGCGCGCTTCTATTATTCCTTTAGTGGCTGTGCCCATTTCATTGGTAGGTACTTTTGCGTTTATGCAATTGATGGGCTTTTCGTTAAACGCGTTATCGTTGTTTGGACTAGTACTCGCTATCGGCATTGTAGTTGATGATGCCATTGTGGTGGTGGAAAACGTAGAGCGGAATATTGCCGATGGCAAAGCGCCATTCGATGCCACTGTGCAAGCTATGAAAGAAGTAACAGGCCCTATTATTGCGACCACCTTGGTATTGGCAGCGGTATTTATCCCAACTGCCTTTATGAGTGGCCTAACCGGTCAGTTTTATAAGCAATTTGCGTTAACCATTACCATTTCTACCTTTATCTCGGCGATTAACTCATTAACCTTAAGCCCAGCGCTGTCGGCGTTATTATTAAAGCCCCATGGCCAATCAAAAGATTGGTTAAGCCGTGGTATGGATAAATTATTAGGTCGGTTTGTATTTACGCCGTTTAATAAAATGTTCGATCGCGGTGCCAAAAAATACACGGGCGCTGTAGGCGGGCTTATTCGCAAAAGCGGTGTAGTAGTGGTGCTTTACGCTGGTTTGTTAGGGTTAACCTATTTCCAGTTTGCTAATACACCTACTGGCTACGTACCACCGCAAGATAAACAGTACCTTATTGCATTTGCGCAGTTGCCTAATGCCGCGTCGCTAGATAGAACCGAGGAAGTGGTGCGTGAAATGTCGCGTATTGCGATGGAACACCCTGGGGTTTCAGATGCAGTCGCATTTCCTGGTTTGAATATTAATGGTTTTACAACCAGTCCAAGTTCAGGGGTTTTGTTCACACCACTTAAACCGTTCAATGAACGTCAAAGTCCCGACATGTCAGCCGGTGCTATTGCAATGCAACTGAACCAACAATTTGCTTCTATAAAAGGGGCGTATGTAGCTATATTCCCGCCACCGCCGGTAATGGGGCTTGGCACCATTGGTGGATTTAGGCTACAAGTGCAAGATAGAGGAAACTTAGGTTTTGCTGAACTTGAAAAAGTAACCCAAGAGGTGATTGGCAAAGCCTGGGCGCACCCAGCATTAACCGGTAGCTTCACTAGTTTTACAGTGAACGTGCCTCAGTTAAATGTGGATGTAGATCGCGAGAAAGCCGTTAGCCAAGGGGTTAATATTGGTACCTTGTTTGACACCATGCAGGCGTATTTAGGTTCAGCTTATGTCAACGACTTCAACTTGTTCGGTAGAACTTATCAGGTAAATGTTCAGGCCGATGCACAGTACCGCCAAGATGTTGAAAATATCACCCAGTTTAAAGTGCGAAACGATAAAGGCGATATGATCCCACTAGGTTCATTCCTAGATATTCAGCACAGTGCAGGGCCAGACAGGGTGATGCATTACAACGGCTATGTCACCGCTGAAGTAAATGGTTCACCAGCGCCGGGCTACAGTTCAGATCAAGCCAAAGCCGCGATTGAGCAAATTCTTGATGAAACGCTACCGCTAGGCATGACCTACGAGTGGACCGAGCTAACCTATCAGCAAATATTGGCTGGCAATGCATCGGCCTTTATTTTCCCGTTAGTCGTACTGTTGGTATTCTTAGTATTGGCAGCGCAATATGAAAGTTTGCGCTTACCACTGGCCATTATATTAATTGTTCCTATGACCTTGCTAAGCGCATTAATTGGTGTGGTGATATACGGCGGCGACAACAACATATTTACCCAAATTGGCTTAATTGTGTTGGTGGGGCTTGCGACTAAAAACGCCATTCTGATAGTGGAGTTTGCCAAAGAACTGCAAGACAAGGGTATGGACGCGCTATCAGCCATTAAAGAGGCCAGCAAATTGCGTCTTCGCCCCATTCTGATGACATCGATTGCATTCATTATGGGTGTGTTACCGATGGTGCTTTCCACTGGTGCGGGTGCAGAAATGCGTCAAGCCATGGGTGTAGCGGTATTCTCTGGCATGATTGGGGTCACCGTGTTCGGCTTAATTCTTACCCCTGTATTTTACTACTTGTTAAAACGTAACGGTTAACTCTCCCGTTTACCCAAGCGTTGCCTCCTCCTCGTACTTTGGAGGCACTTTAGGCCACTTAATTTAAGTGGCCTTTTTTTATGATTGGCATCGGGGAGAGGTGTTGGGCCAGATGGATTGGGAGAGGCGTTGGGCTAGAAGGGGTAGGTGAGAGGAGGTGAGTGAAAGGCGCATTGGATCAAACTTTTTACGCTTTGCTTTTTGATAGCAAAATGCATTTGTACTGTATATTTATACATGCTATAACGCTTTTTATATTCTGAAAACGAAATAGCAATGCACACGTCTTTTTTCATAATTTAATACTGAATTCACTGACGTTGTGTATTTGCTAAAAGAAAGTAATTACCTGCAATGCATGACAAACTGATTCAAAAACTCGAAATTCTCTCAGATGCAGCCAAGTATGACGCTTCCTGTGCAAGCGGTACGGCAGGTAAGCGAAAGGCGGGTAAAACTGATAAAACTGGCATTGGTTCTCTTACTGGCGGAACGGGTATATGCCACAGTTTTACTCCTGATGGGCGGTGTGTCTCTTTACTGAAGATACTCATGACAAACTACTGTATTTACGATTGTCACTATTGCATCAATAGAGTATCAAGTAGCGTTCAACGTGCCCGTTTCACGGTCAAAGAAACGGTAGAGCTAACCCTGAATTTTTATAAGCGTAACTATATCGAAGGTTTGTTTCTTAGTTCAGGCATTGTCGGTTCGCCAGACCTGACAATGGAAAGCATGGTGCGTATTGCCAAATCCTTACGTGTTGAACACGGGTTTAAGGGGTATATTCACCTTAAAACAATCCCCAATGCATCGCCTGAACTTCAGGCTGAAGCTGGCTTATATGCTGACAGGTTAAGCATTAATGTAGAAATGCCCACCCAGCCTTCATTAAATCAATATGCGCCCGAAAAAGATCTCGGCGCTATTCATAGTGCGATGAATACCCTGAAAGACAAAATAACTGAGCATAAAGTAGATAAGACGCATACAGGCAAACGTCCTCCTCGCTTTGCCCCTGGCGGACAGTCCACGCAAATGATTATAGGGGCCGATGGCTCAAATGATAAAACCATCTTGGGAGCGAGTGTTCAACTTTATAGCCAACAAAAGCTGCGCCGAGTTTATTACTCTGCATTCTCGCCAATACCCGATGCATCAGAAGTCTTGCCGTTGAAGCCTGCGCCTTTAGTGCGAGAGCATCGTCTTTATCAAGCTGATTGGCTACTGCGTTTCTACGGATTTACGCTTGACGAAATCGTGCACGATGACATGCTTGATATGGACCACGACCCTAAACTTGCGTGGGCATTGCGCAATCGTCATGTGTTTCCCATTGATTTAAATAAAGCCGACAAACTCATGTTGTTAAGAGTGCCAGGTCTTGGTGCACGCACCGTACAAAAAATTCTAGCGATTCGTCGTTATACAAAGCTTAGCTGGATGGATCTCACTAAAATGCGTCTGCCACTACAAAAGCTGAAACCTTTCATTAGCGTGAGTGATTACTCACCTGCTATTCACTTACTCGATAGTAATAATTTTGAGTTACAGTTCAAACCGCCGAAGCAGTTTGAGTTATTCGGCGCCTAGCTGAAGTAGGATTAGCAGTAAGATGAAAACAATCACAATCACTTCGGTGCCTGGGTACGATGAGTGGCGCATAGCAGCAAGAGAATGTTTGGCGCAAGCTATCCCCCCTGAAAATATTATCTGGCAAACTTCAGAGTCTATACAAGACGACCTGTTTGGCGGCGGGGAACCAGCCGTAGTAACCAGCAGGCCAAATACGAAACACACTATTCCCAAGTCAGTCTTAATGATTCTTAAGTATGCGCTGTGTCATCAAGATGCGAGCCGATTCGCATTGTGTTATCGGGTGTTATGGCGGGTTATTTTCGAAAACAAAAACCTTATTCAGTTAAAAACTGATGAAGATATCATGCAACTTACTACGTTAGCCAAAGCGGTAAAGCGCGATGCATATAAAATAAGTGCTTTTTTGAGATTTCGAGAAGTTACGCTTGACGGACAAGAGCACTTTATCGCTTGGTATGAACCGGAACATTTTAGCTTAGAGATTAAACTCGACTTCTTCCAAACTCGCTTTAAGAATATGCGGTGGTCTATATTAACGCCTTATCGGGCTGCTCATTGGGATACTGAAAAGCTAGTTTTAGAAGATAATCCCGATCCGAGTGTGTTTCCTAATGAAGACCGTATCGAAAAATATTGGCTCACTTACTACGCTAATATATTTAATCCCGCCCGTATCAAAAAGAATGCGATGTTAAGCTCGATGCCCAAAAAATACTGGAAGAACATGCCTGAAACAGCATTAATTGATGACATGATTCGAAATTCGGATGCAAGAGCTCGCAAAATGATAATAGAGGGGAATAAACGCTAATTTCTACCATTTCTCCCACCTCTTTTCGGCCACAATTGGTCATTATGTATCGTTAAGTCTCAATCTTTTCAGCCATTTCAGTACCTAATACCGCCCCTTATAGAACTTACGCTAGTACTACCAACAATAAAAATGGAAACCAGAGCAATGAAAACAGGTGCAGCAGTGGTAGTGGCAATAGGAATGGTGAGTGCGCTTGGCATATTAGGGCTACAGGTATCATCAGCATTAAACGACATGCAAACGTGGGACAGGGTAGTTACCGTTAAAGGTTTATCAGAACGAGAATACTTAGCTGATCGCGTGATTTGGCCTATTCAATTTGTTGATGCGGGCAATGATTTACCCGCGCTATACAATCACATTGAAGCTAACAGCATGAAAGTGTCTGAATTCTTACAGAGTAACGGCATTGCCGAAGACGGAATTACCATTGGTAAGCCAGATATTACCGACAAGCTAGCCCAGCAGTATGGAGGAACAGAAAAAGCGCCATTTCGTTACACCGCAGTGCAAACCATTACGGTGTTTTCAAACGAGGTTGAAAAGGTACGCTTGGTCATGAGCCAGATAGGTAGCTTATTAAAGTCTGGTGTTGTGCTAACCAATCAACACTATCAAGCACAGCCCGATTATGTATTTACGCGCTTAAATGAAGTGAAGCCAGCAATGATTGAGGAAGCCACAGTTAACGCCAGAGAAGTGGCTGAAAAATTCGCGCAAGACTCAAAAAGTACCTTAGGGAAAATAAAACGGGCTAATCAGGGACGGTTTTCTATCTCTAGTAGAGACCATCATCACCCCCATATTAAGCAGGTACGGGTAGTTTCGACTATTGACTATACACTGGTAGATTAATACTCATGTATTATTACAGAGTTGCTATTTTGGTGAGTTTGCCCAAAATATACTGGAGTAATGTAAAAGCTATCTTAGTTTACGTGGCCAGTAACAATATATTAGTGGCATTAAAAAGGTGTTTTTAATTTAACGCAACGCGTTTTAGCAAACGCATACAGGTAAACATGACAGACCAAAAGCCACCAGCACAGCAACTGGAGTTCTTTGAAATTCCAAGCCCCTGTATTGGTGTTTGTGAGTCTGGACCGCGAGGGTATTGCAAAGGATGCTACCGCAGCCGAGAAGAGCGATTGTATTGGCTCAAGATTGACGACGGAACTCGCCGAAAAGTCATAGTGGCATGTCAGCGCCGTAAAAAATCGGCCTTAAGCAGAGCCCGTCGTCAAAATGAAGCAACAAAAGAAGTCCGAGAGCCTAGTCAAATTTCTATGTTTGATACGCCTCCCGAGAAAATTGATAAAGCATAAGTGGTGTAGTTTTTATTTTTATACACCCTCATGCAATAGCTAAAAGTGGAACCTTTGCATGTCCTTAAATAAATATGTGTCGTTTGCTACAAAGTCATTTACCTTGCCAGATATATGTATACGTATCCGCTCGGTATTAGATAACCCGCGTTCAAGTGCAAGCGACCTTGGCGATTTAATTAGTTTGGATGCGTCATTAACCGCCAAGGTGCTGCGATTGGCAAACAGTTCATTATTCCGGTTTCCATCACAGGTAGAGTCTGTTTCAAAAGCCATCAACATTATTGGTGGTGAAGCTTTGTATAATTTGGTGATTGCGGAAACTGCCAACACTGCGTTTAAATACTTTGATACCCAGCTTATTAATCTTGATAAATATTGGTTCGATTCGGTGTATTGTGGAATGGTGGCGAAGCAATTGGCCAAGGCCAGTAATATACGTGGTAGCGAGCGTTTCTTCGTGATGGGTATATTGCAAAACCTCAGTGAATTGGTGATAGCTAAACGCTCGCCCGAGCTTTACAAAAATTACATTGAGCAAGATAGTGATATGTTGCTAGGGGCAAGACAAATTCACCATTTTGGTTTTACCTTTTCTAACTGTAGCGGTACCATATTAGAAAATTGGAAGCTTCCTCTTGTGCTCTATTATCCGGTTATGCACGCTAATGATGTGTCGAGGCAGGCTTCAGATAGCGATATTGCGCTACTGGCATTAGCGTCAAGGGTCACTTCCATGCAGCAAAATAAAAAAACTGATGCTGACATTGAACTTTTTTTAGAAGACATAGCCAATAATAGTGGTGTAAACCTAGATGACGTGGCAAATGCCATAGAGTTCGCCGATAGAGAAACAGCAAAGATTTCCATGCTTATACATTGATTTATCGGCAGTGAGGTAAAACAATGGAAGGCAGCTTTGGGCTTTGTATGACGCAAAGCAGCTTGACGGTTGTTAAATATGAATTTAGAAACCGTTCAGCAAGCGCTCGATTGTACAACTAAGCGGTAAAAAGCTAAGCGGTAAAAACACATAGCTTACGTAATACCCACGGATGGGCATAATAGGGTGTTAAATGGCTATGGCATAACAACACCGAACCTATAAAAAATTACTAGAAATTATGCTTAATCTAACCAAATTATTTTGTGCAGTATGCTGTCTACTCAGTATAAGCACTGCCGTCTTCGCGGCAGATCGCGATTTAATTCAAACGCTTTATCACGCCGATTTTACGCCAGACACCGACGACGAAGTGCCTAGATTTTCGCTGAACGGTGAGTTAGGTATACTTTCAAATACTGGGAATACGTCTGCAGCGAGCATTAAAGCGGGTATTAACGCCGATCATGAAACTGAAAATTGGAGCAGTCTGTACTTTGCAGAAATGCTTTATCAAGAAAGTAACACCGATGGCTCTGGTCGCGAATTATCGGCCAAACGCTTCTATGGCAGTGCTCAGTTCGATTACAAATTAAACCAGCCTGGTCGACGCTTGTTCATGTACGGCGATTATGAAGATGATTCTTTTAGCGGGTATGAGCATCGTGCTTCATTGGCCGCGGGTTGGTCGCAGCGTCTCTGGCGAGACGAAGTCAGTGAGTTTCGTTACAGTGTTGGGCCGGGTTACGCTTTTGTCGAGCTTGAAGAACCGTTAGATGAAGATATCAATAACGGTGTAATTGTAAGGGCATCTGCTGAATACAAATATCACTGGGCTTCTGGTGCTAACCTTCGACAATTTGTTAGCACTGAAGCGGGTGATGAAAATACTAAATCTCGTTCTGAGACGTCTTTGTCAGCCAATGTGTTTGGCTCTTTAGCCATGAAGCTGTCGTTTATTTTAAATCATGAAACTGATACTACCGAAGATGTAGATGGGTTAAGTACCGAGACATCAGTGGCCTTGGTTTATCAATTCTTCTAACAATCAGGCTTAAAGCTTATCAATAAGTGTAAATTTTACGTTTTATTGCTCGCTTTTTGTACTGCCCTCATTGACTCGTAAATTTAGGTAGGTACTATTGGCGCAGATTTTTCAGGCTATGCTGGCTAGCGCTTACGTTGGGTATTCACAGCATGGCAAAAGGATAAAACACTACTAGGATTGCTAATGAAAAAACAGCTTATCGCATCACTTTTGGCCTTGTCTTTCTCTTCTGTTACTTTTGCTCAAGATGACGTTAAACCTTTCACTATGGAAGGTGAGCTAGGTATTATCGCTACAACAGGTAACACTGAAACATCGTCAATTAGTGCCGGTATTACTGCTCACCAAGAGTTAGAGCAGTGGAGCAACGACTACATTCTTGAAGGTCTATACAAGAAAGAAACGGTAGATAACGACGATGGTACCGAAGAAGAATACACATCTGCGCAAAAATTTTACGGCTCTGCACAGGGTAACTACAAGTTAGACAACCCTGATTATCGTTTGTTTGGTTTCGCATCGTATGAAGATGACCGTTTAAGTAACTTCGACTATCAATCAACACTTGCTGTGGGTTGGAACCAAAAAGTACTTGAAAATAATCGTCACACTTTAGAGTACTCAATCGGTCCTGGTTACTCGTTTGCTGAAACGCAAGAAGGCGAAGAGCAGAACAGTATGATTGTTCGTGCTTCAAGTGCTTACTCTTGGAAAATTTCAGACACAGCTAGATTCACTCAAACAGTGAGTACGGAAGTGGGTTCTGACAACACGAAATCTCGTGCTGAATCGGCACTTACGGCTACTATTAGCGGTAACCTTTCTATGAAGGTGTCATTCAAGCTAGACCACAACTCTAACGTATCTGATGACGTTGAAAAGCTTGATACTGAAACTGCAGTAACGCTAGTTTACAACTTCTTCTAAAATCGTATTGACGATAGTAGAAACAAAAAACGCTGCCAATTGGCAGCGTTTTTTTATGTCTTTAAAGCGCATGACGGCATCTGACAACCGTCATGCATAGCATTAGTGAAGAATACGGGTCTTAATCGTACCGTCAATCTGCTGGAGTTGTGCAAGCGCGTCATAGGCTCGGTCTTGCTGAACATCTACCACTACATAACCAATTTCTGCGTTAGTTTGAAGGTACTGGGCTTCAATGTTGATGCCTTTCTCTGCAAACGCTTGGTTAATTTGAGTAAGAATACCCGGCTGGTTTTTATGCACGTGAAGTAAACGAGAGCGGCTAATGTGCTCTGGCAATGATACTTCAGGGAAGTTAACTGCAGATAAGGTAGAACCATTATCACTGTACTTCGCCAATTTACCGGCTACTTCTATACCAATGTTTTCTTGCGCTTCTTGAGTACTACCACCTACATGCGGCGTAAGGATAACATTATCAAACTTACGTAAAGGCGATTGGAATTCTTCGTTATTCGACTTAGGCTCAACAGGGAATACATCAATAGCTGCGCCATTTAACTGCCCGCTTTCAAGCGCATCGGCTAGAGCGTCAATATCTACAACCGTTCCGCGAGACGCATTTATAAAAATGCTGCCTCTCTTCATTTGCGCAAACTGCTCAGCTGCAAACATGTTTTGCGTTTGCTGAGTTTCAGGCACATGAAGCGATACCACGTCAGAGGTGTTCAACAGCTTCTCTAACGACTTAACTTGCGTTGAGTTACCTAATACCAGTTTATCTTCAATATCGAAGAACTGTACGCGCATGCCTAAGTGTTCGGCAAGAATACTAAGCTGGGTACCAATGTGGCCGTAACCAATAATACCTAATGTTTTACCACGGGCTTCAAACGAACCATTGGCCGTTTTTTCCCACTCACCGCGGTGAGCTTTGGCGCTTTTGCTAGGCACTTGGCGTAGTAAAAGAATAAGCTGACCAAGTACAAGCTCTGCCACTGAACGGGTATTTGAAAACGGTGCGTTAAATACCGGAATACCACGGCGTTGCGTTGCTTCTAAATTAACTTGGTTAGTACCAATACAGAAACAACCAATAGCTACCAATTTCTGAGCAGCATCTACTACCTTCTCAGTAATTTGAGTACGTGAACGAAGGCCAATAAAGTGCGCATCTTTCACTTTCTCAACAAGCTCTTCTTCAGGAAGGGACGTTTTGAGATACTCAATATTGGTGTATCCATTATTCTTAAAGGTTTCTAGTGCACTTTGATGCACACCCTCTAACAACAATATCCGGATCTTATCCTTCTCTAGTGAAACTTTGCTCATGGATTTGCTATCTCTCGCTGTAGTAAAACTTAATAAGTACGCTGTTTGGGCGGCAGCTGGGAGGGAGAAGGCCTACACAAACACGCGGTAAACCCATCCATGGGCGCTCCGCCACCGCATCCATGCGGTGGAGGGTTTGTTCCGACCTTACTCCCTCCCATCTGCCCCGCGTTATACATTCTTCGACGTGAGCAGCTTCATCGTATCCGCAATTTACATCAACGTGTAACGATGAAGGTACATCCGACTAGTACTAGCCTCAAACTCTCGAAAGGCCATCTAGACGTCTAAACGGAAATCTAACAGAAATCAGTTTAACTTGAAAGCTATTATTTAAAGCTATTATTTAAAGGTATCCACACCGGTTTCGGTGGCCGATAGTACGATGTCTGCGCCACGTAGGGCGAATATGCCATTGGTGACTACACCAGGAATGTTATTAATCGACTGTTCAAGCTCTCTTGGGTTTAAGATTTCAAGGTTATGTACGTCTAAAATAACGTTGCCGTTATCGGTTACTACGCCTTGACGGTATTCAGGATCGCCGCCCAATTTTACCAACTCGCGAGCCACAAAAGATCGCGCCATAGGAATAACTTCAACAGGAAGAGGGAATTTGCCAAGCACGGGAACGCGCTTGCTATCATCTACAATACACACGAATGTGGTTGATGCACCGGCCACAATTTTTTCGCGGGTAAGGGCTGCACCGCCGCCTTTAATCATGTGTTTGTGTTCGGTAACTTCATCAGCACCGTCGATATACACTGAAATATTGCTAACATCGTTTAGTGCGAATACTTCAATGCCTAGGGCTTCTAGTAACTTGGTAGAGGCATCAGAGCTTGATACTGCCCCTTCAATGTTATTTTTAATTTTGCCGAGTTCTTCAATGAAAAAATTAACCGTGGAGCCAGTACCTACACCAACAATACTGCCATTTTCAACATATTCGATGGCTGCTTTAGCGACTGCTTGCTTCTTTGCATTTTGATCCATAGTGACTCTCCTAACTAAATTTTCATCAGTTTACCGGAAAACCGCTAGCTAACCCACCGTGATAGGGGAATTTACGGTGCGTTATGTACGATTAAAGCTCAACTGCTGTGTGGGGGTGATAATAGCGTTTACAGGAATGTCCCATTGCTGAACGGGAAGTTGGTCTACTTGCTGGCAATTGTGGGCAATACCAATGAGTTTTGGCTTTATCATTTGTGCTTGAATGCTAGCTAACGTGCGGTCGTAATAGCCACCGCCCATGCCCAAACGATTTCCACTCGCATCGAACCCTACTAATGGCATAAGTATCACCTGATGATGAAAAGTCGGAATAACATCTGGGCAGGCTAACATTGGCTCTTCAATGTTGTATTTGTTCACGCGCATTGGCGTTTTCTCTGAATATCGAAGAAAAAGCAGGTGACCTTTGCAAACCGGATGCAACACAGGCAAAGAAGTATGAAGGGCAGATGCGTTGTTCAGCTTCCAGCAAGCATGCATAAAAGGGCGTAAATCCACTTCACCGTCGTTAGGCAGGTAACAAGCAATAGATGATGCGTTGGTAATATCGGGCAATGACATGAGGTTGTCGCGTACTGCGATAGCAGCGCGCTGCTGCTGTGATTCAGGTAATTCGTTGCGCAATGCTCTTAATGCCTTTCGCAGTGTTGCTCGTGATGTTTTTTTGGGCATAATGTGTGACGTATTCCGTTCCATACAGCAGGCTTCCAGTGGCTCCACTTTGTCTTACTTTCCTAAATAGTGATTAAGTACCCTAATAAGCTCTGCGTTTTCAACGGGCTTGGTAAGTAGGTCGTCTAAGCCATTTTTTAATAACAAATCTCGTTGCGTGATAACATCTGCGGTTAAGGCGATTACGGGCAGTGTTGCGCGTATTTGCTTAATTTGTCGAGTGGCTTCTGTTCCGTCAATACCCGGCAAGTTGATGTCCATCAACACTAAATCTACCGGATTAGATTTTACATACTCTACGCCTTCTTCACCGCTACCTACAACTGATATTGGCAAACCAAGTTTATCAAATATGGTTTTTATCACTATCTGATTAATATAATGATCTTCCACTACTAATACGTAAGAGTCAGTAGGAATATTTAGCTTTTGGGGCTGTAAAAGCGCGGGGTCGTGCTCGATAGTATTGGCACTAACTTCTTCAGCAGGAATGGTTACGCTTACACGAGTACCCTCGTTTAGCTTACTGCTAAGTTTTATAGATCCCCCCATCAACTCAACCAGCTTCTTGGTAATATTTAGGCCTAAGCCTGTACCATCAAATTGATGCGCGTTCTCCATTCGCTCGAATGGTGCGAAAAGTTTCTTTTGTTCCTCTTCACTAATGCCAATGCCTTCATCTTTAATCGCCAGCAACAAATTCCCTTGCTTGTACTTCACTTGAATGGAAACGTGCTTGTTGGCATGGGTATATTTAATGGCGTTCGACAATAGGTTTAGGGCTACTTGGCCAAATTTAGTGTCGTCAAAATTGAGAGAGTGGGGAACATTGTCATCAATAGCTGAATTAAAAATAACATTCCCGTCTTCAGCGCGAATTCGGGTTAACGAGAATAAATGAGTGAAAAAGTCGGCAGTGCCTACAGGGCGGGGCATAACGCGCATTTTACCCGCTTCGATTTGCTTCATATCCAACACAGAGTTCACTATTTCAAGCAAGCGCTCACCGCTTTTGCTTATATGCCCAAGCGAGTCTGTAAAGTTAGTGGGCAGTGAAAGCTGCTTGGCTTCGCCTTCAAGCAAGTTGCTGAACGTGTTTATCGCATTTAGGGGCGTTCTAATTTCATGGCTAATGTATGAAAGAAAGTCAGATTTAAACTGGCTGGTTCGCTCAAGTTCTCTGTTCTTACGTTTCAATTCCAAATGCGCAACCACTGATTCACTTAATGTCTTAAGTGCATTGCGTTGAAGACTAGTTAGGGTTTTGGGTTTATCGTCTATTGCGCATAACGTGCCAATGGCATGCCCTGATGGCGTTAATAGCGGTGCGCCGGCGTAGAATCGAATATTGGGCTCGCCCGTCACTAACGGATTATCATGAAAGCGCGGATCTTCTTTTGCGTTAGATACTTCGAACACTTCACGCTGTAAAATAGCATGTGAGCAAAAAGCGATATTACGAGAGGTTTCGGTGGCTTCAATCCCTACACGAGATTTGAACCATTGTCTGTCGGGGTCAACTAGGCTAATTAATGCAATGGGCGCGTCACAAATTTGTGAAGCAAGTTGAGTTAAGTCGTCGAAGAGTTGTTCGGCGTCCGTATCAAGTACATCGTAGCTTAATAGCTCTCTAAGACGCTGTTCTTCGTTTGCTGGAACCTTGGCAGGGATCATTCTTTCACATTACCTCAACTCAACTAAAATGTGAAAGCAGGAGGCCGACTACCATAGAACAGCCCCCTTTCACATCTATAAAGCGTAGGTGTCTATGAACAATTGTTCCAATTTAGCGTGATCTACTTTTGTAGCCACTTTAATGGTGTTCGCATTGTTCCACAGTGGGCTAGGGGTTGTACCCTTCGGGGCCACTGCTGTTTGACCACGATCTAGCTCGCCAGTACCAACACGCACATGGCCTTCGGTAAGTTCGAATAACTCAGGATGGCGTAAATGTGCAAGCGGGAATGCATCGTGGAAGAAACAAACACGATCTTCACGATTGGCTGAATAGAAATCCATATAGAACTGGGCAGTGTCTTTTACAAAACCACCAAGCTTCGCATTCTTTTCTTCTAATGTTTCAACAAAAGAAGGAGAAAACGGCGTGTCGTTAGTCACGTCTAAGCCGAACATGGTTAAGTCCCACTCTGCACCAAATACAATTTCGGCAGCGTAGGCATCGTTCCAAATATTAGCTTCGGCAAGTGGCGTTACGTTACCACGTACAAAGGCTGCGCCGCCCATGATGGTAACGCCTTTCACTAGCTTAGGCAGTTCTGGCTCTAAACGTAGTGCTAGCGCTAAGTTACCTAATGGGCCAATAGCCACAAGCGTCACTTCGCCAGGGTATTTACGGGCCATATCCACAATAAACTGAGCAGAACTACGAGGATCTAGTTCGGTTTTAGGCGCTTCTGGTTTAATGTGACCAAAACCATAATCACCATGTACAAAATGCGCGTACGTTGATTCAGGACCTACCCAAGGCATACCAACACCTTTGGTTACTGGAATGTCTTTACCTGCAATTTCGCAAAGGGTAAGGGCATTTTGTGCCGCCATGGTGACAGGTACGTTGCCGTAAACTGTGGTTAAACCAAGTACTTCAATATCTGGAGACTGAAACGCAAAAAATATTGCCATCGCATCATCGATGCCAGGATCCGTATCTAAAATTATCTTATGTGCCATTAATAATACTCTAGTGCGTTTTTATTTAGTGTGCTTTGCCAAAAAACGGTCAACTTCTTTCTGCGTAGGAATACTCTGCGCAGCGCCCTCACGGGTAACCGCAATAGCAGAAGCTGCACAACCTCTAATCAATGCACGTTTCGCATCAGTGTGAGTACTGTAAGCAGATAAAAAGTAACCTATAAAAGTATCGCCAGCGGCGGTGGTATCTACTGCATCAACAGAAAACGCTTCCACTTCTATGGTATCGTTTCCTCTTAACATCATTACACCCGCTTTTCCTAGTGTAATGATAACTTCGCAATGAGACCACTGCTCTTTAAATACCGTAAGAATATCGTCTAATTCTTCTTTATCCGTTAATGCTGCTGCTTCCGTCTCGTTTACAATCAGTAAATCGATACAATCTAAAGGAAGGGCTTTAACCGACTCACTCATAGGTGCAGGGTTAAAGGCAACTTTAAGCTGACTTTCTTTTGCCAAGCGAAGTACGTCAGCAATACTGCTGGTTTCGTTTTGGGTAAGTACCCAATCGGAAGACGACGTATCTAACAACGCTTTGTTTACGGTATCGGCAGTAATGGTTTGGTTTGCGCCACCAAATAACACAATAGCATTTTCGCCACTGGGCGTTACTTGAATAATGGCATGACCTGAAGGGGTTTCAGAGCATTTAACACCACGACAATCTACGCCTTTTTTAATTAGCGTTTGTTTGAACGTTGCGTCATTTTCATGAATGCTGCCTACGTGACGAACATCTGCACCGGCTTGCGCTAGGGCAATTGACTGGTTCGCACCTTTACCACCAAGTAATTGTTGGTAGTGAGTAGACGCAAGAGTTTCACCAGGTTGAACGAAGTGATCTACCTGATAAACATGATCGATATTAATAGAGCCAAAATTTATTATTGCCATTTCTTCTTCCGTCGAAAGAGGGCGTCTCCCGAAATGCCGCTGTTCATCGTTCGCCCGTGAACCGAAAGTTCAGGGCGGAAGCATCACTATGGCCGTAGGCTTCTCGATACGAGCCGAGCTTGCACAATAGCCATGGTTTCAACTTCCTAATTTAATAGCATCGGCCAGGGACAAGAGTGAACTGGCGAACATTCCAGGAAACATTGTTATTGTATAACGCAACAGGGTATATCAAACGCGGTGTGGGGTGAAGTAGATCACCAAAGCGCCAATGAATTATTTGCGTAGCTAATTTAACCATTACTGATGAGATTCGATAAATCCAATCTTGACCAGTTGGTCAGCAATTATACACGCTATTCACTTAAGCTCAAATTTGCTTCGCTTAAGTGAGGTCTGTTTTACTCATTTACCTTAATCTGCTGCAAAGGAAGTTCCATATCCAGTAACGACGATCATAGAGCAATTGATCCTAGGTTGCCAGTTAAAACCCATAAGACCAGTACTACTTGAATAACATCTGACCAAATCACCAATGGTGTGTTTTATAGCGCTATTTTGCTAATATTAAGTTTCAACGAAAAAGGAAACCTATTTGTGGAAAAACAGCTTGATTACGACAGCGTTAGCAACAAGTTATCGCAACACGGCATAGTGGTAGATGGCGCCGAAGTTCACGGTATTTTATGTGGCATGTTGTGTGGCGGAATGTCGCTAACCGATCAGAAGTGGCTTTCTGCATTAAGTGACACTATTAATCAAGGTGAAAACTTCAACGATGCGACCACTTATCTGTTAAACACATTGTTTAATCAAACGTGTCAGCAGTTACTTGAACCTGAGTTCGCCTTACAGTTAATGCTGCCTGACGATCAAGCCCCTATCAATGACAGAGGCGAAGCGTTAATTAATTGGGTGCACGGCTTTATGTTAGGATTTGGCTTACACCAGCAAGATTTAATGCAATGTTCTGCCGATGTAAAAGAAGCATTAGAAGATTTTGCTGACATCGCCCGTATGGAAGAACCTATGGATGCCGATGAAGAGTCGGAACGCGCCTTATTTGAAGTGATGGAATATGTGAAGATATCCGCTATTTTGTGCTTTAGCGAATTAGGGCAGTCTTTGCTTGATGATCAGCAAGATAAGCCATCTGTTCATTAAATAAATAATCTCAAGCTTGTTGGAACGCGTAAGCAATAAAACGTTGTTCCATAAGGCATGAGTGAAATGACAAGCAAGGGTAATCTTTCGAATAGCATGATCGTCATTAGATGCATGAGTTTTATAATATTGATGAAGAAAGGCGAATGAGATGATTAGTGCGCAAGAATTTATCGCTCGTCAAGATAGACTGTTAGCGCAATGTTTGCCTAATAGTGTCTGTGTTATTCCGGCAGCAGGTTTAGTGACCCGAAGCCGAGATACTGAATACTTGTTCAGACAAAACAGCGACTTTTGGTATTTAACCGGGTTCGAAGAAGCCGACGCTTGGTTAATTTTATCGAATCATCCACGTTATGGTGAAAGTTATCGTGCCATGGTGTGTTTACCAAAAGATAAAGACGCTGAAATTTGGCAAGGCAGACGTTTAGGCGCAGAAGCGGCACTATCACGCTTCAGCCTAGATGAAGCCTTTGAGCTATCTGAACTAGGTGATGCTTTGCTTGAATCACTTCAAGGCCAAGACCATCTTTATTTCGCCTTAGGTGAAAATGAAGAAGCCGATGCACAGGTGAATAGCGCTGTTGCTACTTTGCGCAATGCACCAAAAGAAGCCTTAGCGCCCAAAACTATTACCGACGTTCGCCCTATTTTGCATGAAATGCGGGTGTTTAAATCGGCCTGTGAAGTGGCCATGATGAAAGCCGCCGCAGAAATTACCGCCCGCGCGCATAAGCGGGCTATGCAATATGCCAAACCTGGCTGCTTCGAATATCAACTGGAAGCGGAATTACATCATGAGTTCGCTATGGCAGGTGCTCGCGCGCCGGCTTACAGCACAATTGTGGGTAGCGGTGAAAATGCCTGTATTTTGCATTACACCGAAAATTCATCGCAAACCCAAGACGGCGATTTAGTACTAATAGACGCAGGCGCTGAATTTCAGGGTTATGCCGCTGACATTACCCGTACTTTCCCCGTAAATGGTAAATTTACTAAGCCCCAGCGCGAGATATATGAGCTAGTGTTAAAAGCACAAGAAAGTGTATTGGGCATGCTTGGGCCAGGTATTACCCTAACCGACGCTATGACTCACAGTGCTGAAGTCATCACCGAAGGCTTGGTTGCCCTTGGCGTGTTAAAAGGCTCGGTAGGTGAAAACCTTGACCAAAAAGCATGGCGACAGTTTTACATGCACGGGCTAGGGCACTTTTTAGGCTTAGATGTGCATGATGTAGGTAACTACAAATTGAACGGCCAAGACCGCTTATTAAAACCCGGCATGGTGCTTACCGTAGAGCCGGGTATTTATATTGCTAGCGACAGTGATGTGCCTGAACAATACAAAGGCATTGGAGTGCGTATTGAAGATGATGTTGTGGTGACAGCAACAGGCGTAGATATTCTAACCGCCGATGTACCTAAAACGGTGAAAGACATCGAAGCCCTGATGCAGCCAGCTAATAAAGAAAGTAAAAAAGAAAATACAAAAGAAGGTTCAAAAGCGTGAGCCAGCAAGACGTAGTGATTGTAGGTGGCGGCATAGTAGGCTGCGTGTTGGCCAAAGGCCTATCTGAACAAGCGGGCCTTTCGGTGACTTTGGTAGATGCCGCCAGCCCCTCAAATGCAGCTAGCTTTTCTGATAAAACCAGTTCCGCCGATGCAACCAGTTCTTCCAAGGCAAGCGCCACTTTTAACCCGTTAACCGATACGCGGGTAATCGCCCTTGCTAGGCGAACAGTCAATGAGTTAAATGCCATGGGCGTAGGGCTAGCTGAGCTAGCAAAACAAAATCAAGGCAAAATTGAACATATTGAAGTAAGCGATAAAGGTGGTATTGGCTTAACGAATTTATCGAGCAGTGAATTTGGTATTAATACCTTTGGGCAAGTAGTGTCGCTAAGTGCGCTTACCCATAATGTGATGTCGCAAAGCAAGCAGTATCAGCACATTGCACCCGCCACGGTTACTCATTTAGCCCGCGAAACCGACAGTACTGCAGTCACGCTTAATAACGGCAGCATTATTAATGCAAAACTATTGGTGATTGCCGATGGTGGTCGCTCTTCACTTGCTCAACAAGTAGGGCTTACCCGCCACACTGACGATTACCAGCAAGTGGCTATTATCTTCAATGCCCATACTAGCGAGCCTCATTACAACAAAGCTTACGAGCGTTTTACCAAAAACGGGCCCGTTGCATTTTTGCCTTTCGACAGTGAAATTAATGGGCATGTGGCGAAAGGAAAGGGGTTTTCCGTAGTATGGACGGTCGCTCGTGAGCACGCGGAATCACTTATTCAGCTTAGCCCTGAAGCGTTTATTCGGCGGTTACAGCAAGAATTTGGTTACCGGCAAGGGCAAATTACAGCCATCAGTGAACTGGCTAGCTACCCACTAGCATTAAGTTACACCGATGCACTTACCAGCCATCGTGCGGTAGTGGTAGGTAATGCGGCCCAAGCATTGCACCCAATTGCAGGGCAGGGGTTTAACCTTGGACTTCGCGATATTATTACCTTGGTGAACACGCTTAAAGGGGTGACCGATCCGGGGGAATTTAACGTACTTAATGATTACGCCGCCAAGCGCAATAAAGACAGAACCGCCACTATTACGTTAACCGACACGTTAGTACGTACGTTTTCGAATAGTCATTTTCCCTTAGTGGCAGCAAGAAACATGGCGCTAACTGCATTAAATGTGATGCCAAGTGCGAAGCGTGCGTTTGTGCAGCAAACCACAGGATATGGGCGCAGTGTTTAAGCTATAGGGCTAGCGGGAAAAAGCTAGTTAAAAGCCTAGCACCAAGAAGCTAAAACCAAGAAGCTAGAACCCAAAAAAACAGAAAAAAAGAGAGCCGATATGCAACATGTCGATATCGCCATTGTAGGCGGTGGAATAGTAGGGTTAACCCTGGCCGCAGCGCTAAAAGACGCGCCGTGCCGTATCGCTATTATAAATAAAGGCTTGATAGACCAGCCACTAGGCGACAAGCCAGGTGCACGGGTTAGCGCAATTAATCAGGCTAATATTAGCGCGTTGAAAAATGCCGATGTTTGGCAGCATATCGATGCAAGCAGAGCGAACCCGTACAATGCTATGTACGTGTGGGATAAAGACAGCTTTGGTGATATTCACTTTGCTGGTAAAGATACTGGAGGTGAACTAGAAAGCGATACCTTGGGCGTTATTATCGAAAATCAGGCTTTAGTTAATGGCCTAGCCCATTCGGTATTAAAGCAAGATAACGTTGTGGTAATTGATACCACCATAGAGCGTGTTTTAAGTAGCCCTCAGCAAAACATGCTAATGCTTGAAAACGGCGATGCGCTGTCGTGTAGATTATTAGTGGGCGCCGACGGTGCTAATTCCTTCGTGCGCAAACAAGCGAACTTTCCTATTACGTTTCGCGATTACGAACACACCGCCATTGTTGCAAACATTCGTACCCAGCAACCTCATGAAAACGTAGCGCGCCAAGCATTCACGCCAACAGGGCCTTTGGCGTTATTGCCCATGCGCGACCCCAATGTATGTTCTATTGTATGGTCGCAAACCCCAGATGCCGCTAAAGCCTTACAAGGGTATTCCGATAGCGAATTTTGTAATGCGCTAGTAGCGGCAAGCAACAATGCATTAGGCCCAGTATCGCTTGAAACCTCTAGAGCCGCATTTCCGCTAACGATGCGTTATGCCCGAGAATGGGCTAAAGACGGCATAGTGCTGGTGGGTGATGCTGCCCACACAATTCATCCCTTGGCGGGGCAGGGGGCCAACTTAGGTATGCAAGACGCATTAGCCTTGGCTGCATTACTCGGCACCTTGTTAGAGGAACAAAAAGACGTAGGCCAGCTTCGTTACCTGCGCCCTTACGAGCGAGCGCGTAAAACCGAGGCAATGAAGATGATTGCCGCGATGGACGGGTTTAAATTTTTATTCGATGGCGACGACCCGCTTAAAAAGCTAATTAGAGGTGTAGGCTTAGCCGCTACCGATAAACTTAGCGCGGTTAAACAGGCATTTGTCAGCCACGCAATGGGGCTTTAAACACATTCAATCACGTTCTCAGCCACATTCAAGCCGCATACAAAAGCAGCCAAATACGCCCAAATGCATACCAACGATTGAGCTAGGCGCTGTATAACGATACTCTTAAGGTATCTGTTTTATACAAGCGCCTAAATTAATGATAATTCGTCAATTTATCCAGAAAGTTTGTTTTACTTCTTCGTTTACTGTTCGCACCTCTTCACTTACCACGGGTAAGTCTGGGCTAATGGCTTTTGCCTTATTGGCGCTAGCCAGTATAGGATCAGCCAGTGTAGCGCTACCCGCGTTAGCGCAGGCAGATACGCCTTCAACGCTTACCATCACCGACAGCGACTTAGACTTATACCGTACTCACGTTAGTACATTAGCAAGCGACAAGTTTGAAGGCCGCGGGCCCTTGTCAGTAGGCGAAACCCTTACCGTTAATTATTTAGTGGAAGCCTACAAAGCTCTTGGTTTAAAACCGGCTTTTGGCGATAGCTACACCCAGCCTGTGCCCTTGGCAAAAATTACCCCTTCAAGTGATATGGCCTTAACCTTAGGCCAGCACACCTTTGCTGGTGGCAGTGCATTCACCGCTAGAACTCAACGAATTGTGAAAGACATCACATTAAAAAATAGCGATGTCATTTTTGTGGGCTACGGTATTAATGCGCCTGAATATAATTGGAATGACTACGCCGGGTTAGATGTGAAAGGCAAAACGGTGGTCATGTTAGTAAACGACCCAGGTTTTGCTTCAAAAGACCCGAATTTATTTCAAGGCAATGCCATGACCTACTATGGCCGCTGGACTTACAAGTACGAAGAAGCCGCCCGCCAAGGCGCAGAAGCCGTATTTATTGTTCACGAAACCATGCCTGCTGGTTATGGCTGGGGCGTGGTTGAAAACTCGAACTCAAATACTAAATTCACCTTAGTGGATAAAAACAAAAACTTATCTCAAGTTGGCGTGATGGGGTGGTTACATCTTAATACGGCACGTACGGTGTTCGAACAAGCTGGGCTAGATTACGCCGCACTTAAAGAACAAGCATCAACGCCTGGGTTCAAACCTATTCCTATGAATGTAAAAGCCTCGTTGACCTTTTCAAATACCATCACCCATGCCCAGTCGCAAAATGTAGCAGCCATTTTGCCCGGCGCATCGGCCGCAGACGAGTGGGTAATGTTGCATGCTCATTGGGATCACTTAGGGAAAAGTGAGAAAAACGGCAAAACCGTGATTTACAATGGCGCAGTAGATAATGCCTCGGGCGTGGCCGGAGTGCTAACCCTAGCCAATACCTTGGTAGCGCAAAGCAAGCAAACACCGTTTGAACGTACCTTAATGTTTAGTGCGTTTACTGCCGAAGAAACCGGCTTACTGGGCGCCGATCACTTTGCCAAAAACCCGCCTATTCCAACCGCTAATATGGTGGCGTTTTTAAATATAGACGGTATGAACGTAAATAACGCGGTAGATTACATTTTGCAGTATGGCGAAGGGTACTCTTCACTTGAAGATGATTTAAGTGCTACTGCCGCAGCGCAAGGGCGCTCGGTTAAGCTTGATCCGCGCCCACAAAATGGGTTGTTCTTTCGCTCTGATCATTTCGCGCTTGCTCGCCAAGGTGTGCCTTCATTATTGTTTATGAGCTTAGGCGATACCGACCCTAATTTTATAGCTAACCGCTATCACAAGGCCGACGATGATTACCTACCAAGCTGGACATTGGGCGGCGTACAGCAAGACTTAGCCTTAATTGGCACTATGATGTCTAATTTAGCAAACGGCGAGCAATGGCCGGTTTGGAAGCGCGATTCTGATTTTAAGAAAAAGCGTGCGCTGGATACCGCCGCGCCCAAAGCATTAGATGCATTGCAATAAGCGCTAGCTCGGTAAGTAGCTCGGTATGTGACATGCACACGTATATCGGGTGCCGCCTGTAACACGAAGTTAGCAACAAAAAGCGAATCTATATCGATGAACTGGGTATTTTACACCCTAGGCGCGGTAGTCTTACAAACTGTTCGTAATGCCCTGCAAAGCAAACTTAGCACCCACGTAGATACCGTGGGCGTTACCCTTTCTCGGTTTTTATTCGCGCCGCCTATAGCGCTTATTTACGTGGTGGCGCTGCATACTACATCGCCAAAGCAGATACCTAGTTTTAGCCACCATTTTATTATCATGGTGTTGCTGGCTTCGGTGCTGCAAATAGCTGCCACGGCATTCATGGTTATGCTATTTAAACAAAAGAATTTTGCCATAGGAGCCGGGCTAGCCAAAAGCGAAGCGCTGGTAGCCGCTGTGTTGGGTATGCTTTTCTTTGGTAGCTATTTAACCGTGCTTGGCTGGATAGGTATTGCCGTAGGAGCTGTGGCTGTATTTGTATTAAGCAGCGGGAATAGGGCAAAAGGCTTAAGCTTAAAAACCCTAGTAATAGGTATAGCTTGCGGTACGTGCTTTGCGCTTACGTCGTTGTTCGTAAGAGAGGCTAGCCATATGCTTGCTATGCCATTTGTGCACGGCGCCGCTTGGGTACTTTTATGGGTGCTATGTACGCAAGCAATGGGGTTAAGTGCATATATATTATTTACCAATCCGAATGTTTTTAGGCAGCTGTTTGAACGATTCACCCATACGTTGGTTATCAGCACGGTAAGCTGTTTAGGCTCTATATGCTGGTTTACAGCGATGGCACTTCAACATGTGGCCTTAGTGAAAACACTGGGGCAACTAGAAGTGCTATTAACCTTATTGTTAGCGCACTATTGGCTTAAACATAAAGTGACTGTTCAGGAAATAGCAGGCTTGTTCTTAATTGCGATTGCCGCAGTACTTGTTATGTGGGCGTAGGCAAAGCCTTCACCACTATTATTACTAAAGGAATGATAATGAAAAAACGTGATTTTCTTAAGCTTTCAGGCGCGGCAGCATTAGCCCCTTTGGCGTTAACGCCACTAACCAGTCTAGCCGCTGCTAATGAAGCAGCCAGCGCTAAAAACAGTTCATTATCGTTACAACCTATTACTTCTGGTGTTTCGCCCATTACCAATGCCGAGCGCGAAGCGCGTATTAAAAAAGCGCAGTCGTTAATGGCGCAGCATAATATGGCGGCCATGATCATAGAGCCGGGCGCGGCCATGGATTATTTCTCGGGTATTCAGTGGTGGCGCAGCGAGCGATTAACCGCATTAGTTATTCCGCAAAAAGGTGAGGTAGCCGTGGTTACTCCCTTCTTTGAACAACCCAGTGTGTTAGAAAGTTTAAAAGTGGGCGACGACGTAAGTGTATGGCAAGAACACGAAAGCCCGTTCGATGTGGTCGCCAACATATTAAAATCTCGCGGAATAGAAAAAGGCAATATTGGCTTTGAAAGCAGCGTTCGCTATTTTGTGGTAACAGGCGTAACCAAGGCACTGCCAAGCATGAATATTGTGGCCGCCGAGCCGGTTACCCGAGGCTGTAGAATGTATAAAACGGCGGCTGAACTTACCCTTATGCATAAAGCCAACGAAGTTACCCTTCGTGCTTACGAGTATGTATTCAGCAAGCTTGAAATTGGTATGAGCCAAGCCCAAGTGAAAAGTTTAATGAATAGCGCACAGCAACAATTGGGCGGTAGCGGCGCATGGTGCTTAGCATTGTTCAACGACGCCAGTGCGTACCCGCACGGCACCAATGCCAAACAAACCATTAGTGAAGGCTCGGTAATATTGTTAGACAGCGGCTGTAGCGTACATGGGTATCAGTCGGACATTAGCCGTACATTGGTATTTGGTAAAGCATCACAGCAGGTGGTAGATGTTTGGAATACCGTGCGTGAAGGCCAAAACGTAGCGTTTTCTGCGGCTAAAATTGGTACGCCAGCAGGCAAAGTAGATGATGCGGTTCGCAAATATTATGTTACCCAAGGCTACGACAAAGACTACGCGTTGCCTGGCTTAAGCCACCGTACCGGCCATGGTATTGGCATGGAAGGCCACGAAAGTGTGAACTTTGTGCGTGGCGAAACTACACCACTAAATAAAGGCATGTGCTTTTCGAACGAACCCGGCTTGTACATACCCGGAAAATTTGGCGTTCGCTTAGAAGATTGCCTATACATGACAGACAAAGCGCCAGTTTACTTTACCGAGCCACCAGAAAATATTGAGAAACCCTTGGGTAAATTAGTGCCTTTAAGTGCGTAAAGCAAGGTGACGGTGGGCTAATTTCTGACATGTAGCTTGGTATTCAGCAGTTATCTAGTAGCTATCTCGTAGCTAATACCTAACAGTACGTCGGCTTTTAAACGCCAATATCTGCGGTTTTCAAAAGTATGAAAGCCGCGGCGTATAGCGTTAGCGCTTATGCACTGTCTTTTAGTCGCGAGGTTATAAACTCCGCCAACGTTTTACTAATAACCGGGTGTTGGGTGTCTTGGTTGAATAGGCAAATATTTACTCTGCCTAGTTTAGGGAGTTTAGGGTGGTTAAGGGGTGATAAGTTTTGCGGCAAACTAGAGCGGGCAAGGGCGGTAATGCCTAAGCCTTGTTGAATAGCCGCCACCAAGCCGCCTAAATCGGCGTTGGTATAGGTAATTTTCCACGCAAAGGTTTGCTGTTTTAATTGCTCTATTACCCGACTTCGGTACATGCAGCCATCAGGGGCCAGCACCAATGGAATACTGTCGCCTACAAAAGGGCGGGTGGCATCACCTACCCATACTACTTCATCTTCAAGTACCACTTCCCCTTCGGTATCTTCACTAGGATTTACCAGCGCTAAAATTAAATCGAAATGATCGCGCTGGCTGGGGTGCAGTAAATCGCGGCTAAGTGATGATGTTACCTCTAGCGACACATCAGGGTAGCGCTTTGAAAATTCACCAATAAGCCCTGGCAGTAAAGTTGATGCAAATTCGTTGGGAATACCTAAACGCAAACGGCCACTTAACGGCGCAGGAATTAAGCTTTTAAATATGTTGTCGTTAAGCTCTAGTAATTCCTTGGCTTTAGGGTAAAGCCAGTTGCCATCGGCGCTAGGTAAGTGTCGTTGACCTACTTTGGTAAACAACTTTCGCTCTAACTGGGATTCTAGTTTTTTTATTTGCAAACTAATAGCAGGCTGAGAACGGCCTACAAATTCCCCCGCTTTGGCATAGCCGCCAAGCTCTATAACACTCACAAACGTGCGCAAATTATCTAGCGATAGCTGCTTCATTAAGATTTGAATTCCTGATGTAGTAAATCGTATACATTACCTTTATAAATGTATTGATAAGAAATTTCAATTTGTTGCGCCGTATTTCACTCACTATACTCGATGGTGTTTTCTACCCTTACCTAAGAGAAAGTGGAATGTCTAACACCACCGCCCTACATGCCAAGCACCTAGAATCTGGTGCCAAAATGGTTGATTTCTTTGGCTGGGATATGCCAATTAACTATGGTTCTCAAATAGAAGAGCATCACGCAGTTCGTCAAGATGCAGGCATGTTCGACGTGTCGCACATGACCATTGTTGATGTAAAAGGCACACAAGCCAAAGCATATCTTCAACACCTTCTTGCCAACGACGTGGCCAAACTTCAAGTAAAAGGCAAAGCGCTATACAGCGGCATGCTTAATGAAGAAGGCGGCGTGGTAGATGATTTAATTGTTTATTACTTCGATGAAACTAACTATCGCCTAGTAGTAAATTCAGCCACACGCGAAAAAGACATGAACTGGCTTAATAGCAACGCCGAAGGTTTTGACGTATCTATTACCGAACGCCCAGAATTTGCCATGATTGCCGTGCAAGGCCCCAACGCCAAAGAAAAAGCCGCAACGCTTTTCAGCGCCGCGCAAAAAGAAGCGGTAGCAGGCATGAAGCCATTTTTCGGTGTACAAGCTGAAGATTTATTTATTGCTACTACGGGTTACACCGGTGAAGCAGGCTACGAAATTATGGTACCAACCGCGCAAGCCGCAGGCTTCTGGCAAGACTTGCTAGACGCAGGCGTTAAACCTTGCGGTTTAGGTGCACGTGACACCCTTCGTTTAGAAGCAGGCATGAACTTGTACGGCCAAGATATGGATGAAACCGTATCGCCACTAGCCGCTAACATGGCTTGGACCATTACGTGGGAACCAAGCGACCGTAACTTTGTTGGCCGCAGCGCACTAGAAGCACAGCGTGAAGCCGGTACCGACAAGTTAGTTGGCTTGGTTATGACAGATAAAGGCGTGTTGCGCCACGGTCAAAAAATTAAAACCGAAAGCGGCGAAGGCATTATTACCTCGGGCACATTTTCACCTACATTAGGCCACTCTGTTGCGTTAGCACGAGTACCTTCAGATGTTGGCGAAACTGTTGAGGTGGAAATGCGCAAAAAGTGGGTTACAGTAAAAGTGGTTAAGCCCTCCTTTGTTCGCAACGGAAAAAGTGTTTTATAAGTTAACAGAGAATAACAGGAACGATTATGAGCAACATTCCAACAGATTTACGTTACGCATCTACCCACGAATGGGTTCGCCCAGAAGGTGACGGGGTATTCACAGTAGGTATTTCTGAGCACGCTCAAGGCTTGCTTGGCGATATGGTATTTGTAGAACTGCCAGACGTTGGCGACACCGTAAGTACTGGCGACGATATCGCTGTTGCTGAATCGGTAAAAGCGGCTTCAGACGTTTACGCGCCTATTAGCGGCGAAGTCGTTGGCGTTAATGAAGACCTAGAAGATTCACCAGAGCTTGTAAACTCAGACCCTTACGGCGATGGCTGGTTATTCAAAATTAAAGCTGATGATGCCGAAGAAGTTGAAGGCTTGTTAGACGCTGACGGTTACGAAAACAGCATTGACGAAGAATAATTCGTTAGTTGCTTCTAAACCGGAGCGTAGTAACCAGTAATAATTAAAAAGGGGCTTCTAATTGGCCCCTTTTTATCTTTACGTTTTTATTTGTGTTTTATCCTGCCTTTCGGGGCAATACATTGCGAGTGCTTAACAACGTTATGTCGAATACTTCTCCTACATTAGCTCAACTAGAGCAAAAAGACGCATTCATTCGCCGCCACGTAGGCCCAGGCGAAGAAGAAATTCAACAAATGCTGTCGGCCATTGACGCAACATCGTTAGACGATTTAATTGCGCAAACCGTTCCGGCTGGCATAGCGCTACCCGAGCCGCTAAAAGTAGGCGAAGGGGCTACAGAAGTAGATGCACTAGCCGCATTAAAAACAGTTGCTGGCAAAAACGTAGTGAACCGATCTTTCATTGGTATGGGCTATTACGACACCCACGTACCTAACGTTATTTTGCGCAATGTATTGGAAAACCCAGGTTGGTACACCGCCTACACCCCGTATCAGCCAGAAATTGCCCAAGGCCGTTTAGAAGCTATTCTTAACTTCCAACAGTTAACCATTGATTTAACCGGTTTAGAGCTAGCGTCTGCTTCATTACTTGATGAAGGCACCGCCGCCGCTGAAGCCATGTCACTGGCAAAGCGCGTATCGAAAAACAAAAAAGCCAGCAGTTACTTTATTGCCGACGACGTACACCCACAAACTCACGACGTAGTAGCCACACGCGCTGAAATGTTTGGTTTTGGTATTATTACCGGCCCAGCTAGCGAAGCTGCCGATCACGATGTATTTGGTGCGTTACTGCAATACCCAAGCACTACCGGTGAAGTTAGCGATATTTCAGACATTATTGCCGCAGTACAAGCGAAAAAAGGCATAGTGGCAATAGCCGCCGACCTAATGAGCTTGGTGTTATTAAAATCGCCCGGTGAACTAGGCGCAGACGTTGCCCTAGGTAGCGCACAACGCTTTGGTGTGCCAATGGGTTACGGTGGCCCACATGCTGCCTTCTTCGCCACACGCGACAGCTACAAGCGTTCATTGCCTGGCCGTATTATTGGCGTAAGTAAAGATACTCGCGGCCGCCCAGCACTACGTATGGCATTGCAAACTCGCGAGCAACATATTCGCCGCGAAAAAGCCAACTCGAACATTTGTACCGCGCAAGTATTGCTAGCTAACATGGCCAGCTTTTACGCCGTATACCACGGCCCTAAAGGCTTAAAAACCATTGCTCAGCGCATACACCGCTTAACCAATATTTTAGCGGCAGGGCTTACAAACAAGGGTGTAGCCCTTAAGCACAGCACCTACTTCGATACCCTAACCGTATTGGTAGATAACAAAGACGCTGTACTAAACAAAGGCTACGAACACGGCCTAAACCTACGTGCCGATTTAGAAGGCGCAGTAGGGGTTTCAATTGATGAAACCACTACCCGTGAAGACATTGCTACCTTATTTAACGTTATTCTAGGCAGCGACCACGGCCTAAGCGTAGAAGCACTAGATGCTGATGTAACCACGCAGCCTGCTAGCGCTATTCCAGAAAACCTACTACGCACCAGCGATATTCTTACGCACGAAGTGTTTAACCAGTACCATTCAGAAACTGAGATGCTGCGTTATATTAAAAGCCTAGAGAATAAAGATTTAGCCTTGAACCACTCAATGATTTCATTGGGTTCGTGCACCATGAAGCTAAACGCTACAGCGGAAATGATCCCCGTAACCTGGGCAGAGTTCGGCCAAATTCACCCGTTTGCACCACTGAATCAAGCAGAAGGCTATCAAGAAATGATTGCCGAGCTAGCCGAGTGGTTAATTAACGTAACGGGGTACGACAACCTTTCTATGCAACCTAACTCAGGCGCACAGGGTGAATACGCAGGCTTGTTGGCCATTCAGCGTTACCATGAAAGCCGCGGCGAAGGGCACAGAAACGTATGCTTAATACCAAGTTCAGCACACGGTACTAACCCCGCTTCGGCACAAATGGTTAGCCTAAATGTAGTGGTAGTAAAGTGTGACAACAACGGTAATGTAGACTTAGACGACCTTCGCAAGAAAGCCGAAGAAGTGGGCGATAACTTATCGTGCGCTATGATCACTTACCCATCTACCCACGGTGTGTACGAAGAAACCATTCGTGAAATGTGTGAAATTGTGCACCAGTACGGCGGCCAAGTGTATATGGATGGCGCGAACATGAACGCGCAAGTGGGCATTACGTCACCTGGTTATATTGGCTCAGACGTATCGCACTTAAACTTACACAAAACCTTCTGTATTCCACACGGTGGCGGCGGCCCAGGTATGGGGCCAATTGGTGTTAAGTCGCACCTTGCGCCTTTCTTACCAAACCACACGGTAGTGAATATTGAAACAGCCGGTAAAGACTGCGGAGCGGTTTCAGCAGCACCGTGGGGCAGTGCCTCTATTCTGCCAATAAGCTACATGTATATTAAAATGATGGGCTCGGCTGGCCTACGTAAGGCAACCGAAGTAGCCATACTTAACGCCAACTATGTAGCCAAAGCGTTAGAAGGGCACTACAACGTATTGTACAAAGGCCAAAACGGCCGCGTAGCGCATGAATGTATTATTGACTTACGCCCATTAAAAGAAGCCAGCGGTGTAACCGAAGTAGACATAGCAAAACGCTTGAATGACTACGGTTTCCACGCGCCAACCATGAGCTTCCCAGTAGCGGGTACACTCATGATTGAGCCGACTGAATCGGAAGCTAAATACGAGCTAGACCGCTTCGTGAACGCCATGATAAGCATTCGCCAAGAAGTGGCGAAAGTAGAAAGCGGCGAGTGGGATGCCACCGACAACCCGTTACACAATGCACCACATACGCTAGCCGATATTTGTGACAGCGACTGGAACCGCAGCTACGACCGTAACCTAGCGGCGTACCCAGTACCAGAAGTACACAGAAACAAATTCTGGCCGTCGGTTAACCGCATTGATGATGTGTTTGGTGATAGGAATTTGATTTGTTCTTGCCCTAGTATTGAGAGTTACATTGAGGGGTAGGGGCTTAGATTGTTTTTGAGTTAGCAGCGTTGCTTTTAGTGCTGAATTATGTGGAAGGCGAGCCATTTGGCTCGCTTTTTTGTGCCAGTTTATACACTTTGAGTGATAGTGTTTTGTCGGCTGCTGTGTACGTATTCCGGACCTTCGCAATGAGTTTCCATCTCCAAGGTCAGCAGACTAACACGAAGATCGCCTGCACACTGATGTGCCAAAATTTGGTAAGGACAACCTTGCTAGCAGATCACTCTCATACCTATAAACGACATCGGCCAGAGCAGACATTGCTGTATCAATTAGTCGAACGTCACTATCCTGAATTTCTGGAGCAGCTTTCACATCAAGGGAAGTCATTGCCAAAGCACGTAGAAAAAGAGTTTGAAGAATTTCTAAGGTAAACCTTGTAGATACGAAGTTATCAGTGAGCCCACACAACAGCGCTGGCTATATGCACTGGATACCCGCTGTGCCGGCCTCGGAAGAAAGCAAGCGAGACATCATTCAGGGATGGAACTATCATATGGTTGCTAACCAACCTTTGTTTAGTCGTTTTTCCTATACGGTAAACTGATATCCAGACACCCTTCGCGATCAAGGCATTGTATCAATTGATAACCGGGTAAATTTACAGGCTCCAGTGCAGACAAATACACAAACTCAACTATGGGCAAAAGACCTTCGTGCTCGTTATCCTGATAACGAAGCCTATGCCTATGCAATAATGAATTTTTTTAAGGAAAATAAATTTGAGTACACCCTGGCGCCGTCTGCCATGCCTTATAACCCCATCGATAACTTTTTGTTTACCCATAAAGCTGGCTTTTGTGCCCACTACGCCAGCGCAATGGCATACGCCTTCAGGCTTGCGGGGATCCCAGCACGGGTAGTGTCATCTTACCAGGGCGGTAAGCAAATAAACGATACCACCATTGATGTTTATCAATACGATGCCCACGCTTGGGTAGAAGCCTGGTTGGATGACACTGGATGGCAAACTTTTGACCCGACCACTCAGGTTGCCCCAAGTCGGATCAGCGCTGGTTTTGAAGAAGCAGCTCGGTTTTCCGGTGAGTTAATGGGGAGCACCCCTTTACAGGTTTAGACCACTTAGAAGCCTTTGCCTTTTTCAGAACACTCTCTGCACAAATGGATTTCTTGGGGGGTAAATGGTTTTTTGGGCTTTAACAGCGAAAAACAAAATGCCTTTTTCTCCGATCTGTTAGGCGATCTCTCACCACGGAAACTATCATTGCTGGGAATTGTGATAGTGCTTGCCATTCTCAGTGCACTGGCACTTTACTTCTTACCTGACTGGCGACGCAAAAGCCGGTCGCCCCATTATAAACTTTACCTCGGGGCTACAGGTCAGTTATACCGTCAATGCAATATTGCGCGGAAAAACCAAAGTCCGGCTGAACTACTGGTACGCTGGAAACCGAGCTTTCACCCATAGCACTGGCACCATTTCGCGTTGTTACAGCTTATTTTGAACATTGTGAGTATGGTGGCCCAACCGTGAGCGCAGCCGAAGGTAAAGTGGCATCAAGAGAATTAAATAAAGCGTTAAGAAGAAGTTCGCAGTAGTTTATCAGTTCGCTCTTACCGCGTTGTTTAGGATCCGTCGCTCTTGTAATATCGCCTGGATCTTTTCGTGCCGAGCGTGTCCAAGACGATATTGACTTAAACTCGCGACACAAATGATCGCGCCAAATGCAGGAAAACTAAACATTACCCATCGTATAGCCTCAAGTACGGCCTCATTTTGCACAGCGTTTGCTACATACCCTGCCTGAGTAAGTACATAACCTAACAGGGTGGCCCCAAGACCGTGACCTACCTTCATAAGCACAACGACCATCGCAATAAATATCGCTTCTGAACGAATGTTCGTTTCGCAATTTACTTTGTCAATTACGTCGGGTGCCATTCCCCAAATAACTGACCATAAACCACCAGCTGCAGTGCCAACTAACAGGCACCCTACCGTAAAATTTGTACTGTCGCCGGTAACTAAAAATAAAAAATACACCATTGATAAAACGCTAAGCCCGTGGGCAGCAATCAACGTATGGTGCTTTTCAAATCGGGTCGATAAAAAAGACCATGCAGGCGTGGATACCGTTTGAGCGATTACCATCAGCGTTAATCCCTCGGCAATGAGGCTTTGATCATTGAGATTGTATTTACAAAAATAACTGAAACTCTTTGTGAACACAGGCACAGTAAGTGCACAGAAAAAGCTCGCGATTAGAATGATGATGGCGTGCTTATCAGTAAAAATAAACCTAAGCCCCTGCATTTGCTGTGACAAGTTAAGTACACCTTGACTGGCACAGATATCACGCTTGCGCACCGTATACCAAGACAACCATACTGCGATTAACGAACAACACGCGGCAAATACAGAAAACTGCTGAAATAACGTTGCTTGTGCCAGTGACGTTGTACTGTCAAACAGTTGGAATGCTGCCACGGTGACGCACAAGGACCCAACCGAGCTGAAGAAAAACCGCAACGTTGCAAGATGGGCGCGCTCACGACTGTTCTCACTGATCCGAGACAGCAATGCATTGTGAGGCAAGTCAATGAGCGTATAACTCGCCCTGAACAGCAAAAGGCATGCTAACAATGTGGTAACAGGGCTATCACTCACTAATGGTAAATAAAAAATAGCAACAAAACTCAGTGAGCATAATGGCGCGCCGAAAACAATATATCGGCCATATTTACCAAAGCGAGGACTGTGTTTGCGATCTGACAAACAACCAATGAGGGGGTCGAGTACAGCGTCAACAACCAGCGCGACGAGAACAATGATACCTGCTAAATTGGGGTCTATTCCCAGTACATCCGTGATGTAAATTAACAAAAAATAGCCCAAGGTATTGGCAACAATGTTTTTGCCAAAATTACCACCGGCATAACCAAAGGACTGAGCTCGAGAGAGAGGACTAAAAGTCACGACAATTCCAATTTACCAGCTGTCACCTGCACTTATCGTTACAGGTTGTTGTTAAATTAAACCATTATCTTAGCGGCAACGGATAACAGTTTTGTGAACGACACCGATGCAAAGTTAAAACGTTTGCTTGGCAAAAATACTGTGCTCGAAACACAACTGCGACGCCCCCACCACGCCGCCTAAATCACCCAATTTACTGGCAATCAGTTCCGGTACGGGTAGCTTATGCTTATCAAACTGACAAAATTTGTCGTTATCAATATAAGGAAGCCATGCCTGCAGAATATCCAGAGGCAGACGCCCCCCAATAATTATGGCCTGGGGATCTAATGCACGGGCAAGAACTGTTAACGGCTGAGCCAATTGTTCAGCAGCACCTTTTAGCCAGGCTTTTAACGGTTCACAGGTATCTACAGACAGGGCACGCAATTCAGCAAAATCGTCGACTTCAATGCCATGGGAGCGCAGCGTCTTGAGTAAATCTGCACCGGATGGGCGGGATTGGTCTAGATGTGGAAAAGGCGCACCAAATGCGCCGGCATTGCCGTTTCGGCCTCTGTAAACACGTCGGTCAATAATAATTCCACCACCAATACCATGACCTATATGAACAAACACAAAATGATCAAACGCATTCCCGGCACCAGCGACTGACTCCCCCCATGCAGCACAGGTACCATCATTTTCAATGTAAACCGGATAATCGAGGCGTGATGAAAATGCCGACATTAAATCAACGTCTTCAAGTTCAGGAAAATACACGGCATTCATTTTTCTCCGTGCGTAGGTAAAATCGCCGGGAATGGAAATGCCCACCCCGTAAAATTTTTTTCTGGCAACGGAGTTAGGTTTCAACTTTTGTTCAATAAATTCTGCGATAGACTGACACAAGGCATCGAGAGAATGCTGGCTTTGAAGCTTCACTGAGTCACTCACCTTAATTACGCCGGTCCAATCTACCAGTGCAATTTCCATATATGCCCCGGTAAACGTCACCCCTACAGAATACAAAGCGTCTGCATTTAAGCGAATCATTTTAACCGGCTGCCCCCTGGCACCGGATGGCGAAGCCTGGTCAATAATCAGTTTTTTATCTAGTAGTGACTTAGCCAGGTTTGTGGCCTGTACCTTTGAAAAATCAAGACGTTTAGCTACCTCCACACGAGTACTGGTTCTTTCCCGCCTAATGATTTCCAAAATTAAGCGTTCGCTGTTACTTAGTTCAATACCCTGCATTTCGCCTCTGGCTCAGTTAATTCGTCACTGCGATTTACTGATCAGTGTAGAGCAATTTGGTCTGTTAGGAAATGCGCAAATATAAATTAAGTTAACTTAACTTAATGTTAGTGTCACAAATCTTGTTTACGATGCTCCCAATAAATTCACATTCAATACCAGATAGCAATTCACGGAGATGAGTTATGAACACGGCGTTTAGGATAAGTACACTTTCAGTAGCCATGGGGCTTGCCTTTACACATCAGGCGACCTTTGCTGACGATATGCAGGCAACACAAGCAAGCGAGCAAACAGAGGTGGTAACAGTAACCGGTACGCGGCTCCAAAACCAAAGGGCGGCTGCGATAAAATATGCATCGGAAAATATAGTTGATGCTATATCGGCAGATGAAATTGGCGCATTGCCAGATTTCTCGGTAGCAGAAGCCATTTCTCGTGTAACCGGTGTTTCAACGGAAGACAGAAATGGTGACGCGGAATTCGTCGTGGTACGCGGTATGCGTTCCGACTTCAATTATTTGTCAATCGATGGCGCTATTGTTCCATCTACCCGTAAAAATGGCCGTGCAACGCAACTCAGTGTTATTCCATCAAGTGTAATTGATACCACAACTGTTGCCAAAAGCTTCACCGCAGAAATGGATGCCAACGCCATTGGCGGCAACATTAATGTAAAAACACGCAGTGCCTTTGATTACAACTCAGCTTACTTCTTCGCACGCGGCTCGTTGGGAAAATACGACCACGACGAAACCCCTGCGGGCGGCGATTTAAGCTCTCGTGCGAACTTCACTTTTGCCAATACCTTCGGTAAAGGTGGTCAATTTGGTGTTGTCGTTTCGGCTGGCTATTTAAAATCCAACGGCGATACTTGGCTGCCAGGCGTTGCCTACAATGAATACCGTGTACTTGGCGAGCGGCTCAACGATGCGGGCGAAACAGAGCAATATACCACCAGGCTATATGAAGAAGGCATTGAAGACAGTGTCGAAATTCCTCACGGCAATCAAACTTACCAGTACAACAACGAAATCGAACGTAAAGGCGCGCTGTTAAAGCTGGAATATCTCAGTAATAACGACGCGCTTTACCTTAGCTTGTCCTCGTATTTATTCACCGAAGATGATACCGAACAGCGCTGGGATAGCTTAATTTTCCGCTCAAGTGAAGGCACTATTCCTGATAACTTAACTGCCACCACCGGTTTGGTTGACAGTGCCAGAACACAGCGTCAGTACTTCTTTCAAGGCGATGAGAACACGCTAAAAAGTATTACCTTTCGAGGTCAATATCAACTCGACGATGACCAACATATTGATTTTTTGGCATCTAAAGCCACCGGAGAGCGACAAAATCCCTTCTACCAAATACGCTTTGAAGCAGATGATCGCGCAGCGTTTGCCTACAACTATGACAGCAGCGGCGACTACCCTGTAATAAGCCTGGTTAATGCAGATAATTGGACGAATACAGAACTCTTTGCTCCTGAATTCTATCGCCCACGTCTGGATATTAACGAGCAGGATGCATCACAGCTAAAACTCGACTTCACCCGAAACTGGACCCGTGCAAACACATTTGGTGTTAAGGCAGGAATAAGCCGTCGTACTGACGAACGCTTCCAGGATCAGAGCTTCGATCATGATTATCGTCCAAGTAGCGACGATGCCAAGGCTTACACGCTCACTAATGTGTTATCAGATGGTTTTAACTATTTCGAACCCAACCTGTTGCCGGGCCAACCGCAACAATTTATCGATCCGGCACTCTTTTTAAACTATTTCGATAGTAATAAGGCCGACTGGGAAGACAGAAAAAACCAGATAACAGAAGGGTTGAGCAGCCAATTTATTGTTGAAGAAACTATTGATGCTGCATACATTATGGGGCGTTACGCAACAGATAATCTTACCCTAATTGGTGGACTTCGCTACGAAAGTACTGATGTTGACTCAACGGGTGGCCAGCGTTTAAGCGACGATGACCCAGCTACGCCTGATTATGTTCTGCGCACTCAATCGGGTTCTTACAACCATCTGCTCCCTTCCCTTACTGCGAATTATCATTTGAGTGAACGGGCAAAGCTTAGGGCAGCATACAGTGAAACCTTGGGCCGAGCAGAATACGATGATCTCGCCGTACGCGGCAGTCGCAACATTGATGATACGAATCAAAGTATTTCTATAAGCTCGGGTAACACGAACCTTAAGCCCCGGGAAGCACAGAATATCGACCTAGCCTTTGATTATTCCTATCCCAAAGCCGGGATTGCCCTGTCTGCAGGCCTGTTTTACAAAAAAATTGATAACGAGATCTACAACCGCAAAACCACCGAAAGTGTGACTATTGATAGTTTGGAGTATACGCAAAACACCACGCAACCGACTAACGCTACCGACACTACACTGAAAGGTATTGAGGCAGGCATGCTAATCAATAGCTTTGGCGAGTTAAATGAGCATCTCGACGACGTGGGCTTATCGCTTAATTATTCTCACATCACCAGTGATTTTGCCATTGAAACGTCGGATGACAGCCAACGTGAATTATATGGACAAATTCACCAGCCTAAAGACATCGCCAACTTAAGTGTATTTTGGACACCATCACGCTTCGATATTCGCGTTGCACTTCGCTACAAGGGCAAGCGCCAGGTATCTTCTAGCGCGTCGTCCCCCAGTTATGACGAATTTATCGACAGCCAAACCTTTGTCGACTTACGGGTGAGATACAAATTTCATAACGGCATAAACGTGTCATTCGAAGGGCGTAACTTGTCCGATGAAGCTGAAGACCGACTCTTAAACTCTGGGCGCATTCACTGGACCCGTGATTATGGAAAATCGTTCTGGGTAGGCGCAGCTTACCGTTTCTGATAGCTACGGCGGTGCCCTGGCACCGCTTTTTTATTGCGCAATTCACCCGCCTATAAGGAAATACCAAGCATTATGTTCAAGCTACGCACTGTTATATTTTTCATCGTTCTACACGTTTTTAACCCGGTATCTGCCAACAACATAGAAACAGTTTTGACCCAGTGGCATTCCCCGTCTGAAGACTACATTTTTGTCGTCGCGCACCGTGGGGCCTTTATGGAAGACGGCCAGATTGTACTGCCAGAAAACTCACTGCCGGCCATTGAATATGCCATTGAGTTAGGCGTAGATATGGTTGAACTGGACGTCAGAGCCACTATAGACGGCCGGTTTGTTATTTTGCACGATGCTACTGTTGATCGTACCACTAATGGCACGGGAAAAATTGCCGAACTCACTTATCAGCAAGTGCAGCAATTACACCTGATAGATGAAGTCACCGGCGAAGTCACTACACACCAGATACCTACTCTTGAACAAGTCTACGACCTTGTTCGGGGCAATATTATGGTAAACCTTGACCCCAAACTCGCGCTAAGCGAATTAAGCGAAACCCTGACGATTGCTAATAAGATGGGCGTGTTAGACCACATAATATTAAAAGGAAAAGCAGACACGCCCGAACAGCGAAAGGCGATTGACGAGCTTATGGCCTCCCTGCCCTTTACTGTAGATTTTATGCCCATGCTACGGGACAAAAAGATCTCGTCATTTGACGATATCAAAGCAACTTACACGCAGCTAAACCCCTCTGCAGTAGAGATGGTAGTGGGTATACCAGACTACGACGATGGCAGGTACTTAACCAAAGACGGCGGTATTCTTTTTTCGGCAAAAACCCGCGCCCTCAACCAACAATTTAACAGCCATTTGTGGATGAACACCCTGTACATCGATGCGCTACGTGGACGATTAGATGCCCTGCAATGGAATGGCGGTCGTCACGATATTCTGGGCCTTAAATACCCGTCGCAGGTGTTCGATTTTTGGATAGATCATGGTGCCACCATTATTCAAACCGACGAACCTAAATTCCTTATTCAATATTTGCAAGATAAGCAAAAGCGAAAGCCGGTAACACTCGCAAACTAAGCAGTACAAAAGCAACACCACGTCGTTTCACATTTACTTTATAACGGGATAATTATGAAAATACATAAAATGATATTAGCCTTTTCAGTAGGGCTGATTACCTCGCAGTCACTACCGGCGATAGCCGACAGTGATTGTCAAACTCTGGATACGCCTGAACTTGGTCTTCGTGACATCAATGGTAATATCGTTGATTTAAGTACTATTTATAATAAAGAACATTTTTGCTACAGAGATGGAATAGATTATTACGACCGTCCAGCCGTTTGTGACGCACTCGACCACTTAAAAGTACCGCAAATGTACCAGAACAAAGCCGATTTTATCGGCATACCACATCGAGGTATATGGGGCCCTAAGCGTATTGTAAAACCCAATAAACCCATTGGATTAGACCACTCCATCCAGCAAGCTGAAAATACATTCGGCGCTATTGAAGCTGCAACAGTTGACGCAAAATGCCGGTTTGTAGAAATTGACGTGGCGATGATGGGCGATATTAAAAGAGATGATTATGAACATTCACACGCAATTAATGCTGGTAAAACTTGGCAACTCTTCCTTGGTCATTACTTCAGACTTCATGCTACTGACTTTGAAATACCTAATACTTCGGAAGCTTATTCCGACTTTGATGACATCGTGATCAGCGATAGCTACAGCCTTAGACCTATGAATATGATGGTCAGATTTCAAGGAAGAGAGGCTACTTCAGAGTTGTCTTTAGCACATATGCGCCTGCGGGACCAAACCATACAAAAAGACAAAGAAACCTGGCGACCTTCATTAGGCAGAGGAAAACTGGACAAAGACAGTTATGTCCGATTCGATGATATTTTAAAGCATGCCATAGACACCAACACTGTACTCATGGTTGACCCCAAAGTACCCGGATTACAGGATTACTTTCCTGGCGCTTCAAAAAAAACACTAGAACAAGAAGGACATTTGCATGAAGCACGCCTTCTGGCTCGTGCAATGGTGCTGGCATATGAACGTGATGCGGAACATCACGTTGTACTGAAAACAGCTAGTCCGCTAAACGAAATATGGGACAAAGTGTCGCTAATGCTTTCATTTTCCACTGCAGTCTCACTAGACAGTGGTTTAGAAACACAGCCATGGGAAAGCAAAACCGCCAGAGAGAAGTTTATCAAAAAGTTTCTCTGGAGCCCTATTCCCAACAAATCTGCAAGTATATCTAAGAAGGATACTCTCAAAGAAATAAAAGCCTGGCACAAAAAAACAAACAATAGCAGGGGCATAGCCACCTATGAAGTCGCTTTGTACTCACCCTACCACTGGACGGCCTACACTATGTCGGACAGCATGAACCTGTTGACGTATGTGTTAACCGGATTAAAAGGAAGAAGTAAAATCCCTGTTCGACCTGCGATGTGGAGTATTGACCCCATGGGTGACAAAGGCACATTCGGTCGCGAATACAATTGGAAATTCTTTGGCAATGAAACAGCAGCAGGTAAAGAGCAAGACATGAGAGGCAATCAACTTTGGATGTCATCTATTCCAGGTGTGCAATACGCTGCAATGAACACAGATATGCCTATTTTCTATCGCGCTACAATTTCCGAAAAAGTCGACAAAGCTATCCCGTTTGGATATAAGGATTAATAATGAGATATGTAAACAAACTACAGTCAATTGCCGTCGCAGTGGGACTTACGCTGGGGTTTGCGGCTAACGCCGACGTGCGCCTTAATAACGATGGGTTTTATGAGTTGGATGTGGAACCACTTGATGCGTTTAGCTTAGCTGAATATTACGATTATAACGCCAGATTCAGTGATTTTCCCGTGGGAGTTAAAAAAGCCGGCGACTTTTTGGATGAGCCATTCGGGTTACGAAGTTTTCAGGACCTATGTGTAGTGACTAAACCAATAAAATTAAAGCCCTTGTTGAAGAACAAAAAGAGAATCATTTTCACGGTAGGTAATCCCAAGACGGCGGAGACGTTAGACGGTAGCTTTAAAATTAACGGGTTTAGGGTCGGTAATCGATCTAACGATGAAAAAATTAGCAGTTACGCGTTAGATCTTGATCCTGACACAGGCGGTAGTTTTAGTGTTTATAAGTTCTATAACGAAAAAACAGCCACTCGCGCCGCATCTCTTGATAACCTTGCAGCGAATTACACAAAGAAAGAAATTAAAAGTGAAGATTTCTATTTTCGTATGGTACTGGGCAGTGACATAACCTGGTTTGAAATATGGCCAGTAAGCGATCATGCCAATTCACCACGTCAAAGGGTAAACCGCACCGTGCTGTTCACCGGCTTTAATGCGAATACCGTTAGTCATATTATCAAAGGGGATAACCCAGACGAAGAATTTGGTACCTATATAATAATGACGCCACGTCAAGCTGCTTTATTTATCGGTGAAGATCATCGTAGTAAAAAAGATGGCAGAAATGTAAGGACAACTACTACGCTGGGCAATGAAGAGTCAAACATCGATAAACTGGTTTCTTGTACAGTTTTCAAAGAGAAAGTAACAGAACATTACGTGAAGCCTGTCAACGAAAGTTACGATCCAAGCGACGGAGGGTACCCTATTTTGCCAGAGTAAAGGGGCACGCTTTTAATCTAACCTCCATACAAAAAACCCGCCAAATGGCGGGTTTTTTAATCATACAAGCAAAATATTACTTGGCGTTTTTACGCGCTTTTGCTTCTGCAATTATTTTTTCAGCTACGTTGTTAGGACATGTTGAGTAGTGGCTGAATTCCATAGAGAACAGTCCACGGCCTGACGTGATAGTACGCAGGTGTCCGATGTAACCGAACATTTCAGACTGAGGTACGTCTGCCTTGATGCGAACGTAAAGCCAGAGTTAGTTTCGCCCGGGCGGATGCGGTAATCAATCTTACCGAATTGACCAGAACCACCAGACTGCTTTTTGTGTGTCGCTGTCTTCAACCGCTGGCGTGATAGTTTTACGGTATGCAACCTGCGGCGACTGACCAACTTCCAGCTCAACGCCGTAAGTACGCTTAAGGATGTCTACTTTGATGTCCAGGTGAAGTTCACCCATACCTTTAAGGATGGTTTCTCCAGAATCTTCATCAGTTTCAACCTGGAAAGACGGGTCTTCTGCAACCAGTTTACCGATAGCGATAGACATCTTCTCGTTCGCGCCTTTATCTTTTGGCTTAACAGCAATCGAGATTACTGGCTCAAGGAAGACCGTTGGCTCTAGTGTACAAGGGTGGTTAGAATCACATAGCGTGTGACCTGTTTGAACGTTCTTCATACCAACAACAGCTAGGATATCACCCGCTTGTGCTGAAGTAAGTTCAGTACGTTCACCAGCGTGCATTTTAACCATACGGCCGATACGCTTAGTCTTACCCGTTGCACCGTTAAGATTAGTAATTGGATTTTTTTATCTAAAACAAACTTGGTTGAAAATTTGATATCTAGCCTGTGGGTACTCAACTGCAAGGATACTGTCGCTGAGATAATTAGGGCATTCGACCTTCACTCTAAAGACTTCTGGATTAAAGTGTCTAGCGGTGAAACATGCTCTCCTTTTAGAGAAATTACGTCATTTAAAAATGATATCAATGAAGCTAACTTACGTCTTTCCCGTGAATCTAATTATTTAAAAAGTATTATGCTTTCCAGCCATAATATCTAATGAATATTTCCACTAATGGCACTTACGGTAAGCCTGAAGTGACTTTCGTAAATGTCCGCTGTTTGTCTAAACCGGACCATTGAGCAAAGAATTTTTTCACCTCAAAAGTCAGTAGGTTATCAGCTAACCTATCTGCACACTGATATACTAGTTCTTGAAAAGGACGTCATTGCTAATAGCTCAATACCCTACGTTTAAAAGCTAATAAGACAGGCATAACACGCGCTATCAAAACTGTACCGGAGTACACTATCTTCAAGTTGGTTAGCTATTCACACTGTTAAAGGAGTAAACCAACGTTAGAAAATCCTGATGCCTAAAGCTAGAAAGTCGCAAGCTGGTTTATTAGATACACCATATTATCACTGCGTTTCTCGCTGACTATTCCTGACTCCCCGAATATTCCCATCCATAACAAGCGTCTTAGCCAGCGCGCCTTCAGCATCGTCTTCAAAACGAACACTACTGCCATTCTTAGCAAAAAAATGACCTTCACCCTCATGAAAATACCTTTCATTTTCAATATAAGGTAGGGCGTTAAGCACAAAGCCGTTTTTTGCTTCCTGCAATACAATGTCAACATTAACGGGGTCTGTTACCACGTAAGTACCAATATACTTACTCAGCTCTGTTTGGTTGATTGGCACTAACTTTTTAACTTCAGCTTGCGAATACCCCACATCCAACACTTCTTTTAGGCGAACTTCTAACTCGCTAATTAACTGACTACCGTTATCGCCGTTAGTCATAATGGCGTAGCCGTTGCCGGTATCTAACTCAAGATATAACTGCGACATAAAACCTTTATCTGCGCCGCCATGACCAAAGCCCAGAATTTCACCGTCTTCATCCATGTTGATAAAAAAGCCAATACCAACATTAGGTGCTTCATTGGTTGGCGTATTGTTGGTTAACATTTCTCGTGCAGTAGCTTGCGATATCCAATCTGTTTTTTGCCCCAAATACGCGCTACGAACGCCGCTTGCCATTTTCAACATGTCTGATGGCGTGCTCCACATGCCGGCTGCTGCAAGCGTAGCGTAAGTATGCGCGCCACCTTCTACTGGTGCACCGTCACCGTCATATGGCGTAGCCATATTGTTTGATAACTTAGGCGATATGGGCTGTTCGAAACCAGAGCGCGTCATACCTATCGGCGTAAACAAAAGTCGTTGTGCCATTGTCGGTAAGGGTTCGTTTGCTATGTCTTGCAAGGTAAGTTGAGCGAGCGTAGTGCCCCCACCTGAATAGCGCATTTGCGTGCCGGGTTGAAGGTCAACCACTACCGCGCTGGTATTAGCAGGCTCAACACCTTCTAACACTTGCTGCAAAGTAGGCACGGGTTCGCCAGCCGCGTAACCAGGAAAGCCATGTACTGTGGTGCCAGCGGTATGACTCAACAGCCTGCGTAATGAAACTACCTCTTGGCCAGTCCATTCATGTTCGGGCAATTGCCAGCTGGTAAGTAAATTATTTACGTCGTTATCTAAATCAATAGGGTTATCTTGGCGGTACTTCATCAATACCGCGGCAAATGCGGGTTTAGAAATACTGCCTGCTTGGAACACTGTGTTTTCATCAACAACCAACTCGGTTGTTAAGTCTTTAACGCCGCTTTGCGTGGTCCAAGCCAGTTGTCCATTTTTCATATACGCGACAGAAACGCCTGGCACATTATAAAGGGCCTGCCGCTGGGCTAAAGATTGAAAATCAACCTCTTGCCCTTCAATTCGAATTCGTTCTGCAAGGCCGGTTTTCAAAAGGGTGGCTTCTTTTGACTCTTCAGCAGGAGAGGGGGAGGCCGGCAGGGTTTCAGGCTCTGCGCAGCCCAATAATGAAGTTAAGCAAAGTGAGAGCGTCAGCGCGGTTATTATTTTTCTTGTTTTCATTTAAGTAATCCATTACGTGTAGAAATATCAGAGTACGTATCTAAACTTACCTCGTCAATCAGCCGCCATTAGGAGTTGAAGTGGCAGTTTAAACAAATTCTTTTTCACCACCTTTTGCCGCTGAACGATAAATTGCGTTAAGCAAGGCAATAGAGCGGCGACCTTCGAAACCATCTACCAATGGTTTAGTGCCGTTTTCAAGCGCATGTAAAACATCTTCAAAATTTCTTTGGTGCCAAACAAAGTCGATGGCTGAAGGGTCGGCTGCGCCAGCGCCGGCTTCATTCTCATTAAGACCATATTGCTGTCTAATTTCATTGTCATGTTCACTTTCATTAGCGAACTCCCACAGCCGGAATTTGTCATCGCTCATGAAAACAGAACCCTGCGAGCCGGTAATTTGGATTTCTGCCGGATGTCCGTTTTTAGACCAGCACGCGGTAGACCCTTGAATCACACCCAACGCGCCACTTTCAAACTCCACCATGGCAATACCAACATCTTCTACTTCTATTCCCTCATGGGCCACAAGCCTAGTTTCTGCCCGTACGGATTTAACGTCGCCCATCACGTAAAGTAATAAATCGATGGTATGGATAGATTGGTTCATTAACGCGCCCCCGCCGTCTAGCTTCCAGGTGCCACGCCAAGCGCCGCTTTCATAGTACTCTTGAGTTCGCCACCATTTAATATAGGCATCAGCCATAGCAATGTTGCCAAATCTACCTTGCGCTAACGCCTTTTTAAGTAGCTGCGACGATGCATTGAAACGCCGGGGGAAAATGCCCGCTAACATCACATTATTTTCTGCACATACGGCTATCATCTCATCCACTCGTTCGGCGGTCACTTCAAGGGGCTTTTCGCAAATAATGTGTTTACCCGCTTTGGCTGCAGCAGATATGGGCTCTAAATGAAACCCTGATGGGGTGCATACGGTAATAACATCAATATTGGGAGAATTTATAAAAGAAGCATAATCGTCAAAAGGTGTGCAGTTATGTTTCTGTGCGAAGGCGTTCGCTTTTTCAGTTGAACGTGAATAAATCCCTGTTAGCTCTGCATTAGGTATAGCGTTAATAGCCTGAGCATGAAAATCCGCGATCATGCCAGCGCCGACAATGCCAAATCGATACATTCCTTGTTCCTTTTTTAAACAGTTTGCAAAAAGTATAGGGAAAGTTAGCGCTCTAGACTAGCTTTAAATAAGGGAATAAAGAGAGTAGAAGTAAAGGGAGCAGGAATAAAGAGAACAGAGTACATTAATTCCTAAATTCACACTGATCTCATTCTCTTACCTCATTATTAAAACAAAACTTTTCCAGCGGGCTTAAAAATCGGTATGTTATTGCGGGTATTCGTTGTAGCCGAGGAAGCTAAATGCAAGAAGCCACCAAATCTGAACCATCGTTAACGGAAGGCGCTATTGTCGGCCACATGGTGCGGCTTGCTATCCCGGCATCAACGGGCATGATCTTCAATACACTGTATAACCTGACCGACATTTGGTTTGCGGGCTACTTGTCAGATAATGCACTTGCCGGTTTATCTATCGCGTCCAGCGTTTTCTTTCTACTGCTGTCTATTGGTATTGGCATTCAAACTGGGGCTTCTGCAATGATTGCGCCGGGGGCGGGTAGGGGAGAAACCCACGAAGTGAAAGGCTGGCTAGATAACGTAAGCGGCCTTGCCATTGCCTTTAGTGCGGTGTCGTGTGTAATAGGATTTTTTGCGGCGCGTCCGTTGGTGGTTTTACTTGGCGCTGAACCTCATATCGAGCCGCTTGCCATGGAATATTTATGGGTAACGTTAGCCGGCTCGGTAGGCTTCACCTTATCTTTCGGGGCGGCGGGCGCGTTGATGGCACTAGGCGATACCAAATCTAACCGAAATGCACTCATGATTGGTTTCTTTGCCAATTTTGGGCTGAACCCCTTCTTTACTTTTATACTCGACTTAGGGGTAAGCGGTATAGCGCTAGCCACCGTGGTGATTAAGTTTGCCACCGCGTTTTACCTGTTCCGGGTACTGATGAAGCGTTTAAACATATTGGTAATGCCCACTTTTGATAAAGAGCGTTGGCAAAAGCTACTTAAACAAATTGTGCCCGCTAGCTTCAATATGCTCACTATTATTTTAGGTGGTTTTATTACAGTGGCGCTTATCGGTCAATTTGGTAGTGAGCATGTGGCAGGGTATACCGTTGGGCTGCGTCTAGAGCAGGTGTTGTTACTACCAGCGTTAGGGTTGAATAGCGCGGTAATGGCCATAGCGGGTCAGAATATGGGCGTAAAAAAATACGACCGTGTGGCTGAAACGTACCGCAAGGGGTTACTAATCGGTTTCTTTATGGCGGTAGTGTCTATTCCCGTTATGTATTTTCTATCGCCGCTGGCAATGAGCCTTTTTACTAACGACAGTGCCATTAAAAATACAGGAATAACGTACCTTAGAATTGATACATTAGCTTTTTATGCGTACGTGGTTTTGTTTCAAAGTGTGGCTATATTGCAGGCAATGCAAAAGCCTATGTTTCCCATGTATTTAGGTATAGCCCGTCAACTTGTTGTGCCCGCTTCAATAAACTATGTACTGATTGTAGTGTGGGGCTACCCCATGGTGTCTATGTTTTACACCATCGTTACAGTGGTTATTTTAAGCGCCGTCATTGCTTTCTTTTATACCAGAAGAGAGATAAACAGGGTTAAATTATGAATTGGCTTGTATTCAATCTTGCAGATTTATTTAACAGATGTGTTATGGGAACAGGTCGCAAAAATTAACCAACGTTTCGATACCTCTTATAAGTGCTTACACTTTTAAGAGGTATCAATTTGGCAGTGTTATTTTGACTGGCGTTTGTCTAGTACATATTGAACGGCCATTCTGGCAACGCCTGCTCCAATGCCTGATACTACAGCCCAGGTTACGGCCTCTTTAAGGTCTGTATTTTCACTTTCTTTGTCTTTCGGGGCGGGGTCGTTAGTCACTTTTTCCCACGACTTTTGAAGCGTTTTTCTCGCTAGAATTCCTGCAGATGCAGCGGCAAGACCGATACCTACGTTCGTAATGCGTTGTTTGTTGCTCATAATGATCTCCATTGATGAAGCGTAAATTAAAAAAACAGCCATTAATCAAATGACTAATGGCTGTTTATTACAGACTCTCGCAAAGTCTTAAAACCAATTTTTTACTTCGGCTTTCGTTTAACTTTTGCCTTTAACCATATTCATAACAACTGAAATGATCAGTAGGATAACGAAAACACCGAATATAATTTTGGCGATACCCGCTGCAGAACCAGCAATTCCACCAAATCCTAAAACTGCTGCAACTAATGCAACTACTAAAAATATTAAAGCCCAACGTAACATAATGTATCCCTTCAGTTTGTGAGTTAATGTGAGTTAGTTATGGAGTTGCAAACCACAGGCCTACTTTGCCAGATTGTTTTAAATTGTTGCTCAAAATAGCGTCAGAATGCGGCTTGTAGCCCGATTTTATCGACAAAAAGAAGTGCGTTTTTTGCGCCGTAATATATGTAACGACTAGAGAGGATGACTATTTTACCGAATAAAACTGTAAATATTTCTCGAATGATGGGGCTAGAAAATAATAGTGTTACGCATAAAAGAGGCAGAGTACTTTTATCCATTTCCTTACAAAAATACTCTGCCCCCATTTCATTTAGCTAACAGTCACCACTGCTTTTTGTTTGGCTTCTTTAGAAGAATGAAGCGCATCGTTGAGGTTTTGAAAAGCAAACACTTGAGGTATTTCTACCACTATTTGCTGCTCTGTTATTTGCCTTAACAAGGTTTCACCGTCGTTCATAAGACGCTGCCACTGCGCTAAATCACCGAAATCGTGCAAAGCGCCTAGGGCTATTTCGTGATATGAAATTGTGCGGGTAAACGGTTCATCTACAGGCTCTTCAATGCGCCCTAAGATACTCACCACATGACCATTCGCTTCCAATAAAGGTACAAGGTTTTTGGCGTTATCAGGGCCATTTGCATCGAAAAGTGCGTAAAAGCTTTGGCCTGTTGGGGCATCACTATGAATGGCTTTCACACCCATTACATCCGCTTGCGCTTGAGTGAAACTGCTGGATATAACGTGCACATTAAAGCCGGCCTGCGATAACAGTTGGGAAAGCAGCTTGTTTACCGCTCCCATTCCGCTAACGAGTACATCAGCACCTTGCCTAACGGGTACTTTACTGAATGCTTGCCACGCCGTTAGCATGGGGCATGGCAGGGCCGCAGCCAATGCAAAGTCCATACTTTCAGGCACGTCCATTACGCGGCTTGCGTATACCTGTGTATGATCTGCAAAACTACCGTTCTCGCTAAGACTATGATGATAAGCAACGCGCTTTCCCAATAACCCGTTATCCACACCATCGCCCACGGCAATAACAACGCCTGCGCCGTCGACACCTGGCACATGGCCTTCTTGCCAATCGCGGGGATTATCGTCGATAAACTTCCAGTCTACTGGGTTTATACCAATCGCATAATTACGCACCACAATACGCCCAGCCGCTGGTGCCGAGATTACCTGCTCGTCATGCACTAGTGGCTTACCTGCTTGTTGAAATTGCCAAACATTCGCTTGCATAATACCTATCTAATACCTCTCTAATCCCACTCTGGGGCAAAGTCTGGTGTGGCCTGACGATCGCCGCAGTCTAGTGCGTCAATTTTTGCAATGTCTTCTGCGTCAAGCGTTAGCTCAAGTGCTTTGAAATTGGTTTCCAAGTTCTTACGTTTGGTAGACGATGGAATAGTCACAAGGCCATTGGCAAGCTCCCAGGCCACAACCACTTCAGCCGCGCTCACCCCGTGCTTCTCTGCAATGGCAACAATGGTGTCGTCTTTAAGCACTTTGCCTACGGCAAATGGCATGTAGCCGGTAACAACAATGCCGTGCTTGTCGCACACGGCGCGCACTTTATCATTGGTCAGATAAGGATGAACTTCAACTTGGTTAGTGGCAATAACACCTTGACCTAAAATACCTACGGCTTGTTCAACTTGAGCCACCGTAAAGTTAGAAATGCCGATTTCTTTGGTAAGGCCTAACGTTTTCACTTTTAGTAACTCACCTAAGTATTCTTCCATGCTTTCACCGTTTTCTGGTGACGGCCAGTGAATAAGCAGTAGGTCTACGTAATCTAGCTGAAGTTTTGCCAAGCTTTCTTTTACACTGTCAACAAAGCTCGCTTTGTTTAGCTTATCGTTCCACACTTTGGTGGTAACGTATAAATCTTCACGTGCTACGGCACTGTCTTTAATAGCCCGGCCCACGGCTTCTTCATTGCCATAAATTTGTGCGGTATCAATGTGGCGGAAACCTACTTCTAGGGCCATCGTCACGCTGTTATATGCTTCTTCATCTTTTAAACGAAATGTGCCTACACCCAGTGAAGGAATTTTAGACTGTGACTGATTTACGTTAGGCATGATGCCTCCTTGTTAATTTCCGTTACTAATGAAAATGCGGTAGAACGTGCTCAGCAATTCGCTGCATTGCGTCTTCAACCGGCAGCGTATTTCGCCTGAAGTGAAGGCCAATATGGTTAACGCCCGCGCTTTTCATTGCCTTAAGTTCTTTGATAAGCCCGTTTACGCCAGTTTCAACCCCGAATCGGTGGCGTTTTATCGGCGCTTCGTCGTCTTCAACCAAATTAAGATGGATAAAGCTAACGTAAGGTTTATTACCTGCAACTTCCCGCCATAAGGCTACGCGTTTTATATGATCGTTTGGCGTACCAGGGTAGGCGAGCCAACCGTCCATGTTTTCCCCAACCCATTGTGGGCTTTGCTGTGCAAGTCCGGCAACATAAAGCGGCGTATCAACTAATTCAGACTGCGAATTAGGAAGTACCTCCATGCCCTTGGTTAATTGCGCATTGCCGTGTTTTACAATGTCGAGCGACTGCCTAAATTGTTCACCCCGGGTGTTAAAGTCGACACCAAAAAGCGGATATTCAACAGGGCGGTCGCCGCTTGCCACGCCAAGAATTAGCCGGTTACCGCTAAGCTTTTGTACGCTCGCCGCGGCTTTCTTTACTAACCAAGGTTGGCGTAAAGGCAGAACGACGGCCGCTGTGCCTAGTAAAATATTGTCAGTAATACCGGCAAGGTAGCCAAGGTAAGTGAAGGTTTCAAAAACTTGTGCGGCATCGCCAAAGTTTGGGTCATATATAGGCACATCGCGTACCCAAGCTGCCTTAAAACCTAATTTGTCTGCCAACTGGATGCGACTGTGATGTTGAGTTAAATCAGGTACGCCAAACGGCGTACCTTTTGTAGCATCAAAATGTGCCCAGTCGTTATCGAGTGGAAGTTCTACGCCTACTGAAAAGTCGTGGGCTGCTAGTTTATCAAACGTGTTGGTAGTCATAATGGTGCCCTTACGCATTTATCGTAGCGGAAGCGTCACGCTTATCTAAGTAACCGCTGTACCGTGTTACCACTAACGCAGACACAGAAATAGCAGCGCCTATCCATGCGGTATCTGATAGCTCCATGCCCTCTACAATGGCCCCGCCAACAATTGAACCTACCGCAATACCAATGTTGAACGCTGCAATGTTTAGCCCTGAAGCTACATCTACTGCATTTGGTGTGAATTTTTCAGCAAGCTGCACAACATATACTTGAAGACCTGGTACGTTTCCAAATGCAAACGCCCCCCACACTAGAATAGTAATTACTGCAGCAATTTTGTGACCCATGGTGAAGGTGAGGGCGAACAAAATAATGGCTAGAGCACTGAAGATAATAGTGAGCGCGCGAATAGGGCCTTTTTTATCGGCTAATTTACCGCCATATATGTTCCCAACGGCAACTGAGGCACCGTAAACCAGCATGATCAAGCTAATCGCAGAAGGCGCGAATCCTGATTCTTGTTGCAAAATAGGCGCAAGGTAAGTAAATGCGGTAAAGGTACCGCCGTAACCTAAAATGGTCATTAGGTATACCAAGACTAATCGGGGCTGAACCAATACTTTCATCTGCTCGCTTAACGTAGCAGGCTTACTCTGTTTTAAGTTGTTTGGCACAAGTAACGCACTGCCAATAAGCGCAATAGTACCTAAAGCAGATACCACTAAGAATGTGGCTCTCCATCCAAAGCTTTGTCCAATCCATGTGCCAAGCGGTACACCTGTTACCAAGGCAACGGTAAGGCCAGTAAACATAATAGCAATGGCGCTGGCTTCTTTCTCTTTAGCAACCAAGCTGGTGGCGATAGTAGAGCCAATTGAAAAGAACACACCATGGGCAAGGCCAGTTAAGATACGCGCCACTATTAGACTTTCGTAACTAGGTGCTTGCCAGGCAAGAATATTACCGGCAACAAACAAAGCCATAAGGCTTAGCAGTACGTGTTTTCTGTTCCATTTACCGGTTAATGCGGTTAATACAGGGGCGCCAACGGCTACACCAACAGCGTAAAGGCTGACGAGTAATCCCGCGCTGGGTAGGGTTACGCCAAGATCTGACGCTATCGTGGGCACTAACCCCACAATTACAAATTCCGTAGTACCAATAGCAAACGCACTTAACGTTAACGCAAATAATGCAATAGGCATTGTTAATCCTCACAAAAGTGGCTCAAAAGAGCTGTTATTTAAGTGCGTACAGTGTGACGATAAATTTGTTTGTTAAAAACAGCACTAATGACAAAACACTTTTGCGATTTTTGAAAATATAAATAATAAGGCATAAATGATGGGGTCAGAGTACTTTATTGATATAAAGGTACGCTGTTTCTATTTCTAGGAAAAAATAGAATCGAAAAGCTAAAGAAAGCTGAGTGTTGATAAATATCATTAGCAAAACACGCTATAATGGCTGATAAATGTAAATAGGAATGAATATGAAAGTCTGTGGTGTAGATTTAAAAGGTAACGAAGCAAATGTGTGTCTATTGTCGCTAATAGATGGCTTGTTTCATGTTCCCGACTGCCGAACACGCCGGTTAACGTTGGCAGATAGCAGTGCTAAAGGGCTCAAAAGCCTTCAAAGTACTTTCGCTAAACTTGTGGCCGACTACAAAATTGATGCTGTGATAATTCGCCAACGTCAAAGCAAAGGTAAATTTGCTGGCGGTGCTATTGGCTTCAAATTAGAAGCGGCTATTGAATTAATTGAAGGGTTGGATGTAATTGTATATAGCCCAACTGATATTAAAGAATCTTTACGCAGAAACCCAATTGCAGTGCCTTTTGCCGAAACGGGTTTAAAGCAGTTTCAAGAGCCAGCTTTTACTTCCGCTTATGCATGGTTAATGCAGAACCATTACGCTTCGCAAACAGACGAGTAAATTAAGGGGGCAGGGTACTTAATTTTTTAATACTCTGCCCAATATAACCGTCACGCTGTGGTGAAATAAGCGAGCTATTCCGCCTGCAATAGCGCCTTTCTTTTCAGTGTAAATCGCCAAGGTAATGCGGCGTCATCTTCGGCGTAATCTATACCAATGCGCGGCGAGCACGTTATATTATCCTTGGGTACTGTTTTTCCTTTTCCTTTTCCTTCACCTTGAACCCAAACCAGGTTTCGATTAGTTACTGGTGTCCCATTAAGGGAAGGCGTTAAACCAAGAGCTTGAGTGAGTTTAGCTGGGCCCGAACATAGGTTTTTGTTAGCACACTGCATGTTTCTTCTTTTTGCCATAGCTTCAACTCCCTCAGTTGGCTCAATTGCACGAATAAGCACCGAGTCTGCGAACGCTTCACTGTTAGTGACAATATTGAACATACTATGGTGGCCATAAACCTTGTATATGTAAGCAATTCCGCCATTGCGTTTTAGTGTTTTTATAGAAGAAGGGCGTCTGAGCAAATGCTTTTGCATTGCCAAATCGTTGCTATGGGAATAAGCCTCAGTCTCTAAAATTATGCCACCCGTTCGTATACCATCAATTTCACTGTATAGATATTTGCCTAGCAAATTCTTCGCTATGTTAACTACATCGCTATGAGAGAAAAAAGAAGGGGGCATTGTCATTATACGAAGTACAATAATCTATAAATAAGTTAAGACGATTTTTTAAGTTCGCTGTGCGACTTCAGTACCTCACTGCCATCGTCTTGTTCGATAAGATAAGCAGGGTCTTTTTCGCTAGCCTCACGTTTTACCGATGAGCCTTTAATTGTGCGCTCAACGTCACTTGTATATTTCTTTCGAATATTACCCGTGGCGCTACCTTTCCCCCATTCCCACTCTACTTCTGTGTTAATAGCATAATTTTTCATTTTAAATCCCTATGTAAATGTTTAAGAAGGCTAGCTACAAGGTTGCATTCGCTAAAACAAAATCACCGTACTCAAAATTGATTTGTGCAAACTATAAACGGGCATAGTGTGGGTAAAGTTCACTAACAGAAATGAAGCACGCTAGGCTGCTGCAGTTAAAATTTAAGCGCGGTGTGGCAGCTATGGTGTGGTAGTTAATTTATAGGGAGTACAACGGCGAAGCAGATGTCGGGCAAATTAACGCCCCAGCACGAATCGTCGATACATTTGGCGAATCTGGAGCGGATGTTACTATTAAAGACTGGCACGCTATCGCAGTACTCAGCCAAAAAGGGTGATGTACTGCTTTGCTTTAAAGAGAATCAAATAAGACTTTGGCTTGTTGTTTGTCTGCGAAAGGTAAGTCCGAAGAAAGTGCATTGGCAAGTTCAATTTTAGCCTGTTGATGCTTTCCTTGCTTTAACAGTACGAAGCCTAGGTGATACATAATATTAGGGTCGACGGCATCGAAAGAATAGGCCTTTCTTAAATTAGGCAGCGCTTCGGTGTAATTACCCTGGCGTGCCAAAATCCAACCATATGTATCTAAAACTTGTGGTGTATTTGGTGAAAGTGATAACGCCTCTTCTGCGTATTTTAGTGCTTTTGGTAAGTCGTCTTTCGTTTCTATATAAGCAAGGTTATTTAAGACGGTTGCTTTGTCAAAAAGCGCTTCTATCTTTGATAAAAACTCATAATGTGTCTTTGCTTTATCATGCTCATCTTGGGTTAAATAGAAATCTGCCAATAACCTTTTATGGAAATAGGCGTTTGGATATTTCTCAACGTAAGGAAGCATAAGTTCTTCAAAAGCGATAAACATGCTTTCATTGCTAGCGCTTTGAAATAGTGAGGCTGCGTGCACAGAAGTATGAGGGTCAAGTTCAAATGCGTGGGAAAATGCGCTGAATGCCTTTTGTTTATCGTTTGTTGCATTATAAAAATTGCCGGCAAGTAGATAAGCCTCAGGGCTATTGGGCGCTTTAGCCTGAATAGCAATAATCGCTTTTTCCAAACCATCAAGCTGATTGGTTTTTAATTTTAGTTTAGCTTCTTCCAACGCTATTGTTACGCTGTCTGGTGCAATAGCTTTAGCGTCGGATAGCGAGGTACGTGCGCCAATGAGATCATTTGCCTTTATCTGCAATTTACTCAACTTAACGAGAAGTCTAGGGTTGCCGTTCCAAAGACCATACAAAATATTGAGCGGCAATTCAGCTTTTTCATATTGCCCTATTTCGGTTAAAAGTGACGCTTTAGCAACCAATGCAGTTTGATCTAGTCTGTTTTGTTTCAGCAGTTCGCCCACCTCGATTAGCGCTTTTTCATGCTGTCTAGAATTGATGTAGATTTCTAACAGTAAGCCTGAAATAGGGGTACTTTGCGGTATATCTCTTTTGGCGGCATTCAAGAGTGACAATGCGGCCTCGATATTATCAGACTTTGCCAACGCTTCGCCCAAGAGCAGCGTATGTGCAAGATTGGGGTTGCCTTGGAATAGCCGTTCCGCAATGACTAGCGCCTCATCAACTTCATTTAGTTTGAGCAAAACTTCTGCATGTAAAATTAGAGCCCCCGGCGCGTAGGGAGTATCTTTTACAACCTCTTGTGTGATGGCCTTCGCCGCTTCTAAATTACCCCAACTATCCTGAACTTTTGCCTCGAGTAATTTAAGCCTGCTCTTATCTTCAGTTGTGGCGTAAAGGTCTTTAATGTCATCTAAAGCCGCTTGATAAGAGGACGTCTGCATTTTTAATTGGATGCCTAACAGCTTTAGTTTTTCGTCTTGTGCTTCGCTAAAGGTTTCGTTGAATATAGCTAAAGCATCGTCAAAACGGCTGCGTTCTATCAACGAGTTCATACGCACATAACTGAACGTTGCTTGTGAGCCATGAATGAATTCAGCTTGTTCAATCAGCCTGTCACATTTAAAACTGCGATTGTTTTCAATAAATAAATTACACAAGGTCACTGTCAGCGGTATATTGCGAGTAACCAAGGTTTGCCGTCTATCTAATAGCGTTAGGGCATCTTTCGGCGTATCTAGCTTAATATATGAATCAGCTAGCAAGGCTAGTGCTTTTACGCTGTCATTATTATTATTAAGGTAAGTAGAAAATGCCTTCACGGCACTTTCATAGTCTTCATTCAAGTAGGACGCAAACGCATTGATAAATTGCAGCTCTTGGCTACTCTGCATAATATCTTCGGGTAATAAAGTTAGTGCCGCTAGCAGTTCGTCGAATACTTGTTTAGCTATTTCAGTTTGATTGTTTTTAGCGCGAAGCTGCCCTAAAAGCAATTTGACGTAAGGGTCGCCAGGGGTTTGATCTACTATTGTTTGTACAATTTTTAAAGCAGCATCATTATTGTCGATAGCCATATAGGCACTTGCCAACGATCGCATAATGATAGGGTTTTCAGCAGACAACGAGTGGGCGCGTTCTAAGAAACTCACCGCTTCTTGTGTATTACCTTGTCGATAAGCTAACTGGCCACGTAAATGAAGTGTTTGAGGATTGTCACCATATTTACTCGATGCCTGTTGGATATAAGACGTGGCTTTCTCGAAATCATTTAAATAGAGATAGTGTGATGCAAACGTTTGTAAGACACGTAAACTATTGGGCTGTAGTTCATTCGCTTGGTTTAAATATTGAATAGCCTCTTTAGGCTTTGGTGATTGATGCTGCGCGCTGCTTTTAATTAGAAGTACTTCAAATGCAATATCTTGCTTCAAACTAGCAGTATCAATACTCAAAATACGTGAGTAACTTTTCAATACAAGTAGCGCTCGCGCAATTGTTACAGCGGTAAGGTTTTTATCTGCACCTAGTTGCTCTGCATCATGTAACTCTTGTAACGCAGCATCAAAAAAGCCCTTTGTATAAAGGATCTTCCCCATCAATATCTTCGAAGGCACGTGACTTGGATTGGCTGCAAGAGCATTCTTCAAGTGAATATAGGCGCTTTCAGTATCATTTTGTGACACGGACTCTAAAGCAGACTCAAAATACTGCTCTTCAACCTCAATAGCATTGCTCGATATAGAAAACAGCAGAAACATTAAGGTGATGATGACAGTACGATTGTAATACATGGAGCAACCATTTAGCCTAAAGAGGGATTTCAGTTTACGTAAAAATGTAAAGTGGATAAACAAAAACGACGCTTTACAGCGCCGTAGTGTTTAATTTCTAGCAAAGCTATTTCGACTTTCTACGCCTTAGCATTATTAAACCAGCACTTAAAAATAGCGCGATACCTGCAGGTTCAGGAACTTCGGTGGCTTTTACGATAAGGTTATTGATGGCACCTGAACCTGGAAGGTTAACAACCAGTTTCGTTACATTAGTGTACAGCGACGCCAATTCCGTAGACACAAAATCTTTTCTTGCGTATTCATTATTGCCTGGCGCTAATACTTGGGTACTACCTGACGTGCCGTCAGCATAGAAAAAGTAGATTAGATTTTGAGGAGAGGTTGTATCTGTACGTTCAACGTCTTCTACATCGAAAAAGTCTAAATTAAGGATATCTACTGGGCCATCGGTAAAATCAAATACAAAGAAACCACCAGGACGCGTAGCTTCATCATCTGGGTTTGTACACGTTGTTGTATTGCAAGCATGCTCATTTAAGATTAACGCATTACCTGGGCGAGACCATAAGCCGCCTCCGGTTCCCGCTTGAGCTTTGATGTCTGCATAGTAGCTTTTGTAATCTGTAAGCTTGTCGTATTCATCGCCCGAGATAGTACCTACCCAGCTGCCGTTAACCTTGTCAAATTCAAGGTCAGGGTCTTGTGTGTTGTTAGCTTGCGTATTAAATGCAGCCTGTCTACTGCTGTAGTCTGGATTAGTAGCATTAGGATCGTCATTACACACGCCCGTAACTCGGTCTGTGCCAGCAGCTGCCACGCCGTTTGTATTACAGCTTGAGATTAATATGCCCCAATCAGCGTATTCATCATCGATAACCTGTCCATTTTGAATTCTATTTAAATTTGCATCCAAATCGAAATCAACAACTCTGACCGTAGCCAGCGCATTTGCTGACGACACACATAAAACAACACACAACAACTGCTTCAACGACAACATTTAAGCCATACTCCATTATACTTTAATTTTATCTTAAGCACTAAGTGTGCCACGTGGTAAGTTTTTGATTTTTTTGTGTTTTGTTTTCACTTTGAAATTAATTGTAAAGAAGTTTGACAGATTGCATTACGCCTGCTTGTACCTTAGTTGTAGAAAGCCGGTTCGAAATTAAAACGAAAGCGTTTTCTCACAGTCTTTACTTTATAGAGGTCAGAAGCCATCTTGCGGACTTAATACTTACAAATTCAATATTGGCTCTATTTCATACTGGAAAAATAAACAAAATTTGCCGATAATCAAATCTTTAAACTATTCAAAGATAAAATGGAAACTCGACTCCCTCTGTACAAAAAGTTGTTGGTGATGTGTCGTATTGAACCTGGCTGTCTTGGGCCGCAGGGAGCAGACTATGTCGAGGAGTTTTGTGTTTTTGCTAAACAAAAACTGAAAGACAACCGTGGCCACTGTTTGCGTTGGGTTGTTAAACCTCGATATGACAAATCACTTCCTGAGCTAGAGTTTCAGATGAAGAACATTACGGTATCGCGTGAAAATGCTGACAAGTATATGAACAGCTTCGATATTGATATTGATGTTTTCGAAGAAGAGTTGGAAGAAACCCTTGCCGACTTAGTTGATGTGTTTTTTGAGCGTTGAAAGCGCTGAACTAACGGCGCTTTCTACGCCCCTTCGATCTACCTTTACCTTTCGGCTTGTCGTTAGCCTCAAAATTCCCGTATAAGTCTTCTTCAATCTTAGCTGCGGGTGGCTTCGGTTTTGGCTTCGGCGCAAATTCGGCAATGAAGGTCTTTTTAAATTGCCTGCCAAGAAGACGTTCGATGGTTTTTAGCTGCTTTGCTTCGTCGTCGCTGAATAGCGAAATAGCCAAGCCCTCTGACGACGCTCTGCCTGTACGGCCAATTCTATGAATATAGTCCTCAGCTACATAGGGCAGGTCGACATTAATCACGCATGGCAATTGCTGAATATCAATGCCTCTAGCGGCTAGATCTGTTCCAATCAGTACTTTAATGCTGCCATCTCTAAAACCATTTAACGCCAATGTGCGTGCTTGCTGCGTTCTGTTAGCATGAATAGACTCTGCAACAATACCTTTCGCTTCAAGTTCATTCCTTAACTCATCTGCGCCGCGTTTGGTACGCGTAAATACCAATATTTGAGACCAGTCATTATTTTCAATAAGGTGAATAAGAAGCTCGTTTTTTCGCTCTTTGTCTACCGGATGCAATATTTGCGTAATCTTTTCAATGTGATCATTAGCCCTAGCTAACTCGATAGTTTTAGGGGTGTTCAGCATCGTGGTTGCTAATGTTTTAATTTCTTTTGAAAACGTGGCTGAAAAGAGTAGCGTTTGACGTTTCTCTGGCAGAAGCTTTTGTATGTGATGAATATGGTCAATAAACCCTAAGTCCAGCATGCGGTCGGCTTCATCTAGCACCAATATTTCAAGGTGCTCGAAGTTAATATCACCTTGTTCATACAAATCTAGCAAGCGCCCTGGTGTTGCGATGAGAATGTCTACACCTTGGGCTAACGCATATTTTTGAGGTTCAATTCGCACGCCACCAAACACGGCGGTTGAGCGGACTTTTAGATTCTGGCTATATTGTTCCACGTTCTGGGCAACCTGTGCGGCAAGCTCTCTAGTAGGAGCTATGATTAGCGCGCGTACACAGTTAGGCTCAGAGCGAGGCTTGTCTGCCAATAGCTGCAAAATAGGCAGTGAAAAACTCGCTGTTTTCCCCGTTCCTGTTTGTGCAATCGCAATAAGGTCTTGTTTACTTAATATTGCTGGAATGGCTTCCTGCTGAATTGGAGATGGGGTGGTATAGCCCTTTTCAGCAACGGTATTTAAAAGTTCAGTACACAAGCCTAGCGCGCTAAATGACATAAAAGGGGAACCCACAACGCATTAAATTTGGCGTCATGATACTTGAATATAGGGGGCATGGAAAATGGGGGCGGAATACATTGCTAACTAGCGCATGTCTACCTGCTCATAGGTACTTTGAGTTTACTTTTTATTTGTATCCAAAAAATATTGTTAGAAGGGCTCTCATGTTAGAGAAATTTATGAAAATAGCTAAAACGCTCTATGGCCAAACAGTCTGCGTTTAAAGATAAAATATGTGCATTCAAATGATTTAACATGAATGCGTTGAAATCATGGATACGTTCAAGCAACGTATTGATTGAAATGAATTTCCTTTACTGTTAAACCTACTGTAATTAGAAATTGAAATATAGTGCGAGTTTTTACCGTAACTAGTAGCTACTTCATCTACCTTGGTTGTGGGGTTTATTGTAAGGTTTTATGGTTTCAAAATGTTAGATTTGAGACTAATTAAAAGACAAAATGTAAGGAGACATCTTTGGAATTAAGTTTTGTTATTCCATGTCTAAATGAAGAAAAAACTTTGGCTTCTTGTATTGGTAAGGCCAAGCGGTTTATAAAGCGAGAAGGTATAGTCGCCGAGATAATTATAGCGGACAACGGTTCGACAGACTTATCGAAAAAAATTGCTATTGAAGAAGGAGCTAAAGTTGTAGAAATAAGTAGGAAAGGCTACGGAGCAGCAATTTCAGGAGGTATTAAAGTAGCTCGCGGAAAATATGTCATCATGGGGGATGCCGATGATAGTTATGACTTTGAAAAACTTGATGTCTTTTTAAAGCAGCTTCGTTCTGGTGCACAGTTGGTTATGGGGAACCGGTTCGAAGGTGGGGTTGATCGTAATGCAATGCCTTTCTTGCATCGTTATTTAGGGAATCCAGTCTTAAGCTTTCTAGGTAGGTTGTTTTTTTCCTCTTCAATTCGAGATTTTCATTGCGGTTTAAGGGGATTTGACAGGCAGTCTATTTTGAAACTTCAGTTAACCTGCCCTGGTATGGAATTCGCGAGTGAAATGGTCGTCAAAGCTTCTTTACAAGGACTTAAAATTACCGAAGTTCCCACCACGCTTAAAAAAGATGGGAGAGACAGGCCACCGCACTTGAACACTTGGAAAGACGGTTGGCGGCATCTTAAGTTTTTGTTGGTATATAGTCCCAAATGGTTGTTTTTCTATCCAGGTTTATTTTGTTTTTTAATCGGTGCGATTGGTATTGGTGCACTCTCGTTCGGAAGGCTATCTATAGGTAACTTGACTCTAGACTATCACACGATGCTGTATTCTTCGGCGTTTGCGGTCGTTGGTGTTCAAATGATTTCATTTGCATTTATTAGTAAAACCATGGGTAAAGTTATGCAACTGTGGAGGTCGAGTGACGCCATGCTAAAAGCAGTTGAAATATTTATCCGTGAGCGTTCCCTTTTAGTTTGTTTTCTATTATTGCTGTCTGGAATTAGCTTGGGTATTTTGACTATAGGAGAATGGGGAAAAGGGAATTATGGTCCTATAACAGATCTTAATATCTTAAGGTCGTCGATATTATCGGTAACTCTTATTATTGTTGCAGGGCAGGGTATTCTTTCTTGGTTTTTCCTGAATTCATTATTGATGTTTAGCGAAAAGGAGTCGTAGCCCTAATTAACACACGCTTGAGACTATTTCGGGGCATAGGCAATAATATTACTAGGCCAGCCCCACAGTGGTAGCGTCTGCACTTTAGGCTCGGAGGCTGTCGATATCAACATTATTCTTTTAACTTCTGCTGGCGTCAGCAGGTTGAGATTTTCTTCTTTAGAAAAAAAAGAATAGGGGGTATTGCTTAGTATTGAGCGAAAAGTTGATTTTGGAAGCCAATGTATTAGAGGTAAAACGGTGTGAAATTCCACTGGGAACCATCGGTTTGGAGTGGTAATAAATACCCCCTTTCTTGCAACTCTATAACTTTCTTCAATAAAGCGCTTTTGATTGTCTAAATTACCTACATGTTCGAGCACTGCGGACGAATGGACATAATCAAAGGTGTTATCTTCAAAAGGTAAGTTAAGGCCATTTGCTCTTACAAATTTTAAGCCTTCATATAGCGTTTCGAGAAACGACGCATCATCCAGACCTACAGCTGTGATTCTATTTTTATGTGGATACCAGGCTTCGAAGTAGTTTGATGCCTCATAAGTTTGGTCGGCAGTAACACCTATATCAAGAACAGAATCACAACTGGAAATTCGAGTTAAATCTAAAAATAACTCATACATTTTTTTCCTTTGGTACGCTGCTATTTTTACAGGTAAGCTCGCTGGTGGAGCGACATTGTATTGATCATTTACTTTTTTGAAATTCACTTTGCTGACCCGTTTTAAAATACTGCTGTGAACCAAGGAGTGTATATCAAAGCAATAATAATATTGAAGGTTTTTTAGTTAAGTAGCCTTATAGATATAATATTATAAACTGGTAGCTATGCCTTGATGAGATGCCAAAGTCAGTCTAATATTCGCTACCTACTTTTACTCCATATATTAATAATTATAAGTACGTGAAATCTATTTTAGTTTTACCACAATTTTTTAGATTTATTGTTAGTGGTGTATTCATGGCAGTTGCCTGCGCTGTATTTGTTGGCTTGGCTTCCCAGTACATTGATAACAACAATGCTTTTCTTATTGTTTGTTCGTTGATATATCTTTTCCTCAGTCTTCTCAATTATTTTTTCCAATCTTTTTGGGTTTTTAACAAAAAAGGCAGTTTTGTCACTTATATTTTTTGTTGCGGTATTTGCTCGTTCGTTTTTGGTGGCGTAAATACTTCAGTCTTATATTTTCTCAATAGCAGGGAATTAGCTGCAGTTACTTTTGCTTATATTGTGTCAGTTAGTGTGGTCGTGCCTTTATCTTACCTTCTAAATAAGCACCTATTTACACGGCCTCACGAAGTGTAGCTTTAATTTTATAAGGAAATGAGATGCAATTTTTTGCAAGAGATAAAAGCGAAATCGTTTTAGGAGTTTTACCAATATTTTTGTGTATAGCTTGGCAGTTTATGATTGGCAAGGATCTAAATTGGGATGCTAGTAATTATCATCTTTATGCTGGTTTCTCAGCTCTTAACGAGCGTTTATCCCAAGATTTCTTTGCCGCAGGCCCACAAAGTTATTTGAATCCATTTGCATATACACTTTTTTATCTACTTGTTACTTATTTTGAAAGTGCTCTAGTCATTGGATTAGTTCTTGCTCTTAGCCACAGTGCAGTTATTTATTTAACATGGGGAATTGCAAAGTTAGTATTGAAAGAAATGGCACCCTCGAAAAGCTTTCTATTTCTTACTACTATCCTTAGCCTTTCAACAACAGTAGTTTGGCACCAAATTGGTTCCTCTTTTATTGATATCTATGTGACAATTCTCGTCTTGTTGGGTGTTTATTGTCTTCTCAGATACAATATTTCGCCAAATGCTAAATTGTCATTTATTTCAGCTTTCGTCTTGGGTTGTGCGGTAGGTATTAAGTTAACATCCGGCATGTTTGCTATTGCTGCTGCAGGGTGTGCTTTCTTCTTAATGTGTTTAAAACACAAAGAGTATAAACACTTTATGTGGTTCGCCATGGCGGGTGTAGCAGGAACCCTTCTTGTAGAAGGCTGGTGGGGGTACAAAGTATATCAACAGACAGGAAACCCATTCTTTCCGTTTCTAAATAGTATTTTTTGCTCTCCATATGTCATATGTGAGTCTATTGCGCATCATAGGTTCATCCCTTCATCGCTATTAGAAGCACTAATTTTACCTTTTGAAATGGTTCTACCTTCCCCGTGGCTGTACATCGAAATACTATCGCCCGACGCACGCTTCGCGCTATTTTTCTTATCATTTCCATTTTTGGCATATCTAAGGAAGAGAAATAAAAAAAACACATCCTCATTTAGTATTGTTCTTAGTTTTTGGTTAATTAGCTATTGCTTATGGATAGTTAGCACGGGAAATGGACGCTATGGTATGCCGCTATTTATTCTAATAGGGGTGATTTTGGGATATATGATTTCAAAAGCTTTGGACGCAAAGCGTTCACAGATATATATGTTTCTCTTAGTTGTTTTTCAGATGTGTCTAATAGGTTTTGGTGGTGAGTTTAGGTGGAACTCGGTGGCATGGGGAGACTCTTATTTTGAATACAAATTGCCGGTAGGTTTGACTAGTACTCCTGCTCTCTATGTTTCCACAGAATATCAATCAAATAGCTTTTTAATACCGCAATATCATCGGGACTCGTCATTTATAAGTATATCGGGACAAATGCCTTTAGATGGGGAAGATGCTTTTGGAAAAATAAAGCAACTATTAAATCGACATGAGGGTAACTTGCGATTTTATACAGAAATAGAAATACCTGAAGATAGGCAAGTTTCAGATGTCAATTGGCATAGTCTAATTGATACTAAGCTTGAAAGGTTTGGTTGGAAAATTGACGAGCAAGAATGCGAGTATGTTAAAAACGTTATCAGGAAAGGTATCTTAGGGGAAAAGTATATTGTTGACTGCCCAATTAAAACGGACGCCGTTCTCGCATCTGAGTTTAAAGAATCAGTTTCAGAGGTAAATATTATATTTAGAAATATAGAAAAACTCTGCCCGCAACTATTCAGCCCATCAGAAGGAGTGACGGAAAAAGTAGCCGGCGCTTGGCTACGTTATTATATTGGTTCTGACACTACTATTTTAGTAATGAATACGGATGTTGTAAAACAAGATTATACTGAAATAGGAACAGTGATTTTAGGAAAAAGAGAAGAGTGGCTGAACAATCCAGAGGCGGCATCTTTGGGCTGTAAAACATCTGGTACGAAGAGGTCTAGGTCTGTTAGCTTCTAGCTATGAAAGGTTAAATCGCACTCTACTTTGTTATGCTCATTTCAATTACTAATTTGCATTGAGCCCTAAGGCTTAGAGTGCGTAATTCCTCCAAAAGTAAACGGCTACTTTTTTAAATGTCCTTTTTGACCCGCTAAGATTAAGTTTTTGCCCTACCATCCATGTACAAACAGGCATAGTATCATTATCAACAATCATCAGGGCATACCTCTATGTTGATACTTAAACCTAATTGCGAATGCTGTAATACATCTTTACCTGCTAACTCATCAAAGGCCTATATTTGCACTTATGAGTGTACGTTTTGCGAAGATTGTTTGAAGGGAATATTGCAAGGGGTTTGCCCTAACTGCGGGGGTGACTTGCAACGAAGGCCCATACGCCCTGTAAAAGCATATCGTCCGGGTTTGGGTTTACAGCACCATAGTGCAAGTAATGAGAAAGTCGTTGGACAACTCAGTGAGCAAGAAATCACTACATTTGTAGACACTATAAAGCATATTCCGGCGCATGAGCGCTAATCAATAAACGGCAACGAAAAGGGAAGGGTATGTTAGGTAAAGATTTGTTGATCGCTATATTTATTGTGGTGATATGGGGCGTGAATTTCGTTGCAATTGCTTGGGGGTTAGAAGGTATGCCTCCTTTATTAATGGGCGGTTTACGCTTCCTGTTAGTGGCTTCGGTGGGTGCTTTATTTTTCAAACGACCCAACACCCCATTTATATGGTGGGTGGCCTATGCTGTACCTATTAGCTTTCTGCAATTTGCATTTTTATTTTCAGCTATGGCCTATGGGATGCCCGCAGGGTTAGCGTCGCTTGCGTTGCAAGCACAGGCGTTGTTCACCATGATTTTTGCTATGTTTTTTCTAAAAGAATCAATAAAGAATTATCAAGTGTGGGCCTTTTTTATTGCCGCGTTTGGCTTAACTTTTATTGCACTAAGTAAAGACGACCATAGCATCACAGCCCTAGGGTTCGGTTTAACCATGGCAGGCGCAGCAAGCTGGGCTTTGGGTAATATTAGTGCTAGAAGCATTAGCAATCGAGGCTTTAATTCGAACGTTAACTTAGTGGTTTGGAGCGCATGGGTACCGCCTATTCCATTTTTCATCGGCAGTTATTTTATAGAAGGGCCCGAGCAAATTATCACAAGTTTAAGTGGGTTTAGTTGGGTGTCGTTTGGCGCGTTACTGTATCTGGCGGTTGGGGCCACTATTACGGGATATGGGCTTTGGAGCTATTTATTAACTCGCTACCCAGCTGGCCAAATTGCGCCGTTGTCGTTAGGCGTTCCCGTTGTAGGGTTAAGCTCTGCTGCACTCATGCTGGGTGAAAGTATTACGCCTATGCAGTGGCTGGGTATTATTTTGGTATTGTTTGGCCTGCTACTTAATACCTTTGGTGGTCGCTTTCGCCGTAAAGTGGTAGTGAATGTGTGATGGGTGAGTTTAAGATGGCTGAATCTGCAGGCACTTTTGATACTGGCGTGATTCCAAATGCCGACACTGAAACAATTCCCATCTACATAGTATTGCTTCCAGAGCTTTTAATGTTAGATGTGGTAGGTCCCGCAGAGGTTTTTGCCTATGCAAATCGCTACGGGAAAGCCCATTTTACACTGCATTTTGTTGGCCCGCAGACTTCGCTTAAAAACTCCCTTGGTATGAAGTTGTCGGTAGACCCTCTGCCAACTATCGTTGAACCAAATGCTTGGCTATTAGTGACCGGCATGGTGGGTAATGAAATTAAGCTTGATACGCCTGTGATGCAAAAAGTATGTGGGTGGTTGGCACAACACCAATTTGCCAAAGTGATCAGTGTTTGTGCGGGGGCGTTGGTGTTGGCGAAAGCGGGGTTGCTAAATAATAAAAAATGCACCACACACTTTATGCACTGCAACGAGTTATCTGCTTTACTTACCGCTAAGCAAGTACTTGAAAACCGCTTGTTCGTGCAAGATGACAATGTATATACCAGTGCTGGCGTATCAGCTGGAATTGATTTAGCGCTTCACTTGGTACAACAGCAAATCGGCCCCCAAGTATCGGCAAAGATAGCCAGACAAATGGTGCTTTTTATTCGCCGAGGTATGCAAGATCCTAGTTTGTCACCGTATCTGGAGCACAGAAACCATTTACAGCAAAGAATTCATAGAATTCAAGATAAGATTCAGCAAGACCCTGCTAAAAGTTGGAGCGTAGACGAACTGGCTGACTTAGGGCATTGCAGTAAACGCCACTTTGCACGCCTATTTAAAGACAGCACCGGCATTACCAGTAAAGAGTATATTTACAAGTTGCGATTAAGTTTGGCCCAGCAGCTTTTGCAGCATTCGCCGTTGCAGGTAGAAGAAATCGCCCAGAGGTGTGGATTTGAAGACTCAAGGCAGTTCAGGCGCCTTTGGGCCAGATACCACAATAGCCCGCCATCATCCTATCGATAGAGTGATGACGAGCTGTGAAAAAAGGTAAAATTAGCTGATGTTAGCGCAAGTGAGCCGTACCCAATAAACACGCGTAAACATCGTTATTAATCATCATTTGCGTGCCACATTTAGGTGTGACAAGTATTACGCGAACCTTTTACAAGGTTAAAAACGACCATGCGAAAACCTAACACGAGACAAAAACTGACTCTTCTTTTTACCATACTAACCACCTCCTTCGTTGCGTCGGCTCAGTCTGACTTTCCAACTCAAATCGACATGAAAGGCAGTAAGGGCACTATGCTTGTGGGAGAAGCCATAACGTCATTCGAAAATCCTTGGGCAATGGCATTTCTACCTGATGGGCATAGTTTAGTAACAGAAAAGGCTGGCACGCTATGGTTGCTTAATAAAAACCAGCAGAAACGCTTTGCAGTAACGGGTACTCCAAACGTTACACCGCGAGGGCAAGGTGGCTTGGGCGATGTCATTGTTCACCCTGAATTTAAAACGAATAGCACCATCTACATTTCCTACATAGAGCGCGATCCTAAAGACGATGCCTACAGCGGGGCAGTGATTGAGCGCGCAACACTAAATATTTCTGATAGCGGTGCAAATTTGTCTGACAGAGAAGTTATTTGGCATCAATCACCGAAAGTAACCGGAAACGGGCACTATTCACATCGTATGGCGTTTTCGCCGGACGGCTACTTGTTTATTACGTCAGGAGACAGGCAGAAATTTACGCCAGCGCAAAACATGGCGATGAACTTGGGAAAAATTTTGCGCTTAAATGCAGATGGAAGCGTGCCACAGGATAATCCATTTTATGGCAACGGTAGCGTGACAGAGCAAATATGGACGCTAGGGCACCGTAACCCATTGGGTATTGATTTCGACGAACAGGGAAATTTATGGTCCCATGAAATGGGCCCCCGTCATGGTGATGAGCTTAATATTATTGAAAAAGCGCGTAACTATGGCTACCCCGTTGTTTCGCAAGGCGACCATTATTCCGGTGTTAAAATACCGAACCACGAAGATTACCCTATTTATAAAGCGCCAGAAAATGCGTGGGTACCTGCCATAAGCCCAGCGGGTTTTATTATTTATAAGGGTGACATGTACAAAGATTGGAAAGGTAATGGCTTCATAGGCGGGTTGTCTTCAGAAGCGTTAGTGCGGGTTACTTTCAGTCAAGACGGTCAAAAGTGGAATGTGGAAGAGGCGGAACGTTACGAATGGGGTAAACGGGTTCGTGAGGTGGAACAAGATAACAAGGGCAACATATATGTACTTGAAGACAAAGAAGGTGGCCGCTTAATAAAACTTCAGCCCAATAATTAACAGGTGAAAGCGTATTAGGTTAAATAGAAAGAGCATAAAAAAGCCCGAATAAATCGGGCTTTGATTACCTACCAATCCGTTAAAATGGGTAGCGGGCTTCAGGCCTCTAAAATCTAGATCTTTCGTGTTAATCCCACTTCTCATTTGCTATTAATTACCTGTGGGTTAGTAATTTTTCGTAGACCTGCGTGAAGCCACTAAGAGAAAAGGGGAGTGTTGTTTGTTCATTTTCTGCATTCATAAAAGCAACCACAAAGCGCGTGCCCTTTTTAAGCTCTGCTAGCATGATATCGTCTATAACAATGTTGGTTTCGCACACTTTAGTGTCACACTGCTGAATGCTAACTCGAACCGGCTTTCCGTCATCTATTTTTATTCCTAAACCGAACTCTTTCTTTGCAGTGTTGCTAAATCTTAGAGTAAGAATAGGTTGTTTTTGTGCCGAAAGTGCAATGTTTATAGCTGCTACAACGCCGGCCTTTTTATTGTTGCGAGCAATCAATACTTGGCTAATGAAACAATGCTTGTCTTCGCATTGATAGCTCCACCTTTCTGAAACACTGTTCTTCGAAGGCATTGGGGCATCAGTTGATGTAGAGCTTGAGTTGGGGGAAGTTTGTGCCCCAGCGTTTAGGGTGAAGATGAGAAAGAGGGCGGCTAATGTCGCAACTTTGATTTGCGATAATATGTAACTCATTGACAATTTCCAGGGTAAAAAGAAGGGGCTGTAAAGCCCCAAAAAATGCAAATAATATAAACTGCTAGCAGTTTATTTAGTTTTCTTACGAGCGCGGATGGCGAATAATCCAAAAGCTGTTAGCAGAACGAAAAACATTCTTGGTTCGCTTACCGATGTAGGTTCAGCAACAAACTCAGTGATAGGTGTTTGCGTCATAACCACATCGCCAGATTCAACAAATGATAAACCGGTAACAAATGCCAATGCATCGTCTGGGTCAATCATGTTCGTAGTGTCGATACCCAAAACACGAAACTCAGTCACGCCGTCAGGACCAAAGAAGTACTCTTCTTGGGCTGTAAGGTTATCGGTGAACTCCCAACCAGAGGCGCCCATCAACCATAATTCGTAATCAGCATCAAAGCCCGTTGGCAAAATAACCGAGGCTATTTCTGGACCAGACTCCACCACGTAGTCGTATCCAATCGCTACGTCAGGGTCGATAAAAACCACTTCATTGTCTGAAATACTAAACTCGAATTCCCAACTGCCATCAACATCATCTGAAGGCATGAAAGGGTCAAGCTCAGTTCCTGCACCTTCGCTACCAGTTGGCGCTGTGGCTAGCGTTACTTCACCGTTACGAACAGAGTATGCCCATATACCGTCCTCGCCTACATTTGAGGAATTAACGAGTTCTAATATCGCTTCTGAATCACTACCAGGTAACGCAATAAATTGTTCGTCAGTTAGAGATACCCCGGCTCTAGATTGACCCCAAGTAATTGAATCAAATGAGATCCCTTCATCGCGGTATGAAAGCTCGTCGTAGCGAAATTCGATATCAACATCACCAACGAGGCCTGTCTCGTCAGAGCGGTCGATGATTAATGCTTGAAAGGTATTTTGACGATTGATTTCATCGTCGCCGTTATAAAATGCATCTGTGCTCATGTCTAGCCAAGTAACGGCGACAACACCCTCTGACGGTGAGCCAATATAGGTGTCACCGCAGCTCCAGCAGTCGTAGTTTCCCGATGCAAAAAAAGGCGTTAGGGACGCTATAGCAGGCTCTAAGTCTGAAAGCTCACTGCTATATAAATCGATGCCCCCGTTTGTAAATGCGCTAAATGTGTCAAAGTTTACTCCATCAATATTTACATCGAAAGGGAGGTCGAACGTAGGAGAAAACTCGGAAAAAGTTTGGTCGGAACCATAGCCAGCTTCGCCTCCCATGCCCGAGATAATAACGTCAGCGTGAGTTTGCAAGGAGAACGCGGCAAAAGAGAGGGACGCAGCAAGAAGTGTGTTCTTAAATTTCATTATAAATTATATCCTTATAGATAGTTTCTTATTTTTATTAAACGCATAGCGCGGCAGGCTAAAGCTAAATCCATGCCAATTGCTAACCATTTGATTTGTATAATAAAGTTTTGGTGGGTGGTTTTTGTTGTAACGAAGTTGTAAGCAATTCTGACAGTGTAAGCTACTGATTGTATTAAATTTGATCAGTTCTTTAGGGTGGGGCAATGATGTCGGAGTACTTTATATGAACGAATAGCGGGCAAAAAGTACTCTGAACTCATTTTTGTTTGTTAATCATCATCCGAAAAATTAATACGCGCTAACCGTTCTTGCTCTTCATCAGCAGCTGCTTGTATTTCTTCAAGAATGGCGTCTACGTCAGCATCTTCACTGTCATCTTCAAACTCACCGGTAAGGACAGAATTAGGCGTTAAGTTAGCCTCTTCAAACAGTGCCCACATTTCCTTGGCGTAGTTAGTATTCAATAGCTCAGGGGCAAAGTCACCGTAGTAACGACGAATGTTATTAACGTCGCGAGCAAACATGGCTTCAGCACTGTTGTTGGCTGAGGCATTCACCGCTTGTGGCAAATCGATAATCACAGGGCCTTTGTCATCAACAAGAACGTTAAACTCAGACAAGTCGCCGTGAATAATACCCGCGCAAAGCATTAGCATAATATTGTGCATCATGAGTTTATGCTGGGCTATTGCTTCTTCTTTGCTAAAGCTCACATGCCCTAATTGGGGGGCTACATCGCCGTGTTCATCAGACACCAGCTCCATCAGCAGCACGCCGTCAATGCAACAGTATGTATCTGGTACACGCACACCGGCTTCATTTAAACGTGATAGGGCATCAACCTCTGCAGTTTGCCAAATCTCTTCTTCTATTTGGCGTCCGTAGCTAGAACGTTTGCCCATGGCGCGTGCTTGTCGGCCACCTCGCACTTTGCGACCTTCTTGATACTGTGCCGCTTTTTTAAAGCTACGTTTAACCGCATCTTTATAAACCTTTGCGCAACGAACGTGTTCACCACAGCGAACCACAAAAACATCGGCTTCTTTACCGCTCATTAAGCGGCTTAGTACTTCGTCAATTAAACCATCATCGACGAGAGGTTGTAGGCGTTTAGGTATTTTCACTCAGTGCCTGCTAAATGGTGTTGGGTTTTCATCATTGTTGATAAAGGTGCTCTATGTTTATTTAATTTGCTTAACTAGTATACCAGTGTTGAAAACTAAGAGCAGTGAAGTAGAGGCAATTTTTTCTAGCCGATCTGTTATGGGCTAATATCCGTAACGAAATAAGGAATGGATTTCTAAATAACGGACATTGACATGAATAACAAGCAACCTGTCACACCCAGTTTGTTACTTGCTTTAACCCCTGTGGTGCTAACCCTTATTATCTTAGGTACCCAGATATTCTACTTTGGCGTATTCGAACCACACATTCCGCTCACTATTGGGCTAGCGTTAACCAGTTTAGTCGGCATGTATTTAGGCCTCACTTGGGTAGATATCCGAGAAGGTATTTTCCACGTGGTTCATGTTGCTTTACCATCGGTGTCGGTCCTCATTACCGTTGGCATGATTATAGGTGTTTGGATAGCTAGCGGAACCGTTCCCACCATTATCTACTATGGGCTAAAAGCCCTTTCTCCCGAAATCTTCTTGGCTGCTGGCATGATTATATGTGCAGTAGTTTCTGTTTCCTTAGGGACCAGTTGGGGAAGTGTCGGTACTGTTGGGTTAGCATTAATGGGTATTGGCGAGGGCTTCGATATTCCTATGTACTGGACGGCCGGAGCGGTAGTATCTGGCGCTTTCTTTGGCGATAAAGTCTCGCCCTTATCTGACACCACAAATTTAGCCCCCGCGGTGACGGGAACCGATGTGTTTTCTCATATCAAAAATATGATGGCGACCACAATACCGGCCATGTTAATCGCGTTAGTCATTTACATAGCCGTTGGCTTTTTTGTTATCGACACGCAAAGCGTTTCATTTGAAAAAATTTCGGGAATTACTAACGCGCTACAAGATAACTTTTATATCTCTCCTTGGGCACTGTTACCTGCTGTTGTTGTAATGGCGCTGGCACTTAAGAAATGTCCGCCATTGCCCTCGTTATTCGCTGGTGTTGTAGTGGGTAGTGCAATGGCAATGATTACCCAAGGGCAGAACTTACAGTCGATTTTTGATTTTGCCAATAACGGGTACTCGATTGAAACCGGTATTGCAGAGATAGACGGTTTATTAAACCGCGGTGGTATTCAGTCTATGATGTGGACTATTTCGCTTGTTCTTATTGCACTAGGCTTTGGTGGCGCGCTTGAAACCACAGGGTGTTTGCGAAGTATTATTAATGCAATAAAAAGCAAAGCAACCACATTTGCAGGCACACAAACTGCCGCAGTTGGAACTGCATTTGCGACTAATTTAGTAGCTGGTGACCCCTATTTATCTGTGGCGTTACCTGGGCGTATGTACTCGCCGGTATACCGAGGAATGGGCTATTCGACCTTGAACCTTGCCAGAGGCATCGAAGAGGGGGGCACGTTGATGTCGCCACTTATTCCATGGAATGCGGGCGGAGCATTCGTGATCACTGCACTGGGGTTAGGCGTATCTGGCGATAATCTTGAAAACCTTCTGTATATTCCTTTGGCCTTTGCCTGCTGGACCGCGCCATTAATCGGCATTTTCTATGCCTATACAGGGTTATATTCACCTAAAGCAAGTGATGAAGAGCGAGAGCGTTGGAAGAGTTCCGGCGAAGCAATTGCAGAATTTAACGAAGATGGATCGCCCAAGACGGATTAAATAAGACCGCAAATAGCGGGGCTCAAATAATGGGGGCGAAATCATGGGGTCAGAGTACTTTTCGTGTAAAACGTACTCTGTCCCTTTTTTAGTTTTCTATAACTCATCTGCAACTATATATATTACCAATATAAATATTACTGATGTTAACGTCATGTTAGCTTAGCTCACACGTAGATCTTGATTAACATAGCGAGACAACCAAAATGAATAAATCCAAACAGCTTTTTACGCTTATCAAATCAGAAGGCGAACTAGAGGTATCTATCAAAGAGGTAGATGTTCCAGAGCCTAAGTCACACGAAGTGATAGTTCGTATGGAAGCTTCACCAATTAACCCTTCTGATATGTGGCCCATGTTCGGGCCAGCCAGTCTTGATAAAGCCACCTTTGATGCCAGCAAAAATGCCTTAGTTGCACCGGTACATAAATCGATGTTGATGCGCATTAAGTCGCGCCTTGATCAAACGTTACCTATTGGGAATGAAGGCGCGGGAACCGTTGTTGGGGCAGGCGACAGCCCTGAAGCTCAGGCACTAATGGGTAAAACCGTTTCTATTCTAACTGGCGCAGCTTACACCGAATATGCATGTGTTCCAGCTCAAGCATGTTTGCCGCACATGGAAAGTACAACGGCGCAACAAGCCGCGTCTTCGTTTGTAAACCCGTTGACTGCACTGGGTATGGTAGAAACCATGCGTATGGAAGGCCATAAAGCTTTAGTACATACCGCAGCTGCATCTAACTTGGGCCAAATGCTAAACAAAATCTGCTTAGAAGAAGGCGTTGATTTGGTTAACATTGTGCGTAGTCAGCAACAGGTAGATATTCTTAAAGACTTAGGCGCTAAAATTGTGCTTGATTCTACTAGCGAGAATTTCAAAACAGAGCTTTACCACGCTATTGATAAAACAGGCGCGACGTTAGCGTTTGATGCTATTGGCGGCGGCGAGTTAGTAAGCGACATTCTTACCATGATGGAAGCGTCTGGCAGTAAAGATGCCAAAGGCTTCAACACCTATGGTTCAGACAGCAACAAGCAAGTGTATATATACGGCGGCCTAGATTTCTCTCCAACTATACTAAATCGAGCTTTCGGTATGACATGGGGAATTGGTGGCTGGTTGCTTATGCGCTTCCTAGGCAAACTAGATAAAAAGCGTGTAGGCGCACTTTATCAGAAAGTTGCCTCTGAAATTAACACTACTTTTGCGTCTTCGTACACCAAAGAATTAAGCCTTGAAGAAGCGCTACAGCCTGAAAATGTAGCTTTATACAATGCTAAGAAAACCGGTGAAAAGTACTTAATCGTTCCTAATAAGTAAGTAATAAAGGGCGAAATAATGGGGGGCGGAGTCAATTAATCGTAAAAGTACTCTGACCCCATTTTTTATTTCATCAAAGAAAGCTGGCGATGCTTTCAAGTGGCTTTTTCTGCTTGGCATGAGCTGGAATAGTGGCTTCAGCTGCGGGATAGCCGGCAATAATTAGCATATAAGCCCGTTCGTTTTCTGGACGGTTGCATACTTGCGTTAAAAAGTTCATGGGCTTTGGTGTGTGGGTTAAGGTAGCCAAACCCGCATTGTGCAAGGCAATGATCAGCATTCCAACCGCAATGCCTACCGATTCATGAACGTAGTAATTCTGACGCTTGTCTCCGCTTTCTGTTTCACCAGACTTTTGGCTGAATACGGCAATAAGCCAAGGTGCCAATTCTAAATAGGGTTTACTTGAGTCTGTGCCCAGCGGTTTAAGGTCTTGTAGCCACTGCTCCCCAGCGCGTCCTTCATAAAATCCACGCTCATGGGCTTCCGCCTGTTCCCTTACTTTTTGCTTTACCGTGGTAGAGTTAATTGCTGCGAAATGCCAAGGCTGGTGGTTGGCGCCACTCGGCGCAGTGCCCGCCGTTAATAGGCAATTTTCAATCACCTTTTTGTCTACCGGCCTGTCGCTAAATTGGCGAATGCTGTGCCTGCGTTGCATAGTTTGCAGAAAGTCAGCGCTGCGCGACATCATTTCATTTTCTGGGTATTCAACAAAGTCATCTAGTGGCGAGTGGTCGTGTGGTTGCATTATGTAGTCTCATTTCTAGAATTAATGGGGCAAAATATATTAGCTGAGCACATTAACCGAATACGTGAGATGAGTACATTAGCCAGCGTCTTTTAGCGAAGTAATCTTACTCGTAAGCTTTGTTGGGAAAAGTACTCTGACCTTTTTTCATTCTAAAGGCTACGTTAATCTCAAGTAGATTGTGTGTGTGCTTTGCACTTGTAGTAGAATAGGCATAAGCAGACCATCACACTAATCTTTGTTATTTACGGTTTCTGATTCAACCTAAATCTCTGATAGGCAACGCCTGTAAGTAAAGCTTTCCCCCCTGTCTTTATATCTCTTATCCAAGACTCAGGTTGATTAGCTAATTTTTGTGACGGTTTAAAGATAATACCTACCTTCTATTTTTAATATTTGGAACACCAAATGTCAGATAAATTTTTTTTTAAAGGTCGTAAAGACGCCCGTCAAACGACCTTAACATACGGTTATGAAAGAAACGCTAGCCGTATTGCAGGCAGTAAAAAATACCCGCTAAAACTAGTGGTAACCAATGAAGCTCGAAAGCAAGAAGTAGACGCATTAGTGGCTGAAGCTGGTTTGTATGCAGATATTACCGTTGATACAAAGGAAGGCGCGGTAGAATCTATACAAGAATTAACCGTGCTGCTGAATAAAAAGGGCACTGTAACCGTAGAAAAAGTCCCTGCACGTAACGACCCGTGTACCTGCGGTAGCGGTAAAAAATATAAGAAGTGCTGTGGCTAGCGCTAAACCATATTAATGGGGGCAGAGTACATTATTGCTTTGTCTAAAAAGTACTCTGACCCCATTTTTAAGTTTCTTGTAGTGCGTTAGCCATTGTTAATGGTTAGGCTGAAAATTAAGACCTGATAGGCTTCCAGGTAAAGCGTGGCGTTACTATTTCTTTCATGATCATTATCTCCCTCATGATCATCATGTTCTTCACCAGCGGTATCATCTAAAAACGAAAAGTCGCTTGGCTCGTGATATCCCCCGTACCAATTAAAAATACAATGCCATTGAGCTTTGTTTAGGTTGGGTATTTCGTAATTATCGTGTGCTTGATTCTTGAAGTTTATGACAATCATTACCTTGTCGTTTCCGGCTTGGTTTGTATTATCATCACCGTTATCGCCTCGGATGTAGGCCAGCACGCCATTGTCATTATCGAAGTGGGTCACTGTTACTTCATTACTATGTAAGCTTGGGCTACCCTTGCGTAACGCGATTAAGGCTTTGTAGGCTTTGTGTAACTGCGGAAAATTCTGTTCTCTCGACCAATCTAGAGGGTCCATATCATCAAACCAGAGATCTTCTAGCAACTCTTGGCCTTGGAATAACATGGGTATACCAGGCGCTGTGAGGGTAAGTGCTGCAGCTATCACTGAACGTTGACGAGCGAAGTAGTCTTTATCCACGTTACCAGGTGCTATTTCTTCTGCTAAACGTGCGCTGCCGTTTGCCACTTCATCATGGGATTCCACGTAAATCACGCGGCGAAAAGGGTCTTCGGAGTATTGCTGCCTAAGCGCTTCTTGGACGGTAGCAATATCTCTATTCTCGTCATCTGGCTGGGTTAAAACATCACGTATTGGATGGACAAAGTGTGCATCCCATTGTGCCGTGTAGCCAAGCCCACCGTCTTCTGTGGAATTGGTGACGAAGTCATTTCCGTGAAGGTCTTCGGCAACGACAATTTTTTCTGGGTGACGTTGCTGTATTTCGCTGTTTATCCAGCGAATTAAATCATAAGCCTCTTCAATGGAGTCTTCAGGGGTTTCTGAACCAGATACAGAACGCATATAAGGGATCATGTCCATACGCAAGCCATCTAGTCTGTATTCATCTAGCCACATCATTGCATTATCAAAAATGTATTGGCGGACTTCTGGTCGGCCATAATCCGGTCTTGTATCACCCCACGGGGTGTCACTACGCCAGTCATTATAAAAGTAAATACCGCCTTTGTTGTTTTCAGACCAGCCATCGAATTGCCAAAGGTGAAGATCACTTGGTCCAAAGTGGTTGTAGACTACATCTAATACTACTGCGATACCCCGTGCATGAGCTTCGCGAACAAAGTCTTTCAAGCCATTTGGTCCACCGTAAGCTTCTTCAACCGCAAACGGGTAGGCAGGGTTGTAACCCCAGCTGAAGTCACCTGCAAATTCATTAACGGGCATCAATTCAATACAGTTGATACCGAGTTCTGCAAGGTAATCTAACTTTTCAATAGCACTATCAAATGTGCCAGGCTTATTCGGCGTTCCATTTTCGTCTCTTTCTTTGCAGTTAAATGTGCCTATGTGCAGTTCATAAATAACCAGCGACTTTTTGTCTGGCATAGAGAAGGTATCATCAGGCCAATGATAGTCATCATCATAAACAATTGAGGCTCCGACACTGTTGGTAAGCAATCGAGCCCTAGGGTCGTTGCGCTTTAATACGTCGCCAGATTCGGTAGTAATAAGAAATTGGTATTGCTGATTGTTTTTCAGTTCTGGTACGTTTGCAGCCCATATCCCACCGTCTTCTTTAGATAGCGCAAGGCCGTCATCGCTCCAGTCGTCAAATTCTCCATGTATGGATACGCTAGCCGCATGCGGCGCCCAAACACAAACTTTGTAGCCTTTATCTAACTTGCTTAAACCCATAGGAGGGGGATTTTGCTGTGGCATTTGAGCTCTCAGTAGAGTTGCAATATGAAACCATCATTAAGCGTAAAACGCGCCAAAACAGCATCTATAGATAAATAAAAACCAGTGCCTGTCTGAAAGCCACGAACTTTGCCCGCTGTGGTTAACTTTTCTCCTCGTTTAAGTGCCATCCAAACCATTTTGAATTCGCAAAGTAGAGAGTAGGAAATAAGTAATTTTTGCAATTTCACGGTAAATTTGTCAGCACTATATGTATGACGCCACCGTTTCGTGTTTACTTAAATTCGCTTAATTAAGGGGGGGGCTGTTGAGTATTCCCAACAGCTTCTATCGGTAATTTCTTTTAAGGGAATGAGTATCGTAATTCTTATTTTATAACTGAAGTTAGTCCGAGTTCGTTAACCTAATGCTCAACGCTCATATGGCAATGGGTATAGTCGGTGTTGTCATCGCTGCAATTTTGTCTTTTGTTGGGCCAATCTATACACAAGACAGCCCCATGATGACCACACTAGCGCTTTCGATAATGGGGGCGGAGTACGTTATTTAAGTCTGCAAGTCACACCAGAAAGCGTTTCGGTCTCACCAGTTTGGTTGTTACGCAATACGCAGTTCTTGCCATCAGTCAGTAAAGTAAAGGTAAACGCAGGATTATTGTGCCTTCCCTCAACAGGTAACCTTCGCTCATCCATATGCGCTTTACGCTCAATGCTGACCTGGGAAGACTCAGAAAATACATCGTTGGCAAGGGTAATTTTCACCCCGCCAAACCAACTGCTTATTTTGCTCTCAATTTGCTGTTTTTGCGCTAAGTTCAAGTTGCTAGCATAAGCTTCAACCAAGTCGCTTTCTTTTGTTACTGAGGTCATCGCGCATCCACTTGCGAAAGCCAGAGGAAAGGCACATAAACCAATAGCAATCTTAAAAAGCGGTTTCTTGAAAGTCGCAACCTCAAGAAACGCCATTACTGGCGCTCCTCAATAACAGGCTCATTAATTTTATTGTGCAAAATTAACGTTTCTCTTTGTGTTTTGGGGTTGTCGATGGCTAGCAACGTGCTTTGTTGAGTACTTTCCTGAGTGCTTGCCAACGCACTTGACGCATTATCTTTGTCAGGCGAAACTCCTGCTAAGCCTTCCGTTGAAGTCACTACTGGGCAGTTGCCCGTTGCAGAGTATTCTATAGCGGTAGCCAACATGCCTTCTTCGGGGCTGCCTAGCGCTGCGGTAAAGTCGTCTTCTACATTACAGCCGGGTAGCTCAAAATCGAAGTTGGGTGAGTCTGTTGGTATAAAGCCGTCGGCATAATCACCGAACCCTTTATTATTTACGCCTTGGAATTGAATAGTAAAATAGGTTTCGCCGCAGTTGTCGGTAGGGTAAAAACCATAGGGTTTGCCACAGGTAGTTTGCCCTATTTGAACCACCTCTACATCAATACCCCGCAATGCGTTCATTACCGCTTCACTGGCAGAGCACGTTGAACCCGTGGTTATCACGTAAACACGTGTAAGCGACAAACTAGGTAACAAGGTGCTGGTTAGTACGCCTGCATTGTAGTCTATTTCATTGCTATAAAATGGGGTTGCTTGTACCGTGCCGCCGGTTATTGGGTTTGTTGTACCGCTCTTATCATTAAAGCGGGTGGTTTCGAAAATAGCGTTATTAGTTTGGCTAGGGCCTGCTACCATATAGGAAACTTGTGAAGCCAGAGCCAAAAGGCCTCCACCGTTGTAACGTAAGTCTATAACCAGTTCAGTTACATTCTCATCTACGAATAAATCAAACGCATCGATAAGGCCATCTTGGGCTGTGCGAATAAAGGTATTGAATTGAAAGTAGCCTGTTTTGCCATTTTCAGTATCTAGCACGTTTACGTTTTGCACAGGCGTTACGCTGACATCGGCTGATGTAATGTCTACAGCCAGAGAACTACCATCAATAAGTTCAAATTCGAAATTGGTAATAGTGCCCGCGCTTTCAGGAAATAGCGCCGCATTAAGGGCATCAACACCAGATTGGGTATTGTCGTTCACGAAGTCGATACCATTAACCGTAATCAATGAAGCGCCGCGAGGTACATTGGCCAATGCAGCAGGAGAATCAGGTTCAGTAAAGCGAACCACAAGCTCTCGAGGGGAAGTGTTAGCAACAAATTCCCAGTCAAAGCCGTAACCTGAAGAGACGCCCGTTTGGGTTAGTTCATTATATTCAGCGGTATCTTGAGAAAAGTGAAAATTATCTTTAGCTGTTCCGCTAGGGGTTAATTCGTTGGTTTTTAACTGATCGAAGTAGGCTATTACCGAAAAGTTATCTGGGTTGTTGTCATCAACTTCGTCGTACCAAAGATAGGTGTCGTTAGTCCATGAACGTAGCCAAAGCTTTTCTTCTAATGCTGAGCCTTGTGAATCAGGGTAAGCACTGCCTGTGAAGGGATCTATCCCTGTTCTTGGTGATTCACATTGCGCGATAAAAGTAGATTGTGATTCATACACACCTGGCTCCCAAGAAGGGTCGTTACTAACTGGTGGTGTAGTAGTTACTGGTGTGGTGGTATTGCCACCTCCGCCACCGCCTCCACAACCACTTAGAATGGCAACAGTTACTGCTAGAGCAACACCAGTACATTTACGCGCGTTTATCAGCATAGATTTTCCTGATCTAGTCGGCCAACAAAACGCAGGCCATAAAATTAAATAAATATTGCCACATCAAGATACACCTGACTACATAGCAACTTTAAATTAATGTATCGGGTCGGGCTTTATAGAGAAGCAGTCAATAAACAGGGACAGAGAAACCGGAAGATAGACAAATAGAAAAACGAAACAGGTAAAAAGTAACTAATCTTCTGAAAAATGCTTAAGTCCCACTTTTGAATTCCTTTATAATTGTGCGTACTAAGGAGAAAGTGAAGTGAGTGAATACGCACGATATTTTAATGGCTACCCCAAAACTGTTGTTGAGCAAGCGCTGCAACTAATAGCCGAGAATAAGTTAAGCCATTACCTCGTTAAAAAGTACCCCAATGCGCATACTATAACGACCGACAAGTTACTTTATAATTACGCAACCGACTTAAAAAAGCGTTATGTGAAAAATGCGCCACCTTTTGGGCGGGCGGCATTTAAAAAGCAAGGAGATATGGTCACAAATGCGTTGGGTACACATACCTATCGTATGCAGGGTAAAACGCGCAAGCATGACTTAGCCATTAACAGCGACTTATTGCACGCCCCCGAGCCTTTATTAAAAGCGTTAGTGGTACATGAACTCGCTCACTTTAAAGAAAAAGACCATAACAAAGGTTTCTATCAACTTTGCTGTTATATTGAGCCGCAATACCATCAGTTAGAATTAGATTTGCGATTGTTTTGCGTTGCCGTTGCTATGGGCGAAAATCCTTACCGATAAGTGCTAACGCCAGAATGCCGCTATGGTGGAGGTATTTATCCGCCAGTGCCGCCTTCATACCTTACTAACGCACCGCTCATTTATGTGCATCACAGCACTGACGAAATGTGCAATTACTGTGAAGTTTTCCTTTCATACTCCCAAAACAAAAAAATTAGGCATAACATCTCATTATGGGAATTAAAAGGTTTGCCAATATGCATAGTGTTAAATGGTTTCTAATTGCGTTCATATTCTCTGTAACCTTAGTGGGTTGTGGTGGGTCAAGTGACGATACAAGTGTTGTAGATGAGGTCAGTGTCGATGATGATACTCAAGATGATTCTGCAGACGACACAGTGGATGACGAGATAACTACGTACTACAACGTTGATTTATTTACCGTATTACCACTTACCGAGTACGAAGTGAGCTGTACCCTTGAAAACGGCAGCGAAACCACCTGTTACGAGCTAACCTTTGCAGCCAATACCGTGGGTGATACCGAAGGTGAGGGGACCGTTGGGCCTTATTGCCCCGATTCCATTTCTACCCCTAGAATTGAAGCCGGTTTAGGCGTTTACGACGGTGAAACCAATCCAGGCTTTCAGTCGCTCGTTGATGCGGCGCAAGGAATGGACGCAGACGGCTACGATATTGTTGATGAAGATGGGAATATTCGCTCCGGTGGCGGTGGCGACTTCAGTTACTGTTTGTCTATGGCTTTCGATTCAAGTTTAACAGTAACCTATTTAATTCCCGTTACCCCAGAATTTCGCTCTGAAGCCTATTATATTCCTACCGTTGGCAGTATCGGTTTAGGTATTAATGGTATTCCAATTAAAGGTGATCCGCCTAGTGTTACGACTGCTGAAGCCGGCATTGGTGGCACGGGTAGCGGAAATATCCCCGCGTTAGATCATTGCGGTGGCCATGCCGATCCTGCCGGATATTATCATTGGCACTTTATTCCTCAATCTATCAATACGGTGTTCGATGCAGCAGAATACAACTTCACAAATCTGTACGGCATTAGTTGTACCAATACTTATATTGAATATGAAGATCACGCGGCATTTGCCGGCTTAGCGAAAGACGGTTTTCCTATCTACGCCGCTTACGATTTGATTGACGGCACCAATACCCTTCCTGCTGAGGTTGCCACTACTGATGAGTGTAACGGTCATACTCATGCCACGGAAGAGTTCCCAGATGGGGCATACCACTACCATGCCTTAGAAACAGGGGCGCCGACGGTACCGGTCTGTTTGATGGGAAGTTACGTCGATAGAAACGATTTTACAGTTCAATGACCATGACTGTTCAATCGCCATCACTGTTTAAAACCTAAAGGTTGATGTCTTATGCGTTTAAATATATTGGCATAAGGCTTATGGGTACTGCATATGCGTAAAAAATTTAAATTTATCTTATTGGTTTGTGTATTGATGTTTTCAGGCGTAAGTAATGCGCACGATAGTAATATTGCCACTTTTCAAATTCGCCATTTAGATGATGGCCGCTGGATATATGAAGTGATGACGCCATTGTACGGTATAGACCAGTCTCTTATTGCTAGCAGTAGCAATAAAGCTAAGCTCAAGGCAATACCAAAAGGCAGCACCGCTTATAAACAACGTTTAGTGGCCCACATTAAACAAGCCTTTGATGTGAAGGCTTTGAGCCGAGGTGAAAAAACGCAAGAAGTGACCACAAGCCAACTGCGTTTGGGCGAGGGTAAAATAAAACTCGATGATCATTTGTCGGTGTTTATCTTTGAAATTCTCGGCATGCCAGAAAATGTCACACAGCTGAAGTTTCGTATTAGCAACATGGCTAACAACGACTCGCAGAACAATATTTTACGATTGATAGATGGCGCAAAGAACAAGAAGTACTTGTTGAACCATAAAAACAATTTTAGTGGGGTAGATAAAGGCTTCTTTTTCGCGCCTTAGTGCTTTTTAAAACGGGTTTAGCCGCAGCAAGTTATCCTTAGCTTACTTGCAAGCCAAAGCGGCTAAACCATTTTAAGCAGAGCGTTGGCATGGGTGGTAGCAGCTTCAAAGTCGTATCGTCTTAACGCTTTTTCTATACTTTCCAACTCATTCATCACATTCGGCGATAAGCCTTTTGAGTTTCTTATTAACTCCATTACAACGTCTACTGCTTCGGTATCGTAATCGTCTAGTAAGTCGAGCAGCTCAATCAACGTAGCTTTCAATGTTTTTGCATTTAAAGCATCGCTTTCAGTTGATTCAGTCGAACTCAATAGCGTATGAGCTGATTCTATAGATGACACCACAAGCGCTAAGCTATTTAACATATTTGCGATTGCGTTTTCGGTGTTTACGTTAGCGTTTACGTAGTTATTTTGACTAATGTCTTCATTGGTTTGGTTGTCATCTATTAAATCTGCATTGAGCTCTTGCTCCAGAAGCGTTACGTCGTGATAAAGCGCTTGCGCCCCAATACTGCCAGCTAATCCCTTCAGTGTGTGAATTTCGCGCGCTTTCTCGTTAGCATCATCTGTATCATTTAGCGTGCTTAGACTTTGAGTAAAGTTTGAGTATTTTTCGGCAAATTTTAATAGGTGCTTTTTATAAAGAGTTACATTGTTGTTTGACGATAGAAGCCCTTTTCTGATGTCGATACCATTGAGTGCTTTGACCGGAAAATCAATGTGTTCAACGTTAGCAGTTTCCCTAATAGGAATATCCAGAGATGGCGTGAGAAACTGCGCCAGAGTGTTATACATTGCCGTTATATTTATGGGTTTTGCAATATGCGCATTCATACCACAGGCACTTACTTTTGCAATATCGTCAGCCATGACATTAGCTGTCATCGCAATAATAGGTATATGCTGGTACTTAGGTTGTTTGCGGATTTCTCTAGTTGCCGTATAGCCATCCATCACCGGCATTTGGCAGTCCATCAAAATACCATCAAATGTGTGATCTTCGAGGAGCGATAACGCAACTTGACCGTTTTCAGCAAGAGTTGTATTAACGCCTACGGCTTTAAGTAGCTCACAGGCTAATTCTTGATTCATCTCGTTATCTTCGACCAAAAGCAAATGAAGACCGCTGAGTAGTTTGAAAAATGACCCGTTATCTGTTGTGTTTTTTAAGCTGTTTTTTGAGACCTTACTTAAGCCTACGCAGTCTGATATGGTCTCTAATAGGGTAGATGCTGTAACCGGCTTGGTTAATGTGTTGTCAATATCAAGTTGATTGGTTTGTGCCTGTATATCTTCACTGTTAAACGCAGTTACCATTATAATTTTTGGCTGATGGTTAATCGAAGTATTGCCACGAATATTGGCAACGGTTTCTAATCCATCCATTTCTGGCATTTTCCAATCCATCAGAATTAAGTCAAATGGTTGTATATGCTGGTGTTGCTCAAGTAGCGTTAATGCTTCTTTTCCACTACTGACCACATTATGCCGAATTCCAAAGCTTGAAAGTTGGCTATGTAATACTTCTCTTGCCGTCTCACTATCGTCTACAACCAAAATATTTAAGTGAGAATTTACATCGTAATCCAGTCGTTTTTTATCACTTTCTCTATAACCAAGGTTCACGGTAAAAAAGAACTGGCTACCTTTGTCTATTGCCGATTCTACCCATATTTTTCCGCCCATTAACTCGACAAGGTCTTTGGATATTGCTAATCCCAAACCAGTGCCTCCATATTTGCGAGTAATAGATGAGTCAGCTTGACTGAACGATTGAAACAACTTGGCCTTTTGTTCAGGCGTCATTCCTATACCGTTGTCAGACACACAAAATTCGATACAGCTGTGCTTTTTGTTAGCGGTGGCTAGTTTTACGCTAATTATTATTTCGCCGTTCGCATTGGAGAACTTAACAGCGTTGTTGCCCAAATTGAGTAGAATCTGGCCTAATCTTAGCGGGTCACCAATAAACGTTTTAGGCACATCATTAGCAATATCAAAATACAGCTCTATTTCTTTTTCGTCTGCTTTAAACGAAATAGCATTCGCCATATTTTGCAGTACTTCATCAAGTTCAAACGGAATATGTTCGATGTCTAAACGGCCGGCTTCAATCTTCGAGAAATCGAGAATGTCGTTAATAATACCCAGCAGCAACTCGGCACTTCTATTTACCTTTTCTATGTAATTCTGTTGTTTATGATTTAACTCGGTTTGCAGTGCTAGATGACTCATTCCAATAATGGCATTCATTGGTGTACGAATCTCATGCGACATGTTTGATAGAAAGTCTGACTTTGCCTGGGTGGCGCTTTCGGCCTTTTCTTTAGCTTCTTTTAAGGCGGTTTCCATTGCTTTTGCCGTATTTACATCGAGGTGAATTCCAAACACCTTAAGAGAGTGAGTTTCGCTATGTTCTTGTACGGCGCGGCCAACACTCAGCACCCATTTATAGCTACTATCAGCGCATTTTATTCGGTACTCACAGCGATAGTCATGAGTTTCATTACGAAGATGTTTTGTCAATTCAGCTTCGCATCTGTCTTTATCTTCTGGGTGAATTAACTGCGTGAGAAAATTAGTATTAGTACCGTATTGCTGGACTAGTTCGTCAATGGTGTATCCCAACATTGATGCCCATACACTGTTCGTAATTAGCGAATCCTCTTCAGGATCCCATTCCCATGTGCCGGCATTTGCACCTGTCATGGCCAGTTCTAAACGTTGCTCAGCTTCTGCGAGTTCTTTGAACGACAAACTGTTAGAAATAGCTACTGAGGCAAAACTTGAAGCTATGCGAAAAATATTGATTTGCGATGTATCAAAGGCTTTCGTCACGTTAGCATGTATTGCTACTACGCCTAGTAAGGTATTCCCTGCCATCAGTGGTTGGCATACGGCAGATTGTGTCTGCTCGCCGTTGAAACATGAAGAAGGATCTAAACTGAATTGCTCCCAGTGCTCAGGTTTTTGTGCAATAAACTCTTTTTTATTATTTATTGTCCACGCAATGGGGTCATCAGATTGCTTAGTATTTATAGACGCGGGTTGTAATCGTTGCCCATCACTCATGGTGAAAATGAAACTTACGTGTTGAGATTGTGGGTGATATAAACCCACCATAAAACTACTGGCTTGAAGCGCTTTATCTAATTGGCGATAGAGTAACTTCGCAATACTTTCGGTATCAGTTGTGGCGGCAAGGTCGCGGCCCACGTCACCTAAGACAAATATATCTTGTGTTCTTCTTTCTACCTGGGTAGATAAATATCGCTCGGTCGCATAATGCTGTTTCACGCGATTCCAGTAAAACGTATAAGCAAGAAGTAACAGGGCCAGTGGCGCTAATAGTTTGAACCATAATGTTTGATACCACAAAGGGGGCACAATTAAGGTTAATGTCTTTGGTTCAAGGTTCCATGTGCCATGATTATTACTTCCAATGACTTCAAAGATATAAGTATCAGGTTGCATGCGAGCAAACGAGACCGTATAGCGGTCGGTGATGTCGCCCCAGTTATCGTAGTAGTTTACTAAGCGGGTTCGGTACTGGTTATCCTCACTTGCATGGTAGTCTAGAGCTGCAAAGGTAATAGTTAGTTGCTTATAGTCATTAGGAAGCACAAGCGAATCAGGTACGGGAAATATCTCTTCGCCATCTATTTCTACACCGGTAATAGCGATAGGGGGGATCACATCGTTAGCGCTAACCGCATTGGGGTTGAAGCCCGTTAGTCCATCTATGCTGCCAAAGTAAATAAAGCCGTCAGAAGCGAGCATTGCTGAGCGGGGAAGAAAAGTATTGCTATGAAGTCCATCGTTAGTAGTAAAATATTGAAATACGCTGTTTTCGGGATTTAGTCTATAAATACCTTTTGCGGTAGCTAGCCATAATAAGCCTTTACTGTCCTGCACTATAGACAATACGGCGAAGCCCACACCATCGATGTCTAAACTGATAGTTTCAAATTGGTCGGTAGACGGTGTATATTTTTCTAAACCTCGGTTAGTGGCGAACCAGATGGTATCGCCATTGGCTTGTAGGGCAGCGTTTATATGGTTGCTATTTAAGGTGTTGTTTTTGTCATTTGCGTCATAGTTGGTGACTAAGCCAGTCGAAGGAACAATTTTAAATAGGCCCTCACCTTGTGTGCCCACCCAAGCATTGTTTTGTTTATCTACAAAGGTAAATTCAGCATCAACTTCATCAAGGTAATGCTGCACATCGTTAGTTTTCGGGTTCCACCGTATAACATGACGATACTTAGCCAAAATTAGCCATAGCCATCCTTCGGCGTCGTATTCCACCCATTCTACCGTATTGTTGAGGCCTCCAGCCCAATCCAGAGAGATTTCTTCTAAGTTACTCGATGGTGTGGCTAAATAGTAAAGTCCAAAATCAGTACCAAGGTATAAGCCGTTATTGTCGTCATAGCTCATGCTATCAATACGGAGTCGGTTTAGATTATTTAAATTTTCTTCAGACATTTGCGGCGTGAACTTACCTATACCGTCAAAATTGACCAAACTTCTGCCGGTACCCAACCACATTTCACCATTAGGTTTTTGTGCCATTGAAATTATCTGAGAAAAAAGTCCAGATAACATTTGGTCACTGAGTATGTCCGTCCACCCCTGAAATCGAGAAGGTTTTAAAAACACTTTTTTTATGCCTGAATAACGCGTAGCTGCCCAGAGCAGGCCTGACGATTCAACCATAACTTGGCGAACATCGCGATTATCTAAAAGCGCCCAGTCACCATTTTCGGCGGCAGGCTCAAAGCTTGCTTTTCGTGTATTGAACTTAAAAATACCGGCGAATGTTGAAAGCAACAATGTGTCTTCATAGGGGGTTATTTTTGTAATACTAGGGATGGTGCCAGGGGGAAATTCCATTGGGTAATAGCGGTTCGTTTTTGGATAAAAGCGACCAAAACTATTACGGGTAGCCAGCCACATATGGCCTTTTTTGTTGATATAAACCGCTCTTACTTCGGGGTGGTCTAATCCGTCTGGTGTATCACCAAATCGTTCAAAACTATTTGATGCGTGCGACTTTCTATACAGCCCTTCAGACGTACCCACCCAGATATTGCCGTCTGGATCCTCAGCAATACTCCAAACTCGATCGTGCCCAATCGTTGAAATGTCGTTTGGTGAATTCACAAACCGAACAAACGTATTATCTGCTTCATTAAAGAGGTTTAAACCGCCACCATTGGTGCCTACCCATATTTGGCCAGAGCGTGACTCAAACAGGGATTGAATTTTATTCCCGCCTAAAGACGATGGGTTAGCATCGTCTTGTACATAGTGTCTAAAGTTTTGGGTTTTTCGCTGATATAGGTTTAAGCCGCCCCCCCATGTTCCTATCCATAACCTGTTTTGACTATCGATTAACATGGTGCCAACACTGTTATTAGACAGTGAAGTTGGTGCATTCTTATCATGTCGAAAGGATGTGAATTTATAGCCGTCGTATCGTTTTATTCCATCTGCTGTGCCGAACCAGATAAACCCTTCATCGTCTTTTACTACGTCATACACTTGAGGGTTGAGTAGCCCATCATGAAGAGATAGGCTTTCAACTTTTTGCTGGGCATAAACCGGTAGTAAAACGCAGTACAATAAAAAGAAGATAGGCATAAGCCAAAAGCGAATAGTCTGTCTATGGCAGCCAGAATGATGGGTAAACTGTTTACGAAAAAGTATGGTAGCGAAAAGGAAGAAGCTCGACAAAAAATTGCTGATAAACGTAAAAGCGGAGGCGAGCATCAATTCTACCTTAACCGCGAGCTTTAAATATTTCGTCACCGAAACGTGACTGAATATCTCTTATTTTTTCTAAACACTCTAGAAATAATGGAACAAGATTAGGATCAAAATGTTTACCAGATTCAGACTCAATCAGCGCTATGGCGCGCTCTTCGGTCCATGCTTTTTTATAAGGACGCTCACTCGTTAACGCATCAAATACGTCGGTAATAGCAACAATTCTCGCAGAAAGAGGAATTGCTTCACCCTTTATACCCTGAGGGTAACCACTGCCGTCCCATTTTTCGTGATGGTAAAGTGCAATTTCTCTTGCCATGTTCAACAATGGCTCATCGCTGTCGCCAATGATTTCGCATCCAAACTGGGAGTGCTTTTGCATGACTTCCCATTCCTGCGGATCTAATCTGCCGGGCTTGAGTAAAATAGAATCTGGTATACCTATTTTTCCTACGTCATGCATGGGAGCTGCGTTGTGAAGAAGGTCAATCCACTCTTCAGACACGTCAAGCTTTTCAGCTAAAAACTTGCTGAAGTAACTCATGCGAATTACATGCATTCCAGTTTCGTTGTCTTTATATTCAGCAGCTTTTCCTAAGCGGCGTATGACTTCAAGACGAGTATGATGTAAGTCTTCTGTTCGTTGAGCGACAAGTGCTTCTAAATGACGGGCTTGGTCGTAAAGGGCAATCTGTGCTTTTACTCTCGACACTACAATTGGCGGACTAATAGGCTTAGCAATATAGTCAGCAGCGCCTAGATCAAAACCTTTTTGCTCATCTTCTATTTCACTTTTTGCGGTTACAAATATGATGGGAATAGAGGCAGTAGAAACGTCTCTTTTTAGTTGGCGACAAACTTCGTAACCATCTACGTCAGGCATCATTACGTCCAGAAGAATGATATCCGGTTTATTTCTACTCTGAGCTATTTTTATAGCTAATGTGCCGTTCATTGCCGCTTTAACTTTAAAGTAGGGGCTTAGCACTGCAGAGAGTAAGTCGATGTTTTCAGGTGTATCATCTACTACCAGAACGGTTTTTTTTTCTACTGACAACGAAAAATCTCCTTTTCATTCGTGTGTCTAACGCCATAAAAATCGTGTCACATTCGCTATCAAGCACTTTTAAAGACGAATTTTCTCGAAAAGTAATATTGATATAATACTTTAGTGTAAAGTTTAGTCTACAGAAGTAGCACAGTAAAATGCTATTGAGATTGAAGAGTATTTTTTTTCATACTCAAGTGTGTAATTTGATACTAGAGTGTTTTAACAAGTGCGTTGGGGATTACTACATAAGTTCTGACAACGAAATTTGAGTACATTATTGACAATAATGTACTCGCGGAATAATTCGTGATGCTACACAATCAGAAACAATGTAGCAGCTGTGGCGGCTGCCATGGTGAAGTTGAAGCGTTTTCTGCGTAGGGGCGAGCTAAGCCAAATTTTTATTTTGGCACCAACTGCAGCCCAAATTGAAATGCACGGGAATCCAATAAACGCAAAAGCCATAACAATAATAAGGCCTGATTCTGCATAGTGTTCACCGGGGATAGAAAATGTGCCTACGCTAGCTAATGCCATCATCCACGCTTTTGGATTAATTAATTGAAACAGTGCGCCCTCCCACCATTTAAGTGGCCCTTGGCGGGTGGATTTCTTGATCTCAATTTCATCAGTTGGGGCAGTGGCAATTTTAACGGCCAACCACAACAAATACCCTATGCCTAATACTTTTAGTACGGTATACAGGGTGGGTAATAATGTGAAAAGTGCTCCTACGCCCAATAGCGTGCTAATCATTAGCCCTGCCACCCCCACTACAATGCCTAACATATGTGGAATTGACTTCTTGTAACCATACTGCGCTCCAGATGCCAATAGCATTAAGTTGTTGGGGCCTGGCGTTACTGTGCTAACAAAAGCAAAGGTGGCGAGTGCAAAAAGTAACGAAGTTTCCATGATGGTCCTTTTCTCTATTCTTTTATTTAAATCAATAAGCGACAGTTAAGTTGCACATTTAGAAGCGTTATTTAATAACGCCACAAAATAGTACGATTTAATATGTGTATGCATTAGTCCCAAATGTATTGAAAGTTAGCCATACAGATAAGCAGGAAAGACGACTGTATGCTCAATTACCATTAGATCTGTATGGTAAATTCTGTTGATTAGATGAGGTATAGTTATCTGTATGGTTTTTGTCTATATCGAGTAGAATGAATGACACTGTATGAGTCGCTTGCCTGTGAGTTAAAAGCGCAAATTGATCGAGGGCTATTTGAACAAGGAGATAAGCTTCCCTCAGTTAGGCAACTGTCTAAAGAGCACCACGTCAGCATTGCTACAGTACAAGAAGCCTATCGGGTTCTAGAGTCTCAAATGTACGTTGAAGCAAAGCCTAAATCAGGCTATTTCGTATCGTCAAATACCACATTGAATAACACGCCTAAAATGACTAAGCCGCCACAACGGCCGATGGATGTGTCTCAGTGGGAAGATGTACTCAACATGCTGTTGAATACGTTTAACAAAGACAGTGGAATTGAAACGCGATGCCAGTTCCAGCACGCCATGCCTAACATGACTGCTAAAACCTTAAAGCCACTAACAAAACGCCTACATGAGTTAACAAAGAACAGGCCGCTTGATGGCATGGTCTACGGCGATGTGAAGGGTGATCAGAACCTTAGAAAGCAGCTTAGCAGGCTTACTGCTGCCTCGGGCTGTAGGTTGCAGTCAGATGAGTTTATCGTTACCTCAGGTTGCCAAGAAGCGCTATCGGTATGCCTTCGTGCGGTGGCCACTGCGGGGGATGTAATAGTGGTTGAGTCACCGGGCTTTTACGGTGCCATGCAAGCAATAAAAGGCGCGAATTTAAAAGCACTAGAAATACCTACAGATTCTGAAACTGGCTTGAGTTTAGATGCATTAAAACTGGCGCTTGATCAATGGCCGGTTAAAGCCATATTGGTAGCACCTACGGTCAATAATCCTCAGGGTTTTGTTATGCCCGATGATAAGAAAAAAGCGCTTTACGATATGGCCAGAGAATACGACGTCGCCATTATTGAAGATGATATTTACGGAGATATTGCGTATTCATATCCGCGCCCAAAAACGGTTAAGTCGTTTGATGAGGATGGCCGGGTTTTATTGTGTTCGTCATTTTCTAAAACCTTAGCGCCAGGGTTTAGGGTGGGGTGGATAGCGCCTGGAAGTTTCAGGAACAAAGTACTTCATGCAAAGTATGTTAGCAGTTCCATGTGCCCTACATTGCCTCAACTCGCCATAGCAAGTTTTATTGAACAAGGTGGTTATGACAAGCACATACGCGCAATGCGCCATTACTATTTAAGCGCTCGAGACGCACTTCGCGCTGATATTAAGCGTTATTTTCCACAAGATACATGCGTAAGTTACCCTCAAGGTGGGTATGTACTGTGGGTTGAATTAAATGCGAAATACGACGCGGTTAAACTGGCTGATAAAGCCAAAGAGCATGGTATTTATATTGCCCCGGGGCAAATGTTTTCAGCCACTGGAAAATATCGAAATTGTTTGCGGTTCAATTTTATTGATGGCTCGCAGGAAGTTCGCACACAAAGTATAAAATTGCTTGGCGAATTGATTGATTCATTTACTAGTTAAAGGCGCTTTGCCTGAGTACTTTTATTATCATGCTTGGGGGATAAAAGAGGAAAAGCAAAAGACGCTTTGGATTTCAAGCGAACGTGAGCCAACAACCTTTTTAAAGGCTGTTGGCACTCAGTAAGGCTAGCGCTTCACTTTTACTTCTTGACTATTGAGCACAGCCAACAACGGATTCGCAGCAAGCACTTGCTTTTTAAAAGCCATCCCGATAGCGATGCCAGCAATAAACCCACCGATATGAGCCCAATAAGCTACGCCACCTTCGCTATCATCAGACAAATAAAGGCCTAGAATATTGATAAGCAGCCAAAGTCCAAAAAATATCGTTGGGCTAACTTTTTTCTGATAAACAATAATCATCACCGTTAAACTTGCATGCCTAAACCATAATAGGTACATACCAAACAAACCGGCAATAGCTCCACTAGCCCCTACCACAGGAATAAATGAGCTTGTATTAGCTAGAGTTTGAGCAGCAACAGCAGCCAAACCGCACAAGGTATAATAAAAAATAAATTTACCATGTCCGAGGGCGTCTTCTAAATTGTCACCTATGATATACAAGAAATACATGTTTCCTAATAGATGCATTACCCCTGCATGCATGAACATGTGCGAAATTAATGTCCACAACTGCTGTCCATGACTGACTTGGTCAGGATGTACAGCAAAGTTATCAAAAGCATAAGAGTCGTCAATAAACCCAAAAGCATAACTAACAAAGAAGAGTAGATTTAAGAAAACTAAAGAATACATAGCCCAAGGCGTTTGTTTAGGCTTTAAGTTGTATTCCACTGGCATTTGAGACAAAAATTGAAATAACCATGTACGCTTTTGAGTAGGCTTGTCTAATTCTAATAAGGCTTTTGCTATTGCAGGAGAATGAGTCACTTTTTCCAACTCATCTTTGTCCAACCATACACCACTGCAGCTTGGACAGGCATCAACTTCAACTTCAAACCCCGCCATCAGATAATATCGAAATAGCTTGGTATCACAAACATGACAATGTCTTTCTGATGCACCAAGCATTTCACCCAAAGCCTCTTCTAAAACAACTTTCGAATGACCGTTGTCAGCCACAGATAAAGCATCGTTTAGTTCACCAGCCTCTAGCCAGATACCATTACAGACTTGGCATTGCTCAACTTCCTGTTGATGAAATACATGCTTATCCATTGAAGTGCTTACACAATTAGGACATTTATCCATAACTATGCTCCTTCACTATTCGTCAAAGGGCTAACATCGATACCAGCTTCAACTAATTCTTGGTGTAGTTGAGTATAATGATGAATAAGATCACTTAGCGCGCCATCAGTTACCTTTTCATTGAGCGCTAACAACAAGCTCGAACCGTACTTAGGCCCGAATTGATTACCTTCCATTTTTTTAATAATCAACGCAACTTCAGAATTATATCGACGGATTGCAGAGAGAATGTTGCTTGGTGTTTCTAATGCATTTGGGGAATATTTCATACTTTCCCACACAAAATCGCTGACAACGGGACGGTTAGCTTTTATGTCATAAATAGGTTTGTTTTGAAGCAGGTTAGCATAGGCATTCAGGGCAATAATATTATCATCGAGCTCATCGGCTAAAGCGTGTTGTAGATAATAGTTTTTTTCTTTGCTATTTAAATTTTCAAACAATAGCGCTTGCGACAAGCCTTCTTGTGCGGCTAAATAAACGCCTACCACGGTCGCAATAACCATAAATATTTGTCCGACCCAAAATCCAGTTTTAACTAAATCAGAATTATCTAATTTTATGACTGGCTGTTGCCTTTTTATAGGTTTCGCGGGGGATTTGGGTGTTGCAGAGTCCATTTCTTCTCACTTCCGTTATATGCTGTTTAGGTAATGTTAGTTCAAGGGTTATTTCGACGAAATAATACCATAAATGAATGATTTATTTATAAATCACTATGTAAATTAATAGGCTAGATAATATGGCCACGCTGTAAAGAAATAACAATTTTGTAGTCAAGTTCTGGAATTTTACGCCTAATATGGACGTGGAAAAGAATGGCTCATGTTTATTCTTAGATGTTCATTGAAGAGGCGAGGTAATGTTGTGGTACGTAACGATAGTGCCCTGTTATTCGATATCTAAACAACATATCTTCAATAGTTGGGCCTGAGCCAATATTATGAATTATAAGTGGGTTGCCACTTGCTTCTGAAAGTGTAGCGCTGACAATACCTATATGCGGTAAATTTCTAGGTAGTGACCAAGTGACAATATCTCCTGGTGCATAATCTTCTGCTGCAAGCGTTATAGGTAAACTCTCACCATGTCGAGATAAAAACACCTGTAAATTGGGCACACGACGATGATCGATATTTCTATCTGGTTTATTCAAACCCCAAATTTGTTTCGATGGGTATACTGCAAAGTTATCAGACATATCTTGATGAACAAGCATTTGTAAATCGGTGCCAAGTGACCGATAGGTGCGGATGATTACGTCTGTGCAAACGCCAATATTTTTCGGAACGTCACCATTGGGGTATGCAATAGAAAAATATGACCCATCATAGGTAATGTCATGTTTGGTGCGTTCAATTGCAGCGGAAACTATATCTTGCTCGAAACTACCACCCAAACAATACGGAGAGAACATCAACGCTATAATGCTTAGCAGTTTATTCATGTGGTAAATACCGCCTTCACCGACCTCTGCAGAGTATGGTTGATACGCTCCTTAGCCAATAGTGTCGCAGTCAAAGTTTTTATGAAATGACTCTCAGAAAAACCACCGCATACATTGAAACACTCAAATCTAGGCAGACTATCTGCCTAGATTCAAAGTGAAGAGCGCGTTGAGGTGTATTAGTCTTTACTATCACACTCGCTTACGTCACCACCCATTTTTTTCTTCATTGCAATACATGCTTCACGCACTTTCTCAGCACCAGCATCCATCATGTCAGCACCTTTTTCTTTGCCATCTTCGTACGCGTCAGAGGCCATATCTTTGCCGTCTTCATATGCATCGGAAGCCATGTCTTTGCCGTCTTCATAAGCATCAGAAGCCATGTCTTTACCATCTTCATAAGCACTTGATGCAGAGTCTTTAGTTTCATCCCAAGCATCAGCTGCTTTTTCTTTTCCTTCTTCGTAGCCGTCAGCTGTCGCGTCGCCAGCCTTCTCCATTTCCATCATGGCTTCTTTTTTTGCTTCTTCTGTTGCCTCTTTATTAGACTCAGAACAACCTACTACAGACAGTAATAATGCTAACGCAATTGCTTTGTTTTTCATGGTGAAACTCCTTTTGCTGAATTTAGTGCAAATGTTAAGGTTAGTAATAAAGTTTTGTTCAATTATTAGCGTAACGCGAGAAGAAAATATCGGTCGTTATCACTAATCGTTGAAGCTTCAGTTTAGCTTAAATTGTCATCAAAGTGTTAAGAGTATTAGCGCTTCTAGTCACCTTTTGAAGCTTTTCATCTGCTGTAGCGCTTATTTGAGTGCTCTTGATACTTTTTACGCTTACAGTCCATTTTAAACGTTTGCATAAATTCTATCTCTATCTGCGTTCCTTCTGTTCAGCTAGTAGTTTTTCGTTTAGATTTAGCGGCTATAAAAGTTAATCTTCACCTTGGGCTATATTCATGAAAAAACTTTCTAAAGTGCAACTTAAACAACAAGCACTTGTCCTTGATGTTGCGAACATGCTTGAAGAGCAAGGGCGCGCTGAAATTCCCGGCATGGTGCAGTGCTGGTTTGATATGAAATACGAGATGTTCCCAAGCTCTTTATTACTGCGCTTTCAGTTTGAAGAAGAACAATCGTTAGCCGCCGCGGAACCGGAATTATTAAAATGGCGAAAGCGATTAAGCGCCGCCATGGTGAAAAAAGGGGTTATTCTAAAAGATATGCGAAGGCATCTAGTATTTACAGTAGAAGGGCCTGATGATTAAATCAGGTTTGCGTTTTTTGTATGGGTCACATTGCATTGGCCCCCCTTCATTTTTAGCCTAAATCGAAGCCAAATTTCCTATACAACGTTAATCATTCCCTCCCCATTTTTTGTAGACCTGTTGATATTTGATCAATATCAAATGATGCTTTATCGGCATCCGCTATATTAAGTATTCTATAGCCACTACGCTGAGCATCATTGAATGGAATTTAAAGATTATTATCAGATCCTTGGTGTTAAAGAAGATGCTGATTTAAAGGAAATAAAAAAAGCCTATCGGAAGCTTGCGCTAAAGCTGCACCCAGATATGCAACCAGACAGTAATTCCGATGAAGAATTTAAAGAATTAGTTGAAGCTTATGAGGTGCTTAAAGATCCGAAGCGCAGAGCTGAATATGACGAATTGAAAAAATATGGTGCAACTTCACACGATAATTTTCAACCGCCACCAGGCTGGCAAAGTAATAACGATTTCAATGGCGCTCATAACGGCGGCGACTTTTCAGACTTTTTTAATTCCGTATTTGGCGGTGGTTTTAATCAGGGGCCGCGAAGTCATCAAGCAGACGATTTTTCTGGGTTTAGCGATCACGGCCAAGATGCTGAGATTGAAGTGCCAGTATTCCTTGAAGACTTGTTTTCAGAAGCGCCTAAAACAATTCAATTTTCGATGCCATCATTAGAAAATGGGCAGATTAAACACGTCAATAAAACCCTAAAAGTTAAAATACCAGCCGGCGTGGTTGACTCAGAGCGGATTAGGCTTAAAGGCCAAGGCGGCAAAGGGCAGGGGCAAGGTAGAGATGGCGATCTTTATTTACACATTCGATTAGTACCACACCCACTGTTTGATGTTGAAGGGCATAACCTTGTTCTAACTGTACCTGTTTTACCGTGGGAAGCCGCGCTGGGATGCAAGGTTGAAGTGCCAACGTTGACCGGCAAAATTAGTTTGAATATCAAGCCAAATAGTCAAACAGGTCAAAAATTACGGGTTAAGGGTAAAGGCCTTAAAATGAAAACCGGCGTTGGCGATATGATTGCTGTTTTAAAAATCGTTATACCAAACACAACCAGTGATGAAGACAAAGTGTTATGGCAACAACTGGCGGAATTAAAACACGACGACCCTCGCTCACAATGGAGTAAAGAAAATGGTTGATACGCTGCTAGTAATATCATTCGAAGAACTTTGCCAAGTTGAACGGTTAAACCAAGAAATGATAGTTGAAGTTATTGATTACGGGATAGCTGAACCTGTTTCTGGCGACGATAAGAACGACTGGATGTTCGATACCAGCAGTGTTCGTTGGGTCAAAAAAGCCATAACGCTATATTCTCAATTAGAGTTGGATTGGGTAGCGGTAGCGATGATTGTTGAGTTACTGAAACAAAAAGAAAAGCTGACAGAAGAAAATGAATATCTTCACCGTCGGCTAACGCGGTTTTAACCTGTTTTTACGTTTGTAGTGCTTCATGGTTTGCCATTTTTTTTGTAAGCCACTCACAGAAATGCGCTATGCGTTGTTGTTTTGGTGAGTTCTTTAGATATACAAAATGAGATTTCCAGCGCACTGGATGGGGAATATCAATGGGTACCACCAATTGCCCTGATTTCAAATACTGACCAATCATAACATCAGAAGCTAACATAACACCCTGGCCTGCCAGTGCTGCGCTAACGGCAAGATCGCTCGAAGATACCACCGTCTTTCTTAGTATCTTATTTGAAAGATTAATTTTGCTGTGTTCAAAGTATGCTTCCCAACTTGCTTTCTCTTCTCCTGCAAGTGCGAGTAGGCGTGCCCCCAACATGTCTTTAACGCTATGCAGCTGCATTTGAGTTTGAAACTCAGGGGAGCAGGCGGGCACTACGCCATTTTCACCGAACCTTTGTACAATAAGGCTGTCATCCTTGGCCGCTGTGCTAGAGGTTGAAAAGCGAATGGCGATATCAATATCGCCTTTATGTAAGCTTTCAATGCGATTAGATGCTTGAATATTAATATTTATGGTGGGGTACTGATTAAAAAACTCGAATAAGTTGGGCATAAGCCACAATGCACAAAAAGCCTGAGTGGAGGTAACGGTTAAACTGCCTTCCAAGGGCTCTTCATGTACTTGATTCAAACCACTTACGATTTCACTAAAACCTTTCTCACAGGATGCATAAAGGGTTCTTCCCGGCCCAGTTAGCAGCATTTTTCGAGCTTGCCTACGAAATAAGCTTACCCCTAAATTAGACTCTAGCTGCCGCATTTGTTGGCTTACCGCGGCTTGCGAGATATACAGCTCTTCTGCCGCTTTGCTGTAGCTTTGATGCCGGGCGGCTACTTCAAAACAAAGCAGGTTATTCAGCCATCGTAATCGTTTATCCATTAATCGTTGTTATATAAGTTCAGCTTATCTTTTAAGTTAGTTTTTATCGTTGGTGAAGTAAAGGGTTAATCGCGAAACTTACGTTACCGAATGAGGAAAAACTTACGAATTTATGTCGAAAAGGGATTGGCGAAATGAACATGAAAACGAGCAGGGTTGGCGCATGCTTTAGCGCGATAAAAATCAACATGACTAGGTTTGTGATTGGTAATTCTCGCGTTGGCAGCACACGTTCAATAGTGGGTGAACAGCCTATAATGGCTAATAAAGAAATGTCAGAAGAAAACAATGGAAGTGGTACTAAAAAAAGTATGTTGTCGAAAATGGGAGATAAGTTGTGCTTATCAAAGTGGAGTGCATTTAAGTGAGGGTATTTAAGAGAGTGTTTAGGCTTTCTCAATGATTTAAAAACCAAAAATTGAGGCAGAAATGTTTAAAAAGGTGAGCCTGGAATTTTATTAGATTAAAAACTTTCACAACAGGGTTCCCACTTACACTATTTCTTCTACCAAATTGGTCAATGTCGCTATGTAGCTTTCTTGTTTTAAACGGGTAAGGCTTAATACCTAAAGCTTTTATTTTATCTACTGCTAACCATTGAAGTTCAACGTCCAAGGGCCTAGAAAAAGATTCTGTATATTTTAGCAACTTTTCAGCGCCACTATAGGAAATGACTTGTGCAGAAGCGCCAATAGGTAATTTATTATATTTGACCACAGAAACACCTTCAGACATGAAGACGGTTGTCGCAGAACGTTTCTCATGCACTTCGTTAAGGTTTATGTAGTCCCAAGGCTCGTTGATTTTATCTATTACTTTATCTAGTTGTTGAAAGCTATGCTCGAACATCACATCGTCTTCTAGTACTACGGTGAACGCTAGCTTGTGCTCGACAATAAAAGACCAGGCTTTTCTGTGGCTAAGAAAGCAGCCGATTTCCCCTAAGGTTAATTTTTTATAGTAATTTAGCTTGTTAGCACGCTTTGAATATCCTTGGTGCATAACATTATCTGACGAGCCTTTAATTGCCGTTATGACTGAAAATTCAGCTGAATAGTGCTTTGCGCTCTGCGTAAACAAATTGAGTCGGTCGATGGACTCCGGCAAGTTAATTAGTAGAATTTTCACTTGGATATATATAGAAGAATCATAATCCAATCATGTTATTAGGTATTTATTGCAACATTATGTCGGCCAGATCAGCATCTAACGGCTATCTATTCTGCACCGTTAAAAAAATTACAAATGCTTTTCAATTTCCACTTCTATACATTCGCTCTTGCCAGCGCTTTCGATAGTTAGCCATATTTGGCCATCTTGCACCGTTACTTGCATTTGCATTGAACGGTCTACGGCATTAGCTAACGAGGTAGAAAGGCTTTCTGGCAAGGTGAAAACCGATAAGTTCTTTCTTGTGCGTAGGCTGTTTTGTTCTTTCTTCCACCAAGCATCGAAGCTGTTATCTGCGTAAGCATAAATCATCATCTGCTGGCTTTGATTGCAGCCTTTTTTAATGCGTTGTTCGGACGGTTGGCCCAACTCAATCCACAGTTCTATTACGTCGCTGAAGTCCTTTTGCCAAATGTCTGGCACTTCGTCGTCAGATAACCCTTTTGTAAATTGCAGCTGTTCATGAGCATTCACAATAAAAGCAACAATACGAAGCATCATACGTGCATCGTTTTCAGAGGGATGACGAGCAACAGTTAAATTGTGCTCATTGTAGTAATTGCGATCCATATCGGTAATTGATATATCCGCTTTAAAAATGGTTGCTTTAAGAGCCATGGTAATCCTGAGTATTTTGCTGAGCGCGTTATGTAAGGCCTAACGCTAGTCTTATTAATCTTTATACTTATCTTTATGTAGCGCCCGCACTATTGTTATTTGGTGCTAGCACTTTTAGGTAGCGTTTTTATGCAAGTATACGAATTGGGCGGCGCGGTGTTACTGCGACACGGTGTAACTGAGACACGGTGTAACTGATACTATGGTCCGCGCATATTTGCCGCGTAGAGTAACAGATATTAGGGATAACAGGTATTAAGGCCTAGCACCTTCATCTAAAATCTCGCTAACAACGGCTTTCACATCCGCATATCTGCAAAACTCGCAGCTGCCAAACCCTGCAACTTGCCTTACTTTTAAACGGGTAAACAAAGGCATGGTCATGGCGGTTAAAAAACGGCAATAGATAGATTCAGTGATGGTTTCGTTAAACTTACCTTCAAGGTGAGTATTAAGGGCAGCCATCGCCTGGGCTACTTGTTCTTTATCTGGCTGGGGGATAGGCGTTGAATAGTCTAATTTGGCCACTTTACCATTGCACACACTGCAGTGGCCGCATTCTTTTGGCGCCTGTTGGTCATCAAAATACGCCGACAAGTTATAGTTTAAACAGGTGTTAAGCTCGAAGAACCGTACCAGCGCAGCAATACGTTTTACTTCTTTACGTTCATTTTCAGCAAAATAGTGGGCGAGGTTTTCGGCTAGGCTATTGGGTGAATCATCTGCTAACAGTGCTTGCTGATTAACCTCATATACATCGGTAATTAACCGCGACGCTAGCTCGATATGATTATGTTCGTGTAAATATTCTAATGCCGTTACTACTCTTGCGCGCTCAGCCCCGTAGTGCTCAAAAATACTGTCGAAATTCACTACGCCCCATACTTTTTTCATATCGGTATGGGTGAAAACGGCGTTTAGAAAATCGCTTCGCTCTTTGCTAAATAGGTTGAGAATGTCGGCTTTGTTGGTATTAAAACGGTACTTGAACTCAGCAAAATAGGCGTATAAAGGGCGAATAACCTTGGCGAGTTCTAGTTGTACTAGCAAGGTTTTAAGCGGTAGCTGACGAATATTGCTTAAAGTCGACAAGCTATTTATTTGGGTTTCCCATTGGTACGTACCGCCACTAGGGCTGCCGTGTGAGGCACTAGTACTTTGATCAGGAGCTTGACTGGCAATGTCTTTAATTACCCGTTCAATAGCGGATTTGTCTGGGGTGTCGCCATAAACAAAGTTTTCAATAGTCACTAGACCGTCTAGGTTGGCCAGCACAGTGCAGTTTGCGTTTTGTCCGTCGCGGCCACCTCGACCAATTTCTTGGCTGTAGTTCTCGATAGACTTGGGTAAGTCGTAATGTACAACAAAACGAATATCAGATTTATCAATGCCCATGCCAAAAGCAATAGTGGCCACTACCACTTGTAGCTTGTTCACCATGAAATCTTGTTGAATGTTTTGGCGAATATCGCCGTCTAGTCCGGCATGATAAGCGCTTGCTGCGACACCATTTTGTTGTAAAAACCGTGCGACTTGTTCGGCGGTTTGTTGCAACGTTACATATACAATACCCGCGCCTTGCTGGCGCTGAAGTTCTTCCAGTAAGGCTTGGTTTTTATTCTTCTCAACAACCGGCAGTACATTCAAATTAAGGTTGGGCCGATAGAATCCCGTTTGAACAATATTATCTGTCGCAATATTAAACCGACGTGCCATATCAAGCTTCACTTTTTTAGTGGCCGTCGCAGTCAGCAGTAACACTAAGGGAATGTTTAATTCTTGCTGATAGGCTGGTAGTTTCAAGTAATCAGGACGAAAGTTGTGCCCCCATTCAGAGATACAGTGGGCTTCATCAATTACTAACATTGAAACTTGAATCGACTCTATAAACTGCCTAAAACGTTCGTTCTTAAAGCGCTCTACCGACACCATGAGTATTTTGCATTCACCAGAACGTACGTCGTTCATGACTTGCTTATTTTGTTCAGCGGTTAGTGTTGAATCGATGCTGGCGGCAGCTATGCCTTTACTATGTAAAAAGGCGAGCTGATCCTTCATTAGCGCCAACAACGGCGACACTACTAAGGTTAAATGAGGTAGTTGCGTTGCTACAAATTGATAGCACAGCGACTTACCTGAACCCGTGGGAAATATGGCAAGTGATGAGCGCTGATTAAGCAGACTATCTACAACCTCTTGCTGACCACTACGAAACGATGAAAATCCAAAAAGGGTTTGTAACAATGAAGAGTAGTCTGTGGTCATTAAGCTGCACATTCCTGTATTTAATTAGGGGTATGATACCGCATTAGAAGATGGGTTTGTTGCTACTACGTTGATTCCTTCACTTTACCTATTGGTTTCGTCCTAAAATGATTTCAGTGCATCTAAACTAAGTAAGTCTGCTAACGAAATAGATGACACGCTTAACAGAGTTGAGCAACAAAAAAAGGGTGGTTCAAGCGATGAGAGCTAGGCGTAAACGCGTATATTTATAACCACACTATAAATTAAGAGCGCAAAAAGTGTGCAATGTGATTAAATTGCGCTCAAATCTGGTGCAAAATGGTACGAGTGTCCTATTTTTGTGGTTGATTTTTACTATCCGAATCGGGAATGTTTCCGCTTTCAATCAACTGAATTGCAGTATCGTAAATCATAATTATTACATCTTCACAATCTTGGTTATAAGACTTTTTAAAACCGATAAACATGGTATGCCCTTCGATAATTGAAGAAATAAATAACGCGATTAGCTGACATTGTTTTTCACTAAGTGAGGGGTTTATTTCAAGGGCAATATCTTGGTAAATCTTGCGATAAACTTCATACATATTTTGCATCAAACCATCTACGTATGCATCGTGATTTGACAGTGACCATATTTCAGGAAAGAAAACGGTTGTATCTCTGGTTTGCAAATCTCTCGTCACAAATTCAATGACACTTTTGAGACAGTCCTTCGGGCCAGGGGCTTTGTTTCTAAGTTCTCCAAGCTGAAGTATGTACACACTAATGACTTCATCAAGCATTGCCGAAACAAGCTCCTCCCGAGTTGCAAAATGGTGCTGTAAATTACCCGGTGATATACCTACTTTTTTCGCAACCTTGCGTATAGAAAAATTATGATACCCCTCATCAATCAGTAATTTTCTGGCTGCTTCTAGAATTTGTTTCTGACGTTCTAATCCAGCTTTATAGGGACCGCGTTTTGGCATGTTTTTCCTTGGTCTTTGTATCTTGATAATCGCCACTATTAGGCCTAATAAATTTACCTGCCTAGTCGCGTTCAATTATACGCGAATCTGCTTTTACTTACATACTATTCACAACTCAATATAGTTCACCTGTACCAATTTGGCTTGGAAGTTGCTCAGTCGTAATTGAAACGCATAAAAATTATAACTTGAAACTGGGGGAAGAACATGAGGATAAGTAATATTGCACTCGCGCTTGCTTTAGGGGGAGTTACGCAACAATTCGCCTTTGCACAGCAAGTATTCGAAGAAATAAGCGTGGTAGCTCAAAAGCGAGAACAGAGCGTTCAAGACGTCGGGATAGCCATTACAGCACTATCAGGTGAGCAACTTGACGCTTTGGGTTTCGATAACGCTCAACAAGTTACGGCGATGGCGCCAGGTGTTCAAACAGTTCAACCTAACGGTGAAGCTAATTATTCTGTAGGTATTCGAGGCGTAACAAATTCCGATTTTACCACGAATGTAGAAAGCCCTGTCGCGCTGTATGTTGATGAAGTTTATATCAGCCAAATGTCTGGTGCTGGGTTCAGCCTATTCGACCTTGAACGCGTAGAAATACTTCGCGGCCCTCAGGGAACGTTATTCGGGCGAAATGCTACAGGTGGTTTGGTGCATTACATAACTCGAAAGCCTACCCAAGAACTTGATGCTTATGCAAAAATCACATTTGGCGATTACAATCAGAAAAAATTTGAGGGGGCTATTGGTACTGGCCTGACTGATAATTTGTCTACCCGCGTTTCTGTCAATATCAACAAAGCCGATGGGTATATTACTAATCGTTACACCGGCAATGATCTTAATAACGCTGATGATAAGACCGCCCGCATACAATTCCTCTACTCGCCAACCAGTGATTTTGAAGCGTTATTTAATTTTCGTTACGCTGAACAAAATATTGATACCGGTTTTTTTGAAAATGTAAGTTCAGTTCGTTCGGGTGAGCTTACGCCTGATGAAATTAACCCTGTATTGGGATATATCGACAACGACGGCGATGTATATGCAGGTGACTATGACGACCCCGGTTTCAACGACTTAGAAACCAACGGCGCTACAGCAACGCTTAATTGGCAAATAAACGACGAGTTGAAATTGGTGTCAATTTCCGACGTGTCGAATGTTGAGCGCACTTATATTGAAGATAGTGATGCTTCACCCGTTCCTCTTTTTAATTTTTTCCTTACTACAGATGCCAAACAGTTTTCACAAGAGTTGCGCCTAGAAGGCAGTGCAGGGGATTTGCTATGGGTTACCGGAGCCTACTACCTCGACCTAGATATAGATGATTCCAATGGCGCTATTTCTGATCCACTTATTGGTGGCGGAGGGACTACCGCAGAGGGTAGCGAAGGAGGGTTGTTCAACCCTTATACTTCAACGTTAACCTCTACTTCAGTTTTTGCACAGCTGGAATATCCATTTCGGGATGACCTAACCCTTATTGGTGGCCTTCGCTTCATTCAAGATGAAAAAGAGTTCGATTTCAGTGTTAGCGCCGTTGAATTTTTAAACCCTGAGTCGGTTGCAGGTTTTGCCGATAGCGATAACATCGCTCTTCAAGCCGTTTTAGGTGAATACGCTGCAAGTAGGAAAGACTCCGAAATAGCGGCGCGGTTGCAGCTTAACTGGTATCCAGTTGAAGATATGTTGACATATTTTAGCTGGAATCGCGGTGTGAAAGGCGGTGGTTACAACGCCCCCATTTTTCCGCTAGCTCCCCCCAACGATTACGATGATGCCACGTTAAGTTACGACCCAGAGCAACTTGATGCATTTGAGGCTGGGCTTAAAACGGATGTTGGTGAGTTCGGCCGGCTAAATGCCGCTTTGTATTACTATGATTACAACGATTACCAAATCTTCAACATCATTGGTTTAGATACCATTACCATCAATTCGCCAGATGCATCATCAAAAGGTTTTGAGTTGGAATACCAAGGCCAAATTGGAGACAACTGGGATGTATTACTTGGTGCAGCCTTCAACGATGCTGAAGCTACCTTAGCTGATGGATCAACAACCACGCCAGTACAATCACCAAAGTGGAACTATAACGGGCTTGTTCGCTACAGCATGCCGTTAGCGGATGGCTATTTAGCCTTACAGGCAGACTTTGTATTTCGTGATGACGTTAAGTTCGCACTGTCTGACGCCGAAACCGTTCAGCAAGAAGCCTACACCATTTACAACGCCTCTATAACGTACACCTCGGGTGACGATTCTTGGCAGGTACGCGCCTTCGTCGATAACCTTGCTGACGAAGAATATGTGGTACAAGCGTTCGATCTTTCTGGGCCCGATGTATTTGGTATCACCGAGCAATACTACGGTAAACCTAGATGGTGGGGCGTGTCCTTTAAATACTCGTGGTTTTAAGTTTATGGCGCGGCGTTGAAAAACGCGGCGAATTCGAGTCACTTATTCAGGAACATTTTATTATGCGTAAACAACTGACTAACGCGATATCCGCAGTACTTTTGGCATGTTGTGGTTTACCCGCAGCGGCCGAGTTGGCACCGGAGCCTATTCCTTCGGTAGAAACATTACCTTCAGCTTATCCTGACACATGGGTGTTTGCCCATGATGTTAATTTCAATTCAATGATAGCAGGCAAAGTCGCTATTATTGACGTTGCAGCAGACACGAATGAATTCAAAGGGTTTGTTGATGCATCAATGATGGCAAACTTTGTTGAATCAAAAGACAAGCCCCTCCTTTATGTGGCCGAGTCTTTCTATTCTAGGGGGACAAGCGGAACACGTACCGATGTTATTTCTATCTACGACAAAGCGACGTTAAAACGAACTAAGGAAGTTCTGTTACCTAAAAATAACCGTGCACAAATTGTTGCTAGTAAGTACATGTTGAAGCTAGTCGATAACGACAAGTATCTGTTGATACTCGCTTTTACACCGGCAACTTCAGTCATGGTTATGGATACCGACTCACTGGAAATACTCAGTGAACTGCCCATCGCGGGCTGTAACTTAATTTACCCTATGGGAGACAAAGGCTTTGCTTCTCTGTGTGGTAACGGTGGAATGAAAGCTGTTTCATTTGATGAGAAAGGGCAAGAAACAAATCGTACCGATTTAAAGCCTTTCTTTAGCGTTGAAAACGATCCCTTATTCGATAAACCTGTTTTTATCGGTAAAACCGCTTATTTCTTTTCTTACAAAAGCCAAGTTCAGCCCATTGACTTGTCTGCGGCTGAACCTAAGTTACTGCCTACATGGTCATTAGTTTCAGACGAAGAGGCGAAGCAAAATTGGCGTCCAGGAGGATGGCAGTTTGCTTCTTCAGATGATGACAAATTGCTATACGTTGTTATGCACAAAGATGGCTACAACGGTAGTCATAAATTTGGTGGCGAAGAAGTGTGGGTGTTCGATACCACCACTCAAAAAAGAGTACAACGCATAACGTTGAAAAAGAATGCATTCTCGATTGAAGTTACGCGCTCTGAAACCCCTCTATTGGTGGTCACCAATATTGAGATGGGCTTGGATATTTACGACTTGAAAGGGGAATATCAGCGCTTCATCTCTGTTGGTGACTCCACTATGCCAATTGTGCTTCATAGAGGGAGGTAGACCATGTTAGGCGTTCTTCTACAGGTTCTACAAATTGGTTTATTAGGCTTTTTTCTTTCACTAATTTTAGCCAGTGCAGTGCATAAATTGAAAGAGCCAGCACGATTTCGGCAAGCCTTTGTTGCTTACGAACTTCTACCACATTCATGGGCTTTACCTGCGGCCAAAGTGGTGCCTTTTATCGAGTTAGGCGTTATTGCTGTAGCGATAATAGCGTTTACCTTGGTTACTCCTTTCATCACCAGCGTGGTCATTTTTAGCTTGTTTGCTACCTATGCTGCATTTTTGGCTCATGCAGCGCTAACTAACAAAAAGCTAGAAGATTGTGGTTGTTCACTAAATTCACCGGTGGCCGAGGTGGAGCCTGCGCGTTTGTTAGTGCGCAACCTTATGCTCATGGCATTAGTGGCTGTATTTTACTTTTCTTTCCATTCCTATTCTGACTCTATGGCGGTATGGGCAATGGGCGTTATTTTTTCACTGCTTATTTTTATTACTTACAACAGCATTGATGGTGTGATGGAAAACCACGCCTTGTTAAAAAACTTGAGGGTTAGACATGATTAATTTACTTATCGCTTCAAACATCATCTTGTGGTTAGCGCTAATTGTACTGGCTACCATTGTATTTGCCTTAATACGTCAGATTGGTGTGCTTTACGAACGAGTGGCGCCAGCGGGTGCACTATCTATTAATAAACAATTAAAAGTGGGCGATGTTGCACCAAAATTAGATGCAATTAATCTAAAAGGCGAACAAACAATAACAATTGGTGGAGCGCCTTCGTCAGGTAAATGTCAGTTGCTTTTCTTTGTCTCGCCAACCTGCCCGATGTGCAAATCGCTTATTCCCATTGCTAAATCAATATCTAATGAAGAGCAGTCATGGGTAGATTTGGTTTTTGCAACAGATGGCGATAAAACACAAATTGAACAATTTGTTCAGGCCCAAAAGCTAGAAAAAGCAAACGTTGTAAACAGTGAACTTGTAGGTAAGCAATTTGGCGTTGCAAAGTTGCCATACGCGGTGCTAATTGATGAAAAAGGTATTTTGCAAGCGATGGGTATTGTTAATTCTCGTGAGCATATCGAAAGCTTGTTTAACGTGAAAGAAACTGGCTACACCAGTCTTCAAGAATACATGCAGAAAAACTTTGCCTAAGGAGATTACCATGAAATTTCTCGATAAATTAATGGAGCGCAGTTCGCGTAAAGTTGCACAGAATACCTCTCGTCGTCATTTGTTAACCAACATATCAAAGCTAATGGTGGGGGCTGCCGTGGTGCCTTTGCTACCTGTTGCAAGGGCGTCAGAAGTGGTCGGTGGTTATCCCGGTGTTGGAAAACAAGTTTCAGGGTTAGATGGCGACCCAGGCGACCCAACAAGTTGCGATTATTGGCGCTATTGCGCTATCGACGGATTTCTTTGTTCGTGTTGCGGTGGTACTGCATCTAGCTGCCCACCTGGAACCGAAATGTCACCCATCACTTGGATTGGAACGTGCCGTAATCCCGCAGATGGAAAAGATTACATCATTTCGTATAACGATTGTTGTGGTAAAACTAGCTGTGGCAGGTGTTTATGTAATCGTAATGAAAACGATAAGCCGGTTTATCGACCGCAAGCTAACAATGATATCAATTGGTGCTTGGGAACCTCTAGTAATGTGTATACGTGTTCGACTGGTGTTGTGCTAGGAGTGGCGGTCGATGGTTAGAGCAATTAGAGGAGCAGCTGTGCTTTGCACAGCTGTAAGCGTTCTGAGCTTTTCCACTTCACTTTATGCTGAAGATCAAAGCGGTAAACAAACATTTGCCACTTGCTCTGCATGCCACTTAGCAACAGGGGAGGGTATTCCTGGGGCTTTTCCACCGCTTACAAAACTACCTGATATATTTGAACAAGAGGGAGGGAAGCAATATCTGATTAGTGTTGTGTTACAAGGACTAAGCGGCCCGATTACTTCTCAGGGCAACGCGTTTAGCGGATATATGCAAGCATTTGGTCCATCACTTTCAGACAGTGAAATTGCATCGGTTCTAAATTATGTCCTTACCAATGTAGCGAAGCCTTCATTGGATGATAGCAGCCCTATTTCAGAAAATGATGTCTCGATAGTACGAGCAAAAATAGCGCAGGGCGCATTGGCTAAAAGCCATACGCTGAGAAAAGCACTTACTGCGCCATAAAGGTAATTGGGAGGACACAATGCGTTTATTTTTACATGTTGGCTTGGCGTTGTTGGCCATAGTTTCAATAAGCTATTCCAACAGTGTACAAGCGGCTGGTTTAACTAAAGCGAAGACAGACTATATGTTGCAATGCCAAGGGTGTCACAGATCAGACGGTACAGGTATGCCGCCCCAAACACCAAATTTTCATACTCATGGCGAGTTATTTATGCATGCCCCAGAAGGTCGGAGATATTGGGTAAGTGTGCCGGGCGCAGCAAACTCCCCCTTAACTGACAGTGAGTTGGCCAATGTATTAAATTATATTGCTAATGATATTGTTCAGGTGAAGGAACACCAAATGTTTACCGCACAAGAAGTACGTGAGTATCGAGGAACAAAAATGACAGACGTGTATGAAGTTCGGAGGAATTTGGCCAACGCATTAACTAGGGCTGATCCACAAAACTAGTTTTTAAGGTCATAAATTCTGTCGCAATTAATTGCGACAGAATTTTTATTTGATTCAAGAGCTCTTCAAATCTTCCGGCGTATTATCAGCCACCACGGCATCTCGTTCACCCATAGGCTTGTCTTCACCCACGGTACTGTCTGCGCTAGTTTGAAGCTCAATTGACGAGTTTACTTCAGCGCCAATAAGTATGATGTAGGCGCTTAAGTACAGCCACATGAGTAGAATGATAATGCCACCTACCGAGCCGTAAGTTTTGTTGTAGCTGGCGAATTCATTCAAATAAATAGAAAAGCCATAAGATGCGGCAATCCATAACAAAGTGGCGAACAACGACCCCGGTGTAACCCACCGCCACTGTGCTGAACGTCTATGAGGTGCGTAACGGTATAGTGCAGAAAGTCCAATATTAAAGAGCAACAGCAATACAGGCCAGGTTATCCATGAAGCTTGCTTGAAGCTTATTAAGCCGCCAGAAATCCAACTTATTAATTCCGGAAGAACCGTAATGCAAACTAGCGCAACAATGACGGTGATTATCATGCAAATGGTGCCAGTTATGCGGGCAATTAAGCCTTTAAAAAAGCCTCTGCCATTGTCTTCTATATAGGTAATATTGCATGCGGTAATAAGTGCGTTGGCCCCTTTACTGCTACTCCATAATGATAAGAAAAGCGTTAGGAAGAAGCCCCATCCCAAGGCTGAGCTGGATTTTTGAGTAAGGTTTTTGAGTTGTTCTTCAATAATATAGCTGCTGTCGCTAGGTACTACGTTAACCAGTAAGGCCATATGATTTTGCAACTCTTCGGGTGACACCATTAAGCCATATAAGGAAATAGTGGCACCAAGAAGCGGGAATATCGCCAGTAAGCAGTAAAACGCAACGCCGGCGGCGATAAGAGGGATATTATGGCTTTGGATGTTGGTAAATGTACGTTTAACAATACTCCACCAGTTTTTTAGCGTTAACCCCAAAGCAGACTCTGCTTGAGTAGATTGCGTTGTGCTCATGTAATTCCGTTCACGTTACTTGTCTATGGGTTTATACAGCGCAGAGAACAAGTAAGATTACAAAAAACTACCTGCTAGTTCATTTGTTGTTACGGTTAACACGCGCGATAACCTGTTTAACGCTATTAACGTAGCGTGATAAAGGGGGCTGTTTTACTCTTATTGCATTTCGCAACTTCAGCAGGCGTGCCTTTAGCCACTATGTTTCCTCCAGCATCACCCGCACCTGGGCCAATATCTATAATGTAATCACTAGATGACGCAACTTGCATATTGTGCTCTACCATTACCACGCTGCTGCCTTCATCTACCAATGTATTTAGGTGTTTCATTAATAACGAAATATCCGCAGGATGAAGCCCGGTAGTAGGTTCGTCTAGTACGTAAAGGGTGTGTTTTTTGTCGGCTCGTTTTAGCTCGGTAGCCAGCTTTATTCGCTGTGCTTCTCCCCCTGAAAGTTCGGTGGCGGGTTGGCCTAATCGTAAGTAGCCCAAGCCCACTTTCACCAGCGCATCAAGCGCACGAAAAACAGGGGCTTCATTGGCGAATAGGTTATGTGCCTCTGCAACACTTAGCGACAGTACATCGGCTATCGATAATGAATTCCAGGTAACGTCTAATGTGTCTTGGTTGTAGCGTTTTGTATCGCAAACCGGGCAGGGGGAATACACCGATGGCATAAAGAGTAATTCTACCGATACAAAGCCTACCCCCTCGCAGTTGGCGCACCTTCCTTTGGTGGTATTAAACGAAAATCGACCTGCATCGTAGCGTCGTTTTTTCGCTAATGGTGTGGCGGCGAATAGTTTGCGCACATGGTCGAATAGCCCTGTGTAAGTCGCTAAATTCGAACGGGGCGTTCTGCCAATGGGGGATTGGTTTACTACGACTAATCGCTTTATTTGTTCTGCATCGCTTGCTTTGTCGTCTGGGCTGTAACCCTCAATGCCACCTTCACTGCCACTATTAATATTGCTGCTATCTATATAGCCGCTAGCTGGTTGCTCTTCGTTGCTTTCCAGCAAGGTGGCTTCGGTAATAACTGCTGCAGGGTTATTGCTAGCGGCGCTTTTGCCAGCAGAGCTATTAGTAGTAGCGTTTTTATCCGGCGCTCTGCTAGTGCCAAGTGACGCTTTCACTAACTCCACCAGTGCATGGCTTACTAAGCTCGATTTACCCGAGCCTGATACGCCGGTTACTGTGGTAATAGTGCCAAGGGGAAACGCGCAGTCGATACTATTAAGGTTGTTTTTAGTAATGGCTTTTAATGATAGCCAGCCTTTCGGGGCACGGTTGTGATGCTTAAGGGCCAAGGCGTTATTGAAAAGATACTGAGAGGTTATTGAATTCGATGCTTTTTCCAATGCATCGACAGGTCCGCTATATACCAGCTCACCACCGTTTAAGCCTGCATTGGGGCCGATATCAACAACCCAGTCAGCGTGTTTAATGACACGGGGATTATGCTCAACCAAAAATACGCTATTACCTGCTTCTACTAGCGCATCAAATGCGTCTAGCAATGCGGTTATATCATTCGGGTGCAGGCCAGACGATGGCTCATCCATAATATATACCACGCCAAACAATTTTGATTTTATTTGGGTGGCTAGCCGTAACCGCTGTAATTCACCGGCTGAAATCGACGTGGTGCTTCGCTCTAACGAAAGATACCCCAATCCGAGTGCAATAATGGGTTTGATTCGGGCTGCTATGTCTTTAGCAATGTTTTGAATAACCAGTGCCCGTTCATTGTTTTGGGCTTCGGCTGTTTCAAGTAGCGTATTCAAATGTTCTACCACGTCGCTCAACGAAAGTTGAGAGAAGGCGGATATGTCTAGGCCGCAAAGCGTTACTGATAGTGAAGCCTGTTTAAGCTTTTTTCCATGGCATTGTGGGCACGTTGAAACAGCAAGATATTGCGCTACTCTTTGCTTAATTTTTTCTTTTTGAGAGGTTTTGAAGGTTTCAAGTACATAGCGTTTAGCGCCAATAAACTTACCGTTATAGCTGGCGGGTTCGCCTTCTTCCCTCGCGGCTTGGGTCTGCGCCAAGTTATAGTTTCTGTATACCGGTACTTGGGGGGTATCGTCGGTGTATAAAATCCAATCTCGCGTAGATTCGGGTAATTCCTGCCAAGGTATATCGACATCAATATCTAACGACAGTAGAACCCGCACTAAATTTTTACCTTGCCACGCGCCAGGCCACGCTGCAATAGCACCTTCACGAATAGTAAGGGTAGGGTCGGGCACCAGTTTGTCTTCCGTTACATCAAACACAGTGCCAATGCCATGGCACCTCTCGCAGGCACCCTCAACGGTATTTGGCGAGAAGCCATCGGCGTAAATAATCTTTTGATTTGCGGGGTAATCACCTGCACGGGAATACAGCATACGCAGGCTGTTTGAAATGGTGGTGATACTGCCTACCGATGAACGAATTGAAGGCGTTCCGCGGTTCTGATGCAGCCCAACTGCGGGTGGCAGGCCCTCGATACTATCTACATCGGGCGTTTCAATTTGATCTATCAACCTTCTTGCATAGGGGGAAACCGAATCTAAATAACGATGCTGCGCTTCTGCGTACAAGGTGCCAAAGGCGAGTGAGGACTTACCCGAGCCAGAAATGCCCGTAAAGGCCACAATCTTGTTTCGCGGAATATCAACATCCACGTCTTTTAAGTTGTGAACCCGTGCACCACGAACCTGCAGAAAATTGTCGTTAGTTATTGTCATGCTTCCCTTACCATCCTTAATACTTTTCCACCTTACAAAATAAGGTGAACCTAGAATGAGTAAGCTGCATGCATTTATAACGATCATTTTGGAGACCATAAAAAGTTACGTGGGGGAAAGGTAAATACGGCTTTTGATTTACTTAGCGTGCTAAGTAATGTTATTGTAGTTAGCATGCTAAGTAACTTTGAGGTGTGTATGTCTGCACAAAAGCCGTTTCACGAAACGCTAGATTTTACGCTTGTTGGAAAGATGGGCCGAGTACACCGGTTATGCAGAGAAGCTGTTACGTTAACTGTTGAGCCCTTGGGGTTAACGCAATCAAGATGGCTCGCGTTAATGCATATCAATTTAATTGGCGAAGGGGTTACCCAATTAGCGCTTTCGCAAAGTTTGGGCATAGAAATGCCGTCGTTAACCCGCACATTAAAGCAGCTTGAAGAGCAGTCGCTGATTAGCCGCCAAGTTGATAACAGCGATAAGCGCAGCAAAAAACTATATTTCACTCAAGACGGTCGCGTTGTTTTGAATTCGCTAAATGAAAAAATTGCGGATGTTAAGCAGCAGTTTTATGCAGGGTTAACCCATGAGCAGCTAGATGTAATGGCGCGTGCGTTGTTGCAAATAGAACAAAATGCCTCGGACTGTATTTCTCTACAGGAAACACGCAGAGCAAGTAAATTAGAGGAGGGGACTAATGACGCCTGATCAGAAGTTTTCACTTTACGTAAGATTTTCTTTAATTGGTTTTGTGCTGGTTTTTATTTACTACCTTATTGCCGATACCTTCATGCCGGTAACGCCCCAAGCGCGTATTTATCATCCGGTAGTACAAGTTGCGCCTCAGCTAAGTGGCGAAGTAACGCAGGTTTTTGTTCGCAATAATCAGACAGTAAAAGCGGGCGATGTATTGTTTCAAATTGATAGTGGGCCGTACGATATAGCATTAACGCAAGCGAGGTTAGCGTTAGATGATGCCAAATTACAAAACAAACGGCTTGATACCAATATTAAATCTTTAGAGGCGCAAATTAAGGCGGCTAGTGCCAAGCTGCACGAGCAAAAGTTACTTCAACAGCGTAGCAATACTTTGTATGAGCAACGCGCAATTTCAGAGCAAGAGCTCGAAGCGATGCGTGCCAATTATGAAGCGAGTATTGCCGATAAATCTGCCTTAGAGGCGCAGTTGTCTGAGGCCTTATTGGCAAGAGGCGATTCGGGTGAAAGTAACCTCACAGTTCGCCATGCTGCGAACCAGCTAGCTGAAGCCAAACTAAACCTATCTTATACCCAAGTACGTGCTCGCAACGATGGCGTGGTGTCTAATATGCAGTTACGTGAAGGCGCCTATGCGGTAAAAGGAAGCCCGTTGTTGGCTATTGTGACAAGCGAAACAGATTTGGTTGCCGATTTCAGAGAAAAATCCTTGGCCCATATGCCAGCGCATAGCATCGCTAAAGTGGTGTTCGATAGTCGTCCGGGTGAAGTATACGACGCGCACATTGCCTCTTTCGAAGCTGGAGTTAGCGATGGTCAATTAAGTGCTAACGGTAAGCTAAGCGTAACCGAAACCAGTAATAGATGGGTGCGAGATGCCCAACGTCAGCGGGTTCATGTTGTTCTGCAAGAAAATGAAAACTTGATTGAGGGTATGCCAAGTGGTGCTCGTGCCACAGTACAACTGTTACCTGAATCAACCTTAGGTCAGTGGTTTGGTACGTTACAAATTAACGCCATTAGTTGGTTACACTACATTTACTAACGGAGGCGAAATGACGAAGGCAATTAGTGAAGCCCCCACGTTAGATGGCAATGGTTTGCGCCAGGCGCTGCGTATAGCGGGGGGCTGTACCATTGGTTTTACCATCGCTAAATTAATGAACTGGCCTTACGGTATTTTCTTTACGGTTTACCCCATGTTGTTGCTGGGTTTAGTGCCCGTTATTAGTAAGCCAGTGATAAAGCAGTTCATAGCTAGTGCGGGGTTCAGCGCCTTTATTGTGTTGGTATTGCAAGGCTTATTTTCCCACATTCCAGTGGTGATGACCCTTATTGTGTTTCTATGCTTTTGTGTTTTGTTCTATCAAATGAGCAGTGGCGGTGGCTTTTTGTTTGGTGCGTTAGGTGCCGTGGGGCTGTCAATACAGCTGCACTTTTCAAGCTATGCAACGGGGGGCGATACTGTCTACCCGTTGATAGTGAGTAACGGTGCAGCTACGCTTTTATCAATTGTTATTGCAGTGTTCATGCATGGCATCTTCCCAGATGTCGCGCCGCGCACGCCTCGTGTCCCACCGCCTAAGGCGAAGGAAAGTATTCGTCACGAAGTACTCTTGTGTGCAAGTGTAGCAACTTTATCGTTTGTGGTGTTTCAAGCGCTGGATTTACAAGACTCTATATCGGCACAAGCTTCATCGGTGCTTATTCTATTTTCGCTTTGCTGGAAAGCGGCAAGTCTCGCTGGGTGGCAACGGGCTATTGGTACACTCATTGGTTGTAATTTAGCACTGCTTGCGCAATTGTTTTTGTACAATCACAGTGATTTTTTACTTTTTCCGGTACTCGTATTGTGGATTTTAGCGTTCATTTTTAGCCGCTATCATATTTTAGGTGGCGGGATGCCGGGCATTGGGTTTGGTGTGCTAACCACGTTTGGTATTTTGTTTGGAAACTCGCTAACACCCAATCAAGATTTAGTTTACAGCGCGCTTTACCGTTTTAGCTCTGTGGCCGTGGCAATTGCCCTTAGTTTGAGTGCCGTTTACGTTATGCATCACATTTTGAACCGCTTTAGTGTTACCCGTCACCACACATATGAATAGCGCTTTACTCCGTGCTGAAAAAAATGCCGGATGTTTTCACATCCGGCATTTTTGTTTAGTTCTAATTTACAAGATTAATTAAAAACTATAAGTTACTTTTCCGTAAACATAACGGCCTGTGAAACCATACGGCGAGAAACCTGAGTATGGGAAAATCATCGAGAAAGTCGTTACGTCATCAACTAAATCGCGTGTAGCTTCTGGGTAAACATCGAAGATGTTATTCGCACCAACCGATACCGCTAGGTTGTCAGTAAGGGCTACGCGAACATCTAAATCTGTGATCCACTCAGAAGGAATGATTTCGTTACGTGCTTCAATAGAAGACGGATCTTCAACTTCGCCGTAACGTGTGGTGCGCAAAGTAGCGTTATAACGGTCATATGACCAAGTTACACCAAGGTTAACTTTGCTGTCTGGCGAGCTTGTTTCAAAGCGGCGTAGTTCAACATCGTCGAACAAGTTACTTTGATCGAAGCCTGCATTTTGAAGTACATCTGGCGCATCTATAATGTCGGTGACTTCGTTATCATTGAAGTTAATACCAGCATTAAAGTTAAACGCACCTAAATCATTGGTATTTAATGTGTAGGTAGAAACAATATCTACCCCTTCAGTACGTGAATTAATCGCGTTTAAGAAGAAGCGAGCTTGGTTAGCACCTGTGCCTTCAAGTAAAGCTTCAATAGCATCGCCCGATAGGTTGTTAGACAGTACAATTCGATCGTCAATATCAATGCGATAGAAGTCTACCGTTAGGTTGAAATTCGCTGTAGGCGAATAGGTGAAACCTGCGCTGTAGTTATCTGATTCTTCAGCATCAAGACCGGGGCTACCCAACGCTTGAGCTACGTTGCTTGACGCGGCAAACGTACCCGTTTCAGTTGGCTCGCCATCCACGAACACAGTTGCAATAGAGGTGAAGTGCTGTTGTTGTAGCGATGGGGCTCTAAAGCCGGTAGATACCGATGCACGAAGGGCAAGTGCATCTGTAATAGTCACGCGATGAGACATTTTCCAATTAAATGTACTGCCGAAATCTGAATAGTCTTCAAAACGGCCAGCCACAGCTACATTCCAGTTTTCAAGCACATCGGCTTCTACATCCACATAAAAGCTGTAGTTGTGACGGGTATTTTCACCTGCTGACTCTGGCGTGAAGCCAGGGAAAACTTGTGAGCCGGCTGAGCCAAAAGGGCCATCAATAGGGTCGGTAACTACGCCACCAGGGCCAAACGTACCTTGGATATACGAGTTCTCTTCACCAGCGGTGATTTCATAGCTTTCGTGGCGATATTCTGCACCCATGGCGAAGTTCATTTCGCTGAAGAAATAGCCTGTATCAACTAAGCGAGATGCATCAGCATTAACAATGGTGGTGTTGTATTCTAGCTCACCTGCGTTAAAACTCGTTTGGCTTGTTGGCCCAAGAGAAGTGTTTAAGCTATTTACTACGCTGTACTCTAGTGCATTGCCACCGTGAGTAACTGATAAATCGTAGTTCCACACATCGCCGTAACCTTTGATACCGCCTAGAATCGACATATCTTGAATGTCAGTTTGAATAGAAGGTAAGAAGCCGTCTGGGTAGATAGAAGTAATGTTACGGCTGTCTGATGCGCGGCGATAAAAACCGCCGCCAATGGAATCACGTGAGCTAAAGCCAGCAGTACCGTAGAATTCGACACTGTCGTTAATGGCTTTGCCCGCGTTTACGAATAGCGCGTAATCTTCTACTTCGCCGTTACCGTATACGTGGTTGTAGCGGTTAACCGTGAATTCTCTTTCATCTAAATTACCATCGGCATCACGAGCGTAGTTTTCTCGAGTATCGAAGTCTGAACGGTTTGACTCGCCACGGTCGCGGTATTCAGCTGAAACGTTTACAAATCCGTCATCGCCCCACTCAAAACCCATATTGCCGCGTAGGGTAAGGGTTTGCCCGTCGGTAAGTTCACGATCTGAACCTGTATCAAATGCAAGGTTGCCGTCTGCATCGGCACTAACGCCTTCAAGGTTAGGCACACCGTCCATCGTAGTTACGTTTGCACCGTAAGTGGCTGATACTTCACCGCCTTCGCTAGCGTCTTTCAATACAATATTGATAACACCAGCAATGGCGTCTGAACCGTATTGAGCCGCTGCACCATCGCGCAGTACTTCAATGCGCTTAATTGCGTTAGCTGGTATAGCGTTTAAATCTACAGCAGAAGAGCCGCGGCCCACAGAACCGTTTAGGTTAAGTAGTGCTGAAGTATGGCGGCGCTTACCATTCACTAATACAAGTGTGTGATCTGGCGCTAGTCCACGAAGCTGTGCGGGGCGAACATGGTCTGTTCCATCAGTAACAGAAGGCTGCGGGAAGTTGAAGCTTGGCAACAACGAATTAAGGATCATGTTGGTTTCAGTTAAACCGGTGGCTTCAATGGATGACGCATCGATAATATCGATAGGTACCGGAGAGTCATTAACAGTGCGGCCTACGCGGCGCGAACCAACAATTTGGATTTGCTCAACATCTTGTTCGTCGATGTTGGTTTGTTCTTGAGCCATTACCGACGTTGAAAACGGTATAGCGGCTATTGCGCCTGCAATTAAAGAAAGCTTAAAAACAGAAGCGTTAAAATTTGCCTGTTGCATTGTGTGTTCCTGAATTTTTATAAGTGTATTTTTAAAGCGAATGAACGTTGCAATAACGATGTGCTTTTGAATGCACAAGTTACACGTATTTTTGGTACGCATACTGCAATCCATAGTGCGTTCACTGCTGTTACTTCTTTCTGTTGCGGGGTACAGCTAAAAGCCGTGTTGTCTGATAAGACTTATAATTATTAGATGTGATAAACGCATTTCGTTTATGGGGCTGAGTTAAGCACAAAATCAATTAGTCATACAATACTAAAGTTGTAAATTTTTAATCGTTTCGATGAGAAGAGTATTTCGAGCGGCAGCATGTCGAATTTTTGCGATGAAGCGTTTTATTTCACAAAGCGAAAGAGGCTGAATTCTTTTTGTGAAGTTTTTAAAGACTTCGAATGGAATCGCCTTTCTTAATGTTACCGTATTGGCTTTTTAGGCTAACCCATCTACGAAGCGTTGAATGCATGCATTCACTTTGTCATATTGCTCGGCAAACACCATGTGGGTGCCAGCATCTATAACTTCTAATTGGGCGCTTGGCAGGTTTGCTAGTAAGTATTCAGAGTACTTAACGGGGGTCATAATATCTTTGTCACCCACAATAAGTTGTACTGGCAATTTAATGCTGCCTATCTCTCGCATAACGTCAAAGTTGTCACAGGCGGTAAAGTCTTTCAGCATCACCGCGGCGCCATTTTTAACAATTGCTGAATTTACCTCAGTTCTTAACGGCTCTTGAAGCTGTTGGTTTGAAGCTAATAGGTAATCGGGGAATGCTCCGCATTCTTCTATAAGCGTTGCTAGTGACGTAAGCAGTTGTGGCATTACTTTTAATTTAGCGCCCGCACCTATTAACACCAGTGCTTTTAGTCTGCTTGAATCGAAAGTCGTTGATTCGCTTGAGGCCAGCAGAACAGCTTGCATGGCTACGGCACTTCCTAAAGAATGACCAACCAACACCACGTCTGTTAAATCTTCTTGTTCAACGGTATTAAGCACCCAATGAGCTATGGATTTTACATCGCATAATACTTCGCCATCAGGGTGACCAGGAAAGTTTAATGCAACACTGTTGTTGAAAAACGATACTTGGTGCGCCCACACGTTATTCGTGCAACCTGAGCCATGTAAAAATACGAATGTCATTTTAAATGCCTTTTCGAGAGTTCTATTCACTCTATAACGAAAGGAATTAATATTCTACGTTCTAGGCGATAAGGCCAGCAACTGATTAAGCGTCATTGCCCTACAGATTCCCCCCAAAGAGACATATTCGATAATTCCTACAATAACGTTGAGTATATATCGGTATAGATATTGTAACGGTATTGATAAAGGTACCTAGAACCGAAAGGTTTGAGTCGTTAATTGTGAGGAATTTACAGCTTCATGAACTATTCGCGTAAGGATTTCACATGACGGATCTCTTCTCGCTATCTAATTTAGAGGCAAGTTTGAGGCAGGGGAGTTTGGTGTGACTAATAACCTGACCGAACTCTTTCAAGCTTATGGCTCGGTTTGAATAAAGACGAGTTTGGAGCTTATTGCGAAATTAACTACAACCTTTTCTGTTAGCTTTTGGCGCGAGTGAGACAAAGGAGAGCATGATGAATAAAACGGCAATTTTGTACAGAATGGTGACCGATAATCATATTTGTCCGTTTGGTTTACGTTCCAAAGATTTGTTAGAGAGAGAAGGGTATGACATTGATGACCGCCCACTCACTTCTAGGGAAGAAACCGACGCGTTCAAGACAAAGTACAATGTTAAAACAACCCCACAGACGTTTATAAATGATGAGCGTATAGGTGGGTACGACGATCTTCGTACTTATTTTGGAAAAGGCGAAGCGGGCCAAACGGGTACCACCTATACCCCAGTAATAGCCATATTTTCGGTAGCTGCGTTATTAGCGTTAGCATTTCAATATACGGTAGCAGGTGCGTATTTTTCCATTCGCACTCTCATGCTATTTATCGCGTTTTCAATGTCGCTGCTGGCAGTACAAAAACTCAAAGACCTATTCAGCTTTACTAACTCGTTTATTACCTACGATTTGCTAGCCATGAAGTGGCTACGATACGGCTATATTTACCCGTTTGTAGAGGCTTATGCTGGAATTGGTATGGTAGCTCAACTGCCCGCGTTAGCGGTGGCGCCGTTCTCCCTATTTATAGGTTCGGTGGGAGCGGTTTCAGTGGTTAAAGCGGTATACATCGATAAACGTGAACTCAAGTGTGCCTGTGTAGGTGGCGATAGCAACGTGCCATTAGGCTTTGTTTCGCTAACTGAAAACCTCTTTATGATAGCCGGTGCTCTGCTGATGTTTTTCTATATGTAACTGGGTTCATCCTCATGTAAAACCTTCATGAATGCTGAAAAAGTCGCACGCCAAAAGCGCCGGCTGAAGCGCTACAACTTCTTGGTCTAAATTTAAATTTCAATACAAACAACTACTTAAGAGGTTTCGAGTGATGGTTTGGTTTTTGCAATCACAAGTTACACATACAAGTTAGTTATCCGAATTGCCAGCTTATAAGGTGTACTACTGATGAGTATTCATTCAAGTAACCTTCGTTCTTCAGCTTTGCGTCATGCAAACAACTGAATGGGAAGCGGCAATAACGTTGAGTAATAAATAGGAGTTTTACAATGAGCAACCAGCAAAATTTAGAAGGCAAAAAAATCGCTATTTTAGCTACCGATGGTTTCGAGCAAAGTGAACTGGTGCAGCCAAAAGATATGCTTACCGAGCAAGGCGCTACAGTAGAGATACTTTCAATTGATGATCAAAGCAGTATCACTGCATGGAATGAAGGGAATTGGGGTAAACAAATATCGGTAGATGCTCAAGTTTCCTCGGTATCGCCAAGTGATTACGACGCGCTCGTATTGCCTGGCGGCCAAATTAACCCAGATATCTTACGTACTAACAGCGATGCGGTTTCATTTATTAAGCAAGCCCACGCAGAACCTCGGATTAAAGCACTTGCTGCTATATGTCATGGGCCATGGTTACTGGTTGAATCTGAGCTAGCAAGAAACAGTACAGTCACCTCTTTTCCCAGTATCAAAACTGATTTAATTAATGCCGGTGCAACCTGGAAAGATGAGCAAGTGGTACAAGATGGCAAATTGGTAACCAGCAGAAACCCAGATGACATCCCAGCTTTTGTAGAGAAGATTAGTCAGCTCATTGCTTAGGTTTGTAAAGTGAGAATAGAAACTCACAGGTAGAATTTTAAGCGAGTAAGTAATTAGCGTTAACAGGAGTATGCATGTCTAGTCAGAAAACAGGTTCAAAGGTAATTGTAATAACCGGTGCGTCAAGCGGGATAGGCAAAGCGACTGCACAAGCATTGGTAGATGAAGGTAATAAAGTTGCCTTAATTGCCAGAAGTGAAGACAAGCTTAACGATCTGGTGTCAGAACTTGGCGAGGCCAATGCCTTTGCCGTTACTGCCGATGTGAGCGATTTCAATGATTTAGAGAAAGCATTTAGCAAAGTAGTTCAGCATTATGGCCAGGTAGACGGCGTATTTGCGAATGCGGGTACGGGTGCAAAAAGTGCCGGTATTGAGAACGGCGACGTTGCAGAGTGGCAAAGTATGTTAGGCGCAAACGTGAACGGCTTGCTGTATACCGCAAAGCTTGGGCTTCCTTTGCTGAAAAAGACTAAAGGTCACTTTATTCTAACAAGCTCGGTGGCAGGGCGTATTGCTTTAAAAGGCTCGGTTTATGGCGCAAGTAAATGGTTTGCCTACGGTTTCGGCCAAAACTTAGCGGAAGAAATGAGAGAGTGGGGCGGTAGATGTACCACAATTTGCCCTGGAATGGTTAACACGCCTTTCTTCGATGAGCCCAAGGAAGACAAACTTCAGCCCGAAGATATAGCAAAGTCGGTTGTGTTTGCCCTTTCAGCTAACGATTCGGCCTGCGTACGAGAAGTGTATGTTATGCCAACGTCGTAGGCGACTTAACAGACTTAATTGCTTGTAATATTACGGTATAAATATGGCAGTGGATGTAAGTACATCCGCTGCCATATATTTTAAACGTTCAACATATCACACTCATTGGTCGCACATACTTAGTAAATAAGCTTAACTATTTACTTTAGTAAAATAGTGTTTAAACAGTTGATAAAAACGCGTCACATGAAGTGGTTTCTTTTTCTTATATTGGTGAAGATAAGGTAGTAACCTTATAAATAGAGGGAAGCCGAGCGTTGGCTGCCCTCTATTCCGCCCGTGTTTATTAGCTAAAATGAGGTGGTTTTATCCTATTAACCTACAGGCATGGCGCCGCCGCACAAAGACGGAGTGGCACTACAATAACGATGAACACTTTCAATTAAATCCCGCGCTTGAACACTGGGGCTAGATGAATTAGGCCACAATGCATAGATGGGGCGAGTAAATAACTGCTCACTATGAAACTGCAACTTAGGCGTTTTATCATCTATGAGTGTCTGAATTTCAGTACTGGGTAACAGTGCTGCCCCATTTCCTGACGCCACAAACTGTCTCGCTAGCGTAATATCACCCACGAAATGCACATTGTCATACTCGTCGGCTAAAGTAGTAAACTGCTCAGCGTTGGGAATTTGTTTGATGGTGTAAGGTACAAAAAGATGAGAAGTATTTAGTTTATTATCCCTTCCAATAATGTGAACGGAAACACTGCCCATTCTTCTCTGTATCAATGAAGAGTCTTGCTGTTCACCTACCCGAAACGCGATATCAAATTGCTTTTGGCTGGTTAATACGTTGCGGTTGTTAGGCTCTATACGCAGTTGTAATGTTGGATGAGCAAATTGAAATTCACTGAATGGCGTAAATAGTGGGCCGGCTACCAAATTTTGTGGGCATAACACACTAAGCCTATTTAGTTGTGTACTGTCGTATGCTTGCACCTTTTGTTTTACGCTTAAAATAACATCGGCAACATCATCGTATACCATTTTACCAAATGCAGTTAACACTACGCCCCTAGACGAACGAGACAGTAAAGGGGCACCAAATCGCTTTTCAAGTTTCGCGATACGTTTTGATAACGCTGAGGGAGATATACGCAAATCTTCCGCCGTTTTAGCGAAACTGCCTCTTTGGATTACTTCGATAAAAAGCGTTAAGTCATCTAGCACATCATTTCCTGCAATCTAAGGTTTCCATTTCGCTTATTCTCACCAAGCGACATAGGTATACACTAACATCGCTTGAAGGAGGAATAGATGGAAAGAATTATATTTACTGCGCTGTTTTCATGTTGTCTGTCTGGACTGATGTCCGGTTGGGTGACATTTATTAATTTAGGGATCACAGATACGTTTTTGTCAGATTGGTCAATGGCATTTATTAAGGCTTATCCCATGGCCTTTGTGGCTGCATACGGCCTTGCTAAGCCAATTAAATCATTAACCCAAAAAATCATAGGATCAAATTCATGACAAAAGCCGACAAACCGGTGCATATCGTTGCCATTATTCAACCACAACCACGCTATTATGAAAAGGGAATAGAGGCGCTGCAGCGCCTTCTCATCCCCACCAGAGGTGAGCTAGGGTGTATTCGTTTTGACGTTTTCGAAGATAAAGAAAATGGCCAATATATTTTGGTTGAACACTTCAAATGCCAGGCCGACTTAGACTTTCATTACGCGCAAGAATATACCAAGTCGGTATTTGCACTGTATGAAACTATATTGGCAACAGCACCTGAAATTCGCCACCTTTCTCCCATAGAAGCGAGCTAGCACCTAAATCGCTACGTAAAAAAGTGTAACTAAAAAAGACTTAAAACATGGCTGTGATAATCCACAGCCATGGCAATTGAGAGCGCCGTAATATTGATAATTGAAAACCCGAACACTTGACGGGCCCAACCTTCAATATTGATATCGCGGCGGTATCCTCGCAGCGCCATAATCAACCACCATAAGCTGGTGGAAAATGCCACGGCCAAAAAGCCCACACCCGTATAACCACTAATTGGCAACAGCAGTGTAACCATGGCATATACCGCAATGTATAACACGATGTGCTGCTTAGCTTTTGCGATGCCTTCTGCCACCGGCAATACCGGTATATTGGCAGCTTCGTAATCTTTGAAACGGAAAATAGCGATGGCATAGGAATGGGGCATTTGCCATATACTGAACATCACTAGCAATATAGCGGCGGCGGTGTCGAATTCACCGGTTACTGCACAGTAACCGACCACGGGCGGTACCGCGCCAGATAAGCTACCAACAAGGGTGCCATACACAGAGTTACGCTTCATGTATAAGCTATACACGCCTACGTAAACCACATAACCTAAGGCTGCGAAAAGCACTGCCGTAAGATTGGTGTAAAAAGCCAGTAAAGCGAACCCAGCAACCCCTAGCACTACACCGTGCCAAAAGGCTGCTTTCAACGACATTTCGCCGGTGACAGTCACCCTAGCGCGTGTTCGCTGCATTTTGGTGTCAATGTCGCTGTCTATGCAGTTGTTAACTGCACATCCAGAAGCCACCACTAAAGACAAGCCAGCCAAGGTCGCGACCATCAAAGGCCAGTCAACATCCCCGCGGGCGGCAAGTAAAAAACCACCTGCTACGGAAATTAAGTTTCCCATGATGATACCGGGCTTGGTCACCGATAAATAGCGTCGAAATATCGCGTTCATTTTACTGTTTACCTTGTTGCTTATGCATAATGAATAGCAATACGCTAATACATCATCATCGCGTTAGATTCGTAAATTATCCAAATAGATAGCCCTACTACCATGAAGATAATAAGTGCGCTGAATAAAAACGAAATGGTACTGGCTCTGCCGTCTTCAGTAACAAAGTTAAGGTGAAGGAAGTACTTAAGATGAACCCAAATTTGTACGAGTGCGAAAACGACGATGCTCCACAGCGTAGTCACTTTTGAGAAGTCGCCTTCCATTACCATCCAAAATGGGATCGCCGTCAAAACCACCGATAGCACAAAGCCAACAAGATAAGTTTTTACGCTGCCATGATCGGCAGCGTGATTGACTGAGGTTGCATTGTCATCGTTAGCACTATTTCCCGCTAAAGCACTAACGCCAAATTTATTAGTACGATGGCCCGCCATTACATTGCCCCCATTAAATAAACCACGGTGAATACGCAAATCCATACAATATCGAGGAAATGCCAGAACAAGCTTAAGCAGCTAAGTCTTGTGACTGTTTTCTCAGGTAAGCCTCTTCGCGACACTTCGATAAACAAAATTGTCATCCAAATAAGCCCCGTCGTTACATGAATACCATGTAAGCCTACTAGCGAGAAAAAGGCAGTAAGAAAGGCGCTTTCTTGAGGGCCATTGCCATGCACAATTAAGTGATGGAATTCATATGCTTCCATGCCGATGAACGTCGCACCCAAAACCCAGGTGATAGCTAACCATGCTAACGCACCGCTTTTGTTTTGCTTGTGCGCACAAATCATGGCGAAGCCAAAGGTGATACTACTAACGAGTAGCGCGGCGGTTTCAACCGCCACAAAGTTAAGTTCGAAGATGTCTTTTCCAGACACACCACCGGCCGTGTTCATGAACAACACCGCATAAGTGGCAAAGAATGAAGCGAATAACAAACAGTCGGTCATTAGGTATAGCCAAAAACCGAATACCGTATTGTTTTCGTGATGTTCGTGGTCGTGATCTAAAGCGTGCTCTTCGTGAATATCGTGAGCTATATCATTTGCTAGTGCGCTCATACAGACGCTCCTTTCGCATTAGCCGTTAAATGCGCATGTTCAATTTTTTCTATCTCATCTACCTGAACGTAGTAATCAACATCAGAGGTGTAACAACGCTTAATAAATACACCTATTCCAGCGATAAGCCCAACCGCAGCTAACCACCAAATATGCCAAATAAGCGCAAAGCCCATCACGGTAAAGCTCATACTCATAAATACACCCGCAGAGGTATTCTTCGGCATGTGAATAGGCGCGTATTTCTCAGGTTTTTGATAAGAATCGCCTCGTTCTTTTGTGTCTGTCCATGCATCGATATCTTTGATGTGAGGAATGTTCGCAAAATTATAAAACTGAGGCGGAGACGCCGTGGACCACTCAAGTGTGTGTCCATTCCATGGATCGCCTGTGGTGTCATCAAGCTTGTCTTTGTTTTTAAAGCTTATGTACAACTGTAATAGCTGGAAGAAAATACCAAGGGCAATAACAAACGCACCTACTGCCGCAATGTAGAGCCACAAGTTCCAGTCAGGGTTATTGGTGTGGTTAAGCCTGCGGGTCATGCCCAAGAAGCCCAACACATACAATGGCAAGAACGCCATCATGAAACCAATTTGCCAGCACCAAAAGGCGGCTTTACCCGTTCTTTCATCAAGCTTAAAGCCCATGGCTTTCGGGAACCAAAATGCAAACCCTGCCAAGTAACCAAATACCGCACCACCAATAATAGTGTTATGGAAATGAGCAATTAAAAATAAGCTGTTGTGAAGTACATAGTCGGCACCAGGAATAGCGAGTAACACACCGGTCATTCCACCAATGGTAAAGGTCACCATAAAGCCTAATGCCCAAAGTACAGGCACGCTGAGTACCAATCGGCCGCGGTACATAGTAAATAACCAGTTGAATAGCTTCACCCCTGTCGGCACGGCGATAACCATGGTCATGATACCGAAGAAGGCATTTACATTGGCACTTGAGCCCATGGTAAAGAAGTGATGCAGCCATACCACAAAACCTAGAATGGCAATTGCGCCGGATGCGTACACCATAGAGGTGTAACCGAATAAGCGTTTTGCCGTAAAGGTGGATATAACTTCAGAGAAAATACCGAAAGCAGGTAGCACCAAAATGTAAACCTCAGGGTGGCCCCATGCCCAGAATAAATTGATGTACATCATAGAGTTACCACCTGCTTCGTTAGTGAAGAAGTGGAAGTCTAGATAGCGGTCTAGTGTTAGCATGGCTAGCACTGCGGTAAGAATCGGGAACGACGCGGCAATAAGGATATTTGCCCATGTGCATGTCCACGTGAAAATTGGCATTTGCATCAATTTCATGCCCGGTGCACGCATCTTAAATACCGTCACTAAGAAGTTAACCGCAGTAAGTAGCGTGCCGAGCCCTGATATCTGCAAGGCCCATATGTAGTAGTCGACGCCAACCCCCGGGCTTAATTCAAGCCCCGCTATTGGCGGATAAGCTACCCAACCTGTTTTTGCAAATTCACCTATACCTAATGAAATATTAATGAGAATGGCGCCGCCAGCGGTAAGCCAAAAACTTAAATTATTCAAAAAGGGGTAGGCAACATCACGAGCACCAATTTGCAGCGGCAGCACAATGTTCATTAAACCAATCATAAATGGCATGGCCATAAAGATGATCATAATAACGCCGTGGGCGGTGAAAATTTGGTCGTAGTGTTCCGGTGGCAAATAGCCAGGCGCACCATTAGTCGCTACCGCAAGTTGGGTACGCATCATAATGGCGTCGGCAAAACCACGCAGTAACATCACCATAGCCAGTACAATGTACATAATGCCTAGGTGTTTGTGATCCACAGACGTGATCCAGTCATTCCACAGTGTGCCCCACTGCTTGTATTTTGTAATGAGCAGCGCAATAGCAATGCCCACTACAGCAATCACTGCCAACGTAACCATGATAATAGGTTCGTGGTAAGGCACTGACTCTATAGATAATTTACCTAAAAAAGACATAATTATTCGTTAACCTCTTCATGATGACCCTTGTGCATATCCGGCATAGCTTTTTTCATACCTGTAGCCGCGTTATCAGGCTTGCTGTAAAAATCCATCGAGCCGTGGTCTTTCATATATTTCATTAGTATTTCGTGGAATAACCCATCACTTACATCGCCGTAGTAGGTTACAGGGTGATTTTCGGTCGGTTCTGCGAGTTCTTTGTAAGTGCCAGAAGTTAATGCCGTATCTTCTTGCTTAACCCTCTCTACCCAAGCCTCGAAATCAGCTTCAGTTGGGGTGGCAATAGCATTGAATTTCATACCTGAGAAACCAGCGCCACTGTAGTTAGATGAAATGCCTTTGAACGTACCTGGCTCATTTGCAATAAGGTGTAACTTGGTTTCCATTCCGGCCATCGAGTAAATTTGGCTACCTAATTGAGGGATGAAAAACGAGTTCATGGCGTTTTCAGAGGTAATTTTGAACGCGATGGGCTTGTTAGCAGGAAAAACTAATTCGTTCACCGTAGCAATGCCTTGCTCTGGATAGATGAACAGCCACTTCCAGTCTAACGACACCACTTCTACAGTAAGGTGTTCACCTTGGCCTTCAAGCGGCGCGTATGGGTCTAACGCTATGGTTGAACGCCAAGTGATAACGCCTAGCGCAACAATAATGAGCACGGGAACTGACCATACTAACGCTTCAATTTTGGTAGAGTGGGCCCATTTTGGGGTGTAAATTTCAAAGTCGCGACTGGCGCGATATTTCCAAGCAAAATAGAGCGTTAGCACAATGACAGGGATCACAACAATGAGCATAAGAATGGTGCAAAGAATGATCAGATTCTTTTCATCCATACCTACTTGCCCTTTAGGATCGAGTACACCGCCGCTGCAACCGGCTAGCATTAGCACGATTGTGGTAAAAGTTAATTTAAAGAGGTTACGAATAGACAAAAACATTTTTCCTATAACCCGTAAGTTCAAGGGAGTGCGGCAATTAGCCAGCGCAGATAAACAGCACCGACGAGCAGCAAAGATAAGCAGCAAATAGGGCATCGATATGTATTCGAAGACAATAGATAGCCGCTGTGCTTAATCCGCAAAGACAAGCACGCAATTTAGCGTTTTCGGGACACGATTAGTGGTTACACATCGGTATCAAAAACGGTTAGCTAAGAGTGGGAGGGGCTCGGCTACCAATTTTTTGAATAAAGGGGTGAGGGTATTCGTGAAAAACGAAAGGAACAGGTTGGTCATTGCCAATAAACTGGGCTCTAGCGGTGGCGCAAGCATGAACTTGAAGGCCAACCAGTACTAGTATAATGGTAGGAAGAGAAAATAGGGAAAGCGCTTGATTGAAAGCGGCAATGAAAAAAGGCTCAATAACAATATTGTCGTGAAGCGCACTAACAAATTCGCCTGAATCGGCCATTGTGCCGCTGGCTATCAATGCAACGTTAAGCAGCAAGGCTGCGTTCGCAATCCATAGGAATACCCCTACACCCGTGGTGTAGTGTTGAAGCTTCTGCAAAAATGCTTTAAAAGCAGGGGGCAGAAAAACATCAATGGAAGGGTGTGGATTGACCATGCTTACGTAAGAATCCTCGAAAATTGCAATTGCCTAGACTGTAATTGCCTAGAAAACCGAATCAAATTGAGTTGTTATTGAGCGTGGGAGAGTAATGATTAATTCTATTTATCACAAGGGGGGGAACAGACCCACTTTATTAGAAGTCCTCTTAATAGCAATGCTTAGCTTTCACTTGTGTTAACAAAAAATTGATTTTTTAAAGGTTGAGCGTGTAGATGCTATTTTTAGCTGAATGCTTAATATATTGGGATTGTGCATTCTATTTGTATGCTTTTTTCACCGTTAAAGTATCGTTTTGTTAATTTAATGTTTTATCTTTCTGCATGTTTTAGCCTTCACGAAGTAAGTTAGGATAACCGTTAAGTAAGCCGATTTTTGCGATGAGTAGAAGAACTCAATTTTGGCTTACAACCTAAATATTGATGAATATCAGTCATATTTAATTAAGCCGTCATATTATCAAAATCATAAAACGCGCTATTTTTATTAGCCTCACTAAAAAGCAGTAGCCTGTTTTCTCCATATTATTGATTTCATGAAGTATCTGAAATTAGCCAAATAAAGTATCTACGCTTACATCAGCAGACTACTCTACTTGTCGATGATTTAACGCATTTAGCTCCGCTTCTTTGTTGACCTTACTTTGATCTGGTCGTAGTGGTGGCGGCAAGCAGACGTTGCAGCAACTGTATTTGCTGCGGGAATAAAGACAACAGGAGAGCAGATGTCTCAGTCTAATGAATTTTCAGGTAAAACCGCGGTTATTTCTGGCGCAGCGGGTGGAATTGGCTTAGCCCTAAGTGAAGCATTAGCGGCGCAGGGAATGAATATTGTTATGGCCGATATAGATGCCGCAGCCCTTGCACAATCTAGCGAAGACTTGCACTCAAAAGGCTACAAGGTAATCACGTGTTCACTTGATGTCACCGACTATACCCAGTGGGAAGAGGTTGTTGCCAAAGCGAAAGAAGCGTTCGGCAAAATCCATATGGTTATTAATAACGCGGGTGTTGGTGGTTCGCCTGGAAAAATTGAAGACTCTGAAGCTGAAACTTGGCGCTGGGTAATGGACGTGAATGTGATGGGCGTTTTGTATGGTGCTCAAGCTTGTGTTCCGGCCATTAAAGAACATGGTGAAGGGGGCTGGGTATTAAACGTGGCATCGATGGCTGGCATGATGGGTATGCCTTACGCGGGCGCATACTGTGCCTCTAAGGCAGCAGTAGTGTCTATGACTGAGAGTTGGATGCCAGAGCTAGAGCCATTTAATATCCACACGTCGGTGTTGTGCCCTGCATTTGTAAAAACCCGTATTCATGAGTCTTATCGCAACAGACAAGAAAAATATGCGGTAGCCACAGAAAAGCGAATCGATAAAGAAAAACTTAAAGCAGGGGCCAAAGCGGCCACGATGGCGGTGGAGTCTGGTATTCCAGTGTCTATGTTGGCTGAACGTGTGTTAGAAGCATTGCGTTCAAAGCAAACTTATATTTATACCCACCCTAACTATCGCAAAGTAACTCGCGGCCGTGCTAAAGCTATCGACAACGGGTTTGTCGACGCTGAAAACAGTTCTGTAGTAGGTCATTTAATTAACGATGACATCGTCACTTTTTAATTGGAAACCTTCCCTTACAACGCCTATCCACTGACGACCATTTTTTAACCTCTATATTCGGTGGTTGGTCGTGTGTTTATTGAAACTTTATGGGTTTGTTAGTAACTCTATATAGTGTTACTACCTATAATTCTAAATTCCAATAAACACTCTGTGGATAATAATAATGAAGAAGCTTCTTAAAGCTGCAGTAGCTGTATCTCTTGCGCTCTCATGCTCGACTGTTTTTGCAGAAAACTCTAACAACGACAAATCTATTTTTAGCAGTTCAACTTTTAAAGCTATGGAGCTGAGAAACATTGGCCCTGCTTATATGTCTGGCCGAATAGCAGACATTGCTATCGATCAAAATAATCCTTCAACATGGTACACCGCAGTAGGTTCTGGTGGCGTGTGGAAAACCACGAACGCAGGTAATACCTGGACGCCAATCTTCGATAAGCAAGCGGTTTACTCTATTGGCGATGTGACTATTGCACCTAGTAACTCAAATATTATTTGGGTAGGTACTGGTGAGAACAACGGCGGGCGTCATATTAGCTTTGGTGATGGCGTATACAAGTCTGTAGATGGCGGTCAAACATGGAATAATGTGGGCCTAGAGAAGTCGGAACACATCTCTGACATTATTATTCACCCAACAAATCCTGACATCGTGTGGGTGTCTGCTCAAGGGCCACTATGGTCTGGGGGCGGTGAACGCGGCCTTTACAAAACTACCGACGGTGGCGACACATGGAAGCAAGTACTCACGCCTGCCGATAAATGGACCGGCGTGACTTCCTTACTTATCGACCCGCGTAACCCTGATAAACTTTACGCAGCCACATGGGCTCGCCAACGTTCAATTGCGGTATATGTAGGGACTAATGAAGGTGCGGGTATTCATACGTCTGACGATGGCGGTGAAACCTGGACCGAACTCAAAACCGGTTTGCCAGAAGGTAACATGGGTAAAATAGGCATGGCGATATCGCCTATGAACCCCGACGTGCTTTACGCCACTATCGAAACTGACAATCGCAAAGGCGGTTTCTATCGTTCAGCCGACCAAGGCGCAAGTTGGACCAAGGTCTCTGATGAAATAGGTGCAGGTACAGGCCCTCACTATTACCAAGAAATCTTTGCTGATCAACACCAGTTTGACCGTGTTTATATTGCCAGTAACTACAGCAAAGTGTCGGACGATGGCGGCAAAACGTGGACGCCAATTAATACTAAGCGCAAGCACGTAGATGACCATGCTATGGCATTTCACCCGACTGATCCTGATTTTGTTTTGATGGGATCAGATGGTGGTATTTATATGTCTCATGACCGCATGGCGAACTGGCGTTTTATGGCTAACTTGCCGTTAACGCAGTTCTATAAAGTGGCACCGGATGATTCAAAACCTTTCTACATGATTTATGCGGGTGCACAAGACAACTCTACCCAAGGGGGGCCATCTCGCACTATGCGCAAAGATGGTATTAAGAACAAAGATTGGTTCTTAACCCTAGGCGGCGATGGGCATCAGCCAGCGGTTGAACCAGGCAACCCAGATATTATGTATTCTCAATGGCAGCAGGGTAACCTTACCCGCGTAGACATGACCACCAAAGAAGGTGTTTATGTTAAGCCGCAGCCATTGCCGGGCGACCCTGCTGAGCGTTACAACTGGGATGCACCTATTAATGTGTCTAGCCACGATCCTGCTCGTATTTATTTTGCATCACAGCGAGTATGGCGTTCTGATAACCGTGGCGATAGCTGGACAGCCGTTTCTGGCGACCTCACCCAAGACGGAAACCGCATGCATATGCCGATGATGGGCAGAACGTGGTCGGTAGAAGCGGGCTGGGATTTGTACGCTATGACAGAATTCCACACTATTGCTAACTTCTCTGAAAGCCCAGTAGATGAAAACATTCTGTGGGCAGGTACTGATGATGGCATCATTCAAGTCACTACCAACGGCGGTGAATCGTGGAAAAAGATTGAATTAGACGATATTAAAGGTATTCCTGCTACCGCTTATGTAAATGATATCCGTGCTGATTTATACGATCCGAATACCGTGTATGTCGCTCTAGATAACCATAAATATGGCGACTACAAACCCTACTTGATCAAGTCGACGAACCTAGGTAAAAAGTGGACATCACTTGCCGATGACCTACCTGCAAAACACCTTGTTTGGCGTATTGTGCAGGATCATGTGAACAAAAATTTGATGTTCATTGGTACCGAATTTGGCGTTTTCTTTACGGTTAACGGCGGTAAAAAGTGGGTTGAACTTGATGGCGGCATGCCAACTATTTCTACGCGCGATGTAAAAATTCAGCGCAGAGAAAATGACTTGGTGGCCGGTACATTTGGCCGTGGTATTTACATTCTAGATGATTACGCACCGCTTCGCGCATTAACGGAAAAGTCGATGGAACAAGACGCCTTGTTATTTGCGCCTAGCCGCCCAGTGAAATGGTTTCAACTAGATACTAGGCATTCTGACTCAGACGGCGACGACCGTTTTGTGGCAGAGAATCCAGCACATGGCGCTACGTTAACCTATTTCTTAAAAGACAGTTTGTTAACTGCGAAGGGTAAACGTCAAGAAGCTGAGAAAAAGCTTCTTGAAGATGACAAATATCCTAAGTATCCAAGTTGGGAAGCGATTGAAGCTGAACTTCAAGAGCCAGAACCTGCTGTTTATGTAGAAATTCGTGACAATGCGGGCGACGTGATAAATCGCGTATCGGGAAGTGCTAAAAAAGGGCTTCACCGCATTACGTGGGATATGAAGTACTCAAATACCACACCGCTTATCAAGAAAGACAGCAAAAATAATGGCTTAATGGCATTGCCGGGAACCTATAGTGCGACCTTGTTCAAGCGTGAGGGGTCAACAGTTACTCAACTGGCTGAGCCTGTTGAGTTTATGTTGGAATCTATCTATGAAGGTGCACTTGAAGGGGCATCTGCTGAGGAAATTTCCGCTTATGGTAATGCGGTTACTAAAGCGCAGAAACGTGCAATATCTTCAAATACTGTACTGGGCCAAGTGAAAGAAACCATGGCATTACTTCGTGTTGCTATTGACCGTACCCCTAGTGATGTTAGCCAACTTGAAGCACAATTTGCGAGCATTCAAAGTGAAATAAACGATATTAATAAAGCGTTTACTGGCTTAGAGTCGCGCAATCGTAAAGGGATCAAACCGGCTAATATTATGAGTCGCTTGCGTTACGCAAGGTCTGCACTGGGGTCATCTTATGGGCCGACTCAACAGCACAAAGACCAACTTGGTTACGCTGAAGATGAATTAAGCCAAGTAATTGCGCGCATTAAAACGTTGCATGAAACCACGCTGCCTGCGCTTCAGCAAGCGGTGGTGAATGAAGGGGGTCCTTGGACTGCTGGCATTCCGGTTATTGCAAACTAACGGGCGTTAGTGCAAACAGATGCGGCAGCGTTACGCTGCCGCGTTTTTTATTTTCACCCTTCTTTTTTAGCTTTACTACCGTAGCAAGACCCAATGAAAAGCCTGTCGTATTCTCTCTCTTTTTTATCTTCTGCTAAGTTTTCGCGTTTTGGATTAGCACCTTTTAGACTATTGTTAACCGTTTCCCTTTTCGCATTACCTGTTTTTTGTGCCAGTGCCACTGATGACCAAGGCGCTGATGCTCAAGGCGCTAATGGTGAAGGTGTTGATGCTGAAGGGGCTAACAATGCAAGCTCCAACGACATTAGCGCTAAGGAAGTCGAGCGGTACACTGTTACCGCAGAGCGTCCCTATTACAATCAAACCTTAAACAGCATTTTCCCCCAATATACTTACGATAAATCGAATCTTGTGGGTAGCCCTCATATTAATGATATTTTGCTTCAATCGCCTTCAGTTAACTTAAATGGGCAAGGTGGGCAAATTCAAAATATCAATATTAGGGGCTTTTCTCGCTGGCGAATTCAAACCTTACTTGATGGCGTACCTATTGTGAGTGACCGCCGAGCAGGGGCGAGCGTGGGGTTTGTTCCTCCGTCATTTATTCAAGGCGTGGCCGTCATTCCAGGCGCTGCGTCTACCTATTTAGGGTCGGGCGCTATAGGTGGCGCTGTGGATTTGTTACTACCGTACAACACAGATCCAAACCTTCAAATAGGGTGGAGTAGTAACCAACAGGCACAAGATTATAGTTATGCCGATTATGCAGGCAATACCGATTGGAACCTGTCGTATCGTAAAGGCAATAACGGCTCTGACGCACAAGGTAATACTCTGTTTGATAAGTTTGAACAAACCGCCTTGTTTATAAGACATCGGCCGGAAAATGGCGTGCTGAAAGAAGCCTGGACGTTGTATTCAGACAACAGTGATATCGGTAAATCCAGCAGCGATTTTCCAGAAGATAGAGTAACTACCTACCCAGAAAATACGCACTGGCTAGGTAAAATGACGTTTGCATTCTCTAATATATTTAGCGGTGGCATGGCTAGCTCTGATACTTCTAGCACAGACCTAGTAAGCAACCTTTGGTGGCACCAATCCACACTGGACACCCACATTTTAAGGCCAGAGGATCGGATAAACGAAAGTGAAAGTGAGGCGTTAGATTTCGGGTTTGATGTGGGCAGTAACGCACGTATTAATAACTGGCAGGTAAACTGGCAAGTTCAATTGATGGGGCGGGAGGGGGTAACTATTGATGAAAGAGAGTTCTCCTTGGTTTCCTCTGCTAGTGGAACGCTTGTAGGTGAATCTCTTTTAAATGAGACATTAAGCTCGACCGGCTCATCTTTTATCTCTGAATTAGCTTACGCGCTTCGTACATTGGATGCCAGTGAAACCACAGTGGCAGGTATTGCTGATGCAACACGCTCTTTTGGTGATACCTCGCTAGCGTTTGGAGGTAGGTTAGATTGGCAGCAACAGTCTAACAATGCTGATGATGTCACTAATACTAACATCAGCGGTTTTATTGGCGCTAGCCATATACTTTCGCCGCAATGGACGGCTAGTGCTTACTTATCTAGCGCCTTTAGGAATCCGTCATTAACCGAACGCTATTTCTCCGGTGAAACCCCTCGGGGTACCGTGTTAGGTGATGTCGATTTAGACACAGAGCAGGCCACAAATATACAGGCTTCTCTATCGTACAGCAGCAACGCTTTAGCGGGCTCAGTTGAAGTGTTTCGGCAGAAAATCAATCACTATATTGAACGAACTACGGTATCTGAAGATGTGCAGGTTTATAGCAATTTAGACAGTGCTACTATTCAAGGCATAAGCTATCAGCTAGATTGGTTGCAGTCACAAGCGGCAAATAGATCGCAAAATAACGAATCAGATCATGGGTATTGGTTCGTGCAGTTGAATGGCGCGTGGATTGAGGGCGAAGACAATATAGGTAGCGCTATTGCTGATATTCCGCCACATAGTCAGCGACTAACACTAGGGTATGAAGTAAGTGATGTACGCCTATTTTCAACGCTTGTTTATCGTGCAAGCAAGCGAGATATTGGCGATGGTGAAAAAGAACTCGATAATGTAACCACAGTAGATATTGGCGCGGCGTGGCAACTTAACCAACGTACTTCACTGCAAGCTAGCTGGCGTAATCTTACTAATCAGCAATATTATGTAAGCGCCGACGACAAAGCGGCATTTGCGCAAGGTGAAAGTGTACAGCTAGCGTTAACCTTTTTGCTGTGAACGGTAGTAACGTTTTCGATATTTACTCTTTAATGTAGTAAATAACATCACTAAGCCCGTCAGCCATAAAATGAATAGCAAAATGGCGGCGGGCAAGAATAGCCATAACTTTGCGCCTTCAAAAAACCAACTGCCATCGTGAATAGCTTCAATGGTATCGGTACGCCGATAAGCAACCTGCAGCACTTCACCATTGGTTGCGTTCAGCTGCACTTCCCACTGATTCTTTCCGCGTACTTTTATAATGCCTTTGTCGGGCCTAACGTCTAAACGGTCGATGTCGTCCCAACTGTTTAATTCGGCTTCAGGGACGAGCTGAATTGCCTCAATAATACTATCGAAACTAATAGATGGGGCGTTACCAGCGGCTTTTTGAGTCGGCGGTTGTAGCCAGTCGAACTCTTTTTTTACCTGCAACAAAAGACCGCTGCCAATCACAACAACGACAGGAATAAAAATGGCCAAAGAGAGCCACAAGTGAATATTGCGGCTTGTTTTACGCAGGTTAATCGACATGCACTTACTACCTAAAAATGAGTAACCACTATACTGCATCTGACTTTATGAGTAAAAATGGCCTTAGGTACTTCGGCGCATATCGCCCCGCTTTTAGCGCAATATTCCTAGTTTAATCTTACGATAAGAGTTTTTTCATCTTATTCAGTGTGGCTGCCTTGTGACGGTAAGGCTACCTTATAAACCTCAAATTCCATGTCGCTTACATCACTACCGGCATCTTGAATTTTACTGTTGGTATAGTAAAGGGAATCGCCATGAATACTAAACGTGTCAGCCCAATTTACCGCATCTCCATTTACTAAGGTGTGCAGTGTGAAATCAGGTGTTAAGTACTGAACTAACTGTTTCTCTAAATCGGCAAGGTATAATATTCCATCATGATAAATCAAGCCATCCGGCGCACCCGTAGTGGCGATTTTACGTACTTTATTTGCAATGTCGTCGTTACTGGTTGGTTTTATATCTTGAGTATCGATGGCGTATAAGCTGTAGCCACTTAAAGCGTGAAAATAAACAATGTCATGTTGGCTATCAAGCGCTAGGCCATCAGAGTGAACTGTGTTCGTAAACGGTTTTCCAGCAATATCTAACGTAGAGGTTTCCGCACGAGTAGATTGATGGTTATCTAAAATGCGGTAACTACTGTTATCGCCTAAGTCGTAGATGACGAGCCCGGCATGACCAGAATCTGTCATATAAATTCGATTAGTTTTATCATCAACGCGTAAGTCATTAATGTAGGAGTCGGAGTGATAAGCACTGCTGCCTAAGGTGAGTACACTTTCCACCGTATTTGTTTCAAGGTCTATTACGAAAATGCGAGGTGCATCTTTAACCCCTTTAAATTGCGGGTTACGGGTGTCTAAAACATATAATTTATCGTCGTGAGCCACCACCGACTGTACCGCTAAAAAGCAATCATCGCTCACCCTTGTTGACGCCACACAGCTATTTAACTGCTCATTTGGATAAGCTTCAAAACTTCCTGAATTTGAAACTTTTGCTACCGCAAATTCGACACCGCTTCTCCAGTTGGGCGCATTAACAAATACATCGCCGTTGCCACTCACTGTGACACCCGTTATTTGTGTTCCCTTTATGCTTGCTAGCTTTTGTGCGGTTTGTGCACCTAACGAATGCGCTGAAAAAAAGGCTAATCCCATCGTGAAAAATAACTGTTTTAAAGCCATGTACTTGCCCTGTATTATTAATGGTGAGTGTTTGTAGAAAGACATTCAGTGTAGGAGCTTTTTGTTATTGATACCCTTAAATGCTACGTGTGGCTTAAAAGAACGGCTCAGTGGTAGATTTTTTTGTTTTAGGTTTTTCAAAGGCAGTTGCAACGTAATGTATATTTTCCAGTTATTTAACCACTTGTAATAAATCCAGTTTCAAATGAGTAAAGTTTATGAACCATAAATATGTCGCACTGTTTTTAATGGCTTTTTCATCGGTGCTTAGTGCCAACACACTAAAAGTTGCCACGTTCAATGTCAGCATGGAATCAACCAACTACAACGCGCTTGGTGTAGCGCCTAGCGCTAAGGTTTTACAGCAGGTGCTATCTAATGGTGAGAATCAGCAAGTTAAGAACATTGCTGAAATTATTCAACGTGTTAACCCCGATATTCTGTTACTCAATGAGTTTGATTATATCGCCGACCAGTCGGTAGGTATTGATAACTTTATAAAGCATTACCTGAATGTATCTCAGGGGGGTCAAAAAGCGGTAGATTATGGCTATGTTTATACAAATACCGTCAACACTGGTGAGCCGACTAATTTTGATTTAGACAATAATGGCAAAAAAGAACAATACGGCGGTGATGCTTACGGATACGGCTTATACCCAGGCCAATATGGCATGGTGGTATTGTCTAAGTACCCAATCCAACAGGCGAATACACGGACTTTTCAAACTTTCAAATGGCAAGATATGCCTGATGCGCAACAGCCAATTTCACCCGCTACCGCACCAAATAAAGAGGATAAGCCTTGGTATTCAGAAAAGGAGTGGAAGGCTTTTCGCCTAAGCTCAAAATCTCATTGGGATATTCCAGTTAACGTGAATGGAGAAATAGTGCATATATTGGCTATGCACCCGACACCGCCAAATTTCGACGGCGCTGAAGACAGAAACGGTACGCGCAATCACGATGAAATTCGCCTAATGGCAGATTACTTAACGCCAGAACGTGGAGACTATATTTACGACGATGCTGGCGAGCAGGTTAGCTTAAAAGAGAAAGACCGATTCGTATTAGTTGGCGATTTTAATGCCGCTGACATTGGCGATAAACACAGACCTGATGTGATAGAGCAATTAACCGAAAGCCCGTTAGTCAACAATAGCCTTATTCCAACGAGTGCTGGCGGCGCAGAAGCATCCAGCGAAGCCTTTAGTAACCGTTTCACTGCATATTGGGGGGCAAGAGCCGATTATGTACTGCCTTCACAGTATGGTTTTGACGTAAAAGACGCGGGTGTTTTTTGGCCTACCAAAGACAGTGACTTGTTCAGGTTAGTTAAAGACAGACAAGCAAGTTCTGACCACAGAATGGTTTGGGTGTCGCTAGCTATAAAATAGTTCGCTTACATCCGTAAACGTTAAAAAAATTTAATGAGCTGCTAATCTGTTCTGCCATCTCGCCCGTTTATAACCTCATAGACCTTTGCTTACGTTACTTGATGTAGGCCATGTTTAAGAGGAGAGGCAGGTTTCTATGGACGATCCTACGCTAATTATCCTAATGTATTTCATCATTCCCATCTGGTTCGTGGCGGGCATTGTTGACTGGTTTTGCCACAGGCGAAGTAATATTTCCGGTACGAGCGGCGCAAAAGAATCTTTTATCCATTTACTTATGTTCGCCGAAGTGGGTATTCCGCTTTTTATGGTGCTGATATTTGAAGTAAACAGTCTAATTATCGCCATTAGTATCGTGTTGTTTTTTGTGCATGAAGCTACGGCAATGTGGGATGTATCTTATGCTGTAACCAAGCGCCGTGTAGGCCCAATTGAACAGCATGTTCATAGTTTTTTAGAAATGATCCCGCTGCTAGCTTTAGTGTTAGTGGTGGGCCGTCATTGGCCGCATTTTACTGCGCTGTTTGGTTTTGGCGACATTCCCGCTGACTTCGCGCTAGAACTTAAAGAAGACCCCTTACCCACATGGTATTTAGTTACCGTACTATTGATAGCACTAGCCTTAGAATTTGTACCCTATTTGGAAGAATTAATGCGTGGTATAAAAAGTGATCGTCAAAGCGATAATGATGATTCGATTGACACAGAGGGGAGAAGCGTTACCCCCGTTTCAGATGCAGAAGCCGAGGCTGCTAGCCCCTTTGCCTCGTCAGTGGCTGGGGAAGAAGATCCGGGTGTAGCATTAGAAGAACTGGTAGAAAGTAGCGATGTGGTTACCCCTATTTCTAAAAATAGTAAAAAACGGTAAAGGGGTATCAATGGATTGGTTTTACCAACCTCAATTAGCGCATATTTAAGGGAGCTTTTTAAGCTCCCTGTCGTAAGCTTATTTTTCGGTCTGCATGCTTTTCATTTCAGCTTGCGCTTCCTGCCAGGCCTTATAATCCTCGAAGCGTTGTTCGTAGCGAAGCACCTTACTATTAGGATCGGCAACCACTACATCGTATGGGCTTACCGTTAAGCTGGTTTGGTTTTGCATATCAAGCGTGGTTACTTCACCGTTTACGCTAACCTCTAGGGGCATAGGGAAGGGTAAGCGACTTTCTGTTTTCCACGTAAAGGTGACTTCATTTTCTGTGCGGGCTACATCTAATATAGGTAAAGCCGCGCTGAATATATACACGTCAAAAAACCAATCTAAATTATGCTCGCTGTTTTTATTGACGATATCGATAAAGTCTTGAGTATTGGCGAAAATAGGTTCGAAATTGCCAGGTTGTGGGTCAACGCGGCCATACACAAGTTCGGTTACAGAACGGAAAAAGCGTTCATCACCCATTAACCCTCTAAGTGTATGAATAACCCATGAACCTTTGGCATAAATATCACCCGCAGGGCCTTTTTCGTACACATCTTCTTCTGACAATAATTCGTTACTTACAATAGGGTGAGCATTAGCCAACCCTTTTCGCTGCGCATTAAGCTTCACAAAATAGGCTTCATTGCCGTGAAGGTATTGGGCATATAACGGCTGCATGTAAGTGCCAAACCCTTCGTGTAGCCACATGTGATCCCAGTTGTCGTTGGTTAGCTGATTACCAAACCATTCATGGGCAAACTCGTGCTGCATTAGCCAATCATATCCAGCGTCATCTTTTCTATATTCATTGCCATAGGCGTTTATGGTTTGGTGTTCCATACCCAAGTGAGGCGTTTGTACTATGCCCACTTTTTCGTCCGCGAACGGGTAGGGGCCAATCATACGCTCGAAAAAGGTTATCATTTCAGGAAGTTCGGCAAATAATGCCTCGGCTTTTTCTTCGTTTTCTGGAAGATGGTAGTAGGTTAACGGGTAGGTGTTACCGTATATGCTGGTAAAACTTTTGGTCAGCTTTTCATAAGGCGCTATGTTTAAGGCAATGCCATAAGTATTGTGCATCGACTTGGTTTGCCAATGAAATGTGCGGTCATTGCCTTTTTCTTCAGTAGCGACCAATACGCCATTACTGGCGGCCACAAGCGGCTTAGGTACGGTAATGAAAAGCTCGGTGTTAGCGGGTTCGCCGTAAGGTTGGTCAATACATGGCCAGAAAAGGTCGCACCCTTCACCTTGTACTGCTGTTGCCAACCATGGATGTCCATCCGGTGTTTTTTCCCACATCACACCACCATCCCAAGGGGCTCTAATCGGCGTGCGTGGGTGTCCAGAATAGACAACGCGTAAGGTTGCAGGGAAAGACACTTTGCTATTTGGCGATACAATAAGCTCGCCTTCAAGGTTACTAAATTGCTGTGCAGTTAGCTCGGTACCATTTAGCCAAACGCCTTCAATGGTAAAACGTGTGTCTAAATCCACAGAGATTTCTTGTTGTGGTGAAGGAGCCTGCAGCGTAAGTGTGGTATCGCCAAACAATATCTCTTTGTCAAAATCGAAAGAAAAGGCAAGCTTTGCATGACTAATGGATAAATGCTTTTGTCTTTCAGAAATTTCTCCGCCAGACTTTAACGTGTATGGTGTTGATAGCTCGGCTGCTGTTTGATTGACTGAAGACGCGGGTTGCGTTGCACACCCAACTACAAATGTTGAGGCACACGCTAGGGCAAGCGTTTTTAATTTCATGTGTTTTCCGTTTTTATTATTGTGACTTCGTTATTCCGTTCTTACTGTTATACGAACGGGAACAAGATAAATCAATAACTTATCTTTCGCAAAAGTCCTAATACTATGCAACGTGTAAACGGTTAATACGAGGGTAAGTAGGATGAAAAGCAATAACTGACCGCGTGGTTAATCGAATTTCTGATAAAGGCGGCTTTCTATAAGGCGACTATTTTCATAGCCTATCTTAGCTGGCTATCTTTACTGCCTCTACGGTTGAACAGCGACTCTACTTTACTTGCCTTCTCCATTTCGGATTGACAGTCAATACACAATTGAACACCGGGCACTGCTATGCGTCTGCGTTCAGGAATAGGGGCATCGCACTCTTCACAGAACTCTGCACTCTCACCTTGATACATACTGTTTTTAGCACGCGCCACGGCATCTTCAACGCTTGCGTCTATCTGATCTTGAACAGCCCCGTCTTTTGCCCAGCCACCGGCCATGTTTCCTCCTAAGTGTTGCTTGTGAGTTTGCTAATAACCAATATTCAATACCATCGGAATCAAAACCAATCAGCATCAATACTCATCACTAGCGCTAAAATGAAGCAAAGAGAGTGCCGAGCCCTTCCTCAAGAATTTTTGGTAATAGTTACAACAGGTTAAGGTGGGTGAAAAAAGGTAAAGTAATGTAGTTAACACGGAGTGCCCGTAGTTTTTACTGACCACAGTGAAATATCTGCTTCGTTCTGTGATGGAATGGTCTAAGGCAGAGTGGTCTAAGATAGAGTAGCCTAAGACAAAATAGCGTATGAAGCAGAAGTTTGAGAGAGAATAGCCTTGTTTGAAGAAAACACTAAAAGGAGCAAGAGCTCCTTTTAGTATTCTTACTGTTTTGGCTTAAGCTTACTTATCAGTGCCCGCCGTTAATGGCTGGTCAAGTTTATAGTCGAGCTGCACTAACAAACCTGTTTGCCTGCGGGCTACACCACCTTTAATTGCTGGTTTGTATTTCCATTGCTCAAGCGCAGCTTTTGCACTTTCATCAAATATACCTTCGGGCGTGGCATCAACTACAGTGATATTGTCGGTGTTACCGGTTTTAGTAATATCAAACTGCAGTACGACGAAGCCTTCAATATTGCTTTTTTCGGCCGACGAGGGGTATTCAGGTGATACAAATTCTACCGGGGCTGCTTCGTCAACTTTCGACTGTTTGTGTTCAGTATTTTGAAGTGGCACATTGGCTAACGCCATGTTGGCCGTTACTAAGGCAAAAATAGCAGCTGTGCCAGCGGCAAGTAATTTATTACCTTTATGCGGGGTTTTAATCGCGTTCAATCTTTTAATCATTGTACTTTTCTCTCCAAAGGTTGGGTACAGGTTTACTGCTTGTGAATTATGCTCGGCACAACATACAAGTGCTTTTGCATAAATGAGTTTCTCGGTTGGTGATTTGTTGGCGAGCACTGCGTTATCGCATGCTAATTCTTGACTGCTACGAAACGACTTCAATGCAATCCAGAGCACGGGGTTAAACCAAAAAAGCACCGCAAACGCTAACGCAATGGCATTCCATAGGTTATCTTTGTGTTGGTTATGGACACGTTCATGTTCAAGTATTAATGCTTGTTGGGAGCTTGAAAACGCGGTCTTAAAGTAACTTGGCAGCAGTACGGCTGGTTTCAGGAAGCCAAAGAGCATAGGTGTAGAAGCTTTATCAGAGTAATAAGCGCGAAGGGAAGGTGATGTATTTGAGGTTACCGGAACCGTTGCGCTAGGCGCTCGCGCAAGGTGCTTTTTATCAATAGATCGTAATATATTTATATGGTTTACCACTATGTAGGCCGCGACTGCACTAGCACCTGTTGCCCATAACCAAAACAGCACGTTGAACTGCGCACCGGATACATTAGGATTAATGCCTACTAAATAGCGACTGATGCTATTAGCGGGAATAGAAACCAAATCAATTGGTAGGTTGTTCATCACAAGTGCAGCCGGAAGTAATAACCATACTTTGTAAACAAATGTAGTGCCTAGTTGGGCAGTAAGGAATCGTTCACAAAGAATCAATAGCGCCAGAACAACGGTTAACATAGTTTGCTGAGAAATTATCCACTCAATCATTGTCTTTCTCCCATTGCTTGATCACCGCTTTAAGCTCATCGATATCTTCTTTAGATAACTCGTTTTGGTTGGCAAAGCCTGCGATCATTGGCGCAACTTTACCTTTGAAGAGTCGGCTTAAAAAGCTACTGGTTTCTTCTTGAACATATTCTTCGCGGGCAATTAAGGGGTAGTAAAGGTACTGACGCTGCTGCTTGTGAAAACTGATAGCCCCCTTTTTAACTAAGCGTCCAAGCAAGGTTTTCACCGTTTTTTCATGCCACGGTTTATGTTGATTGAGGCGCTCAATGACCTCGTTAGACGAAATCGGGTTGCTGTCCCAAATCACGTCTAATACTTCAAACTCGGTATTGCTAATATCTGGCTGCGCTTTAGGTGTGTTCATAATTATTTCGCTTTAACCAATGTGGTAGTGGCTTTTCTATAAATGGATTACACATGTAGTCTTAATTTAAGATTACATGTGTAATTCTAAAGCGCAAGTTTTTATCGCGTTTTTTTTAATCAGCGCTGGAGGGAAGGAGGCTGGCCTGCCACGAGAGTGGCCCATCAGTGGAGCAGGGAAGTGTGAGTGGTTGGTGCATACCTATTATTTATTTTAAAGCGTTTAATTGGCTGTTTTACAGCCATTAAACGCCGCGAATTTTCTTGAAAATACTAGCGGACAACAACGATAAAAGCCCTGTAGCTATACCTGCAAATAAGCCTATCCAAATAGCGTGCAGGGGAATAAAAAGAAGTGCCAATGCGGCTGTCGATGATAGGCGCTCACCATTATAGGAAGGGTAATGTAAGCCCCAATATCCCCAAAAATGGAAAAGCGCTATAGCCATTAATGCCGCCCAAAAGGCTACTTTCTCATGAACAGAATAATAGCCACCAAGGAATACAGCTAGACTAGTAAGCAGCAAGTAAGGAATAAGCCGAAAGGGAGCCGATTCAAAGTAATCAAAAAAAGAGGAATATCGAAAGATATGCTCGAAGCTGGCTTCGAAACCATAACCGCCAATGGTAATGGCGAGTAACCAATCTACTGTTATCTCATTGATTACAAAAAAGCAGAAAATCAATACACCCCAAAACCATTTGTTCATCTACCGCTCCTTTTTGATTCAGTGCAATCATTGCTTAGTATCTGAAACCTTAATTAACTTCCCGCCAAAGCGCCTCATGCTTTACGTTTTTTTGCTAGAAATTTACACACAATAACAAACAGCAGTTCTGACGATAGAGGTTACTGTTGCCCATTAAGCGAGGTGTTTAGCGCTGAGGTTGGCACAAGGCGAAACCAACGGAAAAGCAAATCATTAAATCATGTGGTTTAACAATTGCTTCAATTGGCTGCGATAGACTATTTAAGATTCAAATGTATTGAAATACCGATGTTTCTCTTTTCAATTTAGGCCTAGTAGTGAGCGTGATTTCATGAGTGAAGTACCTGAATATTTAAACCGCAGACGTATGATTAAAACCCTTGTAGGTGGGGCGTTTGGAACTTTGACGGCCACAAAGTTGGCTTATGCCAGCAGTGGAATTTCTTCATTAAAAACGCATCAATTTTCAAAAGTAACCAAGGGTTTATCGCCCGAGTTGCTGGCGAAAGATGAATCATTTTGGGCACAAGTTGCACTGAATTATGACAAAGCGCAGGGGATAGTTAATTTAGAACATGGTTACTGGGGGAAGATGTCTAAGCAGGTGCAGGAAGTATTTATTGATAAGACGAAAATGGTGAATACACAACTTTCTGTTTATGCACGTAAGCATTTCTCTGATGACCTAAAGCTAAGCGCTAGCAAAATAGCACAAGCGTTAGGTGCCAATCATGATGAGGTCGTTATCACTCGTAACGCGACGGAATCAATTCATAACTTAATGCGTCAATACAACGACTTTAATGCTAACGATACCGTATTATTTGCCGACATCGATTACCCTAGTTTTAAAGATACCATGCGTTGGCTAGCTAAAACGCAGAGCGTCGAACCTGTGGAAGTCACATTACCTGCGCAAACTAATCAAGCTGAAATCCTTAAGATATACACGAAAGCCTTTGATGAAAATCCTAATTTGAAGCTAATGCTGCTTACTCATGTGAGTAATCAACACGGCCTCATATTGCCTGTTGCTGATATCGCTAAAGCCGCAAAAGCCCGTGGTATAGATGTTATTTGTGATTGTGCCCAATCGTGGGGGTTGCTCAACTTTAATATTGCCGAATTGAACGTGGATTGGGCAGGCTTCAACTTGCATAAATGGATAGGTAGCCCCGTGGGTGTGGGGGCGCTTTATATGAAGAAGGGCACGCTAGACAAAATATCTCCATACCCTGGTGAAACCGACCCTACCAATACGTTGGCTCACAAACGGGTGCATACAGCGACTTCAAATTTTGCGTCTATCTTGACGATCCCAACCGCTATTGATTTTCATCAGTCTATAGGGGCTGCCAATAAAGAAGCGAGGTTACGTTACTTGCGTAACTTGTGGGTAGAAGAAGCAAGGAAATTGCCTACTATTGAAGTGCTGGGCGGCGAAGATGACGCATCAAGCACAGGAATGGGGGCATTTCGAATAAAAGGTAAAGCGTCGCTAGACGATGCCAAAGCTTTGCAGAAAAGACTAGAAAATGAATTCAACGTATTTACGGTAGTAAGAGTAGGGCTAGCCAGTGGTTGCTGTATAAGAGTAACACCGCAGATATTCATTTCAGCTGAAGAAATAAAACCAATTAATTCTAGCGTTAAAAAGCTTATAAAAAGGAAGAACGATGAAGAAATTTATAATAGCGACAGCAGCCTCATTAATGTTTGCGCCCACGGTGGCAATCGCGAATACACCAGAGGAAAGCTTAAAATCAGAAGGCTTTTCCTTACCTGCGCCAGTGAAGCCCATTGCTAATTACGTAACGTGGCGCCGTGCAGGAAATATACTGTACTTATCGGGTCACGGCGCCTGTGAAGGAAAAAGTGTGCTGGGTAAATTGGGGCAAGATGTAACAATAGAGCAGGGGTACGATGCCGCACAACGGGTAGGACTATGTGCATTGGCAACCATCAAAGAAGCCACTGGCGATTTGAGCACGGTAAAACAAGTGCTACAAATAACAGGCATGGTAAACGCTACCGATGATTTCACTGGGCATTCACTCGTGATAAATGGCTTTTCCGATATATTTGTTACTGCGTTTGGCGACGATGGCAAAGCAGCAAGAGCCGCCGTTGGCATGAGTAGCTTGCCGGGTAACATGGCGGTTGAAGTGAGTGCTGTTATTGAATTGAAAGGCAGTTAAAGAGAGCCTGAAAGCGAGAGCTAAAAAAGGCTAAACCTAAGTTCGCATGTACGCGACACTAATATTTGAAAGTTTTTAAATATAGTGATGAGTGTTGTGTGCATACACATCCATGCTACGCCATTTCTCACCTAGACAGAGAATACATGGCCGGCTTGCCCGGCTTCACGTATTAATCCCTCGACGATATAACGACCCAGAGCTCAGCTTTTATGTGGAACACCGCCGAGCATAATATGCCAAAATCTTGGCAAGGCTAACCCCGATCTCTCAATTCGCTTTTTGGTAAGAAAGGTCTATTTTTGAATGAGATAATTGCGAAGACTAGCGCTTAATTTTTGATTAAGTCTGTGGCGAACTTGAAACCTAAGAGTAAGAATTATCTGAGTTTTTACTATGTTTATACATTGTTAATTAAACCTTGGTCTAAAACGATTAAGTTAATGCTGGGTAAAAACTAAAATTAAAATGAACTTTTTTATCTTGCTCGTTTTTTGTCTAAGATTTTGATTTTTATGTATTTGTGATTTTAGTTCGCTATTAGGGTGAAATGAATTTGGTTATTTTTTTAAACAAATATTTTACATAATGCAATTCTTCTAGTAATCTTTAACTTAATCGATTAAGTCGATGTTTGTTAATTTATGGTTTTAGTTCTCTTTCGCTTCTTTCTATAAAGCTGAGCGCAAGAGAATTTCGCTTAGCTTTGGAGAATACCCATGCATACAACATTTAATAAAAGCGCATTGGGCATTGCAGTGTTATTAGGCCTGAATGGCACTGTTTTAGCTCAGGACTCTTTAGTTCAAAAGAATTTATCTCAAGAGAATTCACCTCAAGAGAAGAAAGCAAAAGAAACGTATGAACAGATCGTGGTCACTGCCAGCCCCGCGGGTGTTTCCGCACAAGAGGCAAGTGTCTCTGTTAGTTCGTTTGATGAAGAAGAAGTCATGAAGCTTGCACCTCGCTCAACGGCTGAGGTGTTCCGTGCGCTGCCAGGTATTCGCGCCGAATCATCAGGCGGTGGCGGCAACGCAAACATCACTATTCGTGGTATTCCTTTGGCTACCGGCGGCTCTAAATTCATGCAAATTCATGAAGATGGCCTTCCCGTTTTAGAGTATGGCGATATTAACTTCGGTAACGCAGATAACTTCTTACGTTATGACTGGTCTGTAGAACGGGTGGAATCGGTACGTGGTGGTTCAGCATCTACATTTGCCAGTAACTCACCGGGTGGGGTCATCAACATGATCAGCGCAACGGGTGAACAAGGTGGTGGTGCAATCGGCACATCGTTTGGTCTTGACTACGAAGAGTTTCGTCTAGACTTCGCTTACGGCGGTGAAGTAAACGACGACCTCTATTTCCACATCGGTGGTTTCGCGCGTGGTGGCGAAGGTGTTCGTGACACTGGCTATAACGGCGACCAAGGTGGTCAAGTAAAAATCAACTTCACTCAACTACTCGAAAACGGTCATCTACGCTTTTACTTCAAGCATTTAGACGACAGAGTAACGACCTATTTACCAGCTCCGGTACTGGTAAAGGGTAACGGCAGTTATGGCGCAGTAGATAACTTCGATGCTAGCAGCCAAACTCTGCATTCTGCTTACACTACCAATGTCTCGACTTTCGATTCTTTCGGTAACCCAGTTAATCGTGATCTAACGGACGGTATTGAATCTGAGGTGACCTCATTCGGCTTTGAAGCTGATTTAGAAGTGGCAGAAGATCTTTACCTGCTTAACAAATTCAGAACGTCTGATGTAGGCGGTGGATTCGTATCTCCATTCACTGATACTTTCGGAGCTTATGGGCCACAGTCAGCAAGTAGTATGGCGACTGCCATCTGTGCATCAGCCTTAGACGGTGACGGTAATGCGTTCAACTGTGATTCAACCAGCGTAACCCTTGCCAATGGGCCTAATGCCGGTGACGAATACAACGGCTTAGCCTTCCTAAACTTATTGTTCGATACGACTTACAATGATTTAGGCAACATGATCAATGATTTAAGTCTTCGCAAAGAGTACGACAATGGCGTAACGCTTACCGCAGGTTATTACTACTCTAAGCAAGATATCGCGATTAGCTGGAACAGCTGGAATACCTTTATTCAAACTGTTGATGGTACTAATTCTCAGTATCTTCATATTGAAGATGCCGACGGTACTGCACTGGTTGACCAAGGGCTTTGGGCACCAAGCTTCCTTTCATGGGAATGGGATTTAAATTACACCACTACGGCGCCGTACATTAACGTAGGCTTTGAAGTGGGTGACAACTGGTTGTTTGATGTGAGTGCTCGTCGTGACACAGTGCAAGCGAATGGTGAACTTATCAACTCGTGTTGCGGCGGTAATACCGATGTAGACATTAATGGTGATGGGGTTATTTCAGGTAATACTGAAGATGCATCTGCATCAAATGGCTTTGGCTTCGGTGGTGGTGTAATTCGTTTGAACCGAGCTAACGCAACAAGTCAAATTGTTGATTACGAAGCAAGTAACACATCATTCTCATTAGGTGGTTCATACCTGTACAGCGATTCTGTGACTTTCTTTGGTCGCTACAGTGAAGGTGGCCGAGCGCTAGCTGATAGACTACTTCAAATTGCTGGTACCCTTAATGCCGATGGCAGCTTAACAAGCACGACGAGTGGTTTCGACGAAACAGAGCAGTTAGAGTTTGGTGTCAAGTACGGTACGCAAGACTTCAAATTTAACGCGACATTGTTCAATACGGTAACCCAAGATACTCAAGCTGAAGTGACAAGCGGTTTAACCTTTATTCGTGAATACGAAGCAACAGGTTTAGAACTTGAAAGTAAGTACGATTTTGGTAACGGTTTCACAATGTCAGGAAATGCAACGTGGACAGATGCAGAAATTAGTGAAGACAAGTTCAATCCTGCATTAGTAGGTAAGACTCCTCGTCGTCAAGCTGATTTCATCTACACGGTTATTCCACAGTATGACTTTGAAAACTTCAGTATTGGTGCATCGTTACAAGGCTCAACAGAGTACTATGTTCAAGACTCAAACGAGCTTAAGCAAGACGCTTACGTAGTAGCTAACTTATTTGCCACTTGGTATGTATCTGACCAATTCTCAGTATCGTTGAATGTAAACAACGCCACCGATGAGTTTGTTATTACTGAGTCTGAAGAAAGTGCTGCATCAGCTGGCGACATCATTCGTGCTCGCCCGATTAGCGGAAGAACGTCTTCAATTCAATTGAAGTACGCTTTCTATTAATGGTCGCTATCACTATTCACTGCGGCGCTTTTTAATAAGCGCCGTAAGTGATAGTTCTGGTATTTCGCTGCAAACGCTACATAAGATAATTCGCCGCAGCAATGCATTTTATCTTTCTTAAGTTTTAAAGGTAAATCTTCATGTCTACTAACCAAACGAGCGAGCATAACTACGGGTTAATTCGCTGGTTAACCTATTTGATGTTTATGATGTTTGCGATGACATCCGACTCGGTAGGCGAAATCATAAAAGAAGTAAAAATTGAGTTTGCAGTGACCAATACGCAAGCGAGTCTAATGCACTCTTTGTTCATGATTGGTATTGCATTTTCTGGGCTATTTCTTGGCTTTTTGGCCGACAAATTTGGTCGCAAAAAAACGCTTATCTTGGGCTTAGCTTTATTCGCGATATCTTGTTATCTGTTTATGGTAGGCAGTACCTTTGCGTTTATTCTAAGTTTGGTAACTTTGTCAGGCTTGGCTGTTGGGGTGTTTAAAACCGCTGCACTTGCCTTAATCGGCGATATTTCACGCTCAACTAAAGAACATACTGGCACCATGAACGGTGCTGAAGCATTCTTTGGTGTGGGCGCAATAATAGGTCCAATTCTGGTCGCCTGGCTGATTACCCAGGGTGTTCATTGGACTTGGCTATACGTGATTGCAGGTGGTTTATGCACCGTGCTCATTTGCATGGCACTGATGGTTGAATATCCAGAAAGCAAGGCGATAAAAGAAAAGCCTACTAGTCTTGTCGATAGCTTAAAGTTACTAAAAGACCCTTACGCACTAGGTTTCTCAATTGGCGCGTTTCTTTATGTTGCGGCCGAAAGTGCAATTTATGTGTGGATGCCAAGCTACTTAATTTGTGACGCTAATTCGGCATCAGATATTTACAGCTGCTACGCCAATGAATCTACCCAAACACTTGCTATTTACGCCGTTTCCGTATTTTTCGCGTTGCGCGCGGTAGGTCGGTTTGTTGGTATTTGGATGATGCAGCACTTCGAGTGGACCAAAGTGCTTCTGTTATTTAGTTTCATGATAATGATGTGCTTTATGGTTGGCTTAATAGCAGGTCAAACGCTTGCCGTTTTCCTTTTTCCATTGAGCGGCATATTTATGTCAGTCATTTATCCTACTTTTAATTCCAAAGGTATTAGCTGCTTCGAGAAGCGACAGCACGGTTCAGTGGCGGGGGTTATCTTATTCTTTACTGCGGCGGGTGCTGCGGCTGGGCCTTTTATTATGGGTGTGGTAAGTGATGCCAATGGCGGCGATGCCAAGTATGGATTTGTCGTAGCCACGGGCTTTTCTATTTTGTTATTCCTAGGCTTACTTTACAACGCTATTGCTCAGCCAACGCGAGAGCGTCTCGCCATGATTGAGAAACGAGAATATGGAGTGCCTCAACACACCTAGCCAGAGCATTATCAAGTTCCACTATTTACATAAATCAATGCAGTGCTTCTTGTTGCTATAGGAAACACTGCAAATCTTCGGTGCATTTTTGCTTTTTAATAAGGCGCACCCCCATTATTTGGAGAATTTTCATGCCTTTACGCAATGGCGTTCAACTTATTACCTATGCAGACCGTTTAGGTAAGGGAAATATGACAGGCCTCAACACGCTGCTAAGCACCACGTTGAAAGGGCTATTTACAGGCGTTCATATTTTACCTTTCTATTACCCCTTCGATGGTGAAGATGCAGGTTTTGATCCTATCGATCACACGACCGTTGATTCGCGCTTGGGTAGCTGGGCCGATGTGAAGCAGATTGGTGAGTCGATGAATATTATGGCAGACCTCATAGTGAATCACATGTCTGCGCAAAGTGAGCCATTTTTAGATGTAATTAAACACGGCCGTGAATCACAATACTGGCCGCTATTTTTAACAAAACAATCTGTATTTAGCGAAGATGATGCGGCTAATATTGCCAATATTGGAAAGGTATTTAGGCCTCGCCCTACGCCATTTTTCTCTGAGTATGAGCTAGATAACAAAGAGGTTGTGCCTTTTTGGACAACGTTCACCGCCAATCAAATCGATATTGATGTTGAGTCTGATTTGGGTAAAGCATACCTAGAATCAATCCTAGAAGCTTTTACACAAAGTAATGTCGATTTAATTCGTTTAGATGCAGCAGGTTATGCCATTAAACGCGCTGGCACTAACTGTTTTATGTTAGAAGAAACCTTTGAGTTTATTGAGGCATTAAGCAAGCGTGCACACGCGATGGGCATTCAAAGCTTGGTTGAAATTCACAGTCATTATGAAACTCAAATTGCTATTGCGTCTCGTTGTGACAGCGTTTATGACTTTGCGCTTCCACCATTGGTGTTGCACACCCTATTTAGCAAAGACGCATCTGCCTTGGCGCATTGGTTGTCTATTTCCCCTCGCAATTGCTTCACCGTACTAGATACCCATGATGGAATTGGTATTGTTGATGTAGGAGCCAGCGGTGATAAGCCAGGGCTTTTAACTAACTCGCAAATCGATAATTTGGTAGAAACCATTCATGTTAACTCGAATGGAGAGTCGAGAAAGGCCACTGGGGAAGCGGCAAGTAATGTCGACCTGTATCAAATTAACTGCACTTATTATGATGCACTAGGAAAAGACGACTATAAATACTTGCTTGCGCGTGCGATACAGTTTTTCAGTCCAGGGGTACCACAAGTATATTATGCTGGGATGCTAGGGGCGACTAACGACATGGAACTGCTAGCGAAAACCAATGTGGGTCGTGATATCAATAGACCTTATTTAAGTGAGAGCGATATTGATGAAGCCCTCGCTAAGCCAGTGGTAAAAGGCCTAATTGAATTAATTCATATTCGCAACGATACGAATGCGTTTAACGGCGATTTCTCTGTTACTGAAGATGCAGGTACTTTGTTATTAGTCTGGACGTTAGGTGAAGACCGCGCCGAATTACGGATAGAAATGAGCACGCTTGATGCAACTATCACATTGCTAGAAGGCGGACTTAAATCCGCCCTATCTTTAGCAAAATTTACGGCATAGTCTTTGTTCTAGCCCGAACAAAGTCAAAACACCCGGTAGTGACTTCTTTTATTTAATCGAAGTCACTACCGATTATTCATATTAAATTCAGCATGTTACCCTCATAAATAAACGCATAGCCCTATCCTTTTAACGCTACGTCTATCATTCTCTTCAGATAACACTCAAAATTGAAACTGAATTGGTTGTATTTTGTACAAATAATGTTAAGTTAATATTTATTAGTTCAAATAATAACCATCGAAATGAAGTATGTTTCAAGGTTGCATGGACACAACCCAATGCACTTCACCACTTCAGAGCGACTAAAACGAATTCAACAACACTTAGGTGTGTCACCTGATGGTGTACTTGGTGGCGAAACCCTTTCAGCCCTTGAAAAGCGGTTACTTCCCATCGCAGAGCGCCTAACCCAAGTTACATCAACAACAACGCCAGCCAACTCAGATGAAATAAGCCTTACGCTTTCACAAAAGGGGATAAACCTCATTGTGCAACATGAGATCAGTTCAAAGCAATATTATGAGAAACGGCTTACCCGTCCAACATGGCCTAAAGGTGAGTCTGGGATCACAATCGGTATTGGCTACGATTTAGGTTACGCGAGTAAGAGTCAATTTCAATCAGACTGGCAGTCTCTCCTTAGTACCTTTGATATGGTGAAACTTACCCGGGTATGTGGCCTGAAGGGGCAAGCGGCTAAAATTCATGTCTCCTCTTTACGTTCTGTCACTGTGCCCTTCGATGCCGCGAAGCATGTATTTGTGCACTCATCACTGCCGAAATATGCACAAAAAACAAAATCTACTTTCCCTGGTGTCGAGTACTTGAATGCTGATACTCAAGCTGCCTTGGTATCGTTAGTGTATAACCGTGGTGGGAGTCTAAAAGGGGATTCACGACGAGAAATGGCTGCCATAAAGCCTTTAGTGGCAAGCAAAGATTATGTTGGCATTGCGCAGCAAATTACGAAGATGAAGCGATTATGGCAGGGCAGAGGACTCGATGGTTTGTTACACCGGCGAGACGATGAAGCTAACTTAGTCAGGCATTCAGCTAGAAAGTATACCGCTGTCGACCTGGTAAGGGTGGCGTAATGAAAACGCTTCAGCACGATTTACATTTACGGTACGAAGCCTACACCCGAGCACATCAGCGTTTTGCTGAAAGGGGAGAGTTTCGGGTTGAAATCTACCAAGGCAGATTGGAAATCGACAATCAGCATGACTTTAAACATTTGGCGACTTATCCATTTTCACAGGAAGCGGAAGAAAGCGCAGTAATACCAGCGTTTTTACCCGTATCTATACCAGCAGTTCAACGCACCGCTTTACCTTTGTTTAACGCCCTGTTCAATACAAGCTTTGTTAAGGCGATAAAGCTGCTTTTTTATTAATTTATAGAAGGAATTTTATGATGGGAAAGTTCAAAGACGCAATGCAAACCATGGCTGACGGTATTGGTGATTTGTCTAAGCTTGATGTGGTGACATTTCAAGGCTCAGTCACATTGAACGCGACGGATACGGCACCGTTAAAATTTGATGCCGTGATGTCGTCTGCAATGGGAAATGCCACCGTGGCGGTTAAGGTACTCGCTAGTACTCAAACCAGTATTGATGGTGACATTGTTGCTTTCTACGATAAGGATATCACCGAAGAGCAGCGACTTGCTCATGCTGATTTGGTGCTCGCGGGTGCTGAATCTCGAGCGGCATCTATTGAGTTCGTAAGATCTATCGTAGGGGAAATTGCGGATTTGTAGTGATGGACGACAAGTTTGGCATAATCGACAAGTTAGGGAGAGGGCTTGATGCTTCGGTATCTAAGCATTATTTGCCCAACGCCACGTTAGCTTCCGATAACCCTAACAAGACAGATTCTTCTGCCTATATTCGCGCCATAAGAGCCCGTTTAATTGAGCTAGGTTACTTAGGAGAAGGGCATAAATTCGCAAATCGACATAACCCGCAGACTGACCGCATACTGATTAAAAAAATAAAGCAGTTTCAATATGATGCTGGTATTACCCAAGACGGTTGGGCCGGCAAGCTTACTTGGCAGGTTTTGGAGTGCCTAGTAAGTTTTGAAAATCAGCAAAGCCCTGCACTATGGGGTACTGTTTGGCGAAATGCTGCTAGCGAGAAACGGAGAAGCTTATGGCAACAATCAACACCAGAAAATCAATACCACGTTTGGTTATTTAAAGGTGGGGTACTACAAAACAAAGCCGTGATGCGAGCGGTGTACTGCCGCTTGTACACACTCGGCTTTTTCGCCGATTGGGATAAACATCGTATTCACACCAAAACTATTATCAACCCTAGCGAAAATGCCGACTTTCAAAATGCGATTGACCAGTTTTGTGTGTTTGCCAAACAGCTAAAATTAGTGAAAAACGCGTGCTCCGGATTGGATATAAATTTACTCAATGCCATGTTTGAATACGATAATATCGTTGCTAGGTTAGGCGACAATACACACTTTGCACCAGCATTTACTGCGTATCCTAACACTATAGAAGCGATAGCCAGAGTAGAGCTTTGGTTGCTCGGTTATGATATCTCACCGGGGAAAGAACAGACGATTAGAAGGGCTACCAGAAGATTCAAAAAACGCACCTTTGCGAGTGTATCTAAAACTCAACTCGCGGTTAGGCAGTTTTATTCTGACTACCCTGTGGTGCGCCTAAGTGATAATGAAAATGATAAAATATATGATGAAAGAAGCGACAATAGACAGCCTCTAAATGCTGCTTTAATGGCGGCATTCTCCGCACTTTCCACCAGTATTGAAGTGACTGATAGCGACAATGAAAGCTTAAATGCTTCGGTAAGCCAATTATGGCAAAGTAAAAGTAAGCAAAATGCGTTAAGAACGCAATTTAACAAACTAGCCAATGGTATTTTCGACGGATTAAAGCGAATGGTAAGTTGGCTTTTTGGCGCAGTAAAACGCGTGCTTGAAAAAACAAAGGAAGTGATTGCGAATATTGCACGCTACATTAGTAAAAAAGCACGCACATGTTATTTGAGTGTGGTGAAAGCGTTCGATATTGTTTATTCAGGCATGACGTATTTAAAAGGTCATGTATTTCATTATGGGGCACCCTCAAAAACGTGCTTTGCTCATGATAATGACTTTGATCAGTTTTGCTGCATAGACTCAAAAGCGTTGCCCCATCAAATTAGTTTTGATAGAAACCAGTATGGTTTTCAAGCCAAACTCTATGCTGCAGGACTTACAATTGTTGGTCATCTATTGCGTATAGCGCAGCGAATAGTACGAACAATCTCTTCACCCGTGGGATGGCTTTTAGCCCTGCTTTCATTGGCAAATGTTGCTAACGCTATTAAGGCAATAAACCAGCAAATAAGCCTTGTTGAGAAGTATGAACTTGACGTTACACATCGAAAGTCTTTATTTAAAACCCGTATCTCTTAATGTCATACATTGTCTTTTACTCGCCTAATTTTAACCTCCACTTTTTCTCCACATTGTTTCCCGTTCTTATCTAGTAAGGTAGTTGTTCAGTCATTATCTATTGCCTGAATCTGCCCCTGTGCTGGATAAGTAGAGTGTTACCCAACTGGTTACAGATATGCGGCGGCAAATTGAATTTATGCCTTACATTTTACAAAGGAATTAACGTGAATAACGATCTGCTCAAAATTGCTTTTATTTCACTATCTTTGTTTTTAACTGCCTGTGGCGGTTCAAGCGATTCAAGTACTGAAGTCACCGACAGTAATGCAAGTGATGGCTCTGACGATAGTTCAGCCAGTGACGATAGCAGCGATAGCTCTGATAGCAATAGCTCTGATGACGACGCGCAAGATGAGAATGCAGGATTGGATGTGGATGCGACTTTGTTTCTTGCCGGAGAAAACGTCAGCATCGATACCGTATCTTGTACCTTGGTGAATGGTACGCAAACATTGTGCTACGAAATAACATCAAAACATACAGCAGAAGAACACGATATGGGCCCTTGGTGCCCCGAAACAATTTACGATACGGCGGAAGAGGGCGGGCTTTGGTTTGATAACGGTGAAATAAATAACCTGGATGGCGCTTTTATTGAAAACTTGGCCACCTATTACGATGACCCCGGCTTTAAGATGTATGAAGATGACGGCACAGTGCGCCGTATGGAAACCGCCGAGGAGTGTGCTGAGGGTGCCGACCCTAATATTGAAGATAAGTACACTAACATGTGTGCTCAGTGTTTGCCTGAGTGGGTAAGTACGCAAGTGACCTATCTCATTCCTATTACACCCATTAAGCAAGACGAACCCGTTGAGTTAAGCGATGGCCCTACGCTAGAAGTGCCTGGCGTTGAGTACGGACCTTCAGTAAGAGGCTTGGCATTCAATGGTGTTAGATTCGATCATCCCGCCGACATTGATATCATTCTAGCTGGGTATCAAATTGCGCCGGTAGATGATGCAGGTGGGCACGTGAACAACAGCTTGGGTTATCACTACCATGGTGATACCGGAATGACTACACGTATTGAGCAATCGGACGGTCACGCGGCAATGATTGGCTATGCCCTTGATGGTTTTGGTTTGTACGCAAAGTTAGATGACAACGGTAATGAAGCAGAAGATTTGGATGAATGTCGGGGGCACAGCGATGACACACGTGGCTACCATTACCATGTATTGTCGCTAGAAAGTAATGAGTTCTTAGATTGCTTTTATGGCGCGTGGGCAGAGTAATCCAGCAGATATATTATGAATGTAGTTAAACAGTCGGTGTTATTTATCACCTTGTTATGGTGGTCTATTAGCGTTCATGCCCACGGATTCGATTATTCTGTTGTTAGGTTAACAGAAACAGAAAACCATACGTGGCGCTTAGCCATAACCTCATCATTAGATGCTTTTAGAAAAGAAGTGCGTTTGCACTTCTCCAAAACCCCTTACACTACTCCAGAGGAATTTAACGAGCAGCTTCTTAACCATATTAGCGCCACGTTGAGTATCAACGCAGAAAATAAATCTGTTTCACTTGGTGAAGGTACGGTGTCTCTTGGGCACGAAACGTCGGTTGTTTTTACCCAAATCAAGCTTCCCAAAAGTGCCAAGCAAGTTGTGCTTACTAACGGCGCAGTAAAAGATATTTACCGTCACACCACTAAGCTAATTGTTACGCCGCTGGGCGCAGAAAAACAGTCATTTATTTTAAATAAGTCAAACAATTTTACGGCAACTATCCCTCTACATTAAGCTAATTGAAGCGCGGCTATAAAAATTGGGCATAACTTTTCGCTAAAATTCGTTACCATGGCCTTATAGCATCAGTTTTAGCAATCAGTTTGATGTACTTATTCATACTGCATCTTCCATGTTACGCCTTGCAGATTCGGTTTCTGTGGGGTGTAAATGGCGTGATATTTGATTAAGCAAAATTTGATTGTGTGAAATTCGGGATAGTGTAAAAGAAAGGACACGTAAATGAGTAAAAACACAAAGCTTGTTGTAGGCGTTTTAGTTGCACTTGGCGTTTGTTATGTAGGAGGAAATGTTTATGCTTCCTCAAAAGCCAAAGACGCAGTAGATGAAATGATCGCCGACCTCCCTGCTACCACCCAGGTTTCTTACGGCGATGTAAGTGCGACTATTTTTGGTGATGTGTCCATTGACGATATTCGCATTGGTGATGCCAGACAGGGAGATATTCTGGTCGATAACATAGCGCTTTCGGGCTTTGAAGCCGAGTTGGAAAATACCACAGAAGGTGAAGTGCATTTTTCGGGAGTATCTTTTTTAGAATTTAAAGGTCAGGGTGTTGATGATACGCCTGACGATATTCAAGAGATTCTGGTTCATATGCTGATGAAAGAAGGCAAAACGCTAGATCAACGTTTTTCCTTTGAAGTAAATGAAGAAGACAACGAATATCGTATTAAAGAGCTTTCTTTCGATGTAGAAGATGCTGGTCGCGTTTCACTTTCAACCGATCTTTTCACTAAAGCACCGATATCAACAGCCCCCGAGTTAATGGCACAGCATTTAATGGCCGCCATTGAAATTGGCGCGTTTGAGTTTTCGTTAGCAGATGATGGATTAGTAGATAGACTATTTGCTTCTCAAGCTACTGCTGAAAAAGACGGCAATAATTTACGTGATGAAGCGATAGAAGAGTTAAAGTTAGCGCTGAAGCAAGCTGAGGAACCAAGACAAATGATATTGGAAGGAATGCTTGCGCTACTTGAAGGCGAGGAGGTCACTCTTTACCGTGATAGTGATGAACCTTTTTCAGTTGTACCTATGATGATGATGTCAGATCCCAATGGCGCATTTGCTACTTTCATGCGAGATGGACAGTTTAAAATTAGTATCGACTAAAACGGGCGAGTAACATTTAAACTAAAAAGCAAAAAAAGTGGGGCGTGCCAATCACACGTATCCCCACCTTTTTTAGTTATTACGTCACAGTAATTGCGCTAAAGCTTATTAATGTCACTTAAGTAGCAGTGTAACCACCATCTACCACTAAGTTCTCACCATTAACCATGCCGGCTGCGCCGCTGACTAGGTATAGGGCAGAAAGTGCAATCTCTTCTGGCTGTGCGAAGCGTCTAGCTGGTACTTTAGCTTTAAAGTTAGCCCCAGTTTCACCAGACCAATAACCGCCGGCACCCAGTTCGGTTTCTACAACAGTTGGTGAAATAGCGTTAACAGTGATGCCTTCTGGACCCCATTCCATTGCCATCACGCGGGTCATTCCCAATACGCCTGCTTTACTTGCGCAATACGCTAGGTGCCCGTCTAAGGCAACTAGTGCTGCCTGAGAGGCTAGGTTAACAATACGTCCGCTTTTTTGTTTAAGCATTTGCTTGCCCACTTCTCGAGCATACAAAAATGGTCCGCGAAGGTTTACCGCCATCGTGATATCCCATAAATCTGCTGAGGTTTCTTCAGATTTAGCTAAAGGGCCAATGCCGGCATTGTTGATTAGAATGTCGATATGCCCTAGCTTTTCAGCAGAGTCCGCTACAATTTGTTGTGTTGAAGCTTCATCAGATACATCGGCAACCCAAGAAAGGTGATTATCACCCAGTGAACGAGCGGTTTCATGTACGTTTTCGTTTTTGTCGACCAAAATCAACGTTGCGCCACGTTCAGCAAATAGCTCGGCGATACACTTGCCAATACCTGATGCGCCGCCAGTAATAAGTGCCACTTGTCCTTTAAGATTGAACGCAGTGTCGAATGAATATTTCATGATTTTTTCCTCTAAAATGCGCTTAACGCGCGCTATTTGGTTGAGAGTCCGCTGGCACGGGCATAGATTGAAACAACTTCTTGGATCCAGTGCCTAACTAAAGAAAGGGGATCTTTATCAATGGTACCTGCGCGAAACGCTGCATATTGAAGTGGCATGAACTGGCTCAGAAGCGTAATAGGAGCAGGTTGTTCTGTTAGATTTTTTATTAACACTTGTACGCTTTCTTCAACCTTAGGATCGGCCCAATAGTAACGAGATCTGTCACTAAAGCTATATTTGCGTGCAAAAGCGCGCTCCGTATCAGTTCCTGCATAGTACTTCGACCAATTACCTGGGTTGTCTAGCATACGTTGATCTAACACTTCACGAAGGTTCGACAATGGCTTGTCGGTTATCCATTCTTGCTCAATATAGCTAAGCGCGAATAAGGCTTCACGCGCGGCATAGGTTAATCCTGGACCTACTTTTAAGATAGCAAAATGGTCAGTAACCAAATGACGCAACGCGGTTTCGGTTTGATAGTCAGTTGAATGCGCTTCATAAACGATGTTATCGACGTTTAGTATGGTTTTACTGAGCGCTTGGGCTTTTTCAGGTTGATATTCAATCACCGACCCATGATCAAACTCTACTCCAGGCTGAACCACTACGCCAATAACTCGCTCCCACGCATCGGTTAAACCGCATTGGGCGAATTTGGATTTATGGGTTTCTATGGTTTGCTGTAAATCTTCAATTCTGGTGGTCGCAAGCTCATCAAGATCTTCTTGAGCGCCGCCTGGAACAGGAACTTCAGTGCCAATGATATAGACAGGCGCTGCATCAGGTGTAGGGATAGCCGCTTCGGCTGCGGCACATAATAGAGTGGCGCGCTCTGCAATAACATCATCGGAGAGAGGCACTTCATCGTCAGCACATGCCATGCTGGCATCAAGATGAATTTTAGAAAATCCAGCGCTCACATAGTCGGCTACCATAGTTTTCGCTGCTTCCATGGCTTGTGATGCAGGTAGCGATGTCCATGGGTTTGGCCCTAAATGGTCGCCACCCAAAATAAGGTTGTCTTCAGAAAATCCCACTTCTTTGGCAATTTCTAGCACGTAATCACGAAAATCGCTTGGTGTCATGCCGGTGTAACCACCTTCATGGTTTACCTGATTGCAGGTGGCTTCTATCAACAAAGGAGAGCCATCAGTTTTGGCCTGCTGCATAGACGCTTCAATAACAAGTCGATGAGCAGAGCACACAGAGTAAATACCTCGGCTGCCATCAGTTCTGTTTTCTTTAACTATGTCTTTTAGAAAATTAGTATTCATACTTCTTTCTCCATAGAGTCTATAAATTTATCTAGCTCGCACACGGTAGAATTACCTTCCATTGGGCCGCGCTTAGTTACGGCCATCGCGCCTGCAGCGTTCGCTAGGGTAAGGGCTCGCTCTATTTCAACGCCTTGAGATAAACAAGCTATTAAGGTTCCGCCGAAGCAGTCGCCCGCACCGGTAGGATCGACTTCGGTGACTTTAAATGAGGGCATAGGAATAGCGCGTTGACGGTCGTAGTAAACGCAACCTTCATCAGCATTCTTTACTACAATCATTTCCATCGAATACTTGTCTAATAGCGTTGCTACAGCGCTTTCTTCAGGTACGTCGCCACAGAAATACGTCAGGTCTATTTCACTTGGCAGCAAAATATCGCAAACGTCTAAGATGAGATGAATAGCTTCTTGTATCACTGGTGATGCCATGATCTCTGGGCGGATATTGGGGTCGAAGGAAATTTTTCCGCCAGACTTTTTCACTAGTTCCACTGCGCGTTTTACCGCAGCGATAGAACCTGCGTTTCCAAGAGAAGAACCCATTACATGAAAATAGCGACAATTACTGGCCATAGCAGGGTTTACCGAGTCTTCATTAATAAGAGCAGCGGCACTGTTGCTGATGTTAAAGATAAACTCTCGGTTGCCGTCTTCTTTATAAGTTACAAAGGCGGTGCCGGTAGGCAATTCGTTAGAACGACTTATACCGCTTACATCAACGCCGTCATGACTCAGTCGATTTAAAATGAGTTCACCAAAACCGTCATTTCCAGCACAGCCAATAAAGGCAACTGACGCTCCAATTTTGGCAGCTTGATCGGCGAAAATAGCAGGTGCGCCACTTGGGTAAGGCCCTAAAAATACACCGGGTTCAGTAAAGCTTTGGCCAATTCTCTCGGCCATGATTTCTGCGAGTAACTCGCCCATACACAAAATGTCAGTCATAGTTCTACTCATATTTACTTTCGAGTTTTAAAGTCTGGTTTTCGTTACGTGCCAAAAATTTATCTAATGAAAAATACTGCTATGTCGATTTTATATAAGCGTAATTCAACTAAAGTCTTTTAAAATAAACACTTTCAGCATTTTTCATGCTTGGTTATTTGCCTATTACAACCAATACTCACTAATACGATAAAAAATAAAACTCGAAAGTTTCGAAGGTTTTGATTTTCATTTGGCTGATACTAACTATGGAAAATACTTTCGTAAAGTAATTTCGAATATTTCGTAAAAATTATTATTCATTCGAAAGTTGTGGGGCGAGGGATTGAGTTTGGAAGGTGCTCTAGCTTGGAAGGTACTCTAGTTTTGAAGGTGCTCTAGTTTGGCGTCCAAATTTTGGGGGCGTGGCGTGTGAGTGGGTGTTCGAGTTTAAATGGGGGCCCTGAATGAGTGTTCTGAATGAGTGTCCAAAATTAGAGTGAAAGTTTAGAAGGGGTGTCTAATTTTTTTGAGGGGGGGAATTTTGCTCGAAATGTATTAGCCAGAGCTATATCGTGTGCAGCTCTGGCTTTTCAGAGAGATTATTTAAAAAATTAGGCTTGCTGTGAAATGAAGTGGTTTAGGTCTTCAAAGGTAGATGCGCCTTCCATGGGGCCTTTGTGAGAAACGGCTAATGCACCACTGGCATTGGCATATCGAAGAGATTCTTCGGGTGACATACCTTGTAGTCTGCATACAACAAATGTTGCGCCAAAACAGTCGCCAGCGCCAGTAGGGTCAACTTCTTCACTTACAAAAGCGGGAAGTGATATCTGCTGATTAGCGTCATAAAAACTGCCGCCTTGTTTCCCTCGTTTTAGGGCTATTTCGCGTACGCCAAGGGAAAGAATCTCTTCTATCGCTTCGTCTTCTTTATTCGAATCGGTTAGCAGTGAGATATCGGCGCCACTGGGCAGAAAAATATCGGTATATTCTAAGATGAAGTTAAGCGCCTCACGCATTTCCGGTATTTTGAGCATTTCTTTTCGAACATTGGGGTCGAAAGAAATAGTACCGCCATTAGCTTTTACTATTTCAATGGCGTTTTTTATTTCATCAATAATGCGAAAGGAAAATAAGGATGAACCCATAACATGAAAATGCTTACAATTATTAAGTAACAGTTTTGCTGATGGCGTAAGCGATAAGTGCGCGCACGCACTGTTGGTAATGTTGAAGATAAAGTCTCGTGAACCGTTCTTTTGGTAGGTAACGAATGCCGTTCCAGTGGCGATTTTTTTATTTATGCTAATACCGCTGATATCTACACCATCATTGCTTAAGCGATAAAGGTTTAATGCACCAAAATCGTCGTCGCCTACGCTGCTAATTATTCCGCAGGGTTGATTAAGTTTGGCTACCTGATCAATAAAAATAGCAGGTGCGCCGCTAGGAAACGGGCCAGCCAATGCACCGGGCTTCCGGAAACTCTGACCTACTTCCGTTGTCATGATTTCCACTAGAATTTCGCCCATGGTCATAATTTTGCTCATTTACACTCCACTATGGCTTTGCCTAAGCCAGATATATGCAGGTTATTCACAAATAATTTATTTGCTTAATATTTGATAGTTACCACGGGTTTGGGTAACGGACATTGCTGCTTGTTCAACTATGGAGGTTTCATCCTCACCTATGTCGCAAGTCAGTATGAGAATATCTAATTCGCTGAGTTTGCATACGGGGTAGCCTTCAGTGTCAGAAAATACAGCATGGGGTATCAGTGCTATTACCATTTCTGAATGGTTCACGATGTCTTTGTACAAGCGTGCCATTGCCACATTTTTTAATGTTAAATAACCATCGGCATTAACGCCCGCAAACTCTATAAAGCACTTACTTACTAACTGTAAATGCACTCCTTGCTCTGCTATAGGGCCAACCAGCGCTGAACACTCTTCACTAACGGTGCCGCCCAAAAGCTGCAGGTCGCACAGCATAAACTGCTTAACCGTTGGTACAATTTCTAAGGTGTTTACTATCAGCGATAAGCTTTCATAAGATGCTAGAAATGGCACCATTTTATGGGTTAAATCACTGGCACCAAGAAATAAGCTCTCGCCGTTTTCCACAAAACCCGCAGCTAACTTGGCGATTGTGAGTCCATCTGCGTTGCTGATGTTTAGTTTGGTATTATCGACGGTTGAGCTAGGTAAAGATGAATTAGCATCGGGGCTGTATTTGGCACTGCCAAACGACCGAACAATGAATCCCTGTTCTTCTAAATAATTAAGGTCGCCGCGAATGGTTACGGTCGACACGTTAAATTGTTGACTAAGCGCTTCTACTTTCACTTCATTTTGCTGACGTATAACATCTAACATTTGTAGTCGGCGCTTTAGGGAACTGTTTCCCGTCGTTCTGACCAAATTAATACCCTCTCAATAAAAGGCCAGCGGCACTGGTTTGCTTGAAGTTAGCTAAGAAATAAGATGTTTGCGATTGATAAATCGAATAATTCGAAAGTAAAAGCTTACAATTTAAAAATATTAACGCTCAGCTTATAGAGGGTCAAGGTGTTTAGGGTTTCCACAGCTCATACTGCGTCATCACTTTATTAAACATAACACTTTGTATGTAAACGTTTAGCCACTGCTTTAGGTTAGGGTAGGGCGATTCTCGATACCATTTTCTTTCAACTTTGGAAAATTGGCGAATAAAGGGCAGAATGGCGATATCTGCTAGGCTTTCTGTTGTGCCAAAAATAAACCGCTTCGATTGTGCATCTTCTAGGCCTTGTTTAGCACTGCCTTCAATGCTGTCATCACTTAAACGCGCTTCTAAATCTTGCAGGTATACTTCACAGGCTTGCCTGCACTCGGTGACATTATTTTCGTGATAACGTTTAGCAGCTTTGTAAGCATTTAACTGTGTTTTGAATTCGTCATCGAATATTTTAATTAATGCCAGCATGGCGGGCAGAGCATTGGGGTCTTGCTGATGCAGTAGGTCTTCTGGATCGTTTTGATGCAGTGCCCACAGCATTACATCCAAACTTTCATCTATCACGGTATTAGTGCCATCTGAATTTGGCAATACGAGGGTGGGCACCGTACCTTTGGCAGACGCTTCAATCATGGCATCGGGCTTATTGTTTAATACCACTTCACGCACTTCAACGTCTTGCGCCGCTTTAAACAAACCAATTCTTCCGCGCATGGCATAAGGGCAATTGCGCAACGAATAAAGTATGGGGCGCTGCCCACGTATAGGTTCATATTTTTGTGCAATTGCAGGTGCGTTTTTTTGATTAGGTTGTAGCGTAGCAGGTGGCTTTGACGGTGGCATTGGGTGTTTTATCTCCATTTACCGCGATTAATCTGCCGTTATGATATTCATTGGGCAAATATGCAGGTAAAATCCTCGGCATAAAGTTTCCCACAATATAGCATCTACATGAACAGTACTCACACGAATCCGAAAATTGAATTATTAGCCCCAGGTGGCGATGTTGATGCGATTAAAGCCGCCATAATTGCGGGCGCCAATGCGGTGTACTGCGGGTTAGATAATTTTAACGCTCGAAATCGTGCGTCTAATATTTCATTCGATGCGCTAATAGGCGTTATTCGCTTGGCGCACCAATACGACTGCGAAATATTTTTAACGTTGAATATCGTTATTCTTGAAAAAGAATTTCCCACCCTTGCAAAGCTATTAAGTAAGTTGGTTAATACCACGCTTGATGGCGTGATTGTGCAAGATATTGGCATGTTCAATCTTATCAAAAAGCATTTTCCTACGCTTGATATTCATGCTTCTACTCAAATGACCACGCACAACATCGGTCAAATCCCTTTTCTTAAAAAACTAGGGGCTTCGCGGGTTAATTTGTCTAGAGAATTAAACCTGCGGGAAATTACTGCCATTACCAAAGTAAGCCGCGAACACGATGTGCTAACCGAGGTGTTTGTGCATGGGTCTTTATGTGTGGCGTTCTCAGGGTTATGTTATTCAACCTCTGCGAGTGCCGGAAACTCGGGTAACCGAGGCCGCTGTAGTCAGGCTTGCCGTGAAGAATATGAAACCACCGAGTCGGGGCATAATTTTCCGCTAAATATTAAAGACAATTCAGCGTTTTTCGACCTGCCAGCATTGATAGAAGCCGGTGTTTACTCGTTTAAAGTAGAAGGGCGGATAAAAGGCGCTAGTTACGTTCATACCGTTATTGATAGTTTTAGAAAGCAAATAGATGGCTTTTTAGAAACTGGCGAATTGTTAGAGGACGGCGAACGCCTTTATAAGGTTTTCAACCGAGATTTTTCTAACGCGTTTTTACGTGGCGATTTGAATCAATCGATGTTTATTGATAACCCACGTGATAACTCAAAAAATCATGCTATCGAAAAAGCGGCGCAAACAGAAAGCGCAAGTGATGCGTCTGCGAAAGACGTTAACCGTATTTCAGTGGTGCAAATACAAGAAGTGAAACAAACCCTTTATCAAGAAAAGAACGAGCTACACGACTTGGTAAGAGAGAAAATTCAATATTTATCTATTGATAAAATACCTACTACGCTCGTTTTTTCAGGTGAGGAGGGAAGCTGTTTAACCCTAACTATTAAAACTCATGGTTTAGCTGCGGGCCAGTCGACTAATACTGACGATGGCTCTGTTAAAGACGACATCAATTCAATTGCCCCTAAAACCATTACACTACGTTCTGAAGGCGTGTTGTCTAAAAGCGAGAAAAATGCGTTAGACGAAGCCTTGTTAGAGAAGCGTTTTAAGAATTTAGGTACGGGTGAATACAGCATTGCTGGTCTTGATGTCACACAACTAGGTGCAGGCCTTAGTTTGCCGTTTCGCGATGTTACAGCGCTCAAAAACGAAGCCATGAAACAGCTTAATGGTGAACAGTCGCTAATACCTGAAGTGGTATTACCTAAACTGACAAATTACCCCAAAAGCGAAGCCGATAAGCAGCCAGCACTTTCATTGCTAATTTGTGATGAAGCAGACGTGCATTTGGCCGATGAAACGGATGCTGACATTTACTTTAAGTTGCCAGATGCCTATAAGCGTAATTGCACCAAGTATGTGGGTTTCTTAAAAGATAACCCACGTTTAATTCCGTGGTTCCCCGCGGTACTTATTGGCAAAGATTATGATGTGGCAGTGAACATACTTGAACAAGTTATGCCGCCATTAATAGTGACTAACAATACTGGCATTGCCTACAAAGCTAACGAGTTAGGCATAAAGTGGATTGCAGGGCCGTTCTTAAATACGACCAACTCGTATGCGTTAATGGCGATGAAAGAAGATTTCGATTGTCACGGTGCGTTCATCTCAAACGAGCTTAACCGTATGCAAATGAAGAATATTGCCCGACCTGAAAACTTCAAATTGTTTTACAGTATTTATCACCCTATTTTGTTGATGACCAGCAGGCAGTGTTTCTTCCAACAGAGTGTAGGTTGTGAGAAGCCACGAATTGACAACGGGTGCATGCTCTCGTGCGACAAATCAACCAGCATTACCAATGTGAAAGGTATGTCGTTCGCCATCGATAAACAAAAGGCCGGATATCCGAGTATTTACAACGAAGATCAGTTTTTAAATATGGAAGTGATGAACGATTTGTCTGACTTGTTCGACGGTTTCATGATTGACCTAACCAACATTGGCGCAGGAGACAAAGTATCGCCAGATAAAGTGGTGCTTATTCGTCAATTCGAACAGCTATTAGCCGGTGATAAACACGTAGAAGAGACGCTAAATAGTATGGTGCCAGCTTCCACGGTAAGTCAGTACCACGCAGGTCTTTAACCGCGAGCGTTAAAAGCATATACAATAGAAAGCCCCTTGCTGTCGCTCAACAGGAGGGGCTTTTTTGTATCTTACTCTTGTGTATAAGACGCATCTTTATCGAAAGTAATGGTGCAGCGCTGTTTATCAAGTAATATAAAATCGGCTTTTGGGATAAAGTCATCGTGCTCTTTTTGTATTCTTGCCTGCGCTTCACGTTTCACTTTGTTACGCTTAATCGTTGTGACAAAATGACGCATTTCGTGAGGGTTGCTGAGTTCAAGCTCAGGCACTTTTACTGGCACACCGTTGTCGTCTTTAGCCACCATCGTGAAAAAGCTGTTGTTGGTATGCTTCACTTTATTGGTCTTGATGTTCTCAGATGTGACTTTAATACCCACCACCAATGAAGTGTTTCCGACGTAATGCACAGTAGCATCTAGCGATAATAGTTCGCCCACTTCCACAGGCTGTAAAAATTCAACGCCATCTACCGTAACCGTAACGCAATAGGCGCCAGCATGTTTACTAGCACAAGCGTAGGCCACTTTATCCATTAGGGACAATATTACTCCCCCATGAACTTTTCCGCCAAAGTTGGCAAAAGAAGGAACCATTAGCTCAGTTAAGCGTGTTCTTGAAAATGCGACAGTACGTGGGCTCATAGTTAACCTTCTCTATTGTTATATTTGATGTAGTTATAGGGTGGACAAATTTGTAGGGTAGATAATTAATTTGATAGTGGGTAAACACCTACTATAACAGGGGGATTATACGCATCAAGAGTTTACACAAAAGAAGGCAGGGGACTTTTACCACCCCCCTTTTTTTTCAAGGTATATGATCTATCGCGTTAACGATGTAATGAGCTCACTGTGCTGAGGAAATTGGTTAATTAACTCAGCGCGTTCGCCTAATTGCATATCAACGTATTCGAAACCAGGCGCTACCGCTTCCCCTATTAAGCCATAACCATATGGGCCTGTAGTGAGAATTTTTGATGCCTTCCATGTTCCGCCTTTCACCACCATTTGCATCTTGTGACCTTGCGTAGGGTCGGGCCCTAATACATGGGTTTCAAGGCTGCCATCTTGGTTAATGAGGTAATAGGTAATGGGGTCTCCCATGTGGAAGTAATGCATGATGTCAGAACGATTCATATGAAAATGTCCAATAGGGGATTTGGCACTTAGCAGGTAATAAATAGAGGTCATATTCACTCTATCACCGTTTGCTGTACTTATTGGCGGCCTGTGATCTGCTTTAAAAGTTTGGCGAAAAAAACCACCTTCAACGTGACCGGTTAAATCAAGAGACTCGATGAGTTGTTCTGCGGTAAGTTTTTTATCGAGTGACGTTGCCGATTGAGTAGTGGTAGTGACGTTAGTGCAGGCACTTAACAGGGTACACAGCAATGTTAGTGACAAAACAAAAGGGAGAACGGATTTTTGGGTTTTAGTTTTTAGCATGATAGCGCCACAATTTAATACGTAGATTTGTTTTCTAGCATACCTAGATAAACAAAAAAATATTAGCTTTTTCAGGTTCAAGATAAGTAATCTTATGGCATGCCTAGCTAAAGTGGCTGTTTGGCAATAAAGAGAGGCGCAGAATAGATGAGGGAGAACACAGAGGGCGTGTTTAGTGAATAAGTGAAAAACTCACACCTGTGGATTCTAAAAACTCACCCTGAATGCGAGACTGCTGATTTCCGCGAGGTACCATGGCATAACAAGGCGGTGTAGGCTCCGTTTCTTCAAGCTCAAACCAGAGTGTATCAAGCACATCTTTCCCGTGAAATAAAAAGGTTTCGCCCCACGATGTGGTATACAACACAGAGACTTCTTCAACGCTCGCCTTTTGCCTAAGCGTGTTGAAATTTACCACCGCTAAGCAGGTTGTAACGCGAGCGCTAGTAAGCAAGTTATCCCTTTGCAGCGAAGAGACTTTAATGGGTGGAAAGTAGCGGCAGATATGTTTCAATAAGTCGTTCAAATCCAGCTCGCTTACCTCTGTGGCATTGTAATCAAGATAGATGGTGGTTTTTGCGTCGATAATACGATTTGCTACGCACCATACAACTAACTCAATAGCAGAGGATGTTTGCGTTATCTTCTGATTTTGCGATATTTTTCCCGACTTGCTGAGCATATCTGTGGCATACACTGTCCAAGTTTCTTGCCCTGTTTTACTTTGCTTTAACGCCACGGTTACCGTTTCGCAGTAAAGGTTTTCATCAAACGCGCGGCGTAGAAATTCAATTTTGTTCGGTTTCTTGCCATAAAACGTACTCAGTCGACGACCTAATACGGTCATGTCTTCTTTACTCATAGTTTGTTGTTCAGCACCAAGCTGACTTGAAATACGTCGATAGCATTTCAAAAGAAACCGGTGAATACGTCGGCTCAATTGAACCCGCTCATGGAACGTCCATTCATGCTGATTATCTAAATGATAAAGGTCTTGTTTTGTCCATCCCCACTTTTTAGCGTAGGCCGCTATTATCTTGCGTTTAAACGTTGATGTTTCGCCACGCAGCGGCGGTTGGCTTAGTTTGCAATTGCATTTGAGGTACAGGCACTGTTGAAGCAATAACATGTCTTCAGGCTGCCCCTCCTTTTCGTAATGTTCAATAAGTTGGTCGAACATTAGCGCATAAGGGTCGATAACCGCGACTTGTCCAGGTGCTTCAGCACCTCGGTGAACATGCTTTTTAAGCAAGCTGCATAAAGGCTGACCGTGCTCAATATGAGCAAGATAAACTTCTAACTTCGCTATTTTTAGTACCGACTTGAACGGCGAGTCCATGGCCTTGCTTAACTGCCATATTGCAGCACCAAACAATTCGCTGGCGTCGAGCTTTTCAAGGTTACCAAGGTCCATAAACCAACTTAAATCTGGGGAACCACCGTCTTCTAAGTGGTCTTTTAATGCTGCATATTGCTGATCATTTGTCTTTTCTGGGGTTAACCACCAAAAAGGCGCCTTTCCAGCCACTACAATATTGGTGGTGTAAAACTCAGCTTTAAGAAACAGGGCTTGAGCAGAGCCTGCGCTTTCTCCATCGGCAATACCAAAGTCGTTGCGTCGCACATTGTCAATTTCAGATAGAAAAAAGTGCACTTCTATACCGAATTTACTGTCTGCCCAACGTTCAATGGCAGTTAATTTTTCTTGTAGTTTAGTAAGCGATGCTTCTGAGCGTTTATTGCCATCGACACAAACCCAATAGTCGAAATCAGAGGTGTCAGTTTGTGCAATGGTGCCAATACTTCCCATCAGTACCAAAGCGTCAATAGCTCGCTGACGGGGCCACAGGGGCTTGATATCAGAAAGCAAATCACGCTTATCTGGAAAGCATTGCAAGAGTGCATTTTCAACAACATCGCGAAATGAGTAGTTATGAATACCAAAGGGAATATTTTCGCCTTCAATATAACCTGGAAGCTCAGGATGATTTACGTGCAGTAAAAACGGCAGTACATGAAACAATGGCTTGTGCTCAGCAGGCATAAGCACAAGTGCGCGTTCTACTCTAGCCTTGTTGTACCTAAGTACGCGTAACAGGCGAATTGTTAGATTCTTTTTAATTGAAAGAGACGGTTGCTCTGTCATTACTGCTCTTTTGTATCGATAGTGATTTCAAAAATAGCGCAATTTTCCATTATCCGCCTTCTATTTCTAGTACGGCAGTGAAAAGTAGGTGATTAGCCTGCGCTTCCATTATCAAAAAATTGTTTAAACTCATTCAATCATTACTGGGCTTATCGTCTTTAGTATAACTCGTTAAACTTCTCTGCATCTAAAGTATTCGCATTAAATATTAGGAATTAGTTATGTCTAATCAAATTATCAGTGATTTAAACCAGCGTTATACCGTTAAAAAGTACGACAGTAGCAAACGCATTTCTTCAGAAGATTTAACCACTATATTGGAAGCACTAAGGTTATCAGCCTCTTCTATAAACTCTCAGCCTTGGAAGTTTGTTGTGGTTGAAAGTGACGCTGCAAAACAGCGTCTACACGACACTTTTGCTAACAAGCACCAGTTCAACCAATTGCATGCAAAAGAAGCATCGCACACAATCTTATTTGCTTACGACCCTAAGTTTACCAAAGAGAAATTTGTTAAGCGTGTTGATGCTGAGGTGGCGTCTGGTCACTTACCAGAAGCAATGCGAGACTCGTTTATGGGGGCTTACGCTTTTGCAGAAGCTAATACTGATGAGAATGGCTACAACGGTGCATGGACAAAAGCTCAAGTTTATCTAGCATTTGGAAACTTGCTCCACACTCTAGCCCGTCTTGGTATTTCTTCTACACCAATGGAAGGTGTAGACGCTGATTTGATTGGTGAATTGTTTAGCGAAGAGTTAGACGGACATGTTTGTGAAGTGGCGCTTGCACTTGGCTATGCAGACGAAGAGCAAGACTGGAACCACGGTTTACCTAAGGCACGTTTGCCGATGGAAGATGTAATTACCGTTGTATAGTTACGTTAGTCTTGCGCTCTAGCAAGAGCCTCGCTCCACAAGGTTACCCGATTACGGCCTAACGATTTAGACTTAAATAACGCGAGATCGGCTTGGTCTATAAACTCAGAAGGTGTTGTCGCATTATTGCGAATGGTCGTTACGCCCAAACTACAGGTAACCGCGATATCATCAAAGCGGCAAACTTGAATAGTTTCTCGCATGTTTTCAGCTATACGCATGGCTTGGTCAGAGGAGGTATCTGGTAATACAATACAGAACTCCTCTCCACCAAATCTTGCAACAACGTCGTTTTGACGAACACATTTTTGTAACGTTTTAGCAACGCCTCGAAGTACTGAATCACCGATGGTATGCCCGTAATTATCATTGATAGATTTGAAATAATCGATATCTATCATTATCACGCAATATTCTTCAGGCTTTGGCTTTCTCGCAAAATCCCGTTTCATTAAATCAAACAAAACGCGGCGATTAAAACAGTTCGTCAATGGGTCTCGTGTGGCTAAATAGTCGAGTTCCCTGTTGTGTTGTTTCGACAGCATAAAGCGACGATAAATAAACAGTATCGCTGTTAAACAAACAGCTAATAATAATGCTAATGCGACACTGGCATATCTATTTTTAGTTAATTCCAGTTCTGAAATGGTAGTGGCTTGCTGGGCTATCTCAATTTCATTGTTCTTTCTAGCCAGCTCAAGCTTATCGAGTTTGGTTGTCTCTCGCATCGTTTCTAATTCTATTTCTAGTCTTAATGAATGTAGCTTGGCTTTCTCCAGCGCGAGTTCGTTGTTACTAATGTCTTCTTGAATAACTTCGCTTAAGGCAATTTCTTGTTCAGCGTATTGTAAAGAGGCTGCTGTATTGCCTCTACGTTTCTCTGCTAAACGTAGATGACGATAACTTTCTAACATATAGCTCTTGTAGCCATTTTTACGAGCTAATGCTACGGCTGTTTTTAACAGCTTTACAGCCTCTTCCATGTCAGTATCAAAAAGCATGGTAGCTAATGGAATGAGCGTTTTAATTTGGTAAAAATCGCTTTCTATCTCTGTGGCTAAAACCAGTGATTCTTCATAATAATCAAGCGCGCCTGAAATGTTATTTTCGTCTCGTTGAATGTTCGCCAATATACGCTGAGTTATTGATTGTTTTGCTTTGTCATTACTGTCTCGGTAGATATTATCCGCTTTCTGCGCTAACAATTTCGCCGAAGCATAGTTACCCTTGTTGTAATCGATAATCGCACTTTCTCTCAGTGCGGTAGCAAGGGTTTTGGGTTCAACTTTTTCCTCTGGCAAGCTAATGGACAGCATGTAGAACGAGCGGGCTTGGTCGAATTGTTCTAATCTAAAATAAATATGGCCTATCTGATTTGACGTTTTAGCAATGCCCGTTGCATTATTAATTTTCTTATAATACAGATGCGCTTGATGAACGTGCTCTAAAGACTGTTCATAGCGACCAATGTGCCGGTAAATAATGCCTGCGCCAGTTAATGCTTTAGCACGGCCTTCAGCATCATCTATTTGCCCGTGAAGGGCCAGGCTTCGTAATGCATAGTCTAGTGCGAGTACTAAATTGCCAAGATAACGATGTGCTTCAGCCAGTGTGTTGAGGGTACGCGCCATAGATTTCACTTCATTTAAATCAGTAAAAATGGCTAATGCTTTTTCGTAATATTCAGCGGTTTTTTCTCGATTCTCTAAACGCTTGTAGGCTTCAGCAATTCTGACGAGGGTTCTTGCGTTTAGTTTTTGGATGTGACTTTCGTTGGCAGTGAGATATTCAATAGCCATCAAATATTGCACAACCGCGATAGTGTGTTCTGCCCGTGCGAAATGGTAATCACCTTTGGTTTTTAAGGTAATCGCAATAGGGAAATCTACGCCGTATTGAAAAGCCAATGGCACTAGCGTTGTAATAGCGTTTTCCGCTTTGGTGAATTGTTTATCTTTCACCAATACATCGATATAGGCCACATGCGACAATATATAATTTTCCGTATCGTTGAGCTTTTCAAATATAGCTGAAGCGGTAAAAAAATGGTGCTGTGATTTTTTGTATTGATTGGTTCGACTCGTTAGTTTTCCAAGTAGAAAATGCGCTTGTGCGGACGTGCTAAAATCGTCTATTTCTTCCGATATTTTTAGGGCTTGATTGGCCCATATAGTGCTGCGTTTTGGCGAGGAATCTTGTGCTTGTTGTGCCTGGGAAAGTAGTGTTTCAGCGCGCTGAAATGACGCTTCATCCTGAGAAAGCAAGGGGCTAGCCTTCTGCGAATGGGCAGAAGTACAAACAACCAGTAACAGGATAAAAACAAAAAAGCGCATTTATTATGAGTTCGGGTAAAGCCAAGTGAATAAACAAAGTATAAATGTTCAGGCTTTGTACTAACAGAGTGAAAGTGGTGTAAATAGGGTCAAATAGTCTAAATGGCTGTACAATAAATGACCTGTTGCTGCTTTTGTTGTTGTTTAATTGGTTGTTTGCCCCCACTTTAACGCTTAATAACGTCACTTAACTAAGGATACTATTTCAATGAGCCGACACTTTGATAATGCTGAAGGGTTATGTGAAGACAAAGATAAAGCCACCGAAGGCTTTGTTTTCAATCAGACGATGTTGCGTATTGCCGACCCTGCGCGTTCACTCGATTTTTATACACGAGTAATGGGAATGACCTTGCTAAAACGTCTTGACTTTGAAGAGATGAAATTTAGCCTTTATTTCTTAGCAGCGGGTGACGATTTTTCTGATATTAGCGAAGATGACAGTGAGCGCACCGCACAAACTTTTGGTCGTCCAGCCATGTTAGAGCTTACTCATAACTGGGGAGATACCGCAGATAGTGTTGGCTATCATAATGGCAATAGTGAACCAAAAGGCTTTGGTCATATTGGCTTTCACGTACCGAATCTAGACGCTGCATGTGAAAGGTTTGAAGCGCTAGGTGTGCCTTTCCAAAAACGCCCTAACGATGGTTCGATGAAAGGCATCGCATTTATTAAAGATCCAGATGATTATTGGATTGAAATATTCGATGCTAAGCAAACGGCTAACGTTTGCGCCCCGCATTTAGCTAAGTAGTGCAAGGCGCTCCTTCTTGTATTACCAAACTTAGTCAGCATAGCCCCAGGGTGCCGAAGGAACCGGTATAGGTTGGGTTAAATCAAAATCGACCCGGAACTCTCTGCCTTCTCTAATCAATCGGTAGGTAAAGGTTTCCGGGTAAATAAACATTTGCCAAATATTGGAGCTTGATTGGGGAATGCCACTTTTCGCAAACAAGGCTTTAGAGTAGGCATCGGCGGGAAAGGATTGAACCTGGGGCCAACCAGCATCAAGGGTATGGCCGCCGTACATTGTCGATTCCGAGTAGCTACCATCTTTATGGCGATGATCATGTTTGAGCGACAACCCAGAGCCCGTTTTTGTAATGATCCACGTCCGAGATGCATCCTCACCCACGTGGAAGGGGATATATAACACATCGTCTTTACAGCGCCTGACATGCATAACCAAAGGTTTATCAGTCATGCTGCTAGTAGGCTGGTTATCAACCGTTACTTTCCCCGCAAACGCTTTACCACATAGCGCGCGTATACTGTCAAAAAAACTATCGTGGCTGGCAATCGACACTAAAGGGGCTGGCTGAATAATAGGAGCAGTCGCCATCTTTTCAGCGCTAAAAGCTGTTGCTGGCGTCATTATTAGCGCTAAAGTGCCCATCGCGACTAATCGAGGTGCTATTTGAAGCAGTGTTAAGCTAATCTTCATGCGTTACCTTATTATTATTTTTTATTATGGCCTAGTTATTCCAGTTTGTTGATACTAATTCCAGCTTCTTGGTACTAATTGAACAGCACCCTCAACCACTTTCATGTCTAGCGGTACTTTGCTTAATAGCGCCACTTTAGGGTTATTCATATCTAATTTATAAACAGGATTAACCGCCAGAAAAGCGTTGAGTAAATTCATCACTTCATTGTTTAATGGCTTTAGATTTCCCTTATAGCTTCCTGCTTCTACGCTTGAGTCGAGTAAATTAAGGTTGCGGAGAAATACGGCTTTTTGCTCACTATCATAGTAAGGGCTGCCTTCAATCTGAAAGGTTAAACGTACGGGGTATTTAAAGGCGAAAGCATTAATTTCGGCACCTGTGTCTAACCCAAGTGATATTACATCGCGGTTATCTGGGCCAATATTTACGCTCACATCATTCACATTTAGCTGTACAGGCAAGCCCATAAGATTAACGTTTTCAGTTAAATTAGGCATTTGCTTGGTAAGCAACGACTGAACTTCAGCATTTGAAAAAGAGAACACCGCTAAGCCGTTAGTGCTTGCACATCCGGTGAGAAAAAGTGTGATAGCAAAGAATATAACTTTCATAAAAAACCTTCTGTATAGGGTTTATTGCCTGCGATGCATACTCGAGAGAGCCTTATAACAAGCAAGCTAACTATTCACATTATGCCACGCGCCCGGCATAAGTGACTTTTATTTTGCTGGAAAGGCTTCAAGTAAATTGGCCACTAACTCGCCAAGTTTATTTTGGATAGTGACTGAATCGGTAGACTCTACTTCTACACTGCCCACCGCACTGTAGATAAAGGTATCGCCACGTACCACATCGATTTGAAGATTTTGATATTGCGTCACACGCTCACCAATGGGTACGCTGAATATACTGCCAAGGGAAATGCCACCAGAACGCCCAAATACACCCGTGCCTAATCCTAGGTTTAACCGCGTGTCATTTTCTTCACTGGCGGTAGAAGGAAGGAAACCTACCAGTACATCTGCACCTTCTTCTGGCGAGGGCTTAAGCCCTTTGGCGATAAGTGCTCGGCTAATCGCTGATGTAAGTTGGCTTTCTATTTCTGGGTTCAAACTATTAAGTGGGGGCCGAACAAAAAAGGTATTGATGTCAGCAAAATTTTGGCTTTCATCAATGTTAATTTGTGGGCCCTTGCTGGCACACCCAGCTAAGAAGCTTAACGCCAATAAGACTAAAATCAGGTAAAAGGGTTTGCTTGCTGTATGTTTACTTTTATTTGTTGGTGTCATAAGTACGCCGAATAAAAAGCTGCTGTAGTAGTTTAAAGAAGAAAACCGCCAATTAGGATCGATTTTTTACCGTAAATAACACGAATTAAACATAAAGCCGAATCAAATCACGCAAACCCGCGCTTTTAATTCGCGGTCTATTAGCCATTGCGATAAACTACGCCATAATAAATGAGCCACCTCTAGATTAAGACTAAAAACCATGATCCACAATGATGTTCTACGACGCCTACGTTTTGCTTTGGCAATTAACGATACCGCTGCTATCGGTATTTTCAAGTTAGTAGATTACGACATGGATGTAGACTACCTTCATTCAATTATGAAAAAAGAAGGTGAAGAAGGGTATCTACCTTGCAGAGACAAAATCATCTCTTTGTTCTTAGACGGCTTAATCATTAAAAGACGTGGCAAACAAGAAGGTGTTGAGCCTGTTATTTTAAAAGCCGGTGAGCGTTTGAGTAACAACGAAGTGCTTCGAAAAATCCGTATTGCTATGAGCTACAAAGACGAAGACATGATTAATGCGCTTCAAATGGCTGATTTCAGATTAAGCAAAAACGAACTTTCTGCGTTTTTCAGAAAACCCGATCACAGAAACTATAAAGTGGCTGGTGACCAAGTAGTACGAAATTTACTACAGGGCATGGTGAAGAAGTATCGTCCTGATGCCAAAAAAACAGCGCATACGAAAGAGCAAATACGCGAGAACGTAAAAGCGGATATGCAGGCCCAAAAAGCGAAAGAGAAAGCCAATAAGCCAAGTTCAGTGTGGGGTAAAACCTCTTAATCGTAAGCTGGTAATCATCGAGTGTTGCGCTTTGCACTGTGTTCATAGGGTGTAAAAGTTTGAAAGTTCAAACATACGCGCAACGCTATCTTCTTCGGCAACAATCATAAAAAACCTGTATGCAACGGTCCTCACCGCTTACCAAATATCAAGCATTTGTCGATTCGGGTAAACTTCAAAAAGACCCATCACAAGAACACGCCATTGTATTACTTCAGCAACTGTATCTTTCGTTACAGGGTGCTCAAGAAGATGCTTCTCTTAAAAGTAAGCAACCACAGAATAAAGGTATTTATTTGTGGGGCAAGGTAGGGCGGGGCAAAACCTTTCTAATGGACTTGCTAGACGCGTGTTTGCCTAGCACTTTGTGTAAACGAAAACACTTCCATCATTTTATGCAGGATGTGCATAAGCGTCTCACTGAGATATCCGGTAAGTCTGAGCCCCTGCGCCATATTGCCAAGCAGCTTAGTAAGCAGCACAAGGTTCTGTGTTTTGATGAATTCTTTGTATCTGATATAGGCGATGCCATGTTATTAGGTAACTTACTGCAGTACATGTTTGAACTTAACATGGTAGTGGTGTGTACCAGCAACTGCGCGCCCAACGAGCTTTATCGAAATGGATTACAGCGCTCACGCTTTTTACCCGCTATCGCGGCCATTGAAGCCCATTTACATGTACTGCATCTTAATGGCGAACAAGACCATAGAAAGCGTGCGCTTAATTACATTCAACGTTATTTCGAATTACCTAAATCATTGCAAGCGCAGGCAAAATTGCATCAAACCCTCCTTCGTCAGTACGACTTAATATTTAATGATGTGGCTTCAAGCGTAACGGTGTTGGGGCGAACTATTAATACCATCGCCCAAAGTGACACTGATATAAGCAATTCAGGCATAAGCCATAAAGCAGTTTGTTTTGATTTTTCCTCGTTGTGTGAAGGGCCTCGTAGTCACTTTGATTACGTAGAGTTAGCCAAATTGTATAAAACCATCTTAGTGTTCAACGTACCGCCTATGAGTGGCCAGGCATACGAGAGAATTAAAGCGCGGGGCACAGAAGATAATGGCTCGAATATCAACATCGCCTCTGCTGAAACCGGAGAGCGGGAAGTGGTTTTAGCGCCAATGGATGATGCATTACGCCGATTTATTGCATTGGTAGACGAATGTTATGACAGTAAAACTAACTTGGTCATGACGGCTTACGTACCTCAGGAAGAGATTTATACAAGCGGCTCACTGATGTTCGAGTTTGAGCGCACTAAAAGCCGATTGATAGAAATGGCATCGTTAGAGTTCATGACTAGCGTGAAGGATAAATAGGCACTCACGTTTACCTTATGGATTAAACGTAAAACTATGAGTGCCTATCTGTGCCACTAACTTCCTACTGAATACTTCACTTTACCTTCGTCGATAAATTGAAAGCAGAAAAGTTTTAGTTTTGTAATGCTTACCTTAAGATCATCTACCTTAAGAGCATCTACCTTAAAATCATCTACCTTAAGATCATTTATCTTAAAAGTATTTAGCTAGGAACGGGGGCGTTTTGAGCGATAAGGTTTTTAGACTTCAACTCACTCCAAAACTCACTAGGAATTTTTACTTTCATCGCCTTAATGTTCGCTGTCACTTGCTCCATAGTTCGAGCGCCAGGAATGATGGCCGAGACAGTGTCTGGGGCTTCAGCAAACTGTAACGCTGCAGTTTTCATATCGATACCGTGTTTCATGGCAACAGTGTTAATAGCATCAAATTTCTGTGACATGGCATTCGGGATTTTGCTCGAATAATTGAATCTATTTCTACCGGCTAGGAAACCACCATTTAACGGAGCGCCTACCACCACAGACATATCTCGTTTATCCAACAGCTGGAAGGTCTTCTCTAAGGCTTCATCATGATCCAAAATGGAATATTGTAAGGCTAACAAAAATATATCGGGGTCTGATATTTCAAGGGCTTTATAGGCTGCATGGGGAGTATTAATGCCAAATCCCCAACCTTTTATAATACCTTCATCGCGCATTTTCGCTAATTCAGGAATAGCACCTTTAGCGGCTTGATCGAAGTAGTGCACCCAATCGTCACCCATATCGCTGTTTTGAGGTGACAAATCGTGAATGTACACAATATCAAGGGATGATACGCCAATACGTTGTAATGAGTCTTCAATGGAGCGTCGTGTGCCTGATGCCGTATAATCGTAGCGGTAATGAAACGGAGAGTGATCGGCCCAGTGCCAACTGTTCTCTAGTGGTTTAGACGAAGCGGTTAACAGCCTACCTACTTTCGAAGAAAGCACATATTCATCCCGCTCTTTATTCCTCAGTAAATCGCCGTAGCGCCTTTCACTTAAACTTAAGCCGTAAAATGGCGATGTATCATAATGCCGAATTCCCGAGTCCCATGCGGTATTGAGCATCTGCAGTATTTCTTCGTCACTGGAAATAGTATTAAAGCCGTTTCCAGCTGCAAGCCCTCCTAAACCCATCCGGTACTTTGGGCGATAATGTTTACTACTTGTCATCGCATTGGTGGGTAGACTCGCGCCTTTTTCGATTTCCCCAAGGGTAGGCATTAATGGCCCCGTAGAAGTCTTAAGCTTAAGTTCTTGTGCCGCAGCAGTTGAACTCATTATAGATCCAAGACCTAGCGCCGCTCCTGCTCCAGCACCAGCTTTTATGAAATTCCTTCGTGTTAACATGTAATTAATCTCCGTAAGTGATTTTCAATGCGGGTGTCTCCCCTTTAAAAATACTGAACAGATAAATAATGAGATCATGATTAATTGGTTGTGATAAAAATTAATTAATGCGCTTCAATTTTTATTTTTAAATTATAGTTAATGCTCATTTAATTAAGCGTTATTAATGGCCGATTTTTTAATTGTCGGAAAGGTAGTTAAATGAAGGAATTATTTTTATTGGGTTTTAGTTAAACAATGCTTAAAATAAAAATAAAAATAAAAATAAAACTGATTAAAATTAAGGCTAAATTGTGGTCAAAAAAGCTAATTTTAAGTCTTTTAGATATCTATGCCTATGTCGGGGAAATGATATTAACTGGTTATCTGTTTGATTTTGTTTGATTTTGTTGTTTTGGCATTTAGGTTGCAAAACTTACTTCGACTTAACCTAAAGGATAACAATGATGAAAACTTTCACTAAAACATTAGCGACAATCACTCTTTCTTTGTCAACTATTGGTATGGCGAACGCAGCGGGTTCCTTATTTTCAGCGGATGATTCAGTATCTTCTAAATTATGTGTTGTTGCAGCGCAAGGCAGCAAAATTCAATTACATAAATCAATTAAAGATTCTGGTTTGAGAAAGCATTATATTGCTAAGAATGTTACTTGTAACGGTCAAAATATCTTAGCCTTTGTACAAGAGTATGCGGAAGATCCAGATAAAATGAATAATGTTTTAACCAATGGTAAATTTAATACCAACGTTGAAATTATTGATTTGGCTGCAGCGAAGACAAAAAATTAATAAGTAGTAAAATTGAAGCCTGAGTATGTAGTTTTCATTTACATTGTTGTTGCTCAGCACATAATTTAAAAAAGGTGGCCATGGCCACCTTTTTGCTGTTTTAAGCATATCTACCGAGTCTTAGTATCCTACTCTCTAGATTGCAAGCCATTAGGCTTACATGTTTTTAAGCGCATCAACGATATCTTGCGGTTCTGAGCGAGTTCGATAATCTACATCTACATAGCGCCAGGTTACGTCGCCACCTTGATTAAGCACGAAGGTTGCTGGAATAGGCAGAATGTTACCATTACCATTGTTGATGCTTTCTAGGTCGAGTTGCCTATCATTTTTCATATGTTCAATTAGAAACTCAGGCACTTCCCACGCTACGCCGTAATGAGCTGCAACTTTAGCACTTTGGTCTGACAGTACGATAAAATCCATTTTGCTAATTTCATCTTCACTGAGCGAATCATCGGGCACCTGCGGGCTTATCGCCACTAACGTTGCCCCTAGCTGTTTAATATCGTCTAATCGAGACTGAAGTGCTCTTAGCTGTAAATTACAGTAGGGGCACCAACTGCCACGATAAAAAGTGACTACAACAGGCCCTTGGTTTAATAGAGAAGAGAGTGAAACAGTATTCGATTTTGCATCTGGCAGCGTGAACGCCGGTGCTTTATCACCAATAGCCAATGCATCACTGCCTTGCTGAAACGATTTAGCTTTTGCTATTTCTGCATCAACTCCTTTCATGAAATCTGGGTTACCTTTACGGCCAGCTTCCACCTTCGCTTCAGTTTGTTCTTTTAACGTTCCCATATAAGCCTCATGTTTTACGACATCATAATGACGTATCAAAATAGTGATATTGGAGTAAAGCTAACGCCTTATTTGTAGTAATGAAACCTATTTACGTTGCATTTACGATTATCTTCGCCATAAATGCGGTACGACGCAAAAGTACGCCTGTTTTCATATTAAATTGGATATTAGTCTGGACACCCACACTTATTTAGTTATTAACTAGCAGTTCACTTACCTAGCATTACCACTTTGTATCATTAAGGATTAACTATGAGCCTTCAGCGGGACAAGAGCCTTCAGCGGGACAAGAGCCTTCAGCGGGAAAACAGCCTTGAGCAGGAAAACAAAGCCATTCCACAAGAAGCTTTCGATTGGTACGACGCTTATGCCCACGGAGGCATGGACAGACGCACATTCATGACCAAGCTCACAGGGTTGGTTGCCCTTGGTTATTCCATGTCTTTCTTAACCTCTGCATTGTTACCTAACTACGCGCTGGCCGAACAGATATCTTTTAATGATCCAGATATTACCGCAACCTACGAAACCTTTGCTTCACCCAAAGGGCATGGAGAAGGTAAGGGCTATTTGGTCGTACCGAATGCGCTGAAACAAGATGAAACCACGCAAAAGAAAGCGCCGGTAGTATTGGTAATACACGAAAACCGAGGGCTAAATCCTTATGTTAAAGATGTAGCCAGAAGACTAGCAAAGGCGGGTTTTATTGCGTTTGCTCCCGATGCTTTATTTCCATTAGGTGGTTATCCGGGCAATGACGATGAAGGCCGCGCTATGCAGCGAACTCTGGACCGTTCAAAAATAGAACATGATTTTGTCGCCGCCGCTGAATTTATCAAAGGGCATGAATTATCTAGCGGAAAACTAGGCGCCGTGGGCTTTTGTTTCGGTGGCTACATGGTGAACTACCTAGCTGCCATCGATAGCGACCTTATAGATGCAGGTGTGCCTTTTTACGGTACCCCAGCAGCCAAAGCATTACGCAAAAATATCAAGGCACCATTACTTATTCAACTTGGTGAATTAGACGAGCGAGTAAATGCCACTTGGCCAGAATACGAAGAAGATTTGAAAGCTAATGATGTCTCGTACGACATGCATATGTACAAAAATGCGAACCATGGCTTTCATAACGATTCTACGGGGCGGTTTGATAAAGACAATGCTGAGTTAGCATGGTCTAGAACCATTGCATTTTTTAACGCTAAGTTGGCGTAAACTAACTATTTTACTTAAGCATTACAGCAGATATTCCCAAGCGTAAAGCTTAAGAAGCATAATTTAAGACTCATATCATCAACGCAAGGTCTTTAAAATAAGCCGCTTTTATCAAGGGTTTTGGGAGTGAGGACCTTGCTTATGCTATTCGCTTTTTGCCCCTCCATAATGTGCTTTTATAATATGGCATACCGTGTTCGGCGGCCTTTTTTCTAATGAAGTTTTCTACTGTTAACTGACTACACCGAAACTTTTTTATATCAATATAGATACTTTTATCTTTATGCTTTGACTCAAAAGATAGGCTGCTATGATATCTGGTTCGGGATAACTCGATGGACGTAATATTCGCCCATGCTAATTTGGCATCTTGTCCTTTAAAGCTATAAAGCACGCCCTCTTTATTTAGAATGAAGAGGTCTTTTGCGTGAGTTTTCCATTTTTTCTTGTAGTGCCAATATAAAAAAGGGGCGGCGGGGAGCAGAAAGGCGCCAACGATAGCCCTAAAATCATTTTCATTTCCTTTAATTAGCATCCAAGTACACATCACACCAAGTACCGAACAAATTAAAAACAGTAATAGGCTGATGTCTTTATAATCACCACGTATAGATACGTTACCGTTTTTATCATCTAGTGTGGCTAATCTTGCTTTGATGCTATTGACTCGGTCAGGGTATGCGTGATGGTCAATGGTTTCTAATGCCTCTAGTAACTCATTGTAGGAGTAATTGGCGTAATTCGGTTCCATGAAGTTTAAATTATTTGGATGATGTCATTATTTAAGCAATATAAAAATTGCAAAAGTGAATAGCAAGCATACCGCAGTTTTTACACTTATAATGTGTTTTAAAATAGCCTGATCGCCACCACAGATTTTATGTCTTAGTTGTTGAAAATTAAAGAGTGTTTTAATTTTTAAAGGTGACCTGTTCACTGTTGTGGTGCACCACTTATTTCCACTGGCGATCTCTTGGTGCATTGCCAAAGCGTAATAGTGGTTAATGTGAATGGTTACCTACAAAAACGATTAAGAATAAACTCATCAGATGAGTTGCTTAGGCTAGGTGGCTGCTCGCCTGATTAAAATAACGCCTATATTTATACTTAAGTCTAACGTTGTTGGTATGTTTATTGTGATGTGTTGATTGAACTCCCGCTTGGTTTTCCTCCGAGTTGGTACGTAGTTGCAGTCACAGCAGGAAACACACTCATGATAAAAACAAATAAATCGTTCCGTCCCACACTATTAAGTGTCTCTATTGCGGCAATGTTTGCCGTCAGCCCTGCGTATGCACAAGAAAGTGAAACCGCCAGTGCTGAAACTGAAGAAGAAAAAATTCAAGTAGTAGGTCGTCGTATCTCTACTACCGAGGTAGCCATTGGTACTGGTGAAGTGACCAATACGCTAGCCGTTACACGAGAAGCGTTGTTGTCGGCCCCAGGCGGTATATCTGGGCTCAAAATGTTAGAAAGTTTACCTGGTTTTAATGTGCAAACGGACGGTGCATTAGGTTTATATGAGTTTGGAAACTCTGTGAATGTGCGCGCATTCAACTTAAGCCAAATGGGCTTTGTATTGAATGGCGTACCCATGGGGCGTTCAGATGCTTTTGGCGGTAGCCCTATTTTCAGATATGTAGATAACGAGAACTTAGCGTCTGTAGTGGCTTCTCCAGGTGCAGGCGATGTTTCCGCACCAAGTTATTCTACTTTAGGGCCTATAGCTTCGTACTATTCGGTAGACCCGTCTGACGAAGCCGGTGGCATGATGTCTTATACCATTGGTGATGATGATTTAAATCGCTCTTTCGTTAAATTGGAAACCGGAGATATTAATGGTTTCAAGGCTTACGTAAGTCGCTCGAAAACCGACAGCGATTTATGGCGCGGGCCAGGTACCATCGACAGGGAGCACATTGAGGGTAAAGCAATTTATGCCTTTAGTGACGAAACGAAATTTACCGTTAGTTATGTGGCGAACGACTTTTTTGATTACGACTCACCCTCCGGCACCGAAGCGACTTTTGATGATAACTATTATTACAGCTACCTAGACGCCATTCCTGAAGGCTGTATCGCACCATTAACCGGTGTTTACGATTTCAACCAAGATGGAGTGGCTGATGAAAGCGACTTTACCCCTGTGTTCACCGGCAGTAACTGTACAAGTTATTACGAAGACCGCGTAAACGTTCGCGACGATAAGCTTTATTCTGCTCAGCTTGAAACCTATTTGTTAGATAACTTGTTATTTACCGGTACTTATTATTTTGAAGATAAAGATGGTTATGGTGTTTCTCCCGATTCTTACAGTAACACCTTAAGTATTTATGAAGATCAGGCGGCAGCAGGGCTAGATGTAGTGCACCCACGTGGGGTGCAATACGGCTTATCGTCAGTAGGTGGTGATAGAAAAGGCTTTGTTGCTGATTTCAACTTAACCCTCGATGCCCACGATATACAATTTGGTGGCTGGCAGGAAAAAGACACTTACCATCGTACGCAACAGCGTTTAAATAAAACTGGCGGTAGTGCTGACGGCGACGTGATTTGGGATGAGGTGGCATATTATCGTCGAGATTATACCTCGGTACGTGAAACTACGCAGTTGTACGTGAAAGATACCATTAGCTTAATGGACGATAATTTAAAGCTTGAACTGGGTATAAAGTCATTAAGTGTGGATTATTCACTCGATGGATATCGCGACTACAACGACTATGAAATTGATGGTGAAGCGGGCTATGGGCCTCAGTCTGTGGGCGGCAAATTTAGCAACCATTTCTTACCTTCAATAGGCGCGGTATATACACTAAATGACACCGACCAAGTCTTCGCGTCTTACTCGAAAAACTACGCGCTACCTAATGGTACAGATGACATTTATGACAATGCGGTTAGCTTTGAACCCGATACACCCGAAGGTGAAGAAGCCGATAATATTGAATTAGGCTACCGTACCAACAAAGAAAACTTTAACGCGGCATTAGCGCTATTCTATACCCGCTTTGATAATCGTTTGTTTGCCAGTAACGTATTAAACCCCGCCACTGGGCAGCCAGAGAGCTTCTATATTAATGGCGGTGCTTCAGAAGCTTACGGCTTTGAATTATCGGGTGTTTATCAGCCTGAAGTATTCAAAAAACAGTTATACATGAATGCCAATATCTCGTACAAAAATGCCAGCTTAGTAGATGGCTTCGGTAGCAACCCTGAAGGCAGCGCCTTGGCTGATAGCCCAGACTGGGTGATGACAGGTGGCATTACCTACGAGCCAACAGAATGGTTAGTAGCGAATGTATCAGCAAAATATACCAGCAGCCGTTATACCGATTACGCCGAAACCTATGAAATGGATAGCTACACCACGGTAAGTGCCTATGTGGATTTAGGCGGTGTGAACCCTTTTGGTATGCCTGAAAATGTGAGTCTACGCTTGAACGTAGATAACCTTTTCGACAAAGAAGTATTGTCGTTTGCGTTTGTAGGCTCGGCTTTCTATCGCCCTTTAAGCCCTCGCAATGTGCAAGCATCATTAACGGTGGCTTTCTAACATGACAAATAAAACGAATACAAAGCTGTATCAATTAAACAAAGCAATGATTGGGGTAGTGGTAGCCTTAGGTCTTGGAACCACGATGGTGAGTTCTGTAACACAGGCAGCCGATACCATATCTCTAGAAGAAGCCGAAGCTATTCAGCGAAAACTAGTGACCTTGGACACCCATCTCGATACGCCTGCGCATTTGGTCAGGCCCGGGTTTGATATCATGGAACGTCATACCTATGGACATGACTTTTCACAAGTGGACGTTCCAAGAATGCAAGAAGGAGCGCTAGATGGTGGTTTTTGGGTGCTTTACACTCCACAAGGCCCGCTAACGACAGAAGGTTATCAACAAAGCCGTGATACCGCTCTACTGCGGGCGCTTGCTGTTCGCACCATGGTTACCGAACATCCAGAAACCTTTGCATTAGCACTAGAGCCCGATGATGCTAGTGAGATCAAAAAAGCCGGCAAACATATTGTCTATATGAGTATGGAAAATTCCTATCCGCTAGGGACGGATATGAGCCTACTTGAAACTTTTTATAAGTTTGGACTACGAATGGCGGGGCCGGTACATTTCAAAAACAATCAGCTTGGTGATAGTTCTACCGATCCCGAAGGCGTAAAGTGGGGTGGGCTTTCGCCGTTAGGTGAAACCTTTGTGAGCGAAGCAAATAGACTGGGGATTGTGTTAGACGGTTCCCATGCTCATGATGAAACGGTGAAAGACATGATTAAATTGTCCAAAACGCCCATCATATTGTCGCATACTGGCGTGAAAGCAATTTATGATCATCCGCGAAATATTGACGACGACTTGCTTAAGCAGCTTGCCGAGTCGGGCGGAGTTATTCAAATGAATGCTTACAGCGACTACCTTACTGCATTGCCCGAAAACCCTGAGCGTAAAGAAGCTTACAAGGGATTAATGGCAATGGTTAAACAAGGTGCTGACCACAAAGATTTGTTAGAAAAGCGTAGGGAAATAGAGCATGAGCATCCCGCGGTTAAAGCGTCGTTTGATGTGTACATGAAACACTTCTTACATGCGTTAGAAATTGTGGGGCCCAAGCACGTAGGTATTGGCGCAGACTGGGATGGCGGCGGCGGTGTAGACGACATGATGGATGTGGTTAATTTGCCCATGATTACACAACGTTTGTTGGAAGAGGGCTATACCAAAGAAGACCTAGCAGATATTTGGAGTGGTAATGCGCTGCGGTTACTTAAACAAGCCCAAGGCTATGCTGCCAGTTTGAAATCAGCGAGCAAATAGTTACACTGAATTGAAAACACGCCCTATTCATTTGGTGAGTAGGGCATTTTTTTATCTTTAAATAACATCGTGGAGCATGCATGAAATCGTTACCCCTTTTAGCGTCATCCTTTGCCGTTATAAGCGCTTTATCCACGCCTTTTTTTGCCCATGCGGGCACTGATGATTTTGCCGCAGGCCCTGTATTTGATAACCATGGCAAGCATGCGCCTGTGCCAGGTGTGAGTGTGTCGCCTCAGCAACAATTTAAAGTTGCCTTTGATGTGGCTAAAGGGGCAGATGCGGGCAAGGTAAACCGCAAATTTGATTCACTTGCCCGTTTCATTAATATGCATGTCGCTAATGGCGCTAAGCAAGAAAATATTCAACTAGCGTTAGTGGTTCACGGTTCTACTACCCTAGATGTTATTAATAACGCGACCTATCAAAAGCGAAAAGGTGAAGATAACGGTAACTTAAGTTTATTGCGTGCACTTATAGATAAGGGCGTACGTGTAATCGTGTGCGGCCAATCATCAGCAGCTAACGATGTAAGTACTGAAATGCTAATAGAGGGCGTTGAAATGGACTTATCTGCAATGACAGCCCATGCCCGCTTGAGTGAACAGGGTTACAGTACTAACCCGTTTTAATCTATGCTACTGCAAAGCATACCTTTTTTAATAATATCTAGAAAAGGCGTGCTAGCAGGCAGTGTTCCATAAGCTAAACCTTGTTGTTTACCTAACCTAGCTTCGCAAAAGGTGTTCGCCAATACATTATCTTTCTCATTGAGCAACAAGGCACCTTGCATGGCAAGGGCAGTTTGTTCTGTAATTAAACGACTACGAACCTCTAGGGTGTCGGTATCTTCGAAGGAGTCTATAAGGCTTTGCAGGTGACGATCGTAGAAGACGTTTTTCCCTTTTGCACTGTGCAATAAATCAAAAAGTGCGGCTTTCGTTTCTGGCTCTTTGTGTAATGCGCGAAGTACATCTAAGCATTGTACATTACCACTGCCTTCCCAAATTGAATTAAGCGGAGCTTGGCGATATAGCCTAGGCAAAATATTCTCTTCAACATAGCCAATGCCCCCCAAGCACTCTTGCGCTTCGTTAATAAATGCCGGGGTTCGCTTACAAATCCAGTATTTACCAATCGCCGTTGCGATACGTGCTAGGGCAGCTTCTTTCTTATCGGTTTTACTTGCATCAACGGCGCGGGCGACCCGCATGGTAAGTGCCAATGATGCGGTACATTCAAGAGTCAGGTCGGCGATGACATTTTGCATTAAAGGCTGGTCAATAAGTGTTGCACCAAAGGCTTCTCGATTACTAACATGATGATAGGCTTGTACTAACCCTTGTCTCATAGTAGCCGAAGAGCCAATCATACAATCAAGGCGAGTAAGCGATACCATGTCGAGAATCACACGTACGCCTCTACCTTCTTCACCTATTAAATAAGCAGTAGCGCCTTGAAACTCTACTTCTGATGAAGCATTGCTCCAGTCTCCCAGTTTGTCTTTCAAACGTTGAATGCGGACTTCGTTTAAGGTGCCATCAGGCATGACCCTTGGTAATAAAAAGCACCCTAAGCCAGCGTTGGTTTGCGCAAGAATTAAATGGCCGTCACACATGGGTGCAGAAAAGAAGAACTTGTGCCCCACAATGCGGTAGCTGCCATCTTGTTGTTTTGTCGCCGTGGTCGTATTGCGGCGAACATCTGAGCCCCCTTGTTTTTCAGTCATTCCCATACCGATAGACAGGCCATGCTTGTGCTCTGCTGGTAAGGTGCGGTCATCGTATTGGCCATGCACTACTTTATCTACCCAATAATCTGGTAAGCCTTTAGCTTGTCGTAGTGCAGGAATAGCAGCATGGGTCATGGTAAGAGGGCAGGTTGTGCCGGAATCTGCCTGAGAATGCATGAAAATTAACGCCGCTCTTACAACATGCGCGCCTTGTTGACTTTCATGCTGCCACGAATAATTGTGTACGTTACCCTTCATGCCCGCACTCATTAGCGTGTGGTAGCTAGGGTGAAACGCTACATCATCAATTCTGCGACCATACCGATCGAAGGGATGGAATTCGGGTTTATTTTTGTTAGCAACTTCACCGTGTTCCATTAATTCAAAGCCCGCGACTTGCCCAAATACACTTAGTTGTAATTCTACGTCAGCGTTTGGCGAAGTGACATTAGCCATCACTGCGTGCTTGAGTAATGGGTCATCTTGCCACAAGTTATAGGCAGCTAAGGGAAGTGGCTGATTCTCAACAATATGGGTATTGAACAACGTAGGTGAAGACATAACGAACTCGTCTTAAAAATTTACCAAACATTACTCTTTGTGTCTTTTTATGTCAAATAATGTAATTGAATTGGCTGCTTGTAGTAAGAAAGCTGGTTCAAGAGGCTTTACGCAAAACGTTCTGCACAAGGGCTGTATTTAGGTGTTTTGTTTAAGCGCTACGTTTACGTGCTACGTTTAAGTGCTCTTGAACACGAGTTTATATTCACGTGCTTATATTCAAGTGGGTAGGTTCAAATGCTTATGGGCAACTAAGACAGCGTAAAAAGGATATATTTTGTAAATGCTTGGCATTTAGGTAAAGTGCTCACTTGATGTCGTTTTAATTACTAAAAGATTGGTAAAGCAATATGTTACCCGAAAAACCTACCGGTAAACCCGTAGCCCGCCACTTGTTAATGAAGCTACTTGGTTCACGGCCCGGTATAAAAATGGATGCCGCAAGCGCGGTAAGAGTAGGCGCCTTGTTTGGCATTTCGGAAAATAACATACGCGTTACCCTTACTCGCTTACAGTCGGCTAAACTGCTGAAGGTGGTGGAGCGTGGTTATTATCAGTTAGGCAAAGAAGGGGAGCAATTTGCTGGCGAGATCAGCAGTTGGCATACGGCAGAGTCTAGATTATGCGAATGGCGTGGTGATTGGCTTACCGTGCTGACTACCGCATTAGCAAAGAGTGATCGTAAGGCCACACGTGCACAAGACAGGGCGCTTAAATTAATGGGCTTGAAAAAGCTCTCAGCAGACTTTTATGTTAGGCCGAACAACCTTAACGATACGGTAGGAGCAACACGAAAGCGCTTGTACCGACTGGGGTTAGATAAAGGTGCTGTGGTGTTTAACGCATCTGACTTCGCAGACGCGACGGAAAAAAAAGCAGCAGGGTTATGGCAAACCAAAAACCTCGAAGCTAGCTATGAAGAAGGATTAATTGAACTCGCGCGGTCGCGTAAGCGTATAGAAGGCCTATCACTAGATGATGCAGCAAAGGAATATTATACCGTCGGCGACAATGCCCTAAAACGGTTGGTGTTCGACCCGCTGCTTCCAGCCCCACTGGTTAATGTTGACCTTCGCAAAGCATTTCGTGCAAAAGTAGAAGAGTACGATAAGGCTGGCGCTGAAGTCTGGTATAAATTTTTAAATATAAATAAGTGAGGAAAGAGGTACGAGCACGGAGGTGCTTGCCTGATGCTATCTTTGTGGCACACTGTCATTGGAATTCCCGAAAAACGGCTGCATAGATACGCACAGATTTTCCAACTTAAATACGTGACATGGAATAAGTAGTATGACGTCAAACCGCCCCCTGTTTAAACATATTCGTAACCACACCGCGCTTTTCAGTGAATTGTCGCGTTATCGTAACATCGCGGTGCAAGGCCTCGGCCTTTCTGAGTACGAATTTCACAAAACCCCCAAGTTCGTTGCAGAAGATGGGCGTCGGCTCACTATTGAGCCAGAGCGAAGTATTGTATTACCAAATGTAGAGCAACTTAAGGGCGTAAAGAGTAAGCTTGAAAAAGCCATACCTACACTCACGATGGTTGAGCACAGCGAGATTGGTTATCGCTATCCTACTGCAGCACTGGCGGGCTTAGATGCCCCTTTTATCAAGCGAATGCGCTCTGAGTACTTTCATAAAGTTGATGAAGACAGGAGTATCTGCCGGCCTGTAAATTTATCTTACGGTATTAAAAGCCGCGGAAAAGCAGATAATCGCCAAGAGTATGAAGTGTGGATGCCTGATGAGGCACCAGAGCAAAACCCTTTGCCACTGCTAATCGATCTTTATGGTGAAGACTTACCCAACGATGTACGTCATTTTGTAGAGCAACCTTCGAAAGTGCACGGGTGGATGGGAGTTAAGCGGGCGGCATTTGAAGCCTTGTATCAAAATAAAGAAATATGTGGCGATCTGGTAATTTGTGTTGCCATGAGCGTAGACGCGTACAATATTGGCGCGCGCCCTGATTTGTCGTTTTCGCCAGAAGCTGAAAGCAGTATTGCTGCCAGCAATGCTGAGCTAGAGTGGGAAATAGAAGGTTATTACGCGCCCCGTGATTGGGAGTTTGATCACGACATGGTGTGGTCGGCAATTAACCACACATTGGCAGCTATTAATGCGCCTTTAACTGATTTATACGGCAGTACCATTTTGCCAGTTGTAGAAAGCAAGACAGAACGGATTTTGTCTACGCTTAAAGGCTTAGGTGTTCGCCAAGAGGAGATTGATGAAATGAACCTACAACCTTGGGAGTTCATGCTTAATGAAAGCTCTCATAGGGTTAAATCTCACGATCCCTCCAGACCTGTCAATCTTCTGGGTAGGCTAAACCGGCTGTTCTACCAAGAAGATCGAAAACTTCCTTCTCTAAACTGGATGCACGATTTAATCACCTAATCGCAAAAGTATAAAAGCCACCACGGCTATTAGCTTAATCATTGATGCCTGCCGCACCAAACCGGTGGGCATTTTTGTTTCAGTGACCTCATGACTTATCTGACGCAAATTTGTAAATACATATCCACTCCCTCGCACTTCATAGGTCAGCGCAATAGATCGCTTGAGCATTTTAATAACTTCAAAATCTATCTTTAAGCTGCTGAATACAGCCGTATCCAATATTAGATAACAATAATGTACGTTACATATATTCGCATTTTGTAACAACGATTGTTAAAAAGGTTAATTTTTGTAAAAAACTTACAGAATTGATGTGAAAAGTACAGTTTTTTGCCCTTTTCTGTAATTTAATTACGAAATAAGCTTTCTTTTACGTAATTTTTGGTCATAATGTACTCGTTGCTTAAGAAAACTCTAATTTTGTTACACAATAGGAATTACATTATGAAACTGTCAACTTTCGCCATTGCTCTAATCTCTTCAGTAGCGTCTTTAAATGCTTTTGCTCAAGACGTTCGTTTAAACCCAGTTAATCAAAACATTGAAACACAAGCTTGCTACACAGCCGCTACAGAAGGCTACAGAGCAGCAAAGCGCTTAATTCGTGACAACGGATTAAATGTTGCGTCTTTCAGTGCATCATTGCTTTGTAATGACGTAAGCTTAAGAAAGTTTGCTGATTTATACAGTGATAAAACTACCAGTGAAGCTAAAGGTATCGCGCTTGTTGCTAAAAACGAAGATATCGCTTCAAAAGCATGTCTAGATGCCGTTTCAATCGGTACAGAAAAAGCACTTGCTAAGCATGGCTTAGAAGGCGAAACCATTATCTGTAACCACAAAGAAATGTCAGCCTTTGTTCGTTCTTATAACGCTGAAACAGTTGTTGTACGTCCATTCTCTGAATAGTACAGCTTTACTGATATAACGTTTGTTTACAGTTTCATGGCCCACTCGGCAACTGGGTGGGCCAGTAACTTATTTTAATCACTACGCCTTCTGGTGTTAAAAATACCCCTCAATAAATATTTCCTCTCTTACTATAATCACGCAAATTTAATTTCTTTATCTAAAAACCATTACTATCCCTTACGGTTTACCTGAGCTACGCGTATCAACGGGTGTACTTTTTGTTTTCAGTTCCCTATGTTCTTTCTTATCAACAAACTCCATGGAATATGCACATTGTGCATACAAGCCCTGTGCTAATTTACTGACTATTCACGATCCTTACGTTTGTTTGCACAGTGTATAAACGTATGAATATTGCTGCAGTAAATACTAATAGAGAGAATCACCATGTCGAAAAGTCCCCACGCATTACGTGCTTTGTTTTGTGTAAGTATTTTATCGGTACTAACAGCGTGTGGCGGAAGTTCGTCTACCGATGAAACGGTAGATAGCAGCACAAGTGTTGATACCGGAACCGCAGTAGATACGGGGAACGATAGTGATTCGAGTACAACAACATGCGACTCACCTATGACCGAGCTTTCAAGTGCTTACCTTGAATTTGTTGCGGCGCCTAATGTCACCATTGTGTTGTCTGAAGATGGATGTACGGTCTCGCTAGAGTCGGCAGGCAAACCCGATCACACTTCGTCATACTGGGATTCAGGCAATGCCAGCGGCTTATATGTTGAGCCTGAAGACGAAACCTTATTTAATCAACAACGCTCTCCTGGCGACATTGAAGATTATATTAACGATTACGACTTAACTGTGCCCGTATCACCGGAACTTGCTGCAACTTCATCGGCCACGCCGTTAGGTGCGATAGGTATTGCCTTAAGCGGCGCGCCTATTTTCAACGATTCAGAAGGTACGGGGGATGTATCGCTAGGTGTAATACAAGGATTTGATCGCAATGGCGCCCACACAGGACCGCAAACTTACCACTATCATTTGGAGCCGCAAGCCATCTCCTACGATGATGACTCGCTAGTAGGCATCATGGCAGATGGCTTTTTTATCTTTGGAAGACGTTGCTATTCAACCGTAGGCTACCCGACGGATCTTGATGAATCGAATGGCCACACGTCAATTACCCTTTATACCGGTGCTTCAGAAGAAGACGCTGAATATCACTATCACGTATCGACAGAACAATACCTAAATGGCGATTATTACCTTATTTTCCCAGGTAACTTTCAAGGTACGCCGAGTGATATTAACTAAACCGCTAACCTACAAGGCACTGATGTTCTGTGTGCTTTGGCTAGCAGCAACTTGCGGGGCGGTAGCCTTTAGCGATAGACCGCAATTAGTGGTGTATGAAAGTGACATATCACTAGACAAGCAAGGCGTTCGAATTTACAAGCGTGTCCCATTTACTGGAAAAGTAGTGAGCTATCACCCCACCGGAAAACTGGCTACAGAAGATGAATTTGTTGCTGGGCGCCGCGCAGGCGTGGCAAAAAAGTGGTTTTCGAACGGCACCTTAGGTTACGAGGCTTATTATGTATCAGGGGCACGAGAGGGCAGTGCAAAAACCTGGTGGGTTAACGGTAATCTTCGCTCGGCATTTGTGTATGAAGACGGCAAAGTCGAGGGCGAGGGCTGGCGATGGTACAGAAGTGGTGCCAAGTTCAAAAAGTTTAACTATCACGCAGGCCAGCCAACAGGGTTGCAGCAAGCGTGGCGCCAAAACGGCACCTTATACTCAAATTTCGAATACAAAAATGGGCGGATTTATGGGCTTAGAAAAGCGAACAACTGTGTGGGGCTTGAAGATGAAGTTATTTCTGTTGATTACTACCAAAATCAGGCAGGTCTTAGTTTTTAGCGCACTGCTGTTGCTAGGCAGCGGCAGTGTAATAACGGTAACTTCAGCCTACGGCGCTGACGATTTATCTAACCAATTACCTTACTACAACAGCAAAGAATTTACACCGCACTGGATTGAAAGCGATAGCGAAGCGCTTAATGGTTTTCACCAAATACCGCCGTTTAGTTTCACTAATCAAGATGGTGAAGAGGTCAGCGAAAAAGATTTCGATAATAAAATTTACGTGGCGGGTTTTTTCTTTAGCACTTGCCCTGGTATTTGCCCCATGATCCGCTCTAAGTTAGCCAAGGTACAAGAAGCATTTATTGATGACGATAACGTAAAAATTCTTCAGCACTCGATTAGGCCGCATACCGATACGGTAGAGTTGCTAAAAGCTTATGCGGATAAAAATGGCATTGTGAGCGGTAAGTGGTATTTGGCGACAGGAGAGCGAGATGCTATTTATTCATTAGCAAAAAGCGCGTACTTCGCTAGCGACGATCTGGGGAATTTGCAAAATACAGAAGATTTTTTGCATACGGAAAGTTTGTTACTAATAGATAAAAATCGCCATATTCGAGGCATATACAATGGCCTTAACAGCGCCTCAGTAGATTATTTGATAGCAGATATTAAAGTGCTGAACGGTCAGTGAACGTTCAGCATTCCGACTGAGTAATAGGTCTAAGTATCAGGTTTAGCGCGTTTATCGGTGGAAAGGTACCGGGAAATAAACGCGCCGTTAGAAATCGCGGCTACTTCCCTGATGAAATGAGGTGCAGCACTTTTTGCCTTCCGTCGAGATACTCTACTCTTTCACCATCAAAAAACGCATCTTCTTCTAGCATAATGCGTATGTCCTTATCCCACTCTGGAATGTAGGTTGCGGCATTTAACTCTATGGAGTAAACCGTATTCGGATACATAGGGTAGTCGCCCTTAACAGGAACCCCTTCTTGTGCGTCCCACATTCCAATAGTGGGACCAGCTGCATGACCATGAAATCCAAGGGGATGAGTGTAAATAGCGGGAGTTAGTCCTTCTTCAATAGCTTGTTCTCGCGACATTTTTAAAATCTCGTTGCCGGTACGTCCCACTTTAAAGTTGTTCGTAAGAATATCTTGCAAACGATTACCTGCCGCTAAGGCCTTTACTATGCTTTCAGGAGGGGTCGTTTCGCCAGCTTTCAATATATAGGCATGTTGTTGTTGGTCGGTATTTAAACGCAAGTAAGTAATGCCAAAATCAACATGAATAAGGTCTCCTGGCTGAATAATATTTTCACCAGCGCGCTTGCTAAACGCTTTTATTTGATCAAATTTTTCGCTGTCGGCACGTTGGATAGATACTGATGGATGAAACCAATTTTCTAGCCCTAATGCCTTGCTTTGATCACGCAGCCACCAAATAACGTCGTCGGTGGTGGTGATTCCTGGGGTAATGACTTCATTTGAAAAAGCCGTTCCAATAAGTTTGTGGCCAATTTGAGTCAGGGTAGGGTAGTGTTGCATTTCAAGCTTGCTACGGGTTTCTAGCCAGGCTATAGCAAGTTTTTCACCTGACACAACACGGTCTTTAAAGGTAGGAGAAAGCGCGGCCATAAACTTGCGGTTTTCAGTGCTACTCATACCATCAGCAAGTGCAAATGCTTCTGACACATTCACTGCAATTCGTTTAGGGTTGCGCGCTTCAATAACTTCAGCAAGTGCTTCCCACTGATTAGGCTGAGCTTCTTTGTCCCATGCTTTTTTGAATAAATCGGTCACCGCATATCGCGCTACGGCCAGGCGTTCTAATGGCTTGTCTGCGCCTGGGTTATAAATCACTAACATGGTATGCCTGCGGGCAGATAACCATGTGGATGGCAGCATGGTTTTAATCACGGGGTCTTCATTGTATTCCCGCGACATGATTACCCACATATCAATATTAGTACGCTGCATAAGGCTGGGTAAAACCTGCTCGAATCGTTGCGTTAGTATTTCATCAACCAACTCGCTCCTTGCTTGCATATTCATGACATCCTTGGCCATACATTGCAAACTGACTAACAGTAAAACAAGCGTACAAACTGCTCTCATTCCCTTCCCTTATTTGTTTAAATTATAAGCATGTAATCATTAAAGCTAGCACAAGCTGTTTAGCTTAAGCAATGGTGACTACAATTAAGAAAGCGGGAAATTGGTTTGTTTTATTCAAGCCAATACACGTTTTATGAAAGCCAGATGAAAAAGCTATATAGCCTAGCGTTATAATGAGTATAAGCCTTCATGGGCGTGCATCGTCAATCGTATTGATGCGGATCAATACGATAAATGAAAATTCCTTGTTTACTTAGCTGTAACGCGAAAGGCATGTTGTAGAATTTTTTCAATTCAATGTCGGCAATTTTCCTTCAGTAGATAAATTAAATTGTGATTGCAGTTTAATCATCATCGATTTAGGTATTACCCTAGCCGGAGACAGTTATGAATGCAGAGATTGATTTACAGCAAATAATAGAAAATACCATGGTGTTAGTGCTAGCAGGTGGGCAGGGCTCACGGTTAAAAGCACTTACTGAAACCCGGGCTAAACCTGTACTAGAGTTTGGCAGTCATTGTCGAATCATCGATTTTCCTCTCTCAAACTGTGTTAATTCAGGCCTAAATCAAATTGCGGTACTCACCCAATATAAGTCTCAGTGTTTAATTCGGCATTTGATGCAACATTGGGGCACATTGAATAACAGTTTTGGGGGGCGATTAGATATTCTTCCTGCATCCCAGCAACAGTCTGAAAGCTGGTACCAAGGTACTGCAGATGCGTGTTTTCAGAATATTGACTATATCAAATCCAGAGCACCTAAATATGTGATGATCTTATCGGGGGATCACGTATATCAAATGGATTATCGAAAACTGCTGGCTGAACATGTGAAAAACGGCGCCGAAATGACAGTATCTTGCATAGAAGTGCCTACTAAGAATGCGGCAAATCAGCTGGGCGTATTAAGTGCTGATAGCAAAGGTCGGGTAACCGCTTTCGATGAAAAGCCATGTAAACCACACCCATTATTAGATGCACCAGAGTATTGTTTAGCTTCAATGGGCAATTATGTAGTGAATGCTGAAGTGCTTTATCGGCTACTTAAAGCAGATGCCAAAGCGTTGGAATCTGATCACGACTTCGGTAAAAACGTAATTCCAAATATTATTGAGCAGCACAAAGTGTTTGCGCATCGATTCAGAGGCGCCGATGGTTGCCAAATTCCCTATTGGCGTGATGTAGGCACCATTGATAGTTATTGGCGTGCGCATATGGATTTGCTGAATAACAGTGACATGTTGAATTTAGCCGACCCGTCTTGGCCTATCTGGGGAAGTGCTTTATCTAGCGCGCCAACCCAAATACGGGGCGGGACTCAAAAAGGCCAGTGCGACCTCAATCAGATTTTGATTGGAACCGGTTGCCAATTAACTAATTGCCGTATCCATCACACTGTTTTGTCATCCAATTGCGCAATCGGTGATGGCGCTTCACTTCAAGGGTGTGTATTGCTGCCTGATGTGACTATAGAGACCGGCGCTAAACTAAAAAACGTTATCGTAGATAAAGGTGTGACGGTTCCCGCTAATTTAGCCATTGACGATATTAATATTGCTAAGCACTTCGGTTTTTCAGTTAGCGAGAAGGGGGTTGTTTTAATTACCCAACAAGTAATAGATAGTTTTGCCGATGTGGAAATATATTTTGACGTACCGCAAAAATCGACGAGTGTAAGCCCAATCAGACCCATGCATTCAGAGCTATCAACTCGAAACATCGACCGTACTCATGCACCCAGCGCGCTGAATGAGCGTTAAGAAAAGCCTTATTGGATGCAAAAAAATAGGCGCTTTAAGCGCCTATTCTCATTCTTTACCTAGTAAACAACATGGCAATTAATAACTAATCAATTAACGGCTCATCATCGTCTTCTTCTTCCTGCTTTTCGTATTTTTCTTCTTCTACAGGAATCACTTCCTCAGAAGAATAATACACGCTGACAGGCGCTGAATAGTTAGGTACATCGTCGTAAGCAAACACTGAATAATACTTTTCAACATTGGGATTACCAAAGTTGTCATAGGTATATTCATCAGAACCTGCGTAAAGCTTCACACCATCAAGCGGTGAACGAGGCGAATGGAAGCGATTTCTTACCACAAACGCACCCACTAAATCGGCATGCTTCGGATTGCTCCAACTTAGCTTAACCTGACGATTTTCTAAGGTTACGCTTAAATTCGCTGGTGCCGGTAAAGGCTCTTTACGACGCTCAATATACTTAATCACCAACTTACACACGTTGTTACTGTGTAAGTCGTGCCAATTTACTAGCATGTTCTTTTCAGCACTTGATGACGTTGAGCGAACCACGAAATGGAAAGGCGCATGCTTCGCATGCATATCTTCCAGCGCTTCACGGCAATAACTATCAAAAATAAAGTTATGAGAGTTTTTGTCTTTAAGCTGAGCATTACTCACCTCGTAGCCAATAAACTCTTTTTTCTCTCTATTTTTAACGCTTTCATAATCAAGATCTTCAAGACCAGCCAATTCAATGGTGAAACGAATATCTTGCGATGTAGGCAAGGCATTGTCGTTACTCATTGTTAAATACGCTTCCGTGATCACGGTTTTCTTAGGATCAGGCAGATTTTCGGTTAAGAAGGTCATTTGCCCGTACACCACATCGCCGTTTGCATCGAAACCAGACTGCAGTTCGTTTTTCTTAACCTCGGCTTTTGATACCGTGCTAAGAGATGATGGCGTTAGCTCTACTTGTTTGCTTGGAAGGGTATAAATAACTTCCAAGTTGGGGCGGTAATGAATACCTGAACCAAACTTTCCGTAACCAATATCAAATTGCATCATTTGCGAGTCTGCACCTAGAGGCAGTTTTCTTGGGCCTTCAACGCGAAGCAACAAGGTACCGTTCTTAATAGATTTACGAATAATACGACGCTCAGCCACATTCAAATCCCAATGAGACCAAATACCTTGAGTTAGCTTATCTGAGCGAATTTCATCACCTAGGGTTTGAATAGGCTTCGCTTGATGAATTTGGTTAAAGTCTGTGATGTCAGAAATTTCTGATGGGTCGAGGATAGATACTGTCCATTCACCAAAATTCTCTACTTTCGCGTTAACACGGTTCATCGGATACAAGGAGAAGCTTGCATTCTTAATACGGGCTTCTTCCGGTAAGTTTTCCATATTAAACGCAATCACACCGTAACAAATACCACGGCGTTTATTCACACCTACAAACAACGAGTTGTAGCCGAAATGGTCGCGGTTTTTCTCAAGGGTATATTGGCCTACATAACCAATACCACGCTTCGATGGGAACAAACCTCTGAAATATTCATCTTCAGATAACTGCGTTTTCAGCTTAATTTCAGGGCTGAAAGGCGACTTGGTATCAGTAACTTTATTAACCGCACGTATATTGTAGAAATATTTCTGACCACTTTTAAGCTGCACATCAGTGAACGTGTGTTTGCCAATAATCGCAATAAGATTATCTTCGCGACAAGGGCTTTTCACTGTTTCTGAACGATACAGTTCAAAATAGATATCATCAGACTCTGGGTAATCCCAGCACAGGGTCGCTTCGTAAACGCCCACTGATTCAATTGTGAAGTTATCTACCCGAGCAGGTGCTTCATCAGAGTAGTTTTTCGCTTCTGAAAGTGCATAAAGTACCGCAGGCACATTTTCATCTACACTTTGCGACATGTTCGCCATGTAATCAGGAATATTGCGTGTGCCCACTTCTACCACGGCAGAGATAATACCTAACGAGTAATAATACTCACGGCCACTACCGTTAATCAGGTTTGTAGGTGGCTTGCCACGGTGAATACCGTACTGGCGACCCGTAACCTTATGGATTTCACGGTTCATATTGGCGCACAACACGTTTAAATCGGTGCCTTCAATTTCAGACTCGTGATTAAACTTATGGGCAGGGAAAAACACGTTACCTTGCGAATGATAATCTAGCGCAATGGTAATGTTTTTATGATCCAGTACGAAATCACGAATAGCGGCAGTTTCTGGCTCAGAGAACGCTGCTGGGCCAGAGTAGGTGTTTACCGTGGTATCGGCAGAGCGCTTAAAGCGAACACCAAAGTTACGGTTTAAATCTACACCAAAGGTGCCATCGCCATTGTCACGTCTATTCTTGCGCCAAAAAGAGAAGTGAGTACGAGAATATTCAAACCCATCTGGGTTTAAACAAGGCACCATATATAGCGTATTGCGGCTTAATGCCTGTTGTATAGATGGGTTGTGGTCAATATTGGTTAGCACATTATCAATAAACTTAATGGCTAACTCATTTCCAATCCACTCACGAGCGTGGATGGTTCCTGTAAAAAGCAGAGCGGGTTTACTGTCCGCAGTTTCAATGTTAGCAGAAAGAGTAGCCATCATAATTGGCCTACCTTCCCACGTCGTTCCAATGCTATGCACGCGAATAAGCTCAGGGTACTTTTCCTGAGCTTGTTCTAAAAACGCCATTGTTTCTTGATACGAGGTATATTGTTTTTTCATTATTTCTTCTTTACTAAGAGAAATCAGTGGTTACCAGCGTAGTCTTGAAATTATCCCAATGCGCGATAATTGCATCGACTTTCTTTTGCTGAATGTTTTTAACCGTCAGAAACACGCTTGGATCAGCGGTTATAGCTTCTGACGTACCCTTTTCACCCAGAGTACTGATTATCACCTCTGTAAGCTTAGGGCCTATACCTTTAACGCCACCAAAAAACGCTTCTATTTGCGGCGTTGTCAAAACCAGTTCGTCTGCTTTAGCGTCTGTATTTTTGATTTCAGGCGCGCTAGCTTCGGCAGTATCTTCGAACTCATCGTTACTTATGTTTAGTACTTTTTCGAGGCCATCGCCGTCGACTTCAGGAAGACCATCATCTTCACCTACATCTTGATTTTCCATGTGTAGGTCGGCAATGACTTCAGCTTTACTTTTGGGCGTGTAATTATCTTGAAAATTCCACGACTCACTTGGCCATTCTTCATCTAGCTGCAATTCAACAGGTAGTAATGGGTAAAGCTCAGGGTTAGTCACTGCCACTGAGTCTGCGCTATCACAACTTGGGGTATATTCACCAAAGGTAATGTTTCGCATTGTGCGTAATAACGGCGTGCGAATCTTACCCAGTTCCTCCCAGTTATACAAAGGAATATGCGGCTTCTTAAAGCGCTCTGAGCACAAGGTCCACATAATGTACTGGCCAATCCAATCGCGAATATACGGGAAGGCAGCGAACGCGGTAGCACATTCTAATATACGGAACTTACCATCAACACCTAATGCAATATCAGAAGCCCAATATTCAGCTTTAGCAGCCTTCGACGCATTCACTGCTATTTGTAATGCTTCTTGGGGCACATCAGAGTAATCCATCGAACCACCCTGACTGGTGTTGGTTAGCCATTCACCTTCTGGCGGACGACGCCAAAACGCACAAACTGGCTTGTGGCCAATCAACATCACGCGAATATCTGCCATCATCGGAACAAATTCTTGCACGTAAACCGGGTGGTATTTCTTTTTCTTAAGCAGTTCGGCTGCTTCTTTAAAGCTATCTACTTTATGTACGAAGTAGCCGCCATAGTTGGACGGTCCGTATGATTTTTTAATAATCTTTGGATAACTGGTTTTACGTAAAAAGGCCATGGCTTCGTCTTTTTCGTAAAAAATATCAGTTTTGGGAATAGGCAAGTCGTGCTTTTCACAAAAGTGGGTAACATTTTCTTTCGACTTGTTGGCGAACTGTGTGTCCATTGAAGGCAAGAAGCGAACATCAGGTAATTCGCGCGCAATTTCACGAAACGTTTCGTAAGCCGTTGCAGGAATATTACCAATAAGAATATCGATATTTTTGCTCTTCACTTCACGAACGAAACGGGCTTTGTCGTTACCCCAGTGGTAGCATACCGTTTCAATTTTATCAGGCCAGCCTTTAAAGTTAGACTTGTCGAAAAAGCGCAATACGTGGTCTAAATAGAGTAGGCCAATAGTAGGTAGTTTAGTCGTAGACATTTTACTTTCTCGTTTAAAGTTGAGAGGTTAGCGCGGCTTGCATGCTAGCGCGCTTTTCAATTGCTTTTCGCTCAATCAAATTAACGATCCGCTCGATTTTTCCTTCATTAAACGTTAATCCTGCAGCTTCTTGTTCAGGCGTTGCGAATGCAGGAATACCGTTTACTTCAAGAACTACATATTCTTCATGTTCTTGGTCATAAATCACATCAACCCCAGCGATATCTAACCCGGTAACTTTTGCTGCTTTAATCGCTAGGGCAACTAATTCATCGTTGGGTTCACGGCGAATAACAGAGCCACCACTGGTTACGTTAGTTTTCCAATCGTCTTTAGGCGCTTGACGTCCGTAACAACCCACAAACTCACCATCAACAATATCGATGCGATAGTCTGTCATGTCGTAATTGATAAAACGTTCAACGTAGAAGTGAGGAATATTGGTTTGATCCAAAAAGGGAATAAGCATATCTAAAGAACGCTCATCTTCTACTTTAACAATACCCATGCCACCCCAGCCATCGGTAGGCTTGTAGACTAAACGTCCACCCCATTCGCGAATGGTATTTTTAAGCATAGGCTTGTCTTTGGTATTACATAGTCGGTAATCAGGCGTGCGAATTCCAGCACGAGATAATCGGTGTGATGTACGCAGTTTGTCTTCAGATAACGAAAAAGACTCAAAACTGTTAAGGCACGGAATTGATTCGTTTAATACTTGATAAAGAAAAACTTGATATGGCGTTTGTTGGCCTGCATTGTATGAAAAGAACGCATCTAATTCCTCCATATTTACGTTGTGACACGTAATGGTTCCGTTATGTGCGTTTGCATGGCCTAAGTTAAGATCGGTGATTGCTTCAATATCACGATCTCGCAATTGATTAACGATTTTAGCCTGTATGGCAGTACCACCGCTGTTGCTGTACATCCACATCCCGACTGTATACTTTGGCACGACTTTTAACCCTATGTTTATGAATCGATGAATTGACATTCTGTTCGATTTAAGTAAGAAGATTTCTCAAAATAAATTTTTGCACCAAAATGGGTGGTAAATATCTATTTTAGATGAGAAATATGACATATATTAGACTTTAGGGTACGTCTTGGTACGAGGAGTCCCTCCCAAAAGCGGCGCCATTAAACGGCTAAATTGCAAACTATTCAAGTTTATTTTTTGTTCAAAATTAAATAATTTAGAATTTTGTAATGATAACGTTTGAAACGTGTATTCTGTATGTAAATTGGCCTTGATAATCAAGGGCTTCAGCGTAGTTTGGTTTTAATCAATACTTGGAATAAATAGCATGAATAGTAGTCTGGACTTTACCGAACTTGCCACCATTATATCGCTCAATTCTTACACTAAAAATAAAGCGGGTGTAGATCATAATGCTGACATCTTTAATGGGTGGATGGAACAGCTTGGGTTTTCTGTTGAAACTCATCGTCGAGAAGAAATAGGCAATCATGTTCACTATCTGTCGAAAAAAAGTGAAGGAGCAAAATTGCTCCTACTTGGCCACTTAGATACCGTATTCCCACCTGATACTTTTACGGAATTTCGTGAAGATGATGAATGGATTTACGGCCCAGGTGTATGTGATATGAAAGGCGGTAACTATATTGCGCTTACCGCACTTCGAAATGTATTTACCGAACAAGGCCACATCGCGAACATAGATATGCTTTTGGTGAGCGATGAAGAAAGTGGCAGTGACGATAGCAAATTGCTTACCAGCGAATTAGCCAAAGCCTACGATGCCTGTATGGTTTTTGAAGCGGCAGGGCCTGATCACGACGTGGTTATTTCTCGAAAAGGCATTGCTACCTTTCAAATCGAATTTGAAGGCAAAGGTGCGCATGCGGGTAACCATTATACCGATGGTATTAATGCGAACTTGGCTGCGGCTCATATGCTCATTGCACTGACTAACTTAACCGACCTTGAAAAAGGCACTACGGTTAACGCTGGCAAAATGAAAGGTGGCTTAGGTGCAAATACTATTTCCCCTAGTGCCAGCTTGACAGTAGAAGCACGATTCACCCAATCAGACGAGCGAGACAGAGTGCTGGCAGCGTTTAAAGAAGTTACGCAAAACCCTGCTGTTGAAGGGGTAAAAGTGGTCGTAACGGGTGGCTTGCAGCGAGACGTCATGCAACCGACAGAAGCGCAAGCTCAGTTTATCGTCGAGTTAGAATCTGTTTTGGGTGCGCCACTCAAGCTAGAAAAGCGCGGCGGAGTGAGTGATGCGAATGTGGTATCAGCTGCAGGCGTGCCAACCCTCGACGGTTTTGGGCCTTACGGTGATGGCGACCACACCATTCATGAACGTGCGAGCAAATCGAGTTTTGAACGCCGTATTAATGAGGTGAGTAAAATACTCGCACATTTTAATGGCGGGAAATAGGCGCTAATTCTGGCGAGTATTTATTATACGGGCCAGAGATATTTCAAGCATAAATAACTAACTGAAAATATTGATACGAATTATGAAAAGCCTGAAATCTATTCTTCAGGCTTTTTTATATGACCATGGTCAAACCAGCTTTGAAAAATGCTGTCTATCCGTTTATCTGTTCGTTTACCGCATAAATGCCAAGGGTTAACCCAGCCTTAACCCGTCCTTAAATAGCATGCTCCCATTCTGGATTCGCCGTTCAACTGTGTGAATCTAACCACTTCGATATTTAACTTAATTAAACGATGGTAGGACTCCTTAATGAAGACGTATGCACTGGTCCCGATTGGCCTCTTAATCATAGTGTCGCTGCTTAGTGGCTGTGAAGAACAATCTAGCACGCCCCCAACTGCGCGTGTTTCAGAGGTTTCTTACATTAACGTTACCTCTACCGAGCATAAAATAGATACCAAACTGCAAGGAAGAGTAACTGCCTCTATGGTGGCTGAGGTACGCCCTCAAGTGAGCGGTATTATTCAAAAGCGTCTATTCACCGAAGGGCAAATGGTAAAGCAAGGACAAACCTTGTATCAGATAGACCCTGAAACCTACGAAGCAGCTTATAACGAAGCAAAAGCTACGTTAAACAGTGCAAAAGCAACAGTAGCGACCGCTAAGTTAAAAGATGAGCGCTATGCAAATTTGTTAAAAATCGAAGGTGTGTCTCAGCAAGATGCTGATGATGCCCACGCTGCTCATTTAGAAGCGAAGGCAAATATAGAGATGTACGAAGCCGCATTGGAAACCGCCAGAATCAATCTTGAATATACCAAAGTGCTTGCGCCTATATCGGGGCATATTGGGATTTCTACCGTTACCCAAGGCGCGTTAGTGACAGCCCAACAAGACACTGCTTTGGCCACTATTCGAACGTTAGATCCTATTTATGTAGATATGACCAAAAATAGTAAAGCGCTGCTTAAACTACGCAAACTAATGCGTGAAAGTAATATTAAAGAAGGCACAACTGACGTGGCATTAACGTTAGAAGACGGCAGCGACTATGAACTAGCCGGTGAATTAAAAATGCAAGAAGTGGCGGTTGATGCGTCTACTGGCGCAGTCACATTGCGCGCTGAATTTCCAAACCCTGATGGTTTGTTACTACCAGGTATGTTTGTACGTGCCACAGTAAGTGAAGCGGTAGACGAAAACGCAATATTGGTTCCTCAGCAAGGTATTTATCACGAAGCGACCGGTGCAGCGTTTGCGTACGTAATTAACCAAGACAACCAAGTTGAAAAGCGCATAGTTGAAACCATTAATGCGGTAGGTAACAAATGGCTGTTAGATAACGGGCTATCGGTGAATGAAAAATTGCTGGTAGAAGGCTCGGGTAAAGTCGCGCCAGGTAGCACGGTGAAGCCAGTTCAAGTTGAAATGAACAGTGCGGGTACTATGGTAACGGTGGTGGATTCAAATGCTACTAATGTCTCTAGTTTAGGGAGCAAGTAATTCATGTTAGCGCGCTTTTTTATCGATCGCCCCGTTTTTGCGTGGGTAATTTCCATCATTATCATGCTTGCAGGTATTGCTTCTATTATGTCGCTACCTGTAGCGCAGTACCCTAGTATAGCGCCGCCAGTTATTAGTGTAAGTACCACTTACACAGGGGCAGATGCTGAAACCGTAGAAAATAGTGTTACCCAAATATTAGAGCAGCAACTTACTGGTCTTGATGGTTTGTTGTATTTCTCATCGTCGAGTACTTCAGATGGTGGTGCTTCCGTTAATGTGACCTTCGAGCAAGGTACTGACTCAGATTACGCGCAAGTACAAGTACAAAATAAGGTTGAGCAGGTAAATTCTCGCTTCCCAGAGTCGGTTCAATCTCAAGGGGTTACTGTGACTAAGTCGAATACCGACTTTTTGTTGGTCACCGCCGTCTATGATTCTACCGATACGGTGTCAGCATTTGATATTTCTGATTACATTTCTTCGAACATGCAAGACTCTATTGCTCGAATTGAGGGCGTGGGAGACACCCGTGTGTTTGGTTCAGAATACGCCATGCGCATTTGGTTAGATCCAACCAAGCTTGCAGCTTATGAGCTAATGACATCGGATATTACCAGTGCACTAGGTGCGCAAAACATTCAGGTGCCTGCTGGAAATATTGGTGCTATTCCATCAGCAGACAGCCAAGAATTAAATGCCACGGTAACCGCGCAGTCGATGATGTCTACCCCAGAGCAGTTCCGCAATATTATTGTGAAATACGATGCAACCGGCGCAAATGTCTTATTAAGCGATGTGGCAAGAGTAGAGATTGGTAGCGAAAGTTACTCGGCTATCCCCCGTCTGAACGGCCACCCAGCCTCGGGTATTGCGGTTATGTTGTCGCCAGGTGCTAATGCCTTAGATACGGCAACACGGGTTAAAGAAAAAGTGGCTGAGCTTGCGACTAACTTACCGGATGGTTATGAAGTTACGTTTCCACGTGACAGCACCGATTTCATTAAAATTTCGATTAACGAAGTAGTACATACGCTAGCTGAAGCGGTTGTACTGGTCGTATTGGTTATGTGGCTATTTTTGCAAAATTGGCGTGCAACACTTATTCCAGCCATTGCGGTACCGGTTGTATTGCTCGGTACCTTTGGGGTGCTCTCTGCCTTCGGCTTTTCCATTAATACCCTAACCATGTTCGGTATTGTGCTTTCAATCGGGCTCTTGGTTGATGATGCCATCGTAGTGGTGGAAAACGTCGAGCGATTAATGGAAGAAGAAAACCTGTCGCCACGAGAGGCCACCATAAAATCCATGTCAGAAATTACGGGTGCGCTTATCGGCATAGCCGTTGTATTGTCAGCAGTGTTCTTGCCTATGGCCTTTTTCGGCGGCTCAATAGGCGTTATTTATAAACAGTTCTCGGTAGCCATTGTATCGTCAATGATATTGTCGGTAATTGTGGCATTAACCCTAAGCCCTACCTTGTGTGCAAGCTTGCTTAAACATAAAACACCTAGCGAAAAGCATGGTGATAAATTAGGAAAAAGCGAAAGCAAAGGCAAAAGACAAAGCTTCTTTGGTTGGTTTAACACCAAGTTTGATAATATGAGCAATGCCTACGCAGGTCGAGTAGGGCGTATGGTCAATCAAAAAGTGCGCTGGATGATTGTGTACGCGGTAATCATTGGTGTACTAGGCGTGCTAATAGTACGTATGCCTACCGGTTTCTTACCGCAAGAAGACCAAGGCAGTGTGATGTTTCAGGTTAACCTTCCTCCTGGCGCTTCAATAAAACGTACCCGAGCGGTAGGCGAACAAATCACCGACTATTTAATGACAGAAGAAACCAATACGGTTATTCGCGCTTTCTCTATTTCTGGATTTAACTTCAGTGGAAGTGGCCAGAATGCGGGAATGGGGTTCGTGTCTTTGACGCCATGGGACGATCGCACAGAAGATGATGAAAGTGCCGACGCCCTTATTAACCGTATGAATCAGAACCTGTCGACTATTCGCGATGCTAACGTTTTTGCATTGTCGCAGCCGGTAATACAAGGTTTAGGGCAAAGTAATGGCTTTACCTTTGAGCTTCAAGCTGCTGCGGGTACTAGCCGTGATGAGCTAACGTCATTGAAAAGTGAATTGCTAAATAAAGCCCGTCAAAATGAGTTGTTTGTAGGTATTCGTGATGGTGCATTGAGCGATACGCCACAGCTTAAAATTGATATTGATAATGGTAAGGCGACGGCTCTGGGCGTATCGCTATCAGATGTGGCCGATACGCTCACTTCGGCGTGGGCTGGTTCGTACGTGAATGACTTTATAGACGATGGCCGCGTGAAGAAAGTGTACATCGAAAGTGATGCGCAATACCGCTCTAAACCTGAAGATTTAAATGAATGGTATGTTCGAGGCACTAACGCCGATGGTGAAACTACCATGACGTCATTTGAAGCCTTTAGCTCGTCGTCTTGGTCTAGTGCACCGCAAAGTTTATCGCGCTTTAATGGTATTGCGTCGTACCAAATTCAAGGTGCTGCCGCTAGTGGCGTGAGTTCGGGCCAAGCCATGGCTGAAATGGAAAGGTTGGCTGATGAAGTTGGTCAGGGCAAACTAGCCTACGCGTGGAGTGGGTTGTCTTATCAAGAAAAGCTTTCAAGCGGTCAGTCATCTACCTTGTACGCCATTTCAATTTTGGTAGTGTTCTTAGCATTAGCAGCCTTGTATGAAAGTTGGTCGGTGCCATTCTCGGTGATTATGGTTATTCCATTGGGCGTTGTAGGCGCGGCCCTTGCGTCCACCATGCGAGGGTTGGATAACGATATATATTTCCAAGTCGCGTTGTTAACGACTATAGGTCTTGCCGCTAAAAACGCCATATTAATTGTGGAATTTGCGGAAGCCTCATATCAAAAAGGAATGTCATTAATTGATGCGGCAGTCAATGCAGCGAAGCTGAGGTTGCGCCCGATTATTATGACGTCGTTAGCCTTTATGTTCGGTATATTGCCTTTGGCTATTTCATCGGGTGCTGGAGCAAACAGCCGTATATCAATTGGAACAGGAATTATTGGCGGAACATTTACGGCAACAGTACTCGGTATATTTTTAGTGCCTATGTTCTTCGTATTAGTACGAGGGTTATTCCCAAAACGTCGTACTATTTACAATAATGATGGAAGCGAAGTAGGTGGTGAGCAAACGGCGGGGGCTGTAAGTACTAAGCAGTTGGAGAATGGCCATGATTAATTTTCCTATAATGAAACGCTTATCCTCAAACCTTACTTTTACACGCAGCGTTAGGCTGTTGCCTATCGCCGCGGCAATTGTGCTAGCGGGTTGCAGTTCAATGGCGCCAGAGTATGAGCGTTCCAATTCATCGGTTGCCAATGAATGGCAATTCGAAGCCATAGAGAAAACCATAGAGGAGACTCAAGGGTTGTCATCGCAACAAGCCTTAGATATACCGTGGAAAGACTTTATAAAAGATGAGCGTTTAGAACAGGTCATCGATTTAGCGCTAAGCAGTAATCGAAGTCTGCGAGAAACTATTGCAGATGTAGAGTCGGCCAGAGCGACGTACCGAATTCAACGATCAGACTTATTTCCTGATCTAGACGTGAGTTTAAGTGGCGATCGCACCAAGTACTCAACCGGTGAAATTGACACAACATACGAAGCTCAAGCGGGATTCAGCAGCTACGAGCTAGACTTATTTGGTAAAAATCGCAGTTTATCTGAAGCTGAAATGGAAACTTATTTAGCCAGTAGTGAAACGGCCAAGGCAGCAAAAATTTCCCTTATTGGTGAAGTTGCCAATGCGTGGTTAACCTTAGCGGCCGATAGTAATCTACTAAGCCTAGCGGAAGAAACCGCCAGTAATGCTAAGCAAGCCATGGATATCACGAATAAACGTTTATCTTACGGTGTTGATTCGCGTATAGATGTAGCGAGTGCTGAAACCATTTATTACAACGCACGTTCTGACATAGCTAGCTATAAAACCCAAGTGGAGCAAGACAAAAATGCGCTGCGCTTGTTAGTGGGTGAGAAATTTGATGACAATCTGCTCGCTTATACCTTGCCGGCTGACACCTATGGAGGCAGTGACAGCTTAGTGACGGATGTGCCTGCGGGAGTGTCGTCAGACGTATTGTTAGTGCGACCTGATGTGTTATCTGCTGAGCATGATTTGAAATCGGCTAATGCGAATATTGGTGCGGCACGCGCAGCGTTCTTCCCTACCATATCGCTTACTGCGACGGGCGGGCTTGCCAGCTCAGTGTTATCGGATATTTTCAGTGGCGGTGCCAGTTCAATTTGGAGCATAGCGCCTAGCATTAGCTTGCCCATATTTAATGGTGGTGGGAACAAAGCAAACTTGGCCTACAGTGAAGCCCAGCAGCAGAAGTACTTAGCCGCCTATGAATATGCCATTCAAAGTGCGTTTACCGAAGTTGCTGATGCATTGGCAAAACGAGCGACTATTCGAGATCAACTCGATGCTGAAGATGCCTTGGTTGAAGCTTCAACACGAAGCTATGAGTTGTCTTTAGCAAGGTATGAAAATGGTGTAGATAGTTTTCAGACTGCATTGGAATCGCAGCGAACTATGTACAGCGCTAAGCAGTCGCTTATTACCACTCGCCAAGCTGATTTATCAAACCGTATAACACTTTATAAAGTGTTAGGCGGCGGGTTAGCGCCTACCGAGGGCGAAGAAAAATAAAAAATGAGGTTATAAAGAATGGGGTCAAAGTACATTTTAATTAACTTTGACCCCATTTTTCGACCCCATTTTTCCATTTTCTTACCACAGCTGCTTAGCTGGTATACGATACCACTTCGGCTTCAAGTCCTTCGCCAAGCATGAAATAAAAACGTCTTCCTGGTTCATAATCCCCATGGTTGTAGGTATCAAAACCTAAGGTAAATACTTTCTTTTCAACATCATCTAAATTCTCGACCACGATACCTAAATGATTAACGTGGGCTGGGGTAGTGTGATCAAATGTATTTTCACCGAGTTCAATTTTTGAAATATGGTTAAACTGCTTCGGTTTGTAGAGTGCCAAATAAGCGCTATCTGTGCCGACATGTACCGTATAGCCATCATCTTTGGCAGGGCCGCTCCAACGAATATGCCAGTCAAATAGTTCACATAATGTGTTAGCGATGGCATCTGGATCCTTGACCGTAATGTTAGCGTGTTCAAGTATAGCTGGTTGCATAGTGTTTCCTTATTGATTAAATGGGGTTATGGATTAATCGTTAGAAACAGCTTAATATCTCAAGCTAACTTTAGATCAAGCATTAAGTTTAACTTTTTTAAAATGGCTCCTGAACCCCTTGTTAGCATTGGTTTTGTCGCAAAGCGAACTGGCAATGCTGTATCGCTTATACGTTATTACGCGAACGAATCTCTCATCCCTTCTGTGCGAACATCTGGAGGGAACAGAATGTTTCCTCGTTCGGTTATACGTAGGGTGTCGTTTATTTTAATCGCTCAGAAATTGGGTTATGCACTTGATGATATTCGGCAACTTCTTAATACGCTGCCCGATAAACGTACGCCAAATAAAGAAGACTGGGCTAAGCTTAGTGAAATATTTAATGCGCACATAGCAAGGCGTATATCTGAGCTAACAGCGTTACAATCCTCATTAGAGGGATGCATCGGCTGTGGCTGTTTGTCTTTAGACAAATGCAACCTGTACAATAAAAACGATAACATTGCCGAGAATGGAGCGGGAGCCCGATTCCTTTTAGGTGACAGCCCGAAGTAAAATAGACGCTGAATATAGGAACTCACCTTTGGCAATAACAAAACCAGCTAATTCAAATACTAGCACTAGTATGCACACCCGTAATTTACATAGAAATGGATATCCGATGGCCGCGCTGTGCCAAGCACATCCTGCATTATCGGGCTATGTGATTAATGCTAAGAGTGGCAAGAAAAGCATCGACTTTGCCAATCAAGACGCCGTTAAAGCGCTGAATGCAGCATTGCTTATTCATTACTATGGACTTAAAGCGTGGGACATACCTAATGGGTATTTATGTCCGCCTGTTCCTGGTCGAGCTGATTATATTCACGGCATTGCCGACGTATTGGCGCGTGCCAATGGTGGCGTTATCCCCAAAGGCGGTGAGGTAAAAGGGCTGGATGTGGGGATTGGGGCTAACGCCATTTATCCTATCATTGGCAGTCAAAGCTATGGTTGGCAGTTTGTGGGAAGCGACATCGATGCGGTATCGGTGAAATCGGCGAAATCAATTTCCAACAAAAATCCAAAGCTTTCCCCTTTATTGTCGGTACGAAAGCAGCCGAATAAATCGAAAATCTTTGAAGGTATTATTCAGCCTAACGAGCACTTCACTTTCACCATGTGTAACCCTCCGTTTCACAAATCTGCCGAAGCTGCGGCGCTGGGAAGCGAGCGCAAAGCCATCGGTCTTAAAGGAAATAAGCAAAAACGAAGTGGCAAAAAGCCTCGCGTTGATATGCAAGCTAATACAAACGCACATACCTCTGCTAAAGCGAAACCCGATATCAGTAACGTAAAGCTAAACTTTGCAGGAACAGGTAATGAATTGTGGTGCGAAGGGGGCGAACTTGCCTTCATTCAGCGCATGATCATAGAAAGTGTGGCGTTTAAAACACAGGTAGATTGGTTCACTTGTTTAGTGTCTAAAAGCGACCACCTAAAACCCATTGAAACCAGCATCAATTACTATGGTGCAAAGAAATTCTTAAAAGTAGACATGGGCCAGGGGCAAAAGCAAAGCCGATTCGTGGCATGGACGTTTGTTGAATAGACGTCAAGCAAACACCGCTGCGGTGTTTTCTGGCTGTTTTAACGTTTATTTACTAGATGGAATTTCAGAATAAATTCAAAGGGCCTTGATGATGTTGCGTAAAAATATCAATGTTTTACACATAGATGGTAGTGCTGGTTTAGCAGTGGGGTTAGTGTTATTTGCCTTAGCTGAATGGGTTAGTGAGCTTTATCGTTTGCCCCTTAACGTTATTTTATTCCTAGCAAGCGCAAACATTCTATATGGTTGCTATGCATTAGCGCTGGCATTGTCAAACCAGAGAAGCTTGATGGCCATTAAGGTGCTCTCTATCGCAAACAGTGTTTGGGTAGTTATCTGTGTTGCTATTGTCGTTCTGTATGTCCAAACATTAAGCCCCGTTGGTTTTCTTTTTATCGGTGGTGAAGCATTATTTGTTGGCGTATTGGCTATTTATGAGTGGAAGAAAAGGTTTGTACTGGCGGAGTTGAATTTTTAAATAATGAGATCGGAGCATTTAAAGTCAATTAAATACTCTGACCCCTTCACGTTTCCTTTCGATTTATTCGCCCACGATGTCAGTGGTTTCTAGTGCTACATCAAGGCTATTTGCTACGCCAGGGTATGCAGAAGACGGCGTGGTTCCATCATCGTTGGTTAAATCGCGGATATTTTTCTGAACCGTAATAATAGCAAACAAACTAAGTATAAATGCCATGCCATAAAATCCTTTTTCACTTAGCAACATGTCGGCGTTAAAAAGACCAATACCCAGCAAGGCAATAGAACTAAAGAACGCAGCCCAACACATACCTACAAAAACCGTGGTGGTTGGAAGACCTTCTTGTTTATCTCTTACCGTCTTTTGCAAGGTTACGGCTGAAAACATGGCTAAAATAAATATTGCTAAATAATAGCCTTTTTCATTGAGTAAAATGTTGGCGTTCCATAATCCAACAAGGTAACCAATAACCCCAATTGCAAGGGCGGCCCATGTTGCTGAGATATATGCTTGTGTTGGTTTATATACTCGATGTGATGTTGTTTGCATTGTTATAAATTCCTTTTGAGTTATCTTTAACCCTACACGAGTTCCTTTGAAAACATATCTAACTGCGGTTAGATATATACTTTTTATTATTAGCATCCCAGTCTACGTAAACCTCCTGTTTAACAGCGTTGCCTACTCAGCATAGACCACTCGATGTCAGCATCCTTAATTCTGCAAATAGATGTTTAACGTCGAGGTTTCTAGTCCCGTAGATGGTCCTCTTTAAAGTACTTCTTATCGACCGCCTAATGTTAAAAGCCATTTTCTAGCTGCTTAGGTTCAAGAATATACATGGGCAAATATACGAACAATGCTTGTATTAGTAAATACGAACGCTTAAATCAGATTGACGGCTGTTATGGCTAATCGATAAGGATAAAAATTGGGATGGGTCTGTTGAGGGGGGGAATAACAATAATCTATTCTGCCACCCGTCTTTCTAACTTATCTATGAGGTTAGTGTAAACCTTGAGTAAATCTGAGCTGCTTCAATGTTTGTCAGTATATTATTTGAACAGGTGATGAGTGAGAAACTAGCGGGAAGGATTACAATATGAAGCGTTTTATTTTTGTTTTGTTATTAAGCAGTGGCTTGTTAACTAATCAGACTTTCGCTTGTTCGTCTGATTGTGTAGCGGTGAAGCAGGTAGATGATGTGGTTATCGTTAGGGGATTCGACGCTACAGGCAATATTATGTATAGCCACCCCGTCTCTTTAGCTGAAACATTAAACTTAACGGCAAGCAATTTGTCTATCAGCAATATTTCTGTCAGTACGTCATCTGGAGCAACAAACTTATCTGATGGTGGAAGGGTGGAGACAAGCGCAAATGTGTATACGACAGTGGCAGATATTTTAATTGTTGTTACCACCGCCATTTTTGATGTAAACGGTAAGCTATTGCTGGTTGATACAAATACTAAGACGCATCAAAATTTTGAGTAGCGCCCTAAAAGAAATAGGGGCGGAGTGTACTTCGCTTCCTTAGTTTGAGATTAAGTACACTCTGCCTCTTTTTTTTAGAAGCGGTAGGTGGCCGATACGCCAACTGTGCGCGGATCTACAATGGCAGCATAACCACCCGGATAGCGGGCGCTGCTAGGTTCTTGCGATACCAGTGCCGCCTCATCGAAGGCATTATCTAAATACGCAGTAAGTAGCCAGTTATCCGAGGTATAGTTTGCGGTAAAACGCGCGATGGTATAATCACCTGCAACCCGTTCTGCGGTATTCGTAAAGTCGCCAAAGTATTCACCAATGTAACGAACAGAGCCACCTACGCTTATGGCATCTGTTATCCAATACTTAGCCCCTAAATTAGCATTAAAGCTAGGTGCTGAGTTTAGTTCATTACCTTGGGCATCGGTGTAATCAGCGCCGGCATCTTTAATGTCTGAATGAAGTAAACCCATTCCAGCGTTCACTTCTATGCTATCGGTTACGTTGGCATGCACTTCTAACTCAGCACCGTAGGTGGCTACGCTTGGCATATTGGTGATGAAACGCGTAGAGCTTAATGCTTGAAAGCCATCGTAGTCGTTGTAGAAAATGTTGGCACTAATAAAGCCAGCACCATTTTCAAATTGGGTTCGGCTACTTAACTCGAACGTGTTTACCTTCTCTTCTTCATAGTAATAGTACTCTTGCGCGGTAAAGTTAAGCGCACCGCCGCCTGCGTTGTAGCCTTTACGCGCACTAAATGCCAAAGTGGTTTGTGGTGTAACAGCGTATTGAACTGCTAACTTAGGCAAAAATATATTGGTATCGTCATCAAGATTCGAGTCTATTGGCTCGTAAACAAAATGCCTAGACTGGCTTTCTCGTTCTACCCGTACACCCGCAATAATGTTGAATTTATCTGTAAGTGCAAATGTGGTTTCGCCATATACAGCAATGGATTCACTTTCATCATCACCGTAGTAGGGGTATGCACCTGTACTCAAAATATCTTGCTCACGCTCGAAGTAGTACAAGCCAACAAAGCCATCAATGTTGTGGTTCGGTAAGGCAAAGTTAATTTTTGCATCTACCGTTACATTGGTTTCATCAAAAATAAGTGTTTGTTCTGCTTCATCAGAGGCTTCATAGGTATCAAACCCCCATTCATAGTCCATAAATGAAACCAGCATATCGAAGGATACATTGTCAGAGATAACGTACTGCGTACTCAATGCAGTTGTTGAAGATTCTGTGCTGATATCACGGTAATAAATGCGGTTGTATTCTTCCAAATTCTCAAGTGCATAATAAACGCGGCCAGTATCACCTTCTTCATTATTGTAGGTATGCGAAAGGCTGAATGATAAATCGCTAGATGGCGTCCAAAGCAATTTACCGCGCACCCGTTGGGTTTCAATTTTATCAATATCATAGTCTGGCGGGTTTGATTCATAACCCTCACCATCGGTAATGGTATCGGCATTAAGATTTTGAACGCTCAATCTAAAGGAAAGTTTATCTTCAATAAGGGGCCCTGAAATTACTCCGGCGGTGTCTATATATTGATCGTTATTTCTGTAACCTATACGAGCAGCGCCTTCCCACTCTTGGGTTGGATCATTTGTTTTAATATAGACTGCACCGCCAATACTGTTACGACCATTACTGGTAGATTGCGGTCCGCGGTAAACTTCTATTTGTTGTAGATCCCACATGCCGGAGTCGCCGCTTAAGTCAGCCACGAAAGGTTGTGAAACGCCATCAATCAACGTCATTACCCGTCCATTAGCACCACCTGAAATGGAATTAAAGCCACCAGCAGCGCCGTTACCAGAGACGCCGCGAATATCTGGCAGGGAACCCGAGGGCACTACTACATTTGCTATGTCAGATATGGCATCAGATATTGATTTATATTGAGTATTATTAATCGCTTCTTCGGTTAGAACAGAAATCGACGTAGTAGAGTCTTTTAATGAGCGATTCGCTTTTTCACCTATCACTACAATTTTTTCAATATCAGTGATATCTCTATCTGGGGTTTGTATCTCTTGTGCCTGCACGCCGCTTATGGCGGAAGAAATAGCAAGTGCTAGCAACGATGTGCATGGTAAAAAACTTGATGATAGCCGTGTGGAATTTCTATTTGATACGTTTACTGTAGAGCCGAAAGCCATAGTGATTTTTTCCTTTAAGTAAGTGTAAATGCGCAATGTGGCCACCTTTGAAGGGGCTCTTATTTTTGGGGTCTTAGTTTAAAAGTGCGGTTTAAAGTGATTAGATTGCGCCAACGGCTAGCGCAACTACCTACACTGTGAAAATACTCATTCCATTTTCATTGTTCCTAGATATCTTGCTATCTGATTAAGCCCACACCGAATCGATAGGAATAGCCGAACGGCGTTTTTTCAAATGACGTGCGGTAAATAAGAATGCGAGCAATATGATTGCTGACACTAAGCAAACTCCGATATCAATGCTTGAAGATAAGCTACTGCTGCTGAAATAAAGGGTAATGCCCATGGTGGTAAGGAGTAGCAAACACGAGAGATATAATGAATGAATAGCGGCTTTTATTGGTGGCATCATGAAGCTGTAGATCACAGGCGTGAAAAAGCCGATGTAATAGGCGATAAGCTGATAAGTACGAATGTTTGGATTATCGATAGAGAACACTTTTGCTGCCAGCAATGACAGAATGATTCCCACAACCGTACCTGCACACACTCCAATGGTTAGCCTAGCCATAATACGAACGGAGCGTTTTTGCTCTACTGGCGCATTATTTTGTAGCTGTTTTTTACGCCGAGACTCTACCCAAACCACGTTGCCAGTTAAAAATAGCAGTGCGCCGCTTAAGCCCATAGCAAAATATACCCAGTGTACAACCGAACCACCAAATCCGCCAAAATGCAGGGTAAAGAAACTATTCACTACCTTGCCTGGCACGCCAGAAATAGACGGCAGCATAGCGGTATAACCTGAAGAGGCCGTGTAAGGATCGGTAACCCAGAAAGCGTAATCAGGCCCACGTATAATTTTCCCCACTAATTCTCCACCAACTAACACCCTTGCACGGGGTGTCCCTAGGCCTGTAAAGCGGAGTTCTGCAATCTCAAACTCGGGTTCAATGTCGGTAATTTCTTTAGTTAATTGCTCTATAGAAATCAGCCTTTCAATGCTTCTATCCATATCTGTCGGTGCCGGTCGATTGAACATCGGGCTGTCTTTATAAATCCACTGTTGCATGCTGCCATATAGAATATCGTGGTAAGCAAACACGATTGTGGTGATGGCAATGATAATGTGGAAAGGGAGGGCGCTAACGCCCAAGATATTATGAAAATCTACCCAAAAACGCTTTCCGCTTTTCTTCTTACGCAAGCTAAATAAGTCTTTAAACCACGTAGGTAAGAAAATAATTAAACCTGACACTATGGCCACAAAGTACAAGATACACACGAACCCCATCACGAAGATGCCTAGCGCATCATGCTCGTCGCCTCCCGGAATGCCGGCGGTACGGTGTATATGATCGAGAAAATCACCAATAGCTGAAATGTGAGTTTGTTCGCTTACCAATTTCCCTGCGCTGTCTAATGAGGCATGCCAAAAAGTGTGCGAATGCGTAGCCTCGTCTTCAATAGTCCAAGTAACGGGGGCATGATTTGGCTGGGCAGACGGTAAATAAACCGTCATTTCTTTGCTAGCTTCGGGGTGAGTCTGTAAAACGGTTTTAATTAAGCTGTCGTATTGGTTTAGCTCAATAGCAGGAAGCGCATTTTTTTCATGCATGGCCCATACATTCAATGGCGCCTTGAACATGGTTAGGGCCCCAGCCACAAAACAAATGAAAAGCAGCAGGCCTGAAATAATACCGGTCCAAATGTGTACTTGCTGATAACTTTTATAATTCTGTAATTTCATTGGTGTTACCCCTGAACCTGTAAAACGGCGAATTCAATCAGTGTGATAAGCGAGAGCATAACCAGTGGTGGCCAAGGCTTTTTAGCAAAAAAGATGAGGCTTAACGGGGTTAACCAAAAAGGGACTATCAGCCACATTAAAAATTGGCTCTTCACATCAAGAGGTGTATTGGAAAGAAAAAACAGACTAATTAAACTGCTAGTGAACAGCGCAAAGGGAAAACTAATCAGTGTTGCACCTATCGTTTTTAACCACCAGTGCGGCTTAAACGTACTGTAACTTTCATCCCTGGTGAGCCCTGTACCGCGAGAGCGTCCAGACTTAAGTGGCACCGCGTAACGGGTAAAGAAGGGGATAGTTCCCAACAGCAGCATACACAGTGTGATAACGGTATAGATGGCGGCTGGTAATGAAAACGTCGAACTGAATATTACCGTGCTTAAGACCAATAGCGTCAATGAAATTAACAGTGCGATGTTAAATGATAATGGCTTTTTCTTAAACCATTGTTGGTTTGGACAGCCCGCGTAAAACACTAGAGTAGCCAGTAAACAGACGAGTGCGCCTATAGATATTGCCGAGTTCACCTTTATTGCTCCTTGCAAATAGGACTGTGACTTATGCGCGCTTTTTGCACAAAATAGTTTAAAGTTGCAGTAGACTAAAGTTTAACTTTCTCCAATGCAAATAAAAATGATTTTTATTTGCAAATTTACATTTTTAGATCATAAATCAAAAAAATAATACAAAATCAATTGCTAAAGCTCAGCTTAAAAACACATCGCCAATCACCTTAGGCAAGATTTCACAAACCAAAATCAATCTTTCTGCCTTTGGTGTGGGTATGAATTTGTAACTAGGATTGCTCCGTAGTTAATGCAGCAATAGTTAACCCAACAATTGAATCCGTATTGGCTCAGGATTTAAACAATTAAACAGCAGGTGGCATATGAAAAATGTAAGAGTAGCCTTGGTAACAGGTGGCGCGAAAGGCATTGGCGCAAGCATCGTTGAAACGTTGGCGGCGAATAGTTTTGCCGTGGTAGTTAATTATGCCAGTAGTAGTGATGCTGCAAACGAACTTGTTGAACAGATTAAAAGCAAAGGTGGACAAGCGATTGCGGTAAAAGCTGATGTGTCGAAAAACACTCAGGCACAAAGCTTGTTTGAAGCAGCGTTACAAGAATTTGGTAAGGTGGATGTACTGGTGAACAATGCGGGCGTGATGGCGCTTTCACCGTTAGCCGATACGAGCGATGAAGATTTTAACAAACAGTTCGACGTTAACATGAAAGGTGTATTTAACATGCTCCGGTTAGCATCGACCCAACTTCATGAAGGCGGAAGTATCATTAACCTTTCCACCAGTGTAGTGGGGCTTAAATTAGAGCGCTATGGTGTGTATGCCGCGACTAAGTCAGCGGTAGAGACCATGTCCGCTATCTTGTCAAAAGAGCTAAGAGGTAAAAATATTTCGGTGAACTGTGTCGCGCCAGGGCCTACGGAAACAGACCTGTTTACCGAGGGGAAATCTCAAGAATTCATCGATAAACTTGCCAATATGAGCCCTATGGAAAGGCTAGGGCAGCCTGAAGACATTGCTAATGTAGTTGGCTTTTTAGCTAGCGATGAAGGGCATTGGGTAAATGGGCAAGTATTGCGGGCTAACGGTGGGATTGTTTAACGTATTGCGACAATTATTTTAATGAAGGTAAAGTTCTTAGCACTTAATTGAAAATGATTCTCATTTGAGTTAGGGTGTGCGCTAGATTTCTAGCCCTTTATACTTTAGTGGAATATAAATAATGTCGCGCAACGCTACCTCACTTGGAATTTTTCTTTCTGGCTTATCTGGTGTTGTTTCTCTAGGGCTTAGTTCTGTCGTTCATGCTCAAGCCGCAGTTTCAGCGCAAGAAGTTGAAACTGACACGGTAGAGCGTGTTGAGGTAAAGGGCAGGGCGCAGCAGTTTTATTTAGATACCAAAACTAAAATTGGTACCAAAACCGATGCCGATCTCATCGATATTCCCATGTCTGCACAAGTTCTAAGTGCGCAACTTATTGCTGACCAAGCTGCGCGTGATATTACTGACTTATATCGCTCTATCGCTGGTGTCAGCGAGTACAGCTATTCCGGCGTGACATTTCGCGGCTTCCGAGATGAAGACAACGTATTTTATGATGGGGTAAGGGGCGATCCTTACTCAGGTTTCAGTGTACCTGACTTATTTAATGTGGCCAGAGTAGAAGTGCTGAAAGGCCCTGCGGCAGCATTATACGGTGGTGGAGAGCCTGGTGGCATGATTAATTACGTCACCAAAAAACCTACGTTCACCCAGAATAAAGAAATTACCCTAACAGGTGGAAACTATGACCTTCGTGGTATTTCAGGTGAAGCTACAGGTGGGCTAAGCGAAGATGTAGCCTATCGAATTGGTGGTTTTTATGAAGCCCAAGATAGCTTTAGAAATAATGCGGATATGGAAAATATCGAACTTACTGGCGGCTTGCTTTACGATGCTAGCGACAATACCCGTTTAACCACTACCTTCGATTACATTGTACAAAACCTAGGTGGCCACCGACTGCGTGGCGTGCCGGTAGATGACGAGGGAAATTTCCTTGTTGATTTAACCTATAACGCGAACGAAGAAAGTGACTTTCAAGATATGGAGGCATTCGTCTTTCAAACCCAGCTAGCACACACCTTCAGCGACACATTCAAGGTTAGTTCTACCCTTCGCTATTTAACGAACGAGCGAGATCAGGCTTATCACGAGTCACGAAGTTGGGTTGATGTTAACGGCGACGGCGAAGCTAATATTGATGACCAGACTATTCAACGTGAATATCGCGACCAATACCGTGCTAATGATGAAGTTAGCTTAACCACCGACTTTGTTTACGATTTCAACGCAGCGGGTATAGAACATCAATTCCTATTTGGTGGCGATTGGCACTATATGGACACAGAGTACGATTACTTGCGTGCTCGCTATGAGGCTGACGGTGTTGCCAATCTTAATATTTTCACCTTAAATTATGGTGAAACAGACCCAAGTACTTATAACCTGACAGACCTAGAAAGAGACGGCATACGTCGTAATCGCCAAGGGTTGTATGTTCAGGATATGGTGAACTTAACAGATAATATTATTGTGATGGCTGGCGCGCGCTTCGATAGATTTGACGAGCGAGATAAAGAAACTGGCACCGAATACGATGATTCAGACGTTACGTATCGTGCTGGAATTACGTACAAGCCTTTTGACGCCATGTCGGTGTACGCCAACTATTCAGAAAGCTTTAACCCCGTTGACGCCACTGACCAAGCTGATGCCAATGTTACTGCCCTTGAACCTGTTAGCGGCGATGCCATTGAGTTCGGTGTGAAAAACGAGTGGTTAAACGGCAGCATTATGACCACATTAGCCGTGTACCACATTAGTAAAGAAAACTTAGTGTATAGCAACCCAGACTATATCGAAGGTGTGAATGACGATACAGAATCGGCGCTCATCAACTTTGGGGTGGTGGAAAGTGACGGTGCTGAATTTACCTTGGTAGGTGATATAAGCGACACCATCAGCGTGACTGCAAATTACGCGTATAACGATACTATTGTAGTTGACGGTAGCTCAAGTAACACGTTTGGTGCGGGCGATAGATTTGTGAACGCGCCACGTCATCAAGCAGGCTTATGGACAAGGTATGCCATTAATAGTATCGACTCTTCGATTGCTTTTGGGGTGAATTACGTGAGTGAGCAAATAAGTGCAGATGCGCAAAAGGTAAAACCTTTCACTGTGTTTGATGCAAGCTGGACGACACGATGGGACGCGGTTTTACTTAGCGTAAACGTGAATAACGTGTTTGATAAAGAATATGCAGTAAGCGGATTTAGCGAAAGGAATGGCCACTTCCCAGGGCAGCCTCGCGAAATTATCGCCCAGCTTCAATATAACTTTTAAATAATGTTCAGCCGGTTTACATGGTTATCCATTCACAGTCGGGTGGGGGTTAAGCTTTCCATCCTGCTGTATGAAAAATAGAGTATATCCACGCGCCTATCCACTCTTGATTCAGTGCAGGAGTTATTTACCGTGATAAGGATAACTTACGGCACCGCTTGTATCTTCATCCCAAAACAGGAGGGTATTTAGATGGGGGGAGCTGGACCCTACACCTATCTCTCTCTTTTAGCATTGAGTAAAGGCTCCCTTCTCTACACGTTCCTAATACCGATATTAGTTTTCCTTACAAAAAATCCTGAATGTGAATGTTTATCATTTGTGTTTGTGGTAGCATCCGTTTTTTTGAAAGCTATTGTCAGTATTTTGTAAAGGAACACATTCATGCAACGCAGCCGCACGTCAGTAAAAGTTCGTTTAGGCCTTAAGTTAGGCAAAAGTTTGGGTCTAGGCTTGGGCCTCAGCGTTGGGGGCATTGCATTATCGAATGCGGCCTACGCAGAGGAAACAATGACAAGCGAAAGCGAAGTAGAAGTTATCAATGTAAAAGGTACCTATTTCAACGACTATAAGGTAGGCGATGCTTCTGGCGCCATGCGTGCAAATGTTTCGTTACTTGAGACGTCTCAAGCGGTAACGGTCATTCCTGAAACTATTATCGATGAGCAACTTGCTACCACGTTGGGCGAAGTACTCAATAACGATGCAAGTTTGTCGCCGGGCTCTAAACAGCGAAACCGTGAAGTGTTTAGTTCACGAGGCTTTGAATTAAGCTCATCTACTGGTTATTTGCGCGATGGGCATCAGCATTGGTCGCACTACCAACAGCCTATAGAAACGCTTTCAAGAGTAGAGGTCATTAAAGGCCCATCTAGTATTTTATATGGTCAGTCTGCACCTGGTGGTCTTATCAACATGGTAACCAAGCAACCTACCGCGTCTCGCTTATTAGAAGTCAGTGCAGACACCGACCAATATGGTTCTACGCGATTTATGTTAGATGCTGGTGGCGAGATTACCGAAGACACCGGCTATCGCGCGGTATTAGTAAAGCAGGATGTTAATTTTGATCGCGAATATCAAAATGGCGAAACAAGAGAGCGTGATCGTTTCCTTGGTTCATTGGTGCTTGAGCATAAAATTAATGACAGCTTAATAGTGAATGCTTATTACGATCGCACTAACGATAAAGCGGGTTTAGATACCGGCGCATGGTTAGATGAAGATGCTAATGTAATTAGCAATAGAAATACCATTAACGATTTTTCTTGGGCGTTCACGGATATCCACGTTGAGAACAAAGGCGTTAAGTTAACTTATTTCATGAACCCAGAGTGGCAAGTGAAGGTGGGGTACAATGAGCAATCGTTTGAAAGACAACGTTTTGAATCATCGCCTCGTCTTCCTTCTGATTATGAAATTGGTAACAGCTATACCTCTAATCCTTACGATCGTTCAGACGATTGGCAGTTTAAAACAGCATTTATAGATATTAATGGTGAAGTATCGTTTGGTGGTATCGAGCACAATATTCTGATTGGTGCGAACGCACTAGATTATTACTACGGTCAACTTATCGAAAGAGGGGATTCAATCACTTACACCGTAGGGCAACCCGAACCGGCCAAACCAGATTTAAATTTCAATAATGATGTAACGTTAAGTACCACTGAATACGATTATTACGGTGTGTATTTTCAAGATTTGATGACCTTTAATGACCAATGGCAAGTTGCTATTGGCGGGCGCTTCGATAAGCAAAGCCGTGAAGGTGCTGACAACGAATCTTTATTACCAAAAGTTGGCGTGTTGTATCACCCAACTGAAAACAGCACGGTATATGTGAACTACTCAGAAGGGTTTGAGCCTCAATCAAGTGAAACCATTGAAGACGAACTCGACCAAAATTTCGGTATGGAATTAGATGCAACTACGTCTAAGCAAGTAGAGTTAGGGGCTAAGTGGGAAGTATCAGACCGACTACTCGTGAGTGGTGCTCTTTTCAACATTGAAAAAACTGGCACCTTGATTTCTGAGCAGCTGTTAAATGACCCCTTGTATACTACTGTAACTACGCAATCTGGTAAGCAAACTCACCAAGGTTTAGAGCTTGCAGCACAAGGTGCAGTTACTGATAAGTGGTTTGTGATGACATCAATGATGTACTTAGATGCTGAGTATGAAAAAGACGAGAACTTTGAAGGCAATACGCCAGTTGATGCGCCTAAATGGTCAGCGTCATTATGGAGCCGCTACGAAGTTACTGAAAAATTAGCATTGAATGCGGGTATCTTTTACCAGGGCGAACGCTATGCAGACAATGCAAATACTGTGTTAAAAGACGCATATAGTCGTGTCGATATAGGTGCTACATACCGAACTGATATTATGGGTAAACAAGTTGATGTAAGGCTAAATGTAGAAAACGTGTTTGATACCGATTACCTTGTTGGTGGCGGCATTAACAACGTTACTATTGGCGACGGTGCCACCGCACGTATAGAATTTAAGACGTCTCTGTAATAGCGGTTGGTACTGTAAAATGAGTACCTTAAAAATGAGCACTGTAAAATTAAGCACGGTAGAAATTAGTACGCTAAAAACAGTACTGTAATAAAAAGCATCGCCTTAGCTTGTTCAAGCTAAGGCGATGCTTCATTCACAAACTATCTATCGCACTATTTGAGTAATAATGGGCTATGAAATACCTTTGCCCTAAATCGCTTCACATTATCTTCCTTCTACAATAATCAAGGCTGCAAAGAACCTTCGTCTCTCCATCATAATTTACTGACTTTATTCTCTTGTGCTCGTTAATCTCGCGCGTATTTATCAATATTGTCACTAGTTGTTTCAGTGCTTGAATCGCCAAGTGTTAAGTATCCAGAATTTAGAGATTCCACAAGGTCATTCGGTGCATCTACACATAAATAGACTTCAGTTGGGCGTTCACAAAAGGTACCCATTAGCGTGAACCAGTAAACGGGTGCTGAAAAAGTGAGCTTAATATTTGCGGTGCCCCGACCCACTTTCAATTGTTCTTTGTCACATTCCCACTTACCTGCCTCACAGGTTTGAAGGTGAGATAAGGGGATAAAAAGCAAATTGAAAAAACTGGCATTCACCACAAGGTGATTGTTGTGGCAATAAACAGAAAAATGTCTGCTAATCCGATGACTTGCCGTAACACTAACGATGCCGTAGAAAATGACTGACCCGACAATAATGGCGGCAATTTCACTCCATAATATTAACAAAGAATAAGACACATACGTCACCGCCACTAAACCTAACAATACCAATGCGAAATGCCACCGTTTGGCGCTTAGCAGCGATAGGTTAGCTAAAACGGGCGTGTGGGCTTTTGTGAATTTAGGAATAGCGTAATACCAACTCGCCGGCTCGCTAGCCATTATTAAGGTAACTTCTCTTTTCTTATCGTCTGCATCAATGTTGTCAATTAGCGCGTTAATCCGTGGGTCACCTTTAAGCTTTCTTGATTTCCAAAGCATGGAAACCACGTGATAGATAACCACAAACTCAATAATAAGCAGTACGGCGATTACCGGATAGCGCACCCAGCTTAAAAATTCAAAGTAGCTAGCAAGAGAAACCGGCATTGAATAGCGTGCCACAACACTGGCGAGACTAAAGGGAATGATGATCTTCCATTTTTTCTGCTCACTGACCTTAATAACGCAGTACCAAAACAGAGCTGGTAGAACAATGAAGTAGGCAAACAGGAAGCCAGCAGAAAGTATCTGGTCGAATGAAGAATTAATAGTCTCTGGTAGTAGTATGAAGCCTAAAGTGTAGGTGGCTATAGCAAACAGTAAATAAAGTACTCTAAAGCGAACGGCCTTGCGCATGAAACATCCTTGTTGAGTTTATAACTTTATGTTTTTATTATTTAATCACTACCTTAGAAGGTAATTTATATTACGCAATAAGGCAATTTTAAGTGATATTGGCGTAGAAGACTTTTCTTTTAATCTGAGGTTCGGCCTACTAGTACCCACCCCGTGATGCACTATTTCGAAATATTTGAAGAAGATACACAAAGCGAAATAAGTGCATTAACTTCACTTGTCTATCTACGCTATCCCCTAGTTTGTTATCAATTTGAATTAATTGTCGGCTTTACGACAGTGTGAAGTGCTTTTTCTCTATAGTCTCTTTTCAGTATAAGAAAAAGTTTATAGGTAGCTAAATGAAAACGCTTGAGCAGCATCTAAGTGAGTACGCAAAATATCATAGAGATCAGCGTAATATTTTCACCCATTACATTGGTATTCCCCTTATTGTTTTTGCGTTTTTAAGCTTGTTAAGCCGCCCGGCTTTTGAAGTGACTGCGCCAGTTGTAGGGGCACTATTGCTAAGCCCTGCGTTATTCGTGTGGGTCATCGGTAATGTGTTTTATTTAAAGTTAGATGTGAAGTTAGGTCTTACCATGGTGGTGTTAACCGGGGCATTGCTTTACATCGCACAACCTTTAGCACAAAGCGCAACGTGGGTATGGCTATCTGTCTCAATTGGTATATTCGTAGGTGGTTGGATTTTACAATTCGTTGGCCATCATTTTGAAGGTAAAAAACCAGCCTTTGTAGACGATATTATGGGGCTAGCCATTGGACCGCTATTTGTGGTCGCCGAGCTTGGTTTCGAACTGGGTTTGCGAGGAGAGCTTCAAGCAAAAATTGAAGAAACCTCAGGTGCAGTGCATTAGTTACCGGTTTAGTATGTAAAACTAGAATGGCACCTCAAGGGTGCCATTTATTATTAGGCTACTTCCACCTAAATGGATTCTAGGTGTATTCTAAGCACTTTTTTGCGTACTAGTTACGTTGAATACCTAAGCGTTGAATATCTAAATTTTGATACTTAAGTTTTGATGCCTAAGTCTCAATTCCTAAGTAGGAAGGCGAGACTAGCCGCGCATTTTAGATAGGGTTTCTTTGCGAAGTTGTAGCTTAGATTCAGCAAACGCTTTTGCAGGCAACATTTTAAGCTTTTCAGCATAGCCCATAGCGGTAGCGAGTACTTGCTCTTGCGGCACTGCAGCATCTAAATAGCCCACTTTTACCGCATCCTTCCCTTGGTATACTCGCGAAAAGAGTAACGCTTCTGTTAATGAAGTAGGGGCTAAACGTGATTTCGCCAATTCCATCCCAAACGCAGGCAATACCATACCAATAGCGGTCTCGGTTAAGCCATATTTGGTGTCGCCATCTTTACCAATACGTAAGTCAGCGGCCATCAAGAATATTGCGCCTAACGCAATACTATGTCCTTCAGCAGCAACAACAAGGGGTTTAGGGTAGCTGTACAGTCTTATAATTAAATCGGCGCCTGCTTGCACTAATTTTACTTGCTCGGTTTTATCTTCGGCTTTCATCACTGAAAGGTCGAAGCCGCCGCAAAACTTATCGGCACCGCCATACATCACTACGGCATCAGCGTTTTGCTCAGCTTCATCTAGTGCGTTATTCAATGCGTCAATAAGAGAAAAGCCTACTGCGTTTACCTTGCCGTCATCAAAGGTAATCAGTGCTACCTTGTTTTCAATTTTTAATTCGAAAGCCATTACTGCCTCTTTGTTATTAGTTCTATAGGTGGAGTTTGTTTTTAGTGGTGCAAAGAAGCAAGTTTTTTTAAGTAATGCAGGGAAGTAGTCATTGCTTATAAACGCAAAAACAGTAGTATTCTGCCGCCCGCTATATACGCTGTTTGCGTAGCTGAAATAGCCTTGAAAATTCACTATCTAAGCCCTTTACTAGGGTGAGTTCTTTTTTCAGAGTCGTGAGGGATGAGTGTAAGTGATTGTTACTAATAATAAATGATTATACAGCAGGTGGGTTTAGCCTTTTTGAATTATTAATTAAGATAAAGTGCATTTAAGCGTTGACTAATCGCCATATTATTTCTATGTTGGTCATTAAAGTGATTAGCCAATGCGCTAGGCAGCAGTATGGAAGATGTACATTTGAGGGATACAAACGGCGAATTTACCGAAGTGCTAAACGCTTGGGTAATCAATAACGATTTAAAAAGTGCCAATCAGCTCCGTAGTATCGTTTATTATCATTTAAAAGGCATGGTTAAAAAGCAGATCAGCAAAAAAGCGGAGTCTGACAATGCGCTAAGCCTGCTCGATAAACTCCCCAATACCACCTCACTTCTTCATGATGTCATTATCAAACTGACTGCGCCTGATGAAATCTTTGAGAACAGACAGCAGTTTTATGCTTCCTTGGCAGTTTTTGTTCGCTGGATGTTGCAAGATGAAATTAAGAAGCGTTCTGCAAAAAAACGTACAAACGATTTAGAAGACGTGGTGCAGATAACCGATGCTTCTATCGACTCGGGTTTATACCTTAGTTTCGACAATGCGTTATCCTCACTCGAAAATGTTTCTAAGCGTTGTTATCAAATTGCGCTTCTTCACTATTATCTTGGGCAAAATGTAGGGGAAATAACCTCTCAACTCAATTTAAGCGAGTCTACGGTTTACAACGAATTGTCGGCGGCAAAAGCTTACCTTAGGGTTCAGTGCGAAGCCGCCTAGTCCTTCCCTCCATATTGTTGTTCAGATAAATCAAAAGAGCTATTCATGAAGTTTGAAAATGCCTTACTCTTTTTTCAGCACCTTATTGGGTTGGACGAAGCTAAAATGCGAGAAAATTTGTCGCAGTTATGTTCAAAAGAAGACCCGCTATTTGATGAAACCCTGGCATTAATCAATGCCCATTATGCGAATAAACAACAAAGCGGCTTCACTCAGTTAGTAGGAGCTCAAGCCGATTTGCTGTGTGACGATAATCACGCGAAATCCCTAGAAGGTAAACAAGTGGGGCCTTATCTGCTGAAGCAAAAGCTTGGCGAAGGCGGAATGGGCGCGGTGTATTTAGGTCAACGAAATGATGGGTTGATAGAACAAAAAGTCGCGGTTAAGTTTGTTTTCGCATCAATTGCAGATTTAGCGGGTGATAACTTTATACAAAAAGAAGCGCAGCATTTAGCCAATTTAAACCACCCTAACATCGCTAAAATTTATACCGTCGATGTCACTGAAGAAGACGTACCTTATTTGGTGATGGAATACATTGATGGTGCTCCATTGTCTGAAGCAACGTTATCAAATAGACAGAATTTATCGCACACTACTCACGCCTACCTTTCAGTATTAATGAAACTGTGTAGTGCACTGTTTGAAGCACATCAATGCGGTATTATTCACGCTGACATTAAACCGTCGAATATTATTGTAGATGAACACAACCAACCAAAGTTACTCGATTTTGGTATTTCACACTCGTTAAGCCATCCAGATAATCAACAACTAACCGCCGTCAGCAACGATTATGCTAGTCCACAACAACAAAGTGGCAACCAGGCAAAAGTTACCGATGACATATATGCGCTGGGTAAAGTAATGGCGTTTATGTTTCAGCATCATATGCTCAATGCTGAATTTGAGGCAGTAATTGAAAAAGCCACATCTACCGACCCAAAGGATCGCTTTCAAAGTGCTGAGCAATTTAACGATGCACTTGAATGTTTATTCGCCAATAGGCCACTTAAGTGGTTCAAAAGTAGCAAGTCATATTATTACAAAAAATGGTTTCAACGTTCGCCCACTACTGCAATATCGGCCGTCATTATCCCTTGTGTGCTAGCGATAGGGGCTGCTGCGCTATTCATGCAAAATAAGTCGCTAATTCAAGAATCGAGGAAAACACAGCAGACGCTTTCCTTTTACGACGAGTTATTTTTAGCGCACTCACCACAATCAGAAGGCGGCGGCGCATTGAGTGCCGCTGACTTTATTAATCATGGTGTTGATATCGCATTTTCGACCTCATTGAGTGATAGTGAAACCCGTGCATCAATTATTGCCACCTTATCTCAAACGCTATTGAACTTAGGATATATAGAGAAAGCAAAGTACGTTATTGAGCGATTGGATACGGATGGTGCCAGCGGTGCATTGATGCAGGCAAAAATAGCCTATTACCGTGGTGATTTAAGCAGCGCCACCCACTGGCTTACCAAATATAATAACGATTTACCAAGTACGTTTGAAAGCGAATTCCTTAACGCTAAGGTCGACTACGCTGGCACACAAAGGCCGCAAGTGCTAGATACTCTGGCGCGTCTTCTGAATAATTTCGACAAACAAATGTTGCCGGAAGACAAGTTTAGATTGCAAAAATTTCAGTGGGAAGTTTTGCTTAAACATGCACCTGCCAAGTTACTTGATAGGGTTGAGCTGCCCTTACCAGCAGATATGCCGGCTCACCAAAAAGCATGGTTTGAAGGTATGAAGTCATTAGTGCTAGCCAAAGCCGGCGATAGGAATGGTGCCGCATCACGAATGAAATCATCGTTGGCGTTGGGTGAGCAAGCCTATAATGCAACCAATCCAGAGCTCGCGCAATTATATGGATATCTATTAGAAACCGCGTCGCTAATAGACGACCCTCTTTTGGTAGAGTTTTTATTGAGTAAGCAGCAAAGTATTTACCTTGCACTCGCTCCCTTATTTGAGGAGCAATTAATAAAAGTTTATGAGCAGCAACACAACTATTATGCCTACGGCAAAATGTATGCTCAGAGTGTGTCTTTTATTGAATCTGCGGTTGCGTTGTGCGGGCAAGGCAACCGGTGTTCTCGATTAAAGGTGAAACAAGCGATGGCCTTGTATCTTGTCAATGATTTCACCAGCGCGCTATCGGTTATCAAGTCAGTAGAAATAGAAACACTGAGAAATAATGGCGGCGTATCCGACGAGAATTTAACAGCTTCTCTTTCATTTTTCTCGTCGTTAGTGACAGTGAATAGTGAAATAGGTTTGGGATTATCAGTGAAGCAAGCCGATATTTATGCATTGGCGGAAAAAGACACCTTGGGCGAGTATACCGCTTATATTATTCATACTGCTCTACGCGCCGGCTTTACTGATTTAGCGATTGAATATGGGCTCACTCATACTCAGAACGATGATATTGAAAGACATTTAGCACTGGCCTCGGCGTATGCGGTTAAAGGAGAAGCCCTAAAAGCGGAGGAAATGTTAGCAACGTCGACTTCGCTTCCCATACGCAAAGAGTATGCTGAAACGCTTGCCAGTATATTGTCCCCAGAGGCGTTAATAACACCTGATTTTAAGACTCTTAATATGATGGTGTTAGAGGGGCAAAATCGCGTGGTGAGTAATCGAAGAGTTGCTGGGGTTACCGCACCAACTCACGGGGATAACCTTAAGATGGGTACGCCTTTTACCTTTAAGTGGAATAAAGAGGCCCTTAAAGGCGAGAGCATTTCTTTGTATATCAATCATAAGTTAAATTTTGAAGCCAAAGCATTTGATTCATTTGAAAATATACAAGGGTTACGCTGGCAGATGTTTGCTAAGCATGTGCCTAATACGGGTGAAGTAGAAATCGATCCCTTCTTTCTTATGGCAAATGGTGGGCAGGGCTTTAAAGTAATGATGGTGTCAGATGAAGGCTACTGGTCACTCAGTGACGGCTCATTCGGTGTACAAAATGGCACAGCGATAGATAACGGCATTACCCATACTATCAACCCCCGTTTATTAGTTGATGCTGTGAGTAAACCTGAAGCTTCTGAGGTTTATAATGTGGGTGAGCGCAATACCATAGAGTGGGACAATGCGGCGTTAAAAGGCGATGCCGTGGCGATATATGTTCTTCACGACAATCCTATAAATATTGGTAGCGGGCGCAACGCGCAGATGACTACTGTGCTGAAACGACGTTGGTATTTAGTGGCGAGTAGGGCACCGAACATAGGTAATTACGGGCTCGATCCAGCGCAATTTAATGGTCAAGGGAATGCCTACAAAATACTTATTATAAGTGATTCAGGATATTGGGCTGTGTCTGACGAACGGTTTACGGTGGTTAATCCTCATTAAGATCATCGATAAACACCTAAGAGTAACCTTGCTTTTAAGCCTAGCGAAGGCGCAGCGACAACTGGTTAACGGTATGCCTCAAAGGCCTTTGCATCATCGTTTTGGGTAAAAGTTACGGGGCTCACACCTTCATATTTTTTGAACAAGGTAGAGAAGGTTTTGTGTTCATAGAAACCGAGCTTATCGGCTATGGTGGAAGGCCTTTCACCCACTAAGAGCAACTTCCTTGCTTCTGCAATACGCAACGTATCTATGCAAGCCTTAGGCGATTTACCGTAGTGTTTCTGGCATAAACGCCTAAGGGTCGACACGTCCATATTCAGGGCGTTGGCCATATCACTTACCCGTATATCACATATGTCGTGGCTTACCGCTCTTCTATCTATTTCACAGTTAAGCTGCTGTTCAAATTTCACCATGAACCGTATTTTTCGTTCTGCCCCATTAACCTCACACGACGCCATTGCCCTTCACCTTGTCGAAATTCGCTGTGAGGCTATTGTGTTTTTGTTCCACTTGTTGGGGTAGAAAGAAAATGCGCAGGTATTTTCCAAAAAATTAGAATTTTTTTTGTGTTTACTATTCACGTCATGCTTTTGGTTTTGCGTGGCTTCGATTTATCAGTCTTTAGTTGAGAGCGTTCAAGTTGCGCGATTTAAGGAAGGAAAGGTGGGGGTGATCAGGTTTATGCTTTTTTAGTTTAATGTTTAACCAATAAAAAGTATAAGGAAGTGTTTCATGTTTATCAGAGCAAATTATAAGAAAAGCATTATTGCTGCATCACTGGTATTAGCCTTGTCGGGTTGTAACGACGATGACAAAGAAGATGTTATTGTTAACGAAGAAGAAGCAGTTAATGAAGAGGTGGTTAATAGTCTTCCCGTCGCCCAAGCCGGCGAGGATGCCACCGTTGACGAAAATACTCAGGTAACACTTGCCGGTAGTGGTGTAGATGATGATGGTACTATTGCATCTTACCGCTGGGTACAAACCGAAGGCGTAGAGGTCACGTTAACAAATGCAGACCAAGCTTCTGCTGAATTTACGGCTCCAGATGTGAAACCTTCCGAAATACTCACGTTCGAACTTAGCGTTACTGATGATGCTGGGGCAACTGCTACAGATAGTGTGTCTGTTACCGTTACTCACATCAACGCATCACCGATAATCACAATTTCAGCCCAGGAAGTGGAAGAAAAAGAGACGCACTCTATCGCTGCGGTAGTTGAAGACGACGGTGAAATTACCAACTATTTGTGGGTGCAATCGGGGGGGACAGATGTTGAGCTAAGTGGCACAACGACCTCAACGCTCTCTTTTACCGCGCCTTCTGTAGACAGCGATGAAACGTTATCGTTTGCCCTTACCGTAGAAGATGATGAAGGTGAGACGACTACCGAAACGGTTAGCGTTAATGTACTTCAGAAAAGTGAATCGTTAACCCTAGTAGGGCTAGTGACTGATTCGCCTATTATTGATGCACACCTTGTGATTAATGTAGGCGATGAGCAACAAGAAGTGACGGCTGGTAGCGATGGAAGTTATTCCGTTACATTGAGTGTGGATGATGATGCAACGGATAAAATGGTGTCTATTGTAGCCAGTGGTGTAGGGTCGCAAACGCAAGCGAAACTTATGTCAGTGCTAGGTTCGTTTGAAGCGCTCAATGAAGCCTCTAACGGTGACGGCGAGGTGACCAAAGATGATTTTTTCGGCGTGAATGTGACCAACGTTACCACTGCAAACGCCGGCTTAATGCAGCGAGAAAACCTAGGCGATCCCATCGTTGATGACGCAACGTTAGCGGCATTGAATCTTCGAGTTTCACAGCAAGAGAAGTTCGCGTTGGCAACCGCGATAAAAGTGGCGATAGACAAAGCGGGCGACGATGCTAGTTTAGCGTTGCCTGACGGTATAGCTGACACGTTAGCACTGGTCCAAAACCCAGAGGCTTCCGCTGCCTATATCGAGACTGTTGAAAATACCGAAGCGTATGAGTCAGCCTACGAAGAAATTATAGCAGACCCAGAGTTAGTAGAGAGTGATTTAGACGCATCGGTTACTACCTATTACCTGCTTGATTACTATAACCCACTTATTGCACATCCAGGTAAAAAGCTTACCTTAACCAGTGACACGACAGCAACTTACAGTACTTATTTAGGCACGTTTGAAGCTGAGAAATTTAGTGATGACAATGAAATAACATTAGAGTTTGAATATGGAGAGTATCATTTTATTCAAAATGAATATCTAAACATTGATGGGATTACTCAGCAAGTTGAAGTTGAATATGCTTACCATGAAATGACATTTTTGCCGCTAAATGAGCAAGATGGGGTAGTGACATTTCAAATGAAGCTGCTTTACTCAAAGTATTACCCCAATGGTGAATTGGAAGATATTCACAATATTCTTGACGACCCTACGCAAGTTACTGCGATTGCGTTAAATAATGCTACAGAAATTGCCATTGATAGTACCGATAACAAGTCGTTATCACTGCCGATCACCTCTTCGCTATTTGATACTGATGACAGTAATTTATTTACCTACAATTGGTCCTCAGACACGTTCGAGTTCAACCAAGACGGAACGGGTAATACACGTGTTGTAGATAATGATTTTACATGGATGAAGCAACCTTACGCCTTGAACCCTGACATTAACGAACTCGTCATTACATTTGATGATGGAACAACACAGTCTTATGTACAGCTAACCGACTCGAGCGACAATAACCTTTATGCAGTTAGCGGGACCTCCTCAGATGGGCAGAATGAGTCATTTAAGGTCGACGCTGGCGGTGCGGTAACCGCTGAAGATAAGTTCGACGTGGCGACAGTGCCAGGTATATACACCTACGCCTTTGATGGCGATAGTCTCAATGAATTCTGGTGGGAGCTTTGGCCAAACGGAAAGGCGTATACCATTGAAGTTGCTGATAATAACGGCGACGGTAACATTACCACGGAAGAAATTTTGGTAATGTATGGGAATTGGTCAGTGGAAGCGAATGGGGAATTACAAATAAATCGCTACCGTTCAACTGATTATAGTTGGCCCGGATGTTTTAATGAATCAGCCGATTGCTATTTATACAACAGCCGTACATGGTCGATATTTGCTCAAGTTGGCGATGCTTACCATATCTCTAATCTGCACGAGTTCGACTTCAATCTGCAAGATGGTAGCGGCGGCTTCGATGGCATAGTCGACTTCTTTGTACAGGATAATCGTCGTGTGTCGAAACAGGCGAATCGTCCTGTAACCGCAACGCTGCCTGAGCACCCACATTTACCCGCACTGCCGCCTCAAGCGTTTGTCAATTTAGTGACGCCCTCAGACTACTTAGGTACAACGTTATATGGTGTCGAGCAAAACGGATTGTACACAGTAGACGATGCATCAATAGCGTTGAGCCTAGAAGCAGATGATACTTATGTTCGTACCTTCGAAGGATTGCCGCAGGGCAGTGAAAGTGGGAGCTTCCTAGTTGCCGCAGACAACAGTATTCTATTACAAGCAAGTGATGCTGCAGCGCCGAACGGGCTTCAAGCATTTCTTTTGTCTTCTGATGGTGTCACGATAGGCGCTCATTTAGGCGCGCCAGTACCGTTTTTCGGAACTCAGCAAGCGGCTGGTGATTATGAAACGGTATTAAGAGAAGGCACATCTGTTGCGTCGTTTGATTCGTTGAAAGATAAGAGCTTAGTATTGGTAGATACTTCGCAAAGCGGTGAATGGAACACCACTTATCTACAGTTTGACGGCAGTAATGTGGTTATCTACACCGATAGCACTTACTCAGAAGTAAACGACAGCTTCGGCTATGTATTAAACGATGATGGGAGCATAGATATTAATGGTAGATTGTATCTTTCTTTGAGTACTACTGGGTTCTCGGTTTTCGTCTCTGATGAAGGAGAAGGCGATTATATCGACTTCAACTACCTCTTTGATGATACGACAGTAGCGGCTCAGTTCGTTGAAAATGCCAATAATTTGAGAGCTACCGCAGAACAGTTGGGCGACAATTGATTGCTTAATCAAAGCCGATAAATGAAAGGGCCTAATGGCCCTTTTTTATTAATAATGGCTAAAACTGCTCGATAACTGAGCCGAAGATCAGTATTTTACTATCTCTCCTGTTAGTAAGCTTTCCTTGCTAGACAACACTGGCGACTTAATTGAATACCTAAAAAAGAAAGCAAAGGTATGAAACAACTCATCGGGTTAACATTAACGCGAGAGTCTTGCTTAAATGGCTCCCTTTTTTCGGAGACTACTGAGAGTTAGGTATTAGAATCGGAGGGCACCAAAGCCAGTGCTACCGCTTCTGCAACGCGAATTCCATCAATACCTGCAGACCAAATACCACCAGCATAACCCGCACCTTCACCGGCAGGGTACAAGCCTTCAATATTCACGCTTTCGTATTGTTTATCACGTTTAATACACACAGGCGACGATGTGCGGGTTTCAACCCCTGTAAGCATGCCGTCAGCTTTAGCAAAGCCTTTGATTTGACGATTGAATGCGGGAATGGCTTCGCGGATAGATTCGATAACAAAATCGGGGACAACCTTGCTTAAATCAGTCAGGGTAATACCTGGGGTATAGGAAGGTTTTACTTCGCCTAATTCGTTACTTGGCTTGCCATCTAGGAAGTCGCCAATAAGCTGCGCGGGTGCATGATAATTCTCACCGCCCACTTTAAATGCCAGTTCTTCCAATTTGCGCTGAAGATCTATGCCTGCCAAGGGGTGTTCGGGGTAGTCTTTTTCGGGCGTAATACCTACCACAATAGCACTGTTGGCATTTCGTTCATGACGAGAGTACTGGCTCATACCATTAGTAACTACGCGGCCAGGTTCAGACGCCGCTGCCACCACGGTGCCGCCCGGGCACATACAAAAGCTGTATACGGTACGACCATTTCTACAGTGGTGAACGAGCTTGTAATCGGCTGCGCCCAAAATAGGGTTACCAGCGTTCTCACCAAATCGACAGCTGTCGATCATGCTTTGCTCGTGTTCAATTCTAAAACCAATGGAAAAAGGTTTGGCCTCTATGTATACACCTTGGTCATAAAGCGATTGGAAAGTATCGCGGGCACTATGACCAATAGCCATAATGACTTTGGTGCAGGGTAGGTAGCTGCCATCAGATAAGAATAGCCCTTTAATTTTATGGCTTTTTGAGTCTGTGCTTGCTTCATCAGCTGGTTTTGAATTCGCGCTGTCTAAATCTAAGCTTTCAACACGGGTGCTGAAACGAATTTCACCACCTAGAGAAATGATTTGCTCACGCATTTTCTCTACCATGCTCACCAGTTTGAATGTACCGATATGTGGCTTACTCACATACATGATTTCTTCAGGTGCGCCAGCAGCAACAAATTCGTTCAATACCTTACGGCCATAGTGCTTGCGATCTTTCACCTGACTATATAGCTTACCGTCAGAAAAGGTGCCTGCGCCACCTTCACCAAATTGTACATTCGACTCTGGGTTTAGCGGTTGTTTACGCCAAAAACCAAAGGTGTCTTTGGTACGTTCACGAACGGCTTTGCCTCGCTCAAGCACAATAGGTTTGAAGCCCATTTGGGCTAAAATAAGCGCAGCGAATAATCCACAAGGGCCAAGGCCAACTACCACTGGGCGGTCGGTTACCTCTTCCGGAGCGGTAGCGACAAACTTATAGCGCATATCAGGGGTTACCCGTACGCTGGTATCTTTGGCGAACTTTTCAAGCAGCGCAGCTTCGTTTTCTACCGTTACATCAAGGGTGTAAATAAGCTGGATGTCTCTATTATTGCGCGCATCGTAACCGCGTTTAAATACCGTGGTTTCAAGAAGCATCGATTTTGTGATTTGAAGCTTATGCAAAATTGCGTTTTCTATCGCAACTTCATCGTGATCTAGCGGTAATTTAATATCGGTTAAACGCAACATAATAATAGGTACTCTTGGCTTTGCCGGACGGCCTCTCCGTCAGGGCGCGCGTATGGTAAATCAGCAACAAGACTAATACTAGCTGCAATCACGGGTAAGCAGTGGGTTAATTAGCTTATTTACCCTAGAATAATAGAGTAAAAAGAAATTTGAGTTTTACACAGGCTAATTTAAACTTGGCACCCTGAAATAATAACCCAAGCATGTAGGTGCAAATGACCTTTGTAGTGACAGACAATTGCATAAACTGTAAGTACACAGACTGTGTTGCAGTATGCCCAGTAGATGCATTCTTTGAAGGACCTAATTTTTTAGCCATAGATCCTGCTATATGTATCGATTGTGCGCTTTGTGTACCTGAATGTCCTGCCGACGCCATAGTTCAAGATACGCACCTGACTGATGCGCAAAAGCCGTATTTGGCTATTAACGAAGAGCTTGCAGCGAAGTGGCCTAATATTATTGAGCTAAAAGCGCCGCCTGAAGACGCCGATGTATGGAATGGTGTGCCAGATAAACTGGCCCTGCTTGAGCACGAATAGCGTGCAAGGTTAATAAATAACAATGCACCTGTGCGCTTCGCCTCCTAAAACGGAAAAATAGAATGATGAAACTTGACGATGTTAAAAAGCTGCATCAGAAAAAATACCGTGGGCAATTTGGCTTTTATTTGGTGGAAGGCGAACATCTAGTTTTAGAATTAGTAAAAGCCGTTAGGACCAATGCTTACAGTAATACGAGTAGTGCTCCATCAGCTGAATTTATCACCCTTTTTATTACCGATGACTTTGAGCAAAAGGCGAGGGCGCTTGATTCGGGGTTTACCCTAGTAAACGTCACTCAAAAGCAAATGTCACAGCTTAGTGATACTAAAACCCCGCAAGGTATTATTGCCTGTGTGCCATTACCTAGTTCTACCGCTGGCGCGACCAATACCCCAGAGGAAGTGTCGGATAAAAATTTGAATCAAGCGCTTGGACATAAAGACAAGCAGCGCTACGTGTACCTGCACGAAGTGCAAGACCCAGGAAATTTGGGCACCATATTAAGAACATTAGCCTGGTTTGATAATTTCTCCTTGTTACTAAGTCCCAATAGTGTGGACCCCTTTAATTCTAAAGTGGTGCGTTCGAGTATGGGGGCAATCTTTCACGTGCCTATTGAATTAGATGTGAGCCTAGATGCATTGCAAACTCGCTTCAGCCGGTTCGCCTATTTAGATATGTCAGGTGAAGCCGTTACCGCACCGTCGTTTTCAGATTTCGACTGCTACTTGTTTGGTAATGAAGCGAGGGGTGTTCCCAAAGCAGCGCTTTCTGCATTTAATGCCAAGGCATACACCATTGCTGGTAGCGGAAAAATAGATTCGCTCAACTTGGCCAGTGCCGTGAATATGTGTGTTTATGAGTTGTCCCGTTAGCCTTTTGCTAATGCTATTCAGACGCACACATTAGCGCTGCTATTTGCAGTTTATATATTATTGAACATTTAATGCGGATTAGCGTTCTGCGCTTGCTTCTCATTAGCTTGATAACAGCCCAGGCATTAGCGAAGTGCTAATAGCTTGGTATCACCACCCCCTAAAAGGATAATAACAGTGGCCTTACAATGGTTTCCTGGACACATGCACAAAGCCCTTAAAGAGATTAAGGAATCGCTTAGTCAGGTAGATGTACTGATTGAGGTGCTTGATGCACGCATACCGTTTTCAAGCGAAAATCCAGAGATTGCAAAATTGCGAGGCGATAAGCCGTGCATAAAAATTTTGAACAAGTACGACTTGGCTGACCCTGAAATAACAGCGCAGTGGCAAGCGCATTTAGAGTCTGAGCGCGGGGTTAAAACCCTGACTACCTCTAGCGACAACCCCGCTAGTAGTAAACAAGTCATGGGGCTGATTAAAACCATTTGTGCACACAAAGACGTGCAGCATAAAGTGATTAAAGCCATGATCACGGGCATTCCAAACGTAGGGAAGTCTACCCTCATCAATATTTTGGCCGACCGTATTATTGCTAAAACGGGTAACGAGCCAGCGGTAACAAAAAGTCAGCAACGTATTAATTTAGGTGATGGTATTGTGCTTTTCGACACCCCTGGGGTGTTATGGCCAAAACTGGAAAATCCTAATTCCATATATCGTTTAGCCTCTTCAGGTGCAGTGAAGAACACGGCAATGGAATATGATGATGTGGGTTTTTATGCTGCCGATTACCTGATTAAAGCTTACCCAGATGTGTTAAAAGCGAATTATAAGCTTGAAGAAATTCCCGATACTGAAATTGAGTTTTTAGAAGCCGCGGCGAAAAAGCGGGGCGCTATAATGACCGGCGGCCGTGTTAATCTTCATAAGATATGTGAAGTGTTATTGAATGAACTACAATCGGGTAAATTAGGCAGAATAACCCTAGAAACGCCAGAGATGATTGAAGTCGAAAAACGTGAAATAGCTGAAGTGGCAGCAAAGAAAGCCGCTGATAACGCCAAGCGAAAGCAACGGTTTAAAGATGGCTCGCTCACGCCAGATAAACAAGCTAGAAAAGAAAAACGAAATGAAAAACGTGAAGCGCAAAGTAAAAGAATGAAGAAAAGCGCGAAGTAGAACGCACAAAAGAATATAGAAATATTCGCATAAAAAACGTATGGTCAATGGTATGAGCAGCCAATGTGCTTTCTTAATCAGTGACAAATATCAAGGAACGACTATTTATGAAGTTAGGCAGTATTGTTACCTCTTTATCTTTCTCAAGTTTGTTGGCGTTTAACGTAAGCGCTGTTGAATTAGTCAACCTTAGCGATTTTCCAGACTGGTTCAAAGAGGCAATGGCTAGAGATACCAAGGTGACTAACACTTCACCTATTGAAATAGCTGATTTTCAGGTAAATAGTTCGGTGTTGGGGCAAGCGACTGCACAAGACGCTTCTGAAGGTACTTGGTACTACACCATCGATATAGGTACTGATTCACCAGTCGAATGTTACGCATTTAATGAATTTGACGGCCCCGCCAACTCACTATATTCAATTGTTGAATATAGCTTGTCGGGTGTGGAAACGTTAAATGAAAAAACGCTTTCTGGACAATTTAACTATGCCATGGATTCGGGTGTGGTCGACGCAACGCCTTACCTCTCACTCGATACGTTGTATACGGTAGGTGAGGGCGATGAAAAGGTCTCCGGCCTTTTAAAAGGCCTCTCTGCTGAAACTGATAATAGTTTGCAAGTTTGCATCCATAACGAAATGGGTTATCAAAGCGCTTTTGTTGCTGTATTTAAGTCGTTCGTACGCGCGTTTACTGCGTCTCAACCTTCCCCTGAATTTTACCGTTCTACCTATCAGATAGTCATTAATGATATCCCTATGGGTTTCACCCGTGAAAAATATATAGAAGATAGCGATGGTGATATTGAAATTGTGGTAGGGACAGCGTTTATGATCCCCGTAGATGAAACATCAATTGCTCGTTCAGATTCAGTCGCTTTTTCGTGGAGTAACCCAGACGGTTCTTTGATTAACGCAAGTGAATACACCATTGAAAACAGCACGATGACATCAAGCTTTAATATTAGTTACGTTGAAGACGCTTGGCAGGTTAAAGGGGAGTTGCAAGGTAAAGCTTTAGAAATAGAACTGGCTCATAAAGACTGGTTACTATCGAGCTACGGCAGCTATTTAGAATCGGTCAATCTCCTTAACTCAGACAATAACTCAGGCAGTTTTTATATGTGGACGGCAGATGCCGACCCAACCGCAGCCATTGAGGTTGTGATAAGCGAAGAGGCAGACAATCCTAGTGGTAACCTTAAAATAGATATGGGGCCACTGGTAATGACCATGCAGTCTGACAAAAAGGGCGTCATTAGCAAGGGAGTTATGCAACAAGGCGGGCTTAAGATGGACATGGTATTGATGCATTCCAACGGAACCCCCACACTATAATGTGGTCTTCATGCCGGTTATCTATTGGGTTTAGCCTACTATTTGGTTTTGTTGGTTTTGCGTTTACTCATACAGTAAGCGCGCAGTCTGTGCCTTCTATGGCCGAAATAGGTATCGAGCTTGCTGAAGGTCAGGTTTTACCACTTTCAAAACAGATTAATTTTGAGCTGGTATCATCAAACTCGAATAAGCTGGCTACCAACTTAGAAAACTGGGAAGGTGTGACTGCTGAACAGGTGAGCGATAATCGCTTATCGATTACCTTATCTCCAATGCCTCGTTTTATTAAACCAGTTCAAGATAAACACAGCGCAGATAGCTTTGTTGTAGATTTGAGTGAGCCCAGTACAAAAGCATTTGTTGCTAGCTATCAACAAGCTTACGCAGATGCCCCCTTTGAGCTAGAACATCTTACCGCCTTTGTTGATGGCTATATTGTTGATCCAAATTATATTCACGGTTTTAATATTGCGTCGGTTGTTGCTAGCCAGCGCAGTGGTGATTGTACCGAATATGCGGTGCTTACGGCAGCGTTAGCCCGCGCGTTAGGCATGTCAGCCAAGGTTATAATTGGTACGGTGATAGTGGAGCAAAACGATAGTGTAAATGCGTTTGGGCATGCATGGACTGAAGTTTGGCAGGACGGGCAATGGCACATTGTAGATTCAGCCTTATACCGCTTAGAAGCGACACAGCACTTTTACTTACCTGCCTCTGAACTAGACAACGAAGGTCCGGGTTATGGAATGGGGCTCGTTAGGGCTTTTGTGCTGATGCCCGAGCAACTTCTTTCGCTTCGTAGTAAGCCTAAGTCTTAAGTCCTACACCTCACTAAAATAACGACTCAGCCCCGTACGAGTAAGTGCTAGGGCATAGTTTTATCCTTTTGCCTAATTGTGATAATTACAAATACCTATAGAATTAGGGCTCTTGAAATCACTAAGGATGGATTGTTGGCAGAGCTTTTGTTTCCTGCTCACAATAAAAATAATGATGAAAAAAATCTACGCTCTTGTTTTAGTATCAGGACTCGCCGTTGCCCCACAAAGCCATGCTGAAGGATGGTTGGATTCTCTGAAAGGCTTGTTTGGTATGACCGAAGAAGTTGAAGCAGTGCCGAATATTTCTGATATGACACGCTCAGTTAGTGATGCGGTAGGCATTACCGAGTCTCAAGCGACAGGTGGCTTAGCATCTATCTTCAATTACGCAAAAGACAATATTTCAACCAGCCAGTTCAGTGAACTAAGCAACGCATTGCCGGGGCTTGAGTCTTTACTAGGTTCAGTACCCGATATCAGCAATGTAACTTCTGAAGGCGGTTTAAGCAGTATTCTTGATAAAGCCGCAAGTTATAGCGATAGCTTTAAGTCAGTTAATGAATTAAACAAGCAATTTGAAGCGCTAGGCTTAGAGCCAGCACAGATCATGCAAATTGTGAATAGTGCAAAAGCTTACCTTGATACCGAACAAGGGCAAGAGATTAAAGCACTGTTGGTTGAAGGTTTAGGCAAGTTCAGCGGCTAAACTAATAGGGTAACTCAACACGCTAAGCCGAGGGCTTAGCGCGTTCTTGAATGTCAAAGGCGAGCAATAAGCTCGTCTTTTTGCTTTTTCAGCACCGTCAATGCTAACGTACAGGTTACGCCAAAATACAAGTCCCCTCGCAACACAGGCTTGCGCGTTAAGTTAAATGTTCAGCACTTTAGGGTAGTCAAATACCGGCAATCCCATTAATAAAGCAAAACAAGGAGAGTGTCATGCTTACCGATATTCAACTTTTTAATCACGCGCAGCGCAATGCACTTAAAGAAAGCGCCAAAGCAAGCCCAAGACGAAGGGCCAATCACAACGTCCACAAAAGTTACGAAGATTTAGTCCAGCGCCTATTTATCGCAATGGAACCAGATTCTTATGTTCGTCCGCATCGCCATACCCAACAGCATAAGTGGGAATTTTTTATGGCTGTGGAAGGGAGTATCGATTTATTGTTTTTTGACGACAATGCTGTGCTAACTAAACGTATAACCTTAAGCGCTGGTGGTGATTGTGTAGGGGTAGAGATCCCACCTAACGTATGGCATGCCACGGTTTGCTTTGAACCCGTGGTATTTATGGAAGTAAAGCAAGGCCCCTACGAAGTCATGGATGATAAAGGTTTTGCAAGTTGGGCACCTGAAGAAGGCGATGTAGCGGTTGCGCCTTTTTTAGAGAAACTAAAAAAGGCTGAATTAGGTACGCAGTTTTAATGTTTTTTGTGCTTGGCACGAACACTTGCAACTTACAGTAAAAGCATAGAATTAAGTTTCTATCGAAAATGCGTTAGCACTTTTCCTATCTATGAAGCATAAAAAGTGATCGCCCACACCGCGATACAAAACAATATGGGCGATGATTTACCAATTAATAAGGATTTGCGAACTTGAGTTTATCTTCCTCTGACGCCGATTCTTGGCATTCGCCGAGTAGGTGATAACGGCCTTCAGTTTCATGGGTATCAATTTCAATATAGCCATTTCGGCAATATTGCGTTTCAAGTAACTTTTCACTTAATGTATCGTAAAAAGCTTCCATACGTTCGGCATCGCGATCGTTACCGCCCCTTGCTTCTCCGCCAACATCTCCGCCACCGTCTCTGCCGCCTCGACCGCCACCATTACCACCTCGAGAAGGACGTTGGCCGCGGCCTTCATCCCGGTCTCCACGACTTGGCATACCAATGCTAAAAGCAAATAATTTTGTGCCATCGGGATTAATTTTGGTTTCGAAGAACACTTCACCTTGATCACGATGGTCTGGTTTTCCGGCGCAGCCTGCTAACACGGCAGTAACAACTAAAAAGGGAACAAGTAATTTCATAATTATAATTTTTGAGGTAGCTAAAGATAACCTTAAGAGAGATTTTAAAGGTGAAAGTTGCGAAGTAAAGTGTAAGTTTCTAGTAAAGGTGGAAGAGTTAGGCAAAAAAATTCCAAATTGGAAAGTCGTTGTTATTGCCAATAATAATGGTATGGTTAAGGATAAGTGAGCAGCGCAAGTGCGCATTCCAACCACCAAAGAGAATTCATCATGCAAAACGTTACTTTTAATTACTTTTACAATTATACCCAATAGCGCCTGACGCTGAGTGTTCAGGGGCAAGTATTCGCTTCTGGGCATAGCATAAAAGTAAGAACGTTTTGCAAAAGCCCAGAAAGGTTAAACCATCTGGGTTTTTTTATGCCCAAAATATATCGGCGACAAAACAATGAGAGAAATAACGTTAGGTGAAATTAGAAAGCAACACAGGGTTAAACAAGAAGTTGTGGCAATGGCGCTTTGCGTGACTGCTTCGGGGGTAAGTAAGCTTGAGTCGAAACGCATACAAGATGTTCCCCTTCATAGAGCCTCGGCCTACCTCGCAGCTGTAGGAGGAAGCATCAAAATAGAAATGACATTACCTGACGGTAGCACCGTGAATGTAGGAGAAAATACGTTAGGTTAATTTTGCCTAAATGGTTTGAGCGGTTAAACTGTGTAAAACAGATACTTAAGGAAGTAAAATGGCCGTTCATGAAATAACTCATCCATTGATTGCACACAAATTGGGGTTGATGCGTTACTCCAAAATTAGCAGTAAAGACTTTCGTGAGTTAGCATCAGAAGTAGGTAACTTGCTGACATACGAAGCTACACGAACGCTACCAACAGAGCGTGCAGTGATAAAAAGCTGGTCAGGTGATGATGTTGAAGTTAAGCAAATCAAAGGCAAGAAAATTACGGTAGTACCTATTCTTCGTGCTGGGCTGGGCATGCTTGAGGGCGTATTAGAACTAATCCCTAATGCAAAAATCAGTGTGGTTGGTTTGTATCGCGACGAAGATACACTGCAGCCTGTGGCTTACTTTGACAAAGTAGTAAAGAATATTGATGAGCGCACTGCATTAATTGTTGACCCAATGTTAGCGACTGGTGGTACGTTAATTGCCACTATCGATTTACTGAAGCAAAAGGGCTGTAAGAAAATCATGGGGCTTTTTTTAGTGGCCGCGCCAGAAGGTATTAAAGCCGTGGTTGATGCGCACCCTGATGTAGAAATTTTCACTGCTGCTATTGATGACCGCCTAGATGAGAAGGGTTACATACTGCCTGGTTTGGGTGATGCAGGCGATAAAATATTTGGAACACGATAAAAACAAAAACGATTAAGGTAACTTAGTCCAACTGGCCTCTGTGTCTAATTCGCTTAAAACCTTTCAATCATAGGTATTCGATAAGAGGTGTGAATTAATCGTTTAAGTGGTGATATAGTTAAGGTCATTTTACTGTAATTAACGGTTAGCCAACAAACCGGCATGCTTGAAGCGTTTGTAACGCTTGCATATTTACAGTTAGTTGTCTTTGCGTACGCAGGGAATCGTAAAAACAAACGCAGGGAATAGTACACATAAAAATGACCAAAACAAAATTGACACTTAAAGATGTAGCTTTGCAGTTAGGTGTGTCGACCGCCACTATTTCAAATGCATTTAATAGGCCCGATCAATTGTCTAAAGCGCGTCGAGAGCATATCCTCGCCGAGTGCGATCGCATTGGTTACACCGGGCCTAATAAAGCCGCGCAAATCTTAAGGAAAGGGCGTTCTAATATTGTCGCCTTAGTATTGGCTGACAGTATTCCTTATACCGTCAGTGACCCCGTAGCAAGTACCTTCATTAAAGGGGTTTCAAGTATATTACAGCAGCAAGGAAAGCACCTGTTGCTTTATGCGGGTGACTCAGAAAGTATTCTTGATGTGGTGGATTTTGTTGACGGGTTCATTTGTTACGGTGCGCCACGCAATTATAAGTTGGCAGAAGAGCTAGCAAGACAAAGTAAACCTGCTATTACGGTAGATTTCGATATTGAAGGGCTTCCGTCAGTTAACATCGATAATTACAACGCCGCGTATCAAATCGCTAAAAAAGCAATTTCCCCTGGTGATCATGTCGCCATTTTAGGACTGCGATTAATTGAGTCTCCAAGTACCTGCCGCATTTATGACAGCCCGCTTATAGAAGTTCAAACTTCTATTTCTCATCGTCGATTAGACGGTTATATGAAAGCAATCGATGAACGTCAGGCAACAATATCAAATGATTGGGTTTGGCATATTCCCGAAAGTGAGCGAAGCTTCGCAAAGCAAGCGGCTAAAGAAGTGTTAAACAGTAACCCTAGGCCTGATACCGTGTTATGTATGAGTGATATTATTGCCCTAGAACTGCTGCAATCAGCGCTTTCGATGGGAATTAAAGTACCTGAAGAGCTAAAAATTACAGGTTTTGACGGTATTGAAGAGGCAGACAGAACTCGTCCTTATTTAACAACGGTTTGCCAATCAAGCGCACTTAAAGGCGAGATGGCCGCCCAAGCTTTACTCAGCGAATCACTGAAAAGCACCGTGCTACCGTTTGATTTAAAGATAGGTGAAACGGTTAGCGTTTAACTGTGAGTACTAAATTGAACGTCTAACTGTCGTAAAACATAGACGTTATTTGCGCTACACGCTTTAAATTATCTATATCATTCTGTGACCATTCGATTGGACTATGTGTTTTCTCACAGCAGATAACATCAATAGGGTCGAAGTGGTTATGGAAGGTAAAATCTAATAGTGAGTAGATATCATTGGGCTTGAAGTAATTTTGGTTAAAGCTTTTTGTGGCAGGATGGTTACGGGCATCTGAGGCTACTAACACGCTTTGTTTTAGTATGTCGTCAAAATAATCGGGGATATCTTCTTTAGATATCGATAAATCATGAGTTGCCAAATTTTGGCCATCCTGATTTAACGTAAGACACCGAATTCGGGTCTTGTTTTCTTCAAATCGCCATAAGCTTATTCGATTCGCTGCCGGAATACCTAATTGAAGGCATGACACTATCGCAGTAAGTTTATCTTGCTCATCCAATCCGCGCTTTGACAATGAAATGACGAGTGTTGTATAGCGGTCTATATCCATAGCGACACTCTTTGAGGTAATTTAAACACAATAGTTTAAGTATATACTTACTATCAAAGAGTGAAGTTCAAGAAACATTAAATTTTGTCTTTATCCCAGACCAACTCTTTGAAATGCTTTCTACACATAGATTCATAGCGATCGTTGCCACCAATTTGTACTTGGTCTCCATCGGTAACTGCATTGCCGTCTTCATCCAGCCTTACCACAAAATTTGCTTTGCGCCCGCAATGACAAACCGTTTTAAGTTCGAACAACTTATCAGCCCACGCGAGAAGGTAGTGGCTACCTTCAAAAGTGCCACCTAAAAAGTCTGTACGTAATCCGTAAGCCAAAACGGGGATATCTAATTCGTCTACCACTTCTATTAACTGACGAACTTGAACTTGCGTTAGAAACTGCGCTTCATCAATGAAAATGCAATCTAAACGCTTTTCTTCGTTGTCATGTTTTATAGCTTCATAAAGATCGTCATCATTTCCGTACAATTTTGCGTCGGCTTGTAGTCCAATTCTTGAGGTAACTTTCCCTACGCCATAACGGTCATCAAAGGCCGCGGTATAAATCAGAGAGTGCATGCCTCTCTCGCGATAGTTATAAGCTGATTGTAAAAGAGAGGTCGATTTTCCTGCGTTCATTGCAGAGTAATAAAAATAAAGTTGAGCCATGAATATTATTTGTTTTCGTTATACCAGGTTTTAAGGTCGCTCAATGGCATTGGTTTAGCGTAAAGAAAGCCTTGAATGAAATCCACGCCTAATGCTTTGACGTTATTCATTTGTTCTAAGGTTTCAATGCCCTCAGCAATGGTCTTACAACCAAACTCGTTTGCGATGAGCATGGTTGCGCGCATAATAGTATCACTACCTTCATTGGTATTCTGTACAAATGAGCGATCAATTTTTATAAAATCACAAGGCATTGACTGCAATCGACTTAACGAAGAGTACCCTGTGCCAAAGTCATCGATTGATATTTTAACGCCTCGGGCCTTAACATTATTTATCTGATTTGCAACCGCATTAATATTATTAGCGAACACGCTTTCTGTTATTTCTAAATAAAGGCGGGAAGGGCTAATGCTGGTCGACGCTAGTACCTTGTCCAGCGTATTAATGAAAGTTTCATCCAGCAGCTGACTAATAGAAACATTCACCGATAACGCAATGTTGTCTTTGAATGGCCACTCAGTCGCATCTATGCACGCGCGGTTTAACACCCAAGAGCCTATTTCAGGCATTAACCCCGTGCGCTCAGCAAGGGGAATAAAGCGCGCTGGGGAGATTACTTTACCGTCACAATTCCAACGTAGTAGCGCTTCAACCGATGTTAACTTTTGTGTGTCGGCGCAAATAATGGGCTGATAGTGCACAGAAAACGCATTTTTTTCTATAGCATGCCGTAATTGCTCACAAAGGCGCTGTTCGCTTTTTATCTTTTCATGTAGGTCTTCACTAAAAACACCAATAGTGCCTCGTTGTTTACGTTTTTGATCGTACATGGTCAAGTCAGCTTGTTGAATAAGCGTCATGGTGTCGTTGCCATGCTCCGGAAACATCGCAATACCAATGGTGGCATCCAGTGTTATTTGGTTTTCTAAAGCTATGATGGGCTCTGTGACCCCGCTGCGCATAGCATGAGCAACGGCCACTGCGGTATGGACGGTGGCGTAGGGCGTTACTGCAACAAATTCATCGCCACCCCATCGAGCGAGATGATCTTTTTCGCAATATTTGGCAAGTCGGTCAGCAATTTCTGCAAGTACAATATCGCCGACCTTATGCCCCAAACTATCGTTTACCTGCTTAAAACCATCTAAATCAATAAACAAAACGGCAAGGTTATTATCAAGCGCTTTGGTACTTTCAATGAGAGTATTTAACTGTTTAAACAATCCGTTTCTGTTCAGTAAATTGGTCAGCGGATCTCTATTAGATAACCGAAAAATATCAGCGGTACGTTTTTCAACTTCATCTTCTAAATTAGCATTAGCATCATCTAACTGTTCATTAGATTTACGCAGCATGGCGTTAATTTTAGCGGTCTCTTTCCTATCAGATTGCATCTGCTCTACAAGGCGGTTGTTCTTATACCTAAGGGATACAGTGTCAAAAAAGAATCGATGGTAACGTAAGGAACTAACAAGGCAACCTATACAAAAAATAAGGCCTAATATACCCAAAACAACAAAATTTCTATCATCATCAAGCAAAGCTCTAATTGATATGGGCACAAGTAGTGAGGTGGTATAGACAAAAACGAAAATTTTACTTGGCGCTAATACTGACGCAGCACCACCGGCCATCGCTCCAAGGACAACCATGGTTGTCGCCAACTCGACCGAGTTCATTGTGGAGTAGAGCAGAATTGAATAGAGTGCCCATACCGCAGATGCTAAACACACGCCAACCGCGAACCTAAACTTTACAGGTCGCACATCATATTCGGTGCCCTTTAATCTAGTTAGCCAGTAAAGGCCGTCTGTAAAACGAAAAAGAATAACAGTGCTCATTGCGATAAAAAGCAATACTTTTAAGCTTTGGTCTTTTTCGGTATCAGACCCGAAACCGAACGTTAAGCCTAGGAAGGCAACGAAGGTCATAGCTAATCCAGTAAACATATTACTGTTAAGCATATCGACCATGTCGCGCTGCATTTCCGGCGTTATAGGAATAGGAGAGGTTGTCCCTCTTTGTTCATCAGAGCTTTTCACTATAAATCTAAGTTCCAACTCAATAAGCTTTTACGCTTAATATGGTGTGAAGTTTTTATTGGTGTTGTTAGTAATAACAGCGAATCAGCTTTTATCGCTTTAAATTTACACACCTACTTTGGTTAAATTACACGCATATTACAAAAATTGCTATGCGACGTAAGATGCAAGGGTATCCGATAGTAAGGGCGAATCATCAGACCCATAAGCTAAGCAATGATAAAAGTTAAAGCAGTGCTAAGAAGTTTTATTATTTGCATAATTTTCTATAATTGAAAATTGATACTTAAAGCTTAGATGTTAAAGAAGAAATTTTCACCCTTTATACAAGGTGAGAAGGGATGTATATGTAAAGCGAGCATAGGGCGTCTTAAAGCGCTGACTAATGCTCTTTAATAAATACAAAAAAGCTCCGGCCAAAGGCCAGAGCTTTCTATAGATAATGTGCTAAATAAGAAATGTTAAGCTGCGTTTTTTCCGCCATCAATTGCGCGTAGCGTTTCAGTTGCAGGCAATAATTCCATGTCGAACGTGTACTCATCAACACGAACAGCCAATTGGCGTTTCTCATTGTAATCATGCAACTGTGCAGCTTCTTCGGCATTAATAACGCCTTTCTCTTGAAGCTTGTTCAGCGCATGCTCAAACGAAATAAACGGCACTACAGGCTCTTTGCGAAGTGCTTTTTGCACTTTACCTAATAAGTGTGCAACTGCATGTTTCGCTTTAAACGCTTGTTCGTTAATGTCGTTGCCATCACCTGGGCTAACGCGAACTAAGTGAGTAAGCTGTGCTTTCACGCTATTGTCTTGCATAGACGCCATAGACAATTCACGAACTAGGTCATCGCTGATACCTGCAACACTGTTAGAATAGGTGTTGGTAAGTAAACGCATTAGACCGCGAGTAGGCGTGTTCGGGAAATTGTTGATGAAGTTAACAATTGCCTGATCAGCTTGCTGTAATGACCACTGCATAGCGTATTCGAAATACGGTAGTGCAAGTTGACGATCTTCAATGCGCTGCTCGTAAAAACGAATAGCGGCCATTGCACCGTAAAGGTAGCTCATCACGTCACCCAGACGGGCTGAAAGTAACTCTGCCTTCTTAAGGTCGCCGCCAAGTACTGCTAGTGATAAGTCAGCAAGTGGTGCTAATTTAGCTGAAATGCTATTTACACGCTTTTCGTACTTACGTACTTCAGGCAATGCAGACTCTGAACCGCGTAGGAAAGGTAAGTAACCTTTACCAAAACTACGGAATGCATTCTTAACACTGAAGCCAACAGTTTTGCGTAATACCTTGTTGAATTCTTTATCCGCAGAACTTTCGTTGCTGTGAATAAGGTCAACCATGTCTTTCAAGTAAGGGTGGCAACGCATTGCACCTTGACCGAAAATCATTAGGTTACGAGTAAGGATGTTTGCACCTTCAACCGTAATGGCAATAGGAAGTGCAGCATATCCGCCTGCAAGGGTATTTTGCGGGCCACGTTGAATTGCTTTACCTGCTTGAATATCCATAGCCGAGTTCATAACATCACGGCCAAGTTCGGTCATGTGATATTTAGCAATTGCAGTAACAACCGATGGTTTAACACCTAAGCCTAGGCCTTCTGTTGTTAAAACACGCATGGCTTCAAGTAAGAAAGTCTTACCAGCAATGTCTGCCATCTTCTCTTGAATACCTTCAAAGCGGCCAATCGGCACACCGAATTGTTCACGGACAAATGAATACTCAACCGTACCTTTAAATGCAGATTGTGCTGTCGCAACGCCCATCGCTGGAAGTGAAATACCACGACCTGCACCAAGACACGCTACTAGCATCTGCCAACCGCGGCCGATATTTTTCTGACCACCAATGATAAATTCCATAGGAATAAATACATCTTGACCGCGAGTTGTTCCGTTATAGAAGCGCACGCCCATAGGGTCGTGGCGATTACCAAGTTCTACACCAGGGTGAGACTTAGGTAATAAGGCACAGGTAATACCTAGCTCTAATTTGTCACCAAGCAATTGCTCTGGATCGAATACTTTAAATGCCAAGCCAAGTACGGTAGCAATTGGTGCTAGCGTGATATAACGCTTGTCCCAGCTGATACGAAGACCAAGTACTTCTTCGCCGTTGTACTCGCCTTTAGTGACGATAGCAGCATCAGGAATAGCACCGGCATCTGAACCCGCTTCAGGGCTGGTTAGGGCAAAACATGGAATATCACGACCATCTGAAAGGCGTGGTAACCAGTAATCTTGTTGCGCTGTAGTACCATAATGCATCAGTAACTCACCTGGGCCTAACGAGTTAGGTACCATAACGGTTACAGCGATTGCACCAGATTTAGCAGCAATAGTGGCAACGATAGTTGAGTTAGCGTAAGGGCTAAACTCAAGACCACCAAATTTCTTAGGGATGATCATTGAGAAGAAACGGTTTTTACCTAAGAAGTCTAAAACGTCTTGAGGAATGTGATCGCCGTTGTTTAACTCGAAATCATCAATCATACCCAGTAATTCAGTCACTGGGCCGTCCATAAATGCCTGCTCTTCCGCGCTCAATTTTGCTTGGGGTATATCACGAAGTGCTTGCATATCAGGTTTACCCTGATAAATAGAAGATTCAATCCAAACGTCACCTGCGTCTAACGCTTCCTGCTCTGTTACAGAAATTGGTGGTAACACTTTTTTTAAGCTAGTTCTAATACTCATATTTGACTCATCCGCTCATCTGACCAGTTGTATAGTGTTAATACTACATCAGTTTCAGAAAAGATCAAAAAAATTGCTCATAAATAGTTTCAAGAATGTAAAATTTAATAAAATGAAGTGATTACGATAGCGCTGGAAATGATAAAGGCGAGCTTATGTAAAAAATGTGAGGCGGCTTCCGAAAATATTCTGGTAACTGAGTTATGTTTATTAACCATTTACAGGTAAACTTTCGATAACAGAGCGAGTTACAGGAAGTAGTAATGCAAGATACATCATCGAACTCATCAAGGTGGTTTGCTTCACCAAAGTTAACTATCTGTGTGGTTATTGTTGCGATGTTAGTGGCAGTAGTCGGCGCAAAAAATTTATACTTTCGAGGCGACTACAAAGTATTCTTTGAGCCTGATAATCCGCAGCGTCTTGCCTTTGAAGAAATGCAGAACATATTTAATAAGAGCGAAAATGTCGCTTTTATGGTGGTGCCAGACGACGATAATGTGTTCAAACCGTCTACCTTATCTTTAGTTGTTGAGCTTACAGAAGCTGCATGGCAACTCCCTCTTTCTACCCGCGTGGAATCCATATCTAACTTCCAATACACCTACGCCGAAGATGACGATCTTATTGTAGAGGACTTAATTACTACGGGTTCGCTCTCGAATTCTGAAATAACTGATATTAAGGATGTACTAGATAGTACCCCTGAACTAACTGGAAGGTTAGTATCATACCCTGGAGATGTGTTGGTAGTGAACACTACCATTCAATTGCCCGACGGCGACCAAACGAAAGAGGTGATCGAAATCGCTACTGCTGCAACGGCGCTAAAACAGCAGTTAGAGGAAAAATACCCCGGTCACACTATCTATCTTACCGGAATGGTTGTAATGAACGATGCCTTCGCGGTGGCTGCGCAGCAAGATGCCAGTACGCTCATTCCACTTATGTTTTTCCTTATCATTGTGATGATAGGCGTGATTGTTCGTTCGGTGTTTGCAGCTCTCGCTACATTATTAGTGGTTATTGTATCTATCGCCACTTCCATTGGGGTATCTGGCTGGCTGGGCATGTTTCTTAGTACCGCTACGGTAAATGCACCGACTATGATAACGACACTGGCAGTGGCTGACTGTATCCACATCATTGTGGGGGTGCAGTACTTTCTTGGTCGTGGCCTCACCAACGCTAATGCGATAAGTGAAAGCTTAAGAATTAATACCAAGCCTATTATTATTACCAGTGTTACCACAGCTATTGGCTTTTTAATGCTGAACTTTTCTGCGGTCCCCGTCTTGTCTGATTTAGGTAACATGACCGCATTTGGGGTAATGCTCGCCTGTGTATTATCACTTTGGTTCCTGCCAGCTTTATTACTATTAAAGCCATTGAAAGTGAAGGCGACAAAAAGTAACAAAGTCTTCGAGCGACTGGGAAATAAAGTCACGTCGAATTACCGAGCATTGTTACCTATCTGTGCATTAGTGATTGTGGGGATCAGTGTCTTTGCTACCAATAACGAATTAAATGATGTTGCGGTGAAGTACTTCGACGATAGAAGTACGTTTGGCCAAGCGGTAGAGATAAATGAAGAGAAGCTTGGTGGTATGTCTAACATCGACTTCGTTATTTATTCGGATTCCTCTTATGGTGCCACGGAGCCTGACTTTTTGGCACGAGTAGAATTACTGACTAAATGGCTTCGTGATAAAGAAGAAGTTCATCATGTGCTGTCCTTTGCCGATACATTAAAACGCTTAAATAAAAATATGCATGGTGATGACGATGCCTATTATCGTTTACCAGAAGATGGAGAGTTGGCTTCGCAGTATGTATTGTTGTACGAAATGTCGCTGCCATTTGGTCTAGACTTAAGTAATCAGTTAGACATTGATAAATCAGCAATGAGAATTATCGCCGTTATTGATAATTTAGGCAGTAAAGATTTAACCGCATTAGAGTCTGATGCTAAAGCATATTTTAAAAGCCTTGGCAGCGACAACCGCCTGGAAGCAGCCAGTCCGCCTTTAATGTTCGCGCATATTGGCGATCGAAATATGGAAAGTATGGTAAAGGGCTCTATTTATGCCTTAGTCCTTATTTCTGTTTTGATTTTTTTCGCGTTACGTTCGTGGCGACTCGGGTTGGTAAGCTTGTTTACTAATTTGCTACCCGCCGCTATTGGCTTTGGCGTTTGGGGGTTAATCTCAGGCCAAATTAATATGGCGCTGTCGGTGGTCATCAGTATGACCATGGGCATTATCGTTGACGATACAGTGCACTTCTTGTCGAAGTATCAGTCGGCGAGGCTGACACGTAAATCGGTCAAAGAAAGTGTGCTTTATGCATTTAATACGGTTGGAATGGCACTGACCACTACCACAATAGTGCTGACAGTAGGTTTTGGTGTACTAGCGTCTTCAAGCTTCATGCTTAACGCGCACATGGGCATTTTAACCATTATTATTATCGTCGCGGCTTTGGCCGTTGACCTTATTTTCCTACCCGCGTTATTAATGTGGTTGGACAAAGATGAAACCCCGTTACCGGAGAAGAATAGTGAGATACATTAGCCTTGTTTTACTGGCGTCGTTCATATCTATCAGTGCATTGAATAGCGTTGCCGCCGAGAGTGAGCCTAGCGCAAAAGGACTAGAAATAGCGCAGGAGCGAAAAGCGAGAGATCGCGGGTGGAATAACTCAGAGGCCGAAATTTTAATGGTCCTGCGTAATGCGCAAGGCCAAGAGGCAACACGCAAACTCAACGTGAAATCGATGGAGTTGACCGATGACGGTGATAAAGCACTAACGGTTTTCCAATCCCCTCGGGATGTAAAAGGAACCGCATTCTTGAGTTTCTCCCATGTTTTTGATGCTGATGAGCAGTGGATATTTCTTCCTGCTTTAAAACGGGTAAAGCGTATAGCGTCAAAAAATAAAAGTGGGCCTTTTGTCGGCAGTGAATTTGCTTTTGAAGACATGACATCGTTCGAAGTAGAAAAATTTTCTTACACCTATGTAGGTGACGAGACGATCAATGGTGAAGCGTGCTTTATTTTAGAGCAAACTCCTCAATATGACTATTCGGGTTACACGTTACAAAAAGTATGGATTGATAAGTCTCACTACCGTGTACACAAAGTTGAATTTTACGATAAGAAAGGGGCCCTACTTAAGGTACTTGAGCTAAAAGATTACGAGCTTTATAAAAAGAAGTACTGGCGACCGATACGTAGTGAAATGACGAACGTACAAACACGTAAGTCTACATCGCTAATTACAGAAAGCTTAATATTTGATACCGACTTGTCAGAATCAGATTTTGATAAGAACAGTTTAAAAAGAGCCCGGTAATTCGTGATTAAATCTATTGCTTTATTGGTATCAAGTATTACGGCTTCATTTTCTTTATTGGCCAATACGGAAGTGACAGGCTCCGCGGGTGGAGAGTTGCGCTACTTTATGCAAGACGCATTGTACGAGCCGCAAGAACGAACTTACGGTTCTGTCTTTTTCAGCCCCGAAACCTATACCGAGTGGAATGATGGAGAAGACAGTTTGCTGTTTAAGCCCTTTTTCAGGGCTGACCAACACGACGAGGAAAGAACTCATTTCGACGTTCGGGAACTGCAGTGGATGCATGTGGCAGACACATGGGAAACCAAAGTAGGAATTGGGAAAGTATTCTGGGGGCAAACCGAGTCTATTCACCTTGTCGACATCGTTAATCAAACCGATGCAATTGAAGCGGTAGATGGTGAAGATAAGCTTGGGCAGCCAATGGTTAACGCTTCCTACTTTAGTGATTTCGGCACGTTTTCAGTATTTGTGTTGCCCTATTTTAGAGAGCGTACCTTCGAAAGTACTGATGGCCGTCTTCGACCACCTCTTGCTGTAGGAGAAGCCTTGTACGAGTCAGATGGTGAGCAAAGCCATGTTGATTATGCGCTGAGATGGCAAGCAAGTATCAGTGATTGGGAAGTGGGGCTATCTTACTTTTCAGGTACAAGCCGAGAGCCAGAACTTGTTACCATCGTGAATGATGAAGGTCAGCCAGAAATTCTTCCCTATTACGCACAAATCAATCAAGTAGGCGTTGATTTACTGAATGTTTATGGGGCATGGTTACTTAAATTTGAGTCGATATATCGAGAAGGGCAGTCGGAAGATTTTGCTGCGGTAGTCACAGGTTTCGAGTACACCACACAAGGTATCTTCGACACGCAATATGGCCTTGGCGTATTAAGTGAATATCAGTTTGATGAGCGCAAAGATAATTTTTTTGCTTTAGGTCAAAACGACCTTATGGTGGGCTTGCGGTTTATATTCAACGACATTGACGGAACAGAAGTGTTAATGGGGTACGTTCAAGATTTAGATGAATCGAGTACCTCTAGTGCATTTATTGAAGCGTCCAGTCGTATTTCACCCCATTGGCGATGGAAACTGGATGGTTATTTCTTTTCAAGTGATGATACTGACGATACTTTTTATTTCCTAAGAAGAGATGATCATCTTCAATTTACCCTTGAGTACTTTTTTTAGTACAAGGCGTTATTTCTGATTTAAATTTAACATTTACACTCGTAACCCTAGCTATTTAATAATAGGGTTATTCTTTTGTGGTTCTAACATGAGGTTTTAATGAAGCAGTTTGTTGTTGGTTTTATAGCGCTTTTTTTTATATTTAACGCACACAGTGCTTCTACCAACTACGGTATTGCTTCAGTGGGGTATAGTGATTTTGAGTTCACAAATGTCGAGAATAGCGGGCTAACTTATAGTGTTGCTTTCGGGCGCCAAATTCATAGGCAGTGGTATGCAGAAGTGGGGTACCTTAATTTAACTAACGATAGTGACAATGACACCAAGCTTTCGGGTGACGCGCTTTACCTTGCAGTGCTCGGAAAAGCAAACAGTCAGTATGGGGAACTGTATTATAAATTAGGGGTTGCTAACGTTGATATTGCAAGTACCCGCTACTGTGGCAATTCAGAGTTTTCTGGTGATGCATGCTCATTTGATGAGGGTGTGGTTGCAGGTATTGCTGGCCTTGGATTTGATTATTATGTTGGTCTAAAATCTATGGTGCGACTTGAATACATTTATCTAGGTGGCGAAGACAACCTTTCAACGCATTTAGTGTCTTTGGGCTTTCGCTACAATTTTTAATCGCCAAAAGGGTAGGGCGACTAAATACATACAAAAATAGCGGTGTAATCCAAACGCTATCATTCAGCGTAAAAAGAGTGGCTAGTCAAAAACTAAGGAGCCATTTATGAAAAACGAATTAGACAGTAAATTTCTATTACAGGTGTTTGAAAAAATCCGAACCAACGGTGATAAGAAAGAAGATCAATACCACCTAAATGGCATTGTTGCGTACACCGACCTAGATGGCTACACGTTATTTATCGAAGATAAAAACTGCAAATTGCAATTTGGCTTCCATAATCAATATCACTTTGATTATGAAACTAACGACCACTTTCATACTTTTGAGAAAAAGCTGAAACAGATTGATAAAGAGTACGGCGCTAACTAAATAGGCTGATTGAGGAGGGCAACCTTCTTTAAAAATTTCACTTTATCGAGATTGGTAAATCAATGGATGGGACATTGAAAACAAAATCCTACGGCAGTAGTGTCGAATTATTCCACCAACGCACTTTCGACTTTAATCTGGTCTGCTACAATAGCGCTCCTCTTAATTTGTTAGGAATAGAGTGCGTTGGCTGCGGCAATTAAGGCTCCTAAATTCAAACTGTCTTTTCTTACTCCAAAATTTTGGCCTGTATGGCTAGGAGTATTTCTTCTTTACATCATCACTTGGCTCCCTCTTCCTGTCATACGATTTATTGGCGGTGGTGCAGGTAAACTGATTGCGAAAATTGTTCCTAAGCGCGTTCGCGTGGCAAAGCGAAACCTTGAACTTTGGAACCCGTCGTTGTCAGAGTCAGAAGTGCAAGCGCTATTAAAAGAGAACGTGCGAAGAACCGGAATGGCCTTGTTTGAAACCGCTATGGGGTGGTGGTGGCCTGATTGGCGAGTAAAAAGAGCCATAGAAATTGAAGGTGCTGAGCATGTTGATGCTGCCATAGCTAGCGGCAAAGGTGTGTTTGGGATGGCACTGCACAACATGAACCTTGAATTTGCATGTAGGGGAATTGGGTACTTCCACCCTAGTATCGCCTTCTATAGAAAGCATAATAATCCGCTGGTCGATTATTTACAGTACCATGGTCGTAATCGCTCAAATAAGTACATGATTGATAAGCGTAATGCAAAGGCCTTGTTAATGGCATTGGAAGACAAAGAACTGTGTCTATACCTTCCCGATCAAGACTACGGACCAAAGCAAAGCGTATTCGTCCCCTTTGGTGGAGTTGCTGAAACCGCGACCACCACAGCCACATTGATGTTTATTCGTCGTTCTACCAGTGTGCCTATGATGATTACGTCTCAGTACACTGCAAAAGGTTACAAAATCAAAATATACCCTCCATTGACCCATTTAGGGGAAATGGACGATATTGCTGCATTAACGGAATTGAACACGCATATCGACAAGGCAATTAAAGAACAGCCTGAAAGCTACTTATGGATGCACAAGCGTTTCAAAACCAGACCCAGTAAAGACACACCGTCATTGTACTAACGGAGCAGTTACCTATTATATTGTTAGGTGTACAATGACTGATGTAGGGCGTTTTTTGTGCGCAAGGTAAAAGCGAGGTAAGCTGTACTTTGGGTTTAAGTTATTGGAAGCATTAATAAAGTCATGGCTAAAAAGGTTTATTCAAATACATTATTTTGGGCGCGTCACGTAGCGCTGGCATTCGTATTGATAGTGATTGCGGGTGTGATGATATATTTGCAACAAAATAACAGTGATGACGTTCCTGCCGGTAAACCCGCTGAAGAAAAGTCAGTGGCTAAGGGATTAAGCGAGTTTTACCGCGAATTTAGAATGTCTTCCACCGATCCCGTTAAGGAAGAGCAGGGGAATTTTGTTATAGAAACTGGCGGCGTTGACCCCCAACTCGATAGCAGACTTGAAAGCATGTCTAGCTTGAATACAACGGTAGACACGAGCTGGACTGGCGAGCAGAAATTCCGTACCTTCAAAGAAGGGAGCACATTGCGAGAGGCTATCTCTACTTTTGCGCAAGCGGAAGGCATGCAGCTGATATGGAATTTAGAGCAAGATTTCATAATCAAACATCAGTTTCAGTTGGATAACACGGTAGCTGGGTCGTTGGCAAAAATTGCTAGCGCTATCGACAGTAGTTTCGAAGGGGAGGTAAATGCCTATCTTTGCCCTGAGCAACGTTCTTTGGTAGTGACCGCTGAAGAGACAGAGTTTTTATCTACCCGATGTACCCTAGTTCGCTGATTATTAGTTAAATCAAAGGAGAGCTACTGCTCACCTTTATTATCATTACTGCCATCAATGCTAGCATTACTATTGGTTCAGCTGTCAGCAGCACTGCCAAATAACGCCTGCCAATATTCACTTACTGTTTCTCTCATTTGGCTCAAATGCTCGGTTTGTTCTGCATACTTAGTGTCTGCAAGGGTCAGGTGATGATATTGTTCTCTTAGCGCAAGGTAAGCTTGTTGTAGCGCGTGAGATTGTTTTTCATCAATAATGCCTGCGTTATGGGTCGCATCTAGTAAACGCAAATTATCTGAAAATTCAGTCAAGCTATCAATCTTATTCGCATGTGCTAATACCCAGTATTGAGTCATAAATTCAATATCTGCTATGCCCCCCACACACTGTTTTAAATCGACTTTTTGATTGCTGGTAGAGAGTAAATGTTTGCGCATTTTTGCGCGCATTTCACTCACTTCAGTAGATAGCGTAGTTTGGTCTCTCTGAATAGACAGAATGTTGTGACGCACACTATTAAACGCACTAAGCAGCGATATATCACCACAAATACCGCGGGCTCTCACTAGCGCTTGATGCTCCCATGTCCACGCCTCTTCTTGTTGATAGCGCTCAAATCCATCAATGTGACAACAAAGTAGGCCCGCGTTACCAGATGGCCGCAAGCGTAAGTCTGTTTCATACAACTGACCAAACAAAGTTTTGGTATTCAGTAAGTGCATAATTCGCTGAGCAAGTTTGATGTAAAACTGCTGGGCTTCAATAGACTTAGCCCCATTGGTAGAGGACTGACGAGGCGCATTGTGCAAAAACACAAGGTCAAGATCAGAGCCATAACCAAGCTCGTAGCCACCCAGTTTGCCATAGCCAATAACTGCAAAGCCCAGCTCGCCATCGTTCAAATGACTGGGCACGCCAAAGCGCGCTGAAATTTGGTGCCACGCCGCTTCAATAACTTGCTCAAGCAAGACTTCCGCTAATACGGTAAGTTTATCGCTTACATTCGCAATGGGTAGCGAGCCACTGATATCACTGGCTGCAATGCGCAGCTGCTGACAAAGCTTAAACTGTCGCCACGTGTCCATAGCAAGCTCCACATCGTCATGTTCAACCCGTAGCATGGTTTGCCGCAGCTCTTGCGCATATTCGTATTTGCTGGTGGTAATATCTGAATTTTGCTGCTGTAAATAGAGTGGGGTGAGTAGTTCATCTAATAGCAACGGGAAGCGCTTAATTTCATTCGCTATCCACTCACTCCTGTCGCACAGTTTTACCAACTGTTGCAGAACATTGGGGTTTTCCAGTAATAAATCTAAATAGGTTGTCCTGCCGGTGATCGCATCTATCACGCCGAAGATTCGTTTTAGTACATTATTTGCTTTACTGGGGTCGAATTTAATCAGCACATACAATATTTCCGGGATGAGTTTATTCAGCGTGTCTTCGCCTTTTTGACCCATTCGATATCCGCGCTGATTGGTTTTAAAATCTTGTAACTGGGTACAAATACCTTGCGCTTCGTCTACGCTAATAAAAGGGGTTAGCGTGGTGCTAAACTCTTCTTTGTCGAGGGAAAGTTGCCAAGCATCGCGGCATGCGTCAAATAAGGTATCTTCGCTAGTATGAGTATCTTGTGCTTCTTCAACTAATTCATTGAAGTGCCCATGTATTCTAGACATAGTGTTTTGCAGTTTTGCCATAAATTCATCATATGAACTGAAACCAAGCACGGCAATTAATGCGTTTTTCTCCCACTCACTATCAGGCAATGTTTGAGTTTGTCGGTCTTGGCATTGCTGAAGCGTGTGCTCAATTTTACGAAGAAATAAATAGTCTGCCCGTAGTTGTTCAGTCACATCAGACTCTACAACTTCAAATTCGGCAAGCTTATCAAGGGTAGTAAGTAGCGACTTACTTTGTAGCTCAAGCTCTCTACCACCATGAATAAGCTGAAAGCTTTGTGCGAAAAATTCAACCTCGCGAATACCGCCCGCACCAAGCTTAATGTTATTGCTCAAACGCCTACGTCTAATTTCCGTAGCAATAAGGTGCTTCATGCTTCTAAGCGCATCAATAGTGGTGAAGTCTAGGTAGCGCCTGAAGGTAAAGGGCTTAAGTATGCCGTTTAGCGAAGCTACATCAGTAGAATCATCATTATTAATCACCCGCGCTTTCACCATTGCAAAACGTTCCCAGTGACGGCCTTGTTCTTGGTAATAATCTTCCATGGCGTCGAAGTGCATCACCAAAGGCCCCGACTCACCGAATGGCCGCAGTCTCATGTCTACACGATAGACTTGACCATCCGGAGTAACCTTGTTGAGCGCTTGTATCAATTTTTGCGCTAAGCGGGTAAAAAATTGCTGATTTTCAATAGGTTTCTTTTCACCATTTGTCATGCCTTTTTCGGGGTAGGCAAAAATCAAATCGATATCTGATGAAAAGTTAAGTTCGCGGCCGCCTAATTTCCCCATGCCCAAAATGTACATGTGAATAGAGCCATTTTCACCACAAGGCACACCATGTTTGTCACTCAGCATAGTGTAAAGCCATTGGTAAGCGGATGTAATTAATACATCAGCTAACGCCGAAACCTGCGTTAACGATTGTGTAATAGTCTGTTTGTTAAGTCCGTCACGCGCGGTGATAGCAGCCATATGAAAATGGCGGGATTGGCGAAGTGCGCTAAGCAGCTCGTCTTCGGATTTAACATTTTCCAGCTTTTGCGTAACAGCATGATTGTAAAAGCTTTGGGGCTCGTCAGGAATCGATTCAACCAGCATAGCGCCAACCCACTCAGGGTGCTGAAGGCAAGTCTCTGCAAAAAATAGCGATTGGCCGAATAGGGTAGTGAGATCATTTTGATAATGGGCTAAGTCACTATTAAAGTGCTCATTATCTGAAAGCTTTTCCCAGGTTTCGTTAGCTTGTTGTGCATTGCTCATGGTAATTGTGTTGTCTGTTGGCATAATACTGGCTTCGACAATAATAAATATTTCAAAACATTGAGATAAAAAGAGTCTGTCACAGTTTTTGGGGCGTAACCACCCTAAGGTTGTGTTTAGGTAAAAGGAGTAATATTACGTGGATGCTTTAATTAAACTCGTGCCGCTAGGTTCTGACTTATGGATTTACCTTGCCATCGATGTAAGTATCGCCCTAGCACTGTTGGTGGTTATGAAGTGGGTGACTGGGCTTATGAGAAAGAACTCAGTGACCGAAGAGCTTGGTATTAAAGATAATTTTGCTTTTGGTATTAGTATAGCCGGTGGCATGTTGTCGCTTTGTATCGTACTTAGTTCGGTAGTAGGTCGTCATATCGGCCAAGGTTACAGTGAAGCCGCTACAGGTATGGTGACATTCGGTATTGTTGGTATTCTGCTAGTGAAGTTTGGTCGTTTTGCTCATGACAAGTTAGTACTCAACCGCGTAGATACCCACGCCATGATTTCAGAGCGCAGTGTAAGTGTTGCACTGGTAGATGCTGCAAGCTTAGTGGCCAGTGCCATCGTGCTTAAGAATATTATGGTATGGGTAGATGGTAGTGACATGAATGCCATTATTGCCATCGTGACAGGATTCTCTGTCGTACTTACCATGTTACTGGTGATGACCCGTATTTTAGAAGTACGCTATGCAAAAGATAACCAAAACGACTCCTTTCAAGGCGCGCTTCGAAAAGGTCAGTTGGCGTTAGCCATAGAACACTCGGGCAATTTACTAGGCACTGCTATGATTGTTTCAGCAGCGAAAAACTTACTAATTTATAACCCTTCAGGTTATGTAAGTAACGTAACTGGCTGGTTAGTGGTAAGTGTAGCGTTAGCTATCGCATTGCATATATTAGTGCTTATTAATAAAAAAGTGATCATGTTTGGTATGAACTTTAGACAAGAAGTCGACCAGCAACATAATGTTGGCGTAGCTTCACTTGGCTTTACGTTAAGCATTGGTACTGCCATGGTGATAAATGGTGTACTGGGCGGTTAAAGCAATTTTCAAGCTGTCAGCGTAACGTTGACAGCTATGACCAAACTAAATACTACTGATAATTAGAAGGGCAAATGTACCGGCTGTTGTCGCATAGGGCGATACATAGGCTTTCAGGCAAAACCTTCTGTTTGACGATAGCCCGTTTTTTCTCTTTAGAAAGTTGCTTTACCTTGTATTCAACTTTCGAGGCTGTCGACCTATCTCCAATTAAGAAAATGGCCCTAAATTGAAGTGGGCCTTTTCCTTTCAAAGCCCGCGCGCCACCAACAATTTCACCTCGATGCTGGGATATTCTTCGTTCCGGCGAAGTCGTAATGCCCGTATACAATTGACCCAGTTTATTTTCGATAAGATAAAGGTACCAAGTTGACGGCTGCTGGTGGGTATTCACGTTGTTGGCTGTTATACTCATTGGCAATTTGAAATACATCGATAAAGTTGTCTCATCAATGATTTTACCAGATTTTAGTAAAGCGAAAGTGCTTATTGTAGGTGACCTAATGTTAGACCGCTATTGGAGCGGTGGCACAGGTCGTATTTCCCCTGAAGCGCCTGTTCCTGTAGTGAATGTGCAGTCTTCTGAAGACCGCCCAGGCGGCGCGGCAAACGTGGCTGTGAACGTCGCTACCCTTGGCGCTAAAGTCACCTTACTCGGTATGTGCGGTAACGATGAAAATGCCAAACTTCTACGTGAGCGTTTAGAGTCCTTTGATATCGACTGCCAGTTTTTCGCCGTTGAAGGTCAAGACACAATAACCAAACTTCGGGTGATGAGCCGTAATCAGCAATTGCTTCGGTTAGATTTTGAAAAGAGCTTTGCTGATTCAGATAAATCTGAACTAGAAAGCGCGTTCGATGGCGCCCTTGATGATGTTGATATTGTTATATTATCTGACTACGCCAAAGGGTGCTTAAGCAACCCCCAAGCGCTAATCCAAGCAGCTAAAGCAAAAGGTAAGCGCGTTATTGTCGACCCTAAAGGCAGTGACTTTAAAAAGTACGCTAACGCTACGCTTATCACACCGAACATGGAAGAACTAAACCATGTGGTAGGTGAGTCTACTACCGAGAAATCATTAGTATCAAATGCACAGCAGGTTAAAACTGAGCTTAATTTGGATGCGCTACTGCTAACCCGTTCTGAGCAAGGAATGACCTTGTTTGAGGGAGACAACGCAGAGTTTCACTTACCTGCAAAAGCGAAAGAAGTGTACGATGTGACTGGCGCTGGCGACACAGTGGTATCGACATTAGCGGTAGCGTTAGCAAGCAAGTTGCCTCTACAGGCCGCCTGCGTGTTAGCTAATTTAGCCGCCAGTGTGGTGGTTGGGAAATTAGGTACGTCTACCGTTACCAATACCGAGTTAGCGCTAGCCTTAGGTGAACAATCTGTACATCTCGATGGCGGTGTGATGACCGAAGGTCAGCTTGAGATGGCGATGGCTGCAGCAAAAGCCCGCGGCGAACGTATTGTAATGACTAACGGCTGTTTCGATATTCTTCATTCTGGCCATGTGGCTTATTTAGAAGAAGCCGCGCAGTTAGGTGACCGGCTTATTGTGGCAGTAAACACCGATGCATCGGTGACGAAACTTAAAGGCCCTGGAAGGCCTGTGAACAACACTAATCGCCGTATGGCAGTACTAGCTGGCTTAAGTGCGGTTGATTGGGTAGTGCCCTTCACTGAAGATACGCCACAGCGATTAATTGCCTCGTTATTGCCAGATATATTGGTGAAAGGTGGTGATTATCAAATTGATGAAATCGCTGGCGGCAAAGAAGTGATTGCCAACGGCGGCGAGGTTCAAGTGTTAACGTTTGAAGATGGCGTTTCTACCACCGGGATCATTGAGCGTATAACACGAAACAAGTTAACCTAGCATTTTCGTCGTTACCTCAATTTTTGTTTCAGTAAATGTAAAATGTAGTCGTTCGCTAGCCGCACCCGTTAATCGGTGAGCTAGCAATGTGAGCAGTTTTTCAAACGGATATCAGCATGTACGAAAGTTACTATGGACTTAACGCTAAACCTTTTCAGTTAACACCAGACCCAGGCTTCTTTTTTGCCAGTAAGTGGCACAAACGCGCCATGTCGTACCTTCAGTATGGGTTGTCGCAGGCGGAAGGGTTTATTGTTATCACAGGTGATATTGGTACGGGGAAAACCACCGTCGCGAATAGTTTGCTGGCTGAAATTCAAGACGATATTTTTGCAGCCCAAATAGTCACCCCTAAACTGTCTCCTGATGAGCTGGTTAAAATGGTGGCGTCAAAGTTTGATATTAACACTGACGGAAGAAGCAAAGCTGAAATCTTAAAGATGCTTGAGGTGTTCTTATACGACCTAAGCACCCAAGGTCGCCGCGCATTACTGCTTGTTGATGAAGCGCAGAACTTACCGTTAGAGTCTATTGAAGAGCTGCGCATGCTGTCTAACTTTCAGCTTAATGGTAAGCCGTTAATACAAAGCTTTTTATTAGGGCAAGAAGAGCTGCAGCCTATTCTACGAGCGCCCAATATGGAGCAGTTCAGACAGCGTATTGTGGCTTCATGTCACTTAGCGCCGCTCACATTAGATGAGTGCAAAGAGTATATTGAATATCGCTTACATCATGCTGGCTGGAACGGCGAAGATTTATTTTCAGAAGGGGCATATGAGCGAATTTATCAATTTACTCGTGGTGTACCCCGTAAAATAAATACGCTGATGGATCGCATCATGCTTTTTGGCTTTTTAGAAGAGCTTAAGATCTTTGATGAAGACGCAGTAAATGAAGTGATAGACGAAGTTAGAGCAGAAATGTTTGAGCCTGAGAGTGGAGTGGGCCAATCAAATTCTCAAGCCCATGACGTTGCAGAGCACTTCGAAAACCATACTATTATGACACCAGGCGGTAATATCATACGAGATAGCAAATACTATCTTGATATGTTGGCGGAATTGGTAGATGCGTTAGACGACGCAATATCGCATAAAGTTAAAATGACGCAGTATGTAGATAAACTAATGAAGAAAAAGTTTAAAACGTACGTAAGGCTGAAGAGTACGGATAAGAGTGAGTAGCAAAAAAACTAATTTATTGGCCCCATTTTTACTGAGGCTCCATATTACTGATAGGTGTAGGTGACCGAAAGGGTTATCCGCCTATCGGTGTAATCGCTGCCGTAAAGCCCACCACCAAACGACAAATCTCCGCTCTTATCCAAGTAGCTAACGTCCAAGCTTGTTACCAAGTGTTTCCCAAAACTTCTATCTAGCCCCAAAGTGGCATTTAAGTTGTCACTGCTGCCGTCATAAGTGTTGTCTTCAGACTGTCCATCAATTCTGGCAAAGCTTAATGACGTGTTTAAATTGGTATATGAACCTAACTTATAAGACAGTGTGGTCGTCATTGAAAGCGTACGCTGAAGTCTGTCTTCGTCTAAATAATCGTTTTCAGAATAGAGCCAAGAAACACCTAGGTTTACTCTTGAAAAATCATAGCCCATTTGAACGTTGGTGCGCTTTTGGAGAATTATTCGGTCGTCGAAATCCAAATTTTGGGAATTTAATTCAACGAATTGCTCATCAGCAGAAGGTGAATAACTCAGGCTCGCTGGTTGAAAACAACTTGCAATGGATGCTGCGCCTACAGGGCAGACAAACACACCTAAATTCTCGGGATTTGATAGCAAGCGAGATGTATTTGTAACATCCTCACTATACGAAAGCGAAGATCTAAAATGTTTTGAGTTATAGCTCATATTAGCGGAGGCTGAGTCTCCGTAAAATCGACGCCCATAACTTCCCCCAATTTCAGTACGTGAACTTAACGCCCATAGCAAATCTACCCCAATAAAGGTTTCGTTATCATCTTCAATGGTATCTGAATCACTTTTGTTCAGTGTGAGCGCAATATACCTATTTTCAGCTTGACGATACGTCAGTCCTGCACCGTAGGAGTTAAATTCACGCGTAATACTATTAGTATCTGTTCTATCTGAAATCTGATTAGCTTCATGAGAAGCAGTTAACCGGATTGCCCAATTCTTTAGAACACGAAAGTCGGTAAAAGCATCAGCGGAGCGCGTTATGAAATCACCACGTGAAGATTGATTGCTAGCCGTATTTTGGTAAGAGCCTGTTACTTCCCAAATTAAATATCTAGCATATTCCCCATTGGTTAGTGAGCCGTATAATTGGTATGAGTCATTGTCAAGAGGAGTATCGTTTGCAGACGTGGATTCAGAGGCAACATCTGAATATGATGCACTACCTTGAGCATTTATCCAATTGTTGTTTTCGATAAGAAGCGACGATGAAAGTGTGTTATTTCGAGTTTTCGCTAAGCTATTAGAATTGGTGAGAAAATCAGAAACTAAAAAGCTACTTGAGTCTCCATTTCGATAATTCAGTGCGCCAGCCGCTTGGAAAACTAACGTTCTTCCGATAGGCGCCCATTGTGCGGAGTAACTATATTCAGCGTAGTCTTGCGTTTGGCCGATATCGTCATTGTCTCGTTCTAAATGCGTCAATGTGCCTGACCATAAGCCATTAAAAGTACGAGATTGATAAGTTGCATTGATTTGAGGAATGACAGAAAAGGTGGTCAGAGAAAGCGAATCTTCATCTTGCCTTTCCACCTCTTGAAAAATACTCTTACCTTGCGCAGAGCCAGTAATATCGAAATCAGCGTAAACACAAGGCGATAGAGCACCGAGACTAAACGCCAAATATGTTTTTCTTGATATATTTCTGAGCACGATGTTACAAGATTTAGTCTTTGCGCTCAGAGTAGTAATATCCATAATATCCGCTTCCATCGGTGTCATAGTGCACTGACTTGTTAACCACAAATCCAATTGCCATATCTGAGTTCAATCGTTCAACAGACATTTTAACGTCGTTAAGTTTCGCTTTACCTTCCTCTACAACAACAACTGCCTGACCTGCGAAATTAGCTAAAATAGCGCTTTCATTAATACCGATAAGAGGAGGCGTGTCGAAAATAACGATTCGGTCAGGGTATCGGTTTGCAAATTCATCTACTGTTTCATGCATTTTATGACTAGCAAGCATCTCAGTAGAAAGATGATGCGATCGACCAGCAGGAATAATTTTTAACTTATCGATGTTAGTAGAATAGAGTACCTCAGAAATATCGTCGACTTCACCGATAAGATACTCCATTAACCCTTTTCGCCTCTCCAAACCTAAAGTATTAAGTACATTAGGTTTAAGTACGTCCGCATCTACTAACAGAACCGTTTTATCTTGTTCTGCTGCAATACTCAGGGCGAGATTTGTCGCAGTGAATGTTTTACCTTCAGAAGGGCGACTGCTTGTAACCATTATTATATTAGGGTTATGAAGGGTTTTAGCGAGTGGGCCAAACGCGTTAGCGAGTAGTTTTCGCTTAATTTCCCGGTACTCTTCGTTAATTTGCCTACGTTCACCAGATAGAGAGATATGACCATTATCGCTTAACCTCTGAAGGTTAATTTTAAAACCACTTTTTGGAGATCTAGTCTCTGGCTTAGCAACTTCAGTAGCTTCAAGTTGAGGCTCGATTATGTTATTGCTTGCGCTTTTCTCATTCGAGTTGTTTGCCAAAGCGTTTTTCTGTTTTTGTTTTAACAATGCTTTTTCAATTGTATTAGACATTAGAAAAACCTCTCGATTATATTAATATTCATCACCTCAGCGGCAACTAATATACCATATTGCAGCAGAATCATCCCGCAGGACAAAGCGAAGATTAACAATCTAAATTTGTTCTTTTTCTGAATGTTCACAATATTTAAATGACTGACCGTTCCCCAAATTGGGTAATCGGAGAGGCTGTTTAATTGTTTAGGTCTAATTAATATCGGAGAAAGTTGACTCACTAGAAACGCTACGCCTACTCCAGAGCCAAAACCAGCAAGTAATACTGCGGTGTACAAAATGAGTCTATTAGGGCCTGACGGAGAACTAGCTGCAAGAGGCGGTTCTATGATACGAAACTGAAGTTCTTCAGCAGAAACTTCTGCCCGTCTTGAAAGCCCTGCGGCTTCGCGTCGTGACAATAATTCTTCGTATTTCTTCTTTGTTATCCCATAGTCTCTATTAAGCGCTGAAGACTCGGCTTCAATCTGTGGAATTAAATCAACCTTAGACTCAAGCTCGGCAATTTTATTCTGTAAATCTGTCTCTTTTACCTCTAATGAAGCCACTTCACTTTGAAGTTTACTCATTTCAAGCCGGATTTCCTGAGTTAGTTCGTTAAGAGGTAATTGGTCTTCTTCGTCAACACTTGCAAGGAATGCATCAATTTCTCGTTGGCGTGACTTCTCTAAACTAGATAACAGCAATTGAGATTCAACTACATCAGGGTGCTTATCGGTGAACCTAAGTTGAAGGCGGTCTAATTCTTCCTCCAGTTTTCTGATTCGGTCGTCATACCGAGTCTTTAAGCCGGTGTTTTCTTGACTAGAAACAGCAAAGCTATCCTTTGCAGATGTTTTCTTTATCTGCGATTTCAGGGAGTCAACCTGTTGTTTAGTCTGTTTTATGCTCAAACGAGTTAATTCTAGTTCCGCATTGAGTCCCTGCAGGCTGCTATAATACGTGCCCGAGAGGGGAAGAATATTGTTGTACTGACGTTTAAATTGGGCAAGTCGTTGCTCAGATTCACCTAGTCGGCTTTCATATTCAGCAATTTGTTCTTCTAAAAAACGTCCTGCAGTATCAGTATCGCGGCGGTTGTTTCCTAACGACCCTTCTACAAAAAGGTCTAACGTTTCTTGCACCACCCGCTGCGCCGTAATCGCGTTAGCATTAGCAAATGAGATGTTATAGATGTTGTCTCTGCCAGCTGAACGTAAATCAATCGATGAAGATAATTGGGTTACTAAATCTTCGAATTCTCGCTCTGAATTTGTCGTGATATCTAAATCACTCTCTCGGGCTATGGTTTCAACGTTAGTTCTACTTAGTAACGTTCTGGCCATCATTTTGACTTCTTGATCTGGGTCAGACTGAATAGCTAGCCCTTTAAGAAGTGGTTGAAGAACCGAACGGGTATCTACGTAGACTTTTGCTGTAGAGGTGTATTGATCGGGTAAGTTGGCAACCATAAAGAAGCCAATTGGGCAAATTATCCATGACATAATAATGACATGACGTTTCTTAATCCAAATCCCTTTTAGCAAATCTAAAAATTGGAGTAAGGTTTGTTGTAAATCCTGCATTTAAATGTTCCGTTTACTACTTAGAACTAAAACCAAGCTTCTGGAATAATGATTATATCGCCTGGGAGAATGTCTACATTTTGTTTAATGTCGCCGCTTCGAATCAAGTCGTCAATACTTAGAGAAAAAGTGGATTGCTGACCATTGATTACACGTACTAATTTTGCGTTGTTACCGTCGGCAAACTCAGTTAACCCACCGACAGCTATCATCAAATCTAGCAACGTCATGTGCTCAGTGTAACTGACCGCACTTGGGTTAGTGGCTTCACCAATAACTCTTACTTGTTCGCTTAGCGGGCCCGAAAAGTTATTAACGCTCACGGTTACGCGAGGGTTATTAATATAAATTGATAACTGTTCTTCAATTTCGCGAGCAAGCATGGAGGGAGTTCGCCCTGCTACATCGATATCTTCGACCAGTGACGTAGTTACTTTCCCATCAGGTCTAACAATAAACTGACCGGATACTTCAGGGTTTCGCCAAACAAAAATAGTTAGCGAGTCGCCAGGGCCGATTAGGTATTGATATTCATTAACATCGGTTGTTAGCGATGCTCTGGTGGTAGCTTGGGGGAGAGTTGAAGTATTCGAGCACCCAGCAAGTATTAATACTAGTAAAAATGCAAAGCTTAAATGCATGTTTTTAAAACGAAACATAAGAGATCATCCTACACTCATTATGGTTAAATTGTAGCTTTCGGTGTTTACCCTACGGCAAATCTCACTATAATGCCAATAACAATTCTAGTCTATTAGAATAAATCCCTCTATGATGGGGATTAGTTCGTAGTATTAAGGGGCCAGGGGTGGCAGTAAATAAGCGAAATCAAAATAAGCGCTCTAATATTCTTGTAGTGACAGAAGCGTTACTTATAGCTTATATGGGATACATTACGTACTTTATCCTCACGCAAGTTGGGCTTGTTTCAAAAGTTCCAGTGGAAAAGCTGATCATTAACGTAGGTTTACTTACCGTTTCTATTCTTCTTTGCTCACTGTCGGTGGGTTTGTATGAAGCAAAACTTAGGGAAACTTTCCGCGGGATAATTAGACGTATATTTGTCAGTGTAGGGTTGAGTTACTTTCTTGTTGAAATCGTCAGTAGGGCGTTGTTCGATAATCTTGTGATGGATGCTTATTTCCTACCGGCAGCTGTATTTTCAATTATCATCACACTGGTCATTTTTCGCTACTTTACTAACCGCCTAGGGCTTTTAGGTTTAGGTAAAGTTCGTATAGTAGTGTTAGGAGCGGGTGAAAGAGCATCAATTATTGAAAAGCGGATGCGTCGCGATGTCGATAGGATCGGATTCGAAATGGTTGGGTTTGTGCCTATTCCAGGTGACAACCGAGAAGACGGTATTCGCAGAGAAAAAATCGTTCACATAAAAGTGGATGAGAACTTTCAGCAGTTTATAAACGACAATGATATTGAAGAAATTGTCATTGCGTGTGATCAACGTCGCGGCACCTTGCCCGTTGAAGTCCTTTTTGAATGCCGCCTACGTGGTATTGAGGTTACCGAATTACTCGACTTTATGGAACGAGAGACGGGGCAAATTGTAGTAAACTTGATGTATCCAAGTTGGGTTATCTACTCAAACGGTTTCCAGAGCCAAAATTACCTTAGAGATGCGCTGGACTACAGCCTCAACGCTTTACTAGCGTTCTTTGTGTTCATATTTGTATGGCCAATCATGCTCACTACTGCACTCATTATCTATCTTGATGACGGTCGACGCACAGGGGTGTCGGTGTTTTATGCACAAGAGCGAGTTGGTTTAAATGGGCAGTTATTCAAAATACTGAAGTTTCGAAGCATGCGACCTGATGCCGAAAAAGACGGTGCTAAATGGGCAAGTAAAAATGACGACCGGGTAACGCGAATTGGGCATTTCATTAGAAAGTACCGGATTGATGAATTACCTCAGCTGCTAAACGTTTTCAAAGGTGAAATGTCTTTCATTGGACCTCGCCCAGAAAGACCTCAGTTTGTTGAGCAGTTAGTGAAAGAAGTTCCCTATTATAATCAGCGACACAATGTAAAGCCCGGATTAGCAGGGTGGGCTCAACTCAATTATCCCTATGGAGCAAGTGTTGAAGACTCAATGGAAAAGCTTAAGTTCGACCTGTATTACGTTAAGCATCAGAGTCTACTATTAGATATTCTTATACTTATCAGAACTGTTGAAGTGGTGTTATTTGGAAAAGGCAGATAGCCTTCAAATATTCGAATAGGGATTAAGAGTATGCTAGCAAGGAATGGCCTAATTGCGTTTGTTACAATGGCTACGGTCATATTGGGTTGGGCTTTATTAAACTATCCTGTTATGAAAACATTGTGGGACAACGGTTTTGACGACGGCACGTACTCTCACGCTTACTTAATACCCGTTATTATTTTATATCTGATATACACTGCAGCTGAACAACAAAAGTTGATTTTTAGAACAAAAATTAATTATGGATGGTTAGCTGCAGGTATTGTTATTGGTGGTTTATTCTGGATAAGTGTCTGGTCTCAAATTAGCTTGCTGTATTGGTCATTGTCCCTTTCACTGCTTATTCTTTTGAGTTTACAAATTTTTAGATTGAGTTGGTCGCTCATATTTCCACTCTCGTACTTAATTTTCATCTATCCCTTTTGGGGGGCATTCGCCGGCTTTTTTCAAGAGCTTTCTGTATTTATGGTGACTTTTATCATGTCATTTACAGATATTCCCGTTTTTGTAGAAAATGAATTTGTCACTATACCTGCAGGTGTATTTGAAATCGCAAGGGGGTGTAGTGGTTTGCGGTATATCATCGTATCGCTTGCGATAAGTTCACTTTACGTATTTCTTTACCTTAGAACATTTAAAAGCGCTTTTATCTTCATATTGTTTGCAGTCGTAGGTGCCCTAGTTACCAACTGGCTAAGGATAGTTTTCCTTATTCTTATTGGAGACTATACCAATATGGAAAGCTCTCTAATGACTGACCATAACAATTTTGGTTGGTATATCTATGTTCCAGTGGCATTAATTCAGTTTTATCTGGGGGGGAAGTTAGAACAGGCAGACGAAAAAATGCGCTCAATCAATCCCGCTACCGAGGTATCATCTGAGGCAGCAGCAAAAAATTCACCACTGACTGCTACAGTAGTGATAGCAACAGTAATGACGCTTTGCTTTTCATCATATGCAGCGCAAATGTCTATTCAAAATAGTGTCGCTCTAACTGAAAATTGTGAGACTGAGTTTGATGCCCGAAGCCATATCAATTTGTCCGTAAACAATTACTCATTGGTCTGTAGCGTTACCGGTGATGTTAATAACGAGCAAAAGCGTGTCTTTTATTTCAATGCCGAAGAATTAGATAACAAAGCATCATTCTACTTAAATACCATCATACCTAGCGACTACACGTTAATATCGAAAGTGGTTTCTGACGGGGAAAATCGGGTAGTAAGTCGTGATAGAGTGGGTAACGTTTGGCTTATTAAATATGTTTATATTATTGACGGTCAAACGTTTTCTTCTGTAAGGGATTTTAAAATTGCTCGTATTAAAAGTGCATTGAAAGGGGTTAATGCTCATCGTTTGGTGGTGACCCTTACTAAATGCCCCGGCGATTGCTCATTATCGAGTGCCACATCCTCAAAGAACTCCCCACATGCCGGGTTTTAAGTGATGGAAATTCGCATTTTAGACTCAGAACAACAAATAGTAGAGAGCAAAGAGTCTTGGCAGAAGCTTTATGCTAGTGCAAGTAACAGTAATGTTTTTCTTAGTTATGAATGGATAACGACGTGGATAAGTGTATTTAAAAACTATGTGTCGGTATTGGCGGTAGTGACAGTCTGGGATCTTGATGAGCTAGTATGCTTATTGCCTCTTTATAGACGAGTAGGGGATCGCGCTGGCGTATTCTGGTTTGTAGGTAGCGGAGAACCAGAAGCTGCAGAAGTATGCAGTGAAGGCCTAGATATGCTGTCAACTCGGTTAATTAATACCGAGATTAACCAACTACTCAAAAAGGCGATTGATACTATTGGCCTTAAGAAATTAGTTGTTTCAAATTCAATAGAAATAAATCAAGTTAGCATGATGTTTGAATATTTAGGGTATAAAAACCTTAAGGAGTTCAAAGGGAATCGGTATTTTATTAATACCAAAGATAGTAAAACCAAACTCGAAAATAGAACTTCCCGCTATATTAAGGCTGCTGAAAAGCGTGGTATTACCTATCATGTTGTAGAAAATGTTTCGGATTTAGAGCTGGCCTTTGATGAATTGAAGCGTCTTCACAATACAAAATGGCGTCGGCCTGGACACCCTTCTATTTTTGATCACCCATTATTTGACGCCTTTCACCATAGTGTTTTGCGAAAGCTTTTAGCAGTTGAAAAGTTGTCTTTGATCGCGATAAAAAAAAATGAACAAACGATAGCGGTTAATTATTCAATGATATCCGGCGATGACCTAGTGTTTTACCAAAGCGGGGTAGACACCTCTTTTAAACCCAATATTTCTCCAGGTATGCTTCTGCATTGTGCTCAACTTCGACAAGCCCGCATATTAAACCTATATAATTATGACTTTTTACTATCAATGCCTCCTAGCTACAAAGAAGACATTACGGAATATAAACAACCCATTTACAGCTTCACTTTTCATAAGTACAACACGACATTTTTCGTCGAGTGTTGGCGAACCGCTATTATGAAAGCATTAAGTTACCTAAGAGTTCGAATCTTAGGGAGCGTGTCGTGGTAAACAACAAAAGTATGCAAATGAACAGTAATTCTGCCAATCATGCCTCTTTCGGGTTCTTCCTACTTGCGATTTATACTTTTTTACTGCTTGCTCGTCCTCACGAATGGCCGTTATTTGATATTGAATTTCCATTATTGAGAACATTTCTGATACTGACGTTTTTCTCCTATTTAGTGAGCTTTAGGCCGAAGATTTGGAATGTCCAATGTACGTTATTAATTCTACTGCTTTTCTCTATGTTGCTATCAGAAATTCGTGCTTTTCGCTATTTTAGCGACCTGAGTAAATTAATAGAATGGATAAACGCCAACATTATTCCGTTTATTCTCTATTTCAGTTTGCTGAGCACGATTAAGCGGCAGAATGTGATTTTTTTCATATTCTTGAGTTCCTCATTAATTATGGTTCAACACGCCTACAGCCAAATGCAAAGCCCGACAGGCCAAGGATGGGCTGAGTCAGTGGTCTACCGTTATGATGGTGGTGGGGAGTCGGTTCAGGCCCGGTTTGTCGGGAGTTTTAACGACCCCAATGATATGGGAATGTTTCTTGTCATGAATATTCCTGTTGCAGTGTATTTCCTCTTAACCGGTAAAGGCCTATTGACTAAAGCAGGGGCGCTGGCCTCCGTCTTAATGCTATGTATGGGAGTATATTGGAGTGGCAGTAGAGGCTCACTTTTAGGGCTGTTGAGCGTTTTCTTTTGTCTGTTCTACATAAAATTCGGTAAAGTTAAAGCCATTATTTTAGCGTCAATTAGTATTCCAGGTGTACTCGTTGCGATGGGGACTTTCCGTAAAATCAGTAAGGATGACGAGAGCGCAAGTCAACGTTTAACCGCATGGTACGAAGGTATACAAATGCTTAAACATCGACCCTTATTTGGCTTCGGCAAAGAACGCTTTTTAGAATATCATTCGAAGGTTGCACATAATACCTATGTCACGGTAATGGCGGAGCTTGGAATATTCGGATATGTCATGTGGGCAATGTTTATGATTACAGCCCTTTATATGCTTTTGAGTGTTATGAAATGCAATGATGTTAGCCCTGGACATGAAGAGGCGCTTAAAAAAGAGCAGGTCTTGAGCCAGTACTTGTTGGTTGCTTTAATTGGGTACGCTGTTACTGCATTTTTCATCAGCCGCAGTTATATAATGGTCGTGTACATTTTTGTCGCAATGGTAGCTGCGATGTATTACCGAGTCGGAAAAATTACACCTCTTGCTATGACCGGAGCCATAATTAAAAAAATTTGTGGTTTAGCAGTCCTAAGTTTAGGCGCGCTTTACCTAGTCATTAGAATATTGCTATCACTGTAACTGTAGATGAGAACAATCAATTGAATCAACTAAAAGCTAGTGTCATTGTTGCTATGTACAACGGTGAAGCAACAGTAGAAAAGACGCTTAACAGTCTCTTAGCTCAAACCTATGAAAACTACGAAATTATTATAGTAGACGATGGCTCCACAGACTCATCCAAACATGTTGTAGAAAAATACCTTGATAGCCACAAAGTTCGATATGTCTTCAAAGAGAATGGCGGAGTAGCAGCCGCGAGAAATGTAGGCATTCAGCACGCGCAAGGCGATATCGTTGGCTTTTGTGATCAGGACGATTTGTGGAAGCCAAACAAGCTTGAAAAGCAAATGGAAACGTTTGAGCAGCGCCCTGATGTTGGCGTGGTTTACAGCTGGATTGAAGTTGATCGAAACGGTAAATTTAGTATTAGTAAGCCATCGTATGAAGGAGAATGTTTCGAAGCCCTGCTGATGCAGAATTTCATCTCATGTTGTACTGGTATGGCAAGGCGTAATTTGCTTCTAGAAATAGGAGGCTTTGACGAAAGTCGAGAGTTGCATGGTGTTGACGACCGGCATGTCTGGCTTCGGTTAGCAAGGATTACGCGCTTCGGGGTAGTGAGTGAACCCTTGGCAACTTACGTAATCCATGGTGCTAACTACTCGCTAAATGAGGCAAAAATGCTTACAGCAGATTTAATTTGCATAAGTAAAATATCCTCAATTAGCAGTTTAACTGAGCAAGAAATGGCATGGTGTAAAGAAGCTGAGTATCGTGTTTATCTTCATTATGCGAGCAACTTTTTCTATATCAATGAGCTTAAGGAATGCTCCTCTTGCTATTCGAATGCATGGAAGATTAAAAAACACCGAATAGATTTATTAATCGCATCCTTGATTCTAAAAGTGACGCCTCGTGCACTATTAGTGTCGATTAAAAAAATGAGAAAAAGAATTAAAGGGGAGGTGGCATGAAGCCAAATGCGATTGTAGTGATCGGCATGCACAGAAGTGGGACTTCTGCCGTTTCGGGTCTTCTTTCCGAACTGGGTGTTTTTATGGGAAGTTCTTTGTTTGCACCCCAAAAAGGGGTCAACGAAAAAGGCTTCTTCGAAAACTCCTTACTTGTGGATCTTAATGACAGGCTTTTGGACGAGCAATTATTATCTTGGGATCACCCATTAGCGCTTTGCATCAACTCTGATGTCGCGGATTCTTTGGCAGGTTATAAAGCTCAAGCTCAACATCTTTTAGATAAAGATTATGCAAAAATTACCCTTTGGGGTATGAAAGACCCAAGAACTACCTTGCTATTGCCTTTCTGGAAAGAGGTACTCGACAGTAAAGGAATCAAAATTAATTTTGTTTTGATGTTACGTTCACCAATGGAAGTACATGGTTCGCTTAAAAAGCGAGATGGGTTTTCTATTAATAAATCAATGCATCTTTGGCTAAATTATACGCTTTCTGGTTACATCGGAGCTAAAGGGCTGAACCCTTTCATCCTGAAGTATCAAGATTTGTTAAATACTCCAGATGATTCAGCGAGAAAAATATTTGAACATTTCGAAATATCTACCGGGCAAAATACCCCAAAGCAAAGTTTTATAGATAAAAAGTTAAAGAATCAAAAGGCAGTAGAGGTACCTAATAAGCCTCTTGTTAACCTTGCAATGGAAGTCTTTGAAATACTCAGTAGTGACGTGGTGGATGAAGCCCGCCTAGCCGAGTCAGTTAATGAATATAAAGTTTATTTAGCGTCTTTGTCGGGTGTGCTTTCCGAGCATTTGAATGCGGTCAAAACAGAAGAGGTTTATTTCAAACGTCACTTTTTAGATGCCTATGAATCTATTTGGTGGAAGCTAAGTTGGCCGCTCAAAAAAATTGAATCGTTTTTAAGAACCAAATGTTGAGAAAGCCAGCCATGGAAAAAGTCACTATTGCTATTATCACTTGTAAAAGGCCTATCTGGTTAGCTCGGTTACTCGACGCTCTGCAGGAGCAAGTATTTTCAGAAGATCTAACGCTTTCTATTTTAGTTGTCGATAACGCATGTGATAAAGAAACAAAGGACATTGTAGATAAGCGTCGTTCTGGCCTTATTCCAATTCAATATGACGTTGAAGAACAGGCGGGCATTGTATACGCCCGCAATAAATGCGTTTCTATTACAACATCCATGAATAGCGATTATTTAATATTTATTGATGACGACGAATGGCCTAAAGAAAAAACTTGGGCTTCGGATTTGGTTTTAAGTGCCAAAAAGTACGCTGCAGATATCGTAACAAGCCATGTTATCTCGGTTGACGAAGCTGGAAAACAGAACTGGGCTACTGAAATTCTTTACCCAGCCCCAGAGCATACTAAAGGACAAGCATTAAGGGTTTTTTACACCAATAATCTACTGCTGAGTAAACACGTAATGCGGAAAATGTCACCGTGTTTTGACGAGCGTTTTGCTATGACTGGGGCCAGTGACTATCATTTTGCACTTAAATGCAGTCAAGCTGGTCTGAAGTGTGTTTACACCGATGCCCCAGTGGTTGAAGAAATGCCTTCAAGTAGAAAAGATGTCAAATGGTTTTGTCGCCGAGGGTTCCGCTCTGGTATTGGCTTTACACGTTCTCATATGTTCGAAGAACCACTTTTTAAAGCGATATTAAGAAGTCTCTTTTTTTCGCTCGTTCGAGTAATGCGAGGCGTCGTACTGATATTTAAATCGTTATTTGGGCAAAACAAAGGCACGCTTGTCGATGGGTTATTCAGGGTTTGCTCGGGCTTTGGAACCTTCATGGGGTTATTTGGCGTCAAGCACGACGAATACAAAAAAATTCACGGGAAATAGCGCTAACTACCACGATACCTTGTGGCTAGGTTATGGACTAACGCACCTTCAAACATAGTAAACCTAAATTTATTGGAACCGTAAATAATGATTCTTGCTTTATGCCGCGCCGCTAGTTTACTCTTGCTTTGTATGGTCTTGGTGGTGTGTGGAGCCTTTATTTTTAATAAAGAGCTTTTTGATATTTTTTATTTTCTCGACTTCCTTCCTGATTATGTTCTTTTATTAATGTGCGTTCCAAGCGTGTTTTTCCTCGGTAAGTCAAAGCGATACTTGGTGCCCCTAGCCATTCTCGCTATTTTTTTAGCTTCTCCGTTTAAAGTCTCTTTTTTTAGTGAAACACCTAGCGAAATTGCGGGTAAAAACAGCCAAATCAAAATCGCTTCATACAATGTCGCTCAACGTGTCGAAAAAGCACAATTATACAATTGGTTCATAGAACAAAATTTAGATATTCTTTTCATTCAAGAGGCATCGCGTCTCGGTCAGTTCAATGTAGGTGAATATGATGGTGTTTATACTAATTGCGTTCAGCGCCTATGTATTTTATCGCGCTTTGAACTTCAGGAGTTAGATAGTCTGGATAGAAAACCCTTGGGTGGATGGGGCCGGTTTGTGTCATTGCACAGTGCAAAAATCAAGGGGAAGTCAGTCCTATTAGCTAATGTCCATTTTGCCTCAATATCTAATTTCGGGTATAGGTTTAACACGTTGAAAGGATTTGAATCAAAAGTATCCTTATTTAAGGATGCAAAGGCTGTCGAGTTTGGTCTAGCTCAAGCTCTATTAGATAAATGGTCCAATAACGACGCTGTAATCATCGCTGGAGATTTTAATATCACTGATAGAAACTACCAATATGAACAGTATTGGGGGGATCTATACAACCTTTTCGCCGTTGGCGGTAATGGATATGGCTCAACGCGTAAAAATAGGTTGGTGAGCCCACGTATAGATCATCTACTCGTAAGCAATGCGTTTACGCCTATTCATTCCGAGGTAGGAGACGATATGGGTAGTGATCACTTACCAATCCAAGGGGTTGTAGTCTTAAAGGGAGCCGAGAGTGAATAAGCTAAAATGTACGGTCTATGCAGATAATAACTCAAATCATTTGCAGCAAATCTATACGGGCTTAACCATGCTGCATCGCCAGGGTAGGCTTAATGTATCTATGCGAGTTGGAAAAGAAGCGCGTAAAAGTAATGTGCCGTTCAGCGTTCAGCCCAACATCCTGCATATCGAACTGGGGGGTAAAAAGTTGTGCTTTGATACATCTGACAGTGCCGCCATTGACCTTGAAGCGTACGCACTGACTGACCATTATTTTAAGCGTAGTTTTAACCCCTCTTTAGAGCCTGAAAATTATCAAAAGAACGTATATCCGTATGGATTAAATTACTTAGTGTATCCAGATGGGTTTGACCCATTTGGATTTAAGCGTTGTGCGCTTTTTTACAGTACCAAAGAGTGGAAAAAAGAGTTAATAAAACAAGCAGACTTTCTAGGGAAACTACATTTTAAAGCATCAGTTTCTAATATTAGTTCTAGCCCTGTTTTAAGAGAACAGGCTAAAGTACTTTTTTTAGCTCGCCTTTGGGACACTGAGAGCGATAGTTATTTTCAAATTAGCGACCAGCAAAAAACGCAAAGAGAAGAAATCAATGTCCAGCGTGCTAAGTGTATTGAGCTTTTAAGAGATGAATTTGGGAATCGATTTACCGGAGGGTTAATCGCGACGGATTTCGCAGTCAAGCAACATCCTAAATTAGTGGTTGATAACGCTGGTCTAACGACAAAAAGTAATTACCTGCATACCGTGAAGTCTCATGATATATGTATTGCGTCCACGGGCCTTCACGGCTCAATAGGATGGAAATTTGGTGAGTATATCGCTATGTCTAAATCAATTGTTGCAGAAAAAAACTTAAATTATGTTCCTGATTTAGCTGAAGGAAGTCACTACCTGGCGTTTACAACAGCACAAGAGTGCGTAGACCAAGCTATTAGGTTAGATGAAAGTACAGACACTAGGTTTTCTATGATGAAAGAGAATCACCGCTACTATGAGTCTAATTTGAGACCAGATGCCCTTTTAATGAAATGCTTTGAACAAGTGCTTTAGTTAGGTTTAGCGTAAATCTAAGGCTTTATAAACTTGACAAACGCCAGTAGACTCCTGCGTTTGTAAATACTGAATCTCCAAGGAATTGGTGCGTGAACAATATTATTCCAAGAACTAACCATTTTATTTGGATACGATATCTTGCTGCTTTCTCAATTGTATTCTCACATTCTAAGCAGTTTGATACTGCGCCGCAGTCTTACATCGACGTAGTAGCTACCCTGACGTGGTTTGTGCCAGGTGTCCCAATTCTTTTCTTTATCAGTGGTTTTTTAATATCACTCAGTTCATCGAACAGTCAATCATTAACCGCTTTTTTCGTAAAAAGAATACTCCGTGTTTATCCACCTTTGTGGGCCTCTTTTAGTGTAAGTATTGTTTTATTGTTTTCGCTAGGTATGGTCGATTTGCAAGGCGATGAGTGGCTCAAGTTCCTAATGTGGAGTTTAGGGCAGGTTACTGTAGTGTTCTTTTATCACCCTGACTTTCTTAGCCATGTTGGCACTGGAGTATTGAATGGCAGTTTGTGGGTTATACCCGTGATACTGCAATTTTATTTGGGTCTGCCGTTACTTAGAAAACTAGATAACTATTGGATAGGAAAAGGCAAATCTTATTATATTTATGTACTGCTAATAGTATGTGCACTGTTCAATATGGTGTTTCATTACTTTAATAACTTCACGCCGAATGTTTACACGAAAATCATACACTTTCTCACGCTTTTACCATGGCTGTTCTTTTTCTTGTTAGGTTACATATTTAGCCGTGACTACGGAAAATTAAAGCGCCTAACTACTCATGCAACCCCATGGCTTGTATTACATATAGCGCTCTTTTGTTCTTTAGGGGCTCTGGGGTTTAAATGGGGTAGAAACGACATTAACCCCATTTTGTTTACGGTTTTGGCCTTTTTGATTATCAGTATTGCTTTTAAAGTGCCGTCAAACCTATCTTGGTTCAATCGAGTAGAGAAGTTTATTGCGAAGAACGATATTTCATTCGGTTTATTCGTTTACCAAATGGTGATGTTGAATACAATTATGTACTTGGGGATATTTGACGATAATTGGTTGGCAAGATTGCTCACTTTCCTCTGCGCAACAATCACTGTATCTAGCCTGAGCTTAATCTTGCTCGAAAAGCCTCTTCGTAATAAAAGGGATTGGTTTATTGAGGTTCTTTCTCGGAATAAAGAGCCCCAGTCCAAAGACAATGCAGTGTAACTAGGACTACTCTTTTCTTTAGGGGGCTCAGTAAACTGGTTATTTCAAAATCAGAGGGTTATTTTTGAAATATCTTATCAATAGCATCAACAATTTTAGCTTCTGGGAAAACATCATTGTTGATGCGTTCACAATACTGGGTAGCGGTATCAATAACAAAATCTTTATCTAGCAATTGTAAAATATTTAATTTTTCTTTCGCTTTAAAACTATGTGATTTTTCAGTAACTAGCTCTTTGGGCTCTATATCCAAGAAGTCTGCAAGCTTAGCGCTAGCGCTGCCTAGCTCTTTAGTTTTAATTATTAGCAGTTGTTCTTTTGGGATACTGGTGAGTACATTGTTGTTATGTTCAGCCCAGAATTGGAAATAAGAAGCCAGTGGAAACAATCCACGTTGGCGAAGTGGTTCATCGTGCTTGGTGTACTCAAAGCCTCTATTGTAATAGTTTGTCCTGCCTAAATCATAGAGTGAATTTTTTTCTTGAATATCTCTTGCTAACTGATGATTAAACCATGAGTCAATCCACGATACGCAGTCTCGAATGGTCAACACAAATTTGGCATCTGCAAAGGTTTCAATGAGTTGTTGTGGGAATTGACCATAATAGTGTGATGAATCCATTTCGAGCCAGTTGTAGCGGTCTCGCACAGAAAGCTCTCTTTTTATATCTGCATCTGATAGCAAGCCTGCTTTCGATAAATAAATCATGGCAATGATGAATGTATCGTTGATTTCATGATAAGAGCGAAAATTGGAGAGGATATTCGCCACCGAGTGAGTTCCAGACTTAGGTGTACCTAAGCAAAATGCATGAAATTTTCTTTTCTGTACTATACGACGAAGTGGGTATTTGTATTTGTTGGTACGAATAAGTTCTGAGTATTTACTCAGCTCTTTTTGGCTCACTTCTATCGGATTAAGTTCGGTCGGCATTTGATTTCCTCTATATACCTTCTTAAAAGTATCTCATTTACAATTTGTTCGGGTTACACGCTAGCATATCAGCATATTGAAAGGGCTAGTGCCAGATCCAGATACAACCAAACAGTAAGTTTGATTATTCTCTTGTTATTCGCAAAAACCTTATTACTCTTTATTAAGTTCGAAGGGCCTTTTTCTTTAGTAACGTAATAATTTGAACTATAAACACTTTTGGCAATGTTAAATAAGCTAAGCAAGGCAAAAACACAATGTTGAATAGGATGCCGGACATTACGAGAGAGCTCCAGCTATTAATCCAGAAAAGGGGATAAAAGTGTGATGCGAAAAATGCTACAAGGCAAAGGACAAGCGAAATTAAAAAGCAAATATCTACTCTATACAGTGGTACTGAATTGAATTGGTTGAATACTATACGAAATAGAAAGAACTGAACTAAATATGAGACTAAAGTGAATGTCAAAGCAACGCCGACGATCCCATATTTACTCCCTAGAACGAAAATTAATAATAGAGTTGCCACAGAGCCAATCAACGACACGTACATAAGGTTTTTATGATTTGCCTGAGCGATGAGTATCTTTCTAAATACCATGGCGTATGGGCGTGTTAAGAGCGCAAAAGACATTATTGAAACGACTGTTGCAGCTTGTGCAAAATCCTCCCCAAGCCATACAGTAATAAAAGATTGGCTGAATAGCAGAATGTTCACAGCTAGCAGGGTACTGACCAAAAAACACATCTTCGCTGTCCGAACAATATATTCAGTCATTTCACTCCCTCTCGCAACTAACTGCGTAAAAAAAGCTGAAAAGGCATTAAAAATAGAGTGGGTTAACGTATCCGCATGATTAATTAGGTTTTGTGCGACACCAAATATGGCAACCGATTTCACTGACATTAAGTTGCTAATAATAATGGGGGCAGAACGTTGATTTATCACTTTTGCAATTGACATAATGATGATGTATTTGGAAAAGTTAAACAGTTCTTTGAAGGTATTTACGTCAATATCTGAAAGATGAATTTTCCAGTGTGGATATATCTTTCTTGATATAAAAATTTTTACAGCATTTACAACAACGTCGGTTGAAACAGCACAAATAGCCATTGCTGCAATTCCTTCGTGCCTACCGATATAATAAATCAGTAACGATTTTATGAAAACGTTAATAATAGCGAGAATAGCATCAATATCGACCCGTAAATAGGCAGCATATATAGCATTAATCGGGTTCATCGCAAAATCCATAACGATTTTGAAAATAAATACTAGCGCAACATTAATAAGTAATGATTCCATACTTTCGTCGAGCCCAAGAAGCGCAGGAGTATTAAACATTAAATACGCCAGACTAGACGAAATTAGTCCTAAGGCTGCGAACAGTAACAACGAGACGGTTAAGAATCTATTAGCCGATGTTTTATCGTCATTTTCAAGGTGTAGGGTGACAAACCTTTGAACCGCTGCGGGAAAGCCGAGTTCAATAATATTAAAAAATGCTAAAACTGACAGTATCAATAGCCAAAGTCCATAACCGTCGCTACCAATACTTTGGATAATACTCGGAGTCAGTATTAACATGGCGGCCACGGTGACGACTTTTTCAAAAAATGAAAAGAAGCCAGAAGAAAGAAGACGTTTTTTACTCAATGTAGTCAGTACCTATCGATTGAAATACAGTTCGGTGTGAATTAGTTTCTCGTATTGCGGAATAGTCCACGAAGCCTTTCAGCGTTTTCAGGTGTCATTTTCAGCTCTTCGGGTAGCTTTTTCTTTCCTAGTAAGGTTTTTTTAACATTGAATTTTGATTCAATAACTTTGGGGCGGCTATATCGGCCATCCCAGCAGTCAATCAATGCGCCGATATCCAAAGCAATACCACCTTGCTTTTGTATCTCGGCACAATAACCTTTTCCAATCAAACCTGCTGCAACTAAATAGGGCATTCCAGGATATTTTACGTTTATCTCATTTTTTATTCTATTGAAGTGATCTGGGTAATGTGGAATGAGAGTGCCTACTTGCCTAGCTGATTTATCGGGAGTGATGTGTTCAATAACGTTGATGTTTAGTGCTTTTCTGAGTTTTTCAGGAATATTGACACGAGCAGTAACCACACCAATTTCACCTGCTCGTTCAAGCAAGTTAGTCAGCGCGCCTGAAAGAAAGTAGTCGAAAGGGATCCACTGCGTACATAGCTTCTGGTGAGAGTAAGCATTGTATTTAACTGCTTTATACAGTTTGGCAATACGCCTAGCGTCTGAATAGCAAATATTTAACTCGGTGGCGCGTAGCGTAAAAGCTTGTTTAAACGCCGCTAAGAAAACTTGCTCATTGTTTTGTTTAAGTAAACCTTCTTCAAATGAGACGCCCAGTACATCATCTCTAATACCAACTATATTCGTATTATCGATGGCTTTTTCCAAGTTATTTTTCAATGTGGAAAGCTGTTCGATGGTCGCTTTTTTGCCCACGTGTTCTGACAAATATTCAATATCTTCGAGTGAGCTCTGCTCATCAAAATCTAATAAAGCACCTTCTCCATCACCGAGACGAATAAAGCTGAAAGGTTGCTTGCTTTCGAAAGCTTCGTTAACCGCAAATTCAAAGTCAGAGTAAGGTACTTGAACCAAAGAGTTGTATACTGTCATTGTTTTATTTCTAATAAAGATTGGATATGTTGCGCTGTGTTCGCCCAAGTAAGGTGAGAAATGGAAGCGCGTATAGCATCGCTCTGCCATTCGGTATTCTTTGCCTTCAAGATGGCTTCCTTAACCCCTTCACCACTGAGAGCGTTAATGAAGACTCCGTTCGTGTTTTCTTGTACAACCTCTGGTATTCCTCCCACCTTGGTAACAATCACAGGTGTTCCAGTTGATAGAGACTCCATAACGACATTCGGGACTCCTTCTCGATAGCTTGGCAGAATTAAAGCGTCTGAATCATGTATGAAACTCATTAAGCTATCGTGGGGGATAGGGCCGACTAGGTTTACGCTGTCGGCAACACCTAACTGGCTTATTCTTTCTTCAAGATCCTTCATCTGTGCGCCGGCGCCCAATAAGTTCAAATTTATGGTGCAGTTCTGTTTTTTCAATAATGCGATGGCGTCAATCAATTCAAAAATGCCTTTTGTCTTTATGACTGAACCTATAAATACGAGTTTAATTTCAGCTGATATGAAGACGGGGGAGGATCTTAAGGTAAATGACTCGAAATCGACGCCATTGTAGACGACTTCTGCATTTACTCGCGATGTATGGCTGTGAATGGCGGTGACCAAAGCCTGGCTTTTACCCGTTACAAAGGTGGCTTTTTTAAACGCCCATTTCATCTGACGTTTATGAAGCGGTTTTGTCATCAACGCATTAATGTCGCTCCCTAAACTCTCAATGATAAGTTTATTACCTACCAAGCCTTTAAAGAAAGCCGCACAAACACCTTCGGCATAAGCCCAACTTGCTATCACTCGATTAGCTCTTAATATCCAAAGTAATGGCTTAACAGAGATAACTATGGAGATTCCAAGAAAGAGGGGGTGTAGCGAGGTCATCACCTTTGGAACGTAAAAAAAGGGGAATAAGCATGTGTTTTTATCAGTGCGATATCCATTAACCAATACTTGCTTTAACCATATAAACCAAGGTACAGGGATGAGTTTTTTTATGTCGTAATGCTCGCTTAGATGTTTAGTTTCTTCCAGGTTGTAAGTTGCTCTTGTCTCTTGCCAAGGGAGAGGGTGCAAATTGGTGAAGAAAAGTAGAGGTTTCTTTTTGCTCATGAGTAGTAGCTCTCATATAGCATAGATACACTGTCAATCGAGTAGTTATTTGCGATAAAGCGGTAAGCTTTTTCGCCCATTTCTTTCAGTTCTTTTCGTTCAACATTTAAATTGTTCAAATGTTTAAGCCAGGTGTTCATATCATTCCTGTCATAAATATATCCATTCTCTCCACTATTAATAACAGCACCAATATCACCTACATCGGTAGATAACGCGGGTATCCCTCTAGCCATTGCCTCGAGTAAGGACATGGGCAGACCTTCTGTAGTCGAGTTAATTAGCAATAAGTCCTTATCTTCGTAAATTGATTTTTCGTCCAAGACTGCGCCATGGAATGTCACAAATGGCGACATTGCCAACCTCTCTGTAAGTGTGGTTAGCTTTTCAAGCTCTGGACCATTTCCGTAGACATGTAAATGGCTAAATTTGTGTACCTTTTTGGCAGCAAAGTTCACGATAAGTTGTTCAATGTTTTTTAATGGCACTAGGCGAGAAACAGTACAAAGATTAAGTTTGTCACTGTGTCCTACCCTATGAGGGGCTTCTGCCACTTCTACACCATTTTTAACAACCTCGACAATGCTTGAGTGCCAGCCATAGCGTTGATAAATCCCCGCCTTTATAGGCTCAGAAACCGCAAAGATTTTACTTAGATATGTAGATGCAATTTTGTGAGAACCACGTAAAAAGCTTATTGGAGGCTCGACCTCTCCATGAATAGTGTAAATAACATTTTTAAAGAGTAGTAAAGGAAAAATAGGGGCGAATGCTTTAATAACAGCTGGTGAATGTATATGTATTGATGAATATTTTAATAAAACGATTATCAGTTTGAATAGACGTAGGATGATATTTCCATTCACATTGACCACATCAACGTTTTCAGTTTCGATACTTTGCTGGAATGCATCATTTTTGTTTCCAAATGATAATACTGAAACGTCCAGCCCTTTATCTTTTTGTCTCGACACTAAATTTTTCACGCATTTTTCAGCACCGCCAACTTGCAGGCTACTTACGCAATGGATAATTCTCATTATTAAAATTTCCTGGCATAACCGAACATCTGCATCAAATCGGCTTCACTCATTCCAGGTGCAATTGGGAAACGATGTAAATCATAAGGTGAAGAAGAGGGGAGTTGATTTATGCCTGATTGAAAATTAAAAGCTAGTTCATAACCATTATTTTTAAGGCCGTCGACAACATTATCGTCATACGTAGAGCGGTTTCCTACGGGGTATGAAAACGCTGAAATTTTGCATTGCAAATTAGATTCTAAAAGCGCTTTTGAATGACTAAGTTCGTAAAATAGCTCATCAGTGGTCAGCTTGGTAAGAATATCATGGTTGTGGGAGTGAGCGCCTAGCTCCATACCATTATCAATGAGTGCTTGTAAGTGACTCCAGTCCATAAACTCTGCCGTAGGGTATAGACCTGAATGGTTAAGATATGCTTCTAATTCCTTGATTTGTTCTTGTGCGGTGCTTTTACAGTGCTTAATAGATGCCAACACAGCACGGATAAAGTGATCACCATCGTGCTGGTTAATGACCTTTTCAGACCATTCCGAGAGTTTGATTGCTTTTGGGTCATACGTTTTAAGTAAATAGGCTACTTTGTCCCACCAAGGAACAACGGTATTTCCTATTAACCCTGTTGCTATGAAAAAGCTAGCAGTGACATTAAGGCTTTTGAGTATTGGGAGTGCATTGCTGTAATTATCTATATAACCATCGTCAAACGTTATACACATCACTCTTTCATTAATGGCTTCGTTAGTACGAAGGTATTCGCTAAGTGCGCTCAAACTAATTATTCGAAAGTGTTTTTTAAAAAATGTGAGATGCTGCTCTAACTCCTTCGTGGAACAGGAGTAAACACAAGGGTCGAATTGCGTATCTGCACTATCTCCAATCCGATGGAAATTCACACTGTATAAGCCATTTGGTCTGGATGACCAAAAATACTTGTCCAGCCCTAATAAGTTTCCGAATTTCTTCTTAATACGAGACATCGTCAAACTTAAAGCCGCTTAAATGATGGGGAAGGTAAAATATAATCTCTATAAGCATTGGGGTTACCCTCTTCGCCTGCTTCTGCAGCTTTGATTATATTGTACATTTCTCGAGCCGAAACATAATGAAGCAAGTAATTTTCTCCATCGTTGTATTTCTCATTCAGGTGGCGATGCATTGCTTCTACTGGTTTCCCTAAAAGCGTATCCATATCACCATCTTGCGCACCGTGAGTATGAATTTTTATAAATACCCACTCAGGCTTGCCCTTAACATGTATGCCTTGGTCAACCCATAAATCGACACGGTTTGGGGTAGGGGGGAAGGTATGTCTGACGTCAGAATTTTCAATTTGCGGGAAAATTCCTTTTTTTCTAACCTTCCAATTCAGTCCTAAAATGCCTTGGATAAGAAGTAGGTGGCCCCACGCTTTTCCGCCTTTTTCAATTGGTTTGCCGGTTTCGTACGATTTCGGCTTATCAGGGTCATCTTTTGCGTAATAAATAGTATTAAGCATGGCAGGCTGAGATGTATCGGGAGACGGAAAAGTAAAATCCGCGTAGCAACCTGTTTCATTCAGTACAATTAGCTCGTCATTGACACCACACCAATGACCTTCAGGGTGTGAGTTATCCAGTACCCAGTTTCCGTGGATGAATGCGTAGGTGGGTTTTCCTGTTTCGGGATCAATGCTCAACGCATTGTGCTCTTCGTGTAGGCATTGAGCAAAACCGGAAAGGGTTTTCCTTAAATTGTCACTGGTATCATTCTCATGATGTAGATGGATTTCAATCTCGCCAAAGCCTTTGGCACAAAGGTCTGAGATTTTATCTAAATGTTCTTTTCTATATTCTTCTTCTGGGTAAAAAAAACTATGCTTGGGATGGCAACCATCTGAATCAGTAAATTTCGACGCCATCAAAGGATAATCAGTCATCCAACGGTCTACACGTTTTCTTTCTAATTCAATATTATCTTTGTTAAGCCATTGAGGCTCATAATGGTCAACGAAGCAAAACATAACATGCTTCGTTCCTGAAGGCTCTGGCGATGATGTAAATTGACTCTTAGTATAGTTCCATAGCCAACTTTGCATTTTCTTCTTTTTAATAATGAAAATAAAGGCTGCTATGAAGAGTGTGAGTATAATTATTGCAACAACTGCAATCATCGAGATGTCCTTTGCCAAGTAGCAGATAAATTGCTTGTTAAATATCTAATGTAGCCGCGAAAAAGCGAAATATTCATCGATACAAAAAATGTTATTAATGAGACTAAGCCACTAACAATAGGTATGTTTTTTAAAAGCTTAAGGCTTCCAAGTAGCCACAAGCAATAGAATGCAACCTGCGCGCTAAAAACGTAAGTGTAAATCGAATGGCTATGCCAAAGCAAAGCGAAATTCGTAGATAAAGAGATGATCATAAAATGCGGTACAAACCAACGCATGACTTTATGACTTATATAAGAAAACCATCGCCATTTGTATTTAGGGTTGAGTAACCAAGTGAGTCTGGCAAAAGCTTGGTAATTGCCTGCGCCAATACGTATACGACGATTAGCTTCTTCTCGCATGCTTGGCGCTATCTCTTCTATCGCTTTTGCTTCTGGCGTGTAAACCACGGATTGGTTTTGGCGTGCGACATTCATTACAATACAAAAGTCATCGATAATCGTGTTACTTGGCAGTGGAACATAAAATTTAGTTTTGATGGCATAGATACCGCCATTCGCTCCTAATAGAGCATCTAATCTTGATTCATGGAATTTCAGTACTTGTTCATACTTCCAATAAAGGTTGTCTTTATTGTCTCCGGAATGCGCATCAACGAGTACCAATTCTCCGCACACCGCCCCAACACCTCTCTGGTTTATAGACATAACAAGTTGAGTTACCGCGTCTTTTTCAAAGGCGGTATTTGCGTCTGAAAAAACAGTTACTTCTGAAGTAACCCGTTCCATCAAATCATTTAATACATTAATTTTGCCTCTGTTTTCCTCGAAGCAAAAAGTACTTAATCGGGGGTCGTCAAATGATGCCAATATGGAATTCGTGTTGTCTGTACTTCCGTCAGACGCAACGAAGATATTGAGCTTTTCTGCCGGATAATCTAAAGCGAGCAAGTTTTCAATGCGTTCTTTAATGCATGACTCTTCGTTGAATGCAGAGATAACAATGGTGACTGAAGAGCTGTCAGAAATGTCAATACGACGTTCTTTTTTAATCAGCGTGTACTGTGTGTCTCTAACACATTGAACCAAGGCGCTGACCAAAATTAAAATCAAAGGATAGATAACATAGCTATAGATAATAGCTAAAGAGACAAACCAGAATAAAATTTCAATATACTTCATTTATGCTTACTTTGATTTCGCGGGAATGCCAAGTGCAGTCTTGTTAGACTCTACGTCTTTTACTACTACTGCATTAGCGCCTACTTTTACATTATTACCCACAGTGATTGGGCCAAAAACTTTAGCGCCAGCACCAATAAATATATGGCTGCCTAGGGTGGGAGATTTTCCTTTTTCATCACCCATGACGACACCGCTTTCTAAGGTGATATTGATACCCCCTTTTACTTTAGAGTTTATGACTACGCCGATAGGATGCATGATGACAAAACCTTCGCCGAAATCCGCATTTACACCGATAACACAGCCATTATAAACTCTATTTACGTGTTGAATTATCAACGCGATAGGAGCCAAAACTTTCGTCTTTGCGCACCTTGCAGCCAAGCGGAAAAGGATATTAGCACTAGTTCCATCAGTAAGGCACGTCCTGAGTAATGAAATTTCAGCGCCATCTTGATGAAAAATTTCTTGTTTTCTTTTTAAATCGGATTTTATAAGTTGCAATGTAGATGGCATGATTACGTGTCTTTACTTTCTTCTAGAATCTGTTTTACTTTTCTAAACATAAACTTTTGCAATGGGTTTTTGTTTCCCCATGGTCGCCATGTTTTTATCAAGTTATTTCTGTATGCATCGAAGTGTAGCCCTTTAGGAGCGCAGACAACTTCACCTCTATCTAATAGAAGTTTCAGTACATTCGTACACAATACACCCGCCGCTAACGAAATACCCATACATGTTGAGGGTACCTTCTTTTTCATGAAGTTTACTGACGAATTTTGAACGAGGTAGTGTCTTTGCTGTACTGAAGGAGAAACACCTATTACAAAGCGAACAATATTGTCTTCGAAGTATTGCTCTTTAGTGGCATCGTCAGCACCATGGGGGGCATCAACCATTGCAAAGTATTCGTCAAACGACATACCGCCTGGTTTGAAGCATAGCATTGCGGTGCCCATGCCCATGGGAGCTGCTGTTATGGTTGGTATACCTAATTCATAGCAGCGGCGAAAGACTTGTCTTCTAATTTCTAATGCGAAGATATCCAAACTATCTATGTATACATCAACACCCTCTAAGAAGGCTTCTAGATTTTCGAGCGAAATCCCTTTGTCAAAATTCTTTATCTGCGCGTCAGGGTTTATGTCTCTCAACGTTTTTTCCATCACAACTGATTTTTCTTCACCAATTGTAGATATAAAAGCACCAGCCTGACGATTGAAGTTGGCGTAATCATATTCGTCTAAATCAGAAATGTGAAAGTTTGAAATGCCCATTCGGGCACATACAATGGCGTGATCGCCTCCAACACCACCCAATCCACCGATGGCTACTTTAGTATTTTTAATTTTTTCTTGCTCAGCTTCTGTTACCCAGCCGATATTTCTCGAGAACGCTTCGTTATAATTGAACATGAGATATCTCGTTTTATTAATTATTAAAGATTTGTCTGAACCTTCAGTTCGTCAATCCTACGCTCGTGCTCTTGAGTTTTTGGCTTTAATTGCGTCAATACCTTTTTTGCTTCACTGACATTATTTGCTTTCAAAAGTGCATCAACGTAATCGATACCAATATCAGGAGAATTTACGCTAGTTTTAAACGCATTTTCAAGTAAGGCTAACGATTCATCTATTTGGTCTAGTTGTAGTAAAATCTTACCACGGGTTGCCATTATAGACGGGTTCTCTGGAAGTATAGCTTGAGCTTTATCAGCGTACACTAACGCGTCTTTATATTTTTCTGCTTCACTCAAAAGCCAAGCTAAATTGTTTAGCACAAGTGGGCTTTGTACTGTTTCATTTTCTACAAGGTATTTATAGTGAACAATTGCTTTTTCCGGGGCGGAATAAATCTGCTGATTGGCTGCAAGCAAACGAATTTTATTGTGGCTTGGCGCTATCGTAAGATGTTTTTCGCTAAATGCTAGCGCTTCTGCTTCTTTATTGGCTCTAAATAATCCAGTGTATAGGATAGACGCGACTTCCTGGCTTTTCACTTTTTGATAAACTCTTTCTATCACATCGACCGCTTCTGAATACTTTCGCTTTGCGATCAGCAGTTTGCTTTGAACTGTTAGTCCTAGTGTCGAGCTTTTTATCGCTGGACTAAGTGAGTCGAAAACGGTAGTGGCTTGTTCAATATCACCATCCAAAATTAAAATCCGAGCCTTAATCAGTCTAAGTTGTGTTTGGTCAGGGAATAGCGAAATTCCCTCTCCCAAAAGTTCAAGAGCACCTTTATAGTCTCTAGTGATTTCAGCCAACTCAATAGACTTTAAAAAGGCTTTAGTGCTCTGCTCTAGTCCTCGCCATTTTTCAAGCGCGTGTGCGGCATTCACAAAGTCCTTTTTTTCCCAATAAGCATCAGCTAGCATCATCCAATATTTTGGTTCGTTTTCCGCCTTGCTATGAATGTTTGCTAATACAGAAAGCTGTTCATCTGTCTTATTTAGCTCTGCCAGAGCACCCGCGTAAAGCAATGCATACTTTATATCATCTGATGAGTTGCTCGCTTTTTTAAACGGTTTGAGTGCAGCGTCATAGTTTCCAAGTTCGCTTTGAATTTGAAAGTGTCGCATGAGGACAACCATATCAAGAGGGTGGTATTCCACTAACGATTCAATTTTAGCTTTAGCTGAAGCCAAGTCGTTATTTCGCACATCTTTTTCAACGAAAAACAAGTTTGCAGAAATATGTTCAGGTTCCAATTCAAGAATTTTGTTATAGATGCCAGCTACCTTATTGGTGTTGCTGGTATGTGAGCTCGCTTGCGCTTTAATATGCAGTGCCGATACTGTGTCGGGGTGAGTCTCTAACCAATCTACTGCCAATTGTTCTGCGCTATCGAATTGCCCTGCGTTAAGATAGGCGAACGCTAGTACAAGAAAAGATTTCTCGGAATCGGGGTCCTGCTGAAAACTGTTCTCTAATTCATCTATTCCAGTATCGGAAGTAAGTATTTTTAAAAGGCCAATACTTCTTAACAGCTCAGCGTCTTTTACATCATCTGTGTTTATTTGTTCTATCATGCTTTTGGCTTGCGCAATTTCACCTTCTTGAATAAGTAAAGAAGAAGACTTTGCTAAGTAGAGCGCTTCGCCAACGGGGATAGTCGCAATATCCTCTAAAGACTCATCGTTGTCTTTGCTATAGCCTAATTGAACCTGAACTATTGAATAAAGCTTATGAGAAAAATGCTCTGGTGGTAAGGTTTCCACTATTACCTTTAAGTTTTGATATGCCTGTTCTAAATTATTCTCATAGTAATTTGCTAGCGCGGCTAGAAGTCGTGTAACAGAGTTTGAACGGCCATTTTTTATTGCGGTATCGAGGTAAATCAGCGCACTCTCGAAGTCATTCTTAGAAAACTCAATCGTTCCTTTCAATTGATTAAAATAAGGGTGATTCGCCGAAAGTGACAATAGCTGATTAACCAAAGGTTCAGCTCTATCATATTCTTTGTTATTTATTAATGCGTCTGCTAACTTTAACTTAATTTTGTAGTCATTAGCTCTTTTTTCAAGCAAGCCTGTTAAGGTTTCAATAGCAAGGTCCCACTTCCCATCGACTGATTCCAAAACAGCTTTCAACTGAAGTGCTGGGATAAAGTCTGGTTTAGCTTCTACACTTTTATTGGTGTATTCAATTGCATCAGCAATTCTATTGTTTTGAACGGCTAAGTAGGCTTTTGCCAGTTGGGAAATTTTTGAAAATTTATTGTCTGTAAGACGAGAAAAGCTAGCTGACGCTCTGAACTTTCCGCCACTATTGTACGTTGCAATTGCCTTATAAATTTCTAATTCAAAAAAGCTTTCAGTATTCTCTTCAGTGTTTGGGATAGATAACTTTTGTAGTTCGTCGAATGATTCAAGCCATAAGAATGTTTCTGCGAGGGATACGACACCATTAGGAGATAGGGAGGTGCCAGCGCGCGCGAGCTCTTTTCTCGCCGCAGAATAAAGCCCTTGCTCCAAATACACTAAACCTAAGGACTCCCTAGCCGTTAAGTTATTTGGTTCTTCTTTAATAACGTTTTTTAAGGCTATTGACGCTTCTTGATACTTGCCTTCTTGTTTTAATTGTTCAGCATCTAGAAGTACTTCTTTAGTCGATTTAGGGCTGCACGCAGTAAGATTAAAGAGTAGAAGGGAGGTTAAAACCGCTAATTTAACTGAAGTATCCACATTAATTTCCTTATTATTTCTTTACACTAAACTAACGCATCAGAATAAATATACAAGATAATATGAATAATTAAATCGTTATAGAGCGTGTATATATGGATTGAATGTTAAAAAAAAACCGCTCAGTAATGAGCGGTTTTTTAATAGATTACAATCTAATCAAAATTTTATTTTTGACGACGTCTACGAGCGAAACCAAACATGCTCATAAGACCAAGACCAAATACAGCAACTGTTGATGGCTCAGCAACTTGGAAAGTAACTGCGGCAGTGTGATCATCAGTTACTAAAACAGTAGTGCCGTCAGCGCTAACTGCTAAAGGAGCAAGAATGTTAGCTTCCAATTCTGCGATAGAAACCGTTTGCGCAGCGCTTAACACAATATCAGTCATCGTATCTTCAATGTACTCTTGGAAAGAAGTGAACACTGTGCCTGCAAGGTTAGAAAAGTAAAATACTTCTTCGCCTGCAGCAGTTAAGCTTGAGTCTGTCACTAAACTTTCTACAACTTGCTCACCAATGTTGATGCTGCTGTAACTAAACATAGTGCTCATTAACAAAACAGGACCGCTTAGGAACGAAGTACCTGCATCTTGGTTGAATGGGTCAGAAACATCGTAAGCATAAATATCAAGTGACCCGCCAGTGTAATCAACACCTACACCAGAAACTAAGTCACCATCAAGGGCAAGGTCAAACGATAAACGTGTTTGAGAAAAAGGGAAGGTGCTGAAATCAACACCTAAGCCACCTGGAGAAGGCGTGTAAGTGAAACTGTTCTGGATTGATGTACCATCTAAAACCATGTCAGCGAAGTCGTCATAAACCGGAGATGTTAATACACCGCCGAAATCGTAACCGATTAACGATGTACCAGCGCGTGTTGAAACTTCGTTGGTTACAAGGTTTACTTCAGTGTAAGAATTATAAGAAAGGTCAAGTTGTTCGATAGGACCTAAAGGATTAACAGTCGCATCGTCAGACAAATCAAGATAAAAAGGGGTAGCTGCGGCTTGTCCACTAAGCACTAAACCCGCAGCTGTAATCGTTGTAAGTAGTAACTTTTTCATTTCTGCTCTCCGTAAGTATGCAGCGATCTAAATATTGCATTACTACAAAGCAGTTAGCGTGCCATTATTTAAGTTGTTGATTTTGTTGGTCAATAAAATTGGTCGAAAAAGATCTGTAAATAAACTCGACAATTGTATCGGCGTTTCTAGCGGAAATATCATTATTCGCAACATCATGGCCTAGTGAAGCTTGAATATGCTTAAACATAGCGGCAAAGCCTTTAGGTAGGTTCTTATGTAACATCTCTGGTGTTATATAATAAGCGGCACGCTTTCCATGATAATCAACTACAGGACCGATTTGTTCGAATTTTATCCCTATGAACCGCATAGAACGAGCCAATCGTGGCTCCATCATTACGTAGGTATGCTTAATCCCCGAATTAATTGATATAGATGCTGCTGCTAAGTACAACCCGATAGCAATAAAGGGGAAGCATCGAAGCTCAGTTTCCGAGTAGGTCGATGTATTGATTACACCTGTAGATGCACCATCATACTTATCGCTTTTACGACGGCGAAATTCTTCTGGTACCGCTAACCTAGATACTTCGCAAATTTCGTGGCGCTTAAAATTTGCTGGGTTAAGTTCAGGATGGGTTATTGAAGAGGGGCAATATTTTTCAATAGGCAACAACTCATCTTCTTTTTGCGGGCGAACGAGTCGAACCGTACCAGCAAACCGCTGAGTCTTTTTATGTTCAATCATGCAAGCCGTAGAGTAAGCATCAAATTCATCAATTTCTAGTTTTGATTCTCTTTCCGGTTCAAAGCCTTCTTCTACGCAATAAACTTGATGCCTAATGCCATATGATTGTTCTTTTAGATCCTTATTGCTTGCAACAAGTGGTGTTAAATAAGCAGAAAAGTGCGAAGAGATTTCTTTGACCTCTTGTAACTTTTGATATCCGCCTAGTGCTTTTGATATTCTACTTTTTTTTCCAAAGATTGTTTGGATCGTAGAAATTAATTTCCTTTTTTGCATGTTTATTCGTACCTATTTATAAAGACCATACATCCAGAAAGGCTATAAAGGTATCTGCAACCTAAGCAGTGCAACATACTAAGCAGTATAGATTGTATTCCTAATATTATGAACGTATTATTTTTGTAGTTGTATTTATTGGTAAATATAAGTGAAACTATTAGTTATATCTTTCTCGGTGTCTACATTGATATCGATTAACCCAAAGGTGCATCGTGAAAACAGACTCGAAAAGCAGAAGCTTAATGGTATGCGTACTCATAGTGGCTTGTATAATCTCGACACAAGCGCTAGCGAAAAACCTTGTTGAGCTGACTAAAAATTCGGTAAAATCTACGGTAGCCATTGCACTTCATAGCCCTTTGAAACACACAACACCTCAAATAAAAGGGACTGGCTTTGTTGTTGCCGATGGAAAACACGTGGTTACAAACTACCACGTTGTTGACGAAGAGCTAGACCCTACTATAGTCGAACATTTCGTTGTAATGTTGCCAGATGGCAAACAAGTACGCTTCGATAAAGTGGAAATTTTGGCCATTGACGACAAGCATGATTTAGCTTTGCTAAAGGTGAATAATCCTTACCCCTCGTTTGAATTAGCCAGCAACACATTGGTTGATGCAGGCACGGAGCTAGCCATTTTTGGTTATCCATTAGGGGGAGCTTTAGGGTTGTTCCCTGCTGTACATAAAGGCATAGTTGCTACCATTACTCCTGATTATATGCCTTCTAATAATGCGAGATCGCTTACCGCGAAAAGTCTTGATAGACTCAAGAGTCCAGATTTAATTTATCAGTTAGATGTGACCGCTTATCCAGGTAATTCAGGTAGCCCGGTTGTTAACGTTGAAACAGGGGAGGTGTTTGCGGTCATTAATAAAGTTTACGTTAGAGACAGTAAAGAAAGTGCGTTATCGCATCCTTCAGGCATTTCTTATGCCATTCCAATTGAGCACGTTCATGCACTGTTAAAGCGTGAAATGGAAAAATAGAAAATAGGACTTTTATGAAAATTCTGGTTACCGGCGCTGCAGGCTTCATTGGTGCAGCCGTTTCTCAATATTTAATTAATCGCGGTGACGATGTTGTTGGGATTGACAACATTAACGATTATTACGATATCGCGCTTAAACATGCCAGGCTTGAGCAAGTTCAAAATTCAGCGGCAGGTGAACGCTTTACATTTATTAAGATGGGTGTTGAAGATCGCCCTGAAATGGCAGCCTTATTCGAAGACCAAAAGTTCGATAAAGTGGTGCACTTAGCGGCGCAGGCAGGGGTACGGTATTCAATTGAAAACCCTAATGCTTATGTAGATGCCAACTTAGTTGGCTTTATGAACATCCTTGAGGGATGTCGCCATAATAAAGTAGGTCATTTGGTTTATGCATCATCAAGTTCTGTTTATGGTGCTAATGAAACAATGCCGTTCTCAGAGCAGCATAATGTCGATCACCAAGTAAGCTTATACGCAGCGTCGAAAAAAGCGAACGAGCTAATGGCGCATACGTACAGCCATTTATACAACTTACCTACTACTGGATTACGTTTCTTTACGGTTTATGGCCCTTGGGGTCGCCCTGATATGGCGCTGTTTAAATTTACTAAAGCCATACTGGAAGGCAAAACCATTCAGGTATACAACTTCGGTAACCACAGACGAGATTTCACCTACATTGATGATATCGTTGAAGGGGTTATTCGCTCATTAGATAACGTGGCTAAGCCAAACGAAAGTTGGGATGCAAGCGCGCCAGATCCTAGCTCTAGTAAAGCGCCTTACAAGGTTTATAACATTGGTGCACAAACACCAGTGCATTTGCTTAAATTTATCGAAACCTTAGAAGCGTCACTGGGTGTTGAGGCGAAAAAAGAGCTTTTACCATTACAACCTGGTGATGTTCCAGATACCTATGCAGATGTATCATCATTGGTTAATGACACAGGCTACAAGCCTTCTACGTCTATCGATGTTGGTGTTAAGAATTTTGTAGATTGGTACAAAGACTTTTACAACATCTAGAAAGCCAGACTAAAAGAACTCCTAGCCAGTAGAAGCCACTTTGAGAGATTGAAAAGCGGCGCACTTTTTAGGAAGAAATTCTTTCGTGGTTTCGTAACCAAGTTCAAATAAATGGTTCTTCATTTCAGCGGTTAACGCAAAGTCTACCGCTGAAATTTCCCCCGTATTAATGACCACAGTGTTATGCCAGTACTTCGCGTTAATATATTCTCTTGATATGGCTGTCATAAAGGTGCGTATCAACATCGATAGATACTGCGGTAGCAATAGCACACCTTTCTTTATTATCTTACGTTTTTGAATGGCACTTTGAAGCCGGAAGCATACCGTCGGCGTGCCATCATGTTGCCAATCTTCAAACAAGGCATCTTCAGATAAGATTGCGCCGTCTACCAACAAGTGTTCTTTGAAAGGTTTAAAGGAAAAGAGTAGAGGGATAGACATAGAATAACGCACGGCTTGTGAAACCTTCATGTCTGGCGTATTGTCTTTTCCAAACAATACCGGGCCGCCACCGTTTACATCTGTGGCTAATATAGTGAGTGCGATGGGAAGCTCGGCAAAAGTGATGCCTTCAAGCTTATCATCAATCCAGCGTTCGAAATGATCTCCCGACGACAGCCCGCCTTCTCGCAATAATCGCCACACGGAAAAAGCGGTAAATTGTTTAAAGTCGGTGGCAATTACTAACTCTCGCATATCTTCAATACTATGGCCTTTGGCGTACATCGCCGCAATGATTGAACCTCCAGATACCCCTACAAGGGTTTTAATTTCCACATTTAAATCTTTAAGTGCTTTTAAAATACCAATATGCGCACTAAGCCGAGTGCCCCCGCCAGACAAAATAGGCACGATAGTAGCGGGTACCTTAGCAACGGGTACCGATGAAGTTACCTGCATGTTTTTAACTCCAGTGATTATAGTAAAAGCGTAGTAGAGTTAGCCGAGCCTGCCACTTTATTGGCGTGCTGGTAGGTGACTTATTAATAAACTAAGCACGAGTGTTGGCAGTGTTAAAGAAGCAAAAATGCCGAACTTATCTAATTATTAATACTAGATTAGATAAGCTCGGCATGGCGTTTATTTACTGGCGTAGCCATAGAAATAGCAAAAACGAATACGCCGTTGATTTAGCCAGGTTAATCTCGTTAGGCTAATTTACAGCGGCTAACTTCGCTTTCATTTCGCGGCGTCTTGCGTGTAATAAAGGCTCGGTATAACCACTCGGCTGTTCTTTCCCTTTAAAGATAAGATCGCTAGCGGCTAAGAAACCAATTGAGCTATCTAAATCAGGCATCATAGGGATATATTCTGCGTCGCCAGCATTTTGCTCATCAACTAACTTTGCCATTCTGCGAAGAGATTCATCAACTTGCGCGGCACTTACAATGCCGTGCTCAAGCCAATTAGCAATGTGCTGCGATGAAATACGGAGCGTGGCTCTGTCTTCCATCAGCCCAACATTATTAATATCTGGTACTTTAGAGCAGCCTACTCCCTGATGTACCCAACGAACCACGTAACCTAAGATACCTTGAACATTATTATCTATTTCGCGCTGTATCGTGTCGGCTGATAGAGAGTCTCTACTTTCTAGCAGTGGAATAGTCAAAATATCGTTAAGGCCTGAGAAATTTTGATCTAATCCCTTCTGAATGTCGAAGACATTAACATCATGATAATGCAGCGCATGCAAAGTGGCAGCGGTAGGTGAGGGTACCCATGCGGTATTTGCCCCAGACTTTGGATGTCCAATTTTAGCATCCATCATATTTTGCATTTCATCGGGAATAGGCCACATGCCCTTGCCAATTTGAGCCTTACCTGAAAGGCCACACCGAAGGCCGACGGCGACATTTGCGGTTTCATAGGCTTTAATCCACGGCATCGTCTTGAGGGTCGCTTTTTCAGCGAAAGGGCCTGCAAGCATAGACGTATGAATTTCATCGCCTGTTCTGTCTAAAAAGCCTGTATTAATAAATACAACGCGAGACTTCGCAGCATTGATGCAGGCGTCTAAATTCACGCTGGTGCGGCGTTCTTCATCCATAATACCCATTTTCAACGTATTTTTAGGCACATTGATGACGGTTTCTATTTTTGCGAATAAGGCATCGGAAAAAGCGACTTCTTCAGGGCCATGCATTTTGGGTTTAACAATATAAATGCTGCCATGACGAGAGTTTTGGAACGGACTGTTATTCAGTAAGTCATGCTTGGCGATAAGCGAAGTAATCAATCCATCCATAATACCTTCTGGTACTGGCTCACCATCGAATAGCATCGCGTCGTTTGTCATTAAATGACCTACGTTACGTACAAACATCAGGCTGCGCGCAGATAAAGATAGTTGCTCTTGATTCGTTACATGTTTGGAAGGCGAATACACTCTATCTTCATGCATAGCCCGAACGATAGTTTTGCCACCTTTACTCATTTCAATGCTTAGCGAGCCTTTCATTAGCCCTAACCAGTTGCTATAAACCAAGGTTTTATCTTCGGCATCAACAGCGGCGACTGAGTCTTCGCAATCCATGATGGTAGTCAATGCAGCCTCAATCAGCACATCTTTAACACCAGCGGCGTCAGTTTTACCGATAGGGCTGGTGGCATCTATTTGAATTTCGAAATGCAGGCCGTTGTGAACGAATAACAGCGCGGTAGGAGTTGTTATATCACCCTGGTAACCTTGCCATTGCTCGGTGTTCGCAAGTGTAGTGATGTCGCCATCAGTTAAGGAAATCGCCAATTTGCCTGTTTCTATTTTATAACCGACAACATCTGCGTGACTTCCTTTTGCAAGTGGAAGCATACTATCTAAATAGCTTTTCGCTTTCGCTACCACTTTCTCGCCACGGATAGGGTTATAGCTTTTGCCGGGTTCTGCTCCGTTCTCATTGCTAATAACATCAGTGCCGTATAAAGCATCGTACAAACTCCCCCAGCGTGCATTAACAGCATTCAATGCATAGCGAGCGTTGTTAATTGGTACAACAAGTTGAGGGCCAGCCATGGTAGCAATTTCTGCATCCACGTTCGTGGTATCGGCTTGCACCTTTTCAGGCTGCTCTACTAAATAACCAATTTCTTTTAAGAAAGTTATATATTGCTCACCGAAAGCGGGGTTTCCAGCTTTGTGATAGTCATCGATAGCGAGTTGGAGTTGTTCTCTTTTTTCTAGCAGGGCACGATTTTGAGGAACGAATTCTGAAAAGAGGGTTTCTGCACCTTGCCAAAAAGCGTCTGATTGAACACCAGTGCCTGGCATTGCCTGTTGGTTGATGAAATCATCGAGTTGCTCAGCAACCTGTAAACGGCCTCGTGTAATATAATTTTGCATAACTACCTCTATACATTTTCTGTAGCTCTAGTGTAGAGAGTATAGAGGCAGTTTTTTAATTTATGGTTCCTATCTTTGCCATTTTCACAGTGAATGTTTGTGTGCATTTAGTATTCACATGTGAAATCTTAATAGCGAGACGCAATAGGATGCTTAGCTGTCACTCATTTCGTTCGCTACATCGCTAATTAATCGACGTAACCAGATATGCCCCGCATCGTGGTGGAGTAGTGCACTCCATGCCATTTTCAACGCAATTGGAGGAATATCGAACGGTGGTTCTTTTACTACAACGCTCGGGTCATCTTTAAATAACTTTGCCGCTTTGCTTGGCAAGGTGGCGATAAGCTTTTGCGTTTTAGCTATCTGTAATGCAGCGTGGTAATGTCGTGTAAATACGCGAATAGCTCGTTGCTTACCTATTTTAGTTAGCTCTGCGTCCACCCAACCAAGTTTCTGTACTTCTGTTGGGTCAATACCCACGCCAACACCAAAGCCAGTTTTACTCACCCAAATATGTTGAGCGCTTAAGTAGCTGTCTAAGTCACACTTAGCAACAAGCGGGTGATCTGAACTCATTACACAACTGAAGGTATCGTACCAAATCACTTTTTGATGAAAAGACAGCGGCAGCTCTTCAAAGCGGTTAATGGCCATGTCGACCTTGCCTTGCTCTACATCGTGGAAGGTAACGTCACTAGGGGTAATTAAATCTAATGTGATATTCGGCGCAAGGTCTGCTAACCGGCCTACTAACTCAAGCAGTAACGTACTTTCTGCATAGTCACTGGTCATGATGCGAAAGGTGCGTTCGCTGGTAAGTGGATCAAAATCGGTTTCCGGCTGAATTGAGCTTTCAAGTCGGCTGAGCACATCACGAATAGTGGGTTGAAGTTCAAGTGCCCGTTTTGTAGGCGTCATTCCATCGCTGGTGCGCACCAATAAAGGGTCTTTGAACAAATCACGTAAACGCTTTAGCCCATTGCTCATCGCAGGTTGCGTGATGCTAAGCTGATTGGCCGCTTTTGTTACACTGCCTTCTCGCAGTAAAACATCTAAATATACCAGTAAATTTAAGTCGACCTTCGCTATATTCATTATTGTAATGCTCTTAATAAACTCAATTAGACAGGGCTATTATAAAGCCTTTTTAATCCGCTGTCAGATACGCTTTTGGTCTTACTCTTAAAAAGAATGAAAATTTCAAGTGGCTGAAAAATATATCTATTTGTTTTCTATTGCTGATAATTACATTGATTTGTGAATTTGGATACGAAGCAAATTCAGATAAATTCCCTGAATAATAAAAAAAGGCACCCTAAGGTGCCTTTGAACAAAGTTGGGATACTTTGTGTTTAAACGTCGAACTGGTTCATGGTGTTATCATCACCAGAAGCTTTAAGTGCACCCTCACCAGAGAAGTACTCTTTGTGGGTATCACCTAAATCTGAACCTGCCATAGCTTGGTGTTTAACACATGCTAGGCCTTGGCGAATTTCTTGGCGCTGAACACCGCGAACATAAGCCAGCATACCTTCTTCACCAAAGTACCCTTTGGCCAAGTTGTCAGTAGACAATGCCGTAGTATGGTAAGTGGGTAGTGTAATAAGGTGATGGAAAATACCGGCTTCGCGAGCAGCGTCTGCTTGGAAGCTCTTAATTTTTTCATCAGCGGTAGTGGCTAACTCAGTCGCATCGTACTCTTCGCTCATCAACTTAGCGCGGTCGTATGCAGAAACATCTTTGCCTTCTTCAGTCCAAGTATCAAATACTTGCTGGCGGAAGTTAAGTGTCCAGTTGAAAGATGGAGAGTTGTTATAAACTAACTTCGCATTTGGTACTTCTTTTCGAATGGCGTTAACCATTTCAGCAATCTGACCAACGTGAGGTTTTTCAGTTTCAATCCACAACAAGTCTGCGCCGTGTTTAAGTGATGTTATACAATCTAGTACTACGCGGTCGAAACCAGAATTGTCCTTAAAGCGGAATAAGCCATTAGGTAAGCGCTCAGGCTTCACTAGTTGTCCACCTTGCTTCAATACAAGGTCGCCTTCAGATAAATCGTCAGCACCGTTAACAGGTGTTGTTTTTAAGAATGCATTGTACTGAGCTGCCAGGTCGCTTTCAGAAGTTGATACAGGGATTTTCTGCGTTAGGCCGGCACCTAGTGAATCGGTACGAGCAACAATAACGCCGTCATCTACGCCAAGCTCTAAGAATGCATAACGAACCGCATTAATTTTAGCTAGGAAATCTTCATGTGGAACCGTTACTTTTCCATCTTGGTGACCACATTGCTTTGCATCAGAAACTTGGTTTTCAATCTGGATACAACATGCACCGGCTTCAATCATTTGCTTAGCAAGTAAATATGTTGCTTCTTCGTTCCCAAAACCAGCGTCGATATCTGCAATGATAGGTACTACATGGGTTTCGTAGTTATCAATTTGACTTTGAATAGCAGCAGTGTCGCCGCCTTTAGCTTTCGCGTCGTCTAGCTGATGGAACAAATCGCCTAATTCACGAGCGTCCGCTTGGCGCAAGAAAGTGTATAGCTCTTCAATGAGTGAAGAAACGGTTGTCTTTTCATGCATTGATTGGTCTGGAAGTGGTCCGAATTCAGAGCGAAGCGCGGCTACCATCCAGCCTGAAAGGTATAAGTAGCTTTTATCGGTGGTACCTTGGTGTTTCTTCACTGCCAACATTTTCTGTTGACCGACAAAACCGTGCCAGCAACCTAAAGACTGAGTGTATTGCGCTGTGTCAGCATCATAATCTGCCATGTCTTTTCGCATGATTGCAGCAGTGTAGCGCGCAATGTCTAAACCAGTCTTGAACCGATTTTGGATTTTCATTCTAGCAGCGTACTCAGGGCTAATGCCTTCCCAAGCACCTTTTTGTGCTGCTTTTAACGTGGCGAAGTTATCAATATCTTGTTGATACTGCGACATGAGCGTTTCTCCCTACTATAATTAGTTTCAATGTTGTTTTGAGATTTCGCATTGGTGCGTTCTCTTAAGCTTCCATTTCATCCTAGTGTGGCAGCCGTAATAATAAAAGCGTATATTTTTGATTGCCATCATTCATGTTGTGAATGTTTTGGGGGGATTTAAACAGCGAGTAGTTTCCATCAATATTCGTAAGAAAGTGATTTGTAGGCTAGCTTTTACTTTAGAGAGTAAAAATTAGGCGAATTATTAGCATAATTGCTAATGGGTTTCTGTTTGCATGACGTGTAAATTCTTTTGACACTTCGCTGCAATTCAGTAATTGGCAGTAGGTATTCCGAGTAATTGATTTTGAGAATTAAAGTGAGTAACGATGAGTAACGGCGTCCTTTCCTCAGTTGACCAGCGCACTAAGCTAGTGGGTGAAAACAGGCTTGAATTGCTGATGTTTCAGTTGGGTTCTCGTCATATCTTTGCCATGAATGTCTTCAAAATTAAAGAAGTTATCAACATTCCTAAATTCAATAGCATGCCTGGTTCTCACCAGAACCTTAAAGGCGTAATGAATTATCGAGGCAGCGCTATTCCTATCATTGATATACGCCAAGCGATTAAAATGCGAGGCGGCTCAATAGGTAGTGATGCACATAACGTTATCATTACTGAGTATAACCGAAGCGTCCAAGGATTCATTATTGGTAAAGTGATGAATATCGTGAACACCTCGTGGGATACCATTCAACCGCCACCTAGTGGAATGGGGAAGACGAATTATCTTACTGCCATCACGCAAGTTGATGTGCAAGGTAAAAGCGAAATTGTCGAAATTATCGATGTGGAAAAAGTACTTGCCGAAATCATAGACTATGACATCTCCATTTCTGAGGAAGTACTTGATGAAGATATCGTTAATCACTTTAAAGATAAAAAAGTATTGATTGTCGATGATTCAAGCACTGCAAGAAAACAAGTTAGAGACACGCTAGAGCAATTAGGAATAACCATCATTGAGAGAAAAAATGGGGCTGAGGCATTAGCGTTACTCAAGGAGTGGGCGGATGCTGGAAAACGACCCAGCGATGAGATATTGATGATGTTTACCGATGCTGAAATGCCGGAAATGGATGGTTATATGCTGACTTCAGAAGTACGAAATGATCCTAGAATGCAAGATCTCTTCATTACATTAAACACGTCTCTAAGTGGTAGTTTTAATGATGCTATGGTCGAAAAAGTGGGATGCGACCGTTTTATATCCAAATTCCAACCCGACATGCTTGTAGAGGTTGCTCAACAGCGACTTCGTCAGTACCTCTCAGAAAGTTAGCAACTTTCCTTGTCACTAACCCTTCTGACGATGCTATTTACCCTTAATACTTTGAGAAATGGGTAGGTCTGCCTTACACTAACGCCTTCAATAATAAGCATGTTCAACATTCTCGCCATCATCTGGTGAATATTTTGTGCAATGTGTGAAATGACACAATTCTTAAATGCGACCCATTTAGGATGAGGGTCGTCCGCGCCCCGTTTTTTTGATATGGCGCTTTTTCAATTCTCAGGGAAGTTTCATGATTTATAGTAAACGCAAACTATTAACCACCTTAACGCTATGCGGCTCGCTTTTAGTACTGTCTGGGTGTGGCTCTACCTCAAATGAAAGTGCGCAAAAGACTGTTGCGCAAAACTCAGCACCTAACAATATTATCATGGTGGTAGCTGATGGAATGGGGCCTGCTTTCACTACGGCGTACCGTAATTATGTTGATGATAAAAACACCCCTGAAGTTGATGCGGTCGTATTCGATGATATTTTGATGGGGAATGCATCTACTTATCCAGCACCAGTTTCTGGTTATGTAACTGATTCAGCTGCCGCAGCTACTGCACTAGCGTCTGGTGTGAAATCTTATAATGGTGCTATTGGTGTTGATGTAGATAAGCAACCTGTTAAATCTGTGATGCATTACGCCAAATTGAAAGGCATGCGAACAGGCCTAGCGGTCACCTCACAAATTGTTCACGCTACCCCAGCGGCTTATATTGCTCACAACGAAAGTCGCCAGAACTACAATACTATCGCCGACGATTTTTTCGATGTTCGCGTAAATGGTGAGCTTGTCGCCGATGTGATGTTAGGTGGTGGTACTGATTTTTTTGAGCGGGAAGATCGTAACATCATTGGTGAATTTATTGATGCCGGTTATGAATATACCGACACTTACAACCGTTTAGCGACAGTGCCTAAAGGCAGCAACGTACTGGGGTTATTTGCACCTGTAGCCTTACCTGCCGTGCTAGACGACAGCCGCGATAATCGCCTTAAATACCTAACAGAACATGCTATTAAGCACTTAGAAAACGACAACGGGTATTTCTTACTGGTTGAAGCCAGTCAAGTAGACTGGGCGGGGCATGCCAATGATATCGCGTCGGCGATGGCTGAAATGCAAGACCTTGCCTACACCATAGAATTCTTAAAGACCTACGTGCAAGCGCACCCAGATACCTTGGTTATTCTAACGGCCGATCACAGCACTGGCGGTTTAACCATAGGTGCTCGAGGTGACTATAGCTGGAGCCCAGAGTATTTACATAACCTGAAAGCGTCACTGGGTACCATAGCGAAGAATATGGTTGAACACGATAATCCTGGTGACTATGTTGCCACGACTTTTGGTTTTGATGTTACCGATGAAGAAATCGCCACGCTCGATAGTATTGCACAGCAAGATGTTAAAGCGCGCTTTAATGCCCTGAAGGTATTTTTAGACAACAAAACCAACACAGGCTGGACAACATCGGGCCATACCGGTGTAGACGTAGAAGTATTCGCATTTGGCGCTGGTCACGACGACTTTATGGGCCAAATTGATAATACGGATATCGCTAAGAAGATTTTTAACTTCATTGATAATCGCAATACCACTACCCAAGGTATTTCAACAAACGTTGAGTTGATAAAAGCAACGGATAAAAAAGACGGTACTAACGCAAGCTGCGACTTTAAAGAAAATTGGCGTTGTAACTAAACGTATAGGAATACTGCGCTAATGCTGGAATTGTTAGAAGCCATTTTTGATGAAGTAAAACCTATGCTAGGGGAGGGTAAAGTCGCAGACTATATTCCTGCGCTTGCCAGTGTCGATCCTCATCAATTTGGTATCGCTATCTGTGATATTGAAGGGCACATTACGTCAATTGGTGACGCTGATGTGCCTTTTTCTATTCAAAGTATATCTAAAGTCTTCAACTTAGTGCTTGCCATGAATCACTATGGCGAGGGCATGTGGGAACGGGTAGGCTGCGAACCGTCGGGTCTGCCATTTAACTCGCTAGTACAGTTGGAATACGAAGACGGTATACCACGGAACCCGTTTATTAATGCGGGGGCATTAGTGGTGAGTGACATGACACAGTCTCGTTTCGCCTCACCTCATATTGGTATGCGAGATTTTGTTAGGCGCTTGTCCTGCAACGATAATATTTTTGCTAATAAAGTGGTTGCTGACTCTGAATTTGAGCATCGTGCTAGAAATGCTGCAATGGCGTATTTAATGAAAGCCTATAACAACTTTGAAAATGAAGTTGAGGATGTATTGCATAGCTATTTTAACAACTGTGCCTTGGAAATGAGTTGTGTTGATTTAGCGCGAGCCACAAACTTCTTAGCAAATAGAGGTTACTCTAAATGTGCCGACGAACAGGTACTAAGCCCAGACCAAAATCGTCAAGTGAATGCGTTGTTAGCCACTAGTGGTATGTACGACGAGGCGGGTAGCTTTGCTTTTAAGGTTGGCTTACCAGGGAAAAGCGGTGTTGGCGGTGGAGTAATTGCCGTGGTACCGGGTCGCTTTTCTATATGTGTTTTTTCTCCCGCGCTAAACGCAGTGGGGAACTCTCATTTAGGAGTAGCTGCGCTTACGTCATTGAGCAAGCGCATTAATTGGTCGGTCTACTGATTAATAAAATCATCTAACTCTTCGCCAGTTATCTTCTTAATCTGGCTGAATAAATACCATAGTGCGGTAATAAGCAATATCATGCTGGGTATAACAATGACTGGGTAGCTTAAGGCTGTCATTCGGCCTAGTTCTTCGGTATAAGCCGTAGTGCCTGGCTCGCTAACCAAAATCACCTTGGCTAAAATGTAGTTTAAGGCAGAAGATAAAAAGAACGAGCTTGCCACAATGTATGAACTTACTGCGACTTTGCGTTTGAATAAAGCCTGTTTGTTTTGTTCATCAAGTACGCGATTCAAGTGAGGCCAGTTTATAATTTGGTCGTTTAAGATCAGCATCTTAACCAGTGGCTTTTCGGTATATTGTGTTATTAATACCGCTAAACCAATAACAGCAGGAATTGCGGCCTCTTTAATGGCAATATACTCGGCAGGTAATTTTAACAGACTAAACCCCCCGGTCAGCAATACACTGATAATCCCTAATACTGAAAATCCGTTTACTTTACCTGATGCTTTTAAATCCCATAGTCCGTAACCTATGGGGAAAGCGAGTGCGGCGACGATACTCCATTCGGGGCCTAAGTAATCTTCAGAGCTTGCATAGCTCATTAGCACCACGGGAATAATAATGTTGAAAGCAAGGTTGCCGAAAAAGCCCTGATTTTTTTGCTGCGATTGTACTTCTGCCATAACGCCTTTATCTTTCTCTTATTTGCCGCACTGTTTAATTGAGCACAATTATACGGCATCCATTCATCGTGCCCAGTGCCAAGCGGCAAATAACCCACCTAAAAAGCCAAATAGATGATATTCAAATGAAATAAATCTAGAGGTTGGCAATATACCTACCAGCATTCCGCCGTAAAGGATGGCAACAATGATAGAAATAAGCAGGTATTTCACTTTTTTACTTTTAAAACCAGCTAATACTAGGAAGCCGAAGTAGCCGTAAACCATACCGCTTGCGCCAATATGCATAGCACTACGACCAAAAATCCACACCCCCAGTCCGCCAATAATCAACGCACTTGCGGTGGCGATGAGAAAGGTGCGCTTTCCCCACTGCATAGTAAGCCAGATAAACAGTAACAAGGGGATAAAGTTAGCCATTAAGTGCGACGGCGTACCGTGTAAAAATGGGGCTGTGAAGATATAGGGCAAATGAGACAAAGAGCGTGGATATACGCCAAACTGATTCAAGCTATTTCCCGTTACCAGGTTCACTATCTCAATGACGATAAGAAATGCGCCCAAGGTAAGTAACACGCGAAGTTGAAAAGACAATGGCTTCATAAATAGTTTTTATTCCTTCGTTATAACGCTTGTCTAGCAAGGAAGTATTGTTGGGCGGCTATGCTCATTAAACTACAGCGTTTTGGTGTTCAACTACAATCAGCTACAAGATGATGTGGGGTAAGTATCGAGACAAGTCTTGCGTAATCGCATTGCTATCTTCTCGCACCGAAATACCTGCTGGCATGTCATCTACCAACCAGCTACCAATGAGTGTATGGTTTCCATCAAACACAGGAAGAGGGTGAAAAGCTTGTACAATAAACCCTTCTTCTCCATACGGACCTGGGCTTAATTCCGATTCCTTTCCATTTTCAATCAATGAAATATTCGCGCCTTCCCTTGAAAATAATGGCTTTTTCACCCACTTGCCGCCGTGCGTGGCATCATGAGGGGTTTTATATGGAATATCGTCGGCGAAATAGGCAGGTAGTAAATTAGGGTGGCCTTTAAATTTCTGCCATAACAAAGGCAGTAGTGCTTTGTTTGAAATAATTGATTTCCACGCAGGTTCTAACCAATTTACCTTTGCATCAGCGAGTGAGTCACCAAACTCTTCGCGCAGGATAAACTCCCAAGGATATAACTTGAAACAATCGGTAATGGGGGCATCAGCAAGGTCGGTAAATACCCCTGTATCTGCCAAACCAATGTCTTCAATAAAAACGAAGTCGCTTTGAATACCAGCTTCTCTTGCACAGTCTTGAAGGTATTGCACCGTCCCCCGGTCTTCTTCGGTATCTTTGCAACAAGAGAAGTGCATTTGATTTAATTGATAGTGCTGGGCTATTTCACCGAAGCGAAACACTAGCTTTTCTTGCAGGCTATTAAATTGATCCGCATTTCGAGCTAATACACCCGCATTCACTTGTTGTTCTAACCATAGCCATTGCCAAAAACCTGATTCGTACAAGCTGGTGGGCGTATCTGCATTGTTTTCAAGCAATTTGGCGGGGCCTTTGCCGGAATAAACTAAATCTAAGCGGGAATACAAACTAGGGTCACGGTTGCGCCAACTGTCTTTAACTAACCCCCAGTGTGCTTCAGGAATAGAAAAGCGGGTGAGTAACTGCTCACTATTAACCACATCATCAACCACAGCTAAGCACATTTGGTGAAGCTCGGCGGTGGGATCTTCTATGTCTTTTTCAATTTGCGCTAAGGTGAATTGGTAGTACGCACTTTCATCCCAGTAGGGTTCGCCATACATGGTATGAAAATGAAACCCAAATTCGCCGGCCAATTGCTGCCAACCTTTGCGAGGCTGGCATGGCATTCTAAACATGGCTTATCCGCCCCAACTGCCTTTGCGTGAGCTACTTCCCCACGATGATTTTGCCCTTACACTGCTACCAAAACCGCCGCGCTTCATTGTGCGGTTTACCGTAGGTTTGGGTTTCAGTGTATCTGAGCCCACTTTGTAATTGCGCTTGCGAATATCACCGCTAAACACATTTCCATCAGCCGTAACCCAACGAGAGCGATATGAAGAGTAGGGTGAATATGAGGTATAGAGAGGCTGTGAGTAATAGCGATTTGGCGATAACAACTGACTTACCATGAAGCCTGCCATAAAGGGCATAAATACACTGCCTGAATTGGTATTCACCGTGCGGCATTGGTTGGCACCAAATTCGTACTCACAATCGTATTCGCTATTAAAGCGAGGGCTGGTACGCATGGCTTCTTCTGTAGCGGTTTTATAAGCTGCATCACAGCGCTCTACTGCATCAGGGAAATCTCGCTTGCAGTCTTCCAATGAAGTGTAAATTTGTGCGTCTTGTTTCTCTTCACCACAAGCACTTAGGAAAACGCTGGCAATACCAATAGCGAGAGGCTTTAACGCGTAGCTTTTGCGCATACGAGAAAGGTTAATACCTGAGCTACGTTTTCGGCTGGTGGCAGAACCACTTGACTGATTATCTGTCATAGCATCTTGTGCTGCGTGTGATTTATTAGAGTTTGTCATGGGTCCCCCTTAATAGGTCATGCATGCCGCATTTAATAAACCCACTGCAATAGACATACTGGCTAGCATCACGCCTGCAGAAACTTCATTTTCGTTAATACGCTGAGCAATTTTAGGCATAAAGGTAAAACGTAATAACGCAAAGGCTAACGATTGCGCGATAATAGCGACAACAGCCCAAATAATGAAATCGACAATAGCCACTGAGTGCGTCGCTGCGCTAGCAAGTGCAATAGCAAAACCAACAATCGCGCCGCCAAAACCAATTGCAGCTGCTACGTTTTTCTCTTCTTTAACTAGTTTCCACTCATCATGTGGGGTCACTAGGGCATATACCAGTTTGAAGACGAATAAGAAAACAATTGAGAGGCCGAAATACACCGCAAAGTTATCTAATCCTGCCAATGAGTCCATAATAGTGTCCATAGAACGTCCTTACCTTTATATGTCGATTAACCGTTTATCGTAATGTCTGCGGGTTCTACGTCAAACCCCGTGGAAATAACTAAGCAGCGGTCGAAATTGCTACCCACTATCTTTTCTTCGCCCGCCACCAGTAGTGACTCCACTCTATCATTTTCTATCTCTCGTTCGTAGAGCATCATAAACTGATCAGTCGTGCTGATATCTTCATCTTCTTCGTAGGTGGTTTCTGTCACTGCTACGGGCGGTGATTCTGCCCCTACGGCCTCCCAGACTCGCTTAAATACTTTGCCATCAAGAGTATAAGTAGGTTGGCTAATCAGCGTATTTACACACGATTTCCATTGCTGTTCACTGCCAATGGTTTCAGTGCTATAAAAATGCCAAAGCTTAACGTCAGTAATGTGATTTTCACTAAGCCCACCATCAAGCACCACTTGTAAAAAGCCATCATCGTCTGTGTAAAAGCGCAGCAAAGTACCGCCTGTATCAAGTGGCGCTTCGCCAACGGCTTGAATCAGTTGTGAACGTGCAGCGCCTTCTATGGTAAGCGATGGCTCAAGTAACGACAGCTTTAAATTATCTAGTTCGAATGAACCACCTAAATACAAGCCCATCACTTCAGGCGCTTTAGGTTTTTCTGGCGCTTTTTTCTTAAATAATTTACTAAACACAATACACTCCTGTGTTATTCGGCGTCTAACGATGGCCAATTGATGGCATTAATGCGCCTGTCGGCAATGTAAAATAAGGTATCGCCTGGTGCTAGGGTTGAGTCTAACGGCGGGTTCACCACCATGTCTTTCACTTGTCCGTGTGGAGCATAACCAATAAATATGGCATCGTGTCGACGCTTTAAGTTCATAAATAGTTTGGCAACGGAAATAGAAGGGCTGTCGTTAGGTATCTTCACAGAGAACTGCGCTTGCCCTTCGCCAATGCTTAATAAGTCGTGGTGCAGCATACTGGAACCGGGATCGAATGCCGCTTTAGCCAGCATTTCAACGGCGACACTAGGCGTACATTCCACTTTTGGGCAGTGTTCTTGTAGCAAGCCCACTAGGCTATCATCATTGAAATAAGCAACTTGATGAGCTTGCGGATTTCGTTTCGAACAATAAAGCGCAGTGGTCATAGTGACATCATCTTGTGGATTATCGATGAGAATTGTTTGAGCCGCGTCAATACAAGCCCGGTCCATATCGTCGTCTTTGTTAAACGAGTCTACTTTAACGAATTCGATAATACCTGGCATGGGGTTGGTGATATCTGCTTTTACACACAGAACAATGTCGGGCCGTTCGCTCATGGCTTCGCGTTCTTGCAATAACAAATTTAACAACAACATAGTGCGTTGCTCGTTCCAACCAATCACCAAAATATGTTTACTAACATTTAGGCTTGTCATGCCCATTACCCCTTTTTTCCATTGTTCAGATACCCAGGCTGCAATTCGGCCAATTACCATGGCAAAAATACTTAGTCCTAAGGGAATAACGTAAAATGCTACGATGAGCTTGCCGGCGGAGGTCGTGGGTGATAAATCGCCATAACCTACCGTCGATGCGGTAACGGCTAACCAGTAGATAAAATCGGCTTGTGCAATTAATGCATTTTCGTTGGCGGCGTAAAGTAGCCAATAACTACTCACACCATAGAAGGCGGTGGCGCCTAGAATCGTGTACCAACGAGATTCGGCGAAATACTGCAACATAATTTTGCGCAGTTTTATCCATTGCGACATAGCGAGAAACAACCTTTGTTTGTCTTTCTTTAACTGTGCCTTTAAGCGGGGAATATGTCTATAAAAGACAAAGCGGGAGCCTAAGCTCCCGTTAAATATTACTTTATTTGCCTAAAATACGAGCAAGTTCATCATCGGCGGAGGTTTTGCCCCCTTTTATACCGGCTTCAGAAAGGCGCTTTTCTAAATCGCTGCTCGACTCTTCAGTGGCAAGTTCTTCCGCCGCTTGAAGTTCAGCGTTGCGCATCTTCTGCTTATCTTGAATGCGTGAAAGCGATTCCGTTGCAGTTTTCATTTTGCTGTTCGCGCCCATGTGGCGAGATGAAACAGCAACTTGGGCTTTTTGTACACTTTCAGTGGCTTTCACCATATCCACTTGCTGCTCTAAACGGCGCAAGTTCGCTTTTGCTTGCTGGATATTCTGTGCTAATTGCTTTTCTGATTGTTGGAACTGATCAAGATACGCTTGTTCTTGCGCTTGCTCTTCTTTCAATTCAGATACCTTTTGGGCACAATCAAGGGCTAGCTGACGATCGTTATCAATCGCTTTGCGTGCATGCGCTTCATATTCTTCAATGGAAGAATTAAAGCTATCTACTTTTTGCTGAGACAACTTACATTTCGCTAAAATCTGCGTTCTTGCATGATCAGATTTACGTAATTCTTCTTTAGCTTCTCTAATTTCCTGCTCCAGAATACGGATAGCCTGGCTATCTACTACCGACTGTGCCGCTTCGTTGGCACCACCCTTTACTGCAGTAACTAATTTTTTCCAAACTGACATTCGCTTCTCCTTCGAAGTAAATATTAACTAAGGTGTGTTTCGTAGGCATCTAAAAAAGATGCAACGTTCTGAAACAGTGTTTCTACTTCAATCACAATACTTTCTGATTTCGATTGGGCACTAAGCGCACCAAAGGCAACGTAGTATTCCTCATCGCCAACAGTTGAAATACCAACCGTAGTTAACGGGAACAACATATGGGTAGATAAAATTTCGTGATCTAAAGCCGCTTTGTCTTTAACTTCTGATGAAGCAAACAATAAGGTTTCCACTAAAATTTGCTCGCCGCTAATAGCCAGCCACGCGTCTATACCGTCTTGATTCGCAATGAGTAAACAGTTTTCCTCACGCGTCACCACAAAGTCATCGTGCTCTTTAAACAAAGATTCGATGCTTTCTAGATCCCAACTCATACAGTTCTCCTTTTCGATTGAAGCGATAATGTCGAGTGCCACTGTAACCACAATTTACGCACTCGCCAATATTCTTGACTTGCAGTGTAGACGTATTATGCCATAATCGTCAATAACGAATATGCTTTTAATGTGTAAAAAAGTATGTTTTTGTAAAATATACGTCACAAATGAGGTGTTTAATTGAGTGCTAAAAATGCATGGCGACAAACCGTAGCGCGACTCGTTAAGTCTGAAATGTCTGTGCGTGGAGTGAAATATCAAGCGCTCAGTCAGCGTTTAGCCGACATTGGTGTAGAACAAAGTGCTGATAATTTAAGAAACAAGGTGAATAAAGGCATCATGGGCGCAGATTTGTTAGTACAAATATTATACGTCCTTAAAGCGAGAGCAGTAGATGCGGCATTAATAGAAGAAATCTTAACTGATCTTGACGATACAAACAGGTAAAATGCTTCATTGCAAAAGGATATGAAGTGAAAAGCTCGCTTAAGAAGTCGATAGCAATCGACAAGCGAAAAAAAACCCGACAAGTGTCGGGTCTAAGATAAGGAATGTTAAGGGAGAACATCATCACTATCTGGGATAAATCTTAACCGTTTAAGGTTTTTTCTTCTATCTTTGTTTGATATTCGACCGTATTGGGTTCCATAAGTAGGTATAGTAAATTATACATGGCTACTTTAGGCTAATAAAAATAACAGGTTGAATGAGTGGTTGAAGGTGTATTTCGGTTGAATTAACCAATGTGCATAAAACTTAAATTTACTTAATATTCAACTTTTGTCTTAATTCTTTAGTTCAATTTTAGCGTTTTAAATAGTAAATATGAAATTATCAGATTATCGCTTCACACTACCAGAAAACCTGATTGCGAAGTACCCAACAGAAAATAGAACGGCAAGCCGTCTACTTCAGTTGAATGGTAAGTCGGGCGCAGTTACTCACGCTATGTTTAACGATATGCTGTCGTTAGTAGAAGAGGGTGACCTTCTGGTATTTAATAACACGCGGGTTATACCTGCGCGGCTGTTAGGCAAGAAAGAAACCGGTGGCCACGTTGAGGTGCTTATTGAACGTATTTTAACCGAGAACACCGCTCTTGCACATGTGCGCGCTAGTAAAGCGCCAAAGCCAGGTACCCGCCTTTTGCTAGAAGAGCATGTGAATATCACGGTTGAAGGGCGTGATGATGCTTTGTTCTTGTTGCGCTTCGACCATGAAGAAACGGCACTTTCATTGTTAGAGCAGTATGGCCATATGCCATTGCCACCCTATATTGACCGCCCTGATGAATCTACCGACAAAGAACGCTATCAAACGGTTTACAATGAAACGCCAGGCGCAGTTGCTGCGCCAACGGCGGGCTTACACTTCGATGACAATATGCTTGCGGCGTTAAAAGCAAAAGGCGTGAACTTGGCTTTTGTTACTTTGCACGTTGGTGCAGGTACTTTCCAACCTGTAAGGGTGGAAAATATCGAAGAGCATAAAATGCATGCTGAGTATGCCGAGGTATCTCAAGAAGTGGTAGATGCCGTATTGGCAACCAAAGCAAAAGGTAAGCGGGTGATTGCGGTAGGCACTACATCGGTACGTTCGTTAGAATCTGCGGCAAAAGCCAGTGCAGAGCAATCAATCGAAAGTAATACAGGTGAAAACCCTGTGATTGCGCCGTTTTACTCAGATACTGAAATTTTTATTTATCCGGGCTTTACCTTCAAAGTAGTCGACGCCATGTTCACTAATTTTCATTTGCCCGAATCGACACTAATGATGCTGATAAGTGCTTTTGCTGGTAGAGAAAATGTGATGAATGCTTATCAAGAAGCCATCGAGAACGAGTACAGGTTCTTCAGTTATGGCGACAGCATGTTTATCGAAAAAGCCTAATTGAAAGATAAAGCTTCAGCGATATTTTAGGGAATAGGGCAGAGGATGACCGCCCTATTTCTTTATCTCAACGATAAACATGCGTATTGGGCATGATCTCAGAAGAATAACTGGTATAATCGCCCACAATTTCGTTTGACCCAGCGCCAGAGCGCGCACCTGATTGGGAACGCTTTACATGCAATTTGAGTTGTTGAAAACCGATGGTAAAGCCAGACGCGGACGTCTGGTTTTTGATCGTGGTGTGGTAGAAACCCCAGCATTTATGCCAGTGGGAACTTACGGCACAGTAAAAGGGATGACCCCTGAAGAATTAGAAGACAGTGGTGCACATATTTGCCTTGGCAATACATTCCACTTGATGCTGCGCCCGGGCACAGGCGTTATACGTCAGCATGGCGACCTGCATGATTTTATGCATTGGGATAAGCCTATCCTTACCGATTCAGGCGGCTTCCAAGTATTCAGTCTAGGTGATTTGCGTAAAATCACTGAAGAAGGGGTAACCTTCCGTTCGCCAATTAACGGCGAAAAGATTTTACTTACGCCAGAAAAATCAATGGAAGTGCAGCGCGATCTGGGTTCCGACATCGTGATGATTTTCGATGAGTGCACGCCTTTTCCTGCCACTGAGCAAGAAGCGCGCGTTTCTATGGAAATGTCATTACGCTGGGCGAAGCGAAGCAAGGAATCTCATGGAGACAGTCCTGCTGCTTTGTTTGGTATCATCCAAGGTGGCATGTATGAAGGTCTGCGTGATGTATCGCTAGCTGGGCTAGAAGCTATTGGCTTCGATGGTTATGCTATTGGTGGCTTATCGGTTGGTGAGCCTAAAGAAGATATGATCCGCATTATCGACCATACTGCGCCGCAAATTCCAGAAGACAAACCACGCTACCTAATGGGTGTAGGTAAACCAGAAGATATTGTAGAAGCGGTGCGCCGTGGTATCGATATGTTCGATTGTGTTATGCCAACCCGTAATGCAAGAAACGGTCATTTGTTTGTTACCGATGGCGTAGTGAAAATTCGTAATGCGGTCCACCGCAACGATACCTCGCCCCTTGATGAAAATTGTGACTGTTACACTTGTAAAAACTATTCTCGCTCTTATCTACATCATTTAGATAAGTGTAATGAGATTTTGGGTGCGCGTTTAAACACCATCCATAACCTTCGTTACTACCAACGTGTTATGCAAGGCCTTCGCGATGCTATTGAAGCAGATTCGTTGGACGAATTCGTACACACTTTCTATGAACAAAAAAATATGCCGGTTCCGGCACTATAACAACGAAAATATTTGGGGAATTTTATGAGCCTATTTATCTCAAGCGCACATGCGCAAGCTTCTGGCGGCGCTGCACAAGGCGGTGGCATGGAAATGATCATCATGTTGGCCGTATTCGGTTTAATTTTTTACTTCCTACTTTATCGCCCTCAAGCGAAGCGTGTAAAAGAGCATAAAAACTTAGTTACTTCATTAGGTAAAGGCGATGAAGTGCTAACGCAAGGTGGTATTGTTGGTCGTATTACGAAAGTGTCTGACGACAAAGATTTTATCGAAATTTCTCTTAACGACACGAACAACATTGTTGTGCAGAAGTCGTCTGTAACAGCTGTGTTGCCAAAAGGCACTATGAAGTCGCTGTAATTGACAAACGCCGGGGCCGGGACCTTCCCGGTACTGGCACGAAAGGAACTATCCAGTGCTAAATAAAAATTCAATCTGGAAAGTGCTAAGTACGCTTATCGTCATTGGACTATGCGCACTTTATGCACTTCCCAACATTTACGGTGAAGATCACGCGGTGCAGATCTCTGCAGGTCGTGATGCTGTCGTTACCGAGTCGATGGTAGGCCAAGTTGAGTCTGCATTATCGGCTAAAGGCATTACCCCCAAACGCATCGAATTTGAAGATGAACAAATTCTTGTTCGAATTTCAGATTCAGACACTCAATTAGTTGCCCGTGAAGTGTTAGAAGATGCTCTTGGCGACGATTATTTCGTGGCAATGAACCTTGCACCTGATACGCCAGAATGGCTTGAAGGGTTAGGTGGCACGCCAATGAAACTTGGTTTGGATTTACGCGGCGGCGTTCATTTCTTAATGGAAGTGGATATGACCGAAGTGATCACCAAGTCATTGGAAGATGCTGAAAGCGGTTTTCGTACTTCTCTTCGTGAAGAAGGCATTCGCTATCGCGGTGTTACGCAAAAAGACGACTACGTAGAAATTACCTTCCGCGATGAAGAAACGCTTGATAAAGCAGAGTTTTTCCTACGCAATCAAAATCGTGACCTTACGTTAAACCAAACTGATGATTTAGTTCTTCGCGCGGTTTTCTCAGAAGCTAAACTTCAAGAGATTCGCGAGAATGCGGTTAAGCAAAACATTACTATTATTCGTAATCGTGTTAACCAGTTAGGTGTTGCTGAGCCTTTGGTTCAAAAGCAAGGTGCTGACCGTATTGTTGTGCAACTCCCAGGTATTCAAGACACCGCTCGTGCAAAAGAAATTCTAAATGCAACGGCAACGCTAGAATTTAGAATGGTTGACCAGAAAAACGATGTACGTGATGCATTAAATGGCCGCGTACCAGCCGGTTCTCAAGTTATTGAAGACCAGCAAGGCATTCCTCAGCTTCTTGAAAAACGCATTATGCTTACCGGAAGCCACATCATTGATGCGAACAGCGGCGTTGATGAGTACGGTTTACCTAACGTTAATATTTCACTTGATTCAGAGGGCGGCAATAAAATGTCTCGCTCGACCCGTGGCAACATTGGCAAACCAATGGCTACGGTATTTATTGAATACAAGTCGAACGGCGAGCGTAATAAAGACGACAAGCTAATCTTCGAAAAGCACGAACAGGTTATTTCCGTAGCCACTATTCGTGCACAGTTGGGCAGTAAGTTTCAAATTACGGGTCTAGATTCACCGAAAGAAGCCCGTGACTTAGCCCTGTTACTCCGTGCCGGTGCATTGATTGCGCCTATTCAAATTGTTGAAGAGCGCACAGTAGGGCCAAGTTTAGGTAAAGAAAATATTGAGCTAGGAACACAAGCCATTGTTTACGGTGTGATTGCCGTGCTTGTTTTCATGCTTATTTACTACAAAGCGTTTGGCATAGTCGCTAATGTGGCACTAATTACTAACTTGGTGATGATAGTAGGCATTATGTCGATGATCCCAGGTGCTACGTTAACTTTACCAGGAATGGCGGGTATCGTACTTACCGTAGGTATGGCGGTAGATGCCAACGTGCTGATATTCGAGCGTATCCGAGAAGAATTGCGAGATGGACGTAGTCCACAACAAGCTATTCATCAGGGGTACGACAGTGCGTTTTCTACCATCCTTGATGCCAATATTACTACCTTCCTTGCTGGACTTATTTTGTTTGCAGTGGGAACCGGTCCAATTAAAGGCTTCTCTATTACGCTGATGATTGGTATTGCAACATCTATGTTTACTGCCATTTTGGTTACACGCGTTATTGTTAATGCAGTGTGGGGCGGTAGACGCATAGAGAAATTGGCGATTTAGGAGCAAATTATGCAGCTATTAAACTTATCCGAAACCGTTAATTTCATGCGTCTACGCATGCCTGCCATGGTGTTATCAACGCTTCTTATTTTGGGTTCTTTTGTGTCGTTAGGCGTAAATAGCTTAAATTGGGGGTTAGACTTCACTGGCGGAACCCTTATTGAAGTGGGTTACGAAGATGCAGCGAACTTGGAGTCTATCCGTAAGTTACTGAACAATGCTGAATTCGAAGATGCTATTGTGCAAAACTTCGGAAGTAGCCATGAAGTACTTATTCGTATTGCCCCTCGTGACGGCGTAAAAGCCGCTACTATTGGCGAGCAAGTACTAGAAGCGCTTCGCGCTGATGGTACCGTTGTTGATATGCGCCGTATTGAATTCGTGGGGCCAAATGTGGGTGAAGAGCTTACTGAGCAGGGCGGTTTGGCCATGCTGGTAGCACTTATCTGTATTTTGATTTACGTAGCAATGCGTTTTGAATGGCGCTTTGCATTAGGCTCTGTTTCGGCTCTTGCTCACGACGTTATCCTAACACTAGGCTTGTTCTCAGTATTACAACTAGAGTTCGATTTAACGGTACTGGCAGCGGTACTCGCCGTAATAGGTTACTCGCTAAACGATACTATTGTTGTGTGTGACCGTATTCGTGAGAATTTCCGCAAGATTCGTAAGGGCGAGCCAGTTGATATTATCAATATTTCGCTTACGCAAACTTTGAATCGTACAATCATTACATCACTCACCACGGTATTAGTGTTGATTGCCTTGTTCTATAAAGGCGGTGCACTCATTCATGGTTTTGCTACTGCATTGTTGTTTGGTGTTGTTGTTGGTACGTATTCTTCCGTTTATATTGCAAGCTCAGTTGCACTAGCACTGGGTATCAGTAAAGAAGATTTAATGCCACCTCAGGTAGAAAAAGAAGGCGCTGATTTAGATCCAATGCCCTAATTTTTGACGCTAGGTTCACAAGATACAAAAAGCTAGTCAGCAATTGACTAGCTTTTTTTTTGTCATCACCCTTGTCACCTTACATACAAGTTAGGTTAGCTTCCCTCTATATCTTTTCAACTTAAAAATTATCATTAAGTATTACATCCATATATACACCCTTAGATTATAATTTAAGCGTCCTAACCTGTTGTGGAAAGACTTCTATGATTTATCAATAACAGGGTTTGGGTTAGTACGTACTCTTTTCTTAGTCTATAAATGCTAATCAGAAAAATGCATATAGTCTCTTCTGGGTGATTAATGGATGAAAGTTTTAACCGGACTATTGCTTGCTTTGCTCACCCCCCTTTGGGCGGTTTCGCAGACGATAGATAGTAACCATCTAGCGTTAGATGCGTTAATGGATTTAGATGTCCAACTTTCTACTGTTACCCGTCGCTTACGTGATGCAGAGGAAAATGCTGCTTCCATTTATGTTCTCCCTGGCGATGAAATAAAACGTTCAGGTGTGACTTCTATTCCCCAAGCACTGTCACTTGTACCTGGAGTACAGGTGCGGAAAATCGATAACAACAACTGGGCTATTACGTTACGAGGGGTTGCTGGGCGTTTTTCTAGCCGAATGCTAGTGCTCGTGAACGGACAGAGCATATACGATGCCGTTGATGGTGGAGTCAACTGGGAAGCACTTAATATTCCGTTATATGATATTGAACGAATTGAAGTGGTTAGAAGCAATGGAGGATTATCGTGGGGAAATAATGCCACCAACGGCGTGGTCAATATTATTACAAAACACAGTGAAGATACCCGTGGCTTGTTGAGCAACCTAGAGGTGGGAAGCGAACTGACAAATGCCTCAATTCGCTTTGGCAAAGATCTCGATTCTTTGGGGTCGTTTAGGGTTCACGCTTTTAGCAAAAACCTACGTGAATCAAACAATGCCTATTTCACCATTTCTCCCAACGATAGCAATCATACTCAAGGGGTCGGTACACGCTTCGATCTCAATTTAAGTGATACTGTGTTCATGCTAGTACAGGGGGAATATCAAAATATAGACATTAGAAATGTCGTGTTAACACCTGATTTAGTAACAAATATTACCCAATTTAACGAAGATACAGAAACAAGAGACTTATTTAATTTTGCGGTTCGTCTTGACCATATTATCGATACCAATACCAGCCAAGTTTTCCAGTTAACCTATAACAACGAAGAGTACGATTCGTTTTATTTTGAAGACAAACAAGACGATGTCAGTATCGATTATTTAATTAGTTCGCAAATCAACACGTTTCAGTTCGACTTTGGATTAAATTATCGACATATCGATTTGAAGCTGACAAGCAATGACTATCTCACCTCACTGAATGACCTTGATAGCTTGCAGTATTACAGTGCTTTTCTACAGGCTCAGTATGAACACCTTCCTAGTCAAATTAGCGTTAGCGTAGGAACTAAAGTTGAACGAAATAGTGCCATAGGATGGGAGCATCAACCCTCAGTTAAGGTGATCTGGGAAGTGAGTGAGATGTCTAAGCTCTGGGCTTCAATATCAAAAGGCAGTCGCTTTCCATCGTTTACTGAAATGGATCTATCCTTCCGGGCTGCCGGTATCCCATTCGGCAATATTATATTGGCGCAAATCATCCAAGGAAATAGAGATATACAAGCTGAACAGTCAGTTTCAAAGGAGGTAGGTTACCGCTACAACGCGAGGCAACTTAATATCGATTTATCGTTGTTTAAAACTGATGCTGATAATGTCCTTACCACAGACGTTGCGATAATTCCGCCTGCGTCATTTATTCAGACATTTGTCTCTGACGGTAGCCTTGATACCTATGGGGGAGAGGTATTTGTAGATTGGCAAGTCGCTTCTTGGCTCAATACAGAACTGACTTATAGTTTTGCGAAAATCGACTACGATCTCTCAGAAAATTTACAATCACCGACGGGCGAAAATTCAAAAGTCGAACAGTGGCTGTTTAAAACAAGTTTGCAGCTTAATGATGTTCACTCACTATTTACTACTACTCGCTGGGAGAAGGGAGAAGCGTACAGTACTGATGACTACTATGCGTTAGACGTGTCATGGCAATGGCAATTATCGGAGAACCTTCAGTTCAGTGCGACCGGAAATAATTTGTTTATTAGCGATAGGGTTGAGTATACAAATACACGGCAACTTTTTGTTGTTCCTTCGTTTATTGAACCTTCTTTTGTAATCAACTTCAGCTACTTTTTTGAGTAAATATCTATGAAGAATTACATCAAAATAGTACTAATCATCTCTTTAAGCGCTCTGTCACTGAGTGAGTCTCATGCTCGCTCTAGCAACAGAGAAAATGCAATAAAAGCGGGGTTTATCTACAACTTTGCGCTTTACAGTACTGGTGAGTGGTTCGATCCCAATACCAGTGATTTCTATAGGATATGCAGCAACGATTCTGATTTTGTAAAGGCAGCGCAAATTACACTTGCGAATCAGAGGGTAAAAGGAAAGCCTGTAGTGGCTACTTACATTGATCATGCCGAGGCGGGTTGTCACTCACTGTTTATCGTAGAAAGAAACGAACATCAGCCAGTTTCTCTTGATAGTGTTGAGTTCGTCAGTACTATGATTATTTCAGAGTCAAAGAATATTGCTCAGTGGTCGGGACATATAAACTTATTCAAAACGGGCGGAAAAATACGTTTTGAAATAGCGCCACAAAGGCTTAATAGGTCAAATATCGTCTTAAGTTCGAAGGTAATGAGATTGGGGCGAGTTGTTGACACGCCGCGAGAGCCATGGTGAGCATGTTCCTGAAAAAGCGTTCACTATTATTTAGATTGACGGCTATGTTCATGGCTGTGGCTTCGTTTTCTACACTTATTACGTTGTTAGTCATGTCTGTGTATCAAATCAATATCTTAAGCAGTGCTGAGATTAGGCGGGTAAACTCACTGGCACAAATACTGGCGCCAAATGTAACTGCATCACTCATTTTTAATGACAAAGAAACTATCCATGAACTTATAGAGCCACTAGCCCATCAAGACAGTGTGGTCATGGTGAGTGTGATTGATGAGCAGGGTGATGAGTTTACGTCAATTGATATCGCTGAGAATGCAGCACGATTAGATAAGCAAGCCCTCACTAAAACTGAGGCTTCGTTAGAAGCATATGACTCATATTATGGTTCACTTATTATTTATACGGATGATAGCTCAATAAGAAAACACGTGTCATTTTACCTAATATTTCTAGGCGCTATCTTTATCACCATAATCATTCTTGGCTTTTTTCTCTCACTCTTTGCCAGCAAGCGTTTTATCTATCCTATTTTGCGCTTGGCAGCAGTGGTGAATAAGGTGACTCACAGCCATGATTACTCAATAAGAGCGACATTCAGTTCTTTTGATGAAATAGGGGATTTAACGAAGGGATTTAACTCAATGTTAGAAACTATCTCCCTTCGGGATAACTTACTAGAGAGCACGGTACAACAACGAACCGGTGAGTTGAAAAAGGCCAATATTGAATTACGTGATCAAGCTTATAAAGATAGTTTATCGGGTTTGCCAAATCGGCGTTATATTTATGAATTAATCAACGAGGTAAGTAAAAATTCAGAGACTCATACCTTTAGTTTGTTATTTCTCGACTTGGATGGTTTTAAGGAAGTAAACGATACCTTAGGCCATGATTATGGTGATTTGTTAATTGTTGATGCAGCAAAGCGTATACAGGCCATTATTAACAAAGGGGATACCCTTGCGCGACTAGGGGGGATGAATTCACTATATTCCTAGAGAATGTGGTAGAACCCTGCGTTATTGAAAGTATTGCTAATCGAATTAGATATGAGTTTAACAAACCCTTCCTGATTCGAGATGAAAGTGTTCATATTACCGCTAGCATTGGCGCGAGTTCGTATCCAGAGTGTGGTAAGTCTGCAGAAGAGATAATGAAAAAAGCTGACTTAGCAATGTACGATGCAAAGTCGTCAGGAAGGAATTGCTATCGTTTCTTTCACGCTTCAATGTTAGAAAAACTAGAAGCCAAAAAACTGGTGATAAGCGATTTACGCCAGGCGTTAAAAAATGACGAACTAGAACTTTTCTATCAACCGATTTATAACATTGAAACACGAAAAATTGATAAGGCTGAGGCCTTAATCCGTTGGCATCATCCTGCGAAGGGCGTTATTTCACCTCAGGACTTTATTCCTATTGCGGAAGAAAATGGCTTAATTGTTGAGCTGGGAAATTGGGTTCTTCAAAATGCTATTGCCAATGTCCGCGTGTTCAGACAGAATTTATGCCCTGAATTTTGCGTAAATATTAATGTTTCCGCCGCGCAATTAAAGCCAGAAGACAACTGGTTATCTGAATTGATCCTCAGTCTCGATACCGCTAATTTAGGCGCAAATGCAATAGCGATAGAAATCACCGAGACGGCATTGATGACTGACAGGAAGAAAGTGGTTGAAGACCTACGCTTACTGAAAGAGAAAGGCGTTGAGATCGCTATTGATGACTTTGGAGTGGGTTACTCTTCGCTATCTTATTTGCAACAGTTAAAAATTGATATTATCAAGATTGATAAAAGTTTCGTCCAACAGCTAGGTATCGATTCAGCGGGTACCACACTATGCAAGACTATCGTTCAGATGGCAAAAAACCTAAATATTAAAGTGGTTGCTGAAGGGATTGAGGACGAGATTCAACTTGAGATGTTAACAGAGTTTGGTTGTCATTTTGGTCAAGGGTATTTTATTGCTAAACCAGCGCAGGCAAAAAAATTCGAAACGTTTTTCCATTCATTTAAACCCGCCCATATAACACCGAGAAATGCGCTTAAAGAGGACGCGCTATTATAATACACCTATCGTTAAGTGTATTTTCTCTTACAATGATTCCCGTTTAGCTAGGGGTTAATCGCGACTTCAAACTTTCTTTGTATCGCCGTGATATAGGTACCTCTGTTCCATCCAGTAAAATGGCGGTCCCGTCTCCACTCTCTTCAAATGCAATATTGTTTATGAATGTGTATTGAATAGCAAAGGAACGGTGAACGCGAATAAAGCCTTTTTCACTTGCGCTTTCACAAAAGTGCTTCATGGTACATCGCAATGGAAACGTCGATTTTGAGGTGTGAAGGTTGATATAATTGCCCGATGCTTCTACCCAATAGACGTCACTAAGTTTTACTAAAAATTCTCTGTTTAGCTTTTTTACCAACAAATTGTCAGGCATGCCCGAGGTGGGGGTATCCCCTCTAGCGCCATTAACTTCCACAGGCTCATCATGCTCCCGAATAACGGAAGCCTCTCCTATAAGTCTTCTATAACTGAACATTATGATGTAATAAAAGGTGATAAGGGTGATATAACCCCATAAATCCTTACGGTACTCATAGAAAAATTCGCTGGCTATAGGCCCGAAATTATATTCTTTGTCCGATAGTAAATAGCACAGCTCTCTAAAGGCTACCATCAAAGTGACATGTGCAATTGAAAAAAGGCTCGCAAACGCAAAATGCCAAAGTAGCCATGTCCTTGCCCTAAATGAATGAGTATCAAGTTTACGAATGAAATAAATAAGGGGGACGACTAATAATGCAGTGGCCAATGCACTGCTATATTCCCACAGATAAGGCTCCCACAAAGCCGTACTGTTATTTGAATCCCTCGATAGCTCTGTCCAATCTGATGCAGCATTAATCGAGTTATTTAAAAATAAATATATCACTAGCAGTAAAAACGCTGCCCATTTGTGATATCGCTCTGTATTGCGAAAAAACTGACTGAGTTTTTCGTCACTGCTACCCACCGCTTACCCCCAATTACTCATTCCCTCGTCACTCTATGCTAGTGCAAGTAAGAAAATGTACGTTATATCAAACCCTATTACTACGTTATTGAATAGGACAGACAGAAATGACACAAGCAATAAATCGCAGTGAATCAACCCGATTTTATGCACTCGATGCATTAAGAGTTATTGCGTTTGGTGTGTTAATTCTCTATCACATTGGTATGTACTACGTGTTGGAATGGGGATGGCATATCAAAAGTGAACAGCCTCAAGCGTGGCTGCAAGACGTGATGATTTTAACTAATCAGTGGCGAATGTCGCTGTTATTTCTAATTTCTTCGATGGTACTGACGGTATTGTTGACGCGCGTAGAGCCTAAACCGCTTTTATTCTTAAAACGGGCAGGGGAGTTGATAACTCAGCGAACTCAACGATTAATGATTCCGTTATTATTTGGCATGTTTGTGATAGTTGCCCCACAAGTTTATATTGAATGGACGGTTAATGGGGTGATAGACACCACTTTTACGCAGTTCTATTTAGAATACATTAACCCTAATACTCAGTGGCTTGCCGAGCGTCATTCTGACATTGGCTTACTCACGTGGAATCACCTTTGGTTTTTACCTTACTTGTGGGTGTATTCGTTGCTGTTAATTTTGCTGTTTCCGATAATGGCTCAGTTAGCAAAGCTCCAGATTGGAATAATAAGCTTTTCTTTTGCATCCTCTACAGCAATGGTCGCAATATGGCTAATGCTGCGAAATACGTACCCCACTACACACGATTTGCTTAATGACTGGTACAGCCATGCTAAATACTGCCTTGTTATGGTGGTAGGTGCCGTTATCATCTTGCAGCCCAAATTATGGGAAGCACTAGAGCGTACTCGTTATGTAAGCGCGGTGGTGGCGTTGTGCATGTATTCACTTATTATTGCCGATAGGCATGACGTGTTTGGGCCTGTTGGCGATTGGCTCACTGAGTTCTGGTGGTTCAGAGTGATGGTAGGTTATATTGTAGTGCTGAATCATTGGGCTTGGTTAGCGGCGATACTAGGCTTTGGTAAGCGTTACTTAAATAAACCCATGGGCTGGGTAAAATACCTTAATGGCGGTGTGCTTCCTTACTACATGATGCACCAAACACTGATTGTAGTGGCCGCGTATAGCCTTCATTCAATAGGCTTTCCAGTAGGCATTCAGTTTGTGCTCATTTTACTATTTACGTTAGTTGGTTGTGCGCTAACTTATGAACTTGCCAAAAGAAACATGGTTACACGACTACTATTTGGCTTGAAGGGAAAGTCGCAAGAAACTAACCGAGATACTGATACAACCATTACGCCATCTTCTGCATCGGTTTATTCAAAGACCGCGATTAAAGCGCCTACTAAAGCCAGCTACTAAAGCGGTTACAAATTTAGCAATAAGACCAGCTACTAAGCGAGCAGCAAAGCCTGTTTATAAGTTAGCAAAAATAGCCAGCTTATAAACAGGCACAAAAAAGCGGTGTATGAACACCGCTTTTTTTTCATTTTATACAAGACGCTAAATCAATGAGCTGCCTTCTAAAATGCAAAGGCTATTTTAAATGCTTAACTAAGCCTTGAACTACCTTGGCGCTACCAGCAACAATTTCACCGCTATAAAGTGGATCGTTACCGCCTTTAAAGTCGGTGACTAGGCCGCCAGCTTCACGAACAATAAGTTCGCCTGCTGCGATATCCCACGTTTTAATACCACGTTCCCAGTAGCCATCATGACGGCCTGCAGCAACGTAGGCTAAATCTAACGCTGCACTACCTGCACGGCGAATGTCGCCACACTCATGGAAAATTTTGTTTAGGCTTAGCGCATACTCGCCAAACTTAGCTTTGTTTTTAAACGGCATGCCAGTAGCGAGAATAGTCTCATTTAAATCACGAGGCTTAGACGCACGAATACGATAACCATTTAACTGGGCGCCTTGTCCACGGCTAGCAGTGAATAATTCGCTACGGATAGGATCGAATACAACAGCTTGGTCTAGACGACCTTTGTGAAGTAATGCAATAGAAACGGCAAAGTGAGGAATGCCTTTAATGAAATTGGTGGTGCCATCTAATGGGTCAATAATCCACTGAAAATCAGTGTCTGCGCCGGCAGTTTCGCCAGACTCTTCGCCCATAAAGCAGTGATTTGGGAATGATTGCTGAATTTTAGCAATAATAGCTTGCTCAGCTTCTTTATCAATTTGCGTAACGTAGTCGTTAGCGCCTTTTGATTCAGTTGCTACTTCGTTGTGTTTTTCGAAACCACGAACAATAATTGTGCCAGCCGCACGCGCTGCGCGCACCGCAATATTCAGCATAGGATGCATAGATAAACCACCAATTGTAAAAGACCAAAGAACAGACCTTGACCATAGGTTAGCCCAACGAGCGCTTTCCGCAAGTGACCTACAAGGTAAGGTGTTCAAAACGCGCGCATCTTAACCAGAATGGCCGTGTGATGCAAATGAAATGTGGGTAGGTTGCACAACTACGGATGATGGCGAGTGGTTTGAGGTATCGAAGTAGGTCTTCAGATAGCCATCTATACCGCCATTGTGCTACAATTCGCTCAATATTGACGAGGCTACAGGTAATAAAAAGCATGCTCGAGAACATCCGTATTATTTTGGTGAGTACATCACACACTGGTAACATTGGCTCCACGGCCAGAGCCATGAAAACCATGGGCTTGAGTAGCCTTTATTTAGTTAATCCTGTTCATGAGCCTGATGGCCAAGCAAGTGCCTTGGCTGCAGGTGCTGGAGACGTTCTCGCCAATGCTAAAATAGTGAATACGTTAGAAGAAGCCGTGTCTGATTGTGGCTTGGTGGTCGGTACTTCGGCTCGTTCTCGAACCCATTCATGGCCTATGCTTGGGCCACGTGAATGCGGCGAAAAATTAGTGCAAGAAGTCAGTAATTTCCCCGTAGCACTGGTATTTGGCCGTGAAAATAGTGGATTAAGCAACGAAGAGTTGCAGCAGTGTCACTTCCATATGTGTATTCCAGCAAATCCTGAATACAGCTCGCTTAACTTAGCCGCCGCGGTACAAACCTTATGTTATGAAATTCGTATGGCTTATCTAAATCGTGAAACCTACCCCAGCGTTGAAGAAGAGTACCCACTAAACGAAGATTTAGAGCGTTTCTATACTCATCTGGAAACGACTTTGGAAAGCACCTCTTTCATTCGTAAAAGCCATCCTGGTGTAGTGATGACTAAACTTCGACGTTTGTTCAACCGTGCCCGTCCTGAGTCACAAGAACTTAATATTTTACGTGGTATTTTGGCATCTATTGATAAATCGGTGAAAGGAGATAACGCTCCAGCGTCTGACCCTGAGTCAAAAGTAGATAAAGAAAATAACTAATAGCTAATAACGTAACTAGGCGAGGCACTTGTGTTCTCCAGAATTAAAGATGACATTCAAGGGGTATTTCATCGTGACCCTGCGGCACGAAATACCTTTGAAGTTTTAACCAACTACCCAGGTTTACATGCGGTGTGGCTGCATCGTGTTAGTCACAAATTGTGGAAAGCTAATTGGAAATGGTTGGCACGCAGTCTCTCCACATTTAACCGTTGGCTGACTGGGATTGAAATTCACCCAGGCGCTACCTTAGGGCGCCGTGTATTTATCGACCATGGCATGGGCGTAGTGATTGGTGAAACTGCAGAAGTGGGCGACGATGTTACCTTGTATCACGGGGTGACATTGGGCGGTACAAGTTGGACGCCGGGGAAACGTCATCCTACGTTAGAAAAAGGCGCGGTAGTGGGCGCGGGCGCTAAAGTGCTTGGCCCTATTACCATAGGTGAAAATGCCAAAGTAGGTTCAAACTCCGTGGTGGTGAAAGACATACCTGCGGGGGCTACTGCAGTGGGTATTCCTGGACGAATTATTATCTCTAAACAACAAAGCGACGCCGTCCAACTGAACCCCAACCGCAATAAAATTGCCGAAAAATACGGGTTCGATGCTTACGCTGTTGCACCAGATAATCCAGACCCAGTAGCTAATGCCATGGGCATTATGCTAGAGCATATGCATCAAATGGATACCAAGGTGGAAGAGATGTGCAAGGTAATTCAATCACTCGGTGGGGATGTTTGTACTGATAACTTACATAACATATCTGCGCAAGATTTCGCCGATACGGGTATTGAGTTTGCGGATGAGAGTAAAGCTAAAGCTGGCCAAGAGGCGTTTGACCCAACAATCTAATCATTAGAGGTTTGTTAAACTAACGGTATTTAAGTTACTAATTTTAGAGCATAAATAGTTCAGCGGTAAAACCCTTCTTACGCTAGCCGCTGCTCGAGAAATGGTAGTAGAGCGCGACATGTATGACAAAATCATTGTCGCGCGTGTCTGACAGAAATTACCTATTCCATTGGCTTTCTACCGAACAGAGTAAGAAAAATTGCTGCCCTGGCTGGCGGCTATAACCGATTCACTTCAAGTGCTTCACAAACATGACGAGAACGCTAAAGGCCTGTGAACTACATTCTGAAAAAAGCCAACAGTCTGTATTGACCGAAAGGCCAACGCTATTATTGTTCGATCACTGACTTCATGTCGCCATACCGATAAAATTAAAACTGGCTGTTCGAACCTCCCCTTGATATATTTCCATGCTCAATAAACAAGGCCAGAAGTAACATGGACGTGCCGTAGTGGGAATACCAGACAAACATAAACAGGAAATTTCTCTATTACACGGCTTTATTGCCCTTTTCTTAATTCTCGTTGTTAGTGGTTTTACTTCTTATGCGCTGAACCTAAGTTGGGGATGGCTTCGTCAGGCGCTAGCCCTTGTGCACCTGTTTGCAGGTTATGTAATTGGTGCCATTTTCTTTTTTTACTCCTATAAGCATTTTAAACGAACGGTGGGTTTTCGACGGACTGGCTCGATCATTCTTGGCGTGATTTTATTTCTTGCAATCTGCTATCTCGCGCTAACAGGTGTTCTGATCAGTTTTACCGGAGTATTAAAAAAACAAGCTTGGTTGCTCGACAGCCACATAGTGTGTGCAATCCTAACGCTTTTCCTGTTAGTCGTTCATTTAATTTGGCATTACATAACATTCCCAAGAAACAGACGTTCAAGCGTTCCGTCTGGGTTTGTTACGCTTTCTAATAAAATAATCAAACCTATTTTAGTTGTAGTAGGGGTTGCATGTGCTATCACCATTACCCTGTTGATTGGAAACTACTTAATCCAAAATAACTACCCAAATAATACGGTGGACGATTATCTTTATGCTTATGGCGACGGTCCTTTTTTGCCCAGCTTAACTATGACCGAGAGTGGTACTTTTGTACAACGAAGGCATATTGCAGAATCTGCACAATGTATTGAATGCCATAAAGGGATAGGTGAGCAATGGATGGCTTCTACGCACAGACATGCGGCGGATGACCCTACATACGTACGAAACGTGAATTTGCTGACGGAATCTAAGGGCATTGCACCAACCCGATATTGTGAGGGGTGTCACGCACCAGTGGCTTTGTTAACTGGACAGTTAACACCGGGGGGGAGCCATGGAGGTAAACTAGGTACTGTTGCAAACAAAGAAGGGATCAGCTGCATGTCATGTCATGGCGTGAGTCACTTAACTAGCTCAGAAGGGGTGGCAAGTTATCATTTTTCCCCCAGAGAATCATATCTGTTTGCCAATGTGGATGTATGGCCTCTTAATTTTTTACATCAACAGGCGCTAAAGTTGGTTCCACAGCGTCATGCGAAGGATCTTTTATCACCGCTGCTGCAAGAGTCGCAATTTTGCAGTTCATGTCATATCCAGTTTATGGATAAATCCATGAATAACTGGGGCTGGGTAAAAATGCAGGATGAATTTCTAGCTTGGTCAAACAGTAAGTTTAATTCGCCTAAAGAGCTGAGGTTTTCTCATCCACAAAACAAACAATGCCAAGACTGCCACATGCCGATGATAAAGGCTGAAGACATCGCAGCCGATGGCGCAGGGCAAGTACGTTCTCACTACTTTGTCGGTGCCAACGTAATGTTGGCGAAACATTTCGATAACGAAACATTATTTGAAATGACCAAAGAATTTCTGCAGCAAGACAAAATTCAGTTGTCGATTGAGCCTCCCGAAGATGAGCAGGCCAAACAAAGCGCACTGTACCTTAAAGCTGAGCTGAGAAACCAGCACAAATATCCGGTTGCGATGTATCGGGGAGAGCACAAAAAAATCAAAGTGTTATTGACGAATCAAGGCGTTGGGCATAGTTTTCCCGGTGGTACCATAGACTTAAATGAAGCTTGGATTGACTTTAAGGTATATGACGGACAGCAACGTCTTGTCACCTCCAGTGGTCAGTTGCAAACAGACGGGTCCTTGGGGGCAGACACGGTTGTTTACAAAGAAATCGCAATCGACAGACACGGTAAAGAAGTATGGCGTCACGACTTGTTCAATATGGTTGGGCGAAGTTATGTTAATGTGATCCCTGCGGGGTCTACTGACGTCGTAGAATTTGATCTCATAGTGCCAGACTGGGCCACATCACCACTTACTATTTCAGCCACACTTAAGTTTCGCAAACTCAACCAGAAGTATTTAGATTGGGTTAATCTAAAACAATCAGTTGATACGAATCCAATTATAGATATTGCACGAGACAGTGTCAGCGTAAAAGTGCTCAAAGCACCAGCGAGTCAGTAGCTTTTTTTGATGCGAGCCCATAATGCCGGCGCCACTGCGAATCAAGTACATAACCTTTAGCTTGCGCGTAACGGATAAAGCTAGCAATCCAAACATTATTTACCTGATTAGTAGAGACATCGGTGTAACTGTGCTGAAGATACAAAAACTCAAAAATTCTGGTCAGCTGTGGGCTTTGTTCTGTTAACCCTTCTTTGTGTACATTTCGCGCAGCACGGGCCAGTTGATTTATCACTACCCGTTTTTTCACCTTTGAGTCGGATTGCATCAAGTAACTAAGTGCCATGGGGTTGTCTTCCAAAATAGCACTAAAACCACTTCTAAGGTACTTCATGTCTGGCTCAAAGCGTTGCTTACAATAATCTGTTAAAGAAGCGCGAATACGACACTCCTTTGATATAGCTGACTGAAATGCTTGGGAGTACTGGTTTAAATCTTGGTTTTCGAAAAAGGACTTTAAGCTTTGCAAGGTTAAGTAAGGAATAAACCAAGATTGTTCAGGATAATGCTCTAGAAGTAACTGTGAGTAATTTTCAGACAGGGGCAGACCGAGTTGGTTCATTTTTAAGATAATGCGTTCAATATCCTTTTCTGAGCGCAACCGATTAAGATGACTTATCGCTCGCAATTTATCCTGCTCTGTTGCTGCTGAGACAATATCGATAGTATGGGCGATGGAAAAATGACTAAACAGAGTCGAATTAAGGTAGGTGCTGACCCACGAAGTTTTAGTTGGGTTCGATTCCGTCGTCATTGTGTGCCCAAAAACGTTTTGTAAAACAAGTCTGTCAGTATGAAGGCTGAATACCAATTCATCATTTTCAGTCCGCTCAACAATAGATTTTATCCTGCCAGGTTTTACGTCAAGTTTAGTTAACGTCACTACGCATTCGGCTTTAAGAACTGGTTCGTTAACGTTGGAACAGATCTGCGTTAATGGGGCTAGTGCTTTTCGGTACTTCAAAAAGCCAATTGTTCTAATGACGGATGCAATTAGGGCGTTTGATGCGTGTTGATTCTGTTGGTCCTGGCGAAGAAATGCCATGAGCGAAGCGCCTATTGTTGGGTCTTCGCTCGCGCTCAAAGCGTGAAGCGCACAAATTGTCTCAGATTCGAAGGGCGTTCTCAGCGCGCGGTGCAATAACTGAGACTTCAGTGCTGGCTTATTTAATGGAGCCACCTCTTCTTCCCAGAACCAGTAATTAAGGTTATCTGTTAGTTGGCAAAATTGCGATTCTGGCAGTGAACGAATCAAATAATCCAAGTGTTCGACAAACAGATCACTTTCGGTTTTGCTGATTAACTCAATAAGCATGGCATAAAGTTCACCACGCTGCAGCGATGGCGGAAATCGCTGCATCTGGTTAAATAACCAACTGATTAGTGTGATGACTTCCTGACTTCTCGCCTGCGAAATTTTCACAGTTACAAATTTATCATGGTGTAATTGTCTGGCAAATGTCAGCAGTGAGCTAAGCGAGGGATCAATTGTTTGCGATAGAGCGGGAATAAGTTCATTTACCGGTAAATCTATATACGCAAACAAATTGTAATGGCCGGCCTCAATTGAGTCACTATGCCTTCTTGTTTTTTTCGAGATAATGTCGATCTTGCCTTGTGCCAAACTCAACTGATAAATGTTGTTTAGTGCTAAGTTTTCAAAAATATTTTTGTTATTAGTTCCTGTCACTTTAAGAGATACGTCAGAATCAAATTGACCTAGGCCGAAATGCACCCTGCGTTGGCTTGAAGACAGAAAGGGCTGAGGCTTCACTAATGTCTTGGTTGCTAACTGCGTGTTTGACTCAGTGTTTAACGTAAATTCTACTAGATTACAGAGGTTTATTGGCTGACAGGTGAAAGATATCCAATTATTATTGGTGTCAGTGCGATTCATATACAGTGACAGCACACCATTATTGTTGTTTACGGCATAATCAAGTTTCCCATCGTTGTCAAAATCAGCAGACGCGATCCCTCGGGAGGAACGTTTTAGTGTGGGAAACTGGGAAAATAAAGTTGACTCAAATCGCCCATTGGCTATCTGAAGTCTTCCGGAATTGACATTTCCTACTGGCACATAAGGGGTGTCAATATGGGGTTCTGCGTTGCCCTTTGCTATGATGAAGTCTTCACGGCCATCATTATTTAAATCCTCAACAATTGCTCCCCAAGATTGCACTGAAGCGTCCTTATCGGACGTTGCGAATAATTGCCAAGCTCTGTCCTTGTTTACTTGTTCACCTGCCAAATGCAATTGAGTGCTTCCCCCTCCAAAGGGGATGAACAACAATGCAGTTTTATCTGCAACCTTTATAGAACTGAGTTGAACGTTGGGGGACTTCTTAAAACTCAATAGTTTGGTAAAGAGGTCACTTGTCTGGTTATCGCCAAAATCAATAAAGTCTGAATTTGAACCTGAGCCGTTTGCAATATAGTAGCCGCTTGAAGCGGACTTATTTCCGGCAATAATTTGTTTGGGTATAATACTTAAAGTTCGGTCATAACTTGATAGTTGCAGAGTTTCAAATAGAGGAGTAGGTGTATTGGCTTGGGTACCGCTATTCAGCAGAATTGCGTTTCTTAATCCATTGTAGTTTTCAGCATTAAATTGCGAATCGGTTTCATAACCGTATTCCTGGTTCCCTATCTTTATGTCATTCTCATAATCTAGAAAGTTGGCGACGAGAATATCCTGCCTGCCATCTAAATTGTGATCCCAAATAGTGATCGATAGCGGCCAGTAAGGTTTTGGGATCTCACCTATTGTGGACCGACTAAAAGTTTTGCCATTTATGTTAGTGAGCAAGATTAATTCGTTAGTTTTACCATAAACTAGCTCTGGATATCCATCGTCATTCAAATCGCCAACAGCACAGCCATATCCACCAGGTAACTGCGCTTCTCCTGCTAAGGTGGTGACATCTGTAAAATACTCTCCGGCGATATTCTGATAAAGCTTGGAACCTGTCGGGTTGTTCCACCAATGTTGTTTTCCATATCGACGAGTAACGCCTTCGCCACCCACAACAAATACATCTTCATACCCATCTTGATTGAAATCTATGACACATACACCTGAACCCATTGCATCTTTGATACCGGATAGCTTTTCAGTGCGCTGAATATGTTTGAACATGATGCCCTTTACAAAGGCTGATTCTACAAATTGAACAGGCGTTTGCTCAGTTTGAAAACTGATAGGATTTACGGACTTGGAGGTTGTCGAAAAAGTAAAATCAAAAATGAGATTTAGTGATAAACAGATAACACTTATCAATCCAAAGGTAGATAGTACTTTGATATTAAGAAGAGCTTTTTTCACAACAATCCTTGTTTTTCAATAAACTGTAACACTTTACGGGGAAGATGCCTTTAACGAAAGTCTATTCTGTTCACAGAATAGCAACAAGAAAAAAGAATATTCTTTACTTGAAAAAGTGACAAGTGTAATATTTACAGGTTGGCGTGAAAAATATACAACTTTTAGTGCTTTATTCATACTTCGATGATTTGCACTAGGTCTTAAGGCTGATGAAATACGACCCCGTGGGTGTAGGCTGGGCGTAATTTGTACGGAAAATAATAACAGAATGGATGCGGTTTATGGAAAGCAGTAAAATAACTAAAGCTTGTATTGTGCTTTTATGTCTTGTGCAATCTCTCTTTTTTAGTACGGCAGCACTTGCGACCCTAATTAATAATGGTGATTTTTCATCAGGACTGAATGACTGGAGCGACGCGAGTTTCACTGGCTCAGTGACAGAGAATGGCGGCCAGGCTATTTTATCATCAGGTGATAATACTGACCCGTTTGCAGCCGTCCTAATACAAGGTGATGATGGAAGCTTCCTTTTTGATTCTCCAATCATGGTTGACCCTAATGTATCAATGTTAAGTGTCGATGCGGCGCTACTAAGTATGCTTTTTGATCCAACAGAGCAAGGCGGCTCTGCTTTCAGTGACACGCTTTTTTTGGCAATTTATGATGCGGTTGACTACACCTTTGATGCTGTGTTTGAAATTCCTGCACTTGAAAATGTAGCTGAAACCTTCTTATTTGATATGAGTGATTGGTTAGGCCGAGGAATTGCCATCTCATTTGAACTTGCCGATGAAGATGATGGTTTTAATCTTTCCTACTCAGTAGACAATGTCCTCTTTACTTACAATAACACGCCGGTGCCTGTGCCGGAACCAGAGTCCTTCATTATGTTACTCGTTGGTCTCACGCTGTTAGCTCGTTGTCGCAAGTCTGCGTAAACAAAAAACAAATTTATTATAGGGGCTAATTAGGTCCTTTTTAAGGAAGACGCTCGTTCTTTTAAAAGATCGAGTTATCAGGGAGATAAAAGTTTGAACACGGTTAAGTCACTACTTTTCATATTCGTTTGTTCGGTTGCTGCTTTACTCGTGAACGTAGGTAAGGCGAATGCGCAAGCGAATTCAGATGGTTGGGTAAAAGATACAAATATAGAAGTAAGCTGGAATAACCCAACACGTAGTAGGCGCTCACCCGATGCTACCGTTACGGCACAAATCACAAACAATAGTGATGAACCGATAAACGGCCCGGTCCGCTTTGTTATCGAATCGCTTACGCCAGCTACTATATCGGTTGGCAATGCTGACGGCGAGTTAGGCGAACTGGACTATGTTGTAGCACTTCCGCAAAACCAGATACTGGAACCCGGTCAAAGCCTGACGGTTGGTCCCATCACTATTGTTGGTGGGCGCAGCAGCTTCGATATCAGTGGCTCTGCCTATGTTCAGGTATCATTAGAGCCTGTGGCACTGGAAGTGGATATCCTTTCACCCACCACGTTGTCCACCTTTGGAAGTTCGCCAGTAAATGTTACGGGTACTATTAATCAGGAAAATGCGGAATTAACATTAAATGGTGCAGTAATTGCGCATGATGGCAAACAATTTAGTGCCAATGTTGAACTAATCGAAGGATTTAATACCGTCGTAGCACGAGCGACCAATGCAAGTGGTGAGCAAACAACTGATTCTATTTCTGTATCACTGGACTTAACCCCTCCTTACATAACAATCGAATCTCATACAGAAGCACAAGAAGTTTACAGTGACAAAATAACTGTAACAGGCCTAGTTAATGATATTGTGCGCGGAACCGTCTCTGAAGAACAGGCAACAGTTGAAGTTAATGGCATTAAAGCGACTGTGTCTAACCGTAGCTATGCTGCAACGGATGTGCCCTTAAACGAGGGCGAAAATGTTCTTACGGTTACCGCTATCGATGAATCAGGCAACAGCGCATCTATATCGCAAAAAGTTATCTACAAAATTGCAACAGATAAACGCTTAGTATTGGTAAGTGGCCAAAACCAGACTGCACAAATCGGCAATAAACTACCTGAACGACTAATTGTAAAATTGGTTGATGGCTCTGATGCGCCAATCGCAAATGCAACTGTTGTTTTCAGGGTAACGCAAGGTGCGGGAATTGTTGGCAGCACGCCAGAAACATCCGGCCGAGCTATCATTGCGACGACTGACGCTGAAGGTATGGCACGCACTGAATTTCAGGTGGGCTACCGCACAGGTGTCGCTAACCATAAGGTTCGCGCTAAAGTTGTTGGGGTTGAAAACGAGGTTGTTTTCCCTGCTTCAGCAACCAGCGTAACGGGCGACAAAATCAGCGTTAACTCAGGTAATAATCAGCGTGGTGTTGTAGGGCAAACCTTACCAGCCCCGTTTGTTGTTGCAGTAACAGACAGTGGTGCCAATGTAGTGCAAGGGGCACGTGTACGATTTGATGTGATTAAAGGCGAGGGTGTTTTCCAAAATGAAGAAAGCAGCTATGAAACCTCGACCGACAGCGATGGTCGAGCGTCGGCGCAACTTACTTTAGGTCCACTTACGGGCATAGATGCCCAGCGTGTTGAAGCTGTATTGATTGACTCTCTTGAGGGTATGGATTTATTGGCAGGTTTCTCTGCGACAGCATTTGTACCAGCAGACGCTGGAATCACTAGCGTAAGTGGTGTTGTACTGGACAATCAAGACAAACCTTTGCCCGGTGTGACGGTGCGTATAGAAGGCACAGACAGGACTGCATTTACAGATCAACAAGGTCAGTTCACTGTTAATCAAGCGCCAGTTGGACCGGTTCATTTAATCGTGGATGGCTCAACCACGACTGCTTTTGGTGAGTATCCGACGTTAAGCTATCATATTGTAACCGTGTCAGGTGTGGACAACCCACTTTCTGGCCCGATCTACATGGTCAAACTAGACACAGATAATGGTGTGTATGCGGGTAAAGAAGACGTAGTACTTACTCTTGATAACTTCCCAGGATTTAAACTGGAAATCGCAAAAGATTCAGTGACATTCCCAGACGGTTCGCGTGAAGGGATTATTTCAGTCACACCTGTAAATGCTTCAAAAGTACCAATGGCGCCGCCCAATGGCATGCAACCTCAATTCATCGTAACAATCCAGCCAGTTGGCGCGACCTTCTCTCCTGCTGCGAAATTAACGCTACCTAATGTAGATGGCCATGCGCCAGGTGCACAGGTTGAAATGTATTCTTTTGATCACGACTTAGAAGAATTCGTAGCAATAGGTTTGGGTACAGTTTCGGAAGATGGCTCAGTTGTTTCATCCAACCCTGGTGTGGGTGTTGTGAAAGCAGGCTGGCACTGTGGTTCACAGCCGGGCGGTTCAGGTACAGCCCACAACTGTCCAGAGTGTCAGAAGTGTCAAGGCAGTTCATGTGTAAGAGATCCTGCACAGGATAATAAACCTCGTTCTCAGCAGACGCCAGAAGATTGTAAAACACAGTTGTGCAAGGGCTCTAAACCAAATCCGGGCGACATTCCGGTAAGTGCAGATGTGAAATACGATTGCAAAAAGCCAGGGTGCGATGGGGAAAATCCAATTTTTGATGTTCCAGATGATGGAGATATATCTGAAGACGACAAAAAGTGCGGAATGTGCTCTGGCGGTGAAAAAGTGCCAGATGAAAGTAAGAATAAACAGGAATGTGGTGACGGTTCCGATGCTAAAGCGTGTTACACCTGTAAAGATGGAAGTTGTGGAAACCATTGCGAAGCAAGTAATGAAAAAACAACAAAGTCCATTGAGGTAAAAGGCGATCACCCTTTGTTAAAAGGACTTGATGTTTTAAACAATGGTATGCCGTACGCAAAGCTTGAAATGAAAGGTTCATTTGCATTAAACGAAGAAAGTGGTGAAAAGTGCTGCAAAGATTGCTCTATTGGCAAAAACCCGAAACCATACACTAAAACCGAATTAAAGGGCTCAGGTTCACTGGAAGCGACCTTTATTGTTCCTGGACTAGGCCTATTGTACAAGTTGCCAATCAAAACCTATGGCCCAGTTAAACTAGGTGGTGAGGTTGAGTTTGGGCCTGGTGCGAAAGGTAATTTAGGTGTTTCTGCATCTGGTTCAACAGAAGAATCAGAGTGTGACCCAGAAACGTGCGGTTTATTGAAGCTCGGAACCTCAGGGTCGCTAGCTTTAGGTGTTTTTGCAAAGGTCGCAGGCGCGGTCGAATACTGTAATATTTTTAATCAACAAGACTGTGACAAATTAATTGCAGGTGAAGCTGAAGCTTCATCAACTATTAATGTTGGTGCTTCTGCAGATTACAAAGACTATAAAGGTGAAAAATGCACCAGCTCTGATTGTTATAGCTATAGCTATGGCAAAGCGGAGTTTAAAGCAAATGCTCAGTATAAAGTTGAAGTAGGTGGGTTATATAAATATCAATATCAAAACGAAGTTTCAGTAACTTTTGGTGAGGCTGGATCAGGAGGTACGTGTGGATAGCACGAGAATTTTTAAAACTTTATTTTTTTGTATTTTCTTAAGCTCATATTCAATTGGTGCATTAGCAGAGCAAAAGAGAACCTCATTTATTTTGGCTGAATCGCCCAGAGGTGAGGTTTCAGTTGCTGGTAGCATTGTTGTAGATAATTTGTTTCATAAAACTCAACTGTCGTTGAATGAGAGCGATACTAAAAATAGTATTCAAACCTTATCTAGGTATTACACACTTGCGAAGGAAAACGACAAGGCAAAGTTGCGAAAGTTGTCGTATGTTAAAGATGGTTCTTATTCTTGGATGAGTAGAGAACTGAATAATATCCCTGATAAATTCGAGGGGTTTGCTAAGTTGCGAAAAGCTGATGCCACTCACAAATTGTTTTGGGGTGATTACGAACTTTTTATTGTTGATTGGTTCACCGAAGCTCCTCAGAAAGTTATGAGCTGGTACGAGGCGGTTATATGTGCAGAAAATAGCCAATGCCACATCAGCAATTTATTGCTTAATGGGAAAACTTCGAGTTCTATCTTCTCCAGTGTGCTTACAGATGTTTACGCTAAGCCACTAAAAAAAGTGCCAAACCTGCCATACTCTGTTAGCTATAGACCCAAGCCAATTAGTGATTCTAATCAAAATGCGCTCGTTTTTAATTTTGAAGTTGAGTGGTTGAACGAGCCATTGAACTTTAATGCAGATAAAAAAAGTAAACTACAAGATAAGAATGTTCAGTTCACACATTTAGAGTCATTCCTGAGAGAACTTTGGGCTGTGCGCGGAGATACAGTAAAAAGAATAGTTAAAGAAAAGACATATAAAACGTCTTTAGATGCCCATTGGCTCGATTTTTCTACGAGAAATCTTATTCCTGTGATAGATCCTCGCTTGGGTTATAGCCTAAGCAACTACACGCCTGTTGCTTATTTGGACAGGTTGTCCAAAATTGATGAAGTGAAAGTTGAGGGGGTACTTCATGCTAGAAATGAAATGTACGTCATCATTACTGCTTCACTACTAAATCAACAGCAGTTAGTTATTATTACTTTGGATCGAAAAACTAAAAAACTAAAACAAACACCAAACAACTTTAAACTTCAAGAGATTGTTAATTCTCCAGAGTTTTATAGAAAAATGGCTTCTATCGTTAATAAGAGAGCTTAAATTTGAAAGCGGGCGACGAAATTGATGCTACAGGCAACCTAGTTGCTTCTAGTTATTGCAACGCCAAATTGAACATAAATAAAGATGTAGTCGCTATCACTCCTAACCTCAGAAGTTATTTGTTTGAATGGGGATTACACATATTTTGTTGGACAGTGTGCATATTTATGTCGGTTAAAGTTTGGCAGTTGGAGCCAAACCTTGATTCGAAAACCGAATTCGTTATTGTCGTGTTTACACTGGGGGGACTCTTTAGTTTAGGTACGGCCTTTATATGCAGAAGAAGCAGAAGAAAATTCTATTTTGACCTAAACGAAAGAGTGCTGAATGTCGGCAGTTCGAATAGCCCGAAAACTAAAGTTGCTTTTGATTCGTTTGAAAAGCTTCTGCTTATTACAACTCGAATATATAGTACTGAGTCGCCACTCACTTGTTTTGAACTAAGCGTTCTAACCAATAACCAAAAAAGAGTTGTTTTAATGTATCACAGTGATTATCACCAAATCCAAAATGATTCAGATGTACTCGCTGAAATACTGGGATTAGAAGTGGAAAGTCTAGAGGCTTGACACCCCCAATAATTAGTTTTGCTCACATTAAAATGATTGCAATTGCAGTAAAGTTGCTTGTTTAAGTTAACCAATATACACCACAATGAGTGTCGCAGGGATAGAGATGAGAAAGGGACAATTAAACTTACTTTTACTCACTGGTTTATGTTTTTCAGCATTTTTTCTCAAGACTAATGCAACAGAGCTTGATAAAAACTGTGTCATAAATATTTTAAATCGTACCATTCAAGTAAGTGAAGATGGTGGCTGGGCTTTACCAAACGTTCCTTCCAATATGGGGCAAATCAGAGCCAGAGCGACCTGTAAACTGGAAGATGGCCGCACCGTCTCTGGTCAAAGTGATTATTTTAATGTGGTACGTAACGGCATTACAAAAGTTGGTGATATCAAGTTTGAAAAATTGGATCCTATCCCCGTATCATTGCGTTTTTCGACAACGGATACGCTCCTTCTAGACAATCCAAAACAAACCTTCCCTTTAACCGTCACTGGTTTTTTTGCCGATGGCAGTGTAGATGACTTAACTGCAGGGGACAAAGGAACAAACTACTCAAGTACAAACGAGACGATTGCTTCTGTTAGTACAGACGGTGTGGTTACAGCTAGAGCTAATGGTGTTGCACTCATCAGTGCTAGGAAGGATGGCGTGCTAGCAAGCCGTCGAGTAGAAGTCAGAATCGGTGGCGATATGGATTCAGACGGAATTCCGGATGATGCAGAACGTGCGCTTGGACTTAATCCAAATGACCCAATTGATGCGTTAGAAGATCACGACAACGATGGGTTATCGGCGCTCGAAGAGTATCAGGCGGGTACCAACATTTTTGAAGCCGACACAGATGGTGATGGTCTTACTGATTTAGAAGAACTTACTGGTGGAACGAATGGTTTTGTTACTAATCCGCTTTTAGCTGACTCCGATGGAGATGGTATTTCTGATGGGCTGGAAATAGCCGGTGGTTCAGATCCGAATGATTCAGAAAGCGGCAATTTGACAGACTATCTTGATTTCATAACGGTATCCCCAGAGAACTTACTCCTAACTTATAATGCCATTGATGGTGAAGCTAGCGGCAAGCTTTCTGTCACAGGCTACATGCTTGACGGCACTTCTGTAGATTTAACTCAGCAATCTAGTGGTACTCGCTATACTACCGACGATATAACCATTGCTAACTTCGGCTTATCAGACGGCGAAATTTTTGCGGGTCAATCAGGCGAAACGACAATAACGGTGACCAACCGTGACGAGAGTTTCGTTGTTAATGTGACGGTGACTCAGTTCGATCCAGTTGTGCAATCTACGGTGTCTATTCCGGGCTACGCAAATAATGTCGATATTCAAGGTAACTTAGCTTATATAGCCGCTGGCGATTCTGGGCTGCAAGTGATTAGCGTCGTAGATACCTTAAATCCTGAAATCATTGGAAGTGTAGATACACAGGGTATTAGCATCGATGTTAAAGCAGTTGGATCCTACGCTTATTTGGCTGACGGTTCTGAGGGTGTGCAAATAGTAGATATATCTGAACCTGAAAACGCGAAAATTGTATCAAAACTTGACACTGCTGGCACTGCGCAAGACTTATCGGTAAAAGGAGACTTCGTTTTTGTTGCGGATGGCTCTGCCGGTATCGAAATATTCAATGTTGCAAATCCTAACAAACCTTTTGCAGTTGGTTCTACCGAACACCTTACAGATGTAAAAGGTATTGCTGTAGAAAACAACTTTATGGTCGCCGTGGGAGGTACAACGTTATCCTTGTTTGATATTGAAGACCCATCAGCGCCATTACACCTTTCTTCGGTTAATATCGGCACAGTTAAAGACGTCGAAATCAGTAATGAATATGTTTATGTTGCAGCCTACAGCACTGGCTATCGTATTTATAAGATTACGGATGCTGGAATGTTGGAACTCAAAGGCGGAGACAGGACCTTCGTTCCACGCGATGTTGCGGTGACAAATGGCTTTACCTTCTTTGCTGAGCAATTATTCCCAAATGTTGTTGCCTATGTGAACACTAAAAATCCTGACGAACCTTTCTTCCAGGATACGATCAACCTTTCTCCTTTAGGTGATTACGCAGGTACCGGCATTGCGCTTAACGCAACCCATGCTTTTATTACAGAAGAAAGATATGTTGTGAGCTCAGACTATAAAGCGACGGGCGATACGAAACTGTTTATCGCGCAATATAGAGAGCTAAACGATGCGAATGGAATACCTCCAACAGTCTCGCTAGTTGAGCCTGCATCAGACGGCGTTACAGTTGAAGGTGCAAGACTAACGTTAACTGCAGATGCACAGGATGACATTGCCGTTGGCAAAGTCGATTTTTATGTCAATAATCTGCTCGTTGCACAGGACACTACCTATCCGTATTCCGTTCCTTTCACTGTTCCTCAGAATGTTGGAAATATTGCGGTTAAAGCAGTAGCGACAGATCTGGGCTCTAACAGTACAACAACGGTTACCGTTACGCTTGAAGTGCAAAATGATGAAGACGGTGACGGTCTCGGTGATGAAGAAGAAGCTAATACCTGGATGACGGACGCCAATAACCCTGACACCGATGGGGATGGTCTGACAGACGGGGAAGAAGTAGCGCGTGGGATTAACCCTAACAATCAGGATTCCGATGGCGATGGCAGAAAGGACGGCGATGAGGTTGCAGCAGGTACCGACCCAGCGAACCCCGATATTATTGCGCCTACCACAATTGCAACTGAGCCGACTACTGATGAAACTGAGGTGGCGGAAAACAGTGCTATTATTGTTACTTTTTCAGAGGCTCTATCGCGTAAGTCTGTCAACGCTAATTCTATTCGTGTGTATGGAGACGGTGGAGTACCAGTTCCGGGTAACGTTAAGTTAATTGGCGGTGATACGCAGGTATTGTTTACGCCTAATGCACTAATGGCAGATTACACAGTGCATGAAGTTGTTATCGGTATTGTAAAAGACACTGCAGGTAATCCGTTGGCACAAGAACAACAGTTTACTTTCGAAACCGGAAATACTGTTGATACAGTTAGACCAACTGTTAGCAATATTAACCCAGTTCACAACGCAAAAGACGTTCCCGTTAATATTGCATTAACTGTGGTGATGAGTGAACGGATCGACCCGGAAAGTGTAACCAGTGATAGCTTCTATATCGAAGATAACTCGACAAGAGAACGTATTGAAGGGTTAATAGATGTTAAGGACGATAGCACGACTATCACTTTTACCCCTAATGCGGCGTTTCTTGTAGGAAGGCAACACAGAATATATTTGAGAAGTGGAATTAAAGACCTCTTTGGTAATTCCATGTCTAACCGTAATTACTATTTTACTACAGCGTTTGATGCTGATGGTGTTGCTCCTCTGATCAGTAGTATCAGTGTTAATGAAGGAGAAACATCTGTACCTGTTAATGCCAGGTTGAATGTGAGGTTTGATGAAGCGATAAACAGCTATTCAACTAAGAACATACAACTCTTTAAGGGTGATGAAGTTGTTGCAGTAGACCTTACCAATAGCAGTGATCTGCGCACAGCAACCTTAAAGCCTAAGTTAAACTTGGAGCCTGAGACAGGCTATACCCTAGTTGTTGATGGTATTTCTGATCTTAGTGGTAATCTGCTTGAATCTGCACTATCAACTTCTTTCATCACAGGTACTCAAACTGATACACAAACAGGGTCATTGATAAGTTACAGCCCGAAAAGTGGTGCAACGGACGTGGCATTGAATGCGACGATTACGGCAGACTTCAGTGAGCGTATTGACCCGACATCACTGACCAGTGAGTCATTCAGGTTGTATAACAATACGGAAAAACGCAATGAGGCTGCGACATTGAGCCTAAGTGTAGACGGTAAGCGTGTGACGTTAACCCCGGATGCATTGTTAGAAGAAGGGCATCATTATTACGTGTATATCAGTTGGGGTAGCTACCTGAAGGATATCGCAGGTAATAACGTGGGCAGTTATCATCAGTATACGTTTACGGCAGGTGACAGTGAAGACGCGCAGGCGCCGAGTGTGATAGCAAACAACCTGTCGCAAGGGTTAACGGATGTGCCAGTGAATGCGCCGGTGAGACTGTTTCTGGATGAGACGTTAGCGGCACACTGTGTGAATGAAGAGACGGTATCGCTCCAAAGCAGTACAGGTACAGTATCGGGCAGTGTGGCACTGAGCAGTGATCGCAGAACAATTACGTTTACGCCGGATGAATATCTGGTGGCGGGTGAAGACTATGAGCTGGTTGTTGCGGGCGTGTGTGATGTAGCGGGTAATGAAGTTGCTGAGTATCGCATGGACTTCACAGCCGATAGTAGCGGCAATGTTGATACTGCCTACCCAAGAATAAGCAGTGTTACACCGACAAACAATACATCAGATGTATCAGTTAACACAGCGATTGTGGTGACCTTTAACGAAGCAGTCGATGCACTAAACATTAATGATGCAGTGCGAGTTCAGGTGAATGGCCAAAGTGGTTATGTAGCGGGTGACTATCAGGTAGAAGGCAGCGTGGTGACGTTTACGCCAAGTGAGCCATTACCGGGTAGTACACAAATCAGAACAAGTATTTACTACGTCAAAGATAGAGTTGGAAATAGTGCATGTTGTTGGAATTATTACTTCACAACAGAAGACGAGCTTGATACTACAGCACCAACCGTAAGCAGTATCAGTCCGGCAGACGGAGCCATGGATATAGGAGTAGGTACGCCAATCGTACTAAGCTTCAATGAATCGTTAAATGCAGCTACGGTCAACAGTAATCACTTCAAGTTGTATTCAGAGGGCAGCATTATTACGCCGAGCGTTTACCGCTCTGCAGACAGTAAAACAATCACCTTGCGTGGCACCTGGCCAGCCGGAAAGTCACTGTCAGTAATCGTCACGGACGATGTGCAGGACTTAAGCGGTAATGCAATGGCGGATTATGTCAGCCTATTTAGCACAGCAGTGGTAGATAATGACAACGGTAGGCCAAGTGTCTCACGCCTATACCCGAACAGTGGTGCCAATAATGTACCGAGTGTCGGCAGTATAGTGATGTACACCTCAGAGCCAATGGATGAAAGTTCCTTACATGATGCCTTCCATGTAGCGGAAAACGGTGTACTGGTAGAGGGACAGATTACGCTGTCAGCATCAGGTCAGGCAATCGAATTTACACCGGATGAAGCCTTTGTAGAAGGTGCACTCGTTCATGTTTATCTGGATAGCACAGCGCGTGATGATTCAGGTAATGCGATGAACCATTATCAAGGTCAGTTCCGCATGGCGACAACTACGGCAACCGCAGGGGTGCGACCAACGCCTAATGCTTATCTGCCAAGTAACGGTTTAACCAATGTGTCGCTAAATCCGAGCATGCGTATCGTTTATAACCAAGATATGGATGAGACTACCATTACTGATGAATTCATTGTGATGCGAAACAATGATGGCAGTGCCTTTCCGGCTACGATAAGTCTGGCAGATGATTTACGTACAGTGGAAATCACGCCGCAATCACTCTTATCGGCTGACAGTTACTATTATGTGAGTCTGTCAAGTAACATTCTGGATACAGATGGTGATCGTCAGTACTGGAGTCGCAGTTATGGCTTCACCACAGGTGAAGTAGCGGTAGAAGACTTGCAGGCCCCACGAGTAACTGCGATGAGTCCGGCAACGGGAATGGAAAACGTGGCATTGAATCCGCGTTATCACGTGCGCTTTGATGAAGCGATTAACCCATACAGCTTCGAACGCATAGCAGATATGAGTATCTCGTACAGTGCAAGTAATACTGAAGTGTTGTACCACCGTTACTCACCATTACTAGAGAGTACGGAATACACAGAAACAATTACACAGGTAGAAGACTTGTCGGGCAATAAAGTTGTTTCACACAGTGAAACCTTTACAACCGGAACAGGGCCAGACCTGACAAGTCCGAATTACAGTACTTATCTACCTTACTCGAACAGTACAGTTGCAGTAAATAGTAGTGTGATCTGGGTAATGAACGAGGTTGTTGATCCACTCACGGTGAACAGCAGCACCGTATATGTACGAGATGTAGACAATGGTTCGGTTCATGTCGCGGGTAGTGCCAGTATTGGTCAGGATGGCAAGACAATCACTTGGGTACCAGACAATGTACTGACAGCAGGTAGACGGTTTAATGCACGGCTCGGCGGTGTGGCGGACATCAGTGGTAATACAAACTCATCAGATAGCTTCTACTTCTATACCAGTTTGGAAGAAGATACCGCAGCACCTGTTGTAACAGGCACATCAGTGCACGAAGGCTTAACCGATGTGGCGGTAAATGCCCGAGTGAGAGTGAAGTTTAGTGAAATGATAAGTCATTTATCACTGGGTGGCATTACCCTGACTCATAACGGTGAGCAGATTGCGGTAAATCGTGCACTGGATAGCTCACATACGCTGGTCACGCTCACCCCGGTGACCCTGCTTCCGGCGGGTGAGACGCTAAGCTTGAATGTAAGCGGTGTGAAAGACCTGGCAGATAACGTGCAGGTAGAAGACATCAATATCAACTTCACAACAGAGCTGGGTATCGATACACAAACAGGGTCATTGATAAGTTACAGCCCGAAAAGTGGTGCAACGGACGTGGCATTGAATGCGACGATTACGGCAGACTTCAGTGAGCGTATTGACCCGACATCACTGACCAGTGAGTCATTCAGGTTGTATAACAATACGGAAAAACGCAATGAGGCTGCGACATTGAGCCTAAGTGTAGACGGTAAGCGTGTGACGTTAACCCCGGATGCATTGTTAGAAGAAGGGCATCATTATTACGTGTATATCAGTTGGGGTAGCTACCTGAAGGATATCGCAGGTAATAACGTGGGCAGTTATCATCAGTATACGTTTACGGCAGGTGACAGTGAAGACGCGCAGGCGCCGAGTGTGATAGCAAACAACCTGTCGCAAGGGTTAACGGATGTGCCAGTGAATGCGCCGGTGAGACTGTTTCTGGATGAGACGTTAGCGGCACACTGTGTGAATGAAGAGACGGTATCGCTCCAAAGCAGTACAGGTACAGTATCGGGCAGTGTGGCACTGAGCAGTGATCGCAGAACAATTACGTTTACGCCGGATGAATATCTGGTGGCGGGTGAAGACTATGAGCTGGTTGTTGCGGGCGTGTGTGATGTAGCGGGTAATGAAGTTGCTGAGTATCGCATGGACTTCACAGCCGATAGTAGCGGCAATGTTGATACTGCCTACCCAAGAATAAGCAGTGTTACACCGACAAACAATACATCAGATGTATCAGTTAACACAGCGATTGTGGTGACCTTTAACGAAGCAGTCGATGCACTAAACATTAATGATGCAGTGCGAGTTCAGGTGAATGGCCAAAGTGGTTATGTAGCGGGTGACTATCAGGTAGAAGGCAGCGTGGTGACGTTTACGCCAAGTGAGCCATTACCGGGTAGTACACAAATCAGAACAAGTATTTACTACGTCAAAGATAGAGTTGGAAATAGTGCATGTTGTTGGAATTATTACTTCACAACAGAAGACGAGCTTGATACTACAGCACCAACCGTAAGCAGTATCAGTCCGGCAGACGGAGCCATGGATATAGGAGTAGGTACGCCAATCGTACTAAGCTTCAATGAATCGTTAAATGCAGCTACGGTCAACAGTAATCACTTCAAGTTGTATTCAGAGGGCAGCATTATTACGCCGAGCGTTTACCGCTCTGCAGACAGTAAAACAATCACCTTGCGTGGCACCTGGCCAGCCGGAAAGTCACTGTCAGTAATCGTCACGGACGATGTGCAGGACTTAAGCGGTAATGCAATGGCGGATTATGTCAGCCTATTTAGCACAGCAGTGGTAGATAATGACAACGGTAGGCCAAGTGTCTCACGCCTATACCCGAACAGTGGTGCCAATAATGTACCGAGTGTCGGCAGTATAGTGATGTACACCTCAGAGCCAATGGATGAAAGTTCCTTACATGATGCCTTCCATGTAGCGGAAAACGGTGTACTGGTAGAGGGACAGATTACGCTGTCAGCATCAGGTCAGGCAATCGAATTTACACCGGATGAAGCCTTTGTAGAAGGTGCACTCGTTCATGTTTATCTGGATAGCACAGCGCGTGATGATTCAGGTAATGCGATGAACCATTATCAAGGTCAGTTCCGCATGGCGACAACTACGGCAACCGCAGGGGTGCGACCAACGCCTAATGCTTATCTGCCAAGTAACGGTTTAACCAATGTGTCGCTAAATCCGAGCATGCGTATCGTTTATAACCAAGATATGGATGAGACTACCATTACTGATGAATTCATTGTGATGCGAAACAATGATGGCAGTGCCTTTCCGGCTACGATAAGTCTGGCAGATGATTTACGTACAGTGGAAATCACGCCGCAATCACTCTTATCGGCTGACAGTTACTATTATGTGAGTCTGTCAAGTAACATTCTGGATACAGATGGTGATCGTCAGTACTGGAGTCGCAGTTATGGCTTCACCACAGGTGAAGTAGCGGTAGAAGACTTGCAGGCCCCACGAGTAACTGCGATGAGTCCGGCAACGGGAATGGAAAACGTGGCATTGAATCCGCGTTATCACGTGCGCTTTGATGAAGCGATTAACCCATACAGCTTCGAACGCATAGCAGATATGAGTATCTCGTACAGTGCAAGTAATACTGAAGTGTTGTACCACCGTTACTCACCATTACTAGAGAGTACGGAATACACAGAAACAATTACACAGGTAGAAGACTTGTCGGGCAATAAAGTTGTTTCACACAGTGAAACCTTTACAACCGGAACAGGGCCAGACCTGACAAGTCCGAATTACAGTACTTATCTACCTTACTCGAACAGTACAGTTGCAGTAAATAGTAGTGTGATCTGGGTAATGAACGAGGTTGTTGATCCACTCACGGTGAACAGCAGCACCGTATATGTACGAGATGTAGACAATGGTTCGGTTCATGTCGCGGGTAGTGCCAGTATTGGTCAGGATGGCAAGACAATCACTTGGGTACCAGACAATGTACTGACAGCAGGTAGACGGTTTAATGCACGGCTCGGCGGTGTGGCGGACATCAGTGGTAATACAAACTCATCAGATAGCTTCTACTTCTATACCAGTTTGGAAGAAGATACCGCAGCACCTGTTGTAACAGGCACATCAGTGCACGAAGGCTTAACCGATGTGGCGGTAAATGCCCGAGTGAGAGTGAAGTTTAGTGAAATGATAAGTCATTTATCACTGGGTGGCATTACCCTGACTCATAACGGTGAGCAGATTGCGGTAAATCGTGCACTGGATAGCTCACATACGCTGGTCACGCTCACCCCGGTGACCCTGCTTCCGGCGGGTGAGACGCTAAGCTTGAATGTAAGCGGTGTGAAAGACCTGGCAGATAACGTGCAGGTAGAAGACATCAATATCAACTTCACAACAGAGCTGGGTATCGATACACAAACAGGGTCATTGATAAGTTACAGCCCGAAAAGTGGTGCAACGGACGTGGCATTGAATGCGACGATTACGGCAGACTTCAGTGAGCGTATTGACCCGACATCACTGACCAGTGAGTCATTCAGGTTGTATAACAATACGGAAAAACGCAATGAGGCTGCGACATTGAGCCTAAGTGTAGACGGTAAGCGTGTGACGTTAACCCCGGATGCATTGTTAGAAGAAGGGCATCATTATTACGTGTATATCAGTTGGGGTAGCTACCTGAAGGATATCGCAGGTAATAACGTGGGCAGTTATCATCAGTATACGTTTACGGCAGGTGACAGTGAAGACGCGCAGGCGCCGAGTGTGATAGCAAACAACCTGTCGCAAGGGTTAACGGATGTGCCAGTGAATGCGCCGGTGAGACTGTTTCTGGATGAGACGTTAGCGGCACACTGTGTGAATGAAGAGACGGTATCGCTCCAAAATAGTACAGGTACAGTATCGGGCAGTGTGGCACTGAGTAGTGATCGCAGAACGATTACGTTTACGCCGGATGAATATCTGGTGGCGGGTGAAGATTATGAGCTACTTGTTGCGGGCGTGTGTGATGTAGCGGGTAATGAAGTTGCTGAGTATCGCTTGGCGTTTACCACTGAAAACACGGGTGTAGTGGATAATTCTTACCCAACCCTTACAGTTATGACGCCAGCACATAGCTCAACAGGCAATGCGGTTAATGCGCCTATCGAGATGACTTTCAGTGAGCCACTTGATATTAGAAATATTACGTCTAATCATTCAGGTGGTGAGATTCGAATTTATTCGGGGTCAAATTATTACGACGGTTTTTTCTCATTCAATGGTGATGTCGTTACCTTTTGGCCGACCAATCCGTTGCCGCAAAATACGCAAATTACGATTTATTTACGATATATTAAAGACCGCGTTGGAAATTCATATTGTTGCAGAAGTTATTCGTTCACAACGCAAACCTTGTAAGTCGTTTAAGGAAAGACAATGGAAACAAAAAAAAACGGAGTCATAGTAGTAAGTGTCGGTGTCTTAGCTATAGCGGCACTGGGTTACCTGTTTTTCAGCGAAAATAGTGAACATAGCGAAAATCTGCAATCACTTGCTGGTAATGAAAAACTTGATGAACAGACCATAGATAAGAACAGGGATAGTAATATCGTAAATGTTCCTGTGGAGTATCCTGATTATCGTCCGAAAGTTGCAAAACAAAATGCGAGTGCTAGCACCGAGAAAAACAACGCTAATGTCGATGCTATGCTACAGGAATCTGAAGAGAAGCTTGTTGCAGCTATTACTTCTTTCAACGATGTACTAGACGATCCAACAGCGCAAAGAGAAATAATAGAACAAAACCAGGAAGCACGTGAAGCAAAGAAAAAGGCTATCCTGCAGAAGCTAAAGAATGGAGACTTGTAGCAGTATGAAGTACCTAATACTCTTTTTAAGTATTTTGTTGGGGTATAGTGGTTTCGCTAAAGCAAATGAGACAAACGAACTAGACGCAAAAATAATCCCTACCCCAGAGGTTTATGGTGACTTTTTAATAGAGCCTTGGAAACCGAGTGCACCCAGCGTAATTGTTTTTAAAGATCCCAATTGTGGTTATTGTATTCGTGCACTGAAGGCGCTAGATAAATACAAAGACTACAATGTGTTTATGTTTTGGTCTCCGATCTTGGGTGATTACAGTGACAAACGTGTTGCAGCTATTATGGAGTGTGATGATCCGATTAGTCAGGGCGTTTTTGATGACGTTATTACTCGCAAGCCAATTGAATGCAAAAGTTCGGATGCCCTCAACCACGAACATTTCAGGTTGCAACAACTGAATAAAGAAATTGTTCAAAATTACAACCCTCAGTCAGTGCCTTCTTATTATTTCGGCGGGCAAAAAGTATATCTGAGCTCGTTGAAAAAGTTCAAGCAACAACTCACCAATGGTATTACACCAGTACAACTGGATTGGGCACGATATGAAACATTGCGTTTAAAGCAGAGTGGAAATCAAGGGTTAGCTAACGCAATCCTATTTGTATCTAATGAGTTGTCTACCAATAAGAGTCTCATTTCTTCACTGGAAAATGACTTTCGTTACAACTGGCATCTTGCGCAGAGTACTTGTGAAAACAAAAATTGTACAAAAGACGAAGAATCAAATCGCTCGGCAGAGCTGAGACTATTAATGGATGTACCAGAAGGTGCTCAAATTGCTTTAGCGATCGATGGTATGGTTATTCAATCAGAACGCATCAATCAATATCTAAGCAATGACTCTATTAATGCGATCAATGTTCTTTAGTTAATCTGTCCTAGCTCAGACCTGATCTGACAGTTACCCAGTTTTTCTAGGGGCATCGTCAGATTAGATTTGAGCTAAATTATCTTCAGCCCAATTCTGTTTCCCACCAATTAATTTTTCCATTGGCGTTCTGCCACAGCATATTTTGCCTTGATGAGATTGTTCACTATTGTAATAATTCAGCTACTCGTATATATCTTTTTGCAACATCTCCAGCGAATCATAAATTTTCTTGCTGGATGTGACCTGATAAAACTCGTTGAGATTGGTTTTGTGGAAGCGTTCACAGATCCCATTAGTCTGTGGATGACACTCTATTGATAGAATATGAATCAATTCTATCGGCACGATATGATTACCAAGAGAAATTTGCTCGGGAGTGAAACTGCCACCTAACTTGGTAATTAAACTAACCCAAATAAACGCATTACCCGCGATCGGCTACATTATGTGCTTAGATAGAAAAAGAATACGAGGCTGCTAAAACACCATGGCTTGGTTCTACGCACATTCTGCGTGAGCATTCCAGACTTGTTAGAAACCATTCTTGCTTTGGAATGGAAACTACAAATACTTGACTAAATTACTAGGTCTTATACTTGACCAATTTAGTCAGGTATGTGAAAATTCTTGCTATATTAATAGCGGGAGGATTCTATGAAATTAACATCTAAAGGGCGCTACGCAGTAACGGCAATGCTTGATGTAGCATTGCATTCGACACGCGGTCCTGTGCCTCTCGCTGATATCTCTGAACGCCAAGCTATTTCGCTATCTTATTTAGAGCAGCTTTTCTCTCGATTACGTAAAGATCAGCTAGTCGATAGTGTTCGTGGACCAGGTGGTGGCTATTTACTAGGGCGCGATGCTGCCAATATATCAATTGGTGAAGTTATTCGTGCGGTAGATGAATCGGTAGATGCTACCCGATGCCAAGGTCAAGCGGATTGTCAAAGTGGCGACCGTTGCCTAACCCATAGTTTATGGCAAGATTTGAGCGATCGTATAAGCTCTTTTTTAAACGATATTACCCTTGGTGAATTAATGGCCAAGCGCGATGTTCAAGAAGTGGCTGGGCGTCAAGATAAAAGTACGTCTTTACGTAATGTAGCCAACGATATCGAAGTTAGTTTTCAGTTATAACATCAGCTTTAGAGAAAGTATTAATCGCTATGTCTCGTTCAACACCTATTTACTTAGATTATGCCGCTACCACACCTGTCGACCCAAAGGTTGCAGAGAAAATGGTGCAGTGCCTGACGATAGATGGCAATTTCGGTAACCCAGCTTCTCGTTCGTATCGTTTTGGTTGGATGGCGGAAGAAGCGGTAGATGTAGCCCGCAATCAAATAAGCGATGCACTGAACTGCGATCCGCGAGAAATCGTATTCACCTCGGGTGCGACAGAATCAAATAATTTGGCCATTAAAGGTGTAGCAGAAGGCTATGTGAATAACGGTAAACATATCATTACCGTTAATACCGAACACAAAGCTGTTTTAGATACGTGTGAATACCTTGAAAAGCAAGGTTTTAAAGTGACTTACCTAGATGTGGATACGTCAGGTCTTGTTTCACTTTCACAGCTTGAAGCAGCAATAACTACAGACACCATTTTAGTGTCAGTAATGCACGTAAATAACGAATTAGGTGTTGTTCAAGATATTAGTGCTATTGGTGAGCTATGCCGTGCTAAGAACATCCTGTTTCACGTAGATGCTGCGCAGAGCGTAGGTAAGCTTCCTATTGACTTGCAAGCGTTGCCAGTCGACCTGTTATCTATTTCAGCGCATAAAATTTATGGTCCGAAAGGCATGGGCGCGTTATACGTTCGCCGTCGACCCAAAATTAACTTAGCTGCCCAAATTCACGGTGGCGGGCACGAACGGGGTATGCGTTCAGGCACGTTGGCAACACACCAGATTGTGGGGATGGGCGAAGCGATACACCTTGCTTATCAGCAGCTAGAGAATGATACCGCCCATATTAGCAAGTTGAAAACTGCGTTGTGGGACGGGCTAAGCCAGTTAGATGATATTTACCTTAATGGTCATGAAACTCAGCGTATAGCGAACATTTTAAATGTGAGTTTTGGTGGTGTGGATGGGGAAAGTATGATGATGGCGATGAACGATATTGCGGTATCGTCTGGCTCTGCCTGCACATCGGCCAGCTTAGAACCCTCATACGTATTACGCGCCATTGGCAGAAGCAGTGAACTGGCTCACGCTGGAATACGTTTCAGTATAGGTAGGTTCACCACATTAGATGACATCACTTACGTCATCAATAAAGTGACAGATGTTGTTACCCGTTTGCGTGAGGCGACTGTATTGGCCGCAAGCCGATAGCACCTTTTATTGCACGTTATCGTAATTACCGATTGGTATGATATTTAATTTTTATTTAACTGGGCTGTTGAATATTTGAGTGAAATACTCAGGTATTATATAATACGGCTCCAAAATTTTAGGCTGTCTAGATATTCGATAGGAATATCGCAAATACGTTTTGGCAAATACGTAAGTAGCTAAAACGGCAACGTGACTTACTGGCAAGACCGAGAGGCCAGTAGTGAAGGCAGCAAACGCAGGCAAACAAGTGAGATCCCAACATGAGTGAACAGATCGAACAGGCGTTAGAAAGAAAGTACGATGCTGGATTTTATTCAGAGATCGAATCTGAGACTTTTGAAAGTGGCCTCGACGAGTCAGTAATTCGCCGTATTTCAGCAATGAAAAACGAACCAGAGTGGATGCTAGAATGGCGCTTAAAGGCGTATCATTCGTGGCTTGAAATGGAAGAGCCTGATTGGGCCCATGTCGATTATCCTAAAATTGACTATCAAGCCATTTCTTATTACTCGGCACCAAAGAGTATGAAAGATAAGCCTCAGTCACTAGATGAAGTTGATCCTGAACTACTGCGTACCTACGAAAAGCTAGGTATTCCGTTGCATGAACAAGAAATGCTTGCGGGTGTTGCTGTAGATGCGGTATTTGACTCAGTTTCAGTGGTAACGACTTTTCGAAGCAAGCTAGAAGAAGCGGGCGTTATCTTTTGCCCTATCTCTGAAGCACTGGTGAAATATCCAGATTTAGTGAAAAAGTATATCGGCTCGGTAGTACCGCGCACCGATAACTACTTTGCCGCACTAAACAGCGCCGTATTTACCGATGGGTCATTCGTTTATATTCCAAAAGGCACGCGCTGCCCTATGGAGCTTTCTACGTATTTTCGTATAAACGAAATGAACACCGGTCAGTTTGAACGTACGCTAATCGTTGCCGAAGAAGGCAGCTATGTAAGCTACCTAGAAGGGTGTACTGCGCCTCAGCGTGACGAAAACCAATTACACGCTGCTGTGGTTGAATTAGTTGCTATGGATGATGCCACTATTAAGTACTCAACAGTACAAAACTGGTACCCAGGTGACGAAAACGGTAAAGGCGGTATTTACAACTTCGTGACTAAGCGTGGTATTTGCCATAAAAACGCAAAAATTTCTTGGACTCAGGTCGAAACGGGTTCAGCGGTTACGTGGAAATACCCAAGCTGCGTGCTTAAAGGCGATAACAGTGTAGGTGAGTTTTACTCAGTGGCGTTAACCCGTGGTAGGCAGCAAGCCGACACTGGTACTAAGATGATTCACCTTGGTAAGAACACGCGCTCTACCATTATCTCTAAAGGTATTTCAGCGGGTAACAGTAACAACGCCTACCGTGGATTAGTGCAGATGGGCCCTCGTGCCGATGGCGCGCGTAACTTCACAGAGTGTGACTCGCTGTTAATCGGCGATAAATGCGGCGCGCATACGTTCCCGTATATCGAAAGTAGAAATCCAAGTGCCATTGTTGAGCACGAAGCAACAACGTCGAAAGTAAGCGACGAGCAGTTGTTCTTGTGCCAGCAACGTGGTTTAGACACAGAAAAATCCGTTTCCATGATTGTTAACGGTTTCTGTAAAGAAGTATTCAAAGAGCTGCCGATGGAATTTGCCGTAGAAGCCGGCAAGCTGCTCGAAATTAGTCTTGAAGGTTCAGTGGGGTAATCAATGCTTAGTATCAAGAATTTACATGCCAGCGTAGAAGAGAAAAACATCATTAAAGGGCTTAACCTAGAAGTTAAGCCAGGTGAAGTACACGCTATCATGGGCCCTAACGGCGCCGGTAAGAGTACCCTTGGTTATGTGCTTTCTGGCCGTGATGGTTATGAAGTTAGCGAAGGTGAAGTGACACTGAACGGTAAAGATTTGCTCGATTTAGAAGTGGAAGAACGTGCCCGTGAAGGTTTGTTCTTAGCGTTTCAATATCCAGTAGAAATTCCAGGCGTAAGCAACATGGAATTCATGAAAGAGTCTGTAAACGCCATGCGTGAACAGCGCGGCGAAGACCCGCTTACTGCTGCAGAGTTTTTAAAGAAAGCGAAAGAAGCCTGCAAGCAAGTACAATTGCCACTAGATTTCTTAAAACGTGGTGTTAACGAAGGCTTCTCTGGTGGTGAGAAAAAACGTAACGAAATCATGCAAATGATTTTGTTAGAGCCAAAGCTTTGTATTCTTGATGAGTCTGACTCAGGCTTAGACGTTGATGCACTTCAAGTGGTTGCTGATGGTGTAAACAGCCAGCGTGATGGCGAACGCAGCTTTATCGTAGTGACTCACTACCAGCGTTTGCTTGATTACATCAAACCTGACTTTGTACACATTCTTGCTGATGGCAAAATTGTGAAAAGTGGTGATGCATCCCTGGCACTAGAAGTAGAGAAAAGCGGTTATGCCTTCTTAGGTAAAGCCTACGAGGAGGCTGAAGTATGAGTCAATGGCTAGAACAGGTCATTGATGGGGCAGCGCTAGATGATTATCTGGCGCCCGTGCGTCAGCAGGCCTTAACACAATTAAAAAACGATGGTTGGCCGAAACGCCGCAACGAAAGCTGGATCAATACGCCACTTACGCCCGTTGAAAAGCGTAACGTTGCTATTGCTACTCAGGCTGACAGCGTACCTGTGCCAAACATCGATAACCTAAACGCGTTAGATATTGTATTTGTCGACGGTGTATTAGTTACGCAAATTAATACGCTAGATGTGCCAGAAGGTATGGCTATTACATCGCTAAATGTTGACGATGCGGCTACACAGCAAGCGATTGCGAGTGTGTTCGGACAAGTGAAGCCAACACGCCATTTATTTGGTCGCGTTAACGATGCACTTTGTCAGCACGGTGTTTTCATTAATGTGGCAGATGGCGCAAAAGTAACCAAGCCTATTCGCATAGTGAATTTAGCGACTAAGAACGTGGATGCACATACTCGCGTATTGGTTAAGCTAGGTAACGCATCGAGTGCGGTTATCATTGAACAAGGTTCAGGTGATACCGATAGCCTTACCACCGCATTCGCAGAATACGATATTGCTGACGATGCGCACTTAGAGCACTACCGCTTTGCTATGTTCACAGGCAGCGCCAAGCAACTTGGTGGTAGTCACTTTATGTTGCACGACCGCTCAACCTTAAATAGCACCCTAGTGGGCTATGGCAGTGAGTTGTCTCGCTTAGATGTAGATATGCATCATGCCGGTGAATTTGCTAACGCCAAAATGAACGCGATTTATTTGTTGGCTGAAGGTGAGTTATTTGACTTACATTCAACCATTGAGCACGCCATGCCTAACGGCACCACAGAAGAAAATGCGCGTGGGATTGTGGGTGATAAAGCGCGCGCTGTGTTCAATGGCCGTATTCACATTCACCGTGACGCACAAAAGACCTTGGCAGAGCTTAACAACCGTAACTTATTGTTGTCTCGTCGCGGTGTTATCAACACCAAACCTGAACTTGAAATTTATGCTGACGACGTGCGCTGTGCTCACGGTGCAACAGTGGCAGAAATTGAAGGTGAAGCGCTTTATTACATGCTGACTCGCGGCGTACCGCGCAGTAAAGCCTTGGTGATGTTGAACTTTGGTTTCATACAAGAGCTAATTAACGATATGCCAAATGCGGCTATCCGCGATTGGTTACTTCCTGTGCTAAGCGAGCGCTTTGCACACATGGAGGTTAAATGAGCTTAGACGTTGCTGCGCTTCGCGCCCAGTTTCCAATCCTTGCTAAAATGGTAGATGGTAAGCCACTGGTTTACCTCGATAATGCGGCTACAACACAAAAGCCACAAGTGGTGATTGATGCCATTGTCGATTTCTATACGAACACCAATGCGAACGTGCATCGCGGCGCCCATCATTTATCTGATGAAGCGACCCGTCGTTATGAAAATGCGCGCACGAGTGTAGCGGGCTTCATTAACGCCAATGCGCGGGAAGAAGTGATTTGGACCAGCGGGACCACTGAAGCCATTAATATTGTGGCTAACGGGTTGGGGCAGTTGCTTCGCGAAGGCGACCAAGTCATGGTGACAGAACTAGAGCACCACGCGAACTTGGTTACGTGGCAGCAAGCGTGTCGACGTTCAGGCGCAACATTAAATATTGTGCCTGTGTTCGATAACGGTGAGCTAGATATCGACGCTTTCGATAGACTCTTAACACCTAGCACCAAAATGGTAGCGTTTCCGCATGTATCAAATGCATTAGGTACGGTTAACCCTATTAAACTGCTAACGGAAAAAGCGAAAGCAGTAGGTGCATGGGTGTTAGTGGACGGCGCGCAGGGCATTGCTCACGGCGGCGTTGACGTACAAGACATAGGTTGCGATTTTTACGCTTTCTCTGGGCACAAGCTATTCGGACCGACTGGTATTGGTGTTTTATGGGGCCGTAAATCGGTGCTAGAAGACTGGCCAGTATGGCAAACCGGCGGCGAAATGATTAAAGACGTGTCTTACCATGAGGCCACATGGGGCGAATTACCGAATCGGCTTGAAGCAGGTACGCCTAATATTGCGGGCGCTATTGGTTTAGGTGCTGCTGTTGACTGGTTTAAAAATCTTGATATGGCCGCATTACATAACCATGAACAAGCACTATTAAGCTACGCCACTGAACAAGCACTTGCCTTTGAAGGTATGCGTTTAATTGGCACTGCGCCTAATAAAGTGGGTGTTTTAAGCTTTTTATTAGACGGTGCGCACCCTGGTGATGTTGGGTTTATTCTTGATAGGCAAGGCGTAGCAATAAGAACGGGCGATAACTGTGCTCAGCCGCTGATGAAGCGCTTTGGTATTCCAGGCACTGCTCGTGCATCGTTCTCAATTTACAACACGCTTGAAGAAGTAGACAGCTTATTTGCTGCACTTAAGAAAGCGAAAATGATGTTGGCCTAAGGAGGCACTATGAGTGTTGAAACATTTGTTCCTAGCACAAAGCTTATTACCTTGAGCGACAGCGCCATTAAGCATTTTGAAAGCAAGCTTAAAGACAAGCCGGGTCAGTTAATTCGCTTGTCTACCCGTGTAAGTGGCTGTACCGGTTATGCATACGAACTTGATTTTGCTGATAGCGCGAAAGACGGCGATGAAATTGTAGAAATTTCACCAACCCTTCGTGTTGCGGTATCAGAAGATGCTGCCGAGCTAGTACGTAGTACAGAAATTGACTACGTAACTGAAGGCGTGAACGGCATTATTAAGTACAACAACCCAAATGTGGTTGATGAGTGTGGTTGTGGCGAAAGCTTCAACGTTGGCTAACTGCAATATTAAGAAGTTATAGCATGAAGCAGAAGATGGTGGTGACAGAACGAGAGTGTAAAGCACGTCTTGTTCCAGCAGGAAACCCTGCAACCATACCAGAAGGTGAGTTTGTTACGATCACGCAAGATTTAGGTGGAAACTACACGGTTACGTGGCGTGGCAATATGTACCGTATTGACGGCACCGATGCCGATGCAATTGGCCGTAAAGCCCAAGTACTTAACTTCGCTCAGCCTGAAGATGGCAAAGTGAGTGAACAGCAGGTCTGGGACGCGCTTGAAACTATCTTCGACCCTGAAATACCAATTAACTTAGTATCGCTAGGGCTTATCTATAAGGTTAACGTTAACCAAGATAGCGGCGAAGTTGATATTGATATGACGCTAACCGCGCCAGGTTGTGGCATGGGGCCGGTATTGGTAGGCGATGTTGAATATCGTGTAGCACTCGTTCCCTTCGTTACGGCTGTAAATGTAGAGTTAGTATTTGACCCAGCGTGGTCAAGAGAAATGATGAGTGAAGAAGCGCAGCTAGAAGCGGGCCTTTTCTTTTAATAACACAGGATTATTCATGGCATTACCCTCTACTGAAGAAATAATTGATGATTTAGCGTTTTTCGATGATTGGGAACAGCGCTATCAATATATTATCGATTTAGGTAAATCTGTGCCTGGTTTGCCAGAAGACAAGCGCACGGCAGACAGACTGGTAAAAGGTTGCCAAAGCAGTGTGTGGCTGGTTGAATCTTACGACAATAACCTAATTACCTTCGAAGTAGACAGTGACGCAGTGATTGTTCAAGGCTTATTAGCGTTAGTTTTGGCGGCTTATAATAATAAATCGCCGAAAGATATCCTTGAATTTGATATTGATGGCTATTTCGAAGCGCTAGATTTAGAGCGCCATATTACGCCGACTCGTGGAAATGGTCTTCGTGCAATTGTGTCTAAAATTCAACATCTTGCTAAAGAAAACAGTTAGTTAGATAAAAATTGGTGGCGGGCGTTAGGTAAAGTTAAGTGTAATATGCGTCCAAAACCGAGTGCGTTATAAACGCTGTCATAATAGTGTCACCGTTATCACGTGTAGTAGAGCGCCATGGGGTGTTGAAATCGCCGCTGGTCAAGCCGTTAATAATTGCCTATAATTCGCGGCCAAAAATTCATAAGACTTAAATTTGTTTGGAGAAAACAATGGCTCTAGAGCGTACTTTTTCGATTATCAAGCCTGATGCGGTAGCTAAAAACGTTATCGGTGCAATTTACAACCGTTTCGAATCTGCTGGTCTTCGCATCGTGGCATCTAAGATGATCCACATGAGCAAAGAACAAGCTGAAGGTTTCTACGCAGAACATAAAGAACGTCCTTTTTTCGGCGCTCTAGTTGATTTCATGACATCTGGCCCAGTAATGGTTCAGGTTCTTGAAGGCGAAAACGCTGTTGTTAAAAACCGTGAAATCATGGGTGCAACTAACCCAGCTGATGCTGCTGCTGGAACACTTCGTTCTGACTACGCTGCTTCAATTGATGAAAATGCATGTCACGGTTCTGATGCACCAGAATCAGCTGCACGTGAAATTGCTTACTTCTTCTCTGAAGAAGAGATTTGTCCTCGTACGCGTTAATCGCAAACGACCGAATCTAAAAAACGAGGCTTCGGCCTCGTTTTTTGTTTCTGTAAGTCTATTTTTTCAGCTTTATTGTCCGGCCTCTAGTTTTGGCTAGCTTCGTCAAGAAGCCGCAACAATGTAGCAAGTTACACCCTGTATTTAGTCTGTGGGTTACGCTTTTTCTACTTGAACAAGTATGGTAAAATCCGCGCAAATTTTGAACGGCTTTGGTCTATGACTTTTGACCGTTTTGGGCGTAACGTTTTTCTTAGCAGTATTGCTTCTGCTTACGTCCTACAAGTGAACGGCTTTTCACTACTTTTGCTTTAAGAGTAACTCGTTATCTAGAAGCTCCCGATAGAGGCTCATGAAGCTTTAGCTTTATAACCCAAGTAGATTTAGAGCAACATGGATTCGAACCTCCTAATGTCCGTTCGCGTCATCATATTAGCAGTACAAGGCAATAGCCTTGAATAGGTAAAAGGGTCATCATTTTATGGCAAAGACAAATTTGTTAAATCTTAATCGCGAAGGCTTGCGTAATTTCTTCAAAGAAAAAGGAGAAAAACCATTTCGTGCCGATCAGGTAATGAAATGGATTTATCAGCAGGGCGAAAGCGATTTTGAGAAAATGAGCAACCTGAATAAAAACCTGCGCGCTATGCTGATAGAACACTGTGAAGTGAAAGCGCCAGAGATTGCCTATTTTCAAGAAGCTAGCGATGGCACCATTAAGTTTGCGTTAGCGCTTGAGGGCGGTCAGGAAGTGGAGACGGTATGGATCCCAGAAGCTGACCGTGCAACGCTGTGTGTATCGTCACAAGTAGGCTGCGCTCTTGAATGTACGTTCTGCTCTACCGCTCAACAAGGTTTTAACCGTAATTTGAGCGTGAGTGAAATTATTGGTCAAGTATGGCGTGTAGCCACTTTTCTTGGCTTATCAAAAGATACCAGCAAACGTCCTATTACTAACGTAGTCATGATGGGCATGGGTGAGCCTTTGCTTAACCTTAAAAACGTGGTGCCAGCCATGAACATTATGTTAGATGATTTTGGTTTTGGCCTATCTAAGCGCCGCGTAACGTTAAGTACCTCAGGTGTTGTACCTGCACTTGATATGCTGGGCGATCAAATTGACGTGGCCTTGGCGATTTCATTACATGCGCCAAATGACGAGCTGCGCAATGAAATTGTACCAGTGAATAAAAAATACAATATTGAAGCCTTTTTGGCTGGCGTACGCCGTTATCTTGAAAAATCGAAAGCTAATCAAGGTCGAGTGACGGTTGAATACGTTATGCTTTCACATATTAACGACAGCACCGACCAAGCGCATGAATTAGCGAAAGTATTGAAAGATACACCGTGTAAAATAAACTTAATTCCATTTAACCCTTACCCGGGTTCACCGTACCTTTGTTCAAGTAATTCGCGTATCGATAGATTCTCAAAAGTTCTTATGGATTATGGGTTTACCACTGTTGTACGCAAAACACGAGGCGACGATATCGATGCGGCTTGTGGGCAATTAGTAGGTGATGTTGTAGACAGAACTAAGCGATTATTAAAAAAACAGGTGAAGGGCGAAGCGATTTCGGTAAAAATGGCCCAATAATCATTAAGATATTAGGGTAATAACATGCGAATAGGATTGATAGCAGCTGTAGTCTTTTTAGCGGGGTGCGTAAGCAACTCGCAACCTGGGAGTTACAATAGTAACTTTGACCGCCAGGAAGCTGCTAAAACTCGTATGTCTTTAGGGTTAACCTACCTTAAAAACAATAATTATAAACAAGCTAAAGTGAACTTAGACCAAGCGTTGGAGTACGATCCGCGTTCGGCTGAGGTCAACTATGCAATTGCTTACTACTATCAACTGGTAGGGGACGTTAAGCGAGCAGATGATCTCTATCAAACGGCAATGTCGTTAGCACCCTATAACGGTGATATCGCAAACAGCTATGGCGCGTTTAAGTGTCAAGATGGTGATTACGAGGGCGCTAAGGAGTACTTCCTTAAGGCCGTGAGTAATCAACAATATGCTAATTCAGCAGAAACTTACGAAAATCTCGCCTTATGTGCACAAAGCCAAGGCAATGTTGATGATGCTATTACCTACTTTCAAAGTGCACTTAAACACCAACCCTTACGTGCTAAAAGTTTATATTTACTGACAGAGCTTTATATTGCCACCGAGCAGTGGACATCAGCGAAGTACACGTTAGACAAGTACCAACGCGTTGCTAAACCTTCTCCCGATTCCTTATGGTTGTCCTTTGAAATACACCAAGGAACAAACGACTGGGAAGGGGCAAAAGAAGTAGGGTATAAATTATCAACCTTATTTCCTGACAGCCCGTATACAGCGGAATATAAGAATATATTAGCGCAGCATACTCCACAGGTTGAACGAAAAGTAAAAGGGGAAGATACTAATGCTGATACAGTATCTAACTCAGCACATGCGAATACAGAAACAAAAACGGGATTGTCTTCCCAGCAAGCGCAATTCCACATAGTAAAGGCGAACGAAAACCTTTATCGTATTTCTCTGAAGCATAACATTAAAATTACCTCGCTGAAGGAGTGGAACAACATTGAAAATGCTGGCTCGATTTTTGCCGGTATGAAGCTTTGGTTAGTACCACAACACATGCAAGGGGAATAGGAAGTCGAATGGTGGCAGAACAACAAACGACTGAAGAAGCAGGTTTAGCACAAGAATCTACCGTGCCAAGCCCAGGTAAAATGCTTCGAGAGCGACGGGAATCGCTAGGGCTAACGCAGCAACAAATTGCTGATAAGCTTTTCTTGAAAGTCACTCAAATCAATGCCTTAGAAGAAGATGCTGTGGATAAAACCACATCTATTACTTTTACAAAAGGCTACGTAAGAAACTACGCAAAACAACTAGGATTAAATGCCGAACATGTTGTTGCTGCCTTCGAGCAATATCATACAAGTGTAGAACCACCGGCCAAACTGCAGAGTTTCTCTCGTCGTGTCGCTAAACAGACACACGACGATCGCTGGATGATGGTTACCTATATTATTTTATTGCTGATAATCGGTGGTATTGTAGCCTGGTGGGTTCAACAACCTAGTGATGAAGCTATCGTTGAAGCGCCTAATCTTGAAAAAATTAAAGAAGAAGCTGCCAACACCCCCATTCCTCAAGCAACTAACCGCACTAATTCGGGTGTGTTAAACGGCGCAAGTACTAATACAGCAACAAGTACTAATACGGGCACTGATGTGCAGAGCACTGCACTTCCTCAATCTATCGATGGTAATAGCAACGTAAACAATAGCGTTGTGCCTTCACCATCCAATAGTCAAGGTAATAGCAGTAATACAGATGATGAAAGCTTACCGCCGTCTGCAGGTATTAATGAAAGTAATAACCTGACTGCATTGGTGAGCGATTCCGACTCCGGTGAAATCCGCTTAGGTAGCCAAGTTGCTAGCAACTCATCGAGTTCAGGTAGTCAAAGTGGGGCAGTGCCTATTTCGATGACATTTACCTTTGACGATGATTGCTGGGTGAACATAAAAGACGCAACCGGTGAGGCAATTGCTTACGGTGTTAAGCAATCTGGCCGCGTAATGGAAATTCAAGGTGTGCCTCCTGTTGCAGTTACACTCGGCAAACCGGATAATGTCCGTATATCAGTTAATGGCGACCCCGTGGATATCACGGCCTTTCAAAACGGCCAGATAGCGCGATTCTCGCTTCCTATGTAGGTAATTAGATGTTTGCAGAAAGTCCTATCAAACGCAGAAAGTCCACGCGTATTAATGTAGGTAATATTCCTATTGGCGATGGTGCACCCATTGCCGTTCAATCTATGACGAATACTCGTACCACTGATGTGGCTGCGACGGTCGATCAAATTAATCGTATTGTTGCCGTAGGTGGTGAGATTGTTCGTGTTTCCGTACCTACCATGGACGCTGCTGAAGCATTCAAAGAAATTCGCAAACAAGTAAGCACGCCTTTGGTCGCTGATATTCATTTCGACTATCGCATTGCGCTTAAAGTGGCCGAGTACGGTGTTGATTGTTTGCGAATTAACCCTGGTAATATTGGCAATATGGAACGAGTACGTTCCGTGGTTGATTGTGCCAAAGACAAAAATATCCCCATTCGCATTGGCGTAAATGGCGGGTCGCTAGAAAAAGACTTACAAGAGAAATATGGCGAACCTACGCCTGAAGCTTTGGTTGAGTCGGCTATGCGACATGTAGACATACTCGATAAGCTTAACTTCGACCAATTCAAAGTGAGTGTAAAAGCCTCTGATGTGTTTCTGGCGGTTGGGGCTTATCGATTATTAGCGCAGCAAATCGATCAACCACTACATTTGGGTATCACTGAAGCGGGCGGTCAACGTGCAGGTGCAGTGAAAAGCTCTGTGGGTCTAGGTATGCTTTTGGCAGAAGGTATTGGTGATACTATTCGTATTTCACTGGCTGCCGATCCGGTTGAAGAAATTAAAGTGGGTTTCGACATTTTAAAGTCGCTCCGAATCCGCTCTCGCGGCATTAACTTCATCGCGTGCCCGAGTTGTTCAAGACAAGAGTTCGATGTTATCGGTACGGTAAACGCGTTAGAACAACGCCTTGAAGATATTCTAACGCCTATGGACGTTTCTATTATCGGCTGTGTCGTGAATGGTCCTGGTGAAGCTGAGGTATCAGACTTAGGTTTAACCGGCGCCAGAAACATGAGCGGTTTATACGAAGATGGTAAGCGTGTGAAAGAGCGATTAGCCAACGATGACCTTATCGATAAGCTTGAAGCAAGAATTCGAGCTAAAGCAACCCGTATGAGCGAAGCCAACAAAATACAGGTATCGGTGAAAGACTAAGCCTGTACGATTGTTGTTTATCTACAAAGCCCCTATAATGCGGGGCTTTTCACTATTTAGCAGTATGAGAATTTCACGTGGCTAAGACTATTCAGGCAATTCGCGGAATGAATGATTGCCTGCCGGAAGTATCCGGTACATGGCAGAAAGTAGAATCTGTACTCCGTCAAGTGGTGGCCAGTTATGGTTATCAAGAAATTCGCACGCCTATTGTAGAGAGCACTGACTTGTTCAAGCGCTCTATTGGCGAAGTGACCGACATTGTCGAAAAGGAAATGTATACCTTTGAGGACAGAAATGGCGACAGTTTAACCCTTCGCCCTGAAGGTACTGCCAGCACGGTGCGTGCCGGTAATGAGCATGGTTTGTTATATAACCAACAGCAACGCTTGTGGTACATGGGGCCAATGTTCCGCCACGAACGCCCTCAGAAAGGTCGTTATCGCCAATTCCACCAGTTCGGTGTTGAAACCTATGGCCTTGATGGCCCCGATATCGATTTGGAAGTCATTTTATTAAGCGCTCGACTATGGAAAGCGTTTGGTATTGAAAAGCACGTTACCTTGCAAATTAACTCATTAGGTTCAAACGAAGCCCGTCAGGCCTATCGTGAAACTTTAATTAGTTATTTGAAAGAACGCGCAGATAAGCTTGATGAAGAATCGCTTCGCCGGTTAGAGTCAAACCCACTTCGTGTACTTGATAGCAAGAACCCGAATGTGCAAGCAGCCATTGCTGATGCGCCGTCATTACTTGATCATTTAGATGAAGAATCTAAAACTCACTTTGACAGCTTATGTGAACGCTTAACACAAGCAGGTATTTCATTTGAAATTAACCCTCGCTTAGTGCGTGGGCTGGATTATTATAATCGCACCGTTTTTGAGTGGGTAACCGAAAGCTTAGGTTCACAAGGCACAGTCTGTGCGGGCGGCCGATATGACGGTTTGGTAGAACAGCTAGGCGGAAAAGCCACACCTGCGGTAGGTTTTGCTATGGGTATGGAACGTTTAGTACTCTTGCTTACCACATTAAGTGAAGACGCATTAGATACTAGTAGTGCTGATGTGTACGTTACCGCGATGGGCGATGATGCTCAGGCTTATGCTTTGGAAGTATCAGAACACCTTCGTGACACCTTGCCTAATGTACGGGTGATGATGCACTGTGGCGGCGGAAACTTTAAAAAACAATTAAAACGCGGTGACAAAACAGGGGCACGTTTTGCCTTGTTGTTAGGGTCACAAGAAATGCAATCACGTGAAGTAGCAGTAAAGCCGTTACGTGATGGTCAAGAGCAACAGACAATCGCTTTTAATGCGTTGTCGAGCACTATTGCCGACCTGCTGAACGCATAATAAGAGGAAATCATGGAACAATTCGCAACAGAAGATCAACAAGTAGAAGCGATTAAACGCTTTTGGAAAGAGCACGGTACCGCCATTATTGTTGGCGCAGCATTGGGGCTAGGTGGCCTTTGGGGCTGGCGTTATTACTCTGATACGCAGATGGCAACCAAAGAAGCGGCATCAGTGGAATACCAAAATGCAGTTGAAACCTATGGTGAAGAAGGTAGCGCAGATAAAATTACCGCCTTTATTAACGCAAACGAAGACTCAGGTTACGCCAGTGTTGCTAGCCTTTTGGCAGCAAAACAAGCTGTAGATGCTGGCGATTTTGACGCCGCTGCATCACACCTAAATCGTGTGGTTACCTTTGCTGAAAATGAAGAATTAAAAGCGCTAGCCGCTATTCGTTTAACACGAGTACAAATTGAAATGAACCAGCTAGACGCAGCGTTGTCTACGCTAGGCAATATTACGAACGAAGCATTTGCTGCTGAAGTATCTGAACTGAAAGGTGATGTATATCAGCAACAAAGTAAATTTGATGATGCTCGTTTAGCCTACTCAGGTGCGCTTGAAAAAAATGCCAACAACCCGTTATTGCAAATGAAGTTAGACAACTTAGCCGTTGCTGCGGGCCAATAAGCTGGTACATAAAAATAAAGAGGTAAGCAATTTGTTTCACAATACGTGTGGCCGTAAGGGCCGATTTGCTCGGGCGATGGGCATGGCATTGGCCATTTCTGTAACGCTTTCTGGTTGTTCTACCGTCTCTGATTGGTTTGCAGATGAAGAAGAGCTCGAAATTCGCCGTTTGAAACCAATCGATGCGAAGTTTACGCCTTCAGTAAAATGGGACAGAGACATCGGCGACGGTGTTGATCATTATTTCTCTCGCCTTCGCCCAGTGTATGCTTACGAAAACCTTTATGCCGCTGACCGCCATGGCAGTGTTGTGGCTATGAACCCAGAGAACGGTGATGTTTTATGGGAACGTGACTTCGCTGTATTCGAAGGTGATGGTTGGTGGGACTCTATTGCACGCCTTTGGCGTAGTGGAGCAAGTGCGCGTATTGGTGGCATTTCCGTTGCCGACAGATTGTTATTTGTAGGCACAGAAAACGGCGTTGTAATGGCACTTGATTACGAAACCGGCGAAACCAAATGGGAAGCGTCTGTTCCTGGTGAAGTGTTAGCGGCGCCTTCTGCTGACGAAGGTATTTTAGTTGTTAATACCGGCGCGGGTACCTTATTTGGCTTTGATACTCGAACTGGTGAACAGTTATGGCGACATGAAGGCGATACACCGCCATTAACCCTTCGTGGTATTTCTGGCCCAGTAGCGGCAAACGGCGGCGCCTTGATAGGAACCCCTACGGGTAAGTTGCAAGTTAACTTACTTGAGTCAGGTATTCTTGCTTGGGAAACCGTTATTGCCACGCCAACGGGCGCGACAGAGTTGGAGCGTATTGTTGACCTTGATACCACCCCCGTGCTTTTTGGTGGCACCATTTATACGGTTTCTTACAATGGTACGCTGGCAGCAGTAGAGCTGCGCAGTGGTCGTATTATCTGGAAGCGTGAGTACGGTTCGTATCGCAACCTAAGCATTGAAGGAAACAGTATTTTTGTTGTAGATAACAACTCTAATATTTATGCTCTAGACAGACGAAACGGTGTAGAGCTTTGGTCACAAGGTAGCCTGAAGTCTCGTTCTGTTACTGCGGCAACGCCAGTGGGTGAGCATATTGTTGTTGGTGACAACTGGGGTTTCGTTCATTGGATTGAACAAGAAACTGGCCAAATAGTGGCTCGCGTTGATGTAGGCGGCGATGATGAAGACGATGCTATATACGATGCACCATTAAACGTTGACGGTGTGGTAGTAACCATGACCCGTAACGGCGTAGTGGCAGCCATTTCTACGTTGTAGCCTGTTCAACAACATAATTTGTTGGATTGTTGGTCTAATATCTTCTGTTAGGCTGACGCATCATACCTAAACAGGTATAATGCCCAATCACACTCTGACCGCAAGTAAGCTATGCTTACTTGCGGTTTGTGTTTTTTAGCTTTTTTCCTTTAGGATTTGATACATGTTGCCCGTTGTTGCTTTGGTAGGCCGCCCTAATGTGGGTAAGTCCACCTTGTTTAATCGTTTAACTAATACACGAGATGCGCTGGTCGCTGATTACCCAGGGCTTACCCGTGACCGCAAGTACGGTCAGGCTAAGTTTGAGCAGCGTCAATTCATCGTGGTGGATACCGGCGGTATCACGGGTGACGAAGAAGGTATTGATGCTGAAATGGCGCAGCAGTCACTTTTAGCCATTGAAGAAGCCGACGTAGTCTTATTACTTGTTGATGCCAGAGCAGGCCTACTGCCTGCAGATCAAGGGATCGCTGACCATATTCGTCGCCTCAATAAAAAAGTGTTTGTTGTTGCAAATAAAGTCGACGGCATTGATGGCGATAGCGAAAGCGCTGACTTTTACGCGCTGGGCTTAGGCACGGTTAAGCAAATCGCCGCGGCTCATGGACGTGGTGTAAGCCAGTTACTTCAAGATGCTCTAGTGCCACTTGAAGCGTCTTTTCCTGACATGCGTATTGTTGAAGAAGTTCAAGAAGAAGAGATTGATGCTGAAGAACAGCTTAAGCGTCTTCAAGAACAGCCTATTAAGCTGGCCATTGTTGGAAAGCCTAACGTAGGTAAGTCTACGTTAACGAATCGTATTTTAGGTGAAGAACGGGTTGTTGTTTTTGACCTTCCAGGTACCACCCGCGATAGCGTTTTCATTCCAATGGAACGTGACGACCGTGAATATATTCTTATCGATACCGCTGGGGTTCGCAAACGCAGAAAAGTGAATGAGGCGGTTGAAAAATTCTCTATCGTTAAAACATTGCAAGCGATTGATGAAGCGAACGTTGTGCTGATGATTATTGATGCCCGAGAGGGCATTACCGACCAAGACTTAAGCTTACTCGGCTTTGTGTTAAATTCAGGTCGCTCACTGGTGATTGCAGTGAATAAGTGGGACGGACTTAGCACAGATATCAAAAACGATATCAAACGAGAACTCGATCGCCGTCTTGGTTTTATCGACTTTGCACGTTTGCACTTTATTTCTGCAATGCACGGCACCGGTGTAGGTAACTTATTCGAATCTGTACAAGAAGCTTACCTAAGCGCCACTAAGCGTATTAATACTTCCATGCTTACCCAAATTATGGAAATGGCTCAAGATGACCATCAGCCGCCGCTAGTTCGCGGTCGTCGTGTTAAAATGAAATATGCACATGCTGGTGGTTATAACCCGCCTGTCATTGTTATTCACGGTAACCAAGTTGATGATTTACCTACGTCGTACAAGCGCTTCTTGATGAACTACTTCCGTAAAGCGCTTCAGGTGATGGGCACGCCTATACGCATCGAATTTAGGGAAGGGGCTAACCCGTTTGAAGGCAAAAAGAACAAGCTTACGCTTACTCAAGAACGTAAACGTAAGCGTTTACTGTCTTATCATAGTAAGAAAAAGTAACACTTAATCGGAAAAAGCTTGGTAATTAAGCGTTTTGGGCAATGGCGATATGCAGGTTTGAAACGTTATTATTCCAAACATATAAAAAGGTCGGCGCTATCAATAGCGCCGACCTTTTTGGTTTTATGTGGGGTGTACTTCACGCGTTTATTTACTTGAGCATGGCGCGAACTTGCTGCATAAGCATAGATTCTTCTGGCACTGTGATATGTGCAATGAGTTCGTGGGCTAAGTTGTCAGAGAAGTCACTAGGGAAGGTGGTGGCCACTTTTACTATCTTATCTTTGCGCGTAAATACATAGGTTGTCGCGAAAATAGGATCGTCTACTGCTGACTCAGCTTTAAGCGCTAAGCGCCACCCATTGGCAAAACCTACTACATTGAAAGGGGATATCGGCTGGGCTTGAGACAAGGTTAAATTACGCGCGTGGGCAACGTGGTCAGCTTTGTTCCAATCTTCATCTAATTGCTGGTGAAGCAAAGCGTCGGTGCGGGCTGAGTTTTCAGTATTAGCAGTGCTGGCCGTTTTCCTTTGATTACTTGGCGTATTCGTGTCGAGTTTAGCCAATATGGGATAAACCGTTACATCAACTAACGCATCTTCAAAGAAAGGGTGGGTATACCTGGTAATTGAGCCTTTGAAGGGGTCTGGGTACAGCTGAGTATCAAGTCTGGTGAAATCACCTAAAGACTCCGGCACACTTAGATGGTTGCCGTAATCGCTCGCGTTTAACGCATGATATAAAAACTCTGGGGTGAACAGCCCGTTTTCGGTAGCATGTTTATACCACGATAGTAGCGGTTCTATGGCTTTCTTTGTTGCCGTTTCATTGCTATTCACCTGACTGCTAATAACCAAAGAATCAATCTCTATTCCTCGCCATTGCAGTGTTAATTCAGTGAAGTGTTTCTCTTCGTTTAGTTCTTCGTTTAGTTCTTCGTCTAGTTCTTCATCTAGCTCTTCGTCTAGTTCTTCATCTAGCTCTTCAAGTAGCGCCTCACTAAGCGCTCTACTCATAGTGGAAGTTTCATCTTGCTTAGCCACGTTGGCAATAAGTAGTTCGTAGTCTGAGTCATTGCCAAAAGGCTTAATCTCAGTAAACCAAGACTTTGCTATCAGTGCTGAGATAAATGCTTCTGGGGTAATAGTATCTTCAATACAATCCTGAGTAGTCTCTGTATCGCCACAGGCATCCAAAAGGGTTTCACTGGGGTAAGTAGAAAAGACCGCCAGAGAAACTGCTATTGCAGGAACTTCAGGCGCAGGTGCCGATAAAGATGAGGGTTCAGGCAACACCGGTAACTCAGATAATACTGCTTGTTGTTGACCATAAACTGCCGGAGCGCATAAAGAGGCTAGCGCAAGTAGCAACCAGCCCGAACGCGAAAAAATAGGAAACAAAGGCCAACCTTTATTGATGACGACGAATTTCCACTATTTTACTGGTTATTTCTCCATCAGTCACTCGAGACATAAGTATATCGTTTTCTTTAACGGTATCTACAGAGGTAACTGCCTTTCCGTTTGACATCGTAATACTGTAGCCTCGCGACAATGTAGAAAGCGGACTAACCGACTGCAATAAACCCACTTTTGCAGCAAAAGCTTGTTGTTTACTATTTACTAACTGCTTCATGTTGTTACATAGCGCTTTATGGGTTTGTATCATGCGCGCTTTAGCTTGATTCACACGCTCTGTGGGGTTTTGTCGCGCTAAGCGATTATCGACAGACTCAAACCGTTTATTTTCGATAGCGAGTTTATTGTCAATAGCATGGCTTAAACGCAATTGTAGTCTGTCGAGGGCTTGCCACTGATTTTGTATTTTGCTTTGCGGGTGTACTGACTGCAATCGTTGATGCTGCAGTTTATGTTGCTGAGCTAAGTGACTAAGTTTTTGCAGCATGGCACGGGTTAAGCGCTGCTTATATTGAACTAAGCTCTCGCTGAGCGCGTTCGTATCTTGGCTCAATATTTCCGCGGCCGCCGAAGGGGTAGGGGCGCGTAAATCGGCAACAAAATCAGCAATAGTAAAATCAACTTCATGCCCAACGGCGCTGATTAACGGTAATTGTGACTCGGCAATTTCTCTAGCAAGGTTTTCATTGTTAAAACACCATAAGTCTTCTAACGAGCCACCACCACGGGTTAGCAAGAGTGCATCTACTTCATTTCGTTGATTCGCAGTGCGAAGGGCGTTAATGAGTTGATTAGGCGCGGTTTCACCTTGCACCATAGAAGGGTAAACAATGACTTCAGTTTGTGGACTACGGCGTTTCAATACACTAAGTACATCATGCAGTGCCGCGCCTGTTGAGGAGGTAATAACACCAATTCGATTAATAACCTCAGGCATGGGGCGCTTGCGGTCAACACTAAATAAGCCTTCAGCGTTGAGTTTTGCTTTTAACGCTTCATAGGCTTGCTGCAGGGCACCTTCGCCATCGCTCTCCATATGCTCTATGACAAGCTGGTAGTCGCCACGTGCTTCGTAGATACCTACAGATGCCCTTACGAGCACCTTATCGCCTTCTTTCGGGCGCTGTTTCACAGCACGATTCGTATTTTTAAACATGGCAGCACGCACTTGTGCCTTGTTATCTTTTAACGTGAAATACCAATGACCGGAAGCGGCACTCACAAAATTAGATATTTCAGCGGATAACCAAATAAGTCCCACTTCGCTTTCAAGCACGGTTCGAGCGAGCCGATTAAGCTTAGTAACTGTTAAAATTTGTCGCGATGTAGAGGGTGAAGATGTAAACATAAGAAAAAATCGTCTGGTTTAATAAAATAGAGTTTACCTGAAATCTAAAAAACACTACAATTGCGCCGCAATTAACCCTCAACTGAATAGGTGTTGTTGCATGCTACGAATCATCCAAGAAGCCCTGACGTTCGACGATGTGTTGCTGGTTCCCGGCCACTCGACAGTTCTTCCACATACTGCCAAACTTCAAACTCGTCTAACTCGTGGTGTCACGTTAAATATCCCTATGGTATCTGCAGCGATGGACACCGTCTCTGAAGCACGCCTAGCGATTGCACTTGCTCAAGAGGGCGGCATCGGTTTCATTCACAAAAACATGGAACCTGCGCAGCAGGCAAAACATGTTCGTGAAGTGAAAAAGTACGAAAGTGGCGTGGTTTCAGACCCCGTTACGGTTGCTAAAGACGCCACTATCGGCGAAGTTATTACCCTTTCTAAGCGTCTAGGTTACTCTGGTTTTCCGGTAACCGATCATCAAAATAATTTAATTGGTATCGTGACTGGTCGAGATTTACGTTTCGAAAAGCGCCTAGAACTACCAATCAGTAATGTTATGACGGGTAAAGACGACCTTGTTACTGTTAAAGAAGGTGCAAGTTCAGATCAAGTACTCGATCTTATGCATGAACACCGCATTGAAAAAATTCTTGTGGTTGATGATGCGTTCAAGCTTACTGGTCTTATTACCGTTAAAGATTTCCAAAAAGCAGAAAACAAACCGAATGCCTGTAAAGATTCATTGGGTCGGTTACGTGTTGGTGCAGCAGTTAGCGTTGGGCCAGGTACTGATGAGCGTATTCAACTTTTAGTTGAAGCCGGTGTAGATGTTTTACTTATCGATACCTCTCACGGACACTCACAGGGCGTTATTGACCGCGTTAAGAAAGTGCGAAGTGATTATCCTGATGTACAAATTATTGCGGGTAATGTTGCAACCGGTGATGGTGCAAAAGCACTGGCTGATGCAGGCGTTGATGCAGTTAAAGTAGGAATTGGCCCTGGCTCGATTTGTACTACCCGTATAGTGACCGGTTGTGGTGTACCACAAATTACTGCGGTATCGGACGCTGTTGATGCACTTGCAGGTACGGACATTCCGGTTATTGCCGATGGCGGTATTCGTTTTTCTGGTGATATCGCGAAAGCCCTAGCGGCTGGCGCAAGCTGCGTAATGGTAGGTAGTATGTTAGCGGGAACAGAAGAAGCGCCAGGTGAAGTTGAGCTTTATCAAGGTCGTTACTTTAAATCGTATCGCGGTATGGGATCGCTTGGTGCAATGAACCAAAATCACGGTTCATCTGATCGTTACTTTCAAGAATCAAATAATGCAGAAAAGCTTGTGCCTGAAGGTATTGAAGGTCGCGTAGCCTATAAAGGGCCTATTGCGAATATCATCCATCAGCAAATGGGCGGGCTACGCTCAGCCATGGGCCTAACCGGTTGTGGCAGTATTGACGAGCTTCGTACAAAAGCGCAGTTTGTTCGTGTTACCTCTGCAGGTATGGGCGAGTCACACGTTCATGATGTTAGCATTACTAAAGAAGCGCCAAACTACCGTCTAGGCTAGATTCACGACAAGTTATATTTATATACAGCGCATTGAGAGGCGGGTAGCTTCCCGCCTTATTGCCGCCTTCGTTCTATTATAAAACGGGTAAAAACATGACCACAAATATCCACGACCAACGCATTCTTATTTTAGATTTTGGTTCACAGTACACGCAGCTTATCGCACGTCGTGTACGTGAAATAGGCGTTTATTGTGAGCTTTGGGCTTGGGACGTGACCGAAGAGCAAATTCGAGAATTTAATCCACAAGGGATTATTTTATCGGGCGGCCCTGAGTCAGTAACAGAAGAGAATTCGCCTCGCGCTCCTGAATACGTATTCGAAGCTGGCGTGCCTGTTTTTGGTATTTGTTACGGTATGCAAACCATGGCAGCGCAACTGGGTGGTGGTGTTTTAGGCTCAGACAAGCGAGAGTTTGGTTATGCGCAAGTAGAGATTATTAAACCAACGTCTTTACTTAGTCATATTGAAGATAGCATTGGCGAGAATGGCAATGCGTTACTTGATGTATGGATGAGTCACGGCGATAAGGTTGCCGCTGTACCTGCTGGGTTCGAAACTATTGCGCAAACAGCCTCTTGCCCACACGCTGCTATGTATAACGAAGAAAAGCAGTTTTACGGTGTTCAATTTCACCCTGAAGTTACCCACACTAAGCAAGGTATGCGTTTGCTAAGCCACTTCGTCATGGATGTGTGTAAGTGCGAAAAGTTATGGACTGCCGATGCCATTATCGAAGATGCCATTTCGCGTATCCAGAAGAAGGTAGGCGATGATCGCGTTATTCTCGGTCTATCGGGTGGTGTCGATTCATCGGTTACTGCCATGCTGCTTCATCGTGCTATTGGTGAAAACCTTACCTGTGTGTTTGTAGACAATGGTTTGCTTCGCTTAAACGAAGCTGACCAAGTGATGGAAATGTTTGGCGACCACTTTGGTCTTAATATTATCCGTGTTGACGCTGAAGAGCGCTTCTTAGGGCGTTTGAAAGATATTGAAGATCCAGAGCTCAAGCGTAAAGCGATTGGTAATGAATTCGTTCGTGTATTCGACGAAGAAGCTGGAAAGCTGGCCAATGCGAAATGGCTAGCGCAGGGCACTATCTACCCTGATGTTATTGAATCAGCCGGTTCAGCAACAGGTAAAGCCCATGTGATTAAGTCTCACCACAATGTTGGTGGCTTGCCAGAAGATATGGCGCTAGGTTTGGTTGAGCCATTACGAGAATTGTTTAAAGATGAAGTACGTAAAATCGGTCTTGAACTCGGTTTACCGTACGACATGCTTTATCGCCACCCATTCCCAGGGCCTGGTCTAGGTGTACGTGTGCTTGGTGAAGTGAAAAAAGAGTATTGCGATTTACTACGTCGCGCAGACGCTATTTTCATTGAAGAATTATATAACGCCGATTTATATCAGAAAGTGAGCCAAGCTTTTACCGTATTCTTGCCTGTACGCTCTGTGGGCGTAATGGGCGATGCCCGCAAATACGATTGGGTTGTATCACTTCGCGCGGTAGAAACAATCGACTTTATGACTGCTCACTGGGCGCACTTGCCTTACGACTTCTTAGGTAAAGTGTCGAATCGTATTATTAATGAAATTGATGGTATTTCCCGCGTCGTTTACGACATATCGGGTAAACCCCCTGCTACGATTGAGTGGGAATAAAAAAGTAAAAACCTCATTATTGTGCGCTTTAAGGTGTAACCAATGTAGTTTACTTTAATTGCATTGAACGCTTTTGATGCTCTACTAAGCTCAAAAGCGCACAATTTTTGAGGGTACTTCAAAAATACCAGTGTTAATTTTTCTAGCGTTACGTGAAAATAGAATATAACAATATAAACCTCTCTGAATGTGTCATCTCCATTACTGCAATGTTAGAGATGTTATCTAAGCAGCGGAAATAATAGATACTTCCTAAAAGGACTTTGTTTTGAAATATCGCTCCGAGATTGACGGCTTAAGAGCATTAGCCGTGTTGCCTGTCATTCTGTTTCATGCCGGATTTAAATTCTTTGCTGGTGGTTTCGTCGGTGTCGATGTTTTCTTTGTTATCAGCGGTTATTTAATTACCTCTATACTTATCGTCGAAATTGAGCGTGAAAAATTCAGCTTAGTGAATTTTTACGAACGGCGTGCTAGAAGAATATTACCTGCCTTGGTATTTGTTATTGTGCTATGTATGCCGGTTGCATGGCTCACCATGACCGTCGACAGTTTTAAAGAGTTTTCCCATAGTATTATTGCAGTAAGCCTTTTCGCATCTAATATTCTTTTTTGGCGAGAGAGCGGCTACTTTGAAGCCGCTGCTGAAGAGAAGCCTTTGCTTCACACATGGAGTTTGGCGGTAGAAGAGCAATATTACCTGATATTCCCTCTACTACTTATGTTTGCATGGCGACAAGGTTTTAAAAGAGAGCGGCTTTTTTTGTTGATAGCATTTATTGCAGCGATGAGTTTACTGGCATGCGAGTGGGGCTATCGAAACAGTCCAAGTGCAAATTTTTATCTCGCGCCATTTCGTGGTTGGGAACTGTTAGCTGGCTCTCTCACTGCTTTTATCGTGCAGAAACATGGTGTGAGATCTAATAATGTCGCGGCCTCCATCGGCCTTATAATGGTGCTTTATGCTACATTTTTCTTCGATAGCTTCGTGCCATTTCCTAGTTTTTATACGTTAGTGCCCGTGATTGGTGTGGTGTTAATCGTTTTATTTGCCGATACTAAAACATTAGTTGGCCGCTTGCTTAGCCTTAGATTATTCGTAGGAATAGGCTTAATAAGCTATTCAGCCTATCTTTGGCATCAACCTATCTTCGCCTTTACCAGAATACTTTCAGTGGAAGAGCCTTCCCATGGTCTAATGTTATCCCTTAGTTTGTTGACTATGTTGCTAGCCTATGGAAGTTGGAAGTATGTAGAAACACCCTTTAGATTCAAAGATAAGATAAGCCGTAAGTCAATATTCACGTACTCTTGCTTATCATTAATCGGTTTTATTGTAATTGGCGCTAGTAGTGCAACTTTTTCCACAAAATTAAATCCAGGTCGTTTTAATACGCTAAATAGCTTTCAAATTTCAGAGGCATCTCGAAGCAATACAGTTTTAAGAGAAGAGTCTTGGCGTTTAGTCCGTCAACACAACGAAAATGAACTGTGGTTCGATTTAGATAAAAACCATGAAAATGCATTGATTATAGGTAACTCGCATTCCAAAGATTTATATAACGTACTGGTACATTCAAAATATAATGACTCGGGATTTTCTTTCGCTCGTTACGGTACACAAATAAGTAGCGTTCAAGATAATTTTATCGAATTTAGGCACCTCCCGAATTTTGTACATGCCGACACTATAATTATAGCCTCTAGGTATGATCTAAACGATATTGCTTCTTTAGAGTTTGTCATTGAAAAAATTATTGATAGTGGAAAAGGCGTTATCTTAGTTAACAATATTCATGAGTTTCCTGAATACAGAACCCGTAGTTGGACTCTTGCAGAATTTATTGCTTATGACGTCAGAGATGATATGTCGATCAATTCCAACGACGCACTGGCTTATCGTATAAATGCAGAATATTTTAACGCTTACTCTGCGGGCAACATGGCAGAAAGAAAAGATTCTATTGGAACCGTGAAAGAGATTAACGAAGCGATCGACCTTATAGCTAAAAAATTCCCAGAGGTCACGCTGCTTGATAGAATGGACTATGTTTGTAAGCCTGCCTTAAAACAGTGTGCTGGCGTTAATCAATCTTTAGAAAAACTCTTTTACGATTATGGACATCACACGTTAGCGGGAGCTAAGTACTTTGGTGAAGAGGTTGGCCGTATAAATTGGTTGAAACCCTAGTTGTTAGCGCAACTCTTATCGTCAGAGAAGAAAGTTTCAAAATCTGCTTTTAGTTCTATAATTCTTTCGTATTAATGCGTATTTAAAGGTATGCAGAGTGATACGTTACCTGTAATATTTTTGTCATTAACATATCATTTAATGGCGGCGTTTCACGATTTTCGAATTTTCATTAGACTAAAGGTTAACCGCTGTGTTCAATTATACCAGTATCAGTCGATTGGTCATTACCCCTGTGCTTGCGAGCTTATGTTTATTGGTCTTTTTAAACGCCGCATCTATTTATAAATCTTTTTCGCTGTTGAGCAGTTTCGAATCACTAGAGCATACACTTGTTCAGGCAGAACGAGACGTTAACGCAACCTTAAATACCTTTAAAACCCAAGTTCAGGAGTGGAAAAATACACTGCTGCGAGGGCACAACGACGACGACCGCGAAAAGTACTGGTCTCGCTTTCAAAAGCGGGAAGCTGAGATAAAGCAGCAATTTAGCCAAATGTTGGCGAACCCTGTAGTGAGTAATAAAGCCAAATCGGATATTCGAAAATTCCAAACAGCGCACGCCTACATGGCTGAAAAGTATCGAGAAGGCTATGCGGCTTTTATAGCATCGGGTTTAGACCCGAAAATAGGGGATAGCTACGTTCGTGGTATTGACCGTGAACCTGCGAAACTACTTGAAAGTATTGCCGATGAAATAGCACATCAATCTGAGCTAGCCATTACTGATTTGAAAAACGGTACGCGAAGAATGTTATGGCTGATTTTGCTTGCTGCTATCGCGCTGTCACTGCTATCTGTTACTTATGTAATTAGTCGTCTTCGTACGCAGGTAATTAACCCTACCCGTGAAGTGGCTGCATGCATTTCTAATCTAGCTACCAGTCAGTACGATTACTCCCTGACGTATGCAAGTGGGCATGAGCTTGGCATTTTGGCTGACTCTGCTAGAGCATTACAAAGCAAGTTAAAAGCCTCGGTTACCCAGTTGCATCAAACCGAATTAGAAATGGAGCGTGCTTTTGTTGCCCTTGGCGATGTGGGGCAGTCAATAATGGATGGTGCGGTAGAGCAGCGCGATGCTTCACTCTCTTTAGATGCCACCACAGATAAATTAAAAGGGATAGTGCAGAACTTGGTCGCCATTACCGACCAAGTGGCTGTGGCCACCAAAAATTCACAGGATAACGTAGCAAGTTGTTATTCAACTTTTGAGCGGGCGAATGCTGGGTTTAAACAACTAGCAAAAACGGTAACAGAGTCGAGTGACATTGTAAGCGACCTACAAAGCCGTAGTAAGAATATTCTTAAAGTGGTTAATGTTATCAATGAAATTGCCGATCAAACCAATTTATTAGCTTTGAATGCGGCAATTGAAGCCGCTAGGGCAGGGGAGCACGGTAGAGGTTTTGCCGTGGTGGCTGATGAAGTACGGGCGTTGGCAGCGAAAACACAACAATCAACGAAAGAAATAAACGATATTCTTAGCAGCTTTGAAGCAGAAGCCCATGGAGCCGTACTAGCCATGGAAGAAGGTAAACAGCTTTCAGACAGCAATGCGGCTGAAGCAGGCACCGCATTACAAACCTTAAATAATGTGGTTGAGGACATTAAGGAAACGGCCAGTGTGGTGGTAGCACTTAATCACGCCGCAGACGAGCAAGAGACAGTGTTGTCGCAGGTGGAAAGTATTATTGCGAACGTGGTGGCATCATCTGACCGCTATCATAAATTGGCACAACGTGATGACATGGCACAGTCGATGAAAAGCATGTCAGACAATGTTGAAAAAGTGGTGAACAGTTTAACCCGCTAACACTTGATATTGCGTATAATAAAACGGAGTTAGTTTAAGTGCATGCTCCGTTTTCATAAACTCACTGGGGTTTTCGCCGCAAATAAAATAAGGTAGTGACTGAGACGTTATGATCCCATTGGTATTCCATCCTATTTATAGCCAACTTAGCCTACCTGAACGCCATCGTTTCCCCATTGATAAATACCAGGGCATTCGAAACGCGTTATCGTCTCACGGTGTTGCTGACAGTGTATTTCACACACCTTCACCGTTAGCGATAACGGAATTAGAGTGTCATTTCGACAAAGACTATGTTCAGCAGTTAACAAGCGGCACGTTAGATACAAAAGCTATGCGTCGTATTGGCTTTCCTTGGTCCGATCAACTCATCGAACGCACGCTTACGGCAGTGGCTGGCACATGTTTAACTGCTGAATTGGCGATAAAACAGGGAAAGGCGTTAAATTTAACCGGAGGCTACCATCATGCTTTTTCAGATTTTGGATCAGGTTTTTGCTTATTTAACGATTTATTTCTTGCGGCGAAAGCCATGCAAAAATTTATCGGTATAGACAATGTATTAATTATCGACTTTGATGTCCATCAGGGTGACGGTACCGCTAAGCTTACTCAATACGATAATAGTATTTTCACCGTGTCAGTTCATGGTGAGAAAAACTTCCCTTATCGAAAGCAGCATTCAAACATCGATATAGGCATGGCGAAGGGTTGTGAAGATGACGAATACTTAAATGCGGTGCAAGAAACGCTCGTCATGGTTGCTATGCAATTTCAAGCAGATGCCATTATCTATGACGCTGGTGTAGATATTCATATCAATGATGATTTGGGCTTATTAAACATCACGACTGAAGGCGTTAGCGCCCGAGACGATATGGTTTTTGCGTTCGCTGAACGTATGGGCATACCCATTGCGGCGGTTATTGGTGGCGGGTATCAGCGTGACATAGATGCGTTAGTAGAAGTTCATCTTCAATTGTACAAAGCGGCTGGCGTCATTTAAACAAGAGGCCTATTAAGTAAGGCCTCTCATTAAATATATGCTTATAGGAAAAGTAGCTGAAAGCCTAGTCCTACCCGTTCTTGAGAGCGGTTGTAATCAATAAGCGAGTCGCCGTAGCCGTTAAAATATTGAAATAATAATTCATAACGGTCGGTGAGCGGATAGGTTAAATCAAGCTGGATACTACCCCGGTTATTTCCTAAGTTAAGGTTATTTCGAAGCAATGCCATTACTTTAAAATTGCCAAGCTTGCGCCCATAACCAAATTCCACACGACCATAATAGTTTTCGATATCTGGGTTGTCATCACCAGTAGGATCAAGTGGGTCTTCTTTTTCATCTTCAGGAATACGATACCAAGTTTTTAGGTAATAAATATCGTCTTGGTCACTAAACACAACAGAGGCGAAAATACGGTTCCAACTTCTAGAGCTAAGGCCACTTTGTCCGTTAGACATGTGGTTAAACCCTAATTGAAAGGTATTAAATTTATAGCCTAAAACCGAGTAATCGGCTGTTTCTTGCCAAAATATCTCTGGCTCATAATTGGTTTCCCTAAAGGGTTTAGACACTTCACTGTTATATAACTGCCAAAATGAGGTGAGGGTAAAACCAAGATAAACGCCATCAAATCCAGTATCTTCCAGATAAAGAGGTAGTTTCACACTAACCTGAAATTTGGCTTCTTTTTTATCGACATTCTCTTCTGTGAGCTCTTCATTACCGTTTGAGTTTGGATTGGTAATGTAAGTCATAGGAAGTAAATAGTTCTGTCTATGCTGAGTAATAGCAAAAACGTTATCAATTGCTTCCTTGTCAGCTTCTAAGCGGTTATCAAGCGCGCTTTCAGAAGTGGTATCTCGTTTAATGATATCAATAACTTCAATATCACTCTCTTGTTCATCTTGCGCATTTTCTTGAGCAAGAGCATTTATGCTGCACAGACTGACTGCAGCCAATATTAAAAATGGCTTAAACACTGACACTGGTGGTGTTCTCCGTTAGGTAAGTCGTTGTTGTTTTTTTTTGCTAATCTATTTTAATTAGTGAAATCCAGTGACTGGCCTTCCGCTGATGCAAATATTTCTAGGTTCGACTCTGCAATGGTGATGTAGTCCATGCAGTGTTCAACCACCTTATCAATATCCTTATCTGTGCGATCTGGATCATGGCTGTATAGCGCTAATTTTTTTGAATTGCTCGCCATGGCAAGCTTTACGGCTTCTTCAGCTACCGAATGACCCCATCCCGTTTTAGCAGGCATATCTGACATCATATATTGTGCATCATGAATAATAACGTCTGCGTTTCTAGCAAAATCGACAAACGTTAAAAAGTCGGTTTCTTTTTTATACGGCGGGTAGAGTTCGTTATCAGTAATGTAGGCGATTTTTATGCCTTTTTCTTCAATACTATAGGCGCTACCTTTACCAGGGTGATTAATAGGGATTCGGCGAATGGTAGCAGTACCAATTTCCCAAATATCTTGCTCTGGCGGAATAATGGTTAGATGGAGTTTTGACTGTAACGCACTGACAGGGACAGGAAACGTTGAGCCTTCCATTTGCTTTAAAATCTGATCGTGTTCGGGCAAGGTCGTTTGCCCTGGGTAAATATAGATATCTCGGTCTTTTTGAAAGATAGGGCTGAAGAATGGAAAACCTTGTATGTGATCCCAGTGATTGTGGCTGAGCAACAAGTGAATAGGGGTATCTTTGCTGCGAAGTTTGTTCCCCAACAGCCTGATACCCGTTCCCGAATCAAGCACAATATCGGTGCCATCGGCTAATTCAATGTGAACGCATGCGGTATTGCCACCATAGCGAGCATAGGCTTCTCCAGGAGTAGGAACAGAGCCTCTCACGCCGTAAAATGTTAACCGCATATGTTCACCGTTTTTTATTCTTGTAGCTAACCGCTACTGCATAGCTGTATACAAGGTCAAATGCAAAATTACTAATATTTATCTTTCAATAATAGACAATGTTAGAGACTAACAACAAAGTCTTTAGCCGAATCTAAATCTAATAATTGCTTTTCACCTGTACGGCGGTTTTTGTATTCAATTTGTTGATTGTCGAGGTTTCTCTCACCGATAACAATGCTATGAGGTATACCAATTAATTCCATGTCATTGAACATAACACCTGGGCGTTCTTTACGATCGTCAAATAACACGTCTATACCTAACGCAATCAGTTGTTCGTATAGTGCCTCAGCAGCTTCTTTGATGCGGTGAGATTTATGCATATTCATTGGAATTAATGCAATTTTAAAAGGCGCGATTGGATCAGGCCACATAATGCCGTATTTATCATGGTTTTGTTCAATAGCCGCCGCAACAATACGTGAAACACCAATTCCGTAACATCCCATGGTAAGCGTTTGATGTTTACCCGTTTCGCTTAGTACGCCACAATTCATCGCTTCTGAGTATTTGCTACCTAGTTGGAAAATATGGCCCACTTCAATGCCGCGCTTTATTTCAATAGTACCATTGCCGTCTGGTGAAGCGTCACCAGCCACAATGTTACGTAAATCTGCCGTTTGTAAGTCCACAGTCCAATTTGCATTTTTCGTGATTTGGCCATTTTCGCCTGCACCACAAACAAAATCAGCAAGTGCTGCGGCACTAAAATCGACATGCATTGGCAACGTAACATCATTAGGGTTAACGAAAGCAGGATGAGCGCCTAAGATTTCAGTGGCTTTTTCTTCACTTGCTATAACAAGCGGACTAGCTACGCCAGTGACTTTTTCCGCTTTAACATCGTTAAGCGCGTGTTCTGCGCGCAATACTAATACAACCCACTGTTCAGTTGTGCTCTCTTCTTCCGTTTCGCCTTTAACAACATAAATGCTAAGTGCGCTATCTGAAGCTTTACCACTTACGACTTCAGCTGCTGCGCCTGAAGCTTGTTGTTTTTCTGGCATTGCCGTAGCCGCCATTTCAACGTTTGCGGCGTAGTCGCTGTCGCTTGCAAAGGCAATGGCATCTTCACCGGACTCGGCAAGGACGTGGAATTCATGGGAATGGTTTCCACCAATTGAGCCTGAATCTGCAATAACCGCACGGTAGTCTAAGCCCATGCGATTAAAGATATTTCCATAGGCTTCATACATTGTTTGGTAAGTTTTATCTAAACACGTATCGTCTAAGTGGAAGCTGTAAGCATCTTTCATGGTGAACTCACGTCCACGCATAATGCCAAAACGAGGACGCACTTCATCACGGAATTTAGTTTGAATTTGATAAAGATTGATTGGTAGTTGTTTGTAACTACTGATTTCGTTTCTAACTAACGATGTGATCACTTCTTCATGTGTAGGACCTAGCACAAAGTCTCGCTGGTGGCGGTCTTTAATGCGCAGTAACTCTGGGCCATATTCTTCCCAACGGCCAGACTCTTCCCACAAATCAGCAGGTTGGACTACTGGCATTAACACTTCTACACCGCCTGCTTTGTTCATTTCTTCACGAACGATGTTTGCCACTTTATTCAATACGCGAAGCCCGGTTGGCAACCACGTATAAAGGCCTGAAGCCAGTTTTCTTATCATACCAGCACGTAACATTAACTGGTGACTGATAACCTCAGCATCGGCCGGAGTTTCTTTCTGCGTGGCAAGTAAATATTGACTAGTGCGCATTCGAAGCGGTCTTCCTATAACTATGAAAAATACAATTGAGCGTATTCTAATTAACTGTGAGCAATAGTGCTACAACCACGTGCGACTAAAGCGTGTTAATCCCAATGACTTCGACCACACTATTTTTTACTGTGAAGGCAAAGTCATAATTATACAGTGCGGTATGGTAGGTCTTTTCATCACTTAATAGTTTATGACGATAAGCGGGGCGGGGGTCTTGAGCCAGCACGGCTGTTAGTAGTGTGGGTAGGTCCGGGTGCTGCGATGCGGCTTCGTGTAACATGTTTTGCACGAGTGGATTAATTATTACCTCTAAGTTGGGTATGGGAGCTGCATGATTCAGTTCTGCCATGCTATCCGATGCATGGGGGAGCGCATCGGCGTAGGGTAAATAAGGCTTAATATCGATAATTGGGGTGCCATCTAACAAATCTACTCCTTCGACGTGCAAGGTAAGCTTTCCATCTACAACCTCAGAACCTAAATTTTTCACTGCCGACATGCCTATACCATTTGGGCGATGCGTACTTCTTGAAGCAAACACCCCAAGCGTTGCATTTCCGCCTAAACGAGGGGCTTTCACCGAGGGTTTCCAGCCTTTATCTAAATTCTCATGGAAGAGAAAGAGTAGCCATACATGACTAAATACTTCTAAACCTTTAAACACACGGGGATCATCAAAGTCAGGCGCTAATACTACTTGCCCTTTCGCCTTGGCTAAATTGGGCTGTCGGGGAATAGCAAACTTTTGTTTAAACGGCGTTTGTATATGCCCGATAGCAGAAAGAGGAAACTGACTAGGGGGCATTACCTTAAAATCCTATTTGCATAGCGCACTGTCATAAAATTCTCACATAGTTTACGTAGAGTACGAATTCAAGTTTAAAACCTTGAACCAATTACGGACATTTGGGGCTGCCGTATTTGGCATCCCTGGACCCAATTAAACCCTTTGGCCTGTACATTTACAGGCCGTTTTTATTTTTAGCGCTTCGCATTTCCTTCAATACTTTTTCAAAATAAGGGCAACCTAATTCATTGGCTTTGGCAATATTGTGAGTGTAAATTTTCTCTGCATCATCTTCGTTTTTCATATAGCGGGCAATATCTCGCTCGCGAATTAAATGAAGTAGAGGGTAGGGAGAGCGGTTGGTATAATTCGCTACGCTGTCTTTAGCTTCGCCATCGAATTGATAGTCAGGATGAAAACTGGCAAGTTGGTACACGCCAGTGTACCCCCAATCAGATAGCATACGGTCACATATCGCTAATACATCCAGGTAATCATCGAAGGAAGCTGTAGGTGATGAAGGTGCGATGATAAGGGTAGTAGCAATATCGTCTTGTTCGTCTAAGCGTTTACACTCATCGAAAAGCGAGGCAATAACATCGCCTGCATCTCCTTTAACCACGACGCAGCGAATTTGGCCCGGTTGACGTACAAAACCTGCAAAGGGGCAAAAGTTGTGGTTGATGACAATGTCATCAACCCAACGCATAGTGGCTTCTATAAACTGTGTATCGTTCACAAATTCAACTTAAGAATGGTATTTGACGTAAGCTTCTAGGGTGTTTTCAATCAAGCTAGCGACTGTCATAGGGCCCACACCACCAGGAACCGGGGTAATCCACCCCGCACGTTGTTTAGCAGGCTCAAAATCTACGTCGCCAACTAATGAACCGTCACTCACACGGTTGATGCCAACATCGATAACGATAGCGCCGGGCTTAATCCAGTCACCAGGAATAAAGTTTGGCTTGCCTACCGCGACCACAAGAAGGTCAGCACGACTTACATGGGCTTTTAAATCTTGTGTAAATTTATGACAAGTAGTGACCGTACAACCCGCAAGCAATAGTTCTAAGCTCATAGGGCGACCCACAATATTAGAAGCACCCACAATAACCGCATCTAAACCTTTAACGGGGCGCTTAGTGGCCTCGATCATGGTCATGATTCCTTTTGGAGTGCATGGGCGAAGTGCGGGGATACGTTGTGCCAATCTACCTATATTATAAGGGTGAAACCCATCAACATCTTTAAGTGGGTGAATGCGCTCTAATACTTTTTCTGCATTTAAACCGGCAGGTAGGGGCAGCTGCACTAAAATCCCGTCTATTTCTTTATCGTCATTTAGTTGATCGACAAGCGCTAACAGTTCGTTTTCTGTAGTGTCAGCGGGTAAATCAAAAGAACGAGATACAAATCCCACTTCATCACATGCTTTACGTTTGTTAGAAACATAAACTTGAGAGGCGGCATCGCTACCGACTAATACCACGGCCAAACCAGGTTGACGTTTCTTTGCGTCTATAAGTGAATCTACATAAGAAGCAACATGCTGGCGTACTTGTTTGGCAATTAATTTGCCGTCAATTAAATGAGCTGTCATAGAAGTGATTATAATGTGTGGTCATTAAGTGCTAATTATTGTTTCATAAAACTGCATGTGGCGACCAGTAGAAACATACAATTACTGTAAATCGAGAAAACTTTTAAAGATTTGCGCTTATAAAAAGTAAATTTCGATAAATAGTGAAGTTGTTTACGATGAACGAATACACCTCCTACCTTAAAGTTTGCATTAAATTATTGGTTTTTAAGTTTCGGTTAGTTTGAAAAATGCCCAAAGTGCTCAAAAAAGCACAATTATGCGTGCTTTATGAGCGGTTGAATATTTTATTTAAAAAAGTGTTTGACGAGGTGGGGTCTTGTCAGTAATATTCGCACCCCGTAACGGCACAGACGCAAATTGCTTCAAACGTATCGTTACGCAGTCGGTGAGTGGCGCAGCTTGGTAGCGCACTTGTTTTGGGTACAAGGGGTCGTAGGTTCAAATCCTATCTCACCGACCATTTTTTGCAAGCGAAGATTCGCCGAGCGTCCGTAGCTCAGCTGGATAGAGCAACGGCCTTCTAAGCCGTGGGTCGCAGGTTCGAATCCTGCCGGACGCGCCATGCGAGTCAGGTAGGACCTGATTCGGATTGGTCGAATCTTTAAAGATAAACATGTACTATCAATTCAACATGTTTATTTATTGCAAGCACCTCAGTGGTGGGCGTAGCTCAGTTGGTAGAGCCCCGGATTGTGATTCCGGTTGTCGTGGGTTCGAGCCCCATCGTCCACCCCACTTTTTCGCGGGAGTGGTGGAATTGGTAGACACGCTGGATTTAGGTTCCAGTGCTTCACGGCGTGAGAGTTCAAGTCTCTCCTTCCGCACCATGTTTTAGGCTTTTTTCACAAAAGCTGTTGTAAGTGCTTTTTAAGTAGTATTGTCGGTGAGTGGCGCAGCTTGGTAGCGCACTTGTTTTGGGTACAAGGGGTCGTAGGTTCAAATCCTATCTCACCGACCATTTACTCTATCCTCGTTATATTTTCCTTACTAAATTCCTTATTTTTATCCGTTTGCACACTTATCATTCAAAAGCGTGTTACAAACTTGTGTTTCCCTCTCGACTCTCGTTCTCTGCGACTGTATACTACGGCGTCTTTTTTTAACTCGTATGTTTGTAACAAATACGCGATTAACACAGTATTGTGTGGTGTTTTGTTAGTGCAAACGTCGGAAACGACCTCTACCCCGGTGTGATATGTCACATAGACATGACGGGAGAGGGGATTGAGAACAAAGCGCTTAAATAGGCGTAAAGTTGAGGTAATATAATGCAAGTTTCAGTCGAGACGACCCAGGGTTTAGAACGCCGTCTTACTATCACCGTTCCAGCTGACGCTATTGATTCAGCTGTTAAATCTCGCCTACAGCAGTTGGCGAAAACGCAACGTATTAACGGTTTCCGCCCAGGCAAGGTACCAGTAAGCGTAATCAAAAAGCGTTTCGGCCAAGCAGTGCGTCAAGAAATTGCTGGTGATGTAATGCAGCAAAACTTCTACCAGGCTATCGTTCAAGAAAAAATTCAGCCAGCTGGTATGCCAAATTTCGAACTGACTAAAGATGAAGATGGTCAGGATTTGGAATTTGTTGCTTCTTTTGAAGTATATCCAGAAGTAGAAGTTAAAGGCATCAACGATATTGAAATCGAAAAGCCAGTAGTAGAAATTACTGACGAAGATCTTGATAACATGATGGTAACGCTACAGAAGCAACACGCTTCTTGGAAAGAAGTTAAACGTAAAGCGAAGAAAGACGATAAAGTTGTTATCGATTTCGTTGGTTCTATCGACGGTGAAGAATTTGAAGGCGGAAAAGCTGAAGATTTCGAACTTGAACTAGGTCAAGATCGCATGATCCCAGGTTTCGAAAAGCCACTTGTAGGCGCGAAAGCGGGCGAAGAAGTAACAGTAGAAGTTGCTTTCCCTGAAGATTACCATGCAGAAAACCTTAAAGGTAAAGACGCGGTATTCCAAGTAACAGTGAAAAAAGTAGAAGGCCAGTCACTTCCTAAAGTTGACGAAGAGTTTGCTACCTTATTCGGTGTTCAGGAAGGTGGTGTTGACGCGCTTAAAGCTGAAGTTCGTAAGAACATGCAACGCGAGCTAGATCAAACACTTAAAACTCAGGTTAAAGAAGACGTTATTGCTAAATTGGTTGACGCTAACGAGCTTGATATTCCTCAAGCACTTATCGACCAAGAAGTTAACGCTTTACGTGAACAAGCTAAACAGCGTTTCAGCCAACAGGGCGGTGGTCAAAACCTTCCAGAGTTGCCAGCTGAATTATTTACTGATAATGCTAAGCGTCGCGTTTCAATTGGCCTATTATTAGGTGAAGTAATTAAGCAAAACGAACTTAAAGCTGACGAAGCAAAAGTAAACGAGATGATCGAAACTGCTGCTTCTGCGTATGAAGACCCTCAAGAAGTTGTAGAATATTACAACAACAACCAAGAGCTTATGCAGCAAATGCAAAATGTTGCATTAGAAGAGCAGGCGGTTGAGTGGGTACTTGAGCAAGCTAAAGTTACCGAAGTAACTAAAGCTTTTGACGAGGTTATGAACAAACAGGCGTAATTTTTTACTGTCTGATTGACTTCACCTGTCAGCAACTGCTTAAATGCTCGGAGCCTTCCGAGCATTTTTGTTTTTAACGCTAGATAATCAAGGTAGCTATGACTAATACCCCATTTGATCCAATGAATGCACTTGTTCCTATGGTAGTTGAACAGACTTCCAAAGGTGAACGTTCGTACGACATCTATTCTCGTCTACTAAAAGAAAATGTTATTTTCTTAGTAGGGCAGGTAGAAGACCACATGGCCAACCTGATTGTGGCTCAAATGCTATTTTTGGAAGCTGAAAATCCAGAAAAAGACATTTTCCTTTATATCAATTCACCTGGCGGTTCTGTAACTGCGGGTATGGCAATTTACGACACCATGAATTTCATCAAGCCAGACGTAAGCACAGTATGTGTGGGTCAAGCGGCCAGCATGGGTGCGTTCTTGCTATCTGGTGGTGCTAAAGGTAAGCGTTACTGTTTACCGAATTCCCGCGTGATGATTCACCAACCTTTAGGTGGTTTCCAAGGTCAAGCATCAGATTTTGAAATTCATGCGAAAGAAATCCTGTCTATTAAAGAGAAGTTGAACCGCTTGATGGCGCAACACACTGGACAAGATTACGAGAAAGTTGCACACGATACTGATCGTGACAACTTCCTTAGTGCAACTGAAGCTAAAGAGTATGGTCTTATCGACCAAGTTATGACAAATCGATCTGACGCGGCTGCAACTAAGTAGTATAGTTATAGATAGTAGACCTGAACTAGTGCTTGGCACGATTTGGTTTTCGGTTCAGGCAAGGCAGAGGCAATAGTAATGAGTGATAAACAAAGCGGTGACGGTGATAACAAGTTACTGTACTGCTCGTTTTGTGGCAAAAGCCAACACGAAGTAAGAAAGTTAATAGCAGGCCCGTCGGTATTTATTTGCGACGAGTGTGTTGAGTTATGTAACGATATCATTCGCGAAGAAATCAAGGAAATCGCGCCTAAGCAGAAGCAGGATGCTTTACCAAAGCCAAATGAAATCCATGCACACTTAGATGACTACGTTATCGGTCAAGAGCACGCCAAAAAAGTATTGTCTGTAGCGGTATATAACCACTACAAACGTTTGCGTAATGGTGATGTGCACGATGGTGTGGAGCTTGGTAAGAGTAATATCCTACTTATCGGCCCAACGGGTAGTGGTAAAACATTACTGGCGGAAACGCTTGCACGTTTGCTTGACGTTCCTTTCACAATGGCAGATGCAACTACATTAACCGAAGCCGGTTATGTAGGTGAAGATGTTGAAAATATCATTCAAAAGCTTCTGCAAAAGTGTGATTACGACGTTGAAAAAGCTCAGCGCGGCATTGTTTACATTGATGAAATTGATAAAATTTCGCGTAAGTCAGATAACCCATCTATTACTCGTGATGTATCGGGTGAAGGTGTACAACAAGCATTGCTTAAGCTTATTGAAGGTACTGTTGCTTCGGTTCCTCCACAAGGTGGCCGTAAGCATCCACAGCAAGAATTTTTGCAGGTAGATACCTCTAAGATTCTGTTTATCTGTGGTGGCGCATTTGCAGGCCTTGATAAGGTTATTGAACAACGTGCGCAGAAAGGTACGGGTATTGGATTCGGTGCGGCTGTTAAGTCTAAATCTGAAAACACCGCGCAAATTAGCGAGTTGTTCAAGCAAGTAGAACCACAAGACTTAGTTAAATACGGGTTAATTCCTGAATTTATCGGTCGTTTACCTGTGGTCACTAGCCTTGAAGAATTGAATGAAGAAGCCTTAATTCAAATTCTTAAAGAGCCTAAGAATGCGATTACGAAGCAGTATTCAGCTTTATTTGATATGGAAGATGTGGAACTTGAGTTCCGTGACGACGCACTGCATGCTATCGCTAAAAAGGCGATGGATCGTAAAACGGGTGCCCGTGGTCTTCGTTCAATTGTTGAAGCAGTTTTGCTTGATACCATGTACGAATTACCGTCTGCGGTAGACGTAAGCAAAGTGGTTATTGATGAAACCGTCATTCGAGGCGAATCAAAACCTATTTTAATTTACGACAATACAGATAAAAAAGCAGCTTCTGAGTAGGTTGTTTTACTTTCTAAAAAAGGTCCTTCGGGGCCTTTTTTGTTTTCTAACAGCACATCACTATTTTCTGCGTTAGGCTTTGTTAATCTCAAGCTTACTTTCACCCTGAACCTCAACATTCAAGATCATTTACTTCAAAGCCATAAAAATAATACTCAAATATTACGCTTTCGCGTATAGCCAAAATCAGCGTTTTTTCGTCTTTCAAAAAACAACTTGTTGGTTATTTAAGCAAACAAACCCGTTTAACCTATCCTTTCTGATAGATTCGGCAACAAACTATTGCCATACGGTCTAAAATCGATAATGGTAAAGAAAAGCAGGGAAAGCAGCGAATTTACGTACATTAATAATGTTTTATTTGAACTTTGCGCTAGCATCCCCATATCAATCGACAATGCTAACTAATAGAGAACACGTATGACAGTTGAGCGAGAAAATCGCATTGAAATTCCTGTGCTTGCCTTAAGGGACGTGGTTGTTTATCCGCATATGGTCATACCCTTATTTGTCGGGCGAGAAAAATCGATTCGTTGTCTTGAAGCGGCAATGGAAAACGAGAAACAGATTTTCTTAGTGGCCCAGAAAGACGCCGGTGTGGATGAACCCGATGCCGATGACATTTATACCGTTGGTACTATTGCTACCATTCTTCAACTTTTGAAACTTCCTGACGGCACGGTTAAAGTGTTAGTTGAAGGGAGTGTGCGTGGTGAAGTTGAAGGTTACGAGCAATCAGAGCCATTCTTTGTAGCTAACGTAAATAAAATTGAAGACGGTGCTATTGATGAGAGCGAGCAAGAAGTGCTTATTCGCTCTGCGGTATCGCAGTTTGAAGGTTACGTTAAGCTAAACAAAAAAATACCGCCTGAGGTACTTACGTCGCTAAATGGTATTGAAGATGCTGCACGCTTAGCAGATACCATGGCTGCACACATGCCGCTTAAACTCACCGAAAAACAAAAAGTGCTAGAAATGAAAGGGGTGAATGAACGCCTTGAGTATTTAATGGCCTTGATGGAAGGTGAAATCGATTTGCTACAGGTCGAGAAGAAAATTCGCACCCGTGTTAAAAAGCAAATGGAAAAAAGTCAGCGTGAGTACTATTTGAATGAGCAAATGAAAGCCATTCAAAAGGAACTCGGTGAACTTGATGATGCACCAGATGAATTTGAAGCGTTAGCGAAGAAAATCGAAGACGCCAAAATGCCGCAAGAAGCGTTGGATAAAGCTAAGTCTGAGTTGCAAAAGCTTAAGATGATGTCGCCCATGTCGGCAGAAGCTACCGTGTTGCGCAGTTACATTGAGTGGCTAACCAACGTACCGTGGAATAAGCGCTCACCAGTGAAGAAAGATTTATCTCGCGCTGAAGTGGTTTTAAATGAAGATCATTACGGGTTAGAGAAAGTCAAAGAACGCATTCTAGAATACCTCGCGGTACAACAGCGTGTTAAAAAGCTGAAAGGGCCTATCTTGTGTCTTGTAGGGCCTCCTGGTGTGGGTAAAACCTCTCTTGGCCAATCTGTTGCGAAAGCGACAGGGCGCAAGTATGTACGTATGGCATTAGGCGGCGTGCGTGATGAAGCTGAAATTCGTGGGCACAGACGTACCTACATAGGTTCATTACCTGGTAAATTAGTACAGAAAATGGCAAAAGTTGGAGTTAAAAATCCACTTTTCCTATTAGATGAGATTGATAAAATGTCGTCTGATATGCGTGGCGACCCTGCATCTGCGTTACTCGAAGTGCTTGACCCAGAACAGAACAATAGTTTCAGTGACCACTATCTAGAAGTGGACTACGATTTATCTGATGTAATGTTTGTGGCGACCTCGAATAGTATGAATATTCCAGGCCCATTACTTGATCGTATGGAAGTTATCCGTCTTTCTGGTTATACCGAAGACGAAAAGCTAAACATCGCAACACGTCACTTAATCAGTAAGCAAATGGAACGTAACGGGCTTAAGTCTAAAGAGCTTGAGATTACCGAATCTGCCATTATCGGCATGATTCGTTACTACACCCGTGAAGCAGGCGTTCGTAGCTTAGAACGTGAGATTTCTAAGGTATGTCGTAAAGCCGTTAAAGATATCTTGCTGACTAAGAGCAAAGATAAAGTGTCAGTGACTCAAGATAATCTTAAAGATTACTTAGGTGTACAACGCTTCGATTACGGTAAAGCAGATAAAGACAATCAAATTGGCCAAGTTACCGGATTAGCATGGACACAGGTAGGCGGAGATTTACTGACTATCGAAACCACGTCAGTACCAGGTAAAGGCAAGATGACATCAACCGGTTCGCTTGGTGATGTTATGCAGGAATCTATCAAAGCTGCAATGACGGTTGTGCGTAGTCGCGCTGAAAAGCTTCGTATTAACGAAGATTTTTATGAAAAACGCGATATTCACGTGCATGTGCCTGAAGGTGCTACACCAAAAGATGGCCCAAGTGCGGGTATCGCAATGTGTACAGCTTTAGTGTCATCGTTAACAGGTAATCCCGTTAAATGCGATGTGGCTATGACCGGTGAAATAACGCTGCGTGGTGAAGTGTTGGCCATTGGTGGTTTGAAAGAAAAGCTACTAGCCGCACACCGTGGTGGAATTAAAACGGTGGTTATTCCAGCAGAAAATGAACGTGATCTGGAAGAAATTCCAGAAAATGTGAAAAAAGATTTATCAATTCACCCTGTAAAGTGGATTGATGATGTGCTTGATATTGCACTTCAAGAGCCAGTAGAGTCTTTTGAGGTTGCAACTAAAAGCTAAAATGGTTGGCTGCATGTCCTAATTTTAAAGGCTTGCAGCCTTAAATTTGCAATAATTGATTAAAAAGTGTGCATACCTTCGCCAATTCGCCTATTTTTTTCAAAATAGGGCTTTCTTGTCGCAAGAGTTGTGTTACCTTTAATTTGTATTCGCTTGAAGCCTTGCCACAAAAGGGATTGCAGCGATTCAATAAAAGTTAATTAATTGTGACAGATGCTTGATGTTCAGAATCAAGCTTGCTATAACGTTCAATCAAATCGTTTTGGACAAACAGTATAATAACAATCGAAGGGGATCATAATAGTGAACAAGTCTCAACTTATCGACCAAATTGCTGCTGGCGCAGATATTTCAAAAGCAGCTGCCGGCCGCGCTCTAGATGCATTCACTGACTCAGTAACTGCAGCACTTAAAGACGGTGACCAAGTGGCACTAGTCGGTTTCGGTACTTTCTCAGTACGTGAGCGCTCTGCTCGTAGTGGTCGTAATCCACAAACTGGTGAGACTATTCAGATTTCAGCGGCGAAAGTTCCTTCTTTCAAAGCTGGTAAAGCTCTGAAAGACGCTTGTAACTAAGCAAAACTTGCAAGAAAAAGGCGATGGCTTATGCCATCGCCTTTTTTATTTGTAACGCCGAATTTATCATTTCCCACTATTTTCTTTATCTCACCTATAGCGCGACAGTGCATTGCGCACCACGCTGCGGTTTTATTGGACAATAGAAGGATTAGTTTTTGTTAAGCCGTTTATCTTCACAGGTATTAGGTTATAATCACCGCTTATTTTTTGCCATGATGTTAGCGTAGGCATTATCCAACGCTAAAGGGCAAGTGTAGTAAGCAACGGAGTTGAAGAACAATCATGCTAGAAAGAATCAGAGAAGGTTCTCAAGGCCCATGGGCAATGGCAATTATTGCCCTAATCGTATTGAGTTTCGTGTTTGCTGGTGTAGGAAGCTACCTGACGTCTTCAGGTACTACGGCAGTAGCAACAGTTAATGGCGAAGAAATTTCTGCTCAGGAATTAGAACGCGGTTATCAGAACCAACGGGCACAAATGGAATCACAATTTGGCGAGAGCATTGCCCAGTTGTTTTCAAGCGAACAGTATTTAAGTGACTTTCGTCGTAACGTACTAGATAGACTTATTGCTGAAAAACTTATTCAGCAACAAGCACAGGAAATGGGCTTACGCGTTAGCGATGCTCAAATTCGTGAAACTATCGTACAAATGCCAGAGTTTCAGTTCGGTGGTCAGTTCGACAACGACCGTTTCCAAACTATTTTGCGTCAAAACGGTTTTCAGGTTGCTGACTTCCGTGATTATTTACGCATTCAAATGACACAAAATCAATTGGCTGCAGCGTTAACCAATTCTGAGTTTGCGTTGCCTGGTGAAGCTGAACGTGCAAATGCATTACAGCTTCAAACTCGTGACGCTAAATACGTGATGATTGATTCTGCTTCATTCGCCGAGTCGGTGGAAGTAACAGAAGATGATATTGCTGAATATTACAACGCTAACATCACTGCATTTGATACCGAAGAGCAAATTAAGCTTGCCTATGTATCACTCACAGTAGAAGACGTTAAAAGCCGCGTAAGCGTCGATGAAGAAGCCGTTCGCACTTACTATGACAATAACCTTAGCGGTTATGGCAAAGAAGAAGAGCGTCGAGTTTCACATATTCTTATCGAGGCAGGCGATGACGCTGATGCAGCAAAAGCGAAAACTCAAGCACTATTAGACCAACTGAACGATGGTGCTGATTTTGCTGAGTTAGCTGAAAGTAATTCTGATGACACTTTTTCAGCTGAAAATGGTGGTGATCTAGATTTCATCACCCCTGGAATGATGGATGATGCGTTTGATGAAGCGGTGTTTAGTTTAGCCAATGTGGGTGACTATACCGACGTTGTTGAAACTGAATTCGGCTTTCACATCATTAAATTGACTGAACTTAAAGAAGCGCAAGTTCAAGCGTTTGAAGACGTAGAAGCAGAAATTCGCGAGACATTGCTTACCGATAAAGCATTAGAAGAATTCTTCGAGTTGCAAAACACCATGGCTGAAATTGCATTTGAAGTGCCTGATACACTAGAAGATGTTGCTAACGCAGTTGATTTACCAGTGCAGGAAACGGGTTTGTTTAGCCGTAACACTGTGCCAGTAGATATGAGCTCACCAGCACTGACTGACGTAGCGTTTTCTTCTGAACTTATCGATGAAGGCGTGAACAGTGACATTATCGAACTAGATGATGAAACGGTAGTTGTTGTGCGTGTTGTAGAGCACTTGCCACAGCGTACTCAAGCCCTAGACGAAGTTCGTGATGGAATTGTATCAACAGTGAAAGCACAGAAGGCGCAAGAAGCTGCTGAAAGCTGGGCTACTGACATTGTTGATTCGCTGAAACAAGGCGAAAGTGTTGAGTCTACATTATCGGAAAAATCATTGAGCTGGGAAAGTGCTGAAGCAGTGGCGAGAAGTGGTAGTACATTAAACCGCAGTATCGTTGATAAACTGTTCACCTTATCTACCGAAGCTGAAAAGCGTGTAGATGTGGTAGCAACCGTGAACGGTGACGTTGCCATTGTTGAGCTTGTTAAAGTGAACAGTGCGCCTGCGCTAAGTGCTGAGATGTCAGAAAGTCTGAAACCTCGTTTAGCACAGATGCAAGGTCAACGTGTTTACCAGCAGTTCATTGAAGCTTTACGTGCTGATGCTGATGTTACGGTGTCTGAAAGCCTTTAGTATTATTGATCTTACTGTTTAAGGGCTTGTGAGAATATAACCAGTTTGAAACGTAAAACCGTTATATATTAAGCCTAGCGCTATTCCTCGCCTTAACGGTAAGTGAAAAATACGCTAAAAAAGCCAGTGTTGAACAAGCGATGTTATTATCGCTTCGCCAACACTGGCTTTTTTGTGGGCGCTTTTCTTGGTTAGTAGAAATGCTAATGAGTCAGGACGAGCATAAGCGCGTAAAATGCCGCAATAACACTCGACAGTACCAGTATGTAAGTAAAACCTTGTTTACCTTGTGCTAGGGAATAGCTATTCACCCTCAAGTAGCCAAACCACAATAAAGACAAGATAAGTGGTATTAGTACAATAATCTTTAGCAAAACTCGACCTCGCGTTGTATCGGTAAAGGGGGATTAAATTTTATGTAGGGTAACCGCTTCTAGTAATAACTTAAGCTCGCTGCCTAAATACAAGTTTATCGATAGAATCATCTATAACCCTAACTATATATGACTACAGTATATAAGGGGAAATCAGTTTAGCCTTGTCATTTCCTTGTCTTAATTTTGTTATCTGTGTGTCATCTTTACTTTGTGTAATAACAGGTAAGCAAACTTAGACTTCATTTATTCTTATGAACAATACTGCGCTTTCGTTGGTCCACCACGCTAGAAGCATTCATTTTGCTGAGGTGCTTATGGCACGGGAATCCATAACCCCAGTTGATGCAGGGTGTCAAAGCTATCTAATGCATCGGTTAGAAAAGCTAGGCTTTGCATGTGAAAAGCACAAGGTTGAAGGGGTGACTAATTTAATCGCTAAATGGGGTGATGGGCCTACCCATTTTGCTTTTTCTGGTCACACCGATGTAGTGCCTCCAGGCCCATTAGAAAAATGGAAATCTAACCCTTTTTGCCCAGTGATAAGTCAAAACAAGCTTTATGGTCGCGGCGCTGCCGACATGAAAACGGGGGTTGCTGCCATGCTAGCAGCAACAGAAAGAGCACTACCATCAATGGATTCGAACCAATATACGTATTGGTGGTTGATTACCAGTGATGAAGAAGGTGAGGCGGAATATGGCTCTAAATGGATAAAGGCCTTTTTAGATGCTAAACAAATTACACTTGATATGTGCTTAGTAGGCGAGCCTACTGCTACGCAAACTACCGGCGATACCATTAAAGTAGGCCGCAGAGGTTCATTGTCGGGCACAATTTTGGTATCGGGAAAACAAGGGCATGTTGCTTACCCGCATACGTGCGATAACGCAATTCACAAAGCAAGCCGTATCATACAGGCGTTATCCTCCTACGAGTTTGAACAAGGTAGTCTCGACTTTCCAGGTACGTCTTTGCAAGTTACTCACGTAGATACGGGCGCGTTTACTGATAATTTGGTGTCGGGCAGCACCCGTATTGAATTTAATGTGCGTTATGCATGGCAATTTAACCGCCATAGCTTAGTTAAGTTACTAACACGTATTATCGCTGAAGTAGATAGCGGTGCTTCGATAAGCTGGTCTAGACCTTGTGAATCCTATTTGAGTCGAAGCAATACTGAAAAGCGGTGCTTAATTAATATTACAGAAAAAGCCATTCGACAAGCCACTGGTCGTTACCCTGTGGTCAGTACGTCTGGCGGTACCTCTGACGGGCGGTTTTTTGCATCAGACGCAACCCAAGTGGTAGAAGTGGGGGTGCCAAATGCCACCATCCACCAAGTTAATGAACATGTGCATTTATCGGATATAGTAACCTTAGAAGATATATTCACCGATATTTTATTGAGTCTGTAACGCCTGTATTAGATTCATATGCCAACGAGAATAAGAAAAGCGCCATCGGGCGCTTTTCTTATTTTAGTGTAGTGTCTTATATAGGGTGGTTGACGTAAATCAGGTAATCAAGCCACCTATATTAGCCATTTGTAAACCTCTACGCTGACTTTTTAAGCTCAGGTTTTAATTGTGTTGCTCCTAAATAGCGTTCCTTTTTCTTTTGGGTTAACGCTTCTAAATCGACCACCACTAGGCCGTCTATGCAGTCGTTAAAGTCAGGGTCTACATTAAAATCTAAGAACGCAACGCCACCGGTTTTCGATAGTTCGCTGTATTGCTTGTATAAGGTAGGTACGTTCACGCCCATATTGGCGAGTAAATGCTTTAACTGAGTAAACTCAGATTTATAGTCGTTACCGGTAAAGGTATACAAGGGATCTTGCGACATTTGATAGGGCCGCTTAGAAGTGGCTTGCCCAAACTTAGCCGGAAAATACGTAGAGTAGAACTGTACAATTAAGTCCTTAGCTGGTTGTGGGTAAGCATTACTTAAAGATACCGCGCCAAACATGTATCGATATTTCGGGTAGCGATTTAAAAATGCACCTATGCCAACCCATAAATAATCTAAACTACGTTTGCCCCAGTAACAGGGTTGGACAAAGCTACGACCAAGTTCGAGCCCCTCTTTGAACAAGGTGCTGTTACTTTCCTCACTTCCATAGTCGAACAACGTTGCCGAATATAAACCGGTAGGGTGGTCTTTATGACTCAGTAACTCAGCATCGCCAAAACGATATGCCCCCACAATCTCTAAATTACTCTCATCCCAAAGAATTAAGTGATAGTAGTAAGTATCGTATTGGTCTATATCGCGGCGTTTGTTAGTACCTTCACCTACCGCACGAAAGGCCACTTCTCTTAAGCGGCCAATTTCACGCATAATTGGTGAGCAGTTTTTATGTTGGTACAAATATATCGACTGGCCGTCGCTAGTGTGGCCTAAGTGTTCGCACTGCTTCATTGCACGGGAAAGCTCTTTTCTATCTTCCGGCATGGCCACAGGAGCTTGCGTGTCAAAGATACCTTTCTTGTTACTGCCAATGCGGTATAAGTGGCGCTTAAATAGTTTTACCTGATCTTTTAGCGCTATGCTGGTTTGTTGGTAAGACTCAAAAGGAATAAGTTCGCCTATTCGCATAGGAAGGTGTTTCTTGCGTTGCTTAAACATTTCTTTCACCAGCAGCGCGGTGGCTAAGGGTTTGTACACCATAGATACCCCATAAAACAGCGGGCTATTTTTGGCATCAATATAAACCGGAAGAATAGGGGACTTGGCTTGTCGGGCTATACGTAAAAAGCCTGAATGCCATAGGGTGTCACGCACACCTTGAGGCCGCAAACGTGACACTTCTCCGGCGGGAAATATTAAAATAGCGCCGTCTGATTGCAGGTGATTTTGAATAGCCCCTAAATGCTGTTTCGGCGTCCCGCCTTGCATATTATTGACTGGTAACAGCATGTCATGCAAAGGCTCAATGGCCATGAGCATTTGGTTTGCCACTACTTTTAAATCGTGACGCACTTCACTAACCAGTTTAATTAGCGCAAGGGCATCTAGTGAGCCGATAGGATGGTTGGCAATAATCACAACACGACCTTGTGAGGGAATGCGCTCTTTCTCTACATCTCGGGTGGAGTAACTAATATTGAAGTATTCGAGCACTTGCTCTACAAAATCGATGTCTTCGTAATGAGGATAGGTTTCGCCGAACTCTATTATTTCTCGTTCATGCAAAAGGTGGCGCAGCACAAACGATAAAGACCTAAACAACAAGGGGTTGTTAGCCACTTGGGGATAGTGTTTATTTAGTACTTCATCAACAGTAAACATAGTCTTTCTCGGTTTTTGCGAACAATAGCAGGGGAATATGACGTTTTTCACACAGTTTGATGTCAGTTATCTGACAATGCAGACGCCCGCGTTTCGTGCATCATGAAACGCGGGTTGAAGTGATATGCTTATGCTGCTTTCGATGGTGAAGTTTTCACTTTAAGTGGCGTAACATTATCTGCGTTGTTCATGGTTTCAAGGGAATAGATTAGCGTTAGGTTTCCACTTTCGTCTTCACCCAAGGCACTGCAGTTTTCCATCCAATCGCCATCGTTGATGTAATGAATACCGTTTTCCATTGTGCTTTCAGGGTGATGAATGTGACCGCAAATTACCCCGTCAAGTCCCATTTCTGCTGCCCGTGAACAGCAAGCCTGACGGTAGCGAGCAATCGCTTCGTTTGCCCCTTTGATATGCTTTTTAATGTAACCGGCAAGTGACCAGTACTCACGTTTACGCCAGCTACGAACACGATTGAACTCGCGGTTTAAAAACAGCAGTAAGTCGTAACCTTTATCGCCAATCCATGCATGAAATTTACCCATAGTGACATCGCCATCAAATTGATCGCCATGTAACACAAGGTAACGTTTGCCTTGGGCCGTGGTATGAACAAGTTGACGCTCAATTTCAATATCACCAAATGCCATGCCGGAATAAGACTGAATGGGTTCGTCGTGATTACCTGGGAGATAAACAACGCGGGTGCCATCTTGGCTCATCGCCATTAGCTTATGCATAACTTGATTGTGCGCTTGTGGCCAACGAAATTGTTTTGTCATTTGCCACATATCGACAATGTCGCCAACCAAATAAAGGGTGTCGACGGTGACGCTGTTTAAAAATGAAAGTAGGTATTCAGCTTTGCAATCACGATTGCCAAGGTGAATATCAGAAAGCCAAAGTGTGCGGTAATGTGTTTTTTTCATAGCAAGGTCCCAAAGCGATTGCCTTGGAACGCCACTATATGGTGGTTAATTGACAAAATGGTGACGCTTGTTTGACGATAGTGTTACAGGTGTCTATTTCAACAAAATCTGTTTTACAGAAGCTCGTTAGCCAGTGTTAGTAACTTCTCTCGCATCCATTTATTCACTAAATCTTCATCCGCTTGCTTGTGCCAGTACATGTGAATGGGCATAGGTGGCACGTCAAAGGGCAGTGTGGTAACGGCAACCGGTAAGCTACTGGTAATTTGTTCTGCATAGCGACTTGGTACAGTAAGTAATAAATCTGATTTGCTGACTACGCTTGCAGCGGCGAAGTAATGTTCGCACTGCAGGGCAAACTGTCGGGTCGCATTTTGTTTCGCTAGCGCTAAGTCTACTGTATCTAATCGTGAGTCTTTCAAGGTCACCAGCACATGGGACGCTGATACATAATTGGCTAGCGTTTTATCTTTTAAAATGGGGTGTTCTGTCGCACAGATAAGGACGAAATGCTCGTCGCATACCAGTGTTGAACGAATATCTGGGCCAGTAGGCACCAATGCGTCGATAACGATATCGAGCTCTTTATTGGTAAGCGCACTCTCGAGTTCAGGGCGGGTGACCCGTCTGCTAGTTACCGTAATATTCGCTGCGTTTTTCAAAAGCTCGGGAATAAGTGCCGGTAAGAATGTTGACTCAAGAATATCTCTTAGTCCTAATCTTAATTCTCTCTTGTAGCGGCTGATATCAAAATCGATGGGGTCTGACAGCGTAGACTCTAAGTGCGCGAGAGCCTCTTTTATAGGCTGAATGATTGATTGGCACAACGGGGTTGGCACCATTCGTCTGCTGTGGCGCACGAATAGCTCATCATCAAATTTATCTCGTAGACGCGACATTGCATGACTTACTGCCGGTTGAGTTAAATGTAATGCTTTAGCGGCCGCAGTAATACTCTCTTCTTCATACACAGCTTTAAGAACAAAAAACAAATTTAGATCTATTTTCCCATGCATCATATTTATGAAATTCCATAAAAAAGTATCATTTCTATTTATTTTATTCGAGGTTACACTGGTTTAAATGTTAATTAAAGTGTGGTTTTGTAGCTAAACTGTTACGCAGGAGGCTTGGGGGGCCGAGGGCTGCTGTCAGAATGACGTTTCGGCCATGACGTAAACAGAACGTTTAGGGGCAGTTTGTAAACTGGCTTATTTACTATTATTACAATAACAAAGGGCATATATGCAGGCCTCGATTTTTACCGAGATACTTCTTCCACTGGCTTTGGCTTTCGTGATGTTTGGTATGGGGCTTACGTTAACCGTAGCTGACTTTACCCGGTTACTTAAAGCGCCTAAACCCATTGTAGTGGGGCTGGTGGGGCAAACTGTATTGCTCCCCTTATTGGCGTTTGGTTTGTGTTTGGCATTTTCCCTTAATCCGGCGATGGCGATTGGTATTATGATTTTATCAGCGTGCCCCGGCGGCACTATGAGTAACTTAATCAGTCATATAGGGCGGGCAAATCTAGCGCTATCTGTAAGTTTAACCGCGCTATCGACTTTTATTTGTGTATTCTCTACTCCCTTTATTATTCATTATTCAATGGATTATTTCGCCGGTGAGAACGCGCCTTCATTTTCAATCGTCACTACCGTCGTCGGCTTGGTGTGCGTATCAATAGTGCCAGTCATCATTGGTATGGCAATACGCCACTTCAAACCTGCATTTTCTATTAAGGTAGAGGGCTTTTTTAGAACCTTTTCATTATGGTTCATGATTGCCATGATCGTTGGCATATTAATCAGTGAGCGGGCGAATTTAATGGCGTCATTGGAAGAGGCCTTGCTGGTGTGCTTAGCACTGAATATTTCAGCAGTAGTGCTGGGACTTATTTTGGCTTTCGCCTTTAAGTTGTCAAAGATAGACGGTATTACACTGTCGATAGAAGTGGGCGTACAAAACGCTGCGCTTGCTATGTTGATTTGCATTACCTTTTTGAACTCGCCTGAATTTGCCGTGGCGGCTGGAGTTTACGGTCTAACGATGTATGCAGGCCCGGGACTTTTAGCTGTGTGGTCGAAGCGTTTGAAAAATAAAACTAAAAGTGACGGTAAGGACAAACCACTCGCTACTCAAAAAGCCTAGGCTGCGCGTTAACCATAAGAGCAAAACATACGAGTACAAAACATGGGCACAGAAACCAATAACATAAAAACAAATAACCTAAAAATAAATAACCTAAAAACAGATAATAAAGAAAAGCGCATCCTTATCACCGGTGGGGCCACGGGATTAGGGCAAGCTATTGCCCTTGCGTTAAGCGAACAATACGGTAAAAACGGCGAAAAATTAAAAGTTTGTATCGCTGATATCCATGAGCAGCGAGGGCAAGAAACCCTAGCGCTACTAACGGAAAAAGGCACAGAGGCTTTCTATCAACCATGCGACATTACCCAAGATGATGATGTCGCTAATTTGGTTACCGCGATAGAAGCACGATGGGGCGGTGTTGATGTTGTGTTTAATAACGCAGGCGTTGCGTCAGGCGGTAGTTTAAGCGATGAAAGTATTGCGCAGTGGAAGTGGATTTTCGATATCAACCTATTAGGCATGGTTCGCGTCAGCAAGGCCATGCTGCCCTTGTTTAAAGCACAGAGATCGGGCTATTTTGTCAATATTGCCTCCCAAGCGGGGCTAACGCCAATTCCTTACATGAACAGCTATAACGCGGTGAAGGCGGCGGTGGTATCACTGTCTGAGACCATGAAGCTAGAGCTTGCGCCTGATAATATCGATGTGAGTGTGGTTTGCCCTAGCTTCTTTAAAACTAATCTTGATGAGTCGATGCGTAGCGATAACCCTGCCATGCACAAAATGATGGCGCGGTTTTTTAAAAAAGCAGATATGACCAAAGAACAGGTTGCGCAAAGTATCTGCGATCAGGTTGCCCAAAAGCGATTTTTAATCCTTACCCATAAATTGGGCAAGCGCGCATTTTTGATGAAGAAACTACTTCCTACCCAAATGTACATTAACAACATGCTAAAACAAACCAAAGCGATGAAACGTGCAATGGAAAGACGGTAACCTATGACGAATACAGTATTAGATAAAGCAGTATCAGTAAGAGAAGGCGAAGAGCTAGACGTTAATGTTGTCGATAGGTGGCTAAAAAATCATATTACAGACCTCATCGGCACACCTACGGTGACCCAATATTCAGGCGGTGCGTCTAACTGGACTTACTGTCTTGAATACGAAAATACGTCGTTAATATTACGCCGTGCGCCCGCGGGCACTAAAGCAAAAGGTGCCCATGATATGGGGCGAGAGTATCGCCTTCAAGCAGCGCTGAAGCCGGTGTATAGCTATGTGCCCGATATGCTGGCATATTGCGATGATGAAGCCGTAATTGGCACAGAATTCTATATCATGGAAAAGCTGACAGGGGTTATTCCACGTAAGAATCTCCCTCGTGACTTAAAGACCTCCCCAGAACAGACCCATCAGCTGTGTAAAAATGTACTCGATAGTTTAATAGAACTACATAAGGTTGACTATAAAGCGGCTGGTTTAGACACGATTGGTAAAGGCAGCGGTTACATAGAGCGCCAAATTACAGGCTGGAGTGAGCGCTATACAAAAGCAAAAACCTGGAATGTCCCCTCGGGCAAAGGCGTTATGCGTTGGCTTGAGGCTAATATGCCAAGCAATGAGCGTATTTGCATTACCCATAACGATTTTAGATTCGACAATGTAGTGCTAGATCCTAACGACTACACGAATATTTTAGGTGTGCTGGATTGGGAGTTAGCCACCCTTGGCGATCCGTTAATGGATTTAGGTAATACGTTAGCCTATTGGGTGAATGCAGATGATGATTTTCTAGCCCAATCTACCCGCAGGCAGCCAACTCACCTGGCTGGCATGATGACACGAGATGAAGTGGTAGCTTATTACTGCAAGCAAATGGATGTTGACGTTGATGATTTCACTTTTTATGAAGTGTACGGCTTGTTTCGATTAGCGGGTATTGCACAACAAATTTACTATCGCTATCACCACGGTCAAACCAATAATCCCGCGTTTAAAAACTTTTGGATATTCATTCACTACTTAATGTGGCGTTGTAAAAAGGCCATTCGTAAATCAGGAAAAAGAAAATGACAATAAGACAAAATATTCTGATCACGGGCGCAAGCTCAGGCCTTGGTAAAGGAATGGCGGCGGAGTTCGCAAAGCAAGGTAGCAACTTAGCATTGTGTGCAAGACGTTTAGACCGCTTAGAAGAACTTAGAAGCGAACTGCTAGCGGTAAATCCTAACATCAAGGTGCTAATTAAGTCGCTTGATGTAAATGACCATAACGCAGTATTTGAAGTGTTTGATGCGTTTAAACAAGAGATGGGGCAACTCGATAGAGTTATTGTTAATGCGGGCATGGGCAAGGGCGCTTCTATTGGCACGGGTTTTTTTAATGCAAATAAGCAAACCGCAGAGACCAATTTTGTGGCAGCACTGGCACAAGCCGAAGCGGCCATGACTATCTTCAGAGCGCAAAATGAAGGTCATCTAGTAACGATTTCATCAATTAGTGCGGTAAGAGGCTTCAGACGTGCTATGACGGTGTATGCCGCCACTAAAGCAGGGCTTACGTCTATGACAGAGGGTATCCGCTTAGATGTGATGAATACGCCAATTAAGGTGAGTTGCGTACATCCAGGGTTTATTCGTACCGAAATTAATGAAACGGTAGAAAAAGTGCCGTTTATTGTCGATACCGAAACAGGTTGTAAGGCGTTGGTAAAAGCCATTAATAAGGAAAAAGCGGTGTCTTATGTGCCAAGTTGGCCGTGGGCATTATTACATTGGGTACTACGTATTGCGCCTTCAAGCACCATTCGCAAAATGAGTTAGTGCCAACGCTCTGATAAAAGCTTCAAATAAAAGCTTCAAATAAAAGCCTCGAACAAAGGACACAAAAAAAAGACACAAAAAAAGCGCCAATAGGCGCTTTTTTACTAACTGTAAAATTTAAGCTAAAGCTTTAATTTGTGCAGCTAGGCGGCTCTTATGACGAGCAGCTTTATTCTTGTGAATCAAACCTTTAGTAGCCATTCTGTCAAGAATCGGAGTTGCAGCAGCAAATGCAGTTTGTGCACCTTCTTTATCACCACTAGCGATAGCAGCTACTACTTTCTTCAAGCTTGTACGAGTCATGGAGCGACGGCTAGCATTATGCTGGCGACGCTTTTCGGCTTGGATTGCACGTTTCTTAGCAGACTTGATGTTAGCCAAGGTGTAACTCCCAAATAAATTCATGTCAAAAACGAGGGTGCGGATTTTGCCTATCATCCAGCCAAAAGTCAAACGATTTAACCCAATAAGTAGAAAGTTAATTTCTACATTAGATAAGATGTCTATCGAATGCTTTTGTTTTTCGGCCTGTTCTTAACAAAGGCGCTAATAAAAGCGCCAAATAAAAAGTGCAGAACGAAATGGCTATTGTACATATGTACTCATGTGCACAGATACAGCACACAGATACAAATGAAACAGTACGAAACCATACCCACAACGGGCGCGGATTATAGCAAAAAAAATTCATGAGATGCACTTATATTTTGAATAATACGTTTCGCCGGTAACAGGGTTTCGTTATGATTGAGCGCTTAACTGAATGAAATGTATCTATTGGAATAGTCTTAGTGTCACGGAAGTTATTAAAATCAGGCCTTATTGTCAGCGTAATGACGTTGATATCCCGCGTATTAGGGTTAGTGCGCGATGTGGTAGTGGCAAGGCTAATGGGTGATGGCGCTGCCGCCGATGTGTTTTTCTTTGCAAATAAAATACCTAACTTCCTGCGCCGATTATTTGCCGAGGGTGCATTCGCGCAAGCATTTATTCCGGTATTAACCGAAGTACATCAAAACCACGAGAAAGCAGAGCTTAAAGCATTTGTTGCTAAAATTTCCGGCACGCTTGGAGCCATTGTGTTTGTGGTTTCCCTTATAGGCGTTATCGCGTCGCCAGTTTTAGCCGCGCTGTTCGGTACAGGGTGGTTTATTGCGTGGGTACAGGGCGATGAGGCAGGAGATAAATTCTTACTCGCATCAACCATGCTGAAAATTACTTTTCCCTATCTTGCCTTTGTATCGTTAACAGGCTTGGCAGGGGCTATCTTAAATACACTAAATAAATTTGCAGTAGCAGCGTTTACGCCAGTGCTACTTAACGTATGCATTATAGCCTGTGCGGTCTTTTTAGCCCCCGATATGGAGCAACCCGCTTTTGCATTAGCGTGGGGGGTGTTTATAGGCGGTATAGTACAACTTGCCTTCCAACTGCCATTTTTGTATCGGGCGGGATTATTAGTAAAGCCTAAATGGGGCTGGCGAGATGAAAATGTCGTAAAAGTACGCACCCTTATGATCCCTGCTTTATTCGGGGTCTCGGTAGGGCAAATTAACTTGCTGTTCGATACCTTTATAGCCAGCTTCCTGATGACAGGCTCTATTAGCTGGTTGTATTATTCCGACCGTTTACTGGAGTTCCCGTTAGGGCTGTTTGGTATCGCTATCGCCACGGTGATATTGCCAGCGCTGTCGCGCAATCATGTAAGTAAAGACCCCAAAGCTTTTTCAGCCAATATAGATTGGGCATTTCGTATGGTGTGTTTGCTTGGTATTCCAGCCGCCGTAGGCTTAGCCACCATGGCGCGACAAATCTTAACGGTAATATTCCAGCGGGGTGCCTTTACGGCTGAAACGGCTACCATGGCCTCTTATTCATTAACCGCTTACGCATTTGGTTTATTGAGTTTTATGCTAGTAAAAGTACTCGCACCCGGTTTTTACTCGCGCCAAGACACTAAAACCCCGGTTAAATTTGGTATTTGGTGCATGGTCGCCAATATGGTGTTCAACCTTTTAGCAATTTGGTTTGGCTACGTGGGTTTAGCAATTGCTACAAGCATGTCGGCCACACTTAATGCCGCATTGCTTTATATTACTTTGCACAAGCAAGGGGTATTTGTGCTTAGCCGTACATCGGTGATGTTTATAATTAGAGTACTGATTGCCAGCGCAGTGATGGGGGCAGTGATTTATTATCGCGATAAGGGCGTGGCATTTTTCGACCTTGAATGGGCGGTGCAAGTGGTGGATGTCGCTATTACTATCACATTATCTGCCGCTGCTTTCTTCTCATGCATGATTTTATTGGGTGCAAGACGTCGTCATTTCAAAAGTGGGGGCGGCTAATATTGGTATTCCGTGCTGGCTCGTTTATAATCGCGAGCTTTAAATTTTCAGTCGTAACTAAAGGCAGTGGCTAATAGTGGAATTTATCCGCGGGCTAAACAACGTAAAACCGCAGCACAGCGGGTGTGTACTTACCATAGGAAAGTTTGATGGCGTGCACCTGGGCCATCAGGCAGTGCTGAGTAATGTGCTCCAAAAAGCCAAAGCGCTGGGGTTGCCGGCCACGGTGATGGTGTTTGAACCTCAACCCGAGGAAGTATTTACACCCGATAGAGCGCCTGCACGCATCAGTCCATTGCGTGAAAAGTACGAATTGCTGAAACAGCAAGGCGTCGATCGTTTATTGGCTGTGCGTTTTAACAGAGCTTTTGCCAGTCAAAGTGCCGATACCTTTGTGCATGATTTGCTGGTGGATAAGCTAGGGGTTAAATTTCTTGTGGTCGGTGATGACTTTCGCTTTGGTCAAGGTCGTAAAGGCGACTTTGCCATGCTGCAAGCCGCTGGACAAAAGTACGGCTTTGAAGTGGTTAGCACACAAAGCTTTATGATGCATGCTCATCGGATTAGCTCTACTGCAGTGCGAGAAGCACTGGCTGATTCTGATTTTGCGCTTAGTGAAGAAATGTTAGGTAGGCCGTTTGCTGTGTATGGCCGAGTTGTACATGGTGAAAAGAAAGGGCGCACTATAGGGTTCCCTACCGCAAATGTGATGCTGAAGCGTTGCAGAGCGCCTATTCACGGGGTTTTCGCGGTACATGTTGCTGTAGATGGAAAAAAATTCAATGGCGTGGCAAACATTGGTACTCGCCCCACGTTAAACGGGGTGCGAAACCAGTTAGAGGTGCACATCTTCGATATGTCAGCCGACCTGTACGGGAAACCAATGACCGTGTTTCCTGTTGCAAAAATACGAGATGAACAGAAATTTGACTCGTTTGAGATACTAAAAGCACAAATTCAGGCCGATGCCGCTAAGGCGCGCCTGTTATTAGAATAGTGAAACGTGATAAAGTCACCACGCTTAATATAGCGTCGACCAATGCAAGCCTATACAGCGCCTAACGAGGCGTTGGGTATTATTAAAGGTAACCGGATAATACAATTATATGAGTGATTATAAAGCCACATTAAACCTACCCGAAACCGCCTTTCCAATGCGCGGTAACCTTGCTCAGCGTGAGCCTAAAATGCTTAAAGACTGGCAGGAAAAAGGGGTATACACAAAGATTAGAGAAGCGAAGAAAGGTAAGAAGCCTTTCATTCTTCATGATGGCCCTCCGTACGCAAACGGCGATATTCATATTGGTCACGCAGTAAATAAAATTCTTAAAGATATTATTGTTAAGTCTAAAACCTTGTCTGATTTCGACTCGCCTTATGTGCCGGGTTGGGACTGTCACGGTTTGCCTATCGAATTGATGGTAGAAAAGAAAGTGGGTAAGCCGGGCAAAAAAGTGACGGCTGCTGAGTTTCGCCAAAAGTGCCGCGAATACGCACAACGTCAAATTGATGGCCAAATGGCTGACTTTAAGCGCCTTGGTGTATTCGGTACCTGGGATAATCCTTATAAAACCATGGATTTTCGCTCAGAAGCCGACATTATTCGCGCACTGGGTAAAGTGGTTGAATCGGGCCATTTAGAAAAAGGCTTTAAGCCAGTTCATTGGTGTACAGACTGTGGTTCTGCGTTGGCAGAAGCAGAAGTAGAATACCAAGACAAAATCTCACCTGCTATAGATGTGAAATTCCCTGTTGCTGATGTAGACGCTATTGCGGCTGCGTTTGGAGTAACGAGTGAAGACTTAACCGCGCACAAAGCGGGCGTGGTTATCTGGACAACGACCCCGTGGACGCTGCCTGCCAACCGCGCCATCAGCTTGCACCCAGAATTAACCTACGCGATTGTAGAAATTACGTCGACGAACGAATGGTTAGTGGTTGCGCAAGATTTGCTTGAAAGCTGCATGACGCGCTACGGTATTGAAGAGTATCGTGAAGTAGCGACCTGTGTAGGTTCAAGCTTAGATAAACTGCTAGTTAATCATCCGTTCTTAGATTTAAAAGTACCGCTAATTTTGGGCGAGCACGTTACCACTGAATCAGGTACAGGTTGTGTTCACACCGCGCCTGCTCACGGTGTTGACGATTTCAATGTAGGTAAACAATACGACATTGAAGTGTACAACCCAGTCGGTAACAACGGTGTGTATTTAGAAAACACGCCTTTATTTGCCGGCCAGTTCGTATTTAAAGCCAATGATACCATTGTTGAAACGGTAAAAGAGCACGGTAACCTAGTGCTTAACGTGAAATATGAGCACAGCTACCCGCATTGCTGGCGCCATAAAACGCCTATCATTTTCCGTGCTACGCCGCAGTGGTTTATCAGCATGGATAAAAAAGGCTTACGTGCTGAGTCAATCGAACAAATTAAACAAACTAAGTGGATCCCAGAGTGGGGCGAAAACCGCATCCAGAAAATGGTAGAAGGTCGTCCAGACTGGTGTATTTCTCGCCAGCGTACATGGGGCGTTCCTATTCCTTTATACGTGCACAAACTTACTGGTGAACTTCACCCTGAGTCAGTTGCACTTATGGAAAAAGTGGCCGCTGAGGTGGAAACTAAAGGTATTCAAGCCTGGTGGGATATCGATGATGCTGCATTACTAGGTAGCGAAGCCGATAACTACGACAAAGTCACCGATACCCTAGACGTATGGTTCGACTCAGGTGTAACGCACTACTTTGTGGTTGACCAACGTGAAGACATTCCCGCGAGTGCAGATTTGTATCTTGAAGGGTCAGATCAACATCGTGGTTGGTTTATGTCATCGCTAATGACATCTACGGCTATGCACGGTCATGCGCCTTACAAAGAAGTACTGACACACGGATTTACCGTTGATGCTCACGGCAGAAAGATGTCGAAGTCGGTAGGTAACGTAGTTGCACCGCAAGAAGTGACGAACAAACTAGGCGCAGACATTCTTCGCTTATGGGTTGCCTCTACTGATTACCGCGGTGAAATTGCGGTGTCTGATGAAATTTTAAAACGTGCTGCTGATGCATATCGTCGTTTACGTAACACGTCACGTTTCTTACTAGCAAACCTTAATGGCTTTAAGCCAGAAGATGCTTTGCCAGAAGACGAGATGGTGGCACTAGACCGCTGGATTGTGGCGCGTGCGAAAGCACTACAAGAAGAACTTGTTGAAGCGTTTGAAAAGTACGATTTGTTGGTCGTTACGCAAAAGCTTATGCACTTCTGTTCCATCGAGTTAGGTTCATTCTACCTAGATGTAATTAAAGACAGACAGTACACGGCGAAATCTGATGGCAATGCACGCCGTTCTTGTCAAACTGCGCTTTACCATATTATGGAAGCGTTAGTTCGTTGGATGGCACCCATCACAAGCTTTACGGCGCAAGAAATTTGGGAAGCTTTACCGGGCGAGCGTAGTGAATTTGTATTTACCGAAACCTGGTACGAAGGCTTTAACAGCTTCACGCAAAGTGACGTATTTAACGATGAACTATGGCATCAGGTATTAGGCGTAAAAGACGCTGCAAACCAAGCGATGGAACAAGCGCGTAAAGACGGTCAGTTAGGCGGTTCGTTAGAAGCTAAGATTGACTTGTATGCTACAGAGTCTTTGTTTAACACCTTGGCTTCACTTGAAGATGAACTGCGCTTTGTATTGATTACATCAGCAGTGAACCTGACAAAAGTAGAAAGCGCACCTGACAACGCTGCGGCTACCGATGTTGAAGGTTTATGGTTAAGTGTAAACAAAGCAAGCGGCGACAAATGTGTTCGTTGTTGGCACCATCGTGAAGATGTTGGCACTCATAAGGGGCACGAAGAATTATGTGGCCGTTGTGTAACCAACATTGATGGCGAAGGGGAAACGCGTCAGTATGCTTAATACTACGGCGGATACCAAGCCTAAGTTATTCAGTGAAACCGGTTTACGGTTTCTTTGGATAACCTTGATTGCATTTGCGCTAGATCAGGTTACCAAATACGCTGTGTTAGGCGGTATGTCACTTTATCAATCGATAGAGGTATTACCGTTTTTCAATTTAACCTACGTACACAATTACGGCGCGGCATTTAGCTTTCTTGATAGTGCCGGTGGCTGGCAGCGATGGTTTTTTACTGCCATCGCTACTGTCGTCAGTGTGGTTATTTTATGGTGGTTAAAACAATCACCCAAAAATCAGACCCTGTTGCCTGTCGCCTTTTCTTTTATTTTGGGTGGCGCGCTAGGTAATGTTTACGACCGTTTAGTGCATGGATATGTAATCGATTTTCTCGATTTTCATGTAAATAACATGCACTGGCCTGCCTTCAATATTGCCGATAGCGCGATATTTATTGGTGCAGCCCTATTAATTATTGATATGTTTAAGAACGGCGAGAAACATAAAAGCGCCGATTCAACAAGCACGTCAAAGCAGTAACCGGAGCCACAATGACCGACAACCTAATTATTGGTTCTGACAGCGAAGTTATTCTTCACTTTGATTTAAAACTTGAAGATGGCTCAGCCGCTGACAGCACCCGCGTAAATAATAAGCCCGCGAAAATGGTAATGGGTGACGGTAGTCTTACCCCTAACTTTGAAGCTTGCTTACTAGGACTTCAAAAGGGTGAGAAGAAATCGTTTACCTTAGCCGCGAACGATGCCTTCGGTGAGCCTAACCCTAACAATATCCATTACATGGATAGAAGCCGTTTTGGTGCTGACTTGGAAATTCAAGAAGGTGCTATTCTTGCGTTTTCTCAGCCAGATGGCTCAGAAATACCCGGTATTATCAGAAGTGTAGCGGGCGACTCGATAACGGTAGATTTTAACCACCCATTAGCTGGGCAAACGGTTATTTTCGATGTTGAAATTGTCGATGTTAAAGTTGCACCTACATCAAAAGGTGATCAGTAATTATGCAAATTCATCTTGCCAACCCTCGTGGTTTTTGTGCCGGTGTAGACAGAGCCATCACAATCGTAGAAAGAGCACTCGAAATATTTGAGCCGCCTATCTATGTTCGCCATGAAGTCGTTCACAATAAGTTTGTGGTTGATGGGCTACGTGAGCGTGGTGCTATTTTTGTAGATGAATTACATGAAGTGCCCGACAATTGCATTGTTATTTTTTCTGCCCATGGGGTCTCTCAAGCGGTAAGAAAAGAAGCTGAAAATCGTGGCTTAAAGGTATTCGATGCTACTTGTCCGTTAGTGACTAAAGTGCATATGGAAGTGACCCGAGCAAGTAAGACTGGCACCGAGTGTATTTTGATTGGCCATGCAGGGCACCCAGAAGTTGAAGGTACTATGGGGCAATACAGTAATGACGAAGGCGGTATTTACCTTGTCGAATCTGAAGCCGATGTAGCTACCCTTGAAGTGAAAAACGCTAAAAATCTCTATTACTGCAGCCAAACGACTTTATCTGTTGATGATACCGCAGATGTTATTGATGCATTGCGTGAACGTTTCCCTGATATTCAAGGTCCACGTAAAGACGATATTTGCTATGCCACCCAAAATCGTCAAGACGCCGTGCGGGATTTATCTCAAGATTGCCAAGTACTGTTGGTGGTTGGCGCTCAAAACAGCTCAAATTCGAATCGTTTACGTGAACTAGCCGAAAAAATTGGTGCGAAGGCGCACTTAATTGCCGATGCGAATTGTATACAGGAAAGTTGGCTTAAAGATGTTGAGCATATTGGAGTAACGGCAGGTGCTTCTGCACCCGAGGTGTTAGTTCAAGGCGTGGTTGATAAGCTTAAAGCATGGGGAGCGGTTTCTGCTTTTGAACGTGCAGGCCGAGAAGAAAATGTTGAATTCGCGGTTCCTAAAGAGCTTAGAGTCAAACAAGTAAGCTAGCACCTTTTAGGTATAAAAATTTGTCTGAATTTAAAAGCACCGCATTGATATGCGGTGCTTTTTTTTACGCTATCGTCTAATGGTAATACAATTTAATACGTTTTATGATCGCTTATACCTTGAGCGGGATTTTTTTAGCATAGAATGCTAAACATAAGGTTGTGTCTAAATTTTAGCGTGAATGCCACCGGGCAATGCAGGGACTATGAATCGAACGATAAACACTAGTGGATTAGATAAGCAACAAGGCGTTGGCCTAATTGAGGTGCTTGTCACTATGTTCATTCTTGCCATTGGTTTACTCGGGGTGGCTGCACTTCAGTTCACCGGTTCCTTTGCGAACAAAGATGCGATTAGCCGCACGCAAAGCGAATTTGTTGCGGCTCAAGTTGCGGAGCGCTTACGTGCTGCTGCGCGTGTGGCAACGGTAGGTGATGGCATTGTGGTTAACAACCAATATTTCAATGCAAGTAATTACAACTTCACCGGGCTCACCTGCTCGGGTTCCACCCATCCTTATAAATGTTTTTGTTTGAGTCGTCCTTCTGGGGTGCCCAATTGTGAAACCGCCACCTGCAACGAACTGGATATGGCTAAATACGATGGCTGGGCACTCTCATGCGCAGCAGTGCAAACAAACCCTCAAACCACACTGTCATTAACCTGTACAGATAATAACGTAGCAGATGTTGACAGTTGCAGTGCGGGCTCACGGCTGCAAGTTATTCTAGCGTGGCCGGTTGCATCAGCAGGGAATCAAAACTACACCTTAAATACGCGTTGCAATCCAAATGACTCAGACAGTAACGCCTGTGTGATTAAGGACTTAACCTTGTGAAGCGCGTAAAGGGTTTTTCGCTTGTAGAGTTAATGATTTCATTAGCCTTAGGGCTGGTGATATCTGGCGCGATAATTCAGGTATTAGTGAGTAGTAGTGTAACGAACAAACTTAATCAAGCGGTGGCGCAGGTTCAGGAGTCTGGACGTTATATAACAAGCCGGCTTAGTAGTGAGTTTTACGAAATTGGTCGCTATGACACTATTGTCGCTTCTATCGATAACTCAGTTGATACGGTGGCGGAGGCTGGATTTATTGAGAATAAGCCAATTGGGTTAGCCGGAGACTTCGTCTCAAACAGTACGCTCGGAAGCACGCAAGCATCAAGTGGTGCAAATGACGTGTTAGTGGTGAATTTGCTTGCCTCTACAGACTGTACGGGCAGTAAGCATGGTTATGCCGCAGGTGATGAGTTTCATGTGGTTAACCGATACTACGTTAGCGGCAATGAATTTAAATGTACAGGCTACGATGGGCGAGTATTACGGGGCCTAAAAACACAATCCGTTTCACCGAATACTGTGACCTTGCTAGACAATGTAAGTAACTTCCAACTTCAATATGGCGTTAGTGATGTTGCTGAGGATTCTAATGGGCAAGCGATAACCTATGTGACAGCCGATAAGTTGGCTGCGCTACGAGCACAGAATCAACAAGTGGTTGCATTGCGCTGGGGGATCTTACTTAAAAGCTATCAAAATCAAGTTCAGCAAACTTCAGCCCCTACATTTGCATTACTAAACGAGAATCAAGTTACGTTAGACTCGAGCCATTATTATCAGGTTTTTACTAAAACAGTGTCACTTAGAAATATGAAAAACTTTGTTAGGAGCATTTAATGAAACAGCGTGGATTAGTAATGGTGTTTGCATTGTTAGTGTTGCTCTCTCTCACCATTTTAGGCGTAAGTGCGGTAACCAGTAGCCTATCCCAATCTAAAATGGCAATGTCAATGCAGCAGACGGGGCTAGCATTCGACGCTGCGGAAGCGGCTATTGCGGGGGTGTTTTTTGAGTCGGAGGATGAATCCCTGTTACAAGATAGCACTAAAGTTGACCCTCTTTCTGCGGCACGCCAGCTTGACCCCTACGAACCTGAAACAGAAACAATGAGCTGTTTCGATGAAAATGAATGGACTGATAGGTACATGACCGAAGGTGGTCTATCGTGGGGTAATGAACACACGACAAATGGTACTTATCAAACTATGGCGAGTACCAAAAGCTGGTCTCGTACAGCGTTTATAAGAGAGCAAGCATGTCGAGGTTCAAGCAACGTTATTGGTGGTAGTAACGTAAATTGCCACGTATTTATTATTAGAGGCTGCGGCAAAGTAGGTGGTAAATCTACGGTGGTTGCGAACTCCCTAGCGGCATCAGTGTTTGGCCCTGCGTCCCAATAAAAAGAGTAATAATTATGAAGCGCGTGAGTAGTTTTTTTGTCTCGGTAGTGATGTTTTCTTGCATTGGCTTTTCCGCTGTCGGTGATGATTTGGATATTTACTTAGGCACGGCGTCAGAGTCTGCTACTTATAATCCAAATGTACTCTTTATCATGGACACGTCAGGCAGTATGACGGGCAAAGATGGTACCGGCCAATCACGCATTCTAAGAGTACAAAACGCACTTAAAGAGGCGTTAACGTCAGCCACCAACATAGATGCCGGCCTTATGCGTTTTTCCGACTATGGCGGGCCTATACTCTTTCCAGTAAGCGGAATTGACGATGCTATTCAACCGGAGCTTATCACCTCAACGGGTGCAAGCAGCCACGATGCGTCAGAAATCAACGGTACAGTAAATACTACGGCTAACGACCTGGTGTTGAGCTCTGGCACGAATATAGTCACATCCGGAATGCGTTTTACTGAGATGAATATTCCTCAAGGGGCAACGATACTCAGTGCGCACCTTCGTTTTACATCAGAAAAATTTAATATAGCGGGCACCACACTCACGATAAGTGGAGAGGCGTCGGCTACTAGCACGGAATTTTCCACGGCATATAACAATCTTTCGTCAAGAACTAAAACTGCATCAGAAGTTGAATGGATAAGTAACAATGATTTCCCTTCTGCTGATGAGGTCATTGCCACGCCAGATATTTCATCGATTATTCAAGAAATTGTAGATTTACCACAGTGGTGCGGGGGGAACGACCTCAACATTCTTATGGAAGGCACAAGTTCAGATGCTGCCAGTAGCCGAGAAGCCCGAGCATTTGACTCTGGCCAAACCGGGTCGCCGCAGTTGGTGGTGTCTTATGATGATACAACCGCTACAGGTTGTATCAGCGGTGAAAGTGTTTACCAAGTCAGCCGTTCTAACGATAACATAGAAGAAAGTAACAACGGTTATGAAAATACAGGCTCAGAGCTTACTTTCTCAAGTAATTACAACAGCTACATAGGCGTTCGCTTTCAAAATGTAAACATCCCTCAAGGGGCTGAAATTACCGAGGCCTACATAGAATTAACAGCCTATAACAGCTATAACCAGAACAACTCGAGCATGTTAATTCGTGGTGTTGCTGCTAATGATGCTGACGATTTTTCTTCTGGAAATCGATATTTGCTTAGAAATATTGGCAAAACGTCAGGTGTAACCTGGTCTATGGGGTCATTTTCATCGGGTAACGATTACGCCTCACCCGATTTATCAGGTGTAGTTGAAGAGATTGTAGATAGAGCCGGATGGCAATCCGGTAATGCAATGGCGTTCGTGTTTAGTGATTTCACTGGTTATCGAGGTGCGTATACCTACAGTGGCTCTCAGTCGTCTGCCGCAAAATTGGTCGTTAAGTTTAATGGTTCCGCCACACCTGGACAGACATCGACAGTAAGAGAACACCTTATCAGTAAAGTTGATGAGCTTACTGCTAGCGGTTATACACCCATCGTAGATACATTATATGAGGCGGTTAATTATTACGGCGGCAGAGACGTTGATTATGGACTAACCCGTGGTAATTATAATGTATCAGACACGGTGAGGAAGAATACGCGTGTCAGTCATAGAAGCGCTTATTTGGGCGGGGATGCCGTTCAGCCAGCAGGGTGTTCCGATGACAACCTGTCTGACAGCGACTGTATAAATGAATATATTCCTAGTGGGGCAACTTATATATCACCGGTGAGTGACCTGCAATGCCAGACCAACAACCATATTGTTTTACTGTCTGACGGTGAGGCAAACAGTAATCACAGTGTCTCACTTATCGAGTCATTACTGGGTGAAAGTTGTACCGGTAGTGGCGGTGAAAAGTGTGGTTTAAGCCTAGTAAAAAATGTCAGTGACTCAGAGACATCGGTTATTGATCGTCGCGTGATTACCCATACGATTGGGTTTGCGGCGAATAGTACCGCCAACAACTTCTTAAACCAATTGGCAGTGCAAAGTGGTGGTGGATTCTATCAAGCCGATGACAGCACTGAGCTGCTTGAGGCATTCAATACTATTCTTCGTTCTGTAAAAGATGTTAATTCTACCTTTGTATCGCCGGGTGTAGCGGTGAATCAACTTAATCGCTTGACCCATAACGACGAACTTTACTTTGCGTTATTTAAGCCAAGTGAAGGTGCTATCTGGCCAGGTAATCTTAAGCGATATCGATTAGATGGTGAGAATATTTTAGATCAAAACTCATTGGTTGCTGTCGATGGTGATACGGGATTTTTTAAAGATACTTCTCATAGCTACTGGTCAACTCTCGCTGATGGTAGTGATGTTCGAGAGGGCGGTACCGCAAGTAAAATGACTGCTAACCGTAACTTGTATGTTTTCGACGGTACTGGAAATATCATTCAATCTAGTAACGAATTGCATGAAGACAACAGCGAAATTACGACAGCATTGCTAGGTGTGGATGACGAACTCGATGCAGAAGCGCTTCGCGAAGTACTGCTTAAATGGGCAAGAGGCATAGATGTTAAAGATAATGATGGCGACGGCGATACAGCGGACTACCGTCTTCAAATGGGCGACCCCATCCATTCTCAGCCTGTAGTGGTTAATTACGGGAGCACAGACTCAGCCATATTGGTTGCTACAAACCAAGGTATGCTGCATTCGTTTGATGCAGAAACCGGTGAAGAAAATTTTGGAATTATGCCTAAAGCGCTACTGCCTAACCTGCACCATTTTTATGAGGATATCTCTACGTTTAATCACGTTTATGGCTTAGACGGCGAGATGGTGTTGCGAACAGTGGGAACGTCGACTTACTTGTATTTAGGTATGCGCCGAGGTGGTCGTAATTATTATGTATTTGATGTGACACAGAAGACGTCACCTACGGTTAAGTTTGTGATTGAAGGCGGCAGTACGGGCCTTGAGAAATTAGGACAAACATGGTCGCGCCCTACTATCACTAAAGTTCGCTACGGCACCGAAGAGAAGAATGTCATGATCATCGGTGGCGGTTACGACGACTCGCAAGATGATAAGTTAGTAAGAAGTGCTGATAATATTGGAAATGCGGTTTATATGTTCGATGCAGACACTGGAAGCTTGCTTTGGCACGCCAGTAACGCTGATGCAGATTTGAATCTAGTTGATATGAACTACAGCATCCCAGGTCGTATATCCGTAATCGACAGAGACAACGATGGCTTCGCTGACCATATGTATGTAGGAGACATGGGCGGGCAGCTGTTCCGGATGGATATTTATAATGGCGAGTCGGGCAGCAACTTTATAAAAGGAGCCCGGTTGGCTAATTTTGCTGGAGACACCGCTGAAACTAATCGTCGCTTTTACTATGGCCCCGATGTTTCAGAGGTCGCGCTGGGTGACGAGTTATATTATGCCGTTGCAATGGGAAGTGGATGGCGCGCATCACCGCTAGATGTCACAGTAGAAGATAATTTTTATATGCTTAAAGACGAGGGGGTATTTAGTCGCGACACGAGTGGTCAATTTACCTTTATGAGCACGGTGTCTGAGTCCGATTTATATAATGCCACCGAACATTTGCTCACCAGTAGCGATGAAACCGAGCAAGGGGTGGCAGCATCAAGCTTTGCAAATAAAGCGGGCTGGTATATCGAGCTTACCACCGATGGCGAAAAAGTATTAGCATCACCTCTAATAGTAGATTACAAAATATTCTTTACGACTTATGTGCCTGCGGTAAGTAGCACCAGTTTGTGCGCGCCGCCATCTGGAAATAGCCGTGCTTATCTCGTTAACCTATTTAATGCGAATGCTGTATCAGACCTTAATAATAATGGCGAACTTGATAGTTCAGACAGATCAGTTGAGTTACAGCAAACGGGGATCGCGCCAGAGACTAAAATTCTTATTGAAGATATAACCAGTCCTGTGGTGTGCCTTGGTACCGAGTGTGCTTCTACTGTTATCAGTGTCGACGATGATGGCAACGAAGAGCCCTGTGGTTCAGCGTTTGAATGCTTAGCGCAAAATATTTATGGTAAGTTTGAACGTATACAACGAGGCAGTTGGCATTCTGAAACTGAGCGAGAGGATACATCTCAGTGATTAGTAGTAACGAAAAATATAAAGGCTTTTCCCTTATTGAATTAATGATCGTGGTGGCTATTGTTGGCATTCTTGCCAGTATTGCTTACCCGTCATATCAGTCTTTTATGACTGATGGGTATAGAGGCTCGGCGCAGGCAGACATGCTGGCATTTGCTGCTGCAATGGAGCGTCATCATAGTGGCTCGTTCAGTTATCAAGGTGCGGGTGCAGGTGGCGCAAATACAGGGGCACCAACCATATTTGCCACTTACTCCCCTTCTACAGAAGCGGCGGGCAATAAACGCTACGACCTGACCATAGTGTCTGCCGATGCAACCAGTTATCAGCTTAAAGCAACACCCGTAAGCAGCACCGCACAGGCTTCTGATGGAGCGCTGTTTTATTTTAGTGATGGCCGCAAAGGCTGGGACGTAAACAACAATGGTTCGTTGGCGGCGGGCGAGTATTGCTGGTCTTGTTAATTCATTAGGGTGTTGCGGGGGGAAGTGGTATTAACGGCCCGATGATCGCGATATCTTGCCAACGCGACTGATACGGCGATGCCACCACAACCTTCAATTGTTGGGTAATAGCTTGGCTTTCAGGTTTTACTTTTTCGTTGAGCTCTTGCGCTTCATCAAGGGCCTCTTCTTCACTTAGTTTTTCTTCAGTCGTTAACCCACTTTCTTCACTAAGCGTTTCGTCTGCACGTAACGCTTCATCCGTATGGTTCAACTGGGGTAAAGGTTCTACAACTTGTTCTAAGGTCACGGCTTTTGCTGAGCTCTTGGTAGACGAGGGCGTAATGGCGATATATGCATCTTGATTGGCATTTACATTGGTTAGTAGCGTCGTTTGGTCGGCTTCAAGTTGTTGTCGAGCTTGTTGCACTGCGTTAAGTTGCTGCCATTGTCCGTATAGTTGCTGGTAAAGCTTTAGTCCGGCGGTAAAGGTCAGCGCAAAGAGTCCTGATGCAATCATTACCTCTATGAGCGAAAACCCTTGTGTCTTTTTAATTAAAGTCATGCCAACTCCCGGGTATGGGTTGCATCTTTTGCAAACCGCTAGATTGTTGAAGAGTGCGTAATACACTTAGATTAAAATTGATATGCCCGTCAAAAACTCTAGATACTTCCTCATTACTTACCATGGCGCCTTCAAGCTTGGCCGAAGAGGCGATAGTGGCGACGGGGTTGGCAGGGGTGAAACTACTAGTAGAACTGGAAGGCACACTGGTGTCGCCTAATATCACTACTAACCCGTAAATTTGAGCATGGGTATCAAGGGTAAAATCACCTTTTTCTACTACAAGTAAAACAGGTTGACTCGCTGAGCCTATAATTCCACTGGGCGAAATATGGCAGTCACCACGCACCCAAAACACGAGATGGCGAGTAAGATCGTCGCAGTCGTTTGTTATGAGCGGCTTTGGAAAAAACATCGGCGTAAAGTTACTGTGATGTCGTTCGAAAAGGTGAGGCAGTATAGCGTTAGTCGCACCGGTTACTACACCGCTGACAGGAAGTCGAACTATTGCGGGGTGGCGTAAAAAACCTTGTCTGATGAATAGCGACGTAACAGGGTGAGTCATGGTCACGGTAAAAAGGGTTAAAAACTGAGAATCTCTTCCTAAATAGTGAGTCGCCGTCACTGATGCTCGCGCAAATAGACTTGCGGTTTGTTGCCAATCTTCGCTGGTACGCAGTTGCTCGGTTAATTGTGTCATGTCGTTGTGTAATGTATTCATCATCTCAACATAAGCAATGCTGCGCTTACTGGCTTGAAACTCACTGGTAAGTAGTGAGCTGGTTGCCCAAAGTGCCAAAGTTATTAAGCTTAACAGTATACCCACCACACTTAACAATACGGCGCCTTTTACCTTACGAGGACATTGCCAAGCGCTTGCGCCTCTTGCACCTATCACATGTTTTTGAACGACTAGTGGGGGTGAGTAAAAATCGGCGCTATATCGCATTGGCAACTCGTAAATACAGATATTGCTCGGCGGTGAGTTCTGCGGACGCCTTACTTTGTAGGGCAAGCTCAACTTTGTAAACTGGGGCATGGTTTATCTCGCCGTGCAAAGATATAGTGAATTGAGTGACGTTTAATTCTGATGCGTCGGTAAGATCATGCCATCCACCTTGCTCGCAACTTTTGCTCGCTACACGGTACTCAAGGGCTTTATTGCGCAATCGAAAACCTAACAATTCTGCGGGGGCTTCATGACTAATGTCGCCGTCAGCATTTTTATCATAGGAAAATAAGACACAAGAGTTTTCGGCCTCTAGCGGATGATGGCTAATGTCGATAGCAGGTGGTAGTAATGCGTTGTTGGCAAAAATTTCTTCAAAGGGGCGCGCCACGAATCCTGCCCGCTGGAGTTGTAGAGAAAGAGAATGGCTAATAAGCCGTAACTCACTTTGCAGCGCTAATTGTTGCTGAAAATAACCTAGTTCTTTAGAGATAGTCGCAGCGCCCATGGCAGAAAAAAGAACCAATGTTGTGCTGATGGCCATGGCTATGGTGAGCTCTACTAGGCTAATACCAGAGGACGTTAACATAGCGGAATTCCCTCTAGTGAAGTAGAAGTGCAATACCGTACACGGCCTAGATTATTAATGATAACTTTGCCGGTGTATCGAGCGTTACTTATGGTGACTGTCATTGCGCTGCCGAAACTCATGCCATGAGTTCCATCGAACGTCAGCAACGCCTTTTTATTGGCTGGACTAGCAATGACTGAATTATAACTTTGCATAATAAGCCGCTTCTGCTGGCTAAAAACGTGGCAACTGCTTGCTACATGGCAATCACAGTCACTTGCTGACGTTAAGCCGATGCAATGATTTGCTGAAGCGTCTACGACTAGGGTAATCGCCTTACGCTCAGCGATAGAAAGCGTGCGGGCGTATTTTGCGATGTCAGCGGTATGCTTTAAAGCGCTTTTTATGGCGATGGCTTGTCGCCATTCAACAAAAGAAGGAGCAGCTATGGCGGAGATAATGACCACAATACAAAGCACCACAAGTAACTCTAACAATGTAAATCCATCTGCTTTAATTAAAACCATGCCTTAGTCCGGTTATTTGTCATTTATTCGCTGTTAGGTTTACAGCATAGCGAATCAACAAATAGAGGGCTGCTGTACCATGGAAGGGAAAATCAATTTAATTAAAATGGGGGGGATTTCGTTAATCGAGCTTTTGGTCGCCGTTGCGATTGTGGGGATTGTTTCTATGTTCGCCATTCCCAGTTACTCATCAACCATCGCGCTTGCGAATAAGCATGAAACCATTAGCTATTTGCTCTCTTTGCAAATAAAGCAAGAACGGTATTGGTTGAGTGAAGGTAAATACTCGGGGCTTAGTGGATTGCCGGCACCCAATATCGACGGTGTTACACTGACATACAGCGAATCTAAGAATGGGAATTACAGCATTGTTGCGTCTTTAGGATTTTTGGACAAATCTAACCCTTGTCGGTTGCTAACTATCACCCCTTACGAGAACTTACCCCATGGATGTTGGGGGAGGTAGCCTATCACGGACTTATCATTAGTCAGCTGCTAATCAGGTCATGGCAAGGTATTAAGGACAAGTTAGAGCGGTGCCAGATAAATCTTCATTAATGCCATCGTCGTCACTGTCGATGGCAACAGATATTCTACCGTAGAGTGACAATAGCAGGGCAGAAGCATAAGAGGCATCTTTACTCTTTGGGCAGATGGTTATGGTTGCACTGTTACTAATACTGCCTTGTTCAGAAAACGAAATAGCACCCGAAATGCCACTAATTGTATTGCCTGAGTTCAGCGGGTCGCTGCTGGCAATAAGTGGTTCACTGCTATCTCTGCTTCCGTTTGAGTTTTCATCAATAAAGACCATCTTCGCGTTGGCCCAATCGCTGACACAAGCGCTATAACTCGTGGTTGGACAAAGTATCACGTTAAACTGTTCGTTAATGGCACTAAACCTAGCTTGCTGTGCAATAGCGCTCAACGTATTGATGTCGCCGGTTACTCTATTTTTGACTAAAATAGTATTAATAGATGGGGCAACGACTCCTACTAATATCGCCAAAATGGCTACCGTAATTAGCATCTCTAAAAGAGTCAGGCCGTATTGAAGACGTATAGCGCTAGAAGACTTTATTTTCACTGAGATTTATTTACTAGGTTAATGTAACAATGATATTAACGTTAGCCTCTATTATTACAACAATAAAGGTCAACGCGCGCGAACATTCAAGGTAAACCAATTTGCCTCGAAATGGGTATAAAAAAAGGCGTGTAGGCATGCCCAAAGATACAAAAAGTAGTGAATTTCAGCGATTAATGAAGTTTGAATTCTTTTACCACTAACATCTAAGGCGAGTTTATCGTAAACTCGGGTATCAGGACGCCCACTCACTAATTGGACATTATAATGCAAAAACAAGCAGTTATTGAAGAAATGAAAGTGCTGCCTGAAATTGATGTGGCATTTGAAGTTACTCGTCGAGTGGCTTTCATTAAAAAGCAGCTTCTTACGTCAGGTTTGAATTCACTGGTGCTAGGTATTAGTGGCGGTATCGATTCTTGTACGTTGGGTAAATTAGCTCAGTTAGCAGTGAATGAGTTAAACCAAGAACAGCACGAGAATTTTCAGTTTGTCGCCGTTCGTTTACCTTATCAAACGCAAGCCGACGAAGCTGATGCTCAGTTGTCGATAGATTTTATTGAGCCTTCCCATTCTGTGACGGTTAATGTTCAGCCCGGTGCAGATGCTATTCATGCTTCTACCACTGAATCATTATCAAGCGCTGGTTTATTACCTGAAAGTGAAGCAAAGCGTGACTTCGTTAAAGGTAATGTAAAAGCACGAACCCGTATGGTGATTCAGTATGAAATTGCCGGAATGGTTGATGGATTAGTGTTAGGCACTGACCATTCAGCTGAAAATATTACGGGTTTTTATACAAAGTATGGCGATGGAGCGTGCGATTTAGCACCTTTGTTTGGGTTGAGTAAACGCCAAGTTCGACAACTGGCCTCGCACTTAGGTGCCCCCCAAACTGTTATCACTAAAGCGCCCACCGCCGATCTCGAAACACTCGCGCCGCAAAAAGCTGATGAACAAGCTCTTGGCATGACATACGATCAAATTGATGACTTCTTAGAAGGCAAATCAGTTTCTGCCGAGGTGGATGAAAAGTTGTTGTACATTTATCAGCGTACTCAGCACAAGCGCGTACCTATTCCAACCATTTATGATGAGTAGTTACCATGAAAAAGATTGAAGCGATAGTCAAACCGTTCAAGATGGACGATGTAAGGGAAGCATTAGCCGAAGTCGGTATTGCTGGAATGACAGTGTCTGAAGTAAAAGGCTTCGGACGCCAAAAAGGACATACTGAGCTTTATCGCGGTGCTGAATATCAAGTGGATTTTCTGCCTAAAATTAAAATTGAGCTAGTGCTCGATGACGAGCGAGTTGAACAGGCGATTGAAGCCATCGAAAACTCAGCAAAAACCGGCAAAATTGGTGACGGCAAAATCTTTGTATTTAACGTTGAAGCAGCAGTACGAATTCGTACGGGTGAGCAAAACGAAGACGCGATATAAATAGGCGGAATTGACTAACACTTTGTAATGCAGTCAATATCAAAAAAGGGAGCCTTAGGCTCCCTTTTTAGTCAGTGCGTTTATCACGAAGCAACAATATTAGTGGTCGTGACCACAGCCGCCTGGCGCATGGGCATGGCCGTGCTCTAATTCTTCAGCAGTTGCATCGCGTACATCAACCACTTCTACATCAAAAGTAAGCGGAATGCCTGCAAGTGGGTGGTTACCGTCTACAACTACTTCGTCATCAGATGTCTCGATGATAATAACCGATTGCTCACCTTCTGGTGTGGTTGCACGAAAAGACATGCCAACTTCAACGTCCATGCCTTCAAACATTGAGCTAGGTACGCGCTGAACGAGTTCATCAATACGTTCACCGTAGGCTTTTTCTGGCTCAACAGACAAGTTGAACTTTTCACCTTTCTCTTTACCTACCAATGCTTCTTCTAGCCCCTCAATAAGAAAGCGGCGCCCTTGAAGCACTACAAGCGGCTCCTTACCGGCTGAAGAATCAAGCTCGGTACCGTCTTCAGTTGAAACGGTGTAGTGAAGGGTGACAACGCTGTCAGAGGTTATAGTCATAATTTGTCCTGTAGTTTTGCCCTACTGGGCGATGGTTTTAAATTTATTAAAGATTATTTACGGTTTTTCACCAATGAGCTCTTAGCCTGCTCAATGCTGTACGGTAAAGGGCTAGGGTAGCAGGTAATTTCAACTTGATCAGCTAGGCGATGAATATCTTGCTCAGTGGTGTCGTTTGAGAGCACTGCCATAAACCATGTTTCTTCGCTAAGTTCAGCCTTACGAATTACCATGCCTGCGCGACGCCAGTTCTCGCCCAATTGCTTTTCTAGCGTATCGCCAGTGTTAATGTGAAACGCTTTTGGCACTGAAAAACTATAGGCTGCCCGCTTGTTTTTACCTAAAAATCGAGTGCGAGCAACCACTTCCTGACCCATATAGCAGCCTTTGTCAAAATCGATTCCGTTAAGTGCCTGCACGTTCATCATTTGGGGAACGTATTCACTGACCCCAGTTTCTTCGATAGAAGGTATCGCACTTTCTATCATAATAGCATCGTATACGTTTTGTTCAAAAATTGAGCCGTTGGTGTCTTTCACTTTTTGCTCAAATTCAGGGGCTCGCTCAGAATTCAGTACCACATAATAGCCGGCGCGCTGAGTATCACTTTTAAATACCCACCCTACATCACTGTGTACACTGGTTAATGGCTCACTAGGAAGGGTGTCGAAATAACTGCTAAGTAACATCTGTCCAAGGTTTTCACCTAGAAAGAATTGCGTGTACTGGTTTGATTCATCGGTTATATCTACCTTTGAGAACACACCATACTTATTCAACTGCGCAAGGGAGTGCGCACCAGAGTCTTTATTAGTTAGCATGAAGATAGCATTTCCATGGCGACCATTTTCTTGGCGACCATTATCATGGCGACCATTATCATGGCGACCCACAAAAGAAATAGACCAGGTCTTTCCTTTGTTGTCACAATGGGCACAATGCCTCACCGTATTCTCATCTAAAGCGTTTATGTTGACTGTCACTTGACCATGCAAGTAGCTGTCAGCTTGCTCGCCTTCCAACTTTATCAGCATGTTGTCATTTAACTTAATTGCATAGTGCGAAGGTAAATCAGAAAGAGTCGTTAACGCTGTCATCAAAGATTCCGAATGAAGAATTTATAATGTAGTAGGTGAGGGGTTTGTGCGCTTTATCAAGGGGAACCCTTAAGATTATCGTGTTTTGTGGGTAATTCGTGCTATCCACGGCGCTATTGAAACGCCTTTCTGTCTAAAAGGGCAGTGATCCTTCGCCCATCACCGTGGTAATATGATGACAGTGTTAAAACAATAATTAAGAATGTGAATATATGTTTGAGCCAAAAAGACGTGCTAGATTAAAGTGGGCATGCCGCAGAGGGATGTTGGAACTTGATGTGTTACTCATGCCTTTTGTAGATGAAGCCTTCGACTCGCTTGATTACGAACAACAAGAAATATTCGAACGCTTACTTACCAGCGACGATCCAGACTTGTTTGCATGGTTTATGGGCCATCAACAATGCCAAGATCCAGAACTTGCTGGTATGGTGTCTACTATCGTTAATCGTGTCAAAGTACAGGGTTAAACTCACTTATTCGCCGTGGCGAAAAATAGTAGGAATGCTAATTCTTATTGCCGCTTTTGGCTTCAGTATTATAAATTTACCTGAAGCCTTGTGGACGTGGGTAAGTCCAAGTTGGCTTTGGTTGTGCGAGCTTGTGTGTTTGCCAATGTATATCGCTTCCTGCTTGAGTGTATGGCGTAAATTGAGCAAACCGACGACGGTGCTATCTAATGATGTTTACACGCTCACGGACAATGGTTCTTTGCGGGCGTTGATGGTATCGGGAGAAGAGATTTATTCGCCAGCAGTGAATCTTCACAAGTCGTCATTACTGTTGCCATGGGGTCTAAGTCTTCATGTAGAACGAACTGCGCGAAAATGGTACCAGCCGTATTACGAGCATGTGCGCTGGGTATTAAAAGGTGAATGCTCTGAAGCAGATTATCGACGGCTATGCCGAGCGATAATCTTCGCTCAAGGAGCAGGCCAAACAAGGAATAACATTGATGTTTCGTGAGTATGCAAAAGCTTTATTTAAACGTGTCGATACCCGACAGTTAATGCAATTCAAACCACCCACATTACCGCCTCGCATTTACACCAAACAACTTAATATTGATAACAAGCACTACGGTGCATTCTGTCAAGAAGTGGCGTGGCAAGATGCTGCAACCATGCATCCTTTGTATCTGCAAATGCTGTCTCTTCCCCTTCAAATGCAGTGTTTGCTCGATAAGAAAAGCCCGTTTCCATTACTAGGGTTAATACATGCGGCTAATCGCGTAGAGGTGCTAGAAGAATGCGATTTGAGCGAAACGTTTGAATGCAGGGTTCGATTCAGCGATGTCAGGCCGCACTCACGTGGCTGGGAAGTAGATGTTTCCTTAGAGGCTTTTCAACAAGGGCGCTGTGTTTATAAAGCAATCAGTAGCTACTTGGTGAAGGTGAAAGCGGTACACGTTGCGCCCAGAGCGCCTGTGCAAGATACCACTGAAGCTTGTGTCGATAGCCCTAAGAACCTGCTTGCAGAGCTTGATGTTACAGCCGATACCGGCAGACGTTACGCGAAAATTTCTGGCGACTATAACCCCATCCATTTGTTTGGACTAAGCGCCAAAGCATTTGGCTTTAAACGCCCGATTGCCCATGGAATGTGGACACTGGCCCGCGCGTTATCATTTGTACCCGTATCAGACGGTCAGCATATTTCAGATGTGGTTTGCCGTTTTAAACGACCCGTTATGCTGCCTTGCAGCATTAATATCTATCAAATGTGCCGAGATGAAGACCGCTCTATCTTGGAAATTACGAGCAGTGACGAGCAGCAAGTACACCTAGATGCAGAGATATCAACGCTGTAGGTTGAAGCTGATATTACGAAACAGTAACAAGGTTATTATTACCAGCCGATAGGTCGGTCTGTTTAGTTCGGTGCTTTGCATGACCAGCTAGTTATGACCAGCTAGTTATGATCTGATAGTCATGAGCTGCTAGCCATGAGCTGCTAGGTCTTCGTGCTGTAATTTCGGTACTTTGTATTCGATTTATTAAAAAGAAATAAGCCGAGTGCAGCTCAACATCGCAATATAAATAAAAAAGCCCACATTCCTAATGTAGTGTACTGAACACGCGGTATTAGGAAGTGGGCTTTTTCGTATCTTTAATAAATAGCTTTTGTATTTCTATAGTATTGTTATTGTCTTTGCAGCCACGCTAAAAACGCTAAGGCTAGGTGTTAACTCACCCGAAACCGTTAAGAAATAAGTGTGCCTGGTACCGTTGGCAAAGCATCTTTTTCAGGGCACAAAAAGGTGGGTTGAGGGTTTTCAAGTTGCCCAGGGTGATCTAGATTGAAGTGCAGACCTCGACTTTCCTTTCGTTGCATAGCGCAGCGCACAATTAATTCAGCAACAGTCACTAGGTTCCTTAATTCAAGAAGGTTGTTGCTTACCCTGAAGTGTGCGTAGTATTCGGCAATCTCTTGTTCCAGCAGATTTATTCGGCGCATGGCGCGCTCTAACCGTTTGTCGGTTCGAACAATGCCTACATAATCCCACATGAATAAGCGTAGTTCGTGCCAGTTATGCTGAATAATAACTTCTTCATCAGAATCTGATACCTGACTTTCATCCCAAGGCAAAATGGCTTCTTCACACGAGGCTGAAGGTAACGTTGAGATAATATGCTCGGCGGCAGCGCTGGCAAACACAACACATTCTAACAGAGAGTTAGATGCCATGCGGTTTGCCCCGTGTAAACCGGTATAGGCGACTTCTCCTATTGCGTACACATTGGCTAAATCTGTTTTTCCATTGAAGTCGGTTACAACGCCGCCGCAGCTATAATGGGCTGCGGGCACTACTGGGATAGGCTCTCGGGTAATATCTATACCTAACGAACGGCATTTACGATAAATATTAGGGAAGTGCTTAACGATGAAGTCAGCGGGTTTATGACTGATATCTAAATACATACAGTCAGCGCCAAGGCGCTTCATTTCATAATCGATGGCACGTGCAACTACATCCCGGGGTGCTAAATCGCCACGCTCGTCAAACTTGTGCATAAAGCGGGTGCCATCGGCGTGACATAAGTTCGCGCCTTCACCACGTAGGGCTTCTGTAATAAGAAAGTTTCTGGCTTGCGGGTGGAATAAGCAAGTTGGGTGAAACTGATTAAATTCCATATTGGCTACACGACAACCTGCACGCCAAGCCATAGCAATACCGTCACCACTGGAAACATCTGGATTTGAGGTATATTGGTATACCTTGCTTCCACCGCCAGTTGCCAATGAGACAAAGGGCGCTCGAATAACTTCAACGTGCTCTTGTTGGCGGTTCCATACATACGCACCAATAACCCGCTTTTTATCATCCTTCGATGGAATTAGGTCGATAGCGTTGTAACGTTCAAAAATATGTATGTTAGGGTGAGCAGAGACAGCATCGTTTAATGTTATTTGCAGTGCTTCACCGGTGGCATCGGCGGCGTGAAGAATGCGTCTGTGACTATGCCCACCTTCGCGGGTAAGGTGGAAACGCTCTTCACCAGACTCTGTGGTTTCGGTATCAAACGGCACACCGTAACCAATCAGCCAGCTCAATGCTTCTTTGGCTCGTTCGGTAGTAAAGCGTACGGCAGGTTCATCGCATAGGTCGCCGCCCGCTTTTAACGTATCTTGTACATGCGCATCGATAGAGTCTTGCTCATCGAACACCGCAGCAATGCCGCCTTGGGCATAACGGGTAGACCCTTCATTACGATCGCTCTTACTGAGCACAATAACCTGACAGTGGTCGGCAAGCCTAAGTGCAAGGCTAAGCCCCGCTGCGCCGCTACCTATAATCAGTACATCACATCGATGTTCAATTGAATTTGATGTGGAAGTTAGTGAAGATGACACTGATTTCATGTATTTTTGTATATATTAAACGAGCAAAGGTTCGGCAAGTCTAAAGGATGAGTGGCAAAACACAATGATCCAAATGGCTTTCCCTCAGCATTTTTAAATATTTTTAATGCTAATACAGAACTTTTTGTAACAGTACGCGTCTATATCAATGCTTGTTAGAGCTATTGGGTAGTTGAAGTAGGAGTAATGGCTCGAATGAGCGAGCAGATAACCGACCAACAATTGGTCGAAAAAGTACAGCGTGGCGATAAAAATGCATTTAACTTACTGGTAACTCGCTATCAGCATAAAGTCATGCATTTGGTATCGCGCTATGTAAAAAACAGCGGTGATGTGGCTGATGTTACCCAAGAAGCGTTTATAAAAGCTTATCGGGCATTACCAAACTTTCGTGGCGACAGTGCATTTTACACTTGGTTGTACCGTATCGCGGTAAACAGTGCTAAAAATTATCTTGTTGCGCAGGGAAGGAAGCCACCCGCTAGTGATGTCGACGCAGACGAAGCAGACTTCTACGAAGGCAGTGATGCGCTTAAAGAGCAATCCACGCCAGAACGCAGTTTGTTGACGGATGAAATTGAAGAAACCTTATTTAAAGTGGTGGAAAAGTTACCTGATGACCTTCGTATGGCGATAACCCTTCGTGAAATAGAAGGGCTAAGTTATGAGGAAATTGCGAACGTGATGGCGTGCCCAGTAGGTACGGTTCGTTCACGAATTTTCCGAGCGCGAGAGGCTATCGATAAAGTGATTCAGCCATTGTTAGAAAATTAAATATAATGAAAATGAACTTTCGTTATATTGAGCAGACTAACAGCTGTGTTAGGGTATTAATTGATCACAGTTGATCAGGAAATGAATTTATGACGCAACAGCAAGAAAATTTGTCCGCTTTCATGGATGGCGAAATAGATGGCGATGCAATCATCGATGCGATTAAGCAAGATGAAGATTTGCAGGCCAAATGGAAACGCTACCATGTCATTAGGGGCGCAATGCGCAAAGAGGCCAGTGTCGCACCGCAGTTAGATATTACTGCTAGTGTTGCCGCCGCGCTTGAAAATGAGCCTGCTATTGTCGCGCCAAAAGCTTCACGTTGGCGTTCAATTCCAGTACTCGGCAGTCTAGTTTCTAGCGGTGTAGTGCCTTTTGCAAAGCAGTCTGGCCAGTTTGCCGTTGCTGCATCAGTTGCGGTAGCCGTGATTTTAGGTGTTCAACACTTCAATCAACCTGCGCCAACTGAGCCGTTCATGACAGCACCTACGGCAGGGCCACAAGGCGGTTTAGCGCCAGTTAGTTTAGAGCAAACACGTGCATTGCCTCGCAATGACATGAATGAAGTATTAGAGAAAAAGCGCAAAATCAACGCCCTTATTGCCGATCACGAGCAGCAAGTGAAATTGAAGCAAGCGCAAGAATCTGAAACTGACGATGTCGAGGCGAGTGCAGATAACCGCCCGTAAGTAGTTCATACGACGCTCAATAAGAATATCGTTTAATGAAAATAGATTATCGTAATAACGTACCAGCGCTTTTAGTGCTGGTACGCGTGTTTTTAGCCAACGTAAATTTCAGTAGTTGCCCGCGGGCCTTCATCAAAGCCATGACCTATGTCGTTATAACGTCTTTGGGTTTATCGTTTGGCACCACAGCGCAAGAAATAGAGTCTGTAAAAGATACACCTTCTGAAAGTGCTGAAACTTCATCTACAACTTTGTCTTTGCCTACAGATGCTTCACAAGCTTCGTCTCAGACAGTACCTCAAGCAGTACCTCAAGCCACTGATTTGGTCGTAGTGAATACGCATCCTCAAACCACATCAGATTGGCTTATGCAGTTAAGCGAAGTGGTGAAAACCCAAAACTTCGAGGTTGCTTTTGTTCAGAGCCGTGCGGGCCGTGAAACTATTCCTTTTTTGTGGCGTCATGGTGTATTGGAAGATGGCACCAGTATGGAGCAACTCAATTTACAAAATGGGCCAGGCCGTGAGCAAATTCGCGTCAATGGTATTGTGAGTGTGTTTGAACCTGACGTGTCGCCCTATAGTCTTCGCTCTGAATTTATTAATGGGCCTATACCCAGCGAACTGCTCCATCATCCTGATAGACTGAAAAGCGGTTATGAATTTGTCTCTGTGGGCAGAGCTCGTGTTGCAGGAAGACCTGCTCAACAAATCCGCATTGTTAGTCGCGACAATAGTCGCTTTAGCTACCAACTATGGTTAGATGAAGATTCAGGGATGGTACTGAAACTTAACATGCTGGATTTACAGGGCGGGTTATTAGAGCAAATTCAAGTCACTTCGCTTAAAATAACCGATGCCCCGGATGACTATTTCGCACGTATTAACCAGGCATCTTTACCCAAGCCGATGGCATTAACGCAAAAGCAGTCTCGCCAACCTAACTGGGAAGTTAAGTATTTACCCAACGGTATGGAAGAAGTGCGCGGTGATACTCGTCGTCTCGCCCTAACAGGCCAAGTGGTAGAGTATAAAATGTACAGTGATGGGTTAGTAGATGTATCTGTTTACGTGCAACCAGCAAAAGATGCCCTTGGGGGGGATTTGGTGCTTAGGAATGATTTAAGTACGTTTTTAACCCTTACCGATGGCAACACGCAAGTGACAGTGGTGGGTGAAATTCCACTGCAAACCGCGAATGCTATTGCTACCTCGCTTTCCCCTACGGCAGATAAATAATGATTACTGAAACCGCCCGTGTTGTTGCTGTAGAGGGTGATCTCGTTACCGTCGAGGCCGCGATTAAATCGACCTGTAGTAGTTGCCAAGCGCAAAGTGACTGCGGTACGGGTGCCATATCCAGAGCATTAGCACCTAAAACTCAGCAACTAACGTTACGCTCACCTATGCCGGTAGTGATAGGGCAAGACGTAACAGTAGGTGTGCCAGAGGAAGGGGTGTTGAGTGCCTCCGCGTGGTTGTATTTGCTTCCCTTAATGGTTTTTATCGCGGTCTTTGCCCTTGCGAATGCCACGTTATCTTCCATCGGGCTTAGTCATGAATTGTGGGGCTTGCTCCCCGGCGCAGCGTTTACCTTTGTAGCTTATAAAGCCATCGCATTTAAGCTTAAACGGCTTGATAAAGGTAAGTTTCAACCCGTGCTGTTGAATACTATTTAGCGTAATACTTGCGCTAATTCGGCAATATTATTACCAAAATGGCTACTTTGGCTTACACTATTTCAATCTTTGGCAATATAACCCACAAGCTTATTCGCTTTTGTGCAAAGAAATGGGTAAAATCCGCACGCGCTAGCTACAACACAAACTATAGCTACCAGTCTTTTTTATATTAATGAATTTTTCTGCAGGTAATTTCCAGCATTATGCAACAATCGCACATTCGTAACTTCAGTATTATTGCTCATATCGATCACGGTAAATCGACTCTGTCTGACCGTCTTATTCAACATTGTGGCGGGCTAGCCGATCGTGAAATGGCCGAACAGGTTCTTGATTCAATGGACTTGGAGCGGGAGCGTGGAATTACTATTAAAGCACAAAGCGTAACGCTTAATTACACTGCTAAAGATGGTGAAGTCTATCAGCTGAACTTCATCGACACTCCTGGGCACGTAGACTTTACGTACGAAGTATCTCGCTCACTTGCCGCGTGTGAAGGTGCGTTGCTGGTAGTTGATGCAGGGCAGGGCGTGGAAGCACAGACACTAGCCAACTGCTATACCGCCATGGACATGGACATGGAAGTGGTGCCTATTTTAAATAAAATAGATTTACCACAGGCTGAACCAGAACGTGTTGCCGAAGAAATTGAAGACATTGTTGGTATAGATGCCATTGACGCCGTGCGCTGCTCGGCGAAAACAGGTATTGGTATTGAAGATGTACTAGAAGTTATTGTAAATAAAATTCCTCCTCCGGGCGGTAACCGTGAAGAGCCGCTAAAAGCGCTTATCATTGATTCATGGTTCGACAACTACCAAGGAGTAGTGTCATTAGTTCGTATCGTAGAAGGTGAGCTTTCTAAGAAAGACAAAATTCAAATTATGTCGAATGGCCAAACTCACCAAGTTGATAAGATTGGTGTGTTTACCCCCAAAGCTTTAGATACAGGCGTTCTTCGCGCGGGTGAAGTAGGCTTTATTATTGCGGGCATTAAAGACATCCAAGGCGCACCGGTTGGCGATACTATTACCCTAGCAAAACAACCTGCTGTAGGCGCTTTACCTGGTTTTAAGAAAGTGAAGCCGCAGGTTTACGCCGGTATTTTCCCAATCAGTTCAGATGACTATGAAGATTTCCGTGATGCATTAGCTAAACTAAGCTTGAACGATGCTTCATTGTTCTACGAGCCAGAAAGTTCGCAAGCGCTAGGCTTTGGGTTCCGTATTGGCTTCCTTGGCATGCTTCACATGGAAATCATTCAAGAGCGTTTAGAACGTGAATACGATCTTGGTCTTATTACTACGGCACCCACGGTAATCTACGAAGTAGAAACCACAAAGGGCGAAATTTTAAGCTGTGATAACCCGTCTAAATTACCAGCGGTAAATGATATTGCCGAAATTCGCGAACCATTGGTTGAAGCGAATATTCTGGTACCACAGGAATACCTAGGTAACGTGATTACCTTGTGTGTTGAAAAGCGTGGTATGCAAACCGCAATGACGTATCACGGTAAGCAAGTTGCTGTTACCTATGAACTGCCTATGGCTGAAGTGGTCCTTGATTTCTTTGACCGTTTGAAATCAACAAGCCGCGGCTTTGCTTCACTTGATTATAACTTTAAGCGTTTCCAAGTTTCTGACATGGTACGCGTAGATATTATGATTAACGGCGAGCGCGTAGACGCGCTAGCCATGATCACTCACCGAGATAATTCACAGGGCCGCGGGCGTGAATTGGTTGAAAAACTACGAGAGCTTATCCCTCGCCAAATGTTTGATATCGCTATTCAAGCTGCTATTGGCAACCACATTATTGCCCGTAGTACGGTGAAACAGTTACGTAAAAACGTTATCGCTAAATGTTACGGTGGTGATGTGAGTCGTAAGAAAAAGCTGCTTCAAAAGCAAAAAGATGGAAAGAAAAGAATGAAACAGGTAGGTAATGTTGAATTACCGCAGGATGCATTCCTGGCAATTTTGAAGGTAGGTAAGTAATGGCCAATTACTTTTCGCTTATTTTAGTACTTCTAACGCTAACTACTGGGCTGGTATGGCTGGTGGATAGTATGGTGTTTGCACCAAAACGAAAGGCGCGGTTACAAGCATTGGCAAAAGCAGAAGGGGCTAATTTTGCAGGTGAGCCACAGCTTCCGTACTTGGTTGATACTTCGCAGCAAATATTCCCAGTTATCGCTTTTGTATTGGTGTTGCGCTCGTTTATTTACGAACCATTTCAAATACCATCAGGCTCGATGATGCCAACCTTGTTGGTGGGCGACTTTATTCTGGTTGAGAAATTTTCTTATGGGATAAAAGACCCTGTATTTCGCAGTAAACTAGTGGAAACCGGCGTGCCAGAACGTGGTGATGTGGTGGTATTTAAATATCCTGAAGATACTTCAGTAGATTACATCAAGCGTGTTATAGGACTGCCCGGCGACACCGTGGTGTATCAAGATAAACAGGTTTATATCAAGTCGAAATGCGAAGGTGCTGCAAATAACTGCGGAAAGCTTACCGCTATGCCGCTAGATTTTGTAGGTCGAGACGAATTTGTTCAGGACATGGCTAAGCTGATGCGTTACACAGAAACGCTAGGCGACAAAGAACACGACATACTGCGTCACCCCGTCAGAGAAATTTCTTCAAGTAACTTCTATACTCAGCCAGGTACACGCAGCAATGAATGGATTGTACCTGATGGTCATTATTTCGTACTAGGCGATAATCGTGACAATAGCAGAGATAGCCGTTTTTGGGGCTTTGTACCGGACGAAAACTTAGTAGGTAAAGCTGTTGCCATTTGGATTTCATTTGAATTCGAACGCGACCGCGACAGTGTTTTACCAACATGGATCCCAACGGGCGTTAGATTTGAACGCGTAGGTGGCATTAATTAATGCAGGGTATTGATAAATATATTCGCTTAAGTAAAGCGTTAGGGTACACATTTAATAATGTAGCCTTGCTAGAGCAGGCGTTAACCCACAGAAGTGCTGCAAAGCAGCACAATGAAAGATTAGAATTTTTAGGCGATGCTATTTTAGGTATGGTCATTGGTGAAACCTTGTTTAAGCGTTTCCCCGATGTGCCTGAAGGTAAGCTTACTCGTATGCGTTCCACCTTAGTAAAAGGTGATACGTTGGCCGAACTGGCCCGTGAAGCGAGTATGGGTGAATTACTACATCTTGGTCCCGGTGAGCTTAAAAGCGGTGGTCATCGTCGCAGTTCAATATTGGCAGACGCGGTGGAAGCGGTGTTAGGCGCAATTTACTTGGACTCAGGTATGGAAGAGGTTTGTAACGTTATCTACCATTTATGGGAAAGCCGTATTGAAGCGTTGAACCCCAATGCCCACCCTAAAGACAGCAAAACCCGTCTTCAAGAATACCTGCAAGGTCGTAAGCTACCGTTACCTTCTTATGAAGTTATCTCTATTTCAGGGAAAGACCACGCTCAAATTTTTGAAGTTAGCTGCACAGTGACAACGTTAGATAAGCCCGTTTCGGCATCTGGAAATAGCCGAAGAAAAGCCGAGCAGGAAGCAGCTAGACTTACCTTGGAGACACTCGATGACACAGCCAAATGATACAACCCGATGTGGCTTGGTCGCTATTGTAGGGCGCCCCAACGTAGGTAAATCGACGCTACTTAACAGATTGCTCGGGCAAAAAGTGAGTATTACGTCGCGTAAACCACAAACTACCCGTCACCGTATTTTAGGCATCGACACTGAAGGCGATTATCAAGCCATCTACGTAGATACTCCAGGCCTTCATAGCGAAGAAAAAAGCGCCATGAACCGTTATATGAACCGAGCCGCTTCAAGTTCGCTTGCCGAAGTGGGTTTGGTGTTGTTCGTGATAGAAGGTACACGCTGGAACGACGACGATGAAATGGTGTTGTCTAAAGTGAAAGCTTCAGGTCTACCTTGCTACCTTATCGTCAACAAGATGGATAAAGTAGAGGATAAAGAAGCCTTTATGGTTCACCTTCAAGGCCTATCAGAAAAATATAAGTTCGAACATATTATCCCCATTAGCGCTAAACAGGGCAAAATGGTGGATGACATCCGAGAACTTGTGGCGAATAGCTTGCCTGAAAGTGAGTTTTTCTTCCCCGAAGATTATATTACCGATCGCTCAAGTCGCTTTATGGCCGCTGAAATCATTCGCGAAAAGCTAATGCGCTTTACTGGGGATGAACTTCCTTATGCTACTACCGTAGAAATTGAACAGTTTAAGCTAGCTGAAAACGGTGTATACCGTATCAGCGGTCTTATTCTTGTAGAGCGTGAAACGCAAAAGCGTATGATTATAGGCAAGGGGGGAAAGCACCTGAAAACCATTGGTGAACATGCCCGCAAAGATATGGAAAACCTGTTTGATAATAAAGTTTTCTTAGAAATGTGGGTTAAAGTGAAACAAGGTTGGGCTGACGATGAACGTGCTCTGCGTTCGTTAGGTTATTCAGACGATAGTTAGCACTCAGCAATTATCTGTTTTGGGCTCAACCGAACACGCGTTAGTCCAAAACATAGTTTACAAAAGTGTAGCCCAAATCATAAGCCCAAACGTATCATCTAAAAAATCAGCTAGCATCCATTATTCACAACGCAATAAAAAGGGGTAGGTATGGCAATTTCTGATATGCGCAGACAGTATGCAAAAGGGAGTCTGCAAGATACCGATCTCACTGCGGATCCTTTTTCATTATTTGACCGTTGGCTAAAAGATGCCATCACCGCTGAAATTCCCGATCCTACCGCCATGACCGTAGCGACTGTTGATGCTACAGGTCAGCCTTCTCAGCGTATCGTGCTATTGAAAGATGTAAGTGAAGCTGGGTTTGTCTTTTTCACTAATTTAGGCAGCCGCAAAGCACAAGAGCTTGGTCAAAACCCCAAAGTTTCATGCCACTTCCCTTGGTTTTTTATGGAGCGACAAGTGAGAGTGTGCGGTGTAGTAGAAAAACTTTCCTTTAAGGAAAACGCGACCTACTTCCTTTCTCGCCCTAAAGACAGCCAGTTGGCGGCTTATGCCTCTGAGCAAAGTAAACCTATTAGCAGTCGCGAGCTTTTGCATACTCAGTTTGCCCAAATGAAACAAAAGTTTGCGAATAAAACGCTACCCGCACCAGACTTCTGGGGCGGCTTTCGTATTGTTCCTCACCAAATAGAATTTTGGCAGGGCGGTGAAGACAGGTTGCATGACCGGTTCGAATATAACCGTGACGAAAATGGTAACTGGAATACTCAACGTTTGATGCCTTAAGAGGCATTAATTTTGGCATTCTTTAATGATTGATAGCCACTGCCATTTAGACTTACCAGCATTTCAAGCTGACTGGCAGTCGGTGATAAGCCACGCCATCAGCGCTGGCTTAACACGCATTCTTATTCCTGGTACGCAAGTGTCGCAGTGGTCAACTCAACACGCTATACAATCCTTTGCGAACCAAAATACGCACGCTATTTCGATAGATATAGCGTGTGGTCTTCATCCATACTTTTTGTCTACTAGCGAAACTGATAATGCCACAGCCTTAAGCGCACTAGCGTGTCTTTTATCCCAATCTAGTAGTGAGGTTGTCGCGGTAGGGGAAATCGGCTTAGATGGGCATATAGCGATACCTATGCAGCTTCAAAAAGCGATGTTTGAAGCGCAATTGCGATTAGCGAGTGAATATGCCCTTCCTGTCATTTTACATCACCGAAAAAGCCATCATTTTATTTTTGAAAGCCTCAAACATACAGGATTTACAGAAGGCGGCGTTATTCATGCATTTTCTGGCAGTGTAGAGGTGGCCAAAGCGTATATCGGTAAAGGTTTTTATATTGGCGTAGGGGGAACCATTACCTATGACAGAGCAAAGAAAACGAAAGAAACCATCGCATACTTGCTTCAGCACCACCCAGACCGATTACTTCTTGAAACTGATTCACCTGATATGCCAATGCAGGGGCGACAAGGCGCTCGCAACAGCCCTGAATATCTTGGGGATGTACTGGCCGCGCTCGGTAAGCTAGGGGAGTATGATGGGCAAGCCCTAAACGAACTTACCACCCAAAATTATCTTACGCTTTTTCATAACGGGGATTTTTCATAAAGAAGCGGTGTCGTAACGGGCTTTTTTGTAACAGACAATAATAGCCCTAAAAACAAGCAAAGTTCGCTGGCTTGAACACACTGAGGTTAGCGAAAATGGTGTTTAAGACTGAAAAACGTTAATTATCCAAGGGCGAAACTTATAAAACCCTCGCGTTATATAAACACCCACAATTAATGCCAGCACAATAGCAGCACTAATAATAAGCCACAGTTGCTGGCGAAGTGTTAGCGGACTGGAAAGTACAATTTCAGTGTCGATGTTAACGTTCAAGTAGCCAATTACCTTGCCGTCATCACCAAGAATTTTTTCAACATGAGTACTGGGAGCAACGTCTCGTTCTCTGGCTAGTGCTACTACACTATCGACTCTTGGTAAGGGCGCAATATATATGCCTTGGGCATTAAATACGCTTAAAGAGATAACGGCGGGTTCTTCTAATGCAATGGTAATTAAACGGGCTAGTTGAACCGTGTCTTGTGCCACTAAAGCTGGCTGTAAAATTTTTGAATATTGACTGCTAATGCTGGAACCCGGTTGGGCCGTTTGTACGTCAACCCAATGGGACTGGTACTGCTGGTACATGAGAAATAAACCCACTGCCAATGCCACAGCGGTAGCCATGATAATAGTATGGATAAGCCGCTTGAACGCCGTGTAAGCCGAGTGTGAAACGCTGTGTTTGTGAGCAATGCGTTCGCTTTCTAAGTGGTTCAGCATTTCGCCTCAATTTCCTTTATCTTTATGCGCTAACAGTAGGGTAATTTTGACTAATTTGAAAGTGTGTATTTCCACATGTGTAATGTTTGGGTAGCATATGGGCAAGACTAACAAAGGTTTGAATAAATAGTGATCACGTTTTTAGACGAAATACCGCCTCATGCAATGCATGATACCTCTTTTTTATCTACGCAGCTTACCACAAAGTCACCCAGTGAGGATGAAGCTGGTCTTTCAATTTTAACCATTATTGGTCAAGCGTTAACCCCATACATTGTTAGTCAGGTTGTTGAAGGGGTTAGTGAAGTTTTTCAAGCCAAATCAATTCACTTACATCCGTTACACAACAAACTCGGTGATGGTGTGGTGGTAGTGAAAGGTCGCTTAAGTGAAAACGCCGACTCCCAAACTGAGACTACAGTGCCAGCCCTAGTCGCGTCGTTATCAGCCCGTTATCATGTGGATTTAGGTATTCAAGATGTGCAGCCATCGCTTAACGAACCAGGTCTTCTTGTGATGGATATGGATAGCACGTTAATTGACATTGAGTGCATTGATGAAATTGCCAAACTAGCGGGCGTTGGTGAAAAAGTGGCTGCGGTAACCGAAAAGGCCATGCGGGGCGAAATAGCATTTAACGATAGCTTGAACCATCGAGTGGCCTGCCTAGATGGTGTACCAGAACAACAGCTTCAACAAATACGTGATAGCTTGCCCATCATGCCAGGTGTACAGTTGCTGATTGCCATTCTAAAACAACACAATTGGAAGCTTGCAATCGCTTCAGGTGGTTTTACTTATTTTGCAAACCATTTAAAAGCCCGTTTAGATCTTGATGAAGCGGTTTCAAATACGTTGGTGATAGAGCAGGGCATATTGACCGGCGAAGTGTCTGGCGAAATTGTGAATGCTGACGTGAAAGCGCGAACCGTGAAAGCGTTGGCCGAACGTTGGGGAGTGCCGAGCGCTCAAACGGTTGCCATGGGTGACGGCGCAAACGATTTAGTGATGATGGCCGAATCGGCGTTAGGTGTGGCGTGCCATGGAAAGCCAGTTGTGAATGAAAAAGCTGACGTTGCTATTCGATTGGGCAGTTTACATTGTCTATTGTACTTTCTATCTTAGTAGCGTAATAGCTAAGCTTGACTAGGGTGTATATTCGAATATTAGCGGCGCAGTGTTAAGCGCGAAGAATAAATAGCGAGTGCAGGCTCTGAAGATGATATAAGAGCCTTCAGAGCTTGTCTTTATTTCGCAAATGCTTGGTCTTGTAATAATGCTTGAATACCGGACTGAGCGGGCGCTTCTAGTTTCGCTTTAGTGTCTCGGTTAGCGCTAATCGTGTCGTCATCGAATTCATATCTAATCAATACTTCATCTGTTACATCAATTAAGTGCGAACAGGCAGCTAAGCTCCAAAGTTTATTTTCAAGTTCTTTTGCCCGGTGAATAGCATACACGCTAACGTAATTTATCTCTGTTTGTAACATGGATAAATCCGGCTTACCTGTGGTGGTAAGCATCACGTGAATAGCAATGAATTGTCCTCTGTTTAACGCTTCAGTAATAAAGGTCTTACGCTGCTCATTATTTTCAAACCGGTGGGAATACCGTGGAATAATGGCCATGCGAGGATCTTTTTGCTTGGCATCAAAAGAGATTAGAAGCTCTTGACGCAAGGGCATATTTTCCAATTTCACCTGCTTAATACCGCTTTGCATGAAAGGGGTATCTAGCTTTCTGTCTCTGAATAAGAACTCTAAGTTTACTTGACGCTTTTCCGTTAAGTAGGTGACAAGGCTTGAAACCCGCTGGTCTTGCTTTCCGATAATGCCCGCTTGCGGCGTGTACCTAACTCCTTCTTTACTCATTAAGAAGGATAAAGACGTAGCATTACGAGCATTAATACAGCGAAGTGCTTGACCCATGCCAGGCAACTCTTCTTCACCAGAGTCTTCTTCTAAGCTGTGTTTGTTCTTTTTAATCAATTCTTCAAAAAACGCCCTTGCACTTTTTCCTGCTTCACCGTTCATGGCTTTTAGGTGCAAAATGTTTTTCTCAGCATTGTGGTAAATTACCGAATACTGCAAATGCATTACGTCAAAGTTTTGCGTAATCTGCTGAAGGCGAGGGAAGGATACTTCAACTTGGCCTTCTAATTCACCGTCGTACTCTTTATTTAACTCAACCCGCAGCCCCAATCCATGAACAGAGATATCTTCACTTACGCCAACGTGTACGCTGTCGTCATGAGATAATCTAAGCTCTATTTGAGAGCGCAAACGGTAGCGAGACTCTAAACGCTGATCTTCATATTTAAATCGGAACAACTCTATGTTTGAGGTCTTCTGGTTTCTCGGGTGTCCAAAAACGCGCAGATGAGAGAGGTTATCGCGATTGAACTTTAATTCGTTATACGCCTGCTGCCCATATATAGAGGTTACGTCGGTCACATGAAGCAAGTATTTTAGGTTTTTTAACTTCGACATAACCCGAGGCGAAGGCGGTGTATTTTGCCGCTTTATTTTCGTACCCACAGAGTCAGGAATAGATAAGGGGGTATGGGCTTGTTCGGGCAACATGTCGGTCAAGGTTAACTTAAATACTCGCCAGCTGACTTTTTTGGAGCCAAAGCCTAAGAAAACCTGTTTTAGCATGTCTTTTTCTATAAGTTGTTCGTAAGAGGCCGAGTAAAAAAAGACTTTGTCGTTTTGTAAGTGGGTAAAGCTGAATACAAATATTTCGCGACGGTGCGCAGGCTTAGCGTGCAAGGTGTTCAATCTATTTTGCGACAGCAGAAAACCTAAGCGACACTCATCTTCCTCGTCTTGCCAGTAGCTCACCGTCTCGCGGTTAACTTCGTTAACCATAGCGAAGCGTGGAATAAGCCTATCTTCAATTACATCGACATAAATCGGTAACGTTGGGCTTCTTGGGGAAAAGTACTGTTCACAAGTTTTGCTGGTTATCGCTTCAATGGTGTTGTTCATATTCACTTTATAACGGCGTTTATTACCGTGAATAAAGCTTTCTAAAAACTTATCGAAGCTGGGCGCTGGACGCTCTGTCGCACGTTGTAAAGCTAAATAAATAACGTCTTTTTTGCGAACTGTTTTTACGAGGCGATAAGCAATGCCATTTTTCTTATCCATGGCAAACTCGCCTTCAAGCCCACGGAAGTAGACTTGTAAAAGCTCATTTTGCTTAAACAACGTTTCTTTGGTGAGTTTGACTTGCAGGCCTTCAAGCGACACATCAACGCTTAAGCCTTTAATTGAGTGGTTGCTTTCATTAAATAGCTCAACCGCAACAGCAAAGTTCATACGTTCTGTGTTGCGTTGACGATAATCTAGTAGGTTTACCGTTGGCACTTTAAACTGCTCTAAAATTGCAGAGCCTTTTTTGCGAGGGGCATTTGAAGTTGAGCCTGTGTCGCGGGCTTCTTCTGCTTTCTCACGAATGATACGGTAATTGTTTTCAGTATTTTGAACGGCTTCGTATACACCAAATGTATACCCACCAAATATTCTAATTTGCTCTTCGAATTTATCGACAGCAATTTCATCCATGTAATGGGTTCTGCCATCATGCAAATAGCTTTTGCATTTACCGTCTACTTGGCCACGTAAATCAATGGAACGCATACAGGGCTTCGCAAGGCGTTTCACTTCCATTTTTAATAGAAAGCGTTTTTCCTTGGGAATATCACCACCAATTTGTAAAAGCACCTTATTAAATTCAGGTTCATTTACTAGGGGTTTCAATTGCTCAATTATGTCAGCGTATTGCTGTAAATCTTGGCTCATGTATGCACAACTTAGTTACTTTCTATTATTATAGACATTATTATTATCGGCACTAGTGCTAAACCCATTAATAAACAGCATTTTGCAGTTTGACGCACGAACAACCGCAGTAGAAAAATCTAATATAACGGTTAGATAGCCTGCAAAGTGGGTTTGGTTAACTTGGGTTTAACTTGGGTTAATGTACCTTGATGTCCTTTATAAGATAGAATACTCCTTTTCACGCTGGGATAAAACTGGAATATGGCAAAACGAAAAACGGCTTATGTATGCTCAGATTGTGGGGCTGAATTTCCACGCTGGCAGGGGCAGTGTTCTGAATGCAAAGCATGGAACACCATTAGCGAGTTTGTAGTCAGTAGCGCCAAAACCAATTCAAAACCAACCTTATCAGGTTATGCCGGGCAAACTGCCGCTAAAATAGAAATGCTCAATGCGATTGATTTGGAATCACTACCGCGATTTAGCGCAGGGTTTAAAGAGCTCGATAGGGTTCTAGGCGGCGGAATAGTGCCAGGCGCTGCTATGTTAATTGGCGGCTCCCCTGGGGCCGGTAAAAGCACCCTGTTGCTTCAGGTAATGTGTCAAATGGCACAAACTGAAACGGCTTTATACGTAACTGGGGAAGAGTCGCTTCAGCAAGTCGCTATGCGGGCAAAGCGCTTGAACCTACCTGATGATAAACTAATGATGTTGGCAGAAACCAGCGTAGAAACTATCTGCGACTTGGCGTTAACCAAAAAACCAAAAATCATGGTTATCGACTCTATCCAAGTGATGCATGTGGCCGATGTGCAATCTGCCCCGGGCAGTGTATCCCAAGTGAGAGAAAGTGCGGCCTATCTAACCCGTTTTGCAAAACAACACCACATCTCAATGTTTCTTGTAGGTCATGTAACCAAAGATGGCAACTTAGCTGGCCCGAAAGTGTTAGAGCACTGTATTGACAGTTCTATGATGCTCGAAGGGGAGAGCGATGGGCGCTACCGTACCTTACGTAGTCATAAAAACCGCTTTGGCGCTGTAAACGAATTAGGCGTTTTTGCGATGACAGAAAAAGGCCTAAAAGAGGTGAATAATCCTTCGGCTATTTTTCTAAGCCGAGGCGAAAATGAAACCCCTGGGTCGAGTGTTATGGTTATTTGGGAAGGCACGCGGCCGCTGTTGGTAGAAATACAGGCTTTGGTGGACTACTCACAAATGTCGAACCCTAGGCGGATTGCGGTGGGGTTAGATCAAAACCGATTGTCGATGTTGCTAGCAGTATTGCATCGTCACGGTAATGTGCAAATGAACGACCAAGACGTCTTTGTAAATGTGGTAGGCGGCGTGAAGGTGAGCGAAACCAGTGCTGACCTAGCGTTACTGTTAGCAATGGTATCGAGTTTTCGAAATCGTTCGTTGCCCAAAGATCTCATTGTGTTTGGAGAAGTGGGGCTAGCCGGAGAAATTAGGCCTGTTCCCAATGGCACTGAGCGTATTATTGAAGCCGCTAAACATGGTTTCAAACGTGCGATTGTGCCAAAGGCGAATGCACCTAAACAGGCAATAAACGGTATGAAAGTTATTCCTGTGGCTCAACTTAGCGATGCGTTAGACGCATTAGAATAAACCGCTTCAATTAACGCGTTTAATTCCTTTTCATTTAAATCAGCCTCTTGGCTGTTAAGCAGTATTAAGCGTCTAAGTGCGCTTATGCTGTCTACATCCATTTGAGAAACTTTGCAGCCCAAAGAAACCGAATCTTTGCGGTTATCATTTTGCCGATACAGTTGCTCTATATGCAGGGTGATAACAGGGCTATCTTCATTTGCTCTGAATGTGGCCGTGTAAGGGTCGTGACTGTCAAAGGGTAATTCGTTAAGTGCATCTTCGTTTGCGCTTAATTTTACGCCTTGAAGAGAGACATCAATAATAATGACATCAATGCGCTTATTATGATGAGCAAGTGTTCCTTTTACGGCCAATGGAATACGTGTAAATAAGCGTTTGTCTGACATAACTTCCTCAAGCTTGAAAAATCTTTGATTCACTCAGTATTAGTGATGTTAGTACGCAAGGCAACTAGCAATAAGTGTAGTAATGTAAAGCTAGTCGATAAGACATAAAAAAACGGGCTAATAAGAGCCCGTTTTATGTAACAAAAAATTACTTTTACTGCTAATGGCGATGTTGCTAACGTTATAATGGTGTTTGTGTTTTCATAAACGTTACTTTTTCCTATCGCCTTCCTTTCAATTCTTTCAATTGACTGCTTTGAATTAGCAGCTTACAGATAAATTACTTGGCTATGCGCTTGTATTTTAATCTGTGAGGTTCAACTGCATCTTGACCAAATTCAGCTTTAAGCCAGGTTTCGTAGTCAGAGTAGTTACCTTCAAAGAAGTTGATATTACCTTCGTCGCGGTAATCCATGATGTGTGTGGCCACTCTATCTAGGAACCATCTATCATGCGAGATAACCATGGCACAGCCTGGGAATTCCAATAACGCATTCTCTAGGGCTCGTAAGGTTTCAACATCCAAGTCATTGGTTGGTTCATCGAGTAACAATACGTTACCGCCTGCTTTTAACAGCTTAGCTAAATGTACACGATTTCGTTCACCACCCGATAAGTCTTTTATGAACTTTTGCTGATCGTTGCCTTTAAAGTTAAAGCGGCTGCAATACGCGCGGCTATTAATTTCGAAGTTACCAATACGAATAATGTCTTGTTCTTCTGAAATTTCTTTGAACACCGTGGTGTTTTCATTCATGTGGTCACGGAACTGCTCAACGCTGGCAATCTTCACAGAATCACCCAAGCTAATGTCGCCTGAATCAGGTTGTTCTGCACCGGTAAGCATTCTAAATAGGGTAGATTTACCTGCACCGTTTGGCCCGACAATACCTACAATTGCCCCTTTGGGTACTTTGAATGACAAGTCATCAATAAGTACACGTTCACCGTACGATTTATTAAGATGTTCAACTTCAATAACCTTGTCACCTAAACGCTCACCAGGTGGAATGAAGAGTTCGTTCGTCTCGTTACGCTTTTGGTAATCGCCCGTAGACATCTCTTCAAAGCGAGCCATCCGCGCTTTGCTTTTTGCGTGGCGACCTTTTGGATTAGAGCGAACCCATTCGAGCTCTTGTCTAATACTCTTTTGACGGGCATTTTCACTACGTTCTTCTTGCTGTAAGCGCTGATCTTTTTGTTCCAACCAAGAAGAGTAGTTACCTTCCCATGGAATACCTTCACCACGGTCTAGTTCTAATATCCAGCCTGCAACATTATCAAGGAAGTATCTATCATGGGTAATCGCTACCACTGTGCCTTCATAATCGTGGAGGAAGCGTTCTAACCAAGCAACAGATTCAGCATCCAAGTGGTTGGTTGGCTCGTCGAGAAGAAGCATTTCTGGCTTTTCGAGTAATAAGCGACATAAGGCAACACGGCGGCGCTCACCACCTGATAACTTGCTAACGTCTGCATCCCATGCCGGAAGACGAAGGGCTTCGGCAGCACGGTTTAAGGTATTCTCTAAGTTATGTCCGTCTTTCGACTGAATAATCGCTTCAAGTTCACCTTGCTCTTTAGCAAGGGCGTCGAAATCGGCATCAGCTTCTGCGTAAGCAGCATACACTTCATCTAAGCGAGTTAGCGCGTGCTTAACGTCAGCTAACGCTTCTTCCACATTTCCGCGTACATCTTTTGATTCGTCGAGTTGAGGCTCCTGAGGTAGATAGCCTATTTTTAGCCCTGGTTGAGGGCGTGCTTCACCTTCAATTTCAGTGTCTAGTCCGGCCATAATACGAAGCAGCGTAGATTTACCAGACCCGTTTAAACCCAATACGCCAATTTTGGCTCCGGGGAAAAAACTAAGAGAGATATTTTTAAGAATTTGACGGTTCGGTGGAACAATTTTCCCCACGCGATGCATACTATAAACGTATTGAGCCATGCTGTGTCCTTGCCAGAAAATAAAGCATCATTGTACTCGTAACAGGATAGTCTGTGCCAGTGTGAACCGCCATACAACCTCATGCTTGATGGTATTTTGTTCAATTGAAGTAAAAAGAAGGCGAAAAGTACGAATAATACGGCGGTCACCTTTAACAAATTGAGGTAAACTTCGCTAGCATACGCTTTAATGAAATAATAGGTATTCACTGTATGACTACAATGAACAAACGTCCTTACAGCCTATCGGAACTTGCCAGCCATGTAGGCGGTGTTGTAGAGGGAGACGGCAGTGTCGTTATCTCTGCGGTAGGAACGCTGGCAGGCGCTGCCAGCCATCAAATCTCATTTCTTACTAATCCGAAATATAAATCACAATTAAGTGATACCTCTGCCGGTGCGGTTATTCTTCACAGCAGTCTGAAAGACACGGCCCCGTGCCCAGCGCTTGTGGTAGACAATCCTCATGCAGCGTTTGCACGCATCGCTCAGCTTTTTGATACCACACCAGCAGTAGCAAGTGGTATTGCCGACACCGCCATTATTGCGCCCTCGGCAAATATTGGTAGTGATGTGTCGTTAGGCCACAATGTAATTATTGAAGATAACGTGGTGATAGGCGATAGGGTAACTATTGGTGCGAATTCTGTCATTCGTAGAGGTACGCAAATAGGGGAAGAATGTGTTATTCACCCTAATGTTACTGTTTACCACGATGTTGTTATAGGAAAACGTGTAGCAGTGCATAGCCAAACGGTTATCGGTGCTGCAGGCTTTGGCTACGCGAATGATAAAGGCGTATGGCTTCCTATTCCGCAGACAGGGTCTGTACAAATTGGCGACGACAGTCAAATTGGTGCAAGTAGTACCATCGACCGCGGTGCCATGGAAGATACTGTGCTTGGCAAAAATGTGATTATTGATAACCAAGTACAAATAGGTCACAACTGCATTATTGGCGATCATTCGTGTATTTGCGGTGCAACTGGTATTGCGGGCAGTTGCCATATAGGAAAGTACGTTGTTATCGGCGGTGGTGTGGGCGTAAACGGCCATATTTCTATTTGCGACAAAGTGCAAATAACCGGCTACTCCATGATTGTTCAAGATATCACGGAACCCGGGGTTTATTCTTCAGGTCAGCCAGCAACGTCTAACCGAGAATGGAAGCGAAATACCATAAGACTGCAAAAAATAGGCAGTTTATTTGACCGCGTGAAGGCGCTAGAAAAACAGGTCTGATCTCAATGGAGCGCAGGCGTTACGTTAAACCTGCGCCATTTAAATTAAATTGGTCATAAAGCGGTATACAAGCCCTTGAAAATGACTAGAATATGCCACGAACAAGCCATCAATCAATGCCGTTAAGGAGCCCTCATGTTACCTCGCGAAATGAATATCGCTGACTTTGACCCAGAATTAGCCGATGCAATGGCAAAAGAAGTTGTCCGTCAGGAACAGCATATCGAACTTATCGCCTCTGAAAACTACTGTAGCCCCCGCGTTATGGAAGCACAGGGATCTCAACTTACTAACAAGTATGCTGAAGGCTATCCTGGCAAGCGTTATTACGGCGGTTGTGAGCACGTAGACGTAGTTGAGCAATTGGCTATCGACCGTGCAAAAGAGCTTTTCGGTGCAGATTACGCTAACGTGCAGCCTCACTCAGGTTCACAAGCTAACTCAGCGGTATTTATGGCATTGCTTGATGCTGGCGATACTGTGCTTGGTATGAGCCTTTCTGAAGGCGGTCACTTAACGCATGGTTCTCATGTTAACTTTTCGGGCAAAACCTACAATGCCGTTCAGTATGGTTTGAACCACGAAACCGGTGAAATCGATTACGAACAGGTTGCTGCGTTAGCAGAAGAACATAAACCAAAAATGATTATTGGTGGTTTCTCAGCTTACTCAGGTGTTGTTGACTGGGCAAAGTTCCGTGAAATCGCCGACAGCGTAGGCGCTTTCCTGTTAGTTGATATGGCGCACGTTGCAGGTTTGATTGCTGCGGGTGTTTATCCTAACCCACTGCCACACGCTCACGTAGTGACTACAACTACGCATAAGACCCTAGCGGGCCCACGTAGTGGATTAATCTTATCAGCCTGTGGCGACGAAGCCATTTATAAAAAGCTTCAAAGCTCAGTATTCCCAGGCAACCAAGGTGGCCCTTTGTGCCATGTTATTGCAGCAAAAGCAGTAGCGTTTAAAGAAGCACTTCAGCCTGACTTTAAAGAATACCAAACACAGGTTGTTGCGAACGCAAAAGCGATGGTGGCGGTAATGCAAGAACGCGGATACAAAATTGTATCTAATGGTACTGAAAACCATTTGTTCCTGTTAGATCTTATTGATAAAGATATTACTGGTAAGGATGCTGATGCTGCCCTTGGGGCGGCTAACATTACCGTAAACAAGAACTCGGTTCCTAACGATCCTCGCTCACCGTTTGTTACAAGTGGATTGCGTATCGGTAGCCCAGCAATTACACGTCGTGGCTTTAAAGAAGAACAAGCCAAACAAGTCGCTACATGGATTTGTGATGTGTTAGATAATATGGGTGATGACAGCGTTATTGACCGTGTTAAAAGTGAAGTGGTTGCACTTTGTGAACAGTTCCCTGTTTACGCGTAAGCAGCCTAGATAAGAAAGTTACCGCGCGTTAGTCTATACAAACACAGGCTAACGCGTAGTAAATAGTCAGTTAAGGATCGCTCATGTTTTGCCCCTTTTGTTCAGCACAAGAAACAAAAGTGATTGACTCTCGCCTAGTGGCAGAGGGGCATCAGGTGCGCCGGCGTCGTGAATGCGCAATGTGTCATGAACGTTTTACTACCTTCGAAAGTGCAGAACTCGTCATGCCGCGTGTTATTAAACGTGATGGTTCACGAGAGCCTTTCAACGAGGATAAGCTTCGTGCAGGCTTACAGCGCGCGCTAGAAAAACGCCCAGTGAGTACAGAAAAAGTTGAACAGTGTATCTTGTCGCTTAAATCAGAGCTTCGGGCAACCGGCGAACGAGAAGTGGGGAGTGAACTGTTAGGCAACCTTATTATGAAAGCGCTCAAAGAGCTAGATAAGGTCGCTTATGTGCGGTTTGCCTCTGTTTATCGTTCCTTTGAAGATATCCGAGAGTTTGGTGAGGAAATAGCCAGACTCGGGGATTAACCACGGGATACGCAGTGTCAATTAATACTACCCATGCTTATATAAATAGCGGCTCAAACACCGACTTAGGCAAAAAACACAGTAGTTCAACCAGTGTCCTGCCTAATAGGGCGGTAGAGATTGACTATTATTGGATGGCCAAAGCCATTCGATTGGCGCAAAAAGGCCAATTTACAACTTCTCCTAATCCCCGTGTTGGCTGTGTCATTGTTAATAATAACAATGAATCTATTGGCCAAGGCTTTCATGTCCAAGCCGGCACCCCTCACGCAGAAATTCATGCCCTTCGTGAAGCCGGGAAAAACGCAAAAGGCGCTACAGCCTATGTGACACTAGAGCCATGTAGTCATTATGGACGAACGCCCCCCTGCGCAGAAGCACTGATAAAAGCACAAGTGTCGCGGGTGGTTATTGCCATGACTGATCCTAATCCCAATGTCAGCGGTAATGGTATTCGCATGTTACAAGATGCGGGCATTGAGGTGTCATCCGATATTATGTCGGCAGAATCTGCCGCTTTGAACCCGGGCTTTATCAAGCGTATGTTAACTGGCAAACCTTATGTACGAGTGAAATTAGGCATAAGTGTGGATGGAAAAATTGCGCTTCAAAATGGTAACAGTCAATGGATAACTGGGCCAGAAGCTAGAAGGGATGTGCAGCATTATCGTGCACAGAGCTGCGCTGTGTTAACAGGATCGGGAACGGTAAAAGCCGATAATCCTAGTCTATTAGTCAGATCAGACGAAGCGAAGTTTGCACATTACCCATTGGAGGCTATTCGCCAGCCAGTGCGGATAATTGTGAATAGTGCCGATGATCTTTCAAGGGACTACACGTGCATGAACGATGGTCATCCAACCTTCGTGGCATCTACCCAAAATAGCGCCGATACTGACAATCGCCAACACCTAACCGTTGATGCGATGAACGGTAAAGTGGATATCAGTAAATTGATGCTGCAGTTAGGCGACATGCAATTTAATGAAGTGTGGGTAGAGGCAGGACCAGGTTTAGTTGGCGCATTACTGATGGCCGGTGAAGTAGATGAACTCATCTGTTATCAAGCACCTAAGCTATTGGGAGACAAAGGGGTGAGTATGGTATCTTTACCCACCTTTACCGAATTGAATCAAGCTATTGAATTGTCGCTGATTGAAAGTCGACAAATAGGTAACGATATTAAGCTTCGTTACCTTCTTAACACCCTTAACACGCCTCAATAGCCTTATAGGAACATTATGTTTACTGGAATTATTCAAGCTTTAGGCAAGATTACCAAACTCGATAACCGAGGTAGTGACATACGGTTAACGGTTTCATCAACTACACTGGATATGACCGATGTAGCGCTTGGCGATAGTATTGCTACCAATGGGGTATGCCTTACCGTCACTGATATGGGTAGCGATTATTATTGCGCTGATGTGTCGGCTGAAACCATAAAACTTACCGGATTTGCCCATTATGGTACGGGTTCTACTGTGAACCTTGAAAAGGCAATGCGACCCACTGACCGGCTGGGCGGACACATTGTTTCGGGTCACGTCGATGGCGTGGGCGAGATCAGTAAAATTATAAAACACACCGACTATGTTGAATTTTGGGTAAAAGCACCTACATCTTTAGCCAAGTACATTGCTCATAAGGGCAGCATCACTGTTGATGGTGTGAGCCTTACAGTGAATGAAGTCAACGGTGCTGAGTTTATGCTATGGATAATTCCTCATACGTTGAAAGAAACGGTGATGGGAAATTACGAAGTAGGCACCGCCGTAAATTTAGAAGTAGATGTAATAGCACGTTATCTTGAACGCTTAATGATGGGTGATAAAGCAGCGTCACCAATATCAAAAGACATTGATATGGCGTTTTTGGCTGAGAACGGATTTTTGAGAAAGTAACCCTACAAGAAGTATAAAAACTATGGCATTTAACACCTCGAAAGAAATTATTGAAGACATTCGTCAAGGTAAAATGGTTATCTTGATGGATGATGAAGATCGTGAAAACGAAGGCGATCTTATTATGGCAGCAGAACATGTCACGCCAGAAGCCATTAACTTTATGGTAACGCACGCCAGAGGTTTAGTTTGCCTGCCGATGACCGAAGCACGCTGCAGACGCCTTAATCTTCCGTTAATGGTGGATAAAAACGAAGCGCAGTTTTCGACTAACTTCACCGTATCGATTGAAGCCGCAACAGGTGTTACTACTGGTATTTCCGCAGCTGACCGTGCTGTAACGATTAAAGCCGCTGTTGCTAAAGAAGCAAAAGCTACCGATATTGTGCAGCCAGGGCATATTTTCCCGCTAATTGCTAAAGAAGGCGGCGTATTAAACCGCGCAGGGCATACCGAAGCGGGAGTCGATTTGCCGCGCTTAGCAGGGTTAGAGCCGGCCGGTGTTATCGTTGAAATCTTAAATGAAGACGGCTCAATGGCACGTCGCCCCGAGCTTGAGAAGTTCGCCGAAAAGCACGACCTTAAAATTGGCACCATTGCCGATTTAATCGAGTACAGAAATCTAAACGAAACTACCATTGAAAAAGTTGCTCAGTGCAACCTGCCTACAGAATATGGTGATTTCGAGCTTCATACTTTTAAAGACAGTATTGATAATCAGCTACACTTTGCTTTGAAGAAAGGTGAAGTTAGCGCCGAAAATCCAACATTAGTTCGCGTGCATTTGCATAATACCTTCAGTGATTTGCTGGGTTCTACTCGTGGTATTCATCGTTCGCTTACCTTATCTGAAGGTATGCAAAAAATTGCTGATGAAGGCGGTGTTCTGGTATTGCTTGGTAAAGATGAGCAAATTGAACAACAGGTTCGCCGCTTTGCTGCAGAAGATAGAGGCGAGCGTCCAACGGGGGCTGATTGGCAGGGCTCGTCACGTACTATTGGTGTAGGTAGCCAAATTTTAGCGTCTATTGGCGTTCAAAAAATGCGCTTACTAAGCAAGCCAATTAAGTACCATGCCTTATCAGGCTATGGCTTAGAAGTGGTTGAGTACGTACACGATTAAGTGGTGGTAAATCAGAAGCTCTTGGTAAGGCTCTGTTCACGAAAAGTCATTACCACAAGCTAATGCAATTTACGTAAGTAATTTATAGGAAAGGTGGGGAAAGGGCGCAGTAAACCCTCCACCGCATGGATGCGGTGGCGGAGCGTACAGGGAAGTATTTACCGCGTGTTTACGGAGCCCTATCCCCACCTTGCCGTTTGTTATTCGGGCTAACGGACTTGTCAGCCAGTAACAAAAACAATCGATTTAGTTTGGGCGTAGTTGTGGTATACTTCGCGCCGTTTTTCTCGAGGAATGAAATCATGCAAGTAGTTGAAGGTAATATCAGAGCGACCGGTAAGAAGATTGCTATTGTTGTTGCACGCTTTAATAGCTTTGTTGTTGAGAGCTTATTGGAAGGCGCATTAGACACATTAGACCGTCACGGCGAAGTGAACGAAGACGATATCACAGTGGTTCGTGTTCCAGGTGCTTATGAGTTGCCTATTGTTGCTAAGAAACTTGCTGAGAAAAAATCTTTCGACGCCATTATTGCACTAGGTGCGGTAATTCGTGGCGGCACACCTCATTTTGACTTTGTTGCAGGCGAATGTAACAAAGGCCTAGCGCAAGTATCGCTAGAATACGGTGTACCGGTATCTTTTGGCGTTATCACAACAGATTCTATTGAACAGGCTATCGAGCGTTCTGGAACCAAAGCAGGCAACAAAGGCGCTGAAGCAGCCTTAGGTGCGCTTGAGATGGTTAACGTTATCGATGCTGTTGAAAAGCTTTAAGGTAAAAAATTAAGTGAAAGTTTCAGCTCGTCGTAAAGCCCGTGAACTTGCCCTTCAAGGCATCTATTCATGGCAAATGAGTCATAACGATATTCAACAAATTGAACTGGCGCTTGCGACCAGTAACGATATGAAGAAAGTTGATATGGCTTATTTTCAGGCACTGCTTCGCGGTGTGGCGCATAGCGCTAGCCACTTAGATACGACTATTAAGCCGTACCTAGGTCGTTTGCCTGAAGAACTAGATGCAATCGAAAAGGCTATTTTACGCATTGCGACACTGGAACTTACAGAGCGTAAGGATGTGCCTTATCGCGTAATTATTAATGAAGCGATTGAACTTGCGAAGTCTTTTGGGGCCGAAGAAAGTCATAAATTCATCAATGGTGCGCTTGATAAAGCGGTTCGCTCGTTGCGTAAAGACGAACGCGATTAACCTTGTCCAGTGGCATTGGATGTCACAAAGGGTTTAATAGACTATCGTGAAAGAATTTGATCTTATCGGCCGTTACTTCTCTGATGGCGGCCATACTCGTAAAGACGTTGTTATTGGTATTGGCGATGATTGTGCCGTAACTAACGTTCCTAGTAACCAACAACTTGCTGTTACTACAGACACCTTGGTAGCTGGAGTGCACTTCTTAGAAGATGCGCCGGCAAAGTCAGTGGCGTATAAAACCGTAGCGGTGAATTTAAGCGATTTAGCTGCCATGGGCGCTGAACCTGCTTGGATCAGCTTATCGCTGTCGTTGCCAACAGTGAATGATAAATGGCTTAGCGAGTTCGTAGATGGTTTGTACGAGCTTACACAATATTATTCTGTGCAGTTAATTGGTGGCGATACCGTTAAGGGCCCAATGGCAATGACCATTACGGCGCAAGGGTTTATACCACCCGGTTCCGAACTGACCCGCAGTAATGCAAAACCCGGTGATTGGGTTTATGTTACAGGCACCTTAGGCGATGCAGGTGCTGGTTTGGATATTCTGCAGAATAAACTTAATGTGGCCGGTGAAGCACGAGATGTGCTTATTAATCGTCATTATTACCCTACGCCTAGAGTAGCAATGGGTACGGCACTTCGTCGTATTGCTTCCTCATGTATTGATGTGTCTGATGGATTAATCTCTGATTTAGGCCACATTTTGAAAGCATCAGGCTGTGGTGCCAATGTACATGTTGATAAGCTTCCTTTATCGAGAGCGTTAACCAGCGCCGTAGATAATGCTCAAGCGATTGAATATGCACTGTCAGCAGGCGACGACTATGAGCTCATCTTTACCGTAGGCGAAGAACAGCGAGGTAACTTTGAAACCTCAATGGGCGGTAGTAGTGTGAAAGCCACCTGTATTGGTCAGCTTACTGGGCAGGTGGGGCAGTTGTCTTTGCTTAAAGATAATCAGCCGTTTACGCCAACCAATGAAAATGGCTACGAACATACTTTCTAGAAGCTAATAGAGCATTTTATGCAAAAAGAATATCGCGCTAGAATTAGCATGAAAAATCCAGTGCACTTTTTAGCACTTGGTTTTGGTAGTGGCCTTATCCCCTTAATGCCTGGGACCTTTGGTTCTGCGGCAGCAATACCACTACTTATATTGTCGGCAAATATGCCAGTGATGGTATTTATCGCTTTCACTGTTTTCGCCTCTATTTTTGGTATTTATTTGTGCGGGAAAACCGCTGATGATATGCAGGTGCATGATCACGGTTCTATAGTGTGGGACGAAGTGGCAGGTATGTTTATTACCTTCTTATTTGTACCTATTACTGCACCGTCTTTGCTAGCAGGATTTGTGCTGTTTCGCATATTCGATATTTTAAAACCGTGGCCAATAGGGCCTATCGACAAGCGCTTACACGGCGGTACAGGCATTATGCTTGATGACATTGTGGCTGGGGCTATGGCGTGTGCGTGTTTACATATCATGATGATAATGTGGCCGGCATTTACCACCTTGTTTTAAATTGGACGACGGTAAGTTCGTGCAATAATACGTAAAAAATTGTACATATTAAAAAGCCCGCAAATGCGGGCTTTTTGTTTTTAACGCTATTGAGCGAGTGAGAAAGCAAACCGCTAGCTCAGTAAGCTTTTAAGTGTGGAGGTAATACCTTCGATATCAAGTCCATGCTCTTTGTACATTTCTTGTTGCGTACCTTGTAAAACAAAGCTGTCTGGAAGCCCTAACGTACGAACAGGTTTCATAATGCCTTGCTGTTGCAAGTATTCAAGCACACCAGAGCCTGCACCGCCGGCTATACACCCATCTTCTAAAGTAATAAGCATATCGTGTTCTGCAGCCGCTTTCTCAATAGCCTGGCCATCCAGTGGCTTTACAAAGCGCATATCAATAACCGTAGCATCAATAGCTTCGGCAGCTGCCAATGCATTAGGTAAGAGTGTGCCAAAATTCAATATAGCTGCTTTTTTCGATGGCTTGCCGGTAATAGCGCGGCTAATCTTCGATTTACCAATAGGTAACTCGGTCATTGCGGTGTCGGGAGTAATGCCCATTCCAGAGCCTCGAGGGTAGCGTACCGCCGCAGGTTTTTGTGCTTTATGACCTGTGTAAAGCATTTGTCTGCATTCATTTTCATCAGACGGCGCCATCACAATCATATTTGGTATGCAGCGCAAAAAGGCAATATCAAACGCACCTTGGTGAGTAGGGCCATCAGCCCCCACAATACCGGCTCGGTCAACGGCAAATAAAACAGGCAAGTCTTGCAACGCCACATCGTGAATAAGTTGATCGTACGCGCGCTGCAAAAAGGTCGAATAAATCGCTACTACTGAGTTACACCCGTCTTTGGCTAAGCCCGCAGCAAAGGTAACCGCATGTTGTTCTGCAATGGCGACATCGAAATACTGATCAGGGTATTGCTGCGAAAACGCGACCATGCCTGAACCTTCACGCATGGCAGGCGTTACCGCCATCAATTTAGGATCTTGCGCTGCCATATCGCACAACCAATCGCCAAAAATAGCAGAAAAAGTAGGCGCTGAAGGCTTCGCTTTTGGTAATGCGTTATCGGCAGGATTAAATTTAGGCACCGCGTGGAATTTAATCGGGTCTTTTTCAGCAAGGGCGTACCCTTTACCTTTCTTAGTGACCACGTGAAGCAGTTGCGGACCTTTAAATTTGCGCATATTACGCAAGGTATCTACAACGGCATCTACATCATGGCCATCAATAGGGCCTATGTAATTAAAGCCAAGCTCTTCAAAGATTGTGCCGGGCACTACCATACCTTTAAGGTGCTCTTCTGCGCGACTTGCGAATTCTTTGATAGGCGGCACATTGCTTAATAGCTTCTTAGAACCGTCACGAATAGAGTTAAAAACATTACCCGTTAATAAGCGAGCTAGGTGACTATTAAGCGCACCTACGTTTTCAGAAATAGACATTTCGTTGTCGTTTAACACCACAACCATATCTTTATTGATGTCACCAGCATGGTTCATCGCTTCAAATGCCATGCCCGCGGTAATCGCACCATCACCAATTACGGCAACCACTTTACGGTTTTTGCCTTCTTGCTCGGCGGCAACAGCCATGCCAAGTGCAGCACTGATAGACGTAGACGAATGGCCTACAGCAAAAGTGTCGTAGTCGCTCTCAGGAGGCCAAGGGAAGGGATGTAAGCCGTCTTTTTGTCGAATCGTCGACATTTGCTTAGCGCGACCCGTAAGAATTTTATGGGGGTAGGCCTGATGACCCACATCCCAAATCAATCTGTCGATAGGCGTGTTATAAATATAATGTAAGGCCACAGTAAGCTCGACCGTGCCTAAGCCCGACGCAAAATGTCCACTGGTTTGGCTTACACTATTTAGTAAATATTCTCGTAATTCATCTGACAACTCACGCAATTTCTCTTGCGGTAACTGTCTTAACTTATCCGGCGTTTGCGCAATAGCAAGCGTGGGGTAATGTTGGAGGTCTAAACTCATTATTTATTATCTTTTTCAACATGGTTGCAGAACTAATGGTCTCGTTTTACCAATAGTTCGCTAAACGCAATTAAACTGTCTGTATTGTAGGGTAAACGAGCCAAGGCTTGAAGGGCATTCTGATGCAGCTTATCAAGTTCTCGTTTTGCACCTTCAATGCCAAGTTTGGCAGGAAAGGTATTCTTACCCAAAGCAATGTCAGAGCCTGCTGGCTTTCCTAATTGCTCACTATTACCTTCTACGTCAAGAATGTCATCTTGGACTTGAAATGCAAGACCAATATCATCGGCATAGGCTAATAAGTCTGCTTTACTGTTGCTATCAAGGTCTTGAGAAACAATCGATACCATTTCAACACATGCACGAAGTAGGGCGCCGGTTTTTAAATTGTGCAGTCGTTTGAGCTGCTCAAGGCTTATTTCTTCACCCGTGCTGGTTAAATCGATTGCTTGCCCGCCACACATACCGCGATAGCCAGCGGCGCGGGCTAACACAGAAAGTAACTCGCCACGTTTATTGGTTGCGAAATCACTTAAAGGCGCATCTGCCAACGTGCTAAAAGCAAGCGCTTGCAATGCATCACCAGCTAATATTGCGGTGGCTTCATCGAATGCAATATGACAAGTCGGCTGGCCGCGACGCAAATCGTCATCGTCCATGGCTGGTAAGTCATCATGTACAAGCGAGTAAGCGTGCACACACTCAATGGCCATACTGATAGCCATTTGATCGCCTTTAGGCACATCCAGGGTGTTGCCGATAACTTGAACCAGTAAAGGTCGCATGCGTTTACCGCCCACCAACAACGCGTGACGCATTGCTTCTTTAAGCCGCGGCGCGTCGTGGGGAAGGTCATCAATAAGCGTATTTAACGACGCATCGGTCTGCTGCTTAACTTGCTGATGCAATGCAGTGAAATTCATACTATACCTGTTTGTTGCGACACGAGGCTTAAGGTTGCTCGTCTTCAGGAAGAGGGTGTAATGCGCTTTCGCCTTGCTCATTAAGCAAAATTTTAACTTTTTGCTCGGCTTGCTCTAACGATTTCTGACCTTCGCGGGAAAGGGCAATGCCTCGCTCGAATTTTTCTAGTGCAACGTTCAATGGCAACTCACCGTTTTCCATCTCATTAACGATTGCATCTAATTCGGTAAGGGTTTCCTCAAACGAGGGAGAATCTGTCTTTTTCGTCACTTTCGTCACAATCGCACTCATTTTTAGGCGTTTTTTGGATTACGCGCACATTAACTGAGGGTAGCCAATGGGTCAAATGGTTTGTCAATATATGCCCAATAGCAGCTATCTATGATTACGCATTATGAATAAGGTCTGTGTATTAAAAACTACCGCCTAAAGTTCGACTAACGTCATTATGTATACAATAATTAAGGCAATTTGCGATAATCTTGTTATAGAAATTCTATACAATGCCGATAGAATACGAGTAATAGTTATGCAGCGTCTGCAAAAAATGAGGAAGAGTGAGTGGATTTAGCAACCGTCATAGGTATGTTGGGCGCCATCGGCTTTGTAGTAATGGCCATGGTTATGGGTGGCAGTATAGCCATGTTCATCAACGTACCGTCTATCTTGATTGTATTTGGTGGCACCCTTTTCGTTATTTTATCCCAATACACTTTAGGGCAGTTCTTTGGTGCAGGTAAAATTGCAGGCAAAGCATTCATGTTTAAGATTGATACGCCTGAAGATCTTATTGAAAAAATTGTTGAGATGGCAGATGCAGCGCGTAAAGGCGGTTTTCTTGCCTTAGAAGAAGCTGAAATAGACAATCCGTTTATGCAAAAAGGCGTAGACATGTTGGTTGATGGCCACGACATAGAAGTGGTCAGAGAAACCTTAGCGAAAGATATCTCCATGACCACCGAGCGACACGAGTTTGGTGCCACCATTTTTAAAGGCATGGGTGATATCGCACCAGCAATGGGAATGATTGGAACGCTGATTGGTCTTGTGGCCATGCTTTCTAACATGGATGATCCCAAATCAATTGGGCCAGCAATGGCGGTAGCACTATTAACCACCTTGTATGGTGCATTTCTTGCCAACATTATTTGTCTACCCATGGCGGTAAAGCTCGGAAACCGCGCACAAGAAGAAAAGCTTAACCAAATGTTAGTGCTCGATGGCATTGTAGGGATTGCCGATGGGCAAAACCCGCGTGTTATCGAAGGTATATTGAAAAACTATCTGGCGGCGAGTAAACGCGGTACAGGCGCTGAGGACGAATAATGGCTGAAGAAGAGTGCCCAAAATGTCCTCCCGAGGGGCTTCCTGCATGGATGGGGACCTTTGCTGATTTGATGTCGTTGCTCATGTGCTTTTTCGTACTGTTGCTCTCATTTTCAGAAATGGATGTACTGAAGTTCAAGCAAATCGCCGGCTCAATGAAGTTTGCCTTTGGTGTGCAAAACAAAATTGAAGTGAAAGACATCCCAAAAGGCACGAGTGTTATAGCGATGGAGTTTAGGCCCGGTCGTCCAGATCCGTCGCCCATCGACACTATTCAGCAACAAACAATCGAAATGACTCAGCAGATGCTAGAGTTCCAAGCGGGTGACGAAGATTCATCCGGCGGTAGGCAGAAGCAAAGGGGTGAGCAGCGAGGGGGGCAGTCACAACAAACCGCCACCGATCAGTCGTCCTCGGAGTCGCAAAGTTCAGATCAAACACAAACTGCTGAGTTAATGAAAAAAGTAGCGCAGCAGTTACAAAAGCAAATTCTCGATGGCGCAGTAGAATTAGAATCTTTAGGTCAGCAGTTGACTATTCGCATTAGAGAGAACGGTTCATTTTCTGCCGGTTCTGCATTTTTACAACCTCAGTTTCAGCCTATTTTACGCAAAATTGGTGTGTTATTAGCAGACGTTCCAGGGGAAATAGAAATTTCAGGGCACAGTGACGGACAACACATTGCTAATGAACTCTATCGTTCTAATTGGGATTTATCGTCTCAGCGTGCCGTAGCCGTAGCTGAAGCCATGCGAACAGCGCCGGGGTTCGATGAAAGCAGAATGTCTGTAGTCGGCAAGGCCGATACCGACCCTATGGTGGAAGATGCGACAACGCCGGCGGATAGAGCACGAAACCGACGGGTAGAGATTAATATCAATCAAGGTAAACCAATGACTTCTCAACCTATATCAGTGGTTGATGAATAGGTTGCTAAGCAAAATACAAAATCAAAAAGGGCGAATCAAATGATTCGCCCTTTTCGTTTGAAGTTGTCCTAGACGCAACTAGCGTTGTGTTTTATAGGCAACTAGCGTTGTTTTTTATAGGCAACTAACGTTGCAGGGCCTCCCTGTGATGTGGCTTAGATATTACCAATTGCACAGTGCTAATGGTTCTTTCTAAAAAACCGCCTTCACAGTATTTTAAATAGTAAATCCACATACGCATGAAACGTTCATCGTAACCGTCGTTGAGTAGCGCTTCTTTGGCGCTAACAAAGGCTTCGTACCAATGATTAAGGGTTTGGGCGTAATCTAACCCGATATCATGCAGGTCTCTAATCATCATGTCGCTATAGCGCTTTAAATGAGCGTTTAACTGATACTGTGAGGGAAGGAATCCACCAGGGAAAATATATTTTTGAATGAAGTCCACACTGCTGGCGTAACTTTCGTAACGTCTATCATCAATAGTGATGGATTGTAGCAACATTAGCCCATCGTCTTTCAGCAACAAAGAACACTTCTCAAAAAAGTTACCTAAGTAATCTTTTCCTACAGCTTCAATCATTTCAATTGAAACCAGCTTGTCGTATTTACCTTCTAGCAAGCGATAGTCTTTTTTCAGTAAAGTGACTTTGTCAGACACTTGTGCGCGCTCAATCCACTGCTCTGCCCACGCATATTGTTCTTCAGAGATAGTGGTGGTGGTCACTTTACAACCATAATGCTTGGCTGCATATACCGCTAAACCACCCCAGCCAGTGCCAATTTCTAAAAGATGGTCACTTTCTGTTAACTGAAGCTTGTCACAAATTGTTTTAAGTTTGTGATTTTGCGCTTCTTCTAAACTGGCGTTCACATCAGGATAAATAGCCGATGAATACATCATAGTGTTATCAAGAAAACGAGTGTAAAGCTTATTACCCAAATCGTAATGGGCTTCAATATTTTTCTTGGCTTGGTCTTGTGTATTGCGGCGGGCAAAATGCTGAATTTTCAGAATAGGCATGGAAATCCACTTGAACTTGTTTTCCCAAGCATCAAGGGTAGATAGGTTACGCGCAAATATTTGTACAACTGCCGTCACATTGTCACTTTCCCACAGGCCATCCATATAGGCTTCACCTGCACCCACGCTACCGCCTAATAATAACTGGCGATACGCCTTTACGTCTTTGAAATTAATCGTAGCGTGCAAGTCGTCATTTGGGTTACCCATTGAGGCAATTTTGCTGCCATTTTCCATAATGGTAAGTGAACCATGTGGAAGTTTCTCTAAACACTTTAAAAATGCGCGCCTACAAACCTTGTCTAAAAGAGACGCTTCTGAAGGGGTACTAAATACAGATTCACCGGAAGACATGTAGTTATTATTCCTGACTTTTCTTAGGGTGGTTATAAAGTGGCGTTCGCTTTATAAGTAACTTAAGCGCCTGCCAATATATGCCAATCATTGTTCTAATGGTCATACTAGGTATACGTTTCATAACTCGACTTAGATTCGCATTATCTAATGAAAGCCGTGTTAAATTAATTCCAGCACTAAATTCTTTATCGCCTCGAACGCAGTCCATCGTTAACGCGAGACGTTGGCTAGGTTGCGTAATTCGCCATTTGTACGTCATGTCCATGGGATTAAACGGCGATACATGAAATGCTTTCGGTGTATCTGCTTGTAAGGCTAAATCGACCAAATAATAATGCCGCTCATTCCAAGGGGTATTACTGACTTCTGCTAATACATGGGTAAAAGAATTGTCTTCCCCCTTTAAATAGTAAAAATTAACAGGGCTGAAGTACATTCCCCACATACGAAGTTGCCCAAGCATATATACATCACCGCTTAAGGTATCCTCACTTAAACTATTCATTTTTTCTAGTACGCTTTGGTCTAATGGCGTGGCGCTATCACCTAAATAGTCTTCACGTTTAAAGCGCACTCTTGCTTTAGAATTAACAGAGAAGTGCTTCAAGGCTGCTGGCAATGCATCGACTTCGTTTAATTTTATCCAGAACAAATAAATATGATAGTCGAACTTATGTTGGGTAGGTGAAAAGCGCTCGTGATACACCTTTCCTTCATAAATAGCGCTATCCATCAAAGGTTAACTCCAAATCGCTCGCATACATCTAATGCGCTGTGCACACCATCTTCATGGAAGCCGTTATACCAGTAGGCGCCGCAAAAATGCAGATTATCAACACCACATATTTGGCTTCGGCGCTGTTGTGCATTCACCATAACTTCACTAAATTGAGGGTGCGCGTATTGATAACTACCCAGTAACGCGCTTGTATCAATTTCATCCGTGTTATTTAGGGTAACGCAGTAGGTGTTGGGCGCGTCTAATCGCTGAAGAATATTCATATCATAAGTCACCGAGGCCGGTCTTTCCTCCTCGCCAGCATCGTCTTTTAAGCGGTAATTCCAACTTGCCCATGCAAGCTTTCGCTTAGGAAGTTGGTTTGTATCTTTGTGCATGACGACATCGTTTTCAGCAAAGCCAATGGCGCCCAACACAGCTTGCTGCGCTTCGGTGGGGGTATCTAGCATTGCTAGTGCTTGGTCGCTATGACAAGCAAAAATAACGTGATCAAATATGGCTTGAGCGCCAGATGTGTCAGTAACCTGCCACGTATCACCCACTTTCTTAACATTAGTAACGCCACATGATAATTTTATCTTGTCTTGAAAACTGGCAATTAACGGGGGAATATAAGTGCTAGAGCCACCTTTAATGGTATACCACTGAGGCCTGTCACTTATGTTGAGTAAACCGTGGTTGTTGAAAAACTGAAGAAAGAAAGTCAGCGGGAACTGCCTAGTTTGAGCAAGACTTGCAGACCAAATAGCGGCGCACATGGGCAAAATATAGTAGCGCGCAAAGTCATCGCTTAATTTTAACTCGTTAATGACATCTTGAAGTGTCATTGAAGAAGTGTCTCGCTTCTCGGCGACAAAAGCTTTACAAGCTTTATTAAACTTCAGAATGTCGCGTACAATGCGCCAAAACCTCGGGCGTAATATATTTCGACGCTGGGCAAATAAACTGTTTATTGTATTGCCATTGTACTCGATGTTAGCTTTCTTACTGGTAACAGAAAAGCTCATCTCGGTAGGCTGGTATGCAACATCAAGTTGCTTCATCAGCTTTATAAATCTGGGGTAAGTCCAATCATTAAATACAATGAAACCGGTATCGATATTTCGTTCAATGCCATCATCAATGATTTTCTTAGTGGCGGTGTGCCCGCCAATGTAATCATTGGCCTCATAAACCGTTATATCAGCCGTTTTATTTAACAAATACCCGCAAGTCAGGCCTGAAATGCCTGTCCCAATAATCGCTACATTTTTTGTCATTGTTATTGTGCTCTACTGCTTTTCTCGCATTGATAGCGATAATTTTTTTTGTAATCCTACAGGTAAAATATGCATAAACCTTAAGATGAAACCAAACATGCGGGGGAAAAAAACGTTTTGCTTGTCGGTTTCAATACCTTTAAGCATAGACTCCGCCGCTTCAGTGGCCGTAATTTTCATTGGCATATCAAAATCATTTTTGTCGGTAAGTGGGGTTTCAACAAACCCTGGTGATACCGCTTGAACCTTTATACCCCGGTCGTGTAAATCGACCTCTAAGCTTTTCGTAAAATAGTGAAGGGCTGCCTTGCTTGCCCCATAAGCCTGAGAACGGGTAAATGGGAGAAGGCGAGCCATACTATCCACGATGACTAGCTTATTCCCTTTCTTTAATGAAGGAATGAGCGCCTCTACACAATGAACCACCCCAAAGAAGTTGGGCTCGAAAACGCGCCTAAACATATCTGACTCGAATTTATCAATGTCTACGTATTCACAAGTGCCTGCATTTAAAATAGCAATGTCGCAGTTTACGTTGTGAAGCGCCTGCTTTGCATCCTCAAGAGAAGTTACATCAAATTGAAGCGGCTGAATATTCGGCTTCGACGCTAGCTCATTTAGAACATCTTGGTTTCTACCACATGCAATTACCTGATAGCCTTTTTCTGCGGCTTGAAGTGCTAAGGCTTTGCCAATACCCGAGGTGGCGCCTGTAATGAGTAATGTCTTCATTTCGCTAACCTCTTTTTAATTTTCTTCACAAAGAAGCCTAACAGAGGAATGTGTTCATATACCATTTCCCCTAAATCATAATAATCTTTGTGATAAACAATAATGTCATCCTTTACCGTTAGTTGGGTGGTCCCATCCACGGTAATCAACTTATCACTTTGTTTAAGTTTGAGGTTCATCGTCCAGTTAACAATATGGGTCACACTGTTACTACTCACTGGCGCAATCATCGATATGTCAAACTGACAACGCTCGGCTTGTTCTAGCAAGTTCGCAAAATATTTCTGAACATCATCTAGGCCATGGTGGGTAGTGATAGGGTCAACAAATGTAACGTTGGAAGCATATATATCGGATAAGTCATCTAAAGTGATTTGGCATATATCGGCGTACATGGTTGAGAATCTATCTAATACAGTCATTACTTCTTCACTTTGTTAATTTGCTAACGTAAAACAGCTATGTAACTCTTTGTTACTATTGCTAATACTCGATAAAGTATGTTTGTAACTACTATACACGCTATTTTGATTATCGTTCTATTATTCCAAGCGTAACCGAGTGAGTTAACGTTTTCTTAATATAGTCATTCTACAAATAAAGCGGCGCGTAGGATCATTGTCCTTAGACTAAAGTGTGAAATTTTTTCCCTAGCGATCCAATTTGTTCACAGTGGCGTAATTGCTTATGACCAAAAGAGTTAAGAGTTTATGAGTAATACACCGATTCCACTATTTCCATTATCTGCCCACTTGCTTCCAGAAGGACGCATGGCATTACGTATTTTCGAACCCAGATATACGCGCATGGTTAAGCAGGCATGCGCTGAAAACAAAGGGTTTGTGATGTGTATGCTCAACGCATCAGGTGATAAATCCCGTAATGAACATATTTATCCGATTGGTACCTACGCTAAGGTTGTCGACTTCGATTTACTCGATGACGGCTTGCTTGGCATAAAGGTTGCTGGATTAGAGTTAGTTGAGGTAACTGATGTAGCAGTTGAATCAGATGGGTTACGTACAGGCCATTGTCGTTCTGTATCGCCTTGGAACTGCGAAATATCACCTCAGCAATTAGCGCCTATAAATGAGCGTTTGAAAGAAATTTTTGCGAAGTATACGGAGATAGCATCACTTTACGAAGAAACCCGGTTTGACGACCCTACATGGGTGTTAAGACGGTGGCTTGAATTGTTACCTGTTGATGGTGGACAAAAGCAGCAGTTTCTTAATAAAGGTGGTGACAAGAACTTACTTAATTATCTTTGTGCTTTAATTCGATAAAACGAATTAAGAGATAACTTCTTAAATTCCATTAAACAATTGTAATGTGGATTTGGCGATTTTTTCGAACTTCTTTCATCGTTTGTTTGTAAACTATATTAATCGAATCGGATAAACGGACGAAACCTTATGTTAGTTGGAATTCCTTTAGAACAAAGTAAGAGTACGATTAAACCGAAAGAATGCGCGGTTGAGATGTCAGATTACCTAGTAGAAGTTGCCCAAAAGCGTTGTAAAGCGTCTTTTGCGCGAGTTTTTAATTACTTTGCTCCAAGACTTCGTTCATATGCTTTAAAGCAGATGGGTAACGAAGCCCTTGCTATGGAGTTAGTCCAAGACACCATGTCGAACGTGTGGCAAAAAGCGCATTTGTTTAATGCGGAAAAAGGTTCGCCATCTACGTGGATTTTCACTATTGCTCGAAATATTCGTTTTGATATGCTTCGTAAGCTTCAAAACCGAAAAGAAGATGTGTGTTCTGATGATTTATGGCCAGTATTGTGTGAACAAACTGCAGATTTAAACGAAGCACCTCTTGATGAGCAAGTTACATTAGAACAAATCGGTTATTTGTTTGAATCGCTTCCTGTAAAACAAAAAGCAGTGATTGAGGCAATTTATATCGATGGTAAGTCACAGCAAGAAGTCGCTGATGAATTAGATATTCCTTTGGGTACAGTTAAATCAAGAACCCGTTTGGCACTTCAAAGACTAAAAGGTATGTTGCAGAGTAATGATTAGGTTCCACCCGAGTGCTCAACAACTTGTTTCATTTGTGGACGGGGATTTATCGCCGGCCGTTTCGCTGATGGTTTCCGCACACTGTGATATGTGTAGCACATGTCAGCGGTTTGTGGAGCAAGAAACCGAGCGCCTTGCTGGTTCATTACTAGAAGATAATGGTTTTAAGCAAGTTGATCTTAAAGCTGATTATAGCGCGATGATTGCGCAAATTACCCAATCGCCATCATCCGTCGAAGCGGATACTGGTGAAAATCAAAAGCAGTCCAACCGCAAACAATGCGAAAGCACTCAAGTTAGCATTGCCGCTAAGGGTTCTATTGAGCTTGATGGTAGAAACTTTGTCCTTCCAAGAACACTTCAGCGATATATAGAGAAGACAGGAGGTTGGTCTAGCTTAGTAGGGAAGTTGTGGCAGGCACCAGTAGATTTAGGTAGCCAAGGTGTTGCTAACTTTATCTATATGGGTAAAGGGGGGAGTGTGCCCGAACATACCCACCGAGGCACTGAATATACGTTAGTCATTAACGGCGAATTCAGTGACGGGCTTAACAACTACGACTCCGGCGATTTTATCTTTATGGATGGCCAAAATACTCACACACCTCGGTCAGATAACACCCAAGGTTGCCTGGTTTTTACTATTGTCGATCAGCCTTTGCATTTTACTTCTGGTATAGCGCGCCTTCTCAATCCTTTTAGTCATCTTTTCTTTCGCTAACCTTTCGCAATAGCAGCATCCAAATATTTCCTCTGTAAAAGTTTAAAATCAAAAAAAAGCGCAGTTGATAATGAACTGCGCTTTTTTGATAACGTTATTAGCATCTTTAGCTAATAAAATCACTTTCAGGGAAGTTTAGCTTCAATGTCTTCATTGCATTTCCACGTAAATCGTCCAACCCTAACTGCTCGTAACTAGACACCATGATTTCAAGCGCTTGCTGAATTTGCGTACTTTCAGGGAAGTGCTCGATAACATATCTACCACGGTTAGCTGCTGCAACATAAGCGTGTCTGCGCATGTAGAAGCGGGCAATAGCAATTTCATATCGTGCAAGCCTGTCTTTAATATGAAGCATGCGCTTGCGAGCGTCTGCAGCATATTTACTGTCAGGGTATTGCTGCATTAAGCGTCTGAAATCTTCAAATGCCTGACGAGATTTCGAAGGATCTCGGTCAGTCCTATCAATGTTCATTAAATCTTGAAACAGGTTACTGTCAGACTCCATGTTGGTCAGGCCGCGCATATAGTAGGCATAATCAACATCTGAGTGGTTTGGATTAAGACGAATAAACCTATCGATAGTGGCCAACGTCTCATCACTTTTACCTGATTTGTAGTAACTGTAGATAAGGTCCAATTGTACTTGGTGCGAAAGCGGACCAAATGGATAGCGAGAGTCTAACGCGCCTAACGTCTGGGCTGCAGCACTGAAGTTACCTACTTCCATACTTTGCTTGGCTCGGTTATATAGCTGTTGCGCACCCATATTAGCCATTACGGCTTTTTCTTCTTCGTCGGAGGAGCTACTACAGCCTGCGACAGATACCATCGCACCTAATAACACAGGTGCTAGTAATCGAATTGATTTCATAATAGTTCTTTTTTCCTGCTAAACAGTATTGATTACTTCGCTGTCTAAGCTCATGTTCACTTATTCTAACGTACTCGCGATGATAAAAACCATACAAATTCGTAAACAACGCAGTGTACCGATTGAAAGCTTGTTATAATACCCTTTTTACACTTAATAATCGGTGTTATGACAGAGTCGGACAACACATTACAATTAGAAGCAACCACAGGGGCTGAGCACTTTGGTCTTCGGTTAGATCAGGTTTTAGCTGATTTGTTCCCTGAATATTCACGTTCTAAGCTAAAAACTTGGATCCAAGGCGGAAATGTGTCCGTTGATGGACAGGTTATCACAGTACCACGCCATAAAATGCAAATGGATGAGGTGGTGACTGTTAGCGCTGAAATAGAAATTCAGGTCACGAGCCAAGCGCAAGATATCGCATTGGATATTGTTTATGAAGATGAACATATTTTAGTCATTAACAAATCTGCTGACTTAGTGGTTCATCCTGGTGCGGGCAATCCAAGTGGCACCGTGCTAAACGCATTGCTTAATCATGTTCCAGACATCGATAAAGTGCCGCGGGCCGGTATAGTGCATCGTTTAGATAAAGACACAACTGGCTTGATGGTAGTAGCGAAAACCTTACCAGCGCAAACCCACCTAGTAGACCAGCTTCAAACGCGGGTCATGAGCCGAGAGTATGAGGCCGTTGCAATGGGTACTATGGTAGCGGGTGGTGTAGTGGATGAGCCTATTGGCCGCCATGCAACTAAGCGTACACATATGGCCGTGCGTGAAAATGGTAAACCTGCAGTAACTCACTTTCGTGTCATTGAGAAGTTTCGTGCTTATACGCATTTGCGCTTAAAGCTGGAAACAGGCAGGACCCACCAAATTCGTGTGCATATGGCCCACATTAAGCATCCGTTACTAGGCGACCCTACCTACAGTGGAAGACCTCGCTTACCCAAAGGTGCATCTGATGACTTTGTTAACACCTTACGGGGTTTCCAGCGTCAGGCTTTACACGCAGCTCAGCTTTCTTTATATCATCCAGAAACGGAAGAATGGATGACATGGCAAGCGCCACTGCCGCAAGATATGCAAGACTTATTAGCGGCGGTACGCCTAGACTCTAAAGAAAATCCTGAGGATATGATTTAGTCAGTGTAACTGGTATGTCTGAATCACGTATAATGGTTACTGCATCTCGGAACTCGGTATGATAACGCCCCAATGGAATAGCCCTAATAACGTGGTTGCTTACACCACTACCCGCGATGGTAGTGGCTGTAACCAAGACAACCCAGGTGCCAGTCGTGGTGAGTATGCCCAGTGCAATGTTGGTGACCACGTGGGTGATGACAAAAAAGCCGTGGCATTAAATCGTGCAGGTTTGCCCTATGCCAATGCTATTACGTGGTTAAACCAAGTTCATGGTAACCATGTTGTTACGTTGCCTTCTAGCGAGACAGAAGGCGATGCAGCTTATACCACGAGTACTACGCATTTTTGTGCGGTAATGACCGCTGACTGCGTACCTATTCTTATTTGTGATAATGCGGGTAAAGAAGTAGCAGCCGTGCATGCCGGATGGAAAGGGCTTGAGTCTGAAATTATTAGCAGCACAGTAAACCACTTTTCAAGCCAAGCTTCAGAGTTAATGGCTTGGATTGGACCCGCTATTTGTCAACAATGCTATGAAGTAGATGCAGCATTAGCACAACGCTTCGCAGATTATCCGTCAGCATTATGCCAAGGTGATGCTCCCACTAAGTTTCAATTGGATTTACCCGCCATTGCAGCCCAGCAGTTAGCATCGCTCAATGTGGGTACCGTCATTAATAGTCAGCTTTGCACCTACTGCAATGAAAAACAGTTTTACTCCCACCGCAGGGCCACGCATCAAGGCAAGCCATCTACCGGTAGAATGGTAAGTGTAATAGGTTTGCGCTAAATCAAAGGTTTACGAAACTTTAATCGTTTCTCTTGAATCTCATTCAATAAGCTCCCATAACTAATGTATAGGGTATTTTGACATTATTAGGGTTTAGCTATGCGATTAGACAGATTCACCAATAAGTTCCAACTTGCCATTTCGGATGCTCAATCTTTAGCGCTTGGGCGCGACCATCAATACATCGAACCTGTACATTTAATGACGGCTTTGCTAAATCAGCAAGGTGGTTCGGTACGACCCGTACTTGACCAAGCAAATGTAAATGTGAATGCACTTCGCTCGGCATTAAGTGAAGCGGTTGACCGCATTGCTAGTGTTGATGGCATTGGCGGTGATGTACAGCTAAGTAAACAAAGTGGCATATTGCTTAACCTGTGCGACAAAATCGCTCAGCAGCGTAAAGATGAATATATTACCTCTGAAATTTTCGTACTTGCCGCTATTCAAGACAATGGCCGTTTAGGCGAAATTCTAAAGCAGCTTAACATTACCAAAGATAACGTTGAAAATGCCATTGATTCTATGCGGGGCGGTCAAACCGTAAACGATCCTAATGCCGAAGACGTACGTCAAGCACTGGAAAAATTTACCACCGATTTAACTGAACGCGCAGAACAAGGCAAACTCGACCCCGTTATTGGTCGTGATGACGAAATTCGTCGTGCAGTGCAAGTTTTGCAGCGTAGAACCAAGAATAATCCCGTGTTAATCGGTGAGCCTGGAGTCGGTAAAACCGCGATTGTTGAAGGTTTAGCACAGCGAATTATTAACGGTGAAGTACCAGAAGGGCTCAAGAATAAGCGTGTACTTTCTCTTGATATGGGCGCACTGGTGGCAGGCGCAAAATACCGTGGAGAATTTGAAGAGCGCCTTAAAGCGGTACTCAATGAATTAGCTAAAGAAGAAGGCCGCGTTATTTTATTCGTCGACGAATTACACACCATGGTTGGTGCCGGCAAAGGCGACGGCGCTATGGATGCGGGGAATATGTTAAAACCCGCGCTAGCCCGAGGTGAATTGCACTGTGTGGGCGCCACAACCCTTGATGAATACCGCCAATATATTGAAAAAGACGCCGCTCTTGAACGCAGATTCCAAAAGGTAGTGGTAGATGAACCCAGCGTAGAAGACACCATTGCTATCTTGCGGGGGTTGAAAGAACGGTATGAGTTACACCATTCGGTGGATATTACCGATCCCGCGATTGTAGCCGCAGCTACGTTGTCGCACCGTTACATCAGTGATAGGCAACTACCCGATAAAGCTATCGATTTGATTGACGAAGCAGCATCAAGTATTCGTATTCAAATAGATTCAAAACCTGAAGATATGGACAGATTAGAGCGCCGTATTATTCAATTGAAACTGGAAGAACAAGCGCTGGCGAAAGAGACTGATGACGCCAGCCATAAACGACTAGAAATGATTGAGCTGGAGCGAGAGCAGGCGGAAGTAAAATACAATGACTTTGAAAAAGTGTGGCTTGATGAAAAGGAGGCCATGCAAGGCACCCAAACTATTAAGTCGGCACTTGAACAAGCGAAGCTCGATTTAGAGATTGCGCGCAGAGCATCTGATTTAAATCGTATGTCTGAGCTTCAGTACGGCAGAATTCCTGAGTTAGAAGCGAAGCTAGAGCGGGCATCTGAAAATGAAACCCGAGAAACTAAGCTAGTTAAAAACAAAGTCACCGATGTTGAAATTGCCGATGTATTGTCCCGCTGGACAGGTATACCTGTCGCTAAAATGCTAGAAGGCGAGCGTGATAAATTACTTAAGATGGAAGATGTATTACACAAACGTGTAGTAGGGCAGGGGGAAGCGGTTGAGGCTGTATCTAATGCAATCAGACGTTCTCGAGCTGGTCTTGCGGATCCTAACCGTCCTATCGGTTCATTCTTATTTTTAGGCCCAACAGGGGTTGGTAAAACTGAATTATGTAAAGCACTAGCCGGTTTCATGTTCGACACCGAAGACGCCATGGTGCGTATTGATATGTCGGAATTTATGGAGCGTCATTCTGTTGCTCGATTAGTTGGGGCACCCCCTGGTTATGTTGGATATGAAGAAGGCGGCTATTTAACCGAAGCGGTACGCAGAAAACCTTACTCTGTTATTTTGCTCGACGAAGTAGAGAAAGCGCATCCTGATGTTTTTAATATCTTACTACAGGTGTTAGACGACGGCCGTTTGACCGATGGACAAGGCCGCACTGTAGATTTTAAAAATACTGTGGTGATCATGACGTCTAACTTAGGTTCTGACATCATTCAAAATCAGCATGAAGAAAGTCAGTACGAAGAAATGAAAGCGTCAGTCATGTCGGTGGTAGGGCAACATTTCCGCCCTGAGTTTATCAACCGAGTTGATGACATTGTGGTATTCCATCCACTTGGCAAAGACGAAATTAAATCTATTGCCAAAATTCAACTGGCAGCACTACGTGCCAGGTTAGTAGAAAAAGGCTATAAGCTTAATTTATCGGGCGCAGCTATGGATAAACTTGCTGATGCTGGATTCGACCCAGTATATGGTGCTCGGCCACTCAAACGGGCAATTCAAGTTCATATAGAAAACCCGCTAGCACAAAAGTTACTTTCTGGTGATTTGGTGCCAGATTCTGTTATCAGAATAGATGTGGATAACGAGAAGCTAGTGATTTCAAACCAGTGATTGATTAGCTATGCCGCAGTAGTGACTGTGTAGATAAAACAAAGCCACACATCTTGATAGATAGTGTGGCTTTTTTCTACGTGAGAAAAGGTTAACGAACGTAGCTAAAGACTATCGAGCAGGCTTTGTGCTTCAGGACGTTTAAAGAAAGGTCGTTTCACATTTACCGCAAAGATTAATTCTTCTTTTGCTTCTTCAATTCTGCCTAACTTAGCCAATGTATAACCCAAATGATAGCGAATGTTAGGATCATTGGCATCACGTGCATAGGCGTCGCGTAATAGTTTAAGGCTGGTTTCATATTGCCCTTGTTGTGCTTTTAACCAGCCAAACGTATCAAGAATTTTCGAAGACGAGGGGGCGAGTTCATAGGCTTTGCTGATATAGCTTTCAGCACTCTCGGCAATTTCCGTTTCCATTTCCATTGCCATAATAGCTAACCTGTTGTAAGCCTGTGCTGGGCTGGGTGTTTCGGGTATCTTTACTAACTCAATATATAAAGCTGTTGCTGCCTCAAAATCACGAATGAAATAGAGATATTGAGCAAGCAAGCTTTTGGCCAGAAGATTTTTTGGGTTTTGCTTGATAATTACTTCTGACTCTTCAATGAACGTATCTACATAGCGCTCATTAAGTGCGTAGTTGTAAATAGCGATTAACGGTGGGGCGAAATCTCTATCTAATCTCAGAGCTCGTTGAAAAGCTTCAATGGCTTCTTCATCACGTTCTTCAGCTGTCAATGCTCTGCCTTTGAGCAACCAATAATTGGCATTGTCCTGCTGTGCAGTTGCAATAGACGCCAGTAGCTCGTTTGCATCATTAACTTTATCTAACTTCAATAAAAGGCGTACATGAGCAAGCGCTATAATTGAAGACTCTGGTGCAGCTGACTGTGCCTTTTCCATTGCTGCAAGCGCTCTATCTTCTTCATTTATTAACAAAAGTTGGTCACTCAATCGAAGTAACCTAGTGGCGTCTTGCTGTATAAAGTTCTCAACAATATTTAGCGTTTTTTTCGCGTTCTCATAATCTTTTAACGCAATTAATAATCCGGCTTTGCTGAGAAGGTAATCAGGGTTGTCGAATTCATCTTTGATAAGTCTATCTAAATGATAAAGAGCGCTTTTACTATCACCTTCACGTTGGTAAATAGCCACTAACCGCTCCTTGGCGGCTATGTTTTCCGAGGTTAACGTAAGTATATCAATGTAAATTTGCTTGGCTTCTTGTGTACTACCAAGACGTGTCAAATTGTGTGCTTTAAGTAGCAGTGTTTCGTTATGCTTTGGTGACAGAGTAAGTAATTCTTCAACGAGTTGTGAAGATACTTCTAGGTTACCCAATCTGCTTTCAGTAGCAGCCAAATTGAATTTTGCTGGAAATAACGCGGGGTTAATTGCCAATGCTTTTTCAATCCTCGACTTGGCCTCTACTAACTGCCCCTGCCGTATAAGAATTCCCGCTTGCAAATTATAAACTTCAGGATCCTCTGGAAACTTATCTGCAAGTAGGCTCGCACTGCGAAGTGCTTGGTCGTAACGTGAGGCTTGAAGGTTCATTAATGCATAGGTGAAAAGATACGAAGGACTGTCTTTAAACTTAGCAAAATTTTGTTCGAGGATAGCCAAGGCTTTATCCTGTTTACCTCTTGCTGCCATTAATCTGATTTTAAAAAGCTGTAATTTACTTTCCGAAGGGTATCGTGCTTCTAGTTGCTGCAACAACCTTTCTGCCTTAAAGGCTTTATTCTCTTTTATAAACAAATCGCCCAAAATAAGTGCCGAATCAGGATTTTCTAGCAATACATCCTGATAACGTTCTAACAAAAGTAGGGCTTGTTTACCTTGTTGCGTAGAGAGATAAACCTGAGATAACATCATAACCGCCTGAATGTCATCAGGTTCATTTTGCAGGTAGCTTGTGAAGTCCTTCGCTGCTTTTTCCATATTGTTATTGAAAAAATTTGTCAGCCCGCTTATGTACAGCAACATAGGTTGAGAGGCAATTATTTCAGGATCTAATTGACTCATAAACTCATTGAGCTGAAGTAACTGTTCATTGTCGATAGCAGTTTCGGTATTACGGCTTTGCAACCAGCTATTTAACAAAATGGCGAGGGGGTCGTTGGGCGTATCTTCAATAATTTCATCGACAAATAGCTTCGCTTGGTCATAGTCTTTAGCTTGTAGATAAAGGTCAACAAGATTCCTAAGTGCAATAGGATCTTCACGGTTAAATGACAGTGCGGTTTGAAGGTATTCAGTAGCCGCTTTGGTATTTCCCTCGCGATAGGCCAATTGGCCTTTTAAGCGCCAAGTAATTGCATTTTCTTTTTCTATATTCTCGGCGTCATTAATAAGTTTACTGGCCAATGGTAAATTATCTCTTTGAAGCGCAATAGAAGCCATTCCATTAATAGCTGGAACGTAGCTAGGGGTATCAGAAAGTATTTGTGAATAATCAGTTTCGGCACACGCAAGATCATCTAGTCGTATACATGCTGTGGCGCGTATTTGTAGCCAAGCTCGGTTGCTTTCCTTGGTGAGTTTACTAGTTTGATTAAAGTTGACGATGTCTGTGTATTTATTGAGAAAGAGCCAAGTATTGCCCAAAGGCTCGGCGAGCAGGTTTATGTCTGCTCCCATCTCTATTGCTTCTACAAACTCAAGTTCTGCTGCATTTAAATATCCGTTAATGAGAAGTATTTTTCCCATTAGGATTTTTGCCGCTAAGTTCTCAGGATCTTTTTTTAAGCTATTTTTCAAGTGAATATAGGTTTCGTTATACTTATCTGCATTAAATGCAGTAAGTGCCTTTTCATAATCCTCCGAAGTCGTAGCATGAGCGGTGCTTAAAAAATTTCCTGCAAATGCCGATGCTAATATTGCCGAGGCCAATGTAGAACGCCAAATACGCGAACGTCCAGTTCCTAAATTCATTATTAAATTATCCTGCTAACTGCCATAAAAAAAGGTGGCCAAGGCCACCTTCTAAAGATACGTGTTTTTTATATAATTTGAAACTATTACGCAGTGCGTTTTCTACGCCATACCAGAATAGCAAAACTCATTAGCATTAAGCCAAAAACGCCAGGTTCATGAACTTCAGCAACGGGAGGCGGAGTACCCTCAGTAAAATCGATAGAGGTAATTTTAAATCCATCATTGTACATTGAAGCACCATCTATGCTGCCAAACACTGTATTATAGGCGCCCACCAACCAATACTTGGCTGTATCGACTAATTCTAGCTCGCCAGTAGTATAGCTGTACGACCCAGTTTTAGTGATATTGAATGAACCTGAAACCGCTCCAGTAATGATTTCAGACCAGCTGCTGGACTCGCCTTGGAGTAAACCTAACTGGCTATCATCTAATGCAGCAATTGAAACTTGTTGGTCAGTACCATTGTTGTTTGCCCAGCCAAAATCAATGCTATCAAGTGTTACATCAGAATCGAAAGAGAATAATACGAAATCGAAGTCAGCGTATGCTATTCCTGCGGCCGTGTCTTTACCATTCCAGTAGTAGTTATCAATAGAGTGGTCGGGGCTAGTTGATCCTTCGCCGTCTTGATTCAAAACACCATAGCCGTAAAAGCTGGATACTTCATAAGGAGAAGCAGTTTTCACTATTTGGTCGAAGTCTTCAGGATCTAAGCCATTACCTGTATCAGACCAACCGGTAAGAGTAATATTCACACCACCAATAGTTACCCCAGTAGCGGACGTTACTACAGACTCGTCAAAATCAGTTAAATCGTAATAGCCTTCAGCGAGAGAACTATCAACTGGGTCAGTTGTGCCGCGATCTCCATCGCCTCGACTACCGCCTGCAAACGCAGGTGCACTTAATGTTGACAAAACTACTAAGGATATTAGAGCTTTATGTAGATACTGCATGGCTATATTTCCACTTTTGAACTGAATTCTTACTATTGAGTGTTAATTAATGCATGGTGTGTGCCAGTATTTTATCTTGCTGTTTAATCGAGGCTTTTTTTGTTTTGTTTTTAAAGTTTATCTTTTTTAAACTAAGTAGTAAAAAAAACTGACAGGTAATACCTGTCATTTTTAAACTAAAGTAGCACTTCTTACGTAAACGCCATTCAAAGCTGTTTTCTACGCCAAGCAATAAGAAAGACACCTGCGAGCAATAAGCCTAATGTGGTTGGCTCACTCACTTCAGCTGAGGGGGCAGGTGGACTATCATTTGCTACAGAAAATCCAACTGATGAAAGCTTAAAGGCATCATTTCCAACATAACCTCCGATATTTTCAAAAACTGTATTATAAGCACCGATTAACCAATACTGGGAAGTGTCTGAAATATCGAAATCTGCCCTATGTTCTACATAGTCACAATTTTCTATATCATAAGAGGCAGTTGTTAGTGCATCTGCAACAATATCGCTCCAGGTTTGACTGCCTGAGGTTAAACCTGAAATGGAATCAAGTGCGGCCACAGATACTTGTGAGTCGTTGTTGCTGTATAGCCAGGAAAAGCTTGCGCCTGTTACTGAAACGGCCTGGTCGAATGACAACAAAACGAAATCGAAGTCTGTGACGTTACCGTTTACTTTATTTACATTGTCTATAGCGTGATCGGGGTTATAGTAAGTTTCCCAATCATCATTTGTTACACCGTACCCATAGTAGTCAGAAATTTTTTCTAACTTCGCATCTACAACAAGGTCATCGTTTTTACCGTAGGTATCAGACCAAGCGGAGACAGAAATGTTTACTCCGTTAACCGAAATGGTGCTATTGAGAGGATCTGTTCCTGATTGAACGCCATCATCAACGAGGTCATAGATATTCTCGCCTAAAGCAGATTCGCATAAATCGTTGTTAGATGAGCTATTATTTGAGCTGCACCCTGAGTAGTCGGAATTATGCCATTTGTTAGAACCTGCTTCAGCAGCGGAAAGTGGCAATAGGGTTAAACCAATAAAGCCCGCGGTAAGTATCGATACATTAAGTAAACGCATTATAACTAGACCTTCTTTAAATATATAAAGGTGTAGTTCGTACGATATTTAGCTCTACTTTTTACAGGCAGAGTAGACATCGTGAACTTCAACATGATGCTTATATGATAACTAAACGGGGAGCGACGTTACGTATATGGTTAAATACCTACATATCAGTTGCGGTTAAAGGCTGACTAAGAATGTTATCTATGCGCCAGCAATGAACTATGAAATAATTGAATTAGTTATTTATGTATATATGAGGACTTATGTCTGAACAAAAGCGAAAAGGGATTTATCTTCTTCCCAATCTACTAACCACTGCGGGTCTATTTTCAGGCTTTTTTGCAGTAGTGTCTTCGATGACTGGAAGATTTGAAGCAGCAGCGGTAGCTATATTTGTTGCCATGATTTTTGATGGATTAGATGGCCGCGTTGCGCGTATGACGAATACGCAAAGCGATTTCGGTGCTGAATATGACTCAATGGCTGATATGGTGTCATTTGGTATGGCGCCAGCGTTAGTCGCATACAACTGGGGCTTAACTGAGCTCGGTAAGTTCGGCTGGTTAGCTGCCTTTGTTTATGTGGCAGGTGCCGCTTTACGTTTAGCACGATTTAATACGCAGGTTGGTATTGCCGATAAACGCTTTTTTCAAGGCTTGGCTAGCCCAGCTGCAGCAGCAGTCGTTGCTGGCTTAGTCTGGGTAGGCGTTGAATATGATGCTGTAGGTACAGACTACGGAATTGTAGTGGCGTTAGTTACTGGTTTCGCTGGCCTACTAATGGTGAGTAACTTCAAATACAATTCTTTCAAAGAATTGAATTGGCATGGGAAGGTTCCTTTCGTAGGGCTGCTTATTGTGCTACTTATATTTGTAGTGGTAGCAACAGAGCCTGCTTTAGTACTCTTTATTGTGTTTTCTCTTTACGCGCTTGCTGGCCCAATCAATACATTTAGAACCGTCGATAAAGTTACATTGAACGACGTAGTAGGTGAGCAAGAAGAAGATGCAGACTTTGATGCTGATGCTAATAATGCGACCGATACTGTTGATAGTAGCGAAGGGCAGGAAGGCGGAGAGTCGTCTAATAAAGTGTAAAAACACGCCTCTCAGTCATTAATCGTGATGAGTTAGTTGTATTAATATACCAAACGACTAAAAAGCGACCTTCTAGGTCGCTTTTTTTATGAATTATCAAAAAGAGGTTGACCTTGCCTCAGAAATCTCTAGAATGCGCATCCGCTTCGACAGGAAAGTGAAATAACTTACACTGACAAAGCAAGTCACTACAACCTGAAAGGCAGTACTGGCAAGGTTTACAAGGAAATGCTTTTGAGATTAATTTTCTGAAAGTGTTGACATGAAAACCGAAACGCGTAGAATGCGCGCCTCGCTTCAAGGAGTTGGTAACAACACTGGAAAAGCAGTTTTCATTAACTCTTTGGAGTTAACAACGGTTCGAAAAGAAATTTACGAAAAATGTTGACACTGAAAACGAAACGCGTAAAATGCGCATCCGCTTCGAAGAGAAGCGCTCATCGAAAAGGCAATGGCTGTTCGGGTGAGGTAAGGAAGTCTAAGCAACTATATGTAGTGTTAGTCCTCCTTGCGCAAAAACAGAATGCTTCGCATTATGATTTTTGCACGATAGTTCTTTAACAATTTATAACAAGACAATCTGTGTGGGCACTCATTAAGAGTGTCACACAACGACGATTCATATTCGATATATTTAATTGAAGAGTTTGATCATGGCTCAGATTGAACGCTGGCGGCAGGCCTAACACATGCAAGTCGAACGGAAACATGTCTAGCTTGCTAGATGATGTCGAGTGGCGGACGGGTGAGTAATGCTTGGGAACTTGCCTTTGCGAGGGGGATAACAGTTGGAAACGACTGCTAATACCGCATAATGTCTTCGGACCAAACGGGGCTTAGGCTCCGGCGCAAAGAGAGGCCCAAGTGAGATTAGCTAGTTGGTGAGGTAAAGGCTCACCAAGGCAACGATCTCTAGCTGTTCTGAGAGGAAGATCAGCCACACTGGGACTGAGACACGGCCCAGACTCCTACGGGAGGCAGCAGTGGGGAATATTGCACAATGGGGGAAACCCTGATGCAGCCATGCCGCGTGTGTGAAGAAGGCCTTCGGGTTGTAAAGCACTTTCAGTTGTGAGGAAAAGTTAGTAGTTAATACCTGCTAGCCGTGACGTTAACAACAGAAGAAGCACCGGCTAACTCCGTGCCAGCAGCCGCGGTAATACGGAGGGTGCGAGCGTTAATCGGAATTACTGGGCGTAAAGCGCACGCAGGCGGTTTGTTAAGCTAGATGTGAAAGCCCCGGGCTCAACCTGGGACGGTCATTTAGAACTGGCAGACTAGAGTCTTGGAGAGGGGAGTGGAATTCCAGGTGTAGCGGTGAAATGCGTAGATATCTGGAGGAACATCAGTGGCGAAGGCGACTCCCTGGCCAAAGACTGACGCTCATGTGCGAAAGTGTGGGTAGCGAACAGGATTAGATACCCTGGTAGTCCACACCGTAAACGCTGTCTACTAGCTGTTTGTGACTTTAAGTCGTGAGTAGCGAAGCTAACGCGATAAGTAGACCGCCTGGGGAGTACGGCCGCAAGGTTAAAACTCAAATGAATTGACGGGGGCCCGCACAAGCGGTGGAGCATGTGGTTTAATTCGATGCAACGCGAAGAACCTTACCTACACTTGACATGTTGAGAAGTTACTAGAGATAGTTTCGTGCCTTCGGGAACTCAAACACAGGTGCTGCATGGCTGTCGTCAGCTCGTGTCGTGAGATGTTGGGTTAAGTCCCGCAACGAGCGCAACCCTTGTCCTTAGTTGCCAGCATTTAGTTGGGCACTCTAAGGAGACTGCCGGTGACAAACCGGAGGAAGGTGGGGACGACGTCAAGTCATCATGGCCCTTACGTGTAGGGCTACACACGTGCTACAATGGCATATACAGAGGGATGCGAGACAGTGATGTGGAGCGGACCCCTTAAAGTATGTCGTAGTCCGGATTGGAGTCTGCAACTCGACTCCATGAAGTCGGAATCGCTAGTAATCGCAGGTCAGAATACTGCGGTGAATACGTTCCCGGGCCTTGTACACACCGCCCGTCACACCATGGGAGTGGGATGCAAAAGAAGTAGTTAGTTTAACCTTCGGGAGAACGATTACCACTTTGTGTTTCATGACTGGGGTGAAGTCGTAACAAGGTAACCCTAGGGGAACCTGGGGTTGGATCACCTCCTTACCAAAATGTCGATGGTGACATTGTTGATGTAGTGCCTACACAGATTGTTTTGTTATTAAATGAAGAACGACACGAAGTTTTTTGTAGTTATACAGAAAATGGGGCTATAGCTCAGCTGGGAGAGCGCCTGCCTTGCACGCAGGAGGTCAGCAGTTCGATCCTGCTTAGCTCCACCACTACAGGCTTGTAGCTCAGCTGGTTAGAGCGCACCCCTGATAAGGGTGAGGTCGGCAGTTCAAGTCTGCCCAAGCCTACCATTTCTACTTGGTTTTGTTATTTTCAATCGCTGCGATACTCATGTGCTAGCGCACACTGCGTTTCTCGCGTTGAAACTACCTGTACCAAGCGAACTGGATGCCATTTTCTTTATCACTTGCTTTGCAAGTGGTCGTGAAAAATCCGCTTAACCGGAAGCGGAGCTTCCTGACGGTTTTTCTACTCGCTAAAGTTAGCGGTAGTTATAAACTAATATAGAAAGCTTGTTTTTGTGTCATGTTGGACCATAAATCCTAATGAATATTTACTCGATTGAGTAAGCATTGATTAGGGTTTTTTACTCTAAGGAAGAAAGTAATGCTTTTAGCATGAAATCTCCAACGTTCTTTAACAATTTGGAAAGCTGATATTTAATTAGTAAATCAATCAAAATTTGAGTAATTGAGAAGTCGAAAGACGTACTTACTACTCTACTTGACTTGAATTGCTTGTTATCAATCTTTATTTGATAGCAAGGCAATTTCACGATTAGCTTGTCATGCATATAACTGAGTTAGATCTCATCCAGTCCTGATATCAAAAGGCGGGAGAGTTCTTCGCTCAATCATTGTTTTAATATCACTTCGGTGTGTATTAGTGCAATGGTCGAGGTAACAGTTTCTAGTCGACTAAATCGACGAGTAAGCGAAGGCACATACTTTTAGTATGTAACTGAGCGAACGAGGAAAATTTAGGAAGAATAGGAAGTGTTAACGAAGGCCATTTGGGGTTGTATGGTTAAGTGACTAAGCGTATACGGTGGATGCCTTGGCAGTTAGAGGCGATGAAGGACGTGTAAGTCTGCGAAAAGCTGTGGTGAGCCGACAAAATGCATTTGAGCCACAGATGTCCGAATGGGGAAACCCACCTATTTATAGGTATCGTTGTATGAATATATAGTACAACGAGGCGAACGAGGGGAACTGAAACATCTAAGTACCCTTAGGAAAAGAAATCAACCGAGATTCCCCTAGTAGCGGCGAGCGAACGGGGATTAGCCCTTAAGCAATTATGAACGTAGTGGAAGCCTCTGGGAAGTGGCGCGATACAAGGTGATAGCCCTGTACACGAAGTGTTTGTTTTTGTGAAATCGAGTAGGTCGGGACACGTGTTATCTTGACTGAATATGGGGGGACCATCCTCCAAGGCTAAATACTCCTAACTGACCGATAGTGAACCAGTACCGTGAGGGAAAGGCGAAAAGAACCCCTGTGAGGGGAGTGAAATAGAACCTGAAACCGTATACGTACAAGCAGTGGGAGCAGACTTGTTCTGTGACTGCGTACCTTTTGTATAATGGGTCAGCGACTTATATTTAGTAGCAAGGTTAAGCGAATAGCGGAGCCGTAGCGAAAGCGAGTGTTAACTGCGCGTTTAGTTGCTAGGTATAGACCCGAAACCCGGTGATCTAGCCATGGGCAGGTTGAAGGTTGAGTAACATCAACTGGAGGACCGAACCCACTAACGTTGAAAAGTTAGGGGATGACTTGTGGCTGGGGGTGAAAGGCCAATCAAACCGGGAGATAGCTGGTTCTCCCCGAAATCTATTTAGGTAGAGCCTCGGACGAATTCCATTGGGGGTAGAGCACTGTTAAGGCTAGGGGGTCATCCCGACTTACCAACCCTTTGCAAACTCCGAATACCAATGAGAACTATCCGGGAGACACACGGCGGGTGCTAACGTCCGTCGTGAAGAGGGAAACAACCCAGACCGCCAGCTAAGGTCCCAAAATATTGCTAAGTGGGAAACGATGTGGGAAGGCATAGACAGCTAGGAGGTTGGCTTAGAAGCAGCCACCCTTTAAAGAAAGCGTAATAGCTCACTAGTCGAGTCGGCCTGCGCGGAAGATGTAACGGGGCTAAGCAATATACCGAAGCTGCGGATACGTGTTTACACGTATGGTAGGGGAGCGTTGTGTAAGTGGATGAAGGTGGATTGAGAAGTCTGCTGGACATATCACAAGTGCGAATGCTGACATGAGTAACGATAATGGGAGTGAAAAACTCCCACGCCGGAAGACCAAGGTTTCCTGTCCCATGCTAATCAGGGCAGGGTAAGTCGGCCCCTAAGGCGAGGCAGAAATGCGTAGTCGATGGGAAACGGATTAATATTTCCGTACTTATATAATCAGTGATGGAGGGACGGAGAAGGCTAAGCAAGCTTGGCGTTGGTTGTCCAAGTGAAAGCAAGTAGGCCGAGTGTTTAGGTAAATCCGGACACTTAAAGCTGAGATGCGAGACGAGCTACTACGGTAGTGAAGTTGTTGATGCCCTGCTTCCAGGAAAAGCTTCTAAACTTATGATTATATGAACCGTACCCCAAACCGACACAGGTGGTCAGGTAGAGAATACTAAGGCGCTTGAGAGAACTCGGGTGAAGGAACTCGGCAAAATTGTACCGTAACTTCGGGAGAAGGTACGCCCTTGTTTGTGATAGGACTTGCTCCTTGAGCAGATGAGGGCCGCAGTGACCAGGTGGCTGGGACTGTTTATTAAAAACACAGCACTCTGCTAACTCGCAAGAGGACGTATAGGGTGTGACACCTGCCCGGTGCCGGAAGGTTAATTGATGGGGTTATCTTCGGAGAAGCTCTTGATCGAAGCCCCGGTAAACGGCGGCCGTAACTATAACGGTCCTAAGGTAGCGAAATTCCTTGTCGGGTAAGTTCCGACCTGCACGAATGGTGTAACCATGGCCACGCTGTCTCCACCCGAGACTCAGTGAAATTGAAATCGCAGTGAAGATGCTGTGTACCCGCACCTAGACGGAAAGACCCCGTGAACCTTTACTACAGCTTGGCACTGAACATTGAACCTACATGTGTAGGATAGGTGGGAGGCTTCGAAGCACAGTCGCTAGATTGTGTGGAGCCGTCCTTGAAATACCACCCTTGTATGTTTGATGTTCTAACATTGGTCCCTTATCGGGATTATGGACAGTGTCTGGTGGGTAGTTTGACTGGGGCGGTCTCCTCCCAAATAGTAACGGAGGAGCACGAAGGTTAGCTAATCACGGTCGGACATCGTGAGGTTAGTGCAATGGCATAAGCTAGCTTAACTGCGAGACAGACACGTCGAGCAGGTACGAAAGTAGGTCATAGTGATCCGGTGGTTCTGTATGGAAGGGCCATCGCTCAACGGATAAAAGGTACTCCGGGGATAACAGGCTGATACCGCCCAAGAGTTCATATCGACGGCGGTGTTTGGCACCTCGATGTCGGCTCATCACATCCTGGGGCTGAAGTCGGTCCCAAGGGTATGGCTGTTCGCCATTTAAAGTGGTACGCGAGCTGGGTTTAGAACGTCGTGAGACAGTTCGGTCCCTATCTGGTGTGGGCGTTGGATGATTGATGGGAGCTGCTCCTAGTACGAGAGGACCGGAGTGGACGAACCGCTGGTGTTCGGGTTGTCATGCCAATGGCATTGCCCGGTAGCTACGTTCGGAACGGATAACCGCTGAAAGCATCTAAGCGGGAAGCCGGCCCAAAGATGAGTCATCCCTGACTTTTAAAGTCCGGAAGGGTTGTTATAGACGATGACGTTGATAGGCAGGATGTGGAAGCGTTGTAAGGCGTTAAGCTAACCTGTACTAATTGCCCGAGAGGCTTAACCATACAACGCCCAAGAGGCTTTATAATCTTGAGTGTTGTAAGACAAAGCTAATAGCAACTAGAGTAGTAGTACTCAGTGCTCAAAAGATTGATTACGTGAATATCAGAATTCCTAAATTGTTAATTATTTACGCAACGATGATGACATAGACTCATGAGCTTTACAGCCGTGAGATAATGTTGGTCCTCCTTGCGCAGAAGTCATGATAAAAAGCATCATGATTCTGCACGATTTATGCTTGGCAGCCATAGCGATACGGTACCACCTGATCCCATTCCGAACTCAGAAGTGAAACGTATTAGCGGCGATGGTAGTGTGGGGTTTCCCCATGTGAGAGTAGCACACTGCCAAGCTCCCATTCGAAGAAAGGGCTATCCTAACGGATAGCCCTTTTTTTATGCGTGATTGAAAGTGAAACGTATTAGCGCATACTAGGTCCCATTCGAAGAAATTGCTTCACAACGATTGCTTCACAACGAAAACTAGCCTAACGGATAGCCCTTTTTTTATGCCAGTAAGAAAGTGAACGGGCAATAAAAAGCCCCGCAGGGGCGGGGCTTAAACTATGCGACTATTAGGCTTAGTATTACTGGCCCATTGTCTTAATTTCTTCAAAATATCTACGGTATTCCATACGAGTAATAAGTTCGTTGCCATCTTTATCCATGGTCATGAAATCACCTTTAATACCTGCGTTTTCAATTTCACGTTTAGATAGTTCACCATCTTTATTAGCATCGGCTTCATCGAATCGCATATTCGTAGCATCCGTAACTTCGGTACGTAATGTCTTGTTCTTTTCACTGATCACAGCACCCGTTTCGTCCATGGCACCACCATGTTTTATCGAGTGTTGTGTGTCGCTAGTTTTAATTTCAGAACGCATTTCTGAATTTTGTTCACTAATTACATCGCCGTCTGCACCCATAGAATCCTTTTTAGCCATGGCGGATGCCTTGCTCATTGAATCATGGCTTTCATTGGCTTTCATTTCAGAGCGGAGTTCTTTATTTGCTTCGCTAATCACATCGCCATCTGTTCCCATAGCCTCTTTCTCGTCCATGGGTTGGTGCGCGCTATTGGCTTTACCATCGTGGTTTGTTTTTTCTTTAACCACTAATTCGTCAGTAAACCTTTCAGGTTTAGACTTTATGTAGGCAGTAAACTCAGAGTGGTTAATCATATCATCACTGTTTGAGTCTATTTTAGACATAGTCTCTTCAGTAATACTTCCCTTAACCTCTTCCTTGGAAAGCATGCCGTTGCCATTTGCATCTAGTGCCTCAAAGTCTGAGGTTATTCTAGATTCATGATGGGCAGCGAAAGCAGAAGTAGACATTACTGCGCCAATAACCATTGCTAACGTTAGCTTTTTCATAATAAATTCCTTCTTTGCATGTGTAATGCTTTGGGTTAAATATGAGAAGTGAATGTCGAAACCGTTCACGGTATTGGCGACAATCTAAAAGGCACGAAGGTATTTCCGTACTTCTACTCCTACATATCTTTATTCCTGTTTAGTAAATCACTCTGTTTCATTCCTGATTTATAATTCATACTTTGTGCCAAGCATTAACATAATGATTTCAATGCACTTTTCTTGATTTGCATGAACGGTATAGGTAAATAAAGTGTTAAAAAGACACAAGCTGTGAAATATATGCACTGTGTAACATAGCCCTGGCATTCCCGCTTAAAAGCTTCATGCCCTTCTTAATTGGTTCGAGATTTAACCTTCCTGACTCTGAAATTTTCAATTAAATCAGTGTTTTAATTCGTAAGGTAACCAGAAGGTTTAATTTGAGATTTATCCGTAAGCTTTGTTCCATCAATACAGCCCAAAGCTAGGGGATAAGGAATGTTTTCAACAATGCTTAGTAAAAATATTAGTAAAAAACCCACAGAGAAGCTTTTTAACTTTTACCAGGATTCTTCACTTTCGCGCATGATTAATTTTCTCAATGAAGCAGTTATCGTTATAGATGCTAACGGCACTATTGAAATGCTTAACTCTACATCCGCCTCATTACTGGGAATAGAAAAAGACAAATTGCTAGGACATAATTTACTTGAGCTAGTTATAGATGATACGGGTAAGTCACAGACTTATGTTATTGAGAGCTTAGATGCAGGCCAAAGAGATTTAATTTCCGCCCCTCCTATGGAAGTTAACCTTCAAGCAGACAAAGACAACCAAACACATGTGTGTGTTGAAATGTCGATATCAACGTTACCAGAAGCATTCTCATCGGCTAATACACTGTATCTTTGTATACTCCGCGACCTTACGCTTCACAAGGCAGAGTATGGTTCGCTATTACACAAAGCTAATACCGACTATTTAACAGGGCTAGCTAACCGCCATAGGTTTGCCGAATACCTTGATAAACAGTGGGATGTTTGCGAGCAAGACGATGTACCGCTAAGTATTATATTTATTGATATCGACCACTTTAAAGACTTCAACGACCAATATGGTCATATAGCGGGGGATAGATGCTTAAAGAGAATAGGGGAAACTATTTCATTAAGCCTTCCCAATCGCGATACCTTAGCCGCACGCTATGGCGGTGAGGAGTTTGCCTTGGTGTTGCCCCGATGTTCAGCACAGACCGCCCAATTATTAGCGATACGTATTAAGCGACATATATCGCAATTAAGTACCAGGCAGTTTGCGTTATCGCAAGAATCAGAGTTAACAGTAAGCATGGGTGTAGCAACGCAAATGGAGAATCGCTACAGTTCAAAAGAAGGTTTGTTGAACGCGGCTGATACATTGCTTTATCAGGCTAAGTCTCAGGGAAGAGATCAGATTTGTTTTTTGTAAAATAGAGTTAGGGGCTTCTAATAAAAAGCCCCGAAAATTTTAACTCGGTTTTTTATTTATAATTTGTGGATCACACATAAAGCGTATATTGGTTTGTTTATCAAGTACCCATACTTCTATGTAAATGTCGTCGGCAACATCGTCACCGTCATCAACACCAATTTGTATACCGGAGTCGGTTTTATCTTCTAAGGTTACATCACCAGGGCTGGTTGCGGTAACCCAACGAAAGGCGTAACGGTCATTTAAAGCGGGCGAAAATTCGATATTCAATTTACGATTGGTATTGCTTTCAAATGCAATCGCTTCGGGTGTGTAGCGATAGTAGTAGCCTTCACCAATTTCCACATGTTTGGCATCGGCAGGCGGTACTTCATCCGGTGCCCAAAGCTGTAAGGTAAAGGTGGCCGTGTTAGTCGTTTCAGTTGAATTTGTTGTTGATGTGGCTTCTTGTGCTAACGTTGAGAAAGAGAGTACTACCGCTAAAAAAACAATGGCTTAAGCATTATCTTACTATTCTTATATATAGGCTTCATTTTTATTCCCTTCAAAAATTGAAAAATAAACACGCTACTTTTAGCGCATAAAAACTATATCAAATTTGTTTGATGTATAGAATAAAAATAGGGAGGCTTAAGTAAGTCCTCAGATATTAAAGCGCATTTTAAATCAGAATTGGCAGCTAACAGCCGCCAATTCTATAAAATTAATTTTTCTGTTTATTAATGATTTGTGGATCTTGACTGGTATAAACGCTCGACTTAGGTGCTGTAACTAGTTTCATACAAATACTTTCTGTTGCTGAGTCTGAATCTACAAAGATAATGGTTTGCCCATCTTCAGTTATACTGTAAGTCAAGTCATTATCTAAATCACCAGATATGACTGGGCCCACGAATTGTAAATCGCTAGACTCTTTCTTCAAAGTATACATTATCATGCTACTGGACTCAGTTACTGTTACATTACCTGTTGCAGGGTTGCCTGAGGTATCATAAATAGCATATCGAGGTGGAGTTTCGTCCGTAAATACTGAAACCATAAACTGAAATATCGGTGTTGGATTAGACATATTTTATTCCTTTTATAAATAATCAAAGTAGAAAGGTTTGGTCAAAGTTTTTGCGTGAGCTTTCAAAGTACCATTTATTTTAGAAGTATTGTTAGTACATTGACTCGCAAAAAAATGCGGTAAAATTGCATCGGGGTGATAAGATTTTTCGACGATTTTCGATGTGGTAAGTTGAAGCTCATGACAAAGTAAACTTTTGCGCTCATCGGTAAAAATGTTTTCACTTCTAATAAATTGAGATAATATTTTTTTTGTTTTTAGACTATATTCTGTAAAGCTTGGCTCACGGGACTTTAATGAAGACTCAATAATTTCTGGGGTAATTGAGCGTATATATTTTTGAATTTGAGTAATAATTTCCCAGTGCGAATTCATTTGAAAGTATTCAATTAAGGGAAAAAGTATCCATTCTGCATTAGATGCAATTACCTTGGCTAATACCTGCTGAGCATCAATAGAGCTTTTAAAACTTGAATCACTTACTAGTAAAAGTGCTTCTATACGAAAAAAAGCCAATTGCCATTCACTGTTGTTAATATCTTGCGAGATCGCCTGTTTTACAATTGTATAACTTTTCTCTAGTGTTGTGCCGTAGTTTTTTTTCAGCATTAACTTTTTAGCTAAGAGCGCTTTTTGAACAAGAACTGCAACATAAGGTTCAATGGCGGCAGCATTAGAACTATGAAGTATATATATATCTTCAAAAGCTTGTTCAGCATCCTCGTACAATCCATAAGCTTTTTCATATTCCCCAGTATGAACAGTAGCCGACGCTATCCACGACAGGGTATCGGCAGCATAAAGTTGAGCATCAAAATCATCAGGGTTTTGTTCAGCGATATATTGTTTGAGCTTTAGTGATGCACTGAAGTATTCAATCGACTTACTAAATTCGAAGTTTTCATATTCAAGAGATCCTAAAGAATTTTGTGCGTAAGCCACTTCCATCATGGCGTCAGTATTATCTGGGGCTATCGCTAGCATACGTTCGCTGTAAGTTAGGTAACGCTCGAATGCCGTTCTGGCTATGTCCATCAAGCCATCGTTATAAGCGATGTGGCCCAACCAAAATGCGTTTGCACCCGCGGCTTTAAGTAGCTCGAAGTGATTGGGTGCATCGCTCAACAGCGCCTTAATATGTACATCGGCTTCTTGGTAAGCTTCTTTCGCGGTGGCTACATCGTCTCTATAAAATCGTACTTCTGCCATCGCTTGCAGTGATAGGGCGTGTTGAAAACGCAGTTCGAAACTAGGTTTTGGCGGGCTAATGGTAAAAAATCCATATTCACTCGTTTGCTGGGCTTGTTGAACATAACTCAGTGCTTGTTCGCTGATACCTTCCAGTAAGTCCATACGTTTTACGCTACGTAGTTTATTGGCAAAGTCACCTATCATATAGCCCATTAAATTTTCAGCTTCTAATCGCTTCCTTTCGGCCAGTTGTTGCGATTGCTGACTTTGTAGCATGGCGCCAAACGAAATGACCGTTAAACAAGCAAGGGCTGCAAAGGTAACCCCGCGAATAATACGTTTGCGTTGCACCGTTTTCTGTGACGCCCGAATGAGCGCTAATTCGTCATTCGTCAGTGTTAAGCTAGTATCGGCTTTTAACGCCAAAGCATCAGTTAAGGGCTTACCTTGTGTAAGTAAAAACGCCTTACTTTTGTTATCTTGCAGCCATTGTTTGGTTTGTTGTTCTAGTCGGCCTTTGCTCACCAGCGCGCTTTGGTGTAGTTGTAGCCACGTTTGCACCCGTTGCCAGCGCCTAAGCACGGCTTCATGCGCCACTTTAAAGCAGGCTTTGTCTTGATAAAGGTGCGATACAAATAAACGATGCTCTACCATTAGCTCGACAAATTTTTTCTCGTTATCGTTACTAAGTTCACTCCACAATGCGGTACGGCTCGTTAAATTGCTGCCATCGTTTGTAAGTGAAACAATAAGAGGAAGCACGCGGTCGAGTGCCGTTTTCACTAACGCCGGCATCTGTTGGTAAAGCTGTTCAGCTTTGTGGCCAATTGCGCCTTCTATACCGCCCAACTGTTTGTAGGTACTAACTTGTAGTAAGTTGTCTGTTCGCTGCAAGTACAGTTCTTGTAAGGTATATTGCAATAATGGAAGGCAGTTGGGTTCAGCCGCGGCATCGGTAAATATAATGTCGTCTAACGTTACGTCAGTATTACTATCTTCTTCCCACTCTAGCCCTGCGGCAATAGCTGGAAGGCGTATCATTTGGCTTAATTCACTGGCTGAGGGGGCCGTAAGGTCGAAATGTGCTCCCCGCTCTTTATTTTTCATTAGGGTGGGGTAGGCAGCTAAGTGATGGTAAAAATCATTCCGACATACTAAAAGCATTAGAATGAAGCCACTTTCTGCTAATGCTTCAAGCAGCGTAAACACCGCTTCCTTTAGGGCACTATTAACATGGTTAGTGGCCAAATAGGCTTCAAGGCGATCGAGTACTATTACATAGCAAGGGAAAGCGACGTTATTGTACTGGCTTGCAGTTGTAAGTTTAGTTTTTGCTATATTGATAACCGACTTGGGGTCGCGTTTCAGTTTTGCCGCTAACGAATCTGCACTTTCCCCTTCAAATAAGGGGGCATCATTAATATCCCAATCCAGCATACAGGCGGCAAGTTCTTCCACAATCTGTGCTGCCTGAATATCTGCAATATCAATACTGGCGTAATCGATGGCATGAACACCATTGGCGCCCTTGTTGTTTAATAACCTAGGTAATAAACCTGCGTGCACTAACGAGCTTTTACCTGAACCGCTAGGGCCGATAATAAGGGTAAAAGGACGTTTTTTGGTAAATTGATCCGAAAGCCTCGCCAGTAAATTTTTTACTGCCGCATTTCTACCGTAATACACTTGGCTTTCTTGTTGCGTAAACGCGGTTAAACCAGGGAACGGTGATTGACCTTGCCAATCGGTTTCTGCAGCACGTGTTTGTTCATCTTCTAAAAACTGAACATCGGCAACAACCCGATATCCCCGCTTTCGAATGGTTTCTATAAATAAAGGGGCGCTGGCTTTATCACCTAATGCTTTACGTAATTGGGTTATAGTTTTATGAATAGGGTTATCGCCAATGGGAGCACCTGGCCAGCACTGGGTAATAATGTCGTCGGCGCTAACCACTTCACCCGCTTGCTGACACAATAGCAACAGAACGTCCATTGCTTTGGGCTCAATAGCGCGTTTAGTTTTGCCTAATATAAGGGTGTTTGAGGCTGGTTCAACTTGCCAGTCGCCCAAATAAAACTGCTTCAACATGTATTAAATTTGCTCAGTAGAAACCAATCAGAACAAACCTAACCTACTTTAGTTGTAAGGTAAACGAGTTACACTGTGTTCGGTACTATAAATTTAACTAAAAATACCTTTAAATTTTAATAATATAAAAAATATTAACAATAAGTGAAATTTGATCCTCACCCTCTAGGTCTATACTACTACACGTGCTTACCGCACGTTAAAACCAGACTTATACTTTTGAGGGTAGATAAAATGAAACAAATTAAAAAATCTTCTGTTGCTACGGCACTCGGTGCGGTTGTTATTGGCTCGTTAGCATCTACGGTTGCTATGGCTGAAGTTAACCCATTTTCAATGCAGTCATTAGAATCTGGCTATAGCCAATTCGCTGCTGAAGGCAAATGTGGTGAAGGCAAGTGCGGTGGTGATAAAGCTGCCAAATCTGCAGATGGCAAAGCAGCTGAAGGTAAGTGCGGCGAAGGTAAGTGTGGTGGCGACAAAACGGCGAAAGCAACCGAAGGTAAATGTGGTGAAGGCAAGTGCGGCGGCGATAAAGCAGCTAGCATGGCTGAAGGTAAAATGGAAAAAGCGACAGAAGGCAAGTGTGGTGAAGGCAAGTGTGGCGGCGATAAAGCAGCTAGCATGGCTGAAGGTAAAATGGAAAAAGCGACAGAAGGCAAGTGTGGTGAAGGCAAGTGCGGTGGCGATAAAGCAGCTAGCATGGCCGAAGGTAAAATGGAAAAAGCTAAAGAAGGAAAATGTGGTGAAGGTAAATGCGGTAGCATGTAACGCTACGGCAAGTGCAGTATAAAAAAGGCCGTCATTCGATGGCCTTTTTAGTGTGAAATTGGGGTGAAATAATGAAGCATATTCAAGGTGCAGGTTTAGGTTTTCGTCGCGAGATGTTAGATGAGGTGTTACCAACACTGCCTAGTGAGGTCGACTTTTGGGAAGTTGCGCCCGAAAACTGGATCCCTTTAGGCGGAACATACGAACGCCAGTTTGCCCAAAGTATTCAACAAGCGCCTTTCACTACTCACGGGTTGTCTCTTTCAATTGGTAGTAGCGACAAGCTTGATATCGAATTCGTTAAAACCGTAAAGCACTTTTTAGACACCCACAATATCGATTTATATAGCGAGCACTTAAGTTACTGTTCTGGGCACGGGCATATGTATGATCTCATGCCAATACCGTTTACTGAAGATGCAGTTAAACATGTGGTAGGCCGCATAAAGCAGGTTCAAGACATTATCGAACGGCCATTGGTGCTAGAAAATGTGTCTTATTATTTGGCGCCTGGGCAAGAGATGTCTGAATTAGATTTTACCAATGCGGTACTAGCGGAGTCAGGTTGCTCGTTACTGCTTGATGTAAACAACGTTTATGTAAATAGTATTAATCACAAATATAATGCTTACGATTTTATAAACCGCTTACCTAGCGATAAAATTGTATATGGCCATATCGCAGGTCACTTCGATGAAGCCCCAGATTTAAAAGTAGATACCCATGGCGCCGATGTTATTGAACCCGTATGGGATTTACTAAAGCACGCTTATGAAGCTCATGGCGTATTCCCTACATTATTAGAACGTGATTTTAATATTCCCGCGATGGAAGTATTAGTAAAAGAAGTGCAGCGTATTAAAGCGATACAAGCCCAGAGTATTGCAAATCACCAAACCGTTTTTGCAGGGCAGTCTGCATGAGCGAGAATTTTAAAACCGTCCAGCAAAAGTTTGTTAATGCGATTAAAGATCCAGATTCGTTTGAAACAAACGACGCTGACATTAAACGCCGCATGGATATTTATCAGTCCCTTTTCTTTAATAACATTATGGGTTTTATAAGCACAGGTTTTCCGGTGTTAAAGTCATTGGTAAGTGAAGACAATTGGAATGATTTGGTGCGCGCCTTTTTTATTCATCACGAGAGCCGTTCACCGTATTTTTCAGACATTAGCAAAGAATTCGTAGAGTATTTGTCAGCAAATCCAGAACTCGCATTTCAATTACCTGAGTTCGCCCCTGAGCTTGCCCACTATGAATGGCTAGAATTAGATGTCAGTATTCGAAAAACTCCTCATAAGGTGGTGTATTTTGATGCTGACGAACAGGTAACAATGGTGAGCGTTTCCCCGCTGGCCACCATTGCATCATATTCATACCCCGTGCATTTAATTGGTGTGGACTATATTCCCGAAAACCCCGCACCCGAGCAACAGTTCTATGTGGTGTATCGGAATCAAGAACAGCACGTAGAATTCGTGCATTTAAATCCGCTGACTGCAGTTTTATTGCATACCATTGAACAGCAGGAACAAGGTATAGAAATAGAGGCCTTAGGCGAGCAGCTTTGTAAGCAATTAAACCACCTACCAGAACAAGCTGTGCTTCAAGGTATGCAGCAAATAGTAAGCGATATGCTGCAAAAAGGTATTTTGTTACCTAGCTGAGCAGTTTGCTGAACACTAAATCACCAGTTTTTAACTGGCACTTAAGTGCAGAAAGGCTAAAGTTGTACGCGAGTGTATAGCTTTGGCTGTTAAATGTTGGGAAAGTAGGCAATTGACTACAATAGCGCTGTCAATCCGGTCTGCTTTCGATTAACATTTACGACCATTTTTTTGTTAGTTAAATTGTTTAGGTAGTGCATATGGCAGACAATTCAGATTTCAAAGAAGTCTACAATAAGTGGTACTTTCTAGCTTCTATCGTAACTTTACTCGCGTTTCCGCTGATGCACGTCATCTGCGGCTGGTTTACCTTCTGGTTATAACGCAGACATTCAAGGCATAATTGTGACTGCACAGTATATAAAATCAGTTGTTAAAACCGTTCCTGACTATCCAAAGCCAGGTATTTTATTTAGAGATGTTACTAGCGTACTAGAAGACCATAAGGCTTTCAGTAGTTGTATCGCATTGTTGCTTGAAGAATTCCAAGATATGGGATTCAACAAAGTAGCAGGGACTGAAGCGCGCGGATTTTTATTCGGCGCACCATTGGCCATTGAGATGGGCATTGGTTTTGTTCCAGTGAGAAAACCCAACAAATTACCCCGTGAAGTGGTTAGTGAAACCTACGACCTTGAATACGGTACTGATACGTTGGAAATCCACAAAGATGCTATCCAGCCTGGCGATAAAGTTTTACTTATCGACGACTTGTTAGCAACTGGCGGTACCATCGAAGCATCAGCAAAGCTAATCCGTACATTAGGCGGCACCATTGAGCATGCTGGCTTTGTTATCGGCTTACCTGAACTAGGTGGTCGTGAAAAGCTAACCGCGATGGGTATCAAAAGTTTCACGCTTTGTGAGTTCGACGGCGAATAAGGATAAAAATACAGGCAATGAGTTATCAGGTATTAGCACGTAAATGGCGCCCGGGTAAGTTTAGTGAACTCGTAGGGCAGGAACATGTTGTTTCAGCTATTTCGAATGCGTTGGATAACGACCGCTTGCACCACGCGTACCTATTTACCGGTACGCGAGGGGTAGGTAAAACCACCATTGCTCGTATATTTTCCAAGAGTTTAAACTGCGAAGAAGGGCAGGGTTCTAATCCCTGTGGTCGATGTAATACCTGTAAAGAAATTGAACAGGGTAATTATGTTGATTTGCTTGAAATTGATGCGGCATCACGCACGAAGGTAGAAGATACCCGAGAGCTACTTGATAACGTTCAATACAAGCCTACCCGCGGCCGGTATAAAGTGTACCTTATTGATGAAGTACACATGCTTTCTAAGCATAGCTTTAATGCGTTGTTAAAAACGTTAGAAGAGCCACCGCCTCACGTTAAGTTTTTACTGGCCACGACCGATCCACAAAAGCTTCCTATTACTATTTTATCTCGTTGCTTGCAGTTCAATTTAAAAGCATTGTCGCGAGAGCAAATAGTTGGGCAGCTTAATCATATTCTAGAGCAAGAAACCTTACCCTTTGAGCCGCAAGCGCTTGCGTTATTAGCCCGCGCTGCACAAGGGAGTATGCGTGATGCCTTAAGCTTAACCGACCAAGCTATTGCACAAGGTGGTAATGCGGTTAATGCCTCTGTCGTGACCGATATGCTAGGCTTGATGGATAAAAACCAGCTTGTGAAGTTATTGCATGCGGTGGTGAGTAAAACGCCAGCCGATGTCATGCAATTGGTTCAGGATATGTCGGAACAAGCACCAGATTACGATCATGTGCTTGCTGAATTAGGCAGTACGCTGCATCAAATAGCGTTAACCCAATGGGTACCTGAAGCCTGTAAATTAGAAACGACTTCAGCCAAAGCTATTTACCAACTTGCTAAATCAATCTCTGCTGAACAAGTGCAGTTGTTGTATCAAATTGCGCTGCAAGGAAGAAAGGACTTACCATTCTCTTCAGACGGCAGGAGCGCATTAGAAATGACGTTAATGCGTATGATGACGTTTGCACCTAGTACGCCTTTAGCTGATGCGCCATCTGAGATAGCCAGCGGAACGGTTGATAGTTCGTTGCCTATTGCATCGGCGGAAAAAAAAACACTAATTTCTGAGCAAGACGCGCAAAGCACGACTTCTACCGCTAATTCTCTTAGTGCTGAAAGCGCAGACGCTGGGTCATCTTCAGCGGATGAAGAGGTTTTCAGCAATGAACAAGATGCAGAAACTGCTGCTGGTAAAACCGACCGCGCACTAACTCACGATATTTCATCATCGCCTGACTTCGCAGACTTAGCCACCTCACAGAATAAAACCTCTGAACCAGAAGCCTCGGCTCATGAAAAAGAGTCGTATGGCGAAGTCGCTTCGCAACAGGTAGCGTCTTTTGAACAGGCAGAGCCTTCGCAACAGGTAAAGCCTTCCCAGCCGGTAGCGCATTCAGAAGATAACCAGCCTTCTGATGCCAATCAGTCAGTAATAAATAATCAGCCTACAGGTAATGATCATTTTACAGGCAACGATCAGCTTACGGGTAGCAATCAACCTGCAGGTGAGCATGGCAAGCCAGTCAGAAGTTTGGCGTCAGAGCATACTCCTTCAGATTTGGCCCCGTTTAATGATATGCCGCCAGCAGATGCATACATGGACGATATGCCACCGCCTTACGATGATGATGAATCGTCGTTTGTGCCGCCTGATTTCGCCGATGCTCAGCTGACAAATGCACCGCTATCTGATGAAAGCCCTGACACGCAATCTACACATTTTGCTTCGCAGCAAGCTGGTGATTCTGTGCCAGCCACTACGCCCACACCAGAGGCACAGTTAACATCCACTGCTGATATGCTCGCGCTACGACAGCGGTTAAAGCAAAAACGTGATGAAAACGCAGAACAAGCGGCGAAAAAGCCTGAAGCGACGAACGAAACTACTAGCTTTGTAGATAGAATGAGTAAGGCTTCAAGCCAAGGCTCACTTGACCCTTCGAATGAGGGCCAAGATGATAGGCAATTTAAAGGCACGGCTGACGACAGCAGTGCTCAACAAGAATTAACTACTGCACCGGCAACTGCGCCATCAAGCTCTGATATTTTAAATGCAAATTCAAATTTAGATGCTGGCTCTAACGCTAGCATGCAAAACCAAACCGATATGCCCCCATGGGATACGGGTACACAGCATGATGATGAGCCTTTTACTGCCAACGAGCAAGATACCCACTTTGATTCACCAATGCCTGACGCGGCGCAGTATGGCGGTAATAGCGAAACAGCTCGTAATGAGCCTCAGCCTTTAGAACCAGGGCCAAGCGATACCCGTAATGAATTTAGTGGTGAGCCAGTAAATCAGTTCACAAGTCAGTATCAAGGTAAGTTAGCCGCTTATCTGGATGATGGTAGTAAGCTTGTTCATGCGAGCCAAATTGATAAGTGGAGCAATGACGTAGAGCAAATGCCTATTGCAGGTTTGCTAAAACAATTAGTGCTTCATGCATCTTTTTTGCGAAATGATCAGGGTATAACGCTTGAAATTGATAATAGTCAGGCGCATCTACTAAAAGACAGTGCAAAACAACAGTTGCTTGATGTATTGCATCATAGTTTTGGCGAAGGGGAGAATATTACCATCACCCTTGGCTCGCCAAAACAAACGCCCTATGCGTTGCAACAAGACATTATTGCTATGCGCCAAGCGCATGCACAATCGGTAGTACATACCGACGAAACAATACAAGCGTTGTTATCAGCGTTCGACGCATCAATAGTGACCGACTCGGTTAAAGCGCGATAGCAATATTAACTAACACTAAGACAAAGTGAGAAAAGAATATGTTTAAAGGTGGAATGGGCAACATGATGAAGCAGGCTCAGCAAATGCAAGATCGTATGCAAAAAGTGCAAGACGATTTGGCTAAGCTGGAAGTCACAGGTGAAGCCGGTGCAGGCATGGTTAAGGTGACCATGACGTGTAATCATAACGTTCGCCGTGTAGACATTGACGACTCGTTAATGGAAGACGATAAAGACATGATTGAAGACTTGGTTGCCGCTGCATTTAACGATGCCGTTCGCCGCGTTCAAGAAACCAGTAAAGAAAAAATGGGTGACGTTACTGGCGGAATGTCACTTCCACCAGGCTTCAAAATGCCGTTTTAGGCAATCTTTGCCTTATAAAGAAGCACCATATAAAAAGATTCATTTTCATAAAGCTTTAGCGGTACTGAATGTGATTCGAAAAAAAAAGCTCAAGAATTAATTCTTGAGCTTTTTTGTATCAGTCTTGTTTCTATATTTGGCAACTGCTTATGTTCACAGTATCCTTGTATATTACTTGATGGGCACCAATAACAAATTCACTAGCGTTTGCTGGTCGGGGAAACCTGTAACTGCAATACCTTTTATCTGTTGATATTGAGTAATAGCCTTCACGTAAGATGCATTAAATTCGCTTTCAGCCATATCAACATCGAAACCTCTCGCTTTTAACGCGTCGGTGGTCATATCAAGTACACTCTGATAAATATAAATTGTGCTGTCGTTTATTGACATCTCAATAATATCGGAACGCGTCGCCAAACGAGTTGGCAAAAACGCTTGCAGCATAATATTAGTGGCATCTAGAAATTTTTGATCTGGATTATCGGTGCAATGTTTATTTAGCATCAATAACATTAGTTCAGTAGTCTGCCATGGCGTTATATCAAACGTTTTTTGCTGCAACGCATTGAACGCCGTGATGTAACCTTCTAACCAGCCGCCGTATAAATACGTTTTTGAACCTTGCTCAGAATACGTACTTGCAAATTCAGAGCAGCTGCGTTTCGCTGCCCCTTTTGTGTTGAACGCGCCTTCTTCATCTGCCGCTACGGCACAAAAAGAGAATAAAATAACTACTAAGGTTACGACATACTTCTTCATCTTTACTAAATACGGGGGCGGGTTTAGCACCCCCTCTCCATTACTTTTACGTTTACTTGCGTTTACGAATTAGCGAAATGCCAACAAGTGAAAGTAAGAATATTGCAATCGTTGAAGGTGCTGGCACGCTGGTGGTAGATGTCACAATAGCAGCTTGGGTTATTGTATACGAACCTGGGTCAGCAAAAGAAACACCGGTAACGAATGCTGTTGGATCTGTAGGGTCTAACATAAGGTCTTCATTAATACCTGTCAGGGTGAACGTTGAGACAGGGAAAGGGAAGTCGAAGGTTTGACCTGCCATTAGTGCTTCTGTGTACTCCACACCTAATAAGTCAGTAATGGTAATTAAATAACCGTCTGCATCATTTACGCTGAGTAAAGTCGGTGCGGTAACACTGGCAAATTGACCACTGTTCCCAGCGGTGTACGTGTAACCGGTCGATACATCTGGATCGAACCAAATGGTTTCGCCTGCATCAACCTCCGGTAGCGTGAATACAAATTCGCTCTCTTCACCTACTTCAACATCTTCATCCGGCATTAACGGTGTAAATTCCGACTCACCATTTTCTACGGCAAAATTACCAAAGCTGCTTAAATATACTGTTGTGTCTAATGCATCGTCTGATGCATCAGCTAGCAACATAGTAAACGTATTTCCAGTACTGCCTGGCTCTACGGGAATATCGAATTGTAAAAGCGGAATGCCATTTGGTGCTAATAAACCGTTCAATTCTGTGCCTTCAATGGCCTCGAAGTCAGGGTGGTCGATTGAGATAGGGGCAAGCCCATCGTCTACGGCAAGCTCTGCCACAGGTGCAAAAGCTACGTTAGCACCGTTAAGCAATAGCGCAAAGCCGTCGGTATATTCACTATCAACATAGCCTGGAAATTCCTCAGAACCAAACGCAGCAATAAATGACACAGTACTCACATCATCAGATACATCAAAGGTTATATCTAATTGCACAGCATCGAAATGTTCAGCTTGCCCGGTAATTGGGGTTAAAATTGTGTTTTGTGCCGCTGAGGCTGGGTTTTGAGGTACATATTCCTCGCCGCCACCATCTTCTGGCCCTGGCTGCTCATTTCCATCTTCATTCGCTTCATCTTGCTCAAAATAAGCAACAGGATTGTTAGAGAACTGCGCCTCTAGCTCATTACCGTTGTCAGAAGGTGGAAGGGGACTTTCTACTAATCCAAAGCCATTTTCGATAAATTCATTCGGCCCATCGACATAATCGCCTACTTGACCTGTACTAAAGACAATACCGCCAGCACTGGGAAGACCGTAGGTTCCTGAATTGTTAGTGTAAACGCCAGCTTGACCAAATTGGCCCGACAGCGATTGCTCGGTAATGGTTAAGCCTGAATTATTAATAAATAGCGAGTCGGTTAAAAATTCGGCTGAGTCACTACTTTCAATAACAATTGCATTCGCATATTGAGCAGAAAATAAAACGCTGAAAGAAAAGGTACTAATTTTTATGATTTTTTTAAAGGTAGGCATTTACTACATCCCTGATATTCTAAAAATTTTATTTTTGTGAGTGATCTATTTGTAAAGTTCCGAGATGCCTCAGCAAGAAACTGGCCAGTTTTTAATCTATTGAATTTACTTGTTATTTTTAATTTTAAACCCTTTAGTGTAAAAAATTTTGACGGTATAGAGGGTGGTTGGGAAATGTATTGTTTCTATCACTTAAATTTATATTCTCCTATAAGTGCTTAAAAAAGAAATTTAAGTAAGTTAAATGTATATATTTTAATGGTTTATGTATTTTATAATTGGACTTTTATGCTGGGGCTGCGCTGCCTTTACGTAGACTAGCATGAGCTTTTTAATAGGATCGGGCCTTACCTATTGTTTGGGATTAAGCAGCTTCAACGGATTGGTCAGTAGGTTCGACATAAAACGCTTTAGTTATGGTAGACCATCAGTAATAATACATCCCATCTTAACGTTCAGAAATATCAACATTTTCATGCTGAAAAAAAGTATTATCCTGTCGGTGACAGTAGTCGCTGTCGTAGCCATTACCCTATTTGGCATTTCAACTCACAGGCTATATAGCAAAAAGCAGTTATCCGTAGACCCTAAATTGAATGAAATTTCTGGTATCGAGTACGACAAAAAAGGATTTCTTTGGGCTATTAACGATAGTGGGGATGATCCCAAATTATATCGTTTAGATGATAACGGCGACATTACCAAGGAAGTTATGGTAGCCAATGCGAAAAACATCGATTGGGAAGATATTACCCAAAACGATTTTGGGCACTTTTTCTTAGGCGATTTTGGTAATAATGATAACGACAGAAAATGGCTAACTATCTATAAAATAGAAAACCCTATCGATATTAAAACCGAGTCGACAAACGCTGAAATTATTAAGTTTACCTACCCTGAAATGGACGGGAAAACACCGGTTAAACCGAATGATCGTAACTTCGATTTAGAAGCCTTTGTTGCGCTAGGGCGCCACCTTTATTTATTCACCAAGAATAGAACTGAGCCCTTTGATGGTATTACTAACGTATATAAAGTGGGTGATCACGCGGCTAACTTTGATGCCGAATTAATCGACTCTTTTAAAACCTGTACTACCATGGAGAAACTGTGCTGGATAACGTCGGCGGCATTAAGCCCTGACAGAACTAAGCTAGCGCTATTGGATTCCACTAGTATTTGGTTATTCGAAAACTTCAAAGGGGATAAGTTCTTCTCCGGCGATGTTTACCGCATCGATTTAGGGTTGATTACGCAAAAAGAGGCGGTCACTTTTAAAGACGACAACACCATTATATTTACCGACGAGAAATTTAAAGGTATTTTCGGCGGAAATGCGTATGTGATTAAACTCGATGAAGTGCATAAAAAATTGATTCGAAAGGCAGCAAAGCCAAAAGAAAAAATAATTGAGCCAAACTAGCCTATAGCAAACTTTTATTGAGAGTGTGCAACAAGAACTTTTAGTGAGTAACATGCGTAGTTGTTTCGTAACCGATTTAACATGATAAGTAGTTTGTATGAAGTTTAGCCCGTTACTGAATGAATTAATTCAAGCGTTAACTTGCCTTCCTGGGGTAGGTAATAAGAGTGCCCAGCGAATGGCGTTTCATCTTTTGGAACGTAATCGTAAGGGGGCGATAGATTTAAGTAATGTGCTGCACAACGCCATGGAGCATATTCACCACTGTCAGCGCTGCAGAACGTTTACGGAAGATGAGCTGTGCGAAATATGCCGTCACCCCGAGCGCGAGGCCAGTGACTTGTTATGCATTGTTGAAAGCCCGCAAGATGTTTTGGCAATCGAGCAAACGCTTAGTTATAAAGGCCAGTACTTTGTATTGATGGGGCATTTGTCGCCCATCGATGGAGTAGGGCCTGAAGAAATTGGCCTCAATGAATTAGAAACTCGTTTTAGTGCAGGTGGCATTAACGAAGTGATCCTTGCCACCAACCCCACGGTGGAAGGTGAAGCCACTGCGCATTATATAGCCCAGCTTTGTGCGGCACATAATGTTGAAGCATCTCGTATTGCTCATGGTGTGCCTGTTGGTGGCGAGCTTGAATATATAGATGGTAATACCCTCACTCACGCCTTCTCTGGTCGCCGCAAACTCTAAATTGCGGCGCTTCCCCAATAATATTTTTTCGCTTTGCTGTTGAAAACTGCGAGTTCGACCTTACCTGTTTGAAAGTAACGTGATCCATTCAACGAGGAGATATTGGATTATGGCTGAAACAGCCCATAAAGAAACCCACGGTTTTCAGACGGAAGTAAAACAACTTCTACATCTGATGATTCATTCTTTGTATTCAAATAAAGAAATCTTCCTACGTGAGCTTGTGTCTAACGCTGCCGATGCAGCAGACAAGCTACGTTTCCGCGCACTAGAAAACGACAGCCTTTATGAAAATGATGGCGACCTAAACGTAAAAATTAGTGTTGATAAAGAAGCGGGCACGGTAACTATTGCTGATAACGGCATTGGTATGAACCGCGACGAAGTAATAGCTAACTTAGGTACTATCGCGAAGTCGGGTACTAAAGATTTCTTCAGTAAGCTTTCTGGCGACAACGCAAAAGACTCACAACTGATTGGTCAGTTCGGTGTTGGCTTTTACTCTGCGTTTATCGTTGCTGATAAAGTAACTGTTCGCACCCGTGCCGCTGGCGCAGACGCATCACAAGGCGTTGAGTGGATTTCTGAAGGCGAGGGTGAATTCACTTTAGCAGAAATCAACAAGCCTACTCGCGGTACTGAAATTGTATTGCACCTTCGTGAAGACGAAAAAGAATTCGCTGATGATTGGCGTTTACGCTCAATTGTTAGCAAATACTCTGACCACATCAGCATTCCAGTTAAAATGTGGAAAGAAGAAGTGCCTGAAAGCGAAGGCCCTGATGGCGAGAAGACGCCAGCGCAGCCTGGCGAGTGGGAATTAGTAAACAAAGCGACGGCTTTGTGGACCCGCGAAAAATCAGATATTTCTGAGGAAGAATATAAAGAATTCTACAAACACATTTCTCATGACTTTGCCGATCCATTTGCATGGGCGCATAACAAAGTTGAAGGTAAGACTGAATATACAAGTTTGTTGTACATTCCTTCTAAAGCCCCGTTTGATATGTGGAACCGCGACCAAGCACATGGATTGAAGTTATATGTTCAGCGCGTTTTCATTATGGATGACGCCGAGCAGTTTATGCCCACGTACTTGCGCTTCGTTAAAGGTCTTCTAGACAGCAACGATTTGCCGCTTAATGTGTCTCGTGAAATTCTACAAGACAACAAGGTAACCCAAGCATTGCGTCAAGGTTGTACTAAGCGCGTACTTCAAATGCTTGAGAAAATGGCTAAGAACGATGCTGAAAAGTACCAGTCATTCTGGAATGAATTTGGTAACGTGCTTAAAGAAGGGCCTTCTGAAGACCATAGTAACCGCGAAAAAATCGCCGGTTTACTTCGCTTCTCATCAACCAATAGTACATCTGATGCACAAACTGTGTCGTTGGCAGATTACATTGAACGCATGAAAGAAGGCCAAGATAAGATTTACTACGTAACGGCAGACAGCTTACAAGCTGCTAAATCTAGCCCGCACCTAGAAATCTTCCGTAAGAAAGGCATTGAAGTATTGCTAATGGGTGAGCGCATTGACGAGTGGTTAATGTCGCACTTAACTGATTTCAACGAGAAGCAGTTTGAATCTATTGCGAAAGCAAACTTAGATTTAGGCGACCTTGAAGATGAAGACACTAAGAAAGCCCAAGAAGAAGCAGAGAAAGAAGTAGAGGGTATTGTTGAGCGTGCTAAAGCAGCCCTTGGCGATAAAGTAGTAGACGTTAAGTTTACCCACCGTCTAACTGATTCTCCGGCGTGCATTGTTGCAGATGACAACGGCATGACCACACAGATGATGAAGTTGATGCAAGCTGCAGGTCAGCCTGTGCCTGACGTTAAGTACGTATTCGAACTTAACCCAGAGCATTCATTGGTTAAAACTCTAGCAGATACGCAAGACGAAGATTTGTTTAAGCAATGGGTTAGCGTGTTGTTCGACCAAGCAGCATTGTCTGAACAGGGTAGTTTAAAAGACCCTTCAACGTTTGTGCAAAACTTGAACACTTTGTTAATGAAGTTAGCAAAATAAGCGTTAATTTCTAAAGTTAATTAATATAAAACGGGCGTAATGCCCGTTTTTTGTTTCTAGGGTCTTTAAATCTATTTTGCACGTTAATTTATGCTATATTTTACCCGTTTAGCTAACTTCATTCGGTACGTTTGAAAGTAAGCAGTGAGTTAAGACCAAAGTCGGATTTTATAACGGGCCATAAGTAGTATATATATTCATCATAAGTGTTTAGTTTCCCTCTACAGTGGGGCTTAGACTTGTCACTGTGGTGCTGAATGTGTAAAGTGCCCCAAGTAAAAAAGTTCAAAATCATAAGCGGAGAACGCACTCATGCGAATTATTCTTCTCGGCGCTCCTGGCGCGGGTAAGGGCACACAAGCTCAGTTTTTAATGGGCAAATATGGGATCCCCCAAATTTCTACCGGTGACATGCTCCGTGCTGCTATAAAAGCAGGTACGGAAATGGGCCTTGCGGCCAAGCGTGTAATGGATGAAGGTAAGCTGGTATCTGATGAAATCATTATCGGGTTAGTTAAAGAGCGTATCGCACAAGACGATTGTAAAGATGGTTTCTTGTTAGATGGCTTCCCTCGTACCATCCCTCAAGCGGATGCAATGAAAGAAGCAGGTGTTTCTGTCGATCATTGTATTGAGTTTGATGTACCAGATGATGTGATTGTTGAGCGTATGGGTGGCCGTCGTGTTCACCCTGCTTCAGGTCGTGTTTACCATGTTGTTTACAACCCACCTAAAGAGGAAGGTAAAGACAATGATACTGGTGAAGACCTTATTATCCGTGATGATGATAAAGAAGAGACAGTACGTAAACGCCTTGCAATTTATCATGAGCAAACCAAGCCTTTAGTTAATTACTATAGTGCTGAAGCTGATGCGGGCAACTGCGAATATCACAAATTAGACGGCACACGCCCAGTAGATGAAGTAAGCGCAGAGCTTGCTGAACTTCTAGGTTAATTAAGCTTGTTGATTTGTAAAGGCCGCAGTTGCGGCCTTTTTTGTTACTTGTATGTTATAAGCGAATAGCGTTTAATAATTGCAGAATAACTAATATAAACGTGGAGCTAACTCATGGTATTACCTATAACGGCGTTTTATGCCAGTCTGTTGGGGATTTGCTACTTATACTTATCTTTTTTAGTGATAGGGGTTCGTAGAAAAAATCAAATTAGCTTGGGTGACGGTGGTAATGAAGACCTGAAAAGGCTCAGTCGCGCTCATGGAAATTTTAGTGAATATGTTCCTATTACCCTCATTATGGTCGCTTGCTTTGAAGCGAATACAGGGCAAGGTTGGGCAGTACATGCACTTGCATGCTCACTGCTGTTTGGACGTATTTTCCATGCCTATGGATTGAGGCATCATGCTGGGGCAAGTTGGCAACGCATTGCGGGAATGATGCTGACCTTTTTGGCCATGCTAGTAGCGGCCATTGCCAACTTAATGTTAATTCATTTTGGATTGTGATTGCCTGACATTCAGGCAATCACAGTTAGCGCTAGCGTTTAGAACCTAAACGTAGCTTTGGTATATACGAAGCGGCCGCGTGGATTGTGGATACTACCCACATACCCATAAAGGTCGCTATCGCCATCGCCAATAGCAAAAGGTGGTTCTTCATCAAGTACGTTGTTTACGCCAAGTACAAGTCGGATAGTATCAGTCACGTTGTAGCCACCTTGAATATCCACTAGCACTTGTGAATCGACCATTCGGGATGTATTTTCTTCAAAATCTAACACACCGTCGAAGTCGATATCCGGTGTATCTTCAAATTCACCCACAAAGCTAATATTCAAGTTAGCGTCAAATGCACCTTTGCTCCACGTCGTGCCAAACAACCAGCGATGCTCAGGATACCCATACTCACCAGTGTAATCTAAACCGTCTTTTTCAAACTCGGTAAGATAAGACCAATCAAGATTGAACTTCACGTCACCGTAGTCGTTTAGGGTAAGCATGTAGTTTGCACTTAAATCGATACCCGCAGCTTCTTGCGAAGATACATTTTGATAGGTGTTAAATATCTTTTGGATAACCCCTAAGCTAGCGCTGCCTTGTGGATCTAAGCGTACGCAAATTTCGCTATCTTGGTTATTACACTCGGTGTCGTATACCAAACCAAATTGCTGCTCATCAATTTTGTTATCTTGAGTGATACTCCAAATATCAACGCTTAAACCAAGTTCTTGTGTAGGTGCCCAAATAGCGCCCACATTCCAAGATTCAGACTCTTCCGCTTCCAAATCTGGGTTACCCGCAAACTCAATATTGTAATCTAACGATTCGCAGTCTAGACCTGTTGCTTCACAGCGGTATCTATCCACAAAGAACACACTCTTCTGCGAAGGACCTAAACCTACTTGTGCCAATGACGGTGCTCTGAATCCTTGCGCCCAAGAGGCACGAAGAGTAACTTCATCGCTTGGCGCCCAGCGTAGCGCAACTTTCGGGTTGGTCGTGTTACCAAAGTCGCTGTAGTCGTCGTAACGACCCGCCAATTGAAGCTCTAGTTGATCAGAGATCGGAATAGATAATTCTAAATAGGCGGCGTATTGATCGCGCTCTGCGTTAGCAGAAACAGATTCAGTACCAAAAATGAGACCTTGCTGGAATTGAATGTCTGGAATGTCTGATACTTGCTCTTCACGGTACTCTATACCCGCTGCCATCATGACCATTTCATCACCTAACGCAAACGCTTCGCCAGTGATGTGTGCATCAAAGCTAGTCATGCGTGATTCACCTCGGCGAACCAAGCTGGTGGTGATGGCATCAATAACCTCAGGTGAGTTAGTTACACCACCAAAAGGATTGTAGTTACCTAGGTCAATCTGTTCCTGTAGCCAATCTACGCGAACCCAACCTTGCGATTGATCGCCGCTTTGTTCTGAGCGGCTTCTTCCTTTTTGGATAGACGCTTCCCAATCGTAGTCAAAAATTTGGCCTCGTAAGCCTGCAACAAACCTAAGGGTATCGGTTTCAATATCCCAGCGTCTGGCGCCTGCATCAACAGGGCGGTAACGGCCAATATCAATATCTTGCCCGAAAGGATTATCAGGATGGGTACCAGGTACTGTTAAGCCCGCGTCTTCATCAAGCGGCGTGGCTGCACCGCCAGCTTCAGACGTATTGTGCTGTACGGCGACTTCCATAAACGCGGTAACATCTGACGAAATTTTATAATCGAATTGGCCAATAAAACCTACACGCTCCGATTCAGGAATAGTGAGGCCGTATGGGCCATAATCAAACAAACAACTTCCTGAGGCTGTTGCGCTATCGGCTGGGCAATCGGGATCGATAGTTTTAACACCATCAACATAGAAATAACCTGGATACCCACGAGAAGAACGAAAATCCATACCGCCATAAGGTGATTGGTTGGCAGTGCCAAACCGACCCATTTCATCAGCACCTAACTGGCTGTTGTTAAAGTAATCGAGAATGACAGTAGCGCTGCTTTTTTCACTTTGGCTGCCCCACAGCATATTAGCCGTGGTTTCGCCGTAGCTTGGCCCTGTGGTACCGCCATAGCCTACGTTTACTTCTAAACCATCATAGTCTTTCTTCAAAATAACATTCACTACACCGGCCACGGCATCTGAACCGTAAATAGCTGATGCACCGTCTTTTAAAATATCGATGCGTTCAATGGCCGATACGGGAATAGCATTAATATCAACAAATGAATTGGTAATGCTTTCTGCAAATGCACTGATGGCAACACGTCGGCCATTAATAAGTACTAAGGTGGCATCTGGACCCATGCCTCTAAGGGACACAGAGGCCGCACCATTTGCAGTAGAGTCTTGGCTATTGTTACGTGTTGAGAAAGTACCCGCACCGGTAGCCGGCATACGTTCTAGTAATTGTTGCAAGTTTTCATACCCCATGCCTTTAATCATAGTGGCATCTATCGATTGAATAGGAGAGGGGCCTTCAATGTCAGTTCGTTTGATACGAGAGCCTGTTACTGCTATGCGTTCTACTCCCTCAGCTTTTTCTTCTACTTCTTGAGCTTGTGAGTAAGAGATTGAAGAGAGTCCAGCCAGTGCGAGTGTAAGCGCACTAAGTTTAACACCATGTTTCATTGTGATTTCCTTATGGTTCCATTTAACTTGTTGTTTATTATTTCAGCAACGTGAATGGTCGCTGATTAATCAATAGCATTAACGCGGGTAAAGTAGCAAGCTAGCAAGCTATTGTTTTTGAATAGAGTTAGTTACAAATTGTGTACAAATGGAAAATGAGAGAAGGTTATAAGTGCTGAAGCTCTGTGTTGACGTAGAGTAACCCGTAAGTTACGGCAAGTTTAGGCAAGTTGGGTAAGGCAGAGATAAGAGAGCGGGCATACCCGTTTAAGGCATGCCTGTCGAACTGATATTATTGAAGCGCTAACAAAGAACGCTCTCCTCTTGGTAAGTAGTAATTTTCTTTGTCTAATGAAAAAGCCACACGGGTAGCACGGCCTTGAATCTCTTCAACGGGAATAAAGCCGTAATAACGTGAATCTACGCTGTTATTTCGGTTGTCACCCATTACCAATACATGCTTGTCAGGTACAACAGCTTCATTAAATGACGAGCGCGCCCCTTTAACCGGTAATAGCTGTATGCTGCGCTGACTATCGCCCATAGTTTCTTGGAATACATAGTTGTCGAGCCTGTGTATTACGGCGTGCTCATCATTCACGGTTAGCGTGTTGTTACTCAAGCTAACCGTGTCACCAGCAATAGCGACAACGCGCTTAACTAACCGCGTATCGGCCGCGCTACTTTGAATAACCACAATGTCACCACGAGCGATATCACCCGTTTGGGCAAGCACTACATTGGTAAAAGGCAGTTCGAGGGTGTAGGCACTTTTATTTACCACAATGCGATCTCCCACCTGAATAGTGGGCTCCATAGAACCCGTAGGTACATGATAGTAATCTGCTACACTGCTCCTGAATGAAAACATCAGTACAACAAATAGAATGAAAGGTAGGTTTCTTTTAATAAACGAGCCAGCTTGTTGCTTCATTTTTATTCCTAACAATAGGTGGTTAATACGGTATAACGGTAGCCTATTACCATGTACAAGATAATTTCGACTGTAACGGCCGCTAAAGTTGATTTAAATATAGAAAGCGCAGATTGAAAACAGTTCATACGATAAGTGTTTCAAGATGTGTGTGACTTGTTTTACGCTACATAACAGTTTTCATGCTAGTGCTAGTGCTAGTGTTTGAAAGGTTATGACTCGGTTCTGACAGTCTGTAGAGTAGCCATTCGAGTGCATTCACTCTATGCGCAAACATTTGCACCCATCCTATTTATAGGAAGCGTTTTATTGATAAACTAACGATGAATACTAGCGCAAGTGACTAGCCCGAGAGATAACAATGTTAAATGATGAACTTAAACGCTTAGTTTTTGATGTTACTAGTCCAAAAGAGCTCAACTTACTGCATGTTAGCGTTGAGTGTAATGGCAATGCAGAGCTTGTATTTGAACGAATTAAAGAATGCTTAGTGCTAATTTTGTCGGTAGAAGAGATTTGTGAATACCATGACCAGTGGCGCACCGAAAACAGCTATGAATTATTAGAAACTTGGTTTAAAACAAATTTACTCTGTGATGTGGAAGATGAACAACTCTGTAGTCAGGTTGGCAAAGTAAGATACTTTCACGAAGAGCGTGACTGGTTTTGGTGGACAGGCCACGTTAGGGGGAATGATTACATAGATGTTTATCTGCAAGTAGTGGGGTGGCCAATTTCGGGGTTTGACGACTTACGTTGGTTATTACTCTGCTGCGGCGCAACCGAGGTTGAACAACAAGACGCCGTTTCGTCAAATGAATTAGGATAATGCTAATTCTTCGAGTTTAACTAAGCGGCAAAATTGAAGTTTTTTGTACGATGCAGCCTTTGGCACACGTTTCACCCTAAGGTGATGCTCACTAAAAGCTTGGCAAAAAAAGCCTAATAGCAGATTGGGTTATTTAACACTAAGCTCCATCACAACACCGTCTTCGTCATCTTCCTCGGTTACAACAAAGCCGAACTGTGCATAGAACTTTCGCATTGCATGGTGTCCGGGCATATAAAGTATGGTTATTTTTTTACATTCAGGCATTGCGCTCATTTCTTCTATCACTTGTTCGGTTGCGATTTTTCCGATGCCTTGCCCCTGATGTTTGACGTCGACCATAAATTGCGCAATATAAAACTCGTCAGGTAGGTTCTCTTCTAGCTCCTGATAATATTGAATAAAGCCTACAGCCTCATCACCTTGATAAATGGCTCTATTGATATAGTGGGGATAGAAACTTGATTCGGCGATAGATTCCGAATTTAACGCCACATAGTTTTCTTGCTCTTTAGTAATTTCTAAATGAATAATATCTAGCCAATTGTCCTTGGTGACTTCTCGTAAACTAATGTCCATATGAATCTCAGTGCTTCCGCTTCCAAAAAGAGATAGAGAAAAGCATATTTAGGCGTAGAGGTGAAAAGCAATGCTGCGAGGAAAAATAAATAACAAATGTTTCAAAATGTAGAGCATCTCATAAAAAAAGGAGCAAGTTACGGGGGTAACTTACTCCTTTGCTAAACTGTATATTGTATATATCACAGATTATTTTAATTGCTGTAGGCGAATAGCCTTAACACTTACTTTTGACGTTCACGCAATACCGACAACGCATCATCAAGCGACATGTCGCTCGCTTGTAGCAAAACGGTTAGATGATACAACAAATCAGCAGCTTCGTTTTTAAGCTCTTCTTTATCGTGTACGGTAGCAGCAAGTGCCGTTTCAACACCTTCTTCACCCACTTTTTGTGCAATACGCTTAATGCCCTTATTGTACAAGCTAGCAGTGTAGCTGCTTTTCGGATCTGCGCCTTTACGGGCAGCCAATAAGCGCTCTAAATCAGCCAAAAAGGTAAAACTAGGCGTATTGCCTTCAAACCAGCAGCTTTCAACGCCTGTGTGGCATGTTGGGCCGTTAGGGTTGGCTAACACTAATAGCGAGTCGAAATCGCAATCGGCGGCTACGCTGACTAAATCTAACGTATTGCCTGAGGTTTCGCCTTTTTGCCACAAACGCAGTTTTGAGCGACTAAAAAAAGTGACTTTACCGCTATCTAATGTAGTGGCTAGTGCATCTTGGTTCATGTAACCCTGCATCAGTACTTTGCCTGAAAGGGCATCTTGTACTATGGCTGGAAGCAGGTTGTCCATTTTTTCCCATGCTAGGGTATTACTGTTTTCGGAAGTTACAATCACGGCTTTATTCCTTGTGCGTTTGGTAGGGCGTGACGCTTACGCATAGGTACGCCATTAGCGGTTAAATCGGCCTTTAGGTCATCAATGTTAATAATGCCTTTATGGAATACGGAAGCGGCTAGTGCGCCATCAACATCGGCTTGTTGAAATACATCGTTGAAGTGAGAAATTTCACCCGCGCCGCCAGAAGCAATAAGGGGTACTTCGCACACTTCACGCACTGCGCTTAGTTGTGCAATATCATAGCCTTTTCTTACACCATCTTGGTTCATGCAGTTAAGCACAATTTCACCGGCACCACGTGACTGCACTTCTTTTATCCAGTCTAGAGTTTGCCATTGGCTCTTTTGAGTGCGGTTCTCATCGCCAGTAAACTTATACACTTCATATTGCCCAGTGGCGTCGTTGTAAAAGCTGTCTACCCCAATAACCACACACTGCTGGCCGTACACGTCATGCATGGCATTAATTAATGCAGGGTTGTTTAGGGCAGGGGAGTTAATCGAAATTTTATCTGCCCCCATTTCTAAAATGCGCCCAGCATCTTCAATGCTTTTAATGCCGCCGGCAACACAAAATGGAATATCGATAACTTGTGCAATACGGCTTACCCAGCTTTTATCTACCACGCGCTCATCTGAACTTGCAGTAATATCGTAAAACACCAGTTCGTCAGCGCCCGCTTTTGCGTATTGCTCTGCTAAGGGTACGATGTCGCCAATAATTTCGTGGTTTCTAAATTGAACGCCTTTAACGACTTTGCCGTCGCGAACATCCAAACAAGGAATTATGCGTTTTGCCAACATGCGATAGCCTCCTTCACGGTGAATTTACCTTCAAGTAAGGCACGACCTAAAATAACGCCGCCAACGTTGGTTGGTTTCAACGCCGAAATGTCGTTTAAGCTACCTATGCCGCCAGATGCTTGCCAGCTAACATTAGGGAAGCGTGCACTCATCTCTTCGTAAAGCTCTACATTAGCGCCTTGCAGCGTGCCGTCACGGCTAATGTCGGTGCAAAGCACATGTGTAGCACCAACCGATGCAAAGTCGTTTAGCAAGTCTTCTAGGGCTACCCCTGAATTCTCCTGCCATCCGTGAGTGGCAATCAGCTTTTCGCCGTCTTCGCTAATGTTAATATCTAGGGCTAGCACGATATGTTCAGCACCGTATTTGGTTACCCAAGATTTCACCAGTTCAGGCTGTTTAACCGCGAGCGATCCAATCACCACGCGGCTTACGCCGATATCGAGTAACTGGGCTACTTCTTCTTCGCTACGAATACCACCGCCTGCTTGAAACTGCATGCGCTTGGTGTCTACCATTGATTTAATCAAGGTAAGCTGGCGCTTGCTGGTGTCTTTCGCGCCAGTTAAATCAACAATGTGCAACCATGTAGCGCCTTGGTCGGCATAGTCGTTTACCACGTCTACCGGGTCGAATTCGTATTTTGTTTTTTGCTCGTAGTCGCCCTGATACAAACGCACTACGCTGCCATCGATAAGATCAATTGCTGGAATAATCATTATAGGTTCACAAAGTTAGTCAGTAGTTGCGCACCAGCATCGCTGGAACGTTCAGGGTGAAATTGTACGCCAAAGAAGTTGTCTTTATTAATGGCCGCTGAAAACGGGTTACCGTAGTTACAGCTGGCTAGGGTATGGGCGTACTCTGGTACGGCAAAACTGTGCACAAAATAGAAATAGGTATCTTGAGGAATGCCTTTAAACAAGGTGTCGTCATTATGAGAAACCGTATTCCAACCCATGTGCGGCAAGCGCAAGCCATTCGCTTCCATTCGTGCAACACGACCAGGCATTAGCGACAAACAAGGAATGTCATCCTGCGTGTCTCCTAAGCGGTTCTCTAAGCTACCTTCAGCGCTGCTTTCAACCATTAACTGCATACCTAAACACACGCCTAGTACTGGCTGAGTTAGGCTTTGTAATGTGCTTGATAAGTCTTTTTGCGTAATGCTTGCCATGGCAGCAGCTGCAGTACCAACACCGGGTAAAAATACTTTGTCGGCGCGGGTGATCACATCTTTGTCGTCAGATACTTCAACGGTTACGCCTAAACGCTCTAGCGCAAAGCGAACCGATGAAATATTTGCGCAGCCTGTGTTCACAATGACTATTTTTTGTCGTTGTGATTTTTGTATTTCAGGCATTAAAGCGCTCCTTTACTGCTAGGCAATGCATCGCCTTGTCGCGTAATGGCTTGACGTAACGCACGGCCAAATACTTTGAATAAACTTTCTACCTGGTGGTGAGCATTCCCTTCGCTGGTGGAAAGGTGAAGCGACAGCCCCATGCTTTGCGCCAATGAATAGAAAAAGTGTGGCACCATTTCAGTGGCCATTTCGCCCACTTGGTCACGGCTGAAATCAGCTTCAAACTTAAGGTGAGGACGGTTTGAGATATCCATAATGCATTCTGCGCGGCACTCATCCATAGGCAGGGCAAAACCAAAACGGCCAATACCACGTTTATCACCAAGGGCTTTCTTAAGGGCTTCACCTAATGCCAATGCAGTGTCTTCCACACTGTGGTGATCATCTATGTGCAAATCGCCATCTACGGTTACGTTTAATTCAAAACCGCCGTGGGTCGCAATTTGATCAAGCATGTGGTCGAAGAAACCCAAACCAGTGTGAATGTGCGACTTCTCGGTAGAGTCTAAATCTACGCGTACTTTAATGTCGGTTTCTGAGGTAGTGCGGATAACTTCGGCAATACGTGAAGACGACAACAAGGTTTTTTGGATATGATCCCAGTTCAAGGTTTCAGGGTTATATTGCAACCCTTTAATACCCATGTTCTCGGCAAGTTGCATGTCGGTCATGCGATCGCCAATCACGTATGAACGGGTGAAATCAACCTTTCCTTGCTGAAGGTAGTCTTTCACTAACCCCAGTTTAGGCTTACGGCAAGTACAGTTGTCTTCTTCAAAGTGCGGGCAAATAAGCACGTCGTCAAACGTAATACCTTGGCTTTTGAAAATGGCCATCATGGCATTATGAGGCGCGTCAAAATCAGCTTGTGGAAAGCTGTCCGTGCCTAAGCCGTCTTGGTTAGTGACCATGACAAACTTAAAGCCTGCTGCTTTTAGTTTTAACAGCACAGGAATAACGTTTGGCTCGAAAACCAGCTTTTCTAAACTGTCTAGCTGTTTATCTACCGGCGGCTCTTCTACAAGTGTACCGTCGCGGTCGATAAATAAAATGGCTTGCTGACTCATGCCGCTAGCTCCTTTTTAAATTCGTTGATCAGTTGCAATAAACGCTGGTTTTGTTCTTCAGTACCAATGCTTACTCGCAAGCAATTTGTAAGGTTAAGCTGTTTAGATTGGTCGCGTATTAATAACCCTTTGCTCACTAAATATTGCATGAGTTCGCTAGCACGCTCGTAGCGAAATAGCACAAAGTTTGCTTTTCTATCACCAACCAATTCAAAGCCGTCAATATCGGCAAGCGCGGTTGCCAGTAGGTCTTTTTCTCTATTGATGGTATCTACCTGCAACTGAATTAATGTCAGTGAATCGGTAGATAATGCCTGTGCAGCAATTTGTGCCACAGGCTCTGCAATAGGGTAGGGTGCAATGACTTTTAGCAACGCTTGAATAACTGGCGCTTGGGCTAAAGTAAACCCACAGCGAAGCCCTGCTAACGCAAAGGCTTTTGAAAGCGTGCGTAGTACTACTAGGTTAGGGTAATCCGCTATTTCATTTGCCCAGGTATTATCGGCATCGAACTCAATATAGGCTTCATCCACTACCACTAAAGCGCTATTAGCAAAGTGGTTGAGTACCGCTCGTATATCGTCTCTGGCAACCTGTGTGCCCGTTGGGTTATTTGGCGCACAAATAAAGATAACATTGGCGTTATCAATTGCGCACACACCTTCAACGTCTAGGCTAAAATCACCATTTAGCGGCACAGTAGTAATACCCACATCACAAGTTTCTGCACTAATGGCGTACATGCCATAGGTGGGCGGGCAAATTACTATGTTGTCTTTACCTGGAGTACAAAAGGTACGAATAAGTAATTCAATGCCTTCGTCTGCACCACGGGTAACCATCAACTGAGAAGTATCAATACCTGCATAGGCTGCATAGCTTTCTACCACCGATGAAGGCTGACACGACGGGTAACGATTAAAGTTACTTGCATCTATCGCATATTCATTTGCATAGGGCGATTCATTGGCATTTAGCCAATCTTGGCCACCTGAATACAAACGCCTGGCCGACTCGTAAGGCTTAAGCGGCACTAAATTGTCGTTAATTAGGTTATCAATAAGGGTATCTACAAGAGCAGGCATTAAGCATCTCCCTTATCGCTAACGTTCGCTAGCTTTTGCATACGAAGCGCTACTGCTTGTTCGTGAGCATCAAGCCCTTCAGCGCTAGCCAATGCCATAATAGCTGGGCCTAAGTTGCGCATGCCGTCTGCGGATAACTCTTGAATGGTGTAACGACGCATAAAGTCAAGTAAGCCTAAGCTAGAATAGTTCTTCGCATAGCCGTAAGTAGGTAATACGTGATTTGTACCCGAGGCATAATCACCGGCAGATTCAGGCGACCAAGGGCCTAAAAATATTGAACCTGCGTATTTGATTTTCGGCAGTAAGCTACGGGCATCTTCAATTTGCACTATCAAGTGTTCAGGCGCATAGGCATTGCTTACTAAAATAGCGTCATCTATTGAGTCGGCCAAAATATAGCGGGCATTCTCCATTGCAGGGCGAGCAATGTCGGCACGTGAAAGGGTAGACAATTGACGTTCAACCGCTGCCTTCGCACTTTCAATCAGTGCTTCGCTGTTAGACACTAAAATGGCTTGAGAATCTGGGCCATGCTCTGCTTGAGAAAGTAAGTCTGAGGCAACAAATTCAGCATCGGCAAATTCATCTGCTAACACCAATACTTCAGACGGGCCTGCTGGCATATCAATAGCCGCACCATCAGCACGCAAACTTACTTGCTGTTTGGCTTCAGTCACAAAACTATTTCCCGGGCCAAATATTTTATCAACCTGCGGGATAGTATCTGTGCCCAATGCCATCGCTGCAATGGCCTGCGCGCCGCCACAAAGATATATGGCTTCAATGCCACATTTTCTTGCGGCATAGGCAATTTCAGGGGCAATCAAGCCTTGCTTGTTTGGTGGTGTGCAAAGCAGTTTGTTTTCACATCCCGCTACCAGCGCTGGTACACCTAGCATTAGCACCGTTGAAGGCAAAGGTGCACTGCCACCTGGAATATACAAACCTACGGCATCTAACGGGGTGAAGCGCAATTCGCAGTTCACACCAGGTGTCGTGGTTAGCGCAATATCACTTGGCAGCTGGGCATCGTGAAACGCTTTAATATTGTTAAATGCAATATCAATCGCACCTGCTACTTCAGCGGTAACCGAACTTGCTAACGTGTCGATGCTTTCTTGCGATAACACTAACGATTGCAAATCAGGGCAATCAAACTGACGAGTGAAGTCGATAACAGCGGCATCGCCTTCACTTTCAACGCTAGCGATAATGTCGCCCACGGTTTGTTTTAACTGTTGGCTATTGGCCATAGCCGGACGCGAAAGCGCCGTTTTTTTCTCAAGCTTTGATAGAGATGACCAGATAATCATAATCTTTTGCCTTTTAGCCCATCATTTTTTCGATAGGCATAACTAATATTGAAGAGCAGCCTAGTGCTTTTAATTTTTCCATGGTTTCCCAAAACAAGGTTTCAGTAGAAACAACATGAATAGCCACATGCTCTTCATTGCCAGACAAAGGCAATACGGTTGGGTTTTCAGCGCCCGGTAACAAGCTTTTCACTTGTTCTAGGTAAGCTTTTGGTGCGTGAAGCATGATGTACTTGCTTTCTTTCGCTAGCAATACACCATCAACACGTGGCATAAGGCGATTAATAAGCGTTTGCTTTTCATCACTCATGTTGCCATCGGCACGTTGAATTAATACTGCTTTTGAGCGGAAGATGACATCTTCTTCTACTAGGCCGTTCGCTTCAAGGGTAGCGCCCGTTGATACCAAGTCACAGATAGCGTCGGCAACGCCTGCGCGTGGTGCAACTTCAACCGAACCTGTAAGCATGACTGCTTTAGCATTAATTTTTTGCTCTGCAAAATAACGCTCTAATAGGAATGGGTAAGTGGTAGCCACTTTCTTGCCTTCTAAAGACTGAATGTTGGTGTAGTCCATTTCAGTAGGCACGGCGATAGACAAGCGACAACCGCCGTAGTCTAAACGACGTAATACTTCATAATCAGAAGGCTTGTTAGATGCTTTGCGTTCTAACATTTTTTCTTCAAGTTCGTTTTCGCCAATGAAGCCAAGGTCGGCTACGCCGTCCATTACTAGCCCTGGAATATCGTCATCGCGAACACGTAATAAATCGATAGGCTCGTTGGTAGAATGCGCAATCAGCAGGCGATCACGAATGTTTAATTTAATGCCAATAGCCTTAAGTAGCGCGATGCTGTCATCGCTTAAACGGCCTGATTTCTGTATGGCAATTCGAAGTCTTTTGCTGTTACTCATTGAAACGTTCCTTTCACGTTGTACTACTTTTTACTGTCTTAACGATTACGCCTAAAACGAAAAACCCCCGGAAGTTTCCTTCCGAGGGTCGAGAATTTTTTCTATCTGCGCCACTGGAAGGAATAATAGACCTTCCAGCACGAACCTGAAAGGCTATGCTTTATGATGGTGGTGATGTTTTACAGCGCAGTTATTCATTTGATTTCTTAATACCTATTTCCGAACGGCTGAAACATTAGCGGTTTGCCCCCTATTTTGCAAGGCGAAAGTGAACTCTTTTTGCAGTTTCAGTCTAAATTAATATGTATATAGTAAAACTTTTTGATCTGAGCCAATGTGATCGTTTTCCCTATTAAGTAATGTAGACGATGAAATATCACAAAATTGACCTTAACGGGTTGGGGTAGCCATGAGTAATGACTTAATTTTTTCCATTTTACCGCGCAACACCAAAGTGCCCATCGAATCTGATAATAGGGTTAAAAAAGTGGCGCGCAGCGAAAAGGCAGAGGCACTCAATCAAGATGAAAAAGAGCAGCATGATGAAGTGCACATTGTTGATGAAATGGCGCAGCGGGAACGGCACGAAGAAAATGAAAAGAAAGAACACCCGAGCAACCAAGAAAATCGCCAACAAGAAGACAGCCAAGGCGATAAATCGATAGGACAGCAATTGAGCGAAAGTGAAAGCAGTGAGTTAGATACCGCAGATGCAACAGGCACTAAAATACCGCGGGGCATTAAGCATGTGGATATTACCATTTAACCGCAGCAGACTGCTTTCGGCTTCCTTCCCGTCATCTATTAAATGTTGCCCTCAGTATCTCTGCAGTAACAAAGACGCATTCTGCGAGCTTATATTATTTACAGCCCCGTTGTTTGATTGCACGCTTTAGTTCTGTAGGCAGTAAAAACGCATAGCTGATAAACATAAGCGCGATACCAGTCACAATAAACAAATCATCTGCATTTAAAGAAAGTAGCGCTGTCATAATAATACCTCTAGGCGTTGAAAAGGGATGTAATAAACTACACCCCAATATTACCAGTTCAGTGTGTACAAAATAGGGGTAGGCTACCCAACTTTAGTTTAAAAATCAGGCGTTTTTAGACTAATTGACTAATCGCAAGTTATTGGTGGTAAGCGAAGAGAAAGCTCACGAATGGTTACTAACTCACGATGCTTGTAAGCGAGCGCTGATGGGGTTTATTCGATATTATTAACATATGCTTGAATTGCTTTTTTATGTTGCTGTAGTTCGAAAGCTGTTGGGCAACGACAATAAAGTTGTGAGCCAAGTTGAAAACCTAAGTAATCAGAAATTGATTCAAATTGCTGAGTAAAACTTAAAGGCATCGCTTCATCCGTACCCGTAGCGATAACCGATATAGGCATGCCTTTAAGTTTTTTGCCTAGTTCTTTTTTGATAGTCAGCAAGTCCGTAAACCTATCGAAAAACGTCTTCAGTTGCGCAGACATTGAATACCAATAGACAGGTGTAGCGAAAATAACATGATCTGACTCAGTTAGTATTTCAATTAAATGTAAAAAGTCATCGCTTGTATTTTCGTGCTCATAGTCAAAATATGAAATGGAAAATTTATTAAGATCGATAATTTTTGCTTGTCGCTCGGCTGCCACTGCTTGCGCTAACTTCGAAGTATTTCCGTTTGAGCGGGAACTTGCTAAAAAAATGGTAAGTTTCAATCCAGTAGTCATCGACTTCCTAACACTATAATTTTTTAGGCATGAAGGCTTAGCTGCCAGTATCCAACATCTAACCATTCACCAAATTTAAACCCGACCTTAGGGAAATGTGCTACTTTTTCCATACCTAATTTTTCGTGTAAACCAACACTGGCGGGGTTAGGCAGAGTGATGCCACCAATTACACTGTTGATACCCAGAAGCTTTAATTTATCTAAAAGTGCTTCATAGAGTTCAGTGCCTAATCCATTTCCTTGGGCTTCGATAGAAAGGTAAACCGTTGACTCTACAGAAAAACGATAAGCCGTCCTTTCTTTCCATTTGGTAGCGTATGCATACCCTATGACTGCTTCGTCTTTAACTGCCACTATCCATGGTAATGAAGCTTCTGACACTTTTCTTAATCGATTAGACATCTCGTTGCTTGTCACTTCAGTTTCTTCGAAGGTGATACAGGTATTCGCAACATAGAAATTATAGATTTCAGCTATTTCGGGCGAGTCTTCTAAAACCGCATCTCTAATAATCATTCTCTCTCCAAATATTGACGGAGCGCATATCGTCTAATCATCACTGGTAGCACGCATCAGACAGAAAGCCAGAAGCAGGGTTGCGAGCACACCAAATCCTCCAGCCACCGCTGATGGTAAGAAGGCGTTACGGCCAAATACAATCAAAATTCCATTGGCGAGTATTGCAACAACACCCACTAGCGCAGTTAGTCCACCTAAGGGCTTAGCGCCATCTTTCATTTTTGCAATGCCAAAAATAAGTGCCGCAAAACCCAGCAGTAGCTTGGCAGCGTAATAAATCATGAAAGACAAGGCTACTACTGCGCCGGCTAATGGCCCTATGCTCTCGTTTTGACCAGCAGCCTCACGAAAGGGGGTAAACATAGTAAGGCCAACACTCACTTGTACTAAATTAAGGGCTGCGCTGAACGCAATGGCAGACCATCCTACATGGTAATGTTTAGCGCGCACCATCGCAGCGCCGGCAAAGGCCATAAGGAAAGTAAAAAGAATGCTTTCCGTTCCCCAAAATAGCTGCCGAGGAAAATCGATGCCAGCCATGCGAAGTAGGGTATATAGCGCCTGGGTAGCCGCCAACAAAAAGAGCAAATACGATGTCGCCCTAACCGTATGTTTATTCGTAAAATTCATGATTTTCCTTTGTTTTTTGTCTAACGTCTCTCTATTTAGTTTGTAGAGACATTTAAAATATCTACCCTAACACTTCAGATAGGGCTTCTTGTGCGCGCTAGCCGCCGCAGTCTAACCTAGACCCAATAAAAAGCCTTGTTACAGCAAATTGCTAAATAAACTTACACATGCCTAGGCCTAGTGTTTGACCGTCACGGGATGTGAACCCAAATTTTTCATAGAATTTCTCTTTACCATACGCTGAAAGTAATCCAACGGTTGAACCAACAGGGCAATGCAAAGTGAGATAGCGGTTGATGGATTGCATGATTTGAAAACCCAAGCCACGTTTTTGGTGTTCAGGGTTAACAATAATGTCTTGAACATAGAAGTACATAGCGTCATCACCTATTACCCGTCCACAGCCAATAAGTTGATTTTCTAAATAAAGTGAAACCCAGAATAAAGAGGAATCTATACTAGCTTGAATGATTGAAAGTTCTGGGTTTTCCCAACCTACGATGCTTCGAAGTGACGCGAAGTCGACAACTTTCGGGGGATCGTCTTTCAAAATAATCTGGGATGCTGACATTCTATTGCCCCATTAATTTGCTCTTCAGTTAAATGGTTGTAAATAACCTAAGCCAAATCCTTTTTTATTGCTAACGCTTAGTCTTTCTCGAGAATTCTATACTGCATCAATATGTTATATTTTGGTAGTGAAATCAATGCCATAATTTTATAGCTGAATAGCAAAAATCAAAACCATATATATAATTTAATAAAGCAATATCTCAGATGTGTTGTCGGCCGTTACAACTGGAAAGGTGGGAGCAGAGGACACAAGGCTGCGGGAATGGAATTCACTGAAGTTGAGGCTATTTACCAGTGTGTAAATCGCTTTCTTAAAAGAGAAACTGGCACCGGCCTCTATAATAAAAATTAAAAAGGGCCCAGCGCCAGATTGTTATTTTTAGCGCAATCTAGCTTTTATTAGTTAAGTTCTTTATCCACCCAGAACTTGGTACCTTTCACCGTGGCTTGCAAGGCTAAGCCGCTTTCGGTCATGGTATAAACCGTCACATTGCCTAAATAGCCTTCGCCTTCCGCTGACATACCTTTGTTACCGGCTTTAGCCGCGGCATCAGCGTTACCGCCTACAGTCCAACCATTCTCGATAAAGTAGTTCATGGCTTTTTGCGTGTGGAAAACCATCACTACACGGTAATCTTTCGCCCCTAGTCCAAGACCAACACCGCCTTCAGCCATATTCATATAGGTTTTTGTACCAGTGACTTGGTTGTTTACTACACCATATCCCGTACCTGCAGCAAAGAAAATAACGTTAATGTTTGCGTTGGTGAATACTGCATAACCCGCTGCATCACGCACTTGAGAGCGAGTATCAGGCTTTTCGATATAAAGTTTAGCCAGTGCATCTTGCTGCATATCTAAAATAGCTTGTCGCTTTTCAGCAACACTACCGTCACCCATAGAGGCACAACCAGTTACTGCAAGTAAAACTAAACCTACCAATGAAAGTGAAGTTAAGCTTTTGAAATTCATATTTTTTCCTTCGATTCAATTTTAAAACGTACTGTCTAAACTCAGGGTTTAGGTATTAAATTAACCTAAACGGGTCGGTTTAATCGTTTATTGCATGTCGCTACAATTCTAGTACGCAAAAAATGTGCTCAAAGGTTAGTTTTGAATGTAAATGTTATTGCTACTTTACCTTCTCAACCTTGAAACCTTGCTGTTCTAGCATGTTCAATACGCCCAATTCACCTGGCAAATGCAATGCGCCTACCAATACAAATTCAGTGGGTTTAGTTGCCAATGCTTTCACTAAAAATTGCATCCACGCTTTGTTTCTAGATGATAGAAGCGTATTGAATATATCAGGGTATTCGGATTTGAAATCAGCCATGCTTTCTTCGTACATTGTGTCGAGGTCGCCTGCTTTCCAACTCGATTTTAACTTAGGTAAAACCTGAGGGAGGGTTTCAACATCTTCAAGGGTGTATTGAATAAACGCATCTTCATCGCCATGGCCCATTTGCTGAATAAATGAAAGTTGTTGCTCGGGGCTTTCTAGCCAAAGAATGGTTTTATCGTCGTTTTTGCCGCGATTAAAGAAATGTTTATCTACGCCCTCACTGGTTAGCCCCATGATTTGTAGTTCAATCATGCTCAAAGTAATGCTTAAAAATGCAGGCTTATACATCATAAAATTAGAAAGTGATAAACCACGGGCTTCCATATGTGCTGATAAATTCGCTATGGTTTTTTCTGAAAGCTCATCAGCAAGGCTGTTACCTGAGGAGTAAGTTAGCTTGTTCATCATAGACTGCGCAAATGCTTGTGTTTCTAAGGCGTCTAAGTCTGTTTCAAACACTAAGGTTTCTGACTGTTGGTAAGCGGTGTCGTAAGCGTCAGGAAGGGGGTAGTCACTCTCGCTGAGTAAGTGAAGCGTACCGCCTATATAAAGAGTGTTTTCACCGTTACTAACTTTGAAAACCGAGGCAGAAAAGGCTGGTGTGGTTAGCCCTACTACATAAGTTGTAAGTAAAAGCGCTAAGCTAAAAGCACGTGGGCTGAATTTCATCATATTGTCCTATTAGATGATAATCAGCCACTTTACCGAGTAAATTACCTCTATTCAACTTAGGTCTATTTAATCAGCATTCAATGACTTTCTTACACGCTAGCCACGGAACAGCAAATATCGAGGCTGCTCATACCTAGGTAGCTAACTCAAGGATAGCTAACACAAGGATAGCTAACACAAGGATAGCTAACACAAAGGAAGCTTACACAAACCTGGTAATAGAAGTGCAGTCAAAAGGAGAGCTGCTAACGGTGCCAATCAATTTCTAGCTCCAGCGCATCTGGAATTTGTGACTGTCCTACCATTTCCTCATAAGGGGTAGATTGGCGCAGCCAAACATGTTCAAACTCCTCGGAATTAAAGTGGTCTTTAATTTCATTTAGACAATGAAATGTCTTTGGTCGAGACGTTTTGTCTCTTACTAACGTGCGGGATGCACCTAGCCCTGTTGCCGCTAAATAGCTACCGCCTTCAATTGACTCTATGTACAGATTCATGATTGTTCTCCGATATAACACGACTAGACACTACTATTTATAGTTCGTAGGCGTGAAAACGGATATTAAATTTAATTTAAACTTCGCATCGCCTCACTAAAACGAGCGCTAAAACCAAAGCGGCGCTTACACGTATCGCTAGATGCTAAGCTAGGTTTTCCACCAATGATTACGGCATACCATGATGCCTTCGTTACCTAGTGATTCTTTTAGTAATGCGCGATCTTCAAGGTTAAGGAACTCCCCCAACACAATACGTTGTTCGCCATCCACTAGGCTGACAGTGGGAAGGCGCCAGTCGTTTTCAACTTCGGTAAATTCAATATGCGCAGACGGACGAGTAAAAATGAGTGTGCGGTGACGTGTGCAAAAATGAATAGTGTGTGGAGCAATATCAATAGTTTCCCACCGATACGTACTGCGGGATACTTGGTACATGATAAAAATAAGCAATACAACTTCTACACCAGCAAAGGGTAATATTACCCAAACTCCCACCACCGCCCAGCCAATAGCGATAGTGAATACAGCAACGGCAAAAATTAACATCAGCCATTTAGTATCTTGCCAGCTTGCTGAACGGTTAGGCGTGAGCCGTAATCTTTTTTTACCTTGGAGTGAGATTGTTTCTAACATAAAGTTCAAAGGATAAAACGGGAACTACCTAGTAATATTAGTAGGCATTGGGTATTTTGCCGTCGTGATTTGTTTAAATAAAAACACTAGCCGTACACGAGAGTTCCATCTCCATGCGCCGTTTAGGAGAATGTGTTGAATCGTTTATTTCAATGGGTAATACAAAGCCCATTAAAAATGCTTTTGGTTGTACTGTGGGTAGTGGTGATTTTTTCTCAATCCGCGCCGCTAGTGCTTATTGCCGAAAATAGCCTTTTTAGTTTGCTTGGCATTATTGGCGCTATTTTCGCCAACGCGACCGGCGCGGGTGGGGGCGTGGTATTTGTTCCTTTTTTTAACCACTTAGCGTTTTCCTCACAGAGTGTGGTAGCCACCAGTTTCGCTATCCAATGCTGCGGCATGACTGCTGGCGCTATCACGTGGTGGCGTTATAAACGTTGTCATCATCAAACCGACAGTCAATGGTGCGCGTTACCTACAAGCTTAATGCTAAGCGTGCCTGCCTCACTGTGTGGTGTGTGGTTCGCTCAGTTTGGCCCAGAGCAGTTTAGTGTGCTTTCACCCTTAAAAGGCGGAATAGAACAGATTCACTTGGGGTTTGGCGCATTTTCTATATTGCTTGCTGTGGCTATTTTTGCCTCTATTCCTTTTTTAAAACGGGTTGCCTTAAAACAAGATGCTGAGCAATTCGATATTGTCGCGCTGCCAATTATTTCTTTTTTCGGGGGAATTGTTACCGCTTGGCTTTCTGTAGGGGTAGGCGAGCTGGTGGCTGTTTACCTTATCATTAGAGGATTCAATGTGACGATGTCGATTGCTGTTGCAGTCATCTTGTCAGCCTTTACCGTTTGGGGCGCTGTGATTTACCACGTGTTAGTAACCCAGGCCGTAGTTTGGGACGTAGTGATATTTGCAGGTGCAGGAGCGATTATCGGTGGCATGCTAGCAAAGTATGTTGTGCTGGCTTTTTCACCCCAAAAACTTAAACTTTTCTTTGGCACTTGGGTTCTTTTGCTCGGCGTATCTGGTTTACCTATTTTCTAAGTGCATATTTTGTAGAGGAATAGTTTGGCAAAAAAAGGATGCATGGATGACATATCAGACAACTCCCAAGAAAATTTATCGTGTAACGCAGCCCGAATGGTCGAAACAAGCCGTTATCTATCAGGTGAACACTCGCCAGTTTTCTGTATCTGGTACATTCAAAGAGGTAACCAAACGCTTAAATCATATTCGTGATTTAGGTACTGATATTCTTTGGCTTATGCCTATTCACCCAATAGGTGAAAAAAATCGAAAAGGTGAACTTGGTAGTCCGTACGCGGTTAAAGACTATTTGGACATTAACCCTGAGTTTGGCAATGCAGACGACTTTCAAGAGTTGGTGCAAGAAGCGCACAACCGAAATTTAAAAGTTATCCTAGACTGGGTGCCTAATCATAGCGCTTGGGACAACCCTCTAGTGGATACTCATCCTCATTGGTATGCCAGAGATCACCATGGTGAGTTTCGCCCTTCTCCTTGGTGGGATTGGTCAGATATTATCGAGTTTGATTACGACGAACCTGCGCTACGTGAGTATATGATTAATGCCATGCGCTATTGGGTTGAACGCTTTGACATTGATGGCTTTCGATGTGATGTAGCGGGGTATGTGCCGAACGATTTTTGGTATCAAGCGCGTGTTGCCTTAGATGCCATAAAACCCGTATTTATGTTGGCAGAGTGGGAAAATCGCGATTTACACGAAACCGCTTTTAACATGACTTATGCATGGAGCTGGAATGAAACCATGCATGAGCTCGCTCATGGGCGATGTTCTCTTGATAGACTGAGAAAATATTATTCATGGAATGAACGGGCGTGGCCGCACAGTGCTTATCGAATGACGTTCGTAAGTAACCACGATAAAAATGCGTGGGATGGTACTCAGGCAGAGCAGTTTGGCGATGCGTTAGAGGCTGCCATTGTGTTATCAGTGTTGGGTGAAGGTATGCCGCTTATTCACAATGGGCAAGAAGCAGGGGAAACAAAGCGTTTAGCGTTTTTCGAACGTGATCCCATTGAATGGCAACCTCATCGCATTGGTGATTTGTACAAAGCCTTAATTAAAATAAAAAAATCCATTCCTGCCTTAGGCAATGGGGAGTTTGGTGCCCGTATGATTCAGGTGCCAAGTAACGCTATGTCACAGGTATTCAGCTTTGTGAGAATGGATGAACATAACAAAGTGTTAGTTATCATCAATTTGTCAGACGCTTTATGCAACGTCACGTTTAATGACCCTATTCTTAATGGTCATTATTATAAGTGCACGCTCGATTCAGGTTCTTACCACCACGAGAGTAAAAGCGAAACCGAACATTTGCATATAAATAAGGCCGTTGAAATTGACCCGTGGGGCTATCAGGTATGGATTAGCTCTTATTAATTGGCAAGTATGGCAGAGCTTATTTGGCAGAGCTTGCATGGCTGAGCTCATATGGTAGAGCTCGCATACATCCGAAACTAGGGGTGAGTAAACGCTAGTGGTAAGTGAAATCTGTCATTCGGGATGGAATTTTTATGAATACTAACCATTTTTCGAAAAACTTTGGCATAATGCACCGCTTTGTGGCCTAGCGGCCAAATCTTCACTTTTACGTTAAGTACACTATGCCAACTATCGATGACATCTTTTCTTCCACGGGTTTACTTGCTAAGACTATCAATGGTTTTGTTCCCCGTGAAGCGCAAACAGAAATGGCGCAGGCGGTAAAAGAAGCGATTGATGAAACCGGCAGCCTAGTGGTTGAAGCCGGGACCGGTACGGGAAAAACCTTCGCGTATCTTGCACCAGCACTGTTAGCTGAAGGCAAAGCGATAGTGTCGACAGGAACGAAAAACCTGCAAGAGCAGTTATTTCATCGCGATTTACCTTTAGTAAAAAAAGCCCTTAGCAGCAGGCGTAAAACGGCGTTGTTAAAAGGTCGTGCGAATTACCTTTGCCTGCACCGACTAGAACAACATGGCGGTAACTCCACGTTAGTGGAGAAAGAGGTGTTAGGGCAACTATCTGAAGTGAAGCTGTGGTCTACCACCACCAAAACCGGCGATATGGGCGAGCTGAAAAGCTTACCTGAAGATGCTCGGGTGCTACCATTAGTTACGTCTACGGTAGATAACTGCCTGGGTCGCGACTGTCCCGATTATGAAGAGTGTTATTTGGTTAAGGCTCGGCGTAAAGCGTTAGATGCCGACATTATTGTGGTCAATCACCACTTATTTTTCGCTGATATGGCATTGAAAGACACAGGGTTCGGTGAGCTTATCCCAGAGGCCGATGCCATTATATTTGATGAAGCCCATCAAATACCCGATATTGCCGCAGACTACTTTGGTGAATCGCTTTCCACGCGCCAAATTCAAGATTTAGCCAAAGATATTACCCTTATTTTTAGAACCGTGTTGAAAGACGCGGCACAGTTAGACAAAGCTGCCGACAAATGCCGCATGATTGCTGCAGATTTGCGCCTGTTGTTTCCCGATACTACTCAACGAGGAAACTGGGCCGAAGCCTTGATGCGCGACGATGTGCGCTTACAAGTGGGTAAGCTAGCAGAGGCGCTAGGGGTATTACATGAAGTGTGTAAGCTGCATATTGGTCGCGACAAAGATTTAGATAATCTATATGAAAGAATAGTGTCCGTTAGGGAGCAACTTGACTCGTTAAGCGATGAGAAACAAGAAAATGTGAGCTTGTGGTATGAAACCACGACGCGCCATTTAATTATGCATTTAACGCCGTTGTCTATTGCAGCCAAGTTCCGCCGTTTTGTCGCATCGCCGCCTCGCGGGTGGGTATTTACCTCGGCGACCTTAATGGTTAACGGCGGCTTTGAACACTTTCAGCGCAGAATGGGGTTAGAAGACTCAAGAACGTTAGGCTTAGATAGCCCCTTTAACTACCCAGAACAAGCCATGTTATGTGTTCCTCGGTATTTGCCCGAGCCAAATAGTTTTTCAATGCGTGAAACCTTGCTGAATACGGCAAAAAGGTTAATTAAAGCCAGTAAAGGCCGATGCTTTTTGTTATTTACCAGTCATGCCATGCTGCGTGAAATAGCCGGCAAGCTAGAAGATGAAATTGATAATCCGCTGTTAGTGCAAGGCACAACAACGAAGCAGGCGTTATTAGATGCGTACTTGGCCGACGAAAAAGCCGTGTTAATGGGCACGGGCGCTTTTTGGGAAGGGGTAGATGTACGAGGAAATGATTTGGTGTGCGTCATGATCGATAAACTGCCATTCGCATCACCAGACGACCCGTTATTGCAAGCACGAATGGACGATGTTAAAAAGCGCGGCGCTAATCCATTTGGCGTTATTCAAATACCCCAAGCCGTCATTGCGTTAAAACAAGGTGCAGGGCGCTTAATTCGCGACCCTACCGATAAAGGTGTATTGGTAATTTGCGATAATCGCTTAGTCACCAAACCCTATGCGAAAACTTTTATAGGTAGCTTGCCGAATATGCGCAGAACCCGCAGTCTAGACGAAGTAGAGTCTTTTCTTGCAAGAATTGATGAAGAGTAAAAAATGAAGATTTTAGCCATCGACACGGCAACTGAAGCCTGTTCAGTAGCACTAAATACCGGCGACGCTGTCGTTTCACGTTTTGAAATTTGCCCTCAGCAACATAGTCAGCGTCTATTGCCAATGTTGGACGAAGTGTTAAAAGACGCAGGGCTTGTTCTTGGCGATTTGGATTTACTAGCGTTTGGCCGAGGCCCTGGCAGTTTCACTGGCGTGCGTATTGCCACAGGAATGATTCAAGGTCTAGCGCTTGGCACTGGTTTGAAGGTAGCTGGCGTAAGCACGCTTGCAGCTATGGCGCAGCAAGCGATAGTCAATAACCAGACGACAGCTAAGCAGGTTTCATGGGTAGTGTGTGCTACCGATGCCCGCATGGGCGAAGTTTACTTTGCCATCTACAAATCTGAAAATGGTTTATTGGAAGAAGTTGTGGCAGAGCAAGTGTGCCCGCCTGAAGTTGCTGTGGAACTGATCAATGACGCTATAGCGGCCAACCAAGGTGAGAACGTGAGTGAGTTTGAGCCTGTTGGTACTGGTTGGCAGGCTTACCCAGAACTTGAAGCATTGCTGTCTGATGATCATGAAGTGTCTATTGAATTTCCTGATGCGGTTTACATGCTTCCACTTGCTGAGCAACTCGCGAACAAAGGCGATGTTCAAGTGGCCAGTGATGTAAAACCTGTATATCTTCGAGACAAAGTAACGTGGAAAAAGTTACCGGGCCGCGAATAAGAGGGTAAGCGCCTCAGGCCTGATAACTTTTTGAGGCTCTTCATTCGAGAGCGTCTTCAAGAGCTTTTTCAAATGTTTCTTCAAGAGCATACTTCGAGCGCCTTATTCAAGCGCCTTTTAGTCTAAGTTAAACCGAACTCTCAGCCACTAACGGCTCCGTATACTACGAGCCTCTAAAACGAGGCCCTCAGGTGAGCAGTGAAAAGTCATAGTGTTCAGGCGCGATTCTTGCAAAGGTTTTTGCAAGTAGCACCTTAATATTGGGCGATGTAGTGTTCAGGAATGGCTTTTACAACTTAAGATACGTTGTATTCATCTCATTACTTCACCTACTTGATTTCATTTAAAAGACTGACACGTTTTTGGTATGCATATAACTAACAATTTTTCGATACCTTCATCGCATCAATCAGAGCCCTCACAAGGGCGCGTTGCTAAAGTTAATAAAGATGCGCAACAGCAAAGCAATAATGAAGGCAAGCAGCAGAATAACCATATTGTCGTTGCCCCAGATGCACAAGGCACCGACAATGCACAGGCTTATCAACGTTTCGTTCGAGAAGATAGTGCCGGCTATTCTCAGCAGGCTATTGCTTCGTATACCAGCTTTGAAAAACAGCAAGAGCGTGAGTCGGTACAAAGCATGTTCGGTGTAGATATATACGCTTAGCATTCATATTAAATCAGTGAATTCCTTGCGCGTTAGTGCCTTAATTTAATGCCCTCCAACTCAGTGTTATAAAACCCAGTTAAACTTTTTGCCAAAAATCCCGTCTAAAGATTAACAATCGTTTAAATCAATGTTCTTTATGGTATTTGCTGAGTATCAATGCTAACTTTTAGGCCAAAGAACCCTACTGGTAAGGTCATTTTTCATTGATAGTCTCTGGTGAAAATGGGGGTTAACAGGGTGACACCGTTACTCAGCGCATTAGGGTTCGATTCATTACTATTTGTAGTACTATATATTTTCTCGGCGCTTAGTATCAGTTACAAGTTAAAAGTGCTTAGGCGGCCAAAAGGAGGCTTCATGCTGGTTAGAATGTTAGTGATAGTAAGTGTGGTACTTTTCGCAGGTTGTGCGATTGTGCCAGAAAGCGTAGAGGTGCCTAAAGGTACTGAGCTAGTTTCTTATTCCAAGGCCGTTACCTCTGGCGCTAATGCTCAAGGTAAAATGGCGCGGTGGGGCGGTGTTATTGTTGGGGTTGAAAATAAGCCAAACAAAACCTTCATCGAACTTGTTCATTTTCCACTAAATAACTATGGCAAGCCTAATAGTAGCGGAGAAACCGTCGGGCGCTTTAAAGTGCAAATAGACGGTTTTGTCGACCCTATCGTTTTTGAAGAAGGTCGTTCGGCCACGTTTGTTGGCAAATTGGTACCACCCACATCAGGTATGGTAGGTGAACAGCCCTACATGTATCCTACAATATTGGCTGATGACTACCACATGTGGCGTAAACAAGAGGTTTACGACGTGAACATGTATTATTTTGATTATGGTACGGGTTGGTATTCACCGTTTATGCGGCACAGACCTTGGGGCTACCCAAGCTATAGAAGGGTGCGAGTAACACGCTACGATAATTCGCCTTCTAGCCCTAAACCTTCAAAGAGTCGGTCTAATGCTATTTCAACCTCGCATGAAAAAATGCGCAAGGATAAAGAGAAATAAGTAGGCTACCAGATGAAAATTTTCGTAAAGATAATCGTATTTAAATAAAAATATGTATTTACTAGGGAGGCAAGATATTGCCTCCCTATTTTTTTATCTGGCAATGTTTTGCGCTTTATGGGCAAAGTATTGCCGCACATATTGTGTGAGGGAGCAACATGATAGAAACTGAATTCACATCAGGAAATTTACACTTAACTGCGCTAGAAAACCAAGGTGCTGGCACCGTAGTGATAGGGCTACATGGGTATTTGGATAATGCAGAAAGCCTTAGGTTGCTAGCGCCATATCTGCAATCTCAACGCTTTATCGCCCTTGATCTTGCTGGGCATGGCCGTTCATCGCACAGGCCGATAGGCATGCACTATAATCAAGCTGATTATTTGCAAGACTTGCATGCATTGATAGAAGAGCAAGAGTGGGAACAGGTTATACTGCTTGGGCATTCTATGGGCGGTATTTTAGCATCGTTATATGCTGGGTTATTTCCTGAAAAAGTGAAGGGCGTGATAAGCCTTGATGCGTGTGGTCCTTTAACGCTAGAGGCGAACACCAGCCAAGCGCAAATGCGGGAAGCTATTATTAGCAGAAAGAAGAAACAGCGCAATAAGTTAACCTTGGTTAATTTAGATGATGCAGTTGAAGCCCGCTGTAAGGTCTCTGATATTCCTGCTGAGCATGCACGCGCAATTCTAGAAAGGAATCTTACGCAAGATGCCGGTGGCCATTGTTTTTGGTCGAGCGACCCGCGTCTTCGCACCAAATCTGTACTTCGCTTAACCGAAGATCAAGCAGAAAACATCATGAGTGCGATAGTTTGTCCTATACTTTTTATAGGCGCGTCAAGTAGCTTTAAAACCTTGGACAGTGTTTATGAAAAAAGGCAATCCTGGTTTAAAAATGCTCGGTTTGAGCAATTAACAGGCGGCCATCATATTCACATGGAAAAAACTGACGAAGTTGGCATGTTAATCCGTCAGTTTGTTGAGCAAATGTAAACTGTATAGTTTATTTTTTTTTACACTTCCTATACTATTCGCAAGTTATTAGACCAGTTGCTCAAACGCGCGTGAGACTTCACGCGCCTTTGTGTTAAAAATAAGTGAAGGAGGTTTTGGTGGAAAAAACCTGGCTCAAGTTTTACGACCCTCGTGTATCTGCAGAAATTGATGCAGATCGTTACGCATCCGTTGTCGATATATTCGAACAATCAGTAAAAAAGTTTAAAGACAAAGTTGCGTTTATCAACATGGGTCAGTCGATGACCTTTGGCGAACTCGACAAATTATCTGCACAATATGCTGCTTACCTACAAAATAGTGGGTTAAAACGCGGCGATGCCGTGGCGATAATGATGCCTAACTTGCTTCAGTACCCTGTTGCCATGTTTGGTGTGCTTCGTGCTGGTATGGTTGTGGTAAATGTAAACCCACTGTACACCGCAAGAGAGTTGAAGCATCAGTTGAACGATGCGAATGCTAAGGCCATTGTTATTGTTGAAAACTTTGCGTGTACGCTTGAAGAAGTGATCAGCGAAACAAACATTCAAGAAGTGTTTCTTACTTCGTTAGGCGATATGCTGCCTGTACCAAAACGCTGGGTAGTGAATGCGGTAGTGAAGTACGTGAAGAAAATGGTGCCGGCTTTTAATTTGCCTGCTACCACGTCGTTCACCAGCGCAATAAAGAAAGGGCAATCGTTAACCTACACACGCCCCAATTTAACCAACGATGAACTGGCTTTCTTGCAGTACACCGGCGGAACCACGGGTGTATCTAAAGGCGCCATGCTGACACATCGCAATATGATTGCGAATCTTGAGCAGGTTTCTGGCATTTTAGAAACCGTAATAGATGAAGGCGAAGACTTTGTGGTAACGGCGTTGCCGCTTTATCATATATTCGCATTGCTTGCGAACTGCCTGATGTTCCTTAAATACGGTTGCCAAAACTTACTGATTACTAACCCACGTGATATGCCAGGGTTTGTAAATGAATTGAGTAAATACCCTTTCACTATTCTTCCAGGTGTAAATACCTTGTTTAATGGTTTATTAAACACACCAGGGTTTAGCGAACTTGATTTTAAGAACTTCAAGTTTGGCTTAGGCGGCGGCATGGCTGTTCAGCGTCCTGTTGCTGAAAAGTGGGAAAAGGTTACCGGTACTGTACTTCTAGAAGGTTATGGCCTTACGGAATGCTCACCAGTTGTAACAGTAAACCCACCACAAATTGACGCGTACAAAGGCGCTATCGGTATGCCAGTACCTTCTACCGACATCAAACTTCTTGATGATGACGGTAACGAGGTAGAAAAAGGCGAACCAGGTGAGCTTTGGGTGAAAGGCCCTCAGGTGATGAAAGGGTATTTAAACCGCCCAGAAGCCACTGACGAAATTCTTAAAGATGGTTGGCTTGCCACCGGAGACATCGCTACGGTAGACGATGAAGGTTATTTCTATATTGTTGACCGTAAAAAGGATATGATCCTCGTCTCTGGATTCAATGTGTTTCCAAACGAAATTGAAGAAGTGGCTGCTATGCATGACAACATTGTTGAGTCAGCAGCGGTTGGTGTGCCAAACGAAGCGAGTGGTGAAGTGGTTAAGTTGTTTGTTGTTCGCAACAACGACTCGCTTACTGCTGAAGCGGTTATTGCGCACTGTAGAGAACACTTAACGGGCTATAAAGTGCCCAAGCAGGTAGTCTTCAAAGAAGATCTACCTAAAACCAATGTAGGTAAAATTCTGCGTCGGGAACTACGAGATTAATTCGGTAAGTGAATTAGGAAAACTGTAGAGCCGGCGTAAGCCGGCTTTTTATTATTATGCAATATGAATTAGTAACCACCTTTGAAAAACTCGATAGCGTGTGCAATCTTGCCCAGCAACAAAAAGCGGTAGCGCTAGACACTGAGTTTGTTCGCACGAGAACCCTGTCTCCGCATCTTGGTTTAATCCAATTATATGATGGGCATCAGTTAGTACTTATCGATCCGCTTGCGATTGATGATCTCTCGCCATTTATTGCCTTAATGGAAAATACCAGTGTGGTTAAAGTGCTGCACTCATGCTCAGAAGATCTCGAGACTTTCCTGACCGCCTTTAACACCGTACCAACACCCGTATTCGACAGTCAATTTGCGGCGAGTATTTTAGGCTTGGGTGCATCGCTAGGATACGCAAAGCTGGTGGAGTTATTGTGCGATGTAAGCCTAGATAAAGGCGAGTCACGTACTGACTGGATAGCACGCCCTTTAAGGGAAGCACAGCTTAGCTATGCGGCCAACGATGTATTGTATTTATTGCCTTGCTACGAACATTTAGTAGAAAAAATAAATGAAGCCGGGAAGTTAGAGTGGGTATACCAAGAAATAGCCCAGTTAGCAGATAAAAAGCGTAGTCAAATGCCGGAAGAATTTGCGTATATGCAAATTAAAAACAACTGGCGTTTATCAAAAGAGCAGCTTACCGTACTACAAGCTCTTGCTGCATGGCGACTCGCCACTGCCCGTAAAAAAGACATGGCATTGAATTTTGTATTTAAAGAAATACATCTTTATGAAGCTGCGCGTTTAATGCCTTCAAGCAAATCGGGTTTGTCTCAACTACACGGTGTGAACCCACAGTCGATTAGGCGCTACGGTGAGACCATCATTACGCTAATAAGCGAAGCTCGAGATAAATATGCCGCTACTTCTGAGTCACAGAGGTTACCTAAAGTCAGTCGTTTGATTGACGTTGCAAGCTACAAGCAAACATTAGCATCGCTAAAAACGGTCAGTGATAAAATTGCCAACGAAAATAATGTATCGCCTGAAGTCATTGCCTCTAAAAAACAATTAAACCAAGTGCTAAAATGGTATTGGTTCGACAATGACGAAACCCGAGTGCTAGGTCTTAAGCCAGATGTATTATCTGGTTGGAGAGCGCCACTATTTGAACCCCATTTAGAAAAGTTATTAGGTAATAAGCCTAGTCTCTAACGTTGAAGAGTTTACGAAATGATGTTGTGCGCGATTTATAAATCACGAAAACACCTAGGCATGTATTTATACGTGCCTAATAAAGACCAATTTGAAGATGTGCCTGAAATACTTAAAGAGAAGTTTGGCAAGCCCGAGTTAGTCACGGTGTTATCATTAGATAAGCACGAGAAACTAGCTGGAGTCGACAAGCAAAAGCTGGTTGCTGAACTTGAAGACAAAGGTTTTTACCTTCAGTTACCACCTAAAGAAGACGACTTATTGATGGCGCATCGCAAGTCTTTGGGTTTACAAGCCACACCAGATAAAAAGTTTTAGAAATGGGTAAATGGTTAAAAGCATCGCTGCTTATGGTCGCGGGTGTTTTGGCAAGCATTGGGTTTGCCCAAGCCGAAGACAAAACAGCACAAGGGTTTGCCGAGTACGTAACAGCGTTAAAAGCCGAAGCCCGGCAAAAGGGCTTTGATGAATCATTACTTAACGACGCCTTTAGTGATATTAGTTTCCGCCCAACAGTTATTAAATCTGATAAAAATCAACCTGAAAAGAAAATTACACTTGATAGTTACTTAGCCAGTCGTGTGCCTGACTGGAAAGTGCAGCAAGCGGTTGAAATGTACAACAAGCACAAGCCACTGCTTGAAGAGATAGGTCAGAAGTTTCAGGTACAACCCCGATTTATTGTCGCGCTGTGGGGGAATGAATCAAATTTTGGGCGTATTCAAGGTAATTACAGTGTGCTGTCTGCCTTGGCGTCACTGGCGTACGAAGGCCGCCGAGAAAAACTGTTTAAAGACAACCTTTTTGCCGCGTTAACTATTCTTGATGAAGGGCATACCAGCGTTGATGCGTTGAAAGGTTCTTGGGCTGGTGCCATGGGGCAAAGCCAATTTATGCCAATCTCCTTTTTAAACTACGCGGTAGATTACGATGGTGATGGCAGAAAGGATATATGGCAAACCGAAGCCGATGTTTTTGCTTCTATTGCAAACTACCTTTCATCAGAAGGGTGGGATAATAACGGCACGTGGGGTAGGCAGGTATCTTTAACTCAGCCTATAAAAGAGTTCGGGCTTTCAAAAAGCCTTTATAAGCCCTTAGCCGATTGGCAACAAGCCGGCGTTAGACGTTTCGACGGTAGCGATTTGCCTAATGTTGATATTCCGGCTTCTCTCATTATGCCTGATGGCAGCGAAGGACGTGTTTATCTTGTCTATAATAACTTTCATACCTTGATGAAATGGAACCGCTCTAGTTACTTCGGTGTGTCGGTAGGTTACCTTTCAGAACGTATAAAACGAGGGTACTAATATGTATCAACATTTAGATGTTCAGGGCAATCCCATTGCCTTGCCAGTAGGAAAAGTGGCGTGCATCGGTCGCAACTATCTTGATCATATTGAAGAAATGAAATCCGTAGTTTCAGCATCACCTTTGTTGTTTTTAAAACCCAAAGCGGCGTTGTGCGACATGGGCAAATCGCTCAGTATTCCTACCGAACAAGGTGAATGCCATAACGAACTGGAAGTTGCTGTGCTGCTAAAGCACACGGTGTCTAAAGCAACAGAAAATGAGGTGTTAGCGGCCATTTGGGGTATTGGGCTTGGTTTAGATTTAACCTTGCGTGATGTTCAGCGCGACCTTAAGGCGCAAGGGCAACCCTGGGAACGGGCAAAGTCCTTCGATTTAAGTTGTCCAGTGTCAGGCTTTGTTCCAATCGATAGCATCACTGACTTACAAGATTTACATTTTACGTTAAGTATAAACGGTGAAGTGCGTCAATCAGGGCATACCGCAATGATGCTACACAAAATAGTGCCCTTAATCGCTCACATGTCGCAGACTTTTACCCTTGATGCGGGTGATATAGTGTTAACTGGCACCCCTAAAGGGGTAGGGCCATTGCTTGTGGGTGACACTATCGACGCTACCTTACACGATAAAATGACTGTTAATACAAAGGTTGTACGCTAATGACTGCCCCTTTTTGGGAAACCAAAACCCTTGAAGAAATGACCCAAAAGGAATGGGAGTCATTATGCGATGGCTGTGCAAAATGTTGCTTACACAAGTTCATTGACGATGAAAACGAGGAAGCGCAAGCGCCTACAGATTACATCAATGCCAACGAGCAAATTCACTACACTAATATTGTTTGTTCTCTGCTAAATACAAAAAGTTGTGAATGTACCCAATATGCGAAGCGTACTGAGCTTGTTCCTGATTGTGTTCAGCTAACTAAAGCGAACCTAAAAGATATCTTCTTTATGCCCACAAGTTGCGCTTATCGCCGTCTGCATGAAGGGCGAGGTTTGCCGTCTTGGCATCCACTGTTGAATAAGGGCAAAAAACATGTGATGCACAAAAATGGCATGTCTGTTCGAAACAAAACGGTGTTTGAAACCGATGTGAATTTAGATGCCTTCGAAGATTATATTGCCATTTGGCCGTTGGAAGATTTAGATTAAGCGGTAATACTGTAAAGCAGCGCATCTCGCCCAAAAATGCGCTTGCGGCACAGTCCTTCCTTTTCAGCACCAATTCTCTCGGCTACGCGCAAACTGGCTTTGTTGTTAGGCTCGATGAGACATTCTAATCGGTGTAAATTCATTTGTGTAAAGGCTAACTTTTTCAACGCTTCACAAATGGCCGTTGCTAGGCCTTTTCCACATGAGTCTGAACGAAGCCAATAACCCAAATTCGCGGTTAAATGGGTGTGGTGAATGTAGTTGATAATCCCCATGCCCAAACAGCGCTCATCGTGCATAAGCAAGTAGGTTAAGCCATAACCTGACTCTCGTGCGGCTTCCATAGATTGAATACACTGTTTCGCTAAAGCGGGGGTAACTGGGCACAACGCTGCGCCAAGCCAAGGTTTTACATGGTGAATAGATTGCTGTGAAGCCTCGCATAAGGCTTCAACATGTTTAGGGGCTATGCGCTGTATTGTCACTGGCCCCTGTTCTGTGTGGATAGGAGGGAGCCTAGACGGCAAAATAGAAAGGTCTATCAAAAGGGTTTCTTATCCAGCAATCTACATGCAAACACAATTGCAAATACCACAAAGTAAGCGGCAAACAGAATTTGCATCCATTGTGCCATTCCCATTGAAAGAAACTGCCAACTGTCTTCTAAGCAATCACCTTGTGCGGCAAAAATGGCAGGTATCCACTCATGCAATTGAAGCCATGATGGGAAGTTAGGCACGATTTCGCAGCTTGCGAAAAAAGGGTTCGGCGCATTTAAAATACCAATATGTTCTTTAGCGATTAAAAAGCCCCAGCCAGCAGATACTGCCCAACCGGCAAAACCTACCATACGGGTAAGGCCGTTATTTTTAATCAAAACAAAAAGTGCTGACAACACAATGCCGTACATGGCAGTTCGTTGGTAAATGCACATAATGCAGGGTTTCAAGCCCATACCATATTGAAAATAAAGTGCAGCTAGTTCTAGCCCCAGAGAGGTGGCAAAAAGCACAAGCCATGAAGACTTGTGCTCTGCCCAGCGACTAATGCGATGTACTACTGAACGCATGTCTATTTCCTAGTGTGAAACCACACCGCTAACAGCTTCTGTCGCGGTATGATGTTCGATTAAGTGCATGTCGTACAGCCATTGGGTTGCATCGGCTAAGCCTACATAGGTAGCTACCAAGCCCACAATGGTTAGCACAATGGTGTATGGCAATGCCATCATCACCATGCGGCCGTAAGACAAGCGTAGTAAAGGTGCAATCGCAGAGGTTAGCATGAACAAGAATGCAGCTTGACCGTTAGGTGTAGCAACACTCGGCAAGTTAGTACCTGTATTAATCGCAACCGCTAGCATATCGTACTGGTCACGAGTAATTTGGCCAGCTTGCAGGGCTGCGGTTACTTCTGTGATATACACAGAGCCTACAAATACGTTATCACTCACCATAGATAACACACCGTTGGCGAGGTAAAACATCACCATCTGGGTTTCACCTTCAAAGCTTAGTACCCAATGAATAACAGGTTGGAATAAGCCTTGGTCGATAATCACAGCCACAACACCAAAGAATACGCAAAGCAATGCAGTAAACGGTAGGGCTTCTTCAAACGCTTTACCTAAAGCGTGCTCTTCAATAATACCGCTCATCGATGTTGCTAGTACAATAACAGAAAGGCCGATTAACCCTACTGACGCCATGTGCGTAGCCAAGCCTACTACTAACCATACGCCAATTAGTGCCTGAACCACTAGCTTAGCCGTTTCACGTTTGCTGCGGCTTTTATCCATATGTTCGCTGTAATCGGTAAGAATTTTTCTCACTGAATTTGGTAGTTTTGCACCATAAGTAAACCAACCTGTTTTCTCTAGAAGCATGGTGGTTAACAAGCCGAAAACGAAAACAGGTAAGCTAACAGGGGCCATGCGGATAAAGAATTCAACGAAATCCCACCCAGCTTTATCAGCAATAATTAGGTTTTGCGGTTCACCTACCATGGTCATCACGCCGCCCAGTGCAGTACCTACCGCAGAGTGCATCATTAGATTACGAAGGAAGGCGCGGAAGTTTTCTAGGTCATTACTGCCTAGCGAATCTACACCGTCGTCACTCGTGTGGTCATGATCTGAGTGGAACTCTTTACCTGAAGCGACCTTGTGGTAAATAGAGTAGAAACCTAAACCCACACTGATGATTACTGCAACCACGGTTAGCGCATCAAGGAATGCCGATAAAAAGGCTGATGCAAAGATAAACGACAGTGACAAGACCATTTTGTTTTTAACCCCAATCACTAACTTGGTGAATAAAAACATCAGTAGGTCTTTCATAAAGTAGATACCGGCCACCATGAAGACCAGAAGTAATAGTACTTCAAGGTTAACCTCAATTTCGTGCATCATGTGCCCGGGCGTAGTCATCCCAATGAACATGGCCTCAATGAGTAGTAAACCACCTGGCTGCAACGGATAGCATTTGAGCGCCATGGCAAGTGTAAAGATAAATTGGATCACTAATGTCCAACCCGCCAAGTAGGGGTCAACCATAAACAATACTGGGTTGATAATGAGGAAGGCAATTATGGTCTGCTTATACCAATTTGGTGCGTGTCCCAGAAAGTTACTAAAGACCGCCGAGATCATTGAGGTTTGCATGAGTTCCTATTCCTTTTACAACAAAGCCGCTAACGTTGCGTCTTTACGTTTTGAATTTCTGGTTATTGCACACATAAACTGACTTTCATCGAGGGCAAGTGATTGCAAGTTGTCGATAATCGGGCAGTTTTGCTGCTTTCATTATAATAGTCCGAAATTAAGCGTACATGATATTACAACCTTGAGAAAGCAATTCACAGACCCCATAAAAGGAAAGTTAGCGGAATTACTCACGTTAGGTTGTTAATCAACCTAACAATGTAGTTTATTGCGCTGAGTAAGTCTGCTTTTGCGTGATAAAAAACGTTTAACGCAAAAGTTTTAGGATTATTTTAATGAAATGTTAACAAATGTTGTTGGCAGGGGATTTTTCATTGTGATAATAAAAGCGCATCTGGTACAATCAGTCGCAGAATAACAATAACGTGCAGGCGATTAGTTATGATTTATAAGGCGCAGAGTCCCGCTGGATTTGCCGAAGAATATATTGTTGAATCGATTTGGAGTGGACGCTTCCCGCCGGGTACAATTTTGCCTGCCGAAAGAGAGCTTTCAGAACTTATTGGTGTAACACGCACAACCTTGCGTGAAGTTTTGCAACGTTTGGCTCGTGACGGTTGGTTGACCATTCAGCATGGTAAACCCACAAAAGTGAATAACTTTTGGGAAAGCTGTGGCTTGAACATTCTAGAAACGTTAGCCCGTCTTGATCAAGAAGGTATTCCTGAGCTAGTAGACAACCTCTTAGCGGCACGTACAAATTTAAGTGCTGTGTTTATTCGAGGTGCAATTCGTAACAACCCCAAAGAATCAGCAGAGATTATCGCACGTTATAAAAACGTGGAAGAAGACGGCGCTGCTTTTGCGCAATTCGATTATCAAATGACCCATGATTTAGCATTAGCATCAAACAACAATGTATTTGTGTTGATGATGAATGGTTTCAGGGGAATGTATTCTCGTATCGGTGGTTTCTATTTCGATCATGAACAAGCGCGAGATATAGCAAAAGCTTATTACGCTAAGTTACTTGATGCTGCAGAAAACGAAAGACACGATAAAGTACCTGTAGTGGTAAGAGACTATGGTATTGAAAGTGGTAAAGTTTGGCAGCAAGTACGTGACAGTATGCCTAAAGATATTGTGGATTAGCGCAATGGCTGTAGGGGAAAGCAAATTCACCCGCTAGCTAAATATGAAGTTATTTTAGTTTTATAAAAAAACGTCCTTTCAGGGCGTTTTTTTGTTTTAGACACAGCTTGTAACTATTTACTGCTCAGTTTGGCCGCATTAGTGCCTTAAAGCCCTATATTAACGTTAAAAATTACCTATACTTTGGAGTTAACTTTTGCCACTTATCATCTCCCGGAATAGGAACTATCATGAAATCTTTATGGATAGCATCGTGTATGACGTTGACGGCGAGTCTTTCGCTAGGGGCGTGTAGCGATAACAGCACTAGCATGGAACAATCCTCTCAAATAGAAAAACAGCAAGGCGTTAAATTGATTACTGATACTCCAGCACCGGTTGCACAGAAAATTCCTCATGAGTTAACGGCTCACGGTGTCGTTCGTAATGATGACTATTACTGGATGCGAGATGATAGTCGTGAAGACGAGAAAGTGTTAGCGCACTTAGAAAAAGAAAATGCGTATTTAGACACTGTTATGGCGCCATTAAAAGATAACAGAGAAACCTTGTACGAAGAGCTGATTGCCCGAATTGAGAAAGATGATACAACGGTTCCTTATTTAAAAAATGATTATTGGTACTTCACCGAATACTCTGGGGAAAATGAATACCCTATTTATCTGCGTAAACCATCGATGGATGCAGAGGAACAGGTATTACTGAATATGAATGTGATGGCCGAAGGTCATGACTACTATAATATTGGCGACTACTCAGTAAGCACCGACAATAACTTACTCGCGTATTCTGAAGATACATTGAGCCGCCGAGTTTATACCATTTTTGTGAAAAATTTAGCCACGGGCGAGTTGCTGTCAGACGAACTGGCAGGTACCTCTGGTTCAGTAGAGTGGGCGAATGACAATAAACATCTTTTCTATGTGAAGAAAGATCTGCAAACCTTATTAGGCTTTCAGGTTTATCGTCATGTACTTGGCACAGCCCAAGAAGACGATACGCTAGTGTTTGAGGAAACTGACCCTACGTTTTATACCTACATTAGTAAAAGCAAAGATGATGACATGATTTACATTCATCATAGTCACACAGACAAAAGCGCAGTGACCTTAATAGATGCGAACCAACCTACTGAAGCGCCAGTTCCATTCTTGCCTATTAGAGAAGATGAGGAATACAGCATTGAAAAGTCGGGTGATAGCTACTTTGTTCTGACTAACAATGCAGCAACTAATTTTCGAGTTATGAAAGCGCCAGCTTCTGCAACCGATGATATGTCCAAATGGGAAGAGGTGATTAGCCACAACCCTGAAGTATTCATTCAAGATATTGAAGTGTTAGGCGACTTTTTGGTAGTAAAAGAGAAGCAAGACGGTGTGTTACGTCTGGTTGCGCACAATCTAAACACTGATAAAACCGCAGAAATACCCACTGATGACCCTATTTACGGCGCTTACTTTACCGGTAACACTCAGCAAGATACCAATACCTTGCGTATTTATTATAGTTCGTTAACTACGCCCGCAAGCATTGTAGATATCGATTTAAACACCTTCGATAAAGAAGTCCTTAAACAAACTAAGGTTTCTGATACATTTTCTTCAGCGGCATATACCTCTGAACGTGTCATGATTAAAGCGCAAGATGGGGCAAGTATTCCCGTTTCGTTGGTTTATCGTAACGACATGTTTAATAAAGATGGCACCAATCCTCTGTATCAGTATGCGTATGGTTCTTACGGGGCCACGATTGAACCCACATTTAGAAGTAGCTGGTTATCGCTAGTAGATAGAGGCTTTGTGGTAGCAATTGCCCATATTCGCGGCGGGCAGATGTTAGGCCGACAGTGGTATGAAGACGGTAAGATGCACAGCAAAATTAATACATTTACCGACTTTATCGACGTATCAAAAGGCTTGATTGAAAAGCAATATGCCGATCCTAATCGTGTGTTCGCGATGGGCGGCAGTGCGGGTGGTTTGTTAATGGGCGCAATTGCGAATATGGCACCTGAACTTTATTTAGGGATTTCTGCGCATGTTCCGTTCGTGGATGTTGTTACTACCATGAGTGACGACACCATTCCTTTAACCACCGGGGAATATACAGAGTGGGGTAACCCTGCGAACAAAGATGAATTCGACTATATTTTATCTTATTCACCATACGATCAAGTGAGTGCCCAAGATTACCCTCACATGTTAGTGACTACAGGGCTTCACGACTCACAAGTGCAATACTTTGAGCCGATGAAATGGGTTGCGAAACTACGTGACTACAAAACAAATGATAATTTATTGTTTTTTCAAACAGATATGGAAGCAGGCCATGGTGGTGCATCTGGTCGGTTCAAACGTTTTGAGTCAACAGCGCTAGAATATGCATTCGTGTTTTACCTGGCAGGTATAGAAATCTAGCTGACGAGATTTAAGCTAGCTCCACTATGTTTTACTGACATAACGAACAGGCAAATGCTTCAGCATTTGCCTGTTTTTACATTTGGCATTGGTTAACACTAAAAGGAAACGTGCTATGAACAGTAATCCCGTTGGTTGGTTTGAAATTTATGTTGAAGACATGCCTCGCGCGCAGGCTTTCTACGAAAGCGTGCTGAAGGTTTCCTTGGAAGCACTTGAAGACCCCTCAGCAGATAAATCACAAGGCGCATTCAGTATGATGACGTTCCCCTCTGATATGGAACACTATGGCGCTAGTGGTGCATTAGTTCATATGGAGGGCGCTCCAGTCGGTAAAAATAGCACATTAGTCTATTTTGCATGCGAGAACTGCGCCGTTGAAGCGGGTAGGGTAGCTGACGCAGGAGGCGTTCTTGAGAAAGAAAAAATGGCAATTGGTGAATATGGGTTTATTGCGTTAGCCATTGATACCGAGGGAAATATGATTGGGTTTCATTCCCAAGCGTAAACTTTTTACGGTTTTGTTTTTTTATTAGTATGCGGTTTCTAATTGTACTTTGTATAGTGATTCTGTAATCGAACATTCACAGGAGCTGACGATGACAACCACTGATACCATTAAAGGTAAAATTAACGAAGCAGAAGACATGGCTCGCAAAATTTGGCTAGCAGGGCTTGGCGCGTACGGAAAAAGCGTAGAAGAAGCACAAGGTCGTTACGAAAAGCTAAGTGAAGACGCGAACAAAATGTTTGATGACTTAGTAACCAAAGGTGAAACGCTAGAAGACGATGCGCGTAGTAAGTTTAAGTCGACCACCAATGATGTTGAAAACCGTGTGGCGGATGTACGTAAAAAACTGGGCTTAGATACCGACCCCGCAGATCATCGTATTGAAGAGCTTTCAGCAAAAATTGATGCGTTGACGGAAGCCGTAGCTAAGCTAGCGGCGAATAAATAGCATATAAGTTTTTTGGTTGCTATTTTTTAGCAAGGTAGTTGCTGTAGTTTCTTGTAGTCCTGTTACTTACAAAGGTATTAGTGCCAATGCTAATACTGATACTAATAGAACGTAATAACTACCTTGCCCTATTCGTTTTGAAGCGGGAGGTTACATGCCTAATAATCACAAATCATCACCACTATTTGGATGGCTTACAGCAAGTTCTGATTTAATATCAGCACAACTTGAAAGTACAGCTAGTACAGTAAGTAAAAAAATTGATGATACTCACTCCTCAATTGAGGCTATGCAGCGCAAGGGCGCTGAAGTAGAAGGTGAATTGAAACGTCGATTTAACCCAGTTTCATTAGTTGATAGCGCACAACAGTTGGTGATGTCTACACCACTGTTTAGCTTACTTTCTGGTGGGAAAGCACGGGTTGAAAGAGAGCATCAAATAGCACTACTTTCCGCTAAAGTTGACTTGTTGGTAGAGCAAGTAGCTTTACTTGCGGCAAAGCGTGCTGCAGAAAAAGCTGCAGAGAAAGCCCAAACACCAACAAAAACGCCAACAAAAGCACCTGCAAAAGCGACCCCTAAGTCGACAACAAAGGCTGCGCCAAAATCCACTGCGAAAGCCACCCCAAAAACAGCGGCAAAAGCTACACCTAAAGTAGCCTCAAAACCTGCCACCAAATCGACAGCTGCAGCCACTAAGTCAAGTGGAACGGCCAGTAAAACCACCACAGCTAAAAAAGCATCTGCCGCTACTAAATCAACCACTACGGCTTCAACTGCGTCGAAGCCAGCTGCGACGAATGCGACCTCGGCTAAGGCTACAGAAGCCAAGCCCCAGGCAGCGCAGCCTTCAACATCAAGCAGCACATCAGCGGCAACCAAAACCACTGGCGATAGTAAGACCGATAGTGACTCGTAAGTCTGTAGCACGATAGTGTGTTGCAGATAGACAGTGTTTGGTAGTACGTTGTTGGCTACACCGTTAGGCGCAACAAAAAAGAGAGTAGGCACTCTCTTTTTTTGCAGTCGCATTCGACAGGGCTATCAATGCTTCGCCACGGGCGTTAGTACGTCGCCACGGCGTTTACCCTTCGTCACGGGCGTTAACGCTTTCGCTATAGGGCTAGCTCGATTTGCTCCACAGATTTTGGTGTTTCTTGAAACTAAAATAGTCGTGAGGCTCCCAAAAACTGGGGATCAATTCATCTACCGCGTCTGAGGTGAAATTGCTGGAAAGCTGGCTCATGATTTCTTTCAAGCGCGCTTTATCAACATTCATCAATTTCTTTCTGCTAGCAGGGAAGTAGAGGTTTCTGCCTTTCTCAATCACTTCGATATGACCGCTGCTGATATGCTTTTGATTGCGCGTGGTCACTTTACAAATGGGTTCAGCAGGTTTAGTTGGATTTAAACCTATCACCACAGCACATTCATACTGGTCTTTTTCTTGGCCGTTTTCGTTAACGGGAATAAACGTAATACCGAAGCCCTGCGGGAAGTAACCGACCAGATCAATAAAGTCCTCTGCGAGCTTTTTGTTTAACGCGCCTTTTTTAGATAGCTGCTCGATAAGTAAGTAGCCTTTGGGTAAATTTTTTCGGCTGTAATCAGCTTTTGTTGAGAAAATAACAGACGCATAAATTTGCGGTATTTTGATCAGCTCACCTAAGCCAGTTTTAGACACAAAGGCATCTTTTACCAACTGGCTAACAAAGTCATTGGCCTCGTTGTGGGTTTGCACAAATCGGTCACGTTCTTCCCTCACGTTCCCCACATAGGCTGGAATACCTAACCCTTCAGTAATGTACTTCATGGTGAAGTGATAGTTCAGCTTCAACAAGTCTCTTCGCTGAGATTCTTCGAGTAATCGGAATTCATCTAATTTGTTGTCTGCACCACGTAATATCGTTAATGCGGCTGGGCTTTGTAAACCTACGTCTTGTAGCAAAGAGGCAGTAATTAATGGGCGGCCTAATTCTATACGCCATTTTTCACGCCAATAGCGGTTTCCACGCATACGAGAAATCGCATCACGATATTTTGAAAGGTACTTGTGCGCAATGGTGTCGTGATCAAGTAACTTATCAGTAAGTCTTAACACTAGTACGGCTTTATACAAAGGCTTAAAGCGCTGGTGAATGCGGGCAAACTTACCCTCTGGACCTTGGGTAAGTAACATTAAAGTGCCAAGAAACTTTGCACTTAGCTGCTGAGTTTCTTGCCAGCTATCTCCCTCACATAGCTTGATAAGCTTAGTGCTCACTGCATCAACGCGAGCAAGCCGCGCCAAGCGTTCCTCTTCAAGCTTTTGACTAGAATTTTTAATTTGTTTTTTGAGCTGATCTACAAGAACTTCTTTCTTAGTTGAAGCTTCCGCTTTTTTTAGCTGTACCTTCAACTCCTCAACATGGGCTTCTAGCTCAGGGGTTAACGAAAAAAAATGTTTCGCATCTTCAAAGACTGAGCCATAGCCAACCTCTTGCGGGTAGACCATGTTTATTAACTCTTTAACTTGCTGCGTGTAGATGCTGTCTGGGCTTTGAATTTGTGCGCTCACCGATATCCTTCGTGTATGTTTTCAACCCCAATGCCAGTCAGATTCCTGCGTTGGGTGGGTTAATAGGCACTGTGTCCTAATTCAACCGCTTCTCTTTGTTTCAATTTGCCAAGATAATACCGCAAACTTTCGCTAATTTTGGTATTTTTTTCAATAACATCGAGCTGTGGCCAAGTTGATTTTTCTCCACTCACTATGAGCGCATTTATACTTTCAAGGCTTGGATTAGCAATAACTTGTGTCAAATTACGAATTTGTTGCTTGGGGAGAATGTTTATGTTTCCTACATATTGTTGATCGATAATAGACTTCACTTTATGAATAGCAAGTTTAGCGCCTTTATTGTCAGTCATGTTTTCAATAATATCGATGGCAAAAATACTGTTGCTTTTTAATAGCTGCCCCACGTGACGGGTTGATAACCCCCACAGTGATTGAGGGTTGATACGTGCAGATTGAATGAAGGGCACGGCGAGCGGATTGGTTTGGCTAACAATACTATGGTTAACACCGTACAACCTAGCAAGTCTATCAAAGGGTAAGTCGGCCATTAGCGAGCCGTCTGCGAAACGGCGGTTAGGAATATACGGAACAATATTACCCGCAGGTGTTTTAGCGCGAAGCTGTACAGGGCTAAATACTACTGGCACGGCACAAGACGCTCTTACCGCTTGGGTGATAATGGCGTTGGGCGATGTTTTGGCATTTAGTAGCCTAGAATGCTGGTGTAAATCTGCAGGCGATACGGTTACGGTTACATGGCGACGGGTCTTTTTATACGCTTCTTCAAAGGTGGTTAAATCAAAAAGACTGATTAACGCATTTTCTAACGCAGTGCTATCAAACAAACTATTTTTGCCAAAGCCCGCCCAACTACGCCATTTTTTGAAGGTTTCATAAATATTTTCAGCGCTTAATGCATCGAGCAGCTCATCATGAGTACGTGTGCCTACTAAGGCAGCAATAATAGAACCCGCACTTGCGCCTGACACAACAGAAGGTAACAGCTCTTTCTCATTTAGCGACTTTACCACACCGCAATGAAAGAACCCCAACCCAGCTCCTCCCGATAACATAAGGCAGCTGCGCCCGAATGCATGGGCGGTTTCTTCAAAAAATGACAGTTTCTCGTAAAAGTCTACATCGTCTTCATCAGCTTGGTAAATTTGGTCGAGGGCTAGCTTTACCTCTTCAATGAATTGCACGATAAGATATTTAGTGCCCATCTTGCATTTGCGGCGTATAGCCGGGTTTGCAATATTGCCTAAATTCCCATGCAAGCCTTCATGAATAATTGACATAAGCGCATGCATGTCGCCATTGCCTCTGGCAATTTTCAGGCGTTGTACCCGTTTTTGAATAAGTATGTAGTCGTAATCATCTGATGCATCATCGGCTTTCCACGCTTCTGCACCGGAAATTTCGTCATGCGCTAAGCAAGCCTCTTGGTACGCTTGATAGCTTGAAGCATGGGCAATGTCTTGGTCTAATTTTTTTAAACGTAAGTCAAATAAAGCCATATTTTCAGTGTCTCAAGTGAGCATACAAAAAGTGTACAAAGGAAATTTAGAATGCGCTACCTAACAAAAAGTAACCAAAATCAAGAAGGCTTTACTTGACGTATTTTAATAAATTTCACAATCCTTGGCGCATTTAGAGATAAAACATTGACCAATTCGTAAGCACTCAGTAGCCTGAAAGAGAAGAAAAATAATTCGAGCAAGTTGTTCGCCATATGGAATGGAATTTAGAAACACTGAGTTTGCTGTCAATTCCGCTGATAAGCGCTTTGGTAGGCTGGTTAACGAATTACCTCGCGGTAAAGATGATGTTTTATCCCATCGAGTTTGTCGGGATGAAGCCCATATTTGGTTGGCAGGGTTTAATTCCTGCCAAGCGCCGACAAATGGCGGAGATTGAAGTTGAGCTTGTTTTAGGCAAGTTGCTGAGCGTTGAAGAACTCGCACAGCGTATCAACCCTAGCGAACTCACCAAAGCAATAGAACGACGGCTTGGGCAAGTTACCCGCAAAGTCGTTAACGACGTTATGTCTGAGTCTGCCCCTCAATTGTGGGCAGCGCTTCCCGTGCAAGGAAAAAACCTTGTATATCAACGTATCGAAAATGATATTCCCAATGTGGTTCACAAGATGGTGGATGACTTTCAGCACAATGTAGCTGAAATTCTCGACATAAAAGAACTTGTGGTTGAGCAACTGGTAAATTCACCTTCGTTAATCAATGAAATTTTTCTTAACGCAGGCAGCAAAGAATTCCCCTTTATTGTGCGCTCAGGTTTCTATTTTGGTTTCCTGTTCGGGCTACCTACTATGATTTTATGGTACTTCTTTCAAAACTGGTGGATTTTACCCCTCGGCGGTCTTTTAGTGGGCTACGCAACAAATTGGATTGCGATAAAAATTATATTTGAGCCTAAACGACCTATTAAGTTTGGCCCAATCACCATACAAGGGATGTTTCTTAAACGGCAAAAAGAAGTGTCTGAGGTGTACGCTGAAATTATTGAACAGAAGCTGGTCACGCCTAAAAATATTACCCACGTAATAATGCATGGCTCGGGTTCAGCGCAATTTTTGGAGCTAATTGAGCTACACGTTAACGATGCTATAGAACGCTATGTCGCTATTACTCAGCCATACTTTGCTCTAGGTGTGGGGTCTGAAAACTATCACAAAATGAAAGCGTTGGCGGTAAAGCAGATATTTGATAATTCTGATAAATATCTGTTGTATGCCTATGACTACGCTAACGATGCTTTGCACGTCGGCCAAGATTTATGCGAACGAATGCAAGCCTTAAGCGCTGAAGAGTTTGAAGGGGTGTTACGCCCCGCTTATCAACAAGACGAGTGGAAGCTCATCGTCACAGGTGCCTTATTAGGCCTACTCGCTGGCTTCGCGCAGTTATATTTGGTGTTTTCGTAAATGAAGACATCGCAGCGGATTTTACTGACGGCGCTCACCCTGTTTAATCGACATGGCGAGAATGGTGTAACCAGTGTAGACATAGCCATGGAGTTAGATATTAGCCCCGGCAATTTGTATTACCACTTCAAGGGCAAAGAAAGCATGGTGAGTGCGCTCATGCGTATGCATGAAAAGCAAATGCAGCGTGTGCTGGTACCCAACGCTTTAGATTCACTTACCGCCGAAGAGGTAATGTATTATTTGTATCTGCTGGTAGACAGCTTGCACGTATTTCGGTTTTTTTATCGAAGCCCAGCGGATATTGTTGAAAAATATCCGTTAATTGAAAAGCCCCGTAAAAATATTCTTTCAAGTTTACGCAAGCAGCTTTCTCAATTACTGACTACATTAAGCCATAAGAAGGTATTGGTCGCATCACCTTCAGATCTGACGTTGCTGGTAGATTTACTTAGCCTCATCATTACTCAGTCTTGTCAATTTGATGAAACTAACAGCCATATGGATGAAACATCTCAGCGTTATCATGCGCTGTCGCTCATGATGGTGAGCTTACTTCCACGATTAGTACTCAGTGAAGCACAACAAAATAGTATTTTAGAGGCGTTGCATTCACATGCATTAGCCAATGTCACAGAGCATGTGCCACAGGATATGTTTAATACAAAGGAATAGTCGATGAGTAAAACACTTAGTTTTCTTGATAAGTCCTTTTGGATAACGGAATCCGACGACAACCCTAAACATGTTGGATGTCTTCAGCTACTTGAGATGCCCGAAGGCGCGAAAAGCCCTGAATATGTACCTGCTATTTATAATGAAATTAAAGGGTTTGCAAAAGGGACGTCACCGTTTAATTGCGTTGTAAAAACCGTGTTAGGCTATCCGGTAGGGCTTTCGCCAGTGAAACATTTGAACATGGATTATCATGTTCAATTGCATCACATTGACGATGTGAGTGACCGACAGAACCTAGATGATTTTGTTGCGCAATTGCACGCTGCACGATTAGACCCTGATAAACCTCTGTGGCAATACCATTTCATCTTCGATACTAACAGTAGTACTTATGCCATTTACGCCAAGGTACACCATATGTATGGCGATGGCGCGACCTTAGTAAGGTGGTTTCAGTCTTGTTATGTGTCGGCTTCCAATAATTCTGAATTCACGCCTATTTGGGCGGTAAAACGACTACGTCATAAACGCAATGTTTCCACCAGTTTCTACAAACGCTTAGTGAGTGTAGGAAGCGCCATAAAAACGGGCTTCGATTTGCTAATCATTTTAATACGCATTTTTTTAAAACTGTTGAGAGTGAACCCTCATTACATGCCTGTGCCTTTTTCAGGCACGAAAACCGTGCTAACGGGGCAGGTGGAAGCGGGAAGGGTAGTCACTACCACAGATATCGATTTTAAACGTGTAAAAGCCTTAGCCAGACGCACGCGAGCATCAGCCAATGAAATTCTTCTGTGCGCTTTTGATATTGGGGTTCACCGGTTACTTCAAGATCATGGTCAGGTTTTTAAAAAAGCATTGTTTACGAATATGCCTATCAACCTTAGAAAACCGGGAGAGAAAACCACAGGCAATAAAATTGCTATTGTGCCGGTACAGCTAGCCCATGGCGATCAAGACCCTTATCTTCGTTTACGCCAGATTATTATTAACCATAGAATCGTAAAACATGCCGCGATGCGAGCCCGCCCAGCTTCCTTTAGTGGTTACACCATCGTGATCCAATCTTTAGCCTTGGTATTTGAATGGCTTAAAATTTCCAATGTGGTTAAACCTATCGCTAATATTTTGGTATCGAACATACCTGGCCCACGAGATACGCGGTATTTAAAAGACAGTAAGCTACTTGCCTGTTATCCCATTTCCACCATGACCCCAGGCGGCGGGGTAAATATCACATTGATGACCTACGCAGGGGTGGCCAATGTAGGTATTGTTTGCTGCAACAAAAATATAAGTACACTGAAGCCGTTAGCCGGTTATGTGCAAGAAGCTTTCGAGATGTTGGAGGCATGCATAGATAACCCTCGGCTGCGCATAACTGATATAGGGGAACATGAAGAGTCGGTGCCTGTGTCGATTGTCAGCGAACACTAAAAATAGAACCGTAACGAAGATGGTTCGACCCTAACTGCTTTTCCATAGCGTGCAAAAAGTACTTCCCGCCATTGATCTTCGCGCATTATATGGTGAAGAGGAAGTGTGGCCATTTTATCCAATATGGCTTTTTCAATTTGAGGCTTATGGAAATCAAGTACGGCTTGTTTCGAGCCGCTTAAATATAGCTTCAAATATTCTACCGCTTGGTCGGAAGTACCCACAGTTACCAGTGATAATATATTTTTTAACGAGCGACCCAACAGCGAATCTAAATTACCGGGTACAAAGCGAGAAAGTAAAAATTGGGTGTCTTTTAATAAGGCGTAGTCGTCGTTCACCATAATAATGTTGTCTACCTGCTTATCGATAAAATAAAGGGTAGATTCATGTTTGTTGTAATCCGGTGAGGCACTTAGCGTAATGATAAGGTGGGCACGGTAAATGGTCGTTTCAGCAACGTTAATGGTTATTGACGCTAATAATTGAATGCATAGGCGGTTGTCTGGGGCATTAAAGGTCAATTTACCACTGTTTACCACCACATGTGCTTGGCCTGCGGGTATGGCTAAGGGGAACGATTGGGGCAGATTTTCAGACAATAAAACATTGAGTTCATCGGCTGAAAACTGGTCGTAGCGAAGCCTTCCTAGCTTGATTAAAAGCTGGGAAATAAGAAGCATACCTTTGTCGCGTAAACCTAGTTTCATTTTTTCATGCTATGCGTTTATCTGCTCAAACGGCCTGTGATGGACTTAACTCGTTATACATAAAACAGTTTTTAAAATATATAACATATCACTTTTAGATGGGCTGTTTATTTTGGTAGTCTGGTCTTACCACAATGCTGCATATCATTTTATTTTTGATAATAAGTGACTAATACTAAGCATCTAATAATAAGAGTCGGCACAGCTCAGTCATGCGTCTACAATTCGTAATTGCATAGTAATACAGGCATTAACTGAGTATTTCACCGCGTAAACGTGTTTTGGAGCAATGCATGAATGAGATTCAGGGTAAGTATGACTATATCATCGTAGGCGGTGGGTCCGCAGGTGCGGTATTAGCGGCACGATTATCTGAAAACCCAGCTCTGAAAATTCTTATGCTTGAAGCCGGTACGAAAGACACTAACCCGCTTATTCATATTCCTTTTGGTTTATCGCTATTAAGCCGATTTGAAGGCATAGGGTGGGGGTACCATACCGCACCACAAAAAGAACTATACGATCGTGAGCTATTTTGGCCTCGAGGAAAAACACTAGGCGGCAGCAGTTCCGTTAATGCTATGTGTTACATTCGTGGCCAAAAAGAAGACTACGATTATTGGGTAGAGCAGGGCGCAGCTGGCTGGGGGTTTGAGGACGTACTACCGTACTTCAAACGCTCAGAAAACTTCTTTAAAGGTGAAGACGAATTCCATGGAGAAGGTGGGCCGCTGCATGTTTCTCAACTTAAGCACACCAGTGTGCTTTCCGATGCTTTCGTTGAAGCCGCAAGCCACGCAGATTTTAATGTTGTAGATGATTTTAACCGCGATATACGTGAAGGCATTGGCTATTATCATGTTACACAAATTAACGGACAGCGTTGCTCAACCGCAAAAGGCTATTTAAGCCAAGCACTTCACCGCAATAATCTTACTGTACTTACCGGTGTGGCCGTGGAAAAAGTACTGTTTGACGACAACAGAGCCATTGGCGTGCAAGTACGAGAAAAAGGCAAAATTGCGCGGTACTCTATTAACCGTGAAGCGGCTAATAGCGAAGTAATACTCTGCGGAGGCGCTATCAATTCTCCCCAACTACTTATGCTTTCCGGTATCGGGCCAAGAAACGAATTGGAAGACCAAGGCATTTATGTCATGAATGACCTGCCAGGGGTGGGGCAAAATTTACAAGACCACCTAGATGCTATTGTTCAATTTACCTGTAAAGCACGAGAAGGTTATGCGATTGCTGCTGGTGCATTACCCTCGTACCTAAAGGCCTCGTACGATTATCTTTTTCACCGCAAGGGAATTTATTCTTCTAATGTGGCTGAAGCGGGCGGTTTTGTAAGTTCAAGCCTTGCTACCCGAGGGCCAGATATTCAATTTCATTTCTTGCCCGCTATATTAGATGATCACGGGCGAAAGTTTGCCTTTGGTTACGGTTACGGCGTGCATGTGTGTTGTTTGTACCCTAAAAGCAGGGGCAGTATTACGCTGCAAAGCAGCCATCCTGCCGATCACCCGCTTATCGACCCAGGATACCTCACGGAACCTGACGATAGACAAGTAATGATTGAAGGCATACGAATGGCAAGAAAGCTGTTAGCTGCACCTACGTTTGATAAATTTGAAGGCAGTGAACTGCATCCAGGCACTGATGCTGAGTCTGATGAAGCGCTTCTTGAGTTTCTAAGGGAGCGGGCTGAAACTATTTATCATCCTATCGGTACTTGTAAAATGGGGAGTGACGAAGACCCTATGGCCGTGGTCGACAATCAGCTTAAAGTACGCGGCGTAAAAGGCCTGCGTGTGGTAGATGCCTCTGTGATGCCAAGCCTTATTGGCGGAAATACCAATGCACCTACCATCATGATTGCAGAACGAGCGGTAGATTTTATAAAAGCAGAACATGAAGGGCTTGCTGCGCCCATTTAGCTGATGCCTTAGTTTTTCGATACTTGCATAAACAAATCGGCGGCGCAGTCACACATTTCATCAACGTGGCTGCGATCAGCATATATCCCATCAATTAATAACCGTGCAATACCATGCAAGGTGCCCCAGGTTACTTGCGCCATTCGAAGTGCATCTTGCCCTGCTGGTAGTAGGCCTGTTTGCTGCCAGTACTTTGTCATATCTACTTGGAACTGAAAGCAAGGGTAAGCCACTTCTTTTAGCCCTTGTGTTGCGCCATTGTCGTGCCAAATAGTACGACCAAACATCAGCTCATACATTTGCGGGTTGTCCGCTGCGTAGCCTATATACTCATGAATAAACTGACGAAATCGCGCTTGAGGTGCCACGTCGTGTTGTTCGAAAATTCGCTTGGCGTTGGTATGCCACTGGCTAAAACCTTTGGCCGCAATAGCGCTTAACAAGGCGCTTTTGTCTTTAAAATGATGATAGGGCGCGGTTCGCGACACACCAGCATCTTCCGCAAGCTTTCTAAGTGATAAGCTGTCTATCCCGAATTCTGCCACCCGTTTCGTTGCCGCTTCTAATAAAGCGGTGCGCAAATCGCCATGATGATAAGTTTGTGCTGCGTTTGTCATACTGGTGTAAACCAAACCCTATTTTATGGTTGAGACGAATAGATAACGTTTTATCTTGACAGTGTCAACATTGCATTTTATCTTGACGCTGTCTAGTTTGCAAAAATGTTAACAGGAGAGTGAAATGGAAGCCGAGTCAATGTCGCAAGAAAACCCGTATTCTACCCTTGAAGTGATACAAGAAGGGTATATTGCAAAGGTCGTGTTAAACAGGCCAGAAGCCATGAACAGTATGAATCCTGCCTTTTGGACAGAATTCCCCGCTGCCATTCGCGCGATAGACGACGAGGGCACCGCCCGCGTTGTTATCATTTCTTCTACCGGAAAGCATTTTTCAGCTGGCATGGACTTGTCGGTATTTTTGAATATGGCGAAAGACTTTAAAGGCGACCCATCACGTCGCGCTGAACGCATGCGCCGTATGGTGATGCTATTACAAGATAGCTTTACGGCGATTGAACAAGCCCGTATGCCGGTGATTGGAGCAGTACAGGGCGGTGCCATTGGCGGTGCAGTAGATTTACTTAGCGCCTGCGACATGCGTTATTGCACCAGCGATGCCTTCTTTACCATTAAAGAAACGCAATTAGGCATGACCGCCGACGTAGGTACATTACAACGTTTACCTAAGCTTATTCCTATTGGTGTTGTGAAAGAGTTGGCGTATACCGGCCGTAATTTTGGCGCTCAAGAAGCCCAGCAGTTAGGCTTCGTGAATAAGGTATTTGATGATCAAGATATTATGCTGAGCGAAGTGACTAAGTTAGCACAGTCTATCGCGATGAATTCTCCCGTTGCGGTAGCTGGCACTAAAACCATGATTAATTACGCTACCGAGCACACTATTGCTGAGAGCTTAACTTACATGGCAACGTGGCAGGCAGGCATGTTCCAAATGGAAGATGTGATGAAAGCCATGGAAGCACAGAAAACCCAATCGCTTCCTGATTTTGAGCCACTTCATGGCGCAGTAAATAAGATGAAAGACTAGCGTGCAGGCAACCGAATAGCCTACAAGAAACACGCTGTAAAAACAGAATATAGAAGCATTAAGAAACAGGCACTAGTTAAGGATTTATGATGAATACGACCGTTACCGATCATCCTGTATACCCAAGTTTATTTCGCCCGTTAGACTTAGGTTTTACCCAGCTTAAAAACCGTGTGTTAATGGGTTCTATGCACACTGGCTTAGAAGAAATGCCAAAAGGCCATAAGCACATGGCTGCGTTTTATGCAGAGCGTGCCAGAGGCGGTGTCGCCCTTATTGTTACCGGCGGTATTGGGCCGAACGAAGAAGGCTCAACCCATCCTTCAACTCGCCGACTAGATACAGACGAAGCTATCAATCACCATAAAGAAGTGACCGATGCCGTGCATATTGCGGGTGGTAAAATTTGTATGCAAATTTTGCATACCGGTCGTTATGCTTATAGCGATAAATTGGTGGCGCCTTCTGCAGTACAAGCGCCCATTAACCCGTTCAAGCCAAAGGCATTAGAAGACGACGAAATAGAACAGCAAATTAAAGATTTCGTATTTTCAGCTACTCAAGCACAGCGTGCTGGTTATGATGGCGTTGAAATTATGGGCTCTGAAGGTTACTTCTTAAACCAGTTTATTGCCAAGCGCACCAACCACAGAGACGATGACTGGGGCGGCGAATATGAAAACCGTATCCGACTACCTATTGAAGTGGTTCGTCGTGTACGTGAAGCAGTGGGCAAACACTTCATCATTATTTACCGTTTATCAATGCTAGACCTTGTTGAAGGTGGCTCAAACTACGAAGAAGTGGTTCAGCTAGGTAAAGAGATTGAAAAAGCCGGTGCAACTATCATCAATACTGGCATTGGTTGGCACGAAGCCCGTATTCCTACTATTGCGACAAAAGTGCCCAGAGCCGCATTTACTTGGGTAACAGCGAAGTTCCGCGAAGCCTTGAGCATTCCGGTGATAACCTCAAATAGAATTAATACGCCGAAAGTGGCAGAAGAAGTGTTGGCGCGCGGCGATGCCGACATGGTGTCGATGGCACGCCCTTTCTTGGCCGATTCGGACTTTGTGCGTAAAGCGCAGCAAAATCGCGCAGACGAAATAAACACCTGTATTGGCTGTAACCAAGCCTGCCTTGACCATGTATTTAATGGCAAGTTAACCAGCTGTTTAGTTAACCCTCGTGCGTGTCATGAGTTAGAACTAAATGTAGTGCCGGCCGACACCAAAAAACGCATTGCGGTAGTTGGGGCAGGGCCAGCAGGTTTAGCGTCAGCCGTAACGTCTGCCCAGCGTGGTCACGATGTAGTGATTTACGACAGTGCTAACGAAATTGGTGGTCAATTCAATGTAGCGAAACAAATTCCGGGTAAAGAAGAGTTCTATGAAACCTTGCGTTATTTTGCTCGTCAAATTGAGCTGCACAAAAATATTACGTTAAAGCTAAACACCAGAGTTGATGCAGCTATGCTTAACGACGAAGGCTTTGATGAAGTGATGGTGGCCACCGGTATAAAACCGCGCACGCCTGCCATTGAAGGCGTTGAGCATGAAAAAGTGATGAGCTACTTAGACGTGCTTAAAGCCAAAAAGCCAGTAGGGCAGCGCGTAGCCATTATTGGGGCCGGTGGTATCGGCTTCGATACGGCCGAGTTCTTATCACACGGTAAATCGACTCCAAGCCAAGATATTCCTGCGTTTATGAAAGAGTGGGGTATTGATATGACCTTTACCGCGCGTTCAGGAATTGAAGGGGTTAAGCCACAGCCTGAGCCGTCTAGTCGCGAGATATTCTTGCTACAACGTAAAACCAACAAAGTGGGCGCTGGCTTAGGTAAAACCACGGGCTGGGCTCACCGCGTAGGGTTGTTAGCGAAAGGGGTTAAAATGATTCCAGGCGTAACCTACGACAAAATTGACGATGAAGGCTTACATATTACTGTTAATGGTGAAAGCCAACTACTTCCTGTCGATAACGTGATTATTTGTGCTGGCCAAGAGCCGATGCGCGACATCGTTGAAGGGCTTAATATGCCTTATCACCTAATTGGTGGTGCCGATGAAGCATTAGAACTAGATGCAAAACGTGCTATCGACCAAGGTACGCGAGTGTGTGCTGCGGTTTAAATTGATGTTTGGGATTTTGCAGCAGGGTTAGGAAGATACGTTAATATTTACTAACCCTAATATAGATTTCAACATTGATAATTGTCTAAAAGGCCTATTCCTGCGGGAATAGGCCTTTTTATTTGCTGCGGTATTTTATAGATAGCTAAGCGCCAGTAAGAGCCTTTTGGGGCTCTTTGGGTATGCGGCAGCTTTGTATGTAAAGCGGACGAGTTTTCTCAAACCTTTTAAAAGAGAGCATATCGTAGTGATTCAGCGAGGGACAAATCTCGATAAGGGATTTCTGGTGTAAAATTGCTTAGAAACTATCTCTAACTATGGTAACAATCAGAGTCTATACTGTTATTGCTTGTAATTGATATTCGTGGAGCAATCGTATTAATACTTCCGTTCGGAGAATATAATTGCGTTTATTCGGTTGCGTTCTAAGTTTTATAATTTATTTTTAACAAGTTTTAAGTAGTCGACAATGCAGCAAACACTGAGTAATTCAATAAATGATTCTAACGACGTTGTGTTTTATCAGCCACAGTTTAGGTTTCTCGAAAGTTCCTATTTAGATGTCTTTATTTCAGGGCAAGTTTATCTTTCAAACATTTTAAATTTTCGGAAAGGCGATTTCGGAGGTTTAATTGATGACGAACGCGAGGGGGAAATTTCTCTTCATGGTTTTAATCATAATGCAAGTGAAAGAGAAACCATAGTTTACGATCCTTGCATTGACGAAGATATTTTCGTTCTTTGCACAACAAACAACCTTATTAGTGAGTCACTTTTTTGGGCTTTAAAGGAAAATAGAACTTCATGTTGCTTGATCGTTAGGCCTAGTAAGCTCATTGATGAGATATCTTCAAATCCCGAGCTAACATTCATTGGAAGAAAAAACTGTGATTATAATGGTCGAGATTTCTATAACATACCATCATTTTGCCCATGGACTAACCAGCTTCCTTTTCGCAGTATGATTCACAAATACGATCCTCTCTTCAATAAGCCAAAAAGTTATGCTAATCAATTAGAGCATAGAGTATGTTGGCGAGCGTCTAAAAAATCGAGGTCTCACTTTGAATTGCAAACAACAATACCGAGTCAGATAATAAGGATAGATTTTGAAGTCGGAAAAAAGGTAGCGCTTAATATCCGACCACCGCAATCGGTTTCATTGCAAATCTATGGATTCGACAGCAAAGTTATTGCTGAAGGTAGTTTCCAATTTTCAAATAACCTGCTTTCGCCTATAGTTTACGAACGTAAAGAGGATAACAAAGAGCTTCTCGGTTTCAAACAACCTCAAAATCCAGATGGTTCCAACACTCTTTTCAATGCTTCAATTCAAGGTGGAGATACAGGAGTTTTTACTCATCCCGCTGTCGGAATGCTGATATTGAATATTGAAACAAAATTGATTGAAAGAATAAAATATTCAGTTTCATAACTAACAGTCTTAAGAACGTGCACTGCCTTGTATATATGCCACTGTTTAATAGATTACAACCTAGTAAACTAAGACATTTCTATCTCTCCAAATATATTAGATTAGTGAACTTCCGCTCTTTGTCTCACTGAGCCATTGAGGCTATTGGGCTGCTCTGTACGTGAAGCGGACCCTTACGCGATATGTTCCCCACTTCGAAGGACAGTAATCTAAGAGCAGAATTATCCGGTCAATAAGAACCGCGTCATTGTAAGGAAGCCATTTAATATAATCATAAAAAGGAGTGTATTCAGTTTTGTATGCTCCTTTACTTCCAGTCGGTTGGGCCCAAGGTATTATCAGCGTACTTAGATATATTACTTGCCAGTGCAGCCATTTTGTCGAAACTATTGATACCCGAAGCACCACCAAAGAATGGGACAACAAACACCAGAGTGTTATTGTCATTGCAACGCGCAACATTGAACATTTGACCGTCGTCTACAGTCGTCAAATCGCAGTCGAAAAAGCGAAAAAAGGACATCATCGAGCCTTTGCCGGTACATACTATTACTCGCGGACTATGTTTTTTTACTAAGCTTTGAAAAAAACGCCCTCGATGTGAAATACACCATTCTATATAAACGTCGAAAGAATGCAGTCCTATGAGCTTAGCCATATCGCTATTCCAAGATACACTGGAGCGATTTTTGAAAGAAATAGGAAAAGCGTTCATCTTAAATCCAATGCCATCCGAGCACATAAGCTTGTGTTTAACAGCTTGTTCTTTATGCCCATGTTCCCAGTCATAGAGATAACTGTATAGCCAGGCAATCTTATTATTGTATTGATATTTAAGACGCTCTTGTACCTGTCCATCCCAGTTGCCCACATTGAAGGGGCCCTCCATTGTCTTTTCTAGATCAGCTAAGTCTTTAAACTCCGTTCCCCACTCCAAGCCACATACCCAAACACTCGAATCTAAATTTCCACCATCACAGCCGTAGTGGGAACATGCAAATTGTTTGAATTTTTCATTTAACTCGCGCTTCGTCATTACTTAATCCTTTATCCTTTCAACTTATACACAAAACTTACACCTAAACTGCGTCATAATTTGTCGCATAGATTAAAAATTATCTACTTTATACAAATTGGATAATGCGGTGACTTCATTTTTAATTGTTTGTCGCAAATTCGTAGGTGCAAGCACTTCAATACTGCTCCCTTGTGAACGTAGCCACCATCTGAACTGCCAAGAATCCTTAACGGTGGCAGTAAGGTTAAGCCAGTCAGTATTAGTGTCCTTAACCTGCATATCATGCGATAACGGAGTCTCAAAAAGATAGTTGATGACCGAACGATGAATTCGAGCTTCAAAAGCAATGTCACCACTCAACCTAAATTCAGCAGCACCAGAATCGATATAATGTTGCAACGAAAAATTTACTGGCTTATCAATATTCTCTTTTAGTTGTTCAGCGACATTTATTCTCTGTAACGCATATAAACGGACATCTTTGTAACTAAATGCTGTGGCAGCTAAATAAAGTATCTTACCTCGCTGAATCAACCCGAGGGGGTGTAACACGAGTGTTTTAGCCTCTTCCGCCCAAACACCCGAATAAACAACTTGCACTTGCTTATCATCTAGCAGAGCAGTCTGGATAACGTTAAGGACTTGTCCGTCAATAGCTGGAGGGAGTAACGGCATTGATGGTGTTCGAATGGCGACTTTATCCGTCCATTGAGCAAGAGCATTATCTCGATTAGCTTCTTGCAAATGTTTTTTAGCATATTCGAAACGTGGCTTTAATGGTCTTAAAACCGAGGGTGGTAGTAGTGGAGCGATAACTTCTTCGGCTATTGCCAGGGAAACACAATCACTGAAGCTGAGATTAGGTATATCAAACGAAGCATTATCCATCCAGCGCCAGCCATAAGGTCTACTTTTGTCGTTACAGAGCAACGGAAATTGTCGAGACAGCTCATTTAAATCTCGTTCTACAGTACGCTTTGAAACATTAAAACCTAGGCCTGTAAGTCTTTTCACTAGTTCGCTGGCCGTCATACCTACCCCAAATGAAGGTAAGAGTCTCAAGATTTCCCATTGGCGACTTAGTGTATTCCGTTCTGTTATCTGACTCATCTCAGCTCGTCCTTACTCGTGCGACACATATTGTCGCGCCTTTTAATCACTATACCTTATCTTATTTTACTGAATGATCATTCGAAGGAGTGCAAAAATGCTCTACAAAATAGAAGAACAAGCCAACGTTTTTAAGAAATTAGAACTTTTAGAGTTTAAAGACTTTTCGAGTTTTGGAAAGTCTGCGAATAATCTAGAGAGCTTAATTTCAAGTAGTATTTTAGATGTATTGTTTGAAGAAGCTAGATTAATGCCTGTGCTTCAGGGAAAGCAGCGGCAAGGTGGAGTGAATATATATGCTCTCAATGAAATAGGTGAATTATTATTATTTAGCTTAAAGAGTGCATCTGATGGGGAAGATACCGTCAATCAAGCTCTAAGGTACATGCAAGATGCTGGTCAATGGAGCTACCAAAAATTAGAAGAAAAATTTATACGGCATAGTCAAAACGAAACGTCTCTAGTTCAAGCTCACAAAGAAGCTTTCGGCCTTGAGCACGAACTAGAGCCTGAAAAAATGAACAATAAACAACATCTATTAATTATCGGCAGTGCAGCCGATCAATCACTAATTTCTCACGTTGATTACTGGAAGAAAAACGGTATTTCTATTTATTTCCTACCATATAGGGTTTATGAACTCGCTGGAGAAAATTACTTTGAATTCTTTGCACTTCCACATGATCAACACAAAAACCCAAGTGATGTGAAAGGCGTAATATTCGACACAAATCGTCGTTGGGACGAGAACTCTATTTGGTCGATGATAGATAATAGTCGTCTTGAAGCATATGGTGACGCAAAGAAGTTTGTTCACCATATTCATGTAGAAGATATTGTTTTCTTTTCGCACGAATGGTGCGGCTTAATTGCTGCCGCAAAAGTAAAAGGTCAGATTAAAGTTCTAGACAGTGAAACTCTGTATCGAGATGTAGAATTTTTGACTCCTATCCCTAACCGGAAGGATAACAGAATGTTGGCTATGCCTTTTTCACATGTGAAACTAAAAACGGGTAAAACTTTCTTTTGGGCTAGAACTATAAAGATACCTTATCTTTCAAAAATTGAAGCACTTGAGTTAGTTGAAGTGCTTAATAATTATTTGTATCGTACATAGCAAGTCACGAATGCCGCAATACTTAGTAGCCGCAGCTTTGAGTGACAGCTGTTTGCCTTCTTGATCCCGTGACTCTATGGGACCTAATCGTACGTAAAGCCGCCGTTGGCTCATTCAAAATTTAATGGCACCTATGAGCGCATGTACGACATTGGACATTTTGACCATGCAAGGTTGCCAACCTTGCATGGTCGGTATAACTTACTGTTAAATTTCTCAGAGAGATTCGTGCGATGAACGAGAAGAAATTCCCGAATAAAGAAAGTCTGAAAAAGTGGTTGATATCTGCAACTGGCATTGTACTTACATCTGTTTCTCTTATGAGCGATGTTCAAGATTTGGAGTTTCAATTTTCAAATCCAAAGGCTCTGGTTACGGTGATGGAAGGCGCTCCTACTTATTTTCCTGATGGGCAATACATCATTACCTATTCCAACAGTTCAGAGCTGGATTCTTATGATCTCGATTATTCAAAAATGGCAATGGTAATATCCCTTGAGGCAAAGTTGGATGAATCGGATACATTAATTGGTGGTCTAAGACCACTACTTACTGCACTAGCCGACTTTGCATATTGCTGCACCATAGATCGAACTAATCCAGCTTACGTGACCGCAGGCATCTGGATAGTAGAGCCTATTAATCCCGCTGAACTTGAAAATTTGAAACAAGTTTTACACGAAAATTCTGTATTTTATGCTTTTAATGATGGTTCTGGCTTTGTCACACTCAACAACGCAAGGATGGGTAATGGTGTGCAGAAGCTGGTCAGAATTTAACAAGCAAAGGCAGGGCGACGCAAAAAAGCAACGCGCCAGCTTTAGGCGTTATGTTACAAATCAAATTTAGGTGAATATGAGTAAAGGTAGAGATGATTTTTCCGAAGGAACGAAGAGAACATTGGCTGATCGCGCTGGGTGGCGGTGCTCATTTCCCAATTGTGGGCAGTTTACACTTGGCCCTTCCAACACTGATTTAGAAAAAAAAATAAATAATGGGATAGCTGCGCACATTTCTGCTGCCGCAGAAAACGGCCCTAGATTTGATCCTACGATGACGACTGAGCAAAGGAAGAGCTTAGATAATGGCATTTGGATGTGTAGAAACCATGGGAATCTAATTGATGCTGACTTTAATACGTATACGGTTCAGCAGCTAAAAGAGTGGAAAATTCAGGCTGAGAATTTTGCTTACACAATGCTGGCTAACCCTAGCGCTGTTGCACCAGCAGTAAGCTCATACTCTGAGCAGGATCGTAGAGTTTTTGAGTTTCTAAATGGTATCTTACCTTATGATGTTATCCAAAAAATTAACGATGAACCTTTTAGAAGGTTTGTTCCTGATAATGTAATTAAGCCATTTAATGACCTAATTTATTATGAAAATGACCCTGTTTATCACTTTAACAATTTAGAGCTTGAAGAACTCAGAGTTCTACTACTTCAGAAGGCGTGGACTTTTATTAGGCACTTTTCGCAGCAGTCAGCTGGTGCCGTTGGTGGATATGACTATATAAATATATCTGAGTTTCGCCGTTATAATCCTGATATACCTGAGTCTCATTGGATTCAGATTTCAGATCAAACTAGTGACCTCGCTAGAGATTTTTGCTGTACTGCTATGAAGTTAAGAGACATGCAGCGTAACTTGTAACATAACAAGCTGTTAAACAAGGACAAAAAACAGTTGGTTTTGCTCCTTCGTCGCTAATTTTAACTAACTATTTTTTGCCTGTTCACAGGGCGCTAGGAATACCTGAAAAGTATGGATGTTAACTCAGTAATCGCAGTAGTTACTGCAAACTCGATAGTTCTCGCTATCTTGGCATTTTTGACAAAGTCAATTATTACGCATTGGCTGAATAAGGATGTGGAGGCATTCAAATCACAATTAGCCCAAGACGCAGCTAAATCAATCTCTTCCTATCAGTCAGCTCTTGAGAAAGAGAGGATTAGGCTTCAAATTTCTTATGGTGGTATTTTTGAGAAACAGGCCAATGTTATTGTTGAACTGTTCAGGTTAGTTACTGAGTTAGAAAAAACAATAAATGACGCAACTTTTAATAGTTCGGACCAATGCGATTACTATGATGAATTCATTGATGCGTGGCGTGCTTTAGTTCATTACTATGATGAGAACCGGGTTTTACTTCCAGAATCAGTAGACGTTGTTATGACTAACTTTCATCGCAACGTTGCTAAAGGAGTTCAGACCTATCGTTCTGCTGAAAAGTATATTAGTCGGGCTAACATCAGCAATGAGCAGATAGATAAAATGTTTTCTCGACAAGATCGAGCCTTGGCAGACTTAGAGCAGATTCCAATATTAAAGAAAGAGCTAACGGAAAAATTACGCTCAATCATTGGGGTTGCTGGTTGAGGTATTCCTAACAAACGCATCAAGTCGTTCGCTGAAAAACTCTCATTGGGACATCAAAACTACGCGGCGATTAGTTTGGTGCTCCGCCCAATTTTAACCAATCGCCGCTTAAGTTTTGAAGCCTCTTATGTGGGCGTTGAATGTCCGCTGTTTGTCTTTAACGGACTTCTTTAGTTGATACAGGCAGTGGCCGCTCTTCATTTTATGGCACCTTATGGCACCGACTTTTTAGCACGTATAATAGCAAGTATAAAAACGTCATAGCTGCGCTAACGCTTTCATGTATTTGAAATAAAAGAATCATCAATAAAGCATATGATGAAATAATAGAACCCCGCACATCTTTAAATAAAACAGGTTATTAATTAGTAAGCGCTTTTTTTTCACTTTAAGCTATCAAATCATCACGACCATGAGACTCATTTATTATGTGGATTGTTTTTGCATTGCTCGCAACATTTTTCTTTGGTTTGCGGGGGATCTTGTATCAATGGACATCACAAAAAAACTTAAATCGAGACCTGCTGCTATTTGGTGTTTTCTGCATAGGCTTTATCATCAGCGTAGTAGGCGTAGTGTTGTTAAACCAACGTTGGTATGGCTGGGCTGATGTCGCTGTTGGTATGGGGTTAGGCTTTGGATCTTTTGCCGCTAATGCTGTTTTACACAAAGGGTTTTCAGTAGGAAAAGCATCACTTATCAGCGTATTATCAGGGTTAACGCCTTTGTTCGTCCTCATCTTTGCATTTTTAATTTGGAAAGAGACGTTAACCTCTATTCAATTAATTGGATTTGTTATCATTTTTTGTGGCCTTTGTATTATTAGATATTCTTCAGATATCTCTATTAATAATTTAAAAGGGGCGCAATGGGGGCTACTTGCTGCATTGTGCTTTACGTTTACTGATTTAATGGGTAAACAGTCCACACTTTTAGAGGCCGATGTTTTTGCAACGTTAACGTCTATGTTCGGCTTTGGCAGTTTCCTTTTTGCCATGAGGTGGTTAGCAAAGCGTAAGAAATTTATAGCATCTCAATATTCAGATAAAACTAATTGGTCGGAAATAAAAACCTTTTCTTGCGGACTACTAGTCGGGGTTGCAAATGTAAGTGGAATGGTTGCAATAATATCTGCTTTTTCTATTGGTAATACTGGGTTAGTTTCCGCAATTTCAGGAATGAATATTTTACTTATTCTCCTTTATTCTCATGTTGTTTTAAAAGAAACATTTAGCCGTCAAGAAGTGCTAGGATTAACCGCTGCTTTTGTCGGCGTTATCGTGCTTAGATTGAATTAAACCTTTTTTGCCAGTAGCTTGTTCAGCCAGTACTTTTTCCTGTAAGTACTTTTTCCGTAAATACCTTTGCGCGCAAAAATACCAGCGCAAGCGCTATGGCCGGCTGGTAGGTTTTTGCGCTTAAGGAAAAGAGTAGCGAACAATGCGCTTTAGTACGCTAGCGTACTGCTTCCAAAAGCTGCCAGTGTTGTAGTGCATACCGTGTTGTTTAAATACGGCTTGTACTTTAGGGGCCATTTCTCGGTATCGTCTGGCGGGAATGTCAGGAAATAAATGGTGTTCTACCTGAAAACTTAAATGCCCAGTAAGTATGTGAAATAAATTTCCGCCCTTAATATTTGATGAGCCTAAGGCCTGACGATAGTACCACTGGCCGCGTGTCTCATTTTTGCAATCCTCTGCTTTAAAGGTTTCCACATCGCCGGTAAAGTGCCCGCAAAAGATGATGGTAGATGTCCATAAATTACGTAGCAAATTAGCAATAAGGTTGCCTGACAATACCCATAAGAACAGCGGGCCAGCCAGCAAAGGGAAGAGCACATAATCTTTTACCAACTGACGTGCGCCTTTACTGAAAAAGTGTTTTTTAAGCTCGCTATGGGTTACTTGGTTTTTGCGGTTTTTTTTCTTCTTGCCGAAGAATACGCGTTCTGCGGCCATCTCGTGATACGACACACCCCACTGAAACATTACGCTAAGCAAAATATAGGTAGCGAACTGCCAAAGGTTCTTTACCCGCCATCTAAAGTCGTTCGATAAGCGAAGTAGGCCATAGCCAAAGTCTCTATCCTTGCCAATAATATTGGTGTAGGTGTGATGTTCGTAGTTGTGCACGCGGTTCCAGCTTGCCCCATCGCAGGCAATATCCCACTCATAGCGCTTTGAATTAATATGACTGTCGTTCATCCAGTCATACTGACCGTGCATCACGTTATGGCCAATTTCCATGTTATCCAGTATTTTAGCTGTGGCTAAACTTAGTACGCCAGCTACCCAAAGTAGAGGCTGTAAGAAACCAAGCATTAATAATATACGGCCACTCCATTCACAAATACGCTGGATAAGAATAATACGTCGAATATAGGCTGCATCTTCAGCACCTATTTTATCTTTTACTTCCGACTTTATTGCATCAAGTTGAGCTTCCAACATGTCGTAATAGGGTTTGCTTACGCTCTGCGGTGGGGTAGTTGCTTGTTGTAATCGCGCGTCAGTTTTACTAGGCGCTTCTTGTAGTTCCTCGGTGTTAATTAAGACGCGAGTGTTCATAGTTGAATCTCCAAATCGGTTACGGCTTGCGATACACATAGCTGAATAAGTTGCTCGGCACTATCAGACAGCTCGCCGGTGCGGGTATCTCGCACTACGCCCCGCTTTTTCACACATTGGCATTGATGGCAAATGCCCATACCGCAGCCATAAGTCACAGGCTGCTTCGCTTCTTGAAGCTGCGAAAGCAGAGATTTCTGATTACTCACCGATAAATGCTGACCGTTGTGCACCAAAGAAAAGGTTTCTTTTTCGCTCAAACTTCCAATGTTCACAGTGGGCAATGCGGCAAAATGCTCACTGTCTAACGGTGCCCTCACCAGTTTGGCTACTTCGTGAACCTGTTCGTACATCGCATTAGGGCCACACACCAACCAGTGGGCATCAGCAAAGTGGGATAGGTAATCTTTTACATCGCCATCTTTTTGTCGAGTCAACACGGCAAAAGTAAAGTTGTTGGCGCGTTTTTTAAGTGCTAGTAATTCGCTTTGCAACACGTGCTCGTTGGGCTTTGCAAAGTAAAGCAGATGAACAGGTGCGCGGTGTATTGCGTTATTTTCAATGGCGTCTTCAAGCATAGCGATAAACGGCGTTATGCCCGAGCCGCCAGCCACCATAAGCACGGGTTTATCGGTATTAGGTAAGGTGAAATTACCCTTAGGCGCTGAAATGTTCACCCATGTATTGGGTGTTATCGAGGAAAGAGCCGGGGTAAGTGCACCTTTGTTATTGACCTTGGTGACAAGCCGAATATTTTTCATTTCGCGGTGAAAGCTTGCCCCGCAAGCAACGGTAAATACGCGGGTAGTAAGCCTTCCATTCACTTCAATGGTTAGCGCGATATGTTGCCCTGCAATATGACTAGGCCAAGCTTTTTCGGGCTTTAGCATAACTTCCAACATGTCAGAACTAAGATTTCTGACAGCTTCAACTTGCGCTCTGTAATAGCCATCTCGCCACGCAGGTTTAACCTGCTGTATAAGCACTTCCCAATATCCTCTCCATGAACTGTGATGGAGCAAGCGATGGGCTAGATTATCGAGTAATAGTTTCAACGTAGAGATCACACCTATTAATTTTTCAAAACAGACTTAGCTAAAGAGTAAAAATAATTTAAGCGTACAAGTGTATGCTCAGTCAGCGCACAAGTGTAAGCTTAAATTTATTCCCGTCAAGTGAAGAGTTAAAAATACGTACTCACGTAGGTAGATTTTTGGCAGGTAGGTTTTCGTGGGGTTTGTAACGTGTATTTAATTTATGCAGCAGGAATGTTGATGAATTCGAGTTGGTTAAGACGTTGTATTAAGCTAGCGATGAATGATTACTAGGCGGAATGTATTCGGTCTAATCCGGGGCATTACTTTCTTCTCGTACTTTTAAGGTAAGCTCGCTGTCTTGGGGGCTAATGGAAAAGTCGAATTTACCTAAAATATTCATGCCTAACAGCCCATCTGCGCTAGGCAACGCATCGACGGGGAGCACTAGCGCTGAAACATCATCAAAACGGAAGCCTGCAAAATAAAAAGTAGGGATGTGTACCAACGGCGCACTGATGGTGCCAGAGGCAGTGTTTACATCAAAATTACCAATAAAAGTAAGGCGACGTAGCCCACCTAAGCGGCTGAATAAATCTGTGGTGATGGCGGTTGTGGTGGCACCGGTATCTAGCACCATGTCAGCTTGTTGATTAAGGGCTTTTACACCCACACGGTACTGATCGCCGTCTCGTACAAGTGCTACGCGGGTAACATCGTTTCCAAGAAGTTCGTTGCGAGCAATGCGCTCGTCAGTACTATTCGGGTCATCACTATTACTTTCACTGTACGCGATTTTCCGTATCGCATTGGCTTGGCTATCGTTATAAGAAAGGCTTGCCAGTACATCTTCCATTAACGTAATTTTTTGTTGCCTGGCATAAGCCTCAGCAAGTTGAAGAATATACTGCCTGTTATCAGGCACCCGTTGAAATAAGGGTTCATTTAAGTTTGCCAGTAAGTCCCATTGACCGCTAGCGGAAAGCTCGTTTTGAGCAGTGTCGTAAAGGTTGGCAATTCGCTTTTCAACCTTGGCTTTGCTGGCTGGCGAAAACGGCAATTCTGCTAAATCATGAAAGTGTATAAGCGCATCTGATAGCGGCTGTGTTCTTACAATTAATTCGGCCTCAAGCAACAACAAGCTTTCATCGGTGGGAAATTGTTGTAGTGCGCTATTTAATTGTTGCTTGAGTAAAGCGTAATTACCGCTGTTTAACAGTAGGGTTAGTTCATGAATGTAGTTATTGGTGACTTGAAGTTCTCTTTTTGACCCGTCGTACACATTACTGTTAGTTTCCGCATTACGTTTATCTGTAGCGGGCACGTCTTTATAGCTATTTAGGTTGGCTGAAGATTGAATAAGCGACGCTTTGTTCGACGCCGCTATTTCTACGGCTTGGTTCAACGAAAGAAACAGGTAGCCGTTTAACAGCAAAGATGCAGCAAGCACCACAAATAAACACGCTAACAACCCTTTGTTCATCGCTTATATTTCCCCGTGCTTTGCAGTTGAAGGCTAGATTCAATGCATGCATTACCATAAATTTCCTTAAAGGGTTCGGGCAAACGCTTGGGTGCGCCACTATCTAAGCTAACGCAAACAAATGTGGTGAGTGCTTCAAATACGGTTTTCTTTCTACGCTCGCAAATAAATTGAAAATGCCTTTTTAGGGTTAGCTTGTTATCACAACTTACAATCCACGTTGCGCATTGTAGATTATCACCTTCGTGAGAGGGCAGGTGATAATCAAGTTCATGGCGTTTAATCACCATAGCGCGGTTAAGCGACTGATAGTCAGAAAAATGCAGTCCAAGTGAATTGGAATGAGACCACGCCAATGCTTCTGCTTGGCTTAAGTAAGCCACATTATTAACGTGGTTGTAGTGATCTAAATGACTGGCGTCTATTGGCCATAATTTAGTAAAAGGCGACGGGTATCGCCAGGGTAACAATGCTTGCATATTTATAAAACTCTATGACTACGTTGTTGGGTATATTGAGAGCGTACCGCTACATCAAGGTGTTGGATTGTGCGAGACGATAGGAAGCGGATTATCTTCAGGCAAGGAGACTGACTCATCAAACAACGCATGCATCAGTGCTTCTTCTCGCTCAAGTACAGGGTGAATAAAGCTTTGCACGTTACCGATGGCTTTAAATGAGTGAAAGCCATTTTCTAGAAGTTCGTGCAGCGACAACAGCCCAGCTAGTTTGGCGGGGCGTCTTGATAAGCTAATTAACATGCCAATTCCCCTAATTTTAATCACATCACCGAGTTGTTCGCCAAGGTGCGCAATAATATCGAGCTGGCGTTGCCTATCTGTTTGGCGTCCTGTATTGCGGTAGGCTTGAGCGTAACTGTCCCGATTTAATGGCGCCCCTTTGAGTTGATGGACCATTTGCATGTCTAAATCGAATGACAGGGCATTAAGTGCCAACGCATCGTTCATTGCATTCATAGCTTTGTCGGGCAGCACTTTGGCAAGTTTAGGGATGACGCGGATTAAATCTGCGTCACGCTGGCTGAAATCTTTTGGGCCATAAAGTTCATCTACAAAAAATTGCATGGCTTTTTGATAACGCGCTTGTTTGGCTAAATCATCGTGAGACACCAGCAGGCGCTCGCACTGCCAATGCTGAAGTTCGTGGATACTATCCATAATACCCACTTTAAGCGCTAGGTCTCGAAGCGCATTCACTCTGTGTATATGCTTAACGATATTCTGTGGCACGCAAATAACATCCTTCCGTAGTGCTTTAATACTAGCTTGACGCAAGCGAGTGGCGCATGCAAGCCGCTAAGCCTATTCCCGCCATATTTTCACTGTTATAATACCCGCCCTTAAATGTATGGCTAACGGGAAACGTCTTTGAATTTTAGTACTTGGTGCAATATAACACGGGTAAGTTATTCACTCGCTGCTGGAGTTTTTCAGCGTGGCGAATGAGATAGACCCTGACGTACCTGCGCTTATTACTTTGTTCAACAGCACCTTTACCGACTTTCAAACGAAGCTGGTATTAGGTGATGACGAGCCTGTTTATCTTCCTGCCAATGAAGATATTTCCTATCATCGTATTGTGTTTGCACACGGCTTCTTTTCCAGCGCGCTGCATGAAATTGCCCACTGGTGTGTGGCGGGTGAGAAGCGTCGTTTACTTGAAGATTACGGTTATTGGTATTGTCCTGATGGGCGAGATGCCAAGCAGCAAGCTGAATTTGAAAGTGTAGAGATTAAGCCGCAAGCTATTGAATGGGCGTTTACCGAAGCCGCAGGGCGCCAATTTCAAGTGAGTACCGATAATTTAAATGGTGCCGAACCCGATAGAAAAGGTTTCACTAAAAATGTTGAAGCCCAGTTAGCGTGGTATAAAAATAATGGTTTCCCCCCTCGGGCGGCGCGCTTCATCGATGCTTTAAAAAAACACACAGAAATTAACGGGAGCGCAGTAACCCAATGAACAAGCCGGTATTTCGATTAGGCGTGGTAGTTAACCCTTTTGCAGGTATAGGCGGTGCGCTTGCATTAAAAGGCAGTGATGGTGCCGATGTGCGTGAAAAGGCGTTAGCAATGGGCGCTGAAAAAAAGGCTAACGAAAAAATGGGCAAAGCACTGTCTATAGTAGAGGCTTTGTCAGAAAAGTTCACTATCGTTACCGCCGGTTCAGAGATGGGCGAAGACGTGTGTGCTTCGTTAGGCTTACCCTTTGAGGTGGTGTACAAGAGTACATCGCAACAAACAGAAGGGGAAGATACCGAGCGTGCTGTACAGGCATTCCTTGGCTGTAATCTTGATGTTATTTTATTTGCTGGTGGTGATGGTACTGCCCGCAATGTGTGTAAAATTGTGGGTGACAAAGTGCCGGTGTTAGGTGTGCCGGCGGGATGTAAAATCCACTCTGGCGTGTACTGTGTGACTCCGTCTGCCGCAGGGCAGGTCATTAGCCAAATGATCAAGGGCGAAATTGTCAGTGTGATGGAAGGCGAAGTACGAGATATCGATGAAAACGCATTTCGAACTGGAAAAGTGATAGCAAAACACTATGGCGAGATGCGAGTGCCCGCCGAACTCACTTACGTGCAAGCCGTAAAAATGGGTGGTAAAGAGGACGAAGCGCTAGTCCTTGATGATATTGCCGCTACCATTAGCGAATTAATGGACGACAACCCAGACACCTATTTTGTTATGGGGTCGGGCTCTACCGTTGGCGCGGTTATGGAGTTTCTGGATTTAGAAAATACCTTACTAGGTGTTGATGTGGTGCTGGATAAAACGCTTGTAGCTAACGATGTAACTGCATCTGAATTGCTTTCGCTTACCCAAGGAAAGCCAACCCAAGTGGTATTAACCGTTATTGGTGGGCAAGGTCATATTTTGGGGCGTGGAAATCAGCAGCTTAGCCCAGACTTTATCCGCGCTATTGGCAAAGAAAATATGCGGGTTGTTGCGACTAAACAAAAGTTACAATCGCTTGGTAATAAACCATTACGATTAGATTCTGGCGATGCCGAGTTAGATGCATCGCTACAAGGTGCGTTCACCATTATTACTGGTTACAAAGACAAGGTTCTTTATAACGCCGAATAGTTTAGAAATTTTAGATTACGTTTAAGAATAGGAGAAATACGTGTTACCTCCGGCTTCAGCCCCCCAACAAGTAGTAAACCAAATTGCAGCGATAGAGGCTGCGTTAGATGATGTAGTTAATCATGGTAGTGACGATGAGCTGTTTACGGCCAGTTACTTACAAGGCCATTTCGCAGTGGTATCTCGTCAGCTAGAAATGCAAAGCAGCGCAACTATGCAGCAATTAGATTCAGATATGGCAGCAAGCTTGCAAGCCGCGTTTGATAACAAAGAACTAGAGGGCGAGGATGCTGCCCAGGTTAAGCGCCTTTGGTCACGATTATTCGACCAAGCGCGCAGCTAGCGACAAAATGTCGCACAACAAAGCGCGTTACAAAGCGCGTAACAAGCGCACAATAAAGCGCTATGCATGGAAGCTGGAAACGGAATAATTATCCGGCAAATTACGCCTGAAAGCGGCATAGCCTTGCCGCTTAGGCACCCTTAATTTCTCTCAAATGTTGGTGTTATTTTAAACCCTCAGATACTTTGATTGGCGTTCCTTTTCTAAAGGTAGGCTAACTAAAATATATTCTTTCTTAGCCCCAAGTAGCGGAGCAATGCGGCTTACGGCTGTGTTTTACAGGCCTTCTGACATGGCTTGCTTTAGTTCGGCACTTTTCAGCGTTTACCTTTTCTCAGACTTTATGCGCTACATGACACGCCCCCACAGGTTGTGGTGCGAATATTGCTAATCTTGTTGTTGATAAGAAAAGACAACAAGTGTCACATAACGCGTTTTTTACAAATGGCTTATTTCTAGGTGAATATATGTTCGGTTTAATTCAACTTGCGGGTTACAAGCGTAGCGCTAGTAACGCACCCAAAATAGCAGGGTACTGCACCGTGCAAGGTTTTTTGCGCAGCACTTCGCGAGCGATTTCTGCCGGATTAATACTTGCCATCATTGGCGGCTGTCAATCGTCGGATGATCCTAAAGCCCAAATGTCACAGTCTGATCCCTTGGCGGTTCCAGCCCTTGGGAATGTTGAATATCACACCTACGTTTTAGCCAACGAGTTGTTTGCCGATTTGAGACCTTCTAGGCAAGCGCGCTATGCCGTGGCGGGATTTGTGCCTGTTGATACCATGAAATACAACAAGAATGATCAACATCCATTGATGATGTTAGGGCATCAATTAGAGCAGGGCATGATGACCGAAGCCACAAAACGTGGTTTTACTACTCAAGAATTTAAGCTTTCGAACGATATAATTGTTAATGACGAAAGCGATAGAGTACTTACGCGCAATATTGACCAATTGTCCGATATTGAACGGGTCGACTTCTACATAACGGGTACCTTGGTTTACCAACAGTCTGGTGCTGTGGTTAACGCAAGAATTATCAACGTAAGAAATAAAGACGTGGTGGCGGCAGCTACCCGCTTTTTCCCGGCGGAGATTTTCTGGGAAGAAGAGCGAGTAACGAGCCGTAATGGTCGACTCTACAGAACTGAAGGTGGAAGGTAACGGGATGAACGCACTATTTAAACGCACGGCTAAACGCACGGCATGTATCCTAGCAACATCAACGCTAGCCCTGAGCGGTTGCTCTATGATGTTAGGTGAAGAAGAAGTGGCAGTTGAAGAAACGTCTCGACCGGCCATGAACGTGGTAGATATTATGGCGATAGACCGTCCTTCACCACAAAAAGAAGACGATGACGAACAGTCAAACGAGCAAGAGGGTATGGATGCGTTTGGCGCTATAGGTCAACCTACACTTTATTCGAGTGTCCAAGGGGCCTATAAAGGGCGACCGCTAACTAAGCATATTGGTGATTACGTAAAAAATATGACCCAAGACCTTATCGCGAACATGGAATATGTGAATGAAAAAACGCCTATAGGCGTAACGCATTTCGCGCTTATTGATACCAATCTGCAAGAAACGGATTTACTGGGTAAGCAAATGGCAGAATCATTTGTTCACGAACTGCATAAATTTCGTGTGCCCGTTATCGATTTTAAAGCCACAGACTACATTCGAATTACCGACGGTGGCGACTTCGTTCTTAGCCGCGACTATTTAGAGTTAAGCAGCAGTTTACCCATAGATTACGTACTTACGGGCACCATGGCTAAGCACCAAGGCGGCGTGCTGGTTAACGCCAGAATATTGGGCATAGAATCTCGCGCGGTAGTGGCGAGTGCCCAAATGCTAGTGCCATTTTATGTGGTAGAAGCGTTAATCCCTAGCGACGGTAGCCAAAAGAACGGCATGCGTGATGGCGTTAAATTAAGTAGAGGTTAATCATGAAAAGGCTTATTGCTTTGCTGGCAATGGGGTTAGCCGCTAGCCTCACCGCGTGTACCAGTACTGAATCAATCGGCTCTTTTTGGCTAGGTGATGACGGAGAAATTTCTCACTCCGCTGAGCCCGTTCCTGTGCCAAGGGGATCAGGCCTTGAGTACCACCCAGACTCTCGTGACCGTGAATATCAGCAGCATATTGCTGTGGATCCAGGCTACAGAGACCCATTGCACCAAGGATTTTCTCCTTCACAAACCCACAAACGTTTAAATGACTATGCATCGCAATTGGCGATGGATTTAATGGATAACGCAACCCGCCTTACTCAGCAAGACATGGTGGGGGTAACCAGTTTTGTGCGCTTGAATGAATCTTTAGGTGATAGCACGGTGTTGGGAAATCAACTTTCTGAATACCTTATTGCCGAGCTTCAAGATTTTGGGCTAGCCATTGTAGACTTTAAAATGGCTGGTGGCGTGACAGTAACGCCCTTTGGTGATTTTGTATTAAGCCGCAAAGCGAATGCACTGGCCAAGCAAGTGTCGATGGACCATGTAGTGACAGGCACTATTATTGAAGACGACAGGGGCGTTCGCATTAATGCCCGTATTGTTTCAATGCAAAACAAGCAAGTTGTTGCCAGTGCGAACATTTATATTCCCGCGTTCATCGTGACCGATTTAAATAAAGGCTTAACGGCGCAGGTACCAGTACAATAAGGCGTTACGGATTGGTGAGTTTTTAACTTCCGGCGACAATCGAATTAAACAAAAAAGCGCAGTCTGAAGTGGCCCAGTAAAATGGGCGTTCAGCACTGCGCTTTTTTATTGCAGCTTAAAAAATTGCTGCTTAAAAATAGCGATAAAAGCCATCGCTATTCATCAAAGATACTTCGTATACAGTCTCTCACCATAAACCGTGCAGGATGTACCGCCTGACACAAGTCGTTGTTTAACGGCAAAGGCTCATGGGTTAACGTACTTGCTAATAATTCCGCCATTAAAGGCGCGGTAGTGAGGCCGCGTGACCCTAAACAACATAATGTGCTTACTGGGGTTGCTGGCAACGGGGCTGCGGTAGAAAGCGGCTTACCTAACGACAAACCAACATATTGAGTTTTAAGTGCCGAAAAATCTGCAAGCATGCCAGATACAGGTTGATGATCCGGTGATCCTAATCGCGTGGCAGCCCTTGCTTCGCCGTCATGCTCGAGCTGTTGTACAACATCGGTATTCGCCATGGCTTGCTGGTGAGTTTGCAGGTTTTGTTCACTTTCCTGAGCTCGTACTTCAGTAGATAGGTCGTTTTTGATGTAGGTTGAGCCAAGCGCATGTCGGTTATTTAATGCTGGAGTCATATAGCCTTTGTGGCATATCACAGTGGTTAATGCGTTTATGGGTGCTTGAGTGGTAATGGCTTCTACTTGCCCGCGCACGGGGCGCAGCGGTAATGAAGCAAAGGCATTACTGCCCACAGCACCAGCACCTGTGGCCAAAATAAGATGATCAGCAAACAAGGTCTTATTATTTGATGAATCCTTTATGCCCGCCGTTACACTAAACTCCACAGCAAGGTGGTGTGCTTGGGCAAGCGCATCTGATAATGATGTTTTGTCATTGTCATTCAGTACCGTGTGAGAAAGGTACTCATGGTGACATAATACGGTCACATCTGCGTACTGTTTTGCTTGCTCAATTAGCGCTTGCACTAAGTCAGGTGGCGATATCCAGCCCCCTTGCTCTATAAACAGTCCATCATAAGGTAAGGCAATGCTCGCTTTTTCCGATAGCGCCTCAGGGCTTATTGGTTTAATTAACGCTTCGGGCCATACACCATTAGCCACCAGTTTTTTCTGCCGAACGGCGACCTTCTCGTTAAAGTTAAGCTGCGCAACACCGCAAAAGTCGTGTGCCACAGGCGTTTTTTTCAACGTAGTACTTGGTGGGGTATCTTTATCATCAAGCAAGGTGTGGTAAATATGCGAAGCATACAAAAAGCTATGCGCTTGAATACGGCTGGCAATACTGGCCTCGGAATGAAGCTGAGGGAAAAACCCCCCTTGTGGGTTGCCTGACGCGCCTGAGGCTAAAGCCTCTTGATCATGACATACCGTAACGTTAATGCCGCGCTTAGCTAAAGAAAGTGTCACCGTAGCTGCCGCAAGGCCATTGCCCACCACAATAACGTGGCTTTTAGGTGTAACAGCAGCTTGATTATAACGATAGTAGGGGCCTTCGAAGGCACGCTTTTCAGCTAATGTCGACGCAGCTTCTGTTTCATAAATACCCACCAACATATCGCGTTTTCTACCAAAGCCTTTACGTTTTGATACGGTAAATCCAGCGGCAGCCAACCCGCGCTTTACAAAACCCGCTGCTGTAAAGGTGGCAAAGGTAGCGCCTACTTTAGACAACCGCGCCATTTGCTCAAATAACGTGTCGGCCCACATGTCAGGGTTTTTACTGGGGGCGAAGCCATCTAAAAACCATGCATCAATCAGCCCAGCTGTTGGGCTATGCCATTGAGGCAATAAATCGTGTACATCCCCAATCCACAAATCCAACGTGGTATCAAATTCATCGAAATGACGCCTATGACACCCATCTAGCTCCATAGGATAGCGCGTACTTAATGCGCCAGCTTCTTCTTTCAAAGCGGGAAATGCCAGTAATGCCTTTTCCATATCTGGTTTGGGTAGTGGGAATTTTTCCGTACTCAAAAAGAATAATTGTTTAAGCGGGTGGCTGGGATTGGCGTTTCTAAAGTGTTTAAACGCTTGCATGGCAACCAGAAAATTAAGCCCAGTGCCAAAGCCGGTTTCAGCAATCACAAAGCTAGGGGCGCTATGTGCCTGCCAACGTTCAACAATGCTATTTCCACCCATAAATACATACTGGGTTTCATTGATGCCACTGTCATTGGAAAAGTATACGTCGCCAAAATGGTCGGCGACAGGGGTGCCGTTTTCATTGAAATGCACGCTTGCTTGTTGAGATTTCACCGGTGTAATTTAACTCTTAATGCGGTTGATGATTAACTATTTAGAGACTGTCTGATTGCGACCTTGTTCTTTGGCTTTATACAGCCTCTCGTCGGCGACCTTGTAGATTTCAGATAACGCGTTACCATTTTCAGGCCAGCGGGCCACGCCGATACTTACGCTCATATTATCGTCAAAACCCTCTACGTTTAACGAGTGTTCAACTGAATGCCGTAAGCGCTCAGCAATGCTATGAGCCTGAGAAGGCGTAACATCAGGTACAAGTAAACAAAACTCTTCGCCGCCGAATCGAAAAGCCCAATCGTTTCGTCTGCGCATACTATTGATAATTCGTGATACGTCAACCAGTACTGCATCTCCTACGCCATGGCCATATTTATCGTTTACTCTCTTAAAATGATCAAGGTCGACTAACACCATAGAGACAGATTTTTGTTTTTCGGGCAACGTTTCGCAGAGCATGTCGAAAATTGAGCCTAGAAGCAAGCGGTTGTTCAGCCCTGTGAGCGGGTCTAATGAGGCCATTTCCTGCAAACGTTTGACGGTCTCTGCCCGTTTTCGCTCATAGGTATAAGATAACGCCCAAATAGCAGTAAGCGTTAACGCAATATTGACAATGGCAATGACGGGCGTGTCGGGATTATGCACAATATGTCGGTAGGTTAGGATACCGCAGCCTGATAATACATATAATACAGAGTAGATGGTGCCTAATTGGGTGCCCAACAGCAAATAGGATAGAACCGGAACAATGAAAAGCCAGCTGTACAGTGCTGAGGTAAATGAAGCGCTAAGAATGCCAATAAGAATCACGGTGTACAGAGCGAATAGAAACACAGAAGACCATAATTTTAGGTTCGTTGTCTTTTTATGAATCGCTAAAATAGCCAGAGAAAGAACGACAACCAGTAACTCAACAAACGCTAATACTTTGTGGCCTACTATCCAATTATTGATAGTAAAAATGACACCTGCAACAATGATAACAAGTAGAACAACTCTCAATACCGTACGACGAAACTCGAGTTCGTTGCCCCACAAATTAGAAGTGGCCATGGTGATGTGTATTCCCTTACAAATTTGACTGAAGATTTTTGTCTTTAAGAACTGCACATAGTAGAGGGCGCAGGAGCATAGTGACACAACACAATGTTATCTGATTTGGCTCACGGTGTTTATCTTAATTGTTAAAGATAGACGAATAGATAAGAGATGTGACCAGTTTGATGAAATTAAACTGGTATTTCGATTATCTTCAATGCATGAGCCTTGCCGATAACCACAGTGAATAGGTTAATAATTAAGTGAAGCTTTTGTGAACTTGCTATTTTCTTCTAGTATTTGAATGTGCCTTTCATGATACATTGCATGAAGCAATTCACGTGGCGCAAAAATAATTAAAGCAAATGCATCAGGATGCGGTTAAAAAGTGAAGTGCTAGGTCTTAAGTTGCAAAGCAGACCACTTTACCAATCAAAATCGTTACCATAGCCGCATCAACGCAAAGGGTAAACTATGAGAAGAGCAGTTATCACCGGTCTTGGAATTGTTTCAAGCATCGGCGTCAATAAACAAGATGTACTTGCTTCACTAAAAGCAGGTAAGTCAGGTATTACACACTCTGAGCAGTTCGCTGAAATGGGCCTAAGAAGCCAAGTGTGGGGTAATATCGATATCGACCTTAAAGAGCACATCGACCGCAAAGCTATGCGGTTTATGGGTGATGCAGCGGCCTATGCTTATGTTGCAATGCAACAAGCCATTGAAGATTCAGGCCTTGAAGATAGCGACATTTCAAACGATCGCACCGGCATCATTGCTGGCTCTGGTGGCGCGTCTTCTGAAAACCAAGTACTTTCGGCAGACATTCTGCGTGAAAAAGGCGTAAAACGTGTGGGCCCTTATATGGTGCCACGTTGTATGGCGTCTACGGTTTCAGCGTGTCTTGCTACGCCATTTAAAATTCGTGGTGTGAATTACTCAATCGCATCAGCGTGTGCCACCAGTGCGCATTGTATTGGTAACGCCATGGAGCTTATTCAACTGGGTAAGCAAGACGTTGTATTTGCAGGTGGCGGTGAAGAATTGCACTGGGCACTGTCAAGTCAGTTCGACGCCATGGGCGCACTGAGTTCTAAATATAACGACAATCCTTCAGTAGCATCACGTACTTATGATGCAGCACGCGATGGCTTTGTAAGTTCAGGCGGCGGCGGTATGGTTGTGGTTGAAGAGCTTGAGCACGCATTAGCCCGTGGCGCAAAAATTTATGGTGAAGTGGTTGGCTACGGCGCAACTTCTGATGGCTTCGACATGGTAGCACCATCAGGCGAGGGCGCAATCCGTTGCATGAAAATGGCCATGGCGAATGTATCTGCACCCATCGACTACTTGAATACCCATGGTACTTCAACCCCAGTTGGTGATGTAAAAGAACTGGCGGCTATTCAGGAAGTATTCGGCCAATCTGGTGTACCAATTAGTGCAACAAAGTCACTAACAGGTCATGCATTAGGTGCTGCTGGCGTTAACGAAGCTATATACAGCGTATTAATGATGGAAAATAACTTTATTGCACCGTCAATTAATATCGACACATTGGATGACGCAGCTGCTGGTCTCGACATTGTGACACAAGCACGTGAAGCAACGTTGAACACGGTTATGTCTAATAGTTTTGGTTTTGGCGGTACTAACGCAACGTTGGTGATGCAGCGCTACCAAGGTTAATAAAGCAATGAGTTAACTGGTTTGAATTAGCGTCGACAGTCGGCTTTAAAAACAAACCAGATACTAGACTGCTTAACAGCAGCTCACGTTCAGTCGTTAATTTTAAAGGCTCGATGATGGTAATTTAGGTTACTGACATCGGGCCTTTTTGCTTCCAGCGCTTTTATTCATACCTTTAAGTAAGACAGTAGACGTAGGTCAAACTCACTCTTTATCTTTTAATAGAGCAAACAGGGCACTTGGTCGACTAATCGTTATTTTCCCATAATGTAAATGCAGTAATCCTTGGTTCTGTAAATCGCCCAAGAGCTGATTTACGGTTTGTCGGCTGCTATTTATCATTTGCGCTAAAGATTCTTGCGACAAGGTTAAGGTAATGGCGCTGTCTTGCGGTAGATGCTGACCATAACTGGTGGTTAGCATAAGCAAGCGCTTAATTAACTGGTGTTGTAAGTTTAGCCCAGCACTGGAATCAATAAATTGAAATGCACTTCTTACTCTTGAGCAAAGCAAGCGCGCGAAGTGTGGATAAAGCTCGGGGTGGGCCTTTAACACTGCGTTAAACGCAACTTTGGGAATAACGGCAATAACAGTATCGATTTCACACACACTGTTATGAGTGCGGGGTAAATCATCGAATAAGGATATTTCACCAAACCACGTGCCCGGGCCCAGCAAGGCAAATAGCATTTCTTTCCCGTTTTCCCCTATGTTCACTACGCGCAGGCGTCCTTCACACACGCCATAAAAGCCAATTCCCTCTTCACCTTTTGCATGCAATTGTTGGCCTGCCTTTAAATGGCGAATACGCACTTTATCGAGCAAGGCACTTTGCAAGTTTTCAGGGAGTGAAGAAAACCATATCGAGCTGGTTAAAACTGAAGTGTATTGTTGATTTAACATTTTTATTACAGTGTCGTTTATCCGACAGTTTAGCCTGTAATTTAGGCGTAAGGTAGCAAAAAATGTAGGAGATCTATGATGAGTTCAAAAGTAAAAGCACAAGTGAGTGAGCAAGAGTGGCAAACTCGTGTGGATTTAGCCGCCTGTTATCGCGCAGTGGCCATGTATGGCTGGGACGATTTAATATTTACCCATATTTCGGCACGGGTGCCGGGCCCCGAACATCATTTTCTGATAAATCCATACGGCATGATGTTCGATGAAGTTACTGCATCAAGTTTGGTGAAAGTAGACTTACATGGTAACAAGGTGATGGAAAGTGAATACGATATAAATCCAGCGGGATTCACTATTCACAGTGCAGTGCACGAAGCCAGAGACAATGCGAAGTGCGTTATGCATTTGCATACTACCGAAGGGGTAGCGCTTTCAGTATTAGAGGAAGGATTGCAAGCGTATTCACAGCAGTCTTTGTTTCCGTTAGCCTCATTGTCCTACCATGCCTATGAAGGGGTAGCCTTAAATCCTGATGAGAAAGCGCGCCTAGTTCGTGATTTAGGTGATACGCAATTTATGATATTGCGCAATCACGGGCTGCTTACCTGTGCCGATAACATTCCTGATGCGTTTTTATTTATGTTCATCTTTCAGCGAGCCTGCGAAATTCAGTTAAAAGCGCAAGCCACAGGCCAGAAGTTAATCCCCATTCATTCTGCTATTTTACAAGGGATCCGTGCCCAAGCGTCTGAGGTAACGAAGCAAGCGGGTGGAAGCCTAGCGTGGCCGGGTATTAAACGGCGGGTTGCTCGTCGATTCCCTGGTTTCGATGAATAAGCGCTAAATTAGACTAAAAAACTGTATTGATTCATGGTGCTCAAGGTTACTAATCCGAAGGATTGAGGTAAACTTAGCACCATGAAAATACTCTTTGAAGACACTATCCCTTTAGGCCGTGAATACTTCAGCGGCTTAGGCGATGTTAGCAGTTACGCATGGCAAACCCTTACTCCGGAAGATATCAAAAACGTAGATATCTTGGCTGTGCGTTCCACTACCAAGGTCAATGAAGCCTTGCTTAGCCAAGCATCGCAACTTCAGTTCGTTACCACTGCTACCTCTGGCACTAACCACATGGATAAAACCTGGCTTAATAGTCAGGGGATCAGCTGGAATTCCGCGGGCGGTTGTAACGCCGTTGCCGTGGCCGAATATGTGCTAAGCGCATTATTTTTAGCTGACCGTGCAGGTAAAATAGATATTAATGCTATTACCGTCGGTATTGTGGGGGCAGGGCATGTAGGCACTGCGTTGGCTAAACGATTAGCGGCATTGAACATTGAATATAAGTTGTGCGATCCCCCATTAAACGAGTCGGATGACCCACGTAGTTTCGTTGATTTTCAAGATATTATCGATTGTGATGTCATCACGCTTCATGTGCCTTATGTGAATACAGGCCGCCACACTACAGGTAAGTTGATTAATGCTGATGTGCTAGGGCAGCTAGGTAGCAATAAGCTGCTAATTAATGCATGTCGCGGTGAGGTGATTGATGAACTGGCTTTGTTAAATAGGCTTAAACAACCCAACGCGCCCACAGTAGTGTTAGATGTCTTTGAAAATGAGCCCGCCATTAACCCTGAACTATTACAATACTGTTGGTTGATGACACCTCATATTGCTGGGCATTCAGTTGAGGGCAAAGTCCGTGGTACCCAGTATGTTTACGAACAAATATGTAATTTATTGGAAGAACCAAACACGAAATCCCTCGGCGACTATTTGTCTGCTGTCGAACCCATTAAAGTAGCATTGGCGTCGGCGTCAGCTTCTGCATTATCGAAACACGATTTGATAGGATTAATGCTACAGGTTTATAACTTGCGTGTTGATGATGAAGCGTTTCGCGAACAGTTAGGGGAAGCGTTGGAAAGACAGCAAAATGAAAGTGCGCAAAGCGAAGAAATTAGTGCCAGCATTAGCCATACCTTTGCTACTATGCGCAAAAGCTATCGAGTAAGACGGGAATGCAGTGCATACACGCTGATATTGCCCCGTCACACATCAGATGGAATTAAACAGCAATTAAAAGGGTTAGGTTTTTTGTTGCAAGCCTAGCTTGCCAGCCTAACGTCTTCTATTTTTAAGCAATACTATTTACAGGAGAAACAACACTTATGTCACAAGCCTTTGACGTTGCCGTATTAGGCGCGACCGGTCTAGTTGGGCAAACTATGATAGAACTACTGGCAGAGCGTGGCTTTCCAGTAAATCGTTTATATCCACTAGCCAGCAAACGTTCAGCGGGAACCAGTATTAGCTTCAAGGGCGAAGATGTAGAAGTGTTGGATGCAGATACTTTCGATTGGTCGTTGGTACAGTTTGGCTTCTTTTCAGCGGGCGGCAGCATTTCTGCGGAATTCGCGCCACGTGCTGCTGATGCAGGCTGTATTGTTATTGATAACACGTCTGAATTTAGGTACGAGCCAGACATTCCGCTTGTCGTGCCAGAAGTTAATGCTCATGTATTGGCTGACTTTCGAAACAGAAACATTATTGCCAATCCTAACTGTTCAACCATTCAAATGATGGTGGCGTTGAAGCCGATACACGATGCTGTAGGTATTGACCGTATTAACGTGAGCACGTATCAGTCTGTATCGGGTGCAGGAAAAGAAGCGATGGAAGAGCTGGTGAAACAAACTGCTAGCCTACTCAATGCGCGAGAGCTTGAGACAAAAGCGTTTAGCCGTCAAATCGCCTTTAACGTTATTCCACAGATTGATGCGTTCCAAGATAACGACTACACCAAAGAAGAAATGAAAATGGTGTGGGAAACACAAAAAATTATGGGTGATGACAGTATCTTGGTTAATGCGACCGCAGTCAGAGTGCCTGTGTTTTACGGCCACGGTGAAGCCATTCACTTAGAAACTCGCGCGCCAATAGATGCTGAACAGGTTAAACAGTTACTTGCAGATGCCCCAGGCGTTAAAGTTTATGATGCTGCCGACGAGTTTCCTACTCAGGTAAGCAGTGCTAGTGGCAATGATATGGTTCACGTTGGACGTATTCGAAACGATATTACCCATCCCTGTGGTCTTAACCTTTGGGTTGTGTCAGACAATATCCGTAAAGGTGCGGCAACAAACAGTATTCAAATTGCTGAAACCCTAATTCGCGATTACATGTAATCATAGGGTAAGTAGGCAAAGCCTAAAATAGGGCATATGACATTGATTTCGCCGAGTAAGTAAACATTTTGCTTACTCGGCCGATAAGCAGTTATATCGATATTCAACAAATAGATACCGAAAACAGAAGGGCTAACTAGATTGCCATTAATAACTGGTTTATAGTTTCCTAAACCAGGTTGGAAATACCACTGGCCTTAGTGATGTTGTCGATACATCAATAAAGGTAAAAAAATAGCGGTAAGCAATGTAGAAAATCTGTATTGATAGGGCATTTTCATTCGTGCGCACGCGCTATCAAATGATAAGAATAAAAAGCTGAACCCGTTTGCTGCATTTAAGCGCAAATGAAAAGAGGTTTAGCTACGAATCTCCACCATGATACTTGGTGGTGTTGACGCTTGAGGGCATATAGGATTGCTATGAAATTGCATTTGACGGGCTTAGTTTTACTTACTTTATGTTTACTAGCCCCCCACAATAATGTCGATGCACAGGAACGCGCTACCCTGCTGAAAGGGCCCAAGAACGCGACCAGTCAGTATTCTGGGTTAGAATACGGCCCCATTGATTCTCAAGATACCCTTTGGCGTATAGCTGAGCGTTATCGCCAAAATGATAACCTGTCAGTTTATCAGGTTATGTCCGCTATTTATGAGCTAAACCCCAATGCATTTGAACAGCAGAACTTAAATCTATTGGTTGATGGTTCTATGCTGAAGTTGCCGTCAGAACGTTATATTTCTCGTATTGATGCAAGACAAGCACAAATTCGAGCAGAAAGTGACGAGCGAACCTTCGCTGAGTTGCTAAACAAACCAGGTAGCAGCGTACGAAATATTAAACCGCCTGCGCCTTTGGTGAATCAAAACGATTTAAGCCAAACTCAATCCAATATAGAACAAAAAATTACGCGTTTAGATCAAGAGCAAACCCGTCAATTTGATGAACTTCGGATGCAATTTGCTGCGTCGTTAGAAAACGTGGAAGCCTTGTTAAACGAAAATCGCAAACTGTATGAGCGGGTTGACGAGGTTAATGGTGAACTTCAAGAGCTTCGTAATCAGGTTGAAGGCGATGTTAAAACACAAATAGATACACAAGTAGCGCTGCAACAAGAGCTGCTCGACATGATGAAAGCCGAGCAAATGCAGCGAGAAGCAGAAAAACAAAAGTCGATGTGGAGTTCGCTTTCTAGCCCAATGCTTCTCATTATAGGCTCCGGCATTATTACCTTATTATTGGTCGGCGGGCTAATTGCGTGGTTGTTGAAACGCAAACCAGCTGAAGCTGCAGAAGCACCCGAAGTACCAGAAATCTCTGATGATGTACCTGTACCAGATACTGACATGGCTGACTTGGCCAGCGCACTAGAGCCTGATCTTGGCGATAGCATGGAGCTGACGGATGACGATCTATTCAACGACGACGACTTGCTTGATGATGTGCTTACCTCTGAACTAGAGGAAAGTCTTGATGATGATTTAGAAACCTTCGGCGACCTTGACGATGACATGTTGGTGCCTGAAGACGATACCGATGACTTATTTGAGTCGGGCAGTGATGAGCTTGACCAGAATGAGCTAGACAGTTTGTTCGATGATGATGATTTATCCGATAAGCTCAGTGAAGATGAAAACAGCAGTTTAGAAGGGTTTGATTTATCTGGTGATGACGATGATGATTTGGCTAACTTTGACGATTCGCTTGATGCAGACCTTGGTGAAGAATTAGACGAAGCTCAAGAAGAAACCGATATTGAAGAAGCGCCAGATGCGTCTGAACCCGATGCCTTAGATGACGACTTTGATATCGATGATATTTTAGATGGCGCAATGGCAGAAGCTGCAACGAGCGATTCGGTAGACGACATTTTTGAAGCCGCTCAGTCAGCATCGAATGAAAGTGAAGAAGATACTGCCACCTTACCCAGTGTTGATGATGAAGACGAAACGCCTGAGATCAGCATTGATGATTTGCTTGAACAAAATGCACCAGAAACAACGCTGCTAGATGAACTAGACAGTAAAGATGAGCTTATTAACGAAGAAATGATTGATAAGCTTGATGATGAAATTAATCAGCAGAATCAAGAACTCGATCGTATTACTGATGATTTGCTTAACGAGATTGAGCAAATCGAAATGATGGGTGGCCTAGACGAAGGTGACGAAGACAGCGAAAGCGAAGAAGATACAATAGAGTCTGTTGCGTCATCTCCTTCACCACAAGCCATTCAAAGCCTAGACAGTATTACCGATGACCTAGACGAAATTGATGTTGAAGACATGGAGAATGCTGATGATTTCTCTGATCCTTTGTCGGATGACTTAATTTCTGAATTGCAGGCTGAAAGTGAAGAAGAGTTGGGATTCGATGAAAATGCATCTGACGAAGAGCCGGCCCCTGAAGTAGATGAATCTGCAGATGATGATTTTTCTGACCCTTTCACAGATGACTTGCTGGCCGAGCTTGAAGCTGACATTGAATCGGATGATGACGATGTAGCGCCCGAATCAGCAGACGCTCAGATAGATGGTGAATCAGACAATGATAATGCTGACTTTGACGACCCGTTAACAGACGATTTGCTCGCCGAGCTTGAAGCGGGAATCGACTCTGAAGATGAAGCTTTAGCGCCCGATGCGGAAGAGGAAACTCAGCCTGACTTTGACGAAAGTGGCGATTTTGATGACCCACTTACTGATGATTTGTTAGCAGAGCTAGAAGCTGAAAATCAACCAGATGACGCGTTTGAAAACGAGTCAGAAGAAACCTCTGAGGCTACTGAAGCTCCAGAAGCTAGCGATGACTTTAATGATCCACTTACCGATGATTTACTCGCTGAGCTAGAAGCAGATATTGAATCCGATGAAGGTACTGATTCCGGCGATGCGCTTGCAGATGAACTTCTTGCTGAACTTGAAGCTGATATCGACATCGACAGTGATATTGAACAAACTCAGTCCGATGCGCTTGAGAATGATCCCATCGAAAATGAAGTCTTAGAAGCCGAAAGCACAGACAGTGAAATCGAGCAGCAAGAAACATCAGATTTTGACGAAGCTGACCAAGATGTTGCTGATGAATTACCTATTGATGAAGCACTAGCTGAAGATGATTCTAGTGATGAAGAACTTGAGGCCGATGCGCTAGCGCCAGAGCCCGAGCCCGAAGAATTAACATTAGACAATGAAGATGAAGCTGCTTCCCATGACGAGCTTGTTGAAGAGTTACTCGCCGATGAAGAGCACAGTGAAGATGAGTCAGAAACAGACGCAACAGATTTAAGCAATGATGAACCACTAGATGAACTTGAATCTTTAGGTTCCGCTGAGCAAGTCATTGATGAACCAGAAGCAGAAATACAAGATTTAGCGTCGTTAGAAGAAGCCGAGTCACAAGATGACATTGACGGGTTTAACGAAGACGAAGTATTAGATGAAGCACCGCCTGCTGAAGCTCAGCTAGACTTTGATGGTGATGATGAAAGGGACGATGCTCTCGAGTCTGCTGAACCCGAAAATGTAGAAGTAGACGGTGCCCACAGCGACGATGGAAGCCACAGCGACGACGAAAGCGATAGTGACGACGAAAATCACAGCGACGACGAAAACGACAGTGATGAAGACGAGTTACTGACTGACGATTTACTTTCTGAGCTTGATTCTGATATTGAAACAGGTCTAGACGTTGCGCCAGATGAGCCTCATGTTGTTGATGAAGAAGATGTAGAAGATACTTTTGACATCGAGCCAGATGCTGATGAGCCTCTTGCCGAAGCCGAAGCCGAAGCCGAAGCCGAAGCCGAAGCCGAAGCCGAAGCCGAAGCCGAAGCCGAAGCCGAAGCCGAAGCCGAACCCGAAGCCGAAGCCGAAGCCGAAGCCGAAGCCGAAGCCGAAGCCGAAGCCGAAGCCGAAGCCGAAGCTGAAGCCGATCCACTTGACGATGCGTTAGCGGCGTTTGATAAACAAATGATGGATGATATTCCTACATTTGGTGAATCAAGCGATGATGCTGAAGAGCCAGAGCCAGAGCCAGAGCCAGAGCCAGAGCCAGAGCCAGGGCCAGAGCCAGAAAGCAACGATTACGATGACAGTATTCTTGATAGCGCTTTCGATGAAATTGATGAATTTGAATTAGAGCATGAAGTTGATGGCGTGGTGCCTGAGCCTTCAGCTAATGAAGAGCCCTCAGCCAATAAAGAGCCTTCTACCGATGAAAAAGACCCTAGCGACTTCGACGAATTAGAAGATGTGCCAGGGTTAGATGACTGGTTGTCAGGAACCGAAGAGTCAGAACAAGAAGAGATATTTGACGATTTAGATGGTGCAGAATTTGATGAATTGCTGCAAAGCATTGAATCCGAGCAAGAAGATGAACCAAGCGTTGCAGCTGACACCACTGAATCGACAGAAAGCCTAAATTTTGAAGAAGGTCCCGAGCCTGAACTTAAGCTCGACAATCCAGATTTAGATTTAAGTGCACTACTAAACGATGTGGATCTTGATGCTGAAACCGAACCACGCACTCCACCAGAAGATTTCTTGGATGTGGAAGCGCTGATGGATGATGGTGAAGACAATGAAATAGATCCAGACAGTGCAGAACTTGATTTAGACGTAAGCCTATCTGATTTTACCGGTGTTAATGATGCCGATGATGTTATTGATATTGATAAAGATGCTGGGCAAAACGCTAACCTCGACCTCGCACGGGTTTATCTAGAAATGGATGATATCGTTGCCGCTAAAGAATTACTCGAAGATGTGATGAATCTGGGTAGTGAAGAGCAAAAGCAAGAAGCTGAAGGTATTTTAAAATCCATCAGTTAATTGCATGTTGAGTGCGGTATGACTACACTTAGCGGCTTTTCAATTTAGAGGTGTTTGAAACATGGGGCGAATCGCCTTAGGCATCGAGTATGATGGTGCATCGGTACATGGTTGGCAACGTCAAAAAGACGTGGCTAGCGTGCAAGAATACCTAGAGAAAGCACTCACCGTTATCGCAAATAAGCCTATTATAGTATTTTGTGCTGGTCGCACCGATGCTGGTGTACATGCAACTGGTCAGATAGTCCATTTTGATTGCGATGTAGAGCGTCCAGAGCGTGCTTGGACACTTGGTATCAACGCTAACATGCCTGACACGATAGCTGTAACCTGGGCCAAACCTGTCTCTGATGATTTTCATGCCCGCTTTTCGGCCACCCATCGTCGTTATCGCTACGTTATTTATAACTCCCGTATGCGACCTGCTATCCTGCACAATGGCGTTACTCACGAATACCGAGAGTTAGACGCAGAAAAAATGCATGAAGCCGCACAGGCGCTGGTAGGTGAGCACGATTTCACTACATTCAGGGCTTCGCTGTGCCAAAGCAAAACGCCTCACCGAACTGTGAGTAGCGTGAGTGTACATAGGCAAGGTCGTTATGTGGTGTTAGATATCCGTGCGAATGCGTTTTTGCATCATATGGTACGGAACATCACGGGTTCTCTGCTTTGCATTGGGGCAGGAGAGCAACCTGTCGATTGGATGGCGCATCTACTTACCTTAAAAGACCGTGCAAAAGCCGCTACCACTGCCAAACCTAATGGGTTGTATTTGGTAGATGTGACTTACCCTGAGCATTTCGGTATACCAAAATCACCTCTAGGGCCTCTTTTTCTTCCAGAATCTTAAGAGCGTGAACGGTAGCAATAGGTTACCGTTCAACTTCTTAGACCAGTTTTGTTTTTTCCATTTTACTGTATTGTGGTCTAATAGCGCGCTATATTAGGTGGTTGTACTAACGTAGTGCGTATTTTTCTCTTGCGCTACAATAAAGTAACCGAAATATTCATGTAGCATTGACACAAAGCACGAATGAAAAAACAGTGTCGGTGCGCTAATAAATATAAAGGATTCCTTTTCCATGAGCTGGATTCAAAAAATTCTTCCGCGTACGCAAACATCCACAAAAGGTAATGTACCTGAGGGGATTTGGACAAAATGCGGCTCTTGCCAAGCTGTGTTGTACAAAACTGAGTTGGAAAAACTTCAAGAAGTTTGCCCTAAGTGCGATCATCACATGCGTATTACGGCCCGTCGCCGTATAGACGGTTTTCTTGATGAGGGGGATCGCGTAGAGCTTGGCGCTGAATTCGAACCACAAGATATCTTGAAATTTAAAGACTCAAAGCGTTATAAAGACCGGATTGTCGCCGCGCAAAAGCAAACTAATGAAAAAGACGCCTTGGTTGTAATGCAGGGCAAATTAAAAGGTATGCCGGTAGTAGTAGCCAGTTTCGAATTTGCCTTTATGGGTGGTTCAATGGCCTCTGTGGTAGGTGCTCGCTTTGTTGCTGCAGTAAATGCTTGTCTTGAAAACAACACACCACTAATTTGTTTCTCCGCCAGTGGCGGTGCTCGTATGCAAGAAGCGCTTATGTCGCTAATGCAAATGGCAAAAACATCTGCAGCATTGGCAAAAATGAGCAAAAAAGGTTTACCTTACATTTCTGTGTTAACAGACCCAACAATGGGCGGCGTTTCTGCCAGTTTAGCGATGCTAGGTGATGTTAACGTTGCCGAGCCAAAAGCCTTGATTGGTTTTGCTGGCCCTCGTGTTATCGAGCAAACAGTACGCGAAAAGTTACCACAAGGTTTCCAGCGTAGTGAGTTCCTTGTTGAGAAAGGCGCTATTGATATGATTGTTGACCGCAGAGAAATGCGTGATAAATTACACGGCTTGTTACTTAAGCTGCATCATCAGAATTAGTGAATACACAAAAAAATCAAAATACTGGCTCAACAACCACGTTGAGTCAGTGGCTTTCTCATCTTGAATCTATTCATCCAAGCGCCATTGATATGGGGCTTGAGCGCGTTAAATCTGTGGCAAATGCCATGGGTATCCATCTAAAAGACGCTTTACTTATTACCGTTGCCGGTACTAATGGCAAAGGCACGACCTGTCGCTTGTTAGAGCAAGCAATGCTTGCGCAAGGTAAAACCGTTGCGGTGTTTAGTTCTCCTCATCTAGTGAGTTACTGCGAACGTGTGCGGCTTAACGGTGAATTGGCTGAAGAAAGCGCATTTTGCCGTGCTTTCGAGCTTATCGAAAAAGCCCGAGGCGATATCACGTTAACCTATTTTGAATTCGGCACCTTAGCTGCAATGAAAATGATGCAGGATTGGGGTGTTGATGTGGCCGTATTGGAAGTGGGACTAGGGGGAAGGTTAGATGCCGCTAATATTCTTGACCCAGATTTAGCCATTATTACGACTATTGATCTTGATCACCAAGACTGGCTGGGTGATACCCGCGAAGCAATTGCTCGTGAAAAAGCCGGTATCATGCGAAAAAATGGTAAAGCTGTTATTGGCGAGCTTTTACCGCCAAGTTCACTACGTGACGTTGTGTCTGAATTAGATGTTGATGCTCGATGGGCGCAGCAAGACTTTTTCATCGTTGAGAATACCGCACCTGACAATAGCCTTAGCGCTAGCACCAGTCGAACGTGGCAATGGAAGGGTAAGCATACTGAATTTACCCAGCTGCCATACCCGCATATTCCGCAGCAAAACGTGAGTACGGCACTTGCGGCACTAGAATTATTAAACTTACTGCCAGATGAAGCAGCGATAAAGTACATTATTGCCAATACCCGTTTGCCTGGGCGCCAACAAGAAATTAGCCATAACCCGCTAGTGGTGGTGGATGTCGCGCATAACCCTCAAGCAACCAAAGCAATGCGGGAATGGCTTAAACGTTACCCCGCAAATAAAATACGCGTGGTAGCGGGTATGTTAAAAGACAAATCTATTGTAGAAACCCTTGCGCCTTTGTCGTCGCTGAATGCACAATGGTATTTAGCAAGCACATCAGGCCCTCGAGGCTGCCATGCAGACGTACTCGCGGGGGCGCTTTTGGATGCTCAGCTTGATAAAAGCTATATCAAAACCTTCAGCGATGTGACGAATGCTTATAAAGCAGCTCGTAATGATTACCAAGAAGGCGAACTTATATTGGTCTTTGGTTCCTTTGTTACCGTGGCTGAAGTGTTAGATTATACCAACGCAAATGAACAACAATAAAATCGAACAATAAGTTCAACAGGAGATAATAGTGACGTCGGCATTAAAGAATAGACTCGTGGGCACCATCATCATTGTGGCGCTGGCAGTTATTTTTTTACCAGACTTTCTCGATGGCAAGAAGCAAACCAATAAAGAACCGTTTGTATCTGTTCCTGCAAGTCCTCCTAAGAAACCCATTGTAGAGCCCGAAGCTTTTCCTAGTGAGCGGGTAGCTAAAGCGGCACAGTTGCCCGTTAAGGTAACAGACGACAAAGCGCTGGATGATGAAGGCGCACCGTCTAATGTGTCTAGTGAGACTCAAGCGTTGCCTGAGCCGGTAGAGGCTAAAATAACGGCAGAAGACACTCTTGCCAGTCAAACCATTGTTGAAGCACCAGATTCATCTACTGTGGATGACGCAGGTTGGGTGATACAACTAGGCAGCTTTCGCCATGAGAAAAACGTAAAGTCATTATTGAATAAGCTTGAGAAAGCCGGGTATCGTGCGTTTAGTCGCAGGATAATGACTAACTCTGGTCCGCTCAACAAAGTGTTTGTTGGGCCAGACTTAGAAAAACAAAAATTAGAGGCAGCATTGCCCCATTTACGTGAACTCACTGACCTGAAAGGTAAGGTCACCACGTTTAAAGTAGAATAGTGTAAACCGATAGGTACACAGCACTTTCTACGCCGTGAAAATCAGAAGCTAAAAATATTACACATTGGTAATTTTTCCGGCTTCTGTTAGAATGCGCGCCATCTCGCCAACGGCATGTCGCTACTAACAACTTCCGCGTTTATAACGCAATTAAGAGACAATGAACTGGGTAGACTTTTCCATATTGGGTATCGTTGCGGTATCTACCTTAATAAGCCTTATTAGAGGGTTTGTTAAAGAAGCCATCTCTCTTGTGGTATGGTTTGGCGCACTCTTTATTGCCAGCCATTTCTATGCCGACTTAGCCGTATATTTTACTGCCATCGATGATGTGTATCTTCGAAATGGCGCTGCCATTGCCGCATTATTTGTATCAACTCTGATGCTAGGCGGCATGTTAAATTTTGCAATTGGGCAACTGGTTCAGGCTACAGGCTTGTCAGGTACCGATCGCGTTTTAGGCATTGTATTTGGAGCGCTCCGCGGCGTACTTATCGTTAGCGCGCTTCTCTTTTTCATGGACACTTTCTCTGCTGCTGCCTCATCGCAGTGGTGGCAAACGTCGGTACTTATTCCCGAATTTGGTGTCATTATTGAGTGGTTTTTCACGTATGTGAAAGGCTCCTCCAGTTTCTTAAATCCCGCTTGATATAGGTAACGCACATGTGTGGTATTGTCGGAATAGTTGGTAAAACACCAGTAGCTCAGTCTTTGTACGATGGTTTAACGGTAATCCAACATCGTGGACAGGATGCCGCTGGAATAATGACCATCGACCAAAATATGTTTAATTTGCGGAAGGCAAATGGTTTGGTTCGTGATGTATTTCATACGCGTCATATGAAGCGTTTATCGGGTAATATGGGTATTGGGCATGTTCGCTATCCTACTGCGGGCACCTCAAGTTCAGCCGAAGCTCAGCCTTTCTATGTGAACTCACCGTTTGGTATTGCGTTTGCACACAATGGTAACTTAACCAATGCACACGATTTGCAAGAAGAAGTATTTCGAATTGCCCGTCGTCATATTAACACCACATCTGATTCAGAATTGTTGTTAAACATTCTTGCTCACGAGCTACAGCAAGTGGCAGGGCTAAGTGTTACCGCTGAACATATCTTTGAAGTAGTTACTAAAGTACACAAGAAAATTCGCGGTGCGTACGCGGTTGTTGCCGCTATTATCGGCCAAGGTATTGTGGCATTTCGTGACCCACACGGCATTCGCCCGTTAGCGCTAGGTAAGCGTATGACAGAGCTTGGCGAAGAGTGGATGGTAGCATCGGAAAGTGTGGCACTGGATGCCGTTGGTTTCCAATTCATCCGCGATGTGTCGCCAGGTGAAGCCGTGTACATTACTGAAAATGGCGAGCTTCATACCAGACAGTGTGCCGAGAACCCCATTACTTCGCCTTGTATTTTTGAGTTTGTGTATTTTGCACGCCCAGATAGCTTTATCGACGGTATCTCAGTTTATGCTTCTCGCGTGAATATGGGCCGCCGATTAGGTGAAAAAATTGCCCGTGAATGGAGCGATTTAGACATCGACGTTGTTATTCCTATCCCTGAAACGTCTATGGATGTGGCACTGCAAATTGCTAACACCTTAGAGTTGCCATACCGTCAGGGCTTTGTGAAGAATCGCTACATTGGTCGTACCTTCATTATGCCTGGCCAAACTATGCGTAAGAAGTCTGTACGCCGCAAGCTAAACGCTATCTCGTCTGAATTTAAAGGCAAGAACGTGTTGCTAGTTGATGACTCTATTGTTCGCGGTACTACTTCTGGCCAAATTATTGAGATGGCCAGAGAATCTGGAGCTAAGAAGGTATACTTCGCCTCTGCAGCGCCTGAAATACGTTTCCCTAACGTATATGGTATCGACATGCCTTCTGCCAACGAACTGATTGCCTATGGCCGAGAAATCGATCAAATAGCCGACCTTATTCAAGCTGACGGTCTTATATTCCAAGATATCACTGATTTAGTTGAAGCAGTTCGGGAAGAAAACGATTCAATTCAACGTTTTGAAACTTCAGTTTTCGACGGCAACTATATTACCGGTGATGTAGACCAAGACTACCTTGAACGTATTGATATTTCGCGTGGCGAGAAGTCTCGTGAAGCGCCCATTCTGCAAGCAGAATTGAGCAATTTAGATATGCATAATATCGATTCTAACGACTAGGGTAATCCTCAGCAGATAGTTTTCACTATGTGCTGAAGTCATCAAAAAAGCCGCTATTAAGCGGCTTTTTTGTGTTTATTATTGTAGAGCTGAATGGGTAAAGTAATTTACACCTTCTTTTTATTCGCTAGCTGGCGAAAATAGGGCCTGTTGTAATACCCCATAATAGTACCGCGCCAGTCATTAAAATAACCATCAACACTAGCCCACAGGTAACCACTGAGCTGGAATAGATAAACCCTTTTTCTTGGGGCAATTGCATCAACAAAGGCACACCAGAAAAAAGTAGGTAGACTGAATAGCTTACACCTACTAATAGTGCAGCCATTACCACCCAAAGCTCTGGATACAAACCAGCAAAACCCACCATAAATAATGGGGTAGCGGTGTAAGCGGCTAACTCTAGTGATTGCGTGAAAGTGGTGGTTGATTCAAACGCTTTAGCAAGTTCATGAATGACCACTGCCAAGGCCACTACGCCTGCAACTAAGCCGAAATACATACCCGTCGCCATTAATAGCGCACTGCTTTCGCTTAATTTGATGAGATCTCCGCCCATACTCCAACCTGTGTAAACGGTTGAGTAATACGCCACAATAGTGGGTATTAACGCAATAATAGCAATGTGGCTAAATGCGTAGAAAAAAGTTTCCTGGCGTCGATCGATATTACGGCATTCTTCTTTTGGATGTGTGTACATCCCAATAACATGGTTTAAAAGCATTGTCCTTCGCCTCTGAGAAAGTCTGAAGAGTATTATTTTTTATAAGAATCAATGTTAATACTAAAGTATAAAATGCAACATTTAATTTACACGACAATTTTGCTACAGGATGATGAATCAGTCAAATAAATAGTGTGAAAAATAGGTCTTAAAACGCACTTATTAATCTAATTGTGTAGGGTGCACCAAGATGGGTCGAAATCAGGCGGGAATTTAAACGAATTGAAGGCTAAATAGGTTAATTAATATAAGGATTATCTTAGGTAAGGCGGTGCTATCGACCCGGTTAGCCGCGTAAAGAAGAGCAATTAGATAAGTGCAACCAAGTAAAAGTAATCAGGTAACAGTATCAGGCGAGACCAATTAGTTGAGAGCAACCAGATAAGAGCATTTAAATAACTAGAGAAGAACATCCAGACAAGAAAAAGGGTATGAATAAAAATAAGTAAACAAGACTCAAAGAGAGAAGGTGGCGATAAACGATGAGTTGAAAGCGTGGTATGGCACCACGCATTATCAACTTCCAACCCTTCATCTTAGAAAGACTAAAAGGGCGTTATAAATACCTTAAGCTGGAAGCCCGCTATGGAATTTAAAATCGCTGTCACTGGTAGTGATTAATTCAGCCTCTACCTCACCAAAGTACGCAATTCTTTCTGAAATATCTTTGCCCGCGATATCGGTGGCCAGCGACAAGTAGTCTTGATAGTGCCTAGCTTCAGAGCGAAGCAAGGAAATATAAAATTCACCAAGCTTTGCATCTACGTGGGGCGCTAATTTTGCGAATCGCTCGCAAGAGCGGGCTTCGATATAAGCGCCACATATGAGTTTGTCGACTAACGCATCTGGCTCGTGAGTTTTAACGTGCCTAAGTAACCCTTTTGCGTAGCGCGAAGGGGTGATGCTTCGATACGCAATATCGAAATGGTCCATCATCTCCAATACCTGATAAAAGTGATGTAACTCTTCTTTAATCAGCAGCACCATTTTATCAATAAGGTCTTGGCCATATTTTGAATCAGGGCGTGGGATAACAGATTTCGACAGTTTATTTTTAGAGGGTAAGTCTCGCCAGTCACCTTCACGTTTATACACGTATTGCTCGAAGGGTTGCAGCCACGCTAAAAGGGCATCACTACTTTCTTTATCGACAGCGTACTTTCTTATAAGAAACATGGCCGATTGAGATGCTTTAAGCTCGCAAATCAAATGATCTAAAAGCAGCATGGAAAAGTTTTCAGGCTTGGTAGCTTCTTCAACCCATGCATCTGGTGTTGTAGCGTGTAAAAACGTATTTATTGGGGCGAGTAATTCTGCTGTATTCACTGTCTTTAAAACTAAATTAGGGCTAACGTAAAGTATAATTATACCACATTCATCCTTCGAACCGATGGGGACGTTGCAAATACCAAAACAATATTTGATGGGGTAAACAATTTGCTAGCCATTTTACGTATAATGGAATAATGAATTATCTAGCACACCTTTTTTTAGCCCAACCTAATGCCGATTCTCACTACGGGAATTTACTTGGCGATTTTCGCAAGGGTGTAGCACTTGCCACGCTCAGTAATGGCGTAAGTAGAGGCTTAGAAAACCACTATACAGTAGATAAGTTTACTGACAGTCATGCTAGCGTAAAACAAGCAAAAGCGTTGTTTAAACCTGAGCATAGGCGTTTTGCGCCCGTGGCGATAGATATGCTGTTCGATCATTTATTAATTACGCATTGGGCGCGGTTCTCTACCATTCCATTTGAAGCATTTTGTGAGCACAGCTTTTCGTTATTGGAAAAGAAGCTGCCTGTCATGCCCACCACCATGCAGCGTAGTGTTTCTCATATGATTACGCACAACTGGTTTGCAGACTATGCGGAATTTGAAGGGATAGGTTACGCCATACAGGCGGTAGCGAAGCGCATACGATTTAAAAATGATTTTGCTCAATGCGTGCAAGATATAGAAGCAAACTTCACGTCTTTGAATAGCCTATTTCTAGGCTTTTTTCCCGCATTAATTGAACATGTTCAGCAGCACGGGCCTGAGTGCGGTACACCTAGCGGGCTCATCACGGTTTAGATTCTATCCTCGGTAAAAATACCTGCTGCCACCAACTGTTGTAATTGGTATTGGCATTGTGTCCTAAGGGTATCTCTTAGCAACCTAACGGCGGGCGTTATGGTTTGCCTACTAGGGCAAATTAGCCACAATTGGGTAGGCTTAACAATATAGTCAGGCATTAACGCGACTGCGCGGTTATTAAGCAGGTCGTCGCACATGTCCAAACTAGACTTTACTGCAAGGCCATGGCCATTCACACACCATCTTCGCACCATGTCGCCGTCATTGGCAGCACGGTTACCCTGCATTTTAATTTTCACGGGTTGATTGTCGCGTGCAAGTTCCCACTCATTATAAATAATATCGTGTAGCTGATAAAAAAGGCCGTTGTGTTTAGGTAGGTCTTCTAAAGTTTTTGGTGTGCCGTGCTTCTTTAAATAAGCGGGGGAGGCGACCAATAACCTAGGCACTTCACATATTTTAAAGCCGTATAAACTGGCATCGTTTGGCGAGCCGTAACGAAGGGCGATATCAACAGGGTCGCGATAAAAATCAATATTGCTGTCGCTTAAATGCAGCTTCATGGTAATACCAGAGTGCTCATCCATAAAGCGGTTGAGCCAGGGGGAAATAACATTGCGGCCTAAATCTGACGATAAGCCTATGCGTAATTCGCCCTCAATATTGCCTGTATCTTCTTGCAGGTTTTGCTTTGCGTGTTCAAGCATGGTGATGGCTTGCTCGCAAACAGGTAAGTAACGCTCACCCGCGGCAGATAGGCGAAGCGAACGAGTTGTTCGAATAAAAAGGTCGGAACCTAGCGTGCTTTCAACTCGCTTAACCGCAGCACTAGCGGTTGCTGTGCGCATGTCTAAGCTAGCTGCTGCGGCAGTAATACTGCGAAACTCAGCGACCTTTAAAATAACAATGAGATCTTCAAGTAACATAGATTATCTATTTTCTATTGAAAATGTTTCAAATATTGTGCTGTTTAATTTGAAACAGTCAAGGCGTATTATATTCTCATCGCATATGCACATTCGTTCAGTATTTTACTTAAGCAGAAGGGGATTTCTCGATGAAAGCAATTGGATACACTACATCTTTACCTATAACAGATGAAAACGCACTAACGGATGTAGAGCTTGCCAAGCCTGCCGCATCGGGACGTGATGTGTTGGTGAAAATCAATGCTATTGCCGTTAATCCAGTAGATTTTAAAATTCGCCAACGTGTGTCGCCTGAAAATGGTGAACCTAAAATTTTGGGGTGGGATGCGGTAGGTGAAGTGGTTGAAGCTGGTGATGATGTAAAAACCTTGAAAGTAGGTGATAGAGTATATTACGCGGGCGATTTAACACGCCAAGGCACGAATGCTGAATTCCAGTTAGTAGATGAACGCATTGTTGGCCGTGCTCCGAAAAGCTTGTCTGATAGCGAAGCGGCGGCATTACCGCTTACCGCGATAACGGCATGGGAATTATTGTTCCAACATTTGGCGCTTGAAAAACAACAAGCGGGTAATACCAAGAAAACTAACGAAACCGTGTTAGTAGTAGGCGCGGCTGGCGGGGTTGGTTCAATCATGCTTCAACTGCTAAAAAGCTTAACCGGTGCTACGGTTATTGCCACTGCTTCTCGTGAAAGCTCTAAACAGTGGGTGAAAAGCTTGGGTGCAGATTATGTTGTTGACCATCGCCAACCATTGGCTGAACAAATAACAGCGTTAAATATTGGACCTGTTACACATGTGGCAAGCTTGAATGCCACTGATGCATATCTCGATGCCTACGTAGAAATCATGAAGCCTATGGGTAAAATTGCGCTTATTGACGACCCTAAAGCATTAGATATTTCAAAGCTCAAGCCAAAGAGTATTTCTTTGCACTGGGAGTTTATGTTTACCCGTTCAATGTTCCAAACAGAAGATATGAGCGCCCAAGGTGAGTTGCTATCCGATGTTGCCGCGTTAATTGATGCTGGCCACGTAAAAACAACCGTAGGTAAGCATTTGGGTAAGATTAATGCAGCAAACTTAATTGAAGCGCATAAAACCCTAGAAGCAGGCACAGCAATTGGAAAAATTGTTTTAGAAGGTTTCTAACTTTTTTGTTGGGTAATCGTATTTCGAGTTTGATGTGATAAAACTAGCTCAATGCAATGTTGACTAGCGAAACATAACGTATTAAACGTGGCGTACTAAGTGGTACGTCACGTTTGTCGTTCTATTTACGTTTTTATTTAGTACCTGCCTATACATGGTTTTTTAGTAAAAATACTACAAGTGACTATATATTGAACAAATAGTAGGTTGTTTTTGCATTTTCTCGCAGTGGTCAGCTTTTATACCTTAGAGGTTCTGTTATTGTACTAATTCTCAATTCGCTATCTTCTTATTAACAATTTTTACCCTACACCCATTGTTAATAAATTCTAAAAAGGCGAAGTGTTAAAAACGGAACTTATAATATGAATATAAAAAAATTTACCCTTACGTTATTAACGGTGGGCATAACTATGTCGCCTTTTACCCTGCAAGCAAAAGAACATCCTAATCTTATTCTTACTAAACCTGGTGTGGAAAGAATGAGAGACAATTTAGGCCAAGTTCCCCTGTTTGACACAACATTATCAAGTGTTAAACAGGAAGTAGATGCAGAAATTGCTATGGGAATTGATACGCCTATCCCTAAAGACTTTTCAGGCGGTTATACCCATCAACGCCACAAGCAAAACTTCTTTGTAGCTCAAAAAGCCGGTGTGTTGTATCAGGTATTGAACGACGAAAAATACGCAAAATACATTCGCGATATGTTGTTTCAGTATGAAGCCATGTATAAAGATTTACCGCTACACCCTCAAGAACGCTCGTACTCACGTGGTAAATTGTTTTGGCAGTGCTTAAACGACAGTAACTGGTTGGTTTACATGAGCCAAGCTTATGATGCCATTTATGATTATCTTTCTGCTGAAGAACGGGAAACGCTAGAAACGAATTTGTTCCGTCCGTTCGCTGATTTTATCTCACTAGAGAACCCGCAGTTTTTCAATCGCGTTCACAACCATAGCACGTGGGGCATCGCGGCGGTCGGTATGATTGGCCTAGTCATGAACGACGAAGAACTTATTCAGCGTGCCTTGTATGGTATTGAAGATGATGGTTTAGAAGTAGGCGGTAAAGATAACGACGGTGGCACAATTAAGGTAGAAGGTCAGCGCAAAGGCTTCTTTGCTAACCTAGAAGAACCTTTCTCGCCCGATGGCTATTATACCGAAGGACCATATTACCAACGCTATGCAATGTATCCTTTCCTTATTTTTGCTTTGGCAATGGATAACAGCCGTCCAGACTTAAAAGTACTTCAACATAAAGACAACGTGTTATTGAAAGGCGTAAACGCGCTTCTTAATTTGTCTGATGCTGATGGTGAATTCTTCCCAATTAATGATGCCCAAAAAGGGATGTCTTATTACAAGAGCTCTTTGGTAAGTGCGGTGGATTTAGCTTATTTCTACGGTGATAAGAATCCACAACTGCTTAGCGTTGTTGAAAAACAAGGCGAAGTGTTATTGCAAGAATCAGGGCTACAAGCGGCAATTGACGTTCGCGATGGTAAGGCTGAACCTTTTATCAAGCAATCAGTGAACTTAAGTGACGGCGTGAATGGCAAGCAAGGTGGCATAGGTGTATTGCGCCAAGGTGATGAAGATATGACCTTGGTGTTTAAGTATGCGGCCCAAGGCTTAAGTCATGGCCATTACGACAAACTTTCTTTTTCAATGTATGAAAAAGGCGAGGAAGTATTACAAGACTACGGTTTAGCGCGTTTTGTAAATATTGAGCAAAAAGGTGGCGGTAATTACTTAAAAGAGAATAAAACCTGGGCGAAAACCACCATCGCGCATAACACTTTGTCGATAAATCAGAAGAAACATTTTAACGGCGATTACGATATAGCGAGTCAGCATCATTCTGAGTTATTTACTTTTGATGCAGAGCGCGAAGATATCAAAGTGGTAAGTGCGACAGAAGAAAATGCATACCCTGGTACCTTGATGCACCGCACTATGGCTATGATCGCTAACGACAACTTCGAAAAGCCGTTCGTGTTAGACATTATGCGGATTGAGTCAGATAAGAAAAATCAGTATGACTTTCCGTTCTACTATTTTGGCCAAGTATTAGATATGAACTTCAAATACGATACGCCAACGAGCCTAAATCCGTTAGGTGATGATAATGGCTATCAACATTTATACGTTGAAGGAAAAGGTGATGCGGCAGACCACAACACTCAGTTTTCGTGGTTGAGTAATGGTAAGTATTACACCATTACTTCTATCACTAACAGTGAAGATGAAGTGTTTTTTACCCGTATAGGCGCTAGCGACCCTGAGTTTAACTTACGACGTGATCCTGCGATTATGCTTCGTAGAAGTGATACACAGGATACCCTGTTCGTATCGGTAGTAGAGCCTCATGGGTCTTATAGCCCAGTTAGTGAATCATCACAGAACTCAAAAAGTAGTATTACTGACTTGAGTGTGGTGCTTGATAGCGAAGCCTATACAGGTATTAAAATTACCGACGTTAAAGGTACTGAGCAAGTGTTTATTATCTCTAATGAAGATGCGTCGAAAAGCGCCAAACATAGTGTGAAAATAAACGGTGAAAAGTATAGCTGGACGGGCCCTTACTTGTACCAGTAATTTGGTCTCGCTATAGAAATTATGGCATAAAATCAAAGCATGGTAATGACAGGTTCATGGAAAGTGTATGTGAACGCTGTTTTTAAATAGCAATGCTTTGCGTAACGAAATGCGCAGTGTAACTAAAGCCGCACAAACTCCGATAGTTGTCGTTTACATTCATATGTTAAGGGCAACCTAAAGAGCGTGCGGTTTTTCTTTTTTTTAACCGCAACATTTAATGCTGAACCAAACATAAAGAGGAGGCGTAGTGAAAAGGTGAATGACAAATATTCAGCTAACTCCTGAGCAGTAATGGATTGATAGCTGTACGGTATAGGAAAACGCCATGTCCACTCTTTTTGTAAATGAAGAAGCTTATCCCCTCCCAGAAGATCCAAGAACCACGCTACTCGATTTTTTGCATCAACACCTCTCTATGTTTGGCGCCAAAAAAGGCTGCGATCACGGCCAATGCGGTGCCTGTACCGTATTAGTTGACGGAGAGCGAGTAAATGCGTGTTTGGTTTTCGCGTTTCAGCTTGAAGGTAAATCGGTTACCACAATTGAGGGTATTGCTAAGAAAACTAGCGCTACAAAAAGTAGTGATGGTGAGGTCCAATTACACCCACTACAGAAAGCTTTTGTGGAGCGAGATGCGTTTCAGTGCGGCTATTGCACATCTGGACAAATATGCTCGGGCGTGGCGCTACTGGGTGAACTAGCGGCAAAGAACCCCAGTGCGGTAACTTGTAGCTCTGATTACTCACAAAAAGAAGATATTAGCGAAAGAATGAGCGGTAATTTATGTCGCTGTGGCGCTTATCCCAATATTGTCGATGCAATACAAGATGTTATTGCTTTGGAGCCACAATAATGAATCCGTTCAGCGTACAGCATATAAAACACACTCAAGATATTACGGGTCTATCAACTGAAGACGGCGCTAAGTATATTGCTGGGGGTACTAACCTTATCGACTTGATGAAACTTCAAGTTGAAACCCCTTCACAGTTGATTAATTTAAGCCAATGGGAAGATGAACAAAGTATTACCGAAGAAAGTGATCATTTTCGCATTGGTGCCATGGTTACCAACACCACACTTGCCAATTATGCATATCAAAAACCATCACTTTCTTTGTTGTCTCAAGCGTTATTAAGCGGCGCCACGGTACAGCTTCGAAATAGAGCCACAACCGGCGGAAACTTATTGCAGCGCACGCGGTGCTACTATTTTTATGACACGACTAAAGCCTGCAATAAACGACAACCGGGCTCGGGCTGCGCTGCACTGACGAGCATGAACCGTATTCATGCCATTTTAGGCACTAGCGAAGATTGCATTGCCACTCACCCATCTGATATGGCGGTGGCCATGATGGCCCTGAATGCGCGGGTAGTGTTAAACGGTCACTCTGACGGAATACGAGAAATTCCGCTCCGCGATTTTTACTGTGAACCTGGCAGCACGCCTCATGTTGAAAATGTATTAAAAGACGATGAAGTCATTAGTGCCGTTATTATTCCTAAACAGTGCAATGGCACACAGTATTATCGTAAGGTGCGTGACCGTTCTTCCTATGCCTTCGCGCTTGTATCAGTTGCGGCAGGGCTTGTTTTAAAAAACGATACAATTGAAAAGCTGACATTAGCGTTTGGTGGAGTAGGCACCAAGCCTTGGTACCCGGCTTCTGCTATAAAATTGCTGGTTGGCACTGAATTTTCAGACGAAGTACTAGACCTTGCGATTGACGCAGAGTTAGCCGATGCGAAGGTATATGGCAGTAATAATTTCAAACCTGATTTACTCCGCAATACATTCAAAAGCGTGCTGAATTCACTTTATGAACATCAGCGTGAAAATGAAGATTACGAAGGAGCGCTACATGAAAATTGATACTGCAAAGAATGTATTAGGTAAGCCCATAAATCGCGTTGACGGTGTTTTAAAAGTAACTGGACACGCACGGTATGCGGCCGAGCAGCAGTTCGATGAAAAAGCGTTAGTAGGGTGGCTGGTAGCTTCCGACACTGCGATAGGAGAAATTACCCATTTATCAGCAGAGAAAGCTGAAAAGGCAGAGGGCGTGCATGCTGTTCTGACTTATAAAAATGCTGGACCGCTAAAACCATTCAGTAAGCCTGCGAGCGAAAGCCGTTTTACGCAAAGTAGGGCGGTACTAAACGAGCCTCATATTCGTCACTTTGGTGCGCCAGTTGCTTTAGTCATTGCCGATACGTTAGAACAAGCGCGTTATGCTGCGAGTTTGGTTGAGTATACGATTGATGCTAAAAGTCCAGATTTGCTTCTATCTTCAGAGCAGGCTACTACCGTGCCTGATTCCCTTGATGGCGGATTTGAAGCTGATGTCGAAAGTGGAAATACAGACCATGATAAAAAGGCTGTGGGGATAGAGGCTGACTATACCACACCTTCTCAAATATCCGCGGCCATGGAGCCACATGCCACCATCGCTAATTTTGATGGTGACAAACTTACGGTGTACACCAGTGTGCAAATTATTGCATCGGCAGTAGAGGCGTTAGCCGTAACTTTCGAATTAGATGAACAGAACATTGAGGTGAAAAGCCCCTATGTTGGGGGAGGTTTTGGTTCAAAGTTAGGTTTGCATTACGATGCTGTACTAGCTTGTTTAGGCGCGCGATATCTGAAACGACCAGTAAAGATTGTACTAAGCAGGCGGCAGGTATTCTATAACTCGCCCCATAGGGGAAATAGCTTTCAGCAGATGCATTTAAGTTGCGATAGTGATGGTCTGATAGGTGATATTCAGCATCATAGTGCTATGCCAAGAGCAAAAGGTTACGCGTTTGCCGAGGCTACGGGTGCTGTTGCGCGGGTAACCTATCGTGCGGAGCATATTAAAAGCACGCACCGAATTAAAGATGCAGATATACCACTTATCGATTCGACGCGCTCTCCTGGCGATGCCATCGGTTCACTTGCGTTTGAGTCGGCCATCGATGAATTAGCCCTAAAAGCGGGGATAGATCCGCTTACCTTTCGAATTAAAAACTTACCCCAAGTTCATCCAGTAAGTGGTAAGCGGTTTACCACCCACAGGTTGGGAGATTGCTTGCAAGAAGGGGCACAGAAGTTTGGGTGGCAACATAAACCAGCGCCCAAGCCTGGGAAATTAATAGGCCACGGTGTAGCGAGTGCTATGCGTATGAACGTTCTGGTACCCAGTGCAGCCAGCATAAGCCTCGACAGCAACGGAAAGCTTACTGTGCGTTCGGATATGACAGATATCGGAACGGGATCTTACACAATATTGGCGCAGATAGCGGCGGGCGCATTCCATTCACAGCTTGATAGTGTAGATGTACAACTTGGTGATAGCAGCTTGCCACCATCCTGTGGTTCTGGGGGCTCTTTCGGCGCAGCCAGCACAGGCTCAGCATTAATGAAGGCCTGCGAGTTGTTGAAGCAATCGTTGAAGAAAGCACTCAAACAAAAGTTGGTAAATCCCAATTCGGAATGCGAGTTGGTGTTAGAAGGCAACACGCTGGTGGTTTATGAAAACGATGTGGACACCCACAGTAAAACAAATCTGGACACCCACGCTAATACTAGTGAGCCGCAGCGTTTTCTTTTAAGTGATCTTATCGACGAAAGCGAATTTCCGTTAACTGAAATAGGTGAAGTTAGCGAAGACGACACAAGTGAAGACGAGCAGTATTCTTGTGGCGCGCATTTCGTTGAAGTTGAAGTGGACACCCACACAGGTGAAGTGCGACTGAAAAGGCAATATGGCATTTTTTCAGCAGGTAAAATACTTAATGAAAAAACGGCGTCTTCGCAAATTAAAGGCGGGATGGTATGGGGGGCAGGGTATGCACTTACTGAAGCCATTCATCATCACACAGATTCGGCCAGTTTTATTAATCCTGACTTCGGTGAATATCATATTGCGGTAAACCGCGATATTGCTGAGGTCACGTTAGATTTCCTAGAAACGCCAGATTATGAAGCATCTCCTATTGGCGCCAAAGGTATTGGTGAACTTGGTATTACAGGCGCTGGAGCAGCTATTGCCAATGCGATTACAGATGCAACAGGCGTGCGAATCCGGGAATTTCCGGTCACAATGGATAAGGTGATGGAAGGTTTGAAGAGTCAGCGGCACAGTTAATTTTAGGCTTGCGTATGTCTGTCCTGTAAACCAGTGCCTGAAATGTGTATGAGCTAGCACAAATAATAACAAGCACTCGTTTCTGGCGTTATCGCTTCAATATAGTAGTTTTATGCGAAAGCGCCTGAGTATACGTTTTAAAGTAGTAGTCGTAAGTAAGCCTATGCGAGTTAGATTAAAAAAGTCTATGATGATGGTGCTTCAAGTAACGCCATCATCTGTGCTTCATCAATGGTTTCATGTTCGATGAGCGCATCGGCTAACTTCATAATATCTTGCCAGTACTTAGTGACTAATACACTGGTTTTGTCTGTAGCTTCACCAATCCATTCTTGTATTGCTTGTTCAATGTCGCTTTCAAATAGCGCTGTATTCGATTGCTTGTATAGATAATTCATGTCTAGATTATACAAATTTGGGTGCATCCCAAATCTAGTGATAGCAATCCATGCGTAGTGAGTGGCTTGGGTTAAGTCGCTGCTAGCGCCGGTATCGATACCGAGTTCACCGCTATATTCAACTTGGGCAGTACGGCCAGCCAGCGCCACGCACGTCAACGCTTCCCAGTGTGCCCTAGTTTGCTTTAACTCTTGCCCAGCCTCATAAGACACCATGCCAAGCGCTCGCTCTCTGGCAATAATACTAACCTGTTCAATGTTGCGCTCTGGCATGAGCAACTTTGAAATTACCGCGTGACCGGCTTCGTGGATGGCCGTTTCGCGCAAGCGGTCCTTGTCGTTATTTTTGTTGTTAACTACACTTTTTGCACCGTATTTAATGGTATTGATTTCTTCTAGCAACATGGTGAGGGTGATGGTTTCTACCTTGTTGCGAATAGCAGTAAGTACCGCTTCACGATGAATTTTGTTTAAATCGGCACCGGTAAGGCCGGTTGTTGGCAATAGCAGCGCGTCAACATCAATGCCGTCATCATATAATGAATGAGACAGTAGCTCAGACAGTAACCATTTTCGTGCGGCTTTATCAGGCGAGGGTACCTCAAAATTCAAATCTAATCTGCCTGAGCGTGTAAGAGCCGGGTCGAGCTTATCTTTAAGGTTAGTAGCGCCAATAATAAAAATTTCGTCTTTTGAAGAAGCAAAACCATCAATTTCAACCAGTAATCTATTAACTAATGCGTCGGCATGTGGACCCATGGTACCTCGGCTAGGCAGCGCATCAATTTCATCGATAAATATTATACACGGCGCGTATTTACGGGCGCGCTCGAAAATGCTGGATATAAAAGACTCCGACAATATATCTGTGCCAGAGCAAGCAATAAATGGTAACGACGCTTCATGTGCGAAGGCTTTAGCAAGCATGGTTTTCCCCGTGCCTGGTGGGCCGTAAAGCAACATGCCCGCGGGCATAGAAACACCGAGTTCGGTAAGCGTGTTTCGCTGTTTAAGCAAGCTGGCTACTTCGCCAAGTCTAGATTTTATGTACTTATGCCCCGCAATATCTGAAAACGCGATATTGGGGAAGTCCATATTAATACCACCGCTTACTCCTACATCTTCGGTAAACACAATCTGGTTTACTTGAGGCGCATCGATAGTCACTACCAACCGCTGCGTTTGCTTTAGAGCATTAGATTCACCCGAACTGACTTTCGAATTATCTAGGGAGTTATCTAGGACACCCACACCAGTAGGGCTATTTGACCCGTCTTCATTAGGTAGAACGGCTAAGACACCCACATCAAAATTAATCGTTTGGTGTTTAAGCGCTAGCCTTCTAGGGTGCTTAATATCATCGTTTTCAGATAAAAATTGCAGTGCGCTATCACTCAACTTTACCGCTACTGATATATCCGTTCTTAGTTTGTTAGCCGCTAACCCTTCATTTGCACTATTTGAAGAAGCTTGGCGGAAAAAGTCGGTGAGCGGGTCGATAATTAAATGGGAAATACTCGATTTTATATCGCGAACATCAAACAATGGAGCAAAGTGCAGTAACAGTAATTGGCACACTTGTTCGCTTGGTGGGGTATAAGTGAGCTCATACTGCTGTGAAAAGGCTTCAATATCTTGTTTGATTTGTACCCGAGCAATATCGGTAAGTTTATCGAGCGAAAGGCGGTTAAATAAAAGAATGCTACCTTGTGAAAGTCTTGAAAGTAACTCACTTGGTATAGCTTTAACTTCTCGTTCACGCTCGAGTTTGGTCTCTTTCGCAAGATGGCTTATCAAAGCCTTTTGCCCTTGATTAGGTTGCTTTTCAAATTGGGAGAGAAACGCCTCGTTATTATAAAGTTGGGTGCCTAAATTAGACGTTAAAATAACAATGGTGTTTCTAAAATCAATCGCTTCTTCGGTATGTTCATCGGTTAGAAAGCCGGTTGAAAAAAGCTGCAGTATACTAAGCAATACTTGGCTGTGAGCTTTTTCGAATTCATCTAGCACGATAACCGACTTTGGATGTTTTCTAACAAACTGGGTTAAACGACCTGGCTCTGAATCATCGTACGTCTTTTTACCGCCCACCAAGCCAAATGCTTCATTTGCGTTAGTATACTGAGCCATATCAAACAACTTATAGCCGTAATCATCGTCGATATGGTGAGCAAAACGCTCAGCTAAATAAGTTTTTCCGGTTGCCGGTGGGCCTAAGAAAAGAAAAATACCTTTTGGACGTTGCGCTGTGTTCTGCCAATCGTTTTTTACCAAACTATCGATTAAAGCCTCAATGGCAATATCTTGCCCAAATACTTCTTGAGTGAGCTTATTCTTTAACGCTTCAAATTTACTGAGGCGCTTAACGATTGTGGGTTCGTGAGTTTTAGGGATCTCAAAAATCTTATCAAGTAGGTTACCACCCTTAAAAGCAGGCGAATCAAGAATGGTTTCGATAGTTTTAGTGACTTCATCGGTAAAAGGCACCATAGGCAGAGCTTCTACTGTATTTAGTTTTTCTACCGTCACATCATCTTTGAATTGTTGTGCAAGATCAAAATGCAGCCTAGGGGATAAGTTTTTATTTAATATTTGTTTTACGACTTTCGCTTTATCGGTATTCAAGTCGTTAAGGCATTCAGCGGCGGCTTGAATATAGGCAAGTTCAATGTGTTTAGCGCGCAATTCAACGGCAATATATTTTGCCGTGAGTAATAGGGTCTTCACCAGTAAACTTCCTTTGTATTTGATTACTGCTATACAGGTTATCTGTTCGCTGCTGGTTTTCTTGCTTTGCCAACACACTAATACGGCGAAAAACGCCGTTTTCTAGACTACGAATTGGATGCGTTATTATTCTATCTTAAGCCTGATAGTTCGGTATGTTTATCATCTTGCGATTATACAATGAAATAACTAAACAGCTTGAAAGTCAATAATTTATACTTCATATTGTGATTTTGAAAAGACTCAAATTCTTTGTAGCTCAAAACGTTTTAAGGTGTCGCCATGGATTTAATTAAAGGGATTTCAGCGCTCATCGCTGATTTTGTCGAACAACAAAATGATTGGAAGTTATCATCATCTACTCCCATCTCGATTATAAAAGCTGATAATAATTCTTCATTACCTTATACGTTAGATATCTCTGAGCGAGAAGATGACACCAGCATACGCTTGCATTTACACAGTGAAGAAAGCCTTCAAAATGTGGCTCAAGCGGTTCTTGCCAAAAATGGTGGCGATGATTACCTAAATAGTGACGGTCCTTTTCACACGCTTATTGATAGCAAAGGCTTCAGTGTATTTTGTGATGTGTCCGAGGTTAGCTTCGACCAATTTTCCGAAAACTTCGAAGGTATTGTTGGGCGTTTAGAACAAATGCTTAAGGGCGCGGTAAAGCAGGCTATTGAACTAGTATCAGCAGATGATAGCGATGCTGATACTGACGACACTGAGTCAACTGCTGGGGGTAGTTCAGCATCAAGTGATGAGGTAACTGAGAGTGCGCCGTCAGATACTGATATAAGCCAAGGTGAAGACGTATCACCGAAAGAAGCGATTATTCAATTCCTTGAAAGAAAGGAATGGAAATTTAGAGATAACAGCGAAAGGCAATCTATCGAATTAGGCATGAATTTGGATAAGTACTCTGACCATGATGGAAAGAGCCTACTGCTAATTAACATCAATTACGGGAACGATGACTTAGTTCGTTTCCAAACGCCGATGATGTACAAGTTCGACTTTGCCAAAACACCGTATTCACTTATTGCCTCAGTGATTGCATGGTATCAGTTTGAGTATAAGTTTCTCTCTATGTCGCTTGACCCGTCGGATGGCGAACTAAAAATATCTATTGATATACCTTTGGCGAAAGGCGTATTACATCATACACAGGTCGAACGTATTGTTGGATTCATGATCCAGTTTACGGAAGAGACCTTTGATGAAATGTTCGATGACCTGCTACATGCGCCTGAAGATGCTCAAAAGCGTATTGATGGAAAGATATCTGACTACCAACAAAATATTGAAGCGAAAAAATGGGTGCGACAGTTTGAAACCGACCTAGTCGGGCTAAGTGAAGAAAAACGTAGTCAATTGCAGCGGGCATTAGAGGAACTTAAAAGCGCTGAAGGTAGTAGTGACGATCAAGGTTCTAGTGATACTGGGGGAAAAGGGAATAGCAGTGAGAATTCTCCGCTGGAGGGCATTTGATGGCTAACACATCACCTTCAAAATCAAAGAGCCTGTTTAAGCATTTTTTCGAATGGCTTGATGAGGCACATGTTAGCCAGTTGACGCTATTTACCATTCTGTTCGGGTTTATTAGTTTAGTTTTCTTTTGGTTAACTCTTAAGTGGAACTTGCTACCTGAAGATCTTCTGCCTTCGCGACTCACTCAAGAAAATACGGGATTATTTGATGCGCTAGGCGGCTGGGCATTGGGTTTTGCCGGGGCTTTAGTCGCAATTCGAATTGCGGGCTTAGCTACCAATATTCAACAGAATGACTCAATTCGAGAAGAAATTATTCACTTGAATAGCTCGGTTGAGAAGATTTCCGATATTAATTCAAAGGTCACTCGCTCTATTTACGAGGCTAAACGCGCGTGTACTGCGGTTTTACTTGAGTCTGAAGACATTCTGTTTGAATTGCCTGAGCATCTATCGAATTATCACGGTCATAAACCGCCGCCAAAATCTCTAGAGCTTTCACCTGAAGTATTGAGCAACTTAATTGGTAATCTTGATGCGCTTATCTCTACTATTGAAGAAGCATCACGTGATTTTACCTTTCGTTCGTTGTTTGAGTTTGCTCGCTCCCGTCCTTTAGACAGTGGCATATTGTTATCGGAAGAAACGCAGTTAGATAATTTTTTCACGCGACAAGATACCCGCGATAATATGTTAAGTATTGTGGCTGAAGACGCTCAAATGTATGACTTCATAGAGCAACTAAATCTTTCTTCTAAAAACTTAGGGTTAGGTATTAGTCACTTAAGAAGTAAAAATATTTTGATGGAATACACTGCTGATTTGAAAAAGCTGCTTGGCTTAGTACACAGTAATGACCTTGAGTATTCAGACGCTGCCTGGCTTTTATTAGGCATGTTCTTACTACACGACAAAGTAGATGTGCAAGGGCGAACGCGGGTTTATAACACGGGTTTCCTATTGATAAGTTTAGTACTAGGAAGCCTACCAAATAGGGTATTACTCAAAAAGTATTTGGAAGCTAAGCTTGAAGAAACCAGCATGGAATATACGCGAAGTGGTAAAAAGCGGCTAGAAGGTGAGGTAGCCAAACTTTCAGAGCAACTTTATTATTTACGCGGCGCAGAAGTGGATGGCCCGCTTTCTCATGACCCCAAACTTAAGACACCCACAGTAAATTCTGGTTCGGGAAATAATAAACCTGAGAAGAAACCTGGGACACCCACATTTAATTCTAATTTGGGAAGTGCTGATAATGGAAACTCTTCAGATTTAGCCGATGTGATTAGTTTATTTAAAACATGCGCAAATAAAACGGATGTCCTGAGGGTGAAGTCAAAAGTCACCGGGTTGAATCAAACTGTTTATAATAATAAATATGAAGATAGCCACAGCGCTTCAAACTCTAAATCTGGAGATAATGGAAAAGAGGGGGCAAAGTCTGTAGAAAGTACTAATTGATGGTATTAGTCTCGTTCAGACTTTTGAATTTGTAAGCGAACCTTAGACATCCACAGTGTGTCGAGCAAAGCCTAAAACTGAGACACCCACCCTAGGTTTACTACAAATGAATCAAGACTGTGGGTGTCTAATGCTACTATTTCAAAATGATTTCACGGAACATATATTCCCCAGTCAAGGTACGGATTTTTGGGTATCCTGCGCTGAGTTCTTCAGACATAGTTTGATTGTCTTCCCCCCACTTTTTCATAAAGGCTTCATATTTTTTCTTACTGGGCTCCAAATCAGAAAGTTTCTCGTAGGTAACGACCAATAGCATATTGAAGTCACCAGTTAAGGGGAGTTCACTTGCGTATATTTTCCAGTCTTTGATGTAACCCATATCTTTTTGAATTTGGACAGCTTTTGCCCAAGATTGCTTTAGTCCAGCTAAATACATGTCTTCCATGTTGGGGTCGACTTTAACCATGGTCATCGAAACAAGCTCGGTACCAATATCAAAATCTTCATAGACATCAAGACGATCTTTGGCTTGTAGGTTTGTACAAACGCCAATTAGCGTAAGGACTAAAAGTATAATTTTCATTCATTATCTCCTGATAATATTGAAGTGAAGTAATGCCCCCTACTTCAAACTCCAAGAGACTCACGGAGTGTAACATTTTTTTCACATCGTGGTTAAATTTTGTACATAGCATCTTTTTGCTTCAATCTAAGAGCGAACATCTAGGTAAAGATTCAATAACTAGACACCCATATTTCTGCAACAATATAGGGCATTTATCTATTTAAGTTTTTTAGAAAACATCATTACCTCTCTTTAATGAAAGCGACTTATAAATGAGGTTGGATACATTACGTATATCGCTTGTATCTATTAGTTGAAATCTAGCGTTTTTATAAAATTGAACGTACGCTTGGTTACTATTAGAAGAGTAGCTCTGAGGGGAGGGGGCCTTTTAGGTTGCTGCAGTAAGTTAAGCTATTTCCAGTATTTTTTGCCTCCTTATAGCTATTGAAAGACTAATTGACGATGAAAACTGTGTTTCAATTCCTCGGCACATACCTTCCCAGTCAATATTTTGTAGACCAGTGCGAACGAGAATAGGCGAGTGAATATTGGAAATATAACCGTTTTGATCTGAACGGATTTTTTTTCCCAATTTATCGACGAGCTCAAGGTAATCATCGAGAAGAAAAGGGAGCCCCTTAAGTGCATTCCCACTACCTGAAAAAGGTTGTAAATACTGAGGTTGCTTTCCAATCTTAGCTGCAGAAACTCTTTTTTTGATACTAGTGAAATCAGATTGCTCTGGGGTTTGCGATAAACCTACACGCAACGGATTTAAATCAACATATGCCATACAGGCTGCCAGGGCAGCTTCATCAAGTAATGATTGAGATTTAAACCGACCCTCCCAAAAACGTCCGGTACATTCGTCTTCTTTGTTTGCTAAACGCGCAATAAACTCATTTAAAAGCCGCATAAACCAACTGATATCGTGCAACCTTTGGCGATATATATTTGCAGTTGCTATTACGGATTCTATTTGAGCGTCCGAAAGCAAGCTACGCTGTTTAGCTTGCATATATTGACGGGTTAAGTTTGTGCCTTTGTGAAGCGTATGCCATCGTTTCAATACTTCGTGAGTAGTCCACGATAAGGCTTCATCTCTGTCGACATGCAAAACGACGTGTGTGTGGTTGCTCATCACCGCATAGGCGCAAACATTAATAGCGAATATGCTGCCTAGTTTGATTAGCCTGGCTTCAACCCACTGACGGCGATGCTCGTAGCTCTTTTTGCTGTAATGGTCTTCACCACACAGGAACGCTCTGCGCACGCACCGCGAAATACAATGGTAGTAAGGGGTATCTTGTAAGCAGATGAGCGATTTTCGAGGGCGAGGCATAGCCTAAACTCAGTGATTTATAAGTTTCACAATAGTGCCGTTTAAATAAATATTAATATACTGATCTTGTGGCGGGTTTGTGTGGCTGTCCAAGCCTAAGTTGTCCAAGCCTAAGTTGCTACTGTAAGCGAGGCATCGAATATGAAATTCGGTGGGTGTCTAAGTTTTGGTTCAATAAAGTGAATACAGCTTAACAATATAAAACAAAGAAGCCCCTAAAAGGGGCTTCTTTGTTAGTTTATCTGCTACGAAATACTACTCCGCCAATGCATCGGGTTCAGGAGGAGTGGGGGCTTTTATGACAGGTGCGTTAGCAGCTGTACCGGTTAATATTTCGCTTTTACCAGTAAGTAGGTCATCAAGTGTGCCACTTTCACTGTTCACCAAACCGACTTCACGGAGCATGGCGTCCACTACAGGCGCATTCGCTCGGTAACTTAAAGCTGCTTGTGTAACCTGGTCTGCTAAGCCGCTACCTGTAGCAACGGTTTGGCCACTACCAGATTGACCGTTCCCTTGACCGTAGCCTTGAAGAATTTTAATTCCTTCGATGTTCTCAAGAGGCTTAACTGCTTGGGCGATAAGCTCAGGTAAAACTTCCATCATAGCTAGCGATTTTTGAAGTTCGATCTGTTCATCTTTAAGTGTGTTTTCTGCTTCATAAAGTGCTTGTTTACCTGCGGCTTCTACGGCAAGCACTTTCTCGTCCGCTTCAGCTTGTAGCATTTTCGCATCGGCGCTGGCTTTTGCTTCCGTTAAAATGGCTTCAGCAGTATTTTCAGCCGCTTCTTTTTTCGCAGCCGCTTCTACAGTAATGTTCACCGCATCACGTTCCGCTTCTTTTTGCGCATCAATGACTTCAATTTGCTTCTTACGTTCTGCGTCGGCCACCAATTTAGCAGTAATAACCGCTTCTTCTTTTTCTACTTTGGTTTTCTCAGCTTCAGCAGCTTTTGCGCGAGCCGCCGATTCTTCTTCAGACTTATTAGCAACTGCAATTTGTTTTACTTGCTCGGCAACTTCAACTTCCTGCTGTTGACGAATACGAGCTTGCTCAAGGGCTTGGCTCTTTGCAATTTCTTGGGTTTCTATTTCGCGAGACTTTTCAATTTCAGCCGCTTCGATAGCGCGATTTTTAGCAATTTCTGCTTCGCGCTCTTCACGCTCTTTCATTTCACGCTGCTTTGAGATTTCCGCTTTTTGCTCTTGGCGCTTAAATGCTAGGGTTTGCTCCTGCATCAAGCGAGCTTCTTCTTCATCGCGCTTTACTTCTAAAGACTGCTTTTCAGCAGCCAAGTTACGTTGTTCAATAAGGATACGATTCTCTTGCTGGATATCATTGGTTTCTTTGCGTTTTTCTTCAATAATTTTAGCAAGACGAGCACGACCTTCAGCATCGAATGCGTTGTTTTCATTGAAAAATTCAAGGTCAGTTTGATCGAAGCCGGTTAAACTAACTGATTCCAGCTCCAAACCGTTCTTTTCCAAATCGTTAGCCACACTCTGTTGTACTTTTTGTACGAAATCGGCACGTTGCTCATGCATTTCGGTCATGGTCATCTCGGCTGCCACGGCGCGAAGCACGTCAACAAACTTAGACTCCATCAGTTTTTTAACTTCTTCAGCTCGGGTTGTACGCGTACCTAAAGTTTGCGCAGCCATAGAAATTCCGGCTGAATTAGGCGCTACGCGTAGGTAGAAGTCAGCTTTAACATCAACGCGCATTCTGTCTTTCGTTATAAGCGCATCTTTCTGCGTTTTTTCCACTTCTATACGCAGTGTGTTCATATTGACAGGAATAATTTCATGTACAACAGGGAGCACAATCGCGCCACCATCTTTGATGACTTTTTCACCACCAAGCCCAGTTCTAACAAAGGCGGTTTCTTTGGTCGCTCGAGTGTACAGTTTGGCAAAAATAAGCCCAATAGTGATAAGGGCTACTACAATAATACCTGCAATAAATAGCAATGAAGGTAAGTTTGATGTTTGAAGGGTTTCCATACTCAGTCTCTTATTTATTATTGATAACGGGTGGCTAACCAGCTGTGGGTGGTTTTCTTAACAAGGATAACGCGCTCACCTTGTTTGAAGAGTTCATTGTCTTCAAAAGGTTCGACTAAAACATAGTGGGGCTGTGCATAATCATCGGTGAATTTAGCTTCTGCAGGATTTCCCTTCGATGCAATCCCAATAGTTATATGTGCTACCGCACCTATAAAGTCGTCGTTTTGAATAGCAGAAGTTTGAAATTTTGGAATGACAGCCGCTATTATCACACTGACTTTCGATGTGAGTAAGGTGCCGACAATCGCGGAAAAAGGGAGCGTTACCCAAACGGGGAGGGTGATATTAGCAATAGATTGGGTGGCAAAATTAGTCACAAACCCAAGTAAACCGAAAATGGTTAAAAGCACCACCAGCCATATTAGTAGCGGGACTCTATCTAAATTGAGCCAGCTCCCAAAACTAAGAATAGAACTACTTTCTACATCTATATTTGAGTTAGGCATATCGTCAAGCAAACCAACCATGCTTATGCCAAAAACAAGCCCCACAATTTCTATAATAAATAGAATGGCTACCGTGGCTAACGCGATACTAAACCAAAAATTCGCATCGCTCAGCAAAATATCTAACATTTACACCGTCCCTGATGATGTTTTTATTAACCTTTTTATATCACATTCTGTTTATATATCCAGTGAAAAACGACCAAACTAGGGACAGTTTTATATGATAAACCTAAAGTTTAATGACGGTGACCTTCACCTATCGCATTCCCATTTTGGTCGTAAAATCCGCTAGCGCCTGCTTCTATAAACCCTTGATTTACCATATTGGTTAAAAATGGATCGGTATGATCATCGCCAATGTCAGCATAATCGGTAGCTTTGTATTTATCACGACTTTCAAAAAAAGCTTCTAAGTTTACATTGTCGTCAACTGAAACTAATGACCACTCTCGGGTAGTATTCTTTTCATTAACACGAAACTGTTGGATTAGTTTTAACTCAGGTAGCCAAGCGAGCGTCATATCCACTTTGCTATTTTGATAAGTTAAATACTCAATTCTCATACAACCTTTGCCTTCAGAACGCTCTAAAGTCATTTTGTTTAGCAATGTATTGCTAATTAACTGATAACGAAATGAAAAGTCTTTTTCTACTCGGCCGTGAATACTTTCGCCTGGCTGATATTCAATAGCGCGTTCGTGCTTATCAAAATAACGAACAGGCTTGATTAGCTTGTTTCGCACCATCGTCCAAGTTTCAGTAATGCCAACCTGTGGGTACTGATGAGCAACCTTATTGTTATAGCGTAAAAGCGAAATTTCCGTGCTATTGCCGGGAGTGAATCCGCGGCGGGTAGTGACGGTATAGTCAGCTTTCAGGTTGCCCGCTTCAAGTTCGCATTTTGTGTGGGTGTCCAAATTATTCTTCGCCAGATTATTAGCATCCAGAATACTAGTTGTGCGGGTGTCCACCTTGCTGGAGTGGGTGTCCAATTCCGTGGTAACAGACGTTGCGTGGCTAGGCGCGATAGTTAGTAGGGCTGAAATAACATACGTGGCTAAAGCTAACGAGGGTAAAACTAGGTTCTTCATGTATATAAAACTCCGAAATAAGGGAGCGTAAACGCTCCCTTATGAACTTACGGTAAACGTAATTTTTTATTCCACTACGGCGTCTGCTTGGGTAACGATGTCACCCGCGAAGTCCATAATATGGAAGATCACGCTTTGTTCGTTTGTACCATTTACTAAGAAAGCGCCAGGGCCCTTAGCATGAATACTCACGTCTTCTCCTGAGTGAGTTTCTGAGCCCATTGGAACTAACGCTTCTTGGTGATAACCAGGGGTCGTGGTGTCGATATCAGTAAGGTCTTTGCGACCAGTATCGTACGCTGTAGCGTAACTCGCATCTGAATTGGTTTCGTCTCCAAGGTTTCTGAAGCCAAGACCATTTGTGTAACCCAATGTGGTATAGGGTGTACCATCAGACGCGGTAGCGGCTTCATCAGCGCCAACATTTACCACTTTACCTAATATAGGATTACCACGTTTAGGGTAGCCTGCAATGGTAAACACATGGCCGTGGTCAGCAGTAACAATAATAAGTGTATCTTCATCGTTAGTCAGCTCGTCAGCCATAGCAACAGCGTCAGCAAAGGCTAAGGTGTCGTATAATGCACCATAAGCATTGCCGGCGTGGTGAGCATGGTCAATACGGCCCGATTCAACCATAAGGAAGAAGCCTTCATCGTTGTTATCAAGAATATTGATAGCCGCTTCAGTCATTTCTGCCACCGAAGGCTCACCAGCAATATCGTTGCCGCGATCAGCTTCATACTGCATGTGCGATTCATTAAACAAACCAAATACGCGTTCGGTCGTTTCAGTATCTAAGCCGTCGAAACCAGATTGGTCAACGATATAAACACCATTCTCATACATATCTTGCCATTCTGCGGTAAGGTCACGACCATCCGTTCTATCACCTTCAACTTCGCTTGCAGCATCTATACTATTAAATGCAGCATCATTGGGAAGAAAGTGGCGGCGGCCGCCGCCCATGACTACTTCTAAGCCATCAACGTCTAAGCCTTCATAGTTAGCTTCTAAGTTAGTTTCGAAGTTTACTAGCTGATCGGCAATATCAGGGCAGCCAGCAGTAACGGCATCTTCAGGCATATCAGATACATCTTCCCAGTTACGATCTGCCGACTTGGCGTAGGTAGCGGCTGGCGTAGCATGAGTAATACGAGCAGTAGATATAATACCGGTAGATTTACCCGCTATTTCTGCAAGTTCTAATGCGGTTACGAGTTCGTTGCCAGCAACCGTGCTGCATTCGCCTCGCTCAATATCTTCATCAACACCAATAACACCTACGTCGGTTTTTACACCACTAACCATGGCTGTCATGGTGCCAGCAGAGTCTGGGGTTTGTGCATCAACGTTATACGTTTTAGACAATCCAGAGAATGGGAATTTACCAAAGCTAAGCTGGTTTTCTTCGCCATCAAGCCCTTTCAATTGGCCATCTAGAATTCGTGCGGCTGTGATGGTTGAAATGCCCATGCCATCACCGACGAATAGAATAACGTTTTTCGCTTTACCGCGAAGGTCGGCTACCATAGCCTGTAATTCTTCATCGTTAGCTACTTGAGCTACTTCAATGTTAGCGTTAGATATGCTGGCTGAGGTGCCGGTCGCATCCATCCACACTTGCTTGTTGTTTTCCACTTCTGCACTGGCGGCTATAAACCAGTCGTTGTTTAAAGTAGTAAGTAGCTCACCGGTTGCAACTTCAGAACTGCCTGGAGAACAAACGTAGCTTGTATCGGTAATCTCGTCGCTACCTAAGGTGCCATCTGCATTGGTATCTAGACCAGAATCAAACTGTACACCGCTATTCGGGCAGTTTGTATCGCCTACCGCTAATGCTGTTTGCACGGTTAAGCTATTAAGACCGTTTGAACCATCAACACCTGCTGCGCCATCGTTTCCGTCATCGCCTTCAAGAGAGCAGGCGGTTAGGCCGGCAACTGCTAATGCAACAATACTCAATTTAAAAAGTTTCATTGTTCTTCTCCACTTATTCGTTTATCAGGCCAAGGGCTTGGTTGATTAGGTGGAAAACAACATTTTGTTCTATCACACCTTGTGCTAATTGACTTCCTGGTCCAGTTGCGTGTAATGCTATATCTTCACCAGAGTGTGTTTCAGATCCAAGTGGAATAAGTGCTTCTTGGTGATAACCGGCGGTAGTGGTATCTACATTGGTTAAGTCCATACGACCTGCCGCATTATCGTAGTTGTAACCTTCATCAGAATCGGTTTCTGTTCCAAGGTCACGAAAACCTAAGCCGTTGGTGTAACCTAATGTGGTATAAGGCGTGCCGTCAGACGCTGTAGCAGGTTCTTCTGCTCCAACATTAACCACTTTACCTAAAATGGGATTACCGCGTTTTGGGTAGCCTGCAATAGTAAATACATGGCCGTGATCAGCCGTTACTAAGATAAGTGTTTCAGATGGATCTGTGTTTTCATAAGCGGCCATAACAGCGGCTTCAAACGCCAAAGTATCTGTAAGTGCACCGGCTGCATTGCCAGCATGGTGGGCATGGTCAATTCGGCCAGACTCAACCATTAAGAAGAAACCAGCGTCGTTGTTATCTAAGATGTTTACCGCAGCTTCGGTCATTTCAGCAATAGATGGCTCGCCCGCTACGTCATTGGCGCGGTCTGCTTCGTACTGCATGTGTGACTCGTTGAACAAAGCAAAAACCCGTTCAGTCGATTCAGTGTCTAAAGTGTCGAAGCCTGCTTGGTCAACAATATAAACACCATTTTCATACATCTGCTGCCATTCTGACGTAAGGTCTCGGTCGTCTGTACGATCGCCTTCTACTTCGCTAACTGCATCAGCGCTATTAAAAGACGCGTCTTTAGGTAAGAAGTGACGACGGCCACCGCCCATAACCACTTCAATACCGTCTACATCAACACCTGTATATCTGCCTTCTAGGAAGCTCTCAAAATTTACTAACTGATCGGCAATATCAATACAGCCAGCCGCAGCAGCCTCTTCTGGCATATCTGAAATATCTTCCCAGTTACGATCAGCTGACTTAGCGTAAGTGGCCGCAGGCGTAGCGTGTGTAATACGTGCAGTCGATATAATACCAGTCGCTAACCCTTTAATTTCAGCAAGTTCAAGTGCAGTAATAACTTCATTGCCAGCAACGGTGGCGCATTCACCGCGTTCAATATCTTCGTCAACGCCAATAACACCCACATCCGTTTTTAGGCCCGACATCATCGCTGTCATCGTACCTGCTGAATCTGGAGTTTGTGCATCAACATTGTAGGTTTTAACTAACGCCGTGTGAGGGAAGGTTTCAAATGCCAAGTAACCTTCTTCGCCCAAACCGCCTTCAAGCTGCCCTTTGTGGATGCGCGCAGAAGTAAGCGTAGAAACCCCCATTCCGTCGCCTACAAATAAAATCACGTTTTTGGCTTTGAACTGGTTGTTTGTCACTAGTTTTTCAGTAAGTTTGCTTTGCGCATCTGAATACCATGCGTTATCTGTTTGGTGTTCGGGTAAAACAGCTGCTTGCAAACCAGATGAAGCAACCAGTGCAAGAGCACTAAGCTTCGTTTTCCAAGTACGATTCATCGTCGTTCCCTACATTGAATTTAAATTGTGATGGTCAGTTTTATTGTTAATTAGTACGCAAATTGCCAAATGAAATTGATTCTCGTTATCATTTAAGTGCGCTATTTTCAACGATATATCGTGAAAGTGACGTTTATTTGACAGATTTTTGAACGGGCTTTAACAAAGCAACTAATAGGTACAAGATTTAAGAGAAGGAGGGCAAGACTATTTGTAAATTATCTTTACAAATTAGGGTGTTAGAAAAGCATGTTTAAAAGACAAATAATAAAGTTAAATTTATGAAATTTTTAGTATGACAGGAAGCTAAGTATCAGATATTGCTACTTAAAAGTGTGATGTTGTAACATAACATCGGAGTGTGACACACACAATGTGCTGCCTTGATCATACCAGTCACCTAACACGATTCTGGTAGCAGGTTTGCCATTGGCGGTAAGAGAATGGATGTTAGGGCGGTGTGTGTGTCCATGAATTAAGCGTTGGACCTTATGCTGCTCCATAACCTTAACCACTTCTGTAGGTGTCACATCCATAATGTCTGGCTTAAGGTGCTTTTGGTTCTCTTTACTTTCCGCTCGACCATTTCTTGCAACGCGGCGCCTGTACCATAAAGGCAAGGCTAGCATTAGCCTAGGCCACCACCAACCGCGAGATTTCTTTCTGAATTTTTGATAGGCCACATCGTTAGTGCAAAGCTCGTCGCCGTGGGTGATAAGTGTGGGTGTCCCGTATAGGTCAATAACGGTGGGTTCGTTGATAAGTGTCATTCCCGCTTTATTTGTCCAGCCTTCGCGTATGGCAAAATCGCGATTGCCATGCATGAAATAGATAGGCACATGTTGGCTTAAGGTCTTAAATGCCTCTGCAATAGCGGTATTAAATGGGGTAACGTCATCATCGCCAATCCATACTTCAAATAAATCGCCCAACACATATAAGGCATCGGCTTCCTTTGCATCGCTTTCTAAAAATTGCATTAGGCACGCTGTAATGTCAGGTCGGTCTGCACTTAGGTGTAAATCAGCAATGAAGTAGGTAAATGACATAGAAATGGACAACTTTGAAAGGTGTTTCGAAAAGAAGAGGCCGCTTTGAATGAGTACGGCCTTTGCTTAAGATGTAGCGATAGTGAGCATTTAAGGTTTTAAATGCTCACTTAACAGAACTAAGCTACAACCGCTTTTTCAATAACAACTGGCTCTACAGGTACATCTTGATGATAACCGCTTGAACCGGTTTTAACGCTTTTGATTTTCTCAACTACGTCCATACCGTCGGTAACTTTACCGAATGCACAGTAGCCCCAACCATTCACTGATTCGCTTGTGTGGTTAAGGAAGCTGTTGTTACCCACGTTGATGAAGAACTGCGCAGTTGCTGAATGCGGATCATTAGTACGTGCCATTGCAATAGTACCAATCTCGTTAGCAACGCCGTTGTTTGCTTCATTTTCAATAGTATCTTTGGTGTCTTTCTGATCCATATCTGCAGTGAAACCACCACCTTGAATCATGAAACCGTCAATCACACGGTGAAAAATAGTGTCATCGTAAAAACCTTCTTTAACATAAGCTAGAAAGTTTTCTACAGTTTTAGGGGCTTTGTCTTCAAATAATTCTAGGGTGATGTCACCAAAGTTTGTTTTGAGAGTAACCATTTCTTCGTGTCCTGCCTTTAAATAAGTAAATACCCAGTAATATTACCGCATAACCAGCCATGCGGGGAAGTAGCGATGCTAAAAAGCATCGCAAAATCTTACCATTTGGCCACATACAGTGCTAAACTTTGCGGCCATTTTGATACTTAGGAATTCACTTTATGCTACACCTTTACAATACCCGTACCCGTGACAAGGCTAAATTCGTGCCGCTTCAAGAAGGGAAGGTGGGCTTGTATGTGTGTGGTATTACCGTGTACGACCTAAGCCATATGGGGCATGCTCGCACTTACCTTAGTTTCGACATACTTGTTCGATACCTGCGTCATTTGGGTTTTGAGGTGAAATACGTTCGTAATATCACAGATATTGACGACAAAATTATTGCCCGTGCTAATGAAAACGGTGAAACTTTTGAAGCGTTAACTAAGCGTACCATAGGCATGATGCATGAAGACTTTGCGGCTATCAATTTACTTGAGCCAGACGTAGAGCCGACCGTTAGTGGGCATATGGATGAGATCATCGATATAATTAAGATATTGATGGATAAAGGTTTTGCATATCAGGCCTCAAATGGCGATGTATTATTTGATGTAAGCAAATTCCCTGAATATGGCAAGTTGAGTAAGCAAGACTTAGATCAGCTTCAATCTGGATCCCGTGTTGAAGTAAAATCGGACAAAGATGACCCGCTAGATTTTGTATTATGGAAGCCCGCTAAAGCCGGTGAGCCTGCATGGCAATCGCCGTGGGGTGAAGGCCGCCCTGGTTGGCATATTGAATGTTCTGCCATGAACAAAAAGCATTTGGGCGCACATTTTGATATTCATGGCGGCGGTTCAGACCTTACTTTTCCGCATCATGAAAATGAAGTGGCACAGTCATGCTGCGCATTTGATACACCGTACGTAAACGTATGGATGCACGCAGGTATGGTGCAAGTAGACGATGAGAAAATGTCTAAGTCGTTAGGTAACTTTTTTACCCTTCGTGACGTATTGCAAGAGCACGATGCTGAAACCTTGCGCTTCTTCTTAATGTCGGCACATTACCGTAGCCAGTTAAGTTACTCGCAAGATAACATTACCCAAGCAAAAGCGGCATTAGAGCGTTTATACACTGCGCTTCGCGGTGTAACAGTAGATGAATCTACCGACCTTAGCTACGGCGGTTATTTAGCGCGTTTTGAAACCGCCATGAATGACGATTTAAACGTACCTGAAGCATTTTCAGTATTGTTTGATGTGGCGCGTGAAATAAACCGTAATAAAGATAATGCCGAAGAAGCGAGTAAATTAGCGGCGGTGCTTAAAGGTTTAGGTGCTATTTTGGGCATGTTGCAAAGCGACCCAGATGCTTATCTTAAAGGCGGCAGCGAAAACGACGATGAAGCCGCTGAAATAGAAGCGTTGATAAAACAGCGTAACGATGCGCGTGCAGCTAAAGATTGGGCTGCAGCGGATGCTGCGAGAGATGCACTTAACGCTAAGAATATAGTGTTAGAAGATGGGCCTGCAGGTACGACTTGGCGCAGAGGGTAGGCGCATAAGCTAGTCGAAAACACATCGAGATACTTGAAAGGTCAGCTAGATAGCTGGCCTTTTTTATGCCAAAGCTTCGTGCTAACAAACGTTGGACTGTTATTTTAGAAATTGCAAAAGTACCCAATTAATAGCCATTTGGCACTAGTCTCTAATAACAAAAAAAGGCTTAGCTGAATTCATCAACTAAGCCCTTTTCGTCAAATAACCATTCGCTTAAAAACGCTTTTCAATACCAATTTCAAATCTACGTTGTGCGCCATACCAACAGTTGTTGGTGTCGTAGCACGAACCTACGTACTCTTTGTCGGTCAAGTTACTTACACTTCCGGTTAGTTTTAAATCGTACTCTGGCATGTCATAAGACAGCACGGCATCAACCAAGGTATATGAAGGCACCGTGTCAGTGTTGTACTTATCTGCTTGGGTTTCACCCACGTAACGTACACCTGCACCTAGCATTAATCCGTCTAATGCATCGTCGAAAAAGTAGTTAGCCCAAACAGAGGCACTTTCTTCAGCAACCCATACCGGTGTTTTACCTACTACGTCTGGGTCTAATGTATCTTCGGTCACTTCCATATCAAGGAAAGTGGCATTTGCTTGAACCGATAGTGAGTTGGTCACGCGGGTATTAAGTTCTAGCTCAATCCCTTTAGATTCAACTTCACCATTTTGCGTATATTGCGCAAAGTCTGACGTATTGACCACTACGTTTTGTTTAGTCAGTACGAAGTACGCACCCGTAAATGTGGTAGCGCCATCATCGCTGATGTACTTTGCACCAACTTCAATTTGGTCTGCCGTAGTAGGCTTAAAGGCCTCGTCAGTAAGTGAGTCGGTGCCTGAAACAGGTTCGAAAGATTCAGAGTAGTTCGCATACATGCGCCAGCCTGAGTCAAACGTGTACATAGCGGCTACACGCCCTGAAAACTCATTCTGGTCAATTTCTGTGGTGCTGCCGTACTCAAAACCCGCATATACATTCTCTGCCATATCAGTGCTTTCAAATTGATCATATCGACCGTTCAGCAAGAACGTGAAATTATCGATACGTATTTCATCTTGAAGATAAAAGCCAATTTGCTCAATGTCGATAACGTGATCTTCTTGATAAAAGTCTAGTGGAAGCGAACTTACATCGAAAAGGTCGTTATCAATATTGCTTAAATCAAGCACTGGCGTATCTGTGGTTAATGTATCGCGATACGCTACGGTTGAGTCGGAGTTTTGATAATCCACACCGAATAATAGGTTATGTGCCACATCACCGGTTTGAACAAACCCAGCCACCTGCGTATCAACGGTTACACCATCAATTTCTTCATCGGTAAGGTACGCTGAACGGGTAAGGAAAATTCCATCCGTTGGTGGTTTAGATGGGTGGTACGAGTTTTGTTGCAACGCATCGGCATCTGTATAACGAAACTTTTGTAATACTGACCAGTTTTCACTAAATTCATGGTTTAGTTTATAGCCAAGCATAAGTACTTCGCGCGAATAGCTGTTCCAGTTTTCATCACCGGCGTAAACACTTGCATCTAACATGCCATAAGGTGCTTCATAAAGGGTACCAACGCCGGGAAGTGGGGTAGAGGGCACCATTTCAGGGTCGTCCTGATAATAGGCAGATAAAGTAAGCTCCGTTGCCTTGCTAAGATCAATGGTAACTGAAGGCGCAATGGTATAACGCTCGTTTTCAGTTGTGTCTTGGAAGCCATCTTGTTTTCTACCTAGTGCCACAATACGAAATCGTGCGTTATCGGTAAGTTGGCCGGTAGTATCTACACCAAGTTCGAATAAGTTATCTGAACCTACCGCTGCACGAACCAAAGTTTCGTCTTCGTCTTTGGGATATTTGGCGACCTGATTTACCATTCCACCTGGAGGCACTAGCCCATAAAGCGACGATGCTGGTCCTTTAAGAATTTCTAATGATTCAGTAGCGAACGAGTCTACTTGAGGATAAAGGTTCCAGCTGTTGTTGCTTAAAAGGGGGAGCCCATCGTAGAAAGTTTGGTAGGTATCAAAGCCACGAATAGTGAACTGGTCGAAAATCGTAATGGTTGGGCGACTTTCAGTGGTTACCCCAGAGCTATAACGAAGGGCCTCTGACACAGTTTGCGCTTGGCGCAATTGCAAAAGCTCTTGATCGATAACACTAATACTGACAGGCGAATCGATAGGGCGCAAAGACGACTTAGTCGCCGTACTTCTGTACGACTGCATAGGGTTAACTTCAATGTGCTCAAGGTTTTCATCGTCTTGTTCTTGTGCAACTGGTGATGTAGCTACCGCTATCGCTAATGCGGTTAAGGAAGGGTAAAACCAACCTTTACGACCGTTCGACATTCTTTATTTCCTCAACATGTAAGACTAACAACCATTTGTATTGGTCAGGAGTCTACCATATGAGTATCGAAATAATAATAGTTATCATTAAGTTTTGGTTGGCGTAAAGGTGTACCTACAAGTTCCTCTCTACTGTTGTTTCATTTGAAGGCTCTGTTACTGGCATTGTAGATTCTTTTTTAGCGAGCTCTGATTTCCAGCGCTGCTGTGCAATGTGTCCTTTAACCAATTCTAAGCATTCGTTCACCACCTGTAATACTTCCTTATCTAATGCATCGGCTGTAGGGGTGTAATCGTGCATACCAACAGAAATGAAGTGGTCGATGCGCTCAGCATCTATATCAGACAGTAAATTTACCAGCGACATGGTGACAATATCGGTTACCGATTCTTCCAGCGTGTTCTCAATTGTTTTACCAATTATGGGTAAGTAATTAAGCGTAGACACCTGAGAGTTTCCGCGCACCGCTTTGCCTACACTTTTACGAACATGTTCACGTATCACTTCACCATGTTCATCGTTGCTTATCGATTGCCCTAGGTGATTTATAACGCCAGCCATCCATTGGGTAATAACAGGGCGGCGTGGTGCAAGGACTTGCTCGGTAATCTCATCTACCAAGGGAGAGCCTGCGGCAATGTCTTTTTGTGCATCGCTCAATACTTTTACCACAATTCTGTCGCTGAGCTCTTCAACAAATACATCATAATAAAAGGCGAAGAACCGAAATATGGCGGTGCGGTTTAAATCAATAATTTGATATTTGTGCAGCCGATGCAAAATTGAAAATATGCGTAGGAAGCGGAACAGCCGCGTAGCCCCAAGAGGAATTAGCCCAACTAAATCGTACCAATGCAGAAAAGGGAAAAAATACCAGCGCAGGTGCTCTTTGCGTACGATGGCCACAATCCACCTAAAACAAAACTCAGTGAGAAAAATGCCAATGAAGACTAAATCAACCAACAAGAAGTTGTGGTGAATGGGGTCGTAAGCGTTAATTAAAGCAGGGAAGAAGGTATCTATTTGAGAATAGATAAAATCGGTAGCGTACAAGGCATCGAAAATTAGCCATGCTAGGTTTAAAAATAAAATACCCAGCATGACTAAATCTAAGATTAACCAGGGCGTTTCATGACTGTTACGTAAATTGTCCCGGTTAATCCTTAGCATTGCTCTTATCCTTTGCTATTTAGCCTGTGCTATTTAATCTAGTGACGTCTACAAACAGCTTTAGCTTCTGGCCCGGCTGTAAGTAACGCGACGTATTAATGTTGTTCCATTTGCCAATATTGCTGATGCTGACATTAAACTTATTCGCAATACGCGATAGTGAGTCACCATTTCTTACCGTATAGGTCAAACGCTTAGTTGTGGCGTCTGCGGTTTTTGTATTGCTATTGGAATTTTGCCAAACCACTAGCTTTTTACCAAGGTGGAGCATGTCGCCAGGCGCCATGTTATTCCAACTCGCTAGCTTTTTCGTGGTTACACCATATTTACGGGCGATGTCCCATAACGTATCACCCGAACGAATTGTATGGGTAGTTTTATATGCACCATGCTTTTTGTTTTGAACGCTAGCTAAACGCTGACCTTGCGATAAATCGTAATTGTCTAAGGCTTTTAAAGCCACAGGTACCATAATGGGTTGGCCAATACGGATCATATTTGAATCAAGCTCATTAATCTGCTTAATCACTTGCACAGTGGTGTGATATTTATTCGCAAGTTTTCCTAAGCTATCGCCTGACTTCACTGTATGGCGAACCCAGTTTAATCGGTCGGTGCGATCAATCTTAGCAAGGGCATCACTAAAATCAGCCGCTTTTGTCAAAGGTAGCACTAATCGGTGAGGCCCTTCAGGTGCAGTTGCCCAGCGGTTAAAGCCAGGGTTTAACGCGTGTAATTCTTTGAGCGTCATACCTGCAAGGTCGGCGGCAAAGGCTAGATCTACTTGTGAACCTATATCGACCACTTCGATAACGGCGACGTTTTCAACTTCAGGCCACGCAAAGGCATATTTGTCGCGGTGTTTTAAAATTTCTGCCAACGCTAATAATTTCGGTACATACGCACGCGTTTCACGAGGTAGGTTTAACGACCAAAAGTCGGTAGGTTTACCGGCTTTTTTATTCGCGCGAATGGCTTTTGAAACTCTGCCTTCGCCACTGTTATACGCCGCAAGGGCATGCAGCCAGTCGCCATCGAACATGTTTGATAAATAGGTAAGATAATCTAAGGCACCTTTGGTGGACGCTATAACGTCACGACGGCCGTCGTACCACCAGGTTTGATCCATACCGAAGCGTTTGCCCGTGCCGGGAATAAATTGCCACATACCAGCGGCTCGGCCATGAGAGTAGGCAAAAGGGTCGAAAGCACTTTCAACGATTGGCAATAGCACCAATTCCATAGGCATATCGCGCTTTTCTATTTCATCAACAATGTAGTAGAGAAAGGGTTTCGCACGAGTAACTACTCGCTTCATGTATTCTGGGTGTTTTAGATACCAGTTTTTTTGTACATCAACGCGGCGATCATCAGGAATATATAAATTAAGCCCGTCACTTACTCGCTGCCACACGTTGGTAATAATGGCTTCGGTTTCTACTGACGGATCGTCAATAAGCTCTTCTGCTTCCGACAGCAGATTATCTTTAGGGTGAACTACATCAATAACGCCTTCGCGCGCTATTTCACAGTCTTCGATTGCTTCTGGCGTTTCGTGTAATGTGTTACAAGGTTCAGTTGAGCCTTCAACATTTTGCACATTCACCACGTCTTCTTGTATTTGTTCTTCGGTGATTTGGCACCCACTTAGCCCTAACGCTAATAAAACGGGTGACAAAACAAACAACTTCAACTGCATGTAGAAGGGACCTCTCGAATATCTGCAAACCGCACATTCTACCTTCAGTGCGTTAGTTTTGCATTAAAACTCATCTTTCCAGCGCCGAACTGCAGCAAATACTGCAACATCGTCGCCCATGTTTTTTTCGCAATAAGCTTCGGCAGCAGTTTGTACAGAAAGTTCATGAGAACGTAAAAAAGGATTAATTTGTTTTTGTTCAGCCAAATTTGAGGGCAGGGTTGGCATACCCATTTCACGTTTTTTATCTACCCAAGATGAATAGTTTTGAAGGTTTTGATTTTCTGGCTCTACTTCTAAAGCAAAGCGTACGTTCGCCTGAGTATACTCGTGAGTACAGTAAACCAGTGTGTCGTCGGGTAAGCGCTTCAACTTGTTCAGTGAATGCAACATTTGTTCAGGCGAACCTTCGAACAACCTGCCGCAACCTGCTGAAAATAAAGTATCGCCACAAAACAAAACGTTATGGCCAAAAAACGCAATATGATCGAGGGTATGACCGGGCACTTCCATTACTTGGAATTCTAAATCTAATACAGGAAGCTGTAAGGTATCGCCTTGCGAAACGGATTTAGTGATGCCACGAATATGACCCCCTCTTGGGCCAATAACGGGAAGGCCTGGGTTTGCTGAGACTAATTTGGCAATGCCACCCGTGTGGTCATGATGGTGATGTGTAATTAATACGGCCGCTAAATGTAAGTTTTCACTCTTTAAAAATGAGAGTACGGGCTCTGCATCCCCTGGGTCGACAACGATCGCTTGGTCGTTATTGTGAATACACCAGATGTAATTGTCGCTAAATGCTTCTATTGGAGAAATTGAAATGCCGTGAGGAAGAACGTTAGTCGTCATGGTGCACCTGCTTGTGTAGGTATAATTATGCGATACTATAAGAACTTGTTGTACACAGAGCAACCTTAAGGCACGCTTAGCAACTATGAGATCAGCATTTCATTCCCAAGCCCCCCGTTATCCTGAAGACTGGACCGACTTTCCAGCAGGAGAGCAAATTAAGCAAGCCATCACGCAAGTGTGCGACGACTACACTCAACGCATTTTTGGGTATCACTTCGTGAAACTCGGCAGTTTAAGTACGCAAATACCGTTGAAGCAAAGCCCTATACGCAACATTATTAGCCAAGTGCCATTGAGTGCGATGGATTTAGAGCACGATGAAGTAAGTGAAAGTGCGAATAATAGTGGTGAGCGGACAGAAAGCGTTGATAGTTCAGCAAGCCCCAAAATAGTAGGACAGTCACATCAGCTGCCATTTTCTGAAAACAGCATAGATGGCTTTTTGCTAGCCAATGAATTGGACTTTGCGCAAGACCCTCACGAAATTTTACGGGAAGTAGACAGAGTTATTACTCAAAGTGGTTACGTTATTATTAGCGGGTTCAACCCGTTGAGTTTAGCCGGCATCGCCAAGTACTTACCGGTCAAGCGCGACAATAAACTGCATGACGCTCGTTTTTTTACCTCATATCGCATTAAAGATTGGTTGCAGCTGTTGGGTTTTGAAATTGTAGAACAGCGCCAAATTATGTTTTCTACTTTGTTTTTTGAGCAGCGGTGGGATTACGCGAAAAACATTCAGCAATACCTTTCCACTTACTTCCCGTGGTGCAGTGCCGTTTATGTAATATTGGCCAGAAAGCGAGTAATGCCCATGACGGCTATTCGCCCAAAACTTCAACTAAAACGCCAGTTCTCTCCTGTTGGTGCCGCCAGCGCCAGAACCTCTTCCTACAATAAAACCAAAAGCTGAGACACCCACCGTTTTGGTCTTAGCCGAAACTTGGACACCCACAGTTAAGCTAACCATGAGCCGAAACTTGGACACCCACGATATTTCTGGGTGCTTAAACGGGGACACCCATGCTTAAACGTGGACACCCACGTTAATTTGGAATTTTAATCAGTAAATTCAAAACCAGACACCCATGCTCATGACAGCAGAATGCTGGAATTAAAAGTTGGACACCCACAGTTTAACTAACCATGGACACCCACAATTCGGCTGGGCAAGATGAAAGTGGGTGTCCGCAATAGAACTGGGATTTTAATAAGTGAATGTCCACATTAGAGCTAGTTAAAAGTGGGTGTCCACATTAGAGCTGGGATTTTAATTAGTGGGTGTCCATGTTTTTAGTGGGCGTTAAAACATGGATGTCCACTTTTAAACTAGACAGAGAAAGAAGAAAGCCCCATCATTTTCCCGCAAACAAAAAAAGCCGCGTTGAGACTATCAACACGGCTTTTAAATTTTCTAGCGGTTCGCTTACCTAATAAGTCAGCAACCCAATATTACTTAACGCGCATACCTGGCAATGCACCTTCGTGTGGCTCTAAGATATAAAGCTCATCACCACCAGGGCCGGCAGCTAAAACCATGCCTTCAGACATACCAAAGCGCATCTTACGTGGTGCTAGGTTAGCCACCATCACGGTATGCTTCCCGATTAACGCTTCAGGCGAGTATGCAGACTTAATACCTGCAAATACTTGCTTCGTTTCGCCGCCTAAATCTAGTTCTAAACGTAGAAGTTTATCGGCCTTTTCAACATGCTCAGCGTTGGCGATACGTGCAATACGTAAATCTACTTTAGCGAAGTCGTCGAACGAGATTGTCTCGCTGATAGGATCTTTACCTAACGGGCTGTCTGGGCTAACCGTTGGCTTTGTTGGCTCTAGGTTTTCTTTTGAATCATCAACCATGGCGTCTACTTTCTCCATTTCTACACGTTGCATCATTGGCTTAAACTTGTTGATAGCATGGCCAGTTAGCACGGTTTCAAGAGAAGACCACGTAAACTCATCGTTCAAGAAGCCTTCTGCTTTTTCTGCCAATACTGGAAGCACAGGTTTTAAGTAAATGACCAACAAGCGGAACATATTGATACCCAACGAACATACATCGTGAGTGAACTGCTGTTTGGTTTCGTCTTTAATAGTTACCCAAGGGGCGTTGGTATCAATGAACTGGTTGGCTTTATCGGCCAATGTCATGATTTCACGTATCGCTTGATGGTAACGGCGGCGCTCGAATAAATCGGCAATAGTGTCGGCTGCATTTTGGAACTCGGCAATAAGCTCTGGCTCTAACACGTTGTCAGACAATTTGCCGTCAAAACGCTTAGTAATAAAGCTGGCACATCGGCTAGCAATGTTTACCACTTTACCTACTAGGTCTGAATTCACTTTTTGAGCGAAATCGGTAAAGTTTAAGTCGATATCTGTCACGCTATCGCCAAGCTTAGACGCAAAGTAATAACGTAAGTACTCTGGGTTTAAGTGGTCTAGATAAGTGCGCCCTTTAATAAAGGTGCCGCGAGACTTAGACATTTTCGCCCCATTCACAGTAACAAAACCGTGAATATTTACACCAGTAGGCTTACGGTAACCCGCACCTTCTAGCATGGCAGGCCAAAATAGGCAGTGGAAATAAGTAATGTCTTTACCGATGAAGTGGTAAAGCTCGGCTTCTGAGTCTGCGCCCCAAAAATCGTCGAATTCCAGATTGTTTTGGTCGCAGAAGTTTTTAAAGCTGGCCATGTAACCAACGGGAGCATCTACCCATACATAGAAAAACTTATTCGGGGCACCTGGAATTTCAAACCCAAAATAAGGGGCGTCGCGGCTAATATCCCACTGCTGCAAACCTTCGGTAAACCACTCTTGAAGCTTGTTGGCCATTTCTTCTTGCAGGGCACCCGAGCGGATCCAGCCTTTAAGCATGTCTTCGAACTTAGGTAAGTCGAAAAAGAAATGTTCAGATTCTTTCAATACCGGCGTAGCACCAGATACTACACTGCGAGGGTTTTTAACCTCAGTAGGGCTGTAGGTTGCGCCGCACACATCACAGCTATCGCCGTTTTGATCTTCAGCACCACAGCTAGGGCAGGTACCCTTAACAAAGCGGTCTGGCAAAAACATTTCTTTTTGCGGATCGTACAATTGATTAATCGTACGCTTGCTAATGTAACCGGCGTTATCTAAACGAGTGTAAATTTCTTCACACAACGCCTTGTTTTCAGGCGAATGGGTTACATAGTAGTTGTCGTACTCTACGTGAAAATCGAGCAGGTCTTGGTGATGCTCTGCACGAGTTCTGGCCACCATTTCTTCTGGTGTAATACCCAGTTCCTGCGCTTTAAGCATAACAGGTGTACCGTGTGCATCATCGGCACAAACACTGTAACATTCGTTTCCACGCAGACGCTGAAACCGTGTCCAGATATCGGTTTGAATGTGTTCAAGCAAGTGGCCTAAGTGAATAGAGCCATTGGCGTAGGGCAACGCACTGGTTACCAGAATGCGGCGATTTTCAGACATAATAACGTATAGATTCTTCGCGTTTCAAAATGGCTGCAAATACTAGCGGAAATCCGCATTTTTTGCATTACGAAATTCACAAAATACCCCGTAGACAGGATAATTTATGTTCTTTTCCCGTAAAGCTAAGCCACTCATCGACAGAGTTGCGGCTATTTTAGCCAGCTATTTCAGTATTGAAGCCGACATTACCGCACAATGGTGCGCAGATAAGTTAGATTCAGATCAAGCCATTGGTGACAAAAAAGCTGTTAGCGAAAAAGCTGACAACACGAAAGCTGATCACGAAACTCCTTCCAACACATTCACCATCAACTTACCGTTTTGTTATAAAACTCAGCAAGCAATAATCAAAGCCCACGTGCTAGAAGCGCTAAAAGGCGAGCTTTCCGAGCAGCAACTCATCGTTAGCCAACACATAGCGTCGGGTGAAACTAAAAATACCGCCGTTAATAATATTAAAAATATTATTGCCGTGGCCTCGGGCAAAGGCGGGGTAGGGAAGTCGACCACCAGTATTAATTTGGCCTTTGCACTTATGCAAGAAGGGGCAAGAGTCGGTATTTTAGACGCTGACATTTACGGCCCATCGGTGCCTATTATGTTGGGCAATACCGACGCACATCCGCATAGCACTGATAACAAACACATGCAGCCGTTAAACGCCCATGGATTGGTGGCAAACTCTATAGGCTACTTGGTGCCACAAGAAGACGCAGCAGTATGGCGCGGCCCAATGGCGAGTAGGGCATTAAAACAGCTTATTGATGAAACCTTGTGGCCCGTACTCGATTATTTAATTGTAGACATGCCGCCGGGTACTGGTGACATTCAGCTTACTATGGCGCAGCAAGTGCCGCTAACTGCTGCGGTAGTAGTAACCACACCCCAAGACTTAGCGCTAGCCGATGCCCAAAAAGGCATTAGCATGTTCGAAAAAGTGGGTGTGCCAGTATTAGGGCTGGTTGAAAACATGAGTTATTACCAATGCCGTGCCTGTGGCACCAAAGACTATGTGTTTTCAAAAGATGGCGGCGAAATCTTAGCTGAGCGACATGGCTTGCCACTACTAGGCCAATTACCACTCGATATCACAGTACGCGAACACGCGGATGCAGGTACGCCACTGCTGGTAAGTGCACCTGAGAGCCCATTAAGTGAAAGCTACCGCGAAGCCGCTAGAGCGTTGTCGATGCAATTAGCATTAACCGTTGTGCCCAGAACGCAGCAAAGCAAGCATATTAAAGGCGACCCCATTGGCGTTAACAGTAAGCTTTAAATGACAAATTTTAACGGAAATTAATCAGTTTTATCCGTTTAAGTGACTAATTTTGTTATTTATGTAAATAGTCGCTTATAGCCAGTTGATTGGTGTGAGCTACATACGCATAATACCGCACACTTTATAGTAAGGACTTACCGCTTATGCGCCTTTGCGATCGCGATATATACGAACATTTAAAAGCTGGGAAAATAAAAATAGACCCAACCCCCGACTACGAAGAAATTAGTGGGGTGACGGTAGATATTCGCCTAGGAAATAAGTTTCGCGTATTTGAAGATCATCAAGCACCTTACATCGATTTAAGTGGCCCTAAAGCGCAGGTACAAGAAGCGCTAGACCATGTAATGAGCGACGAAATTGAATTACCTGAAGGTAAAGCATTTTTCTTGCACCCAGGCGAGCTTGCACTAGCAATCACTCATGAATCGGTGACGTTGCCAGATTATATTGTAGGTTGGTTAGATGGGCGTTCATCGCTAGCTCGATTAGGCCTGATGGTGCATGTAACCGCACACAGAATCGATCCTGGTTGGTCTGGCAATATTGTGCTGGAATTCTACAACAGCGGAAAACTGCCTTTAGCCCTTCGCCCAAAAATGAAAATTGGTGCGTTAAGCTTTGAAGTGTTATCGAACCCCGCCGAAAAGCCATACAATGCCCGCGTAGATGCAAAATACAAAGGGCAAGACGGCGCAGTAGCCAGCCGTATATCCTCTGATGATAAAGGCAGCGCATAAGCTCTACAGCGATTAAACTCTATAAAGCAAAGCATGTAACAAAACATGAAGTAAAGTATAAAAAGGATGCGCAATGAGTGCCGATAAGCCGTTCGACAAAAGCTCGTTTATTATTCTTATTTCCCTTCTTACTTCGCTAGCGCTTGGCTCAGGAATATACTTTTCAGATCTAAGTGCTGATATTGCCCTTACCGCAGGCATAACCTTGTTTGTGGCTATATTATGGATAACGGAAGCACTGCCCATACCAGCCACCTCACTTATCCCATTTGCACTATTTCCTCTTGCCGGCGTATTGACCCATGCCGAAGCGGCTTCGTCGCTAGGTAGCCACGTTATTATCTTGCTAATGGCGGCGTTCATGCTATCCAAAGGGTTAGAGAAAGCTAACCTGCATCAACGGTTCGCTATTTATATGCTACGAGTCACAGGGGCGGGAAGCCCGCTAAAGCTAATATTAAGTTTTATGCTGACCACCGCTATTTTAAGCATGTGGATAAGTAACACAGCCACCATTTTAATGATGCTACCTATGGCGATGGCTATTATTAATGCGATGGAAAATCCACGCTTTGGTGTAGCCCTTATTTTAGGTATTGCTTATGCCGCAAGTCTAGGCGGCGTGGGCACGCCCATTGGCACGCCGCCCAATATTATTTTTATGAGCGTTTATGAAGAAACTCAAGGGCATGAATACAGCTTTATTGAGTGGATGAAAACTGGGGTGCCCATTGTACTGGTCTCTATTCCGCTAATGGCGTTGTGGTTGGCACGGGGGTTAACGCAAGTGGGTAACATTGCTTTACCTCAACCAGGCAAATGGACAGTGGCCGAAAAGCGCGTTTTGGCGATATTCGGCACCGTCGCCATGGCATGGGTATTCAGGCCGTTTTGGAGTGCGTGGTTAGGTATTACCACTATTAGCGATAGCACCATTGCGGTAGCCGGTGTTGTGGCCATGTTTATGACCAATAACGGTGAAACAACGCCTGCCACTGAAACGCGCAAAGGCCAACACGACAAATTACTCGACTGGAAAACCGCCAATAATATTCCTTGGGGCATGTTGTTATTGTTCGCTGGTGGCATTTGTATTGCTAAAGCGTTTAAATCATCGGGCTTGAGCGTGCTAATGGGGGAGTGGCTTACCGGGCTTTCAACCCTACCGGTAATTTTCCTTATTCTGGGTATCTGTTTATTTGTAACCTTCTTAACCGAAATTACATCGAATACCGCCACAGCCACTCTACTTATGCCTATATTAGCGGCAGCAGGCTTTGCGGTAGGTGTAGATCCTAAACTACTAATGATACCCGCCGCTATTAGCGCTAGTTGTGCGTTTATGCTGCCAGTAGCTACCGCGCCAAACGCAATTGCTTATTCCACCGAGAAGTTTGATATAAAAACCATGGCACGAGAGGGCATAGTGCTTAACGTAATTGTTGCCTTAGTGGTAACCGGTGTGTGTTATTTAACGTTATAAAAACGGCGTTGTGCACCAAAATTTGCAGTATTATTTTACAAACTGATTAGCAATTAAGCGCTTAACCAAGGATTTGTACAATTGTCGTTGCATTGTGACTAAAAATAAGTAGACTTATCGGCTCTTTCGGTCGGTGTGTGGCGCAGCTTGGTAGCGCACTGTCATGGGGTGTCAGGGGTCGGAGGTTCAAATCCTCTCACACCGACCAACTTCTTTTATTTTTCAATGACTTACCCCGCTCATTGATTGCTCGCAAAATGAGCGCCCCAAAACTGTCCCATAATTGCCACATTATACAGTATCTGAAGTTCTTCTTGCTGCTTTACACCACGTTTGAGGGATAAGAATTCACCCTAATGTTAGGTTGTGCTTCTAAGTTGCTTTTAATTTGTGACTCTTGTAGTATATAAATAGGAAAGTATTGAGATTCATGGGCAATCGTGTTAAGCTTTTGCAAAGCAAAAGCTTAACACGATTGCCCAGTAATTCTTTTTATTTAAAGTTCTGATTTTAAAGAGTTTTTTCTTTTGTTTATAGATTTTTGTTTTTAATGTTGACATCTGTAACATATCGAGACTATAGTTTTGGGAATACGTGGTTATAAATATGGAGTTTCCTATGTATAGAGAAGAAGACTGGGGATTTGGCATACCTGCCTAACCAAATATGTAATCAAAATTATAAAAAGAGCCTGGTGGCTCTTTTTTTGTGGGTGAGTTTTGAAGAAGAGAACCAAGTTAAATTACATTCTTGTAGGAGTTGTAGTGATAATCTCTATAGGAGGGATATTTTTGATTCATCGTGTAGATGAAAAACTAATATCTGCGACAGCAATTTTGCTTTCAGCAACACTTGCTCTATCAGCTGCACTTTTAAATCTAGCATACTCACGTCAAACAGCTAGAGAGGCGAATTCTTTGGAGTTTCAAAAAAGACTACAAGATAATGACGAATACATAAAACACGTTAGAAAGGTTGGCGAAGCTATTGCGAAAAGAAATGAGCTTGATTTCGCTGAGTTAGCACAACCAGAACAAAGAAATAATAAATATACTATATCGATAAGATATGTATTGAATACTTGGGAGCAGGCATCAAATGCAATAAGGCATGATTTGTATGACGAATTGTATTTATATGAAGCTTACAAATCAATGGTAGTTGATTTTGGTCTATATTTTCGTGAATTTATAAGCTCATCACAAAAGAGGCAAGTAACATTCTATGAGAATTTTAGTTGGTTAGTGTTGAAGTGGGTTATAAGAAGAGACTCAATTAAAGAGAAAAATCGAAAAACAGAATTGAAGTTAATATTTAAAAAATTGAATAGGTTAGCTCCAAAAAAAATACACTGAAGGTTAATTTATCTTATAACCTAAACAATCCCCCTCCATCTGTGCCTAGTTAATCCTGAGGTTTACCAAACAGGACATAGCTATGACAAAGAAGACCCAGACGCGTGACTTGCAAATCACGTTCATCCATCAGTTCAAAAGAGCAACAAGAACAGCTTGGCCTGACAAATTTCGTTTATGTTGGTATTTCAATCCAGAAACACTGGATTATGTTTACGAACATAAGAACGAGCAATTTGTCACGAATGGTTTTGTAATATCAGACGGTCTTGCAAATCAGCTTCCAGAAGAGTTCAGGAAGAGATATTTCGAGCCATCTGAGCGATGCTTATTGTTCTTATTATTCGAGCTTCAAATCGTCGATTTTATAAATTCAGATAACGTTGATGATGCAGAGTTTGAGAATGTTTTCGGTGTAACGAAGCATCGTTACTTTTCAGCCGAAGCAATTGATGAGTGGACTGAGCAGGTTGAATCACTTTAAGGGCTGCTTTGCAGCCCTTTTTTATTACCTAGTGTAAGCTGATTCTTGTAGGTTAGAAATCACCCATCAAACAGGTTCGTGCTGCTAAGCCTCGCAGTAAAGAATTTGCAAATCGTCAAAAATTCATTAAATTTTCAAATAAGGATGCAAACTTAAAGGAATATTCAATGGAAGTCGGAGCTATTTGTGAGTGAGTTAGAAGCTCACCAGACCATTTGTTTGGTGCTAGGTACTATTAGCGGGGTTTGCCTTACGTCGTTTTTCATAACTTTGAATCCGATTTTTGCATTGGCTAATATCCTACTTATAAGCAAAGTTCTGCGGGGTATGCAAAGATACTACGATGATAAATCGTGTAGAAAAAATGGACGTGAATTAATGTTGCACGCGTTATTACGATTCTTTTAAACAAGATATGAACTAAAGTAATGGAGCCGCAATTGACTTCAAACCTTGTAATGCGGTTTGTTTTTTAATCTATAATAAGAAAGGTTTAACAAGGAACTTTATTATGCAGGAATTATGGTTTTTACTACCATTGATAGTTTTAGTCGTAGGCTCTTTATTTATAATCAGTAGAGCAAACTACGATGACTGATTAGCACCTCGCTGTCCACTATGTATTTTTTGTCGATTCTGTCATCGTTATTCTGCGAGTAAACTCGTCCGAAATGTAAGTAAACCGGAAGTAGAATTAATTAAGTGTCTAGAGAAGTTTGGTCGATGCATACTTGCTTTCTGCGCCTCGTCTGATGTGGATTACAACCTAGTCGCAAAATGCTATTCAAGCAGCTAATCACTGAAATCAAAAAAACTGTCGTTTAACTACGGTTGAATTAAAGGTTTTCATGGGATACGCCATAAAAAAAAGCCACAATGAGGCATAAAAACAGAAGAGCTGATAAATAATATTTAATAATCTTATTGTCTCGTTCTTCTCTTTTTGGTTCATCGTTTACTTCAGCAGTAATATCACTTTTCCCAGATGAGGGGAGCCTGTCGAGATGGGGCGCTGGCGTTAAAGCGACTGGCTGCGTGGCTTTAGGATGGGCAAACTCACCCTTAATATCATCAGTTTGCAAAATACCTGTATTTTTCTTTTTAATGATAATAGTTTTTAATCTTTCTCTAGCGTCCTGCGGTGATTTGTCCGACAGCTGACGCGTAAGATACATCAGTGCATATTCTTCGATCGAAACTCCATGCGCATTTAGATATTTCTCTATTCGCTGTCTATGTACGTCTTTAGGCATACTGAATCTCAATTTTTATACTAGCATTCATTCTAAACACATTTATACGACAAAAAATTCAAGTTTATGATTTTTTCAGCGAACACTTAAGTAGTCAAACGGTTGCCACACTTTTTAATTTTATTCGCAGAATCAGAGGGAAAGGTATATGGACTATAGTACATTATGGTAGCGGCCGAACCAAAATGCTATTGCCTGCCAAAAATTTGCCAATGGACTTCTGAGTACGTAAAGCGGACATTTCATATTATTCCTATGAAAAGACAGAATATGGTTTTTCATGGGAAACGGGTGTTACTATGAAGACTCAGTAATCAGCCGTTATATGCCTATCGAAAGGTCAGACTATGAGTTATTTTTTAGAAATAGCAGGGACAAAGATTGAATTTTCACCAAAAAATTTGACCATCACGACATATATCTACGATGAATTCGTAGAAGTTGTAGTTGTAAAAACTATTGACGATCTTCGCAAACAATATAGAGAATTACTTATTGAGGGTTACAAAAAATATGACCCAAACGAAATTGTTGGCACTAAATCAATTTTGGAAAATACGCTTGAGCAAGAAGCAATCATACAAGCTGAAATTGAAGCAATGGAAAGAGAAGAATTTTTTACTGCAAAACCAGATGACTGGGCAAGCAAGTAGTTATATAAAAAGTTAGTCAAGTCGCCCAAGCAAGCTTGGGCTGTGGCATTAAAGTTGCTCTGCGTTTTGCACTCGCATCGCTGCCCCTTACTGAAGTGTTATAGGGAGTAATAGATTTGGTGAAAATTGTTGATCTAAATGACAAGTGGGCTGTTCTTATTGGCAGGTTATTTATTGCATTTGGCACGATTGAAAGAACAACTCATAACTGCCTAATAGATTGGCTAAAAGATCCCACTTATGCTCATATAAGTAAGATGAGATTCTCACAACGTGTTGACGTCATAATTGATCTTTTAGGTACATTAGAATTTGTTGAGCAGAACAAATTAGATTTAATTCGAGGGTTGAAGAAAGCTAAGAAACTAGCAGAAAAACGAAACATAGTTGCTCATAATCCATTAATGCTAGATTTGTTTGATGGTGACTTTAAAGAGGTTATTATTTCAAATACAAAAAATGGAGTAACTATTACTTTTGAAGAGTTACAACAAATAGCCCAATCTGCGGAAAGCCTTTCAACAGAGCTAATAAATACTTGTACAAAAATAAAGTTAGAGGACTGGAATGGTCTCCCTATAACAAGCCAATTAAGTAGGAACTGCAAGTAGTTTGCTCGGTTCCAATTCGGTTCACATTTTAGCAAGCTATTAATAGTCCATTATTGGACTGTTGAAGGTCTGCTGTTTGTCTAAAATGGACTGCTAGTGAAGATTCGTAAATCGCCTGCTCTACGTTAAACGTTGCCACCCTAATGCATATCGGCTTTTAAGAATGAGCGGACGTATAAATAGTCTCTGCTGATTAGTGTTATCGTGTTGAGTGACGATAGCCAAAAGCCTGTAATTGAAAATAACGAAAAGACTCGCAAGACCCATTACCACAATACTCTTGAGAAATTACTGTCGATTGATTGCTTATTTAGCCTTTATAACTACGATATTTTTTCAGGGAGATTATGGAGGTGGGGAATTAGCTGAAGTTACTTTAGTCTCTAGTTTTTGAGGGCAATGGCAAAGGTTTGTATCATTGGACTTTGCATTTTGTCGCTAAACGAACATTCCAAGATAAATCATATTCTTATCGCGTAAGCGGCTCGCCACACCTTATCCATGGGTCAATTATCTGTTCTCAATAATAATTACAGCACATCAAATTTTTTAATAAAGTGCTATTTGCCTAGACTCAAGCTTCAATATTAATGAGAGTAAGTATGGTTAAAGCATAATTTACTTTTATTGGAAAAGAATTTGTTTGCTACATTAACTCTGCGTTTGGCGAAGAGTCTATTACTAACAACTCTGTATTTTTCGAGCCTAATGCAAAAATTTCAGCCTCCCCTTGCTGACTACTGTAAATGAGCGAATTACTAGGCACTTGTGTCAACCTTTTTGACTGGAGAAAACCACATATGATTGATTAAAGAAAGTAGATAGCAGGGGGAAAGTAATTCAATTTTGGCTGCACCTATCTCATTAGCGAATAGGTGCAATCAATCTTTTGTTTATGATAAATCCACTTCAAGTTTAGCAATAACTCGTTAGACATCTCGTGATACTTTTTCGTGTTTTTTGAATACAACACCGATTAACCCTTGTTACTGACTGGTCAGTTACAGGTGATTTCGTAGTGCACGTCAAGTTTACAAAAAACGATAATTTGAATGTGCTTAAAACCAAATTTGTCCGTTTATGTCTAATCGCTTAAAAAATTTCATAGTAGAAGGTTCTGATCATCGCCGTTAGGCTAACTTAATGGCTCGGTGCTGTATGTTATACACTTGAATGCGCTATCGCCTTGGATTTAGTAGGTTTCGATAATACTGAAGAAAATCGCGCTGGCATTTGTAGCAAAAGCGGTTTGGTTAGGCAGGCAGCTTTTTCTAACAAATGAAAACGTTCTTACCCTGTTAACAACACAACTTATATTAATCCTCAGTAATCCAATTTCACCGCTTACAATGTAAAAGGGATCTACCCTAACTGCGATATTGATGTTCTGAAAAATAAACCTTAAAAACTATCTTTGGTTTATCACCCAGGTCGTGCACAGTGACACTACTTTTTTGTAAATTGAACGTCGATTGTTTGTTTTAAGAAGATAGTTTTTCTTACCTATTGCGATTTTCCGCTTTACCGCTAGTAGCTGTCTGCCAAATGAAGCCAAAACTAATCAACGCTTTTGACCACAAGATATATTTTGCTTAAAAAAAGCACCCCTAATGGGGTGCTCAATATCATTCGCTTCTTAGCTTATGCGCAGCATATAAAGAAACTAATATTAGTAGCACTGCTACTCCGATGCAGCCAAACGATAAAAGTAACAATCTATCTGTAAGCGCTTGGTACTCGATATAGTCGAAATGTCCGAATATGACAAAAGCCGTATTAAAAAATGAATTTAGTGCAGCAATTGCTATTAATGAATTGCTCAGTACCATCCATTTTCGGCTAAAGCGTGAACAACGGTTAAAAAGGCTCTCATAGTTTATTTTCATATTTTTTCTCTTAGTTAATGTCCTCCTAATTAACTAAGTATGGAGTGGGGGGATTTTTAGGTAGCGCTTGAATTTAATGTTGCCTGTTTGAATATTATTTGATTCGCAGAACGAATTTGAACACATAAATGGGTAGGGACGCCAATACGAAGATAGGTCGTTACAGCCTCATTGAGAGAGCTATGGAGACACAGCAGTGTTTCCTAGTATGTTATGCCTTCGCTCGATTACTTCAGTTAACTTGATGCCGACTATCTAGTAACTGTTGGCACAGAATATTATTGACTATTTAACGTTGTTGCCGTGCCAATACGAAAAGTTTGCGTGATAAGTGACTATTTAATAGTAGCTGAGTCAGACAACTCTTTACCCATAATCGCTAGAGTTTCATGAGCTTCGGCGAGCACACTATTGATCGCACCGTAAACCTCAACAGTGCTTTCCTGCTGCTGACTCGACGCACATAGAGGTATGTACGTTAAATATGTATTGTTTATCATTGCGATACTCGATGCATATTGAAGCTTGAAGCCATAAAAAAAGAGGAGCCTTTAAGGCTCCCAGAGGCCACTCCAAGGGCTTATTCTAAAATGCCTAACACTCTTCCAGCGTCACGAAATCCCTCCAGTCTGATGTCAATAACCCTGTCCTGAGTATTTTTTGCAAGTTTTTCTAATTCCGCTAATTGTTCAAGGTAGTTAATCTTATTTGTCGCTGCACCGTTCTCATCACTCAATTGACGCTTACTATTAAACATAAGCTCATAGATCAGACTACATTCAGATGATTTGAATTTTATACTATCGAGCAGCAGTCGTTGTTGGCCGGAAGAAAAAGTAGAGCTACGGCTATCAAAGATTCGGGTGTGGGCTTTCTCTATCTGTGTTAGAAACCGCTGTCGATGACTGTACATATGCACAAACTCGTAAAGTCCATCGTTCGATTCCAGCTCCTCAAAATACTTAACGAGTATTCTACGTCGTATGTCTCCGTTGTTTTTATTTTTTGAGTTTGATGCTTCCATTTCAATTGCTATTTTAGCGCCCGTATTAGCGTCGACCACAAGTGCATCTACGAGTCTCGGATCATTTCCTCTTTGTTCGAGTTGTAATGCGAGGTCACGTTCGGTTGCGAATCCAGAGATTTTGTTCTCTTTTGCAAGCTTTAAAACAATTAGCTGAACTGAAAGATCATGAATGAGGTTCCGTTCGTTTACTCTACTCACGTCTGAGCGTAAATTCAGTTCCCGATTTAAAAGAAGTTCTGCTTCTCTAATTCCGAAAGACGTGAGGATGATGAAGCTGCGGTCAGTATTAGCAAAAGTCGGGTGTACTGAAATGACCCCTTTTTTCTTCAATCTATTAATGAGTTTGTTGACGCCCTCTCGATTGAGACCCAAGTGACGTTGAATAATCGTTTTGCTAGATACACCGAAAGCTCCAGTGATTGCAATAACAGCATTCTCTCTCGTCAACCCCCGTGCCGCCGGATCACTAGGGGCAGATATACAGACGTGACGCATTGAAGTTTCAATTGCTCTTTCTATGTAATTCATTTCTTCTCCTTTTTTGAATTCACAAATACATAGAAACAGCCGAAGGGGAATAAGCAGGGTAGAGCAGTTTGCTTTGCATCCTGCCATAGCTTCTCTAGGCCTAGCATACTGCGTAATGCCAGCGTTTTTCTATCGAAAAACACACACAACTTCGTTGTAGCAACCCTTCTGCAAGCGAGAGCGGACGCGACTCGTCGCTGCTCACGCACTCATTGCTGCGCGAATTCGACAGAAGCGTTGCTCGGAGTCAGCTACCGCTGATTTAGCCATATTCCACCAGGATCTACTCTGGGAAAGCGTTGCTTTGAATGCCCCCTCGTAGAGTTCACACCGTTGGTGTTTCAGTTGCCTGCAATTACTCTGTAATTTCAAGCAATTTTGCTTAAGCAAAATGGAATCTGCCTAAATCTGCGATGCTGCCTCCGGCTCCGATAATGGTTCTGTTTCACAAAACTATTATCTGCGCAATCGTTGTTGAGCGTTGCTCAAGCTCTTTTACAAAGTCGTACCGACTTTGTGATTAGCTGCTTCGCTATCTAAAAATTGCATATCCCTTGGAAGTGTGCCGCAATTGAAGCACCTACCATTCAAAACATGTGAGTGTTGAGGCATACCAAAGCCATTGCATCTTCCGCAGTTTGATGTTTTGGGTTGCCACCTTTGAACATTAAATTCTTCTACTATTGCCTCGGCATCTTTTATCAACTTATCGTTGCTAGTGACTGATAAAAAGCTGCCGACAGAGCCTACATTAAGCAGGTATTTAATTTTTCCAGCAATTTCTATCCTTTCAGGTGGTGTCTTGTGCTGGAAACTCTGGAAGTCTTTTATTAGGCGTCTTAATTTTTCTCGGTCAGGATATTCTTTGAACACCTGACTATTATCACATCGAAAGTTCTTGCTATTGTCTTCAGTGGTACGTGAGGTGACCGCGCTAAGGTAGCGCTTATTTGGTGAATTACTGCCGTTGTATGTCATAACGTTTTCTTCATTTTGTCTATTACAGGGATGCTAAAATTTAAAGCTGGTTGTTTTGTGAGCAACCGTTTTGACTACACCATCTTCCACGACAACGTAAATGCCTTTACATCTTTCAGTGAATTGCGGTTTTAATCCGTTTCGCTCCATAGCTGCAACGGTTTTCTTTTTGCACAAATAAACATGTCCTCCTCTCCTATAAAATTCGTGGCCGTAATCAATCACAGCCTCTATGACATCGAGCTTTATTCCCCTTTGCTGCCCCCTTGTTAAAGCGTGCTGTGTATACATATATACTCCTTTTCACGTTCATTGCTCAATTATTTAAGCTTACATTTAGGCTTTTTTGAAGTCTCAAATTGCCGACTTTTTTCGTTTGGTGTGAGTCGGCAGATTGAGTCTAGTAGAGGTATTATTTCAGGCTATAATGTAAAACGATTGATAAAGGAGAGCGGGTGTGGCAATAGCTAGAGAAGATAGAAAAGTTTTAGATTATTTGTCAGGTAAAGAGCTAAATCAGGGCGAAATGCTTAAGCTCTTGATGAAAAGAGCTGGAATAAAACGAAATGATTGGCACGCAGAGGCAGAAAAAAGAACAGGCCGTGTCTGGGAGTCGAAGTCCCGCATTTCTGATATGTTCAGCGGCAAGCGTCCAATTCCTATGCGGGATATCATTCCTATGATAGATGCATTAAAGCTCTCTCCAGAGGAAACAGACCACTATTGTTGCGAGTTTTTCAGAGCCAACGTGCCGGAAAATCTACAGCGCTATATTTCTCCAACCCGCAGGAACAAGAGATTACTTCTCCTGAATAAGAGAAATGCAGACTTGGAAAAGCAGCGTGAAAACATACTTATCAAGTCCACCTTTCAGAAGAAAGTTGTTTTTGAGCCAAGAATTCTGAGCCTAAAGGAGCAACTAAGCTCGCTTAAACGAGAGTATTTTGACCTGTTAGAGACATATAAAGTTCTTCGAAGGAAAAATGCAGGTTCGAATCACTTTGAGGAGTTTGAACAAGCATATAGTGATTCAGTTAGAGATGGAATCGCTTATGAGGTAGCGGTTGGGGATTTGGATGAACCTGAGAGGTTTGAAGTGCAGGCTATGTTTTCATCCGACGCCTCGCAGAAGCTTTTTAACGCTGAGCGGAAAAAGTGGAGTTTAACTCTCCATGAGATAATAAAGGTCGTTAATGACTTTCCTGATAGGCTACCTCAAATGAATTGCTACTTAACTCATGATGCTGATAAGTGTTTGGAAAAATCGCTGAATGAGCATGAACATCAGTTTTTTGTAACTGGTGATGAGCAATTATCATGTTGGGATTGGCTAAGCCTAAGGCTCAGGCCTAGGTCGCAAGAATACGTTTTGGGAGGGCTTTTTTCAATATGGAAAAAGCAGAATCCAAGTGACTTCGAAATCGCTCAGAATTTCTATAAAAAGTTTTTCGGTGATTCCCAAACATCAATAATGCCTAAAATTAGGGAGTTAAAAGAGGGGGTAGATAATCCTTTTTCGGCTTTTTTAAGAGAACATTTTCGTTTTATGTTCAAGAGCTGTCCAAGTCTTTTTGAGTTGATACGTCCCGAAGACTTTCCTCAAGTTATCGATTACTCAAAGATGGAAAGAGAAGTGTTTAGAGAATATTTTGCCCACTTGGATTCTGGATTAGAAAGCCGTATCTCTTTTTTGAAGTATTATGAATCACTCTCTCCGCCACTAAAAAAGCAAAATGATATCTTCCATAAGCTTGTTCCTGTTGTAGCAACTTATGCCTTTAGTATGACCACCGAGGTTGGCGAGCGAACTTTGGCATGGGTATTCGAGCTATTTGGAAGTGCAGGAGAAAAATTTGAAAGCCCATGTTCATTCTTCATTTCCCGTTGGGATAAGGTTAGCAATTTTGAAAGTATCCAAAAATGTCTGAAAGACCTGTCTAGCGAGCTTATTTCAGAGGGAGAGTCAACTAAAGTTAAAAGAGTAAAAAAAGCACTAGAAGATTTTAAACCGAGGCCTATTGAATTCTAATATGGACTAAACTCTCACATGATTCATTAGGGCTGGATTTTTCTTTCATCGATAAGAAAAAGAGCACCCAGTGGGTGCTCAAAAGCCACTCTATTGTTTACTAAACCAGACACTTTGCCAATGAAAGGTAAGTGATAATAAATAGAACAGTAAAATTAGCATATAGCCTCTTACTCGGGTAAACGGATAACTCTCTGCAAGTTCGAACTCGGTTAGCAGCTGCTCAACAAAAATCATAAACAGAATATCGCCGATGGTCATAAGTTGTGAGCTAAGTACGTCAAACAATGCACTAAAAAACTGCCGGTTAACTTTCGGAATTGACAACGCCGGTGCAGACGTCTTTAGCCTTTTAAAATGACATCTACTTAACATTCTGGTACTTTTACAACTGAACTAACGCCGCGACCAGGCTCGATAAAAGAACAATAAACAAAGGATTGATAGTTCATACGCAAAGGACACGTGCTCCCCCAGTTTAGATAAGTCTGAACCAGTCCTTGGTATGAGTAGCATCGAGGTAACCATGAGTTCAGTGAACAAAAAAGCACTATCAGAAACAGATATCATATCTAAGTACATCATGCCTGCTGTAAAGCAGGCAGGGTGGGATGATATGACGCAAATCCGGCAAGAAGTGAAATTGCGCGATGGTAAAGTCGTCGTTCGCGGAATGGTTGCTGCCCGTAAAAAAGTAAAATCCGCTGATATCGTTCTTTATCACAAACCCTCAATGCCCTTGGCTGTTATAGAAGCTAAAGCCAATAAGCATGAAGTTGGAAAAGGGATGCAGCAAGGGCTGGATTACGCCAAGTTACTCGATGTACCTTTTATTTTCGCTAGTAATGGTGACGGTTTTATTTTTCACGACAAAACCAATCCACATCAACTTGAAACAGAAATCAAGTTAGAAGACTTTCCTACACCTGCTCAGCTATGGGCCAAATACTGTGCTTATAAAGGGTATACAGATTCTCAGTTACCTATAATCACTCAAGATTACCATGATGATGGCTCGGGAAAATCACCACGCTATTATCAGTTGCAAGCTATAAACAAAACAGTTGAAGCTGTCTCCGCAGGACAGGACCGCATTCTACTTGTAATGGCAACAGGTACAGGTAAAACCTATACCGCCTTTCAAATCATTTGGCGCTTGTGGAAAGCCAAAGCCAAAAAGCGTGTTTTATTTCTGGCAGATCGAAATGTGCTAGTAGACCAAACTCGTATAAACGACTTCCAACCTTTCGGTCAGGCAATGACTAAAATTACAGGCAGAAAAGTCGACCCAGCCTACGAAGTTCACTTAGCGCTTTATCAGGCATTAACTGGCCCCGATGAAAGTCAAAAGGCCTATAAGCAGGTCGATCCTGACTTCTTTGATCTTATCGTAATTGATGAGTGCCATAGAGGTAGTGCATCAGAGGAAAGTGCCTGGCGTGAGATTCTTGAATATTTTGGTTCTGCGACTCAAATTGGTTTAACTGCCACACCTAAAGAAACTGATGAAGTGTCTAATATCGATTACTTTGGTGAGCCAGTTTATATGTACTCACTAAAGGAAGGAATTGAAGACGGCTTTCTCGCCCCTTACAAGGTGGTTCGCGTTGATTTAGATATCGACTTGCAAGGCTGGCGACCGACAAAAGGGCAGGTTGATAAGCATGGAAATGAAGTTGATGATCGCATCTATAACCAAAAAGACTTCGACCGCACTTTAGTCATCGATGAACGCACACAACTAGTAGCAGAAACGATTACCAATTACCTGAAGCGAACCGACCCGTTGGCGAAGACGATTGTGTTCTGTAACGACATCGACCATGCCGAACGCATGCGAAGAGCCTTGATCAACTGCAACCCAGAACAGTATGCCAAAAACGATAGGTACGTGATGAAGATCACAGGTGATGATGCCATCGGAAAAGCTCAGTTGGACAACTTCATTAACCCAAAGCGCACTTATCCTGTTATCGCTACTACATCCGAGCTTATGACAACAGGGGTTGATGCGAAAACCTGTAAGCTGGTCGTTCTTGATCAGAACATTCAGAGTATGACCAAGTTCAAACAGATCATCGGTAGAGGTACGCGCATCGATGATAAATTTGGCAAGCTATGGTTTACCATTCTGGATTTCAAAAAAGCTACCGAACTATTTGCTGATGAGCGCTTCGACGGTATTCCTGAAAAAGTTATCAGCGCTAAACCTAGTGATATCAATGATGAGGAATCCGACTTCGACGACATCTTAGAAGGGCAAGACTCAGCGGAATATTCAGAAGGCACGATAGATAGCCCTGATAATGATGGCGAGTTCGATTTTCCAGAAGGTGATGATACACCTCAAACAGGTTGGGATGAAGGCGAAGAAACCACTGTTACTAAGTATCACGTTAATGGTGTAGCGGTTAAGAAAGTGGGAGAGCGAGTTCAATATTACGATGAAGACGGCAAACTCGTTACCGAATCATTTAAAGACTACACCAAGAAAACCCTGACTAAATCTTTTGCGTCCCTTGATGATTTCATCAAGCGTTGGAACAGTGCAGAGCGCAAACAAGCAATCATCGATGAATTAGCTTCTGAAGGAGTTATTTGGGAAGTGTTGGAAGCAGAAATCGGGAAAGAGTTAGACCCTTTTGATATGATATGCCACGTTGTTTTCGACCAGCCTCCGCTAACGCGCAAAGAACGCGCAAACAATGTCAAAAAGCGTAACTACTTCACTAAGTACAGCGAAATGGCACAGGCCGTTTTAAATGAACTGTTGAATAAATACAGTAGTGAGGGCGTAGAAGCGTTGGAAAGCAAAGACGCTCTTAAAACAGGCAAAGTTGTAGAGTTTGGCCGCCCTATCGAAATTGCCAAAAAAGGTTTTGGTGGTAAAAAAGGATACGAAGCCGCTATCGCTGAGCTGGAAAAAGCCATCTACGACTCCACACCAAACAAATCAGCCTGAACAGCGCTCAGGCCGAACGATAAATAATCAGAGAATAAGAAAATATGTCAGTCAGTACCGTTATTAAATCTATCCAGGACATTATGAGAAAAGACGCAGGCGTTGATGGTGATGCTCAGCGTTTAGGCCAGATGTCATGGTTACTCTTCTTAAAAATATTCGATGCCCAAGAAGAAGAGCTAGAATTTGAAATGGATGATTATCGTGAGCCAATTCCATCGCAGTATCTCTGGCGCAACTGGGCAGCTGATGATGAAGGCATTACGGGCGATGAGTTAATGGAGTTCGTGAATGATGACTTGTTCCCTGCGCTCAAAAACCTTACAGCGCCAATTGATAAGAACCCTCGTGGCTTTATCGTGCGTGAAGCGTTTTCCGATGCTTTCAACTATATGAAGAACGGCACGTTGCTACGTCAGGTTATCAATAAGCTCAATGAAGTAGACTTCACCGACTCTAAAGAACGCCACTTATTCGGTGATATCTACGAGCAAATTTTACGCGACTTACAAAGTGCGGGTAACGCAGGTGAATTCTATACGCCCCGTGCAGTAACCCGTTTTATTGTAGACAGAGTAGACCCTAAATTAGGTGATAAAGTATTCGATCCGGCCTGTGGCACTGGCGGGTTTCTAGCCTGTTCCGTTGACCACGTAAAATCAAAATACGTAAAAACCGTAGCCGACCACAAAACGCTGCAAAACCAAATCCACGGCGTCGAGAAGAAACAGTTGCCGCACCTGTTAGCGACTACAAATATGATGCTTCACGGTATTGAAGTACCTGTACAAATTAGGCACGACAACACACTCAATCGCTCACTTTCAAATTGGGACAGCGAGTTCGATGTTATCATCACCAACCCACCTTTTGGTGGAACGGAAGAAGATGGTATCGAAAAAAACTTCCCCTCAGATATGCAAACGCGAGAAACCGCAGACTTGTTCTTACAGCTAATCATCGAGGTATTGAAAGATGGTGGACGTGCCGCAGTAGTATTGCCAGACGGCACTCTTTTTGGTGAAGGTATTAAAACCAAAATCAAAAAGCTGCTCACAGAAGAATGTAATCTGCACACCATAGTAAGACTACCCAAAGGCGTATTTAACCCTTACACAGGCATTAAGACCAACCTGCTCTTTTTCACTAAAGGGAAGCCAACCAAAGAGATTTGGTTTTACGAACACCCTTACCCAGACGGCGTGAAAAACTACTCCAAAACCAAGCCAATGAAGTTTGAAGAATTTAAAACAGAGCAGGAATGGTGGGGTACGGAAGAAGATGGTTATGTCAGCCGTGTAGAGACCGAACAAGCCTGGAAAGTTTCAATTGAAGAGGTCATCGAACGCAACTTCAACCTAGATATTAAAAACCCTCATGTAGGAGAAGTAGAAAATCACGATCCCGATGAATTACTTCAACAATACGAAACACAACAACAAGAAATTCAGGCATTGCGCGGTCAGCTAAAAGGTATTCTAGCGGAAGCTCTGTCATCAGGCTCTGAGGGTAAAGCCTAATGCCAGTAGAAAATATCATTACTGAAAACCTGGATATTTGGACATCGGCAATCAAAACCAAATCACCTTCAGGACGGGGAAGCTCCAAAAAGCTTGAGTTATATGGAATTAATAAGCTTAGAGAGCTTATTCTAGATTTAGCTTTTAAAGGTAAATTAGTTCCTCAAGATTGTAACGATGAGCCTGCTGATATACTTCTCGCAAGTATAGATGAAGAGAAACAAAGGTTAATTCTAGATAAAAAAATAAGAAAACCAAAGGCTCTACCCGACTTACAAGCTATAAATAAGCCATTTGAGATGCCGGAAGGTTGGTCTTGGACTTTCCTAGGGAGGGTTTGTAAAAAGCTAACGGATGGTTCTCATAATCCTCCCTCAGATTCTGGTTCCGGCTATCCTATGTTAAGCAGTCAAAATGTTAATTTTGGACGGATAGACTTTGCAAACCCATCTCGTTTCGTAAATGAAGAAAATTTTCAGAAAGAGCATTTAAGGACTCAAGCTAAACCGAATGATGTTTTATTAAACATTGTCGCTTCTATTGGTCGTTCAGCAGTTGTCCCAGAAAACGCTCCCAAATTCGTTCTTCAGCGAAGTGTGGCTGTATTAGATAGCCAGCTAGATTCACATTTTTTGAGTTGGCAGTTAGTTTCACCCTTGTGCCTCGATTATTATGATAAAAACGCAAAAGGTACTGCTCAAAAAGGAATTTATTTAGGCAAACTCGGTGAAATGTTAATTGTGGTTCCACCGATTAAAGAGCAAGTTAGAATTACCCAAAAGATTGATGAATTGATGGGTCTCTGTGACCAACTAGAGTCACAAACCGAAGCCAGTATCAAGGCACATCAAACACTCTTAAAATCTCTATTAGAAACGCTTACCAATGCAAAAGATGCAGACGAACTAAACGAAAGCTGGCAGCGCATCAGCGAGCACTTCGATGTGCTATTCACCACAGAAGATAGTATCGACCAGCTAAAACAAACCATCCTGCAACTCGCAGTAATGGGCAAACTGGTAAAACAAGACCTCAACGACGAACCCGCATCAAGACTGCTCGAACGCATTGATGCAGAAAAAGAGCAGCTAATCAAAGATAAGAAAATCAAAAAACAAAAGCCGTTGCCGCCCATATCCGATGAAGAAAAGCCATTTGACCTCCCTGATGGGTGGAAGTGGGTAAAGTTCGACCACATAGCCAAAAATGAGAAAAATGCCTTAAAAGCTGGGCCATTCGGCTCCGCACTGAAAAAAAGTTTTTACGTCGAAGATGGATACAAAATTTATGGTCAAGAACAGGTCATTTCTGGTGATGAAAATATAGGTGATTACTATATTAATCAGGAAAAATTTGAATCTCTGATTTCATGTAAAGTTCAGCCAGGAGATATGCTGATAAGCTTGGTTGGTACGATTGGAAAGGTTCTCATTTTGTCACAAGAGGCTAAGCAAGGAATTATCAACCCTCGTTTAGTTAAACTAAGCCTGCACGATGATGTTAGTAGAGAATATATACGTATTGTGCTTGGTAGCCGACTGATACAAGAAGAGTTATTCGACAAGAGCCACGGTTCGACAATGAATGTTCTCAATCTCGGTTTGTTAAGACAACTAGTATTCCCTTTGCCTAAAGTTATAGAGCAAAAAAGGATTGTCACCAGAGTCCATGAGTTGCTTGCGCTTTGTGATAATCTTAAGTGCAAGTTTCAGGCACAACAAAAAGTTAAAGTCAATATTTCACATGCCTTCGTTAAACAGGTCAAATAAGTTTTGGCTAATTTCTTAAGGCTGTAAAACGAAAAAGCTTATAATACGATTGGATAAGCTATTTCTTGCCAATCTAATTCAGGAAGGAACCACTAGTCCACAATTTGACCAAATGTATCCATATAATTTGTCAGGTTGAATTATTAATTTAATAGGCGTGTGAGAAGGAAGTCATGAAATCGAAATTAGATATTAAAGAAAAGATTCTACATTTATTTGAGGATGACTCATTTCCTTCATTGGTTGTCTTGAACGGGAAGTGGGGAATAGGCAAGACTGTCTATATTAAGACTGAGTTTATCCCCAAAGTTGAGAATGCAGCTTATGTTTCGGTTGCAGGTTTAAGAACGAGGGATGACTTTATAAACCATCTTTTGGGGGCTTTAAACAACGTAAACGGAGAAGGAGCTAACTTTCTAGCTAAAAGTTTAAAAACAACTTCGGTTGCTCTGGATAAGGCGCTAGATAAAACTGATAAGGGATTATTGGCTTTTTTCAGTGGAGTGGCTGGAATTGCTAAAGAAACAATGCTGAACCAAATCGGCGAGCGTTTAATCGTCGTTGATGATATCGAGCGCCTCTCTGAAATATCCTTTGCAAAGCAAGTTATAGAGTTATGTTACAACTTAGCTGAGCAGAATGGTACAAAGTTTCTGTTTGCCACTGATTTTGAAAAGTTAAGTGCTGAAAAAGAGTTTAAAGAAAAATTCTTTAACGATGTTGTAGCTTATCAACCGACAGTTGACGATCTTATAAAGATTGCTTTTAGTGATGAAATCTATAAACACCACCATCTTCTTCTTGAAAGTAATCTCACACGACTCGAAGTGGACAACCTTCGAGTAATGATACGAATGAGTAAGCGTATCAAGTTTATTTATTCTGCTGTTTTGCGACAATATGAGGTGAACGAAAAGAGAACCTTAGAAGGTTTAATAAACGACGCTTTTTCAATTATATTTCTCGCTCAGGTAGGTAAGTCAGAAAGTGAGATAAAAGCGTTTTATAGTGCAGCGTATGGGTTTGCTGAAGACGACGAGCTAGACAAGCAATATAGGCAAAAAATTGGTGGTTCATCCATGCCTCTTGAGGGGGCCATCTCAATCTTCAGTGGGAATGATTTCCATTTAAACGATCTATTTAAAGTGGTCAGGTTGTTCTCGAAAGGTGACCCAGTTGATGAAGCCATATACAAAAGCACTATGATCGGCGAGATCCTTACCAAAGATTTTCTAGATCAAAATGTCGATGTTTTAAAAAATTACATCTACAACGAGAAGAGTCCGGATCTTAATAGATGGCTAGAGGCTTGTTCAGCTTACATTACATTGATTATATTTGAATACATTGAAGTAAGTGAAAGTAGTTATTTAGATGAGGTGGAAAACCTTTTTCAAAGTAAGTCATTTACCATATCAGAGGAGCGAGGAAGAATTGTTGAAGTAAAGAATGCTCGTTTATCAGAGTTGGGAGATGAGTATTACGCAACTTGGCAGAAGTATAAAAGAGAGGCGCACTTTGAACATTTATGTGAGGAAGTCGCTGAAGGCTGGCGGTACGAAGCGCTACAAATTGAAGACTGGAAAGTCGAAGCTTTATCACGCTTGGACATAGATTATTGGGTAAAATCCTTCGCTAGCTGGGAGCCATACTCATTTAGAAGGTTAGGAATTTTTTTGCTCGAGCGCTTAGGCTACGATAAACCCAAAAGTCTCTTCTCTATTGAACATGAGGCTCGGTTCTTGAAGTTGATTCATAAAAGCATTGTAGAGTATTATGAAGTAAGCGACTTGGAATTCGGAAGTAAACGAGCTGAAGTGAAAAGATTAGTTTTTTTGAAAGAAAAACAAGAGAAATTTTTAGAGTGCTAGACTTGCCGACTCCAGGCCTCATTTTGTTAAAGTCCCATAACATGTAGAAAGTTTTGATATCCTTGCGCTCCGACTCACTTGATATGTTGGGGTCAAATAGGGGCCAAAAGTTAAGTAATAAAGAGTAATGTTGAGTGATGAAAACGATGTCTAAAACGCTACATTCCGCTGAAAATAACACATCAGCACTCATCAGCAACGAAGCCTCATTTGGCTTCAAAATGCCAGTTTAACCTTTAAATCCCATATCTATTAGCCTGTCGCCTTGTTACAAAACCTAGGTCAAATAGTGAATCGCGCAAAATTTCGCAAATTGACGTTGTTCTGTACACAAAAAACAAGAATACAATGTTTGAGTGTCCACTTCCCGCATCGACTTCTTTTAATACTCCGATGATCTGAGATTCTGTATATCGTGATTTTTTCATAGTCGTCTCCTGCATTAATAATTACAGAAAACTCTAATTATGTCTGTCTCAGTTCAGGGGAAGTGGACATGAGGAGATTTTGTTTTTTTCGTTTGTGAATAAAAAAACAACAAAGGACGCTGTATTTCAAACTAAGCGTAATTTTAGGATGAAACAATTACATTGTTGCTGACTATGCAGTCAATGAAATTGAAAATGCCATATTTTTCATTATATTACAATAAAAATGATGATGTTTTATTCAGGTTTAAAAGCATTTTTAAAGCAAATTTCGCCACATCATAGTTTTTTGGAGTTACTACTTTTTTTCAAATTTATTTTCTAAGGAAAGTCAACACTATGTGTAACACTAGTGCCTTTTCGTTCACAGAAATCTCGAAAACGGCATAGGAAAATCTACTTTTTTTAGTAACATAAGCTCAGTTCAACAAACGAGGTAATGTTCTAAATGAGAAAAATTCGCGTTGCTAAGTACATCAATGAATACTTGTCTGACGATCCTGTTTCGTCTCAAACCGTGATCAACTGGATTAAAAGCGGTGAACTGAAAGGTGCAAAAATGGGCGGTATCTGGCGAGTCCACGTTGATGATATTCGTGAATCAATGACGTATCAAACCCCCAGAGAAGAGTGCTTCAACATCCTGAAGGGGGCAAACTAATTGGATTCAGTACAAATGGGACGTAAACGAAAAATTGAAAACACTGATTTGCCATTGGGACTTTACTCGCGGCCATTGAGGGGGCAAACGCGTTACTTTTATCGTAACTCGAGGGGCAAAGATGCTTACTTTCCGGTCGGATTTAAACTTTCTGATATTAAGCAGTCTGTTATTGACTTTAATAAAGAAAATCGAAATAGCACTGTGTCTTTGAAGCATCGCGTAGATAATTACAACGTACGCGTTTATAAAGTGTGGCCCAAGATAAAGCAAAACCTTGACGAAGAGAATGAGGGCAAATCTAAAAGTACACTGGAAACGTTTGAAAGAGATAGTGCTCGCTTTGTCGCTTTCTTCGCAGATTACTACACGAAAGAGATTAAGCTAGAAGATATTAATAAGTATTTAGATGAGTATCATGCTGATGCCTCTTTTAACGTCCGCAACAGAAAAATTCATTTTCTAAGAACCGTGTTTGCTGAGTTTACAGACTTGAGCTATATGGAACGAAATTATGCGAACGACAAAAAAATTAAGAAAAAGTCTAAAAAAGCTAAATCAAGAACGCCAATTCGTATCTCAAAGTATGCACTCATGATGATGGCTGACAAGGCTGAACCTTTTCTAAAAACAGCAATAATGCTCTCACTTCAAACGTGTCATGCAGTTAACGAGATTGTGAACCTGAAATATTCAGACTGTCACTATTTTTCTAGTCCTAAGTTGTATTGCACTGAAACAGAAACCTATTTAGAGCCAAGCGAAGATACTCCTCAAGAATTTTTAGTCCATGGCATGATGTGGATTTCTCGGGAGAAGAACCAACATACTACTGCTTCAAGAGTTGAGATTCCGATTACTAACGAAATGATGATTACGATTGAGGAATCTGCGCAAGATTTAGGCGAGGCTTTTGTTAAGGGTAGGGAGCCAAGCTGTTCATACATTGTTCACCGTAAAAAGCGTTACCACAAAGTTAATTACTCGGGTGATTTTAACCACCCATGGCAACTGAAGCCTAGCTATTTGAGCAAAGAGTTTTCGAAATTACGGGATTCGTTACAGTTGTATTTGGGAATTGAAGATAGAAGAGAGCGTCCAGGGTTTCACGGCGTTCGCTCTCTTGCAATTTATCTTCATGACAAGCAGGCTGGGGACGAAGAAATTACGATGAATCGGGCAGCGCACTCAGACTTAGGGATGACTCAGCACTACAAGGAAGGCCATGAAAAATTTAAACGAGTTCCTCCATCCACGATTACGCTTTAATACTAAAAACCGCCGAAACGGCGGTTTTTTTATGTCCATAATTGCAAGAAATAAGTGTCACAAAATACAGTGTTTTTTTATTGTAAGTTGCTGTTTTTGCGATGTTTGGTGTTCTTTGAGGTTTTACGAATTTTGAGTTGTTATTTTAGTTTGATTCTGCGTTTAAGTTATTGATTTAATGTTTATTTATAGGGTTAGCTCAATGTCCGCTACAACAAATGGGGTGTCAGGGGTCGGAGGTTCAAATCCTCTCACACCGACCAACTTATCTGCTCCCCGCAGTACACAAGACCAAATCATATCTATTTATTTAAACATTCCAAAACTATCTCAGTTCCACGCCAACACTAATTACTCTTAATACTTAAGACAGTTTTCGTTCAACGAAGCGCTTTAAACAAGTCCATTCTTTTTTTGCTGAAGCCTTAGTGCCATCAAGAGCCATGAAGCTGGCAAACCAACCTAGTGTTAAAATCATCAGTACAGCTCCATTCGTGTCTTTATCATCAACAACTAAAGCCATAGCAAGCATTACGCTGGCCCATATTATCGCGTGACCGAGCACTAATGGTGAATCTGACGAGGAATTGCCTTCAATTTTATTTAATACTCGGCATATTCTTTGGATAATTTTGGCTCGGCCAGAAGACGCCTTCATCTCTGCTTCGGGGTAGCCCAATTCACTGGTCGCTTTTTCGAAAGCGAGCTGTTCATTGGTACCTGAATTTACATCTTGTTCGATAATGCAATATAAGTGGTCTTTCAACTCATCAATTTTATCTGCATCCCAGATATTGTGAGAGACAACCTTATTACACCAATTCTCAACAGCGTTATCGAGATCAAACATGCGTTATTCTCCTTTGAAAGACATAAGTAAAGTGTATAGCTGATGCCACTGTTCTTGCATCTTGAGTAATTCTTTGCGGCCTTCATCCTGCAAGGTGTAATACTTTCGCTTTCTACCCGTGTCGGCCTTACCCCAATAGGATTCAATGAAGTCGTTTTTCTCCATGCGATGTAAAATGGGATATAGCATTCCATCAGCCCATTCAAGCAAACCGTTTGAATGCTCTTTTACCTGCTGAATAATTTCGTAACCATAACTGTCACCATTCTTCAAAATAGAGAGTATTAACGGCGTTGCCGAAGCCGCGACTAAGTCTTTTGCAATTATCGAAGCCATAGCGTCTCTTTGCATAGAAGTGTTATGTAAAACTTACATAACACTTCTATGTATTGCAATGGTTATTTTTTGAGCGGGAGCTAAGCTACTAAAACGCAGGAGAAAATAGCAGTGTTAAGTAAGTAAGTATGTATTTGATTACCCGCTAGTGGTGGGTGTCCAATGATTGCTTTGAACCAATTACGATGGGTGTCCAATAATTACCGCGCTCACTAGTCAATTGAAACGTTCCCTCACAATTTAACTGCTTTTAGTGTTTACTTATTGTGATATAAACACTAATTAAAGCCATTGTATTAATCGTTCAGGAGTACGTAAATGGAATTAGACACCTTGCTGGGATACGTTTTTTCGTATCAAATCATCTTACTTGTGCTTATTGTTATTACCCTTAAATCGTCAATAAAATTTGTACCTCAAAACCGTGCGTACATTATTGAGCGCTTTGGTAAATACAACACCACCTTGGAAGCCGGTCTTAACTTTATTGTTCCGTTTATTGATAAGGTTGCTGCAAACCGCTCTTTAAAAGAGCAGGCGGGCGACGTTCCAGAGCAATCTGCCATCACTAAAGACAACATCACTCTAAGTGTTGATGGTGTGTTGTATTTCAAAGTGGTAGACCCTTACAAAGCCACCTACGGTGTAGAAGATTATACGTTTGCGGTAACGCAGTTGGCGCAAACCACCATGCGCTCTGAACTTGGAAAAATGGAATTAGACAAAACCTTCGAAGAGCGAGACTTATTGAATACTAATATTGTGTCTGCGCTTAACGAAGCCGCTGCGCCATGGGGCGTTCAGGTATTGCGTTACGAGCTAAAAGATATTAATCCGCCGAACTCAGTGCTAGATGCGATGGAACAGCAAATGAAGGCGGAACGATTAAAACGCGCCCAGATTTTAGAATCTGAAGGTGATCGTCAAGCAGCGATTAACCGCGCCGAAGGTGATAAGCAAGCCATCGTTCTTGCCGCTGAAGCCGATAGAGAAGAGCAAATACTAAAAGCCGACGGTGAAGCGCAAGCGATTATTCGTGTTGCTCAAGCAGATGCAGAAGCCATTGAAACGGTGGGTAAAGCGGCCGCAACCCAAGAAGGGCAAAAAGCTGTGCAGCTTGAGCTGGCGAAAGGCGCTATTCAGGCAAAAGAGAAAATTGCAAAAGAGTCTTCCATTGTATTGCTGCCTGATAGTGGAACAGAAATAGGTAATGTTGTGGCGCAAGCAATGACAATTGCGAACACAATAGGTAAGAAGGCGTAGCCATGGATAATATGTTTACCAACTTACCGCACTTTTTAATTGGCATAGGTTTATTATTGCTAATTATCGAAGTATTAATGGGTTTCACCACAATACTTCTGTTGACGTTGGGCATTGCAATGATGCTGGTGTCTGGCCTTATGTATATTGGAATACTCAATGAGGCATTGTTAGATGCGTTTATTGCCATCGCGATTATTGATGCAATCCTTACATTAGTGCTTTGGCGTCCATTGAAGCTACTTCAAAAAGATCGCGCTCCTAAAGAGGTAAAGTCAGACTGGATCGGAACACAGTTCGATTTAGAAAGTGACGTGGCTCCTGGGGCGCCCGGTACCGCGCGATTTTCTGGCGTGGTATGGACAGTTAAATCTTCATCGGCCATAAAAAAGGGCGCAACGGCAGAAGTGGTGAAAGTGGAAGTAGGCGTTCTACACGTTCAGCCGGTGTAACAAACACAAAAAAGGGTCAGAGTTAATTCACCATTTCAAAGTACTCTGATCCTCTTATCACCTTTCCGTTTTCCTCCTTCACGCTTTCCCTCCCGTCAAATACTGGCAGTGGGTATCCACAAAACCTCCAATTTACTTGTAGCTCGCAGAGTGGGTGCTCATAAAGTTAGATACCCTTAAAATTACTGTGGGTGTCCACAAAGCCTCTCTCAAATTTTAACTCGATTTCCACATCTTTATTTTCGAGTTTGGTGTAAAATACGGTTATCACGCATGAGCTGTTGTTCTAGTTTATTTGTGCGAAGGCATCTGAATATATCTAAGTATAAAGGGTGCGCTTATTTCTAATCTTGCCATCATTTTTGAACGGTGCAGGAAGTTGAACCGCTACACATCTATTCACGTTGAAAGCTAGAACCGCTGTAATATTGAACATACAAAATATGAGATTTATAAATGACGAAATTTGATGACAGAGTTAAAGAGATAATTACTAAACACCCTAACTTAACGCAAGAAGAAGCGATTAAGATTGTAACCGACAAGAACGAGCGCAAGAAAAAGAAAAGAGCGGAACGTTCCGACAAGAAATAGCCCGTTTAAAGCCTCGCTATAAAAGTGGGTGTCATAGCCATAAAATATAAAGCAATGTGTAGTTCAATTCCCACGCATCTTTAAGATTTGTACTAGTCTACTTCGACTATCAATAAAAAGCCCCAAACACATCGTGTTTGGGGCTTTTGTGTAGCTATGTAAAGTAACGCTAATTCACAACGTTACCGGCTAGACACAATTAGATTTAGTTATCTTCAATCGGCGTGTTTTCAGTAATAGGTACTGTGTTAACGTCGGTATCCAAGGTTTCTACCGCGTGTTTCACACCTGCTGCATAATCTGGATGTACTTTTTCTAACACGGCATACCAGCGCTCTTTCACGCTATCTGAGCATGGGCCCATGGCCGCCGCGTAGTTCTTATACATACGCTCTTTTTGTGCGTCATCAAACATCTCATAAAGTTTACGAGGTTGAACGTAATCAACATCCGCATCTTCTTGATAATATCTGTCTGCATCGCCGTCAATGCGAAGTGGCGGCTCTTTTACCGAGAAATCTGCCACAGGACCTTCGTGTTGGTTTGGCTCGTAGTACGCATCAGGATTGCCAAAATCGTTGGTAAAGAAGCGCATTGCACCGTCTTTATGATAGTGGTTTACCTTACTGTTTTTAGGCGCATTAGCGGGTAGCGCTTCATAATGCGTGCCTAAACGGTATCTGTGTGCATCAGCATACGAAAAGATTCGTGCCTGCAACATTTTGTCAGGGCTGAAACCAATGCCAGGTACAACGTTGGATGGGCTGAATGCCGCATTTTCAATCATTTGGAAATAGTTTTCAGGGTTTTGATTCATTTCCAGCTCGCCTACTTGAATAAGCGGGTAATCATCATGCGGCCATACTTTTGTTAAGTCGAAAGGGTTAAAAGCTTGCTTACCAGCATCTTCTTCCGGCATAGCCTGAATGTACATAGTCCATTTCGGGAAGTTCCCTTCATCTATGGCGTTATACAGTTCTTCTTGATACTTTTCTCGCGTACTACCAATAATCTTCTCAGACGTTTCATTGGTGTAGTTCTTAATGCCTTGCTGGGTCTTGAAGTGAAACTTCACCCAATGACGTTTGCCGTCTTTGTTCCACATGCTGAAAGTATGGCTTCCATAACCATTCATATGCATAGGCGATACGGGTATACCTCTATCAGACATCAGAATAGTCACTTGGTGTACACTTTCTGGCTGGCCTGCCCAGAAGTCGAACATGGCTTCTGGTGAACGAAGGTTGGTTTTAGGGTGGCGTTTTTGGGTGCGAATAAAATCAGGGAATTTGTAGCCATCACGAACGAAGAACACTGGGGTATTGTTACCTACCATATCCCAGTTGCCTTGTTCGGTATAAAACTTCAGACTGAAACCACGCACATCGCGCTCGGTGTCAGCCGCGCCAGATTCGCCTGCTACGGTTGACCACCTGCTTAGCACTTCAGTTTGCTTGCCTACCTGTGAAAAAATATCAGCGCAAGAATAGTCGGTAATATCATGAGTAACCGTGAAAGTACCTTGAGCTCCCCAGCCTTTAGCGTGAACAACGCGCTCTGGAATACGCTCTCGGTTTTGGTGAGCTAGTTTTTCTAGCAATTGATAATCTTGAAGAAGAGCGGGGCCACGTGGTCCTGCCGTTTTAGTTGTTTCGTTACTCGCAACTGGGGCGCCAGCTGATGTTGTTAATTCGGGTTTTTTAGCCATTGTAAATATCCTTTTGGGCTTTGCATAAAGCCAGTTTCCGTTGCAACCATAGTCGCTCGACTATGGGCTTTATATTTTTACGGTACAATGCATGAAAGAGTTTAGAAATGATTACGCAGGTGAAAGAATAAAATCAGAAGCGGGTGGGGAAGTTTACTTACTCTTTGTTCTTTGACGGCTCTATAAGGTTAACAATCTGCTGCTATGATAGATTCAAGTATAGTGATAATAACATCCGGAAGGGGTTCTCCGATAACTTGTTCGGCCGCTAACGACACTTTGTAATTGGCATTTTGCCCCTGCATAACCAGGGCTGCATTTAAATCGTCAGATAAATAGGGCTGTACAAGAGTTTGAATGTCTGACCAAGCGATATCATTGCATTCCACTACAATCTTGTGTGATTGTCGCGCTTGCTTCGGGTCAAAAGCGTAGCTGTTTACTGAAAGTGCCGTCAGTATTAATGCAAATGCAACGTACTTCATTGCTGGTGCCTTACAAAGATAATTAGGGGCGTAATGAAAAGTTACACTATTGAAGCAAGCAATAGCCAGTAGTAATAACGTTTTTTGTTCAATTTAAGGCAATCGTAAAAGGTACTTTAAATTGGGGTTTTGGCTTTCCATCTGCATCCGTTTTCCTAATTAACCACGCTTGAACAATCATGTTCACTTTGCCGTCTATTTTGTTAAAACCAATTGTCATCATGTGTTCATTCGTTCTGTCTTGCCAGTATGAAGAAAACCATCTGCCTTTCGTTGTGGTGAGCTGGTATGGCTCATCATAATAGTTAACGTTACTTTCTGGCCAATCTACATCCAGCTTGGCTTTCGGGTCGGGAAATTTTTCGGGGCAATAACTTGGTTTAGATGAGGCAACAGAGTTCACGCCAGTAAGGTTCGATGTTGGTGATGCCACAACTTCAATAAGTTTAACGCCTTGTGTACCAATATCTACTGAGCATATACGGCCAAAGTGCACGTCGCCCGACAGTACAACAATGTCATGGCTGGCAGTAGCAAGGGCATTTAAAAGCGCGGTGTATTGTTTTTTAAAGCTTAGCAAGTTGCGTTCTAGATTATTTTTTTGGGTGACTAAAACCTGTGGAATGACCAATACCCCAGGTGTGGTAAGTGTGGTTATCCATTCAGTGAGCTCAGCAAATCCCGCTTTGTTGATAAACTGGGTTTTTGACCGTGAAGAGCGTAAATCGGCGATGCAAAAAGACAAATCATTACCAATGGTGAAGGTTTCGACCAGCGCTTTCGTTTGCTGAATGCGCTTAACACCATCTTCAGATGCGCCTTTCCACGCGGCGCGAATTTTAGGGATTTTCAACATGTATAGGGTAGGTACTATGCCATCATAAAACGGGTAATCATTCCAATATTCGTGGTCGTCCGGTAGCATCCATGTGCCGCCACGAGAAAGCATGCTTCCTAGTGCTTGCCAGTGTTTTGCGTAGTCATCGGCAATTCTAAGTCTTACTTCGTTGGTTAGCGGGGAAAGAGAGTCAGCGCCAATATCTAAGTAAACTTGGTCGCCTACCATGAACTTTATGTCGGGTTTAAACACCTTATTATTGTTTGCGAACAGCGTTTTGAAGGCTTGAGCAGTTTGGCCATAGTCTTTGTGTTCATAGAAACAGCTGCTTAAAGAAACCGTAAAAGCGTTTGTCTCGCTGGTGGGAAGTGCTAAAGGCAAGGTACTGAAATAAGCCGTTTTTAACAGAAGCCAATCGCCTGCGTAATCCAGAGCATCGCCTTCTAGTTGTTGAAAAAAAACCACTTTGTATTCTTGATTTGGCAGCAAGTTATCCAGCGTTAAAAGCACATAAAATCGCTTGCTGACGCGGCGAAAAGGGCGTTGCCATTGATCTAGCGTAATATCTACTCGGCTTATCTCGGTATTATTTATATATACAATTATACGGCTAAGCGCCGGTTTTCTTAAATAAGGGAATAAAGTGCCCGTCCAAATTTCAGCACTGTGTTCTGAAACCTTATGAGGCACTAAGCTCCAAACCGATGTCTCTGAAAGAAGATCGGGTATCTCGTTCTCAATACTGCTCCGATTGACTATTTCCATATAGCAGCCCGCGTGAGTTAGGGGTGAATTGACAGTAATGGGTTAGTGCAATCTAGTATTAATTCACCAGTTGCGTGTTTACTTTTTATACTTTGTAGTGACTAAGCGCTTTGTTTATTGATACTGCGGTGTCAGACGTAGTTTGTGCCGATTTCGATGTTTCTTCTACATAGCGTGCACTGTCTTGTGCAGACTCGCGTATGGTCTCAATATTTACACTCAGCTGTTCGGTTACCTGGCTTTGCTCTTCTGCCACACTTGCCATTTCAATATTCGTGTTGCGAATGCTATCAATTCTGTCGTTTAGATTCGTGATTTCGTTCGCGATACGTTCACACTGTGCTTCTACATCTTCTGATAATGTGGAGCATTCAGTAATTGAGGTATTAACTGAAACCACCGCATTTTGCACTTTAGAAATATTGCTCTGGATTTCTTTTATCGATTCTTGAGTTCTCACGGCCAGTTGTCTAACTTCGTCAGAGACCACCGCAAACCCCCGTCCATGTTCACCAGCCCTTGCCGACTCAATGGCCGCGTTTAGAGCCAGTAAGTTGGTTTGATCTGCAATGGCTTCAATAACAGAAAGTACACTGCCAATATTGCTAGAAAGTTGGGTGAGGTTGTCAGAATATTGAGCCGTTTCAACTAATGCAGCGCGTTGTTCTTTCGCTAAATTTGATGTATTTACCACTAAGTCTCGAGTAGAGCCTGCAACCCCTGTTATTTCTACCGAAAGGGTTTCGGCGGTAGCAGCGCTTTGCGCGACAGATTGCGCAGTGGCGTTAAGCTCTGCTATAGCCGTAGCCACCTGTTCAGTTTCCATTACTTGTTTAGATACTGCTTGATTAGAACGACCGGAAATATCGGAAAGCTGTACGCAACTCGCCGAAATTTGCTGAGTGGATTTTCTCGTTTCAAAGATTGTGGTCTGCAGTTTGTTTAACAGCTGGTTAAAGCTATTACCGATATCATTAATTTCCTCTGTGTGGCCTGTTGCAAACCGTTGCGTTAAGTCGCCATCATCGCCAGTTAAATCGCTTATACGTCTGGTTAGTGCATTAAGTGGAGTTGAAACCGTACGGTTAATCAGCCACACCAAAATAGCAATCAGTAGCGCAGAGGCGACAAAAAGTGAAACCAATAAAATACCTAATCTAGACATAACGCGAGTGGCTACTTCATCTTTAGAGTAGCCAATTGATAGGCTGTAGCGCCATGCTTCGAATGGATAAGACTGAATGTCCCAGCTTGAGGTTTCATTAGCATTGGCGCTAATTTCTTGTTCGCTAATATTGTCGCTATGAGCGCGAATTCTGCCTTTATCATCTTTAAGTACCACATAACCTTTAGATAACACACTGGCATTATTAATGGCTTTAGTCAGGGTACTGATATCTGCGCTATAGCCTACATAGAGAATGCCAATCACCTCGTTAGCGCTACTTATGATGGGGCGATAAGCAGTAATGTATGGCTTACCTAATATATCAACCTGGCCAGCAAAGGTTTGCTTACTGTTGATGGCTTTCATTGCCAAACCGCCTTTAGACAACAGCGTACCTGTTGCCCGTTGACCATTAGGCTTGGTTACATTGGTGGCTATTCTCTTATAGTCATCGCCTTCACGAACGAAAACGGTAGCAGTACCGTTAACTTGCCTAGTCACTTCATCCACAAGCGCATTTGAATCATTAATTAGAGTGTCACCAAAATACAACGAGGGAGTGGTAGCTGAGTTTTTGACAATTCTTGGTTCCCCTAGGCGCTGTGTATTGGCGACCAAGACATTCAGTGCAGCATCTACTTGCTGCTTCATTAAGCTGTCAGTGATATCTAGCAAGCCTAACAATTCGTGTTTTAACTCTTGCCGTTCCTCTATGGCTTGTTGCTCAATATCTGAATTGATTGAAAACCACAAATAGCTAGAGATAACTAGCCCAGTTATTGCCACCATTAAACTGATAGATTGAATTAGAATTTTGCGAATAGTTTTGGGCTTTGTTGCAGGGGGGGTCATAGTTGCCTCTTACATCTGAAATTACAATCAAAAAGCTATGTAGTTCACGTTTGTTTTCTGAATACTTCATGGTGAGTCGGTAAGCGTGTAAGTGCGATTGAACAAACTCATAAAGCTAATAATGCTGAACTTCTTTTAGCTCATACAGAAAATAGTGAATCAACCTTAAACGTTGTGCTTGATAGTAGTATAGACGAAAGTATAGTGCCCACCCATGTCTATTTCCTTGGCAAGTGTTTTGCTTTCTTTCATTTTGCTTAGCAATACAAACCCAGTGTCTTGCAGTGAAGCCTGAAAAAAACAAAACAGAACAAAACAAATCGAGGAATGGGCATGGTGAACAATAAACTAAAACGCCGAGCGTTTATGCGAGGTATTGGCGCAGGTACGATAGCTGCATCACTTGCCGGGTGTGCTACATCATCAAACAAAACCCCAACAAACCGCGTGTTTCAGCGCCCGTTTTCTCGAAAGCCTATGGTAGCCCCGAAAATCTCCGCTAATAACATTGTGACTGAAATTGTGGGGCATCGCCCTTACAGGCCCGAAGGTTTTGTAGTGAAAAGCGAAGCATTTGGGAATAAAACATTAGTGCACAATTACGGGCATGGGGGCGGTGGTATTTCCCTATCTTGGGGCTCTTCGGCACTGGCAGTGAATGAAGTTGCTAATGTTGAAACCAAAGAAGCGGCTATTATCGGTAGCGGGGTCATGGGGTTAACCACCGCGCGCTTACTACAAGAAGCGGGCTGGAAGGTGACTTTGTACACCAAAGCGATGCCTCGCTTTACCACCTCGCAAGTGGCAGGTGGAGAATGGGGCCCATACAGTGTGCACGACCCATTAATATCTAGCAGCGTGTTTAAAACCCAATTGCAGCAAGCAGCAAAAATAGCACACAGCACCTTTGCGAAGATGGTGGGGAAGGATTACGGCATTCAATGGAAAGAGCTATATACCGCCGGAAATAAAAAGCCAGAAAGTGAAGGGGGTTTTAGACAATATTACCCTTACACAAAGGTGTATGGCCCAGAGCAGCACCCATTTCCAACCGATTACTGCACATCATCAGCCACCATGTTGGTGGAAACCACCACATTTTTAAGGCGCTTAGTGACTGATATTCGATTATCGGGCGGAGAATTTGTGATACACGAATTTACCAGTCAAGACGATATTCACTCATTAGCTGAGCCCATTGTTTTCAACTGCACTGGTTTAGGCTCAAGAGCATTGTTTAACGATGAAGGTATTATGCCAGCCAAAGGCCAGTTGGTATTGTTACCACCAGACCCCGCGGTTGATTACCTCACGGTAGGTGGCGGTTCAGACGTTTTATACATGTTCTCTAGAAACGACTATATGATATTAGGTGGAACCTTTAAGCTAAACGATTGGACTACCGAGCCCGATCCTATCGAGACGGCAAGGATCATCAGCGAAAGCCAAGCTTTCTTCTCTTCTATTACTTAAGAAGAACCGCTAGCAAGCACGCGAAACTTGATTTCGTGAGTCGATATCGAGAACATAAACAGAAATATGCAGTTTGAAATGACTCGCTAAAATTAAACATCTAGATTTGGAAAATACGTGAAATTCACAAGTACTTTACTGCTTATTTTGATAGTAAGCGGCTGTCAGGTTCATCAAAATGCGCAAAAACACAGCCAAAACCTAAAGCAGGTTCAGCAAAACATTCAAACATCAACAAGTACTGTGTCACCGGCTTTTGAACTTATTACCTTAGGTGACACGGGCGGTATTGAAGATGGAAACCTAAGTTCGTTTTTATTACGCAGCATAGAAGACGAGAACTTTATTAGCTTAGACGCAGGCTCTTTAGTGAACGGCATTAACGTGGCGCTCGAAAACAATGCTTTTGATAGCTTAACTACCTCACCCGACCCTGCGTTAAACCCAAATGGTAATATTCTACATCATCATGTGAAAGCCTACTTGCTTAGCCATGGGCACCTTGACCACGTCGCTGGGCTTTTGATTGCATCCCCGGATGATAGCAGCAAGCCTATTTATGCGCTTTCGTCGGTAAATCAAACCATGAGCGATACTTATTTTAATTGGCAGGCATGGGCCAATTTTACCAACCGTGGCATCGCGCCAATGTTAAATAAGTACGATGTTATCGACTTAGCGCCCGAGGAAACGGTAGAAATTAAAGATACGGCCCTTACAGTAACGCCGTTCAGCTTAAGCCATCCGTTAGAGTCCACCGCATTTGTGATTGAGCACAATAACGATATGTTTGTGTATTTTGGTGATACCGGGCCAGATGAAGTAGAAAAGCAAGGAAAGCTAGATGCAGTGTGGCGTTATCTCGCAAAGCAAATGCAGCATAAAACCCTTCGAGGTATTTCCATTGAAGTCTCGTTCGACAACACACGGCCTGACAATCTGTTATTTGGCCACCTCACGCCTAAATGGTTGATGCAAGAGCTCACCAAGTTTCATGCGTTGGTGGAAGACAAAGAACAACTTAGCAATATGAAGGTTATCATTAGCCACATAAAATACAGCTTGAAGAGAGGCACAGATCCGCGAGCTGTTATTGCACAAGAATTAGAAAGTGCTAATGCACTAGGCTTTAACTTTATATTAGCGAAACAAGGGCAAGTGCTCGCGTTATAAAATGATTTTTTGACTAAATGGTCAATATTTTTATGGAGAGCATTGTTGTTTCAGTTCTAACTCGGTATAAAAGAGTATTACTTGCACCTAGGTCTAAGAATTGAATCGACTTTTACTTACCGCAATAGCGTTCGTTAGTTACATGATAATGTCGGGGTTACTCACTCAAATTGGCGTTATTTTGAATGCTGTATCGTCTTCGCTGAATGCCACGCCGGCAGCAACCGTTGGCGTGTTTTCTTGGCTAACTGGCGGCGCGCTGTGCGGTACATTCGCATCACTATTCTTGTACGCTCGCCATTCACTGAAGCAAGTACTCATTGCTAATTACACGCTGTTTTTGGCGATTATGCTGGTATTGGTCGTGGTAGCGCCTACTACCTATTGGCCGCTTGCAATATTGCTTTGGGGGCTTGGAGTAGGCTGTGGTTGTGGCCTTGCTGGTGGGGCGGTTGTTTTATCCAAGACTTATCATGAAGCAAAAAGAGCTTCGGCATTTTTAGCCACCGACTGCGCGTTCAGTGCCGCGGGGTTTATCTTTCCCTCTTTAGCCGCCGTAATCATTGCCGCTCAAATAGATTGGGTTTATAGCTATGGGGCTGTGGGGGCGTTGGCACTAGTACTTTGGGCAACCTTATTTTTTGTTCGCTTTCCTGCCACTGAGGCCGACGATACTAATGCGGCATCGGCATTGTCACAATTTAAACGGGTATTGACCCCTAGGGTGTGTTTAATTGCCTTGGGCGTTTGTGCTTATTTAATTGCCCAAACTACGTTTCTTACTTGGTCTCCAAATTACTTACAACACACGTTCGGGGTAAGCGAAAAAGTATCGGCGCAGGCCGTTGGAAATTATTGGGGTATGTCTATTTTCGGATTAATTACCGCCGCTATTTTCGTGAATAAAATTCCGCAGCGCTCGTTATTGATGTTGGTAACCGTGTTAGCAAGCCTGATCACTTTCACATTTATGCTAGCTTCCTCTGCGGATTGGTTTTTATTTACTAGCTACCTATTTGGGTTTACCACAACCTGCATATATAAAATTGCGATATCTGTTGGTTCTCAGCAACTAGCGTCAGCGCCCGCCGTGCTCGTCACCTTTTTGCTATTTAGTGGCAATGTAGGCAGCACAATTGCACCCATTTTATCTGGTTGGGTGGTGCAGTTATTTGGCGTACAAAGCGCAATTATTATGACATGGGTTGGCTATACCTTTGTGGCGCTTGTGTTTGGTTTTTGTTTATTGTTGGAAAAACGTGAGCTGCGTGCCCACGCGTAAGGAATTAAAAATGGAAAAGATTATTTTTGATACCGACCCAGGTATTGATGACGCTATGGCGATTTTATTTGCCCAGGCAAGTGCCGATATTGATTTGCTGGCTATTACAACCGGCTTCGGTAATGCGAATATCGACACCGCCACGCGTAATGCCTTGTACCTTAAAAAGCGCTTTAATTTAAGCGCAGATGTGGCCCGTGGTGCAAAAGAGCCGTTAGTTATCCCGGTAGATGAGCCTGCCGATTTTGTTCATGGTGATAACGGCTTGGGTAACGTTGATATTGATGAAACTGAGTTACCGAGTGAAGTGTCACTTGCCGCTCACGATTACATTATTGAAAAGGTGAAAGCCAGCCCCGGTGAAATTACGTTAGTAGCGGTAGGGCGTATGACTAACTTAGCGCTGGCACTTCGAAAATGCCCTGAAATTATTAATATAGTGAAGCGTGTGGTGATTATGGGCGGTGCGTTTGGTTACCATGGTAATACAGGCAACGTGACCCCATATGCCGAAGCCAATATTATAGGCGACCCGCATGCCGCAGACGAAGTGCTTACCGCTGACTGGCCGGTAACCGTAGTAGGGCTAGATGTCACTAAAAAGGTGATAATGAGTAACGATTACTTGGCACGCCTTGCTGAGTGTTCGCCTACATATGGGCCTTTTATTTATGACATCACCCGTTTTTACGCTAACTTTCATCAACAAACAGACCAAGTTGATGGCATATACGTACACGACTCATCAGCCATTATGCAGGTGATAGCACCAGAGCTTTTTGAAACCGTTGAAGGGCCTATTCGTGTGATCACAGAAGGCCCTGCCATAGGCCATACAATGCAAAAAACGGTAGCAAAGCGTTTTCCTATCGATGAGTGGGCAGATTGTCCAGCGCAATCGGTTTGTTCAGACGTGGATGTAGATGCTTATTTGGCTAAGTATAAAGACATACTTAGCCAAGCCGGCTTTTGATTAACGGGTTGCTAAGTTACCTAACAAGTTTCTAGATTAACTCACGAGTTGCGCCGCCACTGCCCGGTGGCGCGCCATTAGGGTTTGGGTATCTAACCCAATAATTTGCCCTTCTTTTACCCGCCATTTTCCGCCAATCATTACCTGTTCGGCTTTATCTGCGCCACATAGTAGCAGCGCAGAGATAGGGTCGTGACTGCCACTAAAACGTAGCTCATCGAGTTTGAAAAAGGCCAGGTCGGCTTGTTTGCCCACCGCTATTTCACCTATGTCACTACGGCCTATAAGCGATGCAGAACCTTTAGTCGCCCAGCCTAGAATTAATTCTGGGGTAATTTTCGCTGCACCATATTTTAAGCGCTGTAAGTAAAGTGCTTGGCGGGCTTCATACATCATGTTCGATGCATCGTTAGAGGCAGAGCCATCTACGCCTAAGCCAATAGGCGAACCGGCTTCAATCAGTTCAAGGGTAGGGCACATGCCAGAGGCCAAGCGCATGTTTGAAACCGGACAATGCGTTATGCCTGTACCGGCCGCACCCAAACGGCGAATTTCATCTTCGTTAAAATGAATACCATGAGCCAACCATGTTCTATCGCTTAACCAGCCCACACTTTCTAGATAATCGACGGTACGCATGCCAAACATCTTTAAACAGAAATCTTCTTCATCTAGCGTTTCAGCTAAATGGGTGTGTAAACGCACGTCTTCATCTTTCGCCAGTTGTGCGCTGTCGGCCATAATTTCTCGAGTAACAGAGAAGGGAGAGCAAGGTGCTAAGGCTATTTGCATCCACGCGCCATCACCACGCTCATGGTAGGTGTCTATTAGCCGTTGACTGTCTTTAAGTATTGCATCACCACTTTGCACGGTGTGCCTAGGAGGCAGGCCACCTTCATCTTCACCCAAGCTCATTGAACCGCGAGTAAGCAGGGCGCGCATGCCCATACGTTTTACTGAGTCTACTTGTACGTCTATGGCATCTTCCATGCCGGTAGGGAATAAATAGTGGTGATCGGTAGTGGTAGTACAGCCAGACAGTAATAATTCAGCTAACGCCACATCGCAGGCTAGCGACAACGCATTCGGGGTAAGTTTTGCCCAAACCGGATATAAGGTTTTAAGCCAAGGAAATAACGGCTGATTAACCACAGGTGCCCATGCGCGGGTGAGGGTTTGATAAAAGTGATGGTGCGTATTAATCAGCCCCGGAAGCATCACCAATTGAGAGGCATCTTCTGTTTCATCAATAGGCGTTACTGGTGTTTGACCAGCACCAACAAGCTCAACGATTTTGCTGCCTTGGACCACAATGCCGCCTGCGGCATCTAACTCGTTACCCGTAAAAACAGCTTGCGGGTTTTTAATCCAAAGTGCTTTAGATGTAGATGATGGCTTATCTTGAGGTTTATTTTGAGGCTTAAACAAGGGCGATAATTCAGACATAACTTGGCTCCATAAAATAATAAAAATTAAAGATGCCAGCTCAGTTATGCCCTGTCTGCTGATCCAGGGGGCGTTTGTTGTTACAAGTCTTTGCTAATTAACACTGCTAATAAACAAAGACTATCAACGATTAACGCAATGTAGAATTGTAATGCTAATGCATTTTAGGTTCGATTTAAAGCGCTTCTGCGAGGGGATAATTGTACTGTTGTGGTATTACGCTAAACTTCATTTTAACTGTTACACTAAAAGCAGCAGCTTAATGAAGAGATGGAAACCACATGCCCGATAATAAATTTAGACTAGTTACTCGAAGCGATTTTGATGGATTAGTTTGTGCCGTGCTATTGAAAGATTTAGATCTCATCGATGATATTTTATTTGTGCACCCTAAAGATATGCAAGATGGCAAAATAGACATTACTGAGAATGACATAACCACTAATCTGCCTTATGTGGCGGGTTGTCATATTGCGTTTGATCACCATCTTAGTGAAACAGTTCGAAACGCGAGTGACATTAAAAATCATGTAATCGACCCTGAGGCACCTTCTGCTGCGCGAGTGGTATATGACTATTACGGCGGCGCAGAAAAGTTTCCCAGTATTTCTGTTGATATGATGGAAGCCGTAGATAAAGGAGATGCCGCGCAATTTTCCGAAGAAGAAATACTAGAACCAACCGATTGGGTGTTGATGAACTTCATCATGGATGCCCGAACTGGTTTGGGGCGTTTCCGTGATTTCAAAATCTCGAACTATCAGTTAATGATGAAATTAATTGATGCTTGTAAAGATCACAGTATTGAAGAAATTTTGGAAATGGAAGATGTTGCCGAGCGTGTAGCTTTGTATCACGAGCACAATGAGCTAGCGAAAGTGCAATTGGCCAAATGTGCAACCGTTCACAAGAACCTTGTGGTGCTCGATTTAACCGAAGAAGAAACCATTTACGCGACCAACCGTTTTGTGATTTATGCGATGTATTCCGATTGCAATATCTCAATTCACAAAATGTGGGGCCTTAAAAAGCAAAATGTGGTTTTCGCTATTGGTAAATCAATCACCAACCGCACTTCAAATACAAACGTCGGTGAACTATGCCTTAAGTACGGCGGTGGTGGCCACTTGAATGCCGGTACGTGCCAAGTAGAAACTAGTAGAGCGGAAGCTGTTCTAGACGAGATAATTGACACTATCACTTCAGATGGTTAATCCATACTAATAAAACCTCGGTAGGGGTGTTGTTAAAATCATTGGCAACACACCCTGACTTTTCCCTCGAATACATATCTATAAAAACAAACAATCCAATATCTGGTTACCGCTTATTGCATACCTATCTAGCTGTGTTTACTCTATTTTAACAATTGAGTGTAATGACTGAGATAGGAAGTAAGTATGAATTTTGCTGAATTTGCTGCATCACGTAAAAGTGTACGTGGTTTTACCAAACAAGCTGTCACTAAAGAAACCGTGGATGCCATTATTAACGCAGCGAAATGGGCTCCTTCGTCTTACAACACCCAAACGTGGAAAATACATGCAGTGGCGGGTGATGTGCTTGATAAAATTCGTGAAGGTAATACTGAAAGAACATTAGCCGGTACGCCGTACGTCAGAGATTTCCCTTACAAAGAAGACTATGACGGCGTTCATAAGCAACGTCAGCGTGATGTTGCCATGCAGCTATTCGATGTAATGGGCATAGCCAGAGAAGACAAAGAAAAACGTATGGATTGGATGATGCGTGGTTTTAGGCAGTTTGATGCGCCCGTGTCATTGGTATTAACTTACGATAAAGCCCTAGAGCCTGCAGGTATCACGCAATTTGGTTTAGGCTCTTTAGCTTACGGTATTGTATTAGCAGCTTGGGATTTAGGGCTTGGTTGCGTAATTAACGGCCAAGGCATAATGCAATCTGATGTAGTGCATAAACATGCGCAAATACCAGACTCTGAAGCCATTATGATTTGTATTGCGCTAGGGTACCCAGATGAAAACTTTGCTGCTAACGAGGTAAGGTCGGTACGTGCCGACAACGAAGAATTCGTCACGTACCACGGTTTTTAGTTCTAAATAAAACGTAAATTACGTCTCTAGCTAATCTTTGACGGCCAGCAATTGACGAGTAGCAATCGGCGGTTAATCTTCGTTAGTAATTACACCGTAGGCCGCCGTTCCCCATAAAGGTACTGTCGACAAGCTATGTTTATAACTTCCTGATGTTTCTTTTGTAGAATACGAAAGATACATCAAGGTTTGTGACTTGGCGTCGAATATGCGTCTTACTTTCATGTTCTTGAAGAAAATGCTCTTCGATTTTCTGAAAATGATGTCGCCCGAATCGGATTTGTCGATATCTCTTAGCATTTGAGCGGTAATTTCACCGGTTTGACGACAAGCTATAGAGCTATCGGAAGGGTCTGACACATCTAAATTCGCTTCAATACTAGAGATATGGCAAGTCACGCCTGTTACGATAGGGTCTTGCATGGCGTCTAACTTAATATCTTTTGTGGTGAATACGCCTAACGACACATCTCCTACTTCATTATCGCTGCACGCGGCTAAGCTGGCTACCGCGACCATCACGGCAATTATCTTTTTCATTTTTATATCCTTTTAAAGCACGTTCTAATAGTGCATCTACCACTAATACGGTATTCACTTAAAAAACGATTTTTTATTCCCAAATGATACAAGCACTCTAGCATAGGTGGTGCATCGTTTTATTGATTCACTTAAGCTTATTCACAATCAGCTCTGCCACCTGATCACAAAAATCGAAACCTGAATAGTCTGGGTTGAACCCACTAATATACGGCACAGCCATAACAAAGTAGCGCTCGTTAAGACTACCGTTGGCTAAAATGGGTTGAAAGTCATCGTTAATAGCAAAACCACCTGTTTCTAAATAGTATTCGTTGTTGGAGCCTTTGCATACGCTATTAGGGGTCTCTGCTAGATGCTTTTTACCTTGATACTTATCTTTAAACCGCACTTTAGCGACTAATGGCTCGGCATCTGCAAACATAGATTTAAAGGGGAATACGTCTATTGGCAACGACTTCTGCCCAGTGCAATCGATAAAAGTTTTATATGTTTCTAAAGTAGGCTTGTTGTCCTCGTCCTTATAATGAAATTGAAAATCGCCATCACCTTCAATTTCTAAGCGACTGCTGCTATCAACAGCAATGATATCGAGTACGCCGCTTTCATGTAGGGCAAGTAATTGGGCCGCGGACGATTGCGGAATATTCGCAATCATAAGGCCAATAAGAGGCAGAAGATGATTGCGTAGTCGTAGTGTATCTTCTGCACTAAAGTACTTAGCGGGGTGGTTTATCGTGAAGCTTAATAATGCGAGGGCTTCTTTCCATTGTAATGTGCTCTGTTGCTTAATCGACTGCTCAGCTTGCAGGTACTCAATTTTAAATAAGGTGAAGGGCTCATACGCTTTACGAGAATCAAGCATCCATTGGCAAAATGACTCTATGTTTTTGTTCGCTATTTTTTGATAAAAAACAGCGTCCAGTTTATTTAATGCCGCTTTGAAGTTTTGCTCAAAAATAAAATCTAAACTCAAGAAACCATCGTTATCAGCCCTATGTTGAGCAATTTCTTGCTCGCTTAGCATGCCTTCATCAGACACTAGCGGGTCGTCTAAGTGAAAGCGAATATTCGGCAATAAGCCCTCTAACGAATGCATGATTATTTTGAAATTTGGTACGTCGTCGAATAAACGATATTTTAGTTGGTCATCAGTTTGATAAAACTCACCATTAGCTTCGCTTAACGTACGAATTGCATCAATAGCAGTAAGGGAACTGCCTTTAAGCGCTATTGTATGGTTATATTTTTGCTGCAACTTAGTGGGCGGATAGGGAGAATCAAAATACCCTTTTACTTTGCCTTCGTGGGTTTTGGGCCAAATGTGACCAGTGCAGATCACCACTTTATCGAATCCGGTTACCCACCCGTTGTCAGTTAATATATTGATACCAGTGTGGCTCTCGCTGGTTATCGGCTCAGGGCTGTTTTGACGCTCAGGGCTGTGATTACGCTCAGGGCTGCTTCCACGCTCAGGGCTGTGATTACGCTCAAGGCTATTACTACGCTCAAGGCTGCTTTCATCTGCAGTGGTGGGTTTAATGTCCAAAACGTTGCACTGAAGATGCACGTTCACGTGTATCCCTGCTGCACGGCATCTGCCAATTAACTCACAAAATTGGGCCTGTAAATATTCCCCAAAGAGCAATCGGGGCACCACGTGTTTTTCATGCAGTTTAGTTTTTTCAATTTGATATTTCGCGAGGTACTCTGTGCTTTGCTGACGCAACCATTCAAGCAGGGTTTCATCAAACGGAGCCAATTCATCAGATGAAATATTGGTAATATGTTCCCACGACGCCCCATCTTTACTGTAAGGCATGCCTTTGCCTAGGGCGGTATTTCGCTCAAAGATATCGAAGGTTAAGTGAGGCGATGCTCTGCCAGTTACACTATCGTTATCATCCAGTTGCTGAAAACAAAAGCGCAATGCTTTTTTTAGAATAGAAAGGGCGCTGGGGCCGCCACCAATTAACGCAATCCTTGTTTTTGTCATCATCATCCTACCCTTAATAAAGCACGAACAAAGCACGCTATTTATTAGAAACGTATTATCTCCACGGTGTTGTTGAACCTGTACTTCAAGCACCCAACACAGGCTATTCACATCGGCAAACACGGGGAATAAGTTAGCTAGTCATCATAAATAAGCAGGTTATATGCCTTATTTTCAAGCTGCACTGTACTGACTTTTAACTCGGCTGTAGGGGGGCGGTTAAAAAGTACTGATTTATATCAGGGTTGAATCTGGTTTCAAGGTTCTATATTGAATAGTCGGAGGATGTTACGTGGTGGATTACTGATTTATCGGCAACGCAATTTCAACCCGTAAACCACCATCGGCAGGGCGAGTCATTTGTAATCTTCCACTATGTTTTTCAATGGCTTTTTTCGCAATGCTCAGCCCTAGTCCGAATCCTGATGTATGCATTTGGTTGCCTGCACGGTAGAAAGGTTGAAGCAACTTTTCTATTTCCTCACTATCAACACCAGGACCATGGTCGCGCACGGTAATTACAGCCGTGTTACTCCGTTTTTCCGTGCTCACCTCAACCAATTCACCGCGAGATGAATATTTACAGGCATTGCCAATAATGTTTTCCAGTGCCTGATGAAGGGCTTCTGCATAACCCGAAATTGTTACATTGGGCTCGCAGTTAAGGGTTAGTGGAATGCCCGGGTAATGCACTGCCATATCATCGGCTATACGTTCACACAGGGCGTTAATATCGCACGCTTCTGGGGTTGGGTTACCTTTTTCTAACTTTGAATAATCCAAAATCTGTTGAATAAGTGCATCCATACGAACGCAATCATTATGAATTTGCTTTACGTGACGACTATCTGGCGTGTGCTGCTCAATAATGGCTGCTGATGCTTGCAAACGAGCCAGCGGCGCGCGAAGTTCATGAGAAACATCATGCAACAGTTGTTGCTGATTGGTGGCAGCTTGATGCGTTTTATTGACCATAAAGCTAATATCGGCAGCTAAGTCGCCCAGTTCATCACCACGAGTCAGAATGGCGTTAGGCAGCGTAGCAACTTCTTGTTGGTCGGCATAACGGCGACTAAACGCACCTAAGAAGTTAATAGGGCGTACGATCCCCCAACTTAATAGCGCACTGACAATAGCAGAAGCTATAAAGATAAAAACGAACTGCAATGATTGAAACCGGTAAAGTACTTGTTTATAAATGCGAGGCGCTTCTGGTAAACGGGTTTCAACGCGATAGGGCAGTGCAGATAGGCCATAAACTAATTTTACTGTGCGATCCCTTTGAGGCACCTTATTCATACGATAGTGATAGATGGTTCTACCCGTGTTATCTGATATCTGCATAGCAATGAGATCGCTACGATGTCTGACATTATGGCTTATCCAGTCTTTTATCTTGCCTTTGGGTACGTTCCCGCTAGCTAAGTCTTGCTCATAACGCCATACAATGCGCTCGGCTTGGCTAATTACACCATTAAAGTAACGCTGACTATATTCATCAGACGTGTATTTGCTAACCAGTACATATCCCGTGGCAGTCATCACGAGTAAGCTAGCTACCCAGAATGTAAGGAATATTCGCCAAAACAGGCGTTTAAACCCAAACGTCTGTTTTATTGAATGCCAAACCTCTGAACGTTTCATGCTATACCTTACTGTTGTGCTGGTGGGGTTAGCATTTGATAACCCACACCACGAACCGACTTAATCACGTCGTTTATACCTACCGCAGTCAGCTTCTGGCGTATTCGGCTTACGTGTACATCCATGGCACGGTCATAAGCTTCAAGCGGCCGATTGAGCACTTCTTCTGTCATTTCTTGTTTTGTGATGGTTTGCCCAACGCGTTCCATTAACAAGCTTAGCGCATTGAACTCTGCGCCCGTTAAAGGCAGGGGAGTGTTATCGACAAGCGCCGTTCTAGCGCCGCTATCAAGCACAATGCCGTGAAGTTCAGCATGCACAACCGTTTGGGTTGGCGCATTGCCATTTTGGGTCCGGCGTATAATGGCGCGAATACGCGCGCCAAGTTCACGCGGGTTACAAGGCTTCGCTAAGTAATCATCGGCACCCATTTCTAAGCCAAGAATTCTATCTATGTCATCACCACGACCGGTAAGCATAAGAATAGGCGTCTGTTTTTTAGCGCGCACATTTCGCAATACATCTAGGCCTGACATACCGGGCATCATAATATCTAACACTACCGTATCGAACTCATCGCTTTGCAATAAGCGGGCAACGGCGGCATCGCCACTATTTAAGGTTTCAACTGCAAAGCCATCGGTTTGCAGGAATTCACTAAGTAGCGCGCAAAGTTCTGCGTCGTCATCCACCAGTAAGATTTTGTATTTTTCATTTTCCATAAAATAGAGATTAACCGTTTTATTTTGAGGACTTTTCAACTTTACCGAACTTTACACTAGCTTAACCCTACTTATCGAATCGTTTATGCATACTTAGCTCCGTTGATGAAACAAAACTGATGAAACAAAACGTTTCCCCATGTCATGCAGCATCATGACCAAAACAAGTAGGAATATTAAGATGAAAAAATTAATTGCCGGTGTTTTATTGAGTGCATGTATCGCCACTACTGCTTATGCAGGTGGTAAACATTCTGATGATCGTAAAGGTCCTGACTTCTTCCCCATACACAAAATGACGAAAGTGCTAGATTTAACTGACGAGCAGCAAGATGCGCTAAAAGCACTGAAGGCTGAACTTAAAGCGGAGCGCAAAGCAAACCGCCCAGAGAAAGGCAGCGAAGATTCGTTCAGAGCGCAATTTAAGGCACTCGATCCGTCAGACGCTAATTACGAGCAAGACCTAAATGAACTTGCAAACCTAAAAGCCGAAAAAGCGAAAGCACGTTTCCTTAAAATGGCCGATGTACGTGTCAAAGTAAGCGAAATTCTAACCGACGAACAGCTAGAAAAGTTCGAATCGATGAAAGAAAAGCGTGGCAAGCGCGGCGACAAGCGAGAAAGAAACAGTTAGTCGTAACATAGACAATTGTTTTTAATAAAAGCCCCCGCAGTTGGAAAGCCCAACGAGCGGGGGCTTTTTCGTTGACGGCTTTCTATATTCAGTAAAATAAAACTCGGTGTTTTTATTATTGCAGTGTCGTAGGTTGTTGAACTTGCGCGTAGGTGAAAATAGATGAAGGCGCCTTGGCAACCTTTTCTAGTGCCTTTCGGTCTGTGCTTGATGGAATAGACGTTAAGCCCATCCATGTGTTGCGGCGATTATTTTTCGCGCCATAAAGCGCGGTATCAGCAAAGCCTATTGTGGTTTGCCAATCAAAAATATCATAATGCTGTTGAGAAAGCGGGTAAGCCGCATAGCCAATTGAACAGGTAACATGCCTTTGTGTACCTTCTGAAAGTTGGAACGCGCGTGAACCTACAATATCCACTACTCGCTCAGCCATCACATAGGCATCTTCTCTAGGGGTGTTATGGACGACGACAAGAAACTCTTCACCTCCCCAGCGTATAAGGTAATCAGTTTCACGAAATATATGCTTTAAGCGATTTTGAGTTTCTACTAAAACCTTATCACCAGCCTGGTGTCCATAAGTATCGTTGATGTTTTTAAAGTGGTCTAAATCGATAACGAAGAACAGTATGTCGTGCTGGTTTTTGGGAATAGAATAGGTTTGTGCACAGTTTTCGTAATAACGCTGCACGAGGGCAATGTCGCGCTCAATGTGTTGTGCTAAATAGCGTCTGTTGTGTAACCCGGTCAGGGGATCAGTCAAGCTAGCCTCTTTCAGTGCTGTGGCTTGCTCTTTTAGTTGTTTATTCGCGGCCAACAATTCAGCCGTTCTCGCGTTTACGAGCTTTTTTAAAAATGCCTGACGTTGTCTATGGTGTCTTACTCCCAATAAATGACCTAGGTAGACGGCGATACATAAAAATACAATAGCCACAAATTTTGCTAGCAGGGTTTGATACCACGCTGGCATAACAAGTAACTGCCGATGCAATGCATTTTTTTCCCACAAGGTCCCATCGTAAGAGTACTCAATTTGCAAAGTATAGTCGCCAGGTTGTGGCATAGTAATAACGGCTAAACGTTGCTCAGCATTTGCCTGAACCCAGTTTCCATCCAATCCTAATACGCGATAGCGATAGTGGGTATGTTCAGGGGTAAGATAATCAAGCGCGGCAAATTCGAAAGTAAGTCGTTTTGCTAACGGAGGAACGGTTAAATCAGTCGCAGTTAGCCCCAGTGATTCAATGCTATCGTCCTGATTAACCAACGTTATATCAGTAAGCACTATGGGCACAGTCGGCCTCGAAAACGTAAAATTAGCACTGTCAATAATGGTTAAGCCGTTAACGCCCCCAAAAACAATGTCGTTCTCACCTGTCGTTGTCGCCGCTGAATGTGCATAAGGCGCATTGGCCATACTTGGTGCGGTAGCTGCGCGGGTGACATCAAAGGTATTGCGGTTTATTGCCGCAATGCCTCGAGTCGTACTCACCCAAATATGATCTGCATTTTCTCCTGCGATAGCAGCAATATTATTGCCAGGTAAGCCATTAGCGCTCTCTATTTGAATCCAATCAGCTTGTTGAGGTTTAACAAATACACCTGCAGAGCCCGTTCCGACCCAAAGGTAACCTTTTTCGTCAACGAATAAACTTGATATATATTGTTGTTTTAAAATGGGGTGAGTAATTTGGGTTGTCGCTAAATTGATAGTTTGGCCCATGTGAATATCGCCCTTTACCAATCCTTGCCACGTGCCAATCCATAAGCGACTTTCATCAATGGCCAATGAGGCGATACGTCTCTCGTTAATACTGTTAGCAAATTCGATTTGTTTTTCTGTACCCTTGTGTCGCACCCATAAGCCGTCTGTGCCGCCTAGCCACAAACTCGTCTCGGTCGATAAAAAAGCAGTGGTAAATGTTGAAGGGTTACGTATACCGACTGCCAGTGGAAAGTTTTGTTTAGTGGCAGAGTCAATTTTCACTGTTGCAAAGTTGCTTGAAGCATATACATCTCCATTTTTAGCGGCATGTAAGGTTTCTACGGGATTTTCTGATGTTTCCCACAGCTGCCCTGTTTTGCCATTTATAGGAGATAGTATTTCGATTCCGGCGTTACCCGTGCCCACTAAAAGTTCGCCATCATGAGACTGCACCGAATGTACCTTTCGGTTACTCAAGCTTTTATCAACATTTGCACCACCAAAAATGTTAATTACGGATTGGTTATTAGCATCAAAAATGTTCAGGGTGTGCCCAGTGCCAATCCATACCAACCCCGTGCTATCGGTAAAGGTAGACCAAATGTTGTCGTCAGCAAGTGAGGCAGGTTGCAGTGGGTTATGCGAAAACTGGCGGATTTCATGAGTCTTAATATTCACTTCTATTAAGCCTTGGCCAAAAGTGCCAAGCAGCACCAAATCAGGTTTGATTTCGCTCATTGTGAAAAGCCAAGGCGATGTCGTGTTACCTAACGCGAATTGGCGAAACGGTGCATCGTCATTTTTGACAAACAAGCCTTTGTCGGCAGTTCCTACCACGAGGGAGCCTGAAGCGGTCGAAATAATACTACTGATACGAGGTTGCTTATAACTGCCAACGTCTACCAGTTGCAAAGAATGTTCTATGCCACTATTGGCGATATCAACAAGCGGTAAATGAAACAATCCTTGTTCAGAGCCAACCCACAACTGCTGCTTGTCATCTACATGAAGTGCGTGGATCCTCGCTCTATTAGGCAGTTCAAACCCCAATAGTTTTTTCGTTGTATCATTAAAAATGAACAAGGCTCTATCTGATGTAAAAGCAAAAATTTTATTCTTGGCAACCGAGGTGACGTTAAGGTGAAGGATTGATACTTTCGAAAGCAAACTTTCTTCATAAGCAAAGAGTTGAAGTTTTTCTTGGTGTAAACGGTAAAGGCCTTGTTGAGTGCCTACCCATACTTCACCATTGTCTGTAGCAAAGGTGGCTTGAATTTGCGGCGAAGGCGTATCGCTTTGCTTATTTTCAAATGTTACCGCTTTCAATGACTGGGAATCCCACCGCCATAATCCTTTGGAATCAACCAACCAAATAAACCCGTCTTTAGTTTCCAATACCGAAAGGATAGGGCCGTCAATGAGTGAGGTCTCGGCTAGAGGCGTATAAAACGTAGGCTGATGAAGCGTATGCCAGCTGGTGGTAGCTAAAACGGGGATACAGAAGAACAATGACAGCACCGATAAAGCGCGACACAAATTATAAACTCTAGTTAACAAAGTAGCGCACCACGTTAATCGTTACTATTAACCCAATGCATAGTGATGCACTAAATCATTTTGTATCTTGAGAATAAAGCGTTGTTATTCGTGTTGCAACGAGAAAGAAGCGGTAACAGAGTTAACGAAGGCTACATTGAATAGGCGCTGGTTTGCGTAAAGATTACACATCATCCGTTAAATCGTTACACCTGTTCAAATAAGGCGTTAATAATTAAACAATAGAAATTCTACTAATTCTTATTTTTCAGTTGGTTATAACGGGCTGGCTATTAGTGGTGCAAATAATGCTCCTCATAAGGTTAAGTCGTAATGCAAGCTCGTCTAACAATTCCACGTTTACGGGTTTCAGTCATACGAATTTTAAGCAGAGAAGGAGAACGCTATGAAAAAGCTTACATTAACCGCTGTGGTAGGTGCAGTCTCACTAGCCTTGAGCGCAAGTAGTTTCGCTGGTCATCATGAGGATGAAGGGAAAAAGATTATGATGAATAATCTTAAAACAGGCGAAGCTATCGGTAGCGTAATGGTAAGTAGCTACGATGATGATGGTGTGGTCTTTACACCGAAGTTATCAGGGCTTACACCAGGTATTCACGGTTTTCATGTACATGAAAACGGCGATTGTTCAGCAGCGATGAAAGATGGCAAAAAAGTGTTAGGCGGTGCTGCGGGTGGGCATTTCGACCCTGAAAATACGGGTAGCCACAGTGTACCTTGGTCTGAAGAAGGTCATGAAGGTGATTTACCAACCTTGTATGTTGACGAAAATGGTAATGCCACACAGCCTGTTTTCGCACCAGAATTAGAGCTTGAAGACATCGAAGGGCGTGCCATTATGATTCATGCCGGTGGCGATAATTACTCAGATTCTCCGGCCAAACTTGGCGGTGGCGGCGAGCGAGTGGCTTGCGGTGTAATCGGTAAATAGAGTACTGACACTGGTATTATCATTTAGTAACATTGTTAATTAAAGCGGCAGAAATGCCGCTTTTTTTGTGTTTGGGCTCTAGCAAAAGTTTAAGACGGCAAGCTTGAAAAGGAAAAGTTGGAGATCAGCAGGCTTGCGTTTTACTTCAATGCATTATTGAATACGGCTATACGCTGTTAAGGAGAGATAAGGTGTTTACAGATAAGTTCATGTCTAGTGTGCTAAAGCCAATATTAGCTGTATTAATAGTGATGGTCTCTACCAATGCTATGAGTGCAGATGACATTCCAGATGTTGTGGGGGAAATGAGTGGTGAAGCATTGCTTGCCCAGTATCCCGCCTTCATGGACGAATATAAGTCGTATCAACCTAGCGACGCTGAGATTAAAGCAGTATCTGCTATAGAAGACGATACGCTACTCATATTGTTTGGCGCATGGTGCCATGACAGTGAAAGGGAAGTGCCCCGACTTTTAAAAACACTAGATGCTAGTGGGTTAGATGTGCCTCAATTTACTTTATTCGCCGTGGATAGGAAAAAGAGCGATCCGGAAGGGGTGGCAGAAAAGCACAAGCTTAAATATACGCCTACCTTCATATTAATGCGCGATGGTGAAGAAATAGGGCGAGTGGTAGAGCGTGCAGAAACCAGTTTAACCCAAGATTTACAGGCGTTAGCGGCAGCGGCGGAGTGAAATAGCGGATAAAGAAGCGGCAGGCCTTCGTTAGCCTGCTGACTAATCCGCTATATTATTTTCACTAACCTAATTCAAGTGCTAAGCCCTAAAGCTACAATTGAATAGCGGCGTGAAGAAGACGACTACTTCAACGTGTACTCAAGGGTGATTTTCGTATCTAAAAGCTGCGAAACTGGGCAGTTATCTTTTGCTTCCTGAGCAATTTTAGCAAATTCATCTTCGGTAATACCTTCAACGCTAGCTTCTAGGCTTAACGCTGACTGGCTAATCTCATAACCATCGTCTGTCTTATCTAAACTGATTTTAGCGGTAGTATTTAACTCCCCGTCATCATAGCCTGCGCCCGATAATGCAAAAGATAAGGCCATGGTGAAACAGCTAGCATGCGCTGCACCTATGAGTTCTTCGGGGTTGGTACCTTTGCCATCTTCAAATCGTGTATTAAATCCGTAGGGTTGATTAGATAATGCGCCTGTCTCGGTAGAAATACTGCCTTTGCCTTGTTTGCCTAAAGGTTTGTATGCCGCACTGCCTGATTTAACTATGCTCATTTGCTATTTCCTTACGTTTTTGACCAAACTGGTTTTACAGTTTGAAGTTTAAAAACGTAACGATGCAAGTGCTCTGCCGTTGTTACTCATTTCCTGCAAGCCAAGACCATGCGGGCGATAGCGTCAAATTGATGATAGTAAGCGCCACTGGCGTAGTACGTTAATGGTGGTGTCATCACGTGTAGGTTACAGGGCTAAATGAAAATTTTACCTGCAATTATAATGAGACTGAAAATGAAAGTTTCTTAGGCTTAATCCGTTCTGTATTAGTGAACCGTATATTTTGTCTTCGATAATTAATTTTAAGGTTATTAATGAAAGCTTTTTTGCCCGCATTATTGTTAAGCACGTTTATCGCTGCCCCAATTGCCACTGCTGAGGAGACTGTTCTGGCTGGTGGATGTTTCTGGTGTATGGAATCTGATTTTGAAAAATTAGAGGGCGTAACCGATGTGGTCTCGGGTTTTACCGGAGGAACCGTGCCCAACCCTACTTATAACGGTAACCATAAAGGGCATTATGAAGCAGTGAAGATAACCTACGACGAAAGCAAAGTGTCGTATCGAGAAATACTCGACCACTACTGGGTGAATATCGACCCCTTCGATGCAAGAGGGCAATTTTGTGATAAAGGCCCCAGTTATTTGAGTGCCGTGTTTGTGGCTAATGAAGAAGAACGAGCCATTGCGCAAGGCACTAAAAATGCGGTAAAAGCGCAATTTCCAAATCAAACAGTGGTTACACCTATTTTAGATTCATCAACGTTTTATCCTATTAAAGGTGATGAGATAGGCCATCAGGATTTTTATAAGAAAAGCCCTGTGCGTTACAAGCTTTACCGCTGGAACTGTGGTCGCGATCAGCGCTTAGAAGAGATTTGGGGTGAGAAAGCGACGGGTAAGTCTTAGCAGTTTTCCTGTTGTCATCAATATTATGCAATGCTGCTGGTAACTTAAACACAGGTCTGCTTTGTGCGGCATTGCTGAGTTTTTATTTTTATCACGTTATTTTTTCTTTATAGTTAATTCAAAGTATATGTAGTCGTTGTTTAACCCTAAGTAGCGATGAAATAATCAAAACGGCTGGAAGTAGTACATGAAAAAGTGCGGTGTAGTAGGGCTTATCTTCCTGTGTTTGGGATTTTTACCTTTCTTTAGTGTGGCTGCACAAAAGCAAAAGCCGCTGCCGTTAGATAGCGATACGCTGTTAACCACTGGTGCAAGCTACTTCCCCTATGTTGATAAAAATGCGCTAGACGGTGGTTGGTCTGTTTCCTTAGTAAAAGCTGTCTTCAAGCATATGAATACTCCCATATATATAGACGTTTTACCGTGGCAGCGCGGTTATAAATGGGCGCTTGAGGGTAAGTATCAAGGCACGTTCCCTTATGTTTATACCGACGAGCGAGCTAAGTCATTTATTTACTCTAAACAAATTAATTCAATTCCCGTACATATTTATACCTCAAAAGAAATGACAGTGAATACATTGGCTGATGTGACAGGGGCTCGCCTGTGTTTGCCCTATGGCCATAGCTTGAGTCGTGAGCAGGCGGCGTTTATCAAAGCTTATAAACTTTCTGTTCAAAGAGCGGTTGATGCAGGAGGGTGTATTGTTCAAGTATCAAAAGGGTGGGGCGAAGTAGGCTTTACCAATGGCTACCTGCAAGGAGACCATAATTCAGCGCTCTTTGAGGTATTGGACAATGTTAATATTATCGACATTCCTGTAGCGACTATTCCGCTCTATTACATTGTTTCTAGAAAGCTTGAAAATGCACAAGCGCACATCGATAAATTTAATGCGGCATTAGCGTTTATTGAACAGTCCGGCGAGCGCCGCCAAATAGATGCGCGGTTTGAAACAATAGCCAATCAAAACTAGCGCCGGTTGAAAATGCTTTGAGTCTTTAAGCGTTATCACTTCGCTTAATATATCTGATTATGCCCATGCTAATTGCGTGATAAGGTTGTCGAGGTTGTGGTTAGAGTAGTAAAAGGAAAGGGAGTGATATGATCATCGATGGTGTAGTACTAGCAGGTGGGCTTTCAAGTCGAATGGGCGAAGACAAGGCGCTTTTGAAACGAGATGAGCGCGATATGCTTACTTACACAGCGGATTTAGTTTCTTCATTACCTGTTAACCGTTTATTGATTAGTCGAAATGAAGCCAGCAGCGCTAGTTTTCAGCCTAATGATGCTAATCGCTATGCTCATAATTCCGCTTATAATTGTGCTCATAAATTTGAGGTGTTCAATGATGTAGTCGCCGATATTGGGCCTCTGGGCGGAATATATTCTGTTGCTATTCAAAGCAAAGCTGATGCATTGATTATCACGCCCGTCGATTTGCCTTTATTGCGCACAGAAGATTTAGAGCAGCTTATTAACGAAGGCACCAGCGCGAAACGACCCGCGTATTTTTCTCACCACTATTTACCCTTGTATTTGCCGTTGACTACAGAGGTTCGTCAGTACCTTGATGATGTGGTTAAAGGCAAAGTTCCCCAACGCTCAGTTAATACAATGTGTACAAATTTTGGTGCAATTGAAGTAACACCTAAAAATAATTCGCGACTGACCAATGTGAATACACCAGCACAGTGGGATGCCGCAAAAAAATTGCTATCACTGGCCGGAAATTAACGACACTTTAACGAACATGACGTACTTGTTAGTGTGTTTAATGATCAGTTGGCTTATGATTTAAACGTTTATTATCAGAGTGCTTGTAACTAACGAGCTTGTGCTAGAGCGCTAGTTAGACAAGTTTATCAATACACCAAATTAAATATTGCTCGTTCAATATTCTTAAGGGTTAACACAATGCTTAGTATCTCTTTACCGCGCGCTAAATCTTTTATGAAGATAACTGGCTTGTGCATTAGCAGCGTCGTTGTTTCTTTCTCGGTGAGTGTCGCAAGTGCTGCAAGTGCTGAAGGCACCGAGGGCCAAACTAGCGTTAAAAAACAAGCCTCAACGAATAGTCAATTTCATCAGGAATTACCACCATCCAGTTTGGTAAATGTTGAGCGTTACCCTGAAGCAAATGTTACCCACCCAGTACCTCAATTTAGTGTGGATGCTAGCTGGCCTACAATGCCGAAAACGATGATAATTGGCCAAGTACCAGGGTTGTCTGTAGATAAAAACGATAACGTATGGTTGCTACACCGCCCAAATTCACTAAGTAAACTTGATGTGGGGCTTACCAACAATATGGGACTATGCTGTGAAGCAGCTCCTCATGTTTTACAATTTTCCCCACAAGGTGACTTATTGAATGCGTGGGGCGGACCTGAAACCTCACCTTCAATAAATGGCGAAAACCAGTGGCCAGCAACTGTCCATGGATTATATGTGGATGATGAGAATACGGTATGGTTAGGTGGAAATGGTGATGGTGACCACGTAGTGCTTAACTTTACTGAAAAAGGCGAATTCATTCGCCAGTTTGGTACGCGCGGAAAGACCGATGGTAACTTAAGTAAATCAACGTTAGGCAACCCTGCCGATATTTTTCATAACACCCAAACCAATAAAGTTTTTATTGCCGACGGATACATTAATAAACGCGTGACAGCGTTTAACACAGATGCTAACGAGTTTGACCAATTATGGGGAGCATACGGCACTGCACCTGGCGGCGGCACGCGAGAAGGCGCATTCGATGTTTCTCAAGCCACAGCGAATGCCGGTGCTACTAGTACACAAGCGCAAAATTTTGGTGATATTGTGCATTGTGTTACCCAAGCAACTGACGGCAGAATATATGTGTGCGACAGACGGAATAATCGAATTCAAGTATTCAAAGCTGATGAGAGCGGTACGGTTAATTTCGTGCAAGACGTGATAGTCGCTGGCGAAACCGGCGGCTTAGGGACAGCTTCTGATATCGCGTTTTCGCCCGATAATAAATACATGTACGTGGCCGATATGATGAATGGCCGCATTTGGATTTTATTACACGAGAACTATCAAGTATTGGGCAGTTTTGGCCGTCCTGGTCGCTACCCAGGTCAGTTTACTTGGCTGCATAGTGTGGTAGCTGACAGCGAGGGTAACCTGTACACCTCGGAAGTCAGTACCGGTCGACGAGTGCAAAAGTTTGTATTAACAGGCTTTGAGACTAATCAATAGCGCTAGGTCCAAGCATTGGGCGCAAGCGTTGGGTACAAGCGTTGGACGCAAGCGTTGGGCACTAGCGTAGAACATAACCGCTAAGCCAGATAATAATAAGCAGCAGTAATAAGGATAATAATGGCTCAACAGCAAAGCGTTAAATCACACCGCGTGAGAGTTAGGGGTAGTGCAAGTGTGGGCCTTTGGTCTTGTCTATTAAATGTAGTGCTATTACGTTCGGTGTCATTACGTTCGGTGCTAGTACGGACCGTGTTATCGAGCGCATTGCTATTAAGCGCTGCGGCTGATGCGAAAACAGAGGTAGCTGAGAATAATCAAAGCCTAAGCAGTTCTGCAGCCTCAAGCCAAAACGTAAACTTTAGCCAAAAGATAAACTTGAGTTCGGGTGCCAAAGGGGTGCTAGAAAAGCCTAGTTGCACCGCTAAAAACGATTCAAATGCTAATGTAAAAGGCGCAGTACTGTTAATTCACGGTTGGGCAGGGCAAAAAGACGAAGTAGGCGATTTATATAAAGATTTGGCCCATCAGTTAAGTACGCATTGCATTGCCTCTGTTAGGTTTGATGTTCGAGGTGAAGCTGAGCGTGAAGCAAGTAACTATACATTATCGAGTACCTTTAAAAGTCGCGTAGAAGATGCTCAGGCCGGGTTAGATTATTTGCAAGCGCAATATCCTAGTACAAAGCTGGTAGTGGTCGGGTTTAGTTTAGGTGGCGCGACGGCTATGGAATTAGTCAGCACGCACCCTAAAGCATTTGAAGGTTTAGTGCTGTGGTCTACAGCGCTAAACCCGAATGAAGTCGTTACGAATACGCAAAACTTCAAGGAAGTAAGGCAAGCGCTAGAAGAGGGGCAAAGCACGATAAAAAGCTGGGTTGATTTGACCCTGACCCGTAAGCACGTAGTGGGAATGTTAGGTTACAACCCTATTCGCAACTTAGGTGACTTTGAAGGAAAGATGTTAGCGATAAGAGGCGCTAACGATTATTTACCTGCCCATGAGAAAGTCATTTTTGAGGCAAGTAATGCGGTTAGTGAAGATGCCTATTATCTAGGTGGCGCTGACCATATATTCAACGTTTATGAACCGAACAAGAGCAAAAAGAAAGAAGTGCTGAATTTATCTGTTAATTGGATCAAGCAGCTTTTTAATTAATGCGTGTAGCGCTTTAATTAAGAGTGCTGAACTCACAGGTTCCGTAACAGAATTCGGTTAAAGGCGGGCACTTGCTAAAAGCCGCCAGATAAAGTGTTACGGTTTAACAAATATTCTATTAACGCGTTTTCGGGCAATGGTTTAGACCAGTAATAGCCTTGCCCAATGTCGCAGCCAAGTGAGAGTAGCTTTTGCAAGGTTTCGTCATCTTCAATCCCTTCCGCAACCGTCTTTAAGCCTAAACTGGCTGCCATATTAATAATTGCGCCTACCAGAGACTCATCGTGCTCAGAGAAACATAACGGGCTAATAAAAGACCTATCTACTTTAAGTTTTGAGGCGTTAAAGTTTCGAAGATAACCTAAATTAGAATAACCAGTACCAAAGTCGTCGATGGCAATAGTAATACCAAGCTTGCTTAGTGAGGCAAGTTGCTTTTGTATTTGCTCGGTTTCATCAATCAACAACGATTCGGTTAACTCTAGTTCTAGTGCTTCTGGAGGTAAGCCCGCTTCGTACAATGCACTTTCTATGGTGCGTTGAAGCTGACCGTCTTTAAATTGCATCACCGATAAATTCACCGCAATACGTATGTCAGAATGTCCCTGCTTGCGCAATTGGGCACAAAATTGGGTTGCTTGGCGTACTACCCAGCTACCTAGTTCATTAATTAAGCCGCTACTTTCTGCTAAGGGGATGAATAAGTCTGGTGGGATCATACTGCCATCAGGTTGAGGCCAACGTAATAGCGCTTCTAAGGTGTTAATGTTGCCACTTTTTAAATCTACGATAGGCTGGTAGTGAAGCTCAAATTGTTGTTCGCTTAGCGCTGGGCGCAGAAGCTGAAGCATCTTAAACTTGTTTTCGCTGGCTTTGTCTAAGCTTTCATCATAATGATGGTAGGTATTGCGACCATCTTGTTTCGCTTTGTACATGGCGATGTCAGCTTTACGGCATAGCTGTTTAAAATCAGTACCATCTTTTGGCGCGCTAGCCGTACCTAAAGAGGCCGAAACCGTGACTTGATTTTGAAATATATCGAAAACAGACGCGCATTGCCCAATCAAAGAATTGGCGAGGGACGTCAACTCATCGCTTTGAGGGTTGAACGGAGCAATAACCAAAAATTCATCACCACCGAAGCGGATGAGATATTGTCTGGGTAAAAGTATTTCATTGAGCTGTTCGGTAAGTGATTTAAGCAACTGATCGCCCGCCGCATGGCCTAAAGCATCGTTAATTGGTTTGAAATTATCTAAATCAATAAACAGTAATGCTAATGACTGTCCACTTTCTTCACACTCTCTAAGCGATAAGTTAAACAGGGTTTCACCGTAAAGCCGGTTAGGTAAGTTTGTTAGGCTATCGTGATGCGCTAAATGCTGAATTTGCGTACGACTTTGCGCCACTTTTATATTTTCGCCCTGAAGCGATGTCATTAACTCTTTGATATCACGAACTAAAATGTAAACACTAAAACCTGTGACGATAAATATCACTAGTGTGAAAATTAGGTGCTCCCAGCTAGTGGAAGGAATCTGGGGGGTAATAACACCTTGGAGCGACAACCCGACAATAAGAACACATTGCAAGGTGATGAAAGAAAGCAGCGTCAAGAATAAGCCAACACCGCCTAAAATAGCAGCGAAAATTATCAGGGTAGGGTAACCCAAAATAGCGATGTCGAATGACCCTGCTCCAGTTGCCGCTAGCGCGAACAACATCGTTGATAATGACACTAATAAGGTAGAAGCCGAGGCAAGTACTTTTTGCTTATAAGCGAACACAAACGCAGCAATTAAGCAGGTAAGGCCGGCGGCGATAATAAAAAAGGTAATATTTCGAGCCACAGAAAGGGAAGTCACCAACCCGAGAGCAGACACGCCACAAATTTGCATGAGTCTGCGGCGACGTATTTGATTAAACGCGTCTTTATCTATAGTTAACGCAAAATTAGGAATTGTAAGCTCTTTTTAGTGATTAAAGGCATGATGAGATATATTGATAATAGCTCACTTTCCCGCTAGGGGGGATTAATTCCAGCGCTTGTAATAATACCTTGAGCTGCCTTCCTATACTTATTTTCAGTGTCGGAATGTGTTATCGATGGTCTTGAACCGTTTCTTATTCATTCACTTACTCTCTTACTCTCTCTTACTCCCTCACTCAATTCAATATAGTGGCCACGTCTTTTGATACTTTTTCATACTCAACCGATTCTATAAAACCTATTGAGAACGTTTTAGGTGTATTCAAAAACTTGTTTTTTTCTTGGCGACCAAATCCGAGTACGGTCATGTGAGGACGGCTTACGTAATTATCGGGATGGGTATCATCATCATGATTTAGCAAGAAAATCATTCGGGGAGATGATTCATCGCCAAAGGCATACCATTCAGGGCTGGGCAAATCGCCTTTGTGTGAATCATTTATTGGGTGGCGTATGTCAGTAGCAGAATTAAACCAAAAATCGGTGTCATCCATAGTACCGCCAGGCACTCCTTCATATTGCACCCAATAATGATAACCGGGGCTTACTGTTGTCATTGTGAAATCACAGTGGGTAGGGTAGAAATCCCATTGGCCTACCCATTTTCCGTTTGCTGAAGTAAATGCAATACGAACATGGTTCTGATGTTCAATAAGCACTTCACCATTGGCCTTGTCGGTACCAGCATTCATAGCATGAAAATAACTACCATCTTGCTTATGAATGGCATTTGGAAAGCCACGGTATTCCCCTTTGTGGCCAGAGCCTTTGATGTTGTTAAAACCAATCCAGTCTACCCCGTCTTTATCGAGCATACTCGATAGCCCGCCACCGTGCTTTTCAAGATAGTAAGTCGCCGACGGTGTTGAAATAATATAGGCAGGTACAGGCCCAGCCGACTCATCCATTCCTTCAGTTAAGCTTACTTTGCCACTTTGATGGCTCATTGAACAACCTAAAAGCAATAGTGAAACCAGCGTCGTGCCTAACCATTGCGCTAATGTTTGTAGACTTGATGAACACAGGAAAGGTTGGTTTCTTAATGCAGCAAATAGCGTCATTCTAAGCATGGTTTTTTACTCAACGATGAAGTGGCAGTAGTAGGCTCTTTTTTGGCACTGTGTTTAAGCAGTAAACCTATGGCTAGCATAATGACAGCACAACCTAAAAACATAAGCCGTCCCCACAATGGGTTGGGAATAAGCATCATAACGAGCATGCCTGCGCTCATGATAATAACCATCACCCCCAGTTTATTGCGTTGTTGGCGGTCGTAGTCATCTTGCTCAAAATCGGCTATCACCGGTGTTTCTACATCTTCAAAAAATCGCTCAGTCTCTGCTTTGTGTGCGTCTTTTTCGGGGTTGTAAAACAAGGCGGTTGCACAGAAGAAGCCGGCGGTAATCACCAGTTGAGCAACGATAATAAGCATTAGATTTAGGTCAATTGACTCACGACGAGTAAGTGCTTGTTCTAGCCCAATCCAGCTAGCAAAAAGCTCAGGTGTGAATACATTCATCATTAACCAAGAAACCGTCAGGCCTATAGCCACAGTAACCCAAGGTGCCCACTGGGGCGTTCTTTTGATAAACAAGCCAAATATTAAGGGAATAAGCAGGGGAACTTGAATCATGGTAGATACGTTCATCATTAGCTCAAATAAACTTAGCTCCTTTAATGATTTGAAGAACAGCGCAACCGCAATAACCATAATACCGCTAATAAAGCTCACTAAACGGCTAACATTCAGCAGATGTTTATCCGAAACTTGTTTCTGCTTTTTCAGTAATAACGGCTGGTATAAGCTTCGAACAAAAATTCCCGCATTTTTATTCAGTGCAGAGTCCATAGATGACATCGAGGCTGCGAATAGACCCGCGAGTAATAAACCTACAGTACCTAGCGGCATGGCATTTCGGGTGAACACAAGGTATACCGCATCGCCCGCTTTGTTACCTAGCTCTGGATAGGCGGTAGCCGCATCAGGGTAAAGAATGGCCGATGCCCACGGAGGGATGAACCATACAATACTGCCCACACCCATTAAAACCATGGCAAGCAATGCCGCTTTACGTGCGTTTATGGTGTCTTTTGCGTTTAAAAACCGAAACGAGTCGTTTAGGTTCATGATGGTGATGAGTTGCTTCGCCAAAAAGAAAACAAAGGTACCAACAAGGAGTAGTCCATAGTTCATGTCTGGCCCCATCACAAAATCAACGGGGAAGTCGGTTACCAGTGCAACAGGCCCACCTACTTTTACGAGGGCTACAATGGCGCAGGCTATTGAGATAATTGCCACAATGAGTGTTTGTACAAAATCAGACGCTACCACGCCCCATGCACCAGACAATACCGATACAAACAGCACGGTAAGACCGGTGGTAATAATAGTAATACTAATATCAGCATCAAATACGGCGCTAGAGAAAACACCAAGCGCGTTTAACCACACGCCAGCGTTTATCATACTAAATACAATCAGTGCCCATGAGAAGAATTGCTCATTCTGGCTTCCGAAGCGACGTTTAATACCTTCAGTAGGGGTGTCCACACGCATTTGCCTAAAGCGCGCCGAAAAATAGAGCCAGCCACAAAAATAAGCAAAAGTATTAGCGAAGAATACTAGGCTGATGGCAAAGCCATCACTAAAGGCTTTCCCTGCTGCGCCGGTAAAGGTCCAAGCAGAAAACTGTGCCATAAAAGCCGTTGAACCTACCATCCACCATAGCATTCTACCGCCACCACGAAAGTAGTCGCTGGTGGAGTTTTTCGCCATCGATTTAAATGCAAACCCGATCCCGAGGATCAGGCAGAAGTATCCTGCGATAACCAGATATTCATACACCATGGGACACCCTTTAATTACAGTTGGCTAACGTCTATCCAATTGTCGTTTCGACGAATAAGATCGATAAGTTGCTGGTATTGCGCACCTTCTTTAAAGGTCTGATAAGGCGAAACATTTTCACCTTTCACATCGTTCACTAATTCGCGAATTAAATAGCGCCAATTGCGTTCTGTATCACCTTCGCCTTCGGGCGTGTTGTCTATGATGTCTTGCGGTAGCGGCAACTCAGTCCATTGTTTATTTTCGTCATAGTAATAAAGGGGGCCGCTGGCATAATGACCTTTAATGTAGATAGCACCTTTACTACCGTAAACAACAATATGGTCTTCGTTAAAACGTGGTTGTAAACCGCCATGTTTGAACAACACAGAGACAGGCTTTGCTGCTAGTTCACTTTTTAACTGTGCAAGTACGGTGTACGACCACTCTACATTCGAGTCGCCCCATTTAAGGGTAGGATCATTAAGATCGCTAGGTATAAAGTCGCGGCGCTTCTTGAAGTTATGTACCCCTTCAACAATAGGGGCTTTACCCAAATCATCTCGAACTTCACCCATAATGGATAAAATTTCTTCGCCCACAATAGAGGTTACAATTGAAAGCTTATGGGTAAAGTTGTTATTCAAGCGCCCGCCGCCGTCTTCTTTGCGATGAGACCAGCCAAAAGGAATATCACGCTCTAAATTGAAATGAGAAATGCACTCAACTTCTAGTGGCTCACCAATCATTCCTTCTTCCACTAAACGTTTGGCATGAATGACGTGTGGCATATAGCGAAAGCTTGAAGCAAAGGCGGTTTTAACCCCTTTCTCCTTCGCTAATTCATAAAGTTTTTTAGCCGAATCACCAGTGGTAGAAAGCGGTTTGTCACTGAATACATGGCAGCCAAATTCAATAGCTTGAATAATGGGCGTTTCGTGGGCGCCGCCGGGGGTGGCAATAGAGACTATGTCTGGCTTGCAGTCTTTAAGTGCTTGTTGCCAGTCAGTGCTGAAATAAGGAATTGAAAGCTCTTTCGCTACATTTTCCACTACACTAGGGGTTCTCCCCACTATGCCAACTACCTCTGCACCTGCATACCTAAACGCTTCTGCATGTCCTTGGCCCGCAAATCCAGTACCTTGAATTAATACCTTAATAGGGTTACTCATGTTCTTTCCTTTGTCGTATCTGTTGTTGCAGCGCAATATCTCATTACCAGTTCCATACCGTACCGTCTTCTAAACGGCTCACGGGTAAATAAGAGCGTTTATAAGGGTATTTTTGCGCCGCAGATTCATCAAAATCTACGCCCAAACCGGGTGCATCTAAAATGGCAACCGTACCGTCTTTAACTTCATAGCGATGGGGGAATATTTCGTTAAGTTGTTCGTTGCCAAACCCAACAAATTCCTGAATGCCAAAGTTAGGCGCCCAAATATTCAGATGCATATGGGCAGCAAAGCATATTGGAGATAAATCTGGTGCCCCGTGAGGCGCAGTTTTCACGTTATAGATATTGGCAAAGTCGGCAATACGACGCAGGCCGGTTATACCGCCAGCATGGGTAGCAGCTGCACGTATATAATCAATAAGCTGATCTTGAATCAGGTTTTTGCATTCCCAGATGGTGTTGTAGGTTTCACCAATGGCCAGTGGGGTAGTGGTGTGATGCCTAATCACCTTATAATTTTCTTGGTTTTCAGCCACTGAAGCGTCTTCAAGAAATAGCAGGTTATAAGGTTCTAATAGTTTACCCAGTCGAGCAGATTCAATAGGCGTTAGTCGGCTATGCACATCGTGAAGTAAATGAACATCGTTGCCCAAGCGAGCACGAGCTTGCTTGAAAAGGTCTTCCACCATATTAAAGTATTTTAGTGTAGACCAAGGTTCTTCTGGGGGAAGCGGGCGGTTGCCTTGTAATTCAAAGTAATCTTTCTTATCACCAAGTACGCCGTAGGTCACCCCTAATCCAGGGACTGCGGCTTGCAAACGTACGGCCTTGAACCCTGCGTCAATATGCGCTTGCGCTTTATCAATAGTGTTTTCAATAGTGTCGCCACTAGCGTGTGCATACAAGGTAACTGCCGTACGGCTTTTTCCACCCAGTAATTGATAAACGGGCATATTAGCGGCTTTGCCTTTTATGTCCCACAGTGCCATATCAATTGCCGCAATGGCGGCCATATTTATAGGGCCTTTACGCCAATAAACGCCTTTATAAAGATATTGCCAAATATCCTCTATGTCATGTGCATCACGGCCAATTAAACACGGCGCAATATGCTCTTCAATGCAGGTGACCACCGCCATTTCTCTGCCATTTAACGTTGCATCGCCTATACCGTAAATTCCGCTATCTGTAATAACTTTCACGGTAACGAAATTACGTCCCGGGCTGCATACAAATACCTTAATTTCTTCAATCTTCACCAGTCTTCCCTCTGCTTTGGATGAGGACATAAAACGTTTTAGTAAAACGTTTTAGTTGACTAAAACTAGCATACAAATGCATAATGTCAACAAATTGTTAACAATGGTGCGATAAGCTACAGGTTTTTCGCAGAAGCTATGCAAAAAGTGAAATTGGCGGATGTGGCGCGCTTAGCCAAAGTGTCGAACAGTACGGTATCTCAGTACATTAATGGGCGTTTCGACTATATGTCGAAGGAGACCGAACTTCGAGTTCGGGCGGCCATTAAAGAATTAAATTATACGCCTAACCGCTTTGCTCAAGGCTTAAAAACTACCAAGACCAAGACAATAGGGGTGATTGTTCGGGATATTACCGGTTTTGATACCAGCCGAACCATTCGCGGTGTGGACGACTTCTGTAAAAAAGCGAATTATAACGCACTTATCTACAACACGGATTTTGATCCCGAGGTAGAAGCCAAATCGTTAGAGGCGTTATTTCAGTTGCAAGTTGACGGAATAATTATCGCCTCATCAGGTAAAAACAATGGCCTTATTGAAGAGTATATTCATAAGGGCTTGCCTATAGTTCACGTGCAATTAGAACATGATGGCAGCGAGAAGAACCTTGTTTTATCTGATTACCGCAAAGCCGCTTTTGATGCCACAGACTATTTAATCAAATTAGGGCATGAGCGAATTTGCTTTGTGACGCAGGAATACCAGAACGTTAAATCGAGGAATGAGCGTTATTTAGGTTACACCGATGCACTCGAAAAGCATGGTATCCAATACAATGAAGCGTTAGTGCAGTACTGGCAACGAGAAACAGGGTTTGAACACTCGCCAAAGGCAATTCTTCAATCAGATGCTGCGCCTACGGCGTTTTTTACTCAGCATCTTGCTATTACTACCGAACTTTTAGCGCACTTAAACCAAGAAGGGGTGAGTGTTCCTGACGATGTTTCTTTGTTAGGTTTTGATGATATTCCCATGACGGAGTTTTTTAAAGTACCGGTTACGGTAGTAAAGCAAGAGCCTTACATTATCGGAAAGGAAGCTGCCCAACTGCTTCTTGAATTGATAGAAGATAAAGACAGGCATTCACAAAAAATCATGATTTCCTGTTCAGTAACGCAAAGAGAATCTTGCGCTAGCCCTAAGAAAAAAAGTGGGCAGTAAACGCGAGTGGAATAGGTGTATTTTACAGTGGGGCGTAGAATTTACTTGATACTTAATGGCAAATAAAAAAGCGCTTTCAATATGATTAAAAGCGCTCTTGTTGCAAAATCTTATTTAGTTAGAAGCTACCAACTACGGTGACAGAGTCATTCGCTAAACTCTCATCCACAAAGCCAATAGTGTTTGGATTATCAGCAACAAGTTGCAGCATTTCTTCTTGTGTTGATACCTCTTCAGGAGGCGTTCCTTGGCCAGTAAAAACTAATTTAGACCAGAATGCAGAATATTGGCTTTCTGACTTTCCTAACACGCCCGTGTTGAAGGCACCACGAACATCATTACCTTGCTCAAATGTTAAAGGGAGTGCTTTGCTACCGTCAGGAAATGCTTTCATTTTGCCAAGGTAGATTCTTTTCACCGCTTCGGCGTCAATACCCGAACTATTTTTTGCACTAACGATAATGACGTTTGCTGCACTTACAGGAAGTGCACACATTAAACCAAGTAATAGGACCGCTTTCGCTTTCATTTTCATTATTCCTTAAAATACTAAATCTAAAGATACTGCTATTGCAGGGGGCGATTGCTCTATCGTAAGGCATTAGTCGATAGCGCCGTTGCGTCTGTGTCGTCGAATCCAGCATGTATCCTGCTAGGCGCGATAATATTGAATTCACTCTTCGAACCCAGAATAGTATAAGTTCTAAGTATTATCAGTGAAAGTTCACGAAAAATCTCAAACCTTCTGTACTGAACGTTAATGTGCCTCCTTCCTTAAGCCACAAAAATAAGCAGGCTGGCGCTGTGGCAAGTCGATGTTAACTATCACTAAACTAAACACTTTATACAAATAACTAAATATAAGTATAGGATAGGCTCCTTATAATTAATAATAGGTGAAGTTTTCGCGAACTGCCATTTATGTCAGGCTGATATTGAACAAAGTAGATTTGTATGTTGGTGTATTACCTAAGATTAACGCATATAGAAAGGTTTCTTTTTACCGCTACAGCGGTTCAAATTCACCCTTGTCGTAAGCCAATTGATTAATAAAAGTGGGAGATATGGCAAAACCGAATAAAAAAGGGCCAGTTCGAACAGTGCAGATATCGTGTGCGAAATGCAAAGCGCCTATTTTCAAATATCGAAAAGGCGGTAAGGGCGCACTGGTTAAATGTTTCAAAGAACGTATTGTTGATGATTATACAACTACACCTGGAATATGCCCTGGGTGCGATCAGCATTTTGCCCGAGAAACTATTATAAGAGGGGCGCCTGCGTTTAAGATTATCGGTGGGAAAGTTAATATGAAGTAGTGATAAAGCGTTCGAGAGGTTAACGCTTTATCACTATTTAAAAAGGGTGGTTACCCTATTAAATCTTTGATTCAATAGTAAAGCCTGCTTTCAAGTCTATTGCGCAGCCTGTAATTTTTCATATAAAGTATCTTTAAGTACTGCGCGGTCATGCTTCATTTGATGTAGCGTTTCGTCGCTGGTTGGACCGCCTTTTAGCTCAAGCTTGCGTATTTCTTCATCTAACGCGTTGTATTGTTTAGTCTCGCTGGCAAACGTACTGTCGCTTTCTACCAATTTTTCAATAGCGGCTTTGTATTCTGGAAAGTCAGATTGTAACGAGTGGTTTTCACCTAACATAATGTGCTCCTAAATTTTTTGTTCACTAAAATGTTTCAAGTAGTGTTAGTTAATATCTTGTCCGGCTACGACTAGATCATTCCAATTGCGTTGATTTTCCATGTCGTATTACTCTGATTGCTTTAATTGCTAATTCATTCTTTAAATGTGTTTAACTTGCCAATAAGAGATTAACAGCGATGGACGCGCTTAATAATCGGTAAACCTGTGGATACTGTTTATGCTTTTTATTGAAGATAGGATTTGACGTAAGCGGCGAATTACCGCTACATCTTGAAATTAAGAGAAAGAAATAGGAGGCGAAATACGTGTATAGCACGCTGAATGCACAAACTATTAGGCTAGACATTTCTCGTAACAATTTCTAAAAACATTTGCGACTAGTCAGGTTGCGTGCCTCGACAAACCTGATTATGCTCCCACGAGATTATACATGGGGCAATGCTCCGGCTTCAGGAACTCAGTTCCCTTTCTACATGGAATTATAATATATGAGACGAATCATAACGTTGTTTAGTTGTGTTTTGGCACTGCTAACGACTCAAGTGTTAGCAAAAGATGTTGAATACCGCTTACCATCTTCCGTAACGCCAACCTTTCAAGACATTCATTTAAACCTAGATCCCGACGCACCACACTACTCGGGTTCTACTCGTATCAACGTCACCGTTAATACGGTAACCAAAAAGGTAGGCTTTTATCAGCAAGACCTTTCGATCACGCATGCCGAGCTTATTCAAAACGAGCGCGTGATAGCACTTAATGTTGAAGAGGGTGATTACAATATTAATTGGGGTATGGCAGAGGCTGACATTGCACCAGGCAAATATACCCTCGTAATCGACTTCGAAGGCAAGGTGAATACCTCATCTGATGGTATGTATTTATCTCGTTTTGAAGAATCAAACTACCTATTTACGCAGTTTGAAGATATGCATGCACGCAAAGCATTTCCTAGCTTCGACGAACCTGCATTTAAAATAGCGTACCAAATGACAATCACAGCGCCTGAAAAACAAGTGGTGGTATCGAATACGCCGGTTGAAAGCCGCGATGTTAGCGAAGGCATGCAAACGGTTAAGTTTGAAAAAACCAAACCTATGCCAACCTACTTAATTGCTTATACCGTAGGGCCGTTCGATAGCGCAGAGTTAGAAGGCTTGTCGGTACCTGGTAAAATCTACGTGCCTAAAGGCTATGCAGATAAAACAAAATTTGTGGTGAAACATACCCCTGAAATTTTAGCTACGCTAGAAGACTTTTTCGATATTAAATACCCTTTCAAAAAACTCGATTTTGTTGCAGTGCCTAACTTTACGCACGGTGCGATGGAAAACGTAGGGCTAATTACTTATCGCGACAGCTTATTATTATTAGAAGATGAGCCTGGTTTAACAGAACGTAAAGGCCCGCTTAACGTTATTGCACATGAATTGGCACACCAATGGTTTGGTAACTTAGTTACCATGGCATGGTGGGACGATTTATGGCTAAACGAAGCGTTTGCCTCGTGGGCTGCCAGCTACACCATGATGGAGCTTTACCCAGAACTTAATTTTGCCGATCGTATCGTGCAAGAATCTGCGTTCGGTGCCGATGCTAGCCCTACCGTTAAACCGGTGAAAAAAGTGGTTCGTACCCAGCCTGATGTAATGGATGGCTTGGGGCTTAACTACTCAAAAGGCGAGTCTATTTTGCAAATGATAGAGTCGTTAATTGGCACCGAAAAGTTCCGTGAAGGTGTACGTAACTATATGAATACCCATGCATGGGGCAATACGGTTGCTGACGACTTATGGGCTGCTCTTGATGGTGTATCAGACATTAATTTAAGTGCCATGATGAAAGCCTATTTAGAACAGCCTGCTTACCCTCTTATTTCTATAGACGGTAACGGCACGATTACGCAGGAACGTTTTCATTACGCAGGCGCAACCGTAGAAGCACAAACTTGGGCTGTTCCACTTAAACTTACTTACAAAGTAAATGGCAAGATAAAGCAAGAAGTGGTGTTTATCGATAAAGCCAAAACCACATTGCCTCAACTTGCTGAAGCTGACTGGGTTTTCCCTAACGACAACGCAACAGGCTATTTCCGCTGGGCAATTACAAGTAAGCAACTTGCTAACTTACTTAGCGATTTAAAAGTGCTTAATAACCGCGAAAAGAAAAATGTGTTGTATAACATGCAAGCATTACTTAACGCGGGCAAGGTAAGTATTGATAGCATAATGCCAGTATTAACCGCATTGGCGAAAGACAACGACCCTGTCGTTAAACGTGCCGCGGTAGGCGTTTTGGGTGAGTTTGACTACTTAATTAACGACGACAATAGAGCGAACTATGCTGCGTTGTTGAACCAAGAGTACTTACCTTTATTAAATGAGCTTACCCTTGAGCAAACTAGTGGCGAAGCGGAGAGTGTTATTAGCCTACGTAATCAGCTTTATAGCCTGCTCGGAAACAGAGCAAACAACGAAGCACTGATTAAAAAGAGTGAATTGATAGCCAAGCAATATATTAAAGATAGCAGTGCAGTTCCTGCGGGTATTGCTGGCACCGCGATAGGTATCACCACGAAGTATACTGAAGATGATCTCTACGATACGTTGGTGGCTGCATTCAAAGAAGCGCAACTACCCAATGTTAAACGTACCTTGCTTTATTCCATGCGCTACACTGATGAAGCCACGGCAAACAAAATGCTAGATTTAGCATTAACCGATGATATTACGCCAGCCAACACGCTTTACATGTTGGTAAGAGTATCGCGTAATTTAGAGCTCAAAACTGCATTGTATAAATGGTTAGACAAGAACCTTGATGCCTTGATTGCAAAGATGCCTGATTACCATATATCTCGTATGCCTGAATTTGTATCTACTACCTGTAGTGCCGAAAACTTAGATATGGCTAAAGCGTTTTACACGCCAATCAAAGATAAGCATGAAGGTATGGCGCGTAGTTTCGACATTATGTTGGATGAGTCGAACCAATGCTTGCGCTTAAAAGCGACATATCAAGAAGACTTTAATAAATTCTTAGCCAAATATGGAAACTAAACATAAGAATTAATTAATATCTATATAAATCAACAGTGTTACTGTGACTCAACGCAAGAGGCTGCCATCCGGCAGCCTCTTTTTTATTTTCGACCTCAAATTGTCATAAAAGAAGGCGGTAAGCTTCAGTTTTATGACGACCTAAGTATTTGCACAAAATTTACACACTTAGTTTTACCTGTACCAAAGTACACTTGAGTTAAACAAAAAATAAACTTATTTAAACGGCGTAAGTTTATGATTTTAATATGTAAATAAAAATATGATATTATTTTGCACAAGTTCTTGCTGTGTATACGCAAGTATATAATTTTATACGTTCCTAAAAAAAAGTGGACGATAACAACATGGCGGAACTGGGTAGGCAAGGGCGAGCGAAGTTGAGTAAGTCAGCTTTGTGCGTGAAATTAATATTGGGTAGTGTGTTAACGCTGCCACTTTCTTTTAACGCTTTATCAGATGTAATTTGGGAAGAAAACTTCGACGCAGCCACATTAGATGGCAAAGGAGCGGTTGGAGGAGATACTGTTACTATTGATATGGATGGCGTATCACGCTGGAGTATTGATGTAACAGACACTGATTTAAGTGCGGTTACTGACTGGTTTAAGGTCGATGGCGGCCAACTAAGTGCTCGCGACGTAGATGGCGATGCCGTGTGGGTGTCTGAGGTTATTGTCGTAAATGGCTTAACTGACTTGCAGCTTGATGTCGAAGTATCAGAAAGTGGTACGCAAGAAGCTGCTGATTACTTTGACGTAATGTATTCCGTTGATGGTGGAGAGTTCGTTCTAGTCACCAACGACTTAGGTACAGACAGCCATACTCTTGTAGATGATTATACTAGTGTAACCGTTAATTCTGCTATTCCTGATGCAAGCACGGTTCAAATAAAACTAGCTATGAAGAACAATGCTGGGACAGAATCCCACTTTGTAAACAGCGTTGTTTTATCAGGTTCAACCGGCTCTGAAGGAGAGGGTGAAGGCGGCGATGATGGCGAAACATCTGAAGACACACTTCGTACCTTAACCGAAACCTGCTTTAACTGCCCTGATTTAACCGCGGTTAAATTGCCCAGCGACTATGTTGAAGCTGATTATTATGCGCAGCTTGATACAGCAATAACGAATAATGAAAGCGCTGAAACACTTAAAGCGCTGGCGCAGAATATTATCTCACTCGATCACCATCAGCTTTCTTATTCAGAAGCATGGACGGCCCTAACTGACACCGATCAAGACCCTGCCAACCCAGACAATGTCGTGTTGTTCTACATGGGAACATCGTTAGCTAAATTCAGTAACGGTAGCGGCACGCAAAGCAGTAACCAAGACAATTGGAACAGAGAACATGTATGGGCTAACAGTCACGGTTTCTCTAGTAGCAGCTTAGCCGCATATTCAGATATTCATCACCTACGTCCTACCGATATTTCGGTAAACGGTTCTCGCGGCAATCTAGATTTTGATTTCAGTGATGGTGCACTATCTGAAGCGCCAGCAAACAGCATTGATAGTGACTCTTTTGAACCTCGCGACTCAGTGAAGGGTGATGTAGCACGCGCTATGTTCTACATGGACGTACGTTACGATGGCAGTGACAGCAGCGAGTCGGAAGAAGACTTGGTATTGGTTGACCGTTTGACCAGCACTGACGAAGCTGCCCACGGCAAACTTTGTGTTCTTTTACAATGGCATGAAAGCGACCCTGTTGACGAATTCGAACTCGAAAGAAACAGCAAAGTATTTGAATTCCAAGGTAACCGTAACCCATTTATCGACAAGCCTGAGCTTGCTTCACTAATATTCAATGCAAGTTGTGATGGTACAGACGCTGGCGATTCAGATGGCGGTGATACGGGAGAAGATTCTGGTGACTCAGGTGATGATACCACTGACGGAAGTACAGGTTCAGGCCACGCCGTTTTCATTTCTGAATACATTGAAGGCAGCAGCTTTAACAAAGCGGTAGAAATTTACAATGGTTCAACTGAGGCAGTAGATTTAAGTAACTATAAGCTTAAACTACTTTCAAATGGCGCTACCAGCGTAGGTGACGAGAAAGTATTGGAACTTAGCGGCACGTTAGCCTCTGGTGCCGTGGCTACCTTTAGTCATGCTAGCGCTGAAGATGCGCTGACTACAGGCTCTACGTTAAGTAGCTTTGTAATGAACTTCAACGGTGACGATTACATCGAGCTAAGTTACGGTGATGTCACCATTGATGCTGTTGGTACGTTTGGCGTAAAAACCAACTGGGGTAAAGATGTAACCCTGGTGCGTAAAGCTTCAATTACTGAAGGTAATGCAACACGTAACGCTGCTTTTGACCCAGACAGTGAGTGGGATAGCTACAGCCAAAACACTTACGATTATTTTGGTTCGCATAATGGCAGTGTGGTCGACCCAACTGACCCAACCGATCCGACGGACCCAACTGATCCGACAGACCCTGTCGACCCAGTAGATCCGGTAGACCCAACAGTTGAGTTGGTGCTTATCAGTGAACTGCAGGGCGAAGGTGATGCTTCACCACTTGCTGATACTACCGTAATCATTGAAGCGGTAGTGACCAAAGTAGCGGAAGACTTGTCTGGTTTCTTTGTTCAAGAGGAAGCGGCTGATTCAGATGGCAACGACGCGACATCTGAAGGTGTGTTCGTATATGCCACCTCGCTTGATACTTACCCTGCGGTAGGCGACCTAGTGAGATTGCAAGGTGATGTGGTTGAATACAACGACTTAACAGAGTTTGTATTATCAGGTGCTGTTGAAGTGCTAGGCGCAGGTGGAAGTATTCTATATACCGAACTTAGTATGCCATTTAACACAGGTACCAACCTTGAAGCCTATGAAGGTATGCAAATTACCTTTACCCAATCGTTGCTGGTCAATGACGTATATAACTTAGGTCGTTACGGACAGTTTAACGTGGGCTCTGAGCGGGTGATGATCCCAACTAACCAATATCCTGCTGGCACAGCTGAAGCGATAGCTTTAGCGGAACAAAATGCCCTCAATACATTGTTGGTAGATGATGCTTCAAATAGCCAAAACCTAGATGGTATCCCATTCCCTGTGGGCGGGCTAACGCATGCTAACCCTCTACGTTTAGGCGATACAGTTGAAAACCTCACAGGTGTAATGCATTTCTCGTTCAGCGAGTATCAATTGCTACCGGTAATGGACTTAGAATTAGTTCGCACCAATGCACGTACGGCTTACCCGTTAATCGGCTTAACCGGCGATGTAAAAGTGGCTAGCTTTAACGTACTTAACTATTTCAATGGACCAGACTTCCCAACCTCTCGTGGTGCTACCAATGAATTCGAATTGGTTCGCCAAGAAGCGAAAATTGTTGCAGCACTAGCAGCAATGGACGCAGATGTTGTTGGTCTTGTAGAAGTTGAAAATGATGGTCACGGTGAAGACTCTGCTATCGCAACGTTAACCGCAGCGGTTAATGCTGAAATGGGCGGTGATGTTTATAGCTATGTGTCAATCAGTGAAGCATTAGGTACCGACGAAATTGCAGTAGGCATGATTTACAAGCCTGCAGTAGTCACACCATTTGGTAACGCCGTTACCTCGTCTGAGTCACCGTTTGACTATGGTAACCGTCAGCCACTGCTTCAATCATTTACAGTGAACGCCAACGGTGAAGCATTCACCCTTGCCGTAAACCACTTTAAATCGAAAGGAAGTTGTTCAAGTGCTACCGGTGATAATGCCGATTCAGGTGATGGCCAAGGTTGTTGGAACGCATTGCGTACCGATGCAGCAAACGGTTTGGTTGCCATTGTAGAAAACAATAGCGATACCTTATCTGACCGCTTGTTAATTATGGGTGACTTAAACGCGTATGCAGCAGAAGAGCCTATTTTGGCCCTTGAAAGTGCTGGCTATACCAACCTAGTTAACACCTTTGGTGGCGACTCGGCATACTCATACACATTTGGCGGCGAACTAGGTTACCTAGACCACGCATTATCTAGTCCTAGCTTAACTGAATATGTGGTTGATGCGACGGTATGGCACATTAACGCAGATGAGCCTCGTGTATTTGATTACAACGAAGAGTATAAAACTGACGCGCAAATCACTGATTATTACGGCGCTGATGCATATCGCTCTTCAGATCACGACCCAGTATTGGTAGTGCTTAACTTCCCAGATGCGGGTCAACCTGGCGATTTTGATGGTGACAATGACGTAGATTACAACGACATTATGGCGTTCTACGGCTTGTTCTTATCAGGTGGCGCGAGCGATTTGGCGAATGATTTTAATAATGATGGCATGGTTAATTTCTTTGACCTTAATGCCTTGATGACCATGTGTACCCGCGCTGGTTGTGCAGTAGAATAAGTAGGAATTAAAAAATGAAAAAATTTATTATTGGTTTATTTGCATTAGTTGGTTTTAGTGCGCAAGCGGCGGTTATTAACATCAGTACCGACCAAACGTCTTACAATGTGGGTGACACCGTCACTGCTAATGTTTGGATTGATATAGTCGAATTACAAGGTAGCAATTTGGCTCAACCAATCATTAGTGGTTTTGTTATGTCATTGATGGCAGATGCTACAAGCCTAGAATACAACGTTGGTTCGATTATGTTTGGTGATAAATTGGGGGCAGGGGCTTTGAGTGGCCTTTTCCCAGTAGGGTCTGGTACGTATTCTATACAGTCTGCTGGGTTCACTTCTACCCTGTTTTCTCTTCAGGCTGGACTAACGTCTTTCGAACTTTTCTCGCTTGAGTTCACCGCGTTGAGCAGTGTTTCAGATGCGCTTTTCGGTCTTACGGCTAGTGTTACTGAGTTTGGTTCATTTGTAGGCGCGCCGGTATCAACGGCCTCAACTGCGTTTTCTGTTGAAGCGACCTCGGTTCCAGCACCAAGTACTGGTGTTCTAGCATTACTTGCTTGCTTCGGTATGGCGGTATCGCGGGTTAAGGCTCGTCGCTAATCGAGATATCGTAGCAATGTAACTCAACACGCTTATTACTAAGCATGTTAATAAAAACCCAGCATCTGCTGGGTTTTTTATATTTGATACTCGCTAAATCAGTTAAGGTTTCTTGTGAAGACAATAACAAAAAAATACGAAAAAATTTCTATTTACAGTGCGCTCAAAATGAACCACACTGGTTAAAAGTACAGTTAAATGGAAATGATATGTCTGCCACCCAAATGCTAGGTAATGAAGGACGAGAATTCGGCCTTAGGGATGCTTCACCTTCAGAAAACGCAAGTCTTGATACCGTCAGCTTTGCTCAGCGTCAGCGGTTGGCTTATATCGATTTTTGTTTGTTGTTTAAAGGGGCGATTTATCGCCAAGATCTTATAGGTCGTTTCGAAGTGGGCTTGTCCGCAGGCTCTCGAGATTTCAGCCTATACAAAGTGTTAGCCCCAAATAACCTTACGTATGACGCCAGAGAAAAGCGTTATTTTCAAACCGATTCGTTCGTGCCTTTGTTCGAGCACGACCCTCGAAGAACCTTGGTGAAGTTAGCGAACGATATTTCTGATGGCTTCGATGCCATCGGTGATATTCATTTTCCTGTAGAAAGTGCGTCGTCGCTAAATGTACCTGATATTTATGTAGTGGCGAAACTAGTGCAAGCTATTGTTAATAACAAAGCAGTTAGTGTTATTTATACGTCGCTTTCAAGTGGCTCAGGAGCCCGTGAATTGGTGCCTCACAGTATTGTGGATAATGGTCAGCGTTGGCACGTACGCGCCTTTGATAGAAAAACCGGAAGCTTCAGAGATTTCGTGTTAACCCGCATTAGTAAAGTGACACTAAAGGCCGATCCTGCATTAAGCGAACAAAGCCTTGCTGATGAAGCGTGGCAGCGAAAAATAGCTTTGGAAGTTGTGCCGCATCCGAAGAACATAAACCATCCGACTGCCATTGAGCTTGATTACGGTATGGAGGAGGGGGTACTTCATCTTGAAGTGCGCGCTGCTATGGCAGGCTACTTACTGCGCCGGTGGAATGTAGATTGTACTAAACATGCTAGCCTGCGAACGGGTGAGTACCAGCTATGGTTACGTAATCAAGAAACACTGGAAAACACCGATAACCTTGCCATTGCGCCTGGGTATATTGGCGAGGAAAAACGCTACGAGTAATGTGACTTTACGGCCCTGCCTTTATTTGAGTTGCTTGGGCTGGTTCTCGTGGATGTAAACGGGGTTATTTGAATGCTTGATACTGGTTTCGTTACTGGTTTCCCGGACTGGTTCTTTAAATTATCGTTCAGTAAGCTGCTTAATCCTAGAGAGCAGCAACTCCTTATTTAATGGCTTGGTAAGAAAGTCATTCATGCCAGCATTTAAACATTCTTCTTTATCTTCAGGGAAAGCATTGGCAGTAAGTGCTGCGATAGGGGTGTTTATCTTTAATTCGTTTCGAATGATGCTAGCGGCCATAATACCGTCCATTACGGGCATGTTGCAGTCCATCAATATGAAGTCGAACAAGTGCTTGGCACAGGCTGCAACGGCTTGCTCACCATCTTTTACATGTACAATTTTATAACCTTCGCCTTCAAGCATTGCTTTTACAATTTCTGCGTTAATGTCATTGTCTTCTGCAATAAGAATGCGCAATCTAGGCGCTGCTTTAATAGGGAAGCCGGCTGGCTTGCTGGCTTTAGACACTAGATTTTGTAAATCGATTTCTAAGTCTTTGCGGATGATCGGCTTTGCATGTGATCGCCATATAACGTCTTTTATGGCTTGTTCACAGTCTAATAGTTCAAGTTCTGCTGAAATCAAAATGATTTTTGGAAACGGTGATATATCTAATTTTACTAATTCTCGTAGCAAATCAACGCCACTCATCTCTGGCATCGCCAAATCGAGAATAATAACATCGTAATTATGGGGCGTATCGTCTAAAAAGTGCTTTGCGCTTGAGTACGACGTTGGAATAAGCGACATGGCGGCAACCACGTGTTCTAGGTATTCTCGACTTGTCAGTAAGTCGTCCACAATAGCGCATTGCAATGTGGCGTCGGTTTTAACCTCGATAACGGGCAAAGACTCTTCAACCACCGGAAGCGTTAGAGTAAATTCACTTCCCGCCCCTTTGGTGGAGCTAGCTAAAATATCACCGTCCATTAATTGCGCTAATTCTTTGGCGATGCTAAGCCCTAGTCCTGTTCCCCCATAATGGCGGGTAGTTGACTGATCTGCTTGCTCAAACTTTTGAAAGATAGTCGACAATTTATCAGAATCAATACCAATACCGGTATCTTTAACCGAAAACAGCAAGGTATTACTACTCGCCGTGACAGCCTGACTAACCGATAAGGTTACGCTACCTGACTCGGTGAACTTAATGGCGTTACTCAATAGGTTATGTAAGATTTGTGCAATACGGGTGATGTCACCTTGAATAATAGGCGCTAGCGTTTGTTGTTTGTTATAATGAAAATCTAAGCCTTTGTTCTGGCAATAAATACGCTGTATAGATACCACCTCATCAAGCAGTTGGAGCAAGTCGACAGGACCTTTTTCAACGACAATTTTTCCTGCCTCAATTTTTGATAAATCGAGAATATCGTTAATAAGGGTAAGCAATTGCCGTCCAGCGGTTTTGGCCTTTCTTAAGTAATATTCACTCTTACTTGGGTTATCCATCGCGAGCTCAATCATGCCAAACAGCCCATTCATTGGGGTACGTAACTCGTGACTCATACTTGATAGAAATTCAGACTTAGCTCTATTGGCTTCCTGGGCCTTTTGCGCTTCTGTTTCTGCTTTTTCGGAGGCTTTATATAGGTGCTGTATTGTCTTTTTTATTTTTCTATCCATAGGCGCGAAAATGAAAAAAGCTTCAACCCCTAGCAAGAATATAGTGGCAAGCCACAAATAGAACTCAAGAGAGGAGACCGCATCAACATTACTTTTCGCCTCTAGCTCGAACATATAAACCACACTATTAAGTTGCTTTAGCAGCCTGGTGGCTTGTTCTATAGTAATAACAATTGAGGACGAACATTGGGGGGATTTCACAAGTGCCCTTGCTTGTGCAATATATTGATTAACCTTTGCATCAAGCTGGCTAGTACCGAAATACATATTAGAGATAGAGTCTGGTAAAGAAGGCAAAGAGATAAGTTTTTGATGATTACTTGAAAAGGTCTTGATGGCCGCTTCAAGGATGTCGGTAGACGATGCGCTGTCTTCACCACAGGCATTTATTTTTTGTACGAGAAGGGCAATGCGTTGAGAGAGCATTCGCTGCTGCCCCGCAATATTGATAATTTCTGCATCAAGACGCTGATTGTTCAGCATTGTTCGCATTGTAAATACAGATGCCGTGACAAGACAGGCAATGAGAAGCAGCGCTAGCGTGTACCGTATGCGAATGGACATAAAAATAATGTTTTTCTTAGAGTACCTAAAAGATAATTGATACCAAGCATTTACGCAATTTTCCTAAAGGACTAAATGCTAAGCTTTTTTTAAATTTAGAAAAAGTTGATGAGAAGCGCACTATATTGAATGGAGGGAGCAATGTTGAAAATAGAGGGTAAAACGGATTTAAAGTGATGATAGGGCGAACTTGCTCTCAACGAGAGCAAGTTTAACGGTCTCAAATTTTGCTTATAAAGCGGGCAAAATTTCAAATTGAATTGGTTTATAGCGAAAGTTATTCGATTCGCCCGCAGAGCATGCGGTAAGACCAACAATCATGTCCATTTTTGCTTCAAAAATAGTGTAGTCACCGGCTTTACTCGTAGGCGGTAGCACGGCAATTTTTCCCTCAGAGCTTACGTCCACGTTCATAAAGGTATTGAATGTAGTCCCAATATGATGTGCAGGAATATCGAACTCAGCGAATGCGGCCACTAAGTTGCCATGGCATCCAGGTACCGGTGTTTCACTGGGATAAAAGTGTTTGAAGGTATCCACACTGCAAGGGGTTAAAAGAAAATCGTGTTCTGCCACCGTATCTTCAATGATTTCAAACATCACCTGACTTTCGTTGGAGTAAAGCTTACATCCTGATTTAAAGTGGGTGCTTTCGTTATAATCTAGCGAACGGCCTGACGACATAAACTCATTTTTATCGTGGGCGTTAAAAGCATATAAATCGGCAACTTGTTCCCCTTCAGGGTCAATAACTTTTAGCCGCTCACCTTTATTAATAGTGAATGCTGTGCCGCTTCTTGGTTGAATGGTTTGTCGCATTGCTGCCTCTTTATTTCTCTATTTGAATTAATGTAGATTAGTTTTGACTTGCATGAAAAGGACACTGCCAACGCTTAGGTTGCTGCTTTCCACTGTACTGATATGCTTCTGATTGCTCACCATGATTTTGCAACAAGGTATTTTTTGAACCACAGAAGACTTCGTCTTGCTGACGAATGTGGTCTCTTAAATCTTCAAATTTTCCCTGTTCGCGAAGTAGTTCGAATTGCTCGTGAAGGTTGAACACTAGCGAGGGGCGCTCAAAGCGTCTGCTTTTTCGCTTCGCACCGGGGTGGAGTCCAATGATGAAAAACGCTTTTCCGCCCAAACTAAAACTAAAGTTAGGGCTATGTGGATTTTCGTCTACTTGGTTATCCCAGTCGTGCATACAGGTGTCGATGTCATGAAGTTGCTGAAGCTTGCGCCACATCAATTTATCAAAAACAACCTCACTCAAAATTTCTGGTTGTTCAAAAGTAAGTACCAGCGAGGAATACATATCTTTATCAAGCTCAAAGCGATGAATGAAGTCGTAGATGTCCGTCAAGATGTCGGTGTCATTCGTGTCGCATCGAAAATTATCGTACTGCTTTACAGTGATTTTACCCTTATTTAACGCAGTTTTGGCTCCCACACAGGGGTAATCGGCTTGGTTGATAAAAGCTGATACTTTTTGCTCTAAATCAGGTTTTAAAATCGACATACTCACTCCTTGAACAGTCTTCCCACGATTTTTAAGCCGATTGCTTAATCAACGCTGTATCGTGCTCCTGCGAAGACATTTCGTTTTCAGAAGGCGTTTTTTCGCGCTTTGGCAATTGCAAAACATGAATACCGGCGGTTTCAAAATCTTCATTAATATAACCGGCTTCTGCGTATGCATTTAGCACATCGATACAAGGGTTAACGCCCCATTTTGCGTGGTAACGCTCGGCGTTTCTGACAAAATCTAGAAGGTGATTAATAGGGCAGCGGTAATTGGGGCGCTCTGGCGCAAAAGTCTGCAATTCGATTTGGTTTAATGAAAAACCCAGTGAACGGCAATTGGTAAAAAAGTCTTCGTCATTTAGTCCGAAGCCGTCGTAACCTTCATCGAAACCGCCGGTTTTCTTAAAATCTGTCTTGCTAATAAAAAACACTGTAGAACAAATGCTATCGTCACTAAACTTTCCATGATCATCTTCCTGTTGTCTTGACGGAATTTCGTTATTATCTTCGTCTGGTAATTCTTGGCTTTTAATATGGCATAAGGTGTCGTGGGGAAAGGTCCATTGTGACTCTGGAACGAATGTCACTTTGGTAAATACCACTGAACCTGGACACCATGCGCTCATCCCCTTGGCGATGAAGTTTTTATCTACGATGGCATCAACATTTAGGTAAGCTAAAAGATTACTTTTAGCTTCTTGTAAGCCGCGATTGCGTGCTCTAGCAATCGGTAATGCCCCGTTAGCCACAAACTTATGTACGATATTAAACTTCTCACTTTTCGCTAATGAAAGCGTTGAAGGAGAACACATCCAAACGATGACAAGCTCATCGGGGAGTGGGTTACATGACTCAAGCTGCTCTATAAGCCTGCAGAGTTTTTCTGTACGACTTTTTACTATCGTGACAACGCTGACGGGTGAATGCATGTGAACCTCCTAATTTCCCTTTGGTGAGTGTTTGATAGCTTAACTACTGTCATTGTTATCAAACGTCGCATTAACTGTCTTATCTGTAATGCTTACTTGCAGGTAACTTAGCAATAATTAGACCTTAGTCTAATATATTGAAAAGTTTGGATATTATTTTTTTTAGTGGAGGATGCCAGTGTTTAGGCTTGCAAAGAATTCACTTAGTGTGAATCTATTTCACAGTGTAAAAATGGGGGCGAATGCCCCATTTGGGAAAGGGTTTAATGGTTACTGAGAGGGGATGTTAGCTGCATTAACATTACTGGTTTTCACAGTGCCTAATTGGTCTATAGTTATCTGGTGTGTAGTTACCTGGTCTGTTTTAACTTCAATCTCAATTTCATCTGGTACTGTTTGTAAATATTCGATGGGCTCACTTCGAACACACAAGGTCTTTAAATTAAAAACTTGGCAGCTTCCTTTATAACGCTGCGTGTTGGCTACAAGGTAACTGCATGCCTCGCCCTTAGTTTTTGTTTCGCAGGCTTCAAATGCTTCGTTGTGAATATGACCGCTGTGGGCCAAAACTGTCGTCGAGCATGCCATTGCTAGTAACGTTACCGATGAGAGTAAAGGTAATGTTCCGGGTAGTGACTTGAATGATTTTACACCTACAGACGTCATTAATTTACCTCTATACTGCCTTGTGCACCTTGATAGCAGCCTATAAACATGTTTTCCGCCGCACTTGCTGCATGATAATGGTAGCCTCTTGTATCGTCTTCATGGCCTCTACACTCATCAAGATCATAGTCTTCTTCTCCATTGGCATTTAACATGCCGTAGATGCCGAAGCCATCAAGGGCATATCCCATGAGATTGGCATGATCATCAATACTGGTTACCACTTCGCTACAGCCTAAGGATGCGTGATAATGATAGCCTTCAGCGGGGTTCACGTGGCCACCACAATCGTCAAACGCTGCAATGGTGTTCGCGGCTAATATTTGAGAGACGGGGGCAGGGCCTGCTATCACTACACCGTTTAATGAAACGCCCAAGTCAGCACCAATAGACTCGGGGTTTGATAAAGGGACTGGCGTGACTGGAATTAAAATGGTTTGTTGCATACCACCGTCATAGTAGCTAATTGAGCACTCTACACAGTGATTTTGATATTCTTCGGCTACGTCAGGACGGGCTGCCGCTTCACAGGCTACCTGAGTATTTGTAACGAAAATTTCGCCAGTATCTTCATCGTATAATTCCCAGTCATCGCCATAAAGAGTTTTTACGTCCACAAAGAATTGCCCTTCCAGCTGATATACCTCGCCACTTCCGTCAAACCATATACCGCCTTGGGTGGCATCGTCAGTAATAGTGGACGGGCAGAAAGGCCCTATGTCTGTATTTGCAGGAGCACCGTTGATAACAACCTTGTAGCAATCGGTGGTGGTTCCATCTGTAAGCGTACAAGAGGTAGTGGTAATTGTTTCGGCCAAACCCGCAGCTAGAAAGTAGTCAGGGTTTGGACCAACAATGTTACTGTCTGTGTCGCTATCGCTATCTGAACCAGAGGACGTATCACTATCCTGTGTCGTGGAAGTGCTGTCGGAATTATCGCTATCAGAGCATGCTGATGTGCCCAGTAGCACGAGCATGAGTAGTGCGTAGAATGACGTCTTCATATGTGGCCTCAGAACTGTTTTTTAGATTTGAATGTCTATTGAAATACCAATTCCAAGACTATCGCTAAAATGTGCAGTTTCTGTGCAGGTTCGAAGGGGCTTTAATGAAGATGTATCACAGGCTACTGTACTTTGTAGCCAATGCCATATACCGCGTGAATAGGGCTGATGTGTTCTGCCGTCGCTAATTTGTGGCGAAGATTTTTCATATGGCTGTCGATGGTGCGGTTACTTACCACTCTGCCATCTTCATAGCCAAGCTCCATAAGCTGGTCGCGGGAATAGACTACGCCAGGTTTTGTCATCATTGTTTTCAATAACCGGAATTCTACCGGTGTAAGCTCAATAATGTTGCCATCCACAGCACATTCAAACCGAGACATATCCAATTCAATATGGCGAAAAGTAAGCTTTTCTGATGACAACTCAGTTTGGGTTTGTTGCGTGGTTCGCCGCAAAACCGCTTGTATCCGTGCTACGACTTCACGTGCTGAAAAAGGTTTACAAACATAGTCATCAGCACCTGCTTCTAAACCAATAAGTCGGTCTATTTCATCGACTCGGGCGGTCAACATGATTATGGGTACCATAGAAAAACTACGTAGCGATTTGCAAATGGTGAGTCCGTCCACACCGGGCAGCATTCTATCTAAAATAATGGCCGACGGAGCTTCCTTTTTTACCGTATCAACCACGTGTGTGCCTTCATTTAACACGGTAGATGTGAATCCTTCCAAGGCAAGAAATTCAACTAAAATTTGCGCAATTTTATCTTCATCTTCAACAATGAGTACATGTTTGTGCGGTGTCATTAGTTATTATCCGTAGTGAAATATTTGGGCAATTCTGCCGTAATTTTAACGCCGCCGAGGGACGAAACTGACGCGCTAATTTTGCCACCATGGGCCTCAATAATTTGTTTACTAATTGATAAGCCTAGGCCAGCACCTTGTGTTCGACGCCTACGTGAGGCATCTTCTCTAAACAAAGGTTCAAATAATGCCGCTGCATTTTCTTTCGCAATGCTTGGCGCTGAGTCTTGAACAATAATAACGATAAATGAAGGTTGATCTGAAACCACCAACTCCACGGTACCTGGCGCATCGGTATACTCACATGCGTTAACCAGCAGGTTAAGCATAAGCTGTTTCAAGCGCTGGTGGTCGGCGTTAATGGTGATGTTTGGTGGGCAGGTAAAGGTGAAGGTAAGCCCTTTTGTATCAAAAATATGCGCAAGGCTTTCGCTTTGTTGCAAGATTACTTGGCTCAAATCCACTGACGAGAAATGATAAGAAAGCCCGCCAATATCAGATAGTGATAATTGATATAAATCTTCAACCAATAAAGACAAGCGTGAGACCTCTTGGTCAAACGACGCCAGTTGTTTTTGGTCAAGAGGTCGAATCCCTGCTTTTATCAGTTCAATTTCGCCAGACAAAATGGTGAGAGGTGTACGAAGTTCGTGAGAGATATCTGCTAGCCACTGGCTTTTGGTATTTTTATGCGCTTCAAGGGTATTTCCTAATGTGTTTATATGCCGCATCAGCTCGCCAAATTCATCAGGACGGTTTTCTGGCAAGGTGGTTTTATACTGATGTGCAGTTAGGCCTTTTACGCTTTGTAATATAGCCTTAAAAGGGCTTAGCATGCGCGGCGTAACGCCTAATGCCAGTATAAGCGAGGCGATAAGCGACAAAAGGCCTATAAGGATAATGGCTTGCAGCTGTTGTTCAGAAAAAGCGCGAGCCACATCAGAATCTGGTGTCTTAGGCGGGTAACTGATAAGCCGACCTATGATCTGGCCATTAAATTCGAGCTTTACGCTTACTTCATTTCGTTCGTTTTCGTCTTCATACGACGCTTGCCCCGATACGACGTCCCCAGACGCATTAATGAGTAATGTAGGCGGACCGGCAGATACATCTTCAATTTGATGTCTAGGGGGAGGGAAGCCACCAGGTCGAGGTCGCATTCCAGGGCGTCGATGAGGCATGCCAGTAGGCGCTACACTCTCTATTTGAATGTTATCCCAACTGTTATTATTGCTGCGGTATTGTGTAATAAGCACGCGACTTAAACTCATCAGGCGCTCTCGTTCCTGATTTTGAATGAATTCATTGAAGCCTTGCTCGAAACTCCATCGTGCAAGTGCTAATGAAAGCGACAAAGACACACAGGTAAAGCCGACAAGAATAACAAGTAATTTATGGGATAGTTTCATTCTGCTGAGTATATCTATCCTTGTGCGTTGCTCACAATTGTTTCTGCTTTTATTCCCTTACTTCTACATGTTCTCTACACTGTATCTGCACAATTAACGCGTATGCTGAATGTGAGTTAGTTAATCTTCTTAGGAAAAGTCATGAAATTGTTAAAACTTGTAGTCGTTGCCACACTTATTACTGGAAGTTTAAGTGCATTTGCCCAACAGGGCCGTCCGAATGGACCGCCACCTGAAGCTATTGAAGCATGTGAAGATAAATCTGAGGGAGATTCGGTCTCATTTGAAACCCGCCGCGGTGACAGCGTGGAAGGTACCTGTGAGATGGTTGAGGAGCAACTGGTAGCGGTTCCTGAAAATCATCGCGAACAGCGCTAATTCCCCGCTTTATCATTTCCATACCCATCCAAAAACGTAAACTGGCAGTGTAACAATACACCGTCAGTTTCTGCTTTGTTATTACAGAACGCTCTAACAAAAAAATACCAAATATGGCATACTAGTCAATCATTAAGCCAAGTATTTTTAGCGCGCCCCGTTAGTAAGTTTTTTCACAGCGCATTGGCTTAAAATATTTTATTGGAGGCCTAGTATGCAATACAGTGACGAGCGCCTTAACGAACTAGTAAACGCCAGAAATTCAGAGGTTCCAGACGTATTTAGCGTCCAGTGTGATGGTATTGAACTTTATGTTCACGTTAGCCCTTACGTATGGATCCGCCCTTGGGAAGGACGTGACCACACGGCTTTTTCTGTGGGGCTAGCGCCAGGATGCCCGAATGCATGTCGGTTGTTCGGTAAAATTGATGTGCCTTACTTGCATATTTCGCTAGAGACACTTAAACAGGCCGCGATTAAGCGTGTAACTGAAGCGGGAATATCGTTTTTAACAAAACGAGGCGCGGGGGTGAAAAGCTTTGCTATTCACCCAAGAGGCGGTTTGACGTCAGTAGATGAAAGCCGTGCTTATCAAGATGCTTACGTAAATGGCTACCGCTATGTAGTGCATGTTTATCAGTTACGGAGTGGGGGGCTTGGAAAGCGCTTTGCTGAATGGTTCTTTTTTGGAGAGCCAGAGCCGTCTGTGATCTTGACAAAATTACGTCGTCAGCAAGATAACCTTGCAGACTCGATGCATTTTGAAATATGTCAATTGTCTACGGAACTTCCTAAGTCGGCGTAAATCTTAATTAGTATAATAAACTATGGTTCACTTGTGAGCGTAATCATATCTATATAAAGTGAGTAAAAATCAAGTGGAGAGAGTTGTGAACTCTGAATCGGTAGTTGAACTTCGCAACTATGAAAAAAGCCAGTTAAAACAAGTTAGTGTTATTTCGGGTATTTCACCTAATGCCATGCGAAGGGTATTTGGTGGGTGGATATTATTTGCTGCATTAGTAGGAATAATTGTTTCTGTTGCACCAGATTTAGATAGTCAATTTATTGGTTTAACCCTGTTTGTTTTAGTGGCCTTCACAATCGTAATGTTCTGGCAAAGCCGAATTTCTGAAGGGTGGCCAGCCATTATTTGCGATGACGACTATATAGGTGTGGTACGAGATCCTGTTCTGCGTGAATACGTGTGCGTCAAAAAAAGTATTATTACCGATGCGCAACCTTCATTGATTAAACCCAATAAAAAAGCGGTTGAAATGAGTTTAGATACTAGCGCACTTAGCGAAACCGATACCGCTATTTTGAAACAAGCGGTGTGGCCGCGAGAAGACAAACTTATTGGTCTTGCCCATTTTAAGCGTCGTGAAGAAGCATGCGAAAGCGTAATGTGGTGCGTAAATCACAATACAAAAGCAGTTAGGTCCGTTCCAATACGTCGTGTGCCTACCTAGTTGTAAGCCTTTTCAATATTAAGCCGCTTTATAGCGGCTTTTTACTTTCTGCATTCAGGCTTTTGGCTTTAGCTTCAATCGCGTTAGCAGCGGGTAGTGATCTGAGCCAATATCAGGCAGTTTTCTAATGTCTTCCAGCATAAAGTGACTCGAATGAAACACATGGTCCAATGGCCATTTAACTAGTGGGTAGTGGGCGTGAAACGTATTGAAAAATGCACGTCCTATTCTTGGGTCAAGCATACCGCTTATTTTCTTAAATTTTCTGGTAGTAGGCGACCATGCTACATCGTTCAAGTCTCCAGCTACTATTATAGGCCCGTCTTTTTTAGCTATTTCATGGCCTACCATTGTAAGTTCGACATCTCTGGGCCTAGCCGTTTTGTTCTCAGTGGGGCTAGGTGGCTTCGGATGAAGGAAGTAAAGCGTCACATCTTGTCCTTCCATATCGATAGTGACAAGCATGGAGGGCACATCATCTTCTACTAAATAGTTGAGCTTGGCCGTTTTCAGTGGGTATTTACTGTAAAGATGCATGCCATACAGGTTTTCCAAAGGGCAATGCTGCTGGTGAGGATGAGTTTCGTTTAATGCCGATAGGGCTATTTCCCAGCGCTTGTTAGATTCAAGAGTAACGACGAAGTCTGGATTGGTGTCACGCACATGCTTTAATAGCTTGTCGTAATCTTCATTGGGCATAAAGACATTGCTAGATAAAATACTAATACTCTCACCAGCATCTTGAGAAGATGCTTTAACCACTTCCTTTTTATAAAAGAAGGTATAAGGCAAGATCCAAATAGCCTGGTAAATCGCGCAGGCAATTAATCCAATATAAAGCAATGCGGTGATAAGCGTGTTAAAAGCGGAGAAATCCGATGGGTACATAACCCCTCGGGCAATCAACACTATCACCATTAAGCCAAGTAACTGTAGCCGTGGAAATTCCCATACCCTAACCAACCAATGCTTCGACGGGAGTGAAGGGGCTAAAGTGGCAGCGATAAGCAATATCGCCATGGTGTTCAGTAAAATATTCATTGTCGTTCCTGACTAAGTTGTTTTTTGCTTTGCTGTCTTGCTTGCGAACTCTTTAAACAAGACAAACTCGGCTATTGCTCGATTAATAATAAGTATATTGGTTAATGAATATTCAATTTTCGTTCCGGTTGGGCAAGATGTAAGTAAAAAATGCGCATAGGTCGAAAAGTTTGCAGAGATGTTAACAAGTGATAATTAGAGTGAAAGTGAATTAAGTTGTTATAAATCAGTCGGTTGCTGCGTTGGCTCGAGTTTCGCATTAGCTATTGTGAGTTTCAACAAAGGAGAACTGTTATGAAACGTACATTACTTTCTATACTTGTAGCGACCTCGATGACAACTGCAGCTTTTGCTGGTGACATGGAGACAGATAACAAATGGGAAAAAGGCGCTAAGGATGCGTGGATAGACGGCAAAGCCGAAGCAACACTACTATTCAACGGCAACCTTGATTCATTCGATATCAATACAGACGTAAACAACGGTAACGTTGTTCTGACAGGTAAAGTAGATCATTCAGTTGATAAGAAATTAGCAGAAGAGTTAGTTTCAAATATCGACGGTGTTGTGTCAGTAGACAACCAGCTTTCTATTGTTGAAGAGAAAGACATGGATAAAATGGCAAGCGACATGTCAGATGATGCTGAATCCGAATATGATGAGCAAACGGGCACGCTTACTGATGCCAAAATTGCTACTGTTATTAAAACTCGCCTATTAATGGATAGCGACATCTCTGGTTTCGACATTGATGTAGATGTTGAAGCCGGTAACGTTACACTAACGGGTAACGTAGACTCAGACGCCGAGCGTCAACTTGCTGTCGAAATAGCGAAAAACGCTTCAGATGTGAAAAATGTTGAAGATAATTTGCAAGTTATCACTGAAACAGCAATGAAACACTAAGCAGTTATTAGTGAGACGAAAGGGGCCAATTGGCCCCTTTTTTAATGTTTAACAAACCCTAGAATTCCATAATAACGCGATATATCGAGTTGTGAAGTGACATTTGCGCTTTTTTCGACATGCCGTTTTTTCGCAGCAACATGTAGTATTTTCCCATCCAGTTTACAACTTTTGTCTTACAACCTTTGACGAATTTTCTTTCTAACCCTTGATGCGTATACTCTTCGCGGTAATCAGGTAGCAGTAAGAAATTTGGAACACAATGTGCAATACAAGTTGTAATTAAGTTTTTAAGTTACAACGTGCAGTAGTCATTTAGAACCAACGCGTTCTTACATGGATAAAAGCAAGTTAGTATAAAAGGAAGTGAATGATGAAAGTATTAAATTGGTTAGTTTCAGGTGTGTTGATTTCACTGCTTATTGTACTTGCAGGTGTGTTAACAAATAACATGGCTTATGTAGGTAAAGCGAACGCTGATGATTCAAACAAAGCCCATCACGCCACTATCGTAAAAATAGAGCGCATACTTGCTCAGACCGAGTTCGATGTATCTCAGAAGCGAGATTTATTACGTAAAACACGTATTGAGTTTTACCTTGCAGAAGCAAAGCAGGCGGACTTACGTAATTGGACATTTAAGCGTGATGATTTAATCGACCGCGCAAAGAACATTTTAGTCCATCACCAAACACAGTTTACTTCAACAACTACAGAGTTTGCGAGCATCTAAGCTCGCCAACTCTGCTTCATTTAATCTAGTATTAGTAAGTGGTTTAAAGCCCGCGTTGGGTTTCCAGATAAGTAGCAAAGCTGCCAAGCCAGTGACTTCCCATATAATGCATATCGTTTATCACAGCATCGACTCCCGCTACCTTATGTGATTGTGCTGCACTGTTAATTGCTACAACACGCTTATCGTCTGACGGCAATGCAGAGGCAATACCTTCAAGCATCCATGCACGACTTAAATTTAAACCATCTAGATGCGCAAGTTTACCATCACTTTTATCCACTACAGTGGCTACGTTTATCCATGAACCATCGCCATCAATAGGAATGCTGGGTAAAAAAGCAGACAGCCATTTTGCATAACGCTCGCTTGAATATACTCGGCGCATCAAGTCAGCTTCTGCAACACACGGTGATAAGAAGTCCTGGCCTGATGGTTCGTAAGCTAGCGGGCAATTCACGTCATTGGCATATAACTTTGTGATGGTTTTGGTAAGCAAATTTTCAAATGCAACATCGCCAGCCGTGCGGCTCCAATCTAACATAAGCCCGAATGCAAACGCGGTTTGACTATGTTCGCCCACTCGAATAGGAAATGAAAGCTTAGGGAGCCAATCTGTTACGTTGGCGACGATTTTTTTCTCAAGTGGTAGTAGGGTGGTTAGCCACCGTTTAGCTTCGGGTGAATTCCACTCACGTAATTCACTGGTTAATTGTAAAAACCAAGCAAGCCCATAGGGACGTTCAAAGCTTGTACCTGTACCCTCACGGTTAAAGTAAGCGACTTCACCCGTTATATTTTCTTTGGTAAAACTGGTATCGAGGTGTTTTACAATGTCTTGGTAGTGTGGCGTTTCTGGATATTGACTGGCGATTCGGGTTAGTAACCAGTGGCCATGCACAGACGAGTGCCAATCAAAGCAGCCGTAAAACGCGGGATATAGCTGTTTAGGCGGCTTAACATGTTCGGCCCCTGTCATCATGTGTTTTATAATATTTGGATACTCTTTATGAACACAGGCTAAAGCAAGTTGCGCAAAACGGTTTACTACCGTTAAGTCACTCGATGAGGCCTTTGTGTCGGCTGTGTTCGCCATCAGTGATGGTGAAACTAGGGTGAGAACGAGTATAAGCTTAGGGAGCAAAGTCAATTTCATAAAATAAATGCCAATGTGTTTTTAAGAATGAAAGTGCCAAGTTTTTTTCGAGGGTAAAAATAACTCGGCGGCAAATAATAAGGCTAGTCTTTAAGACGGTTATAAAGGCTTTGGTAATGACGCGATATACGCCTCAACAACGGCTTTGACGAACACTTGGCAAGCCTCTGCCGTGTTAGGGTTATACTCGCCATGATTGGTAATGTTGTTTGATAGAATACGAATGCCAAGAAAAGGTACGCCATAAGCATGGGCAATTTGCGCTGCTGATGCTGATTCCATTTCCTCTACGCTGGTACCTAGGTTTTTGTGAAGCCATGCAATGCGGTCAATTTCGTTATTCCAAAAATTACCGCTGCCGATGGTGCCTTTCACAACGTTTCCACTTTTGTGTTCCTTGCTTAACGACATCGCGAGCTTAAGTAAGGTTTCGTCACCGGCATAAAAGCGAATCTTTTCAGCATCTGACGCACTATCACCTTCACCCGCACTGCCTTCTGACGCCATTAAGTCCATTGGGATCCACGTAAGAGGACGAGAGCCTTCGCCCGCTTGTAGCTTAGGGGTTTTGAAATTACTCGCGTTTACGCTTTTTTCGCCCAATACGATATCACCAACGTTTAGCTTAGGATCGTGCCCACCGGATGTACCCTGATTAATAATGATTCTTGGTTGGTAGCGACTTATACCTATAGCCGTTGCCGCAGCAGTGTTCTCTAAGCCTTTTCCTGTTTTGGCCACCACGATAGGGTGCCCGTTTAACGTCCCTAAATAGAAGGTGGCGTTACCTGAATGTTCAATACGAACGTCGGTTAAAAGTGATGCGAAGTACTCTGCTTCAATTGGCATGGGTCCTTGAATCATGATTGGCGCTAATGGCGTTTCAGAAGCGGCTACTATTACACTTTTCATGGATGATTCAGCCATGCTGTTAAAGCAAAGTAGCGCAAAAAGCGCGGAAAAAAGAGGAGCGGTTATTTTCATTATTATTCCGTTGAAGTAAGCGTGGTAAGTAAAACTACAAGTGAAAGACACCTTTCATTTCTACCAGTTTGGTATGTGAATTACAATGTGTATAGGCAGTAGGTGCCCGTGATACAGAACGTTGAATACGCATAAAAAAAGGCAGCTACAAGCTGCCTTTAAAAAACTGTTAAGTGCGAATAACGCTTATTCTACTTCAACAATCTTAAGCGTATTGGTTGCACCAATTTTTTCCATTTCATCACCATAAGTCAAAATGATGTTGTCGCCGCTTTGCACTAAACCTTTGGCTTTAAGTGCTGCAACGACATCATATTTCAACTGACCAGGTTCGCTTTTCGATGAATCGAAATAAACAGGTTTAACACCGCGGAACAAGGCCATAGTGTTTAATGTACCTTCATGTCGAGACATCGCAATGATAGGCAGTGAGGTAGTAATACGCGACATTAACTTAGGCGTGTTGCCGCTTTCAGTTAACCCTACAATAGCTTTTACGCTGGGTAGGTGGTTTGCTGCGTATACTGCTGACAACGCAATTGATTCGCTAGTAGATGAGAAAAGCTCATCCATGCGGTGCTTAGAAATTTTAACACTAGGGTGCGTCTCGGCACCTTCACAAACGCGCGCCATCGCTTGAACAGTTTCAATCGGGAAGCTACCTGCTGCAGTTTCAGCTGAAAGCATAACCGCGTCTGTACCATCTAGTACCGCGTTGGCAACGTCCATAACCTCTGCGCGCGTAGGCATAGGGCTATCAATCATCGATTCCATCATTTGCGTTGCTGTAATCACAATTTTGTTAAGCTGGCGTGAACGGGCAATAAGCTTTTTCTGAACACCCACTAGCTCGGCATCACCAATTTCAACACCTAGGTCACCACGAGCAACCATCACCGCATCTGATGCACTGATAATGTCTGTGATAGCTTCATCAGTGGCTACTGTTTCAGCACGCTCTACTTTGGCGCAGATTTTTGCATAACAGCCTGCTTCTTCAGCTAGCTTTCTTGCGTAATTAAGATCTTCACCACTACGAGGGAATGAAACCGCAAGGTAATCAACGCCAATTTCAGCAGCCGTGATAATGTCTTTCTTATCTTTTTCAGTAAGGGCTTCAGCAGATAAACCACCGCCTTGACGGTTAATGCCTTTATTGTTTGATAATTTGCCACCAACAGTTACTTCTGTTAATACTTTACGGCCTTCTACGCCGGTGACTTTAAGTTGAATACGACCGTCATCAAGTAACAAAATATCGCCAGCACTTACGTCATCAGGTAGTGCTTTATAGTCGATGCCAACTTGCTTGGCATCGCCCGCATCGCGGTCTAGTTCAGCATCAAGTGTAAAGCTATCGCCAATAGACAACTTAACCGCGCCTTCAGCAAAACGAGCAACACGAATTTTTGGCCCTTGCAAATCGCCTAAAATGGCAACGTACTTACCTAAGTTTTTAGCCGCTTCTCTTACGCGTTTCGCACGCTCGATATGATCTTCCGCCTGGCCGTGTGAAAAGTTCATACGAACCGTGTTCGCACCGGCGGCAATTAGTTCTTGAATTTTTTCGAGTGAATCAGTGGCAGGGCCAAGCGTTGCAAGAATTTTCGTTCTTCTGGTCATTAGGAGTCCGTCGCAATTTTTAAGTGATGTAGCACAAGTAGATATATGGCTAGCCTGCGTATTTTGTACAAAGGTTAACCTGTAATCGCTTTACGTAATTTTATTACAGAATAGTAGATGAATCTGACATAAATGTGAATGAAAGATGAAGAAATGGGAACTGAGCCGACCAGTTGCGTCATTCATCTCAATAATAGAGTGTTAATGCCATCCACTGCCTTTTCTGTATTTTAAATAATCAATAGTTAAGCTTGTTTCCACTTAACTAGGGTAGCAGGTATGGCGAAAAAATGTGGTTAATTACCGAAGAGAGTAGGGAGCGGGGCATTTACCGAAGTATTACAAGTATAGCGAAGCCGAGTTAGGCACCAATGCACGTATTGGTAGGCTAACTCGAATGCGTGAAGCCGCAGTACTTATTCGTTGCGCTTTTCGTAGCGAGAACCGCGCAAGGTATCTTTCACCCGCTTTAAATTCTCTCTAAACTTATTACCGCGTCGTAACGTGAACCCTGTAGCAAGCACGTCTATGAGCGTAAGTTGCGCAATACGTGATGCCATTGGCATATACATATCAGTATCTTCCGGCACCTCAAGCGACAATACATACGTACATTCATGTGACAATGGGCTGTCGGCTGACGTTATACCAACCACCGTTGCATCGTTCATGCGGGCAATCTGTGCAATCTCTACCAAGCTTTTGGTTCGGCCGGTATGTGAGATAAGCACCACAACATCGCCAGTAGAACAATTCATGCAGCTCATGCGCTGCATCAAAATGTCTTCAAAGTAGACCACTGGCACATTGAAACGGAAAAATTTGTTTAGTGCATCGTGTGCCACAGAGGCTGATGCGCCAAGTCCAAAAAACGATATCTTTTGTGCTTGAGTTAACAAATCTACAACGCGATTAACCACTTGCACGTCTACAGACTGTCGCGCAACTTCAAGAGAAGCCATGGTCGATTCGAAGATTTTGTTGGTATAATCTTCAGGCCCATCGTTTTCATCAACATGACGGTTTACGTACGGCGTTCCATTTGCGAGACTTTGTGCTAAATGAAGTTTAAAGTCTGGAAAGCCTTTCGTATCTAAACGTCGACAAAAGCGGTTAACTGTCGGTTCACTAACATCCGACATTTTGGCCAAGGTTGCTATACTCGAGTGAATAGCTGTTTGCGGATTCGCAAGGATCACATCAGCCACTTTTCGTTCTGATTTGCTGAATGACGCTTTATTTTGTGTAATTTTTTCTAAAATATTCATACAGAAATAGCAATTAGTAAGGGAAAATTGATGTAGGTTACCCGACTCATAGTACCCAATGTGACGGAAGTGACAAGAAAAATGTAATTTTTTGACATTTTTTATCATTTCTGGGGAACAAAAGGGGCCAAGTTAGGGTACTAACCCGTTAATATAGAGAAATGAGATTCAATAGTTTCCAAAAGTTGTAATTTTACTACATTTGGTGTTAACTATATGCTAATAACACGTGGATGGCGTTAGAAGGTACGTCTACCTCACGTTAGTTTCACACATACATTTAAAAGGTCGACGAAAATGGTATTGGAAAATTCCTACGAACCCTGTGATTTCGTGCTCTTTGGCACATTGGGTGATCTTTCACGACGCAAATTACTGCCGTCATTATATCAGCTTGAAAAAGCAGAGCTTATCCACCCAGACACAACGATTGTTGGCGTAGCTCGCCACGAAATGGAATTAGAAGACTATATCGCTGAGGTGCATACAAACTTAGTTAAGTTTGGTGATAAAGAGCTTTGTGAACAAACGTGGGAGCGCATGAAAGCGCGTCTTCATTATGCATGTGTCGATATGAAAGATATCGCTAGCTACTGCGTTTTAGAAGACCATGTTGACCCTGCTCGTACCATGGTGTGTTATTTAGCAACACCGCCTTCTATTTATGGCGATATTTGTCGTGGTTTACACGGTTGTAAAATCATCGACTCGAGTGTGCGTGTGGTACTTGAAAAGCCAATAGGTCATGACCTTGAATCGTCAAAAGTGATCAACGAACAAGTTGCCGAATACTTCGACGAGAAACAAATTTATCGTATTGATCATTACCTTGGTAAAGAAACAGTACTTAACCTTGTTGCACTTCGTTTTGCTAACTCTATCTTCGCGACCAACTGGGATCACAACTGTATTGACCATGTTCAAATTTCAGTTGCAGAATCGGTAGGTATTGAAGGCCGTTGGGGCTATTTCGACGACGCAGGTCAAATGCGTGATATGGTGCAAAACCATTTGCTTCAAATTTTAAGCTTAGTGGCCATGGAGCCACCTACAACACTGGATGCTGACAGCATTCGTGATGAAAAGCTTAAAGTTCTTAAAGCGCTGCGCCCGATTAATTCAACGAACATTAGCGATAGCACGGTTCGTGGACAGTACACAGCAGGTTTTGTTAAAGGTGAAGAAGTACCAGGCTACTTGGAAGAAGAGGGTGCTAACACTCAAAGTAGAACGGAAACCTTCATTGCTATTAAAGCAGAGATTGATAACTGGCGTTGGGCGGGTGTTCCGTTCTACCTTCGTACTGGCAAGCGTATGCCTTCGAAAGTCAGTGAAGTGGTTATCTACTTTAAGCGTCAGCCACACAACTTGTTTGGCGATAGCTTTAAAAACTTGCCACCTAACAAACTGGTAATTCGACTTCAGCCTGATGAAGGTGTTGAAATTACCGTAATGAACAAAGTGCCTGGCTTAACCAGCTCTGGCTCTATGGATTTACAAAAATCAAAATTGAACTTGAGCTTCTCTGAAGCCTTTGCTGACGATCGTATTCCTGATGCCTATGAAAAGCTGCTTCTTGAAGTCATGCTAGGCAATCAAGCGCTGTTCGTTCGCCGTGATGAAATTGAACAAGCCTGGACATGGGTTGATTCAATTTTAGAAGCATGGAAATCGTCTAATGAACCACCAGAGCCTTATCAGGCAGGTACGTGGGGACCGGTAGATTCAATTGGCCTTTTGGCACGCGCGAATCGCAGTTGGTACGAAAGCAAAACGGTAAAGAAGAAGAAATAATATGGCTTTAACAACTCTTTCATTCGATACACCCGATGCGCTCACCTCAGCCTTTGCTGAAGACTTAGTGAGCATTCTTAAAACTGGCATTAAAACTCGCGGGCGTGCTTCGCTTGTGGTGAGTGGCGGCAGAACGCCTCTTGCGCTGTTTAAGCAGTTGAGCGAAACCGACATAGAGTGGGACAAGGTAGATATAACCCTTGCTGATGAACGTTGGGTGGAAGAAGGTCATGAAGCCAGTAACACCAGTTTAGTAAAAGCGAACCTTATTCAAAATAAAGCCAGTGCAGCACATTTCGTTGAATTAAAAAGCGATGTTGCTGATGCTAGCGAAGGCGTAAATGCTGCTGAAAAAGCGATTGCAAGTATGTCCCAGCCTTTTGATGCGCTAATTTTAGGCATGGGTGAAGACGGTCATACCGCATCACTATTCCCCTGTTCTGAACAAGTCAATGATGGCTTGAGCATGAACAGTGGCCGCACATGTATTGCTGTACAACCTACAACTGCACCCCATCAACGTATTTCACTTACGTTGCCGGCGTTGCTAAACAGTCGACATATTTTTCTGCATTTAACCGGTGATAAGAAAAAGCAGGTTCTGCTTGATGCACTGGATAATGCTACCGAAGCGCAAAAGCCCATCACGGCCGTGGTAAACAGAGCCCCGGTAACCTTGATGTGGGCGCCATAGGAGACAATGATGGATTCAAGAATTGCAGAAGTTACGCAGCGTATTATAGAGCGTAGCAAAGACAGCCGTAAGGCATACTTAGAAAAAATTGAACACGCACGCCGCCAAGGTCCTCACCGCGGTGTGCTTTCGTGCGGAAACCTAGCTCATGGTTTCGCGGCTTGTGGAACAGAAGATAAATCTGATCTGCGCTCGATGACAAAAGCAAACGTGGCGATTGTATCTGCTTACAACGACATGCTTTCAGCGCATCAGCCATACGAAACGTATCCTGCGATTATTCGCGATGCAGTAAAAAGTGTAGGCAGTGTGGCTCAGTTTGCTGGCGGTGTTCCCGCTATGTGTGACGGTGTTACTCAAGGTCAAACCGGTATGGATTTGAGCTTAATGAGCCGCGACAATATTGCCCAAGGTGCTGCTATTGCGCTTTCGCATAATATGTTCGACTCAACCCTTATGCTAGGTATTTGCGATAAAATCGTACCTGGATTATTAATGGGTGCGTTAAGCTTTGGTCACTTGCCAACAGTATTTGTGCCAGCTGGTCCTATGCCTTCTGGCTTACCGAATAAAGAGAAAGCGCGTGTTCGCCAAGAATATGCAGAAGGTAAAGTAGGGCGTGATGCGCTACTTGAAGCTGAATCTCAGTCTTATCACTCTGCTGGTACATGTACTTTCTACGGTACAGCAAACTCTAACCAGCTAGTGGTAGAGATGATGGGCCTTCATTTACCTGGCTCTTCGTTTGTAAACCCAGGTACAGAGCTTCGTGATGCCCTAACGAAAGCGGCCTCTATTCAAGCAACACGTATTACTGACTTGGGCGATACGTACCGTCCAATCGGTCATATTGTTGACGCAAAAGCCATTGTGAATGGTTTAGTAGGCTTGCTAGCAACAGGTGGTTCCACAAACCACACCATGCACTTAATTGCTGTTGCACGTTCAGCCGGTTACATCATTAACTGGAATGATTTCTCAGATATTTCTAATGCTGTGCCTTTACTTACTCGTATTTACCCTAACGGTTCTGCCGACATCAACCATTTTGTAGCTGCTGGCGGTATGTCATTGCTTATCAAGCAATTGCTAGATGCTGGGTTGTTGCATAACGACGTTAATACTATTTGTGGTGAAGGACTAGACTTCTATACCAAAGAGCCAATGTTGAAAGACGGTGAGCTTGAATGGCGTGACGGTCCTACCGAGTCTTTAGACAAAGAAGTGCTCGCCACAGTAGAAACGCCGTTTAAACCAGATGGTGGATTAAGTGTGCTGGAAGGTAATCTTGGTCGCGGTGTAATTAAAACATCAGCGCTTCGCACTCCACATTGCACTATTAAAGCGCCAGCGGTTGTGTTTGAAGATCAGTTCGACTTAGACGCTGCCTTTAAAGCGGGCGACTTAGACAAAGATTGCATTGTTGTAGTTCGTTTCCAAGGGCCTTCGGCTATTGGTATGCCAGAATTGCATCGTTTAACACCCCCTCTTGGTGTGTTACAAGACAAAGGCTTCAAAGTGGCCTTGGTCACTGACGGACGTATGTCTGGTGCCTCAGGTAAAGTTCCAGCCGCAATCCATGTTACCCCAGAAGCCTATAAAGGCGGTTTGCTTGCAAAAGTAGAAGCGGGTGACTTGATTGAGCTTAATACAGAAACAGGCGCATTAACGTTGCACGTTGATGAAGCTACCCTTGAAGCCCGTGAAGCGAAACCTGCCGATATTGGTCACCACCATATTGGAATGGGCCGAGAAATGTTCGGCGGCATGCGTGCTATCCTTACCGGTGCTGAAGAAGGTGCATGCTCGTTGTTCTACAACCAGGAGCAGGCGCTATGAGCCAGAAGTTTGTGGCCGATGTAGGGGGCACTAACATTCGCGTAGCTCGGGTTACCGAAACAGGTGTAACCGATATAAAGAAATACATGTGTAATGATTTTGCCAGTATCGATTTGGCAATTTCACAGTATTTTGCTGAAATGCCTGAATACCAATTCACCGAAGGGTGTATTGGTATTGCTTGCCCGGTATTGGGCGACCAAGTAGTGATGACAAACCATAGCTGGGCGTTTTCGCAGAATGCGCTATGCTCGCAGTTAAAATTAGATTCATTATTTGTGATTAACGATTTTACCGCAGTGGCACATTCATTACCGGTTTTAAGTGATTCACAAGTGGTTCAAATTGGCGATGGCACGGCGAAAGCCGGTGGTAACATTGCGGTATTTGGCCCAGGTACAGGCTTGGGTGTAGAGCATATCACGATGACCTCTACAGGCTGGCAAACCCTAGACGGCGAGGGCGGTCATGTTGACTTCTCTCCTGTTGATGAAACTGATGTTGTGGTATGGCGTCACCTGCAAAAAAGCTTCGGCCGCGCTTCTGCTGAAGAAGTAATGTCTGGCAGGGGATTACATAATATTTATACCGCACTGGCACAAGATGCAGGTAAAGAAGCTACATTCGCTGAACCTGCTCAAATTACAGAAGCCGCATTAGCCGGTACCTGTGATATTTCAGCCGCTACCTTAACGCAGTTCTGCAGAATTATGGGCAGCTTTGCGGGTAATTTGGCGTTAAATATGGCCACAACAGGTGGTATTTTCATTGGCGGTGGTATAGCAAACCGTTTCCCTGAATTCATTCAAAATAGTGACTTTAGAGCCCGTTTCGAAGCGAAAGGGCAGATGAAGCGCTATGTGAAAGATATTCCTACTTATTTGATAGCAGAGCCTGATCACGGCTTATTAGGTGCAGCTGCTTATCTTCAACAACATACTGCGAGCTGATTTATGACAAGTAAATGGAAATATTCGCCAGCTGATATCTTTGCTGCTGGCCCTGTTGTACCTGTATTGGTTATCAACGACGTGGAAAAGGCAGTTCCGCTAGCAAAAGCCCTTATGGCAGGTGGCATTAAAGTATTAGAAGTTACTCTTCGTACGCCTGCTGCTATCGACGTTATTAAGCGTATTGCTGATGAAGTGCCTGATTCTCTTATTGGTGCTGGCACAGTAACGAATGCACAGCAGCTTAAAGCGGTTATTGAAGCGGGCGCTAAATTTGCAATTAGCCCTGGTATGACAGCTGATTTGCTAAAAGCGGGTATGGAAGCAGAAATTCCACTTATCCCAGGTATTTCTTCAACGTCTGAACTGATGAAAGGGAAAGACGCGGGTTACACCCATATGAAATTCTTCCCAGCTGAAGCGTCTGGTGGTGTGAAAGCGATTAAAGCGATCAGTGGCCCGTTCCCTGAATTTACATTCTGCCCAACTGGCGGCATTGGCCCAGGTAACTACAATGATTACCTAGCCCTTAAAAATGTTGTTTGTGTTGGTGGTTCTTGGTTAGCGCCAGACGATGCGATTGAGTCAGGTGATTGGGATCGTATTACGCAACTTGCTAAAGAAGCCGTTGCGGGTGCCAACATCAGCTAATTAAAAAACATTTAAAAAAAGCCCCGGTAATGGTGACTGATATGACGTCACTTATTATCAGGGCTTTTTTATTCAAGCCAATAAACGGGTCGTTAGCGTATTACTTTATTTAAGCCGTTAAACGGCTCGCTAGCGCAACACAGGCGTTATCGTTTGCACCATGGCGTGAGACTCACTTGGCTGTAGCGTCTTGCCTTGGGTAATAGACGACTCTACACAAACCATATGTTTGTACCCGAACGGATCCATATCAGAAATTGACGCAGCGCCTTGCCATGGGTTCCATACCACCAATGAATCGTGGCCTGTTGAACCAACATCGGTGAAAGGGGTATCGTTTACTACAATAGACGCCTTATCAACCGCGTTCATATGAATACGGTCAGTTTCACCGGTAAAAGTATAAAGTTCAGGTGTGGGTTTTATCGCCCAGTCGTCCAGTTTATCTTTATAGTCGCCAGTTATACCTTCAAGACGAACGGCTTGAATATGATCAACATGGAAGTAACTGTGTAACGCGCAGTTGTAAGTAAATGGCACTACGCCTGTGTTTTCTGTTATTAACGATACGCTGAGAGTGTCACCTACAGTAATGGAAAGGGTAACCGCACAGTCATGTTCAAACCCTTCCGCACGAGTGAAGGACGGGGTAAGCGTAATATGGGTGCCAGTTTCATCTTCACTTGATGAAGTTAATTGCCACACTTGTGTACGCAAAAAACCATGGGCAGGCAGCTCACCTTTCGCTTTACCATGGTCATCACTAAACCATGGCCAACATACAGGTATTCCACCACGAATGGGGCGCTCACCGTTAAGGTAGGCATGGGGGCTTACCCATAAGCGTTCTTGGCCATCTTTTTTTGGAATAAAAGATAAGACATGTCCGCCAAATAAACTGATTTTTGCTGAACCGAGGTGGTTATCTACCTCTAAAAACGTCAATCCGTTTGATTCGCTAACTTGCAATGATTCTGTTGACATAAATCCTCCATGAAGCAACGTGCTGATTGTACCGTTGTCGAGATTTCCACAAGGTCTCGCATTACCATTTAATAATGGCTTATTGTGCAATGAAAACAAAAAAGGTGCGAATAGTATTCGCACCTTTTTTCAGTCTATTAACAATGTACTCAATAACTGATCAACAAAGTCGCCGTTATTGATAAACCTGATTACTTAGAAATGTGAGCAACCAAGTCTAGAACTTTGTTTGAATAGCCCCATTCGTTGTCGTACCAAGAGATAACTTTTACGAATGTGTCGGTAAGTGCAATACCCGCTGTTGCATCAAAAATTGATGTATTGGCGTTGCCGATAAAGTCATTTGATACTACCGCGTCTTCAGTGTAGCTCATGATACCTTTAAGCTCGCCTTCAGATGCTTCTTTCATTGCCGCACAAATAGCGTCGTAGCTAGTTGGTGTTGCTAGGTTAACAGTAAGGTCAACCACTGAAACGTTTGGCGTAGGTACGCGGAAAGCCATACCTGTTAGCTTGCCGTTAAGTGCAGGAATAACTTTACCTACTGCTTTTGCAGCACCAGTAGACGATGGAATGATGTTTTGGCCAGCGCCACGACCACCACGCCAGTCTTTCATAGAAGGACCGTCAACGGTTTTCTGAGTAGCTGTCGTTGCGTGAACCGTTGTCATTAGGCCATCTACAATACCGAACTTATCGTTAAGTACTTTCGCTAGAGGCGCTAAACAGTTAGTTGTGCACGATGCGTTTGAAACAATAGTTTCACCCGCGTAGCTTTCATCGTTAACACCCATAACGAACATTGGCGTGTCGTCTTTAGAAGGTGCAGACATAACCACTTTCTTAGCACCCGCTTCGATGTGCTTAGCAGCAGTTTCTTTTGTTAAGAATAAGCCAGTTGATTCAACTACCACGTCCACATCTACTTCATTCCATTTAAGGTCTGAAGGATCTCTTTCTGATGTGATGCGGATGGTTTTTCCATTTACAACTAAGTCGTTGTTGTCTACTGTAACTTCACCGTCGAATAAACCGTGCGTTGAATCGTATTTTAATAAGTAGGCAATGTAATCTGTATCTAATAAGTCGTTAATAGCAACTACTTCGATGTCTTCACGGGCAGCAGCCGCACGCATTACTAAGCGACCAATGCGACCAAAACCGTTAATACCGATGCGAATTGTCATGACGTACCTCGATTATTTTTGAATATGAAAATAAATTACGTAAAGTATGGATCAAAATGCCATAATTGGCAAAACAAAAACGCTAAACTGTTGGAAAATTACGAACAACAGCTTATGCAATCGTATTCAGTTTTCATAGCGCGACTGTTTCTAGAATAATGTTAATATTTTGTACGTATAAGCAAATTTGCTTAGTGCAAATTAAGCGTGCCTCTCACAGGAATACAGGAACAAGTTACGATGACACAAGATCTTCTGCAACAACTGGTTGAAATGCGTGGAATAGAGACTCAATACGTCGACGCATGGGGCAAACCAGCAACCATCGCAGAGTCAAGTAAAGCCAAATTACTTAACGTGCTGGGTTATGACACCGCCAGTGAAGAAAAGATTCAATCGCAAATTATAGACGACATTAGCTCAGTTTGGTTATCTCCTCTGAACCCTGTTCAAGTGGTTCGTAGCGATGAGGCTATTGTTATCGTTGTGCGCTTACCTATAGAGCTTGTAAACGATGAACATGTCATTACAGTTCACTGTGAAAACGGAAAAATTGAAAAGCATACGTTTACACCGGTAGACCAAGAAATGACGACCATGGCGCACATCGATGAGGTGGAGTTCCATGAATACGTGGTGTCTTTGCCACTTAACTTACCGCTGGGTTATCACACCATGGCGTTAAGTGCTGACGATGATCAATTTGCAGAGTCACGTTTTATTGTTGCACCAAAAGCCTGCTATACCCCAGACCCTATTGCCGCGGGTAAAAAGATTTGGGGTTTGAGCGTGCAACTTTATTGTGTGCGCAGTGAAAAGAACTGGGGAATAGGGGATTTCACCGACCTTGCAACGCTAATTGAGAAAGCGGCAGGTGTAGGGGCTGATTTTATCGGGCTTAATCCTATTCATGCACTTTACCCAGCTAATCCAAATGCGTGTTCTCCTTATGGTCCTAGTTCTCGCCGCTGGCTAAACTACTTGTACATTGATGCTTCTGCTATTGAAGGCTTTGATGATGACAGTGTTCAAGCCGTGGTGAATACAGAAGAATTCCAAAAAACGTTGAGCCATGCCCGTGAAACAGAACATGTAGATTATGAGGCTGTCGCGCATATCAAACTGGCAGCGTTGAAAGCAGTGTTTGATGTCTACGATGCTCGCCATCTTCGTAAAAATACCAAGCAAAATAAAGCATTTAAAGCGTTTGTTACCGAAGGTGGTGAAAGCCTAGATATGCTGGCGGTATACGATGCGCTTCAGTCACATTTGAAAGCGAAAGGAAAAGACTGCTGGGGCTGGCCTGTATTTCCTGAAGAATACAAAGATTATCATAACCCTGCTGTTGCGAAATTTAAAAAGGCGAATGCTGGTAATGTGAAGTTCTACCTATTTTTACAATGGATAGCAGCGCAACAGTTAGAAGCGGCAAGCAGCAAAGCCACCGAGTGCGGTATGACCATTGGTTTGTATCGAGACCTTGCGGTAGGGGTAAGTGAAGGTAGTGCTGAAATTTGGGGTAACAAAGATTTATATTGCGTTAACGCTAGCGTAGGGGCTCCGCCTGATATTTTAGGGCCTTTGGGGCAAAACTGGGGGCTTCCTCCTATGGATCCTCGTAAGCTATACGAGCAGGCATACCAGCCAATCATCGATTTATTTGCAGCCAATATGGCGTCTTCAGGCTCTCTTCGTATCGATCATGTAATGGCGCTGCTGCGTTTGTGGTGGGTAGTGAAAGGTGATGATGCGAAAGAGGGCGGTTATGTGTATTACCCTGTTGATGATTTATTGGGTATTTTGGCCCTTGAAAGTCATCGTAACCAAAGCTTAGTGATTGGTGAAGATTTAGGCACTGTGCCTGAAGAGATTCGCAGTAAGTTGGCAGACAACGGTGTGTATTCCTACCGCGTTTTCTTTTTTGAGCAAGCAGAAGATGGCGGTTTCTTCTCGCCAAGCCATTACCCTGTGCAGTCTATGTCTACACTTACTACACACGACATGCCTACGCTTATAGGTTACTGGCATTGTCTTGACCTGGCGCTCGGCAAAGATATTGGTCTTTATCCAACAGACGATATTTTACAAACCTTGTATGCCGATCGCCATGCAAACAAACAGTCAATATTAGATTCATTACACGGTCATCATTCAATTCCTGACAATGTTGGAAGCGATGTGAATACTACTGGCATGACTGGCGAACTTAGCAAAGGGATGCAAGTGCATATGGCTGGTGGCTCAAGTGCTTTGTTAAGCTTGCAGCTAGAAGACTGGTTACAAATGGACAAGCCCGTAAATATTCCAGGTACTTTCAATGAGTACCCTAACTGGCGTAGAAAGCTGACCAAGAATGTTGAGGCTATTTTCGAGACTCATGATATAACAGAGTTGGCAGCTCAATTAACGCAAGCACGTAAACAAGCGAGTGCTTAAGTTATAATTTTCATTTTTTAAAGTGAATATGTTGGCGTGCAAATACGCGCGCCCTTGCCTAATATTAGGGCAGTAAACCCGCGTTTTCTTGCGGGTTTTTAATAGGAGTAGCAGATGCAGGTAACGCGGATAAAGCAGATAGCGCAGCAATTAGAGCATGCAACATGTTCTAAGCCGTTTTCCGTTCTTGGGCCAATTGAAACAGGAAGTAAAACTAAGATTCGAGTATGGCGTCCAGACGCATCATCCATCGAAATAAGTTGGCCAGATACCGCATTGCCAAAGGTTATGCTGAAACCGCTCACTGAAGCTGGTTTATTTGAGGGTGAAATTACAAAGGCCCAAAGTGCGCAGGTTTATTGGGTAACTATCCACAATAAAGCCGATAGCTACACCTATTGTGACCCTTATCAATTTCTTGATAATGCATACCACGCTGTGCATTACATCGACAGCAAACCAGAAAATCTGTATCACCAAGCCGGTGCTCAACTCATTACTATTACACCTGAAAAAGGGGAGGCACTCGCTGCCACTCGTTTTTGCGTGTACGCGCCAAACGCTTCTTCAGTTTCATTAATTGGTGACTTTAACCAATGGGACGGACGCTTACATCCAATGGAAAAAACCTCATTGGGGTATTGGGTATTGGTTGTTCCAAACCTAGGCGAAGGTGAACGTTATAAGTATCAAATAAAAGATGCCCACGGGCATGAACTACCGCACAAAACCGATCCTCTAGGGTTTAGTGCTGAGCAGTACCCTTCTCATGCGTCAAAGATATTTAACCACGATAAGTACCAATGGAACGACGATGCATGGCTAGCATCTCGTAAACAAAATAAATACGCCAACCCTATGAGTATTTACGAAGTGCACCTAGGTTCGTGGAAGCGCCCCGATGCAGACAGTGGTCAGCGTTATTTAACTTATGAAGAGTTGGCCGACGACCTCATTTCTTACGCAAAAGAGATGGGCTATACCCATCTTGAGTTATTACCGGTTTCCGAGTTTCCGTTTGATGGTTCGTGGGGCTATCAGCCAGTGGGCATGTTTGCGCCAACAAGCCGTTTTGGTAACCCTGATGCATTTAAATACTTCGTCGATAAGTGCCACCAAGCTGATTTAGGGGTAATTATTGATTGGGTGCCCGCTCATTTCCCAGAAGACGGGCACGGTCTTGCTCGCTTTGATGGCAGCCATGTTTATGAATATGAAGATCCAAGACGAGGCTGGCATCCAGATTGGAATTCGTGCATCTATGATTTTGGCAAGCAAACCGTTCGTCAGTTTTTGGTTGCTAATGCGTTATTCTGGTTAGACAAATTTCACGTGGATGGATTACGAGTAGATGCGGTTGCTTCTATGCTTTATCTCGATTATTCCCGTAATGAAGGCGAGTGGATCCCGAATGTGGATGGCGGGAATGAAAATTACGAAGCCATTAGCCTGCTTCGCTGGATGAATGAAGAAGTATATAAACACTATCCTGACGCCATGACTATCGCCGAAGAGTCCACATCCTTTCCGAAAGTATCACGACCTGTGTTTGAAGGTGGGTTAGGATTTGGCTTTAAGTGGAATATGGGCTGGATGCACGACTCGCTAACGTATATGGCCAAAGATCCTGCTTATCGTAATTACCATCATGGTGAAATTACCTTCAGCATGGTTTACGCCTTTGACGAAAATTTCGTGTTGCCTATTTCTCATGATGAAGTGGTGCATGGCAAGGGCAGCTTATTGCACAAAATGCCCGGTGACGAATGGCAGCAGGCCGCTAACGTGCGGTGCTATGCTGGCTTTATGTATGGGCACCCTGGCAAGAAGTTAAATTTCATGGGCAATGAATTTGCACAAAGCAAAGAATGGAACCATGACACCAGCTTAGATTGGCACCTTCTGGAACATAAAAAGCACAGAGGTATTCAAAGCTTATATAAAGCATTGAATCAGTTTTATACCAGCACTCCAGCTATGTACGAACAAGATCACAGTCATCATGGTTTTGCTTGGATTGACCATGAAAATGCTGACCAAAGCGTGGTGTCTTTTGTTCGCACGTCGCTAGATGGTAAGCAAAAAGTATATGTGATTTGTAACTTTACGCCTATACCAAGAGAACATTACCGCGTAGGGGTAGATGGGGCCGGTGAGTTGGCGCTTGCACTAAATACCGATAGTCAGGTATTTTGGGGTAGCGATTATCCTGTGGACAGCCATGTCACGCCCACGCCGGTAGCATGGAATAACCGAGACCACTCGATCAGTATTAATTTACCCCCTTTATCTACTGTATTTTACATTACGAAATAGGAATTACGTTGGACGCGAAACAGAACGTCACAAAGGTAAACCATGTTTTATTAGGTGAAGCGTTTCCATTAGGTGCTACGCCTTATGATGATGGGTGCAACTTCGCTGTTTATGCGCCAGATGCGAAAGCGGTGGCGTTATGTCTCTTTCACAACGATACCGAAGAACCTATAGAAGAAATATTGCTGCCTGAAAAAAGCGGCGATATTTGGCATGGTTTCTTTCCCAATGTAAAAGCAGGTCATTTATATGGCTACAGAGTAGAACGTGGGGAAGGGCAACTTCATGGTGTGCCTACCGATAAGCTACTTATTGACCCTTATGCAAAAAAACTAAGTAGACCCATTCATTGGGATGCTAGGCAATATAAATTCGACTCGCAATTTATGGTGCCTAAGTGTGTGGTGGTGGCAGACGCCGATTACCCTGAAAGTGTTATTCGCAAGGTCGAGATCCCGAAACACAAACGTATTGTTTATGAAGCGCATGTGAAAGGGTTAACAAAGTTACACCCCGATGTGCCAAAAGAACACAGAGGTAAGTACCTTGGGGCAAGCCACCCCGCGGTGATTGCCCACTTAAAAGCGCTAGGCATTACCACGGTTCAGTTCATGCCAATGTGCTCCTTTATGCCAGAGCCTTACATTACGGAAAAAGGGTTAACGAATTACTGGGGCTATAACCCAGTTAACTTTTTCGCGCCTGAACCTCGCTATGCCAGCAAAGATGCGTTGGCCGAAATTAAACATATGGTTGATGAGTACCATAAAGCGGGGCTTGAGGTAATTGTTGATGTGGTTTACAACCACACGGCAGAAGGCGGTAAAGGCGGCCCTATTTTGTCTTACAAAGGTTTCTGCCCATATCAAGCGTACCTGCTAGAGCAAACTAAGCGGGGAGAGTTGGTTTATTCGAACCACTCTGGTTGTGGTAATACTGTGCATACGTCACATCCTTACATGATGACACTCATACTTGATGCCATGCGCTTTTGGGCAACCACTATCGGCGTAGATGGTTTTCGCTTCGACTTAGCGGTAACCCTTGGACGAGAGCCTCAAGCTTATAACAAATATGCTGGGTTAATTCGCGCCATCGGGCAAGACCCCGTATTAAAGCAAACCGTTTTACTGGCTGAGCCCTGGGACATTGGGCTTGGTGGCTATCAGGTGGGTAACTTCCCCACGCCATGGCTAGAAGTGAACGATAAGTACCGAGACACTGCGCGCGCGTTTTGGCGCGGTGACGAAGGTTTAGCGGCTGATTTTGCTACTCGCTTTATGGGGTCTCGCGACCTATTTCATAAAGGCTACCGTCATATTTCCACATCGGTGAATAACATCACCTACCACGATGGTTTTACCCTGCATGATTTAGTGAGTTACGCTGATCGCCATAACCTAGCTAACCTAGAAGAAAATCGTGATGGTCACGGGCATAACTTATCAGCTAACTATGGTGTTGAAGGTGAAACCCAAGATAAAAATATATTGGCACTACGTGAACGCCAGAAGCGGAATTTATTCGCCACGCTTATTTTCTCACAAGGCACGCCGCATATTTTAGGGGGCGACGAACTAAGTCGCACGCAAAACGGTAACAACAACGCCTACTGTCAAGATAATCCAATCAGTTGGACGCAATGGGAAATGAACAAGCGTCAGCAAGATTTCCTTAGTTTTTGCCAGTATGTCATTCGCTTAAAGCAAGGTTCTACCTTGTTAAGCGAGATAAAGCTAGAAGACGACCATTACTCGTTATCGAAAAATGTCAGCCAAATTAACTGGTTCAAACCTGACGGCACCGATAAAGCCTCTGAAGATTGGAACGCGGCACACAATAAAGCTTTTGGTGTTGAAATTAGAGGGTGCGCGGTAGGTGAACAAACCCCAGAGCATTGGTTTATGTGTGTAAATGCCAGTGACAACGACGTAAGGTTTAATCTGCCCAGTTTGTCACCGAAAGGCGGCTGGACTTTGCATTTAGATACTCGCTACGCTTCTCTCAGCGAGCAACCCAAAATCTGTATTCAAAAAGTATTTTTACAAGCGGGTAAGTCTCTTACCTTGTTTAGTTTTAACGAATTTACCTCGTAAGCTTTACCTCTGACGAAAAAAATAGCATACCGAACGTATATTGCCACGGTATGCTGTTCTTTATTGGTACAGGTGGTATTATGCTCTCCCATCTGAATGTGAGGGTTTTTCTATGCAAAATGAAGGTGGAAATAAGCACGCCACAACAGCGTGTGATATTGGTTTTATCGGTTTAGGTGTAATGGGTAATAACCTTACAATGAACTTGGTAGACCACGGTTATCGAGTAGCGTGTTTCGATTTAGACCAGCATAAGGTCGATGCTATTCTTGCAAAAGACGCCAGTGAGCGAGATGCCAACGCTGAACCTCGCGTTGAAGGTTGTAGCTCTTACACCGAATTACTTAGCAAACTAAAAGCCCCTCATCTTATTATTCTTTCTGTTCCTGCCGGCGACCCTGTCGACCATGTGTGTAATCATCTTATTGATGCGGGTATTCATGCTGACGATATCGTGGTGGATACCGGTAACAGCTTGTGGACAGACTCTGTTGCACGGGAAGAGCAATACAAAGGCAAGTTTATCTTCTTTTCTACTGCGGTTTCTGGTGGTGAAGTAGGGGCGCGCTTTGGGCCATCATTAATGCCATCAGGCAACCCTTATGCGTGGACCCGTATTGAGCCGGTACTTAAAGCGATTGCCGCTAAGGTCGATCCTGAAACGGGTAAACCTCTTGAGAGTTTCGTGCCAGGTAAACCCATATTAGAAGGTGAGCCGTGTGCCACCTATATTGGCCCAGTTGGCGCAGGCCATTATGTGAAAATGGTACACAACGGTATTGAATACGCTGATATGCAGCTTATTTGTGAAACCTATCATGTGATGCGCGAAGCATTGCAAATGTCGCCTTCTGACATTGCAGCCGTATTTAGACGTTGGAATGAAGGTAAGCTAAATAGCTACCTAATGGAAATAAGCGCCGAAGTGCTCGATCAACTTGATCCAGATACCAAGCAGCCTCTTGTCGACGTCATTTTAGATAGAGCAGGGCAAAAAGGCACGGGTCTTTGGACTGCGGTAAGTGCATTGCAAGTTGGTAGCCCAGCGCAAACCATTACGTCTGCTGTATTTGCGCGCAGCATTTCTAGCTTGAAAGATGAACGTGTGGCAGCAAGTAAAGTACTTTCGGGCCCTGAACCTGTGGTTCATTCTGATGAGCAAAAAGAAGACATCATCAATAAATTAGAACAAGCTTTATACTGCTCTAAAATTTGTGCATATGCGCAAGGCTTCCAGCTAATGGCTATTGCTGCCAAAGAGCATGGTTGGCAATTAGAGTTTGGTGAAATAGCAAAAATTTGGCGCGCAGGTTGTATTATTCGTGCCGTTTTCCTACAGTCTATTTCTAAGGCTTATGAAAACAACGAAGAACTGTCGAACCTGCTGATGGACCCGTTCTTTGCAGAACAGATTTCAGAGTTTCAATCTGATTGGCGTCAGTCAATTGCGCAAGCCACTATTGCAGGCGTTCCATGCCCTGCTATGATGTCATCACTAAGTTACTATGATTCCTATAGAACGGCGGTGCTGCCAGCTAACTTGCTACAAGGTCAACGGGACTTTTTCGGTGCCCACACGTATCAACGTATAGATAAGCCTGCGGGTAAAAAGTATCACTTAGAATGGAGTGATCCCCAACGCCCGCAAACTTCTATAAAACGCTAACACGGTTCCTGTACTAAATTGAAAGGTGTGCCAGGTTCTTTTGGCGCACCTTTTTTCTTTTTAAGGGATGAATTTTAGGAGAAACGATGTCTGAGCAAAAATGGCAAGAAAGGCTGTCTGAAGAAGAATACCGAGTGTGCCGCAATGCCGGGACAGAGCGACCATTCACCGGAGCATTGTTAGATGAAGCCCGAGAGGGTACTTATGTTTGTAAGTGCTGTGGAGCGGATTTGTTTTCATCACAAACTAAGTTTGATGCTGGTTGTGGTTGGCCCTCTTTTTTTCAGCAACTTGAAAACGACAATGTTGGCTACCGAGATGACAATATGCACGGTATGCACCGTGTAGAGATTTTCTGTAAACAATGCGATTCTCATTTGGGGCACGTGTTTCCAGATGGCCCAGAGCCAAGCGGTCAGCGCTATTGCGTGAATTCAATTTCACTGACATTTAAAGGTAATGGTGACGTTGTGGTAAAAGGCTAGGCACAAGCACTGAATCTATTTCTTCAAGTAAAAAATATTTCGCAAGGTAAACAGTCGAACAAAAAATGCACAGCAGTAGTTTCCTTAACGTAAAAAATGAAAAAATCCGCTCATGTTTGGCGGATTTTTTCATTTTTTAGCACTTATTTTTGACGAAAAAAATGTAATTCATTTTCATTATTACAGTCTATATAGCTTAAGTGCACTCGCATCGAACTGGCTGTTATCAAGGGCAGAGACAATATCACTAACCACGCTGTCTAAAATATCAACCGGAAGATTAAATTTTTGGCCAATTGATTCTCTTCTAGCTGAGGGGATGTTTTCGTCAAAGTGTTCGCTTACGCCTAGCCATACATAAGCCATTCTATAGTTTTCTCTATCCGTACCTAACGACACCAATGATAAGTACACCGCACTGTCTATGTCATCTGCATCTTTGTATAGGCTTAGTGCTTTATACAAGGTATTAATTGTGCGCTCAGGATCCGTTTTAATTTGCGCCGAGGCCAAAGAAATAAGTAACTCAGGATCGTTAACTTTGTTGCTCGCGGCGTAGCGCTCAAACCGGTGAAACGCCTCTTTGTCATTGTGACGAGACCAGTGGTAATAAGAAAGGTAAGGGTCAAGGGAACGTTTAGTCTCGCGGGCTAATCGGGTAAGTTCGCGTTGAGCAGTAATGACTCCCTTAAGGCGGGTGGCTTCTTTGCCTTTACGTTTTATGTGCTCAATATGCTGTGCTTCTTCCACGCAGACCAAGTAATCTTCAAACGCTAATAATAATGGGTATTTGAACGCGTCTGAGGTATCTGTTTGGTGGTTGTATCTTAACCTTATGATGTCGGCCCGCTCGTGACGACAACGTGCATCTAGACTTAAATCTAAACACATTTCACTGTTGGTTTCGCAAATTTCACTAATAGTGGGTTCGAACCAATCGCTACATCCAGACAGCATGACGGTCATCGATAGCGTGGTGATAACATTTTTATAACCTGTTGGAAAATTACTAAATAAAGTGCCTAGAACAGGCAGATTTTTTGATTTCATGAAATTTATCAACAATTTGGTCATCCTTGTTTGTTTCTTTAAGATACTGCTCGTCACCGTCAGACGAAATCTTCACCTAGTGTACCCTAAAATATTAAAAAACTGACGTGTCACATACCGTTAATTTACGTCGATAAAGGCAAAAACATGAACCAACAGTTTGAGCAGGAATTACAAAGCAGCTGGCAAGAGCGTCAGGAATACGCGGAAATGATGTTGCCCCTTATCGGTAAGCTATACCGAAATAGCGCAGTAGAAATTTCAGTTTATGGCCGCTCTTTATTAAATGCCAGTGCAACTGATGTGATCAAAGCGCATCGCAAAGTACGCTTGCACGAGGGAGTAAAATTGCGACTTCGGGAGAGTTTCCCAATTTTACTTGCGCTGAGCGAAATGCAGATTGCCCCTGCTCAAATTGATATTGGTAAATTGGCCTTCGACTTTAATTACGGTTCGGCGGTAGACAACGACGACTTAAATGCATTTTTAAGTGAGAAGTTAGGCGACGTTATTGATAAAGAGGACGATCAGAAGCCTCAAGACGTTGTACTTTATGGATTTGGTCGTATAGGTCGTTTGTTAGCGCGTTTGTTGATAGAACGCCAAGGTAAAAACAACAAGCTACGTTTACGCGCCATTGTGGTACGTGGTGGGCGCGATGGTGATTTGGAAAAACGTGCTAGCTTACTTCGCCGTGATTCAGTGCATGGGCCATTTAACGGCAGTATCTCTATCGATCATGAGCGTAATGCATTAAAAGCAAACGGTTCATTTATACAAGTGATTTACGCGAACAGCCCAGACGAGGTTGATTACACCCAATACGGTATCGACAACGCTATTATTGTTGATAACACGGGTATATGGCGTGACCGCGATGGTTTAGGTTTACACCTTAAAGCGAAAGGTGCGTCTAAAGCAGTACTGACGGCACCAGGTAAAGGCGATATTAAAAACATCGTACATGGGGTAAATCATGACGAGATTACACCAGACGACACCATTCTTTCAGCAGCAAGTTGTACTACTAATGCGATTACGCCAGTGCTTAAAGCGTTGGATGAAGAATATGGCATTGAAGACGGTCATGTTGAAACGGTGCATTCATACACCAATGATCAAAATCTAATTGATAACTATCACAAGGGTGACAGACGCGGTCGCAGTGCACCACTTAATATGGTTATTACCGAAACCGGCGCAGCAAAAGCGGTATCGAAAGCTTACCCTAAGCTTGCTGGCAAGCTAACGGGTAACGCTATTCGCGTGCCTACGCCGAATGTATCACTGGCTATTTTGAACCTTAACCTAGCGAAAGGCACAGATAGAGTAGCAGTGAATGAATTCTTACGGGATGCCGCACTCTTTTCTACCTTACAACACCAAATCGATTACACCGCAAGTAAAGAGATTGTCTCTACCGACTTAGTGGGCTCTCGCGCAGCGTCAGTGGTAGATTCCCAAGCGACTATTGTGGCTGATAAACGTCTTACCCTTTATGTTTGGTACGATAACGAGTTTGGTTATAGCTGTCAGGTAATGCGTGTTATTCGGGATATGGCAGGGCTTAGTTTCCCCACACTGCCGCTTTAATATTCAATTTGAATAAAAACCGACCGCTTAGGGTCGGTTTTTTATTTGTGTAAACAAAACCGTGCCGCCAAGAGGCATAAATAGCGCATTGGCACATGGTATTTGTGTTACTGACTATGCTAAATTACCGCTAAAATTAAGAAGAGAAACGACAGTTTATGCATATTTCTAGTCAATTCGATAGCGGCAACATTGACGTGTTAAGCGCTGAATCGGTTGAAGACATCCGTCTTGCCATTCCAAAAGATAATCAATCTGAGTTTGCCCAGTGGTTTCATTTTCGCTTAGTTGGCGAGACGTTTGTTACCCACACAATGACCTTAACTGATTTAGCAAAGTCGGCGTATCCAGATGGCTGGAAAGACTACAATGTGCTTGCATCATACGATCGCCAAACCTGGTTTCGTATCCCCAGCGAGTTTGATGGCGATAACCTCACATTCTCTCTGACACTCGAACAACCTAGTGTTTATTTCGCTTACTTCATTCCTTACAGCTATGAAAGGCACTTAGATTTAGTGCACGATGCGCAAATGTCACTGCTATGTGAACATCGTTTTCTAGGCTTAACACTAGATGGCCGCGATATGTCCATGCTAGTGATTGGAGAAGAAACCCCGAACAAGAAAAAAGTATGGGTAACTGCCAGACAGCACCCAGGTGAGACGATGGCCGAGTGGTGTGCGGAAGGCTTAATTTACCGTTTGCTAGATGAGCAAGACGGACTGGCGCGACAATTGCTGGATAACGCTGTGTTTTATGTAGTACCTAACATGAATCCTGATGGCAGCGCACGGGGTCACTTGCGCACCAACGCGGTAGGCACCAATTTAAACCGCGAGTGGGCTACGCCTAGCGCTGATAAAAGCCCAGAAGTACTTTATGTCATGGACGCAATGGAAAACATAGGCGTAGATATGTTTGTCGATTTGCACGGTGATGAAGCACTGCCGTACAATTTTGTGGCAGGCTGTGAAGGTAATCCAAGTTATTCTGATGAAATTAAAGCGCTAGAAAATACGTTTAAAGATGCGCTACTAAATGCAACGCCAGAATTTCAAGATGAGTTTGGATACGATAAAGACGCGCCAGGTGAGGGGAACCTAACCGTGGCAGCAAATGCAGTAGGTGAGAAGTTTAACTGCATGTCTTACACCGTTGAAATGCCATTCAAAGACAATGTCGATGTGCCTGATGAAATTTATGGCTGGTCTGTTCAGCGCAGCAGACAGCTAGGTGAGGATTTACTTATTGCCGTAAATGCCGTAGTAAAGAAGTTAAATGGTTAATACGTTAAATTAGCATCACAAAAAAGCCCCTTTTCATCGGGGCTTTATTAATAAATACAATAATAGAAATCATAACAACAAGATAATAAAGGGGTGATACCTTGGAAGGGTTATATAGTTTTCTCGTCATACTGGATGGTTTTTTAGGCGGCGCAGGGTGGTTTCCTTACGTATTGCTAGGTGTAGGTCTTTTCTTCACTATCTACCTTAAATTTCCTCAAATTCGTTTTTTCAAACACGCTTGGCAAGTGGTAACCGGTAAGTTCGACAAAGAGAGCGACCCAGGTGATACCACTCATTTTCGCGCACTTACTACCGCGCTATCAGGTACGGTGGGTACCGGTAATATCAGTGGTGTGGCGTTCGCCATATTCTTAGGTGGCCCAGCAGCATTATTTTGGATGTGGGTAACGGCCTTTTTAGGTATGACTACGAAATTCGTTGAAGTTACCCTTTCTCACAAATACCGTGTGAAAACCGAAGATGGCACCATGGCGGGTGGTCCCATGTATTACATGGACAGACGCTTAAACATGAAATGGCTAGCGGTGGCTTTTGCCATTGCCACGGTAGTGAGTTCATTCGGTACTGGTAACTTGCCGCAAAGTAACGGTATTGCGCAAAGTATTGAAGCCACATTTGGTTTCGAGCCTTGGGCAGTAGGTAGCGTGCTAGGCATTTTACTAGCGCTCGTTATCCTTGGTGGTATTCAACGCATTGCAGCCTTTACTGCGCGAGTCGTGCCGGTAATGGCGGTTATTTACCTTATTGGTGCACTAGCGGTTATTTTCGCAAACGTTGAGAATATTATTCCTTCTTTTACCGCGGTAATTAAAGATGCATTTACAGGATCTGCTGCTGCAGGTGGCTTCCTAGGCGCATCACTTGCGTATGCGTTTAACCGTGGTGTAAACCGTGGTTTGTTCTCAAACGAAGCGGGGCAGGGTTCTGCGCCAATTGCGCATGCTGCGGCTAAAACAAAAGAGCCTGCGTCTGAAGGTATGGTGTCACTACTTGAACCTTTCATCGATACCATCATTATCTGTACGGTTACTGGTTTGGTTATCTTGTCTTCTGGTGTATGGAAAGAAAAGCATGAAAACGTATTCGATCGTTCTGACATGCTCTTTGTTCAAGGCCAATATGACGATAGCGATCAAGCCGATGTCGATAAGCTTTACGGTTACCTAAATGACGTAGAAGGTAATGAGATAACAGCGTACACAGGTAGCATCACAGTAGTGAACGGCACTGCGGTTAGCGACGGATTTACCTTACTGAATTCACGCTCAGTTGCTGAAGATGTTAAATACAACATAGGCAGCGAAGATTTATTTACCGGTACACTTAAAATTGAAGAGGGTAAACCCGTACGAGATAACCTAGAAGTGAGCGGTAAATCCTTGGTGCACTCAGCTGCACTAACGACCATCGCCTTTACCCGTGGTTACTTTGGGCAGTTTGGGCAATACATAGTATCTATCGGGCTTCTGCTGTTTGCTTTTTCTACAGCCATTGCATGGTCGTATTATGGTGATAGAGCGATGACGTACTTGCTTGGTCCCCGTTCGGTAATGCCATATCGGGTTATCTACGTAGCTGGCTTTGTATGGGCTGCGTTTTCTGATACCACTTTGGTATGGGCATTGTCGGCAGTGGCCATTGTAGTAATGACTTTACCTAACCTATTTGGTATTGTGCTGCTCTGTAAAGAAATGAAAGAAACCGTTGACGATTATTGGTCTAGACACAAAAAATAATCGCTAGTGTGAACGTGGTGTGCAGGCCAACGTGGTAGCCTTTTAAGTTTGGCTTTCACACCACAATTTCAATTAAATTATATTAATGCTCATCTGCCTTTGAATAGGCTTTGCAATACGCATTTCAATACGTAAAATACTCACCTCTAAAACCAATGCTACCTGGTTATTTCTGCATCATTCCTACAGGAGCAAATTATGGCACTCGTTGACTGCCCATCGTGCAATAAGAAAACGTCTGACAAAGCAAAAATATGCCCACATTGTGATTTCAAGATAGGCGATGCTTCCTCAGAAGATATTGAACGTAAGAAAAATCTACAAAAATTCAAAAAGTTACAGAGCATTCAAAATCAATCGCTTATTGCCATGATCATATTTGTGGCGGGATTCGGTTTTATGTATTGGGGCGGAACAAGGCCCGGCGACTTGCAACATAATCTCGCTATTGTAGCCAGTATTGCAGGCTTCGTGTGGTATCTTGTCAACCGCGTAAGAATTGTACTTATTAAACGTTTTCGTTCATGAATATAGAAGTATTACTAAATAGTATGACGCCTGAGGTGTATGAACGCCTGCGTCAATCGGTGGAAACCGGTAAATGGCTTGATGGTACGCCGTTAAGTGAAGAGCAGAAGGCCAGCTGTATGCAGGCAGTCATGCTGTATCAAGCAAAAATAGAGAAATCGTCGGAACATATGACGGTTAATGAAAGCGGCGAAATAGTGCATAAAAGTAAATCAGATTTTAAACGTGCACTTTCCAAGCAAGAAGATGATAACAACACTATAGCGCGGTTTAAACAGGATGATATTTAGTCGGTTCTTTGCTCCTTCTCACACCAGTCAGAATCCCGAAAAACGACTGGAAGCTATTCAAAACCTGTCGCCGGAAAAGCCCACAGACAAAACGATTTTACATGAATTAGCATTTAACGATGCCAATGCTGATGTCAGCCTTGCAGCCCTTAACAAACTAAACACGTTTGTATTGTGGCTTAAAATGTCACAAAGCGCCCACCATGCGAAGGTGAAAAAAATTGCTGAACGCACCGTTGAGGCAGCCTTGATGGGACAGGGTGATGTAACCATAAACGCGAATGAAAAAGCGTCATTTTTGCGTGAAAGTGCCAATGGTGAATTGATTCAGACTGTATTGGTCAATGACCCAAGTCTATTGGCAGACAATAATCTTGTCATGACGTTGCTTCACAAAGTCGATAAGCCAGCTTTTACCCAAACCATTTTTCTTCATCATGCAGATAACGCACTGCAACAGTCTATTTTGGCCACTATTGAAGATAGTAGTGTGCTGCAAAAGCTGGAAAAGAAATGCAGAGATAATGCTATTCACGCCGCTATAGCTGCAAAGCTTCAAGTACTGAAAGCGCAAGCCGAAAAGCCTATTGAATTAATGCGACGCGTGACTTTGTGTTTGTCTAAATATCAAGCGCTGGTTGATAAATCAGACGTTGAAGATATTGACAAGCGTCAAGCTGAATTGTTAAGTGAATATAATGACTTAATGACAGATTCATCGATATTGAGTTCAGAAGATGAAACGGCGGTAGACGCTAAATTCGCACGTATTAGCGAAAAGGTATCACGTCACCTATCGCGTATTAGACCTGAGTGGGAAGCGCAAAAAGCGGCAAAAGAAAAAGCCGAAATTGAAGCCCTTTGTAAGCAGCATTTATCGCATGCCACTACACAAGTTAATTGGCTCTATGGTGAGCGTTTGTGTGAGGCGACCCTTGCTGATGTAGCGGTAGTCAATGAGTCGGTACGCGCATTAGAAGTAAGCGCAGATCACATGGCTTCATTAGGTGGCAGCGCTAAACTGCTTGACGAAGTACGTACTGGAATAGCTTCGTTAAACAACAGTTTAGAAGCTTTTTCGATGCAACAGCAGTACGGTCAAAAGCTTCTGATTTGTTTGTCTCAAGTAGAATCTCTTGCGGAAGAATCCCTTGCAGAAGAAGCTAAGCAACAACACACCGCAATTACGCCTTCTGAACCAGTAACAAGTGGGCAAGACGATAAAGAGAAAGTGCTCACAGAACAAACTGTTGAAGCGGCCAAAGCTGTAAACACTGATGCAACTGAAAGTAAATCTGTTGAAGGCGAAGCTGTTCAAAATGGCACTAATCTAAATAACACCGTTCAAAGTAGCGCCGTTAATAGCGCTGTCCAAAATGATGACGTTAGCCATAAAGCCCCAGATTCAATCGAAGCCGAGTTTAAAGCGTTAAGTGAAAAGTATCACGACTTACGCAATGAACTTATTTCAGTACCAAGCGCCCTTAATAAGCGCTGGCATGCAGCTTCGCGTATTTTCAGTCAGAAAAAACAAGCAAAAAAAGCAGAAGTAGACCAGGCGCTTCGCCAGTGCAGAAAGCAAATCAGTGTGGTTGATAACTTAATTGCCCAAGGTAAGTTTCGCGGGGCTATTACCAAGTTTGAAAAGCTATCTGCAAGTTTTGAATCTATGCCTGAGAATGTAAAGAAACAATTGGCTAAGCGTTTTGAGAAAACTGCCGAAGATATTGCTCATCTCGAAGGCTGGCAAGATTATATTGCAGCACCTAGAAAACCAGCACTGGTAGAGGAAGCGCAGACATTAGCTTCAACTCCCGTCGAAGATATAAAACAGCGTGGTGAAGCCATTCGTTATCTTCGTCAGCAGTGGCTTTCGTTAGGCGCTGGCAGTGACGATGACGCGCTTCAAAATGCTTTCGACGCCGCGTTAGAACTTGCGTTTCAGCCTTGTCGCGAGCATTACGCGGCATTAGATGCTGAACGTGAAAAAGCGCTTAAAGCTCGTCAGTCATTAATTGAACAAGTTGCTGCCATCGATTTGTCACAAGACGAAGCCGTGCTGGCTAAACTGTTCGATAGAACCGTTAAGCAGTGGCATGAGTGTGGTCAGGTTGAAAAGCGTGAATACGAGTCGTTAAAGCAACGTTGGAATAAAACCATCAGCCCGCTGCAAACTAAAGTGAATCAGTGGCATGTGATGAATAAAAAAGCGAAGCAGCAACTCGTTGCTCAAGCCTCAGCGCTGTTAGCAGAGGAAGATATTGCTAGCGCCACTGAAACAGCGCAGCAGCTGCAACACAGTTGGAAAGCCATAGGCCATGCCGGTAAGCGTGATGAAAGCCGATTGTGGCGTGAGTTTCGCTTAGCAAACGATGCATTATTCGGACGCTTAAAAGATCAACGTAAGGCACAGTCATCAGCATTTGATGAAACCTTTAATACTCTTTTTACTCAATTGAATGCTATTGACTCGGAATCTGATGAATCGACGATTGCTACTTCAATACAGGATATCGAATCGCGTGCGAAAGAGTTGCCTGGTGCAATGCGTGCAAAACTCGATAAGAAAATAACCGGTATTCAAAAGCAGCAGCAAATACGTGCTCAGCAGCGCCAGGTTCGCAAGGTACAGCAACGTGCCCAATCGGTTATTTCGGTGTTGAGTGAGAGCCTGCGAGCAGGAGACATTACTAACATCAGTGATGATGATGCCGACATGCTTAAAAAGCGATGGAAGTCTGCACTGTCTAAACCTACACCTGTTCAACAAAGTCGACATTGGTTAACCGTGGCGTTAGAAGCCGCTACTGATTTGCCTAGCCCTGAGAGCGATAGCAGCATGCGAACCAATGTCCAGCTAACCATGATGACAGCGAAACTAGAGAAGGGCGAGAGCCTATCTCCTGCGCAGTTGCTAGAAGATTGGATTGCGCATGGGAAAGTTAATGACCAAGAAACGCATTTACTTGAACGTATAGTAAATGTATTGGATAACAATCCAGAGGTAGTTGCTTAAGATGAAAAGCCAAGTTGAATTTGGTTTTGCCAGTGAGATGACGGCATATCGTTTTATCAACACGGTTAAACACATGGATGTTGATTCACTGGTCGTAAAGTTTGGACGTAGTGATCGTCACGTGTTGGTATCTTACCGGTATGCGGTAGATGAATTTGATAGAACGCTATCAGAATTAGACGATTTAGCGCGAGAGCTTGGCGGCGAAGAAGTATAAAAAGAAGTATAAAAAAAAGCTGATGGACAAGGTCCATCAGCTTTTCTCGTGATAAAGCGAGTATTAACAGTCTTTATCTTCGGCGTCGGCGCCTTCTTTAACATCTTCACAAGCATCTTCTACTGCGTTGCCTGCATCTGTTACAATTTCGTCTAGCTCTTCGCCTGCATCTTCTGCGTTGTTATCACCGCATGCGGCAAGTGTTAGTGCAAATGTACCAGCTGCTAAAAGTTTCAATAATGATTTCTGTGAGATCATGTCCATTCTCCTGTTTCCTAAAAGTATCTAAAAATATCTAAATGTGTGTTAAATCTATGCTCGTGGTGACCGACCGCGCAAGGCATTCGCGACTAGTGAAATGACTAGTAAGGCGATAAACACAAAGAATAAAAATTGTGCGATACCTGTTGCTGCACCTGCGATGCCGCCAAAACCAAAAACTGCTGCAATAATGGCGATAATGAAAAAAGTAATTGCCCAACCTAACATAGCTAAATCCTCTTTTTGCTCCGTTACTGACATAGTTATTAATGCGAACTCCGTGCCTGAATGTTAAGTGTATGATTTATATGTCTTTGATGTAAGATCTCACTGCTTTTGTGCGGTAATGTCTTCGTTAGCTAAACAAGGTTTACATAGCATTTGCACTTTTTACATAGCGGGGGGCTTAGGAAGCAAGGCAGCATTCCCGATGTGCAAATGCTACTATCAATTTTTAACTCTGGTAATTTTAAAGGGCGCAAAATGGCGAAAACTCACTCCGCATTTATAGGTTTGATGCAACGGGCAAGAAATGTGAAGCGATGGCCTTTAATGGCACAGTTTCAAGAGGAGATGTTGTCTACGCACATCTACGAAGCCTCTATGGTCGCTCACATGTTAGGTGCGATAGCTGCGGACGTGTTCAACGAAGCAGTTGATCCCGATCGAGTCGCTGCCATGGCTATTTTCCATGAAGGCAGCGAGATTGCTGGTATGAGTGATATTCCAAGTCCTGTAAAGTACCACGACCCAGAAACTACTGCGGCCATAAAAAAACTCGAGCGTAGGTTTGAGGCAATGCTGATACAAACCTTGCCTGAGCCTCTACAGAAGCGTTACCAGCCTTTAATAGAACAAGATAAAGATGATATTCATGTACGACTTGCTAAAGCCGCTGATGTGTTATGCGCGTACCTAAAATGTGATTATGAGTTGTCGAAATCCAATTCAGAATTTTCAAACGCCATGTACGAAATGGAAGTGCAATTGAAGCAGTACCGAGAAAGGTTTCAGTCAGTAGAGTACTTTTGTAAGGTTTTCTTAGAAGATGCCAAGGGGACCTTGGATGAACAAACCAAAGATCTTGATTGGGTAGAGCGAGCCAACACATTACATTTAGATTCTGAGCAAAATTAAATAAAGTATTATGCGCTGTAAACAAAAAGACCGCCGTTTGGCGGTCATTTCATCAAAAAATATTTCTGTTTGAAGCGCGCTTACTTAACCTTATCTACTTGGTCAGCGAGAATTTCTGAAACAGATATAGCGTTCTTTCCCAAACTACTTTGGGTATTGCTCATTCTTACCAGAACAGAAAAATAAATGTCGTTAATCTGTGTCTGCGTCACCGTGTTCTGCCCTTGACCTGGTGCAGGTTGTGCCACCTCGGTACACCCTGACATGGTGCATTGCTGATTAGTCGCAAATGGTTGGGGCTCATCCGTACTGTGGGTTACCGCTCTGGCCATGACAGGTTTTTTATCAACGTCGGTTTTGATAACAGCCAACCATTCATAGTTATGTTTGTTAGCGAGTTCCGCGGCTCGGCGTAATGCGAATTGTTGGATAACATCTGCTGGAGTGCGATCTGTAGCTTTGAATAATACTCGGTATTCGTTGTTAGTTAGTTGAACGCTTGAATACCCGTAACCTTCTTTAGTGACCGCCGATTTATAGGGTGTTGGCGAGGCAACAGGTGTAGTGGTGCAAGCGGTAACAAATAAACTGCATGCTAAAGCCGCTATTTTCATTTTTGTTGGTAAGCGCATGGTAATTCCTAGTATTAATTGTAATGACTATTATTTTAGGAACGAAAGTGCGGTGGTGCGCACAAAAGTCATAATAGCTTGATTTCTTTTGCTCTTTGGAGCGTCAGTATTGATACCTTTGTAAGCCCCAGCAGCAGCAATACCTAATAATACTTCAGGTTTGCCCATAAGCAGACGACAATCTCGCTTAGCCTCCTCAAATGATTCTTCAGCATGATGTTTTTGGGCTAAATAATTATGCTGACACTGCCTGATATCCTCTAAGTTCTTTTTCAGAAAAATATTCATGATAAGTGCTCCTTAGTTTTACGCTGTCCGACGGCAATGCCGTAATGAGTTTGCTACTACTTGGTTAAAGACTGCATTAATGTGGTAAGCCGTTTTAGATTAATAAAACGGAATGCACTCTGTGCATGCATAAATGCCACGACACTTAATACGCTATTAACCAGTAGTAATATAATCATAATGACTAGTGCAGGCATGCCAGCATGGTGCATGGCTAAGCCAATGCAGGAATTGAGTAAAATCCAGCAAAAGCCACCTAATGCAAATGCGGTAAGTGCGCCGAAAATACTGACAAAAATTGACTTGGTAATGAGTTGAAGTTCAGCGTTAATCAGGTCGATTAATGCAAAACCTTGATATTTTTTCTGTGCGTAAAGCGCTTTAAAAGAAGCAAGTGCCTCTTCAAACGAAATGTCTGGGGGAATGTCGTTAGACGACTCGGTTGACGCGCCAGATGTACTTTGCTTGGGAATGCGAAATGTCGCCTGACTTCTCGGAGAAGTCAGGCGAAACGGATTTTCGCTGCTCAGCGTGTATGTGGCACTACGAAAATCTGGTAAAGGTTTCATGCTTTATTTCTTGCGAAATAATGAAGTCACTAACATACCTGCTGCGAATGCCATACCAGCAGTGGCTAGTGGGTTCTCGATAGCATACTTGCGTACACCAGATGACTGCCATTTTTGCTCAGCTAAACGCTTTCGTTCAGACATGTTGTCCGCAGAACGACTTGCCGTATTACGAATGTTGTCCTCAGCTACGGCCGCACTATCAGCCAGTTTATCAACTGACGAATGAAGTGTTTCTTTTAACTGATCCGTGACTGGGTGACTAGGCTCGGTTACGCTATTCACTTTCGCTGTTTTTGGCGTAGTAGTTTGTGTTGCCATAGTACTCTCCTTAAGTTTGCTAGATTGCACATAGAGAGTTGCAACGCTTATACCAACATTGAAAAGTATTTAAGTTGTTGATTTGTTAAGGTTTTATTTTTAGTTTTGTTTTGGCGGATACGCTAGCATTCAATTTAAGGTAAGAGTTGCAAGGTAGGCCGTGTAATAATTTCGTAATCGGTTAGAAGTTAAAAAGGCTTGCGGAGGGAAAAGTTAGCTACTCGTCGCAGCTAACTTATTAGTGAGGTGTTGTTTTTATGACACCACACTGATTAAATCTTCTTTACTCACAGGCTTTAAGAGCGACTGGCTAACTCCTAAATGCTTCATGGTATCTCTATCTGGCTCATTGCCACTGACAATAACCAGCTTGGCCTTGGGTTGAATTTGATTTAACTCTGCGGCTAAGTCATATCCATGGTAGTCGGGAAGGGTTAAATCCATTAATACATGATCAAATACCACTTCGTTCATACGCTCGATAGCATCTGCGCCCGTATTGGCCGTAATAACATCGTGGCCTTGATGTACCAAAAATAATTGTAATAATTCAGCTGCGTCTTCGTCGTCTTCTATCACTAATATTTTTTTAGCCGTCGGTTGAGGCTGAGTACTTTGCGTCACTGTTTTAACGGTTTCTATCTTCGACACGGCAGGACCTTGAGAGCGCACCAAATACTGGTCGAGCACCTCTGTGAGAGACGTCCTTTCAATAGGTTTGCCAATAACATTATTAAACCCGTCATCCATTAAAGATTGTTTTAACCCTTTGCGACTCGCGGCGGTAACGGCCACAACAGGTACGTTGCTCTTATGCCGCCTTATGGCATGAAGGGCTTCAATACCATTCATAACCGGCATATGAATATCCATTAACACTAAATGAAAGGGCTCGTTATCTTCTTCGGCTTGTAAAACAGCCTCTAATGCTTTAACGCCGTTTTCTGCATAAGCGACGGTAGCGTGACATTGACTGACTAGATGACCTGTTAAGCGACGAATCTCACGAATATCATCAACAATCAATACCTTGCCAGTAACCTGTAAATCTAAGTTATTGGCTTCAGCTCTGCTAGGTGGCTTAAGTGTAAGTTGGGTACGGCTTTGTTCGCTAATGTCACCTGGATCGATAGAAAACGAAAAGCGACTGCCTTTGCCAAACACCGAATCTACGCTAATGCTTCCGCCTAACTTGGCGACAAGCTCTCGGCTTATTGCCAAACCTAATCCAGCACCGCCATGATTTGCACGCATGATATCTTCGATTTGCTCGAAAGGCTGAAAGATTTTCTCTAGCTTATCCGGTGGCATGCCAATGCCGGTATCTTCAACAATGAAGTGTAGCCTTTCATTGGCTTTTCCTGGTGCTGGAGGACGAACTTCTACGGTAACGGTTATGGCGCCAGTATCGGTAAATTTCACAGCGTTACTGACTAAGTTGATTAACACCTGGCGCAAACGGGTAGGGTCGGTTTCAATCACTTCAGGTATCTTGGTTTCTGCAATCACATCGAAAACAAGATCTTTATCTTTTGCTGCTAATCGCATTAATGAATGAATATCAGTAAGGAAAGGGCTTAGATGCACTTCTTTGATATTAAGCTCAAGTTTATCCGCCATAATGCGAGACATATCAAGAAGGTCATTTAACAGGCTAAGTAGGTGTTTTCCATTGGAATAAATAATAGACAGCTCTTGGGCCAAAGGGTCATTACCTTTGTCGTCTAATAGCAGCTCTGTGTAACCTAAAATAGACGTAAGCGGGGTGCGAAGTTCGTGGCCTAAATGAGCTAGAAATTTATCTTTCGCTTTGTTCTGTTGTTCAACTTTGTGTCTTTCTAATCGCTCGTTTTCTATCTCTCGTCGAACCATGGCGTAGCGAATGGTGCGCATAAACCGGGGCGACTCGATTTCTGTTTTTTGCAGGTAATCGGCTGCACCCGCTCGCATCACCAATTCGTCAACTTGTGAGTCTGATTGACCGGTTAAAATAACAACAGGAAGATTGAATTGGTTTGATTTAAGCACTTCTAATACGTCTACTGCGTTTTCTGCGCCAAGTAGATAGTCGAGTAAACACAAGTCGAAATTTCGACGCTGTAACGCGTCTATGGCGTCAGCACTGTTGGTTACCCAGGTAAGCTGGAAACGGGGTTCTTCACATTGAAGTAAATAATCCGATGTTAAAAAATAATCATCTTCGTCATCTTCAATCAGTAAAACCCGGATAACTTCGGTCACTGTGCGCTCCATAAAACATTGGTCGTAACGTAGCGCTAAATAACAAGCGCTTTAACACATAGCGGCACTAATGGTTAGCGCCGTGCAGCATGAGTAATAACTTACTGAGTCCTACATTGGACTCATCTCTACGTAAATTGAATTAATAAGATTCGACTAATCGTGTGGCAATTCTACAAACTCAATCCAGTAGCGACCTAGCGCGCGCATAAGCTCGACAAGTCCCTCGAAATTCACAGGTTTAGTGATATATGAAGCACAGCCTAAGTCGTATCCGCGAAGCATGTCCTCTTCTTCTTTGGATGTCGTTAAGATGACCACTGGGATCCCACGTAATTTAGGATCGGTTTTTAATTCTTGTAACGCTTCTCGGCCATCTTTTCGCGGCATGTTAAGGTCTAACAGAATTAGGCTAGGGCGGGGGGCTTTGCTAGCATCTGTGTATTTACCTTCATGGCGTAAAAATTCAAGCAACTCCACGCCATCTTCAACACAAAATAAGTTGTTTAACACACGGCTTTCTTTTAGTGCGTCTACAGTTAATAGACGATCGTCCTCATCGTCATCTGCCATAAGGATATTAATTGGTTGGGTTTGTTTACGCGTCATGTGCGATATCTCCATGATTATTTAGAGAGCCAAAAGGCTCGCTGTTTGTTGGCAGAAGGATAGTAAAGGTTGCGCCTTCCCCTGGCGAGCTTTTTGCCGAAATTTGACCATTGTGTCGTTCAACAATGCGCCGGCATACCGCTAGGCCAATCCCTGTTCCTTTGTATTCGCTTCTTCCGTGCAAGCGTTGAAACGGGGCAAAAATCTTTTCTGCAAAACTTTGTTCAAAGCCAATGCCGTTATCTGAGATTTGAATTTTTATCCAGTCATACTCATCGGCTAACAGTATGTCTTTCATATCAGCTTCACTTGGTGGTGTTGCTATAATTTCAATAAGAGGTGCTTTATCAGCGGTTTGAAATTTTAGCGCGTTGGACAATAAGTTTAGAAACAGCTGATCAATTTGTGATTTGTCCGCGCGAATAGTAGGAATGTCTTGCACAATAACGTTGGCACCTTTTTCCTCAATGGCTATTTCTAAATCACCTAGTACACCATCAATAACGTCACCGACATTCACTTGTTCGAAGTCTTTACCCCGTGTAGAAACCCGAGAAAAAGACAGAAGGTCAGAAATCAACATAGACATACGCTCGGCTGCGTTAAGCATACGGGCAAGGAAGTCTTGTCCACGTTCATCCATCACATCTTTGTAGCCAGAGTCTAATCGGTTACCGAAGGCGCGAATTTTTCTAAGCGGCTCTTGGAGATCGTGAGAGGCCACAAACGCGAAGTCTTCAAGTTCACGGTTGCTGCGAGCTAACTCATCGGCATAAATTCGTAGTTCTTGGGTTCGTTCAGATATTTTATGCTCTAGGTCTTCATTAACGTCTACCAGAGTATCTTTATGCTTTTCATTTTCTCGAATGTTGGCTTTTAACAACAAGAAGATTGAGATAATAAGAAACAGGGTGGTACCTGATGAAATTAGTAGCGTATTCACTGAGTCACGTCTTAGCTTCATCAAACTAGCTAAATGCGTACCTTGAATATCTCTTTCTGAGGAATCAATGCGTTCGAACATGTTTTCAAAGTCGTTATATAAATCAAGACCTTTATCACTTTCAAGCAACGTGAAGGCTTGATCTAAATCACCCACTCTAACTAGCTCTACAATACGTACCATACCGTTAATTTTAACGCGGGTTAGGGCGAGTAGCTTATCAATCCGTTCTGATTGTTCCGGCAAATCAGACGCAAGCGCGCTCACTTCAACTTCATCGGCAAGGGCAGTGAAGTTATTCAGTGTCTGTGTGTACTCCTCCAGATAAGCTTCATCTTCAGTAAGAAGGAAACCACGCTGACCAGATTCGGCGCGCAATACGGCCACGTGCAACTTGTTCACCGCGCTTATCACGCGACTAGTGGTAAATAAACGCGCTTCCAATGCTGATAAGTCATCAAGGGTTTGCACCACATAAAATGAATTCGCAGTGATAATAGCAATCACGAATACCACCATGATTACCCAGCTGTATAGCGAAGACAAAACTTTGTTTAGCATTACATCAATCCAATAATGTGTCGCCAAAATCTGAAGTCATTTCAGAAAGGGAGTCACTGCAATCTTTAGCACTGGTTATTATCTTATCCAATGCTGCCATCGCTTTTTGGGCGGGAACTTCGCCATTAAGCGCCATTTTTACCAATTCAGCTTGCATAGAAATGCGATTTAGGGGTTTGCGTGCATCGTGTACATAAGTGCTTAATCGGGCAAACTCATCTTCAGTCATAACTTTTGTCCTGCCTTACTAGTCTTCTTTGACCAAATCACCATACGCGTGAAGTCGGTTGTATAAAGTTTTGGTGCTTATGCCGAGCATGTCAGCGGCCATGGTTTTATTCCCATTTACCTTCTCAAGCGTGGCGTAAATAAGTTCTTTCTCGACATCTTCAATAGTACGTCCCGCTTGAAGTGCTGGCGCTGTACTTTGTTTTTTAGCAAAAGGCGACTCAATCGTTTTAGGAAGCTCTATTACTTGTTTTGTCGGGTCGCTCATAATGGCTGCACGATGAACAAAGTGGCGCAATTCACGAACGTTACCTGGCCAGTCATAGGCTTGTAATGTATTTAGCTGACTTTCTTGCCAACTAAACTTAGACCCATTGTCTTTATTAAATTCTTCAATAAAGGTTTTCGCTAACAAAGGAATGTCTTCTTTGCGCTCGCGCAACGTGGGTATGGTGATTGGAAATACGGCAAGTCTGAAGTAGATATCTTCACGCAACACTTTGCTTTGCGCTATCTCTTCCATGGTTCGGTTGGTGGCTGACACCACGCGACAATTAACCGGAATAGTTTTAGTACCGCCAACGCGGATAACCACTTTGTTTTCCAATACGCGTAGTAAATTTGGCTGCATATCGATAGGCATTTCGGTGATTTCATCTAAGAATAAACATCCGCCTTCAGCTTGTTCGAAAACACCTTCTTTGCGGCCAACTGCACCAGTAAAGGCACCTTTTTCGTGGCCAAATAGTTCGCTACCAATTAATTCTTTTGAAAAGGCACCACAGTTAGTCACTACGTAAGGGCCTTCGCTTTGTGACGCGCGGTGAATAGCAGCTGCAACCACCTCTTTACCTACACCACTTTCGCCCAGTAGCATAACGTTGGCACTCGTTCTGCTCACTCTTTCAATTAATTTATAAAGTTCTTTCATTGGCGCAGATTCGCCAATAAGCAAATCGAAATGCTTTTCAATTTTTTCGCTGGTATCTTCAGCGACTTTAGGTTTTCCTGTTAATACTGCTTCAATGTCTTCACGTTGAATAGGTTTAACAAGGTAATCAATATTGGGGCCGCACAAACCTTTAATGACGCCTTTAACCGATGGGTGTCCGGTAATAAGGGTAATGCGTGGGCGTTTGGGAAGCGCGTTAAGTTCATCGAACAAGTGCGCACCGCTGCCATCTGGCAACATGAAATCAAGTAATACATGATCGAAAGTTTCTTTCTTTAACCAGTCACGCGCTTCACCTAATGTGGCAGCAGTTAGCACTTCGTGACCGAGAAACTCAATAATAGTGCAGGCCACCTCGGTAAACTCGGCATCATCATCTACAAGCAAAACAGTTAACACTTGAATATCCCTTTTTTAAATGATCAATCCCTTCCTGATTGCTTAGATCAGCGCACTGGGGGGTAAATTGACCTGATTTTATAATTATTTGTGCATTATTACATTCAAACGTAGACGTTGTCGCATTCATACTCAACTTTGGTTGAAAAGCGCAGCAATATCTCGGGCTGACCTCATAATGCGATCCTCGCATCACTTAAAAGGGGTTAGCTAAATACAATCCGCACAATGACATATCTTTAGCTAATAAAGCACATATTGTGCCGATCGCTACCAAAATGCATAAATTTGAACGGCGAATAACTTCAGTGGCACAGTTATCGCATTATTTATCGCATAGTCGCTTTGCAACCGAACGCGAAAATTCACCGCTTACGAGAATTCTTCTGAAAAATTAATCTCAGATTTTTACGGTTGAGTTAGTGAAAAATAAAAGCGTTGTACACGGTGATATTGCTGACCTAATTGAATTTTTGATGGAATACCAAAAGCGTATTGCGCTTCGCTATCACCCAAGACGCATAGGTTTCGATGGAAATAAGGCATTAGTCTTAAGCCATAAATAGGGAATGAAAATGTTTAAGGAAACTGGCGCAAGGTCAATGACACTTTATGAGTTGTTGGGAAAAATGCAGCCTAAAAACACCACCGACGTCATGGCGTTTTCCGAGTTCTGGAATGCAATGGAAAAAAGGGGATTTGGCCCCATGTTGGCTCTGCCTGCGTTTATTGCGGCAACGCCCATAGGGGCTATTCCTGGTGTACCCACCATTACCGGTGTGACAATTTTACTGATAGCAATGCAAATTTTACTCGGTCGACGTCATCCGTGGCTTCCCGCTACCATTATGAAAATTGAAATGGATGCAGAGCGAATAGAATTTTTGGTAAATAAAATGAAACCTGTGGCGGTGCGATTTGACCGTTTCTTAATGCCGCGCTGGTTTTTTATGCGCCAACCTGTGTTCCGTTCGCTTATAGCACTAAGTTGTGCTGCGTGTGGTTTGTTGATGGTGCCACTAGAGTTAGTGCCCTTTATGGGCTTAATACCAGCGTTTGCTGTATTGATTATGGCTATTGGTATGGCAACGGATGACGGCGCAGTAGCACTATTTGGGCTATCTATCGCCTTATTTGGATTTTTATACGGTGGCCAACAGATAGCGCTAGGTATCGGCTAAGGCTGCTGGGTTTTTATTATTAGGTCAATGCGTTACGTAGAGCTTCGCGATAAGTAAATTGCTATTGCCTACGTTACCTTTGTATAGACTCTACGCATTGTTCAAGCATGCCATCGGCAGAAGGAAGCTGCATCGATTGATATCTAAGTTCACCGATAAAGCTTCTGGCTGCTGGTCCTAAGCCATCACCATCCTCAAATGTGAGATAAAGCATTGCGCGGCGTAAACCGCCATTGCTACCAAGAGGTAGTGGTACCAATAGCCCTTCTTCTAATTCTTTTTTAATAATAGCGATAGGTAGCCAAGCAAATCCAAGTCCTTGAGAAATCATATCTACCGACGTTCTAATATGGCTAACCGTCCAGCGCTGCTCGGCGCCAAGCCAACCAGCATCAACTTTACGCTCAGCAGATGAGTCTCTTACCACTATTTGACGATGTGACTTTAAATCTTCTAGTGTTAAGGCGCGGTCGAGTGCGTGCAGAGGGTGATCAACATGTGCTACGGCAGCAAAGTCTATTTCGCACAAATCTTCACTGAATCCGCCGGGGTAGGGGAAGGGTGATATCGCAATATCCACATTGCCACTATCAAGCAAAGAGTTTGCGCCGCTCAACACAGTTTCTTCAATCTCGATACGTAGCAGAGGAAATTCATCAGAGACTTTACTCAATACATTATAAAGTAAATCGGATGGAAAAATGATATCAACGGCGATACGGAGAAGGGTTTCGGTTCCTGCTTGTAAGCTAGCCGCTACCGCTTCTAATTTCTGGGCTTCATTTAAAACGAACGCCGCTCGCCGATACATTAACTCCCCTTGAGGGGATAGCTTTACCTTGCGCCCACTGTTTTCAAACAGTACAACGCCAATAGCATTTTCTAACTTTTGAACCGCGTGATGTACACTAGACTGGCTCTTATGCACTAATGCGGCAGCTTGATTGAAGCCTCCAGCATCTACCACTGCCTTAAACATGCGCCATTGTTCTAATGTAGATTTTAACATCCGCGAGCTCTAATCGATTATTCCGTCACTGTATAGTGCGGTTATACCACAAGCTGCCTGAGGCTGTCAGCGCTTATGCGTCGGTGGCTTGCTTAATATCGCCTATTGAACAGGTTACTACGCTCACGTTGTCATACCCCATGTGCATTAGCTGTTCGGCAGCTAATTTGGCGCGAATGCCTGAGGCGCAATGAATATAGATGGGAAACTTGGCATCTTTACATTTTTCGATAACCTTCATCTCAAGTATGCCACGAGGAATATTTAATGCTGCTTCCACAGGGCTAGATGCTGCCTCTGCGGGTTCACGAACATCAAGTAATAAACCGTGATTAGAAGATATTTCCTGCATCGCTTCTTTCGCTGTTATACAACGAAGGGGAAAAGGGATATTGGCAAGTCTAGTAGTGATATCGATTAACATTTAAGCACCTTGAAGAATAATGATGAGTTTACTATATAAGGAAATCGCTATATTTTCTACCACCTACTTTCATTATATATTTTATAAAAAAGTGACATTGAGTTTTGGCGTTCGCTGCTATAGTAGTATACTTTAGTATAAGGTGGCGGGTTGGTATCCTGTCTACGTAAATTTATAAGTGAGTTGTTATGACTGATAATCTTGCCGTTGATAATCTATCTGTTGATACGAGTGAAATGGCTCAATATACAATGGAAGCCGAGCTCTATCTAAAGCAGTTGGCGAATAAAACCCGTTTAATGGTTTTATGCTCTTTAGTGGACAAAGAGTTATCTGTTACTCAGATGTTAGACCATGTAGACGTTTCTCAGCCTGTGATTTCTCAGCATCTGGCACTATTAAGAGAGTCTAAAATGGTGGCTACACGCCGTGACGGACAAACTATTTACTATCGACTAGCCGACGAAAGAGTGAAACAAACCATCGGTTTGCTTCACAAGTTCTTTTGCGCTCAGAATGATTAACCTAGTTTCATTTAAACAGAGATTACTTAAATCTAAGTTATTTAAAGGTAGTTAACCGCTAGCGCTCGACAGGCACTCTACCTCGCTAGACAAGTTTCGCGTTCGCTATTAAAGCCTCTATGTATGCAGCGTCGCCTAGTTTATCAAGGTCAACCTCCGGTCTAGCCATCAATCCCTCATGGGTTAGGTCGACAGAGACATTATGGGAAGACCAATCAATACTCTTGATGTCTGATGGCAGTACCGCGAGCTTTTTACCACCCGGTAGCCAATTGTTTGTATCTACCACTAGCATTTGAATTTGCCAGCTTTCAATATCAAACACAAAATCGCTAATGTGCCCAACGTTATCTTCTTGGGTTGCCACTTCGTAGCCACTGACCTCGCCGCAAGCTCTTAAGTGATTTTCAGGTTTATTGTCTAACTCTTCTTTACCCATAGCGGCTAACTCAGGATCCGCTAGCTGATTAGGGTGAGCGAAATCGCCCCACGCACCAGGACCAATCCAGTAATAGCCATAGCCAAAGTAACGAAATAGTGTTTCTTCGAATTCTCTAGAAACCGGTTTGTGTTCGTCAATAGATGGGCTATTTTTAAGCGTGTCTGAGGTCATGGAAACATCAACGGTTTCTTCTTCCTGATCCAATCGGGTGATTGAAATAGGTGATATCACCACTTTCCTGCTAAGTGGAAGCCATGTATTCGTATCGGCAACTACATATCTAATGACAAAATCTTTATCGTCAAAAAGTATATCTCGTACGCCGCCTATGTCCTTATCGGTAGCATGAATTGAAAAATGTTTAATTTGTTTATATGACACCATCATCGCTGCGCCTCCTTTGCCTTCAGGCTTGGGTAATTCATTAGATATTGTTCTACTATTTCTCAACAGCGTGGTTTGCGTAAAATAGCAATTTCACAAAGCTAAGTTATTAATATAGAACCATCTGTTAGAACATTACAAATATGCAAAGATTTGTTCGGACGCAATCTAGATATGGATCAACAAAGCGGCAAAAAGCGAGGGAAATATCACAAGTAAAAGCAACCAGCACGATTTCCACCGAGCTGGTTATACATAAATCGAACGCAAAATTACGCTACGTCAAATGCTTCGTCACTGTAATCTTCATCGTAGTCTGACTGATTACTCGCAGCGGTGCTATGCAACGTGTAGAAGTGCTTCTTGCCTCGAGATAAGCGTACATACTTGGCCCAGGTGCGCTCAATAGTATTGTCAGCATCCACTTTACCACTAACAAAATCTACAAAATGACGCTCATCATCCGTCTCTGGTGTTAACTCTCCGCATTCCAGTGCCAGCAGGGTTTTTCCATAACCGGTTAGTATATCTGCCTCACCAATACTGAAATCGCCAGATTTTCGAAAGCCATAAGGAAATTTTTGTCTATCTATAAAAGGTTTTTGAGAAACGCGAATTGATAAATTTTTCATGGTTGTACCCAGCATTGAGTTGTCTTCAAGCGAACTTTTAAGACAAAAGAATCAGAACATAAAACAAAACATTTTTTCCTTATCAATAAAAAATTTTGTTGGAAAACACAAAGTGTAAATATGTACGAATTTATGGGGTGTAAAAAGTGTATTTTTCCAAAGATATTTTCTTCTATTTTTATCTAAGGCCATGAATAAGATATAATTTTTTATTTTTTGGATTCGGCAGTGAAAAGGTGGCTGGACGTGGGGGAATTGAAGGGATGAAGCGAAATACGTGAATGAAACCCACTATAAAAAATTATTGTCGCAACGATGATAAAAATTCGTTTTCTATTTTTGGTGCCAAGACAATAATGACGACGTGGCAATAACCTAGAGATAGACATGAGTAAAGACTATCGTTACCAAAGTGAAGAATTGGACTCGGTAGAAGAGGAAGACTTTCACACCAAGAAGGTGGGCACAAAGCGCCACCAAAGCGTAAAAAACAAACAAAATCGTGACTTACAACGTCGAGAGAAACAGCGCCGTTTAATGCACGAAGGTAGTTAATACGCTTCTTAGTTGAAAATAAATACAACGCACTGCTTTTATAGCAGTGCGTTGCTGTGCTTTTGTGTTTACATGCCGTATCATCTGTGACAGTTTACAATCACTTATTTATCGGTTTTGTAAGAAGCATGGATATACGCTTTCTCACCACATTTATTGAAGTTGCAAAAACCCGACATTTTGGCAAAGCAGCTGAAAATCTCTATTTAACGCAATCTGCGGTAAGTGCGCGGATCAAGTTGTTAGAAGAATACTTTCATACCACGCTTTTCATACGCCAGCGCAACAGTATTCAGCTAACCCAATCTGGTGAAAAGCTGTTGCCGTATGCGCGTCAGCTATGCAGCACGTTAAATGAAGCCAAGCAAGAACTGCAAATTCAATCTTCTGAATACGTAGTGTGCGGGGCAACGCAATTAGCCAGTGAATTAATGCTGCCAACCACCTTAAGTCACCTTCACAATACCTTTCCCGACTGGTCTGTTAAAGCAGAAGTACTCTCACTTGATGGGCTGTCTCGTCAATTACACGAACGGGTAACCGATTTGGCGTTTTCAACCGAGCCGCTCAAGTCAGAAGAAGTTAAAAGTGAAGTGTTATTAGAAAACCAATTAGGGTTATACCGAATTGGTGAAGGTAGTAATGTGGTAGACGCGGCAGAGTTTGTCGCTATTGACTGGGGTAGCAAAGCCAGAGATTTGTTACTGACGTTATACCCTCAGCTTCGTGATGCTAAACTGCGTACGAACTCACTCAATTTAGCCCTTAATAACCTACAATATGAAGGTGGTGTTGCTGTACTCCCTGAAGGAGCGGTAAATCAACTTGATCCAACTATCGCAATTTCACTAATACAGCCTTTAGAAGGTATCACCATGAAAGTTTACCTTCACACCATGAAACAAGTTAGGCGTGTAGGGCTTGAAGCCTTAATTACAAGTGTATCGGCCATACACCCAGCCAAATAGCAAAGAGAAAATTATGACGACTCAACACCCATTATTACAAATGAATGCGTTCGAACGCTTAGAAGCCAGCGTTGAACTAATTAAAACCTCGGGCAAGCTTTTCATTCTTAAAGATGAACATGGTTGCGTGATGTTAACGACAGACGATGAAGATGGCATTCCTGTATGGCCAGAATCATCTCTTGCTTTGCTGTGGGCAACTGAAGATTGGTCAGACTGTGAAGCGATGGAAATCTCAACTAAAGACTTTCTTACCAAATGGGTGGGCGGCATGACACAAGACAATCTTACGGTTATGGTTTGTCCGGTACCAGGAGAAGAAGGCGAAGTGATGGAACCAGAGGAATTTGCACAGCAAATTTAATGATCCCATCATTTGCTTCTAGCGTTTCAATATTAACGGATTATCATGATTGAAGAGGAGCTACCATGTTTACTGAACAACCGACTATGAGCAGTTTGTTTGAACAGTTAGGGCTAGCTAGTAGCGATGAAGCGATAGAAAGTTTTATTGAAACGCACAAAGGCTTAAATAAGAGCCAACATATTTTCGAAGCGCCGTTTTGGTCTGAAAGCCAAGCGGATTTCTTGAAAACGGCTATCGAAGACGACGCTGATTGGGCTGAAATTATTGACCAACTCAACGTACGTTTGCACTAGTCGCCTGATGCTAAATCATTAATTCTCGATTCTAGGTCGGCAAGGGTGGCTTTTACTTGAAGTAGAGCCGCCTTCAGTGTTTCAACGGTATCGGTATCGTCGTCTGTGCTTTCACTGGCACTGCTGTTCTCACCTAGCTGACAAAATGTGTGGTTATAGCGTATCTCTCTTTTACCAGACTCTCTTGGTAACGAGTAAATAAGCGCATCCGGCTGGTAAGCAAGTAAGCTGCTGATGGTTGCCTCTACGTCACTGATGTCAGCAAATTGCGCTAATCGCTGGCACCGCCCTCGCAATTCGCCAGGGGTCTGCGGCCCTCGAAGTAAAAGTTCGGTGATAATGGCTTGCTGATGGTCGCTAAGTTTTATGTCGCCGAATTCAGTATTACAAAAACGGTGGGAATATTTGTCTACTCGGCTACCATAGCCAGATGAAGCTTGAACAATTCGTTTACCTTTCAATCCATCAAGTATTTTAATGACTTCGTCTTCAGTTAACTGGGTGACGGGCAATCGGTTACTTTTTTGGTTACATCCATTGGTGAGTGCATTAAGGGACAAAGGGTATTGTTCAGGCGTAGTCACTGACTTTTCAAGTAATACACCAATAACACGTGCTTCCATTTCAGATAACGTCGTGGTCATGATAAATATTCGGTCTTTAAGTATTTACGTATGAAAGTATAGTAACAACTCTCATGGAAGTTTTATATTCTAACCTGAAAGCAGTTAAAGGAGTGGTTAAGGTTTGATAACGCCGAAAAAAGAGGAACTTTGGTTTTTACCCTTAGGGGGAACTGGGGAAATAGGCATGAACCTGAACCTGTATGGGCATGACGGCAAGTGGTTAATGGTAGATTGCGGGGTATCATTCGACGAACCGCTTATTCCGCCTTATCGCTATTCTGGCACAAACAAGCAAACCCATCATAGGGTAGTTGCACCAGATCCCACCTTCATTGCAGCACAAAAAGAAAATATTGCCGGTATTGTTATCACTCATGCGCATGAAGATCACGTGGGCGCATTGCCCTATCTGTGGGCGCGGTTTCAGTGCCCCATTTATACCACCTCTTTTACTGCCGAAGTGTTGCGCCGCAAACTTGCACAAACAAAATTGATCAATAAAGTACCTATAGTAGAGATAGCTTCTGAGCAAACGCTGACACTAGGGCCCTTTGATGTTAGTTGGTTATCGGTAACCCATTCGTTGCCCGAACCATATGCGTTAAAAATAGCCACATCGGCGGGCACGGTTTTACATACTGCCGACTGGAAAATTGACGCCCAGCCAATTACCGGTAAGCCTTTTGATAGTAATACCTATCGCGCCCTAGGGGAGGAAAGTATTCTTGCCATGGTGGGAGATTCTACCAATGCAACGAAAGCGGGTTTCTCAATATCTGAACGCAATTGCTACGACGGTCTGTTGAGTACAATTAAACCTCTGCAGGGCAGGGTAGTCGTTACGTGTTTTGGGAGTAATATCGCGCGGCTAATTACCCTTGCTAGGGTTGCCCAAAAAACAGGGCGTTACATCGCACTGTACGGTCGTTCCCTCATCAATATGTACAGCATTGCCCGCCAGCAAGACATTTGGCCAGTAGATTTGCCAGTAGCTGATGCGTTTCACTTAGGGTACTTACCACCAAATGAAGTGCTTGCCGTGGCAACGGGTAGTCAGGGCGAGAAAAATACAGCACTTTCTCGAATTGCTAACGACAGCCACCCCCATTTACAGTTAGATAAAGGCGATACCGTCATTTATTCTGCTATTGCTATACCAGGTAACGAAGACAGTATTAAGCGAGTAAACGGTGTGCTTAGTGCTAGAGGTGTTAAAGTAATAATGAGCGAAGACAGCCAACTGCCCATTCATGCAAGCGGTCACCCGTGCGCCGAAGAGCTTAAACTCATGTATCACTGGGTAAAACCTCAAATTGCTATTCCTGTACACGGTGAAGAGGTTCACTTAAAAGCCCACGCGATGATAGCTAAAGAATGTGGGGTGAAAAAACACTACGTGGGGCAAAACGGTGATTTGTATCGCCTAGCACCTCAACCAAGTATTCGGCGGCAAGTTATTAATACTGGGCGAGTTCCTGTCCAACAAGACTAATGAAGTTAAACGGAAGCGAGTCTCAGTAACTTAATGGTACTGGCTGCAATTTACTCAAACATTCTGATACACTATAACAAATAATAATAACGATTCATTCAAACGAGTTGTCATGCGCTGGTACCTAATCTCAGTTTTATTTGCTGTTTGTTTCGTTAGCACTGTTAGCTACGCTGAGTCTCCCCGTCTTTCAAATCCCGTATTTCAATCGCTGTCCACTAAAAATGGGCTTCCACAAGACGTTGTCAACGATATCGCGATAGATGCAGATGGCTTTGTATGGATAGCCACTGATGGCGGCGTAGCACGTTGGGATGGCGTTAGAACAAAAATCATAAAAGGCCCGAACGATCTTTTCGTTAATGCATCTATAAACAAAATTAGTTTAGAAACTGACAAAGCATTATGGATAAGCACGTACGCGTCGGGTGTTTTCCGTCTTGATTTCGACACCCAAGCCATCACCAAACAAGTGGCGTTGCCTTTTTCTACCCAAGAAGATTGGTTTCAGGATGTGAGTCAGTTTTTTTGGCAAAATGAAACTACCTTATTCATTGCCATGCCTGAGCAAGTCGTTCGTTTTGACACTAACACCATGTCTTACGAGACAATCTTCACACTTAGTGACGAACTGATTGCTCAGCGGCATTTCATTCGAGATATTATCGTTGTAGACAACTGGCTGTTACTGGCTACTAGTGATGGATTAGATGCCTTCGATTTATCCAATGCCGATGCAACAGCTATCCCCGTTAGATACTTAAACGGGATTGAACCCGATGTAGATAACCTAAACACCAAATTTCTGATGCACGACGCACAAGGTAGAATTTGGCTAGGTACGGTTAATGGGTTATTTCAGACAACGAAAGGTGAGTTGTTGTCGCATATTGTTAGTGGTAAGCCCTCGGGATTCCAGCGAGTAGTGAGAAGCCGCAACATTTGGACGATGGAACAACGTGACGATAATGCATTTTGGTTTGGCACCAACGAAGGTCTTTTTGAGTTACAACTTAGCCAAAACAAGTGGGTGGGTGAACACATCCTTGAGCCACATAACGGCAGAACAGAACTCTCTAATAAACGCATTCTTGATATTGAAACCGATTATGCCGGTAATCTCTGGTTAAGTTCGGTCTATGCGGGGGCACTGTATTTTGGTGTGAAAAGCGCCGAAATTTATGCGATTCAAAACAATCGAAATGACAAGAGTACCGCGCTAAGCGACAGTGTGGTTTGGTCTTTAGCGCAAACTGATAAGGACGTCTTGTGGATTGGTACCGAGAATGGGCTGAATCGATTCAACCTAAATACGCGCACATCAGAACAGTTCATTACCTCTGATAGTGAATTCGTCGCCGAGAGAGAGTGGCTAATCGAAAAGTTAGTTCCCGCAGGCGATGGAAGGTTGTTTGTGCAAACATACATGGGTATTCGGTTGTTCGACCCCAGCACAGGGAAATTGACCATACCACCATTGCAATCATCTTTTGATAGCGATGTGTTCAATGCATGGAACTCGAGTATTACCATCGGTGCTGACGGCGACTTATATTTTGTTGGTAATCATTACTACCGCTATAACTTAGACGCGCAAAGGTTAGATATTATCGATTTGGACGAGGATATCTTCGATATCAATTTTTCCATTGGCTTCTTAGGTGCCTCTCCTTATCACGATAATCGTCTGTTTCTCGCCATGGTTGGCGGTTTATGGTTGGTCGACCCAGTTACCCTAGAGCACGAGTTGGTATATCGCTTTTCAGAAAAACAACGAGCGAATGAACGGTCGATAACGTCGTGGGTTATCGATAACACAGGTGTGCTGTGGCTCGCCTTTAGCGGGTACGGGTTATTAGGTGTAGATGCTGATACCTTTGAGCCGCTTTACAATTTAAACGAAAGTAATTTGTTGCTCTCTAATATCGTTTACGGTCTACAAAAAGACAGTAATGGGGACATTTGGTTTAGTTCGCATTCTGGGTTGCACAGATATTCACCAGCCTCAGCCCAAGTGCAAAACTTTATTTATGGCCGCGAATTATCGGTGTCAGAATTTAATCAAGGTGCATCACTTGAGCTCATAGATGGGCGACTCGCCTACGGCTCTACTTCCGGCGTCGTGGTGTTCTCACCCGCTTTGCTGAAACAGATAGGCAACAACTCCAATCTTATTTCCAGACAGACCGCAATTACAGACGTTAGCGTAGATTCCCGGGAATTACGGCTTCCACTGGGTAATCTAAACGGACAGAGTATCACTTTGGATTATCAAGATTACGGAATGACCATTCACTTTTCATCCTTGTCGATGAATGGAGTGGGTAAAGCAAAGTATCACTACACCTTATTACGCAACAACCAAGTGGTTAGTGATGGTGTGTCAGAAGACGATAAAATTACCTTAACTAACTTAGAGCCAGGTCGTTATCGGTTCACAGTGGGGCCATTGGCCAGCAGTGTGGAATATAACGTTTTACCCGCCACTATAACGTTTGAGATGCCCTATGTCCCGTGGCGGTCGCCCTTTGCTTATGCAGCGTATTTCACCTTAATACTGCTGATGATTATTGCGTACGTGGTTTCACGCCAGCGTCATCTATTTCGACTTCAAAAAGCGCAGCAGCAAGCGTTGCTTTTTAGCGATGCGTTTCGACAAACCCGCGACTGGGTACTTATTTTTGATAAAAATAAAGTGCCTGTAGCTGCAAACCCTGCATTTGAAAACGTATTTAATTTCAACACCAAAGAGTCTCTAGACAAGCAAATAGATAGGCTTTTCACCCGTTATCCTACATTAGAATGGCAGCTATCTGGCAAGCTCTCTGAGCTTAAAGGGGGAGAGTTCTGGAAAGACGAAGCGGTTATTGAAGGTGCTGATACAAAACAGTACGACGTTCTTATAGACATCAGCGCGGTTAAAGGGAACGAAAAAGATGAGCAAGCTGATCATTATCTACTTGTGGTGTCTGATATTACTGAACAAAAAAATGCAGAACGTAAGCTGTTAAAGTTAGCTAATTACGATAGCCTAACCGGCTTAGTTAACCGCAGCTTACTGTTGGACAGACTAGAACATGCTATTGCTGGGGCGCGTCAACAAAGTGCCCATGTAGCAGTGTTATTTGTCGATTTAGACCGCTTCAAAGGTATTAACGACTCACTTGGTCATGATTATGGCGATAAGCTACTTAAAGTCGTGGCGAATAGAATGCGTAACCTAGCATCTGATGCAGGTACTGTAGCGCGTTTGGGCGGCGACGAGTTTGTAATCGTCATTGAAGACATGGAAACCACGGATGGGCTAACCTCCTTTGTGGCACAGTTAATCGAGTCGGTTGAAACACCTATCTCGCTGGCTAACGAAGTGCTTCGAGTGTCATGCAGTGTGGGTATTGCCTTTTACCCCGACGATGCCACAGAGCCCGCCGAACTTATTAAGCAAGCTGATGTGGCCATGTATTCTGCAAAGAAAGACACGCTAAGTGGCTTCACATATTTCACAAAAGACATGAACGATAGGGCTAAACAAAGGCTCATCACAGAGAACTTAATAAAACGGGCTTACTCTGAAGACAGTTTTTTCAATTGCTACCAGCCAATCATTAATACCCATGACAAAAACACGGTAGGGGTTGAACTTTTACTGCGTGGTGAGCTTGATGGTAACCCCATTTACCCTGACGTCTTTATTCCTGTACTAGAAGAGCTAAGGTATATCATTGAAGTCACTCGAGCGGCGATGCGCAGGGCTGCCGAAGACCTTGCTACATGGTATGAAGACGGCTTCACCGGTTTCGTTTCAATCAATTTATCCGCCCTTCATTTTAAAACCGAATTTGATTTAGAAGGTGTTTTTTCGTTACTAAAAGAATTCAATCTGCCAAAAGAAGCGTTTCGTTTTGAAATTACAGAAGGTGTGTTGATGGATGATAGTGACAATGCGCTGCGTCAAATTGAGCGCTTTGTTGATGCAGGTTTTATTCTAGCGTTAGATGATTTTGGCACTGGCTACTCGTCGCTAAGTTATCTTAAACGTTACCCACTATCGGTACTTAAAATTGATAAAAGCTTCGTTGACGATATGGCGCCAGGCAATGCGAATGATGCTTTGGTAACCACCACTATAACCCTTGCTAGTAGCTTAAATATGCTGAGTGTTGCTGAGGGTGTAGAAACTCAAGAGCAGGCGTTAAGTTTGTCTGAGAAAGGATGTGTTTTACACCAAGGCTACTTTTACGCTAAACCTATGCCTAGCAGCGAACTATTCCCCTACCTGAATAAAAAATGGTGAGTGCATTTTGCTGATTAAGTGCATTGTTAACTTTTAAAGTGATGAGGAGATGCGTGTTTGCTTAAAATTAACGCGTATTAGATCATCATAGAAGTTAAGTCTAAACTATAAGAAATCTAAATTTCAGGCGCTATGCCACGTCATTCATCGCATGAAATGTAAACGTCCGTTTAAAAAGCTTGTTATTCATCTGAAAATAAGGCTTATTAGAGATCTGTGAAATGATTGTAAAAATAAGCTACATTATAACAACATATGAGTGACCTATGCCGCTAGACATGACAGCAAATGCAAACAGCACTGAAGTGATTAAATCGCCATTAAGTATGTTGTACCACTGGGAACAAACCAGTGGGGACGACGTTTTCCTTACTCAGCCTGTTAATGGTGAATATCAAAATTATACGTGGAAGCAGGTGGGTAACCTAGCTCGCCGCGTGGCAAAACGCCTTGAAGAAATGGCATTGCCTGCGGGTAGCCGTATCGGTATTTTCTCGAAAAATTGTGCCGAATGGTTCATTACCGATTTAGGTATTATGATGGCAGGGCACGTCTCCGTGCCAATTTTCTCTACTGCTGGCCCTGATACCGTACAATACGTCCTCAAGCACGCCGACGTTCAATTATTATTCGTAGGCAAATTAGATAATACTGCAGAGCAAGTAGCCTCTATTCCAGCTGAATATAATACTGTTGCCTTTCCTTATCCGAATATCGCTACTAAGCAGCAATGGAAAGAGTTTATCGATTGTTCGCCAATAGATGACTCGCCTGTTCAAGATATGAATAGCATCATGACAATTATTTATACGTCAGGCAGTACGGGTCAGCCGAAAGGGGTAGTACATAGTTATTACACTATTTGTTGGGCTGCACAGCAATCGTTAGAGCAACTTAACGTCAACCGTGACGATAGGCTTCTAAGCTATCTTCCTCTTGCTCACATCACCGAACGTGTACTGGTTGAATTGGCAAGTTATTACAGTGGTGGCAAAATTCACTTTGTTGAAACGTTATCGTCGTTCCAACGTGATGTACTTCACTGCGAACCTACCTTGTTTATTTCTGTACCTCGCCTTTGGACTAAGTTCCAGATGGGCGTGTTGGCTAAAATGCCACAGAAAAAGCTCGATACCTTACTGAAAATTCCTATTATTAATAAGCTGGTAGCGAAGAAAGTACGTAAAGGAATTGGTATCGACAGCGCGCGATTATGGGCCAGTGGTTCAGCACCATTAGCGCCTGCCGTTATCGAATGGTTCGCTAAAATTGGTGTGTATATCTCGGAAGGTTGGGGTATGACGGAAAACAGTGCCTACGGTACTAGCAGCGTACCTTTCCGCCACGACAAAATTGGTTGTATCGGTAAAGCTTATGATGGCGTTGATGTTCGCATTTCAGAAGAAGGTGAGATTCAGGTTAAAGCGCCTTGTAATATGCTGGAATACTACTTAGAACCCGATAAAACGGCAGAAGTTTTTACTGAAGATAAGTACCTTCGTACGGGCGATAAAGGTGTTATTGATGCAGACGGTTACGTTAAAATTACTGGCCGATTGAAAGATATTTTCAAAACAGCCAAAGGTAAATACGTAGCACCCGCACCTATTGAAGCTAAATTCATGGAAAACCCAATTGTAGAGCAGGTATGTGTTACGGGGAATAACTTGCCTCAACCTGTCGCCTTGTTGGTATTAAGTGAAGAAGCGCAGAAACATGATAAGGCAACTGTTGAAGCCAGCCTTAAAAAGACTTTCGAACACATCAATGTGAAGCTAGAGAGCCATCAGGTTATGGATCGCGTAGTTATCATGAAAAATGAGTGGAGCATTGAGAACGACTTACTTACCCCTACACTTAAGGTAAAACGTCATGTGCTTGAAGAGCGCTTTGATATTGTTATTCAAGGTGAATACAAAGAAAAATTAGTATGGGTAGATGCTTAACTTATCAGTTTAGCAGCATCAAAAATAACAAAGCCGAGCACATGACTATGCTCGGCTTTTTTGTAGGTGCTGTTAGGTAAAGCGCAACTAGCATTAAGTCATTTAGGTTACGCAGTGTATCTTGCTTGAAGCCCTTTATACACGTTGTCACTGAAACTGGCGTCAGACAGGTTCAAGTCATTCATGACTTCCACCAAATGTTCGTTGTCTTCGCGGCCTTGCCACTCTTTTTTGTATGTGCCTTCTTTATAACCGTTATCTTGACGGAAGAAGTTTAAAACGTTTTTGCCCACGTACTGGCGATAAAGTTCATCGGCATGCATATCGCACTGCTCAACAATTTCCATGAAAAGCGGCACACTAAAACGTTTAGCGGCACAAAGCCCTGTCATCAACTCTAAATTGTCTAGCAGCGACTGTTGTTTGGGGTGGTAGTCGTTACCGTCGAACGTCACGGTAACATCACCTAAAGCCAATTGTGCGGCAATGCTTTCAGCAGCAGTACTGACTTCACCTTCAGAATCGATGATGCAAGCAGATAGAGCGAAGTGCCAAATATCAACTAATTCCATTTGCAGTTGTGGCAAGTCTTTTTGCTGTGCTTTCCACCATTTCCAGCCGTGGTGCTCAATAGCTTCAACGGATTCCACCATGGCTGCTCGTAAGTAACCGTAGCCTGCGTTAATCCAATCGGGATTAACTTTTGTGTTCATTTTATCTTGCAGCGCAAGCATGGTGGCAAGTTGTTGTTGTGTAAGCATTATTATTCCTAAAGCTAAGTCTCTATCAAATTAAGCATTTGGTTGCGTTATGCTTAATTTCTAATTGAGGAAATTGTACTGCAATGCGAAGAGTCAGTGAATGTTTATTGATGACTTATTTAGCTTAAATCCATTGCTGGTTCAGGGGGGCAGTCGCTCGTGTAGTGCCTGATAGAAGCTTAATTCATGGTGCATAAATGGTGCATCTGCACCATTAGTAACCTAAGGAAAGACTTATATAAATTATAGGTTTGATTAACTTGTTGTTTTAATTAAGAATAAAAGTTGGCACTTAACCTGCAAAATCAATTTTGTTAACTGTGTTATGCAGTAGCGCTAACGTGAATGAGCGCCAGGCAACGTTTATTCACGTTGCTACTGGGTAACCCGTAAACCTTACCCATACAGGTTTTTCGTGTCCTGAGGCCTGTATGGGTTTTTTTCTTTTTTTTGTCTGTCCTTATTAGCCATCTACTAAACACCATCCCGTAATAATATCGCTTAAATCTGTTTAATTTCAGCTTACCTATTCATTGAATTACGATACACTCATTATCATAACGCCCGCTGAATACGACAAAGGATTTTCCGATTGCTCGCGCTTTATCCATCGAACAAACTTGAACACCTCAGCTTCCTTCTTACTACGCTAATCAAGCATCAACCTAATGGTGTTTTTACCCCTGAAACGATATTAGTTGAAAGCCCTGGTATGCAGCATTGGGTAAGTATGCAACTTGCCAAAGAGCAGGGCGTGGCGATGAATCTTGATTTTCCTTTGCCGGTTCGATTTATGTGGAACACGGCAAGGCTGGTGTTGGGTAAAGATAAAGTGCCTAAGCAGTCGCCTTATCGACGTGAAGTCCTCGTCTGGCGCATTGATGCACTTTTACTGGAGGCATCGGGACTAGAGGGATCAGGACGAGAGACATCTCTGCAATCGATGGCAGCGTTCGAGCAAGTTAATAAGTACTGGTTACAAGCGGGAAGTGAGCAAGAGCAGGGCGTACAACGGTTGCAATTGGCAACGGCGCTGGCCGATGTGTACGAGCAATATTTGTTATATCGTCCAGATTGGTTGTTTGCATGGGAAGAAAACCAGCGTAAAACCAATGATGAATCTGAAATTTGGCAAAGTGAAATATGGCGCCATCTAGCCAAGCAAGAACCTTTACATCCTGCACGACTGCACCAACTCACCCTGACTGCGTTAAATAACGGCGATCATCTAAAAAGTGGTGATAACGAATTACCCAAACGTATTGTGGTGTTCGCTATAAACACCATGGCGCCGCAGTTAATTGCCTTTTTTGATGCATTAGCGGCGCACATTGATATTCATATTTTTCATCTGAACCCAAGTGTGAATTATTGGGGCGATGCGAAAAGCGATAGTGAACTCGCAAGGCAGCTGCGCATAGATGGCCTAGAGAAATGGATGCAGCAAGACCAAAGTAACCCGCTATTAGGTAATTTGGGCCAGCAGGGCAGAGAGCTTTTTAATTTGCTCACCGATTTAGAGACGTTTGAAGTTAGTGCCTTCGACGCGCCTATTCCTGCAGATAGTGAAACGGGTGAAACGTTACTATTGAACCAAATTCACAACGATATATTGGAAGCGTTACCTGCTATGCCTTTCGCAAGCATACAGAGCACAGAACCAGACACCACCGATAACGCTGACGACAGTGTTACCATTATGTGTACGCATTCGGCGCTACGTGAAGTTCAGGTGTTGCACGATCATTTACTGCACTGGTTATCGCAAGACTCATCGAGAACGCCATCCGATGTGCTGGTGATGTGCCCGGCGATAGAAAACTACGCCCCATTTGTTGATACCGTATTTCATAGAGTGGGAACCAAACCCTTAGGGGGCAATGGGCCTGTACGCTTGCCATGTTCTATCGCAGATAGAAGCCCCATGGATGCAGAGCCCCTTATTGCTGCTTACATGACGCTACTTCATTTACCTGACAGCCGTTTTGGCGTATCAGATATCGTGGATTACTTACAACTTGATGCGGTTCAAAAGCGCTTTAGTATTGCACAAGACGATATTGATCAAATGACGGTATGGCTTAAGCAAGCCCATATTCACTGGGGATTAAATGGCAGCCACAAAGCCAATGTATCGGCAGGAGCCACCCATGAAAACACTTACAGCTGGTGGTGGGGAATTAAGCGTTTATTATTAGGTATGTTAGCGCCAGATAGCGAAGGTGTTATTGACAACATGCTGACCATCCCTGACGTGGAAGGTCAGTCGACGGTAACGCTAGGTAAGCTTATCCATGTTATTGAGTTACTAGGGAAGTTTGCCACTGAGCTTAATACCCCGCGAAGTCCGAATGCATGGGGTGCCGATTTATTAGCACTGCGTGATACCTGCTTTACGCCAACCAAAGAACAAGAACACAGCTGGGATCTTATTGCTAAAGTTGCCGCTGATTTGTCTGCTCGATGTGAAGAAGCCGATTATACCTACGATTTAAGTTTGCGTCAGGTGCGGGAATTACTGTTAAGTCGATTCTCCTCTCCTGATGCGGGTAACCACTTCATGACGGGGCAAGTCACGGTATGCTCCATGCTACCTATGCGTAGTATCCCGTTCAAAAAAGTGTGCATATTAGGGCTTAATGACAGCGAGTTTCCGCGTAAGTCTACGCCGTTAGGACTCGATTTAATGGCTGGACCTGATAGAAGAGTGGGCGATCGTTCGCGTCGTTTAGAAGACAGGTATCTTTTTTTAGAAGCGATTATTTCGGCCAGAGAAAGCCTGTATTTAAGCTATCAAGGCAACGATGTAAAAAATAACAGTGAGCGTCAGCCCAGCCTAGTGTTAGGCGAATTTCTCGATATGTTAGACACCGGCTATCAAGTAAACATTGATCATTATTTAAAACATGCCCCGTTGCACCCGTTTAGCGAAAGTGCTTTTACCGGCACACTTCCAAGCTATGAAACGGGTTGGTTGCGTCTAGCCCAATCACTACGTGACGCCGCTACCAGTGCTCCCAACAATGACACCAGCAAAGAAAGCAGCGAAGAAGCTGGGGAACAAGAACATTCACTCGCGCCTTTAGCGGTAGACAGCACACCTGAAAATACCAGCTTTCAGTGTATGCAAGTGGCACGAGCGTTTAGCGACCCACTAGCGTTCTTTTCTCAGCAGCGATTGGGGGTAAATTTATCCCAATCGGTGACTTTGCTAGACAATAGCGAACCTTTTGAAACCAACGCACTAGTACGCTACCAAGTACTCGATGCTATGTTTTCTTCCAGTGCTTCATTTGATGATGCTAATGCAGCAACCCTTCAGCACAGCGATAGGGTAGTGCAATTCGCCGCGCTTCGTGGTGACATTCCCAATAACCCGGTGGCGCAAGAGGAGCTTGAGCTGTGGAAGGAAAGCGCGGTAGCTCTTACCCAAGCGATGGGGCCTCATGATGCTGAACCCAAACGGGCGCAATTTGCAGGCAACCACTTTACGTTTACCGCGAGTGCGCTTGAAGGTGGAAACAGCTTGATGCAGCCGTGCGCAGGCAAGGTGAATGACATTAGAGCGTTAGGTTACTTTATGACACAGCTTGTGTTTAGCGCAAGCGATGAAGTAACACCCTATACACAATACCCGCTAGATATCTTTTACTGCGATTGGGTAAAAGGTGAAACTAAGCTAATGAAGCGTAGCTTTCCGTCAGTAGACAAAACCACAGCCTGCCAAATTTTACTAAGTATTGAATCATTGTTTGTTGACGTATTGAGCGCCCCAACGCCCGTATATAGCTCATTAATGAGTGCGGTAGTCAGTGGCACAAAAAAATCCCCCGGAACTCTTCTGGCAAACAAAGTCACCTTACCCACATTTCTGGCAAGCCTTGGCGACCACGATATAGAAGATAGTGAAAGTGTAGATAAAAACGGTGGTGTTGGTACTGGAAATGTTGTTGATACTGAAGACACAGGTGAACCCGGCAAGTCGCTAGTACCCGATATACGTGCATTTTTTGCCAGTGATGATGCCGAGCGCATACTCAAAAATTGGCTTCAGTCATCAGGGCAATTTACTGCTGATATCGCGAGTAACCCTTATGTTAAATGGTTATTCCCTGATGGCGTGAGTTGGCATGATATGCCAACCACACACGCATTTTTGTTGTTTGCTTTGGTGGCTAACATTTCATCACAGGAGCAGCTATGAGCTTGTCTAACCGTGAAGCATCCACAAGTGCTTCGCAATTGCTAAATGTGCCAGCCATGCCTCTTAAAGGAAGGCATTTAATTGAAGCCAGCGCGGGCACGGGTAAAACCTATAACATCACGCGTTTGTACTTACGCTTATTGTTAGAGAAAAAACTTAATGTAAAAGAGATTTTGGTGATGACCTTCACCAAAGCGGCCACCGAAGAAATTAAAGGCCGTGTAGCCAAAACGCTGCGAGAAGCCACCGCGTTTTGGGAAGCCTGTTTAGACGTTGATGACATTCATAAAGCTAGTGCCAGTGCTGGAGATGGCAGTACTGGAGATGACAGTGCTTGTAGTGATAGTGCTGGTAATGATAACGCTAGTAACGACAATGAAGATTTAAAGGAAAACGCTGACCTAGCTGCGCTATTAAATGGTGCCGATCCTGTCTATGCCCACCTCTATAGAGCCTGTTCACCGAAAGACAGTTTGGCCCTGCTAAAAGCTGCGCAATTAGAACTTGATGATGCGTCTGTCTTCACTATTCATGGCTTTTGCCAGCATGTGATTGGGCAATTAGCGTTTAATAGTGGCTTTGCAATGGCGCTGAACTTAAGTAAAGACACTAACGATCTCTATTTGCAAGCGGCGCAAGATTGGATAAGAAAAGTCTCCCAAAATGAAGACGACTTCATGTTGTTGGCGGAACAAGGCTGGCATGTGCCAGACAACCTATTAAATGAATTCTCCTCAAGCGTAAGAAGCGCGCTTACGCCGGTTTTGCTAGATGAAGAAACCATAGAAAAAGCGTTTATTGCTGGCCTGCACGAAAACGAGAGTACAGCCCCTGCACAGTTTACGTTTCATTATAATAATATTGTGGATAACGAAGCGCTTATTCACGATCAACTACTTAAAAAGCCTGATCATAAAGCAGTGCGCACGCCTGAACTTGCTGCACTCAAATCTTGGCTTGAAAGTGGTGAATATGAGCCGCTACCGGCAGAAGGAGGCGCGTTTCTTGATGGCCGCCGGTTTGGTAGAAATAAGTCTGGGGTAAAAGAAATTCTTGCACCCATTAAAGGCTTTGCCGATGCAATATTAGCAGCATGCAAAGACAAGCAAGATAACCTCGATAAAATTCCTGTTTTTACTCTGGTTAACGACGCCATTAGCTTTATTAAAACCAATGTGGCGGCGCAAAAGCAGCAACTTGGGGTTATCGACTTTGACGACCTTATTCGTATGCTCGCCGATGAAGTGGTTAAGCCTGATAATAGCTTAGTACCTGAGCTTAGAAAGAAATTCCCCGTTGCCTTAATTGATGAATTTCAAGATACCGATGCCAAGCAATACGCTATTTTAGATGCGGTCTATCCCAAAGCATCGGTTCACGATAGTGATGTTAACGCCAAAGAAGATACGGGCATCGAAACAGGTGCTGGTAATTCGAAAAGCGATAACGCGCTTCTGATGATTGGCGATCCCAAACAAGCGATTTATCGCTTCAGGGGCGGCGACATATTTACTTATTTAAAAGCAGGCCAGCAGGCCGATTACCGCTGGGTAATGAACACCAACTGGCGTTCGGTCGCCGGTATGGTGAAGGCCTATAACCGGTTGTTTTATGGCGCGCCGGTTCCGCAAGCGCCCGTAACACAAGCGCCTAGCCCTAGAGATGTGTTCGGCTTTAATATTCAATACAATCCAGTTGAGTTTACATCCAAAGCCGCGGCAGCAACCCATCCACTTAACGATCCTAATGACGAACGTGATGCAATGAATTACGTGAGCTTCAGCTTAGATGAAAAAAGTGATGCGAATACGCTACGCCGTGGTTTAGCGCAATGGATAGCACAAGAGATTTACCGCTTATTTAACGAGGTGACTTTTGTCGATGAAAAGGAGCCCACTAAACCCGCTAGACCGGTTAAACCTGCCGATATTGCCATACTGGTAAAAAACCGTAATGAAGCTTCCGTTATTAAATATGTATTACAGCAACAAGGCTTAGCCTGCGTTTATTTAAGCGATAGAAGTAATTTATTTGCCACCCCCGAGGCTAAAGATGTACTGCGCCTGCTTAATGGTGTGTGGCATAACACTGATACCAGTAAGGTTGCCTCAAGTTTAGCTTCACCTTTATGGGGGTACACACCGCAAACCCTCGTTAATTTGTTATATCACGAAGACGATGCGCTATGGGATGAAGCCTATGACAAGGTTACCTCACTACGTGATATGTGGCTTCAAAAAGGCTGCATGAGCGTATTGCTGCACTTAATGCAAGAGAACTACACGCCATATGGTTCAGAAGTAGAGCGCGCGCTTACTAATTACCAACATTTAGCGGAAACCTTAGAAAAAGCGGGGGCAACCCATCAGCGGCCCGAGCAATTACTTGATTGGCTACACAAGCAAATTCATCAGCCTGAAAGTGATGAAGAAATGACGCTAAGACTTGAAAGTGACAGCCAGTTAATACGCTTGGTTACCCAGCACGGGTCTAAGGGCTTAGAGTACCCCATTGTATTTGTTCCCTTTGCTACGGGTTACCGAGACCCAGCGAAAAGTGGAAAGTCGTACTCGCAAATATTCACCTATTACGATGAACAGAGCCAAGAATTGCAGCTGCAATTAGGGCGCACCAATACGGCAATTGAACGAGTACGCAAAGAGGGCGACGCTGAAGAAATGCGATTGGCTTATGTAGCCGTTACCCGTGCGGCTCATCGCTGTTATATGGGCGTATTACCACTAGACGGGCATGAAAAAAGCGCCTTGGCCCACGCCCTTAACATCAATGACGATGAAGGTCGTGATTGGGTAACCATGTTAGACGCGATTGCTCGTGAACCCGATGCTCACGCTACTCACATTAGTGCTGATTCGATGGCGCATGAGTACTCAAGCTTTGACAGCACAGAAACGGTTGTCCCCTTAGCTACGCTAACGTTTGCAGGTACAAGCAGCGAAGATTGGCGCTTATATTCTTTCTCGGCCATTAGCCGCATGACGGTGATGTCAGCCGCACAAGCACCAAAAAATGTTAACCAAACAGTACCCAGCATACCCGTTATGCAAACCGTACGAGACGAAGAGATAACACTAGATGATGGTTTTGAGGTTACCTCTGCTGAGGTTGTTTCTCAGAACCAAATACGCTTTACGCTACAAAAGGGGGCTAGCGCAGGTAATTTATTGCATGACTTACTTGAGCTAAACGACTTTTCTGCGCCTGAGTGGAATGAAAATGGCGCTGAGCTTGCCGTTCGATTTGGCTTAGAAGCATCGCGTACAGACGATTTGTATAACTGGTTAGACGAAGTGCTGGCTACGCCATTGGGTACAAAGCAGTCGCCGAGTCATTTAACATTATCAGACCTTTCACTACCGCAAACCCTTCGGGAAGCGGAGTTTTACTTTCCCATGAACGAAAGTAAATGGAGTGAACTAAAGCACATATTATTCGAACATAGAAAGTCTGTAGCAAAGCAGCTTGCACTAGATAACAGTGGCGAATCGGCCACAATTTTGCCTACAGCAGAGCCTGTTCCGTCTTTAATGATGTCGGCACTTGAAGGCATGATGCACGGGTTTATCGACTTAATATTTACCCATGAAGGTAAGTACTATGTTGCCGATTATAAATCTACGTGGCTAGGCGACAGTGTGTCTCACTATATGCCTCAAGCATTAAATGCTAATAATCAGCACCATCTATATGACTTGCAGTACTTAATCTATTGCTTAGCACTGCATAGATACTTAAAGAATGTCATTGCCGACTATACGCCCGAAGCGCATTTTGGAGGCGTGTATTATTTGTATTTGCGAGGCATGCACCCAAGCAATACGAACGGGGAGGGCGTCTTTTTCACGCCCATAGATAGCGCAACGCTACAAGCATTGGATTGCTTATTTTCAGGCTCAGAGATTGCGCCAGAGATTGCAGACGAAGGCATCGACGACAAAGAAGAACAAAAAGAACCTTCAGGAAAAACGGTTTCTAGCGAAGCGCTTTCAAACAAGCAATCCTCAGATGACCCGTCGCCCGATGCAGTGCAAGGGGAGTTGGACTTATGATAAATAGTCACGAGTACTTAGAACAACTTTTCGGCATTGAAGCTATCGATCGTTTTGTGGCACTGGAGTTCGCGAATTGCGAAAGTCTAACCGACGCTGAACAGGTCATTTGGTTACACCTGCTGGTGACGCTGTCATTTATGCAGCGCAGCGGTCATAGTTGCTTGTTACTCACTGAAGTCGCGGGAACTCGGTTGTTTGTTGAGCCCTCTCTTGAATTAGAAGCCGAATTAGAAGCCGAATCAGAAGCTGAACTAGAAGCCGAATCAGAAGCCGAATTAGAAACTGAATTAGAAACTGAATTAGAACTGGAACAAGAAATCGATTCTGATTCACAACTTTGGACCGAAGCTGAGCCCCAGTCTGCTCAGGTATTGCATTTACAACCTGAACCTACAACATCAGATTCAGTTACGTCATCTCGTAAATTAGGCTACAAATTTCCCGGCCTTACCGAAATGATCAGTGTAATTAAAAAGGCACTGGGCAGTGAAAAGGATGACAAAAATAACAAGATATCCCCACTATTTGTGTATCAATCAGGCAAATTGTATAGTCGGCGCTACTATAACTTTGAACAAGAAATAGCCGCCAGTATCGCTGATCGAACTCATATCACAGCGCTAAGTGAAGACGGGCTATCACGGGTTAAAGCCCTGTGGCCAGCAATGTTTCCAACCAACACCATTGATGAGCAAGATTGGCAACAAGTTGCGGTGGCCAAAAGTTTAGTGCAACAATTTAGTGTTATTAACGGTGGCCCTGGTACAGGGAAAACCTACACCGTACTTAGGCTGTTATTAGCGCTTCAAGCGTGTAACCAGAATGAACGCATAGTACTAGCCGCCCCAACAGGTAAAGCGCAGCAGCGCATGACCGAGTCTATTGTAAGTAATTTGGAAACCTTACGGGGTAAGGTGGATGACAAATTATTAGACAGTGTACCTACTGATGCGGTCACATTGCATAGGTTGTTAGGCCTACGTGAACACACCATCGCCACACGCTATAATCAGCACAACCCGCTAATGCTTGATGTGCTTATAGTGGATGAAGCGTCCATGGTCGATTTGGCGCTCATGGCTAGAATTATTCGCGCTCTACCGCCTCATGCGCGTTTGTATTTTATTGGAGATGCCGATCAACTGCCTGCTGTAGAGCTGGGGAATGTACTTGAGCAACTTGTGCACGATAGCGAAGAAGCAGAGTATGCCGAAACGGGTATATCTGAAAATAACCTAGGCGCAGTGACTAGCGAACTACGTCAGCATATCGCCACCCTCTGCCCACATCTGCCTTTACTTCCGCTTAACGAAAATGCCAAAACCTGGGTGCATACCCTTCAAGCACCTCAGCGATTTAAAGGGCAGGTAGCTGAAGTCGCCACCGCTATTCAGGCAGGAAAAAGTAAACAGGCGCTTGATGCTATGCATTCAGATGTTGCCACCGAAAAGCTACTCACAGAAAACGCTCCCAGCCAAACGCCTAGAAGCCCTAGCGAAAAAAACCATTGGCTACAAGACGGTGTATTTATTCAACCTGAAAGTAAGTTCACAACCAGCGCGTTAAAAAAGTTAGCACAAGAAAGCTACGAACCTGTGTTTCAAGCGCAAAGCGCGAAAGAAGCCCTTAGTATGCTCAATCGCGTGCGATGGTTGACCCCGGTCCGAAAAGGCGACATGGGTGTAGAAGGGTTGAATGCCCTGGTGTTCGATGCGATTAAACACAATATCAAACGCCGCGAAGGTTTTTTCTACCAAGGCCAGCCCATTATGATTGTGAAAAACAATCATCCACAGCGCTTATCAAATGGTGAGGTGGGTATTATCTGGCCTGACCTTAATGGAAAGCTATTGGCTTGGTTTGAAACTCAAGACGGCAACCTACGTTCAATTTCGTTATCTCGGGTTCCTGCGTTTGAAACCGTATTTGCAATGACAATACATAAATCGCAGGGCTCAGAATTTAAATACGTGGTGTTATTACTGCCTAAACCGGAAAGTGAAAAAGCCGCAGGGTTGTTTCATCGAGGCTTAGTGTACACTGGCCTAACGCGGGCGAAAGAAGGGTGTTTGATTATAGCGAACACCACCACATTTAGCGCTATGGTAGAACGGCGAGATAAGCGTTTTTCAGGTTTGTCAGAAGCGATTAAGATGTGTGTTTTAGAAGGTGAATAACGTGTTGCTGTTTACCATTACAGTCCCAAAACAAACCGTGTAGCAAAAGCGGGCAACTCAAAAAAAGTAGCTGCAGTAGCTAAAAGCGCAGTCTTAGTAAGAGATACCATTCTTGCTGATCTGTCTGCGCGTAGTTATATGTCTTTAATCATACTGGGGTGAAGTAACATAACCCGTGTTCCTGAATGTCTCTGGGCTTTTTTGCCAGTAGGTATATGCGAAGTGCTGACGTGAAGCGCAGCATGCCATTTTCCGCGCTTATAAATTGTGAAGGTAGTGTGGTTGCATTGCCATTCACGTTATTGACGCCTAGTGGATGCTGGCCTGAACAAATCGTAAAATAAGCGAGTCCCCTCATATCTACCCACCCTAATAAATTGTCAGGTTTAACAATGAAGCTGTTGTGAGCGAGTAGGTCTGCGTGAAAAGTAATACTCGCACCAAAGACCGGCTTGCTCGCCACCGCAATATCCGCATTAGGGCTTAAGCTAAGTTTATACAAGCCATGATGTTCAGGACGAATGTCGTGGTTTGTATTGCTGTTATTTACTAGCGAGAGCATACACGTAGTCTTGTTGGTCTCAGGATAGCTGTAGTGTGGTTTAAGTCTCTTAAAATAGCGTTGATATGGATCAAAATGGGGTAAATCTCTTTTTGGTTCGAGATTCTTACTCATAGGTCATATCCAAATTACTACCTATTAAGCTGCATTCAGGTACATCGTACAGTTATTAAATATAAGCAGACAGAGTAATCTGGGAGCCTCAATATTTATTGAGAACAACAATTTTTTACATATATAAGGATTATGAAAATGAGAACATTAAATGCAGAGGAAATTAATACTGTTAGTGGAGGCGGTATCGATAACTGGCTGACTTTTGCCGAAGTACTCTATGGAACATTATCGATGTCACACAGAGGTTATAGTAACTACGTTGGTAGTGGGCGAAGCATTGAGCATACAACGGTTTGGTAACAAATTCAGTTGACAGGTCATGCACACAGACTTTCGAGCCTGTGTGTATTTTGCATTTAAACAAATACGGTAGGGTGAAACGATGATAGGCGCACTTAACAAAATACATGAAAATCCACTAAGTTATTTATATCGGTTTATCACAAAAAACTGTTTTGAATATTCAAAAAAACCTTTCATAAGAGCTTTCCAACTCCTTTTAATTATACAAGTTCCCGTGATTATATTTGGAACAATTGTAGATATTGTATTTAATCATCGAATTGGGAGCACTATGGAAAACAGTATGGGCATGCTCATCATCATTACGGTTATTGCCCCAGCTCTTGAAACACTTATGATTGCGCTAGCCTATGGCATTTGTAATTCTTTTAGTTTAAGCGAGCGAAGAATGTTAGGAATTAATGCGATATTTTTTGCATCACTTCACTGCTTTGTAGACCCGGTACGTTTTTTCCCCGCCCTATGGGCTTTTCTGTTTTTCTGTACTGCCTATCAAATAGGTAATAAACAAAGTTTTTATAAAGGTTTTTTCTTATCATTTGCATTGCATGTACTGTGTAATTCTCTTGCGGTTGCCTTATTTTTATGCACTATTAAGTAGCAAAATTTACCGCTGTTGGTTATAGATGAAAACTTAAGCTTTTTACAAAAATAGTATTACATTTGCTTTTGATAGTGATATTGATTTTATTAGAATTTAAGCCTATTTTTACCATTAAGTTACTGCGTTTTTACGTACCCTGAGCATGTAAGGGCAAACACTGAAGTGGACAATGGAATGCATCCATGCCTATTTTTGAGCATTGCGCGCACTAAATAAGTGCAATTAATTCAGTGGGTTACTGAAAAATCTCTCTTGCATGCCCGCTTATTACCCATTAGTCTAAGGTTCGGTGTATTTATTAGGCATAGTGGCAAATGAAACAAGAAATAAAAAATAATCCTTCAGTTAATTCATCACGTCGTAATTGGTTAAAGTCAGTAGGTATAGGTGCAGGTGCAGTTGCACTAACAGCATGCGTAGACTCTAGCATTAAAGAACTTAGCGCAGCAGGTATGAAAACGGATCACTTTCCTACTGCTACCCCTAATGTAAGCGACGGTCTTGTTCGTTTATCGTCTAATGAAAACGCCTTTGGCCCTTCAGCTAAAGCAGTAGATGCCATGCAAGGTGAACTATTCAACTTAGCGCGCTACTCAGATGCAACGGTTGATGTGCTTAAAAGTAAAATTGCTGCACAAGAAGGGGTATCTGAAGATCAAATTATTGTTACCAATGGCTCTTCTCCCATTTTATTTGGCTACGCCGATTGGATTACAAAAAATGGTAATAAACTGGTAACGTCTATGGCTACTTACGAGGGTGTTCCTCGTGGCGCAGAATTCATGGGCGCTGACGTAACTTACGTTCCGCTAGATGCTGATATGAATTTCGATTTAGACGCGATTGAAGCTGCGGTTACTGAAGACACCACTGCCGTGTATATTTGTAATCCTAATAACCCAACGGGTACAGTGGTAGATGCGGCTAAACTTACCGCGTTTGCGAAGCGTGTATCTAAAAAAGCGCAGGTATTTATCGATGAAGCGTATATCGAAATGTCAGACGCTTACCCGGCTAATGTACAATCAAAGTTAGTGGCCGAAGGGCATAATGTAGTTATTTGCCGCACCTTCTCTAAAATTCATGCCATGGCAGGCCAACGCTTAGGTTATGCCATTCTACCCGCTGAACAAGCAAAACAATTAGGTGGCATGTTGCGTATGGGTGGTGTGAACTACTTAGCATTAGTTGCGGGTATGGCTAGCATGGAAGATCATGCAAACCTAAATACCATGCGTACAAGGGTAAAAGTAGAACGTGAGAAGCTAACGGCCGCTGCTGAATCGCTAGGCCAGGCTTATGCGAAAAACCCGCAAGGCAACTTCATTTATATGGATACCGGTATGCCGCACGACGAGTTTGCAAAGTTAATGAAAGCGCAAGGAATTAAAGTAGTTGGCCGTACATGGCCTGGCTACGACACATGGTCACGAATCAGTGTAGGTATTCCTGAAGAAACGGATGCGTGCGTAAAAGCATTAAAAACGGTTTTAGCATAAGTTTGTAACGCAATATAAAGACTAAATGCTGGTGGTTTTGTTGATATCTCTATGGGGTACGACAACAGCAAAACCATCGGCCTTTTACCCTTACCGTACTAATACGCATTAGAATTCAAAATACGCTTTCTCTAGTAAAGCACCCTCAACGCAGTATCAATGATGTCGTAGCGCATCAATCAGCTCACTTTTACTCATGGTTGAGCGACCTGAAATACCTACTTCTTTAGCTTTGTCGTAAAGCTCTTTCTTGGTACGTTCTTCATATTTTTTACTTTCACCGCCTTTTTTCGAGGGCGATTGCTCATCGTTGGCTTGCGCGTTGGCAATTCTGGCTGATTTTTCTTTGCTGTAGCCTTTATCCCGAAGCGCTTCATACGTGTCGTCGTTCTTAATCTGTGCGGCGTGTTGCTTAGCCATAGTAATCTCCTTTACTAATTTTTCTCATCGGTAGGTAGCAGAAAAGCCGATAAGGTTAATTAAGTCTTACTTTTTATACTTCAACTTGGCAATTTTGGTGCACTGATAGATAAAAGGTAATGAGCTAATACAGAAGCTAATACATGAGCTAATAAGCGGAATAGACCCTACTTATTCCTGGGTCTTAGTACTGCGTTCTTCATCCATAAAGCAAGTAGGGTAAATCCGCGTTTTATACCTTATTCTACAAAGAAAACCTCAGACTGTAGTTCGTCACCAATGTGAGTATTCGCTCGAATTACCTCTGCTAGCGTAGTGCCTTCTACCATTTCAAGCTCGTCATCGGTCAAATATCTTTGATACCAAAACCGATCACCTTCGCGAAGTTCGTCGAATTGCTTAACATTAATAGCAGTAAATAATTCACCTAACTGAGAACCCGTTTCAGTTTGAGGATCTTCAGATAACCCGCCTACCCATAGCTCAACATCATCAATCGAATTGTAGGCGTTGGACAGTGCAGTTTGCAGCGTGGTGTTTGAAGTAATGTCACTGAAAAATTCAGCACGCTCTAGCCCCATGGCTTCCCGAACATCATTATAGGATGCTAGCCCGTGATCTCGTCCCCGTTGAATATTTAAAGAGATAAGGTCAAAGCCTCCACTGCCAGGCCTACCAAATAAAAAGTTACGTAGTCCATTTACCACTTTAATATCGATAGCTTGATGACGTTGTTTTGCCAGGCCGCGAAGAACAGGGTCAATATCATCTTCTTCAACGTAGAGCCCTATCCCTGTGAAAAAGGCATCACGAAGCGCCAAACTGCCTTCATCTATTGGATTATTGTCGGCATCTAAGCGAAGTATATTGTCACTGACTTCGCTATGACCAAGCCGATAGGCTGCGGTTGAAAACTCATTGTACGTGGTTGGATTTACGCCATCATTATAACCTTGATAATCAGGCATTGTGTTTTCGCCCAATAAAGCAGGTAGGTACTCGTCGTAGGTAATTATCTGCAACTTGGCAATAACAAGACGCCTAGTTTGTTCGTATATATCTTCGACATCGGCTTGGGGCTGTTGCGCCTGTAGAATAGTCGCAATGCGGTTGTGCTCCCTTACCCAAATAGTATGCATAGCGGTAAGCACAGCTTGTTCATTTACCCGAACGTCGCCGCCGAGAAATAACACGCTAGGGTCAGATACAAAGCCATTAGCATTCGGAAATCCGTTAGGATTTCTTGGCAGTAAGTTATTGTCAGATGTAGCTAAAAAGGGCGATTGTTCCCCTTCGCGCAACGCTTCATTACGTTCGGAATCAGAGCCATAAATCATCGAGCCATCTATCCAACTCGTAATTTCATTTTCCTGTTCACGAACGTTATCCGTATCGGTGCCTGTGTCAGGGTCGTAAATTGCACGATTAAATGAAATAGTGACACTCCCTGTACTGTTAGGGTCGAAAAATACATCGCCTGTGGGCACAATGATGTGTTCCGCTTCTAGGGTACTTCCGTCTGTAAGGCTTATATCGTGGTCAATAAACTGTCCCCACTGCCATAAGTAATCACTGGTGTTATAAGTGTTGGGTATACTTTCTCCCTCAGCCTGCATCACCAGCAAGTTGCTTATTTCACGTGCGCTTTTTTGTGCTGAACCGGCCATTTCTGACACGCCGTCAGTGTAAAAAGCAGGGGCTATACGTTGCAGGTGACTAAAGGTAACACCCCAATCGGGGTTATCTTGATTGTTACTACTGCCATCGTAAGAGCGTATTTCTCTACCTCCTTGGGTATTGAAGACAAAATCGTCTCTTCCTTCTCTATCCCGGCTATTTTGGCGTTCTTGATCTACATCTTCGTCAATTCCCTGAGCAGATCTGCCTCTTTGGTTATTATCAGCATTGTTTCTGTTGTTGCCCGAGTTTTCATCGTTGTCGGCGCCATCATTATTTGCATCAGAAATGGTATCAACATCAGGGGATGTTAATGTGGCATTAGTGGTTTGCTCATCGTCGTTGTTGTCTGAACCGCAGCCATATAAACTGCTTAACGTAACGGCTAAAAACGCTAATTTTTTCATAATATGTCCTGTAACTGCTTATTTAAAAAACAATCATGCTCGTTCAAAAAAATGGGGAGATTGATTGCTATTTGAACCTTCAAATCCTTTGAAGCATTTATAATTACTTTTAATTTCTTCAGACGTTTGCATACCGAGGGCAAGGAGCGGCGAGGGGGCAGGCATCTTGTTGTTCAAAGATTAGGAGTGAATAAGACGAAATCTGTTCAAAACTTTACACTTTGTTGACAATTTTTGCTTTAAGTAACTGAGAAGGGCAGAGAGGAAAACAGTAGAAGGGCTTACAAATAAAAATGTCGCTGAGGGATAAAGAGCAAACTTTCGAAAAACAAAAACGCCGCGTGCAGAGCGAGCCGCAGCGGCGTTTTAAAAGCATTTCTTTAAAAAAGAAACTTACTTCTCTATGTTAAACGTAAGCCCTGCTTTTTCAGTGAGGCGAGAAATCAACTTATCACCCAATGCAGATGCAGGTGTAAAGAAGCCGCCAGAAAGTGACACATCTTTACAAAGGCAAAGGGCAGATTCTGAAATCATTTTGCTGGTTGAGCCATAACCCGGGTCTTTATCACCAGTTACTGATACCGCAAGGGTATCGCCATTAGTTGCTTCACCGATAAACATAACATCGTAAAACCCATTTTCCCGCTCTTCTTTACTTGGGCCTTCACCAGGCTTAGGGCCACCCTCACCACCTAATGATTTGTCTTGGGCAACATGGTTCGCCATCGCTTCGCCTTTCTCGCCAGGGCCAGTAAGCATCATCTCATCATACTGAAAGGTTTTGCCGTAGGCGAAGTTTGCCAAGTAATTAGAACGGTGTACGTTCTTGGTATTAATAGCCGCCATAATAAATGGCGCAGCCCACGAACCTAAAGACTCGTCGTAGTATGGCTTGGTGCCATCTGGCTGTGGGTGACTTTGGCTAGCATCTGCAAGCGAGAACGGATTAATCAGTGCAGACATAATCGATTTGTCTTTATGTGCTGCTACCATAGTGGCTTTTAAGCTGGCTGCTGTACCACCAGAAAACGTACCCTGCATTTTTCTCACACGGCCTTTTACGTATTCAATCGCGGCGCCGGTTTGCTTTTTAGCGTGTTCTTGTAAGAAGTGAACCCCCAAATCGAAAGGTACAGAGTCGAACCCACACGAAAAAACAATATTGGCACCCGTGTCTTTTGCTTTGGCTTCATATTTATTGATCATCTGGTGCATCCACGCAGGCTCACCACATAAGTCGGTATAGCCCGTGCCGTTGTCAACGCAGGCAGAGAGTAATTTTTCACCGTAAATTTGGTAAGGCCCTACTGTGGTTAATACCACTGATGTGCGCTTAGTCAGCGAATCTAGTGCAGCGTCGTCATCACCATCTGCAATAATACTTACCACATCTTCGCTAATACCTAACTCTGCTTTAACATCCGCAAGCTTGGCTTCGTTGCGCCCGGCAATAGCCCATTTTACGCTGCTGTCGCTGCCATACTGGCTTTGGAAGTATTCAGCTACCAATTTACCAGTGAAGCCCGTAGCACCAAAAATGACTACATCGAATTCCCGTTGATCACTCATAAATATCGTGTCCTATTTTATTTTTCATGGAAAACTTACGTGCAACCAATATACGCAATCCATTCAGGTTAAATTATTTTTTTAGGTAATAATTGAGTATTGATTTGGGTGTGAATGCACACGTAATTTACCACCCAGTATTTAATGCGCAGTACTTGCTAAAACAAAATAGACAGAGGCGAATAAATAGCGGTTAGCGAATGTAGGGTTTAACAAATCGTTTCATACGGGTTAAGCCTTCTTTTAAACGGCTTATCTCTGTGGCAAACGACAGCCTTACATAACGAGTAGCATTATGTTCGCCAAAGTCGTCACCGGGTGTTAATGCCACATATTCGGTTTCTAATAAACGGTCACAGAACTCAATGGCGGTAAGACCGGTAGGTTCAATATTGATGTACGCGTAAAACGCGCCATCTGGTGTAGCGTCAATACTTAAGCCCATGTCTGCAATGGCGTCCAGCACAAACGAAGCACGTGTTCTCAGTTGAGCTTTTTTCTGTTCACATTGGGCAAGTGACTCCGGTGTAAAGCACGCTAGCGCAGCTTGCTGGGCTAGGGTAGAGGGGCAAATAAATAGGTTTTGTGCTAATCGCTCCATAACTTGGGTCATACCTTCGGGTACCACACACCAACCTAAGCGCCAGCCTGTCATACCGAAGTATTTGGAAAAGCTATTAATCACAATAGTATTGTTGTGCAAGCGTTCGTTCGCCAAAACCGTGTTAAGTGGGGCAGGTTGCTTTGCAGCAGAAGGCGAGCTATCGCGTAAATCTAAGTTGAGATAAATTTCATCAACAATAAGAAATCCATCATTTTGCTTGCAGGTTTCACCAATACTATATAGTTCCTTTTCTGCAATAGCGGTGCCAGTTGGGTTAGCCGGGCTAGCGATAAGCACGCCTTTGGTTTTACTATCCCAATGGTGTGTTACATCGTCATGGGTTAACTGAAATTGTTGCTTGCTAGAAGTCGGCACTAACGTAACTTCGCCGCCAAAGGTGTTTAAAAATCGACGATTACAAGGGTATGAAGGATCGCCAAGTATTACCTTATCGCCGTTCTCAACGAGCGCTGCACTCACTAATAATAAAGCCGCTGATGCGCCAGCGGTAACTACAATGCGCGAAGCTGGAATATCAACGTTGTGCTGTGTTTTATAAAACTGGGCAATGGCGCTTCTAAGTTCAGGCAAGCCTAATGCTGAAGTATACGGGTAATCAGCTTGAGACAACGACTGCTTCATAGCCTCAACAACCGGCGTGGGCGCGCCAAAGTCAGGCTCACCCAAGTTTAACCGAATAACATCATGCCCTTGATTGCTAAGCGCAGTGGCTTTTTCACCATAGGCCATGGCTAAAAAAGGGGATAGGGTGGTGGCTCGGGTAGCGTACTTCAACATACTTTCTTACAACGTGGGGGTAACAATGCCCGTACTATATCAATTGTGCCAGCCTAATTACCAACAAAGTCGCCATATCTAATAGCAAAAGCAGGTAGCGTTAGCCAGCTGCAATGACCAATAGCGGTTCTAGTCGCGATTTTTAATAGCAATCAATACAAGCATTAACCATCTGCGACTAGGTTAGAACCTTATCCATTAAAAATTCACGCAATAGTCAGTGTTTTTCGATGAATAGCCATATGCATAATCAAACACTTACGATAGGGTAGAAGAGGTATAAGTTGAGATGATATAAAAAGTAAAATACAGCGTTGGCGTTATTTAAAAGGAAATCAGTCGTGTTGGTCGAAAACAAACAAAGTAATAAAAAGGCTAGGGTTGAGAAGCGCTTCTCGTGCAGCGCTATACGGTGGTTCATGGTTGTGGTCGTGTCTGCTGTTTTCGCGACACCTGTGTGGGCAGCGTTACCCACCATTAGCGAATTTACCAAAGAGATGTCAGCCAAAGATGGCCTCATCCCCGTGTATTATGATGATGAAACTGACAAAGTGTATTTATCGATACCTAATGATGAGCAGCAGTTTTTATTTCAAAGCAGCTTACCTTACGGCGTAGGCTCTAACGATATTGGTTTAGATAGAGGCCAGTTAGGGCGCACTCGCTTAATTGCCTTCGAACGCTTTGGCAATAAGCTGATGCTGAAGCAGTTAAATACTAAGTACCGTGCAGCCCATGGCAGCGCTGCTGAAAAACAAAGTATTAGTGAAGCTTTTGCAAGTTCGGTATTAGCAGGTTTTGTGATAGTTGCGAAAAGTGATAATGCGAATTTAATCGACTACACACCTTTCTTGTTCAGCGATATTCACGGCATCGGTAACCGGCTAGCAGCTAAAAAACAAGGCAGCTTTAAAGCAGACAAAAGCCGTAGCGGAGTATATTTACCTCGCACAAAGGGGTTTGAGAAAAACACCGAGCTTGAAGCTTTAGTCACGTTTGCTGGCAGCAAGCCGGGTAACTATTTGACAGATGTCGCGCCAGATGCAGAAAACCTTTCGGTACACCTTCATCATTCATTTGTTGCATTACCTGACGATGGCTATACACCACGGGCTTATCATCCCTACTCAGGTTATTGGAAATTCCGCTATTTCGATTACTCTACGGCAATCAATGAGCCTACGGAGCAGCGCTTTATTACACGCCACCGTCTCGCCAAGGTATCACCACATGCGCCTATGAGCGAAGCGGTTGAACCTATTGTGTATTACCTAGACCCAGGTATTCCAGAACCGGTGATGTCCTCATTAAAAGAAGGCGCCAGCTGGTGGAACCAAGCTTTCGAAGCGGCAGGTTATAAAAATGCCTTTCAGGTGAAAGTGTTGCCCCAAGATGCCGATCCCATGGATGTCCGTTACAACGTGATTAACTGGGTGCATCGGGCTACCCGAGGTTGGTCTTATGGTTCGTCCGTGGTCGACCCTCGCACGGGTGAAATTATTAAAGGCCATGTGACGCTGGGCTCACTGCGTGTTCGCCAAGACTATTTAATCGCACTAGGGCTTACCAGCCCATTTTCTGGTGACAATGCTAGCTCACCTGAACAAGAAGCCATGGCGTTAGATCGCATCAAGCAGCTCTCTGCCCATGAAGTAGGGCATACCTTGGGCATAGCACACAATTTTGCGGCCAGTGAAAACGACTTGGCTTCCGTGATGGATTATCCACACCCGCGCATTACCCTAAAAGGCGATAAAATTAGCCTTGAAGGGGCTTACGATAAGGGCATAGGTGCCTGGGATAAACACGCTATTGTTTATGGCTATCAAGAATTTGGTTCTCTCAATGAAGAAGCCGAAGGTTTGGCTAAGCAAATTGTTAAAACTCGTAATCAAGGACTGGCATTTAAGTCAGATTCTGATACCCGAAGTTCGCGTCATAGTTCGGCAAATGGACACATGTGGGAAAACGGTGCCGATCCGCTAGATGCTTTCGATGAAATCTCTGCGGTCAGACGCCATGCGCTTGAACAACTGGGAATGGATACTCTGAAACCCAATGCTAGCTTGTCGTCACTAGAAAATGCATTAGTGCCAATTTATTTGCTTCATCGCTTTCAATTAGAAGCGGTAGCAAAACAAGTGGGAGGCTTGATTTACGAATACGAGCGTAAGGGCGATTACACCACGCCACAAGGTCAGCAAGACGTTGCACCACAGCTACAGCAACGTGCCATGCAGCAGCTTATTACTGCCACTACCGTGCCTTATTTAACTATTCCTGAAAGCGTATTAGCACTCATTCCGCCCACTGCGTACGGTGATGATGTTACCCGTGAGCATTTTCAGGGAAAAATGGGGCTTATGCTCGACCCAGTATCAGCAGCAGCCTCTGCCAGTGATTTTGCATTGTCATTATTACTACACCCAGAGCGTTTAAATCGTTTAGCGTGGCAAAGTAGCCGAACAAAAGCACTCGTGGGTGTGGAAGGGCTAGTGCGCCAGATATTAAACGTGCATTGGTATCGCGTTAAACACAAACGCGGGGCTAAAGGCGATTTGGTTGCTTCACGTCTACAGTTAGTTGCATTGAATGCCATAATGAAAGCCGTAACAAACCCAGCATTGGCACCAGAAGCTAAAATGGCGATGCACAGTGCGTTGCTTGAGTTCGATGAATGGCTAGATGATGATAGCGATAGAGACGCTGATGAAGTTTTGCATAAGTACTTCGATACTTACTGGAAATCAGGTCATTGGTCTGGGGCGTTTGAAGTGAAGCCGTTACCACCGGGTTCACCTATATAGTTTTATTTCAACAACGCTGAAATTTAGGTGTGTACTTTTGCTAACGCCTAAAACTCAACAGCTAACACGTAAACATTAATAAAAAGCGGTTAACCTAAAACAGGTTAACCGCTTTTTTTTGTTCCTAGCGTTGTTTGAGTTTGTGTTCTTAAACTTAAGGTTGTTATTGAGCTTGTTGAGGCTCGGTTTTTTCTAAATGTTAGGCTTAAGCTTCTTTTACAAACTGCTCACTTAATACATGGTACAAATATTCAGGCTTAACGGGTTTTACAATATGCGCATTCATGCCCACGGCGAAGCTTTTTTCTATCTCTGTTTGCATAGCGTGTGCTGTCATCGCCACAATTGGAACATCTAGCTTTAACTCTTCTCTGATTTTTTGAGCAGCAGTTAACCCGTCCATCACAGGCATTTGCATATCCATCAAGACAAGATCGAAAACGTTCTCTTGCTCCAACATTTGCATAGCAATTAAGCCATTTTCTGCAACACTGACCTTGGCCTTAGTATCGGCTAAAAACAGTTTGGCAACTTTGCGATTTATCGCATCATCTTCTACCAAAAGGATATTTTTATCAGAAAAATCGGGTGGCGCTTTAGCTTCACTTTCTAACGATGCCATTTGAGGTTTGCCCCGAGTAGACATTCTCAGTAAGCAATTCTGCAACGAGCTGCTATTAACCGGTTTCTGTAGATAGTACTCTACGCCCACTGGTCGCCCGAGGGTTTTAAGTGATTCAATATCATAAGCTGACAACATCGCAATATTAGGCTTACCTTGACTGAACTCCTGATTAATAATTGAGGCTAACTCGATGCCATCAATGTCCGCCATTTTCCAATCAATAATGATTAAATCATACGGTACATTACTTGCCACAGCGGTACGCAGGTACATAAGCGCTTCTTTACCACCAGTGGCCAAATCTGGGTTGATATTGATGCGCAGTAACGCTTCCGCTATTGCTTGTCTTGAAAGCATAGTGTCGTCAACCACCAACACTTTTAGGTCGGATAACGTTAGGTTTCCTAACGTAGTGGGTTGTGGCAGTTGATTATGCTGCTCAACTAACACAGTGAAAAAGAAAGTAGCGCCTTGACCAAGCTTACTCTCTACCCATATTTCCCCGCCCATTAGCGAAACAAGGTGCTTACAAATTGATAAGCCCAACCCCGTTCCGCCATATTTACGGGTAATGGATTCATCAGCTTGCGTAAAGGCATCGAACAGTGATTCTATCTGATTTGTTGAAAGGCCAATTCCCGTATCTTTTACTGAGAACTCAAGTAAAACGCCGTGTTCAGAGTATTTTTTATTAACCGATACGAACACCATTCCTTCGTCAGTAAACTTAATGGCATTGCTTAGCAGATTATTCAGCACTTGCTCAATACGCAGGGCATCACCAGAGACTTGAAGGGGAACGTCCCTTGCCACGTACTGTAACAATTCAATACGCTTCTCTTTAGCATTTATCCCGTGTAACCGAATGACTTGCTCGACCAGCTTGTCGAGTTCAAAAACCTCAGATTCAATATTAAGTTTTCCCGCTTCAATTTTTGAAAAATCTAGCACATCGTTAATTACCCCTAGTAGGGTTTGTGACGACTGTTCAATTTGGGATAGGTTGGTTTTTTGTTCTTCATTAACAACAGATTTTTGCGTTAGCTTTGTAAGCCCCACTATGGCGTTCACTGGTGTTCTAATTTCGTGGCTCATACGGGCTAAAAATTCTGATTTCGCGTCGGTGGCATTTTGTAGGTTTAACGCAAGCTCCCGCAATTCTCGCTTCTGTTTAAGCGTAATAACAAACATAAAAAATAAAAGAATAGCGACGCAGCAAATCGTGACAATGATGTACACCTGAAACGTACTATTTTGTTCTGACAGTTGTTGACTAAGTTCTAATTCAGTAATTTTTTGTATCTTTTGATCGGTTTCTAAACGGGCTCTGTTAAACGCTAGTTGCTCCGATTGGCGGGTATCAAAGACCTGCTGCTTCAATTCTGAATGTTGCAAAAGAAATTGATAGGCATCGCGATATTGGCCCTTAAGTAGCGCAATGTTGGCTTGCATCTTTAAGCCTTCATACTGATATTCAGTAATGTCTAAATCTTGTGCAATGGATAAGAACTTCAAAACCGTTTGGGCGGCTTCATCAATGCGTTCTAATTTGAGTAAAACCTCAGACTGCAATGCAAGTCCCGCTAGCTCACGTTGGCGTTGCTTCCCAGCAATTGCATGCTCGATAATATTTTTAGTAACCGCAAGCGCTTCTTCATGGTTACCTAATTGCAGGTAAGTTTTTGCCAAATAGAAATTCAAGATAGGCGCGAATTTGTCGGGGTTAGTATTTACTCGGTCAATCAACGACTTCGCTTGCTCTATTTCTCCCTTAGCCAGTAGGCCAGACACAATGAAACCGTAGCCTTGTTCCTCGTAATAGGTGTTGCCGCGTTTAATTGATTCGGCGACCAGTTGTTCACCTGTATTTATTAAGTTATCGGCCCATTGATTGGATTTAGAATACAAATTTCCGATGGCTTGCAACGTGTTTTGTATGTAGCTGGTGTCTAACGACTGATGAATACTCAGGCTGTTAAGCAGTAACTCTAGAGATTCACCATATAAATCAAAGAAATAAGTGATTATTCCTTGTCGTCTTAACGCTTCGGCAAGTTGCAATTGGTTATTAGCTTCTGTGGCTAGTTTTTTTGCCTGGGTGGCCATTTCATAAGCCAGCTTATAATTACCCTCAAGAATATACGAATGACTTTTTAGGTTAAGCAAGTGAGCTTCATAGGCTGGAAGGTCTTTGTCTGCTAGATACTTTTCGGCTTGATTAAGGAGTTTCTTTGCGAGCGTGGGGTTAACAAATACATTCTTATCGGCAGTTTGCAATACCTTCTCAATATCGACAGTTACGTCTTGAGAAAACACAGAAAAACTGGGCAGTGCTAAAAGCACTACCCACAAAAGACACCACAATCTCATAAAATTAAATCCATATAACCAGTATCAACTTATTTAGAGTGACTGATTTCTAAGTTGTCTGCGCCTTCAGCTTCACATCGGTTTTTTATCGCTGCAACATCGTTTTTTGCGCATATTTGGACATCTTCGTTAGATAAACCAAAAGCTTCAGCAGTACCCTTAGGATCGCTGACATACTGCTGTTTTAACTTTTCATCTTTATCCATGGCAATCAAAAACTTTACTAACAAATCGTTCATTTTTTATTCCTTTATTTTATGTGGTTAGATACTTACGTTTTAGCCAAACAACTTTTGTTCAAAAAGGGCAGGGGTTAAATCTAGTTCTGCCATCGATTTCATATCAAAATCTGGTAATCCTTTAGAAGGGATAACCAACGTAGTGATAGGTTTTGGTATTACTGCCGCTAAGTTTTTTAGTTCAAGGTATTCTATTCGGGGAGCCGCAATGGGAATGGTAGAGGCTTCATAAACTATAATGGTGTGCTCAGGAGAAAAATATTTCAACAATTCGTTTCTTAACTGCGTTAAGCCTGGGTGAGCGGTACGGTGTTTGTTATGCGTGAAATCGGCGATACTGCCAATCTGCCAGATAATCTGCATCATATGAGGATCTAAGGTGTACTGTCTTAGCAGAAACTGAGTCGCCTCATACGACTGACATCCATAATGTGCGGGATCAAGGCCTAAATCAGCAACCAAGCAGTCTTCGGCAGAAATCCCCGGTAGCATTTCGGCATTATAACCTTCTTCTTTTAGTTGTTTGATGGCCTCATGTGAGGGATTTACAAATACCCCAGGGTGACCATAAAACGCCGCCACCACCTTTTTTCCTGCCTTGACTTCATCAACAATGCGTTGCGTCATTTTTTGGTAGGTGAGTGCCCGAGACTTGCCTTGCTCGTAAAGGTGGCGTAAACACACCACATTCGAGTTAATCATTTGCAGATTGATTAGCGCCGACTGTGTTACAACGCTCAATACAATATCAGCTGTTTTAAGTAGGCTTTCCGTAATTAAGGTCATTTGGCCAGATACAGTAATACCTGTACCTACAACCACCAAAGATCCTTTTTTATCTAAGTTCATTTCATCCCTTTCCATTGAGAGTTGGCTATGTATAGCCTTTACTGAATATAAAGGAAAATATATCCATTGTTAATTACTTTGTGGTTATAACCGTTATGGTTTCGAAGCTGTGAACCAGGGCCTATCAATAAATATTGATAAACTTTCGTTGGCGACCAAAATATGTATCTAAAACAGGGTTATTTCAAAGCGCTTTATCACCCAATTTAAAAATGATACTGTACTAAAAGAGAACTAAATACTGTATACCAAATTGGTAAATAACGTTAGTTAATTTAGGGGGTTACAATGATTAAACTCCATGGTGTAACGATAACCGGTTCAGTTATAAGAAGCGCAGCTTTATGGTTAGTGGCACTAGGCGCATTGTCCACAGTGTCTGCTTGTACTTTTAGTCACGATCCTAGTGCCAAAGCCGAGAAGCCAGTTTGTGTAGCAGTTTTAACGAACTCACTCAATTGCGAAAATGAACCACTGGCTTATAACGAAACCAATCCTCATAGTGAATTTGACCAGCAAATGCTTCCGGTCAATCAGCGTGAAGGCGTGCTTGAAAGTGAGCTCGAAGATAACAGGCGTAATCGATAGCGCTAATACCGCGTTGCATTTATTTTTTTGATAACATGCAACGCGCTGGGTTAATGTTCAATAATCTACTTATGGCTGATAAGGCAGTGAGGATTGATGCAAAATAATACGCACCTTGCCATCGTCACATTGCTTAAAAACAAAGCTCTTATTCACAAAAATGTGACTGTCGTCATCCCCAATAAAGTGAACATTACACTGCACAATGGCTAGTTCGCCGTTAAGAATAAAATCTTCTTTGCTGTACCAGACTTTAACCCAAGGCTTGAGCTTGAAACCGTTGTCGTTGGGGTAGTCACTGTTTCCACCTACAAAATAAGAAAGCGCGCCCTCTTTGGTAGGGCGGAACGTTTGCTGGCCAAACGTCAAAGTAGGCTTAAACAATACATGACCATTGTCGTAATCATAGCTGTCAGTAAGCACCTGAAGAGAAAACGCTTGAACGTCTCCACCTTCGGTATGTACTTTCCCAACTTTTACTACATTGTCGCACCACGTTTGTAGCGCAGTATGCACCATCTCTTTAGTAAACATAATGTATACCTCTCTTTTAGAATATCGTTGAGTTGGTTTTAAAGCTGGTTACCAAATTTTAAAACGGTTTCGTCTTTTGCACAAAACGCCAGCAACATTTTCGCACGTTCTAGAAATATAAACGAAACACATAAATGCGTTAAAAAACAGATACTGTAATACAAATTGTCTTTTTTTGTTATGTGATATCATCACACTTGCAGCTTAAATGTTTGGCTACAGTTAGCAATAGTAATTGGAGATAGCTTTTATCTATCAAGGGGAAATTCACTCGGATTTTTTTACTGCGTATTAATCGCATAAATGTAGTCTATGATTATTGTAATTTATCTACCACCCGCAATATCAATAAATGAACCTGTAACGTAAGATGCTTCATCTGATAATAACCATGCGATAGCATCTGCTACTTCCTGCGTATTGCCTCCGCGTCCCATCGGAATTTGTGAGCTTAGGCGATTTACGCGATCTGGCTCACCTCCGTCTGCATGTATATCGGTGGCAATAAAGCCTGGGCGCACGCTATTGACTCTAATATTTTGGCCAGCAAGCTCTAAGGACATACCTGTGGTGAGCGAATCCATAGCACCTTTCGATGCTGCATAGTCTACGTATTCAAACGGGGCACCTGTACGAGACGCAATCGAAGAGACATTTACAATTGCGCCATCATTTTGAACTTGTTTTACAAAAGCTTTCGAGCAAAGAAAAGCGCTTAGTACATTCGTAGTCAAAATTGTTTTGAAGCGCTCGGCACTAATTTCTGAAAATGCAGTTTTTGTAAAAAGCACGCCTACATTGTTCACCAGATGCGTAACGGCGCCGAATTCAGCGTTGACCCTGTTATACATATTTTGAACTTCTGCCTCCACTGAGACATCCGCTTTATGAGTAAGTGCAACGCCGCCGTTGTTATTAATTGAAGTACACAAAGCTTCTGCATGGCTTTTATTTTTAAGGTAGTTAATGCAAACGCGATAACCCTGTTTAGATAGCGTAAAAGCGGTAGCGGCACCAATACCTCTGCTGGCCCCAGTTATTATTGCAACTTTGGACAAATTTGAGTCCTTACTAGTTTTACGAACCACTGTAGCGTATCTGAATTGGATTAAACCAACCATAGGTAGATTCAGCGAAGTACTCTTTATTGTTTACCGTCTTTTTAATAGTAAGTGCTGAATCTGACTCCCACGAAATAATGGGGGCAGCATCGTTAGGGTGCCCATCCATACGAAAGATATTGCCACCATCATTTTCCAAGGTTTCATCAGTGTCCAAGATAGAAACCTGAGTGCTAAAACCTGTGGTTGCCCCGCAATCTCTTTGAAAAATTACTGCTTTTAGTTCGCCATCAGGAGACAACGTTTCAGAATAAATATCGTTACCGCACATATCAGGAAGCCAATTGTAAAAAGTCATGGAGGCGATCACACATATGACAATAGCTATTTTTCCAATGGTATTCAAACTAGAACCCTTTCATGAATTGCGCTTATTTAACGTACATGAAATTCATCCATATTTCGAGCTATTAACGCTACTGCCAGTTGATGGCTGCTACTCAAGAGGCTAAATATTATTTACCGTCGACACTTTGAATAAACTGCTTATACAAGTCTTCTGAGGGCGCTAACATCTTGTAATTTAGAAGGTGATCTAATTTTGGGGAATCAACATGCTTACAGCGAGATAACTCGTTTTTTGTCATACCTTGGCAGATAGAAATCGCCATAGAAGAGGATGGCCATATTTCATCCATTCCCCCCGAATATAGCACAACATTTCCGCGAATATTCTCAACAGGGATTGTCGCACTTCCGCCATCATTTCTATTTTCTAAAGATTGAGAATACAGGTCTAACAAGCCTTCAACAGGTCCGGTAGGATTAAAGGCAACAAAGGGTAATTCCTTTTCGTTTTCACTCCAGCTGGAGCCAGGTACCGTCTGCCAATCAGCTAAAATACCTGCCCACACCACTGAACTGGGCGCAATGGCGATAACACGATCAAATACAGTGTCGCGGGACGCAAGCAGCAACGCCAACTCGGCGCCTTTAGACCACCCAACCAGCGTGATATGTTTTTGTGCGGGGTGTTTCTGTTGAAGCCACGCTGTTGCTTTTTCGAAATAGGTGAGGGGAATTTTCTCTAACTCTTTGGGAAGCGTATCGGCTTTAAAATAAGCAACGGCTAATGTTGGGTGGCCATTTTCGGCGATGACTTTGGCAAGCTTTGTAGGAATTCCGCCTTCTGAACCACCAAGCACAATAACTGGCTGCTTGTGTGAATTAGCGGGTTGCTGATAATAGTGACCCACAATACCATCTTGTTCCACGCTAAGGGCTTGAGGGTCTGCACTTAAAGTAAATACTGGTACGAACGAGAATAAAAATAGTAAAAAATGCTTCATTTCCAACTTCATATTTTGTTATACCCTTGATAGCTCAAATGCTGAAAATATCCTAGAACCTTAAGCATTTTATAAAAGAATTAAAGGGTTATGATAAAGTAAATCAGCAGGGCCTTTTACCAAAAAGTTTTAGGAAATGTTTCTGGCAAAACCCTGTCTCGTACTTTTTATATGTAATATATTTAGTGAATGCTGGCGTTACTGTGAGCCAAATATGCCACGAAAAAGGGCGGTAAATACACCTGACATAGTGTCTTCTATAGCATCGGTTTCGGGTGAATTCTTTTTAGCGTGCATTGCGTTTGATTCTTCTTGTTCTCTTTTCTCTGCACTAGAAGATGCACCGTCAAGAAAATCACCCACCGTTTTGTTAGAGGTGGATGCGCATCCTGATGAAATAGCTGACGCTATCAAAATGGCGATTAATTTGGTTTTCATCTAATTCCCTTAACTTGTATCTAAAAAGTGGTAAAACAGCGGCGCTATAGTAAGAAGCAGCGCCCGTATTTGTGCCCTAGCTTGCTAATATCTCAATCCCGATGTTATCTGCGCGTTTAGCAATGAAGCTTTTCGCGCACAAGCTAAGCGCATACTCCACAGCATATTTATCTACACTTGGTAAACCAGTAAACGCTACATCACAGCCTAAATTGCGCTTGCCACTGTTGTCGATGTAGTAAAGCTTACCTGTGGTACAGCCACCCATAAATATGATAATGAGAACGATAAAAATAAACTTCAATTGTTCCACTAGCCTTGTTTACCTGCTAACTAGCCAAGAATGCTAACGTGCAATGCACTCGCTTTCTTTCAGCGCGATTATTTGTCTAAGGTACTCTGTTCTTTGCATTGCAGCATTTCCCGTTACAAAGATATTGGAGGCCAATAAAATGGCTAAATAACTATTATCAATAGGGGAGATAAATACGTTGTTGATGAAGATAAAAATGACAACGAATAGAAACGCAAAACCAGGAACGTAGTAGACACGAGAAAATTTTTTCTCTAAGTTCTGAATTTTAGTTATCTTCTGTAAAGCTAATTCAGCATCAATATTGTCCATCTATTAATATAACCTCCCTGATCAAATTAACTAGAAATATAGCACCCAAGGCGTGTTTAGCGGGTACAGCAGATTGTCACAAGACATTTCTCACACTGTTCCCAGTTCTATTTTTTCCAACCCTGAAACGTATTCTTGCGCTTGACTCATACTTTTAATTCACTCCAATTCCTACATGAGAGTTTAAATTGTAAATAGGCAGCTATTGAAGATAAACCCATTGTCATGCAACTACTCCAAAGATGCGACCTACTACTGCTGTCAATACCATTGCAAGCGCACCCCAGAAAGTCACTCTGATTGCACCCACGGTAATAGATGCACCGCCAACATGCGCTGCGATCGCACCCAAAGCGGCGAGGAACAGTAAAGATAAAGCTGCGACGATAGGTATAAGTAGCTCTTCTGGCACTAACCAGGCAACCGCTAAAGGAAGTGCAGCGCCTACTGTGAAAGCACCTGCCGACGAGAAGGCCGCTTGAATGGGCTGCGCATTAGCGCTTTGTGAAATTCCGATATCATCTCTGGCATGAGCGCCAAGTGCATCGAAAGCCATTAACTGCTCAGCAACTTGTTTAGCCAGAGTTGGTTCAAGGCCTCTACCTTTGTATATTGTTGCTAGCTCTTCTTTTTCAGATTCAAAATTCTGATCCAGTGATTTTTGCTCAATGGCGAGATCGGCATTTTCTGTATCTGATTGAGAACTAACTGAAACATATTCACCGGCAGCCATAGACATAGCCCCAGCAACTAAACCTGCAGCACCAGCTAGAAGAATGCCTTCATGGGTAGTACTCGCAGCGGCAACACCGATGATAAGGCTTGCAGTAGATACAATTCCGTCATTTGCACCAAGTACTGCTGCGCGCAACCAACCTACATGTTGTGACCGATGTACTTCACTATGAACCATAAATTTTCTCGATGAATCTTCGTTACCCAATAAGGTTTTGCCGTGGTACTTGTTGTACTTCATTTATTACATTAGGTGCTTGTTGCACTTAAGTTGTTAACTTAGGCTTTTTTTCTTCCTAATATCTTAATAATACGGTTAATTGTAATTTCAGATAAATTCCATTCATACCCGTCAAAATCAGTCGTGTTAATAAATTGAACCACTACCGCATCTAGTTCTTTGTTATATTTTGCGAGACTCTGATAGCCGACAACCAAGCCACCATGCTCGTAGACGTAAGGATAGATTTCCTCTTCCCCATCTTCAAATACTGAACCATCGTTTAAAGCTCGTAAGAAGATACCCACATCTTCTGCTGTAGCTAACATTCCATACTCGCGAGCTTTGAAATCTTCTTCATATCCAACGTAGTACCCACTCATAACATTATTCAGGTTAACTTCGTTTAGCGAAAAATAAGTGTTATTCAATCCTAGGGGAATCAATATGTTGTCCTTAATATATTGATGATGGCTATATCCTAATACCTTATCCATGATATTTCGAAGCAGCAAATAATTTGTATTGGAATATTGATAGCCTTCGTCGGGCTCAAAACTAGGTGGTAAGTCGAGGGCAAAATTAAGGGCTTCATGATTACTTTCCATTTCGTTCTGCCAATAAGCAGGATTATCAGTGAAATTGGGAATGCCGGACCGATGTTGTACCATCATTTTCAAAGTGATTTTTTCTGAATTTACGATCCTACCTTTAAGTTCTGGAAGGTAATCGGTAAGCGGGGCGTCTAGGAGTAATCTCTTTTCCTTGGCCAATTTGGTTACAGCAACAGCTGTATATAACTTGCTAATACTGGCAATTTTGAATAAAGAATTTGAGTCGGCTGGTTTTCTGTTTTCTCTATCATTCCAGCCTCCGGTGTAGAATGCTGGTGGTTTTCCTGCTTCGTCCACATAAACAATCATGCCATCAAAACCGCTTGCAATGGCTTCGTCTACCTGCTCTTGAATTGTATCGGGTAACGGTAAAACCCAAGCCATTACTAAAATCCATGGCACGAAGAATAGCGAAATAATAGTTCCAACAAGCAATGTGATTCTAATAATCAGTATTCTTCGTTTCTTCATCATTTTTTCAGATCCTAAGAATTTTACTCACCACGCCCCAAAAAGCGGCAGATAACCCATGGTTAATCTTGAGGGACGAAACAGCCCCTAGAATGTTCCCCAGCGAACGAAGTGACTAGTTGTCATCTACGATGTCCCTACCAACTATTGGAGATATAAGATGCTAAATCGAAAAAAGCGTCTACTTTGTCACTGCGTTTATTCCAATTATCATGACGGTGAGGCATACATTTAACCTCGATTCTTTCATGCTTTTTCATTAACTCTATTCTTAAAAGCGCGCGGTCTTTTTCATTCAACATCAATGACTGTATCTTCTCTAATTCACCAGTGTCTAACCAAATGGCACCACAGTTAGGACACTCATCTATTTCTACAGCATGAAGAGGGCTGTAAAACCTGCGTAACATCACTGTATCAGGGCACTTAGGGCAAGAAATACGTTTATTTAAAGAGTCTATTTCGTAATGAAACTGGCTGAGGTGCTTTGCTAAAACATTCCCTCTCTTTTCCTGAGGGTTTTCAAAGTTACTCAGTGTTTGATTTTCGAGTAAAACACCGCCACACGCTTCGCTGTAGTAAACCGGAACCTTGCCGACGGTTACCCTCTTTAACGTTGAGTGCGTCCTTGGGCATTTCATCGTTTAACACTTCCTTACTATTGCATCCCGGCGAGCAGCGCGAGGGGGTTGTTATATTGCACGTGCCGAGTAGTGCCTGTTTATTTTGTATTGAATATAAATAACATGAAATATTGAAACAGCCAAAGGATGTAACCAGCAGTTATGGTCTCGCTGTGCTCCCCAAATAACATTTATTCGATTACGTACCATTACTATCCAAGCTACATCAAAAACCGTGGAAACCACATGCAATGCTATTGAGCCTCGCAATAGCTCCGATTGATCAAAGTTTATAAGAGCGATTACTAGGCTTAAAAACGAAAAGGAGAACAAGCCAATGGTTAAGTAGACAAAGAGTTTTGGGATTTGATTAGAGGAATTCTGGTTGATTATGGTCGTTAATTGATAAAGCTTAACAATCACAAAAATACCCATTGAGACTACACAAAGAAAAAGAAGCTTGAGTGCTGACTCTACTTTGAATATACCAGTTTTCCCTGTTTTCAATTCAATCCCTTGTTCGTAAATTTCGCTTTGTATTGCTTTTCTGAAGCATTCCAAGTGAAATACCCAAATCCAATGCCACCAAGTGGAAAAATGACGAGAGCTATTAACGGCCGCACCCAGATGTTTTCAGATGGTTGAAAAATTTCCATTGTGACTGACCATACCAGGGCTGTAGGAATACCCCATGCAAGCACGCCGTTTACCAGAATATACTTCTCTTTACCTTTTTGACGCGTTTTTTTCCACTTTTCTAAATTCATACTTTTTGAAACATTCCAGAGCGCATATTACGCCACAGCTAATTTGGTTGGTATTTTTAGTGTAACAGCGAAAACCATACCAAGCGAAGCAGTGGAGCACCATTGAACGAAGTATGTGAATTCATTGAGTTGCTAGGCACTAGTGTTCTTTCGTTTTACTTAAGGTCCAATTAGTGTGAGTAAGCTGTAAAGCGCTAAACTAAAAACGCCAATAAGTATTAGTGGACCGACTGGTAAGAAAACTAACATGTATAGGAACTGACCAACAATAACACCGACATAAATGCTGGTTAATGAAGCGCTCTTAGGTATTGCAGCGATAAAGCCTACGATGGACAGAGATACTAAATAGAATAAAGGGAAAGCATCCCAAGGCTCTACTTCGCCAGTTATAAAGGGGGACAAAAACCAAATGATTGCGCCTAAAAGTGCGGAAAATATAGCATTTATAGTGAAATTTTTCATTGGCCTTCCATGATGCCTAATACGCAATGAGTTGGTGTGGCTTTTTGCGTTGTTTGCCAAAACCAAGACAACATAACCATGTCAAAGTTTAGGCGCTTGTTAAGATGCATTCCATAGAAACAGTCCATACTCATTTGCCAAATACTCTATTTTAGCCAAATTGTCATTTCTTCCTTTAAGCCAAAGAATATTTGTATAGTCATATCCTTCATAATATGCAGCGACAATTTCAGGTAATAACACTTTGAAATTACCCATGTTAACTTGAGTGACATACTCAATTTTCGCATTTTTAGAAGTAAATTCTTTGTACAAAATATTCTTTTTTCTGATACCTGCAAGCTTGAAGGAATAGGCATCGAATTCCGACATTAACCTAATACTAAATTTATTTAATTTACTTATTCGCTCTTTGCCTACAGAGAAACTTACGTTAACTAATAATTTTTCTGATTGCTCTTCATCTAGTCTGCCTTCAAAGACAGATATAGCATAAGGTGTATAGTCTTCAGGGATTTTCTTTTTTAAAGGATTAGTTAATGTTGAAAAAGAGCATTCCAACGTCCTTCGAATGGCGTTATTTACAGAGCGAAATTTTCTCATATTCCGTGTGCCAACCTAGCTTTTAATAAGGGGCGCAGGCATGTGGGCTAAAATCCGAGCGAAGCGAGCCTACGTGTTTTTGTCCCCAGCGAGTGTTAATGCGCTTGTTAGGCATTTGCTTATAAGAACCCCGAACCCACCCTCAGCCTAGTTTGCGTCAATATTTAAGGTAGTAACAATAAAACGTACAAAATTCTAGTGTGACTTGTACAGGGGATAAATGTTTGAGAAGGAATCGAACCTTCTAGACTTGCCCCTACGTCTAACCTAGTTACAACTTTACCCAGTTGTCGGAAAATATTCGCCCGCAAACAGGCCTACCGTTCTTTTTAAATCAAATCCTCAGTCCAGTTAATTGACTGAATTTTCATATCCAACTCTCGAAATTGCTTTGAAAGTTTATCGGCTTCCTGTTGTATTGCTCTAACGTCGACGGAAGGTTTGAATTTAATCTCTAGTTTCTTATACCTATCTTGCGTAACGGTTGCTTGTTTGGCAAGTTCCCGATATAGCTCTATCTGTTTAGAAAGATAATCTCTTTCGGATAATATATCAGAGAGCATTTGATGCTCGTCGAAACGAATACTGCAATTAGTTTTATTAATTGCTTTGATGAGCTGAACCAGCTCAGTATTCACTTGCTCTAATTCATTGAGCAGTTCATTCGGATCTTCTGCTGGTTTCTCATCCACTTGAATCTTTGCGTTACGTAAGATTCGTTCTTTAAGCTGATGTGAGCGCCGTTGAAGGTCCGCTCTAATGTTCAATGCTTCTGCAAGTTTCAACTGATTCTCCTTAAATGCCAAACTTTCCAATAACGAACGCAGTAAGTGCGTTGATTGGCTCGTTATGCGTTGCGCTCACTCATACTTCTGACAGCAAAGAAGTAATAAACTAAAAAGCCTAACCATGAAAAGAATAGTGAAACGAGGCACCAAACTAATTTGTGTACCCCCTTAGCTTTCTTTGATGTTAAGGCAACTAATACTGGTAAAAGCGTTAGACCGAAAAGCACAATAAAAATAATAATTTGCCAAATACTCATGTTAAAAAAGAACTCCTTATCTTTTGTCTTCTATTTAAACGTATAACTTTCCAATAACGGGCGCAGGCATGTGGGGCATAATGGCGAAGCCGCCCCACGTGTATGCGTCCCAGCGAACGCAGTGAGTGTGTTGATTGGGTTGTTATGCATCATTCTCTAAAACATCCAAGTTGCATTGGACTAAATTTGCGCCATCTAGGTTAGCGCACTCTGTAAAACCGTGTTTTTTCAAAGATTCAATGACGGCGTTATTGGTACTGTAGGTTCCGGTACTTAAACCAAAGTCATTTTTATAGATATCTCTTAGGCGAATATCGTCACGAAACATGAGCGACACTGCAAGAATATACTGAAATTTCGCAGCTTCTTTGTCCTGCAATGAGGCCTCATATAAAACAGTAAGAAGCTGGATTTCATCCCAACGATCGGAAGACAAATTGACAGTCGTAACTAACGCATCTATGTATTCTGAACTCTTTTTTGAATGTGTAAAATATTTACCTGCTAAGAACGAAAATACGGCTACTAATATTAGAGCGACAAAAAAGAGTTTATTTTGCATGTTCATCCTGATGCATAACTTTTAAATAAGGGGCGCAGGCATGTGGGGCATAATGGCGAAGCCGCCCCGCATGTATGCGTCCCAGCGAACGGAGTGAGTGACTTAATTTTTTTGTTATGTGCACTCACTAAGAACAACCTTGACTTACAAGGCGCTGAACTAATTTTGATGTTTGCTCCGCCTCTTGAACAAATTGTTGATGACTCTTTCCGAGGAACATGCCGTCGATAGTTAGCTGATAACCACCGATTAAACTCTTAGAGTGAAGACTTAAACTAGTACTATTTTCCAAATATGTGAATTCTAAAGATGAGCCTAAAGTGGTAACAGGCTGAAACGGCTCATACTCATTGATTGTGCTAATAAGGCACGACGCTTCAATTGGAATTTCGAAGTTCACTCCATAGCTGATTTTATTGTCGATGCTGGAGCATCCGTTTAGTAATAATAAAACTGAAAGTATTTGAATTTTCATGTGCACATAGACACAATGACTCCCTGAGAAATGCTAGCCTCCGCATTTTCGTGGGTTAGCTGAAAGCCAGTGCCATAATTAGTTTGCTTAAGACTAAATCATTTGGAGGCTAGCATGAATAAACATAGCATGATTTTTATAGGGTTGGATACGCATAAAGAGTTTCACGAAGTGGCTTATTGTGAAGAGCAGCGTGGAGCAAGTGCGGTGCACTATGGCCGCATTCCTTCTTCAAAAGTCAGCGTTAAAAAGCTTATCCGTCAGTTTGAATCGAAATATCCTGGGGCAACAATTCACGTGGTGTATGAAGCAGGGCCGTGTGGCTATTGGATTTATCGGCTGATAACGAGTTTAGGGCATTGTTGTTATGTCGTCGCGCCTTCTCTTATACCCAAAAAGCCTGGAGAACGAATTAAGACTGACCGCCGTGATGCACTTAAATTAGTGAAGTTGCTAAAGTCGGAAGATCTTACACCCATTTATGTGCCTGAGCCGGAGGATGAAGCTGTTCGGGATTTATCCCGCGCCCGAGAAGCAGCAATGAAAGATTTAAAAGAAGCTAAGTACCAGCTTAAAGCCTTACTGCTGCGCAACAACATTCGTTATGAAGGCACTGCCAACTGGTCGAAGAAGCACCTTCGCTGGCTCACTGAACTGATTTTGCCTCATCCGGCTCAGCAAATTGTCTTGCAAGAACAGTAGCAAACCATAGAAGAGCGCATTCGTCGGCTAGAAAGGCTAGATAATGAATTAACCCATCACGTTCACCAGTGGCGGTATTATCCTGTCGTTAAAGCGATTCAAGCCATGCGTGGTGTGAGACTGCTAGTGGCGGTTGGGGTTGTTGCTGAGCTTGGTGATTTAAATCGTTTCGACCACCCTAGAAAGCTCATGGCTTATTTAGGTTTGGTACCAAGCGAGCATTCCTCAGGCGGAAAACGGCACTTAGGCGCAATAACCAAATGTGGGAATGGTAGAGCCAGGCGCTTACTTATTGAGGGCGCACATAGTTATCGCTATCCAGCCAATATCTCGACGGATATTCAACTACGACAGGAAGGCTTACCCAAAGACATCGTCGATATTGCTTGGAAAGCACAGCTTCGTCTGTGCAAACGCTACCAGCGAATGAGTAAAAAAGGTAAGCATTACAACCTCATTATCACCGCAATAGCCAGAGAGATGGCAGCCTACATATGGGCTATCGCTAAAGAAGTGGTGCTTACGCCAGTTAATCCAAAATTGAGATTGAGCAGAGTACCTGCATGATAAAAGAGTTTGAGCTAATGCATTCGGATCAGGCCGCGGAATGTGGCACAACCTACGAGGGCGTTATGACGGCAATAACTTAACGGTTATTGATCCACGAACATAGACTGATGAGAAGGTGACCACGGCGGAGTGAGTAAGGTAGGCGCTGTTCATTGAGAGATGAATAATCCACGAATACCAGCATGACAACCGACGACATTACTGCCTCATCCGGTGCGTTAGCTCATTTATTTTAAGTGAGAAAAAAAGCTAATTATGGGCTGAAAGAGTGTCAGGGTTACGCTCGGTTTTTATTGACAAGGGGAGTCATACCAGCGCATTCGTCGGCTAGAAAGGCTAGATAATGAATTAACCCATCACGTTCACCAGTGGCGGTATTATCCTGTCGTTAAAGCGATTCAAGCCATGCGTGGTGTGAGACTGCTAGTGGCGGTTGGGGTTGTTGCTGAGCTTGGTGATTTAAATCGTTTCGACCACCCTAGAAAGCTCATGGCTTATTTAGGTTTGGTACCAAGCGAGCATTCCTCAGGCGGAAAACGGCACTTAGGCGCAATAACCAAATGTGGGAATGGTAGAGCCAGGCGCTTACTTATTGAGGGCGCACATAGTTATCGCTATCCAGCCAATATCTCGACGGATATTCAACTACGACAGGAAGGCTTACCCAAAGACATCGTCGATATTGCTTGGAAAGCACAGCTTCGTCTGTGCAAACGCTACCAGCGAATGAGTAAAAAAGGTAAGCATTACAACCTCATTATCACCGCAATAGCCAGAGAGATGGCAGCCTACATATGGGCTATCGCTAAAGAAGTGGTGCTTACGCCAGTTAATCCAAAATTGAGATTGAGCAGAGTACCTGCATGATAAAAGAGTTTGAGCTAATGCATTCGGATCAGGCCGCGGAATGTGGCACAACCTACGAGGGCGTTATGACGGCAATAACTTAACGGTTATTGATCCACGAACATAGACTGATGAGAAGGTGACCACGGCGGAGTGAGTAAGGTAGGCGCTGTTCATTGAGAGATGAATAATCCACGAATACCAGCATGACAACCGACGACATTACTGCCTCATCCGGTGCGTTAGCTCATTTATTTTAAGTGAGAAAAAAAGCTAATTATGGGCTGAAAGAGTGTCAGGGTTACGCTCGGTTTTTATTGACAAGGGGAGTCATACCAACTTTTAAATAAGGGGCGCAGACGCGTGGGCTAAAATGCGAAGCAGCCCACGTGTATGCGTCCCAGCGAACGAAGTGAGTGACTTAATTTTTTTGTTAGAAGCCTGCACGCCGTTGTTCCTTAAGAGGATCGTGTGGATTTACATTACCACCAAATGTTTGTTTATACACCTTGCCTAAGTCTGACGTGATTTCCAACGTTACCAGATAGGGGGAGCCCAGAGCCGAACGCCAATAGTGATACTGCTTTTGATATTGTTCATTAAAGCTAAAAGTAACAGTAGCTGACGTAAGCCATGATGAGGGAATTTTATGAGAGTTCAGCATATTAATGAGTGATTTCCGCATGCTTTTAGCAAAAGGTTCGAGGTGTTTTTTTACGCTGTTATGCTCTATTTCTAACAGATTAATTGATATAGAAGAGATGTTCTGTTGCTGTGCGAGCAAGCATAGTTGTCCTGTAGCCCAGTAACCAAGATGATCGTTATTGCGGTTATTTAGCATGTGAGCAAAGTTTCTTACAATTCCTTTGAACTCTGAACGACGAGCCATGATTCTCCTTGGCTTCTAACGCTTTTTATAAATGGCGCGCGTTTTTTGCGCGTCCAGTGAAGGCCGTCTTTTGGCCGAAACGATATTTCATAAACTTGTTATATGCCGCGACCAAACACTCGAACCTTAATTCGTAGCTATTGTTTTTTTTATCCACTCACTATAATTGGAAAGTCTAACTTGATAAGATTTCATGCCATAATGAGCTGCTGCAAATTCCTCTAAGTTTCCTTCAATGTAGTCCCAACAAAAAAGTCCGACTAAGTAGCTCGTTCTATTGACGTTAAAAATCAAAGGTCCCCCACTGTCCCACGAGCCATCGATACCTTCAAGTTCAAGAGCATTTTCACCATAATCAAAAGTTATTGAGAGCCAATTAGGGTGGGTTTCTTCAATTCTATTCTGTAGTTGCCTAAGGACTCCCTGAGTTCCGCTAACAGAGCCTGTGTTTCCATTGCCTGTAGTGCCTTTGCCATATCCGGTAATTATCTTGCCTAGTTCATTATTTTTAGAATAAATTTCAATAGGGGCGTTATCAGGTAATCTCGTATTCAACTTAACCAAGGCGATATCGTGAGCGCTCATCATAAGCTCCATCAAATTTGAAGCATCTCCAGCAAGAATGTCCTCAGGAATCTCAGTTACACCTGGATGAATGATTACTTTCTCCACCTCAACTTGATGCATCCCTATCTTTATCAATTGCCCCTTAATGTCAGCTGATACTAGGTGTGCAACTGTAACTACCCAATTGGGAGCTATCAGAGCACCATGCCCACCGTTGGGCATATCAGCAAAAAAGGGCGGAGCTTTCTCTATTTCATATTCACTAGGTTGCACATCATGACGGACTACTATAGACCAACAATTTAAAGAGAGAGTTAGTATTGAGGCGAAGAAACAATATTTGATTAGAGTCATTTTTATATCCGTATTCGTACTTTTATAAAATCGAAGAAATCATTCATATAGGCATATAACGCCGCTGTAACTGGCGACTTTGTAGTTGGTTGTTTTTGTGCTATTCAAGCACAAAAACGAGCAACGGAAAAGGCGTCCAGTTGACAGTCTTGTTAGCTGTGTAGTGGCCCAGACCACACCCATTCTTTGTGTTGTGCACCTAACCATGATTTTGAATTAGGTTTCTCGCCTTTTAAATAAAAGCCACCACCTTTTTTATGGCCACCCCACATAACTATTTTGTCATTGAATAAGTCTGATAAAAACTCGGATACATCTTCAGCAATTGAATCTGATTTTTGCTGCTCATTTAGGCCTTCTTCATAGCAGCCAACATGCCAATGAGTGAAATTGCCAACAAACACCGTAAGCTCGTCGAAATCATCTTGAATATGCACTGAACCCACATCCTCATGCTTCGCAGGTACTGATATTAGATGATCCTTTTCATTTACAGTAAATTTAATTTCTGGAAAACTTTCATCCATTTTCTTGATCATTGCTCGAAGCAGCATGATTTTCCTTTACAGCTAACTTTTCAATAACGGGCACAGACACGTGGGGCATAATGGCGAAGCCGCCCTACGTGTATGGGTCCCAGCGAACAAAGTGAGTGAGTTTATTGAGTTGTTATGTGCGTTCAAAACTCAACCTTCGATTTAAACTTACTGTAAATTAAAATTGTTGTCGGTTTTTAATAACCGAAGCAATGGCAACGTCAAACTCGTTAGCTGGAAGCTGCAGATCCGAACAGCGGACTGAAAGAAAAATAAAGTTATTATTAGTAAAAGCCTCAGGTATTTGATGGTCGCAGTTACCCATAAATTGACCATTTGAAGCTTTCAAGGTGAATCTCACGAAGTATAGCGACGCAAGACCTGAACCAATATTATTAACTTTGTAGTTTATTAAAACTGATTGGTCTTGAATCACAGTTTTATCGATTTTTAAACCCATGCTATCAATAAAAGAAGAATCGAAATCAGATTTTACTTTGCTATACGATTCTTCGAACATGGCTTCGATTCTAGGTTGAGCTGTTATAGCCCAAATGGTCATGAACAATGCAAAAGCAATCGAAAATCCCAATCCTAGTAGAAATCCATTTAAAACCTTTTTCATCTGCTTACACCTTTAAGCACATAACTTCCCGCATAACGGGCAAATATACGTAGGCTAAAATACCGAGCAGAGCGAGGGGAGCCTACGTGTATTTGTCCCCTGCGAGCGAAGCGAGTGTTTATGCGTTTGTTAGGTGAAAAAGCTAACACAACCTAGACTTAGATTAGCAATGAATTTCTACATTTTTTACAACGAAGCTCTACATGCATAAAAAGCTTGGTGAAAATACCAAAAACGGAAGCAACAATACCTATAATAAACACATACAAGAATGAAGGCGCAAAAAGCACGAAGGCTAAAAAAGTAATGGCATACAGCATTAGTGCAAGCGAAAGAAGCGAGTTCCGTATACATTTTGAAAAGACATATTCTGCCTCGTTGTAACAAAGCAAACAGCAAGCGATATCTTTTTTCTTCAATCCAAAGGTAAACATTCCGGTTTCACCTAACTTTAAGCTAAGGGGCGCAGATACGTGGGGCATAATGGCGAAGCCGCCCCGCGTATAGGCGTCCCAGCGACCGAAGGGAGAGGCTTAAGCGCTTTGTTAGAAGCAGAGCCTGTTCCTTTGGCTTTTTTAAAAACTAATAAAGCCAGCATACGATTGATTGTTAAAGCAAACAAGCAAAATGCCAGTGCAGTGATGTTGGTGATTAGACTGAAGCAAGCTGCACCATGAATTACCAAGTGCAATGGCGCTTGCTGACTGAAAATAAGAACTAGCCGATAAAGCGCCTATTGCGCAACCTATGAAGTTAATGCGGCGAAGTTAAAGCCACTAAAAGCCAGAGCGATTTTTGAAACAGCAGGTTAGGTACGTTGAACTGATATTTTTATAAAGCCAAATATAGGTTAGGCTGACGCCTTCTAACTTCCCACTAAGGGGCGATAACACATGGGCTAAAATTAGGAACGAAGTGACGCAGCCCATGTGTTAGCGTCCCAGCGAGCAACGCGAGTGCCTTGAGTGGTTTGTTAAATGCCATTTGCTAAGTTTATTAATTCTGCTGCAGATATAAAACCTAAACAAAAAAGCAATAAACGTGCAATTAAACTGAAGTTAAAACGCCAACTTTCAGTGTCTTTCCATGGGTTTTCATCAAGTTTGTGCCTTCCGTGGATTTGGCGCTCAAATTCTCTAGTAATTTGCTTACCAAGAACTAAAAAAATAATTAAAAAGAAAATAACAAGTGAAAAAACGCCCTCTGGAAGAGAATAAAACTTAATAACTGCTTCGCTGAGAGCCATTAATGCACCAGCTATAAATGATGTTGTCTTCGTAGCTTCCATTGGCATTTAACGCCGCCATAAACGGCTAAGTAATAGTTGGCTAAAATGTGTAGCGAAGCGGAACCGAGCCAACTGTTACGTGTCCGCTTTAATGGCTTTGTTATGTGAATTTATATACCGAGCCAGACTTACTACAAGATAATTCACCTGTAATAATGCGTTTCATATTTGTTGGACCATATTCACATTTTGCCTCTTTATCGATTTTTTCAAAGCGATAAGAAAAGGACTTTTTACTTTTATCGTATTTGGACACGAATACATATTTAAAATTAGGATCTAATGCAATCTCAGTGTTTAAAACTTGGTCTACCGGAAACTCCATAAACTCTTGGTAGACCATACGAATTGAAAAATCATTTTTACCGCTAGGTAAAAGTACAGACATTGCAGCCCCTTGCATCGATTTTCTTTGCCACGATTCCTCACCATTCACTTTTAGCAATACTGCGCTATTCACACCATCGTCGTTCATCCAAACTTCAACAGCGTTTGGAGAATTAGTAAATGATTTTGGTGAGTTGTATTCTGCTACAGTAGTTTGGCAACCAACTAGAAACAGTGCGATTGTAGCAATGATCAAAAATCTCAAAGGAACCTCCTTATTCACATAACCCCCCACTAAGGGGCGATAATACATGGGCTAAAATTAGGAACGAAGTGACGCAGCCCATGTGTTAGCGTCCCAGCGAGAGAAGCGAGTGCCTTGAGTGGTTTGTTATAAGCCGTCATTATAGAGGTCTTTTAGCATGCGATTTGACGATATAACCTGCACAATTTCTTCTTTAGGCACATGTTCATCGACATGCAGAAGCATTTCAAGTAACGTTTTAAATGCTAATAGATTTGATAGATTGAGCATTGACTCAATTAATTCGTCACTATAGTTTGGGGAAATATTCCCATCTTTAAAACGTCTCCCGAGTTGTGGTGCTCCAGTGTGCGTAAAACCACACAATTGCGACCAGAACTGATTCTTAATTAAAAGGTTATCTTCCCACGCAGATACATCTTGTGATTTAAGTTCACTAAGAATACTTCCAAATGTTTTGTTTAGTTTGTCATTGTAAACATCATCTATTTCTTCATCGGATGCACAATGGAAATACCACGTTCCTTTGATAAATGATTCAAACTGTGAACGTAATAAAGCGATCGAAGAACCATATTTTTTCTTTTCACAAAGAATCAAAATTGCATTGTGATATTCCAAGCTAGAAGATAGTGATCCTACGGCACAAATTTTACGGTTATCTAAGCTAAACCCTTTATGTGCCAATAGTTGGTCAATACTTTTTGAAAGACTGTCTGTTTCTATCAGTGTTCGATTCATGGCTTATAACTTCCAAATATGGGGCGCAAACACGTGTACAATAATGGCGAAGCCGCGCACGTGTTTGCGTCCCAGTGAGCGGCAGCGAGTGGCATAATTTGTTTGTTATGCGCTACGTGTTGGTTGAGCATCACACTGTTTCCAAGTGCTTGCGAAGTAAAGAATAATCACAGCAGTGCTAATTTCAAAGATACTAAAAAAGACATAGTGAAGAGTGCCTCCCATATACAACGTGTAGCTTTGTATTGAACCTGTTATGAGAGCTGCCGCTATATTCACGTACTTGTTTAATTTAAACACTAAGAACCTAGAGAGAAGGATCATTAACATTGGAATTTGCATAATAAATGCGAATGACAAGAGGAATTCCTCTGTTAACACCATTCCACCAACCTTACCTGTTAGAAACGCCTGTAAGGTCTGTGCGTGGTGAAGTGAAAAAATATCACAGTAAATGTAGTTAACTGTAAGAAATATCCATAACACTGACAGGAGCTGCTTTCTATCTCCATTCCATTCAAACATCCCTATACTTCTCCATCTATAAATTAAAACTACAAGCCGAGTAGCGCATAACTTTTCAATAACGGGCGCAGGCACGTAGGGCATAATGGCGAAGTCGCCCTGCGTGTATGCGTCCCAGCGAACGCAGTGAGTGAGTTAATTGAGTTGTTATGCCACTGCGCGTAGATATTTAAAACCATGAAATGATTTTCCCTGATGCTTGAAACCATTTGGTATACATAAATCTAAATGAAATCCATTGTTTAACAAAACTTTTTCTGAAGCTGGATTGTTGTTGATTACAAAAGCGGAAAGACAATTTAGGCCGAGTTCTTTGGCAACGCTGACAAGATGTTTGACGCATGCAGTACCAATACCTTTGCCTGTTGCGCGTTTTCCAACGCGATAACCGATTTCTGCGTTTCCTTTGGACTGAATGCTCTTAATGTTGGCCCGGGCAAAGACAACGCCATTTGCGAGAAGAACGAATGATTCTCCCGAAAGGTTCTGAAGATCTACTATGTGTTTTTGAACACCAGAAAGAGAGTAAAAGCTTTCACTCCTTGGTTCGATAAAAGACTCAAAGTGCTTTCGGTTTTCTAACTCGAACGCCAGCAATTTACTTACGTGAGATTCATTTAATGGTTCGAAGAGCATAGATATCCAAGAGCATAACTTTTCAATAACGGGCGCAGGCACGTAGGGCATAATGGCGAAGCCGCCCTGCGTGTATGCGTCCCAGCGAACGAAGTGAGAGTGTTGATTGAGTTGTTATGCATCAATAACCCCAAACAACCTAGTATAGTTTTTCTTATATAAGTTGACGAATACAAATGGACGGACCATGAATGCATTAATTATGACAGGAAAAATCACAACGAAAGTAAAAAGAAGCGTTGCGTCAAAAGTTAAAAGAAAGCCCGAAAGAGCGACTGAGATATAAGTGAGAATTGAGTATGTTTTAAACGACGGAATATTCTTAATTAAAATATTGACCTCACTTTCTCCTATGTAGTCACTAATGAAAAGGTACAATGAAAATAAGCCAGCTATGCCCCAGAGCAAGCTTTCAGGGCGAATTGTTGATAAAGCGCTTCCAAGCATAGCCGAAGAAATTGCTAAGCTAAACGTATCTGATGTAGCCATCTTTGACAGCAAATACTGGCTGAGAGGCTCTTTTGACAGAGGCATTCGCTCCATGACTACTCCTGATGCATAACTTCTAAATAAGGGGCGCGGACATGTGGGCTAAAATCCGAGCGAAGCGAGTCAACCCTCATGTTTGAGTCCCAGCCCGCGCAGCGGGCGAACTTGATTTTTTTGTTATGCGCGTTTTATACCTTAGCCAAATTATACGGTGAGACATGTAAAGAGCTTTGATATTGTCTTGTTTGCCACAAATCAAATGCATTTTGCAAACGAAGCCAATGGGCCGCAGAAGGCTTACCGAAAACGAGTTCAAGACGAAGAGCCATCTCTGGAGTAATAGCCCCTTTGCCATTAAGAACTTTCGATAATGTTTTACGGCTCACATCTAAATGTTGCGCTACATCAGTAATAGTCAGTTCTAGAGCATCAATAACAAGATCTTTGAGTATCTCACCGGGATGCGCAGGGTTATGCATATTCATTAGTGGTAATCCTCGTAATTAACGATTTCAACATCTCGTCCAACAAAGCGGTATGTAACTCTCCAGTTTCCACTTACCCGAACAGACCAAATATCATTTCTGTTACCTTTGAGTTTGTGCATATAAAGGCCGGGTAAATCCATGTCATCAGGTGTTTCAGCTTGATCGAGATTCGACAGAATAAGACGAAGCTTTTTTTCGTGCTTTTTCTGAATTCCTGAAGTGGCTCCTTTAGCGTAAAACTTCTGAAGGCCTTTATGTATAAAACTCTTAATCATGATTTTATTGTAACCTTAAGGGTTACGAATTGCTAGCGTAATTTTCTGAGCGCATAACTTATAAATAAGGGGCGCTGGCACGTAGGGCATAATAGCGAAGTGGCCCTGCGTGTTAGCGTCCCAACGAGCGATAGCGAGTGACTTTATTTTTTTGTTATACACCCGGTTAAATAAGAGCACGAAACTGCTTTGCTCGCTTTTCTTGCTGGGCTTTTGCAAATACAAATGAAGATATGTCTTCACGAAGAACTGGTCTAGCATAAGCATCTACTAATGATGCAAGTATAGGTAATTGTTCTTGTTGCCCAATGTTGGGTTTGAGTTTTATCTTAAAACAACCGTAATAAGGGATAATGTCAAACAAATCATAATCTTCAAAGGTATCAGTTGTTGTTCCAAAAGCAACTCTTGAGTTAAGACCCCAATTAATTCCCTCTACACGAACTTTGATGGTTGTCTTCGCATAGTTCAACTCGAACTCACTGGAGTTAACTTCTTTGAATCCATAAGAGCTAACTAAGAATTGAAACTGTTTCCTTGCTTTGACCAAAAACTCTGTATCGATGATTTATTCCCTTGGGTGTATAACTTTTAAATAAGGGGCGCAGGCGCGTAGGGCATAATGGCGAAGCCGCCCTGCGTGTTTGCGTCCCAGCCCGCGCAGCGGGCGAGCTTAATTTTTTTGTTATAAGTCAGTTTGTAAACTGCCTTAGTTTAGTCTTGTTACAACACTAGCATTAAAACTTTTAATGATGCGGCAAAAATAAAAAGTACAGTCAAAAATCTTAGATAAATAGGGTTTTTAGATTTCAACCAAGTAACACTTACAGACCGATTTGATGCGGATAAGTAACCATTAAAGTAGAGGACTGCTGATATACAGATAATGACCACAATAAGAGTATTAAAAGGTTCTGGAATCAATGTCTACTCCTTGACATATAACTTTTAAATAAGGGGCGCAGGCACGTAGGGCATAATGGCGAAGCCGCCCTGCGTGTTTGCGTCCCAGCCCGCGCAGCGGGCGAACTTGATTTTTTTGTTATACGTTGCCATTAATACGTCCTTGTTCGTACTGAGCTTTTCTTTTTTGAAATGCCAAATACGGCTGTGTTTTAAGGTTGTGTTGCCTAACGCAGATGACGCCCACTAACATTGAAAATGGCCAGCCGAGGAATAAGCCTAAACCAAACGCTAAAATAGATGGGATGATTAATATTGAAAGAAAAATAGCAATAATTTTGTTCGAGTAGAACAAGCCTAGCGGACCAAATAAGACGGTTAACAATAGTTGCTTGATTTGGCTTTTTTCCTTTGCTTTTTCAACATCCATTATTTAATTATCCTCGCAACGCATAACTTCCAAATATGGGGCGCAAACACGTGTGCAATAATGGCGAAGCCGCGTACGTGTTTGCGTCCCAACGAGCGGCAGCGAGTGACATAATTTGTTTGTTATATTTCACTCGCACAGTTTACCAATTAATCTTTGCGGAATACTTTGGGTAACCACCGATTTTACAAATAATGAAACGATGAATAGGGACAAGTAAAGCTGTCCCAATAACACCACCCAGTATGATAAACCACATTAACCAGTCTGGCAGAGGTGAATTGTCATCCCAAGTTAAGCCCATGATAAACGCATAGATAAAAAGAGGCGCTATCAATAATACAAATATTAAAATTATCGATACTAATCCAGCAGCTACTTTATAACCTTTAAGACTCAAATTGATTACCTATATTCAGACCAACCTTTTTCCTAAATACGAATGGACCGATAAAGCACCGGCCCCTGAAGTCTTTGTAGTACCTTCAGGTATCATGCGTATACGGCCAACTCCGGTAAAGTGACCGTCTTCAATTTTCTTACGGAGTTCTGTTTCTGTAATTGGCTTGAAAGTTTTGTTGTCGTTAAGGAGTGTGTAACTGTAGAAACCTTTTTTGGTTCCTTGTTTACCCTTGAAAGGGTGACACTTCTGCCCAGCGTCATTATAACCAACAATATCGTAGATCAGATCAAGCATGAATCCGCCTTGTAATATAACTTTCCAATAACGGGCGCAGACATGTGGGGCATAATGGCGAAGCCGCCCCGCGTAACTGCGTCCGAACGACCGAAGGGAGTGACTTAAGCGCTTTGTTAGAAGCAGAGCCTGTTCCCTTGGCCTTATTAAAAACTAATAAAGTCAGCATACGATTGATTATTAACACAAACAAGTAAAACAACAGCGCAGTGATGGTATTGATTTGACTGAAGCAAGCTGCCATTCGAGCCGACAAACGCAATGGCGCTTCGTGACTCAAAATAAGAACTTGGCGATAAAGCGCCTATTGCGCAACCTTTGAATTTAGAACGGCGAAGTTAAAACCACCGAAAGCTAGGGCGATGTTGGGAACAACAGGTGAGGGCGGTTAAATTGATATTTTTTATACAGCCAAATGCAGTTTAGGCTGACGCCTTCTAACACCCACATAAGGGGCAGTAATACGTGGGCTAAAATCCGAGCGAAGCGACAGAGCCCACGTGTTACTGTCCCAGCGAGCCTGCGAGCGGCTTAATGTGATTGTTAGCTTTTTACCAAGCCACGTTGTTTCCTTTACCTTGCTCAAACGCAAACTGCTTAGAATAGCTAAGTAGTTGGTCAAATAACTCATTTTGCCTAAGCATCATGGACGCGAAACCAAAAGAATGAATAGCACGAAAGAAATTATTAAATAGATCGTCTTTATGGTCTTCGTAAAAAGGCGATGTTGCGTTCCCTGTGGTTTGAAACTTTAACGGTGTCCCAAAGTATAATTCCATTATTTGAGGCGATGCACAGTGGACATATCCAGAATAGGTTTTACTCAAAGTTCTTGACGTCTCGATAGAAGAACTTTGGTTTGATTCATCACCACGAGGTTTGCTTATGTAAGCTCTAACTTTTTTTCTTGAAATCATAGGTCTTTTTTGAGTTGACTCAATCGCACTCTCTGGGATATCAAACTCTTCTTCGTAGAAAACGTCTAAATATTTCTGATGTAATTCAGTTAGGTCGTCAAATAAAAACGGGAAAGTAAGAAACATTATATCTTCATCTAGCTCGTCTAATACTCGTTGTAGAGAGGCTTGCTCTTGAAGAAGACCATTTTGATTAAGTAAAAGTAATGCCCTTAAACCTGTAATTGTTCTAGCAAGCTTTTGAATTACAGCTTGTTGGTAAGATTTTTCACTGTACCGATAAACATAGCCGCCACCAAATTCCTGTTTAATAGGTGGTGCTATTTTTTGCTCTAGAAACTCAAAAGCATTTGTTAACAAACTAATTATATTTTCATATTGAAGCATCAATAATAACCAGAGCTAGAGGAAAAGCTAACACCCACATAAGGGGCAGTAATGCGTGGGCTAAAATCCGAGCGAAGCGACAGAGCCCACGTGTTACTGTCCCAGCGAGCCTGCGAGCGGCTTAATGTGATTGTTATATGTTTCGCTAGTCCTCACTACTTTTTTCTAACGGCTTGTCGTAAGCCTTATACACGCTTGCAATAATAAATGTCGAGCAAACAAGAATAGAATTAATTATCGCGTTTATCCAAGTACCATCACCTTGCCCAAATTTAAAAACCATAAAATAGATAATTAATAAGCCGCCAACTAGAAAGCAGTCTCCCTTTACAGGAATGTGAGCAAAAGAAGGAAAGTTTTTTAGAGAAGATAAGCTATTTTCATCAATTACGTCACATAGTTTTTCCAACTTAGCATATGCGTATATTACAAACGCCCCTGCAACTATGAAAATAAAGAGAGTGAATAGTACTGCTGGAATTCTTGGAAAAGAAACACTCAACAAAGATATGTTTAAAGTGTCTTTATCTGTAGCACTGTTCAAAGTTAAGATATGGGAAAGAATAATTAATGAGCTTACATATCCTACAGTGTATGCCCTTTGTACTAACTTAACCCATTCTAAATAATTAGATTTTTCTATTTCCAAATTCATAACCATTCCTTGATTGACATATAACTTTTAAATAAGGGGCGCAGGCACGTGGGGCATAATGGCGAAGCCGCCCCGCATGTATGCGTCCCAGCGAACGAAGTGAGTGACTTAATTTTTTTGTTAGATGGCATTAGCCGCAAGTGTTCGAAGCTCACTTTCGTATCCTTGCAAGTTGAAATTCGTTGAGCACCTATTCATAAAACCATGAAAATATGGCACCTGTCTAATTTTGGTTCTTTCTGTGTTGCGCAATTCCGAGATTAATTCTGATACCGAAAAGTGTTTTTCTGTTTTTGGGAAAACAAGAGTAACTGGAAATAGTGGAACAACTTTTCGGTTGTTTCTTATTTGAGACCCGTAAAAGCATATGGCTTTTTTTATGCGTGAAGGTGCAAAACTTCCTGAGAGGTTCCAAATGGCAGCAGCACCGATACTGAATCCGACGAGGTTTACAGAAGAATCCAAGTTGGTTAGCGAGTTAATCAAATGCTTGCTGTAATTTCCCAAGCCGATATTAGAGGAGAAATACTCATATGCATCGCTTTCAGTTTGGAACATCTTATATTGACCGTCATACGGGTCGACGATGAGATGGTTCTTACAAATAATATTTGCCAACTCTTCAAGAGCTGGTGTTTTACCAAAAATATCTGCAACGATTACAGTAATCACCTAAGTCTCCGTGCCATCTAACGCAAAGCTTTGGGGCGCTAGCACGTGGGTTAAAATCCGAGCGAAGCGAGTCAGCCCACGTGTTAGCGTCCCAGCGACCGGAGGGAGTGCCAACAGCGTTTTGTTAGGCGTACAAAGGAAAGTACGCAGCTTTGCTGCCACCACTAGCCAATTAGACCGCGTGTTTAAATTATTGAATTTAAGATAAAACAACCCTGTGCGAAATGCCAGATGTGAACGACATTGCCGGATAAAAGAGCGAGTTTAGAAAGCTGGTGATGTTGAGTGCTGGCATTACGATGCTGATGAAAAGCGCGTTGCTAAAGTCGTTGAAACTATGGAAAAAGTAAGCCGTGAAGACAACTTAGCGAAACAACCTTGATGCTGGAATGTCACGTCTGAACCTACCTTTTAATGCTGTAAGTAAATGACGGCTAACTTTTAAATAAGGGGCGCAAACTTGTGGGCTAAAATCCGAGCGAAGCGAGTCAGCCCACATGTTAGCGTCCCAGACCGCGTAGCGGGCGAGCTTGATTTTTTTTGTTATACATACCTTACACCAGACAATATCCCAAAGATGTAAGCTGGCAAGATAAGCAATAGATTTGTAGCTATTAACACAAAGTTAAAATACTTATGAAACTTAGTTTCTTGAGGATCTGTCACATCTTCTTCTGGTTCATAAATATATGAGTGCCTATATTTAAAGTGATATGCACTTCCCAATGCAACAAGTATAAATATATAACCTCCTAGAAAATCACCTATCTTGGGATAGTAATATGCCAACACCAATAATATTGAAACACCCGTTATAGCAAACCCCTCTAGGATTTCGCCATATTTTGATAAATTAAAATAACAATATTTATAGGCATATACCGTTACGCCAATATTTATAGCAAGATACAAATAAATGATGATGGGCAATCGACTAACCTTCCGTGTATGTATAACGCCGCAATCACGCGCTTGTCGCGTGCACGGCCTTGTTAAAGCGATTCCTTTTCATAACTTATTATAAGGTCCCACAGTTCTTTCAAGAGCGCAGCACTTGCTGGAAAAAGCACCTTTGAAAACTCGACATACTCTTCGTCCAATGGCGCATTATGACCGATAGCAAAATGTGGCCCACCTCTTAGAAGTTCTGGGCTTCTATGAGGAATATCACTGTGCGCGATCAACTTGTCTCTATACTCAATCGCTTGCTTATGGACTTCACAAAATTCTTTTGGAACATATTTCTTATCAAGACGCCACTTCCCTTTATCTCTATATTGGGATTCATTTCCAGAGAATGGCCGCGCGTAAGACACGATTGATGCCTTTATAAGCACCACTCGCATCCGGTCGCTAACTGCATCGCTAAGCATCTCAAGAGATTTTACACACTCCTGAATGTCGCCAGCGCAAAGCCTATAAAATACGTATCTTTCTTCCGTCAATGAGTCCATAAGCTTTAACTTTTCAATAACGGGCGCAGGCATGAGGGGCATAATGGCGAAACCGCCCCGCGTGTATGCGTCCCAGCGAACGAAGTGAGTGAGTTTATTGAGTTGTTATATGCCGTCTCGAAACATCCCAGAAAACTGCAATAAAAATTAATCATCACTTCGTCCTTCAGCTCCTGTATATAATCCATTACTTCCGGATTGATCTGAAACAGGTAAGCCTGCTGATGTGTTAGAAAAAGAGCTTCTAACAACGAAATAAGTAATGGTTGGGCCAACAACCGGCACCAGCCAATTAACTATTAAGCAAAGAGTCATTGAGCTTTGTTTTTTAAAAAATGCCCTCTTGATACCTATGGCATTAACAAACGCTAAGACCAAATGTAGACAAGTAAAACCAACTATAAAATAGACAGTAGTCACATTAAACCTTTAGGCACATAACTTTAAGCTTTGGGGCGCAGATGCGTGGGGCATAATGGCGAAGCCGCCCCGCGTATAGGCGTCCCAGCGACCGGAGGGAGTGCCAACAGCGTTTTGTTAGGCGTACAACGGAAAGTACGCAGCTTTGCTGCCACCACTAGCCAAATGAGCCGCGTGTTTAAATTATTGAATTTAAGATAAAACAACCTTGTGCGAAATGCCAGATGTTAAGGGCATTGCTGGATAAAAGAGCGAGTTTAGACAACTTGTAGTGTTGAATGTTGGCGTTGCGGTGTTGACGAAAAGCGCGTTGCTAAAGCCATAAAAAATGCCACAAAAGCAAGCTTTAAAAACTACCTAGCGAAACAACCTTGATGTGGGAATGTCACGGTTGAACCCACTTTTTAATGCTGTAAGTAAATGACGCCTAACTTTAAGCTTTGGGGCGCAGATGCGTGGGGCATAATGGCGAAGCCGCCCCGCGTATAGGCGTCCCAGCGACCGGAGGGAGTGCCAACAGCGTTTTGTTAGGCGTACAACGGAAAGTACGCAGCTTTGCTGCCACCACTAGCCAAATGAGCCGCGTGTTTAAATTATTGAATTTAAGATAAAACAACCTTGTGCGAAATGCCAGATGTTAAGGGCATTGCTGGATAAAAGAGCGAGTTTAGACAACTTGTAGTGTTGAATGTTGGCGTTGCGGTGTTGACGAAAAGCGCGTTGCTAAAGCCATAAAAAATGCCACAAAAGCAAGCTTTAAAAACTACCTAGCGAAACAACCTTGATGTGGGAATGTCACGGTTGAACCCACTTTTTAATGCTGTAAGTAAATGACGCCTAACACTAAGCTTTGGGGCGCTAACATGGGGCTATAATCGCGAAGCGGCCCCGTGTTAGCGTCCCAGCGACCGGAGGGAGTGCCAACAGCGTTTTGTTAGGCGTACAACTGCAAGTACGCAGCTTTGCTGCCACCACTAGCCAATTAGGCCGCGCGTTTAAATTATTGAATTTAAGATAAAACAACCCTGTGCGAAAAGCTAGATGTTAACGGTAATGCTGGAAAAAAGAGCGAGTTTAAACAACTGGAGATGCAGAATGCTGGCGTTGCTGAGTTGATGAAAAGCGCGTTGCTAAAGCCGTTGAAACTAATGAGAAAGTAAGCCGTAAAGACAACCTAGCGAAATAACCTTGATGCTGGAATGTCATAACTGAACCAACATTTTAATGCTGTAAGTAAATGACGCCTAACTTTAAGCTAAGGGGCGCAGATACGTGGGGCATAATGGCGAAGCCGCCCCGCGTATAGGCGTCCCAGCGACCGAAGGGAGAGGCTTAAGCGCTTTGTTAGAAACAGAGCCTGTTCCATTGGCTTTTTTAAAAACTAATAAAGCCAGCATACGATTGATTGTTAAAGCAAACAAGCAAAATGCCAGCGCAGTGATGTTGCTGCTCTGACTGAAGCAAGCCGCTATTTGAACTAGCAAACGCAATGGCGCTTACCGAGTAAAATAAGAATTTGGCGATAAAGCGCCTATTGCGCAACCTTTGAAGTTAATGCGGCGAAGTTAAAACCACTAAAAGCCAGAGCGATTTTTGCAACAGTAGGTGAGGGCGGTTGAACTGATATTTTTATAAAGCCAAACGTAGTTTAGGCTGACGCGTTCTAACACCCCGCTTAGGGGCAATAACACGTGGGCTAAAATTTGGAGCGAAGCGACTGAGGCCACGTGTTATTGTCCCAGGGAGCTTGCGACCGATTACAGCGGCTTGTTAGTTCGCACCTGCTCTGAGCCACTGAATAACAGTATCCTCTAACGTCTGTGCAGATAGCACTTTATTAATAATTAAATCGCTTGTACCACGTGTTTGGGTGTTTGTCTCAATATAAACATCCCTTAAAAACTCATTATATTTGACCAAGTACTGACTTATATTTTTAAATGCGCCTTCTTCTGACTGCGCTATATTTCTGGAAATAATGCGAGAAAGACAGATATCAATAGGCATATCCAGCAATACTACCTTGTCTACTAGTGAAGAAATAGGTGCCCTGCATTTCCCAAATGGTTCTTCTACAAAGATGAACTCAGCTTTGGAGCTTGATACTAAATTCAGTAATGCTTTATCCATTCTAGGTGTTTTAATATCTGAGATATTCGCACCGTCAAGTAACCATTTCTTCATATCTGTGGGATATGTCTGTCCATCTACAAAGTCGTCGAAGAGAATTGATGGACACGACAGAGAATTAGACAGCTGGTTAACAAGGGAAGTTTTTCCACTTCCAGACATACCACTTATTGCTACTACTTTCATCTATTGAGTTTTGCCATTCCACGAAATTTAAGTGCGAACTAACTTTAAGCTAAGCGGCGCAGTTGCGTGGGGCATAATGGCGAAGCCGCCCCGCGTAATTGCGTCCGAACGACCGAAGGGAGTGACTTGAGCGCTTTGTTAGAAGCAGAGCCTGTTCCCTTGGCCTAGTTAAAAACTAATAAAGTCAGCATACGATTGATTATTAACACAAACAAGTAAAACAACAGCGCAGTGATGGTATTGATTTGACTGAAGCAAACCGCCCTATGAGTTGCCGAGTGCAATGGCGCTTGCCGAGTAAAATAAGAACTTGTTGGTAAAGCGCCTATTGCGCAACCTTTGAAGTAAGCGCGGTGACATTAAAACTACCAAAGCTTGGGCGATGTTGGAAACAACAGAATAGGGTGGTTGAACTGATATTTTTATAAAGCCAAATGTAGTTTAGGCTGACGCCTTCTAACGCTCGGCTAAGCCGCCGGAACTGAGTAGATTGTTTTGTGCGAGCGTAGCGGAAAAGCACAAAACGAGCAACGCAGTGGAGGTCGGTTTGAGCCGTTTGTTAGCAGTTTTATTGTGACACTTCATTTATAGTAAACTCGATTTTCAATGGCTTAAAAAAAGAGAAAATCCATAGACCAAACGCACATACACTACCGATTATTGCTGTAAAAATTAATGACATAAATACGGCCATTAAAGGACCAACAAATATTGCTTTGATACCTGTTACCGGCTGCTCGTTCCAGGTTAATGCTTCCATGCCAAAAGCGCCTAAGATGCCAAACAACACGAACAATGGGAGAAAGCCTACGGTTAACCCAATTGCAAACAATTTATACACAGTCCCTGCACTAACTTTCTTAACTTCAACTTGCTCCATGATTTCTCCTATTTCTATTTGACTGCTAACTTTAAGCTAAGGGGCGCAGATACGTGGGGCATAATGGCGAAGCCGCCCCGCGTATAGGCGTCCCAGCGACCGAAGGGAGAGGCTTAAGCGCTTTGTTAGAAGCAGAGCCTTTACCTTTGGACGTTTTAAAAACTAATAAAGCCAGCATACGATTGATTGTTAAAGCAAACAAGTAAAATGCCAATGGAGTAATGTTGGTGATTTGACTGGAGCAAGCCGCCATTTGAGCTACCAAGTGCAATGGTGCTTGCTGGATGAAAATGAGAACTTGGCGGTAAAGCGCCTATTGCGCAACCTTTGAATTTAAAGCGGCGAAGTTAAAACCACCGAAAGCCAGGGCGATGTTGGGAACAACAGGTGAGGGCGGTTGAATTGATATTTTTATACAGCCAAACGTAGTTTAGGCTGACGCCTTCTAACTTTTAAATAAGGGGCGCGGACGCGTAGGGCATAATAGCGAAGCGGCCCTGCGTGTTAGCGTCCCAGCCTGCGTTAGCAGGCGACTTGATTTTTTTGTTATGCGATTTTTAATAACAGCCTCGTTCTCTCATTGTTGGATGTTTTTGCTTTGCCATCCAAGGACTGCCGGAGGGACATTTTTTCTTGTGCGTCTAGGACTGACTCCGAACTCAGTAATGCTGTTGTGGTACCAAGAGTTGAATACCACTCTTCCGAAAATGTCGATATAAATTGAGACATAGCCGATGCACAGCTTTCTACTGAGCTTGTTTCTTCAGTGTATTCAAATTTGGCTGCAGCATTGAGTTCTTGCTCGATAGGACCAAATAATGCAACAAATTCCAAATTAGAGTTTAATGGCCTAACACACGTATGAATTCTAAAAAGCGGGCCGAAAGTGTATTTGTGTATATGAATGAATTGAACCAAATGCTCTCGTTCTCTAACCCAAAACGTTGGTTTGGTTCGCACAAAACCAAGTGGCTTAATTTGGTTCGTGAGTCTCCTCAAGGCTTTGTCTGCATTGGAACGTTCTAATTTTTTATCCATGTTCCACCAATCGCATAACTTTTAAATAAGGGGCGCAGGCACGTAGGGCATAATGGCGAAGCCGCCCTGCGTGTTTGCGTCCCAGCCCGCGCAGCGGGCGAACTTAATTTTTTTGTTATACATTTACTTTGTACTTTAAATCAACCGCCTCGTCGCCTGTAATTCCTCTAAAACCCCACTGATATTTTTCCTGCTCTTTGATGGTGATTTCTATGTCGATTGGCTCAATGCCAATGGCGGACTCTATTTCTTTGAAAAGTGTTTTAATAAGCTGCTTTTGCGTATCTGGCTTGCGACCTTTCATCAAATTGATTTCGATTACTGTGTAAGCATCGCTTCTGCCACCAGGATAATAAAAGTCTTCTTTTTCGAGAGGTACAAATCTATGTGCTCGTTTGTCTTCGGGCATACCGAGAACTGATTGCATGCAATAATGTATGGCATCTGAAAGTGCAGCTTTGATTGGATTGAGGTGTTGGTTTATTCCATATATTACAACCACTGATGTTTCCTTGATGTATAACTTTAAGCTAAGGGGCGCAGATACGTGGGGCATAATGGCGAAGCCGCCCCGCGTATAGGCGTCCCAGCGACCGGAGGGAGTGTACTTAAGCATTTTGTTAGAAGTGTCATGCTACCAACCCTCCAAATGTGTACCAACTTCTTTACCTTTTTCGAGGTCATCCTTTGCCAGGTAGCCAAACTTGTTATGCTCATTTCGCATGCTTAGCCTATGAAATGTAATGCAAAAAAGTAAATATACAAACCAGAAAAAGAACAATAACCCACTAAACAATAGTGCTTTCTCTACTAAATCTAGGCCATCTCTAAAAAATACAATCGGAATTCCAATTAGGGCAACAAGCCACGAAATATGTAGAAAAGAAACTTTTGCAGCGGTCTTTAAAATAGTTGAGTTGTAATAAGACATTTGCAGATCCTTCTGGCACTTCTAACTTTCACTTAACGGGCAATAACATGGGGCTACAATCGCGAAGCGGCCCCATGTTATTGTCCCAGCCCGCGTAGCGGGCGAACTTAATTTTTTTGTTATGTTGCGTGTTAAAAAAGAGCATACCAGATAAAACAATAAAAGATTAAAACGCCGATAGCTTTGAAGAATTCTAATCTATTAATTTTGTCACTTTTGGTAGACGTATAACCAAAGTGAACAAATACCATGGCCATCACTAATGGTAAAAGATAAAAGAACATACCAGTAAGGTATATCTTTTCTGATGGGGCCTTAGCTTGAATAAAAATAGATAGTACATAAGAGAAGAAGAAAAGTTGAACCGCTAGATACTTTGAAAAACTGCCTAAGGCCAGCGCTAGTTTATTTTGCATAGAGAATGTCTCTTTCCTTCAAGCCACATAACTTTAAGCTAAGCGGCGCAGTTGCGTGGGGCATAATGGCGAAGCCGCCCCGCGTAATTGCGTCCGAACGACCGAAGGGAGTGACTTGAGCGCTTTGTTAGAAGCAGAGCCTGTTCCCTTGGCCTAGTTAAAAACTAATAAAGTCAGCATACGATTGATTATTAACACAAACAAGTAAAACAACAGCGCAGTGATGGTATTGATTTGACTGAAGCAAACCGCCCTATGAGTTGCCGAGTGCAATGGCGCTTGCCGAGTAAAATAAGAACTTGTTGGTAAAGCGCCTATTGCGCAACCTTTGAAGTAAGCGCGGTGACATTAAAACTACCAAAGCTTGGGCGATGTTGGAAACAACAGAATAGGGTGGTTGAACTGATATTTTTATAAAGCCAAATGTAGTTTAGGCTGACGCCTTCTAACGCCTCGTTAAGAGGCAAAAAATTGTTGGCTAAAATTAGCGACGAAGGAGCAAAAGCCAACTGTTTTTTGTCCTTTTAAACGACTTGTTAAGTTACCTATTTAGACGGTATAAGCCACATTCATTAGCCCATTTTTCTATTTTTTCTGCGTGCTTAGGATTACGTAAATAGAAAATATTGGTGTCGTCCCAGCTTTCAAAATACACTGCTTCCAGCTCAGGCAACACCAATTTATAAAAGCGGCTACTATCTACATTGTGCTGAGCGCACATTAGATAACTTTCTTTAGCTGTAGCTGAGGTGAATTTGCGAAACTGCGGTTTGGCTGAACTCCAACGACCTTTGAATGTAAAGTTTAAAACTTCGGTGTTTTCTATTAGTTTTTTCGCAAATTTAACGAATTTTGAATCTCTACTTTGTTGCTCCTTTTCAGGAACATCGGATAAGTATTTGATTGAGTCTTCCGCTCCCAGCCAGCGGTCGAAAACTGAAACCGCCATGTAAGTGTATGCATGTGTTTCTTCGACAGCACACAATTTATCAAGATCTGGAAATTTATCTCGCAAGTCTGTTTGACCTTTTTTATCCAATGCTAGAAATTTACGCATATCTTCTCTGGTAACTTAACACCCCACTAAGGGGCGATAACACATGGGCTAAAATTAGGAACGAAGTGACGCAGCCCATGTGTTAGCGTCCCAGCGAGCGAAGCGAGAGCCTTGAGTGGTTTGTTATGTGCGTTTAAAAACAGCAGCACATTAACCACGCATATAACGGACAAACTTAAGCGTTTGCTTGACCGCAAAAAAAGCCATAAATACTACAGCTACTATAGAAACTATAAACACGAACCAGGTAGGAAAAAAATTTAGGAATCTGGCCTTTCTGCTCACTAGCTCGAAAGCTGTTCCGTTTTGCCATGCTTGGAAAACAGATTTTGACATCCAGCCAGTTGCAACAGTTACTACCCAATAAAAGAGAGCTGCCAAAAAAGCAATCTCAGTATCGCCGTTTTCTTTTTGCATGTTACTCCAAGCACATAACTTTAAGCTAAGGGGCGCTAGCATGTGGGCTAAAATCCGAACGAAGTGAGTCAGCCCACATGTTAGCGTCCCAGCGACCGAAGGGAGTGGCTTGAGCGTTTTGTTAGGCGTACAACTGAAAGTACGCAGCTTTGCTGCCACCACTAGCCGATTAGCCAGCTTGTTTAAATTATTGAAAATAAGATAAAACAACCCTGTGCGAAAAGCCAGATGTTAACGGCATTGCTGGATAAAAGAGCGAGTTTAGAAAGCTGGTGATGTTGAATGTTGGCGTTGCGATGTTGATGAAAAGCCCGTTGCTAAAGCCGTTGAAACAACCGAGAAAGCTAGCCGCGAACACGACCTAGCGGAACAACCTTGATGCTGGAATGTCACGTTTGAACCCACATTTTAATGCTGTAAGTAAATGACGCCTAACTTTTAAATAAGGGGCGCAGACATGTGGGGCATAATGGCGAAGCCGCCCCGCGTGTATGCGTCCCAGCGAACGAAGTGAGTGACTTAATTTTTTTGTTATACGAACCACCCAAAACAACCACGAGTGTTATTTCTCTTTGTTTTTGGGTTTTGCTTTAGGCCGCCAAAAGACAGGCTTTCGGACTGCCGCTGGCTTTTCTAGCTTGATTGCAGATGTTAAAAGCTGCTTGAACCATAGCAATAACCATACAACAAGCTCTGCTAGTAGAACAAAAACAAGTAGAAAAAAATCAAATACGCCAATAGTTGAGCCTGCTGCGACAAAAACACCCGAGACTAATTCAATAATAAATGTGCAGGCAGCTATGGCAGCTTCAACAATCATTATTACTAAAGCAAAAAGAGCTTCTATCACTAAACATCCCTGTTCGTATAACACCCCACTAAGGGGCGATAACACATAGGCTAAAATTAGGAACGAAGTGACGCAGCCTATGTGTTAGCGTCCCAGCGAGCAGCGCGAGCGCCTTTAGTGTTTTGTTATATGCTACTCTTAAAAATCTTAATACTACCACTAGTAAACGCACCACTGTCGTATCGTTTTATAGAAGTAGCGAGTTCTTCCAAAGTACAACACTCTAGTTCAGTTCGAAATGGTAATGTATTGTGATTTGTTGAGACTGCACTTACGCGAATTTGTGACGACATTTCATCGAGCCATGCGTAAAACAATTTATCGTTACCAACATTACTTGAACTGTATATCGACAAAACACGGGATAAAAACAACTCAATATCCCTTTTAGTGGTTAGAGTAGTATCCTGCTTACTAAAACCGAATGAAACCAGGTTTTCATTGGCTTCCTGATTTATATCTGAAGAACTTTGAAGAGTTAGTTTTTCTTCTAGTTGTTTTAATTCTTTATTTAAAATCATGAGATGCTTACTGGCATATAACTTTTAAATAAGGGGCGCAGACATGTGGGCTATAATGCGAAGCAGCCCACGTGTATGCGTCCCAGCGAACGAAGTGAGTGACTTTATTTTTTTGTTAGGTGTGGTCATAAATAAACCTAAGCACCTTTTCCGAGCCATCCTCTAAATCTACAGTTGAATCTAGTGTTGCACCAGAGGATTCTATGAGCTTTGCAGAAGCAATATTACTTTTGTAGCAGTGAATATGCACGGCTGTAATATCTATTTTATTTGCCTGTTCGATGGTTTGAGATAGCAGGCGTTTTCCAACGCCCTTGCCTCGATAACTGGGCCTGATACCTAAACCTATATGTCCGCCAGCATGTTTTAATGAGTCGTTTAGTGTGTGGCGTAAATGGGAGCAGCCAACGATTTCTTGATTTTCGATGAGCCAGAAAGTGGTATTAGGCACCATATGATTGGGTAAGTTGATACCCTTTGAATAATTGCTTAACAACTGAACGAAAGCAGGAAAGTTTGAACAATCTAAATCCATTGGATAGGGATAGCGTTCTTCGCTACCCAATTCCTTGATGTAGTCCAAATAACTATTTTCGAATTCAACTAAAGGATTAATGAGCATTCAATATCCGAGAAGCACCTAACTTTAAGCTAAGGGGCGCAGATACGTGGGGCATAATGGCGAAGCCGCCCCGCGTATAGGCGTCCCAGCGACCGAAGGGAGAGGCTTAAGCGCTTTGTTAGAAGCAGAGCCTTTACCTTTGGACGTTTTAAAAACTAATAAAGCCAGCATACGATTGATTGTTAAAGCAAACAAGTAAAATGCCAATGGAGTAATGTTGGTGATTTGACTGGAGCAAGCCGCCATTTGAGCTACCAAGTGCAATGGTGCTTGCTGGATGAAAATGAGAACTTGGCGGTAAAGCGCCTATTGCGCAACCTTTGAATTTAAAGCGGCGAAGTTAAAACCACCGAAAGCCAGGGCGATGTTGGGAACAACAGGTGAGGGCGGTTGAACTGGAATTTTTATAAAGCCAAACGCAGTTTAGGCTGACGCCTTCTAACTTTAAGCTAAGGGGCGCAGATACGTGGGGCATAATGGCGAAGCCGCCCCGCGTATAGGCGTCCCAGCGACCGAAGGGAGAGGCTTAAGCGCTTTGTTAGAAGCAGAGCCTGTTCCTTTGGCCTTATTAAAAACTAATAAAGCCAGCATACGATTGATTGTTAAAGCAAACAAGCAAAATGCCAGCGCAGTGATGTTGCTGGTCTGACTGAAGCAAGCCGCCATTTGAACTAGCAAACGCAATGGCGCTTACCGAGTAAAATAAGAATTTGGCGATAAAGCGCCTATTGCGCGACCTTTGAATTTAAAGCGGCGAAGTTAAAAGCACCTAAAGCCAGAGCGATGTTGCGAACAACAGGTGAGGGCGGTTGAACTGATATTTGTATTAAGCCAAATGCAGTTTAGGCTGACGCCTTCTAACTTCCCGCATAACGGGCAAATATATGTAGGCTAAAATACCAAGCGAAGCGCAGGGGGCCTACATATATTTGTCCCATGCGAGCGAAGCGAGTGTTTATGCGCTTGTTAGGCATTGATTTTAGTGAGCAGCAGGAAAAAACACAGCATAGAGCTAGCGAAACACAAGGCTGCAATAAGAGATCTTAGGTATATCCAGTTTTTACGCGTTGGGAGACCTCCTAACAGTGTGTTTAGCAAACCAAACTTAAACTGAGGAGGACCAACAAGTCTTCTGACACTTGCTTCCGACATACTTAGAGCCGTCATCGCAGCAAAGAGCATAAGCAACAAACTAGCCATTGATAGATACTGATGTTTCTCAAAGACTTCTTTAAACACCGACCCCAGGAGAGTCACCTGTGCTCCCAGTGCCGCCAAAAACAGCGTAGAAACTGATTTCCCGTAATTAATAAGTAACTTGTATTTTTCGATTACCAGCTCTGTTTTATTCATTCTTCACCATGTAGGCCTAACGCCCGCATAACAGGCAAAAATACGTAGGCTACAATACCAAGCGAAGCGCAGGGAGCCTACGTGTTTTTGTCCCTTGCGAGCGCAGCGAGAGTTTATGCGTTTGTTAGCTGCAGGCTACTCGATTTTATAAATTTCTATACTACCTACTTTTTTTCCTTCCGCGCTACCACCGTGGTGATGGTATGGACGACGAAAAAAGAACTCTACGTTTGTATTTTTTGTGATAAATGCGTATTCAATTTTTGCACGCTTAAAAGTAGAAATCGCAGCTTTTATAGCAGCCTCATGTGTATCAAATACCTGATCATCTTTTTGTAAATTTCCACTTTGTCGTAGCACTCGTAAAAGGTATTTTCCACCACTCTGAAGTGTTGATGTTGCAACTAGTTGGTCGAGGTAGACGACACTGTCGTCATTCGGATCGTCAAGCTGCTGTTCACGTTTGGAAATTGTCGCCCATGTAATTATCGCCATAATTACACCAAGTATTAATCCTACAATTGTATTGGTTTGTTCATCCATGTTTCACCTGCAGCTAACACTAAGCTTTGGGGCGCTAACATGGGGCTATAATCGCGAAGCGGCCCCGTGTTAGCGTCCCAGCGACCGGAGGGAGTGCCAACAGCGTTTTGTTAGGCGTACAACTGCAAGTACGCAGCTTTGCTGCCACCACTAGCCAATTAGGCCGCGCGTTTAAATTATTGAATTTAAGATAAAACAACCCTGTGCGAAAAGCTAGATGTTAACGGTAATGCTGGAAAAAAGAGCGAGTTTAAACAACTGGAGATGCAGAATGCTGGCGTTGCTGAGTTGATGAAAAGCGCGTTGCTAAAGCCGTTGAAACTAATGAGAAAGTAAGCCGTAAAGACAACCTAGCGAAATAACCTTGATGCTGGAATGTCATAACTGAACCAACATTTTAATGCTGTAAGTAAATGACGCCTAACTTTAAGCTAAGGGGCGCAGATACGTGGGGCATAATTGGCGAAGCCGCCCCGCGTATAGGCGTCCCAGCGACCGAAGGGAGTGGCTTAAGCGCTTTGTTAGAAGCAGAGCCTGTACCTTTGGCCTTATTAAAAACTAATAAAGCCAGCATACGATTGATTGTTAAAGCAAACAAGCAAAATGCCAGCGCAGTGATGTTGCTGATCTGACTGAAGCAAGCCGCCATTTGAACTAGCAAACGCAATGGCGCTTACCGAGTAAAATAAGAATTTGGCGATAAAGCGCCTATTGCGCGACCTTTGAATTTAAAGCGGCGAAGTTAAAAGCACCTAAAGCCAGAGCGATGTTGCGAACAACAGGTGAGGGCGGTTGAACTGATATTTGTATTAAGCCAAATGCAGTTTAGGCTGACGCCTTCTAACTTTTAAATATGGGGCACAAACAGGCAGGCTACAATGGCGAAGCCGCCTGCTTGTTTGTGTCCCAGCCCGCCTGCGGGCGACATAATTTTTTTGTTAGGTGCGTGCATGATTGAAAAAACGCTCCGCTTGCTTTGCTAAAACTGGCAACTGACCAAAATCAGTTAAGATACTTGAAGTTACGTGCCACTCCTCAGGGTGTCCATGCATATCGCTGAGCTGAAATGAAAGCCGAACCTCGCCCAAAGACGAACAAGTAGCAGAAATACTAAACTGGCTTTCTAGCGACTGCCATTCGATTACTGATTTCCACGGTTTAGAAAATGAAGCGAGTTTATTTAACCAGTTAGAAATGCCGTTTTCATCGGTATAGGTGCAAACTCGCACTGATGCTGAAACAACACCAGACAAATCGACAGTAACGTACTCAGGCTCAAGGGAAGAGAACCTTAATGAGTTATTTGATATTGATGAGACTATTGAAAATTCCATTTACCCTGAAGCACCTAACAATTTAGTGTACGGAAAAAATCCTTTATGCAAGGTGGAAAATTTCCATATTTCATTGATTTATTGTCTCAGTCTATTTTTTAAGCTCCTGATTGGCAAGTCATTATTAATAACTCCTAAAGCACACCAAAAGAAAGGCGGAAAAATTCCGTAATAAATCGGACTTATGCAACTAAGCATTTATTTGTATAAATAAACAGTGTTTTCGCAAAGTTATTTTTGTCTGATTAATCTCAAATTCCGCAGTAGTAATTCTTTTGCTGTAAGTAAACCTAAAAATAATCATGTTGATACAAATAGGCATTTTTTAGCGATTATTACGCCTGATAAATCTAGCTTTCAAGCACTATAATGCACTTTATGGTGCGGTTTGAATGTAAAGCACGTCACAAAGACTAACACCGGTTACCACAAGCAAGGCGGTGACTGCGTAATTAACATTGGCAGGTAATTTTATGGCGACTAATAACCCATTTGGCCCTAAAGGTTGGACTCCCGAGCGTTTGGGGTCTCTTTCGGGGAAAACGTTTCTCATCACTGGCGCAAATAGTGGGGCGGGGTTTCAGGCTACGCGAATCTTGTTGTCAAAAGGGGGAAGCGTGGTAATGCTAAATCGTAACCCTAGCAAATCAGAAGCGGCCATCGCCAAGCTACAAACCGAGTTTGGTGATGAAGCTAAAGTCAGCTTTATACCTTTAGATTTAGCGGAATTGGCGTCAGTAAGGCGCGCGTCGCAAGAAATATTAGAAAAGGTGCCTAAAATCGATGCGCTTATGTGTAATGGTGCAATTGCTCAAATCTCCACACAACAGCTAACTGTCGATGGGTTTGAAAGTCAGTTAGGGGTAAACCATTACGGTCATTTTTTATTATGTGGTTTGCTCTTTGAAAGAATTGAAGCATCAAAAGGCAGAATTGTTGTGGTGTCTAGTGAAGGCCACAAAATGGGATTAAGAGCCATTCAGTTCGATGACATGAATTGGGATAAGAACTACCATCCAAATAAAGTGTACAGCCAAAGTAAGCTAGCTCAAATGATGTTTGCCTATGAACTCCAAGACAAAATCAAAGCGGCTGGAAAAAATGTGAAGGTATACGTTTGTCACCCTGGGGCTTCTAATACTTCTCTTATTAGGGAAAGCGCGAGTTTAATGACCCGAATTTCGTGGGCATTTATGGTTAAGATCGGCCTGGCGCAAACGGCTGAAAAGGGCGCGTACCCAGAGGTAATGTGTGCCACCGAAGAAAACTTAAAAGAGCGTGCTTATTATGGCCCAACGGGGCTAATGAATTTTGGTGGCCCGGTAGGTGAGGGTAAGCTTGAATCATTTGTTGTGCAGAAAGACGCGTTAACTCGGTTATGGGCGCTTTCTGAGAAAGAAACTGCTATTAACTGGCCACTTTAATTTAATAAGAAAGGCGCTTTATACTTGGGCTCAAAGATGAAAAAATTAATTTTTGGTGTGGGTATCAGTATGTTAATAACAATGAATTCATCGGCTAACAATAGTAGTCAGTTAAGCAATACTCAACAGGCTGCTCAAAGCTTTGAACAAAACTCCGCTCAAATCTTAATACAAGATATTGAGGGTAATATTTATCGCACTGTGAAAATTGGCGATAGAGTCTGGCTGGCTGAGAATTTAAGGTCGACTAAATTTCAGGACGGTACCCCGGTTAATACGGGTTTCGTCCCGGATGATAACGACAAAAATTTATCAAGCTATGGCAGGCTTTATGATTGGAATGATGTTTCCAACTCGCGAAATATTTGTCCTGCGGGATGGCGTGTGGCATCAGATGAAGACTGGAAATCGCTAGAGGCAGCTATTGGTATTGCCGAATCTGATCTTGATAAAGAAGGATGGAGAGGCGAGAAAGACGTGGCTATTACACTTAAAGCTGCGCAGCCAAATACTTTGTTTAAGCGTTTTGACCAGTCGCAAGTCAATAAGTATAAATTTTCTGCTACGCCAGCGGGTGTAAAGCTTGGTAATTGGTATATAACCCAAGGCATGTATACTGAGTTTTGGACAAGCAGTAATGCCACTGAAAAAGAGGCTTTTGCAAGAACACTTGCCTATTCGTGGTGGAACTCTCATAAGGGAGAAATTCGCCGAACTAAACTCAAAAAGAGTTATATGTTATCGGTTAGGTGCGTAAAAATTTAGGTTAAATGATGCTCCGAACAGTTGTTTTAACGGTTTTATTGCTAGTGCTTTTTCTAACTACGGGTTGTGCTACCTCTGAAGCGAAGCCGCTTAATTACCAAGTCGATGATGAGATTGTTGTGCTAGCCCACGGGTTGGGTAGAAGTGATTGGGCAATGTGGCGTTTTGCTAAGCGGTTGGAGAACGCGAACTATAAAGTATGTCTATTAGACTACGCTACCATCGGGGTCAGTGTGGCTTCGGTATTAGATGAAACAGCCAGCCAAATAGATGTGTGCCTACAAAATGCCCCCAAAGTACATTTTGTAGGGCACTCGCTTGGTGGTTTAGTCATTAGAGCATACTTGCAAAATCATGAAGAAGCCTTAGAAGTCGTGAACGTGGGAAAGGTAGTACTGGTAGGTACACCGAACAAAGGCAGTGAATTAGCCGATCATTATAATGACAGCTGGTTAATGAACCTAGGTGGGGGAATTAGCCGTGCATTAGTCACTGGCACTAGAAGCTTGGGCAATAACCTTGATGTGGTAGATTTCACTATTGGCATTATTGCGGGCACTAAGCCGTTAGGCTTAACGAACGACAGGTTCAACGGGCCAAACGATGGTCTGGTATCAGTAGAGTCTACTAAATTGGAAGGCATGACTGATTTTATCACCATCGACGTTGGCCATTCTCAAATGCGATATAGCGAAGAAGTGGCAAAGCAAACTGTTCATTTTTTACAAAAAGGCGCATTTGACCACTAGCGCCATGCTGCTCACCTTTGTTAGGTGAGCGTTTCGTAATTAGTAAATACTTTATAAAGCTGTGTGCCACTTAATACCGATGCAGACGGAAAGTGCAAAATAGGGATTAAATCGCAAGGAGCGTTTAATAAGCGGCTGCCATTATCGTTATCAAGCTCGTCAATATTTAGAATTTTCGCAAGGGGCTCACCAGCCTTAATGCTTTCCCCCGGTTTTGCCAGGTATTCCACCATGCCGCCCCAGTCAGTAAACAGGGTTTTATAGTCTTTTAGCATTACCCCTAACCGAGTCATATCATTAGGCTTAACATCACAATTGTGCAGTGCGCTTTTTGCATTTAGGTAACTGAGTATACTAAGTGCATCCACATCGCCCTCGGTGAAATTAATCACCTCTTGGCTACCCATTTCAAGCGTAAAAGCTTCAACGTTAAACTCAATATTTCGCTGCAGGTTTGCCTCAATACTTTCTTGTAGCGTCCACCATGGGCAAAAAGTAGCTTCATCTAACGCACCAGCAAAAACGTTGGGAATAAAAATACAATGGGGTATGTTAAACAAACTAGCGCTAGGCTTAGCATATTCAGGCACATAAATATGGCGTGTTGAAACAGGGCCGTTATGCAAATCCAGTACAAAATCAGCGTTCACCGCTAATTGCTGTAGTTTTAAGTTTAGCTGCTGTGCTAAGCCCAAACCCCAAGGTGTGGCAAGCTTGGTATCTATCGCGTTTGATAAAAACGTTCTGAAACGCTGCTTTATGCCTTGTATCGACTCTTCTGGGGTAACGGTGTTAGCAAATTGCTCAACACTGTCTTTGTCAAAATGATAGCCTCGGTTCCAATTGGTGCCGTTGACAGGGTCGAAGCGGCCCATGGTGTATTCGCCGGCTTTTATATTAGTGCCCACGGGGTTGCAATTGGGTACCAAGATAACTTCACCACAAATATCCATGTCTTTTAAGCGTTGGATCAGGTGGTATATCACTACGTTACCTTGCACTTCGGCGCCATGTATCGAACTTTGAATGTATACGGTAGGGCCGGGTCTTGCGCCTCGCATTCTATAAATGGGCACATTCATGTTTCTGCCAGAGGCGTTTTGCGCCACGACAATATGCTGCTTAACAACCTCAGTTGTCATAACTCTCTCTTTTTGGTTCGTTGTTATTCATGTCGTTGTTAGTTATTGATGCTCTCGTTAGCGCTAATGCTAGTACTTATATTAGTGCTTATATAAGTACTTATGCAGGAACTTATAAAATGCCCATGCTAATACTTGTTTTACTCATATGCGCTAACCTTCATTAACCTCTTTATTCTGATTACCACAAACATCACACTGTAGGGTGGCGGGTAGCGTCCATTGTTGCCATTCATGCTGCAAACCATCGAAGGTCAACAAGGTATTTACCGGCACTGAACCTACTCCCATTAATACCTGCATGGCAAGCAGTGCTTGGTAGGTCCCTACAATGTTCACGATGGGCGAAAAAATCCCTGCTTCGGTACAGCTTAATTCAGGCGCGCTAAATAACCTGCGTAAACACGCATAGCATTGGCTTTCGCCGGGTTTAGCTACGAATAATTGACCTTCAAAGCGAATGGCTGCCCCAGAAATTAAAGGAACGCCGTGTTTATAACACAAGCGGTTTATAAGGTCGCGGCTTTGAGTATTATCGGTGCAATCAAGCACAATGTCGTGCTCGCTAAACAGTTTGTGGGTATTGATTTCAGCTTTCTCTAACGCAGAAGCACCTCTCATAGTAGCCCCTCCCTCTGCGCTGTCTGACTCAGTGCGTTCTTCTCCCGCGCGGTTTCCAGCAGTAAGTGGCATATTGTCTTGAAGCAAACTCGCTTCAATACTGACAATTTCACAATCGCTATTTATTTGCGATAGTCTGACTTTCGCTGCCATCACTTTTGACTGTCCAACTTGGCTTTCATCGAACAAGGTTTGGCGGGGGAGGTTGGTATGCTCAACAATATCGTTGTCTATCAGCGTAATTTTGCCCACACCACTGCCACATAAGCTCGTGGCCGCCGCATTACCTAAACCGCCTACGCCAATTATTAGAATGCGAGACGACGCCAACAATTCCTGACCATCAATATCAACTTGAGGCAGTACAATTTGCCGGTTGTATCGCATTACCTGCTTAGTAGATAGCGGGGTTTTCATTTACGCATTAACCTTAGTGTAAAAATAAGTGAGCAAGTAAGGCACAGTAGCAAAAAGGAAACTGGTTGCCCAAGTAATTGACATCCAAGCTATTGAATACAATGCTTTTACCCTCATAGATAAATTGTATTATTTACGTTGTGCTTTTTAGCTTTACCACTATTTTTAATTCATATTGGTACAAGGCAATGAGTCATGCTCCCAATCCACAACAATTTTCAAGTTGGGCGCAGCATGTTATAAAATCGACTCTTTATAACAGCTCAGCGTCTGACTAAAAAACCGGAGCGCCGCTGGCGCAGTATATGTTGCCACATACATCAATGTGGTAAGCTGAACGTAACATGATGTATTAATTTAGGCGTACTTTATCAAAGCCTGAATAAATGTCGCATATCAATTTAGGATTTCTTATGTCTGTAGTTAGTCAGCCGCTTAATTTGGCGGTACTTACCATTTCTGACACCCGCACACTTGAAAATGATAAGTCAGGGGATTATTTAACTAACGCATTAAATACTGCGGGGCATAACTTAGGCGACAGAGCCTTAGTAAAAGACGATATCTATCAGCAGCGCGCTATAGTGTCGGCGTGGATAGCAAACCCCGATATTCACGGTATATTAATTACCGGTGGCACGGGCTTCACCCACAGAGACTCTACGCCAGAAGCTATCAGTGTGTTGTTCGATAAACAGGTCGATGGCTTTGGTGAATTGTTTCGCCAGGTAAGCTACGAAGAAATTGGTACTTCTACCATTCAGTCTCGCGCTATTGCTGGTTTTGCCAACAATACCGTGATCTTTTGCTTACCAGGCTCTACAGGCGCCTGTAAAACCGGTTGGGAAAAAATTATTGCTAGCCAGCTAGATGTCGATTTTAAACCCTGTAATTTCGTTAAACACTTGGTGTCGTAATGGCCACATTTAGTCATTTAAATGCAGGCGGCGAAGCTAACATGGTGGATGTTAGCGATAAAGCAGTAACCGTCAGAGAAGCCACTGCCCAAGGGTATTTATATACCAGTCCAGAGGTAATCGCCCAAATAAGTAATGCTACTATTGCCAAGGGCGACGTATTTGCCGTTGCGCGTATTGCAGGTATTCAGGGGGCAAAGCGATGCGCCGATCTCATTCCGTTGTGCCATCCTCTTGCGCTCTCGAAAGTAGATGTAAACTTTGCCATCGAGCCCGAAAATAACCGCATAAAAACCACCTGTTTTTGTAAACTAAGTGGCAAAACAGGGGTAGAGATGGAAGCTCTTACCGGTGTGAACGTGGCGCTGCTTACCTTGTTTGATATGTGTAAAGCTATCGATCCGGGTATGCGCTTAGAAGGCATTCAGGTACTCGATAAAAAAGGGGGTAAAACGGGTCATTGGCAGAGCATCAATGAGCCGGCTAGCAGCCACATCAACGACAATAAATCACTAGGTGAGTAAATTACCTTCATAGGAATCAACATGAATGTAACCGTGAAAACCTTTGCGCAATTACGTGAAATTACCCAAGAAGGTAGCTTTACGTTAACGCTGCCTGATAGCGCCATCACCATGGGTGACGTTATTACCTTGCTACAAAGTCGAAGTGACAAATGGGTGCAAGCTCTTGGTGCCTCTGCTGGTAGCGAGAATGGCAGTGTATTAATGGCGCGAAACCAGCAACTGTGCGACATACAAACTCATGTGCAAGCCGGTGATGAACTCGCTTTTTTTCCACCGGTAACGGGGGGGTAAACCATGTTCGCATTAATTGGCGACGCCGACTTCGATCAACAGTGGTTATACAATCGCTTACGCCAAGAAGCTAGCAAAAAAGCCAAAGGCAATGTAGGCGCTATTGTTACTTTTACCGGCTTGGTACGAGACAACAATGTCGATGGCAATATTTTAGGCATTGAGCTTGAACATTACCCTGGCATGACAGAACAAGCCCTAACCAACTTAGTGCAAGAAGCCATCACTCGATTTTCGCTAACCTCGGCAGGCGCGGTTCACCGTGTGGGTCGATTATATAACGACGAGCAAATAGTCTGGGTTGGCACTGCCGCACCCCATCGCGCCGCAGCATTTGAAGGCGCAAACTTTTTAATGGATATGCTTAAGCAATCTGTACCGCTATGGAAAAAAGAGTTCACCCGAGATGATTCACGTTGGGTTGACGTAAAAGCCTCAGACGACAAGGCCGCTTTGGCCTGGTTGCGAGAAAAATAGCAATGGCGGTTAGCGCAATGTTTTCCGCGTGTTCAAGCGCGCAAAATGGTAACCCTAGAGGCCGCGCAGGTACGTTCCTATCTGTTGTTTTTTTTACTCTGTGTCTTGTCTGTAATGCGGCAGAATCAAACACTACTCTCTCTTCATATGAAGATGCCGCCACTTATGACACGGCAGTGCCCATATTGTCTTCGCCATTACAAATTGCAGTAGCTGCAAATTTTGCTAAACCTTTACGCACCATCGCCAATGATTATTTCAAGAAAAGCGGGCAAGAAGTAAGCGTAACTGTTTCTTCCAGTGGAACTCTATTTGCGCAGCTTACCCATGGTGCACAATTTGACGTATTCCTCTCTGCCGATACTGCCAGGCCTAATGCGTTGATAAAGGCAGGGCGTGTAAACGCTGAAGATGTGCATGTTTACGCTAAAGGTAGGTTGGCCTTTCTGTCTTCTCATACTACAGCTTCAACACCACACTTTACTGCTGGGGCATTGGCTGGGAAAAAGCTGGCTATCGCTAACCCTAAACTCGCTCCTTATGGCAACGCAGCAAAGCAGTATCTTGTTAATACCAATCAGTGGAATGCTGTTTCCCCCCATATTGTGATGGGTAAAAACGTACTTCAAACCTATCAGTTTTTTACTACAGGTAACGCCGATTATGCCTTGGTGGCATACTCCCTCGCCCTGGCTGATAAGCGAATTAATGAGGCTAATGAGCGCGATGTGGATGAGGCTGGGGCAATACTCATTCCCGACACCCTACATCAACCAATATTACAAAGCCTTGCAGTTACCGCCGCAGCCGATAGAAAAGCCGCAGCATCTGCATTTGCTCGTTACTTATTGTCATTAGACGTACAGGGGAATTTGCCCAAATGGGGTTATCAACCCGCTGATGATTCATTATCGGTTAGCGTAACTTCCAGTATTAATGAGAACACGCGAGTAGATAACCGTGCCACTAGGGGCTTACCATAAATGTTAGAAAATAGCGCCTTTGCCGCAGTAGGGTTAACCCTAAAACTGGCCTTTTTAACCAGCGTGCTGTTAATGGTATTGGTTACTCCTCTGGCGTGGAAGTTGGCAAATTGGCAACATAAATTAAAACCCGTATTCATGTCGGTGCTTGCATTGCCTTTGGTGCTTCCGCCCACCGTGCTTGGCTTTTACTTGTTAGTGGCTTTTTCGCCACAAAGTCCCGTTGGGGAAGGGTGGCAATGGCTCACCGGTCATCAACTTGCGTTTAGTTTTGAAGGCTTGGTGGTAGGCTCTTTTATTTACTCATTACCCTTTGCGCTGCAGCCCTTGTATAGCGGCTTTACTCAACTCGATAAACGCTATATTGAAGTGGCGCATTCATTAGGCTTTGGAAAAATAGAGACGTTTTTCAGCATCATACTTCCTTTGTGCAAAGCCCCATTTATAGTGGCATTCGGCCTTAGCTTTGCCCATACCATTGGTGAATTTGGTGTGGTGCTAATGATTGGGGGGAATATTCCAGGCGAAACCCAAGTGCTCTCAATTGCATTGTATGAACATGTTGAAGCCTTAGAATATGGCCAAGCACATGCACTTTCGTTGGGGCTACTATTGTTTTCATTTTTACTGCTTACGCTGCTGTATCGCTTTAATGGAAAAGGAGGGCAAGGTTGGAGTTCAATGTCTCGTTAGAAAATCGCATTAGTGCGAAAGCCGCATTGCCATATTCCATGCAGGTACTGGGTATTACCGGGCCATCAGGTGCAGGTAAAAGCAGCTTACTTCGTGCGCTAGCTGGGTTTGAACAAGAAGCATCAGTAAGTGTTAATTGGTTTGCTGAAGACGCTAAACCTATTGCTAGCGCAACAGTTAACGCGCATTCAGAAACCGAGGAAATGAAGGTAAATAGCGCGCCCATCAGGGGGCGGGTGGGTTTGGTATTTCAGCAGCCTATGCTATTTCCTCATGTAAATGTAAAAGGCAATTTAGCACTGGCCGAACGTCATGCTGGCTCAAAGGCGTTAACAGTTGAACATGCTATTGCTGGTTGTGAGTGCAAACATTTGCTGCACAAATCAATAGACAGCCTTTCAGGTGGAGAAGCGCAGCGGGTGGCGCTAGCGCGCGCACTGGTTAATGGGCCAGATGTGCTGATGCTTGATGAGTCGTTAAGCGCATTAGATGCAACGTTACGCAGCAAAATCTTACGATTTCTAGTAAAAACTTGTGGTCAGTTAAATATAAAATTGATCATGGTGTCTCACGATGTTCAAGACTTGGCTCTATTCTGTGATGGGCTGATATCTGTAGTTGATGGCGCGGTAGAGGCGACGGGTTCAGTTGCTTACGTTATGGCGAAAATCGCTAGCCAAGGAAGCATAGAAAACCCCTGTGCCATTTTAGAAGGTGAGATAATTAAGAACTCGGATGATTTTCCTCACCCGTTTACGCGTTTGAATGTAAGCGGCAATATATTGTACGCCAAAGCTACCGTGCAATGTGATAGTAAACTGAATACGAATAATAAAGATGAGCAAGGGTTAAGCACTGACCAGCATCACCAGCGAGGAAAAATAGCCGTTTTTGCCAGCGAGGTAAGTATCGATACCAATACACAAGTGAACGTGCCCTCTAGCAGTATCTTAAACGCGTTACCGTGTGAAGTGGTGGAAATTTACCACCCTGAAACACCGCAATCTGAAAACCAGCAACTACAAACCGCAATCGTGATGCTATCCCATGGTAATCAAGCGTTGTATGCCAGAGTAAGCACCTTGTCGATTGAAAGGTTGAAACTTGAACCTGGTTTATCCGTGGTGGCCAGGTTCAAACTTCAGTAGGTTTGTAAAGCGTTTTAAAGTGCTGCGTTTACTATTCCTAGGTACTAACTTGCTAGCGCTAAGTTCTCTAGATCTAAGTTTCCTAGATCTAAGTTTTCTAGGCCTAAATTCCCAGCCTTATATTCCCACTTTCTAAATTGCCGCTGAATAGCGAGAGATATGATGATCTTTATTTAGGTAAGCATCAAACCTTGCACATATTGCTCTTATGTAAATACGAGACTTATCGGGCACATTAATATATCGGTCACTCAGCTCAATAATACCGTCGGTCACTAACGATTTAAGGCTCGTTAATTCAATACAAAAATAGCCATTGAATTTAATGTCATATTTATCTTCAATGTCTTTTTTATCTAAATACAAATTGCACATTAAAGACATAATAACGTCTCGGCGAATGCGATCGTCTAGACTTAACGCAATGCCATTGGCGGTTAGGGGGATGTCGTTATCCAATCTGTTGTAATAGTCTTTAAGGTGCTTAGGATTCTGACCATATGCATTGCCTATTGTACTAATAGCCGATACCCCTAAGCCAAGCAAATCACTGTTTTTATGCGTGGTGTAACCTTGAAAATTTCGGTGCAATACATGGTTGTGCTTAGCCATGGCTAGGGTATCGCTGGGCTTCGCGAAATGATCTAAACCAATCATCTCAAAACCTGTTTTAGTGAAGCTTTCTACTGCCATTTGGTGCAGTGCTGCTTTTTCATCAGGGGTAGGTAAGGAATCTAGCGGTATTTTTCGTTGAGCTGCGAATCTGTCGGGTAAATGGGCATAACTAAAAAGAGAGATTCTGTCGGGTGACATGGCTTTTACTGCTACTACCGTGGTACGAAACTTCTCCATGGTCTGTTTGGGCAAACCATAAATTAAGTCCAAATTGACCGAGGTGTAGCCTATATTTTTTGCATCAAACACCAAACTGGCAATGTGCGCCGTACTTTGAACCCGATTGATAGACTGCTGAACATCCACATTAATATCTTGCACACCGAAGCTAACGCGGGTGTAACCTAACTCATATAAATCTTCTAAGTACTCACTCGCTACATTTCTAGGATCTAACTCAATCGAAAACTCTGCTTCGCTTGAAATAAGAAAGTGTTTCTTAATCAAATACATTAAATAAGTATGTTGTATTGCTGAAAGAAAACTGGGAGATCCTCCACCTAAATGAAGCGCGACTACTTTTTTATCTTTATAAAGCGACTTTTTCGCTACCATCTCTTTTTCAATATAGCTAAGGTAATGGTCGGCTTTTTCATTATGGCGAGTCACAATTTTATTGCAGCCACAGTAATAGCAAAGTTCTTCGCAGAAAGGGATGTGAATATATAAGCTTATGGTATCGGCACCGCAGTTTTCAGACGCGCTCTCTAATAAGCCGTCATTTACCGCTTCAAACTTAAGTGCAGTAGGGTAAGAAGTGTAACGTGGCGCCTGTTGTGCATACTTTGTAATTGTACTTGTGGCTTGTTCAATTGGCGAATTCATAGTTATTTTCTGCTTAGTTTGCTAGTAAGGTAGCGAAAGACTTATATACAGGGAGTCTTTCTTTTGTTGTTAAACCCATTTCATTATTGATAGTAATGCAAACCAGTTAGGTGTTTATTGATCTCGTTCAAGGTTTTGCTTTTAAACATACTCATTATAGTCAGTTTTCCAATTTTGCTAGCGCAAGGGCTGCTAGTAAGGAAAAAAACGCTCAAATTACCGGAACCTACCGGTAAAAGAGTGGGTTGTTGCCAGTGCGCTAGCAATGTTCCCAACAAGGCGCAGCTCAAAGGCGGTGCGCAAAGCGGCGTTTCGGTAAGTTGTCAGCAAATGAAGGCTCCCTTGGCGTTGCTGATTTTGGGTGATTCCGCTGCCGCTGGCGTGGGAGTATCAACTCAAAAACAAGCACTGTCTGGCTGGTTAACTGAAGGCTTGTCAGCCAACTATTGTATTAATTGGGAACTAAAAGCTAAAACAGGGGTAAACAGTACGGGTTTGTTATCGATGTTGCAGCAGGCTAAACCCAACCTTGATCCTACGTCTGATGCTAATTCACCGTCCTTTTCAATAATCACATCTACACATAGTTTCGACACGACTCTTCAGTGCAGACCGTTCGACGTAGCGGTTATTTCAATAGGGGTAAATGATGTAACAGGTTTTACGTCCCTGCGCCGGTGGCGTAGTAATGTCACGCAAATAATTGAAATACTAAAAGCGCGATACCAATGCAGGTTTGTGGTATTTACGGCACTGCCTCCTATGCACGAATTTCCCGCACTACCCCAACCGTTACGTTGGGTGTTAGGGCAAAGAGCGAAGTACCTCAATACCGCCTTGCTGACGCTGGTGAACAAATATCATGGGGTAAACGTACTCACAATAAAGCTAAATCCAATAGACAATAGTCCATTAAACAACACGCTTAAATACATGGCTGAAGATGGCTTTCATCCGCAAGTTGCAGGCTATCAATTGTGGTCTAACGCTATTGTGAAGTTAGTGAACGAAGAACTTGATGAATTGGTCGGTAAAAATAGCGATGTTGGTTGAAGCTGAAAGGTTCACCCCTACAATACATTATTCATTTAGTAGGTGTTTAAAAACCAACAATATTTAACGGCTTCGCGCTGGAGGTGCAATGAAAAAAGTAACGATAGATATGGTGTCAGACGTAGTTTGCCCGTGGTGCATTATTGGTTACGAACGTCTACAACAAGCCATCGCGCAATTAGACGATATTGAAGTAACTATTCAATTTCATCCGTTTGAACTTAACCCGAACATGCCGCAAGAAGGGCAAGATGTTCGTGAACATATAATGGAAAAATACGGGCTTACACCAGCACAAAGTGATCAAAACCGAAAACAACTTATTGATGCAGGTGCATCGGTTGGTTTTAAGTTTGATTACTTCGACGGCATGCGTATGGCGAATACCTTCAATGCACACCAAGTACTGCACTATGCAGGGGAAAACGGTAAGCAAGAAGCGCTAAAGTTACGTTTGTTTGCCGCCTATTTCAGTGAAAGAAAAAACGTGAATGATATAGACGTGTTAGTCAACGAAGCGGTATCTGTGGGGTTAAACAAGCAAGAGGTCGTTGAACTTCTTGCCAATCAAACTTATGCAGATGTGGTTCGAGAGCACGAGAACTTATGGTTGCAACGTGGTATTCAAAGCGTACCTACTTTTGTGATTGGTAATAGCGGTGTTGCAGGTGCACAAGACCCAGATACGTTAGCGCAATTTATTGTTCAGGCATCTACTGAGCAATGAGTAACCAGCTAATACACCTTTTAGCCCAGTGGCATCCACTAAAGGATGCCCACCAGTGGGTACTGGGGCTTATTTATAAGACGGAAGGTTCTTGTTACAGAAAAGCGGGGGCTGTCATGTTGTTCAGCAATGCTGGGCATCAACTAGGTGTGTTAAGTGGTGGCTGCCTTGAATCAGACATTAACAAACAAGCCCAGCGGGTAATGCAAGATGGGAAGCATCGTACAGCCGTTTATGATGATAACGATGAAGAAGACATTGCCTTTAAGCTAGGTGTAGGCTGCGGCGGGGTTGTACATTTAGCGCTGTTACCTGTAACTAGCGATAATCACTACTTACAGTTACATACTGTTTATTCTCATTTAGTAACTGGTAAGCCTTGTTTATGGAAGCAAGAAGTTAATGGCGAACTTTCCTCTTCTGTTAGCGTTTGCGACAACCAGCACGCTAGTAAAAGCGAACAGGCTGACAACACCGCTCTTGCAAAGTGTGAAGCTAAAAAAACGGCTGCTGTACTTGATAGCCAAAACGGTAAGTGCTTTCTAACAGTACCTTGTGAACCGCCTCCACATCTACTTATTGTTGGCGGTGGATACGATGCCACTTTTGTGGTGAAGATGGCGGTGCAGCAAGGGTGGTCGGTGAGCGTTTGGGATCCTAGGCCTGCACAGGCAAGGGTAGAGCACTTCAGTGATGCTAACTTTATTGTCGAGTCGACAAAAGCCGAAGCACTGAATTTGCATGTCGCAGAACACAATATAGATGCAGCGGTGTTGATGTCTCATCACCGACAAATAGACAGTAATGCCTTAGCAACGTTATCTCGGCACCCGCTGAAGTACGTGGCCATGTTGGGACCTATTCATCGTAAAGAAGAAATGTTCGCGTTAGCTGGGGTTAAAGAAAGTGATTTTAAAGGCTTCTTGGCCAGCCCTGCAGGGTTTGATATCGGCGGCGACTTACCAGAAAGTATCGCGTTGTCGATTATTGCTCAGTGCCATGCAGTACTGGCAAACAAATTACCGACAGTAAAGTAGTTATGTGCGACACGCCGTGTATGTACACCGCTCGTTAAAAGTCTTATACATGGCTTAAGTAAAAGCTTCGAGCAAGCCCCGTGCTAGCCCCATAAAAGCGTTCATAATTGCCAGAAAGTAAATAAATAGCCCCAAAGCAGATGAATAAATGGGGCTTTTTATTAAAGGTCATATCGCTTTTGCTTTAACAAACGCAATCGTCAAAAACGCTTTCTTACCGAGACACCATAGGAGCGAGGTGCACCTGCGTAGGCCATAATTTTTCCTTCTTGCACTGGTACATCGAAACCGCTTCTGGCGATATACTCTTCATCTAAAAGGTTTCGAGCCCATACAATAAGTTCGCTGTCCCACTCATCAAGATGAAGTGCAAGTCGTGCATTAATAATCTCGTATGAGCCAGACCGTTTATAGGGATCGTTGGAATCATCCAAATATACATCCCCTGTATACTGATAATCTGCGCTTATTGAAGCGTCGTAACTCGTTATTGAAAAATGATGGTTCAGCATAATCGAAAAGCTGTTTTGAGGCTCAAAACCCACTCTGTCACCATCTCGTGCACAATACGGGTCGTTAGGTGCCGCTCTGCCCGGATCGTCAATATGCGTATGCCATGAATAGGCTACCCAACATGTGCCTTGTTTGAAGGTATCAAAATTGGCTAACGTACGTGAAGCGTTGAGCTGAAGTTCGGTGTTTGCAGTCATTAACCAAGTGGTTTCAAGCTCCAGCCCTTTCACATGAATATCGCCTGCGTTTTGCAGGTTAAATCCGGTCCCTGTGAAAGTGGTGGCTTGAAAGTCTTTAATGGTTGAATAATGCGCCGCTACGTTTACCCGTACACCATAATCAGGCCAGTCCTGTTTTAATCCTATTTCTGCACTCCGTGCTTTTTCGGCTTCAAAAGTGGCATCTAACGACGGTGAAATACGATCGGTATTTGTACCGCCTGCCTTATAACCTGTGGCCAAACTGGCATAAATCAGTTGGTTTTTACTGGGCTGATAGGCAAGCTTTAACGTGCCCGTTAACTGGCTATCATCTATTTCTTCGTTTAAGTCAGGTCGAGGTAGCACAGCAGATGAACCCAAGAAAAAATAACCCCATCCGGCCTGCTGAAAGGGTGCTAGAGCATTTAACGAGGTTGAACTAATAGCATTACCGGTACTTAGCGCTACGCCTATTTCATTTAGCGCCGTAACCGCAGCTCTTATGTTAGGCCTACTTTCAGCGGCACTACTTAAGCCATTAAAGTCAGCGCTTTGTTCGGTATAACGACCTTCTATCGTCTTCTTTTCATCAGTAAAACGTAGGCCGGTAGTCAACGTAAGCGTGTCTGAAAGTAGCCAGTCAGTTTGGGCAAAAAGGGCAATACTGTCTTGTTCTTGATTTGCCGTATGCTTAAATACGGTATTGCTTGGTGCTGCCACCCCAGAAGGGGAAATGAGCCCGCCTGTGGCCGTACTGAGCCTATCAATCGCGTTTGCTAAAGGAAGTAATTGGGCACCTGCAATGCTAAAAAAGCTATCAAAAGCCGACTGTGTCGTGGTGTTAAAGGTTAAATCTAAATTTTGACTAAAGTAATAGGCACCCACAAGGCCACGAATTTTATCACTTTTGTAGTGTAGTCTTAATTCTTGAGAGAAAGACTGTTGTCTTGCGTCGTTGGTGGCAGTTAACAGATCCGCATCTGAAAAATCAGTATCTACAATATCTATGCTGTCAAAGGCGCGATAAGCCGTAATACCTACCAAAGACCATTGCTTATTAAGGGCTACATCAATTTGAGCCGAAACCCCTTTATCTTCCATTTTTGAAATAGGGGGTTGGGACAACGACGTGGTGAAATCGTAGAAATCGTCATTACTGTAAATGGTGGCGTTAAAGGGGGGCTGAGATAACAAGGCATCGGTGCCAAATTTATCAGGGATTTCATTTGCCTGGAAATTATTTTGCCAAGTAAGTGCACCGCAACAACGCTCATCTAATTCACCGTAATCGGCAATAAAACGAACGCTTACGTTCTCTGTCGGCGTATAAAGCCATTGGGCCTTTATGGCTGAGCGGTTTTTGTTGTTTAAACTTTTCCCAGAAGTGGCATCGGTAATATAACCATCACCATCGGTTTTAAAGCCTGAAATACGCATGGCTAATACATCATCAATTAACGAGAACGAAGCACCAGCGCTTACTCTTAATAATGAATCATTACCCGCCAGTACTTCTACAAATCCATCAGTATCACTATGACTTGGCGCCACAGAGGTAAGCGTCATTGCACCTGCTGCAGTATTTTTACCAAAAAGGGTGCCTTGGGGGCCGCGCAATACTTCGATAGCAGCAATATCAACTAAGTCGTTGATAAGGGCATTTTGTCGGGAACGGTAAACCCCATCTACATATAAGCCCACAGAAGATTCAAAACCGAAATTTTGTGATGATGTGCCAATACCGCGAATAGAAAACCCTGAATTAGTCACGCTTTGATTTTGAAACGCACCAAATGCAGGCACATAGTTTTGCAAATCAAAGACGTCTTTCACCACGGTTTCAATTAAATCGTCGCCGGAAAGGGCGGTCAAGGCAACAGGGACTTCCTGTAAATTTTGTGACGTTTTTTGTGCCTGAACGGTGATATGTTCTAAGACACTATCTTGGCTATAAGCAAGTGAAGATGTGCAACTCGCCGCAATACCTAGTGAGACACCTAGTGCGACGAGTGTGTGCTTGGGCAGCAATTTTTTCATTTTTATTTTTACCTAACATCTAACCCATTTCAAACGAATGGCGTCGTTTGACTACAGCTAGAACCATAGCAGTAATTTTACGCTTTGCATCATTGTGCAAAAAAGAACGTAACAACCTAGTGTTGCAGAAATTTTATGTCGCTATAACGCTGGTAGAAATAACCTAAAAACCAACCGCTTCAACGTCATTGGGGCGTGTGTAGTCGCCTTATTTCCCCATAGCCTAACATGATGTATTCCCATTCAAAATATCAATTAAACTTATGGTGCTACTTTTCTTACCATGGTTAACATATTGATAACATCAGAGAGTAGTATGACTGACATCTACCTAGTACGCCACGGACAAGCATCTTTTGGCGCAGCAAACTACGACAAGCTCAGCGATTTAGGCGCGCAGCAGTCACAGTGGCTTGGGCACTATTTCAAGCAGCGTGATATTACTTTCGATAGCGTTTTCATGGGTGACATGGTGCGCCACAGAGAAACCACCGAAGGTATTGCCAAAGGAATAGGTTCTTTACCGCAAGCGAACATCAACAGCGAACTGAACGAATTTAATTTTCAAGCTGTGGCAACAGCGTTCTTGACCCGATACCCAGATCAAAAAGTACCTGAGGGCGCGTCTCGGGCAGAATATTATCGGTTGCTAAAGAAAGCCATGCTGGCATGGGCAGCCAATGAACTTGACCATAACTTATTGGATGAGAGTTGGGCAGGCTTCGAAGACAGAGTGGCCACTATGCTGGGCGCGCTTCAAGCCACAGACGCTAAGCGAGTATTAGTAGTGAGTTCAGGTGGTGCAATTGCCATGATGTTAAAACACATACTCGGATACGACGCTCCAACGGTTATTAACATGAACTTGCAGATCAGAAATGCGAGTTTTTCTCAGTGCTTCGCGAATACTCGTGGCGTGCATTTGAACAATTTCAACAGCGTACCACATTTAGATGTTGTGGATAGATTGCACGCTGTGACATACAGCTAAACAGCGCTATTAGCGGATAAGGACAGTTATGAACTTTGAATATAATGAAAGAACACAAACGCTTTTAAAGCAATTAAGAGCCTTCATGCAAGAAGAAGTGTATCCAATTGAAAAGGAATATGTTCACGCGGTAGAAAATGGTGAAAATCGTTGGCAAACCCCCGATATGATGCAAACCCTCAAGCAACGCGCTAAAGACGCGGGCCTATGGAACCTCTTCCTACCTGAGGAATACAAGCCTTATGGTGCTGGGTTATCAAATGCTGAATATGCCCCTTTGTGTGAAGAGATGGGGCGGGTGTTGTTTAGCTCAGAAATTTTCAATTGCAGCGCGCCAGATACAGGCAACATGGAAGTATTGGCGAAATACGGAAATGAAGAGCAGAAAAAGCAATGGTTAGAGCCACTGCTTAATGGCGAAATTCGTTCTGCCTTTGCCATGACCGAGCCAGCAGTTGCTTCAAGTGATGCGACTAACATTGAAACCTCAATTACCCGAGATGGCGATGAATACGTCATCAACGGGCGAAAATGGTACACCAGTGGTGCCATGAACGAAAATTGCAAAATCATGGTGGTAATGGGTAAAACCGACTTTGAAGCTGCTCGTCACCAGCAACAGTCACAAATTTTAGTGCCAATGGATACGAAAGGGGTCACCATTGTGCGCCCAATGGCGGCAATGGGCTATTTTGATGAGCCTGTAGGGCATGCTGAAGTATTGTTCGATAACGTGCGTGTTCCTGTAAGTAATTTACTACTCGGTGAAGGTCGCGGTTTTGAAATTGCGCAAGGTCGCTTAGGCCCTGGCCGTATTCACCATTGCATGCGTTTAATTGGCTGTGCCCAACGCGCCTTAGATTTAGCCTGCGAGCGAGTAGAACAGCGCATAGCGTTTGGTAAGCCACTTAGCAAACAACAGTCAGTGCGCGAAAGTATTGCACAAATGCATTGTGATATTGAGCAAGCGCGCTTACTAACGCTGAAGGCTGCCGACAAGATGGACAGATACGGTAATAAAGTCTCTCGAGATATTATTGCTGCTATTAAAATTGTTGCACCCAAAATGGCCTGTAAGGTTATTGACGAAGCTATTCAAATGCATGGCGCTGCCGGTACAAGTCAAGACTATGCATTGTCTGCTATGTACGCGTATGCCAGAACCATTCGCTTAGCCGATGGGCCTGACCAAGTGCATATGATGCAACTAGGACGCAATCTGATTGCCGAAAAGAACGCTTAAGGAGTATCTGTGGCTACGCACACGCTAGATATAGAAACGCTAAATAACTACCTAAATAAGGCGTGCCCAGAAATAGGCACGGTGTTGTCGGCAGAGAAATTCTCAGGTGGGCAATCTAACCCTACGTTTAAACTAAATGCTGATTCTGGCGTTTACGTGCTGCGTCGCCAACCGCCGGGGAAACTGCTTAAGTCTGCCCATGCAGTTGACCGAGAGTATCGCGTTATCAATGCGCTAAGTAATACAGAAGTACCTGTGCCTAAGGTTTACCACTTGTGTGAAGATGCCGACATCATTGGCAGTATGTTTTACATTATGGCCTATGTTGAAGGCACCATTTATTGGAACAGCGCTTTACCGGAAGTTGAGAGTCCGAAAACTCGGGGTGCTATGTACGATGAAATGAACCGCGTACTGGCAGTGATGCACAGTGTTGATATTGAAGCCGCTGGGTTAACAAGTTACGGCAAGCCAGGAAGTTACTTTTCTCGCCAGTTAAGCCGGTGGACTCAGCAATACCGTGCTTCTGAGCTTGAGCATGTAGAAGACATTGAGCATCTTATTACTTATTTAGAAGAAAATTTGCCTGAAGATGATGGGCAAATAGCCTTGGTTCATGGTGATTTCAGGTTAGATAATATGATGTTTGATATGTCTAATCTTGATGCACCTAAAGTCATTGCGGTGCTTGATTGGGAGCTGTCTACCTTAGGGCACCCGTATGCCGATTTAGCCTATCAATGCATGCAGCTGCGTTTACCGAGTGACATTGCCCACGCATCCGGTTTGGGTGGATTAGACCGAGACGCGTTAGGTATTCCTAGTGAAGAAGAATACGTCGATGCATATTGCAAGCGACGGGGTATCGACAAAATAGACAACTGGACGTTTTACCTCGCGTTTAGTTTTTTCCGTTTAGCAGCCATCCTGCAAGGGGTAGTGAAACGTGCACACGATGGAAACGCATCAAGCGACAAAGCAATGCAGTTAGGCGCTATGGTGCGCCCTCTGGCACAAATTGCGAATAAAACGATTCATCAAAACAGCTAAACCACCGCGCTCATTAATAAGCGAGCGGTAGGCAAAGAAACGAATTATTAGGAGTGGCTATGAAAGCGATTGTATGTGAAGCATTCGGACCAATAGACGATTTAAAATGCAAAGAAATTGATGACCCAGTAGTTAAGCCAGGTCACGTAGTCGTTAACGTAGAAGCGGCTGGTGTAAATTTCCCTGATGGGCTACTTGTACAAGGTTTATATCAAATGAAACCGCCATGCCCCTTTGTGCCAGGAAATGAAGTGGCTGGTGTGGTAGCCGAAGTAGGTGAAGGCGTAAAGCATATTAGTGTAGGCCAGCGCGTTATTGCATTATCTAATCTAGGTGGCTTTGCCGAAAAAGTACTGGTACCTGCTACGCATGTGATGCCACTACCGGATCCTATCGATGTAAAAGAAGGTGCAGCATTAGTGACTGCCCATGCTACTGCCCATCATGCACTAAAACAGCGTGCAAAAATTCAACCGGGTGAAACGCTTGTGGTAACGGGCGCGGCTGGCGGTACTGGCTTAGCGGCAGTGCAAATAGGTAAAGAAATGGGGGCAACGGTTATAGCCGTTTGCTCTACAGAAGAAAAGCTTGCGTTAGCCAAAGAGCATGGCGCAGATATACTTATTAATTACAAAGAAAAGAACCTAAAAGATGCCATTAAAGAAGCTACTGATGGCAAAGGCGCCGATGTGGTTTACGAATGCGTTGGTGGCGACACATTCCATGCTTGTAGCCGCAGTATGGCGTGGGAAGGGCGATTGCTTGTAGTGGGCTTTGCAGGCGGCGAAATTCCTCAATTCCCTGTGAACTTATCGTTAGTAAAAGGCTACTCGGTGGTAGGCGTATTTTGGGGCTCGTTTACGCAGCACGATCCAAAAGGGTTTGCTGCTAACATGCAAGAGCTTTTAACCTGGTATGTGCAAGGTAAAGTGAAAGTAGTGGTAGATGAAGCCTTACCTATGGAGCGTGCCACTGAAGCCATGGCCAAAGTGATGAACCGTGAAGTAAAAGGTAAAATGGTTATTACGCCATAGCTTTTAAAAAAGCATCTTGAAAAAAGCTCTTAAAATAAGCTCTTAAAATAAGCTCTTAAGATAAGCTCTTAAATTAACCACTTCAGAGCACAGCCCAAAAGGCACTAATACTTAAAGCGGAAAAGCATGGCTAACCAAAGGGGATTTTTCCACTAGGTGCCATGCTTTTTTATTGCCTAAGCTTTTCTAAGCTCAGTAATATGTAATAGTTCGCCGCTTGGCCCCCATAGATAAAATACCTTCCCCCACGTTTCTATAGAAACATCCGAAATCTTCAGCTTATCGGTAGCTTTTTTACATAATGAATGTGCCGTTTCAATATCCAGTACACAAACCTGCAGCATGAAGTTTTTCGCCAAATCTTCACTGTAGAAGTTCTGTAAAAATAATTGGCAATCGCCATTTTCAAATAAGGTTAACGCATCGGAAACAAATTCACCTTTAAAGCCAATTTGGGAGTAAAAGCGTTTCGATACTTCGTAATCTTTACTTGGAATGAATACTTTAATGTGGTCAACGTCCATGCCTATCTCCAACCAATGTCTAGCTGACTTTTAGCAGTATTGTGGCATACTTATGACATAGAGTATAAGCGGGTTAGTGCAGACAAGTGAACGACGTTTATTTGGCAACGCATTGAGTGGTTGGCTATAAAAGGCACATGTTAATAGGCTTGAATAAGCTAGCGTAGAAGTAGGGTAGAAGTAGGGTAGCTAGAGCTAGAAACCAGGCGGCTAATACTTACTGACATGTCAGTATTTACTGGCAATGTCTGGTATTAACAGGCAATTACTGGGCTACAACAATACCCTGTGGCAATGCAGTATGAAGTAAGCGCGTAGCGTTAGACGCAGAGGACTTTTGTGTTGAAACAGAGATCAAACGTTTAAGCGCAAAAGAAGAAGACTGGCTTCGTACTTTTTTTACCATTACTGGCGAATTTTGAGCAGAGTTTACCTGTTGAAAGCCAGATGTTTGTACTGACGAAGACGTTGCGTATTGCGTTGACAGTTCGTTAGCGAAACCGTTCGAAGATAGGCCCAAACCAACAACAATGCTGCTTACGGTAATGAGGTGTCTCAGTGTCATTTTCATAAGTGCTCTCAGTGTATAGTCTATTAACGTATACTGTGGTTGGGGAAAAAGTCAGAAGCGACCAATAAGTCGCTTCGTCCGAAGGTTTTGTTTGTTCCCCTTCATTACAACTAAAGTCGCACTAAAACAAAACATCACCCTTTATACTAAGGTATGAAACCTAATACCTTTGGATGCCCATCCAAACTATCAACAGACATCTACCAAGCGCTTACCATGCAGTTACCCCGCCATCTACCGCAATAGTTTGTCCATTCATATAGCTATTACCGGGGGACAACATGAGGATCATGGCATTCACAATTTCTTGCGGGTCGCCTAACCGTTTCATCGGGCTACCCATACCAAGTTGGGCTTGTGCCTCTTTAGTGTTGTAACCATCCACATTTAAAATGTTGGTAGGGCTATAAAAAGGGCACACTGCATTTACCCGTACATTCTTACGTCCATATTCAACAGCAGCGGTTCGAGTCACGCCGGCAACCGCATGTTTAGCAGCAGCATACGCGCCACCTTTTGGAGCCCCGCCTAATCCAGCAAGTGAACTCACGTTTAAAATATGCCCTTGCTTCTGCGATAACATTTGCGGCAATTGGTACTTCATACCAAACATCACGCCTTTTACATTCACAGCAAACTGTAGATCTATTATCTCTTCAGTCATCTCATGCATAGGGGCAGGCACATGAGCAATGCCCGCATTGTTGATAGCAATATCTAAACGACCAAACGTGTCTTTTGCCAACTCCACCAAAGCTTTGTTTAATGCCTCGCTGGCAATATCGCCTGCTTTCGTTACTACATCGGTATAGCTTGCAACGTCAGCGCGACATGACGCTAAGTTTTCTTCGTTAATATCCGATAGCACCAGCTTGGCACCTCGGCTTCCTAAGCCTTCTGCTAATAAGCGGCCAAAACCGCTGCCCGCGCCGGTGATCAATATCACTTTGTCGCTAAAATCTAACAATGTATCCATGGTGGTTCCTTAAGCTTGTCCAGTTGCATTAATAAAAGTGATAAGAAGATCGGCCAATTCAGGGCCTTTATCTTCTTGTACGAAATGTCCGCCTTTCACTACCGTGGTGTGCTGCACGCCACGACAGCCAGGTATCAACGACTGCATTAGCTTGTCACCTCCAGCGGTTACTGGGTCGCTGTCACTGAATGCGGTCATAAATGGCGTATTAAATTGTTTTAACCTTTCCCAGGCATCTCGGTTTGCTTGGGTTTGTGGATCATCAGGTGTGGCGGGCACTAATAACGGAAACTGTCGGGCCCCTTCTTTATATTCTTCAAAGGGGAAGGGGGCGTCGTATGCATCTAATACTTCCTGAGAAAGCGTAGTTACCGTTCCGCCTTTAATCACACCAGAAACTGGAAATACAGGGACATCTTGCGAGAAGCGTCGCCAGTTCAAGAATGCCTCAGAGGGCTTGTGCTCACCGGTAGGTAAAAAGGTATTAGATGCCATGACGCCGGCAAAGCGGTCGGGCATGTCGGCTACCAGCCTTAAGCCTAGCAATCCCCCCCAGTCTTGGCAGAAAAGCGTTACCTTTCCTTCAACGGTTTGATTAAACCAGTCTTTAAGCCAGATAAGGTGGCGGGCATAGGTGTAATCTTCTCGTCTGGTGGGCTTGTCTGAACGGCCAAAGCCGATGAGATCAGGTACAAGCACATTAAAACCTGCATCAGCTAATATCGGAATCATGGTGCGATACAGGTAGCCCCAAGAAGGCTCGCCGTGTAGAAGAAGAAGAGTGTGGCCATCTTCAGGACCGCACTGATAGTAAGCCATGGCAATTTCGCCACTTACCGTATCGGTAACGTTTACGTACCTCGGCTTATAGGGAAAATCTGTAATAGAAGAGAATGCACTTTCAGGGGTTTTTAAGACTTGCATACTTGCCCACCTCAAATGTAAATAACATGTAACTAATTATTGTGTTAGTTAACAAAAACACTAGTGAGGTAATCTGTCAAATCTTCCTTATGCCCTATTTAATATGCGCTCAAGGGGAGTTGGGCACAAATAAAGGGGTTGCTGTCCATATTAAATATTGTGATGAATGTCTATAACACCAATAAACTTGGATGATTGACAACACTGCAATAACATCCAGTTAACGTGAATAACAGGATACCGTTATGACAGAGATGGAAAACAAGGCAGTGGACTACACAGTCCAACAGGGCGTAGCAACTATTACCATGCAAAGTGCGCCAGTAAACGCGCTTTCTCGCGCAGTACGAGTTGGGCTGATAGATGGCATCGAAAGCGCATTAAGCGACGACAGCGTTAGTGCTATTGTAATCACTTCTTCACTCGCTTTATTTTCAGGCGGCGCTGATATTAGTGAATTCTCCGGTGGCGATTTATCGCCAAACCTTCCTGAAGTACTCGATAAAATTGAAAATGCGACTAAACCAGTAGTGGCTGTTTTGCCAGGGCCTGCGTTTGGTGGCGGATTAGAAGTCGCGCTAGCGTGTCATCACAGAATTACTTTTGCTGGAAACCAAGTGGGCCTTCCAGAAGTTAACTTAGGTATATTGCCAGGCGCGGGTGGAACGCAGCGTTTACCGCGTTTAGCCGATCCTGCTACCGCGCTAACTATGATTGTTACAGGTAAGCCTACTTCGGTAGTAAAGCTTCCAGGTGTGTTCGATAAAATTTCCGACAAGCCTGAACATTTGCTGGAAGACACGAAACAATACTTAGCGTCACTTAATGCTGAAAATGGTATTAAACGTACCAGTGACATTACCCTGACTATGTCTGAAGAAGTGCAGGGCGTATTTGATGCCGTTACCGCACAAACGAAAAAAGCAGCCCGCGGCTTTTTTGCTCCATTGAAATGTATTGAAGCGGTTAAAGGCGCATATACATTAGCCTTTGAAGATGGCCTTAAGCACGAAGGTAAATTGTTCATGGAATGTATGAACACTCCACAAGCCCGTGCACAGCAACATTTCTTCTTTGCCGAGCGAGCAGCGGGTCACGTGAGTGATTTCGACAAGAGCACGCCAGAGCGCAGTATTGAAAAAGTCGCGGTTATTGGTGCTGGCACCATGGGTGGCGGTATCGCCATGAACTTTGCGAACGCCGGTATTCCAGTCACTATGCTAGAGCTTAAGCAAGAGGCGCTAGATAAAGGCTTGGCGCTTATTCGTAAAAACTATGAAAACTCAGCCAAAAAAGGCAAGTTAACCCAAGAGCAAGTGGAAACACGCATGGCGCTGTTAAGCGGCACCACAACGTATGACGACCTAGCTGATGTAGATCTTGTTATTGAAGCTGTATTTGAAAAAATGGAAGTGAAGAAAACCGTTTTCACTACCTTAGATAAAGTTTGTAAGCCAGGGGCTATTTTAGCGTCTAACACGTCTACCCTTGATGTGAATGAAATTGCCGCGTGTACCTCACGTCCACAAGATGTTATCGGTCTTCACTTCTTCTCGCCAGCTAACGTTATGAAGTTGCTTGAAGTGGTTAAAGCTGAAGATACGTCGGCTGATGTTATCAAAACCTGTATGAAGTTAGCCAAGCGCATTAAGAAGGTAGCGGTATTGGTTGGCGTATGTTTCGGTTTTGTTGGCAACCGCATGATTGAACCTTACGGCCGTGAAGCTAACCGTTTATTGCTAGAAGGTGCAAGCCCTGAGCAAGTAGACCGGGTGCTTACACAATTTGGTATGCCTATGGGGCCATTCACTATGGGTGATATGGCAGGATTAGACATTGGTTACTATGTACGCCAGTCACGCCAAGCCTTTATTTCACACGACCCTACATACGGCGCTGTAGCTGACCGCTTAGTAGAGAAAGATCGTAACGGCCTTAAGACGGGCCGTGGCGCTTATCTTTATGAAGCAGGAAGTCGTGTTCCGATTCCAGACCCTGAAGTACTAGAAATTGCTAAACAAGAGGCTGCTCGTCTAGGGGTTACGCAGCGCGATGACATAAGCGATGAAGAAATTCTGGTGCGTTGTCTATACACCCTAATTAATGAAGGCGCATGCATTCTTGAAGAAGGCATAGCGGCCAAGTCTAGCGATATCGATGTTATCTATGTGTATGGCTATGGCTTCCCAGTTTATCGTGGCGGCCCTATGCAGTACGCAGACGAAGTTGGACTTGGGGAAATCGTCGATAAGCTATCTACTTACGCTGAAAAACTGGGTGACTACGGAAAAATGTGGTTACAACCAAGCGACCTATTAATCAAGCTAGCGCAAGAGCGCAGTAGCTTCGCAAAATTTAAAAACTAAGGAGTACGCTATGCGCGATGCAGTAATAGTAAGTACCGCAAGAACGCCTATTGGCCGTGCCTACAAAGGCGCACTTAATAATTTACCTGCCCCTACATTAGGTGGTCATGCTATTCGTAACGCCGTACAACGTGCAGGTGTCGATCCTGCCAGTATCGACGATGTGATCATGGGCGCTGCCCTAACACAAGGCAGCGGCGGTATGAACATTGGCCGTCTAGCTGCATTGGCAGGCGATTTGCCCGTTACTGTTGCAGGTATGACGTTAGACAGACAATGTAGCTCTGGTATGTATGCCATTGCTAATGCCGCAAACAGTATTCGCACTGGCGACACCAATATTATGGTAGCTGGTGGATTAGATTCTATTTCTTTGGTTCAAACCAAAGCCATGAACATGTCTCGCGCGGTAGACCCACAATTAGTGGCAAAGCATAAGAGCATTTATATGCCTATGCTGCAAACTGCTGAGGTTGTGGCACAGCGTTACGGTATTAGCCGCGATGTACAAGACGAATACGCTTATCAAAGCCAAATGCGCACAGCGGCTGGTCAAGAAGCGGGTAAGTTTGACGACGAAATTGTGCCAATTACGGCCACTAAAGCCATTTTCAATAAAGAAACTGGCGAGACAAGCGAGCAGGAAGTCACGTTGTCGAAAGACGAAGGTAACCGCCCTGAAACCCAGCTTGAAGGTTTGCGTTCATTGAACCCTGTGATTGAAGGCGGGTGTATTACGGCGGGTAATGCGAGTCAACTGTCTGATGGTGCAAGTGCTACTGTCATTATGGATGAGCATTCTGCCGCTAAAGGCCAAGTGCAACCATTAGGTATTTACCGTGGTATTGCGGTAGCAGGCTGTGAACCAGATGAAATGGGTATCGGCCCAGTGTTTGCCATTCCTAAGCTATTAAAGCAACACGGTTTAACCATGGACGATATTGGTTTGTGGGAATTGAATGAAGCCTTTGCAGTGCAAGTGCTTTATTGCCGCGATAAGCTGGGTATTCCTGATGAATTATTAAACGTAAACGGTGGCGCAATTTCAATTGGTCACCCTTACGGAATGAGTGGCGCACGTATGGTGGGTCATGCATTAATCGAGGGCAAACGACGTGGTGCGAAATACGTTGTTTGTACTATGTGTATTGGCGGCGGTATGGGTGCTGCTGGTTTATTTGAAGTTATATAGGTATTTGGTATGGAAGGTTATAAAGCTCCACAACGCGACGCCATGTTTGTTACACATGAGCTATTAAACTATCAAGAACATTATCAAAAGCTTGGCTTTGATGAAGCATCAGAAGATTTAGTATCGGCTATCTTCTCTGAAGCGGCTAAGTTTTCTGAAAACAGCCTTGCACCTATCAACATGTCGGGTGATGAAGAAGGATGTAAGTGGGTAGACGGTGAAGTGACTACGCCTGCTGGCTTTAAAGAAGCTTATCAGCAATATGTTGAAGGCGGCTGGCCAAGTATGTCGCATCCTGAAGAGTTTGGCGGTCAAGCACTGCCTTATTCACTTTCTTCTATTATTGCTGAATGGTTTTCGGGTGCAAACCACTCGTGGGCTATGTACCCTGGCTTAAGCCAAGGGTGTATGGAAACCATAAAAGCGCACGGTACTGAAACACTACAAAATCAATATTTACCAAAGCTTATCAGCGGTGAATGGACAGGTACTATGTGCTTAACAGAAGCGCATTGTGGCTCAGATTTGGGCATGCTTAAATGCCGCGCAGAACCACAAGACGATGGCAGCTACAGCTTAACGGGTACGAAGATTTTCATCTCGGCCGGTGAGCACGATATGTCTGAAAATATCGTTCACATTGTACTTGCTCGTTTGCCTGGCGCGCCAGAAGGCACAAAAGGTATTTCGTTATTTGTAGTACCTAAGTTCAACGTGTCTGATGAAGGCGAAAAGCTAGATCGCAACGGCGTTGCGTGTGGCAGTATTGAACACAAGATGGGCATTAAAGCCAGTGCAACCTGTGTGATCAACTTCGACGGTGCGAAAGGTTTCTTAATTGGCCAACCTAATCGCGGGCTTAACTGCATGTTCACCTTTATGAACACTGCCCGAATCGGTACTGGCCTTGAAGGCTTAGCGGCGTCTGAAGCGTCTTTCCAAGGTGCATTGCGTTACGCTAAAGATCGTATTCAATTCCGTTCTTTAACGGGTCGTAAGAACCAAGATGGCCCTGCAGATCCAATTATTGTGCACCCTGATGTACGCCGCATGCTACTTACGCAAAAAGCGTTTGCAGAAGGTAACCGTGCATTAGCAGCTTACTGCATGCAGTTGGTTGATGTGACCCTTTACGGTGATGATGCGCAAGAGAAGAAGCTGGCAGATACTAAGCTTGCTTTCTTAACACCTATTGTTAAAGCCTTCTTGACAGAAACAGCGCAAGAAAGCACAAGCTACGGTATGCAAGTTTATGGTGGACATGGCTTCATCAAAGAATGGGGCATGGAGCAGTTAGCACGTGATACCCGTATTTGTACCATGTACGAAGGTACTACAGGTATTCAAGCTATCGATTTGTTAGGCCGTAAAGTGATGGGCTCTAATGGTGAATTGCTCAATGTATTTGTTCAAGAAGTGCGTGAATATTGCGATTCGCTTCGCGGCAAAGCGCAGTTCAGTGCATGGACTAATGCATTAACGTCTCATTTAGACGAGTGGCAGCAACTTACCATGGATATTGGTAAAGCTGCCGCGTCTAATCCTGATGAGATTGGTGCTGCATCGGTTGATTACCTTATGTATTCAGGTTATGTGACAGTCGCTTATTTCTGGTTGAAAATGGCCGTTAAAGCACAAGAGCAACTTGACGCAGGTAGCACAGAGACCGAGTTCTATAAGAGCAAAATCTTAACCACTGGTTTCTATTTTGACCGCTTACTAACGCGCACCCGTTCACTTGTATCAGCAATGCACTCAGGCTCAGACAATCTTATGTCTATGCCAGAAAGCATGTTTGCTATCGAGTAAACACGAAATGAAATGCCGAGCACCTGCTCGGCATTTTTCTTTTTACTGTTTTGCGAAAGGCTAGGTATGCCACTAAACGCAGTAACATCTCACATCATTTCTATTCAACACCACGCAATTTATTATCTAGAAAGAAAAGGCCAAACCTTAGATAGCCCGTTACTTATTTTATTCCATGGATTCCCCGAAAATGCCCATGCATGGGAAGCGCTCATAGATGCCTTGCCAACTGAGTATCATGTTATAGCGCCTGATTTACCGGGTTACCATCAATCAGAGCCTTTAGCAGATAGCAGCGATTACCAAGTACCTTCGTTGGTTTCTCGTATGGGGGAATTTGTTCAAACGGTAAGCCAAGGTCGAAAAGCGATATTAGTAGGTCATGACTGGGGTGGGGCGATAGCTTGGCCGCTAGCGGCTTTTCAACCTGATTTGTTTACTAAGCTGGTTATTTTAAATGCCGCGCATCCAAGCACTTTCACCCAAGCGCTTAAAACAAGTCGCGCTCAGCGCAAAAAAAGTGAATATATAAAAGCACTAGTGGCAGACGATGCAGAGGCAGTTTTACAGCAAACCGATTTTGCCATGCTTAAGGATATGCTGGGTTCTGCCATGTTTGAAGGCGACATGTTTGCAAACGTAAGATTAGAAAGTACAAATCAAACGGCTAGTGATAATAGCTACAGGGCAAGATTGCTTCGAAGTTGGCGCAATACGCCAACGTTGTCAGCCATGCTGGCCTATTACCGAGAAATGCCGCAAATGGCACCCGATGAGCATGCACCTGAAACGGAGTTGTCACGATTACGTGTACCGGTTCTACGGGTCATTTTACCAACACTGGTACTATGGGGGCGTTTAGATGAGGCCTTTGATGAAGATATATTAAACGGATTAGCAACGTACGTTCCCAACCTACGAATTGTGTATCACAATACGGCGACGCACTGGGTTCATAGAGAGCAAGCACAATGGGCTGCAAAAGAAATAACTGACTTTTTAATGTAGAATTATTTGAAACAAAAGTGTGAGAAAAGTGATATGGGGAAAGGGGCGTGGCCCCTTTCGGGGCCACAAGCACGGCATCCTGCCGTTACCATGTTGAACTGCTGTATCTTTACATGGTGCGAAGTATCTTAAAAACTAGATACGTTCGTTAAGTTCGCTAGAGATAGGGCTTGATTGAAGACCTTGCTCAGCAATCCACGCTTGAAGTGTTTTACCGTCCGCTTCTGGGTTTTGTAGTTCACGACTTGGCATTTTCTTAACCAAAAGTGTACCTACATCTACCGCGTTGTTTACGATAGCAGTACGGATTAGGCTGTTGCCGTTACACGAAATACCTGAGTAGTAATCATGCAACTTTAATTTGAAATCTGATTGTACACGACGCATCTTTTTACGTAGCTCGCCTTTATCGTCTGCTTGAACGATAGTGCAAATGTTCGCTAGCGCTTCGTTTACGTCGGCTTGTGCTGCGTTAGAGAAAGCAAGAGTAGATGCTGCAATAACTAAAGAAGTTTTAACAATTTTCAACATGGTTAATTTCCTTTCGTATTTAATGTTTAATTTAAAGTTTGTCTGTTCGGTTCGGGAGTAATTAAAAACCAAATGGGCAGGTCAGAAAACATGCAAGCAAATAACAAGGTATCCTAAAGTATACCTTATACGAAAGTTGTAGGGGTGGTGTGGGCGTCTAGCCCTTTATTAACAAGGTGCCAAGCTAAAGTATAAGAAAAATTTGAAATAGTCGAACTACTTCAATTTATCGCCAGATAAGCGAAAAAATAAACTTGAAAGGGTAATTCAACGAAAATTTTGTCAGCTCAGGAAGCTCAAAATCACTATTTTTCACGCTTTATTTGAATTTTGTTGGATGACAAGCAACGTTATGGGCAAGTCTACTTTTTAATGAAGCAGAGTGGGGGATATTGAACTGCAGTATTGAATCAAAGTAATAAAAGGCGTAGATAAATAACCAACCCGATTACCCACCTACGCGCTACTGAAAAGTCCTTTAGCTATTAAGCAAGGCTTGAGCTGTGGTTTCATTGGTAATGAGTGAATTGATAAGCTTGGAACGCAAAGCACCTAATATGGCGTCTTTCTTATTCATGCCTGCCGCAATACCCACTACTGGCTTGTCTGACGCGAGGGTTAATTTGCTACTGGTCACTCTTTGATTCACTTCACAATCAACAATAGCGCCTTCACGATTGTAAACCCAACCGATAATCTCTCCAGTGGCACCTAAAGAAGACAAGCTTTGCGTTTCATTATCATTAATGAACCCGTCTACATGCAGTGGCGACGTATTCCCCAGATTACCAATGCCTACAAAAGTAATGTCTGCTTGACGAGCTAGCTTATGAATACGTGAAATGTGAGCTTGCTGATGTAATTGTTCGCGCTCGGTTTCAGAGCCAGCAATAACAGGTAATGGCATAGGGTAATGTTGGGCCTTCACTCTATCGGCAATGTGCACGGCTACATCATAGCGAGTAGCTTCACCGTTGTTGGCAATATTTCCCACTAAAGACACGATTTTATGTTGCGGGCAGTTCATTAATGCCAGTTCGTCGGCACAAGCGCGTAATACACGGCCAGTACCAAACGCAATAGTTTGGGCGGAATCAGACTTAAGCGAACGCTCTATGGCACTGGCACCTGCTTGTCCCAACCCCAAGGTTGAGTTTTCGTCGCCAATGACTGAGGGCACGACCTCACAAAATTGTAGACCAAAACGCTGTTGAATAGTTTCAGCTAATTCCATACAGCGGGCAATAGGGTGTTCGAGTCGTACCTTTACTAGCCCTTCAGACATGGCCAATGCCACTAAGCGCTGCGCACTTTGTCGAGAGGTATTTAAACGTTTCGCAATTTCGTCTTGTGTCTTGCCGCCTACATAATAAAGCCAGCCAGCACGCGCGGCTTCATCGAGACGTTGATTTTCTAGTTGTTGTTTTTTGCTCATTTATTCTTGTTCCATCAATCAGATACCAACATAGGGTAGGCTTGTATAAAGCTATCCCAATGTGAAAAGGTTGTCGTGTGTTTTGTTGGCATATCCTTTAAATGACTCCCTCCCGTGTAGTGAATAACCTGCATGTTTGCGGCAATGCCAGCGTCAATACCCGCAGGAGAGTCTTCAATAACAATACATTGTTTAGGCGTAACACCCATTTTTTCAGCAGCATATAAAAAAAGATCAGGCGCTGGCTTGCCATTCTTTACAAGCGAACGGGTAAATATATTGTCTGTGAAAAACTGGCTCAATCCAGTACACGACAAAGCGTACTCTGTACGTTCGGGCGAACTGCTAGTAGCAAGACAATAGGGGACTTTAAGCCTGGAAAGTAAGTTTGTAATTTCCGGTGTCGGCATTAAATGCTTAGCGAAAGCTTCTTTAAGCAAAATGTGAAATTCATCTTTGATTTGAGCTGTCACAGTCAGACCAAAATCATGCTGAACCTGCTGTTCAACATGTTGCATACTTTTGCCAAGAAAGTTGCTGATAAAATATTCCGCGCTAATAGAGACTTCATAGGTCTCAAGTAAGTGCTGCCAGCTTTGCATCGATAGCACTTCACTATCGATTAACACACCATCACAGTCGAAAATGACAAGGCTACTTTCTATTGTCATGTAATTCCTTATGCCCACTTATATATTGCTAGAACGAATCATTGCCGAATGAGTTTGTCGGGGCATATTATCTCAAGAGTGCATAGTGACCCCGCGAGAAAGGAATTTTACGTACAAGCCCAGCAATAAACCACTTCAATTTTACCCGATTAAACTATTCAGCCCCTATTAGTAATAAGTAGGGGGAAGTTTAAAAGCGAATGTGCAACGACGACAAAATATCCCTAACAACGCCACTTTATTCAGTATCTCTATCGCTAGAATAAACATAAAGAAGATAACTGCGAGCGATGTATTGATGAGATCATTAAGGCTAATGACTTCACAGTGCTTATTTTACTTACGTATAACATATCGTGCCCTTCCCGTGTTTTTAAGTCAACAAACCCTCGGTAACCTTCTTGTTAGCGCGGTAAGCCGAGTTCGAGTTAAAAAGAAGCATTCGATTCTAAAAAGCAATGAGCGCAATAGTAATAACATTTATTGGATATAAATTAACTTGTTAACCGAATTATAACGTTAGGCTTGTTAATTCCGTTTACATTTAAACATTGATATGTAAGTATTGCCCCTGAGAAATAACTCACTAGTGTGGCAAATGCCCATTTGAGTTAACGGTTACTAAGCCAAGCCTAAAAATTTTTAATTATATTTTGGGTGAAGGCGTCGTTTTTATGAGTGTTAACGTACTGATAATAATATTCATAACAAGTGTAGCTTTGGTACCTAGCAGTAAAATGCACAGTAAGTCATACCAAAGCGGTGAATAAAGTAGCGAGATAAAAAATGAAAACAGATTCACGCAATGTCGATATTGCACAGATAGGTGACGAGCAGCTCCCAGTTGCTAAACACCAGTTGAAGGGCTGGAAGCACTTCATGGGGCTTTATGCTGGTGAGCACGTTGCAGCCACCGAGTTCGTGTTTGGTGCTACCTTTGTTGCCCTTGGCGCAACCATGACCGACATTCTGTTTGGTTTACTAATCGGTAACATCTTAGCGGTTCTGAGTTGGACGCTAATCACTACGCCCATCGCCGTAGATACACGCCTAAGTTTATATACTTACTTGCACAAAATTGCGGGTGATTCGATGACCAAGCTTTATAACTGGGCTAACGTCATTATATTTACCGTTATATCTGCCGCCATGATCACGGTATCAGCTACCGCGGTTAGATTCGCATTGAATATACCTGCGCAACTAGATTGGTATCCAACGAACCTTGCCTTTGTCGGTGTTGTTGCAGCGGTTGGCGTTATTGTGGTGTTTGTTGCCATGTACGGCTTCAACGCGGTGTCTGATTTTTCTCGTATTTGTGCTCCATGGTTATTCACGATGTTTGTGTGTGGTCCATTGGTGCTAATGCCAGCATTGGCTGATGCAGTAATTGGTCAAACATTCCTAACAAGTTGGGCTGACTTCATGCACATCGGGTCTGTGTCGGTATGGACTGGTTTAACCCCCTCAGGTGAGCAGGGCATTGGCTTACTTGAAGTTATTGGTTTTTCTTGGGCTGCAAATACAATCACCCACTTCGGGTTGATTGACATGGCTATGCTTCGTTTTGCTAAACGTAAAGTTTACGGCCTTACTACTTCTGCTGGTATGCTTTTCGGTCACTATGTGGCATGGATTTCTGCAGGGATTATGGGGGCAGGTACTGCCATTATCGTCCAGAAATCTATTACAGAATTAGACCCAGGTGATGTAGCCTTCCACGCATTAGGTTTATCTGGATTGGTCATCGTTATCGTTGCTGGTTGGACAACAGCAAATGCTAACTTGTACCGAGCAGGCTTAGCAGCTCAAGCTATTTTCAAAGATAAATCTCGAATTAAAACGACCGCCACCGTAGGTATGGTTACCGTTGTTATCGCGTGTTTCCCTTTTGTCTTTACTAAGCTACTTCCGTTATTAACGTATGCTGGATTGTTAGTGGTTCCTGTTGGCGGCATTGTATTCGCTGAACACGTTATCTTCCCGCGTATTGGATACACCCGTTATTGGGCTCATTTTCAAAACTTAACGCACAGTACGCCTGCAGTGGCGACCTGGGGATTAGGGCTTGTATTTGGCTTCGGTCTAAACGCACTAGATATTATTTCATTCTACTACCTGTTTATTCCAACGTGGATATTCACCATCATTGTCTACACCTTGTTGGCAGCAAAATACGGTGCAAAACGTCAATACGTTGAAGAAAAAGCAGAAATGGATGCTTTCGATAAAGAAGTTGAAATTCAGCAGGAGCGTCAAGGCGCTGAGATTCCAGCACCTGCAATTGACACATCATTGTTATCGAAATTATTACAAGTTGTGTCTTGGGGTAGCCTGTTGGTTACGACGTTATTAGCCATTAATACGTTTTCGCTAAGCCCTGATGTAGCGAATTACGAAGGCAACAGAGAGCTGTTCTTTAACTTGGCTTTCGTGTGCACAATTATTTACTTTACTACTGCTTACTGGTCAATGCGTCGCCACAAAGCACTTGCGAAATAGAGGTTTTTTATGCAACCAGCAACTAACATGCGTTTGAACCGTACTGCGTTATCTTCTCTTGACGAGAGCATCGCTGTACCTCAGTACGATGTATCTCGTGTAGAAGCCGGTATTGTTCATGTTGGCGTGGGCGGCTTCCACCGTGCCCACGAAGCCATGTACGTAGATGCGTATATGAACGTAACAGGTGACACGTCATGGGGTATTTGTGGAGTAGGGCTGCGTGAAGCCGACCGCCATATGCAATCACTATTAAAAGAGCAAGACTACCTTTACACATTGGTAGAAAAGCACGCCAATGGTGACCGCAAAGCTCGTGTTATTGGTGCCCTAACCGACTTTTTGATTGCGGGCGACAGCCCTGTGGCCATCATTGATAAAATGGCGTCCGAGGCAATTAAAATTGTTTCGCTGACTATCACGGAAGGCGGGTACAACTTCGACCCAACTACCGGTGAGTTTATTGCACAAAATCCTGATGTACAGCATGACTTAGCGAACCCAGAATCGCCGAAATTAGTTTTTGGTTATTTAACGGCGGCGCTTAAAAAGCGTAAACAAATGGGTATTGCACCTTTTACCGTCATGTCGTGCGACAACATTCAACATAATGGCGATGTACTTAAAGCCATGTTGCTGTCTTATATTCGTCTTGCGGATACCGATTTTGCTAATTGGGTAGAGGAAAACGTAAGCTTTCCTAATTCGATGGTCGATCGTATTACCCCAGCAACAACAGATGAAGACAAAGCGGCATTAGTTGAATCAGGTATTGAAGACAGCTGGCCTGTAGTATGTGAACCGTTTGATCAATGGATTATTGCTGATAAATTTTGTAATGAACGTCCAGCGTTTGAAGATGTTGGCGCTCAGTTTGTTGATAATGTGGCGCCTTACGAAAAATTGAAGCTCAGAATGCTAAACGCGGGTCATTCTGTGTTGGGCTTAACAGGTTCACTTGCCGATCTTGATACAATTCATGAAAGCGTAGCGCAAACTGAACTTCGTTCTTTACTTGCAACTTTCATGGTAGATGAAGTCATGCCAACCCTAGATCCGGTGGCTGGTATAGATGTTCACGACTACAAAAATATTTTGCTAGCACGATTTGCGAATCCGTATATTAAAGATTCGCTTTCTAGAATTTGTTTAGAAAGCTCAGCAAAAATTCCTGTATTTTTGTTACCTACCATTCGTGAGAACTTAGCCAATGGTGGAAAAGTTGATATTAGCGCCTTAATACTTGCAGCGTGGAGTTTTTATTCAGACAAACAAACGTCGCAAAAAGGTACGCCGCTAGTTATTCAAGATCAACTTGCCGATGAATTGCACCAAGCGGCTTCACGTTACCAAGATGATGCTTTGTCTTTCTTACAAGTGACCAGTGTTTTCGGTGATTTAAGTGATGAGTCAGGCTTTACGTCTGTGTATGAAGATTACTTGAGCCGTATTTATAGCGGTGAGTCTATTTTAGAAATAGCCAAATCGTTAACGAATGCACCAAGCGAGCCAGCGCTCGTTTAACAGGTACAAATTTAACAGGTACAAAGAAAAGAGGCGACCTTATGGTCGCCTCTTTAAGTGCAGATTGCTCTGCAACCATGTTGAATCTTTTCACATGGTATGTGAATTTTTTTAAGTCCGTCTTACAATCTTCCGCTCAAGGCTTTCTACAATCTTCCGCTCAAGGCTGTTTATTAGCTCAAGGCTGCTTATTAGCTCAAGGCTTTCTACAATCTTCCGCTCAAGACTGTGGCAATTTCGTTGCCTTCCAAGCCATTTTCAGAAACCCAGGCTTGCAACGTCTTACCATCAGCTTCTGGTGCTGATAAATCACTCTTTGGCATTTTCTTAACAAGAAGTGAACCAGCTTCTACAGCGTTGCTCAGCATTGCTGTGCGTATCAGGCTGTTACCGCTACAGCTAACACCTGAGTAATAATCTTTCAATTTGAGGCGATAATCTGATTCTACAGAACGCATTTTCTTGCGTAACTCACCTTTATCATCTGCTTGTACGATAGTACAAATATTTGCTAATGCTTCGTTTACGTTGGCTTGCGCCATGCCAGATACACCCAAAGTTGCTGCGATAACTAGCGAAGTTTTAACGATTTTCAACATGGTCAATTCCTCGGTTTAATTTAAAAGTATGTTCGTTCGTTGGGTGCTATTAAACGCAAAATGATTGAGGTTAGAAAGACTGGGTCTAATACTAAGGTATATAGTTTAATATCTTAGTGGAGTTGAAAAGAAGCGCACAAATAAAAAGGCACACCAGAAAAAGGTGTGCCTTCGGGAATAGCGAGTCAAACTTAGTGGCTTTTAAAATGGCTCGACACTTCCATAATCTGTTCACGCATCCACATATGAGCGTAATCATGATCTGCACTCACGTGCCAGTACAAGAAGTATTCAACGGTAGGTAAGTCGAAGGGTAATTCATAAATGGCTAAGTCGTAGTGCTTAGCTAAATGAAATGGCAAACAAGCAATAAGGTCGGTTTTCACGATTGTACTTGGCACGGTCAAGAAGTGTTGGCTTCGCATGACTTCTTTACGGCGTTTACCCATTCTATCTAGTGCTACATCAATAGGGCCTGCTCCTGATTTACGTTGAGACACATTGATGTGACCAAGGCGTAGAAAGGTGTCTAAATCTAAACCGTTCTTTAAAGCAGGGTGATTCTTTCGTGCTAATACCACAAATCTGTCTTGCGCTATTTTTTCTTTGCACAAATGCGGGTCGCTAAATGTAGATGCGTCGGCAAAGAAATCCAAGGTACCGCTAGCCATCGCAGATACTATCTGGCTACGAGGAATTTCATAATTAGTGAGGCTAATGTTGGGCGCTAGGTTCTGTAACCGCGAAACTAGCCTTGGCATAATGCTAACTTCTAGCAAATCTCTGCTGGCAAAGTTAAACGCTTTTTCTGCCGTTAAAGGGTCGAACGTATGACTTTCTTGCACGCTTTTTCTTAGCAATGCTAAGGCTTGTCTCGCAGGTACAATAATATTCTGAGCAACCGGGGTGGGTGTCATGCTATGACCTGTTCTTACGAACAAAGGATCATTCAACATTTCCCGCAACCGAGCCAGTGAATTACTCACCGCAGGTTGTGTAATACATAGCACATCGGCTGCTTTTGTTAGGCTCCCCGCTGTATATATGGCGTCGAATACGGCGAAAAGGTTTAAATCAATTCTATTAAGATTCATTGCGCAATCCTTGTCTGGCGAGTGCCAGTATGAAAATACCAAAAAGTAACTGGCGAATTCTTTGGTTAATATTATTTTTACCTTATTGTAACAAGGTTATTTATAAATACCTATTATTAAAAGTTAATTGAATTATTCAATACATCAATAGTACTGTTCATCTTAAATTAACTACCATTGGTCAAAAATTATGAAAACACTCATCGACTTAGAGGTTGGGGAAACCCTTGTACAAGCTGAATGGCTCACCATCTCACAAGACATGATTAATCAGTTTGCTGAAGCTACAGGTGATTATCAATGGATACATCTTGATACTGAACGGTGTGAAAAAGAGAGCCCGTTTAAAACCACTATTGCTCATGGTTTTCTCACTGCGTCGGTTATGCCTAAGGCTTTTGAAGGTGTGCTTGCTGTTTCTGACAAAATTGCATCAACCATTAACTATGGTATCGATTCATTACGCTTTTTAGAGCCCGTTAAATCAGGCGATGCGATCAAATATCACTTCAAATTGGTAGAAGTCGTTAATAAGCCTTCGGGGAAACTATTCAAAATGGAATCAAGCTGTGTGCTAGCCTCGTCAGGCAAACCTGCACTGGTAGGGACGTTTCTGATGTTAGCAGTAATGCAACCTAGCTAGTAAGCAATTAGCGCTGAGTATTCTATATGTTGTACTCTGCATTCTACCGGCTAGGAGGCTCATTTGCGTTGTTAGGGATGTTGGTAGTTTGAACATCAATACGCGGGTTCTCTTGGTCGGTATTAATGGCGCGTATTGGGTAGGGAATAATAATACCTTCTGCGGCATATCGTTTATGTAATGCTTTTATAAATGCTGATTTTATAAAGAAACGATGGAAGTATTCTTTTGCTCTTAACATCACTGTGAAATTGATGCTGGAATTATCAAAGGTATGGTACACCACGAAGGTATCGTAATCGTCTATGCCCCATTCGTGAGAAACCAATATTTCTCTGGCAACCTCAAGGGTAACCCTCTCCACGTGTTCAAGGTCTGAATTATAATGCACGCCTACATCAACCGGTACGGATAACTCCTTGCTTGGGTAAAAATAATTAATTATTTTAGATTCAGCTAATACGCTATTTGGCACAATAATGGTGTTATTGGGTAACATTTTTATCCACGTTGAGCGCCAACCAATACGCTCTACAAAACCTTGTTCTTTACTCTCTAATTCAATAAAGTCGCCCACTCTAATGGGCTTGTCCATAACCAGTTGAACCCCTGAAAAGAAGTTTTCCAAGGTGGGTTGAAGGGCAAGGGCAACAGCCAGTGACGTAATGCCTAACGATGCAATAATGGGGGTAATTGATATGCCTAACGTACCCAGCATAATCAATAGGCCAATACCTACGATAAGACCTTTCACTATGCCTTTGATTATACCCGTACTACTTCGAAGTGAGTCTGAGCGCTGTGTTTGGTTAGCAAGTAATCCCACGGCAAAACGATTTAAGAAAAGAATAGCGGCAGTGATCAGTAATATTTTAGACGCTAGGGTAATTGAGTTCGTATAGGACTCATTGACAATATCGTACTTCTCGAACAGCCAATTTAAAATCCAAATATCGATAACGAAAATAAGGATAGTGAGCGGCAGGTTTAACGAGTGCGCCAATAAAGAGTCGTAAAAATATGAAGTGCGATCAGTAAGCAACAAAAACTTTCGTAGAAAGATGCGCTTAATTAAGAACATGAAAAGGTTAGCAAGTATCACAGCAACGGTGATAACTAATTCAGGCACTAACATTAAGCCTGCAAAGTTAACTTCTGGCATGACTTTCCTTTGACCAATAACATACGAATTTGCAACAAAGTCATTCACACTAAAAAGGTTTTAAAACCAAAGCATGAATACCAATATTTAATTGTGCAGCAATTAACGTTCCAGCAAAATTTACTCGAATGAATTAAGAGGATGATGAGGAGCAACGGGGTCAAATTGTATCTGTAAGCTTGTTGAATATTATCGCCACAGGCCTTTGAAAACGCGCCGTAGCGGTATGTTTATGATGCTAATTAATGGGAACGTAAGTTTAGGGCTAAAAAGAAGTAAGCAAAGAGCGCATTTGATACGATGCTAAACAAATGCATTAAATTAGTGCAAATCATTTTGTCGTTTGTCTTTAAAAAACTAAAAAGACATACCAATGGCAAGACCGGCAACAACGGCGCTTTCGTGGTTTCTATGATAGTCGTAATGCAGTTGTGGCGAGACTGTGATACCAGACATCTCGAACTCATATAAAAAACCTAATCGTGCAACTTCCATTTTATGGCTACCGTGAAATTCTACCCCCGGGCCAATCTGGGCGATAAAGTGGTTAGTAATGTGAAGGTCGGCAACCAGTAAATACGTGTAGGCGTCTACATCTTCAAATGCGTATTCGGCCACGAAGCCAAGCCCCAAAAATTCGCTAACACGATATTCATAATCGATACCTAAGGTAAACGCGTTACCGTAATCTTCTGTGTACGTTGTGCCGATAAGGGCTGAAAGATGATGAGGTGATGTTTGCCAATGATGAGCATTGCCTTTTGCAGCAACCGTCGGGATAAATGCCAAGGCTGTAATCAACCCTATCGCTATGTGTATTCGCATGATGTGCTCACTTACTTTTATAGTGTATCCCTAGAAAAAATCTTCTAGCACTCCCTTAATCGTAGGTAAGATATTGAAACCTTACCAATGAACTTTAGTTGAAACGCACATGAAACAGATAAATAAGGCAATCCACATTGATTGTTTAAATAGGTAAACTCGTGGGTAGGGATGTTGGCTTGAGAAAAAACTAAAAGCTAATGTAGAGGAAATGGTAAGTGAATTTAGGGAGCGCTGTGATGAATGCAGCAGAAGAAACGAACAAGTTTCTACAGGCTTGTACTACTCAGCTTGTTAATTTGTATATGGCAAGTAAAGAGGGGAAAAATGTAGATGCGGATAAATACCGAGTGCAAGGGTTTATGCATGCAGGCGAATTACTTGGCGTAATAAGTAAAGCTCAAGGGCAAATGCTTATTGCTGACTTACACTTGCAGGTTTTTGGTGAAACCATTGACGAGAGAGCGAAAAGAAAAAATAAACTGGAGGCATTAAAGGAATCTGATCCAGATGCCTATATTGCAATTCCCGCGATAGAAAGGCGTTGAGCTAGTAGACTTGAGCAATCATAATTTAGCTCACTGTTGTAAGCCACGACTATAGAAGTCTACAGCGTGGCTTATTACACAGAACAACACAGTGATGAAGTTAATTAGATGCGTCTTCAGCACCTTCTTCAATGGCTTCACCAGCGCTTTGTATATCTTCTCCTGCACCTTCAACCGTCGCGCACCCATTCATACCTACAACAGCAGATGAAAACAATAGCGCGGTGAAACTACCCCTAAGTAATTTTGAATTTAATAGTGACGACAAAACTGACTTTTTCATGGCATATCTCCTGATATTAGTAATTAACGTTATTTGGTTACTTTATTCATCACTCGCTTCGCTATCCCCATTTACTTGATCGCCAGAATTGCGCGTTGGGGATGATTCGCTTTCAGTAGTGGTCTCTTTCTTTTCAAGCATAGTGTTAAGCTTATCGCTTCCCTTGGAATTAAAATCCAACGTACGAATAGGGAAGGGAATTAAGATGTCGTTTTCTTCTAATACACGTTTAACAGTACATATTGCTTCGTGACGCACTACCATAAAGCCAGGGTCGCCTGGGTAACGTATCCAAAACCAAAGCAAAAGATTAATGCTTGAATCACCGAATGACGCAGCGTAAACCGCAGTTTCGTCTTTCTTTATTACGTAGTCTTTTTTATTCATCGCGTCGGTAATGAGTTCGGCGGCTTTTTCAACATCATCGGCGTAGGAAATGCCAACAGGAACCTCAATACGTCTAACACCTTCAACTGAATAATTAGTTAGAATATTTCTAAAGAGGATTTTATTGGGAATGATTTCACGCTGCCCATAAAAAGTAGCTACCAAGGTGTTTCGCAGGTTAATTTCTTCAACCGTTCCGAAAACACCTTCGGCTTCAACCACATCACCAATCTCGAAAGGTTTACGGATACCCATTGCAATACCCGCAATGAGGTTTTCCGTCATATCTTGAAACGCAAAGCCGATGGCTAAACCCACAATACCGGCACCGGCAAGTAATGATGTCACCGTGCCCTTGAGTCCAACGAAATCCAGTGCAATGAAAATACCGAAAACAACAATGAGTGATTTGATAATAGAGGTGAGTAATTTAGCGATTTGTCGAGACTCAAATGCTCTTCGCATTACCTTTCCGACAATATTTCCTACTACTTTTGCCAGTATTCCGAAAACAATAGCGATTAATATCGCCACCACAAAGTTGGGTAAGTGCTTAATTCCGCTCTCGATCCAACCCTCAAGCTTCTGGTTTATTAGCTGATAAAAGTCATCAATATTAGGAAAATCCATAGAACTCATTCATTTATTAAACAATATGCAGTGACTATTCAAGATTTATTCCTTTGCTGTCATTTTATAAGTCCTTGATTTATTTATAAAAGGTGTGTGAGTAATCACTTGTAGCAAAAAGGCGCTAAGAAAAAAATACAAGGGTGGGAAATAACTACGCAGTGATTAAACGCATTTTTATAGGTGTTAGACAAAAGTTTGAGTGGTCTGACCATGTGTAAAATTAATGTAAATATATTATTCACAATAAATTTACAAAGTGTGTGATGACGCTTAACATCATTGTTGCAGGTCAAAGATTGTTCATTGACCTTTCACAATAACAATGAGAAATCGTCCAGCCTGTTGCTAGCGGAAAGTGTGGGTTTTACCGGTAGTGATGCGCCCAGATTTGGAATCACACTATGAAATTTAAAACGCGTAAGACTGCAGTAGCTGCCTTAGTCAGCTCTGCCTTATTTTGTTCTCCTTTTTTAGCCTATGCGCAAGATGCTAACGAAGAAGTTGAAGCTGAATCTAAAAATAAAAAAGATGTAGAGTTAATTCTCGTTACAGGGAGCTTTGTTCGTCGCAGTGAGAACTTTGAGTCACCTTCACCGTTAGCGGTAGTAGACAGTGTTGCGATCGATTCAATAGGTGCAAAAAACATTGCGGATATTACGCAAACATTAACAATTAATACTGGCGCAGAGAACAACCCTGATGCCTTTACGCAAAATGCCACCGCAGGTACCTCAAATATTAACCTTCGCGGGTTAGGGGTTGCTTCTACCTTGGTACTATTAAATAACAAACGCCAAGTCGTTACAGCACAACCTACAAACGAAGGTTTAAATTTCGTAGATACAAGCTCACTCGTGCCCATGATTGCCATTGATAGAATGGAAGTCGTGAAAGACGGTGCATCAGCCTTATATGGTTCTGATGCGGTTGCAGGGGTGGTTAACTTCATCACCAAACGCAATTATGATGGTGCGATGGTCAGTGTTGATTATCAAGACGGCGCCCATGGCGATAACAAAGAATATATATTTCAAGGTCTATGGGGAGCTACAGGTGACAAGGGCAGTGTACTAGCAGCAATAAGCTACACCAACCGTTCACCGCTATTTCTAAGTGACCGACGTCTAAGTCGTCCTGAAGATGACACCAGTGCGTTAGGTAACCCTGCATCATACTTTGTGACTATTCCAGGCGCTGGACCATTACCTATCATCGACCCTTATGGGTGTGAGGAATTTGGTGGTGCACCAAACTTGCTTGCTCCAAGTGGCACAATTCCAGGTTTAGAGGTTGGCTTCTGCGGCTTCGATTTTGGTAAGTTCTATTCTTATGTTGCCGATGAAAGTCGAATAAATTCCTATGTAAGAGCAGACTATGAGTTTGCTAATGATATTACATGGACAGCTGAACTTAGCATGGCGCGTAACCGAGCTGAACGTGGTGGGGCGCCAAGTTTTCCTATTTTAACATCACCGATTGTTCCTGATTACCACCCTCAAAATCCATTCGGTCAGTCTGTTGCCTTCTTTGGCCGCGCTGAAGGAAATGGCTTCGATGGTGATCCGGCAAACACAGAATCAGATACCTTTAGATTCAGCACCAACTTACAAGGAGTGACTGACAGCGGTTTCTGGGAGGTGAGTTATACCCGTGCAGTGAATGATTTCTTATTCAAAGTACCTGATGTATTAAACACTGAATTCCAGCTAGCGTTGTATGGTTTAGGTGGCTCGGCATGTGATCCTATTGCGGGAACACCTGGCGAAGGGAATTGTGAATTCTTCAACCCTTTTGCTACTTCTTATTCGTCAGCACCTAACTCTGATTATGTAGTTGACTCGTTCACGGGCACGGAAATCATAGATTCAAAAGCTGACCTTGAAGTGTTCGAAGCCTTTACCTCATTTGATATTTTTGAAATGAGTAGTGGATTTGCCGCATTAGCAGTAGGTGTGCAGTATCGTGAAGAGCAATTAAGCCAAGATTATGACGATTTGGCTAACCAAGACAGCTTCACCTTTGTTATTGGTAATCCAGATATTGATGGAAGCCAAGACGTATGGGCTGCCTTTGGTGAACTTGCGTTACCATTAAGTGAAGATTTAGATGTGCAACTCGCCGTTCGGTATGAAGATTACGGTGGTAGCATTGGCAGTACAGTAGACCCTAAACTTGCGGTTTCCTATCGTGCAACTGATGAATTCTCGCTACGGGGCTCGATATCTACGTCGTTTAGAGCGCCTACCGTGTTCTTAGCACAAGGTGGGGCTACGTCACTACAGCAGCTTATCGACCCAGTACAAGGTGCTACGGCGTTTGTTGCGGTGAGGACTTCAGGTAACGAAGATCTTAAACCAGAAGAATCTACTGCATATAATATCGGTTTTTCATACGAGCCTTTCAGAGACTTCTCTGTAGAGCTGGACTATTGGAACTTCAAGTTTGAAGACTTGATTATTCAGGAAAATGCGCAAGCAGTGTTGAATCTTGATCCAACCGATACCGATCGCATTATTCGTGCTGGTGACCCATTAAATGGCCCTGTGTTGCAAGTTAACAATACCTACGTAAATGCTAGTGAGATGGAAACATCAGGCATCGATTTTGTGACTAGTTACAAGATTGAAACTGAGTTTGGTATTTTCACGCCGTCTTTAAACGGTACTTACACCATGAAATATGACCTGATGGATCCTCAAGCGGGTAATATTGACGGGGCTGGGCGCAGAAACTTCAACAATATCGGGGTGTCTTCACCTGAACTTAGAATGAACTTTGGTCTTGCGTGGAAAAATGACGTGCACGCAGCGAACTTATTTGTTCGTTACATTTCTTCGTATGATGATGACCAAAACTGCGCAGATGGCACCACCAACTTAGGTGCATGTACAAATGGTTTATACGAAGTAGACAGCCATGTCACAGTAGATGCTCAGTACAACATCGACTTAGGCTCGCTGTTTGAGACCGAACAAAGTTATGTTGTCACCCTAGGCGGATTGAACTTGTTTGATGAAGATCCTCCTCAGTTGTTTACCAACAGCGGTTTTGATTCAAAAGTGCATGACCCCCGTGGGCGTCAAATTTATGCTCGGTTAGCGGTAGAGTTTTAACACTCAACCTTTTTAGCCTGAATAAACCCAGCGGCCTATGCTGAATGCTCATGACAATGCGCATTCGCTTAGGCCGCTTTTTTATGTAAAGAATTCTCGCCAACATTTGCAATTTTACTTCATCACTTTCTTATCTAAAAAGCTGAATTCATAACGCGTATTGTTTACATTGTTTACTTATAATGAAGGAGGCTTATATGAGTACGCTATTAACCGGTGAACAAATTCAAGACAACCTTGATACTTTAAATGAAGGTTTAGAGGAAAACGAGCGGTGGGCATTAAGCGATAATGCTATTGAAAAGACATTTACCTTTAAAAGTTTCATTCGTGCATTTGGTTGGATGTCACAAATTGCTATTTGGGCAGAGAAATTAAAGCATCATCCAGAATGGTTTAACGTTTATAACCGGGTTGAAGTGAAATTAACTACTCATGATGTGGGTGGTTTAAGTGAATTAGATTTTAAACTGGCAACAAAAATGGAAAGCTTTAAACCCTAAACGTTTAAGTTTTGACCTTAAATTGTTTGGCGATTAAACATAACGATTAATAATGAAGCGAACAGTCAGAAAAGTGAAATAATTAAGTAATAAGTCCTTGTGTTACAAAAGTGCGTATGTATAATACGCCCCACGTTGAAGGGAGACATCAAACACCTCAAACCAACAACGTTATTTTCTGGCGCGGGATGGAGCAGTCTGGTAGCTCGTCGGGCTCATAACCCGAAGGTCGTAGGTTCAAATCCTGCTCCCGCAACCACAGAAAATTAAACGATTTAAAAACTGAGTTGTCTAAGTATAGAGACAAGCAGTAGTTCAAAAGAACAGACGCGGGATGGAGCAGTCTGGTAGCTCGTCGGGCTCATAACCCGAAGGTCGTAGGTTCAAATCCTGCTCCCGCAACCACATTATAACCCTGGCTTATGCCGGGGTTTTTTGTATCTGCTAATCTATTTTTATCTATCCTTTATATTCTCGATATTAGCCTCTCTATCAATCACATTTAAATCAACATTTGACTGCTATTGTACAAACGTCATATTGACGCTTTCTTGTACCTCGCCCTTAAAAATATGCAAATGGTAATGCCCATCAATACCTATTGGTTAATTTAATTGGTAATGCTTGTTCAATTAGTGTGTATAAAATGGTAAAAGTAAATTAATAACAAAAAAGAGAAAAATGTACTGCTGGTATATTTTTAAACTCCTTAATAATTTCTGATTTTAAAAGCGCTGATGAGTAGTATGATTCAACAATTTTTCATGATAGGGCAAGAAGTCACTTTGCTCGACGGACAATATGACTTTGGCTTAGTAGCACTATCATTAATGATTGCCATTTTTGCTTCGTTTATGGCTTTTAACGTTGCGACTCAGGCTGCAACTTCCACCAATAAATTTAGAAAATATGCCTTACTCAGTGCTGGCAGTATTGCAATGGGCGGCGGAATTTGGGCCATGCATTTTTTAGGTATGCTTGCCTTTGAACTTTGCACCGCTGTTTCCTACAACCTGGGTATAACGCTAGCATCCGCATTACCAGGCATAGCCTCGGCTTGGGTTGCGCTTTATCTTATGACGAAGCCAACCATTTCATTCTCTGAAATAGTAACTGGCGGCGTGCTTGTGGGCTCGGGTATTGGCACTATGCACTACAGTGGTATGGCGGCTATGGAAATGGCGCCTTTACTTCGCTATAGCCCTTCATTATTTATCCTCTCAATAGTTGTTGCTGTTTCCCTCGCGATGCTTGCTCTTTGGATAAAGTTTGGCCTTAGTGCTGTGAATTCCAAAACGTCGAGTGTTGGAAGGGATGCATTTATTTCGAGTGTTGTGATGGGCCTTGCTATAGCGGCGATGCATTACACCGGAATGTCAGCAGCTAGGTTTGTCATGCCACCAGGTATGGAGTTTTCTTCCCAACCTTCTGAGATATCCGTTTATTTAGCACTTTCTATTGCCATGGTAACGGTTACGCTTATTGCCCTTGTTCTGGGTATTACTTTGTTATTCAAGTACAAAGATGTCAGTTCACGTGCTATCGAAAGCGAAAAAATTCAGCGAGCTATTACGGATATTGCCGTAGATGCGATAATTACGGTAGACAGTACAGGTATTATTCAAACCGCTAATCCTGCAGTTAAGGCGGTAACGGGTTATCTGCCGGAAGAACTTATTGGGCAACAAGGCGCAATCCTTGCTCCAGATGATAAGAAATCTATTTACAATACCGACTTTTTTGAACAAAAATCAGTGCCGACTGAACAAATAATCGGCACTAGCCGCGAGGTGGTGATTGTCGGTAAAAGTGGAGAGCTTATTCCTGTTCGTGTTGGAATGGGGTATACCAAACTTGATGGTAAGGCCTTGTTCGTTGGCTTTTTCTCCGATTTAAGAAAGCGCAAAGCAATGGAAGATGCGCTGCGTGAAAGTGAAGCTAAATTCAGAAGTTTTATTTCAAATATCCCAGGTATTGCCTACAGGTGTTTAAATGAGCCTGATTGGCCCATGGTATTTATCAGCGACGCAGTCAGTGAAATAACAGGATATGCCGCTGATGATTTTATTCTACCCAACCCTCGCATTACTTTTGGCTCCCTTTGCCATCCAGATGATCTAAAACGAGTAGCAACGGAAGTTACCGACCAAAACACATTCAATATTGAGTACCGCATTATAAATAAGAAGGGTGAGGTTAGATGGGTAACCGAACACGGTGTTCACGTTCTTGATGCAGATGGCAACACTATTTATCTAGACGGTTTTATTTCTGATATCACCCCCCGTAGGGAAATGGAAGAGGAACTTATAAAGGCTAAAGAAAAAGCCGAGCAGGCTGCGGCAGCCCGTACTAACTTTCTTGCGAACATGAGCCATGAAATAAGAACGCCAATGAACGCCATTATTGGGTTTAGCGATTTGATGCTTGCAGAAAAAATGCCGCCAGAACAGCATAGTCACCTTACCACAGTAAATCGCTCTGCTCGTTCACTGCTACATCTATTAAACGATATTCTTGATAGCGCAAAGTTAGACAAAGGGAAACTTGATTTAGATTATCGCGACTTCATTATTCGCGAAGAAGTCGATACGGTGGTCTCGACATTTTGGCTAGAAGCCAAACGTAAAAACATTACGTTAGAAGTACACGTTGGCAGTGAGGTTCGCGAGGCATACAACGGTGTGCCAGAACGTATTAGGCAGGTGCTTAATAATTTAATTGGTAATGCTGTTAAATTTACTGGCGATGGTAGTGTGATGTTAGAAGTATCCAGTGACAGTTCTTTTGTTTACTTTAAAGTAAAAGACTCGGGCATTGGCATGAATAGCGAGCAGGTTAGTCGTGTATTCGACGCATTTGCCCAAGCTGACGCTTCAATGAGCAGAAAGTATGGCGGTACAGGTTTAGGCACAACCATTTCTAAACAACTTGTTGAGTTGATGGGCGGTAACATCTGTGCTCAAAGTGAGTTGGGTAAGGGCAGTACCTTCACTTTCCGCTTGCCATTAGTGCCAGCAATTGCACCAATGGCAGTTGAAGAGGGCAAGCCTGTCCAATTATCACCAATGCATATTCTCATCGTAGACGATATTGCTCAAAATATTGATTTGTTATCATTATTATTAACACGATCTGGGCATACCGTTGAGGTGGCACGCGATGGTCAAGAAGCGCTGGAAAAAATGAAGTTACCCGGTATTGAGCTGGTGTTGATGGATTTACAAATGCCTGTATTAGATGGCCTAGAAGCATCAATGCAAAGACGAAAATACGAGGCTGAGCATGGCCTACCACCCATACCAATTATTGCGTTAACAGCCAGTGTATTAGTGCAGGATAGACATGCCGCAACCGATGCGGGAATGGACGGATTTGCCAATAAGCCTATCGATTACCCCGTACTTACCCGAGAAATGGCACGCGTACTGGGCAAAGAAATTGATGAATCAGCCACATTAATTTTAAATGACGACAAATCAGAGAAACCAAAATCAAGCAAAGTGGTTAACCTGAATCGAGCGATTATGCTTTGGGGCGATGCACAAACTCATCGTAACGAAGTGGCGAGATTTACCCGCGAAAACGAAGCTAAAATTGCGCAAATAACGACGGCTATTCTCGATGATGATGCATCAAAAACAGCATCATTAGCCCACAGCATTAAGGGGGTTTCCGGAAACTTGTGTTTGGATCCTTTAATGTCGGTATGCCGTGATATCGAGAAGAATGCACATGCTGGTGAATTAGATATTTCCACAGTTCAATTACTTAAAAAATCATTTAACGATGTTATTACGTGGTTACAGGGCACTACCGAGATCAAAACGGTGCAAGTTAAGCAAGACGTCGACTACGCTGTGTTGTTAGCGCACCTCGTAAAATTGAAGCAAAGTGTTGAGCAAAACATGCTTGATGAAGATGAGTTACAAGAAGTTAAGGCGCTTGCAGGTGGTGAGTACACAGACACCTTAGCCTCCATTATCATGGATATTGATGATTTTGAGTTTGAGCGTGCTGAAGCTAAGCTCGTCGAGCTTATTGATACGTTAACCACAGAGATTGAAGCGCGATAATGTTAAGACAAATTGAAAAGCCTACTTTACTTCTGGTTGATGACGAGCCAGTAAATTTGAGAGTTTTAAAACAGTTGTTAGCGGCAGATTACCAACTCATTTTTGCTAAAAACGGTGAAGAAGCGATTAGAATAACATCTGAACGAAAACCCCAGCTCATTTTGTTAGATATCATGATGCCAGGGCTTACAGGGTTTGAGGTCTGTAGAATATTAAAAGGTCGAGATGACACACGTCATATTCCCGTTATATTTGTAACCGCGTTAAATGATGAGCATGATGAAGCGGAAGGTTTCGAAGCAGGCGCAGTAGACTATATTACTAAACCCATTTCACCACCGGTAGTAAAAGCCAGAGTAAACACCCATTTATCGTTAGTTCAGTCTGACGAATTAATGCGTACTCGATTACAAGTGGTTCAGCGCTTAGGCCGCGCGGCTGAATATAAAGACAACGAAACTGGTATGCACGTATTACGCATGAGTCATTACTCTAAAGAGTTGGCGTTAGCATATGGTTTTAGTGATGACCAAGCTGAAATATTACTGCACGCAGCGCCTATGCACGATATAGGTAAAATTGGTATTTCTGATAGCATCATGTTGAAGCCTGGTAAATTGACAGACGAAGAGTTTGCAATAATGAAAACCCATCCTGAAATTGGTGCAGAAATTCTAGGGGAATGCGATTCCGCGTTATTAATGGTAGCTAAGTCAGTGTCATTGACCCACCATGAAAAATGGGATGGTAGCGGCTACCCAAATGGATTAGCAGGTGAAGACATTCCTATTGAGGGTAGAATTTGTGCAGTGGCTGACGTATTCGATGCACTCACCAGTAAAAGGCCTTATAAAGAGCCGTGGAGCGTAGAAAAAACGTTAGCCTTTATGGAAAGTCAGAAGGGGAAGCATTTCGATCCGGCGCTAATTGATTTGTTGCTAGCAAAATTACCTCAGATACTAGAAATTAAAGAAAAGTGGAAAGATGAAGACTAGACGGATACTAATAACCTTGTTTTATGAAACATAGGCTAACAACTAATAGTCGAGTGCTGTTGCTTAATGAGGCACCAATCAGTATAATGCGCTCATTAAGTGATGGTAGCGGGCTCCCTCAGTGTTCAGGAAAGTAACGCTTCCATTATCAGCAAACTATCACCTACCGGTGTTTTTTACCCATGTGTTTGCATTTGTCTTTTTGACAAATATGGGTTCAGAATTTTAATAAAAGCCCCGCTAGTCCGGGGCTTTTTGTTGTATTAGACCCTGGAGTCAGCCTAGCTGAGCTAGGTGATGACAGGTGGGCTTAAGGCCCTTTTTTCGTTTTTGGAGGTTTGCATTGGCAAAACTTGAAGAGAAACTAACCGAAATGCTTAACCCGGGTGTAGAAGCTTTAGGGTTTGAGTTGGTTGGGATCGAATTTGTACGAGCGGGGAAACATTCAATTCTTCGCGTTTTTATTGATCATGAAAACGGTATCTCCGTAGATAATTGTGCAGATGTAAGTCATCAAGTGAGTGCGATATTGGATGTTGAAGATCCAATTAGCACAGAGTACAACCTAGAAGTATCTTCACCGGGTATGGATAGACCGCTTTTCAAAGAAAAGCATTATGTTGATTCTATAGGTGAAGTTGTTCAGGTTCGTTTATCAATGCCGATGGACGACAGACGTAACTTTAAAGGCAAAGTATTGGCATGCGACAATGGCGTAGTCAATATTGAAGTGGATGGCCAGCAGTTCCAGTTAGCTGTGGCGAATATCGAAAAAGGTAACGTTGTTCCCACATTCGAATAACGGAACAGCAATGCTTTCATCGACGAAAGCTTGAGTGAGGCTAAAATGAATAAAGAAATTTTGTTAGTGGCGGAAGCCGTTTCAAATGAAAAACAAGTGCCTAGAGAGAAGATTTTTGAAGCGCTGGAATTTGCAATTGCCAGTGCCACCAAAAAGAAAAATGAAGGCGATATTGAAGTACGAGTAAGTATCGACAGAACCTCTGGTGACTTCGACACATTCCGTCGTTGGTTAATTATTCCTGACGATCAGGAACAAGAAAACCCATTCGCAGAAATTACCCTTTCTGCTGCGCAAGTAGAAGAGCCTGAGCTTCAATTAGGCGATTATGTTGAAGATCAGATTGAATCTATCAAATTTGACCGCATAACTACGCAGACCGCGAAACAAGTTATCGTACAAAAAGTACGTGAAGCTGAACGCGCGCAAATGATTGCAGAATACGAAGATAAAGTCGGTGAGCTAGTAACCGGTACGGTTAAGAAAGTAAACCGCGACAACATTATCATCGATTTAGGTAATAACGCTGAAGGTGTTATCTACCGTGACGATATGCTTCCTCGTGAAACGTTCAGACCAGGCGACCGTGTTCGCGGCTTACTTTATGTAATTCGCCCTGAAGCACGTGGCGCTCAATTGTTTATCAGCCGTACTCATCCTGACATGCTTGTAGAGCTATTCAGACTTGAAGTACCAGAAATCGCTGAAGAAACACTAGAAATTAAAGCGGCGGCTCGTGATCCGGGCTCCCGTGCAAAAATTGCCGTTAAAACTAACGACAAACGCTTAGATCCAGTTGGTGCGTGTGTAGGTATGCGTGGTTCACGTGTACAAGCAGTATCGGGCGAATTGGGTGGTGAGCGTGTTGATATCGTATTGTGGGATGAAAACTCAGCACAATTTGTTATTAACGCCATGGCACCTGCAGAAGTTGCCTCTATTGTTGTGGACGAAGACAGTCACATGATGGATGTAGCAGTAGAAGCTGACAACCTTGCTCAGGCAATCGGTCGTAGCGGTCAAAACGTTCGCCTTGCTAGCCAGTTAACTGGTTGGGAACTAAACGTGATGACAGTAGAAGATCTGAACAAGAAACATGAAGAAGAAAACGCGAAGGTATTGAACATCTTTACCGCTGGCCTAGACGTAGACGAAGAGTTTGCTGCTATGTTAGTTGATGAAGGTTTCACCACCTTGGAAGAAGTGGCATACGTGCCAGCAAGCGAGCTTCTTGCCATCGACGGACTTGATGAAGATACCGTTGAAGAATTGCGTAATCGTGCACGTGCATTCCTTACGACCCGTGCATTAGCAAACGAAGAATCGCTTGAAGGCGCAGAGCCTACCGAAGCCTTACTAGGCCTTGAAGGAATGAGTAAGCACGTGGCCTATGTGTTGGCCAGCCGCGGCATTACCGACCTTGAAGAACTGGCCGAGCAAGGCACAGATGAAATTAGTGATATTGATGAACTAGACGAAGCTACTGCGGGTGCGCTGATTATGGCAGCACGTAATATCGTTTGGTTCAATGAAGAGTAAAGGTCAACAGGGGGAATAATACGTAATGGCAGATGTATCTATTGAAAAGCTCGCCAGCGACATTGGTACGACCGTTGACCGATTGGTTGGCCAGTTTAAAGACGCGGGTATTACAAAGAATGCCGGCGCTCAGGTTACTGAAGAAGAGAAAAAGAAACTGTTGGATCATTTAAGTAAGCAACACGGCAGCGCGTCCGAACCTCAGCGCATGACACTTAAACGCAAGACAACCAGTACTATTAGCGTAGGCAAGTCGAAAGAAGTTAAAGTAGAAGTACGTAAAAAGCGTACTTACGTTAAGCGTACTGATGCTGAAGAGCAACAACGCATAGCGGAAGAAGAAGCGAAGTTAGCTGAAGAAGCACGTTTGAAACGTGAAGCAGAAGAAAAAGCTGCTGCTGAAGCAAAACAAGCTGCTGAAGAAAAAGCACGTAAAGCGGAAGAGTCAAGAAAGGCTGCTGAAGAAGAACGTGCTCGTCGTGCTGAACAAGCGAAGAAAGATGCTGAAGCACGTAAGAAAGATGAGCCTGAAATGTCTGCTGAAGAAAAAGCGGCTCAAGAAGCTGCTCGTCTTGAAGAAGAACGTCTTCGTAAGGCTCAGGAAGAAGAAGCACAGAAGAAGCTTGAAGAAGATGCTAAGAAAGCCGCTGATGAAGCGCGTAAACTAGCAGAAGAAAACGAGCGTCGTTGGAAAGAAGAAGCTGAAGCTCGTAAGAAAGCGGAAGCTGAAGAAGTGCATTTACATTCAAATCGCTATGCTCAAGAAGCAGAAGACGAGCAAGACGCGCAAGTTGAGCGTTCTTCACGTCGTCGCAGAAAGTCTAAGCGAAATGCAGGTGAGCACTTGAAGCAAGGCTTCAACAAGCCAGCTCAACCTGTAGAGCGTATCGTTAAGCTAGGTGAAACTATCACTGTTGGCGAGCTTGCTAGCAAGTTAGCGATTAAGTCTAATGAAGTTATCAAAACCATGATGAAAATGGGTGAGATGGCGACAATTAACCAAGTTCTTGACCAAGACACAGCAGTACTTGTTGTTGAAGAAATGGGTCACAAATTTGAACTGGTTAACGACAATGCACTTGAAGAAGAATTGTTGGCTGATGATGGCACAGGCGGTGATAAAACTTCACGTGCACCTGTAGTTACCATCATGGGTCACGTTGACCACGGTAAAACATCACTACTTGATTACATTCGTCGCGCGAAAGTGGCTGACGGTGAAGCCGGTGGTATTACCCAGCATATCGGTGCTTATAAAGTACAAACTGATAATGGCGAAATTACCTTCTTAGATACGCCTGGACACGCCGCGTTTACTGCAATGCGTGCTCGTGGAGCAACGGCTACAGATATCGTTATCTTGGTTGTTGCGGCAGATGATGGCGTAATGCCACAAACGAAAGAAGCGGTTCAACATGCTCGAGCAGCTGGTGTACCGTTAATCATTGCCGTGAACAAGATGGATAAAGAATCAGCCGATCCAGATCGTGTTAAAACTGAGCTTTCTCAACTGGAAGTTATTTCAGAAGAGTGGGGCGGTGAGCACCAGTTCTGTAACGTTTCTGCTAAAACCGGTATGGGTGTTGATGGTCTTTTAGAAGCCATTAACCTTCAAGCTGAATTACTTGACCTACAAGCGGTAGCTAAAGGTCCTGGTCGCGGTATCGTTATTGAATCACGCCTTGATAAAGGTCGTGGTCCAGTAGCTTCAGTACTTATCCAAGAAGGTGAGCTGAAAGCCGGTGATATCCTGCTATGTGGCGAAGAGTACGGACGTGTTCGTGCAATGCGCGATGAGCATGGTCAAGAGCTTAAGCTAGCTGGTCCTTCTACCCCTGTTGAAGTACTAGGTTTATCTGGTGTTCCAGTAGCTGGTGAAGATGCAGCGGTAGTGAAAGACGAGCGTAAAGCCCGTGAAGTAGCGGCTAAACGTCATCAGAAGAAGCGTGAGCTTAAACTAGCTCGTCAGCAAAAAGCCAAGCTTGAAAACATGTTTGCGAACATGGAAGCAGGTGACGTTAGCGAACTTAACATTGTACTTAAAGCTGACGTACAAGGTTCTGTTGAAGCAATTGCTGAATCGTTGATTAAACTATCAACGGCAGAAGTTAAAGTGAACATTGTTGGTAGCGGCGTAGGTGGAATCACTGAAACTGATGCGACATTGGCAGCAGCTTCTGGCGCTATCGTACTTGGCTTTAACGTTCGTGCCGATGCTACTGCACGTCGCGTACTAGAAGCTGAAGAAATTGATTTACGTTACTACAGCGTTATCTATAGCCTAATCGACGAAGTGAAAGCAGCAATGAGCGGTATGCTTGCGCCAGAGTTCAGACAAGAAATTATTGGTCTGGCTGAAGTGCGTGATGTATTTAAATCGCCTAAGCTTGGTGCTATCGCTGGTTGTATGGTTACAGAAGGTGTGGTTAAGCGTAGCAATCCAATCCGTGTACTTCGTGAAAACGTAGTAATCTATGAAGGTGAACTAGAATCTCTACGTCGCTTCAAAGATGACGTACAAGATGTACGTAACGGTATGGAATGTGGTATCGGCGTTAAGAACTACAACGACGTAAAAGTTGGAGACCAAATCGAAGTCTTCGAAATCGTTGAAGTTAAACGCGAAATCTAATTGCCTAACTAAATCAGTATAAATAAAGCGGGGGCACAAGCCCCCGTTTTTGTCTGTCACTTTTCAAAATGAGACTAGGTTGTTTATAGACTAAGCTTTAAAAGGTTATACCTTAAAGCGGCTTAGCTTATAAAAGCCTGAGTGACTGGCAACAATCGCTGATTTAAAGACAGGAGAAAGTTATGGCTCGTGAATTTTCACGTACCGACAGAGTGTCGCAGCAAGTTCATAAAGAAGTGGCTAGCATTCTGCAAAATGAATACAAACACCGTGTAGGCGATATGCCACTTATTACTGTGTCTGATGTCGATGTAACACGAGATTTAGCCCACGCTAAAATATATGTGACTATCTATAACAGCACAGAAGAAGAAGGCAAAAGACAAATAAAACAGCTGGCCGAGTTTCAGCCGTTTATTCGTAGTATTTTGGCTAAGCGTTTACGCATGCGCTCTGTGCCACACCTTCACTTCTTTGAAGATAAATCAATTATTGAAGGTATGCGCATTTCTAACTTGGTATCGCAAACCGTTGCGGCAGATGACGCAAAGCGCGATACCGACGAGTCAGAAGAGAAGGAATAAATGGCAAGGCGTCGTAAAGGCCGCGATATTAACGGCATAGTATTGCTAGATAAGCCATTAGGCGGTTCTTCAAACCAACTTCTTCAAAAGGTACGTTGGTTGTTCAAAGCTTCAAAAGGTGGTCATACGGGCGCGCTAGACCCTTTGGCCAGCGGTATGCTGCCTTTGTGTTTAGGTGAAGCCACTAAATTTTCTCAATTCTTATTGGATGCGGAGAAAACCTATGAAGTCACCGCAACCTTAGGGATTCGCACCACCACTTCTGATGCTGACGGTGAAGTCGTTGAAGAAAAGCCGGTGACGGTGGATGAAGAAACAGTTCGAAACACGTGTTTGCAATTCTTAGGGAAGAGTAAACAAGTCCCTTCTATGTTTTCGGCGCTAAAACACCAAGGCAAACCTCTTTATCATTATGCCCGTCAGGGAATAACGGTTGAGCGTGAAGCGAGAGATATTGAAATATTTGAACTTGAAGTCACTCGTATCGCGCTGCCCGAAGTCGATATGCGGGTTAAATGCAGTAAAGGCACTTATATTCGCTCATTAGTAGACGATATTGGTCAAATTCTTAAGTGCGGCGCTTACGTTACTCGCTTACATCGCACTGAAGTGGCCGATTATCCAACCGATAAAATGGTGTCTCTTGATACGCTAATTGCTACTCAAGAAGCACTAGAAGAGGGTGACTTTGCCGCACTTGACGCATTTATGATCCCCATGGATACCGCCGTCAGTAGGTTGCCTTTGGTCTGTATTAACGAGGCTGAAAAGCATCGCTTTGATAACGGTCAAAGTGTTAAAGGTACCTGCGATGAGCCGTTGGAAGTTGGTCAGCCTTACCGGGTTTATTTCGGTGAAAGCGAACAAGGTTTGTTTTTAGGCGTAGGTGAAGGCGTTAAAGATCCAAAGGACCAAGCGGGGTCTAATGGGGATATTTTTGTTAACCCAAAAAGGCGGGTTGTGTACAACCAATAAAGTTTACACTTTCCCTTGCTAACTGGCGCGCTGTCATTATAATACGCGCTTCATTCCGTCTGGCTGAATTAGTGATCGGCCGGACATAATTTAGGAGAATGTTATGTCACTAACTAAAGACGAAACTGCAACAATCATTGCTGATTATGGCGTAAAAGAAGGTGATACTGGTTCACCAGAAGTTCAAGTTGCGTTGTTAACTCACAACATCAACAAGCTTCAAGGCCATTTTGCTGATCATAAGAAAGACCACCACTCACGTCGCGGTCTTCTACGTATGGTTAGCCAGCGTCGTAAGCTTCTAGACTACCTTAAAGGCAAGAACGCTGAGCGTTATCTTGACCTAATTAAGCGTCTTGGCCTACGTCGATAAGCTTAAGTTTTTAATGAAAAAAGCACCCTAGGGTGCTTTTTTTATGTCTGCAAAACGTTGCCCCCTTAGTGAATGTTGCGTATGTTTAGCATTGGTAATGCTTTAAGCATATGGAAATTACTGTTAATAAGAGGGATGTATGTCGTCAAATATTGATTACTCAACGTATTCACTGGAAGAATTAAAGCAAGCTCGCGCCACAATTAACGAAATTGAGCACCCAGAATTGGCGCAAGAGTTAGAAGAGCGAATCGTGCAGTTTGAATTACCAGAAGCTTCATCCCCAGAAGCTCTATCCACAAGAGCTTCCTCCCCTGTAGCTACCGCAAGTGTGTTAAGAAAGGGAAAGGTTTCCTTTCATGGTAAAGCGTCAGAATTCTTTTCTATTTGGATTGTAAATCTATTGCTCACTATTGTGACACTGGGTATTTATTCTGCGTGGGCAAAAGTAAGAACCAACCGATACTTTTACGGTAATACCGAGATTGATGGTCATCGGTTCTCCTATCTAGCGAATCCTTTACAAATTTTAAAAGGCCGTATTATTGCGGTGTGTTTATTTGCTAGTTATTTTATTTTAAGTGCTCTAAACCCTATTGCAGGCGCATTATTGGTATTTCTATTGATGGGACTCACACCCGTGATGGTGGTGCTTGGTCAACGCTTCAGTATGCGTATGACAGGGTATCGAAATGTTCGGTTTAAATTCAATGGCGGCTTTGGTGACGCGTTTGTTGTTTTCGTGGTTCTGCCTTTTGTTAGCTTATTTACCATGTACTTGATGTTGCCATGGGCGCTGAAGAAGATAGACGAATACCTAGTTGATAATTCAGCTTTCGGTGATAGTAGTTTTACCACCAAACTGAGCACGGGATCTTATTACCTTGCCTCACTCGGCGCTGTGGGCATTGTCGTGGCAGTGTTTATGGTAGGTGCAAGTATAATGGGATTAGGCTTTACTAGCCTTATTCATACATTAGAAAACGGCGCTCCTTTAGTAATGATCGCTTTGTTCGCCATGTACCTTATTGCCTATGCTATTTCATCTAGCTTTATACGGCACTTATCCGCAATCATATTTATGAAAATAGTGAAATACCAAACGTGGGTCAATTCAATTCCAATGTGGGTGTAATGCCGTTGGTATGGCTTAGAACAACTAATGTTATCGCTATCGTTCTGTCCTTAGGCTTCGCTATTCCGTGGGCGAAAATTCGCAGCGCTCATTTTTTTGCTAATGCTACTGAGGTTACTGTGTTATCAGGTATTGATAGCGTTACGTCCGTTAACACCGGTTCTGTGGGCGCGACAGCTGAAGAAGCGGCAACGTTGTTCGATGTTGATGTCGCATTAGGTTAGCCTAATGATACACGGGCAGTTATATCAATCAAATGATTCAGCGGTAACACTTGTTACCGCGAGTATTGAAGATGATGCATTGGTCATTCGTTTATTAAATGGTGATAAGCGTGTTAAAGATGAGCGATGTGTGACAACAAGCCAGCTAGAAATAGACGCGAACGTTACTGCTGACAAAGGTGAAAGTGTCGATATTGGCAGTAGTGAAAGCAATGAGCCGCTAAGATTTCAGCAATCTGACGTCAATGCGAAGTCGAAGCTGGGTAATTTACCTCGAGAAATTACCTTACCTAACGACCGCTTACTGGTTTGCTCTCCATCGCCCCTGTTAGATCAGTGGTTAGATGGTGGGGCAGGTAGTCGTATCTCTCAAATGGAAACTAAAAAGCCTTGGCTAATTGCGAGTGTTTTATTAGTACCACTTTTACTCTATGTTATTTTCGTACAAGGTATGCCATGGGCGGCCGTTAAATTTGCTAACCAGATACCATACTCTATTAAATCCCTAGCTTCACAGCATACGTTGAGCGCATTAGATTATTCAATGTTGGAGCCTAGCACGCTACCTAATTTGCAACGTGAGCAGTTAATGGTGGGCTTTGACTCCGTCGTAAAGCAAGTTAGCGGACTTGGTATTGAAAACAATATTCGGGTTCACTTTAGAGATTCCAATTTAATTGGGCCCAATGCCTTTGCGTTACCTGACGGCACCATAGTGTTTACCGATGACTTGGTAACACTGGTAGATGGCGACCAAACATTACTTGATGCTATTTTGTTACACGAAATTGGCCATGTGGCACAAAACCATTCCATGCAAATGGTGGCCGAATCCTTATTTGCAACCCTAGCGATAAGTTACTTTTTCGGTGATTTAAGCGGAGCAATTGAATCTTTTATGGGAATAGGTTCTAGTGTTGTACAAAACCAATACTCCCAAAAGCATGAATGGCAGGCGGACAACTTTGCTATTGAAAAATTAAAATTAATGCAACGAGATCCCGCTGACTTTGCAGACGTAATGCGCAAATTATCAAACGACAATGAGCAGCTGGGCTCTGAAAGTAGTTGGTTCCAATCGCATCCCTCAACAAAAGCACGTATAGGAAATGCTGAGAAACACACGTTGCAACGACTGGTTAATACCAGTTAAGCTCGTGGTAGTGCTTAGTCTTACAAGCGTGTATCATGGTGCTTGTTAGTTAGATTTTGGCGCGTTTGTCTGTGTGAAAAACGGTACGATTTCTGCCTTCGTCTTTAGCGCGATAAAGCGCATCATCGGCTTCTTTTATTAATGTCTCAACTTGTAAAACAGTGTCACGTTGCGGCACAGGGAGTTGTGTCACACCAATACTCACCGTAATTCTATCTGCGCGTGAATAGCGCATTTCGGCAATCCTTTCATGTAAACATTTACAATATAAGCGGGCATTGTCTTGGGTTGAATTATATAACACTATCAGAAATTCTTCGCCGCCCCAGCGGGCTACAACATCGGTTTTTCGGGTGGCCGCTTTTAACGTTTTAGATAACAAACCAATAACCTCGTCACCTACATCGTGTCCGTGTTTATCGTTAATGTTTTTAAAGAAATCAATATCAATAAGCAAGAAAGATACGGGAACAAATTTTCGATTCACCTGATCGAGCAGCTTACGAATATCTGCAGAGGCAGCACGGCGATTAAGTAAATTAGTAAGCGGATCGAGACGGGAAAGTAGTGTCAGTTCGTCAGTTTTTAATTCTAAACTGTCTCTTACTTCTATCAATTCTTGATAGAGCTTGTCGCGGCTTTTTGCTGAATGCATAGACCAGTACAGTTGTTCGCCATGCAGTGCAACATTTGACAATACAGGTAACCGTTCTTGCTGCGCAGTGACCAATGTCATTTGAAGTTCTGAAAATCTACCCGTTGCGAGCACAGATGGCCTAACATAGCTTTCAAAAAAAATTAAACTTGCCCGCGAAATTATATTGGAAACATTATTACCTACCACCTCTTCGCGAGAAGAGCCGATGAATTCCAGCGCATCTTTATTACAATAATCGATGCGTCCTGAGCGTAAGTTCGATACTAAAAGTAAACTAGGAAAGAGATCGAGCAACGCTTCATTCAAGATATAAACAGCTCTATTTTTTCTGCAATGATGTGGGGGTTCGTCATATGTAAACAATGACCGTGAGCATCAATAACTTCAAGTGATGACAACGGCGTTTTCTCATGCATATATTTCCCAACCTCTACTGATGCTAATGAGTCGCTGCGACTTTGCAAAATAAGTGAGGGAAAAGAAATTGTCGGAAGGACATTCCTATAATCAGAAAAGAAAGTAGCCTTAGCAAAAGGTTTCGCATATTTAGGGTCGGTAGAACAAAAGCTGCTTTCAAGTTCTTTCACTAAGTTGGGGTCGTTCTCTCCCCCCATCACTAATGGTGCAAGGTAACTCGCCCAGCCAATATAGTTTTTGTCCATTAAATTAATAAGCTCTTCCAAGTCTTCTTTTTCGAAACCACCAAAATAGTCTGGCGGTAAATTCAGGAAACAAGGAGAGGGGCATACCAATACAAAATGTGAAAAATACTGCGGGGCGATAACCGAAGCGAGGTAGCCAATAATGCCGCTCACTGAATGACCAATAAATGTGACCTCAGTTAACTCAAGAGCCTCACAAATATCGATAACATCTTGTGCGTACCCTTCTAATTCTTCATATCGAGATTTATCATAAGCACTGACCTTAGATTTTCCACAACCCACGTAGTCAAACAGTACAATTTTATACTTTTGCTCTAGATAGGGGGTTAGATACTTCCACATGTTTTGGTCGCAGCCAAATCCATGCGCAAGCATAAGTGTCTTCGTGCCTGAACCAATAATTTTCACATTATTGTTCTCAATAATGGGGTAAGCGCTAGGTTGATAAATCATAGTTACCGCCTGTTCTCATTTAAGCAAAAAATAGCAACACACAAGGCCACCACTTATATAATGTTTATAGCATCGAAGAAAAACAGAATATATGCTACTTATGGTTAATACCATCCGCGCAAAAAAGGAGCCGATAGGCTCCTTTAAAGATGTATACCAATTTGAAGCTGAAATTAGCCTTCTGAAACGCTCGCCACAGAGGACGGCGCAGAGTTTGTAGAACTCGTGGTGCTTCGTGAAACTACCTTGGTGGCGATTTCTCTTAATTCATTTTCAAGGCTGGTAATGCGCCCAGACAGGGAGCTATTACGTTGCTCTAACACAGATAATTTGTCAGACAAGTTTCGTACTTGTTGTTCACTGCTGCGTTTATCACCAGAGACTTGTTCTAATTGAACGTTTAAGGCAAGAATTTCATCAGCTAAAGAAGCCAGTTGATTTTTCACCGAGCTAACTTGGCTCTGTTGCCCAGTTACATCATCGGCAACCTTTTTAATATTCCCTTGAAGCGCAGTTTGAACGTTACCAACTCTATCACCTAGGTCAGCAATTTCTTTTTGATTTCGGCGCCATGCTGAAGCCCAAAGTTTGTCCATCTGTTCCCACAAATCATTGGTCTTACTGGCTAATTCATTAACTTTAACTTGCAAAGCGACAGTAGATTCACCCATCTCTTCGCCAGTGGCAGAAAGCTTATTCTCTAATTCAAGAATGCGCTTTTCAGCGTGAGAAGCCACCACTTTTTGTTGTTCTACCAATGTGTATAGGTAGTAACATCCGCCACAGGCACCGAGGGCAATAAGTGCGATTAGGAATACCCATATGCCATTACCGCCGACACTGCTTTTTTCAGGGGCTTTGGGGGAGGGGCTGGTAGACGGTGAGGAATTCGAAGGTGCCTTGGCTGGCGAAGGCTGACGCTTTTTTTGATAATCGCGACGATCTTCATCATCTAAGCGAATAGTTGGAAAATCATCATTGTTCGAATTATTTGCCATAAGTTCTCTATTTTATCTCGTTTAAGCATTGGGTTAACTGCAACCTACCTGGATGTAGGCGCAGTAACCGAAAAATATAATTAATCGCGCATAATAACATCGATATTATATTGAATTAATTATAAATACCAATGGCGATTATGTATCACTATCAAACCATTCTACACGATACAAATCGCGACGACGATCTAGATAATTCCTAACAGAACCTTCATTTTGAAGTTTAGTCAGTTTATCTAAATCTAGGTCTACGATCAGCGTCATTTCCGTATTTGGTGTGGTTTCCGACACAATAGCATCGTGGGGGAATGCAAAGTCGCTAGGTGAAAATACCGCAGTTTGACCATATTGAATATCAACATTGTCTACTTTGGGTAAGTTACCCACGCTACCCGCAATGGCCACATAGCATTCGTTTTCAATGGCGCGGGCTTGAGCACAGCGTCTAACGCGTAAATAGCCGTTTTTGGTATCTGTCCAAAAAGGAACAAATAAAATCTGCATTTCTTGTTCAGACAACAACCGCGCAAGTTCAGGAAATTCCACGTCGTAACATATTAGTACCCCGATTTTCCCGAAATCAGTATCGAACACTTTAAGGCTATTACCACCTTTCATTATCCAATCTTTCTTTTCGTGTGGAGTAAGGTGTAATTTGTACTGACTCTCTATGGTGCCATCGCGCTTACAGATATAACTAACGTTATACAGTTCGTCTTCTTCTACCACAGGCATGGAGCCGGCAATAATAGTGATATTGTACGACACAGCAAGGTGCGAAATGGAAGTCAGAATTTCATCGGTATAGGTGGCTAAGTGCCATATTGCATCAATTGAAGTATCAGACGGGCTCAGCCCCATTAACGGTGCGTTAAAAAATTCAGGAAACAATGCCACATCGCAGGAATAATCCGATAACGCGTCTACGAAATATTCAACTTGCTGAAGGAGTTCTTCTACATTGTTGAAGTAACGCATTTGCCATTGAATACATCCAATACGCGCACTCGATTTCCGGCCAGTAATAAGCGACGGATTGTTTGGTTCATAATAGATATTGTGCCATTGCAGAAGCGTTGCATAGCCTTTCGATGCTTCGTCTTCGGGTAAATAGGCACTGAGAACCTGTTTTACTTCAAAGCCATTAGATAGCTGAAAAGTAAGGATAGGATCGTAAATGTCTTTAGATTTAACCTGTTCAATGTATTCATAGGGCGACAGTTCTTTTGCGTAATTCTTATAAGTAGGAATACGACCGCCAGCCATAATTGACTTCAAGTTCAGGTTTCTACATAACTCTTTGCGTGCCTCATACAAACGGCGGCCTAGTCTTAGCCCCCGATAGTCTGGGCACACAATAACTTCAACGCCATACAACACATCTCCATTTGGATCGTGAGTAGTAAGATAGGCATCACCAGTAATTTCATCGTAACTGTGTTTGTCGCCGAATTGGTCGTAATCCACAATGACAGAGATTGCGAAGGCCACCACCTTACCTTTGTCTTCAATACAAATTTGACCTTCTGGGAAAGTGGTTACTTGGGCTTTGAAGTTGTTATAAGGCCAAGCGCCTCCAACGTTCGCATACACGTTATCCATCAACGCTTTAACGTCGCTGTAATCATCTAGGCGCAAGTTACGTAGCGCTAGATGATGTTCGGTTTCTTCGATGACTGTTTGATCCTGACTCATGCCTTTACCACCAGTGGTTGTTTTTTATATTTGAGCATAATTATTTCCGTGGGGCTAACGGTATTCATTCTTGTTTGACCAAGTATTTAAAGCAAGTTTTATTCCCATTAAAACCAATGTGTTACAACTAGCGTGATTGTGCCTTTCACAATTGTACGTAAACTGTGCATTTATTGCTTGCTGCACCTGTCACTTAAGCGTATAAACCTGCATCCGTTTACGTGCGCCACTGCTGCGCAAAGCCAAAAATTAATCATGGAACGTTTCTCGTTAGATTTACCTTCACCTCTTTATGTTTTTGATGAAAACTACTTCAGTGGTATTGTCAGCGATTTACTCGAAAAGGGCTTTAGTATAAGGCCTTTAGGCGTACCAGAGTTTGTTATAGATGCACTGGTCGCTTGCCAAGATACCCTGTCTAAGCAAGCATATCGGCGCGCGGGCATTGGTCGGGCTGAGCAATTTCAACACCAAGAAAAAGTCAGAAGCGATGAGATATGCTGGATAGACGGCACCTCCTCGGAAGGGCGATTGTGGCTAGATTGGTGTGAGGCCTTACGGCTGTATATTAATCGCCATTTATTCATGGGGTTATTCTCATTCGAGAGCCACTTTGCCTGTTACGCACCCGGTAATTTTTACAGACGTCATCTAGATGCTTTCAAAGGTGAAAGCAATAGAATGTTATCGGTGGTGACCTATTTGAATGATGATTGGCAAACTACTGATGGTGGCGAGTTAGTATTATATACCAATGAAAAAGATGACCTTGGCGTGAGGGTGTTACCTGAAAAAGGCACCATTGCCATTTTTCTTAGTGAGGATTTTCCGCACGAGGTTCTCACCGCAAAACGCGAGCGGCACTCAGTTGCGGGGTGGTTTAGGTTGAATACCAGTATTAATGAAAATATTGATCCACCAAAGTAATTCACCTATGGCTAAACCCTTGCTTCTAATGCTAGTATCAAGACGATAAGTCAAAAGTATAATTCCCAAGTGATGCAGTTACTGTTAAACCCCAACAGTAGATTATTGACTTATTATATCGTAGATAGTTAAACCCTCCATTTAACAGATGTGGTAACTACGATAAGTCTTAGGGACAAGAAAAAAGTGATTGGTTGAATGTTGGAAAAAATTCCTGCCCCCACCTCAAAAGAGGATTTGCGCGTTCTGGTTATCGACAACCAGGGTTTAGTGCACGATGTTGTAGCCTCTGCGTTGCATGCTATTGGTATCAAACATGTTGTGAGTGCATTTAATGCCTTTCACGCTATTCGTTTGTGTGAAGAAAAGCGTTTTGATTTTGTGCTGCTTGCATTCAATGTTAGTCACGACAAAGATGGTTTTCATTTATTTGAAGAGCTTAGACATTTAAATCATATCAATGACACCACAACGGTTATCTTTCTAAGTGCTGAAACATCGCCAGAATTGGTTAATTGTATAGTTGAATTACAGCCTGATGATTTTTGGGTGAAACCGCTAAAGCCAAGTAGTATCGAGTCTCGTTTAAATTATTTACTTCAGATACGCTATAAACTTCATAAAATGATGCACTGCATGAAGGTCGGTGACTATTCTACTGCAATGTACTATGCCGAGCGTCAATTAAAAGATGTGTCACTGTCTGACTATCATCCTAGAATTAGGCGCCTTATTGGTGAGTGTTTGCTGCAATTACGTGACTATGAAACCTCTGAAAATTACTACCGTGAACTTCTGCAAACCATGGATCATGCTTGGGTTCATATTGGCTTAGCTCGTTCCTTGTTACGTCAGGATGAATTGGAAGAAGCGCAATCTATGGTTGAAGATTTATTACTTCGTCCAGATACCCGTTTTTTAACCTATGACCTGTTGGCACAGTACTTTATTGAGAAAGAACAATTTGAGTTAGCTTACGAACAAATGAAAGAAGCGAGTAAGTTAGCGCCTCGTAACATTGAACGTAATAAGCGGTTGTGGGATTTGGCACGGCTTAACCACGACAAAGTAGGTCAATTGTCGGCGGTACAAAATATGGCGAAGTTTGCCAAAAATTCTATTCATGACTCACCTGAGCTTGCTTTGAATGTAATTCGTTCAACTATCGACTTAGCCACTAGCCTTGGTGCAGGGGAGGGTGATAGATACATACAACGTGCACAAAATGATCTCGAAGAGATAAGTCAGCAAAAAGGGGTTCAAATCCAACTTGGTGATCAAATAGATGTAATTAAAGCGCGTATGTTGTGCCTTCGAAATCAAAAGAAGTCTGCTGAAGAAATCATGAACGCCAGTTCAGTGCACACCACTGGGCAATCGATGGAAGATAACTTAGACAAAATGAAAGCCTTTCATGAGCTAGGCATGCGTGAGCAGTGCATTAGTATTTTAGAAAAGCTTAAAACGCAAATTGAAGGTGATACGTTTTCTTCGCAAGTCGTCGACGAATATCTCAAGCAAGAATCTATTGAACGAACCGAGATACAATTCACGACTAAAGAATTGAAGAACATGGCTACGGTTCACTATAAAGAGAACCGGTTGCAGCCTGCCTACAATAATTTGCGACAAGCACTGACTATTTCGCCCAAAGATAAACAAATAGCATTGAGTTTGATGAAAGTGTTGCTTCAAATGCACAGCACCCAACCATTGAATGATGAGCAATTGGAAGTGGTCACACTGGCAGCACGCATGTTAACTAACGAAAAGTTATCAGCTTCACAAGCAGACAAGCGCGATCAGTATATTGATAAGTTAGGGCTTGAGGTAGAAGCGCCTCACGATAAGGAAGCCTTGGGCGTTCTTGGTCACCCAACAGCATAAATGAATACGTTGGACAGCGAGTCTTGCTGGGTATAGTTTGCCTGCATTAACTAAATAGTGCGCAAATACTCGAATATAAAGCAGATATAAAAAAGGGATGGTTTTTAAACCATCCCTTTTTTTAGTTTTAAACCGCCCGCGTTTATGTGTGGCGGTTACGTTTGATGAGTTTACTTAGCTGAACGGCGGCGAAAGGTTAGAACACCAGCCATTAGTGCTAAGATGAAGCCCATAGAACCACCTGAATCGTTATCATCTTCAACTACATCATCACCTTCATCTGGTAATTCTGCTTCTAAGTTGAAGGTTGCAATGAACGGGTCGTGATCTGAGCTACGGAATGGACCTACATCAGTAAATGCATATCCGTCTTCATCAGCGTAATAGGTCAGCGCTTGATCATACTGGAATTGGTAAACTTCAGGAGAGTTAATACTCCAATGTGCACCATCTACCGCATCAGCAAGCATGGTTTCACTTGCTAGCACATGGTCTAAGCTACCTACTTGCTCTGTACCGTAGAACCAGTAAGAGTAACCTTCAGCATCAAACTCTTCTGCAAGATTTACGTAACCATAATTAGCCGTTACTTCTACAGAGGCACCATCGTCCATACCTGTATTTGCTGCGGTCATTACCGTGTAGCCTTGGGTTTCAGCGGTGTAGTCGGTAAGTACTGCAACCGGATCTTCAGCACTGTACGAGTTCAAGTCACCTAATACTAGAATACGCTCAGGTAAGCTTTCATCGCTTAATGCTTCACCTAGTGTAATAGCAGCAGATACACGAAGTGCATTACAGCTGCCTTGTATGGTATCCGTTTCACTGACTGCTTCAGCAAGATCTTCACCACACTCTGAACCTTTAGATTTAAAGTGGTTAACGGCAACAGCAAAGGTTTTACCACTTTCAATGTGGGCGAACGATTGAATTAAAGAAGGGCGCATTTGTGCAACGCTGTCTTCATCAATTTGCTGAATTGGCATGTCTACTACTTGTGCATCACCTTCAGGCGTCACAATAGATGCGCGGTATAACAAGCCAACGGTAATAGCATCAGTACCAATTTCTGTGCTATCAGCAGTGCTGATAAATGAATACTGTTCAGTATCGGCAAGTTCAGCGTTTACCGCAGCCACTAGGCTAACAATAGCACTGTCATCGCCAAATCCATCGTTTTCAATTTCCATTAAGCCAACAACGTCAGCGTTCAAGCCTACAATGGCTTCAACGATACGGGCTTCTTGTAATGCGAATTCAGTTTCGTCTTCTGCGCCACGGTTTGCATCGAAATCGAAGGTTACATCGCCGTTAGCATCAACTTCGCCATTGAAGTAGTTCAATACGTTGAAGGTAGCAATCGATAAGTTACCTTCAGTTACCACTGGGTTCGCTTCGCGAGTAGAAGTTACTGTAATCACTTCGGTAGGGTTAATTCTAAACGCACCGAAGCTATAATTTAGCGGGCCGCTTGCAGACACAGTATCACCAATACGAATAGCATTTGCATAGCTAAAGGTAGGGAAGTAGTTAATGGTGTCTGGGTAACTAGAACTGCTGTTATCTTCAATTTTAAGTAAGCTGGCTTCTGAGGCTGCAACTGCTTCAACGTATGCGTCTGAAAGTGGTGCTGCTACGTCGCTAGGCTGGCGTTTAACGCTGTCACTTACTTGAATTTCGCCGTAACGCCACAAATCGTTTGTGCTAGTTACCGTTGCATCAACAACAGAAGCTAGCATGCCTTCAAATGGCTCAAGAGAATAATCGTAAGGCATATCGATAGTCGTCATCAATACGTCATCGCTTGCGCCACAATCAAGTGCAGTCACATCGCTGTCTAAGTTAAGCGTAGTCATGCCGTAGTTTTCAACTACTTCACCGTATAGGCGAGCAACGTTACCTACCGCAATAGTAGTGCTACCGTTAACGAAAATACCTTCAGAAGTGGCATCATCTCCATCGCTATCCGCTGTTTCTTCTTGTAAGAAGAAACCGCCCGCACCCATGCCAGTAACAATGGCTTCAACAATATGACTGTTACCAACTTCTTCTGAAGCATCGCCACTACCTTGAATGGTACTAATAAGGGTTGCTGCGTCAGCACAAACACCTAGTTCAATAACTGGCTCTTCTGGTGGAACTTCATCATCACCGCCGCCTTCAGTACTAAAAGTAGCAACAGGGAAGGGCGTGGTGGCGGCTGCATTGGTTGCTGCATCATCTAGTGCGTCTACGCCACTGTAAGTCCAATTGTCAGAGGAGAAAGTCCCGCCATTAGCGACTGAACCGTCTTTTCGGTAAGCCCAACCGTCTAAGTATTCCCATGCTGTGCCGTTACCATCAACATTAATGTCACCGAAAGTATCAACAACGGCTTCATTTTCGAAAAGCTCTACCGCATCATCGCCATTTATACCCATGGCCGAAGTATCGTAGTCTGGTGCATAACCGAAAAATTCAGTAAAACCATCAATTTCAGATGCTACGTAAATATAACTACCCGCTGAGGCGCTATCTGCTGGGAAAGTAAATTCTACGCCATCAGTGCCGCCGCCATTGTTGGCAGAGCCAAGCCCGTAGACCGATAAATCTGGAATATCGTTTACAACGTAAAGTTCAACAGCTTTAGGAAGGCCGCCGGTAAGTGACGCATCAACAACACCGCTGATAACTAAGTCGCTGGCATTGGCCGAAAATGCAGTAAGAATACCTGCTGTTATAAGTGACAATGGAGTTTTCACTGGTTGTTTCCCTCTTAGGTCTTTTATTATTAGGTCTGTCAAAGCAGACCCTCTTTGTTATTGCTAGACCTAGCCTATAACTATAATGTCAACGCAGGAATGACTTAACGTTATTCAAGTTTATTTTTAATATGCATATATAAATCAGTGGGTTAGTTTATTCAAATAAGGTTATTTATGACATTGGCTCGTCATAAAAGGCATTTTGCATCTATAAATAACACTACAAAGAATAAAAATTTTTCAGTGCACACTTGTTATCGCTAGACGATAAATACCCGCGTTACGTGTTTTTTAGCGCATCGCAAAACCAACTGTGGTCATCAATAACTTGCTTTGCATAATGATTAGCACTAGTAATTAGCGCACTATTAGTATGGTGGTTTAACGCTTTTACAGCACTTTTCGCAAAGCGTGTACTTCGCCTGTCACCACGACAATGGGCTAACGCAAGCGTATAGCCGCACAGTTTAGCGAAATAACCAAAGTCTCCGTTTCGCGCTTTATTTCCCATACCAATATCATGAGGGTCTAGTCCTACTTTGGCGTGGTGGCGTGAGCGAATTAACCAGTGTGCATTGTCCCAAATAACCTCATCGAGCAATAAATCTGGACGGCGCTGCATTCGTCGTTGGCTGCGTGCGGTCAGATGAGCAGGGTTCAATCGATTCACCGGGCACACATTATCGAAGTAGAATAAGGGCGCGGCTTTGCGCTGTTGTTTTACCTCAACAATGTGACAATAACGAAAGCTTTGTGCGTTATGCGGCTTTTTGGGGCCAACTAAGAAATAGAAGCGGCGCATATTTACCGAACCGGTTCCGGCATTTTCTCTGCTGGTGATATCAACAATGTCATCATCCATATAGGGGGCGAATGCCGCTAACACCTGTTGATGTTCTGCTGGGCTCAGCGGCGTATATTTATCGGTAATGTGTTTAAATTTCAGGCCATCCTGCGTTAAATGAACCGCTTTAGCTAGCGCACTTTTAGATTCGAACTTTTCGCCGCAAGACGAACGTTCCAATGCTTTGCGATAGAATTTTTTCAATTTTCCATCAGGCTCTTGTTCCATAGCTTCATTGATAACTGTCGCATCTTCAGTCACGCGTTGACATGTAGCCACGTATTCCTGAAGGAATAGGTATTGGGCGTGATTAACCTGGTGGGTGTCTACTGCTGGTTTTAACGGGCCTGGCATGTCTATCAAAAAGCGGCCTTCAGAAATACCTTTGCAATGGGTTTCTACCAGAGACAGTGAAGTAAGATAGCGAAGAATATCCCAATGTGCATAGCCAACACAGGCATCGTCAAAATCGTTCGGCGTAAAAATAACGGTGTCGCCGTGTGAGCCTTCCTCAGTAAGAAAACCAAAATTAGACGTATGGCAATCACCCATTACACTGGTGAGTGACATCGAAAAGCATGCCTCTGGCACTGGTAAGTGGCGATTTGCTAGGTCTGCATAAAATAGTTGTGCGCTACCGCGGTAAAATACAAATGGGCTTAAGGCCATTTTCAAATGTTTAGCTAAGTGGGGAGAAGGTAGGGTGCCGTCAATTTTAGCAATTTCTTGATTAAGAAATTTCGCGCGATCCATAACTGCCATGCCGTTGTAACAATGATGGCGTTAACATTACCTTTATTGGTTTTTGAATGCGAGGCTTGCGTGGGGAGGTGGAATGTGAGAAATTTCGCTTGTTCGGGATTTTTGCGATTAATTTATATTATTGATTGGTAAATTTGATTGAAACATTCAAAAATACCAATTAGTTTTTTTAAAAAAACCGCGCTATTCTTATCACCAGTTTCAACGAAGTCGATTTTGCACAACAGCAAAATGCTGGTAACAAAATGGGCTTTGTAATTTTTCGTACTGTTTGTATTTATAGACTAAAAGTCGTAGGTACAAAACAACACTCACTAAATGGAGAAAGTAAACATGGCATTAATTAACACTGCTATCAAACCGTTCAAAGCACAAGCATTTAAAGACGGCGAGTTCATCGAAGTAAGCAGCGAAGATATCAGCGGTAAGTGGGCAGTATTTGTTTTCTATCCAGCCGATTTCACGTTTGTATGCCCAACTGAGCTTGGCGACATTGCTGATAAGTACGAAGAGCTTCAGTCTCGTGGCGTAGAAGTATTCTCAGTATCTACTGATACTCACTTCACTCACAAAGCCTGGCACGATTCGTCTGACACTATCAACAAAATCAAGTTCGCAATGATTGGTGACCCAACGGGTGAAATCACTCGCAACTTCGATTGTATGCGTGAAACTATGGGTCTAGCTGACCGTGCAACATTTGTAGTTGACCCAGAAGGTATCGTGCAAGCGATGGAAATCACTTCTGAAGGTATCGGCCGTGATGCAGACGACCTAGTTCGCAAAATCAAAGCTGCTCAGTACGTTGCTTCTCACCCTGGTGAAGTTTGCCCAGCTAAATGGAAAGAAGGCGAAGCTACACTAGCTCCTTCTCTTGACCTAGTAGGCAAAATCTAAGCAACCGCTTAGCGCTTATAAGTAATTTATAAGCAAGTAATGGGAGTGGGTCTCCACTCCCTATCTAATAAATTTCCAATTCCTGCTTATGTTGTTAGCCTGAAAAATGGTTGGCGGGGATCGGCGTGTCGAAAATAAGGCAGACTACCGTGTTAACTAAAGAAATTTTACAAGCGTTGAAAGGCTATGCTGAGTCAATGCAGAAAAACGTAACCTTCGTCGTACAGACCGGTGAACACAGCAAGCGTGAAGAGCTTGTGTCGTTTCTGTCCGACATTGCTGGTGTAAGTGACAAACTAAGCCTTGAAGAGCGCGACACTAACGGTGTTTTACGCAGCTCAATCAGTTTTTTACTGGAAGCTGATGGTGAAGATACAGGCATTCGCTTTTCTGGTATTCCTGGCGGTCACGAATTTAACTCGCTTATCTTAGGTATGCTTCACGCATCAGGTACCGAGCTTAAAATTGATGACAGCGTAAAAGCGATTGTTAAAGGCGTTAAAGAAGAACTTAACTTTGAAGTATTTATCAGCTTAAGCTGCCATAACTGTCCAGAAGTCGTTCAAGCGCTTAACCAATTTGCACTACTTAATCCAAACATTACGTCTGAAATGATTGACGGTGGATTGTATCAAAACGTAGTAGCAGAACGTGATATTCAGGGCGTTCCAAGCGTTTACCTTAATGGTGAGCTATTCGCTAATGGTAAGGTGGATGCATCGGTGCTTATCGATAAACTTATCGAACGTGACCCATCGCTAAAAGAGGCGAACAAGGGTGAGTCGTTACCGCTACAAGACGTTACCGTAATTGGTGGTGGTCCAGCGGGCGTGGCATCAGCGATATACAGTGCACGTAAAGGTTTAAAAGTGACTGTGGTTGCCGATCGTTTCGGTGGTCAAGTGAAAGATACAATGGGTATTGAGAACCTAATCTCAGTATCTAAAACTACCGGCCCTGAGCTAGTAGGTAATTTAATGGAACACATGAACGATTATGATATTACGCTTAAAGAGCACGTTCGTGTTGATTCTGTAGAACAAGGCAATGTTAAAACTATTACGTTATCGTCTGGCGAACAAATTCGTACTCGTTCAATTATTGTTGCTACTGGCGCACGTTGGAGAGAACTTGGTGTGCCAGGTGAGAAAGAAAACGTAGGTAACGGCGTGGCGTACTGCCCACACTGTGATGGTCCTTTCTTTAAAGGTAAAGACGTTGCAGTTATTGGTGGTGGCAATTCGGGTATTGAAGCGGCACTTGATTTAGCGGGTATTGTTAAATCGGTAACGGTTTTTGAATTTATGCCAGAACTTAAAGCAGACCAAGTACTGATTGACCAAGCTGAGAAACGTGAAAATATCACTATTATCAGAAACGCAGCGACGCATCAAATCACTGCTGAGAACGGAAAAGTTAATGCTATCGAGTATCAAGATCGCAATACCAATGAGATACACACTCTAGCGCTTTCAGGTGTGTTTGTACAAATTGGCCTAGTACCAAACAGTCAATTCATCGAAGGCGTGGTTGACATGAGCAAGTACGGCGAGATTGTAATTGATACGAAATGTAACACGTCTGCGCCAGGTATATTTGCAGCCGGTGACGTTACAACAGTACCTTACAAGCAAATCGTTATTTCAATGGGCGAGGGTGCAAAAGCGTCATTAGCAGCATTTGAATACTTGCTAAGCCACGAAGTCATAGAGATGGACGAAGAAACACAGGCAGCGTAAATATCTTTGTAATAATTAGCGCAATACATAGGGCCGACTTACTCAAGTAAGTCGGCCTTTTTTATGAAGTGAATTTCGCGCTATTTATCCTTAATGAAACATCAAATAGGAATAATTATTGTTTTCATTTGCTGCTGTTTTTTGGTAATTTATACATAACTTCAGCTGAGAAAAAACGCGAAGTAAAATCTCATAAGGCTACGCATCAAACCTGTTGGGTAACGGCTATTTTATCGGCTGCCGAGCGTTTAAACATTTCAGCACTAATAAAAATATATAAAGGTAAGTTATGTTCATGTTATTTGCCGCAAGCGGCCTTTCTTTAGCTTCTATGGCGGCAGTCTACCAAAGCTGGCGGCGTCAAACCGGCCCTATGCTGTATGTGGGGATAGGCGTTTGGCTTTTGTCCTCTATAGCGTGGTCACACTCTGTAGGTTGGGAATTTGGTGTGGTTTACGCGCTGTGTTTACCTGGATTATTAGTGTGGCCTTTTATAGCAATGAATCAGTCACACACAGCTGTTCCGCAACAAATCCCCCAGCCCAGAAAACTAGACTTTTCTCTTCGCACATTAATTCAGCATGCTTTGCACTACATCGTAGTTTTGCTGCTGTTACTGGTATTTAGCGTCGTTGCATCACTAGCGATTTGTGCACTATTACCGATGGATATAACAGGGCAGTTAGCTACCTGTATGGTGATATCACCCATCATTTGGGGGCTTGCAGTTTACCACTACCTAGCTACATCGAAAAAAATTAAAACGGTTGGCGGCTATCTTGTAGCAACAGCAGTAAGTGTAGCAATACTGATGGCAATGCCAATTTAGGAATAAAAATGAAAAAAGCAACAAAACAGTCAGCGCTAAATGCACACAGTTGGGTAGGCGTATTTTTAAGTGTATTGCTCTTTTTAGTGTGCTTGTCAGGCACTATTGCTGTATTCCATTTAGAATTTGAACGCTGGGAACAACCGCATATTCCCGAGTTTAAAACCGTCGAGGATGGGGCAGTTGAAAAGGCGATGGATAGCTTTTTAGCTAAACACCCTGAAAAAACAGATCATTTATTTGTGGTGCTCCCGACATCAGGTATTCCAAGGTTAGTGGTAGAAAACGATCATGCTGCTTATTTCGCTGATGCGCAGGGAAATTTGCTTGAGAAGGAAAGCGTGTCTTTTACTCAAATGTTAGTGGACTTGCATCTATATCTTAACCTACCCAATAGTTGGGGCATGATATTGGTCAGTGCTTTAGGGGCTATTATTTGTACCCTTATTATTACAGGTATCATTGCACACAAACGGTTGACGCGAGATGCTTTCAAAATGCGCCGTGGCGGCAATGGTCAACAAAGCCAAATTGATTTGCACAATCGCTTTGGCCTTTGGGCGTCACCATTTCATTTAGTCATTGCAATAACAGGGGCCTATTTTGGTTTAGCCGGTATCGTACTGGTGCTAGTGGCACAATTAAATTATGGCGGTGACAGGGATGCGGTAATAAACCAAGTATTTACCCCCGATCCAGTCATTGAAGCGCAAGAGGGTAAACCAGCGATAGGTAAAGCCATCGCGAAAATGGAAACCATAGCCCCAGAAAACCCGCTTATATTTGTGACTGTTCACGAGGTGAACAAACCTGAACAGTTCATTGAAATTTATGCACAAGTACCAGGGCGAATGATATACGGTGAAGCATATCGATTTGATACCGCAGGTAATTATTTAGGCACTGCCGGTTACGACGATGGCGCATGGGGTAAGCAATTGTTGTGGGCTGTTTATCGCCTTCACTTTGGCGACTTTGCAGGAATACCGAGTAAAGTACTGTATTTTGTTTTGGGTATCATGCTAACCATGCTGTGCGTATCGGGAATGGAAGTGTGGTTATCTAAAAAAGCGCATCCTGTGTTGGCCACGCGTTTGTGGTATTGCACGGTGTGGGGCAGTGTGAGTGCATTGGCGTTCACGGCAATAGCAGATATGTTCTTTTCAGGTTCCTTAATTGCAATATTCTGGGGAATAATGGTGCTAAATGTAGCACTTACAGTGGCCATAAAGCGGCTTACCAAACCAGTGTGGCTGATAATTTCAGGTATCAGTGTGTTATTGCTTTTATTTATTTATAGCGCTGTGAACGGGGAACATGCACTTTCGGTGGCATCGTTGCAATTAAACATACCCATGCTCATTTATGTAATATGGAGTATTTTTCGAGGCAACACTTTGCTTAAGCGTGAAACCCTATTGTCGGATTTTCAAAAAGAAAATCAAACAACAACGCAAAATGGCAATGGCAACAAGAGCACATCAGTATCGACTGAAACGCAATCGCCAATGGCTTAATACACTGTACAAACACGACTGCATTGGTAGCGTTAGCTAATACAGCGTGGCTTTTACTTAGGTTAAATAACCAAAATGTGAAAGCCGCGCTTTTTTGTGTCTAACTTTTGTTTTTTTCCTAAACCTTCAGCTTAATCTGCATCTCAGCCTTCACAGTTATCTCCATCCTCATTTTTACTTTCCTCTTAATCAAATCACTTACTCTTTTAATAAAGGTTTATCTACCTATAGCGTTTAAACATATTGAATAATCACCAATCTGAATTTAACCCTAGGGTAAGAACATGCTATTGCTACGGTTCTATATTTAGATGGAATTAAAAGGGTAGCGCATGCGAATTATACTAATCATCGCTTTATTGTCAGTGACGGGATATTTACTGTTTTGGCCCGTGCCGGTTGAACCTGTAGCTTGGGATGCGCCAGAAAATAAAGGTTACAGCGGCGTTCACCTTACTAACGACTCACTATCCCTTTCTGATAGCCTTTCCCTTGGCAACGAATTCGGCCCAGAAGATTTTGCTCTGCGAAGTGATGGTATTATTGCCACGGCCACGCATTCTGGCACTATCATGCTATTAGCACCCAACGATACCCACTTTACACCTTGGGTTAACACGGGCGGGAGGCCGCTGGGGTTGGAGTTCGATGCCAGCGATAATCTTATTGTGGCAGATGCTTATCTGGGGTTACTTTCTATTTCGCCATCGGGTGATATAACCTTGCTAACTGATACTGTTGATGGCACGCCCATAGTGTACGCTGACGATGTGGATGTGGCAGAAAATGGCATGATATATTTTTCTGACGCCACCACTAAATTTAGTGCAAAAGCCTATGGCGGAACACTTAGCGGCAGCTTGTTAGAAATTTTAGAGCACAAAGGTAATGGCCGATTACTCGCGTACAATCCAAATACCAACGTCACTACTGTTTTAATGGATGGGTTAGTCTTTGCCAATGGGGTTGCTATCAGCCATAACCAGCAATATGTTTTGGTGAACGAAACAGGTAGCTACCAAGTGTTACGTTACTTCATTGCTGGGCCCAAAATAGGTTTGGTGGATGTGTTCATCGATAACTTACCCGGCTTTCCCGATAATATTGCCACAGCACCCGACGGTGGCTACTGGGTAGGGTTTGCTTCCCCGCGTTCCGCCTCGTTAGACGATTTATCAAACTCTCCTTTTTTGCGTAAAGTAGTACAGCGGTTGCCTGCATCACTGCGCCCTAAAGCAAAAGCCTACGGCCATGTTATAAAATTAAATAAACAAGGCAAAGTGACAAGTGATTTACAAGACCCAAGTGGAAATTATCCGCTTACAACAGGGGTGTTAGAAACGACAGATATGCTATACATTAGCAGCCTAACTGCCTCGTATGTGGCGGTGGTTGAAAAAGCAAATTTACCAAAGGGAGAGGATGAATGAAGCGTAATTTACCTATAATGCTAACTGTTATTTTAGGTGTTTTTGGCAGTTTTTCTATTGCTTATGCCCCAGATACTTTTGCGGTTAATAAGAACGACACTGACAAAGTGATTTCTGGCGACAGTTTCAAAACACACGTGATCCCACAGGTCAAAGCAGCCATTGATGAAGGCGAGGGCTGGATATTCTATAGCTACCACAATGATGAAACCTTTGGTACAAGCCAATCACTTGCGGGTATGGCGGTTATTAAGCCCGGTGTAGAGATTCACCCACCTCACGAACATAGTGATGAAGAGTTTCTATTGGTGACTCAGGGAAGTGGGGAGTGGAGCGTTGAAGGTGAAATATTTAAGGCTAATACCGGCGACATGCTATACGCAGCCCCTTGGGATGAACACGGGGTGAAAAATACCGGAGAAGTAGACTTAATCTTTGTGGTATTTAAGTGGCACAGCAAAGGTATTGCTGTGCCTACAAAAAGTACGCTTAAAACCGACTGACAGTCCAGGTAGCAGAACTCAAGTGGCCGATATCAGACAACAGGTTTAACTAACCTAGCTAACTGATATTCGCCCCGAGGCTTACTACAAAGAAGGGCAGAATGAGTCGCAACAGCGAAACTAGCGTTTCGCTGTTGGCTTCCCTCTTCGCTGTGAGCTTGGCGTATTCTGTCCACGATTTTGCCCGCCGCTTTTACCGCCGTTTCTGTTCTCAGTTTTATTCCCACCTCTATTTTCGCTAGAAGCGCCAGCAGTATTGTTTTTACCTCGGGCTTTACGTTGAAAACTTGGCGGCAAGCCAGTATGTTTCGTTAACCCACGTTCTCCATTTCTGCCTTTCGCCGCTTTTTTGCGTTTCTCATCTGCGGTTTCCGGCGGCACCAAGTGCTGAGCTCCACGGCCTATTAAATCTTCACGGCCCATACGCTTTAGGGCTTCACGAATTTGCGCGAAGTTTTTAGGATCGTGATATCGAAGCATAGCTTTGTGCAAGCGTCGGTGTATTTCACCCTTAGCCGAAGGCACGTCTTCACTGTCTTTTGTTACCTTGCGAAGTGAATTTACTTCGGTGTGGTACATAGTCGTTGCTGTGGCCATTGGTGAAGGATAGAAGTTCTGCACTTGATCGAGCTTAAACTTATTCTCTTTCAGCCAAATCGCCAAATTCAACATATCGTCGTCTGTGGTGCCTGGGTGCGAGGCAATAAAGTACGGAATAAGATATTGTTTCTTACCCGCTTCTTGCGAATATTTATCGAACAACTCTTTAAAGCGGTAATAGCTGCCCATACCCGGCTTCATCATTTTAGATAATGGGCCGTCTTCGGTGTGCTCTGGGGCTATCTTCAAATAGCCGCCAACGTGATGTAGCGCTAACTCTTTTACGTACTCAGGATCTTCTACCGCCAAGTCGTAACGAACACCAGAAGCGATAAGCACTTTCTTCACGCCGGGTAATTCACGAGCACGACGGTACAAATCGATGGTCGGCTTATGATCGGTATCCATATGTGCACAAATGCTTGGGTATACACAAGATGGACGACGACACGTAGCTTCGGCTTTAGGGCTCTTACAGCGCAAACGATACATATTTGCCGTAGGGCCACCTAAGTCTGAAATAACACCGGTAAACCCAGGTACGGTATCGCGAATTTCTTCAATTTCACGAATAATCGAGTCTTCAGAGCGGCTTTGAATAATTCGCCCTTCATGTTCTGTAATAGAACAGAAGGTACAACCGCCGTAACACCCGCGCATAATATTGATACTGAACTTAATCATATCGTAGGCGGGTATAGTGGCATCGCCATAAACAGGGTGGGGTACACGCTGATAAGGAAGGTCGAATACCGCATCCATTTCCTCTGTTTCTAAAGGCATGGCGGGTGGGTTTATCCAAATATGTCTATCGCCATGGCGCTGCATTAATGCACGGGCACAACCAGGGTTAGTTTCTTGGTGCAAAATACGCGACGTATGAGCGTATAAGACTTTGTTATCTTTTACTGTTTCGTACGCTGGGAGCTTAACGTATACATTTTCCCAAGGCTTGCGGCGTTCCGGAGGCTGTATCACGACGGGCGCGGCTTCAGGCGCTTCGCTGTTTGCTTTATCTTTATCTTGTGAGTCGCACTCAGGCTCCATTTGATAAGGGCTTGAGATAGGCTCGATTTTACCGGGGCGATCTAACGAGGTTGAGTCAACCCCTTGCCACTCAGGTAGTGCTTCTTTCACGATAATAGCGGTGCCACGAATGTCGCGCATTTCATCAATAGTTTCACCCGCCGCTAAGCGGTGGGTAACTTCAACCAATGGGCGCTCGGCATTGCCGAAAAATAGCATGTCTGCTTTGGAGTCGAACAATACTGAACGACGTACTTTTTCACTCCAATAATCGTAATGGGCGATACGGCGTAAGCTAGCTTCAATACCGCCGGCAATAACAGGCGTGCCTTTAAACGCTTCACGGCATCGTTGTGCGTATACGGTAACCGCGCGATCTGGGCGTTTGCCGCCAACATTACCTGCTGTATAGGCATCGTCATGACGAAGTTTTTTATCTGCCGTGTAGCGGTTGATCATGGAATCCATGTTGCCCGCCGTAACACCGAAGTATAAATTTGGCTTACCAAGGGTCATGAAGGCATCTTTGCTCGTCCAATCGGGCTGAGAAATGATACCTACACGAAAACCGTGGGCTTCAAGTACACGGCCAATAACTGCCATACCAAAGCTTGGGTGATCTACGTACGCATCACCAGTCACTAAGATAACGTCACAGCTGTCCCATCCTAGGGCATCCATTTCCTCTTTAGACATGGGAAGAAACGGCGCAGTACCAAGGCAGTGCGGCCAATATTTAGGATAAGAAAATAGACCGCGATCGGCCTTAATGGTGGCTTGCATAAGATTCACATATAGCAGAGAAAAAAAAGAATTAAGTAGGTCAGTACATCATCGTTCATATTGCTAATCGCAAATACAAAACTGCCTAGAGCCACTATAAATAGCCATAGGCGGGTATGAAATTGCTTAGAGCGAATATAAACATTGCAGACCGAGCTTTGATTATACCAGTACTCAGCAACCTAGGTATAGCGCTGTCGTTAAATTCACCGCCTTTGTTATACTGCATTGCTATATCAATTAGGATAATAACGAGAAAATGTATGGCTTACTGGCTATTTAAGACCGAACCCGATGCATTCAGCATTGATGATTTAAATTCACGGCCTGACCAAACAGAACCCTGGGACGGGGTGCGTAACTACCAAGCAAGAAACTTTTTGCGTGATAAGGTCGCTATTGGTGATCAGGTTTTCATCTATCATTCGAGTTGCAAAATAGTCGGTATTGCCGGGGTAGCAGAAGTAGTAAAGGCAGGTTACCCAGATGAAACCCAGTTTAACCCTGAATCCAATTACTACGACCCTAAATCTTCGCGTGAAAATCCGCGGTGGTTTCGGGTAGATGTAAAGTTTGTAGAAAAGTTTGAAAGCGTATTGCCGCTATCTGCCATTAAGGCAATGCCTAACATTACAGAAATAGGTTTGGTGAAAAAGGGGGGTAGGTTATCGATAATGCCTGTGAACGAAACAGAATGGCAGCAGCTATATACTACTGCCAAAATGAACTAAACCTGCTATATATAAGTAAATATTTATCTAAGATGCAGGCTGCGTTTAAGTTGTTGACTATACTCTATTTGCCTAACGCAAAACGAGTATCAGCATCTCTTAATAAATAAAGGGCAAAACACGCCGCCCACATTGGCCATGCAGCGAAAAATAACAAGTTATTGAAGGCATCAAAGTATTGTGCGAAAGCCGACAATGTAGACCCGCCGTGAAGTAAGAAAACGAAACCGTAGGTGTAACGCTTTGCAATACCGGCAACGAAAGCAAGAACCAGTGCCAACTGAAATGCACCTAAAATGTATACAGCTGTTTCTGGTACGCCACCAATTGAATAAAAATGTTGGAAAATTTTCATACTGTGCGCTGGGTTTACGAATTTATCTAATGTCCACACGAACATAACAATGAAAACAGAAACACGAAGGGCGAGTAGGGACCAACTGAGGCGATTGGAAATATCAGTGGTTTGTTGAGATTGCATTTTAACTCCTATTTATTTGTGTAGCGATAAAGAACGGGCGTTTTCATATTAAATTTCAAAAACTTTCATAGAAAAAAAATAAAAATGCTTATGAAATATTTTCAGCCGGGTGTCGGTCTTGTCGAGTAAGCAATCTTGTAAGGTAAAAATACGAATGAGAAATAATATTGGGCTTGCCATCAGTGCACTGGCTCTATCTGTAAGCCAAGGGCTGCAAGCTCAGCAAGCTGACACGCTTGATACCATCGACAAAAATGATATAGAAGTCGTTGAGGTTACCGGAAATCAGCAAGCGCTAAACCCGTTAAACCCTGGCGACAATACGTTAAGTGGATTATTTGGCGCTGGTATGTCGGCAGCTGATACGCCGCGAGCGGTAACGTCTTTGTCGGCTGAAGCTATGGATGCATTAAACATCAATACCTTACACGATATTGTAAAAGCAGCGCCAAACGCCTATGCATCTAGCGGTTTTGGTACCCCTAGTTTGCCAAGTATACGTGGGCAATTGGGCGAGCTATTTCAAGATGGTATACGCCGCCAATCAGGCAACAATGGTTTTGGTTTACCGGTTTCATTCAACAGTGTTGAGCAACTAGATGTCGTGAAAGGGCCATCGCCCGTGCTGTTTGGTAGTACACAGCGAAATGGTGGCTTTGTGAACCTGCAAACCAAAACTGCGCCTACTTCAGGTAGCGAAGGGAACATTACGTTGCGCGCTGGTCGCTGGGATCAATACTCAGCGCAGCTTGATTATGGTGCCGCCATTGAAGAAGGAAAGAGTGGGGTTAGAGTCAGCGTTGAGTGGCTAGATCACGGTAGCTTTTTTGATTTTGCAGAGCGTGAAAGCAAAAACTTGTTTATTGCGTACAGATATACACCGAGCGATGCCACAACATGGGACGTAAGTGCAGAGTATTACGATGCCGAATATCCTGACATTGCAGGTATTAATCGCCCCACGCAAAACCTGATTGATAACAACCTTTATATAACGGGCCAAGGCGTACAAGCGAATGGCAGTACCGTACCTGGTGCGGGCGCTATTATCTCACCAACCGGTGAAGTGGTTATTCCCCGAAGTCAGGTGTATACCCACCCTAATGATATTAATGGTGCTGAAACTACTGTACTGCGCAGCAATTTAACCCATCAATTTTCAGATAGCCTTGTGCTACGTAACATGACCTATTATCAACACCTAACCCGTGAAGAAATTGCTCAGAATAGCTTTGTAGAGATTATTGATGGTGCCGATGCGTTCGAGAATCGCACTGAATTAGACGTGGTTTGGAACGATAAGCAAACCACCACATTTGGTTTGGCGTTACGTTATAACGATGTATTAGGTTACAGCCAGTTTACAACTGAAGCTGATAGCCCTGTAGATTTAACGGGCCCGTTAAGTAACCGAGAAATACCCTTAACCGATGCACAAAAATCACGATTGGTTGAGCTTCGTCCCGGCGTATTTGTATCACCTGGTGCCCAGTATGATATAGATGGCGATGGTGTAGGGGATTACAATTTATCTGACACCACGGATTCAACCACCTTACAAACGGGCCTTGCATTTCAGCAGCGTTCACAGTGGACAGAATCGTTTTCAACTATTGCTGGTGTTAGGTTCGACTATTACGATGTAGAAGCGCGCGATCCACTTGCTCCTGAAGGGGTTACCGCCGCTTCTGACACCTATAACGATATACTTGAAAGCGTACAACTCAGTGCGGTGTACAAGCTAACAGAATCACTTAATGCTTATGTGGCGTGGTCAGAGAATGATGCCACATCCAATAGCATGGCAGGGGGGACTACACTTACCAGTGCCAACGAAATTAACCCGCTAAATTTTGCCACTGAAAATACCCTTTACGAAGTAGGGCTTAAGTATTCCCCTGATAGTCATTGGTATGGTGAAGTGTCGGTATTTGACCAGACTCGTAGTTTACGTAACCGCGATGGCAGCAACAGTGGTGTGAAAACCAAAGGCGCAGAGTTGCAAGTTTTCTACCAAGGGCAAGATGTGTGGGTAAACGCGGCGTACAGTTATTTGGATGCGCGCTTCGATGATTCAGCGGCGTTTCAAGATACTGCACAAGTGGCCGATGCTTTTGACGATAGTCGACCAGACATTATTGAAGGCAATGGCGTTGGTTCGCCGTCTTTTGCGGCGTTTGCTCCGTCTGACTCATTAGTGCAGGGCATTCCATCGCAAATCGTGTCATTAAATGCTGGCTGGCAACTTACCGATGACTTACAAGTTGGAGCTTCGGCCTTGTACACCAAGTCGTTCCCGCTAGATTTTCTACAAACCGTATTTATACGAGACCAATTTAATATTGATGTAAATGCAGATTATCAGGTTACTGATGATATGCGCCTTCGTGTTGAAGTTATTAATATTACTGACGAAGAAAACTGGCAGCCTGTGTTTGAAGGTGGTTATTTTGGCGCTACTCTGGCCATGCCCAATACACCTCGTCACGTTCAGTTCACTATGCAATACGCGTTTTAAGCGCAATTAAGGAATAGTTTATGTTTAAGAAAATTGCACTTATCGCCGTATTGGTGGCTGCCGTTTTTGGCTTTTTCTACTTCGATTTAAATACCTATCTCACCCTTGATGGTTTGAAAGGTTCATTAGATACCTTTACACAGCAAATTGAAGAAAACCCACTGGTAAGTATTGGGGTCTTCTTCGCTATTTATGTAGCAGTAACAGCTTTATCGTTGCCTGGTGCTGCCATTCTTACCTTAGCCGCGGGTGCCTTATTTGGACTAGTACAGGGTTTTATCATTGTATCGTTTGCGTCAAGCGTAGGTGCAACCGTAGCCTTCTTAGTGGCACGCTTTATTTTACGCGATACGGTAAGAAAGCGTTTTGGTGAAAAGCTTAAAAAGATTGACGAAGGCGTTGAAAAACAAGGTGCTTTCTATTTATTCACATTGCGTTTAGTGCCCGTGTTTCCGTTCTTCCTGATTAATTTATTGATGGGCCTAACATCAATTAAAACATGGACATTCTACTGGGTAAGTCAGCTAGGTATGTTGGCGGGAACCATCGTATATGTAAATGCTGGTACCCAGCTTGCGCAGATAGACAGCTTATCGGGCATTGTATCGCCAGGACTTATATTATCGTTTGTATTACTGGGTATATTCCCGTGGATTGCTAAAGCCATTGTGGCGTTTGTTGAGCGTCGCCGTGTATACAAAGGCTATAAAAAGCCGGCTAAATTCGATAGAAACCTTATTGTTATTGGCGCAGGTGCGGGTGGCTTGGTCACCAGCTATATTGCCGCAGCGGTAAAAGCGAAAGTTACGCTTGTGGAAGCCGGTGAAATGGGCGGTGACTGTTTGAACTATGGTTGCGTACCAAGTAAAGCCCTCATCAAAACTGCCAAAGTAGCCAACCAGATGCGTCAAGCTGAAAACTATGGTTTGCACAGTGTTGAACCTACTATGTCTTTTAAAACAGTGATGCAGCGTGTACATAACGTTATTGCCACTATCGCGCCGGTAGACAGTGTAGAGCGCTATACCAGTTTGGGTGTGGATGTAGTAAAAGGCTACGCAAAGATCATCGATCCTTGGACGGTGGAAATAAAGCAAAACGATGGCGGCATGCAAACCTTAACGACCAAAAGCATTGTAGTGGCGACAGGCGCAAGCCCGTTTGTACCACCATTGCCAGGTATTGAAGAAAGTGGCTACGTCACTTCTGATACGCTATGGAGCCGTTTTGCTGAGTTAGAAGAAACGCCAAAGCGAATGATTGTATTAGGTGGCGGTCCGATTGGCTGCGAACTAGCACAAGCCTTTGCGCGCTTGGGCAGTGACGTAACACAAGTTGAGCGCTCAGATCATCTTATGGGCCGAGAAGACAAAGAAGTCGCCGAATTTTCAGAAACCGTGCTTCGCGATAGTGGCGTAAACGTATTAACCAGTCACGATGCCCTTCGTTTTGAAATTAAAAACGGTGTTAAAACCTTAGTAGTCGCGAAAGACGGTAAAGAAAGCGCTATTGAATATGACGAAGTCATTGTGGCGGTAGGGCGTAAAGCACGTCTTAACGGCTTTGGGTTAGAAGAGTTGGGCATTCAGTTTGACCGTACTATTGAAACCGATGACTACCTACAAACCTTAATGCCTAACATTTTTGCAGCGGGCGATGTAGTAGGGCCGTATCAATTTACCCATGTTGCCGCACACCACGCCTGGTATGCCGCGGTAAATGCCTTATTTGGTATCTTTAAAAAATTCAAAGTAGATTACCGTGTTATTCCATGGGCTACTTTTATCGACCCTGAAGTGGCGCGAGTGGGCCTTAATGAAAACGATGCCGCCGAGCAGGGCATTGAAGTAGAAGTCACCCGCTACGAGTTTGAAGAACTTGATAGGGCCATTGCAGAGAGCGCAAGAAAAGGCTTTATAAAAGTGCTTACACCGCCGGGCAAAGATAAAATTCTAGGGGTAACCATTGTGTCTGAACACGCTGGTGATTTGCTTGCAGAATTTGTATTAGCCATGAAGCACGATTTGGGACTTAACAAATTACTTGGCACTATTCACGCGTACCCAACGTGGGCCGAGGGTGCCAAAAACACTGCTGGTACATGGAAACGCGCTAACACACCAGAAAAATTGTTAAGCTATGTGGAAAAATTCCACACGTGGCGTCGTGGTTAATAAGGCAGCAATTATGATGAAATTATCTTCAGGTCTAAACCGCTTAAAAAGAACAACCCAATTACTTGCCGCGACTGCGCTACTGGCTATGCCAGTGGCGCATGCTGAAGAAGGGTTACACACCCCTTTTTCAGCAATGCTAACGAAGTATGTTGCGCCTATTAACCCTGTTACCAATGGTGATGGAGTAGAAATTAAAGGCACGAGCACAGAAGTTGATTATGCGGGTTTTAAATCGTCGCAATCGGACCTTACTGCTTATCTGAAAAGTTTATCGGCAGTGTCGAAGGATACATTCAATCAGTGGGATAAAAACACGCAGTTGGCGTTTTTAATTAATGCGTACAATGCCTATACCATCGATTTAATATTAACCCGATACCCTGATTTAACCTCTATTCGTGATATTGGGGGGTTCTTTTCATCACCTTGGAAGCAAGCTTTTGCGCCACTGTTTGGTGAAAAGCGTACACTTGACGGCATCGAACACGGTTTAATTCGTGAAAAAGGAGTGTACAACGAACCCCGTATTCACTTTGCCGTAAACTGTGCAAGTATTGGTTGCCCTGCATTACGTGAAGAAGCCTATGTGGGCGACAAGTTAGATGAGCAATTAGAGCAGCAGACCGTTCGTTTTTTATCTGACAATAGCCGCAATTATTACGATGGCAATACCCTTCATATTTCGAAAATTTTCAGTTGGTATAAAGAAGACTTTGAAATGAAATGGCGTGATTCATCAAGCTTAACGGGGTTTATCGCTCAATACGGCAACGCACTATCATCCAAAGATGGTTCGCCGCTCGATGACAGTGACATAAAAACGATTCTGTCAGGAAAAAGCGACATTGAGTTTTTGGATTACAACTGGGCGCTGAATGACCAAGAGTAATTTTTCGTTAGCGGCGTTAGACAGCTTGTTTCGTCTAATGCCTCTGCGTATGTCCTCTGCGCTAATGGTCAATTCAAGGGGCGGCATAGGTTTTCATACAGTGGTTCCTGTAGCTGCTTATTCAATGGTTCAAGTCGTTGCTTATGCCACTGTTCAATTAGTAATTTATATGGCCGGTCAGGTGGCTTTTTCTTCTAAAGCCATATTTAGCCTAGTAACGGCTGTGATGTTTGCTTCTACACTGGCTTTTGCATCTGAGCCCGCGCAAAAAAATGCCCAGTCACAAGTAAATGACAAGGGGCAATCTACTACTCAATTAAAAGATCAGCCTCAAAATCATTTACCAGTTTCATATCAGGCATCAGGCGATTCGCCGACGGTACAGTTTCATGCGTGGGGCGGGAGTGCTCAAGTAAATGGATATATTCAGTGGGTAAGTCAGCAAGTAAGTAGCCATTACAATATTACCTTGAACCATGTGAAGCTAGCCGACACCAGCGATGCGGTATCTCGTGTACTTGCTGAAAAAGCGGCGGGGAATCACAACCAAGGTAGCGTTAATTTAATTTGGATTAATGGCGAAAATTTCGCCGCCATGAAACGTCATAATTTATTGTTGAAAGACTGGGTAAGCAGTATTCCTAATTTTGCACTTACTAATCCGTCTCGAAACCCAGCCATGATCACCGATTTTGGTATTGCTACCGACGGGCAAGAAGCGCCGTGGGGCAAGGCATCTATGGTGTTTTATTATAATCAGCAGTTTGTAGAAAAGCCTCCGCTTAACATTCATGAATTACTTGTCTTTGCCAAGCAATACCCGGGTCGATTCACCTACCCATTACCCAACGATTACTTAGGCATAAGCTTTTTAAAGTATGCGACCATAGCGTTAAATGACGATCATCAAAATTTGTTGTACAAGCCGGTAACTGACACTGCATTGGCGAAAATTACCCCCGCGCTTTTTGAATACCTAGATACGTTGCATCCTCTGATGTATAAACAGGGCGATTATATGGTGCGACAAGCTTCGCAACTTCAAAGACTAATGGGGACCAGCGAGTTACTATTGGCCTTTTCGTTTACCGCCGCAGAAATACCCAGTGCTGTAAACCGTTTTGACTTACCCAACAGTATTCGTACTTATGCGATGGAAGACGGTAGTTTAGCGAACGTGCATTTTATTGGCATTACTTACAACACAGAAAACGTTACTGCCGCTAAGCAAGTAGTGAATTTTTTATTATCACCCCAAGCTCAAGCGAAAAAGCAGCAATTGGCAGTGTGGGGTGACGACTCAGTACTCGATTTCTCTATGCTTGCTGATAACGACAAAACATTGTTTAACGGTGTTTCGCACCACGCTTCTGAGCTAAACAAACAAAAGACAGTGCCACTTTTCGCTGAGCCCCATAGCAGTTGGACAGATGCCATACGCCAAGCATGGTTTGACCGTTACGGTGAGCGGTTCTAATGCCGGTGCTATCACGCTCTAACGTGCTTCACAGCATGACACTTTTTCAACGCATAACGCTAAGCGTTCGGGTGCTACTTATCCTAATGTTAAGTCTGCCAGTATTGGCGGGGCTAGTAGGTGTGGTGTTACCGGCTTTTGGTTATTTTCCGGCATTAGATGCTCATGATTTTACTTTCAGTGTTTTTGCACAGTTATTTGCAATAGATGGCATGAGTAAAATGGCGTTATTGTCGTTTTTCACAGGCTTAACAGCCACGGTAATTTCCGTTGCTAGTGCTTTTTTATTGTTGGCGGTGTTTTACCGCTCATCCTATCTAAACAAGCTGCAAACCTGGTTAAGCCCGTTATTAGTGTTGCCTCATGCTGCAGCTGCCATTGCACTATTATTCGTGCTTTCACCTTCTGGTTTCTTTGCTAGCATTATTGCCAATGCGAGTAACATACTAAGTAGTATAGGAATAAGCGAAACTGCTGATGTAGGTGGAGCTAGTACACTATTGCCGCCAACGTGGGCATTTCCGTACGACAGTTACGGTATATCTATCATTATTGCGCTTGCATTAAAAGAGCTACCTTTTGTGTTTTTAATGGCAGTGAGCGTAATGTCGCAGCCACACGTTAAGCGTAAGTTCGATGGTTATTTCAACAGCGCGACGGCGCTAGGCTACTCGCCGGTCACGGTGTTCTTTAAAACTATTTTCCCTATTGTGTATCCCCAAGTTCGTTTACCTATACTGGCGGTGTTAGCCTACGCTACGGCGAATGTGGAAATCCCCTTGCTGTTAGGGCCTAATAATCCGCCCACACTAGCCGTGGCCGTGGTGCAATGGTTTAATCATGTTGATTTATCGATGCGCTTTCAGGCCTCAGCGGCTGCACTGCTACAAGTAGCAGTAACCCTTGTGGCTATCTGCGTATGGATTGTGGGTGAAAAAGCCACGAAGCATGCGCAAGTTCACTTCTATTCAAATGGGCATAGGCATACAGGTCACACTTTTTCCTTGTTACTGGCACGCGCGATAGTGGCCGTTTATGTGTTACTAATAGTCTCGATAATCGTCAGCACCGTACTTTGGTCTTTTGCCACTTTCTGGCAGTTTCCTGCTTTTTTCCCAGAAGGGTTAACCTTACTACATTGGAAAACCACGCTTACGGCACTAGCAGAACCTTTCAACAATACCGTGTTGCTTGCAGTGTTAGTGAGCGGCTTTTCGGTAGTTGTTGCTACGTTAGCGTTAGAGGCAGAAACCCTAAACGAGAATAGTGAAAAAAGCTGGCGTAGCAGACAAGAAAGCAAAACCGCCTCTTACTTCAGGGGATGGTCAGGGGCGTTGCTGTCACTGACTTTGTTTTTACCGCTGTTAATACCAGGCGTAGCCTTCTTATATGGCTTAGTATGGTTTCAATTAGCCTATTTTAACGAGGCCGTGTGGCTTCATTTATTTGTTAGCCATCTTGTGTATGTGTTGCCTTATGTGTTTATTTCCTTGGCAGTGGCTTATCGTAAGTTTGACCCTAGGTATGCGCAGGTAGCTTATGGCATGGGAAAAACGCCATGGCAGGTATTTGTGAAAATAAAGCTACCGTTATTGTTTTCCCCTATGCTGGTGGCTTTTGCGCTAGGGCTGGCGATTAGTTTCAGCCAGTATTTGCCTACCTTGCTAAGTACTGGTGGGCGTATAGCTACTGTTACCACAGAAGCAGTCGCAGCGGCATCGGGTAGCAGTGCGCGGTTAACGGCTGTGTATGTAATAGTGCAAACGCTTATGCCCTTATTAGGCTTTATTCTGGCGTGGTGGCTGCCAACAATTTGTTTTAATCCGATGGGGCGCTATACGCTTCTGAAAACAAGGAAATCGAAATTATGACCTTGAAACTAGATAAGGTGAGTTTGTTTCGATACACAGATACCTTGCTTTCACTCGATGAAGAAATTAACTCAGGCGAAGTACTTTCTATCATGGGGCCAAGCGGCTCTGGCAAATCGACCTTATTGAACGCTATTGCTGGGCAGTTAACTGCGCCTTTTTCCATGACAGGAAGTATATACATTAATAATACGTGCATTAACGGCATGCCAGCTCACAATCGTGGGGTAGGCGTGCTATATCAAGACCCTTTACTTTTTGAACATATGACAGTTGGGCAAAATATTGCGTTTGCATTGCCTAGCAATGCGCCTAGTAATGCGCCTAGCAAAGCTTCGATTCATAATGCGCCTAGTAAAAAAACGTTATCAAAAGCGCAACGTGAGCAACGGGTGACTGAGATGTTGGCCGAAGTGGGCCTTAGCGATTTACAGCATCGACCCGTACAGACCTTATCGGGCGGACAACAGGCGCGTATCGCCTTATTGCGAACGTTGGCTGCCGCACCTAATGTGGTGTTACTCGATGAACCATTTAGTAAATTAGATGCTGCAACCAAAACACAAATGCGAACTTGGGTATTTAGTCAGCTTAAAGCTCGTGGTCTGCCCACCTTATTAGTTACGCACGATAGTGAAGATGTAGAAGCTGCCCAAGGGCACTTAATAGAGATTGAAACATGTTAGATGCTAAAGTTACGCCTTTTATAAAGCCGCTGTTAAGGCCCATGATTGTGGCGCTAAGCAAAGCCTGCGTTACCCCAAATCAAGTTACCTTGGCTGGTTTTGTTATTGGTATGCTGTCGGTTCCTGCCATTATTAATGGGTGGTGGACAATGGCCTTCATATGCATTGTTGCAAATAGAGTATTCGATGGTATTGATGGCGAACTTGCTCGCTTTCAGCAAAGTAGCAGTAGTGCAGGTGGCTTTTTAGATATTTGTTTAGACTTTTTATTCTACGCTGCCGTGCCGTTAGCGTTTGGTGTAGCAAACCCTGCCGAATGGGGCGTACCTGCACTAGTGCTAATGGCTGCGTTTGTAGGCACAGGTAGTAGCTTTTTGGCGTTTGCTGTAGCCGCAGAAAAATTTAATATCGAAAAGCCACAGTTTAAGAATAAGAGCTTTTACTATATGCAGGGGCTTACTGAAGGCACCGAAACCATACTCTTATTTTTAGCATTCTGTATATGGCCAGCGTATTTTCCGGTGTTGGCTTATGTTTTCGCGGTAGCGTGTGGCATTACCATCATCACACGAGTTTACAGTGGTTTTACTACCCTTAAAGCCGTAGAAGGTATTGATGATTACTGCACTAATAAAGAGAAAGAGAAGCAATAGTGGATAACACTGTACTTGTACGAGTCAGTCTATTCTTAGGCATTTTCGTAATAATGGCTTTGCTAGAAGCATGGCTGCCAGCGCGGCAATCTGTATTGGGTCGAGCTAGCAGGTGGAAAGGCAACCTGAGTATGGTGTTACTAGGCGCGCTGTGCTCAAGAGTGGTGCTGCCGGCTAGTTTAGTGGGGGTGGCTTTATGGGCGGATAGTACTAATGTGGGTTTATTTAACAGCGTAAATGTGAGTTATTGGGTTGTGGTCGCGCTTAGTGTATTGCTGTTAGATATGGTGATTTATTGGCAGCACAGACTGTTTCATAAAGTTCCTTTGCTGTGGCGTATTCATAAAATGCACCACGCAGACAGCCATGTAGATACCACCACAGGGCTTCGCTTCCATCCTATCGAAATTGTATTAAGCTTGTTCATTAAAGCGGCGGTGGTTATTGCGTTCGGTGTGCCTGCTATTGCGATAGTTATTTTCGAAGTTGGTTTGAACGGATTTGCCTTGTTTAACCATGCGAATATTAGGCTTCCGCAAAAATGGGATGACAGAATTGGGATGGTTATTATTACCCAGCGGTTACATCGCATTCACCACAGCCAACTAAAAGCAGAGTCGAATACTAATTTTGGTTTTAGCGTTTCTTGGTGGGACAAACTCTTTGGTAGTTTTAAAAGCCGTGCAACCATGCGCGATGAAGATATTGCTATAGGGCAAAAAGATTACCCTGCAACAAACGATAATGCAGGCATAATAGCATTGCTAAAAATGCCATTTAACCGCTGAAACTTCGGTGGTAACTCTCTCTAGGTTAAACCAGAAACTTTAAGCGCTAAATACACGGTACCCAACTGAATTATCATTCCTAGGCCAATAAATACACCGTCTCGGTTAGTCATACCTATAGCGGTTAATGTTAGCGCAAATGCGGGGAGTGCTACGGCGAAAGGCACAACTTCAAGCGGGATCATACACAGCGATGCTATAGCACAATAACCCGCGACTATATTTTTCCATGGGGTGTTTGATAGTACCGCTAAGCGTGGTTTTAACAGCTTCTCGGCTTTTTTAACGTAAGGTTTGGCTCTGTCTACTGCGTTTTCTAGCTTGTCCTGTTTAATTTCCTGCTTGGTAATTTTATTTGGTAACCAAGGTGCACTTCTGCCTAGTGCAACCTGTATACAGATTAAAAAGAGGGTAATACCGCATAATGAAGGCACGCCGGGGATGGCGCCAGTAGGCAGCAGGGCAATTAACGAAGGTATTAGCAGTAGTGGACCAAACCCTCTGTCTTCAAAGCGAGCGATAATATCTTCAGCGCTTTGCTTTTCGCCCCCATCTTCATCAACAAGTTTATCTAAAAGCCCACTTATTGATTCATTCATATTGACCCATCCGTAAGTTACCTCGCATTCTAAAGAATGACACTATGGTGAAACATAGCTGCTGCAATTTATTACGTAAGTTCCTTGTAATGGATTAATGCAAATATTCTTACAGTTGAACCTATTCGCTGAAAAGCGTGTTTTAGTAATATGTACTAAAGTAATAACTAACTGTTTAACTTTCTATAAGGGCTATAAGTGAAGCCAAATGAAGGCATTGCATTATTACGTCAACTCCCTACGTGTTTATTGTTCAAACGCCTTGGTGATACAGAGTTTGATGTAAGCATTGCATTTGCGCGTCAGTTCGGTGAGGCACGCGTATCTGATGCGTTCTTAGACAGCCTACGTTTTTTCGATCCTATTACTAAAGAGGAGCTTTCAGGTAGCTATCACCCCTTTGCTATAGCAGAGGAAACCTTGCACCTTTGCCAATGGGTACGCATCCAATCTTATGAAAGAGGGATTCAGTTTTTTATAGAAAGTGCTGTTATTACGGTTGACGGCGTTAGCCTAGTGGTGATTAACGCAAAGGCGGTTCAGAATAATTTGTTTATTGCGCCGGAAGAATCGTCGCCTGTGGGCAAACACATTACGTTTAATGGGTTACTTTCAACCCTATCTACGCAACTGATTAATACTACCAGTGACAAAATCGATAGTCTTATCGAGAGTATTTTGGGCGCATTCGGTGAATTCTGCGACCTTGACCGTTGCTATTTATTTAAATTTTTTGATGACACAAAATTTGCTTGTAACACCCACGAATGGGTAGCTGCTGGGGTGACGCCTTATAAAGATGATCTTCAAGCGTTACCGATGGAAACCATGCCGTATCTGAATAGAAAAATTAAGCAAGATGGCCTTTTCAAAGTAAATAATGTGGCCTATTTACCCAAAGAAGCTGCAGGGGAAAAAGAGGAGTTCGAGCGAGAGCGTATTTGTTCGATACTCTGTGCTGCTATTGAATTGGATGAAGGGATTTTTGGTTTTATTGGTTGTGATATAACGGGTAGTCCTTACACGTGGCGCGATTATGATATTAAGTATTTAAAGCGTATTGCACAGATGTTGGCAAATACATTGCAAAACGCCCATAACGAACGGGCGCTGTTTGAGGCAAAACAACAACTTATAGAAGCCAACCTTAAGTTAGCTAAACTTGCCAATATTGATGGTTTAACAGGGATAGCGAACAGAAGGCTGTTTGACGATACCTTGCAAAGCGATATACAAAGAAGTGTTCAGAGTAAAACGCCGCTAAGCTTATTGTTGATTGATGTCGATCACTTCAAAATTTACAACGATTGCTATGGCCATGTAGCGGGCGATAGCGTATTAATTCAGGTGGCCGAAATATTGAAGAAAACCTGTATTGGCAATGATGATGTGGTGGCAAGGTATGGTGGAGAAGAATTTGCCGTCATCATGCCCTTCACTGACATGAGTTCAGCGCTAAAAGTGGCCGAGCGTATTCGCAGTAATATCGAGAAAGCAGCCATTATGTTCAAACAATCAAATTACAACAGTAGGCTGACGATAAGCTTAGGCGCTTCTACCATGGCATTTAGTCACCCAGTGAGCCCTAACGAATTAATTCAGCGAGCCGATGCTGCACTCTATTTGGCTAAATCGCTAGGGCGTAATCGCGTTGATATATGGGAAACCCATGAAACTGCGCTGCGTTAAAGCGTAAGTACCAGTTTTCCAATATGGGCTTTTTGCTCGAAGTCTGTTTGCGCTTGTTTTATCTCTTCAATGGGGTAAGTTTTAGAGACAAGTGGGGCAATATCACCCGCTTCAATACGCTTCACTAGGTTGCCAAATACCTTTTCACTAATCATAGTACAGCCCAGTAGTTGTAAATCTTTTAAGTACAGGGTTCGAACATCTAAGGTTACGCTATGCCCACCAATAGCGCCCGATACTGCGTAGCGACCAAAGGGGCGCATCATCTCAAGCAGTTCTGGCCATCTTGGTCCTGCCACTAAATCGATAACAACATCAAACGGCTTATCCTTCGCATACGCTAACCAATTACAGTCGCGAGTTAGCGTGTCATCTGCCCCTAAAGCCTTCAATGCGTCTTGTTTTGATTCACTGGTGATCGCCACTACAAAAGCGCCTCGTGCTTTTGCTAATTGCACCGCAGCAGAACCTACGCCACCAGAAGCGCCAGTAACCAGTACTCTGTCTCCTGTGACTACGTTAGCGCGGTGCAGCATGTTTTCAGCGGTAGAATATGAACATGGAAATGAAGCAAGCTCGGCATCTGACATGGATGTATTTACGGTATAGGCATGTTTTGCAGCTACTTTTGTGTACTGGGCAAAACCGCCGTCGCATTCAGATCCAAAATACCAAGGTGAAGGTAATTTAGCGCCATCCGCTTCGGTTAAGCAGGGTTCAATAATGACCCGCTCACCAATACGTGCAGTGTCTACCTTACTGCCTACAGCTACAATATAACCGCATACATCTGCGCCCTGTATTCGAGGGAGTGCGAATGCTTCACCATTCCAGGATTCAACGTCGGTGCTATCGTCCTTTGTGTACCATCCCTTACGAGTATTTATGTCAGTGTTATTGACACCCGCGGCGGCCACTTTAATCACAACGTCGGTGGCAGCGGGAATAGGCAGGGGAAGATCGTGACGAAAACTAAGCGCATCAAGATCGCCATGATGGGTAAGCACTACCCCTTTCATATGTGAGGGAAGTTGGGACATTCATCGTCTCCTTTAAGATAAATCATGTTTAATAAGCGTTTGATCTAACATGGCCTGCGTTGTGGTTAACGCTTGTTCGCCCATGGTTGGCCACGCAGCTGACATTCCTTCATGCATGATGAACAGTGAACGAGACAGTGATTCGCTTTGCGTTAAATCGTAAAGCCATTGGCGTACGTCGGCTTTATGAGTATTTACAGCTGTGGTGACCTGTGTGTAGTTTGGGTAGCTTGATAAGGCTTGTAGCGACATGCATCCGTTAGGGGCGTATTGCTGTAGCCATAACGCTAAACGTGAAAAAACATGTTTTACTGCCGCTATCATATTGTCCGGGCAGTCTGCGGCTAGAAATGACAAATACCGCTGGTGGCGGTGGGTTAGTGCCCCAATGATCATAGCTTCCTTAGAAGGAAAATATTTGTATAAGGTTTTTAGCGTGGTACCCGTTTGTTCTTTTAACGAGGCGACATTAGGCTGGGTAAAGCCATTAATGCTAAAAGCGTTTTCTAACCGTGCGGCAATGTCATTTTTTCGCTCATCGGGCGTCATCTTGCTCTCCAATCTTCAATATCTAACTTCTGAGAGATAAGTAGAATATTTGTTCTACTATGATAAGGGTAGGGTAGAGCAACCATTCTACTTTTGCAAGTCGCATTACAAAGTTGAAGATTAGAGCGCTGATATCTATGTCTTTTTTATGCAAGGGTTAACACTAATAGTTGTTGCTTATCCGAAATTGTTACTTTTTACAGTAACTTTGATAGTTGTGATTGTTTTTGTTAACTTTGATAAATGTGATTATTTATAGTAACTTTACTGAAAGTGTCTTATTACGGTAACTTTCAAACCAATGAGACTCACCGTAGAGTAATATTGCATCTGTATAAAAACACAGGCAATCTACATTGCGGGTATGTTGCAGATAAGGTGAAAGTGGGTGCAAGCTAGATATGAGATTGGCGATTATTAATCGAAATCAGCCCTCCTCCCCACAACAAAGAGAAAGCAAAGAGCAAACAAAGAGCAAACAAAGAGCAAATAAAGGCTGATTAAAAGCTAGATAAAAGGGAATGTATGGATAATACGAACAAGCGGCAGGCGGTGATAACCGGAGATATCGCAAACTCCCAGCAATTAAGTAATAGCGATTTAGCTCATGTATTACAGGTGCTAACCCATGAACTTAAGGAGCAGTCGGCAATGTACAACGGGCAATACGACGTATTTCGTGGTGATGCTTTTCAAGTTGTCATTCCAGAGCCTGAAAAAGCCATGCTTGTCGCCATTTGCATCCGGTTAGCATTAAAAGCTTGCACGCCCACTACAGATATACGTATTAGCGTAGGTGTTGGCAACGTGAGTTTTACTGATGGGAAAGTGAAAACCGGAAATGGTGATGCCTTCGTTCGTTCGGGTAGGGCACTTGATAGCTTGAAGTCACAATATCTTGCCTTTTCAAGCGACAATGAAGCGTTTAATAAACACGCAAGCTTATTGACCGCGTTTGTCGATAGCCATATTACATCCTTAACGCAAACACAGTCGGAAACGTTACTGGCCTACATTAAAGCAGAAGATAAAGGGCATGAGAATATTGCGACGACGCTGGGTAAAAACCGCAGCAATATCACGCGTATTTTAAACGCCAGTCAATATCACTTAGTCAGTGATTATTTGCATTACATGGCAACAGAAGTGAAAACGGAGCAGTAAGCATGGAGCAACTTAGCATAGTAATAGGGCTATTGGTTGCCCATTTACTGGGAGACTTTTATTTTCAGCCAACCCGCTGGGTGGAAAGTCGAAATACTAAACACCTTCAATCGCCCGCGTTATATCTTCATGCTTTATTGCATGGGGTCTTGGCCCTTATTGCGTTGCTCGCGACGTCGGCTATAACGGTACTTACAACCAAAGAGTCGGGATTGGCAGATATCGACTTTACCGCACTTATGATGGTGGCTGGTGGAATATTAATAAGCCATTTTGTTATAGATGCAATAAAGTCTTACGCAAAAAGCACAACCTTAGCGTTTGCAATCGATCAAGCGGCACACATTGGCGTTATCGTTATTTTATGGGCACTGCTTACTGCTCAGATAGAGCCGTTGTTTAAGCAAATCTTACTGATTAACCATCAGCATCTGGCCATACTCTTGGCGTACTTAATTATTTTAAAGCCAACGTCCATTTTTATAAAACAACTTCTGTCGCCATGGAGCAAAGAGCTTGATGAGCATGCTAAACCAAAAACAGCCAGTACATTAGTTCAGCTTCCCATACAAAATACACTCGCCATGGCTGGGCAGCGAATTGGTTATTTAGAGCGTTTGCTTATTCTTACTTTTGTACTGCTCAATCAATTTGCAGCAATAGGGTTCCTACTTGCCGCTAAATCAATTTTTCGGTTTGGTGATTTGACAAAAAGCGAAGACAAAAAGCTAACCGAATACGTATTGTTGGGTACATTAACGAGTGTGGTGATTACCGTCGCAGTAGGGCTTACCGTTAGGTGGTATATTGGAAAACTCTAGTTCTTGATAGTTTCCAGCATTAACGTGGCTGCAGCATCAACCTGTAGAGGAGGGTGGTAGTAATAGCCTTGTATCACGTCGCAACCCATTTCACGCAGACGCATAAGTTGATCTTCTGTTTCTACACACTCGCCCACTGTGGCTAGGTTAAGCCCTTTGGCCAACATAATAATCGCGCTCACAATGCCATCGTTAGATGAAGACTTCCCAAGTTTTTGCACGAAACTGCCATCAATTTTCAACTTGTCGATAGGTAAGGTGGAAATGTAGCTCAGGCAAGAATAACCCGTACCAAAGTCGTCAATAGAGACGTTAAAGCCCAATTTTTTAAGCTTTTTCAGTGACGTTAATGCAAATTCCGTAGAACTTATAAACGTATTTTCCGTCAGTTCAACTTCAATGAGCTCAGGTGGTATTTGGTTAGACGCCATAATGTCGGCAATTTGCTCGGCGCAATCTAATTGGGTAATAAAACAAGCAGGTAAGTTAATCGCAACTGGCACTAAAGGAACACCAAGCGCCCGCCACTGATTCATTTGAGTGCTTACTCGGTTTAATATCCATATACTAAGAGAATTAATTAAGCCAGCTTCCTCTGCGATAGGAATAAAGTCTGAAGGGGGGATATAGTTACCTTCACCATCTTGCCAACGTATTAACGCTTCCATACCTTGAACACGGCCCGTGTAAGCACAAATTTGAGGCTGGTAAACCATATGAAACGCATCTTCAAGCTTTAACGCTTGTCGTAATTTCCCTTCCACAGACAGTCGATTCAGCGAATTTTCTAACATGCCGTTGTTAAAAAAGCAGAACTGACCAGGCCCATTTTCTTTAGCGTGGTACATGCTGGTATCGGCATGTTTTAACAGCGAGATGCCGTTTTCACTCTCGGTTTCATATATCGCAATACCAATACTGGTAGAAATGTGAAGTTGATGCCCTTCCAACAGCATAGGTTCACTCAAACTGGCAATGATTTGATTAGCAAGGTACGCTAAATCATCTTTAGCGTGAATTTCTTCAACCATAACCACAAATTCATCGCCGCCCCATCTAGACACACTGTCTTGTTGCATCACGATTTCAGTCAGCTTTTTTGAAACTTCAATAAGCACTTTATCGCCAATATCATGCCCCAGACTGTCGTTGATAAGCTTAAAGCGATCTAAATCTAGGAACATAACGGCCAGTGGGCTGCCATGTTTATTGGCTTTGCTTACCGCAAGCTCCAACTGATCTACAAAAAGGTGGCGATTGGGTAAGTGCGTTAACGCATCATAATTGGCGCGTTGATAAAGCTGGCGAGTTCGAAGTTCTACCAAACTTTCAAGTTCAGTATTGTGAGCCTTTAACTGCTCTTGGTGATTTTCAACGGTTGCCAGAATATCGTTAACGCCAGAAAATAACTCGCCTAATTCGTCGTTACGTACTTCTGGCAGACGAGTGTGATATTCACGGGATGTGGCTACTTTTCTAATCAGTGAAATCAGCTTATCGATGGGGCTGGTAAAGAGCTTCTGTAAACGAAAATTAAGCAAGTATGAAAGCAGCATACTTAATAACAATACGCCTATCACCACCAGCATTGCCTGGTGTTGTTGTGTATCAAGAGAGTACGTACTGGCCGATAGCAGAAGGTAGCCAATAATTTCTTCATCAAAAACGATAGGCTCTAGAAAGTAAAGCGCATCGTCTTTAAAGGTTTCCCCTAGTGGAAGTTGCTGAGGGGAGGTTAAATCTAAAACGCCCTCTCTGGCATATTCGGCGAATAGGTTGAATTCAGCATCGTAAACTTTTGCGGTTAGTGTAGCTTGCAACTGCGATGCTGCAAACAGTAAATCTTGGGTAGACTGCGCATCATTGAAAAGCACCGATGAGCGGCTGGCCGACGCCAACAATGTAGATTGGCTGCTGAGCACATTCACTAAGTTGGTTTTGTGATCGTCAACGAAATTCGAATACAGTAAACCCGCTACTAGGCACAAAGATAGAAAGTTAACCGAGAGGACGGCAAACAATTGTTTGGTAAAAAACGACGTAGAACGAAATATCATTTAATTTTCGCTACCTTTAACAATTCAGAACTAATCGTTAACTCAAGACGTTCAGCCTCTGCTAAATCAATTTCAAACCTTAACCGATTATTTTCTTCATAAAATGTAAATACCGCTGGGCGGTCAATAAGGTTGGGTAAATCACTTATAATGATGGTTGATGCGGCTAGGTTTAACAGGCTGTCATCATTTTCGATGAGATAGGCAAAGGTGCAGTTTTGCTTTTTGTCCAACATCACGATGCGAATGGGTGCACCGCTACTCGTTGGTCGGCTTTCAACTAACTGGGTTAAAAACTGCTGAAACGTTTCGTCATTCTGCACACAAAAGTTGACCGAGCCAGCGTCAGTACTACGCCATGTCATAAACTTTGTGAAGTTAAACATGTAAGCCGCTTTAACCTTGTCGAGCTTTTTAAGATCTGCATAAGCCGAGTGACTGACGGCTAAGGTCAGAGCGACAGCAATGAATAAAGAACGCATGTACAACGTTTAATACAATACGGAGAATTGAAGGCCTGCGCGCCACAATTCTTGGGGTTGAGGGCCATTTAGGTTTTGATATACAGGTTTACTGATATCAGCTACCACTTTTAACCAATCGATAGGAACAAACGACACTCCCCCAAACACACTCACTTTTTCTCCGCCGTACAAATCAGGGTTAGTAATACTTGCAGGGTAAGGGAAGTTACCACCTATAGTGATTTCGTCATCCTGACCATGAATAGACTCGGAATAGCCCAATGTTGCCCCAGTGAACAATGCCGTACTCTGAGAAAGCGGGAAGCTATATTTTCCACTAAGTTTATAGTTGTTTCCTAAGCGATAGTGCCTATCGTTGGTACCCGTGCGAAGCATGGCCGATAGGGTAACAGTAAACGTATGCTCGCCTTTATTTTGATAACTCACTTCAACAGGGATATCGTAGGTTCCTGAGCCTAACTGCATTGTGTAGGGAAGCTGTTGATCACCTGCATCTCTAGGCGTATCACCTTGCTCGTCAATTGAACCTGTTGGCAGGCTAAGCCCTGCAGTAACCCACCAACTAAACTCACTGTTGTCTTCTAACGCATAACTGGCTGACAGCGCAATATCGCCCAAACCTGAAGATGAAATAACAAAATGGTCGTAGCCTGGTACCACACTAATGTGGTCAGTTTCTTGATGAATAAAAGGCACTTGGATACCGAGCTTAAGGCGTTCATTTACTTGGTAACCTAGCTGAACAATTTTAGCGTACTGGTCGATAATTGTCGGTACAACAGGAAAGTTACTTGAAGTCCGTGGCTCTTCACCAAGAGAGAACAGCACATCATCAAGGCTCACATCGCTATCATCAATTTTATAGCCATCAAATTCTGCGGCTTTCAGTTGTACAGCGAAACTCCACCTATTCGGCGAAGATTGTTCGGTATCTTTTTCATTTATATCGACATCTAGCAAGGCTTGAAAACTTAATTCAGCAAACTCTGAAGGCGTACTTTGGGCTAATGCGGCAGAGGTAAAAGAAACTAAGCCAAAACTGGCTATTCCCAGAAATGTTCTCATTAAAGTGCTCCGAGATTGGCCAAGTGAAAAGAAATCACAAAGAAGAATGTAAAGCATAAGGCATTGTTACACTATCGCAAACTTCTCTTGCACTCGTCAACCACTTATGGAGCTTATTCAACTAATTGATTAGAATAGAATAAATTAAAAATAAAATGAAGGTTTTTTCACCTGTTTATCGTGTTTTAATATCGAGATTTAAGACCTTATTTTGTTAAATATATATATAGATCAGCAGCAAACAAGTAGTTTCATTTTGCCATAGTGATTGACCCAACCTAGCTGACCAAAAAATGGGCGAGTGAATTAGCCCTTTAAAACTATAGGCTTAATTCACTCTCTATGGTTATTAGAAAACGCGGTAAGCACTATTAGTGCGAATATAAATAGTCGCTTCTTGCTGACCTTCATTCACGAGTTGATGCTTGAAGTTGCCAGTAGACTCTACATAGCTACCTGCACTTAACGATATCGGTAATGTGATATCTACTGAATGATAATCAACGTCGCCAGCTATAACGACAGCGCGAAATTCGCTGGCGTGTGTACCAATAGTGCCTTTAAAGCCAACCGGTAATTTTATCATTGAGCCATTCATATCGGCGGTGCTGCCCCACAAATAAGTAGACGAGACACCTGCTGCAGTTATGTCGTGCAGCTCGCCATCGTTAAGCCATACAATATTGTCTTTATGCAGGTTTAGCGGGCGTTCGCCATTATCAAAATGCTCACTAGACGGTTGTACCAAATAAGGGCCAGAATCAATTTCTAAGTAGATTAGGTTGGCGCTACCGTTTGCTGCTGTGGTGTGATCTTCGCCAGCAGGTTGGGTCCAAAAAGAACCAGCAGGCATCCACATTTTACCTGCACTAGGATCGTCGTTGTGCATAGCACCGTCAATCACGATGCCGCGATACGTAATATTATGAATATGCGGTGGAGATTCAAAACCTTTATTAAAGCGCACCAGCATACCGGTTGCGGTATTTTTAGTGCGGTCTCCCCAAAGATCGGCTGCGCCTGGGCTCTTATCACCACGAAGCGGGTTAAGGTAACCCCATTCAATATCATCTGCTGCTACGACCCTAGATGCGGTTTCTGCGGCAAAGGCTGTTGTACTTGTAAATGATGTTGAAAATGCCACTGCGCTTGAAAATGCGAGCGCGAGCGATGTTGCTTTAACTGTGAATTTCATTTTTAAACCCTTTAACTTGATTGCTTGAGGGTATTTTATGGGCTGAAAGGCAGTGGATAAATGGGCAAATCGTCAATACACTTTCGTTAAAACGTGGATAATAGTTGCCTTGATTGAAGATATTGATTTGATTTTAGCTATAATGAGATAAATCTGACTAAAATTTATGCCATTGTAAATACACAACGATAGCGTTAATAGAACTAAATTCTACTAAATGAAAAAGAAAATGTTATGAAGATAGAAGACTTGCAAGTATTGCTTAAGGTGGCAGAACTGCATTCAATAACTGCTGCAGCGAACCAGCTAGACATAAGTTCATCTGCCGCAAGCGTAGCTTTAAAACGGTTAGAGCAAGACGTTGGTACTCAACTGTTTGTGCGAACTACCCGCAAAATACGGCTATCTCCTGAAGGTGAGCGTTTTCTCCCCTTATGTCAGCAAGCACTAGACTTACTGCAACAAGGTGTTATGCGTATCAGTGAAGAGCAGCAAGACATTAACGGCGAAGTAAAGATGGCCATGTCTTCAGAGATGGGCCGAAACCTAATGCGGGTTTTGCTAAACGACATTATGGCGGAACATGAAGACGTATCTGTTAGGTTACAGGTAAGTGACAGTCGTGTGGATTTCTACCGCGACGGGGTAGATGTTGCGCTAAGAGCCATGACCAAAAGCGCGGTACAAGAGCTCAATATGTATGGGTTTAAAATTTGCAATATCCCACACTTTATTTGTGCTTCGCCACACTATATTGAAAAGTATGGAGAACCTACTAGCCCCCAAGAATTAGCAAATCACAATGCATTGCTTTACAAATTGTACGAGCTAACCCACGACGGTTGGGATCTCTACAAAGGTGGAGAGGACGGTAAAGAGAAAGGTAAAGAGAAATTCAAAGTTAAAGTAAAAAGTAACCGCGCAGTGAATGATGGCGACATTGTGCGCCGATGGTGTGTTGATGGGGTGGGTATCGCAAAGAAGTCCGTTATTGATATTGCAGAGGATTTACTGGCCGGGAGACTTCAACGGATTATGCCAGCTTATCACGTACCGCTTACTGAAATGTGGCTAGTGCTACCTAGCAGGCAACTTATTACGCCTGCAATTCGTTTAATTCGTGATGAGCTTAAGATGAAAATTAGTACGCTAAGAGAAGCGCTGATTTTGAAAGACATAATAGATGAATCTGATTGGCCAAGCACCGAGTAGCTACGTGCATCGCGAGTAGTAAAATAAGGATTTTTTGTAAATGTAGTTGAATTAAAAAATGTGTTTAATTACCATGCGCGCTTGATAATGAGATTGGTTATCATTTGCAACTATATAATGGACACATAATGCACATAAACTGTACACACACGACTAAAATTAGCGCAGCTACTGCGATTTTCTCCCTTTTTTATACCACTGCAATCTCGGCTCAAGCTGTTCAATCACAGGATGTTACGTCCTTAGAGCAAAGCGGTGAAGAAGCACAGATAGAGCAAACGATAACAGACGAAAACCTAGATATTGTTACTGTTTACGGTCGTCATAACAGACTGATATTAGAATCCGGTACGGCTACTAAGTCGAACATGAGCTTAATGGAAACGCCTGCGGCTGTAGTACTGGTTGATGGAACCTTACTAAAAGAGCAGGGCGTCGACACGCTGCAAGAAAGTATTCGTAACATTAGTGGTTTAACCCAAGATGGCAATAACTACGGCGTTGGCGATAATCTTGCTATTCGTGGCTTAGGTGTAAATTATACCTACGATGGTATTTATGCTGGTGCAGATTTAGGCAATAGCTACAACCCAACACGTTCAATGACTAATGTAGAAAGCATTGAAGTGTTAAAAGGCCCTGCAACGGGTCTTTACGGTATGGGTGAAGCGGGCGGTATTATCAACCTTATTGAGAAAAAGCCTCAGTTTGAAGAGCGATACGAGATAGAAGCATCGATAGGTAGCTGGGACAGTTACTCACTTATGTTTGATGCAACAAACGCCATAAATGACTCATTGGCTTATCGCGTAGTGGCTAATCATGAACAATCAGACGGCTATCGTGGACTTAGTGATGAACGAAGCGAGCTTTATACTTCATTGCGATATGACTATTCTCCCGACAACAAATTTTTAATTTCCGCAGCATATATCGACGATGCGGTGCAAATTGACTCTATCGGTCATCCGGTACGCTTAATCGACTTAACTTTATTAGATGCTGAGGCTGGTAGTGTTACCGCGTCAGATTTAGTTAATGGCGACGTAGATAGCGGCGGTTTGCAGCTTACCGATGAGCAAATAGCAGAGCTTGCAGCTTCGCTAACCTCTACAGATGGTGTTCAACCCTATGATTTAGGCGATACCAGTCTTATTTCACCATTGTCAGAGCCAAATGAAGGCAAAGAGTTTCGTATCAAAATACGCCAAGATGTGAACTTAGCGGATAACTGGACACTGACTCAGCAATTACAATACCGTACATACGAAACTGACTATATTCGCCAAACTAGTGCATACAACTATGTGTATACGGAACGCACAGATGTAATCAACTTGGAGCCACGTGCGCCGTTAGTTATTGACGATGTGTTGTACCCATTTGCTGCTCGCAGGCAAGAATACCGAAACATTGTGGCTGACGAAAAAGTATGGCAATACTTTATTGATGTTACGAATACGTGGTCGGCTGGCAGCGTTGAAGGTGAGCATCTGTTTAGCGCGAACTACGAAGATCACGAAATGTCCTACGCGCAGTGGTCTATTTGGGATGCTGACGATACACGAAGTGATGCAGTGCCTTACATTTTGGATATTCGTAATCCAAACTGGCCAACGGGTACGTTCGATGATTACAACCCATCGCTGCGTAGCAAGTATGAAAAAGACGTATCTAGCTGGGGCGTAAGTTTTCAAGAAGTGTTGTACTTCAATGAATATCTAACAGGTCGTTTCGGCGGTGCTTATGGTGCGGTTAAACAAACCTATTTGAACCAATATAGCGATGGTAACCCAGAGTACGATGCTGACGATGACGGTTTCACTTACAACTTAGGCTTAACCTATAAAGTAACACCGAATATCTCTACCTTTATTAACCATTCAAAAGGTAGAACCGCTTACAGTGTCTTAGGTTCACTGAGCGAAGAGAGCAATCGCCCTGATTCTGAGTCAATCTCGTGGGATTTAGGTTTACGCTTTACCGCGTTATCTGAACAGTTACTTGGTTCAATCGTGGTATTCGATACCGCAAGAACGAACCTGCAATACACTAACCCATTGTATGAAGACAATATTGACGACCCAGCGTACAACATTGATGTTCCAGAGTTCTACTACGATGAGCAAGAGCGTACTACCGGTGTTGAAATTGATATTAACTTCGACATTAATGAGCAATGGGCGCTTAACACTAATGCTACGTACCAAGAGCCGGTAACAGAACCGGGTAATTTTGCTAGCAGCACTGATGAAGAGCAAACCAAAGGTATTGCCGAAAAAACGGCAAGCACGTGGTTAACTTACAGTCATTCATTCAGCGCATTACCTGCACCCGTAAAATTCAGTGTTGGTGTGTCTTATGAAGATGAGCGTACTATTTCAGCATCTGCGTTTGGTATTTATTACGCCTTCGTAGATTCATACACAGTATGGGATGCTGCAATTAGCTATGTGTCTGACGACTGGGATGTTCAGCTAAATATCAAAAACCTTGATAATACCGATTACTATAGTAGCGCTATGTACCTTGGTGGTCTTCCTGGTGAAGAACGAAATGCCAAGTTAACGGTTGCGTACCGCTTTTAATCGTAGGCATTTATAGTAAGACAGGTATTAAAACGCTTGAATAAAAACGTAGCTGTTATACTGCGTAGCATAGCCGCCATTATTGGCGGCTATGTGCTATCCGCATTATTATCCATTTACTTAACCTATTCTTTCGTGCATTTATTGCATATCAACAAAGGCGTAGCTGTGCTCACTGCTAGCATGATGAGTTATGTCGCTTTTTTTATTCTATTTATTTCTAGTTTCGCGGTATCGAACATTGTGAGATGGCTTATTAGCTGTACTCTGATTATCGCATTAGCCGTGCTATTTTTGCCCTTGGTAGACGTATTGTGAAAACAACATTTAGAAAAACAATGATTTGGCTTCATACCTACTTAGGCATTATTTCTGGCTGGTTGTTATTCGTTATTTTCGTAACGGGTACGCTAAGTTATTTTACCCCAGAAATTACGTATTGGATGATGCCAGAGCGGCAGGTTATTGTAAGCGATGGGTTTGACCGAAATGTTGTGGTAGAGAAGGCGAGCCATACGCAGGCCAATACGCAGACTAATACAAAGGTGACTCAAGAGAGTCAGCAATACCAGATAGAACAATCGTTAAACTACTTACAACAACATGGCAAAAGCGCTAGTTCATGGCGAATTTATCTACCTACCGCCAGAGAACAGCATTGGTATGTTCAGTGGCGTGAGGGGAAAACACGCCATAGGGTGAGTTTTAACAAAGACGCTACGCCTTTTAAGTCAACAACTGATACGAAAGGTGGTTTGTTCTTCAGGAATTTCCACTATACGTTGCAACTTAGAGGTTACGGCGGCCGCTATATCGCCGGAATAGCCGCTATGGCTATGCTGCTTACTCTTTTCAGTGGAATTTATACTCATAGACGTTTCTTCAAAGATTTTTTTACCTTACGCAAAGGCAAGATTACAAAATGGACTTCCGATCTTCATGCATTGGTTGGCATTGTAACGCTACCTTTTTGCTTAATGATTTGTATTAGTGCCATTATGATATACGCCATAATGTACATGCCTTTTTCGGCAAATATGCATTTTGAACAAGGCGAGCGGGGCGTGAATAAAGCAATCATTCCATCGCTTCCCCCACTTACTGATAGTACAAATACGGCAGCAGGCTCGGTAAAAAGCTCGGCAGCAGGCGCCTCTGAAAATACGCTAAGCAAATCGATAGCGTACTCAGCCATACTGACTAGCTTAAAAGCACAATGGCAAGAGCCACACGCGATTAAGCGAATCACGGTAGAAGCACCGGGTAACGAAAATAGCCGCTTTATTATTGAACGCACTAAAAGCCTAACGGTTTCGAACCGCGCCGACCGACTTGTTTATTCAAGTTATACCGCAACGCCTCTTGAAGGCTATGCAGATGAAAGTGCACCCGCCACTTTCAGGCGAATAATGTATGGGTTACACCAAGCGAACTTTGCCACCACTGGTTTACGGTGGTTACTTTTTGGCTTGGGGGTATTGAGCTGCGTGCTTATTGCCTCGGGGTTAATTGTTTGGGTTAATCAGCGGCGTACAAACCTTGGTAAAGGGCAAAAGCGTAGGCCTTTATCGTTATACATTATGGAAAAGGGCAACATCGCTGCCATTATGGGAATGGCCATTGCAACGCCTGTTTTTTTGCTTGCTAACCGGCTTATCGCTGCCGACACCTTAAACCGAGCTAATATGGAAATTAATGCATTTTTTATTGCTTGGCTATGTTGCTTGCTACACGCCATTTTTAGGCCTGCAAAAAACGCGTGGTTTGAACAAGTATTGGTTGCTGCCGTAAGCTATATGGGGCTGGCTGTGGTTGGAATATGTATGCCTTTTGACAGAACACTGAATGCATTCAGTACGATGGATGTCACTTACTTAAGTTTTATTATTGCATTTGTTTTAGCTGGGAGTGGCTTCGCTGTTTTAGCGCATTGGTTAAAGGGTAGGTTAGAGAACCCGCCAATGAACAATACCGTTGGCAAAGGGGGGCGCCCATAGTGCTAGTTGTCGCCGGTTTATTATTTATAGGTATTACATTGCTCGCCTTGGCTAGCAACAAGCACTTCAAGCTAGTCGCTTCTAAATTGAGTCGTACAAAAAATAAGGTATTAGTTCAAAAAGCAATGGCGGCTAGTGGTTGGATCGTAGTCATGCTGTCATTGGTTGCGACGATTTATGCAGCAATGTCGTCGTCAATGCCAATATCGATAGCACTTGTTTGGTGGTTTAGTTTAATGGCCGCGGCTATTTTGGGGGTAGCATTGGTCATTAGTGAAAAAAGTACGCGCTAATCTGCTTCACGTACTTCCAGCGCTTCAATATTGATAATAGTAGAGCGGTTTAGGGTTATTTTAAACCGCTGTACTTGCTGGTGCTTTTGTTTGTCAGTATGCATTAGCACCACGTTTATTTGATAGCGTCTCTCTACAGCCTGCTTAGTAATTTTGTTGTTGTCTAGCGAATACAGCCTACCTTCGCCTTTTTTCAAAAAACGAATAAAAGGGGTAAGGTTGAAGTAAATACGTTGTTGTATGTCATCGTAACCAGGCAGGAAGCTTTTCGCATTCACGCGAGTATCGCTGCGAAAATGTAACAGCTGAGCGGCCTGTTTGTTTTGCTGCCTACGGGTTTGATACAGTCTATCAACCTGCTTAGGTAAATCTCTATTACGAATGTATTCAAGCCAAATAGTTTGGGTGGCTATTCTGCTTTTGTTTACGCTGTGGCTATAAATGATCTTCCACTTCGGTAAACCCTTTTGAATACGCCGCCAAATTACCCGTGTAATGTCTTCTTTAAAGATTTCCCGTAACCCGTAAATAACCCCCAGTATACCTACGAAGGCCACCGTCACCTCAGTGAAATTAGTACGAGCGTTTAGCACTAAAACCATTACCGCCGCCATGATCACAGCGGTTACCGTACCTTTAACCAAGCGGTTTAAATAAGTATTAAGGCTTTTCGTTTTCTTTTGAAATACCACGCCGTATTCAATTAAACGCTGTAATAGCCGCATCTTATTCGTAATACGGTTTGGATCGTCTAACGTAATCTGCGAATTGTACTGATTATCTGCGCGGTATTGATTTTCTCGGCGACAGAAATCGAAAAGAAATTTTCGCTCACTGGAATAATCACTACTTTTTGGAGCAGAGGACAATAGCTTTAAAAAAGACTGCTCTACCTGCCAACTCAAATAATTATCGGCATTCTCAAAATACGCCCGTAGTTTTTCATCAGAAGGGGTGTAACGCCTAAGTTTTTTTAACAGATCTGAGGTTTGCTCTGCTAATACGATAGCTTGAGGATAAAACGTTTTGCTATCTTTAATCTTCAGCGTTTGCTTAACGTCTGTGTCGAGTGCGGTACGGATTTGATACGAGTACAAGTTTAAATTTAAGCGGTAATCACTCTGCTCGCCTTTTTTCTGACTGATAAAGCGGCTTCGAACCAAAGGAACATGCAACTTATCTGAATAATAAGCACTGTGGTTTTGAATACTGTGGTGAAAATACTGTTCTTCGGTAAGGGTCTTCGAGCTAATACCCATTTCATCAGGCAGTGAAAAAAACAGGTCGAGACGCTGATGATCACTAGGTAATAGCTGATAATCGACTCTTAAAGACAGGTTTTCATCTTGCGTGAGTTTAATTTTGTGCACTTAGGTAATTTTCGCCTTATTCATCACAGTGTTACCGCTTCTTACGAAAGTATGCACTATTTTGGTTTTGTTACGAAGAATACTACGAATTATATCGCACTGATATCACCACTGATAGCGCGCTATTGCACTTTGAAACGAGTCGAACTAACTAATTCTGTCCGTCCACTTATGAAATAAGACTGACTTCTTCGAATTTTTCTGGTTGTTTTGTAACCTTTTTATAGGTTGGTACTTAGCGTAAGAAATTGTTCGTGTTCAACCTAATCGGTAATTCTAAAAAGCGAATGTTCTCGCAGGCCATGATAGGCCCTCCTTTGAATTGTTTATAAATAAACCAAAATCGAAAGAGTTAAGCTAATAAAACAGCATATTGAGCGCATTTTGACCTGTCCGTTCGGATTCAAACAAAGCGTCTTAGATTTAGCTCAAATCATTTTTCAACAAATTCAGCCTATGTCAACGTTGAATTATTAGTGTTAATCCCTTAGTATTTATTTTTATTGAACGATCAATTAATAAAAAATACACATTTCTCATATAAAGTTAGATTTCTTTTTTAGTCTTCAATACTGAATAGAGGGGCTTCTTTAATCTATCTTTCAGTTAGCCGCTGTATAACGCTTGCAAAGCATTTTAGGCGTTAGTGAAAACGCTGTTTGTAAACGTTTTAAGCATAAATAACGGATTCAAGACGTTAATTAAGCGGTATGTGTGTTATTTCGAGCGATCAGGCCTGCGTGAAGCGGTAAGCACGCCTGACGAAGTAAATTTGAACAATATCAGTGGGTTTTAAGCTGCTGATAGTTATCAAAATAGGTTTTAATGTGACGACTCCAGTTTATCAAAATTTTATTCACGGCAAGTTCATTGCTAATAGCAGTGGTGAGACGTTTGCGGTTAAAAACCCTGCTACCGACGACGTTATTTACCATGTTGAAGTGGCAGACGAAGCGGTACAACAAGCGGCAATAGCAAGCGCAAAAGAAGGCTTTGCTACTTGGTCTGCTATGACACCGGTTGAGCGCAGCCGTATTCTATTAAAAGCGGTGGCGTTACTTCGTGAACGAAATGATGAGCTGGCTAAAATTGAAGTGCTAGATACCGGTAAACCTTGGCAAGAAGCCGAGTGTGTAGACGTTGTAACCGGTGCTGATGTCATTGAATACTTTGCTGGCCTTGCTCCTACGCAAGTAGGTCAACAGCAAATGGTAGGCGACGACTTTTACTACACACGTAAAGAGCCACTTGGCATTTGTGCAGGTATTGGTGCCTGGAACTACCCATTACAAATTGCATGTTGGAAGTCTGGCCCAGCTTTAGCGGCAGGTAACGCCTTACTATTTAAACCTTCAGAAGAAACACCTCTAGGTGCTATTAAACTAGCTGAAATTTTCTTTGAAGCGGGCGTACCCGCTGGCGTGTTTAATGTTGTACAAGGTGCAGCAGAAGTTGGCCAATGGTTAACCCAACACCCAGATATTGAAAAAGTGTCTTTTACTGGCGAAGTCGGTACGGGCAAAAAGGTAGTGGCGAGTGCAGCCGGTTCATTAAAAGACGTCACCATGGAACTTGGTGGTAAATCACCATTGTTGGTGTTTGAAGACGCCGACGTATCGCAAGCAGTAGGTGCCGCCATGCTGGGTAACTTTTATACCCAAGGTGAAGTTTGCACAAACTGTACACGAGTTTACGTGCATAAATCGGTATACCAAGCCTTTATTGACGAACTTAAAACCCGTACAGAACAAAACATAGTGGCTGGCGACCCGCTCGATCCAAACGTGAATTTAGGCGCACTTATTTCTAAAAATCACCAAGACTTAGTGATGAGCTACATCAATAAAGGTGTTGAAGAAGGCGCTACCGTGCTAACGGGCGGTACAACGCTTAGCCCTGAATCTGCGCCAAACGGCTACTTTGTGGCACCTACTGTATTCACCGATTGCACCGACGAGATGACTATTGTTAAAGAAGAAATCTTTGGCCCAGTTATGAGTGTGTTGGTGTTTGAAGACGAAGCGGATGTTATTCAGCGAGCTAACAATACCCACTTAGGCTTGGCTGCAGGTGTGTTTACCAAAGATATTAAACGGGCACATCGCGTTATCCATAAGCTGCAAGCCGGTATTTGTTGGATAAACAGCTATGGTAATTCACCGGCTGAAATGCCTGTGGGCGGCTATAAGCAATCAGGCATTGGCCGCGAAAATGGAATTGAAACACTCGATCACTACACCCAAACCAAATCAGTATATGTGGGCATGACCGACATAGAGAGCCCGTTTTAATGAGTAAGCAAGCATATGATTACATCATAGTAGGTGCTGGCTCTGCAGGGTGTGTGTTGGCTAACCGACTATCAGAAGACGCAAGCAATAACGTACTTTTGCTAGAAACCGGCGGCAGTGATAAAAGCATTTTTATTAAAATGCCCACGGCATTGTCTATTCCCATGAATAGCGACAAATATGCATGGCAGTTCCACACCGAAGAAGAGCCGTTTCTTGATAACCGCAAAATGCATTGCCCACGAGGCAAGGTATTAGGAGGTTCTTCATCAATTAACGGTATGGTGTACGTTCGCGGCCATGCAAAAGATTTCGATGAGTGGGAAGAACACGGCGCACAAGGCTGGAACTACCAAGCGTGCTTACCGTACTTCCAAAAGGCTGAGTCTTTTTACCTAGGGAACGACGAATATCGGGGTGGCAATGGGCCATTAGGGGTTAACAATGGCAACGAAATGGCCAACCCTTTATACACCGCCTTTATAGAAGCGGGAAAAGAAGCGGGCTACGCTACAACGGCTGATTATAACGCCGCCCAGCAGGAAGGCTTTGGTCCAATGCACATGACCGTGAAAGACGGCGTGCGCAGTTCAGCCAGTCGTGAATACCTAGACCCGATTAAATCGCGCAAAAACCTAACGCTTGTTACCGGTGCACTGGCTGAGAAGGTCTTACTTGAAGGCAAAAAAGCGGTGGGTGTGCAGTACAGCGTAAACGGTAAACGTGTTACCGCACAAGCCAATAAAGAAGTGGTGCTAAGCGCGGGTTCTATTGGCTCGCCACACCTTTTACAACTTTCTGGCATTGGCGACAGCGACACCCTTAAAGCAGCAGGCGTAGACGTTAAGCACCATTTGCCAGGGGTAGGGCAAAACCTACAAGATCACTTGGAATTTTACTTCCAGTACAAGTGCAAACAGCCTATTACGCTTAACGGTAAATTAGGGCTGATTTCAAAAGGACTAATTGGTGCACGTTGGATGTTTACCCGCAAAGGGTTAGGTGCCACCAACCATTTTGAGTCTTGCGCGTTTATTCGCTCGAAGCCTGGTGTTGAATGGCCAGATATTCAGTATCACTTCTTACCAGCGGCCATGCGTTACGACGGACGTAGTGCCTTTGATGGTCATGGTTTTCAAGTGCATGTTGGTCACAATAAGCCTAAAAGCCGTGGTGCCGTTACTATTAAAACGGCTAATCCTACCGACGCACCCAAAATTCAATTTAACTACTTGCAGCATCAAGACGACATTGAAGGCTTTCGTGCCTGCGTGCGTTTAACCCGTGAAATCATTGAACAAAGCGCGTTTGACGACTACCGAGAAGATGAAATTCAACCAGGTAAGCATATTCAAACCGATGAAGAAATTGACGCCTTTGTGCGCCAAGCGGTCGAAAGTGCTTATCACCCGTCATGCTCGTGCAGAATGGGTGAAGATGCCATGGCAGTAGTGAATTCCAATACGCAAGTGCATGGTATTGAGGGGCTACGTGTGGTGGATTCTTCAATTTTCCCAACCGTACCTAATGGCAACTTAAACGCGCCCACTATTATGGTGGCAGAAAAAGCGGCTGACTTAATACTAGGCAAGCCAGCGCTAGCACATTCACCAGTTAGCGTTGCTACATCAACTAACTGGGAAACGGTTCAGCGTAATGCAGCGATTTAATCTGAGCGGCCTACACGCACCAAAAAGGCATTTTTGGTACGTATGAAAAATATAACAACAGGAAGAAAGATGAAGCATTACCGATTGTTTTGGGGAGCTAGTAATGACCTTATGGCTTAATGCTGGGATCATTTTCACCCTATTGGCCATTGTGGTTATTCTTGTTAAATGGGGAAATGTGAAGTGTATCGGTGTAACACCGGTAAGGCTTTTCACCTTCATTGCTATTCTATTTACCTCGGGCTTAGATGTAGGCCTAATCATGTTTCCGCTTACCGAGTTCGGTGGCTATGCAAACATAGCAGCGAACCCTGAATACGCCTTTACCAATCCTATTGCGATTGAGTTTGGTTATTGGGGCTTCCTAATATGGGGCTTTTACTTTCTTACCTGCTTTTATTTCTGCGTGGTAGAACCCAAGGTTAAGTTCTTCGAAATACCACTGGTTAAATTCATTAATAACGTGGTCATTATTGGAACCTGCGCCTTTACCGCGTTTTTACTATTGTCGAATTTACCTTGGTATTTACCTGCTATCGGCGATGGCGAATCTATCATTCCAATTTTCTATTTCATCGTGTTCGCGGCTATCTGCTTTGCGGTTTACTCGAGCACCGACATTAAATATGTACGGTTATTAAGTATCTCTACCACATGGTTGTTTATTGCGTTAATCGGCTTCATGTGGGCGGGGGCCTTCTTGGGAAGTGACAGCCAAATTGCCGCATTTACACATAATTTAGAACTCATCGGCAGTTACTTTGGAAACATTGAACACTTCGTATTGCCGCTAAACGAATACCACGAGTTTTACCTATTTTGGTGGTTCGCGTGGAGCATCATGATTGGGCAGTTCACTTCGCGTTTTGTAGGTGGTTTACGCACCTATCAAGTGCTAGGTGCCATGCTGATATTTCCCTCAATACCTATCGCGGTATGGTTTAGCGTTATTTATCAATATCACGAAGCTGGCATACCCACCACGGGCTTAAAGAATTTTGCGATGGCCTTCGTAGGGATTGTATTTGTTATTAACTCATTAGATTCGCTAATTCGCCTGTACACAGACAACTTAAATTTAACGGTGAAGCGATTTGGCAGATTTAAATATATTGCCATGAATGTCGTCATGCTTTCCTTGCTGACACTGCTTTTTAAATTCGAGTTTTTACAAATTCAGTGGGTAGGGGCGTTAGTCATCGGCCTGTTTTTCAGCTGTGCGTTTTTCATGCTGTATCGCAAACCTAAAACCGTAAAAAATATCGATAGTTCTCCTGAAGACAACGAAATCGATTTTACAAAAATAGATTCAGGGCCGTAAGAGCCTCAAATAAAAACATCACTATCTATCTAATAACAGAAAATAAAACACAACACACAACGGGAGTTTTATGAACACTTATGTGCCAAAAAAACGAAGCTTAATCGCTTTATCTGTACTTGCAGGGATGTCTTTGACGTCAATAAACGCATTAGCTCAAGAAGCGGAAGCGCAAGCAGATAAAGAAGACAAGGATGTTGAATCAATATTAGTAACTGGGCGTAATGTTTCATACGCTAACAGCGCAATTTCTACAGAAATGAAAAAGCAACAGACCCCGATGACTAGCGCATTGGCATTAATCGACAATTTGCCAGGTGTATTGGTAACTGAAGGCGACCCATTTGGTTCTGATGAATGGTCTACAACGATTTCAATTCGTGGTTTTCAGGTTAACCTTGATTCTCAGCAGATTGGGATGACTGTTGATGGCATTGCCAACGGTAACTCGAACTATGGTGGTGGTACTAAAGCCAGCCGTTATATCGATACTGAAAACTTACGTGGTACTGAGGTTTCACAGGGTACCGCTGATATTAGCTCTCGTTCGAATGAAGCGCTAGGCGGTACGATGGATTTCACAACCATCATGCCTGCACTAGACGAGCAACTAACAGTAAGCACTACGTTTGCAGAATACAACGGTAGTAAAGTTTATGTTCGTTACGACACGGGCGAGATTGCCCCAGATACGTTCGCATGGCTTTCACTGTCTACTCAGCAAAATGATGATTACATGGATGGGTCGATTACGAATACCCGTGACCATTTAGAAGGTAAAATCATTAGTACAGTTGGTGAAGTAGACCTTACTGGCTACGTGAGTTACGACGATGCACAAGAATACACCTATCAACGTGTTTATGGTTTAGCCCAGTATGCTCAAAACCCTGAATGGGATGGCCTAACTGATACGTGGTCGGGTATTCCTTATCAAGATCAGGTGTTTCGCGAAGGGTGGGTTACCGAGCGTGAGAACTTCTTCACCTATCTAAAAGCCGATTTCTCAGTGGGCAGTGTTGATTTTAGTACTAACGTTTATTATCACGAAAACGAAGGTACTGGTAAGTGGAACCCATACTATATTGCCGATGTAACCGATGACGGCGCAGGTAATGCAAACTCTGAATTAAATACTTCAAGCACCGTAAACGGCGGCAGCACCCTAGGCCTAATCTATTTTGTTAATAGTGCTGGCGAAGCGTTGTCACCTATTGATAACTGTGTCAGCTCAATCAGTTCACCTTATGGTGGTGGTGGCGCTGAAGTTGATCCAAATTGTTATGAGCAGGGCGCTATTGCAGTAAGCTCTAATCGTCACACTCATTACAACAAAAAGCGTTACGGCATAAACGGTGATTTTGTTTGGCATACGACTATTGCCGATATGGACAACGTAGTTCGTGGTGGTTTTTGGTACGAAGATTATCAGCGTGACGAATACCGCGATTGGCACAAAACCATTGATGCTTCAACAAGCGCTCGTTACGAAAACACCCCTTATTGGATTCAGTACGACCGAGAGTTTCCTGTTGAAACCCTTATGTACTATGTTGAAAACGAACTTGATGCAGGCTTCGCTAAAATTCGTTTAGGCGCAAAGCAGTTTAACGTTGATGTGTCTAAAGAAGACCAGTTTACCCCTGAAAATAACTTAGATATATCGTCTGACTCAGATGTACTTATTTCTGCTGGTTTCGTTGCACCTTTACCGGTTGACGGTTTAGAGCTTTTCGGTGGATATGCAGAGAACTTTGCAGCGGTAAAAGATGCGGTGTTAGAGCGTGACGACACTGATATCAGTACGGTAGAGCCAGAAACCGCAGACAATATCGATTTCGGTTTGCGTTATTCAACGCGTGGGTTCAATGCAAGTTTAACGTATTACACGATTGAATTTGAAAACCGCATTACCTTTGTAAGTAACGAAGACGTAAACGGTATCGATTTCTTAGAATCTGCTGCAGGCGGCTACATCAATGACGGTGGTATTGAATCTGATGGTATTGAAGCATCAATTGATTACAGCATTACCGATTCATTAGGCATCTATGTTTCATATACTAAAAACGACTCAACTTATACTGACGAAGGCGTTAGCGGTAATACCGTGATAGGCTCGCCAGAAGATATGGCTGTGGTTAGTTTTGATTACACCAAAGGTGATTTTTACGCTGGCATTAGCACAAAATATGTAGGTGAGCGCTTCTTAGACCAAGCTAATACACAAGAAACTGACTCTTACATTGTAAGCGACCTGTATTTAGGTAAAACGGCTTACGACATTGGCGGTAGCATTGATAGCGTAGAGCTAAGCTTTACTGTAAACAATGTGTTCGATGAAGATTACCTTGGTTCTATTGCTGCAAACGCTGGATGGATTGGTGCCCCTCGCATCGCTTCTTTCAACGTGCGCGTTGCGATGTAATTCAATAAGTGTAAAAGCGCTATTCAATAGCGCTTTAGAATAAAAATAATAAAGCCGCAACCAGGCTTACTGGCTGCGGCTTTATTCTTAAATATTTTCGCATGGTTTACGTACTAACGCGCTATTGCTGTCTTTTTCATGCGCCATTCACTCAAACGACTTGTATTACCACATAAGGTGTTTTCATGAAGTTTTCGACGCTAAGTCCTGCATTATTGGGTATTTCATTACTGGTATCGGGGAGTCTTTTATCACATGCAAGTCATGCCTCGGTTAGTATCACAAAAGGGAAAACGGCTATTCCACATGGGAATGCTATTTCCAACGAAGATTTAACCATTCAAAACGATCAACTCGCATTCGCTATTGCAGTAGATTCAGCGCCGCCGTGGGGCGTAGCAAGAGGCTGTATAGTTGACATTGCCAATGTGAAAGAGGATGGCACGCTTAGTAACGACCGCGTTGCGTTTGCCGATTTCATCCCAAATAATTGGTCAAGCTGGCCTAATACCTACACTAAAATAGATATTCTTAAAGATACTGCTCAAGAAGCGGTCGTGAATATTAAAAGAGACTTTGGCGAAACTGAAATAAGCACAACGTACAGCCTTTCTGAGGGCTCAGATCTTATTCATGTTGAAACCACAATGACCAATAAAGGTGATAGCGATATTGACGCGCTTTCAGGCTACACCTTATGGCCAGATTCCGGATACAAATTTGCTGTTCCTCGTAGCCACACTACCGAAAAATCATCTGAAAATGTATGGTTATCAGACCGTTTCGTGGGTTATGACGAAGAATGGGCGGTTGCATTGCACGCCCCTTATATGCGTGAAACTAAAAATCAGTCGCGTGATTTATACGCGGCACATACACTTAGTCCTTCACAAAGTATGACTTTTTCGGGTGATTATCAGGTATTGCCCCGTGGTAACTTAGCGCCCGTTGTGAGTGCCGAAATAAAGCGAAAGGCGCTTAAAAGTGGAACAATAGAGGCGCACGTAAGTACACAGGAAGGGCAAGCCGTTGAACAAGCCGCCATTGTAGTGTCGCAAAATGGTGTGCCTTATATGTGGGCCATGGGGAACGGCAAGAATGTGGATTTCACGCTGCCGGTAGGCGACTACGAAGTTTACGCTACGGGCAAACAACATTCAGACAGTAAAACGCGACTGATTACCGTTGAAGAGAACGTGACTCAGAAACTCTCATTCGATGCGCTACGCGCCCCGGGTAAAATAAGCCTTAATATTACCGACGCAAAAAGTCAGCAGCCCATAGATGCAAAAATTAAAATAGAGCAGGGCAATCAACCACTCATCGAATATTTAGGGGCACGAGCCTTCTTCACCGACCTTGATAATATTGGCAACGCCGTATTTGGTTTGGCACCAGGGGAATACGAATTAAGCGTTTCACATGGCGCGGGCTTTAACGCCAAAAGTACTTTGATTTCGGCAAGCGTTAACGCAAATGAAACCACGACTTTAGCAAGTGTTATTGATGTAAAAACGTACCCTACGAAATACGGTTGGTACGCAGGCGACCTGCACCATCATGCCGATGTATTAGAAGGGTCAACAAACCCTATAAATCTGGTGCGTTCTCAACTAGCTGCTGGGCTAAACGTGTTATTTGTAAGTGATCATGATTCCACTAAAAACAACGACACCATTCAAACTCTGGCCGATGCACGCAATGTACCCTTTATACCGTCTATTGAAGTGTCACCGTCTTGGGGGCATTTCAACGCATTTCCTATCGATAGCGGGGCGCAATTAACGGTCGACCCAGGTGTAGATGATATACACAGCATTATTGAAGATGTGCGGCGTATGGGGGCTACTGTTATTGCGTCAAATCACCCCTACATACCTTATGGCTATTTAAGCAGTTTAGATAAAGGCACAGCGCCGGGCGGCTTTAACCCTAGCATAGATTTATTTGAGTTAAATGCCGTGGTGAATAACGAGCCAACTATTAATAAAGCGCATCAGTTTTGGAATGAAGGGTTACCCTACTATTTTACCGCAGGATCAGACACTCACGATGTGTTAAACCAAACCAGTGGTTTAAATCGGTTGTTTGTGTATACCGGCAGTAAACCGACAGCTAAGGCCTTTGCACAGGCTGCAAAGGATGGCCATTCATACGTATCTTTTGGCCCTGTGATTTACCCTGAAAATGTAATGTTTGGCGATACAATGAAGCTAGCAAAGGCACAACCACAAACAATAAGTTTCGATTTGGTGGCGGTAAATGGCCTTAAGTCGGTGCAGTTGATTGGTAGTGATAGCGCAGCCTCTGCTACCAATAATCAAAGCGCCGCGAACAGCGTAGTGCTTGAAGATAAAACGCTTACTGGGGATCACGACTCCGTTAACTTTGAAGTTCCACAAGTTTCGGGCTGGGTTGCTTTGGTCGTAGAAGATATTGAAGGCCGTAAAGCCTATACCAATCCTATTTGGCTTGAGTTGGTTAATGAGAGCCAGTTTTAGTTGGTATTGAAAGTGGGGTATAACAAATGGGGTAAGAGTGCATTAATAAGATGAAATGTACTCTTACCCCTTTATTTTTAACTAGTGGTTCAACTTGTAGCAGGGGCAGGATTGCGATTACGCAGTTGCAGATAACTAAGCGCCCACATGATAAACCCACCAAAGAAAAGCATAGCCGACACGTAGCCAGTTTCATTGAAACTAGCGCCCGAGGCCAATATTGCGCCGCCCAGCATTGGGCCAATAGCATTTGCCGTATTAAATGCGCACTGCACAAGCGCACCTATCATTGCATGCCCCGTGGGTGAAACATCTAACAACATCGACTGAATAACGGCGGCTAAACCAACACTAGCACCAAGCAGAAATACCGTAAGGTAAAGCCACCAAATATTACTTGCCGCAAACACATATATAACAGACACACCAACACTGCATAGCAACGCAATACCTGTGGTGCGAAGAGGAGATTTGTCAGCCAGTTTACTAATGAACCAATTACCGATAGTGGTACCAATACCAAACATCATCATGGCAACCGAAATGGTCACCTCTGGCGAGTTCGTCACGTTTAATATGGTATCGGCAAGATAGGTATAAATACAAAACACACCCCCAAAGCCAACAAAGATGATGCCTGAAATTGACCATACGAGTTTGTTCTTAAGCACGCCAAACTCTTCCCGTAAGTTCGTTGGCGTGGTGACTGGGCTGCTAGGCACGAACATATAAATAAGTGCGATGGTGATGAACGCAAGGGCTGCGACTAGCGCCATACACACTCGCCAACTCATATTTTGCCCTATCAGAGTTGCCATGGGAACACCGACAATAGTGGCGATAGTTAACCCAGCAAATACCATCGACATATAGCTGGCCCGTTTTCCAGTAGGGGCCATACTAGCGGCAATTAATAACGCGGTACCAAAATAAGCGCCGTGGGGCAAACCAGACAATACACGATAAAACACCAACTCTGGCAAGCTAGAGGCGATAGCACTTAAGCCGTTAGCTATACACATCATCGCTGCAAAGATGATCAGAGAAGTGCGTCTGTTGGTCTTGTTAGTAAGTAACATAAACGACGGCGCGCCAATGACCACACCAATGGCATAGCCGCTTATTACATTACCGGCCATTGATGGCGTGACAGCATAAGTTTCGGCGATAAGAGGTAACATCGACATAGATGAAAACTCTGTAAGCCCTAAAACGAATGTGCCCAGCGCCATTACGAAGATAGGCCAAACTACGGCGCTTGGGTTTGAAGATGATGCAGACATAAATACCTTAAAATTTGATGGTGAGGAATAACGTAAGCCTCAGCAATCACAAATACGTTGTAAGAAATTGCGCGATAGAAAGCAGTTAACGTATTTACGTTAACGTTCGATATGGCAACTTAATATAAATTTGGTGTAGTAGGGATTTTTTGAATCTTTGTAGGCCTAGTGAACTAAACAAAATCAGGCAGCTACATTGAATAGTGACTTCTTATTGTAAGACCATTATACGCTAATGAAACATTATAATTCTATTGCTAGCGCCACAGATAGCTTAGTTTTGTCGGTCAAGTGCAAATGTTCCAATATCTATCTGCACTTCTTACATGGTACTTCTTACATAAGTACTTGATGAAATCTCTTTGCTAGTAATGTTGGTAAAACAATAAAAAGTCAGTTACTTTTTCTGCTACTAAGTTTTTTTACGAATTTAAAGGAATAACGTCATCTGATGTCACACTTACCTTCTCCCTCGTGGCTATCTACGGTCAATAATGGGGCAACGGCAACGAGGGCGAAGAATTTGCCCGTGGAAACTAAAGCCCAAAAGGACAGAAACGTAATACCTTTTTCGGGAACATACATTCATTTGGTGGGGGGCAAGAGATCTTACTCTACGAATTCCACCAAATCCCCATTGAACAAGCTAGGGGCTTTTATCTGCCAAAGACTAAAGAGCGCAATCAGATAGCCGTGTGGTAACCTTTGCCATAATGGGTACACCAATTTCCTCTAGTTTGCGTTGTGTACCCAATGGTGTACCTAAAGATCAAAGAAGCTAAGGGAAGCTATTGAACGTTAAAATACGCTAAGTTATTGATTTTACGTTGGTACGGACACAAAAAAAGACGCCCTAGGACGTCTTTAAATGTTGAATTGGTGGAGCTGGCGGGATTTGAACCCGCGTCTTAGTCGCTATTTTATTGGCCTGTAGGGAAGTCTGTGCAGTATTTGTGTTTTTTAATTTCTGCTAGGCTCAAATATTATGCCTCAAAATTGGTTGGCTTCTCTTTTTTCAAAGGCGCATTCCACCACTGGCTAAAAGTCATTTTATCTCTCCAACATTCGTAAAGAACTCTGCATGACTCGTATACCAAATACAATCCGAAGAACACTGCGAAGAATTTCCAATCCATGTTTACGCTCCATGTCTGTTCTGTGAGTCATATTACCATAATGCTCCAGATGTAAGCCTAGTTAGTTATGAGGTTTACTAATTGGACTTAACTATGACTAAAAAGACACCAAAACGTGATCTGCAAATCACATTTATTCATCAATTTAAACGCACTACAAGAACGGAGTGGCCTGATAAGTTTCGAGTTTGCTGGCATTTTAATCCTGAGACACTCGACTATATCTATGAACACAAAGATGAGAAGTTTATTACTAACGGCTTTGTACTATCAGATGGGCTAGTACAGCAGCTTCCAGAGGAACTGAGAAAGAAATACTTTATTCCTTCGGAAAGATGCTTGTTGTTTCTGTTCTTTGAATTACAAATCTCTGAATTCATCAATTCTAAAGAAGTCGATGATTTTGAGTTTGAAAACGTATTTGGCGTATCGAAAAAACGTTATTTTTCGTTGGAAGCAATTGATGAGTGGAGTGAGCGGATCGACTTACTTTAAGGGCTGCTTTGCAGCCCTTTTTTAACCAACTTCACTATACACATAGATTCGACTTTAATTTGTTCAGTAATGAGTAGTTCTTCGCAATTCTGATAAAAAAAAATATAAACTGATTAAAATTTGATCTATTATTGATTGAATTTTAATCTAATGTATTTTATCCAAAATATTCAAAAGGGAGTTTGAAATGAAACACTACATATCTGCTGTCCTATTATTCGTAAGCATCACACTGTATGGCTGCGTTAACATGAGCGTGCCGATTACTCTTGCTGAAAACAAGACTTCTTTCAGCTACATACCGTTTGACCCCCTACCTGTGCAGGTCGCCTACCAAGACCACTGTTCAAGCGACTCTTACCCAGCCTTTCTGGGTGATAGCGTTAAAGCTAAGATCCAAGATTTAAAAATATCGTTTCCAGATCAAACCGTTAGATTGGCAGTGGGAGAATTTACTTCGTCAGGCGGATTGAGTTTTGGTTCAACTACTATTGGATATGAAGGCAACACCTATCAAGTAGTTATAGATTATATGAATACAGACACAGTTGAGGGTAGTTTTCTCGCTAGAAGAGAAATTGTCGGTCAAGTTGCCCGAAAAGGTAGATTTGGATTGTTTGATTATAAATGGGAAGAAGACAGAAAAGGAGAAATAGTTCCACTATTAGAGCCACTACCTCCAGGTTATGTTTCAAACTATAAAATTTTGCCCAATCCGGAAAGTGAAATTTTTTCTTCTTACTTTAATGAAGCAAACACTAAAGCAGTAACTGAACTTCGTTCAAAAGCCGATTTTGAACCTATTTCGCTGCCAGTATACGTAGGTGTAGGACTAAGGCTTACTGCTACAGTTACTGTGACTAATGGTGAAGTTGATTTGTCGGGGCTTCCTGAGATTGCGGCAGAGGCAAGAGCTGGCAATATTTCTGGGACATTGGTTGTTCAAACCTTGGGAGCAACTGGGCCTCTAGTCTCATCTAACCTCCCGCTTCCTAGTGAATTAGACCGAACAACCATCCAAAACGCAATTCTTGCGATTGGTTCTATAAAAGCCCTATTAATGGACGAATCTATGGTAATCACACCTCGTGTGATTGGTATTTATAATCCAATTGGTGGTGGACAGTCATTCAATAACGGTGTTATCACGGCGCTAGCAACAAAGCCAATTGTTTGGAAGCGACCTTGCGTTTTAAAAGCTGACATAGAAGCTGAAAGTTAGTATTAAAAAAGCACCCCTCGCGGGGTGCTCAATATTATTCACTCTCCAATGTTCTCATACAAAAATACGCAGCTAGTGAAAAAATAACCCCTATACCCACGCATCCAAACGAAATCAAAAATAACCTGTATGACAGTGTCTCAAAAGCAATGAGGTCGGGATAATCTAGCAATAGAAACAGTGTGTTCCAAAGTGTATTAATAATTGCGTCATAGCTTACTGAATTAGCAAGTGATATCCATTTTCCAGAGAGTTTAATGCAAGCGTCGAAAACGCTTTCGTAGTTAGGTCTCATAATAAATTCCTCAGTTAGTCCTATGATTAACTAAGTTCTGCTCATGAGAATTCTGCTAGATGAAAGTGATATTTTTACTTTAATCTGCGCAATGGCTGCCTTCCGTAAAGCAAGACATCAGTTTCAGTGTAAAAAAAGAGATGCTGACTTAACAGACGTTCGACTATTCAAGAGGGCGCGGGAATACATCGAAGTGAGTCGATACAAGCAAAATACATATTAAAAAGGACGGTACGCCTTAGAGGATAAAGCAAACACTTTATCTATATGCCGAGGTTGTAAGACGCCTCCGCATCGTCTAGCCCACTAATTTAAGGCAAGAGCCAACGCCAATCTACCAGATGGGTCTAAGTCATATTTAGTCTCCTGCTGTATGAAGGGGGAGTTAATGGCGTACCGTCAAACCTGTTACCAGACTAATGCGTCGCGCTCACATTAATCAGTAACTATATTCAGTTTACTTCAATCGAAATTTCCATTGTCATGTAAATTATGCTGAAAATTTTCGTAATCGGGGGCTATGTAGTAATAGCTGAGCCGCAATCTTTCATAAACTCAATCTGCTTGAGTCTCATGAACTCGGGTGGGAGCACTACTGATAGCACAGTAAACCTCGACAGTGCAATCCTCTGCTGGCTCGACGTACATAGAGGTATGTACGTTAAAGATGCTTTGTCTATCAACACGATATTCAATAATTCTTGAAGCTATCGTAAGCCATAAAAAAAAAAAAGGGAGCGTATCGCTCCCTGAGGTCAAGTCTAAAATTAATCTAGTAACCCTAAAACTCTTCCACCGTCACGAAAGCCTTCTAACCTTATTTCCACTATTCTGTCTTTGCTACTCTGTGCAAGCGCTTCCAGTTTGGCGAGTTCTGTGAAAAACGCTTCTCTGGAAATAGACTGTGACTTGTCATCTCCTAACGGTCTTTTACTGTTAAACATTAATTCGTATATGACATCACATTGATTGTGCTGAAATTTGATTTGGCTCGTTAGTGTCGCTTGCTGACTTTCAGTGAAAGAAGAACGGGTATTTGCGAATAGACGAGCGTGGGCCTTCTCAATCTGAGTAAGAAATCGCTGGGGGTGACTATACATGTAGACAAATTCATATAGCCCGTCGTCACTTTCAAATTCCTGTAGATATTTACTAAGTATTTTTGCGCGAAGGTCGCCATTAGATTTGTTCTTGGCATTAGATGCTTCCATCTCAATAGCGATACGACAGCCAGTATTTGCATCGACAACCAGAGCATCAACCAGTCGAGGGTCATTTGCTCTATTCTCTAACTGAATAGCAATATCGCGCTCAGAAGCAAATCCCGTAATTTTGTTAGCCTTCACCAAGTCGAGAATAACAATCTGTACCGAGAGGTCATGAAGCAAATTTCGTTCGTTCACTCTGCTAACATCTGAGCGCAGGTGTAGTTCTCTGTTGAGCAAAAATTCCGCTTCCCGAATACCTTGGTTGGTTAGAACTATGAAGTTCCTGTCTTGGTTAGCAAAAGTAGGGTGTATAGCTACGATTTGCTTCTTTTTGAGTCGATTTACAAGTTTATTTACAGCTTCTCTAGATAGCTCTAGATGACGCTGAATTACGGTTTTGCAGGTAACTCCAAATATTCCTGTTATCGCTATTGTGGCATTCTCTCGCTGTATGCCGATTGACGCTGGGTCACTTTTATTGGTGATGTGTAGGTTGCGTATAGAAGACTCGATTGCACGGTCTATGTAGTTCATTTCATTCTCCTGTTTTTAAATCATAACTACATAGAACCAAGCTCGGGAGAATCTTCGAATGAGCGCACAATGCCTTGCATTATGCTTAAGCTTCGCTTTGCTAAGCATACTGCTTAGCTACAACATTTCTTATTCTTAAAATGTTGTCTACTTCGTAGGAGTAAATCTTCTGCAAAGCAGAGCTGACGCGACTCGTCGCTGCTCTGCTACTTGTCACGTTGTGACTGCGACAGAAGTTTTACTCGGAGTCAGCTACCGCTGATTAAGGCCATTTTTACCCTAGTGTAGCGTCGGGAAAAAGTGTTACTCGGATACGCCTCGCTACATTCGCACCGCAGGTGCTCAGGCAGGGATATGTTGCTACGCAACTTCACCCTGGTTTGCTGAGGCAAACTAAAATTGGCCTTAATCTGCGATGCTGACTCCGGCTTCGTGACCAAATATGTTTCACATAACTGTTCACTACGCAGTAGTTATTGAGCTTTGCTCAAGCTTTATTACATAATCGTACCGATTACGTTGTTTGCATCTTCGATGAGAGCGAAAAGCAAGTTGCGGATGTTAATAGGTAAATAATTAGAAGAAAAAAGAGCACCCAGCGGGTGCTCCAAGATCATTCTATTTTTTTCGCAGCCTTGTACTTTGTAAGAGACAAGCAAGTGATGTTAAATAGATAAGCAAAATTAGCATATAGCCTCTTATTCCGATAAACGGATAGCTCTCTGCAACTTCGAATCGAGTTATTAGTTGCACAACAAAAATCACAAACAGAATGTCTCCTATTGTCATCAGCTGTGAGCTAAGCACGTCAAACAATGCAATAAAAAATTGCCGCTTACATTTCATGTATTTCTCCTTTTATGTCTTCGGCCATAAAAAGGGCCAAACAAGGAGAATTTTTAAGATTGCAGCAATGCTTTTTCTTTAACCGCTGACTTCTAGAGTGATTCTGCTTTTGATAAAAGTTTAAAATCGAGTGATTATTACACTTTAATCATGAGTTTATTTTGTGGTTAGATGTCCGCGCAAGTGAGTTTTGTCGGACGTATAAGTGACAATAAGGCGGTGTTCTGATACTTTTGTCTAATAAGAGGCGAATATACGCGAGCATCGCACAAAAGGACTATCTCGTCACGTTGAAGGGATTCAACCCAGTTCTCAATTAGAGCACTGTCATTGGGCCTTCACGTGAACTGTATACGGAGTACGTATGTGTTCAGTGAACAAAAAGCGCTATCAGAAATAGACATCATATCTAAGTACATCATGCCCGCTGTAAAGCAGGCTGGTTGGGATGTTATGACCCAAATCCGGCAGGAAGTAAAACTGCGTGATGGTAAAGTTGTCGTTCGCGGTATGGTCGCTGCACGTAAAAAAGTAAAATCCGCTGATATCGTGCTTTATCACAAACCCTCAATGCCCCTTGCCGTTATAGAAGCTAAAGCCAATAAGAATGAAATCGGTAAGGGGATGCAACAAGGGATCTATTACGCGAAATTACTCGATGTGCCCTTCATTTTTGCCAGCAATGTTGCGTTTTATGCCTGAATGCCAAAACAGATTTTTTGCAGAGTTAATAAGAACACCACTTGCCAAGTAGCAGTTCGATCCTCCACGTCGAGGAATTAAGAACAGCTTTCGCCTTGAAGATGTTGGTGAAAAGTATATTCCTATCCCTCCTATATCAGAGTAGATAAAAATTGTTGAAAAGATAGATAGACTGATGATGTTTTGTGACTCTATGATTAATAAATTGAAAGTGCTTTAAACTACAGAAAAAATTACGGATTCACTTTTAACCACAAGTTTTTGATATTTTAACATTTTTTTAATTCTTATGCTAAAAGTTGACTGTTCAGATACTTGGTATAAATCATATTAAGAATAAAATTATAGGTAAACACACTTAATGAGTATTAAGTCAATAAGAATAAAAAATCTACTCTCTTTCGAAGATATATATATACCTGATTTTAAGGATGTAAATTGTATTGTTGGTCAAAATAATGCAGGAAAATCTAACCTTCTTGTATTATTGAATTACTTTTACTCTTGTCTGCGACATGAAAAAGTTGTAGCGCCCTCTTTGTTTTCAAATTACTCTGCAATTGGTACTATTTCCATTGAATATGACACAACCCGACTCAAAAAAATTGTAACGTCAAAAAGAAAAGATCTAAGTAACCCTTACTTTCGCCACATTTTCAATACTTTATTCTCGTTAAAGCATAACTTGACTGGATTAGCTGCTTTCACTGAATATTCGAAGCAGCAAAGTCGTAAAAACTCTAGTTACGTTTTAACGCTCTCAGTAAGAAAAGACAATTCTATATATTGGTCAACAAAGAATAATAAAGTTCTCGAAATTATAAACAGGGTTTATCCTTTTTTTTCAATTGATACAAGACATATTAATCTTTATGACTGGAGTAAGATTTGGGAAACTATTAGTCAACTAAAGTTTCTCAACATGAATACATTAGAGATTGATGACCTAGTTGATTTTATTGATGAACGAGTCTCGAAAAAGAGTGGAGCGTATAAAGACTATGTTGATAAAGTTAATGATATAACAACTACGTCTGCTTACCAATATCAGGAAAAAGTGCTTAATTATGTAAAAGTAGGATTGAAAGGTCATACTTTCAACATAGAAGGCGAAGATTTAGCTCGACAATCAGATGGGACAAATTCACATAAGTTTTTAGAGCTATATCTAAACTTGATGATTGCTCTGACTCGACGAGAATTTATCACACCAACCGTTTTCGTTGATGAACCTGAAATTGGTCTTCACCCCAAAAAGAATGAGCTGTTAATTCATCGACTTCATACTATATATAAGTCTTTTCAAAAAACTAAGAGTGAGCGTGAAGTAGGGCGATATGCGACGCCTTATCCCAGAATAATATTTTCAACACATTCTCCTAACATTATAAAGACTGTTGTTAAACTTTTTAAAGGAGATGAAGAGCATCAAGTTCTTCATTTTAAGAAGTATATAAATAATTCTACACAGATTCGTAAAATTAAATCACACTACGATGACTCCAGGTTTTTAAATATTTTTAGTGACAATGAAGCTAGATTGTTTTTTAGCAAATTCATCCTTTTCGTAGAAGGTGAGACTGAATTGGAAATATTTGGTAATCTAAAGTTGGCGTCTAAATTTGATAAGTTGAGAGATATAGATGTATATAATGCAAATGATGTCCACCTCAACGCGTTAGACCCAACTAAAAGTAATCTTCCAGTCCCTTTTTTAATACTTTATGATTCGGATTTCTTAGTAAATGTGAATGTTGAAAGCTTGCCGCTTTTAAAATTAAGTTTGTCCAATAAAAAAGTGAACTTGTCGAATGCAGAAAAATCTCTAAAATTCTCTTTCTATGGTTCAAAAAACTTTTACATTTCGAAAGCAATAAAAGAAGTTTTTTCTGCTGTAGATTCTCCCAAAAAAATTACCAGTAGCGGAACGGATTTTAGCTTATTTAAATTAGAGTATTTTGTAAATTACGCAAATCGTAATGTTTTTAAAAATCGTAATGTTAGATTTAACTACACCACAATTGAAGGTGTTCTAATAAATTACAGGAGCATTCCCTATTTCGTTAAATGGATTTTTAGAGAGTTTATGTTAGGTTTTAATGTTTCGCCTGGAAAAGATATACATAAAAAGGTTAAAGGTGTTAAACGTGGATTTTCAAGTCATGGTGATGTCAAAATAGCCTTTAAAGCTTTGTTTTCATTTTGTGATAAAGATGTTGTTCTTTCCAAGGACTTAAAAAGGTTTTCACAGCGAATTAAAATTGCGTATTTAAAGCTGATAAGAGATGAGGTAAAGGAGTTTGAGTTGCCGAGTCATGATCTTGTTGCTGCTTTTAGATTGGTTTTTGGCGGGAAGACTAATACTTACCAGAAACTCACTTCAGATTCGTATGATAGGGTAGTCTCGGAAGACGTAAGAGACTTTGTTGAAAAAGTAAGAACTGATTATTTAAAGAATTTTACTTTTGACACGAGTAAGACGAGTGGGTGGGCAACGAGCTTTATTGATTATTGCATTGATGAAATTGATTTGGAAACTAACGGTGATAGCAAAAGGTTCTATGGTCAATTCGCGGTTGTTTTTCCAGAGCTTGATGATATCATCAAAAGAGTTTCTTTTTGATAGAGTATAGAGACTGATGTTTACATCAGTGAGTGCCCTGACGCTCCGAGCTCTTAATTACCAACTCTGAGCCTGGTCTCACCGACACGTAACTTTTAGTCCACGAGCGTGAAAAGATGTTTTTAGTATCAAAAGAAACTATTAAATGAAAAAGTTAGACAAGAAATTATTTTTCGATATTTTGAATATTGAGGAGCAGGTATTAAATCCTTTTGTTGAAGATCAAGTCAGCAGTTTTAAAATTGGTAGAAAATTTGTCTATGCCCTAGGGGATAGATCACGAGAAAAATTATATCAACAAGAGTTGAATCAAAGGTTCTTATATAAAATACCGTTAAATAATGCCGCAAAGGCATTTCGTAAGCACACTTCATATTTTGACTTTTTGGAACCACATAGATATAACTACAATTTCCTTAGATTAGATATTAAAAGCTTTTTTCCTTCAATTACTAAGCCATCGATTGTTGAGACTTTCAGTCATTACATAGAAGATGAATTGGTTGTCGATGATACAGGTGAAAAGCTCCTATTGAATTGTTTTGTTGATCTTGTAACTTTTACAATTCCTTCCCACAGCGCTAATAGAAAATTTGCTGGGGAATCAGTTTTGCCAATGGGATTTGTGACGTCTCCAGCGATTTCGAATATAATTTATCGAAAATTAGATATTATTATCCAAAAGCACTGTTCCATTCATGGAATTGAATACTCACGCTATGCAGATGATATGCTTTTTTCTTCCTTGGCTTCAAGTAGTTATATTCATAGTAGAAGTTTTTTAGACTTTATTTCCCAACTTTTACTGAAACATGGTTTTGAATTAAACAAACGAAAAAGTATTTATAAAAAGCACGTTCTATCACTCAATGGATATGTTATCGAAGGGGCTAGAAGTGATTTCCCTTCTGGTGATATACGCTTGTCACATAAGAAATTGAAGTTGTTAGATAAACTCATTTATGAGTTGGGGAACGGAAAAAGCAATTCTGAGGTCTTGAAATCTGTTTTCAGTTTGGAGATTGATAAAGTTAATTTTCCCATACCAAACACTGAACAAGAGTTCAAAGATGCTTATTGTAAAGACCAACTATTAAATAAAATAGGTGGTTACAGGTCGTATTTAATTGCTTTCATCAAATTTCTTATGCTAAATAACATTAGCTCTTCCGTTTCTATGGAGCGTTATAGTGAGCTATTGATCAAGCTAGAGAAAGAATACAGCAAGCTTCATAAATCTTAGGCGGCATAGTTTTTAGCCAATCGATATTTTATATCATGTGTGAGCAATTTTTTAGCTTCACAGTCTTGGGTTAAATATGAGTCAAAAGTTAAGTTGTTAAGAGTAATGTTAAGTAAAAAAACACTGCCAACAACGCCACAGGCCAATGAATCTACAATCTCAACACTCATTAGTAACGAAGCCTCATTGGCGTTTAAATGCCGCTTTTAACTGTAGCTAAAAAAATTCTCAATAGGCCTTGTTTTTTAACTTCCTGAGATCTGGAGGATATAAAAAGGGGCTAGTAAGATTACCCCAGTCTTTCGGAATCTTTCAAATTTAATTATTATAAAAATAGGCTCTTAGCGCCGTGTTAGGAGCAATTTCTCATTGAGTGTAAGCTTTCATCCTTTCAGAAAAGCTTATTCTCACTTTAGTAATCAACGTTGCGATACAAAAGCTAGAAAACACGTTGCAAATGGAGAAACGCAGTATGGTAATGGATTACGACTCTCAGCCTAGTTTTGCTAATGATAAACCAGAAACGCCTGAATCGAGAACAGATAACAACGAAGCCAAGACTTCACAAAACCAAAACGGGCAGCCACTTAAAAGCTTAGACGTCAGCGATTTAGAATCTAAATTCATTCAGAAAGCCAGAAAAAAAATAAGGTTATTTGACCCCGAAGGTATCTATCAATTTAAAGGAAGCGCGATACCTTATTATCAATCTTTTCTGCACCTGATTTCGTTGCTGGTCTCGTTATACTTAATCGCCTATTACTTCGCGGTTATTATATTTTCAGAGCTTGAACATCTAGATGGGGTGGGTAACACATCTGATTTAACAACGATAGACAAGCTATTCATGGTAACCCTCGCAGCGCTAACAGTCTTTAAGCTAAAGAAACTTATATCTGTGAAGATTACTCACTATGACGTCAGATATAAATTGGCGCTAGCGGCGAACGGATTCAACCGCATCGTTATAAATTTAGTAAAATTCTCAATTTACTTTTTAGCACTCGCTTTATTCATAATAGGTTTAGACCACCCAAACGAAACAATATTAGGCGCTTTCGACAGGTTAGGAAACGGAGTGATAGCAGATTCTCTCACGTTTTTTTCATGGATAGTAACAACGCTTATATTTGTGAAAGCGTTTAAGCATTTTGGGAAGGAGTAAACCGATGAAGTATCTCATTATCTTAGCCATTTTAGTTTTCTCTTCACAATCTTTTGCGAAAGAACGTTTACCTTCCAACTGTGCCCACCTAAGTGAAGTGTCAAAGGCTACCTTTGTACTTTTTAACAAGAAAGAATTTATGCAGCTGGGAGAGTGCTTAGCAATCGCAGCACTTAAAAATCACAAAAGTCTTGACCTTGTGCGATCTTGTAACGAGGTAGACGAAAATAGGCGGAATTTTTTAGGGATACTTTCCCTGTCTAAGCTAGAGTCAATTCTGTTAGGGCAATGTAAGGGAACGATCGACTACATCTATGAACACTACAATAAAGAAAGAGTAAACGACTACAGGTATCGCTCAAGTAACCGCATAGTTTACCGCTGCGTTAAAGGTGAGAAAGCTGTTGATATTCTTAGGAGTAGTAAAAAGGAGGAAATAGGACGAAGTGATGTTCGCGATCTACTTTGTGACGAGGTGTACAACTGATGGAAAATGTAGAAGTTCAATCATTCCTTGAGTTAGCTCGCATTTGTCTGAAAACAGAAGACTTACCAGATAGCATTCGAATTCCATTGAATACCATATTTGCTAAAAAAAGCGGTGCAAACCTATATAGGCCGAAAATAATTTGCGAAAAAACAAACGGTATTCCACAAAACAAATATCCTATTCTTAAAGGTAGAAGACACTCTGTTAGGAATATTCTGTGTATCTGGTATCTATTAAATGGAGATACTAAAAAGACTAAGGCATTTCTGCAAAGCTATGCAAAGTCAGGGATGACTGAAATATACGAACAAGAGTTGTTAGAGCTTGCCAATCAGCAGTATTTAGAGTTTTTTTGCTTAGGCGTAGTTAGAGAAAACATCCATGAAATTATTGCAACGCTTAAATCATCTGAGTTCGATTTGTTCAGGGATAAACTGCCATCCCCGTTTTTTTCTAATCAGAATGACCCTTCTGACATATCGCCAATTTTAACAGCGTATTCTCAAGTTATTCCCTGGGAAGATTACATGGAGCGATACGAGGAAGCAGAACACTTCTTTGGTGACAAGCAGTATGAAAAGGCTAAAGAGATACTGCGAAAACTTGAAGAAGACGCTGTCATTCGCCTACCTGTTGTGAAGGCGCTGAATAAGAAAATAAAGGCTATTGAGGCAGAAACAGACGAAGCCTGGGAGTATTTTCAAAAAATGTTGAATTGATGCTTGTTTGTGCGGCGCACAAATAAAAACTGGCTATCGTCGAAACAAAGGAGATAGCCATGACAACACTACGCAAACTTTTCAACCAATACGAATCGGCTGAGTGCCGTAAGTACATCTCTAAAGCTGTACAGATAGAGGAAGGCCTTAAGTCCGGCAAAAACTATGCCGAACTTGGCGGATGTCAATTGAGCTTAGCGAAAGGCTTGATACGATTTAAACTAGGCAACTACCGCCTTATATTCAAAAAAGCTCGTGAAGAGTTCATTCCTGACAGTCTAATTCAACGAAAGCACTTAGAACGTTTCCTTAAGCGAAGGTGATACGTGTTTGTATCGCACTTTAAACTTTTAAAAAGGAAACAATGATATGTCTCAAAAGAAAAAAATTAAGCCAATGGACAATTCTGCAAACCAGAAAAACCCTAACAAAGGAACACCTGGAACTAACAAGCAGTATGACCAGAAACACGGTAATCGTAGTAAGCAAATTCAACAGGGAGGTAAATAATATGAATACTGTAATGGCACAAGTTACAAATAAGGCGTTCGCACAAAAAGTAGGGGCTGATGACGGCAAGTATAGTGAGCAGCACGTGGTAATAAATTCGCTAAACTTGGATAAGTTGAAATGGAAGCTATCTAAATCGTCTGAGGCCACTTGGACTGAAGAGTTGATAGACTTCGCAGAAGAGGAATACAAAAAGTTTCTTTTCCTGAAGCTGATTTATCCTAAAGTTGCTTTAGTGCCGAATAAGCTTGTAGACAAGTTTTGGCATGAGCATATCCTTGATACGATGGCGTACCAAAAAGATTGCGAAACAATATTTGGCTACTTTATTCACCATTACCCGTACTTTGGTATCTACGGTGATGATGACCAACGCTCATTGCAAACTGCCTTTGACGAAACGATTGCATTGTATGAAAACCACTTTGGAAAATATCCAACAGATGTGCTTTATGGTGCGAACAGTAATAAAGCTGCGCGTTGCGGGGATGATCATGCATGTCATGCTCCATCCTCATGCGCATGCCGTGTGCCTGGTGCATGTAAATAGCAGTATTTATCAGTAAAAATAGAGCACCCCAGGGTGCTCTAATCATATTCGTTAATAGGATATTTTTTTCGCCAAAATTCGCAAATTAACACTGTAGCATAAAGCAAAAAAATAAAAGCCCAGCCTTTCAAGCCCACGAATGGATAAGAGTTGTGGACTTCAAACTGCGTGATAAGTTGTATAATCCATACGGCAAACAAAACGTCTCCTAGCAGCTTTCCCCATTATGTCACTAAAGCAACACCGAGTAGAGTAGGCGTCGACTACCTCACATATTTTAACTTCCTTATTTTCTGAGTTGGCCTCAGAAGTAATAGGGAGCTTAAGAAGGGAATTTATTTTGGGAAGGGGGAAATAGCACAAATATCGCAGAAGAAACTAAGCACTTTTATATGAACTTGTTGTCGCTTAGGAGGCAATTACATTGTTGCTGACTATGCAGTCAATGAAATTGAAAATGCCACAATTTTCCGTAAATTTCTAGTCACTAAATCAATATTTATGGAATTAACATGACACTACTTAGCCACCAACTATTCGACCACTGCGACACATCAGTAGAATCACCTGAACCATGCGATCAAGAAATATGCGCTCCCCAGCTAAACCCAGGCTCTGGCTTACCCCTTATAAAAAATAGTAGCGTGGATATTGGTGGCTATATCATCGGTGATGGGCCACTTAATCATGACGATGAAGCTGTGATTGCTATTATTGACGACTGCATTGAACCGTTTGATTTAGCTATAGAGCCGACCTTTGTATTTGAAGCGTCAAATACATTTGATGACACCTTTTCTATCTCTGATGACTTTTGTAGTTTGAACGATGAATGGATATAGCCAAATCATATTGATTGGCGGAACTTATAGCCTAAACGCTAGTGACAGAAGGTTGCAAAGCACTGAAATTACTCAGTGCTTTCAGTTGAATGTTTATCGCTTAGAGGTTTGACCTTTTGATTTCAATGGACGGGGCTTGTCGTCAGGGTTATCTGGTGCACCAAGATAGTTACATTCAAAGCACTTATGTTTTAACACGTATCTAAGGTTGGTGTTACATGCGTAACAAAAATCAACGGTGGTGTATACATTCTGACCTTTATCTATGGCTTCCTGTCTCGCAAGTGCATTAGCATCGTCGATTTTGCTTTGTCCAGTGGCGTCTGCACGATTCCTTCGTTTCTGGCCTTTTCTGTTGCAGGGAACACACGGCCCTTTAGAAGTTCGCTCCCACGATCCGCAGCGTTTACATGGCTTTTTACTTGGTGGCATTTATAACCTCAATTTCCATTCTCCCGTAAATTTCGCTTGAGAATGGTTAACTTGTAAAAATAGCTTCATCGGATGGCTACTTGCCTTCGGTGAAACAGCTTGTCTCTCATTTCTCGAATATGGGGGGGCAAGTTGTCAATACAAGCTTTTGCGGTGGCACAAAGTTTCTGCCGTGAAGAGTCGAAGAAGAGGTAAAGAGGATTAAGTACGTGTTAACAACCGTTCCATTGAGTAAGTATTGCGATTTGTCGGGTGAAAAGATAAAAGCGATTGAGCGCCGCATCGAGCGTGGCTACTGGGTAAAGGGCACACATGTTTTCAAACCAGCACATGCTCGTGAGCGCTGGGTTGACCTCGTAGCAATCAGTGAATGGGCACGCACTAGCGGCTCAAATTCTTAAAGAGGAAAATTGTATATGTTGTTGAAGAAAAATGCTGAAAAGCTAAATAAAGTGCGCGGTGTGTCGATTCGTTATGATAAAAACGAACGTGCGGCTGGTATACAATTGTGCTTTACCTACAAAGGCATCCAGTGTCGCGAGCCTGTTGGCTATGGTATTACTCAGGCAGGCCTCAACGCGGCAGCTAATGTATTAGGAACCATCAAGCATGAGATCGCTAAGGAAACATTTTTCTACGCCGATTTTTTCCCTAAATCTAAAAAACTAAAGTTGTTTGGTGGGGCAACGAAGGGTGTTACGGTTAAAACTTATCTAGACAGGTATATCGATAAAGCAAAGGAGCGAGGACTTTCCATATCTACAATCGTTGGCTACAAAAAAGATTTGAAAGGGCTTGAGCCATTGTGGAGTATACCTGTAGCTGAACTGGAGCGTATTACTATTGTTAACTTCGTTGAGAACGCTACTGTTTCTTCAAAAACGTTAGGTAATCGGCTATCAGTTTTGCGGTCTGCATTGGATGCAGCAATTACAGATAAGGTGATCAGGCTGAACCCACTTATCGGTTTTAAGTTAAAAGACCATATTAAGATTGCAAAAAAAAGCGATAACAGAAAAATGCATAAAGATGTTCTTCCTTTTTCTCCAAATGAACTGGCAAAAATTAGAAAAGAGACCAGCGGTACAGAAGAAGCAATTATAACTCTGTTAAGCGAAACAGGTTTGAGATCAAGTGAATGGGTTGCCTTAAAAAAAGAGGACGTTTGTCTTATAAATCTTGAGGTTTCTATTTACGATGCTGTTGTCCACGGCGAGACAAAATGTACTAAAACGGCCGCTGGACAACGGACAATAGCGATTACTCAAGAGCTTGCTGACTTGTTAGAGCTAGAAATGGATAAACACGACGAGGAGTACGTATTTGTTAATGACCAAGGAAGGCGATGGAACGCTGACTCATTTAGAAAGCATAGATGGTCAAAAATTATTGAAAGGGCTGGGGTGCGATATCGCTATCCATATCAACTTCGTCACACGTTTGCCACAAGACTAATATCTCAAGGCGAAAACCTTTGGAAAATTTCGAAGCTCATGGGACACGCGTCGCCACAGCAGTTGTTTGAACATTATGGTAACTATATCGAAGCTTATGAAAAGCAGTCTAAACGACAGGAAGCTCGTAGCCGATAGCTAAGTAATAGCAGCATTCAGAAAGCCAAAAGCCACTGACTAATTTAGACAGTGGCTTTTGGCTTTCTGATTTGAAAGATTTATTGATAAATATTGTGTCCACTTACTTTCTATATAACCCTGTTAATCCTGGTAAATCGAAAAACTGAGAAGGTTTACCGTTTTTCACTTGGTGTTGATAGTTTAAACGGTTGCTACTGGTAACTAATATACAGTGTTCTTTTGCTCTAGTAATACCAACGAAATGAAGATTCAGTTCTTGTCCCCAGTTATCATAATGAACTTCCCATGAACCTGGAACAACAAGCCTTTTAGGGTGAACCCAGTCATAAAGGTCTAAATGATAAACCACATCAAATTCCAGTCCTTTAGATTTATGAAGAGTCATTACTTGTACTTCATTTTCGTTGATTGGCATGTAATGTTTTAGCAACTTACTATCAACACAAATATTATGAATTAGCCCTTTATCTGAATCTGAAATAACACAATTATAAATACCTTCAGAGATATTAATAATCGACTCAGCCAGCTCTTCAGAACCTTTGTTTTTTACATCAGCAACTAATCTCCGAAGATTAGGGACTTGTTGCTCTTGAACTTTTATGTATCGTTCAAATGTTTCGATTACATCGTTAATCCTATAATCAGCATTAAAACGATACCGCAACAAGCTTGCAAACAAATTAGTAATACGAGTGTTTCTAACAGCTAATGGATTTTCATCAAAAATTCTAAAAGGGACTTTCAGCCTTTGCTCTAGAAATTCGAGAGATATATTGTTTCTAACTAGAATACCTATTTTAGAATAAGAGTCTGTTATACCTTTTTCGATAATATCGAGAATAGAGTAACTAACTTGTTCAGACACATCTAGCTGAGTACCTTGATAACTCCATCTATAAACTCTTATTTCATCAGTGGGAATTAAATCACAAGCTGGGTTAAATAATCTGTTCGAATAGTTGGTAATAGAAGGGTGGCACCTGTGATTTATGTTAACTATGTGATGTTCAAAGACTTCAGGCTGGTCGGTCAAACTTGTAATATATTCGGGGTTACTTCCTCGCCATGCATAAATCGATTGCTGTGTATCCCCAACAGCAACGCCCGTTAACCCCAGTTCTATTAACTTCAAAAATAGCATATGTTGAGGTTCAGATGAGTCCTGATATTCATCAACATAAATAGAAGAATACTTTGCTCGAAAGTAGTTTTGGCAGGCTAAAGAGTTACTTAGGATATGGTTAGCCATTACCCCTAAAAGCTCAAGCAAAACATATCCATTCTCATACAAAGTCTTTATGTCTTGTTCAAATTTTGGATAAATTTCAGTTTTAATGTCGCCAGAGTAAGCAGAAATAGTAGGTAGTTGATCTTTTAAGGCTTGGGGAATCTCATCGAATAATTTGCACTCAATAGCTGACGAAACGTGGCCTATCAATCTGGCACCAAATGGATAAATAATTTCGCTTAAACAAAAGTGATCAATTGTCCCGAAAAAGCTAGCCTTTAAATCGCACGCATCTTTTTTACACCGCTGTTTTAATTCTTTGCTTGCTTTTACCGTGAACGTAATGCCAATCACGCCTTTATAGTCAGGAAGCGATTGAACTTCATTTCTTATTTTTTCGACGAGGACAGTTGTTTTGCCGCTTCCTGGACAGGCGGTAATAACCATGTTAGCAGCAGATAAAATTGCAGCTTCTTGATCTGGGGTAAATTCAAAATTAGCCATGCTTAGTTATAGCCTGAGCGACTGCGAATACAAGTGGCTTTGCCAGTTCACCATTGTCTAAATTGACAAACGCACCTCTATTTTGTGAAATAAACTCTCGCATTCTAATCGCCTTTTTGCCCTGCAAATACTTAATGGCATCTTGAACGTCCTCTACATCTGCAAAAGCTAAAAGCTCAGCTTCCAACTCAAGAGCGATATCGTTCTCAAGGTCTATTTTAGATAAGAACATACCATTTGGGTTCACTTGGTTAGAAGTATTCTGCCAAGCACCATTATCAACAAGGTCTTGTGATGAAGTATTCGCCGGATAATATGGAGCATTGGGTAAACCCATTAGAGAAAAACAGCGATTAAACCCTACAGCTCTTTTATCAGGTCTTCCCTTAGTTCCAGAAACATCGTTGTCCGTTCTCAGCACCCAAGGAATTTCCATTGCATCAAGTATCTGGCAATAGACTTTAAATTGAATACCATCAACACATAAGATGGTTATATTGTAAAAATCTAAATCAAACCCTAATTGAGTCGCTAGCTCTTCATAGAACAATTTTTCAGAAGGCCCTTCAACAAGAAATACGCAACTAGCAAAAAAAGCTTCTGCCGGAAGTATGCTCATCCGATAGCCCAACTCATCCCATGCATCTGAAATACAATGGGAGCAGCCATCTTTTGCTGCTTTAGAGCCTTCAGCTGAAGAGAAGAGCCGTATAATGGAATCAGGTTTATAACGCTCAGTTATTTGTGGTGAATGACTGGTGATAATTGTTTGGCCTGGTAATTCATTTATTAAGTAGTCAGCCAATTTACGTTGTTGATGCGGATGGAGGTGAGCTTCAGGTTCTTCTACACAATAGAATGTTACTTCATGGACAGGGTCAAACTCCCTCTGACTTTTTGCCTTCCATAATGCTAATAATATCTGGTTATTTCTCCCATCACCCCCTAGCATTATTTTAGAGCCTGAAGTTGAAGCGCCAAGCTCCAAATTATCAATAAATTGATTAACTTTAATGGCTCCAGTATCTAAATGGACGCTATAGTCGCCATTCGTATGTGATAACTTCTTTAGCTCTTCATTAACTATAGATGTTGCGTCTTTAACGTAATTAAGTCCAGCCACTTTTTCATTGACTTGACCTAACTGTTCAGAAATTACTTTCATTTCTACTTGATCGGCTGCAAAATCAGCCTCTTCAAGATTATCTTGAGATTGCTTTAGAAGCTTTTTCTTTTCTATATTAATGAATTTTTCGAGGTCTCTCCTAGAACGAACATATCTCAGATTTAAACGCTTTAAATAAAATCGAGATTGAACTAATTCTAATTCGTCTTCTGAACAACCTATATAGATCTGGTACTCTAGTGTCGCTCTATCAGCAACCATCGAAATTACACATGTTCCATTGTCACTAACATGTCCTTTTAAAATTGATAAAACAGCATCCTCTGTAACTTTTGAAAAATATATATTTATTGTAAAGGAACCGGATTGTTCACCATCTCTGTTGATATAAAAATCAGTTAGGACTGGTTCAATATCTCGGTCTGATAGAGACTTATCTAGCAACAAGCGTAAAGCATACAACAAGTTTGTTTTACCGACGTCGTTACTGCCAATAATTAAAGTTCTATCATTAAAGCGTACTGATATATCTTTAAAGTTTCTAAAGCCAACGAGTTTTACATTATCAATTTTCAATCAATGCTCCTTGCAAATATTCCGTCATGAATCCCAGCGAACCAACCTTCTTTGTCGCGAGTAACCCGAAAGGGCCACAGGGCATTGATTATACATCAACTTTAACCAGTAATAACTAACGATTAAAACTCACTCTTTTACTTACTGTTAGGAGGGTGCCATTTATAATTGGAGCATTGTTAAAACTTACATAGAACTTGCCATCACTTTATCATCTTCATAAAACTCCTGAATGGTTGTGCCGCAAACTCTCAGAGCCGACGATATTATCTACACTAGCTGAGAATATATTCACACAAGAAACATGGATAGAATAAAAGTACCTTCGTTAAACTAAACGAAAAATCGGAGAAACCTACGTGCAGTAATTGTGTATTTCCAATTAAATTTGAAGCAAATCCAAAACTTCTAAAAAAGCCTGAAACCCTTTAAATACAGTGTGTGCAGAACAAGTGTACTTTGTAGTTGATTGCTAGTGGGGTATTAGTGGGGGATTCCGCTACAGCCCGCGTTGTAGTGGGGCTGTAGCGGTTTTAAAGTGGTGGAGCTGGCGGGATTTGAACCCGCGTCCAGAAAATGTCTACCTTTGGTACTACATGCTTAGTTTGTCTTTTCTTTAACTACTTTAGACCCCGACAAACAGGGTTCTTGGTAGCTGTCCCGATACTATTTCGCGGTTCAACCTCAGGAGAGTTTCCCTCGCTAGTTTGCTTGGATGACCTTCCGAATCCACGCTAGCAAACAAAGCTATGGTGGAAGGGCCTATACCGGTTATTAAGCGGCTAGTGCGTAGTTTTCGTCGTTTGCGACTATTTGTATGCGGCTTTTTTAAGAGGCCAGCCGCACCTCTGCATGCACCTCCGGCTTCCAAGATCCTGTCGAATCCTAATCAGCCCCGAGTGTGAAAGCGCAGTATAACATAACTTGCTTGCGGTTAAATGATTTCTTTATATTTTGCTTTCAAAAGATGCATTTATCGGCAATAACCATTAAAGTGTACCGGCTTGAAATTACAATTAATGTGCTAATGCCTTCAGACTCAATAATTTATACGCCTTATACCTTACCTTGCGGGGTAGTGGTACGTAATCGCCTTGTAAAAGCGGCGATGGAAGAGAACATGTCGAGTGCGGGCAGTCTTCCTGGAAGTGCGCTGTATACGCTTTACCGGTACTGGGCGCATGGCAACTTGGGCATGGTTATTACGGGTAACGTGATGGTCGATCGTGAGTCGATGACAGGCCCAGGTGGTGTTGTACTAGATAAAAACTCCCCCTTAGAGCCGTTTGAGCGCTGGGCTAAAATTATCAAATCCAACGGTGCGCTAGCGGTGATGCAAATTAATCACCCTGGTCGTCAGGTATTTAAAGCCATGCAGGGTAAAGCCATTGCGCCCTCAGCTGTACCTCTTAAGATGGGTAAACACTCAAAATTGTTTGCCGTTCCAAAAGAAATGACCTGCCAAGACATTCACGATGTGTGTAAACGCTTTGTTGAAACGGCAGTGCAAGCGCAAAAAGCGGGTTTTGATGGCGTTGAAATTCACGCGGCCCATGGTTATCTACTCACCCAATTTTTATCACCACTAACCAATCAGCGACAAGACGAGTGGGGCGGTTCTATTATTAATCGTGCACGTTTACTGATTAATATTGTTAGCCAAATTCGCGCGGTATGCCCAAGTGGCTTTATTGTTATGGTTAAACTTAATTCTGCTGATTTTCAGCGTAACGGGTTTAGTTTTGATGATGCCTGTGAAGTGGTACGCCGTTTAGAGGCGCTAGGTGTTGATGTGGTAGAATTGTCAGGCGGTAGTTACGAAGCACCGGCCATGCAAGGGCAAACTCGCGACGATACTACTCTTGCTCGTGAAGCTTACTTTTTAGAATTTGCACACAGCCTTGAAACTAAAACCGATATTCCGTTAATGACAACAGGCGGTATAAAGCGGGCTGAAGTTGCTGAAAAAGTGATTCAGCAAGGTTGTTCATTGGTGGGGTTAGCCAGTGCATTGGCCATTACGCCTGATTTAGCCAAGAAGTGGCAGCAAGAATGGCGCTATTCTGGCGTTATTCCGCACTGTACGTGGAAAGATAAATCGTTAGCAAGTTTAGCAAACATGGCTATGGTTCGCCGTCAGTTAAGGCGTTTAGGTAACAACTTAACAACCTTGCGTTCGCCTTCGCCATTTTGGAGCTTGGTGCTTGATATGATGCATCGCAAGTCGATGACTAAGCGTGATGTTAACGCTAAAAATGGTAGTATTCAGCTTACTAGCCCAGACAATAGCAGTGGCAAAAATGTTACCGCTAGTTCAGCTAGTGCAAGTAATGTTAGTGCAGATCAATCCAACAAATAGTCCAGCAATCAGACCAATAAATAGCCCAGCAACCAGTTTAATAGCCAGCCTTGCAAATAATGTGACAGCTAAAAGAAAAACACAGCGTTAAACGCTGTGTTTCATCATTCTTTCTTTCTGACGTTGCCAGTCTTGATCTTTTAACGAGTCTCGTTTGTCTCGCTCATGCTTACCTTTGGCAAGATTGATTTCTAACTTAACCCAGCATTTCTTCCAATACATGGCTGTGGCTACAATAGAGTAACCTTGTCGGTCTCTTGCACCCATTAGTCGGTCTAGTTCGCGCTTTTTCAATAACAATTTACGCGCACGTTCGGGTTCACACACAACGTGAGTAGATGCTTGGTTCAACGGGCTTATGCGACAACCTACCAAATAAGCTTCGGCATTTTGAATAATCACATAGCAATCGGAAATGTTAACTTTACCTGAGCGGATACTTTTTATTTCCCAGCCTTGAAGCTGAATACCTGCTTCAAATTTGTCCTCTAGGAAATAGTCGTGGCGCGCTTTTTTGTTTTGCGCGATGGTACCGGTGGTGTTTTTGTTGGCTTTATTCTTTTTCATGCTCGCTATTATACTGATTGTCGTAAGAATGTCTGTATACCTGTAGCAATATTTATTAGTTCATTTACTAATATTTATTAGTGCAAAAGGTATTGTGGCCTTACATAACGATGTGGGGGCGAAACCTAAAAAGCGAAGACGAGAGAAGGGGTTTTTCTGTGGTATTTTTTCTATGATATAATGCGCCTTTAGATATTTATATAGTGAAGTACATGGCGAGTATACAACGCAGTGCATTGGTAGCACACAGCGCCCAGGCTATGTTCGACTTGGTAAACGATGTTGCGGCTTATCCGCAGTTTCTACCAGGTTGTCGAGACAGCAAGGTTTTAGAAGCATCTGGTGAAAACATGAAAGCCTCGTTGTTAGTGGCAAAAGCAGGCATTAAGCAGTGGTTCACTACCCATAACGTACTTGAACCCGGTAAGCGAATAGATATGCAGCTTGTCGATGGGCCGTTTCGCTATTTAACTGGCGGTTGGACGTTTTCAGCGTTGTCTGACGAAGCCTGTAAAATAGAGCTTAACCTTGAGTTTGAATTTACCAATAAGTTAGTAGAAATGGCATTTGGCAAAATCTTCAATAACTTGGCAGCGAATATGGTGGTTGCGTTCACAGAACGTGCTAGGAGTGTTTACGCGTGAGTGAAGGCTTAATGCATATTGAAGTAGCTTATGCACTTCCTACTAAGCAGTCTTTGGTGGATGTGTCGATAAACGAAGGTGCAACCGTAGAAGAGGTAATTCAAGCTTCGAATCTATTAAATGAGTACCCTGATATCGATTTATCGAGCACCAAGGTTGGCATATGGAGTCGCGTGGTTAAATTGCGTGACACGGTTAAAGACGGCGACAGAATAGAAATTTACCGCCCACTTATTGCCGACCCGAAAGAAATTAGAAAACGGCGCGCCGAAAAAGCCAAAGAAGAAGGCCGTGCCGACAAAGTAACTGGCGGCAGGGTTAATCCGCTGAAAGCCGCAGATAAAAACACTGACTAAAGCGCCAGTCATAACCCTTTAATAGTAACTGAAGGTATGGGTACTAAAGGTTTTAAGTATTTTCGTAAGTACAAATAAAAATAGCCGGCATATGCCGGCTGTTTTGTTTTTGTATATCGCAAATGTGCTTAAGCGAAAAAACCTAAACAGGTTTTAGTTTGGTTTTTCTGAAATACTACCAAGCTCAAGAAACGGTGATGCATCAATATCTTCTGCATCCATCATGCTCGCAATTCGCTGAACCGTAGCAACCATTTGACTTTGCTCCCATTCTTTTAGCTGCGAAAAACGCTCCACGAAATGTTCCTGAAGGGGGCGAGGAGCATTCACAACTGCCACTTTTCCTTTTTCTGTAAGGAACACGCCCACTTTACGTTTATCTTGCGTACTTCGAATACGGGTTGCTAAATCTCTGCCTTCTAGGCGATCAAGAATATTGGTAATGGTCGCAGGGCTCAGGTTTATGTTTTCAGCGATTTCTCGCACCATAATACCCGGCTTCTCTTGAATATTTTGCATTACCAATAATTGTGGGCCTGTTAGCCCAACATGCTTGCTCAATTGCTTGCTGCGTAGGTCTACGGCGCGGATCACGCGCCGTAGAGCAACTAACAATTCTTCTTCTTTTCGCATTTTATTCCTAATAAATCTGCAACCCTAACCCAAACTAGTTAAGCAAATGGATAAAGTGTTGATGCTTTTGAAATTGATCAATAACGTCATTAATAACTGAGATCTTCGACCATCCCATAATGTCGTAGTTTTGACCACCTTCACTTAAATGAACTTCTGCGCGATAGTACGTGGGCTTTTCGCCTTCGTCTACCTCTGGCATGTCACTCGGGCCAAATTCTGGCTGATGAGTAACCGAAGGGTACACTGCGTATACAAAATCAGGATCGCTTCCCATAGTGACGGTTAACATCAACGCCTCTTCGGTTTCATCAATCACGATTTCAAATTGCTGTGTTTCGAACTCTTTCCCAACTTCAGTCATTGCGGGTTTCACAATTTTCTGTAAATAGCGCCTAACTGCGGCTTCATCGGGGAAGGTCACTATGTTCTCTAATCGGTCTTTCCAGTTTTTATCACCGTCATTATGTTGCGGCGTTCCAGCAAGTACTTGTAAGCTTTCACGCTTATAGGCTTCTACCCGTAGCGCTTTCAACAGCCCCGCTATCGCTATTAGCAACACGATTGCAAAGGGTAATGCCGAGGCAATTGTCATGGTTTGAAGTGCCCCCAAACCACCAGCATAAAGTAAAACGGCACTTACCACACCTACACCAACGGCCCAGTAAATTCGCTGCCACAACGGCGTGTCGTTTCTACCATGCGAACATAGCATGTCTACTACCATTGCCCCTGAGTCGCACGATGTTACAAAGAACACGATCACCATTATTACGGCAATAAAGCTTAATATCGATGAGAACGGGAACTGCTCTAAGAATACGAACAGGGCGACGGCACTATCCTCGTTAACCATGGTGGCTAATATATCTTTACCATGCACTAATACTTGGTCGATAGCACCATTACCAAATACAGTCATCCAGAAAAGTGTAAAGGCAGATGGGATAAGTAACACACCCAAGATAAATTCACGAATAGAACGGCCGTATGAGATACGCGCAATAAACAAACCTACGAAAGGTGCCCACGCTAACCACCAGCCCCAATAGAATATGGTCCAGCCACCAATCCAATCGGTTTTATCATAGGCAAATAAGTTGAACGTATTTCTAACTAAATCAGATAAGTACGCCCCCGTATTTTGCATATAGGCTTGCAGTAAGAATACGGTTGGGCCCAACACTAAAACAATAAGAAGCAGTAAAATGGCTAAAACCATGTTGGTTTCAGACAAAATACGAATACCTTTATCTAGTCCTGTTGCTACAGAGATGACGGCTAAGCCGATAACCCCTGCCATAATCAATATTTGAACAGTGGTATTTGAAGGCAAGCCAAATAAGTAATTAAAGCCTGCATTAACTTGAGATGCGCCTAACCCTAGTGATGTTGAAACACCAAACACGGTAGAGGTAACGGCAAAGATATCGACAACATGGCCTGGCCATCCGTAAATTCTGTCTCCAATTAACGGATATAGGGCAGAACGTAAGGTTAGCGGTAAGTTCTGTCGATACGCAAAATAGGCCAATATCAAAGCCACCACAGCATAAATTGCCCAAGCATGCACACCCCAATGGAAAAAGGTCGTTTTCATTGCTTCGCGCACAGCATCAATACTTTCAGCTTGCGCCGTCGGTGGCGCTAAAAAGTGCATTAGGGGCTCGGCGACCCCAAAAAACATAAGTCCTATACCCATACCGGCAGCGAATAGCATAGAAAGCCAAGTAGTGAACTTAAATTCGGGTACGGCGTGGTCGGGGCCTAGTTTAATTTCGCCATAGCGAGACATGCCCAGATAAACTACGAATAACAAAACAATGGCAACAGTCAGTACATAGAACCAACTGCCGTTTGTCACTATGACTGCTTGAATCGTTTTGAAAAGTGAATCTGCGGTTTCAGGTAAAGCTGCTGCAAAAATGAGCAGGCAAGCTATTATTATTGAAGACGTGTAAAACACGGGTTTGTTTAAGGGTGATGTGTTCTCAGTTTCGCTCACGCTAGTATCAGTCCTTTCTCTTATCTGTCGACTTAGAGTTGTTACGTCGAAATATACAGCATGGAACAACTTTTATAAACTTTGATTGTAATTATTAGAACTGATTCTTTATTTGAATGGCGGCTTTATAATTCCACGTTATAAATAGAGGGAAAACTAAAGTATAAGTGATTAAATAATAGTTAGAGTAGAAATTAATCTTGGTTTGTGGGTTAATATAAATGATATTTTTGATAAGTGTCTTAAGTAAACACAGTTCAAAGAATAAAAAATCACCTAATAGGGAAAACACACATTATGCGTAAAACTCAGCTTAGCTGTGCAATTGTTGCTGCATTGGCATCTACACCGTTGCTCGCTCAAGAATCTGAAGCGCCAGCGAAACTTGAAACTATAGAAGTTACCGCCACTAAACGCGCCGAGTCTATCCAAGATGTACCTGTCGCCGTTACTGCACTTAATGGTAAAGCACTCGAAAATTTAGGCATTGATAATTTTCAAGACTACGTTGAATTCCTACCAAACGTAGTGTTTCAGGGTACGGGCCCCGGCCAAAACGAAATATATATTCGTGGCGCGGCGACTACCCAATCAAACATCATGTTATCTTCAGTTCAAGCGTTACAGCCTTCTGTTGCTTTCTATGTAGATGAACAACCAGTATCCATGGCTGGACGTAACCTAGACGTTTACGCTACCGATGTTGAGCGTGTTGAAGTACTACCAGGTCCACAAGGTACCTTGTTTGGTGCAAGCTCTCAGGCTGGTACAATTCGTTTAATTACTAACAAACCTGACTTAAACAGTTTTGGTGCTGGTTTTGATACCAATATTGGTTTCACCAAAGGCGGTGAAATGAGTAACTCGGTGACGGCTTACTTCAATTTGCCACTTACCGATAAGCTTGGTTTCCGCGTTGCGGCTTACAACGACAAGCAAGGCGGCTGGATTGATAACGTAATGAACGTTCCAGGTGAGGGGGGTTACATTGGCAGTGCGGTTGTTATCGACCGTATCTCTGGCGGCCCACTTGCTGATCCTGTTGCAATGGATCAAAACCGCGTAACTAGCCGAGGCGTTAACTCGAACGAAGAAGCTTCTGTTGTATCGCCTCAAAATGATGCGCTTGTTGAAGAAGACTTTAACGATGCCTTGTACACAGGTGCGCGTTTTGGTTTGTTGTATGAATTTAACGATGATTGGGATTTGTTAGTTCAGCACACCCAACAAACGTTAGATACTGAAGGTGTATTTGCTTACGATCCAACTCTTGAAGGCGAAAGCTCAGCGCTTCGTTTTGCTCAAGAAGAAAACAAAGACGAGTTCGGCTTAACGACGTGGACACTAGAAGGTCGTTTAGAGAAGCTAGACCTTGTGTACACAGGTGGCTATCTAGATCGTGAAATAGATACACTAGCTGATTACACAGGCTACACCAATGGTGGTGCTTTCGCCGCGTATTATGTGTGTAACCATTATGAGTCGGGTGTTGAAGCTGAAGATCAGCGCTGTTTAGATCCTACTAAGTATTTTAGAGAAGACACAACGACAACTCGTTCAACGCACGAGCTTCGTTTTGTAACTACCATGGATACGCCTTGGCGTGTAACAGCTGGTTTGTTCTATGATGACCAAGAAGTAGCCACAGTAGGACAGTTCAAAATTGCCAATACTGATGGTGAGCTAACGCAATACGGCTTCAATAACCTACAAAGAACCTTAGTAGGTACTGATGGCATTAATAGCGATGGCGGACCGTTCCCATCTGAAATCAGCTTTGTTAACGATATTACTCATACCGTTGAACAAATTGCCGTATTTGGTCAGTTTGAATACGACATTACTGATTCACTAACCGCGAGTGTTGGTGCCCGTTGGTATCAAATTGATGATAAGTACACAGGTTCTACTACAACAGTAGATGTAACCCGTCGTGTACAAGCCTTTGGTTCTTTAGACCCAGATGAGTTGGCCGCCGTTGGTTTAGACCCAGATGCAGTAAATGCTGCTATTGCTAGTGGTCAGCTAGAAACTGATTTGTTAGGTAGCGATGGTGTACTTACCGTTGACGATACTATCTTCAAGTTCTCATTAGATTGGAAGGTAAACGATGATGTTCTATTGTTTGCTAACTATTCAGAAGGTTTCCGTCCGCCAGTAACTAACCGTGTTGGTGGTGGTTTGGCGAAAAACCAAAATGGCGCGTTTGAAGGCTTCCGTATTCCAGTGTATTCAACCACAGATACACTTGATAACTACGAGCTAGGTGTGAAGGGTGACTTCTTAGACGGTATTTTACGTGTAAACGCTACAGCGTATTACTCTGAAATTAGTGATTTACAAACATCACGTTTCGACCCAACTAACATCTCTTTCTTAGTATTTACCGACAACGTTGGTGATGCAGAGATTCAAGGTTTAGATGCTGATATTACCTGGTTAGCCACAGACGATTTAGTCATTAATGCTGCATTTAGTTTGCTAAGTACTGAATTAACTAGTGTAAATTCTGAGCTTGAAGGTATTGCAGCGGGTGTAGGCTCTGAACTACCTTACTCTGCAAGCTTCTCGGGTAACATCAACGCACGTTATTTCTTCGAACTGGAAGGTGACAAGCGTGGTTATGTGAACGGCTCTGTAAGCTACACGGGTGACCGTTATGCTGGCATGGTAATGGACGCTTACGTAATGGAAGATGCAACGCAACTTATTTACGGCACAGGTTCTGGCCTTAAAATTGAGAAGCACGCAGACGTTTACGAAGGGGTGACTTATGCTGATTCAAATGGCAATACCTTTGAAGGTGGACGTTACGTACAAGAGTCTTACATGCTAGCTAACCTAGCCGTTGGTGTGACTAACGATGTTTGGAAAGCCGAGCTTTATGTTGATAACGTGTTTGATGAAAGCGCAATTTTAAACATTGATACTCAGCAGTTTACACCTAAGGTAGTAACGAATCGCCCACGCACTATTGGTGTTCGTTTTTCTTACGATTACTACTAACACACAAGGTGTGTAATCTGACTTTGGTGTAATTTGAACTTCATGTAATATGTTACACCTACCTAAAACGGCATTCCTTAGGGTATGCCGTTTTTTTATGTTTTTAGGCATGCTGTATTTATGAATTCACAAGAACAACAAACCCTTTCTGCGCTAAAGCAAAGTTTAATGCAGTCTAATCATCAGCATGTTATTGCGCAAAGTAAGCAGTTTCTTGATGTAAAACCCAGCGAAGACGCAACCCGCGAAGCCATGTATGTCATGGCGGTGGCGTATCGACTATCGGGAGATATCAAGAACGCTATTAATACACTTTCACAGTTAGTAGGTTTGTTCCCTGATTATGGAAGAGGCTTTCAAGAGTTGGGCTACTGTTATGCTCGCAACAATGCCCACAACGAAGCCGCCAATGCTTTTTATCAAGCAACTCGTTTTAATCCAGCGTTATTAGCTGCGTGGCAGCAACTTGAAGCGGTATACAAGCGTGACAATCAACCCCAAGCCCTTCTATTAGCGCAGCAGCACATCAGTTTCCTACAAAGCTTGCCCAAACCCTTGTTTGGCGCACACGACCTTATGCACGAAGGTCAATTGCACAAAGCAGAGCAAGTCTGCCGTCAGTTTTTAGCCAAAAACAAACATCACCCTGAAGCCATGATGCTACTGGCAGAATTAGGCGTACAGCTAAAGGTGTATCACGATGCTGAGTTTTTACTAGAAAGCTGTGTTGCACTTTACCCTGAAAACGATAAAGCCCAAGCGGCTTATCAAGGGTTACTGGCAAAACTAGGTAAATTTCCGCAAGCCGCCAAAGTTGCACAAGCACGCTTAACGCAACAGCCAGAAAGCTTTTCCATAAAAGTTAGCCTGGCCCACGCGTTGGTGGGGGTTGGTGAGCTGGAAGAAGCGATTGGTATTTACCATAGCTTACTGGCCGATAAACAAGATCGCCCCGCACTTTGGGTAGCCCTGGGTCATGCGTTAAAAGCGAAGGGTGACGTGAAAGAGGCCATTGCTTCTTATGAAAAAGCCGCCGCGTTCGCACCTGATTTCGGCGATGCGTATTGGAGCCTAGCTAACACAAAGACTTATCGATTTGATGATAGCGCCTTGGCGGTTATGCAGCAGCAAGAAGCGCTTGAAATCACAAAGCTAGACGACAGAATTCACCTTTGCTTTGCACTAGGGAAAGGCTTTGAAGATGCCAAGCAGGCCGACAAAGCGTTTGATTATTATGCTAAAGGTAACAGCCTTAAAAAGCGCACGCATCGATTCGACATTACCCGCACAGAGGCGGCACTTGAAGCGCAAGCATTGGCCTGCGATGCAGAGTTAATGAGTGAATTTAGTGGGTGTGATGCACCAGATCCTATTTTTATTGTTGGCTTGCCAAGGGCAGGCTCTACGTTGCTAGAGCAAATTTTGGCGTCTCACTCTATGGTAGATGGCACCATGGAGCTACATGATATTTTAGGCATTGCCTCTAGCTTAAGTAATCAAAAGAAAGCGTACCCGTATAATCTTGCCGATTTATCTGATGAAGCGTGTATTGCCCTTGGCGAAAAATACATGGCGCAAACCCAGGCTTATCGTCAATCAGCCCCTTTCTTTATTGATAAAATGCCGAATAACTTTGTGCATATTGGGCTTATTAAACGCATTTTGCCCAACGCAAAGATTATTGATGCTAGACGCGACCCCATGGATTGTTGTTTTAGTGGTTTTAAGCAGCTATTCGGGGAAGGGCAGGAGTTCAGCTATTCGTTAGATGATATTGGGCGTTATTATTGCGCTTATGAAAAGCTAATGAACCACTGGCATACCGTATTGCCCGATCACATTCTTACCGTACAGCACGAAGATGTGCTTGAAGATTTAGAAGGGCAAGTACATCGTATTCTTGATTATTGTGGCCTGCCATTTGAACCTGCTTGTTTGTCTTTCTATGAAACCAAAAGGGTAATTAAAACCCCCAGTTCAGAACAAGTACGCCAGCCTATATATAAAACGGGTATGCGGCAGTGGAAGCCTTTTGAAGGCTACTTAGATGAACTTAAAGTGGCATTAACTAAACGAAGCAACATGTCTTAGGAACGTTTATGTCTTTAAAAAATAGCTTCACATTGATGGCTCAATACAATCAATGGATGAACGAGTCTGTATATTCAGCTGCATCGCAATTGAGCCCAGCCGCATTGAGTGAAGATGTGGGGGCTTTTTTTGGATCTATCTTAGGCACGCTTAACCACATATTGGTTGCCGATATTATTTGGCTTCAACGATTTGCACAGCATCCTGATAAGTTCAGCGAGTTAAACGGCGTAATGGCAATGTCGCTGCCTAAAAAGCTAGATGAAACACTTTTTGGGGATATAGGGTTACTACGCGAGCAAAGATTGAAAGTAGATGAGGCTATTTTGGCCTTCGCTACAGCATTATCAAGCGAAGTGCTTATCACTGACTTATCATTTCTAGATACGTCGGGCGTGCCACATACGAAAAACTTCGGTCAACTTATACAGCACTTATTTAACCATCAAACACATCACCGCGGGCAAATTACTACGTTACTTTCTCAACGTGGTGTAGATGTGGGGGCTACCGATTTACTGGAGCTAATCCCTGCGTTATAGTTTCTGCTATCAATTTCGCAGTAACATCAACTGCACTAAGTTGCCCCCAATTCAACTGTATTAAATGGAATTAGTAGTATATGAAAGTTTTACCTCTCGCCCTCTTATCTTTAGCGTGTTGCTCTTGTGCCACTGTGAAAACTATTTCTCCTGACAACAACCATGTTCAAATTGAACATCAAGGTAAGAAAAGTTACTGTGAAGAAATACCTCGTGTATATAGTGGCTTTTCATACAATATATGCTTGTTAAACGGTGAACCAAGCCGACGTGAAAATATCGGTTCTACGTTTGGGAATGTCCCTTTCTTTGTTATTGATGCAGCGTTTTCTATTGTGGCTGACACTATTGTTATTCCATACACCGCAGTACAACAGATAGACAAAGGCAGCATTAACGTTAACTAAGCTACACTTTCACTCGCTTCTTTATCAGTTAGCTCCTCGTGTAAAAATACTCAACTTTACGTAAAGGCGATGGTAAGACGACCATCGTCTCCGCTAAGGTTGGTTTTACCAAGATGATAAAATGGAACGCTTGTTATGAATATTAATGCGACATTGTTTGGGCAAGTTATTGTTGTATTTGCTTTACTTATGGCTGCGCTTGGCTATTACTTAGGGAAGCGAAAAACCCAATCGCCTAATCTTACCGCAGTCGTAGCTTTCTTTTCTGCACTCGTGCCGCCGTTAGCAATTATATTGCTAATCGTACTGGTACTAAAAAACGATGTGCATACGTCAAAAACATAACCTTAGATTGACGAAGGATGCTCGCTAAAGCTTTCGTTTAGCGCATTTTTGTAGCACCACCTTATACGTTTATTTCTCAGCTTCTATGTTACGACTAAAATGGTTACGCCTAGAAAGACTACACCTAGAAAGACACGCAACATATCTCGTTACACCTCACTCTTTGTCAGCAAAGCAGTTATTGTCTATTCTGCTCTTAAGCTAATTGCACTGGGCGTGTCGCTTTCAATTCACCTAGAAGCATCTCTAAGCGGCTCAAAAGGCGTCACATACACGTGGGAATGATGATGGAAGAAGTTATTGTAGGGGAAGTAGCCAAAGGTCTATTCAGGGCAGCTGGTTACCTAATTATTGAATTGTTTTTTTGGACCGTTTGCTATTGGGTAGGTTGGCCTATATGCAAAGCGGTCACTTTTGGCGGATACCCTAAACAAAATAATTTACGGCGCTCAGAAAATGGAAGCGGAAGGGAAAGTGAAGGCCAAATGTTTGGTGGCCGTAGTAGCAATCAGCACAGTGATGCATGGTGTGCATTAGTGGGTCTTGTCGTTGTTGTATCAGCTTTTTTCTTCATAATAACCCACTTTTACTAGCCAAGGGTTATGCTGGTTACCATGAATTAGGTATTTATAAGTAAATAACCTGCGACATTGAACAGGTTACATGTAATGCTTTGAGCATTAGAACAATGACCTACCAGAGCTATTATGAATTTAGATAAATCGACAAAACGTATTGCCAAAAGGGTAAAGAAAGGATTTCAAGGCTACCCACAAATTACCCTAACGTATTATGGCGAAACGCCTGATTGCGCAAACGAAGTAGTGATGGGATTTATTGCCGAAGAAGGCGTTGCTCCACAAGAGCAGAAATTTGCCAGCAAGACTGACGCAAGAACCGATGAAACTATTCAAACTACATTACTTAAAGTTATTGAACGGGCCGACGCAAAAACAGTAACAGAAGCCGAAGAGATTGTAGTCACAAAATAGCGCCTGTTTAGCAACAGCCCGTTTTAATGGCGTGTTTTAAATTTTAGCGTGAAGAAAAACACCAACAAATAACAGCTGAACGAAAACCAGTAGGGCAGTGAGGCATCTATAGCATAAAGATATGAGCCTAAAAGCGGGCCTACTGCGAACCCCAAAGGTGGGCAGGCGCCAGCGATGCCTGCTACTGCACCTTGTTCATCTGATGATACCGCTATCGATACCCCAGCCATAAAACCTGGCCCCGCTATGCCTAAACCCAAACCCAATACGCACATGGCTGACATAAACTGAAGTTTAGTTTCACCAGAGGCTAAGATAGCAAACGCGATCATCATGATGGGCATTGAGAGCCGTAATAATGTGAATGGGCGAAGCTTTAATCGTGGAATAACTAGCATTTGAACCGACAATGCAGATGCGGCAGAAATCATTAAACTAAAGCCTACAATTTTGGCGGTATCGGTGCTGTTTAGTACGAAGGTGTCTTGAAACCGAAAGGCTATAGTTTGCTGAACGATGGCAAAGCCCATAAACAACAATACGCCTGCTACTATTAATGGGAATATTCTAGGATCAGTGTATTTAAGTTTCTTGGGTGCTGAAGTATGTGTAGGCTTGGGCAGCACGGGCAAAGAAAACATGGCTAATACCGCGACGGCAACGGTTACACCCACAGAAAAATAAAGCGGCGTAAGTAAACTTATACTGGCCAACAACCCACCAATGGCAGGCCCCAAAATTGAGCCAATATTGGTTGCAGCACCTAGCGCGCCCATCCCCTTAACTCGCTCTTCAACCGTAGTGATATCTGCCATGTAGGCACTTGCTGAAGGCGATACAGCAGCCATTACCGTGGCATTGCCCACTCGCGTAATGATAAGTAAGACAAGCGCTGCTAAAGGAGCTAGCACGCCAAATAGTGCAGCTTGGAATACACCCGCGAAAACCAAAGTACCCGCAGAATAACCAAACAATCCTATTAAGAGTACTTTTCGTCTACCCCAGCGATCGCTTGCACGCCCCCACAAAGGGCTGATTAAAAATAATGTGAGAGATGAGCAAGAGATAATGGCGCCAATTTGCACTTCTATTAGGCCAATTTCTCTACCCAGTGGTGCTAAAATTGCGAACAGAACGGTTTGCGCAAATCCAATGGCAGCTGCGGCTAATAGCAGTGTATTTTTAGCTAACTTATTAGACGGCATGGGTTGTGTCATAGTGAAGATTACTGCTTGGTTTAACGGTCAATGATGAGCGTAGTGTTGTCAGCCATTGTGGGTGTTGCCACTTAAACAATCCTATGTACGTGCACGTATGTTAGCGAGCAAGTCAGCGAATTTATTGAGTGGACATGCAAAGGTTCCATAAGCGTTTATATCAACGCTTATGGAATTGCCTATGTACGTGTTGGTATAACAGCTTATGTAAGCGACGCGAGGGCTTTCCCTGAGAATTCCTCTAATTCATCAAGCTGGTTGTTTTTGATTTTATTTGCCCAATTGGCATCTTGGAGTAGGGCGCGGCCTACGGCTACCAAATCAAACTCGCCTTTTTCTAAACGTTCAATCAAATCATCGATAGCACGTGTGTTCGAACCTTTCCCGGTGAAGGCACCAAAGAAATCATCGTTAAGACCTACTGAGCCTACGGTAATTGTTGGCTTGCCAGTCAGCTTTTTCGTCCATCCTGCTAGGTTTAAATCGCTACCTTCGAATTCATTTTCCCAGTAACGGCGCTGTGAACAATGGAAAATGTCTACACCTGCATCGCTAAGCGGCGCTAAAAATTCTTCAAGTAATTGTGGTGTTTCCGCTAGGCGCGCTGTGTAATCTTGTTGTTTCCATTGTGAATAACGAAGCACAATGGGGAAGTCAGGCGACGTAGCGGCGCGGATCGCTTTAATAATTTCTACCGCAAAGCGACCACGGTTCGCCATGCTGCCACCCCAATCATCGGTGCGCTCGTTAGTGCCGCTCCAGAAAAACTGGTCAATCAGATAGCCGTGTGCGCCGTGAATTTCGATACCATCAAAACCAATACGTTTAGCATCTGCGGCAGCAGTTGCGAAAGCACCGATCACAGACTCAATATGTTGTTGAGTCATTGGCTCTGCGCCTTGCTTACCAGGTTTAAATAAGCCTGAAGGCCCTGCACTAGGTAGCTCTGGAAAAGGGGCTTTTTCAGCAACACGAGCCATTCCTACGTGCCAAAGCTGAGGCATAATTTTACCACCAACACTGTGCACGGCCTTTACCGTTTCTTCCCAACCGGCAAGCGCCTTGTCACCGTGAAAAACAGGAATGCGGTGGCTCATATTGGCAACCGGATCGTTTACCGTAGTGCCTTCTGTGATAATTAATCCTGTTCCACCTTCAGCGCGGCGGCGATAGTAGTCAGCAACCTCTGTGGTAGGAATACCTTCAGGAGAGAATTCACGAGTCATCGGTGCCATTACAATTCTGTTGTCTACAGAAAGCCCTTTATGTTCGAAAGGGGTGAATAAGGCTTGAGTTTTAGTGGTCATGGGTAGTTATATTCCATATATAGTGCGTAAAATGTGCTTAAAAACGCGTTAGGCTTTCAACGGAACATTCAACGCAACAAAATTTATCTGGGAAACGTCATTAGGCCGCTTTATCGTTTTCGTATTTTTTTAGCCGAGCTTATCGATACAGGCTCATTAATACGTGCTTATTAAAACGAGCTCTATGATAAGCGTACGCTGCTTAGGTTTCACCGGTCTACGAGACTGAATATAGTATTAGCAGATGACGAAGAGTCAATTTATCAATCTGAATGGTCATACCAGTGGTTGCCCGCATGCAGTTTTAATTTAATCGTAAAAATAAATCACCCCTATTGCCATCTTGTTTCGTTATGTAAGAAAACAGGAGAGCAATATGAACGCATTTACAGAACATGATGTACTTCGCCCCTTCAGCGTTAAGCCACTTATTTACATAGCTATGAGTGTAGTTATCACCTTTGCTTTGTTTGCCGTTATGGCTAAATTGATAGAGAACAATCAGGTTGGGGGTAAAGTGTCGGAGTATCAAACTGTTGGGCCGGTTGTACTGGCGTTGGACGACCCTAAAGTGATTGTACGTACGCCTATAAAACCCATGGAGAAGCCTGTAGCACAGCCGCCTATGGAAATACCCAAAGCAGATCCTACGCCCAATGACACCGGTACAACGTTTAAGTTTACCCCTCAATTTACCAACAATACGGTGAATATAAATCCGAATTTTCAAAGTGGACAAAAGGATATGCAAGCTTCTCCGCAATTTCGAGTAGATCCCTCTTTTCCCCAAGAAGCGTTGCGAGATGGTATAGAAGGGTGGGTGAAGTTAGGTTTTACGGTAGCCTCAAATGGTACGGTACAAGATATTCATATTATTAGCGCCGAGCCCAAGCGAGTGTTCGACCGTGCAGCACGTAGAGCCTTGTCTAAATGGAAATATAAACCAAAAATAGAAAATGGTGTGCCAGTGGCTCAACATGATATGTTTGTTGTATTAGATTTTCGTTTTGAATCCGCACGGCAATAGTATGTTTTGATTGGTTTTTACTTAGTTCTTCAAGGTGAATAAGGGAGCGCGTATGAGTTATGCCAGAGCAGGGCTGCTGATATCGGTAAAAGATTGGTTCAGTGCACCCTTAAGCGATGAAAGCTTAATGGAACGATATGCGCGTACGGGGGAACCTAAAGCGTTATCTCGTTTATACGATCAACATAGCAATGCTCTTTATTACTATTTGCTGGTCATGAGTAATGCTGATATGGCGGCAGATATAACCCAAAAAACCTGGCTAAAGGTAATAGAAAAAAAGCACTTGTATCGCCAGGAAGGAAAATTTCTGGGCTGGCTTTTCACCCTTGGGCGCAACACCCTGCTAGATGAACTTAGAAAACAATATCAACAAAGTAACCATTGTAATCAGGTTGAAAGCTTGGTGTCTGATAGTAATCCGTTATATGAGGTACCGGACTTTCACCAACTATTAAAGCGGTTACCCTTCGAGCAGAAAGAAGCATTTTCCTTGCAGCAAGAAGGGTTCAGCGTACACGAGATAAGTACAATTTGTTGTGTCCCTCATGAGACAGTCAAAACACGTCTTCGTTATGCAAGGGAAAAGCTTAAAAAAGCATTGGAGTCACAATCATGAACGACGAAAATGAACAATTCCATCAGGCATATCAGCACAGTAAAAACCAACGCAAAGTGCCAAGTCGCATAAAACGTAACGTGATAAATAATGCAAAACACCATGAATATTCACGTTTTGGCCAAGGCTCACGCTTTTGGCAACTTCTAGGCGGTTGGCATAAAGACTGGTTTGCATTTGGTGCGGCCGCTTTTGTATTGGTTATATTGGTAGGTATTTATGATTTTAAAAGCCAGGTAAGCAATACTGTAGATATTGCCACTATAGATGTTGAACTTGAAGTACACGGTTTTACTGACGAAATAGCCGATGTAGATAGTAACGATTACAGCAAAAAATATAAGGCTTATAGTAGAGCTTACGAACAACAGTTGGCCACGTTGAATGCAGTAAGAACAAGCGTAGCGACACTGACGAACATCAATAATCAATGGACGTTAGTAGATTGCTCGTCAAAGCAAATAACCCTATCTGATAATCTTGTCGCGAGTATGAGAGCGCACCAGCGTATTGCCACAGGCATTGAAATTGGTGATCAAGTAGCATTAGCCTTCAATCAAAATGGACTGATCTTAAATATTACTCGTTCTGCTGCGCCGAAAATGTGCTGATAAGACCTAGTCATTAAAAAAGCACTTGGGTTGAGCGTGAATTAAGCAATGCATCCAAATAAAAGGGGGGAAAGAAACATAGAATATCGCGGGTGAAAAGCGTAAGCCTTACGCGGGTTTATAAAATGTTAAATAACCGCGTAAGACCTCATCCCTAAATATCAAGCCTAAACCTTACTACTTGCCTAAATCGTGTGCTCTAAACGCATTAGGCAGTAATTCACCAATGGTGGTTTCGTGGGTTTCACCCGATTTAGTAACCATCACCACAGGGGTATCGTCTGGGGCAAATTCTGCAATTTTTTGTCGACAGCCTCCGCAAGGAAAGCAAAATTCGTCATTTTGACTCGCCACCACAATAGAATGAATGCGTTTGTGGCCGTGGCTAACCATATTTCCAATGGCGCTGGCTTCAGCACATTGGCTAAGGGGGTAAGCGGCACTTTCGACATTACAGCCTGCAAAAATATCACCTGACTCGGTAAGTACAGCTGCACCCACTTTAAAATCAGAATAAGGTGAGTGCGAGTGTTGTTGAACTTCTTGTGCTTGTTCTATTAGCTTTTTTATCTTTTTATTATCCATAACTACCTACATTCTCCCGACTTATAACTTTACTTTTTACACTAAATGCGAGAAAGTTGGCGGCATATAAAGCCGCTTACGCATCTGTAACGCGGGATGTTTTTCTTACTTAAGAATGCTTTTTTACCATGCGTCGAAACGTTAGTCTCATCTTTTTTTTCATATTTGTTGGTATTTTAGGCGGTTGTGCACAAACTCCAGAAGTTTCTCGCCAACCACAAATGGGTAATTTACTGTTAGCAGAGCCAGCGCCAGTTAATCCTCGCTCTGAAATGGCTATTGCCCGTTACAATCAAATTTTGGGTAGCAGCGCCTTGTCTGATGAAGACAAAGCAGAACTTCACCTACAGCGCGGAATGCTATACGACAGCGTCGGGTTAGGTGGATTAGCACAGTTTGATTACAGTCAGGCCATTAACCTTAAGCCGGATTTTGCAGAAGCCTACAATTCAATGGGTATCCATTACATTCAGCAAAGTGATTTTATTCAAGCCTACGATTCTTTCGATTCTACGCTGGAAATTAACCCTGAATATGACTTCGCCTTTTTAAACCGTGGCATTGCCTTGTATTACGGCGGTAGATCGGAATTGGCTATAGAAGATTTAGGCTGGTTTTTACAAAAGGATAATTCTGACCCGTTTCGTGCCTTGTGGGCGTATTTTGCCCATTACGATTTATCGCCAGAAGAAGGTCAGGCTTATTTAGCGGCTATTCGGCCAGAATTAAATAATGAACACTGGGCCACCACACTAACCGATTTATTTTTAGGCGTGGTTGATGAAAACGCAGTGCTTAATTCGCTACTTGACGGTGTAAAGAGTCAAAAAGCATTAACCGATAGGCTGTGTGAAGCGTACTTTTATTTAGGCAAGTTCCATAGCCAAGATGGCAACAATGGTATCGCTTCTAACTATTTTAAGTTGGCGCTGAGCACCAACGTCTTTGATTATGTTGAACATCGTTACGCTCGTATGGAGCTTAACCGTCTTCGTCAAAGTTCCACAGACGCTGAAGAGTAACAGCGCCTAAACAATGCGTGGATTAACACTAGCGATAATAGCGCTGTTGCTAATAGCGGGCGACAGCGGCCGTTACACGCAGCAGTTAGTGCGTAATGCTACCTCGGCAATACATGCTTACGATAAGCAATTCCTCTTAGCCAAACCTCTCTCAACCAAAACTGATGCATTGGCACCCGAACAAGCCGGTTCTGATCCACTTAGCTCTGATTCAGCCAGCGTTGATTCAACTGCTAGTGCTCTTGCGAATAGCTCACTTTCATCAAATAAAGCTCGGCCGTTAAAGCAAAGCGTTTACGCGTTGCTATGGCTTGCTGCTCAAAATAATGAACTATCTGGTACAAGTCAGGGCAACGATAATGCAAGCGAAGAAGCACAAAACCTTCTTATCAATGTAGCAACTAAAAATAATGCCCAATATTGGCTTGAGCAGTTAGCCTCAATTAATAATGCTGACGCAGCATGGGCGTTGTACCAATTACTTGGTGAAGAGGCCGCTTCAGATCGGCTTGTTCGTTTAGCTGCCCTTGGTAATGTCGCCGAAGCGCAACTCGCCTTTGCCATGGCGACTGAGAATCCAGAAAAACGAGAGAAATGGTTAATTAGAGCGGCTGAGCAAGGTTATATGCCTGCTCAAGCTGCACTCGCTGATTGGTATCTATTACACGCTCAACCAGAATTAGCAAAACCTTGGCTTCAGAAAACGGCCATGGATGATATGCAAAGTGCTTTTAAGTACGGCAGGTTATTGTGGGATGAAAATAATCGTGACGACGCAAAAGTATTTATTCAGCGCGCCGCTAAGGAAGGTCATAAATTAGCGCAGCAGATAGCATCTGTTATTAAACGGTATAGGCCAACAACACCTACTGCTGTGTCTCAATATTCATGGCAATCAAATACAATGTGCCATCAGCGAATACAACTTGTTGCTACCTCATTGGCCACGATTGCTCGTGCTGATAAGTTATATAAAGACTATGTGAACGATGAGCGGTTGAGTGAACTTCCGCTATGTATTGCGCCGCCTTTATGGCTTGAAAATAATGTGCTCGATTGTAACGCTAATTTTCAAGGGCAAGGTAATCTTGCCTGCAACGTGAAGCCACTGGCGCCAATTGTTAAGGCACGGGATGTTACCCATGCCATCGTGGTATCGGAGCAGGGCAAAGCTAATGTCCAAAATGGGGTGATGTACTTAGATATAAGCGATGCTTACTCGGTGATGGTACACGAGCTGGCGCACTTCGCGGGTTTTATTGACGAATATGCGTTGTCACGCAACGCCGCGAGGCGATACTGCTCTAACGAAGGGTTAAATACATTTGCTCCGCCTAATCTTACTATGGACGGTGCCATTGCTTATCATCCTCAAAACACCGTAAATCACTGGGAAACCAAAGCCAAAGAAGCGTTTTTACCTTTACGGGTAGGCACTGCGAAAACCTGTGGTGCAATAAACGTCACCAGCTACAAACCTAGTCGTGTTATCACGTTTATGGAACACCATGATAGTGGGGTCATACCCGATTTGTACCTGTCTTTGTGGCAAGACCAGTTAGCAAATCCCGCGGCGCAGCGACCTATTTCAATGAACCTGTTTCAGGCTTTTCATAAAAGCGGACAATCCCAAGAGGCCGGGCAATGGCTTGCGGCCTACGAAAGCCACAAAGCGAGTGGTGAAATAAATGCGGGTGAGGCGGCAGCAGATTCTGCTACCACTACCGATGCTAATACAGACGCTAAAACCAATACCGAAGAATAAAGCATTAAACCCGTTTTCTTAATGCCTCGTCACGTAGTTCACTTACCCACATTGATGTAGCGCCACAGATGGCGACTGGCATAACGATAAAGTTCACCACGGGAATAAGTGAAAAGATATTCACCATAATGCCAAAGGACATCGATTTGCCTTTATGCTGCGACAGGTGATTTTGCATGCGTTTGAAGTCAATTTTGTGGTTATCGTAAGGGTAATCGCAGTATTGAATTGCCATCATCCAGGCTGAAAATAAGAACCACAGAATTTGCCCGAATACAGGCACAAATATAAACAGTATCAAGAAGCCTATAGCGCGAGGGATATACCAAAAGAGCTTGGTAAATTCTCGGCCCAAGGTGCGTGGAATGTCTTTTACAAGGTCGAGTAATCCATCGTCACCCATCGCTTGCCCTGTTAAGTGGCGCTCAACTTTTTCTGACAATACACCGTTAAAAGGCGCAGCAATCCAGTTTGCAAGTGTGCCAAATATTAGGGCAAATATAAGCAGTACACTTAACACCGCTAACGGCCATAAAAAGAAATTTACTGCCGTTTTAATCCAACCCAGCCATTCAGGTACTAGGTTTATTACATAGCTTATGCCGTATTCAATTTGGCCAAATAGAAAATAGAATGCGGCGGAAAAAAGCAGAATGTTGATAGCTAAAGGAACAAAAACAAAGCGTTTTAAGCCTTTAGTTTTAATTAATGAAAACCCTTCAAAAAAATAATGTATACCACTTCGCGAACTCATCATTACTCCAGTGCTCGGTTTTGCTACGATGGTTTTACTAACACTTTTACTAAAGCATAGTTACTTACTCATTATACGTAACACCCTAACGCAAACGAAATGGTAATTGTTACAAGCTGTTAGATTTGGTAAAGTCCAAGCATAATAAAAACCATAAAAATGTGCTTCCTAATGCACTTAGCCAATACGCTAAATATTTCTTTTATAACGTTTAACCCCCATCAACGGGGCGCATCTTGTTACGTAGCTTTAGTGCGTAAGGTATTGTTGTGCGTTTAAAAAAGATCAAACTAGCGGGCTTTAAGTCCTTTGTAGACCCAACCACAATTCCTTTTCCTAGTGAAATGACAGCTGTAGTCGGCCCAAATGGGTGCGGAAAGTCGAACGTAATCGATGCCGTACGATGGGTGCTAGGGGAGAGTTCTGCTAAGAACTTACGGGGCGATGCCATGACCGACGTTATCTTCAACGGCTCTACCGCTCGTAAACCTGTGGGGCAGTGCAGTGTTGAGTTGTTTTTTGATAACAGTGCAGGGCGAATTGGCGGCGAATATGCGACTTACAGCGAATTATCAGTAAGACGATTAGTCACCCGCGATGCCCAATCTACCTATTTTTTAAACGGCACCAAGTGCCGTCGTCGTGATGTCACCGATTTGTTTTTGGGTACAGGGTTAGGGCCTCGCTCTTACGCCATTATTGAACAAGGTATGATTTCTAGGCTAATAGAATCTAAGCCGCAAGAGCTGCGAGTTTTCATCGAAGAAGCGGCCGGTATTTCTAAGTACAAAGAAAGAAGGCGGGAAACTGAAAATCGTATTCGCCACACGCAAGATAACCTAGCGAGGTTAAATGATGTGCGTGATGAACTTGGTCAACAACTCGAAAAGCTTCAGCGCCAAGCCGCGGCTGCAACCCGTTATAAAATGTTGCGTGAGAAAGTCCGTGAACTCAAGGGGCAATTAGCGGGTATTCGCTTTTTAAAAAATAACGAACAAACTGAAAACTTGCAGCAAGTGCTGCAAGGTCACCAGCAAGCACTTGATGCATTAGTGTTACGGCAACATGGTGATGAAGCGGGCATGCTCACCTACAAAGAGCAACTGGCGCAAAACAAACAAGCTGCCGATGATGTGCAGCAGCAGCTATTCACCACCAGTAACGCCATTACTCGTATTGAACAAAACGAATTACATAGTCAGCAGCGCAAACAACAGATTGAGGCTGAACTCGTCACCTTGAACGAGCAAACGAACTTGTTGGTCGCTGGGTTAGAAGAAGCTAATCAAGCGTTAGCCACCTCTAAATCGGGTTTAGACACCTTGTTACCCCAGCAAGCATTGAATGATGAAGCTTTGGCACAAGCCAAAGACATGTTTGATGATGCCGAGCAAGAACGCCGTGATTTCAGTGCACAAAGCCGCGAGCACGAACAAATTTATCATCGTTTAAAGCAAGAAGTACAAACCTGCCATAGTCAAATTCAGTCGACGATGAACATGCAGCTTCGTACTTCACAGCGTATCAGTGAACTGAACGATGAGCTTAGCCAGCTCGATACCGATGATATTACCGATCGGATTTCGATGTTAAATGCGCAAATTGATGAAGCCGAAGTTCAGGTAAGCGAGGCGTTGGAGCAATACAACGACACCAAAGAAGCCCTTAAAAGCAGTCAGCAAGCCCTAGTACAAGCAGAAACAATGCATAGAGAGCTAGATGGCGAAAGACAGTCTTTGCAATCTACCATTGCAGCACTATCGGCACTGCAAGACGATGCTGCTACGGGCAATACCGAGGTGCATAGCGACTTACAATTGTTGTGGCAGCAGCTGAATGTGCCAGAACATTTGAATGACTGTGTGGAAACCGTATTGCGCTATTGGCATCAACCTTATATTGCCGGTTCTCTTGAAATAAACGACTTAGTTAATCAGATAACGCTTTTGCCCATGGGGGGGCGGGTGTTTGCCCAATCAGCTTTCACCGATAAAAAGCAACCCAACACCTTGGCTGCGGCTTTACAAAACAAACGGGTGCCAGAAGCGTTCAATCATATTCTACTGTGTAAAACCAACGCTGATGCACTGGATATGGTCGGCACCCTTCAAAACACAATGTCTGTACTTTCAGTAGAAGGTCTTTGGTGTGCTAAAGATTGGGTAGTGCGGGGCGGTGAAGTTGAAAACAGCGTGTTACATAGAGCATCAAAGCTGGCTGAATTAAGTGAAAAGCTTAATCACATTGAAGACAATATAGCATTAGCCCAGGCTAGAGTAGAAGAAGCCAACGTGCTGGTTAGCCGTAATGCCGAGAAAAGTGACCATGCCAAACTCACTTATGAGAGCCTTAAAAATACGCTAGTTCAGCATACCAATGCCATGTCTGTATTAGTGATGCAAAACGAACAATTAGCGGCGCGAAGCACAAAACTTAAAGACGAATTAAACAAGCAGAATGTCATGTTAAGTAAAGAAGAAGCGCAGCTTGTTACTTTATCTGAACAGCTTGAAATTCATGAAGCACAACTATTGGAATACGAAGATCGCGTCAGCGAAGCGCAAAATAACCGAGAACAATTTGATAATAAGGTGGCGCAACTTCGCAGTAAGGTAGAGTCGTTAACACACCAGGCTCATGAGATGGCATTAAAAGTACAGCAGTTGGAAAGTCATCAAAATTTATATGCTCAACAGGTAACGCGTAACCAACAGCAGCTAACCGATTATCAATCCAGACGGGATACGCTAAGCAAAGAGCTTACAGACTTGTCGGCGCCGCAAGCAGTTCAAAAAGTTCAATTACAAGAACTGCTTACACAAAAAAGTGAACTTGAAAACAAGCGTTCCGAGTACCAATCTAAGCATGATGAAATAGAACAAATGCTGCGTGAGTCAGAAAAAGGCCAGCAGGCGTTAGCGAAAGATATTCAAGAGCGCACGAGCAACATCGAAAAGCTAAATATTGAGATTGAAGGGTTTAAAGTGCGTGCTACCGCTATTTTGGAGCAGCTGGAAGACAGCCAGCAGTCGCTCAAATCTATTCTTGAAACATTGCCTGAAGACGCTGATGAAACCAAGTGGCAGAAAGAACTTGAAAGCACGCAAGGAAGTTTGTCTCGCTTAGGGGCGGTCAACTTGGCAGCGGTAGAAGAATTCGAAACCCAATCGGAACGAAAGTTACACCTTGATACTCAATACCATGACTTAACCGATGCATTGGAAACATTGCAAAGCGCGATACGTAAAATAGATAAAGAAACCCGTACCCGTTTTTCTACTACGTTTGAGCAAGTGAACCAAGATTTAAAAACCCTGTTTCCAAAAGTGTTTGGAGGAGGCTCCGCTTATTTAGCGTTAACCGACGATGACTTACTAGAAACTGGGGTGACTATCATGGCGCGCCCTCCTGGTAAGAAAAATAGTACAATTCACCTTTTAAGCGGTGGAGAAAAAGCGTTAACCGCTTTATCATTGGTATTTGCGATATTTAGGCTTAATCCAGCACCATTTTGTTTGCTGGATGAAGTTGATGCACCATTGGATGATGCTAACGTTGGGCGTTTTTGTAACTTGGTTTCAGAAATGTCGCAAACGGTACAGTTTATTTATATCACCCACAATAAGATTGCGATGGAAATGGCAAGTCATTTAACCGGTGTTACCATGGCAGAACCTGGTGTGTCTAGGATGGTAGCGGTTGATGTTGAACAAGCAATGGCTTTCGCAGAAGCATAACAAAGGGCGACGAAGCTAAATGGAAGATGAATTACGTCTATCACTATTGTTTGCAGGTACCTGCTTTATAATTGCAGTGCTTGCTCACGGTATTTGGAAAATTCGCAAAAACGGAAAGGCGAGCACTAAACCTCGAGTTGAACCCCGTCAGTGGGCAGATACTGGTGAGGAAGAAGGTTCGCAATCAGAAGGATTTGATGAATTAGGTATTGGCCAAGTTCGCGTGGTGAGTTCTGGCAACGCACAAGAAAATGCGCAAGACAGTTTCGATACAAGCGATGAACAAGACCTAGGTGATTCACATAGCAATGCCAATCACGCAGCGGCGAGTGCCTCCAAAGCAAAAAGCTTTTATGGTAACGATAGCACCGCTGATAGCGATGTTAGCGATGTAGGTGTTAAGCATGATGTTAATAATGCATCGGGTGAAAATGAAACGGTTGATCATTTAGCTGCTACTGCGCAGAAAGAAGCTAATGGCGCTAGTAGTGGAGCGAGTGCTGAAGATTCCGCTTCCAAGACTAATACACCGAAAGAAAAGGTAGCCGATAAACCTAAGCTTTATGGTTCGGTAGTGTCTAATCCAAAGCCGCATCTTCAGAGCACTTCAGTCCCTGCAAATGTAGATGACGGATTGAGTGCAGATTCCTTCCCAGAACCTCCTGGGTTTCTATTACGTGAAGGCGATGATGAACCTGCTAGCGAAATTGAAACTGCCGCGACCAACCAGCCCTCTGCGACTTATAGTGCAGTAGACAGTACGCCAGTGTCTCATGATGCGGGCAATAGCCAACCAACGCCTGAACACAACTCACCAGAAATCGATGATTTCAGTTTGGACTCACCGGCAACACAATCTGTGTCGGGTAATACTGCGCAAACAGGCCACAAAGAGACCCAAAATCAGGCAAGCGAAGGTGCTGAGGTCGTAAGTGCCAGCGGCTTAGGTGAACAAGCTAAACGCTTTATGAAAGGCAAGCGCAGTAAGCCTATTTCTCGTAAGCGCCAAGAGCCTAAATTTGGCGATGATCAAATGCGTATCGATTTTGACGATAGTGCAGCCAATGCAACCAATGCAAGAAGCGCAGAAAGCGCCAGTACAGACAGCCAAGATAACAGTACGCAAACTGCTTCAGGCAGTCGCACCCAAAATGAGGGCGCTTCTGAGCAAGTTGAACAAGAAGTACTCGTACTCAACGTTAAAGCCCCCGAGGACGACCCAATATCTGGCGCAGCTTTGTTGCCAATGTTACTAACGCTTGGCTTTAAGTTTGGCGACCAAGATATTTTCCATCGCCACGTTAATTCCAATGGTAAAGGACCAGTGTTATTTAGCTTGGCTAATATGTTTAAGCCTGGAATTTTCGATATTGATAACCTTGAAACGTTTAACACACAGGGAGTTTCTTTGTTTATGATCCTGCCCATTGAGGGCGACCCTCATCAAGTGTTCAATATGATGCACAACGCCGCACGTAAGTTGGCGGATGAGTTCGGTGCTCAAGTGCTTGATGGACGTCGTAGTGTGCTAACTAAACAAGGTTTGCAGCAATACATGGAAAAAATACGTGAGTTTGAACGCAAACGTATGATTGCCCGCCAGTAGTCAATTCCTATAAATTAGCATAAAGGGCCTGACTTTTTAGCGGCCCTTTTTTGTTTTCTCATGCTACCATTAGGACAATTATTTGGCGTTAAGTACAGTCACCAATTAGCATTGAGTGAGCGTGCTGCCTCTGTTTTAGTTAGCAGAGTGACACCGCCATTTCTTTTAAAAAATTACACGCAAGTATCATCATGTCAGACACGTTAGAACAAGCAAAAGCCCGCGCCGAATCACTTCGTGGGCAGATAAACGAATACAACTATCAATACTATGTGCTCGATGCCCCAACAGTGCCCGATGCGCAATATGATAGAGGTATGCAGGAACTCATCAGCATCGAAAAGCAATTCCCTGAATTGCAGAGTGTAAGTTCGCCAAGTCAAAAAGTGGGGGGCTCTGCGCTTTCTGCTTTCGAGCAAGTTACCCATGAAGTGCCTATGTTATCACTTGATAACGCGTTTGATGATGTGTCGCTATTGGCGTTTGAAAAACGTATTTACGATCGCCTAAAAGACAATAAAGAACTTGGTTTTAGTTGCGAACCAAAGCTTGATGGATTAGCGGTTAGTATTCTTTATGAAAATGGCGAAATGGTACGTGCAGCGACTCGGGGTGATGGCCAAGTTGGTGAGAACATTACTACCAATGTTCGCACCATTGCTAACGTTCCTCTTAAATTACGCGGCGAAAACTACCCGTCTCGATTAGAAGTTCGCGGCGAAGTATTTATGCCTAAAAAGGGCTTTGAAGCGCTTAATGATTATCAGCGTGCTAACGACGGTAAAGTTTTCGCTAACCCGCGTAATGCTGCCGCTGGAAGCCTTAGACAGCTTGATTCAAAAGTAACAGCGAAACGCCCGTTAATGTTTTACGCCTATTCATTGGGTGTGGTTACGCCTGAGGATTTTGAGCTGCCACATCATCATAGTGCGCGATTAGCGCAGTTAGGTGAGTGGGGTATACCCTTATGCCCTGATATCGACACCGCAGAGGGAGGCAAAGGCTGCTTAGCGTATTATCAGCGTATATTGACCCTTCGTGACGACTTACCTTACGATATTGATGGCGTAGTGTTTAAAGTTGATGATATAAGCGTACAACAAACATTAGGCTTTGTTGCACGCGCGCCGCGCTGGGCCATTGCACAGAAATTCCCTGCCCAAGAAGAAATAACCAAACTGTTAGATGTTGAGTTTCAAGTAGGACGTACCGGTGCAATGGGTGTCACCATGGACAAAATTGTTTCAAATAGATTTGTTCAAATACTCAAGTTACATTATTTAATTAATGTCTTCACAAAAGGTCTCAACGATACCCTTACATCGTTTTTCCAAACGGATATTTATCAGCCATCATTAGGATATAACAATACCACCTTAGTTGTTCGTTTAAATGGAGGGCTTTGATATGCTGAATATTGACTTTACCAAAGAACAATTGGAAATATTGAATGAGATAGGTGAAGAATTTAAGCCAGAAAAATTAGTATCGTTGTTCTCTCGGTCAGACTTAAATACTGAAGAGTTAGTATTTATTCTAAAAGCATCCAACGCCCTTTATCGGGCGGGTAGTCCGATTCTGTCAGATAAGCAATATGATATATACATTTCATTATTGCGAGATCAAAATCATCTTCATCCATACCTTAACACTGTTGAGCCAGAGCCTTTAATTGAGTCTAAAACAGTCGAACTTCCAGAAAGAATGTTGTCAACGGAAAAAGCATATTCACTTCAAGATATCGAGAAGTGGGTAAAGAGAATACAAAAAGCAGCTCAAGAGACGAATGTACCTGAAGAAGAGATTGATATTAGGGTGACACCTAAACTCGATGGTTATGCAGCCTTTGATGACGGTGATACTCTATATACCAGAGGGGATGGTTATAGAGGACAAGATGTAACAAGAGCATTTAAACGCGGATTGAAGGTAGCCAACTCCGGAGAGCGTGGTTTGGGGCCCGGTGAAATAGTCATTAAAAAAAGTTATTTCACTGAGGTACTCAGTAGTTATTTTGAAAATTCTAGAAATATCCAAGCCGCTATTATAGCTGAAAAGAAGGTTGATAACAGAATCCAGAAGGCTATAAAAGATGGCGCATGTGTATTTTATCCCTTCGCTCTTCTTAAAAATAATACAGTCAAAATTTCGGTGTTGATGGATGAGTTTGAATCAATCGTTGAGGGTATTTGGAGTTCGGTAGACTTTGATGTGGATGGTGTAATTTTAGAGACTACAAATGAGACTATTAAAAAGTATATGGGCGCGACAAGACGTAACCATAGGTGGCAAATAGCATTTAAAGTAAATGAAGAATCTGCAAATGTCGAAGTAGTTAGGGTTATACCACAAACATCAAGAACTGGAAGGATAGCACCTGTAGCCGAACTTGTGCCAACGAAATTAAGTGGAGTCACTATAAGCAGAGTGACAGTTCACCATTACAATATGGTCAAAACAAATGGCGTTGGAGCTGGCGCTATAATTAGGTTGGTGAGAAGTGGTTTAGTAATTCCCAAAATTGAAGAGGTCTTAACGAAGGTTGCACCTGATATTCCTGATTCATGCCCCAGTTGCGGATCTCATTTGTTGTGGGAATCAGATAATTTAATTTGTCCTAATAAAATAGACTGCCCCGCGCAAACTGAAAACACCTTAGTTCATTTTTTCAAAACTCTTGGTAATAATGATGGGTTTGGGTCTAAGACGATTGAAAAGCTGACCAGCTTTGGAGTTAAATATATCCATGAAATATATGGCTTAGAAGTTGACGATTTCTTAAGGATTGGCTTTGGTGAGAAGACGGCGATAAATTTATTTAATCAACTCCAAGCGAGCAGAAGTATTGAGATTGAAGACTGGCGATTCCTATCTGCGTTTGGGGTTAGCCGGTTAGGTTCAGGGAATTGCGAAAAACTTCTAGAACATCATTCATTAGTTAGTTTATTTGAACTCACAGTTTCTGACATGATCCAAATTGATGGATTCGCTGAAATTAGCGCTGAGGCTATTAAAGAGGGTTTAGAAAATATAAGGGAAGAATTTTTTAAGGTTTATGATTTAGGCTTTGCATTAAGACCAACAGCTATAGAAAATACTGAAAAATTGTCATCACCGATATCTGGAGCTATAATCGTTTTTACAGGCACTATGATTGAAGGTTCCCGATCAGATATGGAAAAGAAGGCTAAAGCCCTAGGCGCAAAAGTTGGAAAATCGGTAACTTCAAAGACAACTTATCTTGTGACAGGCGATAAAGTTGGCGAAACTAAAATTAACGCAGCAAAAGACAAAGGAGTAAAAGTTTTGTCTGAGCAGCAGTATCTTGACTTTATTAGGTAAAGCTCCTTTATTGATTTGGCGAAATGGGTAACACGGTTGTAAGAATACACGATAATTAAAATAGGTTTTCCCGTTAGTCAGACCAATAAATAATCTAACGACAAATTGGGCTCATGTAATGCAGCATGTTCAAAATAATTTTCATTTATTTTATTAATATTTGAACATGCTCTAATTAACATGTTCATAAGTCTTAATTTAATTCATATTGCGACCTCAATAAATAGCCCGATAAATTAGCAATTTTCCAAACATGATTACCCGTCGTCATCATCTTATTTTTAAGTATCGCTAAACTCGATAATAAAAACCGTCTTACTTTCATCTGATTCGACGTACATATCGGCTCCATTGATTTTCATCACAGATTTAGCAATAGTCAATCCAAGGCCTGTACCTTGCCCATCTCTTTGTCGAGATGGGTCAACTCGATAGAAACGATTGAACAATTTGGGAATATGCTGAGGCTCAATTTTCTCCCCGTTATTTAACACCATTATTTTCTGCTTTTTTCCTTTGGACTCCGTTTTGATCTCTACCGTACTATTACTAGGAGCGTGTCTAATCGCATTTGAAATCAGATTTCCTATTGCCTGTCGGAACATGGTTTTATCGCATTGAATAGTAAGGGCGGATGCGGTGACTTGGATGTTTATATGCTTTTCGTCAGCGAGTAAATTAAAGTAATCGAGTAGGCTTGATATTTCCTGTTGAATATCTAAAGGTTCAATTGATGGCTTTATAAGACCGTGCTCGGTTTTAGCTAATAGCAGCATATCACTTACCATTTTCGTCATACGCTCATATTCTTCTAAATTCGAATAAAGTATTTCAGCATATTCGTCATTTGACCGAGCTTGTCCCAACATCACTTGGGTTTGGGTAGTTAAGCTAGTTATTGGGGTTCGTAATTCATGCGCGATATCGGCTGAGAAGTGGGATAGTTTTTCAAATCCATCCTCAAGCCGCTCAATCATGGTATTGAAAGAACTTACTAGAGTGATTAATTCTTCCGGTACCACATCTGGGTTTAGTCGTATATCAAGATTATCGGCGGTGATGGTTTCAATTTTTCGCGTAAGCTTTCTCAATGGTGATAGGCTTCTGTAAATCGCAAAACGCGCAGCTAAGACTGTAATAATGCCCGAACAAATAATGATGCCAATAATCGATTTCAAAAGGCTGTTCATAAATGTCATATGAAATTCCATGTTTGAAGCAACGATGATGGTATAGCTAGTATCATGCGTATTAAAACCTAATTTAATGGCTCTATGCATATGGTTTTCATCGCTAAATAACAGCATGTCTGCGGGATTAATTGATGTGTATGTTTTGGCTGTTTTAGGAAAGAAAGAAAAGTCGGCTCCTTCGCTTGAAAATATTGTATCTCCTTCGGCATCCTCAACATAATAGTACACACCATGATGTCCTGAAACCGCCTGAAATAAAAGCTTACTGGGTTGTACTGACTGATTATGTGACTTTTCGAGCTTTAACTTAATGGCATGAAACACCTCATCAAGCTCATCGGCATCTTGTTCTTGAAAATGATCTTCGATGGAGGTGACTACGAGTGTGCCCATAACGCCCAAACACACAAAGATAGCTATTCCCACAAATACCATTGTTCGAAAGGAAATTGAATACGGCTTTTGCCTTTTAATTTTGCTCTTCATCAGTTGTTAACTTGTATCCCATACCACGAACCGTTTGAATCAATTTAGGGGAAAATGCATCATCAATTTTAGCTCTTAAGCGGCGTATCGCTACATCGATGACGTTTGTATCGCTGTCGAAATTAATATCCCATACTTGAGACGCAATCAAGGAGCGAGGAAGCACCTCTCCTTGTCTTCTGACCATGAGTTCTAAAAGCGAAAACTCTTTTGTTGTCAAGTTAATGGATTGGCCAGCGCGTTTTACAACACGAGACGGGATGTCCATTTGTAAGTCTGCGACTTGTAGCAGGTTGGCAGCTACTGTATTTCCTCTTCGAAAAAGGGTTCTGACTCTAGCCAACAATTCTGCAAAAGCAAAAGGCTTGACTAGATAATCGTCAGCGCCCAGCTCTAGACCCTTTACTCTGTCATTTACACTATCTCTCGCTGTCAAAAACAATACCGGCGTTTGATTGCCAGATTGACGTAATGACTCTAAAATCCGCCAACCATTAATATCTGGGAGCATGACGTCTAATATTATTAGATTAAACTCGCCTGTCATCGCTTTATGATGACCGTCTAAACCATTGCGCACGAGTTCAATGACAAATCCAGACTCTGTTAGTCCTTGCTTTATATAGTCACCGATTTTCTTTTCATCCTCGACTACCAAAATTTTCATAGTTCACTCACGTCATGTTTAATGCGATTTCGGTACTTAGTGTTGCTAAATGTTTAACAAGTGGGTGTTCGAGATTGGATGTTGCAACTCGGGCCAACAAAACGTACCTCACTCACAAGCAATATATTCCAATGCATAAAAATAACCAACGATTGCTCTGACTAGATTACAACATTGTAATGAGCAGGTAATCGCACTGCCATGTTGCTTAACTATACTCTTCAACTGGAACTATATTTAGAATACCTTATCAAAGGTATTTCAAGAATAGTAAAGTCGTATTAGATTATTCATTAAGGGTCGGTTTGGTCAGTAAATGCATTAAAACTGTTTTGCTTATAATATTTTTAAGCACTCAAGTTGCAGATTCGTTTGCGATGTCCAGCCCTGGCTGCGACATGCAAAACGATATGCATGAGCAACACCTTATGGATAACGACCATAATTCATCACAAAATAGCCATGAGACGAGTCAGATGGACGCGGATTGCTGTGGCGACGGGTGTGCTTGTCCACTAGGCATCGTGTCCATCGCGATGCTCGTGAATTTTGACATTTTAACTCCAATCGACTTCAAATCCCTTAAGCCCAACACTTTTATCACGGATGCAGATGATGCTGTCCTTGGTCGCTTGCAACGTCCCCCAAAACGCTCTTTAGCCTAACTCCAAAAATTTGGCGAAGCTCGTCAAAATTCCAATATCGAACGCCGCCCAATGAAGGCTGTGGCCGACATTTAAATTGTTAGAAAGAGAAATCAAATGAAGCCAATAAAATTGCTTTTTACTAAATTAGTGCTGCTTATTTCAGTGACTATCGTCGTTGCATGCACAAATGAATCAATTACTACTGAACAAAACAAGACCAATTCCCAAGATATTGAGCCAAGTTTAAAGTTGGACGTTTTTAAACGCGAGTCGTGTGGATGTTGTCAGGGATGGATTGATCATGCTGAATCTCAAGGCATCCAAACCGATGTAGATGATATTGTTTTTCTCACTACTAAAAAACAAGATCTCGGAATCGAGCCAATGTACCGCTCCTGCCATACATCGGTGTCAACTGAAGGGTATGTTTTCGAAGGTCATATACCCGTCAAATTTATTGTTAAATACTTAGATAATGTTCCGCAAGGCACAATCGGCCTCTCGGTGCCGGGTATGCCTGTTGGCAGTCCAGGAATGGAGAACGGCGATCAATTCAGACCATATCAAGTGTTATTGCTCAAAGATGACGGTACAGCAGAGGTTTTTGCAGAGGTGAATTCGTATGAGGAGCAATTCTGATGAGTGCTTTTAAAGGCCTTGCATGCCTAATTTTGCTTGTTACAACAAGTAGTCAAATATCAGCAGAACAAAAGACCCCCCTTACTTTGCAGCAGGCTGTTGCCCAAGCTATTCAAAAGGACCCGTGGTTGGAAGGTAGCCAATATCGGGAAAACGCAACTATTTCTTCAAGTATCGCCGCAGATACTTTGCCTGATCCAGTTGTGTCATTAGGGTTGGCAAACGTCCCTACTGATGGTTTCGCATTCGACCAAGAGCCTATGACTCAAATTAAAGCTGGCATTTCACAGATGTTTCCTCGTGGAGAAAGCTTGAGTATTAGACGCAAGCAACTCGAAGAATTGGCAACGCAGCATCCATTTATGCGATTGGACAGAATAGCCAAAACACAAGTTGCCGTTTCTATGAAGTGGTTAGACGTTTATCTAGCGCAGCAAAGCATTTCGCTAATTGAGAAAGACAGATCTTTGTTTGAACAACTCAGTGAAATTGCAGAAGCGAATTACTCCTCTGCCGTCGGTAAAGTCAGGCAACAAGATATTATCCGAGCGCAGTTGGAACTAGCGCGACTTGAAGACAGACTCACAAAGCTATCTTCTCAAAAAGAAAGAGCCTCGGCCGAACTTTTAGAATGGTTGACCGGCGGCGATTCAGGCGCGTTCAATAACTCGGTAAATGTTGCCTCTCTTGAACTACCAAAAACGTTGCCAGAAATTGAAGGAATAGAGAACGCCTACTACAAGATATTAAAAGCTAATAATCAACAAATGTTGGCAAATATACTCATCTCGCATCCTCTAATAAGAGCTGTTGAAAGCCGAATAAAGTCTAGTCAGACTGGCATTAAACTAGCGAAACAACAATACAAGCCGCAATGGGGAGTAAATGCCAGTTATGCATATCGAGCAGATGACCAAATGGACAGAAGCCGAGCAGATTTTCTTTCAATCGGCGTTAGCTTTGACCTCCCTTTGTTTACAGAAAATAAACAAGATAAAGAAGTAAGCGCCGCCGTTAACGAATCAGAAGCAATTAAAACTGAAAAACGATTAGTGCTTAGAGGCATGCTTGCTCAAATGCAATCCATTTTTGCAGCAAGAGAACGGCTGTTGGAGAGACAGACCTTATATCGCACGAATATTCTCCAGCAATCAAGCGAACAAGCCGAAGCCTCGTTAACAGCTTATACCAATGATGACGGTGATTTTGCTGAAGTTGTGAGAGCTAGGATTGCTGATCTAAATGCTCGTATTGACGCATTAGAAATCGAAGTCGAACTACTTAAAACAAACATTCAACTAAATTACTTTTTTTCTGAGCAGAGTCTTAAAGCTGTATCTGAATTTGGAGCAAACCAATGAAAACTGTTAACGCAATCGCTATAGGCGTGATAGCAGGCGCTGTAATGACAGCTCTTACCTACTCAATATTACCAAGCTCAAATGACTCACATGATAGTGCGGCGGATGCTGGAGAAAAGCAGCCTTTGTATTGGGTTGCGCCAATGGATCCAAACTATAGAAGAGATGAGCCTGGGAAGTCCCCTATGGGCATGGATTTAGTACCTGTTTACGAAGATGAACAAGGCGCTGGCGATAGCCCAGGTACGGTGAAGATTTCGCCAACTGTAGTGAACAATCTAGGTGTGCGTACTGCTAAAGTGGAAAAGCGGTCTTTGCACGTACCTATAAAAACAGTAGGTTATATCCAATATAATGAGGACACACTCGTTCATATTCACCCAAGGGTAGAGGGTTGGATAGATGAGCTATACGTAAAAGCAGCGGGCGAATATGTCAAAAAGGGCGAGCCACTATACGCGCTTTATTCTCCCGAACTTGTAAATGCTCAAGAAGAATATCTTATTGCCTTAAAACGCTCAAATAAGGAGCTGATAGAGGCTTCAAAAACAAGGTTAAAAGCGCTGCAAATGCCAGAATCTGAGATTCAATCGCTTATCTCAACTGGTAAAGTTCAGCAAACAATAACCTTCTATGCACCCCAAACTGGCTTTGTTGATAACTTGAATGTGCGTCAAGGGTTTTACGTAAAGCCAGGACTGACAATTTTATCAATTGGTGCCTTGGATAAAGTTTGGGTCGATGCTGAGGTGTTTGAGCGACAGTCTGCTCAAATTCAAGAGGGTTTGCCTGTGACTATGACTTTAGAATATCTCCCAGGTAAAGAGTGGACAGGAGAGGTTGATTATATCTATCCAACCCTAGATGAAACGACTAGGACGCTTAAAGTCAGACTGAGATTTACCAATGATGATTATGCACTAAAACCTAACATGTTCGCTCAGGTAACGATCCATTCCGATTTAACAGGTGAGAATTTACTCGTGCCCTCTGAGGCGGTAATTAGAACTGGTAGCCAAGATAGAGTGGTTTTAGCACTTGGAGACGGTAAGTTTAAGTCGGTGTCAGTAGAAGTAGGACAGGTAGTTGATGAATATACAGAGATCTTATCAGGCTTGAGACTCAACGACAAAATCGTTACGTCAGCACAATTCTTACTCGATTCAGAAAGCAGCATTAGTTCTGATTTCAAAAGGATGGAGGAGCCTGAAGCGACTGCGCAGTCGGTATATACCGAGGCGACCGTAAACAGTGTGATGACAGATCATAGAATGATAAATGTTGATCATGGCGCTATTGAAGAGTGGGAATGGCCGAGCATGACAATGGATTTCACCGTTGCCGAAAGCGTCGACATTAATGAGTTGAAAGCCGGCATGTCACTTCATATGGAAATCACTAAAACTGACTCTGGAAGTTTCGAAGTAACCACCGTTCATATCATGGATTCGATGAATGACATGGATAGCTCTGAGGAGAGCACTGATTCAGGTCATGACGCAATGCACAGTATGGAAGAGCCTATTATGTCGGTTTGGACAGAGGCAACCATAAATAACGTGATGATGGAGAGCAGAAAAATCAACGTTGATCACGGTCCTATTGATGAGTGGGAATGGCCGAGTATGACAATGGATTTCGATGTTGCCGATAGCGTTGCTATTGAAGAATTGAAAGCCGGTATGTCACTGCACATGGAAATTGTCAAAACCGACTCTGGAAGTTTTGAAGTGGCAACTGTCCACATCATGGGCTCGATGACAGACATGAACGATACCCAAGACATGGATCATTCTAATCATTCAGACCATCAAGGAGCTCATCAATGATAGCTGCCATAATTAGATGGTCGGTCAATAACCGATTTTTTGTTCTACTGGCTACGCTTATTCTCGTGGGTGGTGGGTTGTTTGCCATTAAAAACACGCCGGTTGATGCATTACCCGATTTGTCGGACGTACAGGTAATTATAAAAACTAGTTATCCAGGACAAGCGCCTCAAGTGGTAGAAGATCAAGTTACCTATCCTTTGACTACCGCAATGCTGTCAGTGCCCGGGGCACAAACAGTGAGAGGATATTCGTTTTTTGGCGATTCTTATGTCTATATCATCTTTGATGACGACACCGACTTGTACTGGGCGCGTAGTCGAGTGCTTGAATATTTATCGCAAGTTGCTCCTAATCTACCCGAAAACGCAAGACCACAATTGGGGCCAGATGCTACCGGCGTGGGTTGGGTTTATCTCTATGCACTTGTTGATAAAACGGGACAAAACGATATCAGCCAACTACGAAGCTTACAGGATTGGTTCCTTAAGTATGAGCTTCAAACGGTGCCAGGCGTTTCTGAAGTTTCAGTTATTGGAGGCATGGTAAAGCAATATCAAGTGCAGGTCGATCCGGAGAAGTTGCGAGCATATGGCATTCCGCTTTCTCACATTCAAACGGCGATTAAGCGCGGAAATCAGGAAGTAGGCGCATCGGTCATCGAAATGGCTGAAGCTGAATACATGGTCCGTGCCACAGGTTACATAGAGAGTAAAAGGGATATTGAGCTCATTCCTTTGGGTGTAAACGAAAATGGAACGCCGCTTTTGGTAAAAGACATTGCTGATGTTCGTCTTGGTCCACAGATGCGAAGGGGGGTAGCTGAGTTAAACGGTGAAGGGGAAACCGTTGGCGGTGTCGTTGTTATGCGCTTTGGTGAAAATGCGCAAAAAACGATTGACGGCGTCAAAGCAAAACTTGAAGACCTTAAAAAAGGCTTACCCGATGGGGTCGAAATTGTCACGGTTTACGATCGCTCTGCACTAATAGAAAGAGCGGTAGACAACCTTGCATCGAAATTAGTGGAAGAGTTTATCGTCGTTGCACTGGTGTGTATTGCATTCTTGTTTCATGTACGTTCGTCACTTGTTGCGATCATTAGTATTCCAGTAGGGATTATCACAGCAATTATCGTGATGTACATGCAAGGTATTAATGCCAACATCATGTCATTGGGTGGAATTGCTATTGCTATTGGTGCGATGAGCGACGGGGCGATTGTGATGATTGAGAATATGCATAAACACATGGAGCGCACCCCCTTAACCAAAGAGAATAGATGGCAAATAGTTGTGGATTCAGCATCTGAGGTGGGCCCTGCATTGTTTTTCAGTCTTCTAATTATAACAGTCAGTTTTGTGCCTGTGTTTACGCTTGAGGCACAAGAGGGGCGCATGTTTTCACCGCTTGCTTTTACCAAAACCTATGCAATGGCAGCCTCAGCAGCTCTTGCAATTACGCTTGTGCCCGTTCTTATGGGATATTTTGTGCGCGGTAAAATACTTGCTGAAAGCAAAAATCCAGTCAATCGTTTCTTAACTTTTTTGTACATGCCGACGCTTAGAACTGTTCTGCGTTTCCCTAAGGTAACGATGTTAGCTGCGGCTTTAGTACTAGCGATAGGTTTGTGGCCTGTGAACAAGATTGGCAGCGAGTTTATCCCACCTTTGGATGAGGGGGATTTGATGTACATGCCAACAACCTATGCGGGTATATCGATTGGCAAAGCCCGAGAGTTGTTGCAACAAACCAATAAGCTGATCAAAACGGTCCCAGAAGTCGAAACCGTGTTTGGGAAAGTAGGTCGCGCTGATACCGCAACCGATCCGGCTCCTTTAACGATGATAGAAACCTTCATTCAATTAAAACCTAAAGAGGAGTGGCGAGAAGGCTTAACAACTGATGATTTAATAAAGGAGTTTGACTCAGTGGTCAAATTGCCGGGCCTAACGAATGCTTGGGTAATGCCAATTAAGACTAGAATTGACATGTTGGCAACAGGTATAAAGACGCCCGTTGGTATTAAAATTGGTGGCCCTGATCTCAAGGAAATTCAGAAAATCGGACAGCAAATTGAAACCATACTTTCCGATGTTAACGGCACTGCTTCTGTTTATTCTGAGCGTGTCGCAGGAGGACGTTATGTCAAAGTAGATATTCAGCGCGAAAAGGCAGCACGATATGGTCTAAACATCGCTGACGTCCAACAAGTTGTCTCAAGTGCTATCGGCGGGATGAATGTGACTCAGAGTGTTGAAGGTTTAGAGCGTTACCCTGTAAATGTTCGTTATCCTCAGTCTTATCGTTCATCGCCTGAGTCCTTATCTTTATTACCTATCGTTACACCACAGGGTAAACGAATTGCTTTGGCCGATGTGGCGGATGTGTATATTGAAGATGGTCCTCCAGGTATTAAAAGTGAAAATGCACGGCTTAATGGCTGGGTGTATGTGGATATCGATGGTGTAGATATTGGTTCCTATGTGGTTTCAGCCCAAAAAGCAGTGAGCGAGCAATTAGTCTTACCGGCAGGTTATTCGGTGAAGTGGTCTGGACAATATGAGTATATGTTGCGGGCTAAAGAGAAATTAACCTATGTGGTTCCTTTGACCATAGCTATCATCGTTATTCTACTGTATCTCAATTTTCGCAACTTCATCGAAGTAGCGATCATTATGGGGACTTTACCACTGTCTATGGTGGGAAGTATCTGGCTGATGTACATAGAGGGTTTTAACTTTTCAGTTGCCGTCGGCGTCGGCTTCATTGCACTTGCAGGTGTTGCCGTAGAAATTGGCGTAATTATGCTTGTTTACTTAAATCAGGAGTATCAAGCCTTAATCGAAAAATGTAAATCTGAGGGCGTCAAACCCACCATAAACATGTTAACTGAAGCGGTTATTCATGGCTCTGGATTACGTGTCCGACCGGTTATGATGACCACAGCGACCATAATATTTGGCTTATTACCCGTACTTTACGGCTCAGGCACTGGGTCTGAAGTCATGAGTCGTATTGCTGCTCCGATGGTTGGTGGCATGGTTAGCGCTTTACTACTGACCTTGTTGGTTTTACCCGCAATTTATTTTCTGTGGAAGAGAAGGCAAATTCAACACTTGCTGGATACTTTCTGATGCTAGCTTCAAGCAAGGAACGACATTTCATAAGAGGACTATTGACATGTAGTAGCGTGGCGAACTTTTTCGCCCGCGACTATGCGTCCGTGACATTCGGCCTATCACCAACGATTCACTTTTTACGACAACAAACAAGAACAACTACATTATTTAAACAAACTATCTATTAAGGAAATAATATGAAATCAATAATCATCGCACTTTTCGTTTTAAGTCTGAGCTTAAGCATACAAGCATATGCTCATACATCGTTGGCCTCATCAATGCCGAAAGACAATGCTATGTTGATGGAAAGTCCAGACAACCTGGATCTCAATTTTGCAGATGATGTGCGTCTTGTTGACTTAAAGGTTAAAAGTAAAAAAGGTGAGCTTGTGGATGTTGGCTTTGAACCTTCGATGGACGCAAACAAAAACTATAGTTTCAGCTTACCTTTGCTTGCTGTGGATACTTACGTAGTCTCATGGACCATTATGGGAGATGACGGTCATAAAATGAAGGGACAGCTTTCATTTATGGTGCATGTGAGCAAAAAAATGAAAGGAATGAAGCACAAAGACATGAAAAATACTTCGATGGATCATTCAGGTATGACTCATTAGTTATTAAGAGTTAAATAGGTAAATCGATATGTTGCCAGAATGGTGGACCGCATTTTTAGTGTTAGGCAAATTCCTAGTCTATTTAGGTATGATGGGTGTTATGGGCTCTAGCGCTACTTTGTTACTTTTAAAAGGCAGCAAGCAGCGCGTAGCATTCAAGGCTCATAAAAGCTGGCAACTGGTTACCTTAAACTATTCTGTTCGCCTTTCAGTTGTTGGCTTTTTTGCTAGTGTCGCTGGTTTTTTTCTTCAGACTGGCTATATGGCGGAGAAAGGATTAGCGGGTATGTTTTCTCCTTTCATGGTGGAGATGATGTGGCACTCACAGGTAGGAACTATTGCCGCAATTCGTAGCGCTATCTTTGTTTTGTTCGCGTTGCTTACGTGGTTTCTATTACAAAAACTCAAACGTGACCAGAGTTTAGTGTCATCCAAGCTACTGCTAACAAGCACCGCAATGTTTTCATTGCCGCTAGCGTTTACTTTTTCCCTGACCGGACATGCTAGTCAGTTTGTCACGTTGGGCGAAATTCAAATTTTTATCCATTCCCTCATTGGTTTGACATGGGTAGGCTCGTTATACCCACTGATTACTGCTTGTAGATTACTCAATCACTCCGAATTAGCTTTCGTCATGAAACGTTACGGTAACATTGCCATAGTGTTGGTGTTTATCTTAGTCACAGTTGGTGTAGTAATGTTGATACAGCTACTGTCTTCCCCATCGACCCTTATATTCACTGAATATGGACTTGCCTTTTTATCCAAACTTTTTGCAGTTGCTCTAATGCTCACGTTAGCAGCTGGGCATAAGCTTTTTTGGGTACCTAGGCTACCTAAGGATCAAAATGTGCGCTTTAAATTACTCAAATCAATCAAATTTGAGTTCATTATTGGGCTTTTCATTTTGTCTCTTACAGCGCTGTTAACTACTGCGCTGAGCCCGAACCTTTAACATAAATAATCGGCGTTTTCGCCAAAATAAGAAAAGGAAAATGTTTATGAAAATGACTGCTTTAAGACCCTTGACTGTTTTTGCATTTCTATTGTCATTTAGTGCAGTAGTTAGTGCTCATGGAGATGAGAAACACAACGAAGAATCACAGTACTTTAGCGGAACAGATTCTGATGCAGCGACGTTAGTGCTTAAATTTCATAAAGCTTTAGAAACAGGGAATGGCGACTTAGCTGCAAGCCTTTTGGCAGATGATGTTTTAATTTTTGAAGGAAAGGGTGTGGAGCGAAGCGCCCAAGAGTATGCAAGTCATCATATGCTCTCTGATATGAAGTATTTGTCACAAATGCAAATTGAGCTTATAGAGCATCATGTAAAAGAAAACGGCACATATGCAATATCTTTGTCGAGAAGCTTGGTGAAAGGGCAATACAAAGGAAAAGAAGTAAACCATATTGGGAACGAAACCATAGGTTTAGAAAAGTTGAATGATGATTGGAAAATCACGCATATTCATTGGTCTAATTAAAAACACCGCGCTGTCGACTTCTTGTTATTAATGGGGCGGCAGCGTTTATCTTATTGCCAAATTTTTTTCCACCTTTCGCATTTTCATGCTAGTCCGCTTAACGCTCCTGCAAGTTAATTACTACACAAAGTTTGATTACCAAAAGGTAATTAAATTGTAATGCTTCTGCCGTGAAACAACGTTTATTTTGAATTACAGTTACATTTCAAAATTTGATGCAATAAGCAGATTTTGTTTGCATCGAAAGACAGAAATCATTAACTCAACAACAAGGAAATTGAATATGAAAACCTACTTATAATCGCTTTTTCCTCACTTTTGATGTTTTCCCCATTAAGTATCACCAGTGCGCATCAACACAGCGATAAATCGCATATGCCGATGAATATGATGGATGATGCATCGATAGAAAAGATGAATGAACACATTACAAAAATGAACAGTGCCTTAGAGAAAATAAAACAAGAAAACGACCCAGCGAAACGAGAACAAATGCTCAATGAGCATGCTAAAAGCATGCAAGACATGATGGGCACGATGCATCACTCTAAAGGTGATTCAAGCATGATGCATGGCAAGGAAATGTCTGCTGAAATGAAAATGTCCATGATGGAAAAGCGCCTTCAGATGATGGAAAAAATGATGGAGCATACCGTAGAAAAATCCAAAAAGGTGCATGAACACAAATAGATATCAAGCAACTAATATGCATGCTGGTTTGCGCCGCTTAATAGCAAGGTAGTTGCGTTTTGAGCTAAGGATAAACGTATTAAGGGAATTTGAAATGAATAAAACACTTAAATTAGCGACACTGATATTAATCGCAACTGCGCTTCTAAGCGGTTGTGCCAACAGTTTATACCATGATTATGTAATGAGCGGCCAAGTTGCTAGTGTTAAAGGTGACAACACTCTTCTTATTTGCGTTGCAAACACAGAAAGCCTCGAAACAGGCGATGTATTTAACGTTTACAGAACGGTAATGGATAAGCTTGTTATAAATGAGGGTGAAACTGGCTATTCTCGTGAGTTTGTGGGAAAAGTGAGGCTCGGAGAAAAGCAGGATGAACACTTTGCAAGCGCTAGTGTGGTCACAGGAGAAATATACCAACATGATATGGTGGAGTTCGATAAATAATTAAACATTGCTCAAACCAATAAAGGGTAGCAATTGCTGCCCTATTTTTTCATTCGCTCTCCTGATTAATCAAGACGTACCAGCTAACTTAAATATCGCTCGAACGAGCATTTCTTTATAATCAAAAAGTAGCTGTTCAGCGAACTGTATAAAAGGATTCTAAAATGCCATGGATTAGCGGCGCATTGTTTTTAATATGTTTACTACTAATACTAAGTTTTCGCGAGTACATTAAAAAGCGACATCGACACGACAGCATCTTAGTCGAGGTAAAAGACTTACACTATCAACCCGCAAGGGTTAAATTGAAAGCTCGTAAAGCTAATCAAATTGTTTTTCTGAGAACGGATTCAAATTTATGCTCTGAATACCTACTTTTTCCGGAGCTAGGATTATCGATAAGACTCAAACTTAATAAACAAGTATCGGTGAACTTTTCTGCTTATCCGCCAGGCGAGTATGAGTTTTATAGCGCGATGAATGTGTATTCTGGGAAGCTTACAATAGTGTAGCTCGGTGTAGGCTGACAAACACCGAAAGTGTCATGCTTTACAAAAGAGTATCATACTACTTTTTGATTATTGATATACTCCGACCGGCGGCTCTTCTCTTATCTGAAACAGCAGTTTGGAGCCTGCCTTTGGAAAGCCTGATCCTTGTCTATTGATGCCAGTCAAAGATGACTGATAGACTACAAAGTGCGTAAAACAGACGTTTCAATGACTTACTCCTATATTCAAAAAAACGTTCCTATGATCGTTTTATCTTCTTAAAAAATTAATTAATGATTAAAAATATATCTTTGGCAACACGGCAGTTAATATATTAAAACCAACAAATTATATAAATGACCCATGGGTTCGATATTAAGTTGTTAAGCTCACAAGGAAAAAAGCGTGCTGATATCCAGATATCTTGATGAACCATGCCCCAAGTGCGGTGTTACAGGAAAGTATGGGAACGTCAATGTCAGTAGAAACATCCTAAATAGAGGGTGTAATAGTTGTGGAGAACGGACAATGTTCCCTCTCCCAGATATTCGAAAAAAGATAATTTATCTTGATCAGTTTTTTCTGTCTCATGCTTTTAGGGATCAAGAGCGATCATTTATAGATGCGGCCAATCGCATAAAAGACATGGCTGCTAGGCAATTAGTTGTATGTCCATATTCATCCGTTCATACAGACGAAACGCACTTGTGGAGACACGAGCAACAAGAAAACCTCTATAAATTCATAAAGCAAACTGCACGCGGCTATAAATTTAGAGAAGCCTACGAGATCAAGCTGGAACAAATGCATCGATTATTTGACGCATTTAGGTCCAATTCAGAAATTATTCAACCTATCGAAGAGCGCGATGCATTTCGCGATGAAATCCATGGATGGGATGATTATATTTGGATCGATTTACGTCCCTACTTGGGAGACTTAGAGGCTATGCGACAAGGAAAGGCTGCTGCAATCGAAGGTCTGGTAAATCTGTTCCCGGACTGGGCAAAACTGACAACTTCCTTCGAAGAAGATGTAAGTATGGAGGCCAGAGGATACGGGATATCTTTGCTTAATCAGTATTTGCAGATGGTTGCCAATGTTGGAACTGGAAACCTGATGAGTTATATGGATGCCCCAATGGACACGATGTACGTAGAATCGCTACTTCATTGTGATAGAACAACCATGAAAATTGATGAGCGATTAAGAAGAATAAGCGCATTTTTTTCATCGCATTATTTTACAAGCATTCCAAATATAAAGGTTTCGTGTGGAATCTTTGCGGTTTTACGAAAGATGGTCAAGAACGGAGCATACACTAACCCCATCAATGCACGCCGGAAACTGGCTGGACTATTCTATGATTCTGAGTGCATTTCTGTTTTCGGTCCTTACAGCGATGCAATTTTTATAGACAGGGCCATGAAGCAATGGTGCGAGAACCCTGAATCAATGCTTTTAGAACCTTATGATACAAAGATATTTTCTGTAGGAAACTGGGATGAGTTTCACAGGTATCTAGATTCTGTGGAAGACAACTATACAGATGATGTGCGTGAAGCAATTAATTTGGTATATCCGGGAATTTATGCTTAATAAGTCAATCAATAGCTTGTACGACGCAGGACAGCCATACCGGATGTCGATTATTAAGGCGTTTAATGTCCATTGTTTGCCTATAGAGGACTCAGGTTTGTTTGAGCTTAATATGTTATCAATGGAATGACGTTCAGCATTCTTTTCTCGGTCAGTTAAAAAATTAAACGTATTGTTAAAAGTAGTCATCATAAAATGGCATTTTATAAAAATGAACGTAAGGTGAATCTGAATCGCTACTTTCAACAACTACACCATAGTGGGCTAAAACGCTATCGTAAAGCCTCATAACTCGTTCGAAAGGTTCAAACGAAGGCCAATTAGGATAGTCTTCATCAAGTGCGTTAAGAGAGTTAACCAACTCGAAAAAATAAGGTGTGAACCAGCTTTTATCCAATGCTGCTCTTACATTTGGTATTTCTGAAGGGCTTTCTTTTCTACCTATGCAGTCACCAATCATATATGAAGCAAACTTCATTAATTCAATAACTGCGTTTCCCACTTCTTCGATACCTTTAGTTACATCATGATGGTGCTGGTAGTCAATAAGAACTGAGTAGATGGACTTTTCGGATGTATCTAGAACACGCAAAAAAGTCTCTTGAAAAGCTTTTGGATCACTGTCTCCGATCGTGGCGGAAAGCTTTGTTGCAAAATACTCATCCCAAGATGCCTGACCAGCAAGTATTCTTAGATATTCGGTTACGCTATGAATTATCTTACCGTATGAATATTCTGGAAAGCACTCGTAAAATGCGTGATTTGATTCTACATGCGCACACTCGTGTGCGATTACGTTTATACCTTTTTCTATATGCTCTCCGTTAAAATCTAGCATAGGAACTAGATAATTAGCATTTAATATAAGATGAGATTTGATTTTACCGTCTCGCATAACTGCGGGAGCCATTGCGATTCCTTCTACATCACCTGTGCTTGGTTTTAATTCACCAAAACCATTAGAACCTCGATCTATTGCCGCGACCTCACTCGAATAATCATAAGCAATCGTTACTCCGTCCAAATTAGACAAGTTGAAACGTTTGGAGAGCTCGCTCAAAATATATATGCAAGTTTCTCCAAATTTTTTTGCAAACTCTTCACTCTCAAACTGCCTGAGTGAAATGGTCAAGTCCTCTGGAAGAGTTTTTTCCAAATGTTCAATATTACTATTCAAACTATTTTTCACCTACAATTCGGATTACTAATACAGTTGGGGCAATATCAACAATCGCAATTACAGATCCTATATTTTGTGCATAATTAACTTTAATCAAGAAATTTACGCCTCATCAGGCCAAATCTGATTGAGTCTAGAGCTTCTGCTTTACGAAGTGTGGCCAGCCCCGAATTTTCAAATCTGAATTTCTAATATTTGTCTTTAGGGGTCTATTCTCCCGAGCTGACCATCTGATGTCTGTTTATCGCTCTGAAGGGATTAAATTCATCTAAACAGATCCGTCCGCTATCTTGGGCAATCCAGCCAGTCGAAACGTCCACAAAGTATGATACATTTTTGTGAATCTTCACTTATCAATATTTATCTCGAAGCGCAAAAAGTTGTGCGTAGTCAGTGGTAATTTAATTTAAAATTCAGGGCTACATCATTGATTACTGATGACCTCGTTTCTCGCGAATAATAGCCTAAAGATGTTCATAATGTTGGGTGAGTCCAATTTCTAGCTAAAAGTCTTCTAGTCAATTAGTAGCCGTTCACATTGTCGTTTTTGCGCATACCAATTATTTATCTCATAAATGACAGAAAAGTAATCAAACTGTAATGCCAGTGCCGTGTTCCTAACATCTTACACCGTTAAAATTATGTTTAATATAAAAGCAACCTTATTGCTTTTTGTCTTGTTCCCGTATTGCCCCTAATTACTATGCAATTAGAGTCAAAAAAATATGAATCTATGCAAATACAGAGCACAGAAAAAAGTTAAACGCGCCAATAACACGACGGAGTCTAAATGACAGCAACTGAAAAAGTTACCCAAAAGACAGCGAATAACTGTTGTTGTAACAAGCAAGCCCAATCAGCGAGCGAAACTCCTGCGGTCAAAGACATAACCAACCAAGAGCCCAATAATCTATCAGAAAATCGATTTATAATTGAAGGAGCCAGTTGTGCCAGCTGCGTCAACAAAATTGAGGCGGCATTAAACAATCTGCCTGGGGTTGAACGAGCGGAGATGAACTTCGCTCAGCGTGTTGTCACGGTAACTGGAGATACATCGGTTTCAAATATTATAGAAGCGGTGGAAAAAGCCGGATACAAAGCAAAATTAGACGACAGCGACTCTGAGCAAGAAGCTCTGGACGAAAAAGAAAAAGCCGACTGGCAATACTACAAAAAATTAATGCGCGAAATGGCCGTTGCGTTGTCGCTTGGTGTGCCATTGATGATTTACAGTCTGGTCTTTGGCGAAATGACAGTAACAACTACTACAGAAAGACTCGTTTGGTTAACCGTCGGATTGCTGACTCTTGGCGTAATGGTTTTTGCGGGTAAACACTTTTATGTGGGCGCTTGGAATTCATTTAAAAATCATTCTGCGAATATGGACACATTAATAGCTCTCGGAACAGGAACTGCTTGGCTTTACTCAATGGTGGTTGTGTTTGCTCCTGATGTGGTTCCCCTAATGGCAAGACACGTATATTTTGAAGCGACTGCAATGATTATTGGTTTAATCAATCTTGGCTTAGCTCTTGAGATTAAAGCGCGAGGTAAGACTTCAGAAGCGATTAAGCGTTTAATTGGCCTGCAAGCTAAAACAGCCCGTGTTATTAGAAACGATAAAGATGAAGACATTCCAATAGAACAAGTATTGCTCGATGAGCTTATTCGAGTCAGGCCAGGTGAAAAAATATCAGTAGACGGCGTGGTGGTAGAAGGACACTCCACAGTTGACGAATCTATGTTGACCGGTGAGCCGATGCCTGTAGAAAAAACAGAGGGGGTAGAAGTCGTCGCTGGTACGATTAATAAATCAGGCTCAATTATTTTTAAGGCAACGCGCGTAGGCAAAAATACGGCGCTTGCTCAAATTATCAACATGGTAAAACGCGCTCAAAATTCAAAGCCTCCGATAGGACGTTTAGCCGATATCATTTCAGCTTACTTCGTGCCCGTTGTTATGATCATCGCCGTAATAAGCGCTCTAGTTTGGCTAAACTTTGGGCCGTCTCCAGCTATTGCTTACGCAATTGTGTCGGCAACAACAGTTCTCATCATCGCTTGTCCATGTGCACTTGGTTTAGCGACACCGATGTCAGTAATGGTAGGAGTAGGCAAAGCCGCAGAAGCTGGTGTGTTGATAAGAAACGGCGAGGCGCTGCAAACAGCCAGTAAAATTACTACGATGATTTTAGATAAGACAGGCACTATTACTGAGGGAGCACCTAAGGTAACCGATGTATTGTTAGCACCCGGTCAAGATGAAAAACAAGTGCTAATGCTCGCGTCGAGTATCGAAGCAGGCTCAGAACATCCTTTAGCGATGGCGATAGTTGAAAGTGCCAAATCAAAAAACATATTACCTAAAAAAGTCACTCAGTTCTCCTCGATTGCTGGGCAGGGCGTTGAAGCACAGCTTAAGGGTGACACGCTTTTGTTCGGTAACGAAAAGCTAATGAAAGAGCGAAATATTGACATTAGCGACTACGTCGAAAAAGCCCAAGGCTTAGCCTCTGAAGCTAAAACCCCAATGTATTTTGCGGTTAATTCATTACTTGTTGCAGTAATTGCAGTTGCCGACCCAATTAAAACTGATTCTATTGATGCAATAAAGCGCCTTCAGAACAATGGAATTCGGGTAGTAATGCTAACTGGCGATAATCGTTCAACGGCAAAGGCAGTAGCTGAAAAAGCAGGTATCACAGAGTTTGTGGCTGAAGTTATGCCTGAGGAAAAAGCAAATAAAGTAGCTGAGTATCAAACGATGGGAGAAATTGTGGGTATGACAGGTGACGGTATTAATGACGCACCCGCCCTAGCTCACGCAGATGTAGGCTTTGCAATAGGTACAGGTACTGACGTAGCCATTGAAAGCGCTGACATTACGCTAATGCGGGGCTCTCTTCATGGTCTTGCTGACGCAATTGCGGTGAGTAAAGCCACTCTAACCAATATTAAGCAAAACCTATTCGGAGCATTTATTTACAACGTTGCGGGTATTCCATTCGCTGCCGGTGTTTTATATCCATTTTTCGGTCTTTTATTAAGTCCAGTAATAGCTGGTGCTGCGATGGCGTTTTCATCACTAACAGTCGTCACCAACGCCAATCGTTTGCGATTGTTTAAAGCAAAAGAGCATTAGGAGATTGTGATGATGCTATGGATCAACCTTGTAGGAATTGCGCTTATTGTTCTAATCGTCTGGTGGTTTTGGTTGTACAAAGAGCACAATATTAGTATCGCTGAAGGCTCGTTAGAGGTCTTGGTAAAAGACGGTATTTACCAACCAGCACACATCAAAATCAGAGCGAATGAAGAAAGACAAATAGTATTTCATCGAGCTGATGCGACTCCTTGCGCAGAAATGCTATCAATACCCGATTTAGATATTTCAGAACGGCTACCTTTAAATAAGAAGACAGTTATATCTCTTCCAGCGCTACCATCAGGTGAGTACGCGTTTCACTGTCAAATGCAAATGTATAAAGGGAAGATAACGGTTCAATGATTCGTTAGCTTTCAAAAAGGAGAATAAATATGAGCAATTCAAATTTATCATTTTGGAAAACGCCTTCTGGGTGGGCTGCACTGGGACTCATTGCTGCTGCGAGTTACTTTTTATTTTTTGAGCATGGCGAGCATGTGTGGTCATATTTGCCTTACCTGATTCTGTTACTTTGCCCCTTTATGCATTTTTTTATGCATGGGAGTCACGGGCACGATCGTCATAATAACGAGCAAAAAGAGACAGAAGAAGACCAAATGACGTTCAAAGAAAGGCCTCAACAAAAAACAACTACAAACATCGAAGAAAAGAGAGAAAACGATGCACGGTGAATCCGACTATGGCCTATGGGGCTTAGTTTTCATAAATTCGGCCATTTTTATATTTTTTGCATTTAGCTTTGTAAAACCACAATCAAAGACCGATTGGAGAAGCTTGGGTGCTTTTTCCGCTTTTATACTTGCTTTGTTCACAGAAATGTATGGGTTTCCACTCACCATCTATTTTTTGTCAGGCTGGTTAACAGAGCTTTACCCAAACACAGATTTTTTTGCACATGAAAATGGACATTTGCTCCAAACGATTTTAGGTCTTGAGGGGGATGCCCATTGGAGCATATTGCACATTACTAGCAATGTACTCATCGTTGCTGGTTTCTTTATTTTATCTTCTGCGTGGAACGTTTTACATCATGCGCAGAAAAACCATTCGCTTGCCAATACAGGTTGGTATGCAAGATGTCGCCATCCACAGTATTTAGCTTTTATTATCATAATGTTTGGCTTTTTATTGCAATGGCCCACCATCCCGACATTGATCATGTTTCCAATATTGACACTAGTCTATATTCGCTTAGCGAAACGTGAAGAAAAGGCTGCGATAGCCGAATTTGGGGAGCGTTATTTAGCATACAAAGATAACACGCCTGCTTGGCTCCCTAAATTAAGCAGTTCAAATCTACAATATGGCAATTAACGTTTTTGTAAAACGCGATGGTCGAAGGTATCAACATATTTATAGGCAGGAAAAAACAATGAGTAACAAACATCATAGAGTTGGTGTAAATGAATTAAATTTAGTAATTCGTCACCTTCGACTGACGGGTGTGACTGCGGACAATTTAGACTTAATTGTCCGAGATATAGATTCAACCATCGGCGTTGATGCAGTGTCCTTTGAAGAGTCATCCAACACGCTTCATATTGGTTATGATGCGACGCATTGTGAACTGGATGGCATCGAGAATATAGTTCGAACGCACAGAGCCGACATTTCGGACGATTGGTGGACGCATTTCAAAGAAGGCTATTATCAATTTGTTGACGAAAATATTCGCGAAAATGCCAAACATAAGCCATGGAGCTGCCATACAACTGATCTGGGCAAGCGCTCTAAATAAAAAGACTTAAAACATCGTTCAAAACCTTTTTAATCTTAAGGAGACATTATCAATGCAGATTTCTAACAACACGCCAGTTTATCGACCGATTGTGAGTGACAAATTGGAAAAAAATCATCAAACAGCAGAAGCAGAAACATCCAACTGTAAAAAGAAAGAAGCTGGAGAAAGCGCCATTGCGGAGGCGAATAAAGTGAACGGTAATAACCAGACCGAGCCGAGTGAAATTAAGCAATCAATATCTGTGAAGGTGTAACTAGTAGAGCTCATATCTACACGTCTATCGGACTGATTCAATTTTATAGAATGTTCAGGCCGATAAACGTGCATTTCCCGCACTATATCCTCAAAGTTTTTTTATTCTAGCCATCATGGGCATGTCCTTCATCGTCATCATCTTTGCGCTTATGCCTGAGGAAAAAGCGCTCATAGGCAAAAACGGCAACAATGCCAATGCCAGCAATGATGATAATCTGTAAATCATCACTGCCTTTGATCCAAATGAATGCGAGAAGAACAACAGCATCTAATATAATTGCGGTGATCACCACCAGTGGGTTTGCTCCAACCTCTTTTCTAAGTACCTTTAATACGCCCCAATGAATGATAATATCCATTACTAAGTAAAAAATGGCTCCTAAAGATGCGATCCTTGAAAGATCAAAAAAAGCGGCAAGTAGTCCGGCAGCAACTACAGTAAAGACCAAAGTATGTTTTTGAATATTACCGGGCATACCAAAGTGCCGATGGGGGATCAAATTCATATCTGTCAACATTGCCAACATACGCGAAACCGCAAAAACGCTGGCTAGTAGACCCGATGCGGTCGCTATTATTGCAATACCCACCGTAAACCAAACACCATACTGTCCGATAGCGGGACGAGCCGTTTCAGCGAGTGCATAGTCTTTAGCTGCAACTATCTGTTTGACCGTTAATGTGGAGCCTACGGCATAGCAGACTAATAAATAGATAACCAAACAAATTAATAAAGACACTATAATGGCTCGCCCAACATTTTTGTTTGGGTCGACCACCTCGTCGCCGCTATTGGTGATAGTTGTAAATCCTTTGTAGGCTAAAATCGCCAAAGCGGTCCCAGCTAAAAATCCACTAGCAGAGGAATTTTCACTTACATCAGCACTAGCGGCTTGAAAAGCAAACCCTGCTGCCCAGAGTGCTACAAGGGCGAAAATTAATATGCCACCAATTTTCAAGACGGCTGTAACCTTAGATACACTTCCAATTACCTTGTTACCCGCAACATTTACAACAAATGCAAAAATGATGAGTCCGATAGCTAGTATCGGGACTAATATGCTATTTTCTTGCACATCAAATAACTGAAGGGTGTATGTGCCAAACGTTCGGGCCACCAGACTTTCATTGATAATCATTGAAAGTGCCATTAATAATGCGGCACCTCCGGTCACGGCACTTGGTCCATAGGCCTTTTTTAATATCATTGCGATCCCGCCCGCAGATGGATATTTGTTTGAAACCTTGATGTAACTGTAGGCACTAAATCCACTAATGATGGCGGCTATGATGAATGCAAGCGGGAAAAGCGAACCTGCATATTCCGCGACTTGACCGGTGAGCGCAAATATTCCTGCTCCAATCATTACACCAGTGCCCATCGCTATTGTACCGGTTAAACTTAAGCTTCCTTTTTCATAATCTTCGTTGTGAGAACTCATTGTAAATATTCCTTAAAATGCGGTTTAAGAAAGACTATTTTGTGGAGACACAAATCTATTTTGTTTTTAAAGCTTTAAATATGTCTCCACCGTCTTTAAATCATTGCGGTTGAGAGCATCCATAACCCTGCGGCAATCATAAAGAGATTTTCTGTGAGTGATACAAAGCCAAGCGGTACGTTACTATCACCGCCCACGCATGCACATTTGAGTTCACGCTTATCAATATACACCGCTTTGAATACTGAAACCGCGCCTACTGTCCCGATAAATAGAGAGACAGGGCCAACGAGATAACCAGACAGGCCTGCGAGCATTCCGATTCCAGCGAACGCTTCGGCAAAGGGGTAAATGTAGCCGTAGCGTATATTCCTCATAGCGAGTAAGTCATAGGTGATGAAGGAGTTCGTAAAACTATAGAGATCTTTAAGCTTTTGAATCGCTAATAAGCTCATGCTAAATGCAACAAATAATTCTATAACTTGAATGAAAAAATTGCTTTGAACAAAGGCATATGCGATTGCTAGTGCCATTAACAATGCAACTGAAAATATTGCAATGACAGGTGTATAGGTGGTGCCCGTTTGTCCTGCTTCCCCTAAATCAAAATATTCACGTAGATCGTCATACCCTCCGATTCTTTCTCCATTGATAAACGTTTGAGGGGTTGTTTCTACTTCGTGTTCGTTTTTGAACTTATCGGTTTCTTCACGACTTGCTAGCTTGTGGTCCTCTACTTGATACCCTTCTCGTTCCAGTAGGTCTTTAGATCGCAAGCCATAGGGACAAATGTGTTCATCTGTATGCATTCGATATAATTTTGCTCTTAATTCCATGGTCTTCTCCTAATTATAAGTAATTTGTAATTTTCCAATGGCGTGTCTATTTTTGACTGAAATCCGGTACTTGACGACTTTCAACTTCAGCTTCAGTTTTTACTTCACCATTCTTCTCTATGTCCTCTAGTAACCATTTCATTTCCTTGATTTCTCGCTCTTGCGCCGCAATGATTTCGTTTGCTAGCTTGAGGACTCGCTTATCTGAGATATTGGCTCGCTCGCTAGTTAAAATCGCAATAGAGTGATGCGGTATCATTGCTTTCATCCACGCTTCATCAGCGATGGTTGATTGAGAGCGGACTAGGTACAGTGAGATCACAAAGATGAGTCCGCTACCTAGCAAAATTGTCCAATTCTTGGCTTTGTTCTCATACATGTTAAGCATAAATAGCAACATAATGATTGCCATTATTGAGCCCATATAGATAGCCATGTAAAACCGCGTTTCGCTAAAAAAAATGTGGTCAAATGCATATGTATTGAAATACATCATTAACAGCATGGCCGCAGTTGATGTAAAGATCATTGCTAAAAATTTTGTATATTTAGTCATCACGTTATCCTGTCTGTCCTTCTAGGACTGATTCATTGTTTTAAATATTAGAGAGGCCGAACAGCTAACAAGCAAAAAGCCCGTCATTGCCTCCAAACCTGATAAGAAATTTAAATGCCCAATTGGCTCTAGTTGAGCTAATCCTAAGGTGGTTAAGTTAATGAGTGAGAAGTAATAAATTTCAATAAAATAAAGAGAACTTGATCCCTGCAAATCGCCTAGACCGATCTCTATAGATAACAGAAACCCTACGGCGAACCAAAAGGCAGCTATCAACTGGCTAAAGGTTATGCCATAAACTACTGCAATGAGCTTTAAGTATGCAGAAAGGTCTGAGCTAACAACGTAATTTTTTAACGCTCTGAGGCTTAAAAAATGACTCGTCGTAGCGAGGCCTATTGCCACTAAAGCTATCATCAACTGAATAATTACTTCCATTGATTGCTCCTTTTAAAAGCGCTTAAAACCAGAATCGAGCACCCACCACGAAACCAGTTTCACTTACCGACTCACCCTTGTTTCGAGCAATATCAGCGCTATTAACGAGACTCCGACTCCAATAAATGCCTGCGTATGGTGCAAACTCTCTTGCAAACTCATAGCGATATCGCAAACCTAAACGTATCGAATTGAGGCCAGAGGGGCGGTCAAACCTTTCAGATTCTGAAAGCGAACCAGCAAGGGCAAGTCTCGGTTGTAAGAATGACGTTTGGGTTACTCTTATTTCATATTCGGCTTCTACTGAGAAACTGACATCACCATCCTCATTAATCACAATGGAGTTATCCATTTCGAATTGATAAGGAGCAACCCCATACAAGCTAATGACGGCATAGTTCTCCATACTCGTATCGCTACTTAGCAGTCCTCTTGTGCCAATACCGACTTGAAATTCCCAAAATGGCGCAATTAATTTACTAGCAAGGAGCTCAGCTCGCTCTAAATCTGTTGGTTCGCCATCATCTTGCTTGTTTTCGCCTTCACTTTTGAAGTAAAGGCGATAGGTATCACCGCCGTACCATCCGATCATGTCCCACACTCCGATGTTTTCTTCATCGTTTGTGCGTGTATATTCAAAACGGTCAAATAAAATCATGCCCGTGTTGTACTGTTCGACTGGTTTTGGCCAATCTGATGGAATCTCTTGCGCATTAGACGATGCGCAAAGACCAATTAGTAAAGTACTGAAAATTTTAGACGTGTTTTTCATATAATTTCCCCTACGAGACCGATACGATTCTGAACATGCCCGCATCCATGTGATAGAGCAGGTGACAATGGAATGCCCAATTTCCGGGGGCATCTGCGCTTATCAAGAGCGACACTTTTTCGCTGGGTTTTAAACTTATCGTATGTTTTCGGGGGGGCGGATAATTCCCGTTTTCTAACTCCATCCACATACCGTGTAAGTGGATTGGATGGTTCATCATAGAATCGTTCACTAAAATCAAACGAATTCGTTCGCCATACCTAAAATGAATAGGGCCATCGACTTCGTTAAATTTGAGTCCATCAAACGACCACATATAACGTTCCATATTGCCAGTAAGATGTAATTCAATAGTTTGGGTCGGCTCTCTGGTGTCGGGCCATTCCTCAGCGCCGGTCAAGTCGCTATATAATAGTACCCGATGTTTTGCGTCCTCTAAGCCAATGCCTGGCTCATCAAGTCGACTGGTAGGGTTTGTTGCAAGCATACTTGCACCGGGTCCATGACCCTCCTCATCATGCTCAATATTAATATTATCTACCGGGAGTGCTCGCATATGCATCGATGAATGGTCATTCATTGTGTCCATTGATGACTCAGAAGACTCTTCTTTATTCATTGGCTTATTAGATTGCTTGTTCATGCCTTCCATCCCGGCCATATCTGAATTCATCCCCATGGCCGCCATGCCACGCTCTGGCATTTCACGCAATGTCGGCACAGGCGCTTCTTTCCCAAGTTCAGTACTAAGCGTTCCACGAACAAAGCCACTTCTGTCCATGCTTTCTGCAAAAAGAGTGTATGTAGTCGTGCCGATTGGCCTTACAATTACATCATAGGTTTCAGCAACCGCGATTCGAAGTTCATCGACTTTAACGGGTTTTATTGGTTGTCCATCAGCAGCCACTACCGTCATTTCGAGGCCCGGAATACGAAAATCAAAATACGTCATGGCGGAGCCATTTATGAGCCTTAATCGAATGCTTTCATTGGGCTTATAGAGCGCGGTCCAGTTGGTTTGAGCATCTCTGCCATTTATTAAATATGTATATGTGGAGCCTGTTACATCGAGAATATCTCTGGGATTCATCCGCATATTGGCCCACATAGCTCTTTCTTTTACTGTATTAAAAAAACCTTGCTTTTTAATATCGTTAACAGTGTCGCTTATGGTGCGTTGTTGATAGTTGTAGTAACCCTCTGCCACTTTCAAATGCCTGAACACATCGTGTGGATCTTCAAAGGTCCAATCGCTTAACTGAATGACATGCTCCCTGTCTGCACCTATGTCACCGTCGGAAGGGTCAATGATGACCGGGCCTAAGTGCCCCAGTTGCTCTTGCAGTCCCGAGTGGCTGTGATACCAATAGGTGCCGTTTTGTTTTATATCAAATTCATAGGTAAACGTAGAGTTCGGGTCGATACCAGGAAATGAAACGCCAGGTACTCCATCCATGTTAAATGGGAGAATAAAACCATGCCAATGAATAGACGTGCTGTCTGGTAATTCGTTGGTAACATGAATCTTAACTTGCTGACCTTCTCTTAACCGGAGCAATGGGCCAGGTGATATGTCGTTGATGGTAATAGGGCTTGCAACATCGCCGGCAATTTTCTTTTGCTGGCGAGAAATAGTCATGTTGATGTTTTTCCCACTTACTACTGCATCCCCGTAGTTTACCTCTGCAATACTGTTGTCATTTTTGCTATTGCTATAACCCTCTGCGAAAGCCCAAGGTGCTCTCATCTGACCTAGCAGGGCAAAGCCACCAGTGGCATAAGCCGCGTTTCTCAAAAAAATGCGCCTATGTTGCTTCATTCGATTATTCATAAGAACCTCACTTCTTTAGCGATATGTGCGATACGCTGCACTGTTTACATGTTTGTAAGGTAGTAACCTGACAAACTGCTTAAGAATTGAAGTTGATTTTAGGCGGCCTCAGGAGGCTAAACCCCGAGTAGAAATGATAAAAATTGAAGAAATAAAAGTTTGAAAAAGATGGTGCATTGATTGATTTCAAAACAGGTGCAACCATTGATGAAAGGTTAGAGCTCGAGCCTAATTTACACTCACAAACACCGTCACAACACTTACCGTCGCACTCTGTATGATCTTGATGTTCCGAGTGTTGCGAATGTTCCAAATGTTGCGTATTGTCAGAATGATGCTGAGTCGTTGCGGACTCAATGAAGTTGGCAGTTGCGTCATTTTTGTTTGAAGGCTCACATGCAACACTAGACAATGATAAAACAAGCAAAGCGAGGCACGCAGCGCATTTTACAAATGCATCAAGTAATCCTTTATCTGTTTTATTTGCGTTCATAATGTTGCTCAAACCCCGTCAATATCGGGTAAAAAGTTCACATATGTAGGTAAATAATGCAATCAACCTTACAGAAATAAAAAATCGCTCTTCTACAACAAATCAAGTCAAAACGCCCTAAGTCTTGGGAAGTAGAGCACAACTTAATGTCCATATAGTCACTCTCTCCTAGTCATATTTGAGAGTAGTGCAAAAAGCAGTCCGACTATGACTAGTCAAGCCTAGATGAGAGTTTTAGCCTCTTTCTTAATTGAAATAAGCGAATAAGTGGTGACGTATTCATGGCTTAATTTTTAATTTAAAGTGACCCAACGTGAAACGACACATAAACGAGCGGATCTGACAAATTTGTAATGCAACTGTAATCTAGCCGTTATGATTTTAAGCGGTATTTACTTTAAATTTCTGTCTGGAGCCTTTTTAATCTGTGCGGGATATCGAGAGTTAGTATGAAAATAGAAAGTGTAAGAGATATTTTAGAGTGGACCATGGATTTCCATAAACAACTAGCAAGCTGCCTCACGCATTGCGAACCAAATAATTCTGAGCGCTCAAAAATGGCAATGCAATACTTGATTGCTCATGAGGAGCATTTAGCAGCGCTTATTAAATCATTTTCAGTGAAAGCGGAATCTGGAGAGTTGGAAACGCTCTTTATAGAATATTTGGAAAAGAATCCAATAGTTTTACACGAACATTGCGACGGCGCATTTGAACAAAAGGCAGACTCAGAGATTGCAGCAATCGTAATTGAACAACATCAAGAAGTGATAGCACTTTATTCTTATCTAAGAGAGCAGGCTGTAATCCCTCATCATAAAGAACTTTTGGACAACTTACTGGCACTGGAAAATCAAGAAATTGTGCGGATGGCTCAAGGATTAAATAGATTTCAGGATATTTAATTTTATAACCCAATCGGTAAAACTAGCGTTTCATTGGAAATACTATTTATTGTGAGGCAACAACTTGTTATACCGTTCGCTAGCGAACGAGTCATTGAGGCTCAGTCGTTACGTTTTGCAGGGCAGTGCGAATCTACAATGCTGTCTATTCTGTGCAAAACACCGCATTCCTTGATTTTCTTATCGTCGTTACAAGCGGCTCGCATGGATTTAAGTGTTTTCTGTAGAGCGTTTAGCTCAGATATTCGATGCTTAATATCATCAATATGTTTGTCCATTGTAGCATTGACGTTTTCGCAACTGCTTTCTGGGTTAGTTCGTGTTTCTAGTACTAAACTAATTTCTTCAATCGTCATATCTAGCGAACGGCATTGCTTAATAAACAGCAACTGCTTTAGTGCTTCGTCCGAATAACTTCGATAATTCGATTGCGTGCGCTGTGGTGCTGCTAACAACGCCTTTCGTTCATAAAAGCGAATAGTTTGAATACTTAAGCCCGTTTTATCTGCTAACTGTCCTATTTTCATTTTACTTTACCTAATGCGCTTGACTCTATACCAAGTATAGAGTTTACACTTGTGTCATAAGTCAGTAAAGCGAGTGTTTTTATGAGCGGCTGTGGGTGCGACATTGAAATCAAAGACCAAGAACAAAAAAGGGTGTTGTATTGGTTATTAGGCATTAATGCCGTTATGTTCGTTGTTGAAATGAGTGTAGGGTTATTGGCTGACTCAACAGCGCTTATTGCTGATTCATTGGATATGCTTGCGGATGCGGTGGTGTATGGCATTGGTATTTATGCAGTGGGTAAAACCATCATTCACAAAGCAAATGCCGCAAAAATTAGCGGATATTTTCAATTGATTCTAGGCCTTATTATTTTATTAGATATTGCTCGTCGTTCGATATTAGGCAGTGACCCCGAGTCATTGTTAATGATGGGGATGGGGTTTGTTGCCTTAATCGCTAACGTTATATGTTTAGCAATCATTAGAAAACAGAAGAGTGGCGAAGTACATATGCGAGCGAGTTGGATTTTCTCGGCGAATGACGTTATTGCCAACGTGGGCGTAATTGTAGCGGGAGTGACGGTTTATCTATTTGACACTCGCTGGCCTGATTTAGTGATTGGCTTTATTGTTTCAATTATCGTCTTGCGGGGTGCAATCTTAATCTTAAAAGATGCCAAGCAAGAACTTCGTAATAACAGCGCATCTAATGGAGAAGTTTTATGAATTTTACGCAAGCAGCAAAGCCTTACGTAACCCAGAAATTGAATGAAGCACATAAATTATTTACTGACAAAGATGATGAGGCTGGATTTACAGCATTGGAAGATGCACATGTGATTGGGCAACATTCAACTTATCACCATACCCGAGTACACTATGAAATGCTCAAGTTTGGATTAAAACGTAAGGACTTTATAGAAGTCTTCGGGCAGCTCTTCAGGCTGATTGGTGCTGTTACCAAAACGGCTATTGGCTTGTTGCCGGAGGGCAATACGGGCGGGGCAAGTGTAAGCCCGTTCAAACTCATGCCGCTTTCACCTGCAAATAAAGTAATCTTGGATAAGATCAAACATGCACAGTCATAATCATTCACATAGCCATACGCACTCAGATGGAAATTCAGACGATGCATCAAGGCGCATTGGCTGGGCGTTCTTTTTAAATGTGGTGTTCACCATCATCGAGTTTATCGGTGGTTGGCTAACCAACAGCACCGCTATCATGGCAGACGCGGTGCATGACCTCGGCGATAGTTTGTCAATTGGCACAGCTTGGGGATTGAACAAACTTAGCGATAAATCAGCTAATAAAACCTTCTCATATGGATATAAGCGCTTTTCTTTATTGGGCGCGTTGATTAACGGTTTAGTGCTCACGGTAGGTTCTATTTGGATATTGTTTGAAGCAATCCCACGTTTGGCTGTGCCTGAAATGCCACAAGTAGAGGGGATGTTAGCCTTATCTATTTTTGGTATGGCAGTAAACGGTTTCGCCGCTTATAAACTAAGCGAAGGAACGTCATTAAATGAGCGCGTGCTTAATTGGCATTTGCTAGAAGATGTTCTCGGTTGGGTTGCCGTATTTATTGTATCCATCGTCTTAATGTTTAAGCCTTGGGCGATTTTAGATCCCATCCTGTCCATTGGCTTTACTTTGTTCATCCTCTTCAATGTGTTTCGTAACCTAAAAGAAACCCTGATGCTATTTTTACAGGCAACGCCAGATGAAGAGCAAATGTCAAAAATCCGAAACGACTTGCTTGCAAACGATAAGATAAGCGACCTCCATCATTTTCATATTTGGTCTTTAGACGGAGAGCGCAATGTGATGACTGTCCACCTTGTGTTGGAAGGTGAAGTCAGTGTTGAGCACATACAGTCATTGAAAGAGGGCATACAAAGCTCATTAGCAAAGTATCATTTTGAACATACCACAGTAGAGCTGGAATTTGCTGACGAACAATGTCGTGACGAAGTGAAATAGGCTTGGTAGACTGGCACTTATGAAAAATTTAAAACGAATAAGTTACATCATGATCTCGCTGATACTCTTTCAGTCGTTTTCTGCTGTGGCCAATTCGTTAGATTTTCATGCAATAGACACACAACATTTGCAACATGAACATCAGCATTCAGAGCACAATCAAGCTTCAAATGATATGCCAACTAAAGTGCTTGGTGAGTCAGCAAAAGCAGATCACCATAACCCTGCCGATTGCCATCATTGTGGCCACTGCCACGGTACGCATGCGCAGTGGTTAGGCCAGCACGACATCAACAATCTACAATCTGTGGTGTCTACCCACAACTTTAATTATTTGGATGCGATTATCGACGCACCCATCAACCGATTACTACGCCCACCCAAAACACTATCCTAATATCGCTTTCGATAGTGTCTCGCTGAGAAAAAGCGCGTCACTGAATATTGATAAATTATTAGGATATTCTAATGAAAATGTTTCATATTTTTGTGCATGCACGCGCCATTGCGTTTGCTTGCATGCTGGGCTTAACATTGAGTCCAATTGCCGCACAAGCGGTGCAAACTAGTCGCTATTTAGATGAAGGTGTTCAAGCGCCCGTACGAGAAACGCTGAGCCTTGAAGATACAATCAGACTTACACTTGCCAATAATCCAAGTTTGTATGAGTTTGAATTTAGACAGCGAGTGATTGACGGTGAATCAAAAACTGCCGCGCTTAAACCCGCACTGAATGCTGGGATTGAACTAGAAAACTTTATGGGAACCGGCGAGGTGTCGGGCATTAAGGAGCTCGAAGTCAGTTTGACCTTGTCATCTGTACTACAGCTCAACGACAAGCCTAGCGCAAGATTGGACGTACTCTCTGAGCGTAAAATACAACAAGAGGTGGAAAAGAAAATACGCACATTGGATGTCCTTGGCGAGCTGAATCGTCGGTACATCGATGCACTTGTATTGCAAGCCACCTTAGACGTGCAAAACGATGCAGAGACACTTGCACTCTATACCTATAACGCAGTTTCTAAGCGCGTTGATGCAGGCGCGTCACCATTGCTAGAGCAAAAACGCGCCCAAGCAGCGCTAGCCCAAGCAAAACTCGATGTTAAATTAGCTCAAGAAGGTCTTCAATTTGCACTGCGCAGTCTTGCCACCATGTGGGGCGAACAAACGCCCACTTTTAAGCGTGTGGAAGGTAAGCTTTTTGCGTTTCAAGACATTGGGTCATTCGAGATGCTTTCTGCCGCTATCCAAAGCAGTCCGCATATAGACTTGTTTGCAAAACAAAGCCGTGTTCAAGCAGCACAGCTCAGATTAGTGCAAGCCAATAATCGAGCTGACATTGAGTGGTCGGCGGGTATTCGACGAATACAAGGTATTGATGAAACTGCTTTAATAGCCGGGATCAGCGTGCCATTGTTTCAACAAAAACGAAACTTAGGTGAATACGAGGCGCAAAAAGCTCGCCTTGATGCAATAGAGGTGCAAAAACAGAGTAATGTGCGCAGTCTTTTACATTCAGTTAATCAAGCCTTAGGTGAGCACACCCGCGCATTATTAGAGGTTGACGCTATCCAACAAACTGTCATACCGCCTCTTACAGAAGCCTTGGAGTTAGTCGAAAGCGCCTATTTAGATGGCCGGTTTAGCTATTTGGAGTGGGTATCTACTCGACAAGAGTTCTTAAATACGCGCCTGACATTAATTGAGGCGGCGTCTCAAGTGCACCTAAGCAAAACAGAAATTGAAACGCTTACCGGTCTCGCACTTAAGGCTTCACAAAGCAGCACTGCAAAAACGGATACTGCAAAGAGCAACGCTTCCAAAAAGCTAGCGCACGACATCACTATGCAGCAGCCATCAAACATTTCGATAAGAAGTAACTATCATGAATAAATTTACTCTATTAAAAACATTCACAATATTAAAAGTACTCGTTTTAAGCATCACGCTAATGATGATACATGGGGCGGTGAGCGCGGGAGACAAACACGCAGACGGTGATTCTCATGAGGATGATAAACACGCTGGTGAAGTCGTTGCGATGAGCGACGAGACTGCTTTGCAAAATGGCATTACTACCACAAATGTTATTGCTGGCGACATTGCACTCTCGACCACACTTTATGGCCGAATAAGTGCAGATCCTGCTTCTTTGAGTCATATCAGAGCGCGTTTTGACGGTGTGATCAACGATGTCAAAGTCAACATTGGCGACACCGTTAAAAAAGGAGATATTTTAGCGGTCGTAGAATCAAATGAGAGTTTAAAAAGCTACTCAATTACATCTCCATTTGATGGCAACGTAATAGCTCGGCATGCCAACAATGGTGAGTTATCAAACGGACAAGTACTTTTTTCCTTAGCCAACTACAAGGATGTGTGGGCACAATTAACCGTGTTCTCGCAGCACCTCGGCAAAATTAAGGTCGGACAAGCTGTTGAATTAAGGCATGCAAACTTTGAGCAGCTATCTGAAATTGCTTACCTGACACCATCTGCTGATAGTAGTCCGCATTCGCTTGCTAATGTCACTGTTGACAATAGCAGTGGCTATTGGCCATTAGGCACCTTGGTAAAAGCGCAGGTAACGACAACCACCAAGGCCGTGAGTCATATGGTGCCTGTGACTGCCGTGCAAGAGTATGAAGAAAAGCAAGTGGTATTTGTTAACCATGATAATGAATATAAACCACGACCCGTGCAGCTCGGTGTAACTGATGGTCGCTATATTGAAGTCATAAGCGGCATTGAAATAGGTGAGCGTGTGGTGGCTACAAATAGTTACCTGATCAAAGCAGATCTAGAAAAATCGGAGGCCGGTCATGATCATTAATGCCTCAATACAACCTGAATATACATGTTTGCTACTGCAAGGCTCTAAGGGAGGCTTAACATGCTAGCCTCCATTATTCGCACTGCAATCGACAGGCGCGGTATATTTTTGATGCTGAGTTTTTTAGTCATTGGTTTTGGCTTATTTAGTTATCAAAAGCTGCCTATTGACGCCGTACCCGATATCACCAATATCCAAGTTCAAATCAATACACAAGCAACTGGTTATTCGCCGCTTGAAACTGAGCAGCGCATCACCTTTTTGGTAGAAAACGCTTTAGCGGGTTTGCCAAACTTGGATTATACCCGTTCACTATCTCGTTATGGCTTGTCTCAAGTGACCGCCGTATTTGAAGAAGGCACCGACCTGTACTTTGCCAGAAACCTCATTAATGAGCGGATAGGCATTATTAAAAGTCAGCTACCTGAGGGTATCGAGCCAGAAATGGGGCCGATTGCCACGGGTCTGGGTGAAATCTACATGTACACGCTCAGCGCTGAGCCGGGCACATTGACGGCTGACGGCAGAGACTTTGATGCGATGGCACTACGAGAACTGCATGACTGGGTGGTAAAACCTCAACTCGCTTTAGTAAAAGGTATCACCGAAGTAAACGCTATTGGCGGCTTTACCAAGCAATATCATGTGAATCCTGATCCTCAACGTATGCTTAATTATGGTGTGAGCACTGACGATCTGCTGAGGGCATTGGAGCGAAATAATGCCAATCAAGGTGCCGGATATATCGAACGTAACGGTCAACAAATACTGGTGCGCTCTCAAGCGCAGCTGGCCACAATTGAAGATATTGGTAATGTCGTGGTGACACTCACTAACCAATCTCCAGTGACCGTTAACGATATTGCCGAAGTGGCTATTGGTAAAGAGCTTCGAACGGGGGCTGCGACACGAGAGGGTAAGGAAACCGTCTTAGGCACTGCCATGATGCTCATTGGTGAAAATAGTCGTGCTGTGGCCTTGGCAGTGGCTGACAAAGTGGATGAAATCCAAGCTAGCTTGCCCGAAGGTGTGATAATAGAAACCGTTTACGATAGGACCGCACTGGTAGATAAAGCCATCAATACCGTGCGTAAAAACCTCGTTGAGGGCGCATTACTGGTGATTGTGGTGTTGTTTCTTCTGCTTGGGAATATAAGAGCAGCTATTATTACCGCCGCTGTGATACCGCTCGCTATGCTCGCCACAATAACAGGGATGGTGCAAACAGGAGTAAGCGCAAACTTAATGAGCTTAGGAGCGTTAGACTTCGGGTTAATTGTAGATGGTGCGGTTATCATCGTTGAAAACTGTATCAGGCGCTTAAGTGAAGCGCAGCGGCGAACCGGCTCAGTGCTGCTCATCAAGGAAAGACTTGAAGTTGTATATGAAGCAACCAACGAAGTAATACGACCTAGTCTTTTTGGCGTGATGATTATTACCATTGTATATATCCCTATTTTTAGTTTAACAGGGGTAGAAGGGAAGATGTTTCACCCGATGGCGGCCACCGTTATCTTGGCATTACTTGCTGCGATGGTGTTCTCAATCACTATTGTGCCAGCAGCCGTTGCGATGTTTATGTCGGGTAAAGTCAGTGAAAAAGAGAGCCCAATTATAGTTGGGGCGAAATCGGTGTATCGTCCGGTTCTTTTATGGTCGCTTAAACTACGTTGGTTGGTAATAGGCTCAGCGACATTATTGGTTGTTGTAAGCGTTTGGCTAAGCATGCGACTTGGCTCTGAATTTATTCCTCAACTTGATGAGGGGGATATTGCCTTGCACGCTATGCGAGTGCCCGGCACTGGCATAGAGCAAGCCGTGGATATGCAAAAAAGGCTGGAAGACGTCATTATGCAGTACCCACAAGTGAGCACTGTCTTTGCTAAAACCGGCACGGCAGAAGTTGCCACAGATGCGATGCCGCCAAATGTTACCGATACGTTTGTGATGTTGAAACCTATCGACCAATGGCCAGATCCTACTTTATCTAAAGCCGAATTTGTCGAGCAAATGGAGCGTGAGCTTCAAAACGTGCCCGGCAATAATTACGAGTTTACTCAACCTATCCAAATGCGGTTTAACGAATTAATTAGTGGCGTTAGAGCCGACTTAGGTATAAAAATTTATGGGGATGATTTAAATAAACTGCGCGATTCAGCCGGTGATATATTAGCGGTACTGCAAGATATACCCGGCGCTGCGGATGCACGCGTTGAGCAAGTTGATGAAATTCCTATCTTTACTGTGAACCCCAAGCCTTATGCTTTAGCGCGTTATAATTTGGATGTCACTGATTTGCAAACTTGGTTAAGCGCATCGATTGGCGGCAAAGAAGCTGGCTTGATATTCGAGGGCGACAGGCGATTCGAGATAGTCGTGCGCTACTCAGAGGATATTCGCAATAATCTTGATACGCTAGGCACCATACCCATTATGACAGGGGATGGTGATTATGTGCCTATAGCAGAGGTTGCAACGCTTAAATATGCCAGTATACCCAGTCAAATCAGCCGAGAAAACGCCAAGCGCCGTATTGTGGTAACGGCGAATGTAAGAGAGCGCGACCTAGGCTCGTTTGTTACTGAAGCAAAAATGCAAATAGCAGAAAATGTCGTATTGCCAAGTGGTTATTGGGTTGATTATGGCGGTACGTTCGAGCAGTTAGAAAGTGCGAGTCAGCGATTGAGCCTTGTTGTCCCAGCGACGCTTTTCTTAATTCTTGCATTGCTAGTCATTGCCTTTGGCTCGGTGAAAGATGCATTGATAATTTTCACCGGTGTGCCTTTAGCATTAACAGGTGGCGTTTTTGCGCTATGGGTGAGAGACATGCCCTTGTCTATATCAGCAGGCGTTGGTTTTATTGCACTGTCTGGCATTGCTGTGCTTAACGGTTTGGTTATGTTGTCGTTTATCCGTCAAAGGCTGGAAGAGACAGGTGAGTTAATTAACTCTATTGTTGATGGTGCTTTAACGCGTTTGCGGCCGGTACTGATGACGGCATTGGTTGCTAGCCTTGGTTTTGTGCCAATGGCGCTTAATGTGGGAACGGGAGCAGAAGTGCAGCGACCTTTGGCAACAGTGGTCATTGGCGGAATAATTTCTTCTACTTTGCTGACATTGATAGTCTTGCCTGTTTTATATCGACTTGTGCACGGCAGAAAACTTAAATAAAGGAGAAGTGAACGGCAGATTTCTTTAAAAAAGACATCTGCCATGCTAACTCTGTGATATCAGGCTCTTTATAGACGACTTTAGGGTGTGACTGAGCATGACGACCAAGGGGTTGTGTTGTTTTTACCGTTCGATTTTGTCGAATTGCCATCATCAGTTATTGTTGATGCTCGTGATGAATTTATGCAAACTCGGTATAAATTATGACTTGATGCTATTTTTCGTTTAGTAAGTGAGTCAAACTATTTAGGGCTTTATATGTACACAATAAGTAAACTCGCAAAGGAAGCAAATGTGGGTGTAGATACTATTCGATTCTATGAAAAGAAGGCCTTGTTGCAGCAACCGATAAAACCATCTCAAGGTGTACTATCAATATCTTCTCTTTGACGATAGTTTAATGATCAAATCTAAGCCAATTGCCGGATCTACTTCTATTGCTCTGCAATACTCTACGTACTCTAAGATCGTTAAATTGCGCTGTGCATTTTCAATCTTGCTCACTGTTTGAAATGGTTCGTCAATTCTTTCAGCAACATCTCTCAAAGTTAACCCTTTCTGTTTACGGGAATTTTTAAGCCAACTTGTAAGGGCTAAATAATCGGGATGTACAAGAGATTTAATCATCACTGCATTATGACAGTGAAACCTTATGTCCCGAAATTAGGGAATATCGTTCATGCTAAGAGATTAGTTGCCAACTTGCCATTGTAATTTGGACTGCTACGCCTTTTATGGACATCTTTAGGCTATTATTGTGCTTGAGAAACGAAAGTAGCAAAGCTAACATCGCTGACTAAATAGTCCTTGAGTGTCGCTGCCAACTTATTATTAATGATAAATTCTTCTCTGCCACTAATCAGCTGCCCATGCTCCCTGAAATAAGACAAAATAGCGGATTCTTCTTTAACAGGAGACTCGACATATTTACACAAAAACGTGGTATCGATATTTACTTTTTTTGCTCTGAGATGTTCACTGTGGCGTTTTTTTATTTCACGCTCAGTCTGGCCTATTTTAACCCGATACAAATTGTTTTCCTCTGACAGCATAGCTACGTAAATGAAGCCAGGCTTGTCAGTATTCACTAAATGTTCGTGCAACCACCATTTTTTTCCATCATTCATATCTCTCACAATTGCATTGCGTAATGCATGCTTATCGGTAACCTGATTGTTTACTATGTATTTGACCATCTGTTTATAAAGAGGAGTGGTAAGGTGGGGTAAGTCGGCAATATCCCATCCAAGCTCTAAAAAATTGGTTCGGTACTGCACCGACCCTAGCATTTCGTAAAAGAGTTGGTCGATTATGCTCCTTTTAATTTTTAACTGCGATAAAGCCCCCTTTATACCGCTTTCAGCAATCACTGATTGTATTTCAGCACATCGTAATAATTTAACTGGATGTTTGTTTGCGAGAGCCTTGGAGCACGAGCGAGAGAAGTATACGCCTCTTTCGTTACATTTTGATTTTAAATCAAAACCTCGTTCGCGAACCAATAATTTAAAATCACTAGAATAAACATTATTTTTGTTAGCATACTTTGCAAGGATACCAATGGTGACAAATCCAAAGAATTGGTCACTTAAAATAAAATGATTAAATACATGTTCACATATAGCGAGGTCTTTTTCATAAGAGCTGACGGTCATATTAATTCCCAAATATCTTCGGCTCAATTATTTTGTCCCGATTATATTGAATAATATACAGTTACCTTATTTAAACCAAATAAATATTTGCCGGTGTTTAATTAACTTTGTGACTGTTATCTATTGGTAGCCGAATTATAAGAAGGTGTACGGGTTTATTCTGCCACTACAGGGAACGATTGTAGTGGTCTTAGTGGAAAGATTATTGAGCGTAAAGTGCGGTAACTTGTACTAGTAACTTGTACTAGCTCAGACTTGATCTGGCAACCACACTAAGACAACTTATAAATCGAATTTTGCAATCTCGTCAATGTTAGTCAATAACGATTGAATCGCCTCAGTCTCATCGATTTTTTTCGCTTTCAAGGACTTACTGATATTTATCATTCTAATCATTCTAATTCTGACCTGAGACGACATTGCAAGTAAAACACTATCTAGCTGAGTTGATTGATGATTCAGTTCAGACGCCAAATGGACATATCTTGCCATAGTTGCATTTGAAGCATGCATTGTGACTTTTCGGCATGCTGTAGCAGCAACACTCAAAATATTATTAAAGCTTCCTGATGCTGCTAGTTTCTTAATCGCCTTAGCTACATTCATTGTAATAAATCTGTGTCGGAAAGAGTGATTTGTGACATGGCGCAACTCTTCCTTATACTTACTGGCATTAATTACTTTTTTTGCATAGTTTTTTAGATATGATTTTGCCAATGGTTTGCCACTTCGTGCATCAACAAAAATGGCGTCATGGTTTTGGTTGGGAAATGTGTTTTCGACTAACTTTAGGTAATACATTATGATCTGTAGGTCATCACCTGTGACTTCTACTTCTCTTTTTTTACCTTTATATTTACCCTTTAGAATCGGAATATCTCTTAATACACACTTCTTGGAATTCAGGAGCGACTTAGAAGCGTTTTCAACTGAAGATTTTGTTATCTGGTGAACTTCACTTATTCTTGCCCCAGTAATCTCAAGTAGTGTGGAGAAGGCTTGCCATCTGTATATTAAAAATTCATTAAGCTCTGGGTGATACGTGCTTTCATTAATGGCGTCCAACCATAAAACAAATTCATGATCGTGAATATACTCTACGTCCACGGCAATGCTAATCAACCCCGCAAATGATACATGATCTACATAAGTTATTTCTCTATTACCTGCTTTAAACTTCTTTTCAGAGTAATGAACACTGTATGCTCTCACCGTGTCTTTTTCTTCAGTTGCTAGTTTCCAGTGGGGATTTTCATCAGATAAAAATATAACGTAACCCAAAGCGACTCTGGCGTGCGTTAATACTGTTTCATCGGCAATCTTTCGATCTTTTAATACGCCTATGAATTGATATAAAGCCGAATCATTGATGTCGGATAGAGAAATTTTTTTATCTTCAAGGAAAGAACAAAATATATTTAGGCTATAAGCTTTCTTTGTAACCGTCGGTGCTAACGGCCTAATATTAAATATTTGAGCGCCTCCGCCCAATTTGGTTAGGTAAGCATTGGCGTGCCAATCTATGCCACCGCCTTTCTTCATTATTAAAGACAGTGAGCAATCATGTTTTTCATTTCTGCGCTGACTGGTTATAAGGAAATCAAGGCAGGGTGATTTAGCCGTCATGACATATGACATTATTTTATCAAAGCCAATCTGTTATTTCCTAAAATACGAGCCTGATCCAAAATCAGTTTTCTATAAGCTTTGTCTATTTGTTCGTCCTCTCTACAATTATCTAAAAGTTGCATGTATGCCCTGTAAACTTCTGCAAGTGCAGATTTTAAGTCTTCATTTTCTCTTTTCAACTCATTAATATCATGGGTTGTTAACCGAGTCTTTTTTATCGCAACGTTTTTATTTTTGTTTGCTTCTGATTTTTTAAGCCTTACATTAAGGTCTTCAATAGCAACTGATAATTCGCGTAAAGCTAATGCGTTGTGTTCTGTCATTGAAGAGTTGTAAGAATACCTTATTACGCCTAATGAGTCGTCGTGCCACTTATTTACCATTGTCTTAGTGATGGTGGATTTACTGGTCGTTAAGCTATCGGGAATCTCATCATAATGCTTTATGCTATTGAGGATTTCACTTTTACGAATCATTGATTCAGTGATCATTTTTTTTTTCAAAATTACAGATTGAGAAGTTTGCCCTTTTTGAAATCTCGCCACGTCAATATGCCTCTTTTTTCTGAAAATAAAAAAACACAGCATTTCCTTCAATTCGATGAAATCGAACTGTCTCACCAGTATTTTTTTTATGCTCATCGATCAAATCTCTTACTAAAGGTTCAATTACCAGAGATGTTTTTGCTTTTTTACGAGCTGTATTTACAATATTTGTTACGCTTGAATCACCCAGTATCGCCTTACCAAGAGAAGCACCAATCCTTGCAATTGTAACTTCTGCTTCGTCAATCCACTCGGAACTTGGAGATACTTCTGCGTAGTGAAAAGTTTGCTCTAGGTCAGCGTGCCCCAAAAACCAGGACAATTCTTCTAACCCCGTATTGTCAGTCATGTTGAAATACAGTACAGCAAACGTTCGTCGGTATTGGTGACTTCTTGGATACCATCGTTTTCCATTAATTAAGGGAGAGAAACTCCAGTCTGCAAACAAGTCTAGGCAACCATTTATATAATCATCGCTGAGAGGGGTAACACGCGATTGAGCAAATTCTGATGTATAGGCTTTAAAAGACGTGTGTGACAAAAAACCACCAAATAAGAACTGTTCGTTTTCATCTACAATAAAGCCTCTTCTCTCTTCTAGAACATTATTTAAAAGTGCAAACTCTAAGCCATAATCGAATATCAAGTCTGGTATTGGGCGGTGAACATCTTCAAGTTCAATACGTTCAGAAGTTTTTGGAATTCTTAAGACTAAATCGAAAAGTCCATCAATAGGCGATTGAACAAAGCAGTTCCGTTTTAAACTTCTCATAGACATAACTCTACTAGCAACAAAACCTGCTACTAGTATGTAAATTGAGGCTAAATATAACCTTATCGCAACGGCCATGGACATTTCTCGTCTAAATTGGCTGAAGCACACCAAATTGTCGTCACACCACGACGTAATATTCAGTTCTTTTAATACGTCTGGCAAAGGTGTTTCTTTAAACACTTCCTCTTGTAATGATGAGCTTGAGCGGTAAACGTCGCTGTTATCTACTTTTTTAAGCTCATTTTTCGCAAGAACGGATAAATGCTGGCGGATAGCATAACCATACTTCCTAGCAAATTTAAGGCTTGTTGAAATAGAATGCAGGTAATTAGAAGTAGGCATTATGGGGGTTTTTATTGATTGTCTCATGCTATCAAACAGAGTTTCACCATTGCTAAATAATGCTGCGGGCGAGTGAGCAAATTTATACTTTTGAGATGCCCTTGCTGTGTAGACCGCCTCAAGCAAAGATACTATATTTGATATTGTCTTTTCTGAAGGTTGTAAATCTGTGTCTATATCGAAATCCATTGTATTCGCAGGTTGAAATTCACGAACCTTATTGGGTTGGTTCCATTTCTTTGTCACTGAGTGGTCTTCTTGATAAGAACTCTTATCGTTTTTAGGTGGGTTACTCTTATAGTGTTTTTTCAAAGAGTGCTGCAATGACATTAGTGATCTTGTTGTTAAATTAAGCTCATTTTTTATCTTAATCCAGTCGATTCGTGAAGATGAACCATAGTTCAAATCTATGATTTTAAGGGCGGCAGCAAATACATGAGGCTGTGTATTATAATCCATAATAAAATCTTTAAGCTCGTTTAATTTTATTTGATCTAGTCCCCGTACAAGCAATCTTGATTTTTTTTGCCGAACCTCATTAGCATGTTTAATTAAGTCTGTAATGGCGACCAGAATGGCTTTAGCTCTTAATGGTCGTGTTATTTTTCCTCGTGCGTCCAAGTATAATAAGCTATGCATAATGTCTTTCAATAAAGGTTCATTATTTCCGTCAGTCAAATACTCCACGTCAGAAATCTTTCTTTTAAAATTTATCTTTAGTGCTTTGTTTTTGTTCTTACGATAGTAGTCAATATCTATAGCCACTTTTGAAGCTAACCATTCTTGGTCGTAAATATTGTCATTTAATAGCCATCTGGGCATTTCGTATTCAAACTTTCCTGCGGAATCAATCAATTTGGAAAAGTCAACAAAATCATCGTCTATTAAATTTGCACTTTCACTCATGTTTTATTTAACCTCGCTTTTTTGCACTGCAAGTTGAGCAGTTCGGAGCATTTGTTTCATTATGACAGTGCTTTCAGATATTGCTGAAACAGCATTGACACATTGCTCCTTAAGTATCGGATCACTACCAGTTTTAATATAGATAAGAGCTGTTTTTATATTGTCGATAGAAACACAAAAATACACCTCTTTATTCTGGGTATTTTCATCATTCGGGTTTTTAAGTTTGTCGTAAAAATTACCACCCATATCTTCATTGTTAAAAGCAACTTCAAGCTGAGACTTTAATTCCTCCTCACTCATATTAAGCGCGTCTGAGGGCGAATCTTCCAAACCAATCGCCATGTATAGCAATATATTTTGAAACGCTCTAATTTTATTTCTATAGATTAGCTCTGATAGATAAGGGGGAATGTATCTATTTAAGGTTGTTTCGACTTTATTACCTAAGTAATTTGCGGTTCTCAATGCATCCCCTCTTGATTGAAGAAATATTAACACCCCTTTGGAACCTCTTATTTTTTTTAATGTTGAGTGTTGTAAGGCATTATTTTCACTAGGTAGGCTCGCTTTCATTTTGTTAAAGTTATGTTGAAATGCAGTGTCTGAAACATGTTGCACCCCATTTGCTGTCCGAATTATCCAAAGCTTTCTAATTTCGCTCGAATTTCTGGCTCTACTTGTCATTTCTAAAGCCATTTTCAGACAAGTAGCAGCATCTATATCTGATTTTTGTATCTGTGAGAGTAAGACGGGGCCTCCTTTAGCTTTCCTTGTTTTTGATTGTTTTGCGCGTTTTTTTAAAGCGCGAAGTCGGACAGACCCTTCATCAGTAATTTGAACAAACTCTCTACCAACCCCGTCAGATGATATCGAGATATCGTAGAGAGAAAATGGATTGATGCCAATTTCTTCCACGATTATCGTTTGCATAGCTGAAGCTACTTCTATGGTCAGTCCCAAATATCTGTTTACAGAATTACTTACTTTGTAAGGGCTATTTGGGTCATTGGTCCCACCTGCGATATAAAACTCATAGTTGCTGTCATAATACGCAACGCGCTTAGATGTTAAAAAGTCAGATATGTTGTTTTCTGGCCAAATCGCGCTTAATTTAGCTTGAAACTTGGGAGCAAGCTCAGCTTCGATATCAATGTTTTTATCTGTATGTTGTACAATGAAATTTTTATATTGAGTAACAACTTCGGATCCTAATAAATAATCTTGATAACCTTTCCAAACAATATCTTTTGCTACATCCGTCAAGCAGGCAAGGTTCGTATGGATTTCTTTTTTCAACAGTTCGAGAAATCGTGGCGTATCTTTATTAGAAGATATACTTTTTAAATCGTATAAATCTAAGCTAGATACTAAGGGATTGTTTGCATGCAATGTTTGATCACGCCATGACCCCTTATAGTTGTCAGGCAGGTCTATTTGGCTGTCTAGTAGTCCTTGTTCCATTAGTGTTCTTATTGCTTTACTAATAATATGGAAATGCAAATAAGCTGTATTTCTTTGATACCGGTCAAGCAGGTTCGCCCGGAACTTAATTAATTCACTTTGTAAAACCAGTGGATGATTATACCAATCAGGCTTATCTGTAGTTATACCGTTAAGAAAATCTGTTAATTGAGCTATTATCCTCTGCTTCGTTTTCTTCTTGTATGCCATCGCGTGATTTATCAAAGCGCCAGAGATTTCAGGGCTACATGTTTTATTCAGGACTTCTTTAAATACTCCAATTTTAGGATTTACATGCTTGAATCCTAATTGAATTTTTCTAGGGATTGCTTGCTTTTTAAGTTCTTCATAAGTCATTTTGGGGATAGCAACACTGAGAAAAGAGAGATGTTCTGTAGAATAAGGTACCCAAGTTATATCGCCACGCTCTATCAATTTAATAATATGTGTTTTTAGTGATATAAAGTTTGAATATGCAGTAGGTTTAGCAAGTCGCTGGCTTAAATCTATAGCTACAAGTTTCAAACAATAAGTTAAGTCCTTTCTACCACTAGATAGCAATACAGGGCAGAGGATATTGCTATATGCAACAAGATTTTTTGATATTTTCATGACTTGGGAGTAGCTTATTTCTTTGAACAGTTCAACCGTGCCACCGTGTATAGACTCTCCATAATGGATTTTGATAAAGGCATATTTTTCATCTAAGCTCATTGTCGTATCCATTTGCATTTCCTACCTGTATGTTTTCAAATAGGTGAAGCTATTTTATTTTTGATATAAAGTCTAATATAACCGGATGTTCTCTAATTGAAATTAGGTTGCTCTGGTGACACTTAGCTGTAACGCCAGTGGCAAGATTAGAGCCCGTGTTTGTTGGCGGTGTTACTGTGTCAAACGCCACGCTACATAATCAAGATGAAATTGACCGACTAGGGGTGAAAGTAGGCGACTACGTTATTATTCGACGCGCGGGTGACGTTATTCCCCAAGTGGTTTCTGTGGTACAAGCCAAAAGAGATGACAACGTTAAAGACATTGTTTTTCCTACAGACTGTCCAGTTTGTGGCTCTAATGTAGAAAAACTGGAAGACGAAGCGGTTGCTCGTTGTACAGGTGGTCTTATTTGTGCGGCGCAGCGCAAGCAAGCGTTAAAGCATTTTGCCTCACGAAAAGCATTTGATATTGACGGTTTAGGCGATAAGTTGGTCGATCAACTCGTTGATGCCGATTTAGTGCATAGCCCTGCAGATTTCTTTAATCTTAAATTGGGCGATGTGGTTGGCCTTGAACGCATGGCCGAAAAGTCTGCAGCCAAATTGTTGCTTTCACTCGAGGCGTCGAAAACTACCACATTGGCGAAGTTTTTATATGCGTTAGGTATTAGAGAAGTCGGTGAGGCCACGGCAGCGAACCTTGCTTTGCACTTTGAAACCCTTGAGGCAATTCGTAACGCCAGCGAAGATGAACTCATTGAAGTGCAAGATGTAGGTGGTATTGTTGCGGCGCATTTGCATAACTTCTTCAACGAACCTCACAACACCGATGTTATCGATGCCTTACTAGAGGCGGGTATTAATTGGCCTGCAATTGAGAAAAAACCACAAAGTGCGTTACCGCTTGATGGAAAAACCTGTGTAGTCACAGGAACATTAAGTGAAATGGGCCGCTCCGATGTTAAAGCGAAACTGCAATTATTAGGGGCTAAAGTGGCAGGCTCGGTATCGAAAAATACCTCGTTTTTGGTCGCTGGTGAAAAAGCGGGATCTAAGCTTACCAAAGCACAAGAGCTAGATGTTGAAGTGTGGGATGAAGCTAAGTTACTCGCCTTTTTAGCAGAGCATGACTAGCCTTTTTAGCAGAGCATGACTAGCCTTTATAATTAGCACAGTTTGAGCAGTCAGTATTAACAGAACGCAAACCATACAAATGAAAAAAGGCGCCTTAAGAGCGCCTTTTTCATGTCTGCGTGTGTATGATTTGATGTACTTAGGCACGTACTAAGAACTCGTAGCCTAAGCGTCCGCCTGCCTATGGTAGGGGGAGCTGGCTACTGTGCTTGCACTTTGGCTTTCGCACGAGCCAATCTTCTGCGTTCCCAAGCCTTTTTAACCTGAAAACGCCAAATCCAGTTTAGGGTGAAATACCCCACGGCACTGGCGATGATGGAACAAATTGCGCAGCCAACCAAAAATGCGGGGCCAATAGTGCTGATGCTTTCCACCACCCATTGCCAACTGAATTGGAATTCAAAGTGTTCAGGCTTGGTCCCAAGTACAGTAGAACCAATCTTATAAGCAGCATAAAATATGGGCGGTATGGTGAAAGGATTGGTAACCCATACCGTGGCTACCGATAGCGGTAAATTCGCACGAAAAGGAATGGCGACGCCCGCAGAAAGCCACATTTGAAAGGGCACAGGCCAAAACGCAAAAAACAGCCCGATACAAAATCCGCCTGCCGCTGAACGTCTGTTTAAATGCCATAAATTAGGTTCGTGCAAAACGCTGCCAAACACGCGCAGAATTTTGTTGTTCTTTACAGCCTGCGGTTCAGGCAGGAAACGTCTAATAAATTTCTTAGGCATAACACTCGTTCGTTAACTATCAACATATGGGCTACATTCAGCCATCTATATTTATTGCTACGTAAAACAATGGTAAATCGTATCACAATTTGGTGTGGCAGTTTTTGTGTTAGCGCAACAACCGCTGTTTTATGGCCCGAGTTGCCATCGCTAAACCTAGTGATGACGCTTGCCATAGGTGGTGGTGTACTGCTGTTCCTATCAAAGTGCAATTTTTACCTTTATTCAATAAGCGGCGGTAAACAAACGTCTTGGATGAAGTTTGTACTTATTGCAGTAAGTGGCACATTAATAGGTGCTACATGGATGGCGAGTTTAGGGTATTGGCACCTATCTTGGCAACTACCACAGAGCAAAATTCAACAAGATGTCACAATTAATGCGACGGTTGACCGGGGAGGCTGTCTAAGTGGTCAAAAAAGCGTCGTGAATAATCAAGAAAATAGAGTACACACACAAAACGCGGAAAATATCGACAGTGCAGTAAACGCAGAGTATGAAAAAGATGAACCGCGATATATGTCGTATGTCGTCAACGTCAACGCCATAGACGATATAGCACTGAAGTTCACTCGAAAAATGACATTGAGCCATCGCATGATGGGTACCTGTTTACACAACGGAGACAAATTCACTGCCACAGCAAAATTAAAACCGGCCTACGGCACGCTGAATCCAGTAGGCTTCAATCGACAACAATACCTTGCCAGCCAAGAAATTGTGGCTACGGGTTATATCAAACATTTACACAGTGAAGCCGTGGTTCACAACCATAGTGTTCGTCATAACATATCCGTTTTTTTATCTACGCTGCCACTTGATCAAATGCGTTGGTTTCAGGCGTTATTGATTGGTGAGCGTAGTCTGTTAACCAAAGACGACTGGCACACGATTGGGCGAACCGGTACCGCGCACATTTTCAGTATATCGGGAATGCACTTATCCATTATCGCCATGACGGTATTTTATGTATGTAGCGCGCTTATTTTTGTTGCCAGTAGCATAATAAAAAGGAAGTACGATTTCATAAACCTAAGGCGCTACGTATTAATGACTTTGGTTTGTAGTACGGCACTGTATGTGATGTTAAGCGGGATAGCATTGCCAGTAGTCAGAGCCTTTGTTTTATTGGTGGTGGGTATTGGCTTTGCTGTATTTAATAGTGTGTTACGGCCATTTCATATGGGCGTTTTCATGTTGTTTACTTGTATTGTGTTGTTTCCCTTGTCGTTGCTACAAGCCAGTTTCTATTTAAGCATAGGCGCGGTGATAAGTATTTGGCTGCTGAATTGGCGATTTCGATTCCAGGCAATGCCGTGGTACAAAGCTTTATTTTGCATTCAATTAGGGGTAAGCGTTGTAATGGCGCCTATCACGCTATTGTGGTTTGGTACGGCTAGCACTATTGGCATTATCACTAATCTTTTTGTATTGCCTGTTATTACGCTTGTTCTTCCTGTGGCACTGCTTGCAGTAATGGCGGGGTATTATATTCCTACAAGCTTAGACTGTGCTATTTGGGTGCTACTTAAAATAGATAAGGTATTAGGCTGGCTTTTAACCTGGTTAAGCGACGCGGCATCTTGGCCAATAAGCGCAATTCACTTCTATCCCACCACGGGTTCAATGCTGTGCCTGCTTATCGCCATGTTATTAGCCATTTTACCCAGGTGGCGATACAAATGGGCCTGTGTGTTATTGCTAATACTGCCAGTTAGTCTCTCTTTTATTCATTTTTCTCCAACTCGATGGTTTGTTAACGTGTTTGATGCTGGCCAGGGAACTGCTATCGCGTTAACCAAAGGGGAACATGCCATCATTGTTGATACAGGGCCTATGTATAACGGTGAAGCGCCATTAGCGAGTCAGGTTATACCTGCATTCCTGAAGCAAAATAACAGCGAACACGTAGATATGGTTATTCACAGTCATGGCGATACTGATCATGCAGGAGGAAAAGCCGCATTGAGTGCCTGGTTAGACACCAAAGGTATTAAACCCGCATGGATAAGCCCGATAGACGGATGTGAGCGAGGAAGGGTAATTAACTGGCAAGGGTTAACGCTTACCTTTTTATGGCCTGAAAAAGGAAATCAAAAAGACAATAATGCTATGTCTTGCGTGATTAAAATTGAGGATGGACACCACAGTGTTCTGATTCCTGGCGATATTGAACGAGCCAGTGAGTACGCCATACTACATGCAGAAAAAAAGCGAATGGCAGCGGGAATTGAAGCGGGAACAAACGGTATTCAAGATAATAAAAGCAACGTTGAAAAAACAGCAGTGCGTGCTGATGTGTTAGTTGCACCTCATCATGGCAGTAAAACTTCATCTACCGACATATGGATTCAACGCGTCTCTCCTGATGTGGTTATTTATACCCAAGGATATGAAAATAGGTGGAAATTTCCAAGCCAATCGGTCTTTTCTCGCTATCAGAAATATGGCGTTCGCCAATTTACCACCAGCGAATTTGGTTTCATTCGACTTGAGTTCACAGAAGGTGGCTATATAGTTAGGTCAGAACGAAAAGACGCCCAAAACCGTTGGTATTTGCCAAGTTACACACCTAGACACCTTGTTTCTTCAGAATCTGAAATGAAGAAAGAGGAAAATTTTTAATCAAAGCATGGGGTTGATTAGGGAAATGACTCAAGTACTAGTACAATAGCGAGGGTGAAAGTAATGAATAACGAACAGGTTAAAACACTTTGATGCAACAAACCGATCCGTCGGCCTTCCAGGTTAAACGCTTTTTACGCTATCTGCGTGAATTTAAACTCCCTTTCTTCGTTGCCGTTATTGGCATGGTGGGCTACTCCGCGGTAGATACTTTCGTATTTGCACAATTGCAGCCCATGATTGATGAGTCGCTAGGGAAAAATGATCAGGCGTACTTACGATTAGCTGCGTATGCGATAGTCCCGTTGTTTTTATTAAGGGGCCTATTTAACTTTCTTGGTACCTACACACTAACGTGGATTGGTTCGCAGGTCGTCATGCGCATGCGACAACAGTTGTTCGATAAATACATCCATTTGCCGGTGTCTTTCCACGATACCCAAGCAGTGGGCGCGTTAATTAGTAAAGTGACCTACGACACAGAACAAGTTGCCAATGCTTCTGGTAAAGCCTTGTTAACCTTGGTACGGGAAGGGGCACTTGTTATTGGATTACTCGCGGTCATGTTTTATTACTCATGGCAGTTATCTCTTATTTTCTTGTTAATTGGTCCCTTGGTTGCCGTTATTGTCTCATTCGTGAGTAAGCGCTTTAGAGTGGTGAGTCGAAACATTCAACAAGCGATGGGCAATTTAACATCTGCGGTAGAGCAGGCGGTAAAAGGCCATAAAGTGGTCATTATGTTTGGTGGGCAAACCATCGAACAAAAACGCTTCGAGCAGAAAAATAATAATAACCGCCAACAAACCATGAAGCTTGCGGTTACCCAGATTTTAAGTGTGTCATCTATTCAGGTTATTGCATCTGTGGCGTTAGCTGTAGTGCTCTATATTGCCAGCACGCCTGGCATGGTTGAAAAGCTCTCTGCGGGTGTATTTATTAACGTGGTGTTTTGTATGGTGATGCTACTTAAACCTTTAAAACAACTGACGACGATTAATAATGAGTTTCAAAAAGGCATGACTGCCTGCGTGAGCGTGTTTGAAATTCTAGATAAAGAAAACGAAGCTGATTCAGGCGACATAAAACTAGAGCGTGCAGTCGGTAAAATTGAATTCGATGATGTGACCTTTACTTACCCTGGAAAGCATTCGCCTGCGTTAACGAATGTGTCGTTTACCGCAGAACCTGGCCACTCTGTTGCTTTGGTAGGGCGTTCTGGAAGCGGAAAGTCGACCATTTCGTCGCTGCTTACCCGATTCTATTCACCACAAAGTGGGCAAGTCAGGTTGGATGACAACCCTTTAGACAGTATCGATTTAAAATCACTACGGGCGCAGTTTGCGGTAGTGTCGCAAAACGTAACATTGTTTAACGATTCTATTGCCAATAACATTGCTTATGGTGCAAAAGAAACCGTGTCGCAGGCCAAAATTGAGCAAGCCTGCAAAATGGCTCACGTCGATGAGTTTTTGGGTAATTTACCTGAAGGTATCGATACTGTTATTGGTGAAAATGGCCTTATGTTGTCTGGCGGACAGCGTCAGCGTATCGCTATTGCCCGCGCTATTTTAGCCGATGCGCCTATTCTGATTTTAGACGAAGCGACCTCGGCGCTAGATACGGAATCGGAAAGACTTATTCAAGATGCACTAGAAACATTACAAAAACGATGCACCAGTATTGTGGTAGCCCACAGGTTATCGACGATTGAAAATGCCGACACTATCATGGTGGTTGAGCAAGGTCGCATTATTGAAAGTGGTAAGCATCAGGAGTTACTTGAAAAAGGTGGGCATTATGCTCAGCTGCACGCGCTGCAGTTTGGTGATAACTAAGTGAGTCGTATGGTGAAGCGCTGGTACGCTGGTCACCCGCTAGTGTGGCTGTTATCGCCACTTGCGATACTTTTCTGGCTGTTATCAGCTTTTCGAAGGTTTTTGTTCTCTACCGGTCTGAAAAAGGTGTATCGAGGCCGTGCTAAAGTTATTGTCGTAGGCAATATTTCGGTTGGCGGGAACGGTAAAACACCCGTGGTACTTGCACTTGCGCAGTATTATCGCGAAAAAGGTGTTCGAGTTGGTATTTTAAGTAGAGGGTATGGGGGGAAGTCTAGCTATTATCCTCGTCAAGTCACGGCTAATGATGATGCCAGTGAAGTAGGGGATGAACCTCGACTACTGGCCATTCGAAGTCAAGTACCCGTGGTGATTGACCCTATACGTAGCCGGGGCGCCGATTATCTTTCAAATGATCTTAATTGCGACCTTATTATCTGTGATGATGGCCTTCAACATTATGCATTAGCAAGAGATGTTGAAGTGGTGGTAATGGACGAGCGTTTAACCGGCAGTGGCTTTTTAATACCTATGGGGCCGCTTAGGGAAGGTCACTGGCGGCTGGCAACAGTAGATGCCATTGTGCATAACCGTGCTGACAATACGTTACCAGACCTTACAGCAGGCCAGACACCTCAGTATCTTATGAAGTTGGTAGCCGGTGAAGTGTGCTCTGTTACAAACCCCACCGAGCAGGCTGAGTTGACTAGCTTGCGCAGTAAGAATATTACTGCCATGGCAGGTATTGGTGCGCCTGAACGTTTTTTCTCGCAGTTAACGAGTATGGGGTTAAACTTGTCCAGTGCATTACCGTTTCCCGACCATCATCAATTTACCGCAGATGATATCCCATCGGGCGTTGTGCTAATGACCGAAAAAGATGCAGTGAAGTTAAGTGATATCGCTCACAGCGATTGTTGGTATTTGCCCGTTTCAGCAAGTATCGATAAGAAGTTTTTCACACAAATAGATAACAAGCTGGTTAATGCTGGCTTAACAATGACGCCTTAGCAAGCAAGGAAATACAATGGCATTTGATAACAAATTATTAGAAGTACTGGCATGCCCAGTGTGCAAAGGCAAGTTGGTGCTTAATGATGAAAAAGATAAGCTAATTTGCCGCTTTGACCGTTTAGCTTACGATATTAAAGACGGTATTCCGGTGCTTATCGAAAGTAAAGCAACGGTAATGACACTCGATGAAGTAGACGCAACGCGATAGGTGTGTGATGGCATTTACAGTAGTTATTCCCGCACGATATGGCTCTAGCCGCTTTCCAGGTAAACCTCTGGCTGATATTAACGGCAAGCCCATGATTCAGCATGTGGTAGAACGTGCCACTGAAGCGGGTGCTGAGCGAATCATTGTCGCCACTGACGACATGCGCATTGCCGATGTTGCTAACCAATTTTCTCATGTATGTATGACCGCCGATACACATCAGTCTGGCACCGAACGTATTGCCGAGGTAATTGAGAAAGAAAACATTGCCGCTGATAGCATTGTGGTTAATGTACAAGGCGATGAACCTTTCATTCCGGCGGCAAACATTAAGCAAGTGGCGAGTAATTTGTCGAATGCACCTCAATGTGTGATGGCTACCTTGTCTACGCCTGTTTTAGAAAGCGACGATGTATTTAACCCTAATATGGTTAAAGTATTGGTAAATGCACATAAAGAGGCGATGTATTTTTCTCGTTCCGCTATCCCATTTGAACGTGATCGTATGATGGAAAACCGTCAAAGTGCTGATCCTAAATTGTATTTTCGACATATAGGCATTTATGCGTACCGTGCACAATACGTGCAGCAGTATGTTAGTTATCAGCCTAGTGCCCTTGAGCAAATTGAATCTCTCGAGCAGCTTAGGGCATTGTGGTATGGCGACAAAATCCATTGCGACGTAGCAGATGCTAAACCACCCGTTGGCATAGACACGCCTGAGGATCTTGCGCGTTTGCTGGCATCGTTAGGGTAGGCCGCGCTTTTTATTCGCTTTTTTAGCGGCTCAAAAAACGAGTAATCATCAAAAAAAGCCAAAAGATATTCCGGTATTCAAATGCAAAAATGATTAGCCTGCTGAAAGGCTAATTAATCATTGCCAATAAATGGTTAACACAGGCTTTCAGTGTGAATACATGCCATCGACTTTTTTCGGCATAGCACTGGTATTTGTATTTATATTTGTAGCGTGCAGCATATAAATAGGGAGCGTTAAAATGAACGTAGTCATTACAGGGGGTAACCGCGGTATTGGTCTAGCCCTGGTTAAGCAATATAAAGCGAAAGGCGCGACGGTGTACGCCACCTGTCGCAATAGTTGTGATGAGCTTAATTCATCTGGCGTTAAAGTGATAACGGGTGTTGATGTATCGCAGCCAGATACGCTGGCTGATAGTTTAGCGGAGCTAGCAGACGTTAAGATTGATTTGCTCATTAATAACGCAGGTGTGTTAGGCAAAGAAACCTTAGACGACTGGGAACCTCATACCATAGATTATCAGTTTAGAGTGAATGCGATGGGGCCTCTGCTTGTCACACAAACTCTTCTTCCATCAATGGCCGACAACAGTAAAATAGCCATGATCACCAGCAGAATGGGTTCTATGACTGATAACACTTCTGGCGGTTACTATGGGTATAGAATGTCGAAAGCGGCGTTAAATGCTGCTGGTGTGTCACTAGCGAACGATCTCAAGCCAGAAGGAATAGCGGTAGGTTTGTTTCACCCAGGCTTTGTTCAAACTGAAATGGTTAATGGCAGCGGCGATATTGATGCAGATACTTCTGCTGAAAGATTGGTCGCTCGTATCGACGAAATGACCCTTGATAGCGCAGGGCGTTTTATACATTCAAATGGTGATGAACTGCCTTGGTAAGTGCGCAGTAACATCCGTCTGATGTGCTTTCGACATACTCTTAACTAAAAAAAACCGGTAGCTCCTTAGGAACTACCGGTTTTTTGTTTATTATATTGTCATTGTTTTGAACGACTTGTTGAAAACCTAGTGGCCATTTCTATGATTAATCTTGGCTTTCGTCTTCGTCTTGATCTTCAGACAGCACAGCCCACACATCGTGTTCGTTAGCATGAATGACTTCAGCCCACACCCGTTGACCAGGTTTCACGTCATAGACGCCATTTAGGTGAACTAACCCATCAACTTCAGGTGCATCGGCATAAGTTCGCCCTACAGCGCCTTCGCTGTCTACGCTGTCGATAACTACTTGGTATTCATTACCAATGCGCGCTTGTAAACGCTGTGCACTAATTTCACCCTGAACTTCCATGAAGCGCGCCAAACGTTCTTGTTTAACGTCTTCAGGTACAGGATCAGGTAAGTCATTGGCACGAGCTCCTTCAACCGGTGAGTAAGCAAATGCGCCCACACGATCTAGCTGTGCTTCACGAATAAAGTCGAGTAACTCTTCAAACTCTTCTTCAGTTTCACCCGGAAAACCTACGATAAAGGTTGAGCGGATAACCAATGAAGGGCAGGCTTCACGCCATTTCTTAACGCGCTCAAGCGTACGATCTGCACTACCTGGGCGTTTCATTAAGCGTAAAATACGTTTGTTGGCATGCTGAAACGGGATATCAAGGTAAGGTAGAATTTTACCTTCATTCATCAGTGGAATAAGGTCGTCAACATGCGGGTAGGGGTACACGTAATGTAGACGCACCCAAATGCCCATCTCACCCAGTTTTTCACACAATTGCTGCATGTGTGTTTTAACGGGCATACCATCCCAGAAGCCTGTTCTGTGCTTCACATCAACACCGTACGCACTGGTGTCTTGTGAAATAACCAATAGCTCTTTAACACCTGCCGCTTTCAAGCGCTTTGCTTCATCAAGCACACTGCCCACCGGACGGCTTACAAGATCGCCACGCATGGAAGGAATGATGCAGAAGGTACATCTATGGTTACAACCTTCTGATATTTTTAAATACGCGTAATGACGAGGCGTAAGTTTAACACCGTGATCGGGCACTAAATGTTCAAACGGATTATGTTGAGGCTTAGGTAAATGTTCGTGAACTTGCTCAACTACCGATTCATAAGCGTGAGGGCCGGTAATAGCCAGTACATTAGGGTGTACTTCACGGATTTCATCTTCTTTAATGCCCAAACAGCCAGTTACAATGACTTTGCCGTTTTCTTTAAGCGCTTCACCAATGGTATCAAGTGACTCTTCTACCGCCGCATCAATAAAGCCGCAGGTATTAACAATAACCAAATCAGCATCGTTGTATGTAGGCACAACATCGTAGCCCTCAGTACGCAATTGCGTAAGAATGCGCTCGGAGTCTACCAAGTTTTTTGGGCAGCCTAAGCTGACAAACCCAATGCGGGCGCCGTTGCTTGCACCTGAACTACGATTTTCAGTCAGTGTTTTGACTGGTGTTTCTAAAGTAGTGGTTTTGTTTGCTGCTTTACTTGGATTAAAGGTTTCTACTGTCATCTAAAATATCACCCGGTAAACGACGCTACTTGTGCCTAAAATGGCCGCGGATTATACAGTAAGTATGGCGGGTTCGCAGCTCTTTGAGGTAAAACTTTTTCAACTAAGAACAATACTGTCTATTAGTGGAATACTGAACAAAAATTCATCATACTCTTTTGCTCTTCTCGCATAAGTTTCACGGCAGGGCTTCATGGGCAGTTTTAAGTGCGGAAAAACGTTACCCATTCTATTTAGCTTGGTTATGTTTGGCTTAGCATCATGTTCTTCAGACTATTATAAATCTGAGCCACCATCACTCACATTGCGCTTGTCTAATGCGCCAGAATACACCCTTGATTATATTAAGCACACCACCCGTGAGCTTTATTGGAGCTGCGTGACCATATTGCCTCGTTCGACAGAAGGCTTAATTAACAGCTTGTTGTGTACACAAGCGCTACTTGGGCGGGATGATGTCAGTGCTGACGAGCGCCAATTTGCACTAAAACGTCATCGAGATGCGCTAATGAGTTTGCTGACATTGCGCATGTCGGGAAAAGAAGATGAAGCACATTTTCACACCCATTTGAATTTAGACCAGCCAATCATTTTTGCATCTAGAATGCTGACTTCAGAAGATGCACTGCAACCCAACATTCTAGGAGAGTACGGCGTTGCCGTGGTAGTAAGAGAACAAGCAGCCACAGAAACTGAACAGACCTATTACCCTCAAGAAGGGACTTACAGCAGTTACACATTGATGTTTCAGGGCATTAAGCTAGATGGTAACGAGGTGCACATAACGTTAGATGCTCAGAAAATTCATGGCCGAACCACGGTTCGTGTGGGTAATAACGCCTATATGGCTCGGTACTCTCCAAGTGCCAGCTATTTAGCCTTACTAAATGATTCGATAGTCGGAGGGCTTCGCTGGAAAGGCTTTGTGGGTACTAAGCAGGCAAAAGCCCTTAGAGGAATTTATGTTATTGGGGAAATGTCTGACACCAAAATTCCCCTTATTATGATCCATGGTCTTAATTCCGACCCCTTGATTTGGCGTTATTTGACTATGGCAGTAATGAATGACGAATGGTTGAACGAACGCTATCAAGTTTGGCATGTGCTTTACCCCTCAGGTCAGCCGCCACTGTATAGCGCCATGAAAATTCGAAGAGAGCTTGATGCGCTACTGACCACCATTGATAACCCACTAATCACTCGCGAAGCGGTATTTATTGGGCACAGTTTAGGAGGGCTTATAACCAAGTTACTGACAGTATTGCCTGGCGACGCCTTTTGGAATACCACCTTTGCTGTCCCTCCTGAGCAGCTTGAAGAGTCGATGTCAGAAGATATTCGGGACACCTTTTTCTTTGAACCTAGATTTACAACGAACACCGTTTTCTATTTAGATACGCCCCACAAGGGGTCGGCGTTAGCGGCGTCGGCAATCGGGTATATTGGTTCATCGTTGGTGCAAATACCCTATGAACTCAAAAGTATGTTTGTTGAGTTACTCGATGAAAATGGGCTCGACATTGTTCAGTCAGACATGCAGAGTTATTTAACCAACACTAAATTTAAAAGTCTGGACTCATTAAAGCCAGGTCACCCCTTGATGAACACCTTGTATCCTATGCCTATTCAAGGAAATGCCTATTCCATTATTGGGTCGAAAAAAGAAACTGAATGTGAAAAAAGGGAAGTGTGTTTATTACTCACTGATGGCGTTGTGACCTACGAAAGTGCCGATATACCGGAAGCCTTAGAAAGACTCATTGTTGTGTCTAAGCATAATTCGTTTAAATCACCTGAAGCCGTGTCGTTTATATTAAAACATTTATAACTATGCCAAATTGCCTGATATTTTCTTTTAGCGCTTTAAGTTTGCATTATTAGCCCAATAATAACTGGGTTATTAATTATTCTTTAAAGCAAGGCTATTTGTTTTTCATGCTTAAACTGCCATTAAAATATTACGATGAATCCGGCCGAATTTTACCGCCAAAATGGCTGTACGTCATACTGGCGCTATTTAGTTTGGACTGGATTGCGTTTATTTTTTCGCTGGCCTCGCGTTCGCAAACTGAAGCGTTACTTAAGCTGTTTTATCCTCAAAGTGAAAGTTTAGGCTTGGCATTACTAAGCAGTGTACCGATAGTGTTAGGGCTTGTGCTTATATCGCAACGTGAAAGGCTATGGAAAAAGGGGATCACAGGGTGGTCTCGCGCATTGTTGCCACTTATTTTAGTGGGCGTGATAGCGTCGTTGAGTGTACAGTTTTATCATATTGTGTCAGTACATTGGGGGTTTGAAATGATAACTGCCATCAAGGTGGTGGTGTCTATTATCAGCTTATATTGTATTAGTCGAAGTCGGCATTTGCGCTGGATGATACAAGATTGGAAAAAGCCTCATTGCGAGTAATTTGGTATCAAATTACGAATAAATAAAACAAACACAAAAGTGCTTAGTAAAGGTGTTATTTTTTGAGAATTAGATAAGGAAAATCCTAGTGCCTTAGTCGCGTGCGAGGCAAAAAGGTATAAGCCCCACACGATAAAAGTGCAAAACAGACTGTTTACTGGCGGTGATTACTTACAGATTGATCGAAATAAGCTTTAACGCTGACCTGGCTGTCGTTCACTAGCCGTTCGTAACAAATACCAGCAAAGGCATAAGAATTCTCACCGACCACTAATAACACGTAAGGTGCTTTAGGGTTCGATTGGTCATAAAGCCATGTTCCACCCACAAAACGTTGGAACGTTTCTCCTACATACGCGCCAAAGATATTACAAATGGTAAAAACTGCTTCATCTTCTAATGCACTGTCATGATATTTGTCTAAAAAGCTGAGCAAAATATCATCTACAAGTGAAACACTTTCAGCAGAATACTCTAAGGTTAAACTGAACTCTTCTTGGGCTGTAGCAACCGCATCTTCTGCGCAGTCCTTCATTAATTGTTCGAGCTCTATAGGTGACATTTTATTATCCTTCTGACTTAACCTTTACGCGATAGTGTGATGTTCGCTATCGTCATTTTTAAACCTGCTAACAACATTGTGCGGTAGTTATTCCCGTTTGTCTATTTATGACCGGTTAAGCGATTGATTACACTGGCTGATGCGAACATACCAAAGGTAGCAGTTACCGTTACGACCGCGCCAAAACCGCCTGCACAATCTAGCCGCGTTCCGCCTTCCATTGCCGATTTGTTATAACACACGCTGCCATCAGGCTGGGGATAACGCAACTGCTCGGTTGAATAGATGCATTCAACCCCGAAGCGGCGTTTAGGGTTTTTACTGAAATTGTAATTGCGTCGCAATTCACTGCGCAATTTAGCCGCAAGAGGATCTTGGGTGGTTTTTGATAAATCGCCCCGGGTCACTTGAGTAGGGTCAATTTGTCCGCCCGCACCACCAACAGTCACGATAGGGATTTTTGCGCGTTTGCAATGGGCTACCATGGCAGCTTTTGCTCTTATGCTGTCAGTTGCGTCAATAACAGCATCCATAGCTTGGGTTAACAGTTCTGCTGTGTTTTCTGGTGTGACGAAGTCTTCAATGCATACCACTTCGCAATTTGGGTTTATGCGTTTAATACGCTCGGCAATAGCGTCAACCTTCGCTTCGCCTATGGTATCGGCCATCGCATGAATTTGTCGATTGGTGTTGGTTACGCATACGTCATCTAAATCAATCAGGGTGATTTTACCAATACCAGAGCGCGCAAGCGCTTCTGCACTCCAACTTCCAACACCACCAATACCCACAACGCACACATGGCTCATTGCAAGTTTTTCTGCGGCTTCTACGCCATATAGGCGCACGATACCGCCAAATCGTTGATCTTCCAATATACTCACTTTGTATTCCAGTTCTTGCTATGCCAATAGCCGCATTGTTTAAGCGCTGCGTTAAAACTGTTCAGCCATTACTCGTTAACCGGGGAAAAACAGAACAGTATAAACAAAAATTAAAAGCTTTTACTCAAGGGGCGCATGATCGCAAAAAAGGGCAATATTGCAAGGGCTCTTCTCTGATCTGCCAGTAAGACATGTCAAAACCGTACGATATTGCCATTTTAAAAATGGGTTTAGCTACTGAAGTCGTGCCGATTTCCACAACAATCATCGATAATATGGACGTTAGGTAAAGGTGCTATACCTATTCTTTATCTATTCGTTCTAAAAACTAGGAAGTTAAATCCAAAAATACAGGCATTACGTTCAAAGTTATACATGATTGAATAACACGTTTTGAAACGAATGCTTGGAGAAATAAATGGGATTGCTTGTAGACGGAATATGGCAAGATAAATGGTATGACACGAGTGAGAATGGCGGTAAATTTGAACGTCAAGCGTCGAAGTTTAGAGGTACGATAGGCGGTGAAGCAGGAGCCGAACACCCACCAGAGTCTGGTCGATACCATCTTTATGTTGCTTATGCCTGTCCATGGGCTCATCGTGCGTTAATTTTAAGGCAACTGAAAGGGCTTACTGAACACATTGATGTTTCTGTGGTGAACCCCGATATGCTTGGGGATGGTTGGAGTTTTTCTGACTACCCAGGAAGTACCGGCGATAAGCTATATCACTATGATTACCTGCATCAGCTATACACCAAAGCAAAACATGATGTTACCACGCGGGTAACGGTTCCGGTGCTGTGGGATAAACAAACCCAGTCTATAGTAAATAATGAATCTGCAGATATCATTCGTATTTTCAACAGTGACTTCAATGCGCTTACGGGAGATAAACAAAATTTTTACCCCGCTGCGCTGCGCGAAGAAATAGACGATATTAATAATACGGTGTATCACGCTATCAATAACGGCGTTTATAAGGCTGGCTTTGCTACCACGCAAAGTGCCTACGAAGAAGCCGTTGAGGTCTTGTTTGACGCGTTAGATTCGTTAGAAACACGATTGTCGACACAACGTTATTTAGTGGGCCATCAAATTACCGAAGCGGATTGGCGCTTGTTCACCACCTTGATTCGCTTTGATGCGGTGTACCATGGTCACTTCAAGTGCAATATTCGCCAAATTGCAGACTACCCAAACTTGTACGGATATATGAAAGAGTTGTATCAATATCCAGGTGTGGCAAGCACAGTAAATTTTGACCATATCAAACGTCACTATTATTACAGCCACACCATGATAAACCCTACCCAAGTTGTTCCCGTTGGCCCAAAACAAGATTTAATGACTTCCCACAATAGAGAAAAAATAAAGTACGTTTAATTGCTTAGTAATTTGAAAAGCGCATTGCGCGAAGGTGAGGGGTTTTATACCATCTACTTTAGAATGATATTCGTCACTTTTGTTGTAACACTTTTTGTTGTCACACAAGTGACCAATAATAGCTTTAACAGGGAACAGAGACTCTAATACATGACTAAACCAATTACGTGCTTTAAAGCATATGACATACGCGGTGAGCTTAATAGCCAACTTGATGAAGCAACGGCTTATCGTATTGGTTACGCCTTTGCTGAAGAGTTGAAAGCGAAAACAGTAGTGGTGGGCAGTGATGTTCGTTTAACCTCTACCCCCTTAAAACTTGCCTTGAGCGCAGGGCTAATTGATGCTGGCGCGAACGTCACCGATATCGGTATGGCAGGTACGGAAGAGATATATTTTGCGACTAAACACTTAGGTGTCGATGGCGGAATAGAAGTAACAGCTAGCCATAACCCCATTAACTATAATGGCATGAAGTTGGTAAAAGCTGATTCTGTGCCCATTAGTGGCGATACGGGCTTAAACGCCATTAAAGAGCGCGCTGAGCAGTTGAGCGACGAAGCAGTATCACAGCGTCTTGCTTATTACACGCAAGGTGAGACTATTGATGCTGATGCCTTTTATAACGGTCATGCACACATTAAGGTTTCACATTTAACTGATACGGGAAGCTATGTAGAAGATAGCTGTATGTCAGCCTATGTAGACCACATGTTGTCTTATGTGAATCTTGATTCGTTCACACCACTTAAAATAGTGGTTAATGCGGGCAACGGTGCAGCAGGTCCAGCGCTTGATGCTATTGAAGCTGAGTTAGCGAGCAGACAAGTTCCAATTAGCTTTATTAAAGTGCATCACGAAGCAGATGGCACGTTCCCTCATGGTATTCCAAATCCGCTATTACCAGAAAACAGAGCAGACACTGCCGATGCTGTTATTAAACATAACGCGGACTTTGGTGTGGCGTGGGATGGCGACTTCGATCGTTGCTTCTTATTCGATGCTAGCGGTAACTTCATTGAAGGCTATTACATTGTTGGCTTGCTTGCAGCAGCGTTCATTGAGAAAAACCAAGACAGTAAAATTATTTATGACCCACGGGTATTTTGGAATACTGAAGACATTGTGGCGAATGCTGGCGGTACACCAATTAAGTCGAAAACAGGTCATGCGTTTATTAAAGAGCGTATGCGCAAGGAAGACGCGGTGTATGGCGGTGAGATGAGTGCGCACCATTATTTTAGAGATTTCGCTTACTGCGATTCAGGTATGATCCCTTGGTTGCTAATTGCCGAACTTGTGTGTGTTAAAAAGCAATCGTTGGCGAGCATGGTTAAAGCGCGCATTGAAGCATTTCCATCGTCGGGTGAGATTAACAGCAAGCTTAAAGATGCAGATGCTGCACTTGAGCGCGCAACATCTAAATATAAGCCCCTTGCAACGGTGATCGATACTACCGACGGCCTAGGGTTGGAATTCGACACATGGCGCTTTAATTTGCGTAAGTCGAACACCGAACCGGTTATTCGCTTAAACGTAGAAAGCCGAGGCGATATAGCCTTGATGGAAGAAAAAACGGCTGAGTTGCTTTCGGTTATACGTGACGAGTAACATCCCGCGTTTTTACTCTTTTTACGGCTGACTTGTTAAATAAAATGAACAAGGATTAGATTAAAAGAAAAACGCAACGCATACACAGGAGTGTATTGCCGGTGTATGAAAAAGCGCAGTCATGATAATTATGACTGCGCTTTTTTTGTGTCTTGCTGGCACGTGCCGTTTCAACAATTGGCAAACACTTGTAGCATCAGCCAATTTTTATAACGCAATGATGTTTCCTGACAACGTGCGCTATGTACTATAAAAGTTAGGTAATGAGATAAATCATCCAAGCATGGCTAATTACCACGACCGAGGTAAGCGCTATACGTAAACTGATATAACTTACAATTTGACCTTTTGGTAGGCTAAGCGTGAATTTGTCATACACTAAGATGGCAACGTAACTAAGCGAAAGCACCCCTAACGTTTTCGGATCGTGGCTAAATACCAAACAAAGCCAACCGATAATGCTGGGTAACATGGCGATATACATTTGTTTGCCATAACGCTGATTACTGATTGAGTCCCACCAATGAATGCCACCAAAAAAAGACAATAAAACCGCTGAGTACTGCATAAAGTAAATAGCGCTTTGGGTTAGTGATAAAAGATTAAAAGAATAAGCTATTGGCATAGCTAAAAAAGGGATGAGCCCAGCGACGCCAAGCAACACAACAGAGTAGGGCATATAACATAATCCTTCTGCGGTTATTCTAATAAACTCTTGTACGAAAGTTTATTAAAAAAGAGCCAAAAAAATAGCGCCAGAAGGCGCTATTTTATGAACAAATAACTATCTGTTCACGCTTATTTCAATGGCGTGTACTTACGCTGGTTGTGACCAGTGTAAAGCTGACGAGGACGACCAATTTTTTGTTTTGGATCGCTCATCATTTCATGCCAGTGTGAAATCCAACCCACTGTACGAGACAATGCGAAGATACACGTAAACATGTTGGTTGGAATACCAATAGCTTTAAGTACGATACCTGAGTAGAAATCTACGTTAGGGAACAATTTCTTCTCTGCGAAGTACGGGTCGCTTAATGCAATTTTTTCAAGCTCCATTGCTACTTCAAGTAGTGGATCTTTAACATTAAGTTCACTTAATACTTCGTGACAGCTTTCACGCATTACTGTTGCACGTGGGTCGTGATTTTTATATACACGGTGACCAAAGCCCATAAGACGGAACGGGTCAGCCTTATCTTTAGCGCGTGCAATAAACTCAGGAATGCGATCAACCGTACCAATTTCCTCAAGCATATTCAGACATGCTTCGTTCGCACCACCATGGGCAGGGCCCCAAAGTGAAGCAACACCAGCCGCAATACATGCGTAAGGGTTAGCACCAGATGAACCAGCTAGTCGAACGGTAGAAGTAGATGCGTTTTGCTCGTGATCAGCATGAAGCGTAAAGATACGATCCATTGCACGTTCAACCGCAGGGCTAATCTCAAATTCTTCAGCAGGAACTGAGAACATCATGTTCAGGAAGTTAGCTGCATAGCTCAAATCGTTACGTGGATAAACGAATGGTTGACCAATGTTGTACTTGTAACACATGGCTACCAAGGTAGGCATTTTCGCAATTAAGCGATGTGCACTACGTTTACGTTCTTCATCGTTAGAAACGTCTAAGTCGCTGTGATAGAAAGATGACATACCACCAACAGTACCGCATAACATTGCCATAGGGTGGGCATCGTTGCGGAAGCCATGGAAGAACATGTTAATTTGCTCATGTACCATGGTGTGGCGTGTAATCGTTGATTTGAATTCTTCATATTCTTCTTTAGACGGCGCATCACCGTGTAGAAGCATATGACAAACTTCAAGGTAGTCTGCATCGCGCGCTAATTCTTCAATGGGGAAACCACGGTGTAGTAACACACCAGCAGCACCGTCAATGTAAGTAATAGCTGACTCGCAAGATCCTGTCGCCATAAAACCAGGGTCGTAGGTGAAGTAACCGTGTTGACCAAGGGTACGAACGTCGATTACGTCTTGTCCTTCGGTGCCAGACAAGATAGGAAGCTCGATTTCCTTACCGCCGGCTTTAAGAATGGCTTTCTGATCTGCCATAAAATGCTCTCCTCAGAATGGTTCTGTTTGCAGCGAAAACGGGCGAAAATGCTCGTTTCGTTGGGGAAAAGTGGCGTATTTGTACTTTATTATGTACCAATAAGTCAATTTAATTGCATTTATGCACAATAAATATTCCGAATTACTGAGATTTATAATGCTCAGCCGGAATCTCTATCGTTAACATTTTGGTAATCGCACTAAACCCGTTTCAGGGTAATTATCAATGTCTTTTGCCAAAAGGTAAACCACCGTTTACCAAATTTATTAACACCTTAGCTGAAAAAATAACCTTTTGTCGATTGAGAATTACTCGTTTTCATTAAAAGACCTTAATTTTACTAGTGAAAATAGTGTTATTCTAGTTTAGTGCTGATACACTTTGTAGCCTTGTTTATTAAGCATTCCATGCTTGTTGTTAGTAATTGTGGCTACTTTTCTTTGTGTTTATCAGGAAGATTTGTCAAAAAAGACTAAAGTCTTACTACAGCACAAAAAATTGTAATTATATACTGTGCTGGATATACTCAGCAGTGCATTAAAACAGAATAATTATTCTGTTAAGTGCATTAAAGAATAATTCACAAATTGTTAACAACTCATTGGATGAGGTAATTAACAGGTAATAAACGAATTAACTCGCACAGGACATAATAACGGCGAGTAATTCATTATCCCTACGGATTAAACAGGCATACATTGTGAAAAAGCAAAGACCAGTAAATTTAGAACTCAATACTATTAAATTTCCGCCTGCCGCTATTTCGTCAATTCTCCACCGTGTTACCGGTGTCGCAATGTTCTTCGCATTACTCTTTGTTATTTGGGCATGGGCAGTATCTGTTTCCTCGCCTGAAGGGTTTGCGAACGTACAAGCGATGATGGACGGTATCATTGGAAAAGTGATCGCAATAGGCACTTTATCAGCGCTGACTTACCACATTTTAGGCGGCCTAAGACATGTAGTTATGGATTTAGGTCACTGGGAAGAGTTGGAGTCAGGAAACCTCAGCGCCAAAATAGCTATCGCTCTTTGGATTGTGCTGACAGTAGTATTGGGAGTAGCACTATGCTAGGCAACCAAGCAAGCTTAAAGCGTAATGGTATTCAAGATTACGTGTCACTACGTACTACCGCTGCAATTATTTTTGCTTATACGGTATTCATGGCGTGGTTTTTTATATCCACTGATAATATTACTTTCATTGAGTGGCGCGGATTATTTTCTGGGCTAGCGATGAAGGTGTTCACATTGGCAGCACTTATCGCCATCATGATCCACGTTCGTATTGGCCTTTGGCAGGTACTTACCGATTATGTGAAGGCGTCTGGTTTGCGTGCAATCATTCAGTATGTTCTAAACATCATTGCTTTTGGTTACGTCGCTGTTGGTCTGTTTGTATTGTGGGGAGTGTAAGATGAGTTTACCCGTTCACGAGTTTGACGCAGTAGTTATTGGTGCCGGCGGCGCTGGTATGCGTGCAGCATTGCAGATTTCAGAATCTGGCAAATCATGTGCACTACTGTCTAAAGTATTTCCTACCCGTTCACATACGGTTTCAGCGCAAGGTGGTATTACTGTTGCGCTAGGTAATTCCCATGAAGATAACTGGGAATGGCACATGTATGATACCGTAAAAGGGTCGGATTACATTGGTGACCAAGACGCTATAGAATATATGTGTAAAACTGGCCCAGAAGCCATCATAGAGATGGAAAATATGGGTTTACCTTTCTCACGCTTTGAGAATGGTAAGGTTTACCAGCGTCCTTTCGGTGGTCAATCAAGAAATTTTGGTGGCGAGCAAGCCGCTCGTACCGCAGCTGCCGCTGACCGTACCGGTCACGCATTGCTGCATTTGCTTTATCAGCAAAACGTTAAAAATAAAACTAAGGTGTTTTCTGAGTGGTATGCACTCGACCTAGTTAAAAACCAAGACGGTGACGTTGTTGGTTGTACTGCTATCGATATCGAAACAGGCGAAGTGGTTTACTTCAAGTCTAAAGCAGTCGTATTAGCAACGGGTGGAGCAGGGCGTATCTTCGCTTCTACTACCAATGCTCACATTAATACCGGTGACGGTGTTGGTATGGCAATCCGTGCTGGTGTTGCACTACAAGATATGGAAATGTGGCAGTTCCACCCTACGGGTATCGCCGGTGCTGGTACGCTAGTAACGGAAGGTTGTCGTGGTGAAGGTGGTTACCTACTTAATAAAGACGGTGAACGCTTCATGGAACGTTATGCGCCTAACGCGAAAGACCTTGCTGGTCGTGACGTTGTAGCACGTTCAATGATGACTGAAATTCGCGAAGGCCGTGGATTTGATGGCCCTTGGGGACCTCACTGTAAACTTAAACTTGATCACCTTGGTAAAGACGTACTTGAATCGCGTTTACCAGGTATTCTTGAGCTTTCTCGTACGTTTGCTCACGTTGATCCTGTTAAAGAACCGATTCCTGTGATACCAACTTGTCACTATATGATGGGTGGTATTCCAACTACCGTTGACGGTCAGTGTCTAACTGTTGATGCAGACGGCAACGATAAAGTGGTAAACGGCTTATTCGCTTGTGGTGAAATTGCATGTGTATCTGTACACGGTGCTAACCGCCTAGGTGGTAACTCACTACTTGACCTTGTAGTATTCGGTCGTGCGACTGGTCTACACTTAGGTAAAACCCTTTCTGACGTATCGCCATTCCGCGAAGCATCAGAGTCTGACCTTGAAGTGGCAATGTCTCGCTTCAATCGCTGGGAGAACTCAGAGAAAGGTAAGGGCGAAGATCCGGTTCAAATCAAAAAAGATATGCAAGAATGCATGCAGCTTAACTTCTCAGTATTCCGTGAAGGTGAAGCCATGGCAGACGGCCTTAAGCAACTTGGTGAAATTCGTGAACGTCTTCAGAATGCTCGCCTTGATGATAAAAGTGCCGATTTCAATACTCAGCGTATTGAATGTCTTGAGCTTGATAACCTTATGGAAACCGCGTACAGCACAGCAGTAGCAGCGAATTTCAGAACGGAAAGCCGTGGCGCACATAGCCGCTTCGATTTCCCGGACCGTGACGATGAAAACTGGTTATGCCACAGCGTTTACGATCCGAATACTGAAAAAATGCTTAAACGTGATGTCAATATGGCGCCTAAGCTTCGGGAAGCTTTCCCGCCTAAAGTGCGTTCATATTAAGAGAGGCAACGATCATGCAATTACAATTTTCGATATATCGTTACAACCCTGATGTTGATAACAAGCCACGCATGCAAGACTACACTCTAGAAGTCGAGGAAGGTCGTGACATGATGGTGTTGGATGCACTAATTGCTCTTAAAGAGCAAGATCCAACGTTATCATTCCGCCGCTCGTGCCGTGAAGGTGTGTGTGGTTCAGACGGTGTGAATATGAATGGTAAGAATGGTCTTGCCTGTATCACGCCATTGTCTGCATTAGGTAAAGGTAAAGTTGTTGTTCGTCCACTTCCAGGTTTGCCAGTAGTACGCGACCTTGTTGTTGATATGACACAGTTTTATACCCAATATGAAAAGATTAAGCCATTCTTAATCAACGATGATAAACAGCCTCCTGCAAGAGAACATCTTCAGTCTCCTGAAGAACGTGCTAAGCTTGATGGACTGTATGAATGTATTCTATGTGCATGTTGTTCTACGTCGTGCCCATCGTTCTGGTGGAACCCGGATAAATTTATCGGGCCTGCTGGTCTGCTTCACGCTTATCGTTTCCTTATTGATAGCCGTGATACTGCAACCGATGAACGTTTGAACGATCTAGATGATGCATTTAGCGTATTCCGCTGTCACGGTATTATGAACTGTGTAAGTGTATGTCCGAAAGGATTAAACCCGACAAAAGCAATTGGACATATTAAGTCTATGCTTTTACAACGGGCTGTTTAGTACTATATTCTGTTTACTCCTGAGTGACAGAAAGCAATGCTCTAAATAGCCATCCGGATGTGATGGCTATTTTTTTTTGTATTCATCGGTATAACGCTTGGTTATGTCACGAATAACCTTATAATACAAACCGATGGTTAATAGAATTTACAAAACGTAGCAAGGCAAATTAAATGCAAGAAAGCGTGATGAAAGCGTGGTGGGATTCCTCGCATATGGCAGGTGCCAACGCTGCCTATGTCGAAGAATTGTACGAATCGTATATGGAAGACCCGCAGAGCGTTTCCGATACTTGGCGTCAAATCTTTGATAGCCTACCCAAGGTCGAAGGCGTTGAACTTGAAACCAACCATACTAGTGTTAAAGATCAGTTTAGGAAGCTAGCTGCTCTAGGCCCGACAGCACGAATGTCGAGCGCACCAGTTGAAGGCACTCCGGTCTCGGATGACAGGCAAGTTAAAGTGTTACAGCTTATCAATGCCTTTCGCTTCCGTGGTCATCAACATGCCAACCTCGATCCGCTAGGATTATGGAAACAAGAGCGCGTTCGTGATTTAGAACTATCTCACCATAACCTTTCTGATAAAGATTTTGACAGTGTGTTCAACGTAGGGTCTTTTGCTATCGGCAAAGATTCAATGTCATTAGGTGAATTATTTAAATCACTTAACCGAACATATTGTGGCTCTATCGGTGCTGAGTACATGCACATTACCGATACAGACCAAAAACGCTGGTTACAGCAAAAAATTGAGTCAGTACAAGCCAAGCCTGAGTTTTCTAAAGATGAAAAACTTACCCTACTTAAAGGGCTAACGGCTGCTGACGGCATGGAAAAGTACCTTGGGTCTAAATTCCCAGGTGCCAAGCGATTCTCACTGGAAGGTGGCGACGCATTAGTTCCTATGCTTAAAAACCTAATCACTAATGCAGGTGCTGCAGGCACTAAAGAAGTGGTTATTGGAATGGCTCACCGTGGTCGTCTAAACGTACTCGTTAACGTGTTGGGTAAAAACCCATCAGTGTTGTTTGACGAGTTTGCAGGTAAGCATGACGATTCATTAGGTGCAGGTGATGTTAAATATCACGCTGGCTTCTCATCTGATTTTGCAACGCCAGGTGGCAATGTTCACTTAGCGCTCGCGTTTAACCCGTCTCACCTTGAAATTGTGAACCCGGTAGTGATGGGCTCTGTTCGTGCTCGTCTTGAACGTCGTAATGACGATACTAATACCGTGCTTCCTATTACCATTCACGGTGACTCAGCGATTGCTGGGCAGGGCGTAGTGCAAGAAACCTTCAATATGTCACAAACTCGCGGTTTCGCCGTGGGCGGAACTGTACGTATTGTGGTGAACAACCAAGTTGGTTTCACAACGTCAAAAACTGAAGATACCCGTTCTACGCAATACTGTACTGACATTGCGAAAATGGTTCAGGCGCCTATCTTCCACGTTAACTCTGATGACCCGGAAGCGGTTGCTTTTGTGACTCAGCTAGCCCTTGAATACCGTAATAAATTCAAGCGTGACGTTGTTATCGATTTAGTGTGTTATCGCCGTCATGGACATAACGAAGCTGATGAGCCAAACGCAACTCAGCCGCTTATGTACCAAAAAGTGAAGAAGCATCCTGTACCTCGCGCTATTTATGCCGACCAGCTTATTGCTGAAGGGGTTATTGAACAGCGTGATGCCGACCGCTATTTAGAAGAATACCGTGCAGCATTAGATCATGGTGCATGTGTAGTTGAAGAATGGCGTCCGATGACAGAGCACAGTGTAGACTGGTCTCCGTACTTAGGTCACGATTGGGATACGCCATATGATGGCGCTATCAGTGTTAAAAAACTTCAAGAACTTGGCGAAGCGTTAACAAGTTTCCCTGAAGGTCATAAACTTCAATCTCGTGTAAACAAGTTATACCAAGACCGCAAGGCCATGGTAAGCGGTGAAAAGAAACTTGATTGGGGAATGGCAGAAAATCTAGCCTACGCATCATTGGTTGATGCTGGTGAAGATATACGTATGACAGGTCAGGATTCTGGCCGTGGTACTTTCTTCCACCGTCATGCGGTATTGCATAATCAAGCTGATGGCTCAACGTACATGCCACTGCAAAATATTCGTGAAGGCCAAGGCGAGATCGAAATTTACGACTCTGTGCTTTCAGAAGAAGCGGTTATGGCGTTTGAGTATGGTTACGCAACGGCAGAACCTGAGTGTTTAACTATTTGGGAAGCCCAGTTTGGTGACTTCGCGAACGGTGCACAGGTTGTATTTGACCAATTCTTGAGTTCAGGTGAAGCGAAGTGGGGCCGTTTATGTGGTCTAACCATGCTGCTTCCACACGGCTACGAAGGTCAAGGTCCTGAGCATAGCTCGGCTCGTCTTGAGCGATTCTTGCAAATGTGTGCTGATCACAACTGGCAAGTATGTGTACCTTCAACACCAGCGCAAGTGTTTAACATGCTTCGCCGTCAAGTGGTTCGCCCTATGCGTAAACCGCTTATCGTTATGTCGCCTAAATCCTTGTTGCGTCACCCGCTTGCAACCTCTTCTCTTGAAGAGTTAGCAGAAGGCAAATTCCACAATGTGATTAGCGAAATTGACGATATTAATCCGAAAGACGTTAAGCGTGTGGTGATGTGTTCAGGCAAGGTTTACTACGATTTGCTTGACCAGCGCCGTAAAAATGAACAAACAGACGTTGCAATCGTAAGATTGGAACAACTTTATCCATTCCCACAAGAAGAATGCGCTAAAGTTGTGGCACAATACAGCCACGTTACAGATTGGGTTTGGTGTCAGGAAGAACCGCAAAACCAAGGAGCTTGGTATTGCAGTCAACACCATTTCTGGCAAGCAATTCCAGATGGCGCCAAATTAACATATGCAGGTCGTGAAGCATCTTCTTCACCTGCTGTAGGTTATGTTTCCGTTCACAATCAGCAACAAAAAGCGCTGGTTGAAGACGCACTCACTATTAAATAAGGAACAATGATGACAATTGAGATAAAAGTTCCGGTCTTACCAGAGTCAGTTGCCGATGCCACCATTGCAACTTGGCACGTAAAGGCCGGCGACGCGGTAAAGCGTGACCAGAACCTGGTTGACATTGAAACTGATAAAGTTGTGCTGGAAGTTGTAGCACCAGCCGACGGAACTATCGGTGAGCTTCTTAATGAAGAGGGTGCAACGGTACTAGGCGAGCAAGTTATTGCTAAATTAGAAGAGGGTGGCGCTGCGCCAGCTAAATCTGAAGCTAAAGCTGAATCTAAAAAGGAAGCAGCACCTGCAGCTAGCGGTAAAACGTCAGAAGTTAAAGTACCTGTATTACCAGAGTCGGTAGCTGATGCAACCATCGCCACATGGCATGTTGCAGTAGGCGAAGCGGTAAGCCGTGACCAAAACTTGGTTGATATTGAAACTGATAAAGTTGTTTTAGAAGTGGTAGCGCCTGCTGATGGCTCACTATCTGAAATTGTTGCCGAAGAAGGCGCAACAGTGACAGCTGAAGAAGTGATTGCTAAATTTGTTGAGGGCGCAACGTCAGGTGCAGCAGCATCTGAATCGTCTGAAGCTGCATCTGATGATTCAGATGACAGCAGCGATGCACTTAGTCCTTCAGTACGCCGTTTATTGGCAGAAAAAGGCGTAGACGCAGCAAAAGTTAAAGGTACGGGTAAAAATGGCCGTATCACTAAAGAAGACGTAGAAAAACACCTTAAAGGTGGTAGTGCACCAGCGGCTTCAGCGCCATCTGCTGCAGCTGATACAGCTGATTTACCTACTGGTAATCGCACAGAAAAACGTGTTCCTATGACACGTCTTCGTAAAACGATTGCAACTCGTTTACTTGAAGCTAAAAACTCTACTGCTATGCTAACTACGTTTAACGAAGTTAACATGAAGCCAATTATGGAACTTCGTAAGCAGTATCAAGAGAGCTTTGAGAAACGTCACGGTATTCGTTTAGGTTTCATGTCTTTCTACGTGAAAGCGGTAACTGAAGCACTTAAACGTTTCCCAGATGTTAATGCATCGATTGACGGTGATGACATTGTTTATCACAACTACTTCGATATCTCTATCGCGGTATCAACACCTCGCGGTCTAGTTACGCCTATCTTAAAAGATACGGATACACTTGGTATGGCTGGTGTTGAGAAAGGAATTAAAGAATTGGCAATTAAAGGCCGTGATGGCAAATTGTCGATGGCAGACCTTCAAGGCGGTAACTTTACTATCACTAACGGTGGTGTGTTTGGTTCATTGATGTCTACGCCTATCATTAACCCGCCACAGAGCGCTATTTTGGGTATGCATAAAATCCAAGATCGTCCAATGGCTGTTAACGGTAAGGTGGAAATTCTGCCAATGATGTACCTAGCCCTGTCTTATGACCATCGTATTGTTGATGGTAAAGAGTCAGTAGGCTTCTTGGTAACAATTAAAGAGATGCTTGAAGATCCAACACGCCTTCTATTAGACGTGTAAGGCTTTCCTCTCTTGTTATTGTGTGCAGCAGCGCTGCTTATTTATATAAGTCGCGTTACTGCCACAACGCTGATATTCGCCCTATAATATCAGTCTAATTAATCAAGTCGCGAAAGCGGCTTTTGTCTTACTAAAAATCGGATAGAAACACCATGAATTTGCATGAATACCAAGGTAAGCAGCTATTCAAAGAATACGGTCTACCTGTTTCTGAAGGATACGCAGCAGACACTCCTGAAAGTGCTGTAGAGGCCGCTAACCGCATTGGCGGTAGTGAGTGGGTAGTAAAATGTCAGGTCCACGCAGGTGGTCGCGGTAAAGCAGGTGGCGTTAAGTTAGTAAAAGATACTGACGCAATCAAAGCTTTCGCAGAAAACTGGCTTGGCAAAAATTTGGTGACTTTCCAGACTGACGAAAATGGTCAGCCTGTGAGCAAAATCCTTGTTGAAACTTGCACAGATATCGCTAACGAATTGTACCTTGGTGCAGTAGTAGACCGCACAACCCGTCGTGTTGTGTTTATGGCTTCTACTGAAGGTGGCGTTGAGATTGAAACTGTTGCTGAAGAAACACCAGAGAAAATTCTTAAAGCTGAAATCGACCCAATTGTTGGTGCTCAGCCTTACCAAGCACGCGAAATGGCGTTTAAACTTGGTCTTTCTGGCGTTCAAATCAAACAATTCACTAAGATTTTCCTTGGCCTAGCTAAGATGTTTGAAGATCTTGATGTTGCATTGATTGAAATTAACCCGCTTGTCATTAAAGAAGATGGTGACCTTCACTGTCTTGACGCTAAGCTAGCAATCGACGGCAACGCGTTATATCGCCAGCCTAAAGTTAAAGCTATGCAAGATCCTACTCAAGAAGATGCACGTGAAGCGCATGCTGCTGAGTTCGAACTTAACTATGTTGCGCTAGACGGTAACGTAGGTTGTATGGTTAACGGTGCCGGCCTAGCAATGGGTACAATGGACATCGTAAACCTACACGGTGGCAAGCCAGCTAACTTCCTTGATGTTGGTGGCGGCGCGACTAAAGAACGTGTTGCAGAAGCATTCAAAATCATTTTATCTGACGACAACGTTAAAGCTGTTTTAGTTAACATCTTCGGCGGTATCGTTCGTTGTGACATGATTGCTGAAGGTATCATTGGCGCAGTTAAAGAAGTTGGCGTTAGTGTTCCTGTTGTTGTACGTCTTGAAGGTACAAACGCAGAGCTTGGCCGTGAAGTTCTAGCGAACTCAGGTCTTGATATCATTGCTGCTGAGTCGCTAACTGATGCAGCAGAGAAAGTTGTTGCTGCTGCGGAGGGCAAATAATGTCTGTATTAATTAACAAAGATACCAAAGTAATCTGTCAAGGTTTCACTGGTGGTCAAGGTACTTTCCACTCTGAGCAAGCTATTGCTTACGGTACGCAAATGGTTGGTGGTGTTACACCAGGCAAAGGCGGCACTGAGCACCTAGGTCTTCCAGTATTCAATACAGTACGTGAAGCGGTAGAAGCAACAGGCGCAACTGCGACTGTTATCTATGTACCTGCTGCATTCTGTAAAGATTCAATCGTTGAAGCTGCTGATGCTGGTATCGAGCTTATCGTTTGTATTACTGAAGGTATTCCTACGCTAGATATGCTTTACGTTAAAGAATACGTAAATGCTAAAGGCGTTCGCATGATTGGTCCTAACTGCCCAGGTGTTATTACTCCTGGAGAGTGTAAGATTGGTATCATGCCTGGTCACATCCATAAGCCTGGTAAAGTAGGTATTGTTTCTCGCTCTGGTACACTTACGTACGAAGCCGTTAAGCAAACTACTGACGAAGGTTTCGGCCAGTCTAGCTGTGTTGGTATCGGTGGAGACCCAATTCCTGGTTCTAACTTCATCGACATCCTACAGTTGTTCCAAGACGATCCTCAAACAGAAGCTATCGTTATGATTGGTGAAATTGGTGGTACAGCAGAAGAAGAAGCTGCTGAATTCATCAAAGCTAACGTAACTAAGCCTGTTGTTTCTTACATTGCGGGTGTTACTGCACCTGAAGGTAAGCGTATGGGTCACGCTGGTGCAATCATTGCTGGCGGTAAAGGTACAGCTGATGAGAAATTTAAAGCACTAGAAGACGCGGGCGTTAAAACAGTTCGCTCTCTTGCTGAAATCGGCAAGGCACTTCGCGAAACTACGGGTTGGTAGTTGGCAAAGCGCACGTAAGTGTTTAAGTGAAGCCCGCTAATTAGCGGGCTTTTTTGTGTCTTTCTATTGGTGTTTTATAAAAAAGTCTAAGCAGAAAAATTCTGCTTTTTAAACTTTCGTCCTCACTGTTTGCGCCCTCGCATACCCCCTCAAAAAACGCCTTTATGCCGTAACAAAATTACAACATAAAACAAGTTTAGTGGCGAATTTACGTAATTTTGTTGTTAAATTTCAATAATTTCATGACGGTTAATGTTAATGGGGTGTTGAATATTTTCTATGAATACGTATGCAAGCAATTGTGCAAAGCCCGTGTGCTCTATAGGATTGTCAGCGACTGGATACATTGTCATTCGATTGTCATAAAAATAACAAAAAGACAACAAATATAACTGAATGGGACACCTGTTTTATGAAACAATTTAAACCAAATCTCATCAAGGTTGCGCTGATCACTGGTGGCGTAGCTTTTGGTTGTTCGCCTACATTTGCACAAGAAACAAATTCAGAAGCAGCTGATGAAGCTAACGTTGAAGTTATTCAAGTTAGCGGTATACGTGGCAGCTTGCAACGCGCTCAAGCGATTAAAATGGATAGCACCTCCATTGTTGAAGCGTTATCCGCAGAAGACATCGGTAAATTACCAGACACAAGTATTGCAGAATCTATTTCACGTTTGCCTGGCTTAGCTGGTGAGCGTAGAAACGGACGTACAAGTGGTATTTCAGTACGTGGTTTCAACGAAAACTACGTAGGTACATCACTTAACGGCCGTGAATTATTAGGTATGGGCGACAACCGCGGCGTTGAATTCGACCTTTACCCAACTGAAATCATTTCTAGCATCGTTGTTTATAAAACAGCAGAAGCTGGCATGACCACCCAAAATATTGGTGGTTCAATTGACCTTCAAACCATTAGTCCGCTTGCAGCAAAAAGTACATTCGCTATTAATGGCTCGTATGAAAAGAATGCTGAAGATTCTCCTAACCCAGATTTTGACAACAACGGACATCGTATTTCAGTAAACTACGTTGACCAATTTGCTGACGATACTATTGGTCTTGCACTGACTGTTGCTAGCATGGAATCACCACGTCAAGAACAACATTTCCGTGGTTGGGGCTATGCAGGCGCGAATGCTGATAATGCAGCAGCCGGTGTAGATGTGGCAGAAGGAACTACTATTTTAGGTGGTCACGACTCTTTTGCACGTTCAGCAATGTTAGAGCGTGATTCTATCGCCGCTGTAGTTGAATGGGCGCCTACTGATAAACTAAATGTTCAAGTAGATGCGCTTTATATCGACTTCGTAGAAGATGACGTTCGTCGGGGTCTTGAAGAAGGTGGTGCTGAATGGGGAACTGGCGAATATACCATTACTGGTGTTGAAAACGGTTTAGTAACATCAGGTTACTACGATGGCTTCTATTCAGTTATTCGTAATGATGCTCGTACTCAAGAAGCTGATTTAACGACGGTAGGCGTGAACGCAGAATACATCTTAAATGATAACTGGACTTTAGAGTTCGACTATTCTACCGGTAAAGTTGAAAAAGACATTATCGATGTAGAAAGTTATTCAGGCGTAGGCCGGGCAGGAATTGATGGACGTCCTATTACTGCTCGTAGCTGGGAAATGACGTCTACCGGCGCGGTATATTCTGATCACCCAAGCATTGCACCTGTTGACCTTACTGATGAAAGCTTAATTCGTCTTGCAGGTCCACAAGCATGGGGCGCACCTATTATTGGCGCAGACGCACAAGATGGTTTTGTTAACCAACCAAACTATGAAGAAGACCTAGATACTTACCGCTTTGATGCAAAAGGGTACGTTGAATGGGGCGTAGTAACTGGCATGTCTGCGGGCGTTATCTACTCAGATCGTAGCAAAACCAAAGAAAACAACGGTGCATATTTAACTGCCCCTAGCTATCCTGGTGATGCGGCTATTCCAGATGTACTAGGCGTAGTACCTCTAGATTTCATCGGTATAGACGGCATTCTAGCGTATGATTCACTTGGTCTGTTCCAAAGTGGTTATTACACAGCGACTGATGCCAAGCTGGTACAAAACGATCGCTTAGGTGATAGCTATACAGTTGATGAAGAGTTGCTGACTTTCTACACTAAATTTGATTTAGAAATGGAAGTAGGTGATATCTATATTCGCGGTAACGTGGGTGTACAAGTGGTTAATGCTGACCAGCAATCTACGGGTTTCTCAACCACGTCCGATGCTGATGGCATGACAGTAGCGGTACCTGTTTCTGGCGGCGCTGATTACACAGATGTACTTCCAACACTTAACCTTTCAGCAGAAGTTGCCGAAGGTCAGTTTGTACGTTTCGCATTGGGTAAAGTCATTTCAAGACCACGTATGGACGATATGCGTCCAAATACGCAGGCGTCCTTCGCATTTAATGATAACCAAATTACCAGTACCGATCCTGAAAATGGTCCTTGGAGCGGTAGCTCAGGTAACCCTGAACTTAAGCCTCTTGAAGCTAACCAGTTAGATATCGCTTATGAGAATTACTTCTCGGATACGGGTTATGTAGCGGCATCATTCTTCTATAAAGATATTAAAAACTGGCATCGCGATACGAGCGTACTAACGGATTTCTCTGATGTGTACATTCCTGATTTACACCAAGGTTCAGAAGGGCAGACGCCTGCTACTTTCTTAGGTTCAGTCGGCAGTGTACTAGATGGTTTTGAAGGTTATGTGCGCGGTTATGAACTGCAAGGTTCATTACCAGGTGAATTGCTTCACGAGTCATTAGAAGGCTTTGGCTTGTTCGCAAGTGCCACCTTCATGGAAGGTGAAGTAGACGCAGCACCAACGCAAACTGAAACCCGAATTCCAGGCTTGTCTGAAGAGTCATACAGTATGACGTTCTTTTACGAAAGCGATGGTTTCGAGTTCCGTGTTGCGGCAACTAAGCGTGATGATTACTTAACGGAAGAACGTGGTACTAGCTTGGCATTGGTAGATGCTACTAAGCAAGGCGGTACCTTGGTTGATGCCCAAATCGGTTACGACTTTAGTGAGTCTGGTATTGAGTCTTTGGAAGGCCTACGTGTTACTTTCCAAGCGCAAAACCTAACTGATGAAGATGATATTCAAGCGTCTCAGGCGGATTCTCGTCAGATTACGCAATATCAATCTTACGGTACTAACTACTTGTTAGGCTTTAACTATACCTTCTAATTGTTAAGCGAAAGCAAACATTAGAATAGATACAAGCCACCTTGTTGTTTCAGCGCTCGAAGATGTATTCAGGCGAGGAAGCAAAAGGTGGTTTTTTATTGTATAAGTACAAGTAAACCATCTACAGTGTGGTGAAGTAAGTAGTAAGGGCTGAGTATGGCAGTAGCGAATAAAACACCAGCGAGTCAACAAGCAACAGATCAACAGACAACAGTTCACCATGAAGCTAAGCAAGCGCCGGTAAAACGTGTTGTTGTTGCAGGCGGCGGCACAGCAGGGTGGCTAACCGCGGCGTTGCTCAAAAAAGTCATTGGCGACGCTGTGAATATTACCTTGGTTGAATCTGAGGCTATTGGCACAGTAGGCGTAGGCGAGGCTACCATTCCGCCCATTAGACTAGTCAACCAAGTGCTGGGGATTGACGAGGCTACCTTTCTTCGCGATACCAAGGCCACCATTAAGCTGGCAATTCGCTTTGAAAACTGGAAGCAACAAGGACAACAGTACTACCATACGTTTGGTGCACCAGGCAAAAGCATGGCCTTTTGTCACTTTCATCACTTTTGGCTAAAAGCACGCCAGCAGGGTTTGAAACACGATTTATGGGAGTATGACCTTAACTACTTAGCAGCCGAGGCAGGTAAATTTGCACGTATTAACGCAAAAGACCCGGTTTTAGAGCTCCCTTTTGCTTATCATTTTGACGCTTCATTGTATGCCAAATACCTACGTAAACTCAGCGAGGGGCTGCGCGTTAAACGTGTTGAAGGTAAAATCAGCTACGTATCAAGACACAAACACAGTGGGAATGTAAAAGCATTACATCTCGAAAATGGCCATGCCATTGAAGGGGACTTGTTTATTGACTGTACAGGTTTTCGAGGGCTGTTAATTAATGAAACATTGGGGGCAGGCTATGATGACTGGTCTCATTTATTGCCTTGTGACTCCGCCATTGCTGTACCTTCTGAACGCCATGAAAATACCGCACCCTTCACCCGTTCTATCGCGCACAGTGCTGGCTGGCAATGGCGAATTCCTTTACAACATCGTAATGGTAATGGTCACGTTTATAGTTCACGTTATATTAGTGATAGCCAAGCTCACGACACCTTGATGGCTAACCTTGACACCAAACCACTGGGCGATCCTAAACTCATTAAATTTACTACTGGCCGTCGTAGACAACAATGGTGTAAAAATGTGGTCGCGGTAGGGCTTTCTTCTGGATTCTTAGAGCCTTTAGAGTCTACCAGTATTCACCTTATTCAATCAGCTATCGTGAGGCTAATTAAGCTTTTCCCGCATCAAGGTATCTCAGATAGTGCGGTTGAAGAATACAACGCACAATCAAAAGTAGAATTTGAACAAATACGAGATTTTCTAGTTTTACATTATTGTTTAAATGAACGTGAAGACAGTGATTTTTGGCGAGATATGCGTCATTTAACTTTGCCAGATTCGTTGACTCACAAAATGGCGCTGTTCAAACAAAATGGCAATTTGGTGCGTGAGCAAAATGACCTGTTCTTAGAAAGCTCTTGGCTGCAAGTTATGTATGGACAAGGGCTAGTACCAGATGATTATCATGGGCTAGCGAATAGCTTTTCAGATGAGAAAACGCAAGCCATGCTATCGTCGTTGTATAACATTAAGCGTGAACCAATAGCATCGCTACCCACTCATGACGCATACATTCAATCAATGATCGATAGTGCAAATAAAACGTCTGTAAGCTTTTAATCTAATTGGCCTGTGTGCGGTGATGCAAGTTACTGTGTCTTGCTGTAAATCACCATAAATCGCGCCTCGTCACTTAACATTCTTAAGCCGTCAAGTACTCAAGTCCTCCCTTAAGTTACCCTTGAGGGAGCTTTTCTCTATTTAATTTCAATATCTTACTTATCCCGTTTAAGTTAGCCCTTGCTAATATTTAATGCATTGTAAATTTAATGTAAATGAATACGTATGCATAGTGTTGCTCTCTTTTTATACAACCCGATACTATTTATGGCAGAACCATAAGTGACGAGTTTGGGTGTTGTATTCCCGAACCGTTGATAAAAAAACAAGGAACGGGGCACAAATGAGAACATTCAAACTTAAGCCCATCATGGTGGCGTTGGTCAGCAGCGGGTTGGCATTTACTTTGCCAACATACGCTCAACAAACGCAAGAAGACACCATTGATGAAGTCAGCGAATCTGCAATAAATAGTAACAATCAATCGAGTAGCCAATTATCAGGTGAAGATATACCGGTCGACGATATATCCGAGGAAACACTCGAACGCATAGAGGTGAGGGGGTTTAGTACTAGCCTAATACAATCACTCAACCAAAAGCGCTTTTCTGACACGGTGTCAGAACAAATTTCTGCTGATGATTTGGGCGGTTTGCCTGATGTATCTATGGCAGATGCGCTTACCCGACTGCCGGGTATATCTGCGGTTCGTACCGGAGGCCAAGCGGCGGAGATCAACATTCGTGGTTTAGCGGGTGACTTTGTGTTCTCTACATTAAATGGACGTGAGCAAGTGTCTACCAGTGGAAGCAGAGCCATTGAGTTCGACCAGTACCCCTCAGAGTTAATCACCGAAGCGAGTGTGTATAAATCGCCTAAAGCATCACTGATTGAAGGGGGGATCGCTGGAACGGTAGAACTGAAGACAGCAAGCCCTTTAGCCATGGAGGAGCAGCATAAGTTCAGTGCAAATATGCGTGGCATGTATAACGACCGAGCCAGTGAGATATCGGATGCGAGTGAATTTGGTCATCGATTGAGCTTTTCCTATCAAGGAAAGTTCATGGACGACACCGTTGGTTTATCCCTAGGTTATGCACGCTTATTCCAACCCAGTGTTTCTACTCAGTTTGTGGGGTTAGCGTATAACGGGGCTGTTGATGTAGATGGGATTGAAGGTGACAACGACAGAGCTGGCACCGACTGCCCAGAATGTGAGCTTATTTCTGAAGGCTTTGAGATTCAACATAAAGGGGGCGAGCAAACTCGCGATGGTTACGTTGCAGCCATAGAGTGGGCACCGGTTGATAATTTCACCTTAAAAGCTGATGCGTTTATCTCTAAGTTCGATTCAGAAGAATTTGCCCGTGGGTATCGAGTCAAACTAGGGGGGATAACAGCTGGCATCACGAACCCTGTTGTTGTGAACAATAGTGTGATTGGTGGTACTTTCTCACGAACAGACAGTAGCTTTACTCGAGTTGAGCTAGTTAACGACGACAACCAAGATTTCGATAGCGTCGAAAACTTTGGTATTAACGCAGATTGGGAAATTAGTGCTGACTTATCGGTACAGTTTGATGTGTCACGCTCCACCGCGAAAAGTGATTTCCGTAATGGCTTGTTGTGGTCATTAGTTAGCGAAGATGCCAACGCTGTCAGTCCAGTGTTTGATGAGAACGTTCAAATCTCGTATTTGTTAAATGGCAACAACCTTCCTGATTTAGCCTTCAATCAAGCGGATACTTTTTCCGATATCGATAGGGTGATGGTCAGTAAATACGGCATTTACCCGTTTGTTAACAAAGACGAACTCGATGCTTATAAAGTCGATTTCCAATACTTTGTGGATATGCCTATTGTAACTGGGTTGGAGTTTGGCTATCGCTATTCCGATAGAGAGTACAGTAACGATCGTTCGGTATTTGAATACGGAAACGACAGTGCATTCTCTGCCAGTGAGCCACCGCTGCGTTTAACGGATGACATGGTAGAGCAAGTTGATTGGGCTGGCGATTTTAGCTATTTCCCAAGCTATTTGTCGGTAGATTTAAACAGTGCGCTTAATGCATGGTTTCCGAGCGGCTATCCTCAACCAGTACAAACTTGGGGGGCTGGAGCAGCAGGTGTGATTAATGGCCCAGGTACAGGGCCATCTACTTCTTGGACTATGCAGGAAAGTGGGCAGGTATTTGAAACCGTAAACTCTGCATATTTAATGGCAGGACTCAATACTGAGATTGGGGGTATGCCTGTAACCGGCAATGTGGGGGTTCGTTACGTAAAAACAAAACAAAGCTCTACCACTTACCAGCGTGCCACTTCATTAATTACCGATCCAGAAACCGGTGTCACAATTGAAGTCAGTGATCCCACCGCTGGCGCGCAAAACATTACCGACGATGCTGGCCTCATTAACAACTTTTATCGCTTCACAACGCTTACTCACGAATACGACGATGTGTTGCCGTCTATCAACCTAAATTTTGCGCTGACAGATAATACGCAACTAAGAGTAGCCGCAGCAAAAGTGATGGGCCGTGCGCCTATTAATAGATTTGCGGCAAATGCTTCTACCACCGTTGAAACGGTAACCGCTGTACAGGATAGAGACTCCGGGGAAGTGACCTTGTCGCAACCTACCGCCAAGGTAAACGGTAACGCAACAAATAGCCCTTACCTAGAACCTTTTTACGCCACTCAATACGATATTTCATGGGAATACTATTTTGAGGATACCGAAGGGGCGTTAATACTGGCGGCATTCTACAAAGACATAGAATCTTTTATCGAAGAAATTAACATAGAACCTTATGACTTTAGTGGCAACGGCATTGTGGTTCCAGCGTCGGTTCAGGTTCCTGTGTATCTTGAACCTGAATTTGTAGGGCAAGAGGCTGAGTTGTCTCGGGATGCTGATGGTAACCCTATCTTTGTTACCGTGCCTACAGAAAACGGCAGCTATAGCACGGCCGTGAATAATGCTGAAGGTGGCTATATTCGCGGTGTTGAATTTGCCTACACTGAAATTTACAGCATGCTGCCAAGCTTCTGGTCTGGTTTAGGGGTAACGGCGAGTTACTCATACACGGAAAGTGAAATTCAACGTACGCTAAGTAGTTCGGTGTATTCGGATAGCTTGCCTGGGTTATCTGAAAATGTCGCCACAGTGACGCTATTTTGGGAATACGAAGGGTTTGAAACCCGCTTATCTGGGCGTTATCGCGATTTCTTTGTGTCTGAGCAAGTGGCTGTAAACGATCAAACCGTGAATTTTGATTCTGAACTGGTTGTCGATTACCAAGCATCCTATGAAATTAACGACAATTGGAGCGTATTGTTTCAAGTTAACAACGTTACTGACGAACCTACCAAAAGCTATTTCACCTCTTCTGAACAAACCGGCACCATTCAGTTTTTCGGAACGCAGTATTACTTGGGGATGACATATCAATTATGAGCATTTTACCTATCTGCCAGAAACTGAAACCAAAGGCTATCGCTGCCAATACTGCGTTTATGAAAAAGAAAAATTTGGAGTTATCCATGTTAACAAAACCCTTAACAGCGCCAATGTCAACGCCAATGCTGAAGGCCTGGCGCATTGCGGCGCTTATCCTAACAGCGCTCTTTATAGTAGGTTGTGGGGGCTCAGGTGTTGAGTCTGGCTCGAACAATTTACTCACTTGTAATGTACCAAACGTACCTAATGCAGGCGGCACAGCGTGCATCGCGCCACCGCCTATTCAATGTGATGCACCCACGGTGCCTAATGAAACTAATGATGCGTGTGTAGTTGGCGCCGATCCGAGTTTGCCACTACCGGTATTTTTCCCTGCCGATAATCAAGCAGTTTTATACTACAACCGCGCGGCAGTTGATGCTGATAATTCCACAAACGACCCCGCGTACGAAGGCTGGCGTTTGCATACATGGAACAATGATGAATGTGACGCTTATGCCGATGCAGATACTGACTGGGCCAATGGACGTCAACATACGGGTATCGATCCTAATTATGGTGCGTATTGGATATTAGATTTAAAAGACAATTTTGATAACTGCCACAATTTTATCATTCACTTAGGCACTGACGATGCCGGTAAAGAGCTTGGCGGTTCAGACTTTCAAGCTTCGCTAGTTCAAGATGACGAAACGTACGTGCGTATGAACTTTACGTTGTCAGGGGAGCCCACGTTATTTGAATACCCCATTATGTCTCTCGGGCCACAGCCTGTAGATATAGAAGGTTTTGGTGCACATTGGCTAGATGCTAACACGATATTGTGGGATGTGGCTGATACCGTATCGACCGTGAAGCTTCACTATTCGGCGAATGCTGACTTAGAGAGTTCACTGGAAGATGGAATTAACGGCACCTCAATAGCGTTAATGCCTGCCACGTTAGATGAAAACCAAACAGCCAAAGCAGAAAGCCTGGCGGCACTTCAGGCTTGGGAAGGCGACTGGAGCCTAGAGGATGCTAAGACTGTTTTAACCACTCAAGCGGTAGTGGGTGGGTATGACAGTGACGGGGTGCTAATAGCAGCAACAGGCTTACAAAACGCAAAGGTTATTGATGCTATCTTCACCGCGGGTGATGAAGATGCAAACGAAGCAAGTTTAGGTGCCGTGTATTCTGACACGGGTATTGCTGTATCGGTATGGGCCCCCACAGCGCAAAATGTAGAGTTGCTAACATACAACGACAATAAAACCCTGGCGAGTCGCTATACGATGACGCGCGACACTAATACAGGTATCTGGCAATTTGAAGGCGATATGTCGTTAGATAGACAACTTTATCGCTATGAAGTCACGGTTTTTCATCCGCAAACGGGGGCGGTAGAGGTACTTGAAGTTACTGACCCTTATTCGGTAAGCCTTAGCACCAATGGCCGCTTCTCTCGATTTGTAAACTTATCAGATGATGATTTAAAACCAGACGGGTGGGATACTCAGAGCATTCCTACGTTAGAAAACCCTGAAGATGCGGTTATTTATGAGGGCCATGTTCGTGATTTCAGTATTCGCGACATGTCTACAAGCGAAGCAAATCGTGGTAAGTACTTAGCCTTTACCGAGCAAAACACGGCGCCTGTTTTACATCTACAAAAATTGGTTGAGGCAGGCTTAACCTACTTCCATGTGCTGCCCGCGAACGATATTGCCACCATTGATGAAGACCCAACAAAGACTGTTGGTTTATTCGACACGGTTGCAGACTTATGTCGCCTTAACGCGGAAGCCGCGGTTTGTGAAGAAGAGAACAGCGGCACATTACTTATTGATGTTTATAACAGTTACGACCCTCTCGCTGAAGCAGCGAAAGCACAGCAGCTCACAAGTGATATGCGTGCTATTGATGGTTTCAACTGGGGTTACGATCCACATCATTTCAACGCACCAGAAGGAAGCTATGCATCAAATGCAGAAGGTGTAGCACGTATTGTCGAAATGCGGGCAATGATTCAAGCTCTGCATGAAATGGGGCTTCGTGTTGCGTTAGATGTGGTATACAACCATACCAATGCTTCTGGCGTGTTTGCGAAATCTGTACTGGACAAAGTTGTACCTGGCTATTTCCATCGCTATGAAATCGACACCGGCGATATTGTTCGCGAAACCTGCTGTGATGATACGGAACCGCGTAACGTAATGATGGAAAAATTAATGCTGGATTCACTACTTATGTGGACCGAGCATTACAAATACGATGCTTTTCGTTTTGACATCATGAGCCAAGCTTCTAAAGAGACGATGTTGCAATTGCGCAACAGCGTACAAGCATTAGATGAAGATAATTACTTCTACGGTGAGGGCTGGACACGCATCGACAGAGGTTACGAACAAGCTAACCAACTGAATATGGCCGGTACGCAAATAGGCACGTATAACGATAGAATTCGTGAAGCTATTCGCCAAGGTAATATCTTTTCACCTGATTCTGACGCGCTGTTAAGCGACCAAGATAAAGTGAAAATGAGCATGATAGGCACACTGCAAGACTATGTACTTGAAACCTCGGCAGGCGTAGCTAGCAATACCAGTAACCTAGGCGGTTACGCATTAGACCCAGCCGATATTATTAATTATGTATCTAAACATGATAATGAAACCTTATGGGATCAGCTGAACTATACTTTGCCAATGGATATTTCGTTGAGTGAGCGCGTGCGTGCACAAAACGTAGCTATCGGTATTCCGCTTGTGTCGCAAGGTATTCCATTCTTACAGATGGGCGGAGATTTACTGCGATCTAAGTCTATGGATAGAAACACCTATGACGCAGGTGATTGGTTCAACTTCGTTGATTTTACCTATGAAACCAATAACTGGAACGTGGGTTTACCGTTAGCTGAAGACAATGAAGTTCGCTGGGAAGAAATGGGCGAGTTTATTTATAGCCCAGAACGTGATGCATCTATGGCCGACATCATGCTAGCGTCGGACGTATTTAACGAGTTGCTGGCCATTCGTACGGAAAGTCCGTTATTTCGTTTAACTACCGCAGAGGGCATTATTGACCGTATTGGCTTTCATAACATTGGTTCAAACCAGCAAAAAGGTTTGATAGCCATGAGCATTGATGACGGTGTTGCTTCTGACGCTGGCACTGACGGAGAAGCCCGCGCTGATCTTGATATGCAAAATGACGCTATTGTAGTGCTAGTAAATACGGGGTATGAAACGAAATCCATTAGTATCAATACCGCAACCGGGTTTTCATTACATGCACGGCAAATGAACTCAAGTGATGAAGCGGTTCGAGGGGCAACGTTTAACGAAGCAGAAGACGGGAATGGTATTTTCACCGTTCCAGCACTGACTATTGCTGTATTTGTGAAGCCGCAATCAGGGGCACAAGGTTATGGGTTATCGGCCTACGCAACTTCTGGTGCGCCGGATGTTGTGCCTTATGGCGAGACTACGCCTTACCTTCGCGGCGATATGAATGGTTGGACAACTGATAACCCATTCATCTACAAAGGTGATGGTGTATATAAAGTGGCCGTTACCCTTGAAGGTTCAACCACTTACGGCTTCAAGTTTGCTTCAGAGGATTGGGAAACGGTTAACTTTGGTGCTGCAGAAAGTGATGATGCTGCGCTTGTGGAAACTGAGCCTAAAGTATTGGCTAGGACCAACAATAACTTAGCATTCACGCCGGCAATAAGCGCTACTTATCTATTTACCATTAATGCCTCGGATGCAGAGTCTCCAGTGCTCAGTATTGTAAACGAGGAGCCCTATGTTGGAACGCCAGTGTATATTCGAGGTGCACTGAACGATTGGGGCACTAACGACGAACTTGAGTATCAAGGGGGGCGTATCTATAAAGTGACAATGGATATAGAACCAGGTAGTTATGAATTCAAAGTCGCTTCTGAAGATTGGGATACGGTTAACTTTGGCGCATTAAGTGCTGATGATGCAGATAGAAATGTGAACGTTGGCCAAACAACGGCCTTAGCAAGAACAAACGATAACCTGCTTCTGACCATTGAAGAAGCAGACCGTTATGTATTTGTTTTTGATGTGAATGACGAAAACAATCCAACCATAGGTGTGTACAAAGAAGCCTATTTTGGTGCCACAGAAGTGTACGTTCGTGGTGGGATGAACGGGTGGGGAACCACTGACCTATTTACCTATCAAGGTGAAGGCGAATACACGGTAGACATTGAGCTCAGCGTAGGAAGTGCAGAATTCAAAGTAGCATCAGAAGATTGGAATACCGTTAACTTAGGTAACCCAAATGATGCAATATCTAACCTGGTGACGCCGAATCAACCAAAAGTGTTGGCATTTAGCAACAATAATCTTGTTATTGAAGTAACTGAAGCGGGGCTATACGAATTTAAAGTATCTGGCCCTAATGGTCAGTCTCCTACGCTTACTGTTAGTCCTAAATAACCGTTAGCGATAAATCAGAAACTAAAGCCGTGGATTTTCACGGCTTTTTTTCATTTCTTTAAACAGTTTTTTCCATTAAACCAATCAATTTTTTCCGCAATTTATTTCTCGAAATTCCATCAGAATAAAAATTCCGCACTATTGGAACATACTTTGCTTTATTCAAACTATGTAGTAGATAACCACCTTACACAATTGCAACATAATAATAGTGCATGATTATGCACAGCGGTTAGTTGGCAATAAGTGTGGTTGATGATAGGTATTATAGAGTGACATTGTTTTCCTGAGCTTTTAAAAGGCTAGGGGAGCTCCAATAGAAGGATTTAATTAAGCAGTAATTCATATATTGCTTTAACGGAGATTGAGACAATGAAATCAGCTTTAGTGGTAGAAGGTGGGGCGATGCGTGGCGTTTTTGCAGCTGGCGTATTGGATAAGTTCATGGAACAAAATTACTATCCTTTTGATTTCGCTATTGGGGTCTCGGCTGGAGCAACCAATCTTTCAACATACGTTGCTAGAATGCCAGGCCTTAGCAAAACCATTATCACGCAGTACGCCACTAAACGTGAGTTTTTTAGCCCAATGCGATTTATAAAGGGTGGTCATATGACTGATGTACATTGGTTATGGCACCATTCTAAGAAGTCACTGGGTATACCAGCACCGGGTGAAAAAGCAACAATGCCATTGTATGTAGGGATCACCAGTGTCGAGTCAGGCGAATGTGAATACATACAAGCAACGGAAGAAAATGTTGATGCGTTGATGGTAGCATCCTGTGCGATCCCAACAGCGTTTAGAGAACAACCCGTAATAAATGGCAAGCGCTATAATGATGGTGGCGTCGCTGATGCTATACCGGTGAGAAAAGCTTATGAGATGGGTGCTCGTGACATTACTGTGGTGCTCTCTCAACCTAAGGGCTTTACAAAACCAGCAGTTAAAACAGCGTGGCTCTTGGAAAAAATGTATGGCGCTCAACCGGCCTTACTAGATAAGATGACAAAAAGATCAAATATTTATAATGAAACTTTGAATTTTCTGTTAAATCCGCCGTCTGACTGCACGATTACTGTCATAGCGCCTGATGAAGCGTTTTGCGTTAAGCGCCTAACCATGGATAAAAAGAAATTACTGCGTGGCTACGGGCAGGGAAGACGAATGGCAAGACGAGTGATATCGAAGTCGAAAGTAGAAGCGCAAACTACGCAGCGTAATAAAACCGTCGCGTAATTAAACTAAAGTATAACAATAATGCGCAATACCGAACTAATGAATAAACTAGAATGGCGATTCATAGCAATAGCTAAGTGGCAGTATTGAAAGGCTATTGCGAAAGCAAAATAATAAAATAACAAAATAATAAAAAGAGGTCGTGTGAGCTCCCTTTCGCTATCAAAGCAAACCGTAAGTATAGGATTAGTGAATCCGAAAAACCCCGTAAATGTCGCCTCTATCTTACGAGCTGCAGGCTGCTACGGAGTATCAAGTGTGTTTTACACCGGATACAGATACCGTATTGCAAAGAACTTTAATGCTGATACGAAGGCTTTTCATAAAAAGATCCCAACTATCGGCGTTGATGACTTAAAAGAGGTCGTGCCTGAAAATGCAAGTGTAGTAGCCATAGAGCTAGTAGAAGGCGCGTTACCTTTACCAGAATTCAAACATCCCGAAAATGCAATGTACATTTTCGGACCAGAAGATGGCAGCTTAGATAAAAGCGTACTTGAGTGGTGTGACCATGTTGTTTACATACCTACGTACTCGTGTATGAATCTAGCTGCTACCGCAAACGTCGTACTTTACGATCGTTTAGCAAAATCAGAGTATATCTCAGGTAATAGCCTCATACGTGAGAGCCGGGATAATAATAATCAATCAAAACTATAAATCGGTTTGAATCGTTGTATTCGAGAGTGAAATTGTGTGTGAGCACAAGGTAAACTTTTGTCATTCTTTTCAAACTGGGCCTGCTAAATCTATAGAGGACCAAAAATTGAAAAAACGTGTCGCTACTTCGCTAAATAAGTTAAAAACAATTCATAGCCATATTTCTTCTAATTTGAAGAAATTGAGAAACAAAAGAAAGAAAAAACAGATGGATGAACTATCGAGTTTTTTCTTTAGTCGTTACTCACTTGTGGTAGCACAAAACAATGAAGACCGAGAAACATGTTTCAGCACAAGACACGAAGTTTATTGTGAAGAAATGAACTTCGAAAAAGAGCGTTCTACGGGATTAGAAGTCGACAGATATGATGACTATTCTGTCAATTGTTATATCAAACACTTACCTACAGGGGATTGTGCAGGAACGATTCGTATCATTATGCCTGCTATTCGCAATCAAGCCCTACCGCTAGAAGAAAAGTGTATTCACGCCATTGAAGATAAAGCATTGGTGCCCGCGCAACTTGGTAGAACTTCAATCTGTGAAATTTCTCGTTTAGCTATTCCTAAGTCGTTTAGAGTTAGACAGCTTAAAGCTAAAGCGCCATTCAAACCTTCTGGTAAACAGAAAGTGAGTAAAGCGGAAAGTGTTTTGCTGGAACACATTCCTTATCTGTCTTTGGCGCTCTACTTCATCGCTCTGAGCATTTGCGTTGAACAGGAAATGGAATATGCCTACGTATTGATGGAGCCTAAACTGGCACGCCGATTAAAAATGTTTGGGTTTAATTTTGAACGTTTGGGTGACCCAATTGACTACAACGGTTTACGTGCAGTATATCGTATCAAGCCAAAATCTATCGAGAGTGAATTAACACCAGCGCTACGCAGCTTTTTAATGCGTATTAAAAATGATCTTGCCGGTAGCTTAACTGAAAATATGTTTGGTGCCACCATGAAAGCAGAAGAAGAATTTACTGCGAGTAAAGCGGCATAGTTTTAATATTATATTGCGCGTTTTTTTCTATAAAGACGACTAAGATTTTACAGATTTAAGGACAAATTGAAGAACAAGGGAAACGGAACAAAGCAATGACATCGTATTAATTTAGTATTGAATACGTATGGAATTGTTTTAACATTCCCTTAACGAGTATGCTATTGGCAACCCAATGTTAAGGTATACTTGTAGTGTTAAATATCGAAACGAAAAATCACCTTCATGTGGTGAAAAGTGTAGCAGACAAAGCGGCACAAACTCCTTCCCAAAGCGTTTATAAAAACGTAAATGTAAGCTCGGCGGTTAAGAAATTAACGGTAGCAGTGTTATCGCTAGGACTATTATCCTGTATCGCTTACCCACAGTCAGGTGCCAATTTCATGGAAAGTGAGAGCACGAATAACTTAGTGACAGAAATTCTCCCCAATTCTGGCAAGCCTGTGGTGTATCAAGTATTTACTCGATTGTTCGGGAATACGAATACCACCAATAAACCGTGGGGGACACTGAAAGAAAATGGGGTTGGGAAATTTAGTGACTTCACGCCACAGGCCCTTCAAAGTATTAAAGCGTTAGGTACCACTCATATTTGGTATACCGGTGTTCCGCATCATGCCTTAGCTACCAGCTACCTCAACATTGGAATTACTGACGATGATCCCGATGTGATTAAAGGGCGTGCTGGCTCGCCTTATGCAGTTAAAGACTATTACAACGTTAACCCTGATTTAGCAGATAACCCCGCAAACCGATTACAAGAATTCGAAGCGCTTATCCAGCGTACTCATCAGCACGATATGAAAGTGGTTATCGATATAGTGCCTAACCATGTAGCGCGCCGTTATCATTCGTTTTCATCACGCCATGATAACTTTGGTGCTAACGACGATACGTCAAAAACGTATTCTCGAAACAATAATTTCTATTACATACCCAATACACCATTTGTATTGCCCGAGGGCGTTGCAGAAACTGTTTTAGGGGGCGCAGTTACTGGAAAGGATCAGCATCATTTGGTTGACGGAAAGTTTGATGAATTTCCGGCTAAATGGACGGGCAACGGCAGTCGAGCACCACAGCCCGATATTAATGACTGGTATGAAACCGTTAAGATTAATTATGGCGTAAAACCCGACGGTAGCTACGACTTTCCAAAGCTACCAGAAGCCTATCGAAATATGTCTGTAGAAGAACATGCGGTTTTTTGGGCTGATAAATCGTTACCTGATTCGTGGTACAAATTCAGAGACATCGCCCTTTACTGGCTAGATAAAGGCGTTGATGGTTTTCGGTTTGACATGGCTGAAATGGTGCCAGTCGAATTCTGGTCATTTTTAAACAGTGCCATTAAGCAAAGAAACCCTGAGGCGTTTCTGCTAGCGGAAGTTTATCAACCTGATAAATACCGAGATTACATTCAGCTAGGAAAAATGGATTACCTATACGATAAAGTAGGCTTTTATGACACCTTGAAGTCAATTGTTCGAGGTGAAGGTAAAGTGAGTGAATTGGTCAGCACTAACCAAGACGTTGCAGACATATCTTCACACATGCTCAATTTTCTAGAAAATCATGATGAACAACGTATTCCAAGCGCTGATTTTGCGGGCAGTGCGAAACAGGGCAAACCAGCGTTAACCGTAAGTGCGTTAATAAACACCGCGCCTTTCTTACTCTATTTCGGTCAAGATGTAGGAGAGGATGGCAGTGAAGATATGGGATTTGGTAGTCCTACCCGTACTACTATATTCGATTATGCTGGCGTACCCGCTCATCAACGCTGGATGAATCTGGGGAAATTTGATGGTGGCCAGTCAACAGCTGAAGAAATATCCTTACGTCGCTTCTATGAAAATGTGATGCAAATTGCATCCAACAATACAGCCATCCGGGGTGATTTTGTGAGTTTGCATCAAGCTAATCTCAACCAAGCTGTGCTCGAAGGTACCAGTTATGAAAAACTGCAACGTGCGCGCCCTCGTGGTTATACTGAGCAACAGTTTGCCTTTATCAGGCATGCAGAAAATAACGTGATATTAGTCATAGCCAATTTTTCAAAAGAAGCAACAGGGGAGTTTACACTTACGATCCCCTCTGGCGATATGAAGGAAATAAACGCACTAGGCGGGCGCTTCAATAGCACGAAGCCCATCAGCGTAAAGGCGCTGCTGCCTCATGATGATGCCACCATGACAGCTACTGACAATGGGCTTGAAATTACAATTAGCTTAGCGGGCCTAGAAAGTAAGGTATTTGATTTGGTTCCTGATTAATTCAAATATGGTTTTCTATTGTTATTCCAATGCCTAATGGAATTGAAAGAAGTTATCGAGTGGGCACTTTTTCGATGCATGCCCCGTTATGAAATTCGGTGGCCGAAAAATACACAGCAGAATGTGCTTAAAACATGCTTATCCAAGCCTTCGCTCGCTATTTCATACTCATCCTCAAGGTGAATACGTATGCATAGGATTGGCGTGAGTAGCTGGTGGGGGTAGTATGCCATAGTGGTTTAACGTCTTATTAACATGGAGGGGGTGTGTTGCATTTCCGTTTTAACATTTCTCGCATCTGGCTAATAGTAAAAGCGCCCTCATTCACTTCTCCTTTAGTGCCTCGCTTTTTGGTTTCAGCAGCTTCATTAGTCACCAACCGTTTTGTAAACAGCGTTGCGACACTTGCATCGCTGACGTTCTCATATGCTGCAATAGCTGACATCGACGTTTATCCTCCAAATTGGTGGGTGGGTATGGAAAAGCCTACGGTTGAACTTATGTTGCATGGCGACGGTGTTGCCAACTATTCCGCTTCAATCAATGCTACTGATGTCAACGTTGTGGGCTCGAAACGATTAGACAGTGAAAACTATTTATTCGTCACGTTAAATACAGATAGTGCAGAAGCGGGAAGGGTTGTTATATCGCTCATCGCACCAGATGGTTCATCCCACGACATTGACTATGCACTTAATGCACGACGACAACATTCTCAATCGCGGGTGGGCTTTGGCCCTAAAGATGCCATTTACCTTATTGCGCCTGATAGGTTTGCCAATGGTGATGAAAGCAATGACAGCGTTGATGGATATGAAGACAAGTTAAATCGCGACAACAAAGGCGGGCGCCACGGCGGTGATATTCAAGGGATCATCGACAATCTAGATTATATTGCTGATATGGGATTTACCCAAATATGGTCGATGCCGTTGCTTGAAAATGCCATGGATACCTATTCATACCATGGGTATTCGACCACAGATTATTATAAAATAGACCCACGTTACGGTTCAAATTCACAATATCAAAAGCTCAGTGAAAAAGCGTCTGAGCATGGTGTTGGGCTTATTATGGACATGGTGCTAAACCACATTGGCAGTGGTCACCCTTGGGTTCAAGACAAGCCGTCTAAAGATTGGCTTAACAATCAAGGCGTGTTTGTTGGCACTACTCATAAACGAGAATCACTTCACGACCCACATGCGATTCAAAGTGATATCAAGGCGTTTAGTGATGGCTGGTTTGTTCCCAGCATGCCAGACTTGAATCAAAGGAACCCGCACCTAGCGACATACCTTATTCAAAATGCGATTTGGTGGGTAGAGTTTGCAAATTTGAGCGGCATTCGCGTAGATACCTATTCATACTCTGATAAAGACTTTTTGTCTGATTGGACCACGCGACTGATGCAAGAATACCCGAATCTAAACATAGTGGGTGAGGAATGGTCGGTAAACCCTGCTATTACCGCTTATTGGCAAGCTGGAAGCCATAGGCATGATGATTATGTCAGTGCATTGCCTAGTGTAATGGACTTTGCATTGCAAAGTGCAGTGGCTGAAGGGCTTACTTCAAAAGAAGGCTGGGACACGGGACTAACGTCTATTTATGAAACGATAGCGACAGACTTTCTGTACGGCGAGCCAAATAACCTAGTGATTTTTGCTGACAATCACGATATGAGCCGCGTCTATTCTCAGGTTGATGAAGACATTAATCGCTGGGATATGGCGATGACGTTTTATCTCACTGCACGGGGTATTCCTCAAGTTTTCTACGGCACTGAAATATTGATGAGCAACCCTAACACGGAAGATCACGGTATTATTCGAAGTGATTTCCCTGGCGGGTGGAAAAGCGATACTAAGAACGCATTTACTGGCAAAGGGCTATCGGATGATGAGCGTTGGGCACAGTCACGAATTAAACAATTGCTCTCTCTAAGACAAAACTACCCCGCGGTTTTTGAGGGCAGCTTCAAGCACTATGCACCTGTTGATGGCGTGTATGCCTACGCAAGGCAGGTCAATGCTAAAAATGCCCCAAGTATACAGGGTGATAAAGATACCAATGTAAAAAAAGTGAACAGTAAGTCACCCGTGATATTGGTAATCGTGAACAAAAATGAAAAAGCATCAACGGTAGATATGAACAAATATAACGTGGTCACTAACGGTAAAAAGAATATGACTCGTCTTAAAGACGATAAGGAATTCGCCTCCAGTGAAACCGTAACGTTAGCGCCAATGTCGGCGAATGTTTTCATCGTAAAATAATATAACAACAAAAAAGTAGAGTGGTCTCATGCAAGTAAATCAACCTCGTTTATCATTCTGGCAAATTTGGAATGTCAGCTTTGGATTTTTAGGCGTTCAATTTGGGTTCGCGCTGCAAAATGCCAATGTGAGCCGTATCCTTTCAGACCTAGGGGCAGACCTTCATTCATTATCACTTTTCTGGCTAGTGGCACCGATTATGGGGTTGATTGTTCAACCTATTGTTGGCTCAGCGTCAGACAGAACATGGAATCGTTTAGGACGAAGAAGACCCTTTATTCTTGCGGGTGCCGTCGCTGCAGTGCTAGGTATGATCTTATTACCTAACGCGCCTTTGTTTGTTGCCTTTCTTGCGCCGATGCTAATGGGGGCGCTGATGGTCGCGTTAATGGATGCTTCATTTAACGTGTGCTTCCAGCCTTTCCGCTCTTTAGTGTCTGATATGGTGCCGCCGTCGCAACGTAACATTGGTTATTCCATACAATCGTTGCTAATCAATATCGGTGCAGTAATAGGTTCAATTTTGCCCTTCGTGTTAACTAACGTGGTTGGCCTTGAAAATACTGCGCAAATGGGAGAAGTCGCACCTTCTGTTATTTGGGCTTTCTATATTGGGGCTACAGTTTTGCTTGGTACGGTAATCTGGACTGTTTTTCGCACCAAAGAATATTCGCCCGTAGAGTACAATAGATACAAAGGCCTAAGCACTGAAAATGACGTTAAGCCAGAAAATACGCCAAAAGCACCATTTATCGAGCGTATGAAGGCGTTCTTTTCCTTGGTTGTTCATATGCCTAAAACCATGAAGCAACTTGCCGTTGTACAATTTTTTTCATGGTTTGCCCTGTTTATTATGTGGGTGTACACCACACCAGCAATTACCCAGCACATTTGGGGAGTGGACAAAATATGGTGGGATCCAGCGCACATTGCCTCAGTTGCTCAAGTACCCGATGCTATTGTAGCCGCTAAAGGCGCCGCCGGTGACTGGGTGGGTATATTGTTTGCTGCTTATTCAGTATTCGCCGCCGTCTTTTCTGTATTTTTAGCCCGACTGGCCGACAAGTTTGGTAGAAAAACTATTTACGCTGGGGCGTTAATTTTAGGTGGCTTAAGCTACGTTAGTTTTCTGTTCTTCCAAGACCTTACCATGGTGAATGTAAACTTATTGATTACTGAAGTTACCGTGCCCATTGGGGCAGTGAAGCTTCTTATCCCAATGATTGGGGTAGGGATTGCATGGGCCGCTATTTTAGCGATGCCTTATGCCATGCTAGCCGGCGCATTACCGGCCAACAAAACCGGCGTTTATATGGGCATATTTAACTTCACGGTAGCCGCACCACAGATAGTATCTGGCTTAACCGCAGGCTGGATTTTAAGTAGTGTGTTCGATAACGAAGCTAAATACATTATTGTTGTCGCCGGAGCGTCCATGTTATTAGGGGCCATCGCTGTATTTTTCGTAAAAGAACACGACGTAGTAGAAGCAGAAGTCGCTGATAAGGAACTAGCATAATGACCTATAAATTAAAAAACCTTACCCTTGCTATCACACTTGCATTGGGTGTAGGCATAATAACAGCTTGTGCTAATACATCGTCGTCAATGTCTGCTGATTCGGCAAAGGCCGAGGCAGAATCTTCAGCTGCCTCTTATGGTAAAGCGGATAGCAAAGTCAGTATTTTAGGCACCACCACACCGTTTGCCAGTGAAGCGATTTACTTTGTAATGACAGACAGGTTCGTGGATGGCGACCCAGGCAATAACTATGAAGACCAAGGCGGTAAGTTTCCAACATGGCAGCTCCCCATGGAAGGTCCTAACGGTGAAAAAGCGTATGTGGGCTATATGGGCGGCGACCTGAAAGGAGTGCTTAACAATGGCGACTATATTCGCGATATGGGTTTTACCGCCGTTTGGATGACGCCAGTACTAGAAAATCCAAACCAGTCATTTAGCGGCGATGAGCAAATTACTTTTGGTGACGCATTTAAAGACGGTGGCAAAACCGGTTATCACGGTTACTGGGCAACTAACTTTTATAAAGCTGATGAGCACCTGATAAGCCATGATTTAAGTGTGAAACAGTACACCACACAAATGCGTGAAAACTTCGGTTTAAAATCGGTATTTGATATTGTAGCCAACCACGGTACGCCAAGCTTTACCATGCCCTCTGACCAACCTGGATATGGTGAAATTTATAATGCTGAAGGCGAGTTAGTCGCTGATCACCAGAACTTGGCCCCGGAAGATTTAGATCCGAAAAACAATCCAATGCATGAATTCTTTCATGACTATCCAGACTTGGTAAAGCTGTCTAACCTTGATGATCAAAACTCTAAGGTAAGAGATTATTTGATCAATAGTTATCTTTACTGGATTTCACAAGGCGCGGATGCGTTTCGTATTGATACTATTCGTCATGTTCCCCATGATTTTTGGCGAGAAATGTCAGACCGGGTTAGGGCAGAGCATCCCAACTTCTTTATGTTCGGCGAAAGCTTCCAATATGATGCGAACTTTATTGCACAGCACACACTTCCCAAAAATGGTGCGGTAAGTGTGCTCGACTTCCCGATGCAAGAAGCCATGGTAAAGGTGTTTGAAAAGCCACTTGAAAGTGACTTCGCAACGTTAGCCGACACCTTGTATTTAACGCATGGGCCTTACAACAACCCTTATGATCTAACGACTTTCTATGACAACCATGATATGGCACGCATTAATGCCACCGACAATGGTTTCATTAATGCGCACAACTGGTTGTTTACGGTGCGAGGTATTCCGGTGGTATATCAAGGCTCAGAAATTGGCTATATGCGTGGTACGTCTGAGCACCAAGGTAACCGTAATTACTTTGGCCAGCACAACATAGACAACGCTAAGTCTCATCCTATTGCCACTGAATTGGCTAAAATCGCAAACGTACGAAAGAGCACACCCGCGCTTCAGCGAGGTTTGCAGTTTAACCTTGAATTAAGTGGTCATAAGGCCGCGTTTTACCGTGTTTTGCAAAGTGATAGCGCACAACAAACCGCATTGGTATTGCTGAATAAAGCCGAAGCACCTGCAAGTTTTAGTATCGATGAATACATGCAAACTGGCACATGGACTGAGCAGTTGTCTGGCGAAACACGTGAATTGGTTAACGGTGACGCGTTAACAACGTCAGTGCCCGCTAATGGCGTTCAAGTATGGGTTAGGGAAGGGGCGTTAGATTCAGATGGCCTAGAAGCGGCGCTTATTAAGCAAATGTCGGCGCAGTAAATTTTACCTCGCAATAAAAAAGCGCTTGTTGCTCGTTAACTACTAACAACAACAAGCGCTTTTTCACTATTTGTAAATCATGTTTTAGCGGGGCATTTTCTATAACTAAGCAGCTCAAAATAGCTAACCTGAGGTAGCTAACGTAAGAAAGTTAGTCTAGCGAGTTAGCCAGGCTTATTAAATTAGGCAGCCAAGACTTAGGCAGCCAAGGCTTAGGCTGCCTAGGTTTTTGCCCCACATGAATGTCTAATTATGACTTCCGCTGGCATAAGGAAATCTTCTACCTTTTCATTTGAAATGGCTTTGATTAACGTACTTACCAATAATTCACCGGCTAGCTTTGTATTTTGCTGAACGGTAGTTAACGCAGGGGTCGTGAAGGCCGACACCGCAATATTATCGTAACCTACCACTGCAATATCGTCAGGCACGTTAAGCGCTGTTTGCCTTAACGCTCTCAAAACGCCCATAGCAATTAAGTCTGATGCACAAACTATAGCGTCAGGTAACCCTACTTCGTTAGGTTTAGCATCGTTCAACAAACCTTGGATGGCATCAAAGCCAGCTTCTTCGGTAGAAACCGCATCACTTTGCAACGAATTTTCGTATAAATTATGGCTTGTTAGCGCCTCTGTATAACCTTGAAAACGAGCCATAAACTCAGGGGCTTTATTGCCTGAATCACCAATAAACGCAAAACGAGTTCTACCCAGGGCGATTAAATGTTCGGTAATGCTGTAACCACCTTGAAAATTATCACAGCCAACACTCACACCTGGATGAGCGGCATCGGGTGCGCCCCAACGAACGAAATGAGTACCTTGTGACTCAAGTTGTGCCACTTTACTGCGATAATCGGTGTAATCACCGTAACCCAATAAAATTATGCCATCTGCTTTATTTGAGTCTTCATATTCTGCATGCCAGTCATCTTCCAAGTTTTGGAACGACACCAGCAAGTCGTAACCCGCAGCCGCACAGGCACGGGTAATACTTCCTAACATGGCGAGGAAGAAAGGGTTAATCATTGAATCATCTGAGGTGGGATCTTCAAACAACAAAAGTGCAATGGTGCTACTTTTTTGCTTGCGTAGATTACTGGCATTCTTATCAACTTTATAATTAAGTTCGCGAGCAATGCGCTGAACCCGATCACGGGTTTCTTGATTTACCAAGGGGCTGTTATTCAGTGCTCTTGATACTGTTGATTGAGAAACGCCTGCCAAATGTGCAATATCAAAAGAGGTTGCTTTTTCTTTCATGGGCACCATGTTTGTCTGCTACGACCGAGTTGTCGACAAGAAGAAAGATACCATACTTTCTTCTAACCACGCTTTATTTGCTAGTCACACGCCTTTTTTTAATACAAGAAACAGCAAAAAAACGTTTCATCGCGTTAAAACTAGTCACTTGTAAGGCTAGGTGTAATAAAACGTGGTTGTCAGTTTTAGGTCAGTGTTATACTAATCCACAATATTAATTAATTTTAAACGTTAAGATTATTTTTAAACGTTAATTCAAACGCTAAGGGGAACACGCGAATGGCCGAGACTGAGCACCGTCCGACCAACTTTATCCGTCAGATCATCGACAAAGACCTTGCCAATGGTGTGCACGAAAGTATTAAAACTCGGTTCCCGCCGGAGCCAAATGGCTTTTTGCATATTGGTCATGCAAAGTCTATTTGCCTAAATTTTGGTGTTGCGCAAGATTACTCAGGTTCCTGTAATTTGCGTTTCGACGACACAAACCCAGCAAAAGAAGACATTACCTTCGTTAATTCTATTAAAGAAGACGTTAAATGGTTGGGTTTTGAGTGGGATGGTGAAGAGCGTTACTCTTCAAATTATTTCGACCAGCTTCATGGTTTTGCGAATGAATTAATCGACAAAGGCCTAGCTTACGTCGACTTTTCTACTCAAGACGTAATGCGCGAACTACGTGGCACATTAACCGCGCCAGGTAAGAATAGCCCATACCGTGATACCGACGTTGAAACCAACCAGCGTGAATTCGCTAAGATGACAGCGGGCGATTATAAAGAAGGTGAGTGTAGTCTTCGCGCTAAAATCGATATGGCTTCACCTTTTATGTGTATGCGTGACCCGGTAATTTACCGTGTTAAACACGCTCATCATCACCAAACGGGTGATAAATGGTGTGTGTACCCCATGTACGACTTTACGCACTGTATTTCGGACGCCATTGAAGGTATTACCCATTCATTGTGTACCTTGGAGTTCCAAGACAACCGCCGTTTGTATGATTGGGTGATTGAAAATATCACTATTGACAGCACACCACGTCAGTATGAGTTTTCACGTCTTAACCTTGAATACACCGTATTGAGTAAACGTCGATTAATTCAGCTGGTTGAAGAAAATCACGTTAGCGGGTGGGACGACCCGCGCATGCCGACTGTGGCAGGCTTGCGTCGTCGTGGATATACCGCGGGTTCGATACGTGAATTTTGCAAGCGCATTGGCGTGACTAAAATGGACAACATGGTGGAAATGTCCATGTTAGAAGCGTGTGTTCGTGAAGACTTAAACGTGAACGCACCTCGTGCGATGGCTGTTCTCGATCCTATTAAATTAGTGATTGAAAATTATCCAGAAAACGACAGCGAAACATTAGTAGCGCCAAATCATCCTAGTGATGAGTCTATGGGCACACGTGAAATTAGTTTCGGTCGTGAAATCTGGATTGAAGCGGAAGATTTTCGCGAGTCAGCAAATAAAAAGTTCAAGCGTTTAGTGCTAGACAAAGAAGTGCGTTTACGTAATGCGTATGTGGTTAAAGCTAATCGTGTAGAAAAAGACGCAGAAGGTAACGTAACCACGGTTTACTGTACCTATGACGTTGACACGCTAGGCAAAGACCCGGCTGATGGCCGCAAGGTTAAAGGCGTTATCCATTGGGTTGACGCAGGAACAGCGCAGCAAGCTGAGTTTAGGTTGTACGATCGCTTGTTCAACGTGCCTAACCCAGCCGCTGAAGAGAACTTCACTAATGTGATAAACCCAGAGTCATTAACGGTTCTGACTGGCTGGGCTGAAGCTGGGCTTGCTAAGCGAGCACCTGAAGCAGGTGCATGGCAGTTTGAGCGTACCGGTTATTTTTGTTTAGATGCAGACAGTACAGATGACAAGCCTGTATTTAACCGCACGGTAGGGTTACGTGATACGTGGGCTAAAATAGGCGACTAAGCTAGGCCATCAAGCAAACATAAAGTTTCACCATAAAAAAGCCGCGTTTACGCGGCTTTTTCTATGGGTATGTGTTGGTTGTCACTTTTAGCGCTTAGGTTGGCAATCAAGAGATTGACCATTCACATCAATACTGTCATTACCCATGAGGTAAAGATACATAGGCATGATGTCAGCAGGTGTTTTCAATGTATCAGGATTTTCAGCAGGAAAAGCCTGTGCGCGCATATTAGTGCGTGTGCCACCTGGGTTAATACAGTTAAAGCGTAGCGACTTATTCTGATACTCGTCAGCTAACGTCTGCATGACACCTTCTGTAGCGAACTTCGATACCGCATAAGTCCCCCAAAACGCGCGACCTTTTCGCCCAACGCTAGAGGTAGTAAAAATAACCGATGCATTATCAGCTTTTTCTAGGGCAGGGATTAGCGCCTGAGTTAAGAATACCGTACCGTTTACGTTGGTTTGCATCACATCAAGCCATTCTTGTTGCTCAATGTCTTTAAAAGAACTTAAATGCCCAAGCACAGAAGCGTTGTGTAACACACCATCTAACTTACCGAATTGATCTATAATAGTTTGTGTCATTTGCTGGTAGTGTGACGGTGTTGCGCCTTTCATATCTAGCGGTACTATTGCAGGCTCTGGTGCAGGTTCAGCATTCCCAACACTCCCAGCATTTACAATTTCATCGTAAACGGCTTCTAGCTTAGAGACGGTTCTGCCTAATAAAATACAGGTGGCACCATGTTTTGCGTAAGTCCGCGCTGCTTGAGCACCGATGCCATCGCCAGCACCTGTAATAAGAATGACTTTACCCTTTAATAAATCGGCGGGGGCTTGATAATCGTTCATCAGTATCCTTAATAAATTCGCATATAGTTATCTGCGCAATAGGTTCATATTATATAGGTGCAGATGATACTCACACTACGCAATAAGTAAAACTTTCGAAGTATAAAAACACCAAACGTAAAAAAAAATAACGTTTAGCGTTAACAAAACTTTGCAAAGTTGCAACAAAGTTAATAAGATTGAGGCAGATACAACTGGTCTAACATGTTTGAAACTCGGTGAGTTTGCAGTAAGAACAAGGCGTTAAAGGTGCCAGCTTACAAGCAATGCGAGTTTTAGATACACAGAATAACAACAATGCTTGTAGGGAGTAAGAATGAGAAAACTCATATTAAGTTCCAGTGTGGCCCTTGCGCTGGGTCTAACAGGCTGTGGCGGCTCCGATGATACCCTGTCCGATATTCAGGCCGAGACAGAGGTCCAAACACCATTTTCACGTATCGTGTTTGATCCCGCTAGTGGCGATTTAAATATACCTAACGATCTTCTAATGCTACCAGGGGATGACGGCTTTTTCGATTATACGCTTAACATTCCGGTAGACGATCCAACTAACTTTGCTGATCCGCAAAATGCACTTAATGTGTTAGACGGCTGGTCAACTCAGCATCCATTTGCTATATCGGTAGAGACACCGGCAGGTGTTTCACTTGATGCGTCTACCTTGGCGGCTGGCGTGTTGATGTTTGAAGCAACCCTAGGGTTGGATTTAAATGATCCAGATTGCGCCCAAATCACGACGCCTTCTGCGGGTTGTAAGCTTGGCGATCAGTTGGTTTACGGCGAAGATTATGTGCTTTCTCTTGCTGATGAATCAACAATTACCTTTGTGCCATTAAAACCACTGAAGCCGGCGCAAGGTCACATGTTAGTAATGACCACCGCGTTGAAAGATTCGTCTGGTAAGTCTGTACAAGGCTCTACATCGTGGGATTCAACACGACAAGATATCAATACACTGCCATTATCAAGTGATGATCAATTATTGCTTCAAGGCATTGTGAACTCACTGGTAAACCCAGTGATTGGTGCAGGTTATGAGCGTGAAGATATCACCTATGTTTCTGCATTCACTACGCAATCAATTGCCAATTCACTCGATACCATCAAAAAAGTAATGGTAGGTGAGTTTGCAGCACGCGCTGCTGCTGGAGACCCAACCGCGGGTGAAGCACTTCCTGTTATTGTAGTAGGAGACGTTGATAGTGCACCTACGGCTATGGAAGCATTAAATTTAGTTACCGAAGAAGTAGTCGCTGGTGCGGTCTCAGTTGGAATAGATAGTTTACCTGAGGAGGCAGCAGCCTTAGTACCTGTTATTGAAGCCACTGACTTCAGTGCCCTTGAAACGTGCGCTGGGTTAGCAGGTACCGTTTCTGGTCAGTTATCTGCGCAATGGGGTGCGGTTAACGATTTCGCTGTGGCTGTGTCGACTGGCATACTTGCTGAAGCGGGTCCATTTTGTGCCGCACAACGTTATGAGGGTAGCGTATCGCTTCCTTATTTCCTGGGTGTTCCAAGTGCAGAAAACCCAACTGCACCAGTTAATGAATTTTGGCAAGCAGCTTGCGACAGCGGTATTGTGTTAGCAACGGCTTCTGATGAAGTACTCGCCAGTGCCACACCAGGTCCAAACTTCGAAACGTGCTCAAGCCTTGGCTTATCTGATTTACGTGTTAATGGCGAAATGCTAGATAACGCGCGTAACATCACTAAGTTTAACCCATTCCCTCAAATGACGGGCGGAAACATGGGTGAAGAAACGCTAGATGTGCAGGTGACAATTCCAGACCCAGCAATTGCTGGTGCGCTTGGCTTCTCTGTCAGCATGCCTGATGCGGGTTGGCCGGTAGTGATTTTAGCCCATGGTATTACGAGTAAAAAAGAAGATATGCTAGCCATTACGGGTACGTTGTCGTTGGCAGGTATTGCTTCGGTAGCTATCGACCAACCACTTCACGGTACTCGTGGTTATGATCTAGATGGTGACGGCACTGATGACATCAATGCAACAACGGTAAGCGCGACGCATTACATGAACTTGGCAAGCTTGCCGACTGCTCGTGACAACCTGCGTCAAAGCGTGTCTGATTTATTGGGCTTACGTTTAGGTTTGAACGCAGTAGTTGATGCTACAGCTAGCCAGAACGTGTCATTTGATATGTCTCGTGTGTCTATCATGGGTGTATCACTAGGCGCTATTACTGGCGGTAACTTTGCCGCAGTAGCGAATACCAGTATGGGCGAGACTTTAGGTGCGCTAGACGGTATGTATGCTGTTAAACAAGCCTCGTTAGAGTCTCCTGGAGGCGGTGCGGCTCAGTTCTTACTTGAGTCTCCTACTTTTGGTCCGCTTATTAAAGGGTTATTGTTATCACAGTCATCTGAAGATTTTGTTGCCTTGTTAACTCAGCTTTATGGCACAACGGATGTTTCAGAAGCACAATTAGTGGGTGCGGTAAGCGCATTTATGGATGCCTTAAGTGATGAACAAGCTGCAGAAGTAAATGCGGTATTTGCTGAGTTTGCATTTGCAGCACAAACTGTGATGGATGCTGGAGACCCAACTAACTATGCCACTACGCTTGGTGAAACGACACCCGTACACATGATGACAGTGGTAGGTGATGGCGGCGAAGAAAATCTGCCTGACCAAGTGATACCAGTAAGTACATCATTACCTTTGTCTGGCCAGTTAGCCCTTGCTAATACCATTGGTTTAGAGCAGGTTACGACTACCCAATCTGGTACCGATGCACTAAGTGGCTTGGTCTTATTTAACAGTGGTGCGCATGCATCAAGTTTAAGTCCAGCAGCTAACGCAGCGGTGACTGCCGAAATGCAAAGAGAAGTAGCAGGGTATATTTCTACTGACGCTACAGTATTACCCATTACTGATGAAACGGTTGTATCTAACTAATGATATGTAACTAGTTAATTAGTAATCGAGAAAAGGCCGACTTATGTCGGTCTTTTTTTTTGCCTACTTAAACTAAAGGCTAAAATGTTGTTTGAATGTTTCCTGTTGTTAATGTAGTGTTAATTGGTCGGATCTGTTGAAGAAAAAAAGACACAGGATCTTGATTTCGCGTATTACAACAATAAGGGACAGTTTGTGAAAATACCAAAGAATCGTAATTTGCCATATCGTACACTTCTCGCAGCCTCTATTGCTGCCACGCTACTAGGTTGTGGAGGGAACGATAATAATTTTGATAACGTTCAAACGCCTACCACCCCTGAGCCATCTCCCGTTGAACCTACACCTACACCGGTACCTGCTTTCGATACTGATGGTGTATTAACGGCTGACATAACGTGGACGACTTACGGTGTACCTCATATTAAAGCGGATAATCTAGAAAGTATGGCCTACGGGGTGGGTTATGCGTTTGCTAAAGATAATTTGTGTGTTTTAGCCGACCAAATTATTAAATATAATTCCGAGCGCTCGAAATACTTTGGTCCCGACAACCAAGCGGGCAGTGGTGATTCAGAGCATCTTATTAACGATTTCGGATTTTTGACATTAGGGATTCGTGCGCTGGCTGAAGAGAATTTAGCACGCATGTCAGCAAACTCAAGAGCCATGTTTCAAGGTTATACAGCAGGTTATAACCGCTACTTGGCCGACACCCCTGTGGCTGACCAAGACCAATCATGTGCTGGACAGCCTTGGGTGACGGAAATTGATAGTACTGATTTATTAACGTATTCACTGGGTGTTGCGTTACTGCCAGGTGCTGCTAACTTTTTAGGGCCAATGTTTTTAGCGGCGCCTGAGGGCGAAAGCTATTTACCCACTCCTGCGGCAAACTTGAACGTCGCTTCACAAGAAACAGCTGCATCACCTACCGCCTTGGCGGCGAATAGGCAAGTAAATGCCATGCCATTTAACATTAACCCTACCATAGCGCTGCCGGAGAAAAATCCACAAGACATGGGATCTAATGGCTGGGGATTAGGGAGCGATAAAACCACAAACGGCATGGGAATGGTTTTAGGAAACCCCCATTTTCCTCACACAGGGAATTTACGTTTTTGGCAGTTCCATACACAAATACCTGGCTATTTAAACGTCACAGGTGGCTCTTTGACGGGGTTACCAGGTGCGGTGAATATAGGCTTCAACGAAAACGTTGCGTGGACACACACCTTTTCTACAGCTGAGCACTTTGTCGTGTATCAATTAACGTTAGATGAAGATGACGATACGGGCCTTACTCATAGGGTTGATGGTAGTAAACGAACCATTTACGAAAAGCCTATGCAGATTGAGGTGGCGGTGGCACCAGGCCAAACCATTATGCTTAATAAAACCGCTTATTACACAAATTACGGGCCTATGATTGAAGTGCCGGGTAATTTTGAGTGGACGGACACGAATGCGTTTGCCATTAAAGATGCAAATTTGCCGAATTTGGATGTTGTTGATCACTGGCTAGCGATGAATATGGCGGGCTCTATGGATGAGTTCAAACAAGCCTTCAAAGACTATGATGGTGTTATTTTTAACAACACCATGTCTGCTTCAGCGGACGGTCAGGTATTCTATATAGACGATTCTACCGTCCCCAATTTAACTGAAACCGCCATTTCAGAATTGACCACTAATCCAGTTTTAGTACAAACCAAAATAGCGGCAGGTTTTACTGTTTTACCCGGTTTTGCCTCAGCGTTTGATTTTGATGGACCTGTACCTTACGAGGAAGCACCCAAATATGAAGGAACAGATTCAGTTCAAAACTCTAACGACAGCTTCTGGTTAACAAATTTATCTTCACCTATCACGGGTGTTTCGCCACTTTATGGCAATGTGGAAAATCAACAAAGTCTGCGATCACGCTTAGCCCAGCAATTTATTGAATCTGAAGCAGGTAGTGATAACACATTCACGCCTGACGAAGTGGAAACCTTGCTACTTAACAACCGAAGCATGCTGGCCGATATGGTGTTGCCTAGCTTACTTCAAGCTTGTACAGCCCAAGGTAGTGATCCTGTAACGGTAAATGGTGAAGACGTAGATATTTCTGCTGGCTGTGCAGCATTGGCCTCGTGGGATGGCACCATGAACAAAGACAGTGTTGGGGCACACGTATTTAGAGAGTTTGCATTTCAATTCGACAGGGATCCACAGTGGGAAACACCGTTTTCTGTTGATAACCCTGTTACCACGCCAAGTGGTTTATTGCAGAATGACACCACAATTAATCAATTTGCTGCTGCAGTTCAGGTTGTTAACCAAGCCGGTGTAGCGCTTGATGCAACCTTAGGCGAAGTACAATTTGTAGAACGGAGCCTTCCAGACGGGTCTGCATCGGGTATTAAACTTCCATGGGCCGGGGCACATAACATTGAAGGTGGCTTTAATGTGTTTAATATTGTGCCGGGGAACAACGGCACTTTACTGCCAAGACATACCTATGCACCGCTTAACAGTAATACCATTATGAGCGCAGAAGCAGAGGGTTATCATATTAATTATGGTAGCAGTTGGATGATGGTCATTAACTTTACTGAAGAGGGGCCACAAGGCAGAGGCCTTCTTTCATACTCTCAATCTAGGGGGTATGGCAGTGAACATTCAATTGATCAAACCGAACTTTATTCGTCTCAACCCACCTTACGAGAACTCTATTTTACCGACGAAGAAATATCTGCAAATACAATCAGTACATTAACCCTATCGTCAGAGGAAAATTAGACTGCTATTATAGGCGCCATTATATAAAGTCGCCTTAATGTAAGTTCTATTTAGGACAATAAGGTCGTTAAGAAGGGTCTGATAACAGACCCTTTTATTTTGTACTAGGAGATAGGTTTGGAGTTTTTGTACGAATACGGTTTATTTGTGGCTAAGGCCGTTACCTTGGTTATCGCGTTTATTATCGTGGTATCGACCATCGTTGGCGTTGCTAGTAAGCAGAAACAGGGTAAAGGTCAGTTAGAAATAATCTCTCTTTCAGAGCAATTAAAAGACATTACCCATTACGCGAAGCAAGTGTTGCTCGACAAAGCAGCATTGAAGCAATTGGCTAAAAAGCAGAAGAAAGAAGATAAAGCCAAAAGCAAAAGTAAAAAAGCGAACGATGAAGAAGAAAAGTCGCGTTTATTCGTCATCGATTTTAAAGGCTCTATGGATGCGAACGAAGTTGAGCACTTACGTGAAGAGATCACCGCTATTTTATGTGTAGCGAATAAAGAAGATGAAGTACTTGTGCGCTTAGAAAGTGGCGGTGGTGTGGTACATGGTTACGGACTAGCGGCTTCGCAGTTACAGCGCATTAAAGAAAAAGGCCTAATGTTAACTATCGCGGTAGACAAAGTAGCGGCCAGTGGCGGTTACATGATGGCTTGTGTGGCAGATAAATTGTTAGCGTCACAATTTGCCTATATCGGTTCAATTGGTGTGTTAGCGCAATTGCCAAACTTCAATAAATTATTGAAGAAGAACGATGTGGAATTTGAGCAACATACGGCAGGTGAATACAAACGTACGCTTACCGTGTTTGGTGAAAATAATGACGAAGGGCGCGCAAAATTTAAAGAAGAGATTGAAGAAATTCACACGTTATTTAAAGACTTCGTTCATAGCCAGCGCCCTGAAATGAACATTGAGAAAGTGGCAACGGGTGAATATTGGCCTGGTGTTAAAGCCAAAGAACTAGGCTTGGTTGATGCGCTTTCAACGTCAGACGATTACATTTTGTCGCACTTTCCAGAGCGCGAAATATTTAAGGTTAAGTACTCGTTGAAGAAGAATGTGGCAGAAAAGCTAGGGCTGTCGGTTGCAGCTGTTGCTGAACGCGTAGTCATGCAGACTTGGAACAAAGCAAGGCACTGGTTTTAAGAATAATTAATATAAAATAATAGGTTACAGAATTCCTTTGTGGTTATGCGTAACCTTTTTGCCCCGTTCCGAGTCGTTTTCACACGCAGGAACGGGTGTGATGAGACTTAGGTTAAAGAAAAATAAAAAATGGCGAAGCAAACTAAAGCTGATATTTTAGATGCTGCTGAACTGCTCTTTTCAGAGCAAGGGTTCACGCAGACATCGATGCGCGAGATTACGACTCGAGCCGAGGTTAATCTAGCGTCAGTCAATTATCACTTTGGTAGTAAGAAAAACCTTATCCAGGCAGTGCTAAAAAGGTATTTCGATATTTTGATGCCCGAAGTGAATACCTGCCTTGCCAACAATAAGGTATCTTCCGGAAGCGAAGGTGTTGCTACCTTGTTGTATGCACTCATTCCTCCTATGTTGAAACTCAATGTGTTAAGACCGTCGGGTACAGCCATATTTGTTCAGCTATTGGGTCGAGGGTATAACGAAACCCAAGGACACTTGCGCCGTTTCATTATGACCGACTACGGCGAAACAATTAGAGCCTTGGTTGACGCTATTCAACAATGCTTACCCGACCTTCCTCAAGAAGCGCTTTTCTGGCGCTTGCACTTTGCAATGGGAAGTTTTGTCTTCTCAATGGCTTCAAGCCGAGCGTTAACAGAAATTGCTGAGTCAGATTTTCACAAGCATGTGGACATTGAAGAGGTGATCAGTCACCTAGTACCCTTTGTAGCACAAGGCGTTGCTGGCAACATTTCACAAAATAACTAAAAAATGAGGCCAGAGTGTTAAGTTACCGAGATTGGATAACATGCATTCTAGATAGGGATTAGGTAAAAGGAAGTATATATATGTATTACGGAACCTGTCTGTGCGGCGAAATAAGCGTCGAGATTTTAGGCTCGATAGATGACATCATTCATTGTCATTGCTCACTTTGTAGAAAGAATAGTGGCACTGCCTATGCCACCAATGGCTTTATCAATGCTAACGAATTCCGCCTAATAGACCCACAGAAGAAACTTGCTACATACGAGTTTAAACCAGGCAAAAATAGACATTTCTGCTCGACCTGTGCATCACCCATTTATAGTTCAAATGCAGCTAATCCTGAAAAGCTGAGAATTCGGCTTGGTATTGTAGATTCAGATATTTCAGAAAGACCCATCTCTCACAACTTTGTTACGTCAAAAGCAAACTGGGACAACTTAGATGCTGCGCTGCCAAGATATGATACGTTTGAACCTGCTAGACAAAGTCGTTAAATTAAACGCAACTAATGAAACGCTCTTGATTCATTTCCTGTAAGAATACTGCAAAAGTATTATTAGCCTCATCAATGAGGGTAGATCTACATTAAAATTGGATGTTTATAATGGATTCATTGGAATTAGAAGAAAAACCGGAACTAGATTCAGCCCAACAGAATAAAATCAAAAATGAGACCCTTACCACAGAATTACATTTTGAATTACTAAAACAATATGCGTGGTTATCTTCTGCTGCTATTGGTGCAATCGTCGTTCTTGTTCAATTGAAAGCCATAGAAGCAAATAAAGATCTTTATGTCTCCCTCGGTTTTTTTGTGGCTTCCATTATTTTGTCGATTACGGGGCAGGATCATATAATTGATTCACTACTCAAAGGTAAGCAAATATATGATGCATCAAAGTTTTTAAAGTTCATTAGAACGATTTCTATGATGTGTTTTGGCATAGGTGTAGGTTATCTGGCAGCAGACGTATTAAAATTCTGGTAACTACGTCCTTTACCTTCATCGTGAATCAACCGCTACTTTCAATTTAAAAAGGCATAGTCGAAGTTACTTTTAATTTTGGCTATGAGTAGGGAAACTCTTTGTGAATATTGAATACGCGTTTGGGTATATATACCGTAAATTTGCTTTTTCAATCCTATTCGTTTTTTCCGTAAATGCTATTTCTGGCGAGCCAGACAGTCATAAGGAGCTGACACAGTACTTGGATGAAGTTCGAGTTGAGTCTACTATTCCCGCAATGGCAGTAGCGATCATTACTGCTGGCGAAGTCAGTTATATTGGAGGTTTCGGCTACCTAGATGAGAAATTAACTAGGCCAACTACCGATAAGACGCTATTCAGGGCAGCATCAATTTCTAAACTCTTCACCGCGCAAGCCATAATGAAATTGGTAGAGCTGAAAAAGCTAAGCCTCGATGACGAAGTAGGTTTATACATACCACAGCTTGAAAAGTCTCAAATTACTATAAAGCAATTACTCACCCATTCTTCGGGTTTAAGCGACGTTATTAGGCCTGCGAGTGTTAAACAAGGTAGATCGCTGAAGCGTTATTTAGAATTGGTGGGAGGCGCTGTCCCCGAAGAGTCTAAAAGTCACAGCTTTGTGTATAGTGACACTAATTATAATCTGTTGGGTGAGATCATTCGCTCAGTTAGTGGTCAGCGCTATGACGCTTTCATCTATGACAATATTTTTGAGCCAGCAAAAATCAGAAAAAGTCATTTTTATGATGGCTCAAATGAAAATTTAGCTGAAGCGCATCCAACCTACAGGGGAAAGTTAATAGACAAGCTTGAGCAGCGACCCTATGACATAGCATTTAACCCCAGTGAAGGCCTCATTGCTAATGTATACGATTTAAGCCAATGGCTTACGCTCACACTTAACAATGATCCTTTCATTTTAGATAATCATTCCTTCGATGCGATGTTAGTGCCACAAGTAAAAACCACGTGGGGTGAAATATACATGGCACTAGGTTGGCAGGTTTATGAGAATGAATATGGGAAAGTCGCTAGGCATCCAGGTAGTATTCGTGGGTACAAATCGCTAGTGCTTACATATCCAGACAGTAAAAACGCAATAATTATACTGAGTAACTCAAGTGATACACCGCGCTGGGAAATTGCAAAGTCCATTACGGATATTTTAAATAAGAGCGGGGAGTGGTAGCTCGAGCGGCGTTTATCACAAAAGCCTAACCTGAGTTACGTCGTGATCGTGCGCAAGCCACAATGTGTCATTAAACTTATCGACGTGTTCAAGCCACTTCTTATCAATGTTCCCTAGTACCCGTTTGGGTGTCAGATTTAAAACATAAGCTTTAGCTCCGTCCAGTGTATAAAAATGAATGCTGTAAGGACTAAAGATTGATTTAACCATCAAGTATTGTTTATCTGAAGAAAAACTTCCGCGGCCGTGTATCGTAGGAGTCACTTGAAAGTTTCCGTCATCGTTTAGTTTCATTAAGTGCGCTGAGTTTGATGGGCATGGCTCAATTTTACGCCACATGAATGGACAATTAATGATGTGTACAAGTGGCCCTTCATTAAAACAGATATCGGCACATTCGTAATACCAAGCCGTATTGAAAGGAAAAGTATATAATGGTGAATAGTAAGCAATGTTGTTATTTAAACTTATTGTCGAAATAAATCGTCCACGCCTTTTATAAAAATAATCTTCTAAAATTACGTGGATTGTTCCGGTAAGTTCATCCATGTATGCTTTTACCGGCGCAGTGGAGTGCTTAGCTGCATCTAACGGTAAGGGTGTTGAAAAAGGGTATGTTTTGAATTCTTTGTCTGTGAATGTATATATGACAACACTATCGTGAAAAACACAGCCGAACCCCGTTTTTGTAATAAATAACGCTGCACACGAAAGCTCTCCTAGTTCATAAGGTATAACGAAGGGAAGCGTATCAACGCTGCCGTCTTGCAGTAGGATAAATTGATATCCAGCATCCTTTCTCCAACTCAAAGCTGCGCAGCGACCATCACTTAATGCCACCATCTCTTCGATGCTCATCGGTAAGTGATATTGATGAGTAATTACTGTTTTAATTGACATAACTAGTCCTTAGTTGCGTCGTCACATAAATTGATGTGTTTTGAAGGCAAGACAAATTAACACTCTACATAGGTTATATTACAGTTAACATTGGGCGTGGACTAGTGAGTTTAACGCTATAAATTATTGTGTGGTCTTGGCTTAATATACTATTCAACAAGTCCCCACATGAGCATGGCATGTGTAAAAAGAAAGGACGGCAGTAGCCGTTTAAAATTAGTATAATGCTTAACAATTCTATAGGTTCAACATGATTGTTGAAGTGATTGTATAACAGTTAACCGGAGTGTTTGTGTCAGTAAGTAACCTTGAACTTAAACGCTATCTAGATGGCACACTTAGAGCCCATGAGATAAGCGACTATTGCCCTAATGGTCTGCAAGTTGAAGGCAAGCCAGAAATTCAACGTGTGGTAACAGGGGTAACGGCCTCACAAGCCTTGATTGATGCCGCCATTGCAGAAAATGCCGATGCCATCGTGGTGCATCATGGCTATTTTTGGAAAGGCGAGTCGCAAGCGATTAGCGGCATGAAGAAAAAGCGCATCAAGGCATTACTTGCACACGATATTAATTTATACGCATACCATCTACCATTGGATGTTCACCCCGAGTTTGGGAATAACCGACAGCTTGCGGCACTGCTTAATATTGACAATGTACAAGCCCTAAGCGGCGTAAAACCTTCGGGTGTGGTTATGAAAGGGGAGTTCGAAAGCCCAATATCTCAGCATGACCTACAGCAGTTTTTAGCGGATAAGTTAGGACGCGCTGTATTAGCGGAAGGTGATGATACTAAAGCTATTAAAACCGTTGCGTGGTGTACAGGTGGCGGTCAAGGCTTTATAGAGCAAGCTGTTGCGGCAGGGGTAGATGCGTTTATTACCGGTGAAGTGTCTGAACAAACTATTCATACGGCGCGTGAAATGGGCATTAGCTTTTTTGCGGCGGGTCATCATGCCACTGAGCGCTACGGCGTGAAGGCATTAGGTGAGCACATTCAAATCGAGTTTAACCTCGACGTCTCTTTTATCGATATTCCAAATCCAGCATGACACAAAAATCAGATCATATTTTTGACGGTATAGCCGCAAAGTTTGCCGATAACATCTATGGCACTACAAAAGGTAAGCTTAGACAAATTATGCTTTGTGAAGCCTTAGCCCCTTTTGTTGAAGTAACAGAAAGTACACTGCCTAAAAAGGTACTAGAAGTGGGGGGCGGCACAGGTGTGATGGCCGCTCACTTGGCATCGTTAGGGCATAGTGTGTTGCTAACTGATGGGTCAGAAGATGTATTGGTTCATGCTAAAGAAAATTTAAAAACGTTTTCAAACGTGAATATTCAACATCAATATTTGTTAGATATTCAAAATATGGAAGACTTTGATTTTATAGTGTGCCACGCTGTTTTGGAATGGTTGAATGAGCCCTACCAAGCTATTCAGTTTCTCTATGACAACATGCGTAAAGGGGCAATATTAAGCCTGAGTTTTTTTAACCGTGATGCAAACTTAATGACTAACGCCATTTACGGTAATTTTGATTACATTGCGCAAGGTATGAAAGTCAGGAACCAAGTTCGCCTTAACCCTAAAAATCCGTTACCGGCTAAACAAGCCAGCGATTTTTGTGAGTCTATTGGTTTTACGGTAAAAGCGAAAACTGGCATACGATGTTTTCATGATTACTTGAAGAACCCAGAACATCAAACTACCCAATTTGAAGGGTTGGTAAACCTAGAACGAACCTATAACCAAACAGAACCGTTTATGTGGTTAGGTAAGTACTTCCATCTTGTGTTGGAAAAGTAGCAAATATTGCTACTTTTCTACTATTTTCTTTAAGCTTTGTGCTTGAAGCTATTCTCATTAGCTTAAACCCGTTAAGCCAAGCCTCTTAAAATAAGCCCCTTAAGTTATGTGCTGAACCATATTGTTGTTAACGTTCAGGCTAGAGTCACCGGCAAAGAAGCGTAAGTTATCTAGGGTAATGGCGGCAATCTCACTCAAAGCTTCTTTGGTGAAAAAGCCTTGATGCCCGGTTACCAATACATTCGGAAACGTGAGTAAACGCTGAAATATGTCGTCTTGAATAATATCTTGTGAATGGTCACTGAAAAACAACTCTGATTCTCGCTCATAAACGTCCAAACCCACATACCCTAAATGCCCACTTTTTAGCGCATTGATTACCGACTTATCATCAATCAATCCGCCACGTGATGTGTTTATCAGCATGGCGCCTTTGGGCATGAGGGCAATACTCGACTCATTGATAAGGTGATAGCTTTGCTCGGTAAGCGGGCAGTGAAGAGTAACAATATGGCTTTGGCTAAAAAGCGATTCTAGTGACGTGTAAACTACGCCATCCTGTTCAAGTTGCTCATTAGGGTAGGGGTCGTAGCATAAGACATTGCAACCAAAGCCTTTCAAAATTCGGATCACCGATTGGCCTATACGCCCTGTACCTATCACGCCTACTGTTTTGTTGTGTAAAGTGAAACCCAGTAAACCGCTTAATTCAAAGTTACCTTCTTTCACCCTGTTATAGGCTTTATGAGTCTTGCGATTTAGCGTAAGAATGAGTGCTAACGTGTGTTCAGCCACGGTTTCCGGGCTGTAGGCAGGTACTCTCGATACGCTGATATTGAGTTCATGAGCTGTTGCGATATCAACATTATTGAAACCGGCGCAGCGTAGGGCAATATGCTTGATGCCAGCCTCATGCAAAATATATAAAGTCTTCGCGTTAAGTTCATCATTGACGAAAACACAGACAGCATCGAAACCTTGGCAAAGCAAGGCAGTTTCAGCGGTGAGTTGATGAGGGAAATAAGTAAAGGAAATAGGGGGAATACCCTCGGCTTTTTCTGAGCCCTCAGCTTTTTCTAAGCTCAAGGCTGCTGCCTTAAAAACAGTTTCTTCATAAGGCTTGGCACTAAAAAACGCGACTTTCATTACACTGCACTCCCTCTTCATCAAACGTTAATAATTTAGGCTTTTAAGAGTCCATCAATATCATCACTTATTTCACTCGGCTTCGTGGTTGGGGCGTAACGCTTAACCACGTTTCCGTTAGCATCGACAAGAAACTTAGTGAAATTCCACTTTATGCGTTTAGAGCCAAGTAAACCAGGTGCTTGTGATTTTAATTCAACGTAAAGAGGATGGCTTTGCGTTCCATTAACGTCAGTTTTTTTAAATAATGGGAAAGAAACTCCAAAATTCATACTACAAAATTGAGCAATATCATCATCTGAACCCGGTTCCTGGTGACCAAATTGATCGCAAGGAAATGCCAATATTTCGAAGCCCTTCGGACTATATGCTTTATAGAGTTTTTCTAAACCTTCATATTGATTAGTAAAGCCACATTTACTGGCGGTATTAACGATAAGTAATACTTTGCCTTTAAAGTCTGACATAGCAATAGCTTCGCCGTTATTTTTAACCACTTGGTGACTATATATGCTCATAGCGCTTCTCTTTATTTTAGTTATTGTTTTGTTTTAGTTATCAGAAAGTTTGTTACACTTCGCTTCAGTATAATCAGTTATGACGAGAGTTACACTATGTCAAATAATACAACTACAACGTCTTCATCTGTAGGTTCACCTATCGATAATGCATCGATAAAAGTCAGTTTTCTAGGGCTTGGCGTGATGGGCTACCCCATGGCAGGGCATCTAGCAAAATCAGGCTTTGATGTTACTGTTTATAATCGCACAAAAGCGAAGTCAGATAAGTGGGTTAAAGAGTTTCAGGGCTCCCTAGCGTTAACCCCAGCAGAAGCCGCAAAAGATGCTGATATAGTGTTGATGTGCGTAGGTAACGACAACGATGTTAAAGACGTTGCCAGCCAAGCCTTAGGTACGATGGGGCCGGGTACACTGCTGATAGATCACACTACCGCGTCGGCAGAAGTAGCGCGTGAAATGTTTTCATTATGCCAGCAACAGTCTATAGCCTTTTTAGATGCGCCAGTATCAGGTGGCCAGGCCGGTGCTGAAAATGGTTTGCTTACCGTTATGGTGGGAGGCGAACAACAGGCTTTTGACCGTGCTGAAGCTGTTTTTTCTGCTTATGCTAGACACAGTCAATTGCTAGGTGAAAGTGGTAGTGGCCAGTTGGCAAAAATGATGAACCAAATTTGCATTACCGGTATTGTTCAAGGGCTAGCGGAGGCACTTCATTTTGGTCAAAAAGCAGGATTAGATTGTAAAGCGGTGATTGATGTCATCAGCAAAGGCGCTGCACAATCTTGGCAAATGGAAAATCGTGCGTCTACCATGCTCGAAAATCATTATGATTATGGCTTTGCGGTAGATTGGATGCGAAAAGATTTATCTATTGCCCTTGATGAAGCGCGTCGAAATGGCTCAACATTAGCACTAACGGCCTTGGTAGACCAATATTATGGCGACGTTCAAAAAATGGGTGGCCATCGCTGGGATACATCCAGCCTGCTAATGCGTTTGAAATAACATACCACTATTATGTGCACACTCGGTTAGTTATACCTAACGTCTAATGGTGGTTGTTGTCTTCGTTGATAGCAGGGGCCATTAGCTTTTCTGCATTAGCTTGGGCCGTTAGGTTTAATTGGGTGAGCCTATGATGATTACTATCTGAAAGTGACATATCAGCAATAACGCGAAGCAGTTTGCGAATTCCGTATTTACGATAAACGGCGGTGTCTGATTCAATCATGCACTGCAATAAATTGAGCCCGAATGCAGCCGTTTCTGGCGATAAATTCAATGCATCATAGAAATGCTTCATTGCCGGCAAGTATTGTTTATTCATGAACAACTGTGTACCGGTTTCATTTAGCATAACTGCCTGGTCATGATTAAGGCCTAGACGCTCACCACCACTAAAAATAAGATCGTCGTTAGCGACCTGCTCTGAGATAATCTGTAGCTCGGCATTCTTCTGCTTTGCAAGGGCTAGTAATTGGCTAGCTTTACCTTCCTCGCCTAAACCATGATGTACTTTTGCGGCAATCACTAGCATCGAAGGCTCGGTACGCAAGTAATCATCCATGTAGTCACTTTCAAGCAAGTGAGCGGCTTTTTGATCTTCGCCTTCTAAAATGGCTGAAAAGGCCAGTAGGTAGTCTCTTTTTTGTAATACTTGACGATCGCTTTGACTGCGACCTGCCAGGCCAACTAACTTACGAGCTTGGCTTAAGCTTTCATCTCGATTGGTACTAGGCGCTTCTTCTGCTAGCAGTAAGTAAAACTCCGCCAATTCGAAAGTAAAATCGTTAAATCTGTCTTTAGCACTTCGATGCATAGCGCGCTTTTTTTGGAGCAGGTCTATGGCTTCTACGACCTTGTCCTGTTTTTGATAGGCGATAGATTTTAACCTAGTAGCGGGTAAGCTAAGATCACTGAACTTTATCTGGCTTAAATAGGCCTCTACTTGCTCATACGACTTTTGCTCAAAAGATAGAGAGGCAAGCCATTCAAATGCGCTGTCTCGCGCTAGGCTTGAAGTTACCATACCACTAAGTTCGTCTTGGCAATCGGGCCATAATCCCGCCGCATATTGGCACCTAATTTTGCCCCACTGAGCCCAAAGTACTTTATCTGAACGCGTGAGTACATCGTCATATACACGCATCGCATGTAAAATATCTTCGTTTTCAAACAAGAGCTTGGCGTAAAGTTTGCCTACATCAGACGCTAGCCTTGGTGGTACGCCTTCTCGCAATTTTTTACGTAATAGCGTGATAGCAGAAGGGCGTTGTTTGTTATCCATTTCCCGTAACACGGGCTCAATATATTTACGATAGCTCAAATAGTGCTTTATTTGACGAGATAATGACGCAATGGTGTAAGGCTTTATAAGCAATGCATCAGGTTGCAAATCCATTATGCGGCCGATGGTTTGCGGAGAACGATCGGAGGTAAGAAAAATAAGGCCGGTGCTAGGGCGAATAAAATCTGATTCTTTAAGGCTTTGCACCCATTCCACTCCCGTTCGTCCTTGGCCTAAGTGGTAGTCCATAATAATGAGTTCGAAATGCTGTTTACGTAACGCCGACTTAAGTTCTACACCTGAACCAAAACTGCTCACGTTTAATTTTGCAATGGGCAGAAGGTGCCCTCGCAATGTGGTGCGCGCAGTCGCGTTATCTTCAACAATAGCAATCCGATAATCCAAGAGGTGTCAGTATAGTAGTGTTTTAATAAACATAGCTTATCAGCGCTGGGTGTAAAGTGCATTAGCCGTAAGGTTAACTTTCTAACTATATGTCTTTATTTATTATTTTAAGACAAGGGGAGCTGAAAAACGGATTAATGCATCACTATATTTGTCACAATTATTTTACATTAACTTTATTTATTTTTGATGTTTACGTTTACGTGAAGGTAAGTTGTTAGATACTGTATTTAAGACTGTATACTCAATGGCTGTGTTCTAGTTGATACAGTTCATAACAAATTATCAATTTATTACCCAGAAGGGCAAGCAATATGAATTTCGACCTTTCAGATGATCAACTCGCCTTTGAAGAAACCGCTCGTCAATTTGCGATGCAGGAATTTGCACCCCATGCTGCACAATGGGACAGAGACCATCACTTTCCCGTCGAGGCCATTAAAAAAGCGGGTGAACTAGGTTTTTGTGGTTTATATACTCCTGAATCAGAAGGCGGGCTGGGATTATCGCGCCTTGATGCATCCATTATTTTTGAGCAGCTTTCCATGGGATGCACTACCACCACTGCTATGTTGACCATTCACAACATGGCCACGTGGATGATTGCTACTTGGGGCCAAGAAGCGACTAAAAAGCAATGGTGTGAAGTACTTGTATCAGGGGAAAAACTGGCTTCTTATTGCTTAACCGAGCCCGGTGCTGGCTCAGATGCTGCTTCATTGAAAACTAAAGCTACGCCAGTAGATAATGGCTATGTGCTCAACGGCGCAAAAGTGTTTATATCTGGCGCAGGCAGTACTGACGTATTAGTGGTAATGGCAAGAACCGGTGGAGACGGCCCAAAAGGGATCAGTGCGTTTGCTGTTCCCGCTGATGCCGACGGTATTATTTACGGCAAAGCGGAAGAGAAAATGGGCTGGAATGCCCAGCCAACCAGAATGATTACTTTTGACAACGTGAAGGTTGATGCGTCGTGTCGTTTAGGTGATGAAGGCCAAGGTTTTAAAATGGCTATGCAGGGGTTAGATGGTGGGCGAATTAATATAGCAACATGCTCCATAGGAACGGCGCAACAAGCGCTTAATGTGGCCAGGCAGTATCTCACTGAACGTGAGCAATTTGGAAAACCCATTGCTACTTTCCAAGCGTTGCAATTCAAATTAGCAGATATGGCAACTGAATTGGTTGCTGCCCGTCAAATGGTGAGAATGGCAGCCAGTAAGCTTGATAGTAAACATGCTGATAGCAGTACCTATTGCGCAATGGCGAAACGATTTGCCACAGATGTAGGTTTTAAGGTGTGTAACGACGCGTTACAGTTGCATGGTGGATACGGCTATATCAAAGAATATCCGTTAGAACGTCACGTAAGAGATGTACGGGTACATCAAATATTGGAAGGCACAAACGAAATTATGCGAGTTATCATCGGAAGGCGCTTACTAAGCGATGAAAATAGCGTTCTGTGATAACAGGCTTGATGAAAAAGAAGAGTTGATGCTACAAGGAGTAAGAAGTGGAACATACAAAATCTGTAGTGATTGTTGAAGAAATCGCAACACAGTCAGGGCATACGATTGGCGTGCTTACCCTAAATAAACCCAAAGCCCTAAATGCGTTAGATTTAGAAATGGCGAGTTTGTTGTTAGACGCACTACAAGCATGGGAAAATAGAAGTGATCTTGTTTGTGTCGTATTAAAAGCGGCAGGGGAAAAAGCATTTTGTGCTGGTGGCGATATTGTCTCTATGTACAACGCAATGCTTGAATCGAATGGCGAGATTCCTGATTTTCTAGCCTCTTTTTTCCGTACTGAATATACCCTCGATTATACAATTCATCATTACGCCAAACCCATTATTGTGTGGGGCTCTGGTATCGTTATGGGCGGTGGAATGGGATTAATCTGTGGTGCAAGCCATCGCGTAGTCACCGAAACGTCACGTCTTGCTATGCCTGAAATAACCATTGGATTGTATCCTGATGTAGGAGGCAGCTATTTTCTGCCACGCTTACCAGGCAAAACTGGACTTTTCTTAGGACTTACTGGCGCACAAATGAATGGCTCAGACGCCTGTTACGTAGAATTAGCTGATGTATTAGTGGCGTCTGATCAACAACCCGCCATGTTTGACGCTCTTCAGAGTTACTCGTGGAAACTCGATGATGAAACCGATTCACTTAACGGGCAAGTTACCACTATTTTAAACGGCCTTAACACGCCAGAAAATGAGCTTGTAACAAATGTAGAGTCTCACCGATCCGTTATCGAGAAATGGTGTGAACCCGATAATGTAACCGATGTGGTGAATAATTTATTATCAGCAGATGTAAGCGAAGATAAGTGGTTAAGTCGGGCCCAATCTACATTGGCTAAAGGGTCACCTATAACGGCGCATTTAGTATTTGAAGAGTGCAAACGTGGGGCCGAGTTGTCTTTAGCTGACTGCTTTCGTATGGAGGCTATTATGTCTTGTCGCTGTGGTCAACACGGAGAGTTTCAGGAAGGTGTACGTGCATTGCTAATAGAAAAAGATTTATCGCCTAAATGGAAATACAAGAGAGTGGAAGATGTGCCAGAAGAGGTGGTTGCATCCTTCTTTGACTCGCCCTGGACCAATGAAGCCCATCCATTGGCTGATTTATAGCCACGCTTTTTTGTGTGAGCCTTACTTTACCTTAAACACTTTCACAACCTAGTATCAGGGCTGAAGCAGTCACGACACCGGCAGCGAAGTTTGATAAACTCGCTGCCAGTATTAGACAGTTTACAGTGGACTCTTTTTTATGTGGCAATGCCCACTTTGCCGAAGCCCAATCGATATTAGCGCCTCGGTCATTCAATGCAGCAATAACCATAGTTTTGACAAAGCGAAAGCAGGCTACGTTAACCTTCTTCCCGTACAATTTAAAAACTCTAAGTCACCTGGTGACGACAAAAGTATGGTTCGCGCTCGAAGAGAGTTCCACGACCTCAATGGTTATGGGCCATTAAAGCAACGCATGACCGATATAGTGGCGCAGTATTACACCGACACCCGTAAGAGTGGAAATGCCAGTATTAATGGGAAAGCAGAACTTGCGATCTACGATGCAGGGTGCGGGGAAGGGAGTTACTTAAACGCCCTAGTCACAGGTTTGGAAGCCAACGGTATTAACACTTCTGGCAGTGGTAGTGATATCGCGAAAATTGCGGTGGAATTAGCAGCGAAAGCGTATAAGTCGCAGCAGTTTGTTGTGGCCAGTAGCTTTGATTTGCCCATTGAATCAAATACGCAAGATGTTGTAATTCAAGTTTTTGCTCCCGGTAGCAGTGAAGAGTATGCACGGGTGTTAAAAGCGGGTGGGCTCTTGCTTACCGTGGACCCTGCACCCATGCATTTGTTCGAGTTAAAGTCGTTGGTATATGACAACCCCGCAAAACATGCTGTAGAAAAAGAACAGCGGGTGGGTTTTGAACAATCTTTAGATGAAACCGTAAATTACCCTTTGCATTTCGATAACGATGAACAAAAAATCGCGTTGATAAAAATGACGCCTTATTACTGGCGTTTACCTCCGGATAGATTGGCTGTCATTGTTGAAAAGCTAAACCACGTCACCGTTGATTTTCGTGTTCAAGCTTGGCTAAAAATGCCAGAAACCGCTTGAATGCAGTTGAAGAGATAGCACAACATGGGTTCTCACACTGTTAAAGCCTTATTTTTAGACCGTGATGGCATTGTAAATGTCGATCATGGTTATGTGGGCCGCTACGAAGATTTTGAATATGTAGACGGCATATTCTCGTTAATAACGCGTTTTGAAAATGCGGGCTATAAAATTATCATCGTTACCAATCAGTCGGGCATTGCACGAGGCTTGTATTCTGAAGATGATTTTAATGCATTGATGAGCGCTGTTCAGCAAGACTTTTACCAAGCCGGAATTGGTAAAGTTTCTGTGTATTTTTGTCCTCATCATCCAAAACATGGCATTGGCACTTACAAAAAACAGTGTGCGTGCCGCAAACCTAATCCGGGCATGCTAATACAGGCCGCAGAAGAACATTCTATTTCTCTACCTTTAAGTATTATGATTGGTGACAGTTGGCGAGATATACAGGCAGGGCAAGAAGTCAGTTTATCTCACTGTTATTATGTTTCTAGCAAAGCCCCGCCGCCCAATGCTGAATTAGAAAATGTTACACAAGTCACTTCTTTGAATGATATACCTGTGCCTAGTAGCGTATAGGTCACATTTTAGCTTCATGCTGGCTAACAGCTAACAGCTAACAGCTAACAGTTAAACCGTTCATGATGAGGGAACCTAGATTGAAGAGAAAACCGTGCAGTTCTCAATCAGCATTTACATTGGGTGTGGAATAAAAACGAATTTGAAAAGATACAAAAAAGGCGCCTAATTTGGCGCCTTTAACATCTTAGTTTTGATTAGAAAACCGAGATAAGTGTTTGATAGCTTGGCTTAATAAATCAACATTAAGCGGGGCATTGCTGCGCTTGCCTGTAGCAACCTCAGTAATTTCGTAACTGCCGTTGCTTAACACATCAGTACGTTTTCCATTATGGAACACCACAATACGCTCACCAGAGGTACTCACTAGCCATTTACGACTGGGGTTCAACAAGTTTTGACCGGTAGAGTAGAAGGTAGTAGGAGCTGCGCATCCAAGGGCATTCATAATCGTTGGCGCCAGATCTTCAGTGCTCGCAATATCAGCACTTAGCGACATGTTACTGTACAGCATGCCTTGTGAACTCTCATTGCCGTAACCGGTTGCAATCATCACCTTATTGGACTGCAGCATATCTTGCGTTACATAGCCCTCAATCACTGATGCCGGAAGAAACGCCAAGTGCAAGCCGTTATGGTTATTCGACAAAGGTTGCTGATAACTTGAAAACATATCATCGGGCAAGCTCTCGTCAAAATGAATAGACACAGGCATACCAAGACCAACCGGCAGGGCTAGCAACACAGGGCGCTTGTTGCTAAGCGAGTCTTGATAAATCTCTGGCACACCAAACAAGGTAGTCGTAATTAACCCATCTAGACTGCTAGCCGTAGAATGATAGTTTTCTAACGCGTTTAACCCTAGGTCATTAATGCCAGAAATGTCACCTTCATCTGTTTGCACAATAACGGTCATGTTCTTGCCAGAATCAATAGAGCAATACACCGGCTCAGCAGGGTAATTAATATTATGGATATCAGAGTTAAACTGAAGCTGTTTACGTTCTTCGTATGCAGCTAAGTCTAGTAAGCCATAGCGTGACATCGTCGTTTTAGCGGTAGCAGGGTAAGATAACGGAAACATGTTATCTTGCTTAATAATGGGCTGATAAAGCTCAGCATCGGCCCATACATGCACTGCATGGCTACTAACAAAGCACACAACGAAGAAGCTAGCTACAGGAACGCCAATCTTGTGTTTAGAAAAGCGCTCGACCCGTTTCCAGATTGCATTAGCAAGTACAAGTTGAAAGCCTAGCCATACTAGAAACAGCATGAATAAATAAGCCCACTGTTGCCAGTAGAATTCACTTATTTGAGTTTGTGCTTCGGTTTTAAGCAAGTCAGCAGCGTGAAAGCTGATATGAAACCCAGTGCGATTAAATAACAACGCATCGAATGCTAACAAGGCAAGCCCAACCGCTGCAATAATAGACGCACTGGCTTTAATTGCCCTTGGGTTGGTGGCTAAATAGCATAAAGGCAAAATAAAAATGACAAAGCCAAAAAAGGTCATAAAGCCAATATGGCCCAACCAATTGGTCAGTAAGTAAAGCGTGCCCACGCCCGTGCCTGGCATAGGTGAAGAAAACACAAAAATTGATGCAATAACAATGGCAATTATTATATTCGCAAAGGCGAACCAATGGCCCCAATTTACTAATTTCGTCACTCGCTGGCGGCGAGGAGATTCGGCTAAAATCATAAATGAAGCCTATTTAACCTTGAACACTCTTCTTGAGCACATTGGCAAATTGATCTGCCATGGCTTCGCGTTTGTCAGGACTTACCTGAGTCTGTAAAATATGGGTAATGACATTACCTAGTACCATTAATGATAAATCTCTTCCCGCGTCGTTTTCTTCGAGGGTTAGAATGACTTTATTCATTAAGGTTTCAAATTCAGCATTGGTATAACGGCTATTCTGGGGCACTGCTACGCCTCTTTTTTATGATTTCTTTGATAAAAAGAATGGTTTTACTCGTAAAATGATTATAATCGTTGTTTGAGTGATAACAATCATTCATTCTAAAATCCCGCAATTCCGTAGGTATTTCTTACATTTTTTAAGCAACAGGACACCCTTAACTCTATGAGTGCACTGATTCATCACTTTGTTGTACATCGTTTAGTCGTTAATAAAGATGACAAGATTGAAGCTATTCCTCGTGAAAACTGTTTAGCAGTTACACCTGAAATAGAGCTTTTAGCCCATCAGATTAACCACAGTTTTAATGCTAAACCCGGAAAAGGGGTTGGTCACTTTGTTTCGCACAGCGATGAAGAAAATACGGATAACGTAGCAGAGTTTTCCGAAGGCTTGAAAGACTATTTGGCGCAGAAAAAAGCGGGTGGCGACAATTTAGAACAAGAATTTCATAGCTTTTCATTATCGGCGACAAAACGATTAGTGAAAACGTTAATAGATACGGGCACTGTAGAAACGGGGTTTCTTATTTTTTGCCAGTATGAGTTTTTGGCGACGCAATATTTGATGATTGCACTGTTAAATACGCGTTCTCATGTTGAAGTAACCAATTCACTGGATTTGTCTGCTCGAGAGCATCTAGATTTGGCGCGCATGCAACTCGCGGTTCGCATCGACTTAACCCAATGGGATATACAACCAGAACAACAGCGTTACGTCAGCTTTATAAAAGGTCGTATGGGCCGTAAAGTTTCTGACTTCTTTATGCAATTTGTTGGCTGCGAAGAGTTGGTTGATGTAAAGCAGCAAAACAAGCAGCTGATTTCATCTGTAGATGCCTATTTGGCCAGTGAGTCGTTAGATCCCCAAGAGCAACACCAGCACCGTGAAGAAGTGAAAACGTATTTCAAAGAAAAAATAGACGCAGGGGAAAGCTTATCGGTAGATGAGTTAGCCAATAGGCTGCCTTCAAATGAAGAAACCAGTAGCAACTTTTCTTCATTTACTCAGTCTATGGAAGTACCGCTTGAAAAAGAAATTCAGCCAGATCCCGCTGCGCTAAAACAGCTCGCGAAATTTACGGGGCAGGGCGGCGGTGTATCGGTAAGCTTTGAGCGCAAATTGATGGGCGATCGGGTATTTTACGACCCTGCCACCGATACCTTAACGATTCGTGGTATACCACCCAATTTAAAAGATCAGCTTAATCGCCAATCTTCTATGGACTAATCACTGCGTTTAACACGTAAAAAACGTATACTAACAACAGAAAACGAACACGATACAAGGGTGTCATGCAACTATTTGTAAACGATTTGACAGTAATGGACTTTTCTTACCTTTGCCCCAAGCGCGGCATGGTAGGCGAAAGCTGGATTGTCGATGTAATCCTAACCGGCGAACTTAACGAAGAAAGTATGGTTCAGGATTTTGGTATTGTAAAAAAAGACCTTAAACGACTGATTGATGAATATGTCGATCATAAATTGCTTGTGCCTGCAGAATATGCGGGCGCGACAGTTATCCATGATGACGTGAATGAACAGGTTGAAGTGCGCTTTACTTGTGAAGACGGCCGAGAAATCATGCTTCGCTGTCCAGCAGAAGCCTATGCTTTTTTGTATTCAGATGTGGTTACCATGGAATCGGTGAGCGTTTACTTGAAAGAGGTGCTTGCCACCCACTTACCAGAAAACGTTGATAACATCACTTTAAAGCTGCGTACCGAAGTTATAGAGTCGCCGTTTTATCATTATACCCATGGGTTAAAAAAGCACGACGGAAACTGTCAGCGTATAGCCCACGGCCATCGTTCACGCATCGATATTTACCTTGATGGTAAAATTAGCGAACAAGAACAAGCTTACTGGGCAAATCGCTGGGACGATATCTACATTGCGACAACGGAAGACGAAATAGCCTACGAAGATCGCAAAATAACCGGTTCAGTCGCTACCCCTAGCGATTACTTCTCATTTGCTTACGAGTCATCGCAAGGCTATTTTGAGTTACTTATTCCAAAAGCCGATTGTGAAGTGATCACCACAGATTCAACGGTGGAATGTTTAGCCCAGTATTTGTTAGTTGAACAAAAGAAACGTACTCCCAACAATCATTGCCAAGTAGTGGCTTATGAAGGTGTGGGTAAAGGCGCCATGGTGTCTGACTAGTTACGGCGTTTTTTGTTTGAAGGTGTTAGGCAAAACCGGGTAACGGCTATTGGCTAACACACTATACTAGTGCGGTATTAGTGCGAATTAAGTGTGATGAAGGTGCGTAAAGGAGTAGTAATGAGTTCTAGGGTTAAGGGTGTTAAGTCTATCCAATCTAGTGTGATTAATTCACTAAAAATCGCAGCACGTTCAACTGGCTTTTCAGCCTTACTACTAATTTGTGGTAGTTTGACTGCTGTTCACGCGCAGCAAGATGGAATAACGCTAAATGGCACCCTAACACAAGGGAGTTTGATAAGAGGGCAAGTTGCCCCTGATGCAATTGTTACCCTTGATGGAGAAACATTAGCGCTTAATAGCGAAGGCAAATTCGTGTTTGGTTTTCCTCGTGATGCAAGCCTTTCTCACACGCTTAAGGTTGAACTTGTCGATGGTACTACTTCAGTACGTGATATTACCCTCACTAAACGTGAATACAACATTCAACGTATAGATGGGCTTGATTCTAAGATGGTGACACCGCCAAAAGCAGTGCTTGAAAGAATTAGGCAAGACAACGTAAATGTGTCGATTGCACGAAGTAAAGTCACCGATGCCGACGCGTTGTTTACCCGGTTTGAGTGGCCAGCAAAAGGGCCGATAACCGGTGTATACGGAAGCCAGCGTGTATTAAATGGCGTGCCAAAATGGCCACACTTTGGCGTTGATGTAGGCGGCCCAACAGGTGCGCCAGTTACCGCTCCCGTTGAAGGCACAGTAACCTTGGCAGAAGATTTGTACTATTCGGGTAATACGTTAATTCTTGACCATGGAATGGGTGTCTTTTCTACTTTTCTTCACTTAGATTCCATCACAGTGGAAGTAGGCGATACCGTAGCGCAAGGTGAGCAGATTGGCACCATTGGCGCTACGGGTAGAGCAACGGGTCCACACCTAGATTGGCGAATTAACTTAGGCAAGATGCGTCTCGACCCACAGACGGTAGTGTCGGGAACCCCTGAATAAAGTGGGAACGCCAGAATAGAGCGGGAACCCCTGAATAGAGCGGGAACGCCTTAAAAGGCTAATGGCTCCCGCCATCTCATTAAAATAAGAAAGGGCTACCCAACACGGTAGCCCTTTTTTGTATCTACTAGTATCCAAACCGATATGCGATTCTTCAAAGGTGCGAATCTACATAAGCAAAGATTAATAAAGACTAATTAAGAATCGTTAGTTAAGCCCCAACCATGCCGAAAATTTGCGCTCATCCACTATTGAAAAGTTGCACACATCTTCTCGTGCATTTCTAATATCAAGATCGCCTGTTAATAATCGGCCATCTCGAATCAGTGAAAGGCTAACTTGCCCGGTATTTGTCGCATCTAATATACGTTGTAATTTCGCTTGGTTTACCACAAAACCATTTACCGCAATAATGATATCGTTAACCATAATACCCGCGTCGGCGGCAGCTAGGCCTTCAAAGACTTGAGTAACCGTTAACCCTATAGGGGCAGGTTTGCAGTTAGCACCCAATTGTCTTTTCATACCCTCGGCGCTTGTTTTGCCACCTTTATCTTCAGCTGATACTTTAGTGCGGGTGAGTAATTCAACGCCAATATTTGACAACCAATTCTCTAACGGCACATCTTTTGTACCGTAAACCACATCAGCTAGATAGTCAGAAATATCAATATCAAAATCTTGCTTACATAAAGTGGCAATGACATCGTCGGGCGTGCCTTTTTCGTCTCGGCCGTACTGATCCCATAGATGACGCATTAGCAAATCTAAGTTGATTTCATTATTTGATTTTTCACGTAATAATAAATCTAGTCCGAAAGCAATAATGCCGCCCTTGGTGTAGTAACTAACAATCGCGTTAGTAGCACTGGCATCTTGCTTATAAAATTTTGTCCATGCATCAAAGCTGCTTTCTGCTACCGATTGCTTGAACCTGCCCGCATTTTGCAGCAGACGCGTTATATTTTGCGACACAATGTCTAAGTATTTTTGTGGGCTGATAGCGCCTACACGCGCTAAGGTAACGTCATCATAAAAGCTGGTAAAGCCTTCATAAATCCACAGTTGGTTTGTATATGTTTCTTTTTGCAAATCAGGCTTAACCATTACCTCTGGTTTAATTCGCTTAACATGCCATGTATGAAAAAGTTCGTGGCTGCACAAACTTAAAAACGTAATGTAACCATCGGTTTTGGTATCGCTTTCGCCCACCATAGGTAGGTCGAAACGAGGAAAGAGTAGAGCGGTCGAATCACGGTGTTCTAAACCACCAAAGCCAGTATCTGCCAACAAGGTCATAAACAAGTAACGTTTAATAGGCTGCGGATCGCCAAATAACTGCATGTGATGCTTACAAATTGGGGTTAAGTCATTGGCAATGCGTTCTATGTCTAGGTTATTTCTACCCGAGAATAACAACTCGAAGGTAACGCCTTCCACTTCAAAGCTGTGAAAGTTACATACGCCAATATAAAGAGGGTGGTCGATAAACTCAGCATAGTCTGCCACTTCATATTCCCAGCTATCTGGCATATCGTCAGTCATTGGCATACTGGTATAGGCACGCCAATTCGCCACGGCGGGTTTAATGATTTGCAATTTACATGGTTGTTGTTCAAAGCCTTCAACACTAAGAAATGCACTGGTGCCGTTTATAAAGGCATATTCGTCGTTAATAAACGCAGAACGCACTGATAAGTCGTTGGCATGCACCCGATAGGTAATAGTGACTGCCTCACCCTGAGTTTCGACTCGCCACGTTTGCTTATCTAACTTAGCGCAAGCAATAGGTTCATCAGATTCAGTATTCTTAGCTGCTAACGACACTATATTTTTGGCAAAGTCTCTCACCATGTAGCTGCCTGGGATCCAAGACGGTAACGTGAGCGATAAGGTTTGTGATTCGTGAGACGGCACGGTTAACGTTACATCAAACAAATGTTGTTGCCACGAGTAAATCGACAATTGGTAGTGAAGTGAAGCGCTATTCATGGTGACCTTTATAAAAAATTATTCGTATCATAAAAAATATGGCGACATCATGCCTGATAGAGAAGGTTTTGTCAGCCGACACAAAATTGGTTACATTGAGAGTAAGTATAATAAGAATGTTCTTAAATACATGTCAGAAAATGCAGTAAGTAGTCAACTTAACCGAGAAGACGTCGATAATTTGTGTGCCTTGCCACCTGGTGCAGTGGTAGATTTGCAAATTACAACACCAACGGCACCTAAGCGGGTGAAAACTGCTTATGTAGGTATGGAAATGGCCACCTGCATGATATTCCAAATCCCGACTTCTGCAAAATGGATAGTGGTAAGAGACTTATTGACGGTGGGCAACGATGTTGTAGTACGCTTTGTACTGGAAGGTGATGCCGGGCAGGTTATAGCGTTTAGAGTAAAGGTACTCAAGTTATTGGCTAAACCCTCAGGGTTGTTGATTACCAGCTTTCCTCGTCGTATCGAATCAATAGGCCTTCGTGCCAATAAGCGAGCGCAACCTGGTATTGCGGTTAAGGTGTCCTGTGAGTCTTTTCCTGAGTCTGAACATGTGACCGGTATTATCGTGGATATATCGAACGATGGCTGCCGCATAGCGTTGCCCCTTAAGCCCGAGTGGCCAATCATGATTGATGAAACTAAAATTGCATTAGTCTATTCAACCGATAGTAAAGAAGCCACACTGAATGCCACTGTCAAAAATCACCAGCTAGAATCAGACTTTGTTTATTATGGCTTGAAATTCGATAGCGATGAAGATGCTGTCAATGCGCTCTTAGCAGGCCATACGCTAATTAGTTAATACGATGTTCAAAACAAAAAGTTGAAGCAATTATTATAACAATAAGTGGAATTTGCTATGAGAACGATTGAAAAGCTATTACTGCAATACAGTGAAAGCCATCAAAATAAAACCAATGTGCTTATTCACGCCATTGCGGTGCCTAGCATCTATTTTGTCACTTTAGGGCTTATTTGGGCGATACCGGTGCCTGATTTCATTGCCGATTTTGATGTGACTTGGGCACACATTCTTGCCATTCCCATTCTGTTTTACTATTTCAAATTGTCTGGGCCAATTGGCGCGGCTATGACGCTACTCACGATTGCTTGCTTTGGTGGTATTAATTTGATTGCCTACTATGGCGTAAGTGTTTGGCTGTTCTGTCTATCGCTGTTTATTGTCATGTGGATACTGCAATTTATTGGTCATAAAATTGAAGGTAAAAAGCCCTCATTTCTGGAAGATCTTCGGTTTTTACTCGTGGGGCCCGCATGGTGGTGGATGCATTGGCTTAAGAGATTGAATATTAGTTATTAGTTGCAGTCACTAATCTTAGGGAAGCGTGCGACAAGTCGCATATGAGGTACGACCAAGATGCTCCGCAAGGGGCTTACCTTGCGTATAATCTATCAATCAATTCAACCACTGGTAAACATGTGAGCCGCTTTCAGCGCGTTATTGAAAGTAACGAAAGATTATTTTGGACTTTGCACAGCGCAGGCTGGGCAGGTTTTGCCATCATTTATTATATTGGCTCGTTCCTTCACGATGTAAGGCCAATTTGGGTATTTATCATATTACTCAATGCCTATGCTGGCTGGTTGCTAACTATACCATTGCGATACGTTTATCGCTGGGCAAGGAAACAGTCGCCGCTAAACATGTTGATGACAGTGATAGCGTCTTGTTATTTGATAGCGTTATTGTGGGCTGTGGTTAAAAATATAAACTATTGGGAAATTTACAAGCATGGTTACCGGCCTGATGCTTGGTACATGTATTTTACCAATACGATTAACTCACTCATCATGGTGGGGTGTTGGAGTGGTGTTTACTTCGGCATAAAAAACTTCCAGATGTTACAAAAAGAAAAGCAAAATGCCCTTAAAGCCAGCACTATGGCTCATCAAGCGCATATAAAGATGCTGCGTTATCAGCTCAATCCTCACTTCTTGTTCAACACGTTAAACGCAATTTCTACCTTAGTGTTGTTAAAAGAAAACGATACTGCAGAGGCCATGGTCTCTCGCTTGAGCGACTTTTTACGCTATTCTTTAGATAATGACCCTATTAAACGAGTACCTTTAGGCCAGGAAATAAAGGCCTTGCGGTTATATCTTGAGATTGAAAAAGTACGATTTGATGACAGATTAGAAGTAGTCTGGAATATCGATGAAGAGTGTGAGAATGCACTTGTTCCTAGCATGATATTGCAGCCTATTATTGAAAATGCTGTTAAGCACGCCATCTCCAAAATGGAGAACGGTGGTCAAATAGCGATAACAGCCCGCGCGTTTGGAAACGATTTACTCATGGATGTGGCTGATAATGGGCCCGGTGCAAACATTGTAGATGGTCAGTTAAGCCGTGAAAATGGTGTTGGACTGGCGAATATTAAAGAAAGATTGCATTCACTGTATCAACGCAATTTCGCATTTTCGATTGAAGATAATCAGCCGTCGGGTGTGCGGGTTCGAATTCGTATTCCCTATGAAGTAAAGGATGTATGCGCATGACAAAGCAAGTAATTAAAACCTTAGTGGTGGACGATGAGCCACTCGCCCGCCGTGGACTTCGCGCTAGGTTAGAACGTCATGACGACATTCAGGTACTGGCCGAGTGTCAAAATGGGCTTGAGGCGGTAAGTAGCATTTCACAACTTCGCCCTGACTTAGTGTTTCTTGATATTCAAATGCCCGGGCTAAATGGTTTTCAGGTAATTCATAAGTTGCGAGAGCTTAATCAACCTATCCCCATGGTCGTGTTTGTTACTGCGTATGACAGTTATGCAATTAAAGCATTCGATGTGCATGCATTAGACTACTTGTTAAAGCCTGCTGACGACGAACGCCTTAAAGATGCCCTAGTGAAAGTGCGAGAATATTTTTCTACGCAACATCAAGATGAACAGTCAAAACGTTTGGTGAATTTGGTTGCCGAACTTACTGGCGACGATTGCGAAGAAATCTTGCGTAAGCTTGCGAATGGCGAGCCGGTAGAAACTAACCCTTATCCAGATGTTTTAGCCATTAAAGATGGTTCTGAAGTCACTAGGGTGAACGTACAAGACATACAGTGGATAGATGCCGCGGGTGATTATATGTGTGTTCACGCATTAGATGGCATGCACATCATGCGTAAAACCATGAAAGAGCTTGAGCAGGAGCTTAACCCTCAATGGTTTGTTAGAGTACATCGTTCTGCCATTGCCAATATTCGTTTCGTTAAAAAATTGGTAAGCCACATTAGCGGTGAATATCACCTTATTTTGCAAAATGACACCGAACTAAAAGTGAGTCGTAGTCATAGAGACAAAGTAAAAGCCGCTATGAAAATGTAAGGCTAAAAGCTTTAGTACGTTAGCAACATACTGGCTGTGCGAACAGTAAGATTGACTAAAAATGCCCGAGAAATCGGGCATTTTTGTGTTTACCAATATATTAATTCAACTTGTTGATATGTAAGGATAATATTTGGTTACGCATAACTATTTTGGTGGTGCGTTACTCAATTAGCTTTATTTTAATATCGCTCATTCATGATGGTGAGCATGGTTTCCATACTGGAAGGGTTTAGGGGTTTATCTTTCTCCCATGTTTCCGTTAAGGCAATTTCACTCGGCGTACCATTAAGTTCACCTACCATAATACCGTTGGTGTCACTGCCCACTAAACTTACCGCATAGGTGCCTAACTTAGTGGCAAGCAACCGGTCTTGACTCACCGGTGAACCACCACGCTGAACATGCCCTAGCGTTACAGGTCGAACTTCAGACTGGGTTTTTGATACCAGTTTGTCGGCCAAATCGTTAAGTCCACCAGGCCACACATTTTCAGCTACCACTATGATAAAACTAATCGCGCCTTTGCGTTGCCTTCTCTTCTCAATTTGCCCAGTAATCTTATCCATCTCTGTATCACATTGATCAAAGGTTTCTGGCAAAATAACGTAATCGGCAGCCGAGGCGAGGGCGGAATTTAGCGCAAGAAAACCGGCATGTCTGCCCATCACTTCTACAATGAAAATACGTTCAAAAGCGTCTGCGGTGTCCCTCACTTTATCGATTGATGAAACAACGGTATCGATAGCGGTGTAATAACCTATGGTAGCATCGGTGCCAGCCACATCATTATCTATAGTGCCGGGAATACCAATGATTTGACCGTGCCAGAAATCAGCTAAGTGATCGGCGCCTCTAAAAGACCCATCGCCGCCAATCACAATTAGGGTATCAATCTCTAGTTCTGTTAGGTTTGTGGCAGCAGTTTTCGCACCTTCGTCGGTTTTGAAAGGTTCACAACGGGCGCTGTGCAGCACGGTGCCCCCTTGCTGAATGAGGTTGTGCGTTGCTTGAAGCGCAAGTATTTCGTACTCTTGCTCAAGTAAGCCATTATACCCATGCTGATAACCAAATAGTGTAAATCCGTGCCTTTCACAGGCTATAACAATAGCTCGAATACAAGCATTCATTCCTGGTGCATCACCACCTGATGTTAGCACTGCAACGCGTTTAGACATATTCATATCCTTTTCTCGCCTACTTATACGCCCCATTGAAAAGATGTTGCTACTCACATGGCGCTTCACCGTACCGTAACATGGTTAAATCAAAACCACATCGCCAATCAAAACTAGTTGCGCATGTAAGTTTTATGTACGACATTCCCAAATAAAGCTGGATACATAAAGAACCTTCTACTTAGTAGTCTTTGGCGGGCAAACTTTCCTTTTTAACCGCAGCTTGAGCCTTTTTACCAATGGCTTGCTGCTCTCCTTTACAAATAGTGTCGTAATCATCTCGATAGTATCTGAAGTTTTCACATTCACTTTCATAACGTTTTTTCGCTGACATAGCTTGTTGGGGATAGCGGTTGTCATTCATCACTTTCGACAAACTTTTGCATACATGTAATTGGCGATTTACTTCTACAATGTCTTCACAAGGTGGTGTTTGACTGCACCCATTAAGTGCTAAAACTGAAAGTAGGCTAGCAAGCGCACAGGTTTTTTTAGATTGGGTTATTATCATTATGTTGTTCCCATAAAAGTGTCTAAGTCATTGCGAAGCGTGGAGTATTTTTCTTCGTGTTGGGCCTTTAGTGGCATGTCGTCAATAAGTTTATAAAGTCGACGGCATTGTTTAAATAAATCAGGATCTGGCTTTTGGTTTTTGCTTAATATTTGTAATAAGCACTGCAATAAGTTGAGCGCTACACCTGTATTTACCGGCGAAAAACCTTGCGCAAGCGCAAAAGAGTCTTTTGCTTTTTCATACTGTCCTTGTTGATAAAGCTGAATGCCTTCACGGTTAAACTGCTGATAATTTGTAAGATTTTGTTGGGCTTTGGTCGTCTCAGAATGCAATAAAAAGTTGCTGTTGGAATCGAATTCTAAATTCTGCTGCTTAATAATATCTTGAAGTTGTAGTGCATCTTCATATTCACCAAGGTCGTACATGACTTTAAGGCTATCTGGAATAAATGCGATTGGCGGCGTGGTGTACTTCTCGTCTATAGCAGCTTGTGATTGCGCCAAGTTCTTTTTTGCATCCAGCATTTTTCCATCAATAGCATTAACTCGAGCGTTAATAATGCTGCCAAAAATACTGACGTCAAAATCTTCGTCTATTCGTAGTATGTTTTCATCAAACTTACCTCGTTGCAGGGCAAGTAAAGCCTCTTGTTGATAGCGGTTTCGTGTACGTTTGTCATCTGTATATTCGGCGACATCAAGCAAGCTTCGAATAAACCCACACCAATGCAGGCTGTTTTGATGCACGGTTCTTTTCGATAAATCCCAAATGGCCAAACTAGAGGTAGAGGCTAAAATGTAATCGTTATGGTTTCGCGCGATAGAGCATGCACTAAAATGCCTAGGCAACGAAAAGGGCGAAAGTTTTATAGCCTGCTTGATAGCAGAAATTGCGATTTCGCCTTGGTTCTTTGCATCATTGGCTTTCGCCAATACATCATGCGCCTCGGCATTAAACCGGTTGCGTTTAATAATATCCTCGGCAATACCTATGGCTTTATCGTATTTTTCTGAGGCTAGATAGGTTTTTGCCAACGCAACTTTGGCCCAAATTATTGGCTTTCCTTCTAAGTAGGGCGAAAGTACGTCCAACGCTTTGTCGTATTGCTCTAGGCGCAAATACAGTTCAACCAACAACTGCTCACAGGTACCTTTGTAGGGCGATGGGGTACCAATAAGATCTTCGCACAAATCGATAGCATTGTTGATATTTTCATTGGCCACCTCTTGCAATACTGCCCCTAAAAACTGCCGTTTCTGCCAGGCACGGGTAATACGTGTTTTAAGTTGTACCTGCGAAAAAGGCTTAATAAGATAATCATCAGGGCGTCGCTCAATAGAGCCAAGTACCACAGGGCGTGCGCTATCAGCGCTAATTAATATAAACACGGTGGTGGGTTTAATTAAGCGTTTTATTCTAAGCTCTTCAATAAGCTCGAAACCGTTTTTCTTGTCTACCCCTAAATGAAGATCGCAAACAACAATATCAAATTTTTGCTTTTTACAAAGAGACAGAGCCTTTTCCGCAGAAGATTTAGTGACAACGTCACTTGCACCCATGGAGTGTAATAATCCACGAAGCAGTAAGAGAAAAGGGCGTTGATCTTCAACAATAAGCACCTGCTTATCCGAAAAGTTCATTTTTCATCCAATGATAACCATGACACTTCAACTACTTGAGAGGTTCTATATATGATTGTTTAAAATACCGATAAGGGCAAGAATAAGCTTAAGAAAAACATTATCTTGCCGACACTATAGGTATGAATTTTAAATCTTCCTATTTTTGTGTCTGATAACGATATAAATGTAAATAAATCCATAGACCCCAGTATGGCTTGGGAATGGAACGGTACCCTGTCAAAAGCATCGGGTAATGCCACGCTTTTTGCTTTGTATTTGGCAATGCAACAAAGTGCACTTGCCGACACTATATCGATAGAAAGCCCAAACGAAGACGAAGCCACTAGTGGTATTACACAGCGGCTAGAAGCACTTAATTTCTACCGTAGAGCACCACTTTGTGCGAGTGAGTCAGATTGGCTGCACATGAATCGATTGTCTCAAACAATAGCGCATCAAGTAGCATTGCAGGAGCCCACATCACTGCAGTTTGAGGAAGTACGCCTTCACAATGAAATGCACCCAGTACCTCTTGCACAAACGAATGACGCAAAGAAAATTAGCCAAGATGTTATTACGAACTGTTCGTTAGCCACTCAAAAGCGCATTGCCGCTACTTATTCCACCTCTATTGATGAAGACAACACAATGCTTAGTGACATTATTGAGCAGTCTGAATCCTTTCTTGCTGCCTAACTGGAAATTTTAAAACTGGTTTGATATAGTGCGCGCCGCATTTTTGCACTGGTTTTACGTTCCAACTAGCAAAGGTAAATACTACTATGTCTAAATATATCGTTTGCGCGATGTACAAGTTCGTCGCGCTTGAAAACTTCGAGGCTATGCGCCAACCACTATTAACTGCCATGGAATCTAATGGCATTAAAGGTACGCTTTTACTTGCCAGCGAAGGCATTAATGGCACCGTTTCAGGCACGCGAGAAGGTATTGACGGATTACTCCAATATCTTAATGCCGACGAGAGAATTAACCCCATCTCTTGTAAAGAGTCACTTCACGAAGAACAGCCTTTCTACCGCACCAAGGTGAAACTTAAAAAAGAAATCGTCACCATGGGTGTTGAAGGTATCGACCCGCGTAAAACCGTAGGTACGTACGTGAAACCTAGTGACTGGAACGCGCTAATTAGCGATCCCGACGTCACCGTGATAGACACCCGTAACGGCTATGAAATCGAAATCGGCACTTTCAAGCACGCTATCGACCCAAAAACGGAGACTTTTCGCGAGTTTCCAGAATATGTCGCTAAAACATTAAGCCCAGAGAAAAACAAAAAAGTAGCCATGTTTTGCACCGGCGGTATTCGCTGTGAAAAATCTACGGCCTATTTAAAAGAGCAGGGGTTTGACGAGGTATACCATCTGGAAGGCGGTATTCTTCAATATTTAGAAGATGTACCAAAAGAAGAATCACTGTGGGAAGGTGACTGTTTTGTATTTGATAATCGTGTGGCTGTGAATCACGATCTTGAAAAAAGTGACTATCATCAATGTTATGCCTGTCGCTTACCGATTACAGATGAAGACATGCAAAGTGAGAAGTATGAGTCTGGCGTAAGCTGCCCGCATTGTTTTGGTACCCATACAGAAGATCAACTTTCTCGTTTTCGTGAACGTGAAAAACAAGTTAATCTTGCGAAGATGAGGCAGCAAGAACACGTGGGTACAGAGGCGCGGATCACCATGGAACAAAAGCGTGAAGAAAAAGCCCGTTTGCAACGTGAACGCGCGTTAAAAGCAAGAGAAAATCAGGCATAGACACTACTCAATAAGGGCGTTACACTCACCCTCTATGTAGTTGCTAAAAAAAGGGAAAGCGCGTGACCGCTCAACTTTCAGACGAAAAAATTGAAGAAATAAAGAAAGATTTTACCTTCTTCGACCAAGATGGTAATGGTCAGATTGATTTAACGGAGTTTATCGAGTTATTAACCGTTATTTCGCCAAAAACAAAAGCCAGCCATGTACAGGAAGGTTTTAAATTAATAGACAGCAATAACGACGGCTATATCGACTTTGAGGAATTCCTTGAGTGGTGGCAAGAGTGTTGGTGGGAATATTAATACTAACTGAATGTTAAAAAAGCGAGCTTTTAGCTCGCTTTTTTTATAGTAAAATTAACGGTAATAAAGTTGAGAATACAACCGGCACGGTTTACTCACGTTGTCGTTTAGAAAAAAGGTAGGGACTTTTAGCATGAGCTCTGAGGTAACAAAACGTCTTAATAAATATATCAGTGATACAGGACTGTGCTCACGACGTGAAGCTGATAAATTAATTGAGCAAAATAGGGTTACCATTAACGATAAGCTGCCTGAGCTAGGCACCAAAGTCGCGCAAGGCGATAAAGTGAAGGTTGATGGAAAGCTTGTTAAAGCGGTAGCCGAAGATAAATCGGACCGCATTTACTTGGTATACAACAAGCCCATTGGCATTACCTGCACTACCGAGCGTCATGTGAAAGGCAATATCATTGATGCAATCAAGCACAAACAGAGAATCTTTCCAGTAGGCAGACTCGATAAGCCATCAGAAGGATTGATTATTCTGACCAGTGACGGCGACATTGTGAATAAAATTCTGCGCGCTGAAAATGCCCATGACAAAGAATACGAAGTGACGGTTAACCAACCCATCAGTGAGCGTTTTGTACAAAAAATGGCAAGAGGCGTTCCTATTTTAGGCACGGTAACTAAACCGTGTAAGGTAAATGCTCGTGGTAAGTTTCAATTTTCAATTATTCTAACCCAAGGCTTAAACCGACAAATCCGTCGCATGTGCGAATTTCTAGGTTATGAAGTTACCAAGTTGAAACGCACGCGCATAATGCATCTAGAGCTAGGTAACTTAAAGCCAGGTCAATGGCGAAACCTTACTGAAAAAGAGCTTAATCAGCTAAATAACGCCGTACAGCAATCGTCTAAAACAGCAGGGTAGGCGATGCTATTAGAGGGAGCCAGTATAGAAACACAATAGTTACTGGCACCTTCTTAGCTTTGTGAGGGGTAAAGATACTAAAGGAACAAGCTTTCAAGCTGTGCTTTTTGTTCAGTGCTAAGCCCCTTTATTGACTTCATTGCTTCACTAAGCGCCTGATGCGCTTTATCTTCCATATCAAAATGAAGATAAGCTTTAATTAGCAATAAATGTGCATTTAATGATTGTGGGTAAGTTTCTCTATTCCATTGAAGCATTGTAAGCGCATCGTCTTGCCTGTTTAAGTATTGTAGCCACTGTCCGTATCCAGCAGCACGATCCTCAGGAATGATCAGCGCTGTTTTTAGCAAAGAAGAGCGTGTTGCAAAGATAGCCTGTAAATCGGCTAAGGTTTGTGGTGTTTCTGGTATTGCCCAACCATCAAATAAATACTTCACACCATAGTACTGACCAAGTAAGGCAGTGGTGTTATGCGTTTCATTACTAAATGTTTGGCTGATTACGGCTAACTGCTGGTTAGGGTAATACTTAGTGAGTGCTACAAAGTTGGCAAAGGGCTCAGTCATTGTAGGCTCTTCTTGTGCTATAGAAATATACAAGCGCCCTTGCAAACTACCTTGCTTTAACGCGGTTTCAGTTAATGTAAGTAACTGGCTTTTATTCCAATATAGAGACGGGCTTACTGCTACAACTCCATTGAACAAACCTGGCCGTTTCACTAAAGCATTAATAGCAAATTGACCGCCGTGCGAGGTGCCAGCTAACCCTTGGTAATCTAAAGTACGATAACGCGCTTTTACTTCGGGTATTACTTCTTGCTCAACAAAAGCTAAAAACAGGTCTGCATTTGCTAACTGCTCTGGGTCTTGTTTATCTGCACTGGTTAAAGTTAAGTCTCTTTCGCGTGTTTCACGGGGGGTTACAATACCCACAACAATCATCTGTGGTGCCTGATCGAATTTTGCCAAATAATCTAGCGTACCCGCAGTATGAGGCCCCTGAATATCACCATCTGTAACATACAGTACAGGGTAGTGTGCATCGCTTTTTGAGTAACCAGCGGGCAAATAGACAACAAGGTTACGTGTTTCATCAAGCTTTTTACTATTTATAACTAGGTCTTCAGTTGTAAATACTGCTTCAACTGCCCATGTATTGCATTGGCTGCACACTATAAATAACAGTCCATAAAGTATCCTTTTCACTATGCTTATTTCCTTATTTTTAAAGTGCTATATGAAATTTTTAACACGTTCTGTTTTTAATGTACTTATACTAAAAACGTTAGCATTCACAAATAACGAGTGGCTAGATGACTTGCACATTTGCTAAAAAGTGTTCCGCTTGTTGGGGGGACGTTAAGCGAACTAAGCGGACATTTTTTAATGTTTGACTGGCAAAAAACGTTGCGTATTTACGTTTGGTTTTCCAGTAATTTTGTAACATCCAGAGAATAACTGAATCGGAAGAGAAAAAGTTACGTCTAAATGATTCCGTATTTCCTGTACCTGCCCACAACTCTTTTTTTGAAAATGAACGTTTAATTGAGCGAACTACAATTTGTTTAAACGTATGATAGAAACTGTAGTCTAACCAAATTATTGTATCTACGTACTGCCATTTTAGGTGGTTTGTCTTAGATTGATTACCATCTAGTACCCAAGACGCTTTCTCTAAATGAGCTTCAAGCAAGAAAAGAAACTCGTCGTTTTCTAAATGTTCCCAATTTGGCAGCCAAAATAGTGTATCCATTTCGATGTAAGGAATACTTAAATTCTTAGCAAGCCGATAGCTAAAATGGGATTTCCCACTGCCACTTGTACCAATTACATTTATTCTCTTCATTATATTTTCTAAATTTTTACAGGTGATTCAGTTTATCTCTAAAACAGTGGCTAAGTGGGGAGAGAACATATTTAACAGAATGTTAGGTGTTCCCTTTAATCAAATGCAAAACGTCACTAATTGCTGACTTTAACAATAGACCTACACAAGACAACAAGCTTTTGAAGGCCATAATAACCAAAGCAACACCAACCAATGAATCTACAGGTATAAAAGTAAACATGTAAATAGCCTGCCCAAGCACAATGCCTATAAAAATGCTTTCGTAAGAAGCATGCCGATCAACAAGCACTATAAAACCTGCCAATACTAGCGCGCCAGTGTAGTAATAGGAATCTGAGATCCAAGGCTCGATTTCACCGATAAAATAGGGTGAAAAAAATAAAATAGCAGCACCAAGCAGGGTTGATACAAACAAACTTAAAAGAAACTGTCTCATTGGCTTTTCCCTATTAGCCATTATTTGAGTAGATGGCTTTTAAAATTTTTATTCGTAAGATCACTTCCCATAACCAACAGTAAGATAAAGGTAAGAAAAGTATAATCCTAAGGCTAAATAGGCCAGTGAAAAAAAGCTATTAATACCCCATACACAGTACCAAAACTTACCGAAGAAGAAGGTTGCTCTTCTAAACTTAGCGTTTACTAAAGCTAAGGACGATGGGATTAATAGGGTGGCAGAAAACCCAAATAAAGGAACAATAACAAACATTAATACTAAGCCTACCGAACTTGCGGCAGACTCGCTTGATACCGGAGTATGATAAACATTGACCAGTACGAAACTACTAGAGCAACGAGTGCGCTTATTAAGCCTAAAATTTGAATACTACGCATATCTTCCTTGAAAATAAGAACCCAATGAGCGCGGTAATATGTAAGCTAAATAAAGTATCAATGCAACTTTGGATAATTCTAAATCTGATTTGGCTACATCAGGTATCACAACAATAGAACTGACTAAGCGCGATTCTAACGAATTACTTCATTGCCAGAATGCGTGTTCAGTGCGGACTGAACATGAATTGACTGGTTGGGTTATATTTGTGCGATCAACTACCCAACAATCCTCATAAATTGAGCAATAACAAAGCTCTATTTCAATATTATTATCTATAGCCAATATATCCGAAACCGATTCACCTTTGTATTTTAGAGGTGTTATAGAGTGACCCGACGGCAAAGTAGTATTGTTTAAATGGGATTGAGATATATTTTTGAATTCTGGAAGTTCTGACCATTTTTTTAGAAATTTCGTACCCGAATACACTTTTGCGTACTTGATGAGCGCTGGGCCCGTTCCCTTATTAGCAACGCCATAACTAAAAGAATCAACATTATGGCTTCTAAAAATTTCAATTTTGGGCCATACCGAAGCTTTAGCATAAGCGCGGTCAGTGTAAGCAGAGTAAATTGAAATGAAAGCGGTAAGCAGCCCAATGAACAGCGCTGTGAGTGCAATTATCATCTCGGGGTTTTTATACCATTTTTCTTTCACCATAAATTTAGCCCTTAAAACACCTTATACGAAGTCAGTTGGCAACAATTTTTACGACTTAGGCCGTGTCAGTCGTTGCTCAATTTATTGTTATACATCAAAGACTCTACGATGTAAGTAATCAATTTCAACTTCCATTTCATACAAGGTTTTTGTTGATTCTAAATTAAGGCTGTCTCGCATTAATTGACGTTGCTGTTCATATGCAGCGCTCATCTCGATGTTAGCGGCTTGGCGATAGGTTTCTTCATCTGGCCATTGAGCGTAAGCGATAAAAGTATCGTTCTTATGCCTATGTAAACGAGAACCTAGACTTCCTTTGAATAGGAAAATACCTTGCGTGGTTTTGGGCCACGCGGAAAGAAATTGCTCTTCATACCCAGTCTTAACTACGAACTCAAACATTACGGCGAACATTACAATTCTTCCTTGATGTAAACGCCGTAATAGACGGCGAGAAATAAATTACTGATATTTAAAGTAAGCAATCTAACGAGTACTTTCAAGCGCGTGTTACTCTCGTATTTCTACTTTCCACGGCGGATTTAAGCGGTTTTCTCCCGCCCAGTAGAGTTTGATCTTATTACCAGAAGGGTCTTTTAGAATAGCCTCTTTCCAAAGGTAACTTTGCTCAATAGGGGGTTGTAAAAACTGAATACCTTTTTGAGATAAATTTTTGTGAAGCTCATCAAGGTGTTCGTGTTCAAAATAAATCACCGATTTATTTTCAAACACTTCATTTTCAAGAGATAAAGAAAATGTAGCGTTTCCATCTGGGCAGGAAAATCTAGCATAGTGAGGTGTGTCGACAATTTGTGTGAAGCCAAGCTTTAAGTAAAAACCAACAGCATCATCCATATTGCTTACTGGTAAAGTAACCTGATTGAGTTCCATTTATTTACCTATTTTGAAAACTAATTGTGTGGCAAGTTTGCGGCTAGAAAGCGTAAACCCCCGCTTATTTTTAGTTGATTTATTTGCTATACACTTTTTAGCCAACCATTCTGAGATGCTATTAAAACGACGGCATCACTAATTAATTGGTCTTTGTATTTGTTTTTGTTATCGACAGCCGGACCAATAATTTCAAATTTCTTGTTTAATTTGCGGGTAAGTTCTTCGCTATGTATTTTTAAACTTTGATTATCAGAAATGTTAATTACCAGTCGCCCTTGTTCGTCGAGTGCTAATAGAAAATCTGAAGAAGTCGCCCGTTTGTTTTGAAAAGAAGCTTTTTGCCATTCTAATGCGGTGGAAAAATGGAGTTCACCGTCATGTAGCCAGGTCTCTTCTGTTTCGCCACTTTCCCTGAACTGCTGACTGGCTATATTCGCTAAATCTTCAGGGGAAGGGGAACATGCATACAGACCTAGTAACAATATTAAAAGTACTGGTTTCATAAATCATCCTTGTAAAACGTGAACATAAGCTTAAGCATTATTGAGCACAGCGACAATAGCGTATTTTTAATTGTACGAGAGAGTTTACGAGCCTAAATGCTTTTTTGGGAGTCAACGGCGATGTTCTGATGATGAACATCGCAGTAAGGCAAGAATTTTTCATTCAAAAATTTAATCACTTCCGGGTGGAAATCACTTTGAGGTTGAAAATGATTTCCGTTAGGTACAGCGATATGTTTAAAAGGATGTGGGAAGCCTTTTGTTTTCAATCTCTCTATAACTTCTACTGACATTTCTTGTGAAGGCCATATGTGATCTTTTTCACCAGAAACCAACAGAATAGGGCCATTAATATCCTCAACCTTTATTCTAGCGGCCTCGACAGCATCAATATCCTCTAGTGCTATTTCATGAGCACGTCGTAAATCACCCATTAAAACTGATGGTAAAATATTCAGCGTTAGTGGTACGTGAGGGAGCTCTTGGTCATTAAACATAAATGAAGAGGTTTTGCCATCAGCAAAAAAAGAAGGGCCAGCAAATACAACATGACTTCCAGCTAATGAAACAACACCATTGATTTGTGTGTATTTAGAAGCCAAGGTAAGTGCTAATTCAGCTCCCTTAGAGCCACCCATAACAGCGACACAATTAGAATTTAATCTTGGGTTATTTAATGTTAGAACTATTTCATTATAAATAGCATCTAAAGAAATTCGATCTAGCTCTTGAGGTATACCTTCCATACCAAAATATCCAACAGCTAACATCGCATATCCTTGATCAATATATTGCTGTCTTTCTTTAATGTTATGAGGCTTTGTCATACTATTTCCGCCTTCACTGCCGCCAAAGTATACAACTAAAGGCTGTTCCTTACCTTTACCCAAAAACAGCTCAGCATCAACTTTTCCATAGTGCAGAGGGGGAGTACTAGAATCGAATGTCATTGGAGTAATAAATACAAACCCAACTAACGAAATTAATATGATGAGAACTATATAACTAAAATATTTAGCTATTTTCAACACCGTTTGCTTCCTTTCATTTTTTAAAAGATGTTACTTTTTAAAGTTTGTTACATTACTATTTAAGATTAGCTAATGCTAAGCGGCTCAGAGGCGTATCAGCAAAAAGGCAGTCACAGACCTTAAGAGGAGAAAACCGCCGCAGGTTATGCGCTCTAGTACTATTCATAACCGTCTTCAAATAGATTCAACTTTTCGTTTGTATAATCCATTATTTTATCGAGTTTCATCTCATCAATTTTTCCAGCGACAACATAGCAATTCAAAAAAGAAGATACATAATGATACTTGTATTGGAGTTTTGAATTTTCATCATGAGAACAATCTTCCTTAAATTGCTCATCATTTGCTTCTATCATTTCCTTTAACAACTGCTCATTATTCATGTTATGAGTCTGAGAATAAATAATAGGAGCGAGCATATACATATTCTCTCTAGAAATTTCATCGCTGCTATCTACAGATTCTAGAGCTTTAGTTAAAGCGTTTTCTACTTTTTCAAGCCATTCTTTCATAGTACGCACTTCCAGTTTATAGACACATAGCTTCTAAATAAGGAGCGTTTTTATACGGGCTTTAGCGAAGCAAGTCAGCACGCAGGTTTGAATCCCAGGCCGTACAACTGGTGAATTTACTTGGTAAATAACCCATAAGTCATGATTAAACCTACTTTTGTTGTGAATCACTTTGGGTTAAGTCGTTACATAATTGGCAGTCGATATTTTTCTTAAAATTATAAGCTCTGCGCGTAGCGAATATTGCTACTGAAATAAAAGACCAAGTCAAACCAAAGACCAAAGAGTAAGAAACCGTATGTCCTTTAATGTATTGAATGCTCGAAAGTAACGCGAACACTAGAGGCAAAGCGATGCTGTATTGAAATATCCATTTTTTAATTGGCATTTTGTCCCTCTTTGAGTTTTATTGGGCCTTAAATTGCCCGTAAATGTAACTTACAAATAGTCGCACCGCCGAGTAATGTTATTGCCGTTGGCATATTACGCCTCACAATGAGGTCTAATATATGCGGTTAAGATTAGTGAGGTATAAACGAAAACCATGCGTTTATCGTCTTACTGTAAGTGTCTTGTTGGGAACCTTTGTTACATAGAAAGTTAATATAATCAACATTGGCAACCACAAATACGCGTAGCCTAAATAAAAGACTCCCATATAACCAAGAGCAGGACCGTCAGACGGTTTAAAGTGAAGCCAGATTTCAATAAAAAAAATCATTGATGGAATAGTTGAAATTATTAGAGAAATAGCTAGAAAAATTCTAAATACATATGTTTTTTAAAGAATTTAAATAGTCTTAGTGCCCGAAATGTAAATGAAATGAATAAGCATGGAAGCCCTACGGTGCATATCGCAATCCATAATTAAACAGGGTTCACTAGATAAAAGATATGCGGAACTACTAGTCCGATGAGTTGAATCGCAATTAAGGCGAAGCCCGGCATTGCTAATTTTAAGTGTTCCATCCTTGTCTCCTAACTGCTCAATACCGCGTGCATGCACGTAGGACATAATAGCGAAGCGGCCCTGCGTGTATGCTTTCCAGCGAACGTATTGAGCGAGTTTATTGAGTTGTATGGTGGGTTCATATACGTTCTTGAATTATGTATTCGTTATTCCGGCTTGGTAAATGGAGTGATGAGGAAAGGGTTTTTACTATATTTAGCCGCATACCAAAAGGCCCACGCAAGAGCAGCTATTAGAATAGCCTTAGAGCAGCCCTTTAATGCAGTAATAATATCGGGTAAGGCAATTAGACTAGAAACGAACAGAGTGACTGCAAAAAAGCCACAAATAACAGCACCGAGCATTGCGCATGCTCTTGTAACTGGATGAAATACTTTGCTTTGTTTATTCATTAAAATTCCTTTTCTAAATATCCGAGAAGCATATAACTTTTAACTAACAGTCGAAGGCGACTTAGGCAGTTTTACTGTTACAAAATTCAAATTCATTACTTTGAACAATTGGTTACCGCTTGGAAACTAACAATTTACTAGACCCCAAAAGTGGCCTGTCTACACACCCCAAAATAGAGTTTTTAATTTTATTCATATTGTCAGATTAACCGCTAACACCAGAAAATAAAACAACAAATCTTAATGGTGATTTTTACTCATGAATTAAAAATACCAAAATCGTGTGTTAGGGGAATAAGATGTATTTTACTGAAATGCTGTGGTAGCGATTAAGTAAATTAATGGGTTATTTGCAATCAAAAAACAAAAAAGGAGCACTTAGGCTCCTTTGCAACAATTTAAATCTGTAACCAGAAATTTTCCGGTTTTAGCTATACCTAGCTAGTTTTATCGCTATTATCTAAATCATCATCAACACTGTTATCTACGTTAATGCCAGCTTCAAACTCGGTATCGTCTTCAGGTTCAAGCTCTACTTTTCTTGGCTTACGTTTAACTGGCGCCATACCAATTTCTGTACCTGCCATGGTGTCTACGCGGCGTACTTTCTTAGCAACAGTTGCTTCTGCGCCATCTTGCTTGCTGGCTTTATTTTTCTGCGTATCTTGTTTAGGCGTAGGGGCTTTAATTCCTTTGAATTTAGCAGGTAGTGCTTCGTGTGCCTCGCACTCTAGTTCATATTGTAAATGTGCCTTCAGTGCTATAAAGCTTTTCCAATCGCGTGGGCCAACAAATGAAGCAGCTTCACCTTTTTGACCAGCACGTCCCGTCCTACCAATACGGTGAATGTATTCATCCGCATTTTTTGGTAAATCGAAATTAATAACCAAACCAACTTTAGATAAATCTAAACCTCGTGATGCCACATCGGTAGTCACCAAAACAGAATGCTGGCCTCGGGCGAACTCACTCATAATTGCAGCACGTTGATTTTGTGGTAAGTCGCCACGTAAGGCGATGGCTTCAAGCTTGTCTTTGTTTAACATGGTGGTTAAACGGTCGGTATCTTCACGTGTTGCGGTAAAGACAATAGCTTGGTTATAAGTACGGTTTGAAATTTCGTGATGAAGTAGGGCGTCTTTATGCTCGATATTATCAGCAAAGAAACACTGTTGTTGAATATCGCCATGGTGCGCCGTTGAATCACCTACCGATACACGCACTGCAGCTTTTGTTAAACGCGCAGTCATGTAATTAAGTTCTATGCTATCTAACGTAGCTGAAAACAGCATGGTTTGGCGCTTACGGTGGTTCGCAAATTCGTTAATCATGTTTAGCTGTTCTGAAAAGCCTAAATCAAGCATGCGATCGGCTTCATCAAAAATAAGCAGTTCTAGGCCATTTAAAAATATGCTTTTATCTTTTAAATGATCAGCCACCCGGCCAGCAGTGCCCACAATAATATGTGGGTTACGGCGTAAGGCTTTAACCTGGTCGTTGTAGTTTTCACCGCCCACAACCAACGTGCAAGATAAGTTCAATCCCGTACACATGGTTTTGGCTTCTATGAAAACTTGCTTAGCTAATTCGCGAGTAGGTGCAAGAATAAGCGCGCGAGGGTCTTGTCGACTTAACGCCTTTTGCGACATCAAACGATTAATAGCCGGAATTAAAAATGCGAGTGTCTTACCCGATCCCGTTTTAGATGAGGCAATAATATCTTTACCCTGAATAGCAGGAAGCATACTTTTTTCCTGAATTTCAGTGAGCTCGGTAAAGTTTCTACTTTCGAGTTTAGTAATGATTTTGTGATGAACGGGTAAGTCAGTAACTAGCAAGATTCGGCCTCATGAATAATATCATCGCGTATTATCCCTTAAAGGCCGATATTATGAAAGCTTGCTATGCGTTTACCTTGGCGAAAATGCGGTTATACCTGCATTTCGGTCACATTATCCGATACAACTAACTTACCGCCGGTTTTTGCTTGTATATCTTCAACAGTTACTCCGGGGGCACGTTCTTTTAGTAAAAAGGCACCATCCACCACTTCCATTACCGCAAGATCGGTAATAATTCGGGTTATGCAATTTACACCGGTTAGCGGCAGGGTACATTCACTAAGCAGTTTTGGGTTGCCATGTTTATCAGTGTGAGTCATGGTCACAATTATATTTTTAGCGCCTGCCACTAAGTCCATAGCGCCGCCCATACCTTTTACAAGCTTTCCGGGGATCATCCACGACGCAATATTACCGTTTACGTCTACTTCAAATGCACCAAGCACAGTAAAATCAACGTGACCGCCACGGATCATGGCGAAGCTTTCCGCAGAGTTAAAAATTGAAGCTCCGGTAATGGCGGTAACGGTTTCTTTACCAGCGTTAATCATATCTGCGTCTAGCTCATCTTCCTGAGGGTAGGGGCCCATGCCTAATAAGCCATTTTCAGATTGAAGCATCACGCTAATGCCTTCAGGCACAAAACTGGCGGCCAACGTTGGAATACCTATTCCTAAATTGACATAGTCACCATCTTGGAATTCTTGAGCCACGCGCATTGCTATTTGATCTCGTGATAATGCCATTATTGTGTCTCCTTTGCTGTGGTGTTATGCGCAGTTTTAGAAACAACCCTACGTTCTATGCGCTTTTGAAATTCCCCTTTTATGACTCTATTTACATAGATGCCGGGCGTATGAATTTCGCTAGGGTTTAGCTCACCTGGCTCAACAATCTCTTCTGCTTCAACAACGGTAATTGTGCCCGCGGTGGCTGCCATAGGGTTGAAGTTCTGTGCGGTATGACGATAAACGCAGTTTCCATATCGGTCGGCTTTCCACGCTTTTACAATGGCGAAGTCGCCCTTAATAGCTTCTTCTAAAATATAAGGTCGGCCATTAAACGTTTTCACTTCCTTACCTTCGCCTACAGGCGTGCCATAGCCTGTAGCAGTATAAAATGCAGGAATACCTGCACCACCAGCACGCATCTTCTCGGCTAGCGTGCCTTGCGGCGTAAGTTCAACTTCAAGCTCGCCATTTAATAATTGCTTTTCAAACAGGGCGTTTTCGCCTACATAAGAAGACACCATTTTTTGAATTTGTTTGTCTTCTAACAAGATGCCCAGTCCAAAACCATCTACACCACAGTTATTAGAAACCACAGTAAGGCCTTTAGTGCCCATCGTTTTAACTTGAGCAATCAGGCCTTCTGGAATGCCGCATAGCCCAAAACCACCAGCAATAACTGTCATACCATCGGTCAGCCCGTCCATGGCTTCTTGATAGGTAGTGACGACTTTGTCAAATCCCGACATGGTACTTCCCCTTAAATTTAGCATTAATAAAATGTGTTAAGTAAAAGTATCAACAATGTTATCAATTATGTAAAATTGAATTAATCACTCAATTAATAAGTTTTATTTATTAATTGAGTGATTAGTGATGGTTGTTAATTTTTCGGATTTCGGGCAAGTCAATGTGTTGGCTATCTTGTCGGTTATCCTTTCAAACATAGGGTGTAGGTCTTAGTTGAATGAATATTTCATACAGAAATTTACAGGCTTTTATTCACGTAGCGCAATCAAGTACCTTCGCTGAGGCTGCTATTAAGCTTCACCTTACCCAGCCAGCCCTTTCGTCTGCAATAAAGAAAATGGAAGAGCAGCTAGGTGGGAAATTGTTTAGTCGCAGCACCAGGCATGTGGCATTAACCAAAGAAGGTGAAGCCTTATTACCTAACGCCATTAGAATAATGCGGGACTGGGACGACACTTTTGGTGATATTCAGAACCTTTTCGCCATGGCTAAAGGGCGCCTAACCATTGCGGCTATGCCTTCCTTTGCCGAATCACATTTACCGCATTTACTTAAACGGTATCACCAACTTGCGCCCAATATTAACCTGCGTATTTTAGATGTGGTGATGGAGAACGTGATTTATGAAGTATCAGAGGGCAGAGCCGAGATGGGCTTCACCTTCGAACCGCAGCAGAATGAGGGGCTTATATTTACACCTCTTTTCGACGATTGTTTTGTGGTGGTGGTCAACCCCCAGCATGAATTGGCAAAAGCAAAAACGGTTAATTGGGAAACGTGTATCGAATACCCTATGGTAATGATGAATAGGGGGTCGGCAGTAAGAATGTGGACACAACAGAAGATAAGTACCGTGGGTGAAGCCGTTATTGTTGCCGAAACAGGGCAGTTGGGTACCCTTGGTCAGCTAATTAAGCAGGGGTTAGGCATCGCTATTATGCCATCGCTGTGCATTACGTCGATGGAAAGCATAGGGCTAACCGTGCTTAAAATGGAAGAAGACCCCTTGGTGAAAAGGGTGGGCATGGTGAAAAACGCCAAGCGTGATATGTCAGTGGCTGGTCAAGCATTATGGACTGAGGTTTTACATCACTACCACAGGTAAAGTGTCAAATGCTGATAAACAGGTGCGTTACCATTTCTTCTTAGGCGCAAATAACTCATCCAATTCATCACGCTCTTCTTCTTGTTTCTTCGCTCTATCTTGTGCGTTAACGCTTTTAAGGTTGTTTTGAATTTCTGACAACCATTCATGCAGTGTGGCCAAACGAGTCTGTGTGTATTCATCTTGCTGATTTTGATTTTCTAGCGCAGTCTTTGCTTTTTCGTAATACTGACGGGCTGAACCTAACATGTTCGACTGCTGTGCAGCTCTGCCGCGTTTGATTAGCGTTTCAACATTAACCTTAATTTGTAAGCGTTCTAATTGTTTGTCTTCGTCATAAAACACTTTGCTTTCAACTTTGCCTTTACTGTGTTCTGAACGAAGTAAAATGCGAAGTTTTTTAACAGCCTGTATGTACTGAATAATAAGTTTGTCATTATCGGGTAAAACGAATTCCTTAGCGCTTACCGAATCAGGGTTTTGTGAAGCGGATTTTTGCTCTGCATTGGCAAGTTTTTGTTTTGTTTCTGGCGTACCACCAAGCTCATTGACGGTTTTAAGCGCACCTAAAACCCGGTTATCCAAGATTTGTAACATGCGGCCTGAAATAGGCATGTTTGAGCAAGCTAGAATAACATTCTCTGTTTCATCAATAACAGCGCGTTGTTTAGCCAGATCTGCCCGACGCTCCGAGTCAGCCTTAGCGCGATGTTGCTGCATAGCATTTATAAAAATTGCCGCTATCAGTAAAACAACAATCAGAATTATTATTATCATGTACATGCGCGTATTTCCGTTTAATACTTAATTCGAATTATATGCTGGCTTTCACTGCCAAACTATTATGCGTTAATGTTACGGTATTTTTACCCTAAATACACTTCCGCCAAGAGAACCGCCATTGCTTAAAGAAATCTCTCCTTGCTGTTTGCCTTGCGAGTGAGCAGATGCAATAAGTCTAGTAAAGAAAAGACCTAACCCTGTTCTACCTTGACTAAGCTGAAAATCGGCTAAGTCTTCGTGACTTTTTTCAAGCATAGACGTTGGATAGCCGATGCCATCATCTTCCACGCAAATATGTAGGCAGTCATCTTCAACCTGTGCTGAAATACAAATTTGAGAGGTACCATACCGAAGGGCATTTACCAATACGTCGTTAATTAATAGGTATATAAGCTCTCTATCTAAATACCAACTTAAATTGAGGTCGACATTCGCCTTAACCACAATTTCTTTTTGTTCAATGTAAATATTATTAGACCCAACTACATCGTCTATTAAGTCACTAACAAAGCATTCATCTACTGTTATCGGCAGACTTTCTAATTCTGCACGATAAAGTGATAAAATTTGTACTAAATTGGTATTAAGCCGCGATGCTTCGTAATGCACACTAGCCACTTGCTCTCGTGCTTTACTATTTTCAGGGGCTAAATCATTAGAAAGATTTTCAATTGACTGAATAAGAAGAAACAACGAATTTTTCATATCGTGCACAGCAGCTGCTAGCACCGACGAAAAGTCGATAGGAGAGGTAAGTTGCTTTTTTTCACTCATATGAATAAAACCCGTTATTTTCCTTAAATTTGAAGGTGTTGTACCAATTAAAACATCTGTAAGGATAAAGGAAAACAATTATTCAGTAGGTAACCCATTTTCAGTATTACTTATTTAGCGCAAAATTACCTACTATTTTGTGGGTTAATCTGTCACTTTTGTAATAGCTTATCGTAATTATTAGTAGTTTTGGTTATAACGATAAGGTTATAGTACACAACTGGTTACAAGGAGCGATGTTTTACATGAAATTACAACAGCTACGTTACATAGTAGAAGTACTTAACAATAATCTGAATGTTTCTGCCACGGCAGAAAGTTTATATACCTCTCAACCGGGCATTAGTAAGCAGGTGAGAATGCTAGAGGATGAGTTGGGTGTACAGATTTTTGGGCGTAGTGGTAAGCATCTAACCCATGTTACTGATGCCGGAAACGATGTCATTAATATATCCCGCGAAATTTTAGCCAAAGTAGAAAGTATCAAAGCGGTGGCACGGGAGCATACGCTACCCGACCAAGGTAAGCTAAATATCGCCACTACGCATACGCAAGCACGTTATGCGCTACCTGATGTGATCCAAGGTTTTATGAGCAAGTACCCGAAGGTGTCTTTACACATGCATCAAGGGACGCCATCGCAAATCAGTGATCTGGCCGCTAAGGGCGAAGCCGACTTTGCTATCGCTACTGAAGCTTTGCATTTATACAATGATTTAGTGATGTTGCCTTGTTATCACTGGAATCGAAGTGTAATTGTGAATAAAGACCATCCTTTGTCGAAGAAAGGCTCTATTGATATTAGCGATATCGCCAAATACCCCCTTGTAACCTATGTATTTGGTTTTACTGGTCGCTCGGAACTCGACCAAGCGTTTGAGCGTGCAGGCCTTACGCCTAAAATTGTCTTTACCGCCACCGACGCCGATGTCATTAAAACCTATGTGCGGTTAGGTGTGGGTATTGGTGTTATTGCTTCCATGGCCGTTAGCGATGAACTCGATTCAGACTTAGTGAAAATTGATGCAAGTCATTTGTTCGATTACAGCACGACCAAAATAGGCTTTAGAAAGGGCTCTTTCTTACGAAGCTATATGTACGACTTTATTGAGCGCTTTGCACCGCATTTAACGAAAGATAAAGTTGAAAAAGCCATGATGCTGAAAAACAATGATGAAGTTGAAAAGATGTTCAAAGGAGTAACTTTACCGGTAAAGTAAGCTAGATTAGCCAAAAAGCCAAATTTAGCGCGGAAGAGTTAATCGGGTCATTTGGATTAGCTGTTTATGTATGAGAATACGTAACAGAATAAAAAGGCGATTTGCGGTGTTATTACTTAAACCGCCATCGCCTTTTTTGTTTCTACTGGTGCACTAAAGCCAGTTTTTTTAACGGTTAGCATTCAATAATGTTAACCGCCAATCCGCCTCGGGCTGTTTCTTTGTACTTGGTTTTCATGTCGTTACCCGTATCACGCATGGTTTTAATGACTTTATCTAACGATACCTTGTGCTCGCCGCTGCCTCTCAGTGCTAAGCGTGAAGCGTTTATCGCTTTAATTGCACCCATAGCATTGCGTTCAATACAAGGTACCTGTACTAAGCCACCCACGGGGTCGCAAGTTAACCCTAGGTTATGCTCCATACCAATTTCAGCTGCATTTTCTACTGCAGGTACAGTACCGCCCATAATCTCTGCCAGCGCACCCGCAGCCATAGAACATGCCACACCCACTTCACCCTGACAGCCTACTTCAGCACCCGAAATGGATGCATTTTCTTTGTACAAAATACCAATCGCTCCTGCGGTGAGTAAAAAGCGGCTTGCCACTTCTTCATCCACTGGGCGAATAAATTTGTCTACATAATGTAAAACCGCAGGAATAATACCGGCCGCGCCATTGGTGGGCGCAGTTACCACTCGGCCTCCAGCTGCATTTTCTTCATTTACGGCTAAGGCAAATAAGTTTACCCAGTCCATGGTTTGCATAGGGTCAGTAGTATGTTCAGTTTGCAGGCGACGATAAAGCGCCGGCGCACGGCGCACCACTTTAAGACCACCTGGCAATATGCCTTCACTGTCGATGCCACGTTGAACACAGGCTTTCATCACTAACCATATTTCAAACAGCTTTTGTTTTACGGCGTGAGCAGGTTGAAACGTCGTTTCGTTTTTAAGCATAAGGGCGCTAATACTTAACCCATTGTTTTTGCATTGCTCTAGCAGGGCAGCACCAGACTTAAAAGGAAAAGGTACAGTTGCTTGAACGGCACCTGCATGCGCTTTAGTGGCATCAAAGTCTTCTTCTTTTACGATAAAGCCGCCACCAATGCTGTAATACGTTTGCTCACACAGCAGGGTATCGTTTTCATATACGTAAAAAGTAAGTGCATTAGCATGCTTGGGAAGCGTTTTACGGCGGTGAAAAACAATCGCGTTTTTGTTTGGAAATGATATAGGCTTCTCGCCATTTAGGTACAACGATTCTAGGTTTCGTACGTCTTCTAGTAATGGCTCTATTTTATTCACGTCAATGCTTTCAGGCATTTCACCCGATAATCCAAGAATAACGGCTTTACCTGTACCATGACCAATGCCGGTTTGACCTAAAGAGCCAAACAACTCCACTTTAATCGTCGTGATTTTTGAAAACAACGCGGTGTCTGTTGCAAGTGTTTTAGCATATTCAGCACCCGCACGCATGGGGCCAACGGTGTGCGAGCTTGAAGGGCCAATACCCACGCTAAACATATCAAAAACACTAATCATAAAAATACACCCGTCTAAATTACTAATACCTAGATCATGCATGTAGACGGGCTTAACTACAATACAGAAAAGCTAATCAGTTAATTAGAATTGCTAATGTGTTGTAAAGAAATATTTAACGGCACGCAAGGGTAGGTGTGTTTGAGAGTAAGTGAGCTTAAGGGTGAATATGGTGAGACAAGTTTCGTAGTATGGCGGCCGTAGCGCCCCAAATCATATGTTCATTCCACGGAATAAAATAGATAGGTGATGAACGCTTACCTTTACGAGCAGTATGAATAAGATGATTTTTGCGATTCAGCACATGAGCTAATGGAACCTCAAAAGCACTTTCTACTTCGTTAGGGTCGATAACAGGCGTGAAGCTTGGTTCAACAAAACCAACAACCGGGGCTATCTGATAACCGCTTACTGTCCTGTAATTGGGCAACACACCAATAATTTCTACGTTTTCAGAAGGCATGCCTATTTCTTCGTGGGCTTCTCTAAGAGCGGCATCGAAAACGCTGTTATCTACTTCATCTACTGCGCCACCGGGGAAACTAATTTGCCCTGGATGATGACGTAAGTGATGTGCACGCTCTGTGAGCAACACCGTCAGCTCATTACCATAATCCATTAAAGGGATTAATACCGCAGCAGGCCTACCTCTAGATTTAAGCGGGTAATCGGGCTCTCGGTGCGTTTGACGCAGATGGTGAAATTGGCGGAGGAAATCAGCTCTGTTCACGGCCCGCTCCAAAGTGGGAGGTTAGCACTGGCAGAATTTTAGACACTTTATCCAAGGTTTCTTTGTACTCGTCATTAGCCACTGAATCTAAAACAATACCACCACCAGCCCAGCAATGCAGCTGGTTATTCTCCGCAAGCAGCGTACGAATACAAATGCTTGAGTCCATATCTTCACGAAAGCCCATATAAAAAATGCTGCCGCAATAGATATTGCGTCTATGTACTTCAAGCTCGTCTATAATTTCCATGGCCCTAATTTTAGGTGCGCCTGTAATAGAACCGCCAGGAAATGAGGAGGCAAGTAAATCTAATGGCGTTGCATTGTCGTTAAGTTCGCCGACAACCGTGCTTACCAAATGATGCACTGCTTCATAGCTTTCTAAGGCAAATAACTCAGGTACTTTTACTGAATGAGGCTTGCAGTGTTTTGAAAGATCATTACGCAGTAAATCAACAATCATAAGGTTTTCCGCACGATCTTTCGATGCAGTAAGCAAAGACTGAGCACTTTGTGCATCTTTCGCTTCATCACTAAACCGTGGGCGAGTGCCTTTAATCGGTTTAGTTTCCACCACGCCCTGCTTAACACTAATAAAGCGTTCGGGGGAAATACTCAAAATAGTGCTGTTTTTTAATTGAATGAATGCGGAAAAGGGCGCTTGGTTACTTTCTCGTAGGGCGCGATAAGCGTGCCAGCAATCGCCCGTATATGAAGCTGAGAACCGCTGGGCCATGTTTACTTGATAACAGTCACCCGCTTTTAAGTAATCATGAATTCGTTCAATACATCCAATATAGACTTCTTTTGTCAGGTTAGATTTCCAATCACTGGTTAATGAAAACGGCGTTTTAGCAATATCATCACCATGTGTTTTCTCATCATTGATGGAGGCTAAAGAGACGCGCCCTTTATGGTCGTTTTCATCGCAAAAATCGCCAGTATCAGCATTATTTTTAAAATCAGTAGTAAAATTAGGCTGAATGATAAAGTCAGGTGGCGAGGTTTCACCTGTCGCCGAGCAAAAATACAAGGTACCTGTTACCGTATCCTCAATTAAAGATGATAAGTAAAGCCCTACTGAAAAGTCTGGGGTGGTATAGGTTTGCGCCGAATTTGCTGGAAGCTTTTCGTAATAGCGCCCTGCATCGTAACCAGCAAAACCCGTTACGCCTACAATAAAAGGGAGTTGTTTAGCTAATGATTGGCTAGTCTCATCTACCTTAAGATTGGCCACTGATCCATGAAGGTAGTGCGTGACGGCTTCAAAAGGCTGAAAGTCAGTTGTGAATGCCTTCTCGCCATCTAATTGCACTAGAGGGGCTTCACCGTGCTTGGCCGTTACGGTAGCGCTAGGCTCCCATACCATCACATTGTAGCGACCATTGCTTTTCGTGGAGCCACAGGTATCAAGCAAAACGGCTCCCGCGCGGTGGGCAACCCGCTCAAAAATATCTATAAGGCAAAGGGAAAACGATGTGCTGATTGGCGTAATGGTAACTTGCGATGTTGCGGGCATTAAAAACTAACTCTATACATCAGGTTAAGAAGAATGTTGTCGGCATTGAAGCTGCGTTAAATGGGTACTGGAAAATTAACTAAACCGTATTAGCACGCTATCTAACAGCTAACGTTAGCTAAGCGCGTTAAATTTACCTGCACAAGTTTGTTTTATCGCAAAGCTTCACCCATATTTTACATGGTACGGTGCCAACAGATGCGCTAGTATACGCTTTTTTAGCAGGCTAAGACCACGAAAGCAAAATAAAAAAAGAGGATGTCATGACCGTTATCCGCCAACAGGACTTCATTGATAGCATTGAAGATTCCCTACAGTTTATTTCTTACTATCACCCGCTCGACTACGTTAAAGCCGTAGAAGCAGCGTATAACCGAGAAGAAAGCCAAGCAGCTAAAGATGCGATGGCACAAATCCTTATTAACTCTAGAATGTCAGCTGAAGGCAAACGTCCTTTATGTCAAGACACCGGTATTGTGACCTGCTTTGTAAAAGTAGGTATGGGTGTGACATGGGATAAAACCGACATGACTGTTCAACAGATGGTTGATGAAGGTACTCGCCGCGCTTATCTAAATCCAGATAACCCCTTGCGCGCTTCTATCGTTGCCGATCCCGCGGGCGCGCGAACCAATACCAAAGACAACACTCCGTCAGTTGTGCACATTGATATGGTGCCAGGTGAAAAAGTTGAGGTGATGATTGCGGCAAAAGGCGGCGGCTCAGAAAACAAATCTAAAATGGTAATGTTAAACCCTAGCGATAATATTGCTGACTGGGTAGTGAAAACGTTGCCAACCATGGGCGCTGGCTGGTGTCCACCTGGCATGTTAGGCATAGGCATTGGTGGTACAGCTGAAAAAGCAGCAGTACTCGCTAAAGAAAGCTTAATGGATCCGGTAGATATTCAAGAGCTGATTGCTCGTGGCGCAGAAACCACAGATGAAAAGCTACGTGTTGAAATTTTCGAGCGCGTGAATCAATTGGGTATTGGTGCTCAAGGCCTAGGTGGCTTAACGACCGTAGTAGACGTTAAAATTATGTCTTTGCCTACCCATGCGGCGTCTAAGCCTGTGGCGATGATCCCTAACTGTGCAGCAACCCGACATGCACATTTTCATTTAGATGGCTCAGGTCCAGCTGAACTTACGCCGCCTAAATTAGAAGATTGGCCAGAGGTAACGTGGGAAGTGGGTGAAAACACCCGTCGTGTTAACCTTAATGATGTAACCAAAGAAGACATTCAAGACTGGAAAGTGGGTGAAACCGTATTACTTTCTGGAAAAATGTTGACTGGCCGTGACGCAGCGCACAAGCGTATTCAAACTATGCTTGATAACGGTGAAGGTTTACCTGAAGGTGTAGATCTAACCAACCGCTTTATTTATTACGTAGGCCCTGTTGATGCGGTTGGCGATGAAGTAGTAGGCCCAGCGGGTCCAACTACTGCCACTCGTATGGATAAATTCACTGACATGATGTTAGACAAAACAGGCCTTATCGGTATGATAGGTAAAGCAGAGCGTGGCCCTGCAACGGTCAAATCTATTGCAAAGCATCAGTCAGTTTATTTAATGGCCGTAGGTGGTGCAGCATACTTGGTTTCTAAAGCTATCAAGAAGTCACGGGTAGTGGCGTTTGAAGATTTAGGTATGGAAGCCATTTACGAATTTGATGTGGAAGACATGCCTGTTACCGTAGCAGTAGACAGCACAGGCGCTAACGCGCATGAAACTGGACCTGCTATTTGGAAAGCAAAAATTGAAGACTTAGATAAAGCGTTATCTAAGTAATCATACATTTGTGTTTAAAACAGGTGCCAATGGCACCTGTTTTTGTTTATAGTGCTGTATAAATTAACAGTGCGTGTGTGTTTATGTATTCCTTATCTGATTTTCCCCCCCAATATTTGAATGCTGGCTTATTATTACTGGCGTTAACTTTTCTTATTTTGCTAATAGCGACCCGTAGAACACTGAACCAGGCTCACAAAAACATTGCCGAAAAAAATGATGCGTTACTTGCGCAGCAGCAGGCTTACAATGAAACCCAAGAGCGTGTGGGCATGCTGGTTGAAAAATCACGTCAGTATGAGCAGGTTCTAATTGAGAAACATCAACTTAGTGAAACATCAGGCGTGCTGCAAAAAGAGTACAGTAAGTTGCAGGCGCAATACGAAGCGCAAAAGGCTAGGCTTGATGCGCTTATGCAGAATCATGAAGAAAAGCTTGCCTTAATGCATTCGTCAGAACAACGCTTACAAACCCAGTTTGAAAACTTAGCGAATAAAATTTTTGATGAGAAAAGCGCAACCTATCAAACCCAAAGTAAGCATAATATTGAAGCGGTACTAGCACCCTTCAAATCCCAATTAGATGGCTTTAAACAACAAATTTCAGAACAACATATTCGTGAAGGACAAGAGCGGGCATCACTAAAAACGGAAATTTTAAGTTTAAAGGCGTTGAATCAGCGCATAACCGAAGAAGCATCAGCGTTAACCAATGCCCTTAAAGGCGACAATAAAAAGCAGGGGAATTGGGGCGAGGTTATTTTAGAGCGCATACTCAAAGAATCTGGTCTTCGCGAAGGCCATGAATTTGAAACCCAAGTGTCGGCACAATCTGAACAGGGTAGGCGATTGCAACCCGATGTTGTGGTGCATTTACCGAATGACAAAGACGTGATTATCGATTCCAAGGTAAGCTTAGCGGCGTACGAGCAATATTTTAATTGCGACGATGACGCTAGCCGCAAACAGTATCTCAGTGCACACGTCGCTTCAATCAAAGGCCATATTAAAGGGCTAGGCGCCAAGGAATATCAGTCGCTAAAAGGGCTGCGCACGCTAGATTATGTTTTACTGTTCATACCTATCGAGCCAGCGTTTCTATTGGCCATTGAAGAAGAGCCTGATCTTGTTTCACTCGCCCTCAATCATAATATTATGTTAGTTAGCCCCACGAATTTGCTTGTGGCACTGCGTACCATCAATAATATTTGGCAATACGAGTACCAGAACCAAAACGCGCAACTCATCGCAGAACAAGCAGGAAAGCTATACGATAAATTTGTAGGCTTTGTCTCTGATATTGAAAAGATTGGTAAAGCACTAGATACCGCCCATGGCAGTTATGATGCAGCAATGAATAAGCTCTCAAGTGGGCGTGGAAATTTAGTCCGGCAAGTAGAGAAGTTCAGAGAAATGGGGGTTCAACCGAACAAACGTTTAGATAGTACGTTGTCGAGATTATCAGATGAAGAATAATAAAAGCGTAGTTGACTAGATATAACGTTAGGTAGGTTTAACAATAGCTAGCAATACTCAACAATTCTTCAGATATAAAAAAGGCCGCTTAACAGCGGCCTTTTACGTTTAAGTAATATCTAGGCGATATCGCTTATTTCATTTTACGTCTACGTAAATACACAACTGGAACAAGTAGCAATGTTAACCAACCCATTGAACCACCGCTCTTATCAGTAACGCTTACGGTTACTGTTTCTGTTGTTGTATTTAAGCCATCAAATGCAACCACTTCAAACGTAACAGCAATAGTGCTATTCGTATTAGGCGCTGTAGTCGTTAGACTTGAGCCTGGGATGTCATTGATGGTAAATGTAACGTCATCACCTTCTGGATCTGTTGCTGTAGCAGAAACAGTGATTGACTCACCTTCTTCAACAGTAAACGGAGCCGTGATGTTGATAACAGGTGGTAAGTTATCTTTTATCGTTACATTAGCGGTTGCCATTGAAGTATTACCGTTACTATCAGTAGCAGTAAGCTCAAGCACAATTAACGTATCTTCCGTTACTTCTGGAGCAACTAGGATAGCTTCTTCTATGCCCGCACCTGCAATGATAGCTGCTGGTCCTTCAACTTGCTTCCAAGTAATGTCGACAGCGTCGCCATTAGGCTCTTCTACTAGGCCAGGTAAGTTCAACTCCATTAATTCAACAACTTCTAGTGTTGCCACTGTCATGCCGTTGATAGTTACAACTGGAGGACCTTCAACTTGTAAACCTTCGTAAGTTTCAGATACTGCAGATGCTGCACCAGGGATGTTAGTCACTTCAGACATGGCCATCATTTGAATAGCACCACCAGCGTCATCAGCATTTACCATAACGGTGTAAGCTAATTGAGTAGGGCTGCTATCAACGTCATCAAGATACATACAGATTTGCGTACCAGATGTAATTTCAGCATCAAAGTTAGCATCAAAGAAGTCTTGGCTGTAAGGCGTGTAGTAAGGAGCTTGACCCGTAGCGCCATCAATATCTTCGTAACCAATGGTCACAGGCAAGATACTACCAAGGTCGTGTGTCACGTTATCGTATGAGAATACGATGTTTGGCTGACCTTCAGTTGGCTCATTGAAGAAAACAATTTGGTAATCTGCAATATCAGCGAAATCTTCGCTAAGACCCCAGAATCTCATGTTATCCCATTCAATGATGGTATACGCAGCACCAGCAGTAGCGACAGAAACACCTGTGCCATTAGCAACGTCAAATTCTTGGTCGCGCCATAGCGGAGCAATAACACCATTTGGATCTGCAACATCTGGAAGGTCTTGGTTAACCCAAGGTGACGAGATAGCAGTACCTAATGTTACAAAACCATCATCAGTAACTGTAACTGCACTATACAATGTGCCTAGGAAGTAAGCAGGAAGTGTATAAGTTCCATCTACTGTGTCCCCATCCAATGTATCATCTATACCAATACCAAAACCGGCTAGGTCGATGTATCCACCGCCTTGACCAAAGTCAGGATTAGCACAGAACGTATCAGTAGCATTAGTAGTAATTGCGTAAGAAGGAGTAGCACCAATTAGCGACTCTTGGGTAATAGACCAAGAAAGCGTATTTTCAGTAGCAACACCATCATGAGACAATGAACCTTCAACTAGCGTAACGTTATCTGGTAGCGTTAGTGAAATTTCATAGTCACGGTCTTCCGTAGTAAAGTTTGGAAGTACGTTTACATAGAAAGTTGCTTCTTCACCTGGTAGAACACGTTCTTCAGATTCTGCAGTTACATAAACATCATCTTCAGCACGAACGATATCAACAGGAATAACGCCAAGGTTATCAACGTTATCAGCATCAGTACCTATTGAAACAGCACCAACGTAGATATCACCTTCAACCGCGTCAGTTAAATCCCATGTAAAGCGTACATCGAATTCAGTTAACTGAGGAATAGCTGAAGGAGCGTCAATAGTTAACCCTTCACCTGGCTGGTTATCAACCATGGCATGCGCTAATACGAAGCTATCTTCAAAACCTTCTTCATCAGATGATGCAGCCCAGTTCTGTACAATTACCCAGTAGCTACCTGCTTCTGGCATTTCAACGCTTACATACTCTTCAGTTGCAGCAGTTGCGGCAACAGCAACTTCTTCATCTTCTTGAGGTATACCATCGGCATTTGAGTCGAACAATATACGCAAATCTAGATCTGGCGACGTAGTATCCATGGTAGCAGCTACTAAACGAAGTGTACCTTCAGGTACTTCAATTTGAGTAATATGCAAACCATCTTCTAAATCATCTAGATAATCGCTGTTGTCTGAATCTTGCGCAACCATACCTTCAACTTTGGTTGCCTTGGTTAGGCCGTAAGACGTAACCTGAAGATCAGTAATCTCAACTGCCATTACATCTTCAAGCAAGTACGAGTCTTGATTACGATGTGCTTCAAAGTCTATTTCATCAGGTAAATTACCGTTAGATGCAACAATTGAAACAGGAAGGTGTAAGTCTGGCGATGAACCAGAAACTAAGTTGATTTGACCAAATGACCAAACGTCACTTTCTGCGCGGAATGCATCAATCTCAATCGTTAACTCTTGAGATTGTCCAGCAGTAAGGTCGAAGGTAGCAGGTGTAACGGTAATTTCTATACCATCAGAAATTCCTATACCGTCTACAGACCAAGAGCCGTCTTTAGTTGCTGTTACGGTACGAGTCCATGTGCACGAACCTACACAGTTGTCGTCAGTAACAGAAGGTAGGTTAAGTGTACGAGGCTCACCACCTAGTGCTGGATCAGCAGAAGCATAATTTGCGTCTGTTTCATCCATAACTAAGCCAGATTGAACTGCTAGGTCTACTTCAATGCGACCTGCGCCCATATCAAACCAATCTGCTGCGGTAACACCATCTTCTTTAAGAACATCGGTGGTAGCCGTCATCATAAGAGCAGAACGTACTTGATCTGGTGTCCACGATGGTTTCTCATGACGTACAAGTGCAGCAGCACCCGCAACATGAGGACCTGACATAGACGTACCTTGAAGGTAGGCGTAATCAGCAGGAGCAGAACCTGTAGAATCTTGACCGTACTGTTCATCAGAGTAAGCAGCATAAATGCTAACGCCCGGCGCAGTTACCGACGGTGTTAGTGTGCTAATTGATGTATTAGGACCACGTGAAGAGAACTCAGCCATAATATCAGCCGCGTCGTCGTCCACTGTTAAAATGCCTTCAGAGGCAGTAATTGAAGCGGTATGGCCTTCACCTTCTGCTAACCATGAACGCAGCATATCACCATTCGTCGCATCAACATGGATACCTGGGATAATATACGCATCGTTATTAACTGATGTTGCACCATCTGCAAGGTTTGCTAGAACGAAACCTGCAGCGCCACCACTTGCAACGTTAGATGCTTTAGCTACACGAGCAATAGCACCACGGTCACAAACAACAATTTCACCCGCGAAAGTATCTTCAGGGAAAGGCTCTAAACATTGTGCTGGATCGCCATCAGGATCGTTTGCATTGGTGTAATCACCTGCATAAACGATTGAACCAGATATCGCGCCAGAGTTACTCTTACCAGCGATAGCACCTAACTCAGTTGCACCACCAGTGAAAGAGATTTCTTTATCATACTCTACACTTCGACCGTGCGTAGAAGCAGCAACAACGGTAATCCACGGTGCGTGTTTCTCAGTTGTTTCTGGATCAGGGCCGCTATTACCCGCAGATTGAGCAATAAAAATGCCCGCGTTACGTGCATTTAACCATGCTGCGTTAAGCGAACCACTCCAAGGGTAGCCACCACCTGAAATAGAGAAGTTGATTACATCAACAATACCTGATTCAACCGCATCGTCTACCGCTGCAGCCATAGCCGCGCCAGTACAACCTGCATAGGTATCACCAGTGTTACCAGGTTGACATACTTGATAAGAAATAATGTTTGAGTGAGGAGCGACACCTGAAATTTGACCAAAGGTAAAACCAGTTGCAACACCATCACTCGCATTTACGTCAAATTCAGCCGTAACTTCACCGACATCGACAAGCACGTTACCTGCTGCAGTACTCGCAGTATGTGAACCGTGTCCGTTGTAATCTTCACCAAAACGTATAGTGCCGTTCTGAGGGAAGATATCGGCATCTGCGTATACGTCAGAGATAGACGGATAGCTATAAATACCAATTAGCTTATCGTTACAACGAACTTCAGCTTCAACCGCACATTCACCTAAGTAAACATCGGCGCCAAGTGGGTTAGTGTGATCGTAACCATCACCACCTACGTCAGCGAAAGAAGGGTGATCACTGTTGATACCAGTATCTAGTACCGCAACAACTACGCCTTCACCTTGACGACCTACGCCGCTTTCATTGGCTGTGCCGTCCCATACTGCAGGAGCGCCAATTAAGATAGGGCCAGTGTCAGTATCAAGTTGATACACTTCATCGCGTTCAACGTTTTTAACACCAGGCAAACGCGCTATGGCTTCTGCCTCAGCTGGCGATACTTTTACCGCAATTGCGTTAAGTGCATATTTATATTCTGCTACAGTTTCTAAAGAACCTACAGCAGACTCTGCTATAGTAATAATTTCTGCTTGTTTCTTCTCAAGGTAAGAGGCATATGCTTTTACTTCTGGAAGAGAAGCGTCTAAGCGTTTGCTAGCAGACGAGTTAGATCGTGTGACTGAAACTTGTTTTTTTAGTTGGGGGTTAGTCGCTTCTAAACCTTCAACACCACCATCGTAGCTCGCTACTGCGTCATCAGAAAGATGTACAAAGTAAATGTAATCTTTATTTTCGAGTCCTTTCTCAGCGGTGTAGAGTGTTTTTGGTGTGGAAACTGATTTAGTGTTCTTGTACTTGTTTATCGATGTCGCTTTAACTGCTTTGAGTTGATCTGCAGTTACAGAAAACGATTCGGTTGCAGATGATAGCTCTGCAGCAGAATGCATGGACATCGACATTAGTGCAGCTGATACAGCTAACGTCACTTTATTATTCACAGGTAACCTCCGTCGGCCTGTTTTTGGGATTTTCCCTGGATGGATGAAATTTCTTATTTTTATTGGCTTTGTTGATCCAATTTTTATTGTCATAACAATGACAATAATATTTCTAGCACAATTTTTTTCACTTTGTAATGAATATTAAACATTAATATGAATTACACATGTTGTTACATTTAGTCATAATTTTTAAGTTGATCTTAGTTAAAAAAAGGGTGTCGATTTTGGCTGCACAACAGTCAATTCGGTATCGTACACCTATCCTCAACCTAAGATACTCTCACCCTATTTTTACAAATAAATGCATCGGGTTATCCTTCTGTTATCATAAAATTAACACTCTCGGTAATTATTAGGATATTAGTTCTATTAAAATTAGATATTGAGAATTTTCATCATATTTAGTTAATAAAGCACTGCTGAAATAGCACAACGCCACCAACATACTTCTACTAGCATAGTTAACATAGCAATCTCGCTTTCGAATCCTTCAAATTGCAGGGAGATTATTGTGGAAGATAGAAATCATCTCGGAAAAATTAAAACAACAAACAGGGTTGAAGTTATCGGCAATGGGTTAATTGATATTCCCATGCTGCAATTGCTCAAACCAGATGGAAGTGAGCATGAATCTGCTCAACTTCCAGAGCTTGACCAAACGTTGGCGTTAAAAATTCACGACACCATGGAATACATCAGAATTCTCGATGAGCGAATGGTGGCGGCGCAGCGCCAAGGTCGAATTAGCTTTTATTTAGCAAGTACTGGTGAAGAAGCCGCTGCCGTTGCCAGTGCAGCTGCTTTATCTCCCCATGACATGATCATGAGTCAATACCGTGAACAGGGTGCACTTGCTTTTAGAGGCTATACAACTGATCAATTCATGAATCAAATGTTCAGTAATAAAGCCGACCCCAATAAAGGAAGGCAGATGCCTATCCATTATGGTGATAAAGCGCTGAATTTTATGACTATATCATCACCATTAGGAACCCAAATACCACAAGCATCAGGTTATGCTTATGGGCAAAAAATGGCAGGAAATGAGGCCATCACTATTTGTTACTTTGGCGAAGGCGCAGCCTCAGAAGGGGATTTCCATGCAGGCATAAATATGGCTGCGGTACTCAATTGCCCGGTAATCTTTTTCTGTCGTAATAATGGGTATGCCATTTCAACGCCGTCAGAAGAACAATTTGCAGGTGATGGTATTGCATCACGCGGAATTGGCTATGGGGTGAAAACGATTCGGGTTGATGGTAATGACCCTATAGCGGTATTCGCCGCGACGCAGGAAGCACGCCGTATAGCGTTAGCAGAAATGTGCCCGGTATTAATAGAAGCCATGACTTACCGACTTGCTGCGCATTCTACGTCTGACGATCCTACTGGTTATCGTTCTAGAGATGAGGAAGATAAATGGCGGGCAAAAGATCCAATTGCACGAATGGCGAATTGGCTTACCCATAAAGGTTGGTTTGATGAAAAGCAAAATAAAGCCAAGGTAGATAAAGCGCGTCAAGACGTACTCGCGGCGCTGAAAGTCAGTGAAACCATTCCTATTTGCGGCATAGAGGAAATAGTTGAAGATGTTTATGACAGTGTACCCTGGCATTTACAAGATCAGCTTACTTCGCTAAAAGCTCATATTAAACAGTACCCTAAAAAATATCCTAAAACGTCTGGGAGTGTTCGCTAATGGCTAAAATGAACTTACTACAGGCAATTAATAACGCGCTAATTACTGCCATGACTGCCGAAGAGAAGGTCATGGTGTTTGGTGAAGACGTGGGACATTTTGGTGGGGTATTTAGAGCTACCAGTCATCTGCAAGAGAAGTTTGGTAAAGGCAGGTGTTTTAACACGCCGCTTACCGAGCAGGGCATTATTGGATTCGCAAACGGGCTTGCATCACAAGGCGCTTTCCCTGTTGCTGAAATTCAGTTCGGTGATTACATTTTCCCCGCGTTCGATCAAATCGTAAATGAAACGGCCAAATGGCGTTATCGTTCAGGCGGACAGTTTGATGTTGGCGGCCTTACCATACGCACGCCATATGGTGGCGGTATATCGGGTGGTCATTATCACAGCCAATCGCCAGAGGCATTTTTCGCACACTGCGCAGGTTTAAAAGTGGTTATTCCACGAGACCCTTACCAAGCTAAAGGCCTGCTTCTAGCATCTATTCGCGATAAAAACCCGGTGCTGTTTCTTGAGCCGAAACGTTTATATCGCGCGTCTATTGCCGATGTACCTGAAGATGATTATGAACTGCCTCTCGGAAAAGCCGATTTGGTACAAGAGGGTACAGATATCACCTTATTGGGGTGGGGTGCACAAATTGAGATTTTGCAAAAAGCCGCTGAAATGGCGCTAGATGATGGCGTGTCTTGTGAAATTATCGATTTGCGCTCAATTTTACCGTGGGACGCCGAAGCGGTAATCAATTCTGTGATGAAAACCGGTCGACTTCTTATTAATCATGAAGCGCCGCTCACTGGCGGCTTCGCCAGTGAAATTGCCGCCACTATCCAAGAAAAATGCTTTTTGTATCTAGAAGCGCCTATTACTCGTGTTTGTGGTTTAGATACACCTTATCCACTTGCTCATGAAACCGAATATATGCCTGATGAAACTAAAACCTACGAAGCTATCAAGCGCTCGTTACATTATTAAAAGGGAGCCAATAATATGAATATTGATTTTATTTTACCTGATATTGGCGAAGGTATTGTTGAGTGCGAAATCGTCAAGTGGAATGTGAAAGAAGGGGATGTTATTGCTGAAGACCAAAGTGTGGTTGAAGTAATGACAGATAAGGCTGTGGTAGAAATTCCTGCCAAGCATTCAGGCACGGTACATAAGCTTTATTATAAACAAGGCGATATTGCAGAAGTGCATAGCCCGCTATTTGCCCTTGATACTGATGAAAGCGCTAGTGAAAGTCATCAAAATAGCGCCGAAGACCCAACGGCTGTTGCTACAGATAAGCAAGCAGGCAATGAAGAAAAAGTAAACGAAAATACAAACCATCGCGCAGCACCTGCAAAAATTAATTCCAGTGATCAAGGGAACACAGCCATTAATGATAAATGGCAAGATGGGGATTTTGAGCCTCCTATCGCGATACCTGGAAAAGTTCTGGCAAGCCCTGCAGTGCGTCGAATTGCCAGAGAACACGAGATTGATTTACTTGCCGTTGCGGGTAGTGGCAAAAAAGGCCGTATTTTAAAACATGATGTCAGCCATGTTAGCGCCACCAGCGAAAGCGCAAACACTGATGAAAGCCCCGGTGAAAGCTTCACTATGTCAAATGCCATGAGCGAGACTAGTAATATATTGCGCGACGAAGTGAATCATACAGCGAGCGAATCAAGCTATACCGAAAAAGTACGAGGCATTCGAGCCGCTATGGCAAAACAAATGGTGGCGTCGGTCAATACCATTCCTCACTTTACGGTGAGCGATGAAATTAGAATGGATAAGCTAATTGCTTTAAGACAGTCGCTAAAACCTATGTTTGAAGCAAAAGGAATAAAGCTTAGCTTTATGCCATTTTTTGTAAAAGCATTGTCGTTGGCGTTAAAAGAATTTCCCATTATTAACAGCCAATTAAACGAAGATGGCACTGAACTTACTTATTTTAATCACCATAATATCGGCTTTGCTGTTGACGCTAAAATGGGTCTTTTAGTGCCTAATGTTAAAGGCGTAGAACACCTGTCTTTGTTTAATATTGCCCAGCAAATGCATACCACTATCGAACAAGCTCGAGAAGGTAAATTAAGCGGTGATGCACTTAAAGGTGGCACTATCAGCATTTCAAATATTGGCGCTATTGGTGGCACTACAGCTACACCGGTTATTAATAAGCCAGAAGCGGCTATTGTCGCGCTGGGCAAAACGCAAACCCTTCCTCGCTTTGCCGCTGACGGTAGCGTTGAAGCGCACAGTATCATGATGGTGAATTGGTCTGGCGACCACCGCATCATTGATGGTGCCACTATGGTCCGCTTCAATAATCTCTGGTCTAGCTTCATCGAAGAACCAGAAACCATGCTAATGCACTTGAAATAGCGATAGGTATTTTTAATGTGGGCGGTAGGCCCATAGCCTAGTGATAGATAAATATGTAAATGTGAACACCTGTATCAAAGTGCTTTGATACAGGTGCCTTGATATAAGTGCTTTGAATCTAATTACAGAGCGCTTATTGATGGGAAGCTTATTTATATCGCGGTTAATTGCAAGGAACTGGGTTGTCGGGCTTGTGTGGATGTTAGGCCAAGCGTTATTATTGACTGCTAAACTACAATTTCCTGCGCAGTTTGCGCGTCAACTCATGGTATATCGTGCTTAGCTATCAACATGCATTTCATGCCGGCAACCACGCCGACGTTATCAAACATCTTTGTTGGATGGGCGTAATAAGCCATCTAAAGAAAAAAAATAAGCCTTTCACCCTCTATGATACACATAGTGGTGCTGGGCTTTATCAGCTCGATGATGCTTTAGCATCCAAAAATAAAGAGTATGAGTCTGGTGTAGATAAAGTGGCAAACCTATCGGCAAATTCGCCTTTGTTGCAATCCTATTTGTCGCTATGTAACGGGTTTTTAAGTGATAGATGTTACCCGGGTTCACCGGCTATTAGCGCCAAACTAAAACGTGATATCGATGTGTTGCATCTTATGGAGTTACATCCAGCTGAACACGAAAAACTTGATGATGCCATGTGGCAAATTGGCGATAGCCAAAGTCATATTCATCACAGGGATGGGTATGAAGGCTTAATTGCACTGACTCCACCATCACCTAATCGTGGCGCGGTATTAATAGATCCGCCTTACGAGAAGCTTTCTGAATACCAAGATGTAGTCAGTGCGGTGAAGAAAGTATTAGCACGTTGGCAGCAAGCGCAAATGGTAGTGTGGTATCCGTTACTATCACAGAGAGCTGGGGCTAAAAGTGGGGCTAGCCAGCAAATGTGTCAGTCGTTATCAGCACTAGGTAAGCCTTGTTTCATTATTGAACTTACCGTTGAAGAAAATACCGCCGATGCTGGCATGTACGGTTCTGGCTTATGTGTCATCAATCCACCATGGCAACTTGATGTCAGTATGCGTGAAGCCCTTGATGAGATCACGCCGTTATTAGGAAGTAACGCTGCGTACACATTGACATGGCTAACTACTGAAGAGTAATCCCTTTAGCTTGTACTTATAAACGAATACCGAAAACGAGTTAAAACACATAAGCGTAAACATTAAAAAGAGGTAGGCAATTGGCATGTCTCAGGTAAAAGGGTTAACGCATTTTTATATACCCGATGAGCAGTCTATTTATTTGCTCTCGCATGCTGATGCTAAAAAGCTCAAGGATTGGGTAACACTGTGCATCGACCAGTTAGCTAGTTTAGGTTATCGCAATATCTCCCTATTGGGAAAAGGGGCGTTTGGTTTTGCATTTGCAGGTACCGCGCCCAATCAAAATCTAGGCTTGAACTCGAGTTCGGACTCACATGCTAATCAAAACCCAAACGCACAAGAACACGTCTTTAAATTTTCTCGAATAAATCTTCCTCAGCATGTACAAGAACGGCTTGAGGAAGAAGCCTTTATGCTATCTCAAGTTTCTCATCCTTATGTGCCTGCATTGGTTGAATATCAGCAAATAGGTAAACAATCTATTTTGGTGATGGGCCGTGCCCCTGGCGACGATCTTGAAAAAGTAAGTTTGGCTCGTGGGCCACTGCCGCCAAGGATCATAGTGAAAATAGCGGTACAGCTTGGTGATTTGTTGCAGTGTTTTCGGCAGCATACGCAAAATGGCAATGCCAAACCTATCGTTCATGGCGATATTAAACCTTCTAACTTGGTATGGGATGAATCTACAGAGAGCATTGGGCTTATCGATTGGGGTTCATCTGTGTTTGCACAAGTAGACGAAAATGGTCAGTACACCAGTAACAATGTGATGGATTTGATGTCTAGCGAGCTTCACCAAACAAACGCCCGATTAGGTGATGTTTATTTTATTGGGGAAGAGCAGTTAAATGGGGCGTTATCATCACCACGCTTCGATGAGCAAGGTATGGCAAGCACGCTATATGCTTTAGCATCGGGGCAATCATGTCGGTATGGCCATCAGGTTATTCGCCCTTCATCGTTAGGCTTGCCAAAAATGCTAGCAAGCATATTAGAATACATGCTCAGTGACGACCCAAAGAAAAGGCAGCAAGGAGGAGATTACTTCTTCAATAATTTGCACGTGCTAAAACACATGGTGTTTTCTAAAGACACCGTTTTGCAGTATGTACCGAGTATTCCTACGTGGGTTACGCCATCGCAAGATGACATTGAAACCGTTGTTTACAGCTCTCGTAAATCTTATCTGCGCCAGCAATCGGTATTAGAAGATGCGTCATTGCGGTATATCGATGATGCCCAGTTCGATCGATATTACAAAAACTTTTTGCAAGGCATGGGCGATACCGAAAAAGCCTTTGTTTCGGCAATTAGTCGTCTTGGCAGGTATCCCGTTGTTGGTGGTATGGCAATTCGCTGGGAGCCAAACGGCGTTTATGTAGACTCCAGTTTAAATTTACACGACGCTGCATTAAAAGCAGCTTTCGAACTTGCGGTTAACAACGTGATTAACCTTGCACGCGCTATTCATAAGCCTGGGGTATTTAAATGCTGCATGTTTAACGCTAAAAACACGCTGCATATCGAACGAGAAACCGAGAACGATGCGTTTGTACCAACATCTAAATGCGTAATACCGTTTGATTTGTCCCGCGCATCGGTGGCACAAGATGAATCTAGAACCCATTCTTACTTTGAGGATGGCGACGATCCAGATGAGCTTTTGAAATTACCTGAGCCTATTATTACAATTATTAAAGAGCTGAATACGATTCATCACACTGGCTGTATTATCTTTGAAGCCTTAAGTACCCATTTAAAGATTCATAGTTATTACACATTGCTCAATCATCACGAGCAAGATAGGTTTTCTGAATTATTAGCCAAGTTAGTTGAACATGTGCCGTCAATAAAAGGGCTAGGCATTTCAGGCTTTATGAAGTTACCCTATAAAGACACACGATTTTTTGAGCATAGGGCGTATTTACCTGAAAAATACTACCCAAGAAACCCGAACGCTGAGCAACAAGAGAAAGAAAAGCATGCCTGAGGTTAAATTATCTTCGTTATTTGAATTAGAAACTGTTGAAGCGGGTTTGTATCGCGGTCAAAGTTGGGATTTAGGCTTTCGCGCATTATTTGGTGGTCAAGTTTTGGGGCAGGCGTTAGCTGCCGCTTATGAAACGGTAGACAAAGACCGTGTTGCCCATTCGTTCCATACTTACTTTTTGCTTCCCGGCGATGCAAAGAAACCTGTGGTCTACGATGTAGAAGTAGTGCGAGATGGTCGTAGCTTTTCTGCTCGAAGAGTAAAAGCAATTCAAGATGGTCGAAACATCTTTTACATGACAGCATCGTTCCAAGTGCCAGAAAAAGGAATGCATCACCAGCAAGCGGATATGCCTGACGTGCCACCACCGGAAGAAGTGCAGTCTGATATCGAATTTTATGAAAAGAACTTCGACAAAATTGCCCGTCCTATGCGAGAAGCATTAAGTTATCATCGCCCGGTAGATATCCGTACTATTGGTGCGGCGAATTCCTATCAGTCTAATCGCCAACCGGCTAAACGCTATATTTGGATGAAAGCAAGGAATGAGCTTGCTCCTGAGATTACACTGCAACAAGCGGCACTAGCGTATGCTTCTGATTACCACTTTTTAAGCACGTCACTACAGCCACACGGAATTTCAGTCACCGACAAATCGCTACGTATTGCGACTATCGATCATGCGATGTGGTTTCACCGCCCCGTTAATATGAATGAATGGTTATTATATGTAATGGAAAGTCCGTTTAGTGGTGGAGCAAGAGGTTTGGTGAGAGGTCAGATTTTCACTCAACAAGGTGAGCTGGTAGCCTCTGCAACGCAAGAAGGCTTAATGCGACAAGTCGATGTCGACTAACAACATATCCACCCTGTGTTTTGAGCCAACTAGACTAAAAACAATGAACGAGGAACGCTTATGCAATATTCTCTTGATACGTTAACGCCCGAGTGTGATAGCACCAGTTATGTTGCCCCCGGCGCACATGTTATTGGCAACGTGATATTAAAGCCCCATAGCAGTGTATGGTTTAATGTGGTTATTCGCGCAGATATGGATGCGATTACGGTAGGGGAGCTCACGAACGTACAAGATGGTAGTGTGCTTCATACCGACTCGGGCATTCCTCTAACGTTAGGTAAAGGCGTAACCGTGGGTCACAAAGTCATGTTGCATGGCTGCACCGTAGGTGACTACTCCTTAATTGGTATCAATGCTGTGGTGTTAAATGGCGCGAAAATTGGCAAGTACTGCATTATTGGCGCTAATACGTTAATTACCGAAAATATGGAAATTCCAGACTACAGCTTAGTGGTGGGATCACCGGGAAAAGTGGTAAAGCAGTTCGATAGCAGTGTAGAGGAAAAGCTTCAAGCATCTGCAGCGCACTATGCGCATAATGCCACGCATTACAATAAGCATCTTTCTGAAGTTTAATCAGTATGCGCCAGCCAGATTATCATGTCTTATGTAGGAATAATCGCTAACCGCTATTATTCTTGCCACTTCCATTATGTCGTTGTATTCCTGCGCTTCATTTCAGCGCTTCATTTCAGCGCTTTATTGCAGAGCGTTTGGTCAAAGGAAGTTATACCTGTCCCATAAAAAATGCCCAGAACATAGGTTCTGGGCATAGGGGAATGGCTCATTGCTGAGCCGTGCGCTAACTATTGCAAGGGAGAAGTGCATGCAAATTCTTTCAGACGGACAATAACTATAGTCCATATTTTTTTATTTTATAAACTAAACATTGTGAAATTTATTTTACAGACCCCTTAATCTAAATAAAATAATAATAACTTCTGAAAAATCATAGGCTTTTTACTGGTCGGAGTTTCTGATTTTTTTCAACGCTTTTATCCTCACGATACGCACGGGTTATCCACATCTTGCTCAAGGTTGGATTGATTATGAAGTAAAGATTTTCCATTCATGTTAGTTATGTTCATAACAAGCTGTTGTACCCAGCCGTTAAGATTGTAAGAATGCAGGTACGCTATTGTTACTATTTTTGTTAAGGACTGATATGCAAACGCATTCCACTTTTCTTCCGCCTGAGCGCACATTAATGGGGCCTGGTCCTTCAGACGTAAACCCTCGTATTCTTAACGCTATTGCTAGGCCAACTGTTGGTCATCTAGATCCGCTATTTATCGAGCTTATGGATGCCACCAAACAGCTGCTCCAATACGCATTTAAAACTGAAAACGCATTAACAATGCCTATTTCAGCCCCGGGATCCGCCGGGATGGAAGCCTGCTTTGTTAACCTTGTGGAGCCAGGTGATAAAGTATTGGTGTGCATCAACGGCGTGTTCGGCAACCGTATGGTTGAAAATGTTGAAAGATGTGGCGGTCAAGCTATCGTGATTAAAAACGATTGGGGCAAGCAAACCGATTTGAACGCGGTAGAAGATGCACTTAAAAAAGAGGCCGATATTAAAGTGCTGGCTTTCGTACATGCAGAAACCTCAACCGGTGTGAGAAACGATGCAAAACGGTTATGTGAACTTGCAAAACAATACGACTGTTTATCGATAGTCGATGCCGTAACCTCTTTAGGCGGTATTGAGCTAGACGTAGATGGGTGGGGCATTGATGCCATTTATTCGGGGTCACAAAAGTGCTTAAGCTGTGTACCAGGAATTTCACCCGTATCGTTCAGCGACCGTGCAGTGCATGTTATTCAAAACCGCAAAACCAAAGTGCAAAGCTGGTTTTTAGACATGAACTTAATTGTGGGGTATTGGGGGAAAGGGGCGAAGCGTGCTTATCACCATACTGCACCGGTAAACAGTATGTATGCATTTTATGAAGCCCTACTTATTTTAAAAGAAGAAGGCTTAGAAAACGCATGGCAACGCCATCAAACTGGGCATAACGAGCTGGTGGCTGGACTCGAAGGCTTAGGTCTTTCACTTGCCGTAGATGCTGAATATCGCCTACCTCAACTCAATGTAGTGAACATTCCAGACGGTGTTAATGACGCTGAAGTTCGCGCAAGACTACTTAACGATTTCAATTTAGAAATTGGTGCTGGTTTGGGTGAGTTTGCTGGTAAAGTATGGCGCATTGGATTAATGGGCTATGCGTGTAAACCACGCAATATCGATCATTGCCTTACATCGTTACAAAAAGTACTAAAATAAAAAATACAGATTAGGGCATAAGTTTACGACACATCAAAAGTGGGCCATAGGGCCCACTTTTTATTATCGCCATTGGTTAACCCTATAAAGCAAAAAAAGTTAAACGCTTTTTATTAAAACTGACGTATCAGTTAACTCGCCTGTTTTATGAATGATTTAGTTGCGGTTCATAATACGTTCACTTACCGTTACTTATGATTTGCCTGAACTAATGATAATAAACACGGAGTTTTTAATGAATTCAATCAGTAAACTAGAGATGCCTCTTAAACGTACTGCCGCAGGCAAGCGCTTATCACCGATGATATTATTAACGGGCATTGTTGCCACAATGCTTAGTACGGCATCAATGGCTCAGCCTCAGCAACAACTTATCCATGTTCAAGGCACAGGCGCAATGTCAGTCACGCCTAATGCATATTCAGTTACCTTTGTTATTGAAGAACAAGGCGAAACTGTTGGTAAGCTTAACACGACCCTTGCTTCCGATTTACGCGCTGTTGTTAGCTTTCTGCTAGAGCAGGGTATTGAGCGCAATAACATTCAATCTATGCAAGTTCGTTTAACCCCACGCTATGTGAACAGTCCTAATGGTCGAGTACAAGAAGGGTTTACGTTAAGTCGCGAAATATCAGTGACTGATTCTAATATCGAAAACTATGATAAAGTGTTAGACGGTGTACTAGGTCGTGGCGTTGACCGCATTCAACAGTTCTCGTTTGTTAGTACAACGCAAACCAACGCATACCAAACTGCACTAGTTGCAGCGGTGAAGGATGCAAAGGCAAGAGCGGCACTTTTGGCGAAGGAATTAGGCGTTGAAGTGGGCGAAGTAGTTGCAATCTCTGAATCTGGTGGCAATATGCCCGTTCCAGTTATGCGTGCAGATGCGTTTGCCAAAGAAATGTCGGTTTCTTTACCAGGGCAAGAAACGGTTGAAGCGCGCATAAACGTTAGTTTCACTATTATTCAATAGCAGGGTAACCGTTTGAAAGAAGAACAATACGCCCAGTTAATAAGCCAGGCGAAAAGCCTGGTTGCTGGTGAGCACGATGTCATTGCCAACATGGCAAACATCAGTGCACTACTTTTTAACCATCTCGATAAGGTAAATTGGGCTGGTTTTTATTTTTATAAAGAAGCGCAGTTAGTGTTGGGTCCTTTTCAAGGACAACCCGCTTGCATCCGTATTCCTATGGGGAAGGGTGTGTGTGGTACTGCCGCTGAAACCCGCACCGTACAGCGTATTGCAGATGTTCACGCCTTCTCTGGCCACATTGCCTGTGATGCTGCTTCAAACTCCGAAATCGTCATTCCTCTTGTAGTAAATGGCGAACTAATTGGTGTTTTAGATATCGATAGCCCAGAATTTTCTCGTTTCGACGAGCAAGATGAGCTTGGGTTGTGTAAAATAGCCGATATACTTATTGAATCTCAGCAATCGTTATGAAATACAACGTTGACATCCATGTAGTACTATCTACTTATGAAGATATGGAAGACAATCACGATGACCCTGATGAAGCGTCAGAACGATTGAATTTCGTACTTCACGCAATTTATGATAGAGCCGATGAAGATATTGAAACCCATCGGCTTGAACAATTATTGCAACACGGTTGGGAGTCTTGGCAACAAGATAAACATTTATTAGAAATTGATGATGACGAATTACTCGATTGGGTTGACCACGCGCTGGCAACTTGGGATGATGAGAGTAATGAAGAAATCTCTTGAATAATTTAGAAAGTTTAATGGAATCACCAGAAAAGTTTACTAGCAGTAAGGAAGTTATCGCTTTCCTTTCCGAGACCTTCCCTAAATGCTTTAGTATTGAAGGCGAAGCCCTACCACTTAAGATCGGCATCTTTCAAGATTTAGCCCAGCGTTTAGAAAACGAAGAACGAGTGAGTAAAACATTACTCCGCTCTACACTTCGTCACTATACAAATAGCTGGCGTTATCTCTACAGCATCAAAGAAGGCGCTAACCGTGTCGACTTAGATGGTGTTGAAGGGCAAACCATTGAGAAAGAGCATGCCGATCATGCACAGAAGCAGCTAGAAGAAAGCAAAGCGAAAGCCGCTGAAAAGCGCAAAGCTAAGCAAGCTCAGCAGCCTCAAAAGAAAGAAAAACGTCAATTTGCACGTCCGAAATCTTCAGGTTCTACACCTGCAGGCAGCAACAAAGAAGGCCAGCAGGGAACTAAACCGAAAATTCAGAGACCAACTAAAACACCACCGGCTAAATTGACTGATGCCGATATGCAACAAGGTACAAACGTAACGGTTAAATTAGGTAAAACACCTATGCCAGCCGTTATTACCGAAATTGCTAAAGACGGTATTCATGTTCAGTTAGACTCAGGTATGGTGGTAAAAGTAAATGCAGATGCTTTACGTTTGGCACGCTCCAAGAGGTCGTAAATATGAAAGATATCCTTCGAATTTCCATTGCTAGTGCATTTCTTACCGTTGGGGTAGGCGCTGGTGCAGTCACCACAACCCCAGATGTTGAAGAGCTACCCGTTCTTCAACAAGAGACACAGCATAGTGTTGCTGCTAAACGCGTAAGTGCGTTATTTACTCGCGCTCACTATAAAGAAATTTCGTTGGATGATGTGTTATCAGCACGAATCTATCAGCGCTTCATTGAATCTTTAGATCACAACAAGCAAGTCCTTTTATTGTCTGATGTGGTGGGTTTCGAAAAATATCGAAATGCTTTTGATGATGCGTTGAGTAAAGGTAACCTTTCTGTTGCGTACGACATGTACAATGTAAGCGCACAACGCCGTATTGAGCGTTATGAGTTTGCGCTGGCTATGCTGGAGAAAGGGCCTTTTGATTTTGAAAAAGCTGACGACAAATTTTATTACGACCGCGAAGAAGCCGAATGGCCTACTAGCAAAGATGAATTAGATGAGATTTGGCGTCAACGTGTTAAGTATGATGCGTTAAATCTTATTCTTGCTGACAAAACGTGGGAAGAAGCTAAAGAGCTTCTTGAAAAACGCTATACACGTTCTATTAAGCGAACTAAGCAAACTAAAAGCGAAGATGTATTTCAAATTGCTATGAATGCATTTGCGCGCACCATCGAAGCTCACACTAGTTATCTTTCACCACGTAATGCTGATCGATTCCAAATGGAAATGAATTTGGAATTTGAAGGTATTGGTGCGGTACTTCAAAGCGAGGAAGACTACACCGTTATTAAAAGCGTCGTGCCTGGTGGCCCTGCTGATGAATCGGGCGCATTAAAGCCGGAAGATAAAATTGTTGGTGTGGCTCAAGAAGATGAAGAGTTTGTTGATGTTGTCGGCTGGCGCTTAGATGAAGTTGTAGAGCTTATCAAAGGGCCTAAAGGCAGCGCGGTACGCTTGCAAGTTCAAAAAGGCGCGACAGATGCAAAAACGATGTCTGTTGTCAGTCTTACTCGTGACAAAATTAAGCTTGAAGACCGAGCTGCTCAGTCTGAGGTTTACACGCCTGAAACTGGACCACATGCAAATCAGCCTTTAGGTGTTATTACGATTCCTAGCTTCTACAACAACCTACACGCTGATGTTGAAAAGGAAATAAACAGCCTTAAAGCGCAGAACGTTAAAGGTATTATTGTAGATTTGCGCGGAAATGGTGGTGGTTCTTTAACAGAAGCAACATTACTTACCGGCCTTTTCATCGAAAAAGGACCCGTAGTACAAATCCGTTACGGCCAAACTAAGGTGAGCGTGAATCGCGATACCGATGGAAAAGTTTCTTACGATGGCCCATTAACGGTTTTAGTAGACCGCTACAGTGCGTCGGCGTCAGAGATCTTCGCCGCAGCAATGCAAGATTATAATCGCGCGTTAATTATTGGAGAACAAACCTTCGGTAAAGGGACTGTTCAACAACACCGTGGTTTAGGTAAAATTTATGACTTGTACGACAACCCACTAGGTAGCGTGCAGTTCACTATCGCTAAGTTCTACCGTATTGACGGTGGAAGTACGCAGCACAAAGGGGTAGTGCCAGATATTCTTTATCCTTCAGCAATAGAACCGGCTGATTGGGGCGAGAGCCAACAGGATAACGCATTACCTTGGGACAGCATTAACCGCGCAAATTACACAACGTTTGCTGACGGACAGGCTGCATTAGACGTATTAACTGCGAAACATAATAAACGTATCATGCAAGACCCTGAGTTTTCTTATATTCACGACGATATTGTTGAGTACAAAGAAAACAAAGATAAGAACTTTATTTCATTGGTAAAATCTGAACGTGAGTCAGATAAAAAAGAAGCTGAAGAAAAAGCACTCGAAAGAGCCAATGAACGTTTACAGCGTATGGGTAAAGAATTAGTCAAAACACTTGATGACCTACCTGAAGATATGGAAGAGTTAGATCCGTTCTTAGATGAAGCTGCCAATATTACTTTTGATATGATTGAAACAGGCAGATACGCAATAACACACTAAAGGTTGATGACAGAGGGCTGGTCAATGGCCAGCCCTTTTTTTGTGTCTGATATACCTATACAACAATAATAAATAAAGGGAAATCACATGGCTATCAGAGGCGAGTTTTCTTCTCGAATCGGGTTCGTGCTCGCAGCAGCGGGTTCAGCAGTTGGGCTCGGTAATATTTGGGGTTTCCCCACCAAAGTGGCAACGAATGGCGGTGCTGCTTTTGTTCTTGTTTATTTACTTCTCGCATTTGTTCTTGCATATCCCGTTCTCATGGCCGAACTCATCATTGGGCGCAGCTCTCGTTCTAACATGGTAGATGCGCTAGGCAATATTTCTGGAAACTTCATTGGTCGTGCAACAGGAATTTGGGGCTGCATAACCGTCTCACTTATCCTTGCGTTTTACGCCATTGTGGGCGGTTGGATGTTGGTTTATTTTGCTGATTCTGCCGTCAATATGGTGGGACTACAGTCTGCAAGTGACTGGCTGCTTACATCTTCAGTTACGCGTAACGTTATTTTCTGCTTTATTTTCATGGCGTTAACAGCTTTTATCGTTGTGGGTGGTGTAAAGTCAGGCATTGAGAAATGGTCGGTAAGATTGATGCCCACACTGGTGCTGCTCATCCTTGCCCTTATCGTTTATGTCAGTTTGCAGCCTGGTGCCTCTGATGGCTGGAGCGCTTATTTGGTGCCTGATTTTACACGTATTCTTGACCCCGACTTATTAATTGATGCCATGGGCCAAGCCTTTTTCTCCATGTCATTGGGTGTGGGAACTATGTTGGTTTACGGTTCATACCTAAGCAAAAAAGAAAATTTGCCCACCATTGGTGCTTCTGTTGCATTAGTAGACATCGGCGTTGCTGTTATTGCCGGTATGCTAATTATTCCCGCCATGTACGTAGCGCTGCATAATGGTGTAGAAATCTTTACGCCAGAGGGTGCGCTAATTCAAGGTGACTCGCTTATATTCAAAGTGTTGCCTGCCTTATTTGATACAATCGGCGGTGTAGGTGTATTTGTTGCATTTACTTTCTTTGCGTTAATGGCGATAGCCGCCGTTACCTCTTCAATATCAATGCTTGAAGTACCTGTGGCGTACATGGTGGAAAGCAGGGGCTTAGTGCGTAAAAAAGCGGTAGTGTTAATGGCAGCCATTATTTTTGTACTTAGCTGCATCATTATTCTTAATTTTAATGCACTGTTCGGGTTCGTTATTGCCCTCACCACTGAGTACAGCCAGCCACTACTTGGTTTAGTGTTATGTATATTTGCCGGATGGGTGTGGCGCAGAGATGCCATACTTGCTGAACTTAAAGAAGGCGACGCAAACGCAGAGCAGAGTTTGTTTTGGAAGATTTGGCCTTGGTATGTACGCTTCGTTTGCCCGGTTATTATTGCGCTAATGTTTTACCGCTCAGTTTTTTGATTTAAGGCTTAAGAATAATAAAAATGACAACGACTAAAGAATTAAAAGAACCTTCATTATTTGACGCGATGATCCCCATTGTAGCCTTAGTGCTAATGATGGGCAGTGCGGTTTATTTATTTGCCGATAATTCATCATATGGCCCTAACCAAATTGCCTTATTACTGGCCATGGGGCTTGCTGCCATTATTGGCATGAAAAACGGTTACAGCTGGAAGACCATTGAAAAAGGTATCGTCGATGGTATCTCAATGTCGCTCGGTGCGTGTTTAATTCTATTGGCAGTAGGTTCGCTTATTGGTACTTGGATGTTGGCTGGTACCGTACCCACACTTATTTATTTCGGTTTAGAATTATTAAACCCTTCATTCTTTTATGCCGCTGCATGCTTAATTTGCGCTGTGGTTGCCATGAGTATTGGTAGTTCTTGGACTACCGCGGCCACCGTGGGGGTAGCGCTTATGGGCGTTGCTGCAGGTATGGATATGTCTGCGGCCATTACTGCCGGTGCCGTGGTATCTGGCGCTTACTTCGGCGATAAAATTTCTCCGCTTTCTGAAACAACCAATTTAGCGCCTGCCGTGGCAGGTACAGATTTGTTTGAACACATTCGTTACATGCTTTGGACTACCATACCTAGCTTTATTCTGGCGCTTATCTTATTTGTGGTATTGGGCTTTAGTGAAACCGGTGATGCCAAAGCAGATCGCATCGAACAAATGCAGTTGTTATTGAATGAATCTTTCGATTTAAGCTGGTATTTACTGGTTCCCCTTGTTGTATTACTAACCCTTGCGGTTAAAAAAGTGCCTGCGTTTCCTGCTGTGTCTATTGGCGCATTATTAGGTGCAGTATGGGCTGTGTTGTTTCAAAGCGATGTAGTTGCTAGCATGGCTAGCCCTGACGATAGCGCCAATATCGGTGCGTTAAAAGTCGTTTGGACGGCCTTATTTGATGGCGTGAGCTTTTCAACCCCTGATGAAAACTTGAATAGCTTGCTTTCACGAGGCGGTATGTCGTCTATGCTCAATACGATTTGGTTAATTATTTGCGCCATGTCGTTTGGTGCCGTACTTGAAAGAGTAGGGTTATTGAAACGTGCAGTGTCCGCTATTTTATTAGGGGCTAAGTCGGCCGGTGATATGGTAAGTAGAACTATTCTTACCTGTTTTGCGACTAACTTGGTAACGGCCGATCAGTATATCTCTATCGTTATGCCTGGGCGCATGTACAAAGAAGAGTACGAAAAACGCGGTTTACACCAGTTAAATCTATCTCGAAGTCTGGAAGATGGTGGAACCTTAACGTCGCCACTTATTCCTTGGAACACCTGTGGTGCCTACATGCACAGTGTGCTGTTGGTTAACCCATTCGACTATGTTTTCTATGCGTTCTTTAACGTAATAAACCCAATTCTTGCTATTATCTACGCCTACTTGGGAATTAAAATTCTTCGCCTAACACCTCCAGATTATGCAAAGCAACCTGGCGAAGCTAACCAATAATAGTTGCGTAGACTTTCTGTTTTAGGAGACTCTATGTCAGTTACAGCTAAACGTCGGGCGGATTATCTTCCGCCCGCTTTTTCTATCCCGTTAGTCGACCTGACTATTTCCTTACACCCAACAAAAACCGTGGTCAAAAGTAAACTTAGCGTTAAGCGTACGCTTGTTACCGATACGGGTAAAAACTCAGTGGAAAGCGCTGATGCAAATAGCGGCCACAAAAGACAGCCACTTGTTTTAGACGGGCAGAAATTATCGTTAGTTTCTATACATATTAATGGTAAACCTTTCACCAACTTTACACAAAATGACGAAACGCTTTCGCTAGATGTCGATGCGGATGATTTTGAGTTAGAAATTGAAAATCATATCGACCCAGAAAATAACAAAGCACTCGAAGGTTTGTACCTTTCCGGCGGTGCATACTGCACGCAGTGTGAAGCAGAAGGTTTCAGGCGTATAACTTATTTTCTAGACAGACCTGATGTCTTGTCAGTGTATACGGTGAAGGTAATAGGGGATAAATCGTTCCCCATGTTGTTATCTAACGGTAACCCTGTAGCACGTGGCGAAAATCCTGATGGTACGCATTTCGTTACGTGGCACGACCCTCATCCGAAACCTTGTTATTTATTCGCGTTAGTAGCAGGCGATTTTGATTTATTGACCGATACCTATACCACCACAAGCGGTAAAGAGGTGGCGCTAGAGCTTTATGTTGATAAAGGTAAGAAATCTCAAGGTACCTTCGCGTTAGATTCATTGAAGCGAGCCATGAAATGGGATGAAGACGTGTTCGGGCTCGAATACGACCTCGACATCTACATGATTGTGGCCGTTGATTTCTTTAATATGGGCGCAATGGAAAACAAAGGCCTGAACGTATTTAACAGTAAATTTGTATTGGCCGACCAAGACTCAGCCACTGACGATGATTTTTTTAATGTAGAAGCTGTTATCGCTCACGAGTATTTCCATAACTGGACTGGTAACCGGGTAACGTGTAGAGACTGGTTCCAGCTTAGTTTAAAAGAAGGGCTAACCGTATTTCGCGATCAGCAATTCAGTGCTGACATGACATCGCCGTTAAGCAACCGTATTAAACACGTGCGTGTGATGCGCGAGCATCAATTTGCAGAAGACGCCAGCGCGATGAGCCATCCTATTCGCCCTGAAGAAGTTATTGAGATGAATAACTTTTATACGGTGACCGTGTACGATAAAGGCGCAGAAGTTATTCGCATGTTCCATACCCTTTTAGGGCCCCAAGGTTTTAGAAAAGGAATGGACGAATACTTCCGTCGTCATGACGGCCAAGCAGTGACGTGTGATGATTTTGTTTCAGCCATGCAATCGGCTACCGAGTTAGATCTTACTCAGTTTTCTCGCTGGTATAGTCAATCTGGTACACCGCAAGTATCCCTTGCTCACAATGTAATCAAACACGATACGGGATATGTACATACTTTCACCGTAACGCAAAATACGCCTAGTACAGCAGATCAAAACGAAAAGCTTCCTCTGTATATTCCTGTAGGTTTTGAAGTTATCGATGAAGACGGTAATCGGTACCGTGATGACAGTGGTATTATTCAGAACGATCTTTTGATACTAGATGCGCCTGAAATCACGATTACCATCACGTGTGATACGAAGAAGTTGACTCCGGTACTTCTTGGTAACTTTTCTGCTCCTGTAAAAGTACACAATGAGCTTGATACCGCTTCATTACTCACTATATTTACCCATTCCCAAGATGCGTTTAATCGTTGGGATGCCATGCAATCTTTGTATAACCGCTGTATTAGTGAGTTATATGAAAACGCTACTGCTACGATAGACAGGGGTATTTGGGCGGGTATTCGCTCTGCAATAGACAGCGAAATTGATAATATTGAGCTTTTAAGTGAATGCTTAGTGATACCTTCATTTGAAACCTTGTGTCAGTCTCGAAGCGATATTAATGTGCAACCACTTATAGAGGCCCGAAATGCGTTTTGCCAACAGTTTTCTACACAGCTAGAAGACGTGCTCCTTAATGCGTTTAACGGTATCGCCACACAGGCCTATAGCTATCAGCAAGATGCCGTTAATGCTCGTCGCTGTAAAAATGTACTGCTGTCTCATTTGGCACGCTTACCACAGCACAAGGACTTGGTGATATCGCAGTTCGATAACACAGACAACATGACTGACACGCTAGGTGCTTTAAAAGCCGCCCAGTCACTATCATCTGAAGCGTTTGAAAGCTTGATGGCTAAGTTTGAAGAAAAATGGCGTCATAACCCCTTAGTGCTAGATAAGTGGTTTGCCTTACATGCAACCCAGCCACGTGAAGACATATTGGCTACCATTACCATGTTAAGCGAGCACCCTCAATTTAGTATGGGTAATCCTAATCGCGTACGTTCACTAATAGGCAGTTTTGCATTCTATAACAGCGAACGTTTCCATAGTTTAGATGGGGAAGGGTATAAGTTTGTCACCGACTATCTTATCAAGCTAGATGCTATTAACCCGCAAGTTGCCGCACGGATAGTAACTCCATTGATACAATGGCAAGGTTTTGCAGAACCCCATCAAGTGTTGATGAAAGCACAGCTAGGTCGATTGTTAAACCATAAAGGCTTAAGCAAGGATGTGTTTGAGAAAGTGAGCAAAAGTTTGGCGTATGACAACCATTCAAGCCACTGATACCGTTTATTACTTTTCAGTCAATGTGCCTTACATTCAATGTGAGGCACTGTACTCTGGTGCTGTGCCTACCGTTGTTATGGTGGCGGAAAATGGCACCAGCGTACAAGTCCCCTCTACCAGAATAAAGCAGTTCATTACCTCCCAAGGTGTTGTCGGTCGTTTTCGCATGGTTGTAGACGCCAACAACAAAATTAAAGCCTTCGAAAGGTTACGCTAGCACTTTCAACCTTTACCTGTGGTCGTTTTTTGTGCGTAAATTTTTACGATCCCGCCAATTACTTACACCTTTCGGATAAGTTGCTTTTATAGTCCCCACAAAGCAATAACTATTTGATACGATTAATGTTGTAAATTTTGTTAACTGGTACGATTACTTCTTGCGAAAGTGGCAAAATGATGTAATCATTTTGTTAATCGTTATGGTTGATCACGATGTCACGCAGCCTTGTGCGTCGACTAGGGAGTATAAAAATATGATAAATAGGCCTCGCGCTTTTAAGATGTCACCTGTTGCTGTAGGTGTGCTAACCCTATTGGGTGCTGCCGCACTTCCTGCTAATGCCGCTAATTGGCAAGTAGGAGACGTTAGCATTTCTCTTGATTCTACAATCACTGCTGCAACGAGTATTCGTACTGAATCTAGAGATTACAGTCTTATCGGAAACAGTAATCACGCACAGTTTGATTGGTCAGGTTACCATGCTGCATTCAATCCACTTTATCCTAGTAGCGACGTTTGGGCGTTAGCTGACGGCGGTTATTCAACCAATGGCGACTTAGGAAACTTATCTCACGACCCAGGTGATGCATTTGCAACACAAATTTCAGGAAACCATGAGCTAGATATTAACTTTGGCGATTTTGGTTTCTTTGCACGTGGTTTCTGGTTTTACGACTTTGAACAAATGGATGGTGACCGTCCTAATTCAAATGCCATTACCGGTGTTCAATATGATCACTGCCAAGATCCAGAAGCAGAAGATTTATTGTGTAATGATGTGCGTCTGTACGATGCTTTCTTCTATGGAGATTGGTGGATTGGTGACAAACCTTTAACACTTCGAGTTGGACGTCAAGTTATCAGCTGGGGTGAAAGTACCTTTATCCAACATGGTATCAACACAACAAACCCAGTAGACGTTACTCGTGCTCGTGCACCAGGTGCGGAACTTAAAGAAGTATTTATTCCAGTGGGTATGGTTTACGCCTCATTGGGACTAAGCGATACATTAAGCGTTTCTGGTTACTATCAATATGAATGGGAACGCAGTTGGTTGCCTGTATCTGGTAGTTACTTCGCGGGTAATGACTTTGCAGGTGAGGGCGGTCAACGTCAAAACATCCAGCTAGGTTTCAGTGGTAACCCTGATATCGATTTAGATCACTTGTTAACTGCACTTAATGGCTACGGTGATTTGTTACGTGCTGGCGGTAATTCTGCTGATATTGCCTCTGCCTATTTAGCATACCCTACTAAAGTGGCTATTCGTGGCTATTCAGATGAGGCGCATAAAGATGCCGACGACCAAGGTCAATACGGTTTACGTGTTACGTGGTTTGCTGAGGCATTGAACGAATCTGAAATCAGTTTCTACCACATTAACTACCATAGCCAACGTCCACTTATCTCTGGTGTAACGTCTGACTTTACCGCCGAAGGTATTGCGTCAGACTTAGCCTTCATTGCAACTAACGAAGTGACGCGCGATAACCTTACTGAGCTGGGTGCATTCACCCAATCTGAGTTTTATTATCCAGAAGACATTAAGTTATACGGGGTGAGTTTTAACACCAACGTTGGCACTACCGCGCTAGCCGGTGAATTTGCTTACCGTGTTGATGAACCGCTGCAAATTGACGATGTTGAGCTACTCTATATGGGTATGCCTGAACAATTGGCTAATGCAGGCCTTCGCCCAGATTTAGAAGGTATATCGCAATTAAACAATATTGGCCGAGCGGTAGGACCAGGTGAAACAGCTGAAGGCTTCTTGTTCTCAGACACTTGGCAGATGCAATTAACCGCTTCACATGTGTATGGCCCTAAGTTTGGCGCAGATAACTTCGTGCTTTTAGGTGAGCTAGGTTATGTGAACATTGTTGATATGCCAGACCCAGACGTGATTCGTTTGAATGCTCCGGGTACAGCGCGTACACCTTCACTTGAACCGACAGCCGATGGAAATAGCCGTGAAGGGCTTCACGTTGGTCTTTCCGACGGTCCAGAAACTAACCCGTTTGCCACTGATGACGCATGGGGTTATCGACTACTGGCCGTTGCTGATTGGAACGATATTATGGCGGGCGTTAACCTTCGAGCCCGTGCTACGTTCTCTCACGATGTAGAGGGTACAACACCAGACCCTCTTTATGTTTTCACTGAAGATGTTAAATCTGCGGCACTGGCGCTAACGTTCGACTACTTAAGCAAGTGGTCAGCAACAGCTTCATATAGTGCATTCTGGGGTGGTATTGGTACCACTAATGCATTGTCAGACAGAGATTTTATTTCGTTTAACATCAAGTATTCAATCTAAAGAGTGATGTATATGATTAGAAAAATAGGAATTATTGCCGCAGCGCTTTCAATAGCGCTAACAGGTGCAAGTGTTCACGCTAAGGTTTCTGAAGAAGATGCCAAGAAGTTAGGCGGTGAACTAACGCCTATGGGCGCTATACAAGCAGCGAATGCTGACGGAAGCATTCCCGCATGGACGGGTGGTATTACATCAGCACCTGAAGGCTATTCGGTAGGCGATCACCATCCGAACCCGTATCCAGGCGATAAAGTGTTGTTTGAGATAACAGCATCGAATTATAAAGAATATGCTGATTTCCTTTCTGAAGGTCAGAAAAAGTTGTTCGAAGCGTATCCTGATACTTACCGCATGCCGGTATATCAGACCCGCCGTTCAGCATCTAACCCACAAGCTGTTTATGATGCAACAAAGGTTAACGCTACTAATGCTGAGTTACTTGATGACGGAAACGGCATAAAAGGCGCTGTGTTAGGTATTCCTTTCCCTATGCCTAAAACGGGTATGGAAGCGATTTGGAACCACATTTTGCGCTATCGCGGTGCGGCAGTTGAACGTAATGGTGGACAAGCTGCGGTAACCACTTCAGGTGATTACAACGTCATCGGTTTTGATGAACAATTAATGATTAAGTATGCTGAAGAGGGTGCTACACCTGAAAAGCTAACTGATGAAAACGTATTGTTCATGTTTAAACAAAAAGTGACTAAGCCAGCTCGTTTGGCAGGTACTGCTTTGCTTGTTCATGAAACAGTAGATCAGGTTAAAGAGCCTCGTAAAGCGTGGACTTATAATACTGGCCAGCGTCGTGTACGTTTAGCACCTAACATTGCTTATGATACGCCAGGAACCGCAGCAGATGGCCTGCGTACTACCGATGACTTCGATATGTTTAACGGTTCTCCTAACCGTTACAACTGGAAACTCGTTGGCAAGAAAGAGATGTTCGTAGCTTATAATAACTATGCACTGCATTCAGATAACGTAAGTTACGATGAAATTCTTCATGCTAACCACGTTAACCCTGATTTGACGCGCTGGGAAAAGCACCGAGTTTGGGTGGTTGAAGCTACGTTGAAAGAAGGTTTCCGTCACATTTATCAAAAACGCGTATTCTTCATTGATGAAGATAGCTGGCAAATTCAAGTTGCTGATATGTATGATAATCGTGGTGAGTTGTACCGTGTTGGTGTAGCTTATGGAGTGAACTACTATGAAGTACCAACACAGTGGTCAACCCTAGATACCTATTACGACTTAAACTCTCGCCGTTACTTGGCCATTGGTCTAGATAACGAAGAAAAAATGTATGATTTCTCGATTCGTCCAAGAGACGTAGAGTTTACGCCTCAGGCGTTACGACGAGAAGGTAAACGCTAAGCGTTTTGTGTTAAGACGGTTGGCAATGCCAACCGTTTTTGTTTTCAGACAATTAAATTTTAGGGAGAATGGTTAATCATGAAAAAAACCATTGCAGCGTGCATAACTGCAGCACTCGCAGCAAATTACTCCGTTACTGCTTCAGCGGAAGATGCCTATATTGCACCCTTAGTTGAACAGTCAGTTTTGCTAGATATTGACGCTGATAAATTTGTCGTTGTTGTCGGAGAACGCGGTCATATTCTTATTTCAGAAGATGGAACGGCTTTTAATCAAGTTGCTGTGCCTACCCAAGCTACACTCACTGCGACAACCGTGGTGGGCAATCATATTTGGGCGGTAGGCCATGATGCCACTATTATTCATTCTTCAGACAAGGGCCAAAGCTGGGAAATTCAGAATGTTCAGCCCGAGCTTCAACGTCCATTTTTAGATGTACTATTTTTCGATGAAAGTCATGGCATTGCTGCTGGCGCGTACGGGCTTTTTTACCGTACTACAGACGGCGGGAAAAGCTGGGAAACTGAGCGTCATGCTAGTTTACTAGACCCATACGATCGTGAATATTTGGAAAGCGTTAGAGAAGAAGACGAAGCCTTCTATCAGCAAGAATTAGAATCTATTTTACCTCATTTGAATCGTGTAACACGCGATGGCGAAAAGCTATACCTTGCTGGAGAAGCGGGTTTATTAGCTAGCAGCGACGATAAGGGGAAAAATTGGGAACGCTTTGACGTTGACTACACAGGCTCATTTTTTGATATTAGAGCCCTTGATGAATCAACGCTACTGGCTGTAGGTCTTCGCGGCAATATTTTTGTCATGCGTGAACAAGGTGAATGGGAATACGTAAATTCTTGTTCAACCAGTACATTAAACTCAATTTTACTGTCCGATAACGACACGGTTGTTGCTATGGGTAACAACGGTATGATGGTATCTGCCACTCGTCCGCTACCTGTCAGTGATCACGACCCATACGCTAATCCTGCAAACTGTAAGCCTGCAAAAGGTATTTCAGTCACACAGGTTGAAGATAAAGCTGCCATGTTAAATGCCGTTAGCTTTAATGGCCACACCATAGCTGTTACCGCGAATGGTATAAAAACGCTAAATACAAAGTAGGGTGGTTTCGCTTTTATGACCCATTTCATTGAACATCTTGTTTTCTCTAACCGTAAATTAGTGGTAGCCCTTTTTGCTATCGCGACGGTTTTTTTAGGCTTTCAAGCATCGCAGATGCGACTTGACGCTGGTTTTGAAAAAAATATTCCACTCAATCATGAATACATGAAAACCTATATTGAACATCGCCAAGACTTCGGCGGTGCGAACAATATCTTAGTTTCCGTTTGTGATAAGAACGACGATATATTCAATCAGAACTTTTTCGATACGTTAAAGAATGTGCACGACCAGCTATTTTTTATAAATGGTGTGAATCGTTCTCTCGTTATTTCATTGTTTTCTCCTTCTACTCGTTTTACTGAAATTGTAGAAGGCGGATTTGCTGGCGGGCCAGTTATTCCAGCTGACTTCAATTCAGCTAATCCTGCGGCGTTAGAACTAGTGGCTGCCAATATTGAAAAAGCCAATATTGTTGGCCGTCAGGTAGCTAGCGACTATAGCTGTGCCATGGTGACAGCGCAGTTATTGGATATCGACCCACAAACGGGTGAACCCTTAAATACACTTGCGTTAGCGGCTGAGCTTGAAGAGCAACTTCGCGGCCAATATGAAAACGAAAATATTTCTATTCATATTATCGGGTTTGCCAAGATGATTGGTGATGTGGCCGATGGCGCTAAAGATGTACTATTGTTTTTCGCTATTGCTATCGCGATAACGGCCGTCATGGTGTACTTCTTCTCTCGCAGTATCATGCTCACTATATTGCCACTACTGTGTTCAGTGATTGCCGTTATCTGGCAGCTAGGTCTACTAACGTCGTTAGGCTTCGGTATGGATCCTATGTCTATTCTGGTGCCGTTCTTAGTTTTCGCTATTGGTGTAAGTCATGGCGTGCAAATGATTAACGCGGTAGAAAAGCGTGCGGTAACAGGTATAGGGGCAAAACGTGCGTCTATGGCAGCGTTTAGAAGCTTGTTGGTACCAGGTGGTATAGCATTACTTTCTGACACCGTCGGGTTCATGACCTTATTAGTTATTGATATAGGTATCATCCGTGAGCTGGCTATTACAGCAAGTATGGGTGTTGCCGTTATTATTTTAACCAACCTAATGCTGTTGCCGGTACTCATGAGCTTCTTAAAACTTGATAAGAAGTACGTTGATAAGTTTGCAGGCAAAGAAAATAGTAACTCACGTTTTTGGGCCATTATTTCTGCGTGTTCACGCAAAAAGCCTGCAGCCATTATTCTTATCGTTACCGCCATATTGTTCGGTTTTGGGCATTACCAAGCACAAAACATGAAGATAGGTGATTTGCATGCCGGCGCACCAGCGCTTCATGAGTCTTCACGTTATAACCAAGATACCTTCTTGATCACTGACAAGTATGAAGTCACAGTGGATTACATCTCTATTCTGGTAGAAACCACGCCTGAAGCTTGTACGTCTCACGGCGTAATGAAAGCGATGGATGATTTCCAGTGGAAAATGGAGAACGTTCCAGGTGTTCAATCTGCTGTATCATTAGCTTCAGTGGCTAAGATAGTGAACGCGGGTTATAACGAAGGTAACGTTAAATGGCAGGTATTACCTCGCAATCAACAAACCTTGGTGCAAGCTATTTCCCGTGTGCCTACCTCATCAGGCCTATTGAATGGTGATTGTTCTGTCATGCCGATTATTCTGTTTATGGAAGATCACAAGGCAGAAACCATTTCTCGTGTGGTAGATGCAGTAAAAGACTTCCGTAGTGAATACGAGACTGATGATATGTCGTTTAGTCTCGCGTCGGGCCCAGTAGGGGTGATGGCGGCGACGAACGAAGCGGTAGAGGCTGCACAAGATCCAATGATGGTTTATGTCTTTGGTGCCGTTATCGCCCTATGCTTAATTAGCTTCCGCTCTATACGTGCAACATTAGTAGTGGTTATTCCGCTGTATGTTGTCTCAGTATTAGCACAAGCGCTAATGACGTATTTGCAAATAGGTCTTACGGTATCCACCTTGCCGGTTATTGCACTAGGCGTAGGTATCGGTGTTGATTATGGTATTTATATCTTGTCGACCAAGAGCCTTATGCTTAAACAAGGTGCCACAGTGCAAGAAGCTTATTTGGCTGCACTTAAAGAGCGTGGTAGTGCGGTATTATTCACCGGTATTACGCTGGCAATAGGTGTGAGTACTTGGGTATTCTCTTCACTTAAATTCCAAATGGATATGGGTATTTTGTTGACCTTTATGTTCGTGGTGAATATGTTAGGAGCAATTATCGTACTTCCAGCGCTTGCGAGATTCTTGTGGTGGAATCGAAACGACCCCGGTGCATAATATTTTTGCATAGCTAATCATAAAAAAGGGCCGTAAGGCCCTTTTTTGTATGCGTTTTTTGCATAGTTATCTATGCTGTTAATATAAGGTTAAAAAGGGGCTTTCAATACCTCTCAGTTTTAGCGAAAATAGCCGCGCAACTTAGCACTTACGACATTTATAAGGTTAACTAATGACAGTCACCTCACAGCGACACTCAGTACTGCTAGATAATGTATTTGCACTCATTGAAAAAAAGGTGGATGCCCAGCAGAAGTCACTCGTGCAGCAATTCGGACGCCTGTTGTATAAAAATATCTCAAGTGATGACTTAGAAGATCGCAACGACAGCGATTTATATGGTGCCACTTTAAGCTTATGGAATGGGCTTGCTAAATTTGATAATTCAGCACCCTACATTCGTGTATTCAACCCAGAAATTGAAAAACATGGCTGGCACTCAAGCCATACCATTGTTGAAATAATTGTTAGAGACATGCCGTTTCTTGTCGATTCGGTTCGTATGTCACTCAACCGGTTAAATATTACCGCGCATTTGTTTTTGCATAGCCCAATTAGAATAAAGCGAAATAATAAAAACCAAGTGGTGGAATTCGCTGAGCCTGGCAAGACAGTGGAAAATACCAGAAAAGAAACCGTCATATTTATTGAGGTTGACCATCAAAGTGCGAAAAAAGACATTGATGAATTAACGAAAGAATTACACTCAGTGGTAGACGAAGTGTCGTTGGCGGTTAAAGACTGGCAAGAAATGACCACTAAGTTAGAAACAGTAGTTAAAGACAGTACGAAACTAAACTGGCCTGGGTCTGCTGATGAAAAGAAACAAACTAAAGCTTATTTGCAATGGTTAAGCGATCACAACTTTACCATGATGGGCTATCGTTATTACGAAGTGAAGGCTATAGAAGGCGACCATCGCTGGATACCCGCTAACGATACAAGTTTAGGGTTATTGAAAAACTCAATTAACGACAGAGAACGTCTGTTGTCGAAACTGCCAGCAAGTGCAAGAGCAGAAGCACTAAGCCAAAGTCCGTTGATTTTGACCAAAACCAACTCTCGTGCTCGCGTTCATCGTCCTGCTTACATGGATTATGTTGGCGTAAAAGCATTCAACAAGGACGGGCAAGTTGTGGGTGAGCACCGTTTTCTTGGCCTTTATTCTGCGTCTTTCTATAATCAAAGTGTGACGCAACTCCCTATGCTGAGCGAAAAGATTCAGCGTATTTGCGATTTATCTGGCTATGAACCGGGTACCCATGCATTTAAAGCCTTCGTTAATATTGTAGAAACCTATCCTCGTGATGAGCTACTGCAAACACCAGCGGAAGAATTAGCCCAAATCGTGATGGGTATATTCCAGATGCAAGAGCGGGGTATTTCACGCTTATTTATTCGCAAAGATGTATTTGGACGCTTCTTCTCGTGTATGGTATTTGTTCCTCGTGAGCGTTACAACACGCAACTGCGTGTAGATACTCAAGCGCTTCTGAAAGCGTCGTTAGGTGCTAAAGAAGAAGTTGAATTTACTACGTTCTTTTCTGAATCTGTGTATGCGCGCACGCATTACATTGCCAGGGTCAACGACAACAACGCGGAATTTGATGTGAAGGAAATAGAACGTAATATTATTGAGCTAACTAAAACGTGGAGCGATCGATTAGCTTCCTCTATTTCAGCGGCACACGGTGAAGCGCAAGGTAAAGCCCTTGAGCGCAAATATGGTAATGCGTTTTCACGTAGCTATATGGAACAGAACTTACCGGGTGATGCTCTTGTTGATATTGGTAAAATTGAACAGTTAGATGATGATCATACTCTCGACATGCTGTTTTATCGTCCTCAAGAAGAGCAGTCTGACAGCCAGATAGTGAAACTTAAGTTGTTCCACCGCGCTGAACCTATCCATCTTTCCGACGTACTGCCGATGCTTGAAAACTTTGGTTTACGCGTCATTGATGAAAGCCCATATAAAATCACTTGTCCAGATGGTTTAAGAAACTGGGTGATGGATTTCACCATGTTACATAAAAGTGGCCAACACTTTGATATGGAGCGCGCACAGACATTATTCCAAGATGCCTTTGCGAAAGTATGGAATAACGATTTAGAAGATGATGCATTCAACCGTTTGATTTTAGGTGCTAATTTAACGGGTCGTAAAGTCACTATTTTACGTGCGTACGCAAAATACATGCGTCAAACCGGCAGTTCATTCAGTCGTGATTACATTGCGAACACCTTGGCGAATTACCCTGATATTGCCCGCTTGTTAGTGGAGTTTTTCGATCAGCGCATTAATCCGAAGAAAAAACGTAGTGCGAAGAAAGAAGAAGCGTTACTTGATAATATTAAAACCCAGTTAGACAGCGTGAGTAACTTAGATGACGACAGAATTATTCGTCGTTATTTAGATATGATGTCGGCGACCCTTCGCACCAACTTCTATCAGCCCGATGAAGCAGGCAATGAAAAATCTTATGTGTCATTTAAGATGCTGCCTGAAATGATTCCTGATATGCCATTGCCGCTGCCTAAATTTGAAATATTTGTATATAGCCCGCGTTTAGAGGGTGTGCATTTACGTGGCGGAAAAGTAGCCCGCGGTGGCCTTCGTTGGTCTGATCGCCAAGAAGATTTCCGGACTGAAATCTTAGGCTTAGTAAAAGCCCAGCAAGTAAAAAATACGGTTATCGTGCCCGTAGGTGCTAAAGGTGGCTTTGTTTGTAAGAAACTACCTGTTGGCGAAGGCAGAGAAGCTATACAAGCAGAAGGCCAAGCGTGTTATCGCACCTTTATTACTAGTTTGCTTGATATCACTGACAATATTGTTAACGGTGAAATAGTACCGCCTAAAGATGTGGTGCGACTAGATGAAGATGACCCGTATCTGGTTGTGGCAGCCGATAAAGGCACCGCGACTTTCTCTGATATCGCTAATGGTATTGCTGATGAATTTGGCTTTTGGTTAGGTGATGCTTTTGCCTCAGGTGGCAGTGTCGGTTATGACCATAAAAAAATGGGTATCACTGCACGTGGTGGTTGGGAGTCTGTTAAACGTCACTTCCGTGAAATTGGTATCGATTGCCAAACCACAGACTTCACAGCGGTTGGTGTGGGTGATATGGCGGGAGATGTATTCGGTAACGGCATGCTTTTATCTAAGCACACCAAGTTAATATCGGCGTTTAACCATTTACATATTTTCTTCGACCCAGACCCCGATGCAGCTGCAAGTTATAAAGAGCGCGCTAGGTTGTTCGAAAACCCTCGGTTAAGTTGGGAAGATTACGATTCAACATTGATTTCAAAAGGTGGCGGTATCTTCAGCCGTTCCGCGAAATCGATAAAGCTAACCCCAGAAATGAAAAAGTGGTTAGGCACCCGTCAAATGTCGATGACGCCAAACGAACTTATCCATAACATTTTAAAAATGCCTGTGGATTTGCTTTGGAATGGTGGCATCGGGACTTACGTTAAGAGCTCAAAAGAGTCTCATGCTGAAGTGGGCGACAGAGCCAATGACGATTTACGGTTAAACGGCAAAGACGTGCAAGCCAAAATTGTAGGTGAGGGCGGTAACCTAGGCTTAACGCAGTTAGGTCGAATTGAGTATGCAGCGTCTGGCGGCCGCGTTAACACTGACTTTATTGATAACGTAGGTGGTGTTGATTGCTCCGATAACGAAGTTAATATCAAAATCTTGCTTAACAGCGTGGTTAACGACGGTGAACTTACGGTTAAACAGCGCAACAACTTACTGCACGATATGACCGACGACGTATCCCGTATCGTAATTAAAGATTGTTATCGTCAAACTCAATCTATTTCGATTACTGAGATGTCAGGCGTTAGCTTATTGAAAGAACAGCTTCGCTTTATTCACGGCTTAGAGCGTGAAGGGCAACTTAACAGAGAGCTTGAATTTATTCCTAGTGATGATGAAATTTCGGATAGAGTGGCTTCAGATCGTGGTCTTACTCGACCTGAACTTAGTGTCTTAATCGCCTATGGGAAAATGGTGTTAAAAGATGCACTGAATATTCCTGAAATCACTGATAACCCTTATCACGGTAAATTGCTGCTTCAAGCTTTCCCTGAAGTGTTACGTGAAAAATTCAGTACACATATGCAGCAGCATCCACTTAGAAGCGAGATTATTGCCACTAAATTAACCAACAATATGGTTAACGATATGGGCCTTAATTTTATGTTCCGTATTCAGGAAGAAACCGGCGCGAGCGTTGATGACGTTGCTAACGCTTACGCTATCGTGCACGGTATTTTTGATATGGAAACACTATGGAGCCGTATTGAAGACCTAGATAACGTTATTTCTGCTAAGCTACAGCTTAAGATGCTAGATGAAGCTCGCCGCATTATGCGCCGCGCCGCACGCTGGTACATTAGGCATGGCAATAAAGCCTTGTCTATTGAAGAGGCTATTGCGAGTTATCGTGAAACCTTCAATAACTTATCTAAGAATCTAAAGAATTACTTAGTAGAAGCTGAGTACTCACAGTTAGAAGAGAAAACAAGTACCTATGTGTCGCAAGATGTACCGAAGGATATTGCGTACCAAGTGGCCAGCTTCTCTAATATGTTCTCAAGTTTCGACTTAGCACACGTGGTTGCAGCTGAAAAACGTAACGTAGATGTTGTCGCGCGCTTATACTTCCAGCTAGGTTCTAAACTAGAATTGCATTGGTTCTTAGATCAAATTAACAATCAAGCAGTCAGCAACCATTGGCAAGCACTAGCCCGCGCGTCTTACCGTGAAGAATTGGATTGGCAGCAGCGTTCTATTGCGGCGAATCTACTTCAGATTAATCCAGACGCTAGCGATGCAGACAAAATATTGGAAGATTGGATGCAGAGTAATCAAGTGCTGTTGAAGCGCTGGTATCATATGATGTCAGAGTTTAAGACCAGCACGACTCACGAATTTGCGAAATTTTCTGTCGCATTACGTGAATTGATGCTTTTAAGCGTGAAGTCTAGCCATTAGAATACACGCTATCAAAAATGACGAAGCCCTGTAAAACAGGGCTTTTTTATACCAAATACAAGCGAAAACAAACACCTATGCAATCATTAGTGCAAAAACTGTTGCTTCAATGCGAACCTGAAAAAAGCCATGATTTTACTATCAACTGGTTAAATAAAACGCAATACACGCCGTTGAAGTGGGCTTACAGCACCACGACAATCCAAAAGCCAGTGACGATTGCAGGTATAACCTTTGATAATCCTGTGGGTTTGGCGGCAGGCCTAGACAAAAACGGTGACTGTATAGATGCATTTGCTGAAATGGGTTTTGGTTTCGTAGAAATTGGGACGGTTACACCACGCCCGCAAGCGGGTAACCCTAAACCTCGGTTATTCCGCATTCCTGAAAAACAGGCCATCATTAACCGTATGGGTTTTAACAACAAAGGCGTTGATCACTTAGTGTCTCAAGTGAAAAAAGCCCAGTTTAAAGGCCCCATTGGTATCAATATTGGTAAAAATAAAGATACTGATGATGCTAAAGCACTTGATGATTATCTTATTTGTTTGAACAAGGTTTACCCCTACGCCAGTTATGTGACTATCAACATTTCTTCACCCAATACCCCTGGGCTTAGAAACCTTCAGTATGGTGAAGCGCTAGATGCGTTGCTGGTAGGCCTTAAAGCTGCGCAAGAAACCCTAACTCAAACTCACGGTAAATACGTACCGCTATTTATAAAAATTGCACCGGATTTATCAGATGGCGAAATTCAAAGTATTGCTCAATCCTTGCTTGCCAGCAAAATGGATGGCGTTATCGCTACTAATACCACATTGTCCCGTGAAGCTGTACAAGGGTTGAAGCATGCTGATGAAATGGGTGGGCTGAGCGGTTCTGTCTTAACCGACATGAGCTTAAACGTAACGAAAAAGCTATCGAGTGCTCTTGATAGAGCAATTCCTATCATAGGCGTGGGCGGTATCGATTCTCCTGAAACCGCAAAAGCACGTTTAGATGCCGGAGCATCGTTAGTTCAGGTATACTCTGCGTTCATCTATCAGGGGCCCGACCTCGTTAAACGCATTGTAAAAGCGCTATAATTAGCGAAAGCGACACATTACAGTTTTATACACTCAAGCGTGTGTCAATAAACACACGCTCTATCAGGTAATTGAATGAATACTATTCTGGCAACAACCAGCCGCGGTCTTGACGAACTCCTTAAGCAAGAAATACTCAATTTATGCCCAGGTGCAGAAATTAAACAGTCTCCGGGCATGTTGCAATTTGAAGGAAGCAAAGAAGACGCTTATAAACTTTGTCTTTGGTCCCGGTTAGCCAACCGCGTTATTTGGATCTTAGGCACAGGAAAGGCAGGTAATGCTGAAGAGTTGTATAAGACAGCCATGGATATTGATTGGCAGATGCATATGGAATCTCGCCACACGTTGTCAGTGCAATTTATTGGTACCAACTACGAAATTAAGAACACGCAGTTCGGCGCGGTTAGAATTAAAGATGCCATTGTCGATCAGTTCGTAGAAGAAGGCCAAGTTCGCCCGTCGGTTGAGCGAAAAATGCCAGATTTTCCTGTTTACGCCAGACTTCAACGAGACAATGTAATTATTGGCCTTGATATGGCTGGTGCAAGTCTGCACCAGCGTTCATATCGTCAAGAAACCGGTGATGCTCCACTTAAAGAACATATTGCCTGTGCCATGCTAATGCGCAGTGGTTGGACCGAAAACATGGACAAGCCCCTTGCTGACATGATGTGCGGTTCGGGTACTATTGCCATAGAAGCGGCCTTCATGGCACGTAATATTGCTCCTGGCATAAAGCGTGAGTATTGGGGCTTTAGCAAATGGCTAAGCCACGATGCCGCATACTGGGATTCGTTGGTAAATGATGCCATTGCGAACCAAACAGAAAGTAAGAGCGAAATCTTCGCTGCCGATTACAACCGCAGAATGATTGCCATTGCCAAAGATAACGCCGATTATGCAGGCGTTTTTAACGATATTAAATTCAGTAATCAAGATGCCACTAAGTCGTCACCGCCGGTTGCGACCCCAGGTTATATGGTGTCTAACCCACCTTACGGTGAACGTTTAGGTGAACTAACGGCTCTTATTCCGCTTTTCAGCGAATGGGGTAAGCGCTTTAAAGAAGCATGGAAAGGCTGGCACGTTTCACTGCTTAGTAGCAACCGTGACTTATTGCGTGTATTAAAATTGCGAGCAACCAAAGACTACGGGATGAATAACGGTAAGCTAGAGTGCCGTTTAGTGAACTATGTGTTAAGCGAAGAAAACACGGTTCAATTTTCTGAAGATGCGTCGAATCATGAATTTGCTAATCGCTTAAAGAAAAACCTTAAGAAAATGAAAGGTTGGATCAACAAAGTTGATACCAACTGTTACCGTATTTACGATGCCGACTTGCCCGATTACAACGTGGCAATTGATAGGTATGGCGATTGGTTGGTAGTACAAGAATACGCGCCGCCTAAAACAGTGTCGGAAGACAAAGCTCGTAAACGCTTGCAAGAAGTGTTGCTTTATTTGCCTGGCGTGACCGGTGTTTCGCCTAAGCAAATTGTACTTAAAGTACGCAGCCAGCAAAAGGGAACTAAGCAGTACGAAAAAATTAACCAGTCTGGCACCATGATGGAAGTTTACGAAAACGGTGCGCGCCTATTGGTGAACTTGACTGACTACTTAGATACGGGCTTATTTCTAGATCATAGAAACACCCGTCAAAAAGTTATGCAGCTTTCAAAAGGTAAAGACGTGCTTAACCTGTTTGCTTATACCGGCAGTGTATCTGTGTTTGCAGCTAAAGGTGGCGCGAAATCGGTTACTACCGTTGATATGTCTAACACTTATCTAGACTGGGCGAAAAAGAATGTAGCGCTTAACAAGTTAAATGGGCCACATGCTTTTGTTCAAGCTGATTGCACGTCATGGTTAGGCGATCATAAGGGTAAATACGACTTAATCTTTATCGACCCACCTTCGTTCTCGAATTCTAAACGTATGCAAAGCACGTGGGATGTACAGCGTGACCACGTTGCTATGCTAACAAATGCTAGAAATTGTCTAAATGAAGGCGGCACGTTAATTTTCTCTAACAACAAACGTGGCTTCAAGTTAGATGAAGAGGCATTACAAGGCTTAGGTTTCAGTATTGAAAATATTACTCAAGAGACCATACCTGAAGACTTTTCTCGCCGCGGAAACATTCATAAGTGCTGGATCCTAACGTTATCAAGAGAAGCGTTACCAAGAGAAGCTTTATGAAAATAGTGTTTTACACTGGGCCGCAGTGTAGTTTATGCGATTTGGCCGACATTGAGCTGGCCAATACACAGCAGTTTTCTTCGTTAGCGGTTGAAAAAGTAAATATTCGTAATAGCACCGATTTGTATCATTTATACGGTGCTCGCATTCCTGTATTGAAACGGGAAGACAATGGCGCAGAAATAGGCTGGCCATTTGATACCAACGCATTGGAGACATTCTTACAGTGAGTATTTTGCAGTTAAAGAACATCACTGTCATCTACGGTAACCCCCCTTTATTAGATGGTGTTGAACTGATTGTTCAACCCAAAGAGCGTGTGTGTTTAGTAGGCCGAAATGGCAGTGGTAAATCCACCTTAATGAAGGTGATTTCAGGTGATGTGATAGCCGATGACGGACAGCGCATCATAGAAAGCGACACAATTATTGCTCGATTAGAGCAAGATCCACCACAAACTACCGATGTAACCCTTTTCGATTACGTTGCTGAAGGGTTAGCAGATGTAGGCGATACCATTAAGGCTTATCATCATCAGACTAAGTTGGTGGCTGAAGACCCTAGTGAAGCTAACTTAAATCGTCTTCAAACTTTGCAGGAAACCTTGGAAGCCCGTGATGCATGGCAATTTGAGCAACAAATAGAACAAACGCTCACCATGCTTAAATTAGAGCCTGATATTTCATTGTCTACTTTATCAGGTGGCTGGCGACGTAAAGCGGCACTTGCACGCGCATTGGTTCGTTCACCTGATTTGCTGTTGCTTGACGAACCCACCAACCACTTAGATATCGAAATGATTCGCTGGTTGGAAAGTAGTTTATCTAATTACAACGGCGCCATTGTATTTGTAAGTCACGATAGGGCATTTATCCGAAATATGGCAACCCGTATTGTTGATTTAGACCGTGGTGGATTAACCAGTTACCCAGGCAACTACGAAACCTACTTAGAGAAAAAACAGCAAGATCTTGAAGTAGAAGCTGCGCATAACGCCGAGTTTGATAAGAAACTGGCGCAAGAAGAGGTGTGGATACGCCAAGGCATAAAAGCCCGTCGTACCCGTAACGAAGGCCGTGTACGTGCATTGAAAAAGCTGCGTGACGAACGTAAAGCCAGACGTGCAGTGCAAGGTAACGCGGTGGTAAGTCAGCACCAGGGCACGCGCTCGGGCAAAATGGTGTTTGAAGTGACCGACTTAGATTACGCCATTGGCGGTAATCAAATTGTGAAGGGACTAAACCTTAATGTACTACGTGGCGATAAACTTGCACTTGTTGGACCCAACGGTAGCGGTAAAAGTACGCTGATTAAGTTGTTATTAGGTGAAATAACACCCGATAACGGCAATTGTAAGCAAGGCACTAATCTTGAAGTCGCCTATTTTGACCAACACCGCCATGGGTTAGATTTGGAACAAACCGTGATTGACGCGGTAGGTGATGGTAAACGTGACCTTATGGTTAACGGGCATCCAAGGCATGTTATTAGTTATCTGCAAGATTATTTGTTCTCACCTGAGCGAGTAAATGCGCCTGTGAAGTCACTGTCTGGCGGTGAGAAAAACAGGCTAATGTTGGCCAAACTTATGCTCAAGCCTAGTAACTTACTAGTGCTCGATGAGCCTACTAACGATCTTGATGTTGAAACGCTTGAGATGTTAGAAACCCTTTTAAATGAGTATGCTGGCACTGTTTTGCTGGTAAGTCATGATAGGGAATTCGTCGACAATGTTGCTAACAGTTGTGTCGTATTTGAAGGCGAAGGCTTTTTACGGGAGTTCATTGGTGGCTTCACAGATGTAGAGAGCTGGTATAAAGATCAGAATGCTAAACGTCAACAAGTCATTAAAGACGAAAAAGCCAAAGTAAAGAATGAAACTAATTTAAGTTCGAATAGTCCTAGTGCTAAGTCTTCTCCCCGTAAGACGAAAAAGTTATCATATAAAGATCAACGAGAACTTGAATCGCTGCCTGCAGATATTGAGCAGTATGAAAATGAATTAGCGGAAATGCAGTTGTTAGTTAACGACCCTGAATTCTTTAAAAAAGGGAACGATGAAACTGCAAAAACCTTAGCTCTGTTAGCAGAGAAAGAACAAGCCTTATCCCAGAAATATGCGCGCTGGGATGAATTAGAAAGTATGCTGGAAGATAATCAGCAGTAAATAGGATTTTAGATGAAACGAACTCAGCTTGCCGTCGCCGTTCTGTTGGCAACAGGTAGTGTTTCGGCAATGGCCGAAACCTACACCGTGACACCACTTCCTTTGCAGGATGTTGGTCAAAATACCTTCGCCCGTTCAATTGATAATACCGGTAAAATGTTATCAATGGTGCAGTTGGAATTTAACCCACCTGTTGATGTAGAACAGTTAGAAGAAGACACTAGTTTCTTTACCTCGTTTTCAGGGGCTCTTGAAAATGAAGATGATGCTTTGCAAGGTGTATTTACTGATGCTGATTACACCTTAGTCGTTAACTTTCTTCTTTCAAATCAAGGTAACTCAATAGGCCAAAAGCTTGCTAGCTTCAGGACCTATTTGACCGATACCACCGATATAGACTTGGTGCCTGGTTTAGATGAAGTAACCGACAAATTTGATGATTACACTCAGTCTGTCGAAGCAGGCGGAAGAGATAGCGTAAGCGGTAATTTTATTGTTGGTGATTCTCCAGGCGTAGTTGTTCTGGATGAATATGAGGATGAAGATGGCGATACCATCAATTACACCTACTCGGAGTTACCGCAGCAAGCGTTTGTGCAGACTACCACCGGAACTAAAATCATTACCTCGGTTGATGATACCTTAGGGGGCTTTTCATCAGCGCGTGCCGTTAACCAAAATCTACAAGTTGCTGGTTTCAGTACCGTTAGCTTTTTAGATACGGTCGATGAAGCAATAGAAAATTGTGAAGATGACGAAATACGTGGCGATTTGCCAGAAGGGCGTTGTTTCTACAGCATTTACGGCGGTGATTTCAACGTACCCCGTATTTCTAGCTATTTCGTGACAAATTCTACCAACTATTTACCTGCGTTTGTGCTTTCATCGGAAGTTAATGCAACTATTTGGCAATTAGATGTTAACGGTGATGTAATAAGCACTGACACATTCCCACTGCTTTTCACGCCAGAAGAAGACGACACCTCACATTACTTTTCTTATGCCTATGACATCAATGAACAAGGTATTGCTGTGGGTGAAGCGTTAACGGGTGATGCGGTAACGATTACCCGTCCTAACTCTACAGGCCTAAATGAAAGCGAGCGTGTTGCTACCGTTTATAGAGACGGTGAAACACAAGAGCTACTTCCAAGAGAAGAAAACTTACTTAGTCAAGCAATGGCAATTAACGATAACAACTGGGTAGCAGGTGCAGTGTTACGTGAGTCAAGTGATATCGCGCGTTCTCGTTTGTTCGCATACAACTTAGATACCACTGAGCAATTGTACCCAGAGGGTTTCTTTGCGACTGCCGGCGTGCAAGCAAATGCCATCAATAATAATAATATTATTGTAGGTAAATCAGACTTTGATGCGACATCCGATACGGTTCGTGAAACGCACGCGTTCATGTTCGATATTGATACCGAAGAGTTTCTAGATTTGAACGATTTAACGCCGTGTGACAGTGAATACACATTGCTAGAAGCTATCGATATTAACGATAATGATGAGATTATCGCTAATGCGCGTATTCGTTCAACCAGTAAATATAGTACAGGTGTTGATATAATTAACACAGAAGGTGAGACCGTAGAAATTGATGCTATTGTTGCAGTAAAATTATCACCGACTGGTGGCACGATTGACGATTGTAGTATTGATGAAGACGGCGAAGAAGTTGATGATAGCTTCGAGCGTAGTGGGGCTTCTACGGGCTTCTTTGGTTTAATGGCGCTAAGTTTACTGGCCATTTTCCGTCGCAAATTGAAGAAATAATCAATTCGCTCTACTTTTAGTTATTTTTCAAAGGCCGCTCGTTAATGGCGGCCTTTTTAATTGCTAAAAGATTTAAAAATTGAAATATATATGCCCAAAAAGTGTAATATAAAATTCATTTATGTTTCATAACATTACCAAATGTCAATGCACTCTTTACAATAATTATGTTGAACCATTTTGCACATTGCACTATCACAGTAGTGTGCACAATGACTTTTCCGCCACTATCAATTGAAAAACGATGTATTGGGCCCGAGAGAGAATTTGTAGCACATCCTACAAAGTTAAAGAGGCTAATCAATGAAAAGACAAAAAAGAGATAAACTGACACGCGCCCATTCAAAAGGGTATCAAGCTGGTATTAGCGGTCGTTCAAAGGATATCTGTCCTTTTCAACAGAATGACGCTCGGTCGGAATGGTTAGGAGGCTGGCGCGAGGCGGTAGAAGACAGGCACGTAGGTCTTAGTGTCAAATAACGTCTTCTCTCTTAGAAAGTGATTAAGCAATGAAAAAGCCCCAGTAATGGGGCTTTTATCGTTTTGACGCTGTTATTACCTTAGAAGTTAGATGTGTCTTGGAACAAACCTACTTTAAGATCTTTCGCAACGTAGATTTCTCTACCATCTACTTCAACAGAACCATCCGCCATTCCCATGAAAAGTTTACGTTTGATAACACGCTTCATGGTGATTTTGTAAGTCACTTTTTTGGCAGTAGGCAGTATTTGGCCTGTGAATTTCACTTCGCCCACGCCAAGAGCACGCCCTTTACCTGGCCCATCGCACCAGCCTAAGAAAAATCCGACCAGCTGCCACATAGCATCTAAACCCAAGCAACCAGGCATTACAGGGTCACCTGGGAAGTGACAATCGAAAAACCAAAGATCTGGCGTAATGTCTAACTCAGCAATTATTTCGCCTTTACCATGTTCACCGCCATCTTCAGTAATAGAAACGACACGATCCATCATTAGCATGTTAGGGGCGGGTAGTTGGCTGTTACCTGGGCCGAACATTTCGCCGCGGCTGCATGCTAATAAATCTTCTTTGTTAAAACTATTTTTTCTGTCTGACATTCCCAACTCGTTGTTTTTTAAATTCGCGGTGCTAATTTAGCGAACACTTGTAAGCTAAACAACTCCGAACAGTCATTTTTCTAAATAAAAACGCGTGTTAAACTCGAATTACTAACGAGCTAGTGATTACTATGACAGAAAATACGAAAAACAGCACAATAAAAGAAAAAGCAAAAGCGAATGCTGATAAGCAACGCCGCTTTCGAGAACGTCAACGAGATGCAGGGAAAAAGCTTGTGAGAGGCTATGTTTCTCCAGAAGCTAAGCTTTGCTACGACGAAATTAGAGAGAAAACAGGGTGGAGTGATAGTGAAGCCGTGTCTAACTCAGTACGTTTGATGTATGCCGCTTACAAATGTGGCCAAATTAAATTGCTTAATGAGTGGTTACGTAAAAACAACCGATAACCCGTTTTTACTGCTCTTGACTGGGTTACACGTAACCAAAATGGCTGAATTTGCTTCCCGCAGGCTACGCATAACTTGAAAAAGAGGCTAGCTAGTGGGTATGTTTACGTAACAAATAAAGGTGTTAATCTAGCCATTTCGCACAGAAGTCACCTTTCGGGTCGTAAATTTCGGTTTGTTTCTGCAAGTTAAATTGCCGGTTCTCTCGGGGGTCTGTACCTACGCCAGCCAGGTACAACCAGTTTCCCCAATTGCTAGCCACATCATAATCTAACAATTGACTCTCGAACCAAGCCGCGCCATAGCGCCAATCTTGCCTGAGTTCATTCACAAAGCAACTTGCCACCAATTGTCGACCTCGGTTAGACATATAACCCGTAGACGCCAGTTGACGCATACACGCATCAACAATAGGGTATCCCGTTTGTCCGTTACACCAACCAACAAATACTTCATGGTTGTGGCTGGTATTAGGCGTTTTTGATTTTATGCCATCAAACTGGAACCACTTTGGTCCAAACTTCTGTTGAAGCCAATAAAAATACTCACGCCAAAGCAATTCAAAATAAATCCAATAGGTTGAATCATTTTTAACGACGTTTTGTTCGTACTGTTTAACTTCTTGAATTACATACCGCGCCGATAGCGCACCCGTGGCTAACCAAGGCGACAGTTTTGTACTGTCGCGCCAATTATCTAATGCGTTTCGCGTTTCTTTATAGCTCGCTGCCACTTTCCATTCGAATAAATAACTGTTTAAGTGAGAGATTGCAGCGTCTTCGCCTCCAACGAATGAGCCTTCTGTTTGATTACGTGGAGGTCGACGGTTAAGCGTATATTGGCATTCAGCGTCAATATCTGGCGTGAAAGGGTTAGGCAATGCGGTTAACGTTGCTACAGGTTCACAGGGTTTTATTGCAGATTCAATTTTACGCTTAAAAGGGGTAAAGACATCCGGCATGACTTCAAGATTAAAAGGGAGGTCATTTTGATTGAAAAGCGAGCTAGATTCGCCTGTCACTATTTCGATATTAGGAAAAAAACGAGAAACCGCTTCTACTTCTCTGCGCTCGTTATAGCCTCCGTGTTCAGTAACACCAAAGTGCGTATAAGCATTAGATGAAAGCAAAGACACGAGTAGTTCAGGAGTTTGGCCCTTTAAGGTCAAAATAGAGTGACCCAAAGCGCTCGCTTTTTCGTTTAATGCTTCTATTGTATCTATAAGAAAGTTAAAACGATGCTCACCAACGGGTTGAATACCGTAAGAGTTTGGTACAAACCAGCTGTCGTCTATTATAAAGAGAAGCGTTAATTCGTCTACTTGCTGACAAAGCGATGATAGCGCCACTTGGTCGTGAAAACGTAAGTCGTGGCGAAACCAAAACAAGCCTCTTGTAGGTCTTGCTGAATCACGTATCACATGATTATCCAGTAACATAGGGTTCCCTCCCTTATACATTTTTTTGGGGTAGATGGATCCTGCTTTCTGCGATTATCGTATCATATGTATGCGTAAGTGTTTATATAATGTTCAATTAAAGGGCTAACCGTGACAGTGCCAGTGTCAATAATGTGGTTCAGACAGGACCTTAGAGTAAAAGATAACCCCGCGTTAAATGCAGCCTGTGATGAAGGAAAAATAATCCCGATTTACATTTACGATGATAATGCGAACGATGCAAAAGCATTAGGAGGCGCCAGTAACTGGTGGTTACATCACTCGTTGAATTCATTGAACGAGAGATTGAATAATCACCTAAAGGTATTTAAAGGCGATCCTAAAACGCTTATCCCTGCATTAATGGAAGCCTATGAAGCGAAGGGAATCTATTGGAATCGCTGCTATGAGCCTTGGCAAATTAATCGAGATAAAGCGATTAAAAAGCAGCTTTTAGACAATGACTTTGAGGCGCACAGCAGTAACGGTAGTTTGCTGTGGGAGCCGATGAAGGTGCACAAAAAAGACGGGACGCCGTACCGAGTTTTCACCCCATATTATAGAAAAGGTTGTTTGAACGTTGAGCCTCCACGCTATCCTCAAGCACCGCCAGCACGAATTACATATGCCGATGTTGATGACAGTAAAAATACTAAGGCTAACGGCTCTTGTAATATAGACGATCTCAACTTACTTCCTTCGCTAGATTGGGACAGTGATTTTAAAAATCACTGGAAACCAGGTGAAGACGGTGCCGCTGACAATTTACAAGATTTTATCGAGCACTCTGCCCGCAAATATAAAGATGCCCGTGATATTCCGTCAATGAATGGAACCTCTCATCTATCACCGCATCTGCATTTTGGCGAAGTGTCGCCTAATCAAGTCTGGTATGCCATTAAAGATAGGTTTGAAACCAGTGAAGATAAAAGTATAGATACTTACCTAAGTGAGTTGGGCTGGCGCGAGTTTAGCTATTACTTGCTTTACCATTTTCCAACCATACCGACCAAAAACTTTAATGATAAATTTGATAAGTTCAATTGGCGCACTGATGCCAAATCTCTTAAAGCATGGCAAAAAGGGCAAACCGGTATCCCTATTGTCGACGCAGGTATGCGAGAACTGTGGCAAACCGGGTATATGCACAACCGTGTTCGTATGATTGTAGGTTCTTTCCTGGTTAAAAATCTTCTTATTAGTTGGCAAGAAGGCGAACGTTGGTTCTGGGACTGCCTAGTAGACGCTGATTTAGCCAGCAATACCGCTGGTTGGCAGTGGGTAGCAGGCACAGGCGCTGACGCAGCACCGTATTTCAGAATTTTTAACCCGTTATTACAGGGAGAAAAATTTGATAAACAAGGAAAGTACGTCAGGAAGTACTGCCCTGAACTTGCCGACCTTCCTGATAAATACATACATAAGCCTTGGGATGCGCCGCCGGTCATTGCTAAAGATGCAGGCGTACATCTAGGGGATACTTATCCTAAACCTATCGTAGATTTAAAAGCATCGAGACAGCGTGCTTTAGATGCCTTTCAGGCTTTAAAAGAGTAGGGTACCCATGGCGTCTTTAATACTTATTTTAGGTGATCAGCTTACTCACAACCTGCCTGTTTTAGAAAACGCAACAAAAGCGCAAGATACCGTGCTGATGGCAGAAGTACGTGAGGAAGCTACTTACGTAAAGCATCACAAAAAGAAAATTGTTTTCCTCTTTAGTGCCATGCGACATTTCGCAAAAGCGTTGAAGGAAGATAATTTTAACGTCAACTATATTGAATATAACGATGAGTCAAACCAAGGCGGTTTGCTCGAACAAGTTAAATATACGCTAGCGAGCGGCGACTTTGATAATGTTAAAGTGACATCACCTGGCGAATATCGTTTATTGAAAAGCATGCAGCAATGGGAGCAATCCCTAGGTGTGCCTGTCAGTATAATCAATGATTCTCGTTTTCTCGCCAGCCCCAAAGAATTTAGTGATTGGGCCCATGACAGAAAGCAGTTGCGCATGGAGTTTTTCTACCGAGAGATGCGTAGAAAGCATGGCATCTTGATGGAAGATAAAAACCCTATTGGCGGGAAATGGAATTACGACGCTCAAAACCGAGAGCCCATGCCTGCAGGTACAAATGTGCCTTCACACACGCAATTTGAAATAGATGCGATTACTCAAGATGTAATTCATTTGGTGGAGAGCGAGTTCAGCGATCACTTTGGTGATATTAACCCATTTCACTTTGCCGTTACCCGTGACGATGCGTTAACGGTGCTAAGCGACTTCATAGAAGAACGGTTACCCCATTTTGGCCAATACCAAGATGCCATGGTTGAAGGTAAGCCTTGGTTGTATCATTCTCATATCGCGTTTTATTTAAATTGTGGTTTGCTAAGCCCAAGAGAAGCCATTGATGCTGCGGAATCGGCTTACTACGCAGGCACTGCGCCGCTTAACTCGGTTGAAGGTTTTATCCGCCAAATACTGGGGTGGAGGGAATTTGTTAGAGGGTTTTATTGGCACTTTATGCCAGGCCTTAAAAGCGATAATTATTTCAATAATAATCGCTCACTCCCCGATTTCTTTTGGGATGGCCAAACCAATATGAATTGCATGCGCCAATGCTTAAAGGAAACACAAGCAAACGCGTATGCTCACCATATACAGCGATTAATGGTGCTGGGGAATTTCTGCCTTTTAACAGGGTTGTCACCCGAAGAGGTACAGCAATGGTACTTGCTGGTTTATGCAGATGCTTATGAATGGGTAGAACTGCCTAATGTAGCGGGTATGATTTTATACAGTGATGGCGGTCAACTCGCGAGCAAACCTTATATCGCAAGTGGTAGCTATATTAATAAAATGTCGAACTACTGCAAAAATTGCGGCTATCAAGTCAGTAAAAAAACAGGCCCTAAGGCATGTCCGTTCAATTACTTATACTGGCATTTCATCGATAAACATAAAGAAAAGCTAAGCGGTAACCCCAGAATGGCAATGATGTATAAAACTTATAGCCGAATGAAAGATGAAAACATTGATGCAATGAAAGACAGCGCGACCATCTTTTTAACCAAATTATCTAAAAATGAAGAAGTCTGATTTACCAAGCAAAATGTGCCCCGTGTGCAACAGACCCTTTACATGGCGCAAAAAATGGGAGAAGAATTGGGATAACGTAGTGTATTGCTCTAAACGTTGTGCCGGTAACAAACGTATGAAATAGAAACTTCTGACTATAATTATAATAAAAGAAAGGACATAAATTCATGGATGCGCCTATTTCTGTAGACCGATTACGGTTTTTGCTATTCAGTGTTAAAGAAAAATTGTGGGTAAAGCCATTAACATTATGCTTATTGTCGATAGCGGCTGTGTTCGCCTCGAAACTGGCAGACGGCACCGCACTTGCGCAGCACCTACCTAAAGTTGATCAATCCTCGGTAGAAACACTGTTATCCATTATGGCATCGAGCATGTTGGTTATAGCGACTTTTTCGGCCGGTACTATGGTAAACGCCTATGCATCTGCCAGCAGGTCGTCGACGCCACGTTCGGTAAGTTTAATTATCTCAGATGATGCCTCACAAAATGCACTGTCTACTTTTGTAGGCGCGTTTATCTTTAGCGTCGTCGCCATAACCGCTTCAATTAACAATTTCTTCGAAGACGCTGGAATATTTCTACTTTTTTGTCTTACCTGTCTCGTCTTTGTGATTGTCATTCTTACGTTTATCCGGTGGGTAGACAGTGTCGCGAGACTCGGCCGTGTGGGCTCTACGGTACAAAAAGTTGAAGATGCCGCCATGCGTGCTATTAACCATCGATTATCGACGCCCAGGCTCGGCGGTAAGCAGCAGCCGAACAGTGTGAAAGAGCAGGGCGGTGATCCCTCAAAATACCAAACACTAACAACTGATAGTATTGGCTATGTACAAATGGTTGATATGGCAAAAGTGCAAGCGTGGGCTGAAGAACGAGACACCCAAGTCCATATCGCCATGCTACCCGGCCAATTTTGCACACCGGATAAACCGCTGTGCTACATCGAGAGCTTTAAACCGAAAAACTCCGAGGATGACAGCAGCAGTAAAGCCAGTGATAAATCATCACTACTTTCAGCATTTCAAATTGGCAGCGAACGGTCATTTGAAGCCGATCCTAGATATGGATTGGTCGTGCTATCAGAAATAGCATCCCGCGCGCTTTCGCCTTCAGTAAACGACCCAGGTACCGCCATCAGTATTCTTGGCAGTTATGCTCGTTTGTTTATTCAGTGGGCGCACAAAGAAAAATGCGATGACATTCGTGACATTAAATACGATAAAGTAACCGTACCTGACATGAGTACGGCCGATATGTTTGATGACGCATTCACAGGTTTAGCACGAGATGGTGCATCCATGATTGAAGTCTCTATAAGAATACAAAAGACGTTAGATGCCATTGCAAAAACAAGCAATGATGATATTTGTAAAGCTGCAACTAAACATGCCAAAGAAGCTTATGAACGCAGTATGAAAGCGTTAATTCATGACGGCGATAAAGAAATGTTAAGTGCAGCAGTTAATAGCTTAAACAATAAAAGAAGCTAAGCCATAGATTCTTTTATTTACTGAATTTATGAATTCAGCAATGTTCTATTAAAACCAAATAATAGATTTAAATACGCGGATTATATGTAAATTGAAGGTAGCGTTTAGTGAGCACAATTGAAAGTGATGACATAAAACAACATGTAGAAAATGTTATAGCGTTTCCTACATGTTTAACAGAAGTAAGAAAAGTTATTGCTACGTATATTACTGGCAAGCTAGTTGGCTGCTCGCAACATTTAATAGATACCGCAATAGAAAACAGCGTTAGTCATTACAAACAATTTGTACACAACGCGAATATTACCGAAAGTGTTGAAGTATCTTTATCAGAAGAAGATGTGACTTTATTAAATAAAAGCCTGACTAAAATACAAAGAGAAAACCGCAAGCAGTTGTTAAGAATGTTAGAACGCATAATTATATTAGAAATAGAAAATGCGGCTTTGAAAAACTAAGACTGTAAAGCGGGCAGCTTATTACCAATAACTTATACGTTAGCTTAACCATAATTTAAATATTCTTACTTAACACTCGTTACCACATTAAATAGTAAGTCTAATCATTATCTAGAATCTCTTAGCGAAACTTTCATAAGATAGCAGTCGATTGCGATGCGCTTGTACGCGAAATCTTGCTATGGATACCACGCTAAACACCTCAGATTTTAATCTCACGCACGCTATAAAAACACATTTCAAAACCACGCAATAACGAAACGCAGAAAAAGTGTGTAAGTCATCACGCACGACAAAGCTATCGAAAAGGCTAGCATTAACCACCCTAAACCCTCATATACTTAATTGCGCATAATGTATATTATGTTAAATTGGATATAGATATTGTTATATAGCTAGGCGTATTTATGTGTGGACGTATTCCAAATGCTGTATCACTGTAGACAGTATTAAGGTTGTTCCCTGTCCTAACGCTACGTGTGTGTTTTTCCGCATTATTTGAATTAATCAGGCTAAAATGGAAACTAATATCCTAAGGGCAATAATTAGAAGTTCTACATCACCTAAGCACACGCTTTAAATTAATAGCTTGCCAATGACATTGTTAATTGAGTAACAGCGTTAAGAATAATGATACGTCGTTGTAATTTATTTCTGAGGCGTTTGAACACAGTGAGTTTTTATATATACAAAAATTAGTCAGTATATTTATTAAAGCGTTTGTATATTTTTGTGTAATTTAACCAGCGTTTAGCTTTGATACGAGCAAATGATTATGAGGAAATGATAAAGCCATGTTTTATTTAAATGCTCAGGCTTTCTGGCAATACGAGTACAATACCAAAGCTCTCGTAGTGTCTAATTTTACGCAATGCTTTTTACCGCTATTTTTAACTTTTATTACCAGCGACCATTGCCTAAATAATAACACCTAACCTATTTTCATAATTTATATTTTTTCTACTGCGTTACTGACAATGTGTACTGCAATTTACTTTAGTGTCTTTTACATTGCCTCTTTAACGTCTAAACAATGAGTTTTGGGAGCTGTAATCTTTTTATTATTTCGTACTTTCCAAGTGGTACAAGTTTAATCACCGATAGAACTAGTGCGTAGAATACTGATTAATCACCGTAAGATTACACACAATAAAGTGGAAATGTACGCAATTTGAATGTGCGTCTACGTAAAATCTGAGCGCATAATAGAGGTATATACCGTTAGATTTTGCGTAGCGCACGTTTAATAAATAGTCGATTAGAAAAGGAAATGTGATCAATACCAATTTAACTGTATATAACAACAGTTAAAATGTGTAGAATCGGGATAATATAAGGCTAATTCAATCATTTCACGCATGATAACTGTAATTATCATGCGTGAAATGATTTAGTCTAATGTTCATAAAAACAATGAGTTAGTTAGATGTCGTCTATATTCAAACCTGGTTCAAATACACAACTGTCTATTGTCGATGGTGACAGTACCAATACAGAACGAGCTGAATATGTTGATGCGTATTTTCGTGACATATTCACAAAGCTACCTCGCAATACACAACGCGCTTATATCAGTGACTTTAACGACTTCGCCATTTTCTGCCAGTCAGAACGTATCGACAGTTTTAGTGATGATTTCTCTCATAACGAATACGCAATCAAACGCTATGTAGAAGAACTGTGTAAGTCTCCCCTCGCCTACAGAACTATCAAACGCCGCCTATCAGCGCTGAGTAAATTTTTAGGCATTGCAAAACTTCCGAATCCTATCATCCAATCGGTTTATTTGCGGGATTTCGTTCGTTTGTCACTTATTGAGAATCGGAAGTTCCAACTTAGTCATAACCAAGCCGTTCCGCTTACTATCGACTTATTGGATGAAATAAACAATAAGATTATTCCAGACACATTATTAGAAATGCGCGATTTAACGATTATGAACTTAATGTTTGATGCACTCTTACGCGCTGATGAGTTAGTACGCGTTTGTGCTGAGCATATTAGTAGACGCAACAATGCAGTGTTGGTGGTTACGTCAAAGTCAGACCAAAGTGGTAAGGGTTCACATCGATTTATTTCTACTAGTACTATCAACATGGTTGATGAATATATCGCTGAAGCCAATTTTAATGCTAAGACACAGAGCGAAAGACTTGTTGATGATCTACGTCGTATAAACAGAGGTATACTTTTTCGCCGGGTTTCAAACCGCGGGCATGCACTGTTGCCTTATGACGAACAGGCAAATACACATCAACATTCACCGATACATGAATCTTCAATTCTCGATTATTCGAGTGTTTATCGAATATGGAAACGAGTTGCTGCCCGGGCGGAAATAAAAGAAAACATCACGCCTCATAGTGGCAGAGTTGGTGGCGCGGTATCACTTGCAGAAAATGGTGCTACCTTGCCCGAACTCCAACTGGCCGGAGGCTGGCAATCGCCTGAAATGCCTGGTCACTACACACAACAAGCTAATGTAAAACGAGGCGGAATGGCGAAGTTATCAGAAAAATTTAAACGTTAATTATAGGTTTTATTAAACTGCCCGTGCCCGATATAGGATTTATTTCGTTATATGTTCTAATTGCGGATTTCTTCGGGATATAATGTCAAGATTATATCTAATTGATATTAATAATGAAATTGCTTACAAGGAGTTACGCGTAACTTCTTGAGCTGATTACTCCTGTCTTTCCCCTTCTCTTTTCCCAAAACATTCTCTTCTTTTCCTGTGTTTGCTATCAAAATTGAACCCAATTATCGAATGGCTTCGTACCAACTAGCATAGGTATTAAAAAAGGAAATGTTATGTCTAATGGTATTAACGCGTCACACGGTAAAACAATTGCCGAACTTGTCATCCCATCTAAAACCTGGTCACTTCATCCAGAAAAGAAACCAGCGTTCACTTCAGTCGATGAAGCTATTGATTATTTTGCTGATAATAATGAGCCGCTTTATATCAAAGTGCCATTTGTCGATGAGGAAGATGAAGTGCTAGTTCATGTGAATTCTAGCGGCGAAGATGTCGTGTTTACCATTTCCGATTTGAATCACGGCGGTGAAAGTCGTGTTGATGCATCACATCTAAAGAACTTAAGTAGTTCTGTGGTGGAGTTAATCGAGCAATGTTACGACGAAAAGAAAAGCCCAGAAACCATGTGAAAATCTATGTCGTATGATAAATACCGCCGCCGATCCAATATCTTTGGCCTTCCCTATCAGTTCGTGCATGTCAGTACTTACGTGGTCCGATAGTTTTTCCACGGCAGTGTTGAGTAATTCGGTAATTAGCACAATGAACAGCGAGAAGAGTAGCAACACTCTTTCGCTGTTTGTTACTTCAAGCATGAACACAATGGGAAGTAATAGTGCCATTGCTACAACTTCTTGCCTAACCGCGGCTTCGCTGGAAAATGCCGCTTTTATTCCTCTATAAGAGTAGATAGTAGCAAAATATAAACGAGAAAACCCGAGCGCTTTGGTGGCATAACAGTACAGTGTTTAGTGATAATTCCTAGACACTAACTTATTTGAATGACAGATATGTTACGTATCGTTCAGCGCTAGCGTTAAGGTCAATTACTGTGTCATTGTTTATATTTTTACTGCTAATACATCTCTTTTCACACCGTGCAGTACAGCATTCGCCGTAGATCCTAGAAGAAGCCGAAGCCCACTTTGTCCGTGTGTGCCTATCACAATCAGATCGGCGTTTAACTTTTCAGCTAAGTGATGTATTTCATCCGCAGGTGAACCAATTTCGACGTTTACGTTGCTATCAGGAATATTGTTAATTGCCGCAATGTCTTTCAATTTTGTCATTGCTTGTTCTTGCACGTCTTGTGAATAGTCACGTTCCAAAAATAGTCCGTAGGGCTCAACGTTAGTCTGTGGAAATGCCACATAAAGTAAATGAACGTTCTTTGGGTCTGGTGCTACGCGCAAGGCTTTCGATAAAATTTGCGAATAGTCTGAAAACACATCTACAGGTACTAAAACAGTGTTGTAATCGTCCATTAGTTCGTTCCATTAATGGGAGTGGATAATTACAATATAGTTAACTACTGTTCACATTTCTTTGATTGAAATCAATTCCCCGTTCTAGATTTGCACCATAATAAAATTTCAGAATAATAAAGTTGGAGTCGTGAACATGGCAAAACTTGCTACTGCATTACTTTTAATCGCGTTGTTATTGGCGGGGTGTGATTTAGGACCAGACTCGCCTCGGGGTTTTAGCTTACCTGAGGGAAATGCAGACGCTGGTAAAGTGGCATTTCAGAAGTACCAGTGTACTGACTGTCACCAAATAGAAGGCATAACAATGCCAGAAAATCATGCTTATCTAGTGCCCAAACCAATACCTCTAGGGGGAAGCAGTGGCAGGATCACAACCTATGGAGAGCTTGTCACCAGTGTGATAAACCCCTCACATAAGTTAACGCGTAGGCAGCCTGTTAGTATGACTTCCGTCGATGGAGAATCGCGCATGCGGAATATGAACAATGTACTTACTGTTCAGGAACTTATTGATTTAGTTGCTTATTTACAGCCTAAATATAAAGTCGTCCCCTATCGAACTTCTGAGTATCGTTTGTATCAATTACGCATGCCAGAACAAGATGCTCAAGGTGGAAATTAAGAAACTGACTTCGTTTCTTCTTCTATTTCAGCCAATAAGCTGCACGGCATAAAGCTATCAGAATTAGCTTCTTTGACGTGTAGCTTAAATCGCTCTGGAATATCATCACCTAACAGTGTACCGGTTTTCACTAACGGAAAGATTTCGTCGTAACGTGCGATACTTGCTTGATCTACACGTCTAAATATATGTGTGCGGTTTAATTCCGTTGTACTTACATGGCCGGTTGAAGACAGCATATCCATTAATGCATGCAGCGTCTTCTTGTGAAAGCGATACACTCGCTCAGATTTATCTGTTACATCTAGCCCTTTAGCCAGCTTTGGATCTTGCGTAGCAACGCCGGTTGGGCACTTATTAGTATTACACGAGAGTGACTGAACACAGCCAAGCGCCAACATCATCCCCCGTGCGCTGTTGCAAATGTCAGCGCCCAAACTCAAGTTTTTAACTAGCTGAAATGCTGTGATAATTTTACCCGAAGCTATGATTTTAATGTCTTTTCGTAAATCAAAACCTATTAAGCAATCATCCACAAATGCTAATGCCTCTCTCAGTGGAAAACCAATTGAGTTTGAATATTCAAGAGGTGCAGCGCCTGTACCGCCCTCGCCTCCATCAACGGTGATAAAATCGGGAGTAATACCGGTTTCTACCATGGCTTTACACATGGCAATAAATTCACTTTTTCTGCCTAACGCGAGTTTAATTCCAATAGGCTTGCCGCCACTTAGATCGCGAAGCTTTTGTATATAATCAATCATCTCCAACGGCGTAGAAAAGGCGCTATGACGAGGCGGTGAATCTACTTGAGTACCTGGCTCTACGCCTCTAATTTTCGCTATTTCGGGTGTATTTTTATAAGCCGGTAATATACCACCATGGCCGGGTTTAGCGCCTTGACTTAACTTTATTTCAATCATTTTAACTTGCGGCAAACACGCTTTTTCTTTAAACAGATCGGCATCAAACTTCCCGTCTTTGGTTCGGCACCCAAAATAGCCAGTACCAATTTGCCAAACAATGTCACCACCGTTTTCTTCGTGGTAAGGCGTTAAGCCACCTTCCCCAGTGTTATGAAAAAAGTTCCCCTTCTTAGCGCCCTTATTAAGCGCCAGAATGGCGTTTTTAGACAAGCTACCAAAGCTCATCGCACTAATATTCAAGATGCTAGCATGGTATGGTTGCTTGCAGTCTTTTCCACCTACCGTAACCCTTGGGTCGTGGTTCATTTCATCAATATCACGAGCTGATAATGAATGTCCTATCCATTCATAACCATCGTCGTAAGTATTTAACTGGGTGCCAAAAGGAATAGTTTCTCTACTGTCTTTTGCTCGTTGATACACAATAGAGCGAAACATACGGGATATGGGCGCGCCGCCAGTATCTGATTCTAAGACATACTGCTGTATAAAGGGTCGCAATGATTCAACGGTCCAGCGAGTTCTGCCAATTAACGGGAAATTTTTTAAGATCGCATGTTTATTCTGGACTGTATCGACGATTGCTAAACCGAGTAGCAACACGGTTAATAATAGAAACCACCACGCTGGATGCCAGTAAAAACCTACCAGTAGGTTAAAAATAAATAATGCCGTTAAGGTTCCTAAGATTTGATTTCGCATAGCTACTCCATGTGTGATTATCAGTTATTACTGTTCCAACACAATTTTGGGTTTTATTAAGCGGTACATTTACTTATTACTATATCTTTAATTGCTAAAACCTACAGTGATATAAACGCAAGATAATGGTATCTATCTTTTCCCATTCGCTCATGTTTCATTACATGCTAATCTAAACACTTCTATATACATCAGCGTGTTGAAAATTTTGAGTTATCGCCGCGCTAACTAATATAAGAATGTAAGGTAGAAATGTCATGGCTCAAACGGACTACAGGCATTTCTATTTGTACTCATTAATCGAAATGGTGAAAGGTAATTCATGGAGTATGCATTTCTTCTGTTCGCATTTGTTTGCGGTTTAACGGTTAAACTTATTGGGATCCCCCCGTTAGTAGGTTACTTAGTCGCGGGTTTTTTGCTCAATTTTTCAGGCTACACGCTCACTGATGATCTTACCAAGATAGCCAACTTGGGTATTACCATCATGTTGTTCACTATTGGTTTAAAGTTAAACGTTCGCGACTTAAGTAAACGTGAAGTGTGGGCCGGTAGTATTACCCATACCCTCATTTGGGTAGGTATTGTGACGTGTGGTGTGTACGGCATTGCTGCAGTAGCCAGCCAGTATATAGAAGGGCTAACATGGCAAAGCGCTACACTGATTGCCTTTGCCCTAAGCTTCAGCAGTACGGTTTGTGTTATTAAGGTGCTAGAAGAAAGCGGTGAAAGTAAAACCCGTCATGGCCGACTTGCCATTGGTATTTTGGTTATGCAGGATGTGTTTGCTGTTATATTTTTAGTGGCTGCCACAGGCAAACTCCCTTCAGTGTGGGCACTCGGGTTGTTGGCACTTATTCCAGCGATGCCGCTTATTAACCGTGTTATTAATAAGTCAGGTCACGGAGAGTTACTCCCTCTTACTGGGTTCATTCTTGCTTTAGGCGGCTATCACCTATTCGAGCTGGTTAATATTAAAGGCGATCTAGGAGCTCTGATATTTGGCATCATGTTGGCGCAACATGAAAAGGCCAGTGAGCTTGCTAAATCGTTACTTAGTTTCAAAGACTTATTCTTGATAGGCTTTTTCCTTACCATCGGGTTAACCGCACTTCCTGATTTCAATATGATTATTATCGCGTTGGTGTTCTGTTTGTTTATCCCTATAAAGGCTGCCCTATTCTTTGGCCTATTTACGTCACTTCGATTACGAGGCCGAACGTCTTATTTAAGTAGCCTTGTGCTGTCTAACTTTAGTGAATTTGGGCTTATTGTAGGTGCACTTGCCGTCTCGCTGGGTTTATTGGCTGAAAGCTGGTTAGTAGTGATTGCACTTTCATTGTCCGTCTCTTTCGTTATTACTAGTGTGTTGTATCGAACCTCGCATTCTCAATATCACAAATATAAAGACACGATTAAACGTTTCGAAAAAAACCGCCGGCTTAAAGAAGACATTTACCCTACTTTGCACAAAGCTGAGTTTTTAGTGTTGGGAATGGGACGTGTTGGGCAAGGTGCATTTAACGCGTTATCTAAACTTGCTGATGTGAGTGTATGGGGTATGGACGCCGATAGAGTGAAAGTAAAGCAACTTGCCAGTGAAGGATTAAATGTTATTTGTGGTGATGGTGAAGATGTAGACTTGTGGGACAACCTAGAACTTAAAAATGTTCACTTAATTTTATTAGCGTTGCCTTCTATACAAGACGCAATCAATATCACCCGTCAACTTAGAAACGCGGGTTATACCGGTAAAGTAGCAGCGATCGCACGGTATGAAGATGAAGTTAATCATTTGCTAGAACAAGGCGTTGATAAAGTATTTAACTTTTTCACCGAAGCGGGTTTAGGTTTTGCCGAAGAAAGTTTAGCCTATGCAAATACGCAACAAAAATAGTCGACAATTCTTAATGCAAACAAAGGATGAAGTGATAACCATTTCCATTTGTATGCCATTGTTTTTAAAGTAATTTTTTGACATTTGCGTATTTTCAATCTACACTAGCGTCATATTGATAATTAAGGTTTTTATTATGCAAGGTGACAAACAAGTCGTCGCGAAGCTGAATGATGTACTCACCAGTGAGTTAACGTCTATAAATCAGTACTTTCTGCATGCACGTATGTTCAAAAATTGGGGCTTACAAGAGCTCAATGAAAAGAACTACAAAAAGTCGATTAAAGACATGAAGCAAGCAGATGAGTTAATTGAGCGCATTCTATTTTTAGAAGGGTTACCTAACCTTCAGGCGTTAGGCAAACTTTATATTGGTGAAGATACTGAGGAAATGCTGAGCTGCGATGCCAGATTCCAAAAAGAACAGTTACCATTATTACGCGAAGCCATCGCGCTGTGCGAAGAAAAGCAGGATTACGTTACGCGCGACATCCTAGAATCAATTTTAGAGTACGAAGAAGATCATTTAGATTGGATTGAAACTCAAGAATATCAAATCGGCGCTATGGGTATTGAAAACTACCTTCAGGCGCAAGTAATGGGAGATGACTAATGAAAGGTAATCAAACCATCATTAAAGGTCTAAACGAGCTACTTTCTTATGAATTGGCCGCTATGGATCAATACTTCATTCATTCTCAAATGTATTTAGATTGGGGGCTCACTAAACTTTATGAGCGTATCGATCACGAATTTGACGATGAGCGTGGCCACGCCACTAAACTTATCGAGCGTATGCTGTTTTTAGAAGGCGTACCAGACATGGTCACGCGAACTGGCTTTAAAGTAGGTTCAGATGTACCTGAGATGCTTGAAAGCGATCTTCGTGTCGAATATGAAGTAGATGCAAAACTTAAAGAAGTCATCGCGCTATGTGAGTCTGCAAAAGACTACGTAACACGTGACATCTTAGTCGTGCTGCTTGACGATACCGAGCGCGATCACGCCCATTGGTTAGAGCAACAACTTGGCCTAGTAAAACGCCTTGGCTTGTCTAACTACTTACAGTCTCAAATGTAAGTCATACTAGATTGTCGTTTCGAAGTTCAGGTGGCTTGGTGCTGCCTGCCCTTCTATATTTAACCGCAATTGCCATTTCATTTTTTCTTCGTTACAGCTTCCCAACATAAACCAACCTGACCATTCGCCATTGTGTTTATTTTCAAGCAGCACAGGCACTTTACCCATGTACATGTTCACACCCTCTATCCAGGCACTTTCTATCTTTGTGCCTACAGGTAAATCGAGTACTAAGGTAATAGAGGTTTCAGGTTCTACTTTCTCTGAAAATTCCGCGTAAGCATGCCTGCCATGTATTAAAAATTCACAGTGCTCGTTGACAAATGTACAGCTCTCTCCTATTTCATTTAAGGAGCTTGAAGAAGGCGTAGCGGACATTTGGTATTGATGCACTGCAAATACACATACTGCAACGAGAAAAATGCAAAGCGGGGTAAGCCACCTTTGTGAATAAAATGATCTCTTTTTGTTACTGTTATTTAGCATTTCTTAAATTTTGTATATTTCTTCATTGATGGAGATCAAGCTCAGGTAGTTTATGGTATCTTTTTGTAATTAAAAACCTTATCATCCGCGTACCAACTGGCTTGGAGACTATAATTATTACTCTTTCCGAGCTCGGTGTGAAGCGTTATTCCGTTGCTTTCGCATGTCTAGACCGTACTTGAACGGCTGTTGGAGACCATAGTTCATTTGAAGTGGAAGATTCATTAAAATGAGTGAAATAAGCCAAGCACAACCTGACTACAATTATAAAGTAGTTAGGCAATTTACCATTATGACCATAGTCTGGGGTATCATTGGTATGGGCCTAGGGGTATTTATTGCCGCGCAATTATTTGCACCTATGCTTAACTTTGACACACCATGGCTAACGTTTTCGCGTCTGCGTCCTTTGCACACCAATGCCGTTATTTTTGCCTTCGGCGGCTGTGCGTTGTTCGCAACGTCATACTACATCGTTCAGCGTACCTCTCAGGTTAGACTGTTCAGTGACAAACTTGCTGCATTTACGTTTTGGGGCTGGCAAGCCGTTATCGTATTGGCGGTAGTTTCTCTACCTTTAGGTTTAACCAGCTCGAAAGAATACGCTGAACTAGAATGGCCAATCGATATATTGATTACGCTAGTCTGGCTCGCTTATATCATTAACTTCTTCGGAACCCTAGTTATCCGAAAAGTGTCGCATATTTATGTTGCGAACTGGTTCTTAGGGGCGTTCATGCTTACCGTTGCTGTATTGCACATTGGTAATAGCATGGCCATTCCGGTGTCTTTCACTAAGTCTTATTCATTGTATGCAGGCGCAGTAGACGCCATGATGCAGTGGTGGTACGGCCATAACGCAGTAGGTTTCTTCCTAACTGCTGGCTTCTTGGGCATGATGTATTACTTCGTTCCTAAGCAAGCAGGTCGCCCAGTTTACTCGTACAGATTATCTATTGTTCACTTTTGGGCATTGATTTCATTGTACATTTGGGCTGGTCCTCACCACTTACATTATACTGCCCTACCCGATTGGACACAGTCGCTAGGTATGGTGATGTCTATCATTCTATTCGTTCCTTCTTGGGGCGGAATGATAAACGGTATAATGACGCTATCTGGTGCATGGCATAAATTGCGTACTGACCCTGTATTACGTTTCTTAATTGTTTCATTGTCTTTCTACGGTATGTCTACCTTCGAAGGCCCAATGATGGCAATTAAAACAGTTAACGCACTGTCTCACTACACAGACTGGACTATCGGCCACGTACACTCAGGTGCACTAGGTTGGGTAGCCATGGTATCAATTGGTTCTATTTACCACTTAATACCTATCCTGTTTGGTCAGCCAGCGATGTACAGCACACGTCTTGTTAATGTTCACTTCTGGTTAGCAACAATTGGTGTGGTGCTATATATCGTAGCAATGTGGATGTCAGGTGTTCTTCAAGGGCTAATGTGGCGTGCAGTAAATGCTGACGGTACATTAACGTATAGCTTTGTAGAATCGCTTGAAGCGTCTAAACCTTTCTATGTGGTTCGTTTCATTGGTGGTTGTTTCGTGGTTACTGGCATGCTTATCATGGCCTACAACACATGGAAAACCGTTCGTGCCCCTAAAGGTAGTATCGCTGCTGATGTTACAACTCAGCCAGCGTAATAAGGAGACGACATAATGAAAAATCCACATGAGTTAATTGAAAAAAATGTCGGCCTGTTAACCGTGCTAATCCTTGTTGCGATTAGCTTCGGTGCCATGGTTCAAATTACGCCGCTGATGTTTCAGCAGCAAACAATGGAACCGGTAACAGGCTTACGTCCTTATACAGCATTAGAATTAGAAGGCCGTGACATCTATATCCGTGAAGGATGTGTTGGTTGTCACAGTCAGATGATTCGTCCGTTCCGTGCCGAAACAGAACGTTACGGTCACTACAGTGTTGCTGGTGAGTCAGTATGGGAACACCCTTTCCTTTGGGGTTCTAAGCGTACTGGTCCTGACCTAGCACGTGTTGGTGGGCGTTACAGTGATGAATGGCATCGTGTTCACCTGCTTAATCCGCGTAACGTGGTACCTGAGTCGAATATGCCTGGTTTCCCATGGCTTGCAGAAAACAGACTTGACGGTAAGTTAACCGCCAAGAAGATGGAAGTTTTCCAAGGCTTTGGCGTACCGTATACCGACGAAGATGTCGCGGGAGCACAAGCGGCAGTACAGGGTAAATCTGAAATGGAAGCCCTTATTGCATACCTACAATCTCTTGGCACACATTTGAAATAATATGGATCAAGGAATAGTAGGTAGCATTTTTACTGTCATCGTCTTTGTTAGTTTCATTGGCATAGTTTGGTGGGCTTTTAGTAGCCGCAACAAGCAAAAGTTTGATGAAGCGGCGAATTTGCCTTTCGCAGACGAAGACAAAGAAAAATCAAAAGAAGATTAGCAGGAGTCTCGAACTTATGAGTATGTTTTGGACAATATGGATTTCAGTGATAACCCTAGGGTTAATCATTGGTTGCTATTTCCTTCTGCGCTGGTGTTTGTCTAACCAAACAGGCGTACCAGAAGGAGAATCAATGGGGCATGAATTTGACGGCATCGAGGAGTTAAACAATAACCTTCCTCGTTGGTGGACAATCATGTTCTACATGACAATCATTTGGGGTTTTATCTATCTTGCCCTTTATCCTGGATTGGGTTCATACGAAGGCTTATTTGGCTGGAAGAGCTCAAACCAAGGCATATTGACGCTTGAAGAATCGGCGCAAGCGCGTATCGATGCAAAAGAGCAAGGCAAGTTTGTAGAGTACGATCGTGAGTTGGATTATGCAGCTGAAAAGTTCGACCCAATTTTCGAAGCGTATGCGCAAATTCCTGTTGAGGAACTAGCGAAAGACCCTGAAGCGAATAAAGTAGGACAGCGTTTGTTTATGCAAAACTGTTCTCAGTGTCACGGTTCTGATGCTCGCGGCCAAAACGGTGGTTTCCCTAACCTTACTGATAACGATTGGTTATATGGTGGTTCGGGTGCAAAAATTGTTGAAACCCTAACGTTAGGCCGTAAAGCCGCTATGCCAGCATGGATAGATGTTATGGGTGAGCAAGGTATCACAGAAGTCGTTGAGTACGCTTTAAGCCTAAGTGGGCGTGAAGTTGACCAACAACTTGCTGATGCAGGTAAAGTTCGCTTTGCTGCATGTGCTGCCTGTCATGGTATGGACGGTAAAGGTAACCAAGCACTTGGTGCGCCTAACCTGACTGACAACATTTGGTTGTATGGCGGAAGCCATCGTGCGGTTACTGAAACACTAACCTACGGCCGAAATGGTGTTATGCCTTCATTCAAGAAAACCTTGGGTGATGACAAAATCCACGTTGTTGCATCGTACGTATATAGTCTTTCTAACGACTAAATTCGTACAACCAACAATAATGCTAAAAAGCCTCGTTATCACGGGGCTTTTTTTATGAGAAAATACACCTCTTTAACTGGATGCCTTATTTTTCCTAACGCGCCGGTTTTTCTGTAGTAAACGAGTTGATGTAATTAATGAATACACCCTGGTATAAACAATTCTGGCCCTGGTTCCTTATTGCTGTTCCCCTAATTACATTAGTAATGGGTGGCGTGTTATTGAAATTGGCTATTTCAACCGAAGACAGCTTAGTAGTAGACGACTATTACAAAGAAGGTAAAGCCATCAATGCACGGCTTGATAAAGAAGCCATCGCGAAACGCAAAAACATAACAACAGACCTAACCATTACTGACGGCAGTATTGCAGTAAAATTCCATTCAGGTATTCCTCAAGAAGGAAACGCCCTTAAACTGAATTTTTATCATGTGACCATCGAAGAGCGTGATGCAAGTGTATTATTAAGTCGTGATGCTAATGGTATTTACCGGGGTTTTGTCGAAAAGGACCTTACCGGTAAATGGCAAGTTTCGCTTTCTCCTGTAGATGACAGTTGGAAAGTACAAAATACGCTGCAACTTCCCTACTCTGGCGCCATCAAGTTTAATCCGTAATGAGCGAAAACCTTTGTTACCATTGCGCGTTAACGAACGATGCAACACACAAATACGAAGCAGTAATATTAGGTGAAACCAGGCAGCTCTGCTGCCCTGGTTGCCAAGCTGTTGCTCAAGCCATCGTAGATAATGGCTTGGAAGATTATTATCAGTTTCGTACTGAGCCAGCCCAAAAGTCAGACGATGGTATATTAGAAAGCCTTTCTGCGCTTAACGTTTATGACGACCCAGCCCTTCAAGAAGAGTTTGTTTTTGACGAAGGCCAGCACAAGCAAATACAGCTAACCCTTGAAGGCATAACGTGTGCAGCGTGCGGTTGGCTGATTGAAAAGCAGCTATCAAAAGTATCAGGTATTGCGCAAGTCGCCGTAAACGTTCAAGAGCGTCGCGCACTAATAACCTGGCAACCCGATGTTATTAAACTTAGCCAAATACTTACCACACTAAAACGCATAGGTTATGTTGGCTCACCGTTTCACCCAGATGAACATGAAGCGAGCTATAAGCGCGAGCAAAAATCGTTTATTAAAAAGTTAGGCTTGGCAGGCATCATGACCATGCAGGTGATGATGCTAATGGCTGGGCTTTATTTTGATTGGTTTGGTGCCATTGAACAAGAAACCCGTCAATACTTTTATTGGGTTGCACTCACCCTTACTACCCCAGTTGTTCTTTATTCAGGAAGCGCGTTCTATTTAGCTGCTTTGAAGGCAATAAGCGCAAAAACCGTGAATATGGATGTGCCTGTCACCCTCGCGGTATTTGGTACCTACTTTGCGGGTTTACGTTCCACTTTGCTTGAGCAAGGTGAAGTGTATTTTGAATCCATATGCATGTTTATCTTTCTACTGCTGTTAAGCCGATTCCTTGAACATAGGAGCAGGCACCGTGCGGCGCAAATTTCAGCCAATATGATGCAATATATTCCTGTTTCAGCGGCCAAAATTGAAGAAGATGGCTGTATTGTTCAGGTCCTTGCAAAGCAATTAGCGCCCAATGATGTGGTACTGGTGAAGCCTGGTGAAACCATCCCTGTCGATGGTATTGTGCTAGACGGTACCGCTGCGGTTGATGAGTCTATGTTAACGGGAGAATTTAATCCCGTCAGTAAATCGGCCAGCCATGTAGTTTACGGCGGTACAGTAAACCAAGATGGCACACTAACGGTTAAAGTGACTCAAAGCTTAAAGCATGCCTTGGTCAATCAAATCGTACGTTTACAAGCTAGCGCCATGGCAAGCAAGCCAAAAGCTGCGCAGATTGCCGATAACTTTTCCCGTTATTTTGTGTTCTCAGTGTTGTTGATATCGGCTTTAACCTACAGTTATTGGTCGTTTGTGGGCAGTGAAGATGCTTTTTGGATCACCATCTCGGTATTAGTGGCAACTTGCCCTTGTGCCCTTGGCTTAGCCACACCCTCAGCGTTAACCTGCGCTATGGCAAAGTTAAATCGTCAGGGCATTTTGTTAAAGCGTGCTGACGCATTAGAGCAACTTAACGATATTGATACCATTGCCCTTGATAAAACCGGCACACTGACCGAAGGTAAGTTCTCTTTGCAACAGCGCTGGTTTGCTAAAGGGGTAGATCCAGTGCAGGTAATGGCGCTAACTACATTGTTAGAGTCTCGTTCTGAGCACCCTATTGCTCGTGCCTTCGACAACGATAATGTTAAGTCACAAAATAAAACCCTGCCTAATACCATGAACGGATTTACCGTTACACCAGGTGGCGGCATTAGTGGTGAGATAGACAACGTCGTTTTTACTATGGGTTCAGCCGTATTTTGTAACTTATCAACCACCTCAAAGGTAGACATACCGGCAAACGTGTTTTTGTGTGCAGATGGTGTATTAATGGCCGCGTTCTGCGTAAATGATAGCTTGCGGCAAGATGCCTTAGCGACACTCACCGCACTGAATGAGCATCAATTAGTGGTGCTAAGTGGCGATACACAGAAAAACGTTGATGCACTTACTGCCAGTTTACCAATCAACTTAGCAAAGGGTGGCTTATCACCGGAGCAAAAATATTCACAGGTGCATACTTTGCAAAAGCAAGGTCGCAAAGTCATGATGATGGGCGACGGTATAAACGATGCCCCTGTTCTTGCTAGCGCAGATGTGGCGGTTGCGGTAGGAAACGCCACAGATGTAGCCAAAACAGCCGCCGATGTTATTTTGCTAGGTGACAGTTTGCTATCGGTACCAACCTTATTTTCTGTAGCTAAACAGGCGAAACGTAAAATTCAGCAAAATATTGCATGGTCAGTAGGTTACAATATTATCATTCTACCCTTTGCGGTGTCGGGGTTACTCTCTCCCTGGATGGCCGTAGTTGGCATGTCACTGAGTAGTATTATTGTGGTCACCAATTCAACGAGGTTATTAAGTAAATAATATGAGTATCATTTACGTCTTAATTCCCATTGCTATTATTATTGTTGCGCTGGCACTGGTTATCTTTTTCTGGGCGGTAAAAACCAATCAGTTTGAAGATCTTGATAGACAGGGCTACAGCATTTTGTTTGATGATGATTTATCTGGTGATGAAAAGAAGCTAGCCGAACAGCGAAAGCAGTTACAACAACGTAAAGAAACAGATGACAGAGATTAATATATTCTCTGCTTTTTTTATCGGAATTGCTGGCGGAGTGCATTGTGTGGGTATGTGCGGTGGTATTGTTGCCGCACTACGTACAGTAACGCCAAGTAATGAACCGGCATTACCCTACACCCTTGCCTATAATTTCGGCCGTATCCTCAGCTATACATTAGCCGGCGCTATTACAGGCGCTGTCGGCCAAATAGCCACCGAGTTTGTGCCTATCGCTAAACCCGTTTTATCTTTGATTAGTGGCGTTATGCTGCTGCTATTAGCGTGTTATCTGGGAAAGTGGTGGCAAGGCTTGAATTATATTGAAGCGATGGGGCGCGGCTTATTTAAAGCTATTCAGCCAATATCTAAACGATTTCTTCCATTCAAAAGCCCAGTTTATGCACTACCCTATGGCTTTATATGGGGCTGGCTTCCCTGCGGGTTGGTCTATTCCACGTTAACGTGGTCGTTGGCATCGGGGTCAGCCGTTGACGGCGCTGCCATCATGTTATTTTTTGGGTTAGGCACTCTGCCCACTTTGTTAGCCGCAAGCGCAGGTAGCCAGTATCTAATAGCAGGTTTCAGGCATCCCGTGGTAAGACAATGCTTTTCAGGAATATTGGCTATTTATGCTCTCTTTTTAATTTATGCAGCAATTTCATAAACAAAAGAGTAAGATTATATTAAGTCGAATCTATTTATAGTTTGAACCTATGAGCAAAGGAAGCCAATTCTCAATTCATTGTCAAAATTGCAGTTTCAGCCACTTGTGTTTGCCCGTTGCACTAAACAAGACTGAGATTGAATCTTTAGATGATATTATTGAGCGAAAGAAACCCCTTCACAAGAGTGATTTACTGGTAAAGTCGGGAGATACATTCAACTCTCTTTACGCAGTACGCACGGGCTCTTTTAAGTCTTTCGTCACCAATTCAGATGGTGAAGAGCAGATTACAGGTTTTCACTTCCCTGGCGATATTATCGGCTTCGATGCCTTACGGGAAAACAAGCACCAAAGTTATGCTCAGGCATTAGAAACCGCCATGGTGTGCGAACTACCGTATGAAACGCTTGATGAGATGTCAGTTCAATTTCCTAAGTTAAGACATCAAATAATGAGTTTTATGAGTGCGGAAATTAAACAAGATCATGATCTCATGATGTTGCTTAATAAACGCTCAGCGGAAGAACGTCTATTGTATTTCCTCTCTCAGCTTTCTCAACGTTTCGAAGAACGTGGATTTTCAAATAAAGAATTTCACCTAACCATGACTCGAAATGAAATTGGGAACTATCTTGGTCTAACTATTGAGACCATTAGCCGCCTATTAAGCCGTTTTCAAAAAGAAAATATTATCCAAGTGGACGGTAAACTCATCACTATTTTAGATTTTGATGAGATGTCACAACGTTTAACGTCTGTGGTTGCACCTAATATCGCCTGTAATAGCTAATCTTCAAAGCTTTTGATCTAAAACAAGTTACGTAATAGCAAATAGGTATTACACTTAAATTGTAGCAACCAAAAATCTAAAAATGTTTGGAGGGGTTATGATTAAGTATGAACGTATATTAGCTGTCATTGAAGCCGATAGAGAGACCCAACCTGCGCTTAGCCGTGCATATGAACTTGCCAAAAAGACAGGTGCCTCTGTCACCGCCATGCTGGTGGTTTACGACTTATCTTACGATATGACAACCATGCTTAGCCCTGATGATCGTGAAGCTATGCGCGACGCGGTCACTAAGGAACATGCGGGTTGGTTGCGTAAAACCCTTACCGATTTAGGCTTTGATAAAACCGATATAGTTGTTGAATGGAACAACCGTGCCTTTGAAGCTGTGGTGCATTACGTTATCGACAACAATATAGATTTAGTGGTAAAAGCAACTAAGCGCCATGACGATTTAGCCTCTGTTATTTTTACTCCTACAGACTGGCATCTACTTAGAAAATGTCCCTCGCCCGTATTGTTAGTTAAAGATCATGAATGGCCTGAAAATGGTGAAATTATTGCTGCGGTAAATATAGGCAGTGAAGACGATGAACATGCAGTACTTAACGACAAAATCACTGTAATAGCTAACGATTATGCCGCGTTACTCAGTGGTAACGTTAATTTGGTAAACAGCTACCCCGCTACGCCGCTAAATATTGCTATTGAAGTTCCTGAGTTTGACCCAGACACATACAACAACGCAGTAAAGCACCATCACGAGCTTGAGATGAACACACACTGCGAAAAGTATGCTATCGATAGCGAGCGCTGTTATGTGAAGGAAGGCCTTCCCGAAAAAGTCATTCCAAGGATAGCCAAAGATATAGACGCTGAACTTGTTATCATCGGTACGGTTGGCAGAGTAGGTATTTCTGCGGCCCTTATAGGTAACACCGCTGAACATGTTATTGATGAACTTGTGTGTGATGTACTGGCAATAAAACCAGACGGTTTTATTTCGCCGCTTTCACGGTAATTCATACAAGTTCGTGCATAGCCTGACATCACGCTTTGCTAGCAAACGTTATATAGCCTTAAGCGCTATCGGACTATAGCCTTAAGCGCTATTGGCATTTGTTAGCAGTCAGTGCTAGCGCGATACAAAAAATCTTCACCTCGCACATTCAATTTTACTTGATTACTGTATAATGGTTTTTTTCGCAGTAACCAAGCTATTGATATGACCAGTGCAGGCACAAACCGTGCGGACGCTCCGTTAACCGCGTCTCAAAATAAACAAAAATACAGCTTTAATAAGCTACAAAAGCGACTTCGTCGTAATGTAGGCAAAGCGATTGCTGATTTCGGCATGATTGAACATAACGATAAAGTGATGGTGTGCTTGTCTGGTGGTAAAGACAGTTACGCTATGCTTGATATTCTTATGTTTTTAAAACGCATTGCGCCAATTCATTTTGACATTATTGCGGTTAACCTTGATCAAAAGCAGCCTGGATTTCCAGAGCACGTACTTCCTGAATACCTAGAAAGTGTAGGTGTAGAGTACAAAATTGTAGAAGAAGACACCTACTCTATTGTTATGGACAAAGTGCCTGAAGGTAAAACCACGTGTTCGCTTTGTTCACGATTACGTCGCGGTATTTTATACAGTACGGCCAAAAAGTTAGGCGCCACTAAAATTGCCCTAGGCCATCACCGTGACGACATGCTAGAAACGTTCTTTTTGAATATGTTTCATGGCGGTAAGCTTAAATCAATGCCACCAAAGTTGGTAAGCGACAATGGTGAACACATTGTGATCAGGCCTCTAGCCTATTGCACCGAAAAAGACATTCAACGTTATTCTGATGCCGTAGAATTTCCTATTATCCCTTGCAACTTGTGCGGCTCTCAAGAGAATTTGCAGCGTCAGAACGTGAAGGCCATGCTACAAGATTGGGATCGCCGATTCCCTGGACGAATTGAGTCTATGTTTAGTGCGCTTCAAAATGTAGCGCCGTCACATTTGGTCGACAAGAATTTGCACGACTTTAAAGGTATAACTACCCAGAACGAGCCGGTTGAAGATGGTGATATTGGTTTCGATCCACCGAGCTTTGAGTCGCCCAATGAGCCCTCTGACGACACGGTTCACGTTATCAATCTGATGGAATCAAACTAAATGAAAATTGGTCTAGCATTAGGTGCGGGTGCTGCAAGAGGTTGGACACACATTGGTATTATTCAGGCATTAGAAAAGCTGGGTATTAAAATTGACGTGGTGGCAGGTTGTTCTATCGGTGCCTATGTTGGTGCCGCCTACGCCAGTGGCAAATTAGAAGGCCTTAAAGAATGGTCTTGTTCTTTGTCAGATTGGCAGGTGCTTGCTTTGATGGGCGTTGGTTTACGTAGAGGCGGTATTGCTAGCGGGCAAAAAGTGTTTGATAAGCTTGCCAGTGAGTTTTGTGCCCCAACCTACGAAGCGATGGAAAAACCATTTGCCTCTGTGGCTACCGATTTGTATACAGGTCGCGAAGTAGTGTTCAGTTCTGGCGAGATTGGCAACACTATTCAAGCCTCGTGTGCTATTCCTGCACTATTTGCCCCAGTGGCCCATGGCGATCGTTGGTTAGTAGATGGCGCGGTGGTTAATCCAGTGCCTGTTAACCTGTGTCGTCAGCTTGGTGCAGACTTTGTTATTGCCGTGAACCTTAATGCTGACTTCAGGCCGCTTAGGCTTGAAAAATTACGACTCGATCACGAAGAAAACCAAAGAAAAACCGAAGACTTTTTCACAAAAAGCCAAAACGTGCTTAAGCAGTGGTTCTCACCTGACAGTAAAGAAAAAGCAGAACCGGAAACTGAAACGGAAACCGACAGCGAGCATAGCGAACAAAACGAAGGGATTGCTAGCGAAGCTATTGAAGCCATAGAAGAAACAATTTCGCCGCCACCAAATAAAGTCCCTAAAGGTAGCCCTCCAGGGATTTTAAGTGTGATGAGTAGTTCGCTAGAGATACTTCAAGCAAGGGTGACACGTTCTCGTTTAGCGGGCGATCCGCCGGATATTCTGATAGAGCCCCAATTAACGGACGTGGGTATTATGGAATTTCACCGCGCACAAGAGCTATGTGAAAAGGGTGAAGAAACCATCACCCGTATTGCTGAGCAAATTAAGTATCAGCTATTAGCTTGATGCCATAGCGGTCACACGAAGTGGGGCTTTCGGTAACGTAAGTCCTTTGATTTCGTTGATTTCACTTTGTTCTAGGTGAAGTATACCGTTATTAATGTGCAGCCCTTCTGGGGTAATATAATCTAAGTTTCTATCATCAAATTGCAACATCAACCCTTTCACCGTTGGCATTAAGAACGATAAAAAGCTGCCCATTTCATTAAAGAACGCTTCATATTGACCATAGATAAAATTGAGCTCTTCTTTTGTATAACTGGCGGTTAAGTATTCACTTTTTGTTTCAAGCTGCACAGACATATCACATACATTAGCCGCTTCTGTTAAATCTATGCTTACGTAGGCATTTGCCAATTTTAGCGCTTTTTCCGTAGGAACAGTGAATCGATACTCATCGCTAACCTCTAATGGCAAAGTTTGTTTGTCAGTGACTATTTCAGCATTATTAATTTCACATAACCGCCCTTCACCAACACGCAAAAAACCAAAAGCGAATTGCAGAGCTTGGGTGTCTTCATTATCCAGTTTTTTTACGTGACTATAAAAACGGCTGTATTCCACATTCACCATTTCAGCGGCAACACTTGAGGTGAGTAATGCGCCTATTATCGCGCAAGCTATACGTTTCATTCAGTTAAGAACTCCTGGTTAAACCGGATCATGGTTTGTAATTCGTCTACATAGGCCGCGCCACGCTCAGAGTAGTTCATTAACCCCTCTGCCAAAGCAACGCCAGTAATGGGGATTTGATTTGCCCTTAACCGCTCTCTGATTTCTCGTAAATCGGTATAGGCTTCGTGCCTATTAAGGTTTCGCATGTAAGTATAAGTCGCCCGAGATAGACTGGGGAATTTTGCGACTTCGTGCGTAGCGCCGGCATTTCGTTTACCGGGTACAAAGCCACACCCTTTCACAAAGCACCAAATACCAAAGAAGTTGTAGCCTTTTCTGGCAAAACGACTGGTGCCCCACGCCGACTCGTTCGCGGCTTGCACGAGCACGAGTTCAGCAGGCAAAATATCGATTTTGTGTAGCAAGTCAAGCAGACGAGATGTAAGCGGTTGTTCCGCCTTAACACGGTACTCAGTTTGCAACCACTCAAGGCGGCTAATGTCATCGTCGGTTAGGGGCTCTTCGTTCAACGCTTTACGATACAACGTTTGTATGTAGTGTCTAAGGGTAAGTAAATACGCATTTTGTCTTTCAACTTCAGGGCGTAAGTAATCGAAAAAAGCACTCTTTTTTTCTTTAACGTCGGTGTACGCAGAAAAGTCGGGAACCGGCTTTGTGGCTTTAGGTGTTTCTGGAATATCTAAAATATCGGGTTCGCGCTTGGTTAATATAAGCGCGTTAATTACTATTACTGCCAATACAGCAATAGTAATTAAAACAATTTTTAGCGTTTCCCGTTTATGCATCGAAGCTCGACTCATTCCTTTTATGTTGAACGGATTGAGTTGGGGTATGTTCGCCCTCTTCACCAATCATTTCTTCATACAACAAGCCTAGCATACTGAAATACAGGGGTAGAACCCAAATAAGGGATAAACCTAGTGTTAATGGAACCGTGATAAATAAGATAATGAAGACGGCAAAAACACCAGTTAGTGGTGCCCAATAGGCATTAAATACCCGGCACGATAAAATAATAGCGCGAAGCGGTGTGAGCGATTTATCGGCAACTAGCATCAGTGAAAAAGACGTCGCCATCCATAAATACACACCAGGGGCGAATAACAATACCAAGCCAATTTGTACCACAATACCATTCACCAGCTGTGTTAGGGCTAATGCGAAAATTAAAGAAACGTAGCTGAATATAGAAAAAACCGTGGTCTTTTGACCTCTGGCATGGCTTACCCCCATCATATACAACCCACCAATCAACGGCGCAACAATGAAAATAGCGACAATTTCAATTAACGATTGGTGTTCAAAAATAAAAGTGCCATCGTCATTGAAAATGATGAACTTCTGAGCGACAAAACCAAGTGCGACAAATGTAAGAAATAGAACCAATGAAGCTTGAAATAAGCTTGAAAAGTTTGCTTTAACCAATCCATTAGCACGGGAAAACAACGACTTAATATCGAAATCGTATTGCTTTGAAAGTGTTCTTTCTAGCTTGCTTGATGGCTGGTTATCTTTAAAAGGCATTTTATTATCTGCCACACGTTCCTCTACTGCTGCTATCGAATTTAACCGCCGCATTATACATAAATATGGCGGTTAACCCCAATAACCAAGTATTAGTTGATTAAATGTAATGGCTAGCGTTTAGCTTCAAAGCACAAATCACCGAGTGAAATGTTAGCCCAAGACTAGTTTTGCAGCCAAGCCAACCAGTAAAACGCCCATCGCGCGGTCTAGCCAGTATCCTTTTTTACCAATAAGTTGAGCAATTTTACTGGTACTAAGTAGGTAGGATAGAAAACAAAACCAAAGCCCTGTTGCTATGGCTAAGTAAATTCCGTAACCAAGCTTGATTGAAAAAGGCGTGTCGATATCAATAATAGCGGTGAACAACGATAAGAAGAATAAGGTCGCTTTGGGGTTTAAGCCATTTGTTAAAAAGCCAATCCAAAGTGCTTTTTGTGCAGATATTTGCGTGTTAGCTTTTTTATTATTGGCCGCCTTGTTATTAGCTAGCTTAGTTTCATCCAGATTATCTTTGCTGTTGCTTACCCCAAACTCGCCGTCTGCTGGCGGTTGGGTAGGCCCGCTTTTTAGCGCGCCATACGCAATATACAATAAATAACCCGCAGCAAGATAACTAAAGGTTTGAAAAAGCCATGGCGTAGTGGCAATAACCATGCTTAAGCCCACTAACGAATAACCAACGTGCAACAAAATTGCCAGTCCAATGCCAACACTTGTATAAATAGCAATGCGGCGACCGTAAGCGAGACTATTGCGAACCACTACTGCAAAATCAGGGCCTGGGCTAGCTACTGCAACAAGGTGTACTAGGGCAATGGTCAAAAATTCATTCAGGTAAGGCATATATTATTAATAATACTCTATATTTTAGGCGCTCAGTGTCAGTGAGCTTACAGGCTAGTAAAGCGTCTTTAGCCATGAATATCTTCAAATTATGGCTTTATTTAAAGATCATATTCTTTAATTAACCGCGTTACAAACGCTGGGACTATTTCAGTGGCATTGCCGCTAATAGATTCATCGAACAACCAATTGTTCGCACTAGGTTCTAAATTTAACTCTATGCATTGTGCGCCAGAATCTTTCGCATTAATCACAAACCCAGCGGCAGGATAAACGTTTCCTGAGGTTCCAATGGCTAAGAAGATATCTGCGTTCGCAATATCTTGTGAAATTTCTTCCATATAAAGGGGCATTTCACCAAACCATACAATGTCGGGTCGTAAAGTGGCGGTATTACAACAGGCACAAGCGGTTTGGCCGTCGAACGCAGTTTTGCATTCAAACGTTTTATTTGTGGTTACGCAACGGCTAGACAGTAATTTTCCGTGCATATGCAAGATACGTTCGCTGCCCGCGCGTTCGTGCAAATCGTCGACATTTTGCGTGATTAATGTGAAACGGCCTTTCAAAGCGCGTTCAAGTGTCGCGAGCGCTTCATGAGCAGCATTGGGATTAACGCAATCAGTAGTCAATTGCATTCTACGTTCATTATAAAACCGATATACAAGTTCGGGGTTACGTGCGAATGCTTCGGGCGTAGCCACGTCTTCCACACTGTGCTCTTCCCATAATCCGTTGTTATCTCGAAATGTCTTTAATCCAGATTCTGCTGAAATTCCTGCACCAGTTAACACTACAACGCGAGGCGGTGTATTCATAAGCTCAATTCCTTTGAAATATATACACGTAACACGACTACCCTAATTCGACCGAAGGTTAATCTTTCACAACTGGAAAAGTGGCGTTAGCTCCCCACTCAGACCAAGAACCATCGTAAATAGCAACATCATTTGCACCACACATAAGTGCAGCAACGCCAATAATACACGCCGTAACTCCTGAACCGCAGGTACAGATAATGGGCTTTGATAAATCTATGCTGGCTTTGGCAAAAACCTCTTTTAATTTATCAATGCTTAGAAAAGAACCATTCTCTAACAGCGCTGTGAATGGAAGATTGTAAGCACCTGGCATGTGCCCCGAACGAACCCCAGGGCGAGGCTCTTTTACTTGCCCGTAAAACCGCGCTTCACTTCTGGCGTCGACTAGTTGAGCATCGGTATTAATTGCTTGGATAACCGCTGAGCTATTTACAAACCATTTGCTCTGCGCATTACTTTCATACTTAAACTGTGAGGGAATACGTTGTTCTGATACTGGTAAGTTTTTTTCTTCCCACGCTACTTGGCCGCCATTTAACAATTTTACGTTCTCATGCCCCATGGCCTTAAGCATCCACCAAACACGGGGGGCGCTGTACATACCTCGGGTATCGTAAACCACTACAGACGAACGTTCGGTTAAACCTTGTCGGCCTAAGTACAAAGCAAGGTCAGATTCGGCTGGCATACTATGAGGAAAACCCGTGGTGTGATCACTGCCCTCGCCGTCTAAGTCTATATCCACAGAGTTTGGCAACACCATGGCATCACGAGAATCAGGCGTTTTGGTAACCGGGTCGTCCATAACCGCACGCACTAAAATGATGGGTTCATCTTGCAGTTGCGTGGCAAGCTGTTGAACATTAACTAACATCGACATATCACCCTCTCCATTGAAATGCCCACGTAACGCTGTGGGCATTACTGGTTTGAGCTATTTACGCTTTATATTCTTAATTACAAAGCAGCCATTGCTGAATCGTAGTTTGGTTCTTCCGTGGTTTCAGCCACTTGTTCGGTATAAAGTACCTTACCGTCGGTATCAATCACAACGACTGTTCGTGATAGCAGACCAGTTAGCGGCATAGAGGTGAATGCTACACCGTAGTCGTCACCAAAACTTGTACGGAAAGTAGAACCGGTAATCACATTTTCAATACCTTCTGCACCACAAAAGCGGCCAGCTGCAAAGGGTAAGTCAGCAGATACACAAATAACTTGTGTATTGTCAAGACCAGCTGCTTGTTCATTGAATTTACGCACTGACGTTGCACACGTGCCCGTATCGATAGAAGGGAAAATGTTAAGAATAACGCGTTTACCCTTAAGATCAGCGAGGGTTACTTCACCTAAATCCGCTTTTACTAATGTGAAGTCTGGGGCTTGCTGCCCAACTTCTGGAAGCGAACCTACAGTTGAAACTGAATTACCTTGAAACGTAACTGTTGCCATGTTTTTCTCCTTGGGTTTTAATTGCTTAACCTTATAGTTAAGCGCGAATGCACGCAAGATAAGGGTTACTTAACTTGCGCCTTTGCAAATTCAATTTTGTGACTTAAATGGGGCTTCCCTTTCAAGTATTGATGTCGAAAAATACTGAAGTATTTCGCAAGTGCCGAAGCCGCTTCAACCTCACCTGCCAAATCTAACACGTTTATTCCCACCTCTGCAGTGCAATGCTGGAATTCTCGTGTAGATTCCCGCAACAAGTAATTCGATGATATTTCAGGGGATACACCCAGCACCGGAAACTTATCAAGGTAAGGGCTTTTACCAAACATTTTTCGCGCCTCACGCCACGTGCCGTCTAAAAATATAAACAATGGAATTTTATCTGTTTTATCTTCAGGCTTGGGTATGCAGCGCGCTGGCTCAGCATACTCGTGAGGAAATATAATAATAGGTTGGTATTTAGGGTTGCTTAGTAACGCCAGTAAATCGGCATCGGGTTCGGTTCTTTGCCACACAAACGCGTAATTTTCAGCTACCACATCTGCAATTAATCGGCCTGTGTTGGTGGGCTTGTAGTATTCGCCCTTGTACATGATGAAAAGTACCGCACAGGATGCTTGTGGCTCAGGCTTATCGGCACAAATACACGCGTTTACAGGCAGTAAACAAATATCGCAACGGATAACTTTACTACCCCGCGCATTAAATGCTCGCTTTGCTCGTTTGAGCTCAGACGTTCTAAGCGCCAGAATAGAATTAATATGTGGAAGCACGCAATAAACTCAATCAGATTAGAGTGATATGGTAGCACAGAGCGTGACTTAGCCATAAAGCAAAATGCTGAAATTAATTAGCGTATTAAAAGCTTTAAGAATTTAAATTGGATGTATTTAGATGTAATAGGAAATGGTGCCCGGGGCCGGACTTGAACCGGCACGTCATTACTGACGAGGGATTTTAAATCACATGGCAAAAGCAATTTATATTAATAACTTAATTGTTATTTTCAGAATTAAACGCACCTCTGAAGGGCGCATTCTGCCGTTTAAAAAAGGCGAATATTATGAAGCTTTTTTGAGGATATTTATGGTCTTGTTTGCTTCAGGGCCATCTCCCCACCGAACATAACCGATGCCGTTTTTAGCGCACCAGTCTTTCAATGCGGCCACAACACGGAACTCTAATTCACCATGCCCTATATAGATAATCATGCCATTCTCGCCTTCAGACTGCCCAAAGAATTTAAAGTTTTTACCATTGTATTTAATACGGATAATTCTACTTGTAACGTAGTCTTCAATATTAATTGAACCAAAATTAGTGGTGAGATATGGCATGACCTTTACCTTATAGAGTGACGTAAATCATTGGTTTGTTACCTGTTGCACCTTTCGACGACACAACCACACCTTTGTCGTCACCCTCTACAAAAACAATAATGCTAAAGTAGATATTACCGTTTTTACCAATATCTAAATCCCCAAGTCGCGGGATGAGCTCAGATTTATTAATGTTAATTGCATCTGTTTTAGATGATATTGAAACCCCCTCAGCAACAATTTTCACCTCAGTGATCGTGTTGCTTTCTAGGTTTAAAAACTCGCCATCCATCACTAACCCTTCAGGATTGGAAGGTTTCAGCTTCATTACTTCACGATTAGCGCGGCCATAATAAGCATTTACATCACCTTGCGTTTGCAGCTCAAAATCTAATCGTTCGATTATCTTTAATATTTCACTTAAGACAACAGCAGCTACGTCAATTGAAACAGCAGCTGCAGCGCTTCGATTTCCTTCTGAATCTATCGCAACCACGCTAAAAGTAATAGTTTGCGCATTAGTTTTACTTGGCGCACTGAAAGACGGTGTAGCGGTGGTTTCATCTTCAAGCGCAACAGTGTCACCAGCCGTTTGCGTCCACTCATATAATGCAATGGGATTCGTGCCAGGTGTTGAACTAGATGCGTCTAGCTGAACTGTTACGCCCGCCGCCACTGATTGATTGGGGCCAGCATTGGCTGTTGGGGCAACGTTAGCTACCACTTCTGTAACATCGCCAGCAACTACGCCTGAAACTTGGTAAGTATTCGCTCCGTCTGAAACCGTACCTGTTACCGCTTCACCTTGTTCAAGATTTAATCCTGCTGTTGAAGCTTCTCCGTTATGGAAAATGATAGGCTGGTTATAAACTTCGTTATCGCTAGAATCTAAAAGCGTAATATTCATCACGCCATCGGTAGGTTCTAACCCTTCAAGCTTTACAAGACATGATGTGCTGTGACCTCTAACCAATGAGCGGCCAATTCGCGTACCCATATCAAGGCGAGCCGCACCGCCTGTGGCGTGAACGTCATCGCCGCCGTTACCGTCTGAAATATCTACTGGGTAAATGGTTTCAGTTACATAGGCTACGTGTTCGTGAAAACGTGGGGCATCGTTGATAGCTTGACTAATAGCATCTTGCCCTACGTAAGCATCCCCTTGTGTTCTGGTTGGGTAATAAGGCTCTGTAATAAGAACGGTTTTTATACCTGACTCATCCCAGTTGGCTTGTGAAAGAACGCCAAACCCTGCTAATTCGTTTGTATACGCGTCACCTGTGCTACTGTAATCAACACCGCCGATGAAGATTAAACAAATATTAACATCAATTTCAGCGCGTCTAGCCATTGCCGCTTCATAAAGATTGTACCCGTTAACTCTATCTGTACTGGTAGGCAACCACGTTTCCATTCCTGAACTGCCTTTAGCATTAGGAACAAAGTAGATTGGTATGTCGGGGTTGTTTTCCAGCCAAACATTAGCCATGTAGATAACCAAAGAACCGCCAGCACTGCTATCAGAAGAAACACCGTATACCTGACCACTGTGACTATCATATGGGTCGTCTAGCTCTTTAAATACACCGTTATTGCCAAACATATAAGCTTTTGTGCCAGCGCTTGAAGGAGTGTAATTAGCGCTGGTAGAAGCACCTCTTCCGCTCATGTTTGAATGCCCCCATGTATCAACACCAAACCCTATTACGATTTCTTGAGTTGTTACTGTGGTTGTAGGGTTTTCAGCGATACGATATTCAACGGTGAACGCACCAACATCACCAATAAAATCATCTACGTGTGAACCTTCAGTTACCGCACCTGCTGAAACCCATCCAGCACCATCAACGTTTCTTTCCAGCGTACCCGCTTGATTTATAATCATCGGTATATGTGCACCACCTGTTAAAGTAGGTGGGTCATAGGGAAAGCCGGGGGCATCCATAACCACTAATTCGATGGGGTCTGTAATAGCTGCACCATCTTCAAGAACAAAGTAACTCACCGAATCGGTGTCGGTAGTACCGTTTGCAGCGTCAACCGTTAAGGCGAACGCTATTTCTGTGGGGTCTGTGAATGCAGGGGCTTCAAAGCTAGGCGTTAACGTATTGGCATCAATTAATGTCACGCCTGTTGATGTGGTTTCCACCCATGTAAAACTGTCTACGTTTTGGGAATTGCTACCGTCTAACTGAACATTGTCACCAGCATTAATGCCGCCTAAATCATCACCCGCGTTTGCTACTGCGTCAGATGTTGCGGGGGTTTGATAACCACCTGTGGTAAATCCTACTAAAGTACCGTGGTCATAATCACCAGATGTATTTGGCATGTCAGTTTCATCGACTACGCCGCCATCAAAATCGTGAGTGATTACCCCCTCAAGATTGCCGGTAATAGTAGCGACACCTGACATTGTACCTTCAAAGAAAGAGCGTCCGTCATGCTGCCCCCAATTGCGAATATCCAGTGAGGCCGTACTCGTTATTGTTTGTGACACACCAGCCAATGTAAACGTTAACTGATCGCCTACCCTTTTAATTCTACCGTCTGATACGGTAACCCCCACAAGTGCGCCGGTTGCCAAGTCGATAGTAGAGCCGCCATTCCCAAATCTAAGGCGAGTAACAGTGCCCCTTAATTGTAAAAATGTACCCTCATCATCGGCGCCAAATACGGAAGTATAGCCAGCGGTGTAGGTTATGGTTGGTAAGATTACATCAAAATCACCATCTAGCACGGCGGTGAAGCCGCCAACATGCCCTGCTCCGTCAAATAGAATTGCCATTCTTTATTCTCTCTTTAAATTGTTATTGAAACTGTGTTTGACCAAGCGCCAATTAAGGCGCCGTTAAAGCAACGGCATCGGATTTCATAAGTACCGCTTGAAAAGCTAACTGAACGTTTGAAGCAACCGATAACGCCAGGTAAATCCACGTTATCAACGGTTAAATCTGACCACGTTGAACCGTTATCGCTCGACACCTGAAATTGCATGTCGGTCATGGTGAAACGGTTTAAGGCATCTAGGGTGGGGTAGGTTTTTAGCACTTCGACTGATGAACGATTGCCGCCTAATAAGCCGCGTCCTTCATAGAAATAATTGGCGTCTTTTTTCTGTTCGTTCATCTGCGTGGTGCTCACACAACGAACACCATCTACGGTGCAATTCCATATCTCTTGGTAAGCTGGGCTGTGTTGGACTGAAAATACTTCGCGGGTTCCGTACCCCTGTATTACTTCGCAGTTGGCCGCAACTAACGAGCCGTGCTTATGTGTTCGAAGCGTCTTACATGCGCCCTCTAGTCGGCCATTATTGATTTCTACGCGCTTTTTTAAATCGCCGTTAGCATCAGAGCCGTTCGCTAAATCCACATTGTAAAGGTGGGCGCTATACAAATAACTCTCATAACCCGAATAGGCCCCGTTAATTACAACAGGATCAGAGTTGCCCTTCTCAGCCTCATAATTCCCGTAGTTGGAATCAAGCCCCAAATCGATAGTTATATTCCCTAACTGCTGCACCTTTGCATAAGGATGATATAAATCCGCTTGAATACCCACTATCCACGTATCGAGCTGCCCATCAAAACCGCCAGTACATTTAAAGCCATCCACTTCAAGTGATTCGCAACCGTAAAGGCTTATTCCTTTACGCTTACCGCTACACCATACGTTTTCAAATAGGTAGCTTAGGGTTTCATCATCGTTCACATAGCCAGCATCAACTTCCTGATCTAACTCTTGGTTTTGAATGTGAACATCAGCGGTATAGGTATCTCGTAAACGTGTTACCGGTATAAGCTCCCATTCTATATTTGCGGTGCTTCCATCTACCGTGGCGCTTAATTCAGGTAAGGCTGGTGCTTCTGTTCTTATGAGTTTTTGCACATAAATATTTTGAACTGTGCCTTTGTAACCACTGGCGGTTATTTCTATTTGCGTGGTGTTAGCCGGTGCGCGTATCAGCCATACCTCATAGCCTTCAATCGCATGGCTGTATTTGGGTATAGCGGCACCAAGTTTAGGCATAACCGAACCGCTAGAACGCTCACTAAGATTTAGAATAACTTGGTAGATTTCACCCTCTTCAAATGCGTAGCTAGCTGTAAGTGAATTGCTTGTGCCGGTTGTCGTATAAACACCGTTGTTATTCGTCCAGCCTGAACCGCTAAACGCATTAGGCTGCACAACTTTGGGGCCTACTTCCTCAGAACCGTTGATAATGAACTTGTGCATGTAGATAAGTTCGGGGGTGCTGTATCTGAAGTAGTCTACTGCGCTTTCGCCAGGGTCTAAATGAAGCCATGCCGTACCTGGTATGTAACGCAGTGTGCCATCGGGCGTGCATGCTATCCTTGCATCAGTGGGTAAAGTGATAACTGTTTTGAATGGCGTTTGCGAGCCTTGAACCGCGATAGCATCAACCATTTCAGGTATGTGCTGGTATGGAAGTGATAGCGTTTTATTTGCGGCTACTTCCATGGCATCTACTGTTACCGTAGCTTTTTCACTGCGCCATGCCTCGCCTTCTTCAAGCTCTACCGTTTCGTTATATAAAACACCATTTAGCATCACGTTGTTTAAAATAAACGTGCAGGCGCCTAGCGCAGAAAGAAACGGCAAAGGCAAATGCGCTCGATAGTCACCGCCATTGATAATTACGGTTGCGCCTTCACCGGCCACAACAACACCCAAGCCGCCGACTTCATCTAAGTTGCAGCCACAATTATTGAGTTCACCACCTTTGGGAAAGTAGTACGCGAAACTGTCACCGGCTAACTGTCTAGTCCAGCTAACCATGCAGTATCGAGCGGTTGAATACTCTTGAAACTCTAACCCTGCGCCATCGCGTGTGGAAGTTAAACGCTTTACATCAACGGGGCATTTAAATTTATACCCAGTACCGCTGAAGCCTTTCGTTTTAACTTCTCTTACTATCGCTTCGCCGCCTTCCTCTATCTCTAACCCATGTAGTAGGGTCTGATTATTGCTGTAGCCGTGGTTCTGGTTTGTTATTTTGCCGCCGATCACTTCCATGTCAACGTGGCCGGAACGAATAGCAATACCAATATCACCCGAACCGCTGATATTAAAATCTTGAGTGCTTACGTTGCTTGAACCACTAGGAATGTCTAACGACTTAATTTCAATATCATTGAACCTAAGCTTTCTAAATTCCCAATCGGTTAACGCGTACCCCTGAGTATCAATTAGGCCAGTGTTGTTTAATAGTGCACCGTAAACCGCGCCGCCAGTGTTCGCTTGCGTTAGCTTTAGCACTGGATCAGAGTCTTTTGCTTTTATCCCAGTAAAGCTTTGATGGTTTGCTCCGACTAAAATGAAATCGCCGGTTACGTTCTGAATGAACGGGCTATGCTCAGTTAGCGTAGTGTCTATGTCATTTTCACCAACTTGCAAGCCAAAGTGGAATTCTAAACGATCGCCTGCTCGCCCCGCGCTTATATCAAACGTCCATGGCAAAGTTCTAGGCGTCCAATCGGCAATCGCATCTTTTGCCGCTCCGATATAAAATCTATCACCTGGGGCTAACCGGTAGTCGGGGTTTCCTTCTTCACTATCTGAGTAAATACGGCGATAAACGTTTTCAACCTCGTTAGCAGGGTTTGTGTCATGCACCCATTCAGTGCCATCCGTCCAGCTTGGCGCTACGGTTTGGTTAATATCAAACAATCTATCCATAGTGCGGCATTCTCATTCTTGTAGACTCAACCGTAAATGCTGCAGTAACAGAGCTACTGCCGCGCTTAAAGTAAATGCGGTCATTTGTGATATACCGGCCGGTTCCTGAATAGTAAATTATGTTGGGGTCTTGGTTGGCATCTGTAATAGCTAGCTTGCCGCTCACATAATTCACCGCGATCACCAATTCAAATTCATAATCGTCTAACGCATCCGCGAAAAAACGTAAAGCATCTGTGCCGCTTGTAGCCTCGGTAACGGTGAATGTGTTGCCATCTTGAACCCAACTACCACCCAACGTGTGAGGGCTACTAGGCGTCATATCTTCGCTGTACCAATACCCATCGCTACGCAAAGAGAAATTTAAAAAGGGGCTTGAAACTGACGCGTCATTGTCGCGAGTGTAGTAAGCGTTAAGTGATTCGAAGTGTGATTTTTCAGTGTCTAGGGTTTCCCACCGGTTGCCCATTTGAATGAAGTCAATCACGCCCACAAAGCCATCGCCTATGGTGGCTAAGTTGGTTACGTTTGCCGTTATGGTGTGCCATTCATGATTGGCGAGTGTTGGATTGCCTGGTAAACCATTTCCACCGTTACCCATCGGGCAAACGCGTAACGTAATATCGCCCGTATACGCAGCATTGAGCTTTAAATAACGGCTACTAGGCATCACCATAAACTTACGGCTTTGCAGCGAATTAGGCACCGTAAACCATGAATCTGGCATAGCTACATGAATTAAGCCCCGTATGTTATCCGTGAGTATTTCTTTTCTATTATTCGGTGAGGTGGTTGGCAATACTTCTGTTTGTTTGAGTTTTGGGTAATCAATCAACCGTTGAAGTAATGCGCTTTCTTCGTCAATTGGTGGGCTTAGTGCGTGAGATAGCTCGCCATCAAAATCAAGATCGTCCGGTAACTGCTCTTGAGAAACCTTCCCAGTAACGTTCTCAAAATCTGGCCAGCCTTGAGCATAATCTGGCTTTTCGGTTATCTCGCTGTATTTCCCCCATCGCTTTACAAACTCCGGTAGCGATGAAGCAAGAATGTCACTCCAAGAAACTTCAGAGGTACCTGCACCGCCTGCATCTACAAACGCTTGATAAGCTGCTCGGTTTCGCTCTAACGCTGTGAGCAATTCAGCCACGGTACCAATGGGAATGATTTTCGCGGCCACATTGCTCACGTCACCCTGTGACCATGGCGAACTCAGGGTGATCGTACTATCCGTTGTACTGCTTTCAAGAATAGTGCTTGGAAGTTTGCCAGCAATAAATAACTGGCTTCCCTCAACCACGCCGAAAACTGAATCACTGTTATTTACAGTGACCACGGCGCTACCATCTGATGCGCTTATATCGCTCAGATTAAAAATAAATTCGCTCATGTTATTTTATTGCCTTGATGCAGCGCTAATTAGGGAATTTGTTCATTGCCGGTTGAACCTGAGCCAATAACCACTGAGCCGTTACCACCTGAACCTGTACCGCCTCCAGTGCTACCGCTCGGGGGAGTTGACCCGTTGTATAGAGCAGTTACATTGCTGATGGTCTCGCCGTTTTTAGCAACGTCAATTATGATTGCCGACTGCTGAACTAAGATATTGTCATTAGTGCTGGTTTCTAGCGCTGCTCTGAAATGCACATTGTCAATACCTTGAGGGATAACGGCACCAAGCGAGACAGTAACAGAACCCTCTTCTTCTACGTTTCGAGAGTTGAAACGCTGCTTTTCTACACCATCGATATATAGCGCCACATCAAAGTTGGACGTTGAACCGCCGCCGCCCTGATGGTCAAAAGCTAATCCTGATATTGTCAGCGTTCTATTGAAATCTGGACCGACGAAGCCAGGCACAACAGTCCCCTGTACAAGCGTGTAGTCTGAGTTTGCACCTACGGTATATTCACCTTGAACAACGACCACGTACCTGTCTAATACATCACCTTCAATTTTGTTTGCGTAGACCGTACCTTTAACAGTGCAATTTTCTTCTACTGTGCAATTCTTAAGATAGGCCTTTTGAGCTTCTAGGTCCCCACCTATCGACAAACTCCCGTCTTTACTTTTCCATTGAATAGCTGTTTCTTGGCTTAAATTCGGATAGTCGGGCTCACCGTTTTCATTTAATAATGCGGGGCCGTACCAGTACCAAAGGTCATCGGGGCCAAATCCATCAGCCAATTCAACCTTCATAAAGCTGCTGCCGATCATTTGGAATTCTGGTGAAGCTAACTTACCCCAAAATCGTCCAGAACCGTGAAACTCCATTTCACCTGTGCCGGTGTTAACACCCAGCACAACATAACCTTCACTATCAACCCAGTAAGTATTTTGAGCGAGAAAAACAATCTCAGAAACGGTTTCACTTCCATTAATAAACACGCCTGTCATGCGGCCGTTAGCATCAATAGCAAATTGAATTTGACCTTCAACTTCGCCAATGGCATTTTCGAGCGCTTGGAAATATGAAAATACGCTAACAGCTTGCCCTTCCAGGTTATTTATCTTTACCTCTTGAAATGCTTGAGCGAAAGCAGCGCCTTCAACCCAGTTGCCCTCACTATCTTCATAGCCAATCTGCGCATTTTTAAACTCTGATATTTGAGCTTGAACACTGCTACCGCCTACTTTTTGTTTAACACCAATTATTTCAAGGCTGTTTAGTTGGTTGGCTTGTACTACCTGCGTTACGTTATATATTAACGTTTCGTATTCCTCGCCTAAATCACCAGTTTTCTTAGACCAGTTTTCAATATCTTCCACTACACCACTAATGGTATTCCCAAGGTTTTCAGGTAAGCCAGGTATCGTTACCGAACGAACTATGTCATCCCAATTCGAACCTGCAGTGCTGGTTGAGGCAAGCAGCGAGGTCCAATCTGAATCACCTAGCGCATTGGTAGAACATACCCAAATTCTAAATTCTCGGTTTGGCGCTAAGCCGGGGAATGTATAAGCGTGCGCGGGGCCGCGATGCGGTAGCGGTGGTTCTGTGTCTTCAATATCGTGGCTAATTGCGAACAAGAACGCGGTTGAAGAATCAGAACCCGCCAAATACGGTATAACTTCTAATTCAAACGCACCGGCATTGATAGTGATGTCAGTAGGAATGCCAGGCTCTTGCATAACAATAGGAATTTCAGCCCAGCCAGAACGCTGCGCTAAGCCACCCAACGCCCTAACCCTAAAAGAATAGGTACCTAATGCATAACCACTAAGCTCAACCCAGCGCCTAGCAATAGTTTCGCTCTCTAACACTAGGCCAGTACTGGAAATCACTTGATAGGTAAATCTAAGCGACTCAGAAACCCACGACACTTTAACTTGAGTAAACGTTGTATAGACGTGCTCAACTTCGAGATCGGCGGGTATGGCTGGGGGTGCATTTGAATAACTGGTATCAGGTAATTCAGGCTTATTGCCTTCACCAAAGAAGTCATAAATATAAGGCTGATGCTCACGAACGCTGAGCGTCACAGTCTTTCGGTCAGAGTTCGTCGACTCGATACGAAATAACTTTCCTTCCCAGCCAGGGAATGAATGATAAACAGGAACAATATCACCTACGTGATAAATCAGGCCCCATTTTGGAAGCGTAATTCGGGTGCGCGTTTGCTGCCTAGAAACTTCTAGCCACGTCTTTGCAAACTCAAATGCTTCAAACCAATTACGGCATGTTTTCAATTCAACGGAAGTATCAAGCAGTACTCCGTTATCTTCTGCTAATAATTCTGCTTCAATTTCACTTCCGGCTTCTGGGTAAACTGCCTCTTGCGCCGTACCGTCAGCTTCTGGGTCGTAGTAAGTCACTGCCACGCGATTGTAACGCTGGCTTTTGTTCCCTTCAGTAATACGGTCAAGAGTTAAAATGTCACGCTCTAAAATAGGTACCGAAACAGGGTCATCATCTTTTTCGACAATTAACGTCAGCTGCCCATTAATAATAGGTAACCAGCCACGCATTGGCTTAAGCAGCTTGTTGACGTTATCAAGTACATTTTCACTGGTATCTAGCTTTACATTGCACGAAAACAAAGGGCGCGTTTGAGTCTGCCCAGCAACCTCTTCAACGCGACTATCACAAAGCACTTCAGCAGTAGCAAAAGAAGACAGATTAAGTAAACTGCTAGACAAAACTTTGCCATAACCACTCGCCTGTAAGTAATTGCTTAATGCATGAGAAGGATTAGAATGATTGGTGCCGGTAAGGTCAGCAGTTAATTTTGGCTCTGATGAAATAGCGTACTCGCCGCCGTGGTATTCCAATCTTATGTATGAACATGCCTTGCCAGATGCAGAATCTGTTGAGCGCCAGCCTGCCCTCGTGAGATTAGAATCTACATAACTATCCATGCCATTGGGGAAATTACGAACATGAACTATTCGCCCCCCATCATCATGAAAGAACGCCGGGTTACTGGAAGATGCAGGTATATCATCAATATAAACTTCATCAATGCTTTCAACCTGCTCAGCCCAAACTACAATAATATGTAAAAGATCATTTTTAATATCGTCGTCGTCGGCATCATTTGTTTCTTTAAAAATAATGTTGCCAGGCGCCTTCTCGACAGTACCGTACACTTTGCCAATAAATGCATCGGTTTGTGCAGAGGTAAGCTCTGCACCAGGTGGTAACGCCTCCGGCACATCAGGCTGCAACCAGCCAAAAAAGAAATCACCTACAAAACTGAATAGACCCAAAATTATAACTCCGAATTTGGGTTTGCAAAAATACCGCTACCCGATGCACCGCTGGTAGTAGTTGCTGTTGTCGTTACTGGCGCTGGTTTACCCCAATAAATTTTACGCTGCGCCCGTGCCACATGGTCAAACGCGGTATCTGAAGGGTAATAACGTTGCTGTGAACCTGAATTTGTTTTCGTCCCTGATTGCTTCTCGAAGTCTGCCCACACAGACGCTATCCCCACGTCTATTTTTTGCGTTTCAGGTACCAAATCACGCGAGTCAATAAGCCCTTGAAATATATTAAGCGTAAGGATAACGCCGCTTTCGTCGGCAAATTGCTCGTATATAGTTGCCGAGCCATTCATCCAGCCTTCTTGTAGAAAATAAGAAACAAACGCGCCGTCTCTCGCATCTAAAGTAACGCTAACATCGTTCGTTGCAGGCTCTGATGTGATCTCTATGTCACCAATACTTTTAGAAGTGATGTAACCTGGTATATAAGTAGCGCCAGCATAAGTAACCGGTACGTCTTTATCAGTTAAATAAATCCAGTCACCATTCAACTGCATTTTCAACAGAAGACAGCTGTAACGCGTCGGGTTGTAACCCTTGAACCTCTCTAAATCTTCAGCGCTTAATGAAATCATTGCTGCTCCATAAGCTCTACATCGAACACAACACGGCCAGCACTCTTAATACCGAACTCGCCACCCTGTCTATTTTTAACGCACACTTGAAACTCAACATTTGACCCATAGGCAATAGGCGTTCCAAGTGCCATATCTTTAAGTAATGGCTGGGTCAGCGTGACAGTACAAACACCAGAAGCGTTAGAGTCTTCACTAAATGCCAGCCGGTACCCTTTGGTATCGTTGTTGAACTGAATAAAATCGCCGCCCCATACAGCCTTGACTACACTGGGTGTAATTCCGCCGATTTCTATTTCTTCATCACCCTCACTGGCCGCAGTATAAAGATATAGACCTGTGTGAGATCGAACCGACTTAAGCGGGTTTTTCAGCGTGAAATTACGAAGAGAATCTTTATACCAATCTAAGTGGCCGCTAATTTCCATCGCTGCATCGTGCGATACCGCCTTTGACGTAAGTGCAAAAACATAATACGGCGCTTCACTACCTTGACTTTTGTTTTCATAAAGACGCTCTTCGTTTTTAACGATATCGACAACGAACTGAGGATCAACCTCGGTAAAGTATTCAATAGGAAAAGATGCCATTAAGCGGGTCTCTGCAAACGTGATTTTAACTGGCGAATAAACCGTTTATCGCTGAGTGATTTTTCACGCCAGTCGATAGAAGAGCTATCACCGTAGAAGTTGTTTTCATTCCTCACGCTGAAACTAGATGCATTATTGGTTACATCTGAGGAAGATAAGAAGCGTGTTAAATCGCGGTTTTGTTCTGGCTGAAGTACACGTTCGCCGCCGTCCAGTAGATACGTACCTTCACGGGGTATGTTAGTCATACCACTGTGAGCCATACCCGTTAATTTTGCAGCTGCAGCGGCACCAGTTACCACCACCCCGCCATAAGCAACCGCCCCTAAAGCAGGCCCTATAATTGGAATGCCGGCAAGCGCATTATATGCACCCATCGCCGCATCCATGGTGTTAGTCCAAATTGACTGTAACCCTTTGCGCTTTTTGTCATCAAGCAGCGTTTGCCCTAACGCTAACGCCGTTCTTGCATAACCGGCCTCTTTACCTTCCATGCCGTCAAAATAGCTTCCGACAACATCAAACAGTGCGTTATATCCAGCTTGTAATTGTTCTCTTTTTTCTTGCTCTTTTTTAAGTTCATCTTCACGTGCTTCATCACGAATTTCAGTAAGCTTAGCCTGATGAGTAGATTCTAAATCTTCCATCGCTTGCTTATGAGCCGCTTCAATTTCTTCAGTTAGCAGCCCCTTTTCACGAAGCATTTCAAGTTCAGCCTCGATTTCTTCAACTTGTTTTTCATGGCGAAACTCGGCCAACTCAATATCAGCATCATTTGCTTCAAGCGCGGCCTCACGAATGGCAGAGTATTTTTCTAAAGCGGCGTCAATTTCACGCTGATTTATTTCTGCAACCTTGTCATCACGTGACAAAAGTAAATTATCTAACGCTTCTTGGTGCGCTTTTTCTAATTCTTCAGTGAGTAAGCCCTTTTCGCGTAGCAGTTCAATTTCAGCATTCATGGCTGCAACTTTGCGTTCATAACGCACGTTGGCCAACTCAGCATCGCGCCCTTCAGCTGCTAGCGCTTCGTCGTTAATACGCTCGTATTGGGTTTGCAAGCCAGCAATAACTTTTTCAGCTTCGGCATTTCGTCTGACATTGGCCTGGTCAGTTGCTTCATCTTTTATCGCTCTTTGTGTCTCTTCATGCGCAGTGGTTGCCGCTTCAACTTCTTTTAATTGGCGCTTATATTCATTCAGCTCACCAACCGCTTTTCTTTTCTGTTTTTGAAGCTCTTCTTTCTCGCTATCACCGCGACCAAATCGGCCTATCTTTGTATTCCCAGCATTCGGAATTTGCTGATCTAAATCAGCTAGCTTATTAATGCGGCTTTCAATAAGAGCATTTAAAGCATCTAAATCGCCCTGCTCAGCTTTAAGCTGTAATATCTGCTCTTCGATTTCAGCCTTTTCACTTTCTCTTATGGCATTAGCCGCACGTCTAGCATTCTCACCACGTTTCGAAGTACTTTCATTTGCTTTGGATTCAAGAACAGCAAGCTCAACTTCTAACTCTTGAATAGTGGGTTTAATTTTTCCGCGAAGGTAGTCAAGAGAATAGGAAATACCATCTAGCCATTTACTAACACCCCCACCCAAATTCGTACTTTCTGAAAAGCTTAATAACAGCTCATCCCAGCGCTGACCAAGCGTGTCAACCGAACCGGCCAAACCTCCCGCCTCGGCTGAACCCGCGCCACCAACTTGACCCGCTAACTGCTCAAGAATTACCGATTGAGCCCCAGCAACATTACCGGCTTCTACCATGCTGCGGATCATGTCTTTTTGTGTAGCAGTAAAGCTTATACCGCTTCGCTTAAGTGCGTTTATACCGGCAACAGGGTCTTCAAGTGCTTTACCTAGCTGCAGGGCTTTGTCTTTGGCCGTACCACCAAAAACCGCCGCCATATCTTGCGAGAGCTCAACGGCCTGCGTGAAGGTTTCGCCACTCACAGACTTAAATGTTTGCAGTACATTTTGCGCTTCAGTAATGCCTTGCACTGAGGCCAGCGTGTTTAACGCCACACTATCCGCTTGCTGTTGTAATTGCTCAGCACTAAAGCCTGCGGCGTTACCCGTGGCGCGAACTAGCGCCTCAGTCCGTAACTGAGAACGTTCATACTCGTTAAACACCTGAAGTGACTTATAACCAACTGCTACCACACCAGCGAAAGCAGCTGCCAATCCAGTGGCCACAATTGCGCCACTAGAAAACAGTGAGTTAACAACAGATATTCTACTGGCCACACCACCCATTGGCCCCTGAATAGCAGTAGCACCTTGAGACAAACCACGCATTGAATTATTGAAGCGTTCATTACTGGTAATAGCTCGCCCGAATTCGGTGCGGTATGAGCGGGTATTCCCTTTAAGCTCAACTTCGTAATTCTTTTTATTCATGACTGTCCAGTGAAACGGCGATAAAGTTCTTCAACACTCATCTGTTTGGGCTGCACTTGTGGTTTATACCCAAGCACAAAGTCTTGAGCAGTGAATGGTTCACTGCCTTTTTTGCGTAAATAATTTGCCACTTGAGCACGTAAACCTGCAGTTTGCATTTGCTCTACGCGTGCCCCAAAAGGTTCAAGCTCGGCAAACCGAAACCATTCAAGCAACTGAGACGCGCTTAATTTACGTAGGAAGTGATCAGCATCACACTGACCAAGTTTTAAGGCCAACCGCAAAGTGGCGATTCGATAGGGTTGGCCTATGAGGGGTTTGCTGCAAGCTCCGTATCACTTAGCGGTTCAAGCTGCTGGGTTTCAACGCTTTGCTCAGCAGCATCATGAACATACTGAGGGTCTAACCATTGCATATCTGAAACCTTCGCTATCTCACCTAACGCTTCTGTGACCTGCGATTGAGGGAACGAGGCTAGAAATAACAGGTCGGTTTCATTTTGCCAGTCAAGGGGTATGCGTCCCCGCTTTGTTCTAAGTGACATAGCAATGGCTTGATACCGCAACGCCATCACTTCTCGACCTTTTTGTTCGTCGGGGGTATTTGAACGTTGAATTAAGTTCAGCTGATCCATTATAACCACGCAATCAGCGCCGCTTAACTCAACGATAATCCAACGGCCGAAACTGACAACTGCGCTAATCGCTCGAAAATTAAAGGTTTCATCCTTTGGCATTTTGCGTTCAGCGCGCCACCGCTTAAACCAAGAGAACATTATGTAATGTCAGCTTCGTTGACGGGCCCGTCTACTTTCAGAGTAAGTGTACGGTCAATCTGGCCTTCTTTTGGTGTCGCATAGCCCACTTTTGTCACCAAACAACGAAAATCAATACCCTTACTGATAGGTGCTGGGAATTGCACTTGAACATACTCTTTTGTGCCGTTGTGGTAAGCATCAATCAGAGCTTCAACATCAGTCTGGTTTTCACGATAACGAACAGTAATGTTCCATTCGCCGCCATCGCGCAGGCCATAATCCGACTCTTTCCAATCATGATCGGTACCGTATTGCGTTGCATCCACAACTTCAGATGTCATTTCGCCGGGTTCCATCGACATAATATCGGCAATGGAATCTCCGAAGGTAGAGCCAGTATCAGTAGAGCGGTGCAATGAAGTAAGTTTACCCTTCATGGTTTAATCCTCGTCTAGGTATTGTATTGTGTAAGTAAGTAGCAGTACGCCCGTTGAGGCTTCGCCGTCGCGGTCATATGCAAAATTGGTTCTATTCATCCCTTCAATCAAACCATCCAAAAAAGGTTTTTCACGAAGATATTGTTGAACTTGATTGGCCTTGGCATCTAGAGCAGCATCTAAATCGCCAGGTTCTTGCAGCATAATTTCAACAATAACGCGTCCATCAGTTACGCCTTCATTATCAAAACTGTATTCGGTTTCTCCATCTTCGAAGTAGACAGAAAGCGCCGGTATTTCATCTTCAAATACTTGCGAGGGGGAATAGGCAAAGGTTTTTTGAAAGCCAGCTGGCTCACAAACCGCCCTTATCTTTTCGCGAATTTGGGCTCGTGTTGCCATTATTTGATACCTAATGCTTTATCTAAACGCCATTTCAATTGGCGAAATAGCTCTGCAGGAAAGTCTTTAGAAAGTGCCGCTTCGGTTTCAGTGTTTACTGCGTTGACTAAGGCACGTTCAGTAAACTTTGCCCCGAAACCAGCCACTTCAATATTGCCTCGCCCCTGCCCTTTTCGAATGTAGATATTCTTTAACCCGCTATTGGTGAATGTATTCGACCATTCATAAGGCCCTGTAGCATGACCATCACCGCGAGGTTTTGCGCCAGCAGTTCGCGCACTTAGGCGGTTGGTACCAGCCCAAACCTTGCCGTTTAAATTAGTGGTTTTAGCGCGAGTTATTTTAACCCTGCTTCTAATTGGGGCCTGTTTCACTTGCATTGCTTTCGAAGCTCTGCGAACTATTTTTGTACGTGAACGCTTCAGGCTATCGTTAATTGTTGCAGCCATGGCACGGTTGACTTCACCTTTGCGGTGTACGTTTAGCGCACGGCTCATTCGCTTCATTTCAGCGATGGCTTCTTTTGAGTCAACCGAGACCACCTTACTCATGAGCGCGAACGCTCAAGAATAAGACTCACTAAATCACCACTTGATTCTTTAGTGATATAAACATATTTAACGCCTTCTACCGTGATAATTGAACGGCGTTCCAGCGCTGGCAATTGAGTTGAAGGAATATCGAAACGAATTTGGTTTGTATCTAAACTCCCAAACTCATGCGCGTTTCTAAAAAGATATCCTTTAACAACCTGCCCATTGATAATGGCCTCGTGCTTGAAGTCATTAAAAAAAACGTTCTCCATGTCCGAGGCCATATCACTTTGAAAGCTCACAGCGTTATTCGCCTTCGCCTTCAGAGTCCGTTTCAGAACCAAATGCAGCATCCAAGCCGTCATCGTCAACAGGTTCAGTTACTTCTGTATTAGCTTTAGCAGTTACAATTTTACCTTTCGACGCTGCAGCCAATTCTTTTGCCAGTGGTTCAGCAAGCGAAAGGATCACTTTACCTTTCGCTTTTGGAAAATACCCTTTACCGTTTAAACGCACACCACGTGTGAGTTCAAAGCTTACCTTCTTAGCTACTGTAGCCATCTTTTTTCACCTTATAAAAAAAGCACCCTTTCAGGTGCTTTAGAGCAGTTAAACATTAATTAAATGCGGATTATTCGCCTAAGCAGAATGCTTGAGGATGACGAACAGCAACGTCAGCGTCTTGGAATAAACGCATCACTAAGCCACCAGACGCAACCTTGGTCGCGCGATCAGGCACTACATCTAGCGCGCCCCACAAGCCAATTAGCGCCTGAGAGTAATCACCAAATAAAATCTGACCAGCATTAACTTGAGTAGTTACTGCAGCGTTGTAATCGTTAACGCGTCCACCTTCCCACATAAATTTAGCGGTACCAGCTGCTTTCTCTGTCGACTTCAGTGTGCCGCGCATGGAAGGGCGCATTAGGTAAGCCATGGTGTTAGCATCGGCATTAGCTTCAGCTACATCAGTTTCAAACTGAACGATTTCCTCCCATGTGGGTTTGCCTGGTGCTGTAAATGCAATAGCACCAATACCAGATGTATTTACAATACCGGTTGGCTGGTTACTAGCACCAGAGCCATACAATGCCCCGTGGTCTAAACCGAGACTTTGACCGCGCATAATATCGCCTAATACCAGCGCTTCAATATCTGGCGTTGATTGCGTCATAATACGGCGGGTAATAGGCACTGCAGTAGCCAATGTTTTAGGGCGCAGCTGAACAGTGGTAAACGCTAAGTCGCTATCTGTTGCCGCGCCATCTTCTTCAACCCAGTAGAACGTTGCAGAGCCATTTTGCTTAGGAATATCAACATCACCCACTAAGCCCGAAACCATGCGCGCACCAAGCTGGCCAATTACCGCTTGAGCACGTAACGATTCAATGTACATTTCTGCATGCAATTCAGTTGCAACCAGTTCAGCACCTTTGCCTGCCGTGCCTGCAGATTGCATCCGCATTTGCTGTTGGCGTAAACCATAGCCCATTGCTTCATAGCTAAGGAAAATACCATCAGGATCACGGCCAGTACGCTTAGCAATAGCATCAGACACTTCACGCTCTAAGCCTGCTTTCTTAAAGTTACCAGTGGCCACGGCGCGTAATGCATTAATAACGCTATATTTACGCAGTTCAGTCTCACCAATATCTAAATTAATCATGGTCGATTCAGACTCAGGTGCTTTACGCTTGCTATGCAAACGCTCAATCAATGCGTTGTTAAACTCTTCATAAGAGCGCCCTTTCGCAATGAATTCGTTACCTAAACCTTCAGCGCCATATTGACTCGCGGTTTCAGCAATGCGCTGCGCTGCAGATGGCTCAGCATCTTCTTTTGGTTTACGCGGCTCTGCAAATGTGCGCTGTGTGTTGGTGGATTCCGGTGAAACCGAGCGAGCGGTTTGTTCAGCCGGGGCGTCTACTACTTGGATTTCATCATCATCCATCTTACGTACCTCAGTGGTGGTTATTTTTACAGGGTTAATTTGTATCTCTTCAGCGCGCCCCAGCCCTACGGTTGGATCTGCTGGAACAGATACAGAGGATATTTCAAGGGGTTCCCAGTGCGTTACGCGGTAGTACTCAAGCCCCTTTTCTTCACGCACCAGTTGCGCCGCATGAATGCGGTACCCAACGGAAACGTTAACGCGAATTTCATCTTGCATATCGACAAGCAGCTGCTGGCCAAGCGGGTTACGACTCATTTTAATTTCTGCGTAACCACGGCCGTTTTTAATCCATGCCTTTTGGATTGCGCCGCGCTGGTCATTCCAATTGTGATCAGATAGGAACGGGCCTTTATTCGTAATTCGACTTAAATCACATTCACCTTCGTTGTGGCCAAGCGTTTCAACCCAACCCCAGCGTTCAACTTCGTATTCGCTGGAAAAGCTCAACGTTACTACGCGGCTTTCCTCATCTACACTTTCTACATCTGCGGCCATGTCACGCTGCATTACAGGGCATTCACCCTTTCGAAACATGTCTGCGGTAACTTTATTCAGTTTCATCATCATCACCATTTTTTGAGGGCGCTGCTTTAGCACTGGCCACGGCCAGCTTTGCGGCTTTTCCGATACCTAATTCACTGGCCACTTTCATCATGGGTCCTAACGCTGAAAGATATGTGTCCCAACCTTCAGCCATCGCATCAATATCAACGCCTTTTTCGTTAAGCACATCCATCGGGTTGCAAGTGAAGTTATCCATAGACGCACCAATAGCTTGCTCATCTTTAAGTGGGTCTACCCACTGCCAGCGTCTGCCTTTAAACGAGAACGCATCAACTGAGCGCTCTAAGTCATACGGCATAAGATTTTCAATGCCACCATGCAACAAAGCATTTTTAAGCCAGCGCTGATAGATAACACTAGCCACTTGGCTAATGAACCAGCCTTGGTGTCGCTTCCAATGCTCACGATCTTCTAAGACGGCTTGACGCAAGCTTGACCAGCTCACACCTTCATAATCGTTACCGCCGGTACTGTAGTTAACATCTACCCCAGCAAACGCACCTTTAAGCCCTGCTTTTTGAAAATCTGCTACTGAATCGCCGTGGTGTTGGAAGTTGGTTTCTTTGGCGCGATAACCTTCTGGGGTAATGGCTGCGCCGCCAGGGTCTAGTTCAAAGATGAAATCACCTTCTTCATCTTCTTCTGGCGCTTCTTGTTCTGGGTCTCGCTCGTACATCACCATGTTACTGGCGGCAATACGGCTGGCTACTAATGATGATTCGCGGTAACCGCCAATATCATGAAAATCTAGAAGTGATGCGTGAGCCCAAGGAACCCCGCGAGTTTGACCAGGGCGAAACATTGGGAAAGGAAGTAGTACTTCATCTGCTGGCAAACGCATGTAACGCTTACCATTTAACGACCACGTAAATTCCCCTGGGTGGTTAGTCAGTAAATGGTAGGCCGTATGCCTGCCCCATTTATCAATTTCAACACCCATTTTAATGCGGTTGCCGTTACCTAAATCTTTATTCAGCGACACATCAAGTAAATCAGCTTCTAACAACTGAAAGGCGTAACCAAATTTATTCGGTGCACCATCAATGTGACGAATAATAATGTCACCATCTTGACACACTGTTTTCGCTATCAATTGCATTGCTGCCACTAAATCCATGCGGCCGCTAATCTCACAAACGCCCAACTTGGCCCACTGCATAAAGCCTTTTTCGATGGACTGATTGGCAATTTTGTCTAGCTCACCGCGCTTGTCTCTTACTTCTGCATGAAGTCGTGGCCCTTTGTCACCAATGACATGGGTTTGCACCATGGAAAAGTAGCGTTTCATGTAGCCAACATCTTCACCGGCCGCACGACTGGCAGCTTTTAAGCGCAGCAAATCACGGCGCAAGGTTTCATCTACGCTCAATCCAGCAGAAAAAAAGCTATTGCTTTTGATTCTAGGGCTGCTAGCTGCAGCAAATCGCTGCTGCGCGTATGCCTTGTGCCGTTTTGCATCACGGGCGTTTGTATTTCCCCCTAATGCGGTAGCGTCAATAACCGGCTCTTTGCGAACAGGCTCTTCTGATGTTGGCTCAGTTGGCTTTTTTCTTAGAAAAGAGAACATAAATTACCTGTAGTAAACGCGGCGGGGGTTGGCTACTAAGCCTTTTTTAACTTTCACTTTGCGTACTTGCCAACTGTAACGGCGCTTTAACTTTTCCAGTTGTTCAATAGGAATGCGCGTAAGGCTTCTACCGTCCACACTGTAATTTTCGTGGTCTGATAAAATTCGACCCTCGATACGCTTTTCAATAGCACGAAGCACGCGCTCAGCATGTGAAGATGTATCGCAATGCTCCAAATCATGCGGGTTGGCATCTATAACAAGGTAGCCATGCGCAACATTGAAGCGATCAGTTCCATCATCACTGAACAAATGCCAGCGGTATTCGCCGGATTGAAAGCTTTTGGTTTTATCGCTGGTTAGATTTACATCTAAAAAACCATTATCAACAGTGGCATCAATGGTGAATTTGCTGTCTGGCCCTACAAGAATGTACTGATAAGTGTGGGATGCATTGGCAATCACACGCGACCAGGCAACAGAGTCACCTTTGATTATGCGTTTGGGTTCATTCATTATCTAACCTGAGAATCAAATGCGCGTTTCCGGCGTGGTCGCGCAGCGGGTGAATTTGCTCTTCGTTTGCGTGAAGGTTTGCTTTCTGTTTTTGGTTCAGCTTCTAGCGCTTCGCTAAACATGTCTTTCTGGCTAAGGTTATTTTCTATTGCATCCCACTGAGCGGGGGTTTTTGCATGCACTTTTTGAGACATAGCAGCATGCAGGGCATAAACCTCGCAGTCGCCACCTTCATTTCGTCGGCCGCTTCGCACTTGCCATGTCATTTGGCCCCGTAATTTTTTGCTTGGGGCTTTAACTTCCGCTGTCACTTGCTCCCAGTAATCTGCTCGGGCGTCTTTATAGCTATGCATAAAGGCCGCAGTACCCTGCAGACGTTTAGAAAGAATATCTTTTGCTTTGTGTGTACCTACTAAGTACACAAGAACGCCGTGTTTATCGGCTTTAGTGGTTCGCTTGGCGTTATGGTGATCAATTTTTGCAGAGGGTAAACGGAATATTTCACGCTTCCCGTTGTCGTTACTATCACCTTTGATAGCCATTAAATGAACGCGGCGATGCTTTTTACTGCGCGTTCTTACATAGTGATAAACCGCATGGTTAGTACCACCGTCCGAGCTATCAATACTGGCGGCAGATAAAAACACGCGACCCAGCGTTTCATGCTCAAAACCATTAAATAATATTTGGTCTAGCTCATCCCAGACTGGGTCGTTTTTATCAACCGTATCGCCCGAGATTTCTTTCCATAAAACCAGCCAGCTTTCTTCGTTTCGTCCGAAGGCGCGAATGATTATTGCTAGCCTATCGTCTTGAACATCAATACCAGCAGTAACAATTAAACCGCCTTTAGGTACCGTAAGTTCTGGGTAGTCGTCTGCCAGCGCTTGAAGCTGCTCATGGTCAAGATTATCTTTACTACGGTACGCGTAAGGCTTACCAAGCTTTGAGTTTTGAAAGATGATTCGCCCAGCTTCATCACCAGCCGCGGCTTCATGTTCGGCTTCAAGATAATCTTTCACCAGACTGGCTAAGCTGGTACCTGGTATACAAACGTAAAGTTCAGACAAACCTTTGAAGGTTTCGATTACACCATCTGTCTCTACCGTAGGTACCCAGCCACAAAACTTGTCACCGGCTTTCTCTGCCTGGTCGCAAGTATTGAAAATATTCTGCTGGCGCTGCCAATCGTTCCACGCGCTGCCACAATGTGGGCAGGCATAAATTGCGCTTTCAGGTATGTGTCGGCCATAAACAGGATGAACAGTGCCTTCGTCACGCTCTACCCAGCTTACATTTTCCCAGTCAAGAACATGTGTATCGCCGCAGTCGTGACACGCCACGGGTAACACGCGCTGAGTGCCTAAGTTGATGTAGTGCTCAACTTCACTTAAATCTTCTACTGACGGCGTACCGCCAATAACAAACTTTCTTTTTCTAAAGCGCTTGATACGCTCTCGGGCTAAGCGAATAGCATCACCCTGATCGCCCACATTGCCGTTGGTATCGTCCGGCTCTTCAACTAACACTACCGGCGAAGGTGTAGATTTCACGTTACTGACAGAGTTTGAACCAAACACTTTCAGTGAACCGCCAGGGAAATTCTTTTTATTGCTTCGGTTGCCAGCTTTTCGACTGGTTGAAACGTCGACTTTTTTGGCCAGTTCCGGTGTGGCCCGTATGACAGGTTCGAATTTCTCTTCTATGAAATCACGTGCTTTATCGTCTTTGGGGAAAAGACCAAGTATTCGACTGGGTTCACAGCAAATACGTTTTGCTATCCAGCCAGTTTCTAGCAGTGTCCAGCCGATTTGTGCAGCTTTCATCAAGCCGACCATTTCTACAAAGTCGTCGTCTAGCGCATACATTACACCCCAGAAATATGGAACATAATCTGCGTTATACAGCCCAGCAAAATCCGCGTCTTCAGCTGGTAATCTGAAATACTTTTCTAGCCATTCGCGGGTTGGGATATTCTCAGGCGGTAACCAGCCCGAGCGGGATTCTTCAATTAGGGTCTGTAGATTGGAACTGGAAGTCTGCAATAACTCGCATGGCAGCTGCAGTAGTTCCATCAATGGGGTCTCTATCTATTTTGATTCCGTGTTGGCTTTCCAACTCGGCAATAATTTTGTCAATTGAATTCATGTATTCAGATTTGGCGATAGCTATCCATGCATCAATTGCTTCACGAACCATACCCTTTTCGAGTACCAGCTTTTCTTCTTTGAACAGAGCAAGTTCTTTACTACGGGCATTGGCAACAGCTTCACGGGTACGTGCTTCATCAAGCCGCAAGCGTTGGTCGCTTGCAGTTCTGCCTGATGCTTCGTCTCGTAATTTTTCACAGTAAGCGCGTAGCCACTGGCGGTAGGTACCGCCGCGAACTAGCGTTCCGCTATCAAGGTGTTTGTGTATGGCCGGTTGCGATGCACCAACCAAAGAAGCAAATTCTGTTTGTTTAGCTTTATCATCTAAATCAAACAAAATATAACCCCCCTATGAAATTTTATAGCTGTTAGAAAAACGCGAGTCAATGCGCCGTGTGAGGGGGTGCCTCCAAAAGGACCCGCGCTTTTTTTATAGATGGTTGTGAGTGGTATCTATCGCTTCATCGGGGTTCATCATCTTAGTGTGTAGCTGTTGCTTCCTGAACTCTTCCGCTTGCTTGTACCTGTCGTCTCGCAACTTGAAATAAATATTAACAAGTAAACCAACTACACCAATGAGAACACCAGCGAGGATGCCGAACTCTTGTGAAGTCATCACGCCCCATACCGCTGATAGAGCGCTACCTGCGTAAGTTGTCATTGATGCTTTGTCTGTCATTGTGAATGGTCTATTAGTATCGTCGTAGGTGTGCATGTTGTTGTGTCCTTCAGTTGGGTCAACAACATGATTATGCAAATGTCTATCCAGATTAATTAGACTTTAGATTGATCTTACTATTGAAGGCTAACACGTTGCGCTTGTCATACGCTCTCAAACCCGCATATGTAAAGGGCAGCGTTAAGAACGCACTAAGCACCAATATGTCTGGTGAGATAGTGAATAAGCCATAATACACTGCAGCAATAAGCGATACAGTTGCATGTGAAGGCCTTACATACTTGACTATACCTTGCGCATTATCGCCATTACGGATAGTGGCCTGTGTCTCTGAATGGCTACGCTGTTGGTCGTCTAACTCTAACTTCATAACGGACTCAATATGGCGATTAACCTCAGCTTCACGCTGCAATGCTATTTCTTCCAACTTTAACATTGTGCCAGGTGTGCCCTTCAATTCTAACAGTGCTTGTTCTGGGTCTGTAGTGCCGGTTGCACTAGCTACCATGGAAGCGCCAGCGCTAACAGCGCCTAACACGTTACCGGTTAACAATGAGCCGACTAACGACGTAACGCCGGTTGTATTCCCTTTAAGGTAATCACCAACATTTGACCAATTCATGTAAGGGGCTCCGGTACGTACAATTCAAAATGGGGTAAGTCACGAAAACGTTCATCACGGCTTCTACCGTCCATATCCCAATCACCGCCCCAGCGAACTAGATGAGTAATCTTTTTTTGTTTGTATAGCTGTCTAGCCACTAGCATGACATGGCCAGCAAATACACCAAACGCTACTTCATCTTTCCAATCTGTGTTACCCAGTGCAACGAAGTATGGGCCTGAGTCGATAGCCATTGAAGGGTAAACGTTGTGTTTAGAGTTAGGCCATGTTAACTCACTCGATCCTTTCTCGAATGCATCATTCTGGTCTTCTCGCCCACGATGCCCACAAAACACTGAAGCGTTGATGTACTTAGAAAGTTCATTCCATATGGTTTGAATATCAGCATGGCACGTACTAAGCCGCGCTTGTGAAGTTTTACCGTATGGGAACATTGTAAACACCAATAAAAAAGCCCCACCAAATGGTGAGGCGAAGTGGGAAAAACAAGCAAGAAGCAGAGAAAAGCAGGCATAAAAAAAGGCCACCAATTTGGTGACCTTCTCGTTAAACGCAATTTTCGTGAGCTTACGGGAAACAAGGTAGATGATCCGCGCGCGTGGATCAACTATTTTTTTAAAATTATGCAATATTAACTTCTAACGTGAACCCCACCAAGGCACCATCAATCCAACAAATAGCTGATTTATGTAAACTTCTTGCTTTCGTCTCACCTATTTTCAGCGCATTAGCTAGCATCGGATAATTGTAATCAGAACGGTAATACATCACCACTATGCTGGCTAGAAGCGGTCTATCTCGCTTAAGCTCAGCTACCAACCTGTCGATTAACAATGCCATGTCATCATTGATGAAATAAACGTTGTTACTGTCTCCCCTGCCAATATTCAGCCCTAAACCCATACGGGCCCACTTGCCCCACTCGTTCAACAACGTCTCGGTTTCGCTTGTGTCTTGGTTAACATCTTTCACGTTAAACTGCCTTTTGTTCTGGGGTGCTGATGTATTCTTGGCGCTTGTGCTTTACAGCAATACCAAGTTCTCTTATTTTCTGACTAAGCGTGTCGTTACCTAGCATTGGCAAACCATGATTTGCTACGTAGCTATCAATTTTGGCTTTCGTGGGCGGCGTGTATTCCAGTGCTTTGTGTGCAGCGGGTAAATCACCCGACATGTAACGACTTATCCAATAATCGTATTCACCTTTGAAAAGCTCAGCGAATTCATAATCACGCATTCGATAAACGCGATAACCAATACGCTCACAAATCAATTCAACAATGCGGTGGCTAAAAGTGAATTCTTGATTTTTGTATTTACCCTTTCGAGCAATTACTTCATCCATGGCTTCGCGTAGTGATGGTAAGCCAAGTTCTTCAGCGGTTGGCTTGCAAAGCTTCGCAAACTCAGTAGGCCGAGGCCGAAACTTCTCTTTGCAGGCTTTGGTGATCCCGCTCTGAATTTGTTTACTGTTGCTAATGCCTTCATCGACCATTTGTTTCGCATATTCACGAATGGCCCATTGCTGCATATCCAGTTCTGGGTACTTGTTCACAAACTCTGGCCAGTACTCCATCAACACAGGTTTCAAGTTTGTCATGCAAAACTGGTAAACCGTTTCAAGCCTGGTCGTTACTGAAGTCGAAGGCTTCAACACCTTCCCCTCGTTGCGCCCGTTCAATGCAGTCTCGCATTGCGGTTGCTGTTGCATTGCGGTACCCACGTTGTTGACTAGATTGCTGGTTGAGTGCATGACTGACCCCTTTGACCTGGTTATGTCTGATGGCTGCGCAATAACGCATCCAGTACTTTCGGTGTGTTGTGATATGTCGGTAGGTGTTTGCGCTATCGCTTAGTTTCCACTTGTTGAACAGCGCTTGTGCTTCTTCGTTACTGCCAGACCAACCCGCTTGATTTGCTAAGCCAACCCAGTCACCACAGAATTCAAGATTTTCGCGCGCGCACGCGTTATCTTCTTCATCTTCTATAGGTTTAGTAGGTATGGGTTGTTCATCGAATTTCTTTAAATTTACGACATTTCCGCTGTATGCGTTGCCAGCCGTGGGATGCGGGAATTTTTTATTGCTGGTTGTTCCTTGGTTGCTCTCTGGTTGTTCCTCATTTGGACGCAAGGATTTTGTGTGAGCTAAAGTGCAATAGAATAAGGCTGCTTTTTGTTCTTTTAAGTCGCCTTTTTGGGCTAATTCGATTAGTCCGGCTTTCTCTAATTGTCTTATTGCGGTGCGGATAGTTTCTCTAGAAGGTGCGCCTGCACACTTAGTAGAACCGCGTGGTGGGGTGTGTTCCATTGCGTTTCGCATAGAACGCTGGCTAACGTGAACCAGACCATCACTATAGCCTCTGTTTTTGTAAAAGCAACGCATATATAGCGTTACTGCGAAGGGAGTCAGCGTGTTATCGCTCAACGCTTCAAGCTCGGCCTGATTCACAGCGTGCCCCCGTAATGGCTTCCAGCTGCTTTAGGTCGTCGGCTATCTCAGTAAACAAACTGTCAATTGTAGGGTCTAAATATTTACCCAATTCGGCCAGTGTAAGAATTTTATCTTTTATGCGTTCTGGCTTTCTTCCCATTGCGATTAGTCGCTTCTGGGTGTTGTGTATAGCTTGTGTTAGCGGGTCAGACTTTGGTTTGCGTGCCGATGCAATAGGTTCTATGTTGCTTTTGCACGTTTCTGTCACTATGTGAACCGAAGTGCTTACCGGTGCTGTCTCTTTTTTACCTTTTTCGGTTAGCGACCATGTTTTTTCGGCTGGGCACTTATGGATAAGGCCTTGGGTATTAAGAACGCCCAATGCGCGCGAAAGCTTAGTGGTTTCAGCCACACCGGTTAGTTCTAATAGTGCTTGTCGACTATAAGCCGAAAGCGGGTCGAAACACTTAAGAAGCGTTATTTCGAATTCTGCTAATTCCATTGTTTTTCCTTAGCGTTGGTAAACGTAATTTGTTAAAGCTTCATGCTGGCCCGATGCACTAGTTACAATGCAAAGTAGAGAGGCTGACCAACTATAAAGCCTTAACAAATGGCGCTATTTGCCATCTTTCTTTATGTGCTTAAGATCTTCTGGGGCTAACCTGCAGCGCCCGTTAAGGTCGTCGTCTATATGAATCATGTTGGGCGATACTATTTTCACTATTGCGTAACTGGTACCGTCGAACGTTATATTGTCTGTTAGCGATTTCGCGCCAGGTACCGGCCTAACCGCATCGCCCACCTTGAACGTTATGCCTCTGCCAGGTGGCATTTTCATGTACTTAAACATGCGCCCGTACGGATTCATTACTTAGCCACCAAGCAGTAAGCAATGATCGCCAATGGGCAAATAACAGCGATAACCGCTACGGCCATAAGCGCTGCGTTAAGGGCGCGAACTGAAAACGGCGGTTTGTGCCACATGTGTGTGTTACTAGATTTATTCATTTCAAAACCCTGTTAAAAAAATTCCAAAGACTGCTAAGCTGTAAATCGGATAAAAACAACCGAGCTGCTACAGGACTTCGGTTGGCTTAGGCTTAAGACCTTGGAGAATTGAGTCTATGCCTTTTAATGCTGATGCCTTATCGGTTGGTCGATAGCTTTCCACCGCCTTACCGTTTTCTAGCCTCGTTAGCATAGCTTTCTCTTTTCCAATGTTTACTTGCCAAACTTCGCCTGATGGCTCGGCTTCATTCACTAAAGCGGTATGAGCCTCACCTAACTCAAGGAACTTACATGCCTGAACAGAAAAACTTAGAGCAAGCTTTGAAGCTACTTCATGAAGCTGGCTTACAGCTAGGCCCCCTAATGAACTCGCAAGATCGAGCGCTTGTGAATCTCTATCGCAAGGCTCTAAGTCTTGAAGGTGATGTTCATAAGCTTCTTTTGAAATATCAAAAGAAAGACTGACTTCAATACCATCGATTAGAATGGTGTGATTTTGTTTTAATGCGCTCATGAATTCCCCTTTACCAAGTTCTGTTGTCGGTTCGTGTGTGTTTTGGGCGCCTAAGCACCTTGTCTAAAATTGCGGTAATCGCTTTTAGCATTAGCCACATGACAATGACGGCCATCACAAAAATTAAGCATAGAGCTAAGATGACTGACGTTAGTGGCCACACCAACGAGCCAATCAGCCCCAGAATTTGTACGTCGAAGTAATTGTGTTCATAACGGCGATATACGTAGAGGTACGTGAACATGAACGCTTCGAAGATGATGCAAGTGAAAAGGTAGTTATCCATGAGGAACGGAATCATGCTGCACTCTCATGCATCTGTTTAGTGCTAAACACTTCTGCAATATCCGGCCTTTCATCTTCAGGGAAGATCACATCTTCAGGTGTTATCTCAGCAGAAGCGCTATAGAGACCCGCGCACATCGAAACGCTAGCTTTTTTGGATGTATAAGCTAGTTGGTTCAGATATCCCACGGTGCTGTTAGCGGCCCTGGCTAATTCCATGCGCTTTTCTAACGACTTGTGTTTCTTAAACCATTCTTTGAGAGTCATAAATAAACCTTTACCTTACCGTTTAAGTAAGATTCTAGTCTTGACAAATCTTACCGTCAAGCTAATTTACCAAATAGGTAAGATATGGTTCTATGGAAACGTCATGAGCAGAAAGCTGGAATTTATAATGGATGTGAAAGAGGTTCGTCGGTTAAACCTTGAATATTTAATCGCGGCAGTTGGCTCAATTAAAGCGCTAGCCGATGCTGTTTACACTGATCCGAACTATATTAGCCAAATAAAAAATGGTAATAGCGGTAAAAAAATGGGGGATAAATTTGCTAGAAAATTGGAGTCAGCATTTAGCAAACCTATTGGTTGGATGGATAAGTTGCAGGTTTCGAAAGATGACTCAATCGGTCAATTGAATGACGAGGGTTTACTTTCTTTAGCAGTAAAAAACGTCATCAATCAACTAATTGCTGCTGGGATTTATGAGCCAAAAAAATCTATAGATTCTGAGGCTGTTACCAGCTTAATCGTTACTGAGTATAAGTCTTTAATATCAGATAAAGACGCTACGCGGACTGGCGTGGGCGATAATCATCAAGCTTTATAATGTCGGCCTCTTTCACCTGGTCACAGTCACTTATCTTATGTTTCTCTAAATAATTTAATAGATCATCAATGGCTTCATCCCTTCTCTTGGTGTAGTCCAGCACCGCTAGGCCATCTGTGCATTCTTCGGCACACCTTTTTAAATACCTAATTGTAGCTATGCTGAGCGCCATCTTTTTTTGGCGCTCTATTTCATTTGGTTTAGAAAATGTCACTTTAAATATTAAAATGATAGCCGCAAAAAATATAACCATTAAGAAAAACGTGAACATAAATACTCCTTCAACTCCTCGCCTATCGTAAGATAAATAATTAGAACCGCAGCGCTGGCATTCAGTATGCCTGTGTACCAATCCCATAAAGCCCAATAACCAGTTTCCACCTCTAAATTCGTTGTAACAACGCCAGTCGCTATATATTCACTAATAGCATTAAGTGCTAATACGTTTCTATCAATATGCAGCAGCAGCTGCAGGACCATCGCGACAATGAACGAAGCGAACGTGATATTAGTGGTTGTATTAGGCCCAATCTTATAAACACACGCAGCCAAAAAGCCTACGGCAAGTGCATATAAAAGAAGTCGAGACGAATACCTAAAGGTAACTTGTTCTGGGAGGGGGATTTCGTTTATCCAAGCAAGTAAAAAGTGACCTAACGCATACATCAGCGTGACTGTTAAAGAACAGGCAAGCAGTTGCTTATTCTCCGGTTTAAATACCCAGTTATATATGAACACAAGAGCGGTGAGAGTCACCGCCCATTGATCGATAGCCCACTCAAAAGCGGTAGATATTAAGCTCATACGTTCACCTTAAAGGTGTCTTTTGAACTCCGCTTTATTGTATGTAAATCCAGTAGCATCAGGTTTTCCTCCATGGCCGGTACCCCCGGCTCCTTGTGTCGTTGCTCCACCATGCCCACTACCTCCAGCACCTAATGTTGATGAGCAAGCGATGGGCAAAATTGAGCAGCCGATTAATTTAATATCGGTGTCGGTAGCGTTGGCAGAAAAGGGGGCGTAACAAGCGAATAAAAGAACTGATGTTAAAAATGAGTACTTAAGTGTTTTCTTCATAATAGATTCCAATAAATTTAATTGTTGTACATTTGTACAGTTAAATATTATCAGAAATCTTACCGCTATTCCGTTTTTACCTAATCACCTTGCCCGCTACACTGGTCTTACCAGTTATTTTCTTACCGTTTTGGTATTGCTTAATCTTACCTTTTAACTAATATTAGTATTATCTTTTTGGTAAGTAAAGGCAATATTCTTACCTTTTATATTCCATTTCCATGCGGGGGTGTCTGGCTAAAAAAACAACCAGCATTCGAATATATAAACGGCTGTATAAAAAATCAAGATAAATTAAATAGATAAGGAAAACGACAATGCAAAACCAAACAATTATAGAGTCAGCGCTTGCAGCTGGGAAAGATGAACTAACCTTGTTAATCGACGCGCTAAGTAAAGATGCGCGTTTTAACGTCCAGCATCAAATTAAGTTAGACAAAGGCTATTTCGTAGTCGACATTTGGAAGGATGGCCTAAATCATTGCTATTTAAGCAGCGCGAACTCATGGCCAGGTGATCACTACCTTCTTGAGAAAGTGCAAGAAACTATTACCAAGATGCGCGAGGTGCTTAGAGAGTTTAACGTCGCGCTTCCCCTACCCGTTAATACTTCATCAAATGTGGTTCGCCTACCGAACGCTACCATGGCGCCATCGGTTCAATTGCGAAGCGGTAAAGTGTTTGATTACGCGAATATAAGTGAAATGCAGTTTGATATTGAAGATATCGCCCACGCGCTTTCAAATATATGTCGCTTTAATGGCCATACGCGTGAGTTCTATTCAGTTGCACAACATAGCGTACTTGTGAGTTCTATCGTGCCAGAAGAACACGCCTTGGCCGCGTTACTTCATGATGCTGCAGAAGCCTATTGTGGTGATGTGGTATCGCCTCTTAAGCAGTTGCTCCCCGTTTATCAAAGCATTCTTAATACCGTTGAACAGCAGTTATTCAAAAGTGTTGGGCTTTCGTGGCCTGTGCATGCATGTGTAAAAGACGCCGACCTTACTATTTTAGCTACTGAGGTACGCGACCTAATGATGCCGCACGATCAGCACTGGACGCACCTTAAAAGCTTCACGCCAGACACCTTTACCATTCACCCACTACCGCCAGGCGGCGCAAAAGCGCTTTTCTTAGATTGCTACTACAGCCTGCAATCGAAAGCTGCAGCGCTTGCTGCTAATGCGTAAATGGGTACCCCTTCTAGCTGTGAAATTGACCTTGGCTTGGCGGTACTTAGTGTATTGATTGAGCCAGGTATGACCGTAACACGTGGTGATTTGGCCGAGGTTTGCGGTTGTAGCAAGTACCGAATTGAAGAGATAGAAAAACAAGCCCTTAAACGCTTCGAGCGCCTAGCTAGACAGAAGGGCTTACATGATTACTTAGATGAATAATCAGATAGGAATATGCATGAAACATTTAATGCAAGTAAACAGTAACGGCGTGAACGCGCTAATAAAAGTGCTTCACGAAGTTAGGTTTGAAGATGTGTTGGGCTTAACCCCAGCAGAGCATGTTGAATTTGATGCGTTCGCTACGCAGCTGGTGAAAGCGAAGCAGTTAGAAGCAGAAGCAAATGATAAGGATATTGCCGCATGAGACCTCACAACGATATTTTTCAGCAAGGTAACGACTCATGTTTTCGTGGGCGTAAAGAAGTAACCCGTAAGCCTAGCAAGCAAGAATCGCTAAAAACTAACCGCGTTAGACGCAGAATCGAAGCCATTGAAATGGGTCGTGAGCTTGGCCTTACCCCTGCAGACTTAGGGCTGTAGTTATGGCTGATTCAAAAGCATTGGTTAACGAAATTTTTAAAGCGATACCACCGCGTAAAGCGATAAGCACAATTCATGACGCTGGGCTTTCAGAGCGTTCTGTTTATAAATGGCGAAGGGGCCAAACCTGCCCATCGTTCGACAACCTTCAAGCATTTGCTAATGCAGTAGGCTTAGAGTTGTCACTTACGGCTAAGGATGAAAGCTGATGAACTTAACAACATTCAAATTAGGTATTCCCGTTACCTTAACTGGCGATCAGGCGGCAGAGATTGAATCTGAAATTACCCAGCTGCACGAGCGTAATGCGGAATTGGACAACGAATCCGGTTCGCTTCTAGTTGCTTATAACCAGGCAATGAGTCGGGTGAAAGAGCTGGAGAAGGAAAATAAAGGGTTATCAATACGAATTGATGCACAGCGCGAAACGATACGGAAGTACCAAAAAGAGGTTGAGCAACTACGCGCGCGTGAAAGGGAGTTGAAGCAAAATCAACTGCCAATAGAAAACGGCAAAAACCGCTATGGGCTTGATGTTTCATATTTTAGAAACGCTATAAACCGTGAATTAAACGGCCCATTGGCGAATCATAAGCCAGATGAGCTGGCTAGAGTCCTCGCTAGGCTTTCACGCACGGCAGATGATTCAGTAATGTATGAGCCTGAGTTTTCAAGCAAATTCGCCCTAGAGCATTGGATTGAAGCAATTGAAGTGTTCACCGACTCATTTATTGAAGCTAATTACAAACACGAAACCCCTCTGCTGGGGCGAAAATACAACGATAAAATGAGAGGTGCGCTTTTAAATGCGTTAAAAAAGTCATCAGAGAAGACCTGTGAGAAACTACGCAAAGGGGGTGAGTCGTGATAATCCCAACGGATAGAGACCATGCTAGAAATCTGATCGCAGAACAAGGAATCACTCCTTTCAATGTTTCTGAATATCAGATTTCAGTACTAATGAATTGCTTACGTAAAGCTTTTAAATCTGCACCTAATTACAACGGAAGTATGCGCTTGAAAAATCGCAAGGTGACTAAGTTTTTAGAAATGAAAACTAATCAATGGGAACGTCGCGAGTGCGTTTCATTCAATAGTGATGGCTTTATTGGTTTTGCGGGTTGGGCTGATGATAAAAATATACAGCCAATTTTGAAAGCTGTAGGCATGTGGGTTGAACAACTACGCAAAGGGGGTGATTCGTGAGAGATTCTTTTGAGTACGTCAATAACAACTATGGTGTAAATGCCTGTTTTGGGCGCAGGGTTTTGGTTGACGGTAAACCAGGCACTATCACCAAAGATTGCGGTCACCACATAGGTGTTAATTTTGACCATGATAAGCCAGGAGTAATAGCCAACTGCCACCCAACTTGGAAGGTTGAATATCTTGGTATGGGTAAAATTCGGAAGCTTACCAAAGCGCAGGAGCGCGGAACTCGCTGGTTGGAATATGGCGATATGTTTGAGTCGTTCATGGATTTTGTTTATTGGGATATGAAACAGCAAGCCAAAGGGGGTGAGTGATGTGGTTTTTTTGTAGCTCACCTAAACCGACATACCCAAAGCGAACGCTGCCATCAGCTGAAGAGGTTAAATTACAGTCCTTAGAGTACAGAGCAAATTGCGTAACTGAAACGCTAAAGCTCTATTCAAAACGAATTGAAGCGCTTGAAAGCAAGGTTGGTGAATTAGAAGAGCAGCTTAGTAAGGGGAATGAGTGATGCAAATGAGACTCCCAAAAGCATGCATCAGCTGCAACAGTTTTGATGTGAAAGGTTATAAAGAAGATAAGCACTGCCCGTATGTTGAACAATATACTGGACGCCCTAAAACCAGAACACAATTTGGCCAATGTACGCGCCATGAAAAGTTGGTGTTTTGCACAGAGCTTTGTAACCGCCACGCGCACGAAGATAATATTGAAGTGTTCGAAGTAACTAACAGGCCAGAAGCGTTAGAACCGCACCAGGCTAAAATGTTTGAATTAGTAAATGAGGTTGTTTGAAAATGAACTTAAAAAGAATTAAAGACAAGATTTCAAAACTAATTGCTCTCGCAACCTCAACCAGTAACGAGCATGAAGCCCAAAATGCCATGTCGAAAGCTCTATCACTTATGGCTAGGTACCATGTTTGCAATGGTGACTTGGAAAAACCTGAGTTCGTTAAAAAGAGTATCGCCCATAGAAGGCGCGTCTTCAAAAAGAGTGAAACCTTGCTACATAAATTCATATGTGAAGCATTTGGCGTATATGGCCTTTTCGCTAGCGCTCGAGGACTTCATGCAGAGTTACTTTTCATTGGCGTTGAGGCTGATATTGATATTGCTGAATACACCTTTGACATAGCGCTTACAGAAATCGACAAGCTTAAAGCTAAGTTCAAGGCTGACGGTTACACTGAAAGCAACGCGAACAGCTACAAGACGGGGCTTTGCGTAGGGTTGGGTTCTCGATTATTAGAAGCTTCTAAATCGTCGCAAAGTCAGGTCAAAGGTCATGGGTTAATTTGCGTTGATAACAGAATTCAGGCCATAACCGATTGGTACGAAGGTAGCAACAAAGTTTATATGTCACGTTCGAAAATATCTGCAGATGATCGTGCCATGAGAGAAGGACTGAAGGATAGCGACAAAATTCATATCAACAAGGGTGTTGAAAATAGTACTCAGGATACGTTTTTATTAGGGCAATCTTAACATGTACGATATCGAATGCATGAACGAACAGCAATTGCGAGAAGCACTCAAAGAAACGCTTGAATTATATGTGCGTGAAAAGCAGGTTTCTCGCAAGCTTTTAACATTAGCCAGCTCATCACATTTAGCGCACATGGATCTCATTTGTAACTCAGCAGGTCTTATGGCACCAGTTCATTTTGCGACTAACGCTGCAGCCTTTGTCGTACAGTTACGTGAGTGTTACTCATCGCAACCCAGAAGAACCGAAGCTAAAGGTAGGACTTGGATTCTGGAAGGGTCAAAGTAATGCAAATAGTTATCGGCTCAGACATTAAAACAATGACCGGCTACGAAAAGCGCGGGTCGCAAATTCGTTGGTTTGAAGAGAACGGCATCACCTATCGTGTTAACGCGAAAGGTGACGTGTGGACAACTGACGACTGGCTAAATGGCCGAGATAAAGCGGCGGGTGATGCTGCTAACGATGATGGATTTAACGCAGGATTTATGAAATAGCCATGGCACGTAAACGTAAAGTAGAAGACCAATGGATGCCTCAGCGGGTTTACAGAGGTAGAAGCGCATTTGAATTTAGGCCAGTTGGTGGCGGCGCAGTTCGTTTGTGCGATTTAGATGCAAAGCAGTCTGACGTATGGTCTGCCTACGAAAAGTTCATGGCGATCAGTAACAACAAACACACGGTGAAATATTTAGTAGATAACTTTTTTGAAAGTGCAGATTTCAGAGATCTTTCACAGCACACCAGAAAAGACTATCAAAAGTACAGTAAGAAAGTATTAGCTGCATTTGGAAAGATGGACCCGAACGCAGTAAACCCTGTTCATGTTAGAAAGTTCATGGATATATTAGGCCAAAAATCACCAGTGCAGGCCAACCGGCATAAAGCATTTTTATCTCGTGTGTTCCGCTGGGCTTACGAGCGTGGAAAAGTGAAGCGCAACCCATGCCAGGGCGTTAAACAATTTAAAGAAACGGCGCGTGACAGATACATTGAAGATTACGAATATGATGCTGTTTATCAGCATGCGTGCCCAGTCGTTAAGGCCGCTATGGAAATTAGCTATTTGTGCATGGCTCGTAAAGCTGACGTAGTTAAATTGCATCAAAGCCAGCTGCTAAAGGAAGGTATCTTCATTCAGCAGGGTAAAACAGGTAAAAAACAAATCAAAGAATGGGGCCCACGTTTACGTAAGGCGATCAGTACTGCTAATGAAATAAACCCAGACGTATTCAGTATGTTTGTTTTGCACCAAAAGAATGGCCACCCATTTGCGGTACCAAGTTTCGACCAGCGTTGGCGCAAAGCTATTATTAAGGCGCGCGAACTAACGCAGCTGCCTTTAGATTTTACGTTTCATGACATAAAAGCAAAGGGTATTAGTGATTTTGTAGGTACGGTTGGCGAGAAGCAAGCGGCCAGTGGCCACAAGACAGAAAGCCAGGTTCGTGTGTATGATAGGAAGGTAGCAGTGGTACCAACAGTGGAGAGTAAGAAGTGAATCAGCTTGATAACAAAAAACTAAATATGAAATTTAAAAAAGGTGAATTGATAGCTTTATCATCTGGCATTTATTCGGACTACCGTGTAAATGTACTGGTAAGAGCGTTAAAGGACTTCGATGCAGAAGCAATTTTTGAAGAATGGGCGCAAGATAATGGCGAAAAAGTTGAGGACTCATTATTTGTGAAACATACCGTCAAAATGTTTACAAGGAAAGAAGAAGGCCTGAGTTTCATAGGATGGCTAAATAAGAATGGCTTCACTGAAGATGTAATATACAGAGAATTGCACGTTGGAGATATTCACGATGGTTACTGTCACCTTGAAGAAATGAAGCCTGGGTTTTGAGTTCAGAACTATCCGGTATTTCCGGAGAGTTGAAAAGCCGCTTAATTGCGGTTTTTTAATGCCTAAATTTCAATAATATTCGGAAGTCATATTCGGAAATATTCGGAATTGGTATATTTGTGTTAAATGAGTAAAATTATAGTAGCTGTAAGCTATTGAATTTAAAGGCTTTGAAATGGTGCCCGGGGCCGGACTTGAACCGGCACGTCATTACTGACGAGGGATTTTAAATCCCTTGTGTCTACCAATTTCACCACCCGGGCATCGGGGTAACCTTTCGGTTGGGGTGTCAGGCGTAGAAACCTGTTGTAGCATTAAAGCATTATGGAGGCGGAACCCGGAGTCGAACCGAGATCCACGGATTTGCAATCCGCTGCATAGCCATTCTGCCATTCCGCCGTAATACTAGACTTTGGAGCGGGAAACGAGATTCGAACTCGCGACCCCGACCTTGGCAAGGTCGTGCTCTACCAACTGAGCTATTCCCGCATTTAAAGTCTTACATTTCGTTTCGTTGTTGCCGTCTCGAAATGTGCGATGAATTCTACCTGTAACGCTGAAAGTGTCAATACGAAAAACAAGGAAATATGCATTTTTGTGATCGTTTGCTACATTTTTATTCACATTGTTCAATAGACGATCAAATCTTATCTTTTAAACCCGCACTTAAGTGTGGCCACGCAGCACGTGAGTAAATAATCATTGACCAAATTGACAGCACTGCAGCGAAATAAAGTAGAATATGACCTAGGGTTACCCAATAAAGTGGAATGCCCATAAACGATTCAAGGCCAGATAATAATCCAATAATGGCTAACATTTGCGCAGTCGTTTTTGCTTTGCCAATAAATGACACTTTTACCGCTTCCCTCACACCATTTTGTCCCATCCACTCTCTTAGCGCAGAAACATAAATTTCTCGCACTAATAGTGCAATGGCTGGAATAGTAATCAATAAACTACCGTAACTGTGGGTAATCATTAATAATGCAGCCCCCACAATAAGCTTATCGGCAACAGGATCGAGGAAAGCACCAAAAGGCGTAGATTGTTCAAGTTTTCGGGCTAAATAGCCATCGAACCAATCGGTAATCGCCGCAAGCCAGAAAATAACTGCGCCAGCTTCGTGTGCCCAACGCCAATCAAGAAAATAAACACCAACAAACACAGGAATAAGGATTACTCTGAATAGAGTAATTAAATTTGGAACCGTCCACATAAATACATCTCAAAATTTTCGCCTATTATAGGCAGGTTTAGCGCGGCTTTTTTTAAGCCTTCAATTTTTAACAGATTACCGCAATTTACGTATTAATGCGCGTATTGGATGAGATTAAAGATGAAGATGATCGTATATGGTGTCAGCTAACTCTTTGCTAATACCTGGTACGCTGGCAATTTCATCTTTACTGGCTTTTTTAAGCCCTTGCAGCCCGCCCATGTATTTCAACAATGTTTGGCGACGTTTAGCCCCTACTCCAGGTATGGTTTCTAAACTTGATGTGGTTTTCACCTTTTGACGGCGGTTTCTGTGCCCAGTGATAGCAAAGCGGTGAGATTCATCTCTTATATGCTGAATAAGATGCAATGCGGGTGAGTGGCTGTCCATAGGCACGGTGTCGTGGCTATCGGCCAATATAATAGTTTCTAACCCCGGCTTACGGGTTGTGCCTTTCGCCACCCCTAATAACATAGGCTTTTTATCATGCGGCCAATCTTGAAAGAAAGTTTCAGCCTGCGACAACTGCCCTTTACCGCCATCAATAAGCAGTAAATCAGGGATCTTTTGTACTTCTTTAACCGATTTATAGCGACGCTTAAGGGCTTGTGCCATAGCGGCGTAATCATCACCGGGCGTAATGCCCTCAATATTATAGCGGCGGTAATCGCTTTTAAGTGGGCCTTCACGATTAAACACCACGCAAGAGGCCACGGTTTGTTCGCCGGAGGTGTGACTTATGTCGAAACATTCCATACGCTGTAATGGCGCATCTAACTCAAGCGCCGTTTCTAAATCGAGATATCGGGCAAATACCGACTTTTGTTCGCCGTACTGGGCCTCTAGTGCGGTTTCAGCATTGGCTTGTGCTAGTTCTAAATAGCGGCGTTTCTCTTCACGTGCACCTTTAAAGAAATTTACACGGTATCCGGCTTCACTACTAAGTAAATCGGCAATTGCGTCTTCATCAGACAACGCACTGGCAAATACCATTTGCTTAGGAATAAGTTTGTTGCCCGCTAAGTAGAACTGCAATAAGAAGGATTCGAATATTTCTTGTTCATCGGCGGTGTTCGGCACTTTTGGGAAAAACGCTTTGCTGCCTAAAAGTTGGCTGTCACGAATAAACATCACCTGAATACACGCCATATTGCCTTTCACCGCAAAACCAAATACGTCCATTTCATCTTGGGTACCCGCTACCCATTGGCGCTCTTGTACTTTGCGAAGCGTGTTGATTTGATCGCGATAACGTGCGGCAGCTTCAAAGTTTAGTGCTTCGCTGGCCTTTTCCATTTTATCTACCAAGGTACCAATGACTTGTTGGTTTTTACCTTTTAGGAATAGCCTAGCGAGGTCTATCTGCTCGTTATACTCTTCGTCACTAACGTAACCTTCAACACAAGGTGCACTGCATCGTTGCATTTGATATTGCAAACAAGGGCGACTTCTAGCGCGATAGTAACTGTCTTCACATTGGCGTACTGGAAAAATACGCTGCATAGAACGCAGACTTTCACGAACGGCACCCGCACTAGGATAAGGACCAAAATATTCGCCCTTTTTCTTTTGCGGACCACGGTGAAACGATAAACGTGGATGCTGGTGATCAGATAGGAATATAAAAGGGTAGGATTTATCGTCACGCATGACCACGTTATAACGTGGCTTATACTTCTTAATGAAGTTGTTTTCTAGCAAAAATGCTTCTGTTTCGCTATTTACAACGGTGACATCCATATTGGCAATTTGCATTACCAATGAGCGTGTTTTTGCATTATCGACATTCATTCGAAAATAGCTAGAAACACGCTTTTTAAGGTTTTTTGCTTTACCCACATAGATGACTTCTTCCTGGGCGTTATACATTCTGTATACGCCAGGTTGAGAAGTTAAATTTTTGAGAAACGCTGCGGAATCAAATGCAGACATACTGGGCTAAAGCAAATTCGAATCGATGAGTTTGTGGCGAAGCGCTAAGTGAGTTAATTCCACATCAGTGGTTACGCCTAACTTTTCAAACATACGGTAACGGTATGTATTGACGGTTTTTGCGTTAATGCTTAGTTCAGTAGCAATATCAGGTACTCGCTTACCCTTGGTGAGGCGAAGCGCAATACTTAACTCTCTATCTGATAAATCATTAAACGGATTGTCTAAATTTGGTGAAAGCTTATCGATGGCGATGCTGTTCGCAACTTCGCTGTCGATATACTTTTGCCCAGCAACCACTTTATGAATGGCTCGAATAACTTCTTCAGGTTCGGCATCTTTCGTTAAGAAGCCGAACGCGCCAGCATTCATTACCTGCATAGGTATGGGGCTTTCTTTATGCATAGACAAACAAATTACGCGGGTGTTCTCTGACATCCGCACAATGCGTTTGGTTGCTTCTAGCCCGCCAATACCGGGCATATTTACGTCCATGAGCACCACATCTGGAGCGTTTTTTCGACATAGCTGTACGGCATCTTCGCCGTTTTTAGCTTCAGCTATGATTGAAAAATCTACGACATCTTCCAGAATTCGGCGGATCCCTCTTCTGACCAAATCATGGTCATCTGCTAGGATTATTTTTATCACATGTATCTCACTGACTACGGTTTGCTTTCAAACAAAAAAGATCCGTAACCGAGGTGGATTCCACCAGTTACTTACCAATCATGTGTTCGTATCATACCACGACTACCGACTAGGTAAACTTTTCAGTGCCAATTTGTAGTAAGGAAATGTGTAAAAACAATCGTTAACAGGCTAATTTGGTTAATAAAGGTACTGCCCCAACTTATTAACGAATAGCAGGTAAATCAAACCACAGTGCAAGCACATCATCATTAGCTAAAACCACTATCTGTTGCCCCGCGCCTAACCCAATTGCATCGCCTTGCGTTAAGGTATTCATCTTGTCTGACTTAACATCGTTAACCGTTAATTCGCCTTTTACAATGTGCAAATAGCCAGCCCCCAAGGTTGGTGAAGATTCAACGGCTAAGTCGAAACTGTCCCCTCGGCTAAGGGCCAGTTTGCTAATACGCGCATTCTGATTAATTTTTAATGAGCCGTCTTGCCCCGACTCACTAACAAGCAGCGCTAACCCGTTTTTATTACCAACCGACTTTTGTAAATAGGCAGGCTGAACACCCGTTACGTTAGGCTCAATCCAAATTTGAATAAAATTAACTTCCTCAAAATCAGATGCATTCATTTCAGAATGCCGAATGCCCTTTCCTGCACTCATTACTTGAATATCACCAGCAGGTATAAGGTAATCATTCCCTGTGCTGTCTTTGTGTTTTAACGCACCGCTTACCACAAAAGAAATGATTTCCATGTCTCGGTGTCCATGGGTTTCAAACCCTCTACCCGCCTGTACGATGTCGTCGTTCAATACCCTAAGTACAGAAAACCCCATATGATTGGCGTCGTAATACTGACCAAATGAAAAGCTATGTTTGCTGTTAAGCCAACCAAGGTTTACGTTGCCTCGTTCGCTACCTTTTCGTATGTATTGCATAATTATATCCTTTCATCGAGGCGCTTTTTAAGAACCATCAATGCGCCTGTTTACGATAATTAATTTTCAATACACCCTATTGTAGTTACTAAGCAGCGGGATAAAATTAGGTAAATTAGCACCGTTCATTCGCTTTTTGAGAATGAATAAATTAGATATGAGTTTACGCTGGCGGTAATGTGTTTTAAGGCTAAGGCTACGATAGGGCTAGAAAAACGCTAAGGCTAGAATAACAAAAGGCGATAACTTAATCGGAGAATAATCTTAGTAACGCGGTTTTTATCGCAGTTGGATGACAAGCCAAATTAAGGCGCAAATAACCTGCGGCATTAAAGCTCGCGCCATCCACACCAATAACCCCTCGCTTACAGACTTCAACGAACGTGTTTTGTGGAAAGTTTTGATTCAAATTCAACCATAAAAAATAACCGGCTTCGCCCAACGTAAATGGGGTTGTTGGGCTCAGTACGTTCATAAGCGCTTTTGTGTATTGCCTATTGAACGCAATGGCCTTTAGCACTAACGCTAACCAATCATCTGCTTGTTCGTATGCCGCAATCAGCGCAACTTTTGCTACGGGTGACGCCTCAAGATGACAACTGTCTATTTCCTTCGCAAATTTAGCCCGTAAAGCATCATTCGCGATAATGGCATACGACGCAGCGGGTATAGCCGATAAATTAAATGCCTTACCGGCACTGTTTATTCGAATAATCGAGTCTTGCACAAATGGGACATCTATCGCGAAAGGTTTTATGGCACACGTTTCATTGGTGCATACTTTATTGGGATAATGCGCATTATGCTTGGTGTTAGTTTTGGTGTTGCTCGAAGCATCAACAGTGGCATCGGCATCAATAAAACCAAATTCACTGTGCACTTCATCAAGAATTAGGGTGATATTGTGAGTTTTGCAAAAGCGGGCAATATCATGTTGGTGTGTTTCGCTTAGCACTGTGCCTGTGGGGTTATTCGGGTGGCAAAGCACAAAGGCAGTACAATCTGCATCTAACAACGCGGTTATATTTATCTCTATACCGGTTTCTTTAAAACTAATCTCGTCGATACTCACATCAACGAGGTTTAAACCCTGCGCTGCAATTCTTTCTCGAAGGGGGCCATAGGTAGGTGAAAGCACCATGACTTTATCACCTTTGGTGGTACACACCTTCAACGCAGTATCTACTGCAGCCATAACACTTGCCGTACTCACTACCGAGTTAGCGGCAATGACTGCACCTTGTTTAGCGTAACGGCCTGCCACAACATCACCAATATCACCTGACTGATACCCATAATGCGAAGAGACAAATGCAGATATAGCATGGGCAATGTGCTTAGATGGCGCCGTGTCCATGTCGGCTATCCACATACTTACTGCGTGTTCTGGTGCATGCGGGAACCGAGTAGAAAGCGATGAAAACTTTAAGCGGCTTCTTGCGTTAGTTTCGCCATCGCCATCGCTATCATTAACAACAGTAATAGTATTAGTATTGACCTTAATATCACCGCAACCCAAAGGTGTATGCCACAGCGATGAGAATTGACTAAATTGCGCAGAAAACAGGTTGTCGATATCGGCAACCTGTTGTCTCAACGCTGCGTTTATATTTACGCTGCTGTCCGCTAGTTGATCAGCGTCTGCTAGAGCGCTTGTATCGCCTTGCCTAGAGGCTTTAGCGCGAGGCTTAGCCGCTTTAGCACTAGGATTAGCCGCTTTCATTCATGACCTTCTTGGCAAAGAACACAACGCTTAAACGCTCTATACACAATACTATCGCTTTTTAAACACGTTAAATTCAGACAGTGTATGCTGATATTTACGCTTTGTTTCACGAATAACGAAAGGAATTTCAGTTGGCGCCCCTACTCGCTCAAAACTCTCTTTAAGCGTGGCTTCCAGCGCTTCTGTCGACGTCAACGTTTCACCGTTCTCGTCTTTATAACCGCCTAACCATTCGCTACGTTCTGTGTATTCTTCCAACCACGTAAAGGGTGAGGCTATTACCAGTATGCCGCCAGCATTAAGCCTTGCTGTAACGTCGGTCAGTACTTTCTTAGGGCTGTACACTCTATCAAGCAAATTACCCATAAAAATTAAGTCGTAGCCTGTAAATTGCGGCTTCAAATTACACGCGTCACCTTGAGCAAAATGGACTTTATCGGCATATTCCGCTAAGCCCATGTTGCTTAACTTTCTGGCTTTAAATGACGTTAGTTCGCCCTCTTCAATAAGGTTATAGCGAATTTCACCTCGTTCTTGCATAGCAACAGCGGTTTTAATAAACCGTGCAGAAAAATCGATACCATCAACATGATCAAAATAGGTAGCCAATTCAAACGACGAGCGCCCTACTGCGCACCCTAAGTCTAGCGCCTTGCCGCCTTTATTTTCAGGCATGTGGCTTAAACAAAAATGTGCACTCGCTTTAGCGAAGTTTTCAACGTTGAAGTAAGTGTCACCGTAATGAAACTCGCTGTATTGTGATACTTGTGTATCGCTTTCGTAATCCAAATCATTTACCTGTATGGGTAGCGCAGCTTCTACATAGCGAAAGCCTGCGTGTTGAAAGAAGTGACGGCGAAACGCATAACGGCTTTGTGCCATTGCCTCATTCCCCGTAGATATCCAGCTTCCGCCTTTAATAAGGTTATGCTTGTTGTCAAAGGTAGGCGTGGTGAAATCATCGTACAACGGGTGCACTTTAAACCCATCAAAGGGGTAAATTGGCGTTTCTGTCCACTGCCATACGTTGCCCACTACATCGTAAAAATCACCGGTTTGGTTAACATCAACCGGTTCACTAGACGCATACTTGTTCAGCGCAATGTTATAACCGTCTGAATAGGTATCTTCGGTAACGCCCGCACACTCTCGCAAACGTAGCCACTCATCTTCAGTAGGTAGTCGAATTAACGTGCCGGATTGCTCACTTTTATAATTACAGAAGGCTTTGGCTTCGTGGTAATTCACATCTACAGGCCAGCTCAGTGGTAACGGAAATGCTTCTAGCATACTGCGGTACAAATAACCGTTGTCAGTCTTTACCCAGAAAGTCGGATGCGCTGCTTTTGTGTATTCGCGCCACTTATTACCTTCTTCTTCCCAGTAATCTGAGTTCTCATATCCGCCTGCTTCTACAAACGCTAAAAACTCACTATTACTCACAACGAATTGACTGGCTTTAAATTCGGCTACGCTCGCTTGATGATGACCATATTCGTTATCCCATCCATACAAGGCATCGTTCCACTGCTTGTTGCAGATAACCTCGCCACTTGGCATATCGATTAACGTATTGATAGGAGCACTAGAGAAAACGTTACATCTAGGCCAATTTTCATTATCGGTCTTAACCTGGCTAATAGGCAGTTGACGGATAAGTACTGAGGATGTTTCTAAATGAATGCGTTCATGTTCAATACCCATTACCAACGGCCACATTGGGCTTTCCCAATTGATAGGCATACTAAAATCGAGGGTTTCTATTACCGATAACACGAGATCGCGTACTTGGCGTCGATATTGACGCACCTCATCAACAGACGGCCATGCGTAGTTCTCGTCGTTAAGATCATCCCAACTCATTTCGTCTACACCAATAGCAAATAGAGACTCGAATCTTGGGTTGATGCGCTCAGAAATGGTTTTAGCCAAAATAAGCTTATTGATAAAAAAAGTAGCGGTATGGCCAAAATAAAAGATGAGTGGATGGCGAAGCTTTTCAGCACGCTGAAAATAGGCTTCATCGCTTGCTAGGCAAGTAAATAGGCTTTCATAGGTATCAAACGAATCCGTAAAATACGCTTTTATTTCCTCACGTTTTTGCTCAACACTTCCCTGACTCAAATTGAGCGTACTCATAGCCTGCATATCAATCCTCTATATTTATTCTTTTTCGTCAGTGGGTGTAACGGGTTGTCGTTGCGTTTCACTTACACTTTCGTTTTAAGCATTAGCACTGTAATGAGTAATAACCTCTATATCACTTACTATACACCTTAATTGCAATTGGACATTAGAGTGAAGCCCTAACCACACATCTGCGAACTAGTGTCTTTAAACAAGTGTACCTATATAGAATGGCGATAGTATACAAAGCTTATGATTAATCGTTTTTAGCAAAAAATTATGACCAACATGCGACTGACGCGTGAGCCTTAGTTTAGTCTCTCACTCATTTTTATTAACGCCGCGTAGTCGAACACATTAGTTATAATGAATGTAATCATTTTATAAGAGCTTATTACAAATTATAGACAGAGGAAGATCAGAAAAACTTTCAATGAGTTGCAGTACTTTTTCACCGCTATCTTTCGTTTGTATGGACGTTTGTCAATGCGGCATTGCTAGTTAGTGGCTAGGGCATCTTCTAACCTTAATTAAAGTTTTAGAATTGTGAATTTTATTTAATTAAACGTGCCCGAAACTATACGCCGCTTACTGCCGTTTGCTGTCGTGCTAATACACTTTATTTCAGGCATAAAAAAACCCGCAACAATGTGCGGGTTTTCAAAACTTGGCGGAGAGGGAGGGATTCGAACCCCCGGAAGGTTTGACCCTTCGCCTGATTTCAAGTCAGGTGCATTAAACCGAGCTCTGCCACCTCTCCAAGTGCTGCGTATCTTAATGATTTAATTTTCTCTGTAAAGTGCTAATTTCAATAAAATCAATCAAGTGTCTATTTGATAAACAAAAAGCCGAACAACACGAATAAAAGCTCACTTTTTCGCTAAAAAGCATGCGCGATAAATCTGTGGCACACACTTTAGTCTTTCAAAGTAATCGCGCAAAGCACCTACAATCTAAATGTCTCCATAATCGCGGGTACGCCAGGGAACATACCAATTAAGGCCATTACCGTACAAAGCACAATAAAAGTGATACCAGGGATCAGCCAACGGCCGGCTTTACCAAGCTCCCCTGCTCTTTCCTTACAACCCACTAACCCTAAGTTATCGAGAAGCATAGTGAAAGACCAACCAAACACAGGGTTAACCAGTACTGATGAAATAACCACTAGTGCTGCAGATTGTGTTGTTTTTCCTTCTCGCGTCATTTGCATACCGGCTTCCATCAACGGTAAAAACACACCCACTATTAATGCAACACATAACACGGGAGGCCAAATAGCAAGGTCCATTGGGTAACCCCAAATGGCAGCAACTACACACAATATGCCAGTTACTATTGCACCACCCGGAATAGGTCTACGCGCAATTGACGCTGGTATTATGTAGGTTCCCCACGATGAAGCAATGTTGCCACCGCCAAGTAAACTTCCCACCGCTTGGCGGCTAGATGCTGCAATCATGGTATCGTCGATATTCATGTGCGCTTTGTCACTATTCTTCGGATAGCTCAATTTCTGGAAAACCTGATGACCAAGAAAATCCGGAGACCACATAGACACCGCTAATACAGCAAATGGCAGTACCGCAATAAAATGAGACCAATTAGGTAACCCCAATTGCCAACCTGTATTTTCACCCCACCAATAGGCTGGGTTTAAATTTGGCATACCAGGCGAGGTAGTAAATTCAAATGGCGCGCCTAGGGCAAAAGCAATTACCGCTGCCATGACTGCGCCTAAAGGAATAGCCAACCAACGCTTTTGAATATGCTCCAACCATGCATACATTAAAATGGTGGCAACAATAACCACAAAGGCTAAATAAGCCATGTCGAAACTCTCTGCCCAGGCAAACAGCTTTTTCACTTGCCCAGTTATACCAATGAATCCTAAATACAGTAAAAGGCCGCCACAAACCCCATTACTGGTTAGTTTTGCTAGTACACTACCGCCCTTGGTTATCCCCAACAAAAAGCCAAAAAAGCCAATTAACAGCCCTAACGCCATAGGATGACCGCCCGATGCAACCATCAGAGGGACGAGAGGAAGTAAAGGGCCATGGGTACCCGCTAAGTTCGCTGAAGGATTGAAAAAACCGGATATCAACACAACAAAAAGCACCGCAGCAATAAGCAGCTCAAACCGAACGTTTTCTACAACGAATTCAGGTGATAACCCTAACGGCGCAGCAAACGCCCCGACAACAGCCGCAACCATTACAATTTTGCCTATTGTTGCCGCCATGCCAGGCACACAGTCTTCCCACTCTAATCGGTAGTCTCTACCAGGAAGGTTCAGTCGCCAGCGCTTTGGCGCAATAATTTGTAACTCGTGATTGAGATAATCTTCTCTAGATTGAAACGTACTACTTGGCTTGTGAAGTTTTTGATAAGAATCGCTTTCTTGAGACACTTTACACCTTACGATTGCTGGAAGAATGGCAAGGCTATACCTGTTAATAGCGTGTAACAATGCGACTGTGGTCTTACACGTAAGCTGATTTCGCATTTATTTTATGCATAAAAAAACCCGCAACAGTGTGCGGGTTTTCAGAACTTGGCGGAGAGGGAGGGATTCGAACCCCCGGAAGGTTTGACCCTTCGCCTGATTTCAAGTCAGGTGCATTAAACCGAGCTCTGCCACCTCTCCAAGTGCTGCGTATCTTAATGATATTTTTCGGCGTGTAAAGTGCAAATCTAAATAAAGTGTGCCAACTGGCGAATAGATAAACAAAATGTATGACAAAGGCCGTATTTCGTGTAAAAAGCACTTGTTTTTCGCCATTTACCGAATAACCAAAGTATGTAAATCTGCAAAACTTCACATTTTGTGTAGGAAGTTATTTTCAGCACCTTATAAAGGGATTAATCTTGCTTCCACTTCAACTTGTTCAACGTGGCAAAGCCCCTCGGTCACTTCTACATCGTAGGCATACCAGTATTCGTACCCTTCTTTTTGTACGGTAATGTTGTAAAAGCCTTGTCGCTCAACTGCGCCTAACAACATCGTAGTAGAATCGCAATCAGAGGATTCTGGGTTGGTTAGCTCTTCCTCATAGCTCGACTCTTGAAGTAAGGCAGTGGCGCCACAAGAAATAGGTGCTTCAGTTACATCATCAATAACGGTAATAGCGATGCCTGGAATAACTTCAGTGGTACAAACAACGCCATCGTCGTTATCTGAATTACAACCTGCCAACAAGACAATGGGTAACATAGCTAAAAAGCGCTTCATAAATTCATCCTTAAACTAGCACTAGGCTTTTAAAAGTATTTTTTTAAATAAGAGACTGAATGCAAAACATACATCGAATAGAAGATAAAATCAGGTAATTTGTTACAGGCATAAAATTGCAGGCATAAAAAAACCCGCAACAGTGTGCGGGTTTCTAGAACTTGGCGGAGAGGGAGGGATTCGAACCCCCGGAAGGTTTGACCCTTCGCCTGATTTCAAGTCAGGTGCATTAAACCGAGCTCTGCCACCTCTCCAAGTGCTGCGTATCTTAATGATATTTTTATGACTGTAAAGTAAAAATTAAAAAAAATAAGTTAAGTGATGGCATTTCAAACAATTAGTGCGCTAATTGCGCTGTTGACACGTAATTCATACTTACTAACACTATTTTCATTTGAAACTACTTGAAAATGGGAACTAAAACCCATACAACATATACTAATAGTTAGTTTACCGTTTTGGTTAAAGACAAAGTCCTTTTGGAGGAAACAATGGATCAACGTTCGATGTATTCAAGTGCATCTCAACCATCAGTGTTGCAAACGAACAAGGTTTTGCGCAACACCTATATGCTGCTTGCGATGACACTAGCGTTCAGTGCGGTTTGTGCTGGTGTTGCCATGGCAGTAGGTATACCTCCTATCATGTCATTAGTCATGACTATTGGTGCATTCATTACTTTATTTGTTGTACAAAAAAAAGCTGAATCAGCTTCAGGTATTTATTGGGTATTTTTGTTCACCGGTTTAATGGGTGCTTCATTAGGTTACACGCTTAACTTCTATTTAGGTGTAGCAGGCCCAGGCTTAATTATGAAAGCGTTAGGTGCTACTGCGTTAGTATTCTTCGCCCTTTCTGGTTATGCACTTACTACCAAAAAAGATTTCTCGTTTATGGGCGGCTTCTTGGTTGTAGGTTTAGTTGTTGTGATTGTAGCGGCCATTGCGAATATGTTTTTCGCAGTACCTGCGGTAAGCTTGGCCATTAGCGCAGCTATCGTATTTATTATGTCTGGTTTCATCTTGTTTGATACAAGCCGTATCATCAACGGTGGCGAAACAAATTACATTCGCGCAACGGTTTCTTTGTACTTGAACATTTATAACTTGTTCACGTCTATGCTTCACCTTCTAGGTGCATTTGGCGGCGACGACTAAATTCAACGCAAACGTTAAAGAAGACACCCCGTAACTGGGGTGTTTTTGTTTCTACGGCGCAGTTTCTATTACTAGAATAAACTTTAGATTTATCATTCAATTAATCATTAAGCATATTGTAGAGTCATGGCACATTATTCGATTTTAGTAACAAGCTCCCCATATGAAGGTCAACACGCACAACGTGCGGTTTCCTTTATCAATAGTGCTATTGCACAGGGGCATACTGTTAATAACGTCTTCTTCTATGGCCAAGGTGTGCATCATGCTAATGGCTTCATGGTAGAGGTGGGTGATGAATTTTATCCATTGGGTGCGTGGCAAGCGCTTAAAAACGACCATAGCGTTACCCTACTCCTTTGTATTACTGCCGCGGTTAAACGAGGCGTAATAGGTGCGCAGGAAGCTGCTAGCGCCGGGGTATCAGGTGCTAATGTGGCAGAGGGTTTTGAACAGGCAGGTTTAGGTGAATTTTTTACCGCGCTTCATGACTGCGATAAGGTGGTACAGTTTTAATGGCTACTTTATTAATTCGATTTACTCAAGCCCCTTATCAATCTAGCACCAGCCAAGATGGGCTAGACTTTGCACTCGCTGCTACCAATTATGGCCATGAGATCATTGTGCTGTTCGAACAACAAGGTGTATTGCAACTTACTAAAACTGAATCTGTTCGCGGAACAAAAAACCACAGCAAACGGTTAGGCTCCCTGCCCTTTTTCGATATTGAAGAATGTTACGTTTGCGAAGAAAGTTTAAGGCAGTCGCCTCTAGCTAACCAAAAACATGAGTCAATAGCGCAACTAGATGCTTCACTGTTATCAATTGATGAAAAGTTAGCACTGTGTGCGCGTGTAGACCATGTGGTGACCTTCTAATGCTCTTTATTGTAAAATCTTACCCGCTAAGTGCTGTAGCGGTTAAAACCCTTCAACAGGCGTCTATAAGTGCAGATTCTGCCAACGCAGTTGTTCTAGTCGACGACGGTGTGTATTACACCCAACAGACTAATAGCCAACAGACCGATCACAGTCTGTTGAGCAGTTTATCGAACACAATAAATGCCGGTGAAGCTATGCACAGTGCAACAAGCCTATTTGCCCTACAAGATGATATGGCCCTGCGTGGGCTATTCCATAAGGCGAGTCAAGCGCCTGCCCATGAAGCAAGTAGCGAAGACAATACGGAATCTGTCACACCAATATCGATGGATGAATTTGTAGCACTGACTGATACTTTTTATCCAGTTGTGCTCTTGTAGGTGCGCTAATAGAAGCACTTACAAAACCTTATGCGTCAACTACAGAGCGTTATTAATGACCCAAGAACAGTTTCATTTTGAATTTAACGGCACTACCATCCCTACTGACAAAGCAGGCTATCTGCTTGATCACACCTTGTGGAATGAAGACATGGTGCCAACGCTAGCAGCAAACGAAAACATTAGCCTTAGTGAGCCCCATTGGGAAGTTATTCGCTTTGTCCGCAACTTTTATGAAGAGTTTGAAACTAGCCCTGCTATTCGTGCGCTAGTGAAAGCGATGGCAGCTAAATATGGGCCAGAGAAAGGTAATAGCCGTTATTTACAACGTTTGTTCCCTAAAGGCCCAGCCAAGCAAGCCACTAAACTTGCTGGGTTACCGAAGCCTGCAAAGTGCTTGTAAAAAGTGCTGGTAAAACCGGTTTACGCTAGCGCAAACGCTTAGGCACTTATTAAGGTTAACGAGGAGCAACACATGGATCTTATCTTCTTCGATTTAGACGGGACGCTGTTAAATAGCGAATCGCAAATTTCAAACTATACCCGTGAGACCTTAGCCCTTCTGAAACAGAACGGCATTGCATATACAGTAGCGACGGGCAGAACCATGCTATCCGCTAACAGCATTATTGCAGAAGATAACTTTCTGCTGCCCCATATTTATAATAACGGTGTAGCTATATGGGACCCAACCGCCAATGCATTAACCCTCGAAAACCTAGTCAATACTAATGAGCTTGAATTCATTATTCATCTTGCGCACCAAAATGATATCACTCCTTTTGTTAACGTTATTGATGGCACGTCTCATGTTGTTTATCACCCCACGGCAAAACACCCAATAGAACAAAATTTACTAGACAAATATTTTATAAAGACGAACGCAATACTTCGCTCGATAAGCCAACTTTCTCTTTCCGCTAAAATAACCAACATCAGTATGATTGGCGACAATACAACAGTTAGAAATATGTGGAAAACCATTAACGACGTTGAAAACCTTATTGCGTATTCAGGGCCCGCAATAGAGGGAAATTCTTTTAGCTGGATGGATATTCATCACCGTGCAGCCAGTAAAGGTAGTGCGGTCATGAACTTGAAACAACAACTGGGTGCTACCAATGTTATCTGTTTTGGCGACAGCGACAACGATTTAAGCATGTTTGAATTGGCTAATGAATGTTACGCCCCCGACAATGCTAAGACTGTTATCAAAAACGCAGCCAGTGAAGTGATTGGACATCATAATGAAGACGGTGTAGCGCGCTTTCTTAGGCAGCGATTTTCGCTTTAATTAACAAGTGCTAAACGGTAAACCCCAAGAACAAAGCCATTTGCCTTTAGCTATTTATATCCCACATACAAATAAGCTCGCAGATAGAACATCTACGAGCTTAAAATAGTCATTAAATATGAAATGTAGATTGCGGCTCTAGCTTTTAAAGTACATGCCTTAAAGCACATGCCTCAAAGCGAATGCCTTAAAGGCTTAAGCCTTTATCACTTCTACACCATTCATATAAGGTACCAGGGCTTTAGGTACCGTTACACTTCCGTCGGCTTGTTGGTAGTTTTCTAAAATAGCCACCAACGTGCGGCCAACCGCTAAACCAGAACCATTCAATGTATGAAGCAACTCAGGCTTGTTCGTTTCTGGGTTTCTGAAGCGGGCTTGCATACGTCTGGCCTGAAAATCTACCATGTTTGAACATGATGAAATTTCACGATAGGTATTTTGCGCTGGCAACCATACTTCTAAGTCGTAGGTTTTACATGCGCCAAAGCCCATGTCACCAGTACAAAGCAACACTTTACGGTATGGCAATTCAAGCTTCTGTAAAATAGTTTCTGCGTGCTGAGTAAGTTCCTCTAACGCATCGAAGCTGTCTTCAGGCTTCACTAGCTGCACAAGCTCAACTTTGTCGAACTGATGCTGACGAATCAAACCACGGGTATCACGGCCATACGAGCCTGCTTCTGAACGAAAACAAGGAGTATGCGCAGTCATTTTAATCGGTAGCGATTTCTCGTCTAGAATTTCATCACGAGCAATATTCGTTAACGGCACTTCTGCCGTTGGAATAAGTGAAAGCCCTTGGCCTTCTTCTGTTGCTGGTTGAGTATGAAATAAGTCTTCACCGAATTTAGGTAATTGCCCTGTACCATAAAGGCTGTCGGCGTTTACCAAAAACGGTACGTACATTTCATCGTAACCATGTTCACTGGTGTGAACATCCAACATGAACTGGGCAATAGCACGGTTTAAGCGAGCCATCTCACGGCGCATCACTACAAAGCGACTGCCTGTTAATTTAGTTGCCGTAGCAAAATCTAAGCTATTATTTAGCCCTTCACCAATATCAACGTGATCTTTCACGTCAAAATCGAAAGCGCGTGGCTCACCCCAACGTGAAATCTCCACGTTGTCGTCTTCGTCTTTACCTTCAGGTACCGACTCATGCGGTAAGTTAGGAATGCCTTGGGTAAAGGCCGTGATTTCATCAAGCAATACCGTTAGTTCAGCTTTAGCCGCATCTAAGTCATCGCCTAATTTGCCCACTTCTGCCAACAAAGGCGCAATATCTTCGCCTTGTGACTTTGCTTTACCAATGGACTTACTTCGAACATTACGTTCGTTCTGCAGATCCTGTGTTTTGGACTGAAGTGTTTTTCTTTTTTCTTCTAGCGAGTTAAATGTTGCTACATCGAGGTTATAACCACGGGCAGCCAAACGCTTGGCAGTTTCTTCTATATCGCCTCGTAAACACTTTGGATCTAACATGTGTTCCTACTTATCCTTTCATGAGTTCAATAGCCAGCCAACCTGCTAATAAGCAAGCGCCAACGTTAAGAAATATGTTAGCAATGGCTTTTAGCCACAGCTCGTTTTCTATTAATGTGAGCGTTTCCACAGAGAATGTTGAAAATGTAGTAAACGCGCCCAACAACCCTACCCCAATTAATGCACGGTAGGGAGAGTCGGTTAATTCGTTGCGCTCAATAAAGCCGTATAAGGTAACTAAAGCAAATGAGCCTACAACGTTCACCGCTAGTGTACCAAAGGGCATACTTTTTCCAAACCAAGAATCTATGGTTGTGGTGCAAAAATAACGCAAGCAAGCCCCAAATGCCCCGCCCGCTGCAATATAGCAGTATAAAATAACGCCTTGAGGCACAATATTCACCGTTTTTGATTATTACGCGCATGTTGCGCGTGTTCATTAAGCTTGTCTAAATAGTCACGTTTTGCTTTAAGCGCTTTTTCTAAACCGCGCTCGTTAGGTTCGTACAAACGAGTGCCTGCAATGCTATCGGGCAAGTAAACCTCACCTGCGGCAAAAGCATTAGGTTCATTATGCGCATACCGGTAGCCATCACCATGACCTAAGTCTTTCATTAATTCGGTGGAGGCATTACGTAAATGCATGGGCACAGGCGCATCTGATGTTTGTCTTGCTAATGCTTTAGCCTGGCTAAATGCCATATAAACAGCATTACTCTTTGCCGCTAAGGCACAATAAACAGCAGCTTGCGCTATTGCACGTTCACCTTCAGCAGGCCCTACGCGATGAAAGGTATCCCAGGCGTTTATGCTTAACTGCATGGCTCTAGGGTCGGCATTGCCTATATCTTCAGAAGCAATGGCCAATAATCGCCTAGCGACATACAGCGCGTCACCACCACCGTCTAATATACGAGCGTACCAATATAATGCAGCATCAGGGTCTGAACCCCGTACCGACTTATGAAACGCCGAAATCAGGTCATAAAATGTATCACCTTTATTGTCGTAGCTGGCAATTTTTTCGCCTACGGCTTGTTCAATATCGGCAATAGAAATAACACTGTTCTCGGTAAAGTCGGCTGCCAGCTCTAAATACGTTAGTAATCTTCGACCATCACCGCCGCACAACCCTAATAAGGCGTTACTCGCATCTTCCTCAATGCTTAATTGGCGTAAACCTAATCCTTTTTCTTCATCAGTTAACGCGCGTTGCATTAATTCAGCCAGCGCGTCTTGTTCTAACGCTTTAAGTACGTAAACCCGAACACGAGAAAGCAATGCATTATTTAATTCAAAAGAAGGGTTTTCAGTGGTGGCACCAATAAAAGTGACGGTGCCAGATTCTACAAAGGGTAAAAATGCATCTTGCTGACTTTTGTTGAACCTATGTACTTCGTCCACAAACAGCAAAGTACGTTGGTTATAGCGAGAGTTTTCTTTTGCGGTATCCATTGCAGCACGAATATCTTTAACACCAGAGGTTACCGCTGAAATGCGAATAACCGAAGCATTGGTATAGGTGGCAATAAGCTCGGCTAACGTCGTTTTACCCGTACCTGGTGGGCCCCATAAAATCATAGAATGGCAATGGCCTGCTTCTAACATTTTACGTAGCGGTTTGTTGGGGCCTAATAGGTGCGACTGGCCGGCATACTCATCTATAGTCACCGGCCGCATTTTAGCTGCTAGTGGCGCGAAAGGCTCAAATGGCGCTTTGCTGTTATTGATCATCGAATCTTTGCTTTTATTGATCATCAATTATCGGCTATCGCTGATCATCAATAATATAGCTTTGCGGCACATCTACAGAAAACAGGTTATTTTTAGCCGTATCAATAGCAAAATCTAAGTCTTGCTCGCTAAAGACTAACGCACTGGTTTGGTCTTGTGCATCAAGCATATCAAGAGTCGACAGTATGCCGTCGCTGTTGAAACCTAAAGTCAGTGACTTTATTTGGCCATCTGCCGATTTAGGCACAATTTGGTATTGCTCTAACGTTGAACTGGCCTTCGCGTCATCAAGCTTACTGATCACAAAGCTATTCCAAGTTTCATCGTCGTTAGCCGTTAATAACACAATAGGGTTGTCTTTAATCGCTTGGTCTTGCGAAATAATAGTCACCTGTTCAACAAAGGTATCAATATTCCAAACCGCTTCACCATCGGCAATCAGCAAGGTTTCATCAGGAAAGGTGGTTTCCCAACGAAGCTTATTGGGGCGCATCATGGTTAGGGTACCTTGCGCTTCATGCACAATATTACCTTGGGCATCCGTTACCGTTTGGGTAAAAGCAGCTTGGTATTGCTGTAATCCATGTAGGCGTTTTTTTAACAGTACATTCGCATCATTGGCTTCTGAAATTTCTTCAGCACTGTGAGAGGTAAATTCAGGCTTTGTAGCAGATTCAACCACCACTTCGGCCCCACCACTGACATCATTAATTGCCTCTACTGGCATTGCAGATAAGCTTAACGGCGCCGTTAGCGCCATTGCCATCATAATAAGTACTACTTTGTTCATTCTTTTTAATCCTTAGGCGCTGGCGGAGCTAATACTTCGCGGTTACCGTTGTGACCCTGTGCACTTACGACGCCACTAGATTCCATTTGTTCCACTAATCGTGCGGCGCGATTGTAACCAATTCTGAATTTGCGTTGCACACTAGAGACACTTGCCCTTCTTGTTTCGGTAACAAAGGCCACGGCTTCATCATAAAATGCATCAAATTCTTGATCTTCACCTTCCGCTTGTTCACCGGGTAAAAGTACCTCGGCGGACGCTTCGCCATTTAATATCTCATCAATATATTTAGGCGCACCACGACGCTTCCAATCTGCTACAACGGCATGAACTTCATGGTCGTCTACAAATGCGCCGTGCACACGTGTAGGTACTGGGCTGCCTGGTGGCAAGTACAACATATCACCCATACCTAGCAGTGCTTCAGCACCTTGCTGGTCTAAAATGGTACGAGAATCAATTTTACTGGAAACTTGGAATGCTATACGCGTTGGAATATTCGCTTTAATCAGGCCGGTAATAACATCTACCGAAGGTCGCTGTGTAGCCAAAACTAAGTGAATACCAGCTGCTCGGGCTTTTTGCGCAATACGAGCAATAAGCTCTTCCACCTTTTTGCCTACAATCATCATCATGTCGGCGAATTCATCTACCACAACCACAATAGCAGGCAGCTTTTCTAAATCAGGCGCATGGGGCTCCATGCTTTCTTCACTCTTCCACAACGGATCTTGAATAGGCGTACCAGCGGCAATCGCTTCTTCCACTTTTGCGTTGTAACCTTTTAGGTTTCTTACCCCTAAGGCACTCATCAAGCGATAACGTCGCTCCATCTCACCTACACACCAACGAAGGGCGTTAGCCGCTTCTTTCATGTCGGTTACCACTTCGGCAAGCAGATGCGGAATGCCTTCATATACCGATAGTTCAAGCATTTTCGGGTCTATCATGATCATACGTACATCTTCTGGCGTGCTCTTATACAGCAAGCTTAAGATCATAACGTTAACCCCAACCGATTTACCCGAACCAGTTGTACCCGCTACTAACAAGTGAGGCATTTTAGCCAAATCTACTATGACAGGCTTACCGGAAATATCCGCACCTAACACCATGGTAAGCGGTGAGCTATTACGCTGGAAAGCATCGCCGCCAATCACTTCACTTAAACGCACCATTTCACGCTTTTTGTTTGGAAGCTCAAGGCCTATAACAGATTTACCCGGAATAACTTCCACTACACGCACCGATATGGCCGACATGGCGCGTGCCAAATCTTTAGATAACCCCGTAATTTTGCTTACCTTCACCCCTGGTGCTAAATCTAGCTCGAAACGCGTGATTACAGGGCCGGGATAAACACCCACTACCGTGGCTTCAATATTAAAGTCGGCCAGTTTCTCTTCAACTAACCTTGAAATACCGTCAATCTCTTCCTGAGTAAGAGGGTTTTCGTGTTTATCTGCGCGCTCAAGCAAGTCGAACGAAGGCATAGCCGTAATAGGTTCGCTCCCCTCCCCTTCATGACGAGTAATGGATTTTGCACCCATCGCCACGGGTGTAAAGGGTTGATGTACTGGCTTAGGCGCTGGCTGTGGTGCTGGTGCTGGTGCTGATTCAGGAGCAGGTTGCGCGTCTAATGGCTCTGCATTAACAGGCTCAGCAGTGTGTAGTGCCTCAGTCGCTTGCGCTTCATCTAACGTATCGGTTTGCGATATATCGAAGGTTGGCTCAATCATTTCATCAGACTGCGACTGAGTATCTTGACGATTAACTGCAGCTTCGTCATTACTAGAAGGCTTGGCTTCTTTTACTTTATTGCGTACCACTTCACGCATTCCTGATAAAGAAAAACTCGATTTAGGTTTGCTTTCGCTATCAGCATTATCAGGTGTGTGGCGCTTTGTTTCAAAAGGCGGAACATCGTCATCATCAAACACATCATCAGGAACACCAAATGAAGGTTCACTACGCTCTGCCTGAGGTGGCGGCGTATAGACAGGTTCAGGTGTTTCTGCGGGCTCTGCACGCATGCTGGTTATGTCTAATTCATCATTTTCAGACTTTGCACTACGAGAAGGAAGCGCAAGCCTTGGCATATCGAGCGCAAGTGCCTGTTGGGGTAAAGAGACACATTTGCGCCCAAACCAAAGCGTCATTTCACCAAGTCTGTCTACAATACTTAACCAGCTAATACCGGTTAGTAAGGTAAAGCCGGTACAGAAGAAACACAAAAGCAATAAAATAGTGCCTGCGGTATTAAAGTACGGCACAAGGGCTGAACTAATAACATCGCCAACAAAGCCGCCGGCAGAAAAGTTGTATATGTCGTCAAAATTTATACTGGCAATTCCCGTAGCACCCAGTGCCATCAATAAACCACCAATAATACGTAAACCGATTGTGAGGTAATCGAACTCTTCCAAGGCTTTTATGTGCTGGAATAAGAACCAGCCTAAAAAGGCGGCACCAAAAGGCAGTAAGTAAGCTAAAAAGCCAAAAGAGAAAAGTAATAAATCGGCACTCCACGCGCCGGTAGACCCTACCCAGTTATGTACGTCTAATTGCAAGCCGGCTTGGCTCCAGCCAGGGTCGCCCGGATGAAAAGATACTAATGCCAGCAATAAGAAAAAGGCGAAGACACAGGCTATTATCATGCCGGCTTCCCAAATTCGCTGAATCCCTGTTAATTGCGTCATAACCCTAAGTCACTTATTAAACTAAATTGATGTTTCGATGTTGTGATAATTCTATCGATAAAGAAGAATACAAATGCAGTGCCAATATTATCGTAATGTTTTCAATAAGTAATTTATTAATAAGGTGTATTACAAATCGGTTTACTTACACCCACTGTTGAGGGCGAAATTCACACTAACAATAACCACTGTATTTTTGCACAGCCTATCACAAATGCCCATAATTGAGCCATGCTTTCATTACTTCAAATTAATCCGAAGTGATGTTGTGCTTTTCACTTCTTCCATAACTACATAGGTTCGTGACTCACTCACACCTGGAAGGCGCAGTAAGGTGTCGCCCAATAATCTACGGTAACTCGACATGTCTGCAACCCGAGCTTTAAGTAAGAAGTCAAAATCCCCTGACACAAGATGGCACTCTTGTATATCGTCATGGAGCCTAACTGCCGCAGAAAATTCTGCGAAGATATCTACTGACGTCTTCGTTAATGTGATTTCTACAAAAACGAGCATGGCAGCGCCCAGTTTTTCTGGATCAACCACGGCATGGTAGCCTTTTATATAGCCTTGGCTCTCTAAGCGCTTAACTCGCTCTAAACAAGGACTGGGGCTCAAGCCCACGTCTTTAGCCAATTCCACGTTTGATATGCGCCCGTTTTTTTGTAGCGAAATCAGTATATTCCTGTCTATTCGGTCAAGGTGTTTTGGGGTTTTTACCAGCATATTTTATTCCGGCTAAATGACACAAAGCCAGATTATATGCTGCAACTCATATTTTTTCAGCACATAGTTCGTTTTTATCTCACGTATACTGAATCAAATAATAATCGGCAAGTGAGCCACTGGGCTAATCAATTAGAGGAAAAGTTATGTTAATCGGTGTACCAAAAGAAATTAAGAACCATGAATATCGCGTTGGCTTAACGCCTGCGGCAGTGAAAGAATTTACCAGTCATGGTCATTCAGTGTTAGTTGAGACGCTAGCCGGTGATGCAATTGGTTTTACCGATGAAATGTACGTTGAAGCTGGTGCTTCTATCGCATCTACTGCTGAGCAAGTTTTTGCTGAAGCAGAAATGATTATTAAAGTGAAAGAGCCACAAACAAATGAATGTAAAATGCTTCGTAAAGGCCAAACCCTTTACACTTACCTTCATTTAGCCCCTGATCCTACGCAAACAGAGCTTCTTATTGCTTCTGGCGCAACCTGTATCGCTTACGAAACCGTAACCGACGACCGTGGTGGCTTGCCATTATTAGCCCCAATGAGCGAAGTGGCTGGCCGTATGTCAGTTCAAGCCGGTGCACATTATTTAGAAAAAGCACATGGCGGCAGCGGCACCCTTCTAGGCGGCGTTCCTGGCGTAGCACCGGGTAAAGTCCTTATTATTGGTGGCGGTGTTGTAGGAACGCAAGCAGCTAAAATGGCATTAGGCCTAGGCGCTGACGTTACTATTCTAGACCGTTCACTTCCTCGCCTTCGTCAGTTAGATGACATTTTTAATGGCCAAGTTAAAACGGTTTACTCAACGGTTGATGCTATTGAACATTATTCTTCAAAAGCTGATCTTGTTGTTGGCGCCGTACTTATTCCTGGCGCAGCAGCTCCTAAGCTTCTTAACCGCGAACAAATAGCAGCCATGAAGCCAGGCTCTGTGTTGGTTGATGTTGCTATCGACCAAGGTGGTTGTTTTGAAACCTCTAAAGCCACTACACACCAAGACCCTGTATACATCATCGACGACGTAGTGCATTACTGTGTTGCGAATATGCCAGGTGGTGTTGCACGTACTTCAACAATGGCCCTTAACAATGCAACGCTTCCGTTTGGTTTAGCATTAGCGAATAAAGGCCCTGCTAAAGCCATGCTTGAAGATAAGCATTTATTGAACGGTCTTAACGTTCATGAAGGCAAAGTAACTTATAAAGCAGTGGTTGACGCATTAGGTGAAAAGTTAGGTTTAACTTACACACCTGCACAAGAAGCACTTAACGCGTAAGTACGTATAAGTAAATGTTTGGCTTGCTAGTACTTATTAAGTGCTAGCAAATAAAAACGCCCAGTAAGTGGTTAGCATATTGAATGCGTCACTACTGGGCGTTTTTTTATATGTATTTGTTTTTTTGGAGGTAGCTAGTCGGCAACTAGCTAATAGAGGCGTTTACCTGCTTTAACACATCCATAGGGTCGCTAGCTTGCGTAATAGGTCTTCCCATCACTAAGTAACTTACGCCACTGTCGATTGCTTCTGGTGGCGTCATTACACGCTTTTGATCGCCCGCATCACTCCCCTTAGGACGTATGCCAGGAGTTACCAACAAAAAGTCTTCGCCAATTTCATCACGTAGCATCGCGGCTTCTTTAGCAGAACACACCACACCATCTAAACCCGCTTGGGCAGTTAACGATGCTAGGCGCAACACTTGTTGCTCTGGCGTTACATTATCAATCACGCCGCTTAGCTGCGATTGATCCATACTGGTAAGTACAGTAACCGCGATTAATTTGGTTTCAGGACGGCTACTTTGCGCAATGCCTTCTTTAGCTGCCTGCATCATTGGAAGTCCACCGCTGGCGTGCACGTTTACCATCCATACGCCAAGTTCAGCGGCTGCCTTACACGCTTTACCTACAGTATTGGGGATATCATGAAATTTCAAATCAAGAAAAACGTCGAAGCCTTTCGCCACTAAAGATTTTACAAACTCAGGGCCAAATAAGGTGAACATTTCTTTGCCCACTTTAACTTTACACAGGCTGGGATCTAATTGGTCTACAAACGAAAGTGCTTGTTCTTGGTTGTCATAGTCGAGTGCAACAATAACGCGAGGTTCTTGCATGGTGAAGTTATTCTCCGTCTAGCCCTTTTATTGGTTTTACTACGCCCCATTTTTTACATGAAGGACATAGCCAGTAGAGTTTACGCCCTGAAAACCCGCAGCTATGGCAGCGGTATTTAGGGCGTTGCAACATTTGCTTTTCTACTAATTCTTTTAATATACGTAAGCTCTCTGCTGAGGTCTTATCGTCTAACTGGTCGATATACAACCCCATTAAGGTTTTGAAGCCACGCATGGTTGGGCGTTTACGTAGTTGTTCTAATAGATAATCCGCCGCTTGCGTGGTATCGCCTTTTTTCAACAATACATCAACCATGGCAAGGTACGAGGTTGCACATTCTTGCCAATGGGCTTCTAAGCTTTCAGCGAAACTATCCCAGTCTCCGGTTTCTTCCGCAATTTTTTCTAAACTGGGAACCGCTTCACTGAACCAATTAATGTCACGCTCTGCCACTTGCACAAAATAAGCCCGTGCGTCGCTGTAACGTTGTTGTTGAAGTGCAAGCTGTCCAAGCATTAACCACGGTCTTACTGCATGCTCATCGGCATTAACGGCCTTTTGAAGCAAGGACAACGCAGTGCCTTGATCATCGTCTTTAAGCTTCGCTACCGCATGTTCACAATAAAAATGCGCTAAGCGTTCGCACACATCATCGTTGTCGCCATGGCATTCCACCATGCGCTCGGCAAGCTCAATGGCTCTGTCCCACTCTTTGGTGGTTTGGTAAATACTAAATAGCTGGGTTTGCGCCACTAAATAGTGCTTGTCGCTATTAAGCAATTGAAGAAAAGCGTTTTCAGCCCGTTCTAAGAAACCAGCATGAGTGTAATCATGGCCAAGTTCTTTTAACGCGCTTTCACGTTGCGTAGGTTGCAGCTCGTCTCGGCTTACTAGGTTTTGGTGAACCTTTATGGCTCTGTCTATTTCGCCGCGGTGGCGAAAGAAGCTGCCCATCGCAATGTGAGTTTCAACCGTATCGCTGTTCACATTAATCATTTTGATTAAGGTGTCTACCGCTTTATCTGGTTGATCGGAAAGGAGGAAGTTTAAGCCTTTATAATAATGCTTAGAAAGAATACTAGACTGTTTACGTTGTGCTTGGCGAACACTGTTACGGCCCATAATCCATCCGTAACCTGCTGCAACAGGCAAAAGTAAAAACAGCAGTTCGAGCATATTAGTGTTCTTTTTTCAGGCTATTGATTTTTGAGTTAGCCGACAACAACTGTACGCGTAAACGCAACCAGCTTGCTGACATAATAAGTATCCCTATTAACACACCCAAAGAAAGCGCAATAGCAATAAGGGTGGAAACCCGCATGTTAGCTTGAGCAATAAGATAGTTAACGGTGATATAGGCTTCGTTTTGTGTGCCAATGACAAATGCAAATGTCAGTAATACCAAAATGGCGAGTATTGTGAGGATCCCTTTCAAGACCAAACCCTTCTTGTACGTAATTAATAAAGAATAGCAAAATGCAGCAAGAGATAACACCAAAACCCAAGGTTTTAGTTATGCTTACTTAGCGTTAGGCGGTGGCTTCATCTTCTGATAAAGGGCGCTCTTGCTTTGCAATTAATTTGGCCATAACCAAGTCGTGATGCAATGCAGACATATTAGTCACAAAAATACAGTGTGTATAGCCAGCTTGCATGGTTTCTAATTTGTCGTACATTGCCTTATCAAGTTTAGACAGCTGTGCTAAACGCTTCTTGGTAAGCGGTGTCGTGGCGCCATAACAACGAATAGCCGTTACATTAGTGGCACTCACCTGCACTTTTTCTTCTTCTAGCTGATTCTGAATTTGCGAGCGTAATTTAGAATAAAGAAAATCGCTTTCTTTTATGTATACCAAGCGATTGTCGCTTTTACGTACACAATGCACCACAAGATTGTTTTCAACATCGCCTTTAAACATGGCTTCAAGCATCATCGATTTAGGCTTAGCTACCGCTTTATCGGCAAAAAAGCCATGTAATGGAATAATGTTTGCGGTACGAGAAAATGGGTATAAGTCGTCAGATGAATCGCTTTGATATACGGTTTTAAGTCTATCCAGAATATGCCTGTTCATTACGCAAAGCACAGAAAGCGAAGGCATATGGCGTACGGCTAGCTCCCAAATAAATCGATGGGTTGAGCGTTGAATACGCGCAATGTCTCTAATTTTGAAATACGCGGTATTTTCTTCAACCATGGCATCAACATTTGCCCCAGCTTTAGATTTTTTTACATCTTCTAAGCATAGGCGCACAACGCCTGACGCAGCGTCATAGTGAACAACCTTATATCTCTCATTTTTAATTTTAAGATCTGGTACCGATACCCGTACTTCGCTTTGCAGCTCAGTGCCTGGGGCAACCATTAACTTCATACCACTGGCAGATAAATCGGCAACACGCACATTAATTGAAGATAGCAGCCCTACTTTTATCATGGCTACTTTATCGATGATATACCGGGTCTCAGACCGCCTATCAAGATCATCTTCCATCACGAAATCGATGGACCAGTTTTCGCCCGAAGCCCGCAGCGTTTTCGATAAGGGCTTGAAATCACACTTCTCGCTAAGGGTTAAATTAGTAAGGTACATAGAAATATCTCGGCAGTACATTACATGGCTTAACGCAGCAAGATGTTCAAATTCTTTGCTAGGGATGTCATGAATAGCGAATGCTTTTACTTTGTCTTCTCGGTTTACTTCTTCTAAGCGGCACTGCGTGCAAGTAAACTCCCCACTTTTAACCAGTAGATAAACGATAGCATTGAGTTGCCCAAGTTCTACAAGTTGGCGATGGGTTGCAGTAATAGTAATTTGACCGCTTTTGGTTTTAATCACACCATGAAAGATAAAAGCTTCATTGTACTTATTTAATTCTTGAACCAAATTTTCAAAATGCGATTTGTCTTGCAGACTCGCTAGTAGCTTTTCTGAATTGTTGTTGTCCACATTCGCTTTAGTATAGAGCGCAATAATTGGCTTAAGCGATTTTTGATGGGCAGAAAGAAAAACTGGCAACCAGGGGCTGTTTTCTAAAATACGGTCGCGTTCGAGGTCTTGCATGGCCCTTTCAATTTCTAAGTCTCGCTGCAAAGGCTGTTTATACGACGTGCCTTTAATGTAGCGCTTCAAATTATTAAGCAGACTAAGATCGGTTTCTGATGAAATCGTAAAAAATGACTCGTACTTACCCAAGTGCTTATTGTACTTAATGGCATCGAGTTCGTAGGTAATTTCAGTCGGTTCGGTGGTTAAGCCCATTACTTCCGGTATAACGAAGGTAACAATATCACCGGTGGTTACGTTAGGCGGTCGTTTTGTTTCTACAGCAATACCGGTAAAAGAAAGTGAGCTTACAGTGCAATGCCTACCCTTTTCAAAATCCACGGAAGACACAGTGAAGTTGGGCCTTACAGCAATGTCGTTACCAAAATCTATATCAGTAAATGACTGGCTTTCTACATTAAATGCTTCAACAATTTTTTTGAATTGATCGCGCTTAATCTGTGTTTGATAAAAATCGGAGTTCATCACCGACTCAAACACACCTACGGTATATCGTTCTTGATATAAAGCAGTTTCATTTTGAAGGATTTTAGCGCCCACTTTGTCTAAACGCATGGGGATGCCAAAATGTTTAAACTTCATGACAGGGAATTTTGCGAACGCAGAATTGTCCGCAGATGCATCAGTTAAAGACGTAAGCCTAACGACTTCCTCTTTAATGATTTTGCGGATATTGCCTGGGAGCCGCTTTGAAAATTTATTAATACCTTCCAATAAGCGATTATCTTGCTCATAAGGAATTAAGGCACGAATAAGCGGCTGATACTGCTTTATAATTTGTTGTTCTTCGCCGGCCGACATTGGTACACCATGCACCGTATTTAATTAACTACAATCCATTCAGGTTTATAAATAAAACCTGCATCCAGATATAAATTTAAACGTAAGTAATGAATATACCAAAATTTTTTTTAATAGATATAAAAAAACCGCAACATGTGCGGTTTTTTTTATTTAAGCTATGGAGGCGTCTACTCTTTCTCGAAGCTCTTTACCTGGCTTAAAGTGAGGGACATATTTGCCATCTAACTCTACTGTTTCGCCAGTTTTCGGGTTACGTCCCACGCGCGGAGCGCGGTAATGTAATGAAAAGCTGCCGAAGCCTCGAATTTCAATCCTATCGCCTTTTTGAAGGGTCTGGGCCATCTGTTCAAGAAGCTCTTTAATTGCCAGTTCAAGATCTTTCGCAGGAATTTGACGCGCTTGATCCGCGAGCCGTTCAATTAATTCAGACTTGGTCATACTAACCTCGTTTCAATATTATAGTTAAACAGCTACTGCGAACAAGGGAGTGCAAGGCACTCCCACATATAGCTTATTATTCGCCTTTAGCAGCTTTAAATGCTTCTGCCATTGCGCTAGCAAAACCAGCATCTTCTTGCTGATTAACCTTGTCGATAGCTTCTTTTTCGTCAGCCTGATCTTTTGCTTTCACAGATAGGTTAACGGTGCGGTTTTTACGGTCAACGCCCATAAATTTCGCTTCGATGCTGTCGCCAACGTTAGCAGCTTCAGTTGCGTCTTCAATACGGTCAACAGATAAATCTGCAACGCGAATGTAGCCATCAACTTCTTCAGAAAGGTTAACTGTAACGCCTTTAGCGTCAACTTCAGTAACCGTACCTACAACGATAGCACCTTTCTTGTTATCTGTCAGATACTTGTTGAAAGGGTCTTCTTCGATTTGCTTAACGCCAAGAGAGATACGCTCACGCTCAGGGTCAACTTGAAGAACAACAGCTGAGATTTCGTCGCCTTTCTTATAGTCACGAACAGCGTCTTCACCAGACTTGTTCCAGCTAATGTCAGAAAGGTGAACTAGACCGTCGATGCCGCCGTCAAGGCCGATGAAGATACCGAAGTCAGTGATTGACTTGATCTTACCAGACACTTTGTCACCTTTTTCGTGTGACTTAGCGAAAGTTTCCCAAGGGTTGTCGATGCACTGTTTAAGGCCTAGAGAAATACGACGACGTTCTTCGTCGATTTCAAGAACCATAACGTCAACTGTGTCACCTAGGTTAACAACCTTAGATGGGTGGATGTTCTTGTTAGTCCAATCCATTTCAGAAACGTGTACAAGACCTTCAACGCCGTCTTCGATTTCAACGAAGCAGCCGTAATCGGTAAGATTCGTAACCTGACCAGAGATCTTAGTACCTTCTGGGTAACGTGAAGCAATTTCTTGCCATGGATCGTTGCCCATTTGCTTCATGCCAAGAGAAACACGTTGCTTCTCTTTATCAAACTTAAGTACTTTAACGTTGATTTCGTCACCAACATTTACGATTTCACTTGGGTGCTTAACGCGCTTCCAAGCCATATCGGTAATGTGTAGTAGACCGTCTACGCCACCAAGGTCAACGAATGCTCCGTAATCAGTAAGGTTCTTAACGATACCTTTGATTTCGTGGCCTTCTTCAAGGTTAGCAAGAAGAGATTCGCGCTCTGCGCTGCTTTCTGCTTCAATAACGGCACGACGTGAAACAACAACGTTGTTACGCTTAGCGTCAAGTTTGATAACTTTAAATTCTAGCTCTTTGCCTTCAAGGTGAGTTGTGTCACGTACTGGACGTACATCAACCAATGAACCAGGAAGGAAAGCGCGCACTGTGTTAACTTCAACAGTGAAACCGCCTTTAACTTTACCGTTGATAACACCTTTAATGGTAACTTTATCATCGTAAGCTTTTTCCAACTCAACCCACGCTTCGTGACGCTTCGCTTTTTCGCGAGAAAGGATTGTTTCGCCGAAACCATCTTCTACTGCGTCTAGCGCTACATCTACTTCGTCACCGATAGCGATTTCAAGCTCGCCTTCAGCGTTTTTAAATTGGTCAGCTGGGATAGCACTTTCTGATTTCAAGCCTGCATCAACAAGAACGATGTCTTTGTCGATAGAAACTACAGTACCTTTTACAATTGAACCTGGACGTGTTTCTAGTTCTTGTAAGCTTTCTTCAAAAAGTTGTGCAAAATTTTCAGTCATAAGGTTTAAATTAACTTTAAGTTGATATCCACGCTTCAAATCCGGATAACGTGGGGTTATTAGTAAAAGCCGCCACTCCCTGTGGTAGCACTGCTTTGAATACCTTAAAAACTCACCTTACTTAAAGGCGCGAATTGATGATATCCATCGCTTTTTCAAAGACTTGGTCTATATCCAAGCCCGTTGAGTCTATAATTACCGCATCTTGAGCCGGTACCAATGGCGCCACTGAACGTTGTGTATCTCGCTCATCTCTGGCCTTGATATCGGTTAAAAGGCGCGCAATATTAACATCCATACCTTTAGCTTTCAACTGGCTATAGCGACGTTCAGCACGGGCTTCGGCGCTAGCGGTAAGAAATATCTTCACTTTTGCGTCTGGGAAAACCACTGTACCCATGTCTCGGCCGTCGGCGACAAGGCCAGGATCTTGTTGAAAAGCACGTTGGCGTCGAAGCAAGGCTTCACGAACGCGAGGTAACGCGGCAACCTTCGAAGCAACACTACCTACTTCTTCAGTACGGATGTCGTCAGTGACGTCTTCACCTTCCAAAATGACACGTGTGGTGTCTTTGTCAGTTTCAAAACTTACATCAAGACCCGTTGCTAACGGAACAACACATTCTTCATCGTCGCACGGTAGGTCGTGGTGTAGAGCTGCGACAGCCAGAACACGATAAATCGCGCCGCTATCTAAAAAGTGCCATCCAAGCTTCTTTGCGAGTAAGCTACTTAACGTTCCCTTACCTGCACCGCTGGGACCGTCAACCGTGACTACGGGTGTAGAATGCATACCTGCTCCAGAATTTATAAAATACGTAAAAATCGCGCGCAATTATACGCGTTAAGTAGAGATAAGCAATGCCATCCAGCGTTGATGGCATTGTACATAAGGCTAAATTTCGTTTTAAAAATAATACGCTATAAACGAAATAAGGTCTTTTTGAAGACTAAGAATAGAGTGTGGCAAACCGTGTGAAGTAATCAGGGAAGGTTTTGCGGGTGCAGCCTGGGTCGTTAATGGTTACCGGCGTATCACTAAGCGCCACTAACGAAAAGCACATGGCAATGCGATGATCGTTATAGGTATCAATGGCAGCATGCTTTAACGTATCCGTTGGCCATACTTTAATATAGTCATGACCTTCTTCTACTTCTGCACCCAGCTTTCTAAGTTCAGTGGCCATGGCGTTTAAACGGTCAGTTTCTTTTACCCGCCAGTTGTAGATGTTAGTAATACTGGTTGGCCCTTGTGCAAAAAGCGCAGTAGTGGCAATGGTCATGGCCGCATCAGGAATATGGTTCATATCCATGTCTACACCCTTAAGTGGAGCACCTGTTACTTCCACATATTCATCATGCCAAGTGATTTTAGCGCCCATGGCTTCAAGCACATCGGCAAAGCGTATATCACCTTGTATGCTATTTTGACCAATTCCGGTTACGCGTACCGTGCCGCCTTTAATGGCGCCGGCTGCAAGGAAGTAAGAAGCCGATGAAGCATCACCTTCCACCATAAATTTACCTGGCGAACGATATGATTGCCCTGCACTAATGGTGAATGTTTGATAGTTATCGTTGCTCACTTCAACACCAAACTTCGCCATGGTATCTAGGGTAATATCGATATACGGTTTCGACACTAATTCGCCTTTAATACGAATGGTCACGTCACCAGTAAACAACGGTGCAGACATTAATAGTGCAGTCAAAAATTGACTCGACACACTACCGTCCACTTCCATTTCACCGCCGGATAACGTCTTACCCTTAATTTGTAGCGGAGGAAAACCGTCATTTTTAAGGTATTCAATTTCCGCGTTACCCATGCGTAATGCATCAACCAAATCGCCTATAGGGCGCTCTTCCATGCGCGGCTCACCGGTAAGTACGAATTGTACATTACTAGCTGCGAGTGCAGCGCATAATGGGCGCATTGCTGTACCTGCATTACCTAAGAAAAGCTCCAGTGGCTCGGCAACTGAAAACGCCCCGCCGTTACCCACCACTTTACAGCGAGTTTTATCTTCACTAAGTGAATAAGTAACGCCAAGTTTAGTTAGCGCATTTAGCATATGCTCAATATCTTCACTATCAAGCAAGTTTGTTAGTTCGGTTTCACCTTCAGCTAATGCAGCAAGCAGTAATGCACGGTTCGATAGGCTTTTAGACCCAGGAACGTTTACTTCCCCTGATACTTTGCTAATAGGTTCTAATGTTAACTGTTCCATGACTACCCGTTTACTCGTTCAAATTCACGCATAAATTCTACTAACGCCATTACCCCTTCAACGGGCATAGCGTTATAAATGCTGGCACGCATTCCGCCTACAGAGCGGTGACCTTTTAATGCCATTAAGCCAGCGTCTTGTGCTTGGCTTAAAAATAGCGCGTCTAATTCAGGGTTAGCCAACTGAAACGGCACATTCATTTTAGAACGATTGTCTGGGTGTACTTGGCTAGCATAGAAATCAGAGGTGTCGATTGCAGAATACAACAATGATGCTTTTTCGCTGTTGCGTTTTGCCATAGCATCAACGCCGCCCATCTCTTTAAGCCACTCAAACACTAACCCCGCCAAATACCACGAGAACGTGGGCGGCGTGTTATACATAGAATCAGCTTTAGCGGCTAATGCGTAATCGAAAATTGATGGTGTTTCTTTGCGAGCTTTGCCCACTAAGTCTTCACGAACAATCACCACCGACAAACCGCTTGGGCCAATATTTTTCTGCGCACCGGCGTAAATAAGACCGTGTTTAGCAACATCAAGAGGCTGAGACAAAATGGTAGACGACATATCAGAAACCAGCGGTACATCACCAGACTCTGGTAACCAATCGTAGGCGATACCGTCAACGGTTTCATTCGGGCAGAAATGATAATACGCTGCAGATTGATCTACATTGGCAAGTGAGGGTTGCGGCATGTAATGCAAACCTTCTTTTTTAGAAAGCTCGCCTACCACAACAGCATTATTGTATTTCGCCGCTTCACTTACCGCCCCTTCAGACCAAGAGCCACTGACTAAGTGAAGGCTGGTGTCTGACGCAGACGATAAATTAAGGGGAACCGCTGCAAATTGACCACGTCCACCGCCATGGGTGAAAAGAACATGGTAATTTTTAGGAACCGAGAGTAAATCGCGCAAATCTTGTTCAGCTTTGGCTGCTATCTCGATGAAATCTTTTCCGCGGTGACTGACTTCCATTACCGAGCAACCTGAGTCGCGCCAGTTAGTAAATTCAGCTTGTGCTTTTTGCATTACGGCTTCAGGCAACTTTGCCGGGCCAGCGCTAAAATTGAAAACCTCTTTCATTGCGTTTTTCAACACCTATAAAATAACAAGCGGCCTAAGCCGCTTGTAATAAAGAACACCGATAACTGCCCGCTTTTAAATTAAGCGGGCAATACCCTACTCTTCTGTCGTTGAGCTGTCGCCGTCTTGTGCAGCGTTTTCTTCTTGCTCAATAGGTTCTTCTATAGCGATTGGATTGCCATCTTCATCTAACTCTAGCAATTCTTCTACTACTTCTTCTATACGTTGTAAGCCAACAACGTGTTCGTTCTCAACAGTACGTATTAAGCGAACACCTTGGGTATTTCTACCTACCACTGATACTTCACCAACGCGGGTACGTACTAAAGTACCTTGGTCAGAAATAAGCATGATTTCATTGGCTTCATCAACTTGAACCGCGCCAACCACTTTACCATTACGCTCAGAAACCTTAATGGATACTACACCTTGTGTAGCACGGCTCTTCGCTGGGTAATCTTCAAGCGGTGTACGTTTACCAAAACCGTTCTCTGTGGCAGTAAGGATAGGACCATCACCACGAGGTACAATTAGGGACACAACGCGTTGGTCGTCTTGTAATCTGATACCACGAACACCGGTAGCGGTACGACCCATTGGACGTAGTGCTAATAGTTCTTCGCCAGTTTCAGCATCTAATTTAACGTTACCTGTTTCGCTGTCACGCAGTTTTTCGTTAAAGCGAACCACTTTACCCGCGTCTGAGAACAACATAATGTCGTCATCACCATGGGTAATGTCAACACCAATTAGTTCATCACCTTCGTTCAAGTTAACGGCAATGATACCGCTTGAACGTGGACGTGAATAAAGGCTTAAATCGGTTTTCTTCACCGTACCGTTAGCCGTCGCCATTAATACAAATTTACCTTCTTCAAATTCTTTGATAGGTAGAATTGCAGTAATACGCTCGTTATCTTCTAAAGGAAGAATGTTCACAATTGGACGACCACGCGCGTTACGGCTCGCTAACGGCAATTGATACACTTTCAACCAGTACAAACGGCCACGGGTTGAGAAGCAAAGTATGTGATCATGAGTATTCGCTACTAATAGCTTCTCAATGAAATCTTCATTCTTCATCTTGGTAGCGGATTTACCACGGCCACCACGACGCTGAGATTCATAATCATTAAGTTTTTGATACTTCACATAGCCTTCACGAGACAAGGTCACTACAACGTCTTCTTGTTCGATTAAGTCTTCAATATCAATATCGTGACTAGCAGCAGTAATTTCAGTGCGGCGCGCGTCACCAAATTCTTCACGAATTTTTTCAAGCTCTTCTTCAATCACTTCCATTAATCGCTCTGGGCTATTAAGGATGTGAAGTAGTTCAGCGATAACTTCTAGAAGCTGTTTGTATTCTTCAAGAATTTTTTCGTGCTCAAGACCAGTCAGTCTGTGCAAGCGAAGGTCTAGAATAGCTTGTGCTTGTTGTTCGGTAAGGAAGTATTGTCCGTCACGAATACCAAACTCAGGCATTAACCAATCTGGGCGTGCAGCATCATCACCAGCACGTTCAAGCATTTGCGATACATCGCCTAAATCCCAACCTTGTGCGACTAATGCTTTTTTCGCATCAGCAGGGCCAGGTGAGGCTTTAATTAGCTCAATAATTGGGTCGATGTTGGCTAGCGCAATAGCTAAACCTTCAAGGATGTGTGCACGATCGCGAGCTTTACGTAGTTCAAATACCGTTCTGCGGGTAACGACTTCACGGCGATGCAGAATAAAGGCTTCTAAGGTCTCTTTTAAGTTAAAGACTTTAGGCTGGCCGTTATCTAACGCAACCATGTTAATACCGAATACCGTTTGTAACTGCGTATTGGCATATAAATGGTTAAGTAGTACTTCTGCAGATTCGTTACGTTTTACTTCAACAACAATACGCATACCGTCTTTATCAGACTCGTCACGTAGTGCAGAAATACCTTCGATGCGTTTTTCTTTAACTAGCTCAGCAATTTTCTCAATAAGGCGAGCTTTGTTAACCTGGTACGGAATTTCATTAATGATAATGGTTTCTTTACCGTTATCTTCCGTTTCAATTTCCGCTTTGGCGCGCATGTATATTTTGCCGCGACCGGTACGGTAAGCGTCATCAATACCTTTACGACCGCTAATCATAGCGGCAGTTGGGAAATCAGGACCAGGGATATGAAGCATTAAGTCATCAATTGTAATTGATGGGTCTTTAATAAGGGCAATACAGCCGTTAATAACTTCCGTTAAGTTATGTGGCGGAATGTTAGTTGCCATACCTACCGCGATACCAGAAGAACCGTTTACCAGTAAGTTAGGAACCTTGGTAGGTAACACTTCTGGAATGTGTTCAGTGCCATCGTAGTTAGGTACGAAGTCGACGGTTTCTTTATCGAGGTCGGCAAGAAGTTCGTGGGCAATTTTTGCCATACGTATTTCGGTATAACGCATTGCAGCGGCTGAATCGCCATCTACTGAACCAAAGTTACCTTGGCCGTCTACCAACATGTAGCGAAGCGAGAATGGCTGGGCCATACGTACAATAGTATCGTATACCGCAGAATCACCATGTGGGTGATACTTACCAATTACATCACCTACCACACGGGCAGATTTCTTGTATGGTTTATTGAAGTCGTTTTTCAGTTCGTTCATTGCGAACAGCACACGGCGGTGTACAGGCTTCAAACCATCTCTTACGTCAGGCAATGCTCGCCCGACAATAACGCTCATCGCGTAATCGAGATAGGAGTTCTTTAACTCTTCCTCAATATTAACGGGGAGGATTTCGTTAGCGTTATCAGACATAAACTGCTTAATCCCTTTATTTCGGTTTGTTCTGCATTATCTATTTAGCTCAATCTACACAATATAGAGAAGCAAATGATAGATTTGCATTGTTATTATGGGGTCATAATCTTGCTTCGAGTGTAACACTTGATGACACATTTATGTAGCGCTTAATTGCCCTTCCTTACGTACTCGTGAACAAGCGATTATTTTTCGTTCAAGCAGACACTCGAAACTGCATTCAAGTGCCAAAAACGATGCCTTAACGCTGGTTTTGCGTTATGTTATTGCTCTTATATAGGCAGTGTTTAATTAATCGCAGATAGCTTCTATCTGTCGAGCGGCATTAGTCATGCGCGTTCTTTTGCAAAATCGGTATGTAAAAATCGATGCGATAAATCAATGCAAAATAATTAGCAGGCGCAGAAAGGAAAAAATATAAATGACAAACGTTGATGAGCAGGAAATTGATAAGTTTTCTGAGTTAGCCTCACGGTGGTGGGATCCTGAAGGTGAGTTCAAACCCCTACATTTAATTAACCCACTTCGTTTAGATTTTATTAACCAACACAGTAATGGCTTGTTTAACAAGAAAGTGGTGGATATTGGTTGTGGTGGCGGCATATTGGCAGAGTCTATGGCGAAAGCTGGTGCTGAAGTTGTTGGGCTCGATATGGCAAGTGCGTCATTAGAAATTGCCAAGCTTCATGGTTTAGAGTCGGGCATTAATGTTGACTACCACTGTGTTACCGCTGAATCCTTCGCAGACAGTCATGCAGGCGAGTTCGATGTAGTGACCTGCATGGAAATGCTTGAACATGTACCCGACCCTGCTTCGATAGTGCGGGCTTGCGCTAAATTAGTTAAGCCTGGTGGCCATGTTTTCTTCTCTACATTAAACCGCAATATAAAGTCTTATTTGATGGGGATCGTTGGCGCTGAGTATTTATTGAAGCTGGTGCCAAAAGGCACTCACGATCATTCTCGATTCATTAAACCTTCTGAACTTATGCAGATGACCGATGATGCCGGTTTACTACCACGAGATATGACCGGCTTACATATGGACCCGGTTTCCCAGGGCTTTTATCTGTCTGACCGCAATGTAGATGTTAACTACCTACTATATACGGTGTCGCAAGATTAATTAGCACTACATATTGGGGCTTGATGATAATTTCAACACCACATATCGTGTTTAAGTGTTAAGTACGATATTAAGTTAAATTATTTTAAGCCTCGATCATTTTTTCGAATAGTACTTGCAATCAGTATATTTAAGGCTTGTACAAAGCTAAAAAGTTAGTCACTACTAACCTAAAATCCGTGCCAGTTTAAGTGCTCGTTTAAGCACCAGATATTGGGTTGCATTGTGAGGCAAACCTCACTATCTTGTGTTTAATCCAACGCGGGATCCCAAAGTGAATTTTTGGAAAATATTGAGATCGACAACGATCCTTTCACTGCGTTTTTCGGATGATCAGACAAAACATACTATTAAAGAAAAGCATTCAGCGGCATCTCTCAAACTTATGCGCTAATAAGTTTAGGGTTGGTCGTGGTTAGTTGTGTATTTCGCGCAAATGGTCTTACGCAGATGTATTACTTCGCAGCGAAACAACTAACTTAAAAAGAATACACATTATAACAGGGTGATATACCCACGCCTCGCGCGCTAACAGACAACGGCCAGAGTAACATGAATAATAGTTTATCCGTCACCAAGCGAAATGGTGAGCAAGAATCCATCGACTTAGAAAAAATTCATAAGGTGGTGACATGGGCTGCAAAAGGACTTGAAAACGTCTCAGTTTCACAAGTTGAAATTAAAGCTCAAATTCAGTTTTTCGACGGTATCAATACCAGCGAAATCCATGAAACCCTTATCAAATCAGCTGCAGACTTAATTTCTACCGACGCGCCTGATTACCAATACTTGGCAGCTCGCCTTGCTATTTTCCACCTTCGCAAGAAAGCCTACGGTCAGTTCGAGCCCCCTGCACTGTTTGACCATGTCACTAACATGGTTGAGATGGGCAAATACGATAAGCATTTAATTGAAGATTATACTGCTGAAGAATTTGCCGAGATGGATACCTATCTCGATCATTGGCGCGACATGAACTTCAGCTACGCCGCCGTTAAGCAGCTTGAAGGTAAGTACCTGGTTCAAAACCGTGTAACCGGTGAAATTTACGAAAGTGCCCAGTTCCTTTATATCTTGGTAGCAGCGTGTCTGTTCGCTAACTACCCGAAAGATACCCGTATGAGCTACATCCGTCGTTTCTACGATGCTGCTTCTACGTTTAAGTTATCACTACCTACGCCAATTATGTCTGGCGTACGTACCCCTACTCGTCAATTTAGCTCGTGTGTACTCATTGAAACTGGCGATAGCCTTGATTCAATTAACGCCACCGCTAGCGCTATCGTTAAATACGTAAGCCAGCGAGCAGGTATCGGTGTGAATGCTGGCCGTATTCGCGCACTAGGTAGCCCTATTCGTGGTGGAGAAGCTTTCCACACAGGTTGTATTCCTTTCTACAAGTACTTCCAAACAGCCGTTAAAAGCTGTTCGCAAGGCGGTGTTCGTGGTGGCGCAGCTACTTTGTTCTACCCACTATGGCATATGGAAGTTGAATCGTTATTAGTGCTTAAGAACAACCGTGGTGTAGAAGAAAACCGCGTTCGTCACTTAGACTACGGCGTACAGTTCAATAAACTCATGTATCAACGCATGATGAAAGATGACTATATTTCATTATTTAGCCCATCTGACGTACCTGGCCTTTACGATGCGTTCTTTGCCGATCAAGAAAAATTTGAGCGTTTGTATGTGCAATACGAAAACGACGACAACATTCGTAAAAAGCGCATTAAAGCCATGGAGCTGTTCAGCTTGTTCATGCAAGAGCGTGCAAGCACAGGTCGTATTTACCTTCAAAACGTTGACCACTGTAACACGCACAGCCCGTTCAACCCTGAAGTGGCACCTGTACGTCAAAGTAACCTTTGTCTTGAAATTGCATTGCCTACTAAGCCTTTGCAGCACGTTAACGACGAAGAAGGTGAAATTGCCCTTTGTACGCTATCTGCCTTCAACTTAGGGGCAATTAAGTCACTAGACGAATTTGAAGAATTATCAGACCTAGCGGTACGTGCACTTGATAACCTACTCGATTACCAAGACTACCCAGTGCCAGCGGCATATAATGCCACTATGGGTCGCAGAACCTTAGGTGTGGGCGTTATTAACTTCGCTTACTACTTAGCTAAAAACGGTGTGAAGTATTCAGACCATAGCGCTAACGGCCTTGTTCACCGCACGTTTGAAGCTATGCAGTATTACCTACTGAAAGCATCGAACAACCTAGCGAAAGAAAAAGGCGCGTGTCCTAAGTTTAACGAAACCACTTATTCGCAAGGCATCATGCCTATCGATAGCTACAAGAAAGATCTTGATGGCGTATGTAACGAGCCACTTCATTACGATTGGGATGCCCTTCGTGAAGAAATCAAGACTCACGGTTTACGTAACTCTACCTTGTCTGCGTTAATGCCTTCTGAGACATCTTCTCAAATTTCAAACGCAACAAACGGTGTTGAGCCGCCACGTGGCTTTATTAGTATTAAATCAAGTAAAGACGGCGTACTTAAGCAAGTCGTACCAGAGTACGAGCGCTTAAGAGATAAGTACGAACTGTTGTGGGATATTCCTTCTAACGATGGTTACTTACAACTAGTAGGTATTATGCAGAAGTTTATCGACCAAACTATCTCTGCTAACACCAACTACGATCCTAGCCGTTATGACGGTAACAAGGTTCCTATGAAGCTGTTACTGAAAGACCTATTAACAACGTACAAACTGGGTGTAAAAACCCTGTACTACCACAACACACGCGATGGTGCGACAGACGCTTCAGCATTAGATGTTAAAGCCAATGAGCCGTTACCTCGTCAAGAAGAAGTGGTTATAGAAGAAGACGATGATTGTGCAGGCGGTGCGTGCAAAATTTAGCACGCAACCGCTTTTGCGAAATCGGTATCGCAGCAAGAACATAATAAATAAAACGCGTTTATCATTAAGTTTTTAGTTAGGCACTCATGAAATATACTACGTTTAATCAGCAAAGTACCAACCCATTGGTTGAACCTATGTTCTTCGGTAATCCGGTGAATGTAGCTCGTTACGACCAACAAAAGCATGCCATTTTCGAAAAGCTTATTGAAAAGCAAATTAGCTTTTTCTGGCGCCCTGAGGAAGTAGATGTATCTCGCGATCGTGTTGATTTTCAAAAATTAACCGACCCTGAAAAGCACATCTTTATTTCAAATTTGAAGTACCAAACCCTATTAGACTCGGTTCAAGGCCGCAGCCCTAATATCGCCTTTCTACCTATCATCTCGTTGCCTGAGCTTGAGACGTGGGTAGAAACATGGTCTTTCTTTGAAACCATCCACTCTCGCTCTTACACGCACATTTTGCGTAACTTGTTTTCAGACCCGAGTGAAATTTTTGAAGACATTGTGGTTAACGATGAAATTAAGCGCCGTGCCGCCGACATTTCGAAGTACTACGACGACCTTATTTTTGCCACTCAATTATGGCAAACACAAGGTGAAGGTGTGCACACGGTTGATGGCGTGCCCCATACCATCAACATGTACGAGTTAAAGAAGAAGCTTTTCTTGTGCATGAACTCGGTGAATGCTTTAGAAGCCATTCGTTTCTACGTGTCGTTTGCCTGTACGTTTGCCTTTGCGGAACGCAAGTTGATGGAAGGTAATTCAAAAATTATCCGCCTGATTGCCCGTGATGAAAACCTACATTTGTCTTCTACCCAACACATTTTGAATTTGTGGGCACGAAGCAAAGACGACCCTGAAATGGCGCAAATTGCCGAAGACTGCAAAGAAGAAGCACGCGCTATCTTCATGAATGCCGTTGAGCAAGAAAAAGAATGGGCTGATTACCTATTCCAAAACGGCTCTATGATTGGCCTTAACAAAGAAATCCTTTGTTCTTACGTTGAATACATTGCGAATCAACGTATGACGGCTATTGGCCTAGATGCACCATTTGATATCAGCAGTAACCCTCTGCCGTGGATGAACAACTACCTTAACTCTGACAACGTTCAGGTAGCACCACAAGAGTCTGAAATTAGTTCTTACTTGGTAGGTCAAATTGACTCTGCGGTGAGTGAAGACGATTTTGCTGATTTCGAACTGTAGCGCTAAGCTGATTTTAAGCGCTAGCGCTAACAGATCACACTATAAAAACGCTGAGAAGTAGCGCCAAAAAATAATGAGCACAGCTGATAAAACACTCCGCATCGACGTTGTTGATGTGGGGTGTATTTCTTCCCCCCCTGATACTACGCTTCTTACCGCCCTTGAAGCCGCTAACATCAATATTCACTACCATTGCCGTGAAGGTTTTTGTGGTGCGTGTAGAACTAAGCTGATTGAAGGCGAAGTTGAATATACTACCGATCCCCTCGCCTTTATTGATGATGATGAAATTCTTCCGTGCTGCTGCGTAGCCTTAAGCCCGCTTAAAATCAAAGTGCCTCTATAAATCGAGCCCGCTATAAATCAAGCCCGCTATAATTTACCTACCGCGTTAAGCCCAACCTTAATGACTATTCGCTAAGGTAAGTTCAAAACTAAAACACGTGCCCTTCCCTAATTGACTCTCTACTCGTAAATCTGAATTCAGCAGTGCCATTAGCTTTTTGCAAATAGCCAAACCTAAACCTGCATGGCTACAGGTGTCTTTTTCTGTATTACTGGCCTGATACCTAGCATCAAAAATGTACGCTATTTCTTTATCGCTAATTCCAATACCAGTATCACGAATATCTACCCTAAGCTTATCGTTATGTAACACCACAGCAAGGTCTATGCTGCCATTTTCCGGAGTATGGCGAATAGCATTGGCAATAAGGTTCGTAAGCACGCGCTCAAGCTTGCCAATATCAGCAAACACGTAGTATTCAAAGTGATCGGGAATAACTTTAATAGCGATATTTTTTTGTTTCGCGTCTAGTTCGAACTTTGCGGCCACATCATGCAGTAATTCGCCTAACGGGAAAGACTCTTGATGCAAGGTAACTTGCCCGCCTTCTAAATACGCCAGCTCGAATATTTGGTCGATAAGATGCTTTAAGTTTTTCGCGTTTTTAAGCGACACATCCACAAAATGCCTTCTATCTTCTTTAGATAAACTGTCTTCATTCAGCGCTAATGTTTCAATGTAACCTTGTAGGCTAGCCAAAGGAGTACGCAGGTCGTGTGATAAGTCGGCAAGCAATACCCTGCGCTGACTATCAATTTTATTAAGCTGGTCGAACTGATTGTCTATATGGGTAAGCATATCGGTAAACGCACAGCCTAAGCGGTCTATTTCGTTGGCGCTGTTTCTGTTCCATGTAGCCAAATTAGGGGGTAGTTTTTCTCGATGAAAATCGGCTTCTCGTACGCGGTCCATATCATCGCTTAAGCGTCTTAATGGCGTGGTGAAATATTTAAACAACACAAGTAACGCTAGCAAAAGCAAAAACAAACCAACAAACATAAATAATGCGACTTCACGCATGCTCTGGCTGTTTTGTAAATTCGCGATAATGGAGTCGTAACGCTCACCACCAATAATCACATACAAATAGCCTTGCAGTTGTTCGTTGTTATAAACCGGTGCCGCAGAAAATATTTTTTGCAGGCCAATGTTTCTTGGGTCGTCACCTTCAATGGGAAAGCCGCGATCGGTATTGATAAGCTGTTTTATAGGGGCAATATCCACCGCATCGGCTTTCACTTTTCCAGGCTCGGCCGAATACGTAAGAATGGTGCCTTCAGGGTCTAAATAATAGAACTCAAAACTTGGCCCCAAAATCATTAGCGTATGGAAAAGGTTTCCAAGGGCTTCGTAGTCGTACACCCCTTCCTTCAGTAACGGGTTATCACTAACAAGATGTTCCGCTAACCCAATATGCAGTTTTTGCTCTGCTTCTTGTTGAGTACGTTTTTGTAATAAATTCGTGGAGTAAAAACAGGCAATCATCACCACCATAAATACGCCAACCAAGCACACGGCAAGGCGAGGATAAAAGCCAAATTTCATAGCGTTATACTCCTTGAGGATTAAATTTGTACCCTACACCCCATACGGTTTGTACAATTTGGGGCGCGGTGGCGTCGTTTTCTAATTTCGAACGCAGCCGGTTAATATGTGAGTTCACCGTATGCTCGTAGCCACTATGATGATAACCCCACACCGATTCTAATAATTGGCTGCGACTAAACACTTGCCCAGGGTGACTGGCTAAATGATGAAGCAATTCAAATTCAGTGGCGGTTAGTACCAATTCTTCTTCAGATAAAAATACCTGATGATTTCGCTGGTCGATAACAAGGCGGCCTAGTTTTAACGGTGTATCTGTTTGTTGTTGCGTGGTTTGAGTTTGTTGCACCACATGATATTTGCGAAGCTGAGAACGCACCCTTGCTTGAAGTTCTCTTACGCTAAATGGTTTTGTCATGTAATCGTCGGCGCCAAGCTCTAACCCTAAAACTCTGTCGGTTTCAGAGGTTTTCGAGGTAAGCATAATAATGCTTTGCATGGGCAAGGCATCTCGCACCTTGCGGCATATATCTAAACCGCTCATGCTAGGCAGCATTACATCCAAAATCACAATGGCGTATTCATCAGACAACGCACATTCCAACGCTACTTTTCCGTCAGTTTGATGTTCTATTTCAACACCCAGTTCTAACAGATTAACCCGCATTAAATTTGCGATATCTTGGTCGTCTTCAACAATTAATATTTTGTCGGTCATGTTTGGGAAAGCCACAGTTCAAAAACTAATAGAACGATGGAAAAGCGTTAATCTTTCACAAGATTAACGCTTTTTATTTACCTGCCCGTTAAAGTAGACTTTAGTCTAAGTCTTGGGCGTTATTTTTCATTACTCAGTTCGCGTAATTTGTATACGAATAACCGGGTTATCGAACTTATGTTCAACCGTTAACGCCGAGGTTGTAAGGCCGTCGTCCGAGCTCACCACACCTGGGTGCATTGAGATAAAGCCTGTGTCGTCACGACTTGGGCTAAAGCCCTCTCCGTTCGCTGCAGGGCCTGGCACGGTTGCAGCACTTTCTGTGTTTGCTTCCGTACCTGCATCATAAGCTGGGCTAACAGTCGTATAGGTAGCGCCTACTTCAAGGTTGGCTAGGCTCCAACTGTTAATACCGGTAAAGGCATCGTTGGTATTTCCCAGCATGGCAGCAATAGTCAGGTTAGCGTCAGTAATATCGTTAATAGTGACACTAATTGTTTGTGAGTCGCCTGGGGTAATTGGGCCAACGCCGCCAGCACTCGCATCACCTAATGTTAAAAAGTCGGCTGAATCGCCTACTTCGGCAATACGCTCTAGTTCCACCGATGCAACGGCACCTACTTCCCACAAGGTACCTTCGCTATGCAGCACTACCGCAGGCGGCGAAACTGGCTGACCATTGGTTAAATTAGTGACGGTTACGTCGTACGATACCGGCACTGGATCGGGAATTTCAGCTGGCACTTCTACTTCTACAATTACTTCACGGGTATCGTCATCACCACACGCCGCAAGCAAAAAGGGTAACGTAAGTACCAATGCTTTTTTATAATGTTTGGCTAAATATTGCATAACAGCCTCCTTATCGTACGGTTACTGTTACTTTAGCTACTGGGTTCAACCAACGATGAACGGCGTTGTCTACATCACTTGCACCTTCCGTTAACGAGTCGTCGCCAATGTTTCCGCGGTGAATATGTACGGTAGTGTTAGTATCTGCGCCTGCTACACCGGTTCCACCATTACCAAGTAATGGATCTAATGGAGGTGGTACTGGCATACCCGCCATACCTGGTTCACCGCTACCACGTAATTCGTCGTTAGCTTCTGTGCCCGCATCATAGGCATTAATGAAAACCGTATAAGTGCCAGCTTCTGTTGGAATTTCCCAGTTATCTAACCCGATAAAACCATCGTTAGAAGGAAGGATCATCGCTACTACCGACAATACAACATTGTCGTCGGCTGTCATTAAGTCGGCTGACGTAGACATGGTAGGCGCTAACAGTCCGCCTGCAGGATTAGCAATTACGTCTGCGCCGATAGCACTACCAATGGTAGCGATACCGTCTAAGCTGCCGCCTTCGGCCATCATTTGTAATTCAGTGCTGGCAGCTTCGCCTACTTCAAATAAGCTGGCATCAGCGGTGTGCGCCACAGCGGCAATAGGTGTGAAGTACAACCCGTGAGTTAAGTTCTGAATTTCTACTGTTATATCAGCAGCGAAACTTTGTTGGCTTGCGAACGCAAGCAATGCCGCTGCAGAAATTTTATTAAATCGCTTCATGATGTTTCCTTAGTAATAAATAGGTTTGTGTTAACGCCCTATCAATACTGAAAGAAAGATGTCACGAAAGTATCCAGAAAATGGGACAAAACTGTACTGATGACATAACAGGTTTGTAAAGAAGTGGAAGTTAGCGTGTGCAATATTAGCAGCGGAAAATTTTAAACACGGCCATTGGTTTTTATCCTCTCTGCCGTTACAGAATCCATACTATTTCAGTGTTACGCTACGGTAACTTCCTGCGGGTATCGTTCGATATTGAGGTTTACTAAAACTGCTGTGAATGTTTCCTAAGCTTTGTGGAAAGCTTAGCCCAATGCTTTCTACCTTTGATAACGTATGGGTGGCGTACATCACCACAGTCATTTTTTGCCTGTTCTCGTTTTCTATTACAGTAATGCCATCAATAGCTTGTTCAATGTTATTGACGCTTATTACCGTTTGCTTTTTTAGAATCGACGCAAAAAAGGTATCTTGCGCTTTAATGGATAGCCCCTTCGACATAACGCTGTCTATATCACCGACTAAAAATGCGGCGCTATCACTTACTGCTGCTACCCAATGGGCTCTGTCGGTTTGCATCCGTATTTCTACTTGTCCGTCTCGCAATATAACTTGCGCCGTGGTTTCTTCAACCACATGAGCATTTGTTACAAAAGAGAATAGCAAACAAGTAAATGCAAACACCCCCTTCAGCAAGGCGCGTAAATACGATACTGAAAACAAGAATGTCTTCATGCGCTTTCTCACGGCTTCTCAACCGTAAATTTACAAATAAGCGTATTACTGGTTTCTAAATCGTCGCCCCAAATTAACTTCGCACGTGCATCCCAATTTATAAGGTTGTAGCCATCTTTAGGGCTAACCATTGCCGCGCTATATTCGGTAGCATTTGGCCATTCACTTACATCAAACCCTGCTTTTTTCCACCCAGAAGGTGCTTCGGTACTAGTATAATCACAAGGTGCTGTGCCAGCGGTTGGGTTTAACTCAGTTTCACACTGCTTATTTAATGGCGCTTCATGAAGTACCTTGCAATGCCAGGCGCTATTACTAACCGCAACCGTTTCATTGGTTGAAATATCGGTAAGCTGCATGATGAAGCCGCCATCTCCCATTTGTTGCCTTGGTGTACCAATATATTCAAGCCCAGTATCGTTTTGCTTAAAATCTTTAATAACTAAATTGATAGTGAGCGGGTAATCGGCCGAAAATGTAACCTCTTCTGCATTAAACGAACGTTCAGTGGTAATAGGTACTGAATCTTCAACAATAAGTTGCTGGTTAAGATACGCCGCGAACCAATTGTCTGCCCATGCTTCAAGTTTAAAAGTATGGCTTTTGTTCACCATTGTAGTGTGTGTCGTTTTATTAACTTTTGCACTATTAGGGTCGTTTTGGCGAGGTGGCTTTCTATCACCTTTTGGTGGCGGTGGCGGAGAGTTGTCTTGTCTTCTGCCTGGTTCTTCATTTTGGCTTTGGTTTTGGTTTGGGTTTTGTTTTGAATCGGTATTTCGACAAAACGTACCTGTTTCTACTATCCCACCGTTGCTCACCGTTTTTTGTTCAAAATCAAAACAGTTTGGCTTTAACGCATTCGGCGTGTAATGCACAAAGTAATCTTGCCCCTGGTAGGTATAAGTCATAGAACGTTTACCAGTATCGGACACAGTATGCTTTAAATTTTCAACGCCATCTCTGGGAGGCGTTAAGTTATCTCGCATAGCATTCAGTGTTGTTGTAGAACCATCTTTATCGGTGCTGGTAAGCGGTGCTACTCTGGGTAAGTCACCTACATCAACTTTTCCAACCAAACATTGAACGATATAAGGCGGCGCCTCTGACGTATGGTAACGATAACCAAATACATCATCAGCCTGACCGTTACAGTCATCCAGTGTGCCCTTTTCTATTTTACTACCATCTGGATTATCGTCTCCGTAAATAGGATACCCGTCATACGCCCATCCAATAATGGGGTTACTTTTACGATTCGCCATGGTTTCAATCATACAAGTAGGCGCCGCATGGTAATGGTAATCGTCACCCCGCCCTGCGTGACCACCACAATTGTCTAACTGGCCTAATTTAACGGTATCAACGTTTTCGTTGTAGTGTGATAAATCAAGTTCGCCTTGAGATGAATAGTCGTATATAGGAACGCCATTAACGGCAACACCTAATGCAGCATCAATACTGGTTAATGATTCAGCTTTGGCAGGTTTAAGCTTTATGGGTGCTGCATAATCTAAAGCGGGTACCGGAATTTGTTCGTTGGTGCCCGTAATGCCATTCATCATATCGTGGCTGGGATAGGTACTAGAAGTTAAATAAGCATAGCTGTCGTCACATGTTACCTGTACCGACTTATTAAAACCGGCCTCTTCTACAGACGCTGATATGATATCGCAGTGCGCAGTATCGGGCTGATGGCAAGCTGATAGTAAGCCGCCACTTAAAAGTAACACTAAAAATAAATGATTGTGTTTCATGAGGAAAGCTCCACCGTGATGTCGCCACTTTTATGCTTAATTTGGCCTATTAATCATAGTGTAACAACAATTTTTGGAGAAACTATGGCGAAGACAATAATTTACAATATGATGAAGAAACCCAAGCGTAGGTCTACTTACTTCGCCTCAATAGCCGCGTGTCGAATTAATCATTAATCACTTGTTCGCTTGCGTGCCAAAGTGACACCGAAATTGCTTATTCCACACTTTAAGACCATAATGCACATGTGACATTTTGACACAACAGGAGATAACATTATGGCTACTACTTTGCCTCGCATCACCGCTAGAGTTGATGTCGATACACAAGACTTACTTACTAAGGCGGCCGCGATTGCCGGCATGTCTAGCATCAACTCGTTTGTTCTAAGCGCTGCAATCGAAAAAGCTAAACAAGTTATCGAACGTGAACAGGCTTTAAAACTGAGCCAAGCTGACGCGATGTTGCTTATGGAAGCTTTAGACTGTACTGCAACACAGAACTCAAAACTAAAAGCTGCTGCTGATCGATACGATAGCAAAACTCAATAATGAATACGGTACTGCTAGATAAAGCTAAACACGATAGAAACCGATTCAACTGTGGCATCGAAGCTCTCAATAATTACTTTAAGGTAATAACGAGTCAGCAAGCAAAGAAAGACAACACCAGAACGTTTGTTTTGGAAGATGATAGCGACAACTCACATGTCATCGGCTTTTACACGCTAACAATGACACCAATTGACTTACAGGCATTGCCTGATAAGTTACAAAAAAAGCACCAATCATCCACTTCTGGTGGTCTGATTGCCCGTCTTGCTGTCGATGACCGATACAAAGGGAAAGGCTTTGGTGAGTGGCTGCTTATCGACGCACTCACAAAGCTATTAGCCGCTAGTGATAGTGTTGCATTTCCAGTTGTTATTGTTGATGCCAAAGACGGAGCAAAACATTTCTATGAACGCTATGGTTTTCAGGCATTTCAAGACGCTGAAAACAAACTCTTCATTTCCATTGCAGATGTGAGACCAAGCTTAGGCTAGTTCACCGCTAGCCTTTAGTCGCTTGATTGACTTATAGCATTACTCTTTAATGTACCAACCTTTAGATTTAAGACATGAAGCATTACCGCTAAAAAATGTTAATAACTGGACGCTTGCATCGGTTACATCTTCTTTATGTGAATTTTTGTCTAAAGTTGTGCCAGTAACACTTTCTCCAGCTTGTAACGCACAATCACTCGCTTCTTTGCGAAACAGTTCATTATCGGCACTCATCTCACCGTATTGCTCATGTACAACAATTGGTGCCGATGTAGAACATGAACACATCGTAAGTAATATAAGGGGCAAAGAAAAAACGCTAATTTTTGAAGCCATAACCTTTCATCAAATCCTTGTAATGCTAACACCCCGCTTAATGGTAATAACACGTGTGCTAAATTTTGGAGCGAAGCGACTTAATAGTCGTCCGCGTAAACGGTATGGGTTTAAAACGCCTTGGCAGAAGAAGAGTGACTACGCAAGATCAATGTTGCACTTGGGAGTTGATACTAAGCGTTTTTAAGCCAACCATTTTGAGATGCTATTAAAACTACTGTATCGCTAATTAATTGATTTGCGAATTTCCTATTGTTCTCAACTGTTGGACCAATAATTTCAAATTGCTTGTTTAATTTACGTGTAAGTTCTTCGCTATGTATTTTTAAATTTCGATTATCACTAATATCAATTGCCAGTCGCCCTTGCTCGTCGAGTGCCAATAGAAAATCTGAAGACGTAGCGCGTTTATTTTGAAAAGGAGCTTTACACTTCAAGATACATAACGCATCAAGCAGCGGCGCGCGTTAGCGCGTCCAGCCCCGAAATGGAGATGCTATCTTGACTTGTTAACCGTTTTACTTAGCATGAAAAGACCACCATTCTTCTTCGTAAGTGGTTATCTCACCTTCCCATTCGTCTTTTGTTGTATGAATGTAGCCAGACTGAATAAATGGGTGCGGTACATCAAAGTTTAATGATTTTGAAAGTTCTTTGCCATTAATAGGAGTTAAAGACTCCCATTCGCAATTTCGATCAAAGAATGACGCAAAGTAATCTTTGTCAAAGAATATGCAGATCTCACTACCAAACATCTGCGGATACGTTATCAAAGCAGATACCACAGCATGGCTATATTCTTCTGGTCTCGCTTCAAACAAATGCTTTGCTGCCCTCAATATGGCTTGTGAGCAATGAGCTTGTATCTCATTAGTGGTTGTAGGTGGACCAACTAACCGGTCAAGCACAGGCAACTTCCAATTCCAGTACTTTTCTTGGGCATACTCTGAAGGGAAGTAACCTTCAAAAGAGTCGGCCCATTTATCCAAGACGCGGAGCCTTCTCTTTCTGCCGCGTACTTTTTCTTTAGGTCGATTGATAGTAATTCGTCGCATGATCTTATTCGGTCGGTTAACGTCGCCTTAAGTGGCAGCTAGATTGTAGGGCGTTTGTGTAAAATGGCGAAGCCATAGACAATAAGACCGGAGAGCTAGCTGTCCAAAGAGAGTTCCCCCATAAAAGTGGACACTCGTTTCAATTGTTGAGTTACATACTTTCATATTGCTGTGGTGTTTTAAAGTTCAACGATGAGTGTATTCGCTGATTATTGTAATACTCCTCAAGATACCATTGCGTAGTTTTCCGTAAGTGGCTTTCATCCTTAAACCTCTCGCCGTGGTATGTCTCGGTCTTAAATGTCCTAAAGAACGTCTCAACGTAGATATTGTCTGTCATCTTTCCTGGCCGGTTCATGCTTGGCTTTATCCCACACTTCTTTAGATGATTCTGATAGTCGTGACACGCATATTCAGTTCCTTTGTCGCTGTGGAATATTAAACCAGAGCAAAGCTTTCTGGACTTAAGTGCCATGTCCAGAGCGTCTATTGTTAGCGATACTTTCCTTTGCCTATCGAGTGACCAACCGATGACTTTTCGAGAGTACATATCGAGAACAACTGCCAGGTATATAAACTGTCCATTGAGTTTTAAATAGCTTACGTCGCCACACCATTGTTGATTTGGGCGGCGTGGGATTACGTGATTCAAGATAAGGTTGCCTACCTTGTTGCAGGTGTTTTCTGGCAGAGGGTGGCGTCGATATATTTTAGCGGCTTTACCAACAAGTTTTTGTTCGCGCATTATCCGCTCCACTCTTTTATGGTTGACCTGCCAACCTTGAGCCTGAAGCTGCTTATGAATGCGAGGACTGCCGTAATTTCCTTTATGAAGGGTGTAAAGACGATGGATTTCTTTCGTTAACTCAGTATTCAGCGCTTGGCGACGACTAAGCCCTTTATGAAACCATTTATAAAAGCCGCTCGTCGAGACTTGTAATTGAGTGCAAAGGTATCTGATGCCAAATTCATCACGTCGTTCGTTTATGAACGAGAATTTTTCTGACTTTGTTCCTTCAGATACCCCTCCCACTTTTTTAGGAAGTTGTTTTCCTTCTGAGCGTCCGCTAGAGCTTTTTTGAGCTTCGCAATTTCTTTGTCCTTACTGAGCTCTTCGTTGTTATCAGAGGTCTCTTTAGTCATTGAAATTCTTCTCGTCGGCTTTTCTTCAAATTTACCTGCTTTGTACTCTTGCCGCCAACGATAAATCATTATCGGATGTAGCCCTAGGATGTCCGCAATATCCTTCGCTTTGACGTCCAATCCTAGCGTTAACTTAACCACTCGAATTTTATATTCCAGTGAATATTCAACGACTCGTTCTGCACTGACTATTTTCGCCATTTTGCACCTACCTGATATTTGGTTAGGTGTCTACTTTATAGGGGGAGCTCTCAAATGAACGCAGTGAATGGCTTAAAGGCCTTGTTATACGTTCTTTACACATATTTTGTAGAGTAATCCTGTAAAACACTTTTTAGTTCATTGGTTGAACACTTTAGATTGTCTAAAACCAACACTATTGGTGTTTTGTACCACAACTTTGTAATTCTAAAGTACAAATTCGAGAACCAATCAAGATGGCTAAAAAACTCACTATCGTCTTTTAGCAAGACTGAAAAATGAGGGGGTGGATCAATCGCTGGGTATTCAATTGTTTCAACTTCAGACCACTTTATTAAAATATCATTGGGCAATGTTGAATTGTCGATTAGACCTTCCGGTGATAAAAGCAAACCAACAGATGAGCTTCTAACAACTTGAAACTGCGCATATGCATATGTACTCATAACCGTGCCGACAGACAGAAAAAGACAAAACTTAGTTATGCTTACTTCACCTGAAATAATCCAATAGCCACCAAATACGATACAGGTAATACCTATCAGGGTACTCAAAATCATATAAAATAAAGCCTTACCTTTACTGATAGCTATCTGCACTATTTCTCCCTGAACGTATAACGCTCGGCTAAGCCGCCGGAACTGAGTGGATTGTTTTGTGCGAGCGTAGCGGAAAAGCACAAAACGAGCAACGCAGTGGAGGTCGGTTTGAGCCGTTTGTTAGCAGTTTTATTGTGACACTTCATTTATAGTAAACTCGATTTTCAATGGCTTAAAAAAAGAGAAAATCCATAGACCAAACGCACATACACTACCGATTATTGCTGTAAAAATTAATGACATAAATACGGCCATTAAAGGACCAACAAATATTGCTTTGATACCTGTTACCGGCTGCTCGTTCCAGGTTAATGCTTCCATGCCAAAAGCGCCTAAGATGCCAAACAACACGAACAATGGGAGAAAGCCTACGGTTAACCCAATTGCAAACAATTTATACACAGTCCCTGCACTAACTTTCTTAACTTCAACTTGCTCCATGATTTCTCCTATTTCTATTTGACTGCTAACGCCTCATTCAGAGGCAAAAAATAGTTGGTTAAAATAAGCGACGCAGGAGCAAAAACCAACTGTTTTTTGTCCTTTGGAATGACTTGTTATAAGCCTATTCACCATACCATTCTGGTTTTGGTTCTTTTGAGTTCCAATCCCAGTCTCTCAAAGTTTCAATGACGTTTTTACGATCATACTTATCGTAGTACGTTGGGTTAAGCCCTGTACTTTGAAAGCCATCCAATTTATTTGCTTCAAAGCAAGCCTCATCATCATCTTTCCGAGATGTAATCAATGTTCCGTTTTTACCACCAAATTGAGGAAGTAAACCCGTAATTTGATATTCTTCGCCATCTGAACCAGTGAACTCATATGGAGATATAAATTCTATACCCAAATCTTTTGCTGCATTTAACCAAGCTTTCTGGGGACGGTTAAACAGAGACTCTAATAAGTCCGCATTTTCATTGTCTGGCGCTTCTATATCTTTATAAATAACAAAATCAACGAAACCATCTTCATCGAAGGAAACAACCCAACGCTCAGAAAATGCTTCAACTTCTACATCAACACACCCGATATGTTCTCGATACTCTATACGCAGTGGAAATTTTTCTTCTCTCATTCGAGCTAAGAACTCAAAAAGTTTCATCGGAATCCTAAAGGCTTATAACGCTTTGCTAAACGGCAATAAAATTGTTGGCTAAAATCAGCGAGGAACGAGCAAAAGCCAACTGTTTTTTGTCCGTTTAAGCAACTTGTTATGCGCTGATACACCTATTATTCTCATTGATTTGGTGTATGGCGACTTTTAATACCTGCAAACAAATTTTAGCTGTATACATTGTAGGGTTAAAGCCTGTACTCATTTGTTCAAATGGGTGAATGTAATTCCTAAAATCTCTGAGTGCATGACTAAATTTATGAACGTCATGATGCAATAAATTTATCTCTTTTGAAACATCGATAAAATTTGCAAGTGACCACTCTTGAAATGGCCTTACCTTCTGTTCCCGATTTTTGGGTGCGCTATTAGCGCAATTAAATATCCTTGGATTACTAGTTGCAACACCAAGTAAAATACCCTCAAGAGTACTACCAGCCATAAGAATTACAGAGAGTGGAGCGTTAGCAGAGAAACAGTTTTCTATTTCTTTAATTCTATACTCAAGCACGCTAGTTATAGTGCTATCCAATTGAAGGTTAGATAGCTTTAAATCCTTAAACTCTTGGTTGAGAAAACCTTCTTCATCATTTGTTTTCTTAGGAGTAGTAAATTCAACTTTATCTAGTTTTTGAAACGAGATATCCGCGTGGTTTCTTACAACTTTCCATTTATCAAATGCGAGATATTTATTGAATTCTGAGATATGTAAATCAAGTTTTTCAGGGGTTTCAATAAAGCTAACAGGAGAGAATAAGTTTTTAATACATTTATCAATATTTGGTGTGCCATTGATTGCTGCAAGTCTTTCATCGGTATACATCCAACGCGAAGGAAAGCCTTGTCCGTAACTGTCACTAAATCCCAACTCATTGAAGAATTGAATTATTTTAGGTCCACTTCGGTATTCTGTTTCTTCATTGATAAGAATGCGAAGTTTTTCTAATGTTTTCGTTCCTAGAATCAAATCTCAAATCCTTGACTTTGCTTAAGCGCATAACGCTAAGCTTTGGGGCGCTAGCACGTGGGCTAAAATCCGAACGAAGTGAGTCAGCCCACGTGTTAGCGTCCCAGCGACCGAAGGGAGTGCCAACAGCGTTTTGTTAGGCGTACAAAGGAACGTACGCAGCTTTGCTGCCACCACTAGCCAATTAGACCGCGTAATTAAATTATTGAATTTAAGATAAAACAACCCTGTGCGAAATGCCAGACGTTAACGACATTGGTGGATAAAAGAGCGAGTTTAGATAACTTGTATTGTTAAATGTTGTCGTTGTGATGCTGACGAAAAGTGCGTTGCTAAAGCCGTTGAAACTACTGGAAAAGCCGGCCGTAAATACAACCTAGCGAAACAACATTGATGCTGGAATGTCACGTTTGAACCCACATTTTAATGCTGTAAGTAAATGACGCCTAACAGCTTATTATGTGGAAAAATTCCTTTATACAAGATGGAAATTTTCCGTACATCATTTCCCTAACTCACAAACTTTCGCACGAAAACATTCTATTATCAATGTACTACGTTCTGCCTTTCAAAACCGCCCCCGCATTCCGGAACAATTCCTTTTTATTTTTACTAACTTTAAAAACACAAAGTACTGTATAAAAAACAGCCCCCTACTTCTTCTAATAATTTTGTCAGTTCTGGGCTTGGCTGTTGTAGCTAAACATGACAGGCATAATTCGAAAACAGCTTTACCTTTCTAAAGATGCCTGTCTTGTTTAGTCAATGATTGTGTTTCATGAGGAAAGCTCCACCGTGATCTCGCCACTTTGTGCTTAATTTGGCTTATTAATCATAGTGTAACAACAAATTGTGGAAGAATTGTGGAGAAGGTCATAATTTACTTTCGCGCCCGTTTAAGTATTCAAATACATCGCGTAGCGCTTCTGACGGTGGGCGAGGCTCGTATCCAAGTTCATTACGAGCTTTCGTTATTTCATACTCCTGCCTGATGCCATAGAATAAAGCCACTTGGCTTCTAATAAGCTCTGCGGGTTTACCTGTCACCTTAGCTGCCAGCTCTGCGCACAGGGCAATAAAATATATTACCCACTTTGGTAGTCGTGTTGGAGCTTTTAAGTTAATTCCCGTTGATTGGGCAGCATTGTATATCTCAGTAAGTGACGAAGCGTTGTTATTAGCCAATATGTACCGGCTACCAGAACTGCCTTTCGTAGTAGCAGCAACTACGCCTTTTGCCACATCGCGAACATCAACGAAATTAAAGAAAAAATGAGGGTCTATCAGAAGCTTATTGGTTCTAATTGTTTCAATAAACTGCATAGTGTCTGTGAGTCGATTAGCATGGGGACCAATCATTGCTGAGGGTAGAACCGAAACCATCCAAAGATTGTATTTTTTTGCCAACTCCCAAGCTTTTTGCTCTGACTTTATTTTAGAGTTGTAATAGGCGTTGTTAGATAACGTGTTCCAACTTTTTTCATCTAGATAGTTTCCATCGTGCCCAACAGCCGCAACCGAGCTAACATAAACCACTTTTTTCACATTGGCTTCGGCCGCCGCTTTAAGGACAATTTCAGTCCCTTTTACATTCGGCTGGACGATTTCAGTAATAGGATCTTTAGCCCAATGTTTAAATACCGCGGCAACATGATATAAAATATCGACACCTTCTAGGGCTTTTCTCATTGCGTCTATATCTTGCATTTCGGTATAGACGACTTGGCAGTTCAAGTGGAAAAAATTATCCACATTTTGAATATCACGCATCCCTGCCCTTACGGTTTCGCCTTGTGCTATAAGCGCTCTAACTACATTTCCTCCTAAATGACCGTTCGCCCCGGTTACCAAACATACATTAGACATCTTGTATTCACCTATAAAGTTATTAAGTGACAAGACTATAAACTCTCCCCCTAGGGGAACAGTCAAGGGCTTTTAATTGTTTGGGTTGTTAAGCGGAAATTGATCAATCAGTTCTTGTTTTAATGACCCTAACTCAACATCTAGCTGTTTGGCTTGTTCAATCTCGATTCTAATTTGCTTCTGCTTTTGCTTTATGGCATTAATCGCCACCTCGACCGGAAAGCGATTTTCTTTTGCCTTTGCCTCAATCATTGGCAGCAATTCTGAAAGTTTAAAACCCAGGGATTGCGCTTTTTTTATCATCGAGATTATGACGACATGGTGCTTATCGTAAATGCGGTACTTCCCTAATCTAGGCACCTTAGACAACAACCCTAGCGCTTCGTAGTGATGGATTGCTTTTTTTGACGCGCCAGTAAGTTTTGAAACCTCTCCTATATACATGTTTTTTCAATCCTAATGGGTGTATCGCCTACGCAATAGGTACATTGAAGCGAAATGACTAAGGCCACGTGTTAGTGCGGCAGAGAACTTAGGCGACAAGTTATGTTGCATCGACACAAGGATAACCAATTTCTAAAATGTCTTTATCTAGCTGTTTTAATGTTACTTCAGAGTTTACTTCTTTAACCAATTCATCGGTTAAAGGTAAGTGATTATAAAACTTTGCAATAGTTGCAACATCTAAATCTACCTCATAGTACTCTAGAGCAAATATCCTATATGTTTCAGGGTTACAGTCAAAGATTTCTAAAAGATACTCTGAACCATCAGGATCTTCGTCCACTGCAAATTTGAAGTCACCCTTACCCCAAAAGTCAGCCGTGTGAAGTTTCCAAATACAGAACGAAATATTGTCCATAGAGAAAGCAGGCTCTTTAGACGCAGCAATAAATTCAGATGGCAACCCTTTTAATAAATCTGGCCATGGAACTTAACCATCAGTACTCCAAGATGACATTGCAGATTCATGATCAAAACCTTTAACAAAGCAGCCATCTTGATTGAACAGTACAAAGAAATCATCACCGCAGCCATTTTTCATCGAACCCATTTGTTCATTATCGCCCCAATTTGAGTTGAACGAATAAAAACGTTCATCCCATTCAGGGGACATTATTGCATCTAGCATTGCCAGCGATTGAAGTAGCTTTTTTAACGCTAATACCTCTGGCATTGAGTTTAAATTTTTAGTTGATATAGCATCCAATGCAGGAGACTCCATTTGCAACATAACGCTTCTACAAGCGGGCAAAAGCCAACTGTATTTTGCCTTTCTGAATTAATTTTTACGTGTACGGAAAAGTTAAAACTTATAAAATTTTAGTGATCTCTGGCTTGATAAATAAACCTAGGACCCTTCCGAAAAGGTTTTTGTACATATACTCTATTTCTTTTTTAGTAATACCTGAACCATATATTAACATCTCAAGATTTTCACCTGGCTCTTTAACTGTAAAACCTGAAGGTAAAAAACCATTGTTCTCATAAAATTCTTTACGTTTAACTCTTTGTTGATAATTATTTGCCTGTTTATCTATGACCTCAATGTTTAAAACTATCCTTTTACCTAAATGTTCATTTTTTAAGGATTCGAGTACTTGACTACCAAAGCCTTTTGAACGGCAAGATTCTAATATTGCAATTGATTGGATAAATACAATATTTTCATATTCTGTTATGTGAATAAGACCAATCCACATATCTTCTGTATGCAAAGCACTAAAACCTAACTTTCCATTCCTCAACTGATACTTGAGAAACCATTTAGGCACTTTCCTCGCTTCGGGGAATGCTTCTTTATAAAGATCTATTACCTTAATATAATTAGCGTTACTACTACTTATAGGTAAGAACGTGATGCTCATAGGGAGTACTCATAAAACCGCAGTAAGCGGCTGATAATAGTTGGCTAAAATGGAAAGGAACGAACGCAGCCTACTATCATGCGTCCGCCCATAACTTGTTTGTTAGTTTATCGCTTACCCACAGACCTTTTTACTTTCAAAAGGGATGTTCTTATGACCTAAATATTGTTGAAGCTCACGTCTAGTTTTATCTCCCGCAGTATCGCCATATAAAAAGGAAGACGTTAGCGTTTGTTAACCATACCTGGATTTGTACAACAAACTTATATCAAATACTCTTTTTACTTAATACTTTCAAGAGCCTCTAGATAAATAAATGAATCTACTTCTTTCATCCTAAACTCGTCTCAATGAGCGAAGCAAAGGATATTATGTTTTTGTAATATTTCATTGTGTAAATATCAAAAGAGGAAGATCACCAGCCTGTTTAGGAACCGTTACAGGGCCAATTACTAGTTCACCAGTATTTTTATCAACTACTGAAAAATTCACTTTAGTCCAACTATGTTCGCCAAGTTTAATTTGATACTCTGCGGTAGTATCAAAAGATGCTTTAATTGGAGCTTCGGCATGATTGGCATCTTCGTTGTAACATATACTTATTAGCCTCTCTCCAAGTGCAACTCTTGTAGGTTTATCAAATGAGTAACTATTCTGAAAAGCCCCATCGACACGACACAGGTAAATTTTTTCATGACCTTTACCTAGAAATTTTCCGGGACTTTCTTCTCCTAAAAAAATAACACTAGGTTCTGATTCTGGTGGCTGTGAATATAAATTTGCATTTCTACCAGTAGAAGAGCAACCAAGCAGCAATGCGGAGAGAGTAAAAATAACTAAAAATTTCATCTGATTTTTCCTGAAATATAGACACAATGACTCCTTGTAAAATGCTAGCCTCCGCATTCTTTTGGGTTAGCTTAAAAAGCCACCGGAACGCAGCACGGAATCATGATTAGTTTGCTTAAGACTAAATCATTTGGAGGCTAGTATGAACAAACATAGCATGATTTTTATCGGGTTGGATACGAATAGAGAGCTTCACACGAGGTTGCCTATTGTGAAGAGCAGCGTGGAGCCCCCCAGATGACTACGGACGCATTCCCTCGTCCAAGGTCAATGTGAAAAAGCTGCTCCGTCAGTTTGAATCTCAATATCCTGGCGCAACACTACACGTTATTTATGAAGGCACAGCCGACTGGTCGAAGAAATACCAACGCCTAAAACAGCGGCGCGCATTAGTTCGTCCAGCCCGCAGGGCGATGCTGCCTTTGCTTGTTAGGTGATGTGCTAGCACTTTTGCAAAACAATACGCGCCCACTTTACATTCTCTTTATTTGGCAAGATGCTGGATTTATTTTGCACTTCGAAAATGCACAATAAACCATGCTTTTCGAATTGTTGAATAGTGAATTTCGTGTCTGTCGGATAGACCCTTGACCCTAAACCAGCAGGCCCATTTCTGAGTGATATGGCACATATCCCTCCTTTTTTAATTAGTACGGAGAGACGAATTACCGCCATTTCCCTTTCAGTGCTATCAATATGGTGCCATACCCCATCAATGAGAACAAAATCGAATTGAGCTGTGCCCATATTTAAGCATGCCATATCAGGAAGGCTACCTTTAAGCCAGGTGATTGATGCGCTTTTATATCTCTTTCTTGCAGCACTCAAGAATTCTGGCATGGGCTCTACAGCTGTAACAGTAAAACCCTCTTGAGCTAATGCTGCTGCATTTTGGCCAGCGCCGGAGCCTGCATCTAATATACGAGCAGGTTTAGATGGTAGAAACGCGATAAAATCTTTGCAAACTTCAAAGAAATCTAAGTCTTGGCTGACCTCAATGAAGCGTTTACCTAGACAATTGGCGACGAATATAGCCTTCGTAAAATCAGCTTTAACTTCCCAAAGATGCCTGTCTTGTTTAGGATTCGTGTGGCGAGGAAAACGGTAGAAGCTTTGAACATCGTCGCCAATGGGTGGAAGACCGTATTCATGTTTTGAGTGAGGTGTTTGCCATTGAAAATCAAACAAGACAGGCACAGAATGTATACCTTTATACATAAATATGCCTGTCTTATTTAGTCCGTTATTTAGTCCTTTAAATTGTTAACCGCTAACTTCCTCAATCGTCTCTACTGCAGCTAATACAAGCGAAATAAGACCAAAAATGAAAGTAACAAAACCGATGGAGCCTATTATCCCGATGAAAGCTCTGAAGGCAGTCATTGTGTCGTTCCCAGAGATTTGGTCGTCTCCAAGTGGGAGTCTACCATCCCAGTTTTTATTAACATATTGACCCTGGAGTATCATAACGTAGTGACAGCAACAAAAAGATATAATGGTGAATAAAAGAAGCCCCCACGATAATTTTAAATCGTGCATAATTGTGACCGAAATAAGCGGCCCATCCTTTTTCAAAAACATTGACATTGAGATGGTGAGTCCGCCTGCAGAAAACAATAATACAGATTTAGAAAAGATATCGATTCGTTGTCGGTAGTCGATTCTGAATGCATTCTTGCGTTCAAGATATTTCTCCTGTTGTTCAGGAGTAGTTTGGCGTCGTTCTTCACCAAACTCATTATTTGATTCATTCATAGGTTATCACTTCCTTGTAAGTGGTTAACGAATCATGTTTACGAGCCTCTGCAAATGTAAACAATAATATAGATAGGATACTCGGAAATCATCAATATCATAGCGAAAAACTCGAAGTTTATCACCGGTGAGCACCATTATTTTATGGCGTTAATCCCATGCTGATTGTACTCGTATATTGGTCTGACGGACGGAAGCAGATCAGGCATTAAACCTTGCGAGCAACTAAACATGGCAGGCATATTTCGAAAAGACCAAAACCTTCCTTTCGTACACTTTCTTTAATCTGAATGGCTAATCTTAACCACGCAGTTTGAAACCTGCTTTAAGCAGGCCGCTGGCAAAGTCATTCACCTTGAGCTATACGCACACAATCAACATCAGCAACGAGTTCAAGGCAGACAAAGTGAAATGCAATTACTGGGATAGTGTTGCAACTAAATAGCGAGTCTCGCCAAACTGATTCCTCCTTTACGCGGGCGAAGGAATAAATATACTTAAGCACCAACTACTCTTACGCGCACTTCTGCTTTTTCTAACCAACGACTAAAAGAGACGTTTACCTAAACAATGAGCGACGAATATAGCCTTCATAAAAGCAGCTTTACCTACCCAAATATGCCTGTTTTGTTTAGTCGTTTGTTAGGACTGCTCATAACCTGTTCGATGTCGCTCTTTTAATCTTTCTTCGGTCTCGCCAAAAACTTTTGTAACGGCTGAATAATCTGTTTCTGGCATAAGTTGTAACATCTCTAAAAACTTTTCATTCCCATCATGGTGATACTTTAATAATTGACTGTATTTTTTTAGCCTTCTCAGGTTTATTTTCTTTTCAACCACATCTGGAAAATTTTCCAAAAAATCATTCGTTTCTATTATTAAGTGGTCCGTCAATTTTATACAACGTTCAGTGATGTCTATCAAGGCAACCATGCCAGGCTGACCAAACGCGGACAATGCGTCATTTAAAGACAATTTTAGGTAGGCACCATTCCCATGCTTATTTAAGATAGCCTGTTTAAATTCTTCATTGATTCTATTTCTCAAGTCCCACATAGTTAGTAATGAATTAAAATTTGATACGAGAGTATCAACTCTTGCTATCTGAGCCCACTTTAAATTCTTCTCTTTCAATTCTGCTTCTGTCGGAACAATAAAACCTAGATCTGCATATGACTCTTTAATGTTTTCAGCCTTTACAACTATGCTAGGCACTGAACCAACTCGCTGTGTTGGGTTGCTAGATAAATCTTTAAAATAGTTTTGCTTGATAGCAATTAGCGAAGACCTAGCTTTTTGAATATCTAGTGTCCACTTATTCGCGGCATCTAGCTTTTCTTTTTCTATTTTTAACGATTCTTGTCTTTTCAGTGTGAAGTATGCGATCAGCGCACCAAATAGTGCAGATAAAAAGGCACTAACAATGGGAAAGATATAATCTTTGAATATATTTGGTTCTTGTTTCAAGCTTTCGATAGCTTTTATCAAAAGCTTAAATTGATCTTCCATTCTAAATGATTCCTTGTAAGCCCTGAGGTTAACGTCTCATTCAGAAGCTATAAAATAGTTGGTTAAAATAAACGAGGCACGAGCAAAAACCAATTGTTTTTTGTCCTGCTGAAATGACTTATTAAGTTCCATTTCGTATGAACCCCTCATTCAAGAGCCTTTCTTTAATAAGGTTATAATATTCATTTGGCACATCTGGTGAAATAGATACATCATCTTCTTCCTCTATCCGGCTATCTTTTATCCAAAAAGAACCATCTGCGATATAGCTATGAATTCTAATTTTTGAGTAGCCATTTGATCTAAGTGGATTTTTCTGTTGGTTTAACATTGGGAATTTGTTTACGTAATAGTAAATAATTACAAATGGGAGGTTTTTAGACAACTCCAACAGTGCAGTAAATGCTTCCTTAGAGTGAAAGTGTGTATCTACAACCTCAATTGCTACATAAGGTGATGAATCTAGAAGGGCTATGTTTTCTGTTGACCGTCCAAGTATATCAAAAACAATATATTTGCCATATGCCAAGCCAAAACCAACTTCTTTTTTCCATTTGAATGATTTAGTTTTTACTATTTCACCAAATCCTTTTTCTTTATCCCAAGGTCTTTCATAGTAACCAAAACAATGCTTACTGAACTTACTATCTAAATAGTTTTCTAAAAAGCCGACTATATTATTATGTTTATCTGATTCACTAATACCTTTATCAATATTTTGGCGAATCAGCCTTTTTCTAAAGAAGTGAGGTGTCTCTGGATGATTCCTGATTCCAAGTAATATTTCACCATTTCTTTTTTCACGTAATTCTTTTTCACGTAGTCGAGCTCGTACATTCTCATCAGTTAATTCTTGATAGGAAGTAGGCTCCCAAACGTTATCATCATTTAAAAAGTATGCAGTTTTATATTTTGGCACAGGTCATCCTTGGATCTTAACGCCTCACTAAGAGGCAAATATTAGTTGGTTAAAATAAGCGACGAAGGGGCAAAAACCAACTAGTATTTGTCCTTTTAAGTAACTTGTTAGCTGTTGTAGATTATAAGCTTAGCTCTAGCTCTGTTTTCATTTTCTCTAAAATTAGTTCTGGTTGATTTTTATGGTATTTCTGTTTTACTAATTCGAGAATATCTACATCACTCAACACTAAGATCATTTTGTCATCATCCCTTAACATTTCTTTTTGTACTTCTACACCATTTTTTGACAGTCCTTTCCTACAAATTATTATTCCAAAACGTCCATAAGACTTCTTCTTTAGATAGTGAGAAACTTGTATTAATTGTGTTTTACCAATTGGTTTTACGTAATTTTTAAATTCAAAAATAATATTACGAGCTTGATAATCCTGTCTAACTTCATTCCAAAATTGATTTTTCGATCGATTTGGTACCACTAAATCCTTAATATCTAAACCATTGTAATTTCTAGATTGAGTCATTGAATGATAGTTTCTAAAAGAATCTCTGAAAATGAACTCTAGAGCTTTAATGCATATACTCTCATATTTTTTCCACTGCCCCTGTCCAGCTTTGCAAGCTTTTAAATTTGTTTCAAGCTCTTGATGAAATGTGACATCAAGTGTGTTAGAGATTTTATTATCATCAACCAACATTGAAACTTCTGGAGCTTCGTCTATCTTGTGATAATTTGAAAGCCATTCAGAGTTTAGATTTATTTTATCATCAACATTAAAAACTATATTTTGAACAACCTGTTCTTCTTTTACATTAATATCTTTCAATGATTTAAAAAACAATTCATCAGTAGTTGACTTGTACAGAAAAATTAGTGTATCAAAATCACAACGCTTGTAGTAAGAAAGTTTCTGAGTCCTCATGGGAACGAGGGGCTTACCGCTACTTCTTTTTGAAGTAGCTTTAATAACAACTTTTAATATTTGTCCTGTTAGAAAGATATTTTTTTCTTTGTCTTCCTTTGTTAATTCTATTTCACCGTCGAAGCCATAATCATGAGTTCTATCTTCTCTCCAAATAATAGGAGGTTGATGACTAATACATAAATCTTGAAGCTTAAATTGCGCAGATATTTCTAGCAGCATGCTTTCTTTAGAATGGGGTCTTTTCATAATGCTCTATTTGAAATTTGTGAGATACACTGGTCTTACCCACTAAAAGTGGACATCCATGTTAAGCGTATATCGCTTCGTATTCATATGGGCTTACATAACCCAGTGTTGAATGCTGACGTACGCGATTATAAAAAATCTCAATATATTCGAAGATACAAGATTTGATTTCCTGATGCGAGTTGAAATTGTCTCCGTATATAAGTTTGACTTTCGTAAACTTAACGAGACAGGCACAATTCAAAACCATCAAAACTGTCCCTCAGTACACTTTCTTTAATCTGAATGGCTAATCTTAACCACGCAGTTTTAAACCTGCTTCAAGCAGTTCACTGGCAAAGTGATTCACCTTGAGCAATACGCAGACAATCAACATCAGCAACGGGTTCAAGGGCGACAAAAGTGCAATGCGATTACTGGGATAGTGTTGCATCTAAATAACGAACCTCGCAAAACTGATTGTCACCTTACGCTGCTGAAGGAATAAATACGCTTAAGCACCTCATCCCCCTACACGCACTTCTGCTTTTTCTAACCATCGACCAAAAAAAGAGACGTTTACCTAAACAATGAGCGACGAATATAGCCTTCGTAAAAGCAGCTTTACCTTCCTAAATATGCCTGTCTTGTTTAGACTGTTTAAGCAACTTATTCACTTTCAGAATTCAAAGTCATTCCAGCTACTATCTTGGTTTATAGCTGGTTTTAGATCTTCAGGCGCGGGCTCGAGTAAATTGACTAATCGCTCACCTTGATTTAATAAATGATCATAAGTCATTACTGATATATTAGTAAGTCGTGAGTTCAATCCATGCAATGCTCTATGTTTCTCAGGACTCCAATTATGTGAACGCCCAATTACGATGATTGCTCTAGGGTGATAGGCAACGACTTCTGGGTGATCCTGAAGCCCTTTCACAGCTACTTCATTAAATGTATCTAGGTAACGATGACATTGCCCTATTGCTTTTGAGACTTCGGATGAAAAATAAAAATTTCGATGAGAGCTATCGTAATTCATAACTTCCATATTAGGGCGCTTTAATTCGATCACATCCCTAAAGCCAGCAATCACATTAGACAACATAAGGTCTAAATGATCATGAGGAGATATAGCTCTAATATCATCATTTACGACGTACGCGTTACCGAACGCCCATGGATACTCTTCACACCATTTCTGGTAAATTTTTTCATCATTTTCTTGATTATTAAGATGATTACGTAATCGGTTAACTGCCGCTTTCATATCCTTAAGACGAATTGAACCTTTTAATGCATTAGCTAGTTCATCCGTAATGTCAGTGTTTTGTAGATGTGCGATAATTTCATCTTGAGATAAAACAGATGTTAATGCATTTGCTACTGACTGTGGATCATGCTCAGCTAATTGGGCTGTTCCATCATTGACCTTGATAAGAAGAAAATCGCCATCATTTTCATCTTTAACAGCAATATGCGACTTCAAAGCATCAAATAGCTTTAGAATTGCATTTCCTTGTAGGGATAGCGACTTTTCTTCAACAGGTAAAAGCCCAAAGGGTGATTGTTCTTTTCTATATGTTTGTATCTTTCCCGCTAGCTCAACACCTGAAGATTTATTAATATAAAATGGAACAAAATCAATCCTTGATTTCGATGTTTCGTGCAGAGTTACAGGATCGCTATAGCTAACATTACCTGATCTAGCTTGTTTTTTTCCTATTGGGCCTACCGACATTTTAGCCTCCTGCTACAAATGAGAGTTAACGCGCCAATATTCCGACGAAAAGAACGCTACGAATTGAAATCATAATAATTGAATTGACATATGTTAGGTTAGATATTTCGACCGGAAGTTCCATTATTGATATCACTTTCGAAGACGCTCCACGAACTTTCCATATGCGATATCAATTCTTCTTTATTTTTTACATTTCCTGCAGCTTGATCGGCGAAGTTAATGGCTTCAGATAATTTTCCTACCGTATAACCATTAAGTACACCTTTGAGTTTTGATTCCTTGGATTTTAGCTTTCTCAAATGAGTACTGGCTTCTTTTTTAGTGCCAGCGAAAGCGATATACTTCAGTAATTCTCGCAATTCATTTAGATTTATACTTTCCATTATTTATAATCCTTTCATATCACATTCGCTTTTCTTAGCGGCCAAAAGACGTCGGCTAAAACCTATGAGGTACGAGTACAGCCAACTATTGTGTATTAGATTGAGTGATGGCTCCACACTTTAATGGCCTACTGGTTTTTCATTGCACCTAGCACCGGGCCGCATTATTCAAGCAAGAGTTAGCTAATTATGTGATCTTCAAACAATATAATGGACACCGTCTATGTTTCAATTTACTGCTAATTCAAACCCAACAAGTTTTTATATCCTAAACTTGAATGCAACCTCTGTCTATTACAAAAATTATTAAGGTAACCCTTTAACTTTGAATGTAATTTTTATTCGTGTCGAACACATTGCCTCGGATTAAGTCGGCTTTTGGTAACTAAACATGACAGGCATAATTCGAAAACACCAAAACTGTTCCTTAGTACACTTTCTTTAATCTGAATGGCAATGCAAACTGGTAAACGAGTCAATCAGAGTCAGACAGCCGTAATGCCTAAAGCCCGAAAGTCGCAAATTAGTTTATTAGATACGCCGTATTATCATTGTGTTTCCCGCTGTGTTCGTCGTGCTTTTTTGTGTGGCGAGGAAAACGGTAGAAGCTTTGAACATCGTCGCCAATGGGTGGAAGACCTTATTCATGTTTTGAGTGAGGTTTTCGCCATTGATGTATGTGCTTATGCTGTGATGAGTAATCATACGCATCTAGTATTACACATAGCTAAAGAGAAGGCGGACGCACTGAGTACAGAAGAAGTGATTCAACGTTGGCACAGGCTTTACAAAGGCACCCTACTCTCGCAGCGCTATATATCACCAAATTTACGCAAAGACTTACATGAAACCCAGATTAAAACGGTGAAGTAAACGGCTGAGGTATGGCGTAAACGACTATTTGATATCAGCTGGTTTATGCGTGCACTAAATGAATATATTGCCAGGGCCGCTAATAAAGAGGATGACTGCACTGGGCATTTTTGGGAAGGACGGTTTAAATCCCAAGCGCTATTAGATGAGTCGGCCCTGACCGCCTGTATGGCTTATGTTGATTTAAACCCAGTACGAGCAAAGATGGCTAATACACCTGAAACATCACACCATACCAGTATTAAATACCGTATTAACGCAGCCAGGGTAGGCAAAACACCCAAACGACTTATGCCTTTTACGGGTAATTTCATGCAAGAGATACCACAAGGTTTACCTTTTACCCTCCCATACTACTTATAGCTTGTAGATATAACCAGCCGTTATATTCATCCAAACAAGCGCGGCAAGGTTGAACATAGCCTGCCTACTATTTTAGAACGTCTCAATATTGAACACGAACATTGGCTAACTTTAACCACGCAGTTTGAAACCTGCTTTAAGCTGGCCGCTGGCAAAGTGATTCACTTTGAGCAATACGCACACAACCAACATCAGCAACGAATTCAAGGGCGACAAAATGCAATGCGATTACTGTGATAGTGTTGCATCTAAATAGCGAATCTCGCAAAACTGATTGTCACCTTACGCTGCTGAAGGAATAAATATGCTTAAGCACCTCATCCCCCTACAAGCACTTCTGCTTTTTCCAACCATCGACCAAAAAAAGAGACGTTTACCTAAACAATGGGCGACGAATATAGCCTTCGTAAAAAACAGCTTTATCTTTCCAAATATGCCTGTCTTGTTTAGTCGGGGGCGAACTGCTGCAACTTGTTAGGCTAATCTTGTTGCCTACCGGGGTAATGATGTTCTTGTCTCGGAACCCATGCCTTTTCGCCACGAAGCCATACCACTGAATCTCCAGATAGCTTATTAAAAGCAGTTAAAACTTTTTTCGCTATTGCTAGATTTCCATTGTCATTAGTATAAACAAACTCATCACCGAATTTTTCATGAATTGTATATACAGCCCCCCCTTGCTCGAGATAAGCATTCTGGTCTATTTCATCTAGCATCCATTGTGCTACATCTTTTGTTGATGCCATTTATGATCTCCGATCTCTCTTTATTAATGCCTAACGCCCGCTGCACGCGCGGCTTTGTAGTGTAGTCACACCCGTAACGAAAAATTTGTCGCCGTGGCTGCGCTTGTTAGATTGCATCACTTCTTATCTATGACCGACTTTAATAACTCGAAAATCGCTTTATTTGAAACCGGTTCTTCGCCCTTTTGTTGTGGCGTATTTAGGCCAAAAAACTGCTTGGTTAGCTCCTCTTTAACTTTGTGCCTTGTTTCCTCGGGGAGTTTTTCGAGATAAGGATCTAGCGATGCCAATTCAAGCTCTGCTCTTCTGTTATGATTTTCTAAAGCTCTATGCTTAGCGGACTCTTTAGCAGCATATGCAGCCGGTATAGCAAGGACAAAAGCAGCCCCAACCCTAAAAAACGCCAATTTCCAGTCAAATCCATTTGACGCTGAAATGAAGATGGTAATACCAATAATTAGAACCATACAGACCATTAAGCCAAGCGCAATCCTTCGCCAGTTGTCAGCTGCGCTTTTTTCATTATTTGCAATATTTTGATAGTTACCTGTTATCCCAATATTCCCAATTATTTGAAGCAAATTTGAAGCTTCCGCTCTCTTTTCTTCTAATTCTTCTAATACAGAATTTGCTTCTTCTTTTTGGCTTTTCAGCTGTTGCTCATATTGAGCTTTATGTTCAGAGATAACGCTACTTATATTCTCTTGGTTAGCATCTATGCTTTCTTTAATTTTAGAATCAAAGGCTTCTGAATAGTCGTCGTACTGCTCATTAAATTCGCTGAGCCTTGAATCTAGCTGTGAAGTATATTTGTTCTCCACCTCTTCAAATCGCTCATTAAAGTTATTAAGCGATTCTGAAATACCTTGGTCAAAACGCTCAATTTCTTTAGATAGATTATCCAGCTTTTCTTGTTGGCTAATAGACGTTTCAGTCATTTTCTCAACTGATTTTACCAGTTCATCTTTTTCCTTCTTCATCTCACTAAACGACTTTTCAGCGAGAGACTTAAACTCTACAAGAGAGCGAGTGAATGACTGCTCTGAAATAGCTGGCTTCACAATAGGCAAGGCATTAATCTGAGTCATCAAATTATCGATGTGTGCAGAGGTATTATTTAAATGGCCTACATTAGAATTTGATATATAAGAATTCAATTCGGAGGCAATACTGGATATGTGACTATTGGCTTTATTAAGATGAGAGTGATTAACTAGAGCTGGAATCACATTATTCAGACAACTCTCCACGTAGGATGCAGCCTGTTTAATTCTATCGATAATTTCAACAACGTTGAGATCTTCAGTCACAAGCGAGTCATCAGTTAGCCTATCGGCTAAGTTTTCGATACTTGCATGGATAGCATGATCACTTAATTGCTCATCCCACTGTGACATTTTTTCTCCTATCTATGGTTGCAATCTAACGCCTAATTAACATGCAAAAAATTGTTGGCTAAAGTAAGTGAACGGAGTGTACAAAAAGCAAACTGCTTTTTATCCTAGTTTAATTCTTGTTAGGGCTACCCTAGTTGAACACTTTTGATTTGCAAATTATCAATATCTTTGTCATCCACTGCTTGTGATTGTTGTTTGTTCAGAATTGATTGAGCATCTGTCTCTGAGAGACTTACATGTGGAGGATGAGTGTGCTTAATTTGGAAGACATATTTTAAATACAGCGCAAAAAACGCGAGAGATATCACTAATGTTATTGCGCCTACAATTGAAGAACTTATAGAGACTTTACCTGCAGTTTCAATTTCAATATTTGTACTTAGCGATGACATATCACCTAGCGTAATTGCATATTGAAGCTGTAGAAAGGAAAAAACTAGCCCTGACACAACTAGAGCTAGTACCACAAATGTGATAATCCAATTAGCTAATATTTGCTGGCCAAAGACTTTCTTAGGATAATCAAAACGCCATTTTAAATGTTCAAGATAAGATTTTTCTAGCTGTTTCCACTCGGGAGTTTTTAACTCCTCTTCTTTCTTTGCTTCTCTTAAATTCGACCATTCTTTAATAAGACGGGCAAGCGAAGCAGCGGATGCAGCTGTAGCTGGTTCTATAACTATACTCATTGACAATCCATCCTTAGAACCCTAACGCCCTGTTAACAGGCTAAAAATTGTTGGCTAAAATAGTGACGAAGGAACAAAAGCCAACTGTTTTATGTCCTTTTTAACAGCTTGTTAGGTGCGTTGCAACTTGGAAAAGTCCATACATTCAAGAGCAATAAACAACGCCTCAGTGTCTAAGTATTTATTTTTTACCAAATCAGAAAAACTAGGCACAGATGCAATAAATTCTTTTATATCACTCTTTATTTGTTCATTTTCACGGTTCAATTTTGAAACATCACCAATTTTACCGCGATATTCCATAGTTTTATCTTTTGATTTATAAGTTGGTCGTATTTTTACAAACCAACCATAGGCTTTTAAATCAGAGAATTCTCTATTTATTTCTATATACCCAACGATTTGAGAAAACTTTCAAGGAATTAATACAGATGCATCAAAATAATCTGATTTTAGCTGTCGTTCAAGATCACCACTCTCGTCCCCAATATATTCTGCTTTTTTTTGTTCCATTAAAGTTCTATGTTGTTCTGGGCTTCTTAAATAAATTGGGACCGTAAATATCGTATAGCCTGACATGTGTGAAATACTCCGTAGCACCTAAAGCCGCATTAAGCGGACTAAAATAGTTGGTTATACTGTGAAGCGAAGAAGAACGTAACCCACTGTTTTATTTTCGTTTAAATTCCTTGTTAGCTATTTTTAGCCTCATGCAATAGGTACATGTCGAAGACTCTCTCTTGGAACCAGTCAGATTTAACTATATCTCGAGATTCCGTAATTGTTAACTCCCAAAGAGCACAAAAATCTTTAGCATCAAGTAACTTAACACACGCTTTTTTAATAGCCTTTTGATGCTTATCGTACTCAACATTCCAAGCTTTGCAATATTCTGCATATGAGGCTTGTTTGGAAAGGCCTTTATTAACAAGAGCTTTCTTTGCCCACTTATCATAAATAATTACTGGTGATCGTTTTCGTAACCACATTAATTTAGATGAGGCTGAAATATTCCGAGTACTAAACTTATCATTAAAATCATCTGCTAGCTTTTCAACTTTAGCGGGGAAATTAGTAGATGTTAATCGTTTAGAATTATCTAATAGTGCTTTTACTATAAATTCTTTCCCGTCTCCATCTGACAATCCCTTAAAAGTCCTCAATACTTGAAAAAAGTGGAGCGACTTAGAAACAATATCTTCAGAAACATGTTTCTCTGATAAGTTAGCATGCAATGCTCTTTCTTTTAGCAACCACTGGTTAATATACTTCATTGCAAAATATTCGTAAGGTGGCATACACTTCCTTAAATAGCTAACGCCCCAATAGGGGCTGATAATAGCTTGCTAAAATGTGAAGCGAAGCGGAACTGAGCAAGCTGTTAGCAGTCCCGTCTTAATTGGCTTGTTAGGTATTCTGAAACTCAAACTCTCGGCCTGTATTTAACACTTTATGAATTAACTCACTACTAGCCCTAAAGTATTCCTGTCCAATTTCCAAATACTGGTTTAATTTGTCATCATCTACTTCATGAAAAAGCTTAAGAGTAAAGTCGGTTTTATCTTCGTTAGGTACTAAATAACGATCAATCAATGCCCTTTGGTTATTATGTGAGTGAGCACATAGAAAGTTATAAATTGATGCGTATTCATCAATCATTTCAGCTTTCTCAAACTTTTTGTATTGACTTAGTTTGATATACCCTTGCGCTTTTAGAGCATCTAATTTTTCTTCCCACTCTTTAACTTGCTGCTCAAACTCAGTAGCTTGTGAGAGTTCTTGCAAAAGAGCGTTATCAGGATTTTTAGCGGCTGTTGTGACTCTTAACCATTCTTTGTAATACGCTACATCTAAGAAGTAACCATAACCTTTGTCATTTGTTAGATTCTTTAAGTCAACAAAAGCCTCCATTAAACTTCTAGTAACAGTTGGTAAAGCTACTCCTTTCCGTTTTTTCTGTAAAACCAACAATGTATCTGAATTCTCGACAACTGAGCAATAAAGAGAAACCATCAATCTATGCCACGCATTAGATTTATCGAATTTTATATGCTCAAAGTGATCTAACACCTTAACCATCAGATTGTGATAAGAGTCCATTGAATACCTAGACACAATGACTCCCTGTGAAATGCTAGCCTCCGCATTTTCGTGGGTTAGCTTAAAAAGCCAGTGCCATAATTAGTTTGCTTAAGACTAAATCATTTGGAGGCTAGCATGAACAAACATAGCATAATTTTTTTAGGATTAGATACTCACAAAGAATTCCATGAAGTGGCTTATTGTGAAGAGCAGCGTGGAGCAAGTGCGGTGCACTATGGCCGCATTCCTTCTTCAAAAGTCAGCGTCAAAAAGCTCATTCGTCAGTTTGAATCGAAGTATCCGGGCGCGACAATTCATGTGGTTTACGAAGCAGGACCTTGTGGCTACTGGATTTATCGGTTGATAACAAGTTTAGGGCATTGTTGCTATGTTGTAGCGCCGTCCCTTATACCCAAAAAGCCTGGTGAACGGATTAAGACTGATCGCCGTGATGCACTTAAATTAGTGAAGTTGCTAAAGTCGGAAGATCTTACACCTATCTATGTTCCTGAGCCTGAAGATGAAGCGGTACGTGACTTATCCCGCGCTCGCGAAGCGGCAATGAAGGATTTAAAAGAAGCCAAGTACCAACTCAAAGCGCTGTTGCTTCGAAATAATATTCGTTACGAAGGTACGGCAAATTGGTCGAAAAAACATCTGCGGTGGCTGACCGAACTAATATTACCTCATCCGGCGTAGCAAATCGTATTGCAGGAACAGCTGCAGACTATTGAAGAGCGGATTCGTCGGTTAGAAAGGCTAGATAATGAGCTAACCCATCATGTACACCAGTGGCGCTATTATCCTGTTGTTAAAGCAATCCAAGCCATGCGTGGTGTGAGGCTGCTAGTGGCGGTTGGCGTGGTAGCTGAACTTGGAGATTTACACCGCTTCGACCATCCTAGAAAGCTCATGGCCTATTTAGGTTTGGTACCAAGCGAGCATTCCTCAGGCGGAAAGCGGCACTTAGGCGCAATAACCAAATGTGGGAATGGTAGAGCTAGGCGTTTACTTATTGAGGGCGCACATAGTTATCGTTATCCGGCGAACATCTCTACCGAATTACAGTTAAGGCAGGAAGGCTTACCCAAAGATATTGTCGATATCGCTTGGAAAGCACAGCTGCGTCTGTGCAAACGCTATCAGCGTATGAGTAAAAAAGGCAAACACTACAATTTAATCATCACGGCGATAGCTAGAGAAATGGCAGCATACATCTGGGCTATCGCCAAAGAAGTGGTGCTCACGCCAATTAATCCAAAACTACGGTTAAGCCGAGTACCAGCATGATAAGCGAGTTTGAGTTAACGCGTTCGGATCAGGCCGCGGGATGTGGCACAACCTACGAGGGCGTTATGATGGCAATTACCTAACCGTGATTGACCCACGAGCCTAGACTGAAGAGAAGGTGCTACGGCGGAACATGTAAGGTCAGCTCTGCTTATTCAATGAATAAGTAACCTACGAATACCAGCATACCAACCGACGACATTACTGCCTCATCCGGTGCGTTAACTCATTTATTATGAGATAGAAACAAAGCTAATTATGGGCTGAAAGAGTGTCAGGGTTACGCTCGGTTTTTATTGACAAGGGGAGTCATACCAACGCCCCACTAAGGGGCGATAATACATGGGCTAAAATCAGGAACGAAGTGACGCAGCCCATGTGTTAGCGTCCCAGCGAGCGAAGCGAGAGCCTTGAGTGGTTTGTTAGCCGCTTTTTTCCTCGATGTTTATCCATTGACCTAGATAGTTCTGAGATTCCCAATAAATTGCAGCGCCACTTGGGTAACCCAATTTGTGCTCTTTTAGTGTTTCTGATTGCGACTCAAAAAGTGTGAACCGGTAAGATGCTATAGCTGTTACTTTTGGGTTATTAGTGATCACCGAAATCTCCATTGAGTAATCACCGGGTAGCCAGCAGAAGTGCTTTTCAAACATATCTAGAAATGGCTTTACCGCTGAATCGCTGGCAATTGCAAAAAACTTCTCTCCTTTTTCTTCTTTTATTCTAGCGATCTCGTTTTTTAAATTGATTTCAGACTGTTGATACAACTTTTCGTCTTCGCGCTCAGCGAAATTAAAAAATTGTAGCGTATGTGACCATTCTTCTAGTGGATTAAGTTCAAAACCTGTGAACAAAACCCATTGATTTTCACTAGGCTTTACAATGTAATTTTGGGCTGGAAAAGACATAACTTCTTTCCCATCTCGTTTTATACAGCACTGAATACCTTTGATTCGAATGGTACCTCGACCGGCATTTCTGATAATTAAATGGCATTGTAAATTAGGACTACCAATTTTATGGTTTACAAATATCCGTTGATATGCCTCCAGTTCAAGTTTAGGACGACGTATTAAAATATGTATTGGAGGCAACTGAGATAGCACTAGAGCAACCAGTGCTATAAATGCTGACCAAAACTTCCAATCGGTTAAATATTCCATGAACTTTCTCGTATGTATCCTTGAAGTGGCTAACAGCTGATTATATGGAAAAAATCCCTTATACAAGATGGAAAGTTTCCGTACATCTTTTCCCTAATCCACAAACTTTCGCACGAAAACAACCTATTATCAATAGATTATAATCCAAGCTTTCAAAGCCGCCGCCACATTCCGGAATGATTCCTTTTTATTTCCAACAACACCAAAACCGCAACAAACTGTATAAAAACAAACAAACCAACTCACTCAAACACCAACCTATTCCCCTCAAAAGCAACACGCTCATTCACGTCCAGTTGCATATATTCCAAACCCCCTACTTCTTCTAACAATTTCGTCAATTCTGAGCTGGGCTGTTCAGTGCTATTAAACACATCTAATACACGTTGCAATTTGTATTGATGAAAGCTGAATATAAAACGTTGCTCTTCTACATTTTCAGCTTCGCCCCGCCCTATTTTGAAAGTGTGCTGCCCTATTGTTCTTGGAATAAAGCACGAAGTATTTTCATTACTCGCATTCTTCTCTCGCCAATCAGCTAACGCTTCTGAAGTGTTTTTCAACACCGGCCATTGCTGAGCAAACATGTCTTTTAACAGTGGCAATAAGGTTGCAGGTATTTCGTCGTTTTCTAAAAAGGCAGGGTTGCTGGCAGGGTTATTATCGTTACTGGCAGCAGCGCCTGGGTTATTCATTCGCTTAACCCAGGCGGCAACATTGGGTGCTAACTTATCCATTAATTGTTTTGGTGCAGGGTCGCGGTATAAATGAGCATACAATGGGCCTAATAAACCAAAGTCGCCAGTGCAGGGTTTATCGCCCAGCAAATATTTATGGGTAGCGAAATGTTCGTTTAAGTAATGCAGAACGGTGTTTTCGTACCAGTCTTCAATATAGGGAATGCTTTTCTCGGTAATGCCTAACAGTGGCACAAACCCTTGAAACTTTTTGGCTAGTTTCTTTCCAAAATACGCTTTAACAAATTTTGGGGCTTTAGGGGTAACTACTTGCCCAAACTCTTCGTATATAAAAGGAAAGTTATCTTTGTTCCAACGGTAGTGCATGGCGGGAATAACCAGCCATTCGTCTCCCCATAGGGCGAACAGTTCGCTTACAAGGTGCTGTGCCGGAGTGTTGGGCACTACTGATAGATTATTGGTGTTGGTATCTGCCTGTGTATTAGCCCGAGCCTGCGCTTCAAAGTAATCAATAATGCGGGCGGTATCTTGTAAGTATTCGTCTGAAGGTGTTTTTACCACCGGAATAAAGGTAACACCGGTTTTCGGGCGAATGATTTTTTTGTATACCGATACGGTAGACAGCACTTCGGTAAAAGGCAGTTGCTTATAGTTAAGGTAAGCACGAATTTTACCCGTATACAAAGACACTTCAGAACCATACAAAATATACACTACAACATACTCTTAAACGCTGAATAACAACAAGATAATAGCAAGTCATGTTCACGTCTATGAAATGCCTATTTTGTTCAATGATATAGCGCTATAAGAATGGCTATTTACTAGCCTCAACTCTTTACTTACTACCCAGCTACGCACCAATAACTAGCCATCTAAGCACCACCAATTAGTCATTTACCAATCGCTTCGTGGCTATACAAACGAAAAATGCAAAAAATATTTCACATCACATTTGTTACAATATAACATATCGCCAACTTTCGACTTTATACCGTAAATCAATGACATCAAAATCTGTAATTAGTGCTAGTGAATTATCGGTACGTATAGGCCAACGTACTATTCTTGATAACCTTAATTTTGAAGTAGGCAAAAGTGAAGTGTTTGCCCTTCTTGGTGGAAACGGTGCGGGTAAATCCACAACCCTTAAAACCTTTTTAGGGTTAATGAAACCTAGCGCTGGCACAGCGTCTGTTATGGGCATGTCGGTAGCAGACAATACCAATGAAGTGCAAAAGTCGGTGGCTTATTTACCGGAGTCGGTCACGCTTTATGGTCACCTTTCAGGGTATGAGAATATTCGCTACTTTTTGTCGGTTGCGGGTGTCGAAAAAACGGACGATGCTATTCATGAAGCACTTAAAAAAGTAGCGCTTCAAGAAAATGCCTGGCACAACACGTTGTCGAACTACTCAAAAGGGATGAGGCAGAAAACCGCCATTGCATTAGCCATTCTTCGTAATGCCCCAGTGCTGTTTTTAGATGAACCTACCTCTGGCCTCGACCCTGCTGCTATTGATGAATTTAACTCGCTAGTGTCTGAATTAGCAAACAATGGTGCCACCATATTTATGGTAACCCACGATGTATATGGGGCTTGTCAGGTTGCGCACCGCATTGTGTTACTAAGTAACGGCAAGCTTACTGGTTCGTTTGAACGTTCGGGCGATACGCCTATCGATACCGAAGCCGTTCACGCAGCCTTTGCTGGGCGCAAATGAATATGAACAATACAATAAAAACCATTTGCGCCGAACAGTGGCGTTATTGGCTGCGAACCAAAGTTGCCACCACGGTATTAATTTTGGGCAGTGTACTTACCCTTGCTGCACTTGTGGTAAATAGCTTTCATATTGAAGAGGCAGCGCACGCCAGAGAACACCTTCAACATGAAGCTGAAGAACGCTTTTTATCGCAGCCCGACAAACATCCGCACCGCATGGTGCATTACGGGCATTATGTGTTTCGTACGCCTACCCCGCTTAGCGTAATAGAACCGGGTGTAGACACGTACACAGGTAACGCTATTTTCTTGGAAGGCCACAGGCAAAACAGTGCCATGTTTGCCGAGCAGCGTCAGTCTGCAGGGCTTACCCGTTTTAGTAGCTTAACGCCAAGCTTTTTGGCGTTGGTGTTAGCGCCACTGTTTATTATTCTTATTGGCTACGGCAGTGTTTCACGGGAACGTGAAGCAGGCACACTCACTTTATTACTTACCCAAGGCGCTAGCCGTTGGCAATTGGTGCTTGGAAAACTGGTGGCATTAATGCTGGCTAGCGGTGTTTTTTTACTGCCCTTGTTATTAGCTTGCGTGTATGTCGCCTTTTCCAATGAAAGTGCCTTAGTGGTAACGCTTTTTTGTTTAGGTTACATGCTCTACTTCATGTTGTGGGCTGTGGTGGTTACCGCCTGCTCTACGTTATTTGAAAAAAGCAGTGCCAGCTTTACCGTGCTTATCGTTATATGGATGAGCGCTTGCATATTGTTACCTAGAATGGGCAGCAGTGTGGCGACCAGTATAGAGCCCTCTATTGGTAAGTTAGAAGCCGACTTTAAAGTAGAAGAAAAGCTTCGAAGCTTAGGCGATGGTCACGATGTTAACGATCCGGCATTTGTTAAGCTTAAACAAGACCTTCTCGATAAATACAATGTCGATTCGGTAGACGACCTACCCGTGAACTTTCGAGGCATAGTGGCGCAATATTCTGAACAGCGCCAAGCGGTTGTCATTAATGAATTTGCAGAAAGCCGCATGCAAGAAGAACTAGCCCAAGCCCGTATTGCAAGGCAGTTTGGCTGGCTTTCCCCTACCGTGGCACTGCGTTCATTCTCTACGCTGCTTGCGGGCACCAGTATTGAAACTCACCACCGTTTTTTGCGTGAAGCCGAAATGCTACGTATGCAGTTTGTACAAGGCTTAAACAAAGTGCACGTAGAAAAGCTTGATTACAAACTTGATATGAACCGCAATGCTAGCGAAGAAGCCGCAGATAAAGCGGTAGTACAGGCCAGTAACTGGGCAGTATTGTCTGAATTTAGTTTCCAGCCCGAAGCCCCCACAGCGCGCTTAAGCAGTGCTGCCATGTACTGTTTACAACTTCTTCTTTGGGTGGGTGTTGCTGTACTACTTCTTAATCTTGCAGTAAGGAGGCTAAACCCATGATGCGGTTTAACGATATTAAGCGCGAAGCGGGGTTTGTGTTTGCACATCGCCAATTCAAATTAACCTTGTTGGTGGTATTTCTATTAAGCACGGTAGCCTTGTGGTCGGGGCATGCTGAAATGCAGGCGCAACAAGCTACTATTGAACGCTTATTAGAAAAAGACACTGTAGAGCGTGAAGCGGTGCTTTCCCATCAAAATAGCTATGGCATGGTGGCGTATTACGCCTTTCACCTAACCTATGCGCCGCCTTCGCCCCTCGCCTTTGCTGTTGTGGGTGAACGTGATGTGTTTCCGTGGAAACATCGTATACGTATGTTAGCCCTTGAAGGCCAAATATACGAAAGCGACACCGACAACCCAGAATTAGCCTTTTTAGGGCGTTTCGATTTTGCCTTTGTAGTAAGCGTGTTATTACCGCTATTTATTATTTTGTTGCTGTACGACTTAAAAGCAAAAGAGCGTGAAGCCAGACGTTTCGACTTACTTAATGTAACGGCGCGCAATAGCCATGCGGTATGGACCTCGCGTACGCTAGTTACCCTGGTGCCGTTAGCCTTAGTTACACTTATTCCTTTTATTGCCTTTGCCATTGTAAATGGCGCATCGCTACGTTCTATCTTGTTAGCCTGCGTTATTGTACTGGGTACTATAAGCGTGTGGTCTGCCATTGTATTGGCAATTGGCGCGGCGCAACGGTTTGCTAAATACAGTGCCACCCACCTTGCCTCGTTAATGTTGGGTGTATGGCTTATTACCACCGTAATAGTGCCGGTTACCGGTCATACCGTTATTAATGCGATTGTCGATACACCGGAAGGTGGCGACATTGTGCTTACACAACGTGAAGCGGTAAACGGCGCCTGGGATAAGCCGATAGAAGCCACGTGGGAAAAGTTTATTGAAACCCACCCACAATGGGCCGATTACACGGCGTACGATCCTGAACGTTATGGTTCGTTTAACTGGAAATGGTATTACGCTTTTCAACAAGTTGGCGATGAACGGGCAAGCGAACTTTCTAACGCTTATCAACAAGCCACCCTTAGAAAAAACCAACTGGCAGGTTATGTGTCTTTGTTATCGCCTTCGTTGCTAACCCAGCGTTTGTTGTCGAACACCGCTAACACCAACGTGCAATCTATGATTGATTATGAAAATAAGGTGCGCGCGTTTCACGCATCCTTGCGCGAGTTTTATTACCAACAACTTTTTGCTGCGCCTGAGTTTACAGAAGCCAGCCTTAAGCAGCTTCCACAATTCACTACAACTTCACAATTTACTACAACATTTACTACAACAAGAACGAACACACAGGAAAACACCAATGAAAAATAACTGGGTGAAATCTACACTCGCCATCAGTATTGCTGCATTTTTCAATGCCCCTGCTTTTGCTCAAACAAATGACCAAAGCTCGTCTCAAAAAGACGAAGAAGCAAAGGTCGAGAAAATTACGGTACACGGCATGCACCGCGCTTATCAAGGTGCGTTTGAATACAAAGAAGTGCCTGCCGCCGCGCAAGATATCGACTTAGGCTTAATTGGTGATGCAGGTGCCATTAACTTAAATGATGCATTAGATCTTTCTGCTTCGGTAGCTAGGCAGAATAACTTTGGTGGATTGTGGAATAGTTTTGCCATTCGTGGTTTTTCTGGTGATGAAAACCTACCAAGTGGTTTCTTGGTAAATGGGTTTAATGCTGGCCGTGGCTTTGGTGGCCCTCGTGATTTGGCGGGTATCGACCATGTGGAAGTATTAAAAGGCCCTAAAGCGGCTTTATTTGGCCGTGGTGAACCTGGCGGTGCGGTAAACTTAGTGACCAAGCGCCCACAATTTGTTTCAGGTGGCGAAGTAAAAGCCACTTATGGCAGTTGGGATCAAATGCGCATTGAAGCTGACGTGCAAACGGTAGCGGGCGCAAAAGAAGATGTTGGCGTTCGCTTAGTGGGCTTTTACGAAGACGCTGAAAGCTTCAGAGATACGGTAGAAACCGAAAAGTTAGGATTTTACCCTTCTGTTACCTGGGAATTTTCTGAAGATACCCGTATTACCTACGAGCTTGAACACACAAATCAAAAAATCCCCTTCGACCGTGGTGTTATTGCGGTGGATGGTAAGTTAGGAATTCAGCCCATTGAAACCTTCGTGGGCGACCCATCTGGCGATAGAATTACTACCGACGTGGTTGGTCACCAGCTTGAGATTTCTCACGAACTCAACGATGACTGGAACCTACTTATCGGCGCTGGCCTGCGTGACACTACCTTTGAAGGTAATGCACTAGAAACCAACTTTGCAGGGCGTCAAACCTTGTTTATCGACCCAGATCAAACCTTGCTTTCACGCTTTAAACGCTACCGCGACTTTGAAACCGATTATGTAGTACTGCGCGGCGAAATTGCCGGTGAGTTTGATACGGGTTCAATTAGCCATCGCGTTATTATTGGTGGTGATTACGATAAGTTCGAAAACGATCAGGTTATCTTGCGCTACCGCCCATCTTATTTTTCTGGCGACACAGACATTAACGATTTGGATTTAAGCCAATATCTTGTGGTAGATATTCTTAACCCAGATTACTCGCCTGTGGCTGATGTTGAATTGTCAGACAACCTAAACCGCCTTGAAACCCAAGAAGCGTGGGGAATGTACATTCAAGACCAAGTGAACATTACCGATAAATTTCAAGTGCGCTTTGGTGGTCGAATTGACAAATTTGAACAAGAAATTCAAAACCGCTTAAGCGATCCGGTAGCCATTACCTCGCAAGATGACACCCAATTTTCACCTCAGTTAGGTGCAGTGTATTTACTTGATGACAGCATTAGTTTTTACGCCACGTACGGTGAAGGCTTCCGCCAACTTACGGGTTCTGATTATGCAGGTAATCCTTTTGAACCAAACCAATCTGAGTCTACCGAAGTGGGTGTTAAAACCGACCTAACGTCGTTGTTTAACAATATTCGCGGCGATATCACTCTGTCTATCTTTAATATCGATCAAAGCAATATTTTGGTGTTCGATAGCAGCGATGAAGCGTCTGACGGTTTCTTTTTAACCCCTGGCGGTGAAGCGCGCAGTCGTGGTGTTGAACTAGATATTAACGCTGAGTTCAGCAATGGCATTGCGTTGTGGGTGTCTTACGCGTATATCGATGCAGAAAGTACCAACGATGCGGCTGACGCTAACTTTGTGGCGGCTATTGAAGCGGGCGACCCGCTAATTAACGTGCCTGAAAATCAGCTTAGCGTTCAAGTAGGCAAAAGCCTTATGGTTTCAGATATGCCGGTTCGCCTAGGCACTGGTTTGTTGTACGTTGATGAGCGTTTAGGCCAAACAGCAACAGACTTCTATTTACCTAGTTACACTACCGTGCGCGCATTTGCGCAAATTGAACCGGTTGAAAACTTAGTGGTACGTGCAGAAGTAGACAACCTTTTCGATAAAGAGCACTACACCAACTCTTTTGCCGATGTATGGGTTGAGCCAGGTGCACCGCGCCGCTTTAGAGTGTCGGCGTCTTACCGCTTCTAGGTTTTATAGTTAAAAGCTTTGTAGTAGAAAGCTAGAAAAGATGGCTGCAATGGAAAATGGTAATAGCGTGTTGTTCACTCAACCACTATGACGTAACCGCTATAACGTAACCGCTCTCATTACAGCTCCATCAGTTGATAAATGACGTAGATAAGCTTTGTTTCCCTTATGCTTATTTACGTCATTTTTTTATGTGTTGAAAACCAAAAGCTCAGCTTATCGGCATGGGTTATCGACTAGGCGTAGATTGCACTTTTAAGTTGTAGTCTTTCGCTATGCCCTCAACAATGCGGGTTAAGCCCACTATCTCGCCTTGGTCATCCTTACTCCATGTGCAAGTTAGTGTACTGGTTCCTTTTCGAAGCTTGCCCTGCCAACTGTCACGGCTTACATCTAGTTCGCCTCTAGCATCAGTTAATTCCCAGCCTTTATCTTTAAAGTCGAAAACAATGGTGGCAAACCTTTCGCATGGAATAGCCTCAATAATTTTTAAGTCTTTACGCTGGAATTTAGAAGCAATTAGTGCACGCCGAATGTTAGTCAATAAGCCCACGTTAATCCTTTATAGTAATGGTCGAAGCTGCGGTTTTTAGTCTGAGTTGCCGCTCATATCAGCGCTGCGGCTTTGTATAGGCGCTGAGGCTCCGTATAGGCGCAGAGGCTAATGGGATAACAACCCAGTTCATCGACATCTACATTTAACTACTTTTTAACATGCTTTGCCAATTACTGCTACTTTGCCTTTTATTAGTAGTGTCCAGCAGGCGTACTTCTCTCTTAAATTAGGCTTCCCTAAACTAGGCTTCGTTTAACACAGCTTCGTTTAACTAAGCTTTGCGCATTTTAATAACCAACCAAATACCGCCTAATGTCATTAAAGAGGCAACCATAATTTGTACGCTAATGGCTTCGGCAAGAAACGCCCAGCCCATCAGCGTAGCAATAACCGGAACACTTAACTGAACGGTGGCAGCCGTTGTCGATTGAATTAAAGGTAATGCCTTGTACCAAATGGCATAGCCACAACCAGATGCCACTATTCCAGATGCCAGCGCAAATAACACCCCATCGTTGCTCCATTGCCAGGTATCGGTTACCCATAACCAAACAATTAAAGGCAGGGTAAGAAGCGTGGCATATAAAAAGTTACCCGCCGTGAGCAATAAGGGCGCATTACTCTTTTTACCTAGTAAAGAATAAAAACCCCATGCAATACCGGCGCTTATCATTAATAAAGCTGAAAACAATGGTGGCGCACTAGCCCCTGGAAGCAGCAAGATAACTAAGCCTGCAAAAGCCAGTAAAAACCCTAGCCACTGAAACGAAGCAAAGCGTTCGCCTTTTAATAAGCCTACTGAAATCATAGTGAGCTGCACCGCCCCAAACAGTAGCAACGCGCCTGTGCCTGTCGACATCGAGATATACGCATAAGAAAATGCAATAGCATAAATAAATAGGCTTAACGCCCCTGCTATTGATGCTTGTTGTTTAATTGCTGCTATTGGGCGGGTGTTTTTTGATGAACGGCGGGCAGTAAAGGCCACTAAAAGGGCTAAACACAATGCGCCACTGGCTAAGCGTATTGTGGTGAAAAGACCCGGGTCGATATCGGTATTAGCCAATGCCATTCGGCATAATAACGAATTGGCCGCAAACGCCAGCATGGCAATACACACTAATCCGTACGGGTTACCCATTCGTTTTCTCCAGCAGCGTATACATAAAAGCCCTTTTTATAATGATGATAATTTTATAACGTTTAGTTGTGCATTTAGCTTTATATAAAATGCACAAAGCTCTTTTTGAACAAGGCTATTTTAAATAAAGTGTTGTTTAATCAAATCTCTGTTAATCAAAGCTCTGTTAATCAAAGTGTTGTTTAATTTACCTTTTTACAGGCAAAAGAAAAGGACCGCAATGGGTCCTTTTTTCGTTCAATCTTTACATTACTATGTAAGTTACAGTGAAACACCTAAGCGTTCTGCAACTTCAATGTAAGTTTCAACTACTGAGCCTAGGCCTTGTCTGAAACGGTCTTTATCCATTTTCTTACGGGTTTCTTTGTCCCACAAGCGGCAACCGTCAGGGGTAAATTCATCACCTAAAACAATGTTGCCATCAGGATCAACACCGAATTCAAGTTTGTAATCTACTAGCAACATGCCTGCTTCATCAAACAGCGATTTAAGTACGGCATTTACTTTAAACGTTAACGACTTCATTTCAGCAATTTGCGCTTCAGTCGCCCAACCAAATGACACAATATGATAATCGTTAATCATAGGGTCGTGCAGTGCGTCGTTTTTGAGGAAGAATTCAAACACAGGCGGTGCCAACGTTTGCCCTTCTTCTACACCAAGGCGACGAACCAAAGAGCCAGCCGCTAGGTTACGAACAACACATTCCACTGGGATCATGTCTAGCTTTTTAACTAAAGATTCAGTGTCAGAAAGCAAGGCTTCTACTTGCGTAGCAATACCTGCTTCTTCAAGTTTAGTCATAATAAAATGGTTAAACTTGTTATTCACTTCGCCTTTACGGTCTAGCTGTTCAATTTTTTCACCATCGAAAGCTGATGTGTCGTTTCTGAAATGCAGAATTAACTTATCGCTGTCATCGGTAAAATACACAGTTTTTGCTTTACCGCGGTAAAGCTCGTCACGTTTTTCCATTCTCAGTCTCAATTATATATCAAGGTTATCTTCTGACATGACCTCGGCAAATGCGCCGTAAAGGTCTGAAACCTGATTGGCTTCAAAAGGTTCGCTTTCATTATTCATGAAAGTCACTGAACTGCGTTTCTCACCGGCACGTGAAACTTTTAAACGGTAGTCACCTTTTTCAAGTAACTCGTTGTCGCTGGAGAACAAGCCGCCCCACCAACCCGTGTCACTACCATTATAGGTAACAAACAGTAAGCCGTTTGATTTGTCTAAATCTTTTACGTCGAAACCAAGTTTACGCAATACTAGCAACATACGTGGCCATACCACGTCGTACTGTGCATCCACCATAAATGCGGGGTTGCCGTCATCGTTAAAGCCCATTTCGGTATTTAAGCCTTGGCGAATACGTGCAATACGGCGGGTTTCTTGTAACTGAATTTGGTATTCGTAATGACCAATCACTTGGTTCAGTACGTCTACTTCTTCGCGGCGCTCTTGCATGCTAGAAATTTCTGCAACAACATCGTCACCAGTAGTGGCCATGTAGTCTTTTAAATCAACAGAAAGCGCTGCCGTTCTACCGTGAGGTTTTACGTCTAGAACGAATTCAAAGCGGCGACCCACTTCACTTTCGGTGCTGGTCCAGCTGTACCAAGGGCTATCCACTTCTTTTTTGATAATCATCCAGTCAGTGTTTAACACTTGCTGTTCAGGATCGAAGAAATCTACGCCAATGCCTTGTTCTTCTAGGAAGCTTAACAAAGAATTCCACACGGCTTGGCTTAACGGCTGGCTATCATCAACTTGGTCAAACCAAATTGTTGCTGTGCTTTTGCCTTCTTCAACGTGTGAACCAGTAACAAGCGGCAATACCAATGCAGGAGACTGCACAAGTAATTTCTTTCCAACAAGACTTTCATCTACGCTTTCGTCTAATTCAGGTACTGCAAACTCTCTAGAAAAAGTGGGCGCATCTAAGTCGGCTGGAACACGTACTGAGGTTTGTTCTTTTGTTTCTAAGTACTTGTACGTTCCTGAAGCCGTCTTTCTATCTGTTTGGCTTGAACAACCTGCAAGTGCGATTACTACCATCGAACTCACTATAGCCAGCGTTCTATTCATCTGTGTTCCTTATTAACCCGAAATCAATGCGTATTTTTGTAATAGTTCTTCGATATGTTTTTGGCTTACAAGTTCCGGTAAAACCATAGGTAATCGCATTTGTGCACTTTCCATCATGCCCATTTTGTATAAAGCCCACTTTGGAATAACTGGATTAGGCTCGATAAATAGCGCGCTGTGAAGCAATTCGATGCTTTCATCTATAGTGCGACATTTATCAAAATCTTTTGCTAAAGCGGCTTCGCACATTTGTGCAATAGCCTTAGGTACCACGTTTGCTGTCACAGAAATAACACCATGACCGCCTTCACACATGAACTCACAACTTGTGCCGTCATCGCCACTGAGTAAAACGAAGTCTGAAGGTACGAGTGCTTGTGTTGCTTTAAGGCGAGCAATATCACCGGTTGCGTCTTTTAATCCAACAATGTTTTTGTGAGATGAAAGTTCGGCAACGGTTTCAGGCAGCATGTCAGCAACGGTTCTACCCGGTACATTGTATAACAACACCGGTAAATCGCTGGCATCAGCAATGGCGTTGAAGTGTGCCACCATGCCTGCTTGTTGAGGCTTGTTGTAGTAAGGAACTACACTTAAGAAGCCGTCGATACCGGCCGCCCCCAATTGTTGGGTAAGAAAAATCGCTTCGGCAGTTGAGTTTGCGCCACTACCTGCAATAACAGGAATAGCGCCAGACACCATAGCAACGGTCTCTTTAACTACGTTTACGTGTTCATCAAACGGTAAGGTGGCCGACTCGCCAGTGGTGCCAACAGACACAATACCATGTGTGCCTTGTTCAACATGAAAGCGCACTAGCTTCTCAAGTGACTTGTAATCGATGTCGCCGTTTTCAAACATCGGCGTGACGAGTGCTACGTAACTACCAGTAAACATAATCTCTCCGCAAAATATGAGCGCACATGGTAAATATGTCGGTAGCTAAACACAAGCTATCTCACGCCTAAATGCCAAGAATTTGACAATAATCTGTATCAATACTACAAAAAGCCGCTGGTACTAAAAAAAAACTCTATGCTACCATCACGCAATACGTTTCTTGTGATGTAGGTTTTAATGTCTCAGCAACAACTGATTGTGACCATTTTAGGTTCAGATAAAACGGGTATATTAAGTGAAATTGCATCCACGGTATCAGAAGCCCAGTGCAACATTTTAGATAGTCGGCAAGCTATTTATGGCCAAGAGTTTTCACTCACTATGATTTTAGAAGGCTCGCAGTCAGCCATTACTCGCGCTGAGTGTACTGTGCCTCCCCTTTGTCAGCGTCTCGATCTGCTTTCCATGATGAAACGTACCAGTCACCACGAAAAGCAAAATCTCGATCACTTATTTCACGTTGAATTCAGCGGCGAAGATACCGCTGGCCTTATTGAGGCAGTGACGGGCTTTTTCGCAAAACGTAACGCGTCAATCAGTGCATTTAGACAAGCCACGTACAAAGCGGCCGAGTGTAAAAACGAATGTATGCGATGCAAGTTTGTTGTGAACATGCCCGCCTCGGAAGATTTTGCTGCTCTAGAATCAGAACTAACCGCGTTGTTTGAAGAACTCAATGTAACCGGTAAAGTTGTAGACAAACATATTAAGGAATCTAATGAACACGCTTCAAGCTGGTGATAAAGCACCACAGTTTTCACTTCAAAACCAAAATGATGAAACCATTACGTTATCAGATTACCTAGGTAAAAAAGTACTGGTTTACTTTTACCCTAAGGCGATGACACCAGGTTGCACCGTGCAAGCACAAGGCTTACGCGACAGTAAAGAGGCGTTAGACGGCTTGAATGTGGAAGTAATGGGTATTAGCCCTGATGCGGTTAAACGCTTGCCAAAATTTGCTGAAAAGGAAAGCCTAAACTTTACTTTGTTGTCTGACGAAGACCACGCCGTAGCAGACGCTTTTGGCGTATGGGGTTTGAAAAAATTCATGGGTAAAGAGTATGACGGCATTCACCGCATGAGCTTTTTAGTAGACGAAAACGGCGTTATTGAACACGTTTTTAATAAGTTTAAAACCAAAGAGCATCACACAGTGGTGTTAGATTACTTGGCCGATAACAAGTAACTCTTTATAAACGTATTTCGTTAGCGGTTTGATATCGATTTAATATTGATAAAAAGATTGATGCAAAGCTGACAAAAAAGGCGGTAGTTCACACTACCGCCTTTTTTATTTCACTGGATTGTAAATATGTACAGCTTATTTACTTTCAGCCACCGGTAATCCAGCAGGATTACTCGACCACGCCGTTATTACTGCTTTTACCAATGTTGCCAACGGTATAGCAAAGAAAACGCCCCAGAAGCCCCAAAGGCCGCCAAATACCAGCACAGCAATAATGATATACAGTGGGTGCAGGCTTACTGCTTCAGAGAAGAGCAAAGGCACTAATAAGTTTCCATCTAATGCCTGAATAATCGAATAGGCAATAAACAAATACCAGAAATCAGGCGTTAAGCCCCATTGAAACAATGCAACTATAGCAACAGGAATGGTAACTACCGCTGCGCCTATGTAAGGAATTAGTACAGAAATACCTACCAATACGCCAAGCAAAATAGCATAACGTAAATCCATGAAGGCAAAGGTCACGCACGACACTAAGCTAACAATCACAATTTCTATTACTTTGCCGCGAATGTAATTGGCAATTTGTGAATTCATTTCATGGCCAACTTGCGTAATTAATCGGCGCTCTTTAGGCAACAAGTTAGAAATGCTTTCTAAGAAATACATTTTGTCTTTCAACATGAAAAACACCATTAAAGGCACAAGCACCGCATAAACTAGTAGCGCAGCCACATTCGCAATATTGCTAAAAGAAGCTGATATTAATGTTTCGCCTACACCAACAAGTTTGTCGTTTAGCCCTTCCATCATTTGATGAATTTGGTAAACCTGCACGTAGTCTGGGTATTTTTCTGGCAAGGTTAAGATCCAATCTTGGGCCTTTTGCCATATTAAAGGGGTTTCTTGAATAAGATTAATGCTTTGCCGAGTGACAATGGGCACTAAACCAATCAACATGAAAATGACGAGGGTAATGAACCCCATCAATACGATGCCGCAAGCAATAGCACGGCTTACGCCGAATCTAACAAGGTGGGTAACCGGCCAATCAAGTAAATAAGCCACAATGGCTGCCACTAAAACAGGCATGATAAGCTCGCCCCACAAAAGCAGCGCGGCGGTTGTAATAAGTATGAGTATAAGCAGCATAGCTGCATCAGGATCGGAAAATTTGCGTCGGTACCAGCGACCAAACACACTGATCATAAAAGCTTCCTGAGAAATTTGAAGAATAGGATACGCATCATAGTGTAAAGACTAAGCATCGGGCAATACACTTTCTATTTAAATCAATCTGGTAAGACGATTTAACAAGCAATATTCAGGTCAAATGCCAAAGTAATTGATAAGGGTAAATTGCACTAAAACTGGCATAAACCTACTTATCTAGGCAGAATGATAAAATTCATAATAAATAATTGAAACTGAAACGGTACTTTGGTGCTCTAATACGTATTCCAGTATTGTTCAGTAAATCACAGGTACATGAAGAAAAGGTTATCTCAAAAACTCTTGGTGCTGTCTTTCCTTATTACAGCAAGCTTGTCGAGTATTGCGCAAAGCGTGAGTTACACGAATAAAAATGCGCTGCCTGAAATTGGCGTAGTGGCGTCTGACGCTATTTCTTTAGACAAAGAAATGATTGTTGGCGATGCCGTTATGCGTCAAATGCGCGGGCAAAGCCCGCTAATAGCCGATCCAGTTTTAGACGAATACTTACAAGATTTAGGTAACCGCTTAGTTATTCATGCCGAAAATGCTAAATTTCCCTTCCGTTTTTTCTGGGTAGATAACGATGCGATTAACGCTTTCGCTTTCTTTGGTGGGCATATAGGTGTTCACACGGGCCTTATGCGACGGGCAAATACTGAAAGTGAATTGGCCTCGGTGCTGGCTCATGAAATTTCTCACGTTACACAACGGCATATCGCTCGCAGCATGCAAGCGCAACAACGTTCGTCGCCCTTAGCGATTGCTTCACTTATTGGTGGCGTATTAATTGCCATGGCAAACCCTCAGGCGGGTATGGCGGCAATGCAAGCTGGCCAAGCGGCTTCTGTGCAAATGCAAATTGACTACACCCGCTCTAATGAACAAGAAGCCGACCGCATTGGTATTGCCATGCTGTCTCGAGCAGGTTTTGACGCCAATGGCGCTGCCGACTTCTTTTCAATTATGGCTGAAGAGTATCGAAACGTTTCTCGCCCGCCAGCGCGTTTGTTAACTCACCCATTAACTGAATCTCGTATTGCCGATGCCCGTTCGCGTGCAGACGACTACCCTTCTCGCTTTGTTCCGGTAAGCAAACAGTTTGAACTTGCTAAAGCAAGAATCATGGCCAGGTACTCATTCGAACCTGATTACGCGGTAGAATATTTCACCGCACAGGTAGATAAAAAGGCTTATCGCGTAAGAGAAGCTTCGCTTTACGCCTTAGCATTGGCGTATATGCGAACGGAAGAGTACGACAAAGCCCAAGAAATCATTATGGGTGAGTTGTTAACCAAAGATAGCGGCAACCTGTTTTACCTAGATGCCGCAACAGATATCTACATTGCTAAAGGCGAGCCTTTGAAGGCAGTGGAAATGCTGTCACCGTTTGTAGAGAACAGCCCACGCAATCAAGTACTGGCACTGAACCAAGCGAATGCCATGATAAGTGCCAGTCGTTATGATGATGCCATTAGCTTATTGAAAGACTTTTTATTGGTGAACGACGAATACCAAATTGCGCACCAGTTGATGTCAGAAGCGTATCAAAAAGCGAAGCGCTTTTCGCAAATGCATCAAAGTAAGGCAGAAGTGTACGCCCTGTATGGCGCCTACACCCGCGCCGTAGATGAATTACAGTACGCTTATAACTTTGCGAAAGATGACGATCATCTTCAAAAGCAGCGCATTAGGGCAAGAATAAAGCAATTTAGAGATCAAGAAGAGCGGTTACAGCGTTTATAGTGCCCGAGCCTGCAACGCTGCAATTTTGTCTTTTAAGATATCAGCGGTTACCTCACCTAAAATTTCGGCTTGAACCTGCCCTTTCGGGCCCACTATGTAAGTCGCCGGTAAATACGGCGGCTTAGTAATGGGAAGCTGGGTTTCTTCATTAGCCACAATCAAATTCAGCGTAATATCAAACTTGTTTGCCATGGCCTGTAAATCATCTTCCCGTAGCACGTCGTAATTAATGGCGAATAATAAAGTGTTTGGCGGTAGGTTTTCGCTTAAATGATGTAACTCAGGCATTTCTCTTAAACACGGCGCACACCAGGGGGCAAAGTAATTAATGATCACCCAATTACCTTCTAAATCACGCCATTGATATGTTTCGCCCTGAAGGGTTTCAAAGTCGGTTTGATGGTAATAGTAAAACCATACTCCAGCGGTTGCTGAAAGTAACATCACCAATACAATCAACAGCCCTTGCTTCACAGCGTTCGTCATTTTTAGCGCACCTTTTTTGCCGTACTTCTTTACCGTAATTCTTTGCCTTACTTCTTTACCGTAATTCTTTGCCTTACTCTTTGCCGTATTTCTTTGCCATACTTCTTTGCCATAAGAGCAGCGTTATTATTTATAAAAATATAAACAACAATATAGATAACAACGGTGTGCAAACATGCCTTGCTGTGTATTTAATAGCAAGTATTTTCATGTGTTTGAGATTGAGATTACCTTGGTATTTACGCCAGATTAAACGCGTAGTTTGCACAAGCAGGGTTAATTGCTTAGCATCACCTTTCATTTATGGGGCCTACACACCAATATTATTGCGCTTTTGTCACTAATAAGGCCTTAGCACCTTGAAAAATACCTTCAAACAAGCAATAGTCAGCGCCAAAATTTGGCAATGATTTAACGATGAGGCGACATTATGTCTTCGGTTACTATTTTACATAACCCGCGCTGCTCTAAAAGCCGCCAAACCTTAGCACTACTTGAAGAAAAAGGTATCTCGCCTACCGTAGTAGAATATTTAAAAACGCCGCTGAGTATCGATGAACTTAAAACCTTGTTTGGGCAACTTAACATAGAAAATGTGCGAGACATGATGCGTACAAAAGAAGAAGCCTATAAAGCGAATGCATTAGGTGGTGCAGATATTACCGATGAGCAGCTTTTCGCCGCTATGGTAGAACACCCTAAGTTAATTGAGCGCCCTGTGGTGATTAACAACAATGCAGCCCGTATTGGAAGACCGCCAGAGGCCGTACTGGAAATCGTATAATGGGCCCTATTTTAATTCTTTATTACAGCCGCCATGGCAGTACCAAAAAGTTAGCCGATGCTATAGCACAAGGTGCAATGGCTGAACTATCAAGCATGGAAGCAAAAGCTTTCTCTGCATCACCTGCTACCGCTGCATCATTTGTGCGACCTGAAGTAATAGTGCGCAGCGTGGCAAGCCTAAACATTAACTCGAATAGTTCAAGTGATCAGAGCTCAGGCGAAGAAAATGCAGACGCCAGTTTAAAAGAGGCAAACCCTAACGCAGCCCCTACGGTGACCTTACAAGAACTCGAGCAGTGCAGCGCGCTTGCCCTAGGAAGCCCTACGCGATTTGGTAACATGGCTGCACCAGTGAAGCACTTTTTAGACAGCACCAGTAGCCAATGGTTAAAAGGCTCGTTAATTAATAAGCCTGCGTGTGTATTTACATCAAGTTCTTCTATGCATGGCGGTCAAGAATCAACGCTGCTGTCTATGATGCTTCCACTATTTCACCATGGCATGGTGATGTGCGGCCTGCCCTACAGCGAGCCTGCACTGCATCACACGCGAAGTGGTGGTAGCCCTTACGGTGTGAGCCATGTGGCCCTAGATAATGCGGTCACACTTACCGAAGATGAAAAATCTTTATGTATTGCTCAAGGTAAACGTCTGGCAAACTTAGCCAGTGCTTTGTGGCATGCAAATAACCAGGAGACAACACATGGCGCCTAACACGCGTTTTTATCGTTATTTGGCACTGGGTTGTCATACCTTATTAATTGTGTGGATTATTGCGTGGCAGTTTTTTCTTAATAAAACGCTAACGTACTCACCAATATTTATTACGCTAGTTTATTTAGTGCCGTTACTTTTACCTTACAAAGGCGTTATACAAGGTAAGCCCTATACTCACGCTTGGGCAAATTTCGTGGTACTGTTTTATTTAATGCACGGCTGTACGGTGGCTTACGCTGTACCTGAAGAGCGCTGGTATGCAGCAATTGAAATTCTACTATGTGTGGGAATGTTCGTTGGTTGCAGTGCGTTTGCGCGTAAACGTGGACGTGAACTTGGCCTTGGATTGAAAAAACTTAAACAAGTTATGCAAGAAGAAAAGGCGCATTTCGAACAAGGGGAATAATGATGAAGTGGCTACTACCGATTTCACTGTTGGCATTATATGGATGCGGCGGTTCAGGAGGAGATAGTAGTGTCACAACACCCACCCCATCTTCGCCACCCAGTTTAACCATTCAGGGCGCCAGCGAACTCATTGCTGGCGACTCTGCTGATTTTGCCGTTATTGCCCCATCGGGCACATCAATCACCAGCGTAAATTGGACCGTTAATGCGGTGAGTGGTGCAAGCACAGAAGCAGGCAGTATCGCTCCTCTTGCCTCTCAAACCCAAGCCATAGGCTTTGATGTTACGGCAGAGCGAGAGCGGCAGAAAAAAGCAGTGCTTATTAAAGCCCGAGTTCTCGCTTAACCATAGCGACAGAGAGCTTTTTTTGTTCTTGCAATGAGCGGGTATCAAGCCTGGCTAATAAGTTTAATAAGCTTCGCAAATCTCGGTCGCTGTGATGCAACAAAAACTGCAATGCCTGTTCTGACAACCGCAATCCCCGTTGATTAGCCCGCAATCGAACCACTTCCTTACGCGATTCATCATTCAGCGCCGTTAAATGATAAATTACGCCCCACGCAAGCCTAGAACTTAAATCTGGCAATTGAAATGCGGGGTGTGAAGGCCCATGCTGACTGCTACCCACAATAAGTGCGTGAGGGTTTTCTATCACCCGATTGAAAAGGTCGAATAAGGCTTCTTCCCATCGTGCATGACCCGCAATGGCATGTATATTATCTAAACAGATAACCGAGAGGTTTTCTAACCCATCAAAAATATCGAAAGACCACTGGGCATGATGGTTCAAATTTAAATAAAGGTGGTTTACGTTCTGCTGCGCCAGTTGATGACACAATGCATACAGTAAATGACTTTTACCCAATCCTTGCCCACCTAGCAATGTCACTAATGGCAAGTGTAATGCAGAAAGCGACGCTAAAGACGGCGCATCCTGCCAGGCAGGCATAGCACTTGGAATACCCTTAAGCAACGCCACCACTTCTTGGTTTCCCGTATCAACAAAACTGTCAAAGGTTTCATCTGTGGGTAGCGTTACAGGGAGAGTTAGCTGCATAGCAAAAGGGTCATTCATTCCAGTAAAAGGTATATCCTTCTACCACTTGACCGAAAGAATCCGTTACAGGCCGAAGTTTAGATTCAAGCCTTACGGTATTGAGTAAATCTTCCGGGGTGCCAAGCAAAGTTAAATTGTAGGTGGCTACTGAACCAGTTTGCCCAGTTAACATCGCTTCTTCTATCACGCTTAAGCTCTTCAAATACGCATTAGCGTTAGCGTATTTTTTTAATGAGTCTATATTGGCAACCGACACAGATATTTGCACTCTTTCTGCATCTACCGCACGTGGGATCACCGCGTATTGTGAAGATAAGTAGTTAGCATAGGCATCAACCAACTGCTGAGTAAGTGAGGTAGGTTCGTCGGCAAAAATAGACCCGTAGCTTACCTTGCCATTACCCACAAACACCCAATCAAGCGCATATTCACCTTCTTGTGCTTTTTGGGCGTGTTGAGTGAATTCATCCATCGTGAAAGGCGGCATTTCTTGCGCTTCATTCACCAAAGCCGCCGTGGCGGTCACTTCATCACCTGCAAGGCTAGCTTGTTGCTCGTCGTTTACCTGCAGGTTCGTGCCATCAACCATGTTGTCAACGTCACTTAAATCGAGTTGACCACTTAATGGCTGCGCTGTACCTGCAATAGCGTTTTGGCTTTGATTATCAGTGTAGGTATTGTCTGGGGAATTAGTATCTTGAAAAGCGCCGGATGAAGCAGGTAAGCCTTCAGGAATAGACGGCATTTCACCCGCGGTATTTTTATACAAACGAGCGCCAATAATATTATCAACACCATAACGCTGTGATGATGCTGTTAAAGACTGAACAAACCTACCCCACACATCGTAAATGGAAATACTGGCTGAGTCGGTTAAATCCATTAACGGTAAACTTACCGGCACACCACGGGTTTTCGCGGTGTTAACCAACATTTCCCCTACGGGTGTTGGTGTACTTTCATCTAAAATGATGCGTTCGTTGTCGTCAGTTTCTGTGGCTAACCACACAATAGTTTCTGGTCTACGCTCGCCCCATAAAGGCAGGCCTTCACGTTTCATTAAATCGGTCAGTTTCGTTTTATCAAACTCAGCAACATAAAAGGTGTCGTTGCCCGAATAAGAAAAACGGTACGAGCGAAGGTACGCCTCAGGCGTTCTAAGTGCAGCCCTTACACCAGGGTTCTGCAACACCTCGGTATTTCCCGATACCTTCACCATTACCTCAGTTAGGGCTTTTTTTACTGCATTGGCTTGTGTTTTTTGACTCTGATCACTAACAGGTATCTGTGCTTCATTAACCACCACGTGCTGCGTAGCATGGGCACTCATCGTGCACACCGCTATTGCCACCCCTACACCGCGAATTAATTGTTGCTGAAACATACGCCTAATTTTCCTGTTCCGATAAGAAATCAATTTCTTCACTACTCCACTACAACGCCAAAAGATCGTTGCCCGCTATTCTCTGTCATATTTATGTTTATTTCATCTATAAATATAAAAAACGAAGTTTGAAGCCACCAAAAAAGGGAATTCATACTCAAATTACACTTTTTTCACATGATCTGACCCTTATCCGCCCTAGTCAATTGGACTTGTGGTGACTTACTGGTAGAATCCGCGTTTTTCTACCTCTTACTCTTAGTTCTAGGGCGCAAACGTGAGCGAAAATAAAACCTCTCTTAGTTATAAAGATGCTGGTGTCGATATTGATGCGGGAAACCAACTTGTCGACCGTATTAAATCCGTTACTAAAAGGACTCACCGTCCGGAAGTAAAAGGAAACCTTGGTGGGTTTGGCGCATTATGTTCGCTTCCAACAAAATATAAGAACCCGTTGCTGGTTTCTGGAACCGATGGTGTAGGCACTAAGCTTCGTGTTGCTATGGATGCAAACCGTCACGATGGTGTGGGTATCGACTTAGTTGCCATGTGTGTTAACGACCTTATTGTACAAGGCGCAGAGCCGCTGTTTTTCTTAGATTATTACGCTACTGGCAAACTAGATGTTGATGTTGCTGCATCGGTAGTAACCGGTATTGGTAATGGTTGTGAGCAAGCGGGTTGTGCCCTAATTGGTGGTGAAACCGCAGAAATGCCGGGAATGTACCATGGCGGCGATTACGACATTGCAGGTTTCTGCGTAGGCGTAGTTGAAGCCGAAAAGGTTATTGACGGCACTAAAGTGAAGCCTGGCCAGAAACTTATCGCATTGGGATCATCAGGTCCTCACTCTAACGGTTACTCACTGGTTCGTAAGATTTTGGAAGTGAGCAATGCCGACGTAAATCAAGATTTAGACGGCAAGCCGCTTATCGAGCATTTACTTGAACCTACCCGTATTTATGTGAAATCTGTATTGGCATTGCTTGAGAAAGTAGAAGTCAGCGCTATTTCACACATTACTGGCGGCGGCTTTTGGGAAAACATCCCGCGCGTATTACCTGATGATGCAAAAGTGGTCATTGACGAAAAGAGCTGGCAGTGGCCTTCAGTGTTTAGCTGGCTACAAGAGAACGGCAACGTTACTCGTCACGAAATGTACCGTACGTTCAACTGTGGTGTTGGCTTAGTGATTGTTATTGATGAAGCCGATGTAGATACCACTATTGCAACCTTGAAAGAACACGGTGAAAACGCCTGGTTAATTGGTGACATTCAAGCCAAAGACGGTGAGCAGCAAGTTGAGATAAACGCGTGAGCACTCCATCAACCAGACTTTGCGTTTTAATTTCAGGTAACGGCAGTAACTTACAAGCCATTATTGATAACATCAGCGCTGAAAAGCTTGATGCTGAAATATGTGGTGTTATTAGTAACCGCCCTAATGCGTACGGTTTAACCCGTGCGCAAGAAGCCGGTATTACCGCCATTAGCCTAGACCACATGCAGCATGACAGTCGGGAAAGCTACGACAAGGCATTGCAAGCTGAAATTGAATCATTAAACCCAGACTATATTGTGCTTGCCGGCTTCATGCGTATTTTAACGCCTGAGTTTGTAAATACTTTTTCTGGAAAATTAGTGAACATTCATCCATCTTTGTTGCCTAAATACAAAGGGTTGAATACGCATCAGCAAGCTATCGACAATGGCGACGAAGAACACGGCGTTAGCGTGCACTTTGTTACACCTGAGTTAGATGGCGGCCCAGTCATTATTCAAAGTCGCGTGCCGGTTTTCGAAGATGACACTGCGGTAGACTTAGCAGATCGTGTTCAAGAACAGGAGCGTCGCATTTACCCATTAGTGCTTTCTTGGTTCAGTGCGGGGCGACTTAAGATGGTAAATAATAAGGCTATCCTAGATGAGCAAGAACTCCCAGAATCGGGTTATGCAAACGAGTAAACGCAGCTTTGTAGCAGCGTTTCTTTTGGCTTTTGTGGGCGCTAACGCCCACGCAGCCGATACAACAGAGAATAAACTTCAACCCTACGAGGCAGTTTATACGGCTTACAAGTGGGGCGATGATGTGGGCGAAGCTCGCATTAAGCTTGAAGCGTTAAGCAACACACAATACTCCCTCACCTACTCTTCTAAAGTCTCGAAATTCTTTTTATCTGACAAACGCTACGAGCATTCTATTTTTAAAGTAGAAGACAGTACTGTGTTACCCATTGAGTATCATTATACTCGCACGGGCACAGGGCCAGATAAAAAGCTTACCGTTAATTTCAATACCGACAATGGCGGCAAAATTGCGGTTGAAAATGGCGAAGAATTTGTTTGGAACGGTCAGTTCGACAACCAAATATACCGCGTAGACTTGGCAAACCAATTAGCCTCTGGCGAAACTAACCTTTCGTACGACTTTGTTAACTATCGTGGTGAGTTACGTACCTACGGTGTAGAAGTGGTGGCCAAGGAAAGTCTGTCATTACCCTATGGCGAATTCGAGACGGTGAAAGTAAAGCTTATTCGCGACTCTAAGACCCGTGAAACCTTTGCGTGGTTTGCTCCATCATTAAACTATACCTTGGTGCGTTTGCAGCAATTTAAAGATGGTGAAGAACAAGGCGATATTAAATTGAAGTCTTACGTTACTCAGTAAACGTTGCTTACACTATTTGTAGGTGGGGACATCATCGATGGATGAGCCCCACCTGTTATCTCTTTTCTTTAAATCTTCATCATGCCGCGTGGTTGACAACAAGTTAGCTGGTCAACCCATATATACCGCGTTCTAACTTGCACTATAACCATTACTTTTAATGCAAAATTCATGTAAAAATCTTGATCTTTGGGTCATTAAATAATAGGTTTAACCCATGCTGGTCTGACCTCAATTTGATAGTTGCGCACAATCACGCGTAATGAGCCAAAATGAGTGGAACGATTAGCGTTACATCTAACGCCTTTTCAGGAGCGAAGTATGGCAGATTTTATTTGGTTTTTACTGGTAGTGTTAGCTTTGGCAGTTGCCAGCTATCAACGTACCAGCTTAGTAACAGCAGTGTGTATCGCTGGTGGGGTCATGATTTTAGGGACTCTATTTGGTGATATTGGTTTACTTGGTTGGATTGTATTCCTAGCACTTACGCTGCCGTTTACCCTTTCTAATATTCGTCAGCAACACATCACTAAAAAATTATTATCGTTTTACCGAAAGGTAATGCCAGAAATGTCTAGCACCGAGCAAGAAGCAATCGATGCAGGAACAGTTTGGTGGGACGGTGATATTTTCAGTGGTAAGCCTGATTGGGAAAAACTTCACCGCATTCCTAAAGGTCGTTTAACGGCTGAGGAACAAGCGTTCCTAGACGGACCGGTTGAAGAAGTGTGTTCAATGGTAGATGAATGGCAAATTAACCATAAAGATGCCGATTTATCTCCTGAAATTTGGGCATTCCTTAAAGAACATAAGTTCTTTGCCATGATCATTAAAAAAGAATACGGCGGCCTGGCGTTCTCAGCGTTCGCACAGTCTCGTGTTCTTCAAAAGCTTGCTGGCGTTAGCGCCGTACTTTCAAGTACGGTTGGTGTTCCTAACTCGTTAGGCCCAGGTGAGCTACTTCAGCACTATGGAACAAAAGAACAACAAGATCATTACTTACCTCGCCTAGCGGCAGGTCAAGAAGTGCCTTGTTTTGCATTAACGGGCCCTGAAGCGGGTTCTGATGCTGGCGCTATTCCTGATGTTGGTGTGGTATGTAAAGGCGAATGGAACGGTGAAGAAGTGCTAGGTATGCGCCTAACCTTCGACAAGCGTTATATTACTCTTGCGCCAGTGGCGACAGTTATTGGTCTAGCGTTTAAACTTCAAGATCCAGACGGTTTGTTAAGTGAGAATAAAGAGCCAGGTATTACTTGTGCACTTATTCCTCGCGACACAAAAGGCCTAGAAATTGGTCGTCGTCACTTCCCGCTGAATACCCCGTTCCAAAACGGCCCTATTCGCGGTAACGACATATTCGTTCCAATCGATTACATCATCGGTGGCCCAGCAATGGCTGGTAGAGGCTGGCGTATGCTGGTTGAATGTTTGTCAGTAGGCCGTTGTATTACCCTACCGTCTTCTGCTGCTGGTGGCGCTAAATCTGTATCATTGGCTACAGGTGCGTATGCACGTATTCGCCGTCAGTTCCGTATGCCTGTTGGTCATATGGAAGGCGTAGAAGAAATGCTAGCCCGTATTGGTGGTAATGCTTACTTGATGGATGGCGTAACACGCTTTTCAACAGTAGGTGTTGATTTAGGTGAGAAGCCGTCTGTTATATCGGCAATCTGTAAATACCACCTTACTGAAAAAATGCGTCAAGTGATTAACGATTCAATGGACGTTCATGGCGGTAAGGGCGTAATGCTTGGGCCAAATAACTATTTGGGCCGTGGTTACCAAGGTGTTCCAGTGTCAATCACGGTTGAAGGCGCGAACATCCTTACTCGTAACATGATGATTTTCGGTCAAGGCGCAATGCGCTGTCACCCTTTCGTGTTGAAAGAAATTCAAGCTGCGTCAATTGAAGACAAAAAAGAAAGCATTAGTGCATTTGATAAAGCCGTATTTGGTCATATTGGTTTTGCCATTTCAAATACGGTTCGCAGTGTTTGGTTCTCACTGACAAGTGGCGTATTCAGCAGTGCGCCTTTCACTGACGAAACGGCTCACTACTACAAGCTGTTACAAGGCTATAGTGCAAACCTAGCGTTGCTTACTGATGTTTCTATGGGTGTGTTAGGCGGCGACTTAAAACGTCGTGAGCGCTTATCTGCACGCTTAGGTGACATTTTAAGCGGCTTGTACTTAGGTAGTACTACCTTGAAGCGTTTTGACGAAGATGGTCGCTTAAAAGAAGACTTACCGCTACTTCATTGGGCAATGCAAAACACCTTGCATGACATTGAAACAGCGATTGACGACTTCTTAGCGAACTTCCCTAACAAAGCCATTGGTGTTGTACTTCGTGGCCTTGTTATTCCGTTTGGACGTCGCGTTGGTAAGCCTTCTGATAAAACCGAGCATGCTATTGCACAAATGCTACAAACCCCTTGTAGCGCACGTAGCCGTTTAGGTTATGGTCAGTACCTGTCTCGTGAAGAAGGTAACTTGTTCGGTGACTTAGAACAAACCCTTGATGACGTGTTAGCAGCCGAGCCAATCTTCGAACGCATTTGCAAACATAAGAAAGCGAAACTGCCTTTCACACGTTTAGCGGCGTTAGCAGATGAAGCGCTTAGTGAAGACATCATTAATGAAGAAGAAGCTGACCTACTTCGTCGTACAGAAGCAGGAAGACTGAGAACCATTAACGTGGACGATTTCGACCACGAAGAATTAGTGGCTAAAGTGAACTCTTCTAGCGAAATAAAGAAACGAGGAGGCAAAGCTGCTTAGCTTAATCCTTCCTAAAAAGGGCCGCTTCGGCGGCCTTTTTTTATGCACTAAAGTGACGGCTATTTTTTGGTTATCTTTGCTCGTGATTGCGCCTACTCAGGCAAAATTTACAACACGCAATGATTTCATCACCTTGCTATTACGCTAACACAGTAGTGAAATACCACTACTGTATATACAGCGCAGACAAAAAAGCCGGTGTTAATAACAACACCGGCTTTTTTTTATTTTTAATTTGTAACGCTTGCTTGTACGACTAGCTTAGCTGAAGCTTGTCCATCAACAATACTGCTTGCGTACGCGTATTGATTTCAAGCTTACGTAGAATTGCGCTGATGTGCGCCTTAATCGTTGCTTCAGTTACATTCATTTCGTGGGCAATTTGCTTGTTCATTAAGCCTGCACGTAGGAATGATAATACTTGAATTTGTTTAGGCGTTAGCTCTCTGAAACGTTGAAGCAACAACTTCAATTCGTCGTCTACTTTCTCAAGCTCTTCTTCCATACCTTCAGGAAGCCATTTTTTACCCGCAATGATGTCCACAATAGCTTGCGCCATTTCACGTGTTGCTGACACCTTAGGGATAAAGCCTTGAGCGCCTAAGCTCATTACCTGTGCTACCACTTCTACCGTATCGCTACCCGATACTACGCCGATAGGAATATTAGGATATTGTTCACGCAAGGTAATAATGCCATTAAAATATTCACCGCCTGGCATGTTTAAGTCGAGTAAGACCAACTCGATGCCGTCGTATTCATTTAAAACGGCCAGCGCAGCATCAAGGCTTCCAGCTTCAAGAATCTGCGCGTTTTCAAAATAAGGTCCTAACGCTCCGCTGAGTGCTTCACGAAACAATGGGTGATCATCTGCTACAAGAATTCTTGTCATTAGCGTTGTTGCTTCCTTTAGTTCTTATGTCTCTAGGTTAATACTTTCGATTTAATTCTAAAAGCCCTATTCGTTAAAAATCACCGCTTTATTTGATTTTTTTACTGTTTTCCATTGGCATTTAAATTTGTGAGGGTAAAATTGCCGACCAAATTCCCGCTAGCTGAGTACATTTTGTGCAAAAACACGACAGACTTTATGCCAACCCTCTTAAAAAGGTAGCAGATTTTTCATTCGATGAGTCAGTAGTTGACGTTTTTCCCGATATGATCCAACGCTCGGTGCCGGGTTATGAAACTATTGTTCATACCATTGGCGAATTAGCGAAAACAAAGGTACAACCCAATACTAGGGTGTATGACCTTGGTTGTTCCTTGGGTGCTGCAAGTTTTTCTGTTGCTCGCGCTACTCAAGATGTGCCTTGTGAAATAATTGGTATAGATAGTTCCGATGCCATGGTTGACCGTTGTCGACGCATGGTTCAAGCCTTCAACCTGCCAAACCCAATTTCCATCATTCAGCAAAACGCCCAAGATACCCAGATAGAAAACGCCTCTATGGTAGTCATGAATTTCACATTACAATTCATCCCACCTGCTGATAGAGAAGCGCTATTAAAACAAATTTACGATGGTTTAAATGAAGGTGGTGTTTTAATTCTTTCAGAGAAAATTAAACACCCGACCGTGGCTGGCAACGAACTACTGATAGATCTGCATCACCAATTTAAGCGTGACAATGGCTACAGTGAATTAGAAGTAAGCCAAAAACGCGCCGCCATCGAGAAAGTTATGCTGACCGATACCTTCAGCGAACACGAAACGCGATTAAAGTCCGTTGGTTTTAAAGATGTGGTGATGTGGTTTAAGTGCTTTAACTTTACCTCGCTGGTTGCAATAAAGTAGTTGGCATCGCGGTTAAGTGAGCAGCTACGCCAAATGCATTTCTAGCCAGCAATCCGTGAATTAGCATAAAAAATACTGTGAATCATAATACTGTGAAACATTATCAACACTAAGATTCACAATTAAGAATACCGAGAAGAATATGACGAAACCAGAATCAACGTGGTTTAACGACTGCTACAAATCTATTTTAGATACGCCTTTATCGCATTGGCTACAAACCCTACCTGCGCAAATGAATGAATGGCAAAAGAGTCAGAAACACGGTGAATTCGATAAGTGGTGTCGTCTACTTGCAAAAATTCCAACCACCACACCTTCGTCTACCACCCTTGTTGATGAGGTTCGAATTGGTACAGCGGATGATATAGACCAATATACCCAGAAGAAGATATTAGGGTTGCTGCAACAGTTTATGCCGTGGCGCAAAGGCCCTTTCCATATACACGACATTCACGTTAATACCGAATGGCGTTCAGATTGGAAATGGGACAGGGTTGCCCCGCATATATCGCCACTTAAAGACAGAACCGTGCTAGATGTAGGTTGCGGTAGCGGTTATCACATGTGGCGTATGCTTGGGTGTGATGCATCTCACGTGGTAGGCATCGACCCCACCCAGCTGTTTCTGATTCAGTTTCAAGCTATCAAACACTTTATACCCGATAATCGCATTCACTTCTTACCGCTAGGTATTGAAGAAATGCAGCCATTGAACGCGTTTGATACCGTTTTTTCAATGGGCGTACTGTATCACCGAAAAGATCCTATTCAGTTTCTCACCCAACTTAAGCATCAACTGCGAAAAGGTGGAGAGCTGATATTAGAAACCTTAGTGGTAGATGGCGATGCGCAAACCGTATTAATGGCCGGAGAACGTTATGCTCAAATGCGCAATGTGTGGTTTCTACCTAGCACAGACGCCTTAACGGTTTGGCTAGAGCGTCTTGGGTTTGAAAACATTCGTGTGGTTGATAAGAACTTCACAACACTGGATGAACAACGGGCCACTGAATGGATTGAAGGCCAGTCATTGAAAGATTTTCTCGACCCTGAAGATATTACTCGCACCATTGAGGGGTATCCTGCACCACAACGAGCCGTGATTGTCGCGAATCGTAAATAAGTTCACCCCTATGTAATGCAATCGTGATGTTGGCATAAATGTTGTAACCTATATTCCCCATGATGTACGTATTCTGCATTTAATAGGGTTGCAACATGGACATACATGGGTTTTTAAAGACACATCAGCTACCAAGTACGTATGCGGACACTGCACAAAAATGGTTCATCCCATTATGCGAACGGTTAGTTAAGCACCAAGAGGGTGCAACAAATTCAAGTAAAGCCCCATTGGTGGTCGGGATTAACGGCTGCCAAGGCTCAGGAAAATCTACGCTTACTGATTTTATTAGCGCGTATTTAACCAGCATTTACGCTAAAAAAGTGGTTTGCCTTTCTATTGATGACTTTTATTTAGATAAATCGCAGCGAAATGCGCTATCGATAAAGGTCCATCCGCTGCTTGCAACCAGAGGTGTACCCGGTACACACAATATGCCTCTTGCCCTTGATACGTTTAAGCAGCTTAAAGGCAGCGGCCAAGTTGCCCTTCCCCGTTTTAATAAAGCGATAGACGACCCCTTCCCTGTTAATCAGTGGCCTGTAGTGACCGCGCCACCAGATATCATTATTTTAGAGGGATGGTGTGTTGGGGTAACACCGCAAAGCGCTGCCGATATGAAGCAACCCATAAATAGTTTAGAAGAAAACCAAGATCCACTTGGTATTTGGCGTTCGTTTGTTAATACTGAATTATCAAACGACTATCAAAGCTTGTTTGATCAAATCGATTATCGGGTTATGTTAAAAGCCCCCTCGTTTGAATGTGTTTACCGCTGGCGGTTAGAGCAAGAACATAAACTTGCTGTAGCAACCAAAGGCGCTTCTACAGGGGTAATGTCCGATGAACAAGTTGCACAGTTTATTCAGAATTACCAACGACTAACCGAGCATGCACTTAAAACATTGCCTACAAAGTGTGACACTGTGTATTCGCTAGATGAAACAAGAACTATAACCGGCGAGGAAGTAAAGTAATGACAAGAACGCTAGTTTTCACCGATATGGACGGCACGCTGTTAGACCACCATACCTACTCCTTTGAGGCGGCGAAACCTGCTTTAACAGCGTTAGAGTCACGAGATATACCGGTTATTCCAACCACCAGTAAAACCTTCGCTGAGCTACAGCCTTTAAGAGAGCAAATTGGCCTTACTGGGCCATTTATCATTGAAAACGGCGCGGCCATATTTATTCCACATGGCTTTTTCAAAAAGAAACCTAGCGGAACCGTATGGGTAGATGGTTACTGGTGTAAATCGTTTATATCCAATAAAAATTACTGGATTAAACTTCTCGATAAAATCAAAGCAGATTTTGAAGGTGAGTTTAAACAGTTTTCGCAAATGAGTTTAGAAGAAATTCAAAGCAGTACAGGCTTAGACGAAGCGTCTGCTGCCCTAGCAGCTAAACGTCAATTTGGAGAACCTGTACTTTGGACTGGTTCTGATGAAAACAAACAAAAATTTATTGCGGCAGTTAAAGAACGTGGCGCCTATCCTCTAGAAGGCGGGCGATTTATCCATGTATCTGGCAATTGCGACAAAGGCCAAGCCCTTAAATGGCTAGCGGCCGAATACCAAAGACAACATGATAGTCATGTTAAAACCGTTGCCCTTGGCGATGGAAAAAACGATATTGCTATGCTTGAAGCAGCACATATCGCTATACGAATTTTATCTCCGGTAAATCCTCCGCCTTCTGTTAAAAAAGACGAGGTTTATACCAGCACGTTACCTGGCCCAGAAGGCTGGAACGAAATGCTAACTCAATTGCTTTCCCTATAATCAGGAGGACACATGGCTGATTTTTATCAAAACGGTGTGGTTACAACTTTACATAATCTTTCTCGTAGACCAACAGAGGAACTAGAAGCCGAGTTACTCCGCTTTTCACAGAAACGTCCCATGGCACTTATCTTGCCATCACTTTTTTCAGAACTAGAAGGTGATGCCTTACCTCATATTGTTGATGAATTAACGGGCGTACCTTATTTATCTGAAATTGTTATAGGGCTAGATCGCGCCGATATGGCGCAATATAAACATGCGCTAAAGTTTTTCGACAAACTGCCTCAGCATCATCGCGTACTTTGGAACGACGGTCCTCGCTTGAAAGCCCTTGATGAAGAACTACAATCAAAAGGTCTAGCACCTAAAGAGTTGGGTAAAGGCCGTAATGTTTGGTATTGCATGGGCTATGTTTTAGCATCAAACCGTGCTGAGTCTGTTGCTCTGCATGACTGCGATATTGTGACGTACAACAAAGACTTATTGGCTAAGCTTATTTACCCTGTCGCAAACCCGAACTTTAACTATGAGTTCTGTAAGGGCTACTATGCCCGTGTAGCGAACGGTAAAATTAACGGCCGCGTATCTCGATTATTAGTGACACCGTTATTACGCGCACTTAAGCGTATTATGGGTGACAACGAATACCTTGAGTTTATGGACAGCTTCCGCTACCCGTTAGCCGGTGAGTTTTCGTTCCGCCGCGATGTGCTAAACGATATTCGCATTCCAAGTGATTGGGGCTTAGAAATTGGCGTACTGTCTGAAATGCATCGCAATTATTCGCACAATCGCCTTTGCCAAGCCGACATTTGCGATATTTACGATCACAAGCACCAAGATTTGTCGCTTAATGATGAACATGGTGGCTTATCTAAAATGTCTATCGACATTACTAAGGCCATCTTTAGAAAGTTGGCTACCCAAGGTTATACCTTTAGTAACGAGATGTTCCGCTCTATCAAGGCTACCTATTTCAGAATTGCACTAGACTTTATTGAGACCTATCACAACGACGCAGTCATGAACGGTCTTACACTTGATATTCACAGTGAAGAAAAAGCAGTTGAAATGTTTGCCAGTAATATCATGAAAGCTGGACAGAACTTTTTAGAAAACCCAATGGAAACCCCTTTCATTCCAAGTTGGAACCGAGTAACCAGCGCTGTGCCAGATATTCTCGAGCGCTTGCTGGAGGCCGTTGAAGCTGACACCGCAGAATTTATGGAGTAATAGACAATGACATGGCAAGTACTCCATGACAAAGTGAAGCACCATCTAGAATATATCTATGCTGATGTACCCCTTGAGCATTCATTAGAAAGCTTAACCATGTCTTTAATGGAGACGATGGGCATTAAGCCTGATGAAGATGTGTCGCTTCCTCAATCCCATTCTAATTATTGGGACGAGGAAGACATCATCATGATCACCTATGGCGATAGCGTTATTGATGGCGACGAGCGACCGCTCGTTACCCTCAATCGCTTTTTAAATCGCTATAGTAAGAACACCATCAATAATGTGCACATTCTGCCTTTCTTTCCATACAGTTCAGACGATGGCTTTTCGGTTATCGACTATTCAAGTGTGAATGAAGCCTTGGGCAGCTGGGACGATATTGAAGCCATTGCGAAAGACTACGGGTTAATGACTGATTTGGTGATTAACCACTGTTCTGCGCGCAGTGTATGGTTCGATAATTTCATCAAAGGTGAAGGTCCAGGTTCAGATTTCTTTTTTACTGGGGATCCCGCTGACGATTTGTCTATTGTTACTCGTCCTAGGGTTTCGCCTTTATTGCGTGAAACAGAAACCAAAGATGGCACTAAACATGTTTGGTGTACTTTCAGTCATGACCAAGTCGATTTTGATTTCAGGAACCCTAAGGTACTTCTTACGTTCATTGATATCATTCGTTTGTATATCGACAAGGGCGCAAAAATATTCCGCTTAGACGCTGTGGCGTTTTTGTGGAAAATTGTTGGCACTAACTGCATTAACCTTCCTCAAACTCATGAGGTTATTAGGTTAATTCGCACGCTGATTGAACATGTCGACCCGTCTATTATTATAATTACTGAGACCAATATTCCTAACAGGGAAAATTTGACCTATTTCGGTAATGCCAATGAAGCCCATGCTATTTATAACTTTTCATTGCCACCACTATTGGTCAACACCTTGGTAACGGGTAATTGTAAGTACTTAAAGAGTTGGATGATGAGCATGCCACCTGCGCAAAACGGTACGGCATACTTTAACTTCATTGCATCGCACGATGGTATTGGCCTTCGCCCTGCCGAAGGGTTGCTAGACGATGAAGAAATTTCAGAACTTGTGCATACCATGCAAAACTTTGGTGGCAAAATTTCGTGGCGCGCATCTGATCATGGGCAGCAAAAGCCTTATGAAATAAACATTACGTTATTTGATGCGTTACAGGGAACAACAAAAGGCCCGGATAAATGGCAGATAGACCGCTTTATCTGTGCGCACGCCATTATGCTGGGAATGGAAGGTATTCCAGGCATTTATATTCATAGTTTATTAGGTACGTCTAACGACTATGAGAAAGTGGCTAATACAGGTCAAAACCGTTCAATCAACCGTAGACGTTGGGACTTTAAAGAGCTAGAAGCCTTGCTTGATTCGCCCTATTCACAGCATCACAAAGTATTGACGCGATTGTCTCAGTTAATTCGAATTCGTAAAGCTCAGCCAGCATTCCACCCGAATGCTACGCAATTTACGTTGCAGCTTAACGAAAGTATTTTCGGTTATTGGCGACAAAGTTTAGACAGAAAGCAAAGTATCTTCTGCATTAGTAATGTGTCGGATGAAGAGCAAACTATTCTGCTGTCAGATATCAATTTGATTGGTACTGATAACTGGATAGATCTTGTGACTCGCCAACAAATTGCCTTGTCGGATGCCTTTTTGCAATTGAAACCCTACCAGGTACTTTGGATAAGCAACCAAGACTTTGAGTAACCTCACATTCTTGAGCTCTTCATTACCCTTTTCTAAACGGCGCTTATAGCGCCGTTTTTGTTGTAATTTCCTTATCGTCACTGCCTAATACATTGGTTTATTGGCGCATTTAGGTGATAATCACCACCCTCAAATTAGGGAGTGGTTTTCATGTCTTCAAAATGGTTATCGTTAGAACACGCATTGGAAAAAGCAATTGATGCAACGAGCATCTTGGGTGAATCTGAAACCATTGAATTAAGCCGCGCCTTAGGAAGAATTACCGCCTCCGAAGTTCATGCTTCTTTATCTGTGCCGCCGTGGGATAACTCGGCAATGGATGGCTTCGCTATTAATGCAGCTAGTAGTCAACCAGACACGCTTATGCCTATTCAGGGCACCATTACCGCTGGCATGGCCGCAGACGAACCTTTAAAACCCGGCCACGCGATAAAAATCATGACGGGCGCACCAGTACCTCCAGGCGCCGATGCCGTAGTGATGGTTGAAAATACGTCTACTGAAGGCAATCACGTAAGTATTAATAAGCAGCACGCTTGTGGCGAAAACATTCGCAAGAAAGAAGCGGATATTAAAATTGGACAGTCACTGGTAAATCAAGGTATTCGATTACAGCCACAGCACCTTATGTTGTTGTCTTCACAAGGGCTCACCACGGTAGACGTAGTAAAACAAGTTAAGGTGGGTGTTGTCGCCACAGGTTCTGAACTAGCTCAACCTGGCGAACCCTGCTTACCTACCCAAATATATGAGTCGAATCGTATTGGTGTGAGTGCCCTACTTTCAGAGTTGGGCGTTGAGATTATCGATTTCGGCATAGTAAAAGACGATGAACAATCACTCACCGCCCTGTTCAAAGAAGCAAGCGCACGGGTAGATGTAATGGTAAGTAGTGGCGGCGTGTCGGTTGGCGACGCCGATTATGTGAAAGACGTAATAGACGCTTTAGGTAGTATCGACTTTTGGAAAGTGGCAATTAAACCGGGTAAACCTTTTGCCTTAGGCCATATTGGCAATACCTTGTTTTGTGGTTTGCCTGGTAACCCTGTTTCTGCCTTTGTAACCGCTAAACTTCTTGTTACCCCGTTAATTAGAAAAATGCAAGGTGAACAGCAAGTTCGTAAGCCGCTAACCGTTAATGCCACGGTAACCTGCGACATTAAACGTCGTGCTGGCCGTCGGGATTTTCAGCGCGCCACGATAACCTACGATGAAAACTTCAATTTTCTGGTAACGCCGTTTCGCACACAAAGTTCTGGTGTCATGACGTCTATTACCGCAGCCAATTGTTTAATGATTATTCACGAAGACATCAGTCATGTTGAAAAAGGCACAATCCTGCCTGTTATCCCTTTTGATTTACTTTCACCTGAATCGGATCTGTAGCCTTGAAGAACAAACGTTATCTACTTGAAGGTAGAGATATTATAAAGCTGGCTTGGCCACTATTAATTGCGCAAATTACCCAAATGCTAATGGGCGTGAGCGATACTATTATGGCAGGGCGTTATAGCGCCACTGATATGGCAGCAGTAGCCCTAGGTTTTAGTATTACCGTGCCCTTATTATGTTTTATACAAGGTATTGCGCTAGCTTTACCGCCCATTATTTCAAGGCTTCAAGGTACAAAAGACATCACCGGCATTGCCAATGCCAGTCAACAAGCAGGCTATTTAGTGTGTTTCGTTGGTGTAGCTATGGCCGCACTCATTCCCTTTGCTGGTAACATCGTATCGCTATTCCCCATGGCAGATGAGCTTCATACCATCACCGTGGATTATGTGGTTTACGTGCTGTGTGCCATGCCGGGATTCGCGCTTTATCAATGGCTAAGAAACTACTGTGAAGGGCTAGGTAAAACCAAACCTACCATGTTAATTACCGTGATTGGTTTAATGGCCAACATACTAGGTAACTACCTTTTCATTTACGGTATTGGCCCTATACCCGCTTTTGGTGGCGCGGGTTGTGGTGTAGCAACAGCTATTGTTATTTACACCATGCTAATTGCTACCTTCATTTACGTACGTTTTAGCCCCGCGCTAAAAAAGTACCAGCTTTTCGATACGTACTACAAGCCGTCTGTGGTTGCCATAAAGCGTACCTTCAAGCTTGGCCTTCCCATCGCCATGACATTGCTATTTGAAGTGACCTTATTTGCGGTAGTGGCACTATTGCTTGCGCCTTTTGGATCCACCACAGTTGCCGCCCACCAAGTAGCCCTTAATTTCTCGGCACTCATGTTTATGGTACCCATGAGTATTGGTATGGCAGCGTCTATTCGTATAGGTTATCGCATTGGGCAAAATAATAGACGGCAAGCTAAAATTGCCGCAAAGTGCTCGATTTTAATCGGCTTTGTTACCGCGGCATGTACTGCAACGTTCACGCTAAGTGCCAAAGCATTCATCATTGGGCTTTATACCAGCGATGAGGCGGTTTACCAAATGGCGAATGCCCTACTTATTTACGCAGCAATTTTTCAGCTTTCAGACGCTATACAAGTAATATCAGCCAATGCGCTTCGTGGATACAAAGACACTACCGCCATGTTTATCATTACGTTTGTGTCTTACTGGTTAATTGGTTTGCCCACCGGCGTTATATTAGGCCGTACTAATTGGATAACGGCAGAGCCTATGTCTGCTGGCGGCTTTTGGATTGGATTTATTGTGGGGTTAAGTGCTGCGGCAGTCATGCTAGGTGCAAGACTTTATTATATTCAACGACCAAGCTACCGATTCGCCACGTAATTTAATTGATACCCTGCCTATCGGTTATGCCTCGTTGCTCCGATAGGCGTTCCAATCACTAGGTGCATCAATATCAAATGCAGACTCGGGGTGATTGACACCAATAGCCTGCCCCTTGTCTTTCCAGTCTTCTATTACTTTCTTTGCACCCTTGTCGCCGCTTAACGCAAGCAAGCTCTCGAATGCTGCTTTGGGGAATATAGCAGGCACTGTCGCTTTTACTTTCACTTGCTCATCAAGACCGCGTTTATGCCACTGACTGTAAATGATGTGATTGGGATTTGATGGGATTTCGTTAAGCAATGCTTGCAGTGTAGCGGTGGTAACACTGGCTAAGTCGGCTAAGTGTACTAACACATGGGTGTACTCATTGTCGGCTGCCTGCATAAGGCTCTTTTCCAGCATAAGAGCCTGCAGACCACAACGAATACTCGACGCAATGCCTTCACGCCACAACGGGTTATAACACACCTTAGTGCTATTGCTATCTTGAGCTGTGCTTGCCGACATCATATCGACAACATCAACAACATCACTGTGCCAACGCCCAGTAACCACATAAGTACCGGCAAGATTAAGCCCGTGTAACTGCTGCAACGCATATTGGATTAACGGCAACCCATTATGATGCGGGGAGAGTAACTTGTTACCGCCGTAACGCTTACTTTCCCCACCCGCCAACAGTATGCTTGCGACTTTACTCATTTTTTATAACTCTCTGCGTCTCACACACTGACTAATGAGAACGGCTAATGCAAACGGCCAAATAAACAATGCCTAGCGTGAACGGCTGAGCTCTTTGATGGCCTGGGTTAAGCCTTCAAGGGTTAGCCCGTACATTCTGTCTTCAACAATTTCTTTTATAATGGAAATAGACGAATAGTAAGGCCAATAATTTTCCGCTTGCGGGTTTAACCAAACCGCTTTGTTAAAGTGGTTCAGTATTCGGCCTAGCCATGCACTACCCGGTTCTTCGTTCCAATGTTCTACACTTCCACCAGGATAGGAAATTTCATAAGGCCCCATGGTGGCATCGCCAACAAAGATAACTTTATAGTCTTTACCGTACCGGTGAATAATATCGTGAACCGATACCCGCTCTTTTTCACGGCGCAGGTTGTCTTTCCAAACTTCTTCATACACACAATTATGAAAGTAGAAGTACTCGAGGTATTTAAACTCACTCTGCACTGCAGAGAAAAGTTCTTGCGTGGTTTTAACGTGAGGATCCATCGAACCGCCCACATCAAAAAACATTAGCACCTTAACCGCGTTATGGCGCTCGGGCGACATGTGTATATCTAGCATACCGCCTTTTTTGGCCGTTTCACCAATGGTGGTAGCCACATCAAGTTCTTCACTGGCACCGGTTCTGGCGAATTTACGTAATTTACGCAAGGCCACTTTAATGTTTCGTGTGCCTAGCTCAACGTCGGCAGATAAGTTTTTAAACTCGCGCTTATCCCACACTTTTACCGCCGAGTTACGACGATTGCCCTTTTGCCCAATACGAATACCTTCAGGGTTGTCGCCATAAGCGCCAAAGGGAGATGTTCCTCCCGTACCCACCCATTTGTTACCACCTTGATGTCGCTTTTCTTGCTCTTCAAGGCGTTTTTTAAGGGTATCCATTAAAGCTTCTAACCCGCCAGACTGGCGTAGCGCTTCACGCTCTTCTGCACTTAAGGTTTTCTCGATTTGTTTACGTAACCATTCTTCGGGGATTTCTTTACCGAATAAATCGATAGATTCTACCCCCTCAAAATAATCGGCAAATGCTCTGTCGAATTTATCGTATTGAGACTCATCTTTCACCATGATGGTTCGAGACAAACTATAGAAGCCTTCTAAATCTGCATAAACAATATGCTTTTCCAAGGCGTGGAGTAAATCAAGTAGCTCTCGCAAGCTTACCTTTACTTGATATTTTCGCAGCGTGAAAAAGAATTGAATAAGCATTAGCGGCGCGCCATAAATACCAATTTTTCGAACAAGTGAATATCTTGCTCGTTTTTAAGTAGTGCACCATATAGCGGTGGAATGGCGGCTTTACCGTCTTTGGATTGCAACGCTTCAGGTGGAATGTCTTCGGCTACCAGCAGTTTCAACCAATCGATAAGCTCTGAAGTAGACGGTTTCTTCTTAAGCCCTGGAACATCACGAATTTCAAAAAAGGCTTTTAATGCTTCATCAAGCAGCTTCTTCTTTAAGTCTGGGAAATGCACATCTACGATTTGCTGCATCTCTTCAGGCGTAGGAAATTGAATGTAGTGGAAAAAACAACGACGTAGGAAGGCGTCAGGCAGCTCTTTTTCGTTATTTGACGTGATGATTACTATGGGGCGCTCTGTGGCCACCACACGCTCTTGAGTTTCATATACAAAGAATTCCATCTTATCGAGCTCTAGCAATAAATCGTTTGGAAACTCAATATCCGCTTTGTCTATTTCATCAATTAATAAAATAGGACGGTTGCCTGCTTCAAATGCCTGCCACAGTTTTCCTTTAACAATGTAATTGCCAATATCGTGAACGCGATCGTCACCCAGCTGTGAATCACGAAGACGAGATACCGCATCGTATTCGTACAAGCCTTGTTGTGCCTTTGTAGTAGATTTGATGTGCCACTGAATTAAATCGGTTCCAAGACTGGCGGCTAACTCTTCAGCCAACATGGTTTTACCGGTGCCCGGCTCACCTTTGATAAGCAGTGGACGCTCTAGCGTAATGGCGGCATTCACGGCAAGTTGCAAATCTTTTGTAGCGATATAATTCGACGTTCCACTAAAAGCCATTATGGTTTTACCTCTTTCGTTCTGATTCGTCATGTAAAATAACAATAACATATAGCGAAAAAGCACTTTGCATTTTCACGTTTGGGACCAATGATATAGGGGTATGACGAAATCCCCAAATTCAGGCTATGAATTATTAACTATTATAAAGGTCGTATAAATCACGACTGCTGGGATTTCCTAACTAGGTAAGGATTAATAATGCAAGTATTTGACGACAACTCTCTGGCTATTGGCCGCACGCCTTTAGTTAAATTAAACCGCGTTACTTCTGGTAACGTTTACGCAAAGGTTGAGTCTCGTAACCCAAGCTTCAGCGTTAAATGTCGTATTGGCGCCAATATGATTTGGGATGCAGAAAAACGTGGCGTGCTTACCCAAGGTAAGGAAATTGTAGAGCCTACCAGTGGTAACACAGGTATTGCCCTTGCGTTTGTTGCAGCATCACGTGGTTACAAACTAACGCTTACCATGCCTAGCAGCATGAGCTTAGAGCGCAGAAAGCTATTAAAAGCCCTTGGTGCTAGCTTAGTATTAACTGAAGCACCAAAAGGCATGAAAGGCGCAGTTGCCGCCGCACAAGAGATTGTGGCCTCTGATCCTGAAAAGTACGTTTTACTTCAGCAGTTCGATAACCCTGCTAACCCTGCTATTCACGAAAAGACCACGGGTCCTGAAATTTGGAATGACACCGACGGCAAAGTTGATGCATTCGTAGCAGGCGTAGGTACAGGCGGAACCATTACTGGTGTGAGCCGTTACCTTAAAAACACGCAAGGTAAAGCTATTACCTCTATTGCTGTAGAGCCTACTGACTCGCCTGTTATCACTCAAGCGATGAATGGTGAAGAACTCACACCAGGGCCACACAAAATTCAAGGTATTGGTGCAGGCTTCATTCCAGGTAACTTGGACTTAAGCTTGATTGACGAAGTTGAGCAAGTCACCAACGACGAATGTATGGAAATGGCGCACCGCTTGATGACCGAAGAAGGTATTCTTGCAGGTATTTCTTCTGGTGCAGCAGTGGTAGCAGCAAAACGTTTTGCTGAACGCCCAGAGAACAAAGACAAAATTGTTGTTGTTCTGCTAGCCAGTGGTACTGAACGTTACCTAAGCAGCCCATTATTTGCGGGCGCATTTGGCGACCAAGAAGAAACACAATAATCACGCTTACCAACCCGTTAATCGGTGACGAGTGTAAATAACAAAACGAGGCTTCGGCCTCGTTTTTTGTTTTTAAAAAAAAGGCTCAAACCCTTTTATCTCAACTATCTTTAAATAAAGGCAGTTATTTTCAAGCTTCGTTTAACAGGTAAGTGAATATTATTCGAAAGGTTTAGACGTATTGACTTGCGTCTCATCGGATGAGTATCGATAATGTGGGCGATCATTTTCCTTCGACTTGTTTAAGGTTTTTATTAATGCGTTCTTTTCGTTTACGTTTTTATGCCATTATGTTTAGCGTGCTTTGTTTAGCGGCATGTGGAGAAAAAGAAGAAGGAATGGGTCGCTACGGTATGCTAGCCGACAGTACGCCAGAATATTCGGCAGTTACGTTTCTAAAAAGTGTGTATGAAGACGATAATCTTGATGTTGCAATTAGTCTGTCGTCCGATCGATTGGCTAGAATTCTAACTAATTACCACAGTAATAGAAATGTACAGCGCCACCTTTTAAATTTAAAGTACGATTCTGTGATTATTACCCCACAAAGTGGCAATAGTGTTGGGCGTTCTGAGTTTTCAGAAAAGGCAACGGTTACCGTATTTTTAAGTGGTATGTACGATGACGATAAAATTGAAGACTTGCGCAGTTTAGATCTTATTAAAGAAGATGGTATGTGGAAAGTTTCTCAAATTCACCCAGACCATTTCATGTAACAAAAAAAAGGCTGTTCGAATACACAATTCGAACAGCCTTTGGTTATTTAGCCATGGTGCTAAATGAAGCCGCTTAGCGCCCTACCGCAACACCTTCACGTCTTGGATCCGCGCCACCAATAATTTTACCCGATTTAATTTGAATACCATGTAAACCGCTGTTTAAGTCGACAACCTTTACATTATGCCCTAACGCTTTTAAAGGCGCTTCAAGCTCAGCAATTGGCGTTCCCTTTTCAAGAGCCGTGTAATCATTTCGGTTAGTAATTTTAGGTAAATTAATGGCCTGCTGTATGTCTAATCCAAAATCTAACACGCCCACTAACGTTTGAGCCACGTAACTTACAATACGTGAGCCACCAGGAGAGCCTACCACCACTTCTAAGTCGCCATCCTTGTCGAATACCATCGTAGGGCTCATTGCGCTTCGTGGACGCTTACCTGGCTCAACACGGTTAGGGACAGGGAAACGATTTTGCGTAGGCGAAAACGAAAAGTCGGTTAATTGGTTATTTAGCAAGAAGCCACCCACCATCAAACCCGAACCGAACATAAACTCGATACTTGTGGTCATTGATACCGCATTGCCTTCTTTATCAACAATAGAGAAATGCGAGGTATTAGGCTGTTCCATGTTGCTGCCAAGGCTAATATTGGCATCGCCATAAGGGTTACCAGCACGTACACGTCGCCACTTCTTATCTGGCGCAATACCTTCGGCGCGGCGATTCAAATACGCAGTGTTAATCATGGCGGCAAACGGAAGGTTGGTAAAATCACTATCCGCTATGTATTTTTCTCTGTCAGCGTAGGCCAGCGCGCTTGATTGAGTGAAAACGTTTGCGAATTCTACCGAGTCAGGCGTGAGGGTAGAAAAATCCTGCCCTTCTAACATCTTTAGAATTTGATACACGTTAATACCACCGGAACTTGGCGGTGCCATGCCACAAATCTGTTTATCACGATACAAGCCACATACCGGCTCACGTCGAATAGGCTCGTAAGCGGCTAAGTCCTCAGTCGTCATTTGACCTGGGTTAATTGACGCAGAATTTACCGTTTTAACAATCTTTTCTGCTAACTCGCCTTTATACAAATAATCAGTGCCGTTTTCGGCAAGACCTTTTAAGGTTTTAGCCAATTGCTTATTTTTACGTATCGCGCCCTCTTTTAACGGAAGCCCCGCAGGAAAGAAGTAGGTAGAACTGGTTGGAAACGTTTTTAAACCTGGGTGGTAATCAAGCGCAATAAGCTTAGCCAGCCGCGGCGACACGCGAAACCCTTCGGTCGCCGTTTTAATTGTATCGTCAAACAATGTGTTCCATGGCAAAGTGCCGAATTCACTTTGTGCAGTTTCCAGCGCTTTAATCGCGCCAGGTACACCTACTGATTTCCCACCTACCACGGCATCAAGCCATCGCATGGGCTTATTGCCTTCAATAAACCAATGCGAGTTTACGGCCGCAGGGGCGGTTTCTCTACCGTCGAAGGTGTGCAGCACTTTGTTTTTATTGTCCCAATACAATATAAACCCGCCACCACCAATGCCTGAGGACTGTGGTTCAACCAGCGATAACATTGATTGCACGGCAACGGCAGCATCAATGGCGCTTCCCCCTTTGGCCAATATGTTTTTGCCTGCCCAGGAGGCGTATGGGTTAGCCGCTACCACCATGTAATCATTCGCAGAAAAGGCTTGTTTATCTACATACCCCGTGGCGGCCTCTGGCTCCCCTACTTCTCTTACTTGCTGTGCATTTGCAGACACCAACAGGCAGCTTGAAACTGCAATGGCTAAAAACGATGAACTAAACCATGAACCACGTTTCAAAATATGACTTCCTCTTTATTTAAATTTCTCCGGATTGATCGGACGTTTTGACAAAAACGCATCAAACGCTTCACGGGCGGCCTCTGAATCCATAGCTTGACCAAACACATCGAATTCAATATCCATATAGTGATGGGTAGATTCCACATCATTCTTTAATAGTGATTTGGTTTGCATCAATGCAAATGAGGGCTTTGCCACCAACTTTTTACATACCGATGTCACTTTCTCGGTTAACTCCTCGGCAGAATAGCTTCCGGTAATTAACCCAAACTGACAGGCATCTTCTGTGCCAAATGGTTCGCCTAACATCAGCCACTCGCTGGCTTTTACATGCCCTGCCATTTTCGGAAGAAGATAACTTGAAGCAAATTCAGGAACAAGACCTAAGTTGATGAATGGTAGAACAAATCGGGTGTTTGTCTCAGCATAGATAAAATCGCAGTGTAAAAGCATTGTCGTGCCTATACCCACAGCCATGCCATGAACCTGCGCTACTACCGGCACTTTGCAGTTTATTAGCCCACGCATAAATGCCGCAGACTCATTCACGTCATCCCCTTCTTTGCGCCCTGCAAAATCACTAATATCGTTGCCTGAAGTAAAACAGTCGCCTTCACCACAGAACAGCACAGTCTTAATGCTATCGTCATTTTCAATACTGAATAATGCGTCAGCCATGCTCTGATACATTTCTCGGGTTAAGGCGTTTTTCTTCTCTGGGCGATTAATGGTGATCGTTAAGATCCCGTTTTTCTTTTCACTTAAAATTAGAGACATTTGTCACCTCATTACGTTTTTATGATTGTTATATAGGCGGAAGCCGACGAAAAAAGCATTTTTACCGATAACGCTTTCCACCCTACTGGCAATTTTATGTATCATACCCAGCACACACGGATTACTAAAATAAATAACAATGATGATGTCACTACCGGTCTCACCTAAGTATAGCGTAGGCCCACTTATTTTAGCGCTTTGCGCTATCGTCGCTTTTTTCTTAGAGCCGCTCTCTGGTGAGTGGTTAGCTTACGATCGTTTCGCCATTCAAGGGTTAGAAACCTGGCGTTTATTATCTGGCAATATTGTGCACACCAATGGGTATCACTTGCTGCTGAATTTATCAGGCCTTACCTTACTGTGGGCGTTACACGGCGAACATTACCGAATAGGTCGTTTTTTAAAAGTGTTTGTATGGTGCAGCTTAGGCACAAGTGCAGGCCTTTATCTGTTTTCTGAAGATCTTATTTGGTATGCAGGGTTATCTGGTGCGCTACACGGTATATTCGTATGGGGCGCATTAATGGATATTATGAATAAGATGCGCTCGGGTTGGATTTTACTGGGCGGTGTGGCGCTTAAAGTGATTTATGAACAAATATCAGGCAGTAGTGCTCAGGTTGCTGCACTGATTGACGCCAAAGTGGCGATTGATTCGCACTTATTCGGTGCGCTAAGTGGATTAATCATCTTCACACTTATGTGGCTAACCGCTAAAAAACGGTAGTTAACGAGTGAAATAGCATCGGGGGTCACAATACGACTCCCTTTACTCACTACTGACTACCACTAAAACAAAAACGCCCCTTTATAGGGGCGTTTTTTTATCTTAATAGCCAGCCTTTGCTCACTACAGATTCTCTTCGAATAACTTATAGATTCGGCGGTATTCATCTAACCAAGAGCTTGGTTGAACGAAGCCATGTGGCTCTACAGGGTAAATAGCCGTTTCAAAGTCTTCCTTTTCTAGCTCGATTAAGCGCTGTACTAGTCGAACCGTGTCATGGAAAAACACATTGTCATCTACCATAGGTGCATTAATTAACAGTGGTTTCTCTAGCCCTTCTGCAAAATAAATAGGTGAACTGCGCTCATAGGCAATAGGATCGACATCCGGGGTGTTTAGGATGTTTGACGTATATCCAATGTTATAGTGCGCCCAATCAGTAACTGGGCGAAGCGCTGCACCAGCTGCAAAAAGATCCGGTGCGTTGAACATAGACATAAAGGTTAAGAACCCACCATAAGAGCCCCCATACGTGCCTATTCGATTGCGATCGACATTGGCATTTTCTACCAACCAATTTACACCGTCTCGTAAATCTTGTACTTCAGGCGTCCCCATGTTGCGGTAGATAGCCGTGCGCCAGTCGCGCCCGTAACCTGCCGAGGCACGGTAGTCCATATCAAGTACCACATACCCCTGTTGCACTAGCATGCTATTGAACATGTATTCTCTGAAATACAAAGACCACCCTAGGTGGGCATTCTGCAAATAACCGGCACCGTGATTAAATACGACTGCCTTAAGCGGCTTACCTGCTTGATAGTCTTTTGGTAAGTATACGCGGGCATAAATAGGCGCATCGGTGTGACTAGATGGAATGGCTACTACATTAGGCACTGCCCACGGCATAGCGGTAAATGCATCGCTTACCGTATCGGTAATTTTTATAGCCACTTCTTTGCTATTTACCGCTTTAACATAAAGCTCAGGAGGGCGAGACACTTTGCCATGACTTAACACTAATGTGGCGTTATCTGGACTGAGTTCATACTCTGTTAAACCGTTGAGGTCGGTTAGCGCTTCTACTTCACCGCCGGTAGCCTTCACGCGATAAACTTCAAAGATACCAGGATGTTTACTGTTCGCGGTAAAGTACATCCACATGTCATCGCTAGACAACGTTGGGTTGTCGGTAATGAACGTACCTTGAGTTAAGGCTTTAGGCGCTTGCCCTGGTACTTGCGTATAAAGATGTGCATACCCTGAATGTTCAGACTGATAATACAAGGTTTCGCTGTTATTAAACCAACCGAAGCGGTTAAAACGATAATTTACCCACGCATCATCATGTAGGCGATGTTGGTTAAGTAAACGTTGGTTGTCTAAGTCTACCGTAGCAATCCAGCGATCTTTGTTGTCCCAAGCCTCTACCATTACCGCAACTTGCTCACCGTCTTTATGCCAGCTTATAGACGGCTTTTGCCAGTTCCAGCTAGACAGCAAAGTAATAGGTCTTGGTAAGCGATTGACATCATAACTTTCACCCTTAGCTTTTGCATTTTCAGCCTTTACATCGGCTAATACATCATCGTTATAGCCCGGTAAGCTAAAATAATTTAATAGAGACTTTTCGCCACTTGCTAAGTCTAAAAGCCAAAGCTGATGATTAATGGGTTCAGCGTCAGCTACTTTTCTACGTACAGGCTTGCTCGCTATGCGGCTATCTTCCTGAATGTAGTGCGGCATAATGTCACTATCGTCTCGGGAAGGTGTATCTGGCGTGGTCGCCACAATCGCAAAATTCCCTTTCGGAGATACACTCACGCCTACAAGTTTATGGGTTTTATCGAAATAAAAAGTATCAGGTGCAATGCTGGTGTTATTTGCCGCAAGCGTATCTTGCGCCTTCGCCTTCGCTTCACGATCTTTACGCTTTTTAGCAATATACTGAATTAATGATTGTTGCTGCTCGGCAATATAATCTTTTGGCGCGGCGACTGGTTCTGGTTCATCGCTGAATGACCAACTTAATAATTCTTCTCTGCTGCCGTTCGTTAGGTCTATGGCAATGGCGCTGTTGCCACTTAATGCCATCAAACGCCCATCAGTCATAAAAGATAGCGATGAGAGAAAGCTACCACCACGGGTAAGTTGCACAACGTCATCATTAGCAAATTGCACATATACGCTGTCTTTAAACCGGTAGGCAATGACGCCGTCTTCGCGCTCTACCCGCTCATCGTATTTATATTGATGTAATTGAGATAGCGATGCTTTTTCACTTTTATCTGCCGCATCAAGACTTGCTATATAAACATCTTTTAGCTTGCTGTTAGGTTGTTCTCTTTCGTAAACAATGTGGCTACCATCAATTGACCACCCCATATTAGTCGGGGCTCTGCCTAACCATTGCGGGTCTGCCATAATTTGCTTTAAGGTAATCTCACCGTTTTGCGAGTACTGTACTGGACCCGGTTCAATGTCAGGGGTGTAAGAAGCAATCGGTTCATTACGGTTACTTTTAGGTGCCCTAGATGAAAGGGTGTCACTTTGGGCGGAGCTTCTTTTAGCGTTTAATTCAGTAGTTGGATCTGTATTGGCGCATCCGCTAAGCAGAAGCGTAATACTAGAAGCTAAAATAAGGGAAGAAAATTTCTGCATAATAACGACTTTATTTTTTAGTTATGCCCACATTATACCCAGAGAATCGAGCGATTGACTATTAGGCGATAAACCCTAAGTGGAAATTACTCAATTCGACAAATCCCTAATATAAAAACCACTGATAAAAATCTCTGAATAAAAAGCCGCGCATAAAATGGAAAGACGTATAAAATGGTAAGACGCATAAAAAAGCCCCGCATAATATGCGGGGCAATCAAGCACACTCAACTTGGAACACACTTTAGCTCAAACGCACTCATTGCGTTTTGCTAACTGCATAGATTTAGTCAGCGTTTTTTTGGGTTAGTTCAATTATTTTACCCTTCGCATTAGCGATACTTTCGCTAGCACTGTCTTCACCCATGCTAAGTCCTTCTGCGTAAACAAATTTCACATCGGTAATACCGATGAAATTTAAAAAATGGGTTAGGTATGGTGTTTGCGTATCGTAGTCGCCGCCCTCGTAAACGCCCCCTCTACTAGCGAATACCTTCGCTTGCTTGCCTTCAAGCAAGCCTACCGGCCCTGTTTCAGTGTATTTAAAAGTAATACCCGCCCGTGCAATACGGTCGAAATAGGCTTTAAGTGCAGAAGGAATACCGAAGTTATACATAGGTACCGCTAGCACAATTTCGTCTGCAGCTTGAAGTTGTGCAACCAGATCATCAGACACCGCAGCTAAACTCTTTTGAGCTGGAGAACGCTCGTTAGCGTTTGTCATCCATGCTTGCATTTCTTCACCCGTTAAATGTGCCAACGCTAGTTCTGCCACATCAACTTTTGTTACCGATACTTCTTTGCTCTCAAGTGACTGAAGATAATAGTCAGCAAGCTCGGTTGATTTACTGTTTTCACCATTAAGGCTTGAATACACAACAAGAATAGACGTCATTACATTTCTCCCTTTGATTTAATGAATCAATAATAAGAGAAATTAAATCGAATATATATTAGGAAAAAACCCACTTATCGTTCGAATTTAATTGACGAAAAAACCATGCAATAAAACCGTATGACAAAATCATGCAACAAAGTACGCTAGCCTAAAATGTTAAAGTGAGAATGCTTGAGTAGGAAATCTCAGGTGGAAATTCTTAGCTGCAGGTAGCGAAAGCATAGTTCGGGGGAGGATTCGAAGGGCAAGAAGCTGATCCTTTCACTGCTAACCCAGAATCAATCGAGTTTGCCACAACACAACTAAGAGAATTAATGCGATGAAAAGGATCAAGCTACTTCTTGCAAAATCGATATTAACACCACTTTTTGTTCGTTACTGCTCCGATGACGAACAAAAAGTGAAAATAACGTTAAATCAATAAAACCGACAATTTATTCGCCGGTGTATTTACGTTCGAAGGCGCTAGAGAAATCTTTAATAAGATCGTCGGTATCTTCAATACCTACCGATATTCTTATCATGGTATCTGAAACCCCCATGGCCTCACGCTCTTCTGCTGTATTTTCGAAGTAAATTGTAGGCGCAACAGGCAATGCCAACGTTCGGTTATCACCTAAGTGCGTAGCGCAAATAACCAACTCAAGGGCGTTTAAGAATTGAACAGGGTCGATATCATCAACAAGGGTAAAGCTAAGAATAGCGCCATAGCCTCTTTTCAATTGCTCTCTTGCCATAAAGTGCTGCGGGTGGCTTGCCAAACCTGGGTAAAATACGTGTTTTACTTTGGGGTGGTTGTCTAAAAACATAGCAAGCTTTTGTGAGTTCTCACATGCTCGAGCTAAGCGTAAGCTTAATGTTTCCATCCCTAATGCAATAGCCGTTGCAGACTGAGGTGCCAGTGTGGCGCCTAAATCTCGTAACCCTTTTTTCTTAATTTGGGTTAAGCCCCATTGTGCTTCATCAGCGACTTGGTAAGCGCTTTTAATGTTCCCAAAGCCTTTCCAATTGAAAAGACCGGTATCAATAACTGCACCACCGAGCACATTTCCATGACCAGAAATGTATTTAGTCAACGAGCAAAATATTAATGACGCCTTAAGATCTTTAGCATAAAAAAGCGGTGGCGGTGTCATGGTGTTATCTACCATGAACAAGATATTGCGCTCTTCGCAGTACTGACCGATAGCACGTAAATCAGCAACTTGGGTCACAGGGTTCGCTACTGTTTCCGTATAGACCCCTTTCGTGTTCGGTAAATACGCTTCTTTAATGTTTTGGATATCCGTGACATCAGCAAAGGTAATCTGAACCCCATAATCGGCAAGCGTATCGAAGAAGCTTCGTGTATTTCCAAACAAATATTGGCTAACGATAAGATGATCGCCAGCTTTTAAAAGAGAAAACAACGTACTGCTAATGGCAGACATACCCGTTGAGAAGCACAGCGCCCCTAAACCGCCCTCAAGGTCGTTAAGCATATTTTGCAATGCGGCAACCGACGGAGATGATGAGCGCGAATATACGTGAGCTGCACGTTTGCCCTGAAAAGCATCAATGATACCTTGGGCATCAGAAAATTCGAAAAGTACAGAATTAGAAGTGCTGGTATGCACGCCGCCATGCTCTGGAGTATTGAGCAAACGATCTGCGTGAACCTGCCGGGTTGTAAATCCCTGTTTTGACACGGGTGAACGCTCCGTTACGTTAGCTGGTTATACAGTTTTTTGGATAATGGGCGCAAACGTTAGCATAAAACGCATAAATTGTTTGCATTTGTTGTTCAATATCGTCGATTTGGTCAATAATTGGGCCAAGTACAACAGTTTTCGTGGCGTAATCAAGCCCTAGCAGCTGAATGGGAATATTGGCCTCTTTGGCAATGTACATAAAGCCGCTTTTCCATGGAAATACCCCTTTTCTTGTTCCTTCTGGCGCCAAAGCCAATACCATCTCTTCACTGTCTTGTATTTGCCTCACGATGTTATTTACCACCCCATGTGCCTTACTTCGTTCAATGGGTATGCCGCCAAGCTTCCTAACGATATAACCTAAAGGGGGCGTAAAAATGGTGTGTTTACCAAAAAAGTTAACCTTAATGCGCAATGCAAACACCACCAGTATGCCAATAAAGAAATCCCAGTTCGAGGTATGTGGCGCTACCGCTAATATCACTTTTTTATCGTTGATGAGCTCGCCTTCCACTCGCCAGCCCCGTTTAGTTAAAATAAAACTTCCGCAGGCACTTAGCCAATGTGGCCATTTGCGTGGTAACTTATTGCCCACTAACCGATGATGAATTGTTTGTTTCATTCTTATTATTCTCTTACTACGTTTTAGTATGTAAGCATAAAAAAGTTAGCGCCAATCCACCACCTTTACGTGATATTGAATGCTGTGACGGTGTTCATTATTCACCACAGTCAGCGAGTTAAGTTGTATATGTGCATATTGTTTATTGCAGTAGACCAAAGTCAGGAATTTCCTTTAGTTATCGCCGCAAATAGAGATGAATTTCACGCTAGACCTACCGCTGCATCTGGGTTTTGGGAAAATAACCAACATGTACTTGCAGGCCGTGATTTACTAGCAAAGGGCACATGGATGGGCGTTACGCGTAACGGAAAAGTGGCAGCATTAACCAATATTCGAGCACCTGAAACGATTAAAACTGATGCTATTTCTCGTGGTGGTTTAGTCGCAGACTGGCTTATGGATGAAGCACTTAAACAGCCCACTTACCTTGAAGCATTACGCGCAAACCGACACCAGTATAACGGCTATAATCTGGTTTATGGCGATGTAAAATCACTCGCGGTATACAACAATTTTGAAGACACCCATGCTACGTTAACCCAAGGCGTTTATGGTCTATCCAACGCAAACTTAACCACACCTTGGCCGAAAGTCACCAAAGGAATAGCGTCGTTAACCGATTACGTGAGTCAAAATAGTCAGCTCGATACAGAGGCACTTTTTGCTATTTTAAAAGACGAAGACAAAGCTTCTGATCATGCACTCCCCAATACAGGCATTGGGTATGAATGGGAAAAGCGTTTGTCGTCTATATTTATCCAGTCACCAGAATATGGAACCCGTACTTCTACCCTACTTCTTGTGAATAGCCACCAGCAAATACAGTGGTATGAACGCACATTTAATCCACTAGGTGAAGTTGTGGGTAACCAACGTTTTACTATAGGTTAAGTACTGTTCTGACTGGCACTACACACATGGAAAAGAGTGAAAGTAAGTATGAGGTTTATTAATTCGCACAGATTTTTGTGATGTGTATTTCGTTTTACACCATAAATACCGATTTAATGACATATTTTCTACTATAAAGGGTCGTTTTTTCTACCATCGGTGGCATAATGCGTGCCTGCTATTTTTTGCATTGCAACGAGGACATATCGTGTTTGAAGTATTACCCCAACTCGCCCCAGATCCAATTCTTGGTTTGTCAGCTGCTTATCGTGAAGATCTTAATTCTCATAAAATCGACTTAGGTGTCGGTGTTTATAAAGATGAGCAAGGTAATACCCCTATTCTTACTAGCGTAGCGAAAGCGCAACAACTTTTGTTAGAACGTGAAACCAGCAAAACCTATATTACGCCACAGGGTAATCAAGGTTATATCGACAACATGCTTACTTTGCTTTTAGGCAAGAGCAGCCCTGTATTGCTTGCTGACCGTGTTGCTGCGGTTCAAGCCCCAGGTGGTTGTGGTGCACTTCGCATTCTTTCAGAATTACTGGTTCGTTGTAACGAGAACGCTAAAGTATGGGTAAGCGACCCAACCTGGGCTAACCACATTCCATTGATTGGATCGGCTGGCCTTAAAATTGAAACCTACCCGTACTTCGATAAAGCGTCTGCTAGTATTCGCTTCGATGCCATGATGGATACCCTTCGTGGTGTTGAGAAAGGCGATATCGTGTTACTTCACGGTTGCTGCCACAACCCAACAGGTGCAGACTTAACTAATGCACAGTGGGACGAAGTATTGGCCGTTGCTAAAGAGCGTGAATTCCTACCCTTTATTGACGTTGCTTACTTAGGTTTCGGTGAAGGCTTAGATGAAGATGCTTATGGCCTTCGTTTATTAGTTGAAAACCTACCTGAAGTAATTGTTGCCGCTTCTTGCTCTAAAAACTTCGGTTTATACCGTGAGCGTGTGGGTCTAGCGGCTATTATTACTGCTGACACGGCCACACGTAAAATTGCTCAAGGTCAAATTCAATCTATTGCTCGCGGTATCTACTCTATGCCGCCTAGCTACGGCGGTGCGCTGGTTGATATTATCTTGTCTGACGACGCGCTTAATCAAGAATGGGTTAACGAAGTAGACGAAATGCGTAACCGCATGAAATCACTACGTGCCATGCTGGTTAAGAATTTGCACGACAATGGTTCGCCAAAAGATTTCAGCTTTGTAAACGATCAAAAAGGCATGTTCTCGTTCTTGTGTATTACACCAGAGCAAGTACGTGAAGTACGTGAAAAGCACAGCGTTTACTTTGTTGACTCTAGCCGCGTAAACATTGCGGGTATTAACTCAGAAAACGTTGAAACATTAGCGAAAGCCTTAGTATCTGTGCTTTAGTTTTAAGAGATAGGCTTTTCAGTTAAATAATAAAAATTAAAAAGGGCTACGTGAAAACGTAGCCCTTTTTTTGTTTAAGCGAGTCAGTCAAATTATCTACGTTGAGAGAAAGGTCAAACCCCTCGCGCTAGCGCGTGCCCGCAGTAATCATTCTATCTAACGCATTGGCGAAATTCTGTTTATCTCGCTGAGAAAACGCTTTAGGCCCACCCGTGTGTTCGCCACTTGAACGCATGGTATCCATAAAGTCTCGCATAGTAAGCGCAGCGCGAATGGATGATTTGTCGTATTCATCGCCCCGGGTGTTCATGGCTTTGGCGTTTTTGGCCAAAATATCGGCAGCCAAAGGAATGTCTCCGGTTATTACTAAATCACCGGCTTCTATCTTTTCTACAATATAATCATCTGCGGCATCAAAGCCAGATGGCACGATAGTTAACGTAATGTGTTTATCTGGTGGAACAGACATAGAATGATTAGCAACTAAAGACAAAGGCAGACCGGTACGTCGGGCTGCCTTAAAAAGTATGTCTTTAATCACACTGGGACACGCATCTGCGTCAACCCATATATGCATGATAAAATCTCGTTAGCGTTTTTACGCTAGCATACCACCATCAACCACCACTGTCGTGCCTGTGGTGTAGCTAGATGCGTCAGACACTAAGTACAATACCGTACCCGCCATTTCATCCGGATCGGCAACACGGCCTAGTGGGATCACTTTAAGCGCGTGCTTCAATATTTGGTCATTTGAAGTGAGTGCTGAAGCAAACTTAGTATCGGTTAAGCCAGGTAGTAAGGCGTTAACGCGAATATTTAAGCTTCCACATTCTTTTGCGAATGATTTTGTCATGCTAATAACGGCTGCTTTCGTAATAGAGTAAATACCCTGCATGTCACCAGGTGTTACACCGTTCACTGAGGCCGTGTTAAGAATGACGCCACCGCCCTGCTCTTTCATCATTTTGCCCGCTTCAATAGACATAAAGAAGTAGCCACGAATGTTTACGTCTACTGTTTTGTCGTAAGCGCCTAAATCTGTATCTAAGATATGCCCAAAGTACGGGTTAGCTGCGGCATTATTCACAAGTATATCTAGCTTACCGAATTCGCTTTTAATTTCTGCAAAAGCAGCGGTAATTTGCTCCATATCGCCAACATGGCATGCCAACGCACTTGCCTTACCACCCGCATCTCGAATAGACGAGGCTACTGCTTCACAGCCATCAATTTTACGGCTAGACACAATAACGTGTGCGCCATATTGCGCCAGCAAACGTGCGATTGATTCACCAATACCTCGGCTAGCACCTGTTACTAAAGCAACCTTGCCAGTTAAATCGAATAAATTTTTCATAATAGTTATCCCTTTTTTAAATCTGTCGCGCTTTTATTAAACGCAATAATTTTTATCAAACGCTAGAAATTGGGTGATTAGGCTAACATGCCGCCATCAAGTACAACCGATTGCCCTGTCATGAATGAAGACTCGTCACTACACAACCATGCTATCGCATTCGCTATTTCTTCAGGTTTGCCTAAACGCTTCATGGGGTTTGCACCCACCATGGCTTTTTGCCCACGTTCGTCTAATTTAGATAACACGCCCTGTACCATTGGCGTGTCAACAAAGCTTGGGCATACCGCATTAATGCGAATATTCGCACGGGCATATTCCACCGCTGCCGATTTAGTTAAGCCAATCACCCCGTGTTTAGATGCACTATAGGCACTGATCATGGGCGCTGAACGCAGGCCCGCTACCGACGCAATATTAATAATATGACCACCACCATTTACGGTCATATGTTTAAGCGCATTTTTCATGCAATACCACACGCCCGCTAGATTCACCTGAATGTTCTTCATGAACATAGCATCGTCTACTTCAGTAAGGGGCGCTGGGAAATGGTCTATACCCGCATTATTGATGATTACGTCTAGTTTGGCTTGCTGTGAAAACGCCGCTTCAAACATGGCATTCACTTCTGCAGGCTCAGTAACATCTACTTTTACCGCATAGGCATTACCGCCCGCTTCTTTGAGCTGATGCACTAAGGCTTCAGCAGCATCCATATTTAAATCGGCAACACCGACCAATGCCCCGCGCTCACATAAGGTTTTGGCCGAGGCCGCACCAATACCCGAGCCGCCCCCGGTGATAAGGATATGTTTGCCTTCTACGTTTGATGCCACCATTTTATTGCCCCGCCTTAATATTTTCTGCAATGTGCCATTGTTGGTATGTCATTGTTATGCCCTTGAAGCCGTTATTAGAAATAACTGGCTTTCACATTTTCACAGGTTGGTTCTTGTGACGAAATGACTTCTATATCACGTTTCACTAGCGGTAATTCCCAATTGAGGAAGTATTCAGCAGCTGCCATTTTTCCTTCGTAGAAATCACCGTCTTGACCACTTGCGCCATTAGCCAATGCTTGCTCGGCAACATTCGCTTGGCGTAACCAAATCCAACTCACTACGCAGGCAGAGAAGATATTCAAAAAGCAGCTTGCGTTAGTCAGTAAGACGGCTTGTTTGTCTGAACGTAAGTCACCCGCCGCTTGTTGAATAAGCCCGCCAAGTTGGTCAAGGTAAGGTTTAAGTTTTGCCGCTAGTGCTTGGGCTCGTGGTGTTGTAGCCGCTTTCATGTCGCCAGAAACACGGGCCATTAATACTTGTAGCCCTTTGCCTTCGCTTTGCCATAATTTACGGCCTAGTAAATCCAAGGCTTGAATACCATTTGTTCCTTCGTGAATAGGATTCAAACGGTTATCCCGCCAGCACTGTTCTACGGGGTATTCTCGGGTATAACCAGCGCCGCCAAGAATTTGAATGGCTAAGTCGTTAGCTTTAGGGCCAAACTCTGAAGGCCACGCTTTAAATACAGGGGTGAGTAGCTCAAGTAATTGTGAAATTTCGGTACGTTTGGCGGTGTCTTCTTCCGTCTCTAACGCATCAATTAAGGTGCTGCCATATAAACACAGTGCCATGCCACCTTCACAATATGACTTTTGCGCTAACAACATGCGACGCACGTCACCATGGTTAATAATTGGCGTAGCCTCGTCTTCTGGGGCTAACTTCGGTGCAGCACGCCCTTGGGTACGATCTTTTGCATACTCAAGTGAATAGCGGTAGCCGCGATAACCAATCATGGCAGCACCGTAGCCTACACCAATGCGCGCTTCATTCATCATCATGAACATGTAACGCAAACCTTGGTGTGGTTCACCCACGAGATAACCATGACAGTCACCGTTCTCACCAAACGTAAGTGCGGTAGAGGTCGTACCGCGATAACCCATTTTATGAATAAGTCCAGCCAGAGTAACGTCGTTACGGGGGCCAGGGTTACCGTTTTCATCTAGACGGTATTTAGGAACAACAAATAACGAAATACCTTTTACGCCCGCAGGGCCGCCAGGAATTTTCGCTAATACCAAATGAACAATGTTGTCTGATAATTCGTGTTCGCCTGCAGAGATATAAAGCTTACTGCCCTTCACGCGATACGTGCCATCTTCGTGAAGCGTTGCCGATGTGCGAATATCTGCCAAGCCAGAGCCCGCATGAGGCTCAGTTAATGCCATAGTGCCGGTGAAGTCACCTGTTAGCATTTTAGGTAAAAAAGCTTGCTTGGTTTCTTCCTTGGCAAAATGTTTCACCACATTTGCCGCCGCAGCAGTAAGAAAAGGATACGCTGTAGTGGAAGGGTTTGCCGCTAAGAAATAACCCGCACACGCATTCATAATAGTAACGGGTAATTGCATTCCACCATCTTCATAATCGAAGTGACCTGCAATAAAGCCCGACTCACGGTAGGTATCAAAGGCTTTTTTAACCTCATCTATCATGGTGACTTTTTTGCCATCGAAAGTAGGCTCATCTTTATCAGCGATAGCGTTGTGAGGTAGAAAAAGCTCTTCAGCCATTTTTTCTGCCATATCAATAACGGCATTAAACGTTTCAACGTTATGTTCTTCAAAACGGGGCTTTTCACACAAAGACTGTGTATTTAATACTTCATAAAGTTGGAATTGCATTTCCCGACGAGGAATAAGTTGGTCAGCCATAATAAAGTCCTTGAGCAAATTGTTAATGCATTGTGTCATATTCGTTATCATGCCATCATTGTCATTTATGACACAATCATGGTCATTTACGCCAACAATCACTGTTAGTTATCGTATTTAATAAACTGTATTATTTTTATGAATAAACCACCTTTCGTCGTGACCGTATTAGGATTTGATCAAGCATTGGCTTCTGCCATCACTGGCGCACTCGATGTTTTCGCATTTGCAGGCATCAGTTGGCAGCGCATTCATAACCAACCCACCACCCCTAAATTTAAAGTTCAGCTGGCGAGTTTTCACGGCAAACCTTTTCACTGTACTAACCAGTTACTGCTAACCCCTAACATTGCTATTGAAGATGTGACAGACACCCATATTTTGCTGATCCCCACGATTGGCGGCGATATTGATACGGTTTTACAAGAAAACGCGAATCAACTTGTACATATTAAACGGCTGCAAAAACAAGGGGCGGATATTGCGGGTAACTGCACCGGGACTTTTTTGTTAGCAGAGTCAGGGTTACTTGATAACAAAGTTGCCACTACCCATTGGGGATATGCTGATAAATTTCGCTCTCATTATCCCAGTGTTAATTTACAGTCTGAAAAGATGGTAACTGAACAAGATGCTATTTTTTGTGCAGGTGGCGGTATGGCGTGGATAGATTTGGCTATTTTGCTTATAGAACGTTATTGCGGTCATCAAGTGGCTAGTGATACTGCCAAGTCTCATGTACTCGATTTTTCTAGGCCGAATCAAACCGTGTATGCAAGCAGTCGCCAGCATAAATTTCACCAAGATAAAGATGTGTTAGCTGTACAAAATTACTTAGAAAATCACTTTACGAAACGTCTTACCCTGAAACATGTTGCCCACGAACATAATATGACTGAACGCACATTAATAAGGCGTTTCAAGCAAGCCTGTGCAATAACGCCTATCCAATATTTACAAGGTTTACGATTAGAACAAGCGCGAAAAATCTTAGAAACTTCTATGTCTCCGCTTGAGTCCATTGTGAATAGTGTGGGCTACGAAGACCTCAGTTCTTTCACTCGGCTTTTCAAAAAAAATACCGGTTTATCGCCCTCACAATATCGCGCCAAGTTCATAAGAAAATAAATATTTACAACAATGATAAGTTTTTATTACCTAGTTTGTGTAAAATACTACGCCGCGTACAGACCGCTTTTTCTGTACCGAAAAGCACTACAAAAGCATAATCTAAAACTCTTGGTGGACACATGAGAACACATAAACTAGCCTCTTTGGCGCTTGCAATTAGTGCAGCGTTCAGTACCTCTATCGTTGCTCAAGAAGCAGAAACATTACAAAAAAAAGAAACGGCTCTTGAACAAATTACCGTAACAGCGCAAAAACGTACCCAGTCAATTCAGGAAGTACCTATTTCTGTCGCGACGCTAAGTGGTGAAAAATTTGAAAGCTTGTTTTCAGGTGGTGAAGATATTCTTGCATTGGCCGTTCGCGTGCCTGGCCTTTACGCTGAGTCGTCAAACGGTCGCGTAGCGCCACGTTTCTATATTCGTGGCCTAGGTAACACCGACTTCGATTTAGCCGCCTCTCAACCAGTTTCTATTATCATGGACGAAGTGGTAATGGAAAATGTGGTACTAAAAAGCTTCCCACTTTTTGATGTGCAACAAGTTGAAGTATTACGTGGCCCACAAGGCACCTTATTTGGCCGTAACACTACAGCAGGTATCATTAAGTTCGATACCGTAAAACCTACACAAGATTTAGAAGGTTACGCTAAAGCCGGTTTTGGTTCTTATGGCACAATGAATTTTGAAGGTGCTATTAGTGGCGGTTTAACTGATGAGCTATCAGCTCGTTTATCATTATTATCGCAAGAGCGTGATGATTACATCGACAATGCTTTTACCGGTGAAAACGATGCGATTGGCGGCTTTGACGAAAAAGCTTATCGCTTACAGCTTCTTTGGGAACCCTCTGACGATTTCTCAGCTTTATTAAATGTTCACGGCAGAGAATTAGATGGCACAGCGTCAATTTTCCGCGCTAACATTTTTGATGTTGGCAGCAATAACCTAAACGCAAATTACGACCGCGATACCATTTATTATGATGGTGACATCGACGGCAACGGTGCTGACAATAACCCTCAAGAATATGACGGTTTTGGCGCATCACTAAAACTTGAATACGATATGGATGATGTGACCTTCACATCAATCTCAGCCATGGAAACCGCTGACGGTTCAAGCCTTGGTGACATTGATGGCGGTTTCAACAATGCTGATGGCACATCTGGCCCTGGCGTTATTCCATTCTCTGCTGTTACTCAAGATAATCTAGACGACCTTGAGCAATATACGCAGGAATTCCGCTTATCAAGCAACACCACTGATGCAATGAACTGGCAACTAGGCGCCTTCTATTACGACGCGTCTTTCAACGTGACCAGTATTGACGGTTTCTTTGGTGCAACCACTGTTTTCCATGAAAACAGAACATGGGCGGTATTTGGCCAAACGTCTTACCAAGTGAATGAGAAACTAAATATTACTGGTGGCCTTCGTTATACTCATGACGAGAAATCATTGATTGTTGGCGATCAAAACGTAGATGGCTTTGCCGTCGTTATTGGCGCTGCAAGCGTACAAGATTACGAGCCAATTAACGTTGATGATGGGCAAACCAGTTTCGAACTTAGCGCTAATTACCGTATAACAGACGATATGTCTGCTTACGCTCGCTACTCAAATGGTTTCCGTGCTCAAACTATTCAAGGTCGTGATGTTGCATTTGAAAGCTCACCATCTGTGGCTGACGCTGAAACGATTAACTCTTATGAAGTTGGTTTTAAATCTGATTTGCTAGATGGAACACTTCGTCTTAACGGTGCAGCATTCTACTACACGGTTGACGATATGCAATTGTCAGCCATTGGTGGTGGTAACAACTTTACTGCACTCGTTAATGCAGATGAAGGCGAAGCCTACGGTTTTGAAATTGATTCTCAGTGGTTAGCGACTGATGAACTAACCTTTACTGCTGGCTACAGCTACAACCACACAGAAATTAAAGATGACACATTAACGATTGGCGGTTGTGGTTCTTGTACTGTTACCGACCCAGTAGCAGATGATGGCAACTACATTGTGAACGGTAACCCGTTCCCACAAGCACCAGAGTCAATCTTTAACTTTACCGCACGCTACACTGTACCTATGGGCGACAACGGTGAATTCTTCGTATTTACCGATTGGGCGTTCCAAGGTGAAACTAACATCTTCTTATATGAGTCTGTGGAATTTACAACTGACGACAACTTTGAAGGTGGTTTGCGTATAGGTTACGAAAACTTCGAGCATAACTACACAGTGGCATTGTTCGGCCGTAACATTACCGATGAAGATAACGTTAAAGGGGCTATCGACTTTAACAACCTTACCGGTATTATGAACGAACCACGTATCCTTGGTGTTGAAGTGAAGTACTCTTTCTACTAAGCACTATTTTGATTTAGGTTGAAAGTGCAGATCTGGTCTGCACTTTTATTCTTGGCCTTATCAAGTACTGCATTTAAGAGTGATAAACATAAAAAAGCGAAGGTGTCGTGTTAACGACCCTTCGCTTTTTTGTTTTCTATATTCCCTTAGCAGTTTACTCGTTCGTATTTGGTGTTGGGCATTCTTTTTAATATTTGCCATTTTCCCTAGGCCTACATACGTCTGCCTGATACTTACAACTACATTAGTGGCTAAGCCGCAAACTGCCCGGTTCGTGTCCACGCTCTGTCTTGCTGTAGCATTCCTTTCTGCAGCTTTGCTTCCTGTGGTATTCCTTGGGATGCATTTTCACGCAGATCCTTTTCTTCCAAAAGAATACGCTGCAACTTACGGCAAACATTCACCATCCGAGACATCTTGGTAAAATAAACCTGCTCTATTAACTCCCCTTTTTCATTAAACATAAAAGTGGCTAACTTGCATTTTTTATAGGGCAAATAAAAGTGATGGACTGTAAATCGACGAGACACAGGCGCGCCCATCACTTTTTGATACATACAAAAAGGTAACGAGTCAGCCCGCTTATCTCCACCAAATAAATGGGTTAAGCGCTGGAACTGATCTTGCCCTGGTGAAGATAATATTCCGAACTTTTCAATAAGTTGATCAACTGCTTTAACACCTGTTGTCATCGCGTTCACCTATATACTGTTTATTTATACAGTATATAGTCAATCGTACAAAATGCAAACAAAAACACCGCATTGGAGAACCAATGCGGTGTTTTTATAATCCGTCTAGCGAACTAGATGGGAGTTTTTCTATTTATTAGCGCGTATTACTGCTGCTCGATAGATGCCGAACTAACAGACTCAGTATGCTTTCTACCTTTAAATACATTTTTAATGTCATTTAAGATGAGGTACAAGGCAGGTACTAGTAGTAAGGTAATAATCGTGGCAAACAAAATACCAAAGGCCAATGAAATTGCCATAGGAATAACAATTTGGGCCTGTAGGCTTCGCTCAAATACGATTGGCATTAACCCCATAAAGGTCGTTAACGAGGTTAATATAATCGCGCGGAAACGCTGCGTACCAGCACTAATGGCTGCGCGCATCAGTGAATGGCCTTCTTGGCGTGCTCGGTTAACAAAGTCCACCATAATCAAGCTGTCGTTAACCACTACACCGGATAACGCAATAATGCCACAAATCGACAGTACACTTACCGCCATGCCTAATACCAAGTGCCCAATAATAGCGCCTACCACACCAAATGGTATGACTGACATGATGATAAACGGTTGGCTGTAAGATTTAAGCGGAATAGCCAGTAGCGCGTAAATCGCAAATAAGGCAAATAATAAGCCCTGCGCCAAACTCATCATTGCATCAGCTTGTTCTTTTGCATTGCCTTGTAACTGGAAATCCACTTTAGGATAGCGAGCTAACAAATCAGGCATAACAGATTCGATAACCTCACCTGTTATTTCAGACGGATCCATCAACGCCTTGTCTACTACGGCGGTTACCGTAACAGAGCGGCTGCCATCTACACGAATGATTGAATCGAAGCCTTCGCCTACGGTAAAGCTAGCCACTTGCTGAAAAGGTATCTCTTGGCCATTAGGCGCACGAATACGCATATTTTCTAAGTGTTCAATAGAACTACGTTCTGCTCTTGGGTAACGCACCATGACTTTTATTTCTTCATCGTCACGTTGTATACGCTGAACTTCCGCGCCGTAAAAGCCAAAACGTACTTGCTGCCCTAGTTGTTGTAGCGTAATACCTAATGCGTCGGCTTGAGGTTTCAATGCTAATTGAATCTCTTCACTACCACCTGAGAACGTATCATTAATATCGGTTACGCCGTCGTAGCCTGACAAGATACTTTTTAATTCATCACTTACGGCTCTTAAAGACGCAATATCACCAGAGCTAAATTCGAAGCTAAGATCAGCACCACCACCAGGCCCACCCGGAGCGCCAATACTGAATGTCTTAACACCTGGAATTTCAGACATTTCATCGCGCCACAGCTGATGAATTTCATAATCGGCCATGGTACGCGTTTCACCTTTGGTCAGTTCGGCAAACACCTCCCCACCCAAATCACCGTTATCAAACGCCATGGAGTGTTTAATTACGCCTTCACCTGTATCGTCACGCACCTTTTCATCCATACGCATCATGCCTTCACGTAATGCAGTAAGCACTTCGTCTCGCTGCTTTAGCGAAGAGCCTGGCTCTAGCTCAAAACTTGCAAACATGAAGTCACTAGGAATACTGGGGAAGAAAACAAATCGAACAATACCGCCGCCAAATAAACCAATAGTCAGAATTAGCATGGCTAAGAAAACGGATACCGTGGTGTAACGATTACGTATTGTCTTTTCTAAGAATGGCGCATAAACATTGTGTATAAAACGCTTAATACCTTCACTGAAAAAGTCTCTAAATTTTTGCAGCTTATTAGCCTTCGCTGGATCATAAGGCTTTAATTTCATATGCACTAAATGTGCAGGCAAAATAAGCTTCGACTCTATTAATGAAAACACCAAACAAATGATCACCACGAGCCCAATGGTTTTCCAAATGACACCAAAAGGACCCGACACCATTAGCATAGGTGAGAATGCCGCTATGGTAGTAAGCACGCCAAAGGTGGCCGGCATAGCCACTTTCTTAACGCCTGCAATCACATTTTCGGTACTGTGCCCTTTTTGATCAATTTCGGAATAGGCCGACTCCCCCATAATGATGGCATCGTCTACTACTATTCCAAGTACAAGAATAAAGGCAAATAAACTCAGCATGTTGATAGACACACCAAGCATATCAATAGGCATAACTAACAACGTACCTAGAAAACAAACCGGCAGGCCAACGATCACCCAAAACGCGAGTTTTATTCTCAAAAATAACGACAGTACTAAGAACACCAACAAGCCACCAAAAAACATATTTTCAAGCATCATGTTCAATCTATCTGCTAGATAAAACGAACTATCTCCCCATGTGTCGGCGGAAATATGGGCTGGAAAATCATTCTTTTTCTCGTCGATATAGCCGTTAACTTGTTCTGATATTTCTAATGCATTTTGATCACCCACCGCTTGTACGCGAAGGCTAACTGCTGGTTTTCCATCGAACAATGCATATTGGTTGTTCTCAATAAAACCATCATTAATATAAGCAACGTCGCCTAACGTCACCCGCGTGCCATCAGTATTGGTGACTAGCACTATCTGGGAGAAATCCCAGCCAGTGTATGCCTGCCCTTTAGTTCTAAGCAGAATATCGCCATTTTCGGTGCGAATAGACCCACCTGGTAAATCAATACTCGACTGACTTAAACGACTGACCGCATCTGCAAAGGTAAGGTTGTATTTTTGTAGGTCTACCTCAGACAATTCAACCGATATTTCGTAGTCTCTAGCCCCAACAACTTGCACACTTGAAATACCTGGAAGGTTGGCAACGTCATCTCGAATATCTTTTGCGAACTCTTTTAATTCACGTTCGCTGGCGTCGCCAAATACTGAAATCCAAATAACATCTTGTTGAATTTTCTGGCGATAGATAACCGGCTTTTCTGTGTCGGCTGGAAAAAGAGGAATGGCATCAACTTGCACCTTCACTTCGTCAAGTAACGATTGAATGTCGTAATTTTCCTCAACTTGAATGCTGACCGTACCCATGCCCTCTACCGCGGTAGAGGTGACTTGTTTAATGCCCTCTAGGTTTTTAATCGACTCTTCTATCTTTAAAATTACGCCCTCTTCTACTTCTTGAGGCGCAGCGCCCAAATACGGTACGCGAACATTGATGATGTCTATTTCAAAACTAGGGAAAACTTGTTTTTGAATACTAAAGGCACCAAATAGGCCGCCAACAATTAACAACCACATCAACAAATTTGCCGCAACACTGTTGCGCGCAAACCACGCGATTAACCCTTTTTGCGTATCAATTTGGTTCATTACTTACCCCCAGAAGAAGCAGGACTTGTTTCAGTAGTATCATCTTCAACGTCTACTGATTGAGTGTCGGCCTCTTTATCGTTCTCTGCTTCTGGTGGCATGGCAGGCTCATCACCTGGAAGTCTTACTTTCATACCATTATAAGGGTTCGGAACCGCACTGGTTACTACCAGCGCGCCACTGTTTAAGCCGCCACCAATGAAAGCTTTTTCTGCCGTGGTACGCACTACGTCAACCGGTACAATTTCAATTTCGCGGTTATCGTTAACAATCAGCACTGTATTATCAAGGCGTAAAATGGAGCGAGGGATCACGGTTAAGTTTTGCTTTTGATGAGAAACAATTTTGGCTTGAACGAATTGACCGAAGCGAAGTGGTGCGTTGTCGCCGCCATTAAATTGATAAGGGTCTTTTACTTCAACCACGGCATAAAGTACGCGGCTGCCTGTATCCAAAATACCTTCAGAACGAACTAACTTACCAGTCCAGGTTCTATTTTTACCGCCTACCGTTGCGTTTAACGTTACATCAGATTGATGGTCAGATTGATTACCAATATCAATGAACATCAAGTCTTTATCGGTTATGGGTAAACGTACCTCGGCGGTGTCCGTTGAATAAACGGTGCTTACTGTAGCGCCTGCTGACACAAATTGACCTAAATCGATGTTTCGCTCAACCACTATGCCGTTGTATGGGGCTCTAATTTGCGTACGATCAAGATTACGCTTGGCACGCTCAAGTTTTGCTTCAGAGGCTTTAACATTCGCTTGCTCTTTGGCTAATTGAGGCTTACGCAAGCCAAGCTCAGGCGGCACAACACTGCTGACTGAACGCCATTCTTGCTCGGCGACTTTACCTCTTGCGAGCTCTTCTTGAAGCGCAGCATGCGCTTGAGCCAGTTCAGCTTCAGCCAACTTTACTTCAGTGCGGTAGTCATCTTGTTCAAGGGTGATTAGCACATCCCCTTTTTGGAACATGCCCCCAACAATCAATTTATCGGACAAACTAACGACTCGCCCACTGACTTGTGCGCTAAGTGATGTTCTATTACGAGGCACTACGTTGCCCTGAGAATCAACTACGAAGCTTACAGGTTGGTAATCCATTGGTTTGGCATCAACAAGGAAGGCTTGCGTTTCGACGGGAATTTGCTCTGGCGGTTTACGTGAAGAAATCATAATTGCCGCAACAACAAACGCGACTAAAATGATGATAAGAGGTATACCGCTTTTTATCCAGATGGAGTTTTTCATTATTTTCCCTATAAAACGTAGTACTGATGCTTAGCCGATGCACCGACACTCACCTACTTGCATAAGTGAAATCTGTCTGGCGAACAATGGGTTAAAGCTATACGTGATTTATTATTTTTTTATTGGTTCTAGTGTAATGTGTTTCGACGCGAAGCGCTTGTCTTCGTTTGTTAAAAATTGTGAATTATTTAACTAATTAGTGCGCGACTCAACGTAATATAAAAAAATCCACTCAGAATTAAAATGTAAGATTGCTAAATGAGTAATAATCGTTGATTATTTAAACACCTGCACACTCGCAGGAAAAGTTGCGCTTATCGATGCAACAACGAATTTGTTACGCTAAAAGGGATGACCTGTCATGAGCCTAAAAAAGCAATACCTGAAATCTAAACCCGTTTGTAAAGTAACATTCCGCCTTTCCGCCGAAGAAGCAAAAAATGCCGATGAAGCTAGCCTTGTGGGTGACTTTACCGAATGGGACAAGCAACCTCTGTCGATGAAAAAACTGAAGAGCGGAGATTTCACACTGACTATTAATTTAGAAACCGATCATGAGTATCAATTTCGCTATCTACTCGATGGTGATATGTGGGAAAACGATTGGGCCGCCGATGCTTATCTACCTTCCAGCATCGGAAGCGAAGATAATTCTGTAGTTCGTGTTTAACACTGCCCTCGCCTGCGGTTTATAACCGTTACTACGAGCATTAAAAAAGGCTGCGTTTGAAGGCAGCCTTTTTTGATTTTTTAAACGCGTTTTTTATAATGTGTTTTCTAGTTCAGGTAACACATCAAATAAATCGCCAACAAGGCCATAATCCGCTACTTGGAAAATAGGCGCTTCTTCGTCTTTGTTGATAGCAACAATGACTTTCGAGTCTTTCATACCGGCAAGATGCTGAATAGCACCAGAAATACCTACAGCAATATACAGCTGCGGTGCAACGATTTTACCGGTTTGGCCTACCTGCATGTCATTTGGTACAAAGCCCGCATCAACTGCGGCACGTGATGCACCAATAGCAGCACCAAGTTTGTCAGCAATACCTTCAAGTAACTTAAAGTTTTCGCCATTTTGCATACCACGACCACCAGAGATAACCACTTCAGCAGCCGTTAGCTCAGGGCGCTCAGACTCAGTAAGCTCTTCAGAGACGAAGCTAGATTTTTCGCTTTCTTTAACCACATCTAGTGTCGTTACTTCAGCGCTTCCACCTGTTGTTGCAGCATCAAAAGAAGCGGCACGCACAGTGATCACCTTTTTGCTATCAGACGATTGTACTGTCGCAATAGCGTTACCAGCATAAATAGGTCTGATAAAGGTATCTTCGCTTTCAACACCAATGATGTCAGAAATTTGAGCAACATCTAAAAGTGCAGCTACACGAGGCATGAAGTTCTTGCCTGTTGTAGTAGCGGCCGCTAATAGGTGGCTGTAATCATCAGCAAGTGATAACACAAGATCGGCAACGTTTTCAGCAAGCTGATATTTGTAAACTGCATTGTCGATAAGCAATACTTTGCTTACGCCGTCAATTTGCGCAGCACTGTCAGCAACAGCCTGACAACCTTCACCCGCTACAAGCACATGAATGTCACCGCCCATTTTTGCTGCAGCATGAACCATTTTTGCAGTTTCTGACTTCAAGCTAGCATTATCGTGCTCGGCATATACAAGAACTGTCATGAGATCACCTTTGCTTCATTCTTAAGTTTTTCGACCAACTCAGCAACATCCGCCACTTTCACTCCACCTTCACGTTGAGGCGGTGGCGTTACTTTGAGAACTTTAACGTTAGATTCAAGTGCCACACCGAAGTCAGCAGCTGGTTTAACATCCAGAGGCTTACGTTTCGCTTTCATAATGTTTGGCAGCGAAGCATAGCGAGGTTCGTTCAAACGTAAATCGGTAGTCACAACGGCTGGTAACGTTAAGGCAACGGTTTGTAGACCGCCATCAACTTCACGGGTAACGTTAACGCTTGTTCCGTCTACCGCTACTTCTGATGCAAAGGTGCCTTGAGGCATACCGGTTAATGCAGCAAGCATTTGCCCGGTTTGGTTATTGTCTGAATCGATACTTTGTTTACCTAACACCACCAACTGAGGCTGTTCTTCTTCAACAACTTTAGCAAGAAGCTTAGCCACTTGAAGCGAATCTAGGTTTTGGTCTGTATCAATTTGAATACCGCGGTCGGCGCCTAGTGCTAACGCAGTACGAATTTGTTCTTGGCAGCTTTTATCGCCAATAGAAACCACTACGATTTCTGTCGCTATCCCTTTCTCTTTTAGTCTTACTGCTTCTTCAACAGCAATTTCGCAAAAAGGGTTAATGGCCATTTTAGCGTTAGTAAGATCAACGCCAGAGTTATCGGCCTTCACTCTTACTTTAACGTTATAATCGATCGCGCGTTTGACCGGGACGAGTATTTTCATATTTACCTCAATTGTTGAGTTCGTCGGTGTATGTTGCTATTCCATGCTAATAAGCGGTTAAGGAAACAGCGTTACTTCACCACGCATTCTGAAACTTAAACAATGTGCTTTACGCTAACTTTGCGTTGCGGCGAAGACATTTTCAAAAGGCTAGACCCAAAATATCATTAACACCACGTTTACTTGCACAGTATTTGTGCTGCTAGTTAACGTTAACGTAAACTCCCTGCAATGTACTTACTGTTGACGTAAACGTCAACCTAGATTACCTTTCAGGACGACAATTAATTTACATGTTTTTGACACATCGCATTATTTGTTTCATCAATAGTGCACTATAAAAAATCGAACATAAGGAGCCACCCGTGGAACGAGAATCGATGGAGTTTGACGTAGTCATCGTCGGTGCCGGCCCAGCTGGACTATCAACCGCCTGCAAGCTTATGCAGCTTGCCAATGAAAACAACCAAGAACTCATGGTCTGTGTTGTCGAAAAAGGCTCTGAAGTGGGTGCACATATTCTCTCAGGTGCGGTATTTGAGCCTAGAGCAATGAACGAACTTTTTCCAGATTGGAAGGAAAAAGGCGCACCTTTGAACACCCCAGTGACCGAAGATCATATTTATTTATTGAATAGTGAATCATCATCAAAACGCCTACCAAACGCGATTACCCCTAAAACCATGCACAACGATGGTAACTACATTGTGTCGATGGGTAACGTCTGTCGTTGGTTAGCTGAACAAGCGGAACAACTGGGTGTGGAAGTTTTCCCTGGCTTCGCAGCTTCAGAGGTCATTCATAATGACGACGGCAGTGTTGGTGGTGTATTAACGGGTGACATGGGTGTTGGCGCAGATGGCCAACCCAAAGATGGCTATATGCCTGGCATGGAACTTCGAGCGAAATACACCGTATTTGCAGAAGGTTGCCGTGGGCATTTAGGTAAAGACCTTATCGAGCATTTCTCGCTTGATAAAGACGCTTCGCCACAACATTACGCAATAGGCTTCAAAGAAATTTGGGATATCGACCCTGCTAAACATCAGCCTGGTCTAGTCGTACATAGTGCTGGTTGGCCGCTAAACGACGCAACTGGCGGTAGTTATTTATACCATGCAGAAGATAATCAGGTATTCGTAGGCCTTATCGTCGATTTGAACTACAGCAACCCGTACTTAAGCCCGTTTGATGAATTCCAACAATTAAAACACCATCCTGTCTTTAAACAATATTTAGAAGGCGGTAAGCGTGTTTCTTATGGTGCCCGTGCAATTGCAAAAGGTGGCTTTAATTCATTACCTAAAATGACGTTCCCCGGTGGCATATTAGTAGGTTGTGAAGCAGGTACGCTTAACTTTGCGAAAATCAAAGGTAATCACACGGCTATGAAATCAGGCATGCTAGCTGCTGAGTCTATTATTGAAGCTTTAGCGAAGAATGCAGAAACCCCTGAAAGTGAATTAACTGGCTATACCGATAAATTTAAAAATTCGTGGGTATATGATGAATTATTCCGTTCACGTAATTTCGGACCGGCTATTCATAAATTAGGTAATTTCTGGGGGGGCGCATTTAATACGCTTGAGCAGAACTTCTTTAATGGTAATTTGTTTTTCACCATGAAAGACGAACATAAAGACTATGCTCAACTGGATTTGGCCTCTGATGCTAAAGAAATTAGCTATCCTAAACCGGATGGCGTTTTAAGTTTTGATAAGCTTTCTTCAGTATTTTTATCAAATACAAACCATGAAGAAGAGCAGCCTTGTCATTTACAATTAAAAGATGCTTCTATTCCACTAGAAGTTAATTTCCCTAAATATGCAGAGCCTGCACAGCGCTACTGCCCTGCTGGGGTGTACGAAATTATTGAAGAGGAAGGGTCTAAGCGTTTTCAAATTAATGCGCAAAACTGCGTGCATTGTAAAACGTGTGATATTAAAGATCCTTCACAGAATATTCGTTGGGTTGTTCCTGAAGGTGCCGGCGGACCAAATTACCCAAATATGTAATTTAAAGCCATTTATCTTAAAAAATTAAAAAGCGGACTTTCTCCGCTTTTTTTTTGTGCTAAATTTAATTATGATTCGCCTGAAAAATCCACTACGAAACGCAAAGGTTATTAAATGAACGAATTTTTAGATATTTTAACCCATGGAAGACGTTTACAAGGTGCTGTAAAGGAATTAAGCATTCAAGAGCTAGAAACAGTGCAAGAAAAACTTGCAAATATTATTGATAAAAGAAAAGAAAAAGCGCTTGAAGAAGAAAAAGTCGGTCAAGAAAAACGTGCCAAGCTTGAAGAAATTAAAAAACAAATGGAAGAAGCGGGTTTAAATTTCGAAGACTTACAATCATTAAATGAAGACGCCCCTAAAAAGGTAGGTAAAAAGCGCCCTGTTAAATATAAATTAACAGATAGTGAAGGTGTTACCCACCCTTGGACAGGCATCGGTCGTATGCCTCGCGTATATAAAGAAGCACTTGAAAGCGGAAAGTCGTTGGAAGACTATTCAGTAAACGCATAGTACTCGTGTAATAAAAATGGGTTAGCGGTGAATAAATTTACTGCTACCCCTTCTTTCTATCTCTTGTCATTTTTAAATTCCCCCCCACTACTAGTCTTAATTACTATTTTTAATAGGGTATAAAGTGTCTTTGCATTTCAAATTATCCGAAGCCCAAAAAGATTCTCCATGGTTAGTGTTAGTTCATGGTTTGTTTGGCAGTGCTGATAACTTAGCAGGCGTTAAGCGTCACTTTGAAAGCACCTACAATATTATTAGTATTGATTTACCTGATCACGGACAATCCCCTTGGACTAACGGGTTTACGTTGGAAGCTGCGGTAACGGGAGTTGTTGAAATACTCGATAATTACAAGATTGATAAAGCGGCTTTTTTAGGCCATTCCTTAGGCGGTAAAGTGGTAATGCAATTTGCGTTATTGAACCCTGACCGTGTTAGCCATTTAATTGTGGCAGATATTGCCCCCGTGAAATATTCACATAGTCATCAAGCAGTGTTCGATGGCCTTAAAAACGTCCCACTTGACGCGATAAGTGATAGGAAAGAGGCACAAGCCGCTCTTTCTGAATACGTTAAAGAGCCTGGTGTACAGCAGTTTTTACTTAAAAGCTTGTACCAAACTGACAACGACGAGTGGAAATGGCGTTTTAATGTCGATGGATTAATTGCCAGTTATTCACGAATACTTGATTGGCCTCAAAGTAATTTGACCTTTCATGGGATAACCTTGTTTATTAAAGGTGCTGAATCAGATTACATTAATAATTCTTATAGGAAGGAAATTGCGAAATATTTCCCTAGTGCCAAAGCCCACATTATTGAGGGTACAGGACACTGGCTACATGCTGAGAAACCAAGTGTTTTCAATGCAATTGTGGCTCGCACATTAGAAAAGACGGCAAGTTAGCGTTATCTAAGATGCGAATGCCTATTATTACTTTTTTTTGACCCTTTTTGACTCTGCTAGGCGTATATACTGTGATATAGTTGCGCCAGATTTTTTCCAATAAAGACACTATGCTTGCAGAAAACTTTGAGCTAATTGAATCCATCATGCTGTACGGCGGTTTATTTATACTATTTGTATTGATGAGCTTTGCGGTACACGATGTCCTATCAAAAAATAACGTGCCGTTAATTGGGCGTGTTGTGACTTATGGGGTATTAGGCTTAGGGGCCATTGGTTTCCTAGCAAAAGGAATCATTGAATGGTTCTGGCTAAGCACAGGTGTATAGTAACTAGTAACGAATAATAGAGGTTTGATATGGCAAGCGTTGGCCTGTTTTTCGGAAGTGACACCGGTAATACCGAACATGTTGCGAAAATGATCCAGAAGGAACTGGGTAAACAGCTAATTGATGTAAAAGACATTGCCAAGAGCAGCAAAGAAGATATAGCAGAGTTTGATTTGCTTATTTTCGGGATCCCTACTTGGTACTATGGTGAAGCGCAATGTGACTGGGATGATTTCTTCCCAGAATTAGAAGACATTGATTTTACCGACAAGCTGGTAGCTATTTTTGGCTGTGGCGATCAGGAAGATTATGCAGAATATTTCCTTGATGCTATGGGTATGGTTCGCGATATCGTTGAAGGCCGTGGTGCCATTTTAGTAGGACAATGGCCTACCGAAAGTTACGATTTCGAAGCCTCTAAAGGAATGGCAGACGACAACCACTTTGTAGGCTTAGGCATTGATGAAGACCGTCAACCAGAGCTTACCGAGTCGCGTGTAAAGTCTTGGTGTAAGCAAATTCATGACGAACTGTGTTTATCTGAATTAGCCTAGTTCACAAGCTTCATGCTTATTAGTAATAAAAATGCCGCTTTTGTTAGCGGCGTTTTTGTTTGCGTTGTTATTTGTTACGATATTCACACCACAAAAAAAGTTAAAGCTGAAAACGCTCCACCGCTTTTTTAAGGCTGTCAGTTTGCGCATCTAGCATCATAGTCGACTCGTTGGCTTGGCGGGTACTCTGAGCACTAGAATCAGCCAGAGCAACAATGGTATTTAAGCTTGAGGCTACATCTGCCAGTAAAACATCTTGTTGCTGAGTATCTGAAACAATATGCTCATTTATTTGGCTTAAACGAGCAATGATTTCTCGAATACTTTCAACCTGCTGGGATACCTGTTGCGTAATTTCCACCCCTTCTTGGGCTTGTTCCCTGCCCGCATTTATTGCTTTTACCGCTTTCTCAGCATCTTTTTGAAGGTTGCCTATCATAGACTCGATTTCTTCGGTCGAGTTATGTGTACGATTTGCCAAGGTGCGCACTTCATCAGCAACTACGGCGAAACCTCTGCCTTGCTCTCCTGCCCTAGCGGCTTCAATTGCTGCGTTAAGTGCTAATAAATTGGTTTGCTCTGCAATGGTTTTAATAACGTCCAAAATGCTGCCAATGCTGCGTGAGTGTCCATCTAAACGATTTATAATATCTGCGGATGCTTCAGCCTGTCGGGCTTGGCTGTCTACCTGACTGCGGTTTTGGGCAACTAGCACACTAATTTCTTCGCTTTGTGCGGTCACGGTATGCAGCGCTTCCATAGCATCATTAATTTGGCTTAAATTGCTACGACTCGTGTTTTGCACATCTTGGGTATTAGTAGAAATTACCGTGACTTGTTTACGTTGTTCATCCACACCTTGTAAGCTTTTTTCACCTAAGGCGACGCTTTCCTTAGTAATGGTAATTAAGCGTTTTTCTTGTTCTAAAATATTCCCCACTAACTCTCGCAAACTATTGGTTAAACTATTCACTTTGACGGAAAGTGCCGTGAATTCATCGTTCCCTATTTCAGGTAGCGTGTGGCTTAAATCCCCTTTACTCAGTTGAGTTAACCCTTCATTAATTCTCCCAAGGGGCGTAGAGATGCTTCGGGTCGCCAGCACACCTAACGTAATGGCTGCAATCAGGCCAATCACTGCCACAACAAAGTTTTTAACTAAGTTGGTTTGCACAGATTCCAAAATCGCATTTTGACCCTCAATTGATTCAGACTGCACACTATCAAATAATGTATTAATGCTGCTTAACGCCAACTGCAACGCCGTTAATGCTTCGTCTTTTTTCGCTTGAGCTACGGCTATTTCATTTAACTTTTGTTGTTGCAGCGCCACCAAACCGTTGGTGCCGTTTACGTTTTCAATGAGTAAAGCAAATTGTTCATTAAAAGCGGCTACCGTACCCCCATCATCAATATCAAGTGCAAGGCGGTTTAAGTAATCTTTATCTACCGTAATATTACTGATTTGATACTTTATATCGTCAATTATATTAGCCGTGTCTTGTGCGTCTATACTGGCGGCAAGTTCGCTAAAAGAATCTGTGGTGGTAAGCAGCTTATTATCGATATTCGTCCCTGCACCAATTAATGTGTCGAGGCTTGGACTGTCTGACTCTAAGTAAGACAAATCCAGCATTAAGGCGCTTGCTTCATCTGCCTCGCTCATTACTTCACTCAATTTTTCGCCCAACGCGCGTTCTATCGCAATTCGCTGCGCTAACGCCGTATACATATCATGACTATTTTCTACGTAGGCTAAACTTGCATTTACCGCCTCTACCGCAAGTGGATTGCTAGGAAGAATAATAGTTAGGTTCTTGAGATCGTGCACAAACTCGTCTGATAGCGTTTTAAACTTTTGTTGATTTTGGGCCAACGCGCTGGGGGTATTTTCATGAAAACCATTTGCCGTAACCACAGATAAAGATAGGATCTCAGTTTTGACTTTAAGCATACTGGTTTGAGCCGGCATTTTCCGTTCAACTACGTCTTCTGCTGAACGTCTAATGTCGTTTAAACCGAAATAAGAAAGAATACTTGTGATGAGTAACAAACAACCAAAAAGGCCAAAACCTAGTTTTATTTTATTTATAACCGTTAATTGCATTGGCATAATTCTAAGCACGCGATGAAATCTACGTACCAACCTCGTTTTACCATTATTACTACAAGTTTAACAGAATGTTAAAAATATGCACTCAGAGTTTAAATAGATGCTATTAATTATTAACAATAACTGACACTTACAAACTGGTCTGTCCTCAAAAAACAAAATAGCCAACAAGATGCCACTTCAGTAAAAAATTCTAATTCGTTCGAATTTCCATCGTACCGAACAAGAAACAGTAGTTTTACTTTTAAATCCTGACGAGTTACCTATAATAGCTCCATTGATAAACATCTCGTTCTCAGTAGGTTGTAATGGATCAGAATAAAGAACTTAAAAAAGCAGGTTTAAAAGTAACCCTGCCACGTCTAAAGATTTTGCAAATTTTGCAAGAACCTCAAAATCAACACATCAGTGCAGAGGACGTGTATAAGATTCTGATCGAGCAAGAGGAAGAGATTGGCCTTGCAACAGTTTATCGCGTGCTAAACCAATTCGATGATGCGGGTATATTGAATCGCCATCATTTTGAAGGTGGCAAATCAGTTTTTGAAATAAGCCACAAAGAACATCACGATCACTTGGTATGCCTAAAATGTGGCAAGGTAATTGAGTTTGAAGACGATATTATCGAGCAGCGCCAAGATATGATTGCAAAGAAGCACAATATTAAGCTTACACATCATAGTTTGTATCTTTATGGTGAATGTACAGATGGAAATTGCGAAGGTAACGATTAGTTACCGCAAAGCAATTCTGTTTAGAAAAAGCCCTTTAATGTGAACTGAAGGGCTTTTTGTTATAAACGCCAGTACTGCATAGTAATACCGCATAGCAGCACCGCATAGTAGCACCGCATATTCACCTCCTAGTTCGCCCTCAAATAGCGTATAGCGTCTATCAATTTTCGCCCTACCGTACATTTAAAATAGAGCCCTTTCTAACTAGCTTCAACAAAATACACATACCACAAGCATAACTACAACCAAGAATGGAAACCGGTTTCTTCAATAAATATAGTAAGTAGTCATAAAAATGAGTTTCTAGTAAGCGCTCTAAAACGAAGGTTTACTATGTGTAGCTATAGACGAGTAAGTATTAGACGATCATGGCTAGGAGAAGGGTTAATATTAACCCGACAACGCCAATAATAGTGGCCATGCACGTCCAAGATATTAAGGTGGTTTTTACTGAAATATCGAAATAGCGGTTAATTATCCAAAATCCGGTATCGTTTACGTGAGACATAGCGGTTGCACCAGCAGCGATAGAGATGGTCATTAGCGCTAATAAAGACGGTGATAACGACAAAGCATTAACAACGGGAGCCATCAGACCTGCAGCCGTTAGCATTGCAACGGTTGCTGAGCCTTGAATAATCCTGACGGAAATGGCGATAAGAAACCCAGCCATAAGCGGGGGAAGAGGTGAAAGTGCCACTACATCGGCAAAGGCTTGACCTGCCCCCGAATCGATTAATACTTGTTTGAACATACCACCCGCACCTGTCACTAATATCACCAACGCTACTGGCTCTAACCCTTTAGATGCCACATCTCTCACTTGATCTGCGCTTAAGCCTTGGTTTTTTCCAAGCCACTTAAAACATGCCAATGTCGCAATGGTGAGTGCGATGAAAGGATGCCCAACAAAAATAAAGACTTGTTTTAGTACACCGTCGGCTAGCACAAATTTCGCAACTGAACCGATGAGGATCACAACAAGAGGAAAGAATAACAATGCCGCCACTAAAGAAAATGAGGGCAATGCTTCAACTGGCCTAGCCTCGATATTTCTAATATGCTCCGGCACTGGCACATGGATTTTATTAGCGATATAGGAAGCGTAAATTGGGCCAGCGATACATGCACACGGAACACCAACGATAAAACCAAATAAAATCACTAGGCCTATATCAGCATTCAAAATAGACGCCACGGCAACTGGCCCAGGCGTGGGGGGAATAAAGGCGTGGGTAACCGCAAGGCCTGCTGCTAAAGGAATGCCATAATAAATTAACGACTTACCGGTTTTTTGCGCCATCGAATATATCAGCGGCATTAATATAATGAGTCCTACCTCAAAAAATACCGGTATCGCCACGAGGAAACCGGTAATAACCAGTGCCCATTGGCTATTTTTTTCACCGAACTTCTGCTTGATGGTTAGCGCTAATCTATCCACACCACCCGACTCTTCTAGGAATTGCCCGAACATTGCGCCTAGCCCCACTATGGTGGCAACAAATCCAAGAGTATTTCCCATACCAGTTTGCATTGAATTGAGCACTTCTGTGGCGTCCATTCCCGTGCCTAGTCCTACAAAAGCTGCTGCAATAATAATGGCAATAAATGCATGTACTTTTTTAGCAATAACCAAATAGGCCAGCAGCACAATGCTGATAATGGCGAAAAAAAGAAGTGAAAAAGTATCTGACATGTTTCTTCCCTATAAACCTGCACTCAAACCTGCACTCAAACCTGCAGTTAGCGGCTCGTAAAATTCTGAAGTACGTAATGAAAATTCTTATTATCTAGTAAACAGAGAACACCCAGGCAACCCGTTGTTATTCTACGCAACACTACGTTAACAAATTGCGCATTCGTCGTAACAATATTATAAAGAAACCTTGAACGCAACCGGTTTCCGAATTATGCTTATTTTAAATTAATTAACGTAGTGTCGGGCTCATTGCTTAGCATTGAATCAAAGAGGTAGTTGAATGACTGCAAATACCGTTTTCTTTATTACTGGCGTTTCAGGCACAGGGAAATCTACTATCGGCGAGCGTGTGGCTTCTGAGCTGAGACTTGTTTTTGAGGAAGGTGATAGTTATCACCCTACGGCTAGCGTAGAAAAAATGACTGCTGGTATCCCGCTAGAAGATGCCGACAGATGGGACTGGCTAACGCATTTGAATAAAATAGCCAAAGATCATTTGGCGAATGATCGAAGCGCTATTATTTCTTGTTCAGCGCTTAAAGCATCCTACCGAGCAATATTATGTGAAGGGCTAAGTGAAGGGCTTAATAAAGAGCTAACAGGAAGGCAAGCTGAAGAGAAAAAAAATCCATTAGCTAAAAGCGTTCAATCAAATGTAAGGTTCATCTACTTACATGGCTCTACCGATACCATTGGCCAAAGGCTTAAACAAAGACAGCATTTTTTTGTGGGCGATGATATGCTCAAAAGTCAGTTTTCCACCCTTGAAATACCAAATAAAAATGAGGCTTTCTTTGTGGATGTTTCACAAAGCATCGATGAGGTGGTGGCCAAATGCAAAACGTTTATCAGCTCAGTGATAGATGCTTCATAGCCCCTAAATTGGACGCCTTGTTAAACGAGAGTATAGCGCCCCATTACGGTGAAATAAGTAAACTGTGCAACAATAATAAAAATGAATCTACCTTATGAAAAATATTAAAAAACGCACAACCATTTCAGATATCGCCGCACATTTAGGTATTCACAAAACTACCGTTTCTCGCGCCCTTAAAGATTCAAGTAGCATCTCAAAAGCGTTATCGCTGAAAATAAAGAAAGCGGCTAAGGATTTAAATTACATTCCTAATCGCGCCGCGCAGAGCTTATCTATACAAAACAATAAAACGCTTGCCTTACTACTCCCTTCATTTGGAAACAATGTTTTTAACGAGGTAGTTTCAGGTGCAAAAACGGTTGCAGATGAACTTGGTTATGCCTTAATGATAGGTGACTCTACCTATTCAGCGTTAGGAGAGGAACGAATTGTTGAATCCTATATTCAACAAGCGGTATCGGGTTTTATTCTCACTTCTAGTCGTCATACTGACGAAACCATAAGAATGTTAAAAACCACCGATGTGCCGGTCGCGGAAATTATGGATATATCAGAGTCTACGTTCGACATCAATTATGGCGTAGATCATTTCAATGCGGCAAAAGCAATGACAGACTACTTGATAAACGAGAAAGCCAGAAAGAAAATCGCATTTTGTTCGCTGCAGCTAGACTGGCGTGCCGTACTTAGAAAGCGGGGTTGGGAACAAGCGCTTTACAATGCACATCTACAAGATGATATGTGTCTTCAATCACGCGCTGATGCCTCATTTCAAGCAGGTGCAGAACTGCTTGCAGAATCGCTTCACAAGTGGCCAGACTTAGATGCCGTATTTTTCGTGAGTGATGAACTTGCAGCGGGCGCCGTAATGGAATGTAATCGCAGGGGGATCAAACCTGGAAAAGACATCGATATATGTGGTTTCAATGACTTAAGTTTTGCGAAAGCTATTTACCCTTCCCTTACCACGGTATTCACACCGAGAAGAGAGATGGCTGAATTAGCCACGCGCGCATTGATATCAATTATTGAAGGTAAAAGTGTAAAAGAAACAAATAAAGTATTTCCCTATGAGATTAAATTTAGGGAAACTGCTTAGGCATTTTTGCCTGCATGCGCTTCCCTATCCTTCAATGTAAATTACGTTATTGTTAGCCAGGCTTTAAGTTTTAGCCGCTAGGCCTAAGCCTCAAACTTATAATTGTGATAAGCCTTTATGGCTTTCTCCCACATCTGCCCTACTTCACCGCTACCAATGGTTTTACCATCAACTTCAATGACAGGGGCAATTTCTTTGCTTGAAGAGGTTAACCACACTTCATCTGCATTGAATAAATCTTCCTTAGTAAACCACTTTTCTTCTACTCCCAAACCCGCTCGTTTAAATGCTTCTAACGCTATTTGACGAGTAATTCCAGGTAACAGCTGGTTATCTAATGGTGGGGTAAAAATGGCATTATCTTTTACCATGAACACGTTGCAAGAACTCGCTTCAGTAATAATACCGTCACTGTTGTGCAGAATAGTTTCTTGCACACCACTATCTACCCCCGCCTGAAAGTGCATCACATTACCTAACAATGACGTTGATTTGATATGGCAACGCTGCCAGCGCTTGTCTTCTTCAAGCGCCACCTTAAAGGGCTTAACATTGGCTGCTTCTAACGGTTGAGCTGGCGCAATTTCAAAGGCAAAACCAAATACGGTAGGCGTAATATTTTGCGGGTAGGCATGATAACGCTTGGTGTCCGTTCCACGACTAATATGGAAATACACGCCAATGTTTCCGCTTGGAAAATGGCTGGCATTGGCGTCGATAAGCCCGTCTAGATTTTGCTGCCACTGCTGTGCACTGTATGGGTTAGTAATAGAAATAGCCGCCAAGCCATCGCGCATTCTGCTTAAGTGGCCGGTCATCCCTACCGCTTTACCGTGGTAAGTAGGAATAACTTCGTAAATACCATCACCGAATAAAAAGCCTCGGTCCATGGGGGAAATTTTAGCTTCTGATAACGGCATGAATTCGCCGTTTAAAAATGCAATGGTCACTCTTATTCTCCTGTAAGGCGAAGTCGTTTTTGCCAATTTAATAAAAATGCGGCGCGGGCATCATCGTAATGCTGACTCATGAATGTAACAGTTTCCCCCGGCACGGCTTGCGCTAAACGATTAACATCAAGCAAACTTACACTGCCAAGCTTTGGATAACCGCCTAAGGTTTGTCTGTCTCGCATCATCACAATAGGTTGTCCGTCGGGCGGAATTTGCATCGCACCGATATGTATCGCTTCAGAACGCATTTTAGTCATATTGCTATGTATGGGTGAACCAGACAATCGATAGCCCATACGATTAATATTTGTTGTTACCGTATACTCGTTTAAAAACAAACGCCCTTTTTCAGAAGCGCTAAACTTGTCTTCTTGGTAGCCTAAGATAAGCGCTAAGGGCTGACTTAAATCGTATTGCGGCCAGTGCTTCGGTGCCAAAGCCCTATGAGCACTTTGTATTGTTGGGGTTTCAATATTGATGGTATCGCCAACCCCTAACGGCGCGCCTTTATTTTCAAGGCCGCCTATACCTTCGCGCAAGACCGTGCTCGCACTGCCTAACGGTGAAGGTACTTGCCACCGACCGTGTATTGCAAGATAGGCCTTGCTGCCCATGCGTTCACAGTCAATAGATACCCGATCACCCGCTTTAACAAAGATAGTTTCAAATGGAGAAACGGACTGATTATTTACTAGGCAAACCACATTGCGACCCGTGGCAGCGACTTGCGCATCGCTATCACACACAAATTTTGCGCAACCTATAATTTCAATACAGGGCGTACCTTCTTGGTTGCCAGCCAAATAATTCGCCCACCAATATGCTTCTTCATCCATAGGGCCTGACTGACAGAAGCCTTGGTGCTGTTTACCTTGCCGACCGTTGTCGATAATTAGGCTCAGCAAACCATTTTGTTCAACACTAACCTTCATGCAAGTCTCTGAATTCCTGTTCTGTAATAGGCGCGAACTTTACATTGTCACCCACTTTTAAAAGCGCGTTATGGCTAGTGTCCACTAAATTCAATGGGCATAAACCTAACAAGTGCCAGCCGCCAGGCGATGACGATGGGTAAATAGCAGTTTGCGCGTCGGCAATCGCCACTGCCCCTTTAGGTACCTTATTTCGTGGCGTTTCTAATCTAGCGCACTGTAAGGTTTCGGGCACATTCCCCATATAAGCAAAGCCAGGGGCAAAGCCCACGGCGTAAACTTTGTAAGTCATGCTAATATGAGCATCAATAATATCCTGCTCACTTAACCCCGTTTTTTGGCTTACCAACGCTAAGTCGTTAGCCGGCTCTGCCCCATACCACACAGGTATTTCATGAGTTTTTGCGCTAATGCCGCCAGTACCATTGATACTCATATTCGCATCTTGTGCTGCTAGCGAGCGAAGCATCTGATAAACAAAGTGGCTATCCACTTTATGAGCATCAAAAACCAGCAGCAATGAGTCGTAGGCTGGAACACATTCTTTTAGCCATGGAAACGTCAGGCTCGTAATGGAATGCAACCAATGCTGACATCGCGCATTGGCAACATCTACCGTGTCGCCCGCGAAGTACAAAAGTATGGCATCTAAACCAGCAGGTACTATCTGCTTAATATCCCCAAAGGGATGCATAGTAATATCCTTAATAAAAAGGGTGAAATTATGGCGACGTTAAGGCATTTACGTGATTTATTAAGTAAAAAGTGAAATCACTTGGTGTTTTCTTCTACTTTGTAAATTCCTTATACCTTTAAACCACCTATTTCATGCATTCACGAATTTGTTGTGCAATCTCGACAGCACCCGCGGTATCGCCATGTACGCACAGTGTGTCAGCCTGCAATGGCAGTCTTTGCCCGCTAACGGTGACAACTTCACCATCTTCAATCAAAAGCTTCGCTTGGGTTAGCGCTTCTGCGGCGGTTAACACCGCGCCTTCTTGTGAGCGGGGCTGCAAAAAACCTTCATCGGTATAGCGACGATCGGAAAACGCTTCGAATATTAACGTCAATCCATATTCTTGTGCTTCAAGCACCAAGGCTTCATTGTGTGCGTGAGATTGCACCATCAACCCCAACCGGCCTTTGTTAATACTCCCCACAGCTTGCATGACCGCGGTACGCACTTGAGGGTCAAGCATCATATCGTTGTATAACGCTCCATGGGGTTTCACATAACTCACCGGCACGCCAACAATACTGGCCATACCCATCAATGCACTAACTTGATATTGAACACAGGCTATCAGTTCTTTTATTGGCATAGCGAGACTTCGACGCCCAAACCCTTGTAAATCGGGATAAGAAGGATGCGCGCCTATTTCAACATTACTGTTTTTAGCCAGATACAGCGCTTGTTTCATCACTACGGGATCACCGGCATGAAAGCCGCACGCAATGTTAGCTTGGTCAATAAATTTCATAATGTCGGCGTCTACAGGCATTTGCCATGCACCGAAACTTTCACCTAAATCGCAATTTAACTTCATAAGTGTTTAGCTCTTAACCTCAATCCGATATCATGTTACCTGTTCTTTTTTAAAAGTCAGTGTTAATGATAAATATTGGAAAAATTAATACATTAAAAGTGGTCGCCGAATATCCGTTTGGCTATGCGCTAGCACCACTTACCGATAATGTAGATGAAACCGACTACAGTAGTGAAGATATGCCTACTGTAACCTTACCTCACGACGAAGTAACCACGTCGCTGGAAGTGGAGCAAACCCTAGATGTGTTTGTGGCTACCGATCAGCGAGGCGATTTGTTTGCTACCTTGAAGCCACCGCGCATACAGGTGGGTGAAACCAAGGTACTTAAAGCGGTCTCGGCTACACACTTCGGTGCATTCTTCGACTGGGGCCTAGAGAACGACTTACTCATTCCCGCCGATTATCAAGAATCGCCTATAGATCCCGGCATGTATTACGTTGTTCACGCTTTCTTTGATGAAAAAACAAATCGAATTTTAGGTGCAACCCGTTTGCACTATTTCCTTAAAGAAGGCAGCGCCTATCTTAGCGAAGGTGAAAATGTAAGTTGCTTGGTTTATGCCAAGTCAGACTTAGGCTTTAAAGTGGTATTGAATGAAAGAGCCCTGGGCTTAATATTCCATAGCGATGCTTTTAAACCACTTAAAGTAGGCCAATCTACCGACGGCGTAGTCAAAACCATCCGTGAAGATGGCAAAATTGATGTGGTGTTGCAGCGTCATGATAAAGAAACCCGAGATGCCTTGCAGCAAGCCATCTTAGATGATTTGGAAGCCCATGGTGGCATTTCAACGTTAACCGACAAAAGTCCGCCCGATGCCATTTACCAACATTTTAATGTAAGTAAAGCCGCGTATAAAAAGGCATTAGGCGCATTGTATAAGCAAAAGAAAATTACCATTGGCGCAGACGCCGTTCGTCTCACCCAATCGTAAGCAGCAAGTAAAAGTTAGGAAGTATAATGAAAGCACAAGTTTCATGGGATAAAGACCTCACTTTCACCGGTACTACCGACAGTGGGTATAAAACCGTTATGGACGGCAGTGGTAATGCGGTATCACCAATGGAGTCAGTATTATTAGCCGTTGGCGCCTGCTCCAGTATTGATGTGGTAGACATTCTTAAAAAAGGCCGCCACGAAATTGAAAGCTGTGAATGTGAACTAGAAGCCGAGCGCGCTGATGACGCCCCTCGCGTGTTTACGAAAATTCATGCCCACTACACAGTGGTAGCTAGCAGCGTGACCGAGAAGGCATTGGCACGTGCAGTACAACTTTCTACTGAAAAATACTGCTCGGTTATGTTGATGCTAACGGGCAACGTGGAGATCACCACCAGCTATACTTTAGTTGAATCTACACACAATTAGGCTAATACACCATCTATTAGTGTAAAGGGCTATCAGTGATTGATAGCCCTTTTTCATTTCCCTTAGGAAATCAATGCAACCTATTGATTATTAAAAAATAAATATCTCCTTACATTTACTGGCATGGTTGCTGCTGTTAGCTGTTATTACTCTAATAATTAACGACAACAATCAGGTATTTGACCATGGACGCTTCGTTTAACTCGCTTCGCACACTGTCCCTTACTGGCGGCATACTCTCTTTATCTTTGCTTCTAGGTGCGTGTACCGACGCCGATGCAATAAATCCAACGGAAAACATCGCTGAAGCGGTGATAGCCATACCGGTAGAAGCCGCTACGGTAACCAAGGGATCAATTAGCTCTACTTATACTACTACCGCCATTTTGGAAGCGAGAGAAGAAGCATTTGTGGTAGCAAGGGCGTCCGGCATAATTGAACAGATAGTGGTAGAAGAAGGTGACTACGTTGAAAAAGGCCAAATTCTCGCGCAATTAGATAAACGCAGATATGAACTCAATCTTGCCAAGGCAAAGGCAGATTTAACCGGTCTTGAGCGCGAGTTAGATAAGGTAAACAAAGTCTATTCAAAAAACCTTATCAGTGTAGATACCTACGACAAACTGACCGCACAATATGAATCAGCCAAAGCGTCGGTTCATCTTGCTGAACTAGATTTAAAAGAAACCACTATTACCGCTCCTATTAGCGGTTTCATTGCTTCTCGAAACGCCAAAGTAGGTAACCTGACTGAATCTTTCCAGCGAGAGCGCATGTTCCATATTGTGCAACAGCAGAATTTACAAGGCGTGGTGTACTTACCTGAAAACGAATTGCAAAATGTAGCAGTAGGTCAACCCGCCACCCTTATTGTTGCTGCGCTAGGTAATAAATCATTAACGGCATCAGTAGAGCGAATTAGCCCTGTAATTGATGCTGCCACTGGCACATTTAAAGTTACCCTTGCGGTGCCAAATGAAAAACACGTATTAAAAGCGGGTATGTTCACTGACGTAGCCCTTGAGTATGCACTCCACAATAGCGCTACGCTACTTCCTCGACGTGCGCTTATCACTATGGACAACCAACATAGCGTCTTTGTTGTTAAAGACAACATAGCCACAAAAGTCGACATTGAAACTGGCTTTGAACAAGACGAAATGATTGAAGTGTTAAGCGGCTTACAAGGTGAAGAAAAAGTGGTTACTGCTGGCCACCAAAACCTAAAAGACCAAGCCCCTGTAGATGTCGTTAACGGCTAAGCCCGCTATAAAAAGGATATACCATGCGTATTGTTGATATAGCGGTTAAACGCCCGGTTGCCGTGTCTATGTTTACTTTTGCTGTGCTGTTGTTTGGTATGGTCTCATTAGGTCGATTATCGGTAAATTTACTGCCCGACCTCTCCTACCCCACGTTAACCATTAGAACCGATTACACAGGTGCTGCTCCAGGCGAAGTGGAGCAACTTGTTTCTAAACCTATTGAAGAAGCTATTGGCGTAGTAAAAGGAGTAAGAAAAGTAACCTCTACTTCTCGTGCTGGCCAATCAGATGTGGTGATGGCGTTTAGATGGGGTACCGATATGGATTTCGCGAGCTTAGAAGTACGCGAAAAACTTGATGTGCTTCAACTGCCTCTCGACATTGAAAAGCCTCGTCTGTTGCGCTTTAACCCGAGTTTAGATCCGGTGATCAAACTCGGGCTTACAGAAAACGTGGCCACCGGCCAACTGTCTACCGCCCAAATGAAAAGGCTACGGTTATACGGCGAGCAACAAGTAAAGCGGGCTCTGGAATCTGTTGAGGGTGTGGCTGCGGTGCGTGTTGGCGGTGGTCTTGAAAACGAAGTACACATTCTTATCGACCAACGTAAAGCCAGTCAGTTATCTATTCCTATTACCCGTATTATCGATCGCATTAAAGCCGAAAATGTCAACGCCGCAGGTGGTCGTATTGAAGGCGATGCCCAAGCGTTCTTGGTGCGTACCCTGAATCAATTTGAGAATTTAACTGAAATTGAGAACCTTTTCATTGGCCGTTTCGAAGGTAGAAATATTCAATTAAAAGATGTGGCGACGGTAGAGAGTGCGTATAAAGATCGCAGTGTGGTAACCCGCTTCAATGGCAGTGAAGGGGTTGAAATTGCGATTTACAAAGAAGGTGATGCAAATGCCGTTGATGTAGCAAAGCAAATAGCCTCTCGTCTTAGTGAAATTGAGAATGACATTCCTTCGAATTACACACTGACGCAAATATACGATCAGAGTGTGTTTATAAAGCAAGCCATCGATAATGTTAAGTCAGCGGCAATAATGGGCGGCTTACTTGCCATGTTGGTGCTGTACCTATTTCTTAAAGACTTCTGGACTACAGTCATCATCTCCGTTTCTATTCCTGTGTCGGTTATTGCCACCTTTAACCTGATGTATGCCAACGGTATAAGTTTAAACATGATGAGTTTAGGGGGAATTGCACTGGCCGTGGGTTTGCTTGTCGATAACAGTATTGTGGTGTTAGAAAACATCGACCGCCACAAAAAGCGTAGGCAAGCGATGTTAACAAACAACGCTGATGGTCATATCAGCCAAAGTACTCCTGTTTTGGCTGACGATCCGGCTGCATCAGGCACTAAGGAAGTATCAGGCGCCATTGTCGCTTCTACATTAACCACAATGGCCGTATTTGTGCCGCTTATTTTTGTAGAAGGTATTGCGGGCCAGCTATTTAAAGACCAAGCCCTAACTGTCAGTTTTGCACTCGCCGCTTCGTTAGTGGTAGCCCTTACCCTTATTCCCGCCATGGCGCGAAGAAAGCAAAAAACACAACTTGCCCACGAAGATACTTTTTCATCCCCGGCAAAAGCGCGCCCCACTAGCTTACTAGGGAAAATTGGCTATGTCATAAAATGGCCTTTTGCAATGATACTTCGCTTTGTGTTCGTATATTTGCCTGCCGCGCTAATTACCTTAGTGATTGGTGCATGGCATATTCTTGCAAAGGGCCTGTCGCTATTGTTTACGCCCTTAGTGTGGATATTTAATAAGGGCTTTAATGGCCTAGAGAAAATATATCACAGCGCCCTAATGGCTAGCTTGAAGGCCAGAACACTTGTGGTCATGATAGCCTTAGTTTCAGCCGGTGGTGCGCTGCTTCTTGTCCCTAAACTGGGTATGGAGCTTATCCCCACTATGTCGCAAGGTGAATTCTCGGTAGATATTACCCTACCAGCGGGTACCCCATTAAGCACAACGGATGCAACGTTATCGAACTTATCGGCAGTCGCATCGGCAGATTCAAACGTAGCAAGAACTTACGCTATGTCGGGTACGGGAAGTTTAATTAGTGCCGCGCCTAGCCAAGGTGGCGATCATTGGGGAAGACTCAACATTGTAATGGCCCCTAATGCCAGTTCGAGCGAAGGCAAAAATGCGAGTAGCAATATGGACAAGGTAAAGACCGCTCTGCGCGATGCGCTTAACCGTTACCCCAATGTTCAAGCTACTTTTACTGAGCCAGAACTCTTTACCTTTGCCTCGCCTATTCAAGTTGAAGTAAGTGGCTATGATTTACGCCAACTTCAAACTTATAGCGATAAAATTGCCCACGAATTAAGTACACATGACAATTTCACCGATATCGCTACCAGTATTCGTGAGGGTAACCCAGAACTAAAAATTGAGTTTCATCATGCCAAGCTGTCTCGTTTAGGCCTTGAAGCTGCCACGGTATCGTCTTTAATTGCCGCTAAAATTGGTGGCCGCGTTGCCACACAATACAGCCTTGAAGATAGAAAAGTGGATGTATTGGTTAGAACCAAAGACAGTCAGCGCGACAACATCAATGATGTAAGGGCCATTGTCGTAAACCCTGATTCATCACAGCCTATTCCCCTTGGCGCCGTAGCCGATGTTTACATGAGTGTTGGGCCCAGTGAAATTACGCGCATTGGGCAGCAACGGGTGGCATTAATTTCTGCCAATTTAGCAAAAGGGAAGCTAGATGAAGCCGTTTCATTAGTCAATAAGGTGCTTAACGATACACAGTTACCTTTGTCTATGGATGCCACAGTGACTGGGCAAAGTGAAGATATGCAAGATAGCTTCAGGTCGCTACAATTTGCCTTAGCGCTGGCTATTTTTATGGTGTATTTGGTGATGGCGTCACAATTTGAATCACTTCTACATCCATTGCTTATACTGTTCGCTGTTCCCCTTGCTGGCGCGGGTTCTGTGTACGGACTGTGGCTTACCAATACACCATTGAACGTAGTGGTTTTCATCGGGCTTATTATGTTGTGCGGTATCGTGGTTAACAACGCTATTGTACTAGTTGATCGCATTAACCAGTTACGTGCTAACGGCATGGAAAAAAACGCGGCCATCATTGATGCAGGAAAAACCCGTTTACGCCCTATCGTAATGACAACACTGACAACGATTTTAGGCTTAATGCCCATGGCCTTTGGATTAGGTGAAGGCGCTGAAATACGCACACCTATGGCCATTACGGTAATTTTTGGTTTGCTATTTTCTAGCTTACTAACCCTAATACTGCTACCCGTGCTTTACAGCCTCTTTGATAAAAAAGCATCAACCGTGGTAGAGAAAAACCAAGGTTCAGAGGTTTCGGGAGGCACCTATGAAAACGCCTAACGATGAGCATAACAATGGCGCTACGCAACCTAATAAGCCCACTGAAAATGCTATCAGTGGTATTGGCGCTGCACTAGCTCGATTTGCGTTAAATCGCCCAGTGACTATAGGCATGGTGTTTATCTCTATGTTGTTGTTCGGCGCAGTGTCTGGAAAGTTATTACCACTGGAAAAATTCCCTGGCATTGATATTCCTGAAATGGTGGTTGAGGTGCCCTACCCCGATGCCACGCCGGTTGAAATTGAAACCATGATCACCCGCCCGGTGGAAGAAGCCATCGCCACCATGTCGGGTATTAAACGATTGCGAGCAAGGTCATATGAAAACAAAGCAGAAGTTATCGTTGAGTTTGATTGGGATGAAAACCTTAAGGCCAAGAGCGTAGAAGCCAGAGAAAAAATTGACGCTATTCGCCACCTGCTTCCTGCAGATGTAGAGCGTGTTATGGTGTACAAATTTAACACCAATGATATGCCTATTTTTCAACTTCGCGTATCGAGCGATCGTGATTTATCCCTTGCGTATGACTTATTAGAGCGCAACTTAAAGCGCCCTATTGAGCGTGTTGCAGGTGTGTCTAAGGTTGAACTATATGGCACTCTCAAAAGGCAAATTACTATTCGGTTAGACCCGAAATTACTGACCGCCTATCAAATTGATGTCACTGCCTTGGGACAAAAGCTTCAAAACGCCAATTTTTCGTTAACCGCAGGCTACATGTATGACAACGGCGAAAAAATACTGGTTAATCCTGTTGGTGAATTTACCGATATGGCTGATTTTGAAAACATGTGGGTTTCACCCAACGTGCGATTGTCCGACATTGCCACTATCAGCTTTGAATTGCCCGAGCAAAGCGAAGGCCGCCATCTAGATAGAACCTTTGCAGTTGGGTTTAACATTTTCAGAGAGTCTGGCAGCAACTTAGTCGAAGTCTCGTCGGCCGTGATGGAAGTAATAGAAGAAGCCAAGTCTGACCCCGCGTTTACGGGTATTAACCTGTTTGTTATGGACGATGTGGCAAAAAGTGTAACCTCGTCGCTGTCTGATTTGTTAAGTGCCGGACTGTTAGGCGCATTACTTTCTATCGTGGTGCTGTATTTATTTTTGCGTCAACTGACGACTACATTAATTGTGGTGCTTTCTGTTCCCTTCTCTATTTGCATCACCTTAGGGGTAATGTACTTATTGGGCTACACCCTAAATATTTTGTCCTTAATGGGGTTAATGTTAGCGGTAGGTATGTTGGTTGATAATGCGGTGGTTATTACCGAAAGTATCTTTCAAGAACGTCAACAAGATAACAACATTAGCTCCGCCACTCAGCGTGGGGTTAACAATGTTAGCTTAGCCGTTATTGCAGGAACCGCCACTACGGCCATTGTATTTTTGCCCAATATTGTAGGGGTAAAAATTGACGTCACCATATTTTTAGAGCACGTCGCCATCGCCATTTGTATCTCGCTTTTCGCCTCTTTGTTTATTGCCAAAACCTTGATCCCTTTGCTTACTACAAAAATAGCAATTCCTAAAGCGAAAGAAGACAGCACACCTGGCTATATCACGGGATATGGTCGAATTCTGTCTTGGGTAATGGCAAACCAAGGAAAAACCTCACTGATTGCATTAGGTATTTTGCTTTCTACTGCTATTCCTATGCAGGTTGTTACCTCCGATGATGAAGGTAATGATAACCAAGAACGAATTTGGCTCAATTATCACGTTACTCAGAACTACACGCTTGATGAAGTAGAAAAAACGGTGGATAAAATGGAGGCGTTTTTATATGAAAACCAAGAACGTTTCCATATCAAGCAAGTTTATACCTACTTTACACCTGGTCATGCTGTAAGTGGAATAACCCTAAACGACGATCTCCCTGTGAGTGTGGGTACGATTAAAGAAGATATTCGAGAAAGCATGCCTGCCTTCGTTAGAGCTCGCCCATCATTTCAATGGGACAGCGGTAACGGCGGCGGTGTGCGTATTACCTTGTTGGGCGAATCTTCAGATACCTTGCTAGAAATATCAGAACGCCTTATCCCTATACTCGCTAATATCGATGGACTCACCGATGTGAAAGCCGATACTGGCTCTAAGCGTGACGAACTTCAGATTCGAATTGATAGAGAAAAAGCGAACCGGTTGGGCATTCAAGTGAATGACGTAGCCCAGCTTGTGGCTACGGCATTAAGAGGCGCGAATTTACGCACATTTCGATATGGTGATGCAGGTGAAGTGAATGTTCAACTTCGCTATGGCAGCGATGTTCAAAAATCGTTGGATGCACTTAAGCATATCAATATTGGGTTTAATCAAGACCGGGCAATCACTCTTGCTATGGTGGCGGACTTCTCGATTGTGCAGCAACTTTCGCAAATTAATCGAAGCTACCGACAAACGGCGTTAGATATAGGCGCAAATTTGGAAGATGATGCCACTATAGAAGAAGCCAAAGAGCGTATTGAACAGGCATTAGCCCATATCGAACTGCCCACGGGTTACCAGTGGACACTAGATGGCAGCTTTTCACGCCAAGATGAGGCCAATGGGGTGATGCAAATGAATATGCTGCTCGCCTTGTGCATGATTTATGTAGTGATGGCGGCGCTGTTTGAATCACTCGTGCTGCCTACCTCGGTGATAACGTCGTTACTTTTCTCATTTACCGGCGTCTTTTGGGCCTTTATGGTAACGGGTACATCCATGTCGATAATGGGCATGATTGGCATGCTAATTCTCATGGGTATAGTGGTAAACAACGGGATTGTATTAGTTGATAGAATTAATCAATTGGTTAATGAGGGAATAACCCTATATGACGCCGTTGTGCTGGGCGCACAATCTCGCATTAGACCTATTCTTATGACAGTGGCAACAACCGTACTCGGCCTAGTACCGCTAGCAATGGGTGCAACAAGAATAGGTGGCGATGGACCGCCTTACTCGCCAATGGCCATTGCCATTATTGGTGGGCTAGTGTTCTCCACCATGACCAGTTTATTTTTGGTACCACTTGCTTATGTGTTACTACTTAAGCTGCGTTTTAATACTCAGCGAATGATAGTGAACGGACAAGCTAGAATAGCTAAACTTATAAAAGTGTGAATAGTGTAGTTGCGATGACTAAGCCAAAAATAGCGTAAATACATTACTTACGTAGCGGGTGTTTCTGCTGATAAAACATAACAGCGCAGCCACCCGCTAACTTAGTAAACGCACAATTAACTACGTGACGTTAGGTATTCGTGAACTGAGTTGGCATCGCGCTCAACAGAGAACTTGATTAAGTTAACACCGTTACATGTTAAACCGTCTTCTGCAGTTACCATGCGTAATACTTCACGTTGGCTAGCACCAATGCGACCTACGTTACGGGCAAGGCTTGAACGCAATACTTTAATATCATCAAGTACAACCGCTTTACAGAAACCAGAAAATTGTGTTTCGCCTACAAAGCGTACGTCTTTTTCTGGGGCAGCGTTAGCATTAACAGCAAAAGCTAGTGCAGCAGTAGCAGCTAAAGTTTTAAGTAATTTCATCATTAGATCCTCAAAGGTTTTGGCAAACTCGTAAAAGCAGTACAAGGAAGGTATTCCCTGAGTGCCCTTTATTTATGACCTAAAATGGAAATTATTGCTGTTTAAAGATTGTATAAGGTGAGTAAACTAACGGTAAATCAGAATGTTACTAAGTCTTTAACAAACTATACGTTTGATTTATATAGCTTTATCAGCTTGAGTTATAACGGTTCGTTCTAGGTGGAGATATTTTACTATTAAAAAGGTCTAATACTTTTGTCTATCCTTGTACAAATAAAAGCCTTTTGTATGAAATTTTCACAAAAAAAGGCGGGCAACTGGATAAAAATCCGTATACCCGCCTCAATTTTTCGTAATAAAACTACATTTTAATCATACTTTCTTACGCGTTTAGTCGAAATAGCGTCGATGTATGCATGCCATGACGCATAACCAATTAGCGGCATTAATATGATGAAGCCAACAAATCCTGTAAGGAAGCCGATGGCTACCGCCGTAAATATAATGGCGCCCCATATAAGCATGGGAACTTTATTGACCCATACTGCATTTACACTAGTAAGTAACGCAGTGGCCAAATCGACCTTACGCTCCATTAATATAGGTTGAGTAAATGCGGTAATAAATAACATCGCTAACGTGAAGCCTGCACCTACAATTGAGCCCAATACTAAAAATGGCATTAAACTCTCAATAGTCGTTTCTATATGCGATGGATAGAGTGCATGAATAAGTGATGCTACACGCAGCCAAAAAATCATCATCACCATTAGCAATATTCCAAACCCCCATTCATTTACTGCATTTCTTCGCATTGCCCGCAATGAATGCATAAAGGTAGGCTTGTGCCCTTTCTCGAGCTCCCAGCTGATATCATAAAGGCCTGCAGCTAAGAAAGGACCAATCAACATAAAGCACACAATGGCAGGCATGATGACTAAATGCCAACCTGTCATTTCTACTAAGTACATTATGAACCAAGGGATTACGGCAAACATAACGCCATACACCGCGGTTAAAATAGGTGTACGCATTGCGTCACGTAAACCAAGTGAAAGCCATTTTATAGGATCGCCTATATCGAGTTCCTTACAAGGAATTACCCTTGCAATACCGCTTTGTGTTATCGCATTTTCTGGGGTTTCTTTAAAATGGTGCGACATAATGAGAATTACCTCTGCTATTACACGTAAAAGGTGTTGGCGCGCCCATACTAATGCGCCGTACTTATACGATAGGCCGATTCACTTAATTTTACAATTAATTAACAAGATTTTAGCCTTTTAAATGATTTTTTATTTCTAATTAGCTGTAAATTGGTAAGTTTACTTTATGAAGTTTTTTTTAATATTGTGTTTAACAATCAATTTTTAAGTGTTTTCGGCTAGTTTTGTGATGCAAACTTCAATTGCCCGTGCACTTTTTAACCAAATCGAAATATTTTTCACGTTTAGCGCTAAATTAGGCTTCGCAAGGGTATGTGGTTTACGTTAACCTCAAGGTCTGTAAATTAACCAGAAAGACCATGAAAACTGTATCTCGCTCACACAAATTAGATAACGTTTGTTATGACATTCGCGGCCCCATTGCGGCGCAAGCTAAAAAGATGGAAGATGAAGGCCACCGTATTTTAAAACTAAATATTGGTAACCCTGCCCCATTTGGCTTTGAAGCCCCCGACGATATTCTTAAAGACGTTATTCATAACCTGCCAACTTCTCAAGGATATTCAGATTCAACGGGAATTTACGCAGCACGTGTGGCCGTTATGCAATATTATCAACAGCGCAATATTCAGCATATTCGTGTAGACGATGTTTACATTGGTAACGGCGTTAGCGAATTAATAATGATGGCTATGCAGGCGCTACTTAATCATGGCGACGAAGTACTGATCCCAAGCCCAGATTATCCATTGTGGACAGCGGCAGTCAGTTTGTCATCAGGCTCTCCAGTACATTATAGATGTGATGAACAAGCGGGCTGGTTCCCTGACTTAGACGACATAAAAAGCAAAATCACCAGCAAAACACGGGCTATTGTACTAATTAACCCGAACAACCCTACTGGCGCTGTGTACGACAAAGCCTTGTTGCAAGACGTCGTCGATTTAGCAAGAGAACATGGCTTAGTTGTCTTCAGTGATGAAATCTACGATAAAATTTTATACGACGATGCCGAGCACACCTGTATTGCCTCTCTTGCTGATGATGTATTTTTCGTAACGTTCGGCGGATTGTCGAAAAACTATCGTGTTGCAGGGTTTCGCTCTGGTTGGTTAGTGGTAAGTGGCAACAAACGTTTAGCAAGAGATTACATTGAAGGCTTAAATATTCTGTCGTCTATGCGGATGTGTGCGAACGTTCCCTGCCAAAGTGCAATTCAGACTGCGTTAGGGGGCTATCAGAGCATAAACGATTTAGTGAAAGACACGGGTCGCCTACGCATTCAGCGGGATGTGGCGGTAGACATGCTAAACAGTATTGATGGTATACACTGCGTTAAGCCTAAAGGTGCTATGTATTGCTTCGCTCGCGTTGATGAGAAAAAATTCAACATAAACAATGATGAGCAGATGATTTTAGATTTGCTGCGCGCTGAAAAGATTCTATTAGTACACGGTAAAGCATTTAATCTGACTGACGGCGTTTATTTCCGTTTAGTGTTTTTACCTCACAGTGATGTGCTAGTTCCTGCGCTTCACCGTATAGGTAACTTCTTTCAACACTATCAACAAGGCGCTTAACGTGTCAGATAAAAGTCATTTTTTTGCTCACCTTGCCCGATTAAAACTGATTAATCGCTGGCCGCTTATGCACAATGTAAGAACGGAAAACGTTCAGGAGCATAGCTTACAAGTAGCCATGGTGGCTCACGCCCTCGCCTTAATAAAGAACAAGTTTTTTGGCGGAACATTAAACGCAGAACGTATTGCTACCATTGCGATGTTTCATGATGTGTCTGAAGTGCTAACGGGCGATTTACCAACACCGGTAAAATATTATAATCCTGATATTAAGCACGAATACAAAAAGATTGAAAAGATAGCCGAAAACATTTTAATCGACATGGCACCAGACGCATTCAAAGAGGATTACGCTTCACTCATTGATGCTAATTTTCACACAGAAGAAGAAGCCTTTATTGTTAAGGCTGCCGACGTGCTATGCGCCTACTTGAAAACCTTAGAAGAACTTTCTGCAGGAAACCAAGAATTCAAATTGGCGAAAAAGCGTTTAGATAAGATTTTAAAAGAATACCATTCAGATGAAGTCGATTATTTCCTGACTCGCTATGTGCCTAGTTTTTCGCTTAGTTTAGACGAAATTACCCAGGAAGAAATTTAAAAAAGGAACACACTGTGACAGTACAAAAATGGGAAGAAGAATTACACGCACGCAGACTGCCGCGCAGTGTTTCTCGCGATGGCGATCATCGTAATCCCTACCAGCGAGATAAAGCTCGCGTACTTCACAGTGCCGCTTTTAGGCGCTTACAAGCCAAAACCCAAGTGTTGGGGGTTGGACTAAGTGACTTTTATCGCACTCGCCTCACCCATTCTTTAGAAGCCGCGCAAATAGGCACAGGTATTACTGCGCAGTTATGCGGTAAGTTTCCAGATATCGCCAGTAAATTAGCCCTTGATGCTACGCTTATTGAAACCCTATGCTTGGCCCATGATATTGGCCACCCGCCTTTCGGACACGGTGGTGAAATTGCCCTTCATTATATGATGCACGAACATGGCGGCTTTGAAGGCAACGGCCAGACCTTTCGTATAATTACTCAATTAGAACCCTACACCGCCGAGCATGGCATGAACCTATGCCGCCGAAGTGTACTGGGCCTTGTGAAATACCCCAATTTTATCGATACCTTAACAACCCCTAATGTTATGGGTGAGCGCCCCGCATCATTACGCCAAGTCAAAGCAAGCCAATGGCATCCGCCTAAAGGCTTGTTTCGCTGCGACGAACCTTTGTTCGATTGGTTGCTAGCGCCGTTTAGCGCTTCTGACAAAGACAAGCTCATGTCATTCAACCAGTTTGATAACAAGCACAGTAAAACCCGCTTCAAGTCTTTTGATTGCTCGATTATGGAACTTGCGGATGATATTGCTTATGGCATACACGATTTAGAAGACGCAATTGTAATGGACATGGTGAACCGACAAGACTTTATTAGCGATGTCACCATGCCGCTCAAGTCACTAGAGATAAAATGGTTGTCAGATAATATTGATGAACTGACCGATAAGCTTTTCAGCAAAGCCCATCACGAGCGTAAAAACGCTATTGGTGCTTTGGTAAACAGTTTCATTACCGCCATAGAAATAGCCGATGTAGAAGGCTTTGAGCATCCGCTGCTTGCCTATAACGCTAAGATGCCAACCGACTTTGAAAGTGGTTTAGAACTGTTCAAGCGCTTTGTTTATAACAAAGTGATTCGTCGTCCTGATGTACAGCAGCTTGAATATAAAGGCCAAATGGTAGTGATGGAGCTACTTGAAGCCTTCAGCTCTGATCCCGAACGCTTATTACCCGAAAATACCCAAGAGCGTTGGTTGAAAGCGTGCGAACAAAATAACGGCATGCGCGTGCTGGCAGACTACATCTCTGGTATGACCGATGAATTTGCCTCACGCTTGTATGGCACACTCTTTTCTCCTCGACAAGGTGGCATTCAAGATAACTTTCACGGTTAGCGTTAAGCGTGGAAAAGGTTGAGTGTGGAGAAAAGTTATTCATTTGCGTAAACCAGGGCTAAACGTTAACTGCATCTGCAACGGTTTGCGCATCTACAACTTGGTTCACACTCCCCTGAATAACCACGGTGGCAGATATTTTATCCTGAATGGCTTGTCTGTTTGGGTCCCAATACACTTGTAAAAAGCCTAATAACCCCGTCGCAAAACCGGCTCCGTAACCGCCGTACCGGCCAAAGCAATCAAGCATGCCAAGTGGCTCACCGCTAAGCGAAACCACGCGAATATTACACACTTTTTTACCTGGAGTTTGCCCGCGCCAGAGTAAAGAGAACAAGGTAAAATAAACCGCAGCCCAACCGAAACCTAAACCTAGATCTTGAATAATCCCTTTACCCCACTGCAAAATACTGGTGACAGATGTTGTGCTACTTTCATTTGTAACTTCGCCCGCAATGCTCTCTGGCACTAAATCTGTATTTTTACTATCTTCTGCTGCATTAGAGTCTTCACCTGCTATAGCCATCAAGTGCAGTAGCGATCGGGTAAATTGAGTACTTTCAGCGTCTTCAATTTCAGCAAGTTCAGGTAATTGAGCAACTAAATTAGCGCTAGCAGCGCTCTGGCAAATTTCATCGCAGTTTTTATCGTTGTCTGTTTGCGCTAAATTGGTACGTATTATTGATTTATCATGCTCACTTAACTCATCTTTCCCTTCTGCTTCTTCTATTTGAATTCCTTGTATAGCGCTATCGCCTTCAAAGAAATCTATTGCTAATGAGAGTACCGTTAGCGAGCTTACAAATAGAAAGCTTGCCGCAAAAAGCTTTAAGGCTCTGCGCCAAAACGGCGACATTTTAGGAAGGTATTGTTGTGCAGTGCCTTTATAAAAAGCCATAGCAGCAACAAAGGCAATTAACGTTGCGCTAAGCTTTGCAGCCATAAATATTAAAATGACATCAATGATCATTGCCAGTGCGCGCTTAATCGGTGTGGCTAGAGGAATACCTAATAGCGCGTGGTCAACTTTAAAGGCATACGGGGTGATCACATCTCTGGTTTCTGAGCCAGATAGCGCTGATCGCTCTTTTTCGTTGGCTTTCATTTTTATACTTGTTATTAAAATAGGTAAACCATTTAAATTACGCGCTTTTTATTTTTAGCTCAAGCTAAAGCTATTGATTACTATGCACAAAAAAGCCTAATTAGTCTAACTCGTATCCTTTAAAGCTATTGTGTGTCTTGCTGTGTTCGCTATCCATTTTTGCTTGGTGAAGATAAGGTTACATGCCAAAGTTACGCCCATTCTCGGGGTGAGATTAAAGATTGACGTGCTTTGTGTTTTAAACGAGGTGTTCTTTGTAATGCATGAAATTTTATTCTTATTTAAAGGGTCTTTATATATGCACGTTTAATCTGTAGTTGCTATTTATCCTTTTTAAAAAGTACGCGTGTATTACATTTTGCAATCTTAAAACCTTGCCTTCACGTAAGTAATGTAACCTCGGCGCCTTCGCGCGAAGCCGAAGTTACTCTGCGTATCGATTTTTTTAATGTTTAAGCGCGCTCAACAATAATGGTGTAAGCATGTCCAAAACCTTTAAACCATCAGTCAAGCTAACCGACAATCACGTAACCGATGAAAGTGTTTACCTTAATCGTCGCCAGTTACTAAAATCTCTTGGTTTTGTAGGTGCTTCTGCTCTGCTTTCAAACTCCGCGAATGCAGCAGGTTGGTTTTGGGAAGACGATGAAAAGCAAGCCGCGGCGTTCAAAACCCAAGCATTGAAATTTAGCCAACCAGAAAAATATCAAATTAGCGAAACTCAAACGCCAGAAGCTAAGGCCACCTCTTATAATAACTTCTATGAGTTTGGTACTGCTAAAGACGAACCGGTTAAAAACGCGCAAGAATTTGATACTTCTGAATGGACGTTAAAAGTAGATGGGCTGGTGAACAAACCGCTTACACTAAATCTTGATGATTTAACGAAACGTTTTCCACTTGAAGAGCGTATCTATCGCCTTCGCTGTGTAGAAGCATGGTCTATGGTTATCCCTTGGATTGGTTATGAGTTAGGCGCATTACTCAAAGCGGCAGAGCCCTTATCGTCAGCCAAATATGTTGCGTTTGAAACCCTCGACGATCCTAAACAGTTGCCGGGGCAGCGTAACCGTTTCTTGGGTGGCGGCATTGAATACCCTTACGTTGAAGGCTTGCGTTTAGATGAAGCCATGCACCCTCTTACGCTAATGTCGGTAGGACTTTACGGTAAAACTCTACCACCACAAAACGGCGCCCCCGTTCGATTAGTTGTGCCATGGAAGTACGGCTTTAAGAGTATTAAGTCGATAGTCCGTATCCGCTTGACCGATAAGCAGCCCCCCACTACATGGAACCGCTTAGCGTCTAACGAATATGGCTTTTATGCGAACGTTAATCCTGACGTATCACACCCACGCTGGAGTCAAGCTAGCGAACGCCGTATTACCACTGGTGGCTTGTTGTCACGTAATAGAATACCTACCGAAATGTACAATGGTTACAGCGAAGTAGCGCCACTTTATGCAAACATGGATTTAACCCGTAACTTCTAATGAAAATATTCAAAAAACCCGTTCGTGTTTCAAATTTAACTCGCAGGTCGTTAAAGGGCATCATTCATTTACTGGCTCTTGGGTATTTAGTTGGCCTTTTTTACGCTGGCATAACAGATAATTTAGGCCCCGATCCTGTTGATACGTTGCTAAACGAAACCGGTATATGGGCAATACACCTTTTACTTATTACGCTGATGTTAAGCCCATTAGCAAAAATACTGCCTAGCCCAGAGCCAATTAAATTCAGGCGAATGCTGGGGATATATAGCTTTGTGTATGCACTGTCGCATTTTGTGACTTACATCCTGTTCGAACTGCAACTAGACATGGGCTTGATTGCTACCGAGTTGGTTAAACGGCCCTATATTGTTGTAGGGCTTACTGCTTTGGTTTTGCTCTTCGTATTGACAGTAACGTCTTTTCAGAAAATTCGTCGCAGTATGGGCAAGCGTTGGCAGCATTTACATAACAGTATTTATTTAATAGTACCTTTGGCGTTGCTTCATTTTTCATGGTCGCAAAAAACCCTATGGCAAGAACCCATATGGTATTGGCTGTTTGCCTTTGTATTGTTATTCAACCGAATTAAAGGTTTGGTGACTACTGCGCGAAAAAAACATGCTCGTAATAAAAACCGGAAACACACTGTACAAATTTAATCAGTACTGGTGCAAATTTAGTGAGTGATAAAAAACAACAGCGCGGCATATCGCGCAGTTTTACTTATTCCCACAATCAGTAAGAAAAACCAAAAACGCGTACGTAAGGTGCCTGCTAGCAGAGTTAATGGGTCACCAATAATTGGCACCCAGGCTAGCAGTAAAGACCATTTCCCCCACTTTTTATACATGACTTCAGCCCGCATAAAGGTGGCGTGAGAAACGCGCAGCAACTTGGTCGCCGCCAATTGGCCGAAGCGAAAGCCCAAAACATAATTTACGATTGAACCCAACACATTACCTGCAGATGCAACAACGAGTAACACCAACGCAGATGAACCGTTTAGCGCCAAGGTGGTAAATACCAGTTCAGAACTTAAGGGTAATATTGTGGCAGCCAGAAACGCTGAAACAAACATACCAACATACCCTAGTGTTATTAAACTGCTCACCGCAAATCATGCCTTATTTTTTGTTACTAGGTTCACGCCATCGTGTTTAACCTAATGAAATTCTATGCGGTTGTAGTGTACCTAAGTCGCCAATTTAGTCATTAAGTTTGCTTACCCTTTGGTGGCTGTACGCCTACCCTTAACCGACAATACGCTGTAGTCATTGATATTAAAGCGTTTGCGCGCGAAGAACGTGCATCTTTAAATCGGTAAAACCATTCAAAAGCATTTAAGAAATAAGCACTGTGTGAAAAAAACACAATTTAATGCTTGCAATCCTTTTAACTTGTAACTACTGTATACGCATACACACTGTATAGATAACCAGTCTTAAAATAACTTACGAAAAGGTAACGCTATGAACACTTCCCCAATTGCACGTTTACAGGCATTACGTACCTCAGTGACCAATAAGTCTGTTTCAAGCACCGCTATTTCTAATGTTGTACAGCTCCCCTTACCTTTCGAAGGCTATCCAGGTGAAGGAAAAGGTGGCACGAGTAAGGGCTGGAATTATCTATTGGCCGATTCAGTGTCGTTTTCAAAAGAAGTCGACCACGCTATCCGTATTCAAAAACCTGAAAAAGAAAAAATGCCAGAATGGATAAGCAAACTGATAACCGGCGGCCAATGCAAAACACTGTATGTTGAAAATATTGATTTAGATTTGCAACCTACCGATAGCGATATGATCAAAAAGCTTTGCGAACTTTATTCAGTATGTTTGGTAAATGTGCGAGTAGATTCAGCGTTAAGTGAAGGCAACCTTGCGATAGGGCCATGGTAATTCGCTTAATTAACCGTTAGCATTGCGCCCGAGTGCACATTTCCCAAACATATATTTAATATGTGCACTGCTAACTTGGTTGTAAAAAATTATGCGATGTTTTTGCTGTTCAAATTTACCATTCTCTTCCTGCTGTGAACCTTTTTTAAAAGGGCAAGCCACACCTCAAACTGCTGCTCAGTTAATGCGTTCTCGTTTTTCTGCGTATGCCAGTAAGCAATTCGATTATGTACTGGCTACTTACACAAAAGTGCGTCAACCGGAATTAAGTGTTGATGAATTAACAGCCAATGCAGCTAATGCCACGTGGTTTGCACTGGAAGTGGGTGAAACCGAGAATGTAGCTCTTATTAAACAAGCCGAAGGGGTTACTCAGGCTACAGTGCTAATAAATGAAGGCGCGACGGATACGGTAGATTTTACGGCTTATTATTTTGAAAATAAAAACCTATATCAGTTACATGAGACATCGAACTTTATTGTTGAAGATGGCAAATGGTGCTATCACGACGGGATACTCCATGATGACTGCGGCAAAGTAAAATACGGCCGTAACTTACCTTGCCTTTGCGGCAGCGGGAAAAAATTTAAGCAATGCTGTGCAACCAAAGCACGCTGAAATGTCTCTTTCTCAAATATCGACAACACGGGACGTACACTATATGACCTTTCCCCGAAATTAGTACCAAACCGTCGATGAGATTTTCATATTATGTTGCCTGTTTTGCAAACTCAACAGGCGACATATAGTTCAGTGAACTGTGAGGCCGAACATGATTGTAATGCTCACGCCATAGATCGATTTCGTAACGTGCTTCATCTAATGTCCTAAACCAATGTTGATTGAGACATTCATTCCTGAATTTGCCATTGAGACTTTCAACAAATGCATTCTGTGTTGGTTTACCAGGCTGAATAAAACTAAGCGTAACGTGGTTTTCTTTGCTCCAGAAGAACATCGCTTTACTCGTAAATTCTGTCCCATTGTCACAAACAATAGAACCTGGTTTTCTTCTAGCATCAATTAAGTCAGTTAAGAAGCGGGCAACCATTCTTTCGCTAATCGAAACAGATACCAGTTGCCCCACCATTTCTCGCGTAAAGTCATCAACACCATTCAACACTCTGAATCGACGGCCGTTACTTATGTGATCAGCAACAAAATCCATAGACCAACGCTGGTTAGCAGCGGTTGGTATATCCATTGGCATGCGCGGTCGCTGCAACTTCCTACGCTTCTTCGTTCGAACCTGAAGCCCTTCTTCCGTATAAAATCTATAGGTATGTTTCCTGTTCTGAACCAGCCCTTCGCCTTTGAGCAAACCGTGCAGCATTAAATAGCCATAGCGCGAATAGTGAGTCGCAAGTTTCTTTAGACGGCTTCTAACAACATCATCAGTCTTCTTATCGATATGCCGTTCTGCTAATTCAAGCAAGCCTACAAGCGCTTGGTTCGCTGAGCCTGAATCGCTCAATCAAGTGAGCCGCGACACGTTTTTTGCCGGTAGGCTTTACCACTTTTTTGAGACAACATACTTCATCGCTTCAACTTCCAGCATTTTCTCGGCAAAAAGTCGTTTTAGTTTATTGTTTTCAGATTCCAGCTCTTTGAGGCGTTTGGCTTCGTTGACTTCCAAACCGGCGTATTTGCTTCGCCAATTATAAAAAGTGCCTGAGGAAATACCCATATCGCGACAGATGTCATCGACCTTGGCACCAGCCTCACGTTGCTTAATCGCTCGAATAATTTGTTCTTCGGTGTAACGCTTTTTGATTTTGAGATCTCCGTTGTCTCCAGTTTATTGGAAATATCATCAATGTCATGGTCTTAAATTTGGAGGAAAGGTCAAATTGACAACTGTGCCTGAAAGTTAAGTTTATTGTTAAATGAACCAATATGCGCGTCGCTCATCTTCATAAATATTTAAGCGAATAATACAGGTTAACTAATTAACTAATTAACTAATTAACTAATTAACTAATTAACTAATTATTATCAGTTAATATTATTGTCCACTAATCTTTCTTATACGATTTCCAAATTTTATTAAGCCCTATAAATCAAACATGACTGTTGTAATTAAGACTAAGACTCAGTGTTTTAAACTTGTTCTAAAACTCGCTCCAAAAAGCTAATATCGAAGTTTACTTCAACTAATTTATCACTGTAAGCTTGAACCAAGCTGGCTGGAGCTTTATTAATGAAATTCGGATTACTCAACTGATTCGTCAGTTTTTGTTTTACACTTTCCCTCTGAGCTTTTTCATAGTTCAATTTTTCAACCGTAAAAGTTGGATTCAATTGTGCTTCGAATACCCACAGTTTCTCGTAAATATTTTGAACTTCTAAACTAGTAGTGGCATGCGAAAAGTTATAGTTATATTCGTCAAAAGCATGATGCTCTTGGTTTTGTCCACTCCAGTTAAGTAAATCATTTTTCAAAAAGTCAAACGTTACTGTACTATCACCCAGTGATTCACCTACTTCTTTATAGGTTGCCTCTAAACTGATTTCCAACCAGTTATCTTTCTTCAACTGTCTGCTAGTAAACTGAGTTGTGATCTGAATAGAGTTGTTTACACAATATTCATTGACCATTGTTTCAAACCAAATTCTTGAATAAACTAGAGCTTGTCTAACGTCATATACGTCTAGTGCTTCTTTTATTTTCTGAGAATAACTGACACCATAATTCTGTATCACTATCCCTTTATTCGTGGACTTTAATACATTACTAGAGAATGTGTCTGCATCTGTTGCTTTTTTATTTTTGTTTGATAATTTCTCCCAAAACATCCTGTCGTGTGTTGTAATAATTCTTTGTATATTTCTCAAATAGCTATCTTCACTGAACATATCAATAATGTTTGACCTATGCTCTGTATCAATTGCATTCACTACATCGTCAAATATTATGATTGGGTGGCTATTTTTCTTGGCAACTGCAAGCAGTAAGGCAAGACCCAATGCTCTGAGGTGCCCTTCACTGAGCACACAAAATGCATCACCTTCTTCATCTTGCATTTTGAGAATAATCCGATAGGTACCGTTGGTTTGTTTGAATTTAATCTCTGATACAACATCACTTGGCGCATCATGCTTGTTTATCTGGTTGTAATACTGCAAAGTAGCTTGTTCTATACCACTAATGTTCTCTAACTCTACTTCCTGTTTATATAAAGTGAGCTCTTCATAAAGTTTCTTGTAGCTCTCTTCAAGTGCTTTCGCAAAGTTATTAAATTCATTATCATTTTTTCTCTGGATATTGCTTCTATTAATGTCAGCCAATATTCGAATAACATCATCATTTAACTCCGATAACTTTCTTTCCCTTGCATTAATGTCAGTTTCTAGTGCCACGCACGCACGAATCTTTTCTTCTATTTCACCAATCGTTGAGTTCAACGAAGTTAAGCGACTAGATTTTTTAGCTACTCTCTTATTCTTTGCTTTCAGAAAGGCATTTAACTGCTCTAGTTCTTTCTCATAAGGAACTAGTGCGCTAAGGCAAGTTGAATACTCTGATACATCAGTTTTGTCAGAGTTCAAAATCGCGTTGAGAACGGAGACGATCTCTTGGCTGAGCGAGTCTCGATGCTCGTTCAGATATTTGTCAATATAGTTTGAAGAGATATCTACTCGAAACTTAATTCGTTCTTCAATTTTTTCACAAGCAATAGTTAACTTATTTAAATGCTCAAGCTTCGGTAGTTCGTCTTTGACAACATCACGCGGATGTTTGCAGACATCACTTATTGGAGTCTCACAAACTGGGCATTTTTCGAGTGTGGAAATGTCATCGAAATTTTGGACCGCCTGGTAAAGCTGTCGGTAATTCAGCTTACTTGAATCTGCTCTAAGCTTAGCTTTTTTCTCTTCAAGTTTATTGTTCAAACGTTTAAGTGCATTTAAATACTTAGTTAAACCATAAATATCTAATTCATCACTTGCAACTTCAAATCGTTGTGTAGAAGCCACCAAATGTGCTTTCAGCTTTGTGTAATAACTTTTTCTCGCCTTGATGTTTACGTCATCAAATGTTTTCAATTCAAATAATTCAGCTAGTTCAGATTTATTATTTTCAATGTTGAAAATTTCATTTCGTCGTATAGATTTTTTATCTCTCAGTTTTTGAACTGCTTCTCTATAGCTCACATCTCCCGACGTTTTGATAAAGTCATTTGCTCTAAACGATGCTGGCTTAACCATGCCATTGATAATTTCGTCAATTTCTTCTAATTCAAAGAGAGTGGCGAGAACATCGGACTGTTTTACATTAGTATCTTTTGAACCAAGTAAAGAAAACTCATGAAGTCTATTCCTATCGATAAAACAGCTATTCCAATATGGAGAGACAGGAGCCTCTGCACCACTGGCTAGAATGCACTTTATTTTATGAACTCCTCCATTTTTTATATAATTCTTAATGGGGGTATTCCGACGGTTAGCCTCTTTAACGTCATTTGTAAGGCTGTATTCAATCGCCTCACATAATGAGGTTTTACCTCCACCGTTTGGCGCAAAAAACACATTAACTCCCTTGGTAAACGAAATAAATGTGCCTTCGTCATTTTCATTAAGTGAAGAAAAGCCCCTAAAGTTTTTTACTTGAATGGACTTAAGTGCACTGAGGACGATAGACGAGCTATCACGCGTTATTTCTGCATTTGGATTAACTAGACTCCTGAAGTGATTTGCATACTTTACTACTCGTCGCTTCAACCTCCCCAGCTCTCCTAACTCCGCGAATACAGATTTAGTCAATCTCTTGTCTTTCCGGCTCTTAACTATATGTAAAAGGTATAGATAAGAAGGATCATCACTTGAGATTTGTTTTCTTAGAAAATTATTTAAGTGGTAGCTCATTTTAGTGGTGCACTGCAACAGGTTGATAATTGATGCTACCACTAAAAATAGTTAATTGTTACATCGAAGAGTTATATCGAATGGATGGCTTTTATCAACATACTCTGGAGGTTTTGAGATATTCAAATAACTCATTTTTTGATAGCCTAGAAATGTTACTTTTATCGCTGAACGAGATAGGATTAGCATAAACTTTATTATTTAATGACTTAGTCAATATTGGTTGACGCAAACTTTTAATGTTATCTCTAAGTTAGTAAAATCAGATTTAATTATCAACATCATCAAATATTGAACGTTCATTATGAGTTGAAATTGAAAGGTGCTCTCTTTCAAATACATCATTCGGATCATAAGCCCACTTTGTGGCCATTTCTTTTATTTCATCTTTTATCCAACCCTTTGCAACAGCTAACTGCGTACAAATCTCATCATCGCCTGAAAAAATTTCTTCATAATCATTAATTGCGTAATCCAAATCAGAAAAATAATCCTCAGGTTCTGATTCTTCATCATAATCAGAAGATAAATCATCGATAATACACTCTATATTATTTATAACTTTTTCTTTTATATTTATTTGAATAGATGATAATTCAGATTCAGATAGTAAGATTTTGACATCATCTTTTGCAAATTGTGTGTCATGTTCTTCAATTGCAAGTTTATGCAATGACTGTGCTACTGCAATTCTTCTTTCTTCAGGGAGCAAGCCTATATTAAAGAGTTTAGAAATTACTTCCAAATTTGGATCTAACCACACTGAATGATCAATCGTTAGACTTTCTAGGAAATCTGGATTCTCCTTTAAATAAACTGATAGGAACTTATGATTGCATTTTTTCGCTAAAAAATGCCTAACTGCTCTTTTGTTATACCAGGTATTAATTTCGAAGGTTTTCATACGATTTATGACAAGGAAATAGTGAGACTCAGGAACAATTACTTTTACGCCATCCATTTCAATATCTATGCATGCAACTTCTTGAAATAACACTTCTAAAGGTGCACCGCCTAAGTAGATATCAAGTAATTCAACATCATCAGCTACATATTGAGCAAAGGCATCTCTAATAGTTGGGTGTTTATATCTCCAGATATATTGCCCTTCTTCAAAGCTTTGGGAAGTTAAACTGCCTTCTAAAAACTTGAGTGAGGAAATTACCCCATCAAGTGTTCCCCCAAGTAGTTTCAATGCATTCAATTCACTTTCAGCTAACTCAATCGGGCTTGCCAATGCTCCAGCCCTCATAAAAATGGCCGCAAGAGCTGAGATATTTTGTTTATCTAGAGTTGATAAAACATCTAAAAGAAACTCAACAGGGCTTTCAACAAAGTTAACCAATGTTGATTTACTAACTCTAAGTTCTTTCGTGAAAAACTTATCTCCAAGTCTTCTTGCTATCTCTGGGGTGAACTTCTCATTGTTGGCAATATCTATTAAAAAGGGCTTAACTTCTTTTTTAAAACTCAGAGGTTGATTTCCCAACTTAATATGGTTGTATAATATCTGTTCTCTTTCATGTTGAGATATATCTTGAACATTAATTACGACCTGAGAAGCTTTCATCACAGGCAAAGAGCTTTCTTTCAAATCACCTTTTGCACTTTGATATATGTAATCTCGTGATGTAAATATAACTTTGGCGCCGTTTTTAATAGCAGTACCAATATGTGGAAAAGTTCTTGCCCATGCAAATGTAGCACTCCAATCAACTTGAGTAGCCCCAAAAGCATCATCTATCCAAAACAGTCTTTTCGGCTCATTTGGGTTCCAATGACGTATAAATTCATCACTTGAACATAATTTAAACGTATTACATCCCCATTCATCTAGCGCGCCTAATGCCAAAGATGCAGCAATGGTTGACTTTCCACATGCTGGCTCACCTAGCAACAAAACAAAGCCATGCTCAACTAAAGCCTTAGCACTTCTATTAAAAGCATCGGTTAATACAAACTTTGAAATATCATTACCTAACGAATTCAAAATTGCTTTTGCTTGCTCTCCTGCTCGCTCATCAAGAATTTGGCTTAAATCGCCTAATCCATAAACTCTTGGCACAAGCATTCTTAGTCGTGGTGACTCAACTATAAGCTGAGAGATTCGTTCCTTCCCGTATGCAGCGAAATACTCTATTCCATCGATACCTTCAAAAACTGCACGTAGAGACTCATCTTGATACCCCGTTAACTGGGTATTTGTGAATAACACATAATATTTAGCAAGACCTTTTGCAGCCAACCTTTTTGCTTTTTCTATATCATCTTTTAAATCAGAGACTTTTATTCCTGCTTTATAATCAGAGGAGAACTTACACTGGGCAGTAAATGAACCTGATTTAGATTTATTCGGTTTATCTATCCAGACACCATGATATGCACCATCTCTACCACCATCATGTGAATCGAAAAAAGACTGTACATCGTGCCCAAAAATATCCGTCATTATGGTAACCGAAAGATCTTGGAATGCTTTCCAGCCTAATGTATGGAGTTGAAAATCAACGATGTTGTTGGATTGTGCTGTCATAGATATCTAACTTTATTGATTATTGATTATTGATTATTACTGTTGCTCTATTAAAAATGAGTGTAACAGATAAAATCAGGTGTCTTTCTTTTTTGCTAATTAAAATTCCAAGCTCCTTACAAAAAATTCTAATTCATGCAATGGCAATAGACACTTTAAAAGTTCGGATAGCTAATTGTTAGTTGCATTAAGTTAACCTAAACAATAAGCTGTACATTTATACAGCCAACTCGGTGAAGAATGTCAACATTTCTAATACCATATGCATTGTTTTTGTATGGTGCAGCTTATAACTTACAGCAAATTTTAGATGGACTAGGGCTAAACAGTAGTAATTTCATTACTATAAATGAAGCTGGTTTTATAAACGGGAGTTATTGGTCTCCATCAGAAGCGGCTCTAGTTCCTCTTAGTGCACTTATTTTAATATCACTCTTACTTTGCTTTTTACTTCCAATATGTGGATACATAATTGCTAGAAAAAAAGGAGTAGTTACAGTGTTACTTCTTATGTTTAGTCCGGGATTCTTATCAATCCTCGGATTCATTCCAAATATAAACTATTTACCAGACTCTTACGGAATTAGCGAAGCTGGTAGGCTGGGCAGTACTATAGGGTACATTCCATTGTTAGTTATGGGGGTTTTAGTTGGATGGAGCTTAGCACTAATAATTGTAGATTCATTGGGGTTGCAAGAACGATTTAGACAAGCGTTTGATCATCTATGGTATCTATTTGCACTGCTAACAGCCGTTTTCTTTGTTTATGAGTTGAATGTTTCGGGTTCAAAGTCTGATTACTCAGAAAAAGATCTATTATCTAAAAGAGCCCATTCGTATTTGCTTGAACAAGTAAAAGATTACGATACCTTATGTCGTAAAAATAAGATGGATTTAGTATCTTGCGATTGGGCTTCTTACATTCAACCGGTCATAAATGAAAACATGGCTTATCACCATAAGGTGTATATTTCTTTGGGGGCAGATACTGTAAAAGACTACTATTCCCCGAAATGGTCTGCGATCGATGCTCATGTGATTGACCAGATTAGAAATGAGCTAATGGCTTATAATGATGTAATGTGCCCTGTGACTCATATTTCAAAAAATTCTCAACAATATGTGAAAGAGTCTCACATTTGCCAAATAACTCCCGCAATTTATTGTAATGCAAGATCTGAGTTAAATGGAAAAAATGTAGATGTTATAACTAGACCACTTGCCATTGCTAATGAATGTATTGTACCTATGCTACTAATGAACAAGAAGCAAATGCAAAAACGGTCTGAGCAACTAAAGGCAGTAAGAGTTGATTATAGCTATAGATGGCTGTTTTTTATATTTTTTTCAGTAATTGCAGGTCTTAAAATTGCAAATTCAACAACAAAGCTATTTGGCTTTGATAAACGTGAAAGTAACGACAAGCGCAGATCTATAACAGCTTTTCTAGCCCCATTTAAACTCCTCTGGCTTATTTTTTCTTTACTAGCAAGATTACTCAATAAATGTAAAATTGTAGCGAGTAACGTACTTAAGGGATCTCTAATACGTAAAAAAATTCACGATAAAGAGCAACCCACTATAGAGTGATACTCTCTGCTTTCACCTTACGACGTGAGGACGTTATTTTCAGCAACTCGTAAAGCATTCATTGCTTAAGATTAAAAACTATATAGTCCATTTAACATCGTTTAAATGGACTGTATAAGAAACTATGATTCTCAAATGTTATAAAGATTTAAAGAGTCCATTTTTTTAACTACAGAGTTCCAACGCTTCACCAGCTTGCCTACTATCATCCAAAATAATTATTAACCGACACTTAAAACATGAGCAAAAATCATTATTAAATGAAATTAAATCATTTTTATTCATGGAATGATTTACGTATAAATACCGCTCAGTTCACTTCTACCGAGACGTTACCGTTAAATTGTAGTAGGTAACGGCGCTTTCACTACATTGGTTTGAGTGAGCGGAAAATTTCGGTTTATGTTCACAAATGGAATGTCAGATCACCATGAATAACACTTTTACTTTTTCGCTTAAGCGCGTTTGTTTTGATGAGAACTATCGTCCATCTGACAACACACGCATCACTACTAACTTTGCTAACTTGGCTAGAGGTAGACGACGCCAGGATAATCTTCGAAACGCATTACAGATGATAGACAATCGTTTTAATGCTCTAGCGTATTGGGACAATGTTAGCGGCGATCGTTATTCGGCAAAGCTTGAAATCATTTCGGTTGATATTGATGTTGAAGGTAACGGCTGTACTTTTCCTACCATTGAAATACTAAAAACCAATATTCTTGATCGCAAAACCAATACAACCATTGAAGGAATTGTGGGGAACAACTTTTCGTCTTATGTACGAGATTACGACTTTAGCGTGATCTTATCTGAGCATAACAAAGACCGAGACCAGTTTAGCATTCCCAATGATTTTGGTGATTTGCACGGGAAGATGTTTAAAGCATTCGTGAACTCGGACGTTTACAAAGAAAGTTTCAGTAAGTTACCTGTTATTTGCCTGAGTGTGTCGGAAAACAAAACTTACCAAAGAACGGAAAATCAGCACCCTGTATTAGGTTTTGAATACCAGCCTAATAGCGCATCGTTAACCGAGCAGTATTTCCAAAAAATGGGGCTGCAGGTTCGCTATTTTATGCCGCCTAATAGCGTTGCACCTTTGGCATTCTATCATTTTGGTGACTTGCTAAACGATTATACCAACCTTGAATTGATAAGCACGATTAGCACCATGGAAACCTTTCAAAAGATTTATCGCCCTGAGATTTATAATGCAAACGCGGTCGCAGGTAGAGTGTATCAGCCGAATTTAAAACACCAAGATCATTCACTCACACAAATAGAATATGACCGAGAAGAACGCAATCACTTAGCGGCTCAACAAGGTAAGTTCGTGGAAGAGAATTTCATCAAGCCTTACCACAATATTCTTCAACAATGGTCTGCAAACTGCGCCCTTTAACTCATTCAAACGTGTAGTACATATTATGAAAAAATTATTACCTACTTCAATTGCTGGCAGTCTTCCTAAACCTTCTTGGCTTGCGCAACCTGAAACACTTTGGTCACCTTGGAAATTAGACGGTGATGAGCTGACTCAGGGCAAACAAGACGCCTTACGTCTTTCGTTACTTAACCAGCGACAATCTGGCGTTGATATCATTAGCGATGGTGAACAAACTCGACAACACTTCGTTACCACCTTTATTGAACATTTAAACGGTGTTGATTTTCAGCAGCGTAAAACGGTAAAAATCCGTGATAGATATGATGCCAGTGTGCCTATGGTGGTTGGTGAGGTTACTCGTCAAAAAGCTGTGTTTGTCGATGATGCCAAATTTTTACGTCAACAAACTAGCCAACCGATTAAGTGGGCACTCCCCGGCCCAATGACGATGGTAGATACCCTTTACGACAGCCACTATAAAAGTCGTGAAAAGCTTGCCTGGGAATTTGCGAAAATATTAAACCAAGAAGCCAAAGAGCTAGAAGCTGCTGGCGTTGATATTATTCAGTTTGATGAACCTGCTTTCAATGTATTTTTCGATGAAGTGAATGACTGGGGCATTGCGGCACTTGAACGTGCTGCAGAAGGGTTAAAATGTGAAACTGCCGTACATATCTGCTACGGCTATGGGATTAAAGCCAACACCGATTGGAAAAAGTCATTAGGTGATGAATGGAGACAATACGAAGAAATTTTTCCAAAACTGCAATCGTCCTCTATCGACCTTATTTCACTAGAGTGTCAAAATTCTCGGGTTCCCATGGAGTTAATAGAGCTGCTTCGTGGGAAAAAAGTGATGGTTGGTGCTATAGACGTAGCCACCAATGCTATTGAAACACCAGAAGAAGTCGCTAATACCCTAAGAAAGGCCTTACAGTTCGTTGATGCTGACAAACTATACCCTTGTACTAACTGTGGCATGGTGCCGTTATCACAACATGTAACACGTGGAAAACTCGATGCATTGAGTGCAGGTGCTGAAATCATTAGACAAGAATTAACTCGTTAGTGCTAAAGCCCTGATTGTTATTACGGAGCTGACATTGAGTTTGCATCTATGCGCTACTCAACTTTTTTGTCAGCTCTGATTAACCCGCTAGCCAATGAATAATGTTAAGTAAAAATCGTTCGTTTTGTTCAGCCCCCACCGACCTCATACCATGTTTATCTCCCGTACGCGTATCGATTTGAGAAGAAAACATCATGCCTTCAGAAAACACTGCAACCCGCCCCTTACCGAATACCAACAAGGCACCTTGACTCCAGCCTTCGATGGCTCTTCGACGCGTGCTTGACGTTATTTCAAAAGGAACTTCTGGCTCAATAGATACAGTACGTGGCCCAAGGGTTAACAGTGAAGTTGCTTCTTGTGGTGGTAAAAAGGCAGCGCCGCCGAAAGTTTTAACTTGTATCACTTCTTTTGCGTGCAACTGACTGTTTAATAGTGATGTGAATGCGCCATTTTGACTTTCTTGCATAAATACAGGAAGTTCGACATGGTTTGGGGGTTTCGCTTCAGAATTAACATTAGCGCTAAAATTATCATCTTGCTTAGCATCTTCATGCGCATAGGTTACTGCATGGCTAATCAGCGTACCCGTGGCCTTGCTAAATAGTGTTGCTTTGACGTGGCCATTAGTAAAAGTGAAGCCCAACGCTGTTGCTAGGCTTTCTATTACTTTCGGAAAAGGGGCGTGATCGGCAATAAGAAAAAGTGAGCCGCCATTTCGTACCCATGCAATAACAACAGATACTTCATCATTAGTCAGCGCTTGGTTGAACGGGGGTTGCCAGTTGCTTCGCTTTTTATCAAGGGCGTTGGCGATAACAAGAATATCCACATTTTTAAGGGCCTGTTGGCTGAAACTTACCTTGTTTGATTCAACCGTGACTCCGTCGCTGTGTAACACCTGAGCAAAGGGTTTGAAACGATTATTGATGGTGAGAAAATTGTGGTGAGATTCATCAACCAGTACCACTGGGCTAGCATTTGAGGTGTAAGTCGCTGATCGCTCGTAGGGTTCAAATGTCGTATCTGCTTGTTGGGGGCTGTCAGAGCAAGAAGACACTAAAAGCACATTGAAAAGAATCGCCAGTCTCGCCATCGCTTTCATTAACACGTCCTTATGAATAACTTCTAAAATAAAAAAGATAACAATAAAGCCAGGAATTTCAGAGCATTAAATAAATTTCAGACTGTAATTAGATTATTTTCCAATCATTTTGTAATTTTTATCTTTTGCCCATGACTATAGCTTTGAAGGTTAATTAATAATCACCAAAGCATATACAGGGGATCACGATGACGGCACACACTTCAGGCAATCAAAATGAGTTAGCGTTACAAGCCACCCAAACACACGAAAACAATACCTATGGGATAAATACAGGGCGTTTAGATAACAGGGCCTGGCTTCAACAAGGTTGGCAATTATTTAAGCAAGCCCCTTTTTCATTATTTGTTCTTATGCTGAGCCCGTTAATTATTGAAGGTATTATACAGCTATTACCTGCGCAACTAATACCTGATCCCCTACTAGCCGCGCCCATGTCCATAATGCTTTCAAAATGGATAATGGTGCCTGTTATTGGCGCTACTTGGCTATGTATTCATAACTTGGCGACAAAAGGGAAAGTATGGTCGTTTTCTGCAATAAGCAATGCATCGTGGGGAAAATTTCTACTTATTAGCCCTCTCCTTTTGCTGCCGTTTTTAAGTCAGCTTTTGTTCTCTTGGGTACTACTTGGTAGTAACGGTGTAGATTTGCTTTTATTCCAAAAGCTTATTGATATAAGCGCCCACACATTAGGTTTACTATTCTCATCGGCAGTGCCATTTATTATGCTATTTCTGTTTGTTGCACCACTAATGTTGATAGCTAAACGTACTTTTAAACAAAGTATGGCAACAACCTTTTCGATTGTTTCTGCACAGCCTAGTGCTTTCGCCATGTTAGCTGCACTAAACACCTTGGTTATTTATTTTGCGCCACACACCTTTGGTTTGTCTGTGTTACTTGCATGTCCAGTACTTGCTTGTATCCATTATGGTGCTGTTAAGCCACATCTAGCGCATAAATAATCTTTAAAATAGACCCAAACAAGGCCGCTAATGTCCGCGGCCTTTTTTAACGTTTACCTTTGCTAATGTTTCACTTATACCGCTTTTCGCAAATAGACGTTGTAAATCATCGCTATCACTAGGCATACGCCAGCTGGCGCAATAAGCGAAAAGAACTGAAACATGCCAAACAGAATTGCCCCCGCTGTGCCACCAAAAATGAAACCGATAATAATTAACAAGAATAGCTTGGTTTTTCTAGTATCTAGCTTTTCCCCTCGACACAGGGCTCCAAGCATAATACCTAAATCGGTGAAAATACCAGTAACGTGAGTGGTGCGAATAATAGCGCCGCTATAGGTGGTAGCTAACGCATTTTGAAGCCCGCAAGCCGCTGAGGCAAAAAAATGGCCAATGAACTGTTCGTTATACAAAAACGCTAAGGCAATAAGCAATAAAAGCGCTTCTATCACAAGGGCAGTATCGTAATGCCGGCCAAGTTTCAATGTAAAACCATGCAGTAAGAAACCAGCAATGGAAGCGCCTGCAAGAAAAGAAAGCAAAACCCCTACAAGATGCAGTGCATTTTGCAAAGAGCCTTGGTAAACACCAGTACCTAAAAGGGTTGCAGTACCCGATAGATGCGAGACAGATTGATGGTCAAACCCAAGTAGTCCAATCGCATTCACATACCCAGCCACCAGCGCTAAGATAAATGCGCCGAACTCTACCCACTTAGGAAGCTGAGAAATCATAGTAGCCAGTCTTTATTTAATACCTGAATATACTAAAATTGTAAGGCTAACGCTCAGTCACTGCACTCACTTTTTGACAGCTTTGAAGGTATTCCATTAACCCCACTAAATTAAGTGGCTTTGCAAAGTGATACCCTTGCATCGCAGATACACCAATACTTTTCGCAAAGTGAACCTGCTCGTGCGTTTCTAGCCCTTCCAAAGTACATGGCATTTCAAGTGAATTGCACAGCTTGATCACATTTTCAATAATAATGGATCTTCTTGTTGCACTGTTGTTGTCTAGCGGAAACGTGGGTAATAACGAACGATCTATTTTAATCGCATCATAAATATCGTCTGCCAATTCTGAAATACAGGAAAAGCCTGTACCGAAGTCATCTATAGATATTTTAAAACCCATTTTTTTCAGCTTAGTTAATGTCGCTCTTGCTCTGTAGTTTTGTAGCGTAGACTCAGTTATTTCAAGTACGACGTCACACGTATCTATTTTGTGCGCCAACAGCATGTCAGTAAAAGCTTCAACCACAGAACTCTTTTGTAACTGTACAGCAGACATATTGAGATTTATTTTTATATTGTCGAACCCGCATGATTTAAGTGTTTTAAGGGCAATGCACACCTCTTCTAACATATGAAGTCCAATTTCATGTATTTGCTGAGTTCGTTCTGCAATGGGGATAAATTTATCTGGACTTATTGTTCCGTGACTAGGCACATGCCAGCGAGCAAGGGCTTCTAACGAGATAACATGACCTTGAGCGTCTACAATCGGCTGAAAATAAGCGCTTATCTCTCTTGAAGAAATAGCGTGATTTAACCCTTGTTGTATAAAAAGGCGATACTCAATATCTTTAGATAAACTTTCGTCAAATGTTACTACATTATTTTTGCCTACCTGTTTTGCTGAATACATTGCAATATCCGCGTTCTTTAACAAGTTTCCAGCTGACATACTGCCAGAAGAAACAGCCACACCTATACTCGCAGTCACTTTAAAATCACCAACAGTGGTTTTAAAGTGGGTAGAAAAAATACCTTTTAACCTATTTGTAATGCTTTCCAGCTCACTATCTAAGGTAGATGTCGTAATAATAATAAATTCGTCACCGCCAAAACGGATGATATAGTCATCTTCCCTAATAATTGATCTCAAACGGCTGACACACGCTTTAAGTATTTGATCACCTACATCATGACCGTGGGAATCATTAATTAGCTTAAATTCATCTATGTCAATGAAGACAATTGCACAAGGTGCGAGACTTTCCGTGTACCGTTCAACAATATTATTTAAATAGTTTCGATTACCTGCGCCTGTAAGTGCATCGGTAAAGGCTAAGTACTTTAACTGCTTTTCCGATGTTTTAAGTTTTGTTATATCGGTAAGTATCGCTACATGAAATTGTTTAGGTGAATCTTGATAAAGTGTCGCTACTGACATCATCAAATAACGACGTTGTTTATCTTTTGAGACAATAGAAAGCTCGGTTTGCTTCCCATCCATAAGAAAATCTGGTTTTACATCATTTTTCCTATCACTAGGAAATATAGAGAGAATATCCTTTGAGAGTACTTCGTCTCTTTTTCTTTCCAACATGATTAGTAACGCATCATTGGCCTTAATAATCTTCCCAGTATCATCACAGACTAAAATTCCTTCTTGCACCTCGCTAATAATTTTATCTGCAACCGTTAACTTCGTTTCAATATGTTGGACTTTCGAAATATCTTGAATCGCACCAACTTGAACGCTCCCTTCAGCCAAGATGACATCAGAGAGTACCACTTGGAACCAATGCGTATTTTGCTCATCGGTTTGAACTTGTAGGAGTGAGCGGTAGCTAGACTTAGTTTTAACAGCCTCTTTCAGCTTTGGCACTTCTTCACTAGGAAATAAATTGTAAAAATTATCAATACTCATTTTACTAGGAAAAGTGTATAAGTTTTCTACGCCATTGATGAAAATAGAGTTTGAGGCTTCATCAACTTCTAACACACCTAGTTTTGCAACATTAGATGCCATAGAAAACCTTGAATTAGATTCTCGGATATCGTCTTCAATTCTTCTGCGCTCTATTGCAACCCGCATTGCGGTTTCAAGAGATGCGCTCCCATAAGGCTTGACTAAGTAGCCATAAGGAGAAATTGCTAATGCGCCAGCAATAGTATTGTCATCGCTGTAGGAGGTAGTAAAAATAATAGGTATACCATACGTACCAACTATGGCTTCTCCTATCTCAATGCCTGTTTCTTCACCTCCTAAATTAATATCCATGAGAATAATGTCTGGTAGGCATTTATCAAAAATTGAAAATATTTTTTCAGCCGTTTTTGCTATTCCCAAGACACTCATTCCGAAAGATTCAACATAACGGCTGGCATTTAATGCATCTATTGTCTGATCTTCTACTATAAGCACTTTTACTTTGGGTAATTCAGTCATTCGCTAAAACCTCGCCAATATTTTTCATGACAGCTTTTTGTAACACTTGACTATCAACAGGCTTAGTTAGCACATCAACGTCTTTAATTGGTTCGGGCAGCGCTATTCCGGCACCATATCCCGTGATAAACAAAAAAGGGATGGATTGCTTTTTGAGTTCTTCACCTAAATTGAACGAGTTTTCTTCCCCTAGATGAACATCAAGAAATACTATTTGAGGAGTAACTTTCTTCAACGCCGCCTTCGCAGCGATTACATCCCCATATACATCTATATATTTAAACCCAACACGCCGCAATTTCTTTTGTAAATCTAGAGAAATCAACAAATTATCTTCAATGACAAACGCCCTACCCAACGTAGCTCTGTGGTTATCGTCGCTGGCCACTAAACGCGTGTTGGTAGTGACCTTAGGTGTATCTTCTGGTGGATACTGGACTTCTTCGCCCTTACAAACTTCTATATACTTCTTAGGTATAGTAAATTGTGCTTGGAGTCCCGACAGTTGGGGGCTGAACTTAACTTCTCCGCCTAATTCATGTGGAATAACTGATTTGATAACAGTCATTCCAAAACCATCAGTGTCCATTTTTGCTAATGGTGGGCCGCCAAATTCTTTCCAAAAGATTAAGATATTTTGATTATTATCTAACGCCCAAGTTACTGATACAGTGCCATCACTACTGGTTGCGCTAAGTGCACCATACTTAGCTGCATTGGTTATAAGCTCATGAAATACCAGTACTATAGGCGTTACCGCATATGACGTAATCTTGATATTTGGCCCTAATATAGTAAACGCCGCTTCATTAACCATATAAGCTTTAAGTTCATTTATTAGTAGCGTTTTGAAACTAATGCTGTTCCATGACGAGTGTGTAAGCTGGTCGTGCCCAAGTGCTAGAGCAGATATTCGAGATGAAAGTGAAGCTACAAACTCATCTAAATTTTCTTTCTTTTGAGATGTCTGACCAATGATGGCGCCTACCAAATTTAAGATATTTCTAACCCTGTGATTAAGCTCTCCAATGAGTAACTCTAGTCGTTCGTTCGCCTCTCTCTGTAAAGTTTCTTTTTCGTGTAAATGACGAATTGTTAATTCCATAATACCCAGCCTAATAGACTTAGCACGCTCAACGTCTAACGCAGTCCATGCATTAGATTTTTCTCCATTCGTTTCAATCCACTTTTCAAAGCTGGTTCGTGGCGTCAATCGTTGGCGCGTATCCATGTTGGAAAGGCTTTTTTGTGGGTTTCCGGCCCAACTAACTTCTTGTACTGCCGACATTCTGAATAGAAATATATAATCTAAAGGAAGCTTTGATATTTGAAGTGCTAACACACCAGCAACGTGCTTATCGGTTAATCGCTTATCAGCGGCCACTAAATTGTCTAATTGATAAAATTCAGCTTCAGGTCGTCGTTGTAATACTTCAATAAGGATATTGATTTTTTTCTCGCTAAGAGATGCACCATTGTGCTGAAATTCGCCGTTAAAAGCACAAGCTATCCCATCCACATCAATAAGGTTCTTTACTAAATCTAACTGCTCAACAATGGCTAGGGTCAGTGAATGACTGACAGAAAGGTTACTTAATACTTTTGCGAAGGTAGCATTTGCTCTTTCACTGACGATAATGCGTTCCATCACTAAGCGCCTGGCCAGTTCTAGTGAAAATAACTCACCAAACAATTCTAGTTCCTCTAACGTACGCCCCGTTAAATGCCTAGCAGTATTGTGGTGACAGGCAATCAGCCCCCATAGTTCTCCATCAACAATAATAGAGATTGACATTGAAGCGCCAACCCCCATATTTTTCAAATATTGTATATGTATCTCAGATACTGCTCGGGTCCTAGAAAATGACAAATCCAATAGCGCAGATTTATCATCTACAGATAAGATAGGATACGTCTCGCTGTTAACATCAGTAATTAATCTAATAAGATTCTTTTTGTACAGAGCGCGTGCTTGTTTAGGTATATCTGATGCTGGGTAACGTAAACCTAAAAACGAAGACATATCACTTTCTTTCATTTCTGCAATGACTTCTCCCGAACCGTCATCAAGAAACTGATAAACCATCACCCTATCAAACCCAGTAATAACCTTTATACCCGTTACTAGTACGTCAAAAAGGTCTTGCAAATCTTTAGGGCCGGTAATCTGATTCATCATGGCTGCGAGAATATTATCTTGCACCTGTGTGTGATTGCTCTCTTCAAATTCGAAGATTGCATTCATGCCATTTTGATGGACACTAACATCGAAAAGCGTATTTATGGTTGGAAGAGAAAGCGAATAGATTCGACAGGGTTTATTGATGATGGTTGACTGATGTAAAGCCCCCCTAAGCGAATGAGACGCTTCTCGGCCTATTAGTTCCCACAGGGAAGTACCGAGCAATGCATTCGCATTTAAACTGCAACTCAGTTCAGCGTTTGAAGATATATGAGTGATTACCCCTTCACTGTCCACCGAGACAAAAAAACCAAAAGACTGTACCCTCCCTAATTGATGGATAGGTTCTTTGTCACATTCATTTTCTGGATACAGCTTTCCGGTTAAATTACCTTCCATAACGCTCGTCTCACTTTGTTAATGTACCGCTACCTGCCGCGCAATAGAAGAAAACTATGTACACATGGTGTCGTTGTTGATTAACGTATTAGTCAGATAAGTAATAGACGATAAATAATAGAAATCCCATTTTTTATGCAAATAAGTTTATATGATTAATTATTATGCACCTCTATGGGTAAAACCTGCACTATCGAAGCAGTAAATCTCCTTGAATAGGCGTGTATTTGCTAGCTGCATTGATCAAAGACGCTGCGGTAAGTTCAGGTACACCATACACTTCCACTGTTTTGTTTTTATCAATTCGTAGTTTATTGGCCAATATATCGAAGTCACCATCACCTGTAGCAAACACAATGGTGTCAGCGAGTTCAGCATACTCCATAGCATCAATCGTTATACCCACATCCCAATCGCCTTTCGCTGAACCATCAGCACGCTGAATGAAAGGTTTTAACTTCACTTCAAAGCCAATACCACGCAGGATATTTTGAAACTCTCGCTGTTTTGTGTCGCCGCGCTCAATAGCATACGCCACTGCTTTCACCACGTTTCTACCTTCGGTAGCCAAGCGCCAAAATTGATTGTAATCAAAATTGCATTTGTGAATTTGTCGCGTGGTGTAGTAAATATTTTGCACGTCGACGAAAAGCGCAACGTTATCCATGGTTGGTCCTTTTGATAGCTAGAAGGCTTAGCCTTTTTGATGTTGTTAGTTAGCTGGCCTATTACCCAAATAGATTAGCTAAATGTACGAATATATAACGCTTCTACTTTGTCTCTCGCCCACTGAGTTTTGCGCAAAAACTTAAGCGAAGATTTAACGGAAGGGTCGTTGTTAAAACAGTTCACCCTAATTTCAGAGTACAAGCCTTCCCATTGATAATGTTCAACGAGACGAACAAGAATTTTTTCAAGGGTAAGTCCGTGAAGAGGATTATTTGGCTGCTGTTGGTTCATAATGCTAATTCCGAATAGAAACAAATACGTATCGCGATCAATCAGCTCGCTAGTACGTTGATTTTGTTATTTTAACAGAGTATGTTGGCATTCCCTTCGAAAAATTCGAAGTAACTGCCGTTAAAGCAAATAAATATAAATAAGCATAATTAAACAAGGAAAGTTGTATGAGCGATGATATGAACAATAGTAATCAAGCTAGTAATGAAACCGGAAGCGTTCAAGAGTATTGGGGAATGCCACTTAACACCTATTGCATGCTTATTCACCTTAGCCAGTTAACCAGTATTATAGTGCCTGGTTTAGGGTTTATCCTGCCTATCGTTATGTGGGCGGTGAATAAAGATAAGCACCAAGATATTGATATGCATGGAAAGGTCACCGTTAATTGGTTAATTAGCTTGTTCATATACTCACTTATTTGTGGCGTGCTTACGTTAATTATTATTGGTATGTTTGGCTTAGTAATACTCGCCATACTGAACTTCATTTTTGCTATTGTTGCAGCAATAAAAGCCAACAAGGGCGAATTATGGGTTTACCCCCTGAGTATTACGTTTCTTAAATAACCACTCACGTTGGTCAATTTACGTTATATATGAAAATTAAACATGACGACCTTAGCAGCGGCGATGTTATCGCCCTGCTAGAAGAGCACTTAAAAGACATGTATGCCACGTCTCCTCCAGAAAGCGTGCATGCCTTAGATGTTAATGCGTTAAAGTCACCTGACATTACGTTCTTTAGCGCATGGCAAGATGATGTTCTAACTGGCTGTGTCGCTATAAGAAAATTAAGCAGCACTGAAGCTGAATTGAAATCTATGCGAACTGTTGCAGCTTTTCGTAATAAAGGCGTAGCAACACAGTTACTCACTTTTGTGATTGAATTTGCTATCGCAAATGGTTACCAAACGTTAAGTTTGGAAACAGGCACGCAAGGCTACTTCAACGCCGCTCGTCAACTATATGCCAAAAACGGGTTTGAAGATTGCGAGCCTTTTGGGAATTATCAGCTTGATCCCCACAGCCACTTTATGACCAAACCGTTAGTTAACATTGACATATCCCCGTCATCCCCGCCAAAATGCTTTAATACTGGCTAACTGAAACGTCTGCATTTTGACCACGCTATCGCTACACAACTATCAAGTAAAACTAGAAAACAACTTTACCACTCCTGCATTTACTTTTACCGTCAATCAAGGTGAGCATGTACTCATTGCTGGGCGAAACCGTGCTGGCAAATCTTTACTTATGGCGGCACTAGCTGGTCGTGGCAAGCCCTTAGCGGGTTCGCGCTCATGTAATGTGTCAGTTGCTGAAGTGAGCGTAGCGGTTCAGCAAGCCATTATTCTTGAAGAAAAACAAAAAGACAGTGCGGATCTGCTCGATATTGTGGCCGAGCCTACCTTGGTGCATGAGCTTTTAAGCGAAGCAAACGCTGATTATCGACACCACAGCGCGTACGAAGCCTTATCAACCGCCTTGCAGGTTGAACATTTACTTAATACGGCTTTTCTTTCACTGTCCACTGGTGAAACACGTAAAATCCTAATGTTACTAGCCTGGGTGAGCAATGCCGACGTAATTTTAATTGATGAGCCATTTGAAGGGCTTGATAAAAACGCAAGAGCAGGTTTAAACACCTTTTTAAGCCAACAAACTCAGTCCACCTTAGTGATTACCGCAAACACGGTGCGTGACGTGCCGAATATGGCATGCAAATTAGTCTTGGTTGAGGCATTAAAAATAGTATCGTCTAGCGACGACAGCCTGGTTCCTGAAGCGCTAGTTAATCATCTATCTTCATGGTTTAGCTTGAACACGGCTGAACCCACGTTACCACCTACTACTGAAACGTCTAAAACCTTTGCCAAAGACGCGCCCTTAATTTCGCTTCGAAATGGGTTTGTTAAGTACGATGACAACACCGTATTTAAAGATTTAGATTTTATAGTTTACCCTGGCCAGCATTGGCAAATATCAGGGCCCAACGGCTCGGGTAAAACCTGCTTACTTAGCATGATTACAGGCGATAACCCACACTGCTACACCAATGATTTAACCTTGTTTGGAATAAAGCGAGGATCTGGGGAAAGCATATGGGATATAAAACAACACATTGGCATTATGTCGAACGCACTGCACATGCAGTACAGGGTAAATTGCAGTGCTCACAATGTAGTGACCTCTGGCTTCTACGATAGTATCGGGCTATATACCACACCGACCAATGCTGAAAATGCGATTGCCGATGCGTGGCTTAATATAATAGGCTTTACCGATAGCAAGCACACCCCGTTCAACAGCCTTTCGTTTGGCGAGCAGCGCTTGTTGCTTATTGTTCGCGCCATGGTGAAGCACCCTGCGGTGTTAATACTTGATGAACCTTGTAATGGGTTAGACGATATAAATCGCAGCAATGTGCTGGCACTAATAAAACTTTTAGCAGCTTCGAACCACACCACCCTGCTCTATGTTACTCATATAGCTGATGAGGCGATTGAGGGTATTGATAACGTGCTTGATATGCGAGATTACCAAGGGTAGCAGCCTTACATGTGTTTGGCTCTCGTGAAGCGATTCTCGTGAAGCGACGCCCGCGAAGTGGTTTCCCTGTGGCTTTTGTGGATAAGCCTTTTGTGGATACGTCTTCCATGAAACGTTCTGCGCGTTTATATAAATGAAAAACCCAGCTTATAGCTGGGTTTATTGTTTATTTCTTTTGACGTGCTGCTAGTTTTTCTAGCTGTTCATCACTGGCCGGTAGTTGGTGGTTTTCTTTCCACTCAGAGTACGGCATCTTGTAAACTACTTCTCGAGCAGCATCGTAATCGATGTCTTCACCTTGCTCTGCAGCGGCAGAGGAATACCACTTCGCCAAACAATTACGACAAAAATCAGCCAAAATCATCAGGTCGATATTTTGTGCATCTTTGTTCGCATCTAAATGATCAACCAAACGGCGAAACACGGCGGCTTCAATTTCAGTTTGCGTTTGCTTTTCCATGTTTATCCTTTCTTTAAAAACAAAAAAGGGAGCTAAGCTCCCTTTTCTAATTTTTTACTTACGTCTTAAATATGCTTCTTGATATGGTGCTTTGGCTTTAGCCTAAACTACCGCAAGGTAGCAAATAAAAACCTTACTCTGCGTCGTCAGACTTAGGAGCAGGTTTTTCAAGTAACTCTTTAATGCTTAGACGTACGCGGTTTTGACGGTCAATTTCCATCACTTTCACGTCAATCATCGCACCTTCAGTAAGATAGTCAGTTACTTTGTTAACACGCTCGTGAGCGATTTGAGAAATATGTACTAGGCCTTCTTTACCTGGTAATACTTCAACAAACGCACCGAAATCTACGATACGGGTAATCTTACCGTGGTAAGTTTTGCCCACTTCGATTTCAGCAGTAACTTGCTCAATCTTGCTGATAGCAATATCGGCTTTAGCACGCTCAGTTGCGAAGATTTTGATAGTACCATCGTCTTCAATTTCGATGTTGGTATCAGATTCTTCAGTAATTGAACGAATCATCGCGCCGCCTTTACCGATAACATCGCGGATCTTATCCTGATCGATTTTAACTGTGTAAATGCGTGGAGCGAATTCGCTAAGCTCTTCGCGGTGACCGCCAATAGCTTCGTCCATTACGTTAAGAATATGCAAACGGGCTTCTTTTGCCTGCTTAAGGGCAATTTGCATGATTTCTTTAGTGATACCTTCAATTTTGATATCCATCTGCAATGCAGTGATACCGCCAGTAGTACCAGCAACTTTAAAGTCCATGTCACCAAGGTGATCTTCGTCACCAAGGATGTCTGAAAGTACAACGAAGTTTTCGTCGCTTTTCACTAGACCCATTGCAATACCAGCAACTGAAGCTTTAATTGGTACACCTGCATCCATAAGCGCAAGTGAAGTACCACATACAGAGGCCATTGAAGATGAACCGTTTGATTCTGTAATTTCAGAAACAATACGTACTACGTACGGGAATTCTTCTTCGCTTGGCATTACTGCTTGAATACCGCGCTTCGCCAAACGACCGTGACCAATTTCACGACGCTTAGGAGAACCAATCATACCAGTCTCACCAACACAGTATGGAGGGAAGTTATAATGAAGCATGAAGCGGCTGTCACGACGACCTTGAAGCTCGTCAATCATTTGCGCGTCACGTTCTGTACCTAAAGTAGCTGCAACGATTGCTTGAGTTTCACCACGAGTGAAAACAGCAGAACCGTGAGTACGTGGTAAAATGCCCGTTGCAACGTCTAGTGCACGAATCATCTTAGGATCACGACCATCGATGCGAGGCTCGCCAGCAAGGATGCGTGAACGCACCACGTCAGACTCAAGATCATGAAGAAGGTTTGATACTTCTTTCTTATCTTGGGTCTCGTCTTCAGCAAGGATAGCATCACGTGCTTTTTCAGTTGCAGCAGTTACTGCGTCTTTGCGAGCAAGCTTGTCAGAGATTTGGTAAGCAGCAACCATTTCAGCTTCAGCTAATGCTTTCACTTTATCTTTAAGGGTTGTGTTTTCTGCTTCTGGTTTCCAGTCCCACTTGTCGATACTAACGTTAGCAGCAAATTCTTTAACTGCTGTTACTACCGTTTGTAGTTGCTCGTGACCGAACATTACTGCACCAAGCATAACGTCTTCAGAAAGCACATCGGCTTCTGACTCAACCATTAATACCGCGCCTTCAGTACCAGCAACAACAAGATCTAGATCGCTGTCAGCTTGTTCTTCAACACGGGTATTTAGAATGTATTCGCCGTCAGTGTAACCAACGCGCGCTGCACCAATTGGACCATTAAATGGAATTCCAGAAATGGCTAGTGCCGCTGAAGTACCAATCATAGAGATGATATCAGTTGGGATATCTGGGTTAGCAGACATTACCGTGATAACAACTTGTACTTCGTTTTTAAACCCTTCAGGGAATAATGGACGGATTGGACGGTCAATCAAACGCGCTGTAAGGGTTTCGCCTTCAGAAGGACGACCTTCACGTTTGAAGAAACCACCAGGGATTTTACCCGCAGCATATGTTTTTTCTTGATAGTTTACTGTTAGTGGGAAGAAATCTTGATCTGCTTTCGCTTCTTTCTTACCTACAACAGTAACTAATACAGCGGTGTCATCCATACTTGCCATGACGGCTGCTGTGGCCTGACGAGCGATAACGCCCGTTTCTAGTGTTACAGTATGCTGTCCATACTGAAATGATTTAGTAATAGGAGTCACTATTTGTCCTTTAATTTCAATCTTATTTATCGCTTATAATCGCGGTGCATAGTATAGCGATGAACTAACGCTAATACCATTAACAAATTTTCTATTCGTAGAATTCGTTGCGGTTTGTGGCAATTTCGTCCACATCACGTATTCACTGTGATTAACCCACTACACAATGTAGTTCACATTGAACAAATAAGCGCACAAATACTCACCGCAACGTAAATATCACCATGACCAGATGAAATTTGTATGAATACGCTCAAATTGTATGTATTTTCATCATAATGACATAAAACCTCGTATGCTATAACTAAACCTACACGGTGCGCTAAGGGGAATGTAATGCTAGTACTTAGACTAAATAAAGCTGGCATGCCACAGGAATGGATCCATGTTGAGCAAGCTGCAAAACTCTATTGTCAGGAAAAGGTATTATTTGAATTAGGCAGTGATGCTATTACGCTTAAAGGCGGCTGGGATCACCAGGGCCATCAAAGTCAGTTAACCTTATCGAGCATTATTGCTTGCGATGGCAAAGTCACAGATTTAAGCGGAAAAATAGCATTAACCAATCGGTATCTGTTTAGGCGTGATAATTACTTGTGCCTTTATTGCGGTCAACGCTTCTCACCTAGCCTGTTAACCCGTGATCATATTATTCCACGCTCACGGGGTGGCAAAGATAGCTGGACGAATGTGGCAACGTCTTGTCAGCGCTGTAACCATGCTAAAGCGGCCAAAACCCCTGAGGAAGCGAGCATGCCATTGCTTGCTGTACCCTTCAGGCCAAACGTTTATGAAAGGTTCTATTTAGTGAACCGGCGAATATTGGCTGATCAAATGGAGTTTTTAAAAGGCCATTTTACTGACAAACGAGATTGGCACTTAAACGGTTTCCCCTAGCGATTGAGAGCTAGACGATGTGTTTGGCGGACAGGCACTTTTTTCTAGCGCCTCAAACCACAGGCTTAGCCAATCTGAACACATTTTGTGTTCAAGTTCGTGTGCCTCTGCTGTGGGGCAAAACAAACTAACTTTTACGACGACCTTAGCCAATTCATTAGTTTTAATTTCAACTTCAGGGTCTATTTGAATAAAGTCTTGTTCTAAGTGACGCTCAATAAGGCCTTTATACCGTTCTGCTACATCACGAAAGTATTCACAATGGGCATAGGCACTGGCCCTAAATGCCGGTAATAAGCTGTAGGCATTTACCGTCGGCTCGTTCACAATATTAAAAGAGTGCAATTTATAACGACGTAAGAAGTTTAAATTACGCACTGTCTGGGTGACTAGTTGGCTGTTAGGTACATAAACGTGCTTACCGGTATAATTGAAGGTTTCAGGGTCAACTTCTAATAAGGCGGTTTTCGCCCAATCCATTTCCACTACTTCACCGATGACGTTATTCATTTGAATCCAATCCCCTACCCTGAATGGCCGTGCGCCTAGGTAGTAAATGAAGCCCATAAAGCATTGAATAAATTCGCGGGTAGCTAACACAATCGCCACCATGAAAGCGGCAATAGAAATGGCAAGGTTCTGAATTTCAGATGACCACACCATCATCAGCAACACAATGATAAATGCATTGCCTAACTGCTCTAAAATATTGATTTGGTTGCGTCTATCTTCTCCTTTACGGGAACTACGACGCTTAATTAATCGAAGAGTACCCTTTTTAAAGTAGTGCAGTATTACTACTAAAAATAGCGAAGCTAATAGTTTGTAATCCAATACAAATTCAACAAAATTGTGCCACATTTGTATTGGGTCAATCACTATCTCCATTTAGGTGCTCCAGATAACCGTTTGATAAAAAATAAAAAAGCGCTGAAAATTCAGCGCCTTTATTATGAAGCATGCCAATGATGGGCACAATGCCGACCAGTGGGATTATTCCCAACCAATGGCCAAAACCTTGAACATCATTTACTAATTTACTTCATGTTAGTTCTCTCATCGCTTATTCGCGAATTTGTCCTACACCATTCACAAGGTATTTTTCAGACGTTAGCGATTCTAATCCCATTGGCCCATAGGCATGAAGCTTAGTGGTCGCGATACCAATTTCAGCACCTAAACCAAGTTGGCTTCCATCAGAGAAACGTGAAGATGCGTTTACCATTACTACACTGGCGTCTACGGCACGCTGAAATTTCTTAGCGCTATCTTCGTTTTCTGTACAGATAACTTCAGTATGGTTACTACCAAAGTCAGCAATATGAGAAATGGCGCCTGCGAAATCATCCACTACACGAATGGCAATTTCTAAACCTAAATACTCTTCACCGTATGCATCTTCATTAATGACATCCGCGCCGTTGAAGTACTGAGCGCCTTTTTCATTTACATGCACGGTTACGTTGTGTTGCTCGAAAGCTTCAGCCACACGAGGTAGAAAATCGCCCGCAATAGCTTGGTGTACTACCAAACCTTCTAACGCATTACATACGCCAGTACGTTGGGTTTTACCATTAAGCAAAATAGCTAATGCTTTATCTAAATCAGCGTCTTTATCTACATATAAATGGCACACACCTTTAAAATGCTGAATTACAGGCACTTTAGAATGTTCAGTTACGTAGTTAATTAGCCCTTCGCCGCCACGTGGAATAATAACGTCAATGTAGTCCCGTTGTTCCATTAGCTCTTGCATAAGCGCGCGATCTGGATTAGGTACAACAGTAACCAATGCTCTTGGTAAGTTATGCTTTTCAAGCACGTCTTGCATAAGCCCAGCGATGGCTAAGCTAGTGTCCAGTGCCTCTTTACCACCACGTAGAATAACGCCGTTACCCGATTTAAAACACAGTGCACCAGCATCGGCTGTTACGTTAGGACGTGCTTCATAAATCATGCACACTACACCCAATGGAATACGCATCTTTTTAATTTCAATGCCGTTTGGACGGGTGCCAATAACGCGCTCACGACCAACAGGGTCGTCAAGGCTAATAATAACCTCAATGCCTTCTGCCATAGATTCAATGCGGGCGTCGTCTAAAATCAAGCGGTCAATCATGGCATCGTCTAGGTTGTTTTCCTTTGCGCGCGCCACTTCTTTTTCATTAACCGCTTTAATGGTGTCTTTGTTTCCACGAATGGCCGCTGCCATATCTTTTAACACCGCGTTCTTCTCAGCTTCATCTAAGATGGCAAGTGTTTGTGCTGCTTGTTTTGCTTGTTTTGCTAATTCTGTAATAATGCTCATTCTTTCTCCAAATTTGCTACATGCTGATCAGAAATGATAGGGCCAGTCTTATCTTCAAATTCACTGGCGAAGTCATCGTTTTCCTGATTCGCGATAAAATTCAGTAAACAGCTACTGTAGTTTGATTTCGCTTTAACAAGCTTAGTTCCATCAGCTTTGCGCACCAAAATGGTATCGCCCACTGAGAACTCGCCTTTTACATCAACTATCTCGCTGCTGGTAAGTTGTTCACTGTCGTTTTCCAGTGAAGAATCAAAATCTCCCTCAACTATCACTTCGCCCTGCGCGTTTGAGGTATGGCGCATCCAATGCACGTTTTCTAACATCGGCTTATCGTAAGGGCTAAAATGTGTGCCTGGGTTTTTACCCGCAAGCAACATGTTAAATGACAGTTCGGTAAAGCCGTTAATAATATATGTGTCTATACCATGCGAAACTGCTTTCTCCGCCGCTTCAATTTTTGTGCGCATACCACCGGTGCCAACACCGCCTTCCGCTGCACCACCCGCCATGGCATAAATACTGGCATCAATGGTATCTACTTTCTTGAGCAACTCAGCATCGTCGTGATCATGAGGGTTTTTGTTATATAAACCGTCAATATCAGAACAGATAATAAGTGCATCTGCGTCAGCCGCTGCTGCCACCATAGCGGATAAGTTATCGTTATCGCCTACTTTTAGTTTGTCGGTCGTTACCGTATCGTTTTCATTTACGATAGGTAGAACGTTATGCTCTAACAAGCTAAAAATGGTTTCACGAATACTAACGTAGCGCTCTCTATCACGCAGGTCAGCATGGGTTAACAACATTTGCGCTGATGGGAAGTCGAATAATCTGTCCCAGGTCGCAATCATTTCTGTCTGCCCTGCTGCTGCCATTGCCTTTTTCACAGCAATATTCGATTTTTCATGATCCGGGAACAAATGTGCTCCAGCGGCGACTGAACCTGAAGACACTAACACTACCTGTGTTCCATTTGCCCGACAACGCACGATGAACTGGGCAATACTTAGCAAGTAGTGGCTGCTGCACCCTTGCTTGTTCGGCGAGATTAGTGCACTGCCTACTTTAATGACCACGCGTTTCCAATTGGGATGACTCATAATATTTCATTCACCTTAAGATTGTTGATCTGCTAATTGCTGGTTGGTTGCTCTAAATAAGCGCTGAACATTTTCAGACGGCGCAGCACCTGCGCGCGATACCAACCAAAGGGTTGCGGTGCTTACCGCAAAACCAGGAATAATTTCATAAATAACACTGCTTAACGTTTTACCGTCAGCCAATACGGGGGCGTATATCCAAAACAGCACGGTTAACGCACCACTGATAATGCCAGCTAATGCCGCATTCTGTGTTAAGTCCTTTTTATATAAGCTAAATAGTACCAATGGGCCAAATGCGGCACCAAAACCAGCCCATGCATTGCTCACTAACGAAAGAATGGAGTTTGACGAATCCATTGCCAATAACAGTGCCACTAAGGCAACGCCCGCTACACCTACTCTTCCGATTGTCACTGTCTCTTTTTCACTGATGTCTTTTTTCGCAACTACGCGGTAGATATCTTCGGTTAACGAACTGGCCGATACCAACAGCTGAGACGAAATAGTACTCATAATGGCAGCTAAAATAGCAGCCATTAAAAATCCACTAATAAGCGGGTGAAATAGCAACTGAGAAAAAACGATGAAAATAGTCTCAGCGTCGTCCACGCTTAAATTGAATTGATTTGCATAGGCTATCCCTACAAAACCCGTCGCTAATGCTCCAAGTATAGTAACTAGCATCCAAGACATACCAATATTTCGTGCGGTGCTCACCGATTTAACATCGCGAATAGCCATAAATCTTACAATAATGTGAGGCTGACCAAAGTAGCCAAGGCCCCACCCAAGACTTGAAAGCAAGCCCACAAGAGTGAGTGCACCCCATGACTCCGTAAAGTCCGGTACTGATTCATACGCCGCTGCCGTCATTTGGTTTACACTATCGAACTCGGTAAAAGCCACAATCGGCACGAGAACAAGGGCAATAAACATGATGCAACCTTGCACAAAATCAGTAAGGCTAACCGCTAAGAACCCACCCAATAAGGTGTATGAAACGACAACACCCAATGTGATAAACAGTCCAAGCTGATAATCAACTGAGAACGCGCTTTCAAAAAGCTTTCCACCGGCTACAAGCCCTGCAGACGTATATAAAGTAAAAAATAAGACAATGATGACAGCTGAAACGATACGTACGTTTGCTTTTGGATTGTCGAAGCGCTTTGCGAAGAATTCCGGAACGGTTAAGGAATCATCTGCGACTTCGGTGTAAACACGAAGCTTAGGTGCAACCAATATATAATTTGCTAATGCCCCTGCGACAAGACCAATAGCAATATAAACTGCGTCGAACCCGGTTAAGAACATTGCCCCTGGCAATCCCATTAACATCCAACCTGACATATCAGAAGCGCCCGCTGATAGTGCAGTAACTTGAGGGCTAACTTTCCTACCACCTAAAATGTAACCCGAAATATCACTGGTAGATTGACGATATGCAAAAAGACCTATACCCAACATCGCCAGAAAATAAATTGCCAGCGATATATAACTTTCAATTGGCATAATGTGAGATTGCTCTCCTATGTTAGTTAAAATTACATCATTCAGATGTTCGAAGGACATTGCATTCCGTCGAAATGCTATACAAGATTTGAAAGCTTGAATAACACGCATCATTTGTTTCCAAACTTAGCCTTAAGCCAAACTCAGAATCAAACATTTAGATTGAACAATAATGATTAGAGCTCTAATTATATAAGCATCGCCGCTATGATTTCAAGTTTAAATAGTAGACAATTTAGTATGAGGTCTATTTGCTGTGTCAATATGAGCAAAAAGGTTTCACACACATCACCATGGTCATAAAAAACTACAAATATCTGATTTATAGTCACTTTAACCTAACACCCAAACTGCGTGAAACGCAATAATTTGTCTCAAAACTCGTACAAGCATTATACTATTGATATCAATAGAAGCATTTATTATTAAAAGTTATTCAAGTTGTCACTCAGATGAAATAATCGACAACAAAAGCTTTTCAGTGCTTAAATCTCGTTCGATAGGATCGCAAAGTTCCTCACTGCCCTGCTGGAGTATCTTCAACAAGTTTTCAAACGTATTTTTCTCATCAAACACTGAATATAACTTCGGGTGAATGTAATACTGCCTACAAACAGAAGGCGTATTTCCTAGCATTTTTGACACATGTGAACTGAGTGAATTAGGCCATTTGCGGTTACGCCCTTCTCGCAAGTATCTATCAACATCAGGGAAGCTTTGCAGTGCAAACCGACTTGCTGCCCAAGTTCGAAAATCTTTGCAGCTGAAACTGTCGCCTAAGTGTTCGTGAATAAATGCATTGACGTCTTCACTATGGATATCACACCACGAGCCGTCAGCTAACTGATATCGAAATAAGCTGTAACCCTGAAGCTGAGTACATTCGCACACTAGCGAGGCTAGCAAAGGATCGTCTATAGTAATGGTGCGTCGCTTGCTGTGCTTACCAGAATATTCAAGAGACACCTTTTCTAGTGTTGCTTCTTGGACATGCTTACGACGAAGTGTAGTTAAACCATAGGTATTATTTTCTTTACTGTATTGAGCGTTACCTATTCTCACGCCGGTATAGTCTAACAACAGACACACCAAGGCTGATGCTCGCTCTATTGTCCACTGCTCGCCATTAACGAGTGTCCTGCAATATTCTCGAAACTCGGGTACCTTTTGTCCGAAAACCGCCAAGCGTTTGAATTTTTCTGCTTGTTGCTGTTTATGCCAATCGGGATGGTAGAGATATTGTTTTCGCCCTTTAGCATCTAAGCCAATAGCCTGAATGCTTGCTTTAGGGTCGCGACTAATAGTGACACCTTTCCAGTTAGGGGGGATGGCAAGGGATTTGATTCTGCGCAGCACGCGCTGCCCTTCTACCTTTCGACCGCTGGTATAACGATAATAGACACCTTTACCACAAGGGATCCGCTTAATGGTGAGGTGTGGATGAGGCATATCCCTTTCAACGACTTGCCCTATAGTCACGTGAACTCCCTTTTAGAATTATGTGTACCGCAAACTTACATCAAGGCTGCTTGGTAGTATGGCAACTTATCAATGCCATTTTAAATGCTGAAGGAAGATGCAAGTTACGTGCATGTTGACGTGCCAGCCAAAAACTATGACTTATTGCAAGGAAACTGATTCGATTAAAAAATATTTTCCAACACTTTCATTAAGTTAGCGATTAAATTTTACTTTGGACAAATCATTTGCCGTCTTCAAAATGCTAAGCAGTAAAACGTTTTGATAAAAACAGATTTACAGACTGAGACAAATTTTCATACTGTGAGTAAATATGAAACATAGTGAAAATGTTATCTTTAGACCTAGGGTATGTTTTATCGACATGAAGTTAAGTTAACCTTATCAAAAAAGCAACATTGACAATACAATTCAATACGTTAGGTAAAAATAGAGCACTTCGAAAGCATGTAGACCAAAGTATAGCCCGCCAGCGGAACGCATTTTGAATGGTTATAAATGAATATTTGTAAATTCGCTTAATAGTTATGAATTTACCCGCCTTTGGCAAAAACGCTGAAGGGTACCGCACAGGTATAAATTGACCGGGTTTATTGGAGAAGTTATGCAAACTGCTAATCATGAAAATCTTCGCGCATCTCTAGCGCCAAAGGACCAAATTCAAGTTGCTGCCATATTTGAAGACAAATTGACGGCAAAAAAAACCATTCAGCAACTGGCAAATTCAACTGACGTCAGTACTGATCAAGTTGCCTTTATCGACGCAAGCGACACTGCGATGAGCGAGAAGTTAGAACAAGAAAGTAAAAGTATCGGTAAAAACTTATGGCACTCTCACCTAATGCTTGGTGGTGTAGGTTTACTTGTAGGCATGCTAGCAGCATTTCTTTTAGTCTCGTTTGGTCCTGAACTAACGAAACAAAACCCACTATTTACCTACATCGCATTAATAAGCCCAGGTATCTTTACCGGTTTGTTCGTAGCAGGCTTAGTTGGCCTTCGTCCAGACCGTTCAGAGATAGTGCAAGCGGTAAGGCATGCTATTAGAAGGAATCATGTGGCTGTGGTTATTAACTTGAAAAAGAGTCAATCAGCGTCTGACATTTCATCGTTTTTACATTCGCGAAGCAAGAATGTGGTTGAAGCAATACGCTAACAGCGCTTAACAGCCGCTTAAGGACTGCTCAAATCGAAATTAGCAGCCAACTCCCTTTAATCAAAGACTAAGGGAGTGGCTATGCTTAATGGTCTTGGCTCAATTCATGGTGAGCCGTTAATTTTTTCGCCAATAAAAAGCACGCTGGAAATACTGCACCCCATACAACAGCTAAGATTAACCCCGTAACTAGGGGGGAATATCCAAAGGTGACAGCACCAAACTTTTGCCCACCGAAATAACTGAGCGGGGCGAAGACTGCACCGCCAAACATTGCAAGTAATGGCTTATCAGCAAACGCACTTAAGCTATGCTGAATCGACCCTCCTAATGCGGCCCACAGACACACAAGCCAAATAGGTATTATCAAATGAGATGCGCCACCGCTGAACCAAGCACCACGCTCAAAGCCAAATACCCCTGTCACCATCAAAAGTGAGTCCACCACAGTACCTAGCAACAGCACTACTATCATTATTTTACTATCTGACTTTCGCAACGGTGAATAAATAAGCCAGGCAATCAGTAAACCTAAAACCAAGAAAGTGCTTTGGTATAGAACCACCAACCACCAAATGGTTTGAAACCATAAAAAGTTTACCAATTTGATAATAAAACTGTTCGACATTGCATTCGCCTGTTCATGAATATACTGACTGATGTGGAAAATCTGATGGAACCTTTACGGCGCTATCTATGACCCAGTTCACTTATAAAGATTAAACAAAACGTAATTTTTAATTATTATTTTCATTCTACCTTCATAGATGCTCATTAGTAATAAACAAAATTGGCGGAACCACTGTATAAATAAACTGAATGTTTGAACAAAGGAAATGTGAACAGTATGAAGATGGTTAAATATTATGTACTCGGCGCAATTTTAGCATTAGTGCTAACTTGGTTTAGCCCAATACTATGGCTCTCTGTTATCTTTGCTTGGATCAGTTTTTCGCTGATTGCAGTTAGTAGCGCCTACTTGCTTAACTACCCTGCATTGTTCAGAAAACGCGAAGATGGTTCAATCCCTATTTATATTCGTTGGATATTCGTTCCATTTTTAATGGGAAGCTGGTTATACAACGAGTATGCAAGGCGTACCGACAAGGTTCCCCCTTTTCAAAAAATTGATGAGCAACTTTATTTAGGTTGTCGCATGTCTTCACAACATGTAGATATGCTGAAAAACAACAATATTAACGCTATTTTAGACGTTACTGCCGAATTCGATGGCTTAGACTGGACCGCCTATCAATTAGATTTTGATTATTTGAACATCCCTGTTCTTGATCATACCAGCCCCACTCAAGAACAACTAACCCTTGCAATTAACTGGTTAGATCAACAGCTCGTTGAAGGTAAGAATGTAGTTGTGCATTGTGCACTAGGTAGAGGCCGCTCTGTATTAGTGCTAGCCGCCTATCTACTGGCCAGGGATCCTTCCCTATCCATTCTAGATGCGATGGATAAAATTCAATCGGTTCGTTCAACAGCAAGGCTAAACAAACATCAATTGGCAGCTCTGGAAAAAATAAAGAATGGTGGGAGCTTGTCATTGACCAAGCGCCTTACCCTTATTGCTAACCCCGTTGCAGGAGGGGGTAAATGGGAAGTTGAAAAGGCTGATATTCTGGCACGACTTAACGAAAAGTTTAAAGTTACCGTTAAAGAAACAACCGAAGAAATAAACGGCGAAGTCTTGGCTAAAGAAGCCTTAGGCGATGGGGCACAAATTATCGTAGCTTGTGGTGGCGACGGTACCATAACGGAGGTGGCCAATGCCCTTACCGATAAGAATGTCACTTTAGGGGTAATTCCCCTTGGTACGGCCAATGCCCTTTGTCAGGTACTCCATGGTTATGCCAGTAAAATTGTTCCTATCAGTACAGCGTGTGACGTCATTATTGACGGTAAAACCGCAGATATCGATACTGCCCAGTGTAATGGCCGAATGATGTTGCTGGTTGCTGCGGTGGGATTTGAAGAGCATATGATATCTGCTGCGGGACGGGGTGAGAAAGACTCGGGCGGACAATTTGCCTACCTTAAAGGGCTTTGGGAAGCGATAGGAAAAAATGATAATCTTAGTTTTCAGGTAAAATTTGATGATGAAGAATCTCAGCATTTGGAAACGCCAAGCTTAGTCATCGCTAATGCCGCACCACTTACCACCGCACTCGCGCAAGGCGGAAATTTACCCGATGTGACTGATGGTAAATTAGATATTACCTGGCTAACCCCACAAGATTCATCCGACCGACAATTACTTTCTTTGGCCGAGCTAGTGTTTGGACCTGAAGAATATAAAACCAGTTCAGACAGTATTAAGCACAAACAAACCCCTTCGATATCTCTTTATTTTGACGAAGAAGTATCTTATGCAGTTGATGGTGAGATTTTCAGCGCAAGTGAAATTAGTATCACTACACACCCTGCAAGTTTACGAGTATTAACTGGAATCGACCACACACAAAACAATAGTTAATCCATAGCGCAATAGCGTTAGGTAAAGATTACCGTAAACCCTATGTAAGAAATGCATTATTTAAGCGGTTCCTTATGTATCGAAATAATAAGTAACCGCTAAAAGCTGCATTTACAATGACTTAGTGAGCTCAATATAGTGGAACGCTTCTGGCATTAGTTAAAGTGCTTTTTACGCCACCTATTCAGTACAACTAGTTGAGGGATTACCGATGAAAATTTTTGAAGCACTACGCCAAGATCATGAGAAGCAACGATTGTTACTTAAAATTCTCGCTGAGACCAGCGGAGACACCGCTGCCCGCCGTGAATACTACCAAGAGTTGAAAGATCAGCTTGAAAGCCATGCAGTGGCTGAGGAACGTCATTTTTATTCTCCGCTGCTTAAAAAAGATGAAGCGGTAGATTTGACCCGCCATGGAATTGCAGAGCACCACGAGATTGATGAGCTTATCGAAAAATTGGATGAGACCAAAATGGACTCCCCCGGGTGGCTACGTCACTTAAAATCTCTTCAAGAAAAAGTTGAGCATCATCTTGCTGATGAAGAGCAAGAATTTTTTCAAGTTGCTGGCCGACTTCTTAACGATTCTCAAAAGAATAAACTTGCCGACGCTTACCAAGAAGAAATGGCAAAAGAACTCGCGCCTCATTAGGCGCGCGTTTTACATAAATCTTACTGATACAAAAAAGGCCAGTCATAGACTGGCCTTTCTTTTAATGCTTGGTTTACTAAAACTTAGTAAACTTAACTATCGTTTAGCAATAATATACACGGCGTGGATAACACCAGGGAAATAGCCAAACAATGTTAGAAGGATGTTTATCCAAAACTGAGCGCCAATACCAACTTGTAAGAACACACCTAGAGGAGGCAGTAAAATTGAAAGTATAATGCGAATAATGTCCATAATAATATCCTTGTTTTTGAAGTAATTTCACAGTTTACCCACTCAAACGGCAATATCTAACGTTTTTGAGCAGACTTTGTTTTTATAATGCATATATACTGCCAACAATAAGGAATTTACCGGTTCCCGTCTATTCGCCTAAAGGTGAATTCTCTAACCACTCTTCCAGCGCATCCTTCGCTAATGGTCGGCTAATGAAGTAACCTTGCGCAATATCACAGCCCCATTCTTTCAAAATATTCAGCGACATCTCGTCTTCTACCCCTTCTGCGACCACTTTTAAGTCGAACGCTGAAGCTAAGCCCAAGACGGTATGCACTATTTGTTTATCGTTATCATCGGTCGCTAACGACAATATGAAGCTTTTATCAATTTTAATTGTATCGACAGGCAGGTTCTTCAAATAGGCAAGTGAAGAGTAGCCAGTGCCAAAGTCGTCAATGGCAAAGTGAAACCCCCTGCTCGTCAACGCGTTTAAGTTTTCAATAGCAAGCGACGCATCGGCCACCAAATCACTCTCTGTGATTTCTAGCTCTAGGGCATCTGGAGAAAGTGCTGCGTCGGTAAGTATAGAAACCAATTTATCGAGTAACGGTTTATTTTGAATATCTTGAGTGGATAAATTCATTGCAACCGTAAAGCCATAACCTTTCTGCCTAAAGTACGACAAATCAGCAATGGTTCGTTGCATAACCCATGTCGTGACTTGTTCAATTAGGCCTGCCTGTTCAGCAATAGTAATAAACTCATCTGGCGGAACGAAGCCAAGTGTTTCGTTGTTCCACCTTATTAGCGCTTCCATGCTGCATACTTTCATCGTGCTGAGATCAATTTTAGGTTGATACACCATTGAAAGCTCGCTTTGATTGCTAGAAAGCGCCCGCTTAAGCTCGGTAGTAATGGTCAAACGCCTAACGTACTTAGCCTCAAGTTCGGGGCGATAATGCACACACCATGAATTAGAGTGAATAGCTTCGTCGGTAACAATATTAACTTTACGAAATAGTTCTTCTGAGTTGGTGGCATCCTGAGGGCAAGACACCACAGCCATCGCCACTTTGACAGGGATGGAGATTAGGTTACTCTCGACGGGTTGCTCTAAAATGTGCTTCAATGTTTCGAGTTGATTTTCATCTAACGCTGTATCGGTAATATAGAGAATTTCTCCCCCCGCTAAACGTGCAGATGTACCAGGCCAACGCAGCAAACGCGTAGCAAGTGCCTTAAGCGTGTTGTCACCGTTAGAATACCCATAAAGGTCGTTAGTGGTTCTAAAGCCAATAATGGTGATAGCAACAACCTGCAAATTTACATTTTCAGACATTTTCCCATCAAAATAGCCTTCAACATAATTGCGATTAAACAAGCCGGTTAGCACGTCGTGCTGTGCTTGGTACCGAATATGCTTCTCTCGGTTTTGAATGCTCTCTTGCATGCTATCCACTGCAGTAGCGAGCTCACTAATTTCACGTAACTTTGATGGTTTATCTAGTGTCGCGCCATATTCACCGCCCGCTACCCTGTTAACTGCTTTAACAAGGTTAGAAACGGAACTGCTGACATTTCGAGCCAGTAGCATTGAGAACCCCAACGCCACCAAAACTGCAACTAGGGTTAACACCAAAATACTTAGTTGGATATTGGTAAACGCCTGATAGGCCTCCGAGACATCTACAGCTATAGTGATGCGTACCGGAAGTTCTGACATCGACACCAAGCTAACTTCACGGCTTATGTAGGTGTTTTTCTGCTTGAAAGTTACATCGACCCAAGAAGGCGTGGGGTCACTTGTTAACACTGATTCTACTTGCTCTGGCGAGAGCGTTGATGAAATAGGCGTATTGTCAGTCATATCGGTGATAATAATTTCAGCATCAACAAGATTTTTTAGTTCTTGCAGCAATGCTTCATCAAACTCCACACCAATGATCATGTAATACCGTAACGTGGGAATTTCTACTTTATAAAGGTTTAACTGTATTAATGAGTCATCAATAAGGAAAAAACCATTTTCGTAGCCTTTTGCAACCAAAGCGGTGCTGGCATCTAAGGTTTCACCCGGTTTAAACAAAGCACTATGAGATGCAACAATGGTGTGATCTAAATTCACTAATGCAATCACATCGGAATTAATGCGCGAAGCATAACTTTCTAATGCAGTTTGAATAGAGGGTAAGTCTGAAGTCCCCACTGCTTGTCGAAAATCGTAAGAACGAAGGAGTACGTTAGAGACGCTTTTAATGATGGCTTGGCGATCTTCAATTAGCCTATGCAGCACCTTTTCGGTAACAGCAATATCTTGACTAATATTTTGTTTAACCAGGTTGTTGGCTGACTTCCACACCCCTGCAACAATGAGGAGTGAGGCTATAAAAATCCCGCCAAGAAGCGTTCTAAAAAGACTTTGTCGAAGTGATATTTGCAACTTACCGCTCCCAGCGCGCCGATCTATACATAATACGTACATTCACTTTTTCTAATTGAGTTAGTAGCATAGCCCAATTACCACAATACTAATAGTCGCGAGGTTGGCGTAATTCTTCATTTCATGAAAAAAATTAGAAACAAAAAAACCGGCTAAAAGCCGGTTTTTAAAGTTGGTGCGGAAAGCGGGACTTGAACCCGCACGAGCTATGCTCACCACCCCCTCAAGATGGCGTGTCTACCAATTCCACCACTTCCGCAAAAATCTTAGTTAGGTACGTCTGAATCGTCAGACTTAGGTACGTCTTCCTCAGTAACTTCAGCCTGAGGAGCCTCAGCGTTAGGAGCGTCGCCCATTGGGATATCATTCGACGTTGCTGCGTCTTCTACAGGCGTATCCATAACTGGAACATCCATATCAGCTGGCGCTTGAACCGGCGCTTCAACAGCCGCTGGTACTTCTAAATTATCCCACTCGTCTTCTGCACTTTCGCGGTTCGCTGTCATCGCGCCTAAGGTAAGGCTGATGAAGAAAAACAAACCAGCAAGAATAGCGGTAGTGCGAGTCATGAAGTTACCAGAACCACCTGAACCGAAAACCGTGTTTGAGCCGCCGCTACCAAAAGAAGCGCCCATATCTGCACCTTTACCCTGTTGAATAAGAACAAAACCAATCAACAGCAATGCAACAATTAAATATGCTACCAGTAGCACTTCGTAAACCATAATTACCTCGTCAGTTTGCCGCTTGGCAAATTGAAATAAAATCTTCTGTCTTTAAGCTGGCGCCACCAATGAGGCCACCATCTACGTCTTGTTGTGCAAACAATGTTTTAGCATTATCTGCTTTAACACTGCCGCCATATAAAATTCGTAACCCTTGAGCAAGCTCTGCGTCTACTTTTGCAAAGTATCCACGAATAAACTCATGTACATCTTGCGCTTGTTCAGGTGAAGCAGTCTTTCCAGTACCTATGGCCCAAACAGGCTCGTAAGCAAGTACCGATTTAGAAAGCTCTTCAACGGTTAAACCGTCAACTAATGCATCAAGTTGTTCGCCAATGAAAGACTCAACCTGACCACTTTCTCTAATATCAAGCGACTCACCCACACAAATAATTGGGGTTAATCCACTCGCAATTGATTTCTTTGCTTTTTCGGCCACTAAGCTATTGCTTTCACCGTGGTCGTCTCTTCTCTCTGAGTGCCCTACTATGGCGTACTTACAACCAAGTTCACACAGCATTTCAGCAGAAAGGTCACCCGTGTGAGCGCCATTATCAAGATGACTAACATCCTGTCCACCCAGCGCAAAAGCTTGAGTAGAAAATGCTGAAAGATATAAAGCAGGAGGACAAATAACTACATCAACATTTTCAAGCGCATTATTCTCAAATGCATCGTTGAACGTAGTGACGAGAGAACGATTACCGTTCATTTTCCAATTGCCCGCTACCAGCGGCTTTCTTTTATTGTTATTCACAATGCAGACCTTAGCCCTGTCTTAAAGCGGGCGTGATATTAACGATTTCAGTAAAAATATACAAGTATAAAACGCGAAATTTCCAGTTCTGCCAACTAATTGGCGACTTTACGAACAGTTTCAGCAATATGCTCTGCCCACTTGGAAGAATGCCCTTCGTTATCAGACTCTACCATAACGCGAATAAGAGGTTCAGTTCCGCTTTTACGTAGTAATACGCGGCCTTTCTTACCTAATGCTGCCTCTGCTTCTTGTTTAGCACCTTGCACATCAGCGTGGGCTAGATAATCTTGACTAGCATCTTGATAACGCACGTTGACTAAGCACTGAGGATACATATCAAAGCCACTACTTAAATCATGTAAATCTAAGTCTGAGCGTAACATTGCAGCAAGAACTTGTAAGCCAGCGATAATACCATCACCGGTAGAAGACGTTGCTAAATTCAAAATATGACCCGAGTTCTCGCCACCAATTGCCCAGCCTTTTTGCTGAATCATTTCCATCACATAGCGGTCCCCTACCTTACTACGTGCAAAAGGAACACCTAACTTACTAAAGGCAATTTCTAATCCAAGGTTACTCATTAAGGTGCCTACGACACCGCCTTGCATACGACCATTTTTAAGTGCATCGCGGGCAATCATATAAACAATTTGGTCGCCATCTATCACATTGCCTAAATGATCAACCATCATAATACGGTCGCCGTCACCATCTAAGGCAAACCCAAGATGTGCGTTCGTTTCTTTTACTTTCTCAACTATCGCGTCCATCGATGTGGCGCCAACACCTTCATTGATATTTAAACCATTTGGCGCGGTACCTATTTCGACAACCGTAGCACCAAGTTCACGCAGTACATTAGGCGCAATATGATAAGTAGCACCGTGGGCGCAATCTACCACTATCTTTAAACCGGTAAGAGATAAATCAGACGGGAAGCTACCTTTACAAAACTCAATATAGCGGCCAGCAGCATCGTTAATTCTGGTTGCCTTTCCTAACTTATCCGAAGCAACGCATGTCATTGGCTTATCAAGCATGTCTTCTATCGCCAACTCGATATCATCGTCTAGCTTGAAACCGTCTGCTGAGAAGAACTTAATTCCATTATCGTAATAAGGATTATGTGAAGCGCTAATCACAATACCGGCTTCAGAGCGGAATGTTTTCGTTAAGTAAGCGATAGCAGGCGTAGGCATGGGGCCTAGTAAACCACTATCAATACCCGCTGCTGATAAGCCAGCTTCTAATGAAGACTCTAGCATGTAGCCAGATATACGAGTGTCTTTGCCAATAAGGACTTTATTAGTGCCTCGTCCGGCAAGTACTTTCCCTGCTGCCCAACCAAGCTTAATGACAAATTCGGGATTAATATTACTTTCGCCCACTTTACCGCGTATGCCATCAGTGCCGAAATATTTACGCTGCCCCATGAAGGTTCCTTATTCTATTGTTGTTAGCATATTAACAATGTTAACTGCATCCGCTGTTTCTCGTACATCGTGAACGCGGATAATATGCGCACCTTGCTGTGCTGCAATTGTAGCGAGGGTAATACTTCCCGCCAAGCGTTCATCCACATTTCTATTTAACAAATTGCCAATCATTGATTTACGTGACATACCTACTAGCACCGGATAGCCCAGCGCTATTATGCTTGGGAGGTGTTTTACTAGTGCGTAATTATGTTCCAAGGTTTTACCAAATCCATAACCGGGATCGAACAAAATTTGCTCTTTATTAATGCCAGCTGCAATGCAATCTGATGCCCTTGCTAATAAAAATTGTTTAACGTCAGCAACCACGTCTTTGTAATGAGGCTGCTGCTGCATATCTTTAGGCTGGCCTTGCATATGCATTAAACACACTGGCACATTCGCATTTGCCGCTGCCGATAGTGCACCGGGTTCTTGCAAAGCTCTTACATCATTTATGAGCCCAGCCCCAGCGTTAACCGCTTGCGTCATGACCTCAGCTTTACTGGTATCTACTGAAATAATGCAATCGGTATTAGCACGCAACGCCTCAATTACTGGAATAACACGGCCTAGTTCTTCATCTAGTGAAACGGCGGCTGCACCAGGACGAGTCGACTCACCGCCTACATCTATTAACGTGGCACCTTGAGATAGCATCTTTTCAGCATGCATTACCGCATTCTCAAGAAGCGCGTGTTTGCCGCCGTCAGAAAAGGAGTCGGGTGTGACGTTTAAAATACCCATCACCTGTGGGCGGGATAAGTCTAGTGTGTGGGAAGAAAACTGCATCTACTTACTCTTAAAATCAATCTGCCAGCTCGGCGTGGTATCGATCATTAAAAAAATTATCACTGCACAAATAAAAAACGCCAGAAATACTGGCGTTTTATTAACTTTATATCAATTTCTAGCTAGGTAAGTCACCTGGTTTACCAACAGACGGCTTATCAACACCATCGTTAGTAATTTCGCCTTCGCGAGTAGGTTTACCGCCGCTTGGCTTGTCACCATCAGAAGGACGACGATCATCCCAATCTGCAGGAGGACGAACTTCGCGACGTTCCATCAAATCATCAACTTGCTTCGCGTCGATAGTCTCGTACTTCATTAACGCATCTTTCATGGCTTCCAGAATATCCGCGTTATCTTTTAAGATCTTTTCAGCTCGTGCGTAGTTGCGATTGATGATGTCTTTAACTTCTTCATCAATTGCTAAAGCAGTTTGGTTTGACATTCTGATTGAGCTAGATGAAGAACGACCTAAGAACACTTCGCCTTCTTCTTCTGCGTATAGCAATGGCCCCATCTTGCTTGACAAGCCCCATTGCGTCACCATTTTCCGCGCAATATCAGATGCGCGTTCAATATCGTTTGAAGCGCCAGTAGTTACGCCAGCTTCGCCAAGGGTCATTTCTTCAGCAATACGTCCACCATACAAACTAGAAATCATACTTTCTAAATGCTGTTTACTGTGGCTGTACTTGTCTTGTTCTGGAAGATACATAGTGACACCCAGCGCACGCCCACGAGGAATAATAGAAACCTTGTAAACAGGATCGTGCTCTGGAACCAAGCGACCAACAATTGCATGCCCTGCTTCGTGGTAAGCCGTGTTGGTCTTTTCTTCCTCAGTCATCACCATAGACTTACGCTCAGAGCCCATCATGATCTTATCTTTCGCTTTCTCAAACTCTTCCATCGCCACTAGACGTTTATTACCACGTGCAGCGAATAAAGCAGCTTCGTTAACCAAGTTAGCTAAGTCAGCACCAGAGAAACCTGGCGTACCACGAGCAATAACACTTGCTTCAACGTTATCGGACACAGGTACTTTGCGCATATGAACTTTAAGAATCTGTTCACGACCACGGATGTCAGGTAAACCAACAACTACTTGACGGTCAAAACGACCTGGACGTAACAATGCAGGGTCTAAAACATCTGGACGGTTAGTCGCGGCAATAACAATAATGCCTTCATGACCTTCAAATCCATCCATCTCAACAAGCATCTGGTTTAGTGTTTGTTCACGTTCATCATGACCACCACCTAAACCTGCGCCACGCTGACGACCTACCGCATCAATTTCATCGATGAAAATGATACAAGGCGCTGCTTTTTTCGCTTGTTCGAACATGTCACGAACACGCGATGCACCAACACCCACAAACATTTCTACGAAATCTGAACCTGAAATGGTAAAGAACGGTACTTTGGCTTCACCAGCAATTGCTTTTGCAAGCAATGTTTTACCCGTTCCAGGAGGACCAACCATCAGGACGCCTTTAGGAATCTTACCGCCTAATTTTTGGAACTTAGATGGGTCGCGTAAGAAGTCTACCAGTTCAGTCACATCTTCTTTTGCTTCGTCACAACCTGCAACATCAGCAAATGTGGTTTTGATTTGGTCTTCACCTAAAAGGCGAGCTTTGCTTTTGCCGAAAGACATAGCGCCGCGACCACCGCCACCTTGCATTTGACGCATGAAGAAAATCCATACACCAATAAGCAGAAGCATTGGGAACCAAGAAATGAAAATAGATGTGAGAAATGATTGTTCTTCTGGCGGCTCACCGTATACGCGCACATCGTTTTTGACCAAGTCAGAAACTAACTTGTCATCAAAATACGGTACGTACGTTTGAAATGTTTCGCCTGAACGTCGGGTACCACGAATTTCGCCGCTATTATCAATGCGAACTTCACGGATGTTACCCTGCTCAGCTTCTCTTAAAAATGTTGTGTAGTCGGTCTGTGTTTTCGACGATTCACCAGGTGAAAAGCTCTGAAATACAGACATCAACACAACGGCGATAACCAACCATAAGATTAAATTTTTTGCCATATCGCTCAATGCTACTAACCTCTAAAAATCCGAAAGAATATACTTGTGAAAGATAAAACAACGAGTGCTTCCCTTACACATATAAACTTTCGCAACGAAAATCGCTTACTCAAAGCGTACTACACTTTGTACCCAAGAGCCACCAAATACACTTCACGAGACCGTGAACGCGATGAGTCTGGCTTACGTGTTTTTATGGTTGTGAACGAGTCACGTAATGCACGTAGAAAAGTATCAAAGCCTTCTCCTTGGAAGACTTTAATCATAAAACCTCCACCTGGTTTGAGTACTTGATGACACATATCCAGCGCCAATTCACACAAGTACATCGAGCCAGCTTGATCTACGGATGCATTTCCAGACAGGTTCGGTGCCATATCAGACAACACTATATCTACGGTGTTCCCACCAATTCTGTTCAATAACGCATTCAAAACAGCTTCATCTCTGAAGTCACCCTGCAAAAAGTCAACGCCAACAATAGAATCCATCGGTAAAATATCGCATGCGATAACTTGCCCGTCGTCTCCTACAAGTTCAGAAGCGAGTTGAGACCAGCCTCCTGGCGCAGCACCAAGGTCCACTACTGTGTTACCTTTGCTGATAAGTTTGTCTTTTTGCTGAATTTCTTCCAATTTGAAGAAGGCACGCGAACGCTTACCCTGCTTCTGCGCTTTTTGCACATAATGGTCGTTAAAATGTTCTGTTAACCAACGTTTACTGCTGGCAGAGTGCTTCTTTTTTGTCATTCCAATACATTGTCATTAGGATTGTAGAGAAGATGGCGTTAGAATACGTTAATTCAAGCTTAAATTTATAGATTAATTGTAAGAAAATTGACTACATGAAACTTTCAAATAAACAGAAACAATTTTTAAAAGGCCTAGCGCACCCGCTAAAGCCTATCGTACAGCTAGGTTCAAACGGCCTTACTGAAGGTGTTGTTGCGGAAATCGACAACGCATTAAATTTCCATGAACTGATAAAAGTTAAAGTTCCCACTGATGATCGTGAAGAAAAATCGCTCATCATGGATGCGATTGTTCGCGAAACTAAATCAGAGAAGCTACAAGTAATTGGACACACGCTTATTCTTTACCGTCCGAGTGAAGAGCGTAAAATTCAGTTGCCAAAATAAGTCATGCCGTGGTGCCGGTTTTTACCGGCACCATAGTTTTCGCACCGTATTCCCGTTAATATTATGTTAATAGACATAATAATGTCGTTGTGGACATAGATTAACAAACAATAATACGGAACCTACGCGGAAACCCTATGACAGAAACCAAGCCTACCCCCGACTCGCTTTATACTTCCGATTTAGAACAAAAACCTCTAGAAAACCGAACCGCCATAGTCACTGGTGGATGCTCCGGTCTTGGTCACGCTACTGCCATTGCCCTTCGTGCTGCTGGTGCCAATGTGTGTTTGCTCGATTTAAATGAAGACATGGGTAAGCAACGTGTAGAAGAACTCGGTGCTGAACATACCTTGTTTGTTAAGGTTGACGTAAGAAGCGAAGACGACATTACTCATGCAATAGATAAATGCCTTTCTCGTTTTTCCACGCTTTCTCTGTGCGTAAACTGCGCTGGTATTGCCCCTGCAAAGCGTTTGCTGGACCGAGATGGTAACCCAGCTCCCTTAGGTGACTTTCAAAACACGATTGATATTAATTTAGTAGGTAGTTTTAATGTGGCGCGTCTTGTTGCCGCTGCCATGGCGAAGCAGGCACCATTGAATGATGAGGGCGAACGAGGCGTTATTATTAATACAGCCTCTGTAGCAGGCTATGAGGGGCAAATAGGACAAACCGCTTATGCAGCCAGTAAAGGCGGTATTATTGCACTTACTTTACCTATGGCGAGAGATCTTGCCCCGCTAGGCATTCGGGTTAACACTATCGCGCCAGGGGTAATGGGAACACCTATGCTGCTTGCCATGCCAGAGAAAGTACAAGAGGCCCTTTCTGCTAACGTCCAATTTCCAAAACGCTTAGGCCTACCGGAAGAGTTCGGTAAATTGGTGCTGCATATTGCCGAAAATAACTATTTAAACGGTGAGACTATTCGCTTAGACGGCGGCTTAAGAATGCCCCCCAAATAATTGGCTGTATTGGCTATAACAAAAATGAACATCAAACTGATGCTCGAATTTTCTTATGCAAAGACCGAACAGCCTGAACGGGTATAACCTTGAGCGACCAGCGAGTAAAAGCGCTTATTCGCCGTCGCCACCGTTAACCATAAGTGCAATATTGTATAAACGATTCACTGCATGATAGTTAATGGTGTTTTTGGGGTAACGACCTCGGCTACTTAATGTACCGGCGTCCTGCCCCATCAATACGGCTAACGCATCATCTACCGTTTCTACGGTATGAATGTGGAACAAGCCTTTTTTCACTGCATCAATGACAGTGGCATCTAATACCAAGTTAATCGCATTCGATTTCGGAATGACCACACCTTGGGTACCCGTTAAGCCGCGGTGCTGACACAAATCGAAGAAGCCTTCAATTTTTTCATTCACCCCACCCACCGCTTGCACTTCACCGTATTGGTTTATAGAGCCTGTAATAGCGAGGGTTTGTACGCATGGAATTTCGGTTAATGCAGAAATTAACGCCACCAACTCACCTAATGATGCACTGTCACCATCGATGTGTCCGTACGATTGCTCCAACGCAATATTAGCCGATAAGGTTAACGGGAAGTGTTGCGCATATTTATAACCCAAGTAACCGGTTAATAGCATCACGCCTTTTGAGTGAATAGGTTGCCCTAGCTCTACTTCACGTTCAATATCAACCACGCCACTTGCGCCAGCAAATACCGTAGAAGTAATACGCGCAGGCGTACCAAAAGCGGTGTCACCAATATCTAGTACCGTAAGGCCATTCACTTTACCAATGGCTTTGCCATCGGTAGCAATAAGTACATGCCCTTCTTTAATATCATTCAGTAAAGTTTGGCTTACTCGCCCTGTTCTGCGTTTTTTCGCACTAAGGGCGGTGCGCAAATGGTCAAGCTCTAGGGTTTCACCGCCTGACTTTACACAAAAATAGTGGGCTTCATTCACCAACTCAATCACTTCAGCAAAATGTGCTGAAAGCTTTTCTTGGTGTTCAGCCATGCGTAATGAATATTCGACTAACCGGCACATAGCATTGGCGGTAATACCGGTTAAGTTAAGCGCTAAAATGTGTTTGCGCACTTTGCCCACAAAATCAAACAAAGCTTGTCGAGTCACCTGTATTTCTAAATCGAAATCGACCAGCACACGAAATAGCTCATCAAATTCATCATCGTAATCTTGCAAGGTGTAATACAAGTCTCGCGACCCTAACAGCACTATCTTTACGTTCAAATCGATAGGTTGAGGGTTTAACGTGATTGCGTTGACCATACCGACATCTTGCTGGGGCAAATCCATCTTCAAGCTACCTGATTTCGCCGCCAGCTTTAGGGTATCCCACACATAGGGCTGTTCTATTAACTGGTCGACATCAAGCAGTAAATAACCACCATTTGCACGATGCAATGCGCCAGGGCGAATCATTCGGTAATTAGTGTAAACACTGCCATGAATATTGGTGTATTCAATTTTCCCAAACAGGTTTTGATAAGTTGGGTTTGGCTCATAGATTACTGGCGCGGAGTCATCTAGACGATTCGCAACCAATACATTAGGCAAAAATTGCTCTTCTAAGAATAAGCGTTTATCGAAATCATCACTTTTTTCGTCTTTTTGCTCTTCAGCTAAAATAAGTAAAATAGCATTCACAAGTGCGGTTTTAAGCTGCTTTAAGTATTTTAAAATGCCTAAATCTGACGCGTATTTGTGCTCTAGTACCTTTAGAAGTGGCTTAATGCCTTGCTCGGCAGTTTGCTTGTCTAGCTCACGCAAGCGCTCTGAATTTTCACGCTTCCACGAAGGCAGACTTAATAAACTTTCACTTAGTCTATTTTCTAGCTCGTCTATTAAGTTGTAAAAGAATTGGCGCTTTTCGTCGCTAGCGGTCGCAAATTCGGCATCGCTAATGGGTTTACCATCAACAATAGGTGAAAACGTGATAGTGCCTCCATCTTCGCTCATTGCCACTTCATTAGCTTTTGCAAAACGTTCTACCGCATCAATGGCGCTATCATATTTTTGATCGAACTCACGAGAAATGCTGGTTCTACGGCGCTGATAACCCGGGTTATCAAATGCCACCGGAAAGGTATCTAGCACATCATCAATTAAACTAGTGATGTCTTTTTGAAATGCTTTGCCGCCACCAGGCGGAAAACGAAGGGCTACTGGCTCGCGCTCTTCATCAAAGTTATTGATATAACACCAATCATCTGGTGCAGGCAGCACGGCTACTTGGCGTTCAATGTAATCTTTTACCAAGGTAAAGCGACCCGTAGCCGGTTCACCCATCACATAAAGGTTATAACCTTTCGCGTTAATGCCAAGACCGAAGGTTAACGCTTCTCGCGCGCGCTCCTGCCCTATAAATGTGGCATTTAGGGCTTCATCGTCTTTTAAGGCAGCATTCACTGCTTTTCGATTAATGGTTGGGGTTAGGTCAACTGGATCTAGGGCCATAGTGGTGCTTTCGCCTGGCATAGTGTTCTATTTATTGTGCTTTAGGGTAAGTGAAACCCTATTTAAGTAGTGTGTCAAACCCTTATGCCGTAAAGCACTGTTTCGGGCCTCTAATCGATGAATTAACGAACAATCGCGGCTATTAATTTTTATGTGCTAAATCGCTATGAAGCGAAACCTTTGCTAATACGCTTACTTTTTCGACAAGTAGTCACAAAAAAGTCGTGCTAACCTAGCACTAGCTATTGAGGCTAAGTGTAGCGCTGGGTTATTCTATGCGGCTACATGCAAGTTAAACCTGCAAAATTGTGATTCTGTCTAACGACGACTCACCCCCCACGATGAAATTTGGGGGAGCAGGTTTCATGAACGTTTTAACTCTAATAATGCGGAAGCCTAAGTTTCATGGCCGAAAATCAGTACAACCCGAAAGATATAGAACAACGTGTTCAGCAATACTGGGAAGAAAACAACTCATTTCAAGCAAATGACGATGTAGAAAAAGAGAAGTTCTACTGTCTCTCTATGTTCCCTTACCCAAGTGGTCGCTTGCATATGGGTCACGTGCGTAACTACACCATTGGTGATGTTATTAGCCGTTATCAGCGCATGCAGGGTAAAAACGTTCTCCAACCTATGGGTTGGGATGCTTTCGGTCTTCCAGCAGAAAACGCCGCGATTAATAATAATACCGCGCCTGCTAATTGGACCTACTCCAATATTGATTACATGAAAACTCAGCTTCGCTCTTTAGGTTTCGGTTACGACTGGGATCGCGAAGTAACAACCTGTAAGCCAGACTACTACCGCTGGGAACAATGGTTCTTCACTCGTCTTTATGAAAAAGGCTTGGTTTATAAAAAGAATTCTACGGTTAACTGGGATCCGGTAGACCAAACCGTTTTGGCTAACGAACAAGTTATTGACGGTCGCGGTTGGCGCTCAGGTGCATTAGTGGAACAAAAAGAAATTCCACAATGGTTCATCAAAATTACCGACTACGCCGAAGAGTTGTTGTCCGACTTAGAACAGCTTGAAGAATGGCCTGATCAAGTACGCGCCATGCAGGCGAACTGGATTGGACGCTCTGAAGGGGTAGACATTACCTTTAACTTAGGTAAAAACGGCAGCGACATAAACGATTTAACCGTTTACACCACACGCCCAGATACATTCTACGGCGTAACCTACGTGGCAGTTGCTGCACAGCATCCATTAGCGGAATTTGCAGCCAAGACGAATGCTGAACTTGCTACCTTTATTGACGAGTGCAAAAACACCAAAGTAGCCGAAGCAGAATTGGCTACCATGGAGAAAAAAGGCTGTGATACGGGCATTCAAGCAGTACATCCTTTAACGGGTGAATTGTTACCTGTTTGGGTGGCGAACTTTGTATTGATGGATTACGGTTCAGGCGCAGTAATGGCTGTACCAGGTCACGATCAACGTGATTGGGAATTTGCGACCAAATATGGCTTAACCATTAAGCAAGTTATCGCGCCAAATTCAGATGCAAAAGAAGAATGTGATTTAACAGCCTCTGCGTATACCGAAAAAGGCACGTTAATAAATTCTGAAAAATTCGATGGTCTAGCGTTTGACGATGCGTTTAATAACATCGCAACTGCCCTTGAAGAAAAAGGCTTTGGTAAGCGCAAAGTAAACTACCGTTTGCGCGATTGGGGTGTAAGCCGTCAGCGTTACTGGGGGTCACCTATTCCCATGCTTAACTTGGAAAATGGCGAATCGGTTCCTGTACCAGAAAGCGAATTGCCGGTAGTACTTCCTGAAGATGTGGAAATGAACGGTGTTACATCGCCGATTAAAGCCGATCCTGAATGGGCGAAAACCACCTACAATGGTGAACCTGCACTTCGTGAAACAGATACCTTCGATACCTTTATGGAATCGTCGTGGTACTACGCTCGTTATGCAAGCGCTACAAATCACGATGCAATGCTTGACCCTACTTCATCGAACTACTGGCTACCTGTCGATCAGTATATCGGTGGTATCGAGCATGCCATCTTGCATTTATTATACTCTCGCTTCTTCCACAAACTATTGCGTGATGAAGGCTTGGTAAATTCTGATGAACCGTTTAAGCGCTTGTTATGCCAAGGTATGGTACTAGCTGACTCTTACTACCGTGAAGATGATGCAGGCAAGAAAACCTGGTACTCGCCTACCGAAGTGTCTACTGAAAAAGACGAAAAAGGCCGCATTGTAAAAGCATGGCTAACTGCTGATGGTGAAGCGGTTGTTCACGGCGGCATGACCAAAATGTCGAAGTCGAAAAATAACGGTATCGACCCGCAAGAAGTTATCGACTTATATGGTGCCGATACGGTGCGTTTATTTACTATGTTCGCTGCGCCTCCAGAGCAAACACTAGAGTGGGTAGATTCGGGCGTAGAAGGTGCAAACCGTTTCTTACGTCGTATTTGGAAGCTAGTAACCGAGCACGTTGAAAAAGGTACGCCTGTTGCCCTTGACGCAAAAGCGCTGAATAAGAACCAACAAGCATTACGCCGCGAAGTGCACAAGACTATTGAAAAAGTGTCTGATGATTTAGGTCGTCGCCAAACGTTCAATACCGCTATCGCCGCTATTATGGAGTTATTGAACCATCTTCAAAAAGCGCCACAAGAAGATGCGCAAGATATTGCCATTATGCGTGAAGCTGCAGAGTCATTGGTCTTGCTACTTAACCCAATTACCCCGCACATTTCTCACGAATTGTGGAAAGTATTGGGCCAGACAAGCGATATCGATCATGCCCCTTGGCCTGTCGCCGATAAAGCAGCCTTGGTTGAAGACGAAAAGCTTATTATCGTGCAAGTTAACGGTAAGGTTCGCGCTAAGATGACCGTAGCTGCTGATGCCAGCAAAGACGCCATTGAAGAAGCGGCCAAAGCACAAGATAACGTGCAACCGTTTATTGAAGGTAAAACAATACGTAAAGTTATTGTGGTACCAGGAAAACTTGTCAACATAGTGGCTAACTAATATGCGCCGTTTACTTCGTTACACAGTGGTACTGAGTGCACTTATTGCACTTGCCGGTTGTGGATTTCATTTAAGAAGTGCCCCTAGCCTTCCTGAAAATGTAAAATCAGTGCTTATTAACAGTGCTCGCGCTCATGCACCTCTTGCAAGAGCGCTTCACAACCGCCTTACTGTGTACGGGTTAAATGGCGTCTACCAACAAGATAGTACGTCGTCTACCGACGGCGTATCTTTGTATTTACTGCCCGAAAAATTAGAGCGCAGACTGCTTTCGGTTTACGCTTCGGGTCAAGTTGCTGAATACGAACTGATTTATACCGTGCGTTATCGGGTTCAATTCCCTGACGAGGAAGCCATTATGGCTACCTTCGATGTAATGCGTGATTATCAAGATGACCCCGATCAAGTATTGGCGAAATCAAGAGAACTCGAATTAGTACTCGATGAAATGCGTGCCGAGGCAGCGGACATTATTATCCGTAGGCTTTCAAGCCAAGCCTCTGCTGCTAAGCTGATTGATTAAGCATGCAACTCTATCCAAACCAATTTTCCAGTGAGATAGGTAAAGGATTAGCGTCCTGTTACTTGGTGTTTGGTGATGAGCCTCAGCAAAAATTTGAGGTGATAGAGCAAATCCGCACCACGGCAAAAGCCAACGGTTTTGATGAGCGCACAGTGCTTGTGGCCGACACTGGCTTTTCATGGAATCAGCTGCTTGAAGCAACCCAAAGCATGTCGTTGTTTTCAAACCAGCAGTTTATTGAATTAGAACTTCCTACAGGAAAACCCGGCGCAGAAGGCAGCAAAATGCTGCAAGAAGTTGCTAAAGGGTTAACCCAAGATACTCTCCTTCTAGTGCATGGTCCTAAAATTGGCAAAGACGTACAGCGTGGAAAGTGGTTCAAAGTGCTCGATGACATGGGCGTTTCTGTACTCTGCTACCCTTTAGAAGGCAGACAACTTAGTGCATGGATCAGCAATCAAGTAAAACAACATCAGCTAACTATTAATGCAGCTGGAATGAAAATGATTGCCGATTTTTGCGAAGGTAATTTACTGGCAGCAAAACAAGAAATAGATAAGCTTGCCCTACTTTACCCTCAACAGTCAGTATCTGAAGCACAAATTGAACGGGCGATGGTAGATCAATCTCGCTACAACGTGTTTCAGTTAGTGGATGTCATGCTAAGCGGTGATGCTAATCGCTGCGTGAAAATGCTTTACCGATTAGAAAGTGAAGGCTTAGAGCCAAATATTATTATTTGGGCCCTGATTCGTGAATGGGAAGTCTTATGGAAATTGAAAAGCGCTACCGCTAATGGTGAAGCCATTCAATGGCAGAAGTTTGGTATTTGGCGCAACAGGCAGGGCTTCTATCAAAGTGCGTTAAATCGCCTTAGCATAGAACAGTTGCTACAAATTCAGGATGCCCTCACCCAAGCCGATTTAGCGTTTAAACAAAACGTTATTTCACGCCCCTTCGTGAAGCTTTGCCATTTATGCATGATGTTTATGGCGATGGGTATTTTTCACCTTCCTTTGATGGAAGCCTAACATTTTGGCTATTCGCGCCATTTTAGGGGGGACTTTTAACCCGCCCCATTTAGGTCATGTATCGCCAGCGCTCCATTTATTGTCTGCGCTGAATATCGACGCACTCGGTTTAATGCCTTGTAAGTTGGCGCCGCACAAATCGGTGGCCGTTAGCGAAGAACACCGGGTCAACATGGTGAAGCTGTGTTGTGAGCAAGATAAACGCTTGTACCCAGAGCTAATCGAACTCTCGCTACCTTCACCTTCTTACACGGTAAAAACCCTTCGAGCATTAAAAGAAAGAGACAATAAGACAATCTGTTTTTTCATTGGCGCCGATTCCCTGTATAATCTTAAGTCTTGGTTTGAGTGGGAGCGTTTGCTTGATTTCTGTCACCTAGTGGTAATGCGTCGCGACAGCGATACATTTACACCACCTGATGACTTGGTTGAGTGGTTAAAAGCCAACAAAACAGAGGACGTTCTGCAACTACATGCTCAGCCTACTGGCTTAGTATTTCTTGCAGATACCCCATTACACCCTGTTTCATCAACGCAATTGCGCAGCGCCGTTCAAACGGATGCATCATCGACATTGCAAGAAACACATTTGAACGAAACAGCATTGCATGACGCAAAGTTTCAAGCCACGACATTAATAGCAAAGTGGCTGCCTCAGGCAGTCTCAGACTATATTTATACACATCGGTTATACCAAGAATTATCAAATAAGTGAGGAAACACTTGGAGAGTCAACAACTCAAGCAGTTCGTAAAAGATAAAGTAGACGACATGAAAGGCCGCGATATTATAGAACTGGATGTTCGTGGCAAATCAACCATTACCGACACCATGATCATTTGCTCTGGTAACTCTAAGCGCCATGTTGTTGCTATTGCTGAGAATGTAATAGTAGAAGCTAAAAGCGCAGACGAAGCACCAACAAGCGTGGAAGGCAAAGAAACTGGCGAATGGGTATTAGTAGATTTTGGCGACGTTATTTTGCACGTGATGCAAGACGAGACTCGCGATTTCTACCAGTTAGAGAAGCTGTGGTCATAACAAAGCCAACCGCAGACTTATAAAAAGGGCTGCGGTTAACTTTGTTGGTAGTTTGATGTTCTAAAGGATTTACCCACTGTGCGTATACAAATTGTCGCCGTAGGTACAAAAATGCCCGCCTGGGTCACCACCGGGGTAGATGAATTCCTTCGCCGTTTCCCCGCCGATTTACCGGTGAGTTTTACCGAAATCCCCGCAGGTAAACGTGGCAAAAATGCCGATATTAAACGCATTCTAGAAAAAGAAGGCGAACAGATGCTCGCCGCTATTCCTAAAGGTAACCGCGTAGTGACATTAGAAGTCACTGGTAAGCCTTGGGACACCCCCACATTAGCCAAACAGTTAGATAATTGGAAAATGGATGGCCGTGATGTCAGTCTTTTGATTGGTGGACCTGAAGGTTTAGCACCTGAATGTATTGCCGTGTCTGAACAAAAATGGTCACTGTCTGCACTTACGCTTCCTCATCCGCTTGTAAGAATTATTCTTTCTGAAAGTCTATATCGCGCTTGGTCTGTTACTCAGAACCACCCGTATCATCGCGAGTGAGAGAATAACCTTTTATGCATCGCAAGCGCCAAGCAATTCGAGACCACTCGGCTGAAGCAAACTTATTTGCCAGACGAGCGTCTATCGCCTTTATTATTGTTGTTATGATGCTAGGCGTGGTGCTGAATAACCTTTATTCCCTGCAAGTTGAACAACACGACGTTTACCAAACCCGCTCAAACGGGAATCGCATTAAGGTATTACCTGTTGCGCCAAACCGTGGGTTAATTTATGACAGAAACGGCATATTGCTTGCGGAAAACCGTCCTGTATTTAGCTTAGAAATCACACCTGAGCAAACCAACGATTTAGACGCCACCTTAGATGGCTTAACCCAATTGATGGGCATCACCCCAGAAGAACGTGAAAGCTTTAATAGCAGCTTAAAAGGCCAACGACGTTTTAAACCTATTGCCCTGCGGACTAAATTATCCGAAGAGGATGTTGCACTCTTTTCTGCCAGCAAACATTTGTACCCCGGGGTACAAATTGAAGCGCGACTAGCACGTCATTACCCTTATAAAGAAGCTCTTACCCATGTACTGGGTTATGTAGCGCGTATTAATAAGAAAGACCTCCAAAAGCTGGTAGAGGCAGGGCAAGAAGATAACTATGCTGCCACCCACGACATTGGCAAATTGGGGGTAGAGAAATACCACGAAGAGCTATTGCACGGTTCAGTGGGTTACCAACAAGTGGAAGTGAATAACCAGGGCCGGATAATTCGAGTATTAAACGTCGACCCACCCGTACCCGGTAAAGACATTGTATTAAACATCGACCTTTCCCTACAAATTGCAACCCAGCAGGCACTGGAAGGTCAGCGCGGCGCTGTGATTGTCAGTGATGTAAAAACGGGAGGGGTATTGGCGTTATTTTCAAACCCCAGTTACGACCCGAACTTGTTTGTTCACGGTATCAGCAGAAAGAATTACTCTGCCCTATTAAATTCCCCTGATCGCCCACTAATAAACCGCGCCACTCAAGGCCAGTATCCGCCTGCATCTACCATTAAACCTCACCTTGGCTTAATTGGACTTGAAGAGGGGATAGTCACCGAAGAGTATACGATTAAAGATAATGGCCGCTATCAGTTGCCCAACGTATCGCATACATGGCGAGACTGGCGAAAGTGGGGCCACGGTGATGTAGATATCGCAAAAGCAATAGAAGTTTCCTGCGATATCTATTACTACGATTTAGCTTATAAGTTGGGGATAGATAAAATCAGTGAAGCCATGTACGAATTTGGGTTTGGTGATTTTACCGGTATCGATTTATACGAAGAATCTGATGCGAATATGCCTAGCAGAGGCTGGAAGCGTGCACGATTCAACCAGCCTTGGTATATCGGTGACACCATTCCTGTGGGTATTGGCCAAGGGTTCTGGTCTACCACCCCTATTCAGTTATCGCAATCAGTGAACACCTTGGTTAATCGTGGCGAACGCATAATTCCGCAAATTATTCGTGGGTTTATGCACGAAGATAGCTCAGTAGAAATTATTCCACTTAAAACCCTTCGACCTATCGAAATTAAGAACCAGCATAATGTCGATATTGTACTGAACGCGATGCATGACGTAGTGCATGGTAAAGAAGGTGGTGCTCGCCATACGTTTGCTGATGCGCCTTACCAGTCTGCGGGCAAAACCGGTACTGCACAATTATTTTCCGTGGGACAAGATGAAAAATACGATGCTGAAAAAATAGATGAGCGTTTGCGAGACAATGCCATGTATGTAGGCTTTGCCCCCTTTGAAAACCCAGAAATTTCAGTAACCGTCGTGCTTGAGAACGCCGGTGGCGGTAGTAAAAATGCAGCCCCTGTCGCCAAGAAAATCATGGATTTCTATTTTCGTGATCGGGTTTTCGACACCGAAATTAGCAAGGTTGACGAATAATGAAAAAGAACACGCTCAACCCAAATAAAACCAGTTTTTTACAGCGTATTCATATTGATGGTTGGCTGTTTTTAAGCCTTTTAGTGCTTATGTCAGTGGGACTAGTAACGCTGTATTCAGCATCAGGACAAGACAGCGGCCAAGTAGAACGTCAAGTTACGCGCCTAGCGCTGAGTATAGCGGTCATGTTTGGTATCGCACAAATTCCCCCAGGCGCATTTCGTCGCCTGTCGACATACGCCTATATCGCGGGGCTGTTAATGCTTATCGCGGTATTGTTATTTGGCGACATGGGTAAAGGCGCTCAGCGTTGGCTAGACTTAAAGTTTATTCGCTTTCAACCGTCAGAGTTAATGAAGCTCGCGGTGCCTATGATGGTCGCCTGGTATATTAGCAAGTTTACGCTACCTCCTCGCACCATGAATATTGTGGTTGGCTTTTTAATGGTGGCTATCCCAACGGTACTTATTGCTAAACAACCCGATTTAGGGACATCGCTGCTTATTGCCAGCTCCGGCATCTTCGCGATATTCCTCGCCGGTATGAGTTGGCGGCTTATCGGATTTGTTGCGCTGTTACTCGGTGGTTTCGCGCCTATTATGTGGTTCTTTTTAATGGCGGAGTATCAAAAGCAACGCGTATTGACGTTTTTAAACCCAGAGAGCGATCCACTCGGTTCGGGTTACCATATTATTCAGTCGAAAATTGCGATAGGTTCAGGTGGTGTAGATGGAAAAGGCTGGTTGCAGGGCACCCAATCACAATTAGAATTTTTACCTGAACGACACACCGACTTTATTTTTTCGGTTTTCAGTGAAGAATTTGGCCTTACTGGGGTTATTGTTCTGCTGATTATTTACCTTTGCGTTATTTTACGTGGGCTTATTATTGCGAGTCGAGCTCAAGACGCCTACTCTAAGTTACTGGCAGGCAGTATTACGTTAACCTTCTTCGTTTATGTGTTTGTAAACATGGGAATGGTATCTGGATTACTACCTGTGGTAGGAGTGCCACTGCCTTTAGTCAGTTATGGAGGCACTTCTATGGTGACATTAATGGCAGGCTTTGGCATGCTAATGTCTATTGCCACTCAAAAACGATTAATGTCTCGATAACATGCGCACACTACTGTTAATACTGCTTGCTTCATTTATACTCGCCGCGTGTAAGTCAGCGCCTAGTGGTCGCTATAGTCAGCATCAAGACACTGCCCCGAATCATGTAGCGAAAGTGCCTGAAACTTTGGATGCCGTTCCTAAGTATGAAGCTTATAGAATGTTTAACAGCCGCCCTTACAAGGTGCTAGGCAAACATTATACACCGCTGACATCAGGTAAAGGGTTTGAAGAAGTAGGTTACGCCAGTTGGTATGGTCAGAAGTTTCATGGCCATTTAACGTCAAATGGTGAAACCTACAATATGTTTGCTATGTCGGCTGCCCACAAAACCTTACCGCTTCCTTCTTACGTGCGCGTGACTAATTTAGACAACGATAAACAAGCGATTGTGCGAGTGAATGATCGTGGCCCTTTTCACGATAACCGTATCATCGATTTGTCTTACGCTGCGGCGGTAAAGTTGGGTTATCACAACAAAGGTACGGCAAAGGTAAAAATTGAAGTCATTCACTTCGACCCCGAAAACAATGTAACAGTTGGTATTAACCCGACCGTTAGTTACGACGAATACATTGGTATTGCTCCCCTTCCCTCAGCACTAGCATCAACATCACCAGTGACACCATCATCTGAGGTCGCCGCGAGCACCTCAGCGCAAAGCGATAATCTTCAGCAAACCTCAATCTCTCTGGACGGTTATTTTATTCAGGTGGCAGCACTATCAAATCAGAAGAAAGCAGAGTCTATTTCAAATGTACTTTCTGCACTTTATCAGGTGCCAACACACATGCCTGTAGTAGGCAATGTATATAAACTTCAACTTGGTCCGATTGAAGATGAAGCGCTTGCTCACGAATTGTTAGAGCAGTTAAAACAAAACGGCTACCCCCAAGCTTATAAGATAAAACAAACCCTCTAACGACTCGCTCAAAAAACCGTCACAACTATGGCAATAATGTGGCGAAACGCGTTTCAAATCTGTCATTTATGGTGCTTTTTCGTTGTTTCGTAGCCTAATCTCCATTAACAGCTAAACTTTTCGGTTTAACCCTAGTCGAACTATGCGCCTTACGTTAGAATTCTAAATCAAATAGTAGTATTAACTGTGTAGCGTGCCTGCTGTTCAGTTTTAAACGGATAATAAACGGTCAAAGAAAATAAAATCATGCTCAGAATAATTCAACGCGCTAAACCGTCTTTTCTCTCCTTCGCTTTTATGCTTTTCAGTGCACTAGCGCTGTCAGCAAATGCAGCAGTGGTTACCCCACCGGCTCCATCAGTAGCAGCGGGAGGCTTTCTTTTAACCGACTTTGAAACCGGACACGTTATCGCGTCGAAAAACGCAGATATGCAATTGGCACCAGCCAGCTTGACTAAAATCATGACCATTTATGTGATTGGTAAAGAACTGCAAGCTGGTAACATTAGCCTTTCTGACGAAGTAACCATTTCTGAAAATGCATGGGCCAAAAAATTCCCAGATTCATCAAAGATGTTTATCGAAGTGGGTACGCAAGTATCGGTAAGCGATTTATTACGCGGTATTGTAGTGCAATCAGGTAACGATGCCTGTGTTGCCATGGCCGAGCACGTAGCTGGCTCACAAGCGGCATTTGCTAGCATGATGAACGCCCACGCCCAAGCACTTGGTATGACTGGCTCGCATTTTGTAAATGCACATGGGCTTCACGATCCTGACCATTACACGACACCTCGTGATATGTCGATAGTGTCTCGCGCACTTATTGCTGAAACCCCTGAAATGTACAAAATTTACAGCGAAAAAGAATTCACGTTTAACGGCATCAAGCAATATAACCGTAACAGCCTGTTATGGGACAAAAGCTTAAACGTTGACGGTATTAAAACGGGTCATACGTCAGATGCTGGATACAGCCTTATTACTTCAGCCTCTCAAGGCGACATGCGCTTGATTTCTGTGGTCATGGGTACCGACAGTGAAAGAGCCCGTAAAGTAGAAAACAAGAAGCTGCTTAAATATGGGTTCCGTTTTTATGAAACACTAACTCCATACCAAGCTGGCGACAGTTTTGTTGCACACCGCATTTATATGGGCGATAGAGAAACCGTAGACCTTGGTATTAACCAATCTACCCCCATTACCATTCCACGCGGCCAAGCGGCTAACTTGGAAGCCAATTTTGAACTAGACAAAAAACTAGAAGCGCCATTGGCTAAAGGCCAAGTTGTAGGCACACTTTTCCTTCAACTTGAAGGCGAAGATGTAGCCAGCTACCCCCTTGTCACTTTGCAAGAAGTGAAAGAAGGCAGCATGTTTAATCGCATTAAAGATTACATTATGCTGCAACTGGGTTTCGACGAAGCGTAACATTACGCCTCGCTACACTAGTTCAAGGGCGGCCTGATTGGTATAATCGGGCCGTTTTTGTATTTAATGACTGTATAAAAAGGATATCGCATGGATACCCGTTTCGATGAACTTCTAGATTTTCCCACAAATCAAACATTTAAAGTAATGGGCATCGCCCATGACGATTTACCTAATCACGTAATTGAGTGCTTACAGCAGCACGCGCCAGGTGATTATTCACCCGCAGTGAAGCCAAGCAGCAAAGGTAATTACCATTCTGTATCGGTAAGTGTACGAGTGACCAGCAAAGAGCACATGGAAACTATTTACACTGAACTTGCTAAGTTAGAACTTGTAAGAGTCGTACTATAAGTGAGCACCCTAACCGACTCTGTCATTATTCGGCAACTTGGCAGACAAAGCTACGAGCCCATATGGGCTGCCATGAAAGCGTTCACGGATGAACGTGATGATACGACTGAAGATGAAATTTGGCTGGTTGAGCACGACCCTGTATTTACACAAGGTCAAGCAGGCAAAGCTGAACATATTTTGATGCCCGGTGACATTCCCGTGGTGCAAGTCGACAGAGGCGGTCAGGTAACCTATCACGGCCCAGGCCAACAGGTTATCTATCTTCTTATTAATATTCGTAGACGCAAGCTAGGTGTACGACACTTAGTAACTGCGATGGAAGATGCTGTGGTAGGCTTAATGGCCAAATACGGTGTTACCGCCTACCCTAAACCCGATGCACCAGGGGTTTATGTAGATGAGAAAAAAATTTGCTCACTAGGGTTAAGAATTCGTCACGGTTGCTCATTTCATGGATTGGCATTAAATGTTAATATGGATTTGTCACCGTTTCAGCGCATTAACCCATGCGGTTATGCAGGTATGGAAATGATTGATACCGCCAGTCTGAGTGGCCCAGATTCGATAAGTGTTGCCGGTGAAGTTCTCACCGACTTACTACTTGAAGCGCTTTCCATTACGGAAAAACGACATAAAGAAGGTTTTGATGAGTAACGCACGACCTGTAGCTGGAGTTAAACTCCGCGACGACGAAAAAGTAAAACACATTCCTGTCACCATTATTCCTACTGAAAAGGAAGAAATGCTGCGCAAGCCTTCGTGGATCAAAATTAAGCTGCCACGCAGCACGGATAAAATTGATCACATCAAGAAGACCTTAAGAAAGAATAAACTGCATTCTGTGTGCGAAGAAGCCAGCTGCCCTAACTTAGCTGAGTGCTTCAACCACGGTACGGCAACCTTTATGATTTTGGGTGACATTTGCACCCGTCGTTGTCCGTTCTGTGATGTTGCCCACGGAAAACCACTACCGCCAAGTGCGGAAGAGCCAGAAAAGCTAGCGAAAACCATTGCTGAAATGAATCTTCGTTACGTGGTAATTACCTCGGTAGACCGCGATGACTTGCGTGACGGTGGCGCACAACATTTCGTAGATTGTATCAACGCGATTCGTGAGCACAGCCCGACGACCACAATTGAAGTGCTAGTTCCAGATTTCCGTGGCCGTATGGATCGCGCATTAGAAATCTTTAAAAATGGTGTTCCTGATGTGTTCAATCACAACTTGGAAACTATTCCGCGCTTATATCGCGAGTGTCGCCCTGGTGCTAACTATCAGTGGTCATTAGACTTGCTCAAGAAATTTAAAGCGCAGCATCCAGATGTTAAAACCAAGTCTGGCTTAATGATGGGTATGGGCGAAGAAAACGTGGAAATTGAAGGCGTACTTCGCGATTTACGTGCTCACGACGTGGACATGCTGACACTTGGCCAATATTTACAGCCAAGTCGCCACCACTTCCCTGTGAAGCGTTATGTTCACCCTGATGAATTTGATGCACTAGGCGCTTACGCCAAAGACATAGGCTTCACTCATGCAGCCAGTGGCCCTATGGTTCGCTCTAGTTACCATGCCGACCAACAGGCAGCGGGTAAAGAAGTAAAATAGATATAAAAAAGCGGCTTTCACAGCCGCTTTTTTGTTTGCCTTTCTTTTCGCTTAGCTAAGCTATCAACTTATTCGCCTTAGCTTTTACAATTTAGATTTTACTTCGTCTATCCACATCGACATTTTTTCACTCAATATCGGCATTGGCATTGCCCCATCAGTCAGTATATTGCTGTGGAACGCTTTAATATCGAAGTCGTCACCTAAGGCTTCAGTGGCTTGATTACGTAAATGTCTAATATGACGCTCTCCCACTTTATACGCTAACGCTTGGCCAGGAATAGAAATATAACGTTCTACTTCTGCCACCGCATCAGACTCAGCCATTGATGAGTTATCAAGCATATACGCAATGGCCTTTTCGCGGCTCCACCCCTTAGCATGCAGCCCTGTATCAACCACCAGGCGCATAGCACGAAGCTGTTCATCATTTAGTCGTCCGTACCACATGTATGGGTCGGTAAACATGCCAAGCTCTTTTCCTAAGCTTTCCGCATACAAGGCCCAGCCTTCACTGAATACGGTATAGCCGTTGAATTTTCTAAACAAAGGTAAACCTTCCACTTCTTGCTGAATAGCTATTTGGAAGTGATGACCAGGCGCCGCTTCGTGAATACTTAAGGTTTCCAAACTAAATTTAGGTTGGGCTTTTAGGTCACGAGTATTGATGTAAAAAATGCCAGGTCTGCTACCGTCTGGTGCCGGAGACATGTAGCTAGCTGCTGCCGATGACGCTTCACGATAAGGTTCTACCGCTTTTACGATATAATCAGCTTTAGGGAATACGCTGAAAAGCTTGGGTAAACGGGCGTCTATATCCTTTTTCACATCGGTGTACGCTTTAATCAAAGCTTCATCAGACTCAAAGTAGAATTTATCGTCAGTACGAAGATGATCGAAAAACGCCGCTAGGTCTCCTTCAAAGCCCACGGTTTCTTTAACCGCTTTCATTTCACTTAATATGCGCGACACTTCAGATAACCCAAATTCATGCACTTCATCGGCACTCAGCGGTAAGGTCGTATTGTCTTTAATTTTGTACTCGTACCACGCCTTTCCCTTTGGTAAATCTGAGTAACCTACGGTAGCGCGAGTGTGGGGCAAATATTCTTCTACTACGAAGTCGTGTAGCTTTTGATACGAAGGTACAATCATTTCAGTGATTATTCCCTCATAGGCTGCGGCTAAACGCGCTTTTTCATCATCGCTAATGTTTTCATTTGTCTCAAGCTGTTTTACTGGTCCGTAAAACACACTTTCTGAGGCTTTTTTAACAACGTGAGCACTTAACTGCGGTACCATTTTTTCGGTGATAGCAGTCGGTAAAACCACCCCTTCCTCAATACCTTTTTTCATGTACACAATTACGCTATCGATAAACGCTACGTAGCCTTTGGTTCGAGAAATAAAGTTTTCGTAGTCTTTTACCGTAGCAAACGGCTGTGCAGACTGGCCTGAACCCAGCATGGGGAAAAAAGTATGCACACCATACATTTGATTAATTGGCATGTACTGACTACCAAACTCGTACCCCGCAATGCGGTGTTCTCTGTCGCTTTTAAAAATATGGTAGCTGATCCAGTCTTGCCCAGAAAGTTTAGACGCATCAATAGCATTAATGGCTGCTAAATACGTTTGCTCATGCGCCTTTGATTTAGCAATCAATGCCTCGCTCATGGGCTCATTGAACTGATCGTTATAATCGCTCACGCCATAAAATGTCGCCATTACAGGGTTTTGTTCCAACGACTCGTTAAAATATTTAAGCGTTAAGGCGGCTAATTTTTCTGCCTCTGTTTTATTTGCATCCACTTCTATGATGTCTTTGACTTCACTAACCGCAGACTGCAGTTGTGTAGAAACCGCTGTATTGTCTTGCTGATGCCCTAAGGCGGGTGCAGCCATTAAGCCACTCACTATGGCAGCACTAAGTAAACTTATCTTCATTGTTTTCATTATAAAAAATAACCTGTCGTGTATTTATTATTAATTTACCGCCCAATATTGCCTGTTCTCCCCTAATGATTACAAGGTTTTTGCGCGATCAGGATGACTTTAGTCTGCGGGCTGTTAGAATGCCGTCATTCTGCCTAAACCCACAAAAGAAGTGAGGTTACGCAATGCGTAAACATATCTATATTGCCTACACAGGCGGCACCATCGGAATGAAGCCATCAGATCATGGTTATGTTCCAGCGGCTGGCTTCCTCGGCGATACGTTGAATGACATGCCTGAGTTTCATCGTAGTGAAATGCCATTATTCACACTGCATGAGTACGATAACCTCATTGATTCATCGGATATGGACCCTTCTGATTGGCAACGCATTGCCGATGATATTGCTGAAAACTATGATAAATACGACGGATTCATCATCTTGCATGGTACCGACACCATGGCGTATACCGCATCTGCATTAAGCTTTATGCTGGAAGATTTGACCAAGCCTGTGATAGTGACTGGTTCACAAATTCCTCTTGCAGAGCTGCGTTCTGACGGCCAAGTTAACCTGTTAAACGCACTTTATGTTGCCGCTAACTTCCCTATTGCAGAAGTCGGACTGTTTTTTAATAACCGTTTGTTACGGGGAAATCGCAGTCGTAAGGTAGATGCTGATGGATTCAGTGCCTTCGATTCACCTAACTTCCCACCACTTCTTGAAGCAGGTATTAACATCCGCCTTAAGGCCGGTGAACTTGCTACTAAGTCAGATAAAACCCTAAAGGTTTCGAGTGTAAAAGCACAGCCCATTGGTATGGTAAGTTTGTACCCTGGCATTTCTTCAGAAGTGCTTAAAAATACCTTACAGCAACCGGTAAATGCACTCATTTTATTAAGTTACGGTGTAGGTAATGCACCCCAAAGCCCAGCCCTAATTGCTCAATTAGAATATGCAAGGGATAGACAAATACCGGTGCTTAACTGCACCCAATGTATGCGCGGTCGCGTCAACATGGGCGGCTATGCCACTGGGCATGGGTTGCAGGAAGTGGGCGCGTTATCTGGCAGCGATATGACCCCCGAAGCCGCGTTAGCAAAATTACATTATTTATTAAGTAAGAATTTGCCGTTTGAAACCATTAAAGCCAAGCTTACCCAAAACCTTTGCGGCGAGCTAAGCGAATAGGAATACACCATGACCACATCTTATAGCGGTGCGCTTAGAAAAATGCGCACGCATGCTGACGACAACAACACGGTTAACTACCAGCTTCCTATTGGAGAACACAAGGTAGATATAAACCCGGTTATCGGCCAAAAGGTTTCCCTTGATTTTACGGGCGACATTAACTGCGTACATTGCAATAGAAAGACCAAGAAAAGCTTTAGCCAAGGCTATTGCTACCCTTGCTTAATTTCATTAGCTCAGTGCGATAGCTGTATTATTAAACCTGAAAAATGTCACTATCACGAAGGCACATGCCGAGAACCGCAATGGGGCGAAGAACACTGCTTTAGCGAGCACTTTGTGTACTTAGCTAACACCGGCAATGTAAAAGTCGGCATCACTCGCCACGTTACTGATGGGGTATCGTCCCGCTGGATGGATCAGGGTGCTACCCAAGCCACGGTCATGTTACGCGTAACAGACAGACTCACCAGCGGCCTAGTGGAAATGCTTTGCAAAGAACATATTGGCGATAAGACCAATTGGCGCACTATGTTGAAAAGTGCCCCAGATCAGGTTGATTTACTTGAAGTAAAAGCCACTATATTGTCGAAAATTGCTGATGGATTAGCACAAATTCAGCAGACAAAAGGGATACAAGCGGTGTCTGAAGCCGATGGTGAAGTGCATAACATTCACTACCCTGTAGATACTTACCCAGAAAAAATAAAGTCGATTAACTTAGACAAAACACCAGAGTTTGAAGGCGTTCTCACTGGAATTAAAGGCCAGTATTGGATGCTAGATGGCGACCGGGTTATCAACATTCGTAAATACGCCGGATACAATGTAAATCTGCATGTAGGATAAAGTTTGGGATAAGAGGTGGCTTTAAATGTAATGCCGCCCCTTCCCCCGCAATGCGTGCAGATAACGTTGTCTTATCCTTTGTCTGCACGGTTAGCTTTCTGCTTAAGCTTGTAACATAACGTTTGTAACGCAAAGCTCGTAAGATTAATCTCGTAGCGTTAACCTCTTAGCATTATCTTTGTCGCATAAAGCGCGAGACTAAATCCCAGCATCCCACAAGCTGAAAGTTAGCGCCAATATTCAAAGTAGTCAGAAGTATCGCGATTGGGTTTCGCCGCAGGTTCAAAAGCAGGCGTACCTAAATATAAAAAACCAACAATTTCGTCATCATCACTTAAGTTAAAACCACGCTTTACCGTATCGCATTGCGCATAGCTTCCCGTTCGCCACATGCCATTGAATCCCTGCGCTACCGCCGCCATTTGCATGGCCATCACCCCACATGATGCAGAAGCAATTTGCTCTACACGAGGGACTTTTTCATGTTCTACATAGTTGGCTATTGCCACTATTACCATAGGCGCGCGATGCGGTAACTGCACTGCCCGCTCAATTTCTTTCTCAGACTTATCGTTTTCGATAGCAGATTTCTCGTATAGGCTGCCTAGTTTATCTAAGCCTTTTCCTTCACAAACAATAAAACGCCACGGTGTTAAACACGCATGATCTGGGGCACGAAGTGCAGCTTGCATGATGTTTTCAAGCGCATCACCTGACGGAGCAGGTGCATTCAGTCTAGGTTGAGAGCTTCTATTAAGCAGTAACGTAAGTGCATCCATTTCAGTATCCTATTATCGAACAAAGCGTTATAGGAAGATCCTACGTTCTATCATGAGAAAAGACCAGCATAGCTGGTCTATTTTAAAGGCTGGCTACCTAAAGTTGTTGTCTTGCAATTTAGGACGAAAGAAGTAGTCAATACTCACATAGCGACCACCCCCATAGAAAAATAGCACCAGCAGCATCACAAAATAGGTAGCACCGAATTCAATACCATTATTTAGCACGACTAAACTGCCACTGGAGGTAAGCCAATCGTAGTTACCATAAGATTGCAGTAGAGATTTCGCAGCACTTAACTTCTCAGGGGCCGCCATTACGCTGTCGTTCATCAAAATAGTGCCATCGGCTAACCAGGATGATGCATCGGCAATGGCTAACCACCCGTTGTCGATGTGCACGGTAAATATCGCCACTAACATGGTTACCATCAACGGAATAGCCACCAACCTAGTAAGTAAGCCGAACAATAAAAATACACCACCTACTAACTCAGCGGCAGTGGCTAAAAAAGCAAGCACGAGCGGAAAAGGTAATCCCAATCCGTAGTCTTCATTACCAAACCAGTCAACAATGGACGAAAAGCTGCTCGCCTTATTCCAACCGGCTTGAATCATGACAGGGGCTAAATAAAGCCTTAACAACAGTAGTGGTATTCCATCTGCCACACTTAGTTTTTTAAAGAGGTTCGCGTACAATTGCTTTATCATTATCAAGAGCCTTGTTATTGGGACTTCGTTTTTAACGTATTGTTATAGGAACGTGATGAAGTGAATAAACTTTCACTTAACAATAGAAAACAACCACGGGATACGCAAAAAATATCACCGCTTAAGCGGTTGTTTGTGCGTGGCCACAAAAAAGTAGGCTATAAAAAGACCACTGGCGACTTAATGATGCAACTAAGCGCGAATGATCATAAGCACATCGCTGAAGTGATTGCGCAATGGCTAACAGATGACGAGAATGCCCATAAGTGAGTGACTTTGCGGTACAATCACAAACAATTACAAATAAGTTAGCGATCTAGTTTCGATTCGGTAACATAATAGAGTTAAACAAACAGAAGGTAATGTAATTTATGGCTGCCAAAGGAAACTGGACTAAATCCTTATTTATTGGCCTGTGGACGGTTTTAAACTTCACCCGTAAGCTTTTTTTCAATGTCATTTTTCTGGTGATTTTTGTTGGCATAATCATTGCGATTACCTCTCAAGAAGACGACCAACTTACGGTAAAAGCGAATAGTGCGCTTTTGCTTACGTTGAACGGACAACTTGTTATTGAAAAAGAGTCTGTCGATCCATTCGAACAGTTCTTACAAGATGCCATGGGGTCAGAGCCTGATAACCCAGAAGTGCTAGTGCGTGATGTCGTAAAGGTTATCGAAAACGCTAAGCAAGACAGACGGATTAAAGCGTTAGTTTTAGACCTTCAAGGTTTATCTGGCGGCGGTTTAGACAAACTTCGCACAGTTGCGCGCGCCATCAACGATTTCAAAACCTCTGAAAAGCCTGTGTACGCTATTGGTGACTATTACACTAAAGAGCAGTATTACCTTGCGGCTCATGCGAATCACGTTTATCTCAATCCTATGGGTTCATTACTGCTAGATGGCTATGGTCGTTATGGCATGTATTTCAAAGACTTCTTGGAAAAACTTAAAGTTACTACGCACATTTTCCGCGTGGGTACTTATAAATCTGCCGTAGAACCACTTATTCGTAACGATATGTCTGAAGCGGCCAAAGAAGCTGAGCGTAAATGGCTAGACGGTTACTGGCAGCAGTATAAAGAAGACGTTGCTGCCGCTCGTGGCATCCCTCTTTCCAACTTTGACGAAACCCTAGAAGGCTTACTGGCTAAGTTTGAACAAGCTGGTGGGGATTTCGCAAATTACGCATTACAAAATAACTGGGTAGATGCACTAAAAACCCGTGAAGAGGTTCGCGTTGAACTTACCGGTCTTGTGGGCGAAAACGACGACAACCATGGTGTGAATGTAACTAACTTTAACACCTACTTAAAAGTCGTTAATCCTCCCCTACCGTCTATCAATAGTGACATCGATAAGGTGGCTATTGTGGTAGCGAAGGGCACTATTTTAAACGGCAATCAAAAAGCGGGCACCATTGGCGGCGACAGTACCGCACGGTTATTGCGTAAAGCTCGTCTGGATGAAAACGTAAAAGCAGTGGTACTGCAAATAGACTCCCCAGGGGGCAGTACGTTAGGTTCAGAGATTATCCGCCAAGAAGTACTTGAGTTGAAAAATGCAGGTAAGCCGGTGGTGGTTTCTATGAGTACTTATGCTGCATCAGGCGGTTATTGGATTGCCGCTAACGCCGACCGCATTTTTGCTAGCCCAAGCACTATTACTGGCTCTATCGGCGTATTCGGCATGTTTATGACATACGAAAACTCACTTGATTACTTAGGCATTCATAGTGATGGTGTTGGCTCGAATGAGCTAGCGGGCTTCTCAGCAGTACGCCCTTTAGCACCAGAATTTGGTCAAATTTTGCAACGTAATGTTGAAACTAGCTACGGCAACTTCTTATCTTTGGTATCGAACGCCCGAGATATGACGGTAGATGAAGTAGATGACGTTGCACAAGGCCGTGTTTGGATTGGTACCGACGCCTTAGAACTTGGATTGGTTGATGAACTAGGCACGCTAGAAGACGCCGTTAATTCAGCGGCAGAATTCGCTGCACTAGAAAACTACGATACTTTCTATGTTCAACGTACACTTTCAGCACAAGAACTGTTTTGGAAAGAGTTCTTCGGTCAAGCCTTTACGTTTGTTGGAAAGTGGCAGTTTGCTAACTCAGACTCTGCGCTAATTAATGAATTCAAACGTGTATTAGGCGAGTTCAGTATTTTCAACGAACTGAACGACCCGATGGGTACCTATATTCTTTGCCTGCAGTGCCAAGTAGAATAATTAGTCACGTAGGTAAGGTACTACTATAGCAAACCATGATTTAACCTCTCTACAGCGTCAGCATATCGCTGATGCTGTAGAAGGCTGCTACCAACGCGCTGATGAATATTTCAAGCGCACATTCCCCCGCCCTGCGCTTACCTTTAGACGCTCTGGTAAAAATGCAGGCACTGCGTTTCTTCAACAAAATCGCATTAACTTACACCCCGAACTATTCAAACAGAATGAACACGAATTTATCCAAGATGTCATTCCCCATGAAGTGAGCCATTTACTTACTTGGCAATTATTCAAAAAGGTAAAACCCCACGGTGTGGAATGGCAGGCGATTATGGTTGATGTGTTTAAGCGTCCGGCTAACGCTACCCACAGTTTTGATGTAAAAGGCGTGATTGGTAAGTTGTTCAACTATGCCTGCCTTTGCAGTTCACACCAACTGACAATAAGACGACACAACAAAATTTTAAAAGGGGCGCAGTACAAGTGCCGAAAATGCAATGGCGTACTTGTAGAAGAGAAGTTAGCTAGTTAGTCGGTTAATTCGCTCGCGAACGTGCTTCGACAAAGTAACAAGCAACTGTATTTTAGCGGAACCAATGTTTAGTAAATACGTTATCTAAATCATTAAAAGCAGTTTTGAGTAACGCTGCCAATTCTTTATATTTAGGTTTCGATTTGACCGACGATACATTACAACCTTCAGAGCGCATCTTGCTGTGAATATCTTGATACCAGCTATTTAACTGCGGTGGTAAGTATTGGTTTGAACGATGACCCAACCACAATAATCCCTGAAGCGGAATACTGAGAAAGAATGCACCTATAGTGATAGTTTGTGGGATATAGTCTGTGCCCATGTTCTGAAGTAACAGTGCGCAAGAGAGTATCGCCGCAGGTGGCATGGTCTTTATAGCAAAACGCGTGGCTGCAACCACCCTACATTCAGGGAAGTAGGCATACAGTTCTTTTTTGACAGGCCAGGTTTTCATGTAGTGCTGGCCATCTTTTAGCATTGTTATCACAGACTGTGACATAAACCACCTCATTTCACTTCAGTAAGTAGCGCACTCTGGATGCTTGTTCCTTGCTTTTCAATAGCCGGTTAGCGCGGTTTTAACGCTGGATTGGCACATGATTATCGCAAGTATAAACGCTATGCTTATTTAAACGCTGTTTTTGCAAAAAAGCTCATTGATGACACAAACGCTTTATTATAATCCCAGCGCTCAAGGTTAATATGGTGCCTAAACGTGATTTCTAAAGCACAGATTTAACGTATTGCTACAACATGAATTGTAATACGAATTTCGCCTAATACAACGCAAGTTCGTCGCAATAACGCCGCCTTTTATTATAAATAATTTAAAAACAGACTTAATTGCATAATTAATTATCACCAAGTACATCAGATGGGTGACTTTTCATCATCATGAAGGCATCATAACGCCCTTCTTTCAGTGCTATTGTGCGCAGGTATCGTGTTTTTCAAAGGTATTGGCCGATTAGCAGTTGAAAAAGCAAGGTACAGTCCTTACCTAGCTACCTATAGCGTAGTGACAGCGCGACAGACAGTTGGCAAGCTTCGCTTCAAAATTATAGCAGAATTCAGCCCGGACAAATGGGCATTAGTTGGAGATACAAATGGCAGATAACAGACATGTTCGCCTACTTATTTTAGGATCGGGCCCAGCAGGCTACTCAGCGGCAGTTTATGCAGCTAGAGCAAACCTAGAACCTGTGCTTTTGACGGGGATCCAGCAAGGCGGACAGCTTACTACGACCACAGAAGTAGAAAACTGGCCAGGCGATCCAGAAGGACTAACGGGTCCTGACCTTATGGTTCGTATGCAAAAGCATGCAGAGAAGTTCGATACTGAAATTATCTTCGACCATATTAATAAAACAGATTTAACCAAGCGTCCTTTCACTCTTTATGGTGACAGTGGCACATACACGTGTGACGCCTTAATTATTGCCACAGGTGCATCTGCTAAATATCTTGGTATGGAATCTGAACAAGCGTTTATGGGTAAAGGGGTTTCGGCCTGTGCTACCTGTGACGGCTTTTTCTATCGTAACCAAAAAGTAGCGGTCATTGGCGGTGGTAATACCGCAGTTGAAGAAGCCTTGTATTTATCTAACATTGCATCTGAAGTTCACGTTGTGCATCGCCGTGATACTTTCCGTAGCGAAAAAATTCTTGAACAGCGTCTTCGCGACAAAGCAGAAAATGGCAATGTGGTATTACACTTAGACCGTACCCTTGATGAAGTCATGGGTGACGAAATGGGTGTGACGAAAATTCGCATTAAAGAAACCGATGGTGAAGCGACCGAAGAACTTGATGTAATGGGTCTTTTCGTGGCTATCGGCCATAAGCCAAATACTGACATTTTCGCTGAACAGCTTGAAATGAAAGACGGCTACATTGTGGTAAATAGCGGCTTGCACGGCAATGCAACACAAACCAGTGTTGAAGGTGTATTTGCTGCCGGTGATGTGAGCGACCATATCTACCGTCAAGCAATAACGTCTGCTGGAACGGGCTGTATGGCTGCGTTAGACGCAGAAAAATACTTAGATGGCTTTATGCCTGAGCAAGGCTAGGCCTTGTTCGATTTCAAGCCCTGCCATTTTCAGGGCTTGATGTCTTTCCTTTTATGATAGCGCTGCCTTATTTAGACATTGATACACCCTTTCCTCCTGTATCTGAAGCACTTAACGATCCAAACGGCCTACTAGCCTTTGGCGCAGATCTTAGCGCCCAGCGTCTTTTTTCTGCCTATTCTAGCGGAATATTTCCTTGGTTTAGCGATGATGAACCCTTGTTGTGGTGGTCGCCCAATCCACGTTCTATTATCGAGTTAGATGATTTCGTGTGTTCGAAAAGTTTACGCAAACTGGCTCGACAAAAGCGCTACAAGGTTACGTTGAATCACGCCTTCGATTCTGTGATTAATGCCTGTGCCAATATTCCACGTAAGAATCCGAATTCACAAGCGCCCAGTCAAGACACCTGGATAACAGAAGATATGCAAAAAGCTTACAGTTATTTGCATCAGCTTGGTTTAGCGCATTCGGTAGAAGTGTGGGACGGTGATGCGCTTGTTGGAGGCTTATACGGCGTAGGTGTAGGAAAAGTGTATTGCGGTGAGTCTATGTTTCACAAACAAAGTAATACCTCTAAATTGGCTATGCTAGCGTTAGTTGAGCACATGAAGCGTAACAAGATGGCATTCATTGATTGTCAGCTGCCAACGGATCATCTTGCCTCACTGGGTGCGAAAACAATTTTCCGTAACGAATTTATTGAAAAACTGCAAACTAGCAACCACACTCTAACCGATGAAGGCTCTCTAACTACCGACTACATGCATCAGTGGCATCCGCAGGTTATCACACCGTGAGATTTGGAATTACGCAATCTTTTGATTGTAGCTATTTGCCCAATCAACAAGAACAATTACTGGTTTATGCCGAATCAGATAACCAGCTTGCGTGGCGTTACGGTCAACTTATTCAAGTAGGGTTTAGACGCAGCGGCGAGCAAATCTACCGCCCACACTGCCCAGATTGCCATGCCTGTGAATCGGTAAGAATACCGGTGGCTACTTTTCGCCCTTCTAAAAGTCAGAAGCGCATACTCAATCGCAACCAACATTTTGTCGTAACCAGCGCCGAGAGCGCCAATCATTTATATTACCCGTTGTACGAGAAATACATTTGCGCCCGGCACACCGATGGCAGTATGTATCCGCCTTCTAGCGAACAGTTTGAAAACTTTATTCTGTGCGAGTGGAAACGCCCTCAATTTATTGAAGCCTACGATGGCGATAGGTTAATTGCAGTGGCAGTAACCGACACCATCGACAATGGCGAAGAGCATCAAGCCTTATCGGCACTTTATACTTTTTACGATCCTGATTATCACTCATCGTCTCTTGGGACGTGGATGATCATGATGCAAATCGAGCAGGCAAAGCAACAAGAACGAGATTTTGTCTACTTGGGATATTACGTAGAAGAATGCCAAAAAATGTCTTATAAGCACAAATTTTTCCCTTATGAGCAATTTTCTGGCAATAAATGGCAGCGTTTTGATAAAAAACCTGCTTAATCGCTTTACACGCAACGCAAGATTGGTTAATGTCTGCGCGGCAAAAAAATTTGAATTACTGAGGTAACTGCTTTACATGGCAAAAGAAGATTGTATTGAAATGGAAGGTACGGTTCAAGACACCCTACCTAATACTATGTTCCGTGTTGAACTAGAGAATGGTCACGTAGTGACAGCACATATTTCTGGTAAGATGCGTAAAAACTATATCCGAATTCTTACTGGCGATAAGGTCACTGTTGAGATGACTCCTTATGACCTAACAAAAGGTCGTATCATTTATCGCGCCAGATAATGAGCCATTAAGCGGTCAACGCATTCCAAAAAAAGCCCAATGTAAATCATTGGGCTTTTTTGTATGTGTAGAGTTAAGCCCCGCGATGGCATTTTAGCAATACCCTTGTGCTTGGGGTTTAGCATTAAAGCGTAGGGGTTTGAGTTTGAGTTTAGCGCTTTAAAGCGTCACTTTGCATCAACAGGCAATAAACCTGCCTAGCCCTTTCGCGTTTATCGCGTTAGAGGCTCAAGGCTTTAAGAACAAAAAAAATGCCACACCCTTTCAGGCGCAGCATTTTTTATTCAACATTAAATGTCTAGTGCAACAAGTTCACTAGGTGTTAGCTAGACTCTGTTTCTTCTTTAACTGCATCAACGCCCGAATATTCAAACTCCAACTTATCGTCGTTCAAATCTACTTTAACGTCGCCGCCTTTCGTTAATTCACCAAACAGCAATTCATTCGCCAGTTCTTTCTTAATCTCTTCTTTGATTAAGCGAGACATAGGACGGGCACCCATGGACTTGTCGTAGCCCTTCTCGGCTAAATAAGCACGTGCTGCAGGGGTAACCTCTAAAGATACTCCTTTAACGTCTAGCTGCGCCTGAAGCTCGATAATGAACTTATCAACAACCTGCAAGATAACCTCAGCATCTAGGTGATTAAACCAGATGATTCCGTCTAAGCGGTTTCTGAATTCAGGGGTAAACACCTTGTTGATTTCAGATAGCGCATCGTGGCTATGATCTTGCTGTTTAAAGCCGATAGACTTGCGCACAGTTTCCTGTACACCCGCATTGGTCGTCATTACCAATACTACATTTCTAAAGTCTACCTTGCGGCCATTGTTGTCGGTAAGCGTACCGTGATCCATGACCTGCAACAGAATGTTGTAGATATCACTGTGCGCTTTCTCGATTTCATCTAGCAGTACCACAGAGTACGGGTTTTTAATAACCGCATCGGTTAGCAATCCACCTTGCTCGAAACCCACGTAACCAGGAGGGGCACCAATCAAACGGCTAACCGCATGACGCTCCATGTACTCAGACATATCGAAACGAACCAACTCAACACCCATTATTTTAGCGAGTTGCTGCGTAACTTCGGTTTTACCCACACCGGTAGGCCCTGCAAATAAGAAACTACCAATTGGCTTTTCTTCCGCACCTAACCCAGAACGCGATAGCAAAATAGCGTCATTAAGCGTCTCTATGGCTTTGTCTTGGCCAAACACCATCATTTTAAGGTTGCGGCCAAGGTTCTTCAGTACTTCTTTGTCAGACGCTGAGACAGACTTTTCAGGGATTCGGGCCATCTTCGCAATAATCTGCTCAATATCCCCTACCCCAATCGTTTTCTTACGCTTCGATTGCGGCAACAAGCGCTGGCTTGCACCGGCTTCATCCATCACGTCAATAGCCTTATCAGGCAAGTGACGTTCGTTTATGTACTTAGCCGAAAGCTCGGCTGCAGCCTGAATGGCTTTTTGTGTATAGCGTACGTTGTGATGATCTTCATATCGGCTTTTAAGGCCAAGTAGAATTTTGGTGGTATCACTTACGCTTGGCTCAGTCACATCCACTTTTTGGAAACGACGGGCCAAGGCTCTGTCTTTCTCAAAAATACCTTGGTATTCCTGATAAGTTGTTGAGCCAATACAACGAAGTTCACCGCTTGAAAGCTTAGGCTTCAGCAAGTTAGACGCATCCATAACACCGCCTGATGCTGCACCAGCACCAATGATGGTATGAATTTCGTCGATAAATAAAATAGCGTCTTCGTCTTTCGACAATTCTTTAAGAATTGCTTTTAAGCGTTTCTCGAAATCTCCGCGATATTTAGTGCCGGCCAACAAACCGCCTAAATCTAACGAATAAACCGTGCTGTTACTGATAACTTCAGGCACATCTTCGTTTACTATTCGGTACGCTAAACCTTCAGCAATAGCGGTTTTACCTACGCCTGCTTCCCCCACAAGTAATGGGTTATTCTTTCTTCGGCGGCATAAAATCTGAATAGTGCGCTCGACTTCTTTATCGCGCCCAATCAATGGGTCTACCTTGCCTTCTTTGGCGTGGCGATTTAAATCTGTCGCGTATTTACTTAGTGCCGACCCGCTTTCTTCACCACCTTCACCCTCTTCACCCGTTTCCGGGTTAAGTGGCGCATCATCTTCGGCTTTACTCACACCGTGACTAATGAAGTTAACAATATCTAAGCGGGTTACATCAGACTTTTTGAGAATGAAAACGGCTTGAGACTCTTGCTCACTGAAAATGGCCACGAGTACATTGGCACCAGTGACTTCTTCTTTACCAGATGATTGCACATGGAAAACTGCACGTTGGAGCACGCGCTGAAAACCTAAGGTAGGCTGCGTTTCTCGTTCGTTCATTTGCTCGTCAAGAATCAACGGGGTAGTGTCTTTAACGAAAGAAATCAGCTCACTTTTAATTGCTTCAATATCCGCACCACAGGCATGCAGTGCTTCACGGGCTGCTGAGTTATCAAGTAGCGCCAGCAACAAATGCTCGACCGTCATAAACTCATGGCGGTGTTCTCTGGCAAATACAAACGCATCATTCAACGTTTGTTCTAATTCTTTATTTAACATATCGCTCGCCCTCTACAAATTGACTTACGCCTGTTCCATAGTACACATAAGCGGATGACTGTGCTTACGCGCATACTGATTAACCTGCATCACCTTGGTTTCTGCTATCTCAGCAGTAAAAATGCCACAAACCGCCTTACCTTGGTAGTGTACTGTTAGCATTATTTGATGCGCTTTCTCAGCATCCATATTAAAAAATTGCATGAGCACTTCAATTACAAAATCCATTGGCGTGTAATCGTCGTTGTTCAACAACACTTTATACATTGGCGGCGGCTGCGTTTTTTGGCGCTGCGCGTCTTTGAGTTTTTCCCTTTCGATGCTAATGGCGTTGTCTCTACTCATAATTAATAATAGTGCTTTGTTGGCAGATGTCTCACTAACTTTAGGATAAAATTAATTCACATTTGCACTTGACATAATATGGTTAAAAAATCTACATTTTAGAGGTGACGTTGTTGTTTTCAAAACACGTCACGCTGCCTTCAATTATATTGTGGGGGCATAATCGTGTTAGTTCAAGGATTAAGAGGAAGTCGAAGTATGGCGATTGGCAAAGTTAAATGGTTTAACAACGCGAAAGGATTTGGTTTTATTGTACCTGAAGATGGTGGCGAAGATATTTTCGCACACTACTCAACCATCCAAATGGAAGGATATCGCTCACTTAAAGCTGGTCAAGAAGTCACGTATGACGTGCAACAGGGCCCTAAAGGCTTACACGCCGAAAACATAGGCTTTAAAGAAGAACCAGAGCGTTAAGTAACACCGAACATATTCTACAGAAGCCTGTTGTTGCCTACTTAGGCAGCAGTGGGTTTTTTCTTAGGGAGTCGACAATCGTTCACTCTCACAGAGTTGTCTGCCCTACTCTTTCTATTAAATTTTATTTATTTCCTCGCAACGCTTCTTTTAATTATTACTTATTTTTAAATATTCTGAGTTTAATTCAGATAATTTGCCTTTCTGCTCACCCACATTGTTAGATTAAATTGCACTAAATAGTAATAAATAGAAATTAATTAGCATAAAGATAAGCCAATATTTTAGAAATTTACACCGATAGTTTTTTTCAAATTTAAACAAATATAAAAAAAACGCCCCTGACTATTTGGTCAGGAGCGCTTTTAAAATAGGTGACTAAAAAGTCAGTAACCTATTTAGTTTTATTAAGCGTTTAGAATCGCTTTCAAGGTTTCACTAGGCGACATAGTCGCTTCTAGTTTCTCTGAATCAGGGTAGTAGTAACCACCGATATCCTGAGGCTTACCTTGAGATTCATCAATCTCAGTAATGATTGTATCGATTTTAGCCGATAGTTCGTCATATACCGCTTTAAACTGTGCCGCTAAGTCAGCGTCTTCAGTTTGGTTAGCCACTTCTTCTGCCCAGTACAAACCAAGGTAAACATGGCTACCACGGTTATCTAATTGGCCAGCTTTACGCATTGGTGACTTACCATTGTTTAACAATGTTTCAGTCGCTTTATCTAATGCAGTAGCAATAATCTTAGCTTTCTTGTTGTCGTGCTTAATTGCCACGTCTTCAAGTGAAACTGCTAACGCCAAGAATTCACCGAGTGAATCCCAACGAAGGTGACCTTCTTCAACGAACTGTTGAACGTGTTTAGGTGCACTACCACCAGCGCCAGTTTCATACAAACCGCCACCTGCCATTAGAGGCACAATTGAAAGCATTTTGGCACTGGTGCCAAGCTCAAGAATTGGGAATAAGTCAGTGAGGTAATCACGCAGTACGTTACCGGTTACTGAAATAGTATCTAGACCGCGAATAGCACGTTCCATGCTGAAACGAATCGCGCGAACAGGTGCCATGATTGAAATGTCTAAACCTGACGTATCGTGGTCTTTCAAGTAGGTTTCTACTTTCGTGATCAGCTGTGCATCGTGAGCACGCTCATCATCTAACCAAAATACAGCTGGCATACCAGATTGACGTGCACGGGTAACTGCTAGCTTAACCCAGTCTTGAATAGGTGCGTCTTTCACCTGACACATACGCCAGATATCACCTTCTTCAACAGCATGCTCCATCAATACGTTACCGTCTTGATCAACAACTTGTACTGTACCGTCAGCTTCCATTTCAAACGTTTTATCGTGTGAACCGTACTCTTCAGCTTTCTGAGCCATCAAACCAACGTTAGGTACTGTACCCATTGTAGTTGGATCGAATGCACCGTGAGTTTTACAGAAGTTAATCACTTCTTGGTAAATAGTGGCATAAGTACTTTCAGGAATAACCGCTTTAGTATCGTGCGACTTTCCATCCGGTCCCCACATTTGACCAGAGTTACGGATCATTGCAGGCATTGAAGCATCTACAATTACGTCACTTGGTACGTGTAGGTTAGAAATACCTTTGTCTGAATTCACCATTGCGATAGGTGGGCGGTCGGCATAACAAGCATTGATGTCTTTTTGAATTTCAGAACGCTGAGATTCAGGAAGGCTAGCAATTTTATCGTATACGCTACCAAGACCGTTGTTAGCATTAACGCCTAGCTCTTCAAATAGGTCACCCCATTTTTCGAACAAGTCTTTGTAGAATACTTTAACGCAGTGACCAAATACGATGGGGTGAGACACCTTCATCATTGTCGCTTTAACGTGTAGCGAGAATAAAACGCCTGTGTTTTTCGCATCTTCAATTTGTTCTTCGAAGAATTCACACAAGGCTTTTTTGCTCATGTACATAGCGTCAATAACTTCACCAGCAAGCAAGCTTACTTTAGGCTTAAGCGTTTTCTTGCTGCCGTCTTTTCCGGTGAACTCAATGCTTACGTAACCTTCTTTTTCTACAGTTACTGATTTTTCACCTGAGTAGAAGTCCCCACCGCGCATGTGCGCTACGTGAGTGCGTGATGCTTGTGACCACTCGCCCATTGAATGCGGGTGCTTACGCGCAAAATTCTTAACCGCTGTAGGTGCGCGGCGGTCTGAGTTACCTTCACGTAATACAGGGTTTACTGCACTACCTAGAACCTTGCCGTAACGCTCACGAATCTCTTGGTCTTCATCAGTTTTAGGCGAATCTGGGAAAGCTGGAACGTTAAAGCCTTTTTCGTTTAGCTCAGCGATAGTGGCGCGCAACTGAGGAATAGACGCACTTACATTTGGTAGCTTAATGATGTTAGCTTCAGGATCTTGCGTCATTTCACCAAGTTCAGATAACGTATCGGTTACACGTTGCTCTTCAGAAAGAAACTCGGGAAAAGTAGCCAACACACGGGCCGCAAGAGAAATATCGCTTAGCTCTACTTCAACATCAGCAGCACTAGCAAACTTCTTAATAATAGGAAGCAACGAGTACGTCGCCAGCATTGGCGCTTCATCTGTTTTAGTATAGATGATCTTAGACTTGGTCATTATGTACCTCAATGTTGTCGGTAGCGTACTACCGTTTTAGTCCATTAGTCGCACTAACACAAAGCATGTGGAAAGCCTTCGGTCACTACGATACGTAATTGATGTTTTATGTTCTGTTGCACTTAACAACAGAACCACTTGTTGTTTTCGTCCTCGTGCTGAGATTAACGCAACCTTCATGCACTCAACACGAATGGGCAGTCTGTTATTTTTATAACTGCGAACATTAGTATAAGGTCGAAACTTTTAGTTACAAGTCATACCATTGTCTTAACCGACGACTTGCCTGAATTTCGCCGAATTTCCTACACGTTTTTATGTTCTTTATTGTTTTCGCTTTGTCTTACTCGGGCAGTATTTCGCGCTTTGTGATAGGCTTTTGCGATAGAAGGCATTCCAAGAATAAGAGTAATTATTCACACCATGGCAAACGAAAGCAAAATCGTACTTTTCAACAAACCTTTTCAAGTACTGTCTCAATTTACCGATGCAGACGGCCGTGAAACCCTTAAAGATTATATTGATATACCAGACGTGTATGCCGCCGGTCGATTGGACAGGGATTCCGAAGGGCTATTGGTACTGACTAACGACGGAAAGCTTCAACATAAATTGGCTCACCCCGAGGCCAAAACCAGTAAAACCTATTGGGTGCAAGTAGAAGGTATTCCTAACGAGGCCGCGCTAGACGCCTTGCGTAATGGTGTTGAGCTTAAAGATGGCATGACTAAACCTGCAAAAGTTGTGGCTATAGATCCACCTGAACTATGGGACAGAAACCCGCCAGTACGTTTTCGTCAGGCTATTCCCACTAGCTGGCTGTCAATCACAATCAGTGAAGGTAGGAACCGCCAAGTTAGACGTATGACTGCGCATATTGGCTTCCCCACATTACGTTTAGTCCGCTATCGCGTGGGCAATTGGACCATTGATGGCATCGATAATGGCAAGTACGTGTGTTTCTAACATTGACGCTAAAACAATGCCGATTTATTCAAACGCCTATTCAAACGCCAATAAGTTGTTTCGCTATTTAATAGACCATTAAATTGATGAAACCTAACTATGATTACGTTCATTATTAGTTATAGCTTTTTGGTTTATTGAATTTTTAAACTCGGCGCTTGAAATACGCTTTTAAACGACCAATTTACGCATCGCGACGCTAAAATTTGTCGCGAAAGCAAAACGATTGAACACAATCGCTTTATTATGTGAATTGGTGGGCTTTATCTGGTAAAATCCGCCACCCTGAAATCAACCTAAATGAGTGTTATCTACGTTGTGACTGATATTGAATCAAACGCGAGCAAAAAAGTAATCGTCGGAATGTCCGGCGGCGTCGACTCTTCCGTTTCTGCCTACTTGTTGTTACAGCAAGGCTATCAGGTGGAAGGCCTGTTCATGAAGAACTGGGAAGAAGATGATAATGATGAATATTGCTTAGCCGCCGAAGATTTAAAAGATGCACAAGCCGTCGCTGACAAACTAGGTATTGAGCTTCACACCATCAATTTTGCCGCGGAATACTGGGATAACGTATTTGAGTATTTCCTAGAAGAATATAAAGCAGGCAGAACCCCCAACCCCGATATCATGTGTAACAAGGAAATTAAGTTTAAAGCTTTCCTTGAATTTGCTGCTGAAGATTTAGGTGCAGACTATATTGCTACCGGTCATTACGTGCGTCGCCGTCATCAAGACGGCAAGTGGCAGCTATTGCGCGGGTTGGATGAAAACAAAGATCAAAGTTACTTCCTCTACACGCTAGGTGAAGAACACGTAGCGAAAACCTTGTTCCCTGTGGGCGATATTGAAAAGCCATTGGTACGTAAAATTGCAGAAGAACAAGGGCTAATCACCCACGATAAAAAAGATTCTACTGGTATCTGTTTTATTGGTGAGCGTAAATTCAAAGACTTTTTAGGCCGCTACTTACCCGCCCAACCCGGTATTATTGAAACCGCGGAAGGGGAAGAAATTGGTAAACATGAAGGCTTGATGTATCACACCCTAGGTCAACGTAAAGGGCTGCACATTGGTGGCCACGCGAAATACGGTGAAGAACCTTGGTATGTGGTAGATAAAGACGTAGCACGCAACGTATTAATTGTAGGCCAAGGTGCCGACCACCCTCGCCTATACTCTAAAGGCTTGGTGGCAAAACAACTGCATTGGGTAGACCGTACTACTATTACAGAACCTATGCGAGCAGTGGTAAAAACTCGTTATCGTCAAACTGATATCCCCTGCGCAATCGCGCCAATCAATGATGATATGATTGAAGTTATTTTTGATGAGCCGCAAAAAGCGGTTACACCTGGTCAATCTGCCGTTTTCTACCTAGATGAAGTGTGTTTAGGCGGCGGAATTATTGAGAGCTATATTCGTTAATGTTAGATACCGACGTAGAAAATAATTTAGCTTTGGCTGGCGTTTGTCAATCGGCGGCGCTTGTGCAAAGCCTTGCAAGAAAAGGCACCGCAAACGACGAAGCGGTGGAAGCGAGTCTTTCCAGTATATTGGTTACCGATCCTGAAAACCCACAGCAAGTGTTCGGCAAGTTAAGTAACCTTGAAGTAGGATATAAAACCTTATTCGCACAGTTATCAGATAAACAACAGAGCAAAGACACCGAGCTGACCCGTTATATTGCCAGCATTCTTGGTCTTGAAAGAAAACTTGCACGTAAACCTGCCGCCATGAAAGAGCTGGCAGAGCGTATTTCTCACGTGCAGCGCCAGTTGGCACATGTAGACTTTCAAAACCCGCAAATTGTGTCGTCTTTGGCCAGTATATACAGCGATATTATTAGTCCATTAGCACCGCGTATTCAAATTGCGGGTAATCCGGATCATCTTGGCCAACCGGCTACGCAACACAAAGTTCGCGCTATATTACTTGCAGGCGTGCGCGCCGCGGTAATGTGGCGTCAAATGGGTGGTAAACGTCGGAACATTTTGTTTCGCAGAAAACAAATTTTAAATAGCGCTGTAAAGGCGCTCAGGCTGATAAACTAGTTAAGGAGCTGAAGGTGGAACTGAGTCAGTTAACTGCAATTTCCCCTGTCGATGGTCGATATGCTGGAAAAAGCGTAGAATTACGTAGTATTTTTTCCGAATACGGCTTACTGAAATACCGTGTTGAAGTGGAAGTACGTTGGCTGCAAATGCTATCGGCGAACACTAAAATTGAAGAAGTTCCTGCGTTTTCTGATACCTCAAACGCATTATTAGATTCTATTGTGGCTAACTTTAGTGTTGATGATGCTATGCGCATTAAAGATATTGAGCGCACCACCAACCACGATGTTAAAGCGGTTGAATACTTTCTAAAAGAGCAAGTGGCGAGTAACAGCGAATTATCTGCTGTGAACGAGTTTATTCACTTTGCATGTACGTCTGAAGATATTAACAACCTTTCTCACGGCCTTATGCTTACCGAAGCCCGTGATACCGTGTTGCTACCTTACTGCGACAAACTTATCGATGCCTTAATAGCACTTGCCAAGGAATACCAACATATTCCAATGATGGCACGTACTCACGGCCAACCCGCCTCTCCTTCTACCATGGGTAAGGAAATGGCTAACGTAGCAATGCGTTTGAAGCGTCAACGTGCACAAATTGCTAAGGTTGAAATTTTAGGCAAAATTAATGGCGCCGTAGGTAACTACAATGCCCATTTATCTGCTTACGCTGATGTAGATTGGCACAGCGAGTCTGAAAAGTTTGTCACATCGCTAGGCTTATCGTGGAACCCATATACCACGCAAATTGAACCGCATGATTATATTGCCGAGTTGTTTGATGCAGTAGCCCGCTTTAATACCATTCTTATCGATTTCGATCGTGATGTGTGGGGTTATATTGCTTTAGGTCATTTTAAGCAAAAAACCATTGCCGGTGAAATTGGCTCTTCAACCATGCCACATAAAGTTAACCCTATCGATTTTGAAAACTCGGAAGGTAACTTAGGCCTAGCTAACGCTATCTTTAATCACTTAGCCGCGAAGCTTCCTATTTCTCGCTGGCAGCGTGACTTAACCGACTCTACTGTACTTCGTAACTTAGGTGTGGGTGTAGGTTATGCGGTTATTGCTTATCAAGCTACCCTTAAAGGTATTAGCAAGTTAGAAGTTAACGAGCAAAGCTTGTTGAATGAACTTGATAACAACTGGGAATTACTAGCAGAGCCAATTCAAACGGTAATGCGTCGTTACGGTATTGAAAAGCCTTACGAGAAATTGAAAGAGTTGACCCGTGGTAAAAAGGTTAACGCTGAAATTGTGGCTGAGTTTATCGATAACTTAGACATGCCAGAAGCAGCAAAAGCTGACCTTAAAGCATTAACACCAGCAAGCTACATTGGTGATGCAATCAGGCTAGTAGATCAGTTATAAAGGCATCGCCTTTTCCATACACTTAAAAACGCGGCCAGTCCGCGTTTTTTTATGGTTGGGATTTAGGCATGCTTACACACAAAACATTTCATTCAAAAGCGGCAATACTTCACGCAACTGCACGCTTTTTTGCTCTGTGCTTGTTGTTACAAACACCGCTATTGATGGCGTATGCTCACTACAGCGCACATTATATCGCACTGTGGTGGAATCTAACCTTTCATATTCTTTGTGCATTTACCACGCTATATTTGTGCAACAAAGGCCTGCCGACGCATGCCCGCACATTGCTGTTAACCAGCTATTACAGCTATATTGTGTTAGCGACTTTCCTATGGCGTGGCGACGTGTACATTCAGCACTTTTTATTGATTGGCTGCTTATGCTGTGTGGGGGTGTTTAGCCAGCATGAGCAACGTCCACGACTTTACTGGGGGTTACTGTTTGCCCTAACATTCTGCGTTATCGACGGCCTGTTTAGCGACTCGCTTCAAGGGTGGCAGGGGGCTATTCGACGTAGCAACAGTATTACGTTAACCCTAGCCAGTGTGGGCCTTATACTGACCTTACATGCTCATAGCCGTCGTCACCTGCATCACCTTGCTGTGAACTACCGGCAGACGCGGCAACTGTTAATAAAAGCAACCCCTGCCGCCAAGCTTACAAGCGCTTTTACTCGTCCGTTGAAGCGCGTTTCAAATCCCCCCTTCAATGGGCATTCATGTAGCGCATCAAATGGTTTTTCAACTACGCTGACGCGACAAACCTTTACCTCGGCCAGTGTGTTATTTGCAGATATAAAAGGTTATCAAACGTTGGCCCCCCTGTTTGGAGAACAAAAGGTAATAGAGGCTTTAGATGCCTTTTACAGCCAAATAGATGAGCTTGCCGCTGCGCACAACATGTTCCCAGTAAAAACGAATGGCGATGAATACATGGCGGTTAGCGAACTGTGTATGTTCCCTCCTTCCCCCCCTGTAAATGGCTCGCGAAAAGGCGACCAGAATACGCGAAATAGTACACAGGTAAGCACGCAGAGTCATTCACCCAGTAGCGTGCTAGAAAATACCCATCACATAAACAACTGCGTGCAGTTTGCCCTTGCCGTTACCGCCACCTTTATAGTGTTTGCATCAAAAGAAGGCTGGCCGTGCCAAATTCGTATTGGTGTTGCAGCAGGCCCTGTTACCGCTGGCATGCCACAAAGGCAGCACGGCATTTTCGACGTGTGGGGTAATACGGTTAATTTGGCGTCTATGCTAGAACAACATTGCACCGGGAATTCCGTTACCGTTTGCGCTAGCACATTTCCCCATTTAGCCACTGAAACCCAAGCGAAGTTCTACCCAGTTTTAATTGATAGCAAAATAGGTGAATTGGCCGCCTTCGAGCACCGGTTTAACGATACACACTAAGCTAGTAACCCTTTATAGAATAAACGATAATACCCCCATAGATGCGTGGAGATTACTTAATGAAAGAATTCGATATAGAACATTTTCTATCTCATTATTGGCAACAAAAGCCCGTCGTATTACGTGGCTTTTTTCAAGATTTTGAAGATCCTATCGATGAACACGACTTGGCAGGCTTAGCCCAAGAAGAAGAAATAGATAGCCGACTGCTAAGCTTTGAAAGTACCAGTGACAACGCTACTGATGGCACAGGCGAATGGAAAGTGCATCAAGGGCCTATTCACGATTTTGAAGCCGTGTGCGAAGGGGCATGGACCCTACTCGTGCAAAGTGTAGACAGGTATGTACACGACGTAGCCGATATTCTTGAACCCTTCCGCTTTCTTCCAAACTGGCGCTTAGACGATCTAATGGTAAGTTTTGCCACTAAAAATGCGGGGGTTGGCGCACATATCGACCAATATGATGTGTTCTTAGTACAAGGAAAAGGACAGCGCCGTTGGCGTGTAGGTAAGCCAGGAGAATACAACGAAGTATTCCCTCACCCTAAACTTCGTCAAATTGAGGGTTTCGAGCCTATTATTGATGAAGTACTGCACCCTGGTGATGTGCTTTATATTCCGCCGGGTTGGCCACACGACGGTAAGGCGCTGGAAGACTGCTTAACCTACTCGGTAGGCTTTCGTGCCCCTGAAACTGCCCAACTTGCTGATAGCCTGTCGTTAATGTTAGAAACCAGCGACATTAACGTGCGATTTACCGATGCGGGTAGAGAGTTGTCAATGCCTTCGGCAGTGGTTGAAACCAGCGATATCGCCGCGTTGAAAAAACAGCTCATCACAGCCATTAATTCAGATGACTTTACCCATGCGTTGCTTGAATCGTTAAGCGAACAAGGGCTCCCTGAATATCCACCCGAGCATTTATATACAGATAGCCAAATAGCCGCAGGCTTTGAAGAAGGTGTGGAGTTTGCGCCTGCACCGGGTGTACGTGCGCTCATTGCAACTGGTGCTGAAAATACATCGCTTTCTCGTTCTGGCAGCTACTTTTACGTTAATGGCGAACGTTTTAGTTTTAGCAAAGAAGATGAACAATGGGTTCAGCTTTTAGTGAACAACGATGTTCTTTTTGCGAATATTCTGCCAGATCCCCCCTCTTTTGCGTTTTTAGCAACATTAACTACACTTATAAACAAAGGTTACTGGGAATGGATAGAAGCATAAAGCACCGATATGGCTTATACGATAGAGAACGTCGATTGGGCAAGGGATAAGCATCGACTTAAAGCAATTAGGGAAGATGTATTCGTTTTGGAATGGCGAGTACCCCAAGACAGTGAGTTTGATGAGCGCGATGCCAGCGCTTTTCATGTACTGCTTTTGGAGGAAGGTGAGGAAGCCAGCTTGCCCATTGCAACCGGGCGGTTAACCCAGTGTGGGGAAATTGGCAGAATTGCGGTGAAACGCGGCTACCGAAACATGTCTATTTACCGCGCGCTGTTTGCTGCGTTAATAGAGGTTGCCAACCGCCATCAAGTTACTATCTTAAAAGTGTCCTGCAGCCTTGATAGCGTGTCATACCATCAAGGCTTAGGCTTTAAGCCCGAAGGGCAAGTGTTTATGGACGGTGGCGTACCGCGCCAACGCATGCAATGCCCTGCAGAACGTTTTCCATTCCCCGATGTTTCACAAATGCATTAACTACTACATTAGCCATTGCATCAATAAAGGTTAGCTTAAACGCCTTGCCATAGCTCATCTTGGTTTTGTATGGCGTACAGACCTTCAGCTCTACTTTCTAATAATTCCGCATATTCCAACGATGATGCATCAGCACTTTCGGAAGCGCGTAAATTCGCCGCCTTCAATTGCCACTGCATCGCGAAATGCTTAATAGCACCACGGGCGCTAGTAGCCATAGAATCAGCAATAAAATCTGTAGGTAAGTCGCCACTCATTACCCAATACATCGCATTGTTGGTGTCTTTTATCTTCCACACTGCCAAGTAAGGCACCAAATAGCGGCTTTCATTTGTTACGACTGACTCAAAAAGCACACCATTTTCGGCGAGGTGTTTGTTTGCTTTTTGAAATTGTTCACGCACCCATTCACTGCGCTGCTGGTCGGTCATTTCATTTTGTGGTGTATTGTCTGTCATAGTATTCTCTAATCTATTTTATTTTTTAGTTTTTACGTTGTCGGTCGATGTTCGCAATAAGCTAAAGCTGTGATGTAACGCAGGCCAACAAGCCTTGTAAAGGATGCTTGGGCTTAAACTGCTCTATGCGAGCAACTTGGCTGCGGCATGAATAACCGGTAGCCAGCACCGCATCAGCAGGATAGCGTTTGATTGCTTGCTCCCAACTTAACCCATAAATGGCTAACGACTTTTCTTTTTGATCGGCTTCATGGCCATATGTTCCCGCCATGCCGCAACAGCCTACCGCCAAAATATCAACTGGCTGATTAACTTTAGCAAACAAACCTTGCCATTGCTTTTCAGATGCGGGCAACGCCGTTTTTTCTGTGCAGTGACTTAGCAGTGCAAATGGCTGAGCTGAGGTCTGCGCTGAATTCTGACCCGAAGTCTGAGCCGAAGGCTCTGACACACCTGCCTTTTGGCTTGCCGCCTGCCATACATCACTAGGTACCGTTTCAAGCCATTCATGCACTGCCAACACATGAAAATCACCACGGGTTTTACCCAAGGTTTTGGTGTACTCGTCACGATAAACTAACACCAAAGACGCATCTACACCCACCATAGGAATGTTTAGCTGCGCCACTTCATTTAAAAAGCCTGCGGTATTTTTTGCGGTTTTCGCGAATTTAGCTAAAAAGCCTTTTACATGTTCTGGTTTGCCATTCGGTTTAAACGGTAACATTACCGGTGTAAAACCAAGGGCATTCACTAAGGTAACAAAATCTTCAACCACACTCGCATCGTAGTAGCTGGTGAAAGGGTCTTGCACTATCAACACCGTCTTTTGCTTTTCTTCAGCACTTAGCTTAGATAACGCGTCGTGGTTATAAGTAGCCACTTTCCCTTTTACTCTATTCGCCAACGTAGGCTCAGATAGAATAGGCGTGTCTACATAACCAATGGTTTTCTCAATACCGTTTTGCATCCACTTTCGTTTCAAAAACAAATTAACCACTGGCGAGAACTTAGCCATAATTGGCGCCATGCGTTCAATGTTTCCCACAAGGTGGTCTTTCATTGGGCGCATGTAGCGCTGGTAATAAATAGATAAAAACTTCGACCTAAAATCAGGTACATCTACTTTCACTGGGCATTGGCTTGAACACGACTTACAGGCTAAGCAACCATTCATGGCGTCTAGCACTTCGTGAGAAAAATCGTCTTGTTTGTTTCGGCTATTACTAAAGCGCTGCCACCACGACGTATCGAATTGTTCAGCACTTAGTGTTTTGGTGTCTACTCCATCTTTCGCGAGCAAACGTATCCATTCACGAATAAGGCCCGCACGGCCTTTGGGGCTATGGCGTCTATCGCGAGTTACTTTACTCGATGGGCACATAGGTGACGTAGTGTCGTAGTTAAAGCACAAGCCATTACCATTACATTCCATGGCAGGCGCAAAAGCTTCTTTAAACGTGAGTGGAATAGTTCTATCGAATGTCGCGCGTTTCGTATCGCTAACCTTTACCAAGCTTTCAGTACTATCTAAAGGCGTACACACCTTGCCTGGGTTCATTTTATTAAGCGGGTCGAATGCGCTTTTTATTTTACGCAATTCGGTAAATAACATGTCACCGAAAAAGGCAGAGCCGTATTCGCTGCGATAACCTTTACCGTGCTCGCCCCACATTAAGCCGCCATATTTAGCCACTAACGCGACTACTTCATCTGATATTTGATGCATCAACTTTTCTTGTTCAACATCGCATAAATCAAGAGCTGGCCTTACGTGTAACACACCTGCGTCAACGTGCCCGAACATACCGTATTTTAAACCGTGGCTGTCTAACAGAGCCCTAAATTCCATGATGAAATCGGCCAAGTTTTCAGGGGGCACTGCAGTATCTTCTGCAAAGGCGATTGGCTTTTGCACCCCTTTGGTTTTACCCAACAGGCCAACTGACTTTTTACGCATGGCGTATATTTTACCAATATCCGCTTTATCAAACGTAACCTGATAACCAATTACCCCACCCTCGCCGGTTTCGGCAGCGGCGGTAAGCCTGTCTTCTAGCTCAGCAATACGGGTGCGAATTTCTTCTTCATCGTTGCTGTTGTACTCCACCATATTTAAGCCCAACATTTCCTTGTGTGGAACGTCGGTAATTAAATTGGCAATGGAGTGCCAGATAATATCGGTTTTAGCTAGGTTTAATACTTTTGAGTCTACCGTTTCAACAGACGTGGCATTTGCTTTTACCATTTCAGGGGCATGGCGAAGCGCCGATTCAAAGGTATCGTACTTAATATTAACTAAGGCTTTATGTTTCGCGATAGGCGTAAGAGAAAGCTTAGCTTCGGCCACCATAGCTAACGAGCCTTCAGCGCCGGTTATCAGGCGGCTCACATCGATAAGCTGCTCGGTTTCGTTATAGGCGTGCTCTAAATCGTACCCGGTTAAAAAGCGGTTTAAACGCGGGAATTTTTCAATAATGGCATCGCGCTTATCTACACAGGTAGCTAGCACTTGGCGTAAAATCCCCGCGTAAGTGCTGTTTTCTGCGTTTGTATCAGCTATTTCTTTTGCCTCTTGCACACTAATTGGCGTGGTGTTTAATACTTCACCGTTAGCCAGCACCGAAGTTAAGCCCAATACATGGTCGCTGGTTTTACCGTAAACCAACGAGCCCTGCCCCGACGCATCGGTACTAATCATCCCACCTACTGTTGCGCGGTTACTGGTAGAAAGATCCGGGGAAAAGAAAAACCCATGGGGGCGAAGGGCGTCATTCAGTGCATCTTTTACTACGCCTGACTGTACTTTAACCCATTGCTCTTCAACGTTGATTTCCAGAATTTGATTCATGTAACGCGACATATCAACCACAATGCCGTCGGTTAAACTTTGGCCATTAGTGCCTGTGCCGCCGCCACGCGCCGAGAATTTCACTAGCGGGTGGTCATTAACCAGCTTGCCTAATACTTGCAAATCGGCAACGCTTTTAGGAAATACCACAGCTTGAGGGAGTTTTTGGTATACCGAATTATCGGTGGCCACAGCAAGACGGCTGGCATAGCTGTACTCAACATCGCCGGTAAAAGCGGTACTAGCAAGCTGTTCTAGATATGTCTGATAATGTGTTAAAAGACTCTGCTGGGGCACCACACGTGGCAAACTCATTGTGCTCAATTGCTGTAAAACCTCTGGAAATGCGATTGTGAGCTAGTATAACCACAGCGCTTGAGAGTCTCTAGCCAATTACACATATTTCATGTGGTTTTAATGACTAATTTTGCACTTTATATAACCGGATGCGTTTTTAATGCCGGCTTATTTTGCGAATGAGAATATCTTAGAAAATCACAGGTTAGCCATTCAGCTTTAATTATTGCACAATGCTCGCTCTTCTATTTTCAATAAAAGGAAAGCGCATATGTCTTTTACGGTAAACAGTTATTTTGATGACAAGGTTCGTTCAATTGCATTTGAGTCAGCAAATGGCCCCTGTACTTCAGGCGTAATGGCGCCAGGTGAGTACACCTTCAACACCAGTCAGCACGAAGTAATGAAAGTAATGGAAGGTGAAATGACCGTTAAACTTCCAGGTTCAAGCGACTGGCAGTCGTTCAAAACGGGCACAGAGTTTACTATTGATGCAAACCTTTCTTTCGATGTAAAAATTGAAACACCTACTGCTTATCTTTGTTTTTATAGCTAGCTGAAGTTTATAGCTAAGGCTTACCTTACGCTGCACTTGCTATCAATGCAGGTGACAGCGTTGGGTAAATTTGATGCAGGTAAGTTCATTGTAACTATATTTTTTGCTGCTTTATTTATTTGCTAATAGCGATTCCCTATCCCTTTTGGAGCGCTTCAATCATTCGTGAAGAATAAACAATCGTTCTAGGCACTCTGCGTTAAACAAATATTTTTAGCGTACCTTTCGCCATAAATGCCACTTTTCATTTGTTTTACCTAAGCGCTTTTATTTATAGAGCTTAATTTATAGTACTTTTATTAGTACTTTTATGGTCTTCTCGCTAAATTAAACTTTCTACACCATAATACAAAGTAAATGAGTCAGATACTCCTTCAGCCTCGAACATACCGTTTTTGTACTTTTAATTCGTGAGTAAAAAACGCCATCCGGCTTTATTGTTTTGAGGGGTTAGCAGGTAATCTGGGAATATAGATAAAATCAAAAAAACCATAATAGTGTGTTTAAACAGACCGATTTGGGGTCTAGTAAATTGTTATGTGGCAAGGAGTACATGTTGATATCTGAAGCGGTAGGGAAAATTATAGGTTTAGTATTAGCACATAGTGTTTTGATTGGCAGTGATTTACAAGAAGGTGAGCTATTAGTTCCTTAAGTTATTTACTATCAAGGTGAAAACCGAGAAATTAAAACCTTTGAAGCTGTCATATAGCAAGCAAATCAACAGGAGATATCATGGAAGAAATTAGCATTTATCAAGTAACTATAATTCTAGTTATCGTTACAGCTCTGTTTGTTCAGCAGGTGCTATTGAAAGCAAATAAGTTTAAGAAAGTTCGCTATACAAGGAACCAACGTTTGGGCTTTGCTATCGCTTCGGCATCCCCTATATTAGCTTTTAGCTACATATCAAACAATCCAGTACTCATCTCTTTCGCAGTAGCCATGGGTTCGTTGGTATATTTTAAAGAAAACTGGTACGCGTTGAAGAAAAAGAATTAGATAGAGGTGATGTTAGAAATGTCCGCTAGCAGATGCATCAAACTTCTCTTCGCTAGTATGGGCAATTACTCGCTGGCCTTCGGCCAAAACGCGTCGTATTTTCCGTTTCGCTTGAGCGTTATAAGTAAATAGTTTTGACTCCCATTGAAATTGCAATTGAGTTTCAAAAACGAAGGAAAAAATGGATCTTAGTATCTGTTGTCTGTGGCTGTGTGTTTGTCCCTTTATTGTTTACCTTTTCTAGTCTTGAAGAAATAAGACTTAGTATCGGAATAATCGCATTAGTTTTGAGTTTAATGGTATGGAGCATGTTCACATTCACAAATTATACTTGTCCAAACTGTGGAATATCGTTATTTGTGGAATAGCTACCAAGACTCATGTAGTCAAATTGAGGAAATATTTAGCACCGTGAATTTAATATTGTTTGATTTTGACAAAACAATAATAAACAAAGATACCGGCGCCGAGTATATGAAGTTCATGGTGCAACGCAATCCTATTCGGTTTGTATTATGCTTCTTCGCGCTACCTTTCACCCTGCCCTTTTTGATACTGAATAAAACAAAGTTTATTGGTTTCTCTGTGCTTCTGTGGCTAGTGACGTGTGGAATGTCTCCTAAAAAGGTAGCTAAATTACGCAAGCGCTTTATTAACAGGTATTTGGAAAATAACGCTACCGTCATATATAAAAACGCGATTGAAAAGTTAATTTCACATACCCAAAATAATGACACAGTAGTAATTGTCAGTGGTGCATCAGAGTGGATGGTTAAGCGTATTATTGCAAAGCTCTGTATTCCAAAGCTGGAGTTCGCTTGTTCTGAAGAAACTCGGCTCGCTGGAGGTATGGTCAGCAAGTTTCACTGTTATTCAACTAATAAAGTTGAACGCATCAAAATGCGCTATAACCTTGAAGAATACGAAACAATTATAGGTTACTCCGACAGTTCAATTGATATCCCCCTTTTACGCCTTTGCAATCAACAAATCATAGTTAATCCAAAGCCGAACTGCAGTACGAAACTAACTAAATCTTTTGAGAAATCGATGCAAATAGTGAAGTGGGTATAACAACGCAAATAGCGAAAATAAAGTCCGAATACCAGCTTTGCAGCATTTCACCACAGTTATCTATTAGGTAAGTGGTACTGAAGCGCTGCCAGACGAGTCAGAGTTACAACCTCATAAGGTAACAGTATATTTTCGAAAGAAAATGTATCCTGCCCCCCTTAATTTAAGATCCTAAATTATGAAGCTGAAGTAGTTATTCAGTCAGCTTAGTCATCAATAAAATAGAAACCATTGCTTTTGCACCAGCGCCTAAAAACCTGAGATTTGTGGAACATGTGCATGATGAACGGGTTTCACTCAACTCAATCAAGCAATTACTGGACAGGGCAAAAGGTGATTATAAGAACTCCTTCTTATTATCGTTGTCTGTTTCGGACTGGCTGAATAATTTACCACTGGAATTCGAACAGCAAATTCATTTTACTAGACTCAATAGATTGGAAGATTTTTATGAAGTTGATGTTATTCATCGCAATTATTTTTTCTGCCTCCATGTCGGTACATGCGGCACAAGCATCAGACAAGACAAAATTTACCTTCGAAGACTTAAAAAACCTTGCTAAAACATCAGCTGGTAAACCCTATACTCCTCCCGACGTTCCGGTGCCCGAATTAATTGATAAAATCACTTACGATCAACACTGGAAAATACGCTTTAAAGAAGACGAAACCTTATATCCGAGTGGTGAAATAGCACCGGTACAATTATTCTACCCTGGACGATATTTTCCCGAGCCAGTCAAAATTTTCATCAGAGACAGTAATAATCTTGTCCAAGAGGTTCCCTTCAGTAACGCACTTTTTGATATGCCCGCTGATAGCCCTGCTCACGCACTCCCCGAAGGCTTCGGGTATGCAGGCTTTAGAGTTATGCGGCCAGGTATGAAGCCAGACTGGGTATCTTTTCTGGGTGCTTCTTATTTTCGTACCGACGGGCCGCAAGGGCAATATGGGTTATCAGCGCGAGGTATTGCGATAAATACTGGAATGAGCGAACCGGAAGAATTTCCACGATTTTCAGCATTTTGGGTTGGTCCGGCAGAAAACAACAGCGAAGATCTGTCTGTTTGGGCATTGCTTGAAGGGCCTTCTATCACGGGCGCCTATCGATTCGGCCTAACCAAAGACAATAAAAACGCCGAAGGTCATGTTACGTCTGTTACCGCGAATTTGTATATGCGGGAAGATGTGGAACGTTTAGGCATAGCGCCGTTAACCAGTATGTTTTGGTATTCAGAAAGAGACAAAACTGTTGCTAAAGACTGGCGCCCTGAAATTCATGATAGTGACGGCGTTGCTATTCACACTGGCTCAGGTCAACATATTTGGCGCCCTCTCAATAATCCTAAGTTGGTGTCGACCAATAGCTTTTTTGATAAAAACCCCAAAGGCTTTGGATTAATTCAAAGAGATCGTGATTTCAACAACTACCAAGACGATGGGGTGTTCTACAACAAACGTTCATCAGCTTGGGTCAAGCCTCGTGGAAAATGGGGCAAAGGTGCTGTTCAGTTAATTGAGATCCCAACGAAAGACGAAACATTTGACAATATCGTTGCCTATTGGGTGCCCGAGAAACCCGCTCAAAAAGGCGATGAGTTTACCTTTTCTTATGATATCGAATGGCGCGAGCTCGATCCAATATCCAAAGAATTAGCCCGGGTGACGAATACTCGACAGGGTTTGGGCGGAATCCCGGGGCAGCCTATTCCCGAAGGTGTGAACAAAATGGTTATCGACTTTGAAGGCGCAGTATTCGAAGGATTGGACAGAAACAGCGGCGTTAAGCCTATTGTTGAAGCAAGCAATGGCGAAATAATTGAACCTATCGGCGTTTATCCGGTAGTAGGCACAAACCAATGGCGCCTAACTTTCGATTACAAACAAATTAACGAAAACCCCGTGACGATAAGGGCATATTTAGTAAATAAAGACGATAAAGCCATCAGCGAAACATGGGTAAGTGACGCAACGGTAACGATAAAATAGGCATATAAAATAGGGGCAGACTACTTTTGGAATTTAAAATGTACTCTGCCGCCTTTATTTTACGAGCGTAGCTGTGATGACCTGTTTGGCTCATTATCAACTTAACACTCATTCCCAAGAACTAATACCCACATACTTATAAAACTATTCTTTCGCCGGTTTCAGTAAGCCGATAAAAGTTTTCCCTTTCAATCAATAACGCCTCAGAATATTTTGTCGGAAAACTTCCTCGATAGTCATTAGGGTGCTTTACGTCTATCGCGAAAACGCGGCCATCAAATTGCTTATTTACCTTAAACTGCAGGGTGTGGCCCACCGTTATTGAGCAAGCATCAAATTTATCTAATGTTTGCTGTATAGCTGTATTACTAGCATCACCTTTGAAATACCCTCGATACCACGCCAGCCCAGTCTCAGTGGAAATAAGCGATTCTGTAACCTTGTCAGCCACGCCGGGGAAATACATTTGTCGGTAATAAGCTTTAGCCTTGTTGTTTATCTGTTGCAAACTTAAATCAAGGTTCGCGATATCTTCATGAATACCGCCATGTACAAACAAATGGCCATTAATTTTTTCAATGGTATTTTTACTGGCAAGCCAGCGCCCTATATATGAATTGTGGCTGAATAAGTCTGCTTGGCTTTTGCCAATTAAGCCCGCAATGGGAATATACTTATTGGCCGCCGATTTAAAATTGCCTTGAAGGTTTTTAAGCTCGTGATTGCCAATAATATAATGCACCATCCCACCCGCTTTTTGGGCTTCTTGCTCTAGCTTATAAATGAACCAGAGTAATTGAGTAGTAGAGAATCCTCTGTCTACCATGTCGCCCACTAGCACTAGATGACCTTCACCAAATTGCCATTCTAGGTTTTCATTTATAACGTTATGGGTAATAAGGAAATCACGAAAGGTTTTGTAATTCCCCTCTAAGTCAGACATTGCCAAAATAGGCGCAGTGCTTTCATACACCGACGGCGTTTTGGTGTTCAATGTGTCTAATGGCTTTAAATTGAAGGTAAACGTGGCATCTTCTAAAGCAAAATATACCTCAAGGGGCACTGCTGTTTGATCTGTTAAAGGCACGTAGCGTTTTTCAATGAAGAAGTTTTCTTCTCGGCTTCCGCGGATGTAATTAATTTCAACGCCAGTACTTACAATATTAGCACCAACAATATCAGCACCTACATTATCAGAGCCTGTAACATCAGAGCCTATCTGTGTCTCATCGTTAAAAAATACAAAGGGCCCTTCCCCGCCTACTTTATAAGCCAATGGGGCGTCTCCGATATCAATAGAGCCATGCTGGCTTATTAAGACACCCACACCAACAATAGCCAACATAAAAGAAACAAGTAGAAAATGCCCGACTGATTTGGCTAAACGTTTCGCTGTACGCTTAAGCATATTGATAGCCCACAGCAAACCGTTTAAGCAAAGCCAGAATACGATAGGTTAATAGGCTAATCGCGTAGGCACTTACCAAGGCAACTGGCGTTATCCATAATCCTGTAATAGTAGCGTCGCTATTTGCCAATATAGGGTTACTTAAAAAGCCAATAGCAACTGAATTTCCCTCAGCTTCTACCCAAAAGGCAATACCGTTGGGCAACAATAAGTTCGCAAATGCTAATACAACTAGCGCTAAACCCGTACCATAACCAAAAGCCAACATGCCCCAGTACAAGGTTTTAGACAGTCCTTTAGTGACCGACGTTAAAGGCCGAAACCCTTTAGGTGGGGGTGTACCTTGTTGAATATGACTCACGTAATTTTCGGCAAGTACTCTTGGCGCACCAAGCCCAGCCAAGATGCTTTCAATATTGGCTTCTTTTCCTGCCATTTCCTGCTGATCGATAACATCATAAATATGAGATTCAATTTCTTGAATGACTTCTGCTGCATCTTCAGAACTTAACGAGGCCAAGTAACGACTAAAGCTTTTTAGGTAGTTGCTAATTTGTTCCCTTCCACTCATTTCATTATCCTTTTCCAGTTTCTGTCACATTGTCTGCGCCGTTACCTTCGCTGATAGCTGAATCTGCTAGCAGCGATTCCATATCGACTACCGAACGCTTCCACCGTGCGCGCAGAATATGTAACCGTTCAAGGCCACTTTCGGTAAGCGAGTAATATTTTCGTGGGCGTACTTCACCCTCGTGATGCCATTTCGCATTCAATACCCCTTCGCGCTTCAGCCTATCGAGCAATGGGTAAAGCGTGCCTTCACTAATCACCATGGTTTCAAAACTATGCAGGTAATTAAGTATCGCCAGCCCGTATTTTTCTTCGCCCGCGACTGCGGCAAGTATGGCCAACTCTAAGGTGCCTTTGCGAAGTTGCGCATCCCACTTCGCGCTTTGATTTGAAGCTTCTGTCATGACCTTCCAGCTAGGTTAAACTTATTACTATGTAATACATAGTATAATTTATAACATAGTAATTAAGCAAAATACACTTTTCTTTTTTGGCAGAGCGTTTTGGTGGTTTTGATCAATTATCGAAGTACGCTAATCTACTTTGTTTTTTAGTTTGTTATTTTATTTGGGGGAATTAGGGGGTAATCTGGATTTATTCACTAAAGGAAAATGCGCCACATGGAATATCTCTATTTAGTAGCATTGCTTATATTTCTGTTTACTTTTTTTATGTTCCGCTCACCACGCCTAAATAATCCGGAGCATGTATTGCAAGACATTGGTGATGAAGTGTTAATTCTTCATACTCCCTTGGCAAGACTGTGGCCGTCTCAGGGTAAGCGAATTAATAAACAAAACGCAGCGCGTATTCAACAAGTCGACAACATTATTACGGTATTTAATCATAGTTCAAATGCCATCGATATCACCCTATCACAAAGACATACTGCTCTTGTGTTTGACCGTGCTTGCCTGTTATTTCCAAATGCTCAGAGAGACGCTATTTAGTGGTTATTAAAATACTACTGCGCAGACCTTAGGTTATTGTTAACTTATGAAAACATCGAAAATCAGAAAGGAACGCGAGTAATACATGAAGTTAATAAAGGGACTATTGTCGCTTCTAGTTGTTGTGATAATCGCAGTAGTCGTTTTTCACAAACAAATAATTTCGGTGGTGTTAATTCCTCAGTACATAGATTGGGCATATGAGACCGACTATAAAGGTGTGGATGAAGGTGTTCCGCTAAACAGAAAGGAATTACAACTTGCTGCTGACATCGGCATAACATATCCAGAAAAAGTCAGGTTGGTGTATGTAGACGAAGTGCCGTTTCCGCATGAAAACTTCGCACTAAAAACCCTTGGCGAGGCACTGGGGTTTATCGGAGAAGGTATAATCAATAACGCTCAGGTTTTTGGTTATTCTATTTATATCCGAAATGGTTATGAGTTAACTAGACCAAAGCTAGCCCATGAATTAGTGCATGTGCGGCAGATAGAAAATGCCAGCTTAGATAAAATTATCACGCAGCATTTTTCTGATTTAGCAGCGTACGGCTATGATAACGCGCCGTTAGAAGTAGAAGCTTTTGAAGCGAATAAAAAATACAGTGCAGACTGGTAGTTAAAACATACCCCATTATTAGTTGATCTGCCCAACCTCAAATATAGAGGTAGTAAGACGTTTGTCCATTCAACCCTTATTGTTTGCTAAAGGAGCTCTCATGAAAGTCTCTGTTGAAATAGTAAATGCATTTATTGACGGTGACATAGGTGGAAACCCAGCCGGTGTGGTTTTAGATGCGAACGCCTTAACTCCGCAGCAGAAACTGCAAGTGGCGCAAAAAGTGGGGCTTTCAGAAACAGCCTTTGTTTCTCGCTCAGACGTTGCCACTATAAAACTGGAGTTTTTCACCCCAGTACAACAAATTGCGCATTGCGGCCATGCCACCATAGCAACGTTTAGCAGAATGAGTGAGCTTGGTTTGGTTCAAAATGGTCGAATGTCGAAAGAGACGGTAGATGGAACCAGAGATATAATTATTGATGGTTCAATGGCATTTATGGAGCAGTCACCGCCAACCTACACCGATGTAGTAGATACCGAAGAAGTACGAGCAGCGCTTAATCTTTCAAGCAACGTACCGCTTGATTCAATATCAATTGTGAATACGGGGAACGCCTTTTTACTTGTACCTCTTCACAATGCATCTTCAGTAGCAGAAATTAAGCCCAATCAAGATCTCATCAAGAAAATAAGCGCACAATATGACCTAATAGGTTTTTACGTTTTTTCTAGTGAAACCACTGTGCCCGGGCGTCACGCGGGCGCTAGAATGTTTGCCCCACGCTATGGCATTGACGAAGAGGCTGCTACCGGTATGGCTGCTGGCCCTTTAGCCTGCTACCTTCATGACCGCAAGGGTATAGATGAAACGACTTTGTTTATTGAGCAAGGCCATTTGATGCATCCCCCTTCAGGTAGCGTGATAAGTGTTGATTTACAATTAGTTGATGGTTGTATTACTCGTTTGATGGCTGGCGGCGTTGGCCGCTCAATCCAACAGATTGAAATAGACATTTAAACTCATAAGCCACATAACAAGTGTAAGCACTTTACATTGCTCAAAATTATTATATAGCAAGGTGATACGTTTCAAAGAACAAGTTTCAAGGAAGAGTTAAGCATGCTCGATTTATTGTCGTATACTGGGATAGTCGCATCAATATGGATTGTTGTGGGCATTTACATCGCGTCGTTATATTACCCGAACTATAGTCACGCCAAACAATTCTGTAGTGAACTTGGCGCTTTTGGAAGCCCAACCCAAAAACTATCCCCCGCTATTAACAACTACCCATTAGGCTTTTTATTTATTCTATTTGGTTACTATTTAATAGTGGCTTACTCGACACTCAATCCCTCCTCAATTACCCCCACTACAATAATAGGTGCAATGGTGATTGTTCATGGTCTATGCACATGGGTCTGCGGCTACTTCCCAATGGATGCCGACCCTTACACCTCTAAACCAACAAAAAGTTGTAAAATTCATACGTGGTCAGGGCTAGTTATGCTGCTGTCATTTATTATCGCGCCCGCTGTCGTGATATTTTCCAGCGTCTACCCAATAGCACTGCGCTTATTTTCGTTTAATTGCATTCTGGGCTGTTTCTTTTTTTCTTATAAATTATCAGGTGCACTGAAAGCTAAAACTCACCCTGGACTATATCAACGTTTAAGTTATGGCTTTCAAATACTTTGGCTATTTGTCTATTCGCTCTACTCAATAGGATAAAAACTAGCATCTAGCCGACAATCTTCAGAAAAAATATCGAGAAGACATTACCCTGGCGTCACGCTAACCAATACTCAAACCGTTAGCTCTTATTACTCGTCAGCGTTTTTTCTTTCAACGTGTCATCCATTAAATTTTTAGCTGCTATACAGCTCGCTAACGTACTTATCACGAAAGTCATCTCCCTCGCATTTTCTATTCCCGCAACCAAGTACCAAACACAAAACATAATGGCGCTTAAAACAAAATGCGTTACAACAAATTTTACATATAGCTTTTTCATAGAATTATCAATGAAGGGCTACGGGCAAAGGACTTGGGATTAGTGAGTTAGCGTCAAAACCATTTTGAGCGATAGAATTTACTTTTTATACTGAACTGAGTATCGGTTTTAAGCTACCCAACCAAGTTCGCTCCATAAAAAAACTCGGCATTAAATGCCGAGTTTATATGATTTACGTAAGCGCTTATTCAGCGTTTTACATAACCGAGAACGAATTTAATACGTCACATTTTTCACTTCAAAACTATCGCTGTTCGATTGTATCTTAGGCGTATCTTTCATAGTGACGTTTTCAATTACAGTGATCGGTTCGCCATTAGTTAGATAAAGCGATATGGGGGCGCTGTTTACCCATTTTGAATCACTGATGTGTAGGTTCTGTACCCCATGGAAATACATGGAAGCACCAGTTCTATGGGTAGAACCTTTGCCTACATTGCTTATCGTATTGTCAGTTATAATAACCGCTGGACCGAAGGTACTTTCATCGAAGCCACCACGGTATATGGTTACCACTTCTTCTTTAATGTCTTTAAACGTGTTGCCCGACAAGGTTAAGTTTTCTACGCTATAAACTCCTAGGTCATCGGTTTCTTTATTTAAAGACAATACCGCACCCGTGATGTTTTCCATGTGTGAGTTTTTAATCTCGATATAGTCGGCAAACGTCCCAGGATGCGCTTTAAAAAAGTAGAAATAACCGTTGATGTCTAGGTTAGTCACCTTCACATTTTCAACCGACAAGGCATAGTTAATGTTCATAGAGTAACGGCTGGTTCTAATGATGCTGTTACCTTTATAATCCGGTGAAGCTGCCCCATCAAACCATAAATTTTCAACATCTAATGCGCCGCCGTTTTCTATTACTATAAAACTTGGCTTTTCAGAGCGTATTACGGGTTTATCACCCTCCTCGGCCATAATAGTCACTGGGTGGTTTACTTGTGCAAATCGGGTTAACAAATAGTCACCGCCATTTTCAAGCACCAATACGTCGCCAGGTTTACTATCAGCAAGGGCGGTGGCAAGCGTGTCCATACCGGGGTTAACGACTAGTTTGTTACCACTTCTAAACGCAACGTGGCTCTCATTTTTAGCGTAGTAACTAGCGCCGGTTTCACTTTTGTTAACCGGTAGTTTTACTTCGCCAAAATTAATCTGCTCAAGCAAACCTTTTTCAGGCACCCACAAACCGTTGCTATTTTTACTTACCTTATAAGGTACCTTTTTAAAGCCTGATGAAATGGGGTTTTTAGCGTCTTCGTTTAACACATTTCCTTTAAAGGAAATGCCAGATACATCACTAAATACGGTAATAGGGTTAAGGTTTTGCTTACCCAAAATAATATTATTTTGCATTTCAGTTGTAGTAGGTGGCGCTGAGCGTTCCTCGTCTGCGCCCGCTCCTAGCTGAATGTAATCACTATCAATAACCACGTTATTGTTCATGGCAGATTCAATAACAGGGTCGTAGCGGTTTGGTGGCGAATTCGGTACGCCATTCATAATCACTAGCGCACCACGGAATCGACGCCCTGTTAAGCCATACATGTAGTTGTTACTTACCGTTTGGTGCTCGTTAATAATGCGGATACCACCCGTATTGGGTTTACGGTTACCCAAGAAGTAGTTGTTTTCCACTGTAGTGTAGTGGCCGTGGCGCATGGTTAAGGTACCTTGCGCTTCAAAAAACACGTTACCTTTAAACGTATTGCCGCTCGACTTATTAGAAATAATTTCGTGCTCGCCGTTCGTTCTATCGAAGTAGTTATATTGCACTAACGTATTCGCATACTCTCTAGAAAAATGACTCGTGCCTATACGCAGGGTTTCACCACCATTAGCACCAAGCACTTGGCGTGGGCCAAAATAGTTGTACTCGATGGTATGGTAATTTTTATGGCTGCCTTCCGAGTTCATACGTACCGCGACGGTTACCCCACGGTTACGTTTGTTAATGAAAGCGTTGTGGTCGATTCGGTTGTGCTTACCATAAATAGCTAGCCATAAGTCAGACAGTTGGCGTTCTGGGTGACTAAAATTATCAATGACCACGTTAGTTAAACGAGAATAACTCGCTAATTCGTCTGGAGAAGTACGAAAAGCAATAACCTCACCCGTAGGGGTATGGCCATCGGTAAACACAAGCCCTTCTATTACAAGGTATTCACCTGAAACACTTAAGTTAGACAGGCCGGTTATTTTCACTTTGCCCGGCTCTTGGGCCTTTAACGTAATGGGTTTATTTTCAGTACCCTTTCCTTTCAATACCAATTCAACATCATGCCATTCACCATTTGCCATAACAATGGTATCGCCTGGTTGTGCCGCCGCCACAGCTTGATTAAATTCACTAAGATCATTAACCATTTGCGCCGAAGCAATATTTTGAAAGCATATAAGCGCGAACAAGATGAAAAGTTTAGGTGCAGCGAAACAGCGCTTTAAACCCACTGCAAGTACTGATGCTCCACTCGCAAATACGGTAAAAGCTTGTTTGCCTAATTTCGGTACTTTCGACGCACTAGCTGGTAGTGATAAAACGTCTTTCATAATCTAACTCCTTCTCGATGACACGCCAAAATGGTTTCTTTAAGTCGGCGGTGTCAATAAATGGGTTGTTCGAGATAATTGTTATGTCAAAGGTATGCTCAACGGCTACGCACTAAGACTGTTGATTAACGTATGTCTCAGCACATTGAATTACCGCTGTGATGGGCTTTTCTACGTCTATTTTTATGCCGTAACCGGGCACTTCGAGGGTATCTAACTGAGTTTTCAGTAACCTGCCGTCAAAGAAGTGATTGACCCTAGCCGAAAGCCTCGCACTTAATAATTCGAAGCTACCTGTAAGCACCACCCACTTGATAGGAAGCGTGTTATTGGCGCTTAATACCTTTCTATAACTCTCTTTTAGTGCAGAACACGCTAGCACTACACCTGTTTGTTGTTCGTAGCGAGCAAGCTCGCTCGCTAAAGTTTGCAACCACGGCCACCTATCTTCATCAGTAAGCGCCGTTCCACTTTGCATTTTTGCTTTATTTACTTCGGGGTGAAAATCGTCGGCGTCTATAAACGGCAACCCTAATTGGTCACTCAAGGATCCCCCCACCGTCGACTTTCCGGTTCCTGACACGCCCATTACTACAATAACCATTGCCACTCCCTTTTATAGCTGCTCAACAATGGCAATCACACCATTGGCAGAAATCACAATGGCGAATAACAGTGCCAGCCCCAACATAAGATTCAAAAATTTGCCTGGCGCATGTTCTTTCATTAGTTCTCGTTTGTTGATAACCACGAGTATGCCAATAATCACCAAAGGCAACACAAACACGTTAAACACTTGAGAAAGAATCTGCCCTTTTATTGGATTGAAACCGAATACTGGAATGATAAGCGCCACTAAACACGCTATACCGGTAATAGTTTTAAATTGAGTAGATTTTGTGTCTAGCTTTCCTGAGCGGTAATCGGCAATTAATAAGGGCGCAATAAGTAAACAGGGAAATACCGACGATAGTCCCGCCGCTAACGTACCGAAGAAAAATACTGTTAATGCAGTTTTACCCGCGATTGGCTCAAGGGCGTTCACCATGTCGAGTACATGGGTAATCTTTTTACCTTCATGGAACAACGCCCCGTGGGCTACTGCCATCACCGACGCACTAATAACAAACACCAAAAACGCCGCCACAAAAGCATCTTTCTTCTGCTGCTTTTGGTTTTCCATTCCCCACCCTTTACCTTGAATAAACAGCGGGCGAGATAAAAATGTAGCGGCAGCCATAGTCGTGCCCACAAACGCGGCCACCATCATTTTTCCACCTTCTACTTCAGGTATTGATGGAACAAAACCCGCCGCCACTTCTGCAGGCATGGGGTGCACCACCAAAAGGGAAAACACAAAAGAAATACCCATGCAGGATACAAACATAACCAGAATTTTTTCAAACAACGAGTACTTACCAATTAGCATGATGGCGTACATAATACTGATGACACTCACCGCAATAGCTAGTACTAACTCGTATTTGTAGTCGTTTAACGATGGAGAATATAGCGCCAGCATTTCAAATATAATGTTCGATGAAATACCTAGAATGCCCATTAAAGAGTTCCACTGACCAAAGGTAACGCCCGCAATAATGAGTATGGCAATAGGCCGACCGAACTTGAGGTGCTTTTTAAAGCTATAAAGCGCTGTTTCGCCCGTCACAATGGCGTAATTACCAAACGCATAAATAAGTGCACCTGAAAACAAGCAACTTAGAAACAACACCCACAGTAAAGACATGCCATAGGTGCTTCCCGCTACTATCATAGACGTAACGCTACCAGTACCTATGGTGTACCCTATTGCAAAGAAGGCAGGCCCAAAGGCCATTATTTTTTTTATTAACGACGACATCTCGTTACCTCTGTCATTTATGGGAACTTAGCCCTTCAACCGCTTATATTTGAACTGAACTGGCTGAAGTACGATGTGTGCTAAAGGCATTACGCCATGTAAACGCCACCGTTAATATCTAATGTAGCGCCTGTGATAAAACCGTTGTATTCCGATGCAAAAAACGCAACCGCCCTAGCTACATCAAGAGGATTTCCCGCCCGTTTAAGCGGAATTTCACTAATGGTTTTGTTCGCCGATTCATCGGTGGTATGGGTAGCGTGGAAACGTGTGCCTAAAATTAAACCTGGCGTTACCGAGTTAACGCGAATACCATCGCCAGCTAATTCAGCTGCCAGCGAACGACTAAACGTAAGCACAGCACCTTTCGACGTGGAATAGGCTAATGAGCCGCCATGCCCGCCTTTTCGGCCTGCAAGCGAAGACAAATTAACAATAGATGCACCTTCTTCGGCTTGTTTTAACATGGGCAAGAGCGCACGGGTAACCATCATCATGGAAGTCACATTTACCGCCATCACTTGCTCCCAAAAGTCATTTTTAATATCGCTCAAGGTGTGTCGCTCAACTAAGTCACCGGTATTGTTTACCAATATATCAAGCGTAGATGTTAGATTAGCAACGTCGTTAGCAAAGGCGATAACACTCTCTTCTTTGGTTAAATCGGCTTGTAGCGGAATGATTTCCCCAACACCAGATTCCACTACTTCTTGCTGAAGCTCTTCAACTGCATGCTTCGAGCTATAGTAATGCACAAAAACGGTAGCGCCGTGTGCCGCAAGTTCAGAAGAAATAGCACCACCAATACCACTGGCTCCGCCTGTTACCAATACTCTTTTTCCTGTTAACGTGTTCACGTCAATACCCTCTATAGAATTGAAAATCTGTTAACAAATTCACAGATAACGCTTTGTGCATTTTCGTAAATACAATGATGTCGTAAATCGAAAACCCGCAATAATCTCTGCGAAACATGCTCAACACCGCGTTAAATTCGTTATTTACAAAACAAAACAAAACCGGTTTAGTTTTTCCAACAAGCTAACATAGAAGTGATTGATGTCAACGTTAAAATACCAATTAAATATACATTTTACACTCAATAAATTAACAAATCACATATGCAACACATAAAAAATTCTTAATTATTTCAGAGGACTAGTCTATTAAAACTTGTAACCACAGTGCTAAATGTAAAAAACGACAATTGGCATTTAACCTTACCCAGTATCGTTCACTTCACGCTCGTACTATCTAGTTCACAGTAAAATGTTAACTAAAAATGTTTATAAACGCCGCACCCCACCATTTTAAAAGGATATAAAAACCTTTTTTTCGGCCTAAACGAATAAATTTGATACTTTTGGATAATTTTTTGTTGACGAAAAGAGATGCAAATGTAACCTTATTGTTAATATCCCGGTTGCAGAGCAATTTTTTTAAATAAAAAACTAAACCGGTTTAGTGCCATAAGAAATAGATAATAGTGCGAATTAACGTTGCCTAATTAATAAGACAAGCCATCACTTCACAAGAGAATTTAATAATAATTTTATGTTTGTGAGGTACTTAGCTGAACAGCTTTTGGAGAAGCAAAATGAACAACAAATTATCAAAACTTACGGTAGCCATATTATCCGCTACCACTGTAGGTTTTTCTTTGCCAAGTTTTGCGCAAGAAGAACAGGACACACAAACCCCAGATTCTTTGGAGGTGATTGAAGTTCGTGGTATCGCTAGCAGTATTGCTGAGTCTGCCCGATTAAAACGTTACGACTCTCGTATTGTAGATGCGATTGTGGCGGAAGATATTGGTAAGTTGCCAGATAACAATATCGCTGAAGCGCTTCAGCGTATCACTGGTGTGTCTATAAGCCGAGATTTTGGTGTGGGTGAGTCGGTAACCATTCGTGGTATCTCACAAAACCGCGTTGAATTAAATGGTCGTTCTACCTCAGGCAGTGGTCGTGGTGGTATTAGTCTTGATGACTTTCCTTCTAGCTTCTTAAAAACCGTTGAAGTGGTTAAATCCCCTACTCCAGAAATGATTGAAGGTGCGTTAGGCGGTACTATTAACATGACAACTGTACGCCCGCTAGAGCTTGAAGAGCCTCTGGTGGCCGTGACCTTAGATGGAGAGTACGCAGATAAAGCAGAAAACTGGGCGCCTATGTTTACAGGCGCAGCCGGAAGAAACTGGGATCTAGGTGATGCCGGTACGTTTGGTGCATCAGTAGTGATGTCGTATCAAGACCGCACACTAAGACGTGATGAGTTCTTTAATCTTGTAACCCCAACCGAATTAGATTTAGACGGCGACGGCAACAGTGACGCTGCTAACACCCCTAGCGGTAACTACTTAGTTCGCAGTCAAAACACCGTTGAGCAAAAAACTGAACAGCGTGAACGTACCGCTTATGGATTGTCCCTTCAATGGGCGCCAAAAGATACCGACGCTTTTATTTACTTAGACGTAAATGCTACCGACCTTGACGGTGGACAAGAAGCCTACTCTGTACTGAACGACAGCAAAGACTATTCTGATTTGGTGTTAGACAACGCCTACGGCGATGCCCAAGGTCAACTGCAAAGTTTTGGCTCAGGCAGTGCGTTTGTACAGCCTAAAACATGGGCCGATTTTACCACCAACGACTCTATGTCCAACGCGCTAGGTGGTGAATGGTTTATTACCGACAAACTAAAAATTTCAGGTGAAGTGGCGTATACCAAGTCTGAAAGCCTGCGTACCAATTCTGAATTTAACTTACGCCCCATTTCTCGCGATCAATATGAAGAAGACGGTACTATTACCGAAAATTTATTTACCATTACCATGACCCAGGAAGGCGATGCAGTACCTGGTATTGCGTTTTCGGATGAGGACGCGCTATTAGATCCAAGTAACTTAGCAATTCGCCAATTTACCCACCAGCGTTACTATGAAGAAAACGAAGAAACAGCAATTCGTTTTGACATGGAATACATCGAGCCTTTTTCAAATTTAAGCTTCCTCACTAAAATAAAAGCAGGTATTCGTACTACGGATAGAGATTACGAACTAGACCGCTACGACTTAAGAAACAATGGTAGTGAACTTAAAAACTTACAAACCAGTGTGTCTTATGATGGTGTGATAAGACCAACATGGGTAGATGAATTTAACTCTGCTTTTGGGGGATTTAAGGAAATAAACCACAGTAATACCTTTGAACAATCTGGTATTTTTGGCACTAACGCGCTCACCCATTACTACGTTTACGATGGTGCTGAGCTGGCTTACAATATTGATGGTACTTACGACCGCGTAAAACAAATGCTGGATGGCAGTAGCCATGAATTAACCGGATCATTAGATGACAACATGGTTCGAAATACTGGCTCTTACGCCCAAATAAGCGAAGAAACTCAAGCGTTATATACCCAGTTTCATTTAGATTTCGACAAACTTACCGCGGTAGTCGGTGCACGGTATGTGCAAACTGATTTAACGTCTAATACATTTGATCAAACTGGCAGCTATGATTACTCAGATTTTCTTCCAAGCATCAATGCCACCTACTCGTTAGCAGACGATACCATTTTACGTTTTGCTGCGGCCAAAGTAATGCGCCGACCAGAATTTGGCGAGCTTAGCCCTGCAATTAGTGTCGATAATTCACTCGTTACCGGTACACAAGGCTCGTACCAACTTGACCCCTATCGTATTACCCAGTACGACTTATCTGCTGAACATTACTTTGGTCAAGGTGGTATGGTCTCTGCCGCTATATTTTATAAAGATGTAGAGTCGTTTACCGTAGCAAGCAGCTCTTGCATGGCTGATAGCAACACGGTAACAGGTCAAAACGTGACTGAGTACGTTAACGTATGTTTACTGAATACCGCAGGGGTAAGCCAAGCTGATGTGAATTACGCTTCGGGCGACCAAGACTTAGCGTATGTAGAAGCTCAGCGTGATGCCGGCCTAACCGGTATTGTTATCGACACAGATGTTAATGGTGGAAGCGGTGAAATTGCAGGTATCGAACTTGCCTACCAACAACAGTTTAGTTTTCTTCCTGGCATGTGGTCTGGTTTAGGTGTTAGCACCAACTATACCTACGCCGATAGTGAACAACCTGATGGTAACCCACTGCTAGATATTTCTAACCACACCTTCAATGGCCAGGTTTACTGGGAAAATGCGGGTATCCAAATACGTCTTGCCTATAACTGGCGTGACAAGTATTTAGACACTCAAGATGAAAAACGTGTACGTCCTGTTGGCGCGCTAGCCACGGGTGTGTACAACCGTACCAACCCTGAAGAAGCATTTTTTGACCCAACGCTGGGTAATAACTATCGTGATGCTCGCGGCCAGTTCGACTTTTCGGCCAGTTACGATGTAAACGAGCATATTACGCTTGTAGCGAACGCGGTTAACTTAACCGGTGAGCCTATCGTGCAAGTAACAGAGCTTGATAGCATTTGGCAGTATAGCGAGTCGGATAGACGCTTTACCTTCGGCGTACGAGCTCGTTGGTAAGGCTTTGTAGCATACTTCGCTAATGGCAACGTTGGCGAAGTATGTGCAACGTTCACTCTACGCTAGCACCAATTATAGTTATTTAACCAGACCATTTGCCGTAGTAAACGCTACGGCTAACTTTCTAATTCATTCAATCACTCTTTTTTCTTTTGACGATTTCCGTAAGGAGCGCATTCATGTCAAACGCTAAACATGTATATCTGGCCGGCTTAGCCGCGCTTTCCTTTTTGGCAGCGTGTAACGACGCTGACACTTCTTCATCGACCAACACAGCACAGCAAGATTCACACGCCGTATCGGGTGCTAAGGCTCCTGGCGAAGTATTCGATCTTTCCCCTTGGAACATACTTTTACCGCTAGATAGAGACGGTGACGGTAAGGCCGACAAAATTAAAAATAAAGACTTAGCAAGCTTTCACGTGGATGAGTTCTTTTATTTAGACGACAATAACAACATGGTATTTGCGGCGGCGAATAAAGCATTCACCTCTCCCACCTCAACGAATACCCGAAGTGAGCTTCGTCAAGTGTACGCCGATGAAAACGGCAATGTTCCCAGCTTAGAAAGCCCAGCTAATTACTTTGCACTTGCCTCAAACCCAGACTCAGATAAGTTCGCTGCCATCGGTGCCCGTATGGAAGCCACCCTTAAAGTAGACCACGTTTCTACCAATGCTAAATATCATGACAAGCCCCCCGCATATTCGGTTGTTGTAGGGCAAATTCATGCTGGTAAGCTAGATGACCTTAGAAATGATGTGTCGGGTTTTGGTTGGGGTAACGAACCACTAAAGATTTATTATAAGAAATACCCAAACCATGAGACAGGTACGGTATTTTGGAACTATGAGCTAAATTTACCAGAAGATAACCCTAAACGTACTGACATTGCTTACCCTGTATGGGGAGATGGATGGCATGACGACAAGGATCCCGGTGAAACAGGCATCGCGCTTGGTGAGTCTTTCAGTTATGAGATTAACGTTTACGGCGATACAATGTATCTAACCTTTAGCGCAGAGAACCACCCCACGGTTAAGCACCAGATAAACTTGGCAAACAATGTTGATGCTAATGGCTTTATAGATGACTATGATGACCCTGTGGCGTACAAGAATGATTGGCTTTTTTTCAAAGCTGGCGCGTATAACCAATGCAGTACGAAGGATGCCCCAACATTCCGCTACCCCGCTTGTCCGGGAACGGGCGACTGGGAAACCGATAAAAAAGCAGGTAACTACACCCGCGTGTCCTTCTCTCATTTGCAGGTAGGCGATGCTATTGCAGTGAAATAGTGAAGAGTATTTGGTAACACAAATATTCCTATAAACGCCTTTAGTAAGAGAATAATAATGAATAAAAGTAAAGTTAGACTTATCGATGTGGCTGAGAAAGCGGGCGTATCAAAAAGTACCGCCTCGCAATTTTTAAACGGTCGCTTCGATTTTATGTCGTTCGACACCCGTTTGCGATTGCAAAAAGCGGTAGAGGAACTGAATTATGTTCCCAATAATATCGCCCGTAGCTTGAAAACCAATAAGACCAAAACCCTGGGTGTTATTGTAAGAGATATATCTAGCTATTACACCAGTCAGACCATTCGTGGTATGGACGATTATTGTAAAAGTCATGGCTACGATTTATTCATTTATAATTCGGATTTTGAACCCAAAACCGAAAAAAATGCGCTGACTACACTTTGCCAATTAAATGTAGACGGCGCCATTATTGCCTCTTGCGGAAACAACGCAAAGCTAATAGAAGACATTTCGAATAACACTATGCCAGTGGTGCAATTTCAATTAGAACATGACGATTGTGACACCGGCATTGTGGTTGCTGATTACAAACGGGCGTCTTTTGATGCCACTGAGTACCTTATTAACTTGGGGCACAAACATATTTGTTTTGTAACCCAAAAGTTCGAATCGGTTAAGTCTCGCCAAGAGAAGTATCAAGGTTTTGTAGATGCACATACAAAACATAATCTACCCGTTGACGAAACCCTAACTATACATTGGAGTCGGCAGGACGGATTGCATCGCTCTCCCATTGATATGCTGAAGTCAGACAATCCACCCACCGCTTTTTTTACTCAGCAAATTGCAATAACCATTGATGTACTAAAAGAATTAGAAGCCGCTAACATTCCTATTCCCCAAGACGTGTCTTTACTTGGGTTCGAGGAAATCCCTATGGCTGAATTTTTTAAGGTGCCTATTACCGTTATCAAACAGCAACCTTACGAATTAGGCGGCGAAGCAGCGCGCATGTTGATGAATAAAATCAATAATCCTAAATCGGTAAATACGCGTATGCTGGTGCCCTGCTCTTTGGTGGAACGCTCATCATGCGCGGCGCCTAAGGCTTAACCTATTTTGTTTTCACTAATGCGGCACTGATGGGATGAAAACAGCGGTAGCTATAATAAAGCGCCGCCTTTTAAGGAATAGTACATCAGTGTAATGCCCTGAAGGTTAAAAATTAGCTCATCACTATGAAAGTATTGAAATTATATTTTCAAACTAATGCCGCAACCTTGTTTAAGTTTGATAATGTATTACCCATCTCCTGAATTTAGTGCTTTTATCGATTAACTCCCATGCTTTCATTTATCACCAGTACCTTAGTGCCCGTTCTAATCCTACTTTTAATGGGTTGGGTATTTTTTCGCATCCGTTGGTTAAACGAAGCCTTTATCGAGTCGGGTTCAAAGCTGGTGTTCAATGTCGCCCTACCCGCGTTGCTTTTTTTATCTATTAGTCAGTCAAACTTTTCTAATGCCGCTAATTTTACCCTCATCACTATTGGAATAAGTGGTTCAATATTGATGTGCGCGGTATTAATGTTATTGGTTCATTTCACCGTGAACCCACAAAATGCACGTGGTGTAGTAGTGCAAGGTGGCTTTAGGGCCAACATGGGTATTATCGGCTTGGCCTATTGCGCGAATACTTATGGGCAAGAAGGCTTGGCAGCCGCATCCGTTTATATGGGCTGTATTACCATTTTGTACAATGTTATGTCGGTGTTTGTGCTCAACTTCTATCAGGTGGGTTTTACTGCGCCAATGAATCAAATTAAAGGTATTGCTCGAAACCCGCTTATTATTTCAATTGTTGCAGCATTACCGTTTTCTTATTTTCAATGGTCGTTGCCCGAGGTTGCCTTAAAAACCGGAGAGTATTTTGCCCAGCTTACCCTTCCCTTAGCACTTATCTGTACCGGCGCATCACTGCAGTTCCGCTCTTTTTCTAGCGACTGGTATAACATCGCATTAGCCACAGTAAGTAAGTGCATTGTTTACCCCGCCTTACTAGTAGGTATTGCCTATTTTTCCGGTTTCAGAGGTATGGAACTAGGCATAGTATTATTGCTGTCTATTGCGCCGACAGCCGCAGCCAGCTATGTGATGGTAAGAAACTTAGGTGGCGATCACCGTCTGGCGGCGAGTATTATTGCCCTAAGCACATTGGTGTCGTTACCTATTACCGCCATCGGGTTTGGCAGTTTAGCCATGCTAGGCCTGGTTTAAGAGCTAATAGGTGCTCAAAGCCCACGCTATACACTTGTTTACACTTTTATGGTTGGCAATTGTTCGGTTTTGACCCACAATGAACTGAGTTACCTTTGATTCCCTTAGTTCGATTGCTTTAATTCGAACATTGGGCTTAAGCGATTAGGTTCGATGGCTGCATTTGATGGCTTGCCGTTAATAGCTAAAAGTCAGTAGCCAGCATTTAATCGCATGGAAAAATTATTATGAAAATAGTTCGGTTAACCCTTGGTGGCATTCTTTTTATCGGCGGCATTATTTTAACCCTTTTACCAGGGTCAATTTTGTTAGTGATAGGTGGATTAGTGTTACTGAGTTACGACTGGCCCCGTGCACGTGGATGGCTCAAAATAAGTCAGAACATGATGGCGTCAAGCGCTAGAAGAATAGACCGCGTATTATTAATGCGTAAATTTCGCTAAGCAATTACTGCATAATTTACGCTTTCCCCCCCTGTCATCGCACATCGTAAACCATTAATCTGAAGTTTCAGTATAACCTTCATAGTCATGTTATTTTTATACACTAAACTCGTTAAAAGTATAAAATTCAACGACACGATTAATAACACTTTATAAAAATCAAAAACCTTTCATTTATTCAAACAGGCAACGTGAGGCATTCGACTGACCATCGACACTTACGACAATGGAGACAAGACCATGATTACGTTTACCGTTAACGGTGAAACACGTGAATTTGCGGGCGATCCTACCACTCCCGTACTTTGGTACTTACGTGACGAACTACATCTAACTGGCCCTAAATTTGGCTGTGGCATGGCACAATGTGGTGCCTGTACAGTGCATATTAATGGCGTAGCACAGCGCTCTTGCGTATTGCCTGTTTCAGCGGTTTCAGGCAGTAAAATAACGACCATTGAGGGCTTGAGTAAAGACGGTGAACATCCCGTTCAACAAGCATGGGTTGAACATAAGGTGCCTCAATGTGGATATTGTCAGTGCGGCCAAATGATGCAAGCGGCCAGCTTGTTAGCAAGTAACCCTACCCCAAGCGATGAAGAAATTGTGCAAGGTATGTCAGGCAATATCTGTCGCTGCGGTACTTACCCACGTATTCACAAAGCGATTAAGTCAGCGGCGAAAACTATGGCTGGTGTGGAGTATTATGTTCCTGAAGCAAGCTCGCCAGAAACAGCCACATCTGAGTCTGCGGGAGAAGAAGCATGAGCAAGTATTTCGACTTAACTCGTCGCAGCTTTCTAAAGTCATCGGCCACCGCTGGTGCACTCGTTTTAGGTACGTATTTCATGGGCGCTGCACCTCGCGCCATGGCGGGCGTACTAGCAAAGCCCTCTGAATCAGCCAAAATGGCTAACTTATTTGTAGCACTACGCCCCGATGGCGTTGTTGAGATTACCTGTCACCGATCTGAAATGGGCCAACAAATTCGTACCGCATTGGCGCAAATTGTGGCCGATGAGATGGAAGCCTCGTGGGACAAAGTCGTGGTGATCCAAGGTAAAGGCGACCCGAAGTACGGCGATCAAAATACCGATGGTTCACGCAGTATTCGTTACAACATGCAACGTTTACGTGAAATGGGCGCAAGTGTTCGCCACCTTATGCAGCAAGCCGCCGCCACCCGCTGGGACGTACCTTTCGATTCATGCAGCGCAGTGCAACATGTGGTTACTCATACCTCAGGTAAAACCCTTACCTATGCTGAACTGGTAAACGATGCATTAAAAATTACCCCGCCAGAGCTCGATCGCATTACCCTAAAAGAACGCAGCGAGTGGCGTTATATCAATACCGCCATGGCGCACATCGACTTAAAAGACATTGTGACCGGTAAAGCGACTTTTGCGGCTGACGTACTTGAGCCAAAAGCGTTAATTGCAGTGGTGGTTCGCCCACCAGTTGTTGGCGGAAAAGTAAAAAGCTTTGATGCGAAAGCCGTTAAAGCTATTGATGGTGTGGTAGATGTGGTTGAAATTCCCGCCGCGAAAGTCGCACCACAGTTTCAACCTAAAGGCGGTATTGCCATTATCGCTAACAATACCTGGGCTGCCATAAAAGGCCGTCGCGCCCTTACAGTAAGTTGGGACGATGGTAAAAACGGTGATTATAACTCCGAAGCCTTCAAAGCAAGCTTGCTGGAAACAGTATCGAAGCCACAAAAATCAGTTCGCGAAAAAGGTGATGCAGCCAATGTGCTTGCCAATGCTAGTGATAAATTGGTTGCCGACTATTACGTGCCGCATTTAGCACAAGCGCCTATGGAGCCACCTTGCGCTACGGCAATGTATTATAAAGACCGTGTTGATGTGTGGGCTGCTACGCAGAATCCGCAGGCCGATATGGAAACCGTGGGTGCCATGATTGGCATGCCGAAAGAGAAGATTAACGTGCATGTCACTATGCTAGGCGGAGGATTTGGTCGTAAATCGAAACCCGACTTTTCTGCTGAAGCAGCCTACCTTTCAATGAAGACAGGCAAGCCAATTCGCGTGCAATGGACTCGTGAAGACGACATTCAGCATGGTTTCTATCATGCGGTTTCAGCACAGCATATTGAAGCCTCTTTGGATGAAAATGGCGGCATTGATGCTTACTTGCACCGCACGGCCTTTTCGCCCATTGCGTCTACCTTCCAACAAGACGCTACCGCACCGTTCAGCTTCGAGCTTCGTTTAGGCTTTACGGATAATCCTATCAATACCCCTAATATGAAACTTGAAAGTGGTGAAGCACCGGCGAAAGCGCGTATAGGATGGATGCGTTCGGTGTCTAACATCTTCCATGCATTCGCTATTCAGTCTTTTATTGCTGAAGCGGCTCACAAAGCGGGACGAGATCAAAAAGACTATCTTCTTGAAACTATTGGGCCTGATCGCATTGTTGATGTAACCGAACAAAATGCAGAATACGACAACTACGGCGCCGATAAAGACGCTTATCCACTCGATATTGGCCGACTACGTAAAGCGATTGAGAAAGTGGCTGATATGAGTGGCTGGGGCCGTGAATTACCAAAAGGCAGAGGCCTTGGTATAGCAGCGCACCGAAGCTTCTTAACCTATGTGGCGACTGTGGTTGAAGTAGAAGTGTCTGAGGCAGGTGATCTTAAAATCATTAAATCATGGGCCAGCATTGATGCAGGTACTGTGGTAAATACCGACACGGTGAAAAACCAGGTACAAGGTGGGTCTATCTTTGGTATTACTGCCGCCATTAGTGACGGTATTACTTTTGATAAAGGTCGTGCTCAACAAAGTAACTTCCATGACTACCGCGTACCGCGTATGAGTGATGCGCCGCTAGAGGTTGAGGTTGAGATTATTCCAAGTGATGCACCACCAGCGGGTGTGGGTGAACCAGCAACACCGGTTTATGCGCCTGCCTTGTGTAACGCCATTTTTGCTGCTTGCGGTAAGCGTATAAGACAATTACCTATTGGTAACCAATTAAAAGCCTAAGACTGACTTAGTTTAGTCCAAGGTTAATAATTTGATAAAGGCGCAATAAAGCACAATAAATACGCATTAAAAAAGCCGCTTAGATTGAAAAATCTAAGCGGCTTTTTGATGTTTAAGCTTCTGTAAATAGCGTATTGCTAGGCTAGCGTCAAACAGATTAGCCAAGCTTTTCAGCAAGGTATAACCAAGTCTCAACTACCGTATCTGGGTTAAGCGATACTGAGTCGATACCTTCTTCTACCAACCAGGCAGCAAAGTCTTCGTGATCTGATGGGCCTTGACCACAAATACCAACGTATTTGCCACGTTTCTTCGCCGCTTGAATAGCCATTGATAGCAAGGCTTTCACTGCTGGGTCTCGTTCGTCAAACAAGTGAGCAATAACGCCACTGTCGCGGTCTAGCCCAAGAGTTAACTGAGTTAAATCGTTCGAACCAATCGAGAAGCCATCGAAAATATCTAAGAACTGATCGGCAAGTAATGCATTAGATGGTAATTCACACATCATAATAACGCGTAAACCATCTTCGCCTTTCTTAAGCCCCTGCTCTTCTAGCAGTTCGATAACCTTTCGGCCTTCTTCTAGTGTACGTACAAAGGGGATCATGATCTCAACGTTAGTTAAGCCCATGTTATTACGAACCCGTTTAATCGCTTCACACTCTAAAGCAAAACAGTCGCGGAAATCTTCCGAGATATAACGGCTCGCACCACGGAAACCAAGCATTGGGTTTTCTTCATCTGGCTCGTACTGGTAACCGCCAACTAAGTTGTAGTATTCGTTAGACTTGAAGTCAGACATACGAACAATCACTTTTTCAGGCGAAAACGCAGCGCCAATGGTAGAAATACCTTCAACCAATTTTTCAATGTAGAACTCAGTTGGTGAGTCGTAACCGGCAATCATATCGCTAATTTCTTCTTTAAGCTCAGCAGGCTGGCTGTCGAAATTAAGTAGCGCTTTAGGATGCACTCCAATCATGCGGTTAATAATGAACTCTAAGCGAGCAAGGCCAACACCTGCATTAGGCAAACGCGCGAAATCAAATGCGCGGTCGGGGTTACCCACGTTCATCATCACTTTTAAGGGTATGTCAGGCATAGAGTCGATACGTGAAGTCACTACATCAAACTCTAGTTCTGCACCATAGATGTAACCTGTATCACCTTCTGCACACGACACGGTAATTTTATCGCCGTTCTCGATGCTGTCAGTGGCGTTACCACACCCTACTACTGCAGGAATGCCTAGCTCACGAGCAATAATGGCTGCGTGACATGTACGACCGCCTCGGTTGGTCACAATGGCAGACGCCTTTTTCATGATAGGTTCCCAATCTGGGTCTGTCATGTCGGTAACCAGTACATCGCCAGCTTGAATCTTGTCCATTTCTTCAATAGAGCCAAGTACTTTCGCTACGCCTGCACCAATTTTATGACCAATAGCACGGCCTTCACACACCGTATTGCTTTGCCCTTTAAGTTGGAAACGCTCAATGCTTTGTGAATCTTCACGGCTTCGAACCGTTTCAGGGCGCGCTTGAACAATATAAAGCTTGCCGTCTACGCCATCTTTGGCCCATTCGATATCCATCGGGCGATCGTAGTGCTTTTCAATAATTTGCGCCTGCTTCGCCAGCTCCATCACTTCTTCGTCGTTCAGTGAGAACGCTTTACTTTCAGTGCTGTCGATATCAACGATAGACACTTGCTTGCCATGTGCTTCATCGTCAGAGTAAATCATCTTAACTAGCTTGCTGCCTAGGTTACGGCGAACAATGGCTGGAAGCCCTTTATCAAGGGTTGGTTTGTGTACGTAAAATTCATCTGGGTTTACCGCACCCTGCACAACCATTTCACCCAGGCCGTATGAACTCGTAATAAATACTACGTCCTCAAAGCCCGACTCTGTGTCGATAGTGAACATCACGCCCGACGATGAAATATCGCTTCGAACCATGCGCTGAATACCAGCAGACAATGCCACGCCTTTATGGTCGTAACCTTGGTGAACACGATACGAAATAGCACGGTCGTTAAATAACGAGGCGAATACGTGTTTAATGGCTACCAACACAGACTCGTAACCTTTCACGTTTAGGAAAGTTTCTTGCTGACCGGCAAACGACGCATCTGGCATGTCTTCTGCGGTAGCTGATGAACGAACGGCAAATGATGCTTCATCGCCTGCATCACCCTGCAATTTCACAAACGCTTCTTTGATTGCTTCTTCTAGTTCAGGTTGAAACGGCGTGTCGATGATCCATTGACGAATATCTTTGCCCGCTTCGTTAAGCGCACCAATATCTTCAACATCAAGTGTATCTAATACGTTATGAATTTTAGCTTCTAGGCCGCTTTGCTCTAGAAATTCATTAAAAGCCTCTGCAGTTGTGGCGAAACCTCCCGGTACTTGTACACCGGCGTTAGCTAGGTTAGAAATCATCTCGCCTAAAGATGCATTTTTGCCGCCAACGCGACCTACATCATGCATGCCCAGTTCTTGATACCAAAGTACGAATTCTTTCACTGCCGAAGCCTCCAGCTTATTTTTGAGTAGGGTATAAGCAATGGCGGGCCACATGCCCAACATTGGTAAAATACGTGTCGACTGCGTATATCCAAACGCGCTTAATGCTTATTAATATTAACGAGTACCAAGTAAAGCAGGCTTGCGTTACATCAAGTCATCATTAATAACCATATAGCTTTTCGACGAAATCATCTTAGAATGGGGGAAATCGGAAAGTAAACTCTTTATTACTTTTGTAATAAAATTACGACAATGTTAAGGATTTGTTGTGCGCACAGCTTTTTATATTTCAGACGGTACCGCCATCACTGCAGAGGTGTTTGGCCACGCCCTGCTGTCTTTGTTCCCTGTTGAATTCAATCACAATACCATTCCTTTTGTTGAAACTGAGGAAGAAGCTAACAAGGTTTTGGATAAAATATCTGAAAGTTTTCAAGACACAGGAGAAAGGCCGCTCGTTTTTTATACAATTGTGAATGTAGATGTTCGCAAGATAATTTCAAAATCGGTAGGTATTAACTACAATTTCCTCGATCAATTCGTGGCGCCCCTAGAAAAAGTGCTTGGTGTGCCCTCAAAACCAGAAAAACATCGCACGCATAGCATTCATGAAACCACTTATGATATTCGTATTGAGGCGGTTAACTATGCATTAGCCAACGATGACGGTTCTAACCTGAAAGATTACGACGAAGCCGACATTATTTTAGTAGGCGTCTCGCGCTCAGGTAAAACGCCCACCAGCTTATACTTAGCCCTGCAGTTTGGTATTAAAGCGGCTAACTACCCGTTTACCGAAGATGACATGGGCGACATGCTTAAATTACCTACGGCGCTTCGCCGCTATAAAGACAAACTTTTTGGGCTCACCATTCAACCAGAACGACTACACCAAATTCGCTCTGAGCGAAAAGCGAATAGCCGCTATGCATCATTACAGCAGTGCAGAATGGAGCTACGAGAAGTAGAGAACTTGTACCGAAAAGAAAAGATCCCGTTCTTAAACAGTACCAAATATTCAATAGAAGAGATTTCAGCGAAAATATTGGCGGAGACAGGATTAAAACGAAGAAAGTATTAACCAACCACAAAGTGAATAGATGCCAGCCAAATGATTGGCTGGCCTATTTACCGCTAATTTAAAAACACGCTAATTTAAAAACAGGTTCTTAATCAAGAATCGAGTATCAACTTGTGCATTTAACACGGGCTAATCTAGAGATGTTTAGCGTCCAGCAGTGTTTGCACTGCCTTGGGCAAAAGTTTACGTGTTTTCGCGGTAATCACGGCTTCGTTCTTTTGCCACTTTATACCTAGGTAAATCACAAACAACCCCAAAAACGTTAACGCAATAGGAAAAAACCAGCTATCTGCGAAAACATCTGCCGCCAAATATCCTACATAGCCTGTACATCCAATAGCCCCGAATACAACAAATACTCTTCTAATTAAAAGTACACCGATAAATATCATCACGAAATTAATGAGAAAGTAGAAGAATTTCGAAAGCTCGCTGTCAGAATGTTGAGAAGATAACCCTCCCCAAAACGCGATAACGCCAAATAAGTATATCCAAAATGCGTAATCGGCTTTGTTTGCTGTGCGTACGTCTACCCAAAACCCGAGCGCTATCATAAGAAGACCCGTGTACATAGAAACTATTGTTCTTAGTTCCCAGCTGTATTCCCCGTCTGACAACATAACAGAGACATCCATGGTTAAATACCATAGCGTAACCGCAATAGGCATGACTAAAAATGGATATTTATACTTCCAAGCAATGACAACACCGACCGCCAACGTACTTAGCTCCATATACAACCAATGCCAGTGAATATACCTGTGATAGTCGCGGTAAACGGTATCGTCAGGCCAAACGCCTAAAGCCTGCTGAACACCAAAAACTGCCAACGGGGTTAGCACAACAACAAAGGTAGCGCATAGGCCCGCCGGCACGAACAATCCTTTCACCTTAAAAACGTTAGCTAACTTAATTCCTACAGCTGCATAGAATAAGCTGATGAAAACAATACCGATTCCGCCAAACGATACCCAGCCAAGGTTCATAAACAATGTCATTGCGCCAATGGCAATTAACCCACCTAGGTAGTACAACACATGGGTGAAATCAAATTTAGCAGTGGTACTAGTTTGTTGGTTCAAAAAAGCAATCAGTTGTTCAGACTGCTCAGATGAAAGAATATTAGCGCTTACCGCATCTTCTAGGTTTTGCTTGGTAACATTCAATCTGCTCTCCTTGTCAGTGCATCACCACATAATAGCGTGAGATTAACTTACTTTTCTCATTCAAGGTGACTAGTTAATATCACGAAATCAACAACGCGTAACCAGTTTACAAAATAACACTACAAAGCGTATTTAATACAATAGCTTTTGGTTTTACTTATTAACGCCAAAGCATAGCTGAGAACATTACAGGCCCTCCTCCGGCTCTTAGGTATGAAGCAAAGTGTAATGTACATTTTGTACCAAAATTGTTCAGACATAGTGTCAAAGTAAAAAGCCCAGGCTCACTGATATCCAATGACGATTAGGATATAGACTACAAAAATTAAACACCCCAAATTATGTATATTTGTATTTGCTTTCTATGGCCTCCTTTTCTTTTTATTGCAAATATCATTAGCATTAGCTACTTTAAAATGAAAACACATATCCTGCCTAACTGTATATTATTACAGATTTTTTAAGCACTAATTACGCTTGCCTCAAGTGCAGAGTAGTAATTTAAAAAGGCCAAGCCTCCTTCGTGCAAACCTCGTTATAGGCCCATTATTTTCGCCATTCGGCATTGTTCTTCAGACACGTACTTATTACTCAATTTAGCTAATGATTCATTTTATTCGCTATCTACGATTCCGTTTTGTCTGACTTGTGCGTCTTACAAGTTGGATAGGTATGATTTCAGCAACGACTTTTCTAGAAGAGTAAACAATGGATATAGCTGTGAACCCAGTAAGAAAAACTAATAACGACGAGCCTTTAGAAGTACAAAAGCAAGTGGTTGCAGATCTATTCAAAGAGCACAACGAATCTTTATTAAACTTTTTGCGAACTCGTTTACCATCGGAGTCGGATGCGCATGAAGTTGCTCAGGAAGCTTACATAAAATTACTTAAGCTGGATGAACCTAATGCAATTAGTTATTTAAAAGCTTACCTATTTAAAATTGCGTCTAATTTAGCCATAGATCGTCTACGTCATAAGCAACGTCGAAGTAGCGTAGATAAGTTTGTTTTTTTCCAAACAGAATCGCCTTCCGAAGAACAAGCGGCATTAAGAAAAGAAAAAGTTCGCATGATTACTTCATGTATAGAAGAACTCCCCCCGAAATGCCGCAAAGTTTTTTTACTAAGTCGTTTTCACGATTTATCAAATATAGAAATTGCAAATTTAATGCGCATCTCTGACCGAATGGTTAGAAAATATTTAGTTCGAGCAACAGAGCATTGCCAACTCTGCTTGAATGAAAAATTTGGAGATACGAAAGATGACAGATAATAGGACACAGTTCGAGGTAGCTACCGATTGGTACTATCAATTAAAGCAAGCCAATATCACGACAGAAGAAATTCAATTGTGGCAAGAGTGGTTAGCGCAAGATAAAGGAAATGCAGAAGCATTTAAGAAAGTAGAAGAATTAATGTGTTTAACATCTTCTATAGAAGAAATAAGTTGGCCTGATGATAGAGAGTTAATAGATGATGGATATGACGGTGAAGTTTCTGTAAAAGAGCATTTAAAAAATAAAAAAAGCCGTTTTAGTATAATTAAATCCTATATGAAAAATATAGATGTGAATTTCAACATTACAACCCGAAAACCTATTTTTTTATATTTTAGCTTTTTACTATCATTTATTTTAATCGCTGATTTAGTCCATTGTGGTTTGGGCTTCGACCACATGAACAGCGAAGTGGTTTATCAATCTGATAAAGGGGTTAATTTACCCATTGTTCTAGATGATGGCTCAGAAATAACACTAGGAGCGGACAGTAAAATCACAGTGACCTACACAGATAAAAATAGACATATTTTACTTAATTATGGTGAAGCCTATTTTGATGTCGCTAAAGATCCTCTCCGACCGTTTACTGTCGACAGCGGTAACAGATCGGTAACAGCTCTAGGAACAGAATTCAATATCTCGCAACAAAGTATTCGTTCCGTCGTTAGCGTTACTGAAGGAAAGGTTATAGTTGAGCCTGAAAGTGAAAAATATATTGCTAGAATGACCACTAATCTTTTTTACAAAAAGTTAGAAACAGATACATTTTTAGAAGCTGGACAGCGGATATCGTATGATGAGAAAACAATCACTACTGTCGACTCAGTAGATGTGGATGCTCACTCATCTTGGCGTAATGGTACATTAAAGTACATTAATGAAAGTTTAGGTTTTGTTATAGAAGACATCAACCGATATTCAAAAACTCCAATTATTGTGAATGACAATAGAATTTTAAACCTCCGGTATTCAGGCACTATTTTCGTAAATGGAATTAATGGTTGGATTGATTCCCTACCTCACATATATCCCATAAAAGTTGATAAAAACAACAACGAATTTAACATTAATTACAATTTAAAAACCTAATAAAAATTTATTTATTTTTATTTCAAACATTGGTTCCTAAAATTAATTTAGCTACGTCTTAGAAAGTGAGATTTATTTAAATTTTTAGAAAAAATTAATTATAGGGATCAATGTTTGCATGTACAATTTCAACTTTCGTAGTTTTAAATTAATACCTTTAGCGGCAACGATCATATCCCTTACCTCAATGGGAAGTGTTGCAAAAACAATTAACAGCTCGTCTGAATTTAGTATCCCCCAGCAACCACTCGCATCCGCCTTATTAACATATTCCGAGCAGTCAGGTATACAGATTGCCGTGGACGCAAATACAGTATCAGGTAAAAGCAGCACACCAATATCCGGAGAACATTCCAGTTCAGTAGCGCTTTCAGAGATACTAGGTTCCTCAGGATTAACTTACTCTGTGATAGATGACAATACCGTTGCAGTTTTCGAAGACAGTAGTAATACTTCGGGAAAGATTCTACTGGCATCCAACACACCAAACCAACAGGGGATGTCAGCAGAAAATGAAGCAACGGTTGAGCGACGTGGAGTTCAAGCGCCAGTTGGTAGCGAAACCAAAACATCAGCATTAAACGAAAATAATGAATCAAAAATCGAAAAAATAGCTGTCGTCGGCTCAAAAATTGCGAATTCTCGTATCGAATCAGCGCTACCCGTAGCAGTATTTGATCAAGAAGCCTTGAGTGCAACCGGCGTTACCGATGGTAATGAGTTAGTCCGTAGTATGCCGCAAATGGGCGATATCACGTGGAACGAAGCTTGGATACCTGGAAGCAGTAACGCAGCGCGCGGAGATATGGGCTCACTAAACCTTAAGAACTTAGGCGCATCAAACACACTACTGTTAGTTAACGGCCGCCGCTCTGTAATACACCCCACTACATCAACCGTCGATAATAGTATGTCGACAACTACTTTTAATACCAATGCAATTCCTATGTATGGTTTAGATAGAGTTGAAGTTTTACTTGATGGTGCTGCTGCTATCTATGGCTCTGATGCTATTGCTGGAGTAGTCAATGTGGTTACTCGTAATAATATCAATGGTGCTGGCGTAAAGGTAAAATTTGGCCAAGCTGAAGGTACGAGTCGCACAGACACTGAATTAACTGGGTATTTCGGCACCGATATAGATGATGGTAGAGGCAACATCTCAGTGATGTATAACTACTCCCACCGTGAGCCACAGAGAACGTCAGACCAATGGTATACCGCTACCAGTGATCGCAGTCAATTTTTACCTGGCACCGACTTATACGGTGCGTCATCTTTAGACGCCAGCAGCTCATATTCACCATGGGGGACTTTTGTCGCCCCCTTCGCGATAACACAAAATGGTAACCAGATAACATCTAATGCTGGTTACTTTCATGCAGAAACAGCTGACTCTTCGAATTGTTCATCTGACAGCGTTGGCGATGTATGCTTTGCACAAGGGGCAACAACGCAGGAGTATAAATATGATACGGCGAAAGATGACACTTATCTAACGCCGCGCGTAGACCGCTTTAATATCTTTAGTAATTTCATTTATCAAGTTAGTCCTACTTTAGATTTCATCGGTGAATTAGCGCTTTATAAAGCAGAATCTAAGTATGTGACGAATGCCGGGGTCTTCTCTGTAAACACGCCTGTTTATATCTCTGCCGATGCGTATTATAACCCACTTGGCGCGACGTATTTAGCCGATGGCAGTGTAAACCCAAATCGTATAAGCGGTTTAGATAATGTATCTGATGATGGTGTTCCGGTTGAGCTACGATATTACCGATTTACGGATGCGGGTAATAGAGATGTTTTGGTTGATAATATACAAACCCGTGTATTAGCGGGTTTCGAAGGACTAACCGATAATGACTTTGAATGGGAATCTGCAGTCCTATACTCTCAAGGTTATGCCAAAGATAGATCTGAGGTGTATGTGGTTAGCAAAATTGTCGATGCATTAAATAGTACCACTGCAGACGGATATAATCCTTTTGCCGGCGGCTCCATTAGCCACATAGCTTATGGCGATGACTCCGTTAATTCACAGTCTACTATAGACGCTTTCACTCAATGGTCTACAAGAAAAAGTATCTCTGAATTAGCGTCTTGGGACTTCAGAATTAATAAGTCAGATATTTTAGAACTACCAGCTGGAAATGTTGGGTTTGCTGCGGGGATAGAGGTACGTTATGAATCTTTAGAAGATGAAAGAGATGCCTTGGTTGACGGAAGCGAACCGTACATAGATTGGTATACAGGCGCAGAGTATGCCAGTAACTTAGCAGGTTCAAGTCCTACTCCAGACTCGTATGGTAGCCGAAATGTGAAAACAGCTTATGCCGAATTTGCCATACCGTTAGTGTCCCCAGATATGTCTATTCCCTTAGTGCAATCACTAGATATGCAATTAGCCGGTCGTTTCGAGAGCTATAGCGATGTAGGTGATATTTCCACGCCAAAGGTCGCACTGGCCTGGGGTGTCGCAGATGAGCTTATGGTTCGCGGTTCATGGTCAGAAGGATTTAAAGCGCCAAACTTAGAAGTGCTTAACGCATCAGAGATGGCTCGTTACCTCGCGATGCCTGACTATATTTTTTGTGAAGCAGCAGTAAGACAAAATACTATCGCAAACTACTCAGAATGTACTAGCTCTTATGCAGTTACATGGCATATGGAAGGTAACGAAAATTTAACACCAGAAACTTCGACTAATCAATCATTTGGGTTAGTTTACACTCCAGAAATCCCAGAAAATTTAGGCAGAATGCGGTTTACCGTTGATGCATGGACTATTCAAATCGACGACCAAGTTGGCGTTGAGTCTGCACTTGATATCATCATCCACGATTTATATTTACGCGTATCAGAAGGATCATCAGATTCGCGAGTATTTCGCTATGAGCCCAATGCTGATCAACTGGCTGCTTTCAGCGGTACAGGCTTAGATCCTGTCGGTGAAATTCAATATATACAAACAAATTACGCAAACCTCAACTCTCTAAAAGCAAAAGGGCTCGACTTTACTGTCGACTGGTCACTGGCGAACACAGAATACGGTGATTTTTCTTTTAACCTAGCGGTATCTAGACTCATAAGCTTTAAGCAAGAACTTTCCCCAGAAATGCAAGCGGCTTTTGAAGCGCAAGAAGCTGGCTTGCTAGACCAATATATCTCTATATCTGCAGCTGATGAAGTGGGAATTGATGGTAAAAAACCTGAATGGAAAGCAAGTAGCCGGTTTATTTGGAGTTTAGATAACTTCATTTACCGGTTATCTGCTCAATATACAGGCAGTGTCATCGATGGGAATTACGCTAGTGGTGCCGATTATGAAGTAGAGGCGGTAACAACCGTTAATACATCAGCGCAATATACCTTTGATTATCAATCGCCGTTCGATGGTCTCTCTGCAGAAATTGGCATCAAAAACTTATTTGATAAGGAGCCGCCGCTCAATTCATCAGGTAATTATTTAGCCAACTTATATTTACCCTACTCTCGTTATCTCTACGCTAGTCTAGAAATGAAATTTTAATTTTTTACTCTCGGATTTATCCGAGAGTTACTTATTAGGTTGTTATATGAAAATAAGATCTCGTGTTTTAAAACTCTGCAGCGCACTTCTTACAGCTTCAATATGTACATCATATGTGTCTGCGAAAAATAACCCGCCAGACTATGACTATGTTAGTGTTCACGAAGGTACTGCACTGTCGGTCTCCTTATCACCCGACGCTTCGACATTAGCAATAGACTTGCAAGGAAGCTTATGGACGTTACCTGCAGAAGGCGGAGACGCTAAACGACTCACCGACGTAACCCATGATGTTAGGCAACCAGTGTGGTCACCTGATGGTACAAAAATCGCCTACTTTGCTTTTATTGATGGCGGCTACGACCTTTGGATAGTTAATGCGGATGGCACTAATCCTAAGCAACTTACACGTGGTGCTTTTGACGATAGAGAACCCGTATGGTCGCCAGACGGCAGTAAATTGGCTTTTTCGTCAGATCGCAAAAATACATACCCGAGTTATGACATTTGGATTATCGATGTAAATAGCGAAAACATTACCCAAGTAACCGATGACAAGCACGAGAATAGGATGCCTGTTTGGACGCCTGACGGAAAAGCTATCAGTTACACAAGCCAACATGATGGCATATATGGCATTTGGACTGCGAGCTTAAACGGCGATGTAAAATTAGAGCAACAAGCCTCTACAAGCCTCTCTCCCATGTTATGGACTCACGATAACAAATTGCTTTATGTAGAAGAAACATCGACTAACGGCACAGCAATGAAGCTTGATGACAAGATTATAACTACAGATGAAGTTGTGTTCGAATTTAAGAGTAGTTTGTCTAAAAACAATCAATTTTACTATGTCTCTGATGGTAAAATCAGGCGCCGTTCTATTGACAATATAGAACAAGTAGACACGATACCGCTCAACGCTAAGCTTGCTCGTTTAAACCCAATATACAAACACACTACCCGTGATCTTACTTCAAAAACAGAAAAACCTGTATTGGGTGTAATGCGTCCATCACTTTCTCCTAAGGGAAATCAGATCGCATTTATCGCCTTAGGTAACATCTATATAAAAGAGATAGGCAAACAAGCGACAAAACTTACCGACGACCATTATATGGAAGCTGATGTTTCATGGTCACCAGATGGAAAATATTTGGTGTATTCGTCAGACAAAGGTGGCGATATGATGCAGCTTTGGATCCACGATATGCATAGCGGCAAAGCGCGTCAATTAACTCATTTAGATACTCAACCACTTGGTGCCACATGGTCACCTGACGGAAAATCAATTGCGTTTATTAACGTCGACGCCATGTGGGGAGAAGCAAGCATAGACGTTGTCAATGTAGCGAGCGGAGACATCACCTTTGCCACCAAGAGACTTAAACAGCCAGGTAAACCCAGTTGGTCGCCTGACAGCAGCTTGCTAGCAGTTCCAATGTCATTAGCTTATTCTAAAAGCTTTCGTGAAGGGACAAATCAAATCTACATGCTCCCTCTTGATGGCAGTGAACCGTATTGGCGCGTGCCAATTGAAAATATGTCTATTGATACCCGAGGTGGTGCAGGTCCGGTTTGGTCACCTGATGGCAGTAAGATGGCCGCGGTTTACGGTGGAGAGTTGAACGTGTGGCCAGTTTCAAGCGATGGTAAACTCTTAGGACCACCACGAGTTATGGATAGCGACATTGCTCACAGTCCGAGTTGGTCTGGGGATTCCAGAACTCTGCTTTATCAATCAAACGATAAACTAAAAACCGTAGATATTTTCAGCGGAAAAATAACCGATATTCCGATTGAGCTCACCTATGTACCCGCAATACCGTCTGGTACAAAAGTTCTGCATGTATCACACTTATTCGACGGTGATAGCCCCACGCTCAAAAAAGACGTTGATATACTAATAAAAGATAATTTAATTGTAGAAATAGCACCTCACAGTAAGGGATTACACCTTCAATACGAGACTATTGATGGTTCAGGGCTATATGCGATGCCAGGCTTGATCGAAAGTCATGTTCATCCTCAAAAAGATTTTGGACAAGGTGCACACAGAGGTTGGCTAGCGTACGGTATTACCACTATTCGCGACCCAGGTAATCAACCTTATCATGGTGTAGAAGACCGTGAAGCTAGCGAAGCTGGCGTAAGAGTGGGCCCTCGCATTTATACAACAGGCCACCTCATGGAGTGGCAACGAGTGTATTACAAAATGGGAATAGCCATCGCTGGCCCAGCCCATTTAGAAAAAGAATTAAGCCGCGCTAAAGCGCTGAAATACGATTTGCTAAAAAGTTATGTGCGTCTTCCTGATGAACAGCAAAAGCGAGTGGTAGAGTTCGCGCATAACGAAATGGGGGTACCTGTGACTACTCATGAAATTTTCCCCGCAGCTAAGTTTGGAGTAGATAGAGTAGAACACTTAGGCGCTACAAGCCGCCGTGGATATAGCCCAAAGCATATAGGCGGGCGAGCTTATGAAGATGGCTTAGCGATGATGAATAAAGTCGTCACTCCTACCATATTTGGTTCGTTAAATATCTTGCTTAAAAAACACCCTGAGTTAATCGAAGATTCTCGCCTAGCATTATACCCAGACTGGATTAATAAAAGTCTGGATAAAGGTACTGCTATACCAGCTCGTTATTTAAAAAGTCTGAGCCAACAAGCTGTATCGTTGAAGCAGTTATTTGACCAAGGAACAAAGATTACGGCCGGAACCGACTTAGTGCTAGCACTCAACTTACATGGTGAACTAAGTTTTTACGTTAATGAGGCAGGATTAACGCCATTTCAAGCGCTACAGTCGGCGACAAAAGTGCCAGCTGAAGAGCTTGATTTGAATTCGGGTGTTATTGCTCCTGGGAAAATTGCTGATATTATTTTGCTAAAAGCTAACCCGCTTGAAGATATCAATAATACAACCACGGTAGAAAAAGTAATTGCTAACGGACACGCTTATACAAAAGAACAGTTGGTAGATGTGACCTTTTCGGGCAAACAATAAGAGAGTAAGAGTACTTTAATACTGCTAATGGAACTTAAAGTACTCTGCTCCTTTTTACTAAAAGAATATTAGCGCTTACCGCATCTTCTAGGTTTTGCTTGGTAACATTCAATCTGCTCTCCTTAGCATCGATTTAGCGCCCAGTTATTTTTCTCAATAACATGACACACAGAAAGAGTAAGCAATAAATATGAAGTGCGCCGCCACTGTAGTCGGCTCTGTGTTCAACATTTGCAATTTTCTCTTCTTTTACTCTGGTTTTGAATCGAGCAAGTTCGGCATCTAAGTTGGTAGACATATTTTCAACTGCAATACCAAAACCCTCTAATGATTTGTCGGCCAGCGTATCGTCAATACCTATAGCGGTGGTGCGTTTCTCAAGCTTGCTTACACCTGGTGCTCTAAATAGCATTTTTTTGCTTTTGATATCGAAAACAGCGGTATCAACAAAGGTTTGCACCGTGTTTTCGTTGCCTGGAATAACGTACATCCCCACGATGGTCCAATATAATAATGCCGCGTTATTTTCGAGTGACTGAGACACTTGGTCGTAGGACACTAACGCCATTACATCAACGTCATATAACCGCCCTACTTGTTCTAACGTAGCAAACCCTTCCCCTCCATTTAGGTACTCACTAGGTATGATTTCAATACGATCGATATATTCGTATTGAAGAAAAGACTGCTTCACATTTTCAAGAAGCTCCACTTGGTCTTTCCCGTGTAGGCCATCTCGTTGCCAATTACTTGAAGGAACAAATGCAAGCCCCACCTTTACCGGTAATTGAAGCGTGGGAATTTCAGACTGGTGCTTAACGCGGCTTTCTTCATCTGGGTAAAGAAAATCCATCAAACTACTAGATTGGGTTTGTTTGCCCGTATTATCACTGACAAAAGAACTACATGACGATAGTACAATTGCGCCTAACATTGTTATTAATATTCTTATTTTCATCGACAATTCCTTATGTATACATAATGCCGCGCGGTAAAAAAATCGCTGTCTATCGCGAAAGGCACGATAACTAATGTGTTAACGTTCCCATCATTTCTATTTTTAAAATACAAAGTACTAGCTGGCATAATATTGGTCCAGTGAAGCTGTGAGCCTAGTTTACACATCAACGTTGTAGTTCAAATCTGACGCCTCATCACCGGTAATACCACGAAAACCCCATTGGTACTTTTCTTGTTCTTTAATCGTTATCTCGATATCTACTGTACTGATACCCAATTTAGACTCGATAGTTTTGAAAAGTGCTTTAATCAGTGCTTTTTGGGTGTCAGGTTTTCGTCCCTTCATTAAGTTAATTTCGATGACGGTATAGCTATCTGTTCTTCCACCTGGGTAGAAAAAGTTTTCTTTGGCTAGCGGAATAAAGCGATGGGCCCGTTTATCCTCTGGCATGCCTAAAACAGATTGCATACAACCGTGAATTGCATCCGACAACTGACTTTTTATTGGGTTTAGATGCTTATCAATCCCATAAATAACTACCAAAACAATACCCTTTATAAATTTTGTTCAAAGAAGGAAAAAGCTAAAGATTCTTGTCCTGAATCTTTTTGAGTAAGTTTGCATGACGGGTTTTATAGGCGCCGTTTTCTACATTTTCAACCACACTTTTCTGTATGGCGAGCGACCTCATTTCTAGTGCTTTTTGTAAATTGCCACTAGCTTCTAAACCATCCGCTAAGCTGTCGTAGGCATCAGCGTTGTAGGGGTAACTGTCGACATTACTTTGAAATAGTGCGATAGCCGTTGAATAGTCTTTTTCAGATAATGCTTTGTATCCCACACTATTGATGGCGCGATAGCTGGGCTTAATGTCATAACCATACATTTCAGACTGTAATTTATAAAATTGCTTTATTGCAGGTATCCCACCGTTTAAGACTTCATTTGATGGTTGCAACGATTTGTACAGATATTGATAAGCCAACGAATGCCCAGCAAGCGCAGTGGTATTGTGACCTTCTGAGGTATCTAAATCTGTGTTGTAGCTAAAACCTTTTTGCTTATGTGTGTCTAGCAATTCTTTATAGCGTTGGTAAGACGTTAGCATATGGCCACCTTCGCTGCCCATATTGATATACAGGTAGTTATTCAATTCAGTGGAATTCGAAAAGAAGGTTTCGGCGCCGTCAAAGATAACCTGTTCGTGCCACCACAAGCTGGGGCTAAACGCAAAGTGCGCTTGGAATAAATAGGGTCTAGACTGCAAGGCATACACCGACAACAAGCCTCCTAGAGAATGCCCTGAAATTATTTTGTAGTTATTGGCGCGATAGTTTTCGTTAATAAAAGGCACGAGTTCTTTCTCAAGAAAATCAAGGAAGTTATCTGCCCCGCCTGACATTCCCCACTCATTGTAGCTTTCATCATAAGTTGGAGTGAAGTCTCTCGAACGTTGGGTATTTGCAATAGCAACAACAATCATTTCTTGCGCCATATTAGATTGGTTGAGCAAGTCTAACGTGCCGACTGCATGACCAAAATTTCTCTGACCATCAAGTAAATAAAGTACCGGATAATGTAATGGTGATTGCTCACGCTCTTTTGATAAATGACTGTTTGCCAGGTAATAACTATTGGGTAGATGTATGAACAACTCACGTTCTTCATCAAGTATTTTAGAATGAATACTCAGGTGCGTAGCTTCTCCCCGCACCTTTGAATACGAGTAAGAAGGAGCCAAAATAAGTAAAAAGGCAGCTATCGTAATGACATGTTTGAGCACAGTATAATCCTTTATTTTTTTAGTTTTAGTCCGTGGTTAACTTTTAATCTTACCCGTTCAATGCCAGCAAGTAAAGAACGTATAAATTAAGCAAAAACTCCATTAATCAAGTATTTACCTTGTTCACTAAAAAGCCAAATAAACGCTGTTAAATTTAACGCAACTGTAGCCCAATACATTCGCTTAAATGAAACTTTAGCCGACTTGTGCCTTAATTTTTCTTGCGCACAATAGGCGCCAGGCCAGCCACCCAGTAAACTCAAAACGTGAAGCCGAGTTTCTGGTACACGCCATTTGCCTTTGCGAGCCGCCGATTTATCAAACGCGTACACTGCAAAAGTAATAACGCTGGTAGCGATATAAAGGTATAGCACCTCTATTGGCAACAAATTCAGAAACGTGGTTGCTAATAAAGTGGTACAAAATGTAAGCGTAATAAATACACCTAATTTGCTTATAACCATCTACGCACCGTTTTCATATATTCTGTATAGCTGGCGCCGAACTTATCCGTTAAAAATGCCTCTTCGGGTATTATCTGGTACTTATTCATGTACCACACAAATAGCGCAATGAAGAGAATATTAAGCGGGTTGGATGTGTAAAGCACAATGCCAACCAAACAAAAGAACATACCTACATACATTGGGTTTCTGCTGTACTGATACACACCGGAAGTCACCAAACTAACAACACGTTCAGTTTTGATAGGATGCACCGAGGTTTTATGTTTTTTAAAAGAAGCGACACCCAGTAAAGCGACCCCTACCCCCAGCAATACACATAGTATTAGCGACTGTAACCTGAAGGAGTGATAAAAACTTAAGAAACCTGCAACCTTGGTTGTTACCCACATTAATGTTACCGATATTAAAAAGACAACAACTGGCGGGATTTTTTGCTCAAGCTTCATCGAACTTCCTTGTGGCTAATACGTAATTTGAAAGCAGCCGTGCAAGTATATACGCTATACTCGAGGCCTCGCTCGCACCAATATCTAACGTTAGTTTTTGTGGAAGCGTACCGGTTCAACACCTTTATTTTTAGGTCGAATAACAACCGTGCTAGCCATTTTGTCATGCCACCCTTGTTTTTTGGTATCCCATAATACCCATAAAAAGCCTAAGCCTAAGGATAAAATAGAAACGTAATACCCTATATAGCGAATTATAGACTGGCGTATCGTGGGCGCTCTTCCCGTTTTAGCATCAACGACCTTTACTTTAAGCACCATTTTGCCTGGGGTAGCCGATTTATATACCCAAAATAATATTGTGGCGATTAACGGTAGAACATAACTAATTAAGATATCAAATATACCTACCACAGTGTCTTCAGCGCTCCAATATCCTTTGCCATAAATTAGATGCAGTAGTGGAAAGGTTATCGCTAATAAAAGTAATGTATCAATAATTGATGCGCCAAATCTAATCCCAAAACCTGCGTACACATGATCTTCTTCGTATTCTGTTTTATATTCAGCGCCAGTATCTGAGAGGCCTGTACTACTCATTTATATCTCCATTTTCAATCAGCTGCGCTTAGGTACGATATTGGATCCAAATAATACGCCTTCTTGCTCCCTTGAGTTGACTCGTCGGCCAGCCAAAAATGGGGAAATAGTGCCACAATGCTGTAATGCAGATGAGGCGGTTTTCCTTGGGCATTGCCTGTTGAACCAACCGTACCAATTTTTGCCCCCTTGGAAACAAAAGTAATACCGTCAATATCTATTGAATCAAGATGCGCATAATAATGCAGCCGCCACTTAGGCCCTAAGGCAAGTATGATATTGCCGCCTTTTGGCTTTTGACCTTGATAGATAATAAGTTGATGCGTGGATGACAGCACCGACGTGCCTTTCTTAGCAAAGATATCGATACCTTTGTGGACCCCTGAAGTGCCCCAGGGTTCATACCAAAAGGTGTCTTTGTTCCAATCAGCGGAACTGGCGTTGTCTACGGGAATAACTCGCGGCTCTGGTATAACAAAGCCAAGTAGTATCAATACGCATAGCCCCAACAAAATCCATCTCATTATAAAGCCTTATGAACCATGAAATGCCGTTCATTCAATTACAATAACACTAATAATACTGAACATAACTACATCGTTACTGATTGTAAGTGTATGAAAATACTAGCTTGCAGTTAGTATGCTTTAACATCTTGTTGACCGAGGAAGGAACATCAACGATGTTGGTGTCTTTACTGCTAAGCACCGATAAAAAGATATCGCAGTTGGAAAGTGCAATCTGCTGGCGTTCGAAGAAAATCATCAATGGGTCAAAGATATCCTCGGTAAGTGGAATTGTTCCCACATAACAATTTGTATCTTCAACATAACGAGTAGATGAATTCGCAACTTCTCTTTCTAACGTATGAGCTTGTAATTTATTGAGCGATAGAAACCTAAAACTAACCTCTACATTCATTTAAATTCCTGAGATTACCGTTGGCTTATGATACTAAGTCAACTAAAAATGGCATTGAGCCTATTAAGGTGAGCGTCAAAGACTACCCTCTGCACGCTCAAAATAAAACAAAATTTCACACAATGTACTCGGGTTATAAAACAGCTTATGAGGCGGCTTATGCGCTAATATCTAAAAATAGTGATAGCAGACTAAGCCTTTATTTTTCGCTTTACGCTATTCACCTTTACCCAAGATCAATCAGCCATCGCTTTTTGTTGCAAATTTGTTTTACAAAGTGTGCTAGTCACTCCAAAATATAACGCTAAAATATATGTACTTCCCAATACATAAAAACAACAACGACAAGAGCAAACTTATGTTTTCAACTAAACGCACTATCGTCGCAGCACTCGTTAGCATTACGCTAATAGGTTGCGGTGAAGCCACTACCAAAACTGAAACAACACCTGCGGCACCTACCGCGCAAGATGCACAAGAATTTCTTATTAATGCGCAAAACGACATTAGTAAAATGCAGGTGCCCGCCGCACATGCCGAATGGAGTTACGCCACTAACATCAATTTTGATACCGCCGCGGTAAGTGCCTATTTTAATGAAGTACTGTCCACCAAAGTAGCGGTATTAGCTAAAGAAGCGGCTAAATTTAACGATGTTGAAGTAGATGAGGATACTCGTCGTCAACTTAACCTGCTTAAAAACGGGCTTACCATGCCACCACCCTCAGATCCGGCGAAAACAGAACAACTTGCTAAAATTGGCTCTGAACTTAGCGCAATGTATGGTTCTGGCCAGTACTGCATGGAAGATGGCACCTGTAAAAGCTTGGTAGAAATGAGCAGCGAAATGGCGACTATTCGCGATGCCGACACTTTACTAGAGTACTGGAAGGGCTGGCGCGAAGTGTCTGTACCTATGAAGCCGCTTTATGAACAACAGGTAAATTTGGCCAACGAAGGCGCTACTGAACTAGGCTTTCAAAACGTGAGTGAGCTATGGCGCGGTAAATACGATATGCCAGCAGAAGATTTTCCGAAAGAGCTTGATAGGTTGTGGGGGCAAGTTGCGCCTTTCTATGAATCGTTACACTGTCACGTTCGTGCTAAGTTAGGTGAGCATTATGGTGAAGAATTGGTTCCGCAAGACCAACCTATTCCAGCGCACTTGTTAGGCAATATGTGGGCGCAAACGTGGGGTAATATTTACGATATCGTGAAGCCTGAACAAGAAATGTCAGTACCCGACGTTACCTCATCACTTATTGCGCAGGGCTATGATGAAATAAAAATGGTGAAACAGGCTGAATCTTTCTTTTCTTCACTGGGTTTTGCGCCGCTGCCAGATACGTTTTGGGAACGTTCTATGTTCCAAAAACCTGAAGGTCGAGACGCACAGTGTCACGCTTCAGCATGGGACTTAGACGACAAAGACGATTTACGTATTAAGATGTGTATCCAAAAAACGGGGGAAGAGTTCAACGTTATTCATCATGAACTGGGTCACAACTATTATCAGCGTGCCTATAAAGACCAGCCCTTGCTGTATCGCGGTTCAGCTAACGATGGCTTCCATGAAGCAATTGGCGACACCATTGCCTTGTCGATCACCCCTAAGTACCTTAAAGAAATTGGTTTGATTGACGAGATTCCAGATGCATCTAACGACATAGGCATGCTAATGCAGGTGGCGCTAGATAAAATTGCCTTTATTCCATTTGGCCTGATGGTCGATCAATGGCGCTGGAAAGTGATGGCTGGTGAAGTATCGCCTGAGCAATACAATACACTTTGGTGGGAATTAAGAGAAAAATACCAAGGCGTAAAAGCACCGATAGACAGACCTGCTGATGCATTTGACCCAGGCGCTAAATATCATGTTCCTGCTAACGTGCCCTACACGCGCTATTTCTTAGCACATATTTTGCAATTTCAATTCCATAAAGCGTTATGTGATATTGCAGGTGATGAAGGTCCACTTAATCGCTGCTCTATTTACAACAGTGAAGAAGCGGGTACAGCACTAAACGCCATGCTTGAAATGGGCATGAGCCAGCCGTGGCAAAATGCGTTAGAAACCCTTACTGGTTCACCTGAAATGGATGCAAGTACTATTGCTGACTACTTTGCACCGTTAAAAACGTGGTTAGATGAGCAAAATGCTACCCGTCAATGTGGGTGGTAATTTTTTAGCCAACTAAATGATTTAATAGTAGAACCTCGATAATCGGGGTTCTTTTTTATCTGCCCTTATATCTCGTACTTGCAAAATTAATACTTATGTCCCATTTTTACTAGGTTAACCCTAGTATATCGTAACGCTTGATTCCTTCTCCCCGAGCGTATTTATGAAGTTTGTAGTGGTAAGATTTCTGGTTACCGCCACTATGCTATTCCCTATTATTTTTTCCTTTGCGGCCACATCTCGTGCCGCAGACTTTCCTATGCCCGTGTTTAAAAGTTTTTCAATCGAAGAAGGCCTATCGCAGGTATCAGTTTTAGATATTGCGGAAGATAAAAACGGTTATATTTGGCTGGCGACACAGTCGGGGATCGACAGGTTTGATGGCAACGAATTTAAGCATTTCGGTAAATGGCAGAAAGATAAGTCTGATGGGCTCAACACCGTTACTACCTTTCAAATGGAATCTTCGTTAGACAAAGAATACTTATGGGTTGGTTCTATTGCTGGTGTAAGCAAGTTTCATATCGAAACGGCAACGTTCGAACACTTCCCTATTTCGGTTTCCAGCGAAATAAAAGCCGGCTCAATCAAACGCATAAAAATCGATAAGAGTGGTAACGTTTGGGTTATTAGTGGCCGTGCGCTTTATCGCTTTTCAACGCTTTTAAATAAACTGGTTCAAATTGCTGTTCTAGAGAACGTGACCAGTACACTCACCGACATTGTTATTGATAGCAATAGTCATGTTTGGCTTAGCTCAACATCAGGGTTATACAAGCTGAATTCAGCGTTTAATACTTTAGAGCTTCAACAACTGGCGGGCAAAAAATTAACCTTGATGGCACTCGCTGCTGACGAGAGCTTGTGGATTGGCACAGGCGCTAACGGTCTTTGCCAGTACCCCTTATTCACGAACAACGACTTTTCCGCGTCTACTTGTTTTGATGAAAGTAACGGCCTTTCATCTAATGATGTGCTGAATATTTTATTTCAGCGTAATGGTAATGTTTGGGTTGCTACAAGTGGCGGCGTGAATATTATTCCCGCTAAAGCAGCATCAGAGATTGTGTCGTTATCGGTTTCTCAATCGAATCTCGCGAATAATTACATTACATCGCTGTATCAAACCGAAGCGGGTACCATTGTGGCAGGGTCGCGCGATAATGGTTTCTCTATTTACCACCCTGTACTGGCCAACTTTTCAACCAGCGCTGCTATTAGTAATAATATTTCTGGCATTGCTACCCACACAGACAGTTCCTTATGGCTTGCTACACAAGACAACCTTTGGCATTACAATTATCAGTCTGGCAAGGTTAACGGGCCCTATACCTCAATAATTAAGTCTGAAGGTCAGGTATCTTCAAACAAGCTACTAACCGTGCATTACGATAAATCGTCAGACGCAGTTTGGCTTTCTACTCGCGCAGGGCTAGCGAAACTAAATACCGCCACGGAACAAGTAGATTTGGTGGCATTGAAGGGCAAGGCAGGTTATACCCTTAACGTGGATGCCGATGGCGACGTTTGGTATGGCGGTTATAGCGATGGCGTTTTTGTGTATCGCCCTTCCGAGAACCGGGTGATTCGCCAATGGCCAATCTCACTCACCACTCGTATCATATTTGAAGATAATGAAAGTGCATGGCTGGCCAGTATATCGGGCTTATATTTTGCCAATAAATTTACGGGTGAAATTCGCAATATTGGTGAAAGTAGCACTAATTTCCCTGACGGCGCAGTGGTGACGTGGATTTCTCGTTCTATTCGTGGCGGCTATTGGGTTGGCACGCAGGCGAACGGTATCTATTTTATGGTGATTGAGGATAACGACAGGCCCTCCGTGTCGTTTACACAGATAGAAGCAGACAGTTACTTAAGTAACCTCTCGATTGGCGCTATCATTGAAGATCAAGAAAACGCACTCTGGATCTCTACAACCGTCGGCATTGCCCATATTGATTCTACCCTATCGTCGGTTTCATATTTTGGGGCCCAAAATGGTGTCAGCGAGTCTGGCTACTACATAGGCTCCGCCGTAAAAACCGATGACGACACTATATTTATGGGGAGCCCACAGGGACTCACTCGCTTCAAGCCCACTGATATTAAACAGCAGCCTTGGTCGCCCAAGGTCAATATCTCGCATATTGAAATTATTGATGAGCATAGCAAAGGAGCTGAAAACCTTTTCCCAAGTACCAGTGTAGATAAATTAGTACTCAATTCGGACAATGTTTCATTTTCTGTAGAATTCGCCGCGCTCGATTTTACTCGCGCAAACGAGGTGAGTTATGCCTACCTATTATCAGGGTTTGATAATAGGTGGCGCTTTACCGATCATCGCCGCCGCGGGGTGACCTACACCAATTTAGATCCCGGGAATTACACGCTTACTATTCGAGCCATGAATAAAGAAAAAGTATGGAGTCCAAATGAAGCCAAGCTCCAAATCAGTATTGTTCCACCATGGTGGGAAAAACCCGTATGGCGAAGTGCTATTTTCGCATCCGCTTTTCTGCTTTTAACGCTACTTGTGTGGTGGCGTATTCAAACGCTTAAAAATCGCTCGGTTGCGCTTGCAAAAATGGTAGAAGAAAAAACCAAAGATCTTGAAGACGTGGTAGAAAAATTAACGCAGGTATCGAGCCAAGACCCGTTAACCGGACTGAAAAATAGGCGCTACTTTACCAGTCGAGCTCACGAGGCTTGGGACAGTTACGAGCGTTACGCACAAGCCTTTTCGTTACTTATCGTGGATATTGATTGGTTTAAACGAATTAACGACACTTACGGTCACCATGTGGGCGACCTTATATTAGTTAAAATAGCTGAACTGCTACGTACGAACTTGAGGAATTCTGACGTTATTTGTCGTTGGGGTGGCGAAGAGTTTCTGATCCTACTGCCCCAACTTAACGTCCATGAATGCTATTGGGTAGGTGAAAAATTAAGAAAAGCGGTAGAGAAAGCGTCCTTTCACTGCGAAGGGCATGATGTGAATGTGACGATCACCGCGGGAATTGCAGATATTCGTGAAAGCGATAGCGTAGAGCAATGCATACACGCCGCTGATAAAAAGCTCTATAAAGGTAAAGCTGAAGGGCGCAATGCCGTTGTGAAATAGCCTCACCTTAACCTGCTGCTTAAGCTCCTGTTTTTACAAGTTATATTAACCACGGTGCTGCCTAGTTAATCAATTAATGCCTTTTTGCCGATTAGCGCACCATGATGAAACTCATCGCACTGTGTGATCGAAATTCTCTCCCACGCTTATGAATAACCATATTTAATCATGGAGGTAACATTTATGGCTAAGGTTCTTGTCATTGGCGCATCAGGCCAAATTGGTAAACAGGCTACTGGAAAATTACTTGAAGCAGGACACCACGTGGTGGCACCTGTACGAAGCCCTGAAAAGCTAAACGACTTTGAAAACGACAACCTTGTCGTTAAAGAGCAAGATCTTGAAAAAGACTTCTCTGAACATTTTGAAGGTGCAGATTGCGTTGTATTCGTTGCGGGCAGCGGCGGCAACTCTGGCGATGATAAAACACTTCTTATAGATCTTTGGGCTGCACGAAACGCAGCAAATTACGCCAAGGCAGCTAACACACCTAAATTTGTGATGGTAAGTTCAATAGGGGCTGGCGATCCAGACGCAGTAAGCTCTAGCATTAAGCCTTATTTAGTCGCTAAACACATGGCTGACGAGCACCTGATGAATAGCGGTGTGCCTTATGTCATTTTACGCCCAGGCACACTGTTAAACGAGCCAGGTACGCATTTGGTGTCTACCGATATGCCTGACAACCAAGATGATGCTGTCATTCCTAGAGAAGATGTGGCAACGGCCATCGTGGAAGCAGTGAATCGTAGTGACACTGATAACCTAACCACTTATCTGTTTAAGGGTGATACGCCGATTTCGAAAATTTTCGAATAAACGAATACAGCTTAGTGATAAAATCACAAACGCCAGCAAATTTGCTGGCGTTTTTTTGTTTAATTTCTAGCGTTCAACGAGCTGTGTTATGGGACAATAGACTGGCTTACCCAGTTACCCATTTCGTCACGACGATGTAATTCTCGATACTGTGGATTGCCGCGCAAATTCAGATAGTCCACGTTGAAAATATCTAACAAAATAACGCAAAAATGTTCAGGGGCGACAGAATAGTCGCCTGTAATTTGAAGCGGCAACCCGTTGTTTCTTGGCGTACCGGGGTCGCCCCATAGAAACTGCTTCTTACCAGCATCAGACAATTTTGCCCAATGCGCCTCTATTAGCGCCCTATCTTCGTTTTCAGTCACAATAGTCGCGTTTACACTGAATCGATACTGCTCACGAGTTTTCGAAAAATACCAACAACCTTGTGCTTTCGCTTGCTGTGACAACTGGTTGTACTTTTCAGTACGAGTATCTGAAATAACAATCAGCTTGTTGTCATCACTTAAGCCTCGGTACACCACGGTTCTGCAGTATGGCACGCCATCTTTATCAGCGGTTGCCAACTGAAAATAACGGCTCTCAGGCATACTTCTGCTAGCGTGTAAGCTTTTTGTTAACCCTGTACGCCACTGCGGCATTTTTGAAATACTCCGGTCGCTTAAGCGGCTTTACGTTGGGCAAGTGAAAACAATGTATAGAAGTTTTCGGTAGTAATGCGTGCTAATTCCTTCACCGAAATCCCTTTCAATTCGGCAATAAATTCTGCAACTTCCACCACATAGCCAGGCTGATTCTGTTTACCTCTGTGAGGTACAGGAGCTAGCCAAGGCGAATCGGTTTCAATTAATAAGCGCTCAAGGGGAACCGCTTTTACAACTTCTTGTAATTCACTGGCGGATTTAAAGGTGACTATACCTGATATTGAGATGTAGAAATCCATTTCAATCGCAGCTTGGGCCATTTCAAGAGATTCGGTAAAACAATGCAGCACACCCTTTGTATGGCTAGCTTTGTGTTCGCGCAGCAAATTGATGGTGTCGTCACGGGCATCACGGGTATGAATAATAAGTGGTTTCTTCGTTTCGTTGGCGACTTTAATATGATCAACAAACGACGTTAGCTGAACCGCTTTGCTTTCAGGGCTATAAAAATAATCTAAGCCTGTTTCACCAATGGCCACTACCGCATCGTCTTGCGCTTTTTCAAGTAACTCTTGATAAGTACATGCATCTTCTTGGTGAAGGGGGTGTACGCCACAAGAGACAGAAACGTCATCGAAGCCCTTTACGGTTTCTAACATGCTGTCGTAATCGGTCACCGATACGCACACACATAAAAAGTGCTCTACACCGCGGGTACGAGCAAAGTTAAGAGTTTCTGCCAATGCTTCTGGCGATTGCTTTAATCTGTCTAAATGACAATGTGAATCTACGAACAAAATATACCTATCTTTTTTACGGCTAACCCAATAATAACCTGGCCTAGCGCTGAAATTGTTTCAAAATACTTATCAACACCATGGACTTATTTACCCCTGGGTGCTGTAAGGTTTTTACTGCGTCTACGCAAGCGCGATAACGTGCGTAATCTTGCGTTTGCTGGCGTTCTACATACGATTTATGCGCCATATGTTGACACCATGTTGCTACCTGAACAGCGTCACCTTGCCATTTATTAGCCAGTGCTAAAAGTTGCTGACTTCCTGAACTAGCAAGTAGTGCGCCCATACCGTCAGTAAAGGTACGATAATTAAAATCGCTTTCGCTATTAAGTGCTGCTTCTAAACGAAGTGGCGCATAACCATAGGCTTCTAGTAACGCTTCACTCGCATCTTGTACGCCTTGTTGCTGCAAATAGGCCAAACTACTTTGCACATCAGGCAGACCAAGTGAATGTTTTTCACATCTACTCAAAATAGTGGGCATTATTCTATTTAGGCTGTCAGTGATAAGCAGCAAGTAGGTATTATTGGTGGGCTCTTCTAACGTTTTCAAGAGTGCATTGGCCGCCGCTTCTGTCATGCTATCGGCCACGGGGATCACCAATACCTTATTGCCCCCCATTTGCGCCGTGCCGCTTAACTTGGCAATACCTTCACGAATTTTATCCACGCCCAATTGTTTTTCGCTTTCTAACACGTAAAAATCCGGGTGATTACCAGCAAGACGCAAATGGCAGCTTTGGCATGCATTGCACGCACCTTGAGGGGTTGGCTTTTTGCACAACAGCGTATCCGACAGCCCAGCAACCAATTTTGCTTTACCAATACCTTTAGCGCCAATGAATAACAGCGCATGGTGCAGCTTGTTATTAAAATAGCGTACAAGCAATTCGTTATAGGTATCAGTGAACCAAGGAAGCATTTGCCCAGATTGCATTAAGAAAGGTACTCCTGCACAGCGGTTATCACGTCTTTATGTACATCTTCCATAGCTTGCATGGCATTAATCACCACAATACTGTCGTCTTGTGCTGCTAAGCTTAAATACCGTTCACGGGTGCGCTCAAAAAAGGCCAAACCTGCTTGTTCAATACGATCTAGCTCTCCCCTGCCTCTAGCGCGTTCTAGCCCTATTGCTGGCTCAACGTCCAAGTACAAGGTCAAATTAGGTTTAAAACCGTTAAGCGCTATTTTGCTAATGGCAGTCATGGTATCGGCACTCACGCCGCGGCCACCGCCTTGATAGGCTTGTGAAGACAAATCATGCCTGTCACCTACTACCCACTGCCCTGCATTTAACGCCGGAAGTATACGGTTAGTTAATAACTGTACCCGGGCGGCGTACATCAACAGTAATTCTGTTTCTTCGGCTACGGTTTCGTCCCAGTCGTGTTTAACACACTCGCGGATAGCCTCGGCCATAGGCGTACCGCCTGGCTCACGTGTTTGCTCAACCGTAATACCTGCGTCTTGCAAATGCTTTACGATAAGCCCAATCACTGAACTTTTTCCGGCCCCTTCAAGGCCCTCTACTACAATAAACTTTCCGTTCATAATTATTCGTTGTTGGACTTTTTATTTTCGATTTAACTGATATTTTCGCACAGCTGCATTATGGGCTGCTAGCGAAGATGAAAATTCGTGGCTACCATCACCCCTAGCCACAAAATACAAGGCATCGGTTTCCATTGGGTTTAACGCGGCCCAAATGGCTTCCTTACCCGCCATCGCGATAGGCGTGGGCGGCAAACCTTTAATTGTATACGTGTTGTAAGGTGTGGGCGTACGAAGGTGCTTACGGGTAATATTACCATCATACGTATCACCAATACCGTAAATAACAGTGGGATCGGTTTGTAATCGCATATTTTTCCGCAGTCGGTTCACAAACACTCCCGCTATTTTAGTGCGCTCTTCGCTCACTGCGGTTTCTTTTTCAATAATACTTGCCAATATTAGGGCGTCGTACGGTGAGTTCAATGGCAAATCTGGTTGCCGTTGCTGCCACTGGGTTTCGACATAATCTAACATGGCCTTGTGCGCGCGTTTTAAAATGCTACTGGCCGCAGTGTTAGCGGTAAAGAAATACGTATCAGCTAAAAATAAGCCTTCGGCGCTGCTAGCTTCGTTCAGCCATAGCATTGGCGCTTTTTCCTCATTTACCGAGCTTGTGGTATTAATTGTCTCTTCAACCTGATCCAGCGATACATCGTTTATCAGTTCAGTTTTCGCCTTTAACGTAACCAACCACTCTTTTAGTGTCAGTCCTTCTACCAAGCTCACGGCAAAATAGTGCTCTTCACCACGGCTTAGTACGCCGAATACTTCTCGTAGTGATAGCCCAGGTGTTAAACGGTATGTACCCGATTTTACATGGGTATTAGCAGCAAAAAATTTGAGCCAAAGTTTTGTTGCTAATTCAGGGCTATCGATTAACTCCCGTGCCCGAAGCTCCCTTACCACCTTATATCCGTTACTGCCCTTTTCTACCGTATAAAGCTGCGGTTGAGAAATCGACAAGGGCGATGAAGCTTGCCCATTTACATATAAAACACCAAAGGTAATTGCACCCACAACAAGCGCTAGCATTATCCCAATGCTAATAACTATTCGCATGATCTTCCTGAATTTTATCTAATACTAACTTAGCAAGGCGCTTTGCCCCTTCATGAGACGCACTAAATGCTAACTCATCACTCGTTTTTCCGTCGTTTAGCACAACTTTATTGACTGGCATTACGCCCATTAAGGCATTGGTGATCACCATTGCCTTGGCATTAGCGATATCAGCCAGTGTGTATTCGCCTTCATAAACGTTTAAGGCGTTGTCGCCAATAACATCAGCGTTAGTTAGGCTTTCTTTTACCGAATTTTTTCCCCGCGTACTTAACAAGCACTGGCGCACAACACCATTTACACCGCAGTTATTTACCTTTGGCGTGTGCCATCCAGTATCGGTTTGAAAAAATACGTTTCCCGCACTGGCTTCAATAAGGTGCCCTTGCGTGTCGAACACCAAGGCATCATCGGCATTCGCCTCAACAACTTCACGCTTAACCAATACCTGCTCTAACCGGTTCATATGTTTAATACCACCCAGTAAAGGCTGTATGGCCAAGGGTGTTTTCGCGTTTATTAGAGTTAAACCACTAACGGCAAGTTCAGAATAATGTGCAGGATACGTATGGGTGGAAAACCGAACAATGGCCGGAGCTTGGCTATCTCGTGCGTACCCACGACCGCCCTCTCCTGAAGACACATGAACCTTCATTACTCTTTTAATGCTGGGGTGTTCAAGAGATTCGGTAAGTGCGCTGACATAAACATCAATTGCCTGTCTAAGTGCAGTCATGTCGAGGGAAATAGCTAACGCTTTAGCATCATGATTGAGCCTAGCAAGATGAAAAGTCAGTAGTTCTACTTTCCCCTGGCTAACACACATAGTAGTAAAAACGCCATCACCATAGTTCAGTGCCCTGTCGTTTAAGGCAATTGCATCGGCGGATGAAGGGGTGGAAGATGCGGTGTCGGTATTTGCGACTATTTTCACAACTAGCTCTAATAATTAACGTCTGCTGTGCAGTATACCAAGTTGTTGTGCGCAAACAAGAAAGGCAGCTTGCGCTGCCTTTAATCAATAACTACGGGTGTCCGAACGTGTGTTCGGGCTTAAATTCGTTTGAAAATAAGCGAACCGTTAGTACCACCAAAGCCAAATGAATTACACAGCGCATAGTCTGAAGTAAACATTTTTGCTTTATTCGCCACGAAGTCTAAATCGCATCCTTCGCTTGGCTCATCCAAATTAATGGTAGGCGGCGCCATTTTGTCACGTAGTGCCAATATGGTGAAAATAGCTTCTACAGAGCCTGCTGCACCAAGTAAATGACCTGTCATCGACTTAGTAGAGCTTACCAGCATGTTATGCGCATGTTCGTTGAATACGCGCTTAACCGCTGCTACTTCTGCAATATCACCCGCTGGTGTGGATGTACCATGCGCGTTAACGTAACCAATTTCACTGCTCTCAATTTTTGCATCGCGAATAGCGTTACTCATTGAAGCCGCTGCACCTTCACCGTCAGCAGGTGGTGATGTCATATGATAGGCATCGCCACTCATACCAAAACCAACAAGTTCAGCGTAAATGGTTGCACCACGGGCTTTCGCCGCTTCGTATTCTTCTAGCATTACTACGCCAGCACCTTCGCCCATCACGAAACCATCACGATCTTTATCCCAAGGGCGACTAGCACCTTGAGGATCATCGTTTCGTGCAGACAATGCACGTGCCGCAGCAAAACCCGCAATACCTAACGGCGTAATAGACGCTTCTGAACCGCCTGCTAGCATGGCATCCGCATCGTCATACGCGATAGTACGCGCAGCAATACCAATGTTATGCACACCAGTGGTACACGCCGTCACAACGTTTAGGTTTGGCCCTTTAAGCCCTTCCATGATAGACAAAAAGCCTGAAATCATATTGGTAATAGTGGAAGGCACAAAAAATGGAGAAACGCGCTTAGGACCGCTATTCATTAATTTAGTGTGGTTTTGTTCAATTTGTTCTAGCCCACCGATGCCTGAACCAATAGCTACACCAACACGGTGTGCATTTTCTTCAGTTATCGTTAAGCCCGAATCAGCCATGGCCTGTTTACCCGCTGCAATACCCAGCTGAATAAACCTGTCCATTTTTTTCGTTTCTTTCTTTTCTATATATTCCTGCGGGTCAAAGTTATCAACTTGACCTGCGAAACGGGTGGAATAGTCACTGCAATCAAAGTGGGTGATTTCACCAATACCGCTTTCGCCTGCTAACAGACGACGCCAAGTCTCATCTACAGAAAGACCCAAAGGTGAAAGCATGCCAAGACCAGTAACCACTACGCGACGTTTTGTCACAAAAAGCCCTCGCATTGGAACTAATAAGGTGGGAATACAAAAACGGCTCTAAAGAGAGCCGTTTTTTAATTTACTGTAACGAAGACTTAAGCGTCTTTGTTAGCATTGATGTAGTCAATAGCTGACTGAACAGTAGTAATTTTTTCTGCTTCTTCGTCAGGAATTTCAGTATCAAATTCTTCTTCTAACGCCATTACTAGCTCAACAGTGTCAAGTGAGTCTGCGCCCAAATCATCAACGAATGAAGCTTCAGCTTTTACTTCTTCTTCTTTTACGCCAAGTTGTTCAATGATAATTTTCTTAACGCGTTCTTCAATGTTACTCATAATTCTAGGTTTCCCTTAAACGTCACTAGATAGTCAAAGTGCCGCTAGTTTATTTTGCAAGGTACAAGCTTGCAAGCACCAGTTTAAACAATTTTTCTGGTCAAACCAGCGACATCCCAAATTCTTAATGTTCTATTTTTACATTCAAGTTCGGGGAAAATCCACCCCAAACACAGTTAAATTCACAATTTTCGTGAATTTAACCCATATACATACCACCGTTTACATGGATAGTTTCGCCTGTAATATAGGCTGCACCGCTGCTCACTAAGAAGGCAACAGTGGCTGCTATTTCATCAGGTTCACCTAAACGGTTAGCAGGAATATCTTTAAAAATTGCGCTTTTTTGATCGTCCGTCAATGATTTTGTCATGTCGGTATCGATAAAACCAGGCGCAACAACATTAATAGTTATACCACGAGAAGCCACTTCACGTGCCATAGATTTCGAAAAACCAATAACACCTGCTTTCGCTGCTGCGTAGTTTGCTTGCCCAGCATTACCCGAACTACCCACCACAGAACCGATATTTACAATACGGCCAAAGCGTTTCTTCATCATACCGCGAAGTACTGCTTTTGACAGCGTAAAAATGGCTGTAAGGTTAGTATTAATGATGTCTTGCCATTCGTCATCTTTCATACGCATTAACAAGTTATCACGAGTAATACCTGCATTATTAACCAAAATATCAATGCCACCGAAGGTGTCATTAATTTCCTTGATTATAGCATCTATACTGTCTTTATCGGTAACATTTAGTGCAATACCTTTGCCACCAAATTCAGATAAATATTCAGTAATTGCACTTGCACCACTGTCGCTTGTAGCAGTGCCTACAACCGTAGCACCCTGCGCTGCAAGCTGACTAGCAATGGCTTTACCAATGCCTCGGCTAGCGCCTGTTACCAGTGCTACTTTGCCTTCTAACTGACTCATAGCGTTTCCTTATTGTTTTAATGCTTCCACACTTTCTGGGGTGTTTACAGCAATGGATTCTAAACTTTTATTAATGCGTTTATTTAATCCTGTAAGTACCTTACCTGGGCCTACTTCAATGATGCGTTCAACACCTGCTGCAGCCAAATACTCCACGGTACGTGTCCACTGAACAGGGCAATATAATTGGCGTACCAACGCACTTTTTATTGATGCACCGTCAGTTTCAATGGTCACATCAACATTATTGATAATATTAATTGCAGGGGTATGAACGTTTAGTGTCGCCAGTGCGTCTTCTAACTTGTCAGCAGCGGGGCGCATGAGTTCGCAGTGCGAAGGCACACTTACCGATAATGGAAGCGCCCGCTTGGCACCCGCTTCTTTACACGCAGCAGCAGCTTGCTCAGCGGCCACTTTTTCGCCAGCAATAACCACTTGGCCCGGCGAGTTAAAATTAACCGGAGATACTACGTCGCCTGTGGCAATCGCCGTTTGGTGGCACACGTTAGCAATGGTGTTATCATCTAAGCCAATAATGGCATACATAGCACCGGCACCCGCTGGCACCGCCTCTTGCATATATTGACCACGAGCTTCAACCAGCTTTATCGCATCAGCAAAAGACATAGCACCGCCACATACTAGGGCAGAATACTCACCCAAACTGTGACCCGCTAAATAGCTCACTTCAATACCTTGTGCTTCTAATATACGCCAAGTAGCAACACTAGCAGCAAGCAAAGCTGGCTGAGTAATATGGGTTTCGTTCAACTTTCCATCGGTATCGTTTTGTACCAGATCCCAAAGATCGTAACCTAATACGTCTGAAGCTTCTTTGAAGGTATCTAAAACCGAAGGATGGCTGTCGGCCAACTCTTTAAGCATGCCCACCGATTGTGAGCCCTGCCCAGGAAAGACGCAGGCTGTTTTTGTCATTGTTGTTCCTTATTATTTTTTTGTATACAACGAATTTTTGAATACAACGAATTCAATAAGACGGATAGAAGAAACTAGTATCGTACCAGCGCAGATGCCCAAGCAAAACCGCCGCCGAATGCTTCTAATAATAAATGTTGCCCACGCTGAATACGACCATCGCGAATAGCGGTGTCTAGTGCTGTGGGTACTGTGGCAGCCGAGGTATTACCGTACTTTTCTAACGTCACTACCACTTGGTCTAACGACATATCTAATTTTTTTGCTGTCGCTTTAATAATTCTGAAATTCGCCTGATGAGGCACTAGCCAATCCAGATCAGATTTTTGCATATTGTTGGCCGCAAGGGTTTGCTCAACCACTTCAGACAATTTGTTCACGGCAACTTTGAAAACTTCGTTTCCGCGCATAACGCCCCAATTTTCGTGAACAGATGCTTCATCACCACGCGTAGGGTTTCCAACGTAAAGTAAATCGCCGTAAGAACCATCAGCGTTGATATGAGTAGATAATATACCAGGCTCGTCACTGGCTTCTATAATAGTGGCACCAGCAGCATCGCCAAATAGAATGACCATAGTGCGATCTTCAGGCGCTATCAAACGGCTAAGACAATCTGTACCAATAACCAAGATACGCTTAGCCATGCCAGATTTGATATATTGGTCGGCCACACTTAATGCGTAGCAATAACCTGCACAAGCAGCAGCCACATCAAATGCAGGAATACCATTAATACCTAAAATGCGCTGGATTTCACAGGCCGTGCTAGGAAGTGCATAGCGTCCGCTCGTAGTAGCACACACTATCATGTCAATTGATTGAGGGTCGATGCCTGCCATCTCTATGGCTTTCTTACTTGCCTCTGCACCCATGGTCGCAGCGGTTTCTTCAGCACCTATAATTCGGCGTTCTTTAATACCGGTTCTATCAGTGATCCATTCATCACTGGTATCAACCATAACTTCCAAATCGGCATTGGTTCGTATATCACTAGGGTAATAACTTCCAGTACCGATAAATCGAGAATATTTGCTCAAAGCTGCTCCAATAAAACCGTTTCTATCTTCGTTTTTATCTTGTCTGGAACTCGCATCTTTGCTTCTTTCATTGCTTGCACAATGGCGTAATAAAAGGCGTCTTTAGATGCATTTCCATGACTCTTGATAACAATGCCGCGCAATCCTATCAGACTCGCACCATTATACTGGTCGGGGTTCACACTGTTATAGATAGATTTGAGCAATGGAAAAGCAATTTTGGCCATTAGCCGCGTATAAAAGTTCTTTTGTGACTGGCGCTTCACTTCATTAATGACTAACTTGGCCAGCCCTTCACTAGATTTAAGTGCAACATTGCCGGTAAAACCGTCAGTCACCACCACATCGGCTTTGTCGGTAAAGATGTCATCACCTTCAACGTAGCCAATGTAGTTAATGCCTGGTGCATCTTTAAATAGTTGGTCGGCTAACTTTACGTACGCATTTCCTTTTATATCTTCTTCGCCCACGTTTAATAAGGCAACTCGCGGCGAAGGAATACCCGCGGCTTCTTGCGCTAACACCGAACCCATCACACCGTACTGAAATAAAATTTCAGGCGTGCAATTTACATTCGCGCCTAAATCAAGCAAGAAAACATTATGGTGACTCGCGGTGGGCATCATGCTGATAAGTGCTGGCCTATCAATACCCGACAACGTTTTTAATAAGTAGAACGATAAGGTTAAGAGCGCGCCCGTATTGCCTGCACTTACACATGCATCGGCTTCGTTGCTTTGAACATATTCAATCACACGGCGCATTGAAGAGCGTTTTTTATTGCGTAACGCAGAGGTAGGCGCCTCACCCATTTCAACCACTTGGTCGCAATGAGATACGGTTACCCGACTTCGTTGAGAAGCGGTGAGATTTTGTATTGCTGGATTTATAACGGCTTGGTCGCCGCATAGCAAAAAATGAACGTCAGAATGAAGTTCAATGGCTTTTACAGCCGCAGAAAGGATAACAGGGGGACCATGATCGCCCCCCATGATATCTAACGCGATGGTTAGCTTAGACAAAATGTAGACGCCGAATTACGCGCCGACTACTTTATTGCCTTTGTAATAACCGTCAGCTGTCACGTGGTGACGACGGTGTGTTTCACCCGACGTAGGGTCGACAGACAAAGTCGACGCTGTCAATGCATCGTGTGAACGACGCATGCCACGCTTAGAGCGCGTTTTACGATTTTTTTGTACAGCCATAACTTACTCCTGGTCTCGCTTAAGTTCTTTCAAAACCGCGAAAGGGTTTTCTCGCTCTTGTTCCGGTTCAATCTTTCCAAATGACATATCATCTTTAGACACTGAGCACTCCTCCTCTGCATGAAGGGGTACGATGGGCAAAGATAAAAGTAACTCGTCTTCAAATATCTGAAGCAGATTAACTTCTCCGTGGTCGTTGACCTCTACCGGTTCGTAAGCCTCGGGTATTGGATCTTCTTCATTTCGTTCTTCTCCCTGCACTGGAGTAAAACAAAAATCCACATCAAGTGTGGTATCAAATTCACCATTACACCGCTGGCAGAGAAGTGTTACCTGAGTGTCTAAATGACCGTGAAATACAGTAAGACCCTGCTCGTCTTTTTTGAACTGCACATCGACGTTCACATATTCACTACATCGGACAACTGCCCCACTCAATCGTTCCATATCTTCAGACACAAGAACACCCCGATAATCGGAACGTTTCATAGCGCTGCTGGTCGGTTCGACCGTATGAGGGAGTTTCACTTTCTGCATAGGGCGCGCATTCTATAGATTCCACATCCCACTGTCAAAGATTTAATGGGCGTTTTTGTATAATAATTTAGCGATTTTGTACTTCTTTTCATAAACCGAATTTTAAGGGAATACCCCTAAATAACAAGTAAAAAGAACATGATGTGCTTAAAATAGGGGGAGGTTGGTAAAATGGCGTATTATCAAACAAAACCAAGTTGGCAAACGGTATTACGCTCATTTATAAAAACACGCTATATTTAAGGTAAGTTGTAATGACTCTTTATGGGTAATTTTTAGGTTATTCGTAAAATCAGCCACATAAAAAGGAATTCAGTGTTTAAGAAAAGCACAGACTTGCGTAAGAGAACACACCACGCGTAAACCGGTTAATTAACACTTAATGTAAGATTGAGGTTTTGTAGTATGACCACACTCGTTTTAGCTTCATCATCTAAGTACCGTCAGCAATTGTTGTCGAATATTGGTATTCAAGCAGAAATAAGCAAACCAGATATAGATGAGACCCCCCTACCCGATGAAACTCCCCTTGCGTTGTGTAAACGTTTAGCGTTCGAAAAAGCTAAAAAAATTGCCCAACAGCAGCCAGGGAGAATTGTAATTGGAAGCGATCAAGTTGCTTCTGTCGAAGGTCCTGATGGCAAAATTATACTAGGCAAGCCGGGAACAGTTGAAAACGCCGTAGCGCAATTGAAAATGTGCCAAGGTAAATCGGTGTATTTTTATACCGCGATAAGTTTGTGTAAAGCTGAAGAAGACGAAGACCTACCCGACATCCTCACTAGCAATTTAGACACTATTACTCGGGCTGAAGAAACCTGCGTGTATTTTCGTAGCCATAAAGAAGCACAACTACGCGCTTACGTTGAAGCCGAAATGCCTCTTGATTGCGCGGGGAGTTTCAAATGTGAAGGCATGGGGGCCTTATTGTTTGAACGCATTACCAGCCGCGACCCTAATACGTTAATAGGGCTTCCCGTTATGCTGCTGCATAATATGCTAGACAAACATTTTAATATCGATTTGCTAGACCTAGCTACTGCCAAGGCCTAGCGGTTGAAGATTTGCTTTGCTATTGAACGCTAAACTAGCGGAGCAAGAACTGCTGAAGTTCGCCAATGGAATGCACAATGGTTTCAGGCGCCAACGCTTCAAGGTGAACTTGTGCATGCACCCCGTAAGAAACCCCTATTCTGCGCATACCAATAGATTTTGCCATTTGCATATCGTAAGTGGTGTCGCCAATCATAACGGCATCATGTGCACTAATATTTAGCTCGTCTAAAATTTGCAGTAGCATGTCAGGTGACGGTTTAGACTGCGCGTCATCAGCGCATCGTGACGCACTAAAAAAATGGCCAGTCTCGGTTTGCGACCAAGCCCTAACAAGGCCTCTTCGCGCCTTCCCTGTTGCTACAGCAAGAGTCGCTCCCTTTGCCTTTAGTGCTGATAACAATTCTTCTACACCATTAAACAACGGGCACGGCGTAGCATCATGACTTACAAAGGCTTCTTTATAGGCCAGTACTAAGCGCTCAGCAAGGGCATCATCGTCAATACCAAATAACTGCTTAATAGCAGGTTTTAAGCTAATACCTATAATGTGACTTACCGCATCAGCACTTGGAACCGGCATGTCACAGTGTTTTGCTGCTATCTGCATACAGTTGATAATTTTATCGGCAGAGTCCATTAAGGTGCCGTCCCAATCAAAAATAACCAACTTATAGCGCATAGTTACAGCGTTCCTTCTGTATAAAGAATCTATATAAATAAATAGAACTTAATTAATAAGTAAACTTACCGAATACCCTAAAAGCTTTATGACAAGGCTTTAAGGGTATTGGTTAACGTGGCATCTAACGGTGCGGTAAATTTAACCCGCTCTTCTGTGCCAGGGTGAATTAGCGAAATGCTATATGCGTGCAAAAATAAGCGGTTTAAGCCTTTTTGACGTATAGACTCATCAAACTCGGTATCACCGTATTTAGGGTCGCATGCAATAGGATGCTCAGCGTGTAAACAGTGCACTCGGATTTGATGGGTTCTACCTGTAATAGGTGAAGCCTCTACCAAAGTAGCGGTGTCGAACTTTTGCAATATGCGATAGCGGGTTTCAGATGGCTTACCATCTTCACTTACGCTCACCATGCGTTCACCCGATTGCAACACATTCTTACGAAGAGGCGCTTTTACTTTAAAGCGATTGTCAGGCCACTGCCCCGCCACTAGGGCTTGGTAGCGTTTATCCATCTTACCGGTACGCAACTGCTCATGCATATGGCGAAGCGCCGAGCGTTTCTTAGCAATAAGAATACAGCCAGAAGTGTCTCTGTCTAAACGGTGTACCAATTCCATAAAATTGGCATCAGGACGTAGTGCCCGTAAACCTTCAATAAGACCAAAGCTCAAACCACTACCACCATGAACGGCAATACCAGAAGGCTTGTTAATCACTATAATGCGATCGTCTTCAAATAATATTTGAGATTCAAGCGCTGCAATTTTATCGAGTTTTGGCGACGGCCCAGGTGTTCCTTCAGAAACTCGCACAGGTGGGATACGCACCACATCGTCGGCAACGAGTTTATATTCGGGTTTTACCCTGCCCTTATTTACGCGCACTTCACCTTTACGTAAAATGCGATAGATCATGCTTTTGGGCACACCCTTTAATTGGGTGCGCAAAAAATTGTCTACACGTTGCCCTGCTAAATCGGGTTCAACGGTAACGAAACGGACTGATTGTTGGGTTTGTTCTTTCATAAACTCCATTATAACGCAATGCAAAAGCAGACCGATACAGAAACTTTGATGTGCCTTAAAAATAAAACCCTTTGACTACTTTTGATACTAAACGAGCATTTAGCACAGAAAAACCCCATTATCTGGGGTTATTTACCCCTCACACCTTGCTTAAATTGAACCTTTGATGCCATAATAAAAACTGTATTTTACGCGGCCAAATCACGCCGGTGAAACACAACATTTAACATAGTGAGCATTTAGAGCAGGTTAATTCGTTACCCGCTTATTTCGCCACTTTTGTTATCCATAAGAACAGCGTCACGTTCCAATTGCATTATTCAATGAACACGCAATTTTATATCTGGAACGAGAATTATAGAGGCAACGACTACACTGCCGTTAGATAATTCAGATGCTGTTTGCGAACATAAAATAAGTTCGCCGTTTAGCTAACAGAATTGAATTGACAAACAAGCGCCAGCCTAAGAGCGGTGTTTGTTAAAAAGATAGATAGAGATAAGGGTATGTCGCTCCCGACATCCTTAAGAACAATACAAAACGCGGAACGAGTAACGAAAAACGTTACATGCCGCGTAAGTTCAAGGATAATGCGGCGTTACAACAAGGTCCCCGTACAATCGTGAGGTTGCGCGGTGAGGGTTTGTACATGTCACTTTAATTTTGTATCTGGACGGCTGTATTAAAAACAGAGTTAGATACAATGAAAAGAATGTTAATTAATGCAACTCAATTAGAAGAGTTGCGTGTTGCCCTTGTTGATGGGCAGCGGTTATACGATTTGGACATCGAAAGTCCTGGGCACGAACAGAAAAAAGCAAACATTTACAAAGGTAAAATAACCCGCGTTGAGCCAAGCCTCGAAGCGGCATTCGTAGACTACGGCGCAGATCGCCACGGTTTCCTACCCCTTAAAGAAATCGCTCGCACTTACTTCCCTAAAGGCTACCGTTTCGAAGGCCGTCCAAACATCAAAGATGTTATTAAGGAAGGCCAAGAAGTTATCATTCAAATTGATAAAGAAGAACGTGGCCAAAAAGGCGCAGCGCTTACCACTTTCTTATCGCTGGCTGGTAGCTACTTAGTATTAATGCCAAACAACCCTCGTGCTGGCGGTATTTCTCGTCGCATCGAAGGTGATGAGCGTACAGAACTTAAAGAATCTTTGAACAAACTAGACCTGCCTGATGGCATGGGCTTAATCGTTCGTACCGCTGGCGTAGGGAAATCTTACGAAGAATTAGAGTGGGATTTAAAAGTACTACTTACCCATTGGGAAGCAATTTCTAAAGTGGCTGAAGAGCGTGAAGCGCCCTTCTTAATTCACCAAGAAAGTAACGTAATTGTACGTGCAATTCGTGACTATCTACGTCGCGATATTGGTGAAATCTTAATTGATAAAACCAGCATCTACGAACAAGCGTTGCAGCACATCCAACTAGTGCGCCCTGACTTCGCTAGCCGCGTTAAGCTTTATCGTGGCGAAGTACCTTTGTTCAGTCATTATCAAATTGAAAGCCAAATTGAGTCTGCCTTCCAACGTGAAGTTCGCTTACCTTCTGGTGGTTCAATTGTTATCGACCCTACTGAAGCGCTTACCTCTATTGATATCAACTCTGCCCGCGCAACAAAAGGCGGAGATATTGAAGAAACAGCATTAAATACAAACCTTGAAGCCGCTGACGAAATTGCCCGTCAACTTCGTTTACGCGACTTAGGTGGCTTGGTTGTTATCGATTTTATCGATATGACCCCAGTACGTCACCAACGTGAAGTTGAAAATCGCATGAAAGACGCGGTTCGCAGCGATCGTGCTCGCGTCCAACTAGGCCGTATTTCTCGCTTTGGCTTGCTTGAAATGTCACGCCAGCGTTTACGTCCATCATTGGGTGATTCAGCGCACCACGTGTGCCCTCGCTGTTCAGGTCACGGCACCATTCGTGGTACCGAGTCATTAGCGCTGTCTATTTTGCGTATTCTTGAAGAAGAAAGCATTAAAGAAAACACAGGCCAAATTGAAGCACAGCTTCCTGTATCAGTAGCAACCTACTTGCTTAATGAAAAGCGTAAAGCAATTCAAAGCTTAGAAAAGCGTCATGGGGTAAACTTATTACTTATTCCTAACGCCAACCTTGAAACACCTCACTACCAAGTCACTCGCCGCCGTCCAGATGATATTCTAGATGACGCAAGCTACGAAGTAGAGTTAATGCCAACGGTTGAAACGGAAACTGAAACCACTACTTCAGCGCCGGTTAAGCGTGAAGAGCCAGCATTGAAAGGGCTAGTTGCACCTACCGCGGCACCTGTTGTTGCGCCTAAAGCAGAAACACCTGAAGCTAAAACTGAAAGCTCACCATCATTATTTGCCCGCATAGGTAAATGGTTAGGTGATGTGCTTGGTGGTGAAGACGAGAAAACGAAAGCAGAAGCTGAAGCGAAAGAAAAAGAAAATCAGAAGCAATCTGAAAGCCGCAATAATCGTGGTGGCAATCAGTCTCGCAATCGCAATGGTGATGATCGTCGTCGTAAGCCAAGAAAGAACACTCGTCGTAACCAGCCTCAAAACAAAGATGGCGAACAAGAACAGCGTACGCCACGTTCTGAGCAAGACGACAAGCCACGCGCAAGCAACAACAAGCCTCGTAAGCCTCGTAAACCTCGTGACGAGACTCAGAAGCCTAAGCAAGAGCAAAGCAGAGATAACGCGCAAGAAGAAGCGCCTAAGACTCAAGATAGCAAGTCTCAAGATGCTAAGCCTCAAGAAGCGCAGAAAAAACAAGAAGTAGCTGAGCGCCGCAAACGCAGAGATACTCGTCGCAGCGTACGTGTGAAAAAAGATGACAATACACAGTCAAATGAAGCACCTGCTAGCAAACCAGTTAAGTCTCTTGCAGTTGATAAGCCAAAACCTGCTAAAGCAGCCCCGGCAGAAACTGAAGAAGTAAATACTTCGCCAGTTCAGCCAACTGATGCACCAGCAGCTTCTGAATCAGCAGCGCCAGTAACACAAGCCTCTCAGCCAGCTGACGTTAAGTCGACCACTGAACAAGATGCTCAATCTTCTTCAGAGCAATCGAACAACGACACTGATGAAAATGGGCAAAAACGTGAAAGCCGTGGCCGTTCACGTCGCTCTCCTCGTCATGTTCGTGCTGCTGGTCAGCGCCGCAAGAAGGAAGCGCAGCAGTCTAATGATGACAACAGCGCCCCGGTAGGTGAACAGTCAACAGCAAACGTTGAAACTGCACCGTCACAAGAAGTACCAGCTTCAACGGCTCCTACCGCCGACATTAGTGAATCAGCACCGCGTGCAGAAGATACGCAAGCGGCTATGCCTAGTAAACTTGAGGCAGACACTGCGCACACTCAAAATGAGAATGCCCAGCCTGCTGCTGTTGATGCAAGTGCCGATAATGCTGAAGCGCCTTCTGCGGCTAAAGCGGAAGACACTCAAGCCACTAAGCCTGGTGTACTAGCGCCGTCGGAAGAAAAAGCAGAACCTGCAACAACAGAAACCGCATCAGCCAAGCCAGAAGCGCCAGTAGCTGAAGTAGTTCAAGACGAAATGCAGTTCGAGCTAGCTTCGCCTAAAAGTGAAGCGGACGCACCTAAGCCAGCTAAAGCTGATGTTACTCCTGCTCCTGCCGCTGAAGCTGCACCTAAACAGGTTGAAATTAACCTAGGTGAAGATTCTGCTAAAGCAGCAAGTGAACCTAAGGCTAAACCTGCGCCAAAAGCGAACCTTAAGAAAGCCAAAGCAGCGGTAACTAAGCCTATTACTACAGGTGTAGCAGCTAGCAGCCGTGGTCGTATTAACGCATCTGCGCCAATGGCAGCACCAGCTTCGGTTGATGACACTTTCAATGACGTAGCGCTTACCGCTAAGTCTGACGATAGCCGCCCAGCTATTGTAGTATCGGGTAGAAGCGCAGCTATTGCGAAGGCAAGTGCCGCCGCATCAGCACCAACAACACTGCCAACCAGTGTTGATGAAAACGCCTAAGCGTGACTAGCAACGCTAGTTAGCGATAACGCTAGTCATCCTTGACTTAGCGTTATTACTAGGAACTAAGGTTGTTTACACACGATAAGAAGCCGCTTAATTGCGGCTTTTTTAATGGTCATTCATATTGCTGAACAGTGGGAGTAAAACGTTGGATAAAGTTAAACCCAGCTTGATTGATTGGTTAGAAAGAACCACCCAAAAAGAAGTGCGTTCCCCAGTGCTGATTCAGTCACTATGGAGTGGTTATGGCGCATGCTTTCGTGCAACCCTGTTTGATAACGCTAAGAATACTTCAATACCTGTGGTGGCCAAGTGCGTTCAACCCTCTTCACAAATTAGCCACCCAAAAGGATGGCAAACCAATACCAGTCACCTTAGAAAATGCCGATCATTTGACGTAGAGCACTACTTTTACACCCATTTGCAACCTAGCACTACCACAGACTGCTTAACCCCTATGTGCATAGCAGCCGCTAGCGGTGAAAACGATAGCAATGCACATATCTTAGTAATGGACGACCTAGATAACGCGGGATTTACAAAACGTGCCACTTCGCTAAGTGTAAAACAAGCGCAATCGGTATTGCGTTGGCTGGCAGCATTTCATGCTCGCTTCATGGGTATTGTTGACACAAATGTCTGGCCCGAAGGCACTTACTGGCACTTGAGTACACGACAAGATGAATGGCACGCTATGAAAGATGGGCCTTTAAAACGGGAAGCAAGCAGATTGTCGACCCAACTTTCATCAGCACGCTTTCAAACCTTATTACATGGTGATGCCAAGGTTGCCAACTTTTGCTTTACCCCCGACTTTACCCGATGCGGTGGTGTGGATTTTCAATACACTGGATTAGGAGTAGGAATAAAAGACGTTGCTTATTTTATTGGCAGCGCGTTAAGTGAAAGCAATCAACGAACCCACACTACTCAATGTTTGGATTACTATTTCGATTGCCTTAACACTCACCTAATAGACACAAAATACGAATCTCAATATCATCAGATAGAACAGGAGTGGCGAGCGCTATATCCTATTGCCTGCGCTGATTTTAATCGATTTTTAGCCGGTTGGAGCCCTGACCACTGGAAGATTAACGGTGAATTGACTAGGCAAACCGATATCGCCTTAGCGACGTTAATTTAGTGCTTTGTCCAAGGCAACCAGTGTAAAGACAGCCTCAGGCTTTCAAGCACATCGGCCTCGTTTGGTTGCTGATATCCGTAAACCCGAATACCGAAAATAGCCATCATGACCGACGTGGCATACACCTCACTCAGCGCTTCACCGTATTCGCTGGCAATCGCCACTTTGTACTGCGCCTTAGTACGGCTTAAGTAGTCTCCAGCAAGCTTAGCGAGCTTAGGCTCTGTACGCGTAAGTTCTAGTTGGGTTTTAATGATAAAGCAGCTTGCGTAGTCTTTTTGGGTATAGTCTTTCTTCCCTCTTGCTGCCACCATGTCGGTCAACAGCATAACGATGCCCTCACCTGTGCCATGTGACATCGCAAGCTTCATTTTGTCAGCGCTACGCTGTGCGTAACGTTCCAAACTGGCAATAAACAACTGCTCTTTATTGCCAAAACTGTTGTATAAGCTGCCCGGCTTTAATCCTGTGGTAGCGGTAACGTCTTGCATCGACGTGCCATGGTAGCCTTGCTGCCAAAACAGCATAATCGTTTTATCCAATATACTGTCTTTATCAAATTGTGCTTTAGCCATCACAGGTGCCTTTCGTTCGCTTATTTCCTATTTTTTCTATTTACATCATAGCAATTTTGAACAAACACTCAAAAAGTTATTGAACCCTGCTGTAATCTCCTTTATCGTTTTGAACAATCATTCAAAATATGAGCGTCTATTTTTATATCATTGGTAAAACCCATTCTTATTATTCGCTCACTTATCTTGCTCATTAGAAGAGGACACCTTATGAAACGATTTATTACTGCGGTACTACTCACACTGCCGTTATTTTCAAGCTATGCTCAACAGCCTGCAGACAGCAGCATGGAAACGGGTAAGCCATCTGCCCCAAAAGTTATATTCTTCGATGTGAATGAAACCCTGCTAGACCTGACTGCAATGCGAAGCTCAGTGGGAGAAGCATTAGGCGGGCGTAATGAACTACTCCCTTTGTGGTTTTCAACCATGTTGCACCACTCGTTAGTAGATTCCACCACCCAACGTTTTCACACTTTCGGTGAAATTGGTGTGGCGTCATTGCTAATGGTAGCTGAGATAGAAGGTATCTCGCTTACTCAAGAACAAGCGAAAACTGCCATTGTTACCCCACTTCGCAGTTTGCCACCACACCCAGATGTACGTAGTGGTTTACAAGCGTTAAAAGACAAAGGGTATACGCTGGTAAGCTTGACCAACTCTTCAAACAAAGGGGTGTATACCCAGTTTAAAAACGCTGACTTACTGGATTTTTTTGAACACCGCTTAAGTGTTGAAGATATCAACCTATACAAACCTGATCTTCGCACTTACGCATGGGCCGCTGAAAAGATGGGTGTTAAACCCGAAGATGCCATGCTTGTTGCAGCGCACGGTTGGGATATTGCTGGCGCTAAACAAGCTGGTTGGCAGGCCGCCTTTATTGCCCGCCCTGGAAAGGTATTGTATCCACTGGCTATTGCACCAGATTACAACGTAAATGACCTGAACGAATTGGTAGACATGCTACCTAAGCAACAATAATTACCGGTTTTTTTAGGGTGGGTGTTTTACCCACCCTAATTAACTACCCACCTTAATTAACTACCCGCCCTAATTATCTGCCCCCCTAAATACCCAGGCGATACTTGAATCAAACTGCGGCTTTACGCTTCATGTCCACATGGGGGATATCATCTTCCAGATACATGTCAGATGTTTGCACAAAACCAAACTTACGATAAAACGCTAATAAATATTCTTGTGCGCCAATTTCAATGTCTTCATTCGGCCACAGGTTTTCACACTGTTTTATCGCCTCAGTTAACAAGCTTATACCCGCACCATTGCCTCTGAAGTTAGCATGGGTAGCCACTCTGCCAATACTTACCCCAGGATAACTCACCCCCGCAGGTATCAGACGGGCATAAGCGACTAATTTGTCATTAGTAAAGCCCAATAAATGCCGCGTATCGCTATGTCTGTCTTTTTCATCAAGCTCAGGGTATGGGCACGTTTGTTCTACCACAAATACATCAACTCGCAGTTTCATAAGCTCGAACAACTGATGGGTATTGAGCTGACTAAATGTTAATACTTTCCAAGAAATCATAAGACTGGTTATTTACTCTTTATTTATGGGGCTATTTTTATTAAACCTGCATGAAGATAGCACTAAAAAATGCACGGGTGAATCAATGAACCAAATGGAATTTGAACCGTCATAACAAATACCTGTTAGCCACGAGTGTGGCACTTCTGTTCGCAAAGGTAATTTATGTTTAATCGCAAACTCGCATCCCTCGCGGTAGTGGCAACGGTATCGGCGTTTTTATTCGCTTGCACGTCGCAAGATTTGTATGAAGCTACGCAAGAGAACCGTCTTCAAGAGTGCCGTAAACTTTATGGCGCACAACGAGAAGAGTGCGAAGCTCAGTATCAAAAAAGCTATGATACCTACGAACGAGAAAGAAACGAGGTCATTAATGAGGGTAAGTAAAAGAAATGCATCAATCGCTATTCAACGTTTAGGCCCAGCGCTTTTAAAAAGGGTTGTGCAGGGCTCGTATAAACAGCTTGTATGAACAGCTCGAATGAACAACTTGTTAAACGGATTGTCGATCAACTTGTTGAATATTAGCGTGAGATTAAGAATTCAAGTACACATCTTTTGCTAAGGCACTTTTGACATATTCTACGAATTTCTTCACTTTTTCTAGGTTATGACGCCCTTCAAGACTGACTACTTGTATAGGTAACTTTTCATCGTTAAATTCATCTAATATACTGACTAATTCGCCCTTCTCTATTGCATCGGCAACTTGATAAGACATTAGGCGCGTGATGCCTAGCCCAGATTTTGCGGCGCTAATTGTCGAACGATTTTGATTACATTCAAATCTAGGCTGTAAACGGATGGCTACCGTTTTACCATTACGTTTGAAATTCCACACCGGCGGCTCCTTGAAGTCACTCGGGTACAGCAAAGTATGATGTTTTAAATCTTCCGGTGTTTTTAGGTTTGGTGCATTAGCTAAATAGTCTGGCGATGCTACCGTTACCTTTCTTACATACCCCACAGTAGTGGCATATAATCCAGAGTCTTTCGGCTTACTAATTCTTATTGCCACATCAATTTTTGTATCAAGTAAATCAACAATGTTGTCGTACATATAGCCATGCACATTTACTTCAGGAAAGTCTCGTAAAAACTGAGCAATGATAGGTGTAATGTAAAGCTCACCAAATAACACGGGCGCCGTTACACTCAGCGTACCCTTTGGCAATAACTGAACACCCGCAATTGCGGCTTCACTTTGCGCTATATCTGCCAATATTCTTTGCACGTCGTTAAGATATTGTATGCCCGCTTCGGTCAAACGAATACGGCGGGTTGTTCGGTGAAATAACCGCGTGTTCAACTGTGCTTCTAAAGTAGCGATAGCCCGCGTTACCGCCGGAGCCGACATCGACAATTGCTCGGCAGTGCTTACAAAACTGCCAAGCTTGGCTGCTTCCGCAAACACTGACATTGCTTGTATTCTATCCATACCGGGTCGCTTTACTCATTCCTAACGGGATTCACCAACTATTCTACACTTTTATTATTTCAAATAATGAAATTATAAATTTCAAAATCGAGTAATTATTTATTTTTAGCAAGCAATCATACTCACTGCAATATAAATAAACAGGATGAGCTTATGAGACCTCCACTTCCCCCTTTTACCAAAGAAACTGCTATTGAAAAAATTCGCCTGGCTGAAGATGCTTGGAATAGTCGCTCTCCTGTGCGAGTAGCTGCAGCGTACACGGCTGATTGTCAGTGGCGAAATCGTGCGGAGTTTATTACCGGAACGGCTGAAATTGAGGCTTTCTTAACACGAAAATGGGCGCGAGAACTTAACTATAAATTGGTAAAAGCGCTGTGGGCGCATACTGAAAATCGTATTGCTGTTCGCTTTGCTTATGAGTTTCAAGATGAAACAGGTCAATGGTTTAGGGCTTATGGCAACGAAAACTGGGAGTTCAATCCAGAAGGCTTAATGCAGCGCCGCATTGCCAGTATTAATGACCACCCTATTAGTGACAATGAACGAAAACTGACTTGGGAAGGCGATAGCCGGCCAGATGACTTTCCAAGCCTTACAGAACTTGATTTATAAGGAGAATGTTGATGACTTCATTATCGAAAAATGCCTCAAATAGCACAATGAAAGACGCTCCTATTATTCACTACCGAAACCCGAAATCTGGGCATTGTCATAAAGTGGAATTGTTTATGTCGCTGCTTGGTATTAGCTACATTAATCACGAACTTGATATGGTTAACGGTGCACACAAATTGGCCGACTTTATTACCAAGAACCCTTTCGGACAAGTGCCAGTGATTGTTGATGGTGAACACACAGTGTCAGACTCCAACGCTATTATTGTCTATTTAGCAGATACTTACGGCAGTATTTATCCTTGGATGGGGACAACGCCCATTGAAAAGGCCCGTGTACAACGCTGGCTTTCGGTAGCTGCAGGTGAACTCGCCAAAGGCCCGGCCGCACTTCGTCTTGAGTATGTATTTGGTGCCAATATCGATGTAGCCAGCGCATCAGCAATAACTGAAACCTTGCTAAAAGTGATGGAAGATACTTTATCCGGCACCAAATCATACTTGGCTACCGACTCGCTGACGCTTGGGGATATTGCCATGTACAGTTACATAGCCCATGCACCTGAAGGAGGTGTTTCGCTGCAACCCTACCCCGCTATTCGCGCTTGGGTTAACCGTATTGAATCGCTAGCTAATTTTATTCCTATGGCCAGTTCTCCCATAGCGGAATATAGGGTGTAGGATCTGTTATGCACAGCGCTAATACTAGTAATGCGATTGTCTTTCATACTGAGGAATATCGTATTCAGCAACGTTTAGGCATTGCTGAGCGTATGGATGAGCAGATGAAAGGCTTCATACGCCCTTTTATGCCAGCACAGCACCGCGCATTTTTTTGCAGCAGCCCATTCATGATGGCTGGCCTTGTGGATAGCCAGGGGCATCCCTGGGCTATACCACTTTGGGGTGACCATACCACTGTTGACGACCACCACTATATTCAGTCGCCATCACCCACTCAGCTTTCACTTGCCTTAAATGATAATGTAACTTGGTTAATTAATGATGCCGCATTGTTAGATGTCAATACTGGAAGTAAAATTGCGCTACTTGGGTTACAGCTCAGCACTCGTCGCCGCAATAGGCTCAACGGATTAATAATGCACAATCGAGGCGGTGTTATACGCGTGCAAGTAGAGCAAAGTTATGGAAACTGCCCTCAGTATATTCACCCTCGAGATACCTTGCACCGTGATGTTGCACCTACACTGGAAGCCAGCTCAAGCACAAATTCAAATATTCAATATGCACGTTCCAGTGCGCTAACAAATAAAGATGCTTTGCTAATCGCTCGGGCGGATACGTTTTACATTGCCTCAAGGCACAGTGAATTTACCGACGACCCTCGCCACGGAATCGATGTATCACATCGAGGCGGCAAGCCTGGCTTTATTAATGTAGATGAGAGTAGCTTGTTGTTTCCTGACTTTAGTGGAAATAAGTTTTTTAATACCCTAGGCAATATCGAATCAGATGGGCGTGTTGGTTTATGCTTTGTTGATGATAACAATGGGGATATCTTGTTCGTTAATGGCGTAGCATCCATTTTGTGGTCTCACCCAAAACTGGAAGGGTTTGCTGGCGCGGAGCGATTTGTACAAGTATCCATTCAAAACGTTACCCGGGTTTTTAGTATTTACCCCTTCAAGCACCCTATCATTGAGCGGTCAATTCACACTGAGCATACCGGCGTGTGGTGAAATCCCCAGTGTTATAAACCACAACGCTGCACTAACTCGATGCATCTGCCACTTATTGTCGCGTGACGCCATTAGCGCCAAAACGCCTCCTGTGCATTAGACAGCTTATTTACTTATCATTTTCCATTAAACACCTGTACATGAACACGGAATAAAACCGACATTAACCCATTAGTATTAACAACTTACGCTATTTAATTGATTAAAATAACTTTTAACTAAGGCGTGTTTTTTGCATCGCTTTGTCTCTATGTAGCGTTGATTTTATGTAGCGTTAACTTTATGTGGCTTTGACTCTACGTAGCGTTACACATAAACCTACTTCAAACAGCGTCTTAAACTAGCTGTATTTCAGACTGAATGCGTTTTTCGCGCGTTTATCTAAAAAATAACACCGAGGCCATATGCAAGAATTCATACAAAAGATGCCAAAAGCCGAACTACATGTTCATATTGAAGGCACATTAGAGCCAGAGCTAAGCTTTGCTTTAGCACAGAAAAATGGCGTAAAACTGAATGCTGAAACGCCAGAACAAATGGTTGATGCTTATAATTTTCACGACCTTCCCTCTTTTTTAGATATTTATTACGCAGGCATGAGTGTATTAGTTGAAGAAGAAGACTTTTACGCACTAACCATGGCCTACTTTGAAAAAGCAGCGGCGCAGCACATTGTATATGTGGAACTCTTTTTCGATCCACAAGCGCATACTTCCAGGGGTGTCGATTTTGATACAGTCATTGAAGGTATCTATCGAGCACAACAAGATGCAAGTAACAAACTGGGTGTGCAAAGTAATCTTATACTGTGTTTTCTTCGTGATATGTCGGCCGAGTCTGCCATGAAGCATCTAATTATGGCAGAGCCTCATCTAAGTAAACTCATTGGCGTAGGGTTAGATTCAGATGAACACAATAACCCGCCTGCTAAGTTTGCCGAGGTATTTGCTAAAGCCCGTGAGTGGGGATTAAAACTTACGATGCATTGCGATGTGAATCAGCAAAATACCCTAGAACATATTCGCCAAGTACTAGAAGATATAGACGTAGACAGAATAGATCATGGCGTCAATATTTTAGCATCAGACGCGTTATGCGAATTAGTGAAGCAAAAAAATATTGGGTTAACGGTTTGTCCTGTGTCTAATCAATTCGTGGTGCAATCACTTACCTCAGTTGAAATAAAAGCCATGCTTGAACGTGGATTAATGCCAACGATTAACTCAGACGATCCTTCTTATTTCAGAGCGTATTTAAATGAAAACCTTATTGCACTTCAGCAAGAAGGGGGATTTAGCGAAGATGAGCTAACTACGCTAGTGGCAAACAGCTTTAAAGCAAGCTGGCTGAGCACCGCTGAGAAAGCCCAATACTTAGCTGGGCTTAATGATTATTTAGATAAATGTGCGTAACGCGTAAGGTTAAGCGTCACTTACGTAACTCGCTTTTTGCGTAAGTAAACAGTGCTAACACTGTTTACTTACCTTTAAATCACTTAGCTACGCTTTCGATTTTACGACGTAAATCGAGCAAAGAATTGCAATTGCCCCACACACTGTGAATACACCACTATCTGCTACAGGTAAAAACTCAAGCGCCGACGTTAAAAACTGCCCAGAGAATACCGCCATGGCAAACCACGCTAAATTACGCCCCATATTCGTCTCACTGCTGCGCTCAACAGTGGTATGGTTGAGTAAGGGTATAGAAAACCCAAAGCCCGTGCCTGCAAATATAGATGCTACAACGAGTAAACTTGTAGTCTCAGCAATCGCAAAGATTGCGTGTGCTGCCGCGAAACTTATAAAGGCTAAAAATAAGGTGAGTTTCTCTGATTTAGCATGGACTACCTGCGGCATAACCAGTGCAGATAAAACAGCCATGAATGAGATAAAAGACAGTAAATAGCCCGTTTCGGCTTCGCTGTAGCCTAACTCCCCAAGATGACCAGGTAGTGTTATAAACATACTAAAGAACAGCGACATGGCTAATACGGCATTAATCAAGACAGACCGTAAATTTTCATTAACTTGACCACCTTCGCCAATAGTCACAGGCTGGTTTTCAGGCTCATCACGCGGGATGCTTATTGCGGTCAGCACCAAACAAATTAATGCCAGCCCGTAAAGCAAGAATGGCGCTCGCCAATCAATTTCACTTAGCAAACCACCTAAAAACAGTATTATTACGCCGCCTAACTCAATGGCCATGCCTTGTTTAGCAATAACAGACAGCCTAGCTTTACCATGATACCACTGTGAAATAATCGCTGTGCCTGACGCCATGACTCCAGCGGCAAAGCCACCGAGTAAAATTCGGTCGATACTTACCCATAAAGGCCCGTATACCCAAATACCACCAATACCTAATAGTAAGTACCCCCACAAGGCTATGACTAAGGTTTTGCGCGCCCCAATGCTGTCAATGAGCTTTCCAAAAAAAGAGGCGAATAGGATAGCGCCTAATGCTGGCAAGGTGATAAGTAAGGGTGCAAATTTACTCACACCTAAGGCAGGTGCAATGGAGTTTAACCCGGGCGCTAATACTGCTCCAACCATAATGGTCAACATTGAAATCACCAATAAAGTGATTTCGCCTAAACGTGATAATTGCATAAAACCCCAATGAAACTAAATTAACTCGGCTTGTATTTTACGCCTTGGCAAGCTATCCGTTAAATGATAATTTTAGGTGCTTTTAATGCATATTCAGCATCAATCTAACTCTGTGGGCCAAACGTTCATGAACCTAAAACACATGTACACCTTTGTTGAAGTAGCCCAATGCAAAAGTTTTTCATTAGCTGCTACGCGTTTACACACGGTTCAAAGTGCAGTTAGTCGCCATATTCATGCACTAGAGTCGTCCCTAAACGTTAAACTTTTTGAGCGTACTACGCGTTATGTGGAGTTAACCGCGCCTGGAAAAGTATTTCTTCGTCATGTTGAAGATATTTTAGCCCATTACCAACAAGCACAATATGAAACCCAAAGTGTTGCCAACGGTAGACAGGGGTTACTGCGTATTGGTTACTTAAGCTCAGCATGCGCACATTTTATGCCCGAATTATTAAATCGCTTCTCACGAAGTGAGCCACTCATCGATGTGCAAATATTTGAAATGACAGCTGCGCAACAGCTCGAAGCTTTTAGTGAAGGAAGAATAGATGTCGGTTTTTCACGGCCTATCGATGGCGGCTATAGTGGCCTCATCAATCAACATCATTTAACTGATGATCCTATTGTTCTTGTAGTGTCTGTAGCGCATCCATTATCGAAAAATAGCAGCGTGAATTTGGCTGATTTAGCGCCTTATCCGCTCACGTTATTTGCCCGAGACCAAGCATCTAGCTTATTTGACACCATTATTAGTGCATTCCACCGCGAGAAAGTACAACCGCAAGTAACTAACGAGCCTAGTAGTATGCAAGCCCTACTGACCCACATCGCCAGTACGCGAAATATAGCTTTAGTACCCAGCTGTATTAAAAATTTACAGACAGAGGGTTGTGTTTTTATTCCGCTTACTAAGACACCTACAATGTCTTTGTCCGTGCCCTTAGAAATGCATTGGCAGGATAACGACGTACAGGTGACTAAAACATGGTTAAATTGGTGTGCTCATCAAACGCTAGCCTTTTAGTAATAGGCGAGAAAATTGAATAGCGAAGAGAATGGAATATAAATCAGGAAAGAAGAAGGGAAGAAAAAAGGCGTGAAAAAGACTTTCACGCCACAGAAGTTCTTACCACGTAAGATCATCTGGAATGTCGTAGTCGGCATACCAATCATCTTGTGCTTCTTCTTTACCATCGCTATCGCTGGTGTCTAAATCTGCACGGTAAATAATGAAGCTATCGTCACGCTGCGCAATTTTATCGGCTACAGGCGTAGGCACTAGCTCGTAGGCGTCACCTAAGATAACCACGGTTAAGCGGCCTTTGGTGACTTGTTTGTGCATTTCAGCGCTCACGTACATACGCTTCACTACATTGTCATGAGTGAAATTCAGTACGGTATCGCCTTTACGCGGCTGTTTGTTCACATCAATGAGTTGCTTCACTTGTGCAATGACAGAGCGCTTCTCACGCTCTTGCTGTTGCAACTGATTTAACTCACGTGAACGGGCTTTCTTTTCTTCAGCGGCTTTTTGAGCAGCAATAGTTGCTTCGTCCACCACACCCTGGTTGTTCTTTGTCTTTTGCTTATTCTTTTTGCGCTTTTCAGCACGCGCCTGCTTAGCAGAACCTTTGTCTGCTATGCCGGCTTTTAATAACTGTTCCTGTAACGAGGCCATATACTAAATCTCTTTATTTCTTTTTGGCTTTCGCTTTGGTTTTAGCAGCAGGTTTACTGGCGGCTTGTGTTTCCCACTTACCGTCGTTATACCATGCAGACCAACCCGTAGCTTTACCCGCTTCATTTTCCGACATCACATATTGCTGCTTGGTCTTACGACTGTAGCGAACGATAGCAAGGTTACCTTCCGGATCTTTTTGCGGTGCATCGGCCAGATAATAGAATTTTTCAGAAATTCTATCTCTGAAGCGCGCCAGCTCTTCCACTTTTGGTGCACGCGTTTCCCGAGATTTAGGGAAGTTATGCGCCGCCATGAAAATACCCGAAGCACCGTCACGTAATACAAAGTGCGCATCCGATTTTTCACAAGGAAGTTCTGGTAAATCTACCGGATCTTCTTTAGGTGGCGCAGCCTCACCGTTACGTAACAACTTACGCGTATTCTTACATTCTTCATTGGTACAACCGAAGTATTTACCAAAGCGACCGTTTTTCAGCTCCATGTCACTGCCACACTTATCACATTCGATAATGGGGCCGTCGTAACCTTTGATCTTGAACGTACCGGTTTCCACTAAGGTACCTTCGCAGGTTGGTGTATTACCACACACATGCAACTTACGGGTTTCGTCCACTAAGTAGCTGTCCATAGCAGTACTGCATATAGGACAACGCTTCTTAGCACGTAACGCTTCGGTTTCTAACTCTTCTTCGTCATCTACTTTCACCACTTCATCACCTGGTGTCAGGTTCATGGTGTTAGTGCAGCGTTCTTTTGGCGGTAAGTTATAACCAGAGCATCCAAGGAATACACCGGTAGACGCCGTACGCACGTTCATTTCACGTCCGCATTTGTCACACGTAATGCCAGCAGGAATAGCTTGATTAAGGCGCATTCCGCCTTCTTCAGGGGCTTTCTCGGCATTAAGCAACTTGCCATAAAAATCGCTGTAGAAAAGGTTAAGTACGTCTTTCCAATCTTTGTTACCTTCCGCTATATCATCAAGCTGTTGCTCCATGTTGGCGGTGAAGTCGAAACTCATAAGGTCATCAAAATTTTCCATCAAACGGTCGTTAACGATTTCACCCATTTTTTCAGCATAAAAACGCTTATTTTCAAGGCGAACGTAACCGCGATCTTGAATGGTAGAAATGATACTTGCGTATGTAGAAGGTCGGCCAATGCCGCGTTTTTCTAACTCTTTTACCAAAGACGCTTCGTTAAAACGCGCCACTGGTTTGGTAAAGTGCTGCTTGGGATCAAGCGCATTTAAGTTTAATACATCACCTTTTTGAACATCAGGCAGCATTAACTCTTCTTCACCTTTTTTGCGAAGCTGTGGTTGAACACGTGTCCAGCCGTCAAACTTCAACACACGACCTTTCGCCGTTAACTCGTAATTACCTGCACCCACTCTAATAGTGGTGGCATCGTATTTAGCTGGCGTCATTTGACACGCAACAAACTGGCGCCAAATAAGCTCGTAAAGGCGTTGAGCGTCACGCTCCATATCACCTAAATGCGCAGCATTTACCTTAACACTTGAAGGACGAATCGCTTCGTGCGCTTCTTGTGCGCCTTCTTTGCTACCATAACGATTAGGCGATTCTGGTAGGTATTGGCTGCCGAAATTATCATCGATATAGGCGCGGCAATTATCGAGTGCTTCTTGGCTCAAGTTTGTTGAGTCAGTACGCATGTAAGTGATGTAACCCGCTTCATACAAGCGCTGCGCCATCATCATGGTTTTCTTAACACCAAAACCTAAACGGGTACTCGCAGCTTGTTGCAACGTTGAGGTAATAAACGGTGCTGAAGGTCGGCTAGACGTAGGCTTAGATTCACGGCTTTCAACTAAGTACTTAGCGCCATTTAAATCTTCTAATGCTTTGTCTGCTTGCGCTTTATTAACCGGTTTAAACGCTTTACCTTCATGCTTGGCTACTAACATACGCAGCGCTGCTTTTTGCTCACTGGTTAAGTCTGCATGAATATCCCAAAACTCTTCTGGAACAAATGCTTTAATCTCGCGTTCACGGTCAACGACTAGACGTACAGCTACCGACTGAACTCGGCCAGCAGATAAACCACGTGCTATCTTTTTCCAAAGTAGCGGCGACACCATGAAGCCCACAACGCGGTCGAGGAAACGTCTTGCTTGCTGTGCATTTACGCGAGCAACGTTCACTTCACCTGGGTCTGAGAAGGCTTCTTGAATGGCGTTTTTAGTAATTTCGTTAAACACCACGCGCTGATAGGTTTTGCCTTTACTGCCCAGCAACTCTTGTAAGTGCCACGCAATAGCTTCCCCTTCTCTATCCAAATCCGTTGCGAGATAGATAGTGTCAGCGTCTTTGGCCAAGCGTTTAAGCTCGTTAACCACTTTTTCTTTACCCTGTAAAACCTGATAGTGGGCTTTCCAGTTTTGTTCTGGGTCTACACCCATGCGGTCAACGAGTTTTAAATATTCATGTCTGCGAAGGTATTCTTGCTTGTCTTCTTCGCTATAAGTTTTGAGTTCTTTCGCTGGCTTTTTGGGCTCAACTTTGCCCAATGCCTTCGTAGGCAGATCGCGAACATGGCCGACAGAACTTTTTACGATAAAATCTTTACCAAGATATTTATTTATCGTTTTCGCTTTGGCTGGCGACTCGACTATGACTAGAGATTTTGCCATATAATTGAATTAAACCTATTGATTCTAAAGGACTATTTTAGTCATTCTCAAAGATAAAGGGCCCGTAGACTGTGCCATTGCGGTGCCCGTGCTTTTTTAACATATATCGACAAAGTGAATGGAAAACAAGATCTTCTTAATAGTTATTCTTCCCATTGCTTCAATCGCGTGCAATTCCTGTTCACTTTTCAACCACCTTGATTGGCAAGGCGCATAAAAACCGTATAATGCCAGCCATTATGCCTTTGCGCCTAGTAATTAACAGGCATTTATTATGCTTATTAATTCGCGGCTAACAAAAAATGAGACGTTAGCTTCACTATAAATACTCCCCAAATCATGGGTTGTGCATTTATAGGGTAGCGGTCAAACGCTCAAACACCAAATAGAGGGAAAGTATGAAGCAATTTGAAGTTAACTTTGATGGGCTTGTTGGCCCAACCCACAACTACGCCGGACTCTCGTTTGGCAATGTTGCTTCTCTGAACAATGCCAATGCAGTTAGCAGCCCTAAACAAGCAGCTAAACAAGGTTTACTAAAAATGAAAGCCTTGTCTGACATGGGCATGATGCAAGGTGTACTTGCCCCTCAAGAACGCCCAGACATAGCAGCATTACGTCGACTCGGCTTTTCTGGTTCAGATGCCAGAGTGCTAGAAAGCGCTGCAAAGCAATCTAGAGAGATTTTCTTAGCATGTTGCTCTGCATCAAGCATGTGGACAGCAAACGCCGCCACAGTCTCTCCAAGCGCTGATACGGCCGATGGTCGCGTGCATTTTACACCTGCAAACTTAACAAACAAGTTTCATCGTTCATTAGAACCGCAAGTGACGGGTAATATTTTAAAAGCGACCTTCGCAAACGAAAAACATTTTGCCCACCATTTACATTTGCCGGATAACGAACATTTTGGTGACGAAGGTGCAGCAAACCACACTCGCTTGTGTTCCGATTACAGCCACGCTGGAGTAGAGCTCTTTGTATACGGCCGTCACGCTTTCGACCCAAGTAAACCCGCCCCCACTAAATTCCCTGCCCGCCAAACACTAGAAGCATGCCAAGCTGTTGCTCGCTTGCATGGGTTAAGCGAAGAAGGCGTGGTGTACATGCAGCAAAACCCTGATGTTATCGACCAAGGGGTTTTCCATAACGATGTGATTGCCGTAGGCAACCAAAACGTACTGTTCTACCACGACCAAGCCTTTTATAAAAAGGACGCCGGGCTAAAAGAACTACAAACTAAGTTTGGTGATTCCCCCCTTCATCTTATTGAAGTGCCTACTGATGAGGTGTCGGTAAAAGATGCAATTAAAACGTATCTTTTCAATACCCAAATCATCACCCTACCAAGCGGTGACATGACGATTATTGCGCCAACAAACTGCGAAGAAAACGATGCGGTTAAGCGTTATTTAGACAAACTAGTTACTTTGGGCACGCCGATAAAATCGGTAAACTATTTTGATGTAAAGCAAAGTATGCGCAATGGTGGCGGCCCTGCGTGCTTGCGTTTACGTGTAGCCATGAACGACCAAGAACTTGATGCGGTAAACCCAGCGACCTTAATTAACGACATGCAATTTGCGCGTCTTAACAAATGGGTAGATAAACACTACCGTGATGAACTTACTGAAGACGATTTACGCGATCCGCAGTTACTGATTGAATCACGTACTGCACTGGATGAACTTACTCAGCTATTAAAGCTTGGTTCTGTGTATCCATTCCAGCAAGATTAGTTATTGTTTTGCATATGAAAAAGCCGGCTTACGCCGGCTTTTTTGTTAGTTGAAATGGTATTAATTAATAGTACTGCAATTGGCTTCAGATCCAAATGGGTTCGCAGGTAAGCCTGCCCCTTCATTGGTTAAGTCGTCTGAAGAAATCCCTAAACTGTAATAGTGATTTTGACTTGCTTCACTACCTGTAGACTGACCGAAAATAGTAATCACAATATTATACCAACCACCGTAACTTGCCGGATAGCGATACTCTAATTCGGCCTGACCATTTTCGTCAGTTACGCTTGTATCAGCAAACGTTAAGGTACCTACAATACCGGGAGTTAAGAACCCGTCACTATTAGTATCTTCACCTAAATCCAGTAACCCGTCACCATTGTCATCTTCTCCCGGATCCAGATCACCGTTACCGTTATCATCCTCTCCTAAATAGAGAATTCCATCACCGTCAATATCTTCATTCTGACAGGTAGCAGTAACATACAGAACATGAATGGACTCGTCTTCATTCCAATCCGAAAAACCCTTTCTATATGTTCCGCCATCGCTGTACTTGACTGGCGTACCTGAAGCAGTTAACTCAACGCCACTGACAGGTCGTCCAGCAGAGTCAGATACGAAAACAGCAAAGCGTTTTAAGTACGTGGTTGAGTCAGGCTCTTCTAGTGAGTTACCCGTACCAATTGAAATATCAAATGCTCTATCACCCACTGTCATATAGACCAAATCAGAGATAGATTCATCGCTAGCCACTTCAGCGCGAATAATCACAGCATCTTCACTTGAAGGCGCACCTGAGGTAAATACCGTAGACGCTATACCGCTGCTGTCGGTAGTAGATTGAGAAGGTGAAATAGAACCAGTAGATACATCATCAACGTTGAAGTTAACCACGGTATTTTTAACTAGGTTACCTGAAGGGTCTCTAACAACTGCGGTAATAGTACTGGTTTGCCCATCAGGGCCAATCAGGTCAGGTGTAGCATCAGCTATCAAGGTGAACGGTTCAACCGCAATAAACTCTACTTGCGCAACCGCATTCACCGTAGACTCATTACCAGACTCAGTACCTGTGGCAGTAATGGAAGCAAAACCGGCGTTGTCAGACTCTATTGAGATAGAGGCAATACCTTCAGCATCGGTGGTGACAAGCGCTGCGCCAATAATCTCTCCGCGAGAAGCACTAAATGTCACGTTATTACCCACAGCTGGAGTACCATCTTGTAGCCATTGAACACTGATTGTGGCCGCTTCGTTCAATGATATTTCTTCATCTGGCAGTACCACAAAGCTAAATTCGTCTTGTTGAACCTCTAATTCAAATTCTACTGAGGCATTAAGTGACGAAGCAGTGATCGTATCTTCACCCGAAGTAGTTGCTGTGTAAGTGATAGTCGCTTGACCATCAGCCCCCGTATTAACCGAAGTTTCACTTAGAGAGCCATTCGCTGCTTCTAGTAGGATAGTTTGATTAACAATGGCTACCCCATCAGAATCTTGTACACGCAACGTATATTCGGCGGTGTCATTCAATATAACTGAATTTGCACCATTAATAGTCACTTCGGTGCCGGTGATCAAAATATCAACGGTTTCAACTAATGCGCCGGTTTGAGCCGTTAGCGTTACCGTGCGATTCGACGCATCATTCTGAGTAGACACTAACGCTCTGGCAGTACCATCGGCGGTGGTGGTAGATTGGGTTAGCTGCAATTCGACACCAGCTTCATTGCTAGCAGAAAAGTTAACCTCAACGCCTTCCATCAACACGCTTTGTTCGTTTTTAATTAATGCGATAAGTTCGATATCGTCAGAGCCACTAGAGGCCAACTGAACCGCACTTGCATATAATTGTAAAGATGCAGGGTCTTCGCTAACGGTAACACTTCCAGTAGAACTGAAGGTAGTCGTGTCACTTTCAAGGGTTGAAAGTGTCGCTGTTAATTCGCCATCTCCCGATGCAGTGCCAACAGCCAAGCTGATACTCGCAATACCGCTCTCGTTAGTACGGGCAGTCCCTGTATCATTTCCAAAAACAGCTAATTCATCATTGCTTAGTGTGAAGGTAACAATTAAGTCTTCTTGTGGCTCACCTTCACTGTTCAATACCGTAGCTACTGCGGTTAAGCTATTTTCTGAAGACAAGTCACTGTCTGATTCACCTGCGGCATTTTGCAATGCCAACGATACCGTAGTTGCTGGGTCAACCGTTGCGCTGCCCACTGCCGAAAAAGTAGTAGAGCCGGTTTCACCGCTGCTCAAGCTACCTGTTATCTCACCATCACCTGAGGCAGTGCTGGCATTAATGGTAATTCTTGCTACCCCGCTGTCGTCAGTTCGCGCTGTACCGGTGTCGTTTCCGAACACCGCAAGGTCGGTATTACTTAATGCAAACGTGACAAGTTGGTCGGCTTGGGCAACGCCGTCGGTATCGGTAACAGTGGCAATAACGGTAAGAGAATTGTCGGCGGTTAGGTTGCGGTCGGTTTCGCCGCTGGCGTTTTGAACGGTTAATACGACATTAACAGTAGCGGAGGAACCACTGCCATCATCTGATCCATCGCTATCATCTCTAGAGACTGAATCGCCTCCGCCACATGCTGCTAGTATAAAAATTGTACTAAATAGCCAGAGTGTCTTAGACAAGACGCGCATAATTTGTCGCATAATTCGTTCCTGAACCTTTATAAATGACAATTGGGTCGTTTTTTATGTTTTAAAATCAATAGAATCTGTCACACTAAATAAAAATATAAAAATGTACAGGGAATTTTAATGTCTCAATCTGCACATAAATTTAGTTTAACCACCAGAATCTTTATCGGCATGATTGCCGGTATCGTGATAGGTGTGCTTCTTCAACTATTGTTCGATGATAGCGGAGATTTCACGTTTTCGGTATTTGGTTTCCAGTTCTCTGCGTATAGCATTTTTGTAGATGGTATATTTTCTACCCTTGGGCAGATTTTTATCGCTAGTTTAAAGATGTTGGTGGTGCCACTAGTATTTGTTTCGCTTATATGTGGTACCAGTACCCTGTCCGACCCTAGTAAATTAGGTCGGTTAGGCGCTAAGTCTGTTGGTCTTTATGTTGTCACGACTGCAATAGCAATCACACTGGCCATGAGTATGGCTTTACTTATTTCACCAGGAGAAGGCTTAAACCTAACCACTGAAACGTCATTTGAAGCGAAAACTGCACCAAGTTTGGGTGACGTTATCGTTAATATGTTTCCTAGTAACCCTATTAACTCGATGGCGCAAGGCAACATGCTTCAGATCATCGTGTTTGCAGTGTTATTCGGTATTTCTATGGCGATGACTGGCGAAGCAGGCAAACGTGTCAGTGCGTTTTTTGAAGACATCAACACGGTTATCATGCGTCTTGTCACCATCATCATGAACCTTGCGCCTTACGGCGTGTTTGTATTGATGGCTAAACTGTTCTCTACCATTGGTAGCGACACTATCTTTAGCTTGGCCAAATACTTCTTCTTAGTATTTGGCGTGCTGATCATCCATGGTTTAGTAACCTACTCAATACTGCTTAAACTTTTAAGCGGCTTGAGCCCAATTGTTCTACTAAAGAAAATGCGCGATGCCGCCTTGTTTGCATTTAGTACTTCAAGCAGTAGCGCTACGCTGCCAGTCACCATGGAAACGGCGCGAAATAAATTGGGTATTAACAATTCAGTAGCGTCTTTCACCCTTCCTTTAGGTGCAACCATCAATATGGATGGCACCGCTATTATGCAGGGTGTGGCTACCGTATTTATCGCTCAAGTTTATGGCGTTGATTTGAGTTTAAGCGATTACATGATGGTAGTGTTAACCGCTACCCTAGCTTCTATCGGTACGGCGGGTGTGCCAGGTGTAGGCTTAATCATGCTAGCCATGGTACTACAGCAAGTTAACCTGCCAGTTGAAGGTATCGCCCTGATTATTGGTGTCGACCGCTTACTTGATATGACCCGTACTGCAGTTAACATTACAGGTGACTGTATGGTGTCGTGTGTTGTCGCGAAAAGCGAAGGTGGGCTTGATGAAGATATTTATTACAATGAACATGCCGGTGAAAAAGAAGAAGATGTGAATTTTAGCGAGTTTGACAAAAACGCTTAATTCCTTCATCGCATTCGAACTACACAAAAGGGTTAGCATCGCTAACCCTTTTTTATTGCTTATAGGTCTTGCCATCACCCAGTGCAAATACATTGTACAATTGCATTGTACTGACAATCTCAATACATATCGGTAAGTGAATGACCAAGGGTATTCATGCTGTAATACGCTCAATCAAAGGCTTCAGTGTGCGTCTAGCTATGGTTATCATCTACAACTTTTAATAGCTAAGATTATTGCTAGCTAGTCATACTAGCGATGACATTTACCCCCTATACCTAAACCCCAACACCGTTAATGAAGGGATTGAGAAGGAGACACTTTTGTCGCTTTATGGGCTGGGTACCAGGTTGCTAGTACGGACATGATGATGGCGACCACACAGGTGACTACCACGTCTTGCCACATAAGTGCGGAAGGTAAAAAGTCGATAAAATAAATATCGCCTGACAACACTTCAACCCCAAAAACACCTTCTAAAAACTTCACAATAGTAGAAAGATTAGGGGCAATAATAATTGCAAGGGTTACCCCTACCACTATGCCAATGAGTCCGTTCAGCACACCTTGAAACATAAACGTGCGCCGGATTAGTGTATCGGTTGCGCCCATGGTTTTTAAAATAGCAATGGCAGGTTGCTTTTCTCGTACCGCCATTACTAATGAAGACACAATATTAAAACAGGCAACGGCAATCACCAGCACCAACGCAATATACACAACAGTGCGAACGAGCTGAATGTCGTTGTACAAATGACCTTGGGTTCGCGTCCAGTCAGACATATAGACCGCTTGAGGGTAGTTATAACCTATATCTCGCATGGTGATATAGGCCGAAAACGGATCGTGTAATGTGAAGCGCATACCCAATGCTTGGCCCTCTATGCCAGCGGCCGCGGTAGCTTTTGCAAGGTGCATCAGCCCCAATTGGTTATCAAGCTCCCCACCAACATGCATAAAGCCAGCAACGGTTAAGGTTATTGATGTGGGTGCACTAAAGCGTAAATCTTTCGTAGTGACGGGAATAAGTGCCTGTACGGTATCGCCCACCACGATATTAAGCTTATTGGCAATTCCCTTACCTATCAGCACACTGTCACTGTTTAGCGCGAAGTTTTGCCAGTGCTCGTCCGTTACTTGTCGGCTAAATGTGTTTTCTGCGTCTGCCGCAATGCCCGTCAATGAAATCGCCTTTAACTCACCTTTGAATTGCAACATACCGGTAAGTTCTGTGTAAGGTTCAACCTTGGCAATTCTGGGGTCTTGGTTCAGGCGGTAAAGCTGCGCATCTAAGTTCTCAATACCCGTCCTATCGGTGCTGTATAACTCGCCATGAGGAATAACAGTTAAAATTCGCTGCGTTAGCTCTCGCTCAAAACCATTCATTACGCTTAATAAGATAATTAACACGAAACAACCAAGCCCTATACCTACGGTAGACGACATAGAAATAAATGAGATGAAACGATTTTGGACCTTGGCTTGACGAAATCGTTTAGCAAGTTGCCATGCCAGCGCCACTAGGATTGTTCCTCAGTGACTGCGTTAAGTAATTCACCATCTTTAATGCGAAGTACTCTGTCCATACGGTTAGCAAGGGTAATATCGTGCGTTACTATCACAAAGGCCGTTTGTTTTTGCTCACTTAAACGTTTTAACAGCTGATAAATCTGCTCCCCTGTACTGGCATCTAAATTACCGGTTGGTTCATCAGCAAGAACAACTGAAGGAGATGTGACCAATGCCCGGGCGATGGCGACCCGTTGGCGTTCGCCGCCTGAGAGCGCGCTAGGCAAGTGATCTGCACGATGAGAAAGCCCTACATCATTAAGTAAGGCGTTTGCTTTCGCATTAGCGGTACTCGCACTCTCGCCGCCAATGCGAAGGGGCATGGCAACATTTTCAAGTGCAGTAAATTCACCTAGCAAATGATGGAATTGGTAAATAAAACCCATTTCTTTGTTTCGCAAGGCGGCAAGTTGTTTAGCATTTAGATGAGTAAGCGACTCGCCTTTAAACCACACCTCACCACTTGTGGGTGTGTCTAAGCCCCCAAGCAAATGCAGCAAGGTACTTTTTCCAGAGCCAGAGCTACCTAAAATGGCAACATGCTCTCCCGCATTTATAGAAAGTGAAATGTTATTTAGAACAGGCGTGCTGTTGTCGCCTTCTTGATAAATTTTACAAATTTTGCGGCAATGTAATACGTCCTGCATGCAGCCGTTCTTCGTCTTTTAACAATAACTGCATGGTATCGCGGAACGACAGACACGCCAACCGATTAATGGGTTTGGAAAGACAGCTCAATCGTATTTGCTAAATTCTCAACCGTTTGCGGTTTACCAAATAACCACCCTTGCCCGTACTCCACATTCATGTTCACAAGCTCTCGTCGCTGCTCATTGTTCTCAACTCCCTCAGCAATCAAGGTCACTTTCAGCTCATCAGCAATATTAACGATATGGGGTATCAACGATGAACGAATACTGTGATCTTCCATGTCCATCACGAAACTACGATCTATTTTTAAAAACTCACATTTTAAAGATTTCAGTTGGCTAAGGTTTGAATAACCTACGCCAAAGTCATCGATGGCAACCCAAAACCCCCGACTTCGAAGGGCTTTAATATGTTTTGCTGCACTGCTTGTCGCAAGCTGTTCATCTTCGATGATTTCCAGCACAAGCTTAAAATTTTTGTTATTTAAATCTAGCACCCAATCCAAATCGATTAATTCATCTTGCATAAAATCCGACGGGAATAAATTAAACGACACCTTGAAACCTTCAGGAATGTTGGCGCATCGATTTAATTCATCCATTGCCGATTTTATCATCACAGTAGTAAATTCCCATGTTTTGCCAATATCTCTCACTTGGGAAATAAAGTCATCAGGAAAGATAGGGCCATATTCATCTTCAAAACGACTCAAAACCTCACAGCCTACTACTTCTCCTGTGTCTAAGTTTACAAACGGTTGGTACAAACAATAAAACTTCCCTGATTTCAGCCCACGGTTTATCCGCGATTCTAAGGAACGTATGCGTCGCAAGTAATTGAAGGTGAGCATATGGGATAAAGCAGCTGCCATTAACATGATGCAGATAAAGAGCACTAATTTGCCCTTGTGAATTTTAAATATTCTGGCTTCATCAGGTACTACGGTTAGACATACTTCGGAGTAATATTTTTCACATTTAATTATTCTGAGGGAAAAATAGTCGGTACTAAGACTGCGTCCCTCTCGCCCCGTTATAGAAGGCGTTAATCGGGGGCTGCCTGCCATATGGTAAAGTTGCTCACCGTTATAAAAAAGCGCCCAATCTCGACCGAAATTCAGACCGATAACCCCGTCTAAATCTAACACGGCGTTATAACGCCCCCGCTTCGCGATGGTGCCTTTAGATTGATTATCGAACAACTCTAAAGGTGTATTTATCCAAAATGCATCCCCTAATGCCGTAACAAAATCTGGAACAGCTTCATCTATGGGTTGCTTTAATACCCCAAGATAGGTGCTGCACAATAACTTCCCATCACCAAAGAAACCAATTTCTTTCACGAAACGAGAGCGAAACAAGGTGCGTCGCATTTCGTTTAGATTATCTTCACTACAGGAATAATAAGAATTGGCGATTAAATAGTCTAGTGACGCTTCAGCGTCTTTAAATACCATCCGCACATTGGATAAGATATCTTCGGCACGGGCCTCTTCGTGTTCTTTTATGACTGAGAACATCAGTAGGCCGAGCACAACGCTAACAAGTACAACCGTTAGAAACGATACGGCGATTGCTCTGAGATTGTCAGCGAGTAGATATTGTCTATGCTCATTATTGCTCATTTGTACCACATAAAATTAAGGCGTCTTGTTGTGCATATACACATGAAAGTAGTCGAGAATTTGACTTTTAGCATAATACTTTAGATGAATTTAAGTATTTCAGGGTATTAAGATAAGTTAATGAGGTGAAGAGAATAAAGTTATCTAACGTCCAGATGACACGCAGCCACAATATTATACAAAGCGAGTGGTTTGCTGCTTTGACGAATTATTCAGTTGCCTAACAGTAAGGCGCCATTAAGGGATAGTAATACCAAATATGGGGAAAGGCTTTTATGTGGCAACGACGAACTTTAGGAGAGAAGAACATAGGTACAATAACTATAGATGAAAGAGCTATAGATTAAAGAGCTACAGATTAAAGCACTGTAAGAAAAACAAGGGAAAACTAAGTAAATGAAAAATAGAAGAGGAAGTAGAAGTAGAAAAAATAATAGATGAAACGCAAACAGGATGCCTGCAGCGGTATGAAGTTGATAAAGAAGTTTTATCAATGAGCAGTAGAACCTGCCAAAGTAAATGCTTTCCCGAAAATGGCGGAGCGGACGGGACTCGAACCCGCGACCCCCGGCGTGACAGGCCGGTATTCTAACCAACTGAACTACCGCTCCGCATAATGGGAAAGTGTGCTATTTCGATAAGTGGCGGAGCGGACGGGACTCGAACCCGCGACCCCCGGCGTGACAGGCCGGTATTCTAACCAACTGAACTACCGCTCCACATCATCGAAGAGACACTTTTTTATAACTAAATGGCGGAGCGGACGGGACTCGAACCCGCGACCCCCGGCGTGACAGGCCGGTATTCTAACCAACTGAACTACCGCTCCGTGGCCTTTTAGTTATAGCATTGAAAGTGGCGGAGCGGACGGGACTCGAACCCGCGACCCCCGGCGTGACAGGCCGGTATTCTAACCAACTGAACTACCGCTCCACAATTTCAATGTTATCAGTGAGTTAGTTGAGTTGTTAAAACCCCTTGCCCTCACTGCGGCGCAGATAATACGGTTTAGCCCCTGCAGAGTCAATGCTTTTTATTAATAAAATTGTCATCTGGGCACTGTTTGCACGATAAATAAACACAATGTTGAAATATAATTCAATCAGGCGGGAATTCGTACACATAAAACTAGGACGCTCTTCCCACAGGCCACGCTCACCTTAGGATAGCTTACTTACACTTTTGTATTAATAAATAGCAAAAGAGCTCCTGCTGCTGCGATACAGCCCTATTTAAATGGCCTATTTATTTGCCCTACTCTTTACCCTACTCTGCCGGTTTCGACTTCTTAAACTTTGCCAACAACTTTTTAAAGCCCTTAGGTTCATTATCAAGCGATAAGTCAGATTCAGACACCACTTTCTTCTTGGCCTTTTTATTTTCTTTTTTCGTGGCTGCTTTTGCAGATGCAGGACCACTGGCCTTTCGCCTTTTCAAGATAATCATAACCGCAGCAATAACACCTATTAAAATGATGGTCCCATTCACCGCTAAAATAATCAGGGTTAGCGTGCCTGAATCCATTTCATCATCTTCAGCCATCGACTGTGTATTGTCTTGATTGAGAGATGTTGAACTATCACCCATTGAAAGCGGATCTTCACTGCCATCAACAATAGGGTCTTCGCCGTCAATAAGCGGGTCTATCACTTCTGGCTCAGGCGCTTCAGCCACAAAAGTATATTCAGGAACATCCAGTATGAAGTCTCGGCCTTCTGATGTTGTGCCATAGGCGGTTAATTTAACGCGATAAACCCCTTCTTCATACGCCACAATAAGATGCTCTCGCACACTATCGCCGCCTTCGGTTAACGAAAAGTTTTGAATATCTGCGTTTGGAAATTTAATTTTACCGTCAATCAGGAGTGACTCAATATTAACTAGCTCGCGGTTCACATCAATGAGCAGCGTGTGATAACCGTCTCCCGTGCCATCGGTAGCGTCTAATTCAACATCCACATAAACAGGGTTGTTGTAAAGGATAATGGGTGCACCAATTTGTTCTCGCGTGAACATTGGCGTGTCTACTCGATAAACAGGCTGCCATTTACCTGCTGCAACCTTTAAATTGAATTGGCCAGTGAACACGCCATCCATTGGACGCTCATCCATACCCCGACCGTTATCTTCAAACTTTGCAATTTCTGCATCGTTAGCACCAAAGTTGTCGTAATTAGGGTCATTTGCACTTTCGAACTCAATAGACAATTCCACAACATCACGGAACTGTTGGTTATCTATTTTTTCGCCGCCGTTGGTTAGGTAAGCCGTAGATTTTAATATTTCGCCTGAAAAGAGAATGCTGGGAAGCGATGTGGCGTGAAGCTTAATATCAGAAATGACCATAACCCGACTTGCAGGGTTAACCTGACCTACCGCCTGCCAAGGGCCAGGCATAGGGTTTTCAATAGTGATCATGTCGAAGGTGTCGGCATCGAACCACTTAACGTAGGTCTCGTCCACCCGACCTTGAAATAACTTTGAACCATCGGGGCGAACTAATACTACGGGGGCAGAGCCGTATTCGCGAAAGAAAATCATGGAGACCTCTTTCACGTTGTAATCAATACGAAAACGATTCTGTAATAACTTAATCGAGTTCTCGTATTCATCCCCCAAGTCAGTAATAGGCGAAGGCGCAGTGTCGACTTGCGTGTCCTGTGATGACGGAGCTGGCAGCGAAGTATCTTGTGAAAATACCGTTGAAGTACATCCTAATAGGCACAACGCCAACACTAGTTTCATCACACCTACTCTCACTGTTGCCCGCTCCTTTGGAAATGTATTTTAAAAATGGTTAAGTACGTCTAGCAGCTAAAACAACACACCATAACCTGCACCTGAATTAGCTATGCATCGTTTTGCTCTGGGCGCCACAAACATTTACCCCCTGCTTTTTCTACAATATCTAAACGGGATTCATGCTGTGCTAATTCATCGGCGCTAGCCTTGATAACCTTTAATTTATTTCCGTTTCTGTTCAACCGGCGAAGTGCATCTGATTGGTTTTCACCGCTGCCCTTAGATGCCAAATTAAGCTTTGTCTGCCCACCGGTCATTAGCAGGTAAACGTCGGCGAGTATTTCAGCATCCAGTAATGCCCCGTGAAGCTCACGGTGGCTGTTATCTATGCCATAACGCTTACACAACGCATCTAGGTTATTTTTCTGCCCTGGGTGCATTTTGCGCGCAACCGCCAAGGTATCAAGCACACTACAAATATCTTTGGTGATAACGCCACGGGTTTTCGGTTCCATCCCAAATTCGTGATCCATAAAGCCCACATCGAAGGGCGCGTTATGAATAACCAACTGTGCACCGCGAATAAAATTCACGAAATCTTCAGCGACATCTCTAAATGTAGGTTTGTCGGTTAAGAACTCATTCGTAATACCGTGAACATCTATCGCTTCTTGTTCAATTTGGCGGCCTGGATTAATGTATACATGAAAGTGATTGCCAGTAAGTTTACGGTTAACCAGCTCAACACACCCAATTTCAATCACTCGGTGACCTTCTTTAGGGTCGATACCTGTAGTTTCTGTATCTAGTACAATCTGACGCATGATTCCTCTAATCTTACCTTTTGTTTTTTGATAGTATATCAACCCCTTCGCCACAGGCTAAGGGAAAAGCGAAATATGAAAGTAAATAATTTAAGGACACCCAGTGGCTCAAAAAACCATTCACATTTTTACTGATGGCTCATGCCTTGGAAACCCAGGCCCTGGCGGTTATGGTGCTGTTTTAGTTTATAACAGTCACCGTAAAGAGCTAAGTGGCGGATTCGCGCATACTACCAACAATCGTATGGAATTAATGGCGCCTATTGAAGCATTAAACAGCTTAACTGAGCCCTGCAACGTTGAATTGACGACAGATAGCCAGTATGTGAAAAACGGTATCAATCAATGGATCCACAACTGGCGTAAGAACGGCTGGCGCACATCAGACAAAAAAGCGGTAAAAAATGCCGACCTTTGGAAACGCCTTGATGAAGCAGTGAGCAAGCATAAAATTAATTGGCACTGGGTAAAAGGCCATTCGGGTCACCCTGAAAATGAACGCTGCGATGATTTAGCTCGGGGTGCGGCAGAAGCCAAACCTACAACACCAGACAGTGGCTTTATAGGCTAACTGCGTTAAGAGCTAATGGCTTTGCACGCAAATACCTCTTTAGGTTTGTGATTTTGCAAAAAAGAAAAGGCAGCATTGCCTTTTCTTTTATTACGCTAAATTGTTTTTATGTTTCGCTTCTCACTACCACTCTACAACTATCTTTCCTTGCGTGTCGTTACTTTCTAATCGTGCGTGAGATTTTGCGACATCATTTATTCCGTATACCGTATCTATGTTTACGCTAAGCTCGCCGGTGGTAAATGCAGGTAAACAGGTTGTCGAGAAGTCACTGATAAGTGCGCTTTTGTATTCATCCGTTCTATTGCGCAGCGTAGTACCTTGTATTCTGGCTCGTTTACCCAGCATTAATGCCATATCAAGGTTATCGGCATAACGCCCAGCCAACATGGCGAGGTAAACCACAATGCCATCGCGCTTTAGAATGTGAAGGTTCCGATTTAGATAATCGCCCCCCACCATATCAAGCACCATATTAACGCCTTCAGGCCAATTAGCTTTTATCTCTTCAGCAAAGTTTTTATCTTTATAGTTTATCAGCAGGTTAGCGCCGTTTTGCTGGCAGTGTGCTAGCTTTTCTTGGGATGACGCGGTAACGGCGCTTTCTACTCCCCAATAATGACAAAGCTGAGTAGCAGCTAATCCCACACCACTAGCACCACCGTGAATGAGTACTCGCTCTGCTGGTTTTACATTCGCAATAAGGCGCAAGCATTGAAATGCAGTAAGAAACACCTCGGCAAGCCCTGCCGCCGAGCTATACGGCATGTTTTCGGGAACGCGCATTAAATGCTGCGGGTTAACGGCAACTTGTTGTGCATAACCACCGCCCGCGACCAATCCAAAGACCTTGTCCCCCACTTTCCACTCACTGACGGTAGCGCCAACCTCTATGACCTCACCAGCAACCTCAAGCCCTAAAATTTCACTTTCACCAGGGGGCGGTGGATAGTGCCCTTGTCGTTGCAGTGTATCGGCACGGTTCACACCAAAGGCGTGTACTTGCACTAGCACTTTGTCGTCGGTGAGTACGGGTGCATCAACCTCTGCTATTGTTAGGCCTTCAGGTGCACAGCCTTTTTCGAAGTTTACAAATTGCATTAGTATCCTCTTTTTTGGAATTTCACTGGGGGTGCAGTGTGTTTTTGCACGTTAGTGATAGCATGAATAAATACGTTAACCTATGACTACGTGGATGATAATTTTAAGTGCATAATTGAGTTTACAATTTTAGCCTCATATCACTAACACCTATCTTATTGTGCAAAATTAGACTTCAAATAATGTAACGTAATGCGATTAAAACAAAACTCATGATCACCAATAGTTTGTTATAACTTTATGTGTTTCCACTCGCCTGCGCGGCCTAAACAACTTTCTATCAAACTTAGTAAAATAGCTAACTTCTGGTCAGTAAACGGGGTAATCATTCGCATAGGCAACGCTTTATCGCTATACTTCGCCCCGCCGCTTACGTGTGGTTGCAAAGGCCGTTCATTTGCTAAAGGCTTTTTATTTGGCTAAAGGCTTTTTTATAAGGCTAATGGCTTTCAATGCAATACCCACTTCCTAGCTAATTCAAGAAATAGAGTACGTTTCATGTCATCACAAGTTATTTTGCACCCTAATAGAGATAAATCCCTTCGTCGTCGCCATCCTTGGGTGTTTGAAAGCGCCGTGGCAGAATTAAAAGGTAGAGGGCGCAGTGGTGACACTGTTGATGTGTTCGATTCAGAAGGTGATTGGTTAGGTCGCGGCGCCTATTCACCTACTTCGCAAATTCGCGTGCGCATGTGGACATTTAGTAAAGAAGAAAGCATCGATAACGCGTTCTTTTTACGCCGTATGGAAATTGCGCTTAATTTGAGAATGCGTTTATTTGACCCAGAAGTCACCAATGCATTTCGCTGGATTGCATCTGAGAGTGATGGCCTTCCAGGTGTTACCATAGATTTGTACGACAACGTAGCCGTATTACAACTATTAAGCGCTGGGGCCGAGAAGCACCGAGATAAAATTGTGTGGGCAATAAACAAGTTAAAGCCCGGTACCCACGTTTACGAGCGAAGCGATGTTGATGTACGTAAAAAGGAAGGTTTAGAGCCAGTTACAGGTGTGGTGAGCGGCGAGCCACCTATGCAAGTTACCGTGAAAGAAAATGGGCTTTCTATCATTGTTGATATAGAGAACGGCCACAAAACAGGCTTTTATCTTGATCAACGAGATAGTCGTGCTGCCGCTGCACATTATGCCAAAGACGCTGACGTGCTTAATTGCTTTAGCTATACCGGCACCTTTTCTTGTTACGCACTACAAGGCGGTGCAAAATCGGTTACTAATGTGGATGTTTCTCAACCTGCACTTGACCTTGCTAAGCAGCATGTGGCGTTAAATGGTTTAGATGAAAGCAAAAGTCATTACGTTAAAAAAGATGTTTTTAAGCAGTTGCGTGAATACCACGAACGTAAAGAACAATTTGATATGGTTATCCTTGATCCGCCCAAATTTATCGACAACAAAGCATCACTCACCCGTGCTGCCCGCGGCTATAAAGATATAAACCTGTACGGAATTCATGCGGTGAGAAATGGTGGATTACTGCTTACTTTTAGCTGCTCTGGCTTAATGCCAGCCGATTTGTTTCAAAAAATTGTGGCTGATGCTGCATTGGATGCAGGAAGAACCATCAAAATTATTGCGCGACTTAACCAAGCCACCGATCATCCTGTGATAGGCAGTTATCCTGAAGGGTATTACTTGAAAGGTTTAGTTTGTGAAGTCACTGATTTGTAATTTCAGGCGTACTTTTACATCCAACGAAATACACGTCACAGACGAATAAATCGAATTAATACAGGGTTACTGTTTAATTCATTAAGCATAAAAAAACGTGGCGCTAAGGTTCTATTAAGTGTTATTGAACTTAACTCACCTTTAGCGCCACGTTCTTCGAAAATTCAAATAAGAGGCAAACTTAGCAAACGCTTATGATGCCAATGTCATCTCATTTGAAGCAAAAGCCTGCTCGGGACCACTACGTAGTTGCTGTTCGCTAGCTTGGTCATTAGGCTGGCTCTCAAACTTCTTCCAGACTCGCTCGTGAAAATAAAATACCACCGTATTCACAGCTGGCTCAACTAAGGCTACTGCCCCACCCACTACTGCACTACCTGTTAATAAATATGCCACTGTAAAAGCGACGGTGAAGTGCATACACGCAAAAGTGATTGTCTTTTTCATAATGATTGACCTAATAAGTTTGTCTCGAATCGTTAATGAGAATTATTATCGATTAGAGACGTTAAAGACAATTGATTTTTACGAAGGGCGCCATCGACTTATTCGATTTCAAAATTATGAAGGGCGTTACTTAGCAGGTTTAAAACAAGTCATATACGCGCAGTCATAATGTGAAGAAATAAGCTAGTGAGATAAGCCAACGAGATAAATCGGAGGCCATTAAAGCCCGTGAAACATACCGCCGGGGAAGTCTGCAAAATGATTGCCAATAATTTATCGATAACTAAATGTAATTAGCTATGGGTAGCGGTGAGAAAAAAAGGCTAGTCTGACTCAAGAGAAACTCAAGAGAGACTCACGAGAGACTTCGTGAGTCATTGTAATGAATATACTTAGGCTTGCGAAAACACTATCAGCCTATTTCATTTCTGTGATTTCAACCCCAATCAAACAGCTAGATTCCGTGTCTGGCTCACAGCGAACCACAGTAGCAATGGCTGCTAGTGAAGGCACTTGAGAGCTTGGAGAATCTATAGCAACGCTAACTTGCGTACCAATTTCTATCGAAGGTTCATCAACTTCTAAAGACATGCCTGTTGCACTTATATCTTTACACATTGCTTGCATAGTGCGGCTCGATTCATCATCAGTAACCTGTAACTGACAAGGCGAATTAACCATCATCCTGAAAAAATTTCGCTTATCGTCGTATCCCAACATTTCTACATCTCCACTACGTATTCAAACCACATGTTGCTCTACCTGTTATAGGGCGAGCTTGGCTGCTTGTCAATCAGCCTGACCAATAATTGTCCATTTATATTTAGAAAATTAGATTCTGTCATTTGGGAAATTAAACAAGCCGCTTAATTTCCCAGCTAGAAGTCAGCTAAAAACAGTGAGATACGCTTTGCCGATATGGGGTAAGCCGTACCTAATGCTTGGGCAAATAAAGACACCCTTAATTCTTCAATCATCCACCGCGTATCTAATAATGCTTCTGGTACTTTGCCTTTAGGGTATTTACCACATGCTTTTTCCCATTCACTTAGGGCTTTTTCAACGGTGAGTTGATGCATTCTGTCTTTATTCGGATCAATCGGTAGTTTTTCTAAACGACGAGACAAGCCTTTTATATATCGGTTCCAATCGTTAAGTCGTGCTTCACCTATATCCGATACAAACCCTGGGAATACCAAGCTAGAAAGATGCCCTTTGCAATCGCCCAATGCGTTTATCATGTTAAGGGGCACATTGCCTTTCATTTGCTTTTGGCATTGATGTGCGAGGGTTAAGCCCTGCTCTACCTGCTTGGCTATTTCTAATACTTTGTCGTTTATTTCAGCGCGCACTATATCTACGCAGGCATCGAAATCCGCTTTGCTACGAATATCTGTGTTGTGCTTTTCACAATATTCGCCCACCAGCGCATCTATACCGGCAAAAATACAATCATCAATAAGCGCTTTAATTTGCCCAAACGGATTAAAGTAAAGACCCAGCTTCGCTTTATTGGGTAACTTACTTTGCAAGTAATTTAGCGGGGACGGCATGGCGTTTTTAATCAACACGTTTACACCTTTTCGGTGCATTGATTGCGCTTTTTCTGGCTCGTCTATAAGCGCGATATCTACCTTGTCGCCCTTTTCTACTAAAGCGGGGAAAGCTTGTACTTCAAAGCCACCCATTTTTTGCGCAAAAGTAGTAGGCAGTGTGTCGAAATCCCAACTTTCAATACCACTACGCTCAAGCTCAGGCGTAGCCGCCTTTTCAAAGGTTTCTTTTACTTGCCCAGCACATTGCTGTTTAAGCGCGTGTAAATCGTCTGAGCGCGCAATGGTTTCGCCTTTATCGTTTACTACCGTAAAGTGCATGATCAGGTGTCTATCTAGCTGCGACAGATTCCATTCATCTTCTTCTACGGTAATACCGGTCATTTTACGAAGCTTGGCGGTAACCGCCTCTACAAGGCTTATGGGGCGGCCATTTTTATCCGTCTCGCTGATATCTGCAATGCAGGCATCCGCAAAGTTAGGCGCAGGCACAAAGTTGCGGCGTAAGCGCTTTGGCAAGGTTCTGATCATCGACACTATGCGTTCATGTCGTAGCCCTGCCACTTGCCAATCAAAGCCAATATTTTCCACTTGGTTGAGTACCGGCAAAGGAATAATCACGCTAACACCATCGTCATCCGCATTCGGCTCAAAATGATAACGAAGCCCCATGGTGATGTTGCCCTGTCGCCATGCATCCGGAAAGGCGTTCTCTATGGCTTGTCCAGGCTGTTGGCGATACACGTCATCCTCGGTAAAGGTAAGCACGTCGCTTATCTTTTCGGTACCAGACTTTTCGCCGCCCGCTTGCTTAACTAACGCTTCTTGGTTTTTATACCATTTCTTAAACGCGGCTTCGTTGTTCGCTTCTACCGGAATACGCGAGGCATAAAAACGGACTAATTCGTCGTCATCAACCAAAAGATCTCGGCGTCGGGTCTTTTGTTCAAACTCATCGGCTTGTTCTAATAAAGCTTGGTTCTCTTTCAAGAAACCAAAATTAAGCCGCGTATTACCTTCAACTAAGCCTTCCCGAATAAAGAGTTCGTGACATACCGGCGGGTCAATTAGGCTATACACTTTGGCTCGTTTCATCACTATAGGTAAACCAAACAAGGTCACTTTTTCAAACGCGATAACTGCACCGCGTTTTTTCGACCAATGGGGCTCAGAATAACTATGCTGACTAACATGCCCAGCTAAAGACTCTATCCACGCGGGGTCTATTTTTGCCACCATTCGGGCGAATAGCTTAGAGGTTTCAACGAGTTCAGCCGCCATTACCCATTTAGGTTGCGATTTAGAAAGCCCAGAACCTGGGAAAATCATAAAGCGGGTGTTGCGCGAGCCTAAGTATTCTCTGTCTTTATCTTTAAAGCCAATATGCGACAGTAACCCACTGGCAATGGCTTCGTGAATAGCTTGATAATCTGGCTCGTTTTTCACAATGCCAAAGCCCAGTTCGGCCACCGACTTTTTAAGTTGGCTAACAATATCTTGCCATTCGCGCATACGCAGATAATTAATAAATTGGCTCTTACACCACTTACGAAGATGGTTCTGGCTTAATTCATTTTGCTGCGCTTTAAACGCGTCCCACAGGTTATACAAACTAATAAAGTCTGAATCTTTATCGGTATATTCGCTGTGCTTTTCATCCGCCTGTTGACGTTTATCTTGTGGGCGTTCACGAGGGTCTTGAATAGATAGCCCCGCGGCAATTACCATGACTTCCATTAACGCATTGGTACGCTGCGCTTCAACCACCATACGGGCGTAGCGAGGATCGATAGGTAAACGGGCAATCTGTCTGCCCATTTTGGTAAGCTGCATACGGCCTTTTTGTTTCACGATGGCCTGAATTTCTTCTAGCAACCTAAAGCCGTCGTTGATGTTGCGGTTATCGGGTGGCTGAACAAACGGAAAATCAGCAATATCTCCTAACCCCAACGCAAGCATTTGCAAAATAACCGAGGCCAAATTAGTACGCAGTATTTCTGGGTCGGTAAATTCAGGGCGGCCAAGGTAATCATCTTCACTGTATAAACGAATACAAATACCATCGGAAACACGTCCACATCGCCCTGCCCGCTGATTCGCAGACGCTTGCGATATCGCTTCTATAGGCAACCGCTGTACTTTACTGCGAGCGCTGTAGCGTGAAATACGCGCCACACCTGGGTCGATAACATACTTAATGCCCGGCACAGTTAACGAGGTTTCTGCCACGTTGGTAGACAACACAATGCGCCTTCCGGTATGGGACTGGAAAATACGGTTTTGTTCTGCGGCGGAAAGCCTAGCATACAAAGGCACTATTTCAGTATTGCGGTATTGCCTGCGCATGAGCGCATCTTGAGTGTCGCGAATTTCACGCTCCCCACTTAAGAATACCAAAATATCGCCCGGTTTCTCGGTTAATAGCTCATCAACCGCCCCCACAATGGCGTCGGTTTGATCGGTATCGTTCTCGTTGTCTTCAGGGCTGTGATAACGAATTTCAACCGGATACGTACGTCCGCTCACTTCAATAATAGGCGCATTATTAAAGTGCTTCGAGAAACGTTCGGGGTCGATGGTAGCCGAGGTAATAATGAGTTTAAGTTCAGGGCGCTTGTCTAATAGCTGCCTTAAATAGCCCAGCAAGAAGTCGATGTTTAAGCTACGTTCGTGGGCTTCATCAATAATAATGGTGTCGTATTGATTCAAGAAACGGTCGTTTTGCATTTCTGCCAGCAACATACCGTCTGTCATCAGTTTTACGTAGCTTCGCTCGCTAACCTGATCGCTAAAACGAATCTTAAAGCCTACCTTTTCACCAAGCGGCGTGTTGAGCTCTTCAGCAATACGAGTTGCCACACTGCGAGCAGCCAATCGACGTGGCTGGGTATGCGCTATCATGCCACTGACACCACGGCCAAGCTCTAAACATATTTTCGGCAACTGGGTTGTCTTACCCGAGCCGGTTTCACCCGCTACAATCACCACCTGATTCGCTGCAATGGCAGCTTTAATATCGTCTTTTTTATCGCTAACCGGCAGTGGCGGATACGTCACTTCTGGCAAATTCTTTAGCCTGAAGGCACGCTTATCTTTTGATGCTTGAATATCGTTAACAAGCTTTTCATATCGATTGGCTAGTTTGCTTTGCGGGCTATCAGCAGCATCAGTTTGGTTATTATCCTTTACCTTTTCACCGCTATTTAGCTGTTTCGTGAACTGCTGAATACGCCGTTTTAACGGGAATTTATCCGCCGACAGACAATCATCGAGTTGTGCATAAAGCGGTTTAATTTGAAAAGCGACAGGCGACGAAGGCGCGTTAGGTGAAGACAATTTACCATCCTACTTTTTAATACGAACTGGGTGATACGAACTGTACTATTTGTATAATCTGTATAATTTGTACTATCTGTACTTGCGGTCTGTACTTACGAATTATAGCTGCGGTGCTTAATAGCAAAACGTGCTGTAAACCAATGTTGTAAAAACAACCTAAGCCGCAACTATACCAACCTATACGGCTAAACAGCGGAGAACGATCCTAGAAGAAGTGGCGCTAAATTTCCACCGTTAATCACGCTAGTTTGTTGCCTAGCTATTTTTGAGTTAGCGCTACTTCACAATAGCCGATGCTTCTGTTAACTCATCGTCATTTTTTTGTTCAAAGGTGGGAAAGTTGAACCAGATAGCCAACAAGCCAAACACGAAGATAAGCATGGGGTACCAGCAGTAAGGTGTAATGGCAAGCGGCGATATACCGACTACCGCAGCAGCACTTAATAACTGCGCCCCGTAAGGCACCAGCCCTTGAAAGCTACAAGAAAAAATATCGAGTAGTGATGCAGTACGGCGAGGATCTACTCCATACTTTTCATTTAAATCGCTCGCGATAGGGCCAGCAGTGACAATCGCAATGGTATTGTTGGCGGTAGTTATATCTAAAAAGCTGACTAAACCAGCAATACTAAACTCTGCGCCCTTTTTGCTAGTAACACGTTTAGTCAGTCGGTTAATCAGCCAGGTAATTCCACCGTTCGCATGCATCAAGGCCACAATCCCGCCAATGGTAATGGCTATCATGGCTAAGTCTTGCATCCATCCCATGCCTTTTTGAATGCTGTGCATCATGGTAAGCACGGTAAAGCTGCCTTGCAGCAAGCCAACCACGCAAGCACTTGCAATACCCACTGCCAAAACAGTGATAACGTTAAAGCCTGTTAGTGCAAAACCAATAATGAATAAATACGGCAATATGCGCCATACATCGTAATCTTTAGTTTCAATAAGCTCTGAGGTATCTACATCAACAAAGATTAACAGCAGTACCATGGTGGCCAAACAAGCTGGTAAGGCTACCATCAAGTTTGCACGAAATTTGTCTTTAAGCTGTACACCTTGGGTTCGAGTGGCCGCAATAGTGGTGTCTGATACAAATGACAAATTATCACCAAACATAGCGCCGCCTACTACCACGCCAAGGGCAAGCTCAACCGGTAAGCCTAAGCTGTTTGCCAGCCCCGCCCCAATGGGTGAAAGTGCGGTAATGGTCCCCATAGAGGTACCCATGGCAAACGAAATAAAGCAGCAAATCAAAAATAGCCCGGGCAATATCATGGCAGTAGGTACAAATTGTAGTGCCATATTTACCGTAGCGTCGCGCGCACCAATATCGATGGTGACCGCGTAGAAGGCGCCAGCAAGAAGAAATATCAGAACCAGTAAAATAATGTTTTTATCGCCGCCGCCTTTGCAGAACGTTTGTACTTTTTCTGAGAAACTTACCTTTTCGCCTTTAGGGTTTAGGCATAGCCCGTAACCTGCACTAATAAAAAACGCCACCAAAATAGGCATAGCGGTAATATCGTTAGTAATAAGGCCTGTAGCTACCACCAAAACAACAAATAATAAAATGGGCGTTAAACCCATTGGATTGGGCTTAGGTTGGCTACTTGAAATTGATTGCTGCACAGAAAACTCTACTTCTTTAAATCAGAATGGGCACGGCGTAAGGCCGACGATTATTGTATCTATAAGGCGCTTTACGTCTAAATAACTATAAACAAACGGGTTTAGGTTAGCGCGCTTACATTGGTAGACATTTAAACAATAATGTAAAAACGAGTGAAAGGATAAAAGGTTTTGCACCTAATGCAAAGCAAATTAACGGGCGCGCAGCTCACTTGGGGTCAAACCGGTTAATCGTTTTATCGTACGGCGAAAGTTAGGCAGGTCGGAAAAGGCCATTTGCGAGGCGCTTTGTTCGTTGTTCAGCTTTTTAAGCGCCAGCAATACGATGGCTTGTTGCCGCCGTGCTTCTTCGCTTAGCCCGCGGTACGTGTAGTTATGGTCGCTTAGCTTTCGTTTTAACGTTGCGGTACTGCACCCTAAATTTCTCGCTAAATCCGCTAAGCCTTTTTGAGGCTCTTGTAATGTCTGAATTCTTATATAATCGAGTAAGCTCAAATTTGGTGTGTCTTGAGGTGAAGCCGGGGTTTGCTGATATGCCAAACTACGCTGTGCCTCGCCTTGGATATCACCCTGGATATCGCCTTGGATATCACCCTGAACATCGCCTTGTATATCATCTTGAATATTGCCTTGAATATCGCCTTGAACATTGCCTTGAACATTGCCTGCTTTATCATCGGCAAACGGGAAAGCGGAAGTCATACAAGATTTGGGGAGGGTTATAGACATCAGGGGCGAATGAAAAGCAACCCGAAGTCCTAGGTAAGTTTCGAAATCTTGAACGTTGCGTGGTCTTTCTGAATCTATTGTAAAACTCAAAGGTAAACGGGTGCCAGTCCACTGCTTAAGTAAAGCCACCAGCATGGATAAATACAACTCGGCAATAAATGGCCAAAGCTTATGGGCACCTCTTTTTTCACACCCCATAGTGTCTTGTAACACCCAAATATATTTATCTTGTAGCGAAAAGCGCTTAAACGATACCAAGGGAATACTCCCCCACCGTATTGCTGTAAGTGCTTCAATGGCCTGCTCAAGGTTTTGGCTTCGTTTAATATTGGCTATATCTTCACGTAGCCATACCCCACCTAAACTTTTACCTATCAAAAAGCTAACGTCATTACCCTTGCACTGCCCTCTTACATTTGAAAATAAGGCTATACATTGTTTGGCACTAATACGCGTATTTACCGTAAGGCTATCGTCAAAAATGCCCGTACCACGAAGTATTCTGTCTTTACTTGCGCCGCGGGGAATGGCCACGTCCAGCACTGCATTTACAAGGTGATAGGCAGGTATCACTTTGTCTGACTGAGTCACTGGTGCTGGCGAAAGTGTTTGCACAGGCCTTTGAGTTGGCCCTGAAGTCACCACTGAGCTATCTATCACTATGCAGCGTTCCTGCTGCCATTTTTATTACTTTGGGCGCTGTTGCTGTCTTCAAGCTGAAGCAGCAAATGCTGCAAAGTATCGGTGAGCAATCCTTGTTGAGTAAGTGGCGCAACCACTGCGCGCGCACTGGTATAAATGGCGGCCGTGTCTTCTTTATAGCGAAACGCTACATGGCTAATACTGGCTCTAACTTCTTTTACAATATCTTGGGCTTCGGCTTCATTCACATTAGGCAGCAATAGCGCAAATCTATCGCCGGCATATCGACAAGCTAAATCTTGCTGTCTTAGGTTCATCACCACCAGTTGAGCGACTTCGTGCAAGTAGCGGTCGCCTTCGGCCTGCCCATAGCGCTGATTAAAATAAGAAAATTCATTAATATCGATAATGGCCACGTAGCCATCATTTCCCGATGCTTGCAATGCGGTAACCCGTGATTGCCAGTAATCGCCTCGATACAACTGGGTAATAGGATCTATTTCTTGGTGGTCTCGGTAGTCCCATTCTCGGCGCCGAAGCTGTAAATTGATTGCACGCTGTTCTAGATGCCATAGGTAGAGCGCCGCAGTCATGATAATCATGCCAATCGCGGCGGGTATCGACTCAATCATGCTGAGCCACAACGCGGAATCAGGGTAACGTAAAAACTCATCAAGTAAGTCGAGTGTCATTGAGAATAAGAAAAATACTAACCCCACAATTAACAGGCTAGTGACCTTACCTGGCGGCCGACTGGCCAATACGGCAACAATCCATCCTAGAGTCAGCAGTACTACACTGCCCTCACCCACGATGTCTAGGCCAGATATAATGGCGAGGGGCTTGGCGTTGCCAAAGGTCAGGCTCAAAGAGCTCGCCAGTGCAACCGTAGCAAAAGTAAAGAATAGCCAGCCTTTGTGATGACTGAACTGTGTGGCATTTCGTAAGGTAAACATGATGTCGCACTCTTATGGGTAGCAAACTGTACTTTTCCCGCGATTACCAAGCAATCGGGAACAAGCAGTAAAACAAGACTCAGGAAATATCCCATTTTTAATCTGATTGTCGAGGGTCAGTTTGGCTCATCAATGTGACAAATTAGTGGCAAGGCACCTTTGAAATTAAAAAAAGTATCAAAATACCTAAACTTATTAGCATGTTACTAGCAGGTCAATTTAGCTCATCTTTCTTCCATTCTGATCATATTCGCCATTTCTGCCGGTGTTGATAGCGTTCTCGTCATGTAATTGTCATATCCACTTTTTACCGTATTCGGCATCGAACCTTGATCATAAACATGGCTCATACACATTAATCATCAAACTACTTTGCACACATTGCTCACGGATTAAGAATGAAAATTAAAACCCGCTATTCTACATTACGCATTGCCTGTATTGCCGCCCTTGGCCTTTCACTGTCTCATCAAGCCTTAGCCGCTAATGGCGCAATTACCGGCACGCTCAACGACGCCGCAGAAGCGCGAGTGTACGTAGGCGCTAAAGTGAAACTTGTCGAGCTGAACTTAACCACAGAATCTCGACGCGACGGTAGCTTTCGCTTCTCGGGTGTACCTGCGGGTACCTATACCTTAGAAATTTCTTATTTAGGTGAAGAAACGGTCACGCAGAAAGTCACAGTAAGCGATGATGACACGGTACGCCCTACAATTGAGCTGGGTGAAGGTGACGAACTTGAAGAGTTACTCGTACTAGGTCAACGTAGTAGCCAAGCTAGCGCGATTAACCAACAGCGTGTATCTAACCGTATATCTAATGTGGTATCTGCCGATGCCATTGGGCAATTCCCCGACCAAAATGCCGCAGAATCGTTGCAACGTTTACCAGGTTTGTCGATAGAGCGCGACCAAGGCGAAGGCCGTTTTGTAGGCATTCGTGGTATCGACCCTAACTTAAACAACGTGACCATTAACGGCTTAAACATTCCTTCACCAGAATCTGGTGTACGTTCGGTGGCATTAGATGTTATCCCTTCAGAGCTAATTCAAACCCTTGAAGTGTCGAAGTCGGTTACCCCTGATATGGACGGCGACGCCATTGGCGGCTCTGTTGAAGTGACCAGTGTTAGTGCGTTCGACAAACAACAAGATACGGCGAGCATTACCGTACAAGGTAGCCAAAATGACTTACGTGACGAAGTCAGTCCTAAAGTGTCTGGCACCATTACAAAAAAATTAACGCCTGATTGGGGTATAGCTGCTGCCCTTTCATACTTTGACCGTGACTTCGGCTCTGACAACGTTGAAAGTAATGGCGATGATGAGGTAGAACAACGCCAGTACACCATTACTCGCGAACGTTTGGGTGGGGCAGTAAACCTTGATTACCGTCCAGACTTTAACAACCAGTATTATCTTCGCACTCTGTACAGTGAGTTTTCAGACGAAGAATACCGCTTAAGTAATACCTTCACCCTAGACGGTGAAGATTCGGAAATTGAGCGTGGCAGCAAAGACAGAAAAGAAACCCAAAGTATTTTTACAGTAGCCCTTGGTGGTGAACACCAGCTTCAAACATGGAAAGCTGACTGGCAACTTGGTTATGCTAAATCTGATGAAGATGAGCCAGACGCGCTCTACTATAATTTTGTAACTGAAAACGACAGTATTGATGCGAATCTGGCCACTATTCGGCCTGCCATCACTCAAAATGCGGATGCATTGGATTTATCAACGTACGAGCTTGATGAAATTTCGTTTGAAGATAACTATACCAAAGACACTGAAACCAGTTTCAAACTCGATTTGGCCCGCCCTGTAAACTTTGGCAGCTATTTGGGTGAATTAAAATTAGGCACAAAATATCGTAGCCGCGAAAAAGACCGCGACAGCAGCATATTCATTTACGATGGCGATTTTGACGGGATTAATCCTGCTGATTTCGGTGATGACTCACCAGAATATTCACTAGGCGATTTTGGTCCGGGCTTGTCTCGTTCTGGTATGCGTGATTATTTCAACACTAACCGTGCTGCACTAGAATTGGCCGAACTTGATTCAGAGATTGAATCTAATGGTGCTACTTATGTCAATGAAGAAGATATCTTTGCTGCTTACGTAATGGGTAGTGTTGATATTGATAAGCTTCATATTGTGGCTGGTGTACGCTACGAGCGCACTGATTTCAGTACCTCAGGCATGCGTGTTGAACTTATTGAAAATGAAGAAACGGATGTTGAAGACGTGGTTAACACGGTATGGGAAGCCGAGCGAGATTACGATCACTGGTTACCCAGCATCAACGCACGCTACGCATTTTCAGATAAACTTCAACTTCGCGCTGCGTATACGCAAACCATTTCACGCCCTAAGTTTGAAGATGTCGCTGCGTTTCAAATTATCGAAAGCAAAACTGAAGAAGATGACGGCGTTTTTGTTACCGAGCGAGAAGCCGAAGTGGGCAACCCAGAGCTTCAACCTTACGAAGCACAAAACTTTGATTTATCTATAGAGTATTACCCAGGTGATATTGGCGTACTGTCAGCCGGTTATTTCTACAAAGATATTGACAACTTTGTGGTGTATGCCGATGTTGCAGGTACCGAAGGTTGGGAAGACTACGATGAAGCCATTCAAGCCATTAACGGTGAAAGTGCCAGTTTACACGGGCTAGAATTGTCGTGGGTTAAAGCATTTAACAACGGCTTTATTATGTCGACCAATGCCACCTTCACCGATTCAGACGCCACCACATTCTTAGACGGTGAAAAGTTTGAAACTCAACTGCCTAACCAGTCAGACACCATTGGAAACCTCACCTTTGGTTACGAAGCCAACGACTTTAGCTTGCGCTTAGCCATGACCTATAAGAGTGAAAACTTTGAGGAAATTGATGGCGACATGCTGCGTTACGAAGATGAACATGCCCAGCTAGATTTCACTGCAAAGTATTTCATTAACGATGATATGCAGGTGTATTTCAACGCAATCAATATCAATAACGAGCCATTTTATAACTACTTCGATTCGCGCACGAATAATGCACAATTTGAAGAATATGGCCGTACGTTTGAGCTAGGTTTTACATGGCAAATGCGCTAACTAAGCGCATTATTTACCCCATATTTGTAAAACAAGATCTTACGTTTAAATATACGTTAAACCCTAAACGTCATACATAGGCGTTTAAAAAATGGGCGCGCTACAAGCGCGCCCTTATTAGAGATAAATTCATGCGCGTACTACTGCTTCTTTTTGCCTTTTTGTCACTTTCGTGCCAAGGGCAAATCACATCACACAATTACTACCAACAACACCACATTAATAATCTTGAAGGTCAAGATAATGCTTTTCACTTTTTAGTGGTGGGCGACTGGGGCCGCAATGGCCATTTTTATCAACGGGATGTCGCTAAATGGATGGACATTGCCAGCTACCAGCTTGATGCTGAATTCATCGCCACTACCGGCGATAATTTTTATGATAACGGGGTGGCGTCGGTTGAAGACCCTTACTGGCATACTTCATTTGAAGACATTTACCATCAGCCCCACTTATTTGTTGATTGGCACCCTGTGCTGGGCAACCATGATTATCGCGGCAATTGGCAAGCACAAATTGACTACAGTAAAGTGAGTCGACGTTGGGACATGCCCGCGCAGTATTATAGTAAAACGGTACAATTAGAAGATAATACCACTGCGCTTATTCTATTTATCGACACTAACCCGCTAAACCCAGATTACGCCACTGAAGCGAAATACCAAGAAGCCTATTCTCAAGGCTCAAAAAAGCAATTAGCGTGGATAAACACCATGCTTTCAAACAGCAATGCTAAATGGAACATTGTGATTGGCCATCACCCTCTGTATTCAAGTGGAAAACGTTATGGCACTACCAGCGCTATTAAAAATGTACTCGAGCCTATACTGCATCAGCACGGCGTAGATGCCTACATTGCTGGCCACGAACATGACTTGCAACATAACCAGTTACCCAATGACTCGCTGGTACATATTGTATCTGGTGGTGGTTCAGAAGTGCGCCCAGTAGGACATTACGACTTTACCCGTTTTGCTGAATCGACGGGGGGCTTTGTGGCGGTAAGTATGACTAATAACGAACTTGGATTTACCTTTATTAACCACAAAGGGGCCGTGATTTATCGCCATAAAGTACAAAAGACTAGCGCTGGAACAAAAGGAACTGGCAATGAATAAAGTAAAGAACCACCTTACAACATTTGCCATAAAAACAAGTCAATTCGCGTTTTGTTTGGCCGTTATGACAAGTGCGAATGCAGTTGCATCGAGCGTAGCCGACCTAACGCTAACAAAAACTGGCTCTAGTGTTTCTACTGACTTTGAAACTACATACAATTTAAACGGTAAGACGATAAGCGTAACCATTAGTGAAACCAATGGCTTAACCGTTTCTGATAACAAAAATATACTCGCGACGCAAAAAGGCCACTTTGTTGCAGCTGGAAGTTACTTAGTTACTGATGAGTTAGCGCATACTAACGGCACCTATATTCAAGCCTTAGTGTTTGATATTAACAGCCAACAAGTACGTAGCTACACAGTAGGTACTGACAATACGCCAAACCATACTGTTCGCATTACCCAAACATCAGCAACTGAAGTAAAAGACTCGGAAGCCTTGTGTAGTGCAAATATCGACAGCAAATTACAGTTCGTTAATATCGATGCGTTAGGCATGCTCACCCAGTACGTGGCGATACCCGATAAAAGCGATAGCACACTCACCGTTCATAATTTACGAACTCTGGCTATTGGCCCAGGCATAAAAAGTTGTGCGCTTGGGGTTAACTACAACGCTTCTGACATTTACGTGTCTGACTCAAAGTTTAATCGTTCAGCGGCACGTCACGCGGAACTTACCCTCTATTTAGCTGACGAGTACGCTGGCGTATGGGTCATGCCTGCAGATGAAGAGGCAGAAGTCGAGCGCACGCTTACCTTCAACCAGCCTGACACGCCGATAGAAGGTGTTGCTACGCTTAATGGGTTGGAGGCACTTAACTTGTTTTCCTCCAGCTCAGTTACAGACAGCACAGTTACAAACAGCCCAGGTACACAAAGCTCGCTTGCCGCGTGGGTAAGCCCAGAACACAACGGGCTTTGGCTGCACAATACCTGCGCCACAACCTTCTTTGGTTTTGATCAAGACATAGCCCCAGAAGATATCGCGCTGTCGGTAAAAAGCGATACGGTTTTCGCCAACATCTACGATGACAACTCAGGCAGCACCTTCACCACCGACATCACCCACGCCATAAACGCGCTGTACGCTTGCAATACAAACCAAGCATCTCTTAACAAGACACCCATGCTTAGCGATACGCTTAACAAGACACCCATAGTAAAAAACGAAAACCTCACTATCAAGACACCCATCACAAGCGATGACGTATCCACTAACAAGACACCCATGTTTTCCGCTATAGAACTGCAGCCTGTTTATGAAACCGATGTGGTGGAAAATTATGGTGATGCAGCCGATGATCCTGCTATTTGGGTAAACAAAAACAACCCGTCTAAAAGTTTGGTGATTGGCACTAACAAAAAAGGCAGCCTAAATACCTACAATTTACAAGGCGAGTTAGTTGCCTCACACAAGGTAGGGCGCGTAAATAACGTGGGCGTGGCATACGACTGGGCGCCACGACACGATATCGCGGTAGCAAGCAACCGAAGCAGCAACAGCATGTCAGTCTTTTTCATCGATAAGAAAACTGGCAAGCTAACCTTCAACACAAACATCCCTACCCCGCTAACCGATATTTATGGGCTGTGTGCATTTTCAAACAATAATCACACCCAAGTATTAGTGAATAGTACTGATGGACGGTACTTGCACTATCAGTTGAATAATTTGGAAGATGCTTCTCGCGTTTCTGCCACCCTAATTCACGACTTTGAATTGCCATCTCAGCCGGAAGGTTGCGTTGTAGACACTGATACACAAATTGCCTATTTGGGAGAAGAAGGCGCAGGCATATGGGCATTGGATATTTCTGAAGCCGAAACAATGCCTTCATCAACGCTTAGCAAAACTATTAACAAGACACCCATGCTTATTATTCCTATAAAAGCCCCGGTTACCGCTGACATCGAAGGTTTATCGTTATTCGATGTAGACGGTGTACGCTATTTAGTTGCTTCTAGCCAAGGCAATAATCAGTACGCTGTTTATGAAAGCAAGGCACCTTATAGTTTGGTGGGTATGATTAGCATTGGTGCAAATTATGGTAAAGGCATTGATGGCGTGTCGGAAACCGATGGTCTTGAAACCTCCAACGTCAACCTAGGCGGTCCCTTTAAAGGTGGGCTATTGGTGGTGCAAGATGGAAGAAACGTGATGCCTAGCCAGCGGCAAAACTTTAAGTTTGTAGCCGGGGACGACTTAGCTGATGCTATTCGCACTCACATAAGCACTTACGTAAGCACTCACTCTAGGTAATTAACTGCTCTCAATCATTTTTCATAGCCGTTTTTCATAGCCGTTATTCATAGCCACCTTTGATAATCAGGCGCCGATGAGCTGCGTGAGATAAACGATATGAGAACAATACGTTACGCAAAAAAAAGGGTAAGCTGATTGGCTTACCCTTTATACTTTTGGAATGCTTTTACAAAACGACCAATGCTAGCTAGCGCGCTGATAGCCCGATCGAAGTTGTACGTCTATTGCTCGAAGCACTGCCGTTCGGTTAATACTTCCAACCAATACCCCATCGTCATCAACCACAGGGTAAACGCGAGGCTTATTTTTAATCAGTAATTGTGCAAGTTCTATTACCGACAGATACGGTTTAATAACCACAACCGGCGCTTTCATTATTTCTGCCACTCGGCAAATCTGTTCTCGGTAGTAACTCGACGCTATCATTTGAGCAATACAATCTTGCTCAGACAAAAAACCAATTACTTTACCTTTAACGTCAATAACTGGGCCTCCACTTTGCCCACAAGCCAATAAAGCCTCTACGGCTTCGGCCACCGTCATATCCCCATTTAATTTCACGGGGTGAGTATTCATATAATCACTGACTAGCAACGATTCCATATTTCTCTCCCGGCCGCGGCGTCTTTTATATTTTTATACAGCCTGAAGACGAGACGGCACTGCTTGTTATAGTAATGATGTAACGCAATGTTATCTTTTTGTAATCAAATTATTTCTGTTACGCTTTAAGCCTAGTAGACTATGCTTATGACAGCTACTTTTTCTATTCGAATTTGCTCACTAAAACATTTTTTAAGCGGCTTTTTAAACCAAACTGCGTACTTACCATAAATGTCACATTGCACACTAGCCTAGGCTGGTTTTAACTCCTTTAAAAATACGGCTATCTCATTAATGGCTTCTGGCAATGCATTGTCTATTTCTAGCAATTGTTCCTGCTTGGCCAGTCGCTCAATATCACTAAAACGACTTTGCACACGCACTGCGCCAATATCCCCCGCCATACCTTTAATGGTATGAGACACTAGTTTGACTTTAGAGGCATCTTTGTCGTTTACAGCAGCTTTAATTTCATCACATTTTCTAGGCACACTTTCAATAAACATTTCACATATTTTATCGAATAGAACTTGGTTATTCGCTAACCGCATCAAGGCCCGTGATTTTTCCCAAACAGGCGTATCGCTTCCCTCTGACGAAGAAGGTGTGGTAGATGAGATAGATGCTACAGGTGTTGTGGGCGATGCATGTGATGAGGGAGATAAAGGTGATGAGGGTGATGAAGGCTCAACAAAGCCAGATGTCGATGCCAAAGGCGATCTTTCATCTGCCACTTCATTGTGTACTACGCGAGTTTCGTCCATGACCGATTTACCTAGAAATTGGGGGCTGTAGGCAGACTGGATCCAATTAATAATTTTAGGCTCTACCATGCTTGCCACTATAGGCTTGGTAACGTAGTCGCTCATGCCTGCTGCAATGCACTTTTCCTTTTCCCCTAACATTGCATTTGCCGTCATAGCAATAATAGGAATTTGCTGATGTACTTGCCCTGCGCGGCCATCTCGGATAGCGCTAGTACAAGCATACCCGTCCATTATTGGCATTTGGCAATCCATCAAAATACAATGAAGATAGTGCCCTTCTTTTTCACATTCCCTTACAATATCTAGCGCCTGTTCACCGTTACTAGCAATTTTCACCGACACAGGCAAATTATCGAGAACGCCTCTGGCCACCTCTATATTAATCGCGTTGTCATCCACTATTAATACATGAGCCCCCGCTATGCTCTCTTTTTCCATATCAGTTGCACTGGATTCGACTTGCTGGGCAGGTGGGCTATCGATGAACTCAGAGGAAGAACTGTCAACGACTTTTAAGAACTCAGATTTTAACAAGGGCTTAGTTAAAATAGCCGGCGTAAAGTTGGCATAATACGTGGCTTGTTTTCCAATACTTTGCAACATACAGATATGAGGAATAGATATTTGTTTAAGCAAGTTGTCCCAATTTTCGTCCACGACCGACAAGATAGGGTTATTGTAATCAGTAACAATTACATCAATGGTATCCCAAGAAACTTCCTCGAATAAAACGATGCCGGTGTAAGTTTCTACACTGCTACCAGCTTCACTCTTAATTAAGGCGTTAATATTTTCTGCAAGCGGTGGGTACTGAGCAAACACAGCTAAACGCAACCCGTCCATTTTATTAGATAATGCCAAGTTTTGCTGACTATCTGCCGAAGTAACATCATCCACTGAAATCCAAAACGAAAAGGAACTACCTTGGCCTTGCGTGGAAGAAAAGTTGATATCGCCACCCAACAATACACTAAGTTGTTTGCAGATAGACAAACCCAACCCTGTGCCCCCAAATCGGGTAGCAACAGAGGCATCTGCTTGTGTAAAGGCTGTGAAAAGCTTCGACTGGTGCTCTTTTGCTATGCCGATCCCGGTGTCGGTTATCGTCACATTGAGCTGGGCGGTATCCTTGTCATTGCGTGTCAGCGATGCAGTAAGCGCCACATGACCTCGTTCGGTGAATTTAATGGCATTATTTACTAGGTTACTAATAATTTGAGAAACCCGATGAGGATCTGACACCAAGGCTTCAGCTTTCAACTCTGTGGTATCTACAAGAAACTCCAGACCTTTGTTGTGAGCTCGTACCGCCAATGAAGAAGATAATGTCTCTATTAATTGCACAGGATTAAACGCTTGCACGTTTAAATCTAGTTTTCCGGCTTCAATTTTCGACATATCTAATATGTCATTAATTAAAACGCTCAAATTGTTACAACTGACATCCATCATAGCCGCAAGTTGTTCCGCCTTAGAAGAAAGCGGTTGGCGTTTCAACAGGTTGAGCGACCCGACGATACCGTTCAATGGGGTTCGCATTTCATGACTAATACTAGAGATAAACGCACTTTTTACCTGACTAGCTTCTTGGGCTTCATCACGCGCTTCTGCAAGTTGCTTAGTGCGGCTTTGCACTTTCTCTTCAAGCTCTAAGTTATTTTTCTCGATAGCGCGTTGAGTATTACGTTCTTTGGTAATGTCGCGTAAAACCACTGCCACGCCAGAATACTGCCCGTGATCCCCCCAAATGGGAGACACAGTAACCGCTAGGCAACTCTCAATACCTGATGTTTGTTTAAATAAAATTTCGTCCTGAAAATAGCCGGTTCGCGCTACCTCAGAATTTAGATATTTATCCCAAGATATGGAGCTTATCGACGCAAAGGCACTGTAGTGATGACCTAAAATGGTAGAGCTTGGTAACCTAAAAAGTCGCTCTGCGGCCATGTTCCAGCTTTTCACTATTCCCTTGGTGTCGATACTCACTATGGCATCGCTAGACCCAGCGACTATTGCTGCCGACTCTCCCCGAGCCTCTGCCAGCTCAAAGCTCTTTTTGGCACTACGATGAAAAACCAGTAATACCGCGGCGAACAACAGAGACATTGCAAAAAGAAAACCATAAACCTCCAATCGTCTTTCATTCATTAAATTAGCAATAGTTTTTGCAGGTAGAGCAAGGTGCACGTATATAAACATAGGGCTCGGTGAGCTACTTACAATGACTCTTCGACTTGCTATGTATATCTCACTTTTCTTCCCATCAGCGCGATTTATTAACAACCGAGCTCCTTCGTATAAGGGCGATGAAAATTCAGTGTGCCACGTTACTTCTGGCGACAGTTCTTTACTGAAACTAAAGCTTTTTTCTGGGTGGTAAATGAAATAGCCTTCATCATCAGTAAGATAAAGTTGTTGGTTAGAAGATACAAACTGCTGCATACCGCGTAACGCTACAGCGGTGTTAACGTTCATAATTATAAAGCCAAATCTATCGCCATTTTCTCTAAAAATAGGTAAGGATAAACGGATAACAGGTTTATAAGGAAATTCAACTTGGCCGTACTCTTTATTAAGGCTGATGCCAGACATATAGAGCTGATTTCGAGATAACTTTGCACTCTCTTGGTAATAGTCTCTTTCGCTCTTCTTTTGCAGGTCAACGCTTTCTACTGCTGCTATCTTTAAACCATCTCTCTCAACACGCACGAGTTCTTGACCACTGTCTTCAACGCTGATTACGCGAAGCTGATCAACTTCTTCATTATTTTCCAAAAATGCAATAAAAATGATTTCTAAGCGCTTTTTCCACAGTGCGAAATCGTCTTTATCTTTAGGGTCAATGCCTCCCGCTTCAATTGCACGTGGTATACCCGATATTGGTGGCGTGGCATGCAAAAATTTCAAATTATCGGCATATTGCGCGGCTTGGCCTTGAGTAAACCCTTCTATCTCGCTTGTTCGCTGACTTAATTCAGACGACACATCATCTAAAACACTTTGCGAAAGGTTACTTTCGAATAAAAGAGCCGCAACCGTAGTAAAGAGAATTACGCCAATAACAGCGAAGCCCAATATTTTTTGGGAATACGTTGCTCCCAGTTTCTGTTTTATAACCGCTGCCAAGGTGAAATATATTCCAATTACCTGATATACATTAAAAACTAGTTTCAGATTTGCAGATTGGCAAGTTATGAATCAAATTCATTTTAAATAGCTAGGTTTGGTATTCAAACCCACGCAGTGTACACTGCCAGCATGATGACACTTATTCAAAAATGTAACCCAGAACATGCACGAACCTAGCTTTCTTTGGTACGATTTCGAAACCTTCGGTACCAGTGGACAAAAAGATTTACCTTGTCAGTTTGCTGCTATTAGAACCGATCTGGACTTTAATATTATTGGTAAGCCCATTAATATTATGAGCGCTATTGCGAACGATTACTTGCCACACCCTGAAGCCTGTTTGGTTACCGGTATTACGCCTCAACAAACCTTGCGAGATGGCTCGAACGAAGCTGATTTTGCCAAGCGTATTTATCAAGAAATGTCGACGCCCAACACCTGCAGTTTGGGTTTTAATAGCATACGCTTCGATGATGAAGTTGCTAGATTCTTGTTTTACCGAAACTTCTATGACCCTTACTCCAGAGAATGGCGAAACGGAAATAGCCGTTGGGATATTATAGACTTAGCTCGAGCATGCTACGCACTTCGCCCTGATGGCATAAACTGGCCCACTCGCGAAGATGGTACACCTAGTTTCAAACTAGAGCACTTAACTAAAGAAAACGACATAAGCCACGAAAACGCACACGATGCATTAAGTGACGTTCATGCCACTATTGCCTTGGCAAAGCTAATTAAAGAAAAGCAGCCTAGGTTATTTGAATATGCTTATTCGCTTCGTAGTAAGCACAATGTGGCTAACCAGTTTGATTTAACTAAGCCTTCCGTACTGTTACATATTTCTGCTAAGTTGCCTGCTAGCCAAGGGTGTTGTACTTGGATTATGCCAATTGCAAAACACCCAACCAACAGTAACGCGATTATTGCTGTCGACTTATCAAAGCCTATCGATAGCCTACTTAACGACTCTGCTGAAGAAATAAAAGCCAAACTTTACGCGCGTTACGAGCCTGGCAGTGATGCCAATAGTTTGCGCCCAGGGTTGAAGCTCATTCATATCAACCGCTCTCCTTTTGTGACTACCGCAAAAGCGATGACTGAGGATAATGCGCATAGATTAGGGTTAGACAGAGATACCTGCCTTGAAAACTACCGCATTCTGGCGCAAGAACGTGATTTAGGCATGAAGCTGTCAAACGTGTATGAAAACGACACAGACGATAAAGAGCAAGATATCGATCACGCGCTTTATAGCGGTGGCTTTTTAAGTACTGAAGATCGCCATTGGTGCGACAAAGTGCTGGCATCAAGCCCGGAACAACTTGGCGCATTATCTGAAGAAACTCAACATGTGGGCCTTAGGGCTTTATTGTTTAGATATAGAGCACGTAATTTCCCGTCGACGCTTACCTATGATGAAACCCTGAAATGGCAACGACACAGACAAGAGCGTTTAACTGACTCCACTTCGTCAGCATCAATTACGCTTGAGCACTATATGAGCACGTTAGAACGCCTTGCTCATGAACATGTTGATAACCCCGAAAAACAGGCGATTTTAAGAGCATTATTTCAATATGCCGAAAACCTTTGACGCGGCGCAACGAATCGCATTACATTAAACTTATGTCTAATGCGTTACTGTTCTCTGCAATAATGCATAAACACGCTTAAGTCTGCAGCGTTAAGGTCGATATTGACTATAGAAAAGTAAGCAAGACTGCTCAAAGGATGAATGTAGTAATGAACGGCGTAACAATAAGCTTCGATAAAACAAGAACCTATATAAACCTGACACTAAACCCTTCAGAGTTTTCTAAAGAAATAGACATACGCCAAGTAAAAACGGAGTTAGCAACCGGTGAAACTAAACGGTTATATGTTTCTGATGCGGCTTTAAAATCGGCTTGCGATACTGCTAATCATTACTTCAAAACCGGTGACAACACCGTAGTCCAAGAGCGCGTTGGTGAGAGAAGGAACGCCGAAATAGAGTTTCGTATTCCTGAAGACGCAATGACGGCCAACCTTGTGATCACATCACCCTACGGTGGCAAATCCCCCACGTTAAACACCATTAAGTCTTTAGCCTTAAAAAACAATATACATCGAGGCCTTGGCACACGCGTTATCGAAGCCATGTTAGTGGAAGCACGAAAATCACCTCCAGGCACCATCATCGAGCGTACAGTATCAAAGGGTCTACCTGCTAGGAATGGCCGCTCATCGCGATTTATTCCGTTAGTTCCCAATGCGCTTGAACGCATATTAAAACCGCAAACCAACGAAGGTGAGCGGGTTGATATGCGCAACCTGGGTGAGGTTATCTGTGTAAAAGTAGACACCCCTGTACTTCGCAGAACAGAGCCTACCTTAGGCAGAAGTGGTTTTGATGTGCGCGGTACCAAGCTACCTCCCATTCCTGGTGAGTGGGTAGAATTTCGCAAAGGCACCGGTACCGTTCAGGCTGACAACGATCAAAATTTATTAGTGTCATCCATTGCTGGCATGCCGAAATACCAAGACCAAACTATGAATATCGACGACACCTATATTTGTAATGGAGTCAATGTAGGTACGGGTCACGTAAATTATGAAGGCGCAGTGCTGGTTAATGGCGACGTGACAGAAAAAATGCAAATTAAAGCAGAAGGCGACGTTACCATAAACGGTTTTGTCGAGTCTGCTCACATTGAGTCTGGTGGCGATATTATTATCACCGAAGGTGCAATGGGGAAAGTCAATGATAGCGCAGGTGAATTCAACTGCCACCTCATAGCGAAAGGCAGTATTCACGTTCAGCATGGTCAAGGTATCGAAATTCAGTGTTCAGGCAACATTACCGTTGGCCGTCAATTAGCTTATAGTAAGCTTCACTGTGGTGGCGCCGTTATTGTGGGCCAAATAGACAAACCAATGGGCAACTTGTTTGCTTGCGATATTGTAAGTCAAGATAGAATAGAGGCCGGCACCCTGGGTGCGGTATCTGGCAGCATGCTTAAAGTCGATTTTAGCCCTGGTTTCGCACAGCTACTTGAACGTAAAGATGCGCTTGACGAACTTGTGCGCCAACTACGTGAAAACAATAGCAAGCACAAAGAAAAAATTGATATTTTGAAAAGTAAAAAAGTGCCTAAAGAACTTAAAACAAAAGTGGCTGAGGCGCTTGAAATGTTTAACAACGAAAACGCATTGCTTGATTGGATTGAGTCGAAAGTGCTAGAAATCAGCGATGCAAAAGTTCAGTACCAACAAGATATTAAGCTTATTGCCAATAAGAAGCTGTACCCTGGTGTAACAGCTAAATTGAACAATCGTAATTGGCGCTCAGAGCGTGAGTATGAGCGAGCCCATATACATTATGACTCGCACCAATGGCATTACGAACCTATTATTTAAAGCGCTAGCAATTGCATCGCAAATCTAAACCGCCAAGCATGGTTTGAGAAAGGTTTACTGCAGCAGGCTAAGCGTCACTTTGTACCACGCTAGTCTGCTATTGATACCTTCGCTATGCCCAATCTTTTTGAGTGATACAAGGCCTTCGTTGTGCGCTCAAACCAATCGGTGAAGTTTTCACTCTCTTTTAGTTCTGCTAAGCCCGCACTGACTTGCATTTTAGTATTTTTGGTAAGCACGTCTTCGTCGATACATTCTACAAGTCGATCAGCGAGAACCCGTCCTGCATCTAAGGCGGTTTGTGGGCATAAAATGATGAACTGCTCACCGGTGAAGCGTGACACTATATCGACTTCTCTTACGGTCGCAAGACATTGGGACGCAACCTGTTTTAAAATATTTTCTCTATCGAACTCGTTTAATTCACCCCGACAATCGCGCTTAACCTCAATCTCCACAACAATTAACGATGCGGTAGTATGAAAGCGGTGGAAGCGAGAGATTTCTTCTTCCGCTTTTTGAATCATATGATTGCGGTTATATAGCCCAGTAAGAGTATCGTGGGCTGACAAAAACTCTAGGGTACGATTTCTGTCTAACAACGTCGTTTGCAACGATTCTATTTCATCATTCTTCTGCTTTGTTAAACGTTTAAATTGTGACACTGTTCTATTGCGCCACACTAGGCAAATAATGGCCAGCAATACGAAGCACGTGGTTACCACAAGTTTAAAATAATCCCGCTCATAACGAACCTGAACGTTATTCCACTGCTTATAAATATCAACCTTTCGATTCTCTGGAATAGTGGCAATTGCAGTGTTCAAGATAGGAATAATGTCGCGAGAAGATTTGTTAACACCAAACGCAAGTGAATCGAACGGCTCCGCGTAACCCACAATGCTCACGTTATCTATCTTTTGATTATTGATATGCGTGTTTACGCTTAATAACGAGCCCACCATAACGTCGATGTCTCCTCTTGCCAGTTCAGCAAGCCCTTCACTTTCTGTTTGTACTAACTTAAGCCTTAGCTCAGGATAATGCCTAGAAATATACTCTACTTGCCTGTAGCCCTTCACTACCCCAACAGTCCGGTGACCAATGCCTGCGTAACCTTGTAAAATAGGCGTGCCTGAACGGGCAACTAAAATATTGGGTGCTTCAAAGTAAGGCGCGGAAAAATAAAGAAACTGTTTTCTAAAGTCAGAAACGTTCAGCATGGAGATAACTTGGCAGGTACCTTCCTGTACGAATGCCAAACTTTGTTCCCATGATTCAGTTGGCACTAGCTTGAAGGTTAAGCCAGAGAGCTCGGAAATAGTATTAATATAATCGGCAGAAATACCAACATGGTTATTATTTCGTATGGCTTCGTAAGGTGCCCAATCGGGATCGACACAATACGTCACCTCACGAGAAGCCGTGTTGTTTGTCGATTGCGGTTGAGAAATATTCTGTTGAAGCGCTTGTGCTGCTATTTCCACTGAGTAAGAAAGCGTAAGCAAAATTGCGAAGAAGACAAGGCGTAAACACCTGAAAGAAATCAAAAAGACCACCTAAATACAAATACGTAAAATGCGAAAAATCGCATACCAGAGTATCTAACTTAGCGCCTGCAAATGCAACATCGGTCTAAACTAAAAAATCACGATACCAACACATTCAGCCAAAATTTAGGCAATTTACCCGCCATTTCGTTTCATAGTTGCTGCTTGCTGAAAAATCCGTTTAATTATTCGACACTCGTCTATAATAAAACGAATCTATGCAATGACGAATAATGAACGCTTTGTTAGGATAATTAAAACACAAATGGCACCGGGTTGTGGTGCCATTTACTTCAAAGTCATGCTTTTTTGACATCAATCAAGCATGCTGCTTATAGCATTTCAACCGCTAGTGCTACGCCTTCCCCACCTCCAATACATAAAGAGGCAATGCCTTTTTTCGCTTTCTTTTGATTAAGCGCGTGCAGCAAGGTAACCAAAATTCGTGCACCCGATGCGCCAATCGGATGACCAAGCGCACATGCGCCGCCTTTTATATTCACTTTTCGCTCGTCTAATCCCAGCTTTTGAACTGCCAACATAGTAACCATGGCAAAGGCTTCATTAATTTCGAACAAGTCGACTTCATCTTTAGACCAGCCTGCTTTAGAAAGTACATTTTCCATTGCTCCAACAGGCGCTACTGTGAAATTTTCTGGCTCTATAGAATGTGTAGCATGGGCTACCACTTTAGCAAGTGGGGCTAATCCCAGCGCGTGTGCTTTAGACTCACTCATCACGAGTAACGCCGCCGCACCATCTGAAATAGAGCTGGAATTTGCTGCGGTTACCGTGCCATCCTTTTTAAATGCAGGGCGAAGGGATGGGATCTTTTCTGGTCGTGCTGAACCTGGGCCTTCGTCAGTATCAACCACTACATCGCCTTTGCGGCCTGAGATAGTCACATTCACGATTTCATCTTTGAAACTACCGCTGTTAATAGCTTCATTGGCTTTTGAAAGCGAACTAAGCGCGAATTCATCCATTTGAGTTCGCGTAATGTTTTCAGCATCCGCAGTATCTTGCGCAAAACATCCCATCGCCTTTCCATCGTAAGCATTTTCAAGACCATCTAACATCATATGGTCGAGTACTTGTCCGTGTCCCATGCGATAGCCTGTTCTTGCCTTTGGCAACATGTAAGGTGCATTGCTCATACTTTCGAACCCACCTGCGACAACCACTTCAGCGCTACCGGCCTTTATTAAATCGTGAGCCAGCATTACCGCTTTTAAACCAGATCCACACACTTTGTTAATGGTGGTTACGCCTGCGCTAAGAGGAAGGCCTGCGCCTAACGATGCTTGACGAGCGGGCGCTTGACCTAAGCCAGCAGGTAAAACGCACCCCATAATAACTTCATCAACGTGGCTTACATCGAATGTATCGCACACCGACTTAATGGCAGTGGCACCTAGTTCGGTGGCGGCTACCCCAGACAGACTTCCATTGAAGCCCCCCATTGGTGTGCGCTTCGCTGCTACGATCACTATTGTTTCACTACTCATCACTTGAACTCCTAACCAGTTGTAATTTATGGAATAATATTCATCTAACTTTACTTTCGTATAAAAATGTAGACACCCATGTTTAGATAAGCGAACTATCTCACATATGAAAAATTGACGTTAGCAAAATGTTACTTTACCTTAACGTAAAAGGTAATTAACGTTAACGTAAACCTCAATATATTTAGTGTCAAGAATCCCCTTACATTCAGGGAAAGTCTTTTTGTAAACAGCACAAGACAACGACATAAGACCAAAGGTACGTGTTATGAATAACAACGAGAAAGAGTCGGTATTCGCGATAGGTGAACTGGCAAAAGAGTTCGATATAACTCACCGATCCATTCGCTTTTATGAAGAGCAAGGGCTGCTTAGCCCAAAGCGTACCGGGCAAAACCGTGTGTATGACAACAAAGATAGAGTGAGATTAATGCTCATTCTTAGAGGGAAACGATTGGGGTTTTCCTTAGCAGAAGTTAAAACCTTATTCGAAATGTACGACACCAATGGCAATTCCGCCGTTCAGCTAGGCACCATGTTAGAAATGACCGCACAAAAACGGGCTGTACTTCATCAGCAACTTGAGGATATTCAAAGCCTGATGCAAGAACTCGATGAAGTAGAAGCTCGATGCCGTGAAGAGCTAGCGGAATTAGAACAAGGAAAAATTGCATGAATACCTCCTACCCTACATTAAACTTTGATCTTGGCGAAGATATCGATTTATTGCGCGATCAAGTCTTCCAGTTTGCACAAAATGAAATTGCCCCGTTAGCAGAAGAAGCCGACGCTAATAACCAATTCCCCAATGCATTATGGCCCAAGCTGGGTGAAATGGGTTTGTTGGGAGTTACGGTATCTGAGCAATATGGCGGCGCCGATATGGGTTATTTAGCCCATACCATAGCAATGGAAGAAGTAAGCCGCGCATCAGCGGGTATTGGCCTGAGCTATGGTGCGCATTCTAATTTATGCGTAAACCAGATTTTTAGAAATGGCAACGACGAACAGCGAGAGAAATATCTGCATAAATTAGTGTCGGGTGAGCACATTGGTGCGTTAGCCATGAGTGAACCTAATGCAGGTTCAGATGTAGTGAGTATGAAGCTGCGTGCTGAAAAGCGCGGCGATAAATACATCCTAAACGGCAATAAAATGTGGATCACCAATGGTCCAGATGCCCATACCTTTGTCATTTACGCAAAAACAGACCCTCAAGCCGGCCCTAAAGGCATTACCGCATTTATTGTAGAGCGTGATTTCCCTGGCTTTACCCGCGCACAAAAACTCGACAAATTAGGCATGCGTTCTTCAAACACCTGTGAACTTGTATTTCAAGACTGTGAAGTACCTGCAGCAAATATTCTGGGTAAAGAAGGCGAAGGCGTACGGGTGCTCATGAGCGGATTAGATTACGAGCGATTGGTACTGTCTGGTGGCCCCTTGGGCATTATGCAAGCCTGTATGGACGTGGTTGTACCTTATATTCATGACAGAGAGCAATTCGGCCAATCTATTGGTCAATTTCAACTTGTTCAGGGCAAAATAGCCGATATGTATACGCAAATGAACGCCGCCAGAGCGTATGTGTATACCGTTGCAAAATCTTGCGACCGTGGTGATACCACCCGAAAAGACGCCGCTGGCGCCATTTTATATTCTGCAGAATTAGCCACCAAGATGGCCTTAGACGCCATTCAGCTTTTAGGTGGAAACGGTTATATCAACGAGTATTCCACGGGCAGATTATTAAGAGATGCCAAGTTGTATGAAATTGGTGCCGGTACCTCAGAAATTCGCCGAATGCTTATTGGCCGCGAACTGTTTAACGAATCAAAATAATAAATATAACGTGTCAGTTCAGCTTTTTGCTCTTAACGACAGACTGTGCGGCTCATAAGGTCGCACTGAACAAACAGGAGGGGGTATGCCCGTTCTACGTTCAAAGATAAATACAAAATCAGACACCTTTGTTGCCAATGCGCAGCATATGCAAGCACAAGTAAATGACTTGGTTGCAAAAATAGAACAAGTTTCATTAGGTGGCGGGGCACAAGCTGCCGAACGCCATCAATCACGCGGAAAATTACTTCCCCGAGACAGAATTAACGCCTTAATTGACGACAACACCCCCTTTTTGGAAATAGGCCAATTGGCGGCGTGGGATGTGTACGACGATTATGTACCCTGCGCGGGCGTAGTAGCCGGCATAGGTTGCGTGGAAGGTATTGAGTGCATGATAGTGGCTAATGATGCCACGGTAAAAGGCGGCAGTTACTACCCGCTTACTGTGAAAAAACACTTACGCGCACAAACCATTGCAGAAGAAAATAACCTGCCGTGTATTTACTTGGTAGATTCAGGCGGTGCGAACCTACCCTATCAAGATGAAGTGTTTCCCGACAAAGAACACTTTGGTCGTATTTTCTTTAACCAAGCCAATATGTCGGCAAAAAATATTCCACAAATTGCGGTGGTAATGGGGTCATGTACAGCTGGCGGTGCCTACGTGCCCGCCATGGCTGACGAGAGCATTATTGTAAAAGAGCAAGCCACCATCTTTTTAGGTGGACCACCACTGGTGAAAGCAGCAACAGGTGAAGTGGTAAGTGCCGAAGAGCTTGGCGGCGGTGATGTGCATACCCGTATTTCAGGTGTGGCAGACCACTTGGCCAATAACGATCATCACGCACTATCTCTTGCAAGAAATGCAGTTTCTAGGCTTAACCGTACCAAACATGTTGCATTAGATGTGGCAGAACCGAAGCCCCCACGCTTCGATGCTAAAGAGATTTACGGCATTGTGCCTGCCGACTCAAAACAAACTTACGATGTGCGAGAAATTATCGCACGGGTAGTAGATGATTCAGACTTCGATGAATTTAAACCCTTATACGGCACTACGTTGGTGTGTGGATTTGCGCGCATCTTCGGCTACCCGGTAGGCATCATCGGCAATAACGGCATCTTATTCGGCGAAAGCGCGCTAAAAGGCGCACACTTTGTTGAGTTGTGTGCAATGCGTAAAATTCCCCTCGTATTTTTACAAAATATCACTGGTTTCATGGTGGGGAAACAGTACGAACATGGCGGGATAGCTAAACACGGAGCCAAAATGGTTACTGCCGTTGCGTGTGCCCAAGTACCGAAAATCACTGTATTAATTGGCGGTAGTTTTGGTGCGGGAAACTACGGCATGTGTGGCCGTGGATACGACCCCAGATTTCTATTCATGTGGCCTAACGCTCGCATATCAGTAATGGGCGGCGAACAAGCCGCTGGCGTGCTCGCTCAAGTAAAGCGGGATCAAAAAGAACGTGCAGGTGAAGCCTGGACCGACGAACAAGAGCACGCCATCAAACAACCGGTTATCGACACCTACGAGAAACAAGGACATCCATATTATGCTTCAGCCAGATTATGGGACGACGGCGTTATCGACCCTGCTGATACCCGCACAGTGTTAGGCTTATCGTTATCTGCGGCATTAAATCAACCTATACCCGACACCCGCTTCGGTGTCTTTCGCATGTAGTTGAGGGGAATTTATTATGGAACAAGCAGTTACTTATCACGTAGACGAAAGAAACGTTGCCCTTATTACGTTAAACCGCGCTGACAAACACAATGCATTCAACGATGACATGATAGCTACGTTAACCGAGCTATTTATGCGCGCTGGCAACGACAGCAGCGTTCGCGCCGTTGTTTTACAAGGCAAAGGAAAGAGCTTCAGTGCTGGTGCCGACTTAGAGTGGATGAAGCGCATGGCGCAGTACGATGAAGCCAAAAATCATATCGACGCAATGGCGCTGGCTACTATGTTACACACCTTATACACCTTGCCAAAGCCCACTATTGCCCGCGTGAAAGGGGCGGCATTTGGCGGCGCGGTTGGTCTTATTGCTTGCTGCGATATTGCCATTGGAAGCAAATTAAGCAAGTTCTGTTTAAGCGAAGTAAAAATAGGCCTCATTCCCGCCACTATCAGCCCTTACGTGATAGAAGCCATGGGGGCGCGGGTGTGTAGGCGCTATTTTCAAACCGCAGAAGTCTTCTCTGCCCGCCGAGCTCGGAGGCTAGGACTGCTTAGCGAGGCAGTGACCGAAGATGAACTTGATAGCACAATTGACGATATTATTAGCCAAATTTCAAAAAATGGACCCGTGGCGGTATCGCAAGCCAAAGCCTTAGTGCAACAGGTTGCCAACGCGCCTATTGATGCAGAGTTACTTGACGATACGAGTAAGCAAATTGCCAAAATAAGAACCTCGAAAGAAGGGCAAGAAGGCTTGGGGGCTTTCATCGAAAAACGCCCCCCAGCGTGGCAGGAGAAACAAGCATGATCAAAAAACTACTGATTGCTAATCGCGGCGAAATTGCATGCCGAGTGATGCGTACAGCCAAAGCCATGGGTATTCAAACGGTGGCGGTTTATTCAGACGCTGATGCAAATGCCTTACACGTTTTACAGGCAGATGAAGCGGTTTATTTAGGCCCGGCCCCCTCGAAAGATAGCTATTTGCGCGGAACTGCAATTATTGAATACGCCAAAAAGCTAGGTGTAGATGCCATTCATCCTGGATATGGTTTTTTATCTGAAAATGCCGAATTTGCCAAAGCATGTGCCGCGCACGATATTATATTTGTAGGCCCACCTGCGTCTGCCATAGAAGCCATGGGATCTAAATCTGCGGCTAAGAAAATTATGGAAGATGCCGGCGTGCCTTTGGTGCCTGGTTATCACGGAGATGATCAAGATGAGGCTACCTTAAAACAAGCCAGCGATGCTATGGGCTACCCTGTGTTACTCAAAGCAGCGGCTGGCGGCGGTGGTAAAGGCATGCGCCAAGTGTGGAAAGAAAGCAAGTTTTCGGCGGCGCTAAGTGCAGCAAAAAGAGAGTCGATGGCAAGCTTTGGCGATGAACATATGCTGGTTGAAAAGTACCTTACTCGTCCTCGCCATGTTGAGATACAAGTTTTCTGTGACACCCATGGTAACGGTGTGTATCTATTCGAACGTGATTGCTCAGTACAGCGTCGTCATCAAAAAGTGATAGAAGAAGCACCTGCACCTAATTTTCCTGCCAATATTCGTCAGCAAATGGGCGAAGCGGCCCTTCAAGCTGCCAAAGCGATTAATTATGTAGGTGCGGGCACCGTTGAGTTTTTGTATGACGAAGACGGCTCGTTCTATTTCATGGAAATGAATACCCGCTTGCAAGTAGAGCACCCTGTTACGGAAATGATTACCGGTGAAGACTTGGTTCGCTGGCAGCTTGATGTAGCAGAAGGAAAAACCCTGCCCAAGACCCAATCAGAATTAACGCTAACGGGACACGCATTCGAAGCGCGTATTTACGCCGAAGATCCCAACAATGATTTCTTGCCCGCCAGCGGCACGCTCTCGCTTATCAAGACACCCACGATATCAAGCCAGTCGCTTAACGAGACACCCACGATATCAAGCCAGTCGCCTAACGAGACACCCACGATATCTAGCCAAGGATCATCAAGTAAAGTACGTATTGATACCGGCGTGCAGCAAGGTGACGACATTAGCGTTTATTACGACCCGATGATATCTAAACTCGTTGTGTGGGGTGAGAACAGAGAAGCTGCTTTAAAACAATTAGTTAGTGCACTTAAGCAATATCATATTGACGGCGTGACCACGAATATAGATTTTCTTATCGACGTGGCTTCAAGTGCGCCTTTCACTAGCGCTGAACTAACCACAACGTTTATTGATAAACACACTGACACCCTGTTCAAAAATAAGAGCCAATTAGTAGATGCCGAGCTTCCCGCAATGGCACTTTTGTCTGTACTTTCACGTAATCAAAGTACAGCGAAGAGTCATTCACTGCACTCACCTTGGGGGATTGTTGGCTCCTGGCGCCCCAACATGGGATATCAAGAATCCCTCTCTATTATGGTGGGTGACGAAGTTCACTCAATCACAATAAGACATATCGCCCAATCAGGTAATACCCTGAATCAAAAAGGTATTTCCCTTAATGTAATCACGGAAAGCGAAAGCATCGAAGCAACTGGTCATCTTGCCGGTGATAAATTAATCGCCTTTGTAGATGGAGTAAGGCGGACATACCATTTCTCGAACAACGAGGGGCAATTTGGCTTATTTAGTCAAGACTCACACTGCCATTTCAAGGTCTTAGCACCTGATATGGGGGATGACGATAACCATAGTGGCGCAAGCTTAGATGCACCAATGAATGGTACCGTGGTGGCTCATTTAGTTGAGGTTGGTGCTAGCGTTAAAAAAGGTGCACCGCTACTTATTATGGAGGCCATGAAGATGGAACATAGTATTACAGCGCCTTGCGACGGTGTGGTGCAAGGCTATTATTATCAGCCTGGTGAGTTGGTGGATGGAGGCTCAGTGCTAATTAATTTCGATTCTGAGTCAGAAGTTGAATGAGTGTGGAAACCGCTATGAAGACACCCATCGTAAAATCGGCCACTAACCTTGCGACCCACTTTCCCTCGAATGTGAGGATCGTAGAAGTTGGTGCTCGTGACGGGTTACAAAATGAAAAAGCGATTCTTAGCGCTAAAGACAAAATACATCTCATCAATTTGCTTAGCGCAAGTGGTTTAAAGCGTATTGAAGCTGGCAGCTTTGTTTCTCCCAAGTGGGTTCCTCAAATGGCAGATTCTGACGCAGTTTTCAATGGAATTAGCCGAGCCAATGATGTTATCTATTCAGCCTTGATCCCTAACCTAAAAGGGTTTGAAGCTGCGCTGTCTGTTGGCGTAGATGAAGTTGCTATATTTGGCGCTGCTTCTGAATCTTTTTCTCAAAAAAATATCAACTGCTCAATCAGTGAAAGCCTAAAAAGATTCGAGCCCGTTATTGCGGCCGCAAACACGCATAAAATCCCAGTTAGGGGTTACGTTTCTTGTGTGATGGGCTGCCCGTACGAAGGAGAAATTGCCAGCGAATCAGTAGCGTTAGTATCAAAGGCGTTACATGATATGGGCTGCTATGAAATTTCACTTGGCGACACCATTGGAACCGGCACTCCGGCATCTACTGCTCGTTTGCTCGAAAACGTTTGCCACCACGTACCTGTTGCCGACTTAGCCGTCCACTTTCATGACACCTATGGCCAAGCACTAGTTAATATCTACACCGCGCTACAATTTGGTATATCGAGCATAGATAGCGCTGTCGCAGGCCTTGGGGGCTGCCCATATGCTAAAGGCGCCAGCGGAAACGTGGCGACAGAAGACGTTCTGTATATGCTAAATGGACTTGGAATTGAAAGTGGCGTAAGTATGGATAAGCTGCTTGTTGCCACTGAATTTATCTCTTCTGTATTAAACAGAAAGCCAATGTCTAAAGTTGCTAACGCATTGCTTACCAAAACAAATTAATTTTACTTTATGTTGAGCTTGGCGCTAAGCGCTATCAATAAAGTACTATCAAGACACCCATAGTAAAGGTCAGCTAACCGGACACCCACAATAATACAAAGAGTTAATCCGATTAATTCACACCTAAGATACAGGTTCATCAATTACAGTTGATTGCTAGCATGGACGTAAATGAATTTACTGGATATTAACCGTGCCGCAATCAAGACGCAGCCAAATCAGCCTTGCTGATACTCCTTATTATCACTGCGTTTCACGCTGCGTTAGACAATGTTACCTATGCGGTGTTGATCAGCATTCGGGGAAAAGCTTCGAACATCGAAGGGGCTGGGTAGAGCGCCGCTTATTAGAGTTAGCTTCGGTATACTCCATTGACATTTGTGCTTATGCGGTGATGAGCAATCACGTCCATGTAGTCCTGCATGTTGATAAACAAAGTGCCAATTCATGGAGCCTAGAAAAAGTTCTAACTCAATGGCACCGTATCCATAAAGGCACTCTGCTTACCCAGAGATATCTTAAGGGTGAGCGCCTCTCGGATGCAGAAATAAAAGCCGTAGCCGATACCGCTGAAGTATACCGCCGGCGCCTATATGACATTAGTTGGTTTATGCGAAACCTTAATGAATTTATCGCTAGGGCAGCTAATACAGAGGATGAGTGTACGGGGCGATTTTGGGAAGGCAGATTTAAATCTCAAGCTTTATTAAATGAGAGCGCCCTACTTTCCTGTATGGCTTACGTGGACTTAAACCCCGTTAGAGCTAATATAGCGACAACGCCTGAAAATTCTAGGTACACCAGTATTTACGCACGTTTACAAGCAGTAAAAAGCAAACTGAAAACTTCTGCATTATTGCCTTTTTCAAGGGAACATAGACAACCCGATAGAAAAGAAATACCAATTAAACTGAGTGATTACCTTGAACTCGTTGATACAACCGGAAGAATCATTCGTGATGACAAGCCTGGTTATATTCATAGCAATTACGCCCCAATATTATCACGGTTGGGGATTAGTCAGGTTCACTGGCAGTCACTTACAACCCGCTTTGAAAAGCTGTTTAGTTATGCAGCTGGTTGTGAGACTACAATGAGGGGATTTAAGCAGAACACCAATCGACAGCGAGCGAGAGGTATAAAAAACGCGAAACTACTTTCCATCACTTGTTAATGCCCTTTATCTGCTCCAGCAATGAGTCAAAAAACTAAAAAACTTTGTTAATTTACCTTCTCTTCAACTTATAAAGCTAATTTTAAGACCTATCTGAAATATACTACTGCGGCTCTACAAACCTTTCTTCAACCGCCTAAGTGGCCTTATTACGTCCATATATATTTTTTGAGCAAAGTGCTTGGTGAATTTCTATCTTTGCACGGCTAACGAATTATCGAGACACCCACCGCATCTAATGGAGTAAGTATGAGACTCAAACCAATATTAAGGTGGCTGTCCTCGTATCTCTCGTATCTTCTTATTTTTACTATAAATTTAAACATGGGTGTCTTCGTAAAATAAGGTAGCCCTGATAGCGTTTTTGCGATGGGTGTCTTGGTAATTGGGTGGATGTCCCATTAATCTTTTAAATACTCTAATGGGTGTCTTGGTCATTCTGCGCTCAAACAGGCTCCCGGTCACCGCTTAATGCCAACCACGCCTCGTTAGCTCCCCAGGTTGTTAGCCATTGAGCTACTTGACTAGCTGGCATAGGCTTAGCAATGCCATACCCTTGTGCTAACTCACAACCCAAGCTAACAAGAGCAACGCCGTGCTCAACCGACTCTACGCCTTCCGCAATCACTTCTCGTTTAAACGTTTTTGCCAAACCCACCACACCTTCAACAATCGCTAAATCATCAGTATCATCTAACATATCTCGCACAAAGCTTTGATCAATTTTAATTAAGTAGGCTGGCAAACGTTTCAGATAAGTAAGTGATGAGTAGCCAGTACCAAAATCATCTAAAGCAAAGCTCACCCCTAAATCGTGACACGCATTCATTGTTGAAGATACTTGAAAGGTATCTTGCAGCGCGCTGGTTTCCAAAATTTCTAGCTCTAAATAGCTTGGATCTACTTCAGGATGAGCCGATAAAAGGGTTTCTAACCGAGATGTAAAATTGTCCTGCTGTAATTGATGTGCACTAATGTTCACACTTACCGGTAATGAAATGCCGCGATTCTGCCAGTGCGAAATTTGAGTTAAAGCTGCATCAATAACCCACTCTCCTACTTGCAAACTAATACCGTGACCTTCAATAACGGGCAAAAAATCGAGCGGAGGAATTAGGCCACTTTCGGGATGCTCCCAGCGGATCAAAGCTTCTACGCCAATGACCTCACCAGAGCTCATATTCACCTTGGGCTGGTAGTGCAAGACAAATTCGTTTCGCTCTAGAGCAATGCGCACATTATCAATACACTTGTTATAGGTGTTAATCGCATTATCTTGCTCTAAATCGAACTGATGATATCGGTTCTTACCTCCCTGTTTTGCAACGTACATGGCTTGATCTGCATGCCGTATCAACTGATCTGCATCTACGTTATCTTGAGGAAAAACAGTTACTCCAATACTGGCCGACACTTGCATTACCGCATCGGCAACTTTGACTTGTGAAGAGGCAGATTTAAGCAGTCGATTCAAAACATGCTCACAGTCACTGAACTCATTCAGGTTAACCATAATAATAATAAACTCGTCACCGCCAATACGTGCAATTGTATCGCCCGCTCTCAAGCTGTCTTTTAAACTATTAGAGACTTCAACTAAGAACTGATCACCGATGTCATGCCCGTAATTATCATTAATCGCCTTAAAGCCGTCTAAATCCATGAATGCGACGGCCAATGAATTTTGCTGCATCTGACTGTGCTTAATGGCTTGATTAAGGCGCTTAGCAAGCAACACTCTGTTAGGTAAATTGGTCAGCAAGTCATAATGCGCTATACGCTCTAACTTACCTTCATTGAGTTTAATGTCTGATATATCGGTTGAAAGCGACACATAGTGTTGAACCTGCCCTTCCGCGTTTTTAACTACACTTATTGTGACCATTTCAGGGTAAATTTCACCATCCTTACGTCGATTCCAAATCTCACCTCTCCAGTGCCCATCTGTATTCAGCGTATTCCACATGTTTTTATAAAACTGCGTAGCATGACGACCCGATTGAAGAATTCTAGGATTTTTCCCTAGCACTTCCGATTTGCTGTAGCCTGTGATTCGACAAAGCGTATCGTTCACTTCAATAATAGTCGCTGAGGCGTCGGTAATAATAATGCCTTCGTTCGCATGAGTAAAAACGCTGGCAGCGCGCTTTAATGACTCTTCAGAACGATTTTTTTCGATAGCGATACTTGCTAAGCTAGCCGTTTGCTCAATTAGCGCAAGATCAGCGTCAGAAGGGTAATTAATACTCGAGTGATAAATGGCAAAAGTGCCAAGTACAGTGCCTTGTGCAGAGCGAATGGGTTCAGACCAGCAGGCACCTAAATTAGCGCGTTCAGCTACCGCTTTAAAATTTTCCCAGTAAGGGTGTGTTTGAATATCAGCCACGATGACACGTTCATTTTTAAACGCTGCTGTACCACAGGAACCTACGCCAATACCTATCTCTACCCCATTGATCGCATCATTGTAAAAATCTGGAAGGCTTGCTCCAGTTCCACTTCGTAAATGGCTCCCAGACTCATCAAGAATCAAGATACTGCACATCATTTTTGGATTATTAAGCTCAACCACACTGACAATGGCATTCAATACCACTTTTAAAGGCTCTCCGTTGGTAATGAGCTCTAACACTTCACTACGTGTGGTTTCTCTTAATTCATTCTGCCTGCGTTTGGTCACATCGCGAATGACACCAACAATAAATGGTCTATTATTGCGGTCGATAAATCTGCTTAATTTAGCGAGTACTACACTTACTTTGTTACCTTTTCCTTTCAGGGTTTGCTCTATGACCTTATCCTCGCCAGTATCTAAAACTTGCGCGTCGCGTTGCGCCAGCTTCAAAAACTCTTGAGGGTATATTTCATCTGAAAAGATTTTTCCAATCAGTTTTGCTCGAGAAACGTTCACAAGCTCACAAAAGGCATTGTTAGCGACTAAAAGTTTACCCTCACCGTCTTTAATAAATACGGGGTCAACTGATATATCTAAAAACGCATTAAGATACCCTTCTAATTCTTCAGGATCCTTAACTGGCAATGCAGCCGATTTATTTATTATATGCTGTTTATAAGACATATTTGAGACCAAACTTGATTACTAAAGCCACGTTTTCCCGATGCCAACTGAGATATAAACCGGGCTTTAGAAATGCAATCACAGTAGTTCGCACAGCGCTTTACCTCCTCTGTTCTTATTTTTCTTTTGGTAACATAAGCGTAGTACAAATTGCCACAGCCAGCATTGCTGCCATAATATACACTACTGAAAAGTCGATAAATGACGATACAATCGCGTATAAGCCACCAAAGCTAAGCAATATAAGGCCTATAGCCGTATTTGAAAAACCAACTAATTCAGTTCTGTCTTGTCCATCTTTAATATCTAGGCTGTAAGTTTTGCGCCCTGTTCGCACGCCAGCATGAGCGATTGATAGAATAAAAAACAAACCTGCAGACATCCACAAACTTTCAGGCTGCATAGCAAGTAAACCAATACAGGCTATGAGTGCCAAGCCCCCTGACAATTGCAGGGTAAATCGAGCACTCTTATCTGCAATTTTCCCCCAAAGAAACGAAGAAAGCATTGACGCAAGGGCTTGTGCGGCAAGATAAAAAGGAAGTAAAGACTGAGCATTTTGAGAACTTTCCAACATGAAATATGGCGCCACTAGCGCAGAATGAACGAACAGCCCCCGCACAAAAACGAACCGATATACCGTATTGTCAAAACGCCAATTAAACAACGACTTATTTTGAGACTTTTCTATTTCAACATGAGTTTTTATCGAAAACATTAAAAACAGCGTGATACAAAATGCAAGTGCTGACGATGCAAGCAGGATAAAGACTGAATAGCCTTCAAGCTCTTCTTTAAAATACACGAGAGGAACTGCGGCGCACAATGTCATCACACCGGAAGCCGTGGATGCTAAACCAACTAACTTGCCTCGTTCACCTTTTTGACTGACATCTGCTTCCATGTCTTTTACGGTAAGAGAGCTAGCAGAACGGCCTAAACTTAAAAACACAAGCGATGCGAGTATAATTAACCCCGCCACAGAACCTTCAGTGACAAGCGCAGCAGCTAACATGGTACATATTGCTGAGATTTGTATGGCCATACCGAGCCGCCAGACATGGTGTCTAGCGCTTTTCTTTCGTAAATAGACACCAATTAATGCTTGCGGCAACAATGCCCCAGATTCGCGAATTGGCACCAACCACATCACCATCCAACTTGGAGCTCCTAGGGAGATTAGTAGTGCAGGTAATGTGGTTTTTGCAGATGCTAATAAGTCGGCTAATTTATTAAAAGCTAGACCTATTATTAAGCGACGTTTGTTTCCCAGCATGTCCATTCCCAAGATGTGTTAACACAATCACGATTAGTGCTTATCTATAAGCCCGACGCCAACCACTTCAGCTTTACTTAACAGACTTTATACTAAAGCAACTCAAAACTCGATCATGCAGTGTTTAAGGGTAATATATCGCACTAACCCTCTGAATAATCTTACCAATTAGGCGAATCTAAACCCCAAAACTTATCGAGACACCCATCATAAAAATCAAACGACCTAAGCATGGGTGTCTTGATAACCGCACTTTGATAAACGCACTATTTGCTGCGAAACCATGGGTGTCTCTGTAAAACAGTATAGATGTACAAAATAACGTGGGTGTCCTGGTTACTCTGGTTACTCACCATGGGTGTCTTGATATCGCCTTTTATTATTGCTAAACATGGGTGTCTCTATAACGGATGATTAATGCTTCAAAACAAGGGTGTCTTGATAACGCCTTATATTATTTCTAAACGTGGGTGTCTCTGTAACATCAATAACATCAGCTAGCGGCACTAAAAAGTCACTTGTTTAATTTTCTACCGCCGAAAATGAAAAAAGCCGAGTTCGCTTCGGAAAATATCCATATAAGCGAACTCGGCTTAGTCTGTAGTGAAGATCATTTGGCGCTTTGGCGCTAAGGTAAAATCTAGGCTAAATTACTACCCTTTATTTTCTACAACAGTTTTCAAATTTTCTAATCCCATTTCGAAATCTGGCCCAATCATGCCATCCATCATAAGTACGAAGTAGCGGCTGATAATATTGTTACCAACGTCGCCGGAGTCAACCCATGTTACTTTGGTAGCCTCACCTGCGGGCGATATTACCAATGAACCTGTCGAACCCATTTCCCATTCAGGAAAAGCCAATGAGTAAACTACCTTTTTATTGTGTTCTAAATCGGTAATTTTCATCTCCCCATTGCCTTCCGTCACGCTTTTCCAAGATGACATCATTCCAATAGCTCTATCTGGTCCGGAGTAATCGATTTCCATACTAGGGTCCCGTTGAAACCAAACGCCCCAGTTTTGCCATGCCCGTAAATCGACGACATCGGGATAAATTTCTTCAGGTTGCGCATTAATCAAAATACTTCTTTCAACTTTATATTGCTTTGGCAGGAACAGCCCAACCACAACCACCAAACCAATCAGTAAGCCCACACCTAAAACTATCTTCTTTAAAACTGCCATCTAAAACTCCATGATAATCACATAGGATTAGAAATATATAACAATTATTTAACAAATGGCACTGGTGATTGACAAAACTCTCCACTTAAATAATGAATTACCATTTCGCGAACATAATCAGCATCAACACTTGCCACCCAAGAGATTGAGCTCCCTGATTTGCCACAGAGGTATGTATGACCAGCATTCGGCGTGGTTGTGCTTACTGCAACCTGACCGGTTTCAATACGTAACTTTTCTTCTGGCAACGCTAAGATACAAGTAGAAAGAATATCCCATAAAAAATACGTAAATTCATAAGATGGAATAGACGTTACCGTAGACGCCCAGAATTGACCAGATAGGTCTGATACTGGCGTATTTTTTACCGCAAGCTGCCGCAAGAAATCCCAACTAACTGGCAAATCGTTTGTGGCATCTAAAGGCACCAATAGCAGGTCTACGCCACTAACTACCAATGCTTTGGTCGCCTTAGGGTCCCAATATGCATTCCACTCTGCTGAACCGTCATGATCATGCATAGCCACATTGCCTTTAACCTTCACCGCACCACCCATCCACACTACCTTTTGTACATTATCTACCAGGTCTGGATTTTGGGTTAACGCGGCGGCTAAGTTAGTTGCAGGGCCAGTCATTAACACGGTGACAGGCTCAGCAGCATGAGCTAATGCACTTTGCATCCATTCATGAGCGGCCTTGGTTTCTACTTTCACTTCATCATGAGACGTACGCAACATCAAAGGTGTAGCATGGCACATTTTAGGCTGAGCCCGCCATTCAGGCGGAAACGGATTTGGGCCGGTTAACTGCCCTACACTCACGGGAATATGAGTGTTCCCTGTCAATGTTAGAATTTTACGAGTGCTAAGCAAAGCATCATCAGGATAACAGTCGGCCGGCGTAATAGTGACACCCACCACATCAATATTAGGCAAACGCAGTAAAAGTATTAACGATAATAAATCGTCAATACCACCATCGTGGTCAAAGATAACTGGGGTAGTAGAAGACATAAAAAATCCCTTAAGAAAAAAATAACGTTTTTTTTACATAGTTCAGTAAAACGCCGTGGCTTTATATTTATTCTTGTGTAATATGAAGTTAGGTTATCATAAAACCTAATTTTTAAGGGCAATATTCTACTTACTACGCCCTAGTGCTATCGGTATGAATTACGGTTTTTACACATTCATCGACACCGCAAAATTGTGTCTCAAAAAATGGAGAACGAGGACATGGCAGATCAGAGTTCACGCTATATTAGTAATCTGACTCGCGATACCTACGCACTTATATTAGCTGGAGGAAGGGGATCACGTTTACACGAACTAACAACGTGGCGCGCAAAACCTGCACTCTATTTTGGCGGTAAGTTTAGAATTATCGATTTTCCGCTATCCAATTGTATTAATTCAGGCATTAGGCGTGTTGGCGTAGTAACCCAGTACAAGTCTCATTCATTAATAAGACATTTAGTACGCGGCTGGGGTCACTTCAAGAAAGAACTTGGCGAGTCAGTAGAAATACTACCGGCTTCTCAGCGATTTTCGGATAGCTGGTATGAAGGTACCGCCGATGCAGTATTCCAAAATATCGACATTATTCGAGACGAACTCCCCAAGTACGTAATGATTTTATCTGGCGACCATATCTATCGCATGGATTACGGTACTATGCTAGCTCGTCATGTTGAAAGTGGCGCAAAAATGACCGTTTCATGTATGTCGGTGCCTATCGAAGAAGCTGCCGGTTCATTTGGTGTGATGTCGGTTGACGAAAACTTCCGTATTAACGGTTTTGCAGAAAAACCTGAGCATCCGGCTCCCCTACCTGGCGATGATACCCGCTGCCTAGCATCAATGGGCAACTATGTTTTCGATACTGAATTTCTTTTCGAACAATTACGAAGAGACGCTGAAACCTCTGGCTCACAGCGTGATTTTGGTAAAGATATTATTCCGTCGATTATCAAAGATCATCCCGTGTATGCGTTTGAATTTGAAAGCACCGGTGGTGGCGATGCCTATTGGCGAGATGTAGGTACCATTGATTCATTTTGGGAAGCCAATATGGAGATGGTTGCGCCGGTTCCACAGCTTAATTTGTACGATCAGAAGTGGCCTATCTGGACCTACCAAGAACAATTACCGCCTGCAAAATTTGTGTGGGAAGATCACGACAGACGCGGTGAAGCGATTAATTCGGTTGTGTCTGGCGGTTGTATCATTTCTGGTTCAACCCTTCGCGGTACCATTTGCTTCTCTAACGTAAGAGTGCACTCGTACGGGCTTATAGAAGATGCGGTAATTTTACCTGATGTAGAAATCATGCGTCATTGTAAACTAAGAAAAGTACTGCTAGATAGAGGCTGTGTTATTCCAGAAGGCACCGTTATCGGCTACAACCACGATGACGATAGAGCACGAGGATTCCGTGTTTCAGAAAAAGGCGTGGTGTTAGTTACAAGAGAAATGCTAGGCCAACCTGTTGGCGGCCTATCTCCCAACTAATAGCTAGTTATTCCATTTTGAAATAGTGGTTGATATGAGTTCAGCCACTGCTTCAGGATGTTCTAGCGGAAACATATGGCCACCTTTAAATTCAGTATGGTCAATGTTGTTATGCTGAATTAACCTTTCGTACATAGCCGGTCTGCACACGGCACCATCTTTAGCCGTTACCAGCAATGCCGGGCACTTCAGTTTACCTTTATACTTACCTAAATTGTGCGGTACATTGCGAAATAGCGACGCTTCTACCTCGGCTTTAAATGTTAGCGATGTCAGCTCACCTTTAGTGTGGGTTACATGCTTTACATAATCACGAATACACCGCTTATCCATATTACGAAACAGCGCTTTTCCTTGAAAATACGCTTCCATATCAGTATGAGATGGCCATTGCGTATTTCGCGTTTCAGCTAGCTTTGCTGGGGTTAATTTATTAATTAACGGTGTCTTCTTTGCAAAGCGAAAAAAGTAACTCATGGGCCCCATCACTAACGGAGGATCAAGCATGATAAGCCCACGAAATAAGCTGGGCTCTTCGCAGGCTGCCATGTATGAAATCACCGCACCAAAAGAATGCCCTACCGCATAAACACCTCTACTGTCGGTGTTTTCGGCTTTTATGTGTTTAATGAGCTCATTAACTTGATTGCGCCAATTCGCATTTACTGGCAATTGAGGGTCGTGACCAAACCGGTCAACATGAAGACGATGAAAGTGCTCAGGTAATGAAGAAAAAAGCGCGTTATAACTACCTGCAGGAAATCCATTTGCATGGGCAAAGTGAAAACTTATATCGGTTTTCGACAATGAAATACTCCTTCACGAAAAGCGGTACCAAAGCTATACGTACCGATAGCAAAGCGGGAAAAGTAAGGGCTGGTAAACCAGCCCTTAATTAAAACAACATGTTATTTATGAAGAAGATAGTACTACAGCCCTCTCGACTCTGCCATCTCCCAATCTTTAACAATTTTAGTACTGGTCCATAAGAACACGATAATAGAAAGCGCATAAGGCACAATCAAATACAGTAAAGATTGACGAAGCGCTTCAACTTCACCCAACGACGGCACTAACGCTTGGCTTATAATACCGGTAATCGTTGGCCCGCCGCCCAATGCAATTATATTCAGTACAAAGAAAAACAATGCAGTAGACATAGCGCGAACATTGATAGGTGCAAGGGTTTGCGCCATGGCAAAGCTTGGGCCTAAATAGGAACCACTGGTGAAGAGTAAGAACGTCATTAAGCCTACTGACAACCATAAGTCGTTAACTTGAAGCGAAAAATACAACGCTGGTACGCCAATGATTAGCGCAATAGCAGGTAGCAACGCATACGCTTTCTTATTTTGCTTACCCCATCTATCGGCAATATAGCCACCCAGCCACACGCCTAACGCATAAGCAGAGCCATTGATAATACCGAACGCAATAAGCAACTGCGTTATATCTAGACCTGCAAAGGCACGTACATAATAATCGATGATCCATGTTGAAATGGCGTAGTTACCGAACGAACCAAAAGAAATGCCTAACGCCATTCCCCACCACGTTGGAATCTTCAATAAAGTTTTGAGTGACGCTGAAACACTGGGCTTTTCAGCGTCATCGGTTTGTACTGACTCGGTGCGTTTTGGCTCTTTTACCGTAAACTTGAGTAGTAGCGCTAGTATTACGCCTGGTAACCCCACACTAATCATTACGGTACGCCAATCAGCGGAACCACCTTGTAGGAAAAATGCAGAAGCAAAGAATGCCAACATTACGCCAAACGGAATACCCAATGAGTACACCGCCAATGCGCCAGCACGTTTTTCTTTAGGAAATAGGTCGGAAATAATACTGTGTGAAGGTGGGCTACCACCTGCTTCACCAATGCCCACACCAATTCTAGCCAGCGCCAGTTGGGTGTAGTTCATGGCAAGCCCCGAAGCAGCGGTAAATCCACTCCATAGGGTGAGCGAGATAGCAATGATATTCACGCGACTATAGCGATCGGCAAGCCACGCAATAGGAATGCCCACCACGGTATAAAGAATGGCGAAATATACCCCCTTTAACAAGCCTAACTGCGCGTCATCTAAACCCAAATCAGCTTTAATGAATGGAGAAAGGATGCCTATGATCTGTCTATCAATAAAATTAAATGCGTAAACCAGCGTTAGTATCACTAACACATAATTTCTGTAGGCGCGGGACGTATCCGCTTTCTCTACTGGTGCCGTTTGAACCTGACTATGGGCCATATCATTCCCTTTAAATTCAATGAAAACTCAGTCTACGCGGCAGGTTAAAAGATTGACAACTTATTGTTACTTATTTGTAAATATAAAAAGGAATGTTAGCCTAGGCTTTCTGTTAGCTTGAGCTTAAGGTAGGATATCAGCACCCTTACTCATCAGACCAGACAAACACCATGACGGTAGACGAGCTTTTAACTCTTTCTTCATTAGAGGCACTTTCTGAAAATCAGTGGAAAGTAGATAACCTCATTATTCCCAGCAATTGGGCGCAAGGGCGTACAGCATTCGGCGGTATTTCAGCAGGCATGGCGTACAGCGCTATTCGTCAAAAAGTCAGTGAAGAACGCGTGCTGCGTTCATTTACCACTAACTTTGTAGGTCCACTTTCGCCAGATACGCCATTTTCAATTGAAGTAACCTTGTTGCGTGAGGGCAAAAACGTTTCTCAATATACCGCTCATGCGAAGCAAAACGGAAAAAGCTGTGTATTCGTGCAAGCCTGCTTTGGTATTGGCAGAAAATCAGGCATTAAAGTAGAAAACCAAGACACCCATGACATGCCTACTCCCACCAAAGGCAAGTTCATACCGCAAATTCCAAAGGTTACCCCTAAGTTTTTGCGTCATTTCGATTTAGCCATCGATAAGGGAGGCATTCCCTTCACCCGCAAAAAGACCAGCGTTTACCACGGGCACATGCGTTTCAAAAAGCCACCCGCGAAGATCACAGATGCACACATCATTACCATGATTGATGCTTGGCCGCCCACGCTGTTACAAATGATGAAGTTGCCTGCCCCAGCAAGTACTGTTAGTTGGAATTTAGAATTTATCCACCCGCATAAGCAGGTAGACCCTACAGACTGGTTTGCTTACCAAGCGCATACCCGTCAGGCAGAAGATGGCTATGGGCATACTGAAGCCACTATTTGGGATAAAGACAACGAAGTTGTTGCTATAAGTCGCCAGACCGTGGCAATTTTTGATTAGGTATTAGGTCGCGATGTTTGAAGAGCGACTTAGACTTAGCTAGAAAGGCACTAAAATTAGATACTAAAAAGGGCGTACTGCATAAATGAGTACGCCCTTTTTCGTTAATAAAGCATAAACGCGTTAGGGTTGAACAGGGAAATAACTGAAATACACTGCAAGTTGGTAATATCCAATGCATCTTCTAAATCGTCGCGATTAAGCGATAGGCTCTCGTGCAATTCAGGTTTTAAGTTATTGTAGCTAGGATAAATTTCTGAATTCACGTTATCTAAAGCCAAAACGTATGACAACTGCAAGATCTGCTCTTCAATATCAGATTGATTGCGTTTATCGCCGTGTATATTTGCAATAGGCTTATAGATTGTTTCAGGGATACCCCACTCTTTGATGATCCCCGCAGACACATTCGTAAATGTGTAGCCCAAAACACCAGCCTGTAATTCAGCAGGACTAACTCTTGCGTTAAACGCCTGACAACGTTTCGCGCTATCTGGCAACATGTCCACGACAACCAGCTCACCAATATTATGCAGTAAGCCAGCAACAAATAAGCGTTCCGGTTCTCTGATATTTCGCATTTCAGCAAAATACTTTGCTAACAGACCGCAAGAGACACTTTGCTCCCAAAATTTATCTAAGTCGATAACTTGGCCATCTATTTCTTTGAACGCTTGGCTAACACCAAATGCAAGTGCTAGATCGTACGTAGAGCGTGTACCCACTACTTGTAGCGCTTTAGTGATGGTGTCTATTTTATTTGGAAAACGGTACAAGGCCGAGTTTGCCACTCTTAATAGCTGTGTAGCTAACGCAGGGTCAAAAGAGATGATGTCGGCAATATCGTCAATATTAGATGCTCCATCATCCATGCACGCTTTTAAACGCGTTACCGAGTCGGGCAGCACAAACAACGTACTCGCGTTACTGATAATATCTTGTAGGGTCATTTAGGTGTACGCTCCTGATATAACCTACTCTATTTAGAAGAGGGTATCTCGCCATCAAGCCTTAAAATAAATACGGTAACTATAAAACATGATTGGCTTTTTCACTACTAGCTACATTATAGCGCGATTATTTAGCCTAGCTAATTAGAATTCATTATCTTTCGTATAGTATGCGATAAATTACATTACATTTTATTCAGTCCCAATAGGGGTTCCCCCATAATAGCAGGAGATTTTAAGCATTTTTATCGGCGGTAGAGTTTCATTTTCTTTATTTCCTGCTGTGCTACTATTTCGCGCTTTACACATTTAAGCACAGGCAACTATGTCAGAGGGAATGTTACAAGGCATGTCACAAGGAATGTCAGGAGGAATGTCACAAGGCGTAATGCAGGTTGTAGTCATTGGCTACGTGTGGCCTGAACCCAATTCCTCCGCAGCGGGTCAAAATATGCTGGCCTTAATTAATCAGTTTCTAAGCTACGGCCATAATGTCACTTTCATGACCGCAGCAGCTGACAGTACCCATAAAGCTGACCTAGATAATATAGGCGTAAGCAGTGAAGCAGTTGCCCTTAACTGCAGCAGCTTTAATGAGCGAATTGAGAAACTATCGCCTAATGTGGTTATTTTCGACAGATATATGACCGAAGAACAGTTTTCTTGGCGAGTAAAAGACGCCTGTCCTTCAGCTATTCGCATTTTAAACACCGAAGACCTGCACAGTTTACGACAAGCTAGGCACGATGCCGTTAAAGCACACGACAATGCACTGCGAGCATCAAAAGAAACTGCCGCCACTCCTGTTGTATCGCACATTGCCAGCGCCGCGAAAGAGGCTGACTGCAATACGCCTTTAGCCCAGCGGGAAATTGCTGCTATTTTACGCTGCGACCTTACGTTGGTCATTTCTCGCACAGAGTACGCACTGCTTACCGATTATTACCACGTTCCCGCAAAACAGCTTTATTACCATCCGCTTAATCTCGCGACGGTAACTGACAAGGCTCCAGATTTTGAAAAACGCACCGACATTGTCACTATTGGCAATTTTCGACATGCGCCAAATTGGGATGCCGTCTTGCAGCTAAAGCAAACTGTTTGGCCTGCTATTAGAAAGGTGCTCCCTCAAGCAAATTTACATATTTATGGGGCCTACCCACCTAAAAAGGCAACGCAATTACATAACCCCAAAACTGGATTTTACGTAGATGGCTGGGCTGAAAATGCACACGATGTGATTGCTAACGCTAAGCTTCTTATAGCGCCGCTGCGCTTTGGTGCAGGTATTAAAGGCAAAATACTAGAAGCTATGCGATGTGGTACCCCTACCCTTACAACCTGGGTTGGCGCTGAAGGTATTGCTGAAAAAATGTCCCCCATAACACCATTCGCGGTAAGTTCTTCGTTGAAGAGTACAGAAGCAACAGAGAACAGTGCTACGCAGCCTGCATGGGGAGGCGCAATTTGCGATACCGCAGAAGACTTCGCGAAGCACGCCGCTAGGCTTTACAACAGCGAAGAGAGTTGGTCGTTAGCAAGTAAGTTAGGGTTAGCCTTGTATCACGATTTTGAAAATGACAACGAGAGTGAAACCTTGGCAGAACGAGTTGCCATTATAGCTTCAGATGTAAATGCCCACCGCAAGGCCTTGTTTTTACAAGGGCTGCTATGGCATCAAACCTTGAATGCGAGTAAATACATGTCGCAGTGGATTGAAGCTAAAAACCAAAACTTATAGCGTATTTAAGCGGCGCAATACACTTAAAATACCATTGCCTCTGGATTGGCTTAAATGGCGCTGCAAATTACACGCGTTCATGTATTGCTCAAAATCGTACGCCTTTCTTTGTTCATCTGAAAGGCTATTTGCTTTTTCTAGAAGTACCGCCAGTACGCCTCGAATAATCTTACTGGGTGAATAGGCGGCAATAACAAGCTCGCCCAAAGGCTGTGAAGGTGTGCACGCTACCCACACTTTACTTTCACAACCCGGTACCAATGAGTCTTCTGTGCGTGCCGACTCAGGTAAAGTCAACAACCGCTTGCCAGCCAGCATTATGGCGCGAGTGGCGCCATCCCAGCCTTTAGCCGTAGCCACGGTTTGCCCCAAAGGCAACAATTGGGTAGATTCTGTCATCGTTATGAGGTTACAGCGTTGTAGTTCATATTAATGTTTTCAGAAAACTGAGCCCAACAGCTAGGCACTAGCATCTGCACTAAATTCTGCGCTTAGCTCTTCTGCCGTCATCACTAAATTTTCGGCATCGGCAGAGGTAGGAAACATAACCAATTCCACCCCATTTTTAGTTAAACCAGGTAACCACGTTTCGGTAAACTCATCAAATGGCACTGCCACACACGTACCTGTAATTTGATTCTCGTCCAACCACGCCTGCGCTAAGTTATTGTGAGGAAAAACGGGTAGTCGAGTGATGTCGTTGTCTTCCAGCATGACAAAGCCTTCTGTACCTTGGATTAGCCAAATTTCTTTCGCTTTAGGTACGTAGCTGATCACTAGCATTTGTCGGTCTTCAGCAGACAAATTTTTAGCTTGCGCTAGCACAGTATCATTTAGGGTGGCTGTTACAGTATCTGGAAACACAAAAATTACCTTATATTTAAGAGGCGCCGATAAGAGGCGCTAAGTATACCCTTTGCAAGCTTCTCCGCCAAATAGCAAAGCCTCTTTAATCTTGTAAATTCAAGTTGAAAACATTCCCTACGGCTAATATTATTGCGAGCAATTTTGTGTAGTGTTGCCTAAGTCTTAAGCTGAGGGTTCAAAACGCACTCCACATGCTTCTTGTATGTTAGCAATCTGCATTTCATGGTAGTACATTACATCTGCCTTTCTTTCAAAAAACGCAAAGCTTAAAACTTCATGCAGAACTTATTTAGCGACCTAAAAGCAAAAACTTACAACAAACATGACGAGCTAGAACAAAGCACGCCTTTTGCGCTTTTTCATAATATGGTGGAGTGTAACGACAGTGAAGCTCATGAAGCTCACCGGGGAAATTACCTTAACGTACTTTGCGTTATGCGAGAATTCCACCAGCGTTGCAAGTTAGTCATTAACGATGCGACTGAGAAATACCCTACTCTTCAGGCTTTAGCAAATCAGTTTGAAACCCAAGCAGTGATAACGGCGCTTAATAACGACTTAGCAGAGCTGAATTCAATCAGCGCCCAGTGTACTAGTGAATTGCAAAACGTTGACTTACCTAATTTTGAAACTCCACTTTCTGCTACCATTTCTGCGATGTATGTATGGTTAGGCTCATCGATGGGCGCCAATATTATCAGCCGCAGGCTTGAAAAGGCAGGGTTCGGTTTTCCTACACATTACTACCAATCCATGGCAAAACAGGCCAAAGCTTGGCCCGAATTTAAGCAAGAAGTAGTACGTATATTACCCCTAATAATTGAAGGGGCGGATGTTGGGAACCAAAACAGTGAAACGTTAAGCGTGGCTATTATCAACGATGCGAACCTTTGGTTTGATCATCTTATATCGCTAGGAAAAAGTACAAATTTGCCACCACAAACATTAAGTTAAACCCAGCATTCTGTTAGTATTCATTAATTCGTTTTTTTAAGAAGTTCTTATGAAAGTAATCTCATTTAATATCAATGGCATTCGCGCCCGCCTTCACCAACTTCAAGCATTAATAGATGCACATCAACCTGACATTATTGGCCTGCAGGAAATAAAAGTTCACAACGAACAGTTTCCTGTCGAAGCAGTTGAAGCGATGGGTTACCACGTTTATTTTCATGGTCAAAAGAGTCATTACGGTGTTGCATTTTTAGCGAAAAAAGAGCCAGAGTCTGTGCTTATGGGCTTTCCCACTGATGATGAAGATGCGCAGCGTCGCATGATCATATTGAAAACCACTGACAACGACGGCCAGCCAGTAACGGTATTAAATGGTTACTTCCCACAAGGCGAAAACGAAAAGCACGAAACTAAATACCCCGCAAAACGTAAGTTCTATAAAGATCTAATGACTTATCTAGACACCCACCATACTCCAGATGAAAATGTCATTGTGATGGGCGATGTGAACATCTCTCATACCGATTTAGATATTGGCATTGGCGAAGAAAACAAAAAACGCTGGTTGCGCACGGGCAAGTGTAGCTTTTTACCCGAAGAAAGAGTGTGGTTGAACACACTAATGGATTGGGGATTTGAAGACAGCTTTAGAACCTTGAACCCTGACACTACCGACAGGTACTCGTGGTTCGATTATCGTTCAAAAGGTTTTAATGATAATCGTGGTCTTCGTATTGATCTTATTCTGGCTACCCCTTCTATGCACAAACGATTGAGTGATGCCGGAATAGACTATGAACTTCGCGGCATTGAAAAGCCGTCAGATCATGCGCCTATTTGGGCTACTTACAGTAAATAAGAAATCTACAGTAGATAAATAACGGAGAGTACGTGACAACGCTACAGTGGCTTGGCCTAGCTTTATATTGTTTAACCCTAGTTGGCGTTATTAAACAAATTTCTGTTGTAGGCCTAATGGGTGATAAACACCAACAGCACCTGTTATTTGGTAGCGCTGCCGCGTTGTTCGCTTTTTGGATCTTCAAAGTGGGAATTTTTGAAGGGCTAGACGTACATTTTGTAGGTTTGAGTGTGGTCACACTTATGCTCGGGTTTCGTTACGCCATTCTGGCCGGCACCCTCGCGTTATTAGGTGCTACCGCCGCTGGTTTTGCACAGTGGCACACCATTGGTGTAAATGGCGTATTAGGGGTTATGCTGCCTGTCGCGGTAACCTACTTGGTATATTTAGTGTCTTTTCACCATCTACCCCGCCAACTTTTCGTTTATATTTTTGTGTGCGCTTTCTTTCCAGGCGCACTCAGCATTGCTCTTAAAACCGGCGCACTTGCGGGTTATTATTTTGTTGATGACATTTATACGTGGGATGTTATTTACGATAATTTTGTACTTCTCATTCCACTTTTGGTCTTTCCAGAAGCCTTACTCAACGGAATGGCCATCACCTTACTTGTTATCTATCAACCCACTTGGGTTTACACCTTCCACGATAAGTTTTATTTCGATAACTAAGCAGTAACTAAACAAGACACCCATGTTTTTTCGTCTCACCATTAACGAGACACCCATCATTTGCACTCAAGTAAATTACATGGACACCCACGCTTGTAACCCGAGCGTTATGAAGACACCCACCTTTAAACCTTGATGAATTATCTGAGCACCCACCCTAATTCATAAACTCCTTACGGAGACACCCATGTTTTTTCAAAATCAAAGTTATGAACAGATTTATGAAGACACCCACGTTTGCAGCCTTAAATATAACCAAGAGCATCCACCTTATAGTGATAAGCATAAACATGGGTGTCTTGATAAGAGAATGTCGAAATAACATGGGTGTCTTGATAAGAGAATGATAAGAGAGAAACTAAACAAGACACCCATGTTTTTTCGTCTCAGCATTAACGAGACCCCCATCATTGCACTCAAGTAAATTACATGGACACCCACGTTTGCAGCCTTAAATATAACCAAGAGCATTCACCTTATAGTGATAAGCATAAAGATGGGTGTCTTGATAAAAGCTAGGCATAAAAAAACCGCCTGGTTGGCGGTTTTAATATGGGTGTCTTTGTAAAAGCTAGCGTGTTGCGCTTACTTTTTATCGAATAAGATATCCATAACGTCGGCTAGTTCGCCTTTGCCTTCACGAATTTCTTCTTCGCTTAACCCAGCGATTTCGTGTGGGAACACTAACCACTCGTCACTTTCGTTAACGTAGTAGTCAGGCACTATGTCAGTAGTGTTGTTCTGAGGTTTGTACCAAGGGCATGCAATACGAATATCTTTTGGCATATTCAAACGCATTAGTTTGCGAATTTGCTGAATAAGCGCATCAACACTGCGGCCCGAATCAAAAACATCATCAACAATAAGTAGCTTATGTTCAGCGTCAGCGTTTTCCACTAAGTAGTGTAAACCGTGAACACGAATTTCTTTAGATTGCTTATTAATGCCATAGTAAGAAGAAGTACGCACCGCAATGTGGTCGGTAGAATAGTCTTTAAACTCAAAAAATTCTTGTACCGCTATGCCGATAGGTGCACCACCGCGCCAAATACCAATGATGAAATCGGGGCGAAACCCGTCATCATACACCTTTGCTGCTAAACGAAAGGAATCCTGAAGCAACGCTTGCGAGGTGATAAAATTCTTGTTCATGACGTCTCACTGGCCGAAATTTAAAGACCGCGATTATAGTGAATTTTGCCGCAATTTGCACGGCAATTTCACTAACTTATTCGTTTTGAAGTGCTTGCGAAGGTTGGGTTTTCATGGCACGCCTAGCAGGGTAAATACTCGCTACAATACAAAGCAACAATGAAAATAGGGTCACAAAAACTATTTGCAGCCAGTGCATATCAATCGGTAACCCCTGCCCATCTGACGACAACGCAATTGGCACATTCAGTAAACTCATAATTGGATTGAGCAATAAAGTGATTGCCACACCAGCCACCAATCCAATACCCGCGCCTTTCACGCCATTAAACAATCCGTTTAAAACAAATACCGTCATAATGGTGCCAGGCAGCATACCTTGGGTTTGCAGTACTGCAATGTCGCCTTGTTTTTCAGACACCACCATCACTAACGATGAAACCAAATTAAACGCTGCCACGGCTATAATTAATAGCAGCATTAAGAACATCATATTCTTTTCCATTTTTACCGCATCGAACAAAGGGCCTTGGCGCTCACGCCATGTACGTACAGGCAAATCAGCCTCAACAATAGGCTTTAGCGTGTCTTGATACAAAAAAGCATCGTCTAAAAATAATCGAGTAGCTGTATTCTTGCCTGAAACATCTCGCAATAATCGGTTCACATCATCAAGCTGCATATAAATAACTTTGTCATCCATTTGCGAGCCCATATCGAATACGCCTGAAATAGTGACCAACCGTTGGCTTGGCATTCTACCAAATGGTGTGTAAACACTAGCGCCAGCCACCATTACCCGAAGTTTGTCACCAGCCCGCACATTCAACTGTATAGACAACGCCCTGCCAATAATGGCGTTATAGCTACCTGCCGTTAGGCTCGCAAAATCGCCCTGCTGCATTTCGTGAGCAACCATGGTGTGCTGCACCATGCTGTCTGCTTGCACACCATGTAACTGTACACCACGTAAATCGGAACGAGATTGCACTACCGCTTCAGCTTCTCTAAACGGCATGCTCGCCACCACATTGGGCAAGCCCATTACAAAGCTATCTTCAACAGGCGCATTAATTTCAATATGCGGCACAATACCCAAAATGCGCTGTTTTAACTGTGCTTCAAAGCCGTTCATTACTGACAGCACAATAATAAGCGCCGTTAGGCCAAGGGCAATACCGGCTACTGAAAAGCGATTGATAAAGGAAACAAAGCTATTTTGGCTAGACGACTGCGCCGGGCCAGATTTCGCATACCGATAAGCAATAAAAGCGGGAAGAGGAAAGTACATAATGCGCGCTTAGTCCAAAGGTGTGATGACGGGGCAATCTCAAAATAGTAAAGTGCGTATACTACGTGTAAGCTACTGGCCGTACAAGATAAGTGGCGGGAGATATGATGGAAAACCTAAGCCTAGAAGAAAAAAAAGCCCAGTTCGATGAGTATTTCTCTATTCAGCACAACGTTAACATTAACGTGAAGCCACTTGCTGAAGGTGAATCCGTACCTTCTGAAGCGGGTTTAGAGCAAGCCATGCCCTATGCATTTCGCGTAGCGAGCGAAATGGCCAGCATTGAAGCTCAAGCACTTCGCCCGTTGCGCCATTTAAGCGACCATGCTGAATCGTTGGCGGAATACTTAAATCACCAAGCTCGTAAAATAGATTTGATGATGTCATTTATTTTGCACCAGCAAGATGAACCAGATCATCGTTTTAGCACAATAAAGCTCGGTGGCGGGGGCGTAATTATTAAAAGCTCAACCGCCATGAACATCGGCAGCCAAGCTGAACTCAAATTATTTCTTGATACTGAAGCGGCCGCTATATTTTGCTACGGGGAAGTTATTACTTGCGAGAACGTCGAGGATGACTACCATATAGCTTTTGTTTTCAATAGCATCCGAGAGCAAGACCAAGAATTACTTGTTCGAGCCAGCTTGCATTTGCAAACGCAGCAACTTAAAAAGCGCGCGCAAGACAAGGCTTCCGGAGCCTGACGCTATAATAAAAGTCAGAGAATAAAAGCCGGAAAACCAAAGCTCGAATACAAAAGCCCAGCAACACACTTAAACCGAATAAGTAGTTTATAGGACGACATGACAGCAACTCTTTTATCTTTGCCTTTGCCGACCCAGAAAAAATCCGCCTCTGTGCAAGACCACAAGCAATGGGGTCAGTTACAAGGCAGCAGCGCCGCACTGTGCATTACTCAAGCACAAGCCCAATACAATGGCCCTATTGTGCTGGTGACCGCCGACACTCCATCGGCGCTAAAACTAGAAAAAGAGCTGGCGTTCTTTATGCCTGGCGGCGCCTCTGGTGATAAAAGCGGTGAAACCAACGTCCCTATTACAGTGTTCCCCGATTGGGAAACCCTGCCCTACGATTCGTTTTCGCCGCATCAAGATATTGTCTCGCAGCGTTTAGAAACCTTATACCGCTTCACCCAGCAGGTAAATGGCATTTTCATTGTGCCGGTGAATACGTTAATGCAACGTTTGGCACCTACCGATTACCTCGCTAAATACTTGTTGATGCTGAACAAGGGAGACACCCTTGATAGAGACCAATTCAGGCGAAACCTAGAACAAGCGGGCTATTTGCACGTTAGTCAGGTGATGAGCCACAGTGAATTTTCGGTGCGCGGTAGTATTATCGATTTATTCCCCATGGGCAGCGACAAGCCGTTTCGTATTGATTTGTTCGATGACGAAGTAGACTCTATTCGCTTTTTCGATACCGAAACCCAGCGCTCTGGCGATGCGGTTGAAAAAATAAAGTTGCTACCAGCACGGGAATTCCCTACCGATAAAGAATCTATCACCCTTTTCCGTCAGCGCTTTTTAGAAAAGTTCGATGCCAACAACGCCTCAGAGTCGGTGTTTTCTCAAGTAACTAAAGGCACCATGCCTAGTGGTGTTGAATATTACTTGCCGTTGTTTTTTGATAAAACCGCTACCTTATTCGATTACCTGCACCCTAAAAGTGTGTTGTTGTTACACGGTGATGTACAAGATGCCAGCGAGTTTTTCTGGGCAGACATTCAAGAACGTTACGAACAGCACAGATACAACCCAGCAAGGCCATTGCTGCCACCTGAAGATTTATTCTTACCAATCAATACCTTGTTTGGTGAAATTAAACAGTGGCCGCGGGTAACTTTGACCAAAGACGTGATTGAAGAAAAGCCGGGCAGCTTTAACTTAGGCTGCGACAAGCTTGACGACATTGCTATAAACACCCAAAAGAAAGTACCCGCAGAACAATTAATTGCCACGGTGAACAATGCCAAAAAGCGCGGTGCCAAGGTACTGTTTTGCGCTGAAACCCAAGGCCGCCGTGAAGGGCTACTTACCGTTTTACAAAAGGCGGGCATTAAGCCTAAAGCGGCGGAATCGTTCAATACCTTTGTTAGTGCCAGCGACACCATCGGTATTACCGTGGGCATGGTTGAAAATAGCTTCAACTGGCGAAGTGACAGTGGCGAACTGCTATTTATCACCGAAACCGAGCTATTAGGTCATAAGGTTAGCCAACGTAGACGCCGAGACAAACGCTCCGCCACTGACGAAAGTGCCATTATTCGTAACTTGGCCGAGCTTACCACCGGCCAACCCGTGGTACATTTAGATCATGGTGTAGGCCGTTATATTGGCATGCAAACCCTAGACGCTGGCGGCGTTACCACCGAATACTTATGCATTGAATACGCTAAACAGGCCAAGCTTTATGTACCTGTCGCGTCGTTACACTTTATTTCTCGTTATACCGGCGGCGATGCCGATCATGCACCGCTTAACTCGTTAGGTTCAGATGCATGGAGCAAAGCAAAACAAAAAGCGGCTGAAAAAGTACGCGACGTTGCCGCTGAACTGCTTGATGTATACGCACGTCGTGCCGCTAAACCTGGCTTTGCGTACAATATTGAGTGGGACGAATATCAAAAATTTGCCGACAGCTTCCCGTTTGAAGAAACGCCAGACCAAGCCCAAGCCATTGCTGCCGTTATTCACGACATGGGCAGCCCGCACGCTATGGACAGACTGGTATGTGGCGACGTAGGCTTCGGTAAAACCGAAGTGGCCATGCGCGCAGCATTTTTAGCTGCAAACCAAGGCAAACAAGTGGCTATTTTGGTGCCCACCACCCTACTTGCCCAACAGCATCATGAAAACTTTAAAGATCGCTTTGCCGCATGGCCGTTTGAAATTGAAGTGATGAGCCGCTTTATTAGCGCCAAGGGCCAGAAAGAAACCATGCAGCGCCTTAGCGAAGGCAAAGTAGACATTGTAGTAGGTACGCACAAGCTATTGTCGAACGATATTAAATTCAAAGATTTAGGCTTGCTGATCATCGATGAAGAGCACCGTTTCGGGGTTCGACAAAAAGAGAAGCTAAAATCGCTTCGCGCCGACGTAGATATTCTTACCCTTACCGCTACGCCAATTCCTCGTACATTGAATATGGCCATGTCGGGCATGCGTGATTTATCGATAATCGCCACTGCGCCAGCAAGACGCTTATCGATTAAAACCTTTGTACAGCAGCGTAATAAGGCCACTATTCGTGAAGCCATAATGCGTGAAATTTTACGTGGTGGGCAGGTGTACTTCCTTCATAACGAAGTAGATACCATTGCCAGAACCGCTGAAGAAATTGCCGAAATTGTACCTGAAGCACGTATTGCCATGGGTCACGGCCAAATGCGCGAACGTGAACTTGAAGGTGTGATGAGCGACTTCTACCACCAGCGCTACAACGTACTGGTGTGTACCACCATTATTGAAACCGGTATTGATGTGCCAAGCGCCAATACCATTATTATGGACAGAGCCGATCATTTAGGCCTTGCCCAATTGCACCAATTGCGTGGTCGTGTGGGTCGCTCACACCACCAGGCTTACGCGTATTTATTAACACCGCACCCTAAACGCATGACCAAAGATGCGGCGAAACGATTAGATGCTATATCGAAATTGGAAGATTTGGGTGCAGGCTTTGCGCTAGCCACCCACGACCTTGAAATTCGTGGTGCAGGTGAATTATTAGGCGACGACCAATCTGGGCAAATTGCCAGCATAGGTTTCAGCCTTTACATGGACATGCTAGATAGAGCGGTAACATCGCTGAAAGAAGGTAAAGAGCCTTCGCTAGACGATGCCATGGCAGACCACACCGAAGTAGAGCTTCGCATTCCTGCACTACTGCCAGATGACTATATTGCCGATGTAAACACCAGGCTTTCGTTATATAAACGCTTAGCCAGCTGTAAAAACCAAGACGACATAGACGAATTCCAAGTAGAATGTATCGACCGCTTTGGTTTGTTACCAGAACCGGCGAAAAACTTAGTAGAAGTAGCGGAAATAAAAATAAAAGCAGAAGCCATAGGCGTGCTTAAAGTAGACTTGTCATCACAAGGCGGTACCATAGAGTTTACAGATACCACCAAGGTTGACCCTGGCTATATTATTAAGCTGGTACAAACCAAGCCAAATACCTTCAAATTTGAAGGCAGCCAGAAACTACGATTAGTAAAACAGACTGATACTGCAAAAGCGCGTATTGCGTTTATTAGCGATATCATTGCCGACCTTGCAAAGGAGTCGCGATAACATGAGGTTTTTTCGTTGGAGCCCACTACTTGCTGTATTGGCTTCTACCCCGTTGTTGGCAAATGACGACTGGTGGTTCGATGTTGAAGTTATTGTTTTTGAAAGAAAGGTGGCAATGTCTGCCCTTGAAGAACAGTTCGATTTAGCTGATTCATTAGCCGTTCCGGCTACCGATGCCGATGTAATAGGCGCGGTTATTACCCCCGACATTAGCATGCTAAAGCAAGGCATTGCGGTTTGTGGTGAAACCAATGCGCTTGAGTGGCCAAAGTTTGATTATTTTGCCAGCGCCTCAAGTGAAACGGATGCGCAAGCAACAAACCAGGCATCGAAAGTAATATCTGAAGAAACCAATTCATATCAACTTCAGTCTACTCAAACTAATTTTGCCAATGAGCTGGGCTCCCAATCATTAGTGGGCACCCAAGCTTCAACCGACACGTTATCAAATGACGATTTATCAGATAACGGCTTATCGGCAGAAGAAATAGCCAGTTATTGGGTAGAGTTTCTAGGTTTAGATGAAACAGAAACCGTTACGGTACCTAACCAGCCGTATTGCGTAGTGCAAAAGCCTTGGTTGAGCTATTACGACAGTAAATGGCATATTCATCGCCCAGACAACCGCTTACCAGCACCTAAAGAGCTTCCCATTACCCCTGAAGGTAGCGATTGGCCATACGCTAGCCACGCCCATTTATTAACGAAGAACGCACAAGAAATGGCGTCTTTATCGCGCCAAATTAGACAAAACCGCGATCTCACTCGCTTATTACACGTTACTTGGCGTCAGCCTGTAAAATTCGGTAAAGACGATGCCTTCAACGTTCGCCTTTTTGCTGGCAACAACTTTTCAGATGAGTTTGACCAAGACGGCGTTCAGCGCCCGCCGCAGCCACCACTACGCTTTGGCAACACTGCGTCAATCTCTGACAGCTCTGATTCGAATAGCTATGGTTCAAATAGCTTTGATGAAAACAGCTATCAAAATTTAGAAGATAAAATCCAAAGTCTAGACGCTACAACCATTGGCACCAGTGGCGTTAGCGGCGTTAGTGCTACTGGCGAGTTAAATGAAAACCAAGGTAACAGCCAGCCATTTGGGCTGAATGCTACCAGCACTGAAACTATAACAAGCGACTTCTTTTACGATTTAGATGCACGACTCGCTAGCCCAACGCCCATATTATTTAAAGATTTATTGGCGTTGGATAACGCCGATGTTATCGACGACGCTGACGAAAGTAATATAAGCGCAGCATTTCGTGCGCCTATTTGGAAAGTAGACGGCAACATAAAAGTATTTTTGAAATACATAAACCGTGTGCCCTATTTGCATATCGATAGCGAGCTTTTCTATCGCCAGCCTATTCCTGTTGAAGGTCAAGCGGCAGCCAGCTCATCAAGCTCTATGAGTAGCGTAAGCAGCAATGAAGATGCCAACGCTACGCCAGAATATCAATTGGTGTCACTACCCTTTAGCGAACAGCGCCGGGTAATAAGCAACCAGCTTCATTACTTTGATCACCCCTTATTTGGCATGGTGGTTCAAATTCGTCGTTACAAACGCCCAAGCGCACCTGAAGAGTAAGAACAAGGATTAATACCAGCATGAAAATTTATACCCGCTCGGGCGACAAAGGCAGTACGCAAATATATGCCGATAAGCCAGTAAGAGTAGAAAAAGATGATGCGGTAGTACAAAGCTACGGTGATATCGATGAACTTAACAGCCACTTGGGGCTATTGGCTTCAATGGTAGCCGTGCATTTGAAAGAAGACATTTACACTATTCAGCGAAACTTGTTTCAGGCAGGCTTTGCTATTTCAGCCAGCTCTACCCTTACGCAAGATGATGTGGTTAAGCTGGAAAGCGATATTGATAAAATGACAGCCACTTTGGGCCCGCAAACCACGTTTGTACTGCCTGGTGGCAGTAAAGCGGCTGCCCAAAGCCATGTATGCCGTGCCGTATGCCGACGTGCAGAACGAGCTGTTATAGTGCTAACCAAGCACTACGATGTACCCGCCGTAGTGCCTGCTTACTTAAATAGGCTGTCTGATTACTTGTTCACCTTCGCCCGCTTTTTAAATGCCGAAGCAGGGTTCGATGAAGTCGCTGTTTAGTTGCGGCTGCATTGCGATTTAAGCGCTGCAAACTAAGTTCGCGTTAACAGCACACCAGCGGTTACCACAAACGCCACAATAATATTCAGTACTACGCCCTCGCGCACCATGGTTTTCACCGTAAGTTCACCACTGCTATACACAATGGCGTTTACGGGTGTTGCCACCGGCATCATAAATGCGCAGCTGGCACTAATGGCTGCGGGCATCATGAGAATAAGCGGGTCTACATCTATAGCCACCGCCGCGCTGGCTAAAATGGGCATTAATAAGGTAGCAGTAGCCGTATTCGATGTAATTTCTGTTACAAAGCTTACCGCCAAGCACAGCACTAACACCAACAAAAACAACGGTAACACGGCTAAGCCTGTTAAGCCCTGGCCTAACAACTCACTTAAGCCAGACGCAGTAAACGCTTGGGCCAAGCAAATGCCCCCAGCAAATACCAACAACATTCCCCAAGGAATTTGCTGCGCGGTATTCCAGTCAAGTAAGTAACCTTGTTTGCTGCCTGTAGCGGTAGGTTCGCGTTCGCCATTGGGAATAACACACATTAGTACCACACCCGCTAAGGCAATAGTGCTGTCGCCAACAAAATCCATACCGAACCACGCTGTCCAATACGGCCTAAATACCCACGCCATGGCCACAAAGGTAAACACCAAAAGCACCCGTGCTTCTGCACTTCGCCAAGGGCCAACATCGGGAAGCCCTCCGGTTTTCACTCCCTTTAAATGCCGAGTTAACCACAATGCCATTAAGGGCAATGCTACCAATACAATAGGCACTCCGGTTTTCATCCAGTCAATAAAACTAATTTCTGTGCCCGTAGTTTGCTGATACACACTCATAAAAATAATATTGGGTGGCGTACCAATAGGCGTACCTACACCGCCCACACTAGCTGCGTAAGCAATACCCAGTAACACGGCGACACCCAGTTTAGGCGAATTAGATGCATGAATAATGGCAAGGGCAATAGGAAGCAGCATAAGTGTGGTGGCGGTATTTGAAATCCACATGCTTAATATGGCAGAGGTAAACATAAAGCCAAATACCAGCCTGCGGGCACTGTTTGCACCGGTTAGCTGAATAAGGTACACCGCTAAACGTTTATGTACGCCAGATTTTTCTAACGACTTAGACAACATAAACGCCCCCATCAGCAACAAGATAACGTGGTTACCTAATGCCGATGCAGCCTCTTGATAGCTAATAACCCCCGCCATAGGAAAGGCGAAGAAAGGAATGAGTGCGGGCAAGGCTATATGCAGCGCTTCGGTTACCCACAACATGGCAACCAGCACAGTAATGGCCGCACTAATGGCCATAATATGTGACAAGCCTGAAAACAACAGCACTCCATACAGAGCAACTGCGCTAACCAAGGATATTATTATTAGTTTCGGTTTAACCGGTTCCATAGCGCGACAACACCTTTAATGCGTTTTTATAAGCTGCACTGGCATGCACAGCTGGTTTGCGCCCGTAAAGTGAGGTTAAAGCCTCGAAAGAATCTGTTGAATGAGGCAGCGCATCTAAAATAGATTCTGCCCCTTTCGGGTTATTACATGCCAATACCATATGGCAACCTGCCGATAATGCAGCCATGGCACGATCGACATAATTGCCGGCAACACTGGCACCGTGCATAGACAGGTCATCAGAGAACACGGCACCGTTAAAACCCAAGTCTTGCTTTAATATTTTTTGTAACCAGTGCTCGGAAAAACCGGCTGGCTTGCTATCAACTTGAGAATAAATAACGTGCGCTGGCATTACGCCATCTAGCAACTGTTTAGAAATTAATCTTTCAAAAACAACCATATCAGTTTGTTTAATTTCTTCAAGCGGTCTTTCATCTACAGGTAACGCCACGTGAGAATCTGGGGCCACACTGCCATGCCCAGGAAAGTGCTTCCCAATGGCTGGCATATTGGCAACCTGTAAACCTTCAATTAGCGCCGAGGCTAAGGGGGTCACCTTTTCTGCGGTTTCAGCGAAGGCTCTGTCGCCAATTACTTTCGACACCCCGTTGATATCAAGCACAGGGGCAAAACTAAAATCGATGTCTATCTGTTTTAGCTCATGAGCCATAATGGTACCGCAGGCTTTAGCTAGTTCTAGCGTGGCATCGTTGACTATTGTCTCTTCTACTTCTGGCTCTATTTCCAGTAAATCTGCCCAGTCGATATCTTTACCTGCCGCTTTCGCCTGCACCAACCCGGATAACTTACCCATAGCAGGTAACTTGGTAAAACCTTCACGAAAGCGTTGAACCCTGCCCCCTTCGTGATCGACCGCTATTAATAAAGGCTTTTTGGCACTTTCTCGAATTTCTTTTACTAACTGAGTAAGTTGCTCGCAATCGTAAAAATTACGGCTAAATAGTATGACGCCGCCCACCACAGGATGTGCTAATTTTTCTCTCTCTTCAGGCAATAAACGCTCTGCCTGACAATCAAGCATTAACGGGCCCATAGTGTTTCTCGCAAACGTGTCATAAAACATCACTTCAAATTTGTAGATAGTGTGGTTAGGATAGAGAAAAAAATGGAGTAATACACGTGTTAAATTGGATTAAGTGGTTGGTTTTAGGTGCAATTGCATTAGTCGTTTTAGCACTAGGTGGCGTGTATATGGCGTTGCACCTAAGTTTACCTACATTAGACGGCAATCATGCCACGTCTCGTATTACTGCGCCCGCTACCCTTGCCCGCGACAATATGGGCCATGCGGTAATAAATGCACAAGACAAATTCGATGCCGCATATGCCCTAGGCTTTGCCCACGGCCAAGACCGCTTCTTTCAAATGGACTTACAACGAAGAAGTGCATCGGGCCGCTTATCAGAATGGGTAGGCGATGTGGCGCTAGAGATAGATAAAAACGCCCGCTTTCACCAGTTTTCGAAACGCGCTGTAAAAGTTTTCGACAGCCTACCATTAACGCAAAAGCAGTTGCTGGTAAGTTACTCTCATGGCGTAAATGCTGCGCTAGACGAATATACCGTGCCCCCCTTCGAATATATTGCAGCCGGGTTAACGCTATCACCTTGGCAACCCACCGACAGTATTTTGGTGGCCTACAGCATGTATTTAGATTTACAAGGCGGGCAAATTGAAATTGATTTGGCGCGCACCGCACTAAAAGAAACCTACGGCACGCCGTTATATAACTTCATTACCCAGCCTAGCCGTTATCAAGCCGCTTTGGATGGCAGTGAGCTGGCGCTTTACCATGCCGACGTACCGCCCTACCCTGTATTACCAGAGCCAGCTTCTCCTGATTCTACCCCGTCTGAGCCTAGCCCTTCTGAGCCTATCCCGTCTGAGCCTAGCCCTTCTGAGCAGGCCCCTAAACCTAGTGACGGCATTGATGATTCGGTTCCCCCAATTACCGCAAAAATAGCACTGCAGTCTTACGACGCTGAAGAGCTGCCCGATATAGGCAGCAATAACTGGGCGGTTACCGGAAACCTTACGGCAACAGGAAGCGGTTTACTGGCTAACGACATGCACTTAGGTTTGCGTGTACCTATTATTTGGTATCGCACACAGCTGAATTATAAAGACACGCCTCGCGCCCCCGTAAGCGAAGGGTATGATAGCCTTGCTGTATCAGGCATAAATTCATCAGTGGCTAACGTATCGGTAACAGGGGTGTCATTGCCTGGATTACCTGGCGTGATAGTTGGCACGAACAATAAAGTCGCGTGGGGCTTCACGAATGCCAACCTAGATAACCTTGATTGGATAGCCCTTGCCGACGACACGCCTACCCATATGGTAGATGAAGTAATAGTAAGCAAAGAGGTATCGCATACCTATACCCTTGAAATTAGCCAGTACGGCCCCGTTAAATTGGTTAATGGTAAGCGTTACGCATTAAACTGGGTGGCACATCATCCTTTTGCAGTAAACCTTGCCATTGTTGATATGGGCACCGCGAATACCGTAGACGATGCTATTGCCGTAGGCAAAGAGATTGCCATTCCTACCCAGAACATGGTGATAGTTGATGATGCTGGCAGCGCAGCATGGTTACCCGGCGGCGCAGTAATGAACAGAGAGCAAGCTTCGTTTACCGCCGTTGACGAAAGTACCGTTGCGCCAATAGCCCCCTCACGCACGACTAACCTTCCGGTAGTAAAAAACCCAAGCAGCAACAGAATATGGACCGCCAATGCGCGGGTAATTTCCGCCAATGACATAGCAAGACTGGGTGATGGTGGTTATGCCCTTGGTGCCAGAGGCCAGCAAATAAGAGATCGCTTATTTGAAAAAGACTCTTTTAACGAAAACGATTTTTACGCCATTCAGTTAGATAACCACGCGCAATTTTTGCTGCCGTGGCAGCAGCTGCTATCGGGTTTGTTATTAAACGACAATATTGAATTTAAGGCCGACCTTGCCTATCTGCGTAAATGGGGTGAATGCGCGTGCGAAGACTCTGTAGGTTACACGCTAGTAAAGCATTTTCGTAAAGAGGTGGTAAGCCAACTGTTTGGTAAAATACTGTCTAGCATTGATGACCAAGGCGTACAAAGCCGTTCGTTACTTCGCGGCATCGAGCCTGCGGTATGGCAACTCATTCACACTCAGCCCGATAGCTGGCTGCCAGAAGGTACTGAATCTTTCGATGATCTACTGGTTGACGCCTATCGCCGCGCCAAACACACGCTATTAGATGAGCACTCCCCTATTGAAGCCAATATGGAAGACTTACGCTGGGGCAGTGTAAATGCACTTACGGTAAAGCATCCGTTTGCGGAGCAAATTCCTTTTGTAGGGCATAAGCTGAATATGGATACTGTTGAAGGCTTTGGGGATACTTATATGCCAGCCGTTCAATCATCGACGTTCGGCGCATCAGAACGCTTTTTTGTTAGCCCAGGTCATTTAGACGACGCCATCCTAACGCTGCCTGGGGCTCAATCAGGCCACCCGCTATCACCCTTTTTTAAAGCGGGCTTTAGCGACTACGCCACACAAGCCGCTACCCCGTTACTGCCAAGTGAACTTATTCACTTACGACAATGGTACCCAAAGGACGAAGGATAAAGGCCAAAGGAAGAAGGAAAAAGGATAACGCGATGACTCCTGCTATTACTCTGTTAAAGAAAAAGCGTATTGCGCATACTATTTTAAAGTACGACCACGACAGTAAGGCGCCTTCCTATGGATTAGAAGCCGCCGATAAGCTAAGTCTTAACCCAAGCGCAGTATTCAAAACCTTGGTGGTGTGCGATGAAACTAATAAATTAGCCGTAGCCTTGGTGCCCGTAAACACCACGCTAAGCGAAAAAAAGCTGGCAAAGGTACTTGGGGTTAAAAAAATTACCATGGCACCTAGCGACACCGTGGTTGCCAGTACTGGCTATTTATTAGGTGGAGTAAGCCCATTAGGGCAGAAAAAACGCCTAGCAACCGTGTTGCATAAAAGCGCTCTAACACACGAAATGATTTACGTAAGTGCAGGTAAGCGGGGTTTAGAGCTAGAAATACCCCCGCAACATATTGTTAGCTTAACGCAAGCTAAGACTGCCCAGATTGCCGCCGACTAGCAAAGTAAAACAATAAGCTTATTGTTATACGCAATTGGTCAGAATAATTTTTTAACATCGCGGTAAAAGTTTTCATGAGAGCCAAGTGCTATCAATTCAAGTATTACAGTGCCATCCTCGTAGCTGTAACCGAGTAAGGTTAACTGTTTAACCATCTTGAACTTGTACACGCGAAGAAAGGCTAGGTCGTTTTTTTTTTGCTCTCCTAGTAGAGGATCGTCCATCAGTTCCTTTACAGCTTTATCCACGTCTTTTTTCTGGTTCTGATATAACTTCTTTACTGCTCTCTTGAAATTAGCTGTCTGTAAAACACTGGTAATCTTAGCCAAAATCGTAAGGCTCTAACTTTCCTGCCTCTTTTTCCGCTTTGGAAATAATTGCCTGTTTTACGAATTCGTATGGTAAATCAGGATTATCTTCCATCATTTCGCCTATCTTTGCCCAATGCTCAATCTGTTTTGGCATAGTTCGGTTTAATGCTTTTCCCATAATGGTCGCTTTCTCAACTAAATTCTGGTCTAGTCTTACGCTCGCTGTTGCCATAACATGCCTCCTAATAGTTCACCATCACATTGTAGCAAATTGCGCATAACAAACGCATTAGCACTCGCTGCGCTCGCTAGGGAAAAAAACACGTAGGCTCCCTGCGCTTCGCTTGGTATTTTAGCCTACGTATTTTTGGCCGTTGTGCGGGTGTTAATGACATTGCGCTTATCGTTTATTTTTTAGGTCTACTTGCTTTGGGTTCAATTTCTTTGGCTTTACTTTTTATTTGATTGGGGCTCATCTATGGTCAGCGACAGCGAATCACCTTCGGCACGTGCAAGCCAGCGCTGTTTAGCTTCGTTCAACGCCGCGTCACTTGGCGGGTTAGTGCCCGACAAAGCCTGCGCCATTTGAACAATAATCGCATCGCGTTTTTCAAGCAACGCTTCGGTACGTTCGAACAAGTCGTACGCCTCTGGGTATTCGTCTTTTAAATTACCCATATCTTCTAGCGCATAATAACGCGCTTCAAACGCTTCGTTAAACAGCTGACGCTTAGCGTTAAACACTACATAATCATAGGCTTGCTGCGAATCTAAATATTCTATGTGAGTTTGCGCTAAATGGCCTGCTTCAGCCACTACTTGCGCTTGTTCCATCCACTGATGAATGGCGTCTTTATCGCCGTTTTTAACCGCTTCTTTTACACCAGCTTGCAAATCACTGGCGTGTAGAATTTCCATTAGGGTAATAACAGGAACTTGTGCTGACGCTTGATCGCGCTGATCAGTATCTTCTGCCAAATAAACAAACCAACCCGCAATGGCAAAAACAATACACGTGATAACAGCAACAATAATCAGAAGCGCTTTAGCCACACTTTCCTCCAGACAAATTGAAATGAAACGCAGCAACAAGGTTACTGGTTTTTAATAGGCAATACAAAAAAGAGCGAGTTACCCCGCTCTTTTATCAGTATTGTAACGACCGGTAGATTACTGGTCGATAGGCGAAGAGTTTTCTACGCGACTCTTCAATTTCTGACCCGGGCGGAACGTTACCACTCGGCGCGCTTTAATAGGAATGTCTTCACCGGTTTTAGGGTTCCGGCCCGGACGTTCGTTTTTATCACGCAAGTCGAAGTTGCCAAAACCTGACAGTTTTACTTGCTCACCAGCTTCTAAAGCGCCTTTTATCTCTTCGAAAAAAAGCTCTACCAGATCTTTAGCATCACGCTTGTTAATGCCTAACTTTTCGAATAGGTGTTCAGCCATCTCGGCTTTGGTCAATGCCATAGTTTACTCTCTTAACGCGGCCTCAAACTCAGATTCCAGACCTTTAACCACAGTATCTACAGCCTGCTGAATTTCAGCTTCTTCCAAGGTTTTTTCCGGATCTTGTAAGTGAAGTGACAAAGCAAGGCTCTTGTAACCAGGTTCAATTCCCTTGCCTTTGTACACGTCAAACAAGTTTAAGCCAACTAGTTGATTTACGCCAATTTCTTCTATGTAAGAAAGAATATTTCCTACACTCACTTCATCTTTCACCGTAATAGCAATATCACGGCGGTTCGATGGGAAGCGCGATACAGGCGCGGCAGACGGTAATTTACGTGCGACAACAGCTTCCACTTCAAGCTCGAACACAAATACCCGACCATTAACACCCAACAATTTTGTAAACTGTGGATGTATAGCACCAATATAGCCAACTTCTTCATCATTAAGCAAAATTTTTGCAGTCATACCCGGATGCAACGCACTATGCTGAGCACTTACAAAACTAAACTCACCGGTTTTACCCGTTAAGGCCAATAATGCCTCTACATCTGCTTTTGCATCAAAGAAATCTACTGGGTTGTCGCCTAAGTCCCAGTGTTCTTCGTTCCGACGCCCTGCTACTACACCACCAATAACCTGCTGTTGCAATACACCATTAGGCGTATCTTGTTGAGGAATAAAGCGTAATCCAGTTTCAAACAAACGTACTCTGCCCTGCTGACGCTTTTGGTTGTAAGCCGTTGCACCTAGTAACCCAGGCCACAAGCTAACACGCATCACAGACATGTCTGACGAAATAGGATGCGGCAATACCATGCTTTTCGCATCAGGAAATAGTGCACTTTGAATTTTAGGGTCGACAAACGAATATGTAATCGCTTCATTATAGCCACGGCTTAATAATAACGACTTCATGGTGTTAATCGGCAACACCGCTTCTTGAGAAGGCAACATAGACAATGCAGCGGTTGGCGCAACATGTGGAATGTTGTTATAGCCATACACACGCGCTACTTCTTCTATTAAGTCTTCTTCAATCGCAATGTCGAAACGATAGCTTGGCGCCTTCGCTTCCCAACCTTCATTGGTTTGGACAACGTCTAAACCAAGACGTTCAAGCATTTCAAGCACTTGAGCATCATCAATGGTTATACCCAACACGCGGGCTAAACGATCACGTCGTAATAAAACACTAGCCTGCTTAGGCAATTTGTCTTCTTCACAGGCTTCAACAACCGGCCCTGCTTCACCACCACAAATTTCTAAAATAAGGGCTGTAGCACGCTCCATAGCGTTACGTTGAAGCTGTGAGTCTACGCCACGCTCGTAGCGGTGCGACGCATCGGTATGTAAACCATACTGACGTGCACGGCCCATGATGGCATCGCGGCTAAAGAACGCACTTTCTAGCAAAATATCTTTGGTTTCTGTATTCACACCTGAATGTAAACCACCAAAAATACCCGCCATAGCAAGGGCTTTGTTGTCGTCGGCAATAACCAAGGTATCGTCGTTAAGCTTAGCTTCGGTTTCATCTAGCAACGTAAGGGTTTCACCCTTATTCGCCATACGCACGTTTACGCTACCTTCAATAGCAGCAAGGTTAAACGCGTGCATAGGCTGGCCAAGCTCTAACAAGATAAAGTTGGTGACATCTACAATAGGGTCGATGCTACGAATACCACAGCGGCGAAGCTTTTCGCTTAACCATAGCGGCGTAGCGGCTGCTACATTAACGTTACGAAGCACACGACCTACATAACGTGGGCACGCTTCTGGCGCGCTTAAGTTAATAGCAATGCTATCGTCAATAGTGGCTGGAACAGGGCTAATAGCCGGCTCGCATACATCTAAGTTGTTCAACACGCCTACTTCGCGGGCAATACCACGAATACCCAAGCAGTCTGCTCGGTTAGGGGTTAAATCAACTTCAATAGAGGTATCGTCTAGGTCTAGGTATTCACGAATGTTCGTGCCTACTGGGGCATCGGCTGGCAATTCAATAATGCCGTCGTGATCGTCGCTAATACCTAGCTCAGAAAAACTACACAACATACCCATAGAAGGTTCGCCGCGTAGTTTTGCTTTTTTAATTTTAAAGTTACCAGGCAGTACCGCGCCTACAACAGCAACGGCTACTTTAATGCCTTCACGGCAATTCGGGGCACCGCAAACAATGTCGCGAAGCTCACCGTCACCTACGTTTACTTTAGTAACACGTAATTTATCGGCATTCGGGTGCTGGCCACATTCAACCACCTCACCTACTAATACGCCGCTAAATTCGCCTGCAACAGGTTCAACACCATCAACTTCAAGGCCAGCCATGCTTAACTGTTCAGACAGTTCGTTAGCCGACAAAGCAGGGTTAACCCATTCTCTTAACCACTTTTCACTGAATTTCATGCTTACTCTCTGCCTTAGTTGAACTGTTTAAGGAAACGAAGATCGTTTTCAAAAAACGAACGCAAATCATTCACGCCATAGCGCAACATGGTTAAACGCTCTACGCCCATACCAAAGGCAAAGCCAGTGTATTCTTCAGGGTCGATGTTTACGGCCTTAAGTACATTTGGGTGTACCATTCCGCAACCTAATACTTCTAACCACTGACCGTTTTTACCCATTACATCTACTTCGGCAGACGGTTCGGTAAACGGGAAGTAAGACGGACGAAAACGCACTTCAAGCGACTCTTCAAAGAAGTGATGCAAGAAATCGTGCAATATACCTTTAAGGTCGGTAAAGCTAACGTTTTTGTCTACCATCAAGCCTTCAACCTGATGGAACATAGGCGTATGGGTTTGATCGTAATCGTTACGATAAACACGCCCAGGTGAAATAATACGTAGCGGCGGCTGTTCAGCTTCCATAGTACGAATTTGAACACCCGATGTTTGGGTACGCAGCATCATGTCTGGATTAAAATAGAAGGTGTCGTGATCGGCACGCGCTGGGTGATTAGCCGGAATGTTCAAGGCATCGAAGTTATGAAAACCATCTTCAATTTCAGGGCCGGTTTTAACCGCAAAACCCAACTCGCCAAAAAACGATTCAATACGCGCAATGGTACGGCTAACCGGATGCAAGTTGCCCGGCGCTTCAGTACGGCCAGGTAACGTTACATCAATGGCTTCTTCAGCAAGCTTCTTGTTTAGCTCTTCACTGCGCAGGGCTTCGCCTTTTGCAGAAATAGCTTGTTGAATTTGCTGTTTGGCCACGTTAATTTTTTGACCAGCCGCTGGGCGCTCTTCGTTAGAAAGCTTCCCAAGCCCTTTAAGTAAGTCGGTAAGTTTACCTTTCTTACCCATGAATTCGACCCTAACTTGGTCTAGTGTGGCTGCATCTTGTGCAGCGTCAATCAGTTCTTTTGCCTGATTGATAATAGCGTCAAGCTCCATGTTTTCCTCAATTGACATGATGACTGGATAACCACGATGCGCTATGCATTGCCCTGTAATTAGGCTAAATCTTGTAAAAGATTAAATCCGTAAAGGCTAAATATAGTGCGTTAAATTGCGGCTTGCCTGAATAAAGGCGACAGTTTACACGACTGATAGACATAACCGCTACCCTATATGGCTGATATTGGCAGATTTTTGTACCAAGCTAGAATAAAAGTTGTTGAATGCGGGGTTACTTTGCTGGCAAACAAGACTTTAGGTAGTTTTTAGATTGGTTAAATAAACCATAGAACAAATTTCATACAAAGTTTATTATTAAAGCGCAGTATGGTTAAGCAGTATCAATTCCTACCCAAGCCTTAACTCGCATTGCGTAAAAAGGAGCTTTTATGCACACCAAGATATTAGCTGTACTCTTATTATTTATTTCCTACAACGCGCATTCTGCGTTCATGCAATTCAATTTCACAGGCTTTGTTTCTAGTGTTGAAAATAATGAAGAAACGTTTTTCGATGAAGCTACTTTACTTGGCCAGCCTGTAAGCGGTTCGTTCACATTAGACCTTTCTAACGAAGTACGAGGCAGACTGGAAACCAACTGGTACTGGTGGGGGCAAGTGGAAACTGGCTTACCCGTATTAACTTCCCAATTAAACCTGGGTAGTAAAACATACAGCCTTGCCAATCAAGGTATTTACAACACCTTTGAAGATGACTTCTTTCCTGAAGAGCACATTGAAATGTATAACGGGCCATATTATGACGGCGGCCCCATTGGTGACGGCGAATATTTTAGCGATTTTGCTAGGCTTATAGAAACGACACCCCAAGGTGAAACAAACTTAACCTACGATTTAAGCATTTATTTTTTCGATTTAATTAATGACTTTCTGGTATTCAGCGAAGAAACTGAACTGTTCGACAAACAGCCCGACTTCTCGCAATCGTTTTTCTGGGAAGATACAAATTTTACTGATGACAACCAACAAGGTTCAGGAACGTTTAACGTATACGAGAGCTTTTATCCTGATGTTGGCGGTTTTGAGCGCAACATTGATTCAACGCTAGAATTTACGCTGGCTAGTGTTAGTGCGGTAAGGGTGGATTCGCCAAGTACTTGGGTGTTCTTTATTGTTATAGCAATCGCATCATGTACAAGAAAGTATTTACTTACTTGAAATAAACAGCCAATTCTTGAGCCATACTCTCTCGACTATTAGTGATTTCTACAAGTTGATAGCGAGAATATATAGATGCGCTGTGCTCAACCTTCTAAAATTACTCAAACTATTAGAATTAAAAAATATGAAATTAAGGGAAGGTTTTCATGCGCTACGAGCAATTGCTGTGACTTGTGTCGCTTTATTTCATTTCAACCATGATTGTTTACCCTGAGGTTTCGCAGGAGTGGACGTCTTTTTCGTTATTTCCGACTTTAGCGGGGTATGTTAGCGGACTTTTTGTCTGGGAAAATAGCCCATTTAGCTAAACCTATAAAAGAATAATGCTGTTTCACTATTAGACTTAAGTAGATATTAGTTTGATAATTGTATTACTATTTGACTGTGGTTTACCGCAAACTTGGAGAAAATAATGAAGGAATTATGGTTTTGAGAAAAAAAATAAAAAAAGCTATTAGGAATGCCAAGTTGCGATTTGTTGATTTTGATAAACTTAATGAGATGTCAAAACCCAAGTTTCACAATAGCATCACGGATATGTTTACAAAAACAGGGTATTGTTTTGTACATATCCCTAAAAATGGGGGGACGTCAGTAGAGTCAATATTATATGACGATAAACGAGTAGGTCATCGTACATCAAAGGAATGGAGCGAGCTGGACCCTAGTGGTTTCAAAGAATGGAAGAAATTCTGTATAATCAGGGACCCTATCGACCGATTTCTTTCGGCTTTCGATTACTTAACAAGTGGTGGAAGAAACTTGATCGACGCAGAAGTGGCCAGACGTTACGTAAGATCTTGTCATAACGTCAATGATTTTATCGAGTCAATGCGCGAAGAAATTGTGCTTGACAACCTACTTAAGTATTTTCATTTTCAACCACAATCGGAGTATATATTATCGGAAGATAACCTGTGTATGGTTGACCGCTTATTATCATTCACGAACTACAATGCTGATCTTGCAGACTTTTTAAATATAGACTCAACCCAAGTCGAGCATAAAAATAAGACAATAGGGAAACGAACCAAACGTGAAGAAATAAATCAACGTAATCTAGATTTCTTGAGTCAGATTTATCAAAAAGATATCAAAATTTTCACGTACAGCGAAACTAAAAGTGACGATGTTTTTGGTGATTTAATAATGTAGAGTGTGTTCTAAAAACTTTAAAATTTTTACTGATGATGGTATGGGGAGTGGATAATTTTGTTTGGCTTCTATAGGACGTTTCTAGCTTTAGTCGTTGTACTTCATCACTTATTGAATATTCCAATTAAAGGGTATAGTGCTGTTAACTCCTATTAAATAGCCAATCGAGTAAATTTCGCACTAAAAACATCAACTATATGTAATTTAAAACTCAACTTTTCACCAGTAAGGTGCATTTAACGCAGCTTTTTTTACTTCTAGCACTACTCGACTCAACAGAAGATCCCCTACGTCACAGGGATCACGGCTGAATTCATACGCCCATTTAAAGTTGGCAGCAAGCTTGCTTTATTTGGTGTTTGTTAAATACAGCCTATCCTTGGGACATACTATCTCGACTATTAGTGATTTCTATAAGACAATAGCACGCATAAATAAGTACGCTGTGCTTAACCTTTAAAGCCCCTTAAAAAAGAAGTAAAAGAAAATGAAATTCAGGGAAGATATTAATGCGCTACGAGCAATTGCTGTGGTTTCTGTGGTTTTATTTCACTTCAACCATGATTGGCTACCCGGCGGCTTCGCTGGGGTAGACGTCTTTTTCGTTATTTCCGGCTTTTTGATGACAATGATTATTGTCAAAGGCTTAGAAAAAGAGACTTTCTCAATCTTATCGTTCTATAAGGCGCGGGTTAGACGAATTATTCCTGCTTTAGCGGTTCTTTGTTTCGTGCTTATGTTTTTAGGTCTATTTTTACTTTCACCAATAGACTATTTAAATTTAGGGAAGCACTCTGCTGCTAGCTTGACGTTTTTGTCTAATATGGTTTATTGGACTGAATCCAATTACTTTAACCCTTCATCTAATGAAAAGTGGCTTCTGCATACTTGGAGCCTTTCCGTTGAATGGCAGTTTTATCTTATTTACCCAATCGCTTTAGTTATTTTGAGAAAATTTCTAACACTGAATCAGTTAACATTAATGCTTGTAGCTGGGACTATTTTAGCGTTTATCCTTTCAGTTTTAGTAACCATGAAATCAAGCAGTGCCGCATATTTTTTGCTTCCGACAAGGGCATGGCAGATGTTAGCCGGCGGTCTGGTATTCCTTTATCCCATCCAGCTAAAAGATAGTGTAAAAAGCCCCTTGCAATTATTAGGTTTACTTTTGATAGTAAGCTCGTTTTTTATTTACACATCTACCACTCCATGGCCCGGTTACGCATCTTTGTTACCAATTATTGGAGCTTGTATAGTACTTGTTTCAAATAATGGTGAATCCAAACTTGTAAACAATAGTGTAACTCATGCCCTTGGAAAATGGTCATACTCTATTTATCTTTGGCATTGGCCGATTGTAGTTGCTGGTTACTATTTCGAACTCGGTGAAAATTGGTGGGCTATAGGTATTCCACTATCCTTAATCCTCGGCGCCCTTAGCTTTAAATTTATAGAATCTAAAACATTAAGCGACTATCGCGTTAAAAATTTGAAATATGTGCTACGACCGTTGCCTTTTGCTTTTATATCTACACTTGTCGGCCTGTCAATTCTTTACACTAATGGTTTCTTATTTCGTTTGCCGCCAAGCGAACAACTTTTAGTTAAGTCGGCTATAGAAGCTAAAGATGATTGGAATTACCCAAAGCCCAATATGGAAATTGGTTCTTTAGATATTAGGTTCATAAAAGGGAGATCGGATAAGAACATTCTTGTAATGGGTGCTAGTCATATCGAGCAAATCTATCCTTATGTTGATAGCTTAGATAACGAATACAATATTTACTTTTTGACGCAAGCGGGATGCTTTGTAACGCCATCGATGAAAAATCCGAAGTGGAAATGTTCAAATCTTCAAATGTATTCGGAACTCTTAGAAAGGGTGAAATTCGATAAAATAGTTACCTCTTTTTACAGCTTTAATTCATATTTATCAAAAGAACCTTTGGAGAGAGAACAACAAATACTTATTAGAATTAAAGAATTTGATTCTTTTTTAGTTGATATGAAAGAAAAAACACCCCAAATTTATATTCTACTCGGAGAACCCCGCGGTGATGAATTTGACCCAGTGTTAGCATTAAGAAGAAGCCTTCCAGGTAGCATCACAGAATTAAAAGCACGGGAGGAATACCTTGAGCATGTGAACGCCTTCGCAAGGTTAACAGCACTAGATGGTGTTAAAGTAATAGATCCTATATTACACCTGTGTACAGAAGGTACCTGCCCAACAAGAAACAAAGAAGATGGTTTTTTTTACCGTGATAAAAATCATATGCGACCGTTGTACGCAATTAATAATTTAGGTTATTTGTACGCAGTATTTGTTGAAAATGATTCTTAATCGTTGGTTGACATTTAACTCATAACCATAAATTCATTTTGAAATACTGGTATAGAAATGTTGTATGTGCCCTTATTTCCTCAAATTTAGTTAAAACTACGAATTTACAGCTTTAGTAAATTTCACTTAACCGTAAATGTAATAGGTTCGCTTAATATGAGTAAAGCTTATATATCTGAAGTTCAAGGACTAAGAACGCTTGCAGCACTACTGGTAGCCGTTTATCATATTTGGTTCAGCAGCGTTTCCGGCGGTGTAGATGTTTTCTTCGTCGTTTCAGCTTACTTCATCGCCTATACTTTAAGCAAACATGAAAAGTTAGATTGGTCTCATATTTCTTCATACTATACAAAAACACTACGTCGTATTCTACCCACTGCCATTGTAGTTTTTTGCTGTACTTGTATAGCAATTTTGATTGCCATTCCTTTTGTTAATTACAAAATGGAAATAAAGAATGCTTTCGCAACATTTTTGTTCATTGAGAACTGGTATCTGGCGATGAGCGGCTCAGACTATTTGAGGCAAGGCGAAAGTAAAAGTCTTTTCCAGCAGTTTTGGGCGTTATCCGTGCAGGTACAACTATATTTATTAATACCGATTGTTTACTTGTATTCAAAAAAATTGGGGGAGGCACTAGGGCAAAAGGATCTGGTTGTTAAGGTATTAGTTGGGATTAGCATATGCTCATTTTCGTACTCACTCTATTCGACTTTTAATAGTCCCCAATCAGCATATTTTGATACTTTCGCACGCCTTTGGGAATTTACGATTGGGTTACTACTTTTTCATGTAAGTAGTAAAATAGTAATAAGCGTTAGAGTGTCTACTGCTCTAAATGTTATAGCCATAATAAGTATTGTAAGCTTTGGATTATTTTGGGGAAATAGCTATCCACTGCCGGGTTTTGTAGCACTCATACCAGTTCTCTCCGCTTGTACAATCATTGTTAGTAGTAAATCTCTAAATTTTTCCATTCTTCGATGGCCAATCTTTACTAAGCTAGGTGATTACAGTTTTGCATTTTATCTTTGGCACTGGCCAATCTATTTAGTTCTACTCCACTACACTAACATTGACGCCAGCTATGATGTATTAGGGTTTCTTGTAATTCTTGTCAGCCTTATTCTTGCATTTGTTAGCACTGAATACCTAGAAAAACCATTTAGGAGTAATAGCTCTTTAGTTAAAAGCGATAAAAAAACTTATTTATATTCATTTATTGCCATGCTTCTTCCGGGTGCTTTTGCATTAACCACACTGTGGACTTTCAAAACTTATGAAAAACCTGCGAAAGCGGCTTTATATACTTATTACAACAACAAAATTTTACCAGGCGTCGAAGGTTCGCAATTATTCCCTCATGGAACTGTCATAAAACAAGATATGCGTGCAAGTTATTTTAATAGCTGTGAACAAAATATGCGAGACACTGGCGTAATTGAATGTGAGTATGGAAATAGAGAAAGTAATAAGGTAATTGCTTTGGTAGGTGGCTCACATGCTGCACAGTGGATTTCGCCTCTTAAAGAAATTGCTCTAGAGCAAGGCTTTAAAATTCACTTAATGATAAAGAGTGCATGCAGTTTAACTCAATCTGCCGATGAATTTTATACCCCATCTCAGAGTTGCTTGGATTGGAATATTAATTTAGAAAAAAGGCTAATTGAATTACAGCCATCTTACATCATGACTACTGTTTCAAGAAACGGCCCCCTTGGTGAGCGAATACCAGAGGGCTATGTTCAAAGCTGGCTTCACTTAAAAAGAGAATTAACTAATACCAAACTGGTTGGAATAAGAGATAACCCTTGGTTTAAATTTGACCCACCTTTATGTATTGAAATTAATGGGCCAGATAGATGTGCAACAACTCGGAAATCTTTTTACAACGACAAGGAAGTATTACCACTATTAAACAATAACATAGATGTTACGATAGACTTTTCAAATGAGTTTTGTAGAGATGGGGTATGTAGTACAGTACTCGATAATGGTTTAATTAAATTTAAAGACAAGCATCATTTGACTAAATCTTATGCTCTGTTCTTAAAGCAAGAGCTTGCCAAAGTAATTAAAGAAATGTGATTCATTATATTTAGTGGTAGAAGGTAGCAAGAAAGACATTGCATATGCCACTACTGATGAATCTTAGAACAGCTATATCTAAACAATGAGTGGACAAATCATGCCTAATACAGTTTCTGTCATTATTACTACCCACAATAGGCCCGACTACCTTAAAGAATCGTTAGCAGCTGTACTAAAACAAACTGTTTTACCCAAAGAAGTTTTCGTTATAGACGATGGTTCATCGGTAAGTTACGAAGAAGTATTAAACCTTTTTCCTCGTGAACAATTTGAATATGTGAAGGCTCCTGTAGCATCGGGGGCTAATGCAGCCAGAAATTTAGGAATATCAAAATCCACTTCAGATATTATCGCTTTTTTAGATGATGACGATGTTTGGGATGAGAATTATTTAGAACAGCATATTAAGGCTCATGACGATGGCGCAGATGCCGTCACGTGTGGTTATCGTTTTTTGGAAACACCCGAAAAAATTCATATCAACCCCACCCAAGTTATTACTACTGACGTTATAAAGAAAGGTAATAAATTTTGCGGCATGAGCGGTGTAACGTGTAACGCTACCTTGGCCAAAAAATTGATGTTCGATGAAGAGTTAAAGAATAGCCAAGATTGGGACTTCTTTGTTCGTATTACTTTGGAAAACGCAGAGTTTCGGAATATAGCTAAAGATGTTTATTTTTACCGTAGAGGCCACAATAGTATTTCAACCGAAGTCGCTAATATGCCGCTTGAAAAAGTATTTCCCCGACTAAAAGCGTTTAAAAAGCATAAAGCATTGCTCGGAAAAGAAGCTTATAACGATAGAGTCGCTAACCAGATACTTAGCCAAATTGGCAAAAAGAAAAATAAATTTCGTTGGATAGCGCTGTCTGTTCAAGAAGCGGGCTTAACTGCAACAACTAAAGTTATCTTGGGAAAAGACAGATTACGCAAAAAGTTTGGAAAATAACCGATACTTTATAAGCTAACTCTGCAGATGGGTTGGGGTTAATACTCTCAACCCCGCTTCCCAGTTTTTACTAATTACAAACTATTTATTACTTCCGCGTACTGTTCTGCAACACTTTCCCAGCTGTAGTCTGCCGCCTGCTCTATTGGTTTGTTTTCCCAATCAGTAGAAAGCGTAGCCGCTAACGCCGCAGCATATTCGTCAATATTAGTAACGTCACATACGTTACCGGCATTTCCAACTAATGTTCTTCTCATCGCGTCATCGGTAGCAACAACAGGCAAACCACTTGCCATTGCTTCTAAGTAAACGCGACCGAAAGGTTCATCTTCAGAAGGTAAAGTAAATACGTCTACAGCACGATAAACGTTAGGAATATCCGCAAAATCTACTTTAACTATTTTATAACGGCCTGCTCCAAGTTTTGCATCACACAACGACGTAAAGTAAGCCACATCGGGGCCATCACCACAAATAAGCAATGAAACATCGTTTAACTTGCTTACCGCCTCAATCGCTAAATGTATTCTTTTGTGATTTTGCTTACTCAAAGCGCCAACAGTTAATACCACTTTTCCCGAAAGCCCGTGGTCAAATCGCTCGCCCTGTGGACTAAACAATGAAAGGTTTACCCCGTTAGGTATAATTTCAACACGTTGGTTTGGCGCTATCTGTTTAACGTAATTTTTAGTGTCTTCATTAAAAACCACTAAACAATCAGGTTTAAATTTAAGATTTCTACGTAATACTTTTCCATTAGACACCATTCCAGCACGTTCAGTGTATAAAATAGGCGTTTTAAAAAGCTTACGTACTACCGCTGCTACTGCTAAGCCACCATAATCATTGTTCGGGTAAATTACATCTGCCCGTTTAAATAATAAATAAGGTGTGTATGTAAGAAAACTAGTTATCGACTCTATAAGTAGTGAAGGGTTAGATACAAAGCGAGTTAGCAACCAATCCATTGTTTTATTACGCTGAAGCTTTTTCACTTTTCCCCGTGGAATGCAGGGTATAACAACGCTGTGCTCGCTGCACTTAGAAGAACTGATTAAACGAACATCGAAAAATGTAGCCAAATGCTCAGCCATTTCGTATGCGCTAAGTTGAGAGCCCCCACTGGATGAGAAGCCAGCTTCCGGATGAATTACAGCTACTTTTTTCTTCATATAACTTCCATATATACTTTTCACCCAATCACGCCCTGCCCTTTAAAAGCGCAGAAGTATGAGAGTAGAATACACTAGTGTGCTATCAATTAAAGTGTTTCTATCAAAACGAAACCACAAAAAAATCAAAAATAACAAAAACTTAACAAGCTAGACATATCAGCTAAAATTAGAACTATCTGTGTAAATAAAACCAAGCAAGCTTGCTGAGAGTATACAATACAACTACCCTTCTTATATGTATCGAAAATGCACTGCATTTTTTCGCTTTTCTACAGGGCTTCACTATGAATCGTTTTTTTTTCATCAAAATAAACGCTAAGTTTATTTCTCTCGCTTTTTTCATTCTGTTTCTGTTTTCATGTGCAAGCCCCACGGTTAAAAAGGAGAATTATAACCAAGCTAACCAGCCAGGTGCGGTGCTTCAGCTTTATCTATCAGAGCTTGAGAACACTCCGGAATCGATACAAACCAAGTTGAACGCTTACAAAGGCCCTTCAAGTGTTCAGAAGAGGATTAAGGCATTCAAAAGCGAAATAGAAAGCTTGTACCTTTCAGGTATTTTAGAGTTAGGGTTACCCCAAGAAAGCTCACCTAATGCTGTTGATATTACAAAACTATCTACAGGTGAAGCTACAGCTCTGTTTGCTTTATTTCCTATAGATACAGCCAAATGGATGAATTTAGTTTCAAGGCATTCTAACCTAAACAAAAACCAGATATATGAAGCGGCCATTACCGCGGGGTTAGATCCTTCAGTGGTATTCTTAGCGTCGGCCTCTGGCTTTTCAGATAGCGTAACGCCGTTGATAAATTCTATTGGTTTGGTATTTTACGGACAAGATGAATACAGCACCACAAGTGTACAGTTTAAACTTGCCAGCGATACTGAATGGAAAAAAGGTTTAGACCTTACTTGGGAGCCTATTTACGGCGCATTTGCTGGCAGTATTGTTTACTTAGAAGCTGATGCCGTTTATGACATTCATGTCACTATTTCTGATTCAACGGGCAATGCTGAAGAGTACTCATTCCAACAAAAAACTAATCCAGACACTCCGCCAATAGATCCTAACAAAATTTATTACCTTTCTGAAATATACAGCGGTGGGCAATTAGATTTAGAAGCGCTAAATATTGAAGGTAGTGAAGACGGTTACGCCAAAATTATTGGCGATGGACAAATAATACAAGCAGATGACGAAGTGCTTTCTGCTGTAAATATCGGTTCGCAAGAATACATAATGCTAGAAAACCTGACTATTCGAGGCGGCCAACGATACGGAATTTTTGCTAAAAAAACCCATCACATTTGGATAAAAGGGTGTGATGTAGCTGAGTATGGACGTGTAGCTGTAGACATGCGAAACAACATAGCGTACTCCAGCACAACGAATAATTCCCCAATAAATTATGACTCAGGTATTTATTTGGAAAGAAGTGGCGTTGCAGTTATTGAGGAATGCGAAGTTCATAGCCCTAATTTAGGCGCCAATAGCTGGGTGTACGGCCACCCCAAAGGCCCCAATGCATTACAGGTTTGGGCATATCATCCCGAAGAGCAATATCGTGGGCAAATGATTGTTCGCAACAATCGCTTTTACGGCTCACAAGACCATAGATTTAACGACGTTATCGAAGGTAGAAAGAACTTTGAGCGTACAGGTGGTTTTGTACGCGATTCCGCTATTTACGGTAACTATTTGGCATATGCCAATGATGACTTAATTGAGATAGATGGCGGCCAACAAAATGTTCTCGTGTACGACAATGAAATGACCCAAGGTTATGCCGGAATTAGCATTGCCCCTAACATGCTAGGCCCAAGCTATATTTTCCATAACCACATTTACGATTTAGGCGACGAAACAGGAAAAGAATGGACAGCAATTAAGGCTGGGGGCTTAATTGCTAAACCGGCTGGCCGAACCTACATTTACGAAAACTTTATTGATGTTGAGAGAAACGGTATAGCGGCTTCGGGCGTTAACGGCGACACAACATTCTGGGTAACCACTCAAAACAATGTTTTCTTAACAAAGAAAACAGGCTATTCGGTTGGTTATTGTATATTCGACAAAGAAAAATACATTGGTAGTTCTAGCACTAATGATATTTGTTACAACCGAAATACAATGGATGCCAGATATGAATTCAACTTAGATAATGTTATTGAGCACCCCTACTCGGATGACCTATCTTATATAGAAGAACTTGAAGCTAGTGATGACAAGTTACTAACGGTATCTTCAGAATTTATAATTCCAAACATCACTATTTCAAGCGAGGAAAGCGACCTACAAGCCCCAAACAGCCCTACCCTAGATGCTGAAACACACTGGAATTTAGACGCTGATGAACACACGCACAGTCCATTTAGCAACCAACTTAAATATGGGGATACTACTATTGAAGATGAAAACTCGGTGGTATTAACAGGGAATAATTGGACGAAATTTGAAGTAGATTTTGAAGTAACTTCAGAGACTGTACTTGAGTTGGCGCTATACATCGAGGGCTGGCCAGAGATCGTAGGGGTTGGGTTTGAAACGGACAATGGAGTAAGTAGAGGTCGTGTCGCGAGATTTTTCGGCACGCAAGACTGGGGGATTAATGCGACCGAACATTATGACAAATCTAACCCAACTATCTCATTTCCTATCGGTGAGTACGTTCAAGGACAAATCAAGTATCTAGTTTTAACGCTTGATAATGACGATGTACGAAAATCGAAGAATAAAGATAAAGCGACCTTCAAAAATATACTCCTTCGCCAACATGGTGTTGATGAAGACCCACTTTTAAGTGAGCTAGAAAACAGCAAAGTAGAAATCAGGCTAATTCGTTAAAGTCACGAAAGCGTAAAGGTGTATGTAGCAGAAGCTATTGATAACACAATGCCGTAAGTAACCATTGTTTCCACGTACCATTCATAACTTAGCTACGGCATGGTGTTCTCTTTTACAAGTAGACTAAACTCGCTAGGCTATTTGTTACGCCAGTAATAGTCACTTAGACTTTTACGCAGCATCAAGTAAGAAAAAGTTACCTTATCTTTTAAGGAATTTAACCTTTTTTTACTAGTCTTTTCATTACTATAACTAAACTTTATAAAATCTAATTCGTAGTGCTCTTGTACCATTTCAATAGCACTATTTGTCCAGATAACGCCTCTCTTGGTACCTACTTTATGTGAGTCTATTGTTTCTGGTGGTACTACACCTATATTTTGACTTACATCATGCAATATTTCCTTAAAACCGTCTTCAAATTTATAAATTGATACATCTGACGAGGTGAAATACGATTGCGGGCGTATATGATTATCTAATAAGTGCGGGTTATTCTTTGCATTTTTTAAAGTATCAACCACCCAACATGCAAAGAAACGCTCAGGATACCGGCCTAATTTTAAATGTCCCAACTTTACCCTATAGAAGAATTCACTTATCAAACGTTCATATGGGTCTCTAACAACGGCAAATTTAAATATCTCCAATTCCTCAAAATCACCTATTAGCTTAGAAACGGTATCATAACCAAAATGTTGAGGTGTAACTTTGGTATCTTCAAGTGGTCGCCCAAAAAATAGTTGCGTCTTAAATTTATTTGTGGAGTTTAACCAGTTTTCGATAGTTGTCCCGCCGGTTTTAGGTATATGTAAAAATAAAACTGATTTTTTTTCGTTTAAGAATAGCGGCATACTGAAACTCCGAATAAATTCTCATAAATGAAGATATTAAAATAAGTGCATACTGCTAGTCAGTATACTGAAGTTTATAGCGTATTAGTATTTTCGAAGCTAATCAGGACTAGTAAAAATTCGTTACATTTTTCGACAAAATTATGTTCTCAACGTAAGCCAATTAAAAAACCTTGGTACCGCTGATATTGGAGGGAATATTAGAGGGGTTCAAATTAAAATAAAAAATCCCCGACAGCCTAAGCTAGACGGGGACTCTGAAAATTAATGTTTTACAGGATTTTTAGTTACGTTTACATCTCATAAGAAACGCTAAACCAGACATAAGAAGCAACGCCATACTACCTGGAGCAGAAACAGATACTGGTGCAGAAGGTGAGCTTACGCTAGTACCATTCAATACTAAATCATCAAAACCTGCATTATTTCCACCGCCAATACCCGATGCAGTTAATCGCAATGTGTAGTCTGAGCCACCGGCTAAAACAACACTACTTAGGTCAAATTCTACAGTTTCAGTAGGATTAAAACCTGCATCATTGTTATCACCTGCGAATACATTGTCGCTGTCACTGAAAAGTTCCGTCGCACCATCAAAAACTTCGAATGAAAAAGTAAGGTCACGTTGGATGTTTTGCAAGTTACCAGCATTGTTGAAAATAGAAGCATCGAATACAAAGCTTGAAAGCTCTATTCCATCAATCAAAGAACTAACAGTTAAGAAGATATCAACGTACCAGCTGCTTTCTGTATGGATGTTCTGGTCTACCGCGAACATGTTATCTAAATCGAATAAACTTAGAAGGTTTGCGCTCGTATCAAAAGGTGCTAGCTCAGAAGTGACTGAAACATCATTTTCAATCCATGCAACATTTGAAGCGTCACCATCAATTCCTGTAAAGTCAGAAGATAAGATAACAGCAGCTTGTGACGTCAGTGCAAATGTCGATAACGATATTACACACAACGTTTTAAATAAATTTTTCATCATAGTTCACTCCGAAATGACGATTTATAATATTTTCAGTAACAATAATCTTAAAAGCAAAAGCTGTACCACTTTAAATTAAGCCATAAAATACAGCACGTTAAAAAGAATAGGGAATCAAAAAAACAACTTATGTAAAAAAAATTGACACACTTTTGCAGTAACGGATTCCTCAAACTTGTGTACATCGATTGATTATTAAGAATACTCAAAAATTCATTCTCTAGTCCAATGTCTTGGCATTAGCCGACGACAAGAAATTTAATGATGACTATATTCATTATATCCTAATGCGTTTAAAACTTTAGCTCTTCACACATAAACTCTTCTTCTCAAAGCCACTATTTAGCACTCTAAATCTATACATGAAAAGCAATTAACGCTAAGGTGTATTCAGTAAAAACTAATGGGGATTAAGTTTGAAAAAAGTTGTATTTTTCGTGAGAAAATTTCCAGTTCTATCCCAAACTTTTGTTATAGATCAGATTAATGGCTTAATTGAGCAAGGAGCTGATGTAGAAATAGTTTCATTCTACAAAGAACATCAGGAAGTTCAGCTAGATTCTTTACAAAAGAATAATTTATTGGATAGAACACGGTTTCTAGCCCCTTCAGATGCGATAAAGGTGAAGAAACCATTAAAGCTTCTTTATTTGATCAAATTTTTTATTGCAGTGAAAACTTCACAACCTTCGATGAAAGATGCAGCTGATCTTGTGATGTATGCATTGAAAAAGAATAATATAAATTTAGCTTATGAGGTTGCCGTAACACTGTGGAACAATCGATTGCTTAGAATAAATGCAGATAGCATCATTGCGCACTTTGGAAATAACGGTGTAGTTGCTCAAAAATTTATATCCGCAGGTATTCTAACTGGGAAACTCCATACTGTTTTTCATGGTTATGAAATTAGCGAGTACGAAAGTATTGCCTTTTGGAAGCAGGAATACGTTAGGTTATCTAAAAAAAGTAATCTTCTACCTATAAGTAATTTTTGGAAGAACAGGCTTGAGAAGTGGGGAGCAAAAGGCACCTCAATTGCTGTGCACAGAATGGGTGTCGACATGCATAAATTCGATTTTAAAGACCGCCCTCTTTCCAAGCAAATTCAAATAGTGAGTGTAGCCCGCGCCACAGAGAAGAAAGGTTTAGAATATGCTATAAAAGCAATGAGTTATTTAGATGATACTTTTCACCTTTCGCTCATCGGGGGCGGAGCTTTAGAAGATAAACTTATCCAGATGAGTAAAGAATTAGGCGTATCTCATCGCATAACTTTCCATGGTCCAAAAACCCCACAGTTTGTAAAAGAAACACTAGATAATTCAGATATATTTTTATTGCCTTCGGTAATCGATAGTATGGGCGATATGGAAGGTGTGCCTGTTGCCCTTATGGAAGCCATGGCTTCAGGTTTGTTAGTTGTGAGTACTTTTCATAGCGGTATACCTGAGCTTATTGATGACGGTATAAACGGATTTTTAGTACCAGAGAAAGACCCTGAAAGTATTGCGAAAGCAATTACAAAGATAACTACATTGGAATCACTAACTAACATTCGAACTGAGGCGAGGGTAAAAGTAGAAGAGGAGTTTAACTCACGCACTCTTGCTAAAGAATTATACGAGATAGTCTAGCACTGCTAAGCTAATACTTGAAAAGCCCTCTAACCGAGGGCTTTTCTTTACTTTATCTAAACATACTTAATGTTTATTTTCTTTAGTCATCTACTTCTTCTTTTTCAAAAGCATCGATTTAAGCTCTTCAACTTGTCTAGATGTTTGTTTAAAAAAGAATATAAATGAAAAGCTGACGTAAAATACTGCACCTAGGCTCATTAAAACAACTAGATTTACTATGTCGTAATTAACCTCGGCTGCAATGAAAGGCTTTACATACATCAACGCTAAAAACATTCCAATTGAAGATAATGCTGAGGGTGCTATCGACACGACTAAAGCTTTTGTATCTATAAAAATGTGCTTTTTAACTATAGCTAGCCTTACTGGCGTCGCTAAAAAATTGCTAATAACCAGGCTAATAAGCATGAACGTTACTCCAAACCAAATTGTACACCCAGCGACAACTACGTTGCACACAATGTTAACCAAGACCAAATTAAATGCATCTTTAGTTCTAGCTCTAGATATTAGCAAGTTAGGTAGGAAATTAGCTATTATTAGCGGAAAAATACTAAAGGCAGATATCGTCATATAATTTGCACTAGCACTAAATTTTTCACCAAAAGCTACTGTCACAAAAGGATCAGCTATTGCTGCAAGCCCCATAAATATAGGTGTCACGATTGTTGAGGCCACAGTAACAAGTCTTATAAACAGCCCTCCTAAATCCGAACCTTCTTTAACACGTGAGAAACTGGGAACAATCATGGAGTTTATTGAACTCATTGTGACTTGATTTATTACTACCTCGCCTTTATGAGCAGCAGCAAGAAGCGCGAAGCTTACAGGCCCTAGCACAAACCCCGTAAATAGATTGCTGGCTTTTTTATTTAAAAAACGCAGTACTACCATCCAAAATAACGGTAAACAAAACGTTACTAACTCTTTAAAGTCATTCTTATCAAAATTGAAAGCTGGCTTGAATTTCGATACATAAATTAAAAATAAATATTGAATGGTTATATTTATAAGTTTGCCGAATATGAGCGCCCATATCCCGTAACCATTTTCCGCCATGGCAATAATTGATATGGCAGATAAGAGGGTGGCGCAAAACTTGGCTACTCCCATCTGTTTATTTTTAAACTCTCTAAGTAACTTACCCGTTACTACCACCTGTAGGCTAGTGACTAACGTTATTGGAGCAAGGCTTACAACCACTAACGCAGCTAATTGAGAATGGCTGTAATAGGCGATAGGAGCACCAATACCTACTATTCCGGCCGACGCTATAAGACCCATACCAAATACAAATGTCATCGTACTGGCGGCGTATCTGTCTTCCCATTCTTTTCTTTGAACTAGGTTTTGGTTAACACCAGCGTTAACTAATGTGTTCGCAAATTCTATGAATAAGAAACAAAAGCCAGCAAGTCCAAACTCTTCCAAAGTAAGAATTCTTGCTAAATAAGCGTAGACGAGAAAATCAACTACGTTTATGCCCGTCCGAGTTAGTGACATCCATAAACTGCCCGCGGTGGCTTTCTTTTTGATCGACATTTAACTTAGTAATCCATATGGTGACAGTCATGATTAAAAATTTTCTCAATCATGAGCTTTATTGTCTATTTGAGGCTTTACCTAATGAAAGCGAAATTAGTTCAAAGATGCTTACTGCAAAAATATTGAAAAGAAGAAGAACTATTGACATTTTTCTGGGCAATGAAAAGTTAGTTTCAAGCACTATCTTTTTACTTCGACCCAAAAACGTTTTTAACAGAAGAACACAAAACTTTATTCTTTCTTTTAAACTGGCTTTACTTAAAGATGAATCCCAAGTCCCTCCTATGATGCGTTTTCTTTTTACAATTAGTTCTCGGACGTTCCTTGAGGGGTGTTTTACGAGTGCTTGGTGGTTATAAACTACCCTGCCCCCGTTTTGCACAACGCGAGAACTCATTTCAATATCTCCACCCGATTTTAATGAGTCGTCGAAAGTTCCGCACTTATCAAACAAAAGCCTTGAACAGAAAAAGTTTGCGGTAATACATTTTCCGTTGTTCGCATTTTCTTCTTGCTTCATCGAAAAAGTATTTTCAAAATCTATGGCGCTTTGTTCTGTACTTTTACCGTCTTCACGATAGAACTCTACTTCCCCAGCTAGAACTGTATTTCCATCGAAATTTTTGAACTTAGCTAAATTGGATTCAATCCAATTTTTTGAAACAAGGCAATCAGAATCCGTAAAAGCAAAAAAGCTTCCACGACTCATGGATATTCCATAGTTTCTAGCTGCATAAGAACCTGGGGTCATACAACGCACTACTTCTACGTTCTCATACTTAACTGGGAATGTGCTGGCTATTTCAAAAGTACTATCTGTAGAGCCGTTATCAACAACTATAACATCCAATATAAAACTAGACGAATTCTGCTCACATATTGTACTTATACAGTCTGCGATTCTTTTTTCATCGTTATAAACAGGCACAATTACAGTTACAATGGGCTTATCCAAAAATTACCCCTTTAAAATTTAGGCTATAAAAGTCGTTGGTAAGAAACAAAATCTAATCCGGCCCCTTACTAGCTCGAACTGCTATAAGCTACTGAGTGTTCAGGCTTTCGAAAGTATTAAACGTTTCGTGAGCAATAATATCCCAATCGAATTTGGATAGAAAAATGCCTTTATCTAGCTTCAAGTTAAGCGAGTCTAGCCTATCTAATTTTTCACTTAGTTGATATGTGTTGCCTATTTGAAAGTAGCTGTCGTCATTCGCTTCGATGTCTTTGTTAGGCGCTATATCGCTAAGAAGAACTGGAATACCAGCACTAATAGCCTCAAGTGCCACTATCGGCAGCCCTTCATGATAAGAAGGGAGAACAAACACTTTGGCGTAACTAAATAAAGCGTGTAATTGCTCGCCTTTACGCCTACCTGCGAAGATAATATTTTCAGACTTTTGCTGCAGCAGGTTGGAGGCGTATTCATCAATATGATCCGCATCTCCAACAATCACCAACTTATCAGTAGTCTTAGAATTTTTGTATGCTTCAATTAAATCATGAAACCCTTTTTCTGGCACAAGACGTCCAACAGTCAAAATATAACTGTGCGGTTCTATACCCAATTCTTGAGGTAGGTGGGAGGAAGATACTTCTTCTAAAAATTTAGGCAGCATTCCATTAGGGACGTAGCGGATCTTTAGAGAATCCTTGGTGTACCGATTTCTCAAAAGATTAGTTAGCGTTTTGCCCACCACTAAAGTGGCATTGGAAAAGCGCACCCCTAAGTACTCACCCCATTTTAGTACCTTTTTAGCAAATGGACTCCATTTCTGCCTATCATAATCAGCGCCGTGGTGAGTCACCACGACTTTCATACCTAACAAGCGTGCTAACGGGGTTAGTAAGGCAGGTCCGATAGCATGTAAGTGAATAACGTCTGGTCGGACAAAAATTCTAGCGTAAATAATGGCAAGAAACGTATGCATAAATGTTTCTAAAAACTTGTGCTTCAACGTCCAGACACTTCTAATTTCGACGCCTTCATAAACATACTGTTTTTGTTCTACATAAGGCGAACGTGCTATTACTGTTACTGATGCACCACTCTTCACCATGCGAGGATACAATTGTTGGCAATGAGACTCTATGCCCCCCATCACATCCGGAATACCTCTAAGCCCTATTGCGCATATTTTCATATAATCAGTCAACTTCCATACTAGTTTTATGCTCTGTACTAACTTTATTCGACATCTTTTGAACGTTAGGGTTAGCGAAAACAGTACCTAACGCAAGTGCAAAAAATATCAATCCTTCAATATTCCACAACGGCATCGTAGCCATATTCATTATCATAAAGCCAATCAACGAGAATGCTAAAATTTTACCTAGAGGTTTGTTTGAAAGGTTGAAAGACACAGTAAGGATATAAACTAACAATCCGATAAAGGATATAAAACCCAAATAACCATACTCGTAAACATATGAAACGTAAGTGTTGTGAGCATACAAATCGAATTTGTGCTTCCAAGAATCTGGCCCAAAGCCGAAAATTTGGTGCAGTAGATCGGCGTTGGTAAAAGCGTTAATATATTGACTCCAGATATATACCCGCGCTGACATAATGTCCTGTTCTGCATCGCTAAAATACATTGGCGCTTTAAATATGAGGTCAAGATTTCCAACTAATAACCCCACATCGGCAAAACGCTCTTGCATTGAGAGCGAAAGAACAAAAAATACAATGGCAAGCACCATAGTAACAATGGTTAAAACGGGAGCCTTCTGGGATGGCTTTAGACGCTGTTCGATTAAGGTAAAATAAAAAATCGCAGCTATTGGTAATATAGTCAAAATTGCCGTTCTATAATTCACCAAAACCAAAAGCACTACAGCTAATGTAAATAAAGTGGTTCTAAAACTAATCGCGTTTCTATTAACCAAACCGAGAACAAATATGAACGACACTATTATCATAGAAAATGCTGCTTCGTGATTATAACCACCTATATAACTAGTGGAGCCATCGGCCTCCGTGGCTTTTGCCTCTCCTAACACTATCGATAACACTTGCAAAGAAACTGGCATAACAAAGGCAATCAGTAACTTCTTAAACGTTTCATTCTGCCCTTGGCAGCGAATAGATAGAAATAACGCGCCCGCTAACACCAAGAAATAACACCATTTCACCAATACATTAATGGTGCCAGGTATTTCCATATTTACGAAACCACTTACCGCTATCGCTATGAAAAATGCATAAAACGGAAGTAACTTTTTAAGTGTAAAAACAGCGTTTGGAATCAATAACAAACCTAAACCAGCCACTCCTATACTGCCTAAAGCATTTATTGAAAAACCCGCCACCAAAGAGGGGTAAGTAACAGTGTGGAATGCAGATAGAAAGTAGCGTAACCATATTGCGCAAATGGCAAAGGCTAAATATTTATTGCAATTACCGGTAATGGTTCTATACACCATAATTAGGCTAACCACCCCTACCAGTAGCTTGATTGCTTCAAACATAATTAGTTAGTCATCTTTTTCTAAAATGGCACTTACGCGCTTGTAAAAAGCAGCATAGGAAAACTGTTGCGCGCACGCTTGGCTTTTTTCAACATATCGCGCTCTGTTAGCACTACCTTTGAATAACACCAATGCATCGGCAACACCTTGTGCGTTATTTAACTCGCACAGTATGCCATTCTTTTCTTCGCTGGCACCAGAAACTTGGTAAGGGTATTGTTCGGCAATAATTTCAGCAGGGCCCGATTCGCAATTTGTTGCAATTACCGGTTTGTTCAAACACATGGCTTCCACAATGGCGTTGGGGAAACCTTCTGCATTACTGGTTGAAACAAAATATTCTGCTTTGGCCACGTACGGGTAAGGGTTTGGCTTAAAACCTAAAAAATGTACTTTATCTGCAATGCCAAGTGTTTTAGCTAGCGCTTTAAGCATGGCCTCTTCATCGCCCACGCCCAAAATAACTAAATCTTCGACAATATCGGCTTTGGCATATGCGTTTAGTAACAGTGAAAAGTTTTTGTTTTTAACTAACCGCCCTACCCCAATAATATATGGCGCTTTAGGAATATCGGTTACCGCTTCGCTTGCAAGTTCGTGCAGCTGCGCAATATCGTAAGGGTTGTATAACAATGATACTTTAGGTTCTGGCACGGCATAGTTTTCTATTAAATCGGCCTTTACACCTTCAGACACTGCCACCACATTGTCAGCCCGCTTATATAAAAGCTTAACTAAAAAGCGACTAATACCGTCTTTTAAACCACCCGATAAATGGCTAGTAGTATTCACGCGCTCGCTAATAATGGCGCGGTAGCCTAACGATTTTGCTATGGCTATATTCAAGAAATTACTGCGCGTTAGAAAGCTAAAACATATTTGGGGGTTTAGGGTTTTAAGTAACGGTTTTAACTGCTGATAACCAGCTTTAAGGCTGCCATTACTGGTTAGCACTGTTTTGGTAACATAAGGGGGGCACTGCTGACTTTCTTCCAGCGTGTCTAACAAAACAAGGTGAACAGGCACGTTTGCATGTGAAAAGTAATCTTCCATGATTGCTAGCAATTTTGCCATTACCCGTTCAGCACCACCGCCTTCTAGGGAATTAATAATAAACACTACTGGGCGGTTACTAGTTAGCATGAAACTTCTTTATCCTTGTCATTAGACTAAATGCTAACGCTAAGTTTAGCACAGCTCGATTTTAGTTTTGTAGTAAAATTACAACATAGCAAGCTGCATTACTTTAAGCTTGCTAATGTACAGTACAAAAAATTCAATATACTCTAATTAATATTTGGCTCTTGTTTTGTTCCGGTTCTTATTATGCGCTATTGCGTAAACCGTAGTATATGGTAATACCATTTAGAATATCCCTGTTACATTCATGGGCATATACAATAATCTTTACCAGAATCTTTACCAGAATCTTTACCAGAATCTTTACCAGAACCTTTACAAAAACCTATACATGAACCATGCCATATATCAGCATTATCATGTTTACTTGCTTTACCTTATTGAAATAACTTTCAACTTTTGTATAAGTTTGACATTATCAATTTGCTGCCACATGTTTACTATACTATGAAGTGGTTAACGTTTTCTTACAGCTATTATTCTAATAAATTCGTCTCATTATGGTGCATTAAGGCTTAATTGGCATGACAACCCGCTACGCGCGTAAAACTTACCGACGAACCTGTATTTGTGCCCTAACGGGGCTTTTATTTGGTGTGGCTTCTTTGGTTATCGCGCAACAGAAAAACATCTTCACTGAGGAAGTTTACAGCCGAGTTGAAGCCCTGTTTGGTAAAACCGGTGCGGCAGATGTAGCTAAGTGGCGACAACTAGTCAATAGCATTGAGAACGACGATATTGATGAAAAGCTTTACCAGGTGAATCGCTTTTTCAATCGATTCGACTTTGTAGATGATCTAAGGCACTGGCGGCAACCCGATTACTGGGCCACGCCAATTGAGTTTATTGGAACGGGCGCTGGCGACTGTGAAGATTACTCAATTGCTAAATACTTTTCGTTAATAGAACTTGGTATTCCAAAATCGCAGCTTCGGCTTATGTATGTAACCGCGTTAGAGTTAAACCAACCTCATATGGTGTTAGCCTATTATCCAAGCCCTACCTCTGTTCCTTTAGTGCTTGATAATATTAACCGCCGAATACTGCCAGCAAACCAACGGCGCGACCTTGCACCTGTTTATAGTTTTAACGGTGATGGTCTATGGGCGGCGAAATCTATGGGAACAGGCAGAAAATTAAGAGGCAGCGGCCCCATGAAAATGTGGGACGACATGATAGATCGTTTAAACAGCGTAATGCTCGGAGATACACAAGAACAATGAAATTATCTACCCAACTAAGCGTTAGCTTACTTATTTTTTTACTGGCCGTGTTCGCCGGATCTTTTTTTATTAACGTAAAAATGACCAAAGAATACGTGAATGAACAACTTGCTACCCACGCACAAGACACCGCCACATCGCTAGGCTTAGCCATGGCGCCCTATATAATGCAAGAAAATGGGCAGGCGGTGGCTGAAACCATGGTAAACGCCATATTCGACAGGGGCTACTACCAAACCATTTCGGTTAAAGACGCCAGCGGGAACACTCTTATTATTCGTCAAAACCCGAATAAAATAGATACCGTACCAAATTGGTTTACTGAAGCGGTGCACGTTACCCCACCGGTGAAAAATACCGAGCTTAACGATGGCTGGACAATGGCAGGGCAACTTACCGTGCAAAGCCACCCAGGCCTTGCGAACGAAAAGCTATGGGATAGCATTACCCAAAGTGCATTAATGTTTTTTATTGCCTTTGTTATTGCCTACCTAGTGCTGCTGGTTATTATTCGCCAAATTACCAAGCCACTAGAAATTGTTACTCAAAAAATAGGCGACATTCAAAACCAAAAGTTTTCTGAAATTGACTACCAGCCTTTTACTAAAGAATTCTCTTTTATCACGCTAGCCGTAAATAAGCTGTCGAGAGCGGTAGAAAGCATGTTTAAAGAACTTACTGCACGTGCTGAACAATTTAAGGCTATTGCGTATGGCGATAGCCTAACAGGACTTTCCAATAGAAATGCCTTTAATCGACACATGAATGCACTATTAAGTGGCACAGCTACGGTAGAACAAGGTTACGTGGTGTTAATTAGGTTAACGCAGCTTGCTCGGGTAAATAATTTACTGGGCGGCGCTGAAGGCGATGAATATGTTAGTGCGGCTGCAAAAAAACTGAAACTGGCCGCCATGCAATTTCCAGATAAAGTAACCCTTTTTAGAGTATCGGGTTCCGACTTTGCCATTTTAATGGAAGCAGTATCGCAACAAGAGTGCGAAAAAAGACTGAAAAGCCTTAGCGATGAAATGAATAAAATAGATTTTCTTAAAGATGGCGATAAAACAGCGTGGATTGGCGCAGCTAAATATACCAGTGAAAATAGCTTTACTGAAGTAATGGAAAAAGCAGATAGCGCACTATTAGCGGCAACAAAGTTAGACAGAGGCTGGCAGTTTGCTTCAGAGCTAACTTACATTCATAGCAATACTGAATGGCGTGAAAGGCTAAACAATATTCTGTTACAACAGTATGCTGATATTTTAATACAGCCTATTTTTAGTACCGAGAACAAAGCCCCGTGTTATTACGAAGGGTTCGCGCGCTTTAAAGACGTATCTACCAATACCGATATACCCATGTCGCAGTTAATTCCTGCATCAGAGCGGCTGCACCTTATTCCTCAAGTAGATAGATTGGTAACGTCGCTGGTAGTCAGTAAACTCATGGCCTCTCCTCACACAGTAGCGGTGAACATTGCCACTGCATCAATTGCGAATGCCGACTTCTGCCAATGGCTTGGTGGTTATCTTCTTGAACACAAATCGTTGTGCGACAGATTAGCGTTTGAAATTGAAGACTCCGCCATTATTTATTATAGGGAAGCTACCCTTAAATTCTGCGATATGGTTAAAAAAGCAGGATGCACCATTACTATTGAACATTTTGGCGACAATCTTGCATCGTTAAGTGGGTTAAGGGCTATTCAGCCCGATTTTGTAAAAATATCCGGCAAATTGACCAAGGATATTCATGAAGACAAAGACAATCAGCTATTTGTTAGCAGCTTAGTAAGTATTGCTAATGGGTTACACATTAAAGTGATAGCCGAGCTGGTTGAAAGCGAGTTAGAAAGTAATACACTTAGTAAGCTGCAGGTTGTTTATCAGCAAGGCTATCACTTTGCTAAGCCCACAGCTTGGCGCTTAGGGAAATAATTTAAGTAGCTAGTTTGTTTGCGGCTTTCACAGCAAATAAAGCTAAGACAACGGGCGTTCATTTGGTATACAATACCCAATGTATGCAAACCAATTTTTCGAAGTAGGAACTATTATGCGTAATAGATTTATTTTTTCATTAGTAATGAGTGTGCTTATTGCTATTTCGCCAGTGGCTATTGCGCAAGACAGCGCAGGTAGCGTTCCAGGTTTGCAAATTAGAAACCAACTGTTAACGGCTATCGATAGCGGAACACCAGCTGAAGAAGCTGCGGTAAACGTAAGCAACGAAGTACTTGCTGAAGGCAGCGTGGCTGTTCCTGCCGCTAGCCTTCCTTATTTACAAACTAACCAGCCAGCTTTTGAAAGCATGGTAGGTTTGCTTGTTGATAACGCAACCGGCTTTGAATTAGCGATTGCTGGCTTTGGGGCCCTACCGGAGCAATCTTCTGATGTGGTAACAATAGCCATGATCTTGTTTCCAGAAGATGCCAACGAAATTTATAACGTTGCATTACAAACCGGTGTAATTAGCGCAGAAGATGCGCTTTTGGCTGCGATTAATGCAGGTATCGATACCTCAACGCTTACTGCTACTGCGGCAGGGGCTGCTGGCAACGATGTTTCTCCATTAGGTGTAGGTACTGGTGCTGCTGGTGCTGGCGGTGGCGATACCACGGTTTCAGCAAACTAAGTTTGTATTACATTTAAACTCTGTGTTGGTGATCGTTAGTGGTAGTAAGAAGTGGCGATAGTGAATGCTGAGTATTAATAATAGAAAAACCGAAAAGCTTCTTTTCGGTTTTCTTTTATTTACCCTTTTTTGGCTGCCTATTCCTTTAGGTGCTAATAGGCCGTGGGCTTGGGCCCTTATGCAAATTTCCGTTTTTTGTATAAGTGCATCGTTAATGGCCTTTCATTTTCGTACCGTTACTGTTGTAGTTCGCCAATATCGTGTTTTTGTTTTGCTTTGGGTACTTTTTCTTGCTTGGCAGTTATTAAATTTAATTCCCCTACCCGCCTCACTTATTGCCAGCCTACGGCCAGAGAAGCTCTTACCCGCTTACGCTAACGTACCGGCGGGTGCTAGTTGGTTACCGCTTAGTTTTGATGTAGGCCAAAGCCAAATAGTATTTTTAAAATCTCTTTGTTATTGCCTGCTTTTTTTCAGTGTTTTAGCCTTGGTGCGCTCAACGTCTCGGTTGAAACTAGTGTTAATAACCATTAGTGCAAGCGGTATATTTCAAGCTATTTATGGGTCGCTAGAGGTATTGTCGGGCATTGAATACAGCCTAGTATTCAAACAACCGGTTACGCACATTGCTACCGGCAGCTTTATTTACAAAAACCATTTTGCAAACTACTTGCTGCTTTCTTTAAGTGCTGCATTAGGGTATCTGATTGCCAGTTTAGGTGATGACGATGGGCTATCAAAACGAGAGCGCCTTAGAAAATGGCTTAAGTTTTGGCTAGGCAATAAAGTGCTGTTTCGTATTGGCATAATTATTATGGTTATTGCACTGGTAATGTCGCGTTCACGAATGGGCAATACGGCATTTTTTGTTAGCATGACAATAACCGCAGCCATAGGTTTGTGGTATTTCAAACCTAGACAAAAAAGTTACATTGCCTTGTTTGTTAGCATGCTAATTATCGACATTATGATAGTAAGTAGCGTGTTTGGGTTAAACGAAGTGAAAGAACGTCTTGAGCAAACCGATTTAACCCATGAAAGCCGAGACGAAGTGGTTACCGATGCACTGCCCTTGTTAACGCAGTACCCTTTAATAGGTACAGGTGGCGGAACCTTCTATACTGTGTACCCCCAATATCAAAGTGAGAGTATTCAACACTTTTACGACCATGCTCATAATGAATACTTACAGTTTAGTATTGAGTTTGGTGTTATTGGCGCACTACTAATGGGCGTATTTGTATTAATTTGCGGCATTAATGCCTTTAATGCTTTTCGTCAGCGCCACCACCCACTTCCACGCGGTGCGGCATTTGCGTGTTTTATGGCTATTATTGGTATGGCAATGCACACCAGCGTAGACTTTCCCTTACAAGCGCCTGCTAACACTGCTATCTTTATTACTCTACTTGCACTTGGAGCCATGAGTAATCGAATTCGGGTTCGACAATCAACAAAACGTAATCGTAAGCCGTAAAGTTAGGTTTTTTGTAAGTGCCTAATTAGGGATTTCAATAAGTATTTACTAATGGATTCAGTTATGGAAAATCAGTCGTGGTGTTAAAAGTTAATCACCCTATTCAGGAAGAACCCAACGTAAAGCACATGCTAGAAAGAATGCCCAAGCATGTGGCCAACTCGTTTAGTGAAGAACAGCTTACCCATATTAATACCGCGTTAGCAGGCAGGCGCTGGGGCAAGCATAAGCTAGACTTACGCGGCACCCTTGGCATTGGCCACAGCCGCTTCTATTTTGTGCTGTTAGGCGGTAAAGATAAACGCGATCCTTCCCGTATTGAAAGTAAAATTGGCCAGCTTACGTTAGCGTTTGGCTTTACGCTGTTTATTCTATTTTCATTACTGGTGGGTATGGTACTGCTGTACATATTAAAATCGTGGCTGGGTGTTAACTTATTCGAAAACTATTCACTAGGCTTGTGGGATTGGCTTAAAAGTAAGTTTTAAATGCTAGTTTAATACTACTAGTCGTAAGTAATACAGTTGGGAATGCGTTTTCTAACTGGGTAAGGGGCCAAGCGCATCCATCGGCACGCTGGCTCTTCTGCATTATAACTTACAATACTTTGCACTATTGCGTCTCTGCTATGAGGGTTTATTAACCCCAACTTCATATGATGTTTTAACGGCTGAATAACCTTAATGTATTCAGGCGACCGTGCTGCATAATTCGCTAACCCGTACTCTACTATGAATTTGTGAACTATAGCGTCTTGTGGGCCTACCTGAATGGCTTTGTTCAAATATTGATAGAAAGCGTCGTCTACTTGGTTACGCTTCCATTTAACCGATGCTAACCCTATCCAGCTTGCTGGCCAAAGCGGGCGTAGCAATAAGCTGTGCTGGTAATTACTAAAGGCCAGTTTCAAACTGTTTGTTTTGTCGTTTTCAGCAGCACTTTCAACAGCACTTCGATCTGCGTTTTGAGAGACAAACGCTTGCCATTCGTAAAGCTGGCCACGCATTTGATAATAAAGCGCGTTATTGGGAAACATGAAAATGGCTGAATCTATTTTAGTAATAGCATCGCTTACTTTGCTAGCGGTTACGCGTTCAGGATTATTCTGCCATGCCTGTAATTGGTTGTTCACCCGATAATAATAGTTACCCGATATAAAAAACTGTGCGCTCCATATTACGCCCCATGCCGCTGTGATAAAAAACACAGTGCGGACCACACGTTTTATTAATAACTGATGACGCTCATACACGTTAGATAACGACACTAGGTGCCCCTACTATTTCACTCGGTGTAGTAACGAAAACTTGCTGGGCGTAATCAGCGTCTACTGCCGATACCACCGCAAATGCCTCACCCATATCGTTAGGTCGCCTAACCGTGTCATGGGTGTCTGAAGCCACTACATGAAAGCTTTGGTTGGCAAGCAAGCTTAACGCAAAGTTCTGTACAGGCTCACCGAATCGGCCTGTAAGAGCGCCTGCTGTCACCTGAAACCAGCAGCCTATGCGCTGCAACCAGTCAAACTTGTGTTGCTCGCGCAATAGCTCTCGGTTACGTTCAGGGTGTGCAATAAGCGGTTGCACGTTGTTTTTTAATAACCATTTTACTAACGGTTCCATTCCCGATGGCACATGACTATGAGGCATTTCAAGCAACATCACGTTTTTGCCGTTAATCTGGCCTAAAAAAGGCACCGCATTTTGTTTTATCCATATAGGAATGTGCTCCGAGACACGAAGCTCGGCGGCATAAGATAAAGTAAGGGGAATGTTTTCTTGTTCAAGCGCTAACACAAGTTCGTTATACGCGTTTTCAATAATAGCGGGCGTATTATCGAAGAACCCCGGGTGTATATGTGGGGTACAAACTAAATGCGTCACGCCGCATTCAAGTGTTTGTTTGGCCATGTCAATCGACATGGCCATGGTTCTGGCACCATCGTCAATGCCAGGTAATATATGACTGTGAAGGTCTATCAATTAATTATTAGCTGTCCTTATGACTAGTATAATCATACTGATCATAAAACCCGCCGTACCTCTGTGCTACATCAGACTTTCGTAAGTCTACTTGATTTAGCACTACCCCATCAAGACGATGTCCTACTTGTAAGAAACGAGACAACCCAGTATTAATCACTTTTTCACTGGTACTGTCGGCGCGTACTACGTAAATAATAGAGTCGCACGAGTTAGCAATTACCATTGAATCACTTACCGCTTGAGTAGGTGCAGTATCTACCACCACATATTTGTATTGGGTTTTTAATTCTTTAATTAACGCATCGAAACCTTTATCCGCAAGAAGCTCTTGTGGGTTAGACGGTATTGTACCTGCCGAAAGAATATCAATATTCGCTTGTTCGTCACGCACCAAACACTCATCAAAACTGTGGGTTTTAAGTACAAGGTTAGCTACACCTGGCTGGTAATTAGGAATATTAAACTGCCTACCAATACTCGGGCGGCGTAAGTCTGCATCTATAAGAATGGTTTTATCTAACTGGCCTAATGCGAACGCTAGGTTAATAGACACAGTAGTTTTACCTTCTTTAGGCACACTAGAGGTAACCATAATAGCCTGATTATCTTTATCTAAATTCAATAACGACAAACTAGTACGTAAGGTTCTAACCGATTCTGCAAACTGATGCTTTTTACCGTCGAAATAAGTGCGAATAGGTAAGTTGGTTTTCTTTTTATGGGCAAGCCAAGGAATTAAACCCAACATACGCTGGCCTAACTTACGCTCTACATCTTCTACTGAACGGATGCCGCTGTTAAGGGTTTCCATGGTAATGGCCAAGAACACACCAAAGCCAATGCTGAATACGAAGGCTGCGCCAATTAGCAGTTTTTTATTCGGTTCAGAGGGGCGTGACGGCACTACAGCGCTATCTAAAATTCTGGCGTTTGCTGATTCAAAACCACCTAGTTCATCGGTTTCTTTTAAACGGGTAAAGAATGAATTGTACAACTGCTGGTTAATATCAACATCGCGCTGAAGGGCTTTGCGTTGATTGTCTAACGCAGATAAACCACGGAATTCAGCTTTTGCCACTTCTACTTCTTGTTTCAATTGCGCAACGCGTTGCTCTGAAACTTGGTATTGGGTAGTAATACTAGAAATAAGGTCGCGAGTTTGGGTAGTTAACGTTTCACGAATGGAAGAAAGCTCCGCATTAGCAGCTATCATTTTCGGGTGCTTAGGGCCGTATACTTTGCTAAGTTCAGACACGCGGGTCATAGCTTTCGCTTCGTCGCGGCGTACACCTTGAATGGTAGGGTGATTCAGAACTTCAGGTAACCGTGCAATGTCTTCAAGGGTCACGTTGTTACGTGTTTGACGATATATTACCGCGTTTAACTTTAATGCGGTTTGTGCATCAAGCAATTGCGTGCTTAAACGCTCTAGTTCGTCGGCAGCAAGCCCTACTACACCATCTATGTTTACCACTTGATTACGTTCATAAAACTGCGATAGGTTCTTTTCAGCAATATCTAGCTTATCTTTCAAGCCTTCTAAGCTTTCGGTAAGAAACGACGTTGCTTTTGCTGTCATATCTAGTTTAGCTTGAAGGTAATTCTCGATGTAAACATCGGCAATAGTATCGGCAATTTCAGCCGATAAAGAAGCAGATTCGGTAGTAACGGAAATCTTCATTACCTGGGTATTATCTACCATGCTAACTTCTACAGCGCGCATTAATCTGAATACGGCTGAACGTTTTTTAGCTGCAATAATTTGCGCTTCGGTACGCTCTACCACTTCTTCCTGCGGTAGAAATGGCAGCATGTCTTTAGCACTGTCTATTAGCGAGTCGATGGCACTTGGGCCTTCAGCAGGCGGCATAAACTTATCGTTTAAGTGTAAATTCATCCCCTCTACGGTACGTTCGGCAATTTGGCGCGAACGTAATATTTCGTATTGGGTTTGCATGTAGTCTTTACGCTTAGTGTCTAAGCCATACACTTCTTCTATAGATACCACATTGGCATTTTCAGAATCGACCAATATAGTGGTAGACGACGTGTAAAGTGGCGTCATCCGCATTACCAGCAAAGCCACCAATATGGTGAATGCTATGGCTAACGAAACAATGCGAAAAGCGTAGCGTTTCAATATGCCAAAATAGTGTGCAATATCGATAGTTTCACTATCTAGCACGCCATGATTCACGTCGTCCCTATGATTTACTGCCATGTTATTTTTGTATCCTGAAATTTTTGCTAATTAGAAAAAGCGTTGGTTAACGGTAATAATGTCACCGGGCTGAATCATGTCGCTTACCGTTACGGTAAAGCTACGTGTAGTGCCATCTTTTTCTCGAACTATTGTTATTTTGTCTCGTGCGGCGCGCTCGGTATAGCCGCCAGCTAACGCTGCAGCTTTGTTTACCGACAAACCTGGCTGGTAAGGGTAACCACCTGGGCGTTTTACTTCACCGTCTATAAAGAAGGGGCGATAATCAATTATGGTTACTGATACCGACGGGTTAACTAAGTAATCCCCTTTTAAGCCTTCATAGATAAGCTGTTCCACTTCGCCTAATGTTAGCCCTACTAATTTAACTTCACCCATAAACGGGTAATTAATAGTGCCAACATCGGGCAAACGTACTTCCATCGACAAGTCGTCTTGCCCAAATACATTTATACTAATTCTGTCACCGGAGCCCAATTGGTAGCGGCTCATGCTCAAATTACCTTCCTGTGCTAAAGCATTGAACGACATCACTACAACAAAAAGGAAGGCGAAAATACTGTTTACACTTTGCTTCACAGGCTAACCTCGGCAGATAAACCAACTATACTTCTGTCGTAACCAATGGCATCTCGGTTACTGTCTCTGTCATTTAATGTGTAGTATAGAGAAAAGCTTAAATAACGACGTGCTTGATAGTTTAATGCGGCACTATAACGCATTAAATCGTCTTCACGGTTAGCAATACCTTCGTTATCTAATACGTATTCATCGCTATATCTACCAATACTAGCCGTAGTGCTTAAGCGCTGAAGCCATTCATGGTCCCACGATACAGTGTAATCTCGGCCACTAATAAAGTTACCTTCACCGTTGGTTTCACGCGTATCAGCACTGGTCGCAAAGCGAAATGTAGAATACGTAAGGGGCTGCCATTCAACACCGGCTTCCCAGTTGACATCGTTAAAAGTACTACGAGTCGCTGACTCAAAATCTCTTTCTGTATAGCCCACCTTGGCAAAGCCAGTGGTAGCAGCCGTACTTTCCCACTCGACCCCTGCTAAAATACGCATTACATCACTGTTTCGGCTTTGGGTAGCAGATTCTTGTATATCATAGCGAACGTATGTATTGGTTACGTCCAATACTAAGGCGGTTGCTGGGGCAATTTTATAGGCGAACTCTGCGCCTATTTTATTACTTGCTCGATCTCTAAGTAGGTAGGCCTGCTCGTCACGGTCATAATCTAACGTTTGACGACTCGCCTTTAGCGTTAGCATGCCATTAGAGGTTAACGCGCCGTAACTGTATTCCCCACCAGCATACATACTTTTAAAGGTATCAGGCGAAGTGATTTCGTCACCGGCGCCTAATGAAAAGCCAGTACCACGGTCTTCGTGCCCATCTTCATATTGCGCGGTGCCGCTTAAGCGATGACGGCTATTTAGTTCGTATTCACCGGAAGCTTCAAAAAAGTGATCGGTGTAATCGTCGGCGCTGCTTGAAAAATACACACCACGCTCTAAGCGGTAACCAAATTGAACAGGGTTACCATCAATTTCTGTGGCGGCAATAATTTCTGGCGAAAATGTGGCGCGCCAACTATAAATTTTAGGTTCACCATCGCGAGCATAAGCAACGTTATCTACGTAACTCATCGATGTATTGAACGTGGGGATAATGTCGAATTGGCCTGCTTCAATACGGCCAGCCTCTTGTGCGTTCGATATGGCGCTAATTACCGACAGTGCAACAAGGCTTGTTGTCCTTTTAAACATACTCGCTCCTAAAATTTTTTTGTCTTATGCAGTTAAATATTGGGGTAAAACAGTGCAACATCAGTTTTGATGCTCACAAAAGCAACACCAATATATTTATTTAACCGCTTTGAGTGTGATATTTATAATTTTTCAGCTATTGGCCGGATGGCATGCTAATACTGTGCCATACAGGGCGTAGTGCGCATGCAAACACTTTGCTTTAATAACGTTTTATTGCCAACTCATTCAATTATTCCCGATAGCTTAACGAAAAATTATTGCAGCAATGTGTCTAACTTACAGGCTTGCTGGTTAAGCGAAAACAACGTTTTACTACATGATCTAATACATGATTCAATTCAAGACGTAGCGTGATTTAATTGCTGTAAGTTTGAAATCTTTGGCACGCAGTATAATGGTTATATGTTATCTTACAATATCAGTTGGGTAATTGCTTTCAATAGTTTTGTAATAAAATTACAACCTGCTTATACTATACTTTAGCAGTACAGGCTTTCATGCTTTTTCGCGGGTGACGAGTTTTTTATCTTTACCCCTTTTGTTAGCATAAGTTTTTGCACCAGATGTCATTTTCCTTTTTGCTTTTGCACTTTTTCGGTACATTTTTTGCTTTATCTAGTTATAAGTTAAAGCTAATAATTAACGCAGTGGTCTTTTGCTTTATTGACAATTGAAGTCGGCGTGACTTTTTATTTTTTTAGAGATACACACATGGATAATAAAGTAGCACCTAACCAAGTCCTCAAATCTCACGAGGTTGAACCCAATGCTTCTGGCGGGCTTATAGTTAGGAATCAAAGTGGTTTTTCAACCATTTATAGGCTTATTGATTTATGCCTTGTCACCTTACTTTATTACGCTTCAGCATTTTATTACGACAGCCCTGTTACGGCTGGCAGCCTTCTATTCCTTTTTGTTTATGTTATTAGTTTCCAGTTTTCGGGGGAATTCGTAGAGCTTTATCGTTCTTGGCGTGGGCACAGAACGAATGAAATGCTTCGTGCAGCTGCTATAGCGTGGGCACTTAGTATGTTAGCTACGACTGCTTTTGGTTTCTTTTTCTTTGGCGATTTAAAAATTACGCCTCCCGGCGTTTTACTATGGGCCGCCTCTTCATTTGTTGTTGTACTGGCTTGGCGCTTCGTTATGCGAAAGTTTCTTTTTCGCCTTCGCCGCAGCGGATTAAACTCTAGAAAATCGATTGTTATTGGTGCTACCCAGTTGGGTTACAACATGGCCAATCAAATCGTTTCAAATGAACATTTGGGTATACGTTTCTTAGGTTTGTTCGACGATAGAAGCGAAGACCGCCTACCTCATGAGTTTAAGAATCAAGTACTAGGTAATATTGAATCGGCCATTGAAATGGCTAAACGCAATGAAGTGGACTACATCTACATTGCACTGCCAATGAGTGCCGAGAACCGTATTCGTCACATTCTTGAAAAGTGCAGCGACACCACGGCTAACGTTTATATTATTCCTAACTTCTTTATGTATAACTTGCTTAATGCCCGCTGGCAGTCGATTGGGTCGGTACAAGCGTTAAGTGTGTACGACACCCCGTTTCAGGGTGCTAGCGACATTTTAAAACGCTTTGAAGACATTGTGTTAAGCATCTTAATTTTAATGATGTTAGCCATCCCTATGTTAGGCATAGCGGCGGCAGTTAAATTGACTTCTAAAGGGCCCGTTATTTTCAAACAAAAGCGTTACGGCTTAGATGGAAAACAAATTACGGTTTATAAGTTCCGGTCTATGACTACGCAAGACAACGGTGCTGTGGTTAAACAGGCCACTAAGAATGATGCGCGCCTAACCAAAATTGGTGGCTTTTTGCGACGCTCTTCTATTGATGAGCTTCCGCAGTTTATTAACGTGCTGCAGGGCAGAATGTCTATTGTTGGCCCCCGCCCTCATGCGGTAGCTCACAACGAAGAGTACCGTAAGCTTATTACCGGTTATATGCTACGCCACAAGGTGAAGCCAGGCATTACTGGCTGGGCGCAGGTAAACGGCTTACGTGGCGAAACAGAGACAGTGAACAAAATGGTACAACGTGTAGAGTACGATTTAGATTATATTCACCGTTGGTCTGTTTGGTTCGATATTAAAATTGTATTCATGACAGTATTTGGTGGATTAGCCAACAAAAATGCTTATTGACTTTTGCACTCAAGACCCGATTTCACCCGGTAAAAGTCGCAAAATTCGATAGCTCAAACTTATTTTTAGCTTGAATTATTCGCTAATTTAATGTTTATTTTGATATATGTTGGTGTGCAGCTGTGCAGTTTAGAAAAGATATAAATGGTTTAAGAGCGATAGCAGTTATCGCAGTTGTCCTTTTTCATTTTAATTCCGCTTGGATGCCTGGTGGGTTTGCAGGTGTTGATGTATTTTTTGTAATTTCTGGCTATCTTATGACAGGAATTATTATTAGTGCGATTGAAAAAAATAGTTTTACAATATTAAACTTTTATATCGCTCGTGCTAACCGAATCATTCCCGCGTTAGCACTTCTCTGTTTAGTCCTACTTAGTACTTTAATATTTTTTCTTTCACCTAGTGAATATCAATTACTTGCTTCGCATGTAGCTTCCAGCATTAGCTTTTTGTCAAACTTTGTATATTGGAGCGAATCTGGTTATTTTGATGCAGCGTCAGACGAAAAATGGTTACTCCACACTTGGTCACTATCCGCAGAGTGGCAATTTTATATAATTTATCCCTTGATTTTGATTATGTTGAGAAAGCTTTTTACGCTAGGGTTAATCAAAATAATTTTAGTTACTACTACAGGGCTTGGATTTATATTTGGTATTTTAGCGTCATCGCGCTGGCCGGATTCATCATACTTTCTACTTCACACAAGAGCATGGGAGATGATGTTCGGCGGCATAGCTTTCCTTTACCCTATTAGCTTCAGTGATAGATATAAAAAAGTGATTGAATGTGCTGGAATAGTATTAATATTAATAGCATATATATTTATTACAAAATACAATTCTTGGCCAGGTTATTTGGCCGCTTTACCTGTTTTTGGTTCATTTTTGATAATCCAAGCTAATCGTGGTGATAGCTTGGTTACCGGTAATTTTATATTTCAAAAAATCGGAGCTTGGTCTTACTCAATATATCTTTGGCATTGGCCAATAGTCGTTGCTATCAGTTACTTCAATTTTGGCGGTGAGTTTGTGTATTTAGGCATAGGCTTATCAGTTTTACTTGGGTATTTAAGCAATAGGTTCATCGAAAAAATTAAGTTCAGAACGACATTTAAGTCCCCCGCTTCTTATTTTACTTCTAAGCCACTGTACATATCTTTGCTATTATGTATTTTCGGGTTCTTTGCATATCACAATACAAATTTGCTTTATAGGCTTCCGGCGACTGTTTACAGTGGAGTTACCTTGGATGAAAACACTGATGACAATGGTGAATATACTTGGGAACTTCATAAAAAACTGAATAGGGTAATATCTTTCGAAGAAGATAAAACTAAAGTTTTAATTATTGGTGACTCCCAAGCTGGAGACTTTTTGAACATCCTATATGAATCAAATAGGTTAGACAACTTAAGCGTAATTTCAAGAATAGTATATACGCGTTGTCGAAGCGTACTTTTAGAAAACAAATTATTTGAAAAAATGCTAACCGAAAACTCATATGAGTTATCTACTTCGGACACCCTCAATTGTCTTAAGTCTACTGAGAACATTCTCAATAGCACTCTTCTTGCTGAAGCAGATTTCGTTATATTGTCGATGAATTGGTACGATGAATACTTACCATTTGCTCTTGAATCAATTAAAAATGTTCGAGAAATCAACCCTAACTCTAAATTAATTATAGTTAGTGGAAAATCTTTCACCCAAAAAGTTCCATTGATGTATTTTCAAGCATATAAGAATGAGATATCACTTAATAATTTTGCAGCTGGTAAGGTCTCTGAAGAAAAGGGGATTCACTACAGTTATCAGCATAATTACTTCAGTAAATTTGCATTGGAATTTGATTATTCATATTTAAACCTCCTAGATATAATCTGTACCAGTGAAGAATGTAGAGTATCAGACTCAAACGATCAATTGTTTTACTATGACAAAACTCACCTTACTGAATTAGGGGCATCACACTTTGGCGATTCGATAGAAATTAAGACCATATTTTCATCAGATATTTAAAAAGATATATATTCATTGGCTAAGTTATGCAGCTATTTTTTAATAAGCATTTTTTGTTGTGTATATTGAAATAACATTTAAAACACCTTATGGTCTTTAAAAATGTACTCGTTATTTGTTGGTTCGTCACTTTACTACTTACTACCATAGTGTTACTTATTACCAACACAAAGTGCATTACCTTGTTTAGTCATTAATTCTTTTACGCCGAACTATTCAAAGCACAACAGTTAACCGTCAGAAAAATTGACACTGCCCATTGTGAGTAATGCTTAAATTACTTAATTTCAGTGTCTCAACAGGCTTTAGTTAACCCCACCTTCCCTTCTTTTCTAAACATTATTGCTGCATCAGGTCACATATGGTTAATGTGACGACTACTAATACAGGGCTGCTAGACGTTATGTTAGCACTTTACCTTAAAGCTTTTTAATACCCGATTAAAAGTCACTAACAAATATGACCCACCCCAATGGCTGTGAGTTGAATAGCTGTTAGTTTATCAAATGTAGGAATGACGATGGGCTTTATGCTACCAATTGACGGCGCAAACGATGTTTAACAATGCGTCAGTGTAAAAAATACTGATTAAAAAATATGACAATGCTAAAAGTCGTGGAAAATGAAGCTTGACTTGAGATTACAGACGCCAGAAACGAAAAAAGGCGAGCATCCTGCTCGCCTTTTTCCGAAAGAACTTAAACTTAATTAGTTAATAATTAAGCTAATGCGCCTTTAGCCGCATCGACTAGTGCGCTGAAAGCCGCTTTGTCATGTACAGCGATGTCGGCAAGGATCTTACGATCGATTTCAACAGACGCTTTTTTCAAACCGTTAATGAAACGGCTGTATGACATACCATTTTGACGTGCAGCAGCATTAATACGTGCAATCCACAATTGACGGAATTGACGCTTGCGCTGACGACGGTCACGGTAAGCATATTGACCAGCTTTAGTTACGGCTTGTACCGCTACGCGATAAACACGTGAACGAGCACCGTAATAACCTTTTGCCTGCTTGAGGACTTTTTTGTGACGTGCACGTGCTACCGTGCCGCGTTTTACTCTAGCCATTAATCAGTCTCCTAAGTCTATACGTACGGCAACATGCGCTGAACCAATTTGGTATCAGAATCATGAACCAGTTTCTTGCCACGAAGGTGACGTTTACGCTTAGAGCTCTTCTTAGTCAAAATGTGACGTAAGTGAGACTGTTTGCTTTTAAAGCGGCCAGAACCCGTTTTCTTAAAACGTTTGGCGGCACCGCTTACAGTTTTCATTTTAGGCATTGCTAAAACTCCGCATTGTTAGTATCGACGCTGGGTATGCAGTTACCGGTTGTCGGTTAATGTTTAGCCGCAGGGTGTTTTGAGATTGCAGTACCTCAAAAACTTTTAGACCACTACGACTTCTTAGTTGGGGCTAGCACCATGATCATTTGGCGGCCTTCCACACGACGTGGGAAAGACTCGCACACAGCAATCTCTTCCAAATCCGCTTTAACACGGTTTAGAAGTTCAATACCGATCTCTTGGTGCGCCATTTCACGTCCGCGGAAACGGATCGTAACTTTGGCTTTATCACCACCTTCAAGAAAGCGACGCAGGTTGCGCAGTTTTACCTGGTAATCGCCTTCATCAGTGCCAGGGCGGAACTTAATCTCCTTGACCTGAATTTGCTTCTGTTTTTTCTTCTGCTCTTTTTGAGCTTTACTTTTTTCAAAGAGGAATTTGCCATAGTCCATAACTTTACAGACTGGCGGCTCAGCATTCGGACTGATTTCTACTAGATCAAGACTGGCTTCCTCAGCAAGTTTCGTCGCTTCTGCTAACGTCACAATGCCGGCTTGTTCACCGTCTTTGCCAATTAAGCGAACTTCTTTGGCTTTAATTTCATCGTTTATGCGGGCTTTGTCGCCCTGAGCCTTGTTATTAGCGCCTTTAATGTGCATTCCTCCAAACATTTAATTCTTCTGTTTGCTTACCATCTGGATAATGTTCAGTACTGGTAAGCAAACACCGTCGTGTAGTATACACGAAAACCCTCAAACTACTTAATGGTCTTTTCTGCCACTTCCTGATTTGCCATGGCAATAAAAGATTCCAGGCTCATTTTGCCTAGGTCGTCGCCACTGCGAGAGCGTACTGCTACTTCGCCAGCTTCCATCTCTTTATCACCTACTACTAGCATATACGGAACACGCTTGAGAGTGTGCTCGCGGATTTTAAAGCCAATCTTCTCATTTCTCAAGTCCGACTTTGCTCTAAATCCACTTTTTTGCAGTTTTTTTACACATTCCTGTGCATATTCGCCTTGGCTATCGGTAATATTTAGAATTACCACCTGCTGAGGGGCTAACCACAGCGGGAAAAAGCCAGCGAACTCTTCTGTAAGAATACCGATAAATCTTTCTAATGAACCTAAAATAGCTCTGTGAATCATAACAGGCACTTTACGTTCGCCGTCTTCAGCTACGTAAGTTGAACCTAAACGACCCGGCATAGAGAAATCTAGCTGAACCGTTCCACACTGCCATGCCCTATTTAGGCAATCGTGCAATGTGAATTCAATTTTAGGGCCATAAAACGCACCTTCACCTGGCTGATATTCAAATTCAATATCGTTGGCTTTAAGTGCTTCGGCTAATGCCGCTTCTGATTTATCCCAAATTTCGTCACTGCCTACGCGCTTTTCAGGGCGAGTAGATAGTTTAACCGCTACTTTGTCAAAACCAAATGCTGCATAAGTCTCATACACCATCTTTATACAGCCACTTACTTCTTCTAGGATCTGTTCTTCGGTACAAAAAATATGAGCGTCGTCTTGGGTAAACCCACGAACACGCATTAAACCGTGTAGTGCACCAGAAGGTTCGTTACGGTGACAGCAACCAAACTCAGCCATACGCAACGGAAGGTCACGGTAAGACTTCAAGCCTTGGTTAAATATTTGAACGTGGCCTGGGCAGTTCATTGGCTTAATAGCATATTCACGCTTTTCTGATTCGGTAGTGAACATGTTTTCGGCGTACTTTTCCCAGTGACCCGATTTTTCCCACAACGAACGGTCCATCATTAATGGGCCTTTTACTTCGTCGTAAGTGTAGTCGCGTAACTTTTCACGCACGAACTTTTCAAGCTCGGTGTAAATAGACCAACCATCGTTGTGCCAAAACACCATGCCCGGCGCTTCTTCTTGCCAATGGAACAAGTTCAACGCTTTACCAATTTTACGGTGGTCGCGCTTTTCAGCTTCTTCTAGGCGCTGCAAGTATGCTTTAAGTTGCTTTTTGTCTGCCCACGCGGTGCCGTAAATACGTTGCAACATTTTATTGTCGCTGTCGCCGCGCCAGTATGCACCGGCGACTTTCATAAGCTTAAAGTTTTGGCAGAATTTCATGTTAGGCACGTGAGGGCCACGGCACATGTCTACGTATTCTTCGTGATGGTATAACCCTGGGCGATCATCATGACTGATGTTCTCGTCTAGAATTTCCATTTTATAAGTTTCGCCGCGAGCTTCGAATGCATCACGAGCTTCTTGCCAGCTAACTTTGTTTTTAACCACGTTATAGTTAGTTTTAGCTAGCTGAAGCATACGCTTTTCAAGCTTTTGGATATCTTCCTGAGTAAGGCTCTCTTCCATATCAACATCGTAGTAAAAACCGTTGTCGATAGTAGGGCCAATCGCCATTTTGGTGTTTGGCCAAAGTTGCTTAATAGCATGGCCTAACAAATGCGCGCAGCTGTGACGAAGAATTTCTAAGCCTGCTTCGTCTTTAGCGGTAATGATTTGTAGTTGAGCGTCTGACTCAATAAGGTCAACTGCGTCTACCAATTCGCCATTCACTTTACCCGCAATGGTCGCTTTCGCTAAACCTGGGCCGATATCGTTGGCAACATCTAATACAGAAACTGATTGGTCGAAAGCGCGCTGGCTTCCATCAGGAAGGGTAATTACTGGCATGATATATCCTTTACAGTGGTGACGCCTACTCTGCGCCACTTGCATCTTTAATTATAAAAACACTCATTTTGGTGTTTACGCGTCGTTGTTATATTCATTACATAAGCTGAAAGTGCTATATAAACCATATAAGCCTTATAACCGTTTACTCTTTGCCAACACGCATACTTGGGTTGGCGGTATAAACAATTATCGATGGGCGATTATAACGGCTGTAAACACACATGCAATGGGCAAGCGTATTTTCGGTGCCTTGCGGGCTATATTTTGTGCGTACGGGGTATAAACAACACGTGAAATATTCCACCAGCGGCTGCAAAGCTTACTTATTCTTATCTTTAAATTGTTGGAAATGCTGTCAAACTTGTGCAATCAAACTTATGTAAACACGCTTATGCGAACAGACTTACGTGAACGAGCTTTTGCAAGCGGGCTTTCGCGAACGGGCTTTTGCAAACAAGCTAGGCCAAAAGTAACACCGAGCAAAAAGTTACACCGAATAAAAAGTTACACCGAATAAAAAGTTACGCTGAATAAAAAACCGAACAATGGAGTAGTGCCTGCCAATGCCTAACGAACCAAAATTTGCCAACAACACTATGGATGAAGCCGCGAATGCAGACATGGCTACCGAATTAGCGCTTGAAGAAAATTCGCCGGTAGCGCTCATAACCGGCGCAGCGAAACGCATTGGTGCCACCATGGCGAAAACCCTTCATAGTGCAGGTTATCGTGTAATTATACATTACGGCCATTCAGCAGAAGACGCGAAGGCATTGGTGAATTCATTAAATGCCAAACGGCCTAATAGTGCTATTTGCTTACAGGCAGACTTGTGTAAGTTAGAGGATATTACTCGCCTAGCTGAACAAGCCACTGCACCAGACGCTTTTTCGCTGGGCAGTAACACAGTGCATGCCGACTCAAATGTGAAAGCCGGCTCAAATGTGAAAGCTATGGGCCGCATTGATGTACTAATTAATAACGCATCTAGCTTTTACCCTACTCCCCTTGGCGACATTTCTTCCAATGACTGGCAAGCATTAGTGGGCAGCAACGTACAAGGCCCTTTGTTTTTATCGCAAGCGTTATGGCCTACTTTAAAAGCAAGCAACGGCTGTATTATCAATATGGTTGATATGCACATAGACCGCCCACTACCGCACCATACGGTGTACGGCCTTGCTAAAACGGCGTTGGCGTCTATTACCCGTTCACTGGCGGTTGAAATGGCACCCGAGGTGCGAGTAAATGGTATTGCACCAGGCGCCATATTGTGGCCTGAAAGAGAATTGGAGCACGACCAAAAGCAACGATTACTCGATAGCATTCCATTGGGTGGGCTTGGCTCGCCTGAAGATATAGCAAACACCGCAACATTCTTAATTTCAGCTAATTATATTACGGGGCAAGTTATTTATGTGGATGGTGGCCGAAGCCTACACACGAATGCGTCGGCATAAGTACGTTAATGAAGCGAACCGCTACGCTGCAAACGTGATTGCTGGAAAAACCATGCGGCTAGTTAGTGTTGTAATGACGGTTAGCTTATTACAAGGGTGCTTTGGTGCGCCTAGCATTGATGACACCATGGATGAGTACACCACCCGTTTGTCTAGGGTGCTGGATAAGCCTTTAACACAAGAGGCTTTTTCTCAAGAAGCTTTGCCAGACAGCACATTGGTGGCGGCAAGCAATATCGCCCTGCCTTCTCACACCTACCCAACACTTGCTGAACTTGGCAATAACGTGAACCCGTTGAATATTAATATACGAGAGTTCTACGCCATACAAGATTGCGAACTTGGCCGAATAGTGGCTGAAAGAAACACGGCCTTGGGTAAAACACAGTTACCTTCACAGCGTTTACAGTACGAGCATCGCCTATTGAACGTATTGGCTAATTGCGAAGCTAGGTTACAGGCCGCCGATAACCCCATTGCTAGTACCGTGGCGGAATGGCGTAAACAAAAGCAAGCTCAATATCAAAGCGTATGGGCAAATGTAGTGCAAACCAGTACTGAGATGAAACTAGGGCTAAGCATGGCGGGGGCGCCATTACAGGCAAGTGAAAATAAAGATGCTAAGGCAACGGTTAATGCGCTTAACTTCATTAATGGTTTAGCAGAAACGTTTAAGCAAAAAAATGCTGTGGATGCATACGTAGAAGCTAGCACTAACAACAATGGCGAGCTTGAACAACAATTACAAATTATTGCGTCTTCTCGGCTTCCCGCAAAGTTGTGGCAAACACAAACTGTATTGAATAACCGTTTAGCGTTACTGAACCAAGTATTAGCACCTGCGCTTAACAACGTGAAGTGCGAAAACGGAATAGACAGCGACAAAGCCACTATTTTACGAAATGTGTTTTACTTGTACTTTATAGAAGAAATTCAGCCCGTTGCGAGTACGCTTAATAGTTACCACTATCAGCTACAGCCTTTATGGGAACAATGGGCCGGAAACACTGCATTGAGCGCCCCATTTAAAGCGCACATACGCACCCACGCCGTTGATAACTTCACGCAATACAGTGCCACAATGAAAGCCCATGTTACGTTGTGGCAAAACTTTCTAGGTCGCTGCAATTTATCGCCAACTGCGCCTTAGTTAACATCAGGCGGCTGACTGTTTCATCACTCAACGTAGCGTGCTCACTCATATCTGCTGCAAGCTAAAGAATATTTTCACCGCTTTCAGGATCGCGGGCTTTCTTCGCTTGCTCTCTAATATCTTCTGCTTCACTGCTAACGTCTTCGTTGTTATTTTCATGTTCAAGCGCTGAGTTAGCACTGCTGCGAGCTGTATCTGCCTTAGCTGTATCTGATTGAGTTGCAGATGCTGGCGCTCTACTTTCTTCCGACTCACCCGCTATTTCTACCGCTGATTTATTGTTAGTCGCTAACGGGAAATTATTACTTTCGGAGATGGGTTTATTAAGCGATGTGAAACCGCTGGTATCATCAGCGGTATCTTCTTTGCTTACGGATTGATTAGACACTATGGCTAACCCATTAGGAAATACACGTTCGCGAGCATCGTCAGGCATACTAATATTTTCTTCAGTGAATCGGCCTACAATTTGACGCATAAGCAACGACGACATTTTAAGCACGCTGGTGTCTTCAACGTTCACCCAAAAATACACTTTTAAATTGTAGGTCGATGCCCCTAAATTATCGATTAACACTTGGGGTTCCGGATCTTTAAGCACCTTTGCATGGCTTGATATTATCTCGACTGCCAAATTCTGTGCGTTGCGAATATCGGCATCGTACCCTACTCCCAATACAAAATGCCCACGCATGAGTGGGTTCGCAGTAAGGTTTTTAATTACCCCCTTGTAAATTGTCGCGTTGGGAATTTGAATATGATTACCGTCGAAATCGACCATGGTAGTGGCACGAGACGTTACTTTTTGAATAATGCCCGTAAACTCGTTTATTTCAACAATATCGCCTATTCGAAACGGCCTTTGAATAGTAAGCAATAAACTAGAAATAAAGTTTTCGGCAATATCACGAAAGGCAAAACCAAGAATTAACCCTACTACGCCGGTTCCGCTTATTACCGCTACCGCAAAGCCGGTTAAGCCTGCCATAAATAGGAATAAATACACACCTAGCAGCATAATAACCAAGCTAATCGAGCGTTGCGCTACCGACTTGATTAAGGGCGTTAACGAAGAAAAAGAAAATGGCTTAAGTAGTAATCGGGACAGCGGGCCGGCTGCAATAATAAACAACGCCATAATAAGCAAACCCACACCAAGGCCGGGTAATCGGTATAAAAAGCCATGCCATAAATCTAACAGCACCGACTGAGCTTCTGAAAGGTTTTCTACTCCAGAAGAAGGCGCAAGGGTATCTGCGGCCAACAAAGCTGTGGGCAATATGTTTGTTAGAATGAAATTTGTTACGTCGAGCTTTGCTAGGGAGAAATCAACTAGGTTAAAAAAAGCCGTTAAAGAATTGATGATGCCCACCTTCGCTCCTTGAAATGAGGTTAATTACCACGGGTGCAGCCTAACAATATGACCATCCCACGCTAACTGCTAACTGCTAACTGCTAACTGTTAGCAGTTAAATAATACAAGCTGCTATAATTATATATATGATACGCACAGGTTCATGAACAGGTTTACGCTCTGATATAAAATCTGGCTTAAGCTTAAATATAGGCTTGAATATAGACCCAGATATAAACTCAGATACAGCCTTTGAAACCGTTTTTACTCAAGCTTTACACAATCACTATCTCTCATTGGTGGTCGTATAGGTTATCGCGTTGATTAACGTATTAGCCTAAACCTAACCGCTACTTGGCCTTTGCTTTTTACTCAGGCTAAGGGCCAGCCACTACCAAATATGAGCCTAAGCCAATGGTAAATAGGAAACTTCCCCAAATAGCATGTTCTATTACCACAATGGGTGTTGAATTTGTTTGCATGTAGCGATAGCCAAATATTGCGCCACCACACCAAGATATAACCACTGCCACCCAGTTCCCGTAAATCAGATGCGCTAAACCAAACACAAAGGTACTTATAATCCAGCGTGCGTTACGTGAAGGTAAAATGCGTTTATAGCGGTGGAAAAAGAAGGTTCTAAAAATGATTTCTTGCGGAATAACCGACACCACAGGATACACCAACAAAGTGACTACCCACATCCATGGCTCGTTAATCGGCCAGTGCAAAAACAACTCGGGTTTAACTAAGTAAACGCACAGCGCAAGCAAACTTGCCCATGGTAAAAAGAACTTAAGGGTACTTTTTAAATGAGGCCCATAATCTTCCCAATGCCATAAACGAATTCGTTGGAATTGCTTATCGGCTAACAGCACACTTAAACAAAACAAACACACTATAGCTAAAATAGGCATAAGCCAGTCGGCGACGTGGTTAATCCAGTAAAGCACGGCAATGGGCAGTACAACGAACAAAATGACCAATTCAGACCACAGCTTTACCACGAAGAACCCCTACTTAATTGCAAAATGATGACAGAAATATGAACTATAAAAGATAATGAAATTATAGTGCCAATTCGCTTAGAAGTCTTACACTGCGGCGTTATACATTAGACGTAAATTAGTAAGTCACGAAAAATCAGCGAGTTTTTGAAGTTCTGGCGGTAGAATAAAATGTGAGAATGGAACATGATGATGCATAACTAAGGTACAAGGGTGGCCGTTTGCTTATTTACAGGCAAGAAAGCGGTAACTTTGTATGTATAAATAACACGCAAATAAGCACTATTGCTGAAATATTTTCCTTCAGGGTAATGTTGTTATTTGCTAAAAAGCATCAATATAGTTGCCAATCCAAAAGAACGCGACACACACTGAGCAGTTGAAGATTATTCCTTATGGCCCAAAATTCGAATGATGTTATTAAGCAAATAGAGAAGCATTACGCATCTTTATCGCCATCAGGCCAAACTATTGCTCAGTATTTACAGCGTAACCCTATTGCGGTTGTTACCCAATCAACCTCTCATATTGCTCAACAAACCAACACATCGAAAGCTACGGTAAGTCGCTTTTTTCGTCAGCTTGGTTTTGAGTCGCATCAAGAAGCAAAAAATACCTTGCTTACCTTACGCGAACAGGGCGTGCCTATTAGCCCTGGCACCACTGCGGTTCTGCAGCATGAGCAAGAACTCAATAATATTTCGCAAACTTTCGACAATATTGATATTGCCACCCTTACTGCTATTGCTGAAAAGCTGGCAAACGCGCAACAAATTACCCTTATCGGGTTTAGAAACGCTTACCCATTAGCGCTGCATTTTCGCCAGCAACTTAAGCAAATTCGTACCTCGGTAAGGCTTTTGCCTCAACCAGGCCAAACGTTAGGGGAAGATTTAGTCGATTTGGGTGAAGATGATGTTGTGGTATTGTTTGGGTTTCGCAGGCGCACTCGGCAGTTCAAGCATGTGTTAAATACGCTTTCTCATTGCCAAACTATTTTAATCACCGACCCTACCGGGCAAGTATACCGAGATAACGTAAAGCATTTATTGGTGTGTCATTTAGGCAATCATTTAAGTTCGCAGGTAGATAATTACACGCCATTCGACAGTTACGCAGCTCCAATGAGCTTGGTTTCTACCCTGTGTAACTTTACGTATTCTGCCTTAGGAAACAGTGCATCGGAACGTGTTGAGGCCATTACTAGCCTGTATGGCGACCTTGATGAATTAGAGCCTTCCGAGCGAAAGTAGTATGTGAAGTAACACTTAAAGTATCATTAACTGCTTTTATTTAGAGAATGTTTAAGCAAGAATAGAAGATCGAATAAGTCGTTAAGCACGTATAACCATTCGTGTTGCCACCCGAGATGCAAACAAACACGCGCCGTTCTCCCGTAAGTAAGGCAACCAAGCATTTGATGTTGGAGTTGAAATGGATAAATCCCACCTTGTTATAGAAGAGTCTAGCAGAGTTTTAGCATTTTGGTTTAATGAACTCACCCCTTCACAGTGGTTTACTCAAGATTCTGCCCTTGATCGCACTATTGCATCGCAATTTTTAAACTTGCACCGCGCTGCATCACAAGGTGAACTATGGCCCTGGCGAGCAACGCCTACAGGTCGGTTAGCGGAAATTCTTTTGCTTGATCAGTTTTCACGAAATATATACCGAGACACGCCCCACGCTTTCTCGCAAGATCCTATGGCCCTGGTATTAGCCCAAGAGGCGGTTAGTGTTGAGGCTGACAAAACCCTTACCCCCCAGCAATGTATATTTTTGTACATGCCTTTTATGCACAGCGAATCATTGGCTATCCACGATATTGCGCTTCAACTTTTTGCGGTTCCTGGTTTAGAACAACAATATGAATATGAGTTGAAACACGTGAACATTATTAAGCAATTTGGGCGATATCCGCACCGAAACTTGGTGTTGGGCAGAACCAGTACAAAAGAAGAAGAAGCGTTTCTTTTGAAGCCTGGCAGTCGGTTTTAATACGAACACAGCTTCGCCCTTGTACTGGTTGTTCACCCACCTCTCGCATTGCCTGTAGTTGGGTTATTGAAAACACTTCATAAACTACGTCACAAAAGATAAGCCACAAAAGATACGCCATTAAAGATACGCCCCAAAAGCTAAGCCACATAAACTAAACCACATAACTAACCTACAAAAACAAAGCATATCACACGCCAGTAACAAACGTTTCACTTGACAACAAAGAGAAACGATTGTTTCATGGAGGTATATTTACAACTATTGCGAATGTGCCGTGTCTTCTCCTTTTGTTTCGATTCCTGCTGATAATAAAGTCAACGCCAAAAGCGCTTCAGATTCTGAACCCAATTCTGTAGCAGCGAATGCTTCACCAGCTTTCGAATTAACAGGCCATGCTCTGAAAGGCTATGCTTTAGCGGTAAAAGACTTATTTCATATTGAAGGGCTACCAACCGCAGCGGGTAACCCCGATTGGTTGGCCACACACCCTGTACCAACGGCCACCAATAGCACAGTTGAAAAATTACTTGATGCAGGCGCTACCTTCAAAGGTAAAACCATTACCGATGAACTCGCTTATAGCTTACACGGTCAAAATAAACATTATCCGCAACTAGTAAACCCCGTTGCACCTGCGCACATCCCTGGGGGTTCATCTTCAGGTTCGGCCGTTGCGGTGTCGGCACATTTAGCTGACATTGGTTTAGGTACAGACACAGGCGGCTCTATTCGTGTTCCTGCGAGTTATCAAGGGTTATGGGGGCTACGCACCACGCACAATGCTATACCGTGTGACAACATGGTGGCGTTGGCACCGTCTTTCGACACCATAGGTTGGCTGACCCGCGATCTCGACACCCTAGAAAAAGTGAGCCACGTTTGTTTAGCCGATGCTTCGCAGGAAGCGCTATTTAATACTGCAGACGAAGCTAACGACATCACAGTACGAATTGGTGCTGTTCAGCATTTGCTGCAAAGCGCGAAACACGGCGCTTTGGCCACAAAATGGCTTGAAACACTTAATGAAAAAGCGGATAGCGACAAAGCGGGTTTTACTATTACCCCTATTACCGAAAACGAATTGGATTTATCGGCACTGAACACTGCCGCGACATTTCGCGTATTACAAGGTGCTGAAATTTGGCAACAACATGGCCAGTGGATAACCGATACATCCCCTGACATTGCCAACGATATTATGCTTCGATTAGATTGGTGTGAAACGATTTCTGAACAAGAAGTTGATGACGCCAAGAAGCAACAAGTGGCGTTTCAAGAATACATAAACAGCTTATTTAAAACTGTAGACGTATTGTTGATACCCACTACCCCCGGCATTGCACCACGGTGCGATGCTGACGAAGAAACATTAGCGAACGATAGGAATGCCCTGCTGGCGCTTACCTCAATTGCAGGTTTAGCAGAGCTTCCACAAATTCATATGCCGCTATTTACCCTACAAAATGCCCCGTGTGGTTTATCACTGGTAGGCAAAAAAGGCAGCGATCTTGCACTCATTAAGCTAGCGAAAGCACTGACAGCAAATTAATTGGTCATACTAGGCTTACTGAATATACAAGGTTGCATTGGCCAAATAACAAATGGATAAAAAAAGACAATGAGTGAAAAGCATAACGTAGGCTTTACAGCCCCTCACTTTGCGGCATCGCAAGTGGGTTTGAATATTTTAGAAAAAGGCGGCACCGCAATTGAAGCTATGGTGGCCGCTGCTGCGTCTATTGCCGTTGAATACCCTCACATGAATGGTATGGGCGGTGACGGATTTTGGCTAATTAGTGAACCTGGCAAAGCCCCTATTGGCATTGATGCCTCGGGCATTGCCGCATTAGGTGCTACTCCTGAATTTTACAAAGACGAAAGTGCCATTCCAAGCCGAGGCGGAAAATCAGCCTTAACGATGGCCGGTGCTGTTGCAGGTTGGAATGAAGCGTTAAAAATAAGTCACCAGTGGCAAGATGGCTTATCGCTTAATACGCTGTTTGATACTGCGATTAGCCAGGCTAATTGGGGTATTGAGGTGACGCAAAGCTTGGTAGATGCCAGCAATAAAACCTTTGACGATTTAGCCGGCGACCCGAATTTCGACCAGTTTTTAATAAAGGGCAAAGCACTTAAGAAAGGCAAAATTCTTAAACTGACGGCGTTGTCTAAAACACTTAGCCACTTGGCAAAAGCAGGGCTTGATGATTTTTATCATGGCGAACTAGCTAGCAAACTGGCTACCGACTTAGAAGCCGCTGGTTCACCTATTCGTATTGAAGATTTTAATCAATACAAAGCGCAAATTGTCGAGCCGCTTTCGGTCACCACTAGCAAAGGCACTTTGTATAACTTGCCTGCGCCTACCCAAGGTGTGGCGTCGTTAATTATTTTAGCGCTGTACGACAAAGTGCAGCATTTAGGCTCTACCGATGCTGACATGGTGCACTTGTTAATTGAATGCACCAAACAAGCGTTTATTGCGCGAAATGCAAACGTTACCGACCCATCACGCACGCCTGTTGATTTGTCTAGCTTATTAACCGATGAATCGTTAGATGAAATGGTTAAACACATTTCGGTAGAAAAAGCACAACCGTGGCCGCACGTGGCGAAACCTGGCGATACCATTTGGATGGGTGCGTGTGACAGCGAAGGCCGAATGGTAAGTTACATTCAATCTCTTTATTGGGAGTTTGGTTCAGGCATTGTTAGCCCGCAAACCGGCATTGTGTGGAATAACCGAGGAACGTCTTTCTCGTTAGATCCAAACAGCAACCAATATCTAAAACCTGGGTTGAAACCGTTTCATACGCTTAACCCTGCGTTTGCAGATTTAGCCGATGGACGACGCATGAGTTACGGCACCATGGGCGGTGAAGGTCAGCCACAAACACAAGCTGCCTTATTTGCTCGTCATATTTATCACAACCAGCCTATTGATAAAGCCATTGCTCTTGGCCGCTGGTTATTAGGCCGTACTTGGGGTGATGAGAGCAACAACTTAAAAGCCGAGCGTGACTTAGCCGAGTATGTAGGTGAAAGCCTTATTGCCCGAGGCCACGAAATGGTGACTGTCGACCCTTGTAACGAATTAATGGGCCACGCTGGCGCGGTTATTCGCACGCCTACTGGCACAGTAAGCGCAGCAAGCGACCCTCGCAGCGACGGTAAAGCGTTTACTGATAAGGTGTAACGCCGCGATAAATTTACATTCTAGGTTTAATCAAACGATAACATCTAGCAGCAACATTACCCCAAGCCGCTTTATCGGTGTGTTGCTTTTGGCTTGTTTTTAAAGGACGTCCACCCCTTTTAAGATAAGCCAGAGCAACCCACCATAATTTCATTGGGCATACATGTATTAGCAAGCACACATTCACAACGAGATCTTTAATTTATGCAGTTTTTACTCGATAACATGACGGTAATTTTATCGTTAATTGGTACCGGCGTGTTCGCCGGATTACTGGCTGGCCTATTAGGTGTAGGCGGCGGTATTGTTATAGTGCCGGTGCTGTTTTTCTTATTTCAAGCACTAGGGGTATCGGCTGAAAGCGCCATGGTGATTGCAACTGCAACATCGCTAGCCACTATTGTGCCTACGTCTATTAGCTCTATTCGCGCCCACCACAGCAAAGGCAACGTAGACTTTGCCCTATTAAAGGCTTGGGCTGTGTTTATCTTAATTGGCGTATTAGCAGGTAGTTACTTGGTAACGGTACTGGACGCTAACTTCCTAACGCTAATGTTTGGTGTTATTGCCACGCTATCTGCTATTAACATGCTAGTTGGTAAAAAAGATGCCTTGTTTAATGGCCTACCAGGTCGTGTTGGACAGTCTATTATGGCAGCATGCATTGGCTTTTTTAGTTCCATGGTTGGCATTGGTGGCGGCACCCTTACCGTCCCTACCCTTACCTTTTGTAACTACCCTGCGCACAGAGCAGTAGGTACAGCAGCCGCTGTTGGCCTAATTATTTCGCTGCCTGCTGCTATTACTCTGTTATTTGTGGGCACTACGCCTGTTGATGCGCCGTTTGCTACCTACGGTTACGTCAACCTTCTTGGTTTCGCATGTATTGTTCCGCTAACGGTAATTTTTGCGCCAATTGGTGCAGGCATTGCCAATAAGCTAGACGCTGGTCTGCTTAAGAAAATATTCGCTGTTGTTCTCATCATTACTGGCCTGCGCATGCTTGCGCAGGTGTTTATCTAGGAGCCTATTATGACTGGTTTTGCACCATTAACACCTCCACCACGCCTTTTAATGGGCCCAGGCCCTATTAACTGCTATCCGCGTGTATTGTCGGCCATGTCTACGCAGCTAGTAGGCCAATACGACCCTGTAATGACAGGCTACATGAACGAAACCATGGCGCTGTACCGCACGCTATTTAACACTGAAAACCAACAAACTATGTTGATTGATGGTACGTCGCGGGCAGGTATTGAAGCGGTGTTAGTGTCGGCTATCGAGCCGGGCGACAAAGTACTCGTGCCTATTTTCGGGCGTTTTGGCCACCTGTTGGCTGAAATTGCAGAGCGCGCCGATGCAGAAGTTCACACTATTGAAGTGCCTTGGGGTGAAGTATTTAAGCCCGAGCAAATAGAAGCGGCCATTAAAAAAGTACAGCCTAAATTATTAGCCATAGTACAAGGCGATACTTCTACCACTATGTTTCAGCCTCTTGAAGACATTGGGGCTATTTGTGAAGCGAACGACGTGTTGTTCTATTGCGATGCAACCGCATCGGTAGGTGGTAACCCGTTAGAAGTAGACAAGTGGAAGCTAGATGCAGTATCAGTGGGTTTGCAGAAATGCTTAGGCGGCCCTTCAGGCAGTGCACCCATTACCATGAGCCAAAAGTTTGTTGATGTGGTGCGTACTCGCCATCACGTTGAAGCCGGTATTCGCGATGCACATCACGAAAGTGCCCGTGGCCCGAAAATTCGCTCTAACTATTTCGACCTTGGTATGATTATGGATTACTGGGGTGACGAACGCTTAAATCACCATACCGAAGCCGCAACCATGCTTTATTGCGCCCGTGAATGCGCTATTTTGCACCTTGAAGAAGGCCAGCAAAATGTGATTGCACGCCATAAAGTGGCAGGCGATGCCATGCTTGCAGGTGTACAAGCTTTAGGGCTTACACCATTTGGCGACCTTGCTAACAAAATGAGCAACGTAGTGGGTGTGGTTATTCCTGATGGCGTACACGGCGAACAAGTACGTGAAGATTTGCTGCTACGTTTCAACATTGAAATTGGCACCAGCTTTGGCCCGCTAAAAGGGAAAATTTGGCGAATAGGCACTATGGGTTATAACGCGCGCCAAGATGCGGTGCTGCATACCCTGCAATCGCTAGAAACCGTGTTACGCAAACAAGGTATGTCGTTACCGGCTGGTGCTGGCGTAGACGCCGCACTTGCTGTGTACTCGGGAGCCATGAATGTCTGAGTTTTCTGATGCGGCCGCGCTAGTAATGGCGCGCTGCGAAGCACTAGGTTCGCTAAGCCAAAACCCAAGCTGTTTAGACAGGCGCTATTTAACCGAACAACACAAACTGGCCAATCAGCTAACGTCCGGCTGGATGATAGAAGCCGGTATGACAACCTGGCAAGACAGCGTAGGTAACATTTGGGGCCGCTATACATCAGCCGTTCCTAACGCGCCTCGCTTGATTATTGGCAGCCATTTAGACACGGTGCCAAATGGCGGTAAATACGATGGCATGCTTGGTGTAGTTGCACCGGTAACGCTAATGGCCATGTTCAGCGGCGAAGGTCGACAGTTCCCTTTTCATATCGATATTGTTGGCTTTTGTGACGAAGAAGGCACCCGCTTTGGTACTACCCTATTAGGTAGCCGTGCGTTAACGGGCAAGTGGCAAGACGAGTGGCGCAGGCTAAAAGACGAAGATGGTATTTCGCTAGAAGATGCGATGAAACACTTTGGACTGGATTTTGATGCCATTAACAGCGCCACCATTGCACAAACTGACTTGCTGGGTTACTTAGAACTGCATATTGAGCAAGGCCCAGTGTTAGAGCAAGAGAACTTACCTGTAGGTGTAGTAAATGCTATTGCTGGTGCGAAACGCTTTTCGTTAACGGTTACCGGTATGGCAGGACACGCGGGTACTGTGCCTATGTCGATGCGCCACGATGCCTTATGCGCCAGCGCCGAAATGATTTTAGCGGTAGAGTCTATTAGTCAGCAACGCCCAGGCGTTGTGGCTACCGTGGGTAAAATTGAGAACGCGCCCAATGGCGTGAATGTGATTTCTGGCCGATGCCAGTTCTCTTTAGATATTCGAAGTGAAGAAGACCCATTGAGAGATGCCGCATTGGCAGAGATTTTGCAAAAAATCAACGACATTGCCGTGTTGCGCAATGTGGAATTGAAGATAGAGCAAACACACAGTGCGCCAGCGGTTCATTGTGATAGTGCACTACAAAATACATTGCTTAAAGGTGTAACTGAAGCAGGCATAGTACCCAAAGTACTGGCCTCGGGTGCAGGGCATGATGCCATGGCAATGGCTGAAATATGCCCAGTTGCTATGTTATTCACACGCTGTAAAGGTGGCATTAGTCACCATCCGGCTGAGTCTATCACCACAGAAGATGTTGCCGCGAGCTTAGCGGTAATGCACCACAGTCTTAGTACGTTAAAGTACTAAGGCTTAGTTCCTGCCTACGCTAGGTTCACGTTTAAGCATTATTCGTTAAATGATAAGAAACAGGTATAAGTAAGATGAAGATAGCAAGGATATATAACGACGATGAAGGCAAGAGCCACTTTGGTGAAATTGATATTCCACTGAAAGATGGCGGACCTATTGGGCTTTTATCAGAAAAGTTTGGCGCCGATAAAATTATCTTTAGGGAAACCCCTGCGGACTATGACTTTAAATGGCACCCTGCGCCAGCACGCCAACTTCTATTTATCTTAAAAGGCCGCGCAGAGTTTACGGTTTCTAACGGTGAGCGCCATGTATTTGGTTCTGGTGATGTTATCTTGTTAGAAGATACTGAAGGTGAAGGTCACTGCTCAAAAGCCATGTACAACGAAGTGCGTCACTCCATCTTTGTTACGCTAGATGAAGGTGTTGAATTTTAATTACTTTCATCGCCTTGCTGTTAATTTGAGCGCGTCATATTGGCGCGCTTTTCGTTTTAGAGCACCAACTTGGTGCGCTGCACCTTTACACTTTTTTCTTCCCACCTTTCTTCTAATTAAAAATAGCTGTTAATCATTAAGTTAACCTTCTTGCAGGACGTAGACTAAGTGGTCAGCTTCTTGCAAAAACCCGCATTATAATTTTAATACTGCTGTAGTACTCATGCGTTTGCGACTTACCTTTTTGCCTTTCTATCTTGTTGTATTTATCTCTCTTACCAGTTTTGCTTATAAAAGTGTTGCCGCATCCAGTGCCGTAGCCAATTCCTCATCTTCTACTTCTGTTTCTACTTCGTTATCTTTTTCTATGCCGTTGTGGTTTGAGGGCTTCAAAAAAACAGCAACACCACAACAGATGTATCAATTTTTACACGCCATGCCAAAAGGCGGTGATTTACATCATCACTTGTCAGGTTCAGGATTTAGTGAATGGTGGTACGAACTGGCAGCCGATCCTACAAAAAATGGTGGGTATAGCTATTACACTCAGGTAAGTATCAAACCATGTCATTCAGACCCACAAAGTGCATTACGCTTTCATACCATTAGCGAAACGACCTGGGCTAAATTACCCCCGTGCATTCAGAAAAATTACACTGAATTAGGCTTACTTGATAACAATTCAAAACGCGAGTTTATGGATAGTATTCGCTTACATACGGCGTCGGAAGGACGAGAAGAATTCTTTTCTACCCATTGGCAACGGTTAAACGAATTAACCGCTAATCCCACGTTAGTGTCAAAAATATTGCTACGTAACATGCAAGCTTACCAAAAGGAAAATCTGCAATATTTGGAAACCCAAGTGAATATGCGTTACGCAAAAAAACCTGACGGCAGTTTGTATACCCCAGATGAAGCCTTAGCAATTTACACCGACGTACTTGCTAGCAAAGAAGCAAAAGCCACTGGCGTAACCGTTCGATTCCAGTATGCCTTAGTGCGCTTTCTACCCGACGCAGAGGCTCAGCTAGAGTGGATTTATAACTTTGTTGATAGCCACAGGGATATTTATGTAGGCATTAACTTGGTTGGCAGAGAAGATGATATAAATGGGCAACCGAAACGGTTTGCATCAACACTTCGTAAGCTTCGTGCTAACTACCCTAAAATTTTATTGGCCTTTCACGCTGGCGAGTCAGAAACTGCCGATTCGAATGTGCGTGACACTTTGTTGCTTGGTTCACAGCGCATTGGGCACGGGTTAAATACCATTTTCGACCCAGATACGCTATTGCTAATGAGAAACAGCCAGTACCTTATCGAAATTAACCTTATTTCAAACTTGCTGCTTGAATATGTGCCAAGCTTCGATACCCACCCCTTTCCAGAATATTTGCGAACAGGTATTCCTACCGCGCTATCTACCGATGACAGAGGCATGTTCGACTCCACATTAACCGATGAGTTTTATATCGCGGTAACCGAATTCAACTTAAGTTGGGAAGAAGTACTCACATTAGGCACCAACAGTTTGCAGTACAGCTTTTTACAACCAAATGTGAAAGCGCAGCAACTTACTTTATTTCATCAACGTGTTGCTGAATTTGAAACTCAGGTGGCATCAGAAACTGTGCCTACCACTCCCCCAACGTTTCGTGCATTCATCTGTAAATTTGAAAGCGAACTGTGCAGCGGCAATAAGGATTAATCATGCAAGAACAACATCAAGATTTACTCTATAGCCTGCACGACAAACCCAATGCGGTAGCGTGCTTAACCGCTGCGCTTCAGCACATGCTGGCGAGCTTTATTGGCGTGATAACGCCTACATTAATTATTTCTGCCACCCTCGGGCTGACAGAGCACACCGCTTACCTTATTTGCATGGCGCTTTTTGTTAGTGGTGTGGGCACCTTTATTCAAACTAAAAAATTTGGGCCAGTAGGCAGTGGCTTAGTGGCCATTCAGGGCACCAGCTTTGCATTCATCAGTGCGTTGCTATTGGCTGGCATGAAGGTAAAAAATGAAGGTGGCAGTAGCGAAGAAATTTTATCACTTCTTTTTGGCCTTACATTGGCGGGCGCCTTGGTTGAGGTGGTGTTTAGTTTATTTGTTACACAACTTAAACGCATTATCACACCATTGACTACTGGCATTGTTATTACTGCCATTGGCTTATCACTGATTAATGTTGGAATGACAGATTTAGCAGGTGGGTTTAATGCTGAATCATTCGCAAGCTTAGATAATTTAGGCTTAGGAGTAAGCGTTTTACTTATTATTGTATTTTTGAACGCGTCGAATAATCATTGGGTAAGGCTATCGGCTATATTTATAGGCATGACCTTGGGTACCGCCTATGTGTGGTTTACTAAAGGATTAGACTTTTCCCACTTAAATGATTTACCCGCTATTGCCGTTCCCCAGCCTTTTGCGTTTGGTATTAGCTTCGACATTACCTTGTTTTTACCTATCGCACTTATCTACTTGTTTACCGCTATTGAAACCGCAGGCGACTTAACCGCGAATAGCTTGTTTTGCAAAGAGCCCGTGTCAGGCCCACTTTACCTATCGCGTATAAAAGGTGGCATTTTAGGTGACGGACTTAACTCTATGATTGCGGGCGCCTTTAACACATTTCCCAATACCACCTTTGGCCAAAACAACGGCGTTATTCAACTAACGGGTATTGCGAGTAGAAAAGTAGGTTTCTTCGTGGCGGGCATGTTTGTATTTGTTGGTTTGTTCCCTGCGGTTGGCGGAGTGCTGCAAGCTATACCTAAGCCCGTGTTGGGCGGCGCAACGTTGGTTATGTTTGCCATGGTGGCCGTGGGTGGTCTGAAGCTACTTGCCAGCTACGCGTTAGATAGAAGAAGCAGCTTAATCACCGCGTGTGCGTTAGGGATGAGCATTGGTGTAATGATGGTGCCCAGCGCATTATCACAATTACCCACTTGGCTTGAAAACGTTTTACTTTCACCGGTTACCTCTGCGGGTTTAACCGCTATCATTTTAGATCTCACCCTACCCAGTCCACCGCAAAAAACTTCCAGCACGGCGTCAAAGACCCAAGGTGAAGTGTAAAGAGCGAAATTGGTGCAATACTCACGCTAAATATCACAATGCTGGTGCAGAGAGCCACCAGCATTGTGACACTTCACAATAAAATAACATTATCTATTTTCACTACTCTAAAAAAGTTCAATAAAATCATAAATTTAATTTTATTTAATTTCCTGACCAACTGGACAAGAAGCTGGCACTCATTGTGCTTTTATCCAGACAGAAAAATAAAAAAGTATAAAAGGCCTTTTAAAAGGTTATTAAAAATAGAGGAAACCATGATTAACACTACATTCAAGCTTAACCCACTAGCCCGTGCGCTAGCATTCGGTCTGACATTGTCAGTGCCTTCAATCGCACTTGCACAAGAGGCTGAATCTGCGCCGAAAGACGCTGACGTTGAAAAAATTGAAGTAACAGGCTCTCTGGGCAGTTTGCCTGGCCAAGATGTTGAATCAGTTTTTGGTTTTGGAAAATCAATTCTTGAAACACCGCGTTCTGCATCAACGATTTCTCAAGAACAAATGGAGCGTTTTAACGTTTCAGATATTGATGAACTAGTGGCATTTGCACCTGGTACATTTACCCAATCATTCTTTGGTGTTGCAGGATCACTTGATGTACGTGGTACACCTGGTGAAACCTATTTCCGCGGCGTTAAACGCCTAGATAACCCAGGTAACTACCCTACGCCAATTGGTGCTTCAAGCCGAATTGATATTGTTCGTGGTCCAGCGTCTCCTATTTATGGCCCGTCTAAGATTGGTGGTTACTTAAACTTTAACCCTAAATCTGCTCGAGCTTCTTCTGGTCAGTATTTAGAAAAGCCTGAAGGCGCAATTTCTTACACTACGGGTTCGTGGGATAAGAGCGTACTAACGGCAGAGGTTGGTGGTCCAGCACAAGTTGGCGACAAAACAGTAGGTTACTACCTGTACGGTGAAGTTGAAAACTCAGATAGCTATTATGAAAATACGCAAACTGACCAAACTATTCTACAAGCCGCTTTCAACATAGATATTACTGATAACCTACGTGTTGAATTTGGTGGTATGTACCACGATTACGATGGTAACCAAGTTGCTGGTTGGAACCGTTTAACACAAGATCTAATTGACGACGGTACGTATATTACAGGTACTGCACAACCGCTTGATACAGACGGTGACGGCTCAATTAGTCACGAAGAATATGGCGCCGTAAACATTGCGGGTAACAGCTTCTTCTACGTGCCTGGTGCTGCATTTACCGATGATGAAGCGACCGCCCTAATGGCACTTGAAAACGTAGGTACTACTACCCTAAGCGGTAGCCAAGTATTGGTTGCACCAGATGACCAATTGGGTAACGAAGCGATTACTTTCTACTTCGATACCATCTATTACGCAGACAACTGGGAAATTCGTAACCAGTTCTTCTACGATTCATACGATAACATCAACGAAAATGCGTACGGCTTCTCTCAATTCCACGATAGCTGGGTAATTGAAGATAAGATTGTTTTCGCTACCGAATATGAAAACGACAGCTTGTTAGCACAATTTCAAATTTCACCGTCAATTCGTTACACCGACTTTTTACACGGTGATGACTTTACGTACGAGTACTTTAACCGTCGTGATTTAACAATGCCGTCATCTGCACTAGACAAGCGTTTGCTTTCTACTCGTTCAGGCAAGAATTTTGATAACTACGATGAAGGTAACTACCTTGATTTAGGTATTGGTGCCATGACCGACCTTACGTGGGATTGGGGCTTAAACCTTGTACTTGGTGTACGTTACGACACCATTGATATTGAAAGTACTTCACGTACTGACCTACTACTTGGCGCAACAGGTGATGAAACACCAGCGTACGCTGAAGACACAGTAGGCGGTTGGTCTTGGAATACCAGTATTTCTTACGAACTTCCGTTTGGCCTAATTCCTTACATCACTGCTGCTGAGCAAGCCACTATTATTGCGGGTCAAGGTGCTGAAATTGGTGTTGGCCAACTAGAAGACGGTGCTTTCGATACGTCTGAGTTGTTCGAGTTTGGTATTAAAGGTTCATTGCTAGACGATACCCTTTACTTTGCACTTTCATCATTTGAAATGGAAAGAACCGACTTTAGCAGCCAAAACACGGTTACTAACAACACCACGAATAACAAAGGTACTGAATTTGAACTTCGTTGGGTTGTTAACGAAAACTTAGTGATGTCTGCAGGCTACACTAACATTAAAGTTATCAACCTTACTGCACTTGAAAACGAGGGCCAGTTTGGTTTCCTTGGTGCTGAAGACTTAACAAGTCTTACCGATCCTTCACTAATCTTTGGTGGTAATGTAATCGGCATAAACTCAGTTGGTGACGGCTTCGCTAACTCTGATGCACGTAAAGCAGGTATTCCTGAAAATGTGTACACAGTAACGGCAACTTACGACTTCCAAAACGGTTATGCGGCTAACCTGAGCGTAGTTGACGTTGAAGAAGTGGCTTCTGGCTTCTCTGCTTCGGTAATGCTTCCAGCGTACACACTAGTGAATGCAGGTGTTTCTTATCAGGCAGATGACTGGTCTGTTAACTTTACTGTTAAGAACTTAACTGATGAGCGTTATTTCCGCGCCAACTTCCCTGACTTGTTTGGTAGCCAGGTTGTACTACCTGAATTACCACGTCATTGGAGCGCGAAGTTCGCCTATAAGTTTTAAGACGCTGTCTTAACGCTGTTGTAAAAATAAACGTTATAAAGGTAAATCTACCCTCGTAGATTTACCTTTTTTTATACCTAAGAGGACAATTATTAATGCGCTATTTTGCTAATGCTATTCTCGCCCTTTCTTTCTTTGCTTCTGCTGGGCACTGCGCTGACACAACCGACACTTCCCCCATCGAGATAAAAGCCGTTGTGGTTGCCATGTTTGAAATTGGTGAAGACGAAGGCGACAAACCTGGTGAGTTCCAACTTTGGAAAAAAGGCCAAAAGCTTTCAACCCGCTATGCCCTGCCCCATGCTCACCATGATATTTTTGTTAATGAAGAAACTGGTGTATTAGGTATTGTAACGGGTATGGGTATCGCTCGCGCATCAGCCGCTATTATGGCACTCGGCTTAGATCCTAGATTTGACTTAACGCATGCTTATTGGCTTGTAGCCGGCATTGCAGGTATGGATCCTGCTGACGGCACTATTGGTTCTGCGGTATGGACTGACTATGTAGTTGACGGCGACCTTGCCCATCAAATTGATGCACGTGAAATTCCAGGTGACTGGAAAACGGGCTACTTCCCGCTTTTCACCCACTCTCCTTATGCTAACGCAGCATCGGTAAATCCAGAAAAAGCCCCTAACGGTGAAGTTTATATTTTAAATGCGAGTTTAAGAGATTGGGCGTTTAATCTTACTAAAGATACTGCGCTACCTAATACCCCTGCTATGGATAAACTGCGAGCGACTTATACGGGATTCCCTAATGCGCTTTCTGCTCCAGCGGTTATGACGGGGTCACATTTATCGGCATCTACATTCTGGCACGGCAAATTACTTAATGACTGGGCAAACGATTGGGTGGGCTATTGGACGCAAAGCAAGGGTAACTTTGTGACTTCAGGCATGGAAGATTCAGCCACACTACAAGCGCTTACTTACCTAGACAATGCTAACTTGGTTGATAAAGACCGTGTTCTTATTCTTCGCACTGCCAGTAACTTTACTATGCAGCCAGCAGGGCTAACGGCAGCTAAGAACTTAGAACTAGAAAGCTCTGGCGAAGGCTACGCGGCACTTCAGTCTGCTGTAGAGGCTGCCTATGCTGTAGGGTCGGTGGTGATTGAGGAAATTACGACAAACTGGGATACGGTTAAAAACGAATTACCTGTTAAGCAGTAGTAAAACTGCAATTACAAGCCATTTGTGACAGCGGGCTTCCGCTGTCACTGATGTATTGCAAATGACTTACTAAGCAGTACTTTCTTAAGTTCTAACGTAACATTGCGTTGATCGACGGGTTTACACAAAAACGCTGACATTCCCGCCTCTTTACATGCTTCTCTGTCTTCTTCAGACGTATTAGCCGTTACTGCTACGATACTACCTTGACTGCGTATCAACCCTTCTTCAAGTATGATTTTTGTGGCAGATACACCATCGAGCACCGGCATTGCACAATCCATGAAGATAAGATCGTAGTCTTTTTCTCTGGCCTTTTGTATTGCCACTTCACCGTCTTCAGCTTCATCGGCAATAAAGTTGTATTTTTCCAACATGGAAGCAAGCACAATGCGGTTAATGTCATTATCGTCCACCACCAGAATAGATAATGGAATAGTGAGTAAACTTGATGATAAAGCATCATCGTGGTCAAGCAGCCCCTGCTTAACATCCGTCAGGGTGACAGGAAGCACAATATCAAAGTTAGTACCTACATGCATTTCAGAGCGGAAATCTATCTCGCCATCCATTGTATCAACTAACTGCTTTACGATAGACAGTCCTAACCCTGTTCCACTGCCTTTAATGGCCGATTGATTTTTCCCTTGTATAAAAGGAGTGAATAACGAAGCTTTCGTTGCCTGATCCATTCCTTCACCAGTGTCTTCTATGGAAATTAGCAAATTAGGTACATTGAACGCTTCTTTAAGTGTTAAGTGTATAGAAATATGCCCTCGGGACGTAAACTTAATGGCGTTGTGTAATAGTTTGGAGATGATCTGTCCTATTCGATTGGCATCACCATTTATATAGGTATTTTCAGGGAACGAGAGAACCGCGAATAACCGAAGGCCTTTTTCTTTGCACAAGGGTTTAAATACATCAATTAATTCTTCTGCCATTGCCCGCACGCAGAAGTCATTTTTCTTCAGTACAAGCTCACCACTGGAAATTTCTGTGTAGTCTAAAACATCGTCTATAAGCATCAATAAACGGTCGGCGCTTTTCAGCGCCAAATCAGTTTTTCGCTCTCGAATATTCACTCGCTGCTCAAACTTTATGGCCTGTAACATGCCCGTAATACCATTAAGCGGCGTTCTTAGTTCGTGACTGATACGAGATAACAAGTTACCCCGTTCTTTAAAGGCCGCTTCTACTTCTTTCTGTCTTGCTTCAAGTTCCAGGCGAAGCTTTACTGCCTTATCAACATTTTGAAACGTACCGAAAAGCCGAACACATTGGCCTTCATACATTTCAGCCATACCGTGATTTTCTACCCACATATGGTTTCCCTTTGCAGTTATGATCTGCAAGGTAACGCTCCATGGTTCGCCAGTTTCTATACCGTGATTAACTAACCTTGTTATTTCATCACGATCTGCACCCTCTTTATAAAACTCGATAGCAGAGCCAAGCTCTGGGGCGTAGTTTTGAGGCACTTCATGGATAACGCGGGTTTGAGAAGACCAGAAAAGCGCATTTCCAACGATATCAACTTCCCACACACCAATATTTGCCACTGACTGTAGTTTTTCAAATAACTCGGCATGTTTAAGTGAATTGTCGTCGGCTCCACGTTCTTTTTGTAAAACGCTTTCCAGCCAGTTATCGAGCAACGATAACTTTTCTCTATCGTAGGAAAAATCGATATCTTCTATGCTGTTTACCAGTATTAACACAACGTGGTAGTGACCAACACGGTGAATACGGCCAATAATAAAGTCTTCCGCCGATAAATTTTGCTTTGCCCATAGTTTAACCTCAGTGCAGCTTTCTAACTGACTGGAAGGAAGTGAGTCAATATCAACAGGAAAAGGGGGTAGTAGGTATTTATTAGGCGCTAGAGAGGCGGCGGCTTTAGCGATAACGTCTATATGCTCACCCGTAACGTGCAAGAGTAAGCCTTGCTGCATGGATAATATGTCACAACCAGATTTAAGTACTTTTTCAAAGTTAAGTACCGTTGATGAAACGGAAATAGGGTACTGTTCTTTACTATCGAATTGTTGAGACATAGCAAACCGCCATTAAAATCAAGAAGCCCTCTAAGGGAGAGAGGAGCTACTACAGCTTTTACACTGCTCCATTAAGGCAATAATAGTGGTTTTAGAAAAGAAAAAAAATTAAACAATAGGCTATTATTCTAAGGGAGAAGCCGATTAACCTATTGCGCGATTACGCCCAGCTTCTTTGGCTTCAAAAAGGAAAATATCAGCTGATTCGATAAGTGTAGATATGCCGGTGTCTTGCAATTCATTAGCAGACCTTACAGCATAGCCAGCGCTAATACTTAGCTTTCCATCCTTGCCCGCATAATGCGTGATATTCTCACTTCTTATTGCAGCCACAATGTCTTCAGCAACTTTCTTAACCCCGTTCATGTCGGTATACGGCAATACCAGCATAAACTCTTCACCGCCAAATCGAATGGCTGCATCTTTGGGACGGCGCGCATGCCCCCCAATAATGGCTGCTACTTGTTGAAGGCAGATATCACCTTGAAGGTGGCCATAGTTATCGTTGTACAGCTTAAAAAAATCGATATCCATCATGATGACGCCGAGCGAGCTATGGTCACGAGCCACTTGTTTTACTAATAATGGAATTTCATTACTTAAGTACAGCCGGTTGTATAAGCCCGTTAACTGATCGTGAAACGTCATTCTTTCAAGCAGCTCTGTGCGTAGCTTACCTTGTAAGTGGTTTTTTATGCGGTGAACCAGTGTAGAAGCGGTAACCGGCTTCAACACAAAATCAGAGGCTCCCACTTCCCAACACATATTTTCAGTTTCGACATCAATCGTAGAGGTGACAAAGACAACAGGTATCTGGGCGGTATCAGCATTGTCTTTTAACGTACGACAAACAGTAAGGCCATCGACATCCGGCATATTCATATCTAATAGAATGAGATCAGGCTTGTGCATCAAACATTGGTCAATAGCCTCTTCACCGTTTGACGCAGAAATACAGTTAACAAAAGGCTCAAGTATAGAAGTAAGCAGCATTCTGCTAATAGGCTCATCATCGACCACGAGTACCTTGCATGCCGAGTATGGTTTTAGTTCTAACTGCATAAATTTAACAGGACTGTCTTAAGAGAATGAAGGGAAAAAAGCATAAATTGATAGTACAGCATTACTTAAAAGATATTAAGCCTAAAAAGACAAACTGCCATCTTTTCAAGTTTTTAAGCTTTGCTATTACGTCATTATAGACGCCTGATTCAAAAATCGTTCAGTAAATTCATCTTCTGATACCGGTTTACACATGTAGTAGCCTTGACCATATTCACAGCCTAACTGCCTAAGCGAGTGAAACTGCAATTCGGTTTCAAGCCCCTCTGCCACTAAGACCATGTTAAGGCAATTACCGAGACGAACAATAGCCGTCACTATATCAAGCGCTTGGGGTTCGGTATCCATGTCTTTTATAAAAGATCGATCAATCTTAAGTACGTTTAAAGGAAACTGACGTAAGTAAGACAAGCTTGAGTAGCCGGTGCCAAAGTCATCTAGTGCTAACGAGAGCCCTAACGAGGAAAGCGCTAGTAATACGTTTCGCGTTTGATCGAAATCAGCCATCAAAGCAGACTCCGTTACCTCTAATTCTAATAGCCCCGGATCGATTCCGGTCGACACAATGACTTCCTCAACCTCTTTTGCAAAGTAAGGGTTCGCTATTTGCTGCGCTGACACGTTTACCGCAATTTTAAACGGTTCATTCGCTTCAACACATTTAGCAATAAACTCACAACTTTTGACCAAAACTTGCTTACCTAACCGATGTATCAACCCTGTTTCTTCAGACAAAGGAATGAATTCATCTGGTGGCGTTATGTTGCCATCTTCATCTATTAACCTAACTAGACTTTCCGCGCCAACGACTTTATTCAAATTCAAATCATATTTAGGTTGGAAAAATACCGTCAGGCTGTTGTTATCGAGCGCTGTGCGAAGCTTTATTTCGGTTTCAACCCGCTTGCGCATGGCAAGTTTCAAATCTTTTGAGAAGAAGCTGAATTTATCTTTACCTGTGGCTTTCGCGCGATACATGGCCGTGTCTGAGTGACGCATCATTTCTTCTGCACTAGCAGCATCTTGAGGAAACAAACTTATACCAATACTTAAACTAAGTTGGTGATGCTTCCCATCAATATGAATAGGCTCTCTTGCACTTTGTAAACAGCTCATTGCGACTTCATCTGCACTTAACCCACTATCTTCATGGGTTAATAAACAAGCAAACTCATCACCGCCCACCCTTGCTAACGTTGCTGTCGAACCGCATGCATGTTGAAGACGTTTCGATACAGATAGAATAATGGAGTCGCCGACTTTGTGGCCTAGCGCATCGTTCAAATATTTGAAATTATCAATGTCTATAAGTAACAAAGCGACACTATGCTGCGCTTTGTCGGTGCGATTAATAGACTGAACAATTTTGTCGTGCAATAACACCCGATTAGGTAAGCCAGTAAGTTGATCGTGATTAGCGACATGGGTCATTTGAACGGCCATCGCCACCGATTCAGACACATCTTGGAATACAACGACTGACCCTTTAACTCTCCCTTGTGTGTCTAATATCGGTGAAGCGGTATCTTCTACCCTGCACTCTTTACCTTGCTTGCTGATTAATTTTACGTTGAACGCCATAGAAACCGGCCGCTTAACCTTCATGGTATATAGCGCAGGGTTAATCATTCCGGCATTAGTCGTGGCGTCTCGTAAATCCATAATTTCATCAACCATTCGCCCGCACGCCTGAAATTCATTAAAGCCAGTTAAGCGCTGAGCTACTGGGTTAATGAAAGTCACAACGCCTTCTGCGTCGGTGGCAATAACGCCATCAGCGATAGCATTAAGCGTAATGTTTAATTGTTCTTTTTCTTCAAGAATTCTTTCGTTGTAAATAGATAACTGTGATTTTTGACGTTGTATTAAAAGGTGATTTTTTACCCGCATCCTACAAATTTCGATATCGATAGGCTTAGCAATAAAATCAATTGCACCCAATTCGAGTGCTTTTCGCTCGTTCTGACTGTCGGTAAAAGACGTCACAAAAAGTATCGGTATATCTCGCAAGCTCATATCAGCCTTAACCGCTCTACAGATGTCGAACCCTGAGCGCTTAGGCATACTAATATCAAGAATAATTAAATCAGGTTTATGAATTTCAATGAGATGAAGGGCTTCTACGCTGTTGCTGGTGCTAATTACGTTCGCTAAACTACTTACAGCAGATTCTATAATGACGATATTAACGGGTTCGTCATCAACAATAAGCACTTTTTGCGCTCGCATATCCATAGCTATCGTTTTTCCTTATTTACTTTTTTCTCTATGTAAGTATCGGCCACGCTATACATTTCGTTATTAGTCTTTAGTCTACATACAACTGCACTTATGTTATCGGCATTGTTCTTGCTGATTGTAATTGCAGATGCATTTACAGTACCGATTATGTCGTAAAGCGCGACTGAGAAGTCGTTGTTATACGATAAGTGCCACAAGAGCGATAAAGAAATACTTAAGTCTGTCTTCATTAAAACAGCCAAAACCTTGCTAGAACTGGGTTCACATTTAAATTTTTTTGGTATACAGTTTTCGTTCTACAGTAAATGTTCTCACTACACACTTGGTTTACAAGGCAAAAATAACTTATGAGTTTTGAAAGTACGTCGCTTTGGCAACGTGAAAAAGCACTGCAACGCTTAGCAGGAAACCACGCGCTTTTAAAACGTGTTGTTGAAATGTTCATTGATCAAATCGATGAAAAACACTTAACGCTTACTACAGCGGTTTCAAATAGAAATTTAGAAGACGTTCGCTTTACCAGCCATGCTATTAAAGGTGTATCGGGTGATGTGGGCGCCGAGGCATTGCGCCAGAAAGCCTCATCCATCGAAATATTGTCGGCATCAGGTGATTGGAATGAAATTGAAGTAAACGTTTGCGCGTTGGCGTCAGTAATCGACGCCACCAAATCAGAAATGGCTGCCGCCCACGCCTAGAAAGATGAGATGAGCGGCTTATCATTTTAGCGTGTTAACGAATGTATATGCGCAATGTGTTGTTGTTTAATGTCATCCGGTAAAAAGCTAGCCGCAAAACTATTAATAGCAAGTTGCTTCACGTGTGCTTCGGTTACAGGCAACGCATCACACAGGGCTATATAGTTATCATTCAAAAACCCACCAAAATACGTAGGATCGTCCGAATTCACAGTAACCATTAAACCCTCATCGAGTAGCGATAATATATTGTGTTTGGCTAAGTCATCTACCACACACAATTTCAGATTACTTAATGGACACACGGTAAGAGGAATTTGATTGGCGTTTATGTAAGCCATTAACTTCTCGTCTTCCTGGCACCTTACGCCATGATCAATTCGGTCAACGTTGAGCAAGTCTAATGCTTCCCAAATATATTCTGGCGGCCCCTCTTCACCTGCATGCGCGACTATTTTAAACCCAAGAGCTCGCGCTTCTCGAAATACCCGTTCAAATTTAGATGGTGGATGACCCAGTTCAGAACTGTCTAAACCCACCGCATCTATAACACTATAATAGGGTTTTGCAGCTTCAAGTGTGGCGAACGCGTCGCTTTCTGGTAAATGCCTTAAGAAAGACATAATTAAGTAACTAGAAATACCGTACTGCTTTTGTGCATCTTTCATGGCCCGTAAAAAACCTGGCATGAACACATCAAATCCTATACCTCTTGCGGTATGGGTTTGCGGGTCGAACATGATTTCAGTGTGAACCACGTTATCTTCATGACAGCGGGTGAAATACGCCCACATTAACGCGTAAAAATCATCTTCATCAATGAGCACGCCCGCACCGGCATAGTATATGTCGAGGAAGCTTTGCAAATTAGTAAATTGATAGGCAGCAGCTATCTCTTCAATGCTTTTATATGGCAACGTGATACTATGTTTACTTGCCAGGTGCCACATAAGCTCAGGTGTTAGGCTGCCTTCTATATGCAAGTGCAGTTCAGCCTTCGGGAGTTTTTGAATTATTGTTGATAGCGACATGGCCCCTCACAGTTAGAAGCGCACCATTTTGATGCAATTTGATCTTAATTAGTGCGCAACTTCTTTTCTAGCGTTGATTTAGTCAGGCGTTTTTATAACGCTTCCAATGTGAAATACGCGGTTTTTAAAACCTTTATTAGTTAATTTCACTGGCGTAACACTGACTTTGCGTATTCTGGCTATGTTTACCGTAGCACAAAACGCACCAACAAACTGACTAAGTGGTCAAGTTTTTGCTTCATGCAACAACAAATAATGATAAATGACTCAACGCATAGAGAAATCTACATGTCTAATAACGTATTAGAGCGCCTTTTTAAGCTTCAGGCGCATGGAACCACAATAAAAACAGAAGTGGTAGCGGGGCTAACCACTTTTGCCGCCATGTCGTACATCTTAGTGGTAAACCCTGGGATCCTTGGTTTAAGTGGCATGCCTATCGAAGGGTTAATAACGGTAACCGCGCTAGCTGCCTGTTTGGGCACTTTATTGATGGCGTTTATGACTAACTACCCCATTGCGCTTGCGCCAGGTATGGGTTTAAACGCTTTTTTTGCTTTTACTATTTGTTTATCTCGAGAGATTCCCTGGGAAGCGGCCCTTGGCATAGTATTTTGGAACGGTATTCTCTTTTTAATTCTGTCCTTAACTGGGGTGAGGACTAAAGTTGCTGAGTCTATTCCCCCGGCCCTCAAAATTGGTGTGCAATGCGGCATAGGGTTATTTATTGCCTTTATTGGCCTTAAAAATGCGGGGCTGGTTGTAGACAATCCGGCTACCTTTGTGGGTCTTGGTGATTTATCTGACCCTGCGGTAATGCTTGCGCTACTTGGTATTATTTTTACTATTGTGATGGTAGTGAAAAAGGTTACCGGAGGCATTCTTATATCTATTGTGTTGCTCACCGTAATTGGTGCCTTCGTGCCAACCGAGAATGGCATGTTAACCGCAACGCCAGAAGCCATTATTGGCTTACCAGAACCTATTTCGAATACCTTTATGGCAATGGACTTTTGGTACCCAATTGATCATATCGCTGAAACTTGGGATTTAATATTTGCGCTAATGTTTGTGAATATGTTCGACACTATAGGTACGTTAATCGGTGTTTCTCGCCGTGCGAACTTGCTCGATAAAAACGGAAGATTGCCTAAAATTGGCCCTGCCATGACCGCCGATGCGTCTGCCAGTGTGGTAGGTGCATTTATTGGTACATCACCAGTAACCAGTTACGTAGAATCTGCTACTGGGGCGTCTGCAGGTGGTAGAACAGGATTAACCGCTGTAGTGGTTGCACTGTGTTTTATTTTTGCCTTATTCCTTACCCCTTTAATGAAAGTCATTCCTTTGATGGCGACTACTCCAGCGCTTATCATGGTAGGCATTCTAATGATGGAAGCCATTCGCCAGATAGATTTCGACGATTTAGGTGCTCTTGCTACCGCAACCGTTGCGCTATTAGCTATGCCGCTCACGTTCAGTATTAGTGAAGGTATTGCACTAGGTTTCATTACCTACGTTGGCATTAAGATGGGAACCGGTAAATTCAAAGAAGTTAGTGGGTTAACCTACGTGTTAGCGGGTGTGTTTATACTGCGCTATATATTTGACTTAAAATAGCAAGCGCCAGCCTATGCTTAACAAAAAAAACGGTGAAGATAATCTTCACCGTTTTTTTATGCTTTGGGTAATCTATTCAGGCTCGTTAGATTATATAGTTCATATAGATTGAGCTTGCTAACCCTACTCTAAACCATCGTAGCTAAAGGTAACGGCTTTATCGCCCATAAAGACTATCTTTACATGCTTCGCTTCTTCGTTACCCCAAACGCAAGATACTGCGCCCATGGTTTTTGAGCAATTATCTGCCGCCCCGATTACCGATGAGACTTCATCTTGAGACATACCCATTTTTAATTTGTCGTAGTTCTCTTTATTTAGCTTCGAACAGCCCGTTAATACGAGCGCAGTTAATAAACATAAGGCAATTTTTACTTTCATTTTTATATCTCCACTTTATATAGCGTAGCTTGCTTCTTATAGCTTTACACTTTACTGGGATTTTTCAACTAAAGGATGTTCGGCTAGCCAATGTCGGGCAATGTCTTCACGGGTAGCAAGCCACACTTTGTCATGAGATTGCACATATTCAATAAAACGTTTTAACGCCGCCATTCTCGCTGGGCGCCCTAAAATACGGCAATGCATGCCTATCGACAGCATCTTAGGTGCTTCGCTGCCCTCGTCGTACAACACATCGAACGCATCTTTAAGATATTGAAAGAACTGCTCGCCACTGTTAAAACCTTGTGGGGCAGCAAAACGCATATCATTGGTATCTAGCGTATAAGGCACCATTAAAAGAGGTTTGCTGTAATGGTTATCAAAATAAGGCAAATCGTCGGCATAAGAGTCGGCGCAGTAGAGAATGTCATCACGCTCAGCAATCAATTTGAGCGTATTAGGGCTGGTTCGCCCCGTGTACCAGCCAACCGGTTTCTTACCAGTAAGTTGCTCATGCAACATGATAGCGTCGTCTATTTCTTTTCGTTCGCTCTCTTCGTCCATATCTTGATAATGAACCCAACGCATAGCGTGGCTGGCAATTTCCCATTTAGCATCTAACATGGCTTGCACGGCATCTGGGTGACGTTGCATGGCCATAGTGACACCAAAAACCGTTACCGGAATATTGTAGCTGGTGAGCAAACGATGAAGTCGCCAGAATCCCGCACGACTCCCGTATTCATAAATAGACTCCATACTAAGGTGCCTATCATTAAATGCTTGTGCACCAATAATTTCAGATAAAAAAGTTTCGGAGTGCTCATCACCATGAAGTACGCAGTTCTCACCACCTTCTTCATAATTTAAAACAAACTGGAGCGCAATTTTAGCGCCGTTCGGCCAATTGGCCTTAGGTACATCAGCCCCGTAACCAATAAGGTCGCGAGGGTAACTATGGGAATTATTCGACATCAATATTCTCAATATTCTCAATATAACGACTTGGCACTGGCAGGTTGCACCCACCTAGCACCAATTGAATTAATTGGCGTGTGGCCGTTTCAAAATCAGCTTTAATCATTTTACGGCCACGAAGACGAGTAATTTGAGCGGAGAAGTCGGCATAATGCTGGGTGCTAGCCCAAATGGTGTAAAGTAAATATTCACCATCAAGCTGAGGGAGTTTACCTACTTCAATCCATTGGTCGATAAGTGCTAATCGCCCTTCCATCCATTTGGCATGTTCTTCGTCAAAATAACCGGTTAAGTTCTGCGCACCGTTAATAATTTCCATCGCGAAGATTTTAGAAGCTTGTGGATGGGTACGAGATACTTCCATTTTTTCTGTAATGTACGCCGCTAACACTTCAGCAGGATCGTCATCTACAGTGGCTCTGTCGAAATGGGAATTCCACAACGACAATGTTTCTTCTAGCACTGCCACATACAATTCTTGCTTCGTTTTAAAATAATAAAGCACATTGGTTTTAGGCAGGTTCGCTTCATCTGCAATTTTTTGAACCGCAGTGCCCTTGAATCCAAACTGGGCAAAACATTTTTCCGCGGCTTGCAGAATGTTTCTTTTGTTTGTGGCACCTACGCCTGCGTCCGTGTCTCTTAATTTGGTCATCGTTATTTTTTTATCCTTCACTACACGTCTGGCATCCGTTTGTATTACGTTATCACGGTTTTAGCGTAAAATAGAAAACGTAATCACTATACCGTTACCCCTACTTAACTTTGTGTTCTCTATGTTCAACCTTGCACGATTCTTGCCTGTATTACACCAACAAGTATGCAGTTTTGCTTACCAAATTAGGGGCTATTCTCAGGGAAGCCTTTTTTTTAAAGCAATTATTTGACCAAATGGTCTACTTTTCTATCAAGAATACCGTTATATTAATGGATATATCAATGAAAATAGTGATGAGGTGCGGGTATGATTCGCTTTCTTATTAATCAACAACTCGTTGAATTGGACGATACCCGGGCTGACCTGACGTTACTTCAATTCTTGCGCGAGCACAGAAAACTTACCGGTACTAAAGAGGGTTGTGCAGCAGGCGATTGCGGTGCATGTACCGTAGTGATTGCCGAGCCTAACCCACAGTTCGATGGGTTACATTACCGCACGGTAAACAGTTGTATTACCTTGATGTCGGCTGTACATGGCAAACAACTTATTGCGGTAGAGCATTTAACTCAAGACAACACATTACATCCAGTACAACAAGCACTTATCGACTTTCATGGTTCGCAGTGCGGCTTTTGTACGCCAGGGTTTATCATGTCTATGTTTGCTTTGTATCATCAAGATGGCACGCCAAATCGCGACGAAGTTCTGCATGCGTTATCGGGCAACCTTTGTCGTTGTACCGGCTATCGCCCAATTATTGATGCTGCATTATCGGTATGTGGTAATACACCTGATGACACATTCGTTCGTAATGAGCCTTCCACGCTAAGTGCGTTGAAGGAACTAGCCGGTACACCCGTACTGGGCACTAACAATTTACTTGTTCCAGATTCTCGCACTGCATTGGCCAATGCTATCGCTCAACACCCAGATGCACTTTTAGTGGCAGGCAGCACCGATTTGAGCTTGATGTTTACTCAACAACTGAAAGATGTGAACACACTAATTAGTTTAAGTGGCGTGAAATCACTAAATGGCTGCACTACAAACGAACATTCGATCACGTTTGGTGCAACTACGCCGTTGAGTGATTTGACGCAACCTTTGTTAGGGCACTTTCCTCAATTAGCAGAATTAATCACCCGCTTTGCTTCGTTGCCAATACGTAACCAAGCCACCTTGGGCGGTAACGTGGCAAACGCTTCGCCTATTGGCGATATGCCGCCTGTATTGCTAGCCTTAAAGGCCGTGCTGCATATTGATAATGGTACACAAACTCGCGCTATACCTGTGAGTGAGTTTTTTACTGGCTATCGCCAAACGGCGCTAGAAAAAGGCGAATGGCTGTCTGCCATTGAAATACCTTACCTGACGGCCAATGAATTAGTCGCCGCGTATAAAATTTCAAAGCGCATGGAAGATGATATTTCTGCCGTGTGTGCCGTGTTCAACGTAACCTTGAATGACGGTAAAGTTGAACACGTTAGCACTGGGTTTGGTGGTGTTGCCGCAACCCCTGCTAGTTGCGAAGCATTGAATAGCGCATTAAAAGGCAAACAATGGGCAAGTAGCGAATGCTTGAGTATTGGTAAACAAATTTTAAGCGAAGCATTTTCCCCAATAGATGATGTGAGAGCGAGTGCAGAATACCGTAAAACCGTACTGGCTAATTTATGGCATCGATTCTGGCTAGAGCATCAAAACACTAGCCAATCAGCCAGTGGTACAAGCAGCCACGCAAAAAACAAGATTGAAACTCGGGTGGTGCAACATGCGTAAGCTTATCGATAGCGCGAAAGATTCAGCCTCAACACAGGTTGTTCATACGTCGGTAAAGCATGAAAGTGCTGCCAGACAGGTTCAAGGAAGCGCGAAATATATTGACGATTTGGTAGAGCCGCAAGGCACGCTTTACGCCGCGGTAGGGACCAGCGTGTGCGCGGCGGGCATTATTGAATCTATGGATTTATCTGCCGTACGTGCAAGTGAAGGTGTGGTCGATGTTATTACCATCGACGATGTTCCTGGCCATAAAGATATTGGGCCGGTTTTTGAAGGCGACCCCCTTCTCGCTAATGGCGAAATTAAATTCTACGGTCAGCCCTATTTTGCAGTGCTTGCTACCTCGGTACATTTAGCCCGTAAAGCGGCACTAAAAGGCACTATTAAGGTTATTCCTACCGCCGCGGTATTTACCACCGAAGAAGCGCATAAACATGAACGCTTTGTGCGCCCTACTCACAGGTTTGGCCAAGGTGATGCTGATACTCAACTTGCGACTGCACCTTTAACCTGTAAAGGCCATCTTTCTATTGGCGGCCAAGAGCATATGTACCTTGAAGGGCAAGTGTCGCTTGCCATTCCCGATGAAGATGGTCGCATGAAGGTATATACCTCAAGCCAACATCCTAGTGAAGTGCAAAAGCTAGTGGCTGAAGTACTCGATATCAAGCTGCATCATGTGATGGTAGATATGCGCCGCATGGGTGGCGGTTTTGGCGGTAAAGAAACCCAAGCCGCTCAGTGGGCGTGTTTAGCGTCTTTGTTAGCTTCTCGCAATCAGTGTGCAGTGAAGTGTCGTTTACCTCGCAGCACTGATATGCACGTGACAGGCAAGCGCCATCCTTTCGATAATAGCTTTGAGGTTGGCTTTAACGAAAACGGTAAAATTGTTGCCACAAAAGTAGATATAAACGGTAATTGTGGGCATTCACCTGACTTGTCTGACGCTATTGTAGATAGAGCCATGTTTCATGCCGATAACGGTTACTTTTTAGGTGCAAGCAACATTGTAGGTCACCGCTTGCAAACTAACATGGTATCGCACACGGCGTACCGTGGTTTTGGCGGGCCGCAAGGTATGATCATGGCTGAAGCCATGATGGATGCCATGGCACGCAAGCTAGAAGTAGACCCACTTACCGTACGTAAACAAAATTTGTACGGGCCAGAAACTGGCACCACTACCCCTTATGGCATGGAAGTAGAGCACAACCTACTGCCAGAAATGATCGCAAAGCTAGAAAAAGACGCCGATTATTGGGCACGCAGAGACGCGATTACCGACTTTAACCGCAATAGCCCTGTCATTAAGAAAGGCCTAGCTCTGACTCCGGTTAAGTTTGGTATTTCCTTTACCGCAAAGCATTTGAACCAAGCGGGCGCGCTGGTACATATTTATACCGACGGTAGCATTCAAGTGAATCATGGCGGCACAGAAATGGGCCAAGGCTTGCACACCAAAATAGCTCAAATTGCGGCGAATGAATTTGGTGTGTCTATGGACATGATAGAAGTAACAGCCACCCGCACCGATAAAGTACCAAACACATCACCAACGGCGGCGTCGAGCGGTACAGACCTAAACGGTAAAGCGGTGCAAAATGCTTGTATTACGTTGAAGGAACGCTTAGCACTGTGTTTTGCTACCGAGCTAGGTATGCCAGAGCAAGCTGAAAAGGTGCAGTTTACTGCAGGTAACTTGGTACTAGATGAACACCAAAAAGCGTTTAGCGATTTAGTTCAGGTAGCGTATTTTGACCGCGTACCTTTATCGGCCAATGGCTTCTATAAAACCCCTAAACTGCATTACAATCGCGAAACAGGCGACGGCCGTCCGTTTTTCTATTTCTCTTATGGCGTGTCGGTAAGTGAAGTATCTGTTGATACCCTAAGTGGTGAATATTGCGTTGATAAAGTAGACGTACTTCATGATGTGGGGAATAGCTTGAACCCTGCTATTGATATTGGCCAAATAGAAGGTGCCTTTATCCAAGGCATGGGGTGGCTAACCACAGAAGAACTGGTGTGGAATAACGATGGTCGTTTAACCAGTGAAAACATGGCCACCTATAAAATTCCTGCTATAGGCGATACCCCTAAACATTTTGATGTAAAACTTTTTGGCAGAGAGAACGCTGAGGACAGTATTTACCATTCAAAAGCGGTAGGTGAACCGCCATTTATGCTAGCAATTTCAGTATGGTGTGCTTTGAAAGATGCCATTTCAAGTATTTCTGGCTACACCCAAGACCCGCAACTAGATACACCCGCCACGCCAGAGCGTGTACTGAATGCTGTAATGAAGTTGCAACAGGAACAGCAATGAAAGCGAGTACCTGGTATGAAGCGGTAGCGCAGTGTCAACAAGACGGTGCGCCCTACGTTATTGTGACTGTCATTAGTATTGCTGGCTCTACCCCCCGTGAAGCCGGTAGCAAAATGGTGGTTACCGATGCACAAAGCATAGATACCATTGGCGGCGGGCATTTAGAGTTCGATGCAATCAAAACAGCTCGTAAGATGCTAAGTGGCGGTACTCGTGGTGAAGGTACTTGTGGTGAAGGTACTCGTGGTAAAAATAATGCTAGCACCGAAATACGCTCATACCCTCTTAGCAGTAAGCTAGGCCAATGCTGTGGCGGCGCTGTTAAAGTATTGTTTGAAGTGTGCAATCGCCATGCGCAGCACATCGCTATTTTCGGTGCAGGCCATGTGGCAAAAGCTTTAGTACCTATTCTAGCTCAGCTTCCCCTACGTATATCATGGATTGATAGCCGTGAAGATTTGTTCAGCCACCCGCTACCAGCTAACGTAAAAATGGTGGTAGAAGAAGCGCCAGAGACTGAAGTGCGTGGGCTGGAAGAAAACACCTGGTTAGTAATATTAACTCACGATCATCAGCTCGATTACCGCATTACCGAGCAAGCATTAAAATACCCTGCGTTGCCCTTTGTTGGCCTTATTGGTTCACAAACCAAAGCCAAGCGTTTTATCACTAAATTGGAACATCGCGGTTTTAATGAAAGTGACTTAGCTCGCTTAGCAACCCCCATTGGCGATACTTCAATACCCGGCAAGCGTCCTATTGAAGTGGCGGTATCTATTGCTTCCCAAATTATTCAGCGTTTACACGCCAGTGAAGACAATAATCAAGACACTGCTGTTACTAACGCCGATAGATTTAACACTAAGGAACATAATGTATGACCTTAAACGAACTTAATACCCTATCGGCCAGCGATGCTAGCGATTGGTTTCAACAAACCTGTGCAGCACAGTCGTGGATATATAGCATGGTTAACGGCCGCCCTTTTGACACCGTTAACCATGTAAAAGAATATGCGAAAACCGCTTGGTCAAAATGCGGCAAAGACGACTTTTTAGAGGCATTCACCGCCCATCCAATGATTGGCGATGTTGATTCGTTGCGTAAAAAGTTTGCCAACACGAAAACTATTGCCAGCGGAGAGCAATCAGGCACAGCCAGTGCATCAGAAGCGACGCTGCTTACATTAAAAGAAGCGAATCAAGCGTATCTTTATAAGCATGGTTTTATTTTCATCATTTGTGCCACTGGGCTTTCGGCCGACGCGATGCTTAACGCCTTGCAAACGCGATTACCGAACAGCACCGATGAAGAAATTCGCACCGCCGCCCAAGAACAAATTAAAATTACCCTGTTGCGCATAGACAAAGCGTTAACTGCCAAGGACGAAAATTAATGAATACCTTATCAAGTCATGTATTAGATACTACATCGGGCAAACCCGTTGAAGGCATTGCGCTTACCCTTACCTTGCCTAATGGCGACGTACTTACTGGTAAAACCGATAACGATGGACGTTTCAATCAATGGGGTCAGAAGTTTGAAGCAGGTGTGTATACACTGCGTTTTCATAGCCATGACTACTTAATTGCTACACATGGCAAGAGTTTTTACCCTCATATTGATATTGCGTTTGAACTTGAAAGCGACGGCGGCCATTACCATGTGCCTTTGCTTATCTCTCCTTTTGGTTTTAGCAGTTACAGAGGCAGCTAATTATAATGCAGCTTTTTCGTGCGAATATTGCACACTTTCCAACGCCTAATACTGCGTCATCCACGTTTGCCGATGATATTGTCGTTATTCACGATGGCGGCTTGGTAATAGAGGGTAAAAAAATTATCGCCACTGGCTCGTTTTCTAGCATGCGTGAGCAGTACCCCAATGCATTGTTACATGATCATAAAGACAGCTGGATTTTACCTGGGTTAATCGACAGCCACTTGCACTACCCGCAAACTGAAAGTATTGCTAGCTATGGCGAGCAATTATTAAGTTGGCTTGAAAACTATACATTTCCTACCGAAAAACAGTTTGCTAACGTGGAACATGCCCAAAAGATTGCCAAGGTGTTTTTGCAACAGTTGTTGAAAAACGGCACGACCACTGGCTTCGTTTTTTCATCGGTACACCAAGGATGTTGTAACGCCTTATTCAGTGCCGCCAGCGAAATAGACATGGCTATTGTGGCAGGTAAAGTGTGTATGGACAGAAACTGCCCTGCAGACTTACAAGATTGTCCAGAAACCGCCCAAAAAGACAGTGCTGTATTAATAGAAAAATGGCACAACACAGGCCGAAATCGCTATGCAATAACCCCAAGGTTTGCGCCGACTAGCTCAGAGGCGCAATTGGCCGCTTTAGGTGAACTGGCAACCCAATACAAAGATGTCTTTGTGCAAACCCATTTGTCTGAAAATGTAGATGAAATTGCATGGGTGAAATCTTTATTCCCGAAAGCATCTGGCTATTTAGATGTTTACGATAAGTACAATTTAGTGCGCCCACGCGCGGTGTTCGGTCATGGTATTCACCTTTCTAGCGAAGAATGGCAGCGCTTAGGTGAAGCAGACGCTACATTGGCGTTTTGCCCCACATCAAACCTATTCTTGGGGAGCGGATTGTTTGATTTGCAAACCGCACGAGCCAATAATGTGCATGTTGCATTAGCTACCGATGTAGGCGCAGGTACGAGCTTTAGTATGCTAAAAACCTACGGCGATGCCTATAAGGTTAGCCAATTGCGCCACGCGCCTATCGATCCTATTGAAGGGTTTTACTTGATGACCCAAGGGGCTGCGGTAGCACACAAACTCGATGACGAAATTGGAAACCTAAACCCTGATACGGTTGCCGACTTCATTATTGTAACGCCCCGTTACGATGAACTTATGGAATTACGAATTAAGCCCAATGCAGAATTTGACGATGTCTTTTTTGCACTCAGTATTTTGGGTGATGATCGCGCTATTGCAGAAACCTGGATAAGCGGTCAATGTTGTTATAATAAGAAGGAAACACACTATGCCATGGCTTGATTGGATAAGCTTATTTGTACGCTGGTTTCACGTAATTGCCGGTGTGGCGTGGATTGGTGCGTCGTTCTATTTTGTCTGGTTAGACAATAATTTGCGCACCCCACCTAAGTGGAAAGAAGATAAAGGCATAAAAGGCGACTTATGGGCGATACATGGCGGCGGCTTTTATGAAGTAGCCAAATATGCTTATGGCCCAGAAAAAATGCCTGAAACCCTACACTGGTTTAAATGGGAAGCTTATACCACTTGGCTATCAGGCTTTGCGCTACTCATTATTGTGTATTACTTTGGCGCTTCGGCATACTTGATTGACCCTCAAGTTAATAATATGTCGCCTACTACTGCTATTTCGTTAGGTTTAGGGCTTATTTTTGGCGGCATAGCCATTTACGAATTTGCCTGTAGAAGCCCGCTAGCTAAATATCCTATTGTTTTTGCGTTATGTTTGGTTACGCTTATTTGTGTAGTCACTTACCTTTCAACACAATGGTTTAGTGGTCGCGGCGCTTACATTCATGTTGGGGCATTAATCGGCACCATTATGGTGGGTAATGTGTTTTTCAACATTATGCCCAACCAACGTAAAATGGTTGCTGCAGTACAAGCGAAAGAAAGTATCGACCCTCAATGGGGCGCGGGCGCTAAATTGCGTTCCATGCACAATAACTACTTCACCTTGCCGTTATTGTTCATCATGATTTCAAACCATTACCCTATGACTTATCAACACGAGCAAAATTGGTTAGTGCTTATTGCGCTAATGGCGGCTGCCGCATGGATTCGTCACTTCTTCAACCTACGTCATGTTGGCAAAACTAAACCATCGATATTAGTCACAGGTGCTGTTGCTATGCTTGCCATTGCGTTATGGGTTTCGTGGCCGAAAACGCCAGCGAATGTTGAGGTAGCGGGTACTGAAAATGAAAGTGTAGCCGTGGTAACTGATGAACGCGTGGCCGAGCTTGTGAATACCCATTGTGTAGGCTGTCATTCACGCACCCCTACCGATGAAATTTTTAAAGTTGCGCCATTAGGTGTGGTGTTAGATAGCTGGGAAGATATCACGCGGTATGCGCCTCAGTTAGTAAGACGCACTACCGTGACCAAAGACATGCCGTTTTTAAATAAAACCGGCATGACAGAGGAAGAGCGAGCCGAAATAGCGACGTGGTTTGCTACTACGCATGCCAAAAGAGAAAACTAACACCTGATGGGGCAATGTAGCATTGCCCTTCATGTTATCGCATACCTTCACTGCTTCTAAGTTAAGAGGTTTAGCGTAATTGGATTAGTTTAGAATAAAAAAATGTTTCAACCTATCTCTAAACGTCAGCATGCCTTTTGTGCTGGCGTTTTTGTTTATACATGGCTTCATCAGCGGCATCTACCCAGTTTTGTGCCGTCACAATATTCGCATCCCACGTATGCCACCCCAAGCTAAAAGACAGAGAGGTTCCGGTGGTAGTGATACCATCACTTCCACTATTCACGCGACTGTCTTGGTTAGCGTCGGAATCTGCTAATTCACTGTCAAACTCACGGCCAAATTCAATATCGAATGAGGTTTCTGCTAAGCGTTCAAAAAACACCTCGGCATCGGCGTCATCTGAACCAAATAAAAGCACAACAAATTCATCGCCGCCTAAGCGAGCAAAACGGTCGGTTTCTCGCAGGGTATTTTTCATAATGTCTGAAAAACCCACCAATGCTCTATCTCCGGCTTTATGGCCAAAGGTGTCATTGATACTTTTGAAGTCGTTTAGGTCGATAAATACAAGCGTTGACGGTTTCTGACCGCGGTTCATTCGTTGTATTTCTCTATCTAGTTGGATGAACATTTCTCGTCTATTTGAAATGCCAGTGAGTGGATCTGTTTTAGAGAGGTACTCAAGTTTAGATATTGCTTCTAACAATGCTTGCTGTTGCTCTTTTTCATGAGAAACATCGTCAGCGGTGCCTACCACCAGTACCTGTTGTTCGTTCTCGTCAAATAGTGGCATGCCCCTATCGTGAATGTACCTTATTTCTCCGCTACTATTTTTTATGCGATATTGTAAGTCCCAACTTTCTAGCGGCTTCGCTTTGTATACCTTATCTACAAGCAAACGATCGTCTTTATGCACATAGGATAAAAACGCATCGGGCTTAGCATGCAATTCATATTCATCACGCCCGTAAATGTTGCGATAACCTTCGTTAATGTAATGAAGGCGGGTGAGTTCTGGGTTCGCAACCCAAACAAAAGAATGCGCAGAAAAAGCAGCGACTATCTTGCTGAAAAGCGCCTCTGCTTTATATAGCTCTGATTCAATGCGTTTCTTATCATCGATATCTTCGACGACCGAGATAAAATAATCAGGCTCTCCGCTTTCATCACGAACCAAAGAAACCGTTAATTTTGCCCAAACGTGATGACCTTTAGCATGAATGTATTTTTTTTCTATGCTGTAAGTGTCTATTTCGCCGCGAAGCACTTGGTGAAGAAGGTATAAATCCTCTTGAACGTGTGAAGCTTCTGTAATGCTTTGAAACGACATTTTAACAAGTGTCGCGCTATCATATCCTAAAAAACCACTTAGCTTACTGTTCACACGGATAAGGTCACCATGCGGGCTAACATGCGCTAATCCTACGCCACATTGTTCAAATGTTTTTTCGAAAATATCCTTTTCTCTCATTAGCCCCGCATTATCCATTCACTACCCACTACGCTAGAAATTAAATGTAAAATTTAAGTGTAGCAACATTTTCAAATTGCGTTTAATTATGATGCATTGTTAACGAAACAAAGCATACCCGCTGTATCGCCCTCTGGACCTTCATGTCAAAAAGCAAAAATGTCAAAGGCTAACGCCGAAGATTTTTAAATCACGTAAGCGTGAACTTTTATTAACCATTTTTTAAAATCGGCAGGTTTAGACATAACATTAAAGCTTTCTTGAAAAGAAAGCCGAGTTGGCAAACTGGATATAAACAATAAACGTGATACCTGAAGAATGGAAAAATATGCTGCACACAGTGTTCGCATAGCAAACTAGGTATGTAATTTTACAACCATGATGCAAACCATATCTTTTTAAATTTTATCAATTAAGTCAGTATAAATTCGTATGCATGAGCCATTAAATTTTTCGTGGATGCTATAGTGTTGGAAGCAACAAACCTATACTGATTTAAAAATAGTAATTATCGATAAGAATGTGCAGGAAAAAGGAATTTTTATGGCCGGTTGGCTTAACGCTTTGACGATCTTATTCTTTATGTGTGTGACTCAAAGTGGCTTTGCATCCGAGAGCGCTTCAAATCCATTTTTAGACGCTCCCGATCGTGAAAGTACACGCAGCATTATTAAGGATATTAGGCAATACAAGCTTGATTACCTGCTCTATAAAGAGAAACTAAAAAGTGCCTTTAAAATAAGCAAAGAGCAAGGTTGGGAGGATCTTCATCTAGAAGCTGCAGCCCTGTATTCTGAACTCCTCTTTAGACAAGAAAAGTACGACGAATTAACGGTTCATTTATCACACTATTTAAATCATAAAGAACTGTTAAAACGAAATGATATTTATCTACTTTTTTTAGAGACAAAACTGAAGTCTTTAACCAGATTAGACGATCTCAAACCTGCAAAAGAACTTTCTAAAAAATTAGAAGCGCAAATCTCGCAACACTCAGTGAATGAAAAAATCATTATTTTTCGCGCTTTAGCTTACTACTATACTGACACGGATGCGTTAAGAAAAACGCTAAACGCGGCCCTTGAAGGGCTTGAATTAGCGATGAAAAGCAGTGACATAGCATCACAGGGCTATTTTTACCGAAAGATAGCTGATGCTTACAACTACCTTAACGATAAAGAAAAAGCGATACATTATGCGAAGAAAGCGGTAAGCACATTCGAAAGCACGAATGATGGCCTTTTTACTTCTAAAGCATATTGGAGTTTAGGGAATATACTTCTTGAAAGCGACGATACCTCAAATGCCCTAGTTTATTTAAATAAGGCTTTAGCCTATTTCAAAAAAGTAAATATGAAAAAGGGGCTGACTTTTGCGCAGTATTCAATTGCAAACATTCAATATCTTCAAGGAAATTACGACGCAGCCTTAGTCATAGCACAGGAAAATATAAAACTGGCTCAGTCAGCGGGCATTAATGATATGCAACTTGCTTCGATGATTTTGTTAAGCAACATATATATTAAACAAGATGCATTAGAGCAAGCTAATCAAATAAATGATGACGTTTTTCTCATCATAGATAAATTTAGCCGTAGTATTTATAAAGCGGAGTTTTTTGGTGAAAGATACGAATTAAAGCGAAAGCTAAATCTTACGGATGAAGCATTTGATGCCATAGAAAAAAAGCTTTTCTATACTAAAAAACACTTCGATGCCACCAGCGAAAGCAACATTAAAGCCTTACAAGTAAAGTTTGAAGTAAAAGAAAAAGAAGACACAATTCGTAAGTTAGAATACCAAAAAGATATTAGTAATCTTCAAGCTAAAGAGGAATATCAGCAAAAAATCATATGGCGCTTAAGTGCTACTATTGCTTTTATTTTAGTTCTGGTCGCTTTGCTTTTAGTTTACAGACAATCACGCCAACGTAAAAAATATCATCGTATGGCATCAACAGATCACCTAGCAAACTGTCTTAATCGTCGGGGAATACTCGCTACTGCCAACACCAAACTAGCGCAACAAAACATAACAGTCGCTATTGTTGATTTAGATTACTTTAAAAAAATTAACGACGAGTATGGACATGATGTGGGTGATTTAGTGTTGATTGCTTTTGCAAATGCTGCAAAAGAGACACTGTCTAAACATGATGATTTTGGCCGTTACGGCGGCGAGGAATGGTTATTCATTTTAAATTCATCGGACGAAATTGTAGTTCACCAGATGTTTGAGCAGCTAGCTGCAACGTATCAAAAATACTGCAACAACATTGATGCTCTTGAGGAAGATTTAAGCATGACGTTTAGCGTTGGGGTATCGCTTGGGAATAAATCTAACAAATCATTAGATACATTAATTAAGCATGCCGATAATGCGCTATATCAGGCAAAAGAAAACGGTAGAAATCAGGTGATAATAAATTGAATATAAGAAGTGGTGCGACTACCCTGATTCGAACAGGGGACCTCTACCATGTCAAGGTAGCGCTCTAACCAACTGAGCTATAGTCGCAAATATGCTTCGGCAGAACTGCCTGAAGGACGGCGCGTATCATAGCGATGCACAGTGCGTCCTGCAAGCTTATTTTGTGTTTAAGGTGTGTGTTTGATTGATTTGCCACCATTTATTGAAAAAGTGAGCAATTTCACACCGAATTAAACGTTCTCGCGCTGCAAAAATGGCAACGGCTTGATTTTATCAACAATACTTCCATCACTCGCTATTTTCATAAAGTACTCCCCCAACCTATCGGTTTCTTGCAATACCGTTTGCCAATACTTTATGCGAGTGGCAGCATCGAGTTGCTCGAAGTCTTTTCGATCTGGAATTTTACCGTATGGCAGGCTTGCAACGAACTCGGCAGATGGCACTAGCATAACCACATTGTCGTAACTATTTTTATGTGCCACGCGGCGTTTTAAGCCCTTGTCGAACCAACCTGGAATGGGCTTAGGGTAAAAGTGTGGATATAACACTAAACCTTTGTCAGGGCCAAATTCTAGGTCAAAATGATAATCAACAATACCGCCATCGCGATACATAGCTTGCGGGGCCCCCGCTATATCTCGTATTCCTTCTAGCACAACGGGAATAGCACCGGAGGCAAGCAGTGCGTTATGGATATTTTCGTTATTTAACTCGTATTGTTCAGTGGGAAGTTGATAAGGGTCTTTAACTGAAAACTCGGTATTAGGCGACGAAAAAATACAGCGTGTGTAGTATCTACCCAAGTTCTTTCGCGTGACCGCGTTAGCAGCAGCACTCATCGCAAGGCCCGATAACTGAGAAAACTTATGCTCGCGCCGGGTAGCCCCCAAGCACTTAGCCACAAAGATGTGTGCTTTGAATCGCTCGTTGGCCAACACCTCTTTTTTTCCTTCGCTATTCACCATTTCTTTTACTAGCGCTTCGGCCTTGCGGGTTATTTCAGCAGGAGTAGGCTTATCGCTGTAAGTAGTAGTTGAATAAGAAGTAGCTAGCCGATTTATGGCTGCAAGCGGGTCATTTTGTACTGCACAGATAGCCCTGAATGCACCCGCAGAAGACCCTATAACATGTATTTGATGTTCTACATTACTAAACCATTCAGGAAACAGTACTCTGTCTAAACCTGCAAGTGAAAACCATTTTGGACCGCCTGAAGCGCCGAGAAAATAACTAAATACTTCAGGGTGAAAGCCTTGTTGCTTAATGGTATTCATTGCCCCATTGCCGGCATAAATTTCTAGCGGTGCCACGTGTTGTCTCTATTTATCATGTATGCGCCTAATTTATCAGTAAAAGCCGTAAAATCAATGGGCCGTCCATCACCTTTATGAAACCACTACTATAAGTGGGCGCTTATGTAGGAAGTTTCCACCAGCGTAAACAAATCATCACACATCAATTTTTTATAAGGGCCCAATTCTAGCCACGCAATTGATTTACTTTTTATTAATATTTACGCTACATAAATAAAAGCGTTTAGCATCAGCAGTATTTGAAAGGTGGGTATGATGAGTCAATTAACTTATTTGTCGGGTTTTAATAATGAGCATGAAACTGAAGCCTTGCCTGATGCACTACCCAAAGGGCAATTTAGCCCGCAAAAAGTTAATTATAAACTTTACGCTGAGCAGTTCAGCACCAGTGCGTTTACAGCGCCTCGGGCTAAAAATAGACGCAGTTGGACTTATCGAATTCGGCCTTCTGTCGCTATGGGTGATTTTTCACCTTATAAGAACACACAAATTCAAACTGGCCCTGAAACACAGTCGCCGTGCCCGCCAAATGTGATGCGGTGGGATCCTATCCCCCTTCCTGATGAGCGAAGCAGCATAGACTTTATTGAAGGTTTAGTGACCATAGCCACGAACGGCGACGCGAATCAGCAAACCGGCATGGGCATTCACTGCTACAGTGCGAATGCGGCTATGGGGAATAAGGTATTTTACTCATCTGACGGTGAAATGCTGTTCGTTCCACAACATGGAAACATGGAAGTAAAAACTGAGTTTGGCAAATTACACCTATCTGCAGGTGAAATTATGGTGATCCCCCGTGGGGTGCGCTTTAGCGTTACTCCTATTGATGGCGCAATTCGTGGGTATATTTGTGAAAACTATGGGCAGTCATACGTTTTACCTGAGCGAGGCCCCGTAGGCGCAAACGGGTTTGCCAATCAAAGAGACTTTTTGTACCCCACTGCATGGTTTGAGGATATAGACACGCCCCATGTCATTATTAACAAATTCTGTGGCCATTTATACCAAGCCCCGCTTCCACATTCGCCTTTTGATGTCGTTGCGTGGGTAGGTAATTCAGCGCCATACAAATATGATCTTAAGAATTTTAACGTGATTAATACCGTCAGTTTTGACCACCCCGACCCTTCCATATTAACGGTGCTAACCTCGCCTTCTGAACTTGAAGGCACTGCCAATGTTGATTTTGTCATTTTCCCCCCGCGCTGGATGGTGGCTGAGAACACCTTTCGCCCCCCTTATTTTCATAGGAATGTGATGAGTGAATTTATGGGTTTAATTGAAGGGAGTTACGATGCTAAAGAAAAAGGCTTTGCGCCTGGTGGTATGAGTTTACATAATTGCTTTACCCCTCATGGCCCCGAAGCTTCTGTATTTGAAGCCGCCTCGAATACAGAATTAGCCCCACAGAAATACGAAAACACACTGGCGTTTATGTTTGAATCTCGCTTTCCTATCGCCCCAACTGAGTTTGCACTTAGTACTCCGCTTCGCCAAACAGACTATATTGATTGTTGGAAAGGATTAACGAAGCATTTCGACGGTAAGATATAAGTACTATATAAGAACCATATAAGAACCAGAATAGTAGGGAAATTCTTTGAATGTATGCATATGTGAACATTTCCTAGCTGCCCAGAAATAAAAATAAACCATCTTAATTCAATTAATTACGCTATTAAAAACGAACTGGAATTGCGTTTCCACACAGCTGAAAACTAAACGTTACACTTAATATGCTGCAACGGCTCATGTCATGTTTTAACACTCTATTGCTCTTATATTTACCTCACCATTACAATCGACTCTACTAATTACAATCGCCTTTGCATGGGTTCAATATCAAAAACTAATTAACTAACGCAAAGGCAGTGACTTCAGTAAGCGAGAAAGACAATGGCAGATGTATTTGAAAACCCAATTGGGTTAGATGGTTTTGAATTTTTAGAATTTACCGCGCCTAAAAAGGGTTTATTGGAGCCTATGTTTGAAGCGATGGGGTTCACCCTTGTGGCCAAGCATAAATCAAAAGATGTGGAGCTGTGGCGCCAAGGCGATATCAATCTTTTAAGTAACTATGAAAAAAACTGCCACGCTTCTTACTATGCTGAAGAACACGGCCCTTCAGCGTGTGGCATGGCCTTTCGCGTTAAAGACTCTCAGCACGCCTATTCTGAAGTGCTAAAGCGCGGCGCACAACCTATGGACACCCACACAGGCCCTATGGAATTAAAACTGCCTGCTATCAGAGGTATCGGCGGTGCCATGCTTTATTTAATCGATCGCTATCAAGGCGAAAACACTATTTATGATATCGATTTTACATGGATTGAAGGGGTAGACAGACACCCTGAAGGTTGCGGCTTCCACACGCTGGACCACCTTACTCACAATGTGTATCGCGGCCGAATGAATCATTGGGCGAAATTCTACGAATCGTTGTTTAACTTTCGCGAAATTCGCTATTTTGATATTAAGGGTGAGTACACGGGTTTACTATCTAAAGCCATGACCGCGCCTGATGGCAAAATTCGAATTCCACTCAATGAAGAAGCCGTAGGCGGTGGCGGTCAAATCGAAGAATTTTTAATGCAATACAATGGTGAAGGTATACAGCATATTGCCTTTGCTTGCGACGACCTTATAAGCTGCTTAGATAAACTTAAAGCGAAGGGCATGAAGTTTATGACCCCACCTCCTGATACTTATTACGACATGTTAGAAGAGCGCTTACCCGGCCACGGTGAGCCCGTTGGAGAATTTAAACAACGAGGTATTTTGTTAGACGGAACCACGGAAGGCGAGTCTCCTCGTTTGCTACTGCAAATTTTCTCAGAAACCGTTTTTGGCCCAGTGTTTTTCGAGTTTATTCAGCGCAAAGAAGACGATGGGTTTGGAGAAGGCAACTTTAAAGCGTTATTTGAATCGATTGAAAGGGATCAGGTAAATCGCGGCGTATTAAATAAATAGTCGCCCTAATCAATGCTTGCTCTAAAATTTTACACATAGTGGTGTTAGTGGTGTCAGCCCCCTTAGCTTGAAGCTGACATCACCCTGTGTATTCCTTACCTTTCCTAATTTCTCCCACACCTTTCCTAATCTTTCCCCTCCCTTCCTCAGCGTGTACTTGCCGTGTTCTGGTAGTGCCTTTTTAGTCTTCGCCTTGTTGATAAAGTACACAACACGCCCCTGAAGGGTCTGTTATAATACAAAAGCGAGATTTACCATGGTGGCGAATGTCTCCTATTTGCTGCCCACCTGCGCTTTTAGAAGCGGCTAATGCTGAGTCTAATTCGGCTACCGTGAAATACGGCACCCAACCGCCAGGAATATCACTATTGCAGCCTCGCTTGTGACATATGCCGCCCGCAGGGCTACCATCTTCTTTCATCATCACATAATCATTGTAGCCGCCCATATCGAAGGCTTCTTTTTTCCAGCTCATCACATTCACATAAAAATCAGCTAAGGCATCAGCGTCTTCGGTGGTGATATCCATCCATAAACTATCGCTCATATCATTCCCCTTTTGAGGTTTGGCATTTTTAGATCATCAACCCAGTATCTAAAACCAGTATGTACAAATTGTACACTTTGATAATTGCACAGCCATTGATAAAAAACCACGTGGCGATCCGGTTTATTACGTTGGATAAAAGACAGCAGTGTCAAGACAAGAAATTGCAAAATAAGCAGAACAATTTTTAAATATGTATAGACAGAGGCTGTGGAAAATGCTTGTGAATAGGTAAATGTTATCCACTGACTATTGTTTGTACAGTTTATTTTATTGTTTAATTTCAATGCTTTAAACAAAAGCCCCAAACTACTCAACAAACTTATCCACAGATTAAGTGGATAACACGTAGCACTTAACCACAGATAGTGTTTTAATGTGGATACTTTGATTGAAACCTTTTTTTTCGGTTATTCATGCCAAAACAAACACTCTCAGTACTTCCCCAACCATTTACGATCCACAGCCTAGATGGCGACAGTGCAATTCCTGCAAATGTACTTCAAAGCCCGCTTTTTTTCTTGGGCAAAACAGAAGATGAATTGTCTATTGTTATCCCGTCGAATGTAAATGTAGATTCACTAGATTCTGATGAAGGCTGGCGAGCACTTGAACTGCTCGGCCCGCTGCATTTATCTATGGTAGGTATTATGGCGCAGATAGGCGCTGTGCTTGCCGCCGTGAAAGTCGCTATTTTTGTTGTATCGACATTCGAAACCGATTTTTTCCTTGTGAAAGATAATAAACTTGCTGATGCAACAAAGGCATTAAGAAATGCAGGCTATACGGTTCTTGAGGGCAAGTAGTGTTAATAGAAAAGCAACTGACCTCGCCTCCTGAACAGTTTAAAAAAACCATTCCAATCGCATCACCGGTGTCAGGCCAATGTGTGTTACTGCAACACGTTAATGATGATCTAATCAACGTTGGAGCATGGGGGCCAGGTTTAGCGCTTACCACCGCTTCCAGTAAAGTGGTATCCCCATTTAATGCAACAGTAATGAAAATAGATCCCCTCGACTATTCAATTGAAATTAAATCTTCTTTTGGGCTTAAGTGTCGAATCAAATATGGCTTACACACCCAAATGCTGCACGGTGCGCAATTTTTAACTCAGTTAAGACAAGGCGAACAGATTAAAGCCGGTGCTATGTTATTTAGTGTAAATTCCGCGTGGCTAAAACAACAAGGCGTGGAAAATATTTGTATAATGACCTTATTAAATACCAAAGCATTAATAGGCGTTCTACCAACGCATCAAAAATTTGTTGATGCGGGTAGCGACACGCTGTTAACCCTTTATATTTAGGCAAATTCGAACCCTTTTTGAAAATGTATAATAACGAGCTTATTATGCACTTACACTAACTTCACGCTGTAACGGAGTATCCTTTTGAGTACAACAATGTATGGCATCGCAAATTGCGACACGATCAAAAAAGCCAAAAAATGGCTTACTGAGAACAACATCGAATTTACTTTTCACGATTACAGAAAAGACGGTATCGACGCCGACTTTCTTGCCAACGCTGAAGCCAGTCTTGGTTATGAAGTGATGTTGAACAAACGTGGCACGACTTTTCGCCAACTCGATGACAGTGATAAAACAGATATCACCCGCGAAAAGGCACTCGCTTTGTTACTTGAACACCCTGCGATGGTGAAGCGCCCTATTTTAAATCATAACGGCACGTTTCACATTGGCTTTAAACCTGCGCAGTATGAGGAAATATTTTGTTAAACGATAACGTAATAGACATTGCTAAAAACTTAATGAATAGGCGTTCGGTTACCCCTGAAGATGAGGGTTGCCAAGAAGCCATGAAAGATTTTTTAGGTACCTTGGGGTTTAACAATGAAACCATGGTATTTGACGATACCACTAACCTGTGGTCACGTCGTGGTAACGAAGGCCCAGTCTTTTGCTTTGCTGGTCACACCGATGTGGTGCCTAGTGGGCCAGAAAGCGCATGGAAAACCCCGCCTTTTACGGCTACTGAAGTAGACGGCTATTTACATGGCCGTGGTGCTGCCGACATGAAAGGCAGTTTGGCCGCAATGTTAGTCGCAACCCGTAAATTTGTAGCCGATTACCCTGATCACAAAGGTAGTATTGCGTATCTTATTACCAGTGACGAAGAAGGCCCGTTTATCAATGGCACTACTCGTGTTATCGATACCCTTGAAGCACGAAATGAAAAAATCACGTGGTGTGTGGTTGGCGAACCATCTTCGACCGATGAAGTGGGCGATATTGTTAAAAATGGCCGACGTGGTTCATTAACTGGCGATCTTACTGTTAAAGGTATTCAAGGCCATGTTGCTTATCCGCACTTAGCAAAAAATCCAGTGCATTGCGCCACACCTGCTTTAACAGAATTGGCTCAGTCTCATTGGGACAATGGCAACGAGTTTTTCCCGCCCACCAGCTTTCAAATTTCAAACATTAATGGCGGCACTGGTGCAGGTAATGTAATTCCTGGCGAGCTTCATGTGTGCTTTAACTTCCGGTTTTCAACCGAAGTGACAGATCAAGAACTCATTAAGCGCGTTACGACCATTCTGGATAAGCATGAACTTGACTACGATATAAAGTGGACGTTTAACGGCCAGCCTTTTTTGACAGACTCAGGCCCACTGCTTACTGCCACTGAAAAAGCAATTGCCGATGTACGTGGCACGCCTACCATTTTATCTACCGCTGGCGGCACATCTGATGGGCGTTTTATTGCGCCTACTGGCGCACAAGTTATTGAGCTAGGGCCAGTAAATGCCACCATTCATAAAATAGATGAATGTGTAAAAATGAGTGATTTAGAGTTATTAAGTGACATGTACTACGGTATTTTGGTCAATCTACTCGCATGAAACCAGCTACCTGGTTAGGGCAAGACAATCCTCACCTTGTTGATGCAGGAAATGGACACTTCCTGCATGCCAACGTGCTACCCGCTTTTGTTAATATGCAACAAGCCGCCCGAGATGACGGTATAGATTTGTGCTTAGTAAGCAGCTTTCGTCACTTTGATAAACAGTGTGCTATTTGGAATAGAAAATGGCGTGGCGAAGCGGCGCTGTTGGATAGCGAGGGCACTGTATTAAACCCGAATAGTTTATCCGACGTAGAAAAACTACATGCAATACTGATGTGGTCAGCGTTACCTGGTGGCAGTCGACATCATTGGGGAAGTGACTTTGATGTTTATGACAAGCACGCCGTTGAACAATGGAGCGGTAAGTTTTCGTTAGTTGATAGCGAATATCGAAAAGGTGGGCCTTGTTTTTTGTTAGCTAATTGGCTTGAAGCGAATATGAGCACCTTTGGGTTCTTTCGCCCATTCAATGAAGATAAAGGCGGCGTAGCGTGTGAGCTTTGGCACCTGAGCCACCGGGCTGTTGCCACTGAGTTTGAACAAGCGCTTTCGCTGACGGAACTCACTACTGCCATCAAACACAGTAGCATTGAAGGTAAGGCCGTTGTTCTTCAGCATATTGATGAAATTTACTATCGCTACGTGTTAAATCGTGGCGAGAGTTGGGATAGTGAAAGTTGGGCTAGATAAGCTTTCACAACTAATTAGCTTTAACGGAGACAGTGATGGATACGCTTTGGGTTGTCATTATTATCGTTATTGTATTGGGCGTGGTGGTTGGCAATATTACGCTGTTAAAATACAGCGCTAAATTTAAATTTCCAACACCGCTTAAAAAGAAAGACGATAAGCAAAAGAAGAATGGATTTGAAGATGAAGAGGACGACTGGTAAAACAGTCGCCCTGCTGGAAGGCTAACCACATCAAAGCTAATCACATTAAGACCAACCAGATTCAAACTGCTAACATCTGGGTTTAAGCTGGCATTGAATCAGGTTCTTTATCCGAATTAGCCTACCTACTACATTTTAAAGTGGCGATGTTTTTACTGCAGTTCCGCTAATACTCACCATCAACATACTGCCTTTGTCACCGATAACTTGGTAATCAAGATCTATTCCCACAACTGCGTTAGCACCCATGCTGCGAGCCTCATGCTCAAGTTCTGTAAACGCTAGCTTTCTTGCTCGCGTTAATTCTTCTTCATATGAACCAGAACGGCCACCTACAATGTCACGTATAGAGGCAAATAAATCTTTTACTATGTTAGCGCCCATTACGGCTTCGCCAACCACAATGCCATAGTAGGCTTCAATTTTTTGGCCTTCCAGAGTGGGCGTAGTTGAAATTATCATGGGTTGCTCCTTGCTGAGTTGTTTTAAAAATTGGGTTTTATTTTGGTCTTATAGTAGACCATAAGTTATTCACAGAAGTGTTAGCCACCTAGCACACGATTAACCAAGCCTATTAAGAAAATGCCTTTTTCAGCACATCTACCAATGCAGCAGCTTTATCTTCAGGGTAAGCCACAACGGCTTGCGCGCCCCAAATTGGTTTTGGCCATGCGATATCACTTTTATACCGTGCAACATGATGAATGTGCAACTGACTGACCACATTACCCAGTGCCGCGACGTTTAATTTATCGGGTGAAAATTGCGATTGCAGTAAACGGCTCACCTGTGCCGACTCACTTAAAAACTGTTGCTGTTGGGCGTCTGACAACTCAATGATTTCAGTTACCCCATCTACACGAGGCACTAATATTAACCATGGAAACTGACTATCATTCATTAGTAATACCCTGCAAAGGGGTAAATCGTGAATGAAGAACGTATCAGCCTCTAGCCTTGCATCTAACTTAAACACTAAGTTTCTCCAGCTTTGTTGGGACAACCGTTAATAAAGCACGTTGCCCTATTGCCACATTAGCATTAGGAAACACTATCGCTTCTCCGTCTTGCTGTGCAGTGTAGGTAGCGCCGGTTTCGGTCGCCAATACCGTGCCTTTAGCATAATCGGTAAAATTAGGCGTGTCGTCATCGAAATGCAACGTAAAATCGTTTTGATGGCGATTGATAACTTGATTCACCCGATAAATATCTAGCGAGTCTATATCAACGTCAGGTCTGAAATCATCTTCACAAATTAATGCAGTAATTGATTGTTTTGCTGCTTCGAAACGGCTCATGTCGTTTTGACCAAATGGCTGCACTTTGCCTAATTCGACGGTAAAGGCATGCGCTTGATGCTGCACAGAAGACGAGTAACTAAAGGTTGTGGTTTCTGATTCAGATAACAAAATGGTTTGAATACCACACGCAGCTAAAAATCCAAGCTGGCTTTTGCTATGCGCTTTACCATGCAAATACGGGTAGACCGCAAACTTTTCATTTTTAGACTCACGAATAGCCGTATGTAAGTCGTAGTGATACTTCTCATCACCAGAAGCTGCCACAGAGAAGAAATCGGTTATCGCATCTTCTAGCGCTTTAGCACGTTTGCGCTCACTGTTGTTGCATCCTTCCCCTTTCGAATGGGCGCCATTAAACAACCGATTCATGTTTTCTTCTACAAACCTTTCAGCAATATCCATGGCCGGTAAGTTACCAAATAGAAAAAGTACACGATGGCTAAGCTCAAGCTTGTTAGTAAGAATATGCTGTACCAGCTCGTCACATATTTCGATGGGGGCCGTTTCATTTCCATGAACGCCGCTAGATAACACAACATGCTTATTGATAGACGTTTTCGCCGTTGGCGTGAAAGCAATAATACCGGGAGCGGCGATAGCAACGTCAGTACCATTGCCTAACGTAAATTGAATAGAAGAGGTAAATAACTCAGGTTGAGTTCTAGACAAAGAAAGAAAATTTCCTTGCTCGATAAGTTGTTGCATACATAAACCAAAAGTAGCTTGAATAACACTAGTTTAGCGACTCAGCCAAGCGAATGCACGTATTGCCCCTTCGAAACGGAGGGATTTTATTTAGGCACGTAAAGGAGAGTTACCGACAATGATTTCTTGCTGCGCTAGACTAATAAAGTCATGCAGCGGAATGGCTTTTGAAAACAAATACCCCTGCCCTATCGTTACACCCACTTCTCGAAGTATGTGCAGTTGAGCGATGGTTTCTACGCCCTCGGCAATGACATCACAGTTTTTCGCTTTACCGATAATTTTCGCAGCTTCGATAATGGCACGATTAACAGGATGTTTCGCTAATTCTATAACAAAGGTTTTATCTATTTTAAGCGCGCTTAAATCAAGATCTCGAATGTATGCAAGGTTTGAGTAACCTTTCCCAAAGTCATCTACCGAAATGGCGACCCCTAGGGCGCGAAGCTCATCAAGCTGCTTTTTCACCATCAGTGAATTAGACAAGGCTACATCTTCAGTCAGCTCTAACTCTATACGAGTAAGCGGCATGGCGTAGGTCTTACTAAGCATCTTCAGCGAGGGTATAAGATGATTATCATACAACTGAGTAGGCGATATGTTGACAGACAAGGTCAGCGACAAACGGTGAAAATCAAAATCAACTAAACTTCTAAACGCTTGCTCTAACGTCCAATAGCCCAGTTCATTCATCATGTTATAGGATTCTGCCGCTTCAATAAGCGGGCCTGGAAACAGTACGCCATCTAACGGATGATTCCAGCGAAGTAAGCACTCAGCCCCAATAACTTCAAGGGTTTGAAGGTTAACTTTAGGTTGATAATAAAGCTCTAATTCATTTTGCGATAAGGCACGTTTTAAATCAGCTTTTAATGCAAGACTACGACCCGTATCGGTTTTATCTTGCATATTATACAGGCAAAAGTTTTCGTATTTATTTTCTTTCGCTTGCTTTAGTGCCGCTTCTCCACGAGACACAAATGCCGTAATTTCAAAGGCCTGACCCTCTGATGTCACTACACCTACATTAAAATCGGCGATGAATGCATGGCCATCGTGATGCATGGGTGCTTTAAAGTGCTCAACAAGCCGTTCGAACATATCGCGCATCTGGCTAGCACTGCGCATGCCGGGAAACGCGAGTCCAAAAACGTCGCCACTAATTCTGCCAAGGCAAATGTCACCGCCAAACAGAGATTGAATGCGGTTAGCAATTTCTAGCAGAAACCTGTCACCAATATTAATACCTAAACTGGTGGTTACGTCTGAGAAACGGACTACATCCACTAGCATTAGTGATAATGATGGATGCAATACACCACACTTCGATACGGTATCGATAAACGCAAATCGATTGGGAAGTGTAGCCAGCGAATTATGATGTTGGCTCATGACGGTTTCCTTGCACTAAACGGCGGCTAGGTGCTTAAAATAAGCAAACGGTAGTTCAACACGACTTAACACTAAGCGCAACGTGTTATAAGTATATGAATCGATACCTAATTATAGGTTGTAGACTTTTTTATATTAAATCGGCTACTTATTGATTTTTTAATTTATTTTTAGTTTAAGTGGATAAATATATCACAACAAAAAGCCCGGAAAGCATAGCATTTCCGGGCTTTTTTTAGAGTCTCTTGAGACTAGTTTTCGATCTTACACGGTGAAAGTTTCCAAATACGTTCTACATAATCTTTAATTGAACGGTCTGAGGTAAACTTACCCATCTTCGCGGTATTGATAATGGCCATTTTAGCCCAGCGCGCTTTATCGCGGTACGCCTCATCGATAGCAATTTGCGCATCGCAATAACTACGGAAGTCTGCTAGTACCATGTATTGGTCGCCATGATCTAACAAGCTTTGCTTAATCGACACTAGCGCACCTGGTTTACCCGGCGTGAAGTAATCGGTTTCAAGCCAATCAAGAACCGCTTTAATTTCAGGGTCGCGGTAGTAGTAGTCGTAAGGCTTGTAGCCTTTATCCTTCAGTTCATGAACTTCTTCAACGGTTAGGCCAAAGATAAAGATGTTGTCATCGCCTACTTCCTCGGCAATTTCAACGTTAGCACCATCAAGTGTACCTACGGTAATAGCGCCGTTAAGTGCCAACTTCATGTTACCCGTGCCTGATGCCTCTTTTCCTGCAGTACTGATTTGCTCAGACACGTCTGATGCTGGGATCATTTTCTCTGCAAGAGATACCCGGTAGTTCGGCAAGAACACCACTTTAATTTTATTGTTTACACGTGGGTCGTTATTGATTTTATCAGCCACTTTATTGATGGCGTAAATAATATCTTTTGCCAACTTGTAACCCGGTGCTGCTTTCGCGCCGAAGATGAATACGCGAGGCACCATATCGTAATCAGGGTTTTCTAACAGTCGACGATACAAGGCCATAATATGAAGCAAGTTCAAATGTTGACGCTTGTATTCGTGAAGGCGTTTAATTTGTACATCGAAAATAGCGTTAACGTCTACTTCAATGTCTAACGACTCTCGAATTTCATCAGCCAGCAACTGCTTGTTGTTAAGCTTCACTTGCATGAATTGCTTTTGGAACGTTTTGTTATCGGCGTACTTTTCTAGTGCTTCAAGTTTGTATAAGTCTTTTGGCCAATCTGAGCCAATTTTCTTATCAATCAATTTAGAAAGTTCAGGGTTACACGCTTTTAACCAACGACGTGGCGTAATACCATTCGTTACGTTAGTTAATTTGCCTGGCCATAATGCATCGAACTCTGGGAACAAGTCAGACTTCACGAGTCGAGAGTGCATTTCAGCTACGCCATTTACCGCGAATGAACCAATAACCGATAAGTGGCCCATTCGTACCATTTTCTCGTTGCCTTCTTCTATAATAGAAAGCTTGGCTTTAATGCGGTTGTCGCTTGGCCATTTCTTATCGACTTCTGCCATGAATCTATGGTTAATTTCATAGATGATTTCCAAATGGCGCGGTAAGATTTTTTCAATCATACGTGCAGGCCATTTTTCTAAGGCTTCAGGTAATAACGTATGGTTGGTATAAGCGAATACTTTCGTGCTGATACCCCATGCTTGATCCCAATCTAATTCAGCGCGGTCAACTAAGATACGCATAAGTTCAGGAATGGCGATAGCTGGGTGTGTATCATTTAATTGAATGACAACTTGATCAGCAAAGCGGCTCCAGTCATCACCATGAGCACGCTTATAACGGCGAATGATGTCTTTTAATGAACATGAGCAGAAGAAGTACTGCTGAATTAAACGCAGCTCTTTACCTGCTTCAGTTTCATCGTTTGGATAAAGTACTTTTGAAATGGTTTCTGCTTGTACGTTTTCACGCTGCGCATCTACATAACCACCAGCATTGAATACATCCCAGTTGAAGTAATCAGATGAATCTGACTGCCACAAACGCAGCACGTTTACAGTTTTACCTTCATAACCAACGACAGGAATATCCCATGGGATCCCTTTAACAATTGAGCCAGGGTGCCATTCTTTCTGAATGCGGCCGCTTTCGCCGTATTTGGTTTCTACGTAACCAAATAAAGGCACTTCTTGAATTGACTCTGGGCGGCAGATTTCCCACGGGTTACCGTAATCGCGCCAACTATCAGGGCGTTCTATCTGAGCACCACTCTTAATTTCTTGACGGAAAAGGCCATGTTCATAATGAATACCATAACCAATTGCAGGCAATTCCATTGTGGCAAGTGAGTCGATAAAGCACGCGGCTAATCGCCCTAACCCGCCATTACCTAGTGCCATATCTGGCTCTTCTTCCATGATATCGGTAATTTCAACACCAAGTTCTTTTAATGCGCCACTAGCCACATCAAACAAACCTAAGTTTTGAAGGTTGTTAGACAATAATCTACCCATTAAGAATTCTGCAGAAAAATAATGTACTGCGCGAGTATCATTGAAGTAGTGGCTTTTTTGCGTTTTGCGAAGGCCTTCTAGTACCTGAGCCTGAATGGCAGCACAGGTGGCTTTCCACCATGCGTGGTTATTAGCCTTATTTTCATCTGTACCTAGCGTACAGTGAAGGTGCTTAACAATAGCAGCTTTAAACTCTGCCTTGTCTAGCGGTGAAGAGGGTTGCGTTTTGGCGGCTTTTGCGTTCATTTTGCGTCTCACTCTGGTTGATGTGTGCTAAGGCACACTCAATGTGTAATTTAATTACAGAAAAAATCAACAATATGAGAGCAATATAGCAGTGCTTAAACGATTATGTTGTAATAGTTTTGTTAAAATAACAAAAAACCGGATGAAAACGTATGCAATCACCCGGCTTTTAACATTTATTTGACAACTACTGACTATGCCAGGTTGTTTTTTGACCTTATTTGATAATTTTACCCACTAAAGCTTCCGCTTCTTTAATCAATTCCTGTAAGTGAGTTTCACCTTTAAAGCTTTCTGCATAAATTTTGTAGATTTGTTCAGTCCCTGAAGGGCGTGCTGCAAACCAACCATTTTCTGTAGAAACCTTTACACCACCAATAGCGGCATTGTTACCTGGGGCGTGAGTTTGCACGGCGGTAATGGGCTCACCAGCTAGAGTATCACTGGTGACTACCGAAGCATCCATAGCAGATAACTTCTGCTTTTGCTCTAAGGTAGCAGCCACATCTACACGGTTATAAACCGGCGATGAAAATTGCTCAGTTAATGCCTGATAGTGTTCGCCTGGATCTTTCTTAGTCACCGCAAGAATTTCAGCAGCTAATAAACACAGGATAAAGCCGTCTTTATCGGTAGCCCACGTTTCGCCATTTCGCTGTAGGAAAATACCACCGGCACTTTCTTCACCTGCAAAACCAATTTCACCGTTAGACAAACCCTCTACAAACCATTTGAAGCCTACTGGCATTTCAGCAAGGGGTTTGTCTAAGCTATTCGCTACGCGATCAATCATGCTGCTTGAAACCAGTGTTTTACCGATTTTAAGTGATGCTGGCCACTCGGGTCTGTGGGTATATAAATACTGAATAGCCACCGCAAGATAATGATTGGGGTTCATCAAGCCAGCACTTTTGCATACGATACCGTGGCGATCGAAATCTGGATCGTTGCCCCATGCAAGGTCGAAATCATCTTTTAATTCGATTAAGCCCGCCATGGCGAAAGCACTTGAACAGTCCATGCGTAACTTGCCGTCTTTATCGCGGCGCATGAATCCAAACTGAGGGTCGACAGCAGGGTTTACAACCGTGATGTCCAATCCATATTTATCTGCAATACGAGACCAATAACCGATACCTGCACCACCAAGGGGGTCTGTACCGAGTTTTAATCCCGCTTTTGCGATGGCCTGCATATCAATAACCTGTGCTAGGTCATCAATATAAGGTTCCATGAAATCTTCTTCGCGAACTAACTTCTGGGCTCTTACGGAGCGAATATCGATGCGTTTAACATCTTTATTGCCTTCGGCAATAAGCGCGTTCGCACGATTTTGAATTTTGGTCGTAACGTCGCTATCAGCTGGGCCACCATGAGGAGGATTATATTTGAAACCTCCATCTTCAGGTGGATTGTGTGATGGGGTTATGACTACCCCGTCAGACTTCGCCGCCGTATTTTCACGGTTATAACGTATGATAGTGCGGGAAATTACCGGCGTGGGGGTATAACCTAAGCTTTCGTTGTCGCTTCGCTGGATAACCACATCAACACCGTTGGCACTGAGTACTTCGATAGCGGTGATCATGGCAGGTTCAGACAATGCATGGGTGTCTTTACCTATAAATAGCGGCCCGGTAATACCTTCTGCTTCACGATATTCAACCAGTGCTTGGCAGATTGCACTAATATGGGTATCGGTAAAAGTATAGTTCGACGCCGATCCTCTGTGCCCTGAAGTACCAAAACTTACTGCTTCAGTTGGGGCAGCGGCGTCTGGTTTGTAGCTGTAATACTGGCTAACAAGTTGTGCCACATTAATCAGTTGTTCAGGTGCAGCTGGCTTACCAGCCTGCGGATGTAAAGCCATGAAAAGTCCTTATTTTAAGTTAAGCGTTTATTTGCCCTCTGGGGCGAATCGACTTACTACCGTTTCGACGACATCGGGCTGATACCCTAATGTACGCAAAACTTGTTCCAGCATGTTTACTTTCTTCGCGGTATTGTTGTTGGTGACCACCCAAAATGGGCTATCGGGAATGGCTTTAGGATTAGTACTACTGCCATTCTCTAACAACGCCTCTTTGCTTGTAGCAAAATAGGTACGATTTTTACCAATAATCGATTTAACATTTTCAAAGGTATCACTATTTAACTTATGCGCAGCACTTAGAATAAATAAGAACTGATCGACACGTTTGGTAAAGGTCGATAACGCATCTTTAGATACCATACCCACAATATCATCTTTATTGTGATTTTCTATTTCAGTCACCGCTGGCGCCACTACGTCTTTTTTAACGGGCGCTTTGGCTGCAGTTGTCGATTTTGCAGCGGGTGATTTCGTCACTGGTGCTTTGGCAACGGTTGCTTTAGGCGCCGCTTTTGACACTGTTTTAGTGGCTGGTTTCACTTCTGCCTTTTGCGCCGAGGCGTTAGCGGTAGTGGCAGCAGCAACCGGTGCTTTCGTCGATTGTACTGACTCATCAGGTAGGGAGGCGTTGCTTGCACCCTTTATTTCACCATCTTCAGGCAATAAAAGCCTACGTAAAATTTCTGATGCGCTCTCGCCTATATGTTTTGTTTGGCTGGCGATAAAGGCATACAAATCATCATCTATTTCAATGCTTTTCATAACTACTTCCTTAACAAGATGCCCCATTATAGACAACCGATTCGCACAGCGCAGCACTATTTCTAACCTAGCCCTAAATTCGTTAAAACCAACATTAAAATGATGCTTTTAACATGTTAGATAACCATGCTCATACCTTTGTATGGGTGCCAACTGCTATTTGAGCACTTTAGTTGCTACTATCAATACATAAGGGGTTAAAAAGGTAACGTTTTATCATGCGAAAAGAGATTCAATTAGTGCATGACGCGCTAAGTCAGAAGATTATCGGCAAATCTGAACAGTTAAAACTTGCGGTAACGTGTTTGCTAGCTCATGGTCACCTTCTTATTGAAGATTTACCTGGTATGGGTAAAACCACGCTTTCCCACGCACTTTCCCACGTATTCGGCCTTCAATATTCACGTATACAATTTACGTCAGATTTGCTCCCATCAGACATGCTAGGGGTTAACGTTTATCAAAGTCACAATGGTGAATTTCAATTTAGGCACGGCCCCATTTTTAGCCAAGTTGTTCTTGCCGATGAGCTAAACCGAGCAAGCCCTAAAACCCAAAGTGCCTTGTTAGAAGCGATGGAAGAGCGACAAGTGAGTATTGATGGCACCACCCATGCTTTACCTTCTCCCTTTTTTGTTATCGGCACGCAAAACCCGGGTTATCAATCTGGCACCTATCCGCTACCTGAGTCACAACTAGACCGCTTTTTTATGCGTATTTCACTGGGCTTTCCGAACTGGGAAGCCGAAAAAGCCATGCTGAAACAATCAACTGACGTTCAACAACAGATAGTCTCGTGTTTATCGCAGAGCGATTTGATCACTATGCAAGATGCGGTTACCCATGTGCATGCTAGCGATGATGTGATTAATTATATATTGCGATTAGTGACAGAGAGTCGCGCAGAAGGGCGCTACCCTACCCCGTTGTCGCCACGGGCTAGCCGAGCCTTGTTGCAGGCCGCTTGGGCTTATATGCACGATAGAACTTTTGTGACGCCAGATGACGTGCAAGCTATATTCATTGCCGTTACTGAGCATAGGCTTAGTGCAAGTACCCCTGAACATACGGGCACGTCGCTAAGTCAGCATTTACTGGATAGTATCGATCCGCTGGCGGCGTAATCCATGTTTAAAAAGGTATTACATAAGCATTGGCTTGCTTGGCTAGACAAACGTATTCCGCCACATTCTTCACATGCTCTGAATATGCGGTCGGTGTTTATTTTGCCGAGCCGTTTTGGCTGGGGATTTATCGTGATGTGTATGTGCTTGTTTCTGTTAGGCACTAACTATCAAAACAACCTTATGCTGTTATTAAGCTATTTGTTACTTAGCGTAATGTTACTTACTTTGTTTTACAGCTATCAAAATTTTGCGGCTATTGCCCTTAGCGCATCCTCTCCAAAAACCGTATTTGCTAATACGTCAGCACACCTTACCCTCAATCGGATGCAGCACTCAGGCTATAAAACTACACCGGAAGGCTTATTGCAGGCGCATTGGCTTGAGATAAATAAGCGTCAGCTGCCGAAGAGAAAAGATACGAGCACTATCACTTTTGATATTGGCAATCGAGAACAGCGACTGACTGTTCCTTTATTACTTCACACTAGAGGTGAGCACAGACTCCCTCGAATTACCTTTAAAAGCGCCTACCCTTTCGGTTTGTATCATTGTTGGGCTCACTTAGATTTCGACGTGAAAATCATCGTGTATCCAGAACCTAAAGCTGGACCGGTATACGAAGTTGTTCACAACACGGAAGATGCCGTCGGTGGTAAAGAAGATGACCGACAAGGTAATGAAGACTTTTTTGCCCTCACCGATTTCATTGAAGGCGAACCGTTAAACCGCGTAGCGTGGAAGCAAGTCGCTAAAACAGGAAATTGGGTGGTAAAGCAGTTTAGCGAACAAAAAAGTGATGACGTATTTTTAAGTTTGCCGACTAACACCCCGCTAGAAGAAGGATTAAGTGCATTGACTCAAAAAATAGTGTCGATGCAATCGCAAGGTCTGAACTACGGTTTAAAACTAGGTAGTGCAACCTTTACCCCCAATAATTCTATTTCACACATGCATCAATGTCTGAGCGCACTGGCGACCTACCCCAACGCACCTTTTGATCCTAGTTCGGCTAAGTCTTCGAGTCATGCATCTATCTCTCCGGCAGGTACTCTTGCCGCCTCTCTTGCCGCCCAAGCTGCAGACAACAGTGATTTCCAAGGGCGGAGTAAATGAACCATAAAGCTAATATGCTGCTATCCACCTGCTTTATGGTACTAACCCTTAGCCTGCTTACCCCATTGCTAACTTGGGTGATATTACTTGCCATATGCGCGGTTATTATGCAAAGCGCGTTGTATTTTAGGTGGCAAGAATATAACCCAAGTAGCCGTACCGTAAATTTGTTAGCCGTACTATCCTTAATAGCCCTAGGCTGGTTCGGTCTTTCTATTGGTTTGCTTAACAGCATGATTAACCTTTTAGTGATTGCCTGCTCACTGAAGCTTATGCTGCTTTCAAAAACGAAAGATTTTTTACAGCTATTCTGCTCGTGCATATTTCTTGTCGGCTGTGGTTTTATTTTTGCTTTAGGTATTGAAGCATGGATAGGCTATGTCGCGGTTATCGTTCTTTTGTTCACCGCATTGTCATTGGTATACGCCCCCACGAGAAGCTTTAGGGTGTCGATGCGTAAATCGTCGATAATACTGCTGCAAGCATTTCCCTTGGCTGCACTGTTATTTGTAGTGGTGCCGCAGTTTCCTCCTCTTTGGCAAATGCCTACGTCTAAGTCTAATGAAACAGGGTTATCAGATTCGGTCACGCCAGGGGATATTGCCTCGCTGGCGAGGTCATCTGATTTAGCGTTCACCGCTACCTTTGAGCAACGCCCACCATTGGCCGAACAGCGGTATTGGCGCGCCATGACGATGGAAGCCTTTGACGGTAAAACGTGGACAATTAGCCCACGACGAAAGCAAGCTGAAGCACAGCTTAAAACCATGGGCCGACGTGTTGCGACGCCTTCAACTGATGCATCACTTCCCCCCTCAGAAAACTATCAATTGATTGTAGAGCCCAGCAATCAACGCTGGCTGTATTCTCTTGATGTATCGGCTGAAAACACAAATTTAGACAATCCTGAGATGCGGCGTCAGTTCAATTATGCATTGCGAGCGGCGCGTCCAATTGTTGGCAAACGAGCGTTCTATTTAACTTATTATCCAGAAACGCCACTTGTTAGTGAGATATATGATTTTGATTATCAACTTAATATTCAATACCCAACGGACAGCAACGTACGAACTCAAGCGTGGGTAAAGCAGCTAAAAGCAAATGCGCGAAGTGAGGGAAGTATTGCCAATGATATTCTACGCCACTTTAAAACCAGCGGATTTAGTTACACCTTACAACCTGACGCTATGCCGAACTCGCCCATCGACACTTTTATGTTTGAAGCAAAGGCGGGATTTTGTGCTCACTATGCCAGCGCCATGGTGTTTGCCCTTCGGGTTGCAGGCATTCCTGCTCGTATGGTGACAGGCTATCAAGGTGGCGAATTATTAAGTGACAACGTAATACAAGTTCGCCAGTACGATGCCCACGCTTGGGTAGAAGCATTAATAGACGGCGTATGGGTGTCGTACGATCCTACTAGTATGGTGGCACCATCACGCATTACCTTTGGATTAGAACAAGCGTTAGCCGATTTTAATGAAACTCGCAGTGAAGGCATGTTTAAAAATTTAAATTCAGCTGAACTGTTTTTATCTATAAGAGGATGGTTTCGCCAACTTGATTATCAGTGGAGTAGATTAGTTCTGGGTTTTGATAACCAAACTCAAACGGATTTGCTAAAAAAGCTTCTTGGCGATTTAACCTCTCAGAAAATGACGTTCTTCTTTTTGAGTCTTCTGGTGATAGTCAGTATTTTTCTGCTTGTGCTGTTCTTTCCTCTTAGAAAGAAGTCGACCGTGCCTACACATCAACACATTTATTTAAACGCTGTTGAGTTGGTGTCGAATTTTACTAAGGTAGCGCGAGAGAACAAAGGCAGCACCGCATACTTCAAACAAGTGAAACCTTTTTTACCAACAAAGGCGGCCTCGCTATTTAACTCGCTCACCCAAGATTTTGAACATGCACTATATCAAAGTGCCACAGATGAAAGTCGCGATAGCCGAAGGCAAAAAGAACGAGCAATGAAAGATACACTTGCCGCGTTAAAAAAAGACTTAAAGCAAACCAAAGCCAAATAACGCTAGAGTCAGTCAACAATAAAAAGTCTGAGGTGGAATATTGGTTTATTAACCACCAATTCGGTGCACCCTAGCACTTCATTTGCACCATTGTGGTTTGAAGCTGATTACTTTAATCATTTATTAGCGTAACTAAATAATAATAACCCAATGATTTAATTGGAGTTATCATTAAAATGCTTTTTTGGCACTATTTTCGCTAATCTTTTAACAGTACGAGTCGGTTTGTAAACTGGCTAACACAATCTATCGAATTGGATAAAGACGTCCACAACCTTCTTTGGAAACAGGGAATGGTGTGGACGTTTTTTTTTGTTCGTTTGTTCTATCGATGAAAGCAGTGATGTGGCTCGTTATTTTAAATAAATTACAAATCAGGGTGATTAATTATGGCTTATTTACTTCCCGCCGAGTTTGCTACGAAAATGGTAGATGCCGGTGAATCTAAAATTTACATGTCTACACGAGATACGCTGATCCGCGCATTTATGGCTGGCGCAATATTAGCGTTAGCGGCTGTATTTGCTATTACGATTGCGGTGCAAACCGGCATCTTCTTACTGGGAGCCGTTTTGTTCCCGGTGGGTTTTTGTATGCTGTATTTAATGGGCTTCGACCTATTAACGGGTGTATTTGTATTAACCCCACTTGCTTGGCTTGCTAAGCGACCGGGTGTTACCCCTAAACAAATTTTACGTAACTGGGGCTTAGTATTTTTAGGTAACTTTGGTGGCGCACTTACTGTTGCCTTTATGATGTCTTTTATTTTCACCATGGGTTACAACGTAGATGGTGGCGCTATTGCTGCTAAAGTAGCTAGTATCGGAGAAGCGAGAACATTAGGTTACGCAGAACATGGTACTGCAGGTTGGTTTACTATTTTTATTCGCGGCATGTTGTGTAACTGGATGGTATCACTTGGCGTAGTTGGCGCGATGATCTCTACTCATGTGAGCGGTAAAGTATTGGCCATGTGGATGCCTATCATGCTGTTCTTTTTCATGGGTTTTGAACACTCTGTTGTGAACATGTTCTTATTCCCATTTGGTCTTATCATGGGTGGTGAGTTCTCTATCATGGATTACTTCGTGTGGAATGAAATTCCAACAGCGCTAGGTAACCTTGTTGGTGGTTTAGCGTTTACAGGTTTAACGATTTACAGCACACACGTTAAAACTGCACCTAAGCGTAAAATTGCTGTTGCTGAAAAAGCGCCAGCAAAAGCCGCTACAGTATAAGTTAGCAAGCCCGGTACGTTTCCTCTGTATCGGGCTTTTTTAATATGCAGATTCAATCCTTATCACTTCACTATAGCGAATGCAGTAGCGCCGGCGTTAAGCCTATAAATCAAGACGCTTGCGATGCGTTTATTCCAGCTAGTAACAACCCAGCTTTATCATTAAAAGGCGCCGCCTTTGCACTTGCCGATGGCATAAGTAGCAGCACGGTTAGCCAAATAGCCAGTGATTTAGCAATTAAAGATTTCATAAAACAATACTTTTGTACCCCTGAAACCTGGGGAGTGGTGCAAAGCGCTAAAACCGTTATACAAAGTATTAATGCCACTTTATATACCAAAACCCAGCAAAGCCCTTTCTGCTATACCCCTGATAAGGGCTATGTATGCACTTTTTCTGCGGTTATCGTTAAAGGCGATACGGCACATATATTCCATGTGGGTGATGCTAGAGTCTGCTTGTATTCGGACGATAGGGTACAGGTCCTTACCCAATCTCATCGAGTAAACCACTCACAGCATGAGTCTTATCTCGCTAATGCACTGGGTGTGCATGCGAATGTCGACATTGATTACCTCGCGGTCCCGCTAAAAGCAGGCGATACCCTTGTTCTAATGACAGATGGCGTTTATGAATATGTTTCATCCCCCACGCTTGCCTCACTTATATCGCCGATTTATGCCTCTGAGGATGACGCTTCTACTCATAGCACTTCTAGTCAAAACACTTCTATTCCAAAAGCTTCTATTGCAAAAAAGAGCGCCAAGCCCCTCGCGCAACGCCTTGTAGATCTTGCGTTAGAAAACGACAGTGATGACAACGTTTCTTGCCAATTTATAACGGTAGAGAGCGTGGGCGATGGCAAGTTTTTAACGCCGGAATATACTGTTGATGAAACATCACTTCCCATTATTAAGCAATTGAATGTAGGGGAGACAATAGACGGTTACCGCATTGAGCGACAGCTATACCAATCGGCTAGAAGCCATGTTTTCTTAGCTTGGGATGAAAGTACCAAAGCACATATCGTTATTAAAATACCCTCTACTGAACTGGCAAACGACAGCCATTACCTTGAGCACTTTGCGTTAGAAGAATGGCTAGCACGACGAATTAAATCTAACCATGTAATTAACGTACCTACTCGTATTCAGCCGCCTTCATGTATGTATACCATTAGCGAATATATTGAGGGGCAGAACTTAACCCAGTGGCTAACCGATAACCCTAAGCCAGATGTTGAAAAAGTGCGAAGTATTATTGAGCAGGTAGCACAAGGCTTAATGGCCATGCACCGAGAAGGGCTTCTCCATCAAGACATTCGCCCTGAAAATATCATGATTGAATCCTCTGGCAACTGCAAAATAATAGACTTAGGTTCGGCCCGTGTTGCTGGCATTAGTGACGCATTATTTGAACACGAGAGTGATATTATGGGCACCGCAGCTTATGTTGCCCCAGAATACTTCTTAGGCGATAGTGGCTGTGATCAATCCGACCTTTACTCTCTTGCCGTACTCACCTACTACTTACTCAGCAATCGTTTTCCTTATGGAACACAGGTAGCCAAAACCCGCACCGTGGCGGCGCAGCACAAACTTAAATACCAATCGGTCCTTGATGATAGACGACCTATTCCAGCATGGATAGACGCAACGTTGAAACGGGCGTTGCAGGCTAACCCTGAAAAGCGTTTTGCCAGCTTATCTGAGTTTACCTATCACCTTCGACACCCTAGCCCCGCTTTTCTTAACCGCGTGACCGCGCCATTAATACAACGCCACCCACTTAAATTCTGGCAGGGACTGACCCTGCTGTTAGTTATTAGTAATGTAATTACCTTCATACTGCTTTATGGCAACAACTAACTTTTATCAATAACCCGTATCACTCAAAAAAGGAAATGCAATGATTACCAATCGAACTCAAGTTACCGACATGATCCAGTCTTCAAAAATTTCTAAAGGCATTAAATGGAGTGAGATTGCCCAAGCGGTAGGACAATCAAAAGAATGGAGTACCGCCGCGTGTTTAGGGCAAATGGCGATGACTAAGGAACAAGCGACGGCTGTGGGCGAAATGCTAGAACTGAGTGATGAAGCGATTGCTTGGTTACAAATTGCGCCTTATAAAGGTTCGTTGCCGACCGAAGTGCCTACCGACCCGCTTATCTATCGCTGGTACGAATTAGTCAGTGTTTACGGCACAACCTTAAAAGAACTTATTCACGAGGAATTTGGTGACGGCATTATGAGCGCTATCGATTTCTCAATGGATTTACAGCGCGAGAACGATCCTAAAGGTGACCGCGTAAGTGTGGTGATGTCTGGAAAGTTCTTACCGTACAAGATGTATTAATTAGCATTTAGCAACAAAAAAGCCCGTCTGGTATACCAGACGGGCTTTTATATGCTTAACACTAAGGTAAGCATGAATGCTTACCTAGTTAGTAGCTAATTACTTAGCTGCTTTACGTGCTTTAGCTTCTTCCATTACTTTGTCAGCTACGTTTTGTGGACAAGCTGCGTAGTGTGAGAACTCCATAGAGAACTGACCACGACCAGATGTCATTGTACGTAGTGAACCGATGTAACCGAACATTTCTGATAACGGAACGTCTGCCTTAATGCGAACGCCAGTTAAACCAGCTTCTTGGTCGCTTAGCATACCACGACGACGGTTAAGGTCACCGATTACGTCACCAACGTGATCTTCTGGCGTAAATACGTCAACTTTCATGATTGGCTCAAGAAGTTGTGCACCCGCTTTAGGAATAGATTGGCGGAAAGCGCCTTTAGCAGCGATTTCGAACGCGATTGCAGATGAATCTACTGCGTGGAAACCACCGTCATAAAGTTCAACTTCAACGTCTAGTACTGGGAAGCCAGCTAGAACACCTTCGCCCATCATTGACTTAAAGCCTTTCTCAACAGCAGGCCAGAATTCTTTCGGTACGTTACCACCAACAACAGATGATGTGAACGTAAAGCCAGAACCCGCTTCGCCAGGCTTGATGCGGTAGTCGATTTTACCGAACTGACCAGAACCACCAGATTGCTTCTTATGCGTGTAGCTATCTTCAATTTCTTGAGTGATAGTTTCACGGTAAGCAACTTGAGGTTGACCAACAATAAGGTCTACACCGTAAGTACGCTTAAGAATGTCTACTTTGATGTCTAAGTGAAGCTCACCCATACCTTTAAGGATGGTTTCGCCTGAATCTTCATCAGTTTCAACTTGGAACGAAGGATCTTCTGCAATCATTTTACCGATAGCGATACCCATTTTCTCGTTTCCGCCTTTATCTTTAGGCTGAACAGCAATCGAGATTACTGGAGTTGGGAAAACCATTGGCTCAAGTGTTACTGGATCTTTCGGATCACAAAGTGTGTGACCAGTTTGTACGTTCTTCATGCCTACGATAGCAATGATGTCACCCGCTTGTGCGCTAGATAACTCAATACGTTCGTCAGCTTGCATCTCAACCATACGGCCAACACGCTCAGTTTTACCAGTGAATGAATTAAGGATGGTGTCACCCTTGTTCAATTTACCAGAGTAGATACGTACGAATGTTAGTGCACCAAAACGGTCATCCATGATCTTAAATGCTAACGCTTTAAACGTTTCATCAGCAGATACGATTGCATGTTCGCCATTTTCGTTACCTTCTTCATCCATAAGAGGCTGAGGATCAACTTCTGTAGGAGATGGTAAGTAGTCAACAACAGCGTCAAGTACTAATTGAACACCTTTGTTTTTGAATGCAGAACCACAGAACGTAGGGAAGAAAGCAAGGTCACGCGTACCTTTACGGATACAACGCTTGATGTCTTCAACCGAAGGAGTTTCACCTTCCATGTACGCTTCCATTAGGTCATCGTCTTGCTCTACAGCAGTTTCGATAAGCATTTCATGGTATTCATCAACTTTGTCTACCATGTCTGCAGGAACGTCTTTAATTTCGTAGTTTTCAGGAAGACCAGTGTCATCCCAAACGTATGCTTGTTTAGTCAATACGTCTACTACACCTACGAAGTCATCTTCGATACCAATTGGTAACGTCATAACTAGTGGTACAGCACCAAGTACTTTACGTACTTGCTCAGTTACACGGTAAAAATCAGCACCCATACGGTCTAATTTGTTTACGAATATAATACGTGCAACTTCTGATTCGTTAGCATAACGCCAGTTAGTTTCTGATTGCGGTTCAACACCACCAGAACCACAGAATACACCGATACCGCCGTCTAATACTTTTAGTGAACGGTAAACTTCAACTGTGAAGTCAACGTGTCCTGGAGTATCGATAACGTTGAAGCGGTGATCTTTCCAGAAACAGCTTACTGCTGCCGACTGGATAGTAATACCACGCTCAGCTTCCTGTTCCATGAAGTCAGTAGTTGACTCACCGTCGTGTACTTCACCGGTTTTATGGATTTTACCAGTAAGCTTCAAAATACGTTCTGTAGTGGTAGTTTTACCCGCGTCTACGTGGGCGAAAATACCAATGTTTCTGTAAAGGGATAAGTCTGACATTAGTTCACTTTCATTGATTCAGAGTAAAAAAACGGCCGGATTATAAAGGATTTCTGTACAAGAGATACACCTTTATTTAGCACAAACTCTGAAAACGTTTGTGAAAAACCGAGCCACCATTAATTTTTTATTTAAATATCAATAATATAAGAATATTAGATATTTTTTTAAAAATAACAAAAACACACCTCGTTTCACGAAGTGCGTACAATCGTTACTGTAACTTCATCTCTGTCATGATAGAGATGTCTTACCTTGACAGTGAATGCATCGTCTAACGCATTCAATCTGGTCATTAACGTCGACATGGCCTCTATTACGGTTTCATATCGTCGTTTCATGGGTAGCTTTAAATTAAACACTGCATGAGTGGCCCAATGTTTTACCAACCAGTCACCCATCAGCTTTGCTACCCGATCGGGTTGCTCTATCATATCACACACTAGTAAATCTACACGACCAAATTGTGGTCTGTAAGTAAACCCGTCTGCAGCATGGTGTTCAACAAGCCCTGTGCTCATTAAGCTGTCAGCAATAGCCCCATTATCAATCGCTTCAACGTACATTTCGCGTTTAACTAGTTGATAAGTCCATCCACCAGGGCATGCACCCAAGTCTACTGCTCTGCCGCCAGCGCGAAGTACTTCACGTTGCTCGTTAGCACTTAACATGTTCACCAAGGCATCTTCCAACTTAAGGGTTGAGCGGCTTGGTGAATCGGACGGAAATTTTAATCGGCAAATGCCTAAATGGTCATTAGAGCGATATCCAGAAAGACTATAGCCTATATAACAGGTTTCAAAAGACTCGAAGAAAACATGCAGTTTAGGCTTAACCTCGTTTTCCTTTGGTGATAACCAGCCCTTCTTTCTTAATGCCTGACGAAGAGGAACGGTAAACTTCCTACAAAATTTCGCAAGGGTTTTACCGTCTTCCGTATCTGGGTATTCAACATCGATGGCACCGAATACACCATGAGCACCAGTAAGCGCTTCGAGCGACACGTCTTCTAGCGCGTCGAGTACTTGTCCTACTCTATCGTCTTTTTCAATATTATTAAGCGTAGCGAACACACCTATTAATTGGCGGGGAAATATAGACTCGCTTACCGCGAACAATGCCAATGCATTACCTAGGCTCGTATTATCGTACAAATTATAATGTACAAAGCCCGTATTCGATTTTGATACCGGATAGCCAAAGTATTCTTTTTCGCCGTACCGAGTAGCCAGTTCATTGGCGGTGTCGTTTTCATAGCCAGGGCGACAATAGGCCAAAATGCTAGTCATTAGTTTTTCCTTTGAATACAGCTACAGCCAATGCTATCCAACCGATAATAAAGCAAAGGCCGCCCAAAGGCGTAATGGGGCCAAATAACCCGTTACCGGTGACTGCTAATAAATATAAACTGCCACTGAACAGTGCACAGCCAACCACAAAAAGTGCAGCTACCGCGTTAAGCCATTTAGGCGAACCGTATGCCGACAATGCGGGCAGCGCCACAATGGCTAAACCATGATACATCTGGTAGCGAACACCAATTTCAAATGTAGTCAGTGCCGATGGTGCTAATATTGCTTTTAGACCATGCGCGCCAAAAGCGCCCAGCATAACTGCAGTAGCCGCCAAAAGAATGCCAGCACACAGCCAGAGTTTGTTTAGGCCTTGCTTATTACTTAGGCTCTGATTAACAGACCCTGTGTTATTTGTTGCCTTATTCAAAGCACCTGCCCATGACATTGAGTGTAAGTTAAACCAAAGGTTAAATGGTGGTTCATTATTTATTTACGCGTGCTTTTATAAAATCAGCTGTCGATTTAGCCGCGCATTCTATATGGGTCTCTAACGTAAAGCCACTTTGCTTTCTGGGTTTAAAACTGTGATCGCCGTCTGTTAGGTAAGAAACCGCAATAGTACTCGATAACGCATAGGCACTTACCTCATCCTTCGTCCCGAAGGTATCACGCTCGCCTTGCAGTATAAGCAGTGGCTTTTTGAGCGTTTTTAAATGGGCGGTTCTGAGTTTATCTGGCTTACCTGGAGGGTGAAAAGGATAACCAAATGCTATGGCGCCTATTATCGATTCAGCTTCATCAAGTACCATGGTCGCCATGCGCCCTCCCATAGATTTACCGCCAATAAACGTCGGTACGCTAGTTTGGGTTTTAGCCACCTCGTCGATAAGCGACGCAAAGTGTGAGAGTAATTTTTCGGCTTTATCTGGCGGCCTACGCTTTCCCGTTTCCATCATGGTTTGCATATAGGGAAAGTTAAATAATACCACTTCAATATTATGGCCAGTTAACTGAGAAGCCATTGCCTGCATAAAATCGTGGTGCTTACCTGCACCCGCGCCGTGCGCAAGAATAAGGCGTGCTAAAGGTGCGTTAGTCTTTCCATCCGTATTTACCGAATGAATTTCAATATCAAACATCGACTGACTCATTATCTGAATTATTTCTATATGTAAAATTCATCACTCTTGCTCTTCTTCAACCAAGCCTAAGATCCACTCTCTGAAAGCGGCAATTTTACCAAGCTCAGCTTGGGATTCTTCGCACACCAAATAAAAGGCATCACGACTTTCTACTTTCTCTTCAAAAGGCATAATTAATCGCCCTGCATCTAATTCTGGACGGGCAAGTACGGTATTACCTAACGCAATCCCCTGCCCCAACGCGGCAGCTTGCAGTACCAACATAGAATGACTAAAAACCGGTCCTTGGTTTACATTCACGCCCGACACACCCACATGTTTAAGCCAATTTTTCCACGCCGCGCGGCTTAAGTCGTGAAGCAGCACGTGATGACGTAAATCTGCCAAACTCGATAACGGCTTAGGGCCATTGAAAAGCATAGGGGAACATAATGGTGTTAGGAATTCACGGTGCAGTTTGTCTGCTTGCAACCCACTCCAGCGGCCTTTGCCATAGTAAATAGCAACATCTACGTCATCGTCTAAAAAGCCTTCATCGAAGTCTACCGCTTTTATTCTTACGTCTATGTCCGGTTGCGCCACACTAAATTGACTAATTCGTGGCACTAACCACTGGCTGGCAAAGCTCGGCGGCATGGCAACAGTTATTGCGCCCTTACTGCCTCTTGCGAGTAGTCTTTCCGTCGCTTCTTGCAGGTTTTTAAAGATATCTTTTAATTCAAGGAAGTAAGCCTGGCCTTCCTCGGTTAATAACAAGGTTCTGTTACGACGAATGAATAACTTCATCGATAAGAATTCTTCAAGCGCTTTAATTTGATGACTGACCGCGGCTTGCGTAACAAAAAGCTCATCCGCCGCTTTAGTGAAACTCAAATGCCGGGCAGCCGCTTCAAAGGCTTTTAGCGCATTTAGAGGGGGAAGACGTCGATGCATGTTAAGAAATAAATCCTGTGTGATCTACTCATACTATAGTAGCAGTAATCGCATTAGTTTTACTAATGATAACCCATACTTTTACTCGTTTTATTTTTGCACGAGTTTTGGCTATTATTTGCGCGAACTTTGGAAAGAGCTACGAATATCAACTCTTTACAAAGCCTACTTGTTAAACAATTTAACAAGTGGAAACATATTTTTAAATTATTTTTATTAGGTGTGAAAATGAAAAAACTACTACTAGCTAGTGTATCTGTAATGGCTTTTGCAAGCGCTGCTGCGAATGCTAACGTACAACCAGAAAAGATCAATCTTCAATCATTAATCGCTACTGCGATGACCAGCGTAAACATGGCAGACGTATTGCCTGAAAACGACGCTCACATTGTTGTTAAAAAGCAGTCAGCTGCATTGCTGGCAGAAGAGACGCAAATTGCGTTACATAAAAACTTACTTGCCATGGCGAAAGAAAAAAATAAAGAATCTACTGTATTAGTTGCTGAAAGCGAATAATACACGCCCACACCTGATACGCATGCCGGTGCAACGCACCGGCATTCGCCATCAGACTTGCCTAGGTATTACTGGTATCTAACGGCTCAAATCCTTTCACCAATTCATCTAACGCTTTCATTTGCGCTAAATACGGCTCAAGTTTTGCCAATGGTAACGCACATGGACCATCACATTTTGCTTCATCCGGATTAGGATGTGCTTCAATAAACAACCCAGCAAGGCCCAACGCCATTCCGCTTCGTGCTAATTGTGCCGCTTGAGCACGACGACCATCGGCTGATGTTGCTCTGCCTCCTGGCATTTGCAGCGCATGGGTAGCATCAAAGATTACCGGTGCGTAGGATTTCATTGCATCCATGCCCAGCATATCAACCACAAGGTTGTTATAGCCAAAGCTACTACCACGTTCACATAAAATGACTTTATCGTTACCCGCTTCACCTAATTTAGTAATGATATGACGCATTTCATGAGGCGCTAGAAATTGCGGTTTCTTCACATTAATTACGCTACCGGTTTTAGCCATAGCAACCACCAAATCAGTTTGACGGGCTAAAAACGCGGGGAGTTGAATAACATCTACCACTTCAGCAACGGGTGCGGCTTGGTGAGGCTCATGAACATCGGTAATTAATGGCACATTGAAAGTAGATTTAATTTCTTCGAATATACGCAAGCCCTCTTCCATACCTGGACCACGATAAGACGTTACCGATGAGCGGTTTGCTTTATCAAATGAAGCTTTAAAAACATAAGGAATACCCAATTTTTGGGTAACTTCAACATAATGCTCAGCAATGCGCATGGCAAGATCGCGAGACTCTAATACATTCATTCCGCCAAAAAGCACGAAAGGTAAGTGATTAGCAACTTCTACATCGCCAACACGAATGATCTGTTGAGATTCAGACATAATTAATTCGTTATCCGTTAATTTCTAGAATAAGGGTTGTTTGGTAACTGCCACCATTGCAGTTGTCATCAGTACCAGGAGCGCGGCAATGAAAAAGGCCCAGCGGCCCACGGTGGTTTTTGCTTTTTTAAGGGCAAATAACCCAAGCACGATATAAGCGATAACGCCAGCTAACTTAAATGTGAGCCATGCATTTACAATGGGATATTGAGACAAAATAACGCAAAGCCAAATAGCACTGGCTAGTAACAGCGTATCAATAACATGAGGCACAATTTTAACCCACTTTTTGGTTAAAATTGTGGCGTCGAATTGTGACCAGATAAAGCGAAAAATAAACAGTAAAATACTTAATCCTACTGCGGTTAAGTGCAGATGTTTCGCCATCATATACATACAATAATTCCTATCGTTCTTAAGTTTTGATTATGTAATTATTCGTTATTGTACGTTATTTATGGGCATTCGACTAAGTTAAACATACTCAGGAATATCAGGGTGCTGATGCTGAATGGCCATGAATTTTTCAATATGGTTCAACAAGTAATCAACCAATTGAGGGTCGAAATGCCGCCCTCTTTCTTCATTGATAACCTTTTCAACCTTGTCTAATGGCCATGCGGTTTTATAAGGACGGGGATTGATTAACGCATCAAACACATCTAGCAACGTTGCTATGCGACTTTGCTGTAAGATGTCTTGCCCTTGAAGCCCTTCAGGATAGCCTTTGCCATCCCATCGCTCATGGTGTTGTCGTGCTAATGTGGCGGCTAGCTGAATTGTGGGTCTAGAAGAGTCTTTTAAAATCTGGTAACCAAATTCGGCATGCTGACGAATGGCAAAAACATCATCTTCTGTCAAAGGCTCAGTTTTACGTAAAATAGTGACAGGTACACGAGAATTGCCTACGTCATGAAGAGATATAGCATGCTTGAGTAATCGCACATCATTTTCATTCATGCCTATGCCACAACCCATAACCTCTGCCATCGCACTCATTCGCGCAATATGGTTGCTGCCCTGCCCGTCATGTTCCATCGCTTTACCTAAGCGCTCAATAATTTCCCGTTGCGTACTTTCTACGTCAATGGTTTTGAGCACATTATCAAACGCTAGTTGAACACTGTTTGAAAAACGCCTAACCAAATGCTTGTCATTTTCGCCAATCCGGCGAGGTAAACCTGATAAATACAATAAAGCGCCGTTTTGCGTTTTACTGTTGCAATACGCCACTACGTGGTCTTCCGCATACACAATTTCGCGGTCGCGCATGGCGCGCTTGCACAGTTCATATTCTTCAGGTGACACTGCATCTTTTAATAGCACACCTTCTTTATCTGAATATTCACCGTTGCCAGCAAAAACGTACAACTCATTAAGATCGAGTGCATTTGTAGGATTAGGTGATGCATCGGGTGTGGCCGCTACCGCCGTGGTGATGTAGGCAGCATCTTTCGAACACCCTAAAATAGAAGCCAGTTGCTGAATAATGCCTTGCATAAATTTTTCGAGCGAACTGGATGAAAACAAATCCACAGACGCATCAATAATTTTTTCTAAGCCTGCACGGCTCTCTTCAATCACAATAATATCGCGATAAGAACGCAGCGCGGCAATAATAACTGTGAATAGCTTTTGTGCGGTTAGTTCTGTTTTCGATTTATAGTCATTGATGTCGTAATTGATAATGACATCTTTTTCAGGCGCTTGTCCTGGCTGTCCAGTTCGAAGGATAATACGCGTAAAATGGTTATCGAGTTCGTTGCGAACATATTCAGCAACCAGTAAGCCCGCATCGTCACTTTCCATAACAACATCAAGTAAAACCACTGCAATGTCATCATGCTCTCTGAAACAACGTTTTGCTTCATCACCGCTATAAGCACTGATAAATTCAAGGGTTTTACCATTTAAGAAAAAGTCGTTGAGCGCCAATTTTGTGATGGCATGAACCTCGGGCTCATCATCAACAATAAGAATTTTCCATGTGCCCAGGTCTTCTACAACATCTTCTTCATCATCGTCGATGAAAAGTAAATCGTCGTTCATCTGTAACTTCCTGCTCCCAAAATACTTTTAAAATACTAATGCAATACGTATTTTTAGCAAGTCCCTATATAACAGTAACAAAATAGCAGTATCAAATGCTTATCTTGTGGTAGGTAGATAACCGTATGTGACTCGGTCATTCCCACCATAGTCTTTTTCGGTGCACACGTTCACAAAGCCGTGGGCGTTTAACAGATCGCCAACCGCTTTTGCTTGATCAAAACCATGCTCAAAAGCCAGTAAGCCACCTTCTAATAAATGGGCGGGTGCAAGTGCGATAATGTGTTTTATATCATCAAGCCCATCGGCGCCTGATGTAAGCGCTGATGCAGGCTCAAAGCGCACATCACCTTGCTGAAGAAAAGGGCTGGATATTTCTATATAGGGCGGGTTGGAAACGATAACGTGAAATTTTTCATTCGCTAAATTGTCAAACCAACTACTTTGCTTAAATTGCGCATTAGTAATGCTATTAAGCGCCGCATTGCTAGTGGCGAGTTGAACAGCTTCATGCAGTAAATCTACACCTGTAATATTTGCAGTGGGCAATTCAGAGGCCAGCGCGAGGGCAATTGCCCCTGTACCTGTACCTAAATCACAAATGGCTAGCTTATTATCTTCTACCTCAAGGGCAAATTCTGCTGACGCTATACAAGAAAGAGTTTGCTCTACTAGTACTTCGGTATCGGGGCGAGGAATAAGGGTATGGGGCGAGGTTGCTAAACGTAAGGTCCAAAAGTCTCGGCTACCCGTTAGGTACGCCACAGGAATACCTTGGGCGCGTTTGGCCACCAGATTTTTGTATTGAGAAATAGCGTCGACGCTTAAGGTTTTGTCCGGCCATGTAAAAAGATAAACCTGAGGTTTATCTAATACATGGCTTAACAATACTTTTGCATCAACAGCTGGCGATTCGCCTTCATGTAACTCGGCTACCGCCCACGCTAATGCGGCGTCTATACGCATGGTATTAGTCGTCTGACAACGAGGCTAACAGGTCAGCTTGATGTTCTTGCATAATAGGGTCGAGAAGCTGCTTCAAGTCACCTTCTATTACTTCATCTAAACGGTATATCGTTAAGTTGATGCGGTGATCAGTTACGCGGCCTTGCGGGAAGTTATAGGTACGGATGCGCTCTGAACGATCACCACTTCCGACTAGACTCTTACGCGTAGAGGCTTCTTCTGCCGCACGCTTTTCTTCTTCAATGTTATTCAAACGCGCTTGCAAAACCGACATGGCTTTCGCACGGTTTTTATGTTGCGAACGCTCGTCCTGACATTCAACCACTAACCCTGACGGCAAGTGAGTAATACGAATAGCGGAGTCGGTTTTGTTAACGTGCTGACCACCTGCACCCGATGCTCTAAAAGTATCGATGCGAAGATCCGCTGGGTTAATATCTATAGCTTCTGATTCAGGAATTTCAGGTAATACAGCCACGGTACAGGCAGACGTATGAATACGACCTTGTGATTCTGTATCGGGTACACGCTGAACACGGTGACCGCCAGATTCAAATTTCAAAATACCGTAAACGCCGTCACCACTAATATTCGCGACAACTTCTTTATAACCGCCGTGCTCACCCTCATTGGCGTTAATTAATTCTACGCGCCAACCTTTGGTTTCAGCATAACGGCTGTACATACGGAATAAATCGCCTGCAAATATTGCGGCTTCGTCACCACCAGCACCAGCACGTACTTCTAAGAAGCAGTTGCTGTCATCGTTAGGATCTTTAGGTAACAATAAAACCTGAAGCTCAGTTTCTAGGCGTTCAATATCAGCTTTAGCAATTTTTAATTCTTCTTGCGCCATTTCACGCATTTCTGCGTCATCTTCTTTCAACATTTCATTCGCTGAATCAAGATTTTCTTGCGCTTGTTGATAAGCATTAAAGCCCCCAACTACGCTTTCTAGCTGGCTAAACTCTTTTGACAAATTACGAAACTTATCTTGATTGCCGATTACTTGTGGGTCGCCTAATAAAGCCTGCACTTCTTCAAAGCGTTCCACCAAGTTTTCGAGTTTTCTGACAACCGAGTCTTTCATATTTTTATGTTTACCTTATTTTTTGATATCTGACGTAGTGTCAGATAACGATAATGCTTGCCCCAACCACCGACTCAACGCCGGGTCATCATGCATGGCAGCTTCTCTAAGTGCCAGGGTTGTGGGGTGCAGCAATGTATTGGTTAGCTTGTAGGCCATTTCACTAAGTACCGTTTCGGCGTCTTTGCCTTCGGTTAACTGCGCCAATGCTTTTTCTACCACGTCGTCGCGCTGTTCCATGCCCTTTTGACGATACTGCCTAACTAAATCGATAGATTGTTGAGACTGCTTCCAGCTCATGTAATCGCCAGCTTGCTTTTCAATTAGCTTTTCAGCCTCAAGTGCTGCTTGCTCACGATTTTGTAAATTCTTTTGAACGATGTGCTGCAAATCATCTACGGTGTATAAATAAGCATCACCCAATTCGTTCACTTGAGCTTCAATGTCACGTGGTACCGCTAAATCCACTAAAAACATGGGCATATTTCTGCGTTGTTTCAACGCCTTTTCTACCATGCCCTTGCCTATTAAGGGTAGCTGACTGGCGGTAGAGCTGATCACTATATCGAAATCTTTTAGATGTTCCGGTACCTGTGAAAGGGTATACACACTGGCATCCAATGATTCAGCCAAGGCTTCTGCACGAGAAATAGTTCGGTTTGCAACAGCTAAGCAAGTCACACCTTGCTCTTTTAAGTGCTGTGCCACTAACTCAATAGTTTCACCCGCACCCACCAGTAGCACCGAGCGCTTGGGTAGCTCAGCAAATATATGCTTTGCTAATTGCACTGCAGCATAAGCTACGCTGACGGCATTCGCGCCAATTTCAGTTTCGCTGCGTACCCGCTTAGCCACAGAAAAGGTATGCTGAAATAGTTTATCAAACTCGGTATTAATCATACCTGAGTGTTTGGCATCGCCAAAGGCTTGCTTTACCTGCCCCAGTATTTGAGGCTCGCCAAGAATGAGCGAATCTAACCCACTTGCCACTCGCATAATATGTTTAACCGCATCATCTGCGGCAAGCACATAACTGTTGTTGGCAATTTCATCAACTTCAACATGGTGGAAGTTTGATAACCACTCTAATAAGGCAGTAGCACTTTCATGCTGGGTGTTCACGTAAAGCTCTGTGCGATTGCACGTTGATACAATCACCGACTCATCTACGCCATCCACCTTTCTTAATGACGCAAGTGCTTCCACCAGAGAATCTGGTGTAAAAGCCACTTTTTCACGCAATGCGACAGGGGCGGTTTTGTGATTAATACCAAGGGCGAGTAGAGTCATTCAAATCTGTGCTGGCAACGTCGGACGCGCATTGTACGAAAAACCCAAAATGATTGAAAGTGTTGGTAGAACTGTGTTCACATAAAGTATGCACTTTACCTAAGACGACACCCAATGATTCGCTTCGTTTTTATACTTGTACTGGTTACCCTATTTATTAGCGCTTGTACCACACTACCTGATGGTCCTGAAGACGCCGTAAACCTTAGTGCCCAGCTTAAAAAGGTGGCACAAGTAGATGCGTGGCAATTGCGCGGAAAAATAGCCTTTAGACAGGGAAAAGAAGGGGCTAGCGCTAACCTTTTGTGGAAAACCGATGATGTCGATTTTCATTTCCGATTAACCAATTTACTTGGTGTAACCATGGTTGATTTGAATGTGAACGGCGATAAAGCCATTTTAGAAGCGGGTAACGAGGTATATGAAGACGCCGATCCCGAACCGTTAATTTATCATACAACGGGCATGGATATTCCCGTCGAACCCTTGCTTTCGTGGATTAAAGGGCTTCCTCTTGCTAATGACACGTTTACCCTTACCGAAAAGGGACTACTCAATACCCTTGAAAGCAACTGTAGTGCATGTAAGGGGTGGCAAGTCAGTTATGCTAACTATGGCAATGTGACTACCCCCGAAGGCAATAATGTGTGGCTGCCCCACGCTATTAATTTGGTTCAACCCAACCCGCCATCAACCCAATTAAAAATAAAAATATACGAATGGACGCTGCTTTAATGACAAATTCTGAAGTAACGAACTTACAAGAGATAGGCCTAGATTGGTGGCCTTCTCCTGCCAAACTTAATCTTTTTCTGCATATTAATGGTCGATATCCAAATGGCTATCACCAATTGCAAAGCTTATTTCAAATGCTTGATTACGGCGACAAGCTTGCTTTTGATATTAATAATTCGGGTGTAATTTCTATGGCGACCCCGCTAAAAGGGGTAAAAGATGAAGATAACCTTATTGTTCGTGCCGCCAAACTGCTTGCTGAACATGCTCACATTAATAAAGGTGTTCGCATTAGTTTAGAAAAATGTTTGCCCATGGGCGGCGGTATTGGCGGCGGTTCATCAAATGCAGCCACCACCCTAGTCGCACTGAATAAGTTATGGGGCGTTAAACTATCAGAAGATGAACTTGCTGAGCTAGGGCTTAAGTTAGGTGCAGATGTACCCATTTTTGTACGCGGGCTTACTGCTTTCGCATCAGGGGTAGGTGAAGAAATCACCCCTGCCCCGCAAGAAGAAAAATGGTTTTTGGTGGCGAACCCCAATGTGCATATTAGTACTGCCGAGGTATTTACAGCTGAACAATTGACCAGAAATACACCAATTATGCAGTGGGAAGACTACCAATTTGAAAAAACTCGCAATGATTGTCAGCAATTAGTCGTTAATCGCTATCCCGAAGTTGCAAATTTATTACAGTGGTTGGTACACTACGCACCGTCGCGAATGACGGGCACAGGTGCCTGCGTATTTGCCATCTTTTCTGACGACGTTTCTGCTAAACAAGTTCAGGCTAAATTGCCTGCTGCTTGGCAAAGTTTTGTTGCAAAAGGTGTGAATCGCTCACCGCTATTACAAAAATTAAAAAAATCAGAGCACGTGTACGCCACATCGGACAAGAAATAAAAAATTGGGGTATAGCCAAGTTGGTAAGGCAGCGGGTTTTGATCCCGCCATTCGTAGGTTCGAGTCCTGCTACCCCAGCCAAACCTCTTTTATCAACGCACTGAGGAACCCACTTGTGCCAGATATGAAGCTCTTTGCAGGTAATGCCGTACCAGAACTTGCCCAGAAAGTCGCCGATCGCCTTTATACCAAACTCGGAAACGCCAAAGTAGGCCGTTTCAGTGATGGTGAAATTAGCGTAGAAATTCATGAAAACGTCCGTGGTTCGGACGTTTTTATTATCCAATCAACCTGTGCACCCACAAATGACAACCTAATGGAATTGATCGTGATGATCGACGCTTTGCGCCGCGCATCAGCAGGTCGTATTACTGCGGTAATTCCATACTTTGGTTATGCGCGTCAAGACCGTCGCGTTCGTTCAGCCCGGGTGCCAATTACTGCAAAGGTTGTCGCAGACTTTCTTTCTAACGTTGGTGTAGATAGAGTACTTACTATCGACTTGCACGCCGAGCAGATTCAAGGTTTCTTCGATGTACCTGTAGATAATGCATTCGGAACGCCTATTCTGTTGGCCGATATGGTTCAACGTGACTTCGCCGATCCGGTTGTAGTATCGCCAGATATTGGTGGTGTTGTTCGAGCTCGTGCTACCGCTAAGCTACTTAACGATGCTGATCTTGCCATTATCGACAAACGCCGCCCTAAAGCGAACGTTGCTCAGGTAATGAACATCATTGGTGATGTTAACGACCGTGACTGTATTATTGTGGATGACATGATTGATACTGGTGGTACGTTGGCTAAAGCGGCTGAAGCATTGAAAAGCCATGGTGCACGTAATGTTTATGCTTACGCCACCCATGCGATTTTTTCTGGTAACGCAGCACAGAACCTAAAAGAATCTGTTATCGATGAAATTATCATTACCGATTCTATTCCGCTTAGTGCAGATATGCAGAAGATTGGAAAAGTGAAACAATTAACATTGTCTGAAATGCTCGCTGAAACGATTCGTCGTATTAGCAACGAAGAGTCTATTTCAGCGATGTTTGAGTACTAGTTTCTAGCACTAGACGTGAGTACTCAACTCGAATAGTCGCTGCGAGCATATAACGCGATAACCATTCGAACTTCACTTCTCGAAAAAGGGCCTACAGGCCCTTTTTTATTACCCACATGTTTACTCTTTACTTCCTACATCTAAAACGGTTAAAAATTTTCAAAATATAGCCACGCTTTTACTATCCTTAAAGCTCTTAAACTATCGGTCGATAACTGAACAACCATTTAACGGTTTAGTGCAAGTTATTGCGCGTAAGTTTTCTTATCAGCGACATCAATATACAAAGAATAAAAAAGGAGCGGTTAGTGGATGCAAGAAAGACACGCTCATTAGCGGCACTTTGGTTTTGGTTAAGTCGATTTTGGACTGACCCCGATGCTACGCCTGAGCTGGCTAACTACTATCGCGCCCGGCAAATTGACTCTTTATCTAGACAACTTCCTCTTGCTAGCAGTGCAACTGTTCTCATTGTTATCTTGTGCTCCGTTTTTGCCAATGGCCTTATTAATAATGATTTCCTGATTGCATGGTCGTTGTCATTACTTATTATCGCAGCTGGTGATGTGATTGCGTGGTACTTATTGGTTAAACGAAAAATTGAAAATACCGGCTCTAAGCGGGTTCAATTTATCTTGGCACTCATGTTGGGATCGGCGGCTGTTTTATATGCGCAAATGACCACCGTTTTACTTGGTGTTTTGGATACCCAAGGTAAGATTATCTTGGTCGCTATTATTGCAGCATTTATTGCAACTGGTGCTTGGCAGTTTGCGTCGTTACCCGCAGCCGCGTTATTTTGGGTTTTGTTCTTAACCTTGGGGGTATCAGTAGGTATCCACATAAGTTACTTTGGCGAGTATTTATTTATATCTGCCTTGTTATTGATTTATTGGATATATCTAAGCTGTGTGGTGCTGGTTACATCGAAACGTTTTATTCGCGGGTTAATGGCAGAAACCGCCATTGAACATCAACGCCAAGTGGTAGGCTTGTTGTTGAAAGATTTTGAAGAAAACGCCAGTGATTGGCTATGGGAAATTGATAGTCACGGATGCTTGAAGCATGTCTCGTTGCGTATGCAACATGTTTTAGGGAAGCCTGTACAACAACTCTCTGGTAGCCATTTTTTAAATTTACTTTCAGACAGTGCATCTGCGGCAAACCAGCATGTGATGCAAGAATTAGCGACCAACTTTCAACAGAATGAGCCCTTTACACAAAATAATATTCCTATTGAAGTCAATGGCGATACTAAATGGTGGTCGCTGACTGCCCAACCTCTTATTAATAGTACTGGTAACTTATCAGGCTGGCGCGGTGTAAGCACTGATGTGACCGATGCGCTACTTCGCGAAAAAGAGATGACGTTTTTAGCCAACATCGACTCTTTGACTGGGTTGGCTAACCGTCATTTATTCGCTAAAACATTACATGAATGCTTTGCCGATGACGCTGAAGATGAAACGAAGACCCCTGAAATAATTAAGGATATAACCTTAATTACGTTAGATCTTGATAATTTTAAAGTGATTAACGATACGTTAGGTCACTTAGCTGGTGATGCGTTATTAAAAGAGATTTCATGTCGATTTAAAGAAATCACGCCAAAGGGTGTTTTACTTTCAAGACTGGGTGGCGATGAATTTGCTTGGGTTTTCAAAAATAGCCTTACGCCGCTAGAAGCAACCCGTTTCGGTCAGAAAATACACGAGTTATTGGCTGAGCCATGGTTACATCAAGAGCACTCTTTTGATTTAGGCGCCAGTATAGGGGTAGCAAACGCGCCAATGGATGGTGTGTCCCCAGTGTCTCTTCAACGTGCCAGCGACATGGCACTATACGCAGCCAAGTCGAGCGGTAAAAACAAACTATGCTTCTACGACCCTAAACTCGATGAATATGCCATGTTGAGATTAGCGCTGTTAAGTGATTTTCGTCAAAGCTTTGCAGACGGCGACTTCGTTGTGCTCTACCAGCCTCAAATTCGGTTTAGCGATAATACGCTAATCGGTTTTGAGGCATTGGTTCGTTGGCACCATCCCGAACGAGGCGTCGTGTCACCTACCGATTTTATCCACCTGATTGAAGAAAATGGCATGATAGTCCAGTTAGGAGAATGGGTTTTGAGACAGGCCTGTAGTGATGCTATGAACTGGCCTGCGCCACTGCAAGTTGCGGTGAATGTGTCTCCCGTTCAAATTGAGCGAACCAATTTACTCACTACGGTGATCAAGGCGCTTAAAGCAACCGGTCTGCCCGCTTCTCGATTAGAACTTGAGTTAACTGAATCATCATTAATGTGTGATGGCGACAGCACAATCATGCTTTTAAATAGCTTAAGAGAACAAGGCGTTCGGATCGCATTGGACGATTTTGGTACAGGGTACTCTTCTCTGTCTTACCTTCAACGTTTCCCTTTTGACAAGCTAAAGGTAGACCGAAGCTTCGTTATTGCCGCGTCAGAAAACGCTCAAAACGTAAACAGTGCAAATGCGGAATCTATCTTGTCAGCAATACTACAATTGGCTAATGCATTACACTTGCAAACCACTGCAGAAGGTGTAGAGACACAAGAAGTTTCCACTTTGCTACAGAAGCTAGGTTTTACAAATGCCCAGGGCTTTTTCTATGGTCGCCCGATGACCGCCGAACACGCTGAAAATTTCATCAGCCAATGGCCTGATATTCAAAATAAAGAGAACTAAATCTGCTTTAAAGTAGTCTTTCTTTATAGCCATGTGGCCACTTTCGGTTTACGGTTGGTATCTAATAAAAAACTATAAAAGAGGCATTTATGAAATTCACTCGTACATTATCTACACTGTCAGCCGTCACATTATTATTTGTCCTTGCTGGCTGCTCTAATGAAGACGACACCACAGTTAATGTTAAAGAAGAGCCCCTTATGACTGAAAAAGCAGATGAAAAGCCTCAGCAAGCCTTTGTCCCTAAAACTGCCGAACAAAAACGTCTTAGCGCATCTGGTGAAGCCAGTGAAGTCACCCTGACCGGTACTATTGTGTACAAAGAAATGGAAGGTGGTTTCTACGCCTTTATCGCAGAAGACGGTGAGCGCTACACGCTTCGAAAACTGGATAAGAAATTTCATAGAAATGGCTTAATCGTTAAGATAACCGGCATGCCTATGCCAGACCTTATGACTATCACCCAATACGGCACCGTGTTAAAAGTCGAAAGTGTGGAAATACTCGACGCTAGCAGAGTGATAGGAAACACATCTTCTCACTAAGCGTGCCCCGACTACGTATTGCTTTGGCAAGAAAAGGGAAACGGTGATCGATTACGGCTAACTATGCCGTACAAACATCACTGTTAAATTTAGGAGTTATTAATGATTAATGCATACGCAGCAAAAAAGCCAGGTGGAAAACTGGAGAAGTTTGAATATGATCCTGGCGAATTAGCCTCTCACGATGTTGAGATAGACGTGGAGAGCTGCGGCATTTGTCATAGTGATTTAAGCATGCTGGATAATGAATGGGGTATAAGCGAATACCCATTCGTACCAGGCCATGAAGTGGTAGGAACAATAAATGCGGTAGGCGAACATGTTACGTCATTGAAAGTAGGTCAGCGGGTAGGTTTAGGCTGGCACGCCGGTTATTGCAATAGCTGTGGCACCTGTGAGTCTGGCGATCAAAATTTATGTTCTAATGCCACAATGACAATTGGCGGTCGCCACGGTGGATTTGCCGATAAAGTGCGAGCTCAAGCCACAGCAGTAGTCCCTATTCCTGATGGCGTAGACCCACAAAGTGCTGGACCACTATTTTGTGGCGGTATTACGGTATTTAACCCACTAGTACAATTTGATATTAAACCAACCTCAGTAGTCGGCGTGGTAGGTATTGGCGGCCTAGGCCACTTGGCATTGCAGTTCTTAAATGCATGGGGATGTAAGGTTGTTGCTTTTACTTCAAGTGAATCGAAGAAGAAAGAAGCGTTAGAGCTAGGTGCCCACGACACCTTAAATAGCCGTGATGAAGACGAACTTAAAGCCGCCGCGGGTAAGTTTGACCTTATTATTTCTACCGTGAATGTGAAGCTTGATTGGAACTTGTACCTCTCGACGTTAGCGCCTAAAGGCCGTTTACACTTTGTGGGTGCAACATTAGAGCCGTTAGACATAGGTGCATTCAACCTTATTGGCGGTCAGCGTTCAGTATCAGGTTCTCCTGTAGGTAGCCCTGCAACTATCAAAACCATGCTGGATTTTGCTGCGCTGCATGATATTGCGCCAGTAACCGAAACCTTCAAGTTCGATGACGTTAATGAAGCAGTACAACGGCTTCGTGATGGTAAAGCCCACTACCGCGTGGTGTTAACTAAATAGGCTTTAGGTTAGTGCTAAGTAAGGCTTCTAATATTATGAAGTCTCTAACATGGGCACACCCGCCAAGTAAAATTTGTATGTTATAGGCCTCGGTGTTAGAATTCGCCGCCCTCAAAATTTGAGGCGGCGATTGTTGCTTACAATTTGTAGCTACAACGCCCTATAACAGTAGGTTCTGGTCGCAAGAACTTACATTCTTAATTTTTTATTGGAGACATATAATGTCTAAAGCAATTTTTACTCTGGACGCTACTGTACGTACAGACCTAGGGAAAGGTGCGAGCCGCCGCCTACGTCGTGAAGACAAGCTTCCTGGTATCATCTACGGTGGTGAAGAAGCACCAGTGTCGATCACTCTTGATCACAACAAAGTAAACAACGCTGCTGATTTTGAAGCGTTCTACTCTCACGTTCTTACTTTGAACGTAGACGGAAAAGCTGTTGAAGTACTTGTTAAAGACATGCAACGTCACGCTTTCAAGCCTCGTATTCTTCACGTTGACTTCCAGCGCGTAATCGCAGGTCAAGAGTTACACACTAACGTACCTCTTCACTTCATCAACGAAGACAAGTCTGCAGCTATCAAAGCTGGCGGTATCGCTGAGCACCACGTAAACGAAATCGAAATTACGTGTCTGCCTAAAGATCTTCCAGAATTCATCGAAGTAGATATTGCTAACGTTGAAATGGACTCTACTCTTCACTTGTCTGACCTTACACTACCTGCTGGTATCACGTCTGTTGAGCTTGGAAAAGACGACGAGACTCACGACCTTGCAGTAGTTACTGTTAAGCCTGCTCCTAAAGCAGCTGATGCAGAAGAAGGCGACGAAGAAGCAGCTTCTGAGGAATAATCAGCTTGGCTGATATCCGACTTATCGTGGGCCTGGGAAATCCAGGCCCCGAATATGATAATACCCGACACAATGCCGGTGAATGGTTTCTAAACCAACTTGCCGACACCTTCAATACCCCGCTAAAACCAGAATCCAAATTCTTCGGTAAAACTGCTCGCGTAACTATTGCTGGGCATGATGTACGTTTACTTTATCCTACAACTTTTATGAATAAGAGTGGTCAGGCTGTAGCGGCATTAGCCAATTTCTACCGTATTGAACCCGAACAAATTTTAGTGGCCTTTGACGAACTCGACTTACCTCCCGGTGTAGCAAAATACAAAATAGGCGGTAGCTCTAGTCAAAACGGTATTAGAGACATTGTGGCAAAATTGGGTAACAATAAAGACTTCTTACGCTTGCGTATTGGTATTGGACATCCGGGTCACAAAAGCCGTGTTACCGGACATGTATTAGGTAAGCCCCCCGCTGACGAAAAAATGGCTATAGAAAGTGTCATTGACGAAGCTGTGCGTTGTACCGAAATACTCCTTAAAAACGACCTGAAACAAGCGCAAAATCGGCTACACTCCTTTAAGGCGTGAGCCTAAGCTAGCACTAATTCCAGACAAGGATCCCTACCATGGGTTTTAAATGCGGTATTGTTGGACTACCAAACGTAGGTAAATCAACACTCTTTAATGCACTGACAAAAGCAGGTATTGAAGCGGCAAACTTCCCTTTTTGTACCATAGAGCCCAACACAGGTGTTGTACCTGTACCGGATCTTCGCTTGGACAAACTGGCTGAAATTGTAAACCCTCAGCGTGTTATTCCAACCACAATGGAATTCGTTGATATTGCAGGTTTGGTTGAAGGCGCTTCAAAAGGTGAAGGTTTAGGAAATAAATTCCTAGCTAACATCCGTGAAACCGATGCAATTGGCCACGTGGTTCGCTGTTTCGACGACGAAAACATTGTTCACGTTGCAGGTAAGGTTAACCCACAAGACGATATTGATATTATCAATACCGAGCTTGCACTTTCAGACTTAGAAACCACAGAAAAAGCCCTACACCGTGTTGCGAAACGCGCTAAAGGTGGCGATTCTGATGCTAAGTACGAACTTAAAGTATTGGAAAAAATTAAGCCTCACTTAGATGAAGGTTTATTACTTCGCTCTTTAGAACTGACTAAAGAAGAGCACGCTGCAATCAGCTACATGAACATGCTTACCCTTAAGCCAACCATGTACATTGCAAACGTTGACGAAGACGGTTTCGAAAATAACCCATACCTAGACAAAGTACGCGCTATCGCTGAAGGCGAAAATGCCGTAGTAGTTGCAGTATGTGCGGCTATCGAGTCTGACATTGCTGAGCTTGAAGACGACGAGCGTGAAGAATTCATGCAAGACATGGGGCTTGAAGAGCCAGGTCTTAATCGTGTTATTCGTGCAGGCTATAACTTGCTTACCCTTCAAACCTACTTTACGGCAGGTGTTAAAGAAGTACGTGCATGGACCTTTCCTGAAGGCTCTACCGCACCTCAAGCAGCAGGTAAGATTCACACCGACTTCGAGAAAGGCTTTATTCGTGCCGAAATCGTTAGCTACGATCACTTTGTTGAATTCAACGGTGAACAAGGCGCGAAAGACGCTGGTAAGTGGCGCTTAGAAGGTAAAGAATACATTGTTAAAGATGGCGATGTAATTCACTTTAGATTTAACGTGTAATAAGGAATATAGCCTAGGCTAGCGTTTCTTTTTACGTAACAAAAAACCACCCTTAGGGGTGGTTTTTTATTGCCCGTAGAATTAGTTGTTGATTTAACGGGTAATGACTCGGTACTTTAACCACATAAAGAGACACTTATACCAGTGTTAATAATATGATTTACATCAGGGCTTACAATAAAATGATTAAAAGACTCGTCCACTCACTTTCTCCGCTTACTCAGATATCAGCACTTTCACGGATATCAGCACGTCCACAGATATCAGTATTGGCAATATCGCTCTGTGTGACCTTTTTGGGCGTAAGCAGCGTTATGTCTACCGCGTACGCAAATAATCATGAAAAAAGCCCTGAGGCCACTCAGGTAAAAGAAAAACTATTGATGGATACCGACATCACCAACAAATGGTACAAAGTGCCTAATAAACATATCGTTACTCTTGAAACACACTATGGTGATGTGGTCATCGCGCTGAACCCCGCTTTAGCGCCTCATCATGTAAAACGCTTTCGTAAGCTAATAAAAAGTGATTTTTATCAGCAGCAGTACTTCTACCGTGTGGTCGATGGTTTTGTTGCACAAGGAGGGAGTAATGAAAGCCATGAACCCTCGCCAGAAACCGGTAATTTGAAAGCTGAGTTTATTACCCCCCTTTCATCTTCTGCGGTTGTTATAGAAGAAAACGACATGTTTGCCCCCGCAACAGGTTTTCTAAATGGGTTTCCTGTAGGAATAGACAGCACGAGAAATGAAATGTGGGCACTTCACTGCCCTGGCACGGTCGCTTTTGCCCGTAATAGTGAAAAGGACACTGCCAGCACCGAGTTTTATATTGTGATTGGACAAGCGCCGCGGCACTTAGATAGAAATATGTCAGTTATTGGGCGTGTACTCGAAGGAATGGAAGTATTGCAGCAATTACCAAGGGGCCCAATAGAAAATAGTGGCGTTATTGAAGTGCCTTCGGATAAGAGCCAAATTAGAAATAGTTACGCAGGTAACAAAGATACGTCGGGTAAACAGTATTATATTCAGCTTCCTTCGCATCCCGAATACCAAAAACGTATGAAAACTGGGCAAACACTCGATAATTCTTTCTTTCATGACAAAATTTATAGTCCTAGACCTATAGATGTTTGCTATTACCAGACTAAAACTTCATCAACGCCATGTAATTAAGTTTGGGTTTATTGGCGATATTTGATTAAATTCACTGCACTTTGGCTAGATTTTAAACCTGAATGCACAGATATTAGCCACTTAGAAAAAGTTAGTAAAAAAGGGGTTGACGGTCGCCAGTCATATCCGCATAATACGCGCCACTTCCTGAGAGGGAAAAGAAAAAGCCGGAGGCTATGTAGCTCAGTTGGTTAGAGCACATCACTCATAATGATGGGGTCGCAAGTTCGAATCTCGCCATAGCCACCAATTTTTCTTTTTATCTAACTTCTCTTGAGGTTCTGACTGTGCGGGAGTGGTGGAATTGGTAGACACGCTGGATTTAGGTTCCAGTGCTTCACGGCGTGAGAGTTCAAGTCTCTCCTTCCGCACCACAGTTGGGGTATAGCCAAGTTGGTAAGGCAGCGGGTTTTGATCCCGCCATTCGTAGGTTCGAGTCCTGCTACCCCAGCCATTTTTTCCTAGTAATTGCGCTTTTGCTGCGTGGTTATCACTTGGGGTATAGCCAAGTTGGTAAGGCAGCGGGTTTTGATCCCGCCATTCGTAGGTTCGAGTCCTGCTACCCCAGCCATACATAAGAAACCGGTCCTTCGACCGGTTTTTTGTTTTCTGGCATACATAAAGTTGTAATCTAACTACTTATTCCCTCTTCACTCTTTTTTTCCACATGCTACTATATTTGCTTACTGTGTCTTTTGAGCTCTCCAGCAAGGTACTCTTTTTAAGTACGCTCTTTTAAGGTTCATCAATTTTAGATAGTGACCTTTTAAGCGATAAACAGCCTCTTGAGGTTTTCTACGGGTCTCACAACAACAAAAGCAAAGGAAAACGCGTGATAGAAAACTTTGTCTCGGCGGTAAATAACGTTTTATGGGGTAACGGCCAAGTATTAATCATCATGCTATTAGCATGTGGTATTTGGTTTACCGTTAAATTAGGTGGTGTTCAATTACGTCATTTTGGTCACATGTTTACTTTGTTAAAAGGAAGCAATAAATCGACCAAAGACGGCATTAGCTCATTTCAGGCATTGTGTACTAGTTTATCTGCCCGAGTAGGTACCGGTAATCTAGCAGGGGTAGCGGTGGCCATCTCGCTTGGTGGCTCTGGTGCTATCTTTTGGATGTGGATGATTGCCATACTAGGCATGGCCACAGGCTTCGCTGAGAGCGTTTTAGGGCAATTGTATAAAGTACGTGATGATAACGGTGAGTTTCGTGGCGGCCCTGCGTATTACATTAAACAAGGTTTGAATAAAACCTGGTTAGCGGTAGCCTTTTCTTTATGTCTTTTCTTCGGTTACGGCTTTGTATTTAGTGCGGTGCAAGCCAACACCATCACTGATGCGTTAAACAACGCGTATCAATTCCCCAGCGAATACACGGGCATAGCGATTATTGCCCTAGCCTCTTTAATCGTAATAGGTGGCTTACGGGGCATTGCTAGATTTGCTGAATTTGTTGTGCCTTTTATGGGTATTGGTTATGTCTTAGTGGCATTGGGGATTACCTTTATCAACATCTCAGAACTTCCTGCTATGTTGACGGATATCATTAAGTCTGCATTTGGATTACAAGAAGCCGGCGCGGGCGCATTAGGTGCAGCGATTAAAAACGGTATTCAGCGCGGCTTATACTCAAACGAAGCCGGAAGTGGCTCTGTGCCACATGCTGCGGCCAGTGCAGTGCCTAATCCTAACCACCCAGTGTCACAAGGTTACATTCAAATGCTGGGCGTGTTTTTAGATACTATGGTGCTGTGTACCTCTACTGCCTTCATTATTCTGCTTGCAGGCGGCTCTAGCTCCGAGCAAATGGAAGGCATTAGATTAACCCAAGACGCAATGAGCAGCCATTTAGGCGAAGGCGGAACAGACTTTGTTGCCGCAGCCATTAGCTTGTTTGCGTTTACTTCGGTTGTAGCCAACTATGCCTACGGCGAAAGTAACTTACATATGTTCAAACTTGATAACCGTGCAGGCCGAGCTGCCTACACGATAGGTTATTTGGGAATGATTTACTGGGGTGCTCAAGCGGCCATGCCACAAGTATGGGCCATGGCGGATATGGCATTAGGGTTGATGACCGTAATCAATATCATCGCTATCGTGTGGATGACACCTACTATCGTATCTATCAGCAAAGATTACTTTGCTAAACGCGATAGGGGTGAAAAGGTAGAATATAAAACTGGAGACTGTGAAATTCAGGGTAAATCTGAAGACGGTATTTGGTAAGCGAAAGACCTACTTTTAACGCCAGGTTCAGCACTAAAAAGCCGTGGAACAATGTATTTTGTACCACGGTTTTTTATATCTGGCCTAGTACGTTTATTTGGGCCTTAACAATTCAAACATGTTGCTACTGTCTACACTGAAATAATCCCCTGCTCCACCACCGCGCATGACAGGTTCTGCTTTCAACGTTTTATACACACCCGCTTCAATCATGTCCTTTTGAATATGCACACCCACGACCTCTCCCATCACAAACCAACTTTCACACAAGCCGCCTTCTGCATTTTTAAGTTGCACGATATCGGTAAGCTTACACTCCATACTAACGGGGCTTGATTTCACCCGAGGCACATCGACAATGTGTGATGCTACTGTATCTAAACCTGCAAACGCGAATTCATCTTCATCGAAAGCTAAAGCCGCACTGGTTTGATTCATAGCCTCTAATAATGGTTTGCCGACAAGATTCCAACAGAACTCACCGGTTGCTTTAATATTTTTCAGCGAATCTTTATCACCCACGCTAGAAAAACCGATAATAGGTGGCGTGTAATTAAGTGCATTAAAAAAACTGTAAGGCGCGAGGTTTAGCTTACCGTCTTTACTTTTTGATGAAATCCAACCAATTGGCCTAGGAGCGATAATTGCGTTGAATGGATCGTGTGCGAGGTTGTGACCTAACTTGGGTTCGTAAAAATGAATATCGGACAAGAGTTTTCCTTAGCAGCTACTATCGTCAATTTACTAACGTTATTTTACCAATACGAGTATAGCGGCTAAGGCGTTTAAATAGCAGTACCGGTTTTATTAATTAGGTGATGAGTATTCGTCATTGACTTACATAACGAAGGGAACAAAAAAACGGCGTAAAGCCATGCTTATACGCCGTTTCGTCACAATAAATCAATCTTGCGAATTACTTACTTCTTCGCTTTTTTAAGCTCTTTCTTAAGCTTTTTAAGTTTACCTTCTTGCTTAGAAATTTTAGCTTTTGTTACTTTGATTTCTTGTTTAACTTTTTTAGCTTTAGCCATTATGAATATCCTTTTTGTGCTATTTTTTATTGAGTGAAGAACGCAAGGCAATATGCGCCCACTCGATGTAATCACTGGTTTAAGAGCAATGCATTTTTGATAAAGCAGAAGCGCTAATCCGAAGACTTGGCTTTTTGCTCTTCAGTGAATTCTTTAATAAATCGCCTGATTTCTCTAGCCGCTGTAGTATCTAACTCTTCGCAGAGATGAATGAAGTCAGCACGCTCCTGATCGTTAATGCGAATGATCAGCTGACTATTCTTTTTTTTCTTTTTCTTATCCAACGTAAGTCCTCATCAAGAACGGTATTATCTACAAAAGCCTGCCTACAAAAGCCAGCCTGTAAAAGCCAGCACATACCAGTTCATGCGATTTATGGCTATACAGAATATAGCACTTGTATATACATTTTCAAGTTTTTTTCGTTCGTTTATAGTGATACTTTGTTACTGTCGCACGTTACTGGCACGTAAACGAGATAGCAATATATGAGAAAATTAAAGGTAAAAAAAACGGCCTTTGATTATCAAAGGCCGTTTTTGTATACGTATACTTTATAAGAACTTTCGTAAAGCCATAGCTGTTTCACTACGGGTAGAAAAGTTAGTTCTCTCTACCTTACTTCGGTTCTCTCTACCTTACTTAGGTTCCCAGGCAAACGATTTGAATGCATCGTCTACAGGGGTTTCAGCTAGGTGGTTTGTGTAGTTACTCATCACTTTTTGCGCCAAAATTAGAATGATTTCTAATAGTTGCTTGTGTGCATAACCTGCATCGTAGAACGCTTTAAGCTGTGCATCATCGATGTGGCCACGACCACGCGTTACTGCTAGTACGGTATCTTTCAATGTGTTTAGTTTGGCATCAGAAAGGGTTTCGTCGTTACGTAACTCTTCAATTAGCTCGTCACTTACTTTCATGCTTTTAGCAATACCTGTATGCGCTGGTACGCAGTAATGGCACGCATGCTCTACGTTAACCGCTTGCCATACTACAGTAAGCTCTTCTGCATTAAATGACGTATCTTGTGCCAAACCGTGCAGTACTTGATAACCTTCAAGCAACGTTGGCGCTTCCGCCATTACTGCATGCAAGTTAGGGATCATACCGAAAGCTTTTTGAGAATTCCCAAGAAGTGGTTTAGCTGCTTCTGGTGCGCTATCTGCTGTGTGTAATGTAAAATCGCTCATGTCACTCTCCTATTGATGTGAACTGAAAACCAGTAACTAAAAAGATAATAAATACTGATTACGTTTTGATGTAATACAATATAGGTTTACTTGAACACTTGTTCAAGTCATAATTGAACAAGTGTTCAAAACATTCGAATATAAGGTATACCAGAATGAAATATGCAGAGTCTGAAGTGATTGAGAAGGCCACCACGCTTTTTTGGCAAAAAGGCTTTCAGGCCGCGGGTATGCGCGACATTCAACAAGCGCTAGATATGCGACCCGGCAGTATTTACGCTCGCTTTAAAAGTAAAGAGGGCTTATTCCAGTTAGTAGTGGAAAAGTATGTTACGAACAGCCAAGAAAAACTCAGCATTGTTATTGATGCCGATTGCCCACTTGACGCTTTGCGTGCATTTTTTGTTAGCGAATTGATTAACCCTGAAGAAATGCGCTTTCAGCGCCAATGCTTATTAATTAAGTCTATTACCGAATTAGAGATGTTGGGTGAAAATGGAAAACAGTCTGTGCTTGATGGCATGAGCACTTTGAAAGCATGTTTCAAATCTATTGTAGAAAAGGCCGTTCAAACTAATTCACTACCTTCGAGTACACCTGTTGATAAAGCCGCAGATTGGTTGCAAAACCAATTTGTAGGCCTTCGCACTTTTGCGTTAATGCAAAGCGACGACCACGCCATTGAAACCATGATAGATAAAGTACTCATCGACCTTAAAACTTCTTGGCCTGAGTGATAGAGGTATATGGACAGTGTGCATTAAAAACCTTCCATAGCATGGATGCTGTGTCAGAGCGCTCATATATGAGCTAACGCAAGTTTTAAGTGGTAGCTGTTCACTCGGGTGCATATAGGGCATTGGGAGAGTGTGCATTAGAAACCTTCCACAGCATGGATGCTAAAGCAGAGTACTTTTGGGTGGGCTTACCACGTACTTCTCAATGTTAGCTTTTCACTCGGTGTATCTGGGGCATTGGGAGAGCTTGCATTAGAAACCTTCCACAGCATGGATGCTGTGGCAGAGCGCCCATGGATGGGTTTACCGCGCGTTTCTAATGCAAGCTTTCCCAAGGGCCAAGTAAAGACTAACTAAACAGCATTCGCAGAAGTTGTGCAACAAGTAAGATGCCCATTAGCGGCCAAATCCACTTCGCCCATTTGGCAGTGTCTTCGTCACTGATGCGCATTTTCGAGCGCTCGATAAGTGGTATTACTATAAAAAGTGCGCCGAACAGTACGGCAAGTATGATTAAAACTTCCATTCTCGCATCCCTATCGCATATTTAAGTACTTCCCGTTTAGCTGGCTCAAAGTGTTGTGCCACAGAAAGTAATTGGTTTCTGAACCATTTAATGGGGCCGATATCGTTACTAAACAAGCCATAGAAACCATCCATGGCAGACATCATCAACGCATTATCACGCTGGCGTGGCTTTTCGTAGCTTGTTATTAAGCTGCTTTTAAACGCTAGCGACGTTAAGTCGATACCTTCGCCGGTCACCGCCAATAAAGTTTCAACATCTCTAAACCCTAAGTTAACTCCCTGCCCTGCCAATGGATTAATGGTATGGCCCGCATCGCCCACCAAAATAACCCTATCGGTAACATAGCGGCTAGCATGTGCACGGGTTAACGGGAATGTAGCTTTATCTAGTACTGTAAAGTCGTTGCCGTCTTTTATTAGTTCACTGGGAAAGGTTTCTATAATGGCTTGTTTTAATTGTGCGGCATTAAGGGTTGATAACCGCTTAAGTTCATCGGGCGAGTCGTACCATACTAACGAGGCATAATTGTCGAACATTGGCAAAAAGGCTTTAGGGCCTTCAGGGGTAAATTCTTGCCATGTAATGGCGTCAACAGGATTTGCCATTTCAATAGTAATGCCCATAGCTTGTTGGCTGTATTGCCAACCCGATACGCCAATATTTGCAGATTGCCTAACTTGCGAGGCCGCACCATCGGCACCTATCAACCACTTAGCGTGAATAGTTTCGCCGCTATCAAGACTGAGGGTAGCGACGTGGGCCAACGACGCTGAAGAATCAGCCGAGCTATTAACTGAGCTATCAACTGAGCTATTGCCAAGCGCGATATCGGTCACCTTACAGCCGGTAAACCATGTTACGTTGTCAAAAGCCTTTAGTGCTTGATGACACCCTAATTGCAATAAACGGTTTTCAACAAAAAAGCCTAGCTGAGGCACATCAATGCTTTTTGCAGTAAAGTCTGTTCGATGCGCGGGATCGTCCCACACACTTAGCCCCGTATAGGGTTTAACGCGCATTGTTTCAATGTATTCCCACGCGCCTAGCGACGTTAACAAGGATACAGACGCATCACTAATGGCAGATACTCTTAAGTCTGGCTTACTGGCCTCGTCAAAAGCTTTGGGCAAGTGGGGCTCAATTATAGCTACCCGGTATTGCTGCTTCGCTAAGCCCAATGCAAGCGCAGCCCCAACCATGCCACCACCATTTATACAAAAATCATACATACTATAAATCTCTTCTACTTACCCAATGGCTTACTCGCTTTGCACTAATTAATAATACGAATGTGAGCCCAAATACGTTCGCCATTTTAATTTACTAATATTTTCTGCTTCATGCTTTATATCAGCCACACCGCCCTTGCAAGATGGCAGTGCATTAAATTCCGGCGAATGTGGGTGAATACACTGGGCATTCGACGTTATAACAGGTAAAATACGCGGCTATTTTGAACATCTTCCCAAAACTGCAGTGGCAGGCTTTGCCAGAATTTACACCTAACCTAGTTAGCGTGTGGCATTTTCAACCGCCAGTCAATTGCTTACGGGAACTCTATCAGGTTATCGACTAGTTGTTATGACTAAAAAGCTGTATATCAAAACCTGGGGCTGCCAAATGAACGAGTACGACTCGGAGAAAATGGCAGACTTACTCGACTCTACTCATGGCTACACTGCAGCAGAAACTGCGGAAGAAGCCGATGTTATCTTGCTTAACACGTGCTCTATTCGTGAAAAAGCACAAGAAAAAGTGTTCCACCAACTTGGTCGTTGGAAGAACCTTAAGCAAGATAAACCCGAGCTTATTATTGGCGTGGGCGGTTGCGTAGCTTCTCAAGAAGGTAGCGTTATTCGTCAGCGCGCCCCTTATGTTGATTTAGTTTTCGGCCCGCAAACCTTACATCGTTTGCCCGAAATGATTAACCAACTTAAAGGCGGCGAAAAGTCGGTTATCGACGTAAGCTTCCCTGAAATTGAAAAATTTGACCGTTTACCTGAGCCTCGTGCTGAAGGCCCGACGGCGTTCGTTTCCATTATGGAAGGCTGTTCTAAGTACTGCACATTCTGCGTAGTACCTTATACCCGCGGTGAAGAAGTAAGCCGTCCGGTAGACGACGTATTACTAGAAATTGCCCAGCTAGCCGGTCAAGGCGTACGCGAAGTTAACTTGTTAGGCCAGAACGTAAACGCGTTTCGCGGTGAGAACCACGATGGAACCGTATGTCGCTTTGCCGAGTTATTAGAACTTGTTGCAGCTATTGATGGTATAGACAGAATTCGTTATACCACGTCGCATCCGGTTGAATTTACCGATGATATTATCGACGTGTACGCCACTATTCCTGAGCTTGTTGATCACCTGCATTTGCCTGTGCAAAGTGGTTCAGACCGTATTCTTAACTTAATGAAGCGTGGTCATACCGCCATTGAGTATAAGTCTAAGATTCGTAAGCTTCGTAAAGTTCGCCCAAATATTAGTATGTCGAGCGACTTCATTATTGGTTTCCCAGGTGAAACCGATGCTGACTTTGAAGCCACAATGGACCTTATTCAGGCCATTGATTACGACCTAAGCTTTAGCTTTATTTATAGTGCTCGCCCTGGTACACCCGCGGCAGATGCAGTAGATGATGTAACCGAAGACGCCAAGAAGCAGCGTTTATACCTTTTACAGCAACGTATCAACCAACAAGCATTGCGTATTGCGCGTAACATGGTAGGTACTGAACAACGTATTTTGGTAGAAGGCCCGTCAAAGAAAAATCCTATGGAGCTTTCTGGCCGTACTGAAAATAACCGCGTGGTTAACTTCGAAGGTACGCCGGATATGATTGGTGAATTCGTAGACGTGAAAGTGACAGACGTATTCTCTAATTCATTACGTGGTGATGTTATTCGCCGTGAAGATGAAATGGGCTTGCGTGTTGCTGTTTCGCCCCAATCTATTATGGCCAAGCACGAGGCTGACTTGCCTGACGCGATAGGCGTAGGTCAATTTAACCCAGCATAAATATTGAAAGTGAGGAATACAGTAGTTTGAGTACATTGGTAAGTAATGAATTTGATTTAGAGCCGGCAGACACAAAACGTTTGTCTAACTTATGTGGGCCGTTTAACGACAACATTAAGCAAATAGAGCGCAGGTTGGGAGTAGAAATTACTTACCGGAACAATGCGTTCAAGGTGCTAGGTGAGCCACGTCAAATTCAGAGCGCCACTGAGTTACTTAAGCAACTGTATGTAGAAACTCAGCCAGTAAAAGGCCGCTTACCTGAACTTGAACCTGAGCAAGTGCACTTAGCCATTCAACAGGCCGCGGCTTTAGAGCAAGATACAGAGTCAGGTACTGGCGATTTCGGTAAAGAAGTACACATTCGTACAAAACGCGGCGTTATTAAGCCCCGTAACCCGAATCAAGCTCAATACGTGGCAAATGTTCTAAACTATGATATTACCTTTGGTGTAGGTCCTGCTGGTACAGGTAAAACGTATTTAGCCGTTGCTGCAGCAGTTGATGCGTTAGAACGCCAAGAAATACGTAGAATTCTACTTACTCGCCCTGCTGTCGAAGCGGGTGAGAAGCTAGGCTTTTTACCGGGTGACCTTTCACAGAAAGTAGACCCTTACCTACGCCCGCTTTACGATGCTTTATTTGAAATGCTAGGTTTCGAAAAAGTAGAAAAATTAATGGAACGTAACGTAATAGAAGTAGCGCCATTAGCCTATATGCGTGGCCGTACGTTAAACGATGCTTTCATTATTTTGGATGAGAGTCAAAATACCACGGTTGAACAAATGAAAATGTTCTTAACCCGGATTGGCTTTAATTCGAAAGCGGTTATTACCGGTGATATTACCCAAGTTGATTTACCTCGCGGCGCCCGCTCTGGTTTACGTCACGCTATTGAAGTATTAGATAATGTTGACGATATTTCGTTTAACTTCTTCAACGCTGAAGATGTGGTGAGGCACCCTGTAGTAGCCAGAATCGTTCGCGCATATGAACATTATGATGCTCAGCAAGAGCGTGTTCGCAAAGAGAAGAAAGAGGAAGCCCTTCGTCTTCAACGTGAACAAGCTGACGCTAACGCTTCATCTAATAGTTCATCAAATAGCTCATCTGCACAACAAAATAGCGATAACCAGTGATAGCCATTGTAGATTACCAGCAAGCCTATGAAGCTGACGAGGTGATGGCTAAGGCCATTCCCTCTTTAGAGCAAATTGAAGCATGGGCGAATGCTGTACTGGTTGCCGAAAATACCGGTGAGCAAGAAATTACCGTACGCTTCACCGATGACGAAGAGTCGCAAACGCTAAACCATGAATACAGAGGTAAAGATAAGCCTACCAATGTGCTGTCTTTTCCTTTTGAAGTGCCGCCAGGCATAGAAATGAACTTACTTGGTGATTTAGTTATTTGTGTACCTGTGATCATGCGTGAAGCTGAAGAGCAAGACAAAACCCCCACCAATCACTATGCCCATATGGTCGTTCACGGAATATTACATCTTCTGGGGTACGATCACATAGACGATGCAGATGCTGACATAATGGAAGCAAAAGAAATTCGTATATTGGCATCTTTAAATATTGGTAATCCTTATCAATAAAACCCAATAGCGCCAACAAGTTACACTTGGGCAGTTGCGTATTTTACGTGCAAATAAACAATAAAGCATTGACGCCCCTCCCCAAGACATTTAACGTTGACGTTGTATCAATAAATTAGCGGACATTATGAGCGACGATAATCCTCACTCTACCAACGGCTCCCAAGGAAAAAGTTGGTTAGACAAACTTAAACTTTCTATCTCTGGCGAGCCGAGAAGCAAACAAGAACTGGTTGAAGTTATTACTGAAGCCGAGCAGAACGAAATCATCGATCCCCAAACCCGGGAGATGATTGAAGGCGTTATAGGTGTCAACGAAATGCGAGTTAGGGATATTATGATCCCACGCGCGCAGATGACCACCATAGACGTTGAAAAAAACGTAGATGAATTCCTACCTGTCGTGTTGGAATCAGCCCACTCCCGCTTCCCCGTTATTAGTGAAGATAAAGATCATATTGAAGGCATTCTGCTTGCTAAAGACTTGCTAAGCTATGCGTTTAATCCAGAAAAAAGTCTAAACTTACGTGATATTTTACGTCCTGCTGTTATTGTGCCGGAAAGTAAGCGTGTAGATGTACTGCTGAAAGAGTTTCGCCAACAACGCTATCACATGGCCATTGTTGTGGATGAATACGGCGGTGTGTCTGGGCTTGTTACCATTGAAGATATACTAGAGATTATTGTTGGTGAAATTGAAGACGAATACGATACCGAAGAAGACGGTACCGATGATATTCGCCCACTGAACAAATCGACCTATTCAGTTAAAGCGTTAACGCCTGTTGACGAATTTAACGCCTTCTTTGAAACCAAATTCAGCGAAGAAGAAGCCGATACCATTGGCGGTATAGTGCTTAAAGCGTTCGGGCACATGCCTGAAACGAACGATGAAGTTACCATTGGTGATATTCACTTTAAGGTAACCAACTCTGACAAACGCCGTCTTATACACCTTAAAGTGTCGGTGGCCTCTCTGGAGTAACTCCGTTGAAACGGTTCATTCCTTATTTACTGCTTTTGCTAAGCGGCGCTAGCTTAACGCTGGCGTTTGCGCCCTTTGGTATCTGGCCACTTGTTATCCCCGCTTTTGCGTTAGCAATTAGGCAAGTTATTAAACTTCCACATCGCCCTTTTTTAGCCGGCTGGGTATTTGGGCTAGGCTGGTTTGGTTCGGGCATTAGTTGGGTACACGTAAGCATTGCCGATTTCGGTGGCTTACCCCTAATTGCATCTATAGGCCTCATGGTTTTATTATGTAGTTACCTTGCGTTGTTTCCAGCAGTTGCGTTTAAGCTTACCGCTCGCTATTTCCCACATCGTCTTTGGCCACTGGCTTTACCTTTTTTCTGGGTATTCGCAGAATGGTTACGCAGTTGGTTGTTAAGCGGTTTTCCGTGGTTGTCGTTAGGCTATAGCCAAATCGATAGTTCCCTAGTGGGTTGGGCCCCCATAATAGGTGAAACCGGCATAACAGCCTTGCTAGTTATCGGTGCAAGCTTGTTTGCCGTGTCCCGTACTAAACGGCATTTCACCGGCGCGGTTTTGGTTAGCTTAGCTTTGTATATTAGCGGGTTTATTGCCAATCAGCATACATGGGTTGCGCCTAAACAGCAGTATAACGTCGCGATGGCTCAGGGTAATATTGCGCAGTCTTTGCGATGGGTACCTGAACAAGACGCCCCTACCATGAACCGTTATTTAAGCCTTACGGAACCGCTGTGGGATAACGACTTGATAATTTGGCCCGAAGCAGCCGTACCAAAACTAGAGCCACTGGCGCTAGATTATTTAACACAGGTCAATGCGCGCGCCTTTACTGAGAACACCGCACTTATCACAGGCATTGTGAATTATAATTGGGAAACCGATGAGGCCTGGAACAATTTGATAGTGCTGGGCAAAAGAACACCCGATTCTAAAACGCCAGATTATCAGTACTTCCACAACAATCGTTTCGCTAAACACCATTTGTTACCCATTGGTGAATTCGTGCCTTTTGAAGATTGGTTGCGCCCCTTAGCGCCTTTGTTTGATTTACCCATGTCTTCTTTTGCCAGAGGTGATTTTCAGCAAGCTAATCTTGTTGCTAACGGTATTCACTTAGCACCAGCAATCTGCTTTGAAATTGCCTTTCCAAGGCAAGTTGCCGCGAATATCTACAAAACTACTGACATGATTATTACGGTAAGTAACGATGCGTGGTTTGGCCATTCTCACGGCCCAGCGCAGCATTTAGACATTGCTCGAATGCGTGCGGTAGAATTTGGCCGCCCAGTGGTGCGAGCTACCAATAATGGCGTTACTGCCTTTATTGACCACAAAGGCAATATAACTGCACGGTTACCTCAATTTGAAGCGGCAAGTTTAACTGCCCCTGTGTTGGCAACCTCTGGTTTTACGCCCTATTACCTGATTCAAGATATAGGCGTATGGATGCTGGTATTGGTGTTTTTCGTCATTGCGATTTGGTTGAGAAAGCGCGCTAAAGCTTATTAAAAAAGTGGCGCCTTAGTCGCAAAATTTTTATTTAGTGGACGAGTTAGGTTTAATGAACTAACTAAAATGTAAACATAAAAAAACGGCGCATTATGCGCCGTTTTTGTTCGTGTCACTATCGAATTTCCATAGTCAAAAACTAATACAGCTTGAGCTAGGTAAACAGCCTTGAGCTAGGTAAATAGCCTTGAGCTAATTTTAATAGCCTTAAGCTAGCTTAAACGCCCTTAACTAATTAGCGGCCTGAATAGCAGTTAACGCAATAGTAAACACAATATCATCTACTAACGCTCCACGGCTTAAGTCATTGACAGGCTTGCGCATGCCTTGCAGCATTGGCCCAATACACACCAAATCAAAACTACGCTGTACTGCTTTGTAAGTGGTATTTCCAGTGTTTAAATCTGGGAACACAAATACGTTGGCTTTACCCGCAACAGGGCTGTTTGGTGCTTTACTGCGCCCTACACTTTCAATGGCAGCGGCATCGTATTGAAGCGGCCCATCTATGAGTAAGTCCGGGCGAAGTTTTTGTGCAATTTCGGTAGCTTCACGCACTTTTTCAACATCGCTTCCAGCACCCGATGTACCAGTAGAGTAACTGATCATAGCGACTCTTGGCTCGATACCAAACATCTGCGCCGACGTAGCAGACTGAATCGCAATATCTGCCAGCTGTTGGGCGTTAGGGTCTGGATTAATGGCACAGTCACCATAAACCAAGACTTGGTCTGGCAATAACATGAAAAATACCGACGAAACTAACGATGCATTTTCTGCTGTTTTAATTAACTGCAATGCGGGGCGAATGGTATTTGCTGTAGTGTGAACGGCGCCAGATACCAAGCCATCAACATCACCTTGCTGCAACATCATAGTACCTAGGGTAACGTTGTCTTGTAGCAACTCACGAGCAACCACATCGGTAACCCCCTTGTGACCGCGAAGCTTCACTAACCCTGCCACATAATCTTCTTGTATGGCAGCAGGTGAAACAATTTCAACCCCATCGCCCAGCACCACGCCTTGTTGCTGTGCCACACGTTGAATTTCATTTTCATCACCAATCAGCACTGGCCGCGCTAGCCCTCGTTTAGCACAAATGGCAGCTGCGGCTACAGTGCGCGGTTCATTACCTTCAGGTAATACCACACGCTTGTTAACTTGGCGCGCACGATTGGTTAGATAATAGCGAAATGCAGACGGAGAAAGTTTCTTTTGACGCGATACTTTTTCAGTAAGCGAAGAGACCCATTTAGCATCTAAACTTTCAGCCGCATGTACCATCACTTTTTCTATACGCTGACTATCATCTACCGGCACTTCTTGATTAAACGCATGAAGGTTCTGTGCGGTTTGCCACGTATTCGTATTGACCAACATAACAGGCAAGCCGGTTTCTAATGCTTGGTTACAAAGCTGCTTTATATTTTCATCTGGCTGGTAGCCGCCAGTTAATAATAATGCGCCTAACTTGGTGCCATTTAACGCTGCTAAACAACACGAAACAAACACATCACCTCTGTCACCAGACATTACTTGCAGTGCGCCAGGCTTTAAGGTGTGTGTCATGTTATGAATTTCACGGGCTGCAAACGTAACGCTGCTTAATCGACGTGAAGCAATATTGCCTTCATTTATTAATGTGGCATTTAAGTGCTTAGCAATATCGATAGCACGAGGAGACATTAGCTCCGCATTCCAATCAATATTCCCAAGCAGGTTCAAGCCCTTTGCAAATATAGGCAGTTCACGCAACGCTTTGCTGCGTGTTTCATCGTGCTCTGGCGCTTCAAGCACACTTAAATCGGTACGTAGTTGACCGTGTTCATCATAAGGCGCGTTAACTTTGTTAAATATGCACCCTATTACCTTTTTACTTTTGTGGCCGCCGTAAGCGTCTACCACAATTTCAAGGCGATGATTAATATCAACAGGATCATCATTTCCTGGCACACAAACAAACACAATGTCGGCATCTAACGCCCGACTAATTTCAAGATTTAAGCGCTCTGCATAGGGATGGTGGCGGGTTGTCACCAGACCTTCGATAACTGCCACTGCATCAGGTTCTTGATGCGCTTCAAAGCGCTCTATAATCTCTTCAAGTAATTCATCAGTATTATCGCTACTGATCATTCGCTCTACTACGTTCAAATCGAATGGCGCTATGGGTTTAACGCTACAGTGGTGACTAATAATAGCGGTTGAGCGCTCTTCACCGGTATCGCCTCTACGAGGCTGTGCTACAGGTTTAAAAAAATTCAGTTTAATGGCTTGTTCTTCTAATGCTCGAACTAGCCCAATGCTGACAGTAGTTAACCCTACGCTAGTGCCAACAGGGATCAGCATAATACGGCGTGACATAGATGCTCCTAAAGCAAAAACAATCTGAGCGAAGACATTTTTCGCGAAAATTTATCCAAAAAAGCTAAGCGAATTTCGCAGCTTCAGCGGCGATAACCCACTCTTCATTTGTGGGTACGATTAAAACAGGTTTGGTGGATGAGGAAGACGCAATGTTTCCTTTCGCACCAAAGCGCATAGCTTGGTTGTTTTGCTCATCAATGGTAAACCCAAGATGGGAAAAATACCCCATGGTAGTTGCACGAATATACGATGAATTTTCACCAATACCACCGGTAAACACCACGGCATCTAATGACGGCACCGCTATCATGTAGCTAGATATATACTTAGCTAAGCGATAACAGAACATTTCAAGGGCTAACAGTGCGCCTTCGTGCCCCGCTTCTGCCGCTTCTTCTAGCGTACGACAATCGTTGCTTAACCCGGAAATACCCGCAAGGCCAGATTCTTTGTTAATCAGTGAGTTAATTTCAGCCGCTGACTTGCCTAGTTTTTCTTGCAAAGTGCCTGGCAAGCTGGGGTCGATATCGCCGCAACGCGTTCCCATCATTAACCCTTCAAGGGGCGTAAACCCCATGCTGGTATCTACCGCTACACCTTTTTCAATAGCGGTAACACTACAACCATTGCCTAAGTGAGCACTAATAATACTGGTTTTTTCAACAGGCTTATTAAGCAATTGTGCAGTGCTATCTAAAATAAACTTGTGGCTAGTGCCATGGAAACCATATTTACGCACGCCGTGCTGCTCGTACAAGGCCTTGGGTAGTGCATACATATAGGCACGTTTTGGCATTTGTTGGAAAAAAGAAGTATCGAACACGATGACATGCGGTAAATCTGGATAGGCGGCTTGGGCAGTGGTAATTCCTTTCAGGTTAGCTAAGTTATGCAGCGGTGCCATGCTCGCATATTCTTCTACCGAGGCTAATACGCTATCGTCGACTAACGCTGCTTCTTTGAAGCGTTCACCACCGTGAACAACTCGATGTCCCAAGGCTATTGGCTCAACACCTGTACTGGCAATTATGTTTTGAATTGCTGCTAAAGCTTCTGCATGAGAGGCGTTAGCAGGTAGGGTTTGCTGTTCTTTTTGACCGTTTAATTTAAACGATATGCTTGCGTCATCATTGCCTAAGCTTTCTGCAATGCCACTTAGACCGGCCTCACCAGTGTCAGCATCGATAATAGCGAATTTAACTGACGAACTGCCGCAATTTAATACAATAACTTCTTTTTTCATTCGATTTCTTGAGTTTGATTAATTAACAAAAAGAACGCTAAGTGTAGCATTTATGTACATAAATGCTTACTTAATACTCTTTCAAGTAGATTGTTATAGTACTATCCCACAAAACCCAAATACAATTAATTATCATTTAGTTCAGTGCTTATTTTACTCGCCCCTTTTTGTTTGCATATAAATGCTTGAGTTTGATTTGATAGAGCGCTGCATATAAGAGGCAAATTAAGGTGACAAAAGTAAATATCGAAACCTAAAATAATAGACTTGAATAATAAAAATTCGGTCGCACCTTAATATTTCCGGTAACGACAACGGTGACATGTTAGAAGCCGGAAAAAATTAAGGTGTTTTACGTTTCAAAATAAAATTTAAAATTTTTTGAAAAAAAGCCCTTGAAAAGATTTTGAGCCACCCTATATCTATTATGTCGACGCTGAAAGCTCAGGTTGACAACACCGCCGCCGAATAGTCGGGGCGAATTATTTTTAACATATTGCTAAATTAATAGGATATGACTATGCGTACTATCGATCTATCTCCACTTTACCGTTCATTCATTGGTTCTGACCACTTAGCTTCACTTGTTGATGCTGCATCTCGTGCTGAAAAACAAAGTACTTACCCCCCTTACAATATTGAATTGCTTGGCGATGATAAATATCGCGTGACTATGGCAATAGCGGGTTTCAGTAAAGATGACGTATCCATAGAAGTTCAAGAAAACACCCTAGTAATAACGGGTACACGCAAGCCGGAAGAAAAAGAAACCGCTGAGCGTAAGTTTCTTCACAAAGGGATATCTGAGCGGAATTTCGAAAGAAAATTTCAGCTTGGCGACCATGTGAAGGTGTTAGCTGCTGATATGGAAAATGGGTTATTACACATCGATATGGAGCGTGTCATACCCGAAGCTAAAAAACCTCGTCAAATTGAGATTGGTTCTCGATTAATAGAGAGTTAAACAAAGTTTTTAAAAATCGTTTCCCTGGTTTTGGACGGCGCTGAGAAGCGCCGTTTTTTCGTTTACACATAATGTGTATAAACAGGTAATCGGTAAGATTTATTCGGTAAGATTAATTGTGTAGTTTGCTTTACCGCCTTCAGCAGACTCGAATGTTCCTGAAATAGTGCAATTAGAGAGTTCACCCGTAGCGCTGCCCTCAATCGATAAAAAGTTGCTACTGGCAATGCCATTTACAAATTTTCCATCGTGCTTAAATGAAACTGTGCCACGACGTCCGTCTATAACTCCTACAAAACTCTCGAATCCAACGAATAGCGCCAACATTGATGTCTGATATGACATGAGAAATTCAACGTCGCTTTGCCCCGCCATGCTGCCTTCATAAGCTTGCGTTATGCTAGCATGGGTTTGCTTAACACCTTCTCGTTTTTCACTTAGTATATTTTCATCCCACCCCGTAATGGAAAATTGCCCATTGCAGTCCATTGTTTGCTCCAAAGAAAAAGTGTGGTCACACAATACAAGTGAGTGCGATACCGTTCAACATAAAATTGTTACACTCTGTTACAGTCAATAGTCAGACTGTTAACTAAATAAATCCTTTTAAACGGGCAAGTCCGTACGCATTGCAGGTAGAAGCATCTTTAATCGTGCCTTCAGTTATCATAGATTCCAATTCTTTAATATGCACAGGGACAATTTTTAAATCCTCTTCCTCTACATCTAACTTTTGCTCGCCCTGCGTTAGCCCTTTCGCAACGAATATATGATAACCCTGATTACAAAAGCCATAAGCAAGATATTGAAAACCAACATAATGCATTTCTGTGGCTGTAAACCCCGTTTCTTCTTTCAATTCGCCGGCAGCTAACACTTTCGGATCGGCATCTGGGTTATCTTCCCAGGCACCTTGCGGAAATTCTAGCAATCGCTGCTGTACCGTGTATCGGTATTGCTCGACCAGATAGACAATATCACCATCGATGGGAAGAATAATCGCAAAGTCTGGTTTTTCAACAACACCATAAAGTCCTTCGTTGCCACTAGCACGACGAATTTTATCTTCACGAACTTTAAGCCACTTATTTTCATAAACCACTTTCGACGAAAGCGTTTCAATATCCTTATCCGACATAACAGCGCCTTTCAGTAAGCCTTAAAAAGTTAGTGTACAAGTGCATATAGCAAGGAGCAACTCCGTCCACCCACGAATCAACTATATGTTGGACAGTCACTCAAAATAGACTTAAGAGATGAGGTGTTCAGATGGCAGAACGAGTACAAACAGATAGTTACCGGATAGTAGCAGATAGGACAGTCACACAAACATGCGTGATTTTAAGCTGACTAAGCCGTTTTAACGAAGCAAATAAAGTAGTGAGTGAGGCTGGAAGACGAGATGCAAAAAATTGTAGCAAAAAATTGGACACACACTCATATTTATCAAAATTTAAGTGTGTGTCCAATAAACGTTTTCTATAAATACATTCGATATCTAAATAAAGTAAATGGTACCAAAGCCTAGCTTTTATTCTCATCTTCTTTATCGGCATTATTACGCAAGAAACCGGCTGCATCTTCTTCCTGCTCAAGGGTAATTTTGCTTTGAGGCGTGTCATTGTGGCTTCGGGTTTGCTGATTTACCTGATGAATGGTTCCAGCGTTCGCTAAGTCGGCCTCATTGGTAATAGATGCGATGGTTTCACGCCCGCGCAGGAATGCCTTTATTTCAGTGACAATCTCGCCAAGCTCGGTATCGTTCTTATTCATTCCCATAATGAACCGTGGCGACTCTAAATTGTTCATACCGCTTGTAGCAAAAATAGAGGTGTTGATTCTACTGGTTATGATCCAAGGAGTAATACTGCTTCGCACCACTACGTTTTCGGAACGAGTAGAATCATGAATGGCCATGCCCGTAGATACACGAGACTCTGTATAGGTACCTTCCGTTTTCATAAACATAAGTAACGATGAGAATGTCATTTCGCCCCAAAACATGTGGGACGCTTTATTCATCACATTGGCAGCACCACGAACCGTTAACCAGGCAAAGATTAACCATATAAGGTTGTTACCCATGGTAATTGCGGTATTAATTTGCGCATCGGTATTCACACCTTGGCGAATAACTAAATCGAGAACCTCAGCTAGCTGTAAACCACCCACATAAAATAAAATGGCGGCAGCCACCACAGCGACTTGCGCTACGGCAGTTAGGGCCATTTTCTTTTTCTCTGGCAAGGTAACACCGTCAGTTAATGTAGGCTGAGTTTCTATCAATAACTCACCCTCAAAACTGCCTTTACCTTCTGCTTGTTCTTTTAACCTAGGATCGAAATCGGCATAGATGCGATTCGGTACTTCACGGTATCTTCGGTTGGCAAGCACGATATTTTCAATATTAATGAAGATTTCATTCGGGTGAACCGACTCTTGCATATTAGCGCGAAACTCACTGACTTCAGTTTTAGGGGTAACCTGCCCCATTCGTTTGTAAAGTAACGGCATGATTAACGCCATCACAGCAATTACGCAAACTAGTAACAAGGCTAAGTTTGCCCAAGCGCTAAATAGTGGGAACGTATTTGCCCATGCTTGTACTTTATCGATATCGCGACCTACTAACTCATCTAGGAATACACCCGCGCCTAACGGCACGACTATAGCCAAGCCAATAATCACTCCTAGCGATAAACTGCTCGCTTTCGCAAGTTGAGAGTTGCCTTCATTGTGAATGCCTTTTGCCGTAGAGCCCCAATTCGCGATTAAGTAAACAAGAAGCAATATTGAGAGTAAAGGCATTACTAATACTTTAGCGACTTCACCCGCTAATCCGTTACTTACTAAAAAGTAGACAATAGCGAATGCAAGTAGCGCCACAAGGAAGGTTACCGCCATGGCAATAATTTCTTGAGATAAATGGCGCAAAGGAAAAGGTAGGAAAGTAAGTTTCGGCAACACGCTATGCACTAGTCGGGCTAGCCAACCTCGAGGCTCTTCAAACGTGGTGTTACGACGCCCCATTAACATAGCGTGTAAACTTTCTTTCGAATACAGCAGGGATTTTTTCTCTGCTTGCGCTGCATCCTGTTCGGAAACCGAGTGGTTATACGCAAGAGAGGTAGGCACAGTACGTCCTACAAAAAAGCGCATGAGCTGCAAAATACCCACTGCGCAATGTTTAATACCAGACACAATCAGGACAAAAGCTACGCCTAGTAGCGTGTAACCTCGCACTTTGTTCTCGGCAAACAAATCGGGCACGCCCGCTACTGCATAAATGGCTAAAGCGAGTACCAAACCACCGCCCACTGCGCGGAAAAGCCCCTCTTTTTTGAAAGGGTTGGCTATGCCTAACGTCTGTGAACCAAAATCATATGCCATTGAAAAAATCCCTGTTAAATAAAAAGCTTATGCAGAATAAACTTTGCCTAGGGGTTAGGCAATGAAAAGTCTCAGTAAGATTGTAAAGGGTTGGCAGTTAGGCGTGAGCCAGCAACTTAAAATAGACACTCAATATAAGAAAAGCAAAATAAGTGTGTGTCCAATTACTAACGGAGCTTCTCTATTTGAAGCCCATTTTCAGATGGTAGCTGTCTTTTATCCTTTTTCATCGAGATAAGCTTCAAAAGTTAATCTTTATCCACTTTAAATCCATCTATTGTGCGCTGAAGAAGCAGGTTGTTTTCTTTCATGTCGCCCGATAATTTGGATAAATGTTTAGCTATATTTACTTCATGCCGCGCAGCCTCTTCAACATTCACCACATCTTGAGCTATGATTAAGGTGGTGGCAGACTGTTGTTCTGCCGAAGAAGACATGGTGTGAGCCATGCCTTCTACATTAGTGGCTGCTTCTTTTACTTTTTGTGCTGTGGAGCGGCCTTCATTGGTCACATCCATAGAACTTGTAATTGAGGCTACGTTTTTGTTGATATCTGTCACCACGACCACACTGGCATCTTTTAAGTTAGACAGTAAGCTAGATATTTTGTCAGAAGAAGCGCGACTACTTTGCGCCAGCTTTCTTACTTCATCAGCAACAACAGCAAAACCTCTGCCATGCTCACCTGCGCGAGCTGCTTCAATAGCGGCATTTAACGCCAATAAATTGGTTTGATCCGAAAGCGAGTTAATGGTGTCCAAAATAGAGCCAATTTCTGTTACTTGCTGTTCCATGTCGGCAGCATTTTGTTGCACCCCTTTAATATCATCAGCGAGTACTTCCATACTATGACGAATGTTGTCGTTCGCCAGTAGTGACGCCTCAGCAAGGCCATCTAACTGCTTACTCGCACGTAACGTATCTACACCAGCCTTGGCAATTTCTCTGCTCGTCGCAGCAACTTGTTCAATTGCTGACGCGATATTGGCGGTAAGTTGCTGAGTTTTCCCCGCATCATCCAACATTTCACCACTGGAATCTTCTAACTGACGGGAAAGCCTGGAACTTGTGAGAATAGATTGTCCTAACCCACGCACGAGATCCCGCAATGCTAAAATGGTGGTATTAACTGAACGAGATATATCACCTAGTTCGTTCTTAGTGCTCATTGATAAATCAATAGTGAGGTCACCCTCTTTCGCAATTTTATCTAGGTTCGCCACCAGCTTATTTAACTGTTGCGTAATGATACCGAGCAATGTGCGATATATGACAACAATAAATAACGTTAGCAACGCAATAACGACGAATGTAACCACTAAGTTTGTATTCGCGCTACTCGCTTTTGTATTAACAATACTAACCACGTAATCAAACCGCTCACTTAACAACGCAGCAATTCCGCCTATTTGCTCTGAAGCTAATGAAAACCATTCTGAATTGGGAGGTAGTGAAGAGAATACCGGGTTATCAGAAGTGATTTCACTCACAATTTGGTTAACTTGATTGCTAGTGACGCTTTTCATTAACGCCTGAAACCCAATTAATGCATCGCCGTCTAAATTCAGCTTAAGCTTTTCTTCTATGTACTTGGTTTCGTTCGTATACGCTAAAACTTGCTGCCTAACAGGATCTGAAATTGCGCTTGCCGCTAAAACAGCATTCACTTTACCTCTACGCTGCCCCATTTTTTCTTTAGCTTGTGCAAATAGCAAGGCTTGTGACAATACCTGTTTAGCCTCGGGAGCGTTAACCAGCATGGTCAACGCATTAGTGGCATTTAACGCACGTTTATTAAGGTTGCTGTAGAAGGAAAAAGCATTTTTCCCATTTAAATCGTCTACCCCTTTTCTTATTTCACTTTTGTTTTTCACTAAAGAAAAAACAGGAGACAGAATTTTTTCAACTGACGATGCCTCTTTCCAGTCTTCAGCCACTATGCTAGTTATTTTATCCATGGCCGCATCGGCTTTCTTTCTTTGGTTTAGTACTTTGCTTCTGGAGGTATCACTTGGATTACCTAAAAAACCTGCCGTTAGCCCCCTTTCGACCGCATGATGATGAGCCACGCGCTCTACGGCTGCTATCAATGTCACCAACTTAATGTCCCTTTCGGCGGAAGATAATACCTCTCTAGAGGTACTTATATCTTTATAAGCCAGAAACATGATTGATATAAACAAGCATGCCGTACCTAAAATAGTAAGCTGCAATACCGAGAGTTTTTTCAACATCATAACGAATGACAGCCTCTATTAGATAGATAAGGTGGTTTACGATTAAATAAGCATTGTGTCAGCAACAAAAAAGTTTAAGTAAGCTTTTGCCAAAAAATGTATGCGCTATTAAAACGTAGGCTATTATCTGTGATTTTGGTATCTATCAATTAGTGTAAAGTGCTGGGAATTGCAGGGTATGCTAGCTCAATCCTAAAAAAGAAAGGTTGAGAATTAAAGAATGGTGGGATGGTAATGGGTGAAATAGAGGGGCTTTGCGCTGATTGAAACCAGTGGCCAGAGCCACTGGTTTACGGTATATCAGATATATTGAACTTCAATAATTTCTACTTCAACACTACCTGCTGGCGTTTGAATAGTCACCATATCATCAAGCTCTTTACCAATAAGGCCGCGAGCGATAGGTGAATTTACCGAAATACGGTTTTGCTTAATATCTGCTTCGTCGTCGCCCACGATGCGATATGTGGTTTCTTCATCCGTATCAACATTCAAAATGGTAACGGTAGTGCCGAAAATAACCTTACCTTTGTTTTCCATTTTGGTGACATCGATAATTTGTGCGTTTGACAATTTACCTTCAATATCTTGAATACGGCCTTCGCAGAAACTTTGCTGTTCACGGGCGGCGTGATATTCAGCATTTTCTTTTAAGTCGCCGTGCTCGCGAGCTTCAGCAATAGACTGAATAATACGCGGGCGAGTTTTTGTTTTAAGTTCGTTTAGTTCGTCGCGCAGAAGCTGTGCGCCGTGCGCGGTCATTGGATACTGACTCATGAATACAGTCTCGACTAGCTAGTTGATTTTAAACAGAAAAAAGTGCGCCTTCCGGCGCACTTTTGATTGGTTCACATAAGTGTCATATACACAGGATACCGCGTATCCCATGTAATGTCATCAGTGTTAGAGTCTTGCGTGAAGCTCTTGGACTGAAGCCACCTTGTCACGATCGTCTGCGGACTTCGCACGAATAGTAGCAAAAGCAGCATTCATTGTGGTGGTGTAAGTCACCTTATTCAGCAACGCTTCTCGGCGAATATAAACCGAGTCGGTAATCGCTTGGCGACCTTCCGTAGTATTGATGATATAGGCGTACTCTCCATTTTTGATGGAGTCCACAATGTTAGGGCGACCTTCAGACAGCTTATTCACTACAGAACAGGCAATACCTGCATCATAAAGTGTGGTTGCTGTGCCTCGCGTCGCTTCAATGCTGAAACCCGCGCCGTTCAATGCTTTGGCTAATTCGATAATTTTGTTCTTATCGTTATTACGCACAGAAATTAACGCTTTACCTGATTTAGGTAATGGCGCCCCTGCACCTAAGTTAGCTTTAGCATATGCTTCTTCGAAAGTATCACCCACACCCATCACTTCGCCGGTAGAGCGCATTTCTGGGCCTAATAGTGGATCAACACCTTGGAATTTAGCAAACGGTAATACCACTTCTTTCACAGAGTAAAACGGAGGAATAATTTCTGTCGTAACACCCTGCTCTGCCAAGCTAACACCCGCCATTGCGCGTGCGGCAACTTTAGCAAGTGGAACACCTGTAGCTTTCGATACAAATGGTACTGTACGTGCTGCACGCGGGTTAACCTCAATTAAATACACTTCGCCATCTTTTACTGCGAATTGTGTATTCATTAGGCCAACAACACCAAGTTCAAGCGCCATGGCTTTCACTTGTTCGCGCATAACATCTTGAATCTCTTTACTTAAAGAGTGAGGTGGCAATGAACAGGCTGAGTCACCAGAGTGAACACCCGCTTGCTCAATATGCTCCATGATTCCGCCAATAACGACTTCTTTACCGTCGCAGATTGCATCGATATCGACTTCAATGGCGTCATCTAAGAAACGGTCTAGCAGTACAGGAGAATCATTAGAAACCTTCACGGCTTCCGTTAGGTAGCGTTTTAAGTCTTTAAGGTCGTAAACAATTTCCATTGCGCGGCCACCTAGTACGTACGAAGGACGTACTACAAGCGGAAAGCCAATACCGTCAGCCATTGCAAGGGCTTGCTCGATGTTAGTTACCGTAGCATTTGCTGGCTGTTTAAGGCCTAGCTTATTCACCATTTGCTGGAAGCGTTCACGATCTTCTGCTCTATCGATAGCTTCAGGCGACGTGCCAATAATAGGTACGCCAGCAGCTTCAAGGGCACGTGCTAACTTAAGCGGCGTTTGGCCACCGTATTGCACTATTACGCCTTTTGGCTTTTCTTTAGCCACAATCTCAAGTACGTCTTCTAGCGTTACCGGTTCGAAGTACAAGCGATCAGATGTGTCATAGTCGGTAGAAACCGTTTCAGGGTTACAGTTAACCATAATGGTTTCGTAACCGTCTTCACGCATTGAAAGCGCCGCGTGAACACAACAGTAATCAAACTCGATACCTTGACCAATACGGTTTGGACCACCACCTAACACCATAATCTTATCGTTGTCAGTGGGGTCAGCTTCACATTCTTCATCGTAGGTTGAATACATGTAAGCCGTGCTGGTAGAGAATTCTGCCGCACAGGTATCAACACGCTTATAAACTGGCGTTACACCAAAGCCACGACGAGTTTCACGAATGTCACCTTCACCTACTTTCGTAAGCTCGGCTAAGCGAGAGTCAGAGAAACCTTTGCGCTTAAGTTTACGCATAAGGTCTTCATCAATGCCGTGTAATCCACATTCAGCTACTTGAGCTTCAAGCTGAATAAGTTCTTCAAGCTGAACTAAGTACCAACGGTCAACGTTAGTGAGCGTAAATACTTCATCAACGGTCATGCCCATGCGGAACGCATCGCCAATGTACCAAATACGCTCAGCACCAGGCTCACGTAGTTCGTAAATCACTTTGTTGCGTGCTTCTGGGTCTTCTAAATCGACCATTGAGTTCAAGCCGTTCGCGCCAACTTCAAGGCCGCGAAGTGCTTTTTGTAGTGACTCTTGTTGGTTACGACCAATCGCCATCACTTCGCCCACTGATTTCATTTGCGTGGTTAAGCGATCGTTCGCGCCAGCAAATTTTTCAAAGTTAAAGCGAGGAATTTTTGTGACTACGTAATCGATTGAAGGCTCAAACGATGCTGGTGTTAAACCACCGGTAATATCGTTAGCAAGCTCATCAAGGGTGTAACCAATGGCTAACTTGGCAGCCACTTTAGCAATTGGGAAACCTGTCGCTTTTGATGCTAATGCAGATGAACGCGATACGCGCGGGTTCATCTCGATGATCACCATACGGCCTGTGTTTGGATCTACACCGAACTGTACGTTAGAGCCACCGGTTTCAACACCGATTTCACGTAATACTGCCATGGCAGCATTACGCATTAGCTGGAACTCTTTGTCAGTAAGGGTTTGCGCTGGCGCGACTGTGATTGAATCACCAGTATGTACACCCATGGCATCGAAGTTTTCAATAGTACACACGATGATGCAGTTATCTGCACGGTCGCGAACTACTTCCATTTCGTATTCTTTCCAACCAATTAACGACTCATCAATAAGGAGTTCTTTGGTAGGCGAAAGGTCGAGACCACGGCCACAAATTTCGTTAAATTCGTCAATGTTGTATGCAATACCGCCGCCGCTTCCACCCATGGTGAATGACGGACGAATAATACATGGAAAGCCAATACGCGTAAGTACGTCATGGGCTTGATCCATGCTTTGTGCAATTTCGGCGCGTGGGCATTCAAGACCAATGTTTTTCATTGCCTTGTCGAAGCGCTCACGGTTTTCAGCTTTATCGATAGCATCAGCCGTTGCACCGATAAGTTCAACATTGAACTCTTTCAAGACACCGTGATGATCTAAGTCAAGCGCGCAGTTAAGCGCAGTTTGTCCGCCCATTGTGGGCAAGATGGCATCTGGACGCTCTTTTTCGATAATTTTGCGTACCACTTCCCAGTGAATTGGCTCGATGTATGTTGCATCGGCCATTTCAGGATCGGTCATGATAGTAGCGGGGTTCGAGTTAACCAGAATAACGCGATAACCTTCTTCGCGTAGCGCTTTACATGCTTGAGCGCCTGAATAGTCAAACTCGCAGGCCTGGCCAATAACAATAGGGCCAGCACCTATGATGAGAATACTTTTTATGTCGGTACGTTTTGGCATAGCGGGCTCGTTCCTACTGCTTGTGTTGTTCGATTAATTCAATGAAGTGGTCGAATAGCGGCGCAGCTTCGTGCGGTCCAGGGCTTGCTTCTGGGTGCCCTTGGAAACTAAACGCTGGCTTATCGGTACGATGAATACCTTGTAACGACTTATCGAACAACGAAACATGCGTTACTTCTAAATTAGAAGGTAGGCTTGATTCATCTACAGCGAAGCCATGGTTCTGACTGGTGATCATAACCACATTGCGTTTTAAGTCTTTCACTGGATGGTTAGCACCATGATGACCAAACTTCATTTTCACCGTAGTAGCACCACTGGCAAGCGCAAGTAGTTGATGACCTAAACAGATACCAAATACTGGCAAACCCGTTTCAACGATAGTTTTAATCGCTGCAATGGCATAATCGCACGGCTCAGGGTCACCAGGGCCGTTAGATAAGAACACACCATCAGGTTGCATAGCTAACACTTCTTCAGCAGGTGTTTGCGCTGGTACTAAGGTAACGCGACAACCACGGTCTGCAAGCAAACGTAGAATGTTGCTCTTAACCCCGTAATCGTAAGCGACTACATGATATTTACTATCGGCTGGAGTGATATACCCTTCGCCTAATTTCCAGCTGCCTTCAGTCCACGTCTTTGGCTCAGTAATGCTTACTACTTTTGCCAAATCCATGCCTTTCAAGCCAGGATAATCTTTTGCTTGTGCTAACGCGCTCGCTTCATCTAACTCATCAGTACAAACGATGCAGCCGTTTTGCGCGCCTTTATCACGTAAAATACGTGTTAAACGACGAGTATCGATATCGGCTATACCTATAACACCTTTGGCTTTGAGGTACTCTGATAACGTTTGTTGTTGACGGAAATTACTAGCAACAAGGGGTAAGTCACGAATAATAAGACCTTTAGACCAGATTTTATCTGCTTCAACGTCTTCTTCGTTTATACCGGTATTGCCAATATGTGGATAAGTAAGGGTAATGATTTGTTCAGCGTAGGATGGGTCAGTGATGATTTCTTGATAGCCTGTCATTGAAGTATTAAAAACAACTTCACCAACGGCAGTGCCTTGCGCACCTATCGCCGTTCCTTTAAAGACAGAACCATCCTCTAACACCAAAAGGGCAGAATTAGCCAAGTCAACCTCCAGATTAAGGATAACTATGTGTTTGAACAGAATTTCTGTCCAAACCCCACAAAAAATGAGAGTACTGAAATAACAGCGCTCATTTTACGATCTTTGCAGCTAATAAAACCGTGTTCTACAGCCAGTTTTATAGCTTTAGAATACGAAATTCGGGCAAATTCCGGCGAGTATACATGACTGACTAAAAATGTCTAATTTAAATATTAAAAATCATTAAAATAACCACTTAAACTCATTTGTCTTGTATAACCGCCAAAACCACTACTTATTAGTGCAAAGTAATGCGACTAAAGCCGCTGTTAAAATGAAAACTATCTTCACGGTCTTTAGTTATTATTTCAGGTCTAGCACATCGACCATTGAATATAATCCTGCTGGCTTGCCGTGAAGCCATTGGGCCGCATGCACCGCGCCTTTTGCAAACGTTAAGCGGCTTGATGCTTTATGGGTTATTTCCAAACGCTCACCAATATCGGCAAACAATGCGGTGTGTTCACCGACAATATCGCCTGCGCGAACGGTAGCAAACCCAATAGTGCCTTGGTCACGCTCAGGCTCTTTGCCTTCACGACCATAAACAGCACAGGTCTTAAGGTCACGTCCTAGCTCATCGGCAATGGCTTCACCAATGGCCATGGCGGTGCCAGAAGGCGCATCTTGTTTAAATCTGTGATGGGCTTCAGTAATTTCTATATCAGCCGTATTACCTAACGCCTTCGCAGCTTGTCGAACCAATGACAACATCAGGTTAACGCCCACGCTGTAGTTAGCCGCAAAAACGATGGGAATGGTTTTAGCCGCTTCATCTAACGCAGCCAATTGGCTTTCACTTAACCCAGTAGTACCGATGACGACTGGCATTTTATTGGCCACACACCATGCAATGTTATTTTCAAACACCACAGGTAAGGTAAAATCAATCATCACATCAGCGTGTTGTTGAGTTAGCGCAGACATGCCTAAACAATCAATTGGCTTTTTACCAATGCCAGCCAACTCGCCCACATTCATGCCAATCCAAGGAGAATCATCACGCACCGTAGCAACACTCAGCTCTGCATTGTCGTTTTGATCTAGTGCTTCAATAAGCACCCGACCCATGCGCCCATTGGCGCCAAATAAACCTACTTTCATTTACGTTATTCTTTTCCTTCAACAGTAAACACATTTTGCCAAATGCAGTTACTATTGCAACGAGATAAGCTTAAATATTGCTGATAATTGAAAAATTGCAGCATTAATACAAAAAAGGTGGGCAACCTATCGTTTTTAACGGTAAAAATAGCTAGCATGAAAGTAAGTGGGTTTACCCCAAGACCTAAATAACGTTTAAATTAATGGTTATTGAATTACTTCAAAACACATAGGCAGAATAATATGCGTAAACAGCTTATATGGGATCTTCCCACCCGGCTTTTTCACTGGCTTTTGGTTGCCAGTATTGCTGCACAATATGTTACCGCTGAGTGGATGGACGATGCGACCCAATGGCATTTCTATATTGGCTATTTTACTTTAGGGCTTTTGGTCTTTAGGTTAATTTGGGGAATCATAGGCCCAACCTACGCCCGCTTTAGACAATTTGTGAAAGGACCAAGTGCAGTTATAGGTTATTTGCGTACGCTGTTTGATAAAAAGAGTACCGCTGTGGCAGGCCACAATCCTCTTGGTGGCTGGTTTGTCGTGGTAATGCTTCTACTTTTGTTAGTTCAAGCGGTAAGCGGACTGTTCATGACCGACGATATTTTTCTTGATGGCCCCTATCGTCATCTTGTAAGCGGAAGCACGTTAGACCTTATGAATACCATGCACCACCTTGCCTTCGATATTTTACTATGGGTAATAGGCTTACATGTTGCTGCTATTGGGTTTTATGCCGTGTATAAAAAACAAAAACTTGTGCCCCCTATGTTTCATGGCAAAAAGGACACTGAAGACAAGCCTATTCCCTCGTCTCGTCTTTGGCTTGCACTTGCAGTTGCGCTAGTGACAGCAGCTGCGCTTTACTACACGATAGAAATTGCGCCGCCCGCACCTGAAGTAGAAGAATACTTCTAACTTCTTGTGCAGCAGAAAAGATAAGGCCTAGCGTTCAACTAAGCCTTTGTTTTTCATTAAATCGGCAATCTCTGTCACACTGCCAGGATCGTCAATGGTAGAGGGTATATTAATTGGCTCATCTGCTGCGATTTGTCTTAGCAGCTTACGCAATATTTTTCCTGATCGTGTTTTTGGCAAGCGGTTCACAATCACGGCACGCTTAAAACTAGCCACCGGCCCTATGGTGTTTCGTACTTTAGCAATGAGCTCTTGCTCAAAAGCTGCCTCTTCTACTTTAACGCCATCTTTAAGTAACACTAAGCCTACTGGAATCTGCCCTTTTAGCGCGTCAGCCACTCCAATAACACTGCACTCGGCCACGGCATTGTGTGAAGCCAACACTTCTTCCATTTCACCCGTTGATAACCGATGCCCCGCCACATTGATGACATCGTCGGTTCTACCCATAATGAACACAAAACCTTCTTCATCTATGTATCCGTTGTCACCCGTGCTGTAATAACCCTCGAATTCCTGTAAATATCCTTGAGTGAAACGCTTATGGTCTCGCCAGATAGTGGTTAAACACCCTGGAGGTAACGGCAAAGATATGGCAATAGCCCCCTTTTCACCAGTAGCAACCGGCTCACCGTTAGCGCCCAATACTCTCACGTTAAAACCTGGAGTAGGAACGCTTGATGAACCCGGTTTAGTGCTAAGCGGTTCAATGCCAATAGGGTTTGAACAAATAGGCCAACCGGTTTCAGTTTGCCACCAGTGATCAACCACCGGCTTACCGGTTTTTTCTACCGTCCAATGATATGTGGGCGGATCTAATCGTTCACCGGCCATAAATATGGTTCGTAAACTACTTAGGTCATATCGCGCGATGCAATTAGCTTCAGGATCTTCTTTCCTAATCGCTCTGAATGCTGTTGGCGCGGCAAACAATACATTAATTCTATGCTGTTCTACCATACGCCAGAATGCGCCAGCGTCAGGTGTACCTACCGGCTTGCCTTCGAACATAACAGTAGTAGCGCCCTTTATTAGTGGCCCATAAACAATGTACGAGTGCCCTACTACCCAGCCCACATCTGATGCAGCCCAAAAAACATCGCCTTGATCTATGTCGTAAATGGCTTGCATAGAATAATTAAGTGCTACCGCATGACCACCATTGTCACGAACAACCCCTTTGGGTTTGCCCGTCGTGCCGGAGGTATACAAAATATAAAGGGGATCGGTAGCATCTACGGGTGTGCATTCTACTGGTTCACTAGCTTGACATAATGCTTGCCAATCATGGTCAAAGTCATCTACCAAGTTCGCATTAAGCTGCTTGCGTTGATAAACAACACAACCCGCAGGTTTATGGTGAGCAAGGCCGATAGCATCATCAACCATGGGTTTGTAAGGCAATAATTTTTTACCTTCTATACCGCACGATGCCGTAATGATAAGTGCAGGTTCAGCATCATCTATTCTGACCGCTAATTCACTGGCTGCGAAACCACCGAATACCACAGAGTGAATTGCCCCTATTCTTGCCACCGCTAACATTGCTACCGCAGCTTGAGGGATCATGGGCATGTAGATAATAACCGTATCGCCCTTTGTGACGCCAAGGCTTGTGAGCGCACCTGCTAACGTAGCCACTTCATTAAGCAGGGTATTATAGGTCCAGGTTTCTTGCGTATTCGTAACAGGGGAATCGTAAATTAGCGCAGCGTTTTCGCCGCGCCCTGCATTAACATGGTGATCTAACGCCAAATAACTGGTATTGAGCTTTCCCCCTTTAAACCACTGAGGATAGCCGTTTGTGTTTTCGCTTAGTGCTTTTTTAGGGGGAGTAAACCAATCGAGATGCAGTGCTTTATCTTGCCAAAATGCTTCTGGGTTATCAATTGACGCCTGATATTCTTGATGATAATTCATGACCGTTTCCGCAATAGAGTATTACTTTACCCTACTGCATAAACATGATTTTATCGTATAAGACTTCAGGCTTACGCTGCTTAACCCATTGTATAAATGGAGATTATTTCTTTATCGTTAGCATTACCCGCATCAAAAATCGGGGCTTCATCACTAAAAACGTGAGACTTAATCTGCTTCACTTTAACCACCAGCATGCTGTTTTACGGGTAATTTTGCGCGCCAATCTGTGACATTCAGAGGCTTGTCTAAAAAATAACCTTGAAACACATGGCAACCACGCTTTATAGCGTCGTTAAATTGCGTAGTATTTTCTATTCCTTCCGCTACTGTTCTTAATTCAAAGATTTTTGCGATATCGAAAATACTATTCAGCAGTGGGCTCTGGGCCCCAATTTTATCTTCTTCATCGATAAAGTGCCTATCAAGTTTCACTTCTTTTATACACAGATCGCGAAGGTAACTTAAATTCAAATTACCACTGCCAAAATGGTCTATAGAGAATGAGACCCCTTTATCTGCTAGCTCTTTCATTGAATTACGCACCAAGGCAAAACTTCCAATGAGTACGGCTTCTCTAAGTTCAATGGTAAGGCTCCCTTTAGGAACATTCCAATGAGCAATCACAGCTAGCATTTTCTCGGTAAAGTCGGCTCTAGCCATATGTTTGGCACTAATATTAATTGAAAGCCGTGTTCTCAAACCACTTTTGTTACACTCGTATAATAGCTTTCCACATTCATTCATCACCCATTGGCCAATTTCTACTATTGCATCACTCTCTTCGGCAATGGGAATAAACTCATCGGGGGTAATTAAGCCTAATTGGGGGTGCTGCCAACGAACTAATGCCTCGGCACACACCATACTGCCATCACTTTCATATTGGGGTTGTAACTGTATGAATAGTTCATGATTACTGACCGCAGCACCAAGAGATTGTCGAATGAAATTGTACCTGTCATAACCCACACTTGAAGCACTATGAAAAACCACTGGTGTATTCACATTATCTCTACTGAGTTGTTTATACCCTTCCTCAAGCATATGCCTGACTTTCGACACATTTGCCTTCATACCTTTTAGCTGGCAAATGGTTACCACGGCATAAATCTTATGGGGGCTGTTGTGCAAGGTAATGTCGCTACACACTTCATCGGTAAATTGTCGGCGAACTGCATCTATAGTCTTTTGCGCGTCTTTATCTTCTTCAGTGATGATGTCTTCGTATAATAAACAGAAGTTGTCATCTGCACCTCTGAAAATAGCAAAGGGCTTAGAAAATGTTCGAGTGAGCCTAGAGGCAAGAATACGCATAACATAGTCGGCGGTAGGCTGGCCAAACGCCTGCTTGTACTGACTGATATTATCGATAGCAATTTGCGCGCAATAAATATCAGCATACGTCACTCCCGCTTTTCGAATAACCCCCTTCAACGCCTTATCGAACAACTTAGTGTTTGGTAATTGGGTAATGGAGTCATAATAAGCGGCTTGATAAACTTGGTCTGCCAATTGTTTTCGAACACTCATGTCACGAAATACCACCACTATCCGTTTTTGCATATCGAAATGAAATGATGATAGTGAAATATCAACAGGTATAAGGCCACCATTTTTGTGGCTAACAAAATGATGCTCTAAGGATGCTTTAGTGGTTTTCCTGTCCCCTTTCATGAACGTTTCCAAATGTTCTTTGGTATTTTGTGATTCAACTTTAGGGACCAAAATACCGATATCTTGCCCTATCAGTTCATCAGCGTCGTAACCCAGCACGTGCTCTACACTGTTGTTGGCTGTAATCACAGTGCCATCGACATCAATGGTCACTAAAGCATCAGCCATACTATCCAAAATAGTAGAAAGGTACTCCGTGTAGTTGTGTTGTGTATCTGACAAACGTTTATGTTCGGTTATGTCCTGCACAGAACCAAAAATCCTATACACTTTTTCTTGATGCGAATGTGTAGTGTCTGTTTGTGGCGTACCTGTCATTTTCAGCCAGCGCCGATAACCTTCTGCATTAATGTATTCTACTTCTAATGCAAACGTGGACATCGACTTTCTTGACGCTTTCATTGCTTTAGCAATTTTTTCACGGCTCGCCTGTGGGAAGTTGGCTAACGCTCGCTCTACCGTAATATCTCTGCCCGGCGTAACACCAAACAATAAGTAAGTTTCCCGCGTCCACGAGACAAGACCAGCATGTAAATCTAGCTCCCAGCCTCCAACATGAGAAATTCGTCCGATTTCATTGAGCAACTGAATTTTTTCGGCTAGCTTGTCAGTAAAGGGGTGCTGAATAAGTTTATATTGAAGACCTAGTTCTATCTGCTGGCGGGCTATACTGGCGTAGTGCTTTTGTTGGCTCGTTAATTGGTGACAACGCAGCACAATCAAAACGGCCCCAATAATATTACCTTGAAAATCTTTAATCCCACCTACAATGACGTTTTGGTTGGCACAATTGATTAGCGCCTTTGGCCATTCAAAATCGCTGCCCGGCAAAGTAGCGCTCACTTCTGTCATCGATAATAGGAGCTGAGCATGTTTGGGCATGATTAGTGATTCTTTTTCAGAATCTGCATTGATGTCATCGCAACATAGAATACCCACGCGAGTGGAAGCAGGAGATATAGAAACGAGCAAGACAGCAGTAGCTTCCATATTTACCTTGGCTTCACTCAACCGCGAGGTAATTTCTGGTAAACTATTATCTTGTAAAGAGCCCAACAATCCGTCGTGAAGCTGCATTATAGTTGAACTCCAATCCATCTTAAGATGGTTATAGTGCGATCATTTTTAGTTAATTATTTGCTTTTCGTCTTTTACTGCTTACGTTAAAGGCGTGATCATTTTTTAGTCAACAATAAAGAGTTTTTACTGTTTTATCCAGTAAATTTGCAATATGTAAAGCGCAATCATTTGCTCTCTATAGAAAGATACATGAACTAGCATGAGTGATGGGTATACAGGTTGGTTAAAACTTGAAGGGAAAGGAAATAACAGCGCACGAAATACATGCGCTGTGAATGACTTAAACGGTTAGTCTTTTTTGTAGTCGTCGTGACAAGATTTACAGCTTGCTCCAACTTTGCCAATCGCGTTGCGATAAGCACTTTCATCTCCAGCTTTAACTGCTGCTTGTAAACCCATTGACGCTTCTTTCAAAGCTGCAATTTTAGATTCTACATCTGAAAAGTTTTCCCACATTGCGTCTTTTGCGCCTGTGTCTACATCAAATTTACGGGTATCAACAGACAAGTAGTCACTCATCATATCCGCAAGTTGCTCTAACCTTAAACCGTTAGTCATCATGACAGATTCGTCAAAAGGAAGTGCACCTTTCGCCATGCCGCCCAATGGTCCCATATTGCTGCGTACCAATTGGAATATCGCTTGACGGTATTGGGTAGCCGCTTTTGCATGCTTCTCTGACGAAGCTTCTGACGTTTCGGTCGCCGCAATTGCGCCACCCGCTAAACACGTTGCTAAAGCTGCGGTAGCTAATGTGGTTTTGATTATCTTTCCTAGATTCTTGCTCATAGTTATCGCCATGCCTGTTCGTTTGTGTTGGTCTGTTTTCTATCCTGACGAATACCCAGCTTTTGCGCAAGTTTTTAGCACGTAAATTTTGTATTTTTCCAATATTTAGGCAAAAAAAAGCCCTCATGTGAGGGCTTTATTAACTTGATATAATTTAGTTAGTTAAATCATCGAAAAACTTTTTCACACCGTCAAAGAAGCCTTGTGCTTTTGGACTGTGTTTACTTGATGCTTTACCCATCGACTCTTCTAACTCTTGCAGCAGTTCTTTTTGACGTGATGACAAGCTAACGGGCGTTTCCACCACAACTTTACACATCAAATCACCCACCGCGCCGCTTCGAACCGACTTAACGCCTTTACCACGTAAACGGAACATGCGCCCTGTTTGGGTTTCAGGGCTAATCTTAAGTTTCACTTTACCGTCGAGTGTAGGTACTTCTAGCTCGCCACCTAGGGCTGCTGTAGTAAAACTTAATGGTACTTCACAGTACAAGTTGTTGCCGTCACGCTGGAAGATTTTATGGTCACGAACATGTACTTGAACATACAAGTCACCTGCCGGTGCGCCGTTCTCTCCTGCTTCGCCTTCGCCCGATAAACGAATACGATCGCCAGTGTCGACACCAGATGGAATCTTGACATTAAGGGTTTTGGTTTTTTCTTTACGACCATGGCCATGACAGCTATTACATGGATCTTCAATAATCTTGCCTTTACCCGAGCAGGTTGGGCAAGTTTGTTGAACCGCAAAGAAGCCTTGGCGCATTTGCACCTGACCGTTTCCATGACAGGTTGGACACGTTTTAGGCGTAGAGCCTTTCTTCGCACCAGAACCGTCACACACTTCACATTCCACCAATGTAGGCACGCGAATATCAACGCTTTTGCCACGTACCGCTTCTTCAAGCGATAGCTCTAGGTTGTAGCGAAGGTCAGAGCCTTGACGGGCTCGAGATTGACGACCGCCGCGAGCACCGCCGCCACCAAAAATATCACCGAATACATCGCCAAAGATATCACCGAAGTCGCCACCACCACCAAAACCAGCGCCACCGCGATTAGGATCTACACCAGCGTGGCCATATTGATCGTAAGCGGCACGCTTTTGCGCGTCGTTTAATACTTCGTAGGCTTCCTGGATTTCCTTGAATTTAACTTCAAGGGCTTTGTCGCCCTGCGTGCGGTCTGGGTGATATTTCATCGCTAGCTTTTTATACGCCTTTTTAATTTCGCGTTCGCCAGCGCCTTTATCTACCCCAAGCACTTCGTAGTAGTCACGTTTCGACATAGTGTTTACTTATCCTACCTATTATTATCACAAGCACGTTGTTCGAGCACATTATCGCCCTTGTGAAACTACATTTATTATCGTGTTTTATTACACGACAAAGGCGCAACAAGTGAACCTGATGCGCCTTAACTGCTAAAGTTTGCCCGGCTTACCGGGCATATCGCAACAGTTTGCTTACTTTTTGTCTTCGTCTTTGACTTCTTCAAACTCAGCGTCAACAACGTCTTCATCGGCTTGGCCAGATGCTTGTTGCTCAGCGCCTTCAGCACCCGCTTCACCGGCTGCGCCTGCTTGCTGTGCTTGAGCCGCTTCCATCAACTTGCTAGACGCTTGAATAAGTTCTTGCGTTTTCGCTTCGATGTCTGCTTTGTCTTCGCCTTTAACCGCTGTTTCTAACGCGCTAACGGCTTCTTCGATTGGCGCTTTATCTTCTGCACTTAGTGCATCACCAACTTCTTCAAGTTGCTTGCGAGTAGCGTGAATCATACCATCAGCTTGGTTACGTGCTTGAATTAGCTCTTCAAACTTCGCATCAGATTCTTTGTTAGCTTCTGCATCAGCAACCATTTTCTCGACTTCTTCATCGCTTAAGCCCGAAGATGCTTTGATTGTGATCTTCTGCTCTTTACCTGTGTCTTTATCTTTAGCAGACACGTGTAAGATACCATCCGCATCCAAGTCGAAGGTTACTTCGATTTGAGGGGTACCACGAGAAGCAGGACGAATACCTTCAAGGTTGAACTGACCTAGTGATTTGTTACCGCTAGATTGCTTACGCTCACCCTGTAGTACGTGTACTGTTACCGCAGACTGGTTGTCTTCAGCAGTAGAGAAAGTTTGCGACTTCTTCGTTGGAATAGTCGTGTTCTTCTCAATAAGTGCTGTCATCACGCCGCCCATGGTTTCAATACCAAGAGACAGTGGAGTTACGTCAAGAAGTAGTACGTCTTTAACGTCACCAGAAAGTACACCACCTTGAATTGCTGCACCAACGGCTACGGCTTCATCAGGGTTAACGTCTTTACGTGGCTCTTTACCGAAGAATTCAGTAACTAGCTTCTGTACCAATGGCATACGTGTTTGACCACCTACTAAGATAATATCTTGGATATCACCTACTGATAGGTCAGAGTCTGCCAATGCTTGCTTAAGCGGGTTAAGCGTGTTTTTAACAAGCTCTTCAACCAATGACTCAAGTTTTGCACGCGTTAGTTTAATCGCTAAGTGCTTAGGACCTGAACCGTCTGCTGTGATGTACGGCAAGTTAACTTCAGTTTGCTGTGAAGAAGAAAGCTCAATTTTGGCTTTCTCACCGGCTTCTTTAAGACGCTGCATAGCAAGCGGATCTTTACGTAAGTCGATACCTTGGTCTTTCTTGAATTCGTCAACAAGATAGTTAATTACACGGTTATCGAAATCTTCACCACCAAGGTGAGTATCACCATTAGTCGCTAGTACTTCAAACGTGTGCTCGCCATCTACTTCATCAATTTCGATGATAGAGATATCGAACGTACCACCACCAAGGTCGTATACCGCAACAACGTTATCGCCTTGCTTTTTGTCCATACCGTACGCTAACGCAGCCGCAGTTGGCTCGTTGATAATACGTTTAACTTCTAGACCAGCAATACGACCCGCATCTTTCGTTGCTTGACGCTGTGAATCGTTAAAGTAAGCAGGAACAGTAATTACCGCGCCCGTTACTTCTTCGCCAAGATAATCTTCAGCGGTTTTCTTCATTTTCTTAAGTACTTCAGCAGAAACTTGAGGAGGCGCCATTTTCTCGCCTTTCGCTTCTACCCATGCATCACCGTTGTCTGCGCCTACAATTTTGTAAGGCATAATGTCGATGTCGCGTTGTACTTCTTTATCTTGAAAACGACGACCAATTAAGCGTTTAATCGCGAAAAGCGTGTTTTCAGGATTTGTTACCGCTTGACGCTTAGCAGATTGACCTACTAAAGTTTCGCCGTCGTTTGTGTAAGCAATGATTGATGGCGTTGTACGATCGCCTTCCGCGTTTTCAAGTACGCGAGGTTTGTCGCCGTCTAGCACTGCGACACATGAATTCGTTGTACCTAAATCGATACCAATGATTCTACCCATTACGTGTCTCCAAAAATTTATTTAATCTACAGTTTTAGTGGGGTTATTCCGCACTATTTTCAATAGTTGTCAGTAAAAAAACTGACATTTTTGTGTAATTTAAGTCGCAATGCGTATTTACGCTTGCGTATCTACACCACCGCTAGGCGCTCTCGAAACCATAACCATGGCTGGGCGCAACAAACGGCCATTAATTTGATACCCTTTTTGCATAACCGCCATTACCGTATTCGGTGCGTGGTCTGCACTTTCTTGCATAGACATAGCTTGGTGCAAGTCAGGGTTAAAGGTTTCACCCTGCGGATCAATAAGGCTTAATCCAAATTTCTCAATGGTGCTTAAGAAACTTTTATGCGTCATTTCCACACCTTCAAGCAACGGCTTAACCGCTTCGTTTTCGCCATCAGTTAATTCGATAGCGCGCTCAAGGTTGTCAACAACAGGAAGAAGCTCACCTGCAAAACGCTCTAAAGCGAATTTACGTGCTTTTTCTACTTCCATTTCAGCGCGGCGACGGGCGTTTTCCACATCAGCACGGGCACGTAATACGCTATCTTGCTGTTCTTTAATGGTTGCCTGTGCTTCTGAAAGTGCGGTCTCTAGCTCATAGATGCGCTGTGTCGCATCTGATTCAGCTTCTGGTGAAGATTGCTCTTCTTGAATCACTTCAGCATCTTGTACGGTTTCGTCTACGCCAGAAACTTCTTGCTCTGCCTGCACGTCGCGGTTATCGCTCATGCTTTCCTCCAAACGTTAATGTCTATACTGCATAAACTCATGAATGACTCGTACTCAATCATGGGCAATGTCTGTGTTGGAATTAATTATGGGGCTGCTTTAACCGCCTTCAAGGGTAACCACACTATTTTTATGGTTTGTTTTTAAGTTTTTTTAAATAGATCAATAAATGCGAGCTGCACACCCATTCTTTGTAAAAAACATGTTAACTTTGACAGGTATTATATTAGGGAATCTTGATGCTCAGTATTTGGACCGTAGGAACGGTAGTTGCCCTTTATTTGCTCGCCTTATTTGCCATTGCCTTCTGGGGCGATAAACGGCTACGTGATAATCAACAACATCCAATTTTATATAGCTTGGGATTAGGAGTTCACTGCACATCTTGGGCGTTCTTCGGTACTACATCGCAAGCTGCTGAATATGGCTGGGCGATTATACCTACCTATATGGGTATTATTCTTACCATGGCATTCGCCTTTCCTGTGATATTGCATATAAGCCGGTTATGTCAGCAACACAATATCAGCTCACTGGCCGATTTAATTGGCCTTAAATATCAACATTCACACCTAATTGCCGCCTTAATCACTATATTGTGCTTTATCGGTGTCATTCCTTACATTGCCTTGCAGTTAGACGCCATTACAAAAAGCATTAATCTCATTACGCCCGATACCCAGCATTCAACGCAAAACGTAAGTTTGTATGTGGCGGGGCTAATGGCTATTTTTGCCATTGTCTTTGGAACACGAACGCTCAACCTCACCGACAAGCACCCAGGCTTATTGCTTAGTATTGCGTTTGAATCTGTGGTGAAGCTTGTTGCACTTTGGGTGGTGGGCATATTTGTTTGTTTTTACTTGTTTGATGGCGTGCTTGATTTAGTCACGCAAGCCGCCAGCAACGACGCTGCGCGCAGTGTCATTTATGCCGATAGGGCACCATGGGTGTATTTATCCCACGTGCTTTTAGGTGTGTGCTCTATGTTTGTATTGCCGCGTCAATTTCACATGAACTTCGTTGAATTAAACGGCGAAGGAGAGCTTCGCACTGCTCGCTGGCTATTTCCCCTGTATCTATTGGGTATGACGGTTTTTCTTATTCCCCTAGCATTGGCTGGTAAAGTACTACTGCCGCAAAGCGTGAATTCCGATGCGTATGTATTAGCCCTTCCTCTTTACGCGGAAAATATGTCTGTTTCTATTATCGCTTTTATTGGTGGCCTATCGGCTACCACCAGCATGGTGATTGTGGCAACACTTGCCCTTGGCATCATGATAGCCAACAACTTAGTTACTCCACTATGGTTAAAACTACGCTTGCGCGCCGAACCCAATCACACCATGCAGCCCAGCAAAATTTTGACTATTCGCCGCCTTACCGTATTAGTGGTGTTGTCGGTGGCACTTTGGTATCACTTAAATGTTAGCCAATCGGCGCCTTTGGTGAAAAGCGGTATTATTGCCATTGCCTTATTAGGCCAGTGCCTTCCTGTGCTTATGTTCGGAATTTACTGGCAGCGAAGCACCAAAACTGCCGCCGTATGGGCGCTGTTAGCCGGTTTTTGTTTTTGGGTAGTGTACTTGCTGTACCCCAGCATAATGTCGAGCTATTACTTTAATAACCCACCTTCAGATGCCGAGTTAGGAATGGGGTTCGCTTATTCATTGTTTGCGAACTGCGTCACCTTCATTGTGGTTTCTTATATTACGTTTAAGCATCCGCTTCATGGCATTGAACAGGAAGCTATAGCATCACCTGCTTTTGCTATTCGTATTAAAGATTTAACGGCGTTAACGAAGCGCGTACTAGACCCCAGTGTTCACCTAGCGCTAGTGAACCAATTGTCAGTGAACATCTCGGAAGCTAATGATGCTAGTTCTGGCTATGCTAACCATACTCTGCTGCAGCGCACAGAAAAATTGCTCAGTGCTCAAGTAGGCACTCCGAGCGCGCGCATTTTGCTAGGCGCTATTACTGAAACTAAAAATGAGACCTTGCCTGAATTGGTAGATTGGGTAGAAGAAGCGTCGCAATCTTTTCAGTTTAATCATGAAGTACTGCAATCGTCGGTACAAAATATTGAGCAAGGTATTAGCGTATTAGATGAAAAGCTACAGTTGTTAGCGTGGAATGAGCGCTATATTGAAATGTTTAACTACCCTCGAGCTTTCCTTAAAACCGGTATGTCGATTGAAAGTATTCTTGCTTACAACGCCAAAAGAGGGCTATTCGGCAACGCCACGCTAACCAACGATGAAATTAATAAACGAATTGTTTATATGAAAGAAGGCAGCCGGTACAAATATGTACGCAAACAGCCTGATGGAAAAGTGATTGAGCTAAATGGCTCGCCATTACCTGGGGGCGGATATGTAACGACCTACAGTGATATAACTGAATACATTGCCATTCAAGAAGCCCTTGAGCGCGCCAAATCTGAATTAGAAGGCCGCGTAGCTGCTCGCACTGAAGAGCTACAGCATGCAAAACTTGAAGCCGATAAGGCAAACGAAAGCAAAACAAAGTTTTTAGCAGCTGCTGGACACGACCTCATGCAGCCATTTAATGCTGCTACCTTATTTGCCGCCATGCTGGCCCAAAAAACCAAAGGTGGTGAACTGGCCACGCTTTCAGAAGGGGTGGTTAGCTCACTTAATAGTGCAGAAAGCCTGCTAACCATGCTACTAGATATGACCAAGTTGGAGTCGGGCAAGCTTACTCCTCAAACAAGCAATTTTGCATTAGATGATATGTTAGCGCCCCTAGTGCAAGAGTTTACTGTTATAGCAGCATCTAAAGGCTTAACCTTGCGTTATGTCCCCACCCAACTTGTTATTCATTCCGATAAAAATTTGTTGCGCCGTATCGTGCAAAACTTATTATCGAATGCGATACGCTACACCACAGAAGGCAAGGTACTGGTTGGTATAAGGCGCAAGTACTCAAAATCAGGCCACCAGCGCCCATTAAAATCAACCACACCGCTAATTGATATTTGTGTGTACGATACAGGGGCTGGTATTCCCAACCACCAACAAAGTGAAATCTTTAACGAATTTCACCAATTAGATGAAAAACAAAACGCCCAAGGTTTGGGGTTAGGGTTAACCATTGTAGAGCGTATGGGCCGGTTACTACACCACCCTATTTCGCTGGTATCCACAGTAAACAAGGGCAGCAAGTTTAGTGTGTCTGTGCCTTGTGTTGGCGTATCCGCTGATAACGGGAACTTACAAGTAAAAAGCGCGGACGTTGCACATACCCAAACCGCCGAAACTAAAACAAAAACAACCCGTAACAAAATAGAGCCTAGTGCACAGACACCACGTTCAATGCCAAATAAACCGTTTTTATCTGGCAAGCGAATACTACTGATAGAAAATGATGCACAAATAGCCCAAGCCATGGAAGTATTGCTCTCAGATTGGGGCGCGGTAGTGCTAGTTGCCACAAATATTGCTGAATCGATGCAAGCGTGCCCTGCCCCTCCAGATTTGCTTCTTGTTGATTACCACTTAGATGCCAGTGAAACAGGAACGCAAGCGGTGTCTCAATTACAGGAAAAGTGGGGACGCAAGGTACCCGGGGTGCTAATTACGGCAAACCGAACAGAAGGCATTAGAGAGGCTGCTAGCGATTTAGGGCTTTATTATTTACCCAAGCCTGTTAAACCTTTAGCCCTAAAGCGCCTGCTTAAAAATGAATTGAAACTTGATATCTAGCTTATTGTTCAAATTAGTGATTGGTAGATGAACAATATGAGTGGTTATATGTCGTTAACAGGGATAGCTTATTAACGCGTCAATTTAGGCGATAGGTTATTTTGATTAATGCGTTAGTTAAAATCGGCTTGTTTAGATAATCGCTTAGGCCTATTCATGCACAGCCATAGCATGTTTAAAGGCAATACCTGCTTTTGTTCGATTAATAACATTCAATTTTCTTAATACCGCTGAAACGTGCTGTTTCACAGTAGACTCAGAGATATCCAGTTCGTAGGCGATTTGCTTATTTAACAGCCCGTCTGCCACCATCCGAAGTACTTTCAATTGGTGAGGCGTGAGCATGGCTAGCTTAACGCTAAAATCATCAGTTTTAGTCTCTGTCTCGGTCGCATCATCATTAAGATTCGCTACCGATTCAGGGAGCCACTGCTCGCCATCTATCACACGTTCAACCGCCTCGGCTATACATTCTATAGATGCCGATTTAGGGATAAAACCGCACGCACCTAAAGCAAGCGCCTTACGAATAAGGTTTGTATCTTCAATGGCCGTCACCATTACCACCAATACGTCAGGAAATCGTGCCCGCACTTCAGATAACCCTATCAAGCCATCATTACCTGGCATTTTCACATCCAAAAATACCAAATCGATATCTGGGTTAGCTTCAAGCTGACTAAGGGTTTCATTCAGCGTAGATGCTTGCAATATAAGAGGCCCTACAATGTCGCCAAGGGCTTGGCACATTGCCGCTCGAAACAAGGGGTGATCATCTGCAATAAGTACGCGTATTTTCATTTTATTATCTACCGCAATGTTGTAATGAAAATGTTAAAAACATAATAACATGATAGTTACAAATGCCCAGCATTAATAGCCGCCCTTGATGTGGGTAAATGCAGAAGCGGGGTGAAGTTAAAAACAAACAAGAAAGCCGGAACTCTCATTCCGGCCTTCTTTTTATCGCTATTTTATATTATTTGTACATCTAACTAGTGCGATATTGCGCTAATACATACGCTATTTATTACGGCTTACCGCGACTAAAAACGATAACCTAGCGTAACGTGAACTGTACGTGGGTCTCCATAATATCCAATCAGTGTGGTGTCACCGCCTAAGCCCGGTCCAAAGTTGCCGTCTTCGTCTCGAGTAACAAAGTCATATCCACCCACCAAGTACTCTTCGTCGGTTAGGTTTTTCACATGAAGGCCTGCATACCAATCGCCTTCTACACTTTCCCAACGCGCGCTTAAATTCACCATGCCATAGGCGTCTTGCTCAATTAGATCGCTAGTTTCAAATAATAAATAGTCACCACGGTAGTAATAGTTAGCATTAAATGAAATATCACCAAAACCAGTTTCTAGAAGATAATTAGCACCAATGTTCAGTGTATTTTCAGGTGTGCTAGCCAAACCAATAAGGGGGGGGACTGCATTATTTTTCTTAATTTCAAAATCGATAAACCCGTAAGCCACATCAAATTGTAAGTTATCAGAGGCTACCCATGTCATTTCTACTTCTGCACCTTTTGCAGCGGTTTCTGCCGCGTTGCGTAACCTTTGATCAAGTGCAGTTGGGTCGCTTAAATCACCTTCAATACCAATATATTGTCGATCTGAATGGTCGTACGAGAATAACGTCACATTCAATCGCAATGCATCATTCAAATCGCTTTTCATGCCCACTTCGTAACTATCAACTACTTCGGGTTCAACTCCTGGCTCGTTTACCGTAGCGCGTGGATTAAAGGTGCCCGATTTAAAGCCTTGCGAATAACTCGCAAAAAACAGGGTATCGCGGTTCATTTGGTATTCCACGCCAACTCGTGGCGTAAAGCGTGACCAGCTTTCTACCGCAGGTCCTTCAAAAACACCATCACCGTCGCTGTCTGTGCCGAGCACTTGAGGCACTAAGTCACCATCAGGGCGAACATAGCCATCAATCCAATCGGTAGAAGGGTATACATTGGCGAAGGTTAAGCCGTTATTTACCGTTGCCGATTTTTCTTCGTCAGTGAAGCGGGCTCCGAGTGAGAGAGAAAGTTTGTCGTTGATGTCGTAATTAAATTGCGCATAAGCAGCCCAGCTTTCCGAGTTGTTACAGCCGCTCACTTCACGTGTTAAACCCGGTGCGCCTAGCGCCACACCTAATACACCTAATACTGCATCGAAGTTTCCGCATGACTCACCATCATAAAGATATAAGCCAGAAACGAGCGAGTAGCTATTTCCCGTATAATTTAGCTGCAATTCATGGGTGTCATTGCTGTCATCATATTCGGCCGGTACATCAAAGATAGGTAATGCCGTATTATCAAAATCAATATTCGTAGTCGAGTAGCTTTCACGATGAGAGCCTATATATTTAAGTTCTAAATTATCGCTTACATTGTATCGGGCTAGCCAGTTATACCCTTCAAGCTCTACTTTATTCCAAGTAGGTAGACTGGTGTACGAATCGAACTTTGAATCAGGCACTGGCGCGTCGGTTAGAATACTGGGGATAAGACGATAGCCACCTTTTGCGTTTGAGGTATCTTCGGTTTTATCCCAGCCGAAGCGGAAAAACAAATCATCACTAGCGTGTACTTCTAAGGTAAGACGGGCAGCCCATAAATCTTTGTTATAGTTTTCTTTATCTTGGCCGTCTAATGCGCTGACTAAGTATTCGCCAAAGCCGTCGCGGTTTAAATTAGCGTAACCTACACCCAAATACACCGTATCTTCTATTAATGGGATTTGCCCTGTGACCTTAAGATCCCGCTGGCTGTAACTACCAAGGGTAGCTTGCACATTTAACTGGGTTTCCCCTGACATTTCTTTGGTGACATATTTAACAGCCCCACCAATAGTGTTCTTACCATAAAGCGTACCCTGCGGCCCACGTAGTACTTCAATGCGCTGTACATCTAACAAATCGAGTACCGCACCTTGTGGGCGAGCAATGTACACATCATCAACGTAAATACCTACGCCAGGCTCATATCCCCAAAGCGGGTCTTGTTGACCTAAACCACGAATAAAAGCGGTTAAGGTAGAATTCGTGCCACGGCTGGTTTGCAACGTAGTATTTGGAGAGAACTGCTGTACTTCGGTAAGTACGCTAATGCCCTTTTCGGCTAATTCAACCGCACCAATTGATGTGATGGCCACAGGGGTTTCCTGCAATGACTCAACGGTTTTTCGTGCGGTAACTTCAATACGTTCTAGTTTACCTTTATCGTCAGCATCTGCATCTTGAGCGAACGTAGTGGGTGAAACTAACAGTGCGCTCGCAACAGCAGCTGCACAGATAGAGCGAGGGTAACGCTGCATGTGTGAAGTGAGTGACATAATGTGTCCTTTTTAGTTCTAAATTATCGTTACTGTCGGATGTAATGCCTGCGGTCGAACTTTACTCTAGGTAATTTTACCCTCGTCGTATGTAGTACCATCGTACTATGGGAATTTAGCGCCACTACCGCCACACTTTAGCCCTAGGACATGACTTCACCAATTATTTATTGATGTGAAAAGCCATGACTAAAATCCATATAAACACAATATAAACATAAACTTAACTGTTCTGGAGAATCTGCGGTCACAGATTTTTAAGGAAAAACAATGATGTTAAGTATGATGGGTCTGGTAGGCGGACTAGTGTTATTAATTGTGTTAACCATTCGGGGAATGAACCTTTTCATTGCAGCCCCCTTGTGTGCACTGGTGGTGGCGTTAACCAACGGTATGTCTGTTTTTATTGGTGATATAAACTTTGTGGAAACCTACATGAGTGGGTTTTCAGGTTTTATCGCCGCATGGTTTTTTATGTTTTTGCTTGGTGCTTTATTTGGCAAATTCATGGAAGACAGTGGCGCTGCCGATTCGGTCTCTCGTTGGATAATACAACGTATTGGTTACAAACAGGCCGTGTTGGCAGTGGTGCTGGCTTGCGCTATTTTAACTTACGGGGGCGTGAGCGTTTTTGTTGTCGCCTTCTCGGTTTACCCTATGGCAGTAAGCTTATTTAAAGACGCAAACTTGCCGCGCCGTTTTATTCCCGCAGCCATGGCCTTTGGTTCAGTCACCTTTACGATGACCTCTGCCGGCTCACCAGAAATCCAAAACTGGATCCCTATTAAGTATTTGGGCACCTCACCTTTTGCTGCATGGGAAGTAAGCTTAGTGGTTGCTATTTTCATGGCAGTGCTTGGCTACTGGTGGCTAGCGAAAATGATCCGCAAAGCGATAGCTAATGGCGAGGAGTTTGAAGCGCGTATTACCGATCCTGAAATACGCGAACGAGACTACCCTCACCCGCTCACAGGCATTATTCCATTGCTTGTGGTGCTGTGTATTTCCCTCTTTTTACATGAAGCTCTAGCGCAACTTGCGCTTATTGTAGCCTTAGGGGGAGGCGTACTTACTTTGCTTATTATAAACCGCGCCCACTTTCACAATTTACAAGCGGCGATAAACACCGGCACCACGGGGGCACTGGTCGCAATTGGCAATACCGCGGCAGTCGTAGGGTTTGGCGCTATAGCTAAAAACACCGAGGCATTTCAGCAAACGGTAGCTTTAATGACGCAAATCCCTGGTAACGAGTTAATTGGCGCTGCTATAGCGATTAGCGTAATAGCAGGCTTAACCGGCTCGGCTTCAGGAGGCCAAGCTATCGCACTGCCACTACTTGCACCGCATTATCTTGACCAAGGCGTACAGCCAGAACAATTACATCGTATTGTTTCTATCTCTTCAGGTGCGCTAGATTCACTGCCTCATAACGGGTATGTTGTCACCACAATTCGCGCCATATGTCATGAAACCCATAAGGCAGCCTATGGTGCCGTTGCAGCATTGACGGTAGTAGTACCGGTTATAGGGCTCGCCCTTGCCATTGGCCTATTCAGCGTGTTTTAGACAAGGATTTCCATGAAACTAAAAATAGCTTTTTTATATTGTGCTTTGCTGGCTTTTTCATTAGTTACTACAACAGCGTGCAGTGCTAATGTGGCCAATTCAGCTTCAGATCTCACCGCGAAGTCTGTCAACACCGCCAATACTGCTGATGCAAATGCTCCAGAAAACAATAAGCCAACGCTTATTACGAAGAAAGAAATGTTCTCAATAGAAAGCTTCACCACATTTGGTGGCAAAACCATTAATAACGTGAGAGTGGGTTGGGAAGCCTACGGGCAATTAAATGCAGACAAAAGCAACGTTATTCTTGTTACCCACCACTTTTCGGGCACATCGCATGCCGCTGGTGTATATGAAAGCTCTCAGGGTAATGCAAGCCCTAATATAGGCTACTGGGATGCGTTAATTGGCCCTGGCAAAGCCATCGATACCGATATCTATTATGTTATAAGTGTAGACAGTTTAGTGAATTTAAACGCCTACGATGAGCACGTTATTACTACCGGCCCTGCTACTATCAACCCAGAAACCGATAAACCGTGGGGGCTAGATTTCCCCGTGGTGACAATCCGTGACTTCGTGAATGTGCAAAAGGCGTTACTTGAAAGCTTAGGCATACAGAGACTGCATGCTGTGGTTGGCCCTTCTATGGGGTCGATGCAGGCTATCGACTGGGCTAGTGCTTACCCCGACTGGGTGCCAAGAATGATATCGGTTATTGGCACGGGTGAAAGCGATGCGTGGACAACCGCTGCCCTTTCGCACTGGGCAACGCCTATTCGATTAGATGCTAACTGGAAACAAGGTAGTTACGCTCGACATAACCAACCCACTGAAGGGTTAGTGGCTTCTTTGATGTTGATCACCCAAGATGCCTTGTACCCTACGTACTTTAACCAGCAAGGTAAAACGCTAGGCTATCAAGCGGTGGAGCAAGCGCCATTAGAGAATATTAATGCTCAGCACTCTATTGTGAAATGGTTAGAAAGCCGTGCTCGTCAGCGCGCTGAAAAAATGGATGCTAATCATCTTCTTTATTTAGTTCGCGCCTGCCAATTATTTTTAGCAGGCCATGGTAATAACCTGGAAGCAGGACTTAAGCAAATTCAAGCTAAAACCTTGTTCTTACCGGCATCCACTGATTTGTTGCTTATGCCCTATTTAGCAGAATCAACGCACAATCAACTCAAGCAGTTGGGGAAAAAAAGTGAACTGGAAACACTAAATGGCCCCTTCGGACACCTTGAAGGCATTGTGAATGTAAAAGCCGAAGGCGAGCGTATTGCCGCGTTTCTTGCCAGCGCTTTATAGATACTAAAAAGAACCGTTTAAATAAGTGCAATGCTTAGCAGCAGACTAAGCATTTAACTGTAGGAATCTGTTATGAAAACAACTTATAAAATACTGGCCAGCGTTTGTGCGCTATACAGCGGCGTAGCGTTATCCAACGCAGCTAATGCAGACGATGGTCTACCACCGCTAAGTCTTGATGTAGAGAAAGTTACGGTATCTGGCCTTTCCGCTGGCGGATACATGGCGACGCAATTTCATATTGCACACAGTGATTGGGTAAAGGGTGCAGGCATCATTGCTGCCGGGCCGTATTATTGTGCGCAAAATGACATCACCACTGCATTAAACCAGTGCGTGAATAAGGTAGATACGCCAATCAATTTAGAGGCACTTTCAAGCGTTGCTGTAGACTATGCAAGCGAAGACAGCATTGCGCCTTTAACGGGCCTCAAAGATGCCAAAGTATGGTTATTTCATGGCACAAACGACGTGCGTGTAACGTCACAAGCCAGCGATTTACTGTACCGCCAATACCAAAGTTGGACAGACACTCAAAATATTGTATACGTGAATGATCAACCTGCAGCACACCACTTCCCTACCTTGAATAAAGGCAGTAATTGCGGCGTTTCAGAAAGCCCTTTTATTGGTAACTGTAATTACGATGCTGCGGGTAATATGTTGAACCACCTGTTGCCCAACTTAACCACGCCCGATGATTCGGTTTCAGGCAAGGTTTACACTATTTCTCAGCAAAAACTTGCGGGCAGCGATGGCGAAACCTTGGCGGAAAAAGGGTTTGTTTTTGTACCCGAAAACTGTGCATCAGGTGAATCGTGCAGCTTACATATTAGTTTTCATGGCTGTAATCAATATGCCGAAGTAGTTGGCAATAGCTATGTAACCAAAACAGGTATCAACCGATGGGCCGATGATAACAATATCGTTGTGTTGTACCCGCAAACTAAAAAATCGTTATTTATGCCATTAAACCCCCAAGGTTGCTGGGATTGGTGGGGATACACTTCAGATGATTATGCAAATCGAAAAGGTGCGCAAATTTCTGCTGTGGCCAATATGATTAAAGGCATTAACACAGGCACTATCAATAAAACAACGACCAATACAGGAGCTGTAAATAATGACTAAGCGAACCGTATTTATAACTGGTGGCGCAAGCGGTATTGGCTTTGGTATAGGACAAGCAATGTCGAAAGCGGGACATCATGTGATTATTGCCGATATTAACGAACAAGCGGCACAGCGTGCTGCGAGCGATATTCTAAAAGAAGGTGGCAGTGCCAGCGCTATTGAAGTTGATGTTTGCAATGCACAGCAAGTAGCCGCTTTACCTGACTTGCTCAAAGGGCAAAAAGTAGATGTGTTAATTAACAATGCCGGTATTCAGCACGTCTCGCGCATTGAAGACTTCCCGCCTGAAAAATGGCAGCAACTAATTAATATAATGCTGGTTGGACCCGCGCTTTTAACCCAAGCGTTTTTACCTAACATGCGCGAGCAAAACTTTGGGCGAATTATCAACGTCGGTTCAATTCACTCACTGGTGGCATCCCCTTATAAATCAGCTTATGTGGCAGCGAAACATGGCCTGCTGGGGTTTGCTAAAACTATCGCTCTTGAAACCGGCGACTGTGATGTCACCATCAACACTCTATGCCCTGCTTATGTAAAAACACCGTTGGTCGAAAAGCAGATTGCCTCTCAGGCTAAAGAAAACAACCTTACAGAAGAAGAAGTGATCAACAAAATAATGCTTGAGCCCATGCCTAAAAAGCAATTTATTAGCGTAGATGAGTTGTCCGACACAGCGGCATTTTTAATGTCGGATAGTGCACGCAATATTACCGGCCAAACCATGGTACTGGATGGCGGCTGGACAGCCCGATAAACGTTACGCTAAGCCTTTCCATTCGTAAAATATCTGTGCTAATGTCCTGACATCAGTAAGGAAAACACATTAGCACCACATGCCCTATCAAACCGTTGCTTTAATTGGTAAACCTCAACACGCTGCTACGCACGACAGCTTAAATCTATTGGCTCAATACCTCACCGCAAAAGGCTGTGAATTATTGGTTGAAGAGAGTATTTCAAAAGAATTAGAAAGTGATAACCATCGCGCATGCAACTTAGTGACTATTGGTAAAGAAGCCGACCTTGCCGTAGTAGTAGGCGGTGATGGCAGTATGCTAGGTGCAGCAAGGGTATTGGCACGCTTTGATATCCATGTAGTAGGCGTAAACCGAGGCAACTTGGGTTTTTTAACCGATATCCACCCTGATGAAATTGTTCAGCAACTTGATCTTATTTTTGAAGGTGAATGCGTAGTTGAAAAACGTTTTTTATTAGATGTGGGTGTGTATCGTCATGAGAAACTAAAAAGTAGCAATTCCGCAGTGAACGAAGTGGTGCTTCACCACGGAAAAGTGGCGCACATGATGGAATTTGAAATTTATATAGATGACCAATTTGTGTTCAGCCAACGCTCTGACGGACTAATTGTTGCGACGCCTACCGGTTCTACCGCCTACTCATTATCGGCAGGTGGCCCTATCATCATGCCTAAGCTTGATGCGCTTACACTTGTTCCTATGTTTCCCCACACACTAAGCAGCAGACCGATTGTGGTAGACGCCGATAGCCAAGTGTCGATGAAAGTATCGAAGGTTAACAGCGACTCATTGCAAATAAGCTGCGACAGCCACATTGTACTCCCTGTACTTCCAGGCGATGAAATACGCATTAACAAAAGTGAAGATAAACTTTATTTAGTGCATCCAAAGGGTTACAGCTACTTTAATGTGCTTCGTAAAAAGTTAGGCTGGGGTAGCAAGCTTTATTAAGTAAAGCGGAAGAAATAAATTAATTTTAGCCCGCCTCTTTACATGCGCAAAATACTGTATATATTTACACATACTGTATAAACATCGAGTATAGTTATGTTAGCGCATCTTTCTATTAGTAACTTTGCAGTGGTTAAGCAACTGTCAGTTAATCTTGAAAAAGGGCTTACTGCCATCACTGGGGAAACCGGTGCCGGTAAGTCTATTGCCATTGATGCTTTAAGCTTGTGCTTAGGCGAGCGAGCTGATGCCAACGCCGTAAGAAGCAACGCGTCTAAAGCAGAAATTATTGCTCATTTTGCATTGGCCACAAATGCGAATGCAAAGCGCTATCTCGATGAGCATGAACTCACCTCTGACGAGGATGAAAACAGCTGTTTTATCCGCAGAGTTATATCGAAAGAAGGCCGCTCAAAAGCTTTTATTAACGGTATTCCCGCGTCACTTCAGCAATTGAAAGGTTTAGGCCAACACTTGCTTGCTATACATGGTCAGAATACTCACCTTCAACTTTTGAAAGAAGATTATCAACGCCAGCTTGTTGATACTGTGGGCAACCACAAAGACAGCCTTTCAAATGTAAAACAACACTTTGCCTTATGGCGTGAAAAGCAAAAAATGCTTAGCGAGCTACAAGCACAAGCTCAGCAGCGTGAAGACAGATTGCAATTGCTTACTTATCAAGTTAGAGAGCTAGACGAATTTGCCTTAGAAGACGGTGAGTTTTCAGAGCTCGAAACTGAACATAAGCGATTAAGCAATGGGCAAAGTTTGCTAGAGCAAGCACAAACTAGTTTTTATCACTTGTACGAAAGTGACGAAGGCAACGCACTGTCTATATTACAAAATAGCATAGACCGTTTGGGCGAACTAGAATCTCACGATGCCAGTTTAAGCCCTATTCTTGTGTTGTTAAATGAAGCGGCCATTCAGGTTGAAGAAGCGGCTGGGGAATTGCGCCACTATTGCGATGACCTAGAAATAGACCCTCTTCGTTTACAGCAGGTAGAAGCTCGGTACGCTAAAGCGATGGAATTAGCACGCAAGCACAGCGTTATGCCCGAAGAATTATTTGCGCATCATCAAACCCTAGCGACTGAGTTTGCTTCGCTAGGCGATCAAGAGTCTTTGTTAACCACACTAGAAGATGAAGTCGATGTGCTTAAAGCGCAATATCTAACGGAAACGAAAGCGTTATCTGAATACAGGGTAAATGCGGCAAAATATTTGGCTAGTGAAATTGAAACACAGATTCATCAAATGAACATGCCTCACGCTAAGGTAGCCATTGAAGTTAATTACGATGAGTTTAAAAAGCCATCAGCTTTAGGCCAAGACTCAGTAGAAATTAAAGTTTCTACTAACCCCGGCCAAGCAGCTGACAAACTAGATAAAGTCGTATCTGGTGGTGAACTTTCAAGAATTGGCTTAGCCATTCAAGTTATTGCCAGCGATAACCATGCGACGCCTACTATGATTTTTGATGAAGTAGATACGGGAATTAGCGGGCCCACCGCGTCGATTGTGGGTGGGTTGCTTCGCCGTTTAGGCAAACAGGTACAAGTCATGTGCGTTACCCATTTACCTCAGGTGGCTGCGCAAGCGCATAACCAACTCTTTGTTACTAAGCTTACCGATGGTGAAAGTACTGAAACACAAATGTTGGCATTAACGAAACAAGATAGAGTGGACGAATTAGCGCGCTTGTTAGCTGGCGACAAAGTAACCAAGTCGGCGCTTGCTAACGCAAAAGAGTTATTGAAAAGCGCGCAATCGAACTAAAATGCAGTTGATTGGTCATACATGTCGATGTAGCATGCCTTCGTGCTTACATTAACGCACCCCACCCGCCTTTATGCTGTTGGGTAACGAAGAAAAAGCAATACTGGACTGATTTACGCATGAAGTTGCAACATTTATTAATAATTTTAGGTTTAACCCTTACATCAAGCGCTTGTTCTAACTGGATTTATCGTATTGATGTGCCTCAAGGTAACTTTCTCGATCAACGAGACGTTTCTAAACTACGCATCGGCATGACTAAAGAACAGGTTATCTATGTACTTGGTAACCCAGTAGTACAAGATTCTTTCGATGATGATACCTGGTACTACGTTTACGATATGAAGCGCGGTATGAAAAAACGCGGTGAAGATTTCCAAAAGCAAATGGTTATCACATTTGAAGACGGCAAAGTAACGTCAGTAGAAGGTGACTTTGAGCTGTCTGAAGATTTCAATACGCCGCTAGACAGTTAAATAGCAATAGTAAGTGCTAACACATACATAGCAATGGAGCGTTTGTTTATTAACAGATTGCTCCTTGCTTGTTAGAGGTTTACACAAGTTGCTTTAGACAAGTTATCCCCTCGATTTATCTGTAGCCCTCACACGTTTAGGAATATATTGATGGAACATGATTTTTGGCACAGCAAGTGGCATAAAAATGAAATTGGCTTCCATGAACCTGAGGGTAATGCACTTTTAGTTAAGTATGCTGATACCTTGTTAGCTACTACCTCGCCGCGAGTATTCGTACCCTTGTGCGGTAAAACTAAGGATATTCATTGGTTGCTTGCTAACGGCTGCGAAGTCGTAGGTGCCGAATTAAGTGAAATTGCGATCACGCAGCTATTTGCCGAATTGGAAATTGAGCCAGAGATCACGACCCTAGGTAGTCTTAAGCTATTTAAAAATGGACCACTAAGTATTTTTGTTGGTGATATTTTTGACTTAACCAACGAAACACTGGGTGGCATAACCGGCATTTACGATAGAGCCGCATTGGTTGCATTGCCTACCGAGCTTCGCGAGAAATATGCAGCGCATATTTGTGATATCACCGAATGCGCCCCCATCCTTTTAATAAGCTTCGATTATGACCAAAGCGTCATTCCTGGCCCTCCGTTTTGCGTTGACGAAACAGAAGTAGCTCGTCTATACAACGCTAGTTATTCTATTACTCTGCTTGAACGTGAACTGCTGGAAGGCGGCCTTAAAGGTAAAGTAGCGGCAGACTCACTAGTCTTCAATCTAAAGCCTGAAGCAAAATAGTAAGTTTAAAGCGCGGTAGCACGGGCTTTAGAACGTGCTCCCTCTTTAGTCATTACCTAAAACATCGCATAACCCAACATTCTCTATTGCGACGTAAGTGCGATAACTTGCTCTAGACCAAATAACAATGCGCCAATTAAGCCTCCTACCAAGGTGCCGTTAATTCGTACCTTTTGAAGATCGCGCCCAATATTTAGCTCAATTTGCTCAGCCATCTCGTTTTCATCCCAACTATTGATAGTGTCTTCAATATGCTTGGTTAAAAAGTCTGCCAACTCGGGTGCCATGTACTTCCCAGCTTCACCAATATGCCGGTCGAATGCGTTCGATAAGCGCTCATCGGTGGTTAAAGAACGGCCTAATTCATTTAGCCAATGTGTCACTTTCGTTTCTGCTTTACCGCTTTCAGTACTCAAAGATTCAAGCATCCGGCTATGTAACGCTACCCAGCTTTTATTTAAAAACGCTTTAAGGGCGGGATCATGAACCAGTTGCGCTTTATAATTATTAATACGCTGCGCCATCGAGTCACTGGTTTGCACTTCGTGTAAAAAGTCACTTACCTGCTCGTCAAACGCATGCCTTAAAGGGTGATTATCATCGGCGTACACGTCATCAAGTACACGAGAAACCGCTTTTACTGCAATAAGTGCTCCCCGCTCACTCAACCAGGTTGAGGGAAGTAATTTTTCTAAACGGTTGTGCTCTGTTTTAAGCCAATCTATGAGTGTGGCGGCAATATATTCCTGCGTCTCAGGCTCACCCATTAATTTAGCAACGTTTCCTAGCAGCTTATCTAGTACAAGCTGATGATGACGCTCTCGGGTAATACTGCTTAACACAGTGGCTATCAGCTGTTGTAAGTCGAGTTGATTAATTCCTTTTTCAGCTGTTTTGCCGATAAAGGCTTTAACCGGTTTGTCATCCACTAAGCGAAGAATACCGGCGAGTGCATCACATAAAAATCGGCTTAATTTTTTCGCATGCTGAGGGTCTTCCAACCATCGCCCCGCCCCTTTTGCAGGTTGACTAGACGCAATTAAATTTTCAATGGCACTAGCATGAAAGAATTTCTCTTTAACAAATAGTGATAGATTTTGCGCTATCACTTTTTTATTGCTCGCGACAATATTGGTATGAGGAATGGGATACCGGGCAGGTATGGGCTTGAATAGCGCTGTTACCGCAAACCAGTCGGCGAGGCCTCCGACTAATGCAGCTTCACTAGCCATTTTTATCAGCCCCAACCATTTAGCACTAGCCAAGCTCGGAACATACACCTGCGTGACAATGGCACTCACGAAAACACCCGCGGCTATCAACAAGCAAATTAATGCATTTTGCTTCGCTCGCTTTAACTGCAAATGTTTGTCGTGCATAAATTACATCCTTTTACCAAGTTCATCTAATATTTGCTCACCATCTTCTTTAAAATAAGGGCCTGATGGCCATGAAGGTAGCAAGTCGAGTACTTTTTCACTAGGCCGACAAAGCCCTACGCCTTTTTCTGTGCAAACTATAGGCCTATTTACCAAAACTGGATGTACCAACATAGCATCAAGCAAAATATCGTCTGATACAGACTCATCCAGTAACCCTAACTCTTCTGCAGGTGACTTTGTTGTCCTAAGTGCCTGCCTAGGGGTTAAGTTCGCAGCTGCAAATAAACCAAGTAACTGAGAACGGGTCCAACCTTCGTTTAAATAATCTACAACAATTGGCGAGTACCCAGCATCTTCAATAATTTTAAGCACGTTACGAGATGTGCCGCAGGCGGGGTTATGGTGAATAACTATCATAATTTATGGCCTTGTAGGAAAAGTGAATTACTGAATTTAGATATTAACAGCTTAACACATATGATATTTCATATTTATTATCATTTGAGGGTGTCCAACCTGCTTGATTTGAGTGTGTGTCAACTCAACTGAGTGGCTGTCGCGTTTGTTTACTGCTCATTTAAGTGTGTGTCCTACATATTCATATTTATTGTTATTTGAGTGTGTCCTACCTGCTTGATTTAAGTGTGTGTCCGACATATTCGAGTGTGTGTCCAATTCTTATGGTTTTTGATTAGTTACCAAAGATACCCTTATTAACAACCTTTTAGAGCGCTCAGCTATTCAAATAGAAATAAGTTGAATGCCGAACAATTGGTGTATTTCGCTATTATCTAGTGAAGTCATAAAAAACTATGATTGAGAGATGACACATAAACCATTAACACATTGATAATTAAATTTTTTTTATCTTGGCATGCTCTATGATAGAAAAACATACATTAATGAGTAATTTAGAACGTTAAACAACACTGAAAAGGCTTCACGATGAAAAAAACACTTATTGCCAGCACTCTATTTTTTGCAGCAACAACATTGCTTTCGGGCTGCGTAATTCATGTTGGTAATGCCAGTGCCCAAGAGGGAGAGGATATAAGTAGCGTGTTTGGGAGTGTAGATGTAGCAGAACATCGCTCGGTAGGCGACCTTTCTTCGGTCAATGGCAATGTATCGATTGAAGATCATGCACAGGCCGAAGATATTAGCGTTGTGAACGGCGGTGTAGAAATAGGTTCTCATGTACGCATTGACGAAATCAACATCGTGAATGGCGACCTTGATGCGGGATCGAATCTGCATGTAACTAACAGTATTGAAACCGTTAACGGTGATATAAACATTGAAAAGCAAAGTACAATTCAAGGCAGCGTAGAAACGGTTAATGGTGATATTCAAATTGTAGACAGCGTAGTTGAGAACAATATTGAAAGTATGAATGGAGACATCACCCTTAAAGGCGATACCTTAGTTAAGGGCGACATTATTTATAAGATGCGTGATGAAGGCTGGCTGGAAAGAAATAGCACAAAACCTAAGCTCACCATCGACGCTGATGTTTCTATCGGCGGCTCAATAATTCTTGAACGCCCTGTAAATATGGATATTGCTAACCTCGCTCTACAAGAAAAAGTGATTGTCAGTTATTCATCTAGCAAGTAAGGTCTTGGTATTATTCCAAATGTAGATTGGCATGAACGAAAAACAGAAAATGTTATCCGGTGAACTCTACTACCCTAGCGATCGTGAGTTAACCGGATTACGCAAGGCCTGCAGAATAAAATTGGACGAGCTTAATGCTACGTGTCAAACAGAACACAAAGCCCGCACTCGTCAATTTAAGGCGCTTTTTGGCACTACGGGCAAACGCCTATACATAGAGTCGTCTTTCAAGTGTGATTATGGCGAAAACATCCATGTGGGTGAAAACTTTTACGCTAATTTTAATTGCGTCATATTGGATGCCGCTAAAGTCACTATCGGTGACAATTGTATGATTGCACCGCAAGTAGGTATTTACACTGCCACACACCCTATCGATCCAACATCTAGACAAACCGGTATCGAGTTCGCGAAGCCAATTACTCTCGGTCACAATTGTTGGATTGGCGGTATGGCGGTAATAAATCCAGGTGTTACCTTAGGCAATAATGTGGTGGTTGCTTCAGGGGCCGTTGTCACCAAAAGCTTTGGTGACAACGTTGTTATTGGCGGTAATCCTGCCAAAATCATTAAGCATATTGACGGTGAAAGTTAACGATACCTACTTAACCTAGATATCGATTAATCCAGCTTAGCGTCAATCCCTCGAACCTTTAATCCCACTTAGGCGCAAAGTCTGGATTAACAATACGCTCACCGTTATCTAGTTCATCGATGCGGGTAATATCATCATCTGTAAGTGAGATATCGGTGTAAGAAAAGTTTTGCGCCAAGTGCTCTTTGCTGGTTGAAGAAGGAATGGTGTTAATCCCTTTTTTATCTAACCATGCCAATACCACCTGAGCAGGACTCGAGTCATGCGCATCGGCTATAGCGTTTAATGTGTCATCCTTCATTACATCACCGACGGCAAATGGCATATAAGCCGTTACGCCGATACCGCGCTCTTCGCAGGCTTGTACAACTTGACGGTTCTGCATAAACGGGTGCAGCTCTATTTGGTTGGTGTAAATCTCTCCCTTACCTAGAATTTTCTCAGCCTGTTCAATTTGATCTATTGTGAAGTTAGACACCCCGATATGGCGCGTAAGACCAACCTCTTTAGCTTGTTTCAAGCGCATCAAGTAATCTTCTAAAGAAATGTCATCACCTGGGTAAGGCCAGTGAATAAGCAGTAAATCAACATACTCAACTTTTAGCTTCGACAAACTCTCGTGAACACTAGGAATAAACTTATCTTCACTTAAAGACTCGTACCATACCTTGGTGGTAATGAATAAGTCGGAGCGTGTAATGCCGCTGGTTTTAATCGCATCGCCAACGAGCTCCTCATTTTTGTATATTTGTGCGGTATCTACATGCCTGAAACCTACATCAAGTGCATCGGTTACAGCATTAAGTGCAGTATCACCTTCCAAACGAAATGTTCCCATTCCTAACTGAGGCATATCTTTCATATCAGTCTCCTTTTTTGTGCACGTTTATCAAATCATTGATGTGTTGTTCCTACGCACTCAAACCTTGAGGAGATCGAATTTACTGAGAAAAGTTAATCTACATTTTTAGACCGTTAACAACTTCACAAAAGTTCGCCCATCTGCATCGAAAATGACTAAAAAGTGGAAAATAACGCAATTAAATCGTATCCTGCTTACCATTAAATATATACCTTGTAGTCCTCATGTTTAACCGCTTTATTCTGCTGATACTTTTATTCTTCCCTATCAGCAACTTAGCTATATCTTCTGAAATTAAGCACCTACGAGTTGGTGTTGAAGCTATGAATTATTACCCCGTGATGGACTTTACAACCCCACAACATCGCGGATTGTTAAGCGATATCATGACCGACTTTGGCAACAGCCATAATATCTCGTTTGAATTCATTCCCCTCCCCTTGCAACGGTTCAATCACTGGTTTGAAGACAATGCCATTGATTTTCGCTTACCTGATAACCCTAGATGGACCCAAAGTGGTACCCCAGGCCTAATTTACGGTGAAGCGCTAATAACCGTATGCGATACCTCGGTTGTGCTTACAGAAAATAGTGATATGACAATGGATGAGATTACTAAACTTGGATTGTTATACGGCTTTACCCCATCCAGCAAATGGCGTGAAAGGCGGGCTGAAGGCACGCTGACTATCGCCAATGAGCGTTCGGTTCGTATTCTTACTCGCATGTTATTGAAAGGATTAGTGGATGCTATTGATTTGAATATTGCGACGATTAAAAGTGAAATGGTATCGTTGGGATTGCCCGAAGATTTAGTGTCGGTCGCAAAGAACGTTCCTGCTGACGGCGTTAAGTATCGTATCTCTACTCAGTCTAAGCCAGAAGTACTCGCTAAACTCAATCACTATGTTGTTGAAAACCGCGAATCAATAGATGCTAAAGCGCGAGAGTATGGTATTGCTGCCGGGACTAATTGCGACTCATTGCATTAAAGTAATGTCTGTTGAGCGCAAGTTCGATTGCTAAGACAGGTGTATACAAAATAATTCTGCAAAAAAAAAACGGGCAATGCCCGTTTTTTCGAATCTGCTATTTCACACTGTTGTTAACGCTTAGGCGTTCTTGCTACCCGCTTTTTAACACCACCATTCTCTTTACGTACCTTGTGTTTTTTCACAGAGCGACGCATACGGCTTAAACGTGCATGATCTAATTTGCCTTGGCGTACATCTACCATGGTTTGTGTTTCTTCAGGTAGTTGCACAATGTCCCGTAGTGAGTTTACATCTTCTAAACCCAGCTCTACCCAAGCTCCCTGAGGTAAACGTTTCTGTAAATCCATAGGCCCGTATTTAACCCGTATCAAACGGCTAACTTGAACACCCTGTGATTCCCACAAACGACGTACTTCTCGGTTACGCCCTTCTTTAAGCGTAACGTTGAACCAACGGTTCATGCTTTCTTCTTCTGAGCCTGGAGGAGCGACTTTACCCGAGATACTTAAAAACTTAGCTTCGCCATCTTCAAGTTGAACACCTTTTTTCAAGGTATTTAGCGTTTGATGCGTTACATCGCCAAAGACACGAACAGCATATTCGCGCTCTACTTCACACTTAGGATGCATCAAACGGTTTGCAAGCTCACCATCGTTGGTAAACAACAATAGGCCGCTTGTGTTCATATCTAAACGCCCTACCGCAATCCAGCGGCCCATGCGAATAGCAGGTAAACGGTCAAACACCGTATCACGCCCTTCAGGATCGTGGCGGCTGCATAACTCGCCTTCAGGCTTGTTATACATTAAAACGCGGCATACAGGCTGTTCAGTTTGACGAGACAACAAATGCCCATCAACACGAATTTGGCCTGTTTCGTCAACACGGTCGCCCAATGTTGCCAATGTACCATCAACAGAAACGCGGCCTTGCTCTATCCAACGTTCCATTTCTCGTCGCGAGCCTAGCCCTTGGTTAGCTAGTACTTTTTGCAACTTTTCAGTCATTTGTATCACTCTTTATTTGCTTGTTTTCGGTCGCACGGTCTGTTACCTCAGACGGTGCCTCATTTAACACCTTAAGCGACGAGGTGGAATCAATACTTTTAGCCATTTCATCAAAGGCATCGGAATTGGGAAGCTCCGATAACGATGAAAGCGAAAAGTAATCTAAAAAAGTACTGGTGGTAGCATACAAAGCTGGCCTGCCTGGCACTTCTTTATGCCCCACTACTTTTACCCATTCTCGTTCTGTGAGTGTCTTCATTATACTACTGCTTACCGCTACGCCTCTTACTTGCTCAATTTCTCCACGAGTAATAGGTTGACGATAGGCAATAAGTGCCAAAGTTTCCATCATAGCGCGGGAATACTTTGGGGCAGTCTCCTGCCATAGTTTGCTCAACCATGGACTCAACGCATCCACAGATTGAAATCGGTAACCACTGGCTACCTTCACTAATTGTATACCCCTAGGTTGATAATCTAAGGTTAGCTCATTAATGACTGTTTTTAAGGTTCTCTCTGCTACCGTGAAGTCACTTAGCACCGTGTCTCTCAACTGCTGAATAGACACTGGAGCATCGGCAACGAATATGGCGGCTTCAACCAGTTGTTTTAATTGAGCTGTTTTTATTTTTTTCATTTTTACTCAACGCTACTGCCTAATTTTACATGAATTCGGGCGTAAGGACCTGCCTGAATACAAAAAATCAGTTGTTCTTTTACCAATTCTAGAATAGCTAAGAAGCATACCACCACACCAGCGCGACCCTCTTCCACCGTGAATAACCCCTCAAGTGGTGTAAATTCACTGGCATTTATCAAACTGAGTATCATCGCCATACGCTCACGTGTACTTAGGGCTTCACGGGCAATTGTATGATGTTCAAATGCCGCCGCCCGTTTCATTGCTCCACTAAACGCGAGTACAATTTCCGCCAGGCTCACCTCAGGCTCAATTCGCACTGGCGCAACACTGTCGGCTGCTAACACATTGGTATCAAATATGTCTCGTTCTAAACGAGGTTGAACATCCAAATCTTCAGCGGCTTGTTTAACGAGTTCATATTCTTTCAGTCGCCTAATAAGTTCAGCGCGTGGATCTTCTTCCTCATCGCTATCGCTGCTACGTTTAGGTAGCAATAACCGTGACTTTATCTCGGCTAAAATAGCGGCCATCAACAGGTATTCTGCGGCCAGTTCTAGCTTTAACGACATCATGGCATCGACATATTCCATATATTGCTTAGTGATTGTCGCCACCGGCAAGGTAATAATATCGAATTTTTGTTTTCGTATAAGGTACAGCAGAAGGTCGAGCGGCCCTTCAAACGTTTCTAAAATAACTTCTAGCGCATCAGGCGGAATAAATAAGTCTTCAGGCTTTTCTATCAACGCCTCACCATGAATAAATGCGAGCGGAAGCGGCTGCTGAATGGGCGATTGCTCACTGCTCATCTGAATATACTATTCAAACGGAGCAGGGTCGCCGGTACCACGGCGCATGATGACAGGGGTATCTTCAGATAAATCAATTACGGTGGTAGGTTGCTCACCCAAATACCCGCCGTGAATAATCACCCCCACCTGCTTTTCTAAATTATCGCGAATAACGTCAGGGTCTGATTCTGCCATGGTATTGCCTGGCAAAATAAGTGAAGTAGACATTAGCGGCTCGCCTAAGGTTTCAAGTAGCGCTAACGCAATGGCGTTATCGGGTACACGAATACCTATGGTTTTTCGCTTTGGATTTTGCAGACGCTTAGGCACTTCACGGGTGGCTTTTAGTACAAACGTGTACGAGCCTGGCGTATTATTTTTAATTTGTCTAAATGCCGTATTATCCACTTTCGCGTAAATAGATAATTCAGACATATCTCGGCACATGAGTGTGAAGTTATGATCTTTACCAATTTCTCGAATGCGGCATAGTTGCTCTAAGGCTTTTTTATCTTCCATCTGACAACCAATGGCATAGCCAGAATCGGTAGGATAAACCACTACCGCCCCTTCACGTATAAGCTCACATGCTTGGTTTAACAAACGTTGCTGTGGGTTTTCAGGATGAATATAGAAAAACTGACTCATGATAATGTCCTGTTCATGCCTATTGCTTGGCTGTTTTTTAACGAAAGAAGGCAGCGAATAACACGCTGCGAACTACTAGCCGCTAATCGTTAATACTAGGTGCAGATTGGTTCACCGCGTCTGCAACCCCCTCAACCACTGGCCAATCGTGCCAAATAGGCGTTAAGTTACTGCTAATACCCAAATTTTTACCTAGCTCTGTCCATCGTGATGGAAAGTGAAAATCTGAGCCTGCCGAGGCTAATAAATTATGGCTAGCGGCGAGTTCATTCACAAGCGCTTGCTTGTCTTTACTAATACCAGGAAACGCAGTTTCAATTGCATCGCCGCCGGCTTCGGCAAATAAATCAACTAATCTACGTAGCCATTTTGCGGTCATGTCGTAATGAACGGGGTGTGCTAGCACAGCTTGACCGCCTGCACCGTGGATCCACTCGATGGCAGTTTCAACACTGGGCCACTCTGCTTTCACCGCTGCACGCTTGCCTTTGCCTAAATACTTTTTAAAGGCTGCGTTCATGGTGCCAACGCCATAGTTATTCACCAGCACGCGAGCGAAATGTGCGCGGGTTACCTGCCCTTCACCGGCTAATGCGATGGCCCGAGGAAGAACCCCTTCAAACCCGCACTTGCCCAACTTTTCCGCTATTTTTTCTGCTCTTACTTTTCGAGTTTGAGCCTGACCTTCAAGTTGCGCTAGAAATGTTGGGTTGGTTCTATCAACATTTAACCCCACAACGTGAATATCGAAACCATGCCAATTGGTGGAAATTTCGACACCGTCAATAATTTTTAACGGCCGTTTTTGTTTCGCCTGCGTGTTATGCGCCGTTTCTAATCCCGCCACTGTGTCGTGGTCGGTAATGGCTAGTACGTCAACCTGCATGGTGTGCGCACGCAGTATAAGCTCCTCTGCAGTGAGGTGCCCATCGGAGAATTTTGTATGGCTGTGGAGATCTATTTTCAAAGGCTTTTCAATAATTGGTTGACACAAAGGTGAATTTGTTTTCTTCTATACGCACAAGTATACAGATTTACGCCTTCGATAACTATCGATGTTCGTACAAGATTGAACCAAACACGAGTTTATTCATGCAATTAATGACAATCACAACTGCAACAACTATTGCTTCTTGGTGGTGGCACTCCCTCGATTAACGGGTGGTGTGCGCATTTGTGCGTGAATAAAACACAAAAGGCCCGTATTTACGGGCCTTTTTTTTATCTTTTTGCAGTCGGAGAGTGGCAAAAATGAGTTTAGCGGAACTGGGCACAACCCCAGGCAAAGTCGAAACAATTGAGCAGGTTGGGCATTACATCGACGACCCTCTTGCAGCCTTCGCACACATTTGTGCCGAACGTCCTAATGCGTTGTTATTAGAGTCGGCAGAAATCGATTCGAAAGACGATTTACAAAGTTTATTAATGGTACAAGCAGCTTTACGCCTAGAGTGCACTGGAAACCGTGTTGACGTAAAAGCCCTTACGGAAAACGGCGCTTCCGTGTTGCCAATATTTAAATCTCAGTGCCCTGATGGGGTAACATGCGTTGACAGTACCGACACATCGGTCACCTTATTATGTGAACCTGCTGATGCGCAGTTAGACGAAGATAGCCGTTTAAAGTCTGCCAGCGTAATGGATACCTTGCGTATTATCGTGAAAAAAATCACGCCTATTCGTCAACATCCCCACGCGCTTTTTTTAGGCGGTGTATTTGCCTATGACATGCTCGCGGGATTTGAATCGCTTCCTCATGTAGAAGATGGCGATAATGATTGTCCAGATTTCGTTTTTTACTTGGCTGAAACGCTTATTACGGTAGATCACCAAACTCGCGAAACCCACTTGATTGGTAGCGTGTTTAGTGGCGAAGATGTAGCCCAGCAATACTTTGGAATTTCCCAGCGCTTAGAATCGTTGCATCAGCAATTGCAGTCTATGCCTGAGACACCCACTTTAACTTCTGGCACTGGTATTGATGGCGCAGGTATTGATGACGCTGTTATCGGTGGAGACATTTCGGTAAGCGTAGATAAAAGTGACGAAGAATTCTGTGACAATGTGCTTGAGTTAAAACAGCACATTCTTGCTGGGGATATTTTCCAAGTGGTTCCATCACGTACATTCTCACTGCCTTGCCCTTCTCCGCTTCTAGCTTATGCGCATTTAAAAGAACAAAATCCCAGCCCTTATATGTTCTTTATGCAAGATGAAGCCTTTACTATATTTGGTGCTTCACCAGAGTCTGCACTTAAATATGAAAGTGAAAGCAACCAAGTTGAAATTTACCCCATTGCTGGTACTCGCCCTCGCGGCAAACGCCCTGACGGCACAATTAATCACGACTTAGACAGTCGCATTGAACTTAACTTGCGTGAAGATAACAAAGAGAAGTCTGAACACATTATGCTAGTCGACTTAGCGCGAAACGATGTGGCAAAAGTAAGCCGCCCGGGAAGCCGCTTTGTAAAAGACTTATTGAAAGTAGACCGCTACTCTCATGTTATGCACCTTGTTTCCCGTGTTGTTGGCCAACTTCGTGACGATTTAGATGCACTACATGCTTATCAAGCGTGCATGAACATGGGCACCTTAGTGGGTGCGCCGAAAGTGAGTGCCGCTACGCTGATTCGTGAAGTAGAACAAAAACGTCGTGGTAGCTATGGCGGCGCAGTAGGCTATATAAACGGACAAGGTGACATGGATACCTGTATTGTTATTCGCTCGGCATTTGTGAAAAACGGCCGTGCTTTCATTCAAGCAGGCGCCGGAGTGGTTTACGACTCTGTTCCACAAGCTGAGGCCGATGAAACCCGTGCAAAAGCGCAAGCGGTTATTAGCGCGGTTACCGCAGCACTCAAAGCGGAAGCGGAGACTCAAGCATGAGTATGACAATGAGCAACAAAACCACCCTATTCTTACTCGATAATGTCGACTCTTTTACCTATAACTTGGTAGATGAATTACGTGCGCTTGATTTAGAAATAAACGTATATCGCAACACAGTGTGCGCAGATATGTTATTTGAAAAAATGCAAGAACAAGCCACCAAGAGCCCAGTTTTGCTAATGCTGTCGCCAGGCCCTGGCGCACCAAGCGAAGCGGGCTGTATGCCAGCTTTACTTGAAAAAGTAGCAGGTACTTTCCCGGTACTGGGTATATGTTTAGGCCATCAGGCCATTGTTGAATATTATGGCGGTATTGTCGGCCGCGCCACGCAAGTTATGCATGGTAAAAGTTCTGCTATCGCCCATTCAGAAAAAGACATGTTTACAGACCTACCACAGCCATTACATGTAGCTCGCTATCATTCGTTAGCCGCACAAACACTACCTGACGCCCTTGAACCCTGTGCGTCTTGTGTTAACGATGATGGAACTGAAACCGTCATGGCCGTGTTTAACAAAACTGATAAAATGCTCGGCTTTCAATTTCACCCTGAGTCGATATTAACGGCCCAAGGTAGTGTGCTGCTGAAGCAAAGCATCGACTATTTAACGCAACAAGGATAAAGCCATGTTTGACGCTACTCCATTACTTGAAAAACTCATCAAACAATCGGCGCTGTCTCAAACCGAAGCTTACACGTTGTTCAACAGTATTATGCACGGTGAGCAAAGCGAAGCCGTTATTGCCGCGGTGCTTACAGCACTAAAAATTAAGCATGAATCTCCGGGTGAAATTGCCGGAGCAGCTAGTGCTATGGTTGCCAACGCCAAGCCGTTTCCGGCACCCACTTACCCATTTGCCGACATTGTTGGCACAGGTGGCGATGGACATAACACCATTAATATTTCGAGCGCCGCAGGGGTGGTGGCAGCAGCATGTGGTGTGAAAGTGGCCAAACATGGCAACAGAAGCGTATCGAGTAAATCAGGCTCTGCTGATCTGTTTAAACAATTTGGTTTAAACTTAGAAATTACGCCGGAATTGTCGAGAAAATGCTTAGATGAAGCAAATTTCACATTTCTTTTTGCGCCGGTATATCACGCTGGCATGCGTTTCGCAGCCCCCGTCCGTGCTGCGCTGAAGACCAGAACCTTGTTTAACATACTAGGGCCACTTGCCAATCCAGCGGGCCCAACACATGGTGTGTTCGGCGTTTACTCCCCCGAACTGCTTGAACCTTACGCAAAAACCCTTATGCTTCTTGGCCAACATCGCGCCATGATTGTTCACGGCGATGGCTTAGATGAACTTGCTCTGCATGGTGAATCTATTATTTACGATCTTGAGCATGGTGACATTCGTAAGTTAACCGTCACCGCTGAAGACTTTGGCCTTTCCTCATACCCATTATCGGCCATTGAGGGCGGTGAGCCAGAAGAAAACAAGAAATACATTGAAGCTGCATTAGCCGGTGAAGGCCAAGAAGCCCATCGCGCTGCCATTGCAATGAACTGTGGCGCACTACTTAAAGTTACCGGTACCGCTGATTCATTTAAAGATGGCACCGAGATAGCCATGCAAGCAATGAAAGATGCAAAACCTTTGGCAGTATTAAACCAGGTTGCCAAAATCAGTCAGGAGGTCAGCACTGATGCCTAATGTGCTAGAAAAAATTGTTGCCGATAAACGCGTTGAAGTTGATGCCAGAAAATCGACCTTGTCGCTTGAAAGCTTTAAAGCAGATTTAGTACCTTCAAACAAAAGCTTGTTTGATGCACTGAATGAACCGAATGCTGGCTTTATTTTTGAGTGCAAAAAGGCTTCCCCCTCAAAAGGGCTTATTCGCGAACATTTCGACCTAGACGAAATTCTAGCCGCATACACACCCTATGCCGCGGGCATTTCAGTACTTACTGACGAGAAGTATTTCCAAGGTAAATTTGAATATTTGGCCTACGTTACAGAACGTGTAGCACAACCTGTATTAAACAAAGATTTCTTTATTGATACTTATCAGGTTTATTTGGCTCGCCATTATAATGCCGATGCCGTATTGCTCATGCTAAGTGTGTTAGACGATACGCAGTATCGTGAACTTGCTACCGTAGCCAATAGCTTGTCGTTAGATATTCTTACTGAGGTAAGCAACGAAGAAGAGATGCGTCGCGCCATCGCTCTTGAAGCAAACATTATCGGTATTAACAACCGTAACCTGCGCGACTTATCAACCGATTTAGCCACAACAGAACATTTGGTGCCTATGCTGGAAAGTGCCGCACATGACTTTGTGGTGATTTCAGAGTCAGGTATTTATACCCATGAAGACGTATTGCGCTTAAGCCCGCTTTGCCAAGGCTTCTTGGTAGGCAGTGCTCTTATGTCGCAAGCTAATTTGAAACGCGCCGTTCGAAGCGTAATTTACGGCTCGGTAAAAGTATGCGGGTTAACCAGTGTTGAACAGGCACAACTTGCTTTTGAAAGTGGCGCGAGCATGGGCGGGCTAATTTTCGCTGAAAAATCGCCTCGTTTTGTAGCCGAATCAGTCGCAAAAGATATTGTAGAAACCGTTGAAGGCGATTATGTGGGCGTGTTTGTGAATCACGACATCGATTATGTTGCCAAATTAGCTACATCGCTCTCGTTAGCCGCCGTTCAATTGCACGGCAGCGAAGATGCAGCGTATCGAGCAACGCTGAAAGACGCCCTGCCAGCAGGTTGTGAAATATGGCAAGCCGAAGGTGTGAAAGGTGCTTTGCCTGAACAGTTACCTCAGCTATTAGAAGACGAGAATATCGATTATGTACTGCTAGATTGCCAAGTAGGTAATGCCAAAGGCGGTACAGGGGAAAGCTTCGATTGGGGATTGTTAGACAATATAGCCAACAAGCAAAAAATCATTCTAGCCGGTGGAATTAACGCAACCAACATTGCTCAAGGCATTGACGTGGGTTGTGCAACCATCGACATAAATTCAGGGGTAGAAAGTGCCCCAGGCGAAAAGTCGGCTGAAAAATTAGCCGAGCTATTTTCAATTTGTCGCCGCTATTAACACTTAGGACAACGCATGAATCAATTAGATACAAAATTTGGAGAGTTCGGTGGCATGTATGTGCCAGAGCTACTTATTCCTGCACTGGACCAACTAGAAAAAGCGTTTCTAGATGCGAAAGATGATCCTAGCTTCAACGAAGAGTTTTTGGGGTTATTAAAAGATTACGCAGGCCGCCCAACAGCAATGACGCTAACCCGCAACTTGGTGAGCAACCCTAAGGTAAAATTATACCTTAAACGTGAAGACTTACTTCACGGCGGTGCCCACAAAACAAACCAAGTACTCGGTCAGGCGTTATTGACTAAGCGTATGGGTAAAACCGAAGTTATTGCCGAAACGGGCGCTGGTCAACACGGTGTTGCTACAGCGTTAGCATGCGCATTATTAGGCTTAAAAGCCCGTATTTACATGGGTGCAAAAGATGTTGAGCGTCAAGCGCCTAACGTTTTCCGTATGAAGCTAATGGGTGCGGAAGTTATTCCAGTAAATTCTGGCTCTGGCACACTTAAAGATGCGGTAAACGAAGCCATGCGTGATTGGTCAGCTAATTACGATACCGCACATTACCTGTTAGGTACGGCAGCGGGCCCTCACCCATTCCCCACTATTGTACGTGAATACCACCGTATGATTGGCGAAGAAACACGTGCACAAATTCTAGAAAAAGAAGGCCGTTTACCAGATGCCGTTGTGGCCTGTGTAGGTGGTGGTTCTAATGCTATTGGCATGTTTGCTGATTTCATCGACGAACCCTCCGTACGCCTGGTAGGTGTTGAACCTGCAGGTAAAGGGATTCATACCAAAGAACACGGCGCTACTATTGTGACGGGTACTAAAGGTATATTGCACGGTGCGTACACTTTCATCATGCAGGACCAAGAAGGACAAATTGAAGAGAGCTATTCAGTTTCTGCCGGATTAGATTACCCAGCAGTTGGCCCTCAACATGCTTATTTAGCCGAAACTGGCCGTGCTGAGTACGTTGCCGCTACCGATGAAGAAGCGCTGAACGCGTTCCAATTGCTTGCACGCAAAGAAGGTATTATTCCCGCGCTTGAGTCTTCACACGCCCTAGCACACGCATTAAATATGGCCGACGAAGCAGAAGAAGAAACCATTATTGTGGTGAATTTATCTGGCCGTGGTGATAAAGATTTGGCTCACGTAACCAAAATTTTAGGGGACAAACTGTAATGGAAAGATATGCAGAAATGTTTGCGCGCCTAGACGCAAAAAATGAAGGCGCTTTTGTTCCTTTCGTGATGATAGGCGACCCTGATTTAGCACAATCTGAAGCGATTATTTGCCAATTGGTTGAAAGTGGTGCTGATGCGCTAGAGCTTGGTATTCCTTATTCTGATCCAATAGCCGATGGCCCTACTATTCAAGCCGCTAGTATTCGTGCACACAAAAGTAACGTTACAGTAGCTAAATGTTTTGAATTACTCACTCGCGTGCGTAGTAAGTACCCACAAGTTCCTATTGGCTTGTTGCTGTACAGCAACCTTGTGATGGCGCAGTCTATCGATGGCTTCTACAAAAAGGCCAGTGATGCAGGTGTAGATTCTATTTTGGTTGCTGATGTGCCTATTCGTGAAGCCGCACCGTTCCAAAAAGCGGCTGATGCCAATGGTATTTCACAAATTTTGATTGCTCCGCCGAATGCGACCGATGAAACCATGGAAAAAATTGGTGAGTACTCGAAAGGCTATACCTACTTATTAGGTCGAGCTGGGGTAACTGGCGCTGAAACTGCTGTAGAAATTCCTGCCGCTGAGTTGATTGCACGTCTAACGGCACATAAATGTGCACCGCCACTACTTGGATTTGGTATTTCTACGCCAGCACAAGTAAAGTCGGCCATTGATGCTGGTGCAGCGGGCGCTATTTCAGGTTCAGCTACAGTGAACTTGATTGCAGCAAACTTAGACAACAACGACGCTATGTTAAGTGCATTGGGTAAGTTTGTTCAGTCTATGAAAGCCGCCACTGCTAAGGGTTAAGGAGTCATAATATGCTTTATATGATTTGTGCTACCGATGTGGCCAACAGTTTGGAAAATCGTTTAGCGGCCCGCCCTGCGCATTTAGCACGTTTAAATACGTTAAAAGATGAAGGTAGGTTAGTTATAGCTGGCCCCTTCCCTGCTATCGACAGTCCGGATCCGGGCCCAGCTGGGTTTACAGGTTCATTGGTTGTTGCAGAATTTGAATCGCTAGAAGCGGCGCAAGTTTGGGCAGATTCAGACCCGTATATTGAAGCGGGCGTTTACGAAAGTGTGATTGTTAAACCTTACAAAAAAGTGCTTCCTTAACGGTCACTCTCAGCGGTTATTGACCTGTTTCTACTTTACGTTTTGTTGTAACTAATAAAGGTACAGTAGCAATCGTGATGTTAACTGACTCGGCCTCATGAATAGCCAGCGTCAGTTGAGCACTCAGTTTCGATTACCGCTCATAAAAAAGCCTGAGAGAAATGCAAACGCATTCCTTTCAGGCTTTTTTGTGTGAATCTAAATTGAATCTAAATTGGACACACACTCATTTGAACATTCTAGTTACAAAGTCACTTTGTCGTGTTCGCCCATTTCATCAGGTGAAATAGTTTTGCCGGTCATCAATTTAAACATTCCTTTAAGGGATGGGTCAGCCTCCCAAATCTCGGCATCCGCCAAATTAAATCGCAGCATGAGTAAATTCGGATCGTCCTTACCCTTCTCGTACCATGCTTCTACGCCGTTAGACCAATATTTATCGATAAGAAACCTAAATTGGACACACACTCATGTTCTGGCAAATTCAGACACTCGAAAGTATTTTCAATTTAGGACAGACACTCCAATGATGTCTTCGGCTAACTGAATGATAGAGTCAAATCTAAATTGGACACACACTCATTTGAACATTCTAGTTACAAAGTCACTTTGTCGTGTTCGCCCATTTCATCAGGTGAAATAGTTTTGCCGGTCATCAATTTAAACATTCCTTTAAGGGATGGGTCAGCCTCCCAAATCTCGGCATCCGCCAAATTAAATCGCAGCATGAGTAAATTCGGATCGTCCTTACCCTTCTCGTACCACGCTTCTACGCCGTTAGACCAATATTTATCGATAATATCTTGGCGAGTTTCCTGAACCAATGTTCCGCGAATACATGCGAACACATCATGCCCTTTTGATGAAAACTGTACCATGGCTTCGCCACCTTCAGCGATGCGATTATCTTTAGTGGTATAAAACCAAAATTCGCTATTAGCATGCTTATCGAGCTGAGCACGCATTGGTTCAGCGTGCGTATTTTTACTAGTAAGGCTTACCATTACATTTGGACTGCTAGACATAGCTTCCCACATTGCCGTTTTAATATCGTGCGACATATTGCCTCCGTTGCATACATTTAAATAAACTTACCTAACTACAATTCACACTACGTGCCAGAAAAACCTCTAACCGCTACAGACCAAACTATGTAAGGGCTACATAGGCATCACATTCTGTAAAGGAGTAAAACACTTGCTACTAAAACCTATAACCTATTCACTCTTGCAGTAAGTTTTTCACACCGACTAAGATTGGACACACACTTAAATTCAGAAGAAAAGTTAGATAATCACTTTAATTTTAGCCGCTTCATTCTTAGCCCTTGATATCGGGTCCTTCCCTATCGGACAGTCACTCAAGCACGAGTGTATTTTTGACACCCGTAAAGTTGAAATTGGAGTGTGTGTCCAATCTAGTACGTCATTGAATTACTTGTAAACTTAAGTGACTGTCCCACATTCATAACCTCATTAGTCCTTAACATCATTCTTGTTATCGCTTTATGTACACCTTCTATTTGGCAAGGTAGACTTACACAGATATTCAGTAATGGTTCAGCTCCGGTCTCTATACTAGGTTCCTATCGGGCTTTGCCTGTTTTTTTGGTGAGGATATATGGTGAATACACTTCGCGCTGTGGCTTTAGTGCTAACACTGTTTATGTGCAGTGGTGGTAGTGCCTTCGCGCAGCAGGAAAAAAGTGGTGAATTAAGCAAAAGCCAAGCTGTAGAACGTGCCCGTCAGGCAGAATCTGGACGTGTGCTTCGTGTAAGCCAAACTAACCAAAAATACCGCGTTAAAGTTTTAAAGGAGTCGGGGCGAGTTGTTTCTGTTGATGTAGACAAGCGCTCTGGAAAAGTAAAAACCTCTAAGAAAAATTCAAAGGATTAACATGCGGGTACTCATTGCTGAAGACGACAGCCGCCTCCTAACCCAGCTTGATAGCCTATTACAGCAACATGGCTACAGTGTGGATTTGGCCGACAACGGCGAGCATGCGCTTTACCAACTCAATGAATATGCGTACGACTTAGCTATTATCGATATCGGCTTACCTAAAATGGATGGCTTTGAAGTTATCCGGAAAGCAAGGCAAGAAGACATACGCTGCCCCGTACTTATTTTAACCGCTCGTGATCGCTGGCAGGAAAAAGTTGAAGGTTTGGATGCAGGAGCGGATGATTACCTTACCAAGCCTTTTCACAATGAAGAATTGCTGGCAAGGGTTAAGGCACTGATTCGCCGCGCCTCTGGCCAAGCAAATCCTGTTATACAGTTCGGTCCTATCTCGCTGGACACGGTCGCTGAAGAAATCACTGTAAATGACGCCCCCCTCGAGTTGACTGCGTACGAATACAAAGTCATGGAATACTTAATGCTGAACCCGCAAAAAGTAGTCTCGAAAACAGAGTTAACAGAGCATATTTACGATCAAGATTTTGATCTTGATAGTAACGTCATTGAAGTTTTTGTTGGCCGATTGCGTAAAAAGCTAGATCCAGAAAATAGCTTTAAACCCATCGAAACACTACGCGGACGTGGGTATAGGATCAACCGCAATCTATGAAACAACTGTCGCTGAGAATAAGGAGCATTTTATTAGCGATGGGCGTACTTGCCCTATTTGCACCGCTCACTGTGGTTATTTTAGATGACGCCTATACCACAAGCTTAACCCAAGCCAAAATGAGTGAACTTAGACTCATGAACCTAGGGTTACTCTCGGCTTTCGAGCTAGATGGCGACATTCCCTTTATGCCCGAGATTTTATACGAGGAGCAACTCAACTTGCCTGGCTCTGGCTACTTGGGTGTGATTGTTTTTCGCGGTCACGTAGTGTGGCAGTCGGCTTCAGCATTAGATTACACATTGCCTGCCCCGAATTTAAACGTGAACGTGGGTAACGAGCTCTTTGTTGAATCGTATATAGCCAATTTCGACAATGATACCGATTATTTCGCCTACGCTTTTACGGCTGAATTTGCCTCAGAAAGCAACTTCGAGCCAGTTCGTTTTTATATTTTTAATAATAAACACCTATTTAATGAAGAGCGCGAAACTTTTATATCGGTGGTGTGGCGTTGGTTGCTTGTCTTGTCCGGCGGTTTGCTTGTGTTAATAATTGTGGGTATCAGCCTTGTGCTAATGCCAGTAAGAAAGCTAATTAGTGAAATTTCACTTACCTCTACGGGGCAGAAACAACAGCTTGATGCGCACTACCCCGTTGAATTTAGCCCATTAAAACAGTCAATCAACGAACTGATTGAATCTGAATCTCAGCAGCGTGCTCGTTATAAAAACAGCTTAGGTGACCTTGCTCATAGTTTAAAAACACCACTGGCTGTAGCTTTAGGGGTTGAAAAACTTCCCAAGCAAGCTGTTGAATCTTTAAATCAAATTGACCAGATTATTCAACGCCAATTAAAACGTGCTAGTGCTGGTAAAACGGGGTGGCAAGCGGCTATTCCTCTGTTACCTATCACGCAAAAAGTGGCTAACGCTATGGATAAGGTATATCAGCATAAGCAATTATCGATAACAATTGAAGCCATTAACAATGTCGCCATAAAAGCCGACGAAACCGATATTATGGAAATGGTAGGTAATCTGTTAGATAACGCCTGTAAGGCTTCTGATTCAAAGGTATTAGTTGCACTGAAAAACGAAGGAAATTGGGCTGTGTTGACCATTGATGATGATGGCCCCGGCGTCCCTTCAGATAAGAAACAAGCCCTGTTAGAGCGTGGAACCCGATTAGATACTTACGCCGATGGGCAAGGCATAGGCATGGCCTTGGTAAGCGACCTTATTGCCATCTACCAAGGTAAACTACTTATCGAACGCGCGCCTATTGGCGGCGCTCGCTTTATTGTGAAGTTTCCGGTTTAAGCTTTCCCTTTTTTATCGCCCGCGCTAGACAATAACACCGCAAGCCATTGGCTTTCCTCTCGAGACTCTAGTGCTATTTTTACCACCATAGTCAGTGGCACCGAAAGTAGCATTCCTACCGTACCCAATAACCACCCCCAGAAAATTAAGGATAGAAACACCACTAAGGTAGATAGCCCCATTCCTTTACCCATCAGTCTTGGTTCCACCATATTTCCCATAATTGTATTGACTAAAACAAAACCTAACGCCGCCATACCTGCTGAAGCTAAACCATATTGAACAAAAGCAATAAGTACCGCTGGAAGTGCGGCAATTATCGAACCTATATTAGGGATGAAGTTCAACATGAATGCCAATACCGCCCATAACAGGAAATGGTCTATTCCCATTACATAAAGCCATGTACCGATAATTAACCCAGTGCCTAAACTCACCACAGTTTTAATAGCCAAATAGCTATTTACAGAACGAATGAAACGGTCGATGTGTTTCAATTTCATATCCGGGTCTGACAATGCAATATGCAGGCGTTTTGGAATGCTGTCTGCCTCAAACAACATAAAAATGACCGTTAGCAATATAAGGAATAAGTTCGACAATACGCCGCCCATACCACTGATAAAATTGGTCGCTACTGACATCGCGGTGGCAGGATCTAAGTGGGTAGCAATCAGTTCTTGGTTAACGTTAATATTGTATTGTGCGAGCTTTTCTATAATCCACGAAAATTCGGTATCGAGCTGTTCCCTATATTGTGGAAGATTTGCTCTAAATTCCGTCATAGACTGTCCTACTAGGCCAGCAAGAAGAAATCCAAAGACTAAAATTATTAGTATTACTAAGGTGATAGAAAGCCATTTAGGCACACCAAAACGTCCGGTCCAATGAATTATTGGGCTACACGCAATAGCGATAAATATTGATAAGAAAAAAGGTACCATAATCGTACTAGCGGACTTTATTCCCGCCATCACAACAACCAAACATGCGAGGACTATAAGTACTTTTGCTATGGGGGAGCGCAGTTCCATGGACATTTTATGCTTCATTCCTAATAAAAAACTCAGACACTTTACAGTGACTTATACATAACTACAAATACGAGAATACAATGACCTTCAACTTAGCCACAATTAAAATTAAAAACCTGAGATTGAGAACTTATATTGGTATTAACGAAGATGAAATCACCAATAAACAAGACGTTATCGTTAATGTGAAGATTGATTACGATGCCCAAAGGGCAACAGACAGCGATAATATGGAAGACGCGTTGAATTATAAGGTGATTACCAAGGCTATCATCAAGCTGGTTGAGGACAACCGATTTTCATTGCTCGAAAAGCTCACCGCCGACGTACTAAGTTTAGCTGCTGAACATTCATCAGTTCGTTACGCCGAAGTAGAAGTGGATAAGCCGCATGCACTGCGATTTTCCGATTCGGTGTCTCTAACGCTTTCGTGTAATAAAACCGGTTGAGCGTTTGTTGTATAACACTTTATAAGCACTTTTATAGTCAATCCTATAGGCATATTGTATGAAAATTTTAATGTCAGGCGGCACTGGCCTCATTGGTAGCGCGTTTATTGAAAAATTTAAAAGCGAACATCAGTTTACTGTCATAACAAGAGCCCCCCAAAAAGCTAAGCGCCAGCTGGGTGACAATGTAGCGTTTGTTTCCGATGTGAGTGACGTTGATGATATTGGAATTTTCGATGCCATTATCAACTTAGCTGGCGAACCCATTGCCGACAAACGTTGGACAGACACGCAAAAGCAAATAATTTGCGATAGCCGATGGGATATTACTTCTAAAATTGTCGCGAAAATCAATAGTGCTGGCACCCCACCACCTGTATTTATTTCAGGCTCGGCCATCGGTTTTTATGGCAGTAAAGGTAGTGTTGATGTTACCGAGCAAACGCCCCCTCATGAAGAGTTCACACACGACCTTTGTGCCAAATGGGAGGCTATCGCTACCTCTGTCACTCGCGACGAAACGCGGGTTTGTACACTAAGAACCGGTGTAGTCTTAACTGAAAATGGCGGAGCACTAGAGAAAATGGCACTGCCCTTCAAACTAGGGTTAGGTGGTAAAATAGGGAATGGCGAACAGTATTTATCGTGGATCCACATTGACGACATGGTGTCAGCCATTGCTTACCTACTTGAACATGATAGTTGCCATGGGCCGTTCAACCTTACGGCTCCATCACCGTCAACTAATAAGGACTTCTCCCACACATTAGCGGCAACACTTTCAAGACCTTGCCTGTTTACCGTACCCGGCTTTGTACTAAAAATAGCGATGGGTGAATCGTCTGACATGATTTTAAAAGGGCAAAAAGTGCTACCTGAAAAGCTCGTTACCTCAGGCTACATGTTTGCTTACCCCACTTTGCAAGGGGCGCTGGAAGCAATTTATAGGCACTGAGGCTTAATCGGACACACACTCGAGCTTGAACCATTCGACGAAACGAAATTGGACACACACTCAAACTTAAGTGTGTGTCCAACATTTAATCGAGTGACTCACACGACTATTTGTTCCAATTTCGGATACTCACTTGAGTGACTGTCCGATTTATTTTCCGATTTATTTTAGAGCGACTGTCCCTTTTCACCTCGCTTTCACTCCCTTACGCTTTAAAACGGTCATTCCTCACTCTCGTTAGCTATACGTCCTTTAAACCATCTTCCTAAGCAGTGCCGAAGTATTTAAGGTAAGTAATCGCCAGCAGCCAATTGCCCCCAAAGCGCCGACCACAATTGCGCCAACAATCGGTGCAATTACCCAATACTCAAAGTGAAGACTTGCAGTCATTTGAAACACGTTGGTTTGCAGCATATACAAACTGAGCTCATTAGCGAGTGCTGCCATGAAACCTGCAACCACACCTATGATCAGAAACTCAAATACCACGCTCTTGCGAATTAAAGTGCCTTTCGCCCCAAGCGTTCTTAAAATAGCTAGCTCTTGTCGTCTTTCATCCATGCTGGCTTGAACCTGGGCTATTAACACTAAACTGCCTGCTACAAGCACCAGCACTAAGATAAACTCAATGGCCACCGACACTTGATTGACAATATCTCTTAGCTGATTAATTCGCGCATCTACGTCAAACATAGTGATAGACGCAAATGGCTTTAACAACGTAGTTAGTTGTGATTTCTGCGCTTCAGGCAAATAAAAGCTGGTGATGTAGGTTGGATTAAACGCCGCCATAGCTTCAGGTTGAATAACAAAGAAAAAGTTGGGCTGCATGGTTTGCCAATTCACTTTCCTAAAACTTGTTACTTTGGTTTTAACGATTTCACTGCCCACATTGAATGTGAGCATATCGCCTAATTCAATGCCGAGTCGTTCACCTACATCCGTTTCTACTGAAACCGCGAATACCCCCTCTTCTAATGCATCAGGGTTGTCGCCATGCCATGTACCACCAGTAATTTCGTTCTCTTTTTGTAACGAATTACTCCAAGTTAAATTCGCTTCTCGCCCTAGTCCTTGCCTACCCTCAGTATTCGAATCGTCTTCTTTAGATACTTCGGTATTTACACTATCGTCATTCACCGCAACGAAGCGACCTCGTATTACCGGGTAGAACTCTTCTATGGTGATACCATTCGATTTAAAGTGTGTGTCCAATTCTGTTTTTTGCTCGCCAGTGATATTAATCAAAAAGTAATTGGGTGTACCTTCTGGCAACTGAGAGCGCCACTGCGATACCATGTCGTTGCGCATAACCAGTACCACTAGTAACAACATGATAGTGACTGAAAAACTTATCAGCTGAACACTATTTTCCATTGAACGACGTTTGATCCGCGCCCAAGCAAGCTGCCACGGGCCCATTTTACCCGAGCCGAATTTACGGCCTGCGGCAATGAGCAAGAAAGTAGCCCCAAGTAAACCAGCAACTAAAACCGCGCCAGACCCAAATAAAATAAGGCTGATCATCAAGTCTTGGCTGTAAATCCACATCAAGAGAAATATCGCACCGCCTGAGGCCACATACTGAATGGTCCGAGAACGTAAATTAGTGCTTAAATCACGCCTTAGCACACGCAGTGGAGGAATTGAAAACAACTGCATCAATGGATAAAGCGAGAATAATAACGAGCAGGTTGCCCCTGTGAAAACAGCGATTAGCACTGGCCGCCAGTGCCAAATTGATAACGCCACATCAACTTGTTCAGCAACTAACCACACCACAACTTGCTGGCCAATGAAGCCCATTATTAATCCAATAATAATGCCGAGCCCAGTAATAAATAGAATTTGAAGAAGATAGATACGGCGAATAACTTGCTTTGTCGCACCGAGTGTTTTCATGATAGCGACAGGGTCGAAATGACGTTGACTGTAACGCTGGGCTGCCACCGCAATGGAAACCGCTGCAAGCACTATGGCAAGTAAACTCGCCAATAAAAAATACCGCTCAGCACTGGCTACCGAACGTCCAATGGCCGATTCGTCATCTTCAACGGTACGCCAATTATGTAAGTCGTCTTGCAAGTTAGGGCTGAGCCAGTCGTAAAACTTACTAATAGCACTCCTTTCGCCTTCAAAATAGCCCACGTAACGTGCCCGACTGCCAGGCCCGGTTATAGCCGTTGCATCCAAATCGGACAGTCTAATTAGAGCGATTGGATCGGTGTTAAATACACTGAACCCTGCATCAGGAATATCAACCAACACTTTGGTTACCGTGAATTCAGCATCGCCTATTTCAATACTGTCTCCCAAACTAAGCTTCAGAGTTTGAAATAACAGAGACTGCAACCACACTTCGCCTGGCTTGGGCAAATCTGTTGCCGCTTCTTTTTGTCCAAAAGGCACATCAGCAATATTAACCGTGCCTTTCAGTGGATAATTTTCATTTACAGCCCTAAGGTCCACCAATGACATTTCGTCACGATGAAAGACCATCGAACGAGTAGTCACCTGCTTTGCCGTGTTAAGCCCCCCATCTCGAGCCTGCTGCAACCAATTATCATCAATGGGTGTATCAGAGCGTAACTGTGCATCGGCTGCGATAAAAGCCGCTGAACGCTCTTTTAGCGCACCTTGCAATCGCTCACTAAATAACGACAGCGACAATACCGCGCCTACCGACAATACAATTGCCAACAAGATAATGGTAAGCTCTCCGCGCTTCGCCTCATGCCGAAACAATCGCCATGCCAAGGTCGATGTCATGCTCATTTATAGGGCCTCCATCTATACAGCCTCTGTACGCTGTTGAGGCGATACTGGGGTCGACTCTGTCAAAACACCCGCCTGCATGGTTAACTGCCTGTCACACTTATCGGCAAGCTCGTTATCGTGGGTAACAAGTACTAATGTTGTGCCTATCTCTCTGTTGAGCGCGAAAAGAAGCTCTTCGACTTTGTGGCTGTTTGTTGCATCCAAGTTTCCAGTAGGCTCATCGGCAAATAAAATTTTAGGTGACGTAATAAAAGCCCGAGCAATAGCAACTCGCTGTTGTTCACCACCTGAAAGTTGATTTGGGTAATGACTCGCGCGATGCCCAATGCCTACTTGTTCAAGAATTTTACTCGCCATCTGCTTAGGATTCTCTAAACCCGCAATTTCAGCCGGAAGCATCACATTTTCAATGGCCGTTAAACTTTGCACTAACATAAAGCTTTGAAAAATAAACCCTACTTTTTGGCCACGAAGCACCGCACGGGCCTCTTCATCCATAGTATGCAATGGTTCGCCGTCTAGAAAAATCTCTCCTTCGGAGACTTCATCTAAGCCGGCCAACAACCCCAACAGAGTAGATTTTCCTGAGCCTGACGCACCGATAATGGCAACTGACTCACCGGACTTGACTTCAAAAGAGATAGGATGAAGGATCTCAAGCTTACCTTCGCTCGTATTTACAGACTTAGTTACTTTGGATGTTTTTATCATATAGGGGTCATCAATTCGTGATTTATCGTTTTCGCAGCGCCGTTTTGTTCACACTGCTTTTATTAATACCGTTATCTGCATTATCAGATCAGACCGATACCATCGTCCCCAATAATTCAGCTAAATTACTGATTCTAGGTGACAGCCTATCTGCTGCTTATGGGTTAGATCAACAAGAAGGTTGGGTGAGTTTGTTACAAAAACGCTGGCGTGACGAGAATATATCGATCGATATTGTAAATGCTGCGGTAAGCGGTGAGACCACTGATGGCGGTTTAGCTAGGCTTCCGAGGTTAATTGAACAACATACGCCAAGCCATATTTTAGTGGAACTTGGTGGTAATGATGGCCTGCAAGGGCACAGTATCAGTAAGATTAGGAACAACTTGAGCGCAATTGTTAGCATAGCAAAATCAGACAATACAACCGTTTTTGTGCAAGACATGCAGATACCCACTAATTACGGTAAACGCTATACACAAATGTTTAGCGACACTTTTGATACCGTGTCAGAGCAACATGAAGTTACAAAAATTCCTTTTTTTCTTGAGGACATAGCACTTCAAAAAGACTTGATGCAACGTGATGGTATTCACCCTAACGCAAAAGCTCAGCCTATGATTGTCGAATTTATGTTCGAAAAACTGACACCTTTGATCATGAATAATCAATAACGTGTGCTATGCTCTTAAACTTAGAATGTAAATGCGAAAACAAGTAACAACTTAATTTGGAGATTGTTATGGACGTTTCATCATCAACGTCAACGCCAGTATCGAATGTACTTCAGTCGCCACAACAAGAACCTCAACGACAGGTTCAACAACGTGCTAGTCAGCAAACTGAAGTAAGTGCGCCCCAACAGACGCAACAAGCGGCTCCTGCCTCTGACAGTAGAGTGGGTTCTCGTATCGACACTTACGTTTAATTGAAAACCCGCCCTAAGCACAGTAGTTTATTACCGCATTTCCAGCATAATTATTTCCGAACCATTCGGAGATATGGAAATGCCGCTACCTCGATACAAGCAAGTCAATTTAGAAGTTACGCCTTACTATCACTGCACATCACGTTGTGTGCGACAATCCTTCCTTTGTGGCGTAGATGCTAGTACTGGCAAAAACTACAACCATCGTAGACAGTGGATTGTAGATAGGCTACATAGGCTCACGAAAACCTTTGCGATTGACTTGTGTGCCTATGCAGTAATGCACAATCATATTCATGTTGTGATGCATATTGCGAAAGCGAGAGCTGAACACTGGAGCATGGATGAAGTGTTACTTCGGTGGAAGTGTTTTTATCGCTGCCCCTCATTAGTCCAACGGTATCTCGATGAAGAAAGTCGAGGTTCACTCTCTGAAGTAGAACTTCAAAAAGTTGAAGAATTGAGCGAAATTTATCGGCATCGGCTATATAGCGTAAGTTGGTTTATGCGCCTGCTTAATGAATTTATTGCGCGAAAAGCTAACAAAGAAGATGAATGTACAGGTTATTTTTGGGAGCGCCGATTTAAGAGCCAAGCAATATTATCGGAGAATGCGCTAGCGGTAACCATGGCCTATACCGATTTAAACCCCATCCGAGCCGGTATAGCTAAAACACCAGAACAATCAAACTTTACCAGTATTCAATACAGAATTAACGCATTGAAAGTAAACAAAGTACCTGCTCGGCTTATGCCATTTAATGACCAAGTTTCGGTTAATGAAAGCAGCCTGCCTTTTAAATTGAGCGACTACTTAGTGCTTGTAGATGAAACCGGACGCGTTATGCGCCCAGACAAGAAAGGTGCTATTCCTCAAAAAATTAAGCCTATCTTGGACAGACTTAAACTCTCTGGTAGTTCTTGGATTACCCTTTCAACTAAACTAGAAAGGAAATTTACAGGCCCTATTGGCTCTGCTGAGCGAATCTGCGTGTTTGCATCAGCTTGCGAATATGGCAGAAAACCAAACATCGCTAATGCCAGAAGGTATCTTCAATAGGCTTTTAGTTTTGAATTCATCAAGTTACATCAACAAAAGAGCGATGCTAATTTACTTGACGAGCCTAGTGTGAAGCTTGCCTAGCTAACACATCTACAATTTCTTGTGACTTTGATAAACGCCTGATGTCGTTAAACAATAATTCAGCTTCAGGGTACTGCCTTTTTAAATAGCCACACCACTGCTTTATTCGGTTTGGGTAGTATTTCCCTTTATCACCGTAGATTTCGTAGCCCGAATAGCGGATAAGCAACGCTGCCACATCTTCCCATGCCATAGGCGGTTCGCCATCACGAATACACCTTGCTAGGTTTGGCATGGCAAGTGCGCCCCTACCTACCATTAAGTTGGTGCAGGCTGATTGCTCCTGGCAGCGCTTGCCGTCTTCTTCATTCCATATTTCGCCATTGGCCACTAATGGAATATCGGTATTTTGCTTTATTTTAGCAATCCATTCCCAGTACGCTGGCGGCTTATAGCCTTCCGTCTTTGTTCTGGCGTGCACAACTAGCTCAGACGCGCCCGCTTCAGTGATAGCGATAGCATTTTCGACAGCAAGAGATTTATCTTCAAATCCCAACCGAATTTTCGCTGATACAGGTTGTGAGGCAGGCACCGCATCGCGAACCGCTTTTACGATGTCGTATAATGCTTGGGTTTCTTTTAGCAGGACCGCACCGCCTTTACTTTTATTAACGGTTTTTGCTGGGCAGCCAAAATTTAAATCTACACCTGGCGACCCCAAATCAACCGCTGTATAAGCATTTTCTGCCAGCCATTGTGGATGCTGCCCTAATAATTGCACGCGCACAGGCACGCCGTTAGGGGTTTTACCGCCATTATGTAGTTCGGGACATAGTTTGTAGAAGGTTTTATTGGGAAGTTTTTGATCCACTACTCTAACGAATTCAGTGACACACTGATCGAACCCACCCACATGAGTAAGCATATCTCGCATTAAATGGTCGACAACACCTTCCATAGGCGCCAGCATGATTTTCATAACTAAAATTTCGCTAAAACTGAGTGATTAAAATGGGCGCGAGAGTGTAGCAAAGTGCGGGTTATATGACCATGCTATTTAAGTGTCGGTAAGAATTTGTGTACGTTTTTTGACTGTCCGATTTTATACACATTGATGCGTTGCTTGAGGGAAGTTTGAGTGAGGAAATTTGAGTGACTGTCCAAGATTTAAGTGTGTGTCTAACCTTAACTTGAGTGTGTGTCCAACTTTTGGTTCCGTTGCTTGAGGGAAGTTTGAGTGAGGAAATTTGAGTGACTGTCCAAGATTTAAGTGTGTGTCTAACCTTAACTTGAGTGTGTGTCCAACTTTTGGTTCAACTTTTGGTTTTTTAGGCGGGTGAGGATGTTTTGTTTTTGCTGCGTACTGTAATTCGACCAGTTGGTAATTTCTTTGATTGTACGTTTACAACCGGTGCATACATCGTCTTCGTCTAGTTTACAGTTGGCAATACAGGGTGAAGTAATACTCACGAATATTTGGCCTTAAGGTTTAGTTTATTACTGGCATTTTCTTTAGCTACAAGAGTTGCTTGCAGCATAACATCAATTACTTTTTGCGTAGGTTCTTTGGCGGTCCACATACAAACATGCACACCAAACTTCGCATTTAAGAATGCATCGAACTGGGCTTTATCTTCATAATCCCCCGTCACCAGTTGTTGTTTATAACCATCATAAATTAATGCAGAAAATGTAAACACGTAAGCCTCCTCATCGAGAAGGCTCAACTATACATCTAGACGTCTAAACATTCAAACATCTAAACGTCTATTTTACATATTCCAACGCAGCAGTTATTACAGCCACTTGGGCAGCGTTACAATTTTCAGCCGTTGCATTAGCGCTATCAGGATAAACTTCTGTTGTGGTTACATAAGCTGCATCTGTCATACCGCCGCAAAGATACAATGCTTTTTTGTCGTAACAAATCACACCTTCAGACAGTAAGTCAGCACCTATAATTTTGCCACTTTCATCCGCAGGCGCGATATGAGTTATTTGCTTAACGGCATCAATAATAGCTTCCTGAAATTGTTTTTGTGGATTCGGGGTATTAGCCACCAAATAAAAGCCATCAGGAATATTCCAATTATCATGAGTCGTTGCATCTCTTGCTGCTAATGCAGGCCTAAACTCACTGTTGTCTGTATCAGTGGTTTCATGTAAATCGATATGCAATGTAAATGGTAAGTTCAACGATTCTATAAATGCCATTAGCTGCGCTGATTCCGGCGCGGGAGAGTTAGGATAAAATGAACGATTAGGATCTAACGCATACTGATCCCAACGGTTAATCGTCTCATAACCCCAAGGGCTAACGCACGGTACAACAATGATGGTGAAATCTTCTGCGTAATCACTTAATTTAGTATTGATAAACTGAAGTGCGCCCTGCACACCACTGGTTTCATACCCATGTACCCCTCCAGTAACTAGCACCGCAGGCTTAGCTGCATCAATATTTGTAGGCATATCTTTAGGGATATTTTCAGGCATATCTTTAGGGACTATGGCATACAAAGGGTATCGAGACTCATCGTAAGGCAACGCGCCATACTGCTTTAATTCAAACCCTTCAGGAATACTGCCTAATTGCTTAAGCACTTCATCATTATACGAACGCTTGATAGTTTGGCGCTGTTTCCATTCTTCTTTCTCTTCTTCACCCCAAGGTTTTCCTGGCGTGCCGATAGGATAATTTTGCATAAATAACCTCTTTGTTAACACGGTTATATTATCAAGATGGTATTGGTTTGTATGTGGAATATCGATAAGAATGGCAGGAATTAAGCTGTAGAAACGAAAAAGCCAACCCGAAGGTTGGCTTAACGATATGGCGTCCCCAAGGGGATTCGAACCCCTGTTACCGCCGTGAAAGGGCGGTGTCCTAGGCCTCTAGACGATGGGGACAGAAATTTTGCTAGTGAAGTAAAGCTTCACTAAATTTCTGTAAGGAGAGGTGAGCTCCGCGAACCGAACGACCTTATTACCTTACAAAAACAAATTTTTGTCGCTGATAGTAACTTTTCAATTACTACCGGCCTATTTCACAGTTACGGACTGTGACACCGGAAAATGGCGTCCCCAAGGGGATTCGAACCCCTGTTACCGCCGTGAAAGGGCGGTGTCCTAGGCCTCTAGACGATGGGGACAGAAATTTTGCTAGTGAAGTAAAACTTCACTAAATTTCTGTAAGGAGAGGTGAGCTCCGCGAACCGAACGACCTTATTACCTTACAAAAACAAATTTTTGTCGCTGATAGTAACTTTCTAATTACTACCGGCCTATTTCACAGTTACGGACTGTGACACCGGAAAATGGCGTCCCCAAGGGGATTCGAACCCCTGTTACCGCCGTGAAAGGGCGGTGTCCTAGGCCTCTAGACGATGGGGACAAAAAATCTTCTTTCAAAAGCTAAGCTTTTGAGATTTTTTGTAAGGCGAGGTGAGCTCTGCGAACTGAGCGACCTTATGCTTACAATCAATCAATTTCTGTAAGGAGAGGTGAGCTCCGCGAACCGAACGACCTTATTACCTTACAAAAACAAATTTTTGTCGCTGATAGTAACTTTCTAATTACTACCGGCCTATTTCACAGTTACGGACTGTGACACCGGAAAATGGCGTCCCCAAGGGGATTCGAACCCCTGTTACCGCCGTGAAAGGGCGGTGTCCTAGGCCTCTAGACGATGGGGACAAAAAATCTTCTTTCAAAAGCTACGCTTTTGAGATTTTTTGTAAGGATAGGTAAGCTCCGCGAACCGAACGACCTCATCCTTACAAAACAATTTATGCCCGAAGGTAAAACCTTCAGCCTAAACCGCAATATAACTTGCAGTTAGATTTGGTGGAGCCAGGCGGGATCGAACCGCCGACCTCCTGCATGCCATGCAGGCGCTCTCCCAGCTGAGCTATGGCCCCGTTGTGTCATAGTCACTATTGTGTGACTGTTCCGTGACAGCGGGGCGCATTCTAGGCATCCCCCCCATTTATGTCAACGGTTTTTTTATGAATTCTCTCTGTTTGCTATAAAAGTAAGCGCTTTGTCGATTCTCTCGCCAACTTTCTCTTTTGACAGCAAATTAAGGGTTACATCTAAAGACGGAGAATTGCCACTTCCGGTGGTAGCAACACGCAATGGCATCCCTACTTTACCCATACCCACTTCTAATTCTTCAGCTGTTGCATTAATAGCAGCCTGAATATTTTCTGGCTCCCACGCTTCAATAGCCATCAACTTCTCTTTTACTAGCTCTAGCGGCCCTCGTGCTACTGGGCGTAAATGCTTTTTGGCAGCGTTAGCATCAAATTCTTCATAATCTTGATAAAAGTAAGTAGAGATCTCAGCAAGTTCTTTTAACGTTTTTACTCTGTCAGCTTGAATGGCAATAACAGACTCGAGTGCAGGCCCCGCAGTTAAATCAACTTCTAACCCATCGAAGTGCCATTTTAAGTGTGTAGCAACTTCACTGGCCGGTAAACTTTTAATGTAGTGCTGGTTCAACCAAATCAATTTTTCAGTATTAAATGCAGAAGCCGACTGACCAATTGCGTCTAAACTGAATAACTCAATCATTTCATCAAGAGTGAATATCTCTTGATCACCATGTGACCACCCTAGCCTAACTAAATAATTCAGTACCGCTTGAGGTAAGAAGCCATCATCACGGTATTGCATAACACTTACTGCACCATGACGTTTCGATAACTTTTTACCGTCATCACCTAAAATCATAGATACGTGAGCATATTCAGGCACAGGCGCACCTAATGCTTGCAGAATATTAATTTGACGAGGCGTGTTATTGATATGGTCTTCACCACGCACAACGTGTGTGATGCCCATATCCCAATCGTCTACTACCACACAGAAATTGTAAGTTGGCGTCCCGTCGGTGCGCTGAATGATTAAGTCATCCAATTCACTATTGTTAATTTCGATTTTACCGCGTACGTGGTCGGTAATAACAACCGTGCCCTCTAATGGCGTTTTAAAACGAATAACAAAAGGTTCGCCTTCTGGGTGATCTGTGCGGTCACGCCATGTACCAGGGTAACGAGGTTTTTCGCCACGTTCTTTTTGTGCTTCACGAATAGCATCCAATTCTTCTGCACTCATAAAGCACTTATACGCTTTACCTTCGTCTAACAATTGTTGGATAAGGTCTTTATAGCGGTCGAAACGATCGGTTTGATAGATAGGACCGGTGTCCCAAGTTAAACCAAGCCATTGCATGCCATCTAAAATTGCTTGCTTTGCTTCTTCTGTAGAACGTTCAATATCTGTATCTTCAATACGAAGTACAAATTCGCCGCCATTGTTTTTAGCAAGTAGCCAAGAATATAAAGCGGTGCGTGCGCCACCAACGTGAAGGTAGCCAGTAGGGCTTGGTGCAAATCGTGTTACAACCGACATGATAAAAACTCTCTATCTTTATTAGATTGTGAAATTGCGCGCATTCTACCAGTCTCCGCTTCACGACAAAAGCAGCGAGATGCATTTGCTTGGTATATAGCTACCAATAGAAACTTATATTTATGCTCTAATAAAGTCTTTTTTGATAGCATGGCGTCGCATAAAGCTTACAATTTCACCAATTCAGATAAAAAAAGGCCAAAATGTTCACTTTTCAGGCATACAGTCATTTTTCTTTCATTTTATTATTGACAGTATGAGAACCGACTCTATAATACCGCCCCACTTGCTTAGGCAAGATAATAAACAAGATGGACGCTTAGCTCAGTTGGGAGAGCATCGCCCTTACAAGGCGAGGGTCACTGGTTCAAGCCCAGTAGCGTCCACCAATTTTGTTTATTAGAAAAAGTATTCGGACGCTTAGCTCAGTTGGGAGAGCATCGCCCTTACAAGGCGAGGGTCACTGGTTCAAGCCCAGTAGCGTCCACCACTTTTTGCTTCAAATCTGATATATCGGACGCTTAGCTCAGTTGGGAGAGCATCGCCCTTACAAGGCGAGGGTCACTGGTTCAAGCCCAGTAGCGTCCACCATCTCTCTTTATCTTTATACAATCAAAAATCACTGGTTCAATAACTTCGTTACGATAACTTCGTTACGAACCATAGCAGACGTCCACCATCTCTCTTTCTCTTCATATAATCAAAAATCACTGGTTCAATAACTTCGTTACGAACCATAGCAGACGTCCGCCATCTCTCTTTCTCTTCATATAATCAAAAATCACTGGTTCAATAACTTCGTTACGATAACTTCGTTACGAACCATAGTAGACGTCCACCACTCTTTCAAAAGAAAACTCATTTCCCCTGCCCTCTAGCTGTTTTTCATGCCGTGCACCGCAATCTTTGGGACACTATTTAACAATGGTGATAAGTTAATTCTTCTACTAAACTCCTACTAGGTTGTTTACACGAGTAAGCATTGACGCATATACGAGGTTGTAATGAACCTACAGTTGGCAAGACAAACCCGTTTATTAATAGCGGAAGATCAGGCTTTGGCAAAAAGCCATATGAAATATGCTTTGGAGCAACTTGGTTTCCAACATATCGATTATGTAGACCGTGCTGCGTACGCCCTTACCTCACTGCGCACTCGGCAGTACGATGTCATTGTTTGTGCTTATGACTTAAGGCAAGAACAAGGCGGCTATAATTTATTCGAGCAGCTGAAAACCGAAAAGATTATTCCTCTTACTACCGGTTTTATTTTTACTAGTGCCGATACTGCCATTGATGTTGTCCATGCAATAATCGAGATGCAACCTGACGAATTCTTAGCAAAACCATTTTCCGTTAACGAACTAGATAAACGACTTAGTAAAGTCGTCACCCGTAAAAAAATGTTTCACGATGTCTATCGTTACATGGATGAGCAGAATCCTGAGCAGGCACTTAAAGAATTAGAGTTTATTTTAGTTGAGCCTAAGAACGCTGAACACTTCCCGTTAGCCCTAAAAACGAAGGGTGACTTGTTGCTATTGAATAGACAGTTTGAAAACGCGAAGCTCTTTTACCAATCAATCATCAATATTCAAAATTTTACATGGGCAAAGCTTGGCCTCGTTCAATGTTACATTCACTTAGATGAGTTTGATGATGCAGAACGAGACCTTATTCAGCTAGCGCTACAACCTGAAAGTATGCTGAGTGCATATGATTTATTAGCAGAGCTGCAAATTAAGTTAGAAGCTTATGATGAAGCGCTGGAATGTGTGAATGTGGCCAGCGATATTTCACCTCGAAATGTCATGCGTCATATTACTGCAGTGCAACTTGCTAGGCTAACCCACGACTATGAAGGGCAATTTAATAGCGCTAAGAAAGTGGTTCGTTTCGGTAAGAATTCAGTGCACGACACCCCTGAAATGTACTTATCTGTCGCTAGGGCAGGTATCGATTTTGCGATGACGGCAGAAACCTCGCAAACAAACAAAATTATCAAACAGTCCAATGAATATCTGCGCCAATTAAAAAGCGCCTACCCAAAGGTGAATCTTGACCATCAGCTGCAAGTTATTAGCGCACGAATTCACTATCTAAAAGACGAAAACGATAAAGCAAAAGATCTGCTCGATGCCTTAGATATTGATAACCTTGAAGAGCAGTCTGTCGAAACGTTACTAGATTCCGCAAAAGCGTTTCACGATTTAGGATTAAGAGGGAACGCTCTCAAATTACTCGATAAAGCGACGCTACGGCAAAAAGAGTTAGATGCACCAAACAGTTTACTTAGCCGTTATATCAACCAAGAAGTCGAAGAGAAAACAGCAATATCAATAAGCCCTAAAAACCTCAATGATGTGGCGGTAGTGCAGTATAAGCGTGGCGAACTGGCAAAATCTTACCAAACTTTCGAGCAAGCATTCAGGGTTATGCCTCGAAACCCTGCCATTGCGTTAAATCTTTTGCAAGCGTCGGCAATGCGACGCTCTCGTGAAGGTAAAGCGGAAGGCAATATGAACTCTGTAATGAAGAAGTGCCGCTTTACGCTGGAAAGTGCTTCTCTATCTGAAGAACAAAGTCAGCGCTACGAAACGGTTAAAGGGCTATTAGATCAGGTGGTGTAAACCACAACCTTTTCTTGATAAAGATTATCCTTATATTCAATTTCGTGGCTAAAAGTCATGCCTAATTTTTCCATCACTTTGATGGAATTTAGATTTTCAGGTTTTGCCATAGCACAAAATTTGTCGATACCGATTTGATACAGGGCATCTTTCACTTGCATTGCTGCTTCTGTGGCATACCCCTTCCCCCAACTGGCTTGTTTAAAACGCCAGCCAAGTTCAATATTATCAATCTCAGGATTTTTAGTGAAAAAGCCAAATGGCCGAACCAAAACCCAGCCAATATCCTCTTCACTTTCTTTTTCTTGCACTCGCCATAATCCCCAGCCAAGGGCTGGATTTGAATATGCTTGAAAGCGTGGTACGAACGTGTTGGTAATATCTTCACGAGATGTTTTTTGACCATCACTGATAAATCGCATTACATCTTCATCCTGATCAAGCTCCCACAAGAACTCTACATCAGCGTCGGTGATATAATGGAAAGACAGGCGCGCGCTATCTTCAATAAACATAGATTTCCCTTTCTAATCGTTATTATTACGAGCAACTTTATATTAGTGCTTTCGTATTTTATCGATACAACTAAGCGGGGTGTTTAGCCACCTAACATAGCTAAATGCTTCGTTGCACCTGTATTACCTTCATGTAGAAAATGTGTGGCATGCTTCTCACCTAAACATTCAACTAAGAACTGTTGTAGTCCTACAACATCTCCATCGGCTAATAGATGACGCATATCAATACCTTGCTCACTAAATAAGCACAAATGTAATTTACCATTGGCGGCAACGCGAAGTCGATTACAACTTTTACAAAAATCTTTGCTGTACGGCATGATGAGACCAATTTTACCAGCATAGTCAGGATGAAAGAATTCCTGTGCTGGCCCAGCGTCTTTGCGCCTAACCATGGGTTGCCAACCGGCATCGATAAGGGTTTGTTTAAGCGGTGTGCCGCCTTGATGCTGTGCTTTGAAAAAATTAGTCGTGTCACCTGTTTCCATCAATTCAATAAACCGCAATGTGACAGGCATCGTTTTCAGCCAACCAAGGAAGCGATTCAATCGTGCATCAGAAAAATCATTCAGTAGTACCGAATTTACTTTTACATCAAGACCAGCCTCAACCGCAGCGTCCAGCCCGGCTAACACTTGCTTTAATTTGTCTTGCCCGGTGATTGCCGCAAACTGCCTGGGATCTAAGCTATCTATGCTGACATTCACTTGGTGTAAACCCGCCTGCTTCCACGCGGCAGCATGGTCAGCCATACGGCCGCCATGGGTGGTCATAGCCACTCGCTTTATACCGGGTGTATTTGCCGTTGCACTTAAAATATCGAGAAAATCGCGGCGAAGTGTTGGCTCGCCGCCAGTAAGACGGACTTTGGATGTACCCAACCCTGAAAAGGCGCTCAATAGCGTGTTAATCTCGCCTAAGGAAAGAAAATGCTCACTAGAAGGGCCTTGGTAACCGTCAGGCAAACAGTACTGACAGCGAAAATTACACGCCTCCGTTACCGATAAACGCAAATAATGGAATTGTCGCCCAAAGCTATCTTCTAACAAATTTTCTCCCTTTTGGGGTACGTAAAATAAATAATGTGATTAAATAGACTATGATGTCTTTTCGCCAGTTTACGCGGCTGCAAATAAGAATGAAATGTTTGATAACGCATAAATTAGAACGTTTTATCGTACCGTTAACTTATTTCTCTTAAATAAATATAATGGTTCACCGTAGACGACTTAGTTTAGAGTTCGTTAATCTATCACAATTCACCTTTATATAGAGGTTTTCCCTTCCGCCTCCCGCTAGCGTCATCGCTTTACACCGTCACAAATATGCAGTGAGAACAATATTACACCATGCGAAAAAATCGATTTCCGTTGAACGAGAATGAGCCTATCAAATGGCAGGTACTAAAACAGTTGTGGCCTTATCTTCTTGAGTTCAAAGGCAGGGTAGCATTAGCGCTACTGTGCTTAGTCGCCGCTAAACTTGCTAGCATTGGTCTACCCTATGTACTCAAATACACAGTAGATAGTTTAAACGGTGATGTGGAAGCATTAGCCATTGCCGTACCTATCAGCTTAATTATTGCGTACGGCGCACTTAGGCTCACCAATGTTTTACTTGGCGAAGTAAGAGATACCTTGTTCGGGCGTGTCACCGAACGTGCTATGCGCAGGCTAGGTTTAAAGGTATTTAATCATCTGCACAATCTAGATTTAGGTTTCCATTTAAACCGAAGAACGGGCGGCTTATCTAGAGATATTGAACGTGGCACAAATGGCGTAAGTTTCTTAATGCGGTTTATGGTGTTTAACATCGTGCCTACCCTTTTAGAGATTGGCTTAGTTGTGATATTGCTATTGATTCAGTTTGGCTGGTCGTTTGCGATGATCATTGTGGTTAGTGTCATCAGCTATGTACTATTTTCGATGAAAGCTACCGATTGGCGCACGCGATTTGTGCAGCAAATGAATGAAGCCGACTCCACCACCAATTCACGCGCGGTAGATAGCCTACTAAACTTTGAAACCGTAAAGTATTTTAATAATGAGCGTTTCGAAGCAAACCGATACGATACAGATTTAGCTGGCTGGGAAAAAGCAAGGCGTAAAAATCGGTTATCACTTTTTGCCTTAAATGGCGGCCAGGCCAGCATTATTGCCCTAGCAATGACAGCCATGATGGCGAATGCAGCTTATGGCGTAATGGAAGGCGAGATGACCATTGGTGACTTTGTGCTAATTAATGCCTTCACTATGCAAATATTTATGCCCCTTAATTTCTTGGGCTTTGTGTATCGAGAAATTCGAGGCTCATTAGCGAACATTCAAAACTTATTTTCTTTACTCGCCCAAAAACCAGCAATAGAAGATAAACCTAACGCTGCCCACCTTTCAGCAAAAAAGGCGAGCATACGTTTTACTGACGTTCAATTTCACTATCAGCAAGCACGGCCTATTTTAAAAGGAATTAGCTTTGAGGTGCCATCAGGCGCTAAGATTGCTGTGGTTGGTGAAAGCGGTGCTGGTAAATCCACCATTATGAAGTTGCTGTTCCGTTTTTACGACCCCACCGAGGGGGGTATTTCCATAAACGGGCAGGATATTCGCGAGCTTACCCAACACAGTTTACGAAGCCATATCGGGATTGTTCCGCAAGATACGGTGTTGTTTAATACATCCTTGGTTGAAAACATCCGTTACGGCAACCCTGATGCTAGCGATGAAGAAGTTACTCATGCTATTAAGCTGGCGCATTTAACCCAGTTTGTTGAAAGCTTGCCAGACGGACTAGACACAACAGTAGGCGAACGTGGGCTGAAACTCTCAGGCGGTGAAAAACAGCGAGTGGCCATCGCTCGGGCGTTATTAAAAGGTGCGCCTATTATGATATTCGATGAGGCAACATCGTCGTTAGACAGTCAATCAGAGCAAGCCATATTAGGTGCACTTCGAGACGCCGCGAAAGGCCACACTAGCTTGGTTATTGCGCATAGGCTTTCTACTATTGTGGATGCCGATACTATCTTAGTGTTAAGCAAGGGCATGATTGTCGAACATGGCACCCATGAATCGCTTTTAGCGCAACAAGGTATTTATAATCAGCTGTGGGCTACTCAGCAACGAGACTCTACCAATGATAGTTAATCGGTATAGAAAGTATAATCGCCTGTATACCTTATAAAGCAACAACATAAAGAAGCATTGAGTAACATGGATCCAGAAGCAATAAAAGATGCAATCAACCAAACCATGCCATTTGGTAAATATGCGGGGCGTCGGTTGTTTCACCTGCCAGAAACCTATTTGGTATGGTTTAACAAACAAGGTTTTCCTGAAGGAAAGCTAGGGCAGCAACTCGCGCTCATGTACGAAATTAAACTTAACGGGCTCGAGTCAGTAGTAGAACCCCTGCTGCATGAAGACTAGCCATGTTCGCTCGCCCCCGAAAGCAAAAACGTGAAGCTATCGATAAGCGTATATTGCGCCTGCACACAGGCATTGCTAAAAAAGTCATTGCACAACCTTCAATCATTGATGATGTTCAAGCAACGTTAGAGGCTCGTTATAAAAGCGGCATGATGCGTTACGGTAGCTATATGTTGTGGCAAGGGATTTTAGAAACTATTCATAAACCTGAGGTATTTACAGCGCTGCTACTCGCCGAAGATGAACGCACAGCAAGCCTTAGGCGGGAAACTATATTTACGGGAATATTGACCGAAGCTGAGCGAGCAGAAATTCTGGCAGACTAGAACCACATAAGAAACATTAAAAAAGGGTAAATCGATGTACGATTTACCCTTTTCAGTATGAAGCCTTACCACTAAAGCGATAAAGGTTTCATTCAACGACTATGCGTTGCGCAAATGGTCTGCTACTAAGAAGGCCATTTCAAGTACTTGGTCGGCGTTTAGACGCGGATCGCACTGGGTTTTATACGCTTGCGCTAAGTCTTCATCACTAATTTCATATGCACCGCCAGTACACTCGGTCACGTGTTGGCCAGTCATCTCAAGATGAATACCACCAGCATGGGTGCCTTCATCGCTGTGTGCTTGGAAGAACTGTTTAATCTCACGCAAAATGGCATCAAAATTACGAGTTTTGTAACCGCTTGATGCAGAGAACGTATTTCCGTGCATGGGGTCTGAACTCCATACTACGTGTCTACCTTCTGCTTTAACGCGGCGCAATAAGCGAGGTAAATTATCAGCCAGGTTATCGGCCCCCATACGGGTAATAAGGGTCAATCTACCTGGATCGTTATTCGGGTTAAGGGCATCAATTAAACGAATAAGTTCGTCTTCTTGCATGCTAGGCCCAACTTTTACACCAATAGGGTTATGAATACCGCGGAAGAACTCAATATGGGCATGGTCTAGCTGACGAGTACGCTCACCAATCCAAATCATGTGCGCAGAGCAATCGTAAGGCTTACCCGTTAGCGTATCAATTCGTGTTAACGCTTGTTCATAGTTAAGCAATAATGCTTCATGCGACGTAAACAATGACGTTTCGTGCAATGTAGGGCTAGATTGGGAATTAATGCCAATCACGTCCATGAACGACAACGTATCTTGAATACGCACAGCCATATCGTGGTAGCGCTCTTTAAGCGGGTTGTTTTCAACGAATGCCATGTTCCAACGATTTACTTCGTGAAGGTCGGCTAAGCCACCTTGAGAAAAAGCGCGAAGTAAATTAAGCGTCGATGCACTGCGGTGGTATGCCTCAATCAAACGATTAGGGTCAGGGCGGCGGGCCGCTTCGTTAAACTCGAAACTATTAATGATATCGCCGCGGTAGCTTGGCAATGTAACACCATCACGGGTTTCGAAGTTTGATGAACGAGGCTTAGCATATTGACCCGCCATGCGAGCCACTTTGGTGACTGGACATCGACCTGCAAAGGTTAAAACAATGGCCATTTGAAGCAATACTTTAAATGTATCGCGAATTTTTGGCGCATTAAATTCGTCAAACGATTCGGCGCAGTCACCGCCTTGAAGCAGAAAGCCTTTACCTAAACTAACCTCACCAAGTTGACGGCGAAGATCACGGGCTTCAGCGGCAAAAACCAGCGGTGGATATGTACTTAGCGTGTGCTCTACTTGTTTTAGTTGTGCCGCATCATCGTACTCTGGTTGTTGAAGGATAGGTTTTTGCCTCCAACTGTCTACTTGCCAATTACTCAAGGGGTTCTCCTGATTTAAATGTTTTTACGTTTAGGCAAACGTTTATCTCGTTGTATGAGCGCTTATCTGTATGCGCGATACAATTTATTTGCGCGCCATTTTACCACATTTGGTCTAATACAATAGGTGCGCAAACTTGAATATCTAGAAAGTCGTCGCGCTTATTCACTGCAAAATGACAATCAAAGGTATGTTCTAGGTTTTTGACCGACAATACCGACTCGGGTAAACCGAAACTTACGCTAGTACCCAACTTCATGAGCAGTATTTTATAACTATAGTTTGCACTCAATGAAATGTCATGACTGCTTAGCACTAAGGTATTCCCTTTATTGCATAAGGCTTGAAACAGCGCCATCAATGCGTATTGATGGCGAATATCTACCCCTTGCAAAGGTTCGTCTAATAATAAAAGTGCTTCCCCACGCTTAATGGCAGGCCAAACTTGCAGTAGTGCACGGCAAATTTCAACCCGCTGTCGTTCTCCACCAGAAAGACGATTTAACGGAGTGTGATAAAAACTCCCTACTTCTAGTGTAGTTTCTAACAAGCTGGGAAGTTCGAACGTGGGTTCACTAGAAAAAAACGAAAGGTATTCTCTTACTGATACCGCAAATACAGCTTCACTTTGCTGTGCTAATAAGGTTCTAAATGTTGCCAATGCACTTAAAGGCCATTGAGCTAGGGGTTGTTTTAGCAGTAAAGCCTCGCCATGTTCAGCGGGTAATACGCCTGCCATTATCGATAACAGGGTAGATTTACCTGCACCATTCGGCCCTAAAATATGGACGCAGTCACCTTTATTGATATCAAGGGTGATATTCGTTAAACGCTGGTTCACGATAATATTGCGCAATGAAATAACCGGGCTCATCGAAGCTGCCCTTTTAACAATGCCCAGATGAGCAAGGGCCCGCCGAGGGTAGCAGTAATCATAGACACAGGCAGGGTTATCGCACGCGTAAGCTCAGACATGAGCACCACAACAAGTAATAAACTGGCGCCACATAACGCGCTTGCTGGTAACAATATTCTATTGTCATGGCCAAGAATAAGCCGAAGAATATGCGGCACTAACAGCCCAACAAAGGCAATAGCACCCGCAATAGACACCGCCGCCCCTACCCCCACGGCGGTTGCGATAAGGCTACGTTCGGTAAGTCGTTGCACATTCACACCGCCACTTAACGCGGCTAAATCTCCAGCATATAGGCGATTGAATTTTGCAGATTGGCGTATTTGATACCATAAACTACCAACAATAAGTGGGCCGCTTACCCATAAAATAGGCCACGTGGTTTGATAGACACTTCCCATCAGCCAAAACGTTAAATTACGTAATGATTGGGCATCACTAAACATGTATAACCAAGCAATAACTGCCCCACTCAAGGTAGAGATAGCAATACCCGATAAAATAACTGCAACCGCAGAACCCAGAAGTTTTCTAGCAAGACGATAAATAACAAACGTTGTTATTAGCGCACCAATGAAGCAGCCTAAAGGCAGTATGTAATGAAGATAAGGCTCTGCCCACAAAGGAGTAAGTAACAACAGGGATGCAGCCACTAGGCTGGCGCCGCTAGTGATACCAATAATACCCGGGTCTGCCAACGGATTGCGCAATACTATTTGTAGGGTGGCACCACTGACTGCTAATACACTACCTACTAAGATAGCGGTAATGATAAGCGGAATTTGAAGCTGAAGTGTGATGTGTTGTTTTAATGCAGTGGGTGAATCGGTTAGCCATACCGTGGCTAACACACCAACGGTTAGCAAGAAGGTAACACTACAAAGTAGGAAGGTGGCAGCCCTTCCCTTTAACACAGTGTGCATATCTAGCTCTGTTGAATATGTGCAATTAGCCCGTCAGAGGCCTCTTCAATTAAATCTAACACTAATTCAAAGCCCCGCTTTCCGCCATAATAAGGGTCGGGAACTTCTTTATCTTCACTGTCAGCGAAGTCTAAGAACAAGTGAATTTTTTCATGGTGTTCCGGCGGCGACATTTCACGCAAATTGTCTAAGTTACTATTATCCATTGCCAGAATGTAGTCGTACTTTTCGAAGTCTTTGTCATCTACCCGTCTACACTTTAAGCCTTTAAAGCTATAACCACGCTCTACGCCAACTGCTTGCGAGCGTTTATCGGGTTGTTTACCTATGTGATACCCATGGGTTCCTGCTGAGTCTATGTCTAGTTTCAAGCCAGCTCGAGCGGCCTTAGCAAGAAACACAGCTTCGGCCGTAGGTGAACGGCAAATGTTACCCAAGCACACGAATAACACCGATGTGTTCTGACCCATATAAAAATTCCTTTAAAACCAATAACGGCACTAAGCTAAACTTTATGTTAACTTTCATGTAAATAACGCCGTTTAAAAAAATTGTGGAGCAGTAATGACCGCACATGTATTAATGTTAAGTAGTTCTCGTCAGGGCGACGAAGCGTACCTTGAACATGCGAGAAGCCTTATTCTTGCACACTTAGGTGGCATTCGCGACCTACTATTTATTCCCTACGCAGCAGTGACACAGAGCTACGACAACTATGTTTCAGCTGTCGCAACAGCCCTGCCAGAATGTAATGTGACAGGGATTCATACCTTTGATCACCCTGTAAGGGCTATCAATAATGCAAAGGCAAATAATCAAGCCATTGTAGTAGGCGGCGGAAATACTTTCCATTTGATGCATACTATATACCAACAAAACTTATTGGAACCACTTCAGCACGCAATTGCTGAAGGCACGCCATATATTGGCTGGAGTGCGGGCTCTAATATTTGTGGGCAAAGCATTCGAACAACCAATGATATGCCAATTGTTGAGCCAGAAAGCTTTAATGCGCTCAATGTAGTCCCTTTTCAGTTGAATCCGCACTACAGCGATTATCATCCGCCGGGGCACAACGGTGAAACACGTGATCAGCGATTGGCTGAATTTACGGTGCTAAACCCTACCACACCCGTGGTAGCCATTCGTGAAGGTACCGCCCTTTCTTTGTCCCAGCAGCAATTAACACTGGTGGGTGAGAAAGGTGGGTTTATATTTTTAGGTAACGAAAAACGCCCGATAGCGCCAAATGAAAATTTAACAGAGCTTTTGAATAGCAGTTTGTAGCGCTTCTGTACTTGGCGCGCTTGAAAATGGCACTTCCAGCAGTAGCGGTGCTGGCATGACGTTTTTAAGCGTAGCCAAATTGTCATCGTATCTAGACATACATCCGGTGATATCGTTAGCTACCCAACCTACAATATTAAGCCCGTCATTTTGAATTGCTTGCGCGGTAAGCAATGCATGATTTAGGCAGCCCAGCTTCATACCCACCACTAAAATCACATCCATTCTTAGGTCGCTAACCACATCTGAAAGAAACAGCGTATCGGTTAGCGGTAAGCGCCAACCTCCCGCCCCTTCCATCAACAGAAGATCTGGGGTCTCTTGCTGCAGACGAACTAGCCCTTCAACCACAGCTTCACTGGTTAATATCACGCCCGCCTCTTTTGCGGCTATGTGCGGCGCAATGGGCGGAACAAACGTAATAGGATTGATAGTACTAATAGGAAGTTTAATGCTACTTGCTTGCTGAATTTCTGATGCATCTTCGTTTACCCAGTCGCTTCCCACTTTTTCACAGCCTGCCGAAATAGGTTTGTAACCTAAGCTCGTTTTTTTCGCGCTTTCAGCGGCTTTTAGTAGGTGACAGGTAACGTAGGTCTTACCTACTTCGGTATCGGTTCCGGTAATGAAATACTGCTTCATGGTTTCTCTATTCTGAAATGACACACTTTGTAAGTAAGGGGTAACACGCCATCGACAGCGCTAATATTTTTATAAGCTAGCGATAACTTATTGATATCACTACGTGACAGCGATAGCTGTTTAGCTCCCGTAGCCCCCGCTCCTACGTTTTTAATTGAACGAAGTAAAGAAAGTACATCTTGGTGCTCATCAACATAATCTTTATTGATAAGGCGACTAACCCGCAGCCCAGCCCCAAGAAACGAATTAAGCCACAGTCTAGCTTCGGGTAAACGTGTTACCGCAGCAGGCAGTTGGGCAACACTTCTCGCTTTATGAAGCTCAGAAAAAGAACCACTTACCATAATGGCAATCTCTGCCATGCCCGAAGGCTTAAGTACTCGATAAAGTTCGCTAGCCACTGCTTGCGGGCTGTTACACCACTGCAATGCCATAGAGGAAAATACCGTACTAAAGCAACTATTTTGACATGGTAGAGACTGTGCCGACCCCTGCTTAAAATTAACATCAGGGAAGCGGGCTTGTGCTTTGTCTACCATGCCTAGCGCAATATCTACCCCTGTGACGGTAGCGCCACGTTGCTGAAGTTCGTCACTATGGGTTCCCGTTGCACAGCCAATATCAAGTAAGTCGCCTTTTAAAGAAATAGGTAAGTTATTTAACCCTGTCTGCGCAATTTCGCGCTGAATATGCGCTTCGTGATCGTACTTATTTGCAGCTTTTGAAAATTGCTTCGCGACAACCGCTTCGCTTATACCGCTTTCTGATTGTGGGTCTAATAAACCATCGGAGTGACTAGCAGCATGCACTGCAACCGCGCCCTGTTGGCAAAGCGGCTCAGATAAATCTTGTTTAAGCGGCTGTGGCGCTTGTTTAGCTAAAGATTGCGGGCTCATGATATCGACTCCATCGCAAGGGCAATAGCGTCAACAAGTACGTCTATATCTTGCTGGGTATGGGTAGCGCTTAGTGTAATGCGCAATCGGTCTTCCCCTTTTGGTACGGTAGGGTAGCGAATAGCAGGGATCCATATGCCTCGACTTTTTAGGCCATCACTTAATGCTAGAGCGCGCTCAGGACTGCCTACAATAATAGGTTGTATTGCGCTATGTGAATTAGCCAAGACTAAATCATGGTGAACATTTGAGGTGGCTCTGCCTGGCTTGTCTTTATTTAACGGAGCTTTGTCCAATGGAGATTGGAGTGTGTGTCCAATTTCGTCTGCGTTTTTTAAATCACCATGTTGATCATGGCCAATTTGGGCACTAAACCGTTCACGAAAATACGCGATATTGTGATTCAACGCGTCGGTTCGACTTGAATCAGCGGCAATATGGGTTAACGAATACAATGTTGCTACTGCTTGGGCCGGCGGCATGGCAGTGGAGTAGACATAATGCTTGGCAAAATTAACTAGGTAATCAATGAGCGCTTGGCTTCCTGCTATAAACGCACCTGCGGTTCCCACGGCTTTGCCAAACGTCCCCATCACTATAGGTACGTCGGTTTGAGATAACGCCTGCGCTTCAATGCTGCCCAGCCCGTTTTCACCTAATACACCCATACCATGTGCATCGTCTACCATTAGCCATGCTTTGTTTTGCTTTGCTATAGCCGCCATATCCTGCAGGGGGGCACTGTCGCCGTCCATACTGAATACACCTTCAGTGACGACTAGCTTGTCACTGTTATTGGTTGTATCGGCCTTGTTCTGTAAATTAGCTAATAAATTGGATAGGTGAGCTAAATCGTTATGCCTAAAGCGACGCAACTTGGCCTTTGTTGCCATAGCGCCTTCAAGGAAAGACGCATGCATAAGCCGATCGGCAAAAATTTCACCGGAATGTTTACTGCCGGCCGCGGCACTTGGGTTTTGATTACTAGCACTTTGATTATTAGCGCCTTGATGATTAGTACCATTAAACAGCGCCATACATAATGCTTGGTTAGCTGCAAAACCCGAATTGAACAATAACGCAGCGTCTCGATTTAAACCGTCAGCGATGTACGCTTCAAGGGCTAAATGCGCTTGGGTATGGCCCGTTACCAAGGGCGACGCGCCGCTACCACCGCCAAATTGTGCTAAGCCTTCTACCCAACTTTGCAACACACCTTCGTGTTGACGCATGCCAAGGTAATCATTGCTGGCAAAATTTAAATAGTGCTCACCGTCAATGCAGATGATGTTGTCTTTTTCGTACTGCTGGCATACCCGCTTGCGCAGGTAACCTTGCTGAGCCCGCTCGGCTAAGCGGGCTTCAAGCCAATCGAAGGCCATTATGCCTCCGCGGGCTGCTGTTTTTGTTTACGCGGCGCACTAGCATCGTAAAATAAATCGCTAGCATCCGAGCCTTGCTCCTGTTGCTGTGCAATTTCTTCTTCTAATACTTGCTGATGTGCTTCATCAGAAAAATCGCGAGTACGTTCGGTGTTTATACCTAACTTCTTAAACAAGATAACGTCTTCGTGCGTGTCGGGGTTAGACGTAGTCAGTAACTTGCAACCATAGAAAATAGAGTTTGCACCGGCCATGAAGCATAGTGCTTGCATCTGTTCATTCATGGCTTCGCGGCCTGCCGACAAACGCACATGAGATTTAGGCATCATAATACGGGCTACCGCGATGGTGCGGATAAACTCGAAATAATCTAAATCCTCTAAACTGGCTAGTGGCGTACCTTTTACTTTAACCAACATATTAATTGGCACACTTTGCGGTTGTTCCGGTAAGTTCGCCAATTGAATCAATAAGCTGGCTCTGTCACCCGCGGTTTCGCCCATACCCACAATGCCGCCAGAACACACATTCATGCCTGCCGCGCGCACGTTTTCAAGGGTATTTAGCCTGTCTTGATAGGTACGAGTGGTAATGATATCGCCGTAGTATTCAGGCGAGGTATCAAGGTTGTGGTTGTAATAATCTAGACCAGCCTGTTTAAGCGCTACCGCTTGGTCGCGGGTTAACATGCCAAGTGTCATGCAGGTTTCAAGGCCAAGTTGTTTAACCTCTTCCACCATTTTCACAATATAAGGCATATCTCTGTCACGAGGGTTTCGCCACGCAGCCCCCATACAAAAACGGGTAGAGCCTACTTGCTTGGCTTCTTTTGCTCGTTCAATCACTTTTTCAATTTCAAGCAAGCGCTCTTTTTCTAAGCCGGTATCGTAACGCGCGCTTTGCGGACAATATTTACAATCTTCCGGGCATGCACCGGTTTTAATCGACAACAAGGTGCTTACTTGTACTTCGTTTGGATTGAAGTGTTGTCTGTGAACTACCTGCGCTTGAAACAGCAAGTCGTTAAATGGCAAGGCATATAGCGCCTCTACTTCGGCTTGTGACCAATCGTGACGAATTGTATTATTTTGCGCGTCAGGCGCTGAAGCCAGAGTCATTGACTGTCCTTTACTAATTAAGAATGCTGGCTTAGTCTATGCTGCAAACACGAGTTGTCAACTCTGACCATTTCAAAAGCTTTACTAACGGTTGAATTTTGAACAATATAGATTTTGATAAAAAACACATTTGGCACCCTTATACGTCAGCAACCAACCCTTTGCCTTGCTATGAAGTGGTTGGCGCTAAAGGGGCAGAACTTACGCTTTCAACGGGCGACGTCTTAGTTGATGGCATGTCGAGTTGGTGGGCGGCTATTCACGGTTACAACCACCCTGTACTAAACCAATCGGCGCACAGCCAAATAGATGCTTTTTCCCATGTAATGTTTGGCGGCATTACCCACCAGCCAGCGGTCGACCTATGTCGCACGCTTCTGGAAATGGTACCTGATGGACTTGAACGGGTCTTTTTAGCCGATTCTGGCTCAGTCTCGGTAGAAGTAGCTATCAAAATGGCTATCCAATATTGGGCCTGCCAAGGTCGTCCAGAAAAATCGCGTATTGTAGCGCCACGCAATGGTTATCATGGCGATACGTTTGCAGCCATGTCGGTATGCGATCCGGTAAACGGCATGCACAGTTTATTTGAGAGTGTTTTAAGCAAACAGCTTTTTGCCCCGGCTCCACAAACCCGTTTCGGTCAGACGTTCAGTGAAGACGATATTTTACCTTTAGCTGAACTGTTCGAAAAACATCATCACGAAATGGCGGCGCTTATTCTTGAGCCCATTGTTCAAGGTGCGGGCGGTATGCGTATTTATCACCCTGAATATTTAAAACGCTGTAGGCAACTTTGTGATAATTACGACGTGCTATTGATTTGCGATGAAATTGCGACTGGATTTGGACGAACAGGCAAGCTATTCGCCTGTGAACATGCCGGCATTTCGCCAGACATTATGTGTTTAGGAAAAGCTATTACTGGCGGTTACATGACCCTAGCAGCCACCTTATGTACTGAAGATGTTGCATTAGGTGTTTGCCAAGGCTCACCTGGCGTATTCATGCACGGCCCCACTTATATGGGTAACCCACTTGCCTGCGCCGTAGCTAATGCTAGCTTGTCATTGATAAACGAAAATCACTGGCAGCAACAAATCCCGGCTATTGAGAAACAATTACACACTGAACTGTCAAAATGTGCCAATTTACCTTCTGTAGCCGATGTAAGAGTACTAGGTGCGATAGGTGTGGTTGAAGCTGTTCACCCGGTGAACGTGGCCGATATTCAGCGTCATTTTGTAAAGCAAGGCGTATGGATAAGGCCTTTCGGTAAGCTGGTATACATTATGCCTCCATACATTATTAGTTCAGACCAGCTCAGCAAACTCACCCATGCTATTTACACCTATTTAAGCCAGACAGTAAGGTGACTTAAAAGGTTAAAAACTAAGGTGAAATATAGGGGTAAAAGTTCAGGGGTGCCATGACTGGTTTAACAAAATTTATATGCTTTTAATCGCTGAAAAATAACGTCAGGTCAGTCACTTATATGTTCATACGCATTTTTGATAAAGTCGTTTTTGCAACACTGTTTGTTGCAGCCCTACAAGTGCCAATTTTAGCCGATCACTATCGCCAGTATTTGAGCGGCTATTACGATGCCACCCGTGAAGAGGTCTCTGCCATGTCTGCATTGGCGGAGCGACATGGCTATTCATCAGTAGGTGCAATGTTAAGTGCGCTAAAGCAAAACAGCGAAGCTGTGGTAAGGGCAGATGCTGAACGTAAATCAGCACTTTTCACCAAGCTCAGCCATATAGAACAAGGGATCAAGACCCTAGAGCACGGCCATTATTATGAAAAAGCTTGGTATATGGCCACTCCCTCAAACGCGTCTACGCTGCAAAAAGTGTTGGGCAATTTCAGCCCGTCAGTGCCACTTACGCCATCTTCCATTATTTTCAGCTTTATTACCGCTTTACTGATTAATTTATTATTGTGGAGCCCTTACCTTTGCTACTGCCAAGTCAGGCACTTGAAGCACAAGCCTCAGCACGCCAGCTATCGCTAACTCGCTGAGCCGCTCTGTAGCCGCAAAAAGCGCTTTGAATAATTTCTATGCAAATTTGGCACTTTCCATGCAACAACCTTAATACGAGTTTTCTTGTATACCCGTGAATAACCCACGAAAAACACAAAAAAACGCAAGTATTATAGTTAGTTAAATAGTAAGGAAGAATAATTATGCCTACTGACGCACAATTACTTATTGGGAAAGTGTTGCAAATAAAAGACAAAATTAGTGCAAAACGTCATTGTATCCCTAACGAATTACAAACTGAATGGAACGCACTTGATAAGAAAACAGCCTGCTTTGAAAGCACAGCCATTTTCAAATCTGCGGTGAAAGGTCAACATACCAGCAAACAACTTTCCTACTCTGGTTCAGTTAAAGAATTATCAGGTTTAGTTAGCCGCTTGAACGCGCTTAATGAAGAAGTAACGGTTGCGCAGGTTAAGCACTAATATCGGCGCTGCTATTTTCTAACTCAAGCTTCTCAAACAAAGGTGCTAAAACAAAGGCCTTTAGGCTCTACCTTAGTTTTTGTTTCTTTGCGTTATAAAACAACCGCGCCTTTTATCGTTGAGGCAATCTTGGCAATTCGGCATACCTCTATAGCTGCATGAGGCTTTAGAAATTAGCACTTAATATATTGGTTCAACATAGCTGTTAAAAATATCGGTTTAATATATCGATTATTTACGCAGCAGCTTTTGTAGACAGTAGCACTAGTGTACGCACTTTGCGTGTACCGTAACTGGCTAAACGAACAAAGTCGTCTCGCGCTACGGGAATGTGTTGAAATTCAACACGCTGACTTTCGTTTTCACCATCGCTTTCGTCAGCATCCGGATCGTGTAAGTAAAAGCATTGTTCATCGTAACTGGTAATAGCCACCCAATGTGGTGCTTTTTTCTTATCAAAAGCATAGGTGCTTATTAAGCACACCACTGCTTTACCAGCATCGAGGGCCTGTTCTATAACATCAACCCGCCACTCTTCCGTAGCGATAGCTATATTACTTTTTTGCGCTTGAAGCAAAAAGTCAGCTTCTACTTGCCCAACAATATGCTTTTTGTGTTCACTTCTTACGCCATCTACAAACAATGGCAAAGGCTGATTAATCAAAACTTCTGCAGTAAACCCTTCCAATTGTGCCGCTAGCGCCAATCCAATAGGGTGGCAACCACCATGGCCTGACGTCATAAATATTGTGGTCGCCGTACGCCAAATCGCCAATTCTTTTTGCTGGTTCATTTCATAATTATTTTGCAACGAACACATAGCCATCATTAATGCTGATGGTCCACAGGTAAATTCAGTCGTTTGCTGATACCAAGGGTATATAGCGTGAGACATGGCTTTCGATGACACCAATACCTTCTGCATACGCAAGGCATTTGAATGATCGTCGTAATAATCAACGTACATACCGAACTGTTTAAAGCCTAGCCGTTGGTAAAGTGAAATAGCGCCTTTATTGTCTGCAGACACTTCCAGGCGCATAAAGCGCTTTCCCCTGGCTAACGCCTGCTCCCCTAGTCTCGCAATCAACTTTTCAGCAATTCCAAAACCACGGGCTTCGGGCAACACCGCAATGGAATACAACCGAGTAAGTTGTGTTCCTCTGCGTAGCAACAGTAATCCATAACCCGCAAGCGAAACCCCTTGCGCGGTGTGATGCTCGGCAATGTAAAACTCAGCATGTTTGGCCGTAACGTAAAAACGAAAACGACGAACATTCAGCTTATCGCTTTTAAAGCATGTGTTTTCAATGTGTTGTATTTGTTTCACATCATCTAACGTGGCTTTTCTCAATTGAACATTGTTAGCGGCATTCTTTTCAGCTTCATCCCCACCTTTATGTTCAGGCGCAAGTGCATTGTTCATGCTTATCGCCCTCGCCGCTCTAGTCTGTCAGCAAATTCTTGCATAATTAACTCATACAAGGCTTTGCCTAAATACTTATCTTCCACTCCAGCATCTATGCTCGGGTTGTCGTTTACTTCAATCACGTATACCTGATTGCCCGAATGCTTGATGTCTACACCGTATAAACCATCACCCACAACCTTTGCTGCTTTAATTGCTGCCTGCAATACCGGCTTCGGTACTTCAAAGGTTGGCATAGTGGTAAAGCCACCGGATGAAAAACGCTCGCCTTGATGGTGATAAATTTGCCAGTGATTTCGCGCCATAAAATACTGACACGCATAAATCGGCTTACCGCCCAACATACCAATACGCCAATCAAACTCGGTAAAAATATATTCTTGAACCAGTACTAAGGCCGATTCAGCTAACATTTCGACTAATCGAGCTTTTAACACGTCACGGTTTTCTGCTTTGTGCACCCCTCTCGAAAATGAGCTTTCAGGTAACTTCAATACCAAAGGTAAGCCGAATTCTTCAATAAGCTTATCGCAGGTTTCATCATCTGAATTCGACACAAAAGTGGCTTTCGGTGCCGGTACTTTTTGATAAGTAAACGCATCTTGTAAAAACACTTTGTTGCAACAGCGCAATATAGACTGGGTATCATCCATCACTATCACTCCTTCACGCTCAGCCGCTCTGGCTAAACGGTAGGTGTGATGGTCTATTGCCGTGGTTTCACGAATAAATAACGCATCATAGTGCCCCAAATCTTCAGGCGACAAACGTGAAACCACATTAGCTCTAAAGCCCACCTTCTCAGCCGCTTTTACAAAATGCCGAATGGCCTTTTCATCGCTAGGTGGCGTCGACTCATCAGGGTTAACTAAAATGGCCATGTCCCAACGAGTGCGCTTACTTGCTTTAGAAGCACGCCATTGTTTCGTAGTGTAGCTTTCTAACTGGGCAATACACAGCTGCTGCTGTTTACTGTCTAGTGCCGTAAAAGGCTTAGCCGCAATATCAGCAAAGCCAACTACGTTGTGTTTGCCACTAATCTTTTTACTGGCCTTTTTGTCCGCACCGGAATCAGACACCGATAGAGTGAGAAGCAAAATCGGACACGGATATTTTTCAAACGCTTGACGCGCAACACGCTTAAAACGCTGATCTTTAACTTCACCAAAAAGTACTAATAAAGGTGCAGTAGGAATGTCAATTTCATCCACGGGCATCGACAATGCGAAAGGCAGCCTATCCACACTGCGTGCTTCTGCTAGTCGTAAATCGTTTATGGTATTTACACCGGGTAATACTAAATGGTTACGCGCCTGCGCTAACAATGAACAGTAATACCCTTGGCTTAAATAGCGGGTAGTATCACACAGGTTTATCACCCGTATTTTTGGTTCATTAAGCTTCGGAAACTCCGCCAAGTAATCTTGAAAGGTAAGTACCGTTAACGCTGTTTCGCTAAATGGCGTAACATCGTCAGCCACAATCAACGTATTGTGCATGTAATTCGCTTCTAAATAATATTAAGTAAGTTACAATTCGAGTAGTGCGATATTTGAAGAAATACTCACTACCGCTCGAGTAAGATTGGCGCTGAGTTTACGCCGAAAGTGAAAATTGAAAAGTGAATTGAGCACGGCTTTTTTTCATCGTTAAGACAACGAAAACTAATCTATCCAGTAGGGTTATTGATGGCGAAGAGCTGTTGCACGTTAGAAGGCGCTAGTCTGTGATTCACACTCAGCCGAAATGAGGCGAAAGCCGAAGAAAGCGATCGTTTTCACTTAGCTTTTTTATAAAAAATACTGCGAACATATTTTAGAGAAACAAATAGGAGATTGTATGTTATTAGCCAGTTTAGCCATTCTTATTGGGCTGCCGGTTTTGCTATGGAGTGCAGGAAAATTTGTAGGCGGCGCGGCATCTGTTGCCAATCACTTTGGGGTGTCTCCGCTTCTTATTGGTATGCTCATCATTGGTTTTGGAACGTCAGCCCCTGAAATCATTGTCTCAATCTTCGCCGCTATTCAAGGGAACTCGGGTATTGCATTGGGTAACGCCTACGGGTCAAACATTGCCAACATACTGCTTATTTTGGGATTAACCGCGCTTATCAGCCCTATTGCGGTTAAATCGAACATTATTAAAAAGGAGATTCCCGTACTACTGGGCATTACTTTTTTTGCCTCTTGGCAGGTGCTAGACCAAACGGTATCAAAGGATGATGCATTCTCTTTACTTGGCTTATTTGTACTGCTGATCTCTTGGAGTATTTGGCACGGCATGCAAGGCAGTAAAGATAAACTCGCCGATGAATACAGCGAGGAAATCAATGCATCTGAAGGCACAATCAAAACCCACATTGTATGGCTTCTTACCGGCCTATTACTGCTAGTGGCTAGCTCTCGCATGTTAGTGTGGGGAGCCGTTGAAGTTGCTACGTACTTTGGTGTTAGCGATACCATCATTGGTTTAACGGTCATTGCTATTGGTACATCGTTACCTGAACTCGCCTCCTCTTTAATAGCGGTGAAAAAAGGTGAGCATGACTTAGCCATAGGTAATGTTATTGGCTCGAATATGTTTAACACATTAGCTGTTGTGGGTATTGCGGGTACTATTCAGCCTATGTCAGTCAGTGCAGATTTCTTGTATCGCGATGTAGTGGTGATGCTAGCAGCCACTGTGGCACTATTTGTATTTTGCATCGGCTTTAAACGCCAAGGGCGCTTAAATCGAGTAGAAGGGGGCGCTTTTGTGGCAGCTTACGCCATTTACACTTATTGGCTCATTAGCATCGCCTTTATGTAGCAGCCCCCATGGTAGTGGCCAGCGTAATAAGGCTAATAACAGCTATGCTGGCCAATACGAATAAATTAAAACCGAACTGATCGCCCTGTCGCCTGCTTCGACGGGCGCGCATTACAATACTGACCAAACTCACCAACAAACACACTTGCAGCATGATTTGCATGGCTTTTACATATTCAGCCGACCAGCCTGTATCGCCTTCAATGCCCCAATATTCTTGAACGCCACTGATAAAATCGGGGCGCGCAAAGTGAAATAGAACCAGGGTTACGACCAATGCTAACCACCCTAGTACATTCAGGGCCAGCATCACACGAAAGAAATTCGTTTCGGTTCTAGGTCTTGAACGTCGCTCTTCAACACCGTACGGATTATATTTATTTCCCATTTGTCACTCTGTTCTCTGGCATCCCGCTTTAGGTTGAGTATACTAGCGTGCTATTGGATTATGCGTTATTAGCGGTATTTATTTTTAGTCCTCTTGTAAACGCCATTCTCGCGTTTTTAAAATGACTAAGTGCTATCTCGCTTTTTCAGGATGAAAATTCTAAAACATGCTGAATTATCGGCAGAAAATCCAAAAGATTGACGTAAAAACCATTATTAGTGCAAATGCACATTGTTGTTCCTTGTGGATAATGACACAAAACAGCATAAATCAGTGAGACGGAGAAATTAACATGACGCATGCGCCCGTTGTCGACGTACTTAAAGGTAAGTACGCAGTTGGCGAATCGGTAACCGTTAAAGGTTGGGTAAGAACACGCCGCGACTCTAAGGCTGGGTTATCTTTTATAGCACTACACGATGGTAGTTGCTTTGACCCTATTCAAGTGGTGGCACTGAGTTCTCTGTCAAATTACGCTGACGTACAGCGTTTAACAGCAAGTTGCTCACTATCGGTAACGGGTGTGGTAAAAGCATCTCAAGGCCAAGGCCAATCGGTAGAAATTGAAGCAACTGAGGTTGAGGTATTAGGTTGGGTAGAAAACCCAGATACCTACCCAATGTCAGCTAAGCGTCACAGTATCGAGTATTTGAGAGAATACGCTCACTTACGCCCTCGTACTAATGTCATTGGTGCGGTAACCCGTGTGCGTAACTGCTTGTCACAGGCTATTCATCGCTTCTTCCACGAACGCGGCCACTTTTGGGTATCAACCCCAATTTTAACCGCAAGTGACACAGAAGGCGCTGGTGAAATGTTCCGCGTATCTACATTAGATATGATGAACTTACCACTAGACGACAAAGGTAACGTTGATTACTCAGAAGATTTCTTCGGTAAAGAAACTTACCTTACCGTTTCGGGTCAGTTGAACGTTGAAACTTACTGTACAGCTATGTCTAAGGTTTATACCTTTGGACCTACTTTCCGCGCAGAAAACTCGAACACATCTCGCCACTTGGCCGAGTTCTGGATGATTGAGCCGGAAGTCGCTTTTGCTGATTTGAGCGATATTGCTCAGTTAGCGGAAGATATGCTGAAATACGTATGTAAAGCCGTACTTGAAGAGCTGCCAGATGACATGAACTTCTTTGCTCAGCGCATTAAGAAAGATGCCGTTGAACGCTTAGAAAAACTAGTGAATTCTGACTTTGTTCGTATGGATTACACAGACGCTATAGACATTCTACAAAACTGCAAAAAGACGTTCGAATTCCCTGTTGAATGGGGAATTGATTTGTCTTCTGAGCATGAGCGCTATTTAGCCGAAGAACATGTTGGCGCGCCTATCATTATGCAAAACTATCCTAAGGATATTAAAGCATTCTATATGCGTATTAACGACGACGGTAAAACCGTTGCAGCTATGGACGTACTTGCACCAGGTATTGGTGAAATTATTGGTGGCTCGCAGCGTGAAGAACGCCTTGATGTTTTCGATGCCCGTTTAGAAGAAATGGAATTGTCGAAAGAAGACTATGCTTGGTATCGTGACCTTCGTCGTTACGGCACCGTACCTCATTCTGGTTTCGGACTAGGTTTCGAGCGCTTAGTTGCTTATGTGACTGGTATGCAAAACGTGCGTGATGTTATTCCATTCCCACGTACACCAGGTAACGCAAGCTTCTAAATTGCGGCAAATCTTGTTTATATAAAGCCAGCACCTTGTGCTGGCTTTTTGTTTTCTGCAGTCAGCGTTTCTTACCGCTCATCACTTCACACTATGCTATTAAGGCGTTATTCCATTGCCAATCGCAGCTGAGCGACACGGTATTACCGTATAGGTATAGCCAATGTCTTCAGTTTCCAAAGGACTGATAGTTAAAATTTCATAGTCGTTCAATTCCACAACTCGCGTACCTTCGGGGTTAGCGCAGCGAGAGAATTCATCAGCTTCATAATGGAAGATAAACTCAGCAAGTAATTGCATCTGCATAAGTCGAAACTTAGCACTTTGAGCAGCAAGGTCAAAGCTAACCACTTTTTCATCTTCAGTTGAGTCTGGCGAGGTAGTTTCTGGTAATGCTTTTGAATCGGCTTTGAGAACTGCAGCAGATCTACGCTCAGCTTCAAATTCCGCCTCAATAAGCCCCTTTAAATTATTAGCCGCATCAGCCAACCTAACCGTTTTTTTTGCGTTGCCGATTTGGGTATCATTCACACCTTTATCTTCAACTTCTGAGCTAGTCGACACGACTTCAGAGGGCGTGTCTGAGAAAAAGCTCACCACCCCCGACTCCATCGACACTTCTATCACCTTTACCAATATTAATATCGTCCACACGTATCGGACTAAAGCGGTGGTAAACACAAACCGGTAGTCTGGCGCATGCCATAAGCCATGAACGCCAAAAGGCTTCAGCAGTAGCAATGCGATTAAGTACAGCGGCATGACTAATTGAACAAGTACCAGCGCTAAAAGCGTGGTGATGAAAAACCAGCTAGGTAGCATGAGGATAATGGCAAAATTATGACTGTAAGGCAGTGATGCGGCGCTGACACCCGAAACGTTATTCACTAAACCACTTGCCGAAGCCAACGCAAAATTGGCGATTACAGCATAAATGAAAAGGATTAAAGCTTTACCTGGTAAGCTATTCCATACCACCATGAACCTTGGCCAGAATTCATGAAGAATGGCAATCGTCACCAATACGCCAATTACGATGTTAAAGAAAGCACCCTGAATATCGAAAAACAGTACACTAAAATACACCAAGGTTGCAGCAGCATAACAACGCTGCGCCAAATTCAGGCTTTTCCAAAACGTTGTTCCCCTTGAAGCTCGTTTTAGTAAGCCACGCTCGATTACGCGCTTAAATACCCCAAAGCGGCGCTGGATTTGAATTATTATGCTCATGTAATGTCTTATGTAGTGATTATTTTTAGTTGTACTTATCAGCGAAGCTTCCCGCTAACCGTGGAATACGCTATTCTGTTAACAATTACAATTCAACGGTTTAACCGTCGTTTTTATAGTTTGGGTTTACATTCCGGCTCAAAGGCTTGGATCTACAGTTCGATGTTTCCATTTAAAATAAGGTAGTCGTTTTCTTACCCCTATGACTGAAGGTAATAGGTTAACCCTCGTTTGCGAACAATGCCATCATCGCGTTGTATTGCCAGAATTGAACCATCGAGAACGGGCAATATGCCCTCGATGCCATCATACCTTGCTTACATTCAAGAGAAATGCAAGCGAGCGGCTTTTGGCGTTTTCAATAAGTGCGTTTGTGTTTTTGGCCCTATCCCTACCTTTTAACTTTTTGACTTTTAAATCAAGTGGTCAGAAGCATAGTATCGATCTTCCCGGTGGTCTTTCTGTGTTAATGGAAAATGACTATTTATCGTTGGCCATTATTACCGGCTTAGCCACGTTAATTTTACCCGGCATGGTGCTTTTAGGTTTTATTACCCTTGGGTTAGCACATTTAAACAATGCGAGAACCCCGTTTATTAAGCGAATGTTTTATTGGGTAAGAGCCTTGCTACCGTGGAGTATGGCCGAGATATTCTTAGTTGGAACATTAGTTAGTTTGATAAAAGTCACCGAACTCGCCGATGTGGCTATTGGTATGTCTTTTTACGCTTTTATTGGTTTTACCGCATTTATGGCTCTTTCTATGTCGAATTTTGACAGTACAGGGTTTGCATTATGGCTGCATGAAGGCGAGTTACCTCCGCCAAAACCTTTAGAAGAAAAGCAGGCCAGTGGCAGTATACAACGCACTTGGGCGCTGCTACTTACATCAACCATTTTATATATTCCCGCTAACGTATTACCTATCATGCGAACTGAATTTTTTGGTCAAGAAACCCCAAATACCATTATAGGCGGCGTGATCACCCTGTGGGAGGGGGGCTCCTACCCCATCGCCATTATTATTTTAGTGGCCAGCGTCGTCGTACCCGTCGCTAAAATTATCATTCTGTGTTGGTTGAATCTAAGTGTTCAACTGGGCCGAACAGGCTCTACACAATTACGCATTCGCTATTATCGCATCACCGAAGCAATTGGACGCTGGTCTATGATTGATGTTTTCGTTGTTGCGGTATTGGTTGCATTGATTCAAATGGGTAATACACTTTCTATTTTTCCTGGCCCCGCAGCGCTAGCGTTTTGCGCGGTGGTCTTTACTACGATGATAGCCGCGATGACATTTGATTCACGGTTAATTTGGCAGCACTGGAAACAACTACCATGACAGAAGAGGCAAAAGTTACGTCCACAAAATCAATCTCTCGTATATGGATCATTCCCATATTAGTAGTAGTGGTTGGTGGCTGGATGGTTTATCAGCAATGGAAAAATCAGGGGCCTCTGATCACTATAGAGTTGCAATCTGCCACTGGCATTGAAGTTAACAAAACCCCAATAAAAGTGCGGGATTTGGATGTAGGACAAGTGAAAAAGATTACGCTTAAGCCTAACTTAGATGGTGTATTGGTAACTGCGCGCATCGATGCTAATGCCTCTCACTTACTTACTGATAAAAGTGAATTTTGGGTGGTGGCCCCGCGAATTAGTTTTTCAGAAGTGTCCGGTCTAAACACCTTACTCTCTGGTAGTTATATCGCCATGGCTGCGAATGACAGCGGTAAAGAACTGCTTAATTTTATCGCCCTTGAACGGCCTCCGGTAACCCCTGCTGGCACGCCTGGATTACACGTGATTCTGCAAAGCGATGATGAGTTTGCTTATAAACCTGGTGATCCCATCATTTATAAAGGCTTCAAAGTGGGTGAGTTTGAAGATGCGGTCTTTAATATTGAAGAACGTGTGGTGTACTACGATGCGTTTATTGAAGCCCCCTACCATAAGCTTGTTACCGAAAATACGCGTTTTTGGGATGTGAGCGGCGTGAAGCTTAAGCTTGAATCTAGCGGCGTAAAAATGGAAACCGGCAGCTTGGAAACTCTGTTAGCCAACGGCATTACTTTTGGTGTTCCTGAAGGCGTTCAAATTGGTGAGCGTGTCGTTGAAAATGCCTCTTTTACTATTTACGGTGATATCGCTACTGCCTCAAATGCACGATATAAGCTTGCCGCCGAGTATGTACTTTTAGTTGATGAAAGTGTGCGTGGGCTTACCGTAGGCGCCCCTGTTGAATACCGAGGAATTGAGATAGGTAATGTAACAGCTATTAACTCGTTTCCTGCTGTGGAAGGCAATATACTTGAACGGGATTATCCCATCCCCGTCATTATTAATGTCTACCCTGGAAAAGTCAGACAACCGGACACTGAAGAAGGCTTGAATGCCATCAAACAAACCATGCGTAACTGGCTTCGTAAAGACTTAAGGGCCACCCTTCGAATGGGTAATGTACTCACCGGCGGCCTTTTTGTAGACTTACAGCACGTCTCAAAACCTGATGACAGTGATGAAATAGCGGTGCTGAACGGTTATGAAGTGATCCCAACTGTATCTAACGAGTTTACGCAAATTACGCAAAAAGCAGATGCGATTTTAGACAAGATAAATCAACTGCCTTTGGATGACATGGTATCGAACGTGTTATTAGCCGTAGAAGATATGAAACTGGCTGCACAATCTGTTGAAACGGCGAGTGATGACTTTGATTTGCTTATTGAAAATGTTGATACAGAGCTGCTCAACACAAACTTAAATCAAGTATTGATAAGTCTAGACAGCCTATTGAAGAATTACAGTGAGGGTGGTTTGAGCCAGTCTGAAATTAAAGAAACGGTAGATACGATGCAAGATACCATGCGTAATCTTCAGCCTTTGTTATTAAAGCTGAATCAGTCACCGAACAGCTTGATTTTTACTGATAGCAATAGCGCTGACATTGAACCAAAAGCGAAAAATTAGCGAAATAAAATCGGAATAAAAACTTCGCCAACGAAGCACTAAAACACGATTAAGTATTGTGGTTTTTAAACAAGCAAACACTCACTTGTGAAAGCTTCAGAGCAAGTTAATGGTTAAGCTCGTAAATAGCAAAGTAGTATCTAAGTACTATAGGATAACAATGAACAATTTTATTAATGATAGGTACGCGCTCGTTAGCATTGTGAATAGAGCAAAGTTAATACTTGCTTTGCTCGTTAGCACTTCGCTAATAGGCTGTGCATCATCTGGTAGTGCGTTGCAATATTACTTGCTTCATTCAACCACTTCTCCCTCTGCAACCCAGCAGGCGCCTAACCCTCACCGTTTATTAATAAATAAGATTATCCTGCCCGATTATTTGAAGCAACGTGGCCTTGTTTATCAAACCAGCTCTACCAGTTTACATATCTCGACTGGTCACCTTTGGGCCGAGCCACTTGATGAAGGTATCACTCAATCATTAAAAGCATCATTGCGTACCCAAGGTGTAATGTTAGTTACCCACAATATGAACGCAAAAGAGGTTAATGACTATTTAACCTTACAGATAGATGACTTTATTGCGACATGGCAAGGCGATATTATTCTAAGCGGTCAATACATTGTAAAACATATCGACGAATCGCAATCAGCAACGGATTTTGAGTACACACTACCGCTTGCAGTCGATGGTTTCCCCGCTAGTATTGAAGTTATGCGAGAAGCAATAAATAGATTAGCAGCCGACATAGCGAGTGAAGCCAAGAAGGTGAAATAGTAACACTTATGCTTAACCCTATAAGAAAATTCATAGACCGCGGTACACATAATTCACTACCTGATGACATAAATCGTCGGATCAGAGTAGTCAATATGTTTTCTGCTGTAGGTATGGGGCTCACTTTTTTCTTAGGGGTAAGGGCGTTATTCGCACAAGATACTCAACTTGCATGTATTTTGTTATCAGCCTGTGTTTTATTTGCTATTTCTCACAAAATACAATCTACGATAGGAGCCAAACGAGGCAGTTTCATTTCAGCCATGGTTATCATTGCCTGTCTGATGTCTTTGATGCTAATACTTGTCATTACTGGTGGAAATGCGGGTACTGGACCGCTCTGGATCTTTACAGTACCACCTGTGACTATGTTTTTTACCGGTTTTCGTCGTGGGCTCTTTGCACTAACCGGGTTTGTCACCCTCATTATTATTGTACTATTTGCCCCTGATAATGCGCTTCTTGCCACTGAATATTCTTACGAGTTTAAAACACGTCTTATTTATTCATTTATTACCATCTCTTTTTTATCTGCCTTTTACGAATATAGCCGGCAGCGCAGCTACAGTACCGCAATGTACTTAAGCGAACAGTTCGAGCGTCAAGCCAGATACGACCCTCTTACCACCATTTTGAACCGTAGAGGCGGGCAGCAGCAGCTCGAGCAAGAACTTAGCCGAATGCAACGAAATAAAAAGCCGTTTTCCATTGCTCTTGCTGATATTGATAGATTTAAATCTATTAATGATACCTTTGGACATGATGCGGGTGATGAAGTTCTAAAACAGGTTGCCAACGTTTTCAGCAGTCGCGTGCGCGTACAAGACAGCCTCTCTCGATGGGGAGGCGAAGAGTTTTTGTTTATTTTCCCCGAAACTAATGAGCAAGAAGCGAAAACGGTTATCGAACAAATAAGAGAAAACCTGAGTGCTAAAGCTCTGCTGGTTGATGGAAAGTCTCATCGAGTCACGTCAAGTTTTGGGGTATGCGAGGTTACGTCATCAATGACACTTACGAGTGCGTTAAACCTGGCCGACCAAGCACTTTACCAAGCAAAAAATGACGGCAGAAATAGAGTATGTAGCGCTTCAGAGCTTAAACGCGAAAGTAGCCGCTAGCCTTATCATTATTGTCACTCCCTCCTAAACACTCTTTTTACGTGCAAGTATTGCCCACACAAAGCCTTTCTATTTATTGACTCACGTTTAGTTACAATTGATGAATAACTTAGACACAGTTTGGCGTTAAACTACTCTCAGCTAATTTTTTAAAAAAGACCCGATTATGAAATGGATGAAATTCATACTTCCCGTTGCCATCTTGGTAGTAAGTTATTTTATAATGAAAGGCATTGAGGCCTCTGCCTCAGATTCAGCCATAACAGAAGCGGTAGACACGCGTCCCACCGTCACTATCGAGCAAATTGATGTTGAAAGCTCTGTCATTACATTATCTTCATATGGAGAAGTGCAGCCACTAGAAAGTACAAACCTTGCTGCTCAGGTCTCGGGTGAAGTCGAGTCTTGGAACCCTAAATTTGTAAGTGGCGGACTGGTTCGACGAGGTGAAGTATTATTCTCGGTTGAAAAAGATGCCTACGAGGCAGCGCTATTACTCGCGCAAGCTAACCTTTCCAGCGCACAAGCCCAATTAATACAAGAGCAAGCTCAAGCGGATGTAGCGGCACGAGAGGCCAAATCTATGCCTGATGCGAGGGTCACCGACTTATATCTTAGAAAGCCGCAAGTTATGAGCGCACAAGCATCGGTTAAATCGGCAGAAGCTCAACTCAAAATTGCCAAGCGCGACTTAGATAACTGCGAAGTGGCTGCCCCTTATGATGCCCTTATTATTTCAAGAGAGATCAGTACCGGCGATTATGTTACCCAAGGCACTACCGCGGCGGTTATCAATAATATTGAGCAGGCAGAAATCACCTTTCCTATCGCGGGGTTCGACCGGGTATTCTTAGATGAAAACACCCTAGGAACAAAAGCGATACTTACCCTTGACGATGTAAGCAAAACGCAAGTTACCGCGACAATTCATCGTGACACGGGCGTTATCGACAGTGCCACCAGGATGACCCATTTTGTAGCCAGAATTGAAGACCCTTACGCCCTGAATGCAACTAAACCTATCGTGAAATTCGGTACCTATACCACGATAAGTTTTGAAGGTAAGAAGCTAGAAGATGTATACCGTATTCCACAAGAATTAGTCACCAACCGCACGCTTTGGACAATAGATGAAGAAAGTAAGTTGGTCTCGCAAAAAATTCAGGTTATTCGTGAAGATGGCAGCGACTTTCTTATTCAAGGCACTTTTAACCCGAACAAAGTGGTGATGTCTTTACCTGAATACCCTCAAAATGGCATGGAAGTAAAAGTCATCGATAACAGCGCTGGTTTTGTGGCGAACAGCGACACCGCGAAATAGGAGCGCCACCATGAATAAAACTAATTCAGAAACGGGCATTATCGCGTGGTTTGCCAATAACGCCGTAGCCGCGAACCTATTAATGATATTTATCATTTTGATGGGCTTGGCCAGTTACTTTACGATTCAGCGCCAAATGTTTCCCAACATCGAAATAAACTACATTACGGTGTCGGCACAATATCCTGGTGCATCTCCACAAGAAATAGAAGAAAGTATTCTTATTAAGGTAGAAGAGGCGTTAAAAGACGTTACCGAGATTAAAAGAACGGTAGCCCGCGCTTTTCGTGATTCTGGAACCGTTACACTTGAAATCGATACTGATGAAGAACTCACCGATGTACTCGATAAAGTTAAACTGAGAGTTGACGGTATTGCTACCTTCCCTGCGGGAATGGAGCCGGTAAATATATCGCAAATTGAGTTTCAACAAGACGTGATTGAAATGCCATTGGTGGGCGATTTACCTCTTCCAGAGCTTAAGATCATCGCCAAAGAAATTGAAGATGAACTGCTTCAACTTAACAATGTTTCCTTAGTAGACATATCGACACCAAGCGATGAAATTGCTATTGAGATAAAGCCGGAAATGCTGCGTAAATATGGCCTAAGCATTGCCGATGTTAGCCGTGCAATAAGCAACTATTCCACCAATATTTCTGCCGGGCAATTGCGTACCAACGCAGGTATTATTTCTGTCCGTGTAGAAAACCAGTATTACAGCGGCACTGAGTTTGCTCAAATTCCCGTTAAGATTGGCTCTGCAGGGGCAAAAGTGACTTTAGGTGACATTGCCACAATTAAAGATGGCTTTACCGAAGGCGAACGCTACTTTAAATACAATGGTAAAAACGCCATTTACATGTCGGTAAGTGCGACTAAATCACAAAATACCATCCCCGTGGCTAACACGGTGAAAGCCTATATCGAGCAAAGAAATAAAACCCTTCCCAACGGAGTGAGCTTAGAAATATTGGTAGATATGACCTACTACTTGAATGCTCGCTTAGACATGATGCTTAAAAACCTGTTTCAAGGCTCCATTCTTGTCGCCTTGATGCTGACCCTATTTCTACGTTTCAAGCTGGCCTTGTGGGTTATGGTAGGCTTACCGGTATGCTTTTTAGGTGCTGTTATGCTGATGCCGGTATTTGGCATCAGCATTAATATTCTATCGCTATTTGCATTCATAATGGTGCTGGGTATTGTGGTAGACGATGCCATCGTCATAGGGGAAAGTGCTTATACTGAAATAGAAAGCAAAGGCGGCGGTATTGATAACGTAGTTCGCGGCGCAAAGCGCGTTGCTACGCCAGCCACATTCGGTGTTTTGACCACCATTGCCGTATTCGCTCCATTTACTCTAAGTAGCGGCCCTGAAGGCGCCTTCTTCTATAATATCGCAATTGTGGTTATCTTTTGCTTAGCGTTCAGCTTAGTTGAATCAAAGCTAATACTACCAGCACATATTGCACATACACACTTTACACCGATAAAAAAAGGAAGCTGGCGGGATAAATTTAATACTCGATTCTACGGCTTTGTAAACGGTCCTTATAAACGCACCGTTGAGCGCGCGTTGAAGTGGCGTTGGGCAGTATTTTTCCTGTTCTTTGGGATATTGATGATTAGTATCGGGCTAATCAACGCAAACTATGTACGAATGGTGCCTAATCCGAAAGTGCCTCATGACTTTCCTAGCGTTCGCATTGAAATGAATGAAAACGTGTCGGATGCTGCCACCATCACAGCGTTAAAAACGATAGAGCAAACTATTTTAGACGTTGAAGAACAAGTTATTGAAGAGTTTGGCACCGGTATGATCCGCGACAGACTGGCCTTTAATAATGAGCGTACCCAAGGCCAAATTCTGACTCCGTTGGTGCACGAAGACAAACGCCCTATTGATACCTTCGAGTTAGCAAGGCGCTGGCGAGAAGCCATACCTGACATTCCCGGTATGAAGTCGTTCACCGTAATAGACGATGTGAATGGCGGAAATGGTGATGATGGTGAATTTGGCTATCTTTTATTTGGCCCTGATATCAACACATTGAACGCTGCAGGTTTGAAGTTTATTGAAATGCTGCAACAACAAAATGGACTATTCGATGTTAGTTCAACCATAGATCCTGCCAGCAAAGAAGTGCAATTAGTTATGTTGCCTGTGGCCTATGACTTAGGCTTAACCCTTTCTGACATAGCTTCTCAGGTTGGTGCTAGCTTCTATGGCGGCGAAGCACAACGCGTTATTCGTAATGGCGAAGAAGTGAAGGTGATGGTGCGCTATCCCGAACTTACCCGTGAGCGTTTTGCTGATTTGAAATATACCGTTATCAAAACGCCTGAAGGTCGTGATGTATTACTTGGCGATGTAGTCTTGTTAGAAGAAAAACCAGGCATCAGTTATATTCGCCGTGAAGGTGGATATCGTAGCGTGTATGTGTGGGGCAATATCGATGAAGAGGCGGTAGAGCCGAACGAAGTGGTAGAGCAGATTAAGGAAAAACTACTTCCTCAGTTACAAGAAGAATTTCCATCAGTGATGACCGAGCTTGGCGGGGATATTGAAGAACAGCAATCGCAGCAAAGTGAGCAATTGTTATTTTTCTTAGCCGCGATGATTATGGTCTATATTCTTCTGGCCGTACCGCTTAAAAGCTACGGGCAACCGCTTATCATAATGTCGGTTATTCCATTTAGCTTTACTGGGGCAATATGGGGTCACTTCTGGCTCGGCCTAGATTTAAGCATGATGTCTACTTTTGGTCTGATAGCCGCCGCTGGAGTGGTGATAAATGATTCCCTAGTAATGACAGACTTTGTTAATCAACGCCGCGCACAAGGCTACAGTGTTAGAGAAGCGGTGACAGAAGCTGGCAGTGCGCGCTTCAGAGCTATCACACTGACTTCGATTACTACCTTTGCCGGTGTACTGCCGATTATGTTTGAAAGTAGCCTACAAGCGGCGTTCGTCGTACCCATGGCTGCCGCTCTTGGTTTTGCTGTACTTTACGCCACACTGGTTACTTTAATTCTAGTGCCTTGCTTGTACTTAATCTTGCTCGACTTAGCCGTACCGTTTTCGTGGATAAAACACAAAATCTTTCGTAGATCTCGTGCAAATGATTCTGAGGTAGAGGTTGAAATTGAGTGTGGCAACTAGGTAAGTTTTTTTAACGTCTAGCAACATTCCCACTGGCGTAAAGCGGTGGGAATGTTAAGACGCAGAAAGGAAATACTGTAAGACTTATAAGTATAATGATTAGCTCATTATACTTATAGCATTTGCTATTGAATTAAGTGTTCGTACCATAACGACAAAGCATCATTTCAGTCACGCCTTTTGCAATTTGCAGCTTACGCGTTTCAGTAAGCGGGTCTTCTAACTTAAACAGTTGTGGCCAAAAGCACTGCCCTTTCACCAGGCTATCCATCTCTTCAACCACCTGCTCAATGTCATCGAAATCCATACGATTGTCTTTTCTTGCGGCTTTTAACCACTTATGCATTGCTTTTTCTTGGGCTTGAAGTTGGGCAACTTCATCTTTTAATCGGGTGGGCTCATAAAAAAAGTGCCCAATAGCAACACGAGCCAATTCTAGGTGTTCATCAGCGCTCATAAAATTTATGTCGGCCATAATCAGCTCGGTGAGTTGGTCGGCCAGCAAGATCTCTGGATCATAAGGCGCACCTATATCAACAAGGGCAGATTGCCACTGTTCTTTAATAAGGTGCATCACCAGCTCTTCCTTTGCTGAGAAATGGTTATACACTGTTCTTTTAGACACGTTCGCTAGCTCGGCCAGCTTGTCCATGCTGGTTCCGTTAACGCCAAATTCCTGAAATGCTTGCTTCGCTGCTTGAATAATAGCATCACGCTTAACATCACTTCGGGTACGTGTAGTACTAGTCATAATTTTACTGTCTAAACATATTATGCATTCATTTTACACTGCGCAGTTTACTTTTCAATGGATGATCTTTAAAATGCACCGCACAGTTTACTTTAATTATAGGTGAGTATAGTCGTCTATACTCTATTCACCACAAATACGGATCGAAAAATTCCTATGCCCATTTCGCGAATTCGTCAGCTTGTTGCACTTACTGCTTTATCTGTTCTCATCCTTGCTGGTTGTTCATCAGAGGACGATGTACAAGAGAAAACGGTAGCCCCTCGCTATGTAAAACTTGCTGAGGTGAGTACTGTTCCTGCATTTGATGAATTTACCTTTCCGGCAGTCGTTTCTGCGGTAAAAACGGTTGATCTTAGCTTTGAAGTATCAGGTAGATTAGTTCAAACCGACTTAACGACAGGTAACGATATTGAAGAAGGCAAGCTGTTAGCCACGATTGACAGACAACCTTTCGAACGCCGTGTCGACGAACAACGCACCCGTTTGGAACAGTCTAAACGCGAATTAGACCGTATTGAAAAGATGTATGCGCAAAAACTGGTAGCGCAAAGTACCCTTGATACTGCAAAAACCACCTACGAATTAGCTGAAATAGAACTAAAAACGGCAAAGCAGGATTTAAGTTATACCCAATTATATGCACCTTTCGATGCCAAGGTTTCTCAGCGTCTTGTTGAAAATAATAGCTTTGTAGCCGCCGGAACGCCTATTGCTCGGTTACAAGATGTCTCTAAAATTTACTTCAATATTAACGTGCCTGAAAGGCTACTCACCGCGAACCTTAATCGTGGAATAGAGCAAGCTAGTGCATCGTTAACGACAGAAGAAACACAGTGGTATCCAGTTAATTATGTAGAGCACAACACTCAGCCCGACCCTGTATCGCAAACTTACGAAGTCGTCTTTGCTATGGAGCCACGTGCAGATTTACCTCTTACGCCAGGCGCTCGCGCTGTTGTGAAAGTGAGCTTACAGGGTTCACCATTTCCTGACGGTGTTGTTGTCCCAGTACAGTCGTTAGTGGGTGACAAAGCCTCAGGTTTTGGGGTTTGGGTATATAACGAAAGCAGTAAATTAGTGAACAAAGTTAGCGTTACTGTTGAACACATTCACGAGGATTTCGCAGTACTAAGTGGTTCATTAGCGCTGGGTGAAAAGGTAGTTGCAGCAGGCGCAACTAAAATGCGAGCAGACATGAAGGTTCTTCCTTACGAGGGAGAAAAGTAAGTTATGGATATCGCTCGTTATTCAATTGATAAACCCGTAAATGTATGGCTAATGGTGGTGATACTGCTGTTGGGCGGTATTATTGCAATGACCAATATTGGTCGTTTAGAAGACCCAGAATTCACGATTAAACAGGTGAAGGTTTACACCAGCTACTCTGGCGCTGGCGCAGAGAAAGTGGAACGGGAAATTACCGAACCATTAGAAATTGCTATCCAGCAAATGCCGCAACTAAAAGAACTCACATCAATCTCTTCGCCAGCCTTATCTGAAATTACTGTCGAAGTTAAAAGCAACTATGACAGTACTGAACTTCCACAAATTTGGGATGAACTTAGGAAGCGTTTACGAGACGCCGCTACATCCTTGCCGACAGGTGCACAAGACCCTGTAGTTTTTGATGACTTTGGTGACGTTTACGGCCTTTACTACGCTTTGAGCGCCCCCGACTTTACCACCAGTGAATTACGGGAATTTGCGCGCTTAATTCGCAGAGACTTATTAACCACAGATGGGGTAGCAAAAGTCACGGTAAGTGGTGTGCAAACCGAACAGATAGTTGCCTACGTGAACCCTTATCAGCTTGCCGGATTAGGTATTTCCTTTCCTGATTTAACCTCGCTGTTTGAAGATAACTTGCGCCCTTTTAATGGCGGAAGAGTGTTGGTAGATGAAAAGAATGTACGATTAATCGTAGAGCGGGCACCAGATAAAATTAAAGAAATATCTAACCTTTCATTAGTTATTCCAGGTACCAATCGCTCTATTCGCGTTTCCGATGTCGCCACGCTTAAATTAGAGCCTGCAGATATCCAGTCACAACTTATTCGTTATAACGGCGAAGAAGCCTTGACCGTATCGGTTTCAGCGCTGTCTAACGTGAACATTGTTGATGTTGGCAACCGAGTAAATGCTAAAGTGGATCACCTACTGAATACCCTTCCTGTGGGGATTACCCTTACCCCCATTTACGACCAAGCCTCGGTGGTTGATGAGTCGGTCGATGGCTTTATTTCAAACCTTGTGATGTCGGTAGTCGTCGTTACTCTGACGTTGTGCCTATTCATGGGTTGGCGCTCTGGCGTAGTGGTAGGCGCAGTACTGTTAGTTACCGTACTTGGCACTATTCTTATCATGTGGCTTATGGATATTCAGCTTCAACGCATATCCCTTGGCGCTATGGTTATCGCCATGGGAATGTTAGTAGATAACGCGATTGTAGTGGCCGAAGGCATGATGCTGCGAATGGCTACCGGCGCGTCGGCCAAAGATGCGGCAAGCTTTATTGTGAAGCGAACACAATGGCCTTTATTAGGTGCAACAGTAATAGGTATCGCGGCCTTCTCGGGAATTGGGTTATCTGATGATGCTACCGGTGAATTTTTATATTCCTTATTTGCTGTTGTATTAGTTTCTTTAATGATGAGCTGGGTACTAGCCGTTACCTTAGTGCCAGTGCTTGGCGAATTAGTGTTTCGTAAAGGCGTGAAGCAAACCGATGGCGATGAACCTACTGTGTTGCAGCGCTGGTTCACCAAAACCCTCACCGGGGCACTAAAATTACGATGGGTGACCATTGCCGTACTGGTGGTCATTACCGTGGTGGCCTACGGCAGTTTCGGTATGGTAAAACAAGGCTTTTTCCCGCCCTCAAATGCACCGCTTTTCTTTGTGCATTATTGGGGCCCACAAGATCGTGATATTCGCGCTACCGAAAAAATCATTAAAGAAGCTGAGCAACGTATTTTAGCGCAAGAAAATGTAACGGCTGTCACCACCATTATTGGTCAAGGAGCAGATCGTTTCACGCTTACATACGCGCCCAAAAGTGCCAATGAAAACTATGGATTTTTCATGGTACGGGTTAATGAGTTAGAGAATATTCCTGCCGTTCAAGAAAAGCTTTCCGGCTTGCTCGATAATATTGACCTTGATGCTAACTTCTACCAAGAGCGTATGCAGTTTGGTCCAGGTTCTGGCGCTAAGCTTGAAGCACGCTTCTCAGGCCCTGATGCAGAAGTGTTACGTACCCTCGCCGAAGAAGCGAAAGGCTTGATGTTCGCTGATGGCAATATTAAAGATATTCGCCACAATTGGCGTGAAAAAGGCGTGGCTATTAATACCCAGTACGATAATTACAATGCCGGTATTGCGGGCGTGTCTCACTCAGACTTCAGTCAAACGGTGCAGTATGCTAGTAGCGGGTTGCGTTTAGGCAGTGTGCAAGACGGTGATTATGCTTACAGTATTGTGGCAAAAATGGGGCATCCCGATGACACCGCCATTCAATCAGTCCGAGAGAGCCAAGTATGGTCTTCTCAGCAACGTCAGTACGTGCCTTTTACCCAGGTATCGAGCGGTTTAGATATAGTGACAGAAGAGCTACGTATTCATCGTAGAGATAGATTGCGAACCATCACCGTAGAGGCTGAGCCAGGCGACAATGAAACTGCCGCGAAAGCATTTGCCCGTATTCGCCCTCAAATTGAAGCGATGGACATTCCTGCCGGTTATGCTCTTGAATGGGGCGGCGAATTTGAAAGCTCAAGTGAGGCGCAAGCTGCACTAGGTGCAGGCTTACCTGTGGGCTTCTTAGTGATGTTCATAATCTCTGTATTGCTATTTGGCCACGCCCGTCAGCCTCTTATCATTTGGCTAGTAGTGCCCATGGCTATTGTCGGTGTAGTGACAGGGCTTCTGTCTACAAACATGCCGTTCGGATTTATGTCACTTCTTGGGTTCTTGAGTTTATTTGGTATGTTAATTAAAAATGCCATTGTGCTTATCGAAGAAATAGACCTACAAATTGAAGAAGGGATAGAAATTAAAAAGGCTATAGTGGAAGCGACGTTAAGCCGTTTACGCCCTGTAACACTGGCCGCATTAACGACTATTTTAGGTATGGCACCCCTGTTATTCGATGCCTTCTTTGCAGACATGGCAGTTACGATTATGGGCGGATTAACCTTTGCCACCATACTCACGCTTATTGCCGTACCTGTGCTGTATAGCATCTTATTTAGAGTGAGTTATCGAAAAACCAGTTAGTTTACATATGGTAAGCTAACCGACAAACAAAAAAGGTGCGTATAAACGCACCTTTTTTATTCATGTAAACATCGCTAATTTATCTTTTCTGCTACTTACTCAATTAGCGGTCTAACCTTTCTTAGCATTTACCCTCGCTTCCATAAAGCGCATAACATCTCGCCAAGATACTATCCCAATTGGGCATCGTTTCTCATCAATGATGGGGATACAGGAAATCTTATTTTCATTGAACAAGGAAATGGCGCTAACAATTGAATCGTTTGGAGAAAGAGTAAACACGTTTCGCGTCATAATCTGATGCGCTTTTTTTTCCAGTGTTGCTCTATCGCGAAAGCGTTCATTAACCGTATTGGCAAAAGGGCTAGTCGCTTTTAACACGTCACGGTCTGAAATGATGCCTTGAAGTTGATTCTGATGCACTACCACCAAATGATGAAACCCGGTTTCGGCGAACAAAGTCTGTATCAACTCTAAACTATCATCCATGTGTACACTGACTACACGAGTAGACATGATATGGGACAAACTCATGGTATTCCTTTTACTCTTATTTTTACGTTAGGCCTAACCATTCCTATAGTGCTCAATAAGGGCGCAGCGTGCAATGTTGCTGCCCCCACTTTTTGATTTAAAGACTCACACAAATTTTACCAAAGTGTTTACCCGACGCCTCAAAAGCAAACGCATCCGATAGCCTTTCTAGGGCAAATGTTGTATCAACCACAGGTTTGAAGTTCATACATTCCAAGGCACTTACAAAGTCCCATTGCTCTTTATTGCTACCCACAATAATCCCAGTTAACCTAATTTGTTTGCGCATAAGAGTAGCTGTTGGGATATCACCTTTAATACCGGTTAACACCCCAATAAGTACAATACTTCCCCCTACTCTACATGCATGAATAGATTGTCCTAGTGTGGCTGGACCGCCCACCTCTACCACATGATCAACCCCTGTTCCGCCAGTCCATTTGGCAACGGTTTTGCCCCACTTTTCATCTGTTTTATAGTTAACCGTAAAATCTGCACCTAGGGCTTTTGCTTTCTCTAACTTGTCATCAGAGCTTGAGGTAATAGCCACTTTCGCTCCCATTGCTTTGGCTATTTGAAGCGCATAGATAGAAACACCGCCGGTGCCTAACAACAGAACCGTGTCACCTGCTTTTAAGCCGCCTTCTACGACTAATGCTCGCCAAGCTGTTAATCCTGCTGTCGTGATAGTAGCCGCTTCTTCATGAGACCACCCGCTCGGTGCTTTAGTAAACCACTGCTGCGGTTTTACCACGACTTCTCTGGCATAACCGTCAATACCGTCGCCAGGTGTGCGACTAAAATCACCTACCGTAGGTGCGCCACTTAACCAGTCAGGGAAAAAGGTAGAAACCACATGGTCTCCTGGGGCAAATTGTGTAACGCCTTCCCCAACTTCTACCACTACGCCAGCGCCGTCAGACATAGGAATACGATCGCCCTCTGTGGGAATAGCACCCGTCGCTACACTGTAATCATGATAATTTAGAGAGCTAGCATGGATCCTTACTTTAATTTCATCGTTGCCGACGACGGTTGGCTCTGCTTCGTCTGCGCAGTAAAGTGATGCTAATCCTTCACTGTTGTCTTTCAAACGCATTACTTTCATAAAATTTCCTTCCTGATTAGCAAGTGAAGATAGTTTAGGGGATGTTTACAATTGCGAGTACAAAATACCAATAGCGCTAAAAAACTCGCAACGCAACATGCGAACATAAGTAAATATGCTCTATGGTTTAATACAGAGATAAGGATATTGACGATTAATTAAAGGCGAGAGAAAAAATAAAAGCCCCTTGGCGAGCATAACGGCTATCACCAAGGGTAAAAGTGCGCAAAGGGTGCGCTTAGGGAAAGTAAACAGTACAAATCTAAAAGTTAGCACAAGTCGTTATTTCAAGAGCTTGTTCAAGAACGTATTCAACAGCTTGTACTCGAAAATTTAAGAGGCTACATCGATAACGATTTTGCCCATGGCTTTGCCGCTTGCTAAGCGCGCATGTGCATCACTTACTTGATCAAGGGTAAACACCTCGCTATCCAAGATTGGGGTTAATGCACCTGCATCAACAATGTCGGTTATAGCGCGTAATATAGCGCCATGACTTTCACGCTTGTAGTCGTGGATCATAGGGATCAGCATGAATACCACATGTAAGCTCAAACCTCTGAAGTGCACAGGGCTCAAATCAGTTTCAATCAATGAAACAGTAGTCGCCACTTGACCACATAGTTTTGCTGCTTCAAAAGAGCTCTGTAAATTGCCGCCACCCACAGAATCATAAATCACATCGAAACCTGCGCCATCAGTGTGCTTAGCAACATAATCAGCCACTTTTTCTGAGCGATAATCAATATAAGTAGCACCCAGCTTCTCAATAAGGGCGGCTTGCTCATCTGAGCCCCCCGTAGCAAAGACGGTCGCACCAAAGTGACGGGCCATTTGGATAGCAAGGTGACCTACACCGCCAGCGCCGCCATGGACCAACACCGTTTGATCTTTTGTAGTTTGTGCGCGGGTTAATCCTTCATAAGCGGTGATCCCCACTAAAGGTAGCGCTGCCGCTGCACGCATAGATAGAGATTTAGGTTTTGGCGCTATCAAACGCACATCCGCTAGAATGAGCTCAGTTAATGTACCTTGCAAGTCAGCTAATCCACCCGCGCAACCGTAAACTTCATCACCTACATTAAAGTCTTCTACGCCTTCGCCTACAGATTCGATTGTTCCGGCGAAATCCATCCCTAAAACACCGCCTGGAAGTTTAGGGGAAAATGGTAGGTCTTGACCTATTTCACGGATCATGGTGTCTACAGTGTTTACGCTAGTTGCTGCAATACGCACAATGACGTGGCCCGCTTTAAGTCGTGGGGCATCTATTTCAGCCGCAGTAAATACTTCAGGTCCGCCAAATTCGTTAATAACCATTGCTTTCATGTGAGTAGCCTCGTTGCGTTAAGTTCGAGACTAATAATAGACACTAGCCAGGCATATGATAATTGGGTTATAAACACATACAGTTTATAGATTTTATTGATAATCCATTATGAACATCGATCACCTTAAGCTTTTTGTACGTATCGCCAATACCAATAACATCAGTGTTGCTGGGCGTGAACTGAATGTTTCACCGGCCGTGGCTAGCGCTCACATTAATAAATTGGAAGAAAATTTGGGTGTGCGGCTTATTCACCGAACCACGCGAAAAGTGTCGTTAACCGATGAAGGAAAACTATTCTTACCTCATGCGGAAGAGGTGCTATCAAGTATTGAGATCGCTCAAGCCGCCGTTGGGGTTGGCTCACAAACGCCACAGGGCACATTGCGAGTAACCGCTCCAGCCTCTTTTGGTCGCCTACACTTAGTACCCGCTATGGAAGAATTCTTAGCCTCTTACCCTCAGCTAAATGTCGACTTTCGATTCAGCGACAGTATTTTAGATCTGATAGAAGGCGGGTTTGATGTAGCAATTCGTGACGCGGTGCTAAAAGACTCTAATCTGCACGCTAGGAAACTGGCTGATGACAAGCGAATTATTGTAGCGTCACCAGACTATATTAAGAAATATGGTGCGCCGAAAACTCCACAAGACATACCTCAACATGCTGCTGTAAATCTTATGGGTTTGGAAACATGGGAATTCGACACACCGCAGGGCGTAGTATCGATAAAACCTAAAACGCGAATTCGTATGGATAATGGTGAAGCAGTACGGGACGCTGCTATTGGTGGCAACGGCTTAACCCTCACGGCCACCTGGTGTAGCTACCCATATCTTGAAAGTGGTCAATTGGTTCAAGTCTTAAAAGATTACCCCCTAACCGCTGAGTGTGCACTGTGGGCTGTATATCCAAGCAACCGTTTATTAGCGCCCAAAGTGCGCGCCTTTATCGACTTTTTAAAAGAGCGGTATAGTGGTGAACCCTACTGGGATAAAGCGTTAAGAGAAGCGGGTCTTTAACAAAAAAAAAGAAAAGTCATAAAAAAACCACAGCAAGTAAACTGTGGTTTTTTGTCTATTCGAAGCCGTCAGTCTTAAATTTTACTAACTAAATGCTTTTGCCTAACATACGTCGTAACGTGCCGTCTTTGTCCATAATGTGGTGTTTTAACGCACCGGCAACGTGAAGTACAACAGCACCAATCAATACATAGCCTAAATAATGATGTACAGTGCCGCCGAGTTTTGAAAGCTCGTAGTTTATTGGCAACGTTTTTTCAGGGTCTTCTACACTGAAATTTTGTGCGAATACCTCTAATCCAAACACAGATAAACCGTGGCCACCCAGTACCGAAGTCATAAGCCCTGATATTGGCATTAGCAGCGTGCTAAGAATAAGTACCCAATGAATCACTTTAGCTACGCCGTGTACTAACGCAGAGTAATCCCCTGCCGCTGTAGGCCAACCATTTTTCATTCGCCATGCCACCCTAGCTAATGCTAGGAACAGCACAATAAAGCCAAAAGATTTATGCCACGAAAATACCCAATAGGCATTTTGCTCTACCATATAGACACCTGAAGCCAGCATGCCAATTATGATTAAGCCAACAGTCCAGTGTAAAAATAGTGTGGTAGGTGAAAACTTTTGATGTGTATCGTACTGCATATTTTCCTCGGGCAACGCGATGGTTATTAACGCGATAGTTATTAATGTGCTTCTCTATAAAAGACATGTGAAATTGCGCTCTTATACCTTTCATAGAGCCTTGCTACTTTTTACCGCAAATGCAATTACGTTTTGCGCAACTTGCAAAGTAAAGCTCACGAGCCTTTTAGCTATTCTAAATTAAAAATTCAACTTAGCACGGGAAAATTTGCTTGGGTATAGGGGGAAACGCCTATAAAGCGCCCCCCTCAGCTTGAAGACTAGGGCTAATTCCCTTTCGATTACAGTAAATATGCTAAAGGGGAAATGGCCAAAAAACGCCCTTAACCCCTAGCCCAAAAACGTATGTCACGAAGCTGTTTGATAAACGCATCTGGCTTGATAGATTCGATATCCAACCAACCATCGTCCATTGCATCACCCAAACCTGCAGCTTTAATCAATGGCATGGCGTTCGCCGTGTAACCTACAAACTTCTGGTGAGCATGCGCATCTGAAACAAAATCTTTTGCTTCAGGTTTCATCGATAAAGATGTTGCGCCATTTTCTGAAAGTAATAATAGTACCGCGTCATAAAGCACAGATGGTCCACCATCTACCTTTTGATGCGCCGCAATATGTTTTCCTTCGCTGCATGTTACACCACCTACTTTAGGCGCCACTAACTCAAACATAGCCCCTTCAGCCATTAGGGAGTCGATAACATTTGAAAGCATATCGGCATCAATTCCATCAGACACAAGAATGCCTAATTTACGGCCTTTAAAAGTGCTAGGAGCATTTTTTAAGATACTAAGAGCGTCGGATACCGGTAAATCTTCTCTTGTAGGCATCGCTGCTTCAGCGGGTTCAGGCATTTCTAAAAAACCCAACTCTTGTGCAACGCTTTCGGCTAATGCTTTATCTACATTTAGCAAATGAGACACTACCCGCTCGCGAATAGCTAACCGTTCAACTTTTGACAGTTCGAACGCAAATGCATCACGCATATGTTTTTGCTCTGTTTCAGTTTGACTAATATAAAACTGACGTGCTTGGCTGTAATGGTCTGCAAAGGTTTCTGAGCGGTAGCGTGTTTTACTGCCTTCCATAGGCTCTGCATGTGATTGATAACCCGTCTCTGGGCACGCACGAGGGTTATTTTCATCAGCATCCCACGAATTTGGTTCGTAATTAGCGCGCCCTTTCGGGTTTTGCATTGCCATATGGCCGTCTTGTTGAAAATGGCGCATTGGGCATTTGGGTGCATTAATAGGAAGCTGCGTAAAGTTCGTGCTACCTAGCCTCTTTAACTGCGTATCTAAGTAGGAAAAGTTTCTGCCTTGCAACAAAGGATCATTGGTAAAGTCGATACCTGGCACTATGTTTTGGGTACAAAACGCCACTTGTTCCGTCTCTGCAAAAAAGTTATCAACCACTTTATTAAGTACCATTTTGCCTACTATTTTCACTGGCACCTGTTCTTCAGGGATCAGTTTAGTCGCATCCAAAACATCGAATTCAAAATTGTCTGCAAAATCTTGGTCGAACACCTGAACGCCTAATTCCCACTCTGGGAAGTCACCTGCTTGTAAGGCATTCCACATATCTCGGCGGTGAAAATCAGGATCTGCGCCATTAATTTTAAGTGCTTCATTCCATACGACCGACTGTAAACCTTGCTTTGGCTTCCAATGGAATTTAACGTATTTCATCTCACCTTCTGCATTTATAAACTTGAAGGTATGCACACCGAAACCTTCCATAAATCGGAAAGATCGAGGTATTGCGCGATCTGACATAGCCCACATCAACATGTGTGTAGATTCTGGCGATAGACTGGTAAAGTCCCAAAAGTTGTCATGGGCAGTTTGCGCTTGAGGAAAGCCGCGGTCAGGCTCTTGTTTTGCAGAATGAATAAGATCTGGGAACTTAATAGCATCTTGAATAAAAAATACAGGGATATTGTTTCCTACCAAATCCCAGTTACCCTGCTGAGTATAAAACTTCACGGCAAAGCCGCGCACATCTCGCGCTAAATCGGGTGAACCTTTATTGCCCGCAACAGTAGAAAAGCGTGTGAATACAGGCGTTTTTTCGCCTTTACGCTGGAAAATATCTGCTGATGTAATATCTGATAATGATTCGTAAGTTTCAAAATAGCCGTGAGCGCCAAAGCCTCTAGCATGTACCACACGTTCAGGAATACGCTCGTGGTCGAAGTGAAAAATCTTTTCTCTAAGTACGTGATCTTCTAAAACAGTAGGCCCTCGTTGGCCAGCTTTAAGAGAATTTTGATCGTCGTGAATGGGGCAACCTTGCGCTGTTGTCATAGCTGGGTGTCCATTACCCGCGGTTTGATGTAACTCGCCGCCTTTCCCTTTTTGTCCTTGGTATTTAAACGATTCAGCCATTTCAGTTCCTTATAGAGATAACCTAATTGATTACGTTGTAATAACGGTCTCGGGTGATACATTCATGTTTCAGAACTGAACGAAGCAAGGAGAATTCCATGTTAAATTATTAAATAAAATTAATAACTTAAGTTGAAACCGATTTATTGGCATTAGAAGAATTACAAGAAGAAGGAACATTTTACAGACTCGCAAGGCAAGCAATGATAAGGATTAAAAATAGTACAAAGGCAAGATTGAAAAAATGAAATAGTGCCGAATAGGCAAAACACACCAGAGGCTCTGATGTGTTCTACATGAAGATGCTAATGTTTGGAAATAATTAACTTAGGTGACAGGCAACAATAGATTCAATTGCATTAACCAATTGCTCTCTATTTGCTGAGTTTTCACCAAATGGATGTGCAGGCGCAAACTGATTGTTGTCGTTGTCAAAATATTCACCTTTTACGTTTGCAAACCTATCACTAAGAGCTGCTTCCACAAATATCTTCGCACCTATTGCTAAATCACCTCCGGCTACACCATAAGCTTCTTTCACCATTTTACTGCCTAACAAAGATTTAGGATTAACAGACACGAACAATGGCCCTGTTGCTGCGTATTTTTCGGCAAAAAAGCGTGTCCACATGGTTATAGCAAGCTTGCTTTGTGCGTATGCCATGCCGTCACTCATAGAAGGGCCTTGACTTAGCAGGTCAAAATTAACAGGGGCTTGAGCTGCAGATGATACGTTTACTACTCGCCCATCACTTGGCATAAGTGGTAACAAACGTTTGGTAATGATGAACGGCGCAATCGTATTCACCATAAAGCGTACGTCTAAGCCTGCGCTTGTCTCAATTGCGGGAGAATGAAACACCCCGGCATTATTAATGATAACGTCAATGGCTGAAAAAGCGCCTGCCACATCAGTTGCAAAATTATCAACTGCTTGAAAGTCGCTTAAATCTGCCACGAACCCTGTCACCTTTATTGCAGGGTAATCGGCACCTAACATTTGCTCTACACGCTTTAACTTATCAGCACTTCTTCCGTGAATGATCAAATTATGCCCTTCGTGAGCTAACAATTTTACGGTTTCAAGACCAATGCCGTCGGTCGCGCCTGTTACTAATATGGTTTTCATCCGTTTATTTCCTTTTTAATTTCGTAAAGTAGAGCGCGTTTGACTCGGTACTCATTTAGGCTGCTAGGGTTTAAAAACTGTTGAATCAAGACTACCTTCCTCGAACATGAATGATAATTATGCATTTTAAGAATTAGTTTCAACAAAAGATTGATAATGCCCCCGCCAAATGTGATTCACTTATATCTATAACGTAATATTTCTAAAAACCCGCTAGCCAGCGTTTTAAATTGTTTATAGACTGCAGGCATAATAATGAATATGCGACAGGTATAGGGTTGCCAGGGTGATATCACCGCTGGTTCAACATAAATACACAGTTTAGTTTTATAGGGTTCTCAAGTTAATGTCACAACAAAAAGTAGGTTTAGTGGGCTGGCGCGGTATGGTTGGCTCAGTGTTAATGCAGCGCATGCAAGAAGAGCAAGATTTCGCGCACATTGAACCCACATTTTTTACTACGTCGCAAAAAGGCCTTCCGGCGCCAGATTTTGCAGGTGCTAACGCTGGCGTACTAGAAGACGCATTCGATATTCAAGCGCTTGCGAAGCAAGATATTATCATTACCTGCCAAGGCGGTGATTACACCAAAGAAGTGTATTCTTCACTGCGCGACACCGGCTGGAATGGATACTGGATAGACGCAGCGTCAGCGCTGCGCATGAAAGACGATGCAGTCATTGTTTTAGATCCTGTAAACCGCAAAGAAATTGACGCTGGCGTTGAAAGCGGCATTCGCACTTTCGTAGGTGGAAACTGCACGGTATCGTTAATGTTGTTGGCACTAGGTGGCTTATTCGAAAAGGACTTGGTTGAGTGGGCTTCACCCATGACATACCAGGCTGCTTCTGGTTCTGGCGCTAAGCATATGCGCGAACTTATTAGCCAAATGGGTGCCATTCACACTAATGTAAAAGCAAAATTAGACAATCCAGCGTCTGCTATTTTAGACATCGATAAGCAAGTCGCTGAGTTTATCAGAAGCGATGATTACCCTTCTGAACAATTTGGCGTGCCGCTAGCAGGAAGCTTAATTCCTTACATTGATTCGCAGTTGCCATCTGGGCAAAGCCGTGAAGAATGGAAAGCGCAAGCTGAAGCCAACAAGATTATGGGTTTAACTGAGCAGCCTATTCCTATTGACGGCATTTGTGTGCGTGTAGGCGCTATGCGTTGTCATAGTCAGGCTATCACCATCAAATTAAAACAAGACTTGCCAGTTGAAGAGATTGAGCAAATTCTTGCCCAGCATAACGATTGGGTGAAAGTGGTACCAAATGACCGTGATGCCACCATGCAAGAATTAACGCCAGCGAAAGTGACAGGTACGTTGTCTATTCCTGTAGGTCGAATTCGTAAATTGACCATGGGGCCTGAATATATTTCAGCCTTCACCGTGGGCGATCAACTGCTATGGGGTGCTGCCGAGCCGCTTCGCAGAATGCTGCGTATAGTTCTCGATAAGGCGTAAATACCCCTTGATTAAGCCGCTAATGCTTAATAAATGGTAGCGTAAACACCGCTAAAAATAAGTGACAAAGCCCAGCTTTTTCTAAGCTGGGCTTTTTTATACAGAGCATTTTTATAAAGGGCTCCTTTATACAGAGCTTCTCTGGGCCAGCCTAAACATGAGCGGGCTTCTATTCCTTTTCAGACCAAACCGCGAATTCATTGCCCCCAGGTTCTATAAAGTGAAATCGACAACCGCCTGGAAATTCAAAGATAGGCTTGTTCACATTGCCACCAGCGTCTTCTACCTTGCTTAAGGTTTGTCTAATATCAGCGCTATAAAAAACTAATAACGCGCCGCCATTTGCTGTGGTGCTAGCGCGCTCAGCTTTAAAAAAACCCCCGTCTAATCCTTGATTAGAAAATGCCGTGTATTCGGGCCCGTAATCGGTAAACGCCCAACCAAATACAGTTTCAAAAAAACACTTAGTACTACTGATGTCGAATGTACCGAACTCAACGTAGTTAAGCTTTTCGTGTGTTGCCATGGTTTTTCCTCATCTATTCAGGTAGATATGGTGAATACTGTAGTGTTAGCGGCTAATATTCCGTATTATTAGCACGTCAATGAATGTCATCTTCAATAATATAAAAGCCACATGGAAGTATTTAATGCAAGCTCCGGATTATTCAAACTACAGCCTTGCCGAACTTGAAGATGTGTTAGCCAACATCGACAAAGAGCAATATCCCGATAGAGTGTCTGCCGTGCTAAAGGAAATAGCCCTAAGACACCCCTTAACAAGTAAAACCGAAACGTCTCAGCATCAAGATAGTTCTCATCCTCAAAATACTGCCAATCACGACCCAGTATTGGCAGAAGATAGATAGGATGACGAAGCATTGCATGCAAACTGGCTAATTCGTTTTTGGAAAGGCCAAGTATCGTTACCTATCAGTTATTGGGTGGTTGGCATTTTAATAACACTTGGTGCACTTGCGCTAAGCTCATTTGTTGAACTTAAAATAGAAAGTGCATCATCGCGAGCTGAGCTTGGTATATACATGATGCTTTTGTACGTGGTGTTAACACCCGTGGTTATCTGGCAATCGGTTGGCATAATTCGCTCTGCCATCCGTCACCCTCATCGCGGTGGCTCTGCTGGTTGGGCAACAATGGCGATAATAATGACAGTAGTAGGAATGATAAATTTCACTGTAGATTTCTATCGGTCAGGGGTACCCATCATTACTGAAAGTATCTCTTTAATTGGCGCTGAATCCACCTATCCCCCTACCAAGTTTAGAGTTTTAAATAATGGCACCGAGCTAGAACTTTATGGCGGTATAGAAATTGGCTCCGAACTACTGCTGCTAGATGTACTGAAACAGAATGAAAACATAACAACAATACACTTACACAGTATTGGCGGAAGACTTATCGGCGCGACTCGTCTAGCTGCTGTAGTCAAAGAATATGGACTTAATACATTTGTGAAAACCTCGTGCTCTTCGGCATGCACTATTGTGTATTTAGCGGGAAAAGAAAGGCTATTGGGTGAAGACGGCGTGTTGCAGTTTCACGCTCCCGCATTAGGCGGCAAGTCTATGCATGACAACACAGAGTTAAGTTCCGCGTTTGACCAAGCGTATAAAGATGCCGATGTTCCAAATTGGTTTACGAAAAAAATACGAAATACGCCGAATACTGAACTTTGGGCTCCTTCTCACAAAGAACTTTTACGAGCAGGTATTATCAGTAAAGTAGTGGACAGTAGCGCCTACGGGTTCAGTGGCTATGAAGACGAAAGCGAAATAAACACGCAAGCAGTAGAATCTGGTTTATTGACTCATGCCTACTTGGTTGCCATGAAAGACAAAGATCCAGATACCTACTATCGAATTGTCGCTATAAATGAAGAGGGTTTACGGGAAGGCGCTTCTATTAATGCTATTGCAACCCGAGCTCGAGCGGTGTTTGAAGCGAGGATTACGCATTATATCGCCCATGGTAGTGATGCTGACATCGTTGATTATTGGCATTTAATGATAAAACAAATGCAAGAACTTCAAGGGCAATATCCCCTTGCCTGCGCCGCATTTGTGTATCCCGAAGAGGTGCCACTAGAACACCATGCTGGGAATGAAGCTCAGCTATCGAGCGAAGTAAAGGCACTTGAGCTTGAGGTTATAGCAAAGCTTATTGCTCATCAGCAGGTAAGCCCCTCTTTGTATTCTGACGAGGAAAGTGATGACATCATCACGAATTTAGTTAAAGGCATGAAGGATAGCAGTAAGGCACATTTTGAGGTGGTAGCAGCACCTAAAGATTTTCTCGAGTCACCAGATATTATGTGTAGCGCTGCCATAGAAATTCAGCAGCGATTTATTGATTTTGAAATCCAAAAGGCGGCTAAATTACTAAGAACTATTAGTGCTCAGTAACTAATTTATATATCAGTAGCTAATAGCTACATCGACAACGGATTTAAAGATGAAAAAGTTATGGCTTGTTCTTGGCTTCTTAGTACTGACAGGGTGCTCTTCTAAGCTTGCATACAATAACCTCGATTGGCTTATTTATTGGTACATGGACGATTATGTAGAGCTTAATGATTCACAAGAAGCTATTTTCGATATTAAGCTTGAAGGGTGGATTGATTGGCACAGAGAAGAACAATTGGCTTTATATTTGGCCCAACTAGAGCAGATAACCGAAGATATAAAACAAGATAAGTTAAACAAAGCAGTTATAGCTAATCATCTAAATCAGGCTAATGAACACGTAATGACCTTACGTTCAAAACTAGCGCCTGAGTTAGCAGAACTCGCTTCCCGCTTAAGTGACGACCAAGTTATTTATTTGTTTGCTGCCATCCAAAAAGAAAATGACGAAGAGCAAGAAGAGATTGATGAATACAATTCAATGTCTGACAGCGAAAGGCTTGAAAAGTTAATTGAGAATTTCGAAGAAGGTTTTGAAGACAGTGTAGGTGACTTAACTGACGAACAAAAAACGATGATAGCGAATGCCGCTCCTCACTTCGCCCGTACCCGTGGAAACTGGCTTGAATACCGCATAACCATGCAGAATGAAGCGCGCCGACTGTTTGCAAGCAGACAAAATACAGAAGCCTTTCAACAAAAGCTAACCCACCTACTGACTCACCCCGATGAATACCGCACCGAAGAGTACCTAGCACGCAGAAAGGCTAACAGAGAAGCATATTTATCGTTGGCCGATGAGTTGGTGAAGACAATGACCGCTAAGCAGAAGTCACACCTGTTGAAAAAGCTCAACAAGATTATTGACGATATTAACGACCTTCAAGACGATTAAAAGCGATAGACTAGCTAGCAACTATCGCTTGTTGTAGGGTGGCTGCACTCAATCTTGGTGACCCTTCTCTTGCGCTTTCAGCTGCTTTAATGAGTTTGACTATTGCGGTATTAGCGGGGGTATTCACTTGATGCGCTTCACCTAAAGCAACAATTTCGCCATTTAGATAATCAACCTCTGTTTTTCTATTCAGCGCTAAGTCCTCATACATAGATGAGCGTGCCTGAGGGTCAATTTTTAACGTTGCAGCAGCTACCTTTTTAAACAGAAAATTAGGCAATGACATAATATAAGGCATAAGTTTAGGAACGACCTTGCCTGTTTTAGCCGGTTCAATACCAGCCGTTTTCATTGCGACTAACGCTTCTTTTAGCACAACCGCCATTACTTTTCGGTATTCGTTGTCGTGCAATTGCTCAAGTAGTGGTTTGCCTGAAAGTGCATTAACGGCGTTATTTAAATTCATGAGCAGCTTACCCCACTGCACACTAGATAAATCCTTATACACCTGAACAGGCAAGTCGGCCATGTCAAACAGGCCGACTAAGTCTTCCGCTTTCCCGGCTTTATCTTCAATACACAAATTGCCTTCTGTACCGCAGTGAAAATGCCCGTCGCCCTGCCCCAGCACGTTAAAGGGAACCATGCCTTTCATGACGGTATAATTCGGTAAGCATTCTGATAGCACGTGTGCGTTTCTTACGCCGTTTTGAAAGCTGATAACAACCGGATTAGCTTTCTGTAGAAGGCTATTGCCATATTGCGCAATAAGCAACGCAGCCTCTTGAGTATCACCGCTTTTTACGCACACTAAAATGTAATCAGCATTCTCCATTACCTCGGCACTTTCAGTAAAATTAACGGCGTCCGGTTTAAGCTTTGTATTCCTACCCCGCCAATCGGTTAACGTTAAGCCGCTCTTCCCGATTTGTTCTTTTAGCCTTGCACGGCCAATTAAGGTGACATTCGCGCCAACAGACAGCAAACAGCCTCCTAAATAACATCCGATGCTCCCAGCGCCTAATATGACGATATTCGCTTTGTTTGCTGTCTTTATTTTGCTCATGCTATTACCCACTGCCAGATTTAAATACGTCTAAATACGGCAAGATTTCGCGTTAAATAAACGTCATCATTTAGTTAGCTGCAGACGCTTCTTTACTTTTCAAATGCGCAATTTCATGTTTAACCGTAAACCCGATTAACACAATGGCACAAATACACCCACCTGTGAGTAGTACGAATCCGCCATTCCAACCGAAGTAATCGACGGTAAAACCTAAGGCAATATTGGCGATAACGGCACCACCAAGATACCCAAACAGTCCTGTTAACCCGGCTGCCGTGCCAGCGGCTTTCTTTGGCACCAATTCTAGCGCGTATAAACCTATCAACATAACAGGTCCATAGATTAAAAAGCCGATAGCCATTAGCGCAGCCATATCTATGGATGGGTTTCCAGCAGGGTTAAACCAATATACAAGAACGGCGACTAATACGAGTACCATGTACAAAATAGCAGCGGGTGAACGACGGCCTTTAAACCATTTGTCGCTAATGTAACCGCATAACAGCGTACCTGGAATGCCCGCCCACTCATACAACAAGTACGCCCAAGAACTATGCTCGAATGAGAAGTCTTTTACTTCTGACAAGTACAGCGGCGCCCAATCTAAAACGCCATATCGAATGAGATACACAAACGCATTGGCAATAGCGATAAACCACAGGAGTTTGTTGTTCAATACGTAGGTAACAAATATTTCTTTAGCACTGAGTTCTTGCTCATGCTTTTCTTCATAATCGAGGGGATAGTCGTTGCGATGTTCTTCAATAGGTGGCAAACCACAACTTTGCGGTGTATCTCGTAAGGTTAAAAATACAAAACCGGCGATTAATGCAGCGAAGGCTGCGGGTACATAAAAAGCGCTACGCCAATCATTAAACCACGCCATTCCCAAGATAAATAAAGGGCCAATGAGTCCGCCGCCAACGTTATGAGCAATATTCCAAACCGAAACAACTTGTCCTCGTTCATTCCCCGAGTACCAATGTACGATAGTACGGCCACAGGCGGGCCACCCCATACCTTGCACCCAGCCGTTAATAAAAAGCAGCAGAAAAATAATTGCTATGCTCTGGGTTGCCCATGGCACAAAACCAAAAATAAACATGACCAAGGAAGACAGTAATAACCCTGTCATTAAAAAGTATCTGGGGTTGCTTCTATCAGAAACATTGCCCATTAAAAATTTACTTAACCCGTAGGCAATAGAGACTGCAGACAGCGCAAAACCTAACTCACCTTTTGTGAAGCCTTGCTCTTCAATTAAATAAGGCATGGCCAGTGAAAAGTTCTTTCTAACAAGGTAGTAACCCGCATAGCCGACAAAGATACTGAGGAATATCTGCCATCTAAGCTTTTTATAAACTGGATCTATTTCTTGTTCTTGTAACCGAGTTTTATGTGCTGCAGGCTTGAAAAAACCAATCATATAAAGCTTCCAACTATCTGGCGATGAACTATTTTTTGTGGTCGTATTCTGCTTTTAGAAAGTTAAGAAGACAAGCATATATGTTAATTATTCATCGGAAGCCCGATATTGCAGGTTCGGTGGTCATGCTACGTGGCGACTTGTGGGCTATCATGCTTTTGTTACGAAGATGACTTATAGTCTTACTAGGCTAAGGGTTACCTAAAACGGCTTTTAAAAAGAACACGTAGAAATGCTTGAGCAAATATCAATTAAACTTAAAGCATTAGACTAAAGGCTAAATTTCAAATGGCGCGGTGGATAATTATCCTAAATTCAAGACATAACATGTTAAGTCTGCTAATTTGCAAAGACTGAATTTAGTTCGTTGATGTTAGTTCAAGCCTAGCAGTCACCTAACAAGACGTAAGAAAATACTGTGCTATCCATTACCCAATTTTCTCTTAGAGTTCTAACAATAGTTGGCCTTAGTATATTTAGCCATGTGGCGTATGCCAATGTATTGACTGAACTTGAGTCGTTGAATTCACGGGTTAAAACTGAAAGCCCCATGCCCATTGGCGAAGTGATATCGACGCTGGAAACACGATTACTCACCCCTGACTTCACCTCGTTTGAAAAAACTAAAATAGCCGTTAGCTACATTCAACTTAAGCTCAAATTACATCACACCGCCCCTGATGATGTGATGACTATTCTAGAATCTTTAGTCACTGAAACGGAAGATGGTTTAATCATTAAATTGGGGCTGGCCAGAATGGTAGGCATCAATGCTAATTATGACCGGTCATATCAGTTGTTCGGTGAAGTCATACAATCTCCTGCTGCCAGTTCTTCTGTTAAGGCTATAGCAATTGCGTATCTCATCCTTTCATACAATGAAGGGCAAGTTTTCGCATCAAGCGCTAACTTATTAAATACCCTTAACGAACTGGTTCATGAAAATAACCTCACTTATGCCACGGCCCTGTATCACTATATAGCTGCTGATTATTATCACTCGGTAAAGTCTTTTGATATTGCCTTTGAGTATTATGAGAAGTCGTTAGCAGAGTCAAAAGCCCTCAATGAATGGCCGCTTGTTAGTGACAACCTGTACGCCATAGGCATTTTATTTAGAAATATGGGCAACTTCGATAAAGCGATTACCTACTTTAAGCAAACCATTGAATCTGACAGAAAGATAGACATTAATTACGCAGAATACATCGCCTTATATGGAATGGCGTCTACTTATTTTCGAACTGACAATATTGAAGAAGCGTTGAAGCTGGCTGAAACAGTCACTTCTCACCCACTTACCACCTCTTTTTACGATAGCGAAATTTATAGATTAAAAGCGAGGGCGTTGATGGAACGCGGACGTTTAAGCGAAGCGAGAGTGGCCCTTGATCAGTCTCGCAGCACCTATGACGACTACCGCGTGGGTGAAAAGACCACATGGCGGGCAGAACTTGAAAAGCTCGCCTCACAAATTAGCGCCAAAGAAGGTGATTTTGAAACGGCGTACAAGGAATACGAGGTTTACCATAACGAATACCTTGAAGCTAAAAAGTACGAAGATTTAGAGCTATTAGAGAGCGCAAATTTAGTTTACGAAATAGAGCAGCAAAAAGAAAAAACCACACTATTAGAAAAAGAAAACCGCGCTATTTCTGAACTGCTTGACGCTAGGGAAGCTGCTCAGCAAACGCAAAAGCTCTTCACCCGCTGGCTCGTGATTTTTATTGCATTAACCCTTGTCACCTTGGTTATTATTTTAATTTTGCTTAAAAAAGCACGCAAGACCAATGCACTTTATATATCAGCGAAGGAAAAAGCCGAACTTCACAGCAGGCTTAAAACAGAGTTCATTTCTAACATAAGCCACGAAATTAGAACCCCTTTGAACGCTATCATTGGTTTTGGGCAAGTACTGACTGACAAACTAGAAAATAAACAAACTAAAAAGCTCACCAGCCAAATTGTCAATTCATCTGAAATGCTTCTGCAACTTATTAATGACTTACTGGACTTCTCTAAAATTGAAGCGGGTAAGCTAGCGCTAGATTACGGACCGTATAACTTACGTCAAAGCATAAGAAAGCTACTTGATATATTCCACGCGCAAGCAAGCAACAAGGGATTAACGATTAAGCTAAATATCGATAAAGAGCTTCCTAAAGAGATGATTTTTGACGAACTTAGGCTTAAACAAGTACTTGCTAACTTGATTAGCAACGCCATTAAATTTTCAAGTGCTGGGGATATAGAAATAGGTATTAAGGTTAAACAGAAAGACAACACCCACTGCTTGTTCGACGTATGGGTTCAGGACAACGGCATCGGTATTAGTGAGTCTCAACAAGAAAACTTGTTTCAACCCTTCATTCAAGCTGAAAGCTCAACGGCACGAAAGTATGGAGGCTCAGGCCTAGGCTTAAATATTTGCAATAAATTATTAGAGCAAATGAGCTCTAAACTTCACGTTGTTAGCGCCATTGGACAAGGTTCACGCTTTTACTTTACTTTGGAATTTTGTCATTCAATAGGTGAAGAATACATTCAGAACCAAGAAGCCGAACAACTCATTACCCAGTTCCAAAAAACACGCGTGCTATTGGCCGAAGACAATGACATAAACGTTGAAGTTATAATGGCAATGCTAAACGCTACAAATCTACAAATAATTCGTGCTGCTAACGGAAACGACGCTATTTACACGTTATCTCAACAATCGTTTGATGTTATTTTAATGGATATTCAAATGCCAGAAATGGATGGGTACGAGGCCACTCGGGTTATACGCCATCAAATGAACGGTACATTACCTATTATTGCGTTAACAGCAAATGCTATGCAGCAAGATATTGACGCCTGTTTAAATGCAGGCATGAACGACCATGTCAGCAAGCCTATTCGAAAAGAAAAGCTGCTTGAAGTGTTGAATAAATACCTCAACCCTTAAAAAGGTATTCACCTCTATTTATATACCACCCACAATTTCTGAAGTGCGCTCTGTACCATGTTAAAAGACTAATACCGAACAAGGGTTCTCGTTTCAATACTCTTTCGTGGTTTCGTCACAGCAGTATCGCCTTCCATATCGAGTGCACTATGCGCCAAATGTGGCCTTCCACGGTTATCATAAATATTAAATATAATCGCTTCTTCGGGTGTCATATCAGATTGATAGAACCATTCGTGGGTTTTATTTTCCGCTACCCCTAATATTTGACCTTTGCGATCGGGGTATTCTAATTCGATGTTCATCCAGTCATCTTCTTGCATCGAGCGTGGGCAGATAAACCCTAAAGGGGATGAAGGTATCGTGTATTCCACTGGGCGCCATACATTAACAAACCCAAAGTGCCCTTGCTGAAACTCATGCGCTCTTTGAGCTCCCACAATATCTACCAAACGCTTTTCTACTCCAGCTTCACTATAGTCATTGTGAACGTTGCGGGCAGGTCTTCGTGTTGCATTTGGGTCGTCAATTCGTACTGTGTGGTCGAAAACAATCACTTCTTTTGCTTTTATCTGTTGCTGCAGAATGGCAGTAAGCTCACTTTCATAGTCACTCGTCCACGCTTCAGACTCATCGAACCCATGTACCTTTGTTGGTGCGTTTATAAAAGTGATCCCATCTTTATTGAAATTCACTGAATAGTTTTTTTTTCGTATATCAGTAACCGGCACTTTGACTGAAATTAATTCAGGTGAAATCAAATTCCCAACAACGCCATTAACATCGAAATGAAATGCCTGAACTTCGTTACTTTTCACATGATAGTTTACTGTGGCTATAGCCATATAAAGCACTCCTTAAAAAATGGTATAGGTTTCCCCGATGCGAGGGAATATAGTTTTTTAAGGACAAGAGATAAATGGGATACAGGTATAAACAGAATTTTGAAAATGAAGATAATAGTCAATCACAATGGCTGATAAATCATTTGTGATGACAGCAACCGCTTTAAGGCCGAGCTTTTGAAAGTATTTAACCAGTCTTTACATTTCGTCAATGGCGAGCGTTGCGAGTTTACTTTATGATCTTTACATTACTAGCATCACTGCTTTTTTCATTGATACTCAGTAGGCGAGGAACGGCTCGCATTATTTACTTTTTTTAAGTGGGAAGGAATCAACACCAATGTGGAATCTACGATGCCTATGTGTACTTGTAGCGCTTATTTTACCGAATGTGGCCTTCGCCCATCATGGAAGTAGCGGTCAATTTGAAACGAATAAAACGATTGAGTTGTCTGGCGAGATTACTCGAGTACGGTTAGTAAACCCGCATGCCTATGTGTATTTCGATGTTACGAACGAAGATGGCAGCGTAACAAATATGCGTTGTGAGCTACAGTCAGGCTCGTTACTCAAACGTAGAGGATGGAACACAGAGCAATTCAAAGCAGGCAGTGCTATTACCATTTTAGGCTCTCCAGATAGAAACGACCCCACTACATGTTATATGCAGCAAATTACTTTCGAAAATGGCGTAACCGCTAACCGAAATAGTGTGTTTGATGATAACGGGAGCCTTGTTAACGGCGCAAGTACCGCATCAGCTGTTGACAGGGACGTTACCGTTGAACGCGAAACTATTCGCGCTGATGGAAGACCAAATCTAGCAGGAAATTGGGCAATGGTGCGCAAAGAAGGTAGCAGACCTGGCGGTGGCGGCGCTTTTGCACAGTTAACTGATGCAGGTGCTTTGGCGGTAGAAGGGGCTACTCAAGATGAAAACCCTAGATACCAATGTGAACCGACTAATATCATCATGGATTGGTGGTTCGATCTTATGGTTAATAAAATTGAACAGTCTAGCACTCAGATAAACCTGACTTACGGATTTATGAGTCTGACACGTACCATTTATTTAGATGGTACTAAGATGCCCGAAGACTATGAGCCCAATCGTGCAGGATTTTCAACCGGAGTATGGGAAGGAAATACCTTAGTCGTTACCACCACTGGGTTCGATGAGGGTTGGATAATGGCGCCCATGGGCGGAAGCCCTGGGGGAAAGCCAGGCGGCAGTCCTGGTGGAAAGCCTGACGATGCTGACACTGGGACTAGTATGGGGAGCCCTCAAGGCAGCAATCGTCCTCCACGCCCTGAAGGCGCACCTGATGGTGAAAAAGGTCCTCCAGCAGGCCCAAGAGGCAATGGCGGGCCACCGTCACCGGCCAAAAATAGCACTGCGTTGGTTGTTGTTGAGCGCTTTTCATTAAACGAAGACGGCACGGTGTTAAAACGTGAATATACCCTGACCGATCCGCTTTACCTTAAAACACCAATGACGGGGTCTGATGAAGTAACTCTCACAAAAGACAGCTATCAACCTTATGACTGTGACGACCTCACTGCCGAACGAGGCTCAGGTAATCTTGATATTAGCGCCACAACACTCGACAACAAAAATACAGGAAATGACAATTTAAAAAACAGCAATGCAAACAGTCAATCTGTTATGAGCTCGCTGTACAAACTTGAAGACTCAAAAGTAGGTCAAACCATATCAACTACCGAATGGGGCTACCCTATCGTGCTGTCGTTACATGCAATAGGGATGGCTACTATGGTGGGCATAGCATTAATGCTAACCCTTCGGGTGCTTGGCTTCGCTTCAGTTATTCCGGTTACTGCAATGGCAAGTTATTGGAATATTGCCTTAATTGGGTTTGGCATTAATTTCGTTTCCGGTGTGGCGCTATTTTGTGGAAATGCATCAGAGCTTTATTTTAATTGGGCATTTCGGATTAAAATTCTTTTGGTTGTTGCAGGCCTTGTGCTGACATGGCGGTTAGTCATTATTTGTATTAAACAAACTGACAGCGTGTCGGCTAAGCATAAAAAACTTGCTGCCATTGCCATGGTCAGTTGGGTGGCCGCAATTATTGCTGGCCGATTAATTGGCTACATGTCTTAAGGAGGTTACCTATGAATTCGTTACTTTCGTGGGTTATCGATACCCTTAATGCTAGCCCTATCAACAGTTTTGTTATGGACAATGCCGTCGTATTTCCAACATTAGAAATGGCACATTTTCTAGGGCTGAGTCTGCTTTTTGGCTCGCTGCTTGTGGTTGATTTAAGAATGGTAGGCTTTGCTAAGGCTGTGCCCATCAAGCAGGTTGACGTATTCTTACGTTGGGCGTTAATTGGTTTCGCCATCAATGTGATTTCAGGCTTGCTCTTTGTTGTGGGCGATGCCGATAGGTACCTTGTGAATATTGCGTTTTGGGCCAAAATGGGATGCATAATACTGGCGGGGCTCAACACACTGTATTTTGTAATACGAGTCAAACCGCAAATGGCCACTATGCCGATATCTGCGCGTGCGTTGAATACCCCGGCGCAACTAGATAAAAATGCGCAGGTGGTAGCTTGGATATCACTATTCTTGTGGACTAGCGTTATTATTTTAGGGCGCTTTATTCCTTATGTGGAAACCCCGTAATTGACTATACCTGGGTGTGCACGATCTCTAATCCCACCGGCTCCTGTGCTGCAAACTTTCACTTTGAACCACTCGGACCCGCAGATTCGCGGGTTTGAGGCTATAGCTTTGAGTGTTTAAATGAATAACGCTGTGGTCAAAAACACATTAACTCGCTTTCTATTAGCCTTTTTATCCGCTTTTCTTTTAGCCGGCATATTAGTTTTTCTGTTAGCAACGCCGTCGGCATTAGCCCATGGTGTAGCACAACAAGATCAAGGCTTTCTCTCCAATGCCTCCGGCGTTCACATCTGGCCTTTTATGTATTTGGGTGCCAAACACATGGTAACCGGATACGACCACCTGCTTTATCTTGTGGGTGTCATTTTCTTCTTATCCAAATTTCGCGACATCGCTATATTTGTGAGCCTTTTTGCGTTAGGCCACTCTATAACATTACTACTTGGTGTGTTGTCTGGTCTTCATGTAAACCCCTATCTTATTGACGCTATTATTGGCATATCTATTTGTTATAAGGCACTGGAAAACTTAAGTAAGTTTCGTTTTTTAAACCCTAAAATGGCCGTGTTTGGCTTTGGATTAGCTCATGGATTCGGGCTTTCAAGTAAACTACAAGATTTGGCTTTGGCTACGAATGGGCTCATTCCTAACATGTTGGCATTTAACTTGGGTGTCGAAATCGGCCAATTGTTAGCCCTTGTAATTTTGCTTAGTAGCTTGTCTTGGTTACGTAAGCAACCCCACTACCCTGCTATTTCAAACGCTGTAAATATGGGGCTATTTGGTGCTGGGCTCATGTTGTTCGGCTTTCACATCACCGGTTATTTATTGGGCTAAAACATCGCAAATACAGCATGAAACCCCAAGGTATAGTTATCTAAAAGACATGAAACTAAAACTATTAGAAATAGCGAAAACACCGCGATAAAAGACGCGGTGAAGGAAAATAAAAAATGACATTGTTAAATAAAATAATACTCACCACCCTTGCCGCTGGCGCTATTTTAGTGGTGGCTATTTTGCCTTCAGAATATGGCATCGATCCTACAGGTTTAGGTAGCACACTTGGGCTTGTCGAGATGGGTAAAGCCGAGCAATCGGTAAGTGAACATACACAACAGGAAAGCGCTGCTCGATTCAATACACAAGATTTAACGCTGTCATTTAATATAGGTGATTACGATCCCACCGCCGAGCGCATAAACGAGTCGGTACAAGGGCTTATTCATCTTGAAGATACGCCGTTTAAATCAGAAACTTTTGATATCGATATTGAAGACTACGGCGAAATAGAACATAAATTCATTATGCCTGCTGACAGTACATTCGTTTATAGCTGGAAAGTGCTAAACCCTAAGGGTGAAGGTGTGTATTACGATTTTCATGGCCATCCCTCAAGCCAAGACGCGATGCAGTACCCTGACGGATTTGAAATGGCGTATTCCCGGGGTGAAGGTATCAAGCAAAGTGGCGCATTCACAACTCCTTTTGCAGGTTATCATGGCTTTTACTTTATGAATATTGAAGAGGGCCCCATTACTGTAAGGGTAACAATAAGCGGCTATTGGAAAGAACACAAAGAGATGTTTCGTGCGATAGATGGCAAAGTGATAACTAAAGTGCCTTTTTGAGATTTAGGTTCTTTTTTTACTAAAATAACTGTGCTCTTTTACTGAGGTAAACGCTGGGTGCGTCAGTTTTTACCGCATTAATACATCATCCTAAGTACTCTTCTTTGGTCAAGTTTCGGTGGTGGTTATGTTGGAAAAAGACGCAACAAAAATAAATATTCACGTTATTGGTGTAGGTGGGTGTGGTGGTAACGCAATTGGCAATATGTCTTCCACTTCAGCGCACAGCACCATTAGGTTTAGCTCGATTAATACCGATATTTCTGCGCTAAACCAGTGTCAAAACCTTTCACATAAACAATCACAAGAACATTCAACAAAGCATGAAGTTGTGTTGATTGGCGAGCACACCACAAAAGGTTTCGGCGCAGGTGCCAACCCTGACGTGGCTAAACATGCTGCTGAACATAGTATTGAGTTATTAAAAGCCCTGATCGCCGACGACACCCTCATTATAGTGATAGCAGGGCTTGGAGGAGGAACCGGCAGCGGTGCCACTTCAGTGTTGTTAGATTTAGCATCAGAAATGGGAATAGATGCCCTTTGCTTTGTTACCCTGCCCTTTAAATCTGAAGGGGATAAACGCAAAGAAATAGCCTATTACGCCCTTGAAGAAATTAAGCGCAAAGCCAACGCGACCCTGGTGCTTTCAAACGACGCACTTATCACCGCGCTTGATGCAACCGTGGGCATTATTAGCGCCTTTCGGCATTGTGACACGCAGATGCAGCGAATTGTTGAATCCATCATTACTATGCTAACCAGCACGGGTTACATCAATGTTGATATCAACGATTTCAGCCATATTCTATCACTTGAAGGTGATACCGCCTTAGGCGTTGGCGTGGCGCACAGTGATGAAACACTTTGTGATGCACTAACGCATGCCTTAAAGAACCCTTTAGTACAAACCAACCATATTAAAGGCACGCAAGGTGTAATAGTTCAGCTATCTTGTCAACAAGAGCCCAGCCTTGCAATGTACGAAAGTATGCTGGCTGAACTACAAACCTTGATAGACAGCTCTCGAGCATTGATTATTAGTGGCGTAACTATCTCGGAAGAACTTCCCCACTTTGCTGAGGTGTTGGTTATTGCGACAGGCATTCCACCTGATGCGCACAGCGAACCTACTTCTGAAAAGATAGTAGAGATGAAGCGACCAAGGCTATCTCAACCCTATAATGGTAAAAGCGAGTATCTAGATACCCCGACTTTCGTGAGGCTAAAAGGAAAAGGCTAGAGAATAACGCTTCACCAGCCCGAATAATCAGCGCTAAAATGCGCGTTGTTATATTAATTGCAGTAAGTCTGGTAGAGGCTTTCCGACAAGTCTGTAAAGTAACGTCTAAGCGCTAAGGGCTCAAGAACTTCAATATTACTTCCTAGCCCTCTTAAAAACGCGCGAAGCTTACTGTCGTCGGTAACCGTTGCCGTCAATAGTGACTTTCCGGCAATCGTTGAGCTGCAGATGTTTTGATCTTCAGCCAGCTTATAGCCGTGTAATAGGAAGAAAGAATTGTCGTTGATAAGCAGTTTCAATTCCGCTTTTTCTTGCGTTGACGCCAACTCAGCTCGGAAGCTTTTGTGATAGTCATTGCTTTGCTGGCAATCACTCTTTGTCACCTCAACATTTCGAATAAAATTTATCGGTAAGGAATATCGTCTGGTATGCAAAGATCCAAAAGTACATATAAATATTAGACGACCATTTTGCTGTATTAACCCCATTGGGTTCACTTTATCATAATGCTTCCATACTGCTTTTTTTGCGCGCTTGAAAAGCCTTTTTATATCTGCATTCACCTGTTTTTTGTAATACAAAGCGTTTTTTAAACGCTCTAACGTAACCGGGTCGATATCAGGTGGCACCAAAGGTTGTGACACTTGCACATTACTCACCGACTTTGACCAATGCTGCAGAAGCGAGTCGTTATCATGAGCTAATATTTGCTCGGCCTTATTGAAGTAAGGCTGTAGTTCTTTCAATGTAGTATTCGGAAGGGTTTCACTAGATTGCTCGAGTACATTGAACGCAAGGGCGGTATTGCCATCCATCAAGCTTAAGTTTAATTTCTTGAAACAGGCATTAATATTCCAGCCAAAGGGTTTTGAGCGTTTATCCACTTCAAGGCCAAACAAGCCTATTTGCTCAAGGCTTTTTAAATCTCGCTGCACAGTACGCATATCAATATTGGCGTGACCACTGTTTTGCAAGTTATCTAAAATCTGCCGACTCGACACTTTACGAGGTGCGCGGGGTATAAATTGTAGAATGTCTAACTTTCGCTGGAATGCGTTCACAAGTATCGACCTGTTATTGGAATTGCCTATTAGCATAAATAACACATGCGACAAAAAGTGTCGCATGAGTTTTGCTAACGTCTGCTGCTATTAAGTTCACGAATCAAGTATTAGACAAGATACATGTTTTAGTACATTATGTAGCAAAACATATATTTCTAAATTGGGTTTATTATGGGAATTGTTAAGATATCTGATGCATTGCATGAAGAGGTGCGTAAAACCAGCGCAGTGATGGAACGTTCTATTAATTCGCAAGCAGAATTTTGGATGAAAGTCGGCCGGCTAGCAGAGCAAAATCCCAAATTATCTTATGAACAAATCATTGATTTAGAGATGCGCTCTCAAAACGTATCTTCAGTAAGGTTGGTTAGTGAATAGCCTTATAAAATCAGCCAGTGAAATTGCACTAATGCGTGAATCAGGCAAATTACTGGCAAAGGTTTTCAACGAGCTAGATAGCTTTATGGCTCCTGGCATTACCACCCTTGAAATTGATAGCTTTGTAGAACGGTTTATTGTTGATTGCCTTAAAGCAAGACCCGCAAGTAAAGGGCAATATGGGTATCAATTTGTACTCAATAGTTCTGTGAATGACGTGGTTTGCCATGGTGTTCCTTCTGCAGCTAAAAAGCTTAAGAATGGTGATATCGTCAACATAGACATCACCCTAGAAAAAAATGGCTATATTGCAGATAGCAGCAAAATGTACGCAATTGGTACAGTTTCACCTATTGCGAAAAAGTTAATTGATGTGACTTATGAAGCGATGTACAAAGGCATAGAGACCGTTAAACACGGCTCGACAATTGGTGACATTGGTGCCGCTATTCAACAGCATGCGCAGAAACATGGGTACAGTGTTGTTCGCGATTATTGTGGCCATGGCATTGGCAAAGAAATGCATGAAGAGCCAGAAATAGTCCACGTGGGTAGCGCGGGAACTGGGCTTAAATTGGAAGCAGGCATGACCTTCACAATAGAGCCCATGATTAACCAAGGCACGTATAAAACAAAGCTTAAAAAAGACGGTTGGACCGTGGTTACACGAGATAAGAAACTATCTGCTCAGTGGGAACACACGGTATTGGTAACGGCGACAGGCGCAGAAGTACTAACATTAAGAGATTCTGAGCCTAGATAAGAATCTAGCTTTTAACGGATAGCGGAAAAGCCTCAAAACTCACGCCTTCATGCCCTGTCTGCATAAAATTGCGAATATTTGCGTGGTCATCACCATCAGGATTTTTTAAAACGTCATCACGATAGAAGCCACCAAACAGTGCTAATGTCTGTGCTTGGTTAAGTTGAAGATGCTGGCCTAACGCGAGTAATTTGCAAGAACCATTGTTTTGGTTAGCTTCATTAGTTACTTCACCATTGGTAAAGGCCGTTGGCGTGAATGTGAATGCATTATCGATAAGGGCTGTTACATCTCCAAACTCAACGCTTTCAGGAGATTCAATTAAGTGCTTTTTTAAAGCATCGACATTGTCGTAATTCATATAAAATTTCCGTTACGGGTCTTAAAAAACGGAAGTGTAAAATCGTATGTGTAGGGTTGCAAGCAGGTTTACATGCATCTGGGTCTTATTGAACGAATAGGTTGTGCAACAGTTAACCACCAAGTACCACTTGATTACGGCCCATCTGTTTGGCTTTTAGCAAGGCTTTATCGGCTCTGTCGATGATAGATTCTGCTTTGCTGTCGGTTGGTACTAGGTTAGCTACGCCTAAACTAACCGTAACGTTAAATACCTGTGATGAGTTTTCTAAGCCAATTTCTAGCTTGCTCACAGCTGCTCTAACCCGCTCAGCAATGGTCAGGGCTTGTTCACCTGAAGTGCCGGGCAAAATAGCAATAAACTCCTCGCCGCCAAAACGCCCTGGAGTATCATAATCCCGCAAGGTAACTTTAATGGTGTCGGCAATCGTTTTGAGAACCGTATCTCCGACTAAGTGACCATAGGTGTCATTGACTCGCTTAAATCTATCGGCATCGACCATTATAATGCTAAGTGTGCCTTCTGACCGCAACGAACGGCTGTATTCATATTCCAGTTGCTCGAACACTTTGCGCCTATTATACAAACCAGTTAACGGATCTAAGCTCACTAAGTTGATCAGTTGTTCGTTCTTCTCTGACAGTTTTTGATTCACGCCCTTAATCGTGTCATACCAAAAAATCATAGCCCGGTAACCTAAAAAAGATAGGGCCAGCATTACCGCGAGTAAGATAAAAAGTGGATACGACAAACTATCTACAGTGTTTTGAGCTTGCATTAAATTCATGGTTTGGCCGTTGCCCCAGTCGATAGAGGCTATTTGCTGCAGGCTTATATAGCGCCCTGCACCAACAAAACACAGTATTACGATAATAAAACCGCTAATCATCGCGATCATGGAGCCTTTGGCATTGTTCAGGTTAAGACTGCTGTTTTTAACGTCGGCTAACAGCCGTTGTACAGTGGGGCCCAAAAAGTACAGGACCGGGCCGACTATCAGGGTGCTTTGTAGCCAGCCGCCAAACCACCAGCCTAACCATACGGGGTAAGCGACATTCAGCCCAACATTATTGGTTAACGCCCACATAAAGGCGCCGATTGACCCCGCCAGTGAGGCTACCAGAGCTATCATTAAAAAGCCCACCAGAGATTCTAATCCATGCAAATCTTTGCTTATCGGAGTTGCACTGTAAAACATGGCGTACATCGCCAAACCAATTGGGTTAGAAAAAGCAAAGACAATAATCCACTCTATCGGCATACCGCCAATGAGCGCTACAAAAAATGTAGAAAAGTAAGCAGGTATGGCAGCCCACCAAAAGCCAAACCACACCACTAAGGGAACACAAAACAGCATAGGAATATAAATGGTAATGTAAATAGAGGTCGTGCCAAGGTCGACCGCGATACCCGTCCATTCACAAAGCCGAGTTAAGGTGCCAGAGGGTACGATAATTACGCATAACGCCAGCCACAGCAGCAGCACTGCCCGAGGTTTTGAACCGGCCTGCCACATGGTAAAGGGTAAGAACCTGATAAAAGTATTACCAAGTGAAACATTAATGCGTGAACTTTCATCACTGATATCGGGGATTTCCACCAATGGGAGCGCCTTAAGAATACTAAACGAAGAGACCTTACCCCATCTGCCGACATTGTGGATACACCGGCCAACAAGATGTGCTTGCTATGGTAACTAACATAACCCTATATCAATAAAAATACCACCTGCGACATCTTTCAAAAACAATTGTTTAAACATTGGTAAACTTACCGATAAAAATGTTTTCACTGCGTTGGTATTAGATTGTGACATGAATCGGCTATCTAAATTTACCGCTATGAGCTGCAACTTCAAATACTCACCACAGTGTAAAGTAACGAGATGGATATGTAGTACAATGCCCTCTAAATCAAACGTGTTAAAGAGGCGCCAATGTTAGACATTCAAGAAAATAAAACTGAACAGCCAATTCAAACTGTTAGCGACCTTGCAAAATACGTTGATTATTCATTTTTAAATAGTCTGGTTGTGGATCCGCACGCTAAAGAAGATGGTAATGAGCATAACCCAAGGCAGGTATTCTCTGGCCATTATGTACCGGTAACACCCACCCCTATTGAAAACCCTATCTACGTTGCTCATAGCCAAACGTTCTTTGAAGAATTAGGCTTTGATAACAGTCTTGCCCACACGCCTGAATTTATGCGCTTGTTTTCTGGTGACATGACTTCCATACCCGCCGAGTTACGACCCTATGGCTGGGCTACCGGCTATGCCTTGTCAATTTATGGCACCGAATATATTCAGCAATGCCCATTTTCAACGGGCAATGGATATGGAGATGGCCGAGCCCTTTCAGTACTGGAAATCGTTACTAATGGAAAGCGCTTTGAAATGCAGTTAAAGGGCGCAGGAAGAACACCATACTGCCGAGGCGCTGACGGCAGAGCAGTATTGCGCTCGAGTGTTCGAGAGTTTTTAGTACAAGAGCATATGCACGCATTGGGTGTTCCTACGTCGCGTTCTCTCAGTTTATTTATGTCTCAGTCTGAAACTGTCGACAGACCTTGGTATTTAGAGGGCTCAAACTCTCAAGACCCAGAAGTGATGGTGCCAAATCTTGTGGCCATCTCAACCCGCGTTGCCCCTTCATTTATTCGCGTGGGCCAGCTAGAACTTTTTGGAAGACGAGCAAGAAGCAACCAACACCCTACGGCTTTAAAAGAGCTTCAGCTTCTAGCAGCACATTTGATTGAACGTGAATATAAAAATGATATCGATACAGCCCAATCCTTTGAAGCTCAGCTTGTTGCCCTAGCTACTGCGTTTCAAGACCGACTCACATCCCTTGTGGCGCATTGGATTCGAGTAGGTTATTGCCAAGGAAACTTCAATAGCGACAACTGCGCGGCTGGAGGATATACACTTGATTACGGACCCTTTGGGTTTTGTGAGTTATTCGACCCAGCTTACCAACCATGGACTGGTGGAGGTCGTCACTTCTCGTTTTTAAACCAGCCTGTTGCGGCAGAAAAAAACTTTGATATGTTCTGTCGCGCTGTGGAGCCCTTGCTCATCAATGCACCAACTGAACTAGAAGCATTACGTGATGTGAACAGCAACTTTGCCACGGTCATGCAAGAAAAGATGAACAACATGTGGGCCGCAAAACTCGGGCTTAACGCTTACGATAATGAGCTGCTGCTTCAACTATTACACTTAATGATGCGCACTGGTGTGGACTATAACCACTTTTTTAGAGAGCTATCTAACCTTCCTAAGGATGTTGAAGCACTAAAAACAAGTTTTTATGCTGAGCTTAAAGAAAGCATGAGTTTTGAATGGAATGAGTGGCTAAAAAGTTGGCGAACTCAACTTGAAAAGTCGGGTGATATTAATGATATTTCAAAAAAGATGAAGCTTACTAACCCTAAGTTTACATGGCGTGAATGGTTAGTTGTACCGGCGTATAAAGACGCACAAGTTGGCAATTTTGATCGTATTCACGCACTGCAAGACGTGCTGACTAAACCCTACGAAGAACAATCAGAGCAAACACAAAGCGGTTATTATCGTTTGCGCCCGCGAGAATATTTTAATGCTGGAGGTATTTCACACTACAGCTGTTCTTCGTAGAGGGTTAGCCCTTTTAGCAGGGCTAGCCGTTACAGTGAAGATAGGAACTTTAACAATAACTTCAACTATAATAATCAGTTACTTTGCTTCAACAAAGCGTGTTTCTAAATAGCCGATAATCGCTTTAGAGTCGTATAGCCACTCAACGCCATCGTTATTTTCAATTCGAAGACATGGCGTTTGAATTTTTCCGCCGCCTTGTAACAGCTCTTCTCTGTAAGGCGAACCTTCTGATACATTTCGCTTTTGAATAGGCAGATTATATTTGTACATTGCTCGGCGAGTTTTAATGCAAAAAGGGCAACCAAAGAACTGGTATAAAGCCAAATTTTGGCTTTCCTCTGCCACTTGCACTTGTTGTTCTGGCGAACGTTTTAGTTTAGTGCCCCGGGTTATTACATCGACAAATGCAATGATAGCCCCAAGTAAGTTGCGAATAAGGGTTATAAAGAATTTCATTTTACGGCTCTACTAACGAATGATGAAATAAAAAACGCGATTGTACTACTTGGTGCCGCGCTTTGATAATTAAGATCATGAAATTTATTCATGTAGTGGTTGTGTCACCTGCTCATTGAAGAGGCTTTGAATTTTGGTACTTCAATAAGCTGAGTTTTAAAATTTTTATGCATGCATGGTTTATGCTTTTACACATTTTGCATTAAACACAAAAAAGCCCCGTTCTTCGCAAAGAAACGGGGCTTTTTCTATTTGGCGGAGAGAGAGGGATTCGAACCCTCGTTAGGTTTAACCCTAAACACACTTTCCAGGCGTGCGCCTTCAGCCACTCAGCCACCTCTCCAAATTTTTGTGCTATTTGCGGTGAACGCAAATAACGAAATACTGCCAAAGCATTTGCCTAGAGCGCGCGTATAGTAGGTAAAGCGAGTGTCTTAATCAAGACGTTGCGCGAAAAAACACGCTAACTGCTGAATAATTGCTCGTCTTTGCCTTAAAAAGCGTTATAGGCCGCCTTTTGCTTTTAATTCTTCTGAGAAATTGAGCATACGGTCAAGTGGGATTAAAGCGCCCTCACGCAGGCTGTCGTCAACGAAGATCTCATGGCCTTCATATGTAGCGCCTAACGAGGCTTTTATCGCCTCAAGGCCGTTCATGGCCATCCACGGGCAATGAGCGCAGCTCTTACACGTTGCGCCGTTTCCACCAGTCGGTGCTTCAATAAACGTTTTGTTTGGCGTGAGTTGCTGCATTTTATAAAAAATGCCTTTATCGGTGGCCACAATGAAGGTGTCGTTGTCCATGGTTTGCGACGCTTTAATCAGTTGGCTAGTGGAGCCTACTGCGTCAGCCATGTCTACCACACTGGCAGGTGATTCAGGGTGAACCAATACTGCCGCGTTAGGATACAGTGCTTTCATGTCAGCCAGCTTCTGCGCTGAGAACTCATCATGAACAATACATTCGCCCTGCCACATCAACATTTCTGCGCCAGTTTGTTTGGCAATGTACGAGCCTAAGTGGCGATCAGGCCCCCAGATGATTTTTTTACCTTGGCTATCTAAGTGCTCAACTATCTCTAATGCAATACTTGAGGTCACTACCCAATCTGCTCGGGCTTTTACGGCAGCCGAAGTATTCGCATAAACCACGACCGTGTGATCGGGGTGTGCATCACAAAACGCACTGAATTCTTCGATGGGACAACCAATATCCAGCGAACAGGTAGCTTCCAGAGTTGGCATTAACACCGTTTTTTCTGGACTGAGTATTTTTGCTGTTTCACCCATGAAGCGAACGCCCGCTACGATTAACGTTTGTTCTGCTGCATCACGACCAAAGCGTGCCATTTCTAACGAATCAGCAACACAACCACCAGTTTCTTCAGCTAATGCCTGAATTTCAGGATCGGTATAGTAATGCGCAACCAGCACAGCATTTCGCTGTTTAAGCAAAGATTTAATCTCAGCTTTAAGCGATGCCCTACGGGCATCTGATAATGGCTGCGGTTTAGCGGGAAAAGGATACTCTACCTGTTCCACTCGAAAGGCTACTGACATTGACCTACATCTCGGTTGTGACAAGGGCGTGGATTATACCCAACTGTCATAAAAAATACATACTACTTAGTTAAGGATGATTGACCGATTTTCAACCACACCATTCTAAAAAATTGAATTACACATGGAATAAGTGCTAGTTGAGGATTAACACGAGCCGGTAACCCCATTTTTGCAGAATTGTTAGCAGCAGATAGCCTAACAGCGCTACGTTTCTTTTACTTGAATATTGTGTTCTGGAGCAACTTTGGCGCAGCACACTAATAGGTAGAAGGGAATTTTTGAATATATCGCTTTGGGAGTGATATTTTTTATGTAGTAAGCTTGGTAGAAAGCACTTTATGAAATGATGGTGGGTCGTGCTGGATTCGAACCAGCGACCAATTGATTAAAAGTCAACTGCTCTACCAGCTGAGCTAACGACCCATCAAATAACACATTTACTACTCACACATTTACAAATGAAACAATGAGCATACAAGCTGTTGGTATTAGCTTGATTGTACTTCGCTTTCAAATGATGGTGGGTCGTGCTGGATTCGAACCAGCGACCAATTGATTAAAAGTCAACTGCTCTACCAGCTGAGCTAACGACCCGTCATTTGGAGCCAGGAGAAGAATTGGTGGGTCGTGCTGGATTCGAACCAGCGACCAATTGATTAAAAGTCAACTGCTCTACCAGCTGAGCTAACGACCCAATCTTTCCTGATGTTGCCTGTGTCTTGGCAACGGCGGCATATAATACTCAGATTTTTATCTGACGCAACCCAAAAGGCGTTTTTATTTTGATTTTTGTAGTAAAAAGCTTTCAACCGCTCAAAATCAACACAAATCGCGCATAATTCCTACCACAAAACCATTATAAAACTTTTTTAGACCGACAAAATGTTACCGAATTAAGTCTAAAAAAATGCGTAGTTTTTGGAATTTCCTTAAAAATATACTTATAAATATTGTGTCTGGTTCAGTACAACAGAGGTATAAAATTTCAAAGGGGTGAAAAAAAACCTCTCGTTAAGAGAGGTTTTTTTATTATAGATTATTTAATCTAGATTCCGCTAACCGCTTTGCAGAAGAATTAGGGTATTCGCTAATCACTTGCTGAAAGAAGTTTCGCGCTCCACTACTGTCGCCAGTGCGTTCGGCAATGACGCCTAACTTTAATAATGCATCCGGACGTTTCACTGAATCAGAAAAACGGTTCGATACAATATTAAACTGCTCAATAGCGTCATTCCATTGCTGTTTGTTAAACAACAGCTGTCCAAGCCAGTAGTGCGCATTTGGCGCATATTCGCTATTCGGAAATCGTTGTATGAATGACTGAAAAGCAGGAATGGCTTTATCGTATTCACGAGATTTCAGAATAAGATTAACAGCACTGTCGTATGCTTCGTCCTCACCCTCTTGTGGGGATGATGAGCCTGTAGAAGGGGTAACCCCTGCAGAATTGCTTAGCGAAGCGCCAGCACCACCTACGTTTTCCAAACCGCCTTGTTTAAGTGCCTCAACACGCTTATCTATCTCAAGGTACAATTCACGCTGACGTTCAAGCACCTTTTCCAGCTCGTTGGTGTTAACTTCAACAGACCCTCGCAATTGGTCAACTTCGCTTTGCATGTTGTCCAATTGGGTTTGTAAACGGTGCTGCATTTCAGTTCGGCTTTTAACAATACGTTCTAAAACCGCAATACGCTGTTCTAGGTTGCTGCCGCCATTGGCATCTACCACTGGCGCCTGTGCGAAAGCTGAACTTGAAATAGCAAAGGCGGCACACAAGGTGACGCCTGCTTTAATAGTATTAATTGCTGTAAAAGCCATTATCGGTAAACAACCACTCCGCGACGATTTTGCGCGAATGCATATTCAGTTGAACCCATTACCGCAGATTTTTCTTCTCCGTATGAAACAACCGTAATTTGACTGCTGCTTACACCAGCGTTCATTAGGTAAGTTTCAACAGACTGAGCACGACGCTCACCCAGTGCAATGTTGTACTCAGGCGTACCACGACTATCAGTGTGACCTTCAATAGTCACTTTCGTGCTAGGGTTTTTCACCAAGAACGCCGCGTGTTTATCAAGTAAACGTTGGAATTCTGGCTTGATACTAGCGCGGTCAAAATCGAAGTAAACGGTTTGTTCGTTTTTCAGCGCTTCCATTTCTTGCTGAACCATTTCTTCTGAACGCTTCATACGCTGAGCAGCTTCTGCTTCTACGCGCTGTGCTTCAGCTTGACGAGCATCTTGCTCTGCTTGTGCTTGTTCTTGTGCAAGACGGTTACGTTCAGCGGCTAGCTCTTCTTCGCTAGGGCCAGACGAACAAGCCATCATGGTCACCACTGGCAAGGCGATAATGAAGCTCTTCATTAATTTATTCATTTGCATCCTACTAATCCTTAAATGTTATTGTTTGATATTTCAATTGTTAGAACAAAAATGGTGACCAACTTGGCGATTTCACTTGCCCATCGGCTGCAGGTAATCTGGCTTTAAAGCGCCCATCAAGAGAAACAAGTGAAAGTACTTGTGTCCCTTCATGAAGGGTACTATAAATAATCATACTACCGTTAGGCGCTACACTAGGAGACTCATCCAAAAAGGTTCTTGTTAGTACCTGTGGAGAGCCACCGTCTAATGCCTGCTTAGCAATATGGTAGTTTCCATTGGTTTGATTAACCACTACCATTTGCTTACCGTCGGGCGTTAATGTAGCACCCAAGTTCTGTTCGCCTACAAAAGTAACGCGTCTTACCTTTCTAGAATTTAAATTTACGCTATATATCTGGGGTTTACCACCCCGTTCAGAGCTAAAAATTAAACCACTACCATCAGGTAGCCATGAAGGCTCTGTATCGATAGCACGGTTGCGCGTTACTCTAGTCAAATTTTTCGTAGCAAGATCCATAACATAGATCTCTGGGTTCCCATCTTTCGATAAAACCATTGCAAGTTGCTTGCCATCTGGTGAAAACGAGGGACTCCCATTAATACCAGGAAAATCGGTTACCGTTGTACGTTTGCTAGTATAGATGTCTTGTATGAAGATTTGAGGTCTACGGTTTTCAAAACTTACGTACGCTAGCTTTTCACCGTCTGGTGACCAAACCGGAGACATTAAAGGCTCAGGCGAAGACAACAAGCGTGTTTCGTTCTCGCCATCATAATCTGAAATCACTAATTGGTATGGTTTTTCGTACGCATCTCTATCACGTACAATGACATAAGCAATACGGGTTAAGAATGCACCGCGAACACCTGTTAACTTTTCATACACGACGTCACTAATGCGATGTGCGTATTGCCTAAAGTCTCTAGGGCTAATAATAGATTGGCGCGCTGCTATTACATGTTCGTTACTTACGACTAACTCACCGTTTTTTAATACCTGAGACTGGCCACCGTCTAACTGCCCTTTTAGTACATCGACCAGTTGGTAAGAAACTAAATATTTATCGGTACCTTCAGGTTCAATACTACCGACCAAAACGGTATCAACACCAAGAGACGCCCACGCTGAGTAATTAACTTCATCAGCGGTTTCAGGCATTTGTGGCATTTTACTTGTTGCAACGGGGCTAAATTTACCACTGCGCATCAGGTCTGCCATGATGACTTCAGAAATATCGCTAGGCAATGTGCCTGTACCTTTCCACTTAAACGGCACTACACCAATAGGTCGAGCGCTGTTTATGCCTTCGGTGATCACAATTTCTAATGTCGCGAACACCTTGGCACTAAATACCATCGCGATGGCGGCTATCCATAAACCTGTTTTCTTCATTGCACTACAGTTCCACTTTTAAGTTAATATCTTTTAGTTGCTCATAGACGTCGGCCGCATCTGAGACCGGCAGTTCTTCTGCGCGGCGTACGGCACTTTCTGCCGCTCTGCATAAGGCATCATGCCCGCCTAAGATACGTATGCTAGTCACATAACCTGTGGTAGCCAATTTGATATTCAATCTACATACCTTACCTTTGAAGCTGTCATCGTTGTACAAGTTCCGTTTTATCGTTTGCTGAATTAATGCGGTATAACGCTCTACTTCAGTTAGAACTTGTGCACGTCTTCGTTGCTGCTGAGCCGCTTGCTCCTGCGCAAGTTGCTCTTGCATAATTCTCTCCATCTCAGCATTTTCAGCGGCTTCTTTTTTCTTGCGCTCTGCATCGGCTTTCGCTTTCGCTTCACGTTCTTTGCGCTGTTGTTCCTTTTGCGCTGCCAACTGCTCTAGCTCTTTTTGACGTTTGAATTCTGCTTCTTCAGCTTGCTTCTTCTCTCTAGCCTGCTTAGCCTCTACCGCTCGTTTACGCTTAGCTGCAGCAGCCTGCGCTTCCTTCTTCTTTCGTTGCGCTTCTAACTCTCTCGCTTGAGCTTGTGCCTGCGCTTGTTCCCGTTTGGTATCGGCAATGGCTTGAGCATCAATAAAGGTAGCTTCAATAACCGGCGCATTAGTGGCCATTGTCGGCAAAGGAGAAGGTGAAAAGCTGACGCTAATTAGCAACACTGCAGCCACCACAAGGTGGAGTGCGATAGATTTATAAATGCCAACAGAACTTGCAGTCATCAATAAACCTACTCTGGCTCAACGGGGTCTGTCATTAAACCTACAGAAGGCACGCCCGCGCCTTGCAATAACACCATAAGTTGAATGACTTCATTATAAGCAACTTGTCCATCTCCTTTTACTACCACTGGCGTATTAGGATCTTTTTGTAGCTGAGCTTGCACTAACGCTGCTAAGTCTTCTTGTTCCAGGGGCGACTCTTGGTCGTCTCCCACATTAAGAAAATAGCGACCTTTAACGTCTACTGACGCAATAATAGGTGGATTATCTTCTTGCTCAATAGGATTCGCACTCGCTTTAGGTAAATCAACTTTAACCCCTTGCGAAATTAGCGGAGCCGTTACCATAAAGATAATCAGTAGCACCAACATTACATCGATGTAGGGCACTACGTTAATTTCAGAAACCGGCCTACGGCGCTTTCTTACATACATAATAATTCCTCTCTCACCAGTGAATTAAGCTCGCATCAATGTTCGCATTTACGCTTGCGGCTGCTGAGCTTGACCAGATACTGCCTGACGGTGAAGAATGGCAGAAAACTCTTCCATAAAGTTACCGTAGCTGTTTTCCAATTTTTCAACTTGGTGACTAAAACGGTTATACGCAATAACCGCAGGAATGGCCGCAAATAAGCCAATAGCTGTTGCAATAAGCGCTTCAGCGATACCTGGTGCAACCATGGCTAGCGTAGCTTGTTGTACTTCCCCTAGCGCGATAAAGGCGTTCATGATCCCCCAAACCGTACCAAATAGGCCGATATACGGGCTAATTGAACCAGCTGTTGCTAGAAACGGGAGTCGGCTTTCTAGTTCTTCTACTTGGCGAGACATTGTTACCCGCATTGAGCGATAAGTACCGTCTACAATAGCATTGGTGCCGGTATTTGATTTGCGTAAGCGGACAAATTCTTTGAAGCCGGCACAAAAGATAGTGCCGATACCTGATAAGTTAGGGCGAGCAGATAGCTCTTGATAAAGTCGATTTAAATCAGCACCTGACCAAAACTTATCTTCAAACTGACGCATCTCTTCTCGTGCACTTGAAAGCGCCTTACTACGCTGAAAGATAAATGTCCAAGAGGCAACTGATACGCCTAATAAAAGCAACATAACAAGTTGAACAATAAAGCTGGCCTGCAAAAATAGGCCGATAAAAGTAAGATCAGATGACACGCGTTATTTCCCCTAACAATGTACGTGGTAGTCGTCTAGGCTTCATAGTATCTAGACTGACACAAGCAACTTGAATATCGGCAGATACCAAAGTTACATCTTGTTTATTTTTAATGGTTTGTTGAAACGTCATACTCGCACCTTTCAATTCTACAACCTGCGTTTCAATACTCAACAGATCATTGAATCGAGCAGGCGCATAGTTATGCATTTCAACGCGTTTGACGACAAAAGCGACCGATTGTTCCATTAATCTATCTTGTTCGAAGCCAAGGGCTCTAAGCCACTCGGTTCTTGCCCTTTCCATAAACTTGAGGTAGTTGGCATAATAAACAATGCCACCTGCATCGGTATCTTCGTAATACACTCTTACTTGGTGTAAATGCATAAATATTCTTTCACCGTCAATAAAATTCATCGATAATCAAGGTAATTGGCTGCATATCATTAAATCTTCCCAACCTGCTCTTCACTCTCAATCTCAGCTACGTAGAGCGTTTAGCTGTCTTTAAAGATAAAATGATAAACTATTAACACCTTCGCAACACATTAGTTTTTCTAAGGCTAAAAAACAATTTTACTCAATTGCAAGAATACTAACTAAGCCTATAATACGCAGCATCAGTCCTACAGAGCGTAATGGTGTATCACACGGTTATGCAAGAGTTTTTCTCCTGTTAGACATGAGTTCCCTGGATTTATTTCCTTTAACACTTGTTGTTTTGGCCCGTTCATTGAGCGGGCTTTTTTTTGCCTGAAGAAAAGTGATGTACGTAGCAGATATAAGTACATTGAGCATGAGCAAACGTAAGGTCTGCTCACACAACCATGCATACAGTGGGCAGTTAAGCTGAAGGCGTGAAGCCAAAATGAAGATACGCCCGCTGTGACACTATGCGTCCACGTGGAGTACGCTGCAGGAAGCCTTGCTGAATAAGAAAGGGCTCTATTACATCTTCAATGGTTTCTTTCTCTTCACCAATTGCCGCTGCTAAGTTGTCTAGCCCTACTGGGCCGCCATCAAATTTCTCTATAATGGCACAAAGCAATTTCCGATCCATGTAATCGAAACCTTCTTTGTCTACATCTAGCATATCCAATGCCTTTGCAGCGGTTTCAACACCTACCGTACCATCAGATTTAATTTCAGCGTAATCTCGGACTCGTCGCAATAGCCTGTTTGCAATACGCGGTGTACCTCTAGAGCGACGTGCAATTTCTTGAGCGCCTTCTGAACTCATATCCAAATTTAAGTAACTCGCACTACGAGCCACAATGGTGGTAAGATCTTTAACCGAATAAAACTCTAATCGTTGAACTATCCCAAACCGGTCACGCAATGGCGAGGTAAGCGAACCTGCCCGGGTTGTAGCACCAACGAGTGTGAAGGGCGGTAAATCTAGCTTAATAGAACGAGCAGCAGGTCCCTCGCCTATCATGATGTCTAATTGATAGTCTTCCATCGCCGGATACAGAATTTCTTCCACTACAGGGCTTAATCGATGAATTTCATCAATAAAAAGCACATCGTTGCGTTCAAGGTTAGTCAGCAATGCAGCTAGGTCACCAGCTTTTTCAAGTACCGGCCCTGAGGTGGTTTTAATACTGACATCCATCTCGTTCGCCACAATATTTGCTAGCGTAGTTTTACCTAGCCCAGGCGGACCAAATATTAATAAGTGATCGAGAGCATCGTCACGCTTTCTAGCTGCCTGAATGAAGATTTCCATTTGCTCACATACGTGAGGCTGGCCTGTGTAATCATCAAGCATTTTAGGGCGAATAGCACGGTCGATAACTTCATCTTCGGTACTCGCATCAGGCGTAATCAGTCTGTCAGCTTCTATCATTATGGCTCTGCTTTAGTGTAAATCGGCAACGTTGCTCTATCATTCTTGGCATATTGAGCTTTGGCTCATTTTTAGCCTTAGTTTATTCTGGCCTTGCGTAACTAGGTTCAAATAGCGGCTTTTAAGGCTTCACGTATAAGCGACTCGCTTTCCATGCCCTCTTTATACACGCTATCGATAAGTTTACTGGCCTGCGCAGGCTTATAGCCTAGTGCCACTAGCGCGCTCTGGGCATCTTCTCTCGTATCGTTTACTTCTACTAACGTATTGGTATTAAGTAAATCACCACTTGGCGGTGGAATAGCAATACTTTGCACTTTGCCAAACTTCGCTAACCTATCTTTTAACTCAACCACTAACCTTTCAGCGGTTTTCTTACCAATACCCGGTAAACTTACTAGTGCCGAAACATCTGCATTTTGAACCGCTGACAAAAATTGGCCTGCGGACATACCCGATAATATGGTTAAGCCTAATTTAGGGCCCACACCATTTGCTTTAATTAGCTCTCGGAATAATCCTCGCTCCATTTTATCAGCAAAGCCGAACAGTAATTGCGCGTCTTCTCTCACCACGAAATGGGTATACACAACGACTTCTTCACCCACGGCTGGCAATTGATAGAAGCTGGTCATTGGCATATGAATTTCATAACCTACCCCATTTGCATCTACTAATATTTCTGGGGGCTGCTTTTCGGCCAATATACCGCGAATACGTCCAATCATGACTGCTCTCTTACCTGGTATTTTCCCAATGTAGGGAAATAAAACGAATAGGAAGGTTCTATTGTTTACAAAAAAGTGATTACAAAAACGCACGCTTTTTATAGGCGAGCAAAGCAATTAGCGTAAACGGCCTCGCACGGTTTTACGTGCTTGCCCTGCCATATTAATAAGGCTTTGCTCGGTATGGGCATGACATAGCGCCACAGCTAGAGCGTCAGCAGCATCAGCTTGCGGTGTACCGCTTAAACTCAATAAATGCTTCACCATGTGCTGCACTTGGGTTTTATCTGCACTACCCTTACCTACGACAGCCTGTTTAATTTGCCTAGCCGAATATTCTGCTACTGGCAAATCACCTTGAGTAGCTGCCACAATAGCGGCACCGCGGGCTTGCCCTAACTTTAAAGCAGAGTCGGGATTTTTTGCCATAAACACTTGCTCGATAGCAAATTGCACAGGGTTGTACTGGCGAATAATATCGCTAATACCGGTATAAATATTGGCTAGTCTCGACGGCAAATCTGCCGTCCCTACGCGAATACAACCGCTCGCCACATACACAAGTTTACCCTGCTTACGTTCAATAACACCGTAGCCTGTAACCCTAGAACCTGGATCTATACCCAGTATAACCATTAAGGTACGTTTGGTACAAACATTGATACCGCCTCTTTGTTTGAAGGCGACCAAAGTCGCGCTAATGCTTGTGCTTTATCTACCCACTCATACTGCAAATGTTCAGTAAGCACCAACGGTAAGGTACTGTCTACTTGAAGAGAAAAAACGTGTTCGGTGTTAAACCGTGTTCCGGGGGGATATCGATGCAACCAGCGGCTGCGAATTTCGTATTGGTTTTGTCTATTGTGGTTAAACATTTCTATAGACAGTTGTTTGGCGTCAATCCCTGTTTCTTCCGCCACTTCTCGGTACGCGGTTTCAATTGGTAGTTCACCATCTTCCATCGCGCCGGTAACCGACTGCCAAAATTCAGGGTCGTCATTGCGCTGTAGCAAAAGTACCTTATGGTGCTGATCGTACAGCACCACAAGGACCGACTCGGGCTTTTTATAAGCCATCGTTTACGACGGCTTTTTTACCGTTGCAATCGCCAACTCTTCCAACTGCTGTGGATTCGCTGGACTTGGCGCAGATGTTAATGGACAAGCCGCTGTCGTGGTTTTAGGGAATGCCATTACATCTCGAATAGAACTAGCACCTGTCATAAGCATAACAAGGCGATCTAAACCGAACGCTAGACCTGCGTGAGGCGGCGCACCAAAGCGTAACGCATCAAGTAAGAAGCCAAATTTATTCTTCGCTTCTTCTTCTTCAATGCCCAAAATCTCAAACACGGCAGATTGCATTTCTTCGTTGTGAATACGTACTGAACCACCACCAAGCTCGCAACCATTTAATACCATATCGTAGGCATCAGACAATGCGCCAACCGGGTTGGCTTTAAGCTCTTCTGCGGTTAAGCCGCGAGGTGCAGTAAACGGATGGTGTATAGCATGAAGCTGTCCATCGAATTCTTCAAACATAGGGAAGTCGACAACCCACAACGGCTTCCACTCACCTTCTAAGAGTTCAAAGTCTTCACCTAGCTTAAGGCGAAGTGCGCCCATAGCTTCGGTAACTACCGTGTTAGTGTCGGCACCAAATAACAAAATGTCGCCAGCTTGAGCGCCAGTGCGCTGCAAAATACCGTCGGTAATATCTTCGCTTAAGAACTTAAGAATAGGTGATTGTAAACCTTCTTGGCCAGGTGCCATTTCGTTCACTTTCATCCAGGCTAAGCCCTTCGCGCCATATATGCCAACAAATTTAGTGTACTCGTCAATTTGCTTACGAGACATGCTCGCACCGCCAGGTACGCGAATAGCAGCAACACGACCTTTAGGATCGTTAGCTGGGCCACTGAATACTTTAAACTCAACAGTTTCAAGTAAGTCAGCAATATCGGTAAGCTCTAGTGGATTACGTAAATCAGGCTTATCGCTACCAAAACGCTTCATTGCTTCGGCGTAGGTCATGCGTGGGAAGTCACCTAAATCTACGTTCAGCATAGTGCTGAATAAATCGCGGATCATGCTTTCAGTAATCGCCATTACGCCATCGGCATCTAGAAACGTAGTTTCGATATCGATTTGAGTAAATTCTGGTTGGCGATCGGCACGTAAATCTTCGTCACGGAAGCATTTTACGATTTGATAGTATCTGTCCATGCCAGACATCATCAGCAATTGCTTAAACAATTGTGGCGATTGCGGCAGTGCAAAGAACTCGCCTTTATGCGTACGGCTAGGTACTAAATAATCACGAGCACCTTCAGGTGTCGCTTTGGTCAAAATAGGGGTTTCAATATCTAGAAAGCCTTCGCCTTCTAAGAAACGACGTACTGCCCCAGTTACCTTAGCGCGAAACTGCAAGCGCTGGCTCATAACAGGGCGACGTAAATCAAGGTAGCGGTAGCGTAAACGCTGCTCTTCAGAGTTCTCTTGGTTCCAATCAAGTGGTAGCGCATCAGAACGATTGATGATTTCTAGGCCAGTGCCCAAAATCTCGATTTCACCGGTACGCATATCTTTATTAATTTGACCTTCTGGGCGAGCACGAACTTTACCAGTAAGTTTCACGCAGAATTCACCGCGAAGTTTATTCGCTATGCTTAATACCTCTGGTAAATCAGGGTCGAATACCACTTGAACGATACCTTCGCGGTCTCGTAAGTCGATGAAGATAACGCCACCTAAATCACGGCGTTTGTTTACCCAACCACATAGGGTGATTTCTTGCCCAATGTATGATGAATCGATGTTCCCACAGTAATCTGTGCGCATGGTCGTTGACCCCTGATATTCTTATCTTGCGTTACACGATGGTAGGCAAACCCTTGAACCTGCTTGCCATTACTCTACAATGAGGCGATCGCGCCCCTTGCCATCATGCACTATGTGTTAAATTAAGGTCGCATAGTATAAACAAATGCGCAGTAAAGCCCAATGACAAATACAAACAATCCTGCAGTAACTAAATTATCAACTTCTTCGGCGCTACCCAAGGTATTTATTGGCTTGCCGCAGTGGCAGCATAGTCATTGGCCTAAAACTTGGTTTGCTAATTACCCGAAAAGTGACAATCAACTGGTTCATTACGCTAATGAGTGTAATACGGTTGAGGGAAATACGACCTTTTATTCTCTCCCCCATTCTGATGCGGTAGCACGCTGGGAGCAATCGGTAGGAAGCGATTTTTCGTTTACCTTCAAATTTAACCAACAAATTACCCACGTTCATCAATTATTGCACTGTGAAGATGAAGTAAATGAGCAATTACAAATGCTTGCGCCACTCAAGCACAAACTCGGCGTGATGCTGCTGCAACTTCCTGCAAGCTTTGGCCCTGAAAAACTAGAAAGACTGGCTGCGTTTTTACACCATTTACCACGCCACATTACCGTTGCGGTTGAAGTCAGGCATTTGGCTTTTTTTGGTAAGGGCGATGAAGAAAAGCAATTGAATCAACTGTTAATTGAGCACAACGCTAACCGTATTATTATGGATACTCGCGCCTTGTTTACCGGCCCTGTTTCAAGGCTAGATACAAGGGCGAGCAACAGTGCGCTATTAAGTGAGGTACGACATAAAAAACCTAGAGTGCCGGTGAATGTGATTGCCACCGCGAATAACCCCGTCGTTCGTTTTGTAGGAAATGATACAGACGAAGATAATATTGCGTGCTTAACGCCTTGGGTAAATAAAATTCATCAATGGCGGCTAGAAGGAAAAAGCCCGTATTTCTTTTGTCATCGACCCGATAACAAAGACGCCCCGTGGTTAGCGCAGCAGTTTATTGATTTGTACAACCAAAAGCATGGTGATACGGCAATTCCTAACCTTGCCATTAAACAACAGCCGAGTCAAAACGCCTTGTTTTAGCGTGCATTTGCTGCGCATCAATTTCGCTAAAAATGCTGCTGTTTTACCTCTTTAAAATAGCATAGCCGTACACCATACATTAAAAATATTAACTAGTGCTTATCCTTACCTTCCTATAAAATGAAAGCTATTGAGACAGTCTCAATAGTAACTTTTATTTAAGTGAAATAATTAATGGAATCACCAACGCTTAATCGCGAAACCTTGCGATTAAAAGCCCTAGAAAATTTAAACATTCTAGACACCAAACCCGACGCACAGCTAGATGCCGTTACCAAAGCAACCCAAGAATATTTTAAATGCAAAATTTGCTTGGTGAGCTTAATTGCTGAAGACAGACAATGGTTTAAGTCTCGCCAGTGTTTAGATGTGTCAGAAACACCGCGCAATATTTCATTTTGCACTTACGCGATAGCGGAAGAAGAATATTTGATTGTGACCGACGCAACAAAAGACAGCCGTTTTGCAGGCGGCCCCTTGGTTAAAGGTGAGCCTTACATTCGCGCTTATGCAGGCGCTATTCTTCGTTCAAACGATGGGTACGAGCTTGGCACCTTATGTGTTATTCATGATGAACCGAGAGAGTTTTCTGCTGAAGAAATTCTTATGTTGAAAGAGATGGCCAAGAAAGCGGAAACCATCATTAATGAGAATCAATGGTAGATTAACCATCGCTAACAAGGCTATAAAAGCCCACTAATCTAAATGAAAAAGCTGCCACATTAGGTGGCAGCTTTTACGCTTTACGCTTCAAAGGTACGTCTAGTACAGATCGTACTAGCGAAAGTCTCCTGCATCTAAGTCATGCTTCTTCATTAACTTATGCATATCGGTTCGATTACGACCGGCTAGCTCAGCTGCACGGGTCACGTTTCCATCCGTCATTTTCAAAAGCTTGTTCAAGTACTGTTGTTCGAAGGCATCGCGGGCTTCTGTCAGCGTTGGCCAACTTTGCTTGGTGGCTGATAACGCTTGCTCTACAAGATGCAGAGGCACTACTGGCGTTTGTGTTAACGCAACACATTGCTCTACCACGTTTACTAGTTGACGCACGTTTCCTGGCCAAGATGATTTCACTAGCAACTGCATTGCATCGTCTGAAAACTGGCTCACGTTAACACCATGACGCTGAGCACTTTGCTGTAACAATGAACGAGCGAGTAATGGAATATCTTCGCTACGCGCTTTCAACGATGGAAGCTTTAAGTTCACCACATTTAAACGGTAATATAAGTCTTCTCTGAAAGTGCCCTCTTCCATTTCTTTGAGCAAGTCTTTGTGCGTTGCCGAGATAATACGAACATCGATATCTACATGCTTACTGCTGCCTACAGGCCTAATTTGACGCTCTTGTAATGCACGCAATAGTTTTACTTGTAGTGTCATTGGCATATCACCAATTTCATCTAAAAATAAAGTACCGCCATCGGCTTCTCGAAATAAACCTGGGTGAGCAGCTACCGCACCAGTAAAAGCACCTTTAGCGTGTCCGAATAACTCTGATTCAAGTAAGTTTTCTGGCAGTGCGCCACAGTTAATGGCAACAAACGGCTTGTCGCGTCGGTCGCTTGCCTGATGCATGGCATTGGCAAGTAATTCTTTACCTGTACCACTTGCTCCGCTAATGAGTACACTGACTTCTCGTTGTGCAATCCGGTACGCTTGATCAAGTACATTAAGCATATCTTGAGAGCGGGTAACAATACTTTTCGCCCATTCACCGGGCTGAGCCGCTTGTGACTGACTTAATGCTTTTTGTAACAAGGTACGAAGTTCATCATGGTCAACAGGCTTTGGAAGAAAACCAAATACGCCACGCTGAGTAGCCGCAACCGCGTCCGAAATAGTACCGTGGGCGGTCATTAAAATAACGGGAATATCTTTTCGAATACCCATGATTTCTTCAAATAAACTTAACCCGTCAAGGCCAGGCATGCGCAAATCACTGAGTACCACGTCAAAAGCATCATTTTGAAGCTTTCTTAACGCCGCATTACCATCTTCAACCGCAGTAACTTGATAACCTTCACCTTCTAAACGAATGGTTAAAAGGCGAAGTAAACTTTTATCATCATCAACCAACAATAAATGGGGTTTGTTCTTGCTACTTTCATTCATTGTTAGTTGTTCCTGTTTTTATCCATAAGTGTTGCTTCAATTTGGAGTAGTTCTTCTAGTTTTTTCTGCTGAGCTTTAAGCTCAGCATACAGCTTTTGTAATTCTTGACCTCGAAGGGTGTTTTCTTTGCTTAATACACTCAACGCAGACTCAAGTTCCATTAATTGTTTGTTTGGGTTACTTACCACAACGTCAATAACCAACGCGGCAGCGTCGGTAAATTCAGGCATTAAATCATCTATAGAAAGTTGGGCTCGTAGCCTGTCTTGATACGGGGTATCGCTGGATAAGGATAAAAGGTAAGCGTGAATTTTGTCTTTTTTCGATTGACCAAGCGCTGTCAATTGCGCTTTGCGTTCAATCCAAGGCGTAGCATCAGCTTCAAGCCAAACTTCCAACCAGTAAGCCATGTCGCAATTGTAATCAAAATTTTCAGGTTCTGAAGTGAACAGGCAAATATCGTCATCTACAGCCACTTCAACGATCTGGGGTGGAGAAACTTCAATTTTCTGTTCGATTGGCTGCTTAGACAACACACTGCAACCCGACATCATCGTCAGGGCCAGTATCATACAACTTATTCTCATTTTATTTTTCCTGTTGAGGAATCGTCACCCTAAAGCACACATCAGCATAATCAACATCGACAACTTGCACGTCGCCATGCATCAGTCGCGCACAATCCGCAACAATCGATAAACCTAATCCTGTGCCTATAACGTTGTCATTTCTCGGCTCTGCGCCACGGGTGAAAGGTTCAAACAGTGTTGCAACCGACTCTTTGGCAATCCGCTTGCCCCGATTTGCAACGTCCAATATAGCAAAGTTATTATCTAAATATATATGTACATTGATGGGTCGCCCTACAGCACCATGAGCTACTGCGTTAGACACCAAATTGTCGAGTATTCGTCGGAATAACTCTTCGTCAGTCCAAATATGACTGCTTTCTACCGATACCGTCACTTCACGTTCTTGTAACGCCAGTGCGTAATCACCCAAACATGCATCAACCAACTTCTTCGCATCAGTTTTAACAATGTCGGGCTGAGCTTGCTGTAATAACAAATTATAATCGAGTAATTTTTCGATTAGTGTGTTCAATCTTTGCGTACTTGCGCTAAGAAGCGACAATATTTCACGTTGAGGGTCATTTAAATCGCCCACAACATTTTCCGATAATAAACTACATCCTTCTTTAATGCTGGCTAATGGTGTTTTCAACTCGTGAGCAGCATGCCGCAGCAATGCTGTGCGTATATGTTCCAATTGACCAAGGCGATCGTACAGCCAATGCAGATCTTTCTCCACATCTATTAATTCTCGCGGAGCTTGGCGAGACAAAGGGGGAAGATCACCTTGTTGATGAGCCACTATGCGTATTATTTGCTTTAGTTTATTGACTGGATTAACAATCAGTTGGCTTCCTAATAGGATAAGCAGCAAAGAAACACTTACCAACATCGCCGTAGACCACGCCTGCTTTGCTTGCATCGCGTTTAAGTCATCTTGCTGCACTTTGACCCGTTCGGAAATAGCAAGTTCCACGTCGCCTCGAAGTTGTGAAACACTTCGTGAGACGTTAGCAAGATACGCATTAAGTAGGAGTTGATCTTCAATTATGCGGTAATCAGAAAGGTCGCCTAATTGTTCTGACAACCTCTCGCAGGTTCTCTGAACAGATAAGGCTTGGCATAGATTATCAGCGGCCACGGCAAATTGATCGAGTGCATTATCGGATAAGGTGGCAACTTTTTCGGTGCGAATAACGGCGTATTGGCGAATACTTCGCTCTAAATCAACAACAGCACCATCTAGGCGCTGCATATCGCCCACAACATCAACCACATAACGGGTTTCCAGCGTGGTCATTTGCCCCACTTTAGCTAAGTCACTTTGACTTTGCCACAACAGCGCAATTAATGGGATTAACGCCAGCACGAAGCTACCTAGCGTTAGTTGACGTAATGAGCCTAGCTGAACCAGTCGTTCACCAAATGAAAATTTCTCAATCAGAGTGGTATTCCTTCAAACAAGTACCGGCAGGCGCATCTGCTAGGCTTTTATTTATTTTGCTCGCTGACTGCCGCTATTTACTAACGGCAGATTTTGCATTTCCCGGTGTCAGTTTACTTTTTGCTAATTCGTCTTCGGTTAATTTGCCATCTTCATTGTCGTCAATTAACCCGAAATTACGCAATAGTTCGGTGTGACGAACCGCTTCTTTTAGTGATATCAAACCGTCTTTATTAGTATCTAGCTGCTGCATTAACGTTTTCGCAGGTGACGCATGCGCTTCAACTACCGAAATAGTCTGTATCGCCGTGATAGTCATTAAAATCAGAAAAACCTTCTCTAGTCGTTTCATCATGAATCCTCCGCATTACTGCTTGTTTATAATTCCCTTAAACTAACTTCGATAACGCTGTTAACTCTGATTAGATAAGCTAAAATTGAGCCAAAAATACAATTAAACTATATATCATACACTTACAGAAAATAAACTGACTAGTCTCCTGTTCGATGTATCTAGAAACAGACACAGTTACACAAACTCCTGTAAATGTATCCAACAACCCAATAAAGCGTCAAATAGGTTGCAAAAACAGCCTGTTAGAATAGCCTATTTAACTCCCTTAAAAAAAGAAATGCATTGGCATTGAATGCCTACCTAGGCTTCACTATTGTCTGTATTACCGATGTAAAATTGTTTAGGTGATTGAACAAGCTCATCCATAGGAATAGGTTTGCTAAACATAAATCCTTGAATGTAGTCACAACCGTGATCAATCAAATAATGCCACTGTGTTTCATTCTCAATACCTTCCGCACATACAGACAGTGAAAGACGTTTGGCCAAATCGATAATAGCGCCCGTTACCAAACGGCTTCTGTCTGATGTTTCTAACTCATGTACAAATTGCTTATCAATTTTTAGGGTATCGATACTAATTTGGGTCAAATAACTTAGTGAAGAATAACCCGTACCAAAGTCGTCAAGGGCAATGGCGCATCCCATGTTGCTCATGCGCTTAAAGAATTTATTTGAAGACGCAAAGTTCTCTAAGTAAGCAGACTCGGTTACCTCGAATTCTACATATTCAGGGTTTACATCGTAGCGCGTAAAAATCTCATAGATATTATCAAACAGGTTGCTATCACGAAGATCGTGCCCTGATAGATTCACTGACACGCGAAAACGATGGGGTAGCCATTCTCTTAATTTGGGCAGATCAATACAGACTTTTTCAATGACCCAGCGCGTAATGGCAGATATCTTGCCGCCTTGTTCCGCGATGGGTATAAATTCATTCGGGCTGACCAAGCCATATTCGGGGTGTTGCCATCTAAGAAGCCCCTCTAAGCCGATAACCTTCCCTTTTTGATCGACTTTAACTTGGTAGTACACCATAAACTCATCATTCTTTAGCCCTTGCTCTATGGCATTAGCTAAATGGAATTTACGCTTATGTGATTCCACCATATCAGGTGTAAATATGGTAAAGCTGCCACGCCCTTTAGCTTTAGAGCGGTACATGGCAAGGTCTGCATTGCTCATTAATTCGCTTAAATCGTAGTCGGCGTCTATGGCTCGTGCTACGCCCACACTAACGCCGACAGACAATGACAATCCTCGTAATTCAAAAGGACTGGTAAAGGCATCAATTAATCGAATGGCCATATTTTCAAGAGTGGTATCTCGCGTTTCCCTGTCGGGTAGTACTAAAAATTCGTCTCCCCCTAAACGGGCGACTAAATCCCCTTCCCGCAACAGTGCGCTCACCCTATCTGCCACTTCTATCAATATTAGGTCACCGGTCTCATGACCGAGTGAATCGTTTATTCCTTTAAACCCATCTAAATCGAAAAACAGAAGCGCTAGATCATCATCATTTCTTCGAGCTCGAGCCAACTCTAAACGCAAATTATCAAGCACAAATTGCCTATTAGGTAACCCGGTTAGGCTGTCATAGTTCGCCAAGCGAATCATGGTTTCCTGTTGGTCGACCAACGTTTGATTTTGTTCATGATTAATGAGTAGTTCAACCTCTATCATTTCTAACAGGAGGTTGATGTTTTCTCCTAACTCCCCAATTTCATCTCTCGAAGTAAGGTTTTGCCGTAACGCATAATCCTTTGTATCGGTGACTTGTTTGGTGAAAAAACTCAACTCACTTAAAGGGCGAAATACACGACTAATAAAAAACAATGTGCCAATAATGCTTATTACCCAAAGCACGAAGATAAGAGGAACGACATTCAGCAATAAACTTTTAACACTACCGGTGAGAGGTGCCTTAGCATCCACGAAGAGTATCAAGAAGCCGTCTGGCTTTTGCGAAGAACCTATAGCCCTTCGCGCTATAATAACGTCATTTTCCGAGGATACGCCTTCGCTTAGAACAAATGGGTCGAGCGTATTGAAAAAGGGCTCATTTAACCTATCAGCAGATGGGCCTTCTTCTTCTAATAAAAGGGTAAAGTTACTGTCATAGATTCTTGCTGAAATAACATGTTCATGCTCCTTCAATAGGATCAAAACATTCGAAATAGATGAGGCTTTTTGTGTATTTAATAACATAGCTGGCGCTACGTTTTTCACCACACCATTTGCAAGAGAAACAGTATGAGAATGTGCCAACTTGAGATAAAGCGCTTTATGTTCTAATACTGCAAACCACAACACCGCGGCAGCCATAACAGACATAGACAAGGTAACGACTATACTAATTGGGGCTTTTATAGACTTAAACACACCCACTTCCTCTAACACCACCCGCGTAATAGATTGCAATCATGTTTCAAATAAATCTTACGTAGTCATCACAATCTCAAGTGTGTATGAGACCATGGAAATTCATGATTTATTTATAGCATTATTATTTACTAATTACCTGTGTAACAAGCACTTTTTTCAAAATTAATAGCATGTGAGTGTGTTAAGTATTGCTTTAATTTTCTGGCGAAACACGCAATTTAGCTTTAATAAAATGGGAATGCGGCACATGCAACAAATCTGATATACGCCGGATTGTATGCTCTTCAATAGGAGCAAGTTGGTTATCCGCATAAGCAATAGCCCATAAGCCTTCAAGAATGTCCCGCTTTTGGTCTGGATCACAAGTTTGATTAATTATTTTGGTAAATTGGACTAAATCGACGGCTTCTTCTGCTGATGAACGCCCTTCTTCCATAAGTAATTTTAGCGCTTCGTCAGAAAGCTCAAACTGCTTATATAAATGCGTCTTGTAAGCATTGAGCTCGCTGTCTGTAACATTATTATCTGCCCTTATTATTTCACTTAACAAAGCAGCAGTGGCAAGTTCGACTGTATGTTTCTGTTGCTCTTCTGACTCTTTCGTTTCGAAAAGCTGTAACAAAGATTTAAGCATTAGACGCTCCAAATAAACAACGAAGCTATTGCATAACACATCCACCGTTTCGAAGTGGGGATATACGGCAAATCGTTGGCATTTTTAGTTTAGTGGTAGTTATTCAACGGCTGTATTGAGCAAACAGTTTATTTTTCTCCCGCCTTTTTCAAACCACACTTTACTACTTAGCGCTCTAATGAGGCCTAGTCCTCTTCCGAATGAGTCATTACTTTCGGGGCTGGCTTTTTGCTCCCACTCAAAACCATTTCCACTATCCTCTATAGAAAGGAAGACAATTTCTTTTGCAGGATCCGACTCAATATTAATAATAATCGTCCCTTTATCTAGGGCACTAAGCAGCCTTTCTCGCTGCTCATAATATAGTTGAAAGCCTTCTGGTGAGTGCTTTAAACGTGAATCCATGTTCAAAATCCCGTGCTCTAAGGCGTTGCTAAACATTTCGGAAACCACGGTAAAAAGCACTGAGCGAACATGTTCAATTCCACTACACTGAGAGGTTTGATGGAGCATGCGAGTTTGAATGTCAGGCTGCTTTAAATGTTTAGCACTTAAGGTGATGGTGATATTCAATGGGATATCATCGGTAGCTTTATAAGGCTTAATCCCTTCTAAAGCCTGACTTTTAAAAACAACGATAGACACATCGTCGTCAAAAGTAGGCGTAGCCGAAAATGCTTTAGCGTGATCGAAAATTCCTTCGGCGGTAATATCCTTGACCTCAGCACACCATTGCTTTATCCCCTCTTCGGTTAGCATATTTCCTTGTGCATCAACCGCTTCTGTTAACCCATCGGAATAGATAATTAACTTGTCATTCGCCAACATCTCAAAAATTTCGCATTCACTGTCAAACTCGTGCTGCTCAAGAATACCTAGCGCCATATGGGGAGAAGAGATAGTTTTAATAAATTTCCGTTTGTCTGACACCACCAGCATCTGCGGCATGCCACCTTGCCAAAGGGTAATACGAGAACCATCAGAGCCAACCTCGCCGATAACCGCCGCCATAAACATATCGCTGGGTAAAAATCGCAGAAGTATTTTATTAAACTCTGTCGCCATTTCATTTACCGATAACCCTTTTAAAGACATCTCTTGAAATGCGCGCGTTACCGGCAATGCACCTATGGCTGAAGCAAGCCCGTGCCCAGTAAAATCTCCCACTAAAAAGTACAGGCCGCCACTTGGGCTAGCCTCACACACAAATACATCCCCATTAAATGTTTCAGCTGGCGTTAATGCGTGATCAAAATATTTAAGAATGTGGCTTTTATTAACAATGGCATGACTGAAAATATGCTCAACAATGGCATGTTCTCTTGCTACCCGTTGCTGATAAAATCTAAGCTCTTCATTTTGCTGTTCGATATGCGCGCTTAGGTTACGAATTTTTTCATGGGCGCGAATTTTGGCGGTTAATATATGCTTGTCGAAAGGTTTTGTTGCAAAATCATTGCCCCCTACCTCTAAACACTTCATTAGGCTTTCTTTGTCATCCAATGCGGTGATGAATAAAATAGGTAAGTATCGGCCATCGGCTAAATTTCTAATTTTGGGGGCAACCTCAAAACCACTCATCCCCGGCATCACCACATCAAGTAGCACTAAATCGGGTATCGCTTGTTCAACTATCGCTAACGCATCGTTGCCGCACGAAGCCTCAACACAATCAGTGAACCCCGCCTCACTTAGCATACTAACTAACATAGCGCGATTAATTGGCTCATCATCAACGATAAGAATTTTCATTTGATTTTTTCGCCTATGGCTTGCCTACTCCTGCGTCTCAACGAATAATAAATTTTTTGTCAAAACGCGATATTTTTAGTATTCGCTCCACGGGTGGCCGGCTATTTTCAATACTGAATGTAAGCGTTCGTTGTGATAATACTTTTTGCATATTTAGCAACATACCTAAGGCTGAACTATCCATATATTCTGTTTTAGCCAAGTCTACGGTGATGTGTTTCACGTCAGAGTCTAAATCTTGATAGGCTGAGCGAAAGGCTTCCACTTTACTAAAATCAAACTTTTCGCCCATTTCTATTATTAAAGTCTGTTGTTGATTAACTTTATCCATTGAGACATTCATTTAACGACTCCTTCTACGTGGACTACACTGTTTACTTTGTTCTCCAGAGAAAAACACAGCATATAATTAGGCTTTACTGAATTTATTCTAGCGCAGATATTTCAGCCTGCCATGCTACAATTGTAGATAAGCCTAAATATGGCGCTTTTAACGCACAGGAAAAGTAATCAGAGGATAAAATGCAAGATTGGCAAGATGCACTGCTGGTGTACAGTACCGATAAAGGTAAAGTTAAACCTTCGCCTAAAGAAGCAAAGCGTTCCACTTCCGACGATGGTATTGTTCGCATACATAGAGAAACAAAAGGCCGCAAAGGAAAAGGCGTGTCTATAATAAAAGGGCTCGATTTAGCCCCCGATGCGCTAAAAAAGCTAGGCACTGAATTAAAAAAGAAGTGCGGCTGTGGTGGCGCGGTTAAAGATGGACAAATTGAAGTTCAAACGGATGACCGTGAGAAGCTAAAAGCTTTGCTGCAAGATAAGGGCTTTAGCGCTAAAATTGCTGGGGGTTAATTCACCCTCCTACTTTCCTTAAAATACCAAAAAGAGAACGGAATGGAAAAGCTGTCAATTTCTGATTTACATATCATATTAGTTGAACCCTCTGATACACAGAGGAAGATTATTACTACCCTATTGTTGAAGGAAAAGGTTAGGGAAATTGATCCTGTTAGTACCCTTTCTGAAGCTATCTCGGCGGTTAAAGCGCATGGTGCAGACCTGATTGTTAGCGCGATGTATTTCGAAGATGGCACAGCATTAGATTTGATCAAGTTCATCAAAGAAAATGACGAATTTAAATCTATTCCGTTCATGTTGGTTTCAAGTGAGAACAGAATAAGCAAGTTGGAAGAGTTCAAACAAGCGGGCGTTTCAGCCATTCTTCCTAAACCTTTCGAGCCCCTTCATTTGTCTCGCGCGCTCAATGCTAGCCTTGATTTAATCAATCACGACGAACTTGAACTCGAGCTATTTGATATTCACGATGTTAGGGTGCTGCTGGTTGACGACAGTAAATTAGCGCGTAATCACATTCGTCGTGTACTTGAAGGCATGGGATTGCAGCGTATAAAAGAAGCCGAGAACGGCGCAATGGCACTTACCTTTATAAAAGATGAAGCCTTTGATTTAGTCGTTACCGACTACAATATGCCAGAAATGGATGGCCGAGAGCTATCTGAGTTTATCCGTTTCAACCCCGAAACTACGCATATTCCTATCATCATGGTAACGTCTGAAGCGGCCGATAGCGCCCATATGGCCAATATTCAACAGACCGGTGTGAATGCGCTATGTGATAAGCCCTTCGAACCTACGGAGGTTCGACAAATGCTAGCGGCCTTATTAGGTAACTAACATTTCGAATTCCAAAAAGACGCCTACAGGTAATTAAAGCAACAAACAGGCACCATGGTGCCTGTTTGTTGCTTTAAGGCAAATTCGCTATTCGCCCTACCCCTTCTACTAAAATCTATCAAGCTTTCCCCACTATAAAAATTAAAACCAATGTAAAAACAGGTTGACACTGAAACGCTGTACGCATAAAGTCAGGCGTATGAAACAGAATAATATACATGCAGTAGCTATCTTTTTTGCGTTTATGCTCTTTAAATAGGGAGGCGCAGCTACATGCATAAAAACCTCCCTCAAGGGAGGTTTTTTTTTAGCTAATACGATAAGTGGAAAACTATGTCTGACAACGCCTTAGATGCTGTAAGAGAGCGCATAACATCTTTAGATAGCGAACTTTTAACCTTATTGGCAGAGCGCCGTGTGCTTACCAATGAAGTCGCTGAAACTAAAATTAAGCACCATATTCCAGTTCGGGATCAGAAGCGTGAAGAGCAACTCCTTGTTCGCCTTATTAAAGAAGGTAAGGACGCTGGCCTTGACCCTCACTACGTTACCCAAATATTTCACGTCATCATTGAAGACTCAGTATTAAATCAGCAAGCAATGCTTGCTGAACGTGCCAATCCAGGTAGTACTCTTCCTCTTAATCGCGTGGCTTTCTTGGGCGACAAAGGCTCTTACTCGTACCTTGCTACCCAGAAATACTTTTCTAGACGTCCTGGAGAATTACTGGAGATAGGTTGTCAGAGCTTTAGTGAAATTATTCAGAAAGTAGAGAATGCAGAAGCCGACTATGCGGTTCTACCTATTGAAAATACAACTTCAGGCAGTATTAATGAAGTTTATGACCAACTTCAACATACTCACTTGAGCATTATAGGCGAACTTACTCACCCTATTCGTCACACCTTGCTTGTTGGCGCAGACACTACCGTAGATAAAATAAAAACCGTGTACGCGCATCCACAAGTATTCACGCAGTGCAGTCACTTCTTAGCTGAGCTTGGCAATATTGAAGTGAAAACTATGGACAGTACGTCATCGGCCATGTTGACAGTAAGTGAGTTACAACGAGATGACATTGCGGCTATTGGCAGTGAGGCTGGTGGAAACCTTTATGGTCTTACTGCAATAAAAAGTAACTTGGCCAACCAAAAAGAAAACCACAGTCGTTTCATTGTTGTTGCTCGTAAAGCGGTAGTCGTGCCACTTCAAGTTCCGGCCAAAACCACACTGGTTATGTCAACGGTTCAAAAGCCTGGCGCATTAGTTGAAGCGCTTTTAGTGCTAAGTGAAAACAACATTAATATGACGAAACTAGAGTCTCGTCCTATTCCAGGTAACCCCTGGGAAGAAATGTTTTATATTGATGTGAAAGGCAATGTAGAAGATGGGCCAGTGCAAAAAGCAATTGAATCGCTACGCAGTATAACCCGTTATTTGAAGATACTTGGTTGTTACCCTAGCGAAGAAATTAGCCCTACCAAAGTCGCTGCGGCAAGTGCATTGGCGGAATAACACAGCACTCGTATTCAACTTAACACCACGCACCTTATGACTTTCATGTTTAATGGTGCGTGCCTCTCTACTCGTTCCTGTTACTCGCTAGACTTTGTATCTATCAACTTGTGACTGCATTGCCTGGGCAACTTCAGACAAGGATTGCGTTCTTTTTGAAATGAAATCGACTTCGTGTTCTATCTTCTCAGACATAGTAGAGATTTCGAGAATATTATGATTCACACTCTCGGTTACGGTCGCCTGTTCTTTTGTTGCTGCGGCTACCGTGTCTGCCATACCTTGCACCTGTTCAATGACCGCCATAAGCTCCTTCATTGCAGTGGCAAGTAAATCAAACAAATGTATTCCACCGTCCGCTGTTGTTTTAGCTTTTTCCATTTCAAGCACGGAAAGTTCAGATGATCTAATCATACTGTTAACAATGGCGCCGATTTTATCAGTACTTGATTGTGAGCGATTAGCAAGCGCTCTCACCTCGTCAGCTACTACGGAAAAGCCCCGTCCAGCTTCACCAGCCCTCGCCGCTTCTATCGCAGCATTTAGCGCAAGTAGGTTAGTTTGATCAGCGATTGAAGTAATATCGCCCAATAAGTCATTGATACTACCAACTTCAGCATTAAGCGCGTTGATAACTTCACTAGAACGGGAAAGCAAATCGACCATTAGCTGAACATTGTTAGACGCTAAATCAGAACGCTCTATATTTTCTTTAAGCCCACTCATCGCCATCTCACCCTGATCCCGCGTATCTTCTGTTGTTCTAGCTACGTCTGAAACCGATACGGAAAGCTCCTCTACTGAGGACGCAACACTGCTACTTTGTTGTCTTTGGGAATGCACAGCAGTTAGGCTTTCATCAATCGTTTCTGTGAATTCCACGGTAGTTTGCGAAAGTAATGTCGCATCAGACTTAAACTGTTTCACTAATGCATGTATCTGGTCAATGAACGCATTGAAAGGTGAGATAACATCGTTAATTTCAGCAATTGGCGATACTTCTAGCCTAGTAGTTAGGTCACCCGAACCATTTGCTAAATCATCACATGCAGATTTTAATCTTGTAAGGGGAGATACCAATGCATTAGCAAGTCGAAGTGCTACGGCTATTGAAACGACAATTAATATACATGCAATGGCCAACACCGTAAGTAATAGAGTGCGTTGCAACGTGGTTAGCGGTAAGAGCGCTTCTTCCACATCAACTTCTGCCAGAAGTGCGTACGTATACGTTCCTAATTCGATGGGGCTGTAATAGGAATACACGTCGACACCACGATAATCCTCGACAGTGGTAAAGCCCGTTTTTGCTTCAAATGCCTTTGTCACTGAGGGAGACTCAACTTTTTGAATACCAACACTGGTGCCTGCTTTGAGAGCATTACTCGCAACAGAGGGATAGCGTTGTTTGATAGCATCACTGTAACCCTCCGGATCTTCAACAAAAAACCGGCTTTCTGTCACTAACAGGGATTCGGGTGAAACTAGATATGTTTCCCCAGAATCGCCAAATCCTCTCGCCTTCCAATCGGTGTCGTGGGTAAGAATATTGCTGACAACATCTAACGGAATTTGAAAAATGAGTATGCCCAATAGATTGCCGTTAGTATCTACAATTTGGGAACCAAAAAAACCGGCCATTGCATCATAAGAAGGCAAGTAACTCGTTAGCTCGCTGATAACCACTTCATCAGGTGTCGCACTTTGCATAGCTAATCTAAAAGCTTCTCCAATTCCGGTATCAGCATAAGGTCCTTCCTTGAGGCTAGTGGCAAAATCAAGCTCTTTGAACACGCTGTACACTACATTGCCAGAATCTGGATCGACAATAAAAATGTCGTAATAGTTGAATGTTTGAAGAAATCGGCGAATTTCTTCATGAAACTCATCATGAATATCAGCATATGTCGTACCGTTATCTAGGCTAACTAAAGTGTCTTTTGAACCTATTTCGTGAGGCGAGCCAGCAATAAAGTCATACTGCAGCTTTTTCGCTACTAAAGGTAAACCTTGATACAGTTTCTCCACATTAAGCAGAGGCTGGTTATTACGTTGCTCATACAAATCTGCAAAAGCAACAGAGTAGTATTCACTTAATTCCTGACTTTGAGCGTTGCTATAAACATCTAATTCTGAATTATACTGATTGAAAGCTTGTTTAAATCTTGGTGTGGATTGAGTGATAATCGATGATGTAGAAAAATTGCTTATTTGTTTGCTGACGAAATCGACGTAATCTATAAACGCCTCTTTAGTCTGCACATTTTGCAGCACCAACTTATCTTCTGCGGCTTGTTCTAACGCGCTTTTTGAAAGGGTATTTGCTGTCCAGTAAGTAGCAAACGCGAGTATTATTATGACCCCTATCGTAAGCATAGTCGTCGATAAAAGAAGGCGAAGTTTTAGAGACATTATTTAATCCGTTAACGCTTTTGGAGGTGTCGCTTTAAATTTAAAGACTAAACATAGAAGACAAATATCAATTCATCCTCTCAACTATAGTCTAGATTTTTGCTTACCAGTAACGTTCACGCCTAAATTAAAATATCGCTTTTACAAATGTCCCAGCCTTTTAATCAAATACTCATAAAACATTTTTGCGAATTAAGGCTTTCTTAGCAGTTTGCCATCGTCGGCTTTCAATAACAGCTGTTTACTATCAACTAGGCATGTTTTTGCATAGCTGCCAAACCAATTCCCAATGGTTAGAAACTGTTTGATAAACGCTTTTTTATCTCCCTTTTCCAACAAGTTTAAGGCTAGACCAAAACGATCGTAGAACCGTCGAAGCAAGGCGAAGTTATCAGGATTATTAAAAATAATATCCGCGTACAATTCGGGGGCTTGCGCGAATAACCGCCCAACCATAGCTAACTCTAACCGATAAATAGGTGAGCTAAACATAGTGAGGGATTCAAGATCAGGATCTTCTCCACGTAAATGCTCACCATACACAAAGGTATTGAAGTGGCGCATTACCTGAATATAAGCCATAGATTTATCATGCTCTTCGGCGGTGCTGTTGTGAATAGTTGCACCCCAGATTTTCATTTGATCGATAAGCCAGCCATAAGCGCTTTTTTCGCGCCCCTCACACACCACCACGACCTGTTTAATCATACCTGGTGCATCGGGTCCAAACATGGGGTGTAAGCCAACCACGGGCCCCTTATGCACTGCCATCATGGCCTCAATGGGCTTAACCTTGATACTCGTGATATCAGCTAAAATACAGCTTTCGGGCAACATCGAGAGCTGACCTATCACCTGTTCAGTGAGGTTAATAGGCACAGCCACTACCACTAATGCAGCGGCTGAAAGCACGTTTTCAGCATGACCATTCTCCCAGTCTTCTCTTTCGACGACAGAGACTGAATAACCGCTTCGCTCAAACAAGCTTACGAATATTTTACCCAGTGCCCCCGCCCCACCAATAACCACAATGGTACCAACGTCAGCATTTACCCCAAGGTATCGATTATTTTGCGTATGATAAGACTCGCGCATGATACGGCGCAATAAGTCTTCAGTAAGATCAGGGGAAACGCCTAACGCTTCAGCTTGCGCTCGTCGTGAAGCTATGAGTTCTTTTTCTCTGGAAGGTACATAAACAGGCATGCCAGCTTCGGCTTTTACCTGACCCACTTGTGTAGTAAGTGCGTTGCGTTTTGCGAGAAGTTCAACGAGCTGGGTATCCAGCTCGTCAATTCCTTCACGCAGCGTATTTAATTGCTGCGAAAAATCGGCCATTCAGTGTGTCCCTCAAATCAAATGGCACTGACTACCTCACCTATTAGGCAACATCGGTGCGCTTATTTTGGCGTAAGGGTAGCACAGTTATTAATTTATCTCTGGTTTGAGCAATAAGCGATTCTGTAGTTTCCCAGTCAATACAGCCGTCGGTGATAGACACACCGTATTCCATTTCGCTTAGCTTTTTCCCATCGGATTTTTGGTTACCCGCTTTTAAGTGGCTTTCTAACATCACGCCAATAATAGACTGGTTACCTTCGAGTATTTGATTTACTACGTTTTGTGCAACCAGAGGCTGACGACGGTAATCTTTTGAAGAGTTCGCATGACTACAGTCCACCACTAAGCCAGCTGTTAGCCCTGCTTCTTGCATTTCAACTTCACACTCGGACACACACACTGAATCGTAGTTTGGTTGTTTACCACCACGTAGAATAATATGGCCATCTGGATTACCACTGGTGGCAATAACACTCACTTGGCCTTGCTTATTAATACCCATGAAACGGTGACCTGACGCTGCTGATTTAAGCGCATTTAGGGCAATATCTAAGCTGCCATCAGTACCATTTTTAAAGCCTACTGGCATTGATAGACCACTGGCCATTTCACGGTGAGTTTGTGATTCTGAGGTACGAGCACCAATTGCAGACCAGCTGAATAATTCGGCCAAGTACTGAGGGCTAATTGGATCTAGTGCTTCAGTAGCTACCGGTAATTCAAGCTCTGCCAACCAAATTAACAGTTCACGGGCTTTACGTAGTCCAGCTTCAATATCGAATGTGTCGTTAATATGAGGGTCGTTAATTAACCCTTTCCAACCCGTGGTGGTGCGAGGCTTTTCAAAGTAAACACGCATCACAATGAATAAGGTATCTTTGCACGATTCATGCAGCTCTTTTAACTTCAGCGCGTACTCTTTAGCTGCTTCAACATCGTGAATAGAACATGGTCCACATACCACCAACATACGATGGTCGCGACGGTGAATGATATCAGAAACAATTTTGCGAGATTCTGAAATGGCAGCAAGTGCTTTTTCTGAGGCAGGCAACTCAGCACTTAATGCTTCTGGGGTAATAAGCACATCTTCTGCACTTACGTGGATATTATTTACAGTGTCCTTGATCATGGGGCTCTCTTAACTACTAAAAAACGGGAAAAAATAAAACGTCAAAAGAGTATATTTTCGCGTGTAAACTTATATGTACAACAGGCATTTTCTAATTTTCTTTAACGTCATTGACTTTTTAACAACAAACGAATAAGCACGCAAGCTTTTACGTATAATACTTTGCTTTAAGTCCAACAAATATGTTTTTTACATGACGATCGGTTAAGTTCATGCTTGATTAGTTTACTTTTCAATCAATGGTGAATTTAGCTTTTCGGCGTGTAGCCCTTCTTAAATATATTTGGTTTCCAGCCCCAGTGTAGCGAACCTAGACGAATAAATACGGTTGTTATCAGTGAACCCAAAATACACCATGCATAGGGCGCATCTAACGTAAACAAGGCAGCATACGCCAAACCTCCAGAAAGACATGCTGTAGCATAAAGGTCACCACGCATTACTAATGGAACCTCTCGGCAAATCACATCCCTGAGTAAACCTCCAAATATCCCTGTGGTCATGCCCATAGTTAGCGCCACTATCATACCTGTACCTTCTATCAGCGCTTTTTCCATGCCCATGATGTTAAAAATGGCAAGCCCTGCGGCATCCATCAAAATAAAGTAATAGTTGGATAATGGCGGTAGATAGCGAATGGATATTACTGTGAGTATTACTGCGCCATAGGCAGAATATAAATAAGAAGGCGTTTCTACCCAAAAAATAGGTTGGGTAAGCAACAAGTCTCTGATGGTTCCACCGCCTAGTGCAGTGACCGAGGCCACTACAACCACGCCAAAACCATTAATACTTTTCTCATGCCCCATAAGTGCGCCTGATACCGCAAAGAACGCCACCCCAAATAGCCCTAAAAAAAGAAAGTAATCTGCCGTCATCCCTGTCTCACTCGCACATTGGTTATAGGTTTATTCTGAAAATAGTCGAGTACAGATCGTTAATTTACGAATTTCGTGTCAATATTATTGTCTTAAACATGCAAACCTATTTTATAGATGAAATTTATACTCATTTTATTCTTTGTTGTTACTACTGTTAACGCTCAGGCAGCGTCTAGCGAATATGCGTTTCCAAATAGTATAGACCCAGCCAAACGCTACGTGTTCTATTCACATGGCTTTATTGTAGAAGGGGAAGAGCGAACGCCCATACACCCTAGGTGGGGTGTTTATGATTTTCCTAGCGTTCTAAAAGCACTTGATGACGAAAGCTACGTTTTAGTAGCACACCACAGACCAGAAGGTGTGAGTCCTATCGACTACGCTAAACGTCTTGCTGGAGAAGTTAAACAACTTATCACCGCAGGTGTTCCCCCACAGAGCATTACCCTTACCGGGTTTTCTCGGGGCGGCGTGATTACAATACTCGCGTCAAACGAATTAAAAAACTCTCGGGTTAATGTTGTCATTTTAGCGGGCTGTGCAGGATTAATTAATCGTAAGCGCGATATTCAGCTATACGGCCGTGTGCTATCTATTTATGAAACTTCTGACGACGTTGGCTCATGCAACCTTTTAGAAGCACGAAGCCGCAAGCTTAAAGAGTTTAAAGAGATAGCCATCACTACAGGAAAAGAACATGGTGCCTTCTATCGTCCTATGGATGAATGGGTAATACCGCTAAAACGTTGGATTAGTGAATCAGGCCCCCAAAACGCAGAATAGCACTCATGCTTACTGCTGCACCTTCCCATGTGGTTTGTTTGCGTAAAGCCAATCTACCCCCTGAATAGCGGTGGTAGGAAACGCAGTAGCGTGAGTGGCCTCACCAATAAGTGTGAACTTCAGATTTACCTGATTATCATTCTGCTGCGTTATTTTTTGAGCCAGTTTTTGTGCTCCTTCCACCATATCTTGCCTTTCACCATATTCGGGCCGTTCTAATTCGCCCACGGCAATGAAGACCTTAATTGGCGCTTTTGGTTTAACAACCGGTTCAGACAAAATGGCATTGTCGCGAAACCATACCGATGGGCTACCAATAATGTAACTACTAAACATATTTGGACGAGTAAAAAGCACATAGGCACTAAACAACCCACCTAAAGAATTTCCCACTAGCGTTCTAGGCATTCCCTTCACGCGATAGTTACTCTCTATGTAGGTAAATACCGTGTCATTAATAAAGTCAGCATGTTGCGCCGCTTTGCCAGTTTCAAGCTTCCAATCTTCAGCGAGGTAAGGGGTATAGTCGCGAACGCGACTAGAGGCGCCCTTAGACCCTTTCGAATAGGATATGGCCACTATGATAGCCTGCTCCATTACGCCGCTGTTCATAGGAAAACGTGTTGCCCCGGACACAACCTGAAATGCATAAGAACCATCCAACAAATAAATGACAGGATAAGATGCTTTGGTATTAGCTCGATAGCTTTTCGGCAACTTGATAAAAATGGGGTAAGTTCGGCTAGATGTAGTGTCTTGAAGCTCCACAACAGTACTTCTAGGTATTTTGAATTCAACATCAGCATTTGCCACGGTACTAGCCATAGCACTAAAGACAAACACCGTTATTACCCAGAAAAAACGCAATCGCATGGGACCACTCATTGTTTTAACTATCTATTTTCAACATCTTATCTCGCAAACTTGCATTGAGCAATTGTGCCAACACCAAGGAATACATTCCGGAATGCTACGTAGTTGGCAGTGACCTTCCAGCGCATTGATGCGCTGACATAGCGCCCACGGATGGGTTTATGCCGCACTACTCCATGGTACGGGTCAGCATTTATAGGAGAGGGAGTCGCCGCCATCAGAAGCCTTCCACAACATGGATGCTGTAGCGAAGGCCCCATGGATGGGTTTACGCCGGGTTTCAGAGGCACACAAAGCCCTTTCCCTTCACCTAACCAACTCATGCTATAAAGTGCGACTGAAGGGATGCGGTGTAGGTGCCGATGACCTTCCAGCGCAGGATGCGCTGACATAGCGCCCACGGATGGGTTTACGGCGAGTCATTGGCACCATCCTTCAACTCACCTATCGTGGCTACAAAGTGCGACCGAAGGGATGTGGTGTTGGGCTCGCTGACCTTCCAGCGCAGGACACGCTGGCAGAGCCCCCATGGATGGGTTTACGGCGAGTCAGAGAGCCTAACACCACATCCCTTCCCAAAACATTTTTTGCAGGCACAAAAAAGCCCGCTAATAAGCGGGCTCTTTCGAAGTTAACAATAACGCAAGGATTAGTAATCTTAGTTAAGCTTTTCTTTGATACGTGCAGATTTACCTGAACGTTCACGAAGATAGTAAAGCTTAGCACGACGAACCGCACCGCGGCGTTTAACTTCAATTGAAGAGATAGCCGGGCTGTGTGTTTGGAACACACGCTCAACGCCTTCGCCGCTAGAAATCTTACGTACGGTAAAAGACGAGTGCAGACCACGGTTACGCTTAGCGATAACAACACCTTCATAAGCCTGAAGACGCTCTTTGTCACCTTCGGTAACGCGAACTTTAACAACTACTGTGTCACCCGGGCCGAACCCTGGAACATCAGATTTAAGCTGTGCTTGCTCAATTTTCTTGATGATATCTTGACTGACTTTGCTCATCATATCCTCTCGTCCTAGTTAACTGTCATCTCGCTGCAACTGCGTTTGGAATATTTCCAATAACCGCTGCTGCTCCTCAGTCAGAGCTAGGTGATTTAACAAATCAGGGCGACGCAGTAAGGTTCTACCCAAAGACTGCATTAATCGCCACTGCCTAATTTTTTCATGATCACCACTTAACAACACGTCAGGTACCGATTGACCATCTAGTACTTCTGGCCGCGTATAATGCGGACAATCCAGAAGACCATCGGTAAAGGAATCTTCAACTGCTGAAGCTTTATGCCCCAACACGCCGGGAACTAATCTGGCAACTGCGTCCATTAAGACCATTGCCGGCAGTTCACCGCCACTCAGAACGTAATCACCGATGGAGACTTCTTCATCTACATGGCTTTCGATTACGCGCTCATCAATTCCTTCATATCGACCACAGATTAAAATCGTACGGTCAATGCCAGCAAGACGTTGAACGCCTGCTTGGTCAAGGGGTTTCCCTTGAGGTGATAAGTAGATCACGCTACTGTTTTCGCCACCAACTTTCTTGGCAGCTTGTATAGCATCGGTAAGCGGTTTAACCATCATCAGCATGCCGGGTCCGCCACCATAGGGGCGATCGTCAACTGTGCGATGGCGGTCGTGAGTAAAGTCGCGGGGGTTAAAGGTATCAACCGATAATTTACCAGACTTAACTGCCCTGCCGATTACACCCTGCTGGGTGAATGGCGCAAACATATCTGGAAACAGGCTAACTACCCCGAACCATTTTTCCGGTGTCACTTAAAACCCCGGATCCCAGTCAACTTTAATGACCTTCGCTTCCCGATCAACCTCTTGTACAACGTCGTCGAACACAAAAGGTATTAATCTTTCTTTTTGACCAAAAGCATCGCCTACATTTGCTTTAACGTGAACCACGTCATTGGCACCTGTATTAAATACTTCTTTCACCACACCTAAGTCGTAACCTTGCGTAGTTACCACTTTCATGCCAGTGAGCTCGCGCCAATAAATGCCATCGTCCCCTAAATCGGGAAGTTGCGAAGCGCTAATGTTTATATCCAAGTTTTTGATGCGTTCTGCATCATCTCGGTTATCCACACCAACAATCTTTGCTACCAGGCCTTTACCATGCGTTCGCCATTGGTCAATTTGGTATTCGTTTTCTTCGCCAAGGAACCAAGGCAAGTACTCAAAAATACCTTCTGGTGTTTGTGTATAGCTGTTGATTTTGACCCAACCTTTTACACCGTAAGGTGCACCGATTTTGCCAACAACCACAATGTCAGACGCTAAACTCATCTATACTCACCAGTTAATTGCAACTTACGCTGCAGATTTTTTAGCTTCTTTTACCAAGCTAGTTACGCGCTCAGATAAGCTCGCGCCAACACCAACCCAGTAATCAACACGTTCTAGGTCAACGCGTAAACGCTCTGCTTGACCTTGTGCAGTTGGGTTGAAGAAACCAACGTTTTCAATAAAACGACCGTTTCTTGCACGACGGCTATCAGCCACCACTAGTTGATAAAATGGACGCTTTTTCGCGCCACCACGCTGTAAACGAATAGTAACCATAAATGCCTCAAACTCGTTGTAGCGTTACCGTTAACTTAAGCCTTCTTTCGACGCCTATAAATTAAGCGCCTAAGAGAAGGCCGCCGAATTATACGGATATGGGGTGTGAATGCAAGTATAAATGCGGGTTAAATAGGGATTATGCATCCCTATTTATGACTAATGTGGTATTAGCGCCTATGAAGCGGATATTTGGTGAGGTTATTGGGCGCCCTTCTCACCTAAACGATAAAGTAAAATAGCGGCTTTATGCATGTTTTGCGCAAAGGTAGACATATCGGCCACTTCATCTTTGGTGTGCCCGCCGTCCCCCATTAAACCTAAACCATCAATTGCCATGTCAACATGATCTGCAGCGAATGAAATATCAGCGGCACCGGCGTTTCGCGGATTTACTGGCGCAACAGGGCCATAACCTAAAGATTCACTCACATCGCTATACATCTTTAATAATGCATAGTTTTTATCAGTAGGCGCCATTGGCGGATAACCATCGGCAAACGTTAAAGTTGCTGATGTGTGTAGAAGATTGTCTGCTACAATTGCTTGCATCACCTTTTTAGCTTTTGCTAGCTCATCAGGCGTTAAGGTACGAATGCCCCCTTTTACGGTCACTTCTTTTGCCACCACATTGGTTTTGCCAAAGCCTTGTACAATGGAATTTTCTGGCTGTACTTCAACTTCTGTACCACCCGCAATAAGGCCAGGATTGAAGGTAATATTGCCTACGCCGGCTAGTTGCTCTCGGAAACCATTTAAAATACGGGCGGTTTCAAAAATAGCGCCATAGCCCACATTGTCGGTGAATATTTGTGAAGAGTGCGCAGGCTTACCTACTACATCTAGCTGCCAGCCTATAGAGCCACGACGAGCAACCACGGCCGTTTTAATATCGCCATCGGCATCTTCAAACCCCAGCGCGATATCTGCCCATATTGCCGCATCAACCAAGGCTTTCTTAGATAACGAAAGGGGGCGGCCACTACTTTCTTCATCACCCGTCATCACTACCTTAATACTCACATTATCGAGTAAATCTAAGTCTTTAAGTGCTTGTAGCGCCGATATGATGATGACATCTCCACCTTTCATATCGGTGATGCCGGGGCCTGCAATATGGCTGTCATCTACAACGCTATAGTTTTGAAAAGCGTCGTCTTTGGCAAATACCGTATCTAAATGCCCTATCATCAATATCTTTGGCCCAGTGTTGCCATAGCTCGCCACTAAATGACCGGCGCGATTAAATTCACTTCCATCAACCCACTGGGTATCAAACCCCATTGCATCGAACTCAGCTTGATAGATAGCCCCCACCTTTTTAACACCGTCGAAATTCATGGTGCCACTGTTAATGTTTACGGTTTTTTCTAACAGCGCTTGAGATTGGGTAAGGCTATCATTGATGTGCTTTGTAATTTTCTGCTCGACAGCAGTATTAGCCATACTGGTTTGGCTAAACGCGAATACCATGCAAGCGAGCAACGTGTTGAATTTAATTCTTTTCATCATAAATTTTCTCTTATTTATTGTCTTTACGGGCTTAAATAGAAACAGGCAGAACTAACGAGACTGAAACGAGCGTTGTAGTAATGACTTTAACCCAACTGCGCCAGGGTCACATTGGCATCGTTATAATCCAATGCAATAAATCGGTAACCCGATGCATTTTTTACTATTAGGCTGGGGAACCCCTGCGCGCCTATAGCTTGCCCCATCTTTATTTCTTCCATTAATGCTCGCTGAGTTTCTGGGCTGTTTAAGTCTTTTTCAAATAGCTCAGGGTTTAATCCCAAATCACTGGCCAACTCAATCAACATACTGTCATTTGACGGATTCATGGCGCGAAGATAGTACCCTTCTTGAATAGCAGTGATCATCGCTTCTTCTTTGCTGGCATCTTGCTTTCGTGCAGCAATCACCGCCCGGCATGACGGATACGTTGAACGTCGTGGTTCGCACTTCTCCCAAAACTCAAAGTTGAATGTGGTACCCGGCACTCGCTGCATTATGGTTTTCCAATACCCGCTGATGGCAACTTGCATGGCATTTGGCATGGGCTCGTTAGAGTCGGGCGCTAACCCACCTAATAAATACTGCACCTCTATATGGTCTGGCAGGTTTTGTTTTATGGTTTCCCATACAGGCACAAATGCCCAACACCAACTGCACATGGGGTCGTGCACGTAATAGAGAATCGATTTATTACGTTGCTGTATTGATTGTTGCTCAGGTTGTTGCGCGGGCTGCTTCATATCTTGCTGCCCTAGTGTCTGCACTGACTTTTGCTCTGACTTTCCCAAAAGACCTCCTACATTTAATTAACAAATAATTTTTTAATACTTCACAAGTGAAGGTTTTTGGATTAACGTAGCCAAACGCTTTATAGACGTCTAACCATCTAAACACCTAAACGCACAAAATATAAATTAACTTTTAAGGTATGTTCAATGAAACCAGAAACCATTGCATTACACGCAGGCTATACTAGCGAAGAAACGACTAAAGCAGCAACTACTCCTATTTATCAAACCACATCATTTACGTTTGATAATACGCAACATGGCGCTGACTTGTTCGACCTTAAAGTACCAGGTTACATCTACAGCCGGATAATGAACCCAACCAACGCAGTATTAGAGCAGCGTTTAACTGAATTAGAAGGTGGTGTGGGCGCCCTAGCTGTGGCTTCTGGAATGGCCGCTATTCGCTACGCCATTGAAGCTATTGCCGAAGTGGGCAGCAATATTGTGAGTGTTGGGCAGTTATACGGCGGCACCTACAACCTGTTTGCGCATACTTTTCCTCGCCAAGGTATTAATACGACCTTCGTACAAGCAAATGACTTCGACGTTCTTGCTGCCGCTATTGATGAAAATACTAAAGCGGTATTTTGTGAATCTATTGGCAACCCTGCAGGAAACATAGTTGATATTAAACGTTGGGCCGACATTGCACATGCCGCTGGCGTGCCTTTAATTGTTGATAACACGGTAGCCACGCCTATTCTTTGTAAGGTATTCGACCATGGGGCTGATATCGCCATACACTCGTTAACCAAATATATTGGCGGTCACGGTACGACTGTGGGCGGTATTATTGTTGATTCAGGTAACTTTGACTGGGCTGCCCAGCCAGAACGATTCAGTATGCTAACCACTCCCGATCCAAGCTACCATGGTGTTACCTATACCGAAGCCCTTGGCCCAGCTGCGTATATTGGCCGTTGTCGCGTAGTGCCTCTGCGTAACACGGGCGCAGCGCTTTCAGCACAAAGTGCGTTCAATATTATGCAAGGTTTGGAAACCTTATCGTTGCGCATGGAGCGCCATTGCGAAAACGCAGAAAAAGTAGCTGCGTTTCTTGAAAAGCACCCTTCAGTGAATTGGGTTAACTATGCAGCCCTGCCTGATAGTGAGCACTTTGAAACCTGCCAACGCATTTGTGGCGGTAAAGCAGCCGGTATAATTAGCTTTGGTATTCAAGGTGGGTTGCCAGCAGGCGCTAAGTTTATCGATGCCCTACAGCTAATTTTACGCTTGGTTAATATTGGTGATGCAAAGTCTTTAGCCTGTCATCCTGCTAGCACAACACACCGACAATTAAATGCTGAAGAATTGGCTTCGGCTGGTGTTAGTGAAGATATGGTGCGTATTTCGGTGGGTATCGAACATATTGACGATATTGTGGCTGACATTGAGCAAGCGCTTGTTGCCAGCCAAAGCTAAACATTGGTTGTTGCTAGTTGCTACACTTTACACATCAAAGTGCTTAGCTATATTTAAGAGGGTTGGGGTTCTAGATTGTAAAAGGAACCCCAGCCTCTAGCTTCTCACATTTAACCTAGCCGTTTTCTTTCCCGGCGCTCATTTCATTTCTCTTTTTACTGATATGCTCTTTCATTTCTTTGTTCGGTTCCGGCTTCTCTAACAAATTTTTAATTAAGCCTGTGTGAGTCAGGCACAAGTAAGGGCAAGTCAGCTCCACCCACCTGATTTACTGCAGCTGTAGTCGCATGAGTAAATCAACTTTTCCTTATTCAGCGTATAGTCTGAACACTTAACCGTTCTTAACTGCTGTTCGAACGCATCGATAGCGCAAATTAAATACGGTTTACCGTACCGTCGCTTTACCCTGTTAAAAATTTAAAAGAGGTTATTTTGGCAACACCGTTAAATGAAGTGTCTACAAAACAAGTACTGCAGTGGATAGGTTCACACTTAAGCCAATACAAAAAACGTGTTGCTGGGGCCATTACCGCTTTGTTTACTGCTGCTATAGCATGGTTAATGCTAGGGCAAGGCATTAAATACGCTATCGATAGTGGCTTCGTTGAAAGCGCCTCTGAAACCTTAAATCAGGCCACGGTTATTGTGCTAGTGATTACACTGATTGCCTGTATCGCGACTTATGCCCGTTTTTACTTGATGACGTGGTTAGGCGAGAGAGTTAGCGCCGACATTAGAAACCAGGTTTATTCTCATTTGCTCTCACTTCCCCCTTCATTTTTTGCAGAGCTTAGAACCGGTGAGGTTATTTCACGCTTCACTAGCGATACCACAGTAATTCAAACCGTGGTGGGCATGAGCCTCTCGATGACGCTTCGCTCGGTAGTCACCTTTGTTGGCGCGTTGGTGCTAATGGGGATATCCAGCCCACTACTTACTTTTTGCGTCATTATCGCGGTACCTGCCGTACTTGTCCCCATTAAAGTGTTGGCACCGCAAGTGCGCAAGTTCGCTAAAATAAGCCAAGACAAAGTGGCGGATTTAGGCTCTCACATAGATGAAAGCCTGCATGAAATTATGACGGTTCAAGCGTATACCGCAGAAGACAAAGAACGAGCCCACTTTTCATCTCGCGTAGAGTCTGCCATGGATGCGGCCAAGCATCGTATCCATTACCGCTCTTTATTAATCGGCTGCATTATGTGCTTAAGCATGACAGCGATAATATTTATTGCTTGGGTAGGCGCACGCCAAGTATTAGAAGGCAAAATGACCGTTGGGGAATTGTCTGCCTTTCTATTTTACGCGGTGATGGCAGGCGGCAGTATTGCGACTGTAAGTGAAGTGATTGGAGAAGTGCAACGCGGCGTTGGCGCCAGTGAACGCCTTTATCAGCTGCTGAATGCAACATCAGAAGTGACCTCGCTGTCTGAACACTCGGCTTCATCTCAAGTGCCTCAGGTAGCGCCCGCTATTGCGTTCAAAGACATGAGTTTTGGCTACCCAGGCACTAAGCCATTATTTAACAACCTAAACTTGAATATCAAAGCCGGTGAGAACCTTGCTCTAGTGGGGGCGAGTGGCGCTGGAAAATCATCACTATTCCAATTACTTATGCGTTTTTATGACCCCACTACCGGTGAAATCACGTTTGACGACACGCCCATTGTGGGCATGCCGCTAAGATGCTTGCGCCAACATATCGCCATTGTTACCCAAGAGCCTGTGGTATTCGCCAGTAGCGTAATGGAAAATATTCGCTATGGCAGCCCGAATGCAAGTGACGACGAAGTGATTAATGCAGCCAAAAGAGCCTTTGCTCATGAGTTTATCGATAATCTAGAAAACCGATATCACACTCAGTTGGGTGAGCGTGGCATCAAACTTTCTGGTGGTCAGAAACAACGTATCGCTATAGCCCGTGCAATATTAGCAAATCGCCCTATTCTTCTCTTAGATGAAGCAACAAGTGCGCTAGATGCCATGAGTGAACGTATGGTTCAACAGGCAATGAATCGTTTAATGGAAGGCAAGACCAGTATTGTTATCGCGCATCGCCTGGCCACCGTTCAGCATGCAGATCGTATCGTTGTGATGGATAAAGGCAGCATTGTAAGTATGGGCACCCACGCAGAATTAATGAAAAGCGATACCCTGTATAGGGAATACGCTGAACTGCAATTGCTTAGCTAAGCCGCCTATGGTGCTATAACACTAGAATTTTGCTTGGGTAAAGTGGCAAAAAAAGAACGCGATAACAGCCACTAATTATCATCATTAAAAAAATAAAAAACTAAAAGATTTCGGAAAATAAAATGACAAATATGATCTCCCGATACGCGAGGGTATCGGCGTGCTGTGTGGTATTAGCACTAACCAGTGTGCCGGCTTACAGTCAATTTATGGGTGACAAACAGGCTAAGTTAGTCGTAACTGAGCCAGTCTCTTTCATGTATGAAACCCGAAAAGTGGAAGCTGTGGGCAGTGCCGAGGCGCTTCGCTCCATTGCACTTTACCCTGCTGTTGCCGATGAAGTTATCGAGGTCAATTTTGTTCCGGGCCAACTCGTTGAAGCTGGCAAAGTTTTAATAAAGCTAGATAACCGTCGTCAGAAGAATGCCGTTAAGCGTGCAGAGTTAACATTGAAAGATGCACAGCGTACACTTGATAGGCTTATCACTAGTCATGCGCAAGGCGCGGTGCCTATTAGTGAACTTGACCTTGCTCGCACTCAGCGTGACCTAGCCGAAGTTGCTTTAGAAGAAGCTATTGTCGACTTAGATGACCGGTTTATAAAAGCACCTTTTGATGGCGTTGTAGGCATTACTGACATTGAAGTGGGCGATCGAATAAACGAACAAACGTTAATCACTACTCTGGACCATAGAAGTAAGCTTTACATTAACTTCAAAGCCCCAGAAGCCGCTTTACCTGTGCTAATGAATGCGCCGGACGTGACGCTAGAGCCGTGGAGCGATCGCGAAGTGTCTATAAAAGCCGAAATTGCACAAATTGACTCGCGTATTAACGAAGCAGATCGTACTTTGCGTGCCCGCGCACTGTTAGATAACTCTGCAGATAAATTCCGCCCTGGTATGAGCTTTCGGGTAAATTTAAGTATTCAGGGCGACCGCTATGCAGCGATCCCTGAAGCCGCGTTATTATGGGGTGCTACCGGCGCTTACATTTGGCTGGCAGAGTCAGGAAAAGCGAAACGTGTTGATGTAGACGTTCATCAACGTTTACGCGGTGCAATATTAGTGTCTGGCGCCATTAGCGAAGGAGACAAATTAATTGCTGAGGGTGTGCAACGCCTTCGAAATGGACAAGCGATTACGACTGAATTGGTTGGGGGCCCCGCCAATGAGTAATACGCCTGCAACCAACGACCTCCCCTCTTTATCAATTCGACGGCCGGTACTCATAGTTGTTCTTAATTTACTGATTGCGATTGCTGGTTTATCGGCATTAAATGCACTAGAAGTACGAGAACTCCCCGACGTAGATACGCCAAGAATTACGGTGACTGCCACCTACCCTGGTGCATCACCGGAAACTGTCGATGCCGAAGTTACCAGTCGATTAGAAGGCGCGGTAGCTCGGGTCAGCGGCGTGAAAAACATTTCCGCACAAAGCGAAGAAAACTCAGCACGGATAAGAGTAGAGTTTCGCGCTGGCGTTAACTTAGAAGATGCCGCCAACGAAACCCGAGAGTCGGTGAGCCGTGTTCAGCGACAATTACCGGATGATGTTGAAGAGCTTGCCATTATTCGCGCAGACAGTGATGCCCAAGCAGTAGTAAGCCTAGCTATTTCAAGCGACACCCTAGACATGGAAACCCTGACTGAGCGTGTTGATACCGATGTCGCTCCGCTTTTTTTGAGCATTCCTGGGGTAGCCGATGTCAGCATGAGTGGCGACAGAGAACGTGTGCTTAGGGTATCTGTAGATCCCCTTCGTTTAACCAGCTTTGGGCTATCGATGGCCGAAATTGCCAGCGCATTAGAACTCGCCCCTTTTGATGTGCCAGCAGGCAGTATTCAATCTTCCGACCAAGCCTTAATTGTGCGTGCAGACGCGACATCAGTCAGTGCTGAAGACGTAGGTAACATTGTCATTTCAGGTGATATACGAATTAGCGATGTAGCCAGTGTGTATTTTGGCCCAGCCGATTCCAGCAGTATGGTTCGACTTGATGGCCGCCCTGTTATTGGCTTAGGCGTTATCCGACAAGCTAGCTCAAACACCATTGAAATTTCAGATGAAGTGCTTTCTATGGTGAAAGACTTAGATAAACGCTTTACGGACATGAAGATTGTAGTGACATCTGACGACGCTGAATTTATTCGAGATTCGGTGAAAGAAGTCGTGGTGTCGTTAAGTCTTACCGTAGCCTTGGTTATTCTTACTTTATTAGTGTTTATTGGCTCTTGGCGCGCCACTATTGTGCCAGCGCTGAGTATTCCGGTCTCACTTGCAGGTGCGTTAGGTATCATTTGGGCCATGGGCTTTTCGGTTAATATTCTAACCTTATTGGCGTTGGTGCTTGCCACAGGCATGATTGTTGATGATGCCATTGTGGTATCTGAAAACATTCAGCGCAGAAGGGCTATGGGGCTTGGTCCTCGTGCAGCCGCGGTTATTGGTACCCGCGAAGTATTCTTTGCGGTTATTGCTACTACGGCAGTACTAGCTTCGGTATTTATACCTATCGCATTTTTGCCTTCTACCGCAGGGCGCTTATTCAGAGAATTCGGAGGCGTGCTAGCAGGAGCAGTTATCATCTCATCGTTTGTTGCTTTATCGTTAGTACCCGCGCTTACCGCTCGGCTTTCAAAAAAGCAATCTACGAAGTCGGGTTTTTTCGATGCTACGTTTGGCCGCTTCGGTCACGCCTGTTTACGGCTATATCAAAGGTCATTGGTGTTTGCGTTAAAGTACGCATGGGCGGTTGGCATACTAAGCTTATTAGCTGGCGGTGGTGCATACCTGCTGGCTAAAAATATCGATAATGAATTAATGCCAAGTGAAGATAGAGGCACCATTCGGATATTTGCTCGCGGCCCTGATGGCGCAGGTCTGAACTTTATGGACCGACAGGCCGAGAAGATGGAGGAAATGCTATTCCCTTACGTGGAAAACGGCACCATCGACTCAATTTATACGGTGGTAGGCCAGTGGGATCCTAACATTGTATTTATTACTGTTCCGCTTAAGCATTGGGATGACCGCGACAAATCGTTACAAGACATCGTGGGTGAAATTCGCCCTGGTTTGCAAGCCATTCCAGGTGCGCCGGGCAATGCTTTTGGCGGGAACAGCCTTAATTTACGTGGCCAAGGCGGTGGTTTGGAACTGGCACTCACGGGTGATACTTATGAAAACATTCATAAAGCGGCATTGGCGTTTGCTAACGAAATAGAAAATGCGTTACCTGAAGTGGGTAGACCGCAAATCAGCTATGACCCTACGCAGCCTCAAATGCGAGTTAATATAGATAGGCGACGTGCAGAGGAATTAGGAGTGCCACTGCCAGATATTGCCAGTGCCCTTCGCGCCGCAGTAAATGGTGATGATATTGCTGATTTAAACGTAGGTGACCAAGCCATTCCTATCATGCTGCAAACTAATAATAGAAATTCTATTAACCCATCAGATCTGACTAATCTGTATGTGAAAAGCAGTACTGGTAACTTAGTGCCATTATCCAGTGTCGCATTTATTACTGAAGAAGGCGTGGCGGCAGAGCTTGAACGCCAAGCGCAGCGCCGTGCCATCAATATCGAAATGGATTTGCCAGAAGACTTAGCGTTAAGTGATGTGGTAGACAGCATCCGCGAACTTGGCAATGAAACACTTCCCGATGGCATGGGGTTGGTATTCTTAGGTGAAGCGCAAACCTATGAAGAAACGTCTAAGCAAGTTGCCCTAACTTATGTACTCGCATTTATTATTGTACTGCTAGTATTGGCAGCGCAGTTTGAAAGTGTGAATTCAGCCGTCGTGGTTATGTTAACGGTCCCCTTCGGTATTGCTGCGGCAATTTATGCCCTGTACCTAACCAGTACAAGCATTAACATATACTCGCAAATTGGCTTAGTGATGTTGATTGGTCTTCTAGCGAAAAACGCCATATTACTTATTGAGTTTGCCGATCAGTTACGCGACAAAGGCTACAGTGTTTACGATGCCATTATAGAAGCGGGTCGGGTTCGCCTTCGCCCTATTATGATGACATTGGTGTCCACTATACTAGGTGGTCTGCCACTGATACTTTCAACCGGCGCTGGCGCTGAAGCGCGAAATGCTATTGGCTGGGTTGTATTTGGTGGGCTAGGTATTGCAGTTGTCTTCACCTTATACCTAACGCCAGTACTTTATCTTGCCCTAGCGCGATTTACTAAACCTCGCGCCGATGAAAGCCAGCGGTTAGAAGGGGAAATGCGAGACGCTGAACTGCGCGAAGAAGCCAGTGTAAGTTAAGGCCAATACCGACGGCGTGAATACTCGCTTACTCATTTGTACCTAATGTACCTTTTAAAAGCCTCGTTTTTAACGGGGCTTTTTTATAACTCAGCGGCTAATAAAGGCTGCACTATTTAAGCTTCATCATGATTATCATTGTCGCCGATTAAGTAATTGGTGAAGCGTTTTTTCACTCTGCCATCAGTGATAGCGAAAAGTTATCACACTGATAGTCAAAATATCGCATAAAATGGTTCATTCATGCCCATTTCACTGTTTATTTCATTCCCTAGCTTTTACAATCCGCGCGAATAAAAATTGCTGTTAGGAACTGACACCATGTTAGACGTGGCACTTATTGTCATCGCCATTCTTGCGCTACTGTGCGTTATCTTCGAAGACCTTATTCATGTAGACAAAGCCAAAACCACCTTGTTACTTGGCACTATCTCTTGGTTGCTTCTATTTATATTTTCCTCCTCTATTTCTCAGACCGCGGACATCAACGACGCATTGATGACTAACCTTACTGAGATTTCCACACTGTGGTTATTTTTGGTGGCAGCGATGACATTCGTGGCGTATTTAAACCGAAAAGGGTTAATTGAAAATGTGATGAATATTGTGATGCCAAAGAAAATTAGCCTGAAAGCATTATTGTTCTTTACTGCTATTTTCAGTTTTTGCTTCTCCTCATTAGCCGATAACATTACGGCAACTTTGGTCTCAATTGCGCTCGTACTATCTCTGGGCTTGCCATTGAAACAAACCATCCGCTTTTCTGTGTTGGTGGTGTTTGCCGTCAATTCTGGTGGGGTGTCATTAATTACCGGCGATGTCACAACGTTGATGATTTTCCTACAACACAAAGTATCTATTACCGAGCTTCTCATGCTGATAGGTCCTTCCTTTATTACCGTGATGTTGCTAGCTGCATTATTGAGTATTGGCATTACCGGGGAAGTAAGAATTAAAAAACAGCGAAATGATATTGCAACCGTAGATTACATCATTGCCGCCATATTTCTTGCTACCATAATATTTACACTGGCCGCCAACGTCATGTTTTCCATTCCACCCGTACTTAGCTTTTTAACTGGTATGGCAGTTATGTTCATGGTGGCAACGCTCTACGGAAAACATAACGACAACGACCCCATACTTGACTACATTCGTTACATAGAATTCGACACCCTGCTGTTTTTCTTAGGCGTACTATTGCTTGTAGGTATGTTGGAACATATTCATGCACTTAACGGCTTCATGTATTTATACGATTCATTGCCTGTAAGTGTGGCTAATTATCTGATGGGAATAATGTCTTCCATGATAGATAACGTACCTTTAACCGCAGCATTGTTAAAAGCTGAAATAGCAATGACGACGCCCGAGTGGTTATCGTTCACTTATGCGGTAGGTGTGGGTGGCTCTTTATTGGTGATAGGATCTGCAGCAGGCATTGTGGCCATGAGTAAAGTGGAAGGGCTAACGTTTGCTTCCTTCCTTCGTTACTCTGGCCTATTACTACTTGCCTATAGTGTTGGCTACACCATGGTATTGCTGTTAGCTAATGCATTGTTCTAGTAAAACAATGTTCTAGCAAGACAATGCACTAGCGAGAAAATATACTGAAACCACTATTCAGTGACCCAGTCTTTGCTACCTGCCCTTGCTACCAAGCTTAGTTGCCAATCCTAGTTACAAGGCTTGTTATCAAGCTTTGATACAAAAAAGTAACTTGTGTGCTTTACATCTAGCTAAGCGCTAGACGTATACCGAGCGCTAGATGCATATGATGCATACGTGCTCTAGGCAGTTAGTGCGGAGCTTGGCTACTAACCTGATTGGGCAGCGTACTGCTGCCTGCTATCAATGCCTTTGCTAACAGTTTGTGAGTAAGTACTGATAACAGCTCTGTTTCTGCTTCACTTCGCTCTCCATCTACGCCAGTAATTGCCATGGCAACCTCTAGGGTTTTTTCCGCGTCAAAAGCCAGGTCATCTTTTAGCGCTCTCATGAACTCAAGTTCATCGCCAGTATCAATAGCTTGTCTGGTCTGATAAATCGTATCGTTCAAGAAAGCTTCTCGGCAAATTGGACTTTGCCAGTCTAATTCTTCAACCATTGAATTGAGATAATCTTGTTCGGATAGCGTCACCATACCGTCTACTTGGTATAGCAAAACAGATAATTTGATAAGTGCTTGATTAAAGGTTTGTTGCTGTGAAAGTTGCATAGTTTCATCCTCTTCGTGCCATACGCATTGGCACCACTACTTGCCCGCATCCTGCTAGGCAGTTTATGTTTCTAACGAGAGTTTTAATGTTGCTCCTGCTCGTTGACAGCTATATTACGACACCATGAACAATTAAGTTCAATGTGTGAAATAAATGTAAAATAACTGTTTCATTATAGTCTTTTTACCGTGGGATCCAAGTAAATATGCGTATAAGAAGCCCAAACTAAGTGTGAATATAATTGAAAAGAATAGAGCCGCTAACGCAGCCCTAGGGTGATATCATTAATGTAGAAGTTGCCCGTAAACGTTTTGTCATTTTCACCATGGGGATCGAGGGCAAAAAATTGCTTTTCTTGATCGGCAAGCGCTTGATAGCCGCCAATCACTTGATACATCCAGACCTCTCGATCAAATCCTAATGCTTTTTCTTCGTAGTAGGTTAACGCGGTTTTCGGTTGGCCCGAATCAATGACTTCACAGAAAAAGTCTTCTATGGCCAACTGTAATTCATCCTTTTCAAGAGATACCGTAGATTGTGCGGTTACATCAATATCTTGTGGCTCGTCGGCTTCGTCATGTTTTCCTTTACGCTGATGAATATGCGTAAGCGAGGACACAATTTCTTGATAATCATTCTCGTGCTCAACGTTATTCACATCTGGCGCCGCAGCACTAATCACGCTGTTCGATTGATTAAACAGAATTGGCACTTGCGTCAAGTTAGTGTAGTTACCCGGCGCAAAGTCAGGGTGTTGCTCCATGTGCAGCAAGTAGCCCTTTAGCAAGCGTGTACGACCTTGGAATTCTCTGAATCGCCCGAGTAAATCGATCAAGCGCGCTTGTACCACTGAGAGTTCTTGCGCAGCTTTTGAAAAGCGCTGTTGCAAAGACACCACCAGCAAATGGCGAAGCTCTCGGTTTGAGCCAGCGATTTCACTTAATTCGTCAAAGCGGAAACATTCCAGCTGTGACAGCAAGTCAGTAACTTGCCCTTGCGCCAGTTCGTTTTCACGAATTTTCGCATCTACCGACGACACATAACCAAACTCATTAGTTATACGTCCGAACAACACACGTACGCTGTTCGATAATGACTCAGACAGTTGATACACATGCTCGGTTAAATCGCTCATGTGAGCAGCAGATTCGTTGTATTTATTATAATGCAGGGCTTCTTTGTAATGCTCGGCTAAGGTTTTTAAGCTCGCTAGCGAGGCACCGATATTAGCATTAATCGTGCGGTTTCTTTCGTCTTGTAAGCTACCTTCTAATAACGTACGCACCGCGCTTTTAAGCCGCAACTCACTTTGTGACTCTGGGCGCCAAAGCACGCCAAGCTGCACCAGTTGCTCTAATACTTTAGGGCTGTGATTTTGCTCATCAACCGTGCCGCTAATATAAGCCTGCATGATAAGGTCGCTGTGCTTACCCAATGCATTCAGTAAGCGAGTGCCTGTTTGAATAAGCGCTTGGCTCATAACAAACTACCCTGGGTTATAGCAGCATCAGCTTGCTCAGATAAACTTAGCGCTTCGGTTTCATCAATAAAACGCAGCATTTCATAAAGGTGCTCTACTTTACCGGTGGCAAGGTAAATCTGCTTTTCTGGGTTTGGCTTGGTTAAGTAGCCCATTTCAGTTAGGCGCTTAAATACCTGCTTTAACTGACCATCTAGATTCACGCTGGTAGAACCAAACATGCGGTAACGAGAAATTTTCTCTAGTTGCTCGGCATACGCAGGGGTATCTTCAATAGTGGTTTGCAGTTCGTTCAAGCGAATAGCATTGCCCATGGTAACCGGCATATCAGATTCATTGGCTTGTTGTACTAACAATAACCATTCCACCAGCGGCACTAAATTAGACGCAGTATCTTGAAACTGTTGCGTTAACATTTTGCGCTCTGCCTCACCAATGGTGAGGTAACTGGCAAAAAACACATCGCCTTCAGCTGTGCTTGAAAGTGTGCGATTTAACATGGCTAAATGTGGCTCTAGTTGCTGGGCTTTTTCACGGTTTTTTAAAAAACGCCATGCTTCTTCGTCAGTAACCTGACAAATAAACGTCCCTTGCAATAGTGCGCTTAACACGCGGCCTTGTTCAGTCATCATGATAATGTCTCCTGGCTAGCGGCGTTCCCTTTATCTTGTGCTTTTTTTGCTTGTAGGCGAGCGGCAATGCCACTGGTTCTAGGCTGAACCACCTGCAACTGGCGGGTTACTTTGTCAATTAAGTAGCGATTTTCAAACAAAGTAAGTACTTCCGATTCAGGGTTTGGAAACGCCCCGACTACGCTAATGTTATTATTCTGACAGGCATCAAATATTTTCTTAACGTTGCTTTGATGCAGCGTACCTAGTTCATCAATTGGCCAGTGTACGGTTGCTTCTGCGTCGCCTCGCAATAAACGAGTAAAGGCCAGTAAGAACTTACACAAAATAAGGTAAGCCATACCATGACTAGACGATTCATTAAGCTGACGATCGGTTCGGATAACCAAGTCGCTTTTGCCTTCACGTAAATGAAGTTCGATATCAAGCAACTTGCTGATGCCGCCAGTCAGTGCCGCGCGGCCTAAAATATCTAGCACACGGCGCATACTTAGCCCGTATTCTTCTTCAGGTAAGGTATTGGCGCCCTCTTCCATCCAATGCTCGTAAAGCTTTCTAAACTGCTCTAGCTCTGGCCAGAATTCTAGCTCACTTATGCGAGATCGAATTTTCACAGCTGAATCAGACACGCCATCTAGGAACAACTCACCGTCGACTTCTTGGGTAATTCGGCGGCTTTGCGACACAATGCGCTTATCTATGTCGGCAAGTACAAAGTAGTACTGAGACAAGTCAGCCCCGAATATTCTACCTTGCTCACGTAAGCCTTGCAGTTTCTGAGGCACTATCACGTTAAGCAGCTGAGATAAGTGCGATACCATACGGCGATGGTCGAAGCTCTTTACTCCATGGGCGTTAATGGTGGCGCATTCTTCTCGTGCACGTTCCCATGTATCAGATAGTCCAGTTCCAGCTTGCGCTGCTATTAACTGATCAAACCTTTCTACATAGGCGCGAATATCACTATAAAGGGTATCTCGTTCTTGCAAGTGCCCTTGAACTTCAGAAATACGCTGGTTCACACTGACATCGTCATGCTTAATTTCAGTAAACTCTTTCGCGGCTTGCAGGGTAAGCTTACTGAGTGACTTACTTAACGTTCGAACTTGTTCTAGTTGATCCGTTGCTGTCTTCAGCCTAGCTTCAAGTAAAGCTTGCTGTTCTTGTAATTGTTCCCGCGTCGCTTTGTACTCGCTTTGTTTTTGAGCTAAACCGCGTTCAGATTCCCCTAAAGATTTCCGTGCTTTCGCGAGCTCGTCCTGCCACACCACTTTTTGTTTAGTGAAAATGGTGGCATACCAACGTTCATAATCAGCCACCTTATGGCGGTGGGCTTCGGTGCGGTTTATATCTTCTTTCAGTTTATTGATTTGCTTTTTAAGCTGACCTATTTCGTCTATATCTACACCGCGATTATTCAGCTCATTTTCAAGCCACTTCTGCATGTCTTCACGGTCGCGGGCAGCATTCGCTTTTGCCTGCTGCATGTCTTTATCAATTTGTGCAATACGGCCTGTACTGTCGGCGATAAGTTGTTGCCAGTGGAAGCTATGTTCTGTTTCCGACTCTCGCTGCTGATCTTTTATTTCATCGCGGCTAAGCTCATATTGGGCTTTCGCTTGCTTTTGGGCTTGCAGATTAGCATCAAGCTTCGTTTTCGCCTTTTGCTTGCGCGCTGAAAGTGCCTGCTGGTATTCGCTTAATAAGCTATCACGGTCTTGTTGCGCACGCTTACGGCTAGCTTCGGCACTTTTCACTGCATTGTCTTTTTGCGTCATCGACAATTCAGCATTACGCACATCTTCATTGGCTTTAGCTAAACGCGTTTCGCATTCATTTTGCGCAGCAAGTGATGCCGCTTGACGAGTTTCTGCCAATTGGAGCTGTTGCTTCAAGGCTTGTTCAGTTTGCGCGTATTCCGGCGTCTCAAGCTCTGATAGGGCTAGACTAACGCCCATCAACGACGTACTTGCTTCATCAGTGTCTGACTTTTCGTCCGATTTAGCAGCGCTTGCGTCTTTAACCACACTAGGGCTCAAGTCGTTTCGGTCTAACAACTCAGGGCGAAGCACCTTACCTAATGATAATTCCCAATCATCAACATTAGCTCGCAAGAACTCTAACAATGAGCCCTCCCCCGGATACAGCAAGCCATTGATTTTTGAAACTGCACTTTCTTCTTTTTGAAAGGCAACACGCGCTTTATCAAGTGCGTTTGAGGCATCTTGCCTAAACTGCACCACTTTACTGTGGGCTTGCTGAGTTTGTCGGTAGGCAGCTCGAGCTGCATCTTCGTTAACCGACGCTTCTTTTGTAGCGGCATCAAGCAAATCTAATTGCGACTGTTCAAATTCGTTATAACCCGCGTTAGACAACGACGCTTTTAGTTCAGCTTCAGCGACTTTAAGCTCACCAGACGCGGTTTGAAAATTTGCTTGTAAGGTGCTGAGTTGACCTGCGTAATCATCACGGATGCGCTGTATAGCTTCATGCTCTTGTTGCGTTTGCTCAGCCTTTGTTTCTGCCGCCTCTTGTCGGGCCGCTGAAAGCGACTCTAACGAAAGCGACAACTTATCGCCTAGCTCAGCCAATCGTTTGTTGTAGGCTGATTCAATATCTTGGTGCTTTTCGGTAAGCAATAAATAGCGGCTGTCGGCAAGTTCACGGGCGTTTTGCCACTGCGCTAGATTGGCTACATCTTCTTTTAGTTTATCGATATTCTGGTCTTGCCATTTATCGAATTCACGCTCAACGGTATCAAGTTCACTGGTGTATTTTTCAACATCTGCACGGGCAGAGGAAATAACTTGGTTAAGGTGGTCGCGGGTATCGTGCCACTGACTATCCGTTTGTTTACGCTGAAATGTATTCTCATCTAATTCGTTTTTAGTGGTATCAACACGGGTAGATAGATGCACTTTATCCAACTCAAAGCTGTGCTTTAAGTTAGCTAATAGTTGCTCAGTGCTGCTTAACGCCATATCGGCTTGTTCAAGCTTGCTGAACTCAGGGCGAATATTGTCGAACTGTTTGATTAACTGGCACTCTTTAATCCAGTCATCAACACGGTGACGGCTTAAACCTGAAGTAGGCGGTGTTACCCCGTCTTCTTCCAAAATAGCGGCAATCATGGCTTTGATGGTTTCCATCTTGCCTTCTTTCGAATGCACCGCTTTTGCAAGTTTTTCGATATGACGCATGTGCTTGCTTGGCTCGCACAGGCTAAATATTTTAGCGTAACCTAACAGCTCTCGGCCGTTACCGCTTTGGTTTAATACACCATGATCGTTTTGCACAATTGCACGGAAATCTTTGGTGTTAAGTAAGCTGGTTACCATCACGTTATTGCGTTTCATGGCGCGGGCAAGTTCGGCGCTACTTACGCTAACGTGCTTGCCACTTTTTTGCTTAATTAAGTAATCATCAATATCGAACGGTTTGCCCACTAAACGATAGTTAACACCCGTACCGTTGGAGCTTAAGACCGCTTGGCACAAATCACCATCGGCGCGCGCATATTCATAAATAATAAAACTAGATAAACGAGGTAAGTACCAGCGCTCAAAACTATCGCGAGTGGCAGGAACTACGCGGCTAGGATATTCGCCGTAAAAAACCGGAATGAGCCGCTGCAAGGTAGTTTTACCCGATGCATTTGTACCACAAATGTTGGTATGCCCATCAAGCTTCAATTCTACTACACCCGGTAAATGGGTATCGATGAGAACAATACGTTTTAAGCCTGCCATTCAGTATCCTATATTTTTGAGTCTTTGCATGTAGCCTGAATAAGCTACTACCACGTTAATCAACCGTCTTTATCATTCCATGTTTAACAAACCATTACTGTCTTTAGACACGCTTGTTAAATGGTTAATTAGCCGGTCAGTGTATTATGAATTGAATGATTTGCACAGATGGGAAAAGGGTTTGTGGCATGCCAGAGCAAATGAATGCTGCTTTTTTATTCAAAGGCTGCTCAATATTCACATGCGCTTTGTTCCAAAGAACTAGGCTAGGCAAAAGCAGGACAAGATGTGAGCATATTTATAGGGAGAAAAGTGAGTTAATCGGGTTATCTATTTACTCTGATACCCTTGCGGTTTCAGCGTTGAACCCGTGTTCAGCCAACCAGTCAAAACCATCTGATGCAGTTTCAAAGTGGCGTGTTGACCCTTTTTGTTTTTGCAGATCGATCATACGGTCAAGTTGATAGGTTTTTAATGCGTTGTCTTTATAGACTCTCGCGGTATGGGTCATATTGTTTGCTTCCGCCCACACCAGCATTTCGTTGATTACAGGCTCTGCATCAGGAGTTGATAACGCCCATTCATCAAAATAAACTAAATGTGCCCATGGCGCGTGACTTATCATTCTGCCTATATTTTTAAAATCATTACTGAAACTTTCAGTAATGATTGCGTCCCACGCACCTTTTACGTGGATGACCACAATATTATTGTCTCGTCTAATAACATAATGTTTATTCTTCATCTTAACTAAGCACTCGCTCGTTTTATCAGAAGCTTTATTTAAATATAGAAGATAGTTAGCTAAATGCTTGAGCTTTCACTCAACTTACCCGTAGCGGACTCGTTTTTTCACAATGTGAAGGCACAAAAAAGGAGCTATTAACTAGCCCCTTTTCGTTTCAGATTAGCACTTCAACTTAGTGCATCAATTTAGTATTTCAACTTAGCACCTTTAATGCTTCAAAGCAGGAATCACTCAGTTGCCGTTTTCCCTACCTTCGCATTATTATTGACTGCGTAGCGCTATTAATTTAGTAAAATAGATACCGATTCAGGTGCAGTAAATGGAACACTGTAGCTAGGCGTCATATCACCGGATGCCTGATTTAGAATATTATCGAAACGCAATACAGCACTATTCGATTTTTCAGCCACATACACATGACCGTTACTTAACATCAAATCGACTGGGTTGCCTAACATGCTTAGCGGACCAGAGATAGATACCGACATATCCGTTAGGCCACTTGCGTTTTTAGCACCTGGAATAACATAAAGCTTTCCATCGGTGGCATCTGCTGCACTACCCACATCAGAGATGACCAATGAGTCGCTTTGTGCATCGTAATCGATACCATGAATATTCGTAGGCGCGGCAACAGCCGTTCCCGACATTGCGGGCGTAATTAATCGGTCTTCACCGTCAATAGAGCCCATTCCACTATTAAGTTTACGCACCACATCTTCAAATACCGCGACAGTACCGTTAGTCAGCGCTAAGAACGCTTGATCTGTTTCTGCATCATAGTCAACATCCCAAGGGCTAGCGCCGTTAGATGCCGTTAGCGTAAGTAACGGAGCAACATTACCTGCGGCACACGTTGAGAAAATGCGAACACCTGGTGCGGTGGCATCTATATCGGCAACAAATATAAGATTATCGTTTGATGAAACATCAATACCTTTAGGCGCAATAAGTCCCGTGCTATCACCGCTAATCTCATGGTCGTAAGACGTATTATACATACCGTCATTACGGGTAGATTTAAGACGGTTTACTACCAATATGCCACCTGTACTGGTTGCCGTATCATCAAAGGTAATATACCCGTCACCCACGTCGGTGTAAGTTGCGCTCTCAATACTAATAGTGCTATCGAAGCTAGCTAACTCACTGCTTAATGTGGCGCTATACTGCGTAACACCGCCGGTGGTATCGCCAGCTTCTCCAGGATTACTGGTTACACTAAGCCCCTTGATGGGCATGGTAGATAGACCATTGTCAGACGCGTCCACTTGCATTTCTACATCTGTTAATTCAGCTATTGATTCAGGCTTACTGGTAGAGGTAACAAGGTCAGGAGCTATGTCGCCACTCTCACCACTAAATATGTTGGTGAAGACAAGAATAGCGTCATTCGACTTTTCAGCCACGCGCAAGGTAGAACCGGTAAGCGCAATATCAACAGGATTACCTAATACCGTTGATGCACCGCCAATAGTTCTGGTAGGTACGGTAGCACCATCAGCAGAGGCTGCACTGGTAAGCACAAATAGTTGCCCATCGTCAGCTACGGCAGCATCGCCAACATCCGATACCACTAATCTGTCTGACATAGGCTCGTAAACAATACCGTGAGCGTTAACAGAGATTTGGTTTCCATCGCTATCTGAAGGCACTATAGTACGCGTCACTGTTGGGGCAAACTCAGAGGCTATCACATCATCGTATACCGCAATGGTACCATCGGTTAGTGCCACAAATAAGCGGTCTGAATCTTCATCAAATGCCACATCCCAAGGTTGGGCTGCGGTTACAATTTCAGCTACCGGAGCCACATCGCCAGCAGCTTGGCTACCAAAAATACTGATGCGCATACCAGTAAAGTCGGCAGCAAAGATAATGCCCGCGTCATTAGCTACTGCAATTCCTTTCGGGTTAGTTAGTCCTGTGTTGGCACCACTAATTTCTGTGTCAGCATCTGCTGAATACATGCCTGATGTGCTGCTTGATAAGGAACATAAAGTACGTAACAAGGGCGTATCGCTGTCTCCTGCTTGCACTACGCTGCCTGTTTGGGTGAAAACGACACCTTCATTTGCGCCTGTGGTTAGCGTTTCAAGCGTGTTCGCGTTTTGGTCAACAAGACTTACGGTGCCACTATTGCTCTCACCATTATTGGCAATAAGAAATTGGCCTTGAGGCAAGCCTGGTGCGCCGTTACTTCCGTCTGCGCCATCCATACCAGCAACGCCGTCTATACCATCTTTTCCGTCGTCGCCATTACAACCAGATAACAGCATGGCCACCGCTACAGAAATAGCCGTTAATTTAAGTGTGTTTGATGTTGTATTTACCATTTTCATGCAGTGTAACTCCATTATACGTGCTCTCAGATTAAGTAGACGCGTGAAACTGCTAACGCCCTGTCACTTAAACCAAACGACTTGCACATAGAATTAGATGCAAAAAAATAAAAAAAGCCTCATTTAGTCAAATGAGGCTTTCAAAATAATCAATTTTTAACAGCTATCTTGGGGGAAACATACCGCCACCGCCGCCGAAACCACCAGGGCCTCCGCCGCCACCAAATCCACCTGGACCGCCCGGCCCACCTGGAGGCATCATACCTTTCATCTGACGCATCATTTTCTTCATGCCGCCGCCAGACATTTTCTTCATCATCTTCTGCATTTGAGTAAACTGTTTAAGTAAACGGTTCACATCCTGAATCTGAGTACCAGAACCTGCAGCAATACGACGCTTGCGCGACCCTTTAATGATATCAGGGCGAGAACGTTCAGCCGGTGTCATCGAATTAATGATGGCTTCCATCTGGTTGAACTGCTTGTCGTTGGCCTGTTCTTTGATTTTTTCAGACATACCGCCCATACCAGGCAGTTTGTCCATCATTCCCATCATGCCGCCCATGTTCTTCATTTGCTCAAGCTGATCTTTAAAATCTTGCAGATCGAAACCTTTGCCTTTTTGGACTTTCTTAGCCAGTTGTTCCGCTTTGTTGCGATCAACTTTACGTTCTACTTCTTCAATTAAGCTGAGTACGTCACCCATGCCTAAAATACGTGAAGCAATACGCTCTGGATGGAATGGCTCTAGCGCATCAACTTTCTCGCCCATACCGATAAACTTAATAGGTTTACCTGTAATATGACGAACAGAAAGGGCAGCACCGCCGCGCGCATCACCATCGGCTTTCGTTAAGATTACGCCGGTTAATGGTAGTGCATCGTTGAACGCTTTTGCTGTATTAGCCGCATCTTGGCCTGTCATGGCATCAACCACGAACAAGGTTTCAATTGGCTTCACAGCAGCATGTAAATCTTTGATCTCGTTCATCATGTCATTATCGACATGTAAACGACCCGCGGTATCAACTAGCAGTACATCAAAGAAGTTTTTCTTCGCTTCATCGATGGCGCCTTCAACAATGTGAATCGGCGTTTGTAAAATAGTTGACGGGTGAAAAGCTACATTCACTTCGCTAGCAAGGGTTTCCAATTGTTTGATCGCTGCGGGGCGATAAACATCGGCACTTACTACCATTACCTTTTTCTTTTCACGTTCGGTAAGGTATTTAGCAAGCTTAGCCACTGAGGTGGTTTTACCCGCCCCTTGAAGGCCTGCCATCAAAATAACCGCAGGTGGCTGAGTGGCAAGGTTTAGCTTTTCGTTAGCTTCCCCCATCACAGCTTCAAGTTCAGACTGAACAATCTTGATAAAGATTTGTCCAGGCTTCAGGCTCTTGGTAACTTCAGTCCCTACCGCACGTTCTTTAACTTGTGCAACGAAGGATTTAATAACTGGTAATGCAACATCCGCTTCAAGTAACGCCATGCGCACTTCGCGAAGCGTTTCTTTAATGTTGTCTTCTGTAAGACGCCCCTTACCACTGACATTTCGTAATGTCTGGCCTAAGCGTTCTGATAAATTTTCAAACATAGTATGAAACTTCTATTTATTTCAGACGTAATGCGCCTATTGTAACGTAAAAGGGCAACTTAACGTACCGTCTAGTGAAGGAAATTTCTTTCCTCTGTCTACTGCTCATGCATACAAGCCTGCTATGAGCCACCATTAAACTAATTCAGGTCGTTATTGTCTCATCTCGCAGGCTTGCATGCGAGGGAATTAAACGAACTCTATTGCTCCAATACATGGTACTTGCATAAAGAAAAACAAGGAGATGGTTGAATTTAAGCCCAACTTCCAGTATCAATACCGCCAGTATTGGTGATAAACACCATTTTTTACAGGAAACATCATGAACACCGCTTTCGCCATTGCCGCCGCTGCGCTTTACGCTATGGCCGCCATTGTTTTACTTGGCAAGTTTGTACATCAAGAAGGCCCAAACAAACGCTTAGGCCTAGGCATAGCTAGCTTAGGTGTTGTTGCGCATATTGCGTTTTTGCTTAACGTTATTATGGTAGCGCCTGGCCAAGACATGAGTATTACCAATGTGCTTTCACTCGTGGCGTGGATAATCACCACCGCCATGCTGATATTTGCGCGCGCTATTCCCAACCTTATTTTGCTTCCGGTAGTATTTGGGTTTGCTAGCTTATCGGTGCTGGCCTCGCTATTTATCCCCGTGTCTTACATCATGCATATCGAGCTGCAACCGGGGCTAGTGGTGCATATCAGCTTGTCTTTGTTTGCTTATTGCACATTGGTTATTGCTTTTCTTTATGCCTTGCAAATGTCATACATTACCTATCGATTGAAGCAAAAAGGTGCAACGCTTCTACATTCATCTTTGCCACCTTTGATGTTAGTCGAAGGCATATTGTTTAAGCTTTTGCTGGCGGGTACGTGCTTGTTGTCTGTATCGCTGCTAAGTGGATTTGTTTTCTTAGACGATATGTTTAATAAAACGTATGCACATAAAACGGTACTATCAAGTGCCGCGTTAGTGGTGTACTTAATACTATTGGTCGGTCAGAAACTTCGAGGATGGCGCGGCAAACAAGTGATATTTATGACAGTACTTGGGGTTATTTTACTGTCACTTGCGTACTTCGGTAGTAAATTGGTACGAGAAATATTGCTATAAATCGCCATTTATCCAAATGAATTAATCAAATTTACGTGCACACCTAGCGTATGCTGCGTATATTGCACATGTAGACCTAACTTCAAATTATAGTATTTGAACATCAATAAATGATAGGAACCCAATAGTTGGACGACATATCTACGAGTACGCTGTTTATCGCGCTCGGCGTACTCATATTACTTTCTGCGTATTTCTCTAGCTCTGAAACAGGCATGATGTCGATAAACCGATATCGCCTTAAGCACTTGCAAAATGAAGGCAATAAATCTGCCCAACGGGTTCAAAAACTCCTCGATCGCCCTGATAGACTTATCGGTCTTATCTTAATAGGGAATAACCTAGTCAATATTGCCGCGTCATCGTTAGCGACAATAATTTGTATACGCTTGTTTGGCGATTACTGGGGCTTATTTGCAGCCACCTTTGGCTTAACTTTAATTCTACTTATTTTTGCGGAAGTCACCCCGAAAACATTAGCTGCGCTTTACCCCGAGAAAGTGGCCTTCCCGAGTTCAGTCATACTTTTACCCTTGCTAACGATACTTTATCCGTTCGTGGCGTTTATCAATGGCATCACCAATGGCATTTTAGCACTGCTTAAAATTAGCCCCTCAGATGGTAATGACGACTCTTTAAGCCGCGAAGAATTACGCACTGTGGTATACGAAGCGGGAAGCCTTATCCCTAAAAAACACCAAGATATGTTGGTGAGCATTCTTGATTTAGAAAGTGTCACAGCTGAAGACATCATGGTGCCACGAGCTGAAATTGTTGCCATAGACATTAATGACGAATGGAAACGTATTCAGAAGCACCTTACCCACGCTCAACATACCCGCGTGCTACTTTATCGCGATAGCATTGATGATGCAGTTGGGTTTGTACATGTACGTGATGCCCTGCGCTTATTGTCAAAGGATCAGTTCACTAAATCGAGTCTTCTGCGAGCGGTAAGAGAAATTTACTACACACCAGAGTCTACCCCGCTGCATACCCTTATGTATAAGTTTCAAGCAGAAAAAGAACGCATCGCACTCGTTGTTGATGAGTATGGCGATATTATGGGCTTGGTGACGCTAGAAGATATTCTTGAAGAAATTATCGGTGATTTCACGACCAGCATGGTGCCTGATCACAGCAAAGAAGCGCACGTTCAGCAAGACGGATCAGTATTGGTAGATGGCAGTGCTAACATTCGCGATCTAAACAAAGAAATGGATTGGAACTTGCCTACCGAAGGCCCGAAAACGTTGAATGGGTTATTGCTAGAGTATTTAGAAGAAATTCCTGAGAACAAAGTGAGTGTACGCTTGGCAGGTTACCCGTTAGAGATTGTGGATATTACAGAAAACATGATCAAAACGGTTCGTATTATGCCGGAGTACTTCAATGCACCCCAGTCTGGCGCTTCAGACTAGATTTTATCTACTGCTTTTTGAGCACGTTTGGCAAGCACTTGCGCTTTTGCAGCCGCAACCTTGTCAGACAACGTAGACAATTTTGTAATAATGTCCTGCATCTCCTCATCTTCGCGCAAATCTGCTTCCGCCATGTGCGACTGCAATGAACGCTTGAGGAGTTCAGGAATAGATTTGCTGGTCATTCCCCACCCTGCTTTCGAATAAACTTTGACACTCTCAATATTTATTATCGGTCAAAAACAAAACTTCTGAAGCAAAATTCACAAATAAATCTTTAGTCTAATGTAACCATCGATTTTCAAGCCAGATAAACACATATCTTGGCCTATTCTCGTCAATTAAACCTTCAGCCTTGATAATGCGTTACCAAGGTACCTTTTTGTGTTCTAAGTGAGTATCGGATGACGGCAATAGAGGCGGTAGCGAATAAACTGGTTGTGTAAGACTGGCACAGTGCATCAACCAAATAGCTGACTAACGGCATATGGCTAACCACCAATATTCGCTTGAGAGGTTGTTTTGTATTCACAGCACTGTGAATGCGTGCAGACAAATAATCACTAACCAATTCTGCTGAACCGTCGGGAATAATATCTTCATTGACTTCGACTTTATCAGCGACGATATCGAGCGACACCATATCAAGGGTTTGACGCGTTCTGCGATAAGGGCTGATTAACGCCAAATCCACGGCGTTATCAGGACAATAATTCGCACACAACCACTGCGTGGCGGCCGACGATTGCTGTCTACCAACTTGAGTGAGCTGCCGACTTTTGTCATCCAAACGCGGCGCTTCTGCCTCTCCGTGACGCATGATAAATAAAAAAATGTCGTCGTTGCTACTTTGACCTGACATAACATTACGCATACTATGTTTTATGTGCAGTTACGATAACAGAGTGCTTTAATTACGCATAGCACAAAACCTAAATAGTGGTTATTAAACTGTATTATTTCATTTCAGGGATTGTGAGCAGTTCGTGGTTTTCCTGACAATTTTGTCTTGAGTTTTTACAATGAGATCATGTGACTAACGTTCAAAAATTTGATAACGCATACCATCTTACCTTGCCTAACGGTCTTAGGGTTATGTTATGCCATGAGCCACAATCCAGTACTTCCTATGTTTCTATGGCGGTTCGTGCGGGCCATTTTTACGATCCAAATGATTGCCAGGGGTTAGCCCACTTACTAGAACATATGCTCTTTATGGGGAGTCGACATTTTCCAAACCCAAATAGTATTAATGGGTTCATTGAGCAGCATGGCGGTAATATAAACGCGTGGACCGGCACTGAATATGCAAACTACCACTATCAGTGTGACGGCTCAGCTATAGCGCAAACCCTTCCGGCCTTTGCCGATATGCTGCGCCGACCTATTTTAAATGAAACCGCGCTCACTAATGAAATAAAGTCTATTGATGCAGAGTTTCAGTTTAAGATTAAAGACGACTTACGCCGGCTTTATCAGATTCACAAAGAAACCTGTAATCCTGCCCACCCCTTCTCAAAATTTTCGGTTGGCAATGCTGATATATTTTCAAAGCATGAAGTGAGTAGCCTTCGCGAGGCATTAAGAGCCCTACATAAACAGTATTATTGTGGTCGCAATATGTGTTTGTGTATTTCAAGCCCGGTTCCTATTGTTCAGTTAGAAGCCTTGATAACACAGAGTTTTTCGAGTTTTGAAGCTGGCGCGTTAGCTAGCGACGCTTGGCCTGCACTTTACTCCTCATCTCAGCTTGGTATTCAAATTAACATTAAGCCGCTACAAACTGCACGGCGAATGATAGTCACTTTTGCATTGCCTGGTATTCACAACGATATCGATACCAAACCGCTAAATTATATTAGTCATCTACTTGGTGATGAGGGCGAAGGCAGTTTACTTGCTTATTTAAAGAGCCAAAACTGGGCGGTAAACCTTATCGCAGGCTCGGGTATTGAAGGCGACAAATTCAAAGATTTCAATATAAGCTTTCAGTTAACAGAGCTTGGATTAGCAAATCAACAACATGTTGTGATGGCGCTATTCAGTTACTTAGAATTGGTTAAGCAGTCGATTAACGATTCATGGCGATTCGAAGAAAAAGCGCAACTTACCGCGTTAGCACTAGAATACGAAGAAAACGTCAAGCCGCTAACGATGGTTAGCGAATTTGCACAGCATCAATTTTTATTCACGCCAGAACAACTTAGAAAGCTTCGTACGAGTATCGGTAGTTATGACGGCGCTGTCATGAAAGAGGCTTTGTCGTTCTTTACGCCATGTAATATTCGGTTAAAAGTAATCTCCCCGGATGTAGAAACCGACAGAAGCTGCGCATATTACAACGCAAGATACCGTGTTCAACCTATTGCTGAAGAACAATTAAACGCCTTTGCATCACCAATAACGATAGAAGCATTATCGCTTCCTCCCCCAAACCCCTACTTAGGGGAAAGCTACGCGTTAGTATTGCCAGAAGCGGGGTTTGATAATCCTACGAAATTGGTTGAAAAAGATGGCGTGCGCTTTTGGTTTGCACAGGACCAGCAGTTTTTTAGTCCTAAAGGCGACATTTATTTATCGTTTGATATGGTGCATTTCTCTGATTCATTAACCGCAGTTGCTGCTAAACGAATTTGGTTAAGTGCATTAAATGACTACCTGCAAGCCAAGTATTACCGCGCCGAAATTGCAGGGTTACATTATCGAATTTATGGTCACCAAGCTGGCTTTACGCTGCATACACGAGGCTTTACCAATCAGCAGATGTTATTAGCTGAGCAGTTATTGGAAGCAGTCTTATCGTTTAAACCATCAGAGTTTAACTTTCAGCATTACAAACAAATGCAGCTTCAGAATTTACAGAACTCATTGTTGAACAAACCGACTAACCGCTTGTTCTCCAGGTTGAGCGTGTTGATACAGCGTAACACTCAAGCTCCTGTGGAATTACTGGAAGCAGTAGCCAACACTTCCTATGAAGACATGATCAACGTGCGTGACACTGCATTTGACGATTATTTCATAGAAACCTTTGTGCATGGCAATTGGGCCAGCGAGCAAGCACAAAGCTTCGCGAAAAGTATTGATAGTAAATGTGTTAATACCAGCGGTGCGCCTTTGTCTCGCGCGGTGTCAAAACTTCCCGTTGGTGAAGCTTTTTATCATCAAGTCAGTTGTGAGCACGACGATGCTGCTGTTGTACTGTATTTACAAGCACCTACTGCAGGCCTGCACGACACTGCACTTTGTATGGTGTTAGAGCAAATGTTGGCTGCACCATTTTTCAATGCGCTTAGAACAGAACAGCAGTTGGGCTATATTGTTGGAACCGGTTATGTTCCCCACAATCAACACCCGGGGATGGCATTTTATGTACAAAGCCCCAATAACAGTGCCAAAACGCTTCTAGATGCGATGACGGTATTTTTATTTCAACAGTTAGAAGAAATCGAGTTCTATCGTTTTTATTGGTCTACCATCAAACAGAACTTATTGAAGCAACTAGAAGAGCGCGACCTTAACTTGTCGATGAAGTCGCAAAGACTATGGATAAGCTTAGGCACGCAAGATTTAAGCTTTAATAGAAATACCCAACTTGCTGAATGCATTAGCGCATTAAGTTTCGAAGATATACAAAGCTACGCGCATCAACTTGCCAAACGAGAGCGTTGCGGAGAGTTGATTCTGTTTGCTGAAGGTAAACATGAAAAACTAGAAACGCCAAAGCAAAGAACCATAAATGGAATTTCTGAGTTTAAATCCCAAATTCCTTATTACTAGCAAATAATGGTTAACAATTGAACCATCACCCACCTATAACTAAAAATCGCTTGTAGAGCCCGCGTTATTTCGGCATATTTATTGTTCTGGCTGTTAGGGATGCGGCCAGCCTAACTATAAATTATAATGATAAGGCGTAATGCCAAAGGTGTGTAGGTGCGCTCAACCCTAGCTTACTCAGTTATAGCTATATGGCTTCAACTGCTCGGAGTAATTTTCTCCGATGCGGCAGCCATAGAAGTTGCTGATTTACAATTTACTGAGTTAGATAATCGAGATGGGTTATCTAGTACTGTTGTCCTCGACATTGCCGAAGACGACAAGGGATACATATGGCTTGCGACAATGAATGGCTTGAATCGCTATTCGGGCTATGATATCAAGCAGTACCACCCTTCTGATATCGACCCCAACGCACTTCCCAGCGGCTTTATTCAAAAATTATTAGTTGATTCAATTGGGACACTTTGGATAGCTACCCACTCTGGATTGGCTAAATACCAACCTGAAACAGATGATTTCAAAATATTCTCTAGTACTAACTCTTCTATTAAACTTGATTTAATTACCACCATCAGCGAGTCAAACAACGGCGATATACTTTTTACTGATTCAAAATTCCTTTACTCACTATCTAGAGACAAGGAAGAAGTTAGAGTCGTTACGAAAGCTTTTGACGCGCCAAGTAATATAAAAATTGTATTTGATGAGAGTTCTAAAATATGGATTGGCTCAAACGAAGCTGGTGCTAAAATTTTTGATAAATCGGACTCTCAAATATACAGCTTGGATAAAGTAAATCCATGGGGAATAGATGTTTCTTTCGGAGCTTTACGTGACGTTATTGTCATCGAGGGTAATTATTGGTTAGCTACTGATAAAGGCGTTTTCATTTTAGAAAACAGGGGCAATTTAATACGCTCCATAGATAAAGATTTGTTGTCAATAGAGCATGATGTGAATGTGCTCAGTATCGAGCGAGTTTCCGATTCAGTTTGGGTTGGAACAGATGCAGGGCTATTCATTGTCTATGAGAATATAGACGAACCGGCAAGAATTACCACTTCTAGCCTTACCCATATTGATGCATCCACAGAAAATGTAACTGGATTGAATCAGAACCTTATTTTTAATCTTCAGAAAGACGCTACTGGAGGGGTATGGCTTGGTACACTTCAAGGCGCTTTTCGATTCCACAAAAATTACTCTGAGGTTAAATTTCATCCCAGTTTTAAAGAAAACAATACTGAAGAGCCGATTGAAGCAACGATTTGGGGTTTAGCTCAAAATTCTGAAGGTGAAATTTTATTTGCATCTCAAAATCGCGGTGTAGGCGCTTTACATGAAGTAACAGGGGAGCTTTCTTACTTAACGAAACATCCTAAACCCCGGGAAAGTACAACCTTCTGGGACTTGGCCGTAGATCAAAGTAACACTTACTGGGTTGCCTCATCAGATGGTCTTCTAGCTTACAGAAGAGAAAACGATAACCTTTATCTGGTTAATCATTTTTTTGAAGGGCAATTTATAGACTATATACATCAAGATGCAAACTCTCTTTGGGTATGGTTAGACGAAGATGGACTGTATTCAATTGATTTAAAAAAAACCAGTAGTCAGCCATATGATTCACTTGTTACAAAACGAAAACTAGAGTCTAACTCGACCTTTCACCTACCAATCTTCACCGATTCTAATAATCGAGTTTGGCTTCGCCATAAAGACGGAGTCTTAATATACAGCGCTAAGAACGATCAAGTAGTACAAGAACTCGATAAACAAAGCGGTATAAACTCACTGGTATACAGCGTTTATGAGACATCGGATGCTCTTTGGCTAACTACTCGTTCAGACGGCGTCGTAAAGTTAAATAAAAATACCTTTGAAGTCATTCAAAAGCAGAGCAGAGACGGTGGGAACGGATATATATTCTCTTCTGTGGGCATAATGGATTCTATATGGTACGCAGACAGTGCTGGTGTGCATCAGATAGAGCTTCCCTCTCTCAAAGAAGTCACAACGATATCAAATGCTCAATTAGAGTTTAACTCTCTTGGTGAAAGTGCGATTTTGGCGACATTTGAAGGGGATATTTATTTTGGTGGTAATAAAGGCTTTAATAAAATTGCTAAATCATCCTCCAACTTTAATCATCAAGTAAAAACGCTAGTCCCCGAGCTTTTTGACTTCAGTGTATTTGGCCAACCAAAGTTTAGTGGTCAAGAACTACGTAATGCTGACAATAGCCTAATAGAAAGTGATGTCTCTAAAGTAGAAAATATAACTTATGATCAGTCAAAGGTTTTAGATTACTTTGAGTCGAGATTTAGCGTTTCATTTGGGCTTATTAACCCAGTTTACCCCGATGAAGTTTCATATCGTTATCGTCTTAAAGGTTTAGATAATATTTGGGTTTACAACAATAAAAACAGAAAAGCCCAATTTAATAATATCTCATTCGGTAATTATCTATTCGAAGTTCAAGCCAGAGAATCAGGCAAAAGCTGGTCAGATAGTCGAACTCTTGAGCTGAAAATATCTAGACCCCCCTGGTTACATTCAGTCGCATTAGTTTTTTATGCACTCATACTGACTATTCTTCTAGCCTTTATCATTCGACAGTATCAGTTGCGTAAATCTAACCAACTTTCCATACGTGAATCTGAGGAACGCCTTAAACTTACCTTATGGAGTTCTGGCGACGAACTATGGGATTGGGATGTGTACCGTGGTCAAGTTTATCGAGCCAACACATGGGGTACATTAGACTTCCCACAAGACGATATAAGAACCACTGGCGCCTATGATGCTAATATCCATCCTAACGACATTGGTCGTGTTAGAGATGCATTACGCAGCCATTTAGAAGGTAAAAGTGACTTCTACGAGCTTGCTTATCGCGCTAAAACCTTCAAAAACCAGTGGATATGGTTACTCGATCGCGGAAAAGTTGTTGAACGGGATCATAATCAGCAGCCAGTTCGTATGACCGGAACACTGAAGAACATTAACCATCTAAAAGAAGCTGAAGAACAGCTAAACCTGTTTAAGCGTTCAATTGAAAATATCTCTGAGGGTGTGTTTATTACTACCACACAGTTCAAGTTTATTTCAGTAAATAACGCTTACTGTAGCTATACAGGTGAAACTAGAGAACAAGCCTTAGCTAGCTATCTTCATTTCCATTTGTATCCCGATGCATTCACCGAAGAGATTAAAAAGACCCTGAAAACCAAAGGAAATTGGTCAGGTGAAGTAGAATCTGTTCGCGTTAATGGTGAACGCTATGAAATGGAATTAAACATTGATGCGGTGCACGACGACGATGGAAAAATTAGTCATTTCGTAGGTGTATTTAGTGATATCACCTCACGTAAGAGCACTGAAAAAGAATTACTGAAACTGGCTAATATAGACCCATTGACCGAGCTGCCTAACCGCTCATTCTATCAAGCGAGTCATCAAAACTTGGTCCGTAAAGGCGCCCCTCACACCCTGCTGTGTTTGGATATGGACAACTTTAAGAAAATAAATGACTCGCTTGGCCACCAAACTGGCGACATTTTAATTAAACAAATTGCTAAACGCTTACAACGAATTACGGGCAAAAATGCCACTTGCTATCGCCTTGGTGGCGATGAGTTCAGTGTCTTAATGGAAGATAGCGCAGATATTCATACTGTCACCCATTATGCGCAAAATCTACTCGATACCCTTGCTCGCCCTTTCATTATCAATAAGCAAGAGTTTGTATTGGGCGCAAGCTTAGGAATAGCCTTCTTCCCTGACGACGGTAATACGCCACAAGAAATGCTAAAAAATGCAGATACCGCCATGTACTTTGCAAAAAATAATGGTGGTAATAGCTATCAATTCTTCAGCGGTGAAATGAACCAAAATGCGGTTCGTCAGTTGCAAATCGAAAACTTAATTCGCCAAGGAATTAAAGACGACTTATTTACGGTTTACTACCAACCGAAGGTTGATATTGCCTCTGGTAAACTTGTTAGCATGGAAGCGTTGGTGCGTTTTGAACACCCGCAGAAAGGCATAGTGAGTCCCGGGCAATTTATTCCCCTTGCTGAGCAAACAGGCCAGATCATCGAAATTGGTGAGCAGGTGTTACGTAAAGCCTGCATAGATACAAAACGCTGGGTCTCTCAAGGCCTATTCACCGGCCGAGTAGCCGTGAATATCTCAGTTAAGCAATTCGAACTTCCAGATTTAGACGACAGAATTAACCGAATTTTAAGCGAAGTAGGCCTATCTCCACTGCACTTAGAGTGTGAAATTACCGAAGGGACGCTAATGGAAGACCCTGAAAATGGTCTTCGGATGATGAGTCGATTGAGAGAGCGCGGCATACACCTTGCCCTTGATGATTTTGGTACTGGATACTCATCCTTGGCCTATTTAAAGCGATTCCCGCTCAATACCCTTAAAATAGACAAAGCGTTTATTGACGATATCGCTAAAAGTAGCGTAGACCGTCATATGGCAGCAGCAATAATCAACATTGCCCATAACCTAGGCTTAAAGGTAGTGGCTGAGGGAGTTGAAGAAGAAGAGCAGCTTAATATCTTGCGTCGCTATGATTGCGAGATGCTACAGGGCTTTTTGTACAGCCGTCCGCTCAATGCAGAGCGTTTTGAAAAATTACTTTCTGAAAATCAAAAACTTCATAACCTGCTTGGCCATTCAAATATCTGACTATTTTTTGGCACTTACTACTTTTGGCTAAACCAAGTGTCAAAAAACAGATCAAAACCAAAATTAAACCAACAAAATCAACAACTTAAAAAGTTGGCACATCTCTCGCAATATCCTCTGTAACCGATAAACATCCTTTCTATCGGTTTTGTTTGTTCGTTCTTAAAATAAAAAAATCAGAGGAATATTAAAATGTTAAAAGAGTATGCTGTTGCATTAGTACTATCTACCGCCACTCCTGTTGTTGCTGATAACCAAGAAGGCGCTAAACAAGCCCCTGAGCAGCAAAAAGAGTCTGTTACACAACCTCAAAACTATCGCCCTAAAAGTGGTAATGGCTACGGTGTAGGTTTATAATAGCCTTCCAGAATTCCAAAAAAGAGAGTATAGACTCTCTTTTTTTATGTCTGCAGCTTAGCTGTGCACTAAATGTATAAGCTCAATAACAGAGAGGGTTACCCCCTTTAACCACAACAGGGCTTCTATAGTCGTTCTATTGTCTTTCTGTAGTCGTTCTCTAGCCAATCTGTAGTTGCTTAAGCTTCTACCATCAAATTATTAAATCCTACCGCCCTGCGCCAATGTATATGTCTGGCAATACCAAACATAGGGAATACAAAAGGCCCTATCACTAAAGCAAGCACTGCCCAATATTTGGCATTCATTCCCCACTTAACAGCCTCTACATAAAAGAAAACACTGCTTAACAGGCTTATCGATATTAAAACAAACAAGATGCTCTCCTACTTAGCCCACTTTTTAGGGAAATAAAAAACTCTTTTAACTATAACGCCAAAATTTTGACTGGTATTTTTTGAAACTGCAGGATTGTACTGAAAATTGACTAGCAAACCAGCAAAATTACTTATTGCGCACAAAAAAGCCGGGAACTTTTTTTCTGGCTCCCGGCTTTTTATCTGTAGCTTACATATTAGTAAAAGGTGCTGTTCTCTTCGGCCATTTTCACCAATACATCTGCAGGTGCGAATTTATCACCCACTGTGCTAGCGTAATGATTCAAACGCTCAACAACATGCTTAATTCCCAATGTGTCCATATAACGGAAAGGACCGCCTAGGAAAGGTGGAAATCCGATACCAAAAATAGCACCAATGTCTCCATCACGGGCATTGCGAATAACACTCTCATCTAAACAACGAGCGGCTTCATTAAGCATCATAAGAACGCAGCGTTCAGCCACTTCTTTTTCACTTAATTTCGTTGACGGAGTTAAACCTAAGAGTGAGTAAATACTTTCATCTACTTCTTTACCTGGCTTCTTACCTTCATAGCTGTAAAAACCTTTTTGGTTCTTTTTACCTTTACGACCATCAGCAAGTACTTTATCGAAAGCTGAAGGTGCCGTAAAACGCTCTCCAAAGGCCTCTACAAGGAAAGGAATGATCTTAGTACCAACATCAATGCCTACCTCATCAAGCAACTTCACAGGTCCAACTGGGAAGCCAAACTTAACCAAAGACTTGTCGATGTGCTCAATTGGCTCCTCTGCCAGAATTAAGCTTGCCGCTTCATTCATATAAGGGGCTAAAATACGGTTAACGTAAAAGCCTGCGCCGTCTTTAACAACGACGGGTGTTTTACCCTGCTTTTTCGCAAATTCGACGGTAGATGAAATAACCTGATCCGACGTAGTGTCATGAGCGATAACTTCGGCTAATGGCATTTTATCTACAGGTGAAAAGTAATGAAGACCAATCACGTTTTGAGGCCGAGCTGCTTTGGCAGCAATTTGGGTAATTGGAATAGAAGAAGTGTTAGAGGCAAAGATGGTGTTCTCTTTGCAATTTTCTTCGATATCCGCGACCATTTTTTGCTTAAGATCTAAATCTTCGAATACTGCTTCAACTACAATGTCGGTATCTTGGTAGCCGCTATAATCTAAGGTGCCAGTGATAAGCGACAGTTGCTTTTGCATTTCGCTACTGCGCATGAAGCGCTTCTTCACTTTCTTATTTAAAATGTCGTAGCTGTATTTCATCGCATTAGCAATGCCTTCAGGACGAACATCTTTAATACGAACAGGCACGCCAGCTTTAGTAGAGGTTACAAACGCAATACCGCCGCCCATTAATCCGCCGCCTAGTACACCAACTTTTTTCATTTTCTCTGGCGCTACGCCTTCAATACCGTTTTCTTTCTTCATATCGGTAGTCGCGAAGAAAATCTGACGCAATTGAAAAGATTCTGGTGTCATCACCAACTTTCCGAATGCTTCGGCTTCGGCTTTAAGGCCAGCTTCAACGCCATCACGCATGCCAGTTTCGATGACATCAATGATGTAACCTGGCGCTGGATAGTTTCCTTTGGTTTTAGCAAACGTCGCTTCGCGGGCTTTTTTGAACATCATGCCGCGGCCTGGGCCGGTATTTTCAAGCATTTTGTCCATTACGCTTTTTTGCGGCGCTTCACGCTCAGGCTTACGCTTTAAGGCGAACTGCTCTGCCACTTTTAGTAACACGCTTTGCGGTACTACATCATCAACAATGCCGTATTTTTTAGCTTGCTTGGCACGCGCTGGCGCACCAGTAAGCATCATTTTCATGGCTTGCTGTATACCAATTAAACGAGGTAATCGCTGCGTTCCACCACTACCTGGCAATAGACCAAGTTGAACTTCAGGCAAACCGACCTGCGTGCTCGGTGAATCGGTACAAATTCTATAGTGACATGCTAGGGCAAGCTCTAGACCACCGCCCAATGCTGGGCCATTTATGGCTGCAACAAAAGTTGCTTTCATGCGTTCAATACGGTCAAAAATAGCTTGGCCGCCAGCCGCGATGGTGGTGGCATCTTCTGAAGTATTACACGCTGCTAACATACTTATATCGGCACCGGCTACAAACGAATTTGCTTTACCACTTACCAGCACTACACCTTTAATACTGGTATCAGCATCAATGTCATCCAGCATGGCAGATATTTCATCGCCAAAAGCGGCTTTTAGCGTATTCATAGACTCACCAGGTACATCCATGGTGAGTATGGCTACGCCATTGTCTTGCTTGGTTAACGTAAATGCACCAGATGTTGCTTGAACGTCATTTGTCATTGTTGTGTCCTGACTCATATTATTCTGTCTCCACAATCATAGCTGCACCTAAACCACCCGCTGCACAAGCGGTTAGTAGACCAGTACCACCACCACGGCGATTAAGTTCGTTTAGCATTTGGGTAATCATTCGCGTACCTGTCGCCGCAAACGGGTGACCGTAAGCAATAGAGCTTCCCATAACGTTAAATTTGTCCATGTCGATTTCACCGGTAGCTTTTGCACGACCAAGTTTTTCTTGGGCAAATTTATCGCTGGCGAACATTTTCACGTTCGAAAGTGTCTGCGCGGCAAAAGCTTCATGCATTTCGATAAGCGTAATATCGTTTAATGTCATGCCTGCACGATCTAGCGCAATTGGCGTGGCGTAAGATGGTCCCATCAGCATGTCTTCCCATACATCAATGGCTGAGAAGGCATAACTCTTAAGATAACCTAATGGCTTATAACCTAATTCTTTAGCACGGCTTTCCGTCATCATAATAACGGCTGAAGCACCATCAGTTAGCGGAGTAGCGTTCGCTGCCGTTACTGTACCGTATTTTTTATCAAAAACAGGGCGAAGCTTGGCATAGCCTTCAAGCTTAGAATCGAAACGTACGTTGTTATCGCGAGATAATGCGCCTTTGTACGGTTCTGCGTAAGCGGTCATTACTTCACTGTCTAATTTACCCTCTTCCCAGCTTTGCGCGGCAAAACTGTGTGAACGATGGGCAAGTGCGTCTTGTTCTTCACGTGAGATATGGTGGGATTTCGCCATTTGCTCAGCAGTTTGTCCCATAGACAAACCTGTTGAGTATTCTGCAACCGCTGGCGGCACAGGCGCTAAATCTTTAAGACCTAAACGCTTAAAGATATTAAACTTCTGACCCAAAGTTTTGGTTTTCTGAAGATCGACCAATGCGCGCGCTAGGTTTTTAGATACACCAATTGGCGATACAGACGTAGAGTCAGCACCACCAGCAATACCTACCTGAACGTGGCCAGCCATCATACTTTCGGCAATATTAACGGTAGACTGGAAGCTGGTTGCACATGCACGAGAGACGCTGTAAGCATCAGTATGCACATTCATGCCAGTACCCAATACGATTTCACGGGCAATATTCGGCGCTTCAGGCATTTGAACAACCTGACCATAGACAACCTGATCAACCCATTCTTTTTGAATGCCATGGCGAACGAGCAGTTCGTTGACGACCATTTTACCTAAATCGACAGCGGGAACACCGTGGAAGTATGTCGCCATTTTTGCAAACGGAGTACGTAACCCCGCCACAATGGCGATACGATCACCCTCGCGGGTAGTAACAGATTGTCTTGTTGACATAATGCACCTAAATTAAGGACCACAGGAAATAAGTGGTCTGACCTGTAATAAACCCAATTTTTACAAACAATGAACAAAATAGCAAATTATCAACGTTCACGAACAGTTTTCAGCCTATTTGTGTCGAATAATCGTCGCCTATCTGAAAATTAGATGTTTTTAACGACTTGAACTAGACGACAAGGGAACCATATAAGAAAAACATAGTCTGTTTTATGCCAATTTATCTACTCGTAACATACATTTGGGCGAGTTAATTGGTTTACTTTTCCTGATAACTAGAATTTCAACGGAATAATTGCATTATGGCAGCGGAACAATTTCAGCAATTGCAGAAGTATTTAGACCAGCAAATCATTGGTCAAAGTGCACTTACCAAAAGCCTCCTTATTGCGCTTTTAGCTGATGGGCACCTTTTAGTAGAAGGGCCTCCAGGTCTAGCAAAAACCAGAGCAATTAACGCGCTTGCTAATGGTATCGACGGTGACTTTCATCGCGTTCAGTTTACCCCTGATTTACTGCCTGCTGATTTAACCGGCACTGATATTTATCGCCCTGAAACCGGTGAATTTGTTTTTCAAAAAGGCCCACTATTTCACAACTTAGTATTGGCTGATGAAATAAACCGTGCTCCAGCTAAAGTACAGTCGGCGCTGCTAGAAGCTATGGCTGAGCGCCAAATAACGGTAGGCAGCAAGACCTACCCGCTTCCCCCTTTATTCTTGGTAATGGCGACACAGAACCCTTTAGAACAAGAAGGGACTTACCCATTGCCAGAAGCTCAGCTCGATCGCTTTTTGATGCACGTCGATATTGATTATCCAGATGCCGAAACAGAATTAGAGATTTTGCGTTTGACCCGTGGTGAAGCATTATCAGTACCGCCAGTAACGCCGCCTAAATTAACCCAGCAAGATATCTTCTCGTCACGTAAAGAGGCGCTAGCACTACATATGGCGCCCGAACTTGAGCAGTATTTAGTGCAATTGGTGATGGCGACCAGACAGCCAGCCAAATTTGACGCCAACCTTGCCGAATGGATTGCTATGGGCACTAGCCCTCGTGCCACCATTAGTTTAGACAGATGCGCACGCGCACATGCGTGGTTAAGTGGCAGAGATTTCGTTGGCCCTGATGATATTCAAGCGGTAGTACATAATGTACTTCGCCATCGCATTATTTTGTCTTATCACGCAGAAGCGCAAGGCATTACCATGAACGATGTATTGAACCAAATTGTTGCTACCGTAGCTGTTCCATAAACGATGAGTGATGTTCATTCGCAGTTAGCGTTACTGCAAACCAATGGGGTTAATTTGTCTACTGCTGAACTATTGCGGTATCAGCAGTTGGCAAAATTATTTAGTCTAGCGCCCAAGCGCTCACCTCAAGCTCGCCTTGCCGGTAGCTACTTGACCAAACATAAAGGTCGAGGCATGGAGTTTGATGAGGCTAGACATTACCAACCAGGTGACGACATTCGAGCAATCGACTGGCGAGTTACCGCCCGTACCGGTAAAACCCACACCAAAATATATCGTGAAGAGCGAGAACGCCCTGTATTTTTGTTTTGCGACTTCTCGCCATCAATGATGTTTGGAACACGATTACTGACCAAATCTATGCAGGTAGCCCACATCTGTTCGTTGATAAGTTGGTCTGCGGCAGCCCATGGCGATAAAGTAGGTGCCTTGCTATTTAACCAAAGCCAGCATAAAGAAGTGAAGCCCCTTGCTAGAAAACGGGCTGTTTTGCACATTTGTCACGAATTGATGGATTTACATGCTTCCAGCCATGAGCAGGTAGCGAGTAGAGAGGCCGATGTCCAAGCCTTTGCCGACGCGTGTGCTCGGCTTCGTCGCTTGGCTCGCCCCGGCAGCCTAGTGTATCTACTTTCTGATTTTCAGCATTTAGGCAGCGCAGCGCAGCAGCATTTAAGTCAACTTTCACGCCATTGTGAAGTGAGAGCAATTATTGTCGACGATCCTATTGAGCATACACTACCTCAAACTCGAGCCGTTCAACGGGTAAGCGTTTCCGATGGCATTAACCAACAGCGATGGTTATTAGGTGACAGAAAAGAAGAAGATACCTATCAACGTTGGCGTGAACAACAAAACAGTGCAATGGAAAAATCACTTAAACAAGCAAATATTTCTCGTTACCATATTTCTGCGGGACTGCCTCTTGATACTCAAATTCAAGGCATGCAACAGGAGCGTTTTTGATGCAATCAGCCCAAGGTATGCCGCAAACCGATCCTCTTGCACAGCTTAAAGATATACACGTTCCTAACAATGTAGACATCTGGCCTCTGGACTGGGGCTGGTGGTGCTTAATTGCGTTATTTTTAGCGGGTGCTATAAGCCTCATTGTTTATCTTGTCAAAAAGCACAAATTTAACAAGCCTCGTCGCGATGCACTAAAACTGCTTGGAAGTATCTCATCTTCAGATGAAAACTGGCCTATGCAAATCAATAGTGTACTAAAACGTACCGCCGTGACCTATTTCAAACCACCAGAAGTAGCAGGGCTTTATGGAAACAGTTGGCATAATTTTCTATTGAATACGCTGCCAGAAAGACGCAAAAATACTATGAGCGAATCACTATCTACGCTGCATTCGCAGCAGTACGCGCCCAAATGTGATAACAAGCATTTTAACGAATGTAGTCAAGCAGCCAATGCGTGGGTGAAGCACTTTAACGTCACCTCGCCTTCGAATAATGAGGGAAAGCAGGATCCACAACAGCCATCATCGTTCGAACAGCAAAAAGTTCGGGAGGCAACCCATGCTTGAGTTTGCATGGTGGTGGGCTTTGTTCCTACTTCCCCTTCCTATACTGGTTCGATATTTAGTGCCCGCGAAACCCCAGCACGTTATGGCTGCGTTACAAGTGCCTGCGTTGAGACCGGGTATACAAGACACTCCCTCACCGCTTAAAAGCAGCAAAATCCCGGTGGTTATTGCATCGCTAATTTGGCTCTGCGTGGTGATTGCAGCAGCACGCCCTCAATGGTTGGGTGAACCCATTAGCATTCCAAGCGAAGGCCGAGAAATGATGTTGGCGGTAGATTTATCCGGCAGTATGAAAATTGATGACATGGAGTTAAATGGCAGGCAAGTGAATCGACTGACCATGACAAAGTCTGTGCTTAACGATTTTATCCAGCGCCGCGTGGGTGACCGTTTAGGCTTAATATTGTTTGCCGATACTGCCTACCTTCAAGCGCCACTCACTTATGACAGAGATACGGTTTCGACTTTACTTAGCGAATCTGTGATTGGTTTGGTGGGAGAGCAAACCGCTATTGGCGATGCTATTGGTTTGGCTGTAAAACGATTTGATGAAAAAGAAGAGTCAAACAATGTACTTATTTTGCTTACCGATGGACAAAATACCGCTGGTTTTATTACCCCTGAGCAAGCAAAAGAGTTGGCAGTAAATAAAAAAGTGAAGGTTTACACCATTGGCGTAGGCGCAGATAAAATGCTTATTCAAAGTTTCTTTGGTAGTCGACAGGTGAACCCCTCGCAGGAGTTAGATGAAGACATGCTAAGTGACCTTGCAACCTCTACAGGCGGGCAATACTTCCGCGCTAGAGATGTAAATGAGTTAGAAGCCATTTACGCAAAGTTAGATGCATTAGAACCTATTCAAGGTGAAGCACGCAAAATGCGGCCGCTTACAGCCCTTTTCTACTTTCCATTGGCGGTTGCCTTAGCTTTGTCTGCCTTATGGGCATCAACAATGATTGGAAGTACATTGATTAAATCATTGTCACGCACACCTCTTTCATCAAGCGATAAAAAGGAAAGTGTGTAATGGAAGACTTTATTAACAATGTCCATTTTTTGCGACCCGAGTGGTTTATAGCACTTATTCCCGCGCTTATTCTCTATATAGCCCTTAAGCGAAATACGTCGAAAAAGTCGGGCTGGCAATCGGTTATTCCCTCACATTTATATCAGCATATGGTGGTAGGGAAATTTACGAAAGGGCAGAAGCCCCCGTTCTGGCTTCTTGCATTAGGATGGTTGCTAGCGGTTTTTGCCTTAGCAGGGCCAACATGGGAACGCCTCCCCCAACCGGTTTATCAACTTAAAATGGGCCATGTCATTGTAATGGATATGTCTCTGTCGATGCGTGCTACTGACATTACTCCAGATAGAGCTACCCGCGCCAAATATAAAGCCATCGACCTTGTAAACCAGATTGGCGAGGGTGAAATGGGCTTAGTGGCTTATGCGGGAGACGCGTTTGTAGTGAGCCCACTCACTCAAGATGCAGCCAATATCACTACCCTGCTTCCAAGTCTATCACCCGAAATCATGCCCGTTCCTGGTAGCGACCCTTTGTTAGGCATTGAAACCGCAGCTGAGTTATTAACGAACGCGGGTTACAGTAAAGGTATGATCTACTGGATAACCGATGGCGTTGACTTACGCCAGCAACAAGAACTACAAGAGTACGTGGCCGAATTACCTTTCACCTTAAATGCGCTGGCCGTCGGAACAGATGACGGTGCCCCTATAAGGCAGATAACAGGTGAGTTACTTAAAGATGTAAGTGGCGCTATTGTGATCCCTAAACTTAATAGCAGTGCAGTCAATGCCGTTGTACGAGCTAGCGGCGGTAAATTTAGTGAAATCACCACTAATGATGATGATATTACTTCACTCGCTTCTTTGTCGTTACTTGATAGAGACGGCGAATCTGAGGAAGATGCGAGTGATACTGAAGGCGACCAATGGCGCGAGTTTGGCCCCTATCTATTATTGGGTTTACTTCCCTTGATCGCATTTGGGTTTCGGCGCGGATTAGTCTTTGCTGTTATAGCAGCTATCTACATGCCAATGAGCAGTGAACCAGTGATTGCGCAATCTGTGGCCCAAGAACCACCGTCAGAGAATTCGGCTTCCCCTTCTGTGTCGTGGTGGGAAAAACCTTTTTTAAATGCCAATCAAGAAGGGTTAGCAAACTACGCTGATAACGCATTTGATGAAGCCGCCTCTACTTTTGAAGACCCTGCGTGGCAAGGCGCGGCACATTACAAAGCCGGCGATTACGAACAGGCACTTGCCGCTTATCAACAACAAGGCGGTATTGAAGGTTTATACAACCAAGGCAATGCATTGGCTCGTTTAGGCAAGCTAGATGAGGCCATCGCCAAATATGATGAAGTGCTATCACTAGATGCTAATTATCAAGATGCTGCAGAAAATAAAGCGTTATTGGAACAGTTGAAGCAGCAACAAGAAGAACAAGAACAGCAAAATCAAGAAAGTCAGCAATCAAATGAGGGTGACAACCAACAAGATTCTGGCGAAGGTGAAAATCAAGAAGGTAGCGACGATAATAGCCAAGATAGCCAAAGTAATGATGGTTCAAACAATGAAGACTCATCTGAAGAAAATGGCGAGCAGAACGCGTCTGATAATCAAAATGCGAGCGATGAAAGTGATAGCCAAAATGACCCCCAATCTTCACAAAATGAAGGGGGTGAACAAGATGATAGTCAGAACCAAAATGAGTCTGACGCGCAAGATGGTGCCAACGGTGAAGAAAACGACAAAGAAGACTCAGGTACCCCACAAAATACTGGAAATGAAGAAGGTACAGATGAAACCCAGCAAGAAACCGATGCAGCCATGGCTCAAGCTGGCGAGATGACAGATGCTGAAAAAGAACAACAGCAACGTCTTGAAAATTTAATGCGCAGAGTACCAGATGACCCCGCGTTCTTATTAAAACGAAAAATGCAATTAGAAGCGCAGAAGCGCCAAAGACAACGCATGCCTTCAAATCGGAGTGATTGGTAGATGAAAGCAATTTTATTCACTACAACCCTTTTCTTACTTTTACGCAGCATGGTTGTGCTGGCAGATGTGACTTCGGTTGAAGCCACCATCGATAAAAATCCGGTTATGCTTGATGAGGCTATTCGGTTAACCGTTGTGGCAAATGGCGGCGCAGACCGTGAGTCGTTTGATAGCTCAATATTACTAAAAGACTTCGTTGTTGGTAGAACGTCGGTAAGCAGTCAAACATCTATTGTGAACTTCGACACCAAGAAAACCACTACCTGGACTACCACCTTGTTTCCGCGCAAAGAAGGTACCTTTACCATTCCGGCTATTAGCATAGAAGGCAAACAATCTGCGCCTATGTCGGTGAGTGTTATACCTGTTCAACAGTCTGATAATGTCGCGCGCGATTACTTTGTGACTACCGATATTGATTTAAAAGAAGCCTATTTAAACCAACAGCTTTTCTACACCATAAAACTGCATTTGGCGACGAATATTGAGCGCGGGAGTTTGCAATCACCTACCATGCAAAACGCCGAAATAAAGCAGTTAGGTGATGACAAACAGTATACCGACATTGTAAATGGTAGACGTTACCAAATTATCGAACGCCAGTTTGCCATTGTGCCCCAAGCATCAGGTGAATTTACCATTAGAGGGCCAGTTTTTACTGCTGAAGTGGCTGCTGCTAATACGAATCAGCGCTTTGGATTGTTCAACCGAACTCAGCAAGTTAATCGTGTTGGGCCCGATATTACGGTCAATATTAAACCGATCCCCGCGGGTATAGATTACCCTTGGCTACCATCTGAAATGGCACGAGTTGATGAAGAATGGCCCCAAGGTGATGCCTTTGTAGTCGGCGAGCCGATCACTCGCGTGGTAACACTTACAGCACTAGGTGTAGTGGAAGAACAGTTACCTGAAATACCAGAGTTTTATCCGCCCCACTTCAAGTTATATCCAGATCAATCCTCTACTACCACGGTAGAAAAAGACAGTACGCTGATTGCACAACGTAAAAGCTCACTGGCGGTAATTCCAACTCAAGCAGGCAGCTTTGTATTACCGGAAGTCACTATTCCTTGGTTTAATACCTTAACCGAGCAGACAGAGTATGCGACTATCCCTGCCCGCACAGTCACCGTTCAGCCAGCCAACGTTCAACCAGATGCTGGGGCAACGTCACCTTCTATGCCTAATCAATCAGGTTTCGATAATCAACCGACTAGTAACGCGACTTCAATGCCTGCTAATCAAGCTGGCCAAACTGAAAGTGATGGCGGGCTAAATGGTGAATCACAAAATTCAGTAGCCAATAATGGCGAAGCGCAAACTACCCATTACTTAACTTGGCTATTTGCAGGTCTTTGGGTGATCACCGTTATTGCCTGGATAGCGACTTATCTAATACAAAGAAAGCAAAAGCCAGATTATTCGGCCACTTCCGCTAATACTTTTTCAGTAGCGAACTCGGGTGATGAAGCAGCAGCATTTAAAGCGTTAATGGCGTCAGTAAAAGCAAGTCATACATCGGCAATTGCACCAGCATTGCAAACCTGGTTGAAGTGTTTATATCCCAACCAAAGAGGGTTTATAAATCCTTCCGACCACGGTGCAACTAGTGAGATTCAGCCTCATTTAAATGCATTGCAGCAAACGCGATTTAGTCAGTCGAAAGGCGATTGGAAATCAGAATCAATGCAAAGTGCGATTAAAAACGCCAGAGATACTTGGTTAAAAAACAAGAAGTCTGGTAAAAATACCTTAACTAATTTGTACCCCTCTACCTAGATACTGCGCAAAGGAAAAGCGCTTTACTTGGACTACTTGGCACGAGTGACTTGAAAAATAGACATTAACCCGTGCCAAGGGGTACAAATTTTAAGACAGCGCTAAAAATTAGACGGTAGAAATACTACCGCAACCACCTAACCAGGAGAATTCATGAAAGCACCACTGTTATCGCTATCCCCCGTTGCTGTTGCAATGCTTGGGCTAATGGCATGTTCACCCGCATCTGAAACAAGCCAAACCACGCAACCGCCGCCAGCAGTAGAAACTGAAAGCCAAACTGATTCCGCACGAGTCAATGCATTTTTTGAACGCACTTTCGAAGAAGACCTTAAAAGCTCGCCTATGTTTCAAAGCTACTTAGGCATTAAGTGGGACTACGATAAGTGGAATGATGTTTCTGAAGAGCAAAAAGAAAAAAACATTGCTAAGGCTAAAAACCGCCTTGAAACTATTGAAAGTTTCGATACAACTAAGCTGAACGAGCAAGAAAAATTAAGTCTTCGTTTGTACAAATTAGGTATTGAAAGAGACTTAGCTAACGACGAGTTTCGTCATCACAGCTATGTCGTACACCAATTTCGTGCCGCGCATACCCAAGTCCCTAGTTTCCTTATTAATATACACAGCGTAAAAAGCAAAGAAGATGCCCAAGCTTATATTAGCCGTTTAGACAATGTGAGTGAGTATTTCAAACAGGTCATTAGTCAGATGAAGCTACGTGAGCAAGCCGGCGTATTCCCCCCTGCTTGGGCTTATGATCAGATGGTTACTGCATCTCAAAACGTGGTTACTGGCGCCCCTTTTGATACCAGCGATACGCCTTCCACTATTTGGGAAGACTTTAATGCCAAGGTTGATAACCTTGAGCTTGATGATGTAGAGAAAACATCCTTGTTGGGTGAAGCAAAAGCCGCGCTAGTCACTTCTGTTATGCCGGCTTACAAAGACTTTATTCAAGAATTAGAACATCAAAAAAACATTACTCCTGAAGGTGATGGTGTATGGCGCTTGCCTGATGGCGACAAATGGTATCAGAACCGCTTAAACTGGTTTACTACCACTGATTTAACCGCCGATGAAGTGCATCAGATAGGCCTTGAGAATGTTGAGCGTATCCATGCCGCTATGCGCGATATTATGAAAAAGGTAGAATTTGAAGGCACGTTGCAAGAGTTCTTCGTATTTATGCGTGAAGATGAACAATTTTATCTTCCTGCCACTGAAGCCGGACGTCAACAATACTTAGATGACGCAACGAAAGCCATTGACGATATGCGCGAAGCACTACCAGATTACTTTGGCATTCTTCCTAAAGCGCCTATGGTGGTTAAACGTGTTGAGGCGTTCCGTGAGCAATCAGCAGGAAAGGCCTTTTACCAAAGCCCTGCGCAAGATGGTAGCCGCCCCGGTACCTATTACGCAAACCTTTACGACATGAGCGCAATGCCAACCTATCAACTTGAAGCATTGGCGTACCATGAAGGTATTCCAGGTCACCATATGCAACGCGCAATTGCACAAGAACTTGAAGGCGTACCTCAGTTCCAAAAATTCTTAAGCTTTACGGCTTACACTGAAGGTTGGGGGCTTTATTCCGAAGAGCTTGCTAAAGATATGGGCTTCTACCAAGACCCTTACTCTGACTTTGGCCGCCTTGCAATGGAATTATGGCGTGCATGCCGACTGGTAGTTGATACGGGTATTCATGCTAAAAAGTGGAGTCGCGAAGAAGCGGTAACCTACTTAGTTGAAAATACGCCTAACCCAGAATACGATGCTCAAAAAGCGATTGAGCGCTATATTGCCATGCCGGGTCAAGCAACAGCCTACATGATTGGTAAGCTCAAAATTATGGAACTCAGAGAAAAAGCGATGACTGAGCTTGGTGATAATTTCGATTGGGCCGGTTTTCATGATGAAGTACTTAAACATGGGCCTGTTCCGCTATCAATTTTAGAAGAAAATATTAATACCTGGATAGCCAGTAAGAAAGTCGGCTAGTTGTGTATTTCAAAATTAAACGGGTTCTAACATTAGACGCGTTTGTTATTAAATCTGCTTTCTACGCAATTTAATAACCTCTAGCAATGAAACTTAAAGCAGCCTTAAGGATAAACCTTCTGGCTGCTTTTTTGTGTCATAATTAATAAAATTAAAAAATGTCGGATTTTTTATGTTTGCACGAAATAGATCTGGAAGCAGTCGGGTCTTATCCAACATGAAAGCAAAACACAAACGATACGAAGCGCTCGTCAATGCGTTTCACGCAGATATATTCCGCTATGCATACTGGCTGGTTAAAGACCGCTCGGTTGCGGAAGATATTGTGCAAGAAACCTTTTTAAGAGCATGGCGCTCACTCGACTCACTCAACGATGAAAAAGCGGCCAAATCATGGTTAATTACCATATTGCGCCGTGAAAATGCGCGTCGTTTCGAACGTAAGCAATTTGATACTGTCGATATCGATGATGTGTCGGTGCATGATGAAACCCAAGATGCAGAAGGCGATGTACAAGACAGAGAGCTACATCGTTTATTAGGCGGACTAAGCGACGAATATCGTGAGCCCCTGGTCTTGCAGCTTATATTTGGTTTTAGTGGTGATGAAATATCACAGCAACTGAATTTAAATAAGAATACCGTGATGACACGATTATTTCGAGCAAGAAACCAATTGAGAGAGGCATTAGAAAGGCAAAATGAACAGAGAGGTCAGGCAAATGGATGAATTAGAATTTAGGCGTCGAATTTACGCCGATCCAGAAACCACTGACAGTGATGTTATCGCCGCAGCGAAAGCTGATGAAAGCAAACGTAAATTCTGGAACGAACAAAAGCAATTCGATAAGCAGTTAAAGCAAGCTGTAAAAGTAGACGTGCCTGAAGATTTAAAGCACAAACTTATTTGGCAGCAATCGGCGAATGAATTTGCAAGCTACCAGAAGCGAAGTCGCTGGTATGTTGCTATGGCCGCTAGTGTTGCTTTTACCGTTGGGATAGGTTTTACCATGTGGTATCACCAGCCGGTTAGTATTGGCGGGCAAGCACTTGCCCACATGCAATACGCAGAGACTGAGCGAGCGCATACGTTATTGCCAGTAGATTTAGAGCAAGTTAATGCAAAACTAGCCAGCTTTGGTGGCAGTTTTACAGACATGATTGGTGATGTTGAAGTGGTTAACTACTGCCACTTAAGTACGGTAAGAAGTTTGCATCTTATTGTTGATACCCCGCAAGGGAAAATGTCTGTGTTTATCGTGCCCGAGCGCGGTGATGTGAGAGTACCAGCTGAGTTTGAAGACAAGCAATATCATGGCGAAAGCATAAAAATGCATCACGCCAATATTATGGTTGTTGGTAATAAAGACGCTGACTTAACAGAAATGAAAAAAGCCGTTACCGACAGAATTCACTTTTCTGCTTAGCTTAAGCTTCAATTATTCACGTTAAATAGTTCAACGGTGTCCATTATACCCACCTTTTTAATCGGCCCTAGCGGCCGATTTTTTTTATACTTAAGTATAAGATGAAATATAGTTATCTGGCCCAGTATATTTAAACACTGCACAGTTTACTTTATACTATAGTCTAACAATAATAACATTTGGTCTCGTTTTTTCTGCCCTAGCGCCCGTCTAGTTGAGATAAGAAAACGAGTATTACCCTATGAATATACGCTTTAGTCGTGCGGCTTCCCCCCTTTTCTACTTCTTTTTTCAGAAGACACGCCTCTTTTTTTTCGCAGTCCTGCTCTCTCTTACTTCAGTTAATGCGGTTGCTAATAACTTTCAAATCGAAGAAGAAAAGTTTCGCCAATTAGGCAATCTTGTTAACACTGTTATGTACATGTGGAATAGCCCCTCAGGGATGAGTAACGATGAGATCATTACTCTGGTTGAAAAGAGCGGAATTCAACAGGATTCATCAGAGATTGGTAAGGTAATCAAAACCGTTCTTTATCACTTAGACAGTTCCCTATCTACTCCAGATTCAAAACTTCCCTTGAATTTGGTTGAGGAAGCCTCGCCAACTGATTGGGAGTATCTCAAAAATATTAACGTAAGCCGGTATTTTGCTTTAAAAGCCGTCTTCATTATGTATAAAACTGCGAATGCGCATTTAGAAACGAGTGAACGTTTAGAATATAGTATTCCCCTACTCTATTCGCTCAAACAAGAAGCCCTAAAAACCACAAATCATCATGCGGTCGCCATTGCAAGCATCTGGCTTGCAATGGAATATTCCGAAATAAATCAAATGAAAGCAGTCGTGGAAATTGAATATGCACTGCCTTTCTTGAAACATTTTGATAAAGAGTACAACCTAGAAACTGCACTTAATAAAAGAACGGCGCATTCATGGCTCGCCGATGCTTATACTAATATGGATGTTTATAGTCGCGCTGTCGCTCACCAGAGGTTCGTCATAGAAGATAGCCACGAACATAACATTGCGACGTCCTACGTATATGTTGGAATAATCAATAGCCTTAACCACTTACAAAGGTTCGATGATGCTTTAACATTGGTGGAGGAGGCTGAGCAAGTTTCTAGCGAAAATCGAAGTGTTCAACAAACGCTATTCAGCTTGTGGTTAAAAGTTAGTGTTTACCTTCACAGAGATAAACAGGGCGATCGTGAGAAAATAGCCGCGCTAACTGAAAATTTATCTCACTTTGAGGGCATTACACTTCCCAGTAACATCAATTTAGTGCCCGTATTATCTGCTTTTAAAGCAACTTATTTGGCCCTTAAAGGCAGCGACACTAAATTCGAAGAGGCCGTGAATTTGTTAACGTCGGATTTTGACTCACAAGCTAAGCGTTCTTCTTACAGCAGGTTTATGTTACTAAGCAAACATACCCTTCTTAGAGATTTATTTACGTTAAGAGGTAATTTTAAGAAAGCGCTTTACCACCAGCATCAGTACGATTTTCTGAAAAGCCAGCCCAATAGGTCATATATACACCTGGATGAGTTAAGTATCGATTCACCGTTGCAACGAGACATCACCATTAACAAGTTGCAAGAAATGGCACGATTAAAAGACAAACAAACCTTAAAGTTAAAAGCGGAGCGATTCCAAGCTTTCACTTTTGCGTTAGTTGCCCTGATGTCGACGTTTTTACTTTTCTGGTTTTGGCGTGAACAGCGCTCACGGGCTAAAGCCAGTGAAATTGATGATTTGACAGGCGCCCTTTTTCGACGCGCTATGTTTAAAGAAATCGCAAAACCAATGTCCAACAACATTGCATCCTGTTTAGTACTTATCGACTTAGACCACTTTAAACAAGTCAATGACAGATATGGTCATGTGGTTGGGGATGAAGTACTAACAAAATTTGGGCAAGTTGTTCGCCAGCGTATTAGAAAGACAGATAAGTTCTGCCGCTATGGCGGTGAAGAGTTTTTGTTATATTTGCACGATACAACAGAAGAAAACGCGAATGCCTTGCTTGAAGACATAAAAAAATCGTTAGAGAGCAATAGGAGTTGGTCAGCAACTGAGTCCACTTTCAGTGCTAGCTTTTCTGCCGGCGTCATTCAGGTAAAAGGCGAGCGTAATATTAATAAGATTATTAAGGCATGCGACAATTTACTCTATCGCGCTAAAAGTACCGGCAGAGGTAAGATAGAAACCATGTCGTTCCCCGCTTATTTGAATGAAAACATATAAAATCAACGTCCATTTCGGCCTTGATAGGTTTCTACATTTAGAAAACTTTATTGGGGTTTGCACGTATCCAACATATGCAAGGTTAATGACTTACGTAGAGAGTCTTTGCTATTGATGGTAGCATTGCATGAAAAAACATAGGGAATTTATATGGCTACGGGTACGATCATTTCATTGGGACTCTATTTTGCTGTCATGCTGGGTATCGGTCTTTTCGCTTACCGCCAAACAGATACTAATGTAGAAGGTTACATGTTAGGTGGCCGGCAACTCGGTCCAGCCGTCACTGCATTATCAGCTGGTGCATCAGATATGAGCGGGTGGATGCTCATGGGTCTTCCCGGAGCAATGTATGTTTCAGGCCTTTCCGCGGCGTGGATTGCCGTTGGTCTTGTACTAGGCGCATTAGCTAATTACATCTTGGTTGCACCTCGTCTAAGGGTTTATACCGAGGTTGCAAATAACTCTATTACTCTTCCTGATTATTTTGAAAACCGCTTTGCTGACAACTCTCGATTACTTCGTGTTATTGCCTCGGTTGTTATTGTTATCTTCTTTACCCTTTATACCTCATCAGGCGTAGTCGCGGGTGGAAAGCTATTTGAGACCTCATTCGGTCTTTCCTACGAAACCGGTTTGTATGTTACCGCAGGCGTAGTAGTTGCTTACACACTGGTAGGTGGTTTTATGGCAGTCAGTATGACTGACTTCGTGCAAGGCTGTATTATGTTTATATCGCTCATACTCGTGCCTGCCGTGGTCATCACTGAATTAGGTGGTATAGGCGCTTCTATTGATGCACTTGATACTATTAACCCTGCCCTATTCAATGCTTTTATGGATGCATCTACCAATGAGGCTATCTCGGTAATCGGTATCATATCTTTGATGTCTTGGGGTGTTGGTTATTTCGGACAGCCACATATTATTGTGCGTTTTATGGCGATTCGCTCTGTAGAAGATATTCCAACGGCACGAAGAATTGGTATGAGTTGGATGATAGTTTCTATCATTGGCGCGCTAATGACAGGCTTGTTTGGCCTAGCCTATGTGACGGGCAATGGGAATAATATTGACCCTGAAACTGTCTTTATTTACTTATCTCAAATCCTCTTCCACCCACTAATTGGTGGCTTCTTACTAGCAGCTATTCTCGCTGCCATCATGAGTACTATTTCATCTCAGCTATTAGTGACATCAAGTTCATTAACTAGCGATTTTTACCAGACTTTTGTTCGACGTGATGCGTCAGATAAGGAATTGGTCATTGCCGGTCGCGTTAGCGTGGTGGCGGTCGCCCTTGTTGCAATCTTCTTAGCTTACGACAGAGACAGCAGTATTCTAGATTTAGTGAGTAATGCGTGGGCTGGCTTCGGAGCCGCTTTTGGACCACTGGTATTATTCAGCTTATTTAAACGCGAAATGACCCGCCGTGCTGCCCTCGGCGGCATGATTGTGGGTGCGGTTACCGTATTACTCTGGATTTACCTACCCGTGACTATTAACGGAGAATCGTTAGGTAGCTGGATGTACGAAATTGTTCCTGGGTTCATTCTATCTAGTCTGACCATTCTAATCTTAAGCAAATCAGGCTCGCCTCGTGCGGGTGTGCTTGAAACCTTCGATGCCTTTCAAAAGAAACTTGAATCGCATAGATAATCGATAGATAGTTATTTAAAGCCCCGTTTTTACGGGGCTTTTTTGTAAGTTTAATGTCTTAATCAATGTGCTATTTACTAACAATATGAGTATGTAGAAGATGCGACTGTTGCCGTAAATTACGTCGCTTATGCCAAAATTGTATGACAGTTTTATTTCTTGGAATAAGGCAGCTATTTTAAATAGCTAAATCGCATACTACATTAGTAAATAAATGTGTTATTGTTCTATGCATAAAAATAACTCGTATATAACTTAATCTTATATAACATAAATCGGACTCGAAAATGACTGCAAGTATCCCGTCTGTTACGCATCTGAAACAACTCGAAGCCGAGAGTATTCAAATTTTCCGTGAAGTTGCTGCGGAGTTTGATAATCCGGTAATGCTTTATTCTGTTGGAAAAGACTCTTCGGTGTTGTTGCATTTAGCGCGCAAAGCTTTTGCCCCTGGTAAAATTCCATTTCCATTGCTTCACGTAGACACTACGTGGAAATTCCAGGAAATGATTGAGTTTCGTGACCAGCAAGCCAAGAAACATGGTTTCGACTTGCTAGTACACATTAATGAAGAAGGTGTTGAACAAGGCGTAGGCCCGTTCTCACATGGTTCAGCAAAGCACACTGATATCATGAAAACTGCTGCACTTAAGCAAGCATTAAACAAATATAAATTTGATGCTGCCTTTGGTGGTGCACGTCGTGACGAAGAGAAATCTCGTGCGAAAGAGCGTGTTTACTCATTCCGTGATAGCAACCACCGTTGGGATCCTAAAAACCAACGTCCTGAGCTTTGGAACATCTACAACTCTCAAGTTAACCCAGGTGAAAGCATTCGTGTATTCCCTATGTCTAACTGGACTGAGCTTGATATCTGGCAGTACATTTATCTAGAAAACATCGACATTCCTCAGCTTTACTTATCGAAGCCTCGCCCTGTTGTAGAGCGTGATGGTGTATTGATTATGGTTGATGACGAACGTATGCCAATGAACGAAGGCGAAACGCCTGAAATGCGTTCAGTACGCTTCCGTACGCTAGGTTGCTACCCACTAACGGGTGCTGTTGAATCTACTGCGGCTACCTTGCCAGAAGTTATTCAAGAAATGCTACTGACTAAAACCTCTGAGCGCCAAGGCCGCGTGATCGATCACGATAGCTCTGGCTCTATGGAGAAGAAGAAAATGGAAGGGTATTTCTAATGGCCACCGACAACGTTGTTTGGCACAAGCATGAGGTGAATAAAACCACCCGCGCTGCAAAGCTGAATCAATCGCCTCGCGTGTTCTGGCTTACCGGCCTAAGTGGTTCTGGTAAGTCAACTCTGGCCAACTTGCTTGAGAAGAAGCTTCACGAGCAAGCTAAGCACACTTACCTATTAGATGGTGACAATGTGCGTCATGGCTTATGTGGCGACTTGGGCTTTAGCGATAAAGACCGTGTAGAAAACATTCGCAGAATCAGTGAAGTAGCAAAACTATTTGTCGATTCTGGCACGCTGGTATTAACAGCGTTCATCTCTCCTTTTAAAGCAGATCGCGACTATTGCCGTGGCCTTTTAGAAGACGGTGAATTCGTTGAAGTGTTTATCGACACACCTATCGAAGTGTGTGAAAAGCGCGACCCGAAAGGGCTTTATAAAAAAGCGCGTAGCGGTGAGATTAAAGATTTCACTGGAATCGACTCTGCTTATGAAGCACCGGAAAAGCCTGAGATACATTTAACGTATCAAGATGAACCTGCAGAGCAAACTGCTGAACGCTTATATGCGTTACTGCAAGAAAAAGGACTTGTGTAATGGCCCAGGCTAATACAATGACTAATACACTGGCACAAACCATTCTTCGCATTGCTAAAGAAGCAGGCGATAAGATAATGGCGATTTACGATAAAGATTTCGCCATTTACGAAAAACAAGATACTAGCCCGCTAACCGAAGCTGACTTGGCGGCGCACAACGTAATTGTTGATGCCCTTGGAAAAGAATCCGACCTTCCTATTTTATCCGAAGAATCGGCAGATATTTCATGGGATGAGCGCAAACAATGGCAGTCTTACTGGCTTGTTGATCCGCTTGACGGCACGAAAGAATTCATTAAAAAGAATGGTGAATTCACGGTCAACATTGCGTTGATTGAAGACGGCAAACCTACCATGGGTGTGGTGTACGCACCAGCACTTAACAAAAGTTATGTAGGCATTGTTGGTGAAGGCGCATGGACTGAAATAGATGGCGAATTTACTGCTATTTCTGCACGCAAACACGATGGTGCTGAAGTATGGAAGATTGTAGGAAGTCGCTCTCACCAAAGCCCCGAAATTCAAAATTTACTGTCTCAATTAGAGGGTGAAACTGAATTAGTGGCCATGGGTAGTTCATTAAAGTTATGCCTAGTGGCTGAAGGTGAAGCTCATCTTTATCCTCGCTTAGGCCCAACATCTGAGTGGGACACAGGCGCAGCCCATGCTGTAGCCCTAGCCGCAGGTGCCAATGTAACTGTGCTAGACCCGAACGATCCGTTAAATGACAACGCCGACGCTCTTACTTACAACCAAAAAGAGTCTGTGTTAAACCCCTTTTTCCTTGTGAGCGCATAACATGAACAACGAAAACAATTTATTAAAGCAAGACATACTGTCTTACCTTGAGCAGCACGAACAAAAAGACATGCTACGTTTCCTTACATGCGGAAGTGTAGATGACGGTAAAAGTACCCTCATCGGTCGCCTACTTCATGACTCAAAAATGATTTATGAAGACCAACTTGCTGCCATTACTAAAGACAGCAAAAAGTCAGGTACTACCGGTGAGAAAGTCGATTTAGCCTTATTGGTTGATGGCCTTCAGTCAGAGCGTGAGCAAGGTATTACGATTGACGTAGCCTACCGCTACTTCTCTACCGACAAGCGTAAGTTTATTATTGCTGATACTCCAGGGCATGAGCAGTACACGCGTAACATGGTAACTGGCGCATCTACGTGCGATCTTGCCATCATACTTGTCGACGCCCGTGGTGGTGTTAAAGTTCAGACTAAACGTCACTCATTCCTAGTATCTTTGTTAGGTATTAAGCACGTTATTGTTGCTATCAACAAAATGGACTTGATGGATTACTCTGAAGAAGTGTACAACCAAATTCAGCAAGATTACCTAAAGTTTGCAGAGCAGTTGGACATTCCAGATATTCAGTTCGTACCGCTTTCTGCACTTGAAGGTGACAACGTAGTAAACGTGAGCGAACACACACCATGGTTCGATGGTATTCCGCTTATGCAGATGCTAGAGAATACGAAAATTGGTGAAGACGATAATCATGATGATTTCCGTTTCCCTGTTCAGTACGTGAACCGCCCTAACCTAGATTTTCGTGGGTTTGCCGGTACGGTGGTATCAGGTCAAATTGAACCAGGCGACGAAGTAACTGCTCTTCCTTCTGGAAAAACGTCGAAAGTAAAATCGATTGTGACTTTTGAAGGCGACCAAGAGCGTGCTTATGTACCTCAAGCGGTTACCCTTACACTGGAAGATGAAATTGATATTTCACGTGGCGACATGATTGTTAAGTCAGGTAACTTGCCGCTACTTTCTACTCAATTTAAAACACATTTGGTATGGATGGACGAAGAGCCACTTATGCCAAACAAGCAGTTCTTGTTTAAGTTTGCGACCAAGTCAACAACAGGTGTTGTGTCTCATATCGATAACCAAATTGATGTGAACACCCTTGAAGAAAAAGACGCGATGCACCTTAACTTAAATGAAATTGGTGTGGTAGATGTGAAATTTACCCAAACCGTAGCGTGCGACCCGTACAAGCGTAATCGCCCTACTGGTTCTTTCATCGTTATTGATCGCATGACCAACAGTACTGTTGGTGCAGGTATGATCATTGATGAACTTGCTAAAGATGCACAACACGCTTCTCCAGACTTCTCAGAGTTTGAATTAGAGTTTAATGCACTAGTACGTAAGCACTTCCCTCATTGGAGCGCTGTGGACATTAGCAAGCTGTAAAAGCAGGACTGGAAAATATATGGATATTAACCAGTTTATCGTGCTGGCGATTTTCGCCAGCACGATTTTTGCGCTGATTTTTTCAAATCAGCGCCCGTCTACTGTTTTTTCAGGCGCCGTGTTATTACTATTGGTATCTCAGCAGTTGTCGCTTGACGACATTTTGCTGAACTTAACCAACAAAGGGTTAATAACCCTTGTCTTGCTACTGCTAGTCAGCAGTGCAATTGATAAAACTGCGTTAATAAAGCGTATTGGTAGAAAGCTAGTGAGTACGAGCTTTTCTAAATCATATTGGAAATTGTTTTCACTCACCTTCATTTCATCAGCGCTATTAAACAATACGGCTATTGTGGCCAGCCTTATAGGCCCTATTAAGCAGAATCAATATCACCCTGCTTCGCGCTTACTTATTCCGCTTTCCTATGCCGCCATACTCGGTGGAACAGTCACCTTAATTGGTACCTCTACCAACCTAATTGTTGATAGTTTCTTGCAAGAGCATGGTCATCCTGGTTTTAACTTTTTTGACTTCACGCTATATGGGCTGGTAGCCGGTTTAAGCTGCGGCGTACTGATGTTTGTGCTTACACCATTACTACCTAATATTGCGAACAAGAATGACAACTACCAAGAGTACATGGTAGAAGCGAAAGTAAATTCGGGTTCAGAACTCATTGGTAAAACCGTAGAACAAAACCACCTTCGTAACTTACCTGAATTATTTTTGGTTGAAGTGGTTCGTGACGGAAACCTTATTTCTCCCGTTGGCCCCGACTTAGTGATTGCTGAAAACGATAAACTTATCTTTACCGGCAATGTGCAAAAGCTTGATAACTTAAGCCATATAAAAGGGTTAACCACCTTTGCCGAAACCGATGGTATTTTGCGTGAAAGCTTAACGGAAGTGGTAGTGGCCAACCGCGCTCAAATTATTGGACAAACCATAAAAAACCTCGGTTTTAGGGCATTGTTCGATTCGGCCGTAGTGGCTATTCGCCGTGATGGCGAGCAGCTATCAGGCAAGCTCGGTGAAATAAAACTTAAAGCAGGTGATTTTCTATTGCTTGCCGCTGGCCCCGATTTCAATACGCGACAAAATTTAAGTAAGAACTTCTTTATATTGTCTGAGCAAAAAATCTCTCGCCCGCTTACTAACCGACAGGAATGGATAACCCTTGGCGGTTTCCTTACCGTTGTGACATTAGCCGCGGCAGATGTTATTTCACTCGCAATCGGGCTGTTGTTTTTGGCGGCCGTATTGATTGGCTCTAAGGTAACGAACAACGGTGAGATGAAGCGTAATTTACCGCTGAACCTTATTATCGTGATTGTTGGAGCATTAAGCTTAGCCACCTCATTAGAGTCGTCGGGCGTTATTGCCATTTCTACTGCGCAATTGATTCCCTACTTGGCCGACACCAATTGGTTTATTGCGTTAATTGTAGTGTATTTTACTACCCTACTATTAACCGAATTTGTGACCAACAACGCAGCAGCGGCGCTCATGTTCCCCTTCGCATATGGGCTGGTTGAAATAATAGGCGCACCGCTTATGCCATTCGCCTTAGCGGTTGCCTTTGCGGCAAGTGCTAGCTTTATTTCGCCGTTTGGATATCAAACGAACTTATTGGTGTTTAATGCGGCTAATTATAAATTTAGCCACTTTATACGAATAGGGCTACCTATCTCGTTACTGTATAGCGCTATCGTGCTGTGCTTATTGAACTTAACGTATTTAAGTCAGTAACGATAAACCTCTATTACTAAGTAGTAGCTATCCAATAGATGACGTTATCAAAAGGCCAGTATGTAATACTGGCCTTTTTACGTTTGTGGCATTGCTGTAAGTACAGTTAAGTTTCTCGGTTGAGTTTCTAAACTAGGCTCCCGACATAAGGCTCTCGACACAAGTTTTTACTAAAAAGAGGTACAGTTCTTTAACCCACTCCTGTACTTAGCCTTGGTATATCAGTAACCTAAACAAAACTAATATAATATCTTATCTCGGAGCAACGGATGCATTCAGTATCAAACCCCTTTCAAGCGTGTAACGATATATTCTTTCGGCCTAATGGCGTATTTAAAGCTGTTGGTGAAAAAAACAACTGGAGTTGGTTTCCTTTTATTATTGTTATGATGATCACGTTGGCGTCTCAATATTTGTACGTAAACTTCGTTGATATTGAATGGTTTGCGAATATTAATATTGCAGCCCAAGATGCCATGAGTCCGGCAGAAGAAGACCAAATGCGCGCCTTTTTCACTAGAAACACCCTCATGCTTTCCCAGTTAATAGGTGCATTCTTTGCACTTACAGTGGTTAACGCTATTTTTGCTGTTTATTTGAATTTAACGACACGCAGTGATGACAGTCATGTTTTTGGCTTTACAGATTGGTATGGTTTTACTTGGTGGGTATCTATGCCTTACGTAGTAACAGGCCTTATCGCTGCAGCACTTATTATGTTTGCGGGCGACCATCAAATATCACCGTCAATACTTGCCCCACTGTCACTCTCTTACCTACTCGGTGTCGAAATGACATCACCATGGTTTGCGTTTGCCCAAGCTATTCGTGTTGAGTTGTTTTGGACTATCTACCTCACTATGGTAGGCATTACCCAATGGACCTCATTCTCTACGAAAAAGGCGGCAATTATTGCTTCTGCGCCATACGTCGTGATTTACGGTATTTGGGGTGTGTTCGCGCTTATCTAATATGCTATACCACTCTCGACGCACTTCTTACACCTAAGCTTGGTGTAAGAAGTGAGTTCAAACCGTCGTTATGTCGAAAAGCGGTAGCTGAATAGACGGTTTCGCTCCCGCCCCAATAGGCCTAAAGTACTCGCTATTGTTATAAAAAGCTTCATCTTGGTTTTCGTACCACCCTGGTATGCCAAGCAAAGGAATAGGTTTTAGTAGCGGAGATTTGTTAAACGCATCAAGCTCAGTGATACGTTTTACCAATGATTTGTCTACCTCTTGGCGCTGTTCCCATTTATTCATCTCGCTAAACCCTTTAGGCACACTCACTGCCAACCACTTCCCCGTAAGCCCGATAAAAGGCGAGAGCATCATCTCAAGGTTTGCATGCCCAAAAATAAAGGGGGTCATGTGGGTTCCCCACTCATGTCTATGGATAACAAAGCTATCCTGCCATTGATGTTGGGCTAACGTATTCAGCAACATGTTTGATTTACTCGCGTCGCCTTCCTCAAGCGCCAGTACTACGCCGCATTCGTCAAAATGCGTAATGCGGTTTCGTCGCTCGGTTCTTGGATGTGTGCCATGGTGCGCAATATCTTGCATGTGTAGCGCATTCAGTAACGCTTTTGTAGCGGGAAATTGGATCCAGATAAGGGCATTGAACAAATCATGCCAGCTATTTTCCCGCGTAGGTACGCAGTTGTCGCACGCGATAATTTCTTCATAGTAACGGCTGTCATTTTCTGTACTTTTGTCACAGCTGTTAGCCGTTCTCTTATCAAGCTCTCCTTGCGCTATAAACGCAGGCCCCTGCCATTGCGGTTGGAACGCTTCACGCAAAAGGTTAAGTCTTGCAGCACTAGGAAAATCAGTGTCGTCTAACAACATGAATTCTTTCAACAGCGTATGTACTGGTAAAGACGCATTATCTTGAATATGGTGTTTACACCAAGGAGTAACAGGTATTGGCATACTTAATATTGGTTCGGCTTAAGGTTTTCTCTATACTGGTCGGTATTGTAGAGCAAACAGAGACTAACAATGAAAAAAATGTTTTTGCCCTTGCTGGTAACTGCCGTATCAGCGGTAAGTGCTTGCAGCCCCAATAACGCGCCTGAAAACGACACGACGCAGCCTGAAACTCAAACCCAAACTCAAAAAAAGCATATCGCGACTAACTTCGACGCAGTTTACGCCAGCATTTCAGATGCAGATATTCGAGAACCATTAAAAATACTGTCATCTGATGAATTTGAAGGTCGTTTGCCCACCACCATTGGTGAAACAAAAACACTGGATTATCTCACTCGTGAGTTTGAAAAGGCGGGATTGTCACCGGGTAATGGCGACAGCTACCTTCAAGAAGTGGCGTTAATGGAAATTACCGCTAACCCTGAAATGACCATGACAATTGGTGATAATAGCTTTGCGTATAAAGATGACATGGTTGCTTCATCTAAGCGTGAGCAAGAAACCGTTTCACTTGAAAACTCAGAACTGGTATTTGTTGGCTACGGCGTTAACGCTCCCGAATACGACTGGAACGATTATGAAGGCTTAGATGTTACTGGCAAAACCGTCGTGATATTGGTGAATGACCCAGGTTTCGAAAACCCTGAAAGTGGGAAGTTTCAAGGCACAACGATGACCTACTATGGTCGCTGGAGTTACAAATACGAAGAAGCTAGCCGCCAAGGTGCTGCCGGCGCACTCATTGTTCACGAAACGGCTCCGGCCTCTTACGGCTGGTCAGTAGTGGCGAATAGCTGGAGTGGCCCTCAGTATGGGCTAGTATCTAAGGACAAAGGCGCTAGCCGTGTTGCCATTGAAGGTTGGCTAACCTTAAGTGCCGCAGAAAAAGTATTTGCTGACGCAGGTTTTAATTTTCAAGACGAAAAGAATCAAGCCAAGCTTGGGCCTTATCATAAAGCGATGGATATCAATGCTTCGGTAACCGTGCAAAATACATTTAAAAAATCTAAAAGCCACAATGTTATTGCCACACTACCTGGGTCAGAACTACCCAACGAGCATGTTATTTACACCGCGCACTGGGATCATCTAGGAAAAGATGCAACTAAAGAAGGCGATAATATTTACAATGGTGCACATGATAACGCTACAGGCAGTGCTGCTATTTTAGCGATGGCAAAAGCCTACGCCAACTTAGATATTGCGCCGAAGCGTTCTGTATCATTTTTAGTAGTCACGGCTGAGGAACAAGGTTTACTAGGCAGTAAATACTACGCAGATAACGCCGTCATTCCACTGGAAGATACGGTGGCCAATATCAATATGGATGCCATGAACGTGTTAGGTAAAACCAAGAACGTCGCCGTGGTAGGCATGGGTAAGTCAGATTTAGAAGATTACCTTAAAACCGCTGCTGATAAGCAAGGTAGAACGCTTACTCAAGAAGATCGCCCTGAAGCTGGCTACTATTATCGTTCCGATCACTTCAGCTTTGCGAAAAAAGGCGTGCCTGCCCTGTATGCAGAAGGCGGTAATGAGCCGGCTGACGAAACAACGGCTAAATACCGTAAACGCATGAATGTGATTGTAACGGGCTGTTATCACCAAGTATGTGACCAATACCGTGACGATTGGGATTTAAGCGGCATTGTGCAAGACACACAGCTATTGTTTGATGTAGGTTTTAACGTTGCAAACGCCGAGCAGTGGCCAGCCTGGAAAGAAACCAGTGAGTTTCAACGTAAAAATTGAGTTTTAATCTCAGGTAACACTAGCGTTTAATAAAAAAAGCCCTGTAGATACAGGGCTTTTTTATTGCTAATACAACACGTTTTAAATAGTGCGTCTTACATGAACAACCCTTTGAGTTCTTCAGCGCCAAACGTCGCTATTTCAAACGCAATCAAGATTATAATTATCCATTCCAAAAACGATGAATGTTTATGATTTAGCTCTTCAGCTAACATCTCGAACAACTCATGAATAACATTCAGCTTGTTCGAAAGCACATCTACCCTGGGGCGGATATCTAAGTATCGCGCCGTGGCATTATAAGCATGCTCATATTCTGGGTATTCCCAAAAGAACTCTGGTGTATCAAGCAACCCATAATGCAAAAAGATGTCGCTCTTTGTGCTAAACAAATGCCCGCGGATTTTCGCCAATGCGGGTCGACGTAACGTTATCTTGCCCGTTTCGGCCAACGCTTTTGGTAAATACGCATAGCGTGTAATAGTATCTTGCGCTTTATGCTCGTATTCATTGAGTTTTATTGACTGCGCTAATCCGTGGCTGATTGATAGCCGAAGTAATGGATCGTCAATCGAGAGCGTAATTAAGTCCCGTTGCAACCTAAGTACATCACTAGTAAATGCAAATTGCAGATGCTCTTGATGAATACCAGACAACAACTTAGGACTAACCTGCAACCTATTTAGCAAGGCTACACGCTCCTCTTCTACGACACCCCAAAAAACCACCACGCCATACTCAAAAAGCCAAGCTTCACCGCCTGTCACTTCAATGTGCATGGCATCACGATAGCGTGAACCCTGAACACTCGCGTCCATTTGAAGGCTATCTACATCAGGAATAACATATACCGAAACTCGGTCGTTTGAAAATTGCATACCCTTTACCAGGTGTTGAAAAAACCGGCAGATTATGCGCCCAAAGAACGCAAAGAGATACAAATATAAAAACTATAAAATCAACGAGTTACAAAATAAATTTTGATATAAACACAGGAGGTGAAACTTGTATACTGCCTAGTATTTGTGCGACATCTTAGTTAATGACACTAACAGCAGCGATGCTTTCACTAAAGAACATCGTGTTTTGGAATAATAATTTCCATTTTCTCATCATATTGTACTTGCAATTTCCTGTCAGACTGGCACATTCAAGGCATGCGAAAGCGCGATTAAAAAAAACAACAATACCTTCGCCAACTCGTTCGCGAGTACCCGACAGAAAAAACCTCAATTATTTTTCAACAAGTGAACAGAGAGAATCCGTTTTATGTGTGGTATTTTCGGTATCCTTGATATCAAAACCGATGTGTCTGAACTCAGAACCCAAGCCCTCGAATTAACAAAATTATTGCGCCACCGTGGCCCTGACTGGTCGGGAATCTGGAATAATGACAATACCATTCTTTGTCACGAAAGATTGGCTATTGTTGATGTGGACACCGGCGCTCAGCCGCTTATCAGCCAAAATGGCAAACAAGTTTTAGCCGTCAATGGCGAAATTTATAATCACAAGCAACTTGCTGACGATTTAGCAGAACCTTATCCATTTAAAACTCGCTCAGATTGCGAAGTTATTCTTCCACTTTTTCAACAAAAAGGTGTGAGTTTTGTTGATGAATTAGAAGGCATGTTCTCGTTTGTGCTTTATGACGATGAACAAGATGCTTATCTAATTGCTCGTGACCACATGGGTATTATTCCTCTATACACAGGTTACGATGAGCATGGCAACTTCTACGTTGCTTCAGAAATGAAAGCTTTGGCGCCTATTTGTAAAACCATCAGCGAATTTCCTCCTGGGCATTATTTATGGAGTAAAGACGGTCAGATCACCAAGTACTACAAACGTGATTGGATGGAATACGATGCAGTAAAAGACAACACCACTAACCTTGACGATTTACGTGTAGCGTTTGAGAAATCAGTGAAATCTCACATGATGTCTGACGTACCTTATGCGGTATTGTTATCGGGTGGTCTTGACTCATCATTAGTCTCTGCGATTGCGGCAAAGTATGTTGCTAAACGTGTTGAAGACGAAGATAAAACAGAAGCATGGTGGCCTCGCCTACATAGCTTCGCGGTAGGCCTTGAAGGTGCACCCGACTTGAAAGCTGCGAAGAAAGTGGCTGATATGATTGGTACGGTACACCACGAAATTCACTTCACCATTCAAGAAGGCCTTGATGCCATTCGTGACGTGATTTTCCACCTAGAAACTTATGACACCACTACCATTCGTGCGGCAACGCCAATGTATTTAATGACCCGTAAGATTAAAGCCATGGGCATTAAAATGGTATTGTCTGGTGAAGGCGCCGATGAAATTTTTGGTGGGTACTTGTACTTCCACAAAGCACCAAATGCGAAAGAATTCCACGAAGAAACGGTACGTAAACTAGATCGTCTTCACTTGTTCGATTGTGCTCGTGCAAACAAGGCCACATCAGCATGGGGTGTAGAAGCTCGTGTACCATTCCTAGATAAAAACTTTATCGACGTGGCCATGCGCTTAAACCCACAAGATAAAATGTGTCTTGATGGCAAAATGGAAAAATGGATTTTACGTAAAGCGTTCGACAACGGCGATACCTTGCCTGCTGAAGTGCTATGGCGTCAAAAAGAACAGTTCGGTGATGGCGTAGGCTATTCTTGGATTGATTCTATCCGTGATTTCGTAGAGAGCGAAGTATCTGACCAACAATTTGCTTCTGCTGAGTTCCGCTTCCCAGTGAACACACCAGATACCAAAGAAGGTTACTATTACCGTACTATCTTCGAAGGTTACTTCCCGCAAGAGAGCGCGGCTCGATGTGTACCTAGTGGCAAATCTATTGCCTGTAGTACGGTTGAAGCGCTTGAATGGGATGAAAGCTTTAAAAACAATGCCGATCCCTCAGGTCGTTCAATGAAAGACGTGCATTCAGGTGCCTCTGACTAGTTCTAGTCACCAAAACTTTTAAATAAAAAACGCGGCTCTTGCCGCGTTTTTTTTCGGTTCTATTTCTATCAGTTCTATTTTTATTAGTTCTATCTTTATCAATTCTATATGGGCTCAAGATAGCGTTTAGGTCGTATTACAAACTCTACTTATCAAGTACGTACCAAAGTCGTTCATCGGCTAACGGCGTTTCAGGCGGCAATAAGGGATTATCTAACGTATAGATTCGTCTATTCTTGATGCCCAGTTGCTCTAAAATAGCTTCATTCGAAGATTTAAATAACGCTTCAAAAGAGCCGTCTTCAATTGCACGATTCAATCCTGTTTCAATTAACCGTGCTAACGTTGGGTTACTCTTATTAACAAAATAATACATGGCAGTAGGATAATAAACTGCCATATCAGGTTCTAACTTGAGCGATGCCGATCGTCCTTCAAGTTCAGCCGTTACCTCTATGACCGAGCGAGGAAAGAAATCCCCTTTGTTTTGAAGTAACAATGAATAAGCGTCTTTGAAATTGGGAACCGTAGCAACATTAAAGCCGTTGGCTTGTAGTATTTTAGTGTCTGGCCATTCTTCACCCTGCAATGGCGTGAAGTTCATTAATTCATTTTTTGATGAAACCCGAGCAAATTCCGCTTCCCTATCTACATTGATTACAAATACCCGCAGCCCAATGAGCCCTTTTGCAATCGGGATCCTAATAGGGAGAAGGTCTTTTTCACGTTGACTATCTGTCATACTCCACACCACGTTCACTTCACGATTTTCACGCAGTTGACGCAGTGCCTTTGAAGACAGAAGAATGCGATCTGAAGGCAATAGCTCGTAATTTACACCGGTTTTATCAAGGGCTAGTTTAAGCAAGGCAATGGGGTATTCGGCGCGAGCATCAGAGTCATCTAGCGGTTTGGGGTAATTAATAGTCCACAACGCCGCGGCACTTTGTGTTGATATAAGCAACGCACACAAAAGCAGTACCGTTTTTATATACTTCAACGCCATTATCGAACTCCTTTGCTCACGCTTATGTAATTTATTCTATGCCAATATATTTATGTGTTTGTAAGGATAGCCGCCAATTTCGGGCTATGCAGGTTTGCACTGCAAGTTGGGTTGCCCGAGGTTGCTGACTTATCGGCTGTAAACAAACCTGCTTACCTGCTAACGAAGATACATCTGCTAGCAGCGCATCTAACTCATCAATATGTTTTTGCATGGCAATAGGGTGTTTTATTTCATTCGCACGCTCAAGGGCACTCAGCAAAACCGGCATGCCCCCTTTCATATTAATTTTAGGTGACACCGTCACATAAGTTCTATCATCACACAACACTTCATAAGTGCCACTTGTTTCTATTTGTGTTGAGTAGCCATTTTCATGCAACAGGTTAGTAAGCGGGCGCAAGTCATACATACAAGGCTCACCGCCGGTGATAACCACATGCTTTGCCACATAACCTTGTTCAGAAAACAGTGACAATAGCTTGTTTTCATCAATTCCAAAAAAGTGCTCAGACTCGTTGGTCTTATCAATAACTTGTTGTGCCGTGGTTACCAAGGCATTGTCCAGCGTCCAAGTATGTTTGGTATCGCACCATGGGCAACCTACAGGGCATCCTTGTAAGCGAACAAAGATAGACGGGATACCAGTATGTGCCCCTTCCCCTTGGATGGTTTCGAACATTTCATTGATGTTCAGCGTGATTAATTTCGACAAAATGTCACCCTTTAACGATTGTATGTTTCGATTTTACCAAGGATCACATAAAATTCGGGCATAATTTCTCAAAACTTTAAAACTATGTCAGAAAACGTTGTTGTTATCTATTCAGGTGGAATGGACTCATTCACTGTTTTACACAAAGCCTTACGTGATGGTAAGACCGTTCACGCCCTTTCTTTTGATTATGGTCAGCGCCATAAAAAAGAATTAGATTATGCGGCAGCAGTGTGTAAATCGTTAAACGTGCCTCACAAAATTGTGGATATCAGTGCTATTAATAGCTTGATAGGTGGCTCATCACTAACCTCTGATATCGATGTACCAGAAGGGCATTACGAAGAACCCAGCATGAAGCAAACGGTCGTGCCTAATCGTAATATGATTTTGCTGTCGTTAGCCGTGGGCTATGCCGTAAGTTTAGAAGCAAACGAAGTGTATTATGGCGCGCATTCTGGCGATCATGCTATTTACCCAGACTGCCGCCCTGAGTTTGTGGAAAAGATGAGTGATGTTTGTCGCATTGCCAACTACACCCCGGTAGAAATTGTAACGCCTTATATTAAAGACAGTAAAACGGCGATTTTAACCGACGGGTTGAAAATGGGCTTAGACTACGGCGAAACGTGGACGTGTTATAACGGAAGAGAGAAAGCTTGCGGTAAATGCGGGGCCTGTGAAGAGCGCTTAGAGGCCTTCAGAGAGAATCACTGCACTGACCCCCTTAGCTACGAATAATCGATTTGGCGCCTACTCAGGCGCCTTTTAGCTTATTCACCGTTACGCGAAGTGAGTGGCTTATCGCCACTGAAATAAAAGCACTACACCCTAGCGCGCCACCAATTCCATCTAGCAACGGCAGCAACACCATAAATATAACGGCAAAACATAACGACGAAATAGTTAGCAAGTAATACGAAAAGCGATGTGGTGCGCTCATACCTACAAAACTCCCTCCGAAAAACACTGTGGTCCAAAATTCAGCCGTATCGGATGAATGAGTTTCACTTATTAGTACGTTGTGAATAAGTAGCACTGAAAAGTAAAATACAATAGTGAGTAAACTGGACGCTCGAATTACATTAAACCTTGGCAGCTTCGCTAGTCTGTACGTGGTGAACGCACCGGCAAGGGTAGCTATAACAACTAATAATTCCGTCAAAACAACGCCCTCAGAAGAATAAGGCTACTGACTGCGGTAAATGCAACGGCCCCTAGTCGACCACCAAAACCTTCGAAAATATTGCGCGTTAGGGTATAGACGCCAGCCCCTACCACAGAAATAAATAACAGCGCTTCCCACCCAGTGATAATTGCACTTGAACACATACCGGCGAAGGCGCCAGCGTAAATAGCCGCTTGAGGGTGATTGCCGTATTTTTTAGGCCAATGCCAAAAACTGCCTACTAAACCCGTAAAAGCAGCGGCCAACACTACTGGTACATTAAAATGATGATGCAGTGAAAAGCACAAATACGTTCCGAAAAAGAACGACATTAATTTAACTAAGAAGAAGATAAACCATTCCTTTTGATTGAAACGAAAAACGCCCTGTTTTCACAAGGCGTTTTCATACTTAATTTGCGTACCTAACCTACTTTTGACTTTCAGCTATGAAGTAAGTGAGTTCTTTAATGCAGTGTCTCAACACTGGGTTCAATCGTGTGTTCTTGCCATTCATTACAAATAGATCGTGGCTAAAGTTATACAAGCTGCCATTGGCGATAGGCACCAGCCCTAGCGCTGCGCCCTGCTCTTTTGCCATGTAGTCAGGTAATAAACCAATATACTCACCCGTCATGATGGCAGACATTGCAGCGTCGAAGGAGTCTGAAAAGGTTTGAATAGCAAGACGAGACTCATTATCGATGTAGTTTGCTGAAGATAAACCAGAGATACCAATCGCCGGATAGTCTTCAATTTTAATATTTTCAGGCAAAGCAGTATCACGATATTTGGCTAACGGGTGTGTAGGTGAACAATATAAACGTCCATCTGTGGTGATCCCGATAGGATGAAAAGTCACAGATTCGGGTTTTACCATATCGTAGGTTGATACTACCAAATGGCATTCACCGGATAAGGCAACATGCTCTACTTCATTGTATAAACGTGTCTGGATATTCACGTGGATATCATCAAATTTCTTCATTGTGCTTTTAACGGCTTTACTCACCGCTAAATGCATAGAAAGCGGCAAACCAGCCATAAGCACTAGCGTAATGTGACCTGAGTAGTCGTCGTGCAATGATTTCAAATTAAATACAAAATTATCGAAGGCGTTAAAAATACGCTTGGTTTCTTGGAAAACCACTTCGCCTTCTTTTGTCATCTGAAAGCCACCACGACCGCGGTGGCATAATACCAAATCTAAACGTTCTTCAAGCTTCTTAATTGCAGCACTGATATTTGGACGTTGCATGCGCAACACAGGTTCTGCAGCAGTGAAACCATTACAACTTGCTACCGCATAAAACACACGTAACAATTTGATATCCGACTCTTGAAGACGATTTAGCATAAAGGCACCATTATAGGTATAGTTATAGATACTTAAGTATCAACTATATGCAACTGGCGCCTCGATTACAACGACAATTTCAGGCGAATCTCTGCGATAAACAAACTGTTATATGCGATTAAACAAAATTAACGTGATTATATTCCCAACAGAATCAGCAACGAGTTCATTACGACAACGCAACGACCTGCTTTCTAAGTGCCTCTACGTCGTCTCTTAACGACGCAGCTTTTTCAAACTCAAGCTCTCTGGCATATTCAAACATCTGCTTTTCAAGTTCGGCTATTTGATCCATTAACTCAGTCGCACTTGCCGCCTTCTTCTGTTTCTTCTTCTCTTCTACTTTGCGAAGCCTTACTTTACCGGACGCAGGATGAGCACCTTCGCCCAAATCCATAATATCGGTAATTGGCTTATTCAAGCGCATCGGCGTTATATTATTGGCCTTGTTATGTTCAATCTGTTTTTCACGGCGACGTTCCGTTTCGTCCATGGCTTTTTTCATCGACTTGGTAATTTTATCGCCATATAAAATGGCTCGACCGTTGATGTGACGTGCCGCTCTACCAATCGTTTGAATTAGCGAGCGCTCTGCGCGTAAAAAGCCTTCTTTATCGGCATCAAGAATTGCTACCAAAGAAACTTCAGGCATATCCAGACCTTCACGAAGCAGGTTAATACCTACCAGCACATCGAACTTACCAATACGCAAGTCGCGAATAATCTCAATACGTTCTACTGTGTCGATATCTGAATGCAAATACCGTACTTTAACGCCATGCTCATTTAAGTATTCACTTAAATCTTCGGCCATTCGCTTAGTGAGCGTAGTAATAAGTACCCTTTCATCAAGCGCCACTCGTTTGTGAATTTCCGATAATACATCATCCACTTGGGTCGCTACTGGGCGAACTTCAATGATGGGATCTAGTAACCCTGTGGGGCGCACCACTTGCTCTACAATATCGCCATGGGTTTTCTTAAGTTCGTACTCACCGGGTGTAGCCGACACATAGACCGTTTGTGGGCAAATTTGCTCAAATTCTTCAAATTTAAGTGGGCGGTTGTCAAGCGCTGAAGGTAAACGGAACCCGTATTCCACCAAGGTTTCTTTTCTAGAGCGATCGCCTTTGTACATGGCACCAATTTGAGAAACCGTTACATGAGATTCATCAATGAACATGAGGCCATCAGCAGGAAAGTAATCTAACAACGTTGGCGGCGGCTCGCCAGGCGCTCGGCCAGAGAGATAACGTGAGTAGTTTTCTATGCCCGAGCAATACCCAAGCTCCATCATCATCTCAATATCAAATTGAGTACGCTGAGAAATTCGCTGTTCTTCTATTAGTTTGTTAATTTCTAGCAGCTGCGCCTTTCTAGACTTCAACTCCCCTTTTATGTGCTCGATGGCATCAAGAATTTTTTCTCTTGGAGTTACATAATGGGTTTTCGGAAACACCGTTGCCCGTACAACCGACTTGTCGACTGCGCCTGTCAGCGGATCGAACAAGCTAATTTTATCAATTTCATCGTCAAATAACTCAACACGCACCGCTTGTTTTTCTGAGTCTGCAGGGAAGATATCAATCACATCGCCGCGCACACGGAATGTCCCTCGTTCGAAGGCTAAATCGTTGCGTTTGTATTGAAGCTCGGCAAGTCTGCGCAAAATATCTCGCTGATCCATAGTATCGCCCTGTCGCAAATGCAAAAGCATTTTCATGTACGACTCGGGGTCACCCAAACCATAAATAGCCGAAACACTGGCTACAATCACAACATCTCGGCGTTCCATCAATGCCTTTGTAGCAGACAAGCGCATTTGCTCGATATGATCGTTTATCGATGCATCTTTCTCAATAAACGTATCAGTACTTGGTACGTATGCTTCTGGCTGGTAGTAATCGTAATAAGAAACAAAATATTCAACCGCATTGTTAGGGAAAAAATCTTTCATTTCCCCGTATAGCTGTGCCGCTAAGGTTTTGTTGTGCGCCAGAATGAGCGTTGGTCTTTGAACTTCGCTAATAACATTCGCCATGGTAAAAGTTTTACCAGAACCGGTAACACCTAATAGGGTTTGCGCTGCTAAGCCACTTTCTAACCCATCCACCAAGGTTTCTATGGCAGCGGGTTGATCGCCCGCTGGCTTGTAGCTTGAATGAAGTTCAAAACCTTTACTCATTTATTAAATACCTTATTTACCTTGCCACCTAGGTAGCATGTTGTTCCTGTTTAAATACCGAGAGCGTATTTTTAAATACAACAAAAGACACGGTCGCCATGGCAATGTTTGCCACTACCGTTCCCCAATACAATCCGGTTAAACCGAAAAAGTAACTTCCCGCGATACTTATTGGCACAAAAAATACAAACAATCTGATTACACTCAACGCCAATGCACTCAAAGGGTGGTGCATCGCATTTAACGAAGAATTCGTCAAAATAATAATACCCTGCATGCCATACCCTAAAGGCACTATCATTAAAAACAGTTGAATGAGTCGGCTAACCTCGGGTTCACTGGTGAAGGCAACAGCAATCCAGCCGGAACACACCCACATAACAACAAATACGAACAACTGCCAAAAAAGCACAAATTTTAACGACACCCTATAAGCGCTATGTACTCTATCAAATCTATTTGCACCCACGTTTTGGCTAATAAATGGCGGTAAAGTCATAGAAAGAGCAAGTACCACAATACTGGCAATGGACTCCATTCGGCTTCCTACTCCCCAAGCCGCTACCGCTTCGGCACCATAACTGGCCACCACTGCGGTCATTACGCCACCAGCTATCGGCGTAAGCATATTGGCCCCAGCGGCTGGCAAGCCTATTTTTAATATATCCCCGCTTATTGCCTTTAGTTCTAGCAATGATAGAAGTCGAGGAAGAATTAGGTTTCGTTTAACCGCCAATAAATAAAGTATCCACACTGCGCCCACCATCCACGCTAATAACGTAGCAAGTGCAGCCCCTTTAATGCCCATCGCGGGAACCGGACCTGCACCGAAAATAAACAAGGGGTCGAGCAATGCATTTAATCCCCCTACGGTTGCCATAACAATACTTGGGGTACGCGTGTCGCCACAGGCCCTTAGTACACTGTTTCCCACCATAGGCAATGAAAGGAAAATACTCGACGCGTACCACAAGGACATGTAATCCCTTATATAGGGTAATAATGTTGGCGAGGCGTTTAGCAAGGTGAAAATAGGTTCAATGGTAAAGTAACCAATTAACGCCAGCGTACCCACTAATAGGGTAGAAAGCATAAGCGAGCCGGTCGCGTAATTCTTCGACTCACTTAATTCTCTACTGCCTTGCAGTTTGCCAATAATAGCCGACGTGCCGATGCCTAACCCAATATTTAAACTAATAACGGTAAAGGTGACGGGAAAAGTAAAGCTAATGGCAGCGAGGGGCTCAGTGCCAAGTAAACTGACAAAGAAGGTATCGATTAACCCGAAGCTCATCATCATGACCATGCCCAGTATCATAGGTATTGTCATGCGTTTTAGGGTAGAAGGAATATCACCGTTTAAAAGATTCGCTGCTCGGCTCGGGGACTCGTCTGTTTTCACAAACCCTCTCAATAGTTGATTGGTAGAAATAACTGGCGCTAATAAATACTGACTATCGTATATAGCTAAACTTGCCTCACAACAAGATGCTGACAGTAGTCTATGTGAGACTGGCCACATTGGCTATGTTAAATCGACCAAGCTAAGTTTGGGCTAGGTCAGGTGTCGGTTTTGCCACCTGAGCATCTTTTAAAATTAATACTAATGGCTAATTTACACGTTTTAAGCAAACATTGGCGCAGATGTCGTTGAACACACTTTTTCGACAACTAATGTTGGAAGCCTCGTGAGCTTAGTTTATAAATTAAGCCAATTTACTGTAATGACAATTTCATTACGGCTAGATTGCGCTTTTAAGACAGTCGTCTGGTCGATTAACTCTAGGTTGCCTTAGGAACTACACCAAACGAAAATGTAAAATTTATGTAAACCTTTCATTTCTGACTGTTATATCGTTGAAAAAGTAACTGATAGTCGACGAATTAACACACAAGATATTTTTTGTCCAACAGATCTATTAAGATCTTATCAAGAGATCCGGCATTAACGCATAAAGCACTGATATTATTTAAATTTTAATACCAAAAGGCATTCGAAGTTGACGATCATAACCAGCATGATCTTACCAATTTATCCTCAAGCTAATAACTATCAACATAGTTATCCACAGAATTAGTGGATAAGTAGCTCTACGCCAGCAATTACGCCCTATGCTGGGTAACCCCTTCCTAATTATGTAAGTGAAGACTAACCTTGAGATACCAAGCTCTAGGTTACATATTTATTAAACACTGTACATAATATCAGTACACAAAACATTTTTTATTCTTTTTTATTATATAGGTTTCGTATTTTGCTACTGCATAAAATCAGTCGCTCTTCGTGAAAATTCATTCCTTTGATAATGCAGTTAAATACGGCGATACGAATACCCGCTCAGTAATTAAGCACCACTTTCTCGCTTTTGGTGTAAATTTGAGCACAAAACCCGCAAAAAGCTATTTTTTGACCACTTAGCATAAAAAATTCATTAAGGTTGTTGACAGAAACCCAGATGCTCTTTAATATTCCGCCCCGTTGAAAAGCAGGTCCCCTTTAGCTCAGTTGGTTAGAGCGACGGACTGTTAATCCGCAGGTCCCCCGTTCGAATCGGGGAAGGGGAGCCAACTTTTCATCGACAACTTTAAGTGCAATTCCCCCTTAGCTCAGTTGGTTAGAGCGACGGACTGTTAATCCGCAGGTCCCCCGTTCGAATCGGGGAGGGGGAGCCACTTGGTTGGCTCATTACCGCTTTATCCTCCTTTTATTATTTCATACGTTTTTTTCTTCCTAATACAGCTTATATATTCATTAAATAACCCTAATTCAATCAAGTTGTTAATCTGCGCCTAAAAAGCGATAATAGACAAATTATTCCTGTTTCAATTTCGAGTACGGCCATTAAGCCAAGACTCAACTAATTCCTCGTAGGAATTGCGATTTTCATGACTGAATTTTTATTACTATTAATTGGTACCGTATTAGTTAATAACTTCGTGCTGGTGAAGTTTCTTGGCTTATGCCCTTTTATGGGTGTGTCGAGCAAACTCGAAACCGCCATGGGTATGTCTATGGCCACCACGTTTGTATTAACACTAGCGTCGGCCACAAGCTACTTGGTAGAGACTTACCTACTTGCGCCCTTAGGTATTGGTTACTTACGAACATTAGCGTTTATTCTTGTGATTGCTGTTGTGGTTCAGTTCACGGAGATGGTAGTGCATAAAACCAGCCCTACCCTTTACCGCTTATTAGGTATTTTCCTCCCTCTCATTACCACCAATTGCGCTGTGCTTGGTGTTGCGTTACTGAACCTTACCGAGCAGCATAACTTTATGGAAAGCCTTATTTATGGCTTTGGTGCGGCTGTTGGGTTTTCCTTAGTACTTGTTCTATTTGCGGCCATGCGAGAACGTTTAGCGGCTGCTGATGTGCCTGTTTCATTTAAGGGAGCATCTATTGCAATGATAACAGCGGGCCTTATGTCATTGGCGTTTATGGGCTTCAGCGGTTTGGTGAAAGTGTAATGACCATGACATACGCCATCGTCGCTTTAGGCGCGCTTGCACTTCTTTTCGGTCTAATTCTAGGTTACGCCAGTATTCGGTTTAAAGTGGAAGGCGACCCACTGGTCGATCAAATTGATGAAATATTGCCCCAAACTCAATGTGGCCAATGTGGCTACCCTGGTTGTAAACCCTATGCAGAAGCCATTGCTAATGGTGATGAAATTAACAAATGTCCCCCTGGTGGTGAGTCGACAATAAAAAAGCTTGCCGATTTAATGGGGGTGGAGCCAAAACCTTTAGATGCGGCTCACGGCGAAGAAGATACGAAAAAGGTTGCCTTCATTCGAGAAGACGAATGTATTGGGTGTACCAAGTGTATTCAAGCATGCCCCGTTGACGCCATATTAGGTGCTGCAAAGCATATGCATACGGTAATTGTTGAAGAATGTACGGGCTGCGATTTATGTGTAGATCCCTGCCCCGTAGACTGTATCGATATGGTGCCTGTTACACCAACCACAGCAACATGGAAGTGGGATTTTTCCTCATCACCTAAAGGTGACATTCCAATTAAAATGGTGTCGTAAGCGTTGAACTACCCAGATTTTGAAAACATTATTGAACGCCTAAATTCAGGAAAACTATTTTCTTTCCCGGGCGGCGTGCACCCTGATGACAAAAAGCGGCTGTCAAATAAAGCCGCTATTGTGCAGCCATCAATGCCAGACCTGCTTACATTGCCTATACGTCAACATGTGGGTTCAGAAGGCATTTGCTGCGTAAGCGTAGGTGACTATGTTTACAAAGGCCAAGCGCTATCCGATGCTACAACACCTTATGCTGTGCCAGTTCATGCGCCAACCTCGGGACACATTGTTGCTATAGCACCTCACGTGGTAGCCCATCCTAGTGGCCTTACAGAAATGTGCGTTAGCATTAAACCCGATGGTAAAGATACCTGGGGCGAGCTTACACCGTTAGCTGACTATACCGCGGTAGATAAAAATACGATTGTAGATGCCATTTGCCAAGCCGGTATTTCTGGCATGGGTGGCGCAGGGTTTCCTACCCATATTAAAACGGCAACGAGTAAACCCGTTGAGTTTTTAGTGCTAAATGGCGTGGAGTGCGAACCTTACATCACCGCAGATGACCGCCTTATGCGTGAACACGCGTGGCAGATTCGCCAAGGCTTAGATGTTTTAACGCATATAATTGAGCCTAAAGCGATTGTTATTGCCATTGAAGATAACAAGCCTGAAGCCATTCAAGCACTTAATATAGCCTGCCAAGACAAGGACGCGTATCGGGTAGTCCCCATTGAAACGAAATACCCTGCTGGTGGTGAGAAACAATTAATTCAAGTTATCACGGGCCGCGAAGTGCCCCGTAACGGTCTTCCGGCAGACATTGGCGTAATGATGTTTAACGTGGGGACCTGTTTTGCCATTGCCGATGCTATTTTACACGGTAAGCCACTTATTGAACGTATTGTCACGGTAACCGGCGATGCCGTAGCTAAGCCTGCTAATTTTCGAGCTTTACTTGGCACACCAGTAAAGCACTTGCTGAACGAAGCCAGCTACCAAGCTAAAAAGCAAACGTCGCCTAAAGTGATTATGGGCGGCCCTATGATGGGCTTTGCCTTGGCGGATGCCACCATACCTGTGGTAAAAACCACTAACTGTTTATTAGTACCCAGCAAAAAAGAACTGGTAGACGATAACGCCGAACGCCCATGTATTCGTTGTAGTGCGTGTGCTGACGCATGTCCTGTTTCTTTACTACCACAACAAATGTTTTGGCACGCCAAAGCAAAAGAATACGACAAAGCTGAAGACTATGACCTTTTCGACTGTATCGAATGTGGCGCTTGTGCGTATGTATGCCCCAGTGAAATACCTTTGGTTCATTATTACCGCCAAGCTAAATCTGAAATACGATTGCAACGAGACGAAAAGAACAAAGCAGAAAAAGCGAAACAACGTTTTGAAGCGCGAAACGAGCGTCTAGAACGGGAAAAAGAAGAGCGTGAAGCCAAACACCGCCGCGCTAAAGAAGCACGACTTGCTGCAAAGAATAATTCCGATAGCAAGTCTGCATCGCCTACTCCTTCTACAGAACAAAATAGTTCTAAAGACAAAGTCGCAGCTGCATTAGCCAGAGCCAAAGCGAAAAAAGCAGCCCTTCAAAGCGCTAACTCTGACGAAACAAGCGTAGCTGACGTAAAACCTGCAGCCACAACTAGCACAAGTACTAGCGCAAGCTCATCCGCTGATTATAAAAAAGCGCAAGTTGCCGCCGCCATAGCACGCGCTAAAGCTAAAAAAGCCCAGAAGCTTAAAGAATCGGCGCCTGAAGCACCTGAAGCTGATGAAGTTTTTTCTGAATCTCAATCTGCGGCGCAGACAGATCAACAAGCGACTGAAAGCCAAGTTGAAAACCAAAATGAAAATGTAAGCACGGCTGCCGACGATAAGAAAGCACAAGTTGCCGCCGCCATCGCGCGAGCAAAAGCAAAAAAAGCAGCACGCCAACAACAAGACGAAAGCAGCGCTGAAGTAATTGGAGGCGATTTACCACAAAGTCAGGCAAAAGAAGAAGCTTCTAACTCCGCTTCATCAGCGCAACTGCAAGATGAGAAAAAAGCCCGAGTAGCCGCAGCAATAGCTAAAGCAAAAGCTAAAAAAGCAGAATTACAAAAACAGCAGAACAGTGGCGATTTAAAAACGCCTAAAACAGCCTCAGATGATGCTGAGGCTACTGTTGAAGCCAAAACTAGCCGTATTGATACAGAGCACGAAAAGCCTCTTGAAAGGCCAAACAGTAGTGCTGACAACGTCGAAAAAGCGCCAAACAACGAAACCACGAACACCGCGGATGATAAAAAAGCCAGAATAGCTGCGGCGGTAGCAAAAGCTAAAGCGAAAAAACGTTTAGCTGAAATTCAGAAAACGCAAACTGACGATGCAGGCACTGCTAGTCAAGATGTTGAGCCTGAGCAGGTAAAGGTATCCGTGAGCACGGAGCTATCTGCGCCTACTCAGGAGGCCGAGCAAACCGCTCCACAGTCAGTATCATCAGAAGAAGCAAACGATCCTGCTCTTGAGAAAAAACGCCGTATTGCAGCGGCCGTCGCTAAGGCTAAAGCAAAAAAAGCAGCGGCAGAAAGTGAGAACAAACAATCATGAAATTAACCTTATCGAGTTCTCCCTATCAAAGAGTGAAGCGCGATACTGGCCAGGTCATGCGCTTGGTCATTTATGCCATGGTGCCTGGTATTATTGCTCAAACCGTATTTTTTGGATGGGGTACACTCATTCAAGCCTTTTTAGCAGTTGCCAGCGCCCTCGTTTTTGAAGGGGTTATCCTCTGGTTACGTAAACGCCCTATTGAGCGTACGTTAACCGACTACTCTGCCATACTAACCGGCCTGCTAATTGCTATTAGCATTCCGCCTACACTGCCTTGGTGGATGACGATTACAGGCGTATTTTTCGCCATTGCCGTCGCCAAACAAGTATACGGTGGCTTAGGGTTTAACATTTTTAATCCAGCGATGATTGGCTATGTAGTACTGTTAATTTCATTCCCGGCCGCCATGAGTTTATGGTTACCACCGCAGCACCTAGCTAGCTTAACACCTAGCTTTTTAGACTCTGCGGCACTTATTTTTACCGACTTTTCTACCACAGGTTACGATGTCACACAGCTGCGGACTGTGGCAGACGGGGTGACAATGGCCACACCGCTCGACACCCTGAAAACTGACTTAACCTTGGGTATTACGTACTCAGAGTCATTGCTCAGACCTATTTTTTCCACGGGGCTATTTCAATCTGCTGGTGCAGGTTGGGGGTGGGTAAGCTTAAGTTATTTACTTGGCGGCCTGTGGCTTGTGAAGTTAAGGGTGATTAGCTGGCATATTCCAGGCAGCATGTTGGCGTCAGTGGCGGTTTTTGCACTATTGCTTTATATGATTGATGCCGACCATTATGCATCGCCGCTGTTCCATCTTATTAACGGTGCTGTGATGGTAGGCGCATTCTTTATTGCCACCGACCCGGTATCTGCGTCAACCACACCAAAAGGGCGCATAATTTATGGCGCAGCCATTGGATTTTGGGTGGTTATTATTCGAGTTTTTGGCGGTTACCCAGACGCCATTGCTTTTGCAGTCATTATTATGAATATGGTCGTGCCGCTGATTGATTACTATACCCGCCCCCGTACATACGGGCATCAGGTTACTAAGAAAGCAAGGCGAGTAGAGTAAATGGTAAAAGAGACGCTAGTAAAAAATGGTTTGATGCTAAGCGCGTTTGCGATAATTGGTACTGCGCTCATCGCCCTCACCTATAACGGTACAGCCGAACGTATTGCACAGCAACAAAAGCAAAAATTGCTTAGTATATTAAATGAAGTGGTGCCGCATGAGTTACATGACAATGAGCTTTATGCTGATTGCACGGCGGTGGTAAGCTCCAATTTAGGCACCCAAGAACCTCATACGGTTTATCGGGCACGGATAAACGGCGAACCGGTAGCTCTAGCCATTGAAGCAACCGCTCCAGATGGTTACAGCGGCGATATTGCGCTAGTCATTGGGGTAGATACGCAAATGAATGTGCTTGGTGTTCGCGTGTTGGAACACAAAGAAACCCCAGGGCTGGGTGATAAAATTGAATTGGCCATCAGCGACTGGATAACGTCATTCACCGGAAAACACTTCTCGGTAAGTGCCTTGCCTGTATGGCAAGTGAAGAAAGACGGCGGCGAGTTCGATCAATTCACTGGCGCCACAATAACGCCGCGAGCGGTGGTGAGCGCGGTTAAAAATGCTCTGCTTTACGTTCAAGATAACCAGCAAACTTTATTTTCCGCTCCTAATATGTGCGGTATTGAAAATGACGTATTACCAACCAATGAGGTGTTAAGCGAATGACAGATTATCGCGACCTTACCCTCCAAGGTATTTGGAAAAACAACCCTGCGCTAGTTCAACTTCTCGGCCTATGCCCATTGCTAGCGGTTACCGCCACCTTTATAAATGGACTAGGGTTAGGCTTAGCTACCACGCTAGTATTGATTGGCAGTAACGTTACCGTTTCATTGGTACGTAATATTGTTCGAAACGAAATACGTATTCCTGTATTTGTTATGATTATTGCCGCCTTTGTTACCATAGTGCAGCTTTTAATGAACGCCTTTACCTACGAGTTATACCTTGCGCTGGGCATATTCATTCCATTGATTGTTACTAACTGCGCCATCATCGGTAGAGCAGAAGCCTTTGCCTCTAAAAACAGTGCGGGCGCATCAGCGTATGATGGCCTAGTGATGGGTTTAGGATTCACCTTCGTACTTATAGTGCTTGGTGGTATGCGCGAAATTTTAGGGAATGGAACCTTGTTCGTGGGTGCCGACAGACTCTTTGGAAGCATTGCGAGTAATTGGACACTCACCTTATTTGAAACCGATTCTCCTTTCTTGCTGGCAATATTGCCTCCCGGTGCGTTTTTAGGCATGGGACTTTTAATTGCTTTTAAGAATATGATTGATGCTCTAATAGCAGCCCGCGAGACTACGGTAAAAGAAAAAGCCACTCGCGCACGTGTTACCGCCGACGCATAACGAAATCTAAGTGGCTAGCGGCTAGTTGCAGAGAATATGGTTACGCCTGAATAGCTAAGCCTGAATGGACAAGCCCGAGTGGAAAAAGAACGAGCTAAATAAAAATGAATAACACAAAAAGACGTGAAATCTTAACCCGACTTCGGGACGATAACCCCCACCCTACCACTGAGCTTAATTTCTCCACGCCCTTTGAGCTTTTGGTCGCGGTCACTTTATCGGCGCAATCTACCGATGTTGGCGTAAACAAAGCCACGGACAAACTTTTTCCCGTTGCCAATACAGCCCATGCGATTGCTGCTCTTGGTGAAGACGGGTTAAAAGAATATATAAAAACCATCGGCTTGTTTAACTCAAAAGCCAAAAATGTGCATCGCCTTAGTGAAATCTTGGTTGAAAAGTACGATGGTGAAGTACCCGAGAGCCGAGAAGCCCTAGAAGCTCTGCCTGGCGTTGGCCGTAAAACGGCTAACGTAGTTCTTAATACTGCGTTTGGCTGGCCTACCATCGCTGTAGACACGCATATTTATCGCGTAAGCAACCGCACTAAATTGGCTATGGGTAAAACCGTTGAGAAAGTTGAAGAAAAGTTGCTGAAAGTGGTACCCGCTGAATTTAAAGTCGATGTGCACCACTGGCTTATTCTGCATGGGCGCTACACCTGCATCGCCCGCAAGCCACGCTGTGGCAGTTGTATTATTGAAGACTTGTGTGAGTTTAAGGATAAAACTGAATATGCTGAGTAGCTTAAACAAGGGGCTTAACCTGCTAGCGACAGCTAACTAAGAGTAGCTGAGATTGAGTAGTGAGCTAGCTGAGATATTGCAATAAGTTACCTGCCAAAAACGTCTATCACAATGCTGCCCGCCGGGTCGAAAACCTTCCGTCCGAATAGCGTTACTAGTCAACGCCTTAGATTCCGATTAAACTCCCATCTAAAAGCAAAAGTCTGCACATCGTTGTAAGCAAATATATAAATTATTAGGAATTATTTATCATCTTTTTATTGATTACTGCTGTCATTGTAGGATTGATGATTATTTTATCGACTAAGCGGCGACGTATATTAATTAGTCGATTAATTTTTGATTTTATTAATCAAGTAGAAGCAAAACTTGCTAGATTGCATTGTGAAAGTCGTTCTATTGATGGGCTAGACGTGTTTTATCATAGCAACACGAAACACTTTTCTAATGATAAGCCGGTGCTGGTGCTTTTACATGGATTCAGTGCTGATAAGTATGTGTGGAATCGCTTTGCTAAAAGGTTCTCTTCTCAATATCATCTAATTATTCCCGACCTTAAAGGCCATGGCCAAACGGCTTACAGCCCCACTGATGATTATTCTGTACCTAGCCAATGCCGAATGTTATTGGCGCTATTAAAGCAACTGAACATTACGCGTTTTAGCATAGTGGGTAATTCTATGGGCGGAATGATGGCTGCTAAACTATTCGATGAAATGCCTGAACGTATTGATAAAGCGGTATTAATTGACCCAGCGGGCGCTAAATCACCGTTCGCGCAAAACATGATAGATAACAATATAAACCCTTTTGAACACAATAATGAGCAGGACTTTTTTAATTTTTACGATTTAATCATGGCAAAACCGCCATTTGTGCCAAGGTTTATTTTACGGGCACTGGCATGGGAATTTATTAATAAGCGTAAGCAATACACGCACATGTTTACTCAATTTTTCAACTTACGCGATTTTTATTCTCGTAATTATCAATTCGATTACTCTCAGTCAATGCTGATATGGGGGCTTAACGATAAACTGCTACCCGTAGACGATTTCATTCACTGGAAAATGATGCTTAATACAAACACACATATTTATGAAGACCTTGGTCACATGCCCATGGTTGAAGATGTGAAGCGTGTGTCTAAAGATATTTTGGAATTTCTAAATAAGCAATAAAACGGGTTTGTTAGAAGTGGGTTATCTGGAACACCCGTTTTAGTAAGTTAAAAAAGTAAAAAGCCCTATTACTCAAGCAGTAAATAGGGCTAAGTTTTCATTTCTATATTTTAATAAAACTAACTTCTAATCTTCTTTCTTTTCACTCTTTTTGTCGTCTTTGTACTTATCAAACCACGCTAAAATGTAGCCAACTTTACGTGCAAGGTTCGAAGGCTTGGCAGCGATACCATGATAAGCCCCTTGAATACGCACCAGTGCACTATCAACACCTTGTAGACGTAATGCCCCGTAGTACTGTTCGCTTTCAGACATTGGCGTACGTACATCTAATTCACCAGTAAGTACCATGGTTGGCGTTGTTACATTCCCAACTAATGATAACGGCGAACGGCTCCAATATTGCTCGTAATCGTTCCAAGGTAAGTCTGAAAACCAATACTTGCTCATATAAGCATAGATATCAGAGGTGCCAATCATGCTTGTCCAGTTTATGACAGGTTTCGCCACTACTGAGGCTTTAAATCGATCAGTCTTTCCGATGATCCAAGAGGTCAGCGTCCCGCCGCCAGAACCTCCCGTAACAAACAAGTTCGTCTCATCCACATAACCTTTGGCAATAGCTGCATCCACCATATCCATAAGATCGTCATAATCTTGTGATGGATAATTTTTATCGATTAAATTAGCAAACTCTTCACCCTGAGACGTTGAGCCTCGTGGGTTGCCATATAAAACCACATAGCCAGCAGCTGCCATTAACTGTATTTCTGTTGAAAAGCTTGGGCCATACGCGGTATGCGGGCCGCCGTGTATCTCTAAAATTAATGGGTATTTTTTTGCAGGATCAAAATTTGGAGGGACGACTATCCAAGCCTGTAAATCTCTATTATCTACACTGCTTTTTAGCGCCATCAATTCTGGCTTATTCACTGTTTTATGATCGAACACATCCCCATTTAAGTCAGTCAGTTGTTTAACTTTTCCCTTACTGGTCACTATCGCAAGGTCAGCGGGGCGATTTCCTAGCGACGCGGTATAAACCACACTGCCTTTAGCAGTAACATCATAATCGCCCGATGTGTACGGCCTACCTAAGCTAGTGCCACCTAAGCTACTCGTTTTTGTAGATATTTCACCTGACAAACTGACATAGGCCACATTTTTCTTGCCCATATCGTCATAACTAAAATATAAACCCTTACCGTTATCTGCCCATTTAATGGCACCGACTGAACGGTCTAACTTGCTTGTTAGGTTTGTAATGTTCGTGCCATCTGGATTCATTACGTATAGCTGGCTTAGCTGATTTGACTTGCCATTATCTTCATTACCAACAAAGGCAATTTTCTTACCGTTAGGGCTTAAATGAGGGCTTCGTTCAGGGCCACTCATATCGGTTAATCTAGTTACTTCTGATGTGTTTATATCAATGCTAAAGAGATCGCTATTAAGCATATCGAAATCAGCTTCGTCGCTGGTGTTTGCAGAGATAATGATCTGTTGACCATTTTCAGACCATGCAATAGTACCTGCGTGATCGTGATCACCAGATGTAATTTGTCTTGGTGTACCGCCAATGGTTGGCACAACATACACTTGCATGTTGCCGGGGCGTTTCATTCCCATGCCGTCTCGTTGGAAATTGGTTTGGTCAATATACTGAGGATTTTCAGCCCACTTTGCCCCTTTAGGCTTAAAATCTAAATTAAATAACGGTTTGGCTTTAGTGGGTGTGAACATAGCAAAAGCTAGATATTTACCGTCTGGTGAAAAACTCATGCTGCTAGGACGCATTGCAACATCGGTTACACGTGTTGTGCTGCTTGATGCTAAATCTTTTAAATAAACTTGCACCTTCCCTTCTTTACTTGAAAGGTATGCCATTTTAGCGCCATCAGGTGAAAACACAGGGCTAAAGTGATTTTTACTGTCAGAAAGGATAGGTAAATGAGCACTACCATCTAAGGCTATTGACCAAAGATTGCGCCTCATTGAATCCGACATGATATCCATGCTGCGGCGCTCGTAAACAACATGTTTACCATCTGGCGTGACTACTGGGTTAGCAGCGTACTCTAGATTAAATACGTCATTTAGCGACAAAGTACTACTTGCCGACCCGTCAGCAAACGCTGAATGAGTGGTAAATAATGTACTTATTACCAATGTTAAAGCCGACTTAGTTAAATTTTTTTTATTCATGGCACGTGTGCTCTTATTGTTTTACATCGCTAAGTAAAATGATTACCGAAGATTTAACATAGCTTATTTGAGGGGAGAAATACCTTACATTTGATGTAAAAAGTAGTATTTGTAGGTTGAATTTCATATTCTGGTTGCGCTCAGGGGTTTCTTCTTTTTGCAAAGCGACTATGGCTGCAAACGGTAACATCATCTACGCGAGCAACCGCACTCATTGTTTCATGACCAAAGCCATAGCAAAATAATAGCCAAATAGAAAAAAGTGCTTAAATGATAAAAATCAATTTTTGGGTGTATGCCCACTAACAGTCTCAATGGAGAACACATGCATCAACTTAAACGTCTCACTTTAAGCGCTATGGTAGTTTTTTTTAGCTATCCGATACTGGCAGCTTCTAACGTAGTTACAAACGAACAAAAACAAACTGCTAACGACCTTATAGACACTGCCCTTGAAAGTGACTTAGGCATGGAAATCGTGACATCGCTGACAACAGAAATAGGCCCTCGATTGGGCGGTTCTGAAGCGGAAGGCCGTGCCAGAGACTGGGGCGTAAAACTGGGCGAACGTTTAGGCTTCGATGAAGTTCGTATTGAGCCGTTTACTATGCCATTTTGGGATAGAGGTCATTTACATATATCGCTAACCTCGCCTTATCAACAAGATTTATACGGTACCGCTTTAGGTGGTGGTGCACCATCAAAAGAAAGTATTGATGCCGATGTAATATATTTTAGAGATATTCACGCGTTATCAAATGTTAAGGATGGAAGTCTGAGTGGAAAGGTTGCTTTTGTCGATGGCGACAAGATGGTTAAAAGCCAAACGGGCGCGGGCTACGGCCAAGCTAATCAACGTCGTAGAATTGGTTGGCAACATGCACAGCGCGCAGGCGCTAGCGCGTTGGTTGTTCGCTCTGTTGGCTCAGACTCACATCGCTTTCCGCACTCTGGAATGATGAGTAGTGATGACGATAAATGGGCAAGTATTCCCGTTATCGCCATCTCAAACCCAGACGCTGACCATCTTCGCCGCTTACATAATTTAAGCAAGCCTATGAGTATTTCATTACACTCAGAATCAAAGTGGAAAGGCGACGTAAAAAGTGGGAACGTTATTCTCGATTTAGTGGGAAGTGAAAAGCCTGAAGAAATCGTGCTTATTGGAGGCCATTTAGACAGCTGGGATTTAGGTACTGGCGCAGTTGACGATGGAGCAGGCATTGCCATCACAACCGCAGCTGCCGCTTTAATTGCTAACTTACCAACTCGCCCCAAGCGCACTATTCGTGTGGTGATGTTTGGTGCAGAAGAAGTAGGTCTACTTGGGGCATTTGCCTATGCTAAACAACATGATGCAAACTTAAAAAACCATGTTTTGGCAACCGAGTCTGACTTTGGTGCGCAAACCATTTGGCAATTGGTATCAAACGTCAATCCAGAAGCCACATTGTTGATGGATGAAGTTGGTAAAATTTTATCGCCTCTTGGCATAGTTAGAGGAGGGACAGATGTACCTGGCGGTGGCCCTGATATTATTCCATTGGCAAAAAAAGGGGTTCCCACCATTCGATTAAACCAAAATGGACGGGATTACTTCGATTTGCATCATACGCCAGATGATACCCTTGATAAGATTGACCCAAATGAACTAGCACAGAATATTGCGGCTTATGCAGCAAGTATTTATTTAATTGCAGATTCAGATGCGGAGTTAAAGCCTTAAGAAGGCCTCAGCGGGTGGGTCATTGTGAACACTCCTGCCCGCTGTCTCCTTTCGCTTTCTATTAAAAAGAATAAAAAAATGAGTCTTACTAATCAAGCGAAGCTCAACGTTTAACGCGTGAGTCTGAAGCTCGAACTTTTAGCTTTCATCAAGCTTTTTCAGTAACCTTTCTCGTCTACTTACGTAAACGTCGTAACCATCGTAATCCGATGAAGCTAACGCTAATGCCTTATTCACCTGCTCCAGGGCGTTTTCAAACTGACCTGACTGCTCGTAGCCATAGGCGAGACCATTGTATGCATCAGGCGTTTTGGGATAGCGTTCAATACCGTACTTAAATAGTTTAAAGGCTTCATCGAAATTTTGTTGTGTCACGAAGTGATAACCTAAATCTCGTATAACCCATTCTGCAGCTTCAATTTTCTCACCTCGCTGCTGTGATACTGCTTCGTAGTATTTTTCAATCGAACTCAAATCACCATCATAGTCTTTCGGGCGCATATATTCTGAGTAAAACAAACTATAGTAAGCTTTAAAGCTTGCGGCATTAGTGACAAGGTTATGAGGAACATCACTAAACACATCGTTTTGCCAGCGCAGCCCTTTAGGCTTATTTTTACGAATATCGGAAATCATCGCATCGTAATAAGAGCGCATGGGAGCACCTTCGTTGCCAATAGCTGTATAAAGGTAATGATCGAGCTTTTTGTTATTCTTTAAGAATTCCACCGTAGTTTCGGCTGTTGCCCCATTAGCCCACCATACTGCAGCACTGTAAGTTAAGGCGGCATTGAACAATTCAGGCGCTTGCTGCATTGCGTACAAGGAGAAGGCGCCGGCAGCAGAAGCCCCCGCAATAATGCGAAAATCATGCACCCGATACTTACTTTCCACCATCGGCATCAGCTCTGACGTGATGAACTGTAAAAACTTAGCACCACCGCCGCCATAACCGACAGGGCCATTGGGGTCTCGATTTACGTTAGGGTACAAATCACGTAGACGGTCAGTGTTCTCGATTGCCACTACAATAACGTCTGGCGCCGCCCGCTGAGATTGTAAACTCTCTAGCACTGCGTTTAGCATGACGAGTGTGGTAGCACCATCAAGGCGATAGATAATAGGGTATTTTTTATCAGGGTTTTTAGCATAACTTTTAGGTAGCTGAACAACCACAGTGCGCTCTTCTGATAAAACCTCCGAGGTTAGCTTTTCGGTAATTAGGGTGTAACTGGGATTATCTAATTCACCTTCTACAGAAGTAACTTGAGCATAGGTAATTGGGCTTACCGATAGTAGAAACAAACATAAAATCTGTATTCGTTGCAGCGCCATGAAAGTTAAGTCCTTTTAGTGCGTTATCAAAATTTACGCTATTCAAGTACGTTAACACAAAATCTAAGGGGGTGAACAAGGATGCGGAAAAAGAAGACAGAAATGAGAGCTGATCTCCCCAGGCGAGCGACTTTTCATTTGAGCGGGCTAGACGCTTGAGCCGCTTGCAAATAAATGATTAATCATTAATCTATCTATTAAGTGAACAAAACAGTGAGTGTTAAGCATGATACCTGAATTAATCTTTTTACTGCCCTTGTCCTTGATGATAGCCGCTTTTTTTTACGCTAAGCAGCACCGTAAAGCTTCAAAGAAACCTTGATGAGGTACACTGTGATGGTGAAATGCGTAATCGTATCTGTTTAAAGCCTAATACTATAAAGCTTGCCTCCTCACGCTCGGCGCTTTAAATAGCTGGCACTGAAACCATAAGCGAAGTCATATTATTTACAAAGGTTAAGCTTTTTCACCGAGCCCTTATTTAACGCTCCACACACCGCATTTTCAATGAGCGCCTAGCCAGAGCGCGGATGCTTCGATTTAGCTTTGTGTTGATACATACGTTTATCCGCCAACGATATACATTCTGCTGGCATCTTAGTTTCAAGGCTTGTTGCAATACCAAAGCTAACGCCCGCATCACTCCACTGCTTACCAAGATCATTAGACACCTCAGACATAAGTGCCAATGCTTTTTCAGCAACATCTTGCGTATCCATGGCCGAAGAAGCTTGTAGAACGCCTACAAACTCATCGCCTCCAGAACGGAAGACATCTCCTAATGCATAAAATGATTGTTGTAACAGACTCGCTGTTTTAATAATCAGTTTGTCGCCCTCATCGTGGCCGTGTTCATCGTTAATTCTCTTCAACCCATCCAAATCGATGTAAACAACAACGTAATAATCAGCCAATTGCTGAACACACTCAGACAAGGAGAATCTGTTTCCTAGTTGCGTCATCGAATCAATCCGTGACATGTATTGGTTTCGATTGAACTCTTTCTGCTTTAATTTAAACCATTCAGTTAAACACAACAAAATGCATAAACAGTCTAACGACAACGCAAATATGACGATAGATTCAGGGTATGGTAATTCTCCAAAATATTGGCTGTGGGCGGCAATATAGTAACCAAGCGACAGACTATAAAGCAGGTTGCCGGCTAAAAAATACTTGGCACGGAAATCGTGCTGTTTAATCATCCCCACACCCACGGCAATGGTGGTGACTATCCACAGCATAGCCAGAAGATGAGATAACAAATACGCAAAGGTGAATGGCATAAACCACATGGATATCCCTAGTACCAAGCTTACCACGCCCAATCCATTCAAAAATTTAAACAGTTTTTTGTGCTCAGTTTTACATTCAAATAAATCAGACACAAATTGGGCTGCGCATGCTATGGCAAAAGGAAAAAGTAACATTCCCCAGTAGCTAGAGTTAACCGAAAGCGTGGCAATATCACTTAACATGCCTGAGGCTGCCGCCCACCCAACACCATGAAAGCCTAAGTAGCCTGCACAGGTTATGGCCACCCGCTTTCTCGTTCCTGTGTAAATAAGCATGGCGAGTAATGCCAAAATAAGCATTGCTGTAATACCCGCCAATGAAATACCGTTGTTTACTTTTTGAAATCGATAGAAGTGCTCTTCATCTAAGATGGAGACAGAAACAGGTGTAGGAAATTGTTTGGCGCCGATCACTAACCATAATTCCACACGCTCGTCGTCAGTAGCCGTATGCAGGGAAATGGCTTGAAAGTGAAGCAAAGGCGGCGTGGCATCATCATCTGACTGAGAGAATACTTGCAACCTAGGGGCCGGCTGATTGCTCGTAGTATATGAAGCTAGGCCAACATCGATAAAGTTTGCATTTACTATGACAAAATACTGCCCTTGTCGTGCAATATCGAAAGTAACGTTAGTAAAGTAACGTCCTGATGTTCCACCTAAGGTTGGCATCACCGGTGCTTTTTCGAAAAAGGGCTTTTCATAAGAGAGGTCTTCATAAGAGGCATTTTCGAAAACCTCTTCAATGCTCTTCAGAGCACTTAATGATTCGTCTGTTGATGCATCAACAGTTTCATCTAGTTGATGCCACAAATTAGCATCAACGACAGTACTTTTCCCATCTACTAATACAACAGCCTGCTTACCGAATACAGGGGCTGCCACCAGCAAAAGGAAAAAATATAATACGCTAATATGAATATAGGAAAGCAAAGTCAGACCTTCTCTGCAGGTTAAAGAGCAACATGACCGTTGGCTATCCAGCTCCTAGCAGAAACCTGCATACTTAGTATATAACAATAAACGTTTGTTTATTTTATTTACGCAATACTCTACTAGGCAATAGCAACGCGGTTGATCTTAAGGCAATTTTGACTTCGCTTCACTTAGCTATTTGGCTAAGCGTAGATACTCTCAACCGTGGTATTCAGCAACCAACGTAAAAATACTTTGGTATCTTTGTTGTTGTGAAATTGAACTGACTTTTGACATTCTGTGTCGGTAAAAACTACATTGAAGTTATTTACTGAGATTGTCGAAATAGGGGGAAGTGTACGGAGCGAAGCGCCGTTAATAGTATGAGACATATAATTTTTCTTTGTATAATAATGTTGCTAGTTTTTTATTCGTTTTAAAATTCCTTTCAAAATTCTGTTCTTATCAAACCAAAAATAAATAAAAATATTAGTACTGCACAATTAAAAAAGGCTAAGTAGAAACTTAGCCTTTTGTCGTTGTATTTTAAAGTTCTACTTAAAGAACAACAACGTTTGCAGCTTGAAGGCCTTTTTGACCTTGTTCTACACTGAAGCTAACCGCTTGGCCTTCAGAAAGAGTTTTGAAGCCGTCAGAAGCGATTGAACGGAAATGTACGAATACGTCTTTACCGCCACCGTCTTGAGTAAGAAAACCAAAACCTTTATCTTCGTTGAACCATTTAACTGTGCCGTTTACTGTATCAGACATGTTTGTAACCTTATATATTTGAAGTAATTGGTGAAATTCACCGGATAGCAATAGATTTAACTTACTAGTAACGCAAATGTATATCTATTAAAACTTCGATAAAACTGAAGAATAAAAGGGTACAAGGCAGTAGTAGAAAAAGCTTTTTATTATCTAAAGCGGGCATAATGTACATCTTTCCGTAAGGTAAGTCTACCGATATTGCTATTTATTTCTATTATCGAGCAACATATTACTGTATTACTTCCATGACAATCGCCCACACACCTTAACCCTCTTGCCCTCCCCCGCATGCACCATCGATTGACGGCGCAATCACGACTGACATTTCAAATACGTATGTGGATAGAATAGTCGTGTTATTTACGACAACAACGCCGTCGCCTTAAAACAGACAATAAGGGAATGTATAACTTTTAATTGTCCTTTTTTGCTAGCGGTTTACCGATAGGTGCTTGCAGCTATTGTATTTGGGCTTTAGTGTCTCATTCCTTTCACATACCCATAGTAAACTGATATATATGATGTCCTTAGAAGGACGGGGAGAATCGAATGAGAATGCTACATACCATGCTTCGTGTTGAGGATCTTGATGCGTCTTTGCACTTCTACACTAACTTGATGGGCATGAAACTATTAAGAAAGTCTGAAAACCAAGCTTATGAATACACGCTCGCGTTCGTGGGTTATGGCGAAGAATCTAACACTACTGTACTTGAGCTCACTTACAACTGGGGTGACAACACTTACGAAAAAGGTACGGCTTACGGGCACATTGCAATCGAAGTCGATGATATCTACCAGTTCTGCGAAAACCTAGAGCAAAATGGCTGTGATGTATACCGTAAGCCAGGCCCAGTAAAAGGTGGCTCCACTGTTATCGCTTTTGTTCGCGACCCAGATGGCTACGCCATTGAACTTATTCAAACAAAACAATAAATCTCTATTTTAAAAATACAGCGGCCCTATTAATAAGGATATTGCCCTACCATGCTAAAAATTCGTCACGCACTACTTACTTTCTCGCTTTCTATCTCAATTTTTGCAAGCCCAATAATATTGGCGAAAGACTTCGATGTTATTGCCCATAGGGGGGCGTCCGGTTATCTGCCTGAGCATACACTGGAAGCTGCCACGCTTGCTTTTGCCATGAAACCTGATTTTATTGAGCAAGATGCGGTTATTACTAAAGATGGGATTGCTGTGGTACTGCATGACATACATCTAGAAACAGTAACCAACGTTGAACAAGTATTTCCAGAGCGTGCACGTGAAGATGGTCGCTTTTACGCTTTAGACTTCACGTTAGCAGAGCTTCGCACCCTGCAAGTTCACGAACGAGCGAACAGCAAGGGCGAACAAGTTTTTACAAAGCGTTATACCGGGAATACCGCGAACTTTACCGTAGCAACCTTAGAAGAACACTACGAGCTTATTACTCAGCTTAATCGAGAGTTCAATACCGATGTAGGGGTTTATACGGAAGTCAAATCTCCAGCGTGGCATACCGAACAAGGCGTAGATGCAAGCCAGATTGTCATTGCGTCACTGACGCGATTTAACCTTGCTAATAAAAACGCTAACAGTTACTTGCAGTGTTTCGACTTCAACGAAATAAAGCGCATTAGAACAGAGCTAAACTATGCGGGCAAAGTGGTCATGCTAATGGGCGAGAACAGTTGGGGCGAATCGACCACAGACTACGATTGGATAAAAAGTGAAGCTGGCATGAAGGAAGTGGCTAAATATGCCGACGGTTTAGGCCCTTGGTTAGGCCAATTACTAGACCCCAAAGCGATGGAAGCAGGTAAACTGATACCCGCACCGTGGGTTGAGTATGCCCACTCAGAAGGTTTCATTATTCATCCCTACACGTTCCGTCAAGATGCTCTACCGCCAGGTATGACTGCAGAGCAACTTCTTTCTACCCTGAAACACGTGGTAAACGTAGACGGCGTATTTACCGACCATGTGCCGCCAGTTAAAGCCTGGCTTGAGGCACAAGGCAAATAGTAAGAATAGATATATTATTCACTTCACAAAAAAGCGGCTCTTAAGCCGCTTTTTTGTATTTTATCTATTATCTAGGATTTAGATAATCGCACCACTACCCGCCTATTTTGTGCCCGCGATTCACGAGTATCATTATTGGCGATATGGCGTTTCTCGCCATGCCCTGTCAGTTGAATTCTGTCATCCGGCACACCAATGGTAGTTAAATAACTTTTTACTTCATTGGCTCGGCGTATAGATAATTGTTCGTTGTTCCATCGCCCGCCATAGCTATCGGTATAGCCATCAAGCAAGACTAACTCTAAGTCGCTATCTTCTTTTAAATATTCCCCAATCATGGTGAGGCGCTTTTGCGAATACTTAGTCAATTCCGTACTGTTTTTCTGATATGACAATACTGTATAGGCAATATCGTCGAAGTTGTAAGGCAATAAGTTAGACACACACTTAACGAAATCTCGATACACCATCGAGAAATTACTGGCGTTTAATGCAACGCTCACTTTATCGTATTCGTTGTACCAGTCTTGATAATAAATGGTAGGCCAGAAGCCTTTCTCAAGTTCACTTAACATAGTCCATGCAGCGTCTTGCGGAAGGTCGCCATTGTATTGCGTGCGCAAAGTCATATCGGCGATGGTTTTAGGCGCCACACCCGGCATCCACTTGGGCGGTACAGAATAGACAGCAGCCACATCGAAGCGATTAGGCAATAGGTGCATATCAAGCTCGAATTCCATATTAAGCCGTTTTGAAGCCACGCTAGTAAACATGGCATCGCCGTACCCAGGTAAAGGGTGGTTCAAGGTACATTGCAAACGCGATGCATCAACCACTTCCCAGTTCGACGTTTCTACCGTAGCCGAATACTGACGCATAGCACCGCTTGCGACCGTAGTAAAAAACAACGGAATAAGTAAACCGAATTTACGCTTCACAACTATACCCACTCAACTGATAAACCATACCTAACGAAAAGGCGCTTACAGAATATATCGTCCTTAGTGTAGAAAAGTTTAGCCTTCTATTCCATCAATTATACATTCAATTGCAGCTTCCATAGCTTATCAATTCGTCCATCAACGAAATTCAGGCTGGATACCGCGTGTTATCCTTGCCATAATCGCTCCACTTTCCGTAGCATTTTTATATTGATACAGACGTGTTACGTAACCAAAAAACCTGCTAAGAGAAACTATGTCTGAGTTGCACCATTCCCTTCCTCATCGTTTTAGAGGCTACTTTCCTGTTGTTATCGACGTTGAAACCGCTGGTTTTAATTCTGGAACCGACGCCTTACTTGAAATCGCTGCCGTCACGGTAAAAATGGAAGAAGATGGGCTAATTTATCCTGATCAAACTTTTCATTACCATGTCGACCCTTTTGAAGGTTCGAACTTAGAGCCCGCAGCGCTAGAGTTTAACGGTATCGATCCGCACTGTGCTCTGCGCGGGGCCATTGAAGAAAGTGAAGCAATGAAGTCGCTGTGCAAAGGTATTCGAAAAGCGCAAAAAGATGCGGATTGCCAGCGTTCGGTAATCGTGGCGCATAACGCCACCTTCGATCAAAGTTTCGTGAACGCCGCCATAGCTCGCTGCAACATTAAGCGCACGCCTTTCCACCCGTTTGTATCCTTTGATACCACCAGCCTTGCAGGTTTAACCTTAGGTCAAACCGTATTAGTTAAAGCCTGCCGAGCGGCAGGTATTGAGTTTGATCAAAAAGAAGCCCATAGCGCTTTATATGATGCGCAAAAAACCACAGAGCTATTTTGCTTTATGGTAAATCGCTACAAAGCACTTGGCGGCTGGCCCTTGGCAGATGAACCTATTAATCCTGATGAGCCTTGCTAATAAACCAGGTTTAAAATGGTCGCGTAGCGGCAAAGCCATTTAATCAAAACAATGTGATAGAAATAAAAAACAGCGCCGAATGGCGCTGTTTTTGTATTAGGTAGACGCATTTGCGAAACGCCTAGTATATCTATTTACATACTATTTTAGGTGCGTCGGCAAAGCGTTAAGTGTTATAACTTGTCAGCTTCTGCTGCAAGGTACTTAGCCACACCTTCCGGTGATGCATCCATACCCGCTTTGCCTTGTGTCCAACCCGCGGGGCAAACCTCGCCATGATCTTGATGAAATGCCAGCGCATCAACCATACGAAGCATTTCGTCTACGTTACGGCCTAGCGGAAGGTCGTTAATCACTTGGTGACGCACAAGCCCTTCTTCATCAATCAGGAAAGAGCCACGAAATGCCACGCCATCTTCAGGGTGCTCTACATCATAAGCCTGACAAATTTCATGTTTTACATCGGCTACCAAGGTGTATTGTACTGGGCCAATGCCCCCTTCGTTTACTGGGGTATTTCGCCATGCGTTGTGAGAGAACTGTGAATCGATAGACACGCCAATCACTTCTACGCCACGCTTTTTGAATTCTTCAAAACGCTTATCAAAAGCAATCAATTCAGAAGGGCAAACAAAAGTAAAATCTAGCGGATAGAAAAAAAGTACCGCTTTTTTACCCTTAATGGTTTCAGATAGTGAAAATGAGTCTACGATTTCACCCGAACCTAATACTGCAGCAGCGGTAAAATCCGGCGCAGGACGACCAACTAATACACTCATATATATCTCCAATTTATTTAAAAAATTAATAATAAGTAAAACGTCTTTTTACTGGGCGTTTTCTATCAGTGTTTATTGGTACTTTATTTTAGATAACAAGCAGTAACACACTGTACTCTTCCTAATTTTTCACTCATCGTACCAAAGCACACCGATTTTATTAATTTATTGAGTGTGAATACGACTAAATCTCACTTGCATTAGAATGAAATAGCAATTATTATCATTTACAGACTTATTTGGAGTGTTTTATGTTTGTATGTATGTGTTACGGCGTTACCGATAAAAGCATACGCGCCGCAGTGCAAGGTAATGGCGTAGGTAACATGCGTGAATTGCGTGAACATATGGAACTTGGTTCCCAGTGTGGCAAGTGCATCCAAATGGCACAACAGATTATCGATCAAACCATTATCGATGATTCTATGTTTAAGAACGTAGGCTAAAACCATTTCTGTGCCCCAAACGTTTTCCTAGCTTTTCCCCCAAATTTATTCGACGTTCTTATTTCAATTAACTTTTGCGTCGTTAATCTACACTGTATTCCAACCCCAAATAATAGAACGCGCCATTAATTCCCCCTGGCGATGTGGGCGGATACAAAGCCCCTACTTCCCCACTAAATGGATTGCTATCAGGTTTTGTATCAAATAGGTTTTGCACACCTAAGGTTACTCGCCATGAAGGTGAAAAATACCATGCTACTTGCGCATCTGCGGTTAGTGTGTCGCTTCCAAAAATATCCATGCCCGCCGAGGCATCTAGATGGTCTTCGTAGTATTTTCCATAATAGTTTGCCCGCCACGTTAAATTGAAGTCACCAATGTACTGCTCCAACGTCAAACTGCCTCTGTGTGCTGGCAAATTGTCTTCTAGCATTCTAATTCGTTGTGGGGTCAGGTTTGGCATTAAAGTTATCTCACCATCAACCATGGTGGGATACAAGGTCACCCGCTCTACTTGTGTGTCTGTCCAATTGTAAGCTAACAACAATGTCTGCTTCCATTCTTGTACCGTGAAGTCATAGTTGACGACTAAATCAACACCTTGGGTTTGGGTATCAAAGTCGTTGGTGAAGAATTTGGCGGCATTGTATTTCGCCGCATCGTCTCGCCCGTTAGCACTAAGCATTTGAATGTCTGCGTCACTCAGCGGTATTGCCGAGGTGGTACTGATCCTGTCCATCAAACGGATATTGAAATAGTCGAGGGTAGCGAAAAAGGTATCACTGACGTGCATCACTACTCCTAAACTAAAATTGACCGACTCTTCAGGGGTGAGCGATGTTGCCCCTAACTGTTGCGATATCAAATCAGTGGGCGGCAGTGTAGCTTGGTCTTCTAATCCATTCGCGCTGTAAGCCGTGGTAACATTAATAACGTTACTTTGACCCACCGTAGGTGCTTTAAAGCCAGTATTGATAGAGCCTCGAAGGGCAAATAAGTCGTTAATTTTATATCGCGTACTTAACTTCCCATCAAAGGTAGATCCAAAATCAGTAAAGTGTTCAACACGAGTGGCTACACCAAATTGCCATGCCTCACTTAAGAAAAATTCCAAATCTATGTACACCGCCCAATTACTTCTACTCCAGTGCCCTGCGGATTGGGGCTGGTAGCCAGGAAATCCGTTTGAGCCAATGCCGAACCCTTGAGATGCCCCCGTTGCGGGGTCAAAAGCAAGCGAGCCTGCGGCATAAGAAGCATCATCACCGGCTTTTTGAAAGTAAGTCTCTCTGCGCCATTCTGCACCCATCGCAATACTGATGGGCTCTTCAAATACGGATTGAATAAGCTTTGCGAAATCAAGATTAAACGTACGTTCTACTTGGCTCACAGACCCAGGAGTAAAGGAAAGCGGAGAGTCAGGCCCTAGCGAAGGGTTAACTGTACCCGAAAGGCGATAAGCAATGTCTGAATACCCTACACTGGCACTTAAATCCACTGCCCAACCGTTGTCTAATTCTGTCTTTACGCCGGCAAATACTGAGGCATCAGTAATTGTGCCACCGAATTGTGGGGTAAACCCGCCAGGAAACCATTCGTTAAAGGCAAAGCAGTTCGCACCAAGAGCTGTGGTGTTATCGGCAATACTTAAATAATCGGGGTTTTCCAATACATTAGTGTCATCAAGGAAAATTGTGGGGCAACTAATTCCCTGCCCTATACCGTCTAAATCACCAACCAACAAGCGACTTACACCCGTTTCTTCGTTCGTTTCAGAAAAAACACCTTCCCGAGTTTGTGGATTGCGAAAGTAAAAACCGCCACTAATTTCACGATGCGCGTAAGTTGCTAACGCGTAACCTTCGTAGTTAGGCGCAATTTCCCACCCCGCATTTACCGACATTTTCATGTCTTCGTTAACGTCTAATGCACCCCATACTTGCGCAGGGTTGTTAATAAACGTATTGCCTGCATCGATTAGCCCTTGTGCATCATCACGTTGGACAGAGCGTGATGTGCCTTGTTGCTGTCGATATTCTACCGTGGCATTGAAGAAGCCGTTCTCACCCAAACGAAACCCTTTATTAGCCTGCAACTGAAATAACTCACCATCACCTTCAGAATAGGTACCCGTTTTCAGTGCGACACTGCCACCTGAATCACTATCATTAAGTACGAAGTTAATCACCCCAGCAATGGCATCTGAACCATATTGTGCAGCAGCACCATCTCGCAATACTTCGATTTGCTTTAATGCATAAGCAGGGATCACCGAAATATCAGGCCCCTGAGCACCATCAGATAAGCCTCCGCCAAGAAAAGTAATCACCGCCGAGCGATGTCTGCGTTTACCGTTGACAAGCAATAATGTGTGATCTGACGCCATACCTCGTAAATTAGCAGGTCGCACTAAACTGGTAGCATCATTAATAGGCTGGTCGTTTACGTTTAAGGAAGGCACCATGGTGCTTAGCATCGACAACGCATCGCTGTTTCCCTGAGAACGCAAGGATTCTGACCCAATAATATCTAACGGTACGGGTGATTCGACCACACTACGCGGAGAACTTCTGGTACCCACTACAGCAATGCGCTCAAGCGCAGTACTCGTGTCTTCTTCTTGGGCTTTCTCTTCACCCTCGCCTTTTGTACTTTGAACAACTATATCACTGCGAGAGCGAATACTGACTTGCCCTGCACTGTCGGTTACTACAGCAAGCTCGGTGCCATCAAGCAATTTAGATAAAGCTTCGTTAAGGGTAAAGTTGCCCTCTAAAGAATTGGTTTTGACGGTTTGTGCTAAGTCGAAAGGAAACAACAGTGTGGTATTGGCTTGCTTTGCGAGTTCTGTCAGCGCATCGTCGGCATCTTGGGCTGGAATTGAAAACTGAAAGGCCGTTTGATGAGATTGCTTGGTTGGGCTTGGCCCATTTTCTTGCACGCTGCGTTGACCAGCGTGTGGTTCAACCTCTGATGCAGGCAGTAGCGCATTCTCTTGTTTACTCGGTTTGGTTGTCTGTTGAGCATATACGCCCTCTACGTGACTAGCGCAGGCTGCTAACACAAGGCAAATACTCGCCTTGCGCGCACTGTTATAGCTACGCACTACTACACGAGAAAAATTGATCGAACGCAAAAGATGCAAGATGAGAAATCGTACTTATTATATATTTTATTATATTGTCACAATAGTTTAGCTTATGCCAAGTAATGCATTTGCATTGGTGTTTAGCGTTGAGCCACTAACCTTGAGTCACTAACCTAGACTCATTGCCTTTATTCATCAACTGCGAATTATCTGCGAATAAGCCATACACCAGCGCTACACCGGCCTTAAACTATCCTCGAGAAACCGAAAGCTGAATACTAGTATCGGATACTTTTTCGTATTCAATATTAAAGCTGTTTTTAAGCGCCGCTAGCAAGCCATCAATGTCGCCCACTTTAAAGTAGCCTGCAACACGGCGGCTTTTAAGCGACTCGTCAGAAATCTGAAAATGTACTTGTGTATATCTACCAATTTCAGCAAGCACAGCTTCTAAGCGCTCACCTTTAAACACAATCATACCTTGCTGCCATGCTAAGTCGTCGTCGATATCGTTTTGCGATAAACTTTCACGGGCATCAACATCGCCTTTAACGGTGGCTTTTTCACCCGCAAACATAAGCAGGCCTTCACCTTCAACGGGCGCTTTAGAAAACAATGACTGATTACTACTGAATGCACTAAATCTGTCTTTAACTAATACCTTTCCATCGGTTACCACTAATTCGAAAGCGTTATCGTCAACATATTGCATGTTAAACGCTGTACCCACTGCGGTAACCGTATTATTACCTGCGGTTACGGTAAAAGGTCGCGTAGTATCGTGCGCCACTTCAAAATGCGCTTCGCCTTTTAGCAATACAATGTTTCGCACATCGTCAGAAAAATCGACGGTAACCCGTGAGTTTGTGTTTAGCAATAAAGTAGAACCATCAGCGAGCACGAGATTTCTTTGCTCACCAATACCGGTTTCAATTTTTTCAGACACATGCGCCACTACATCTGGCTCTTCAAGCCAAATACGGTCAACTACAACAGCTACCGCAATAGCCATAACTAAAAACGCTGCGGCCACGCTCATACGTGCTTGCGTAACTACTCGCTTGTGGCGCTTATGAGCTTTAGTTTCGGTTTTATTCTGATGATGAGGAAACAAGCCACTTAATTCATTAAGTACAGACATGTCGTCCCACAAGTTTGCGGCTTCCATCAGCGCCTTGCGATGATTTGGACTCTCGGCAAGCCACTCATCTAACTGTGCCTTTTCGTCTTCGCTAAGTTCGCGATCGAGACGGCTTACCCATAAGCAGGCTTGCTCTTGGATATCTTCTTTGCTGGAAAACTGACGAATATTGTTCATGTTAACTACGGCTTATGTCCTGAGTCGCATTACAAGATGAGCGCACGGGCGCGTCATCTTTAGATAGCTCGGCTAAATATTTCGAGCACAACATTAATCCTTTAGCGACATGCTTTTCTACCGTACTCTCGCTTAACCCAATGAGTTCTGCGATGTCTTTTTGGCGCATGCCATATACTTTTTTAAGTAGAAAAACCCGCTTAACATCCGCAGACAAAGTATCTGTCGCTCGGCAAAAGTGGATGAAGCGTTCCTTACTTTCTACATTTTTTTCTAAGCTATAACCCACCAGTTCGTGGGGTAAAATATCCATGTCATCAATAGGCTGGTTATTTTTATTTTCAGCTCTGGCAACATGGTTTAATGCTAGATTACGTGCTGTTTTCAGCATGTATGTGCGTTCAAAGCGAATCTCTTGATTCATCTCAGCTTCATAGCTTTTTATAAATGCTTCTTGAACGATGTCTTCTATATCGTCGGCACCCACAATAGTACTTACCGCACGCATTAGCTTTGCGCGATATTTTAAGAAGGATTCGGTGACTGTCGACTTTCTGGTCATATTAAATTTTGCAGGTGTTTCAAATTGCTTACAGTTATTTAACCATCATGCCAATTTATTGGTCTGCTTGCACGATGAAATCTTATATTTTTAGCATTTAGAGAAATAAAAGGAGGCGAACGCCTCCTTTTACCTGGTTTCCGTTTTTAGAAAGTGTAAACACCTCTCAGGTAGTAGAAACCGCCATTGATGCCGATGGGAGACGTAGTCGGATACAATGAACCTGCAATACCTGCATACTGCGTATTTTCGTCTGGGTACTCATCAAACGCGTTTTTCGCACCCACGGTTACAGTTAGCTCTTCGGTGAAGTTATAAGCCATTTCCAAATCAACCGTAATTTCAGACCCTACCTTATCGATAGGCAATGCTGAATCTAGGTGATCTTCATAAATGCTACCGAAATAGTTAAGACGAGCTAGGAAGCGCCAGTCACCATTCGTATGATTAGCTGTCGCACTGTAGCGTACTGCTGGAAGGTTATCTTCCAACATGCGGATACGTTCAGCTGAAATATTCTCAGATGCTCTATCTACCTCAGTAGACGTCCAGTTGTACGCAAGTGAGAACTTGGTTTCACCTTCGAACATTTCCATGCTGTAGTTTGCTACAACATCAAGACCTTCTGTTGTGGTATCGAAGTCATTAGTGAAGAAACTAATTTCAGTGAAGCTAGACGCATCACTGATGCCTTGATCAAGCAAAATTGCAATATCTTCATCAGTAAGCGCAATACCAGAAGCAGTACTGATACGATCCGTCAATTCGATATTGTAGTAATCAGCAGTAACGAACAAACCGTTATCAAAGTCTGCCACTACACCAAACGTAATACTTTCAGATTCTTCTGGAGTAAGCTGCTCACCACCTTTAAGCTGTGATACAGGATCGGTAGGAGGAAGCGTAGCACGGTCGATAAGCTTGCCATCAGTACCAAATGCTGTGGTTACGTTACGTACGTTGCTTTGACCCAATGTAGGTGCTTTAAAGCCGGTTGAGAAAGCACCACGGAATGCGATGTTTTCAAGCGCTTGCCAGCGGAACGCCACTTTACCTTTAGTGGTATCACCAAAGTCTGAGTAATCTTCGTAACGAATAGCACCCGCTAACATAAAGGTCTCAGTGATGTACGCTTCTGCATCTACGTAGAACGCGATGTTATGACGCGATACTAAGCCTTGGCTGTTTGCCGCTAAACCAGGGAAACCGTTTGAACCAATACCAAAACCTTGTGACGCTAGAGGACCAATTTCATAAGATGCAGTATCTCCGGCAAAACTCTCGTAGCTTTCATGACGGTATTGGAAACCACTTGCTACGAATAACGGCTCATAAAGGCCAATCTCGAATGGCTTAGTGAAATCTACGTCAAGAGTTTGCTCTGATTGCGTATAACGACCTGGGCTAAATTCAAATGGTGTATCGGGACCAAGTGATGGGTTGATGGTGTTGCTGATAACAAAATCAACTTCGTTTTCACCTAAGTTCAAACTTACGTCATAAGTGATGTCGTTCGCTAATTCACCACGGGTTCCGAATACCAATGACATATCGGTAACCGTTCCACCGAAACGCGGTGTGAATCCACCTGGTAAAATTTCGTTGAACGCAAAGCAATCGGGGTTATTAGCCACTTCATTGATGTAGCGTTCGTTAGTTAATACGTTGTCGCCAGGCATAATATCGGTAGGACAGTTACCTGAAAGGTCATCAGTTAAATCACCTACCAACAAAGCGCCATCATCAGCTGCGTAAACTCCCTCACGAGTGTGCGGGTTACGATAGTAGAAACCACCTTCCACTTCACGCTCAGCGAAGTTACCGAACATATAAGCTTCTGCGGTATCACTTAGCTCTAACCCTAAGTTTGCGAAAAGTTTATAGTCGTGCTTAATTTCAGGTGAACCCCAAATTTGTGCAGGATCGGCAACAAAGGTATTTCCAGCAGCTACTAGGCCTGCTGCATCATCACGCTGAACACTTCGAGAAGTATCATCGGCAGTACGGTATTCTGCAGAAAGGTTAATGAAACCTTTATCAGATAACGGCATACCAATATTACCAGACAGCTGAATCATGTCGCCGTCACCTTCATAATACGAGCCGTAGCGTGCTTCAAATGAGCCGCCTTCCGACGCATCGTTTAATACGAAGTTAATAACACCGGCAATGGCGTCTGAACCATACTGCGCCGCAGCGCCGTCACGTAACACTTCAATTTGCTTTAATGCCGCTGCTGGAATAACCGAGATATCTGGGCCTTGTGCACCATCAGACAAGCCACCACCTAAAAATGTGATTACCGCAGAACGGTGACGTCGCTTACCGTTTACTAGCACAAGGGTGTGATCTGATGCCATACCACGAAGGTTAGCAGGACGAACTAGGGTAGATGCATCATTAATAGGTTGGTCGTTAACGTTAAACGACGGAACAACCGTTTGCATCATAGAGACAACATCGGTGGCACCCTGATTTTTAAACTCTTCATCAGAAATAATATCGATAGGTACCGCAGATTCAGCGACAGAACGTGGAGCCGCGCGTGAACCTACAATGGCGATTTGTTCATAATCTTCTGCGCTCGCTTCTGCTGCATCGGCCGCCTCTTGGGCGTGCACTGGCGCAATGGCCATAACAGAAAATGCCGCTGACGCAGCAAGTACGCCTCGAACGTGTTTGGTCAATAAAGACAAAGATGTATTCATAGTGGTTTCCCGGGATTTTCCCCCTGTCACCTCTACGCTTTCATGAACGTAATAAGTGCAGCGAGTGATAGTTATTTTATACCTTTAACGCTGACCATATACTTGTCAGCACCCACGTTTTATAAGATGTAAACTCTTATAAAACAAACGTTTTTGGACAAAATAATTATTTATTTTCAAACCATAGAGGATTTTGTTTTCTGGTCTGTCTATTAGTATTTACGGGAATTGAAAGTGGTGTATTTTTGCGGGGTTTTAATCAAAAAAGCCGGCTAATTGCCGGCTTTCTAATCTTATTCTTCAGTCTTGTTTTTCTCTGCCGTTTCTTTAATTAACGGCTGCAATTCGTTTTGTTGAAACATTTCCATGATAATGTCACAACCACCAACTAACTCGCCGTCTACCCATAATTGCGGGAAAGTTGGCCAGTTCGCATACTTTGGTAGTTCAGCGCGAATATCTGGGTTTTGCAAAATGTCTACATACGCAAACGGTTCACCACAGCCCATTAGTGCTTGTGATGCTTGTGAAGAAAAACCACAACTTGGCAGTTTAGGAGAACCCTTCATATATAAAAGAATAGGGTTTTCTTCAATTTGTTGCTTAATTCTGTCTACGGTGGATTGAGTTTCAGTGTTATCCATCAGGTCCTCTCAGCGGAAAAGTTATTCCCTATAAGTGGGAATGAGCGTGTAGAATTCAAGGGTAATATTATCATAGTTTCTTTCAGGGGTTTATACTCACCGCATCTGAAAGGGGTATTTATATAACCTGTGGTGCCCAAGGCAATTGAGGATAGCATTAATCTCATATAGCGTAGTCGCATTGGTAAGATGAAAGTGATCTTATATCTAATGCTGATATTACTTACTATCAGTACTCTAGTTTCTATCGTTTGCAAAGTAGCTGCTACGCAGCATAATCTAGCATTCACGATATAGGGATTTGAAAGGCAATTATTATAACTAGACATGAATTTGGAATTTTCATAAATTTGTCATTGAGTTATACAAATTTGCCCCTACATCTACAGCATGCTTTTGCTATTATAAAATAAGCATCTTAGATAAAGTATTTATACAGGCTCGTTGAACAGGCATTGCGAGCTTAAATTAACGTTGTTTAAAAAACATTAAACCAACATGGAGACCGATATGGCTTTTGAATTACCAGCATTACCATACGAAAAAAATGCACTTGAACCGCATATTTCTTCTGAAACGCTGGACTATCACTACGGCAAGCATCACGCTACTTACGTAACTAAATTAAACGGTTTAGTTGAAGGTACTGATTTGGAAAGCAAAAGCCTAGAAGAGATCATCAAGTCTTCTGAAGGTGGCGTTTTCAACAATGCAGCACAAGTTTGGAACCACACGTTCTACTGGAACTGCTTAAGCCCGAATGGTGGCGGCGAACCTACTGGTGCGCTAGCTGAAGCAATTAATGCAAAATGGGGCTCATTCGCTGACTTCCAAGCTGCATTCAACGACAAAGCAGTGAACAACTTTGGTTCTAGCTGGACTTGGTTAGTTAAAGCAGCTGACGGTTCTTTAGACATCGTGAATACAAGTAACGCCGAAACACCAATTTCTGGTGATGAGCTTACACCTGTATTGACTGTTGACCTTTGGGAACATGCTTACTACATCGATTACCGTAACGTGCGTCCTAAGTACCTAGAAAACTTCTGGGCACTTGCTAACTGGGAATTTGCTAGCGCGAACTTCGCGTAATCGTTTTCAGAAAATTTCAAAAACCCGCCTAGGCGGGTTTTTTTATGCCCATTATTTAATAATATACAGAAAATAATATACAGACTTTTAAGTAATACTAATGGGTGTATCTGACTCTATTTTAACGAAAAAATTCCATTTTTCGTTAGACCAATCATTGCTCATCTATACAAAAGTTTACTATGATTTTTGTTTCCTATTTCTAAATACCGACTAAGCTGAAATTACGGGCAACCGTTTTTTAAGAGGTATTTATGGGTATTTTCGAACATTACCAAAACCGATACGAAGAACGAAAGCAGGAAGAGTTTACCATTGAGGAGTTCCTTGAGATTTGCAAGGAAGACACAGCAGCTTATGCAAATGCTGCTGAACGATTGCTAAGTGCCATTGGCGAGCCTCAAATGATAGACACCGCGACGGACCCCGCACTGAGTCGCATATTTTCAAACCGCGTGATTTCTCGCTACCCCGCATTTGATGAATTTTATGGTATGGAAGAAGCTATTGAGCAAATAGTCTCTTACCTGAAACATGCCGCGCAGGGGTTAGAAGAAAAGAAACAAATCCTCTATTTACTGGGCCCTGTAGGGGGCGGTAAGTCGTCGTTGGCTGAGCGATTAAAAGAGCTTATGCAACATGTGCCGATTTACACCATTAAAGGCTCGCCGGTAAATGACCACCCTTTTTGCTTGTTTGACGCCAAAGAAGATGGCCATTTACTTGAGCAAGAATATGGCATTCCAAAACGCTACTTAAAAACCATCATGTCGCCATGGGCTCGCAAGCGCTTGCACGAATACAATGGTGACATTACCCAGTTCAAAGTTGTGCGTGTCTACCCTTCTGTGCTTGATCAGGTAGGTATTGCGAAAACTGAACCTGGCGATGAAAACAACCAAGATATTTCAGCTTTGGTAGGTAAAGTAGATATTCGGCGCTTAGAACAATACGCACAGAACGATCCAGATGCTTACAGCTATTCGGGCTCACTGTGTAAGGCGAACCAAGGGTTGATGGAATTTGTGGAAATGTTTAAGGCACCGATTAAAGTGCTACATCCACTACTTACTGCCACCCAAGAAGGTAACTATAATCCTACCGAAGGCTTTTCAGCATTACCTTTCGATGGGCTGATTTTAGCCCACTCAAATGAGTCAGAATGGCAAACCTTCAGAAACAACAAGAATAATGAAGCCTTTTTAGACCGCGTTTACATTGTCAAAGTACCCTACTGTTTGCGAGTAAGTGAAGAGATTCATATCTACCGTAAACTGCTAGATAGCAGTGAACTTAAAGGGGCACCGTGCGCACCAGATACCTTAGAATGCTTAGCGCAGTTCACTGTGCTATCTCGATTAAAAGAACCTGAAAACTCGAGTTTGTTCTCAAAAATGCGGGTTTATGATGGGGAAAGCTTGAAAGACACCGATCCTAAAGCGAAGTCATATCAAGAATACCGCGACTATGCCGGCGTAGATGAAGGCATGGAAGGATTGTCAACTCGCTTTGCCTTCAAAATACTATCTCGTGTGTTTAACTTTGATCATCAAGAAGTGGCTGCCAACCCTGTGCATTTGTTCTATGTGCTTGAAAGGCAGATTGAACGTGAACAATTTCCACCAGATTTAAGTGAGCAATATTTAGAGTTCTTAAAAGGCTATCTGATACCAAAATACGTTGAATTTATTGGTAAAGAAATTCAGACCGCGTATTTGGAATCTTACTCAGAATACGGTCAGAATCTTTTCGACCGCTATGTCACCTATGCAGACTTTTGGATCCAAGACCAGGAGTATCGTGACCCAGAAACCGGTCAACTTTTTGACCGCGCGTCACTAAATGCTGAACTTGAGAAAACCGAAAAGCCCGCGGGAATTAGCAACCCTAAAGACTTCCGCAATGAGATAGTGAATTTCGTACTTCGTGCAAGGGCCAACAATGGTGGTAAAAACCCATCGTGGACGAGTTATGAAAAATTACGCACTGTGATTGAAAAGAAAATGTTTTCCAACACGGAAGATTTGCTGCCAGTTATTTCGTTTAATACAAAAGGGTCGGCCGACGAGCAGAAAAAGCATGACGACTTTGTAAATCGAATGACGGAAAAAGGCTATACACAAAAGCAAGTCAGACTATTGTGTGAGTGGTATTTACGAGTTCGTAAAGCCTCATAATGGGCTATTTACTCGTGGTTCACCCTATGACAAGCAGGTGGTTATGGCGCATTTCATCGACCGAAGACTTAATAGTAAAGGCAAAAGCACGGTAAACAGACAGCGCTTTATTAAACGCTACAAACAACAGATAAAGCGTGCTGTTACCGATGCAGTCGGCAAACGTTCTGTTACCGACCTAGACTCGGGCGAGCAGGTAAGCATTCCTACTCGCGATATTTCTGAACCTGTATTTCATACCGGAAAAGGGGGCAAGCGAGATATTGTCCACCCCGGTAATGACCAATTCATTGCAGGCGATAAAATTGACCGCCCGCCAGGTGGCGCGGGTCAAGGTTCTGGTGAAGGGGAAGCGGGTAATAGCGGCGACGGAGAAGATGAATTCGTTTTCTCCATCTCGAAAGACGAATATTTAGATATCTTGTTCGACGACTTGGCGCTGCCTAATTTAAAGAAAAATCAGTTTGATAAAGTGATTCAACATGAAACCTATCGTGCTGGGTATCAAACTGACGGTGTGCCGAGTAACTTAGACATTGTTCGTTCTCTTAAAGGATCGGTGGCAAGACGAATTGCGTTAACCGGTTCTACTCGAAAGCGTATCAGAGAGTTAGAAGAACAGTTAGCCATACTGATGACTGCGCCTACTAACAATGCACTAGCCATTGAAGAAATTGAAAAAGAACTCGCACTACTTAAAGCCAAAGTGGCTAAAGTCCCTTTTATCGACACCTTCGATTTACGTTTTAAAAACTACGACAAGCGCCCTATCCCTACCAGCAAAGCGGTGATGTTTTGCTTAATGGATGTTTCAGGCTCTATGGATCAAGCGACCAAAGATGTAGCAAAACGCTTTTATATTCTACTGTATTTGTTTTTAACCCGTACCTACGAGAATGTAGAGGTGGTGTATATCAGGCATCATACTCAAGCGAAAGAAGTCGACGAACAGGCGTTTTTTTACTCTCAAGAAACCGGCGGTACGATAGTCTCAAGCGCACTAAAGCTCATGGATGAAATCGTGCGAGAACGGTTTAGCGATGGCAATTGGAATATCTACGCGGCCCAAGCATCCGATGGCGATAACTGGGCCGATGATTCGCCTTTATGTAGCTCACTTTTAGTTAATAACCTATTACCCGCCACCCGCTACTTTGCCTATATTGAAATAACCGAACGCCAACACCAAACCCTTTGGCGAGAATACGAAAAGGTCAGTCAATCTTTCGAGAATATAGTATGTAAACACATTCAAACGCCGGATGATATTTACCCTGTATTCAGAGAAATATTTAAGCGTACTGAGCAGTTTAGTGCGCAAGGAGGTTAGCCCATGTCTTTAAGTGCAGCGCGTCAAAAACATAAATTAGATGACGGCCCAGATTGGACGTTTTCATTACTCACCGAGTATGAAACAGAAATAGACCGCATTGCTAAAGATTTTAAGCTAGACACCTACCCTAACCAAATTGAAGTTATTACCGCTGAACAAATGATGGATGCGTACGCCAGCATAGGTATGCCACTAAACTATACGCATTGGTCGTTTGGTAAAAAGTTTATTCAAACCGAACAACAGTACCGCAGGGGCCAAATGGGCTTGGCCTATGAAATTGTGATTAATTCTGACCCTTGCATAGCGTACTTAATGGAAGAAAATACCATTACTATGCAAGCGTTGGTAATGGCGCATGCCTGCTATGGCCACAACTCTTTCTTTAAAGGTAACTACCTTTTTCAAACTTGGACAGATGCCAGTTCCATTATCGACTATTTGGTATTTGCCAAGAAGTACATTTCTAAATGTGAGCAAAAACATGGTGTAGAAGAAGTTGAGAACATTCTTGATTCTTGTCACGCGTTAATGAATTACGGTGTGGACCGATATAAAAGACCACAAAAAATATCGCTTCAGGAAGAGAAAACCCGTCAAGAAGAGCGTGCTCAGTATTTACAGTCACAAGTCAATGAGCTGTGGCGAACCTTGCCAAACAACCCTAAAAGTAAAGACACAAACACCTTGCGCTTTCCATCCGAGCCACAAGAAAACTTACTGTATTTCATTGAAAAAAATGCCCCTTTATTAGAGCCGTGGCAGCGTGAGCTCGTCCGTATAGTACGAAAAGTATCTCAGTATTTTTACCCACAAAAACAAACCCAAGTGATGAACGAGGGGTGGGCCTGTTTTTGGCACTACCACATTCTAAATAAAATGTACGACGAGGGATTAGTCAGCGATCGCTTCATGATGGAGTTTTTGCACAGTCATTCCAGCGTAGTGATGCAGCCCGATTACAACAGCCCATACTATTCTGGTATTAACCCTTATGCGTTAGGGTTCTCGATGTTCATGGATATCAAACGGGTGTGTCAGTCTCCCACCAAAGAAGACTATGAATACTTGCCAACTATCGCTGGTAAAGATTGGCTTGAAACTGTGCATTTCGCCATGCACAACTTTAAGGATGAAAGCTTTATTAGTCAGTTTTTATCACCCAAGCTAATGCGAGATTTTAAATTATTTGCGTTAGAGGACGACGCGAGCAATTCCTATGTAAGCGTCAGCGCTATCCATGATGAAAACGGCTATCGAACTATTAGAGAAAAGCTATCCGCCCAATATAATTTGAGTAATTTGGAGCCTAATATTCAGGTATATAACGTTGATGTAAGGGGCGATCGGTCTTTAACCCTTCGCTACGTTCCTCAACATGGGATTCCGTTAGGAAACTCCAAAGGTGAGGTTATGCGTCATCTTCATAGATTGTGGAAGTTTGATGTAAGACTTGAGCAAGAAAACAATGCAGGGCTTCCTACCCTACTTGCCGAGTGCCGTACCAGTAAGTAAGTGTCCTTTGCGTTTGCAGTTATTCAGGGCACTTCCTTAAATGCACGCTTTTAATTGCACACAGAAAGCGCCTGACTCAATATCGCAGTGACAGAGGAATGTCAGACATTCAGTGTTTTGATCGTTTGATTTGGTCTTGGCTCTTCAAGAAAGCCATTTTCAGAGGCGAAGAGAAACGCATCATCGATACTTAGCACATGAAAGCTGACGTAGTCTTTGGCTCGCTCGGGTAACATTTTAGCCAGTTGATATCGTTTGACGGGGTTAGTTTGGTATACATAAAACGTTGCTTTAACACCCTTTTCGTAACACCATATTCCGTATTCGGTAAACTTGTCCATGGCATCAAATGTGGTCAAATCCCACTTATCCAACAACACGATATGCAGCCAGCGCTTGTTGAATCTAGATGAGACTTCTTGCTTAACATCGGCAATATAGCTATTTGATATTTCGGTAGACCATTGACCATCTAATTCACTAATAAGTGTAGAGCCCACAATCTCAATGCTGTAAGCGGCATGGGGAAACTTCTTACTACACACCACAGAGCGTGAATTCATGCAAACACTCCTCAATTAATATAATGAGAATGCTAACGTCAACGCATGTAAATCAATATTAAGTAGAGATACTGCTAACTATTACAGCATGACGCCTTTTATTTTTCATTCTAGTATCACTTCACGTTTAATTCAGTATAGCTAGTTATCGTAACTAAAGTAGGTTTTGGCATCAGCTTTAATAAAACAAACAGAACAAGCAAGAGTCCTTCTACATAAGTTGCTTACGCTTACAGAAAAACAAGGAAGCCGCCCCTATCGCCGAGAACACCGCTGCGGTGGCAAAGGTTTCGTACGCGTTGGCTCCTTGGTCCCATTGCTGCCCTGCCATATAGTTACCGAACGCACCACCGAACCCAAATGCCACGCTAATATAAATGGCTTGGCCTCGGCTGTGAAATGCAGGTGGTAAAAATTGATGAATGAAGTGCACAGACACCGCATGGGTTAACCCGAAGCTGAGTGCATGGATAACTTGGCTGAGTAATATCACCGCCATGCTATCGGCAGCAGATGCTAATGCATACCAACGCAGTGCTGTTAATAACAAGCTGGCGAACAACAGATTCCACACGCCAAACCGTGCAGTTAAACGGCTAGCAATAAGAAAAATACCTACTTCTACCAGTACGCCTAGGGCGATAAATAAACCAGTTTGTTGGCCGCTGTAACCAAGGTCGCGCATATATAACGCGAAAAAGCCGTAATAGGCCCCAAAACTAATTTGTAAACATATAGAAGCAAAGATGAAAACTACAAAGGGGCGCTGTTTGGCGTACTGCCAAATGCTGCCTACGGCAGTGTGTTTCTCGGCACTGGCTTTAGGCGCTTGAATGAATAACGTGGTCACGAACAACAGCAATAACACGCCCACACTCGCTATTACTGGCGTTTCAGTAGAAAAGCTATCTAAGGCTTTACCTACACCTACCGTTAAGCATATAAAGCCAATGCTCCCCCACAACCTTATAAGCCCGTAGCTGGCCTTAGTGCCTTCTACTGACTTCATGGTGATAACCTCTAATTGAGGTAGTACCGCCGTCCAAAACATCATCATTAAGCCGAAAGAAAGGGTGAGCCCCCAAAACCCTTCGAACAAGAATACGGAACAGAAAGTTGCCACGGTAAGAAAACTACCCAGCCTTAACACGCTCACCGCATTGCCTTTTCTATCAGCAATGCCCGCCCACAATCCAGGCCCTAAAATACGCGCGAGGGTTATCACTGCGAAGAGCTCCCCTATTTCAGCAGAGCTAAAACCACGACCATCAAGAAATATTCCCAAATAAGGGACCAAAACACCCAACTGACCGAAATATAGCCAATAGGTTAACGCGAGAACAATGAGTGATTTATGGTTAGCAAAGGGCAATTTAGCGAATGGCACTGCACAACTCCGTATGCGATAGCGCCCCAGGTAACGTTACCTGGGGCGTATGAAGGGGATAAGCTGGATGGTGTATTATACTGACGCGCTGTTTTCTTATCGCTTAGTTAGCGCTTATTCAGCTTTACCTGCCTGACCTGCCTGACCTGCAATAGGTACGGTAGTCGATACCACTGAAGCGTTTTGTGCACGGTGACGCAAGTAGTGATCCATCAATACAATGGCCATCATCGCTTCAGCAATGGGGACAGCGCGAATACCCACACAAGGGTCGTGACGACCTTTGGTGATGATTTCGATTTCTTCACCCTGCTTGTTGATGGTTTTACCTGGCACTGAAATGCTAGATGTTGGTTTAAGTGCCATATGCACTTCAAGATCTTGTCCTGTTGAAATACCGCCTAATACGCCACCCGCATGGTTTGATTGGAAACCTTCAGGTGAAAGCGTATCACGGTGCTCACTGCCTTTTTGGTTAATAACCTCAAAACCGTCGCCAATCTCTACGCCTTTAACCGCATTAATGCCCATCATAGCGTGCGCAATATCGGCATCTAATCTATCGAATACTGGCTCGCCCAAACCCACTGGAACATTTTTAACCACGACTGAAACTTTAGCACCAATGCTATCGCCAGATTTCTTTAGCTCACGCATGTATTCATCGAGCGCTTCGAGTTTGCTTTCATCAGGGCAGAAAAAAGGATTGGTATTCGTCACCGCATGGTCAACGTTTTCAACGCTAATAGGCCCTAATTGAGAAAGGTAGCCATGTACTTCAACGCCATGCACTTCTTTCAAATACTTTTTGGCAATACCACCCGCAGCAACACGTACCGCAGTTTCACGGGCAGACGAGCGGCCCCCACCACGATAATCACGTGAACCATACTTTTGATCGTAGGTGTAATCTGCATGACCTGGACGGAAACGGTCGGCAATATTTGAGTAGTCTTGGCTACGTTGATCTTTGTTTTTAATCAACAAACCAATACTGGTACCCGTCGTTTTTCCTTCAAACACGCCAGACAAAATTTGCACTTCATCATCTTCACGACGGGCGGTGGTATAACGGGATGTACCAGGCTTACGTCTGTCTAAATCGCCCTGTAAATCAGCTTCACTTAACGTGAGGCCAGGAGGGCAACCATCAACAACACCGCCAATGGCGATACCGTGGCTTTCTCCAAATGTGGTAACGGTGAAGAGTTTTCCAAAGCTGTTGCCTGACATAATCGAGAATTAATCCTTGCTGTTAAAATAGTTTTTTAATGTTGAGTTGTTCACGGCAAATATCCCCTGCCCGCCATTTTCAAAGCTAAGCCAAATGACTTCAAGGCCCGGGAAACGAGTGTCCATATGCACTTCGCTGTTACCCACTTCAATGAACAACCAGCCGTTATCGGTTAAATATTGTGGTGCTTCACGCAGCATAATATCCACAAGTTCTAACCCGTCGTCTCCGGCTGCTAATGCAAGCTCTGGCTCGTGATGATATTCATCAGGTAAGTCGGCCATGTCTTCAGCATCAACATAAGGTGGGTTTGATACAATTAAATCGTATTTCTGCCCGGTTAAATTAGTAAATAAATCAGAATGAATAGGGTAAACACGGTGACTTAATTGGTGCTCTTGAATATTAATATCGGCCACTTCAAGGGCATCTTCACTTATATCTACCGCATCAACCTGTGAGTCGGGGTACGCATGCGCAAGCGCAATAGCAATACAGCCACCACCGGTACACATATCTAAAATATGCGACGGTGCTTCTTTAACGAAGGGCTCAAAGTTATTTTGAATCAGTTCTGCAAACGGAGAGCGAGGGATAAGCACGCGCTCATCAACGTAAAATGGCATGCCGCAAAACCAAGCTTCGTTGGTAATGTAAGGCAGAGGCATACGGGTTTGAACTCGTTTTAAAACAAGCTCAGCAATTTTTTCGCGCTCACTTTTTGTGAGTCTTGACGACAACATGCTGTCGCCAACATGCTCAGATAACAAATGCGGCAAGTGTAGCGCTTGCATGGTAAGGCTTAATGCTTCATCCCAAGCGTTATCGGTACCATGACCAAAATAGAGGGCGGCGTCGTTAAATCGACTGGTAGCCCACCGAATCATATCAAGTATGCTGTGTAAATCTTCGATGGCTTCTTCTAAGTAAAACTTGTCGGTCATAAGAGCTTGGGTACATCAGGAATATGAAAGCTGGTATCATACCCAAAGATAACGCCTGCGCCCACGTTAATTTGCATATCGGTTCATAATGAAAGCATTTAAAAAAGAACTAAAAGCCATGAAAAAAGGCACTGAGAAGCCAAAAGTGATTGAAGATACCTTCTCATTTGCTGATGCAGTGCAAGGTGTAAAGCCCATGGAGCAGGACAAGATTGTTCCGAATAAGAAAGTTGCCCTGGAAAAGAAAAAGCAATTAGCAGGGGTTAAACACCTAAAAGGCAGTAAGCAGGTAGCGGCGAGTTTTAGCTTTTCCGATATGTACCAAGCCGTACTTCCGCAAGAAGGTCCCATGCGATATTGCCGAGAAGGCGTGCCAACACATGTACTAAAACAGCTTAGACGAGGAGACTATTCCCCTGAGTTTCTGCTGGATTTGCACGGTATGACCCGAGAAATGGCAAAAACCGAAATAGCCTCATTAATTTATACCGCCAGAAAAGAGTCGGTAGATTGTGTTTCTATTATGCACGGGTTTGGACAGGGCGTTTTAAAAAATGCACTCCCCCATTACTTAATACAGCATCCTCACGTGAATGCTTTCCACCAAGCGCCACTTGAATACGGCGGACAAGCGGCATTGCTGGTGTTGCTAGATGTGCCCACGCCAGAATATAAGCGATAGTGAACCTAGTTATCGTTACTGAGTTCTTGACCTAACATTTACCTAATTCATGTCAACGCCGCGTCTTACAGGCAAAACAATTTTTACTTATCAAGTTCTGCACTGTTGTGCATAAATAGGTATGTATAAAACACACCCATTCCAATAATAATACTAATACCTAAAAGCGAGCCCCATACAACAGGGTCTGAAATCATACTTAGTAACATAGTGTTTCTCCTCACATGGTTAATAAGGTAATGATAGCGATTTCTTAGCGAAGGTTTGTGATCTGGATCAAGTCTGAAATACGGTAAATGGAAGGGATGTAGAGAAGTTGATCGAGATCAATGTATAAATAAATTGAAAATAACTTAAAATGGCATTGCAAATCATTCTCATTTGCAATACATTGTACGTGCCTGTTCGACGTAGGTTAAAAACGGTCTTGGCTTAGCGTCGTAAGGGGAACAGACGCCCGTCTGTTCCCCTCTTTTTTTGCCTGCTACTTTGTCGTTTTATCAATAATAAAACGCACACATAACCCCTTATCTTTTCGGTTTTGAATTACTAAGTGGCCATTATGCGCATCGGTTATTTCTCGGCATAGTGCTAGCCCTAATCCACTCCCATTAGCTTTAGTGGAATAAAAAGGAACCAGCGCATTCGTCATCACGCTATCCGTCATGCCTTTTCCGCTATCGAGTACTTCAATAATAACTTGAGAAGCCGTTTGTTTAATGACGAGCTCCACATCCTGTGGGTGTCCTCCCGACTCATGGGCATTTTTAAGTAAGTTAATTAATAGCTGCTCTAATTGGACTGCATCGGCTTTTACTTCAACAGCCTCTTGCATGGTTAACTTAAAGTCACATTGATTGCTGAGTTGCGCCGTTATTTTATCCCAATCAATTGTTGCTAAAACTGGTGGAGGCAATTTTGCAAATCTTCCATACCCTTGAACAAATTGGTTTAAATGGGCGATACGTTCTTCAATAGTGTGGAACACACGCACCAGACGGGCATCACCATTTTGTTGGCCTACAATTTGGCCGCTATGCAATAAGCTTGAAATAGGCCCCAAGGAATTATTGAGCTCGTGACTAATTACTCTTATTACCTTTTTCCACACCGACACTTCTTGTCGGTTAAGCTCCCGCGTCATTTGCTTAAGGATATACAGTCGGTGAGTTTGGTTATTTAATAAGAATGTTCCTGTGGACATATGCCATGTTTGAATGCCGCTAGCCCCGTGAGGCAAAGTAAATAGCCCTTCTCGATTTTCTAGCAAAACATCTTTTAGCGTGTCTGGTTTATTGTTAAGTAAAGTGCCGAGGGTGTAACCTTCCAAGCTTCTGGTACCCGAGCTGCTAGCACCCAACTTATTCGTACCAGCGCCATTTTCCTCAGAGTCAGTATCCTCCTTCCTAGTTGTTGGGTGGAAGAACTCGCAGGCTTGGCGGTTACTTAGCACCACATGCATCTGATCGTTCACTAGTAGTAAAACGTCAGGTGAACTATGCAGCACTTTATCTAGCATTAGCTCTCGTTGATACAACCACTGTTTTTCTCGGCGAAGGGTTTCTGCGGTATCGTTATAAAGCTGGAATAAGGTTTTAAACTCGTCGTTTGTTTTACAAGCCAGTGTTGACGAAAACTCACCGTCTTTAAAATTGAGCAAACCTATTTTAAGCGCCTCTAATTGTTTGTTTATTTGCGCCGTACAGACTTTCACTGCAAGTGCACACAAACATAAAGACGCTAGGACAAGCAAAGCTTTTTGAACAACCGACAGGTCGCTTACATACAACATAGGCGCCATGCCTATTGCTGTGGCACAAAGCGCCGCGACCAGAAGCTTATTTTTAATTAACCTCACGATTTATAATCAATTCCATATTTATCTAGCCGGCGGTAAAGCGCTTGTCTGGATAACCCTAAGTACCTTGCCACTTTAGATATTGTGCCGTTAAATTCTGTAAGCGCCGCCTCAATCTCTGATTTGCTCGGCTCTTTTCCGCCTCTTTGCTCTGTATTCATCTCACCGCTAATAGAGGATAAACCGAAGTCATCGGCATCCAGCGTACCATCTGGATGCAATATGCTGACTCGTCGGCACACATTTTCAAGCTCACGCACATTTCCTGGCCACGCGTAGGCTTGTAGTGCCTGCTTCCCCGTGAGGCTAATGTCTCGACCTGGTAAAAAGTGCTTTGCCAAGGCCAACACATCATCTCCTCGCTCATTAAGGGGTGGCACATTAATTTCGATAACATTTAAACGATAAAACAAATCCTCGCGAAATGCGCCGTTTGCGATGTCGCGAGTTAAATCAGAATTGGTGGCCGATATTATCCTTACGTCTGTTTTTTGTGTTTTCACCGACCCTAGCTTTTCAAATTCACCGGTTTGCAATACGCGCAATAATTTGACCTGGCCTGACAGCGGCAAATTGCCGATTTCATCTAAAAACAAGGTGCCTTGGTGGGCGGCTTCAAAACGGCCAATTCGCGTTTTGTTAGCGCTGGTAAACGCGCCTATTTCTGCGCCAAAGAGCTCAGCTTCAATAAGCTCTTGAGGAAGGGCGCCCGCATTTACCTTCACAAATGCCGACTGATTAAGGGGTGATTGAGATTGAATGAGTTCAGCAATCTTTTCCTTTCCACTTCCATTTGGCCCAGTAATAAGTACCGGTACATCAGATTTAGCCACCTGCACCGACATATCTACTACCCGCTGCATGGCTGCACTTTCGTACACTAACCCAATACTTACGGCTGCCTGGCGGGTATTGTCAAAATTTACCGCTTGTTGCTTCAACATTTTATTTTGGCTGGCGGCCTGCCCTAGCGCCACGAGGTTTTTGATGGTGGTAATAAGCTTACTATCATCCCACGGCTTTGGAATGTAGTCAGCTGCGCCTGCTTTCACCAACTCTACCGCTTGTTCTAGCTCTGTCCACGCCGTGATGAGAATAATGGGTAATAGCGGATTTAGCTCACGAAGTGCGAAGAAGAGCTCGCGCCCTTCCTCGCCAGAGGTCGTATCTGCACTAAAATTCATATCTTGCAACACTAGCCCGATAGCTTGGTAATTGACTATCTGCAGCGCCGCTTTTGGTGTGGTGGCTGTCACCACATCGTAACCATGAATTTCTAGCAATAGTGATAACGCCTCTAATACGGCGGCGTTATCATCAACAATTAACACTTTGGTCATGTCTACACTTCTTAAATACGACTTATATACTGCGAGTAGCAATACTGGGTGAAATATTAGCGGCTCGCATAGCAGGAAAAATAACAGCCAGTAGGCTCATTACAAAAATGAACACGGCAGTACCCAAAATGAATTCCGGTTCTAATGATGAAATAGAGTAGGATTTCATCATTACATCACCTAAAACCACTGCCGCTATTCCCCCTATCACTAAACCCGCTATACAGACCAAGGTATTTTCAACTAAAAAATACCTTACGATAGCAGACTTTCTTGCCCCTAACGCTCGGCGGGTGCCAATTTGTTTTGTGCGTTTGCTAATGTTGAATTGCGTAAGCCCGAATATGCCAAGTGCAGTCACCAGTAGAAGAATAACAACAAGTACAATCAACATACGCATCATGAGCACATCGGTGGCGTCATAGTTTTCTTTGGTTTTATCTAGCCCATCCACATTAATAATGACCCGCTTATCGTAAACGTCCAACATATTCTGTTCAATATTCGCCATGATGTTAGCTCGTTCAGTTTTATCCGTACGAACTAGAATATGTTGATAATTTTGGACATCCATAAACGGCACAATAGCAGTGGTTTTATCTCGCATACCATTAGGCCAAGGGCTTTTCATTGTTCCCACTATTCCGATAATTTCAAGGGGTCTATTTTTAAGATAAACCGTTTCTCCCAGCGCCCCACCATCGGAAAATAATGCTTCGGCAAGGGCTTGAGAGACAATAATTGTGTTGGGGCCGTTACCGGTGAAATCATTACCAACAATAACCTCTTCTGGCCGAAAGTTTCGCCCTTCAAGCAGTTTTATACCGAAGGTATTTAAACCATGTTCGTCCATATAATAATAAGGCACGCTGATGGATTTAGACTGTTCAGGAGAAGGTTTTAATGCCACGGATGAAGAAGACCCTCCGCCTGATAAGGGTATCGCTTGAATTAAACTGGCGTCAATTACGCCAGGAAGGCTTCGAATCATTGTTTCATCGAGTTCGGCTTGTTGGCTGAGGGAGCGGTCTGTCCCGAATGTCATAACCGACAAGCTAAAGATTTCCTTCTCTGGAAACCCTGTATCTTCACGAAGATACGAAACATGATCATTAATCATAAATGCAGCATTGCTAACAATCGCCATGGTAAGCGCTATTTGAAGTAACAGAAGCACGGCGCCAATTTTGGAACGGCGTATTGCATTGAAGATAGGTTTAATGTCTAACATAGCCTGCTCCTTATTGGCTTTTTAAGTAGATAGCGGGTTGTGTTCTGCACACCAACCAAGCTGGGTATAATCCGGCCAAGAAACTGGCCACAAGGGCGATAATTGGCGCAGCGAGTAACATTGAGACATCCATAGTTGCTAGGGCATCATAATAGCTGTTGGTCACCCGAATTCCCCATAACCCAATTTGCGCAATCACAATTCCTAACAAGCCACCGGCTAGCCCAATCACCGACACTTCAACAATATGCTGGGCAAATATATGACGTTTACTGGCACCGAGTGCCCTCCGGACACCCACCTCTGGCGCCCGCTTTAAAAACTTCGCCAGCAGCAACCCTAAAATGTTGGACACACACACTAATAGAAACATAAAACTCAGCCCCACCAGAATACGATTGTCTTCAGATACCACTGAGTTGTACTCCAGCCATTCCGTCACGTTTCGAAGCTTGTATTCTAACGTTTCTCGATTGAAGCGGCCTTTTTCTCTTTGATCTTCCATGTAAGTCATAAGAAAATTGGCGAATTGTTGCTTCTCTGCTTCCGTATTCAGCTGTACCCAAAATTGAATCCACACATGTTCTGAATGCATTAAATCTTGATAGTTCTTAAGCGCTTCATGCTTCCAGCCATTTAAGTTCCCCCACGTGGTAATTTCTTCCAGCGCGCCAATAGCGAAAGGAATATAGAGCTGTTCAGAGGAGTTAAACGCGCCGTTGTTCACGTCGTAATACTTCACATGATGTTCCCAATTGGCTGAGACACCCACAATTCGGTAACTGTTATTATCAAGGTAAATATGTTGGCCAACCGAGTCTTTACCTGCAAATAAACGGTTGTTGATTTTTTCTGAAATCACCACTACATATTCATGGGTGTCTTGTGAGTGTAAAGACCAAGGTGCGCCATAAATAAAAGGTCGGTCGAAGATAGAAAAAAACTCTCTATTCACCAATCGCGCAGGCTCCATGCTAGGTTTAACGTCGGGCGAATTTAGGTGTACAGAGAAGCCACTTCTAAAACTTGGTGACTTGGGTACTGAAATGTCTGCGTTGTACAGATTAACGGCATCCTGATACGTAAGTTGATATGGCAGGTTGTCAGATGAATGCCACTCATGGCCATCGTCCATAATATTTAGCTGAGGATAATAAATCGCGCTGCTTTTGTGGGGAATGGGGTCCATCGACATCATGTGATAAACCGACAGGCTGGTCATAGTAAGCCCTATACCAATGGCAATGGCAAACACCATTAAAAAGCTAATGACGGGCGTGCGTTTTATGCTTCGCCAACTTAAATCAATATAGTGGAGAAACATATTACACTCCTGACGCAACAACGGTTTTATTGTCGCGGCTGGCTGTTAAAGACGGCTTACCCTGATATAAGGTAAAGTCGGCTAACTGCCCATCTACGACTTGAATATTCCGAGGCGCTCGGCGCGCTAATTCGGCATCATGGGTTACCATTACAATTGTTGCGCCATTTCTGTTTATTTCTTCAAGTAATTCCATAACTTGGCGCGCCATAAGGCTGTCCAGATTTCCCGTAGGCTCATCGGCAAGTAAGAAGCGAGGTTTACCCGCCAGAGCACGTGCTATAGCAACACGCTGCTGTTGCCCGCCAGATAACTGTTGTGGTAAATGTTTAGCTCGGCTGGCTAAACCAACTTGCTCTAAACATTGTTCAATTCTTACTTTACGCTCTTTTGCGGCAATGCCCCGATAACGTAATGGCACTTCGACATTTTCATATAAATTCAAATCAGGTATTAGATTAAAACCCTGAAATATATAGCCAATTTTTTGGTTTCTTAAGTCGGCAGTTTCATTATCTGACAATCGACCGATATCAACCCCATCTAAGGTATATTGGCCTGATGTGAACGGTTCCAGCAAACCAGCAATGTTTAAAAATGTTGTTTTCCCAGAGCCAGATGGCCCTGTTACCGCAATAAACTCTCCTTCATTTACGGTTAGCGAAAAATCTCTTAGTGCATGAGTTTGTACGCTGTTCGTTTGATATATTTTGCTTACGTTGTTCATGGTTAACATTGCTATTTATCCTTTTTATTAGCGCAGTAGTACTGTAGACGCTTGATTAAACTGTTCGTAATTTGAAACTATTATTTGATCACCCTCTTCCAGGCCGCTGAGAATTTCGACTTCTCGGATGCTGGTTGCGCCAATCTGAATGTCTATTCGCTCGGCCAGATCACCGGTAACTAAATAGGCCGTTGCGCCTCCTGCTTGAAGAAAACTCCCACGCTCTACCTTGAGTACATCACTTTTGTTCTCTAACAATATTCGTGCTGACACCTGCTGATTTTGACGAATTGATTGCACGCTGTTTTCAGGGAAGCGTACCCTTGCAATAACTTGCCTATCGACAACTTCTGGAGATATTGAAGCCAGTGTGCCAATCACTTTTTGGACACCCACTTTTAATTCAACACTCATCCCTAACCCCAACTCATTTGCGTAGCTTTCAGCAACATTTAGCTCAGCTTCATAAGCCGTTAAATCTACCAATTTCATTAATGGCTCATTTTTGGCCACAAGCGCATTTGGCTGAATCAGTACATTTCCCACGACACCAGAAACGCTGGCTTTAATAGTTAAATCGGCAAGTTGGCGGGTTAGGTCATCAACAACTAGAGCTTGCCTGGCGACCTTCTCTTTCGTGGTCTTAAGCTCAAAGGCTAATGTATCTGTTGCTAATTCAATTTCACTAATGGCGTGCTTATAAGTCACTTGTGCTTTGGCTAAATTATCTAGCGCCTCTTCTAAATCTATCTGGCTTATGAGGTGATCTTTAATTGACAATTTTGCTCTTTTTTCTTCTCGCTGGGCAGCAACCAATTCTACGTTAGCAATATCAGCTTGTTTGTTTAATAACAGTGCCTGTCTACGTACATCAAGTTCTTGCCTAGCAAGATCACTTTCCAAGCTTGCTAGCGCTGATTGCTCTTGCTTCATAGTATTTTGCAATTCAGGAGAATCGACTATTGCTACAATATCCCCTTTTTCTACCGAGTCACCGGGCTTTACTTTTAAAAGTACATAGCCCTGCTCAGGGCTATACAACTGTGGGGCATTTGAAGCGATTATTCTGCCAGTGGTGACGATATCCCTAATCAGTTCGCCTTTTGTTACTACGCTGAATTTTAGCGAATCACGACTGCTAGATAGACCGGCGGTGGAGCTAGAAAAAAGAAAAAAATATCCGAAGACACCCACTATTAAAAGTATAGCTAAGACACCCACCCATTTTTTTCGCGACGGCTGCGTTACAACAACGGTATCCTGACTACTAGTATCCTGAATCATAAGACATCCTCGTGACTTACTGACTCGAAATTAGCGAGCAACACTACAATAATAAAAATAAAAATAGGCAGGCTGATAAAGTGAAAAAGCAACATATTCATCTAGTTTCTGTTAGGAGTGTAAACTAGTACTACGAATAACGTGCCAAAAGTTAACTATATGATTAATAGAAATTTAATTAATTAAACGGTTATTGAAGTGTCCGAACGGACACTTTTTTCTGTCCGGTTTTACTGTGCGGACGGGTTGGTTAAATTTGGTGTTTAATATCAGAAAAATTAGTGAGGTTACTAAATAAAAAACAGGCATTAACTCCCCCTCAGTACTTATTGATTTGAATTGCATAAGTTGGGATAGCGAATTCAAGTTCAGCAGGCTAATTGATGGCTCAATCCAGTTTTTCGTTTTACCAGTGCCAAGCTTATCTTACTGGAGAAGTTACTCTCAATAGAGCTTACAACGGCAGACCAATCCGTTTGTGTTAAACCAGTACGGGATAAAATAGGCTCGCAATTTCGCGGGATCGCTCCTTTGGTGTTACTTCTTAGCTGTCTACCAGTTTGATCCACTAACTGTAAATAATCATTCAACCGAAAAGGTAAGCCTTTTACCTTACTATCTTTTGAATCACCAATAAATGGAAGTAACTCTTGGGGTTGTTTATTCTTTTTCGCCTTTGCTATACGACGCTTCACACTGGTATACATTGCCTTTTCAGGTGTATTCACATTACTAGCTCTAATAGGGTTTAAGTCAACATAGGCCATACAGGCCAATAACGCTGATTCATCTAGTAAAGCCTGAGACTTAAACCGCCCTTCCCAAAAGCGCCCTGTGCATTCATCCTCTTTGTTTGCTTTTCTCGCAATAAACTCATTAAGAAGCCGCATGAACCAACTGATATCGTATAAACGCTTTCTATACATCTCCACACAAGATAGTACCGTTTTCACTTGCGCTTCTGAGAGGCTAGGCCTTTGTTCTTTATTCATAAATTGACGAGTAAGCAAAGTTCCATTGTGAAGCGTATGCCACCGACTCAGTACTTCCTCAGGGCTCATTGCAAGCGCATGTCCCTTATCAACACGCAATACAGTATGAGTATGGTTGCTCATTACTGCATAAGCGCAAACGTCGATTGCAAAAACACTTGCGAGCTTAAGCAGACGATTCTCAACCCATTGCCTTCTGTGCTCGTAGCTTCTGCCACTAAACTTGTCTTCCCCGCATAGAAATGCTCTTCGAACACAACGAGAAACGCAATGATAGTAAGGTGTTTCATCTAAACATATTAATGACTTACGAGGACGCGGCATGCTTAAATTTTGGTGTGGATATTTGATTTTTATAGTGGGTTAATACGCAAGAAAGAAAAACTGAACCTTGGTTTAGTTTTTCTACCTGCTTGGGGTTAATTGACTGATTTTCGCCTTATATGGGTGTCTTCTCACCGAGTAAACCAAAAAACTTGGACATCCATTAATATCCAAGATTTCGAAATCTGTGAGTGTCCAAATTTATTAAGTGGGTGTCTATGTTGAAAATGGGTGTCCGCATGTCTATCCGCATTCCTAGCACCCCTAGCTAAAAAGCTTCATGAACCAGCCTTTGCTTAGCTCTTCTTCGCAGGTTTTGAGCTGTGTTGCGTAGCGTAATGATCGTGCTTTTACTTTAGATGCAACTTTCTTCAGCCAAGGTTTGCGGTCATAACTTCTACGTTTATAGCCACCCCAGCCTTCATGGTAGTTCAAGTATTGGGCGTAAGCATCCCACTTCGAAATACCATTCACCTTTTGAGACTTATAGATAAACCAACCCATGAAGTCGATAGCATCTTCAAAATCGTCGCGGTCAGCGCCGCTGTTGTCGGTTTCGCGCATGTAGTCAGCCCATGTGGGTGTCTTAGCTTGCGAATACCCATAAGCGGAGCTTACTCTGCCCCAAGGGACTAAGCCGAAAAATACGTAATCACGGGGAGGCAAGGCATCGTGGCGAAAGGAGCTTTCTTGATACATCATTGCCATAGGCACATGAATTGGCACTCCCCATTTATCACGCGCATCGGCCGCTGCATCGTACCAATCATCTTTCTCAAAGAAGATTTCGCACAAATTACTGCTGTCTTTCGGTGGTGTTGTAGCGCATCCAGCGATAAACAGCGGAAAAAGCACGACCAAACTTGATAAAAAAATGCACAACGGTTTGAACTTTTGATGCATAGCTTGTCTTAACTTATGTTCTAGTAAAATGTGTGTTTCCCTGGAACCTTCAACGCCTGATTTCTATCAGGCGTTTTTTTTTGCTAGCGGTTCGTTGAATTTGCTAGCGGCTCGTTAAAATAATCACGAATAAAGCTATCGAAGTCTTTGGTATCTGCAGCTTCCACATCGGCTTGCGCAGCTAACGACGTCTCAGCAGCCTCTTTAAACATAGCTTGTGTAGTTTGCTGATAAGCGAACCCTTTCATTTCCTCTTGATAACGTGCAGCTAACTCTAGGCCGTAAACACCATTATCTTTGTCATGCTTAAGTAATTCCTCTAAAAGCACGCCTGAAGGAGTTAGCGCAGGGTTTGCAACTTTCTTCGACTCTGCGGCAACTGCGTCGCTATATCGTGTTGTATCATTTGCCAGGTCAAGTATCTCTGCCACTTGTCCAAACTCGTCAAACAATGATGAAGCCCACGCCGTTAATGTTGTTTCCTCATTATCGCGAACAAGCGCCAAATTAGGTTTTCGCCCTTCTAATACCACGCTATTCATGTTGTCTTTAGCTTCATTCAACTGCGCTTCGTCTAACTCCGCACTAGGCTTCAATAAACAGGTCAACAAGAATACATCGAGAAAATCGAATTGGGTTTGGCTAATACCAATAGGCGAAAATGGATTTACATCTAACGCACGCACTTCAATGTAGCTGATGCCACGTTTAACTAGTGCATCGGTAGGCTTTTCCATCGATTGCGTAGGTTGCTTGGGCCGTATTGGCGAATACAGCTCGTTCTCAATCTGTAAAATATTACGGCTGAGCTGCTGATAGTTACCACCGTCGCCCGCAGCAAAGCTACTAAAACGATTTGACGGCGTATCCATAGCACCACGAAGCAACCGAACATAGTTATCTAACTGGTTATAGCAAATTTTAAGCGATGACTGCTCAGCACTGGTATATCCCAAGTCACTCATTCTTAGTGACGTAGCATACGGCATGTAATACGTGCCTTTGCCGACTTTTTCAAACGGTAATGCGTGTTCTTTTCCTTTCAAAAACGAACCACACAACGCAGGTGAAGCGCCATATAAAAAAGGGATTATCCAGCAATAGCGACGATAGTTTCTAATCAATGAGAAATAATCGGCTGATGTCTGATCTTGGCTATGCTCAGTACCATTAAGCTCAGCCCATTGCTTCCAGAAATCATCAGAGAAAGAAAAGTTAAAATGCACACCAGCAATCGCCTGCATCATACTGCCGTAGCGGTTTTTTAACCCAATTCGATATACTCGCTTCATCTTGCCAATATTTGACTCACCAAAATAAGCAATAGGAATATGCGCTTCATCTTCGATAAAACACGGCATACTAAGCGGCCAAATTTGCTCATCGCCAATATTATCAATGGTGTATTTATGAACATCTTGTAACTGTGTAATAGATTTAGCGGCGCTGCTTTCAGGCGGCGTAATAAACTCTAACAACGACTCGGAAAAGTCTGTGGTTATCGTGTCGTGCGTTAACGCTGAACCTAACGCTTTGGGATGAGGCTCTTGCGACAGAGCACCGTTTGGCTTAATTCGTAACGCTTCACGCTCAACACCGCGCTTTATTTGCGTGAGTGCCGATAAAAATTCAGGTGATTTAAGCGCAGCCAAACGCTCGTTGAAACACGTTGAGTTTACAGTCAATGTTCATATCCATGGATGAGTTGTTCCCCACAAAATGGGGAACAACGTATTAAATTCAAGTCAATATTACCAATGACTTGCTATCAGATACTCAGTTTATCTTTTCTCTACTATTGGTATCTACCGATAATTCGATGATCGGCATATTTAACGACTCCAGTTGCTCAAGAATCGCATTTTTATCGCCAACAACGATAACTTGTAGCGCATCTGTCGATAAATACTGCTTAGCCAGTGCGTTAATTTCATCTTTGCTAATGCTATTAATTATCTCAATTTGCTCTGTTCTGTAGCCTTTTTCAAGGCCATAGCTTTGCAATTGACGAAGAAAGCGCGCCTTACTATTGGGGGTTTCAAACTCTAACGCATCGCTCAACGTAAACGCATTGCGCATAAATTGAATTTCTTCGTCCGTCGCCCCCTTGTCGATATACTGATTTATTTCGTTAAAGACTTCAGTAATACCTTGGGCAGTATTCGCAGCCGTTAAATCACTTCCCACTTCAAACCAGCCAAGGGTTTTGCCTCCCATAAACGCACTATTCGCGCCATAGGTAATGCCTTTATCTTCGCGCAAATTCAGATTTATCCGGCTATTAAAGCCGCCGCCTAGCGGGAAGTTCACTAAACGAGATTTAAAGTAATCGCCTGTGGCATCGAAAGGTAAGCTGCGTTTAACGATATAAACAACAGATTGAACCGCACTAGGACTATCTATTAAAAAGACCTGATTCTTATCGTAGGTAGGGAACGCATCATAATCTTCAAAGGTGTAAGACTCACCTTCCCATTGCGCTACAAAATCTAATGCATTTACTACTGCATCAGGACTCATATTGCCAACAACGACTGCACTCGCTTTACTCGGTGAATAGTACTGATTATAAAACTGCTTCACATCGTCAAGTGTGATGGACTGAACGGTTTCAATGGTACCTTCGTCAGGAAGACTTACACGATTGTCTGCACCAAATAATACTAAATCTCGTGCACGTCGAGCCAAACTAGACGGGGTTTTCGCTTGCTGCTGCAAACCTTGTAGCACCCGCTCTTTCATTCGAATGAAATCATTTTGTGCAAAAGCAGGGTTGAAGAACTTCTCTTTAAGTAGTGCCAAGGTTGGCATTACGTTTTTAGTTAATGTAGACACATATACCTGAGAGTATCGACCTGCCGCACTAAAACGAATTGAGCTACCTAACTTAGCAAGTTCGTTCGCTAATTCTTCATTCGTGTAGTTTTGAGTAGATTCATTCATCATTAACGCGGTGAGATATGCTGTACCCGCTTTACCCTCAGCGTCTAACAACATCCCGCCATCCATGCTAAGGGTTAATGTGACAGTGGGTGTCTCACTCATAGTCACCCCCATCACATTTACGCCATTGCTGAGTTCACGCTCCCAATAATCTGGCACTGTGACCACAGGCGCTTCACCTGCTTTAGGTTGCACGGTTCTATCGAAACTAGACGGTGAGGACGTATATTCGTGATTATCAGGCTTAGTTTCAGGCAATGTTCGAACGGGGCGCTCAAACGTAGGTTGGGCAGCCTGCAACTGAGGTTGGCCTTTAGGCACAATACTTAACACCACACTATTGGCATCTTTAATATATTTCTTATAGACACGCATGACGTCTTCAGCGGTCACAGAGTTATATCGCGCGATATCTTCAGACACTAAATCTGGCGTTTGATAAAAAGTTTCATTGGCCGCAAGCGCAGTCACTTTGCCAGCTACGCTTTGTAAGCCAAAAACAGTAGATGCTTCAATACTGCCTTTGGTGCGCGCTAAATCGTCAGGCTTAACACCGCGGGTTTCAAATTCGGTTAATGTAGCTTCTATTACCTTATGAAGCTCATCAAGTGACTGCACTTTGGCTGGATTAGCCAAAGCAATTAGTTGAAATTCACAGGCCAGCTCGCGGCACGGGTGTGACACTACAGCTTGGACAGCCATGCCTTCTTTTACTAAATTTTTATAAAATAAAGACGTTTTACCGCCGCCTAGAATATCAGATAGCACATCTAATGGTGCTTCATCAGGGTGGCGTGCATAAACGGTTGGGAAAGTAATTTGCAGTAACGGTAAGTGAACCTTATCTTCTAACGTCATATAACGAGTTTCAGATAAGGTCACAGGCTGAGGCTCAGGATCTTTTACTTCAGGTCCTTTAGGAATATCACCAAAATATTGGGCTATTAATGCTTTGGTTTTTGCCGCATCTATATCACCGCCTATGGTTAATACGGCATTATTTGGCCCATACCAACGTTTGAAAAAGGCTTTAAGGTCGTTTACGTTAACGCGATCTAAGTCTTCAACGTAACCAATTGTCATCCAGGAATAGGGGTGCCCTTCTGGATACATAGCCTCGCCGTTTAGCTCGTGTCTTAGCCCATAAGGCTGGTTATCTACTCGCTGAGCACGCTCATTCTTAACCGTTTCACGTTGATTTTCGAACTTAGTTTGGTTTACCGCTTCAAGCAAATACCCCATGCGGTCTGATTCAAGCCACAACACTTTTTCAAGCTGGTTAGCAGGCACAGTTTCGTAGTAATTTGTTCTGTCGGTATTTGTCGAACCGTTCAAACTACCGCCGGCTTCGGTGATCACTTTAAAATGCTGTTCATCTGCTACATGCTTTGAGCCTTGAAACATCATATGCTCAAAAAAGTGTGCAAAACCAGACTTACCTACTTCTTCACGTGCAGAGCCTACGTGGTAAGTCACATCTACATGAACGAGTGGATCTGAATGGTCTTCGTGGAGAATGACCGTTAATCCATTACTAAGCGTGTACTTTTCGTAGGGGATAGTAACTGCGGAGCTATCGGCGGGGGTATCTACATTTGCCCGTTGGCATCCGTTAAGTACGCTAATAGCAAAAACTGCAACAATAAGGCGAAACGCCAAACTTCCTGACATGCTGGATCCTTCTAGGTGGCCTCGCTTTTGTAATACATTTAACTCGCATCACACTAGCGTCTATAATAATACAACCGTTGAGACAATGGCCTGGGGCATACGTTTCATCGAAGACTACCAGACTTTTTAACGCTTTACTTGCTCTGACTTGCTATCATTGTATTAATTTGTAAAATTCTGAAATACACTGGCATTGAACACAGTACAGAAACGTAGTTAAAGGAACTTATATGGATCAGCCCGCAACAGTCTTAGATTTTGAATTTGGCATGTCTCAACTAAGTGGTAATAAAACACTGTTGTTAACCTTATTAAATAAGTTTTCGGATGAATATCGCTCTGCAAACGATGATTTACAGCAATTAGTGAAAGAAGGTAATTTCGACGACGCATATTCTTTAATTCACACGCTAAAAGGTGTGGCAGGCAACTTAGGGTTATTTGCTTTGCATCATGCAAGCAAACCGGTGGAAGCTAGTGTGAGAAACGACAAATGCCTTCCAGATGACTACGCCAGCTTTTCAGCTCTTGTTGATGAAACCATAGCGGCTGTTGATGCACTATCGGCAGCGCCTGAGCCCGCCGCGCCTGAAGCAAATAGCGCAGTTGCTACCCAAGCTCGCGAGCAATTTATGGCTGCATTAAAAGCCAGTGAATTCATTTCCCAATCGACACTTGATGAATGGCTAAGCGTGCTTTCACTTTCTGCTGAAACGAAGCAAGGAATTGAAGACGCTGTAGACGAACTAGACTACGACGAAGCCATTGCCCTGCTTGAAAAAGCCTAAGTGAACGAAATTCCTATTTTAGTTGACGATGAAGATGTGCTTATCGTCAACAAGCCTTCCGGCATCGCCATGCATGACAATGCTAATACTGCCAATATTGCAAATACCCAGAATACTGAAGCCGGAGAGAATATTAGCGCCAGTGAAGGCGCTGACGCCTTCGGTGTCAATAACATGGCTAGTAAAATGGGTGGTAAAATAGCCCCCCATTCATTGGGTATTGTTAGCCTGCTTCGCGAACAAACCGGTTATAGTCAACTTCATCTTTGTCATCGCCTAGATACTGGCACATCTGGCTGTCTGTGCTTAGCCAAAAATGCCCATACAGCAGCGCTTATTGGTGATGCCTTTGCATCCCGTCAGGTTAGTAAGTACTACTTAGCCATTAGTGCGGATAAACCAAAAAAGAAACAAGGAACGATTGCTGGTGATATGAAAAACCGCCGCGGCGGCCAATTCATGTTGCTTAAAAGCAAAGATAACCCTGCAGTCACCCAGTTTTTTAGTCAATCAGCCAAACCTGGCTATCGCGGATTTATCGTAAAACCGCTTACAGGTAAAACCCATCAAATTCGAGTCGCCCTTAAGAGTGTGGGCGCAGCGATACTTGGCGACACACTTTATAGCGGTGCACCATCCGACAGATTACATTTACATGCCGGCTGGCTACGCATTCCCCTTCCCTCTCGCACTATTTCAGTGAAAGCGCCGATACTCTCTGGTGATTTATTTACTGATAGCGAAGTAAAAAGTTGGCTTACCGAATTACCTGAGCCAGATACTTTCAATTGGCCTGCGATTGCCCCTTCTTTACTACAACTAGTTAGCAAAACCTAAAGCTTATGAAAGGTCAAAACGCCAAGCAAGATGCGAAAGAAACAGAAAACCTATTGGGTAAAGGTAAAGGTGAGAGCAAGCCGCAAGCACAAAGCAAATTTAAGGCTGAGCAGCTCGAAATAAACAAAATCCACATTGCAGGCAGTGGCGCTATTGGTTCTTTACTTGCGGGGGCTGCAGAAAAACAGGGCATACCTTACGGGCTTTACCCAAGAAACCCAGTATTCCAAGTTGAGAAAGCGAGTATAGAGAAACCTGAATTTGAGCCCGCTAAAACTGAGACACCCACACCCTATTCTGTCGAGTGGATTGATAGAAATGACAATGAGACACCCACACCCTATTTTGTAGAATGGACTGACGGCACCGAATACCCCATTACGCAAATCAACAGTAACAAGCCTCATCTTTCGCCTAGCGATATGTTGGTATTGCCTTTAAAAGTGCACCACTTGAAAACCGCGCTTACTCAATGGTTGCCATTTATCGATAAGCGTACCCCTGTAGTGCTTCTACACAACGGTATGGGTGGGTATGAAATAGCAAAATCTATATTGCCAGCCCAGCAACCATTGCTGCTTGCTACCACCAGCCATGGGGCAATGAAGCGCACGGCAACTCAGGTTATTTACACCGGTGTGGGCACCACCCAAATTGGTATTGCCCCCCATTTGGTTTCGCACAAACAACTCACTATGCCTGAGTGGGCGAAAAGTGTGTGTCACACTTTACATGCGCTACTTCCACCAGTGAGTTATCAAACTGACATCATGAAAGCGTTGTGGGCCAAGCTTGCTATTAATGTGGTGATAAACCCATTAACTGCCCTGAATAATGTGACAAATAGCCATATTGCTGGTGAGCTGTTTGCGAAAGAACGTAAAACACTTTGTGAAGAGTTTGCTGAAGTGGCAAATGCATGTGGGCAGTGTTTTGATGCTATTGACATTGAACAACAGGTGATCAAAGTTGCTGGCCTTACCGGCAGCAATTACTCCAGTATGCATCAAGATGTGAAGAACCAACGGCAAACCGAAATTGAAGCCATTAATGGCTACATTGTTAACATGGCACAAAAAAAGGGTATTGAAGTTCCCCTCAATACCCTTCTTACAAAACAAATTACTGCGCGTTTAACATAAGCGCTGTAAGCTGTTTTTTATAACGCTGCTTTATATAAAGTAACTAAAGCATAACGTGGTTCGCGCAGCTTACTCTTCTTCAGCGCCTTTCGACACTTCAGGTTTCATATGCGGGAATAAAATCACGTCTTTAATCGTTGGGCTGTCAGTAAATAGCATGGCCAAACGGTCAATACCAATACCTTCACCGGCTGTAGGCGGCAAACCATACTCTAACGCACGAATGTAATCTTCGTCGTAGTGCATCGCTTCATCGTCACCAGCATCTTTCTCTTCAACTTGCTTAGAGAAACGCTTAGCTTGATCTTCAGAGTCATTTAACTCGCTGAAACCGTTTGCTAGCTCACGGCCGCCAACGAAGAATTCAAACCTGTCGGTAATGAATGGGTTTTCATCGTTACGACGAGCAAGTGGCGACACTTCCCACGGATATTCGGTAATAAACGTTGGCTGTTCAAGCTTCTCTTCCGCAGTGGCTTCGAAGATTTCACATAGGTATTTACCAGCACCCCAAATACCATCAACTTCAGGCTCTTTAATATGCAACTGTTTCGCCATGGCTTTAAGTGCATCAAGGTTCGCTTCTGGGTCGCGAATAGCGGCTTCATTAGCTTCTGGCCAGTATTTCAAAATGGCGTTGCCCATGCTTAAGCGCTCAAACGGCTTACCAAAGTCATACTGTACTTCTGAAACCACGTTTCCGTCGGTATCTTTGGTGGTGTTAGTAATAACACTAGAACCTAAAATATCTTCGGCAAGAGTACGCAACATGTCTTCTGTTAGGTTCATCAGGTCGTTGAAATCAGCATAGGCCTGATAAAATTCCAACATGGTGAACTCTGGGTTATGACGTGTTGAAAGCCCTTCGTTACGGAAGTTACGGTTAATTTCGAACACGCGCTCGAAACCACCTACTACCAAACGCTTCAAGTAAAGCTCAGGGGCAATACGCAAGTACATATCAATGTCTAACGCATTATGATGAGTAACAAACGGCTTCGCAGTTGCACCACCTGGAATCACCTGCAGCATAGGCGTTTCTACTTCAAGGAAGTCGCGCTGGGTGAGGTAGTTACGAATACCATTTACAATCTTACTTCTGATCATAAAGGTTTTGCGCGTTTGTTCGCTGGTAATAAGGTCAACGTAACGCTGACGATATTTGGTTTCTTGGTCACTTAGACCATGGAACTTTTCTGGTAGAGGGCGCAGCGCTTTTGTTAGCAATGCATACTCTTCCATGTTCACATACAAGTCGCCTTTACCCGACTTATGCAAAACACCAGCAACACCAATAATGTCACCAATATCTAACGCACCGTACTGCGCTTTAAGGGCTTTTTGGGTGTCTTTATCAGCGTAAGCTTGAATGCGACCAGTCATGTCTTGAAGCAACATAAACGGGCCACGCTTAGCCATAATACGGCCAGCAATGCTTACTTTGTTACCCTGCTCTTGCAAGGTTTCTTTATCTAATTCACCGAACTTGCCTTGAAGTTCGTCAGCATAGTTTTCACGACGGAAGCTGTTTGGGAAGCCATTTGCACGGCACTGCTCACGAATTGCGCTTAGTTTTGCTCGGCGCTCAGCAATTAATTTATTTTCGTCGGTTTGTTGGTCAGTCATAACCTATTCACTTTCGTTGTTCGGATTACAGCCCTGATTTAAGGCTGGCTTCGATAAATTTATCCAGACCACCATCTAGCACGGCCTGAGTGTTGCGTGTTTCCACGCCTGTACGCAAATCTTTAATGCGAGAGTCGTCTAGTACGTATGAACGAATTTGACTTCCCCACCCGATATCTGACTTGCTGTCTTCCATCGCTTGTTTCTCGGCATTTTGCTTTTGAAGCTCATACTCGTAGAGTTTAGCTTTCAGCTGCTTCATCGCCTGATCTTTGTTTTTATGCTGCGAGCGATCGTTCTGACACTGCACTACAATACCTGTAGGTTCGTGGGTAATACGCACCGCTGAATCTGTTCTGTTTACGTGTTGACCACCCGCGCCAGATGCGCGGTAAGTATCAATACGTAAATCTGAAGGGTCTATATCAATATCGATATCATCATCCACTTCAGGATAAACAAACGCTGATGAAAATGACGTATGACGGCGGTTGCCCGAGTCAAAAGGTGACTTACGCACTAAGCGATGCACGCCTGTTTCGGTACGTAACCAACCAAAAGCGTACTCACCTGCAATACGCAAGGTAGCACTTTTAATACCCGCTACATCGCCATCAGACACTTCAATAAGTTCGGTCTTAAAGCCGTGGGCTTCACCCCAACGAAGATACATGCGAAGGAGCATATTCGCCCAGTCTTGCGCTTCTGTACCGCCAGAGCCAGATTGAATATCAATATAACAATCGTTGGCATCATTAGGTTGTGAAAACATACGGCGAAACTCAAGCTTTTCAAGCTGCTCAAGCAAGCCTTCTAGTTCTTTGTTGGCCTCATCGAAAGTTTCTTCATCTTCTGCTTCAACGGCGAGTTCAAGCAAACCTTCAACGTCTTCGGTGCCCTGTTCAAGGTTGTGAATCGTTTCAACAACCAGCTCTAAGGCCACCTTTTCTTTGCCTAACGCTTGTGCGCGTTCCGGCTCGTTCCAAACCTCAGAGCTTTCAAGCTCTCGGTTAACTTCTTCTAAGCGCTCTGACTTTGCATCAAAGTCAAAGATACCCCCTAAGCGCGTCGGTGCGCTCGCGGATATCTTTTATCGCATTGGTAACGGGGTTTACTTCAAACATAGTCCGCTTATCAACTGTAAAATAAGACCGCGGATAGTACCGAATTTGGACGAAATTTGATAGGGGTTAACGAAATAAAAGGCAGCTTTTCAGGGTATTAGTTTCACTGCCTGTCTAATCATTAAAAACGCGCTATGCCAGGCCAAGAATGGTGGCATGAGTAAAGTAAAAAACTGCCTGCGTTTAACTATTACTGGTTTTTCTCATAAATTGGAACCCAGCCCAGCCTGCCATTGCGCTTGCGCTGGTTAAGAAGGTGCCCCAAGCCCAATCCACCACGGTTATAAACAGCGTAAAGCCTTCAACAATACTGTAGTTGGTTAGGTTGTAGGCACCGTAACTGGCGAGTCCAAGTAGCGCTCCATCAATACCTGAGTAGTACAGTGGTTTATCTCTGTTCGCCACTACGGCTAATACAAAGACGACAAAACCATACATTAAATAAAACGCCACCCAAGGCCAGGTAATATAGTTTTCCCGCAGTAAGGTCGCCATTTCAGTGGTATACCAGTCTCGGGCTATCCATCCTAGCCATAATGCATCTAACACACCAAAGCACAATAAAATAGCCAGTATCGACAGCATAATACTGGAAGAAAACATAATAATTTTTTGTAGCATGAACTCGCGTTCCATTCATAAACATGCGTAGTTTTTCAGTGTGTCATGTCTATGAATAAAATAGCAATATGAAAATATTGGCACCCTTACAACGCTAGTTCAATCTTACTGCTAGATAGCTAACTTTTCCTTCAGATGATTGGGGAAGAAAATATAAACCACCGTACAAAAAGTATTGAGTGCCATGTACTTTTACTGGCTGCGCATCTTCAGGAAGAACTTCATATCGCTTGCCTGCTTCATACTCGCTGGTTTCTGATCGCGGCCACTCAACAGGTGCCTTCACTACGATATACTCACCATCTATGCGCTTGTAGTACACCCCTTCTACAACATAGTAAGTTTCCCCATCGACAAAAATAGTATCAGGGTGGTCAGGCAAGGTGTGAATGATGACACCAGGGGGTGGAAGCACTACCGTGAAATCACCTCCCATTTTGCGATAATACACACCATTTCTATATCGATAGTCTATGCCTCGATGGCGGATAAAGGCAGCGTCTTTAGGTAAATGCTTCACCCTATGCCCCGGCTCATATCGCGGAGATGCAAGCACGGCGACAGCAACTCCTGCCGCAATGCCAGCACCTATACTTAATGCAGCATTTCCACCGTGAAAGCCGCCACGTGCGCCGCCGCCATGCAGCGGCACCGCACACGCGCTTAGCAAGGTGACTGAGCAAACAATGGGTATAAAGCGTAAGTTCGTAAGTAAATTCATAATGTATTACTCCCAACAAATTAAGCGTACGGCGTCTATGCCGTGTACTTATTTATATGGGGGTCTAGACCAACACAAGAACTGTTCCTCCTATGCCTTTACCTAACATTTACAAGGCTGACACCATTTACTCACTCGTCCCCGACATAGCGATATCTACTGCACTTTTCCCCATGGTTTGTTCACCTACATACTGAGGGTCGAAAGCCGTTCTAGAGAATATCTTTCTGACTAAGGGTTCAAAGTGTGACAGTGGTTTAGTTGGGTAATCAGGGTCGAATGACGACTGATCCCACTTTTCACAAAAATCTACACAGGCTTGATACCAAGGGTGATCTTTTAGGTACTCGCGCTCATTCGGATCGCCACCTAAAAAATGGGCGTAATAAACGTTTTGAAATAACCCATGCTGGTTAATAATCCAGGTTACTTCAGGACGTACATAGGGGCGCAAAATTGAAGCCGCGTATTGCGAATGATTGTGCGGCGCTAAGTCATCACCAAGATCATGGATAAGCGCCGCTACTATCATTTCCTCATCGGCACCATCGGCTTCAGCACGAGTTGCTGATTGCAGTGAGTGTCCAAGCCGTGAAACCTGATAACCCGATAAGGTGTTCTCTAAATTTTTAAGCGCTTCCAGTATTCTATCGGGCAAGCCTTTCGCGTATTCATCTTCATGTTTGGTAAGAAACAAATACTCTTCTTTTGTTCCGTCTTTCATCTGGCGAAATTGAACAGTTTCCATCACTTAACCTCTTATTTCTGCTGTTTCTGCTGTAGCCTTGGTATTAGCTATTTCAAACTCACTGTTCGTATGTTCGGCTTCTAGTGCATCGTGGGTACGAATAGCACCTTGCTTTCTTTTAAGCGCATTGTAACGGCCTTTCGGTGCATCAATATCAATGTAAGCGCCTTGCAGGTGACGACGCCCCTCGCTCGGGTCAAACCCGGTGCGTCCATGTAGCACTCTGGTGTTGTGGAACATCTGTAATTGCCCCGGCTCTAATCTGAAGCGCCATTCGTATTCAGGCGAACATAACAACTGCCCCAAACGTTTACGGGCTCGATGAAATATAATCATGTCTTCATCTTGTAACAGCGGTAAATAGTCCAAGCGGGGGCTGTATGCGATACCCGTAATTCTGCCACTAGGGTCAGACTCAATCATGGTACGTCTTTCTATCAAATCCACATCGTTGTCGTAATAACGGTAACGAACAGGTACCTTACAAAGCAGGGCGAAACCTTCCGGATCTTCTTTTTTCAACTGTTCTAGTACTGACAAGCTATCGACCAACGTCGACAATCCTTCGGTAGTCTGGTTTTCTAAACAATGCAGAAGTTGAATACCCGGCATGGGGTTACGGTAAGGGTTGTCAGTATGCGGCCCTAACGGCACAGAGCGATAAGCTAGATCGTTCGAATTAGGGCGGGTAAATACCTCGAAGTACTTACCAAAGTTAGTTTCTCTCACATGGCCAAATAAATTCGCTACTTCTAATACCGCGTCGGATTCAGTAGGCACGTTATCAACAATCAAAACTCCGTAGGTTAAAAATATTTCTATTCCTTTAATTAACCCCTCTTGTGATTTCAATGTAGCTAAATCAATATGAAACAATGACTTGTCCACATCGCTTTTCCAAGATATGTCGTTAGGCGCACCGTCCCAAACGTCGAAGTCTGCAGCGAACTCATTCAAATCGTACTCACCTGAATACCCGTCACTAAACGAAAGGTTAGCTAGGGTATCATGCTTCTTTTCTACCTTAACCAGCGACACATTTTCATCTAATTGATGAGGGTCAAAAAAGCGTTGCTTGGTGGTTTTATCAAGGTTTTCAGAATCTTGGCAACGCTCACGAAGCCACAATGCGGGTAAAGGATAGTGTTGTCCATTTACAATCGCTGACACGGAAGCATTCGCTTCGTTGATAACATAGTCTATTTGCTGCACGAGATTCTCCCTTAAAAATTAATAAGAGAAGTATCAAGTAATCGTGGTTTATATTACAGTAGCAAAGCCTTATAGCTAACATGCAAATTAGTAATAATGAAAGAATCTGAATTACCTACCCTTAACGGCTTATTGTGTTTTGAAGCGACGGTAAGACATGGCTCTATGACATTAGCAGCGGAAGATCTTGGTATTACACAGCCATTGGTGTCCCAAAGAATTCGCGCATTGGAAGATGTGGTAGGTGGTATTTTAATTGACCGTAGTAAGAAACCCGTTACCCCTACCATTGAAGGGATCAAGTATTACAACGAGTTAAGAGGCTCTACATCATCTATTTTGCGTGCTACTGATAATGCTCGCAGAGATTTTCGCGATACAAAAACAAAGATATCTATTAGTGCTTATTTTGGCTTTGCGTTTCACTGGATAATGCCTAGGCTACAACGTTTACAACAAGCTTTTCCTGATTATCTTTTTGAAATCCAACCAACTAATAGCCTAAGCGACCTCACCACTGCACATGCAGATATATTATTTCACTTCTCCTCAAAAATTGGTAAATACCAGTTTGAAAAGATGTTAATTCCCGAGGTGGTTTTCCCGGTTTGCTCACCGGATTTCGCTGTTAAACACGGTTTAAAGGCCGGCCAAATGCTTAGTGACCTTAGAAACCTTCCTTTACTGCATAAAGATGTAGATGATTCTAGGTGGTTAAATTGGCAACGCTGGGCACAAGCATTAAATGTGAAGCCTTCTCCTAGTCCAATTTTATTTCGTTACAACAATTACCCCCTTATTGTAGAAGCGGCAGTTAGCGGGCATGGTCTCTGTTTGGGATGGGAAGGGTTAATAAACCCTTTTATAGAAGATGGCAAACTTATTGAATTAGGGCCGCGATTAAAATCTGAAACTCGGGGATATCAGATTTGTTCAGACCAATACGCTAATTTTGCCATAGGTAACGTAATCAAGTGGTTTATCAAAGAAGTAGAGCAAGATTAAATTGCAAAAGGCTAAATTAAGAAAAAACAGAGGCGACGATTACTCGCCTCCTCGCCTGAGCACTAGCACTAGCACTAGCACTAGCACTACCTTATAGAACCTGTGCGGTCATTTTCATTGTTAATTCAGCGGTTTGTTTACCCAAGTTTTTAAGTTGTTTGATGGTTTTCTCGTCGGTAATTACGCCGCTATCATCCATCAGAGTATTTACTTTTGCTACAGCAAGTTGTGCGGGTAACACCGTAACGCCTATGTTTGCCAGCAACATGCGTAAAACCACCAATACCCTCATTCCGCCCAAACCACCAGCCGATGCAGCCATAATCCCTGCAGTCTTGCCTTTAAAAGCCTGCATGGGTTTATCACCTTCTTCCATGCGAGTGGCCCAATCTATGGCATTTTTAAGAAGTGCGGGATAACTCGAATTGTACTCTGGAGAAGCAATTAAAAAACCATCATGTTCAGTTAACAGCTGCTTAAAGGCCCTTGCATTTTCTGGCACGCCAGACACTTTCTCTTCATCTTCATTAAACAGAGGCATTGGATAATCGGCTAGATTAACCACAGTTACTTTAGCGCCTGACTCCCGAGCTCCTTCAGCTGCAACCGTGAGTATCGCTTGATTAAAAGAGCCGTTTCGTGTGCTGCCAGCAAAAGCGAGTAGCTTCGTCATAATATAAATTCCTTTGTTAGTGCCATGCAAATGTTAGCGCCATGCAAAATCGATAGATTGTAAAGAATCACCCTACTACACTATTGAACAAAAAAAATGTGAGCTATAAGCCAACCATTTAACTGTAAGCGTAAATTAGTAACCCTAATCTACGAATAAACATGTCTTAATCTAGGCAATAAAATTTAAATAAAGCAATATCTTAGTCATAATTAACGCTTTTATAGTATTATTACTATACTTACCTAAGTTGCCAGTGCGCTTCAAATACAACCAAAGATAATGCACGGCTTGCTATGGTTATACACTACGATAAATCTTACATTTTTCGTAGTCATCTTCGTTAAATGGATTTATAAAAAATACATGGCGTACCTTTTTCAGTCACTGCAGTCGAGAATAATTCTCCTCATCGTTATGGTTGCATTACCAGGGTTGGTTGGTGTTTTTTACGACTCATACGTTGAAAGAGAGCGCGCTGTAGAAGCTGCCATAAGCCAATCGGTTAATACCGCCAAAGCCACCTCAAAATTCCAATCTGCACTGCTTGATAAAACACGTACTTTTCTTCAAAACCTTGCCAGTTTCGATGCGGTTAAAAATCAAAACCCCCAAGCATGCAGTGCTTTTCTTGCCGATGTACTCAAGGTAAATAGTAACTATATTAATCTGGGTGCACCGAGGGCAGATGGCGAACTACTGTGTAATGCACGTCCTATAAAAACATCGGTGAACGTCTACGATCGCCCTTATATTCAAGAAGCGCTGACTACACGAGGTTTTTCTATCGGTGAGTTTCAAATAGACCGAGTAACTAATCTTACTAGTGTGAACTTTGCCTATCCGGTATTGAACGCCACAAGCGACACTGTGGTGGCGTTGGTGGTAGCGGTTATTTCATTAGAATGGTGGAGTGAAGCGCTCTCTGAGTCCCATTTACCGGATAATACCGTGGCTTACATTACCGATAGCGAGAATAAAATTGTTGCCGCATATCCAACGAACAATAACCTCTTAGGGACTCCACTGGACACCTTCAGCGCTCAAATAGATAGTTCCAATACTGCAATTGATACCAATGCCTTTGTTAGCAATGACCCCTATCAACGGGTATATGTAAAACGCCCATTATTTGAAGATGGCAAGCAAATCAATATCACGGTGGGCATTCCGCTTAAGCAAACCCTTGAAGCCATTAATGAGCGATTGATTAAAACGGCGGGAATTTTGGCCGCGATAGTTATGCTACTTGTAGGAGTTTCAGTATGGGGCGTGCGAAGAAACGTACTAAAGCCAATACGCACTTTACTTCAATCTACTAAAGCCCTTGCTGAGGGCAAAGAGGTGAGCGACGCGCCACTGCATGGAAGTGTTGAGTTGGTTAAATTACAGCAACGTTTCACTTCGATGGCAAAAACACGGCTAGAGGCAGAAAAGCAACTTCTCGACAGTCAGGCTTCTTTGCTAGAAAGCAAAAATATATTAGCAAGTCATATTGAAAATACGCCTTTAGGGTGCATTACTTGGGATCCTCAGCTTATCTGTACCGATTGGAATAAATCGGCAGAATTCATTTTCGGCTATAAAAAAGAAGAAGCGATTGGAAAACATGCCTCAGATCTCATTATCCCTCTAGAACGTCAAAAAGAGATAAACGAGGCATTCGCTCAGCTACTTAAGAAAAAGGCCCCAAAGCGAAAAATAAATAAAAACGTTACCAAACTAGGTCACCCCATAATCTGCGAATGGTATAGCACCCCTATTTTTGACCTAGCTGGTAACGTGATAAGCGTAACTTCGTTAGTTCAGGACATAACTAAGAACAAGCATCTAGAAGAAAAACTAAAACTATCAGCAAGTGTGTTTTCTCACGCAAGAGAAGGCATATTCATTACAGATAGCAACGCAAATATTATAGATGTGAACAAAACCTTCGTTGATATAACAGGCTATGAGCGAAACGAAGTGTTAGGCAAAAAGCCCAATATGTTTAAGTCAGGAAAACAATCTCCGGAGTTTTACCATCACCTATGGGCATCTATTCTCAACAAAGGTTACTGGGCAGGAGAAATTTGGAACAAACGTAAAAATCATGAAGTTTATGCCCAACTATTAACCGTTAGCGCAGTTAATGATGATGAAGGCAATGTTAAAAATTACATCGCAATATTTAGCGACATTTCTGAAGCCAAAGAGCAGCAATACAAACTAGAGCACATGGCACATTATGATGTATTAACTAATTTACCCAACCGCTCATTGCTTGCCGAGCGGCTAGATAGAGCCCTGTCTCAATGTAAATCTGATAAAGGGTTTGTGGCAGTAGCACTACTCGATTTAGATGGCTTTAAAGAAATAAATGATAACTTCGGTCATAGTGTGGGCGACGAACTTCTTGTGATCTTGGCTCATCGTTTAAAAGGAACATTGCGAGAAACTGACACTATTTCACGCTTTGGGGGTGACGAGTTTGTGACGGTATTGGCAAACCTAAAGCAACCTCAAGATTTTGTTGCCATCATTAAGAATATGCTAAGAGTTGCATCAGAACCGGTAAAAATTGGTGAGAGCCAGCTTAAAGTATCTGCCAGTATCGGGGTAACGCTTTACCCTGCAGATAACACTGATGCTGACCAGCTTATCCGCCACGCCGACCAAGCGATGTATTTAGCAAAACAGAAAGGTAAAAATTGCTATCACTTATTTGATATAGAGTCTGAAGACGCCATAAAAGCTCGTCATGAAATACTCCAGAGCATAACCACAGCCCTACACAACAGAGAGTTCGTGCTTTACTATCAACCGAAAGTGAATATGCGCACCGGAGAAATTATTGGCGCAGAGGCCCTTATTCGTTGGAAACACCCCGTTGAAGGCATACTCTCCCCTGCAGCCTTTTTACCGTTTATTGAAAATCATCAGCTCAGTATAGATATTGGTGAATGGGTTATCGAAGAATCATTGCAGCAATTTAGTCGCTGGAAGAAATTAGGGGTTCATATCCCCATTAGTGTGAATATTTCTGCGTTGCAGATTCAGCAAAGAAACTTTCCTATTCGCTTAGCTCGTCTGTTGTCTAAAGTACCCAATGTTCCCCCTGAAGCGTTTCAGTTAGAAGTATTAGAAACCAGTAAGCTAGGTGATATTAAAAAAGTCGCGGAAATTATGGATGATTGCGTAAAGCTAGGGGTCACGTTCGCCATTGATGACTTTGGAACAGGTTATTCCTCTCTCACTTACTTGAGGCGATTGCCGGCAAAGGTCATCAAGGTAGACCAAACCTTTGTACGTGATATGTTAATCGACCCAGAAGATAGAACTATTGTAGTGGGGGTTATCGCCCTAGCTAAATCGTTTAATCGCAGTGTTATTGCTGAAGGGGTAGAAACTATTGCCCATGGCACATCGTTGCTAAATTTAGGCTGCGAGCTAGCACAAGGGTACGGTATAGCTCGGCCTATGCCCGCCACAGACATGCCTGATTGGATAGCGCACTGGTCCACTAAAACCGAGTGGAAATCTCCTACCCCACAGCTTCTCGACAACGAGGCATAAAAAAAGCCGACACGAGTGTCAGCTTTTTTAAGTAACAACATAGGCATTGCATGCTGAACATGTGCATTGGCAAATATTCGGCCGATAACGCTTATGCTATCTGAATTACATTTTTTCCAATGTTTCGATACCAAGCAAGTTCAAGCCTTGGCTTAACGTGCTGGCCACAAGTGCTGATAAGGCCAGACGGCTGTCTCGTACTTTCAGTTCAATGCCGTCTTTTAGCATTGGACAAGCTTCGTAGAAGCTCATAAAGGCGCTAGCTAGTTCGTACAAGTAAGTACACAACACATGAGGCGTGGCATCACGTGATACCAAGCCCACCACTTCTTCAAACTGCAATAACAGTACCGACAAAGCGTGTTCTTGTTTTTCAACAATATTGATGTCTACTGGCATGGTTTCAATAGCAACACCTGCTTTTCTGAATAAGCTTTTAACCCGCGTGTAAGCGTATTGCAAATACGGGGCGGTATTTCCTTCAAAGCTCAACATGGTGTCCCAGTTAAACATATAGTCAGTGGTACGGTTTTTACTTAAATCGGCATACTTTACTGCGCCGATACCTACTTTACGGGCAACTTCCGCTAATTCGTCTTCTGACAAGTCGTTGTCACGCTCGGCAATCAATTTACCAGCACGCTCTACCGCTTCATCTAATAATTCAACCAATTTAACCGTACCGCCGGTACGTGTTTTAAATGGCTTACCGTCATTGCCTAGCATCATACCGAATGGGCAATGCTCGTAGGTTTGTGCCTCTTCCATGAATCCTGCTTTACGGCCTACTATTTCGGTTTGCTTGAAATGCAGCGCTTGGCGAGCATCAGTAAGAATAAGCGTTCTGTCGGCGTTTAGCGTACCACTACGATAGCGCATGGCGGCCAAGTCTGTGGTGGCATATAAATATCCGCCACCAGATTTTTGTACAATATAAACCGCAGGATTGCCTTCTTTGTCGGCCAACTCAGGAATAAATACTACTTGAGCGCCTTGGTCTTCTACTGCAATACCTTTTTCTTTTAGCTCGCTGATTACATTAGCTAAATCGTGATTATAGGCAGACTCACCCATAATATCAGCACGGGTTAAGCTTACGTTTAATTTCTTATAAACGTCTTCAGAGTGTGCAATAGACACATCAATAAATTTTTCCCATAAGCTCAGGCATTTTTCATCACCGCCTTGAAGCTTAACCACGTATTCACGGGCGCGATCGGCAAAGCCTTCTTCGTCATCAAAACGCACTTTTGCTTCACGGTAAAAGTCTTCTAAATCGGATAACGCCGTTTCAGCCACTTCTTGTTCTAACTTGTCTGACAAATGCGCCAGCAACATACCAAACTGCGTACCCCAGTCGCCCATGTGATTTTGGCGAATGACTTTATGACCTAAAAACTCTAATACCTTCACCACAGCATCACCAATAATGGTGGTACGTAGGTGCCCTACGTGCATTTCTTTAGCTAGGTTTGGAGAAGAGTAATCTACCACTACGGTTTGCTCTGGCGATTTTGCTACGCCAATGCGTGGGTCGTGTAGCGCTAGCTCACACTGATTTGCCAACCACTCGTTGTTCAAATGAACATTGATAAAGCCTGGGCCAGCCACTTCTAGTTTACTGGCTACATCGTCAAGTTTTACAATCTCAACAATCTTTTCTGCAATATCGCGAGGCTTTTGTCTAAGCTGTTTCGCCAACGCCATTGCGCCATTGAATTGATATTCACCAAATTCAGGACGAGCACTGCGCGATACAGGAATAGGTGCGTTTTCAACACCCATTGTTTCTAAAGCTTCACTAAATCGATTAATTAATAATGCATGTATATTCATAGTTGTTCTTTATCTTAATTTTCGCGCGTGTTTTTAAATTCGATGTCTGGGTAACGTTCTTGAGACAGTTGTAAGTTCACTCTAGTAGGCGCGATATACGTAAGATTATCGCCACCATCTAGTGCAAGGTTTTGCTCACCCTTGCGGCGGAACTCATCCAGCTTTTTCTCGTCTTTACAGTACACCCATCGGGCTGTGTTTACGTTAATGTGCTCGTACAACGCATCAACATTGTATTCTGCCTTCAAGCGGGCAACGACGACATCAAACTGAAGCACACCTACCGCACCTACAATTAGGTCATTATTGGCAAGCGGCCTAAATACCTGAACCGCACCTTCTTCAGAAAGCTGGATAAGGCCTTTAAGCAATTGCTTCTGTTTTAGCGGGTCGCGCAATCGAATGCGCTTAAATAATTCTGGTGCGAAGTTAGGAATACCACTGAAGCGATAGTTATCGCCTGAAGTAAAGGTATCGCCAATTCGAATGGTACCGTGGTTATGCAGGCCAATAATATCTCCCGCATACGCCTCTTCAAGCAAGGCTCTATCGCCGGCTAAAAAGGTTAATGCATCAGAAATACGCACGTCTTTTCCAAGTCGTGAGTGGCGCATTTTCATGCCCTTCTCGTACTTGCCAGACACAATACGGCAAAACGCGATACGGTCACGGTGCTTAGGATCCATGTTCGCCTGTATTTTGAATACAAAACCACTGAACTTGGTATCTGTCGATTCAACCGGGCTTTCGTCAGTCTCACGGCCTTGGGGCGCAGGAGCCCATTCAACCATGCCATCAAGCATATGGTCGACACCAAAGTTACCCAATGCGGTACCGAAAAATACTGGCGTAAGCTGGCCGTCTAAAAAGAGTTCTTTATCAAAATCGTTTGATGCACCGCGCACAAGCTCTAGCTCGTCACGTAAGGTTTCAGCTAGGTCGCTGCCTATGGCATCTTCAAGTTCAGGATTATCTAGCCCTTTTAAGATACGAACTTCTTGAATGGTGTGCCCATGGCCACTTTGATACAAAATAGTTTCATCACGATAAAGGTGATAAACCCCTTTGAAGCTTTTGCCGCAACCAATTGGCCAGGTAATAGGTGCGCAAAGAATATCGAGTTCGCTCTCAACCTCATCCATCACTTCTAGTGGATCGCGAATATCGCGGTCGAGCTTGTTCATAAAGGTCAATATAGGAGTGTCACGTAAACGAGTGACTTCCATCAATTTACGGGTTCTATCCTCTACCCCTTTCGCGGCATCGATAACCATTAAGCAAGAATCTACTGCGGTAAGCGTACGGTACGTATCTTCCGAGAAATCTTCGTGTCCAGGCGTATCAAGTAAGTTAACCAGATGGTCGTTATAAGGAAACTGCATTACAGAGGTAGTTACAGATATACCCCGCTCTTTTTCCATCTCCATCCAATCTGATTTAGCATGTTGGCCAGACTTTTTACCTTTTACCGTACCTGCAGTTTGCAGCGCGTTTCCGAACAACAGTACTTTTTCAGTAATGGTGGTTTTACCCGCATCTGGATGCGAGATAATAGCGAATGTTCTTCGCTTATTGATTTCGTTAAGAAAATCGGCATTTGCCATGTATCTAAATTCCTATTTTGTACAACTATTCGTACAAAAAATAAAGTTAACTCTACGCCCTGATCATCAAGCAGATTGCCATAGCCTAAACCCAGCAAAACCTTCCATCAAAGCATTGAAAAATTTGAGCGCTATTCTAGCAAAATAACCAAGTACTATAAATCAAACACTCAGTACTTCTTTAAGCTTATCTAATGCTAGCTTATGTTTTTCATCTGGCATTTTGGCCAGATTAATCTGTTTCCATTTAATGGCTGGAAGTTCACTTACATCGTCTAGATTAAGTAATTCCCAATTCGGCTATTGGTCTATTTTGACTTGAGAGATAAATAATTAATGCTTTTCGTATCTCATCAGTCAGGCCTTCATTTTCCAAGAGCCACTTCACATCGAATAAGTCTCTTGGGTGCTGCCTATCTAATGCCGCGCATATTTTGCCAGCATAAAGATCAGCCAAGGCCACCACAAGCACTTCTGCATAACCAAATTCATCTTCTACGGCGGCGCATACTTCCATCAACTGCGGCTCGTAAACCGTGCCACGCAATACGGGCGATAACTCCACTTTAATCTGCACGCCATTACGACCAACGATTAGCCTGAGCGCATCAAGCTTTGACTTATAAGCTTCTGTTAGCTCGACATCTTTAAACGCAGTTTTTAAATCTGCGCTAATGGCATCTAATGCTGCGCATATTTCCTGCAATGCCTCATCACGGCCTTTCATCGGCAGATAAACTACATCAATATCAACCGATAAGCGCGGAAACTCCCTGACAAAGAGATTGATCGCCGTACCGCCTTTAAGCGCAAAGCATTCTTGCTTAGCGACAAACGGCAACACTTGCATCAATAACTGCACTTGCTTGTAATAAATACTGTTCCTATCCATAGCTAACTTTCGCTTTCCATTGCCATATGTGACGGCACAGTGATCAAATAATCTGTATCCAGCTTTCCGCTTTTAGCCACAACACGCTTACCTGAACCCAAATCGTAGCTAGTTTCGCCTAGCTTCTTAAACCATGGATAGTTTTGACGTTTAGCCAACCAAAAAAATAAGCGTTTTACCTTCACACTTTTGCAAGCTTTTAAAAGTGTATCGAGTTTTCTGGGTGATAAATTTACTAGCCCCTGCATTATCTCATCAGCATGTTCAAAACTTACGGCATTGGGCAAATCCACCAGCAGTTCCAATAACGCTTTTTCAGGACATGAAAAATATACAGGGGGAAGTTCGGCGTCCCATTCATGTAGCCTGATAAAACTTTTATCTTTTGTCAGCCATTCTGGCCATAAGGTATTAGTACTATGCCCCTCACAGACAAAGGGCAACGACAAACGCCCCAGCCATGATGGTAACTTGCCTTGTGCATATAGATGTATATGCGGCGTACTGCCTAAAGAAAGATACTGCGACAATCCCGACAAAGACAATGCCGACAATCCACCGACGATGACTGAAGGTAGATTATCTGAGTGGTGCATATCCATACGCTGCATTGAGGCGACCACCCCTTCCCAGCTCAAAGAGCGGGAATACTGGCTATATACACCAGTAGCCAGTGATAACAAAGTTTCTGTTTTCACTGCGTTATCGATGGCATGGGCACTTAAGCCTTGTTCCGCCAGCCACTTTTTAGTAGCCAGCATGCCATAAGGTAGAAGCGCTTTAAGAGACTGTCTATAAGCCCCTTTTGCTACATCATCATGTGGAGTAGTGCTATTAACCAAACGTAAAACCCCTTAGTTTACCATTAGCTTCATTTACGGCGAATTTCGCCGTAAAAAATAACATGCATAAACTAACATAATAAATCCCAGTTTACCATTATCAACTTTCTCGGCGGCTGGCGCCGTGAATTAAATAAAATCTAAACTAGAATCATTTTAAACAAAAGTACTTTCAGTATTAACAATACCGATATCCAGCATTATTTACATTTTTAGCGTTCAGCTTGACGACAACGGAGACAAGACACGCGAAGTATGAGCCATATAGTCTACAGGCGTAACAGCCACAATAATTGTCTTCAATAGCTTTTTACGCATCGCAAGACGTGATGCCCAGCCTGTAATAATTCATCGCGCGTGAAATTATTGAATGTTTGCTTTGACTAGGCCGCGTAATGCAGATTGTTTTGGTTGTAAAAAATAGTGATAATACCAAAATACTTTTGTCGTTATTGATAATGTACTGTTTAGACTCTGGTATTAATGACCGCGATGAGGAGGCGTTGACGAATACTCTGGCGCTTATAATCCAGCCGTGGACTGGCAGGCGCTCTTAACACGCCCTCTCGTATATTAGCCTTGAAAGCTTTAAACTTTCAAACATAAGCTTCTAAAATATTAAATAGACTAAAATCTATGCCTGTTAATGCTAAGACCGAAGATATCGAAGCCTTTGTTGCTGTTGTAGATACTGGCAGCTTTTCTCGCGCATCTGAATTGCTAGGTCAGCAAGTGGCTAAAGTGTCTCGCGCTGTGGGACGTTTAGAAGGTGTACTTGATGTCACCCTACTCAATCGTACCACCCGCCGATTAGAGCTAACCGAAGAAGGGCTAGTCTATTTACAGTACGCCCGTGATAGTTTGAATTTGTTGGAAAGAGGCGAAGAAGCGCTACGTTTGCTAAATCAAAAGCCTTCTGGATTATTAAGAGTAGACGCTGCAAGCCCATTCGTTCTGCATCAGATAACCCCGTTGATTGGCGAGTTTCGCGAAGCGTACCCAGAAATAAAACTCGATATCACCAGTCACGACAATATTATAGATTTGCTTGAACACAAAACCGATATTGCCATTCGAATCGGTGACCTTAGCGATTCTAACCTACATGCAAAAACCTTGGGGCGAAGCGCGCTTCATATAGTGGCAAGTCCAGAATACCTCGCTAGCTCGAACGTTGATGTTGCGCTGTCTTCATTGAGCAAACATCGACTCATTGGGTTTTCCAGTAGCGCAAGCTTGAACCGATGGCCTTTATCAGAAGAGGTTAAACTCAACTTCGACTTAAAGGCATCTAGTGGGGAAACCATCAGGCAACTATGCTTGGCAGGCCAAGGCATTGCTCTGCTGTCGCACTTTATGGTGGCAAATGATTTAAAAAACGGAAAACTTGTCAGCGTATTAGGCGAGCACTTACTTACACCAAACAATAGAGAACCTGTACAAGCGGTGTACTACCGAAACAGTTCAGTATCCTCACGCATCTCGGCTTTCTTAGATTTTATACAACCACGCCTCACGCTATAGCGACTTCGTTCTAGTACAGGTATAACAGAGCACCAGCTTATTTGTTCGCCCTGTTTACCTATTTATTTAGTTTGCCCGGGCACCTTTGATATCAATTTTTTTAATGCCGACTTTGGCAACGCATTGAGGGTCAGCGCACAAAGCATAACGGTGGCGCCAACAATCACCATTGGCAGCAAAGTTTCACCGAGAAGAATCACCGAACTTACGTAGCCAATAATAGGTGTAAGCGTGCTGATAAGTACGATGCGCTCAGGCGGGAGCTTTGGCCCTGCCGACACCATAAGACCAAAACCTAAGCCCGTAGCAACTGGCCCAATGTAAGATAGTGACAACCAACCTCGCCAACCGTATTCAGAAAAATTGGGGACACCCTCGATGACACACGCAACAGCTAGCATTACCACACCGGCCAACGCGAACTGCCAAAACACCGCATCTATAACACTGCCATGCCATTTGTGAAATGATACACGCCTTATAGACACTGCCCATAGCCCTGATGCTAACAGCATGCCAAACAAAGGTAACCAAGCTCCAGGCTGGCCAGATGCAAACAAAATCATAGCCACACCTAATGTGGATGTGCTGGTGAGTAATAATCGTTTTGTTGTAGGACGCTGTCGATACCACAAGGTATCAATGACTAACATCCACAATGGTGTGGTGTAAATTAGAATACTCGCCGTACCTGCTGGAATATATTGCAAGCAAACCGTAATTAACCCCATAGAGCCAATAAACTGTACCACCGCTACCGTAAAGATAACCGCGCGATCGGTGCGTGAAAAAATAGGTAATCGTTTTTTGGTGATAAACACGAATAAGGCGATAACAGGTAACGCAAATAATAGCCTAAGTGCCACCATCCAATACGCACTTACGGAATCTAAGCCTAGTTTCATTGCTGGCCAACTTAAGCCTAAGCACAACACTGAAACAAACAGCATTTTAATGCCCTTGGCTTGAACGGACGGAGCTGGCGACGCAGAAGACATAGTAGATACCTGTAAAATGAAAAAGCATGGGCAGTTTCACAAAAAATAAGCACAGTAAGTGAAATCTTACTGAGGCGCGCAATATACGGGAATTACGTTGAACAGAAAATAAACCTTAACGACATATTTAGGCGCCTTATCGCGCACGAAGACCAAGGGAACTAAAGGTTGGGCTAAGGCAATAGTATAGCTACCGACAAAAGCTTACGCTGTCCCTTTTGAATGGGCGTGACACTATGACTGTATAAATCGGGCCTGAAGAAATACACACGATTAAACAGGTTAAAGATAACCTTGTCGGCGCAGAACTCCCCACCTACTTTTGGCTGCTTTAATACTACATTGAACTTATAGTATTTTCCTTCGCTAACAGGGTCGTTATGTCTCATTACCCGATGACCTTCAGGATAGGTCACCAGATTAATTGCAAACCGTTTAAATCGCACAATCTCCCGATTGATAACCTTTGGCATTTATCCTCATTAGTTAGTTTTTAACAAAGTAAACATTGAATGGTATTGTCTCAAAGAACAGGTGTGGAACGTAAGTATACGGGTAGATCGAGAAGGTATAACTTGTGCGATTATGTATTCAGTTTAGCGTGTTCTGTTTAGTATTTTTTGTTTAGCATGCTCGGTTTAGAAAGAAGCCTTCATTATTTTGGCGTCTTCTTTGCCCTTAGCCGTTTGGTAATAGCCTTTTCTTACTTCAATATGTTCAAAGCCAGTATTTTCGTAAAGATTAATTGCCCCAACATTACTGGCTCGAACTTCTAACCACATGGACGACATTTTGTTTTGCTGAGCGTGTTGTTTTACATATTCCACTAACGTCCGCCCTATCCCTTCTTGGCGGTAACGCTTGTCTACCGCAATATCCATTAAAGTAGCTTCATCAACCACTTCAAGTACTAGTGCGTAACCCACTACTTGATCGTCTTTTATGGCAAGGACACCGAAATAGGGAGCCGTTGTGCAATCAGCAAACGTGTCATAAGACCAAGGTTTGAATTGGGACGCTTCGTGAATACCGTAGGCTTGCGCTAATGCGCCCGTACAACGTGTATCTGAAACTAATTGGATATGCAAAATAGACAACCGAGTTTAGGAATTTAACGCACTTCAGGCGAACTTGTATTGTTGGATAAAGCACAAAGCATTTTCCACAGCTGCTTTTGCATTGCCGCTGTAAGCAAGTGAGGCGCTGATGGTAAAACGATGCCATCGTGAGTTACTGCTACAGCTTGCCCTATCTTTACCTGAGTGCTGGTTAAGGGTAGTTGAAGATACGCTAGTGCAACATCTACATCTTGTAGCCACTGCTTACCCTGTAAACGCTGCGCCTGGGTTAATTCAACCATAGCGGGTGTATCACTTGGAGCAGGATTGGATGAAAAGCTGGATGATTGGCTCGATGAATTAGTAGACTCAGATTTGAACTGCCCTTGGCTTGCACTGCTAGCTATCGATTGCGGTGCCGATGCCGGCGAACCACTGATGTTCTGGCCACCAGGTTTAGATTGGCCAGAGGCTTTGGGGGAATCTGATGATACCTGCGCACGAAGTTGTGCCAACCGGCTTTGCTTTTCTTCATTAGAAGGCATTGCTGGCGAATGGTTATTAGCCGTTACAAAAGAAGCACTGGCAGAGCGATTATTAGCAACACCAGCTGGAACTGAGTTCGAGTCTTCATCTTGCAGTGATGACTGGCTCACCCATACCGGGATCCCCATTTCTTGCAACACAGCACGCTGAAAAGTAGAAAGCGACATAAAATCCAACCTCGTTTAATTGCTTAACATTGTATATTAACGAGAACAAAAAAGGTAACGAGAATAGAAGTGGTAACCAGAATAAAAATGGCAGATACAGAATGATTTACTTGCTGAATTTAACTAAGCTTGAGAATAGCAAAAGATGATAAAAATGAATTAAAAAAACAAGAAGGGAAAGTGGCAGGGGTGGAGGGACTCGAACCCCCAACCATCGGTTTTGGAGACCGCTGTTCTACCAATTCGAACTACACCCCTAGCGCGCTGTGCATTATACGGATGACGTTTAAAAGGTAAAGCATTTTTCTACTACCTTATGCACTACCGCTTATTAAACAAACAAAGCGCTGTGAAAACAAACAAAAAGCGTACTTTAGCCAGCAGTTTGCTTATTAGCCTCAAGGGCTGCCTGCCACAAATCGTTAGTCACGTTAACGATTTCCATGTGTAGCTGAACTTGCGATAAGACCTCACCTTCATCTTTACCGACTTCTTTTGCATAGGCGATGGCTAATGCCTGTGTTTGTACTTCGCTCATTGCGTTTATCTTTGCACACCCTGCTACATCGAAATAGCGATTACCCATGGCGGAGTATTCCCAATCAACAATAAAAGGCGTGGAATCACGTACCACATGATGAGCAAGTAAGTCGTTATGACACAGCACATAGTCGTCTGTGTTGCCTTCACTTTTCACTAAGCTTGCACGAAGTTGAATTGCCTGGTCGTAAAGCGAATCTCCCTCTTTTAAACCAGCGGCATATATGTAGTGCAACCAACGAGAAAATAAGTTGAGTGGTCTAGCGGTGATAGGTAGCCTATGCACACGGGCAAGTACTGATGCTAGCGCTTCTGGAGAACGAATACTGGGATGAGGATCGGCTTTTTCTTCCCATTGCTCTACCCAAATTAATTCATCATCGCTTAACCAAACAGGCTTTGGTGCAATGCCTCGCTCTGCAAGTTGCTGTTGCAATACAAATTGATGGAATCTGTCGATGCCGCTGAACGCATCTTCTCCGACCCATTTGACCGCAAACCCACGCGTACCGTCTTTCAGATGGTACACCTGATTCACCAAGCCTGCAGGGTGGCGTTCCACTGTGGCCGAATCAGATAAATTAAGTGCTTCTTTCAAAAGCGGAATGATAGTTTCCGGTTTCATCTTGCCTATTCCACTGCGCTTGCCATTGTAGATACCCAAAAATCGAGAATCCTACGTATCCAAGGAACAAGCATGCTGATAATGCCATCCCCACTTGAAAATATAAAAAGGCGGAGGCCAAATTAATAAAAAACCAGTAAATCCAATTTTGTAGAACTTTGTGTGCCACCATAAAAGTGGTAACTATGCTTAACAATTGGATACTCGCATCTAGCAATAGATGCTCACTATTAAATTGGGCGGTCACTAATTTAGACAATCCCCACGCACAGCACAACAGCACAGGGACTATCGTTAGATGTACCCACAGCGGCCATGAACGTACCCGCTTCTCTGTACCCTCGCCTCCCCCTTTTGACCACTGATAATAACCATAGCCCGCCATTATCATATAGAAAAAATTCAGTATGGACTGAAATGGCAACGTCACCTGCCAAAACAGCCAGGTATAAATAGCCGTGCTGGCGAAGGCGCAAAGCCAACACCAGCTATTTTGTTTAGCCGCAAGCAACACATAGGCAATGGCAAGCACTACTGCTAGCCATTCCAATTTTGATGTAGCTGCTATCTGAGACAAAAACTCAGTGAAAAATGCACTCATGCTTCAGCTTTTCTGGCTTGCTTATTGGCCTGCATGGCATCGTAGTTTAGGAACTTCGCCACAAAAATAGCCTGCCCGACTTCTTCGTGAGTTCGCTGCATTTCCTTGCCAAGAATAGTCATTACATGACCGTAATCACCAGATACTTGCGTACTAGTAGACGTCGTTAATACGCTAATATCACCGTAGCTATTTAAACGATCGATAAATTGCTGAATGGGCTCAATGTATTCCCCAACTAGGGGGTATAGCGATAGCTCAACCATGACTTGCATAGCGTACTCCTAGAATTCGTATTTAACGGTAACACCGAACTGGCGGCCATTACCTAATTGATAGTAAGGTTCTGCAAACGCATACTCATCACGAGGATCGTTACTGAATCCACCAAAACCTCTGGTGTAATATTCTTCATCAAAGGCATTTTTAACCCACACGCTGGTTTGCCAAACATTGGAAAACCATACAATTTCACTGTTCACTAACGTAGTCGAAGGGGCCTCTACGTCATGCCCATCAGAAAAGCGATAACTGTCTTTAAAGTCGATATCAATACGCCAAAGCACATCATCAGTGATAGATAACTCACTAAATAAGTTAGCCGTGTATTTAGGTGCTTGTGCTTGGCGCTGTTCTTCAATCACAGTGCCGTCGGTCAGCGTATAATCTTCAAAGGTAGCATCTAGGTAGCCTAAACTCATGTTCATGGTCCAGTTTGTATCTACCAGCCAACTTAACTCTAGCTCAGCACCTTTGTTGGTGCCTATATCAGCGTTGTCTATAATGTCGATAAAATCAGGTGTGCCGTCTTCTCGAATTTGAACATCAAAATTACTCACTTGCGTATCGTCCCTATCCATATAGAAAAGGGCGGCTCGCATGGTAAGTTCTGGTATTAGCAAAGGTCCTTTAACACCAAGCTCATAATTCCAGTTGTATTCTTCATCAAAGAATCGCTGCTCGTCGGATACTCGTTCGTCAGGGTTGTACCCTGCCCCTTTATAACCGCGAGAAATACTGGCGTAGTAAAAATGGCTCTCTGCGGCGTACTGCAATGCCACTTTCCCGCCTGTCATCGTAGTATCATGACTACTTTCAAGGCCATTGTTATCTGAATAGTCAAAACCATAGTTTTCTACACGTAATCCTGCCACTAGCGTTAGACTATTGGTAAGCGTAGATTCAGTCTGTAAATATACTGCTTTGGTGGTAGGTTCATACACACTGGTGAAATCACCTGATGCATAGGTGTACTGTCGTAACAAATCTTCTTCGCTGGTTTTATAAAAAGCGCCAAGCGTCCAAGCGGTCGCGCCATCAAATAACGCGGCACTGTCTGATGATACAAAGCGTACTTCTGCGGTTTGTGTGTCTACATCACGAAAATAAGCGTCGAATGAGGTATACCCGAAAGGGTGAAAACCTTCATAAGTCCAATCTTCGTCATATCCATAACCGATATTGTGTGATGCATGAGTGGCGATAAGAATAAAGTCACCGCCATTAGTCGAGGTAGTAGATCTCGCACTTACCGCATGAGTTTGATGGGTGTCAAAGCCAGGCTCATCAGATAAGGTCTGATTATTATTGTCTAGAGAGAACGCATCGTACCCATTGTCGATGTCATACCAACGATATGTCAGCGCCAAAGTACTTCTTTCGTCAACATTCCCAGCAATACTGATGCGCGCTGCGGTTTCATCGAGATTATTAGTATCATCACGCTTTTGCTCGGTGCCATAACTATCAACCACGGTATTTTCTACAAAACCATCACTACGGTTGTGCATTAGCGCAACGCGATATCCCCAATCTTGGTTAATATCATCACCTGTAGCCACTTCCACGCGATAACTATCTTTGTTACCAGCTCTTAATTCAACATAGTCAGCGCCCTCTGAACCTACAGGCGTGCTAGACAGCTTTACTGCACCGGCTAACGCGCCAGAACCAAATAAAGTGGCCTGTGGGCCTCGGTACACTTCTAGTTGCTGCGTATCAAAAATAAGCCCCGCTGCCGCAAGACCAGAGAAATCAAATTCGTCAACGATGAAACTAACAGAAGGATTAATAGGTTCTACAAATTGACTACGTTCACCGATACCTCGTATTTGCACAAAGCGGCCTCGTGAGGCGCCTGCGGCGAAATTCACGTTCGGCACACTGTTTAGCACACTATCAATATGGGTAGGCTGGCGACTGCTTAAGCGCTTAGCGCCCAAAATGGTAGCACTGGCACTTAGCTGATCTAATACGGTTTCGCGAAAGTCTCCGCTAACGACTATACGTTCAACGTCTTCAAGTTGTGTTTCTTGTTCAGAGGTTTGCGCATTAGCACAAAGCGATGCAGCAATTAAAGAAAAACAAAATATTGGTTTTTGCATGGGATCTCTTATTCTTTTCTAAGAAAAAAGATCCGGGTGTACGGCAGGTGATACGACTATGTGGTCAACCATCCCTACGCCGGCATTATCCGGATCAGGTGTAAGGGTTCTCACAGTGATGATGTGAATCTCAGTCCGCGGTACGGACACCCCTTGGTATATGCATTCAGTTAGAATACCGAATACAGCGAGGAGTCTACCAGTTACGCCAAAACCGTCAAGATATTAAACGGTTAACTTAGCGTAACAGTAGACTTCGTATTTTGGTCTTTTGACTTTATTTTTGTTCTTCTAATTCTAGATTAAGCTTTCGTACTTCTTCGTTAGTTTGAGACACTAACGCTTCAAGTGTTTTACCATGCGCTGCAGGTTGGCGTGATTCTGGGTCAACTTTAACGAAGACGATGTCGTCAGCAAAACAAATCGTCTTTTTAGTGGCTTTATTGCGCACTAAACAACTTACGGTAATCGACGTTCTACCCACAGCCTTGGTTTCAAGACCAAACTCAACAATATCCCCTTGCAGTGCAGGCGACTCAAAACTAATTTCCCCTATATGCTTGGTAACCAAACAATTGGTTTCTAATTGACAAATTGCCCAGATAGCAGCCTCTTCATCAATCCACTCAAGTGCGCGGCCGCCAAATAAAGAGTTGGCATAATTTAAGTCGTTTGGCATCACTAGACGCCGAGAAAGAAAGCGCATTCGAATTCCTTTAGATAAGTAGTTACTATAAGCACAGAAAGTCTTAATTATACCGAAAAAACACATCTATGGCGCCACCGGAATTAACTCAATGGTTGTTTAACCCTATTTATTCGCAAGCACGACATACCGAGCATCGACGTCTGCTTGTGCTTTCTGGCGATTATGAATGGGTTAACCAGCGTTTAACGTCTCTTTTGAGCGATATTCCCTCTTCACTTATCGTTAAAGAAATCGGCGGGGAGACCTCACTCCTTCGCAAACATTTGCTAGGTAATGAATGCGATATCGGGGTGGTACACTCACATCATGGGTTTAATCCTGGAAATATGATGGCCATTGCAGGCACTATTCGTTGGGGTGGTTGTCTCATTTTATGCTGCCCTGCGTTAGCCTCTTGGCATTTATACGCCAGTCATACGCATCTATCTCGTGGGTTTAAAGCAACCCAAAGCCTTTATATAAAAAGGCTTGTCGCAATAATAAAAAGCAATGCAGACGTAGCTGTATGGGATGGTAACCATTGCCATATCCCCGATTTAGTGGGGAGCGATGCGTTTGATTCATTAAACAATGTAAACCCGATTGAACCCGAAGGCTCGGTCAATCCGTTAGTTTCAAAAAGTGCACAAGCAACTCAGCCACTAGGTGATGACGAAACCCGCAAACCACAGTTTAAATCACTGGATCAACAGCTAGCATTTGATTGCCTGAAAAATAGGTGGTCGCAATATGTTCGTAAAGCTGTCATCACAGCGCCTAGAGGCAGAGGAAAGTCTGCGCTAGTAGGGTTGTTTGTCGCTTCAAGACTGAATAAAGGCGAGAAAGTAGTTATCACGAGCGCCATTCGTGACAACACAAGCACCCTTTTCAAGCATATTCGCCTAGGCATGGGTTTACTTAATTCAGAGGACAAAGACCAAGCAGGTCAGTTTACGGACTACACGGTTAATGCCCCTGATAGTAATAACACTGAGGCAGACGCTGCTAAATCGGCCACCAAAGAGATTTTTAGTATTGAGAAAGGTGGCAGCGCACAGTGGCTTGCACCAGATAACCCCATGCTTATTAATGGTGACTTTGACTTTCTTATTATTGATGAAGCAGCATCCTTCCCCTTGCCTGTTCTTAAGTTGTTAATTGGCGCTCATGATAACTATGTGATCACCACAACATTGCAGGGATACGAAGGGAGTGGGCAAGGCTTTATGCAACGCATGCTACCTGCTTTTGAAGCTGAAGGCGCGGTGCACCTTTCATTGCGTACACCGCTGCGCTGGCCTAAGCACGATAAACTAGAAAACCTGATACATAATATTTGCTTATTTGAAGATGCAGAAACATTGAATACTGTCAGTGATGCACCGCGGCAAGTACCACAAGAAGTACGGAGAGAAGGACGGAGAGAAATACCGATAGAGAGACCGATAGAAGTACTGCATAAACCATCAACAGACAACTGTAAAAATGACTACAGGATGGGTTTGGTGTCTACATTATCAGAACACCAATTACAGAGTGTTATGCAACTGCTGGCCACTGCCCACTATCAGACCACACCCGATGACTTCATGCGGCTTTGTGACAGCCCAGATGTCATATTGTTCACCGAATGGCACGCAAGTCATTTAATTGCAGCTGCAGTAATAAATTGTGAAGGTGGCGAGATTTTAGCTGATGTACAAGAAGGAATTGCCGATGGTTCCCGCCGTCCTAAAGGACATTTAGGTGCGCAAAGGCTTACGCTACTCACGGCAAATCCGGAGACTGCATCTTATCGTTATTGGCGAATAAACCGCATTGCAGTAGCTCCTCATCTTCAAGGCCAAGGTCTAGGTACAGGCCTTTTACGCTTTATTAAATCGCAAGCCCTTTCGCAAGACATTGACGCAATAACTAGCTCCTATGGCACCTCTTATAAGCTTAATCACTTTTGGGAGCAATGCGGGTTCGAACTGGTAGCTATGGGTGAAAAACCCAACAAAGCAAGCGGAGAGACTAGTGCGTTGGTGGTAATAGCCGTATCTGAACGCTATCGGCCGCAACAAGAAATACTGTCTTGTTTGTTTGCGCATAGCCAAAAAAACGAAAATATACCTCTGAGTGCCTTACCGGATATCGTAAGGAAAACACTAATGGTAAAGCTACAGCACTTTGTGAATGCTACTAGGCCGCTAAACCAAGTTGGTTTTGCGTTAAACGCGCTGGCCGCCGAGCTATCTGTATCTACTAAGTATATTAGCAATGCAAAAAAGTCTACGAAGATGATAACTAAGATGTGTACGAATGAAACTGAAGCAGTTACACCTCAACTTCTTTTATTACTTGGCACATACCCACTCCCCACTAATCAGCTTATTCAGCTGTTAAACGTAAGTGGTCGTAAGGCATTAACTGACGCACTAAGAAAAAAAGTACGCTATATGTTGTCTTGTGTAATGACGTGAGGTCACCTGAGGCATTAATTCTTTTAAGTAAATTCAGCAAAAAAAAAGGCCTCCAAACGGAGGCCTTTTTATTTATCGATATAACTACTAAATGTTAATACCGCGGTTCTTAGCCTTCTCTTTAATGTAAGGCTCCCAAGCCGCCGCATTACGACGTAGTGAGCGATCTTTCTTCGCTTCTTGAATGTGCTTATAAGCTTCTCTGAAGTCGCCTGCGTAGAAGTTCGCTTCCATTAGGGTGAAGTGAACTTTACCAGGATTTTCAACGCCGCGTTCTAATGCATTGTTTAATGCTTTAATCGCGCCTTTGTAATCTTCAGCAACTAACAATAAGGTACCTTGCTTTCTGTAATGCTCAGGATCTGAACTCTTCGCGGCAGCTTTAGCATAAAGCGTAGCTGCTTTGTCGTAGTTTTTAGCCTGGTGATATGCGTTAGCAATACTCGCTAACATATCGGCATCATCTTCAAGTAAACCAGATTTAACGTGTTTTTCCAAAATCTGAGCAGCTTTAAAAGGCATGCCGTTGGTTTGGAACAACTGAGATAACGTTTTAATCTCATTTACTTTCTTAAGGTAACCTTGAATGTAAGCCATTTCGAACGTAGACAAACCTTTCTCGAAGTCTTCTACTGAAAGGTAGAAGAAACCAAGTTGAGTCCACCAACGCGGCTCCTCAGGGAAATTGCGAACAAGTTCTTCTGCAACTGCCACTGTTTGAGGAAACATCTTACGTTCGTAATATGACGTTAGCTTTAACACATAAGGGTTTTTATTTGGCTCATCATACAAAGCTATTGCTCTGTCAGCTGGCTCAATCATCTTATCTAATTGACCTGCTTCATAATAAGCTTGCGCTAAACGGGTATAAACGTCTGCATCTTCTTTACACGTAAAGTCCATCCACGCGTTATACCATTTAATCGCATCAGTGTATTTGTTCTCTTGCATGTTCAAATCACCTAATAACTTAAGTGTTTGAGAATGCTCGAGATCATTCAATACTTTCGGTTCTACAGACTGGTTCAAATAACCAAGTGCTTTAGAGCCTTTACCTTCTTGTGCAGCTAATAAGTTACCGATAAAGCGATTTACATACGCCGCATCGAAATCTTCAGAAGGGTCAATTTCATATAAAATGTTTAACGCTTCATCAACTTGATCTTCGTTGTAAAACTCAAATGCTTTTTGAACTTTTTTACCTGTACGCTCGCCTACTAAGGTTGTTTTAGCCTTTTCGTAACCAGGGCACATAACAGGTGAAGACTGTGCTAGTGCCGCTGGTGCAGAAAATACTGCACCGGCACCAAGCACTAAAGCAAATGCAGACATTTTGAATTTATTTTTCATCATGATCATTGCTCCAGTTTAAAGTCTAGCTGTACGAACATGCCAGTCTGCTTAACAGCTTTGCCGTCAACAATCTTAGGCTTGTATTTCCACTTACGTAATGCACGTCGTGCCTCACGGTCGAATACACGCTTAGGTTCAGCTTCGATTACTTCGATGTCGTCTACACCACCAATTTCATTGATAGTGAAAGACAATCTTACCCAACCTTCACGGCCATCACGGGCTGCATCAGGCGGATATTTCGGATCGATACGAACGATTGGAGTAGCATCGCCATCACGCTGCATAGCGCCAACACCACCAATGTTTACACCAACACCACCAGTATCAATAGCTGGGATTGCTAGGCTAAAGCCATCTGCATCCGGTTCAGCTGCTTCTGGCTCAACAAGCTCCATTTTAGGAGGCTGTTGAGGCGGAGGTGGAGGCGGAGGCGGAACACGTTGACGCGTTTGCGTCTGATCGTCTGGTTCCTGCATCACAATATCGATTACCGGTGCTTCAGGTACTTCGTCCGCAGGTCTGGCTGAGTTTTCAATCAACTTAGCCATAAGTACGAACAGGGCAAATGCAACACCAGCACCTAAGAATATAGATACAATTATACGTAACATCTTAACCCCTTGCCGCTACCGAAACACGATTAACGCCTGCAGCTTTAACCTGATCCATAATTTCTACTACTAAACCATGCTTGGCTTTAACATCAGCCTGAATGATTACGTAGTCAGTTGGCTGCTCGGTAAGCAGTCGTTCAATATTCGCTCTAACGCTGTCCGGCGCTACTTCACGTTTATCTAACCAAACGCTTCCATCTTCTGTTACCGCTATGAAAATGTTTGCGTTCTTGTGAAGAACCGCCTGGCTCGCGTCGGGCTTATTAACTTCAATCCCTGCTTCTTTAACGAAAACAGTGGTAACGATAAAGAAGATCAGCATGATAAACACGATATCCAACATGGGTGTCATGTCAATCTGTGCGTCTTCTTCCTCGATTCTGACTTTTCGAGCCATAATATCTCTCTCTAATGATGTGGCAGGCTATCAACTAACCCTTCGCGTGCCAGCTTCACTTTCGCTTCAAGACGAGAACTGATAAACAGTCCAGAAAGCGCGGCTACCATTCCCGCCATAGTCGGGACTGTTGCCATGGAGATACCAGCTGCCATTAAACGTGCATTGCTGGTGCCTTGTGTCGCCATTGTCTCGAAAACACCGATCATACCGGTTACTGTTCCCAGTAGCCCGATTAACGGACACATTGCAATAATGGTGCGAATAATCAGCATTCTAGCGTTCAGATCATCTGACGCCTGAGAAATCCACGCGTCACGGATTCTATGCGCATACCAAGATGTGGTATCTGCTCGGGCATCCCAATTTTTGATGATGTTTTTCTTCACCGTTGGGAAGACCGAGGTTAAATACCAATAACGCTCAATCATTAAAACCCACATGAGAAAGAGCGCGGCAGCAACGAAATAAAGCACGTCACCGCCGGTAGCGATAAAATCCCTGACCGATTCTATTAATCCAATCAGGTAATTCATTCTACACTCTCTCCGACTCTGAATGAGCTGCTACGATACCCGCAGTTTGCTCATCAAGAATGTGGATGATTGATTTGCTACGTGAAGCTACGATGCTGTGAGTAAGAATCAGTGGCAATGCCGCGATAATACCTTGAGCCGTAGTTACAAGCGCCATAGAGATACTGCCAGCCATCATACGAGGGTCGCCTGTACCGAACAATGTGATTGTTTGGAACGTTGCGATCATACCAAGTACCGTACCAAGTAGACCTAGTAACGGAGCGATTGCAGCAAAGATCTTGATTACGTTAATGCCGCTTTCGATACGTGGAAGTTCACGTAAGATAGCTTCATCAAGTTTAAGCTCTAAGTTTTCAGCATCAGCAGCTTTGTTCTCTTGATAAACTTTCAAGATGCGACCTAGTGGGTTGCCATCTGAAGGGTTACCTGGGTTTTTAAGCTGTGAACGCATTTTACCAGCAACTACCGTAAGTGTAATTAGCTTGTAAAGACCGATAAGTAGACCAATCGCTAGCATTACAGTGATTGTGTAACCTACTACACCACCTGCATGATAACGCTCAGACATTGTTGCTTTTTGCTTCAACAGACCAAGGATTGCACCTTGAGAAGGGTCAGCATAAAAAGGAACCATACCTGAAGTCGCTGCGATTAGATCGTCAGCTGAACCTACAAAACGGCTATCTGGTTGGCGACCTAGAGGCTGAACAATTTCGTTTTCAGCATCATAAGTTAGGTAGCCGTCTTCACCTACAAGGTTGAAAGTACCGATACGAACAACTTCTTGCTGTGAAGAACCGCCGTCAAGGTTAACAACTTCTGTAGTGAAACGAACTGTTTCGCCACCTTCAGTCATTTCTTTCTGTAGCGCAAACCATAGGTCTTCTAGTTCTTGAATGTTAGGAAGACCTTTAGAATCTTCTGCCATTCCAGCTAGGAACTCACCACGGCCAGGGAATTGAGCACTAACGATTGATGTAGCAACACGGCCATAAGCTTCTGAAGAAGCTTGACGAACCACACCGAACATCTCACCAAGTGTACCAGTTGCCTGGTCAAGCTCAGCGGCTTTTTCGTTAAGCGTTACTTCGTTGTCAGAGAATTGTTGTTGAAGACGGTCACCACGACCCTGTTCAGCTTTCAATTCAGATTCTGCTTTACGAAGAAGCGCTTGCTTGTCTGCACGAGCAGATTGGAACTCTGCTTCACGCTGTTTGTTGATACGTGTTTCAGAAACACGGTTATCCTGAACTTGGTCTAAAAGTTCTTTAAGGCTCTTTGCTTCCTGAGCCTGAGCTCCGGTTGCTACAACCGCAAGAGTGGCAGCGGTTAAAAGAGATTTGAATACTGGTTTCATTAACAATTACTCCGCTGCACTAATTGGTAGTTTGATCAGATCCGCAGGAATGACGTTATTAGCCATTTTAACTGCGTCAACAACTGATGACAGATATTCGTCGCCAAGTTGTTCCCAAGCGCGGCTTTCATTGTTCCATGCCCAAGCGTTTTCTTGGTCAAGAGACAATGCTACTAGTGCAGTGCGACCTAGGTTAAAGAAGTCAACCGTCACCTCAGTGCCGTTGCTATCAATAGTACCTTGGTAAGAGTCAATCTTAGTGCCGTACTCAACTTCAACCAAGTATGCTTCGATTACTTGGCGGAACTGTTCTGAAACAGTTACGTTAGAGTTAGACATAACATCACGTAAACGCTGAACACGCTCTAGACGCTCGTCTAAGTGAATAGGACGATCAAGTTTGATGAATTTCTCAAGACTATCGATCATGCGGAACATAAGAGGAACGATGCCCTGCTTAGTTTGTTCAATGCTGTCAATTTGACGTTGCAAAGAATCAATACCACGTTGTTGATCTGCTACAAGACTCGCAATGTAGTCATTGTATATTTTGAGGTTTTCTGTCTCATCTACTGTTTGACGGTACTCAACCAGTAATTCTTGAGACTGTTCAAACAACGTGTTGATTTTTTCCTGAGATTTCGCTGCAGCTGCGTGGATTTTCGCTTCTTCTTTATGAAGGTCTTCAAGCGTATCTGCAGAGACTGCACTACCTGTTAGTGCGAAAGCACCGATAACAGTAGAAGCAATAAGAGTTCTCTTGCTCATTTTGGACATAGTTCCCAACCAAATTTCTTATTTGAATCCTCGCCGATAAAGGAAAACCGTTCGGGCAAGGGGCGTATTAAACTTTCACAATTATGTTTTAGGAATGTAGTACGGACCTTAGCTTCCAGTACTACGAACGTATTATACTCACACGGATTACAGCACTGAGTCAAGTAACACCCTGTTTACACCAAGTAGATTTTTTATCATCTGTTTAATATACGTTCGAATTCTCCTGCAGAATTCATTCCAACGTACAAATAACTGGCAAATACAGGGTTATTTTTTTGTTTATGAGCAAAAATAAACCGTGCTTTTACTTTGCTTTAAACCAACCTGTCAGGGCATATCGAGGCTGTTTGGCAAATGGCGTGACATAAGTCACACTATGAATGTGTTTTACATCAAATAAGCTCAAAGTGTTAAATTCAGGTGACCAAGATTCAGTCGTTGTACCATCTGGTTCAAAGAATTGAAGCAAACCTCCCCAATCAGGGTGCCATTTTGGTGCAAGGTTTATGACATAAGCTATTCTGCGCCCCTCTTGTGCAACCACATCATTATGTCTTGTCAGAAAATTCCCTGAAACATATCGAGTGGCTTGAGCGCTTGCTGACACTATATCATTTGCGCCACTGACCTCTCTGGCCCAACGAAGTGTGCTCTCAGAATTTAGCCACTTCAAAAAGTCACTCAAAGGTGAATGCTCATCTATAAAGTGGCGTCCGTATACGAAACCAACACCTTCAGCGGCGTTTCGAATAACTTTTTCGTTCATATTTTTTTTGTTAATTTCAGAAAGCGCGCTTAACTCTTTTCCTGAAAATGTTACATTTTTTTCGTCAATATATAATGCAGTTTTGTAATCTATTTTGTTTAATGTAGAAAAAAGGTTTTGAGCACGTTGTAAATCTAAAAAACCTGGCACACGAATTCGTCTATTGAGTGAAAATTGTTCTTTTAACGGTGCAATATCAAGGTTAGGGTTTATTAGCTGATCCATTTTAACTTACTCTCTAGTTGAGATTTCATTTACCACCGTAAAGTCAGCCGCTACAGTGAGTCGCGAACCTTCTCCTTTATAGGGATTTGTGCCATGCCAAAAACACGACGGAAAGACTAAAATTCTTCCAACCACCGGCTCTATTTCGTATGCTTTTGTATCAGATAAATACCTAAATGGTGGCTGCCCAAAGCGAATTCCACCATTGGTCTTCGATATAGATGGTGGCAGATGGATATAACAGACAGTACTAAGCTGGCCCATCGGGTGAATGTGATCGTTATGATAGCCCTCAGATTTTATATTTACTGACCAAGAGCCTGTATTGTCTAATCTGCCATCTATAATAAAACCATCATATAGCAACTTTTTTCCCTTTACTCCTTGCAGCATTTCTCGTATTGCGCGCTCGAATTCTGATTTCAAATGTTGTATCAAATAATTTGGATTTTGGAATAGATTTGCTTGAGTCTGTGTACCACCATGAACAGTTTGGTTGATTGGGCTGACTTGGGATGAGTGCATACTTGTTAACTCAGCGGTGAGCGCAATGAAGTAATCTTTCAACGTTGCAAATGAATCAGGGGGAGAAATAAAAGACTGGTAAATATAACCTTCATATGAAGATGAGGCTGCTATCGCATTTTCACCAAGGTCATCTAACAACAACTTCAAGGCGATAGCCCACTGGTTTTCACTATCGTTATTCAGCGTAGTAGAGATATAAAGGCTTGCCAGTGTACACTCATCCCTTGAGAGCAAAAACTGGGATAATTGGCACCTTTCATCATTGGTAAGTTCGACTAAGTTTATTTCCCTAACGCAATCTAGTGCTTCTTCGTATCTATTAGCTAAGCGGTATGCTTCACTCTGAAGATATAATCGACTCGATACGATTAAAATATCACCAAACGTTTCAAGGTAATGAAGAACGTCATCAAATTTGTTAATTCTCAGTAAATAATTCAAGAAATCATAGAGTGATTGTTCCGTGAACCTTTTAGTGCTTGCTAGCGATAAATAAGTTTCAAACATACCTTCGCTAAAGCCCAACTGAAACATCAGATCTGCATAATTATAGTGGCTATGATGATATTGGTCGTTCAGTTTAGTTGCTAATAAATAGTGATTACATGCATCTTCTAAACAACCTTTGTCAGATAAACAATTTCCAACTTGATGGCAAACAGCGTAATTGGTTTTCCAATCGCCTATCGAGGTCAAACGCGCGATAGCGGCATCTGGGTTCCCTTTTTTGCGCAGTAAAATGGCTTCTGTGAGGATGACTTGTGAAGTGTTGGAATCCGTTATAGTTTTAAATACGATTTCCGCTAACCTAAACTTATTTAACGCTATATAAATATTAACTAACGCATTTATATGTTTATCATTTATTACGTTATGGTCTATCAATAGTGGCGTAATTTCTGATAAACGTTTGGTATCGATTCGCTGCAGTAACTTACTGTAAATGAAATAAATTGTATGAGAATAATACTTATCGTTACACTCGAGAGATTGTAAGCAATAACTAAATGACGCTTGCACGTGATTCAGGTTTAGTTTCGCCCTGGCAAGATTTAAAAAAACCTCTCCATCGGTCATTCCGAGTTCTACTGCCTTGCTTAGTTCTTTGATTGCGCCGCTATAGTCCTTTAGGCCGTAGAAACAACTTGCTCGCAATCTATGAAATAAACCCGATTTATCATTGCCCGAGTCAAGTAAACGACTCAGTATCACTTCCGCTTTGCTATAATGCTGTGCGTTAATTAGAGCAATAACTTGTTGCATAATATTCATACTGATTTTTTCGCGCTAATCGCTACCCCTATAGGCTGTGTTTGAGCATCACCATAAACATTTTTTGCCTCAAAAGCGGTGAAATTATTGCGCTCGCAAAGCTTTTCAATACGATCAATTTTCTCTTGATTCAAAGCCGCTCCAACAATAGCTTCGCCCCTTTTTTTTATAGTAAAACTCTGCTGCTCAGATTCATCTAGCCATAGCAGCACCTCTTCTTTATCAAATCGAGAAAGCCGCTGCATCATTTGTTGAAAAGCGTTTAATATATGCGCTGTGAGCGTTTGAGGGTGTTGATTCGAAAAGCCTCTTACATTTGGTTCGATAGCTCTAAACTGCAATGTGTGCTTATCTATCTCAGCCTTATCGTTGTCAAATATACTGCGTACGCATAACTTTGAAACTGAAAAAAAACGACTATCGTGTAATAATGCGATACCAGAGAGTTGATGCTTTTGCTTTGTTTGTATCGTACTGTCTTCTATGTGGCTAACTGTATGAATACTTCCGCCATTGTCTATCTGACCAATAGCAGCCTCAAACGATGCTACACCGCCATACTCTATCCCAAACTGACTTACTATACGTTTGATTTTACTCAAACCTAATATAGGCTCACTGATATCTTGTTCAATAATATTAATAGAGGACAAGTCACGTTTGAGCGACGCTAACGCTGGCTTAGAAGCATCTACCGCGTATAAATGGTCAAATGCTGAATAATCGATACTTCGGTAAATCGAGCCTGCACCACTCGCTATATCAACAATTAAGTCATCTTTTGAAAATGCTGAAAAAATATCTGTCCAATATGACTTCAAGACATTATTTTTTTCACCTTTTTCTCCAACAAATACTTCTCCATCGGCGTCGGCGGCCTGCCAGTAAGTATCCCACTCATTTTTTTCTTTAGACATCGATACACTCATACGTTAGTGCTGCTTAGTTCAACTTTGCTTATATAAAACAAAAAAGCCCCCAATAAGGGGGCTCTTTTACATCAAGCGGCTCTTAGAAAGAAGCGCGGAAGTTTACGTAGTATGTACGTCCGTAAACATCATAGGTAGCAGGCCAAGTGTTAGCTTGCTCGTCATTGCCGCCAAGGATAGGAGGCTTTTTGTTGAACAAGTTATCTACACCACCTGTTACGCGGAAGTTTTCCGTTAAGTAGTATGTACCTGAAAGATCAAAGTAGTTGAAGGCACTAATTTCTTCTACAGTGAAGTCTTGACCATCATCGTCATCGTTCACTTCACCTACATAGCGCCATAATAACTGAACTGTGTAGTCATCAGCAGAGTAAGTGAACGTTGTTCTATGCTTGTACTCAGGAACAGGCTCACCACAGTTAGCACCAAACTCACCAGCACACTCGATAAGGTCTGGAGAACCATCAAATGGTAAGAAATCGCTTTCTGTAGTGTATGTACCTAAATAACGTATAGACACATCGCCACCGAACATTTCTGTTTCGTATGACGCAATTAAGTCATAACCTTTAAGCGTGATTGATGCAACGTTTTGAGTACCGGCTTCAACGAAGTCGATAGTACCATCTGCACGACGATTAATCGCATTACAGAAGTCGCCGCCAAGACCTGAACCTGCTTTTGCAGAGTCATAACATGTGTCTAAGATGTTGTTGGTACCACCACCGAAAGATGAAACAGCATCTTCAATTTCGATATCAAAATAATCTAAACTGAATGATACTTCTTCAGAAACATCTGCAACAAAACCGATTGTTAGTGTTTCAGCTTCTTCTTCAACAAGGTTAGGGTTACCACCGCTTAAAGAACGAACCTGACCAGAGGCAGGGTTAATAGCTGCTGTATGAACTACATCAGCAGGTACGCCTGTTGCGATACATAGCGCTTCAACAGCGGCAGTTTTAAAGCTGTCTGGCGCATTACCAGCACATGGATCGGTTGCACTAGGGAAACCTTCGCTCTGTGGGCTGAATAACTCAGAGATATTAGGTGCACGTACGGCAGTATTGAAGCCAGCGCGGAAGCGCAACTCTTCTATTGGTGCCCAGCTACCTGCAACTTTATATGCAGATACATTTCCTGCTGTAGAATAATCTTCAGTACGGTAGGCAAGCTCAATATCAAGTAACTCAGCAAACTCTTCGCCAACAAAGATTGGTAAATAAATCTCAGTAGCTAAACCTGAAACTTTAAATCCACCTTCAACAGCCGGAGAGCCATTAAAGCCAGCAATTGTACTTGCTGCTAAATCTTGTGAAGGAAGGAATTCAAAGTCGTCTTCACGATGCTCGTAGGTAAATGAAATACCTACTGGACCACCAGGAAGTTCGAACCATCCGTCCGTGTCGCCAGATACAGAAGCACCGAAGAGCTTCTGATTAAAGGTCGCCGTTGAAGATACAGCTGTACGTAAGAATTCTGCAGACTCTTCAGAGATATTACCTTCACCAAAGATATTTAAAGGTGCACAAGCTGACGTTGAACCATTGGCTGAACTATCGGCACAAGATGGATTGCCGTCTGCATCTAGGATTACATCGCCATTTTCATCAGTTGCTAACAATAAAGCTTGGTCAAAGCGTGAGCGATTCACGTTACCTAGCTGTGCATTTGCATTACGCACGGTACCAGTCTGGTAATAAACATCATATCCCCAGCTTGAATCTCCGAAGAATCCACGAAGACCTGCCTGTAATTGATAAGATGTAAACGAGTCTTCAGAACGACGATTACCCACTTCTTCTAAACGACGACGTAATAAAGCACTGCCTTCATCATCAATGCCATCGCCATCAGTGTCTACACCTAAGCCGATACCATCAGAGATAATTTGCTGAGCTTCAGGAGAAATAAATGGATTGCCGTCAAGCGTAAATGTACTGGTTTGGAAAATTGGAGTTGGAGCTAGCTGCGTTGGTACGCTGCTATCAGTAAACATAGCGCTACCATAAACTTCCATAGTGTCTGAGATTTCATAATGACCCAGTGCAGAAATTTGATGACGCTCTTGTGGAACTTGAATATAGTTTACTGGAGCATAGTTATAGAAATCGTTTGTATCACCTGAATCAACAAAAGGACGGATACTTCCATCTTGATTAAAGATAATACCAGTGCTTGATGAATAGTCAGCAAATCCGCCAGAAAAAATAGCAGTTTGTGGAACGCCTGATGAGCCGCCTGGCTCTAAACCACCATTTCCGTCATCAAAAAGAGCGGTTACAGCGAAGTCTCTATCACCTTGGAAAAGATCATCACGGCTTGTGTATGACATATTGAAAACGACGTTACCTTTGTCGTTATCAAAGTTTCCACCGATAGTGAAATCAGCATTCCATATGCCTGCGTCACCTTCTTCGGTTACTTCGTAACCGACTGAAGTTTCAACACCTTCAAAGTCATCTTTCAAGATGAAGTTAATTACACCTGCAACGGCGTCTGAACCGTATACTGCTGATGCACCACCTGTTAGTACCTCAACGTTTTTGATCATTGCGGTTGGGATGGAGTTAATGTCTACAACACCAGAAGAGGTTGTAGGTGTAACTCGCTTACCGTTGATTAACACCAAAGTACGCTGTGCACCTAGACCACGAAGATCAGCTGTTGCTGTTCCGTCACCAGGGTTGTTTGAAGAGCGGTCAAGCCCAGGAATAACCTGAGGCATTGTGTTAAGAAGGGATTCTGTATTAACCGTTGCTGATAATTCAAATTCTTCTGCGCCTACTGTCGCGATAGGAGCGTTTGAAGCATATTCAACTTTACGAATACGTGAACCTGTTACTGCAATTTTCTCGATTGCAGCTGCTTCTTCTTCAGCTTCTTGAGCAGTAACAGCGCCAGAATAACTTATCGTTGACACTGCGCCGAACGCGCAAGCGAGCTTCACTGACTTAGCCAGCTTAGAGTTTGTAAACATGTGTTGTCTCCCTGGACCACTAATTTTATTAGTGTGTGTTTCTAAAATCGTTTATAACGAATTATTATTAGTAAGGTCGATGCCTCACTCAGATAATAAACACAACATGAGTAAACGGTCAACTTAGATCGGGAGAGGAATAATTAAAAGTTCAACTTTTTTTAAGTTTTTTTACTTTTCCTGTAAATATTTACTTACAATTTACATTAATATTACGTTAACGACTCCAAAACTGCTCAATTTCCAACCACATTAAGATAAACTGCTAAGGAAGCGCGATAAGTCGCACTTCCCTAGCATTAGGTCTTAAAACGTATAGTTCACACTAAAGCGAACATAACGAGGAGTTTGCCATTGTGTAGGCGTTCCATAGTTAGGATCTACATCTGGGTTTAATGGGTCTAATGACGATTCGCTGTCATAGATTTCATAAACCTCTGTCACTTTATCGTTGTTTAACACGTTAAATACATCTGCACGAACGACCAATGTTTGGTCATCGCCAATATCGATGTTATAAGACGCTGAAACATCAATTGAGTAGTAGCTACTTGTACGACCGCGTGAACCACGTGGGGCAAGTTCGCCACCGGCATAAAAAGATTCAGAATCATATGCTTGTGCGAAGATATCTGTCGGGTGGTAACCAAATGCATTAATTGGCTTACCTGTCCAGAACTGCAAGTTAGCACCTAACGTTAGGTCTTCAGTAACCGCATACGCGCCGTACACTTTAACTTGATGACGACGATCGTTAGGAAGGTCGCCATATGCGCCATCTAATAATCCAGGTTGGTCAAACAAAGTTGTTAAACCAGCATCGTCCTGCCCGTTATCAGAACGAACATACCCTTCATTATTACCCCAGTTGTGCGACCACGTATAGGCAGCATTCAACATCCAAACGCCATCCCAAGCGCGTTGGAAGGTAAAATCAACCGCAGCGTATTTACGCACTGAATCTGGGTAGCGTAAATCTTCGGCTGAAAGGTCCATAAATACTAATTCGCCGTTAGCACCTGGTAATTCAGTGGTACCGATACGCATGTCAACATTAGGGTTAGTTAATACGTATTGGTGGAAACCAGTCCAGATATCAGATACATCGCCGTAACCGTTTGCTGCAGCCCATTCAATAACCGCGGCGTCAATTGCAACATCTTCAACAGTAGTCGCCAATTCGCGGTAAGTACCTTGAATTGCCATGCTCCACTCGTCGTTCAACTGGAATTGGTAACCAGCAATAAATTCATCTGAGTACATTGCATCAATGTTTTGGTCCACTAACTCATCAGGAGATTTTGCTTCACCATTTGCAAAAATATCATCAGGTTGAGTTTTATCACCCGTGAGATTGGGTATAAACAAAGATTCATCGGCATAACCGTCGAACTCATAATATTCTTGTGTATAGGTTTCTGCACCGGCTAAACGAATGTTCGTGTTGGCTGCAACTGGAAGGTAGTAGCGACCGAAACTTGCCCATGCTTTCGTTTCGCCATCGCCTCGAACATCCCATACCGCACCTAAACGAAGTGCCCATAGGTTATCAAGTTTTACGAAAGTTTCGCCGTTAGCATTGAAGTTTTCGAACGAGTCGTTACGAATACCGGCATTAATAACCAAGTTATCAGTTACTTGCCATTGGTCTTGCACGTAAAAAGCAATATTTTCTGAATCGAAATCACCACCAACTTCGTAATCTCTATGACGTACTTGGTAGATTTCTTCGTTTGCAGGATCGTCATCATTTACGTAGTAAAGGTAGTAAGCGCCACCTGAATTTATAGTAGAGCTACTTGCTGTAAGCTTCTCGTAATCATAACCGAAACGTACAGAGTGATCGCCAATATACCAGTCAGCATCAATACGGAACACTTCGCGTTTATCGTCCCCCTGCTCAACAGTAAAACCAGCCCACGTGCTTGTTGGAACAAAAGCACCAGTACTATCGTAAGTAAAGTATGCTACTGGATTAGCATCTAACTCACTGCGCACGGTCCGGTCTTGCTTGTTCACACCGTACTGGGCAGAGATAGAGAAATCATCATTGATGATACTGGTCCATTTCGCCGTGTAATTCAGACCACCTTCGTCTTCGTACCCAATTCTTGGGTCAGTAGTGACTACGCCATCAGTTGAATCATAAGTTTCAATTTCTGTAGAGCGTTCATCAGAAAACGCTGTCACTTCTAGGATATTGTTTTCAGTAACATACCAATCAACTTTCGCTACCCAAAATGCATCTTCATCAGTTTCAGTATATCCATTCTGAAATAAGCCATCACTCAATACCTGTTGTTCACCAACATAATTCTCTTCAACAGAACGTGGGTTAAATAGAGCATAGAAGAATAACTTGTCTTCAATTAGCGCTCCACTTGCCCAAACGTTTGCATCCCACGAGTCTTTTTCATCGCCGGTATTATCAATGCGGTAATTGCCGTCAGTTGTTCTTCTGTAAGAACTTTTCTGCTCACGAAGTGCATCAGGCTCCCAGTAAACATTTACGCCCGCTTTAAATTCGTTACTACCGCTCTTAGTTTTAGCGTTTATCACACCACCGGTTACACGGCCGTATTCAGCTGAGTAACCACCGGTTTTAACTTCAAAGGTTTCGTACATGTCGAAAGGTGGCTCACTTGAACCCACACCCGTTCTGAAGTTAGTAATATTTAGACCGTTGATGTAGTAGCCGTTCTCACCAACTGATGCACCACCAATGGAAGGAAGGTCACCAAACGCTGAGTCACCTTGGGTTGTACCCGGTGCCAATAGCGCAACTGATGTTAAGTTACGAGGAACAGGAACTCTATCAAGGGTAACAGTGTCTACCACAATACCTGTGCTTGAACTTGTTACGTCTACCATGGCGATTGTTGAACCAGTTACTTCGATTCGTTCAACATCATCACCGGCAAGTTTCATGTTTAAGTTAGTTTTACCACTAATACTAACTTTTACAGATTCTTGGATGGTGTTACGAAAGCCGTCTTTCTCAGCAACCACATTGTAGATACCTGGCGGTAACAATGGGAAACGAAAATCGCCGTTAGCATCTGTGGTAACTGTACGAACCAGACCTGTATCAACATTAGTGATAGTTACAGTAACGCCACTAATTTCTGCACCGCTAATTTCTGCAGTATTACCTTGAATAAAACCATTTGTGTCGTTTGCAAATACTGGTGCCGAAACACCAAGACTGAGCGCTACGGCAAAAGCCGCTGCACTTCTTTTATATTGAAGCATGTATAACTCCCTGGATGTGTGTTTTCGTTAGTCTTAACTTTATTTAAAAAAACCATAAAGATAATCTAAACAATTGTTATTTATACGGATTTTTATGATTATCCGAAAGTATAATTGACATATGTAAAGGGGGTAAAGCAAGCGTAAATGAAAATTTTTACGATGAATGGCATGGGCGTGAAGTAGGGAAATTACACGCAATCTATTGAGTGGCTTGGCTTTGGGGGATATTAACGAAGTTCCCCATTTGCGACGAATTACATTCGTCGCAAATGCAGAAATGTCGCATTTTTCGTCTATTGTAAATAAAAGCCTAAGCGTCGTTTCACCGATTCAGGCAGTTCTGGAAGTGAACTTTTTGGTAAAAGGAACGTAGCCATGTTGAAAAAGTCTAGAAACACCCTGTTAGATTCCGTCGTTTTCTTCAAATAATGGTGGCCAGATGAACCGCCAGTTCCTATTTTTGTTCCCAGCATTCGTTGTACCATCATGGCATGGCGATAGCGCCACAACGTTAATTGTTCATCAATTTCTGTTAGTGCGGTAATAAGTTGGAAAGGCAGGTTAAAAACAGGCTCTTCTGAATACTGCTTTATAAATAAAGCCGCCAATAATGCTTCATGAGATAAGCGAAATTTACCCTGTTTAAGAAGGGCTTCATACGTATCATGATTAAATAGCCCGTCAAAGTTCTCTCTGGTCGATTGCCAGTCTTTAAGCTCTTGTCTACGTTCTACTTCAGACAGAAACGCATTTTTTACTATGGTTTCTTTGTCATCGTTAAGCATTTCATCTGTTGCTTTTCGGTAGTAGTCCCAGAAGTGGAAATCCTCGGTTTTAAGTAGTGGCATACGTGCCAACCACTTATCCACTAATTCGAACAAGCTTGGCTTTTCTTCTAACGCTTCCAATAAGCTACGATCATCATCACTTAATCGGTTATAAAAGCTTTGCTTATCGAAATCGATACGATATTCCCGTTTAAGGCCTAATGAAATTTCAAGTTGCTTAAACTGGATACTTTGAAAGCCTGAGGCCGGAACCAAATAATCTCTGAATGAAAGAAACTGCTGAGGCGTCATGGTTTCCATAATACCTATTTGGTCGTTCATCAGCTTTTGAATTTGAATAACACGGTGCAGCCTATGTACTACTGAAGTGAGTTGCTGATCTTTTACTGCTGCTTGATTGAATGTGTCGATAACCGCATTAAGTTCGTGTAACAGTTGCTTAAACCATAGCTCATACACTTGGTGCACTACAATAAATAGCATTTCTTCATGAGCAGGTTCACCGTACTTGGTACTTTGAAGCTTTTGTGCGCCAAGTATTTTATCTAACGCGAGGTAATCACCGTAATAGCAGGGTTCTATATCTTTTTTCATGCCGATTATTCTTATCGTCGTTATGTACAGAAAGAAATTCTAACATCGCTAACTCGACATCGACAAAATACAGGCTATAAATTATCTAGGGGCGTTATTAAAAATATACATACCCATAAAAAATAACATCGCGTTAAAATTTAAATTAGGGCACAAATATGAAGCTTGATGATGACATTCATAATTATTACGAACATCTTGTATTACAACGTGTAACAGAACTTGGGCTGGATAATACTAAAAGTCCTGATTATTTAGCTGACTTATGCTGTTTGGCACTAAACCAAGTGCCTCCACGCTACATCCGCTATGAAGTCGATATGGCATTTTATCTTCCCCAGAGTGAACGAAACCAAATGGAGATGAATGTTACGTATGCTATCGATAATGCGATGAAATATTTAGACGACACAGATAAAACGTCGGTAAACGAGAAAGCAGAGTAACGCCATACAAGGATGTGTAAGGTCAAGAATACGGGAGGAGTAAATTGGGTGGCGGGCTCCCAGCCACATCCCGGCACATGAGTCGTCTGCTGCGGCTGCTCCCTTCCAGGCCTGACCGAGTTCACAGAGTATCATTGCGGGAGGACCAAAAGCCCACCATAGAAAGCGAATAAAATGCTAACAGGCGTCAGCAGTCTTAAGCGCGGGGCGCATTATGACTACTTGCCCGATAACTTTCAACCCTTTAACGAAAATCTCTCTTCTGCAATGATGTTTGCCACACGATTTGTGGCTGCTTTTTGGGCATCAGCACGGGTATAAATCTCTTTTAGCGTCGTACCAATGTCTTCAATATGCTTGCGTAGCGCTGCGTTAGTGCTCTTTTCCATACGCTGATGGAAGATATCGATAATGCCACCTGCGTTAATTACATAATCAGGCGCGTACAAAATACCTCGTTCGACTAACATATCACCAATTTCTTCACGTGCGAGTTGATTGTTCGCCGCGCCAGCGATGACCTTAGCTTTAATCATGGGTAATGTTTGGTCATTAATTGCCGCACCTAATGCACAAGGTGCTAGTACATCAACGTCCAGCCCTAAAATTTCTTCAGGCGCTACCGCCGTAGCACCCAGTTCTGCTACGGCCTTTTCAACACCTTCGGGGAATATATCAGCAACATAGAGCTTTGCACCGGCTGCATGAAGGTGTGACGCAAGGCGATACCCTACATGCCCCATACCCTGAATTGCTACGCTTACTCCCTCTAAGCTGCGATTCAATCCGTGCTCTACACTGGCTTTTAAGCCTACGAACACACCATAAGCTGTAGAGGGTGCTGGATTACCGTCTGGCTGTTCGTCAGCGTAGTGGTATTGTGCGTTTACTCCGGCAATGTAATCAGACTGAGTCGCCATGGTTTGTAAATCGGTAACTGAAATGCCCGAGTCTTCTGCGGTAAAATATTTGCCACTCAATGAATCTACAAATTTCCCCATGGCTTCCATCATCGCCGGCGTTTTTTGTTTGCGAGGATCACCAATAATGACTGATTTACCACCACCTAATGCAATATTAGCCATCGCGGCTTTGTAGGTCATTCCTTTAGAAAGACGGAGTACATCGGTTAGTGCTTCTGCACTGCTTACATAGGGCCACATTCTGCAACCACCCAATGCTGGGCCTAGGTTTGTGTTGTGTATGGCAATAATGGCACTTAAGCCTGCTTCTTTATCGTGATAAAAAGCGACATGCTCGTGACTATCAAACTCTATGTGATCGAAAACCGACATACTTTCCCTATTAATAATGTGATGGATTTTGCCCAAGTGTAGCCCAACAACCAGAGGACACGCCTTGCTAAGTTAATGACCGGCCCTCGTAAAGTGAAATACACAAAGTATGAATACTATTTTTCTAGGATATCTATCCTAGAATTTATTTTTCTATATAATAAACATCATAAAAACGACGGAAGCTGCGTTCAATGAAATTAGATAAATTCGATCGTGAGATTTTACGAGTACTTCAACAAGATGCCACTGTCTCTATGGCCGAGTTGAGCCAGAAGGTTGGGTTGTCCCATACCCCCTGTTGGCGACGTGTAAAGCGGATGGAAGCCGATGGCATTATTATTGGTAAAGTCACTCTTTTAAATAGTAAAAAACTCAACCTTGGTGTGTCGGTATTCATTTATGTCACACTTAAAAATCACGATGGTGATTCCCTCACCGATTTTGAAAATGCGGTACAGAGCATTGATGAAATTGTTGAGTGCCACACCACCAGCGGTGAGAAAGACTATTTGCTTAAAGTGATTGTAGAAAGTATTGAAGAATACGAATTTTTGCTTAAAACGAAACTGACTCACCTTCCATTGGTTGATCACGTCAGCTCCACCTTCGCGTTAAAACAAGTGAAGAACACCACTGAGCTACCCATCAAACGACAGTAGGTTTCATTGAAACCTACGCCCTGCTGCCCATCGACTGCCCTTCTTTCTCACATCATTAAAGCACGCTATCAACCTGATTCTCAGGCAGTGCTTTTTCAAAAGCAGGTAATGCATTGCAATTGTCTGTTATTTTTTGAATAAGCGGGTATTGTGTCATATCCACATTAAAGCGATGCGCATTATAAACCTGCGGTACCAAACACAAGTCAGCCATGGTCACATCAAAGTCAAAGCAGTACTTGCCGGCCTGGGTTTGTAGACGCTTTTCAATGGCATCGAAACTCAACGTTATCCAATGCGCCGCCCATTTGTTTACACTTTCTTGTTCGGCACTATATTCATTCTTAAGCTGATTGAGTACACGTAAGTTACTTAAAGGTTGAGTGTCACATGCAATATCCTGAGCCAGCGCCCTTACCCTTGCTCGTTCTGTCTTGTGCGATGGTATCAATTGATACGATGAGGGAAAACGTTCATCTAAGTATTCGATAATGGCTAAAGACTGATTAAGAATAATATCTTCATCATCGTCAACCAAAGTGGGTACTAGCTGAGCGGGGTTTAGCTGTTTATAGGGCGCACTGTGCTGCTGCCCACCTTCATTGACTAAGTGCACAGGCACATATTGATACTCTACACCTTTTAAATTAAGTGCAATTCTTACTCTGTAAGACGCCGTTGAGCGCCAGTAACCGTATAAAGTTAAACTCATAAATACCCGCCGCCTTACGTGTGTGTTGTATTGCTTATTATAATAATAGCGTAATTTGCTAAGGGCGAGCGTATGCGCCCACTCCTCAACCTACGTTTATCAAGTTTAGCTTAGAGGCTTAACCTGTTGCTCGATGGCACCGAAAATGCTTTGTCCGTTACTATCGAACATTTCTATCCTAATTCGATCGCCAAATTGCATAAAGGGAGTAGTAGGTTTTCCATCCCTGATAGTTTCAATCATGCGCACTTCAGCAATACACGAGTAGCCAAGGCCACCTTCAGCAATGGCTGAGCCGTGGTCAGTACCTTGTTTGTTCGATACGGTACCTGAACCAATAATGGTGCCAGCGCCTAAATTACGACTCTTAGCTGCATGTGACACCAGCTTAGCGAAGCTAAATGTCATGTCTTCACCTGCTTGTGGTTTACCGAACAATTCACCGTTGTAGGTGGAACGAAGCGGTAAATGTACTTTCTCTTGTTCCCACGCATCCCCGAGTTCATCGGGTGTTACCGCCACGGGCGAAAAGCTAGAGGCTGGTTTTGACTGAAAGAACCCAAACCCTTTCGCCAACTCACCTGGAATTAAGCCTCTTAGCGATACATCATTCACAAGCATTACCAGTCTAATTCGCTCTGCCGCTTGTGCATCAGTGCAGGCCATTGGAACATCATCGGTAACAACGGCAACCTCACCTTCAAAATCAATGCCCCATTCATCGCTGGGCAATATAATGTCGTCCCGTGGGCCGATAAAGTCGTCAGATCCCCCTTGGTACATGAGTGGGTCGCTCCAGAAACTTTCAGGTATTTCAGCGCCTCGCGCTTTTCTTACTAGCTCTACATGGTTTACATACGCACTGCCATCTGCCCACTGGTAAGCGCGCGGTAGGGGTGACTCACAGCGAGTAGCATCAAATTCAATACTTTCTATTACCCCGTTATTGAGCTGTTCATAGCGCATCTGTAATTGCGGAGCAGTAACCTGCCAGCTGTCGAGTGCTTGCTGCATAGTGTGAGCGATATCTTCTACTGAACAGGTACGCGTTAAATCTTTAGATACCAACATTAAACGGCCATCTCGGCTATCGTTCTTATAAGTAGCTAGTTTCATAAATTAGATCCTTTCTGTGACCAGCGCTTTTGCGTATATAACATTTATTATTCTTTATGCATCACCCGTAACAAGATGAAAAGTCAGGAGCACACGACAATAATTTTCACTGTAAGCTTGGTTGTACAAAAAAAGGCGGTACTTCCTACTGAAGTACCGCCCTTATTAGCTAAGCAAGGCAACGTAAATTTAACGAAACAGTGAAACCTACATTTTTATTGATGCCTTATTAATACCGTACTCACGTAATTTATTCGCAATCGCGGTATGACTTAATCCTAACTTTCTCGCCAATTGACGTGTACTTGGGTAGAAAGGATAAAGCCGCTTCAGTAGGTCTTTTTCGAACTTTTTCACTTCATCGTCTAATGTACCTTCGAAGTTTTCATCGATAAAGGTCACACTAGGGGCACAACTAGGAAGCTGAATATCTTCTTTGGTTATTTCCTTACCATCTAGCAAAGACAACGCTCTGAACAGTGCATTTTGAAGCTGACGGACATTGCCAGGCCAAGGGTATTGCTGCAAAAAATCAACGCAGGACTTACTTAATTTAGCCGGTCTACGACCCAGCTTCGTACTGTGCTGGGCAATAAACGATTCGGCAAGTGGAACAATATCGTGGCGGCGTTCTTTTAACGATGGCATCACTAAGCTCAACACATTTAAGCGATAATACAATTCTTTGCGAAAACGACCTTCTTCTACCAGTTGACCTAAGTCGCGACAGGTAGTGCAAATAAACCGAACATCTACCGTAACCGGTTCCGCATCACCTACTCGTCTAAACTCACCATCTTCTAACACCCTTAGTAGTTTGGCTTGTAGCTGAGAACTCATGTCTGCAATCTCATCAAGTAGCAGTGTGCCGCCTCTTGCTTGCTCTAGCAGACCTTCTTTAGCATTAGGTTGATTAAAAGCACCTTGTGCGTAACCAAATAATTCAGTTTCCGCCACACTATCAGGTAGCGATGCACAATTGAGCGCTAAAAACGCCCCCTCACTGCGGCGACTGGATTGATGACAAGCGCGGGCAATCATTTCTTTACCTGTGCCTGTTTCACCGAAAATAAGAACCGGTGCATCTAGATCAGCAATCCGTTTTGCTTCACTCACCACCCGTTTCATTGCCTGAGATTCCACTATGAATCTATCAAAACTGTCAGTGGGCGATTGATGAAACACACTAAACTGCTGTCCTAACCGTATTTCCGATTTCAAAATGACCACCGCTCCGGCCATGATGATGTTGTTGTCGCCATCAGGCACGGTAATAGGCAACATGTCAGCCACATAGTCTTGTTGGATAAACTTTACCTTAGAAGACTGAGGGCGAGGCAGCTTTCCATCCATCCAGCGGGTGAAGTTAAAGCCTTTCACTACTTCGCCTATTTCTATGCCTTCAACATCGTGGACGCTCTGCTCTAACCCTGAGGTTACTGCTTCGTTGCATAATAAAATTTGTCCACGAGCATCAATGGAAAACACCGGATCAGGAAGCGTGCGCAATATGGCAGAAAGCTGGGTTTTTTCTCTTTCACTTGGCATGAAATGCGTCGTTTTAACGTCAGAAATACCGTCGATACGACGAATTTTGGGCATCAGATGCTGGAAGTCTGCAAATTCAATATTGGGAAAATTAAGAAAAATTTTACCTGTCTCATCAATCTCAATACCTCTTAGATCGATTTCGTGGGTAACGAGGATATCCAGCACATCTTGAGTAATACCCAGTCTGTCCTGACAACTGATTTCTAATCGCATGGGTGTGACTTCACATCTCTTGTAAACTTATATGTACACAATATCACACTTTTACAAAAAGATAACAAGTTAATTATGTCAAATCATCGCTTCAAAGGCCGGATTTTAAAGCGGTTCCACGCAGCGCAAGGTATGAAAACGTTTCCCCTTATCACGCTACACTGTAACAAAATGTTAACTTAAGCCTGTTTTTTAGCGTCGAATAAGGCGGGATATAAACCAAGTCCCTTCGCTTTATTCACTAGGCTCATAATATCCATGTCGGCCAACTCAAACAGATAATCAAAGTCAGGAAGTATGTAATACAAAGGCTGCATGATATCAATTCTGTATGGAGTTCGTAGCGCATCTATCGCTTTAAGCGGTTTCCTTATTGCCTCGCCGCTCTCTAATGCATATAGCGTTTCACCTGGTGAAGACAATATGCCTCCACCATAAATTTCCAGCGTTTCTGGATTTACTTTACTTCGAACTAACCCAAACTCAACCGTAAACCAATAAAGTCGTGCGAGGTAGATTCTGTCCTCTTTGCTAGCCGCTAAGCCAAGCTTTCCGTAGGTATGGGTAAAGTGCGCGAAAGCCGGATTCGTAAGTAAAGGACAATGCCCGAAAACCTCATGGAAAATATCGGGCTCTTGTAGGTAATCAAATTCATCTTTCGAGCGAATAAAGGTTGCGACAGGAAACTGTTTGTTGGCTAGGAATCTAAAAAATTCGCCAAAATTGATGAGTGCGGGAACTTCGGCAGTTTTCCAACCGGTTTGTGCTAATAACACTTTATCGATATCGGGGAGTTGGGGAATGCGATCATCAGGCAGTGCCAGTAACGACAAGCCTTCCATATATTGATTACAGGCTCGCGTTTTCAATAACGGAAGCTGCCTGGCGTACAACTCTGCCCAGGTTTGATTCTCTTCTTCCGACCAGTTTATAACGCCTTTGCTGTCTGAGGTTTTTGATTGATAAACGCTAGATTTTGCCATAACTGCTTTCGACATATTCCGTGACTGACTTCTGTCAATTAGTCTAATGAAATGCACGCTAACGGGAAGTGTTTACCTATTCTTGCTGCGTAGCCAAGGCGTAACAACTTATTTACAAAACCTCATAACATAATGCTTTACATACAAAAAACCGCTCTTAAAGAAGAGCGGTTTTGCATTTATCGGGGCGTCTCTAGCGAATGTGTTTTAATCTTACTTAACTACAATCTACTGATTTCTCGGTTAAGTTCAAATTCTCTAGAGGTCACATAGGTTTCCATCTTTCGTAGTCGTACTTCCGATTTTTGAAAGCGATTACGAATATCGTGAAATGCTTGTTTAGGTGGCTCACCAGCCTGCCAAACTTTTGTTTTCACTTCCACCTTATGACGACTATTGCTTGATGTAGAATTTGTGTTTTTCCATCCTTTGCCGCGGCTTTGATGCACAGGAGTTTGCTCTTCTGAAGCATCACCTAAAGGCTTCTTATCTAAAATGAACCAGCCCGCGATATAGGCAACAAACATGAATGGGCCTGCAAGTAAGAAAAAGCCTGTCACGGCTAGAATTCGCACTAACCAAGTTTCTAAACCAAAGTAGTGCGCTATTCCTGAACATACACCCGCTATTCTGGCGTTGTCTGTATCACGGTATAGCTGCTTGCCATTTCTCATGCGCGATTCCTCCACTCTGGGGCTTCGCTGTCTAAGATAGCTTCAAGGGTTTGTATTCTATCACTCATTTTTTCAGCTTGTTCAGCAAGTGATTGCAGTGAAGCTTGTTCTTCAACACTCAAACCTTGATTGACTTGTTTTTTGCTACGGTAATGCAAAATTAACCAAATCGGTGCCACAAAAATCATAAATATGACTAAGGGCATTACCAACATTGCAATGATACCTTCATCCATTGTAAATACCTCCAAAAAACCCCGATTAGCCTGCCTAGTGCACCAACACTATAAATCTAACGCCTAAGCAGGCTACCTATAATTATTATTCTGATGTTGAAGATGAACTTGTGCCACCTTTCACTCTTGCTTTAAGCGCTGCTAGCTCTTCGTCTATCTTATCGCCGGTTTCTAATTCTGCAAATTCATCATTTAAGGTCTTCTTACCTAGGTCGTAGGCATCTACCTGCGATTCTAAGTCGTCAATCTTACGCTCGTATTGTTCAAAGCGCCCCATAGCTGAATCTACTTTGGTGCTATCTAGCGTGCGTTTCACTTCTAAGCGTGAACTCGCCGTTTTCTGACGCATGATAATCGTTTTTTGACGACTCTTCGCATCAGCTAGCTTGTCTTGAAGCTGACCAATTTCATCCTGAAGTTTGCTAATTTGCTGTTCAACAACCGTCAACTCGTTAGTCAGTGTCTCAGCAGCTTCGGCTGATTTCTTTCTTTCCTGCAGTGCTGCGCGGGCTAAATCATCACGGTCTTTGCTTAGCGCAAGTTCCGCTTTCATCTGCCAATCGTTAGCGTCTGCTTCGTATTTATTAATTTGGCTTACAATTTCCTTTTTGTTCGCCAACGTTTTAGCCGATGCTGAGCGCACCTCTACTAATGTGTCTTCCATTTCCTGAATAATCAACCGGACCATTTTCTCCGGATCTTCCGCTTTATCTAAAAGCGCATTAATATTCGAATTCACAATGTCAGTGAAACGCGAGAAGATACCCATAATAATTACCTCATAGTCGAAAACTGGTTGTACCAAGATAAACTTGTAATAAGACTATTCAATATGCTTGCCAGTTTTTTAAATTACCCTAACTTGATAATTTTAAAAGATATTCGTTTAGTTTAAATAATGCTCGAACAACAAGTTTTTTTACTCTACACTATTAATTGGTCGAAATGACTAATATTTGAGGGATTTAATGAGTAGGTATCGTCAGCAGGATAATTTGCTAGGCCAAGCGAATAGTTTTCTAGAAGTGCTAGAGCAAATTTCACAAATAGCACCACTGGATAAACCCGTATTGGTGATTGGTGAGCGCGGGACCGGTAAAGAGCTTATAGCAGCACGTTTACACTTTCTGTCTAAGCGCTGGGATCAAAATTACGTCAAGCTCAATTGTGCCGCGCTTAACGAAAGCTTATTAGAAAGTGAGCTGTTCGGCTACGAAGCTGGCGCATTTACTGGCGCAGCAAAGCGCCGAGAAGGACGCTTTGAGATTGCCCATAATGGCACGCTGTTTCTAGATGAGCTGGCAAACACGTCTGGTTTAATCCAAGAAAAATTATTGCGGGTAGTAGAATACGGCGAATTTGAACGTGTTGGCGGTAATAAAACGGTTAAAACCGATGTGCGCTTGGTTGCTGCTACAAACGAAGATTTACCGGCCTTAGCTGACGCTGGAGAGTTCCGTGCTGACTTACTCGACAGGCTCGCCTTCGATGTTATTACCATCCCCCCTTTACGAGAGCGACGTGAAGATATCATGATGCTTGCTGAAAACTTTGCCATTAGTATGGCAAGAGAAATGGAGATGGAACTTTTTAGCGGCTTTACCGAAAAAGCAAAACGCACCTTGCTTGATTACGAATGGCCTGGAAATATTCGAGAGCTTAAAAACGTGGTTGAACGTGCGGTTTATAGAACGAACAACCCACATTTACCTGTTCACGATATTGTTCTCGACCCTTTTGAGTCTTTATTCAGACCAACTTCTCGTATTAAAACCAACGACAGAACCTCGAGTACATCTGAAGCAGAACCAACAGTGCCTTCCAATACAGTTGCAGCTAATGTAGAAGGCATAGTCACCAATAGTGAACCTGCGGCAAACTCATCGCCTGCTGTATTACCGTCGTTAAAACCCGAAACGGTTGAATACCCAATTGATTTAAAAGACCGCTCGCAGCAATACGAAATTGACATGATTAAGCAAGCATTGTCCGACAGTCAATTTAACCAGAAGAAGACTGCGGAGAAACTTAGTCTCACTTATCATCAACTTCGAGGTTATCTAAAAAAATACAACCTGTTAGACTCTTCACCTGAATCGATGGAGTGCTAACTGAATGCCTGTAAAACCGCTTTTTTACGCTGCCTTTACTGTTGTTATGGTAATACTGGTAGCGGCCTGTTCAAAACAAGATGAACATGCATTTTATAATAGAGGTTTGGTGTATTGCTCTGAAAGCAACCCTGTGACGTTTAATCCTCAGTTAGATACGTCTAGCACCACAACCGATGCGTCATCGCATCAGTTGTATGACAGGTTGCTCGATTTCGACCCTGATTCAGGCCGTATTATACCTAGCGTGGCCAGTAGCTGGTTAGTTTCTGATGACGGCTTGACCTACACCTTTCAACTAAGAAAAGACGTTGAATTTCATACCACCCGCTATTTCACGCCTAGCAGAAACTTTAATGCTGATGATGTCATTTTTAGTATTGATAGGTGGCGACTTACCTCACACCCATACCATTACGTATCGGGCGGACGCTATCCGTACTTTGAAAGTTTAGGGTTGGCACAAAATATTGCTTCAGTTAAGCGATTAAACGGGTACAGGGTAGAAATAAAATTAACGCGCAGAGACAGTTCTTTTTTAGCTAATTTAGCCACGGACTTTTCGGTGATGTTGTCACAAGAGTACGGTGAAGCATTGTTACAACAAGGTCTGCCTAATCGTATTGATCAATACCCTATTGGTACAGGCCCGTTTAAATTCGAAAACTACCGCAAAGATCACTACATCCGTTACCAACGTCACCAAACGTATTGGGGCGAGCAAGATAATGCTGAACGCTTAATTTATGACATCACACCAAAGAGCTCATTGCGGCTGGCTAAGTTAATGACCGGTGAGTGTGACGCTACAGCTTTTCCTGCACAAACGGAATTGGAAATTATCCGCTCCCGTGACGACTTATTACTGGCTGAAAAGCCCGGTTTGAATGTTGGTTTTTGGGCATTCAATACCCAGCGCCCTCCCTTCGATAATCCCGATGTACGGCGTGCATTAGCCGCGGCTATCGATAAAAACACGTTGTTAGAAGCGGTTTATTTCGACAGTGCTACCCGCGCGAAAACACTGCTACCTGCCGCAAGTTGGGCCTTTCAAAACGATGCAGATGATACGGCTTACAACCCTGTACTAGCAAGAAAGCTACTAGAGAACGCTGGTGTTGAGCCTGGGTTTACCATGACCATATGGGCTATGCCCATTGAGCGTGCTTATAATCCTAATGCGGCTAAAATGGCAGAGCTGATCCAACGATATTTACGGGAAGTGGGCGTTATCGCCACAATCGTTAGTTACGACTGGGCGACATTTAGACGTCACTTGCAAGAAGGCCTACACGACTCTGTATTAATAGGCTGGTCTGCCGATAATGGCGACCCTGATAACTTTTACCGACCGTTACTGAGTTGTGGTGCCATACCTTCTGGTACTAACCGCGCCATGTGGTGTGATAACGACTATGACGAGCTCTTAGATAAAGCCTTGCAGACAGAAGACCTTGAAGCGCGGCGACTAATCTATCAACAGGTAAATAGACTGCTTTACGAGCGATTGCCGTTGGTGCCTATTGCCCACGCTTATCGTTATCAAGCCTATAGAAATGAACTTGAAGGCATGACCATTAACCCCTTTGGCGGTGTTAGATTTGGCGGAGTAGGTAAATCACTGTGATTCAAATATTATCGCGATACGGTGTGTTATTTATCTTAACCCTTTTGGTGTTAACCGCCATGTCATTCTCATTGGTGTATCTATTTCCTGGTGATGTGCTAGAAAACCTTACCGGCATTGTGCCGCAGAATGAGATTCAGCGTGAGGCGCTTATGCGTCAATTTCGCTTAGACCAACCCTATGTAGTACAGTTTTTTTACTATTTATCGTCTTTACTACAAGGCGATTGGGGTTACAGTCTAGCGTCAGGCCTGCCCCTTCGAGAAGAAATTGGTATCGCCATGCCCGCGACTATCGAGCTCAGCACTTATGCGATGCTGATGGCGCTTTTCATTGGTATCCCCTTGGGATATTACGCAGGGCTAAAAAGTTACTCTACTACCGACCACACTATTAATGCATTGAGCATTACCACTTATTCATTTCCCGTGTTCTGGTTGGCACTTATTCTAATCCTGTTTTTTAGCTTACACCTTGATATTGCGCCTTTGTCTGGCCGGCTTAGTTTATTGTTCGATATTGAACCTGTAACTGGCTTTGTGCTTATAGATATTATGCTGGCCGAGGATATCGATCATGGGCTTGCCTACCGAGATGCTATTTCGCACCTTGCTTTGCCTACGTTGGCAATAGGGGCAATAACAACCGCTTCAATGGTGCGAATTACCCGTCGCTCGGTTATTGATGTTATTCACCGCCCTTATATTGTGGCCGCGCGCTCTAGAGGTGTATCTGAATGGCAAATTTTCTTTAGGCATGTACTTCGCAATGCATTGCTGCCTATATTGCCCTTAATGGCAATCCAAATTACTACGCTCATCACCAATGCCATGATAGTTGAAACCTTATTTTCATGGCCAGGGATTGGTAGCTGGTTAATTCAAGCAATTTATCAACGAGACTTCCCTGCGCTTCGAGTAGGAATGCTGGCGGTATCAACTCTCGTTATTACGTTAACTATTATGGTCGATTTGTTTAACCGCATTATCGATCCTAGCCGAGAAAAGTACGAACGTGCCACAGTTTAGTTTATACGAAGAGGAGTTTCATCCGTCTCCCTGGCAACGCACTTGGGCAGCCTTCCGTGGCAGTCACATTGCGATTGTTGGTCTTATTTTGCTTGGCTTCTTTATCATTTTTTCACTGTTCGCCCCGGTGGTTTCGCCATACAACCCAGCGGAACAAAATATAGATGCGCTGCTTATTCCCCCTAGCTGGGAAAGCAGTGGTTCTATAACTCATTTATTTGGCACCGATCCCCTCGGCCGAGATGTATTCTCTCGTATCATTTACGGCTGCCGCACTACGTTAGGGTCGGGGTTTCTTATGGTGGTGCTAGCCATGCTGATTGGCGTGAGCATAGGTACATTCGCGGGTATGTTACGGGGCGTGCGTTCAAGTATTGTGAATCATTTGCTAGATGCCTTAATGGCCATTCCAACCTTACTTATTGCTATTATTATCGTGGCTATTCTTGGAACAGGGTTGGTCAATAGTATGTGGGCTATTACGCTTGCACTTATTCCACAGTTTGTTCACCGTACGCGTACCTTTGTACGCGCTGAAATGAAAAAAGAATACATTATGGCGTCGAAATTAGACGGCGCAAATAGATGGCAACTATTCGTGCACTCTATTCTTCCTAACATGACAGAAATGCTTGTGGTGCAAGGCACTGTGGCACTATCGATTGCGGTAATTGATGTGTCTGCATTAGGCTTTTTGAATTTAGGCGCGCAGTCACCACTCGCAGAGCTTGGGGCAATTTTGGGCGACGGTCTTGATGTGGCCTACCTCGCCCCTTGGAATGTGGCATTGCCTGGCATTGCGATTTTCTTATTGGTGTTGTCGATAAATATTGTGGGGGACGGTCTACGTTCTGCACTCAGAAAAAGAGTGAGCCACTAATATGCCTATGCTAGACATTAAAAATTTAACCTTAGAAATGGTAGATGGTGACACCACCATTAAGGCTCTCGACAAGGTAAATTTAACCGTTAATACCGGTGAAATTCGCGCTCTGGTGGGTGAGTCTGGCTCGGGGAAAAGTTTAATTGTATCTGCCATCTGTGGCGCCCTGCCCTCGCAGTGGAGAATGACTGCAGATCGCATGAGTTGGAAAGGGGAAAACTTATTAAGCATGTCAAAATATCAGCGCAGAGAAGTCATGCGCCGAGATATTGCTGTTGTATTTCAAAACCCTCAGACTAGTTTAGATCCCTCTGCCACCTTAGGTGAACAACTTGAGGAAAGCATTCCCGACGAATTTGTAGAAGGCTACTGGTTTTGGCAGCGTGCACAACACAGAAAACGTATTGCCATAAGCACAGTACACAAGGTGGGCATAAAGCAACACAGGCATTATTTGAATGCCTACCCCCACCAAATCCCCAGTGACATTGGTCAAAAATTTATGATTGCCATGGCGTTGGTATCTCAGCCGAAACTATTAATTGCTGATGATCCCACTCGCGGGATGGAGCCAACTACCAAAACGCAAATTCTTAAGTTATTTACTCGTTTAAACCAAACTCGCTCATTAAGTATTTTGTTTGTGAGTCATGATTTGTTGGCTATTGCCAGTATGTCCCATTCCATGACTGTGCTTTACGCAGGGCAAACCGTAGAGTCGGGTAAAATGAAGCACATTAAGAAACGTCCGCTTCACCCGTATACCAAAGCATTATTGGACAGCGCACCGAGCTTCAGAAAGGATTTGCCGCCGAAATCTCAACTTCCTACGCTGGGCGGCTCTATCCCTACGTTGCAACATTTACCTATTGGGTGCCGTCTAGGGCCACGCTGTCCTCGAGCACAACGTGCTTGTGTGTCTAGACCTGCAGTAAGGCATATTCACGACCACACCTATAACTGCCATTTCCCGCTGCATATGGAGAAGTTATGACAGACATTATGCAGGTAGATGGATTAACGTTTAGGCATAACGACAAGAAACGTTGGCTAAAAAAGCCTGAGATATTTGAATTGGGGCCTATCGACCTGACAGTGCAACGTGGCGAAACCATTGCGATTATTGGTGAAAACCGCGCAGGAAAGTCATTGTTAGCAAAATTACTGGTGGGCGCTATTCCTGCTGATGAAGGGGTTATTGAGCTTAATAGCCACAAATATTTGGCGAAATACAACCAACACAAAAACCAACAAAAACGCACCCACGATATTCGCATGATATTGCAACACAGTAGTGAGTCGATGAATCCTTCTGTACCCGTAGGAAAAGTACTCGACGAACCCCTTCGGTTAAACACAAATTTAACGGAAGCGGAACGTAAATCCCTGATTGAAGAAATGCTGACAAAAGTAGGCTTGCTACGAGAACATTATTATTTCTATCGTCATATGCTGTCTGACGGCCAACAACAGCGTGTATCCCTCGCCCGCGCCATTATATTGAAGCCGAAAGTACTTATTGCCGATGAACCATTTGCGGCCCTAGACCCGTCTATACGCTCGCAAACGGTAAACCTTATTTTGAAGCTACAACAAGAAATGGGGTTAGCGTTTATCTTCATTAGTCATAACTTGGGAATAGTTCGACATATCGCCGATCGGGTTATTGTGATGGAAAATGGCAATATTGTGGAAGAAGGGAAAACCGAAACGATTTTTCGATGGCCAGAACACACCATCACTAAGAAGCTTATCTTGGCCTATCAGTCGTTAATTACGAACAATACCATCAGTTAGCTAACGTTGATTTTTGAAGGAAATTTGAAGCTGCTTCGTTTAGCGACGCTAACACTATTTCATATAACACCATTTAAAATGCGCTTTATACCAAAACAAAAAATGCGGCCTAGGCCGCATTTTTTGTTTATATGAGTGAGTCTATATAACCTCGCCCTGTCGCCAATTTAAGTCAATTGGCTAACGCATTAACCTACTAGCGCCAGTAAGATACCCGCAGCAACAGCTGAACCAAGTACACCTGCCACATTCGGGCCCATGGCATGCATCAATAAGAAGTTATGAGGGTTAGCTTCAAGTCCAACTTTATTCACAACCCTTGCAGCCATTGGCACTGCCGATACACCAGCAGCACCAATGAGTGGATTAATTTTACCGCCACTCATTCGGCTCATAAGCTTAGCCATTAACACGCCTGTTGCAGTACCAATAGCAAACGCTACAGCACCTAAACCAAGAATACCCAAGGTTTCAACGGTTAAAAATTTCTCAGCAGATAGCTTAGAACCCACCGCTAGCCCTAAGAAAATAGTAACGATGTTAATTAGCTCGTTTTGCGCTGTTTTGCTAAGCCTATCTACTACACCACACTCTTTTAATAAGTTACCAAAGCAAAACATACCCACTAGAGGCGTTGCTGATGGCAAAAATAGAATAGTTAAGAATAGTGTAGCCAGTGGGAAGATAATCTTCTCACGTTGCGATACAGGACGTAATTGCGCCATTTCTATAGTGCGTTCTTCCTTACTAGTCAGCGCTTTCATAATGGGGGGCTGAATAATAGGTACCAGCGCCATATATGAATAAGCTGCGACCGCAATAGCCCCTAATAAATCGGGCGCTAATCGAGAGGCTAAAAAGATAGCCGTTGGACCATCAGCACCGCCAATGATAGCAATCGCACTGGCATCTTTGAGCGTAAACTCAAAGCCAGGGATCATATTAAGCGCAATTGCACCGAACAAGGTCGCAAAAATACCAAACTGTGCAGCCGCGCCTAGCAACAACATTCTAGGGTTTGCAATTAAGGCGCTGAAGTCCGTCATTGCGCCCACGCCCATAAAGATAAGCAGCGGGAAAACCCCAGTGTCTATACCGATAGCGTAAATGTAATGGAGCAATCCTCCCGCCTCTGAAAACCCAGCTAACGGGATATTGGTTAATAAGGCACCAAACCCAATAGGGATTAACAACAGCGGTTCAAATTTTTTCACAATCGCTAAGAACAGCAACAGGAAGCCTACTGCCATCATGATTAACTGGCCTGACTCAAAATGTGCCAGTGCAGTGCTGTCCCACAGCACCATCAACTTATCCATGAATTACCCCAGCGCAATAAGTGGTTGAGCACTGGCTACGGCATCGCCTTCACCCACGAGTACTTCACTAACGGTACCGGAAACAGCAGAGCGAATTTCAGTTTCCATTTTCATGGCTTCTAAAATAATAACCACATCACCTTCGTTCACTACATCGCCAGCACGCACAAGTATTTTAAACACATTACCGGCTAACGGTGCGTTAATGCTTTGAGCACTTTCACTACTGCCAGCAGATGCCGGCTGAGGTGCGGCTGTAGTTGGCTGACTTGGGGTTATGCTAGATAATTCACCTGATGCTGCTACTTCAACATGGTATACCTTACCTTCAACTTTTACATCGTAAGCTGCCGGTGCGCCAGTAGCTGACACAGGCGCTGCCGCAGCAGTTGGTGCACTTGATGCAACATCAGATTCAGTGCCGGGTGCAGGTTCAAATGCGTCAGGGTTACCGCGATTCTCTAAAAACTTCAGGCCAATTTGCGGGAACAAGGCATAGGTAAGTACATCGTCAATCTTAGTATCTGACAATGTAATGCTTTTCTCTGATGCTAACTTAGTGAGCTCTGTTTCAAGGCTGTCTAGTTCAGGTGCGATATTATCTGCCGGACGACAGGTAATGGGCTGGCCACCATCAAGCACACGCTCTTGTAATTCTTTGTTCACTGGCGCAGCCGTAGCGCCATATTCGCCTTTAAGGACACCTGCCGTTTCTTTGGTGATGCTCTTATAACGTTCACCGGTAAGTACGTTTAATACAGACTGCGTACCTACAATTTGCGAGGTTGGCGTAACCAAAGGAATAAAACCTAAGTCTTCACGTACGCGAGGAATTTCTTTTAATACTTCTTCAAACTTGTCTTCAGCGCCTTGCTCTTTTAACTGGCTTTCCATGTTGGTTAACATGCCGCCAGGTACTTGAGCGAGCAAGATACGGGCATCAACCCCTTTCAAGCTACCTTCAAATTTACTGTATTTTTTGCGCACGCCACGGAAGTAGCTGGCGATTTCTTCAAGATCCGGCAATGACATGCCCGTATCTCGTTCTGTGCCCTCTACAATAGACACCATGGTTTCCGTCGCGGTATGACCGTAAGTCATACTCATTGAAGAAATTGCCGTATCGAGCATGTCGATGCCGGCATCGATGGCTTTTTGGTAAGTGGCCGTACTCAACCCTGTGGTGGCATGGCACTGCATAGCAATAGGCACACTGACGGTTTCTTTAAGCCCTTTAATAAGTGCTTCACAGTCGTAAGGCTTAAGCAGCCCTGCCATGTCTTTCACACAAATAGAATGAACGCCCATATCTTCGAGTTGCTTGGCCATATCCAGCCACAGTTGAAGATTGTGGACAGGACTCACCGTGTAAGAAATTGTACCCTGGGCATGAGCGCCACTGTCAACAGTCGCTTTAATCGCAGTTTTTAGATTACGCATGTCGTTCATGGCGTCGAAGATACGAAATACATCAACTCCATTCTCATGTGCACGCTCAACAAAACGTGTCACTACATCATCAGCGTAATGGCGATAGCCTAATAAGTTTTGACCTCGCAACAACATCTGTTGCTTCGTATTTGGCATTGCCGCTTTAAGCTGGCGAATGCGATCCCAAGGATCTTCCCCTAAATAGCGAATACAGGAATCAAATGTCGCCCCGCCCCAAGATTCAACAGACCAAAAACCTGCTTTATCAAGTTTTTCGGCAATAGGCAGCATATCTTCTATACGCATACGCGTAGCAAGTAGCGATTGATGGGCATCACGCAAGACTAGCTCGGTTAAGGCCAGTGGCTTAGACATGGTAACTCCTGAATGATTTGTTTAATTAATTTTTATTGGCTTGACGATGAGTATGAACAGCAGCGGTGATAGCAGCAACAACATTACCATCGACACCAGCTTGAACCGCTTTTCTACGAGGTGCAGCATACTGAGGTGCGGCTTCGCCCGGAAATGCTTCACAAAATTTTGCAATTAGGTGAATTCCAACGATTAACAATGCCAGGAATGAAAAAACAAATACCATTCCTATTAGCATCAGTGAGCCGGCTTCAAGCAGCAAACTGCTAACTGATTCTGTTTCCATGGTGAACTCTTCAAAAATTTCGTTGTGAATAAGTATCATGCGAGGGTATAAAACACAACAAAAAAGCAAGTGAAATGCATATGCAATCACACTTTATGCTACTAAAAAGCAATAAAATAACTATTTATGCTAAGTGAATGGATATATTTTCACAAAATATACTTAATGAACTCCTGTGGTTTTCGTGAAATCCATATCAAGTTGTTTAGCGAAATGTGTAGCGTGCCTAGCAACAAGTTCTAATTGGAAGTCGTTTTTGTCTTGAGGAGTATAAGAAGATACATTAACCGAACGTCCTTCTTTATCAATCGCCATGAATGAGATGAAGCAAGGATTGGCGACTAACGTGTATAAATGAGTTGAAGCGAATTGTGCAGATTCGTAAAAGAATAGAAATTTTAGATGCGGAAATAAAAAAACCCACCAGATGGTGGGTTTTCTTATATGGCGCGTGTGGAAGGATTCGAACCTCCGACCGCCTGGTTCGTAGCCAGGTACTCTATCCAGCTGAGCTACACACGCGTAAACTTTTTTACTTTAGGGTATTACCCCCAAAGGTGACGCATTTAAAAGAAGTGGCGCGTGTGGAAGGATTCGAACCTCCGACCGCCTGGTTCGTAGCCAGGTACTCTATCCAGCTGAGCTACACACGCGCAATAAAACTTTTGTTGACCGTCACACCATCAACGAACAATGGCGGAGAGGGAGGGATTCGAACCCTCGATACCAGTATTAGGTATGGTTCCTTAGCAGGGAACTGGTTTCAGCCACTCACCCACCTCTCCTTAAGTGGTGCCGCATTTTACGGATTCACCGGCCGGAGTCAAACCTTTTTTAGATAAAAATGTTTACTCGCTGTCATTTTGTACGATTCGTACAAAAAACCTGTATTTTGGTTAGGTTATAATCAAATTTTAGCGGGTTAATTTAGGAATGCACGCCTTCGTGCAAAATGAACTTTTATAATAAATATCGAAAAATACCTAAATTTTTTTAAATTAATTTAAAAAAATCCCTATAAACAAAAAAGGCCAGCATAAGCTGACCGATTTTTGTGCAGAGAGTGATTACTCAGCCGTTCCAGGTTGTCCACCTTTCTCAGCTTGAATTCTCATGTAAATCTCTTCACGGTGCACAGAAACTTCTTTTGGTGCATTCACACCAATTCGGACCTGATTCCCTTTTACACCTAGAACAGTGACAGTTACATCATCACCAACCATAAGTGTTTCACCAACTCGACGAGTCAAAATAAGCATTCGCTTGCTCCTGTTCCTTAATACTGAACATTTCCTTAATTACTCCGCCACTTATCGGCACGACCCGACAGTAGCAACAGTGATTCCATGTTTCTGTGTCACTTCAAAAACTCACTGCAAGTTTCAGATTTGATTATAGCTTATCTTCTAACCAAGCGTTAACTGATTCTAACGCTGTGCTTAGATGCTCTGGCTTATCGCCACCCGCTTGAGCCATATCAGGGCGACCTCCCCCTTTTCCGCCAACCTGCGCGGCAATAAAGTTAACCAACTCGCCTGCTTTCACTTTACCGGTAAGGTTTTTCGTCACCCCAGTGATAAGATTGACCTTATCTTCACTTGCCACACCTAATACTACGATGCCTTCGCCAATTCGGTTTTTAATATCATCCATCATTGAACGCAGTGATTTCGCTTCAACACCTTCTAACTTAGCAATAAGTACTTTTACGCCATTTATTTCAATAGCGTTACTAAGCATATCAGCACCTTGCTGACTCGCCAGTTTTTGTGTGGCAGAAGTGAGTGATTTCTCTAGTTCTTTAGTATGAGTTTGTACTGCGACTACCCGTTCAACCAAGTTTTGCGTATCGGTTTTTAACAAACTAGACAGCTCTGCCAGCGTAGCTTGCTGGTCTTGAACATAATGCAGCGCCTGCTCACCAGTAATGGCTTCTATACGGCGCACACCTGATGCTATGCCCGCTTCGCTGGTAATTTTGAATAAACCAATATCGCCAGTACGATTAACATGCGTTCCACCACATAGTTCTACAGAGAAAGGCCCCATAGTGACTACACGTACTTTCTCGTCGTACTTTTCACCGAACAACGCCATTGCCCCTGATGCTTTGGCTTCATCTAAATCCATCAGTTGGGTTTTCAACGCATGGTTTGCACGAATTTCTTCGTTAACTCTGCGCTCAACCTGAATAAGCTGAGCGGGTGTTACTGCTTCAAAGTGAGAGAAGTCGAAACGCATACGCTGCGCTTCTACTAATGAACCTTTCTGGGTAACGTGCTCACCTAACGTCTCGCGAAGTGCTGCGTGAAGTAAGTGTGTAGCACTGTGATTCTTCTTCACAGCATCACGGTTTGAGTTATCAATGGCAGACGTTACACGCTCACCTTTGGTAATGGTGCCCTTCACTTTCCCTTTGTGGGCAAAAGCATTCCCCATTTTTTGAGTGTCGGTAACGATAAACTCGCCATTCGCAACACGCAGTACCCCTTTATCACCAGACTGGCCACCGCTTTCTGCGTAGAAAGGCGTTTGATCTAAAACCACAACCCCTTCTTGACCGTCTTCTAAACGCTCACAAAACGCATTATCTGCAATAAGCTCTACAATATTTGCTTCGCCTTCAACATCACTGTAACCGGTGAAGGATGTCGCATGGTCTATAGTCAGCGTATTGTTATAATCGGCACCAAAGTTACTGGCTTGTTGCGCACGGGCGCGCTGTGCCTGCATAGCACTTTCAAACCCTTCCACATCAATTTTAAGGTCGTGTTCGCGGGCAACATCGTTAGTTAAGTCTGTGGGGAAACCGTAAGTGTCATAAAGCTTAAACACCACATCACCTGGAATAGTGTCACCTTCGAGGGTTTCTAGCGTATCGTTTAGCATTGCCATTCCACGGGCTAAGGTTTTGCTGAACTGCTCTTCCTCTACTCGTAATACCTTTTCAACTACCGGTAATTGGTCTACAAGCTCTGGGTAAGCCTCACCCATTTCTTTGCTTAGTGCTGAAGCCAATTTGTAGAAGAAAATATCGCTGGCACCTAACTGGTAACCATGACGTACAGCACGGCGAATGATACGGCGAAGTACATAACCTCGGCCTTCATTAGAAGGCATTACGCCATCACAAATTAGGAAGCTACAAGAACGAATGTGATCGGCAATAACCCGTAAAGATTTATTTTCTAAATCTTCGCTGCCTACAATTGTGGCCGCCGCTTGAATCAGGTTTTGGAATAGGTCGATTTCGTAGTTGCTGTGCACATTTTGCAAAATAGCTGAAATACGCTCAAGCCCCATACCGGTATCGATAGATGGCTTAGGCAATGGCTCCATCGTGCCATCAGCTTGCTTGTTGTATTGCATGAATACCAGGTTCCAGATTTCGATAAAACGATCGCCATCTTCTTCTGGTGTTCCCGGAGGCCCGCCCCAAATATGCGCGCCATGGTCGTAAAATATTTCTGAACACGGACCGCATGGCCCTGTGTCACCCATAGACCAGAAGTTATCTGATGTACTGATGCGGATTATCTTTTCTTTAGGAACACCAATGTGGTTTTCCCAAATATCAAAGGCTTCTTCGTCTTCTGAATAAACGGTAACCAGAAGCTTTTCTTTTGGAAGGCCGATTTCTTTTGTTAAGAAATTCCATGCAAACTCAATGGCTTCTTTTTTGAAATAATCACCAAAACTGAAGTTACCTAGCATTTCAAAGAAAGTATGGTGACGGGCGGTATAACCAACGTTTTCTAAATCATTATGCTTACCACCAGCACGAACACAGCGCTGAGAAGAAACCGCACGCGTGTAGCTGCGTTTTTCCGCTCCTAAAAACGTATCTTTAAACTGGTTCATTCCCGCGTTAGTAAAAAGAAGCGTTGGATCATCTGCTGGAACGAGAGACGAGCTAGCCACAGGCTGGTGACCATGACTCTGGAAATAATCTTTAAACTTTTGGCGTAAGTCAGCAGTTGATAATGTCATTGAAAACCTAACTTCCTTAATACATTGAATGAGAATGTGCGGGATTGATGCCACTAGCGGATTAATCGTTAGATTAACCTTTTTAATAACCGCCTAGTTGTTTATGCATTTCATGCCCTCGCACGGATGTGCGCAACAATACCATGGTTAGCGCTTTTTTGTTAAGCCCATAGCCTGCTGTACCAGTATAAATAAGCCCTTTTATACCCGTTATAAAGGGCATAAATGAATTTTATGCGATTTTTATTCACCCTTGACAGCATATTCAATATGTTCGCTGTAAAAACCACGGTATTGAAGAAACTGCTTTTGCTTCATCAGTAACTTAAAATCAGTTTCTTTGAAGGGGCCAAATTTTTTATCTTTAACCCATTTCGCTTTTTCAAACCAGTCAGGTTCTATTTCATCAAGGGCCCGTTCAGCGGCAAGTTCATCCACCCCGTATTGCTGCAAATCAAGTTTAATTTTTCTAGGGCCAGAGCCCTTCATGTACAAAGCACGTGCGCGACTTTCAGCGAACCGCTCGTCACTTTGAATATCCGCCTCCCGAAAGGCTTCCAGTACAGGCATAAAAGCCTCACTTTCGATGCCTTTTTGTGAAAGCTTGCGGCAAATCTCTGAAAAGCTATGCTCTCGTCGTGCAAGCATGCGGGTAATCGCGTCGGTAATGAATTTTCTGTCAAATTCTGACATTTTATTAATCGAAACCTTCTTAAAATACTTTTCAATCTCGTTATATTACTATTAATGGTAATCTTTAGCGTCGTTGAACGAAAGTGAATAAAGTAAACGTAAGCATGGAATATAAGGTAAAAGTAGTTAATGCGGTGGCGGATATTCCCCAAGTTACATGGGATGCGCTTGCAGAAGGCGAAGGCCCATTTTTACGTTACGACTTTTTAAATGCGCTAGAACAAAGTGCGTGCTGCGATGAAGCGTCAGGCTGGTTCCCGCAACATCTTGTCATTGAACAAGCGCAAACGACTGACCAGGCGACTATTAACAAGGATGCGTGCCCTTCGTCTGTTGAAAGCGCGGTAATAGCCATTATTCCCGGCTATTTAAAAACGCACAGTTACGGCGAATATGTATTCGACCATTCATGGGCAAATGCATATCACCAGCATGGTATTCCTTATTACCCGAAATGGGTTGCCGCTATTCCTTTTACGCCGGTCTCTGGTTCGCGAATTCTAACGCATGAAAAGGCGCCGTTTAGTGACACGCTTTTAGCCCTTATTTCTCAAACCGTGCAGTCAATGGTCGAAGAAGCCATCTCTTCCTGTCATTGGCTATTTACCAACGCCCGCACTCAAGAGCTTCTCGGTAATCATTCAGGCTTACTCACCCGCTACGCCGTTCAATTTCAATGGCATAACTACCAGTACACCAGTTTCGACAGCTTTCTAAGTGCGCTAACATCGCGTAAGCGCAGAGACATGAAAAAAACACAACGAAAGCTTGTTGAACAAGGCATTCATTACCGCCATTTAACCGGCAGTGAAATAACCGATGAGGTACTCGACTTTTTCTTGCAATGCTATCAAGCAACGTATTTAAAGCGCAGCGGGCATACTGGCTATTTAAATGAGGATTTTTTTAGACAGTTGCGCGATACCATGGCCGACAATATGCTTATTGTCACTGCATACAAACATGACTCTCCTATCGCCAGCGCTTTGTTCTTTTTTGATGATACTGGCTTATATGGCAGATATTGGGGTGCACTTGAGGAAGTCAGCGGGTTGCATTTTGCGTGCTGCTATTTTGAAGGTATTGCTTTTGCGATCGAAAAAAAGCTTCCACTTTTTAACCCTGGCACCCAAGGCGAACATAAAATTCTTCGTGGTTTTGAACCTATTTACTGCCAATCGCAACATGAACTGTTTTCGGCCCCTTTTCATGATGCTGTAGCGTCATTTTTACAACAAGAATCAGAACATATTGTGGCGTATTTCAATCAGGCCCAAGATGTTTTACCTTTTAATAACGATATAACACCTACCCTAAAAACGACAAACACCCCTAATCCTTTATTAGCGGTGAATAATCATAATGAGAAAACGATATGAAACAAAAACTACTCGCGCTAGCCATAGCAGCTTCGTTGGGCTTAGCAGGCTGTGGTCAACCAGAACAAAATAAACAACAAGCAGCTGACAAGATGGCAATGGAAGAAGAAATGGGTCAGGCTGAACTCGGTTCATTTGGCGTAGATTTAACTGCCCGGAACGAAGCGGTTAAACCTGGTGATGACTTCTTCATGTACGCTGGCGGTACCTGGTACGACAATTACGAGCTTCCTGCTGATAAAACCCGATTTGGTGCATTTACAGCCCTAGCCGAGCGCAGTGAAGAGCAGGTTAAAAATATTATTGACGGGTTAATGGAAAAAGAAAACTTGAATGCTGATGAGCAGCTTGTTCATGATTTCTTTGTGTCTTTTATGGACGTAGAAACCCTTAACGAAAAAGGCCTTACACCTATTTCTGATGTGTTGTCGTCTATTGATGCTATTGCTTCAACTAAAGATTTGACCGAAGTATTTGGAAAAAGTTGGCTCACCGGTGCTAGCTCTCCTATTGATACTGGCATGTGGTACAACCGTTTAGATCCCAATGAGTACCAGCTTAGCGTTGGTGTTGGGGGTCTTAGCTTACCCGATCGCGATTACTACATTAGCGATCACGAAAGGTTCGTAAAAATTCGTGAAGCTTACCTTGCCCACATTGAACAGATGTTAAACTTTGCAGGCGTTGAAAATGCCGCAGAGGAAGCTGCCACCATTCTTCAACTTGAAACCGAAATAGCAAACATTCAGTGGCCTCGTGAAAAACGCCGCGACCGCGACCTTACATTGAACCAAATTGAACGCAGCAAACTTACCGATGCTTATCCTCAATTTGATTGGGACACTTTTCTAGCACAAACCGGCTTTAAAGCCCCTGAACTTAATATCACCCAACCTGAACCCATTAATGATGTCATTGATATTATCAATGAAACTAGCCTAGATGATTGGAAGGCTTACCTGACTTACCACACCATTAAAAACAACGCTGGCTTACTATCGGAAGATATTTATTTAGCTAACTTTGATTTCTATGGCACTACGTTAAGTGGTCAGCAAGAGCCTCGCCCTCGTTGGAAACGTGCAGTCAGCCAAATGGCTGGCACTGAATCTTTAGGGTTTGCTATTGGTAAGATATACGTTACTGAGTACTTCCCAGAAAGCTCGAAAGCACAAATGGCAGAGCTGGTTGAAAATTTACGTACTGCCCTGAATGAACGTATCGATAACCTTGATTGGATGGGTGAAGATACCAAGGTTAACGCGAAAGAAAAACTTATGGCATTTCGCCCTAAAATTGGCTACCCAGACAAATGGCAATCTTTCGACGGCCTAACCATTAACAGTGATGACTTGGTAGGAAACGTGCGCAATCTGCGAGAGTTTTTCAAAGCTGAAGGCATTGCGAAAGAGCTAGAAAAAACCGACCGTGAGCGTTGGGGCATGACCCCGCAACGGGTTAACGCGTATTACAATAGTTCGTTTAACGAAATTGTTTTCCCTGCCGCTATTCTCCAGCCGCCGTTTTTCGATCCTAACGCTGATGCCGCAGTGAACTATGGCGCAATTGGTGCGGTTATTGGCCATGAAATGGGCCATGGTTTTGACGATCAGGGTTCTAAGTCTGATGCTAATGGTATTCAGCGCAACTGGTGGACTGACGAAGACCGCGCGGCATTTGAGAAAAAAGCAGACATGTTAGCCGAGCAATACAACCAATATGAGCCGATTGAAGGTAACTTCGTTAATGGCCGCAACAGCTTGGGCGAAAATATTGGTGATGTAGGTGGTTTATCAATGGCTTACCATGCTTACAAACTAAGCTTAAATGGTGAGGAAGCGCCAGTAATTGATGGCCTAACTGGCGATCAGCGTTTCTTCCTTGCATGGGCCCAAGTCTGGCGAGAAAAGCGTACCGAGGAAAGCATGTTAAACCAGCTACGTGGTGGAACGCATGCTCCGGGTCGTTACCGTGCACAAGCCCCACGCAACCACGATGCTTGGTATGAAGCCTTTGACGTGCAACCTGGCGATGACTTGTATCTTGTGCCAGAAGAACGGGTTCGTATTTGGTAATGTAAGTGGATACCCATGCGGACGCTTTGTCCGTGTGGGCTTCTTTGAAGATAGTGTCGGAAAATGAAGTTTATGTGATTAAAGGCTTTGAATCTTTCCCCCTACTAACTACACGCCGATATCATTGATACTGAGACACGACCAATCGTACATAACGCTTAACTGCGTTACTTGCCTTAGTTACATTTTCCTTAGTATTTTGCTTTTCACCTTCAAGGGCATTGCGTAACCAAAAACCATCAATCAACGCTGCGGTAGACAACGCTGCTTCTTTCGCATGCTCTCTAGGGATAAGGTTTGTAAAACTATAAGTTAGGTTACTTTCTAATCGTTTGTGGTTAATGCGTTGAAGTCTATGTAAGCCCTCATTATGTAACGATAACGCCCAAAAGTTTAACCATGTATTCGTTGCCGACGACTCTTGCTGCTCAACCGAGAAGTTGCTTTCAACAATGGTGTCAATACGCTCTAAGTGACTGGTAAAACTCCCTTGGAGTTTAAGCTTTTCGAGTAGGTATCGCATAGCGGCTTCAATTAACCCCTGCTTACCGCCGAAATAATGACTAATAATACCGCTTGAAAGACCCGCTTGTTTACTAATTAAACTAATTGTGGCGCTGTGAAACCCGTACTCAGCTATGACCACCAAGGTGGCATCAATTAGCTGCTTCTTTCGAATGGGCTCCATTCCTACTTTAGGCATGTAACTACTCCATACCGTATGAGCCGCTGCAACGCACTCGAAATGTACGTTACAGCAACCCGTCTTACAGTGAATTAAAACGTTAAACGCGCATTAATGGCAACCGCGCGTGGCGCACCTATCCAAAATGCATTAGGGGCAATGGTAGACGCATAATCTTCATCTAGCACGTTATTTACGGTTAAGCGAACTTCAAGTTCTTCCATGCCTTGACCTATATTGCTAATGTAACCACCAATATAAAGGTCGCTAACTAAATAGTCATCTACTTCAGCGGTATTGTAAATATCGATGAAACGAGAGTCGACATACTTTGTCGATATACCTGCGAAATAATTGTTTTTACTCCAATCTAGGCTAATAACTGCCATGGTATCTGGCGTACCAATAACCGTATTTCCTTTTACGGCTACCAGTGAAGACTCAGCGTTAGTAGTGTCGGCAATAGCCGCTTGTGCGCTAGCCAGTGAGTCATACTGCGTACCCGTGCCACCAATGGTTTCAATGTATTCCGACTCGCTTAACGTTAGTGACGTAAATACAGTAAGGTTATCAGTAATCGCAAAGTCTGCAGACATTTCAAAACCGCTAGACTCAATACCACCCACATTTCTATATCCACCTGCAGCGGCTTCTAAGAAGTCGATACCGCTAGCAGTTTCATTACTGGTGAATTGAATGCGGTTATTAAACTCTATGGTGTAGTAAGTAATATTGGCATTGAATTTAGCACTTGAATAACGAAGACCTACATCAATGTTCTCTGCCGTTTCTGGTTCAATAAAGCGTAAGTCCGTGTCGTCGCGCTCAAGTTGTGCATCTTTAATTGAAGCGAAGTTTTCGCCGTAACCAGCGAAGAGCTCCAACCCATCTACTGCGATAGGCGCTACAAAACCGGCAGAAAATAGCGTGTCAGAATCAGAATTAACATCTAAGTTGTTAGCACTGTCGAAATTATCGTTCTTCGCAATATCAACGTTGAAACGCTTAGCGCCTAAACGTACTTTCGCTACCCCGAAGTCAATTTCGTCTTCTACATAATACATTAGGGTATCAACGGGGAAACTACGGTCATACTGTACCCAGTAAGGCGAATTATTAAAATCGTAACCAATCGCTGAGTCGGTAATCTTGTGCCAGTCTCGGTATTCATCACGCTCATAATCTTCCCACCACAAACCAAAGCGAAGCGTGTTATCGAATTCACCTAACTTGGCGTACCAGATACCATCTGCATTAAAACCGATGCGTTCTTTGTTGTAGTGGGTGTGTCGGTATGAACCAACTGGAATCGCGCCTTGTTCATGACAGCTTGGATCGTACTCTGCGCCCGCGCCACCATAAGGAAAAGTAATTGAGCTTGCGCAGCCAGCAATTGGAGAAAGCTGCATACCATCGCGGTCGACAAAATAAATATTGCCCAGTGCGCTCCCACCGTAAACTGTATTTCCATTAACCAACTCTGAGTGACCCTCAGCGCCGTCATCTTTTACGTCTACAAGATACGGCGGTACCCAATCACCACGCCCTTCGTTCTCATGGTAATAGGCACTAGTAGAAATATCGACCGCGCCAACAGTGAACTCAGCTTTTAAGTAAGCCAATAGGTTTTCCCGTAGCGTAGACCAGCCTCGACGATAAGATTGATCTTGATAAGGAATTCCCGTCCACTCACTAGTAAGCTGATCCCAGTCTGGGTTTTGCGCATATTGCTCTAGACTATAAATACGCTGGTAGTTTTCTTCGTGGGTATCGTCATACGAGACGTAACCAGTTAACGCAACGTTTTCCACCATAGAGGTAACTTTCAACGCTAAATGGTCACGGGTATTTTCAGCTACCTGATCCATGAAATCACTGCTTTCTTGCGTAGAAAGACTTATCCATGCATACGTATCTTTTAAGATCTCGCCGGTGTCATAACGCACATAGTATTTAGACGCATCGAACTCACCCGCCGTAACACTCGCAACAAAGCCTTCTTCCTCACTAGGATTGATAGTAGTGAAGTTTAAGGTGCCTCCCAGCGCTTCATGAGAGCGAGAAGCAATATCAGACGTGCCTTGCGATACCTCAATGGTTTGTAAGTTTTCGGTATCAATATAACGGTTTGCTTTAGCACCGCCACCATAGTTAGAGTTGCCATTGGCAATACCATCTACTGTCATACCGATTTGCTGTTCGTTTAAGTTAACTTGAAAGCCACGAATAACAATAGAAGTAGACCAATCATCGGCCCCAAAGGTATCGCCTTCGTTAATTAGTACACCCGGTAAGTTATCTACCACAGCAAGCACACTGCTTAAATTAGCTTGTTGCTTTTGCATGTCGTCAGAAGCGGCGTTATTAGCGTATGACACGCTTCGGCCAACAACCGTAATTTCCTCTATTTCATTAGATTTATCTTCGGCTATAGCTTCGGCGTGGCTATTTGAAATGCCTGATAATCCGGCAAGTACACTAAGTGCAATAAGATGGTAACGCGTCATGTGTAATGTTCCCTTTTTAATCGTTTGAGTGTTTTTCACCCAACCACCTTAAAAAGCAGATGTGACAGTTACGTTAAGTTAAATTGAACATTCAATTAATATAAAATGACAGGCAATGAAAAAAGCGCAAAAAAAAAGCCCTTCGCGAGAAGGACTTATATTAAATGACTTTGTTTATCAGTAAGTTAAGATTGCGATACAGCCTTAAAATTAACTTCCTGGTTAGGTGTTTCCGTCACTTTTTTTTTCGCATAAAGCAATGCATCATGCAGGTTGTCATAAATAACGATACCTGGATGATTAACACAGATACTCTCTAACACTTCGTTCACCGCGGCATTAGCACCGCAGATCACTAACTGTCTACCAGCCGCCATAGCATCCACGGTCACTGTTTCTACCGCCATTGCCGCAGAGACATCCACAGTAGGTACACGGGTGAAATCTAATATCATCACCTTCGAGCCCGCTTTCACGTTATCTCTTACATGGTGACCTACATCAGCAGCAGCACCAAAGCTTAACGGACCACCGAAGCTGAAAATAGAGACCTTTCCTTTAAGCGACTCAAGTAATGCATTTTCTTCTGGATCGTTAAGCGACTCTGGAATTTTGCGAAGCTCTTCTAATTGCAAGTGAGCAACTTGGCGCACATAAGCAAGGGCTGCGAATACTACGCCCACACCCACAGCAGTGATAAGGTCAACAAACACAGTGAGTGCAAGTACCAATATCATCAGACCGAAGTCCCAACGAGGCCCCTTATGAGCACGCTTTAAGTAGCTCCAATCGATAATATCTAAGCCCACTTTAACCAAAATACCAGCAAGTACAGCATGAGGAATTTGCGCCGCGAGCGGGCTAAGACCCAGCACGATTGCAAGTAATACCAATGCGTGAACCATACCCGAAATACGGTCTTTACCACCGCTACGAATATTCACAACCGTTCGCATGGTTGCACCGGCACCTGCAATACCACCAATAAAACCCGCTACGGTGTTACCAATACCCTGACCGATTAGCTCTCTATTGCTGTCATGACGAGTACGGGTCATGTTGTCTGCTACCAATGACGTCAACAAACTGTCTATAGCGCCAAGTACTGCAAGAATAAACGCAGCTTCTAAAATTAGTAATGCTGTACCTTGCTCGAATACTGGCATTTGGATGCTTGGTAAGCCCGTAGGAATTTGACCTAAGATAGGTACAGATAACGCCAAGCTTGCAAGAGTACCAATGATAAGTGCTGCTAGCGCACCCGGCACATATTTACCTAATGACGCAGGCCATTTGTAGGCAATAACTAATGTACCAATACCTAAGCCTAGCGTTGCAAAATTAATATCTGCAAGTGCTGTAGGTAGATAGCTTAATGCGCCAATAGTGCCACCTGGAGGCTCATGCCCCAATAGACGACCTAATTGTAGAATAATAATAATGGCACCTATACCCGACATAAAGCCTGATATAACAGGGTATGGAACCAAGCGGATATATTCCCCAACTTTTAAGAAGCCGAAAATAATCTGAAAAATACCGGCGAGTATAACAGCGGTGAAAATCAAGCTTGCATCGCCTGAGAGGCTGGCAAACAAACCTGCTAATACAACAACCATAGGCCCTGTAGGCCCAGAAATTTGTGAAGGTGTACCACCAAACAACGCGGCGAAGAAACCCACCGCAATAGCACCATAAAGGCCGGCCATTGGACCAAGTCCTGAGGCTACCCCTAGCGCTAAGGCTAGCGGCAAGGCAACAATACCGGCGGTTAAACCACCGGTGATGTCACCACGTAAATTACTTACATTTAACTTAAACATGGAATGTTTCCTAAATTCTTATCGCGCAGAAGTGCTTATCGTTTAAGCTGCGCTTCTGCGTGAGATTGATCCATTACCTCAAACTCACCAGACTCGCTGTTGTAGCACAACACTTCGCCACTACCTATATTATAAACCCAACCATGAAGCGTAACTTGTTTGTTCGCAATTTTTGCGGCAACAGCAGGGTGTGTACGTAAATGCTGAATTTGCTGTACCACGTTTTCTTTCGTTACATCTTCTAGGTGATCGTGGGTTAGTTCAGAACAACCACTACGCTCTTTAACAACTTCAGTCGCAGCGCGACAATGGCCCAGCCATTCTTTAACGTGTGGCAATGAAGAAAGCCCTTCTGGCTTTAATGCGCCTTTCATTGCGCCACAATCTGTGTGTCCACAAACAACGATGTGCGTAACGCCCAGTGCGGCAACAGCAAATTCGATTGAGGCAGTCATACCACCCGTTTGGTTGCTATGCGGCGGCACGATGTTGCCCGCGTTACGACAGATAAATAATTCGCCCGGATCAGTTTGCGTCACTAGGTTAGGGTCGATACGAGAGTCTGAACACGTAATGAAAAGCACTTCTGGGTTCTGACCGTTCGCCAGTTTTTGAAAAGTCGCCTTTTTATTTGGGTACACTTCCTTCTGGAATTTCGCAACACCCGAAATAACGTGGTCCATAAATTTCTCCATTAAATAATAATTATTGTCTTTAACTGTCTACGCCAGTGTCACCTGATAGATTAATAGTTTAATATACTAGTTCGTGATAGCTCTTAACTATCACGCTTTTTGAATTATAAAATTAAGGCGACGTAATAACCATGTTACTGAACGGTAAAACTCCATCGATTAACCAAATTCGTTATTTTGTTGTGGTAGCTAAATACTTAAGCTTTCGTCAAGCTGCCACAAGCCTAGGTATTAGTCAGCCTACTTTAACGAGTCAAATTAATGCCCTTGAAAGCAGTTTGGATTTAGTATTATTTGAACGTTCAAGAACTGGCACCTTATTATCCCCTCAAGGCAAAGCGCTACTCGAAGCGGCCGAAGAAGTACTTCAAGCGAATCACCGTTTCAATGAAATAGCACGGGATCTGGCTGAAGGTGAAGTGGTTACCTTCCGCCTTGGTATTCCCCCTACGCTCGGCCCTTACTTGTTGCCCCATATTTTACCCGAATTGCATCAGCGCAAACCAGGGCTTCGTTTCTACGTGCGAGAAGCTGCACCACAGGCACTACAACATGGATTGCTGCACGGTGAATACGACTTAATTATCTCACCACTTTCGAGTGAATATTCGCAGCTCATAACTGAGCCACTGTTTAACGAACCGCTTAAATTTGTTGTGCCTTCTGATCATAAGCTTGCCGGAAATGCCTTTGTTCGCCCTGAGCAAATTGCTGGAGAAAAAGTACTCACACTAGAAGATAGACACCACTTTCATCATCAAGTGCAACATATCTGCGATGAAATTGGCGCAAACCTGCAACGAGACTATGAAGGAACTAGCTTAGATACACTGCGGCAAATGGTAGTCATGGGAATGGGCGTGGCATTTTTGCCGGGGCTATATATACACTCAGAATTACATCACCCAGAGGCACTTCATGTTTGTGAAATAGAAGGTATGCCCATGGAAAGGCTACACTCACTAGCATGGAGAAATACTGCCCCTGGTCGCAAAACCTTTAGGGAAATTACCTCTGTGATAAGAGACATCATAAGCAACCGACTTTCAACAGCGGTAGAAGTTATTACCGATTAATCACTGGTCTATATATTATCGCGAGTTTCCTCACGTTGATGACCCGATTGATTAAGAAAAATGGTATATTTACGTTAATACATGAGCAACATTCATAAATTATGATTGAACGTCAGCACCTTAAAATAATTAGCGCTATTCATAAACACGGCACCATGACGGAAGCTGCCAAGTCGTTGTTCGTTACTCAGTCAGCGCTTAGTCATTCGATGAAAAAGCTAGAAGCAAATTTTTCTTTGCCACTGTGGCAAAAGGAAGGGCGAACATTAGTGTTAACCCAAGCTGGCAAAAGCCTAGTTGGGCTTTCTCAGCGAGTGCTTCCTCAATTCGAGCATACCGAAGCACAGCTTCGCCGTATGGCGGAAGGTAAGCAAGGTATATTGCGTATTGGAATGGAATGTCACCCTTGTTTCGAATGGTTGTTAAAAGTGGTTGCACCGTTTTTAAAGGCCTTCCCCGATGTAGACGTTGATGTAAGACGGGCCTTTTCATTCGGTGGCTTACAAGCCTTACATGGCTACGACATCGATTTATTACTCACGCCCGACCCATTACATGTAGAGGCAATAAGTTACACCGGCGTATTAGATTACGAACAAGTATTGGTGATGCACAATGAGCACCCTTTGGCTGAATGCGCCTATATCACCCCTGCGCAATTAGCCAATGAAGTGGTGATCACCTATCCGGTAGAAACCAATAGACTAGATATTTTTTCAGGCTTCCTTACCCCAGCTGGTGCAAGCGTGAAACAACACAGAACCATTGAAACCACAGAAATTATTTTGCAAATGGTGGCAGCGGGGCGCGGTGTTACCGCACTACCTAAATGGTTGGTTGATGAAGCGAAAGAAAGTGCGGTGTTAACTTATAAGCCCTTAGGTGAAAAGGGCCTACAAAAAACCTTATATTTAGGACACCGAAAAGAGGTAGATCCGATAGGGTTTGTTGACGAATTTATAACTCTTGCAAAAGCTACGGTGTTGCCTAAATAAACACATCGACGTGTTTACATTTTAAATTGCCCTACCCACTCATTTTCCTCTATTGATATGCCGTTGATGTGCCACTAAGCTCGGTGGCTTCAACAGCCATGGTGAATCAGACCCACCGTGGCTAGCCATTATGGTAAATAGAGCGCTAGGCTTTGTGCCATTCCAGCAATAAATTATTGGCTGGCATCTTATGTATTTCACGCAGCACTAAGTCATTACTCCATGCTGTCAGCTCGCTGATATCACGATAGCCACCATATCCACGTTCGATGAGTGATTCATGAAATGCCTTGTTACTTTCAGAGGAAAATTCGCCACCAATAGTAAATGGGCCGTATTGACAGAAAACACCACCTGAAGGTAAGTATTCACTTACCGATTTCATCAACAACTCAGCTTCATGACGTTGCATAATGTGGGCGGTATTAGCACTGTAGATACCTTGAATGGGTAGCGATGGAAAGCTGTCTTTACCTATAGTTAACGCCACGGGCTTTATAACATTAGGTAACGAAGCTTCTTCTAACCACGCAATAATACCTTCATGATAGTCAGGTTGGTCACTACACTGCCATTGCAAATGCGGTAGGTTTTCAGCGAAATAAACTGCATGCTGCCCTGTCCCACTGCCAATTTCTAGTACGCCCTTACAATTAGCAAACGTGCGTTCAAGCACAGCTAAGATTGGCACTTTGTTATTTTCGCACGCTTGGCTAAACGGCTTTGAGAACGACTCAGTCATGTAAATTAGGCCCCAACCATTTCTCGGCTTCTTCCAGTGTCCAACCTTTGCGCGTGGCATAGTCTTCCACTTGGTCTTTTTGAATTTTAGCTACGGCAAAGTATTTACTTTGAGGGTGGGAGAAATACCACCCCGACACCGCCGCACCTGGCCACATGGCGTAGCTTTCGGTTAGTTTCATGCCGGTATGCTGCTCTGCCGACAATAAATCCCAGATAAGCTGCTTCTCGGTATGTTCTGGGCACGCTGCATAACCTGGTGCAGGGCGAATACCTTGGTACTTTTCACGAATGAGGTCATCATTGGTTAAATCTTCACTTTCGGCATAACCCCAATACACTTTACGCACTTGTTCGTGTAAGTATTCGGCAAATGCTTCGGCTAATCTATCAGCCACGGCTTTCACCATAATACCGTTGTAGTCATCACCTGCCTTAATGAAACTATCGGCAAGTTCATCTTCACCTATTCCGCCAGTCACGGCAAACGCACCAATATAATCATTGATGCCTGATGATTTCTCGGCAACGTAATCAGCCAAACAATAATTAGCAAATTTATCTTTTAAGGTTTGTTGACGAAGATGGTGGGCTACACCTTGAACTTCTGAGCGCGACTCATCGGTATACACTTCAATATCATCATCTACGCGGTTGGCAGGAAATAAGCCAATAACCCCTTTAGCGGCTAATGAGTTGTTAGCAATAATGTTATCTAGCATCTCGTTAGCATCGGCGAATAAGGATCTTGCTTCTTCCCCAACCACTTCATCTTCTAAAATTCGTGGGTATTTACCAGCCAAAGACCAGGTTAGGAAGAAGGGCGTCCAATCGATATACGGGCGCAAGGTCGAGATATCTACATCCACCGGCGTTACGCCTAATTTTTTAGGTGTTACTGGTACTTCTGTAAAATCTGGCGTGAAGGCATTAGCTCGCGCTTGCGCTAAGGTCACAGGCTTGCTGCGCGGCTTTTTACGAGCATGTTGGTCGCGTACCTTGTCGTATTCTTTTGCTAGTTCTTCGGCGTAAATATCTCGAGAGCCACGATTAAGCAGTTTTTGACACACGCCAACAGCGCGACTTGCATTGGGTACATACACCACAGGGGCATGATAGTTTTGTTCTATCTTCACAGCTGTGTGTGCTTTGGAAGTAGTTGCGCCGCCAATTAACAACGGTAAGTCGAAACCTTGACGCTCCATTTCTTTTGCCACATGCACCATTTCATCAAGTGAAGGCGTAATGAGACCAGAGAGGCCAATCATGTCTACGTTTTCATCTTTTGCAACTTGCAAGATAGTGGCAGCCGGCACCATCACTCCAAGATCTATCACTTCAAAGTTATTGCATTGCAGCACAACGCCTACAATGTTTTTACCAATGTCGTGTACATCACCTTTCACCGTGGCAAGCAGTATCTTGCCATTGCTCTTGGTACCGTCGGATTTTTCGGCTTCAATGTAAGGCTGTAAATGGGCCACGGCTTTTTTCATTACCCGCGCCGATTTTACAACTTGAGGCAAAAACATTTTGCCTTCACCAAACAAGTCACCAACAATGTTCATGCCGTCCATCAACGGCCCTTCAATTACATGTAGCGGGCGCTCGGCTTGTAAACGGGCTTCTTCGGTATCATCAATGATGTAATCGGTAATGCCTTTTACAAGCGCATGGGCCAAACGCTTATTAACGTCTTGCTCTCGCCAGCTTAAATCTTCTTTTGCCGCTGCTTTACCGTCGCCTTGATAGTTAGGGGCAATATCAAGCAAACGCTCAGTAGAATCGCTACGGCGATTTAAAATCACATCTTCTACCGCTTCGCGAAGTTCCTTTGGTATTTCATCATAAACTTCAAGCTGCCCCGCATTCACGATAGCCATATCCATACCGGCACGAATGGCGTGATACAAAAACACCGAGTGCATCGCTTCGCGTACAGGGTTATTGCCTCTAAACGAGAACGATATGTTGGAAAGCCCCCCCGAGATATGCGCATAAGGGCAAAGCTCACGAATTTTCGCCGTGGCTTCGATAAAATCTACCGCGTAGTTATCATGCTCTTCTATACCTGTTGCTACCGCAAAGATATTCGGATCAAAGATAATGTCTTCTGGTGGAAAGCCGATAGATTCTGTCAGCAATTTATAACTGCGTTGGCATATCTCAACTTTACGAGCTTGGGTGTCGGCCTGCCCTGTTTCATCAAATGCCATCACTACCGTGGCAGCACCATAACGTTTGATTTTCTTGGCTTGGGCCAGAAAGCTCTCTTCGCCTTCTTTAAGGCTGATTGAGTTTACAATCGCCTTGCCTTGTACGCATTTTAGCCCCGCTTCAATCACTTCCCATTTTGATGAGTCAATCATAATAGGAACCCGACTGATATCAGGCTCTGAAGCAATCAGGTTTAAAAAGGTGACCATGGCCTGCTTGGAATCAAGCATGGCCTCGTCCATATTGATATCAATAATTTGCGCGCCACTTTCAACTTGCTGGCGGGCAACATCAAGGGCGGTTTCATAATCGCCTTCAAGAATAAGACGTTTGAAGCGTGCTGAACCGGTAACGTTAGTACGTTCACCAATATTAATAAATGTAGAAAATTGTGCGCTCACGCTGCCTCCTAATGTACAAACGGCTCAAGGCCAGACAAACGCATTTTGGGCTCGAACTTAGGCACCGTTCTTGGTGCTATGCTACTTACCGCATCGGCAATAGCGCGAATATGTTCAGGGGTACTGCCACAGCAGCCGCCTACAATATTCACTAACCCAGACTCTGCCCATTCTTTGATATGCTCGGCCATTTCAGGTGCTTCTAAGTCATATTCGCCAAACTCGTTGGGCAAACCCGCGTTGGGGTGAGCAGATACAAGGCACTCGCTAATCGTTGAGACTTCTTCAACATATTGGCGTAACAAGTCAGGCCCTAAAGCGCAATTTAAGCCAAACGAAAACGGGCTAATGTGGCGCATTGAATAATAAAAGGCTTCAGAGGTTTGCCCCGAAAGCGTTCTGCCTGAGGCATCGGTAATGGTGCCTGAAATCATCACTGGCAAATACTTACCTAGTTTTTCGAACACGGTTTCCACGGCGAAAGCTGCCGCTTTAGCATTTAGCGTATCGAAAATGGTTTCAAGCATAATCAAATCTACGCCGCCTTCGATTAGCGCTTCGGTAGACTCTGTATAGGCTTCTACTAAGGCATCGAAAGTGACGTTGCGCTTACCTGGGTCGTTAACATCAGGAGAGATAGACGCAGTACGATTCGTTGGCCCTAATACACCGGCAACAAATCTTGGTTTATCCGGGGTTTTCGCTGTGAACTCATCAGCCGCTTTTCTGGCTAATTTAGCGGCAGCAATATTGATGTCTCTGGACTGCGCTTCCATGTCGTAATCGGCCATGGCTATTGTGGTAGCGTTAAACGTATTGGTCTCAACGATATCGGCGCCAGCTTCAAAGTAATCACAATGAATTTGATAAATAATATCCGGCTGTGTGATGGCTAAAAGGTCATTGTTGCCTTTCACATCACAGTGCCAATCGGCAAACTGGGTACCACGGTAATCTTCTTCTTCCAGCTTATGCTGCTGGATCATGGTTCCCATCGCACCATCTAATACAAGAATACGTTGTTGTGCAGCGCTTAGCAGTGTTGCTTGCGCGCTAGAAACTGGATGTTGACTCACGCGTTACCTCTTTGGCTGTGATTTTTCAGCTAACTGATTTAAGTCATATGGCGTTGTTTGATAAACATAGTAGTTTAACCAGTTCGTAAAAAACAGACTCCCGTGGGAGCGCCATCTGACGATGGGTGGCTTGGTCGGATCGTTATCCGTAAAATAATTTTTTGGTATAGACGGTGTCTGCCCTGCCTTTACGTCTCTAAAATATTCATCGCCAAGGGTATCAGCATCGTATTCTGGATGCCCCGTAACAAACACCATGCGCTTATCTTCTGAGGCAACAATATAGGCGCCCACTTCTTCAGACTCTGCCACCACATGCAGTCCATCTACACTATTGTAATTCGCGGTATCGATATGACCATAACGAGAATGAGGCGCATAGAATACCGGGTCGAAGCCACGCAATAACTCATTATGGGGGTCGTTTACTTTGTGCTCGAATACGCCTGAAAATTTTTCTTTGCGCAGCGTGCGAGTAAAGTTATAAAAATGGTACATGGCAGCATGTGCAGCCCAGCATAAATATAGCGTGGAGTTAACGTGACGCTGTGCCCATTCTAAAATGGTAGTCATGGTATCCCAGTACTTTACGTCTTCGTATTTCAACAATGCTAGAGGGGCACCAGTCACGATAAGCCCGTCGTACTTTTTGTCTGCCACTTGTGAAAAGTCGTGATAGAAAGCATCCATGTGAGACTGAGGGGTATTTTTGGGTGCCTGACTATCGATGCGAATAAAATCTACATCAATTTGAAGAGGCGTGTTGGAAAGTAATCTCAACAGCTGTACTTCAGTCTCAATTTTATTAGGCATCAAGTTTAAGATACCCACTTTAAGAGGACGTATATCCTGATTCGCCGCCCTATTGCTCTCCATGGTGAAGATGTTTTCGCCCAACAACACATTCTGCGCAGGCAGTTGTTCTGGTATACGAATTGGCATAGAAGGCTCCAGTCATAAGTTACTATGACTGTATTGTGGCAATTACCACACAGATGTCAACATCTTTACGTCTAGACGTCTAAACGGACGTTTAATGGCATTATTGAGAAGGGGATTGTTTGTGTACCATAAATAACATTTCTGCTTCGGCACGAGGAATATCACAAGCCTCCATCACTTCCTCGATACTGGCGCCTTGCTTTACTAACTCGGCCGCTCGCTGATAAAGCCTTAGGGAGGGGTCTTGAAGTTTTAGTTCACGGATCTGATTTTCAAAGTCATCTTGTTTAGCTTGAAGGGCTTGTAAGTGGCGAGTAACCACTAAACTGCGGGTTTGTGCTTCATTTTGTTGATGACCAAAATCTCGGATTTGGGTATCCATGTCATCGGTTCTACGCGTTACTAGGTCTTGCAGTTCGCTTAATGCCGCATGTGTTTTTCGCTCTTTGAACGTTAACCATATCGCAAAAACACCAAGTGCTATCACAAGCGCAAGCAATATAAGTTCGTTGATTGTTGGAGCAATAAACTGCAGATCCATATGCGAAGAAGCCTTAATTCGTACCTATGTAAACCGGAAATAAAAAAGGCAGATAACTCAGTTACCTGCCCTTTAGACGTGTAGGTTGACTAAATTGAACTTAGTTCATCCCACTCTTCGTCACTTAACAGCTTGTTTAAATCCACTAGAATGAGAAGCTCACCGTCTCGGTTGCTTACACCTTGGATAAATTTAGCACTTTCTTCAGTACCCACGTTAGGCGCACTGTCAATTTCAGACGAGCGAAGGTAAACCACTTCAGCCACGCTATCAACAAGTATACCCACGACTTGTTCATCAGACTCGATGATCACAATACGGGTATTGTCCGTTATTTCTGTTGGTGGTAATCCAAAACGTGCACGTGTATCTATGACCGTAACAACATTACCACGTAGGTTAATGATACCTAGTACGTAGTCAGGTGCGCCGGGTACAGGTGCAATTTCAGTGTAACGCAATACCTCTTGCACTTGCATTACGTTAATACCGTATGTTTCTTCACCTAAGCGGTATGTCACCCATTGAAGGACTTCATCGTTACTATCGGTGGTATTACTGTTCGTTCTTTCGTCGCTCATGAACCTGGCTCCCAATACTCGGCGTCTGGTCGTTACTGCCTAAGCCTTTGTTAAGCATAGATATTAATTCGTTAACGTCAATTAACGCGCACATTTTCTCTTTAACCATCCCCGCTAACCAGGGACGCTTACCGGTAGACTCACGCCATTTGACGTCAGCTTTTGCCAAGGTGACCGTGTTAACCAGTTTCTCACTGGCCAATCCCCACGAACTATCCCCTAACATAATAAGATATCGGTAGTTCAATGACTCTGCGAGACTCTCATCATACTTTTCTGGCATGACCCACCTTGCAGAATCTACAACGCTAAGCTTCTCTTCGCGATGTATCATTACCCCCATAAACCAATCTGGTTTCCCAAATAGAGGGCCTATCTTTTCAATCTGATGTATACCACCCAGGGTGGTTAATGGCACTGCTAATGTTAACCCTGCCACTTCAAAAAATAATGCCTGAAAATTATTTTCGAGGCTGTCGACCAACAATCCTTTTACGACTGATTGCCCCTCTTCTAAAGAGGCATCGACTGATTCAGCAGTCTCATTATCTATTTCATTGTAGTCGCTTTTTTCGTATTGCGTAGTTTCTTCGACATCTTTGCCTGTGCTAGATGACACTGCTTCAATAATGGCTTCTTCAACCACTGCTTGTTCAGTGGTAGGTGCTTCATCAATTGTGGCTTCTTCGGCTAACGTTTGCACCGCTTGCTCAAGCAATTTTGCCGTTCGCGCAGTCACGTCTGCCGGATCATCTGGCTCTTTTAATAGGCTATCGAGATAAGCCTCTACAACGTCTTCCCGTGCAAAAGGTCCTTGATTGCTCATCTAACTTTACTTCTCCAAAACCTCAAGTAACTTGCTATAAGCCGTTACCCCTCGGGTTTTCGGGTATGCTGCGGAAATTGGCAACTGTACTAAACTCGCATCTCTAAAATGCGTATCTACGGGAATTACACCTTGCCAAACCCGCTCTCCATAATCACTCATTAAACGCTTTCTTGATTCAAGTGCCGCGTTCGTGCGTTTGTCGAACATAGTAGGAATAATCACAGTGTCAAAAGACTTTTGAAGAGAGCGCCCCATTATTTCCATAGTGCGTATCATTCTGTCTAAGCCTTTCAGCGCCAAATATTCTGTTTGTGTCGGCACTATCACTTTATTGCATGCTGCCAATGCGTTGACCATAAGTACACCAAGTACTGGCGGACAATCAATAATGACTACATCAAATTCATTCTCTACTTTGGCCAGTGCTTTTTTTAGCACTAAGCCCATTCCTTGCTCGCTACCCATTGTTCTGTCTAATGTGGCTAACGCCATGGTAGCGGGCAAAACGTACAAATTGTCTAGCTTAGTTGGACACAAACAGTCCATGACCATATCGGCAGTAATTTCAGAAGACTTAATAAAAATGTCGTAGACAGATTGACTGAGTAACTCTGCGTCTATGCCAAAATAGTAACTCAATGAGGCGTGGGGATCGGTGTCAACCATCAATACCCGCTTCCCGCGTTGAGCTAACAAACCACCTAAGGTTACTGTTGTTGTTGTTTTACCAACTCCGCCTTTCTGGTTTGCAACTGTCCACACCTTCATCGTTTTAATTCCCAGCTTATATTTACTTGGGTTGTTGTTCACTCACAGGCAATACTGTCGCTGTGCTTAGGCTATGTCATTTCGGTTAAGATACAGCTGCTCATGTCATCTATATCAATACTGTTAACCGAGATGTTTGCAACAGCTACCGCTTGAGGCATGCCATAAACAACACATGAATCCTGATCTTGCGCCCAAATAGTGGCACCGTTGTCTTTCATCAACCGGCAGCCTTCTCGCCCATCTGCACCCATACCAGTTAATATAATACCCAATAAATCGCCACCATAAGCTTTGGCCAGCGAACCGAAGGTTAAATCAACACTCGGCTTATAGTTTATTTTATCAGACGGGTTAGCGTCGGTAATTACTACTTTCTTATGAGAGCCTGAACTCTCTATCAACATTTGTTTACCGCCGGGCGCTAAGTAAGCGCAACCTGGCTTCAATATGTCACCATGTTCAGCTTCTTTAACCGCAATATTGCAATGTGAATTAAGTCGCTGTGCAAATGCGTTAGTAAAAGTGCCTGGCATATGTTGCACCAACACAATTGGATAAGGAAAATCTGATGGCAGTGCTACCAGTATCTTCTGCAACGCCACTGGTCCACCCGTAGATGCACCAATTGCTAAACACTTATACCTTTTACCAGAAGCCTTAATCGAGGAAACGGTGGGCTGCCTCGTGGCATCTTTCCTTCCGCTAAGTAGATTTGAACTCTTGAAAAACGCTGGTTTCGGCGCGTTATCAGGAAACTTCCTACTTTCAATACGCTTTAATACAGGGCGTTTGATACCGACACCACGCCGTGCAATCAATCTTACTTTTGTACACAGCAATCGTGCTGCGTCTTTACGGTCTTGGGCGATATCTTCGAATTTCTTTGGTAGAAAATCTAATGCACCGGCTTCTAACGCATCTAGGGTCGCTTGTGCACCATGGTGCGTAAGAGACGAAAACATTAAAATAGGCACGGGCCGTTTTTCCATAATGGCTTTTACCGCTGAAATGCCATCCATTATCGGCATTTCCACATCCATTGTGACTACATCAGGTAGCAGTGTATCTATTTTATCTAGTGCATCTTGCCCGTTACGAGCTTCACCAATAACTTCAAGCTCTCTGTCGTCGTCAAGTATCTCGCGAACTCGACGACGATAAAAAGTAGAATCGTCCACGACCAGGACTTTAAAGACCATGGATGTTAATTTCCTATTTGTTACGCCGTATTACTTTAAAGGCTTTTTAGCATAACGCTTCAGTAAGCTAGGAACATCTAAGATGAGTGCAATTCCACCGTCGGATGTGATAGTTGCTCCCGCCATACCTGGCGTTCCTTGTAATAAGGCATCTAATGGTTTTATCACTACTTCTTCTTGGCCTATTAGTGCATCAACAACAAATCCAACTTGCTGGGTGCCTATTTGAACCACGACGACGTGACCTTTTTCTTTGATTATATTTTTAGGTCCGCGGATCAACCATTCTCCGAGGAAGAACAGTGGTATCGCTTTAGAACGAACTATCATGGTTAATTGGCCATCAACCGTATTGGTTTTCTTGATGTCCATATTGATAATTTCGTTGACCGCACCTAACGGTAACGCGAACGTTTGTTTGCCAACCACAATCATCAGGGTAGGTAATATCGCAAGCGTGAGTGGAACCTTTATATCGAGTCGTGTGCCTTTCCCAAGGTGAGAATCAATATTAATCGTACCGTTAAGCTGGTTAATTTTTGTTTTAACCACATCCATGCCTACACCACGGCCCGAGATATCACTAATCTCAGTTTTCGTTGAGAAACCTGGTGCAAAAATAAGATTGAACGCTTCAACATCAGACATACGCGCAGCCGCATCGGCGTCTAAAACACCTCGGCTTATAGCAATCTCTTTCAGTTTTTCAGCATCCATTCCCTTACCATCATCTTCAATGGTGAGTAAGATATGGTCGCCTTCTTGAGAAGCCGATAATCTAACGGTTCCCATTCGAGCTTTACCTGTAGCAGCACGGTCATCAGGCATTTCAATACCATGGTCCACTGAGTTTCTCACTAAGTGAACTAACGGATCGGCCAATGCTTCTACCAAGTTTTTATCTAAATCTGTCTCTTCACCTTCCAATTCCAAGGTGATTTCTTTTTTCAAACTACGTGCTAAGTCTCGAACAACCCGAGGGAAGCGGCCAAACACTTTCTTAATTGGCTGCATGCGGGTTTTCATAACCGCACCCTGCAAATCACCCGTTACCACATCTAGGTTAGCAATTGCCTTTGACATACTTTCGTCAGCATTGTTTATTCCTAAACTCAGCAAACGATTTCGTACTAATACTAACTCGCCAACCATATTCATAATTTGGTCTAGGCGCTTGGTATCAACACGAACGGTAGTTTCTGCTTGAGGTGGCGCTGGGGTTGATTTTTTGTCGTCTTTTTTAGCCGGGGCTTTAGCAGGCTCTGGCGCCTTTTTAGCGGCTGGACTAGGCGCTGGCGCTTTTGCGGCAGGCGTTGATTTAGCCGGCGTACTAGCTGCAGATTGCTCTGCCTTGGCCTTCTGAATTGCTTCTGTCGCCTTTTTATCTACAGGCGGTGTATTTGCTGCTGGTTCAGCGCCTTGCGCTGTAGGACCCTGTCCTGAACCATGTAATTGGTCAAGCAGTGCTTCAAATTCATCGTCGGTAATTTCTTCACCGCTAGGCGCTGCCGCTTTCGGCGCAGCTACAGGCGCTGGTTCATCTTCTTTAAATTTACCTTTGCCGTGCAATTCGTCTAACAGTGCTTCAAATTCATCGTCTGTAATATCATCACCTGAACCACCAACCGCAGGTGCAGCCGCTTTTGGTTCTGCTTTAGGCGCAGATTTACCTGGGGCATTTGAACCATGAAGTTCATCCAGCAAGGCTTCAAATTCATCTTCAGAAATCTCGTCGATGCCGCCATCGCTGCTTGCGGCAGGCGCTTCAGGGACAGGCGCTTCTTCTAACGCGAATTCTTCTTCGGCAGCGGGGGCTTCAGCCGCATCACTACTTTCACCAAAGATATTTTCGTCTGGGGTTTCTGGGGTGCTTAACTTATGCAGCAAATCAACTAACTTTGCGTCTGCAGGTATTAGAGGTTCTTGCGCTTTAACACGCTCAAACATATCTACTACTACATCGGTGGCCTGAAGAATGGTATCCATTAATTCAGGCGTAAGAGTACGTTGTCCGTTTCGCATTACATCGAAAACGTTTTCTGCACCGTGGCAAATTTCAACTAATTCGGTAAGCGACAAAAAGCCGGCGCCACCTTTTACGGTATGGTAACCACGGAAGATTGCATTCAGTAAATCTGCATCTTCAGGATTATTTTCCAGATCAACGAGCTGTTCTTGTAATTGTTCAAGGATCTCCCCAGCTTCAACTAGAAAGTCCTGTAATATATCCTCGTCAACATCAAACGCCATGCGCCCGCTCCCCTAAAAACCTAAGCTAGACAAAAGATCATCTACGTCATCTTGGCCAGATACCACATCATCGCGTTGGTCTGCATCAATAATTGGACCTTCGGCTTCGACACTATCGATCTTGTTAACTTTTTCGACTTTCGCTTCCAATGGCTTGTCTTGCTCCGCCTGTTCGGGTTCACCGAACATCGTCAGCATATTAACTAAGCTATCTTCCACTTCTTTTACGAGTTCAATCACTCTGCGAATAACTTGACCGGTAAGATCTTGATAACCTTGTGCCATTAACACTTCGGTAAGCAATGATGTAAGCTTAGCCGATTGTTTCGATCCGTCTTCTAGCAATTCGTCTAAATCTGCACATAAAACTTTGAATTCGCCCAACTCGAGTTGACGATTCATCAGTTTCTTCCATTCCGGCATAATTTTTTCGATACGGGTAGAGAGCACTTCAGCAATTGGCATACTCTCTTCAACTGCGTCCATGGTGGTATTGGCAGCTTTTTCCGTTTCTTCGATAACGTACATCAGTCGCGTTTGCGCATCAGGAATGTCATCAACGGTTAAATTTTTAATACGTTCATCGATTTGGAAGTTATTCAACGAGTCATGAAGTTGACGCGTTAATTTACCCACTTCAGCAAAGAGCTCAATGGACTCTTTCATCGAAACGGCTTCTAAGACAGCGTTCGCTGATGCGTTATCGCCCTCTTCAAGATACGCTACCAATTTTTTGGCTTCTTCGAGCGTTATGGAGACACTTTCATTTGTCGACATCCAGTAAACCTCATTTCTCTGGTGAGCGTCTGGATCAACCTAAACGTTCGAAGATTTTATCTAATTTTTCTTTCAACGTAGCGGCAGTGAAAGGTTTAACAACATAACCATTCACACCAGCTTGCGCTGCGGCAACGATTTGTTCTTTCTTCGCTTCTGCTGTTACCATAAGAACCGGTAGGTGTTTCAACTTATCGTCGGCACGTATGGCGCGTAATAAGTCGATACCTTGCATACCTGGCATATTCCAATCTGTTACAACAAAGTCAAAATCACCTTGTTGTAGCATAGGCAGCGCGGTGTTACCGTCGTCCGCTTCCTGGATATTGGCAAAACCCAAATCTTTTAGCAGGTTCTTTATGATACGTCTCATGGTAGAAAAATCGTCAACCACGAGAATTTTCATACTTTTATCCAAAATAGCCTCCAATGAGGGGTTAATTGTTATTAATTTCTATTCTTCGTCAACTTGCCACGATTTCATTCGTGATTTGAGTTTTAACATGGCCTGACTATGAATTTGACTTACTCGCGATTCACTAACATCAAGAACTTCGCCTATTTCTCTAAGATTCAGTTCTTCATCATAGTATAAAGAAAGTACAATCGCTTCCCGTTCGGGTAATGTAGTAATAGCATGTGCTAGCGCTTTTTGGAAAGCCCCTTGCATCAAATCTTCTAACGGTGCGTCGCTGCCTCGGTTCTTTTCTGTAGAAATGACATCTTCAGAAACCCCAAGGTCTTCAATCCCCACCAATTTCCCGGCATTCACTTCGTTCAGCATTTGATGATAATCTTGCATGCTGACATTCATTTTAGCCGCAATATCTACATCTCGCGCGTCTCGGCCTGTTTCACCTTCAACTTGAGAGATGGCTTCTGTGATTGCCCTTCCGTTTTTATGAACGGAACGAGGAGTCCAATCACCTTTTCTTATTTCATCAAGCATAGCGCCACGAATACGAATACCTGCAAAGGTTTCAAAACTTGCACCTTTGGAACCGTCAAAATTTCGTGCAGCTTCTAGCAGTCCAATCATACCTGACTGGATTAAATCATCGACAAGAACACTGGCTGGCAGTCTCGCCATTAAGTGGTGTGCTATCCGCTTCACCAGCGAAGCGTGACGCTCAACTAATTGTGACTTGTCTGTTTGCTGTTGATAAGCGGCTGCTTTGCTATTCAACGCTGACTTCCTACTGCTTTATCTGCTATTAGTTGTTCAATAAAAAATTCTAAATGGCCACCTGGTTGCGCAGGAATAGGCCAAGAAGCTGCTTTGGCTGCTAGCTGGCCAATCGCCACCGCTGCCGGTGAGCTTGGATAAGCATCTACTATTGACGTTTGCTTACGAACTGCTCGGCGTATGTTCTCGTCAAAAGGAACCGTTGCTACCAATTCTAGCGCAACATCTAAGAATCGCCCTGTTACTTTAGATAATTTACTGAAAAGTTCCTGACCTTCTCTAACATCGCGAACCATGTTAGCGACAACTTTGAAGCGAAAGACACCATGTTCTCGGTTAAGAATTTTAATTAACGCATAGGCATCGGTAAGTGAAGTGGGCTCATCACACACTACCACCATAATATCTTGGGAGGCTTTGGAGAAGCTTAGCACCATATCGGAAATACCCGCTGCGGTATCCACAATAAGCACATCAATGGGCGTGCGCAATTCGCTGAAAGCTCTAATGAGCCCTGCATGCTGCGTTGGTGATAGCTCTGCCATTGATTGAGAACCTGATGTGGCTGGTGCTATTTTTATACCGTGAGGGCCCGTAACGAGTACATCGTCCAAGGTACACTCACCAGATAACACATGGGAGAGGTTTTTCTCTACGCGTAATCCTAGCATTACATCCACATTGGCCAGACCTAAGTCTGCATCCAATACCATTACGCGCTTTCCCTGCTTTGCCATAGCAATAGCTGTGTTTAGCGTAATATTTGTTTTACCAACGCCACCTTTACCTCCGGTGACGGCGATAACTTTGATTAATCGTGATTGCTTCATTTTTCGTAAGCTACTCGCTTGATCATCAATCATACTGCTCGTGCTGTTTTAACCACATTGTTACTAGTAGTATGATTCAAACCGTACTTTTTATAAAGCTTTGCAGCAGCAGATACTAAAGATTTTGCTTCTGCAATCTTAATGTCTTCAGGAACTTTCTGTCCATCTGTTACATAACTGACAGGTAACTGGTACTCCACCGCAGCGCTAAGCACTTCGCCTAGAGAGTAGCACTCATCAAGCTTTGTAAAGATACAACCGCTAAGTTCCACCCCTTCGTACGCATCTATAATACGTTGTAATGCAGCATATTGGGTATTCGCTTGCGCTACTAGGTATTTTTTCACTGGCTGCATTTGTCCGTTATCAAATTGATTTATCTGTTTAATTAATCGACTATCTCGTTGACTAAAGCCTGCCGTATCAATTAACACTAGTCTCTTATGGCGTAATTGAAACAATAAATCTGATAATTCTTCACTACTTTGTGCTTTACGCACTGTGCAGCCAATAATTTTTCCATATGTGGCCAATTGCTCAAACGCTGCAATACGATAGGTATCAATCGTAATCATGGCAACGGAGTCAGCGCCGTATTTCTGTGCGTAACGAGCAGCTAATTTAGCAACTGTGGTGGTTTTACCTGTACCGGTAGGACCCACCAACGCGACTGCGCCCTTTTGCGTAAGTATATCGTTACCTGTCACATTAATGCGATTAGCCAATAGGTTTAAAAGGTATACCCAAGCGTCACGCTCGTTGTAATGCGACGGCGTATAACTAATCAGTTGCTCTGCCAATGATTGGCTTAACCCCATGTCGGTTAAACGCTGAATTAAATAATGATGTACAGGTTGCTGACGACGACTTTTTGCTTCCATCAAATCAGCAACTTGGTATTGAAGCACATTTCGTAGTGACGCCAACTCTTCTTTAATCTGAGATAATTCGTCAGACTGAGGAGCACTGCTGTTATCAATACTTTCATTCAGGCTAGATGCCTGATGGCTTGGGAATTCTGAAGCGACTTGACTTGCTTCTACATCGTCGATAAAGGCTTCTGAAAAGTCTAAGTGCGATGCAATTTTATTGGCATGCTGAGCGTTAGCACTAGGCGCTGAAGCTGGGCTTTGAATGCTGCCACCATGTTGCTTTTCCAACAGCGCTTTTAAGCTATCTGGGCCATCATCACCAATAATTTCGCTAAGACTAGGAACAGCTGCTTTCGCTTGCCCTGGTGCGCTAGGCGCTGGCTTTTTAATCGACAGTTTGGCTTCTGGTTCTTTATCGTAAGCGGCGACCAATTCGATACCGTCAGCAAGCTTTCGGTTTGACATGATAACGGCATCGCTGCCCAATTCCGCTTTAACTTGGCTTAAAGCTTCTCGCATATCTTTGCCAAAGAAACGTCTGATTTTCATTGAAAACTCTCCAATCACCCAGTGTCAGATTATTGACCGACCGAACTGACTATTTTTATCTGCTTATCGTCGGGTACTTCCTGATAGGAAAGTACATGTAAACCCGCGACCGAATACTTTAAGAAGCGAGATAGTACGGGGCGCAACATACCAGAAGTGAGAAGTACTGCAGGCTCACCTTCCAATTCTTGTTGCTGACTAGCTTGCTGCAATGATTTTTGCAGCTTATCGGCCAGTCCTGGTTCTATACCAGCGCCATCTTCGCCACCTGCTTGTAATGACTGGTGCAACATCTGTTCCAACTCTGGCGCCAAGGTTATGACGGGTATCTCTTTCGCACCTTGGGTAATTTCTTGGGTGATTAGGCGTTTAAGCGCAATACGTACCGCAGACACCAATACATCTGGATCTTGGCTACGTGGGCCGTATTCGCTCAGGGTTTGTACAATGGTACGCATGTCACGAATAGGCACCCCTTCAAACAGCAAGGTTTGCAGCACTTTAACAATGGTGCTTAAGGGCAGAATATCAGGCACTAACCCTTCCACTAATTTAGGATGCTGCTTGGCTAGCATATCTAGTAGCTGCTGCGCTTCTTCATGTCCAAGTAGTTGGTAGGCATTATTCGTCAGCAATTGACTTAAATGAGTAGCAACCACAGTAGCGGCATCAACCACGGTATAACCAAGGGTTTGCGCATGCTCTCGCTTATTCGGTTTTATCCATACCGCATCTAACCCAAAGGCAGGGTCTTTAGTTGCACGGCCTTCCAGCTTGCCAAATACTTGACCCGGATTAATCGCAAGCTCTTCATCATGACTTATTTGCGCATCGCCAATAGTTACGCCCAACATAGCAATGGTGTATAAATTAGGCTCTAAATCTAAATTATCGCGAATATGCACCGGTGGAATAAGAAAGCCCAATTCTTGAGATAACTTCTTACGTACCCCTTTAATACGAGTGAGCAATTCTCCGCCCTGAGACTTATCGACTAAGGGGATTAATCGGTATCCGACTTCTAGGCCGATGGTGTCTACGTGCTGCACATCATCCCACCCAAGCTCTTTTATTTCGGGCGCAGCAGTGTCATCTTTCACGATATTCGCTGGGGTTTTAGGTTTTTCTGCCTCGCGTTTAGCAGCAACACCCTGCCAGTAGGCGTAACCGGCGATAAGCACTGAAAAGCCAATAAAAGCTAAATGGGGCATACCAGGAATAATCCCCATGACGAATAACACGCCCGAGGCAATATAAAGGGCTTGGCTGTTACCCAACTGACTACGAATTTCTTTGCCCATTTCTTGGGTTTCGTTTTCACGAGTAACAATAATAGCGGTAGCCACAGACAATAATAGCGATGGTATTTGTGCCACCAAACCGTCACCAATGGTTAATATGGTGTAGACCTCGATGGCATTTCCAAAACTTAACCCATGTTGAATCATGCCAATAAAAAGGCCACCCACAATATTGATAAGCATGATAAAGAGGCCGGCGACCGCATCACCTTTCACAAATTTTGACGCACCGTCCATTGAGCCATAAAAGTCTGCTTCGGCGGTTATTTCTTCTCGGCGAGCACGCGCCTGATCTTGGTCGATATAACCCGCATTCAAATCGGCATCAATAGCCATTTGCTTACCTGGCATGGCATCAAGCGTAAAGCGGGCACTTACTTCTGAAATACGCCCAGCACCGGCGGTGACTACTTTAAAGTTGATAATGAGCAAGATAGCAAAGACCACCACACCCACCGCATAGTTGCCGCCAATAACCACCGCACCAAATGCTTCGATAACCTTACCCGCAGCATCCCCACCTTCATGTCCATATAGTAGTACCACGCGCGTAGAGGCTACGTTTAATGCTAACCGCAGTACGGTAGCAATCAATAGCACTAGGGGAAAAATACCGAAATCAACTGGCTTTTGCGTTAATACCGCCACCAAAATAATGACTAAAGACAGGGCTATATTAAAACTGAACAATACGTCGAGCAGAAATGGCGGCATGGGAAGAATAACCATGCCCATAATGGCAAGAAGAACAATGGGAGCGCCTAAGCCACTGGTAATGTTCTGCAGCTGACTTTTATCGAATCGCTGAAGGTAACCGGATAACTGCATTGCAGGGAGTCTCTCTATCGGAAAATTGACGCTTAACGCTATCTTTCAATGAGTATTACAACTACCGTGCCAGCTTTATACAAAACCGATTAAACGTAAGTAGGAGGGGCGCAATTTACAGAATTACAATTAAGAGGGGCTCACTTTGTGCCCTGGCCTTAGCGATATCTTAGCCGTAGTTTAGCGCTAATTTAGGCCAAAAGCAGCGCTCTAACGGCGCAGCTCTGGTGGTATGGGTAAATCACGTTTAAGCGGTTTGGGTCGTTTCCCTTTACCCGCTCTGTGTGCTTTTAACTGATAAACATGGGCTAATACTTGCGCTACCGCCATAAACAAGGCGTTAGGCACTTCACCGTCAATCTCTGTAGAGTAGTAAACGGCTCGGGCTAGCATGGGCGATGGAATAAGCGGTACATCGTTAGCAGTGGCTATTTTACGAATATGCATGGCTAATTCATCGGTGCCTTTTGCCACAACGACTGGGGCACGATTACCACTGTCATCATATTTTATTGCTACAGAGTAATGAGTTGGGTTGGTTACCACCACATCGGCCTGAGGAACTTCTTGCATCATTCGTTTAGTGGCAGCTTGATACTGCAAGCGACGGATGCGCCCTTTTACCAGAGGATCACCTTCAGAGTTTTTACGCTCGTCTTTCACCTCTTGCTTAGTCATCTTAATTTCTTTGTTGTGCTTATAAATTTGATAAGGCACATCAATAAGCGCAATAGGTATCATGCCGCAAACCAACATGATAAAAGCCCATTTCAGCATATCTAACGCGTGAAAAATATTACCCGGGTACAGCTCTAAATCAAGGTGCAGCGCTTCGTCTTCAAAAAACAGCAGTGCGCCTAATGCCATCCCAACGATGACAACCACTTTGGCGATAGATTTAATTAACTCTACCAAGCCATTCATGCCAAACATACGCTTAAACCCACTAAGCGGGCTCATTTTAGAGCCTTTAAATTTGGCACCTTCCCAGGTGAAGTTGTAGCCGCCTAACGCAATAGAGCCATATATTCCGGCTAACATGGCCACCGTCATATAAAGCAATACAGGTACACTGACTGTCGAAATTGCTTCACCCCATGCACCAAACATATGGGTGGTATCGTAGGTTTCATCTCGAGACAGAACAAACATACGCTGCGTCAGCTTAAATACCGACTCGGCAATCCAGCCTCCAACGAACAAAAACATAAAGGCACTAACCACTAACACTAAGGTTGTGGATAGCTCTCGGGATCGGGCTATCTGCCCTTTTTTTCGGGTGTCTTCGAGTTTTTTCCCCGTGGGGTCTTCTGTTTTTTCGCTAGAATCTGAATCAGCCATGTATCACCTGACTTATTTTCATGGGCAAATCCTAAGAAGTTGACACATAAACTGCTCTGCCCGCAGCCACTGCGTTTCAAAATGCGCAGTAAAGTTATCTAGGGTTATCCAAATGATGAGCAACCCCATCACCTGGGCAATAGAAAAGCCGATACTGAAAATATTAAGCTGAGGTGCCGCTTTGGTCATTACGCCAAACGCTAAATTTACAATGAGAAGGGACACAATGGGCGCCAATGACAACGTAATCGCTGAGATAAACATCCAACCGCCCCAGTGGGCAATTTCCCTAAACTGCTCCCCTGTCCACCATGCTTCTCCTATTGGGAACGCATGGAAGCTCAACACAATCATGTGGATCATCGCGAGATGCCCGTCTAAGGTCCAAAAAAGCAAGGTAGCTAGAATTAAGTAAAATTGGCCTACGGCTGGCACGTTAATACCATTGACGGGGTCTACGATTGAGGCGAAACCTAAGCCCGTTTGCATCGCGATTATTTGCCCAGCCAGTACAAAAGTGTTTAGCACCATCATGGAAACAAACCCGATAGCGACACCAATTAACAACTGCTGAATGCCAAGAATAAATGTACCTAGATTCACTAAATCATCAACAGGTGCAGGCGGCACTACCGGCATGATAATAAGGGTCAGCATAATGCCTAGCAGAGCACGAACTTGCGGAGGAATAGATTGTGCACTTAAGCCAATCATCGCCACAAACAGGCCACTAATGCGCATAAAAGGCAGCATTAAATCAGCAAGAAACTGATTGATGGTAGCCAGTTCAACGACCATATTAACCGACAACCTGAGGTATCATTTCTACCATGTGGAAAGTGAAGTCCATTAACTTTTGTACTAACCAGTTACCACCCCAGCTAAGCGCTAGTAAGGTAACAAGTAAGCGCGGCAAGAAACTCATGGTCTGCTCGTTAATTGAGGTAGCAGCCTGAAACACAGCAACCACTAACCCTACAATAAGACTTGGAACAATAACCGCAGACACCAGAACGATAACCATAAACATGGCTTCGCGGAGTATTTCAACAAAGACTTCTGGTGACATAAGCCCTCCTACACACCCATACCGAAGCTGGTAGCCAGTGTGCCAAATATTAGATTCCAGCCATCAACTAACACAAATAACATGAGTTTAAATGGCAGTGAAACAATCATGGGCGACAGCATCATCATACCCATGGCCATCAATATTGAGGCCACAACAAGGTCGATAATAAGAAACGGAATAAACAACATAAATCCGATTTGGAATGCGGTTTTTAGCTCGCTGGTCACGAACGCAGGAATAAGAATAGTTAGTGGTACTTCGTCTGTATCTGCATATTTCCCCTCATCACCAGCAATACGCACAAAGGTTTCTAAATCTTTCACTCGGGTTTGCGACAGCATAAAAGCGCGCATAGGCCCTTTAGCTTGCTCTATGGCATCCAAACTTGTCATTTGTTCCGACAGATAAGGCTGCAATGCGCGTTCATTAATTTCTTCAAACACCGGTGCCATAATAAACATAGACAAAAACAAACTCACCCCAACCAAAATTTGGTTAGAAGGAGATTGCTGCAAACCAATCGCTTGGCGCAAAATTGATAACACCACTATGATGCGGGTGAACGAGGTCATCATCATGATGAATGCAGGAATAAGACTGAGCGCTGTCATGATAAACAGCGCTTGTAACGTCATAGTGTAATCTTGCGACCCATCGTCATTAGTCACAACGGTCACGGCTGAAATGCCTTGCTGTGCCAGTGCAGGCTCAGCAATCACCCAAGAAGCTAACACTACAAAAAATGCGGTCCAAAACTTACGCATCGTTTTTATCTTCCTTTATTGAAGGGTTTAGCTTACCTGCCATGGCGGCAACCAGCTTTTGTTTAAATGCGTCACCGCTGCCTTGCTGCCCATTTGCCACTGGCGTGTCTAAGTGCTTTTCAAGTTTACTTAAATGGGAAATATTATGACTGGTCACGCCCACCAGGTGCTGTTCATCGCCCACCTGAATAACCATTATTTTTTCTTTAGTGCCTGCCACCATACTGGCGACCACCTTCATTTGCCCACTACCCATGTTACCGACATTAAACCGACGCATGAGGTAAGCAAGCGCAAAAATAATTCCAACCACTAAAAGAAGTGATAGAAAAATTGACACTACAGAGGTGGGGTTAGTGATTGATTGGGTAGATTGCGCATTCACTACTTGCGTAAATATAAGGGGCAGCATTGCGCAACCCCTTGCTATGTAAGAAGATTTATCTAAGCTTCTTGATTCTCTCGATTTGACTAATAACATCCGTTAACCGAATACCGAATTTATCGTTGACCACTACTACTTCACCATGAGCAATCAACGTGCCATTTACCAATACATCTAATGGCTCACCAGCAACTCGGTCCAGCTCCACCACAGATCCCTGGTTCAACTGTAGCAGATTTCGGATACTTATTTGACTACGCCCAACTTCCATCGAGATAGTGACTGGAATATCCAAAATGGTATCCAGCTTCTTTTTCTCTTCTTGGGTTATGGGTGTGTCGTCGGTTAATTCGTCGAGTTCTGCAACCTGAACATCATCATTTTCCTGATCGTCAGCCTCAGAATCGGCTTGCTCCGCCATGGCGGCAGCCCAATCGTCCATACCGTCTTCACTCATGGGATATTCCCCTCACCTTACAGGTCTTCTTCGAGTACTTGCAGCTCAGCATCATTATCTATAATGCGCCCGCCGCGGGTTAATAATTGTAGCTCAGACTTCACAGAAGTCGGTCTTGCAATCTTTTCTACTATCTTCAGGGCTAAGTTATCTCGTGAGCGACCTAGCTTAGCTCTGAACGTAGGTAAATCTTCAATTAGCACAGTAATGGTTTCTGGCATTTCCACAGGAATAATTTCTCCTGGCTTAAATTCCATTACTTGGCGTAATGACACATCCACATCAAGCATGTGGGTTGTCAGTGCCACTTTTACGTCCATGATTTCATCGCGAAGTGCTTTACTCCAACGTAAATCAGTGTCTTCTTTATCGCTTTGCACACCCGCATCTAGCAATTCGCGGATAGGCTCTAGCATTGAGTATGGAAGTGACACGTGGAAATCGCCACCACCACCGTCAAGCTCTATATGAAACGAGCTAATCACCACCACTTCAGTGGGGCTCACAATGTTCGCCATCGCGGGGTTTACTTCTGAGTCTAAATACTCAAAAGACACGTCCATTACTGGCGCCCACGCTTCTTTATAATCTTCAAAAATAATCTTAAGCAGCATTTGAATAATACGCCGCTCTGTTGGCGTAAATTCCCGCCCTTCAATTTTTGCATGATAGCGGCCATCACCACCAAAGAAGTTATCTACCAGAATGAAAACCAAGCGGGCTTCCATGGTAATAAGGCCGGTACCTTTAAGCGGGCGAAACCGCACCATGTTCAAGCTAGTGGGTACAAACAAGGTATGAATGTATTCACCGAACTTAATCATTTGAATACCGTTAATTGACACTTCCGCAGAACGGCGCATCATGTTGAACAAACTCACCCGCATGTGACGGGCAAAGCGTTCATTAACGATTTCCAGCGTAGGCATACGCCCACGAACAATCCTATCCTGTGACGAGAAGTCGTACTCTAGCGTAGAAGCATCGGAGTCGGCATCGCCAACCTCGTCTTCTTCTACATCGTCTACCCCGTGTAGAAGGGCATCGATTTCATCTTGAGATAATAAATCACTCACAGTTATCTACCTGTTATTGCATCACAAAACCAGTGAAGAGCACACGCTCAACCACATCACTTCCCGCGATGTCTTTAAGCACTTTTTGTACTTCAGTCACCGCTTGTTCACGCAGTTCAATTTTTCCTGCTTCAGTCACCAAATCATCGGCATTTGATGTACTAAAGACTTGCAGCAAAGTGCCTTCAATCAACGGTATGTGGGTTTTAGCCAACTCTTCATTGTCTGAACCCCGCACTAGAAGCTGCACTTTAATTTGTACTAATCGGTCTCGACCTGTACCCGGAACGTTAAACACGAAAGGGCGCGGCATAGCAACGTACAAGGCGGTACCTACTTCTGCGCTTCCGCCTGGGGCCGCGGCTTCAGTGGCTGCTTGCTCGTCGGTTTCGGCAAGTTGCTCTGCAGCTACAGGCTCTTCACCACCAGCGAATAAAAGAAAATAGGCTGCTGCACCACCGCCAACTAACACTACGGCGATAATAATAATCAGCATCATTTTGCCTTTCTTTTTACCACCTTCTTCAATCTGTAACTCTTCTTCAGCCATGTCTAATCCGTCAATATCCCACGAGGAACTCGTATTATCAGGCTTACGACGCAAATGGCAACGTAAGCCTGCATAAATTTGCAGTTCTTATAGCAGATAGCGCAATTGTACATCAACCCTACTTAAGTCTTTGCCTTCGCTATCAACCTACTAAGCGTAATAGTCTATACCGCCTTTCGCTTCCCTTGTGACAGACTGCTCTATCACCGTGGAACCCTCGTCGAACTCACCGTCGATATCTTGGCTAGGTACACCGTTACCTGCAAGTTGCTGGCCACTTCCATCACCATTTTGTGATGAGTTATCTTTACGCACTTCTGATTCACCTAAATTAATGCCTTGCTCTGCTAGCATATCTTTTAACCTAGGCATGGCATCGGCTAGTGCATCTTTAGCGTGCTGCGACTGTACAATGAAGCTCACACTGGCTGCATCACCCGATACATTCACTCGTACCTGCATACTGCCCAGTTCAGGCGGATCGAGCCTAATTTCTGCCATACTGTTTCGCGCATTCACCATCCAGCGAATTTTCTCATGCAATTGTTGCTGACCTTCAGGTTTTAAAATATTGACCGGTTTGTCAGCGCCCTCAAATTGAAGCTGAGCTTTGGTCGACTCCGCGCGAACTTGGTTGTTTTCATTCATGTGAGAATCGATACTGACGAGCTCACTTTGCAATGCTTGATGAGCGCTTTGCTGGGTGCCGTTTACCAATTGCATAAATTGGCCTGCGAGCGCATCAGTTTGCCCCGCTACATTTTGCATTTGTGTTTGTGTTAACCCTGCTTCAGACGCTGCATCGGCTACAAGTGCCGAAAGATCTATTCCTGGCTCACGCCCTTGAGCGACTTGTTGCTGAAACTCGTTTATGCCAGCTATCAAGTTAGACTTAACCGCTTGCTGTTGGGCTGCGGTTGTCGCAGTAGGTAATGATGCCGCTACGCGTTCGGCAAATGCTTCAGCCGCCTTTTGCGCACTTTCTGGTGACATCATCGCAATTGACTGCAATAGAGACTCGCCTTGGCTATCGGTAAGTATATCGCTAGCTTCTGTGGAGACTGTATCGATAGGGTTGCTATTCGTTTGCGTTGATGCAGTAGATTGGCTTGAAACACCGTTGGCTAGCGCTGCATTTAGCGTCTCTTTGGTGTCAGTTTGCGCAGTAATTTGCTCTTGAAGAAGACTTAATACTAACGCCTCATCGGCACTCAAGGCTTGTTCATCTGCGGCTTCTTGTTCGACTAATAGCGCGTGCTCTGAATTCTGTGTTTGAGCATCAGAAGTTTCTTCGCCATTTTCGCTAGCATCACCTAAAAACTGCGCAAGCAGGTTAGCTAAGGGATCGACTTTTTCAGACTGCCCTGCATCGACATCGCTTGTTGCAGCGTTTTCATTTGCTTTAGCCAATAAGGCCGCGGTGAGTGCTTTTACTGCTTCTAAGGTTTCACTACTAAGCCCTTCGCCTGCATCTTGACCAAGTTCCTCACCGGCTTGATTCTCTAGCAAGCTCATTAAATAAGCGGTTATTTCTGTTGCTGAGCTTGTATCAACATCCTCAGGAAGATTCGTCGAGGTTAATGTACCGTTTACTGCTGCATCGCTTTCGTTACTACCGTTATTAGACGCCAACGCACTTAATACATCCTCGCCCGCCAATTCATCACCCGCTAGCAAAGCTTTTGCTAATTGCTTCGCGGCTAATTCGGTATCCTCTATCTCGCCTGCGTCTAATAAATCATCAGTAATTGCGGTAGCCTCTGCATCTGAAGCAACCTTGTCATCGCCAGACGCGCCCATCATGGATGTGACATACTCAATCCAATCTGTGGGGCTTTCGCTATCCCCGTTTCCAATACTTGTTAACTCTTCGGGCGGTAAATCAATATGGCCGCCAAAGAAGTCTTTTTTGTTGTCGCCGCCATTTTGGCTTTCGTCTTTGCCAATGCCTTTGCTGTCCTCTTTGCCTGTGCCTTTACCATCAATAAGGAGTGAGCCATCTTTCTTTGCGTCAGTGTCGATTCGACGTGACTGTGCATCGGCAATGATTAATTCATCCGTGTCTTCATCAGGTGATGTTAAGTCGCCCTCTTGGGCTTTTTTGTCTGTTTGATCACCATTTCGCGCTTGCGCTTCGTCATCTTTCACCGGAGGTAAATCAACGTTCCCCCTTTCTGGGTCAGACGCATGTCTATCAGCTGATTTCTTATCGATAGCAGGGTTTGCACTGTCGCTCACTGAGGTGCTGGTCTGTCGCGAGGAATGACCTTTGTTTTGGGCCTCGAGAGATTTTGCACTCGATTCTTTAGCTTGAATATACGCAGCTTCAAACGCGTTATTATTCTGCGATGAATCTTCTGCACCCATGCCAGCTTCTACGGCTTTTGCCGTTGATGAAGCTGAAAAAGGCAATGCGGCAATGTCTGTTTTTTGTGCGGCAACTTGTTGCATCATATTTTTACCGTCCTGCTATGACTTTAAAAGTCAGAACCATGAAAACCCAGATTGAATCGTTTTGTCTCTACAACCCCAGTGTCCGTGGGCTGTAGACCGACACTTAACTTATAAAAGCTCCCGTATCGGTATTCAAATTAGGCGTATAAACACATTAATGACTAACGAATTTGCAAAGAGTGTTCCATTGTGGAGATTAAACGACGAGGTATTTAAAAAATCGAAAGGATTGAACGACTTGGGGTAAGTAGCAAATTGGACAAACTGACTAGAAGAATGTTTTTCCGCTTCTAAAAAATTTCTGTGTGGCAAATTCGTCCATCATAGCTTGCTCAGCCCTTGCTTCTTTTGCCACTTTAGCTAAATGGCGTTTATTAAGAAGCAACTCTACCGCTTTCACTTTTTGCTGTTGCTTAAGCCAAAGCTGCTTGCGTTGATCGGCAGCCATATTCGCTTGTGCTATCACATTCATTTGCTGTTCACAGGCTTTATCTAATTTGCCTACAAACGATAAATGCTGTTGGTAATGGGTAGCAGTCACACCCGCCTTTCCCGTTTGCTGAATGCCTTTTAAGTAATCAATTCTATATTGCTCGAGGCTGGTGAGCTTTTGTTTCTGCTGCATCACATTTTGCTGCGCTTGTTGGAACATTTGCGCAATGCGTTGCTCTCTTTCTCGTTCAAACTCAGCCAGACGCTCTAGTTGTTTAGACATAATTGATTACCCTTGTCCTAAGCCTTTCGCTAATGCAGCCATGCCCTCTAAACATTCATCATAAGGCAACACGTTCTTCATACCTTGCTGCAAGAACGCGTTAATTGCAGGCTCCGCTCGTATGGCTAGGTCGATGCGAGGATCTGAACCTTTGGCATAAGCACCAATGGAAATGAGGTCTTGGTTTTGTTTATAGTTTGAATAAACTTGCCTTACTCTGCGTGCCATTTGTTGATGTTCATCACTGACCACCATAGGCATAACACGGCTAATAGAAGCTTCAATATCGATGGCAGGGTAATGACCGCTATCAGCGAGAGTGCGCGATAACACAACGTGACCATCTAAAATAGCCCTTGCAGCATCGGCGATTGGATCTTGCAAATCGTCACCTTCGGTCAATACCGTATAAAACGCCGTAATAGACCCTTGTTTCTCGCTGCCGTTACCAGCCCTTTCTACCAATGCGGGTAACCTGGCAAATACTGAAGGTGGATAGCCTTTTGTTGCGGGTGGTTCACCTACCGCTAATGCAATTTCACGTTGGGCCATGGCATAACGAGTAAGAGAGTCAATAAGCAGTAATACTTTTAAACCTTGATCGCGAAAGTATTCAGCAATGGTAACTGCTGTTTCGCAGCCCTTTAAGCGCATTAACGGTGAAGTGTCAGCAGGCGCTGCTACCACTACCGCACGGGCACGCTCTTCTTCGGTTAAGATATCGTGGATAAATTCTTTTACTTCTCGGCCCCGTTCTCCCACTAAGCCAACCACAACCACGTCGGCTTCGCAGCCCCGGGTCATCATACCGAGTAAAACACTTTTCCCCACGCCACTGCCCGCAAAGAGCCCCATACGTTGACCTACGCCAACGGTATTCAATGCATTAATGGCGCGAACACCCACATCCATAGGTTGGGTAATAGCGCGGCGAATTAAAGGGTTGATAGGAGGGCGCGTAGTAGGTACGCGGGTTTCAGTTTTAATTTCGCCAAGTCCGTCTAAAGGGTTACCGTTGCCATCGACAACACGACCCAACAGCCCCATACCCACAGCAAGACCACTTTGTCGATTTAGCGGCATTACCCGACTTCCTGGCACTATGCCCCGTACGGCTTCGGTGGGCATTAAATAAGTAATATCGGCACCAAACCCCACCACTTCGGCTTCAATTTCGCCTTCAATGGTTTGCACAAGACACTGACTACCTACAGGTAATTGGCACCCAACAGCTTCAAGTGTAAGGCCTATGCCTCTGACAAGTTTACCTGCCGCCACAATAGGCGGCGATGACACTTGTTTCTGCAAACTATCAAAATGTGCATGCCAAGGGCTACTCATCTGATAAACCCTGATTCACCATAAATTTATCAATGACATCGCGACAGCGACGTTCTATTGAAACATCGACAGCGTTTTGTTCAGTTGCAATGTCGCAGCCACCGCGCTCCATCGTAGGCGCTTCAATGAATTGCCACTCTTTCTCTTTCAATGTAGCTTCAGAATAATGTTCGGTTACTAGCGCTATATCATCAGGATGCATATGAATTTGATACTGAGTTTGATTAACCGGCAGGGCTTTCATTCCTTCGCTAAGCGCTTGTAAAATCACTTGATGATTCGATGTGATTTCGGTTTTAATCACCGATTTAGCAAGGGTAACTGCAAGCTTTACTAGCTGGTCGCGGGTTTCGTCGTTGGCTTGTGACAATGGCGTATGAAGCTTTTCGATGAGTTGCTGCCAAACTTCAACTTGCGCAGAAATTAAGCCTTTACCTTCTTCTAACCCTTGTTCAAGACCCTCTGCGTGACCAGACTCACGTCCTTCACTAAGCCCTAACTCTAGGCCTTCGGCTTTTCCTTCTTCGAAACCTTGCGCCTTGCCTTGTCCATAGCCTTCATCATGAGCAGCTTGTCTAATCGCTTCAATTTCTTGTGCAGTAGGAGGAAGAATTTCAGCTTCTTCCTCTTCCGGTGGCTCGTATTTCCAATCTGAACGGAAATTTAGCGCATTGGTTTTGTCTTTATCTTGTGGCTTTTCGGGCTGTTCAACGAAGGGCAAATCCCAAGGTTTTGCATCATTTAATTCGTCGTCGCTGAAGCCTTTATTTGATGACATCAATCTACCCAGGTAACATTTATGAGGCCTTTGGAAAATTAACGCAAAGGCCTATTTTAACCACAATGGCGAATAATTAATGAAGGGTTATAAGAACTCTTCACCGCCTCCGCCGCCCAGCATAATTTCACCTGAATCAGACAGTCTTCTGGCAACAGAGAGAATTTCTTTCTGTGCGGTTTCAACTTCAGATATACGTACAGGTCCCAAGGCTTCAAGGTCGTCGTTAAGCATTTCTGCTGCACGCTTCGACATATTTTTCATGATCTTGTTCTTAAGTTCTTCATCGGCGCCTTTAATTGACTTAAGCAGCGCATCTTGTTGCACTTCGCGCAAGATAGCTTGAATACCTTTATCGTCTACATCGACTAAATTGTCGAAGACAAACATGAGATCTTGAATTTGCTGGCTCATCTCTTCGTCTTGTTCACGGATGGCATCCATCAACTGACCTTCAATAGCGGTATCAAGGTAGTTCATGATGTTCGCTGCAGATTTCAAGCCGCCCATTTTAGCCGCTTGCGTACCCGCTTGACCGGCGAACTGTTTCTCCATGATTTCGTTAAGCTCTTGCAGTGCAGCAGGCTGAACTTCTTCAAGGTTAGCAATACGCATTAACAAGTCTAGGCGCACTTTTTCTGGGAACTGCGCCAATATTTCGGCACTCTGCTCTGGCTCTAAGTACGACAATACAATGGTTTGAATCTGAGGGTGCTCGTTTCGAATGATACTGGCCACTTGCTTCGAGTCCATCCACTTCAACGAATCTAGGCCTTTCGCCCCACTTCCCATCAGTATTTGGTCAATTAAGTTAGCCGCTTTATCTTCACCTAGTGCAGCTGTAAGCGCTCGCTTAACAAAGTCTTGGCTCTGGAAGCCGATGGTACTGTAGTTTTGAATCTCTTCAATAAAGTGTTTATGCACAGACGTAATTTTTGTCTGCGTCATATCATCCACTTTTGCCATCTCAGAGCCCAGCTTTTGAACTTGCTTTGGCTCAAGATGTTTTAATATTTGTGCAGCGTCTTCTTCAGACAAACTCAGAAGCAAAATAGCGGCTTTTTCAACCCCTTCTAGCTTACTGACGTCATAGGACGCTTCTTCAGTAGTGGCAAGTTCTTCAGCCATAATACGCTCTCACTTACTCATCTTGCATCAGCCAGCCCTTAACAACTTGGGCTGACAATTCAGGTTCGTTCGCAACCAGTGCACGAACCGCTTTTAATACGTCTTCATCTTTATGTAAATCTGGCAGCATTAGTGAACCATCTGCCGCGAAGCCCACCTGACCTTCATCGAAGTCAGTAGACAGCATACTAATGGTTTCGTCACCAAGGTCTAGGCCTTCATCTGCATCAAAGTCGTCAGCTTCTTTCGACTCATCAGGGTTAATCAAGCGACGTAGCATTGGTCTTATCACAAAGATGATAAGCACGATAATAACCAAACCACCAATGACTAGCTTGAGTATAGGCAAAAATGCGGGCTGTTCCCATATTGGCGCATCTTCAATAACACCATCATCCATACGAGTGAACGGAACACTGACTACTTCTAGCGAGTCGCCACGAGTCACATCAAACCCAACACCACCTTGTAGCAAACGGCGAATGTTTAATAACGCTTCTTGATTGCGAGGCTCTGCCGAGGTAGTACCATCTTCACCAGCAACTTGAAGATAGTCTACCGCCACCGATACGCTTAACCTGCGAATTACGCCACTTTGCTTTTTGGTATGACTAATGGTGGTGTCTAGTTCGTAGTTACGAGTAGATACTTTCGACGTGCTTCCTGGCAAAGTAGCTTGTGCGCCTGCTTCTGGATTTTCAGGAATATTCGAGTCTAACGGAGGTTGATTAGTTAACGCGCCAGGAATACCCATAGCACCACCACCCACGCTATTTTGTTCGTTGATCATTTCGCTACGAACAGCTGGTAAGTCGGGATTATAGCTACGCTGAGTTTGCTCAAGTGCAGTAAAGTCCATACTCACATCCGCTTGCGCGGTGTAATTACCAATACCTAAAACAGGAATAAGAATAGCGTCAATTTTTTCTAGATATTCTTGTTCGCGCTGTCTTTCAATTTCATATTCTTTTCGTGCACGAGCGCTGAGTGAATCTTGTGAACCCGAATTTAGCAATCGGCCATTGCTATCGGTCACCGTTACCGCTGAAGGCTCCATGTTCTGTACGGCTGACGCCACAATATCGATAACTGAGTCGACTTCCTCTCCCGCAATCACTTTGCCGCGCTTAGCGGTAAGTACTACCGTAGCCGAGGCTTTTTTCTCTCGGCGAGCAAACACATTTTCTTTTGGCATGGCCAATAGAACGCGTGCTTTTTGTATACTGGAAATATCTTCAATAGTGGCGGCTATTTGTTGTTCACGGGCATGTTTCAAGCGTTCCATCTCTACCCGCTGACTTACTCCGAATCCCATGTCCTGCATGATGATATCGGTACCAGCATCAGAAGAACCGGTTAAGCCCTGACGTGTCATGCCCAAGCGTATAGTTTGAAATTCGTCACTTCGAACGTAAACCGTATTTCCCTCTAAACGATATTCTATTTGATTGGCGTCCATGTAATCCAAGGTTTCGATAAGCTCTTGGGTTTCCATTTTTGCTAACGGACGAAAATCAGGCTCTTGCGCCCAAATTAGTATAAAGACTGCAATTGCGACACAAATAACAAGCACTACCACTAACGCCATTTGGCGCATCATGTCTGCACTGCCTAGGGTATCCATGAATCCTGATTTATTCTCAGGCTCGTTATCGCTCCCCATGGAAGGGTCGTTAACGGTTAAATTTGTGCCTGTTGCTTCAGCCATGACTTACTCCAACTACACCGGCATGTTCATAATGGTTTTATATGCTTCAAGTACCTTGTTACGTACTTGCACTGTGGCCTCAAAGGCTATGCCTGCTTTCTCTTTGGTTAGCATAACTTCGGCAAGGCTCAATGACTTATCACCCATTTCAAACCGCTGCTGTAAATCTTTAGATTCTAATTGCATGCCATTAACCCCATCTACCGCTTGTTTAAGCATGGTAGAGAACTCGTTGGCCGAGGGGTTAATCTCGTTTGATGGTTGAAGATCGTTTGCAGGCATACGAGTTTGCCCAATCATGCTTTGCATTTCTTGGTACAAACTATTGGCTTTAACGTCCATAACCACTCCTTCGAATATCGGTGGGGAATTGCCGTTTAACGACAATGCGCTCTGATGACTAATACTTAACTATAAGACAACTAGTTATAACTATAAGACTACTAGCAAGTGGCAAGCCAACTTTAAAATTTACCTAAAACCCCTTTTAAAGCAATGAGTTATGCAGATTTGTAAAGAAGTAGCCAATTTTATGACAGAGAGGGGGAAATAGCGTCAAGAAAGTGAATGGCCGTAAAGTGGTGTAAATGCGTAATGTAAAATAGCGAGGAGCAGCGCAAAACACTTCGTGTATTACCGTGACGCACAACCAGATACAAGGCCAAGCTAAGCTAAGCCAAGCCAACGAATAGTACAGCACAGCAGATAACACGTTAAAAATAAGGGGCTAAAATAAAGAATAAAAGCCCCTCTTAATTACCAAGCTAGTTTGATATGTTAAGCGGGTAATTCAATCCCATCTTCACGCATTCTAGCTAACTTATAACGTAAGGTTCGAGGGCTGATACCAAGTTTTTCTGCCACATCTTTACGCTTACCGTTACACAGGGTAAGTGTATCAAGGATGATTTGATGTTCTTGCTGGCGAAGCTCTGAGCCTAAACGACTATTATCTTCTGGCTCGTCCTGCTTTACTGCCATCTCGTCATGCACCGCCATATCAATCATTAAGTCACCAGACTCTATACTGCCATCATCACACAGTATAAGAGCCCGCTGAATAACATTTTCAAGCTCTCGCACGTTACCTGGCCAAGTATATTGCGCCAATTTATTTCGTGCCGCGGCACTGAGACGAACATTGCCTAAGCCTTGTACGCTAGTGTGACGATTAATCAGATGTTCAGCTAGCGGTACAATATCACCTGGACGCTCAGCAAGTGGCCGCCATGTGATAGGAAAAACATTTAAGCGGTAATACAAATCTTCTCGGAAGTTTCCTAGTTCTACCGCTTTACGTAAATCGCGGTTACTGGTGGCAATAACCCGTACATCTAGTTTAATCGTTTTGCGCCCACCGAGTCGCTCTACTTCACGCTCTTGAATAACACGAAGTAGTTTCGCCTGAAGCGCTAAATCCATTTCGGTAATTTCATCTAATAGCAGTGTTCCGCCTTGGGCTTGTTCAAACTTACCCGGACAGGCCTGAATAGCGCCGGTAAACGCGCCTTTTTCATACCCGAACAAGGTAGCCTCAAGCATGTTTTCAGGAATAGCGGCGCAGTTAATTGCCACAAAAGGCGCATCGGCGCGAGTAGACTGATCGTGTATATAGCGAGAAAGTACTTCCTTACCTGAACCACTTGGCCCAAGCACCATCACGGTCGCTTCTGACTTCGCCACTTTTCTTGATAATTCGAGTAGTTTTAAACTAGAAGGGTCAGCCACAATAGGCGTGCAAGATTCTACTTTTTGAGCAGGTGCATAGCGCCCAACAAGATTAAGTAGCACTTCAGGGGCGAATGGCTTAGACAGATAATCAGTAGCACCATCTCGCATGGCCTGCACGGCATCATCAATGGTGGCATACGCTGTCATTAACAAGACAGGCAGTTGTGGGTATTTAGCCTTAATGCTTTTCAACAAAGTAAGGCCGCTCATCTCACCCATTTGAATATCACTCACCACAAGATCTATCTTTCGACCCGCTAATACCATTAATGCAGCCTCGGCACAGTCGGCATCTACAACATCGTAATCGCCTAGTAATAAGGTGTCGTACAACGCTTCGCGTAACCCAGCATCGTCTTCCACGATAAGAATAGTTGTTTTAGACATTTCTAATTCTCCTAGCAATTAAGCGACATTTGAGTGAGGCTTATTGTGTTGCCCGATAGCCTGAGTGTTACAAGGCAATGCAAGCGTAAAGCAAGCACCTCCTTCATTAAGATTTACCACGCTAAGCGAACCGTTATGTGCTTTAGCTACCGATTTCACCACGGCTAACCCCAGCCCTGTACCATGAGTTTTGGTGGTAAAGAACGGCTCGAATATTTTATTGATTAGGGTATTGGGTACACCTGGTCCCTTATCATTAACGCAAAGTAGCACCCTATCTTCTTGCACTACTGCATTAACTGAAACCGTGTAGCCCTTAGGCGTAACTTGACTCGCATTTTGAATAAGGTTCAGCAGAGCACCTTGCAACGCGGTGAGATTCCCAGTGATAAGTGCATCCGTTGAATCGAAGCCATGAAAAGCAATTTTTTGTGCTTGCTGCGCAGTGATGGTTTGCGCATTCGGCTCAATGGCTTCTCGCAAGCTGGCAAGCGACAAGGTATTCACAACTTGTTGTTCACCAGATTTGGCGAACAACAGCATGTCATTAACTTGGCTTTCTAACTCTTTCAGTCTGTCTGTCATCTTTCGAGCAAATTGCTCAGATGCATGCTGGGGTAAATCTTTTCGCGTTAAATTAGAGGCATAAAGCATAGCGGCGGATAAAGGCGTGCGAATCTGATGCGCAAGGGATGCCACCATTTTGCCTAACGAAGATAAACGCTGCATATGGCTGACACTGGCTTGAAGCCGACGTGTCTCCGTCAAATCGGTAATAACAATCAGCTGCCCTGGCTCGTCTTCAAGTGGCGTTATAGAAAGTTTAACGCGACGACCATCTACCAATGACACTTCATGACCATCGTCTGCACGAGGGTTAAATGAGCGAGCAATGATGCTACGCCATATTTGTTCTTCTAACGGCTCACCCAGCAATGCCTTAGCTAAGTCATTGGCTTGACGCACAACCCCTTTGCCGTCAATAACGATGACGCCAGCTGGCATGACCTGAAGCAAGTTCTCCAAACGACTAGCTTGGCGACGAAGTGAACTGACTTCTGCTTCACTCACATACGACGGTGTTGCAGCTTCAAGCGCATGCTCGACACTAGGCACATCATAAGATGAAGTGAATTGTTCAGAAGATGAAGTACTGCTGTCGTGTGTGCTATCAAAAATCATATGGCTCTCGTCAATTTAAAGACGGTTTGTGTATATGATTTTATATAGCAGAAGGCATGCCAGTTTTTTAGATGATATTTATCAGATAGTTACGATAATTTAAGGCAGAAGTTTAACGTCAGGTAATTGACGTTAAACTTCTTCCATACGCTGAATATCGTACTTACGCATTTTCTCAACAAGGGTAGTTCTACGCATTCCGAGCTTATCTGCAGCGCGAGCAACGACCCACTCTTGTTGTTCTAATGCTTGGCGAATGAGGGTGATCTCAAGCTCAGAAAGATACTCTTTTAGATTAACCCCTTCTTCAGGAAGTGAGGAAGAAACCGGCAAGCCAGACTCTTCTTCTGGTTCATCGTACGGGTCTTGCGAAGCTGATTCTGCGAAAAGCGCATTAAACGCGTCTCGCTCTAGCAACTCTTCGGGGTAATCTGGTTCGTACGCTTGAATTTCACCGTACTGGTATTTCTCTGGAAGGTCGGCCACATCAACGATTTGACCGGGATAAAGTATACTCAGGCGCTCAACTAAATTTGAGAGTTCACGAACATTACCCGCCCAATTATGTTCCATTAACGATTCTATTGCGCGTTCAGTGAACCTCACACTATCTACACCATCCCCTTGAATACGGCTGTTGAGTTCTTGCAGCAGTAACGGGATGTCGTCTTTGCGTTGACGTAATGCAGGGCTATCAATAGGGAACACATTTAAGCGGTAGTAGAGATCTTCACGAAACTTATCTTCTTTGATCATAGTTTCTAGATGACGATGGGTAGCCGCAATAATACGAACATTGCATTGTTGGGGCTTGCTACCACCTACTCGCTCGTAAATACGCTCTTGCAGTACCCGCAGCAGTTTGACTTGCATCTGCAACGGCATGTCGCCAATTTCATCTAGAAATAATGTTCCACCCTCGGCTAATTCAAAACGGCCTTTTCGAGCACTTATAGCTCCAGTAAACGCGCCTTTTTCGTGACCAAACAATTCACTTTCAAGAAGCTCGCCGGGAATAGCACCGCAGTTAACAGGAATAAAGGGGCCATCTTTACGTTCTGACAAGAAATGTACATTACGTGCCACCACTTCCTTACCTGTACCAGACTCCCCCAAAATTAGCACTGTTGCCTCTGTTGGAGCCACTTGCTCTACCAACCTACGCACAATCTGAATTTCGTCGCTTTTACCAACCAAACTTCTAAACAGGCGAGTTTTAGACCCACCAGCGCGGGTCTTACCCGGCTTTCTGCGGCTGTATTCTTGGCATCGGTGAATTGATTGCGTAAGTACTGGGTAAGTAAGCGGTAAGGTGATCACGCTGACTAAATTGCACGACGCGGCCACTTCGCCATTTGAATGTAAAATGGCAACGAATGGTATGTGTGGAAAACGAGCAACCAGTGAATTCACCACTGACGGTGACGCGTACTCAATAAGTACCGCATCTGCGCCCTTTTCTTTCAGGTAACTTTCACAGTCAGAAAGCCCTCGTGACTGACACGACTCTCCCAAAAAGGTGACTATGGTTTCTAAGCTATGAATTAGTTCCTGGCTATCACTAACCAGCAAAATATCCTTCATCAAATCCCCGAGAACGCTTTGTTATTATTTACAGTTTAGCGCATTTGTAAATTGTAACGACAAAAGATCGCAGCGCAACTGGTGTTTTCGGAAATGTAGCAATAAAAAAAGCAGGATTCCCTGCTTCTTTCGAATAACTCACTCAAATTTAATGTTTAACTGAGCAACGCCAAAACCTGCCCTTGCTGCTGATTCGCTTGGGCTTGAACCGTTAAAGCCGCTTGTCCTTGCACATCATTTGCCGCTTGTTGAGAGCTTGCTTGAGCGTAATCTAAATCTTGAATTCGACTACGTGCTTCTGCGGTGTTCACATTGGATTGGGTTAAATTTCGAGCAGTACTAGCCAAACTATTTTGCGTAGCGCCCAAATCCCCACGTGCGCCACCCAAAATTTCAATCGCTTCGTCGGTAGCACTTAACGCATCATCAACACTACTACCAGAGGTTAAATCGATAGAAAGAACATCTGATAGTTGGCTGCCAATATCTTGGGTTTTAACATCAACTGAATTGCCACCATTCGCCCCAACTTGAAAACTTAGCGCGCCATTGTCTGACAACAAGGGTTTACCTGCAAAATTGGTTTGTTCAATGGTAAAGCTGATGTTCTCTTGAAGCTGTGATATTTCAGATTGCAGTGCTTGACGGTCGCCGTCGCTTAAAACGCCATTACCTGACTGAATGGTAAGTTCACGTATACGGTTAACATCATCATTGATGTTACTTAACCCGCCTTCAGCGACTTGGGCTAACGAAATGCCATCATAAACGTTATTAACAGCCTGACGATTGCCTTCAACCTCAGAGGTTAAACGGTCAATAATTTGTTGGGCCGCTGCGCCGTCTGAAGCGCTATTAATTTCTTTGCCGGACGCAAGTTTTTCCAAAAGCGTATTTTGCTTTTCTTGTACTTGCTGAAGAAGCGAACTGCCTATGTCAGAATCAACTTTCAACATATTAACCTCCGGTTAAGTGATAATTGCGGTAATTAGTTCAGTAATTATACAGCATTTTACGAAACTCAAGTACCCCACTTCATCATTAATAAGTATACATTGGCATACTCATATATAGATTGGCGTGCTAAATTTGTATTTAAAAGCGAAATATAGCGAATAGGAACTGTTAAAAACTAATGGTTTATGGCATTCGCGCCGACACATGATATATTTATTTTCATAATGATAAAAATAGCGAGCGAGACATGTTCGACGGTAAATCAATACTGATAACAGGTGGTACTGGGTCTTTTGGACACAAATATACAGAAACCTTGTTGTCTCGTTACAAACCTAAGCGCTTAATCATCTACTCTCGTGATGAACTCAAGCAATACGAAATGCAGCAGAAATTTAACGCCTCTTGTATGCGATATTTCATTGGTGATGTTCGTGATAAAGACCGGTTAACCCGTGCTATGCAAGGTGTTGATTATGTTATTCATGCCGCTGCTATGAAGCAAGTGCCTGCTGCAGAGTACAACCCAACCGAGTGTATACGCACCAATATAGATGGCGCTGAAAATGTGATTAACGCCGCCATCGATAACGGTGTGAGTAAAGTCATTGCATTATCCACTGACAAAGCGGCTAACCCTGTCAATCTATACGGTGCAACAAAACTCGCTTCAGATAAATTATTTGTAGCTGCTAATAATATGGTTGGCGGTAAGAAACCTCGATTCTCAGTGGTACGCTACGGTAACGTTGTGGGATCTAGAGGCTCAGTGGTGCCTTTTTTCAATAAGTTAATTGATGAAGGTAACGACCATATACCTATTACGCATCAAGATATGACGCGATTCTGGATCACGCTTCAGCAAGGCGTAGATTTTGTATTGAAAAACTTTGCGCGTATGCTGGGCGGAGAGATTTTTGTTCCTAAAATCCCCTCTATTCGCATTACCGAATTAGCAAAGGCGATGGCACCTAACTTACCTATAAAGATTATTGGTATACGACCAGGTGAAAAGCTACACGAAATGATGTGCCCCGGCGATATGGCATTTCACACTTACGAATTTGACGATCATTTCGTGATTGCGCCGGCCATTAAATTCTTTCACCGCAGCAATAATTTTACTAGCAATGCCCTTGATGAAAAAGGTAAGCCAGTAGCGGAAGGTTTCGAATATATATCAGATACAAACCCTTCATTTTTAACTGTTGATGAAATAATTCAGTTTAACGAGGAGTCTGAGGCATGATCCCTTATGGTCGTCAGCATTTAGATGACGATGATATTGAGGCAGTAGTGTCAGCCCTAAAATCGGATTGGCTTACACAGGGCCCCGCTGTACCTAAATTCGAACAAGCAATGGCCAGTTATTGCAATGCCAATCATGCTGTAGCAACCAACAGCGCCACTTCCGCATTACACCTTGCCTGCTTGGCACTCAATGTGGGTTTAGGTGATTGTGTATGGACATCACCAAACTCTTTTGTGGCATCAGCAAACTGCGCCCTTTACTGTGGCGCAGATGTGGATTTCGTTGATATTGATTTCTCCACCGGCAATATGTGCATGCGGGCTCTTGCTGAAAAACTTGAAGCGGCAGAACGCGACAACACGCTACCTAAAGTTTTGATACCCGTTCATTTTGCAGGGCAGTCCTGCGACATGGCTGAACTTGCGAAACTTGCAACACGGTATCAATTTCGAATAATCGAAGATGCCTCACATGCGGTAGGCGCGCGTTACAACGACAAAAACGTAGGTAGCTGCGAGTTTTCAGATATTTGTATTTTTAGTTTTCACCCCGTCAAAATTATTACCACGATGGAAGGTGGTATGGCGCTTACCAATAACGAAGAACTGTACAACCAAATGGCGCTGCAACGAAGTCATGGTGTATCTGCCGATGTGGCTTTGTTAACCGAACCTTCCCACGGTCCTTGGTATTATCAGCAGCACTCGTTAGGCTTCAACTACCGTATGAACGATGTAGAAGCGGCACTAGGTTTAAGCCAACTTACAAAACTGCCCCAGTTTGTAGAGAAGCGTAATCAACATGCTAAGCGCTACAACCAGCTATTTTCTGAAATGCACGAGTTGCTGGCCGATAGCCAAGTCGAGATAGCACCGTTAGTCGTCGATGAAAACAGCTATAGCAGTTATCACCTCTATGTGGTTCGGTTCATTGGCATTGATGATAATCAGCATCGCCAGGTTATAACGTTCTTGCGCGAACAAGGTATTGTAGGGCATGTTCATTATATTCCAATTTATCTTCAACCTTACTATCAAGCTTTGGGCTTCAAAAAGGGTTATTGCCCGAATGCCGAAACCTACTACACACAAGCAGTTACCCTTCCACTATTTCCAGATCTTACGCCTTCACAAATTTCACTTGTGGCCGATAAAGTAAAAGAAGCACGCTTACTCGTCGCTTAAAAAGCGTCGCGAGTACAAAATAATGAAGTCGTAATGAAAGCAAAGGTATAGAGCACGTTACTCATGAATATAGCCATTATTCCAGCCCGAGGCGGAAGTAAGCGCATTCCTCGAAAGAATATTAAGTTATTTCGGGGTAAGCCTATTATTGCCTATTCAATAGAGGCCGCACTTAGCAGTATTGCTATCGATAAAGTCGTGGTGTCCACTGACGATAGGGAAATTGCCGATATTGCCATTCAATATGGCGCAGAAGTGCCTTTCTTAAGAGAGGTATCACTGGCAGACGACAAGACAGGTACTACGCCGGTAATTCGCAGTGCGCTTGAATCGTTAGTCGCTCTGGGGTGGGATGTTAATGTTTGTGCGTGCTTGTATGCTACTGCACCTTTTTTAAGTGGCTCGCTAATTGATGACGCTGTACATCGGCTTCAGCAAGACAGTGCTGAGTTTGTCTTTACGGTAAATCAATTCTCTTTTCCTATTCAACGAGCACTATTGCAATCTGAATATGGTGAAGTAATGCCATTTAACCCTGAAACGATTGGCAAGCGGTCACAAGATTTACCTGACACCTTTCATGATGCTGGGCAGCTATACGTTGCTAATGCCACCACATGGCTAGATAAAACGAAGCGGGTATTTTCTCCTCAATCTCGCATGATTAAACTCCCATCACACCTTGTTCAAGATATCGATACACCCGAAGATTGGAAGCGTGCAGAAGTGTTGTACAAAGTACTTAAAGAGATGGGTGAATGCTAAAAGTCGCTTTTCGCGTTGATGCTTCCATCGCTATTGGTGCTGGCCACGTTATGCGTTGCCTTACCTTAGCACAAGCACTGCGTAACGATGCGTATTGCGAATTTATTATCAGTAGCAGCGGGGCTGCGCTTTCATCCAAGATAGAAGCTTCTGGGTACAATGTGCATGTTATTGATGACATAGACAACGACCCGGCGCAACACGCGGCGAATACATTAGCGGTAATGTCGCCTGAAACTGACCTGATTATTATCGACCACTATAGCTTGGATGCGCGCTACGAATCACGTTTATACAAGAAGGTTTCGGGTGTGATGGTGATTGATGATCTTGCCAATAGAAAACACCACTGCGATCTGCTTTTAGATGGTAACTTGCTGCCAAATAGCACTTCACGATATGAAGGTCTTGTTCCGAAAGATTGCATCACGCTTTTGGGGCCACATTTCGCGTTGTTACGAGAAGAGTTCTACGCGGCTTCCCCTAAAAGAACCGCAAAAGGAAACCCAAACCACATACCCAACATCGCACTTGAAACCAACGAGAAAGAAAAAAGAAAACGTATTCTAGTTTGCTTTGGGGGTACAGATCCCGAGAATGTAACCGATAAAACCTTATCAGCGATAAGTAAGCTGGACGCTACACTTTTTGACGTTGATGTCGTAATTGGTAGCCAACATGTGGATTATGCCCAAATTGTTACCAAGGTGGCGCAGTTTCCTACTATGACATTGCACGTAGATACCACAAAAATGGCAGTGCTTATGCAGCACGCGACAATAATGATTGGCGCGGGTGGTAGTATGCATTGGGAGCGCTGTGTTTCGGCTCTGCCTAGCATTGTTATAACACTTGCCGCCAACCAAGTCGCGACAACACAATATCTGTCAGAATTGGGAGCCTGCAACTGGCTTGGTGAAAGCGAAACAGTTACGCAGGACGCCATTGCGCATTCTGCCTTTGCGTTATTAAATGATGCAACGGCTCGGCAACACATGTCTCAAATCGCCTCTAAGCTCGTTCCAAAAGATGGCGGCGCTGTTGCAGTGGTTGACGTCATAGTCGCGCAGATGAACAAGATAAAAGGCAATACAGTGTTAAACAGAAAAATATTAAGAGAGGAAGGCTAACGTGGATACATTTTCAATTGGTCATCATACTATTGGTGACACTCAGCCCCCTTTTATTATTGCAGAATTATCCGGTAACCATAACCAAGACCTTGATGTTGCATTGGCCATGGTAGACGCTGCCGCCGAGGCTGGTGTTCATGCGTTAAAGTTACAGACTTACACTGCTGATACCATGACATTAGATATTGCTACTGGCGAGTTCTATATTGATGATGAGAGTAGCCTGTGGCACGGTTCGTCTTTATATCAGTTGTATGAAAAAGCCTTTACACCGTGGGAGTGGCATAACGCTATTTTTGAACGCGCTAAAGCAAAAGGCATGGTTGCGTTTAGCACGCCATTCGATCTCACTTCAGTCGCTTTTTTAGAAAGCCTAGAAGTACCTTGTTATAAAATAGCCTCATTTGAAAATACCGACCACGCGCTTATTGCTGCCGTGGCTAAAACGGGCAAACCCGTTATTGTCTCTACCGGTATGGCAAGTTTGACAGAAATTTCAGAAGCGGTTGATGTGTTACGTGACAACGGCTGTGAAAATTACGTGCTACTTAAATGCACTAGCCAATACCCTGCCGACCCAGTAAACGCTAACTTACTGACCTTACCCCATTTAAAAGCCATGTTTGGATGCCATGTGGGATTATCTGATCACACTACAGGCATAGGAGTAGCTATTGCCGCTGCCGCACTCGGTGCGAGTGTGATTGAAAAACATTTCGTTATAGATAGAAATGCAGGCGGCGTGGACGCAGCATTTTCTTTAGAACCTAAAGAATTTAAACAACTAGTAGAAGAAAGTCAGCGCGCACGTATTGCAGTGGGCGAAGTCAATTATGGCTGTACCGAGGCCGAGATTAATTCACGGGTACACAGGCGTTCGCTTTATATCGCTAACGATTTGAAGGCGGGTGATATTTTAACGCCAACAAACTTGCGCTCAATTAGACCTGGCCTTGGTTTACCTGTGAAAAACTTGCCCATGTTGTTAGGAAAGCCTGTCAAACGCGATGTAACAAAAGGCACCCCTATGAGCTGGGATCTTATTTAATCCCATGACACAGATTCCAGCAGCAGCTAAAGCGAAAACAACTAGCACAAAAGCTAAAATGTCACCTAATAGCAAATTTATACCTTTAAACGACACACTCCTTGAAACGGTGCTTAGGTGGCGTAATTTACCGCATATACGCGCAAACATGCATTCGACCAATGAGATAAGCTGGCAACAGCACCTTAGCTGGTTTGAAACACTTAAAAATGATTCAAAGAAGCAGTTCTTTGTGTTTTTGCAAAACGAGCGCCCTATTGGCGTATTAAATTTCACCCTAGTTGACGCTATTGAGAACCGTCTTGAACTGACAACACCCTGCTTGGAATGGGGATGTTATATCGGTGAGGACAATGTGTGGCCGGGGTCGGGGTTGTTATTGGAAATTGCCGCACTTGATTACGCATTTATCGGTAAAAATGCAGCGACATTGTATGCTGAGGTGCTGTCGTCCAACCAATCAGTGCTCAAAATGCACAAGTTGTTTCAATACGATGCACTTGAAGATCGAACAGAAGAAAAAACAGACGGCACTATTGTTACGGTAAAGCGCTTTTTATACCATCAAAAGCAGTGGCTTTTAAAACGGGAAAAAGTGCTTTCAATGCTACCAAAACAAATTGGCGCAGCCGCACAGCATATACATTTTGCTAAATCTTAAACCATCAAAAATGAACGAGACTAATGAGCGATTTAAACAAAACTGAGTTAGCACAAACTATTTTAGATACTATGTCCAATGTAGCTGTCATTGCAGATTGTACGCTCATCGACACCATTAATGATGAAACCGTACTGCTTCAAAGCGGTTTAGATTCTCTGGGGTTTGCCATGTTAGTGGCGCAGCTTGAAGAAGACTTAGGTATAGACCCTTTCAGCGAGATGCAACTAGCCGTATACCCTCGTACTTTTGGAGAGTTCACCACGCTTTATGCAAGTGCATTAAAGGGCTAACAGGGTGTTGTCGCTGCTCGAGCAGGTTTCAAAATTTACAGGTATTGCCCTTGTTCACAATACAAGGGCTGAGATTAGTATTAATGATAACGCTCAAGCGATTCAATACACAACTTACGAAACCCTAATTGCCAAAGCCAAAGTATTACGCGCTAAGGGAAATTTGCCTTGCCACGCGGAACTTTCTTTTAAAGACCTAACCACCTTTGTAGCCCACTTGCTTGCGTATGAAAGCATGGTGGAAAATCTTTATCTACAACCTGAAACAGCGCTTGCACACACTCATGAAAGCAGCACGAACACGACAGTCAGCACACAAAAAAAATCTGCTGCAACGGTGTGGCACTTGGCAACATCTGGCACGACCGGAACACCAAAATGGATTGCGCATACCAGCGCAAGTTTATGCCGCGCTATTAAACAGGGTCAGCAGCATCAACACACCCGCTGGGCATTATGCTATCAACCTTTTCGCTATGCGGGCCTACAGGTATTACTTCAAAGCCTGCTCAATGGCGCCACGTTAGTAGACTGTACTGCCACCGACACCGCAGAAAAATTAGATATTATTAAACGTGAAAAAGTAAATGCGATTTCCGCCACTCCCACCCTTTGGCGTCAATTTTTATTAAGCGGTGCTTTTTCAAATAGTCAGCCTCCCTTCACTATCGATAAGATAACCCTTGGAGGAGAAATTACCGATGCCCCTTTGTTAGCCCAACTAGCAAGCCAATTTCCGAACGCTAAAATTATGCATGTCTATGCTTCTACCGAAGCCGGTGTGGGATTTGCGGTTACCGACAGCCAGCCTGGTTTTCCAAAACAATGGCTAACCGCGGGCGTAAATGGTAATAGCTTGAAAGTGGATAGCGAAAATGTGCTTTGGATTAAAACTGTTGCAGCGAAAAACACTGAATTAGCCAAAGTTAATAGCACCATCGTAGAGGTCGATTCACAAGGCTATGTAAACACAAATGATGTAGTGATGATTGAAGACAATCGTGTTTACTTTAAAGGCAGAGCAAATGGCGCGATTAACGTCGGCGGGCAAAAAGTGCACCCTGAACATGTAGAACAAGTGCTATTACAATCGCCATTAGTGTCACAAGCTCGAGTCTATGCGAAGCAAAGCAGTATCATGGGGCAACTCGTTGTGGCCGATGTTGTGCTTTGTGCTAGTAAAGACACTGAGACCAAGCCCGCAATTGCGTTATTGCTGCATTGTAAAAAGCATCTTGACCGATTCGAAATACCTACAAAAATTAACGTTACTGATAGCATAGCCATCAACGCCACAGGCAAGATAGGCAGATCACAGCAAGCGTCTACAGAGTAAATATATGCAGCAGCCAACTTCAAATAAGAAACTAGTGATTGTGACCGGCGCGAGTCGCGGGTTAGGCCTTGCAATATGCCAACTGCTGGCAGTCGATAACTACCAAGTAGTGGCAATTTCACGGGCAAGTAGTGCCGCCCTTGACGCATTGTGTAGCAGCAATGATGTTACACATATTCCGTTTGATTTAGGGAACCTTGAATCACTTCACGAACTGACTAAATCAATAGTGAAAATACACGGTAGACCTTACGCGCTTATTAACAATGCCGCCGTAGGTTTCGATGGTGTATTGGCCACCATGCATAATAGCGAGATAAACACTCTGCTGAATGTGAATGTTCAAGCGCCCATTTTACTGACCAAATATTTGTCTCGTGCCATGTTACTTAACCGCACGGGTCGAATTATCAATATTTCCTCGATTATTGCCAATACGGGATTTAATGGTTTAAGCGTTTACGCCGCCAGTAAAGCGGCGCTTGAAGGATTTACCCGTTCCCTTGCTCGGGAAGTCGGCAAAGCCGGTATAACGGTGAATTGCGTAGCCCCTGGCTACATGCAAACAGACATGACAGATAGCCTTACTGGCGACAAACTTGAAGCGGTGAAACGACGTAGCCCCCTTGGCACACTTGCCACGCCTGAAGATGCGGCGGGGGCGGTCTTATATTTATTAAGTGATAGCGCAAAATCAATTACGGGTACAACCATAACTGTTGATGCTGGCAGCACTGCTTGAATATTTGGCGTTAACTTTTACTTTGGCAGTCAACGTCATGAGTACGTTTTATTATTTATAAATAATAAAACCTAGCCACGCACTAGATACGGATTAGACACGCATTGGCGAGAGCTTAACGAGAACGCATTACTATGCAGAGTAATATTAATACCTCACAACCAGTATACGTAGCGCCAGCCAACCCAGCAGGAAGGGCGCTTGCGAGTGCACTAACGGCCCAAGGGTACAATGTCTGCGGGCTTGCTGACAATTTAAAGCACGCCGATGGAATTATAAACTCGCACGCTCAATCAAAACTTGATGCCATGGTTATTATTTGTAGCGGCCCTTACACACACAGTGTCGCCAAAGGGCTCATAGCAAGAGGGTTTAGCCCAAATCAGCTTTATACCTCGGTTGAAAGCGAGAGCGTCGCCACAACTCAAGCTCTAAACTCATCCCCAAAGGGTGGCACTAACCTTCGCTCGACAATTCGACCGTACAAAACGCCTATAAGCGAGAAATTTAAATCATTACGGTTTACCTTATTCTCATTCATCATCAAGGTATTGAGAAGCATGGTTCCTCAACGGGGCTATGTGTACTACGCGGAACAATTTTTCGATACCAACATGCTGTTAGCATACCGACAACACCGCAGACAACACCCTGATGAACCTTGGTTGATAGGCAGAGACATCAAGCAAGATTTAACCATGCTGGATGCCGACAACCATCTATTACGCTTGTTTTCGCTTCAGGGGCTATGGCACATGGTGCGGGCTAAAAAAATGGTGGTAGACCATGAGTTCACCGGCAATACCTTCACCCTTTTAAGAAGGTTTATTCCTGTCATACAGCTATGGCACGGGTTACCTTATAAAGCGCTGAGCGGAAATATTCATTACCCCGACATTTGTGATGATGCTTTCATATCTAGTTCATCATGGTTTAACGAACACATCTTTCCCACTATTTTTAGGGCCAAACGCTATTTAGATTACGGCTACCCTCGAAATGACGTTTTTGGTCAATTACCTCAAGAACGAGACTGGATCAACGCCGAGCCGCTTAGCACATTGACGCATATTCAAAATACCACAGGCAGTATTATTGTTTATGCCCCCACTTACCGCGATTGGGGAGATAACGATTACCCATTAGATTTAGATAAGATAAACGAATGGTGCGAAAAAAATAAACGCTCTTTTGTTTTAAAATTTCACCCTTTTATTTCAAGGCAATTTGGCGATGCCATGGCGCTGCCTGATAGTGAAAATGTGCAAGCCCTGCCTTCGCATCCTCACCTTTATTTATACCCCAGTGGAAAGAATATATATCCTTGGCTGGCAGATGCAGAAACCTTAATTACTGACTATTCATCAATCGCGTATGATTTTTTATTAGCAGACAAACCAATTATTTATTTTCAATATGACAAGCAGGATTATCTGAAATTACGTGGTAACACCTTGGTTAGTGACAGTGATTTTATTGCGGGGGAAGTGGTAGAAGACGTGAACAGTATGCTTCTGTGCCTCAGCGTGCATGGTCCGTTTACATTACCTGAACAAAAAAGCCTTAAGAAAAAGTTTAACATTAAAACTCAACAATCTGCCTTTTTAATCTCTTCTTATGTACGAGAATGAGGAACAATTATTGCTCATTGTTACCTGATTGAATCAGCAAGCTTAATAGTTCTAATACTTGGTTCTTTATCAATATATTTATACACTGTCTCCAACCCTTGAAGGTTATTACACGCAGTAAAATTCCAAACGTGTGAGTCGGCAGCGTCTTCCCACGTGGTCATTAATGGTTGAACGCACACAACATCTATATGGGGAAACATCCGAGCACACGTAAAGAGAGCGGTCGTATGATAACTCACTATAGTCGCAGGCACCTCTTCCCTCTCTGCCAGTTCATTTTCTATTGGCTTATTGAAGCGCTTGACAGCAATCCCCAATGCTTCAATCTTACTCAACAGTAAGTCACTTTCGATCCGATGAGGCACATAGATTATCGACTTCCCAGGAAATTCTTCTGCAGTTCTGGCTATCAATGCTACGTATTTCTCAAGTGTAATGTAACCGACAGTAACGGCGCCGACGCCTAAAATGAAAGCCTGATTTTGATTTAGTTTTTTATGGGTTCTTTGAAGGTGCAAAAGCGGGTTTTTAACAACAGAAAGCCACGGAAGCGATGCCAAATTAAACATAGTAAATAGTGACAGGCTGGGTAACTCTTTTGTCTCAATGCCTAACTTCTTCCTAGTTTGAAGCGCTAATTGTCGCCTATCATCATCAGAATCATAGGGAAAATCGAAAAACTTTCGATGCGTAAACAGGTATTCATAAAATATAACGGTGGCGTTGCCATCATCCATGAGAACCGTATTTTCTGCTTGTAAAGTACAGACTATATCGCGTTGCCATTGCTGGCGTATTGCACTGAAAAAAACGTTCTTGTAGCCTGTTTGGATAAAGGTTTTAATAAACTTGCCATAGGCTTCTATGCGATCGGATATTTTACCTTCAACGCGGGGCACTTCGAAAAGCTGTGTTGGATTAAGTTCTACCAACCTGGCTTGTAGCTGTTGATAAGTATCGGCACGATTGCAGTCGTTTATTATCACATCGTAATTATCTATCCTATAAACCGCGATAGCATCTATGATGTTGTAGACTTGTGACGGTGTATCGACGATAAAAAGTGTGCGCATGAATTATCCTAAACGCGTTTACTAAATAAAAATTCAGCAAACTCAAAATCAAGTTTTTCGTCGATATCAACCGAATGAGAACGATCCATGACATAAGCATAACTATCTGGGATATTGAAAAACGTTTTTTCAGTGTCGATAGTCGACATGCTAGCAATATAAATTGCGCCATTTAAGCGAAAATACGAAGGTAAATCTTGGCTTCGAGCACCAATGACATCATCTCGTATGAACGCACTCATGCTCTTATTATCATTTAACGTATTCGACCAAAGTGGAGAGTGTTCACATTCAGTTACCGACACAACTGCGGTCGCATTTTTTTCTTCAAATAAACGAAAAGCACCCTCAATATCTTCTTTTGTCCGTAAAGGGGAAGTAGGTTGCAGTAAAATCACACCTTGATAGGATTTGTTAAATAACCTTGCTTCTGCAATTGCATGAAACAATACATCCATTGAACTGGCAGAATCTGATGCTAATACTGATGGCCTGTCGATTAAAGCTACATTTTCATTATATTGCTGAACTACGTTCCTAACGTTTGCATCATCAGTAGTAACAACTATATCTAAGTCGACATCAGCTGCGATGGCAGACTCTATTGTCCATGCAATTAGTGGTTTTCCGTTAATAATGCGATGGTTTTTACCGGGTAATCGCTTACTCCCAGCTCTTGCAGGAATAACGGCTAGATAACATGGTTTACAACTCACTGAAAGCTTCCATCACAAACTGTTGCGCCTTTTTAAAGTCACCTAGACGGCCAATGTCTAGCCAGTCTTCACTTATTTCGTAATAAGTGACTTGTGAATCAGTCTCAATTAATTGGGTGACTATAGTGGGTACATCTATTCTCACCCCTTTATCAAGCGCACTAATAACAGTAGGCTCAATTACGTATATTCCCGCGTTAACTAAATACTGATTTGTAGGTTTCTCGACAATATTAGTTACAGCGCCATTGTTAGTGTTTACCACACCAAAAGGCACTTGCTGCTCATATCCTCTTAAGCACATCGTCATACTTGCTTCAGAGGTTTCGTGGTGTGCTAATAGCGATAGAAAATCTAAATTAGTGAGTAGATCACCGTTCATTAATATGAGCGGTAAATTGATTTCTTCTTCTGGCAATAAAGATAAGGCGCCGCCTGTGCCCAGAGGCTCTTTTTCATCGATATAACTAATCTGAATATCCCGTTCATGGCCATCACCAAAATAATCCTTAATAGTATCAGCCATGTAATGAGTGGAAATATAAAATTTCCAAAAACCTGCTTCGACAAAACGCTCTAAAATAATTTCTAATATAGGTTTATCACCTACATTTAACATAGGTTTGGGGCAGGTATCGGTCAGCGGCTTGAGCCTGGTACCAAAGCCTCCTGCCATAAGGCAGACAGGGTTATCGATACGAGGTTTTTTTAATAGCTCATAAAGAAAGGAGATGCCAACTACATGCTGCTCTTCATCAACAATAGGCAGTTGAAGTAGGTCGGTCCTTTCCATGAAAGACAACAGCCTTAACCGGCTCCACGCTTTTGTTGCGAAACGTGGTTTTGTATTCATTACATTTGACACAGGAGAGTTGAGATCTATCTGCTTGATTAATGCTCGACGAATATCACCATCGGTTAACGTTCCTAGTAGGACATTGTTTTCATCTACCACAACGAGGATACGTTTCGCACCGTGGTCTAACTTTTTGACTGCATCCACCAGCGATATACTAGGCTGGACTAACAAATCTCTCCAATCAAATTTCTTATTCATCTCATCACCGCCGTGTTACTCATCAGGTTTAGCAGGGCACCCTTTTACACACGAAAAAGGCTGAATATCATTGACCACTACCGCACCTGCGGCAATGACCGAATCGTGGCCAATGCTTACACCTTGAATTAAAGTAGAAGAAGCGCCGACATACACATGTTCGCCTACCTTCACTTGACCACATAATGTTGCACTAGGGGCAATATGACTGTGTGCAGACACATGAACGTCATGATCAACACTTGCTCGAGTATTAATAATAACGTTATCGGCACATACAACATTTGCTTGAACTATTGCTCCGGCCATTACTTGGGTCCCTTCACCAAGGCTCGCCGAGGGCGAAACACTGGAAAATGGGTGGATGAGAGTTTTGAAGTTGAATCCAGACTTTTTGAAAAATGCATAAAGCGATTTTCGAGAGTGGTTATTCGGCAAGCTACCCAAGCCCAAAACTAAATCTACATCGTTGGGTGAAAAACGGGATAAAAAATCCCTTTCACTGATCAATGGAAATCCATTCCATAGCGTTTCGTTGGGCGTTTTATCTACGACAGCAACACAGGTGAAATTCTGCTGTAAAAGTATATCAAGCAATACTCCAGCATGCCCACCGGCTCCAATAAGAGCTATTGGCTTTTGAACTGACATACCGGTTCCATCGCAATATAGTTTCGAGACGCAGTCTGTCCAATAAAGCGCCAATACTCACTGGCACAAATACCTATTGGACTTCTAGCAGTGGTAAGATTTTCTTCAGTGAATAAAGCGCCTTCACCAATTTCATGCTTAGCAACTATTCTCTGTCTGGCTATTTTTTGTGTTTCAAATTCGTTAGGCTGAGGAAATTTAACCGTGCGCCCCAATGACATCTCAGTATCTCTTATCATTGAAATCATGTCGCAGAGCTCTTTGGGCTCTAGTGAGCACAAGTGATCAGGCCCTTCCATTTCGCGCGACAATGTAAAGTGCTTTTCGATACAGACTGCGCCTAAGGCCACTGCTGCAGAGGGGGTGACAACAGAAAGAGTATGATCACTAAACCCCACGTCAATATCAAATGTTGCCGCAAGCTGAGCCATACTATTCAAATTTGCTTGATGTAACGGAGTTGGGTATTCACTTGTACAGTGCAGTAAAGTGACATCGTTAAGCTTTTCACCTGCATTTAATGCTGTTGCACGATATTGCATAATTTCTTGTTCAGATGAAGGTGGAGTCGTATTACTTCGGCTGTATTGAATAAACGCTAGCGCAAAATCAATGTCACCTAGCGTCGCCATTCCAGAAGATATTATTAATGGTTTTCCCACTCTTGCGGCGTGCCACAATAGCAGTGCGTTACGTATCTCACCTGAAGGTATTTTAATAAATGGCATATCAAACTGCGAAAGAAATGCTAGGCTTTGCACGTCGAAGGCCGTTGACATAAAAGCTATTTCTTTTTGTTTACAGTATTTAAATAGTTCTAAATGCGCTTCATTGGAAAGTTCAAGTTTGGCTAACATGGCGTGTTGACCGTCATCAAGCCCTGTATTTTTAACTTGGTACTTGGCTTTGGGCGTTGCTTTAGTTACCAAGGCACTCGCATCAAATGTTTGAAATTTGACTGCATCAGCTTTTGCTTCTACTGCCACATCAATTAACTGCTTTGCCAGTGCAATATCACCATTATGATTAACCCCTGCTTCAGCAATTACATACGTTTTTCCTGTTTTAGTCATTAATATTCTCTTCGTGTAAAAGGTAACCCTGCTGTGCAAGTGGTAAATTAAAATGGCTTTGCATTAACATATTCGATTTTGCAAATTGCGTATGTATTCCTCGCTGGGTCTCACTATCTATGTGTATAGTAGAGGAGGTAAAAATACGCCTGATAATATAGGGGTCAATATACTCTTGAAGGTATTTTCGAATATAAAACCTTGAACGTGGTTGTCGAGTGAACCGCTTAGAACCTAATGAATTAAATCGGCTTGGAATGATGTAATTTAAAAGTCGTAAAAATCCGAGTGTTTGGCGAGATAAACTCACATTTTTATGTTCAGTAGATATCGCAGAAAAAGGCCTGTCCGATGCTATTTGCATCCATTGAAATAACCTCTCAATTTCATTTTCTGGAGCCTGCTTTAGCCGCTCATAAGTCTGAATATAAACGTTGCTGTGACCAAACAGCTCACAATATAACGAGGCTACCTTAAAATAATCCAGATAAACTAAATTAAACCCAACACGATAGGGGTAATCTAACGACAAAAAATCTTCTAGTTTCCAAGTTCCACCTTCTTGAACATATTGGGCGTAAAGCGACTTAATAAGTGATAACTGCTCTCTAATATAGAAAATAACTTTCGCGTTTGGGAAGCATTGCTTTAAGCGATTTGCAATTCTCACTAATCCATCGGAATTGAAAGCGGAATCGCCAAGTAAGTGCTCCCATGAAATAACCACTTTTCTCTGTTTCGATTGGGCAACAATTTTTAAAACACGTTGTACAACCAATTGGGGATCAAAATCTAAATCATGCGCAGCCACTAAATGCAGCCCCCAATCACTCAATTTATATTTATTCCCTATCTGTAATAAAGATGGTACCTCTTCATACACGTGAGTTTGCATCCACGTTGTAGCTGTTTTCGGATACCCCACGTGGATGAATAACTCAACGTCGTCGATATTTAGCATTACCAGCGCTGCCGTAGGATTACAAATGCTTCTGCTGCATCGACAAACGCTTGTGAACCTCTTAATACCTCAAGCGCTTCTACAGCCTTAAAGCTTCGGGGAAAAGGATGAGTTTGCATCTCAGATTCATAACATTTTAAAATTTGGTGCTTTTGCTCGATGTACTCAGACGTATCTACATACATATTGGGTTGAAACTGCGTATTTAACGGGCTCAGTCCGTAATCGGTTTCAGATAGTGTTTCATAACAGATTATTGATGAAACGTAAGGCGCTCTGAATGTTTTCGTTACTGAAATAATGGCTTGGTACACGACTTTATGATCACTATGAACATCAAACGCATAGGGTAAATATAAAGTATCTGGCTTAATAGACTCTAGCGTATCTTTTAACGCATTAAGTAACTGCCCCATCGGAACATTGTCTAGGCCAGCAGGCTGAAAGCCTAAGTTAATAACAGAGTCAAATCCATACAACTTTGCAACCTGTTCTACGGTATTCACCCTCTGCTTTTTTTGTTCCTGTGTATAGGCATCGCTGGCACTCATGTCAGTAAAAATACACCAGTGCACCTCATGCCCTAATGATTTGTGCTTTAAGAGTGTACCGCCACACCCTAAACTTTCATCATCAGGGTGAGGAGCGAAAACCACCACTTTTTTGTTCATTAACACATGCCTCTATCGAACTGTTTTTGCATTAAATTAATAACAACGTCTTGCGATGCGCTAGATAAAGAAGGATATAAAGGGATGGAAACGTTTTTATTGAAAGCCGATTGTGCGTTGGGGTATATCGACAGATCGTTAACCCAATTTGTTACCGGTTTCACCATTTCCACTTGAGATCCTAGTGATAATATCAATTCATCTGCGTTATTTACTGCTACTACGTAACGATACCACACCCTATTTCCAAGTTTTCCCACACAATGTGTTGCCAGATAATTATTACAGAGGTAACGACTAGCTAACCGCTTTCGGCTTTTTAATAGCTCGTTAGCAACATTTATCTTACTTAACGCTAATGCTGCATTAAATTCATCAGGCTTAATATTTAGGCAAAACCCGTCAGGCTCCTCAGAGTACCCTACCCTGCGCGCCTTTAGTTGCTCGTAAACCTCTTCGTCATTAAGCAACAATACGCCCATCTCTGCAGCACCAAACAGCTTAGTGGCATAAAATGACTGAATCGCTATATCACCTCTAATAGCAGGACTATTGTTATCATTAATCGCAAAGCCATGTGAACAATCTTCTATAACAATTAACCCGTTGGCTCTTAATTCAGAAATATTGGCAGGGATCCCAAATGTGTTAACGGCAATGACAACGTCGACGTCGTGGGTATTAGCTAAAGAGGCGGCATGAGAAGCATCAATATTGCAAGTATTGGCTTCTATTTCACAAGGAAGTACGTTCGCGCCAAGGGATAATACGGTATTGCAAATAGCGCTGCAGGAATAGGCTGGTACGATTACGTTATCACCATATTTAACACCCGACGCTATTAATGCTAAACGCAAGGCCATTGATCCGGAAGATACGGCTAGCGCATGGGGTCTGTCAAAATACTGAGCACAAGCTTCTTCGAAAAAAGACACTGCTTTACCCATCGTATAAAACTCACTGTCGACAACTTCATGCAACGCACGCTTGTCAGAATGAGAAAAGTCGATGACATTATGCGGGATCACGTTATTTTCCCTTCTTCCAGTTTGGCTTGTAATGAAGTAAATGTTCTAATCATGACATCATTTGAGAAAAAAGTACTCGGCTCAGCCGAACCCACCAGATGTATGTTTTTAAACATATCTGTGACTTCACTACACAATTCGCGCGCGTTAGATAAAGCGCCTAGATGTTTGATTGGGAAACCGTTAAGCACCTGAGTTTCATGGCTACTCATTACTTTCGTATCTGCTGACACTATTCCCATCTCTACAAGTTGGCGAAAAATTTCAGCTTCATCAAGATTAGGGTTTTGTGCACGCTCGCCAATAACTTCAACGGTACATCTGTATGATTTTTGTTTATCGTTCCTTCCCGAGAAATTCTCATACAAAGTGACACGATAGGGATCAACGTGGGTATCAAAGCAATTTACGTAATGACACAACGTTAAATAAGGAATATCAAACACAAAATGAAAAAGCTTAATTTTAGTACGTTGATAGTATTTGGAAAAATTTTCACTACTTTGCTGTGAGACTAAAGGAAGTAATGTTTCAATAGGCGCAGACCAAATCACCTGATTACAGGTAAAAGTTGAGCTATCGTCGAAATTTAACTTTTCAATTTTATGATTATCTACCTCAAACCCAACGGTCTTCTTCCCATGAAGAAATTTAACCCCTAGTTGTTCTAACTGTACTTTTAAATGCGCTATCCAATCACTTACGCCTTTACCATTTGAGGTGTAGAACGCGGTAGGTATTTTTTTTCCTTGAGGATGTATTCGCGAATTTTCAAGACGAGTATTTGGGGAAGTACTGCCACTATGTTGGGATAAACGATCTAAAGCAAAGTATCGCTGAACTTCTGGTTCAAGCTTTTCTGCGTCGCATGGAATAAACTTTGCCAAGCTTGGTAAGAAAACATTGTTAGTAAGGTACTTGCCGAATCTGAAAAGATAATCATCTACACAATTAATCTCTTTTTCGGGAAGTTTCACGTTGTCATCGAGGTCATCATAGGTAGAACGACTTAATATATTATGATGGTTTTCGTCTAATTGACCATCGTAATAATTTCCCCCGCTAATCCGCGTAATTTTTTGCCAAACATCATCTTCATATAGTGCGCCAAACAACCATTCATCTAATTCATCAATCATGGTTTCAGCGGGAATGTGGGTTCCAATGTCAAAGCTTAAACCGCCTATTTGATGAGAGACGCCAAGCAAACCACCAAGATTAGGGCTAGCTTCAATAACGACGACATCATGTTTAGGGTGCGCTTTTTTTAACGTAAATGCAGCAACGATACCACCGATACCGCCCCCTACAATTGCAATTGTAGACATTATTATTCTCGACTAGAAATTCTCAATTAAAAGGTAATTTGTTTGGCAAACACTTGTTTCTTTATCGGCAGCTCCATTAAAATCTTCAATACACGAGAGGCCATCAATCCATCACCGTATAAGCTTTGATTCGGATTTAATTGGTCTCGGAATGTTTCATCATACAACGCGGTTTGTACCGCTTTACCAACAGCATCTTCGTTACTTTCACAAAATATAACGTTACCTGAATGCTCTCTACCACGCTGTCGCTCACCTATATTGATAGCAGGCAGGCCTAGATAATCTGCTTCATGAAACGCAAGCGATGAATTACCCATTAATAAGTCAGCATGTCGGAGTAAATTTATGAATGCATCTCTTGAAAGGTTTTTGTATACCTGAACACCTTCGAGTCCATTTATAAACTTCACGATTTCAACAGAGCCAGGGTCCGAATTAGGGACACCCATAATCACCTGTAGTCCAGCTTCGGTCGCTTTTTTAACACCGGCGCTAATTTCTAATTTGGCAATAGCAAAATCACCATTTAATGGGTGATGGATAAACACAGCATAGGGAGACTCAGTATGTAGTGCTGTAGCTTTTCTTAATGCATCACGAGACAGGTGAGGTGTTAAACGCAACCTATCGACACCGCCGCTTCCTACAGTGTGTACCCGCCAAGGCTCTTCACCCAACTTTAAAATTCTCTCGCTATGAGAAGAGGTCATCGTTAAATGAAGATGACTTAACTTTGTTGTTGCATGCCTTGATTGCTCATCAACGTTCCCCCCTTCGGGGTTAGTGCTATCTCCCCCTGCGAGGTGAACAATGGGCACGTTCATATAGTTTCCAACCATAGCAGCAACCAGAGGTTCTTCACGATCACCTAAAACTAAAAGTAGATCTGGAGAATGCTCTTCAACGGCCTCTCCTAGCCCTTTCATCAGTAGTGCACATGATAAGACTCTATTTGTTGTATCGTCTTGTTCTATGGTGGTTTCAATGCGGGAACAAATAGTGAATCCATCTTGTTCAATTTCTTTTACTGAGTAATTATGAAGCGGTGTAAGATGGGCGCCCGTAACAACCACAGACACATCAAAATTATCAGAGTTATGCATTTCGTTTAGTAGCGGGTACATAAGGTCATACTCACTACGAATCCCAGTGACAGCCATCACAGAAATGCAATGGCGGCTCTCTTCGAGTAAACCCAAGAACTCATTTTTCATAGTGAAAAACCCAATGACGTGAATAGGACTCGCCAAGCAAAGGGCTTTGCATTAGCCCAATGTCAATCGACTCACCTACGCTATTTTTAACACTATTCTCGCAAGGGAAGCAGAGAATTCTAGCCCCTTTTTGACTGGAGATTTGCGATTCAAACTCATATTCGCTAATGGGGACAGCGCTACGATGAGAAACGTCGCCATAAGCTGGTACTGTGCCTAACATTTTACCACCGGGCTTTAATACGCGTTTGAATTCTTGAATTCGCTTTTCTAGAGAACTCATCGTGTTGTAACCTAAAACATGCCAAGCATTGATAAGTGAGAAACTGTTATCTTCAAAAGGTAATACGTCTGAATTAACATTTAACAGTTCGGCTTTAAGAGACTCATCCTTTAATATTTGCTGGTTAATTTCTATCACCGCATCTGAGATCTCTATTCCCGTTACTTGATGACCACGCCTTAGCATAACCCGCATATTTGCCCCACCACCAAAGCCATAATCCAGTACGGTTGGATTTGCCTCCACGCTGGTGTACCTATTCAGTAATGTAACGAACGTACTGTCAGGGTATTTAAGTAAAGATAGCTTTTGCTGGTAAAGTTTATCCCACACAGATTCATTCACATTATGACTCATAATGGTACTCTCCGGGTTTATGTAGATACTCTATTATCGACTCAATGTCGTCTTGCATTAGCCAGTCTAGAATTGATAAACCTGATGCTTTCTCTTTATGTATTTGATGGTAGGTATCAAATTCATTATTTAAGAAGCGAAGAGTGAGGCTTTTTCTTCGGAAATCGTCATCATTCAAATACGCTTTTGCGCCCACACCAGACAAATAGATAGCACATTGAGTTCGCAGACAAGTATCTATTACCAGTTGGTTTTTCTTGCTGTTCACATTCAACTCAGAAAGTAGCACTAGTTTATTTTTTATTAAGAAAATAGAACGAAAATAATTAATTAGCGCAAAGTTAATGGTGTGCAAGCTTCCTTCTGTATCGTTAATACACTGTGCAATATCATCAAAGTAGCGCTTAAAAAAAGGCGCTTTCCCATAGCTACTTCGAATACTTTGTATATGCTTTTTTTTCCACTTATTGTTTACTGGCTGCTTTTGATCAATGGTGTCTTTTAGGCTTCCAGATACTGGCACAGTAAGCCATAGCGGGCCGTTGGAGGAATTGATTTGATTTCTATTTTGCACACCGTTTTTTTGGTACTGCACACTATCCATCAAGACGAAAGTATCCGCTAAAGCCATCTTCCTAAAATAAGGAGCCCAAGGCAGGTACTGACTTTGGTGCATGGCAAGAACAGTATTGCTAAGCGATAAGCTCTCCACAAACTACCCCCTCACTGAACTAGGCAAGTTCACTAATCGTTTAGCCAACCACTCAGTATTATCTAAGGGAGCACGAATAGACTTAGCGTACATAGGAAGAAGATGCATCGGAGTCCATACGGGGCGAAGCATGATGCCAGCATCGTTGCTCGATGACAGTAATGAGTTTCTTTGTTTTTCGTCTTTGCAGATAATGGCATTTAACCAATAGTTGGATACACAGCCTTCAGGCTCCTTCACAAAGGTATAAGGCTGTTCAGAAAAAAATTCTTCATAAACTGACGCTAATTCACGTTTATTTGTTATAAATTTATCTAATTGCGTGAGTTGGGCGCATCCCAAAGCGGCATTCAAATTTGGCATTCGAAAATTGCATGCAACTTCATCATGAAAAAATTCAAATCTATGTGGGACTTTGGCGGTAGTCGTGAAATGCTTTATCTTTTTATATGCAGTTTCACTTTTACACAAAATGGCACCGCCGCCTCCTGTGGTTATAATTTTATTACCATTGAAGCTCAAGGCACCATATTGGCCAAATGTACCCAGAGACTTGCCTTTGAATGTAGAACCTAAACTTTCTGCCGAATCTTCTACTAGTGCAATACCCCATGTATCACATATTTTAGCCAATGCATCTATTTCAGCAGGGTGCCCGAAGGTATGCATTGGCACTACTGCTTTCACAACTTGTTCAGTTTTCTTGCATATGCATTGCCCATTTACAACATCACAATGACTACTTAAAAATGCTAAAAGCGAATTGGGGCACATGCCCAGCGTTTCCATACTGACATCCACAAACGCAGCTTCTCCGCCCAACCAATGTATAGCGTTGCATGTTGCGACAAAAGTGAGGGATTGTGTAATAACAATATCATTTGCTCGAACACCAGCTAAATAAAGTGCAGTTTGAAGTGCAGCAGTGCCATTTACAACTGCAACGCTATAAGGGGCATGGCAAAAACCAGCGAGCTCACTTTCGAAAGCATCAACGTATGCACCAACACTTGAAACGAAAGTTGAATCTATTGTATCCGTAATATTACTCTTCTCATTGCCACCGAAAAAAGGAGCATGAAGCGGAATGATATCGTTAGTGTCGAAAACATCTCTTATGAAATGAATAAGGGTATTGTGCATAGCAATTTTTACTTGTTATACCGGTCAGTTTTATATTGAGACAGATTATGGGGGTTCGAAAACCAAGATATGGTTTGAGCTAATCCCTCATCAATTGATGTTGAAGGTACAAAACCCGTCAGGTTCTTTAACTTCGTATTATCACCCCATAACCTAAAGACTTCTGAGGTTTTAGGTCTTAGTCGAGCTTGGTCAATTTCAAACACAACCGAGCTGCTCATGATGTCACGTATTTTATTTAAGGTAGCTTCAACGGAGATTTCGTAATTCGTACTTATATTAACTACCTCACCTACCGCCGCTTCACACTGACTAAGTTGCCAAAATCCTTCACATGTGTCTAAAACGTAATTGAAATCACGTGTAGGACTGACATCTCCTAACTTAATCCTATCAACCCCAGAAGCAATTTGACCAATAATGGTAGGGATCACTGCCCGCGCTGATTGCCTAGGTCCGTAAGTATTGAAAGGACGAGCAATAATTACCGGTAGATCAAAAGCACTAAAATAACTAGTCGCAATGGCATCAGCCCCTATTTTAGAGGCACTGTAAGGTGATTGCGCTTGAAGCGGGTGATCTTCATCAATCGGAACATATTGTGCTGTTCCGTACACTTCACTGGTAGAGGTTTGTATGAAGCGCTTTATACCATGACGTTTTGCAGCTTGGCACATATTCAGCGTGCCTGTTACATTCGTATCAACATAACTATTTGGAGCGCTATAAGAGTAAGGTATCGCAATAAGCGCAGCTAAATGAAATACGATATCGATAGAGTCACAAATGGTGTCGCAGAAGTGCGGATCTCTTACATCGCCAAAGACAATTTCGAGATTATCTTGGTTTTCTTTACCTTCTAGCCAACCTTGAGAATTAAATGAATTGTATTGGCACAAGGCCCTTACTTTACAACCTTTAGATAACAAAAGTTCTGTAAGGTGTGACCCAATAAAACCATCAGCCCCTGTAACCAATACCTTCATAACATTAACCATTCCATTTATCAGGCGATAACATGTCTAAAAACAACTTATCTAATTATTATAATCTTATCTTACTTATTGACGCTTCAGAGCGCTAACGCTTAAAAACTCTTTCTCAGTTTTGATACGAACGATAAGTAACTCTTCTGTAAGCCTCGGACGATACGATAGCCTGTCTCCGAACGCTAAAATCAATGCTTCTTCGCTGAGTAGTTTACTGGTTAGCAACAGAAAGTCTTGCGTTTCATATACAGTATAATGCTGTAGCGCTTTTGTTACCGTATTTAAACCGTCAATCTTACTATTCTGATAAACAATAAGTTTCGGAATGACGATACAATCTTCAATAGTAGAATATAAAGCATTGGCGCAATGGTGGACTTGATCAAACTCGGGGGGAACAATACTAAAACTCACATCCGGTTTAACGCACGCTAAGCTAAGCAGAGCTTTGTAACACCCTCTCATACCTATAGCCAAACTGGATAGCGAATCAACGATGTATATTGCTTCTTCGTCTAACTCATCAGTGGGAAAACCAAACTCAATTCGTTTACCTTCAGGGCTATGAATATCGTTTATTTTTATATTTTGTATCTCACACCATTTTTCCAAAGCGTACAATTTCGAGCTTGGTGAGATATTGATTTTGATTGATTGACTTTCAGATAGCGTCTTCAAATAAATGTTTCTGCGTAAACCATAAAAACTACCAGAACCATCGAGACCTATTTCATCATTCTCCATGACGGACATGATGTCTTCAACGTAACGTATCCACGTTTCTATTATGGTTTTTCCAACTTCCATCAGTAAATCATCATCACCGATATTGAGAAGTTTGCTCAACACACTATTAATATAATTAAGTGTCCCGTTAAGTAAAAAAAACAACAACGATTTCTTTCTAAATAAAGACGATACTAGCAAATCTCTTTGCAGTGAAATGACTTGGTCGATATCTTCTCGGGTTTTTAACTCTCTTTTCAGCAAGTGCAAAAGAGATAACAACTCCTCTGACAGAGAATCGTCTTCAAACCTCGTGCTCAATTCTTGGTTAAATTCTTTCTTATTTACAGGAGCAAATGCTGAGTGACTTATCGTATTTAGTAACTCTTTTTTTAACTCTGCAGTTGATAGTACTAAAACGTCATCGCTGTTAAGCCCTATGGCTCCATTAATCTTGGCCCCATCACTTAAATTATAGACACTAGACTTGGTACTAACGAGAGATTGTTCAATGACAGATTTAGACACTTTGAATTCAAATTTCGAATTTACCCAAGGTCGTAGATTTCCAGGAACCAAGATTGTCGTGTTGTTGCGACTTGCATAATCGTACAGTTCTTTTCCATTATCTTGATAGTACCCTGACATTTTTGAGTGATGATAGTTAGGGTCTTTAAATCCTAAATCAATGCCGAACAAATATATTTGCTGAAACCCTAACGTAGTAATTAAGTCTACAACGAAGTTTGAAACAGTAGGGTAAGCGTGACTTAGATGCGCAAACTTTTTATGATTATGAAGCTCAGCACATGCCACCGTTGAAGCTTCACCTTGTTTGAAGGCAAGCAGAGTATTACCATAGAGTTGCATGGTATCGGGATGGATACCGTTGCAGCTTAGTAATCGAATTTTCTTCAAATATTCATTATCTTGAATTCGAGTGGCCCAGTCATGAGTCGCTCGGTTCATCTCAATTTCAGCATGAAAATCAGGCGTAATTCCGTTGCGATGAAGCGACTGTAAAGCGGTACCGCAAGAAATTATTACCACATTGTCTTTTTCACTTTTTAATACATCAATTAAATCATCCAAAGAAGGACCATTACCGACTATAAAAATAGGCACTTCTTTCACATGTGCAGATAGTAGTGAACTTGCATTATCTAATAAAAAAGGGGTGTCTTTCTCAATGGCGACGCGTGTGTGAGCAAGGCCATACTTTGCATTATCAAAGTAATCTCCCATCGCAATAATTACTTGAAGCTGCTCTCTCATTTGAGAGATTGCCGCCACTAACCTTTCGTTATAGTACCCTTGATAAAAATATGTGTTGGCTAGTACGTATGGGCCTACCGATTGAAATTGCACCAATAAATCGTCAGTTAGGTTGGTACCATCATCTCCCACATTCAAATATAACCGCTTATCACCGTCGTCAAAGCAATGAAGAATTTCATCCCAGTTTACGGTGAATAGTGACGCATAGAAAAAATCTTTATTTGGTTCGCAAATGAACAGCTTATCTACACTATGACTCTCTATTAACTCATTCAGTGAATAACCCGCACCTAACCCGAAGAAGATTAATGAGCGAACTTTTTCTGGTAACGCGCCTTTTACTTCATCTAAGCCACTCATTATAGATTCGCATTCAGACACCAATCTATAATGAAGATAATTGCGAAGTTTTATTCCTTTGTAGCCAAGTATTAAGCCATCTTTATTTGGGTGTTGTTCAAAAAGCGAAAAGCTATCTTTTCCTCCCTGACTGGGTGAATCATCGTAGAAAAGAGCACCGGTAGATTCGTAACAAAGATTTGTTTCACCTGTTGTATTTGCTACAGGCATCCAAAATTGAGGGCTATAATTTGAAAACTCTTTATGTAAGTTTGGGAAGTACTTTGCGAGCGCTGCTAAGTTTTTTTCTTTTTTACAATGATCTAGGTTTTGCTCGCTCCAACTTCCACTTTCAACATGCAATGTCCATGGCGGGACATAATTAACTAGCGATGACTTTAAAGAATGTGCAGGAACCCAGCTTGCCATATCTTGCCAAAGATTGGATCTGAGAAAACGTTCTACACTATCAAATGAAGGGCTATTTAAATGTTTATAAATTACCATTCCGCGAACAGAAAAATTTTGATTGAGCTCCTCTATGTTGCTATATAATTCACTCGCATCTTTATTAATTTGTAGAAATAGAGCAATGTCAGCTTCATTGGCTTTTCGTAATATAGACTTCCAATCAATAGCAGATACAGATGAAGCGAAATAATCCTCATTGGGCTCATAAATGACGATATATTTGTATTTTTTTTGTTCTATTAATTCAGGCAAATAATAGCCGAGTCCCAGCCCCAGCACGACTAACAACTCTGCACTTTGCAAATTTGCTTTTTCGACTGAAATATCAATAATCGGCGCACGTGAAAGCGCATTATCTATGTGCTTTTTGCTTTCCTGTTCTGGATTTAATCCATAAAGAACGTTACCGGTGAGATAATCGATTATATTGATATGACCCAGCTTATTACAAAACACTGTTGCCGAACGTGAGCGGTTAGACATTAAAGAAGGCAGGAGAGTAGGAATATTACGTTTGAAGGCCTCAATGCCATCATGATGACGGCGCTGAATTAATTTAGCAGCCTCCATTTCAATTTGTTGCTGCCTTTGTTCGTTTTCATCAATGTGAAACTGAATTTTGTTTAGCATGATTATTTATATTTCTTTAATGCTGCCCGTCCACGAGAATATTGAACGGCTTCGTCTTTAGCGCTATCTAGCAAACCACGCGCCAGTTTCTCCAATTTATTATTTATCTCTAACTCTTTTGCAGCGAATGCCTTTTCTACATCTGAGTCCATTTGCTTCAGCGCCCGCCGTATGACACGGTCGCGCAATTGAACCAAAGATCTAAAATTTTCAGTAGGGAGTGGGACGTCAGAAGGCACCAAACAGGCAGCTAATTTTTCATTAACTACCTGTAAGAATAAAGGGGTGAGTTCGTGATTAAAAATAACCTGGTTCACATAGCTTGACGATTTTGACGCTGAGCTTCAAAGGCCTCTTGCTTTGCAGTTTCAGGAATTTGCACCCACGCGTCTCGAATAGGTGTTAATAGGCTAGACACTTCATCCAGTAACTTCAAGTCGTTATTTACATGTGCATCATTTAAACGCTGAATCATGTAGTCATATAAATTAAACATGTTCTGCGCTACTTCACCGCCAATTTCAAGGTCTAACGTATCTCGTAAATGCATGAGGATAGCACTTGTCTTAGAGATAAAATCTGCTTTGGTGATAAGATCTTTTCTTTCCATTGCACCTTTGGCGTAGGCGATACGATCCAACGCGCCTTGAAGCAGCATAAGTGTAAGCTTGTGCGGATCCGCAGACGCTATATCTTGTTTTAGGTTACCTTTGCGGTAAGCGTTAATGCCTTTAAGTGCCATAAAATCTCCGAAAACTTCTTAGCCTAGTGAAGCAAGTAATGCCGAACTAGTCTGGTTTAGCTGAGCAACAGTTTGGTCTAAATTTAAATACTTATCACGAAGAATTTCTTCATAACTAAGCATTCTCAGTTCCAAGGTCTCTCGCTCGTCGTACAAATCATCTCTATCGTCTTTGGCTGACCGTTCACGCAAACTAATCAACCCGCTGTACGAGGTATATTGGTTAGCAAATTCATAAAGCCGTACCGCAACACCTTCATCGTCATCAGTAAATAGCGATGCTATTTCATCAAAATTATCTTCAAGAGCATCAGCAAGACGATCTTCGCCTGACCCCAATCCATAGTCGGTGGTACCAATTTCTAGTTTACCATCGTCATCAAATTCTATGCCTAACTGGAACAATCCACCCAATGCAGATGCGCTGTTACTGTCACCGACTATACTGGCCAAGCCTGATTGTATTCCGCGCAATAACGAATCTCCCGCCAACGCGCCATCATCTTCTAATTCCGACTCACCGTATTTTGTTAGCAGGCCTATTTCATCAATCAAACTATTGTAGTTTTCTACGAAATCACGAATTTTTTTATCGAGGCCTTCTTTGTCGTAACCAATCTCTAATTTTGTAGAAAGGAAATCGCCAACAGCGTCTTTGGGCGAAATTTCGTTAACTTCAAAAGACACGTTTTGAATCGTATTTTCAAACTCATTCGATTCACTTTCAACCGCGATACCGTCTATATAGGCAATCGCATTTTGTGCAGATTCGATGTTCGCAGGGTCGATGCTACCTGCACCACCAGTGGTGGAAAGCCTATCTAACTCCGCGTTACCATTATCATTAGTAATCACCAAATCGTTGCCTGTACCCGTTTCGCTAGAACTAAATACTAAACGAGGGCCGGCAGCTGTGCCGGTATCGATAATGTTGGCAGTTACACCGAAGTTATCATCTGCGTTATTAATTTTTTCTCTAAGCGCGGTTAATGAGGTACCAGCTGTAATATCAATCGTGAAGCTGTCGCTTCCGCCTACATCAAAAGTAAGTGAGCCTGTTCCCGACGTTAAAACGGGATCAGAACTGGCGGTAAACGCACCATCGTCGGTAGTAATTCGGCTGCCTTGGGCTAATTGCTCAACCACAATATCGTACGAACCACGAAGGGCCGAATTAGATGCTTCTGCAGACAGTACATCATCGTCTTCAGAAGGATTAGTAATCGTCGGTTCACGACCGTTAATGTCGTTATCGCTTCGTAGATCATCAACCGCATCTTTAAAATCAGAAAATTTGGATTTGATCTGACCTAAGCCTGAGATTTCCGCTTCAATCTGTTCTTCTTTTGCATTCAACCGATCTTCTTTCGGCTGACGTTCAGCGGTAAGAAGCTGTTGAACTAGGTCGTCAAGTGCTAAACCTGAACCTACCCCTAATGATTGAATTGTCATACTTTACCTCGTTAAACACGGTTGCTAGACGCGATTGTTAATAAATACCCCTACACTGTCGCCAACGTCTTGCTGCAAATCTTGAATACGTTCAGCAAGCGCTAATACTTCTTCAGAGGGTATTTGTCTTATTACATCACCAGACTCAGAATCTTTTACCGTAACAACCGAGCGCTTAGTTTCGTCATCAATAGAAAACGCCAAATTCCTATTTTGCGTTTGCAAGAATGATTCTACTTCTTGAACTGCATTCTCTAGCGAAGCTTGATTCTCTTCTCCAGACACTTTATCGGCTGAAGGATTAGAACCTTGAGGCAAATTTTGTACACTAGATACATCATTTTTTAGTGCAGAATTGGTTTGACTACTGTTCGCTTGCTGTTGGCCAGCACTATTGTTTTCGCTGTCGTTGCTCGCTTTCGCTGAGCTCTCGTTTGGTGCTACTTTAGACACAGGTGCTGACTCAGAAGCTAATGCAAAAGCCTGACCAGTTTGATTATTTACAATTTCCACTTATTTCACCCCCCTTTTGAAACGACAAAACGGGCCCTTGCAAGTAAGCAAGCACCCGTTACATTCCAACTAAGGTATTAAATTATAGCTTATCCAAGCAAAGATAGCGCAGTTTGAGGGCGCTGGTTTGCTTGACTTAGTACAGAAATAGATGCCTGCTGAATAATCTGATTACGTGTCAGATCTGCAGTTTCAGATGCAAAATCTGTATCACGAATCTGAGAACGTGCAGATGACAAGTTCTCACTGATATTGCTTAGGTTACGAATAGTTGATTGGAAACGGTTTTGAAGCGCACCCAGGTCAGCTCGAACCGCCCCAATACCTGATATTGCAGCGTCTACGTCAGATAGAAGCGAAGACGCACCATCAGCTGTGGCAACACTGTTAGTAGTAATGCCCAATCCAGTCGCACTAAATCCATTGATAGAACCTAAATTACCGCTTGATAAATTAACAGAGATAGTTTGGCCCGCGTTTGCACCCACTAAGAAAGATGCAGAAAAATTTCCATCCAATAAATTTACACTTCCGAACTGCGTATCGGTCGCAATACGTGAAATTTCAGTTCTAAGCGCCGACACTTCTTTTTGAAGTGCTAAGCGGTCAGCTGAAGAGTTAATTCCATTTTGTGATTGAACTGCTAATTGACGAATACGCTGTAAACTAGACGTTACTTCGCTTAGCGCACCTTCTGCAGTCTGTGATAATGAGATAGCATCGTTAGCGTTACGAACAGCTTGGTTCAAACCTTCAACTTGAGACGTTAGACGGTCAGAAATTTGAAGACCAGCAGCATCATCTGCCGCACTGTTGATACGAAACCCAGATGACAATCTCTCAAATGACGTGTTCAATTTATCACTTACGTCAAAAAGCTGACGTTGAGCGTTAATTGATGACACATTAGTATTTACAAATAAAGACATTAGATTACCTCCTAGGGATTCAATGATGCCTGTGCTATCATCAAACCCTTCCAGTTCAAATTAGCTGGGTCACTACTCCCGACTAACTTCCTCTTGCAAAGTAAATTACATTACCCCTCAACAATAGGTATCGGCCAAGTCTTTAGCTTCTTTAGTTTTTTTTTGCTTTTTTTTTCAAATAAATTCAAAGAATATTTAAGCTGTTGATTTATAAAAATTAATTATCTTTTTATTTTTGTTTTTTTTTGTCTTTTTAGCCATTAAATAGACACAGATGCTAATCAATTAGTGATAAATCGATTCACATTTTGGCTGACAACATTTATTTTGAAGGTAATGCGGCATCGTTAGGTTTAACAATGATTCGTAGGTTTGACACATTAAATGAATACACTTGGCATGGAAGGTGCATTTGTATTTGTGAATCATTAATTTTGCTCAAGTTAATGATTTCAGTTTGGCAGGGTGTTTCGGCTTAGAATAAAAAAAAGGCCGAGACATTAAATCTCGGCCAATCTGCTCACGTTAGGAGATTGAGCAAATACTGTTTCAGTCGGCTGGCAGGGTTTTAGTAGGATAAACTGGCCTCTCAACCAACACTTCTACACTCTCAGTCCTGTTAGTCGGCGCTTTCTCAAAGGGGGCGGCCTTAAATGGCCGCCATTCCTTCATTAGGGGATGGCCTCTCAACTCCTTCCCAATTAAAACGCCTTATTTACTTCTTACCCCAGTAGTGACAATGCCGCTTGTGGACGTTGGTTTGCCTGGGCAAGAATAGTGGTACTTGCTTGTTGAAGAATCTGGTTACGGCTCAACTCTGCCGTTTCGGTGGCAAAATCTGTATCTTTAATTCGTGATCTTGCCGCTGATACGTTCTCAGAAATATTACTTAAGTTTCTGATTGTTGACTGGAAGCGGTTTTGAAGTGCACCCAAGTCTGCGCGAAGACCACCTATTGCAGATATCGCATTATCCACTGAACCAAGTAGCGCTGATGCATTCGTTTCTGTTAATACATCATTATTCCCACCAACAATTCCTAAGCCTGTTGCACTGAAACCATTAATGCCTGCGCGGCCCAATGCTTGTGTCGACAAGTTAACAGAAATTGTTTGTCCCGCATTTGCGCCTACTAAGAAGCGAGCTGAAAATGCGCCAGTGAGTACATCTACGCCAGCGAACTGGGTTGTGGTAGCAATACGTGAAATTTCAGTACGAAGCGCTGACACTTCTTTTTGAAGTGCTAATCTATCCGCAGAAGAGTTAATACCATTTTGCGATTGAATAGCAAGGGTACGAATTCGTTGTAAGGCAGTCGTTGTTTCTTGCATTGCGCCTTCAGCAGTTTGCGATAATGAAATCGCATCGTTTGCATTACGTACCGCTTGGTTTAGGCCTTGAACTTGCGAGGTCATACGGTCAGTAATTTGCAGACCTGCAGCATCATCAGCGGCGCTGTTAATTCTAAAACCAGATGATAAACGTTCAAATGCAGTATCTAAGTTATTGCCTGTTGAAAACAACTGGCGCTGCGCATTAAGCGATGACACATTAGTATTTACAAATAGACTCATGAGAGGTCTCCTAACAGTTTAAGTTTTGCGCTATTGATTTTATTATTTGCGCGAGTTAATTAAATATTTTGGCATAGCTTGTGCTTCACATAATTGTCAGGATTTTATTCTGACGCTTTAGCGGGTCACTCCCGGTAAAGCTTGTTACACAGAGAAGGAAACTTCTCTTTTGCTGACTGTCGGGTTTGTTGTTCCAGACCTCAAACCTCTCACTACCTCCTGGCTTCATTCTCGCCAGTCAGCAGCCCAATCAGCAAACTTAACTCTTTATCGACTTACCTCACCATTTCCTTTAGAACTTTATGAAAATAATTTTTATGATTTTAAGCCATTGATCTCCTGACAATAACTAAAACCTAGCAGTCAATTAACACTCCTTAAAACACCACAAACGTATTACTTTTATTATTCGTTATAGGCCTTAAAGAGAGGAAGTAATGTTTACCTTCCCTTTGTTATAGTTATCGTACCGGTTAGCCATTTACTTTAGGTTTTTTTGATCTTTTTGAAAAAACTATTTAGTTCAATAGCTTAAATCACAGAAATAAAAAAAGGCCGATTAAAAAATCGGCCTTTTTGAATTTAAATCACTGTGGAACAACTGAGGTTAAAGGTTCACTACCTCCTGGCCCCATTCTCTCACTATTATCAACTAGCGTATTAACCTAGAAGCTGTAGTGCCGCCTGTGGACGCTGATTCGCCTGAGACAACACGGTAGTGCTCGCCTGCTGTAGAATCTGGTTACGGGTCAAGTTAGCAGTCTCTGTGGCAAAATCAGTATCTTTAATTTGCGAACGTGCAGCAGATACATTTTCAGAGATGTTACTTAAGTTACGAATAGTAGACTGGAAACGGTTTTGAAGCGCACCTAGGTCAGCACGAAGGCCACCTACCGCTGAAATAGCCGTATCTACACTAGCTAGCATACTTGATGCGTTTTCGCTGGTAAGTACGTTATTAGTGCCACCAGTAATTCCTAAACCTGTCGCACTAAAACCATTTACACCAGCGTTTGACAACGGAGTAGTAGAGAGGTTTACAGAAATCGTTTGACCAGCGTTTGCACCTACCAAGAACTTGGCAGAGAAGTCACCTGACAATATATTTACACCAGCGAACTGAGTCGTTGTTGAAATACGCGATATTTCAGTTCTTAATGCAGATACTTCTTTTTGAAGTGCTACACGGTCAGCAGAGCTGTTGATACCATTCTGTGATTGAATTGCTAGTGTACGAATACGTTGAAGAGAAGTCGTCGTTTCAGACAACGCACCTTCAGCAGTTTGCGATAGTGAGATCGCATCGTTAGCGTTACGTACCGCTTGGTTAAGACCTTGAACTTGTGAAGTCATTCGGTCGGTGATTTGTAGACCTGCGGCGTCATCTGCAGCACTGTTTATACGGAAACCCGAAGACAGACGCTCAAAAGACGTACCCAAAGAATTGCTTACATCAAATAATTGACGCTGAGCATTCAATGAGGAAACATTGGTATTGACGAACATAGACATAAAGTCTCTCCTACACTCTCAGTCCAGCGTGAGCTGGCTGCCGGGGATCCGGCTATTACAATTTTAATAGTCACCAATACCTGAGGGGTAATGATGAACTGGCTCTCTCAGTGTTTGTATCGACATAACAGCAGTTCCCTTTAGAATTATTTACAAAAATTGCCGTAGTGCGGTATAAAATTGCCGTTTACGATTACATAACAGTCGGATTTTAAAAGGGTATTAGCGTGAATATAAATTTGAAGATTAACGCGGTTGAGCGAATTTCATCGGAAGGTGAGCACTGCGCATTCACTGATTTAATCGAAAATCCCTTCGACAATAGTCGTAAATCACTACTGTGCTGCTATCGACGAGCCTTAAACCATATAAGCCCAGATGGCGTTGTAATTGTCTGCAAAGTGAATGTTGATTCGGGGGCAAAAACTTACCAGCGACTGGCACTACCCTCTTGGGATTTACGCGATCCAAAATTTTGTTTTGATGGTCGAAAGTTAATCATCACTGCCTATGCTAAGCACAAAGACGCAAATACGGGTGCGGTAACCACTAAAATGGTGAGTTACTTTTCTACCACGGGAGATTCTTGGTCAACACCTCACTTTTTTGGGCATTCCGGTTGGTGGCTTTGGCGCATAACATGGAACAAGGATAAGGCTTATGGTTTTGCCTATAACCGCAAAAGTCAAAGAATTGATTTGTATGTAGGCAACCCACGCAAACAACTTTACCTTCAAAAGAAAGGCGCTATTTCTTTTGAGAAGCACACATTTGGCTACCCAAATGAAAGTCATATATTGTTTGACGATACTGATAAAGCAACGGCGATTGTACGCCGAGATGCTGATAGTTTCAGCGCCAAACTAGGTTTCTCATCTCCGCCCTATACCAATTGGAAATGGCACGATTTGAAACAGTACGTTGGAGGGCCGGTTATGTTATCACTTACCGAAAATACGTATGTGGTAGCAGGTAGAAACTGGGATGGTAAAAGTCTGACAACGGCAATTTGGTTACTTTCATCAACCGATTATTCGCTGAAACTTCTGATGACCTTACCGAGTAAAGGAGACAATAGTTATCCGGGGTTAGTATGGCAAGACGACACGCTGTATGTCTCTTATTACTCAGATCATATCGATAACAAAACCAGAGTATATCTTGCCACATTGTCAGGGATGAATGGCCTATTAAATGAAGTTAAACAAGGATAAATTAGACACTTGTGGGAAAGTAGCTAATGCCGCATTGAGTGCCGTTTCTTGTTTGGCAAACTCCGTAGAGGCCTCTGCATAATCAACATCTTGAATTGATGAACGGGATGCCTTTGCCGCAATTTCCATATCAAGGTTACTTTCGTAAGTAGATTCAGCGATATTTAGGCGGCTACCTATAGAGGCGCGTTCTAAAGATATTTTTTCTAACCCATTATCTAACCCAACTAATGAGTCGGCAATGGCTTCTTGCAGCGCACTATCATCAATGGTGCTATCCATAAGTATGGTTTGAATTTCATGAAGCGATTGAGCCATACTCTTTTTCTCAGGCGCATCCAAAGAAAAATTAATGGTATCGCCAACGGCAGCACTCGCTTCAAACTGCATACCTTTGATAGTAAATGGGCTACCGGAAGTATAGCCAACCGTTCCCACAACTGCGCCTGTGCCTGTATTAGTTAACTGTGCTTCTCCCGATGCTAAAAACTCCACTTGATAGTCATTATTAGCACTGGTCACTGGGTCATAATTCTTATTGAAAAAGGTATCAAACGTACCTTGTTCTTTTACCACCGTGTTTTGTAAATCGGCTACTGTACTGCCGGTTACTGAGAAATCAAAACGAGATAGTACGTTCTCAAAAACTTCATAACCGTTGCTGGTAGATTGTATCTTTGAGCTAGACGATAACTGAATAAAACTTACACCTGCATCACCTGAAAATGTAATGGCATTTCCTGATGATGCGGGGTTGTAGGTAAAGGCTTGGTTCGCAGATTGATAACCTGCATACATATAATTGCCATCGGCGTCTTGCGTATTCATTAAGTCGAAGATTTCCAACTTAATTTGTTCTAACTCAGCCCCGATAGCGCGTTTATCAGGGTCGTCAAGAATACCCGAGCCTGCTTGAACGACCAATGTTCTAGCACGGTTAATTGAATTGGTAATATTCGTTAGCACTGCTTCTTGCTGTTCTAAAGAGCCTGTTACCAAATCATTATTTCGTTGGAATTGCGTCAGCCCATCAAGCTCTTCGGTCAAGCGCAGTACTTTTGCAGCGCCCACAGGATCGTCTGCCGGCGTAATGATCCGCTTACCCGTCGCTAACTGCTCTTGCGTTTTAACCAAATTTTCTTGGTTTTCCATAATGGAGCGAATGCTTTGGTCGTAAACTTGACTCGTCGATATACGCATAATCTGTTACCTCGCCGCACTTAGAATGGTGTCGAACAACTCTTGCGCTGTGCTTAAAATTCGTGCTGCGGCAGAATAAGACTGCTGAAACTTAACCAGGTTTGCCGCCTCTTCATCTAGACTTACTCCAGATACTGACTCAAACCAATTTTCTGATTGGGTTTTCATTGCCTCTGCTGAAGTTAACGAAATGTCAGCCATGGCTGCGTCTTCACCAATCCGCCCGACCATAGATGCATAGGCATCTTGAAAAGTACGTTGCTGGTTGGTTGATTCACTGCTCACTTGCACGAGATTCTCGTTCTGCAACGCTGCGATCTCAAGTGCATTACTGTTGTCGTTGAAACCATCAGTGTTGTAACTAATAGTAAAACTATCACCTGCTTTAGGTACACCATCTAAACTGATGTCGTAACCTGGGTAGTCATCTAGTGATGAAAATGCTGCAGGCCAAGCTGGGCTACTGCCACTACTTTCTGCCTGTGCTAATAAGTTGCTTAAATTCGTTGCGCCCGTCACATTGGTAATGACATTTGGCGGTGTCTCTCCATCTAACACTTGATAGCTATCTTCTGCGGTGAAGACGATTTGAGCTGGCGCGCCAAATGTACCACTTGGCGAGCTGGCTAAATCATGTATTCCACCTGCACCATCAAATGCAGATTGTTCGGTACCACCGCCAACTTCCGTGTTGGTAATCGATACCCCACTTACATTGGCGCTACCTAAATTCGTGGCATCTGCTTGAGCTCTTACGGGCGCCGCAAACGCGAGATCTTCAGGTCTGTTTGTGGCTAGCTCAATGGATGATGCAATCGTTTTAGTCGGTTGCATCAAGAATTCATCGCCAACCGCATAGGTGGAGGTACCGCCAAATTCTACTTCAATACCACCTGGTAATTCATTGAAGCCACTAGCGACGGTGTAGTTTGAATAAACAATATCATTTCCAGATCCGTCTTTTTGCGGTGTTCCATCAGGATTTAAAAAAGTAATTTCTATTTCGCTAGGAACCCCTGCAGATACCGCAGTCACTTCAATTTGATAATCGGCATCAGTGAGTTCAGCGCCCTTGCCAGCAACAAGCTGCCCAACGACCTGATAGTCTCCGCTGGTATCTTGAGTTTCTAAGCCCCTAAAAGTAGGAATGTCGAAGATATTGCCGCCTAGTTGACCGTCTAAATCCATCCCCAACTTGTTTTGGGTATTTACTGCGTCGGCAAAGGTAACAGAAAGCTGGCCTACGTCGCGCATAGCCGTGCCTAGCACTTCATTTCTGTAACGAAATAATCCGCCGAGGCTGCCCCCTAAGTCACTTTCAACAATACGGATGGTAGTATCGTTTTTCGTTTGAGAACCAAAATCTGTTTCTAACTTAAGTTCTTTGCTGGTTGAATCTGCACTGGTACTTATTTCGAATAAATTAAACGCGCCGTTTTCTAATATGAGTGATTCGCCAGTGGTCAAATTCACGGTAATCGCACCGTTTTGACTTTGACTGTCTTTCACATCGATAGCCATAATAGAGGCAAGCTCTTCAACGGCGGCATCTCGTTTATTCATTAATGCGCTGGGTTCGTCGCTAGTGTTGTTTCCTTTGGCAATCACGATGTTTTTGTTGAGTTCGCCAATAGAGCTAATCAAGCTATTGGTTCTGTTCACCAAAGACGTGACTTCAAGGTTAAACTCTTCTTCCTTTTCCACCATGTAATCTGACAGGGTTTTCATACGTTGATACAGCGACTCTGATTTTCCTAATACCTGTTCACGAGACGCTAAGTTTGTAGGGTCGTCTGAGGCAGTTTGTACCGCCGCAAAATAGTCACTAATGCCTTTAGATAGAGAGTTCGCCTCACTGGCTAAAAGGGTATCAATCGCTGACGTTTTGGAAGAAAAAGCCTCTAGCTCACCTACCGAAGTTATATCGCGGCGAAGCTGGTTTTGCGCAAATACATTTATAATTCGCTCTGTATTTCCGATTTCAACACCGAATACATCACTGTTAACCAGCTCGGTGCGTTCACGTACGTACCCAGGCGTATTTACATTGGCAATATTATTACTGGTAGTTTGTAAAAGCTTACTACTGGCGTTTACACCACTGGTGGCTAGGGAAAATAAATCAACTGCGCTCATATATTAAACCCCTCTTCTTACGGCATTAAGCCGTTAAGCCTATCGCTGTGGTAAACCGCCATAATTTTACTGGCGTAGTTAGGATCCGTAGCATATCCAGCGCTTTGTAGTTCTCGCGTATAACTGTGTGCATCTGAGGCTTGTTCCACCGCTTGCTGATAACGAGGCTGTGTGACAATAAAGCGCCCATAGTCATCAACTGCCTCTTCTAATGAAGCATAGGAGCGAAATGCCGCTTTTTGCTTTTGTGGAATGCCGCTATTGAATTCAAGGGTATCGACTACCGCTTGCTTGCCGTCCCACTGCGAATTCGCTTTAATTCCGAAAAGATTATGCGAACTTTCACCGTCGCTATTGTGAATAACAAACTTGCCCCACCCTGTTTCAACCGCGGCCTGTGCAATAATCGCTTTTGCATCCATACCGTACTTTTCAGCCACTTGTTCAGCATAGGGACGTAACGTTTCAACAAAGTCTTCGGGGCTATCGAACATGCTGTCTTTCGTGGCCGATTGCACACCTTTAGATTCAGAAGCCAGCACAGTTTCTTGCGCTTGCTCTGTAGCGATAACACGGTCGCGGTTCAGCGAATTCAAGTTACCGTCACTGCGAATTACGCTAGCAGGTAAATAACTGTCTTCAGATTGGCCCATTTGTTTAACGATAATGTCAGCCAACCCCATACCGCCACCTGCCGTTAAATCGGTTGCTAGCTGTTGGTCGTGCATGTCCCGATAAAACTTAACTTGCTGGGAATTAAACGGGCTATCTTCATCGGCAAGCGCGTCTTGTGCTTTACGCATGGACTTCAGCATCATTTGCACAAATATGGCTTCGAACTGCTCTGCCGCTTCTTGCAATACACTTTCATCACCCGAAGCAATGGCCTCGCGCATTTTATTAATACTGCCAAGATCGTGAACATTGCGTGCCATATCGAGCTGATTTTTTGAGCTGAATGCTTCCATTAGATGATCACCAATTCACCATGTAGCGCACCGGCCTGCCTTAATGCTTCTAAAATCGCCATTAAATCACCTGGTGCAGCACCCACTTCATTAACGGCTCGCACTAGCTGATCCAGTGTGACTCCGGGTTCAAACGAAAACATGCGACTGTCTGATAAATCCACATCAACAATCGACTGTGTTGTCACCACCGTTTCACCATCTGCAAACGCATTGGGCTGGGTAACTTGTTGATTTTCTGAAATTGTCACTGTTAACCCGCCATGGGTAATAGCGGCAGGTAGTAAACGCACGTCTCGACCAATTACAATCGTACCGGTACGGCTATTGATGACAACTCGCGCAGGCGCATCGGCTGGCGTGAATTCAAAATTTTCGAGTGTGGCCAAAAAGCCCACTCGCTGACCAACATCTCTTGGCGCTGATACACGCACTGACGCGGCATCAATCGGCGTAGCGATGGAATAACCTTTTTCTGGCTGTGCACCTAATCGCTCGTTAATCACATCAGCTAACGCTTTTGCAGTTGAAAAGTCAGGGTAATGCAAGTTCAGAGTTAATGAATCGCCATTAGCGAAACCGCTTGGTACGGTTTGCTCTACCATAGCGCCGTTGGGAATACGGCCTACAGTGGGTGTATTAACCACAATTCGTGAACCATCGCCGCCTTGTGCACCAAAGCCACTTACTACCAAGCTACCTTGCGCTACTGCATACACTTTGCCATCTACACCGCGAAGGAATGTTTGTAAAAGCGTGCCGCCTTGCAAGCTACTCGCTTCCCCTACTGACGACACGGTAATATCAATGGTCTGCCCTGGCTTAGTAAAAGCAGGCAATTCTGCGTGAACAGCTACCGCTGCCACGTTTTTGATCTTGGGTTTAGTGTTGGAATCTAAGCTGATACCAAAGTTACTTAGCATGGTACGAAAGCTTTGCTCGGTGAAAGGACTTTGTTCACCAGTACCAGGTAAACCGACCACTAAGCCATAGCCTACTAACTGGTTGCTTCTCACCCCTTGGATACTTGCCAAGTCTTTGATGCGTTGTGCATTAACATTGCCAGATAGCACCAGTGTTAATGCGATAAGTAGTACTGAAAACAAACGCATAATAATTCTCCTAGCCCCGCTTAAAGCGGCCACCATGATGATGTGAAAAACTTCGTAAGCCAGCCTTTTTCCTGCGCACTAGCAAAGGAACCCGTACCGCTGTATTGAATTCTGGCATTAGCTATCTTTGTCGATAACACTTCATTTTCGGGACTAATGTCAGATAAGCGAATGATGCCCGTTAAACGAATGTATTCATCGCCATGGTTTAGAGTGAGCCACTTTTCGCCGCGAATAACTAAATTGTCATTGGGTAGCACTTCCACTACCGTAACCGAGATATTTCCCGATAAACTGTTACTTTGGTTTGTTGCCGCATCACCTGCAAAGTCGTTTGACGAACTTACGCCAAGCTGAACAGATTGGCCGCCAATATTTAATGCTTGCCCACCTAATCCGGTGATCGTGTCTAAATCTACCGTGGTGTCTTTTGATGTCGATGTACCAGCTGATTTACTCGCGTTGGTATTTTCACTTAACGTGATAGTAATAATGTCGCCAACCCGTCTAGCCGTCATATCTGAATATAAGCTATTGGCCATATAAGAGCGGAACAGCGAACCATCTTCTACAATCTTCTCGCGAGGATAATCAGGTACCACTGGGGCAAACGATGGATCGTTTGCTTGAACCGGTGGCTGGTTAGTGCTTGCACAACCTGCCAATATTGTCACTGAAAGAAAGAGTCCGAGAATTCGCATAACATTACTCACTAAAGTTGCTGAATGACTTGTCCAAGCATCTGATCCACCGATGAAATCACTTTCGAGTTCATCTCGTACAAACGCTGACTTTCAATCAAATTAACCAGCTCTTCGGTCACATTCACGTTAGAGGTTTCTAACGTACCCTGTGCAATAGTGCCTATACCTTGAAGGCCTGGCACACCTTGAATAGGCGCGCCACTTGATGCGGTTTCAACGTAAAGGTTCTGTCCAATAGGCTGCAGACCAGTTGGGTTAATGAAGTCTGATAGGTTCATTTGCCCAAGCACTTGCGGCTCGGCTTGACCACGAATTGACACGCTAATTTCACCGTCTTGTGAAATGGTAATTTGCTGCGCGTCCTCTGGAATAGCCACCTCAGGTTGTAATAGAAAGCCAGCGCCGGAGGTCACTATTTGACCTTGGTCGTTCATTGAAAACTGGCCGTTTCTAGAATAAGCAATGGTGCCGTCTGGCTGTAATATTTCAAAATAACCCCGCCCTTGAATAGACATGTCCAATGCGTTATCCGTGGTCAGCAAGTTACCTTGGGTATGTGCTTTTTGCGTTGATACTACCTTTGAACCAGAACCTAACATAAGGCCCGAAGGTAGTTCGGTATCAGCTGATGAGCGGCCACCAGGTTGGTTTATGTTTTGATAAAGCAAGTCTTCAAAAATTGCTCTGTCTTTTTTAAAGCCTACCGTTGATGCGTTAGCCAGGTTGTTCGATACCACCGCGACATCTGTTTGTGCGGCATCAAGACCTGTTTTACTTATCCACAATGCTGGGTGCATGGCGACCTCCTAACCTTTAAAGTTCGTATAACGAAATTGTTAACTATTTTATAGAATGCGTAGTAACTGGTTGCCGCGAGAATCTAGCTCGTCAGCTTGCTTCATCATCTTCACTTGAAGCTCATAGTGGCGCTGAAGGCTTATCATGTTGACCATTTCGTCAACGGCATTCACGTTCGAGCCTTCCAACATGCCAGACATTACTTTCACACCAGCACTTGCTGGGGCTACCGTACCGTCTTCCATTCTAAATAAACCATCAGTGCCTCGTTCCATATCGGCATAGTTCGGCTTAACCAATTTCAGCCGGCCAACATCTTCAATCACATTTTCTGGCGCGCCTAGCTGTCTCATTGACAACGTGCCGTCCATACCGATATCTAAATTATCTAGTGGTACAGGGAGGAAAATTGGACCGTTATCGCCTAAAACGGGGCGATTGTGCACATCTGTCAAAATACCGTCGTCACCAAGCTTAAAGTTACCGTCACGAGAATAGGCTTCTTGCCCATTGTCATCTTGAACGGCAAACCAGCCATCGCCTTGTATCGCAACGTCTAAATCACGACCCGTTTGAATCATAGGACCTGATTCATAGTTGTTTGACGGACTTTCGGTCATTGAAAAAACGCGAGACGGCAAACCTTCGCCGTAGGCAGGCATTGACCTTGCCTGTTCTAACTGAGCTCTAAACCCAGTTGTTTGCGCGTTAGCCAAGTTATTGGCACGAAGCCCAGTACCTAAAAGGTCTTGAGATGCACCACTGGCAGCAATGTAGAGAAGTTTGTCCATGACTGACTTTTGACTCTGGTTAAACCATATACAGGTTTTGCAATCCCAGTGCCAACATGCACAAATAGAAGTGGATACAAAAAAACCGCAACTAAAGTTGCGGTTTTTGCTAGTTAAACATCAATGTTTATCGGATGTTCAGGATAGTCTGGTTAAGCGAGTTATTCACTTCGAGTGCTCGAGAGTTAGCCTGGAAGTTCCGCTGTGCAATAATCATATCGATAAGCTCAGTGGTTAGGTTAACGTTAGCTTGTTCAAGGGCTGATGAGTTTATTTCACCGAAAGTCCCCGTAGTCGCTTCACCCGCCAATGCTTCACCAGATAGGATACTTTCTTTCCACTCAGTGCTGCTTTGCTGCGTTAAGCCCTGCTCATTAGCAAATCTCACTAAGGCCACACGCACGATAGGTTCTGACGTACCGTTTGAGAACGTCGCTCGAACCAAGCCGTCTGGGCCAATATCAATACCCGTCAAACGACCAACAGGCAAACCATCTTGCTCTAATGACGTCACTTCGAATGCCGATGCGTATTGCGTAGGTTCAACCGTAGTAGCATTTGAAGGGTCTAAGTTAAAATCGATCCCTATTTGTTGAGTCGCATCCGCACCGTTTGATAATGCAGAACCAAGCGCTTCAGTCTTTAATTTGTAATCGGTAGTTTGAATGCCATCCGGTGATTCAATACCAATAAAGTCACCACCTTGAGAAAACACAAGCTTAGCTGCTGTAACGCCGTTACCCGTGTTAGTACCTAGCGAGTTTACCGCTGTAGTGGGGTCGGAATCAGTACCGGTAGAGTTCACTAAATCAGTAAGTTGATCGTCTACCGCTGTCGCCACATACCATTCATTGTCTGCCGCCACATCTTTAACAAAATAGTAAGTCATCACGTGGCTGTCGCCTAGTGAGTCATAAACCGTTACCGAGGTTGCCGCATTGTAGGTAAGTGGATCTTGTGGATCAAATGCGGCTGGATCTAATCCCTGATCACCAGCAGGTAAGTTCATACGAATATCAACTTCTGAGGTTTGTGCTGGAGAACCTGATGAATCTGGAATTTGCACTGGCTCTGTAGTACTCAATGCAACCGATGAACTGGTAGAGTCTGAATTAACAGGGAAACCTAAAAGTAAGTCGCCGTTACTGTTAACCACGTAGTTGTCGTCATCTAACTTGAATTGACCGGCACGGGTAAACGAGAAGTCTCGTGAGGTTTCATCAGGCACGGTGGCAAAGAAACCATTCCCAGTAATCGCCAAATCAAGTGCAGTATTGGTGAACTGCAAGCTACCTTGCGAAAACTGCTGGGCCACATCTTGTGTCAAAACACCGTCGCCCACTTTGGTTTTACTTCCAGCCAATAGTGATGTGGCGTACACGTCGCCGAATTCAGCGCGAGACTCTTTAAAGCCAACAGTATTTACGTTTGCGATGTTATTCGCGGTTACATCTAAATCTTTTTGTGCGGCAGCTACGCCACTTAGTGCAATATTAAAAGACATGCTTCTTTCTCCTGCTAACTGCCGATTTGAATAACGTCATCAAGACTAATGCTGACTTCGCCATCTAAATTTAAAATTACGCCCTGACCACTGCCGGCCAAACTAACACTTCCTACATGACGATTAATGGCAGTATTCAATTGAACGCCTTCACCGTTTAATTCGCCTGTAGCACTGATTACGTAGTCACCCGCTGGCATATCGTTGCCTTGGGTGTCCTTGCCATCCCATTCAAATTGAATGTTGCCAGCAGCTTGTGTGCCAGCATCAATAGTCTTAATCACTTCACCGTATTGATTTTCAACAGTGATAGTCATGTTTTGTACGCTCTGCTCATTGACCACAACACCCGATACGCCTGCAGCGTCGCTAGACATGTGCCCTACGTTGCCCTGTACCAACACGTTCTGACCAATCAAGCTAGATGCTTGCAATGCTTGGTTAGATGTCATCGAGGCGGCGAATGACTCGAACTTATCATTCAACTGAGAAATACCATCAGCCATAGTGAATGATGTCATTTGCGCTACCATCTGATCGTTATCTACGGGTTTAGTAGGATCCTGATTCGCTAATTGCTCGGTTAACATGGCAAAAAAGTCTTCTTGCGAAAGCTGTTGCTCTGTTCCATCGACAACCGGAACCGTCTCTTCTTGCCAGTAGAGTTCGTTGTTCAGGCCAGTGGTGTTGTTAATTGTGGTCACAGTATTTTCCTCACATTACCTATGCGGCAACTTATTGCCCTTGTCCTAGTTGCAATACCCGACGGAATATCCGTTTGGTGGTATCAGCAACCTGAACGTTGGTTTCATAGGCTTTTGACGCCGACATCATATTTGCCATTTCTTCAACGATGTTGACGTTTGGCTTATAGATATAACCCTCTTCGTCAGCCATTGGGTTATGCGGGGCATACTCAACTTGCAATGGCGCATCGCTTTCTACAATTCCCTTAACTTCAACACCCACACCCTTGCTTTGATCGCCCATAGCTCGCTGCAACTCAGCGGCAAACACTGGGTGTCTTGCACGATACGTTTCGTCATAACTACTGCTTACCGAATTCGCGTTAGCAATGTTACTAGCGGTGGTGTTTAAACGAACATTTTCAGCTTCCATACCGGTACTGGAAATTGACATCACATTAAATAAGCTCATGATTACTGGCCTCCAGAACTAAGGGCTTTTTTCATACCTTTAACTTTACCGTTAATAAACTCAAGTGTGGCTTGGTAACGTAAACCGTTATCTAAAAAGCGGTTACGTTCTGCCTGTACTTCCACCGTATTGCCGTCTCCGGTATCCGGTTGAGTGGGTATGCGGTATTGCATTTCAAAATTTGATGCAACCGACGATACATCGCCACCTATGTGTTTATCGTGTGTTCTTACTAAGCTTCCACCGCCCAATTTGTGCTGCCCATCTTGGGCGCTCATGGCTGACTCCATCGCTTTATTAAAGTCGATGTCTTTCGCCTTATAACCAGGGGTATTGGCGTTCGCTAGGTTTCCAGAGATGACTTCCATCCTGTCGGTGCGTATTGCTAACGCCGACTGATGAAACCCGACTAACTTGTCGAGATTTATGGCCATATTGAAAACTCCTAGCTGCGAAATTCCGGAAATACGCCATCAGTAAATAATGACGAATTATCTGTTATAGGATTTTACTAGCAAGGCAGATGCCAACCTGAAGATTGGCACTGTATAAAAATGAGAAAAGAAATAGAGGGAATTTTAAATATTTAACTAAATTCAGTACGTTAGGTATTTATTTCTTTTGATAGTACAAGCCAGGATTACATTTAATCATGGCATACGTATCGCTTGCCGCACTGATAGATTCAGACGCGCCAAGGAAAAGGACACCGGCAGGTTGCAGCTGTCCGGCAATTTGTTGCAGTATCTTTTGTTTCACATCTGCCGAAAAATAAATCAGCACATTGCGGCAAAAAACGATGTCGAAGCGGCCAAGTGCTGCATAGGAAGTTAACAAATTCAAACTTCTGAATGAAACCATGTTGCGCACTTCTGGCTTAACCTGCATCTGCCCACTTTCATGAGGTTGGAAAAACATAGCCCTACGTTGTGGCGATAACCCTCTAGCAAGCGAAAGTTCATCGTATAACCCTTGGCTACACTTGTTTAGCATTTCAGAAGAAAGGTCGGTAGCGACAATTTCAACCCCTTGCCTAAGCAAGCCTGGTCGCTGTTTTTGGAACTCTAATATTGACATAGCAATAGAATAAGGCTCTTGTCCAGACGAACAAGCTGCGCTCCAAATTCTAAGCTTTTGATTTTTTGTTGCGAGTTGAGGAAGTAAATCGCGTTGTAGTAACTCAAATGGATAAGTATCTCTAAACCACAACGTTTCGTTTGTGGTCATCGCATCAATGACGCTTTGTAAAAGGTTACGATCGTAACCTTTTACTACTACATCAATAAGCGCATCAGTATTGTCATAGTCATGCTTATATAACAACGACGCAAGCCTGCTTCTTACAAGGTATTGCTTGTTTTCCCCGAGTACTATTCCACATTGTTTCTCGAGGAAGTGCCGAAACTTTTCATAGCTTGCCGGCGACACATTTTTATTATCCAACCCCTACCGCTCCGTTATTCACAATCCGTCATTAACCACTTCTGAACTGCTGTTGCTAGTTCATCGGGGTGAAATTTCGCAATAAAGTCATCCGCTCCCACTTTTTGAACCATGGCTTGATTGAATACGCCACTTAAAGAAGTGTGAAGCACAACATGGAGCTTTTGAAGTTCAGGTGTATTTTTAATTTCCGCCGTAAGGGTGTATCCGTCCATCTCTGGCATTTCTATATCGGAAACTAATACCCCTATCCGCTTAGTAATATCACCATATTCTTCAGCGATTTCCTTTAAACGGTTTAACGCTTCTAAACCATTTTTTGCCAGCTCAATTTCTAATCCGAGCGAGGTTAGCGCTTTTTTAACCTGGTTTCTTGCTACCGCTGAATCATCAGCAATGAAGATAATTTTATCTTCCTTACCTTCCGTAGTTAGCCCTTCCGCAACATCGGCGCTTACTTCTGCATTTAGCGGTGAAATTTCATTGAGGATTTTTTCTACGTCGAGAATTTCAATTAATTCGTTTTCTACTTCAGTAACAGCGGTTAAGTAACTTGCTCGGCCTGTCCCTTGGGGAGGCGGCATAATGGCATCCCAGTTGGTGTTAATAATGCGCTCAACAGCACCCACTAAAAACCCTTGAACAGAACGATTGTATTCAGCAATAACGATAAAGGCGTTTGATAAATCTTCAATACGCTTGCCGCCAGTTGCCATACTTAAATCGATGACAGAAATAGTTTGCCCACGAATATGTGCTATTCCGCGAACTAGCGAGTTCAACTTCGGCATTGAAGTCAGTGGTGGACACTGGAGCACTTCACGTACTTTAAACACGTTTATACCAAAGCGTTGACGACCGTTAAGCCTGAACAACAATAACTCAAGACGGTTTTGACCAACTAATTGGGTTCGTTGGTTAACCGAGTCTAAAATTCCCGACATATCTCACCTCTTTTTAATACTGGGCATGATCATTGCCTTCACTAAAGAGAATAGACAATATCACTAAATGTATGCAGGTCAAACGACAGAAAAATGACGGTTTCGCTGCATGTACAACTTAATCACGGACGTACGCAAGTTATTGTCTCAACCTAATTTGTCTTATAAGCATAGACAATAACTCAGTAAGTGAACACGAAAAGTGACTATGAAAAATTTAAAAAATGTAAAATCTTGGCTTACAGGAGTTCGTCTGCCACTTTTCACTGTTATAGTGGCCGTTGCTTTAGCGCCTAATAGTTACGCTGAAACGATGCACGATGTAGTGAATAAGGGCGCAGAAGAATACTTGCTGTCGACCCTGAGTATACACGATGAAAACACCGATATTGCGGTGAGCATTGCTGAAGTAGACGAAAGAATTAATATTCCTCAGTGCCCAACGGGATTTCAATTTCACGCGTCGGATGAATCTCTAAACCAATCTTATATTTCTGTACGTGTAAGTTGCACCAATAATGATTGGTACTTATTTACCAGTGCCCAAGTAACGAGAACGAAAGAAATTGTGGTTACTTCTGGCGCGGTTAGCCCTGGCACCGTGCTTTCTGCGTCTAATCTTACGCTGGCATCGGTAGATATAAAACGTCTTCGTTATAGCGCATTTACTGATGTGGATGCATTAATTGGGGCTCGAATGAAACGTCGGATTGTTGATGGCCAAGCAGTGCAATCAAATATGCTATGCTTTGTGTGCAAAGGCGATAGAATTACCATTCGCGCATCATTGGGTGGAATGGCGGTTAAAACGTCTGGAATAGCACAACAAGATGGTGTTATTGGCGATACCATAAAGGTGCTTAATGCCAGTAGCCAAAAGCCCGTCATAGCCGAAGTCGCCAGCGCTCAAGAAGTCGTGGTACACTTGTAGTTCAGCGTGCTAAAAAACTACGTTTTCGTCGTATAAAAGCCTAAAGAAAAGAAGGCTCGTGCCGATAACTTATACAGAGGCGAAAAGGTAGTGGAGAAATATTATGGCAATTAACAATGTAAACAATGGGTTACCCAAAACACCCGTTGATAATACAAAAATTTCGCAACAGAATCAGACGCAGCAGTCGCAACAGCAACAAGCGACGTCGAACAATGCATCTGTTGCTCAAGCACCACGACAAGATTCAGTATCCTTGACTCAGTCTGCACAGCAGTTGAATCAAGTTCAGAAGAAAGGATCTGAAGCGCCTGTGAATCAGGAAAAAGTTGATCGTCTTAAAAAGGCGATATCAAGTGGTGAATATAAAGTTAATCCTGAAGTGTTAGCGAATAAAATCGCTAAGCTTGAGGGTGAGATTTTTGGCCAAAAGTAATTAGGTTTTTATGACTAGTCATCTTTATTCAGCGTTATCACAACAGGTCTCTAACTTAGAGAGCCTGTGCTTGATGCTGGAAAAAGAATTACATTTGATTAGCTCACGAGATGCAGAAACCTTAATGAGCCTGTTATCAGATAAGTCTGAATTGCTAGAGTCTATTCAGTCTACCGACCAAAAAGTCGAGGCGTTATACCGCCAAACTACAGAAGAAACGATTAGTGCAGATGAACAAGGGTTGATGGATAAAGCGAAAAGTCTGTTAGAAGACTGTAAGTATAAAACCCAAATTAATCAGAAAGCCGTAGAGCAAGGACAGCTTCGCCTCACACACTTACGGAATCTGATGTTAGAAGTTCGCGCTAAAGAATCGTTAACCTACGATAAGAAAGGCAAGCCAAATGCGGGCCGCTTAGGTTCAGGTATTAGCGCTTAAGCAATGCACTCGTCACCAAAAGCTCAAGTAAAAACAAAAACAGCGCGTTTAAAACGCGCTTTTTTTGTGGGTGCTATTTAGTCATACATTGAAATACTTAATAGTACTTAATGTCTTTAATTCTCTGTGGTTTCGCTGTTGTCAAATAAATGTCGTACACGCGGTGCATATCTAGTTCAAGTTCGGTGGCGTAGGTATCTTCACCCACCGGGTAACTTTTTATTACCCTAGCTCCTCGAATAACGCCCTCTACAGAAGCCCGCAAGGTTTCATTATCCACCACAAGGCTAGACAGTGATTGATTACCTTCAATACGTTGTCCGTACACCTGTTCTGCAAGTTCTCTATAAGCCTCTAGTTTTGACGCTTTAATGGCCATTAAGGTTTTGACCGTTTCGCTTTCCCCCCGCTGCGACATAATAGGAGCATATCCGACGGCACTTAGTACAGGGTAACTGTCCGGCTCAACCGTCTCCCACTCCACATGCTTGTCTACAAATAAACTGCACCCAGATAAACCTGTCAATACAGCCAATAAAGCCGCCGTCATCCATGCTCGGCTACGAATCAATTTTTTAAAAAACACCATTAGAGAAACCTCATTCTCAATTTTTCTATTATTGGATAAGCAATCTTTACGCCTAAATTTTAAATTTGAAACATTGGCATCTATTTCGCTTATATGGGTTAGAGCAAAAATTAAAATAAAGCTGACAACGAAGCTGATACAAAAGAATACTGACCTAAATTAACTGATGTAGTGCCCGCTCCCGCTTATTGCACTACAACAAAAGGACAAGACTGTGCTTGGCATACAAACATTCGCTAAAATACTTTTAGTTAGCATGTCTTCTGTAAAAAGAAGATATTTAGCTAGATACGCCAATGCCGCCTTTTTTATGGCGCTGTTTTGCCTTGCAATAGGGTCAACAGGGCAAAGCCATGCCGCTTGGTATGAAGCCAAAGGCCAAGCAGTTATTGTGAATGGCAATAAAGAAAAAGCGCGTAGAGACGCCACAGAAGAAGCTTTAAAACAGGCATTGTTATTCGCAGGTGCCTCGATAAACAGTGTTCAGCAACTCACGAATGGGTTACTTGAACGTGAAGACATTACCATTAGTAGTTCAGGTGAAGTGGATCATCTCGAGCTCACCGATGAAATATGGCATAGCGACTATGTTACCGTCAGCGTCAGGGCAGATATCTTTCCTGCGGCAAAACAATGTACCGCAGTAGAATATGATAAAAATATTGCCACCAGTTACTTCATGGTAGAAAACCGCAATCATTTGGTTGAAGGAAAGATCCCTAACTTTTCAGAGGCAGTAACAAGAAAGCTGGCTACCGAAATGTCGGCACAGGCCCAGAATTTAAATTTAGCTTATATTGCTCCACACACCACACGATGGGGAGTGAATGGGCTTGAAGAAAATGTGCGTGCGTTGTCACAACAATCAAATGCACAGTTTGTTTTAATTGGCAGCATTAGTGACGTGAGTGTTGAAAGACAACGTCCTTCTTCTTTTGCATTCTGGAAAGAAGAAAAAGCCACCCGTTACTTTTCGCTAAGCATTAAAGTTTTTGACGGTATAAATAGCGGCCTGCTACTGCAGCAAGATTATGTTACTGAAGCCGAGTGGCCTTTTGATAGATTTACCGATGTAGACGAATTTTCGTCGACCTTTTGGCGGACAGAATACGGCAATGCAATTAAAAAGCAGATGCAGCAGTTAACCGCTGATATTAATGAGACTATTGCTTGTCAGCCCATGACTGGCAGAGTGCTTAATGTGGCGGGTTCACATATTTCAGTATCATTGGGCCGTGATAATGGCATCAAGAACGGTGATGAACTTTTTGTGTATCAAACCAGCGAAATTATCGACCGGCACGGTAAGGCCTATTTGCAGTACCATATTTACCCTGGTGCATTTGTTGTTGAAAATGCCTATGGCAATACGGCAAGGTTGATTCACAAAGACAGTGGCATTGTTGCGAATATTCAAGAGAGTGATTTCGTTATCAAACGATAACGATGATAATTCTCTTCTACACAAACTTGGTTTCACATATTCTCCATGCTATACCTATACTGAAGTATGAATAACTATATATAAATGCAGGAGCGCCGCCTGTAGGGTGCTTATACTTTCGTATAATAAATAATTAAAAATAAATCATGACCCTTTCGATATTTGCGTCAAACTGCTTTGTAGTTTTAGCCCTTATGTTGACAGGACAGCAAATGAAGGATCATCTGTCTATAGAGTTCCCCGTATTAGAAATGGAAGTAAAAGCGCGATTCGGGGATGATAAAGCCTTAAATGTCAAAGAGTTAGAAGAAAAACTAAGTCAGCTACACAATCTTTCAGTATCCGCTCAGTTAGAGGGTGTTAACCGCTTCTTTGACGAGCATATCCAATATGCCACCGATGACATTGTTTTCAAACAAAAAGACTACTGGGCCACCCCTGCCGAGCTTATTGGCCATTCCCGTGGAGATTGTGAAGATTACGCCATTGCAAAATATGTAGCTCTGCTACACTTAGGCATTGATAGTACAAAACTTCGCTTAATTTATGTGAAAGCTAAGATTGGTAGAAGCCGCGTAACGCAAGCGCATATGGTATTAGGGTATTACGAAACTCCGTCTTCAGATCCCTTGGTCTTAGACAGTCTTGTTTCTGAAATAATGCTTGGTTCGAAACGAACCGACCTCGTGCCTGTATTTAGCTTTAATGACGCTGGCATTTGGTCGCCGGGCAAAACAAAGCAGGTTTCCACTTCTACCAGTAGACTATCTCGGTGGCGCAACGTTATTGAGCGCATGAAACGTGAGGGAATAAAAAGACAATCTTGAGGGGTCTATGTCAATAACAAGAGAGTTGTGGCTTGCCATCATAGCCGTTGTCCTTGTTGCTATCATGGGAAGCGTATCCATTCACGGTGCAACTACAAAGGGCTATGTAGAAGAGCAGCTTTATTCCAAAAACCTAGATAACGCTAATATGTTGGCACTTACACTGAGTGGTTTGGAAAAAGACGCTGATACGTTAGATTTATTTATCATGTCCCAGTTCGATGTTGGGCACTATGCATCTATAACACTCCTGAAACCCGATGGTGACATCATCTCAAGCCATACTCTTGCCACACAGTTAGATGAACAAACACCGGCTTGGTTTGCTTCTTTATTTAGTCCTAACGTTGAACCAGGCGTGGCTCAAGTTTCAGAAGGATGGGGACAGTACGGTGTCGTTTATGTTCAAACTGATACCAGCTTTGCTGTTGCCTCTATGTGGAAAGCCACACTGCGATTAATTCTTGGGTTGTCTCTTGTGGGCACGGTGGCTGGCCTTATTGGTGCGTGGTTTTTACGCCTTATTATGCGCCCTCTCGATCAAGTAGTTGAGCAGGCTGAGTCCTTTGGGCAAATGCAGTTTATTCAAGTAAATGAACCACGAACCCTAGAACTAAAACGCGTGGTGAAAGCGATGAACTTTCTAGCAAGCAATTCACAACGAATTATGGAAGAGGAAAATACACGCCTTGATCTATTGCGACATAAAACTCAGTTTGACGTTGAATCCGAATTAGCAAACCGCGATTACTTTATCTCTATTCTTAAAGGCCAGCTGGCATTTAGAGATACCGAAGGTGTGAATTGTATATTTCTTCTGAGAGTCGTTGGAGGCCGAGAAGCATTTCTTCGCTCAGGGCCTGAAAACAGAAGAATGCGGCTTTTGCAGTTTGCCGATAGTGTGAATGTTTGCCTAGCCCAACACCATCATCACTACACCGATAGTAGAGTAGCTCGAATGCAGAAGAATGAGATTGCCATACTGCTAACGGAAACCCATGACATTGTGACAATTGCTGAGGCAATTCATGGTGCCTGTTTATCGGAACTGTCTGAAAAGGGCGATCCGAAATTGTATCAGTCTGTGGTGAGGCTGCGCCCTGAAGATGATGTATCCTCAGCACTCATGCGTCTTGATACGCTGCTTGATGAGGCGATAGAGAGAAAGCTTAGCGACCCTTATATAGAAAATAAATTAGATTCGTCTATTTCTTTAGTTGAAGAAAACCGTTGGAAGAAGCTACTCAGCGAAGGGATTGCAAATCAGGCAGTAGAGACGTTTAACTTTCCGGTATTAGATGCTGATAGAGAGCTAGTTCACTATCAAAGCTGGGCGGGTATTGAAATAGATAATGAGTTAAGAAAAAGTGGCTACTATACCCACTGGGCAAGATATTTGGGCTTATTGCCTGCTTTAGAGCTTGCTACCATCAGCCATTTATTCTCTTATATAATCAAAACTGGCACTAAGGCAAAGTTTGCCTTTCTATGCTCTGAGCAGTTTCTGCTTGATCAAGAAATTTTAGCGCAGCTGTATTTTCAAGTGAAAATGAATGAGAATATTGCCTCACAACTTAACTTCGAAGTAAGGGAATCTACGGCGGCTCGTTTCCCTGACGAGTTCGATTTATTTTGTTCCACGCTGAAAGCTAAAGGATGCGGCATTGGATTAAAGCGGGTTGGCGAATCTTTCTCTCAATTAATGAATGTGCAAGAACTTGGGCTTGATTATGTGGTAATCGATTCTGCCTTTATGGCGGATATAGATCACAACCCTGCCAATCATGCCTTTATTAGAGGCTTCTGTTCACTCGCCCATACTTTTGGCATTTACGTTTATGCTGACGGTGTGAAGACAAATAACACTAAAGAGCTGTTTGTCGAATTAGGTGTTGATGGCGTGGTATCGCATATTGAAGTTATAGAGCATCTTTTAAATGACTAAACTCGCCAAGTGACAGTAACAACCCAATTCTGTCTTTGGCGTTGAGCTTCTTTAATAGCGAGCCTACATGCTCTTTAATTGTTCTTTCTGTAAGCTTAAGGTTTCTCGCGATCCCTTTGTTACTCAACCCCTCTAAAATTCCTGTTAGCACATCTTTTTCCCGCGTCGTCAATGTCGCAATTTGAGGTACTTTTACTTTTAAGCTCAACGTGGTCGCAACGGCTGACGTTGTATTCACATAAAGCTCATTGGGTACCCAAATTCCGCCTTCTTTTAGCACGCGACTAACCGACTCTAAAAGGGATTGTTGGCTTAAAACGTGACAATACCCCCTTGCGCCCAACAGTAATGCCGTTTGCATTTCCGCCCTATCGTAATGATATGTCAATAAAACAACATTTCGACACTTCCCGCTTGCGGCAATAATATTTTCACGCCAATTTTTATGAAATGTCGATACCCAAATACTGTCTTCTTTCCCGCAACGTATATTTTCAATATCAGAAAACTCAACCCAATCTATTGCGTCAACATCAAGGGGCTTTTGAGATGTATTTATAATGTAATGCTTCATCTATCGCTCCCTGAGTGCAGCCGAAGTAACGGTGAAAAGTGGAGACAGAATGTAATTCAACACCGTTTTTTTGCCAGTCAAGATATCTACCTGAACAATCATTCCCGGCATGATATCCAGCGGTGCGTCAGCAATGGTTCTCTTGGTTTCCAGACGGACTAAGAAGTAAGTCTCATCTTTTTCATTGGTAATAGCATCTGCGCTTATATGCTTTACTTCAGCATCCATACCACCATATATAGTGAAGTCATAAGCACTAAATTTTAAGATGGCTTTTTGCCCCCCTCGAATAAACGCAATATCTTTAGGGGAAACCTTCGCTTCAACAATAAGCTGGTCGTCTTGGGGGATGAGCTCGATAACTGCACTTCCTGGTGTAATTACCCCACCAACGGTGTTAATCAGTAGACGCTGAACCGTGCCATTAATTGGTGACCTGAGTTCAGCTTGCGAGACTACATCTTCTAACGTTGTTTGCGACTGCTGAAGGGTTGCCATTTCACCCACCGCATCGGTTAATTCTTGATTCCACCGATTGATAAGTTTTAGCCTACTTTCTTCTTTACTAATTATCTCTTCTTCAATGGTGGAAAGACCTCGTTCGATAGCCACTTGTGACATGGCTATATTACCTTCAAGCTCTACAATTTGTCGCTCTAACCGTAAAATTTCTATTTCAGACACCGCACCAGAAGCTAATAGGGGTTTGGTAACGCCTAATTCCTTTTCGGTTAACGAAAGCACACTCTTGTATTGATAAAGGTTAGCTCTTTCTTGTTCAACATCTTGCTTGCGTTGCTGTATTCGACTATTAGAGCCTGCTGCTACTTCATTTAATTCAGCAAGATTTGATTCAAAAAGCTTTCTTTCGTTTTCAACAATTTTAGGGGCTTGTTCAACTAAATCGGGCGAGAAAGTTAAGCGAGTATTATGCGTTAACGCTGAAAGACGCTGCGCTTTGGCGGCAAGGGCCGCAAACTGTGTTGTATTTTCTTCTAAACTTGAAATGTAGCGCGTAGGATCGACACGAAGCAATACATCGCCTTTTTGTACCTGTTGGCCTTCATTAACCAATATATCCTGAACAATACCTCCATCATATGATTGGAGGATTTGCAGCTGTTGCGATGGGATCACTTTCCCTTCCCCTTTAGCAACCTCGTCTATCTCTGCAAAATACGCCCAAATTAGCAATATGAGTAAGACTACTGCTACGCTGTATAAAAGCCGTTTGGCTTTTGCCGGCGTTTGCATGATTCTAGCCCATTCAGCTTCAAGTACCCAATCTTGCCCCGAGGGGGGCGCTAGCCAACCTCTAACTAGCTTATGTAAAATACTATTTTTGTCGTCACTTTTAATCTTCACTGTGCCGTCCTTCACTTAGCGGGTACCGGCTTAAACTGAGGTAGAACGTCCTCTTTTTTACCATCAGCAATTATTTTTCCGTTTTCGATAACAATGACTCTGTCGACTAAATCCAGCAACGTAGTACGATGGGTATTGAGGATAAATGTTTTCCCTTTAATCGCTTCTCGAATCGTTTCTTTCATCATGGCCTCATTCGCTGAATCCATGGCGGAGGTAGGTTCGTCCATAATAAATATAGCGGGGTTATAAATTAGCGCACGGGCCAGTGAAACAGATTGACGTTGCCCACCTGACAATTGCTTCCCTCCTTCCCCAACTTGCTGTTCAAAACCGTTTCCGTGGCTATTAACGACTTTCGATAGGCCACATTGCTTAGCGATTTCCCATAGCCTCTCGTCATCTACATCTTTATGGGCAGGTGAAATATTCTCCTTTAGCGTGCCGGAGAAAAGATTTACATCTTGGGGCACATAGCCTATGTTTTGCCTTAGAAGGACAGGTTCGTATTGCTTCATGTCAATTTCATCAAGTAACACTTGGCCCGATTCGGCTTTATAGAACCCCATCAGTAAACGATTTAATGTAGATTTACCACAGCCATTTTTCCCCAGAATGGCAACGTGCTCACCTTGCTTAATTGAAAAGTTAATATCTTTAAGTGCTAAGACATTTTCATCGGGGTAGCGAAAACAAAGCTGCTTAACATCAAGGTTTCCGCTTAACTGGCTGGCGTTTTTAACCTGCTTATTGTCACCTCCTTCTGATGGCAGTGACATGATATCGTCGAGCGCATTTTTCGCAGTTTCTGCTTGATGATACTGAGCGAGTAAAGCTGCAGCTTGGGATACAGGCCCCATAGCCCGACTCGATAGTAAATATGCCGCTATCAGCCCGCCCTGAGTAATTTCACCTTTAATAATCAGGTACACACCGGTGAGGATTATTACTACACCAACTGACTGCTGAATCCATAGTGCGGAGTTATTAACCGACATAGAAACCAATCGTAATTTAGCATTCACTTTTGCTAAGAAAATGGTTTGCTTTTCCCATGCACTTTGCGTTCGGCTTTGATATCCAAATGCTTTTAAGTCTTCAAGGGCAGTAACACTTTCGGTAATTAACGAGCTTTTTTTGGCACTAATTTCCATAGACTCTTCAGATAATGAACGCATAATGCGCTGCGCTTTTAGGGCATAAAGAAAAAGAATGACTGTACCCAATAAAATAGGAATGATGAGATAGATATCTATCATGGCTATGATAAACACAAACAGTAAACCAAAAGGCAAATCGACCAACGCGACTAAGGTCAGTGAGCCAAAGAAGTGACGTATACTCTCGAAGGATTGTAGACTATTTATAAACGCACCACTTTTAGCTGGCTTGTTAGTTAAATCGATTGAAAGTACTTTTTCCATAATTTTCGCAGACATAGTGACATCTAAGCGACTAGCAGCGAGCTCAACAAAATATTGCCGCAGCACGCGCAAGAGAAAATCTGCCGCTAATACTAAAAGGACGCCAATGGCTAACGCCCACAAGGTTTCCATTGCTGCATTGGGCACTACGCGGTCATAAACATTCATTACAAATAACGGGAGCGCTATCGATAACAGGCTAATGAATATTGATGCCAGTAGAACATCACGATACAAGTCATACGCAGATTTTACTGATGACCAAAGCCAGTGACCGACTGCGCTCTTTTCCACCTTGCCAGATTGAATTTCAGGTTGGGAAACAGGGCGAGCGAAAATTACATAGCCGGTAAACAGGGAGGCGATTTTTTCACGTTCTACCGATACCACTGCGGTGTCTAATTCTGGGTAGGACACTTTCGCACTATCATCGTTTAATTCGTGTAAAACGCAGGCTTGCCTGCCTTCCATAATTAACACGGCGGGAAGCAAAGCAGCATTAATCTGCTCTATGTCTCTTTTTGCGGTGCGACTTGCTAAACCAGCACGTTGGGCGGCGCGCTCAAAGCCCGTAGGAGATAACTCACCATTATCTAGAGGCAAACCACTGAGTAAGCTTACCCTAGAAACCGAAATATTGTGTGCTCGACAAATAATCATCAAGCAATCTAACAGCACGCCTCCTTGATTTTCTAAGTAAGACAGCGCGCCTTTTTCTCCCTGAACCATTACCCCTCCACGTCCTTTGCGAATTAAAGCTGAATTATCGTGGCTTCAATTCGACGATTTTTTGCATTTGCGGCTAGTGATTCTTCATCAACCAAAGGTCGTGTTTCGCCATAGCCTACAGAGGTAATACGTCGGCTATCTATGTCAGCGGACTCAATCAGTAAGGCGGCAACTTCACTCGCTCGCCGTTCTGAAAGGCGTTGGTTATATGCCGCATCTCCATCTAACGAGGCATGTCCGTGAATAATAACGCCCGCATTGTCATACTGTTCAAGTGCATCAATAACTTGAGCAAGTGACGAGGTGTATTCAGACGAAATTTTGGATGAATTTGATGCGAATGATATGTTGATACTAAAAGATGCTAAAACTTGTGCATCATCTAAGGTGAAATCGGCAGCGCTTGCTGGGGTATTCATAGCTTGAGGTTCAGGTGCACTAGCTTCACATCCAAAATCATCAACCATGGCATTAGGTGCAGAATTAACGCAATCGTCCCATAGATCGACTATGCCATCTGAATCTGAATCTCGCTTTAAGATATTGCGCTCATCATCTAACGATGTTCGGGTAGCTGGGCACACGTGATTGGGATCGTAACGAAGCTCTTTTTCTGCTAATTCACTTACGCTGGCTACACCATTTCTACTCACACCCAACGCTTTAACCAGAATGCCCGACGCAGCTAGTAGCCGAGCCCTCGCTTTTTCTAATGTATAGGTGGCTTGTACATAAGCTCTGCTCGACTCGTAATACTCATTTTCTGAATCGAGCAAATCTAGAAGTGAACGTTCGCCAATGGTGAACTGATCCATATACGCTGACTTAACTCTGTCGGAAGACAACCTGTGTGCATTTAACGAAGGTAGCTGCTCGCTAATATTTTGAATATCGTTCCGCGCAATTTGAATAGTTTGGCGCATATCAATACAGGCTTTATCTCTTAAGTCTTTTGCTAAATCTACCTGTGATAGCGCTTGTCTAATTGCAGCCCGGTCTGCACCACCGTTATAAATATTGTACGAAAAGTTAACCCCCACGCTCGCTTCAGAAATAGTGTTATTTAACGCCGCTTCGTCTCGCGTTTGCGCGCCGTAACTTGCTGTAAAGTTAATTTGAGGTTGGTACCGACTTCTTGCGCTATCAATTGCAAAACGTTGTGCGTCTATATTATAAATTGTTGCATTGAAAGACGGATTAGTTTCGTATGCCGCTAACAATATGGATTCTAAATCCATTGCTACTGACGCAGGCATAGCCTCAGAAAGTGACACCTCGGCTAATGCTTCTGCAGGTTTCTCCCCTATAAGCCTTAAAAATCTCGCGGTGACATCATGAAGGTTAGAAAGCTCAGTTAATACATTGGACTCTGACAGCGAAAGACGACCACTAATTTGTTCTAAGTCCGCTCTTCGGCCAACACCTGCTATTACACTTTCTTCGATTTGTTTGAAAACATCCACATGCGTAATTAGATTTTTTTCTGCCAATGAAAGTAACTCGCGATAAAGTTGAACATCCATATAAGCTAATGAGGTTTCAAGTGACTTTTGTTCTATCTCGCCCATCAATTCATAGTAACGAACCACTTGAGCTTGTTTGAACCTACTCACTTCGCTAGAGGTGAAAAAGCCATCGTAAAGTAATTGCGTTAATCTAATTTCAGCGGTGTGGCCTGCGTAGTCTTGATCTAACCCATAATTTCTCTCGGTATACGCACTAGAAGCTAGAACATCAATAGAAGGTCGATAACCGGATTTAGCAATATCGACATCTTTCATGGCGATTTGAAGTTGCCGCCAACTTGCCTGAATTTCAGGGTTTGAATTAATAGATTTACTTACATATTGCTCTAAAGAAGCACTGCCCATTCCGGACGAAGGTTCTTGCGCCGACAAGGAAAATGTTACTAGCCCAAGTAGCCAAAAAATTTGTATTTTCTTCATACCTACATCACTCATACATTAACAAAGTCAGATATAAAAATTATCTCAACGTGACTTTAGCCTAGTAGTTAATTGAAACTTCTGCCAACCAACAAAAGTCTAATTCTGTCTTAAAATTAATAAATTAGGGGGAAGTACCTAGAGATTCGACGAAGGTATACCACTACCTGTACCACGGTCCGGTAACCAATTTTATTTTCACTGCTAGGCTTAAGGTATAGAAATTCAGTGATTGATAAAAAGGGTTTAAAATGGCCGATGTAATTGTTGTCGACGTTAACGGTGAAGTATTGGTAGAGCGGTCTGAAACAGGCAAGCAATACGCTGTAAGTGAAAATACTGTTTTATCTGAGGGCGACAGCCTTATAATACCCGATGGCAATTCAGTGCGTGTCAGTATAGACGGCATTGTGAGAGAATTGCCCGCTGGGCAGACAGTTACCTTTCCCTTTCAATTAGACTTTACAGATGTCGACAGCGATGACGAATTCGCCGCTTTTGACGAAAGCCTTGAAGGTCTTAACGCCCTGCTTGATCAAACTGGAGATAGCCAAGATCTCGACCAAGATTTTTTAGACGTACTTGCTGGCGATGACGATATTTTGGAGTCGTTAGAAGCAACCGCTGCTGGTTTAGATGGTGGTGGCGGTGCAGGAGGAAGTAACTTTGTTCGAGTAGACAGGATCAATGAAACTGTAGACCCTGTCGCTTTTGAATTTGAGCAAGGTGCCAACGGTAACGAAGGGATAACGTCAGAACAGTTTAGTAACGGCGGTGACGAAGCCACAGATATTACCATTACACTCAACGCTGTTCCTCTTAATAACGATTCTACCCCGACGATATCCGGTACCACTGACGCAACGCCGGGCTCTACCGTGACCCTAACGGTGACAGACAGTGCGGGTAACGTACAAACGCTTACCACCACCGTGCAAGCTGACGGCACTTTCTCTGTAGATGTACCTGTTGCATTAGCAGAAGGTGAATATTCCGTTGAGGCCAGCGTTACCGATGCGGCAGGCAATACTGCCACCGATGCCAATATTGGTGAAATTGATACGACTCCCCCCGATATTACGTTAGATGCACAAGGCACTGACAATGACACCACGCCTACGCTTTCAGGTACTACTGATGCTGCGCCGGGTTCGACCGTGACGCTAACGGTGACTGACAGTGCAGGTAACGTACAAACGCTTACCACCACCGTGCAAGCTGACGGCACTTTCTCTGTAGATGTGCCTATTGCATTAGCGGAAGGTGAATATTCCGTTGAGGCCAGCGTTACCGATGCGGCAGGCAATACTGCCACCGATGCCAATATTGGTGAAATTGATACTACCGCACCGGTAATTTCGTTAGATGCACAAGGCACTGACAATGACACCACGCCTACGCTTTCAGGTACTACTGATGCTGCGCCGGGTTCGACCGTGACGCTAACGGTGACTGACAGTGCAGGTAACGTACAAACGCTTACCACCACCGTGCAAGCTGACGGCACTTTCTCTGTAGATGTGCCTGTTGCATTAGCGGAAGGTGAATATTCCGTTGAGGCCAGCGTTACCGATGCCGCAGGCAATACTGCCACCGATGCCAATACTGGTGAAATTGATACTACCGCACCGGTAATTTCGTTAGATGCACAAGGCACTGACAACGACACCACGCCTACGCTTTCAGGTACTACTGATGCCGCGCCGGGCTCGACCGTGACCCTAACGGTGACAGACAGTGCGGGTAACGTACAAACGCTTACCACCACCGTGCAAGCTGACGGCACTTTCTCTGTAGATGTGCCTGTTGCATTAGCGGAAGGTGAATATTCCGTTGAGGCCAGCGTTACCGATGCCGCAGGCAATACTGCCACCGATGCCAATACCGGTGAAATTGATACGACTCCCCCCGATATTACGTTAGATGCACAAGGCACTGACAACGACACCACGCCTACGCTTTCAGGTACTACTGATGCCGCGCCGGGTTCGACCGTGACGCTAACGGTGACTGACAGTGCAGGTAACGTACAGACGCTTACCACCACCGTGCAAGTTGGCGGCACTTTCTCTGTAGATGTGCCTGTTGCATTAGCGGAAGGTGAATATTCCGTTGAGGCCAGCGTTACCGATGCGGCAGGCAATACTGCCACCGATGCCAATATTGGTGAAATTGATACTACCGCACCGGTAATTTCGTTAGATGCACAAGGCACTGACAATGACACCACGCCTACGCTTTCAGGTACTACTGATGCTGCGCCAGGCAGCACGGTTACGTTAACCATTACCGATAGCGCGGGCAATACGCAAACCGTGACTGCTATTGTTCAAGCAGACGGCACTTACAGCGCAGACGTACCGGCTGAATTAGCTGAAGGTGAATTTACGGTTAACGCCAGCGTAACAGATGAAGCAGGAAATACGGCTAGTGTCGAAGCACAAGGCGCTATCGACGTGACGGCGCCAACTGTCTCATTGAACGATCCTGGAATAAATGGCGATACTACACCCACCCTTTCTGGTTTAACCGATGCGGTGCCAGGAAGCACAATCACACTTAGCGTTACAGATAGTGCAGGCGTTACTCAAACCTTCTCTACCACCGTACTAGCCGATGGAACTTTTACTGTTGAAGTTCCAAATGCGGTGGCTGAGGGTACATACAGCGTGACTGCCGAGGTAACCGATGGTGCGGGTAACACAGCGCAGGCAACAGCAAGCGGCGATTACGATTCTACGAGTCCTTCGACGACCGTGAACCAACCTGCGCCAACGAACGACACAACGCCCAACGTGTCTGGTGAGACTGATGCGCCTCCTGGCAGTGAAGTGGTCATTGTTGTTACAGATAGCGAGGGTAACGAACAAACAATAGTTACCACTGTAGGCGCAGACGGCACATTCAGCGAAGATATACCAGCGGAGCTTAGCGAAGGTGAGTACACGGTTGACGTTACTGTTACGACACCAGCAGGTAATAATTCTACCACCACAGTAACGGGTGAAATAGACACCACAGCGCCGGTGATCAGCCTTGAACCCATTGGTTCAACGAATGATGACACGCCAGTGATAAATGGCGACACTGATGCAGAACCAGGTGCGGTGGTAACGCTAGATATCGTACACTCAGACGGCACTACGCAAACCATTAATGCAATTGTGCAAGAAGACGGTAGCTTTAGTGCTGAAGTTCCGCAAGCACTCGCAAACGGTGACTTTACTGTAACCGCTACTGTATCTGATGTAGCGGCCAATACCTCTTCAACGTCTATCGATGCGGTTATCAACACCCAAGGCCCGAATGTCGTTATTGAAACCGGTTCTCCTACCAACGGTAGTGAGGGCATCGGGGGCTCATCAGACGCACCTAACTCAGAGGTAGTGGTTGTTATCACCGATAGCGACGGCAACAGCCAGACAATAACAAGTACAACAGATGAGAATGGCAACTTCAATGTAGCCTTTCCTCCAGGCGCTGAAGAGGGTGAATACGACATTGAAGTGACGGTGGCAGACGAAAGTGGTAATAGCTCAACTGCCACGGCCACCACTGTACTTGATACCACCCCACCGGTTGTGAATATCGATCCGCAATCTGATGCTAACGACACAACACCTACTATCTCGGGTAATACAGATTTACCAGCTGGCAGCGAAGTCGTTATTACCGTCACCGATAGTCAGGGTAATACGCAGACCGTCACCGCCGTTGTTAATGAAAATGGAAGTTTCAGCGCCGATGTGGATGAAGCGCTAGCAGAGGGCAACTATGAGGTCTCTGTCGAAGCAACTGATGCAGCGGGTAATACAACTTACGCTGTCGACAACAGTGGCAATATAGACACTACCGCACCAGCGCTTTCTCTAGACCCACAAACTGACGGCAGCGACACCACGCCAACGATTTCTGGTACTACCGATTTACCGCCTGGTTCAACGGTAACTATTGTGGTTACCGACAGTGCGGGCAACACACAAACCATCGATGCAATCGTTAATGATGACGGCAATTTCAACGTCGACGTGCAAACACCGCTTACTGAGGGTGAGTATACCGTAGAAGCCAGTGCTACAGACGATGCAGGCAATACGACTATCGTTACTGAAGATGGCGGTAACATCGATACCCAAGCACCTACGATTGCACTCGAGCAACTTGGTACAAGTAACGACACGACACCTTCGATTAGCGGTTCAACGAATTTAGAAGCGGGCAGCACAGTTACACTTACCGTTACTGACAGTGCAGGAAACAGCCAAACCTTTCCCGCCACAGTAGACGCTAACGGCGAATTTAGTGCAGATGTTCCTGCTGAGCTCGCTGACGGCGACTATACAGTTGAAGCAACAGCAACCGATGCAGCGGGAAATAGTGCTTCAACGGCACAAACAGGCAGTGTGGATACCAATTCGCCAACCTTAACGCTTGACCCACTAGGGGATGACAACGACACCACTCCTACCATTTCGGGTACTACCGATTTGCCCACTGGCAGCACTGTAACAATGAGTGTTACTGACGCGCTTGGCAATACACAAACATTTACGGCTACTGTCGACGGTTCGGGTAACTTCAGTGTTGATGTGCCCAACCCGTTAGCGGAAGGTGAATATAGCGTTACTGCTACGGCAACCGATGCAAATGGCAATTCGGCAACAACAACGGAAACCGGCGGTAATATTGATATTACGTCCCCCCTAGTTAACTTAGATGCTCAAGGCAGCACTAATGATGCTACGCCAACCATTTCTGGTAACACAGATCAGGCACCTGGTAGCAACGTATCAATCACAGTTACAGACAGTGCAGGAAATACGCAAACCTTTATCGCTGTAGTCGAAAACGATGGGACCTTCTCAGTCGATGTACCAGCAGAGCTTGCCGACGGCAACTTTACCATCACCGCAACAGTCACTGACGATGCGGGTAATCAAGACTCTGCGTCAACACAGGGCAATATTGATACCGCAGCACCAACGCTATCGCTTGATCCACAAGACATTGGCAACGATACCACGCCATTAATTAGTGGCACGGCTGATTTACCACAAGGTAGTACGGTTACACTGGTCGTTACTGATAGCTTAGGTAATCAGCAAACCATTGAAACCCTTGTTGATGAAAACGGAGCCTTTAGCGCTGAAGTACCTAGCGCATTGGCAGAAAGTAACTACACCGTCACAGCAACCGCTGTCGATGAGAATGGCAATACTGCTAGCGTGACAGAGAACGGCGGCATTATCGATACAACAGCACCATCCCTTTCTCTAAACCCAGTGGGGTCTAGCAACGATACCACACCGACTTTATCGGGCAGCACCGATCTACCGGAAGGAAGTGTTGTTTCGCTTACGGTAGTCGATAGCGCAGGTAACACGCAAACTATCAATACCTTGGTCGATGCAAACGGCAACTTCTCTGTCGACGTACCACAAGAGCTGGCTGATGGAGACTTTACTGTTACTGCCACGGCTGAGGACGAAGCAGGCAATGAAGCTTCAGATAACGCAACCGGTAACATTAACACCAATTCACCTACATTAGTGCTAGATGGACAAGGCGAGACGAATGACAGCTCGCCCACTATTTCTGGTTCCAGCAGCTTACCTGAAGGTAGTACGGTAACGTTAACCGTAACGGATAGCGCAGGTAACACGCAAACTATTACCGCGACAGTAGGCGCCGGCGGCACCTTCAATGCAGATGTAAACACCCCACTCGCTGATGGCGCTTACACAGTTACCGCCAGCGCAACTGACAGTGATGGCAATACCACAACGGTGACCGATAATGGCGGCACCATTGATACTACTGCGCCAGCGCTAACCCTTGAAAACCCGGGAAGCACGGGTGACACCACCCCTACGCTTTCAGGCACCACTGACCTTCCAGGAGGAAGCACAGTCACGCTTGTCGTGACTGATAGCGCTGGAAATACACAAACTGTCAATGCCTTGGTCGATGCAAATGGTAGCTTTAGTGTAGATGTGCCAAACGCAGTAGCTGACGGCGACTTTACTGTTACCGCCAGTGCAACTGACAGTGCAGGCAATACCGCAAATGCCAATACAACAGGCGATGTAGACAGCCAAGCGCCGCTGCTAGCGCTTGACACGCAAGTCTCTACCAGCGACGTAACCCCTACTATCTCAGGTACTACCGATGTAGCCCCTGGCACTCTTGTCACTATTACGGTAGTTGACGCCACTGGTGACTCGCAAAGTTTCCAAGCCGCAGTACAAGCAGACGGAACATTTAGCGCCGATGTGCCTGCAGCCTTAGCTGAAGGCGACTTTACCGTTACGGCAACAGTAAGCGATGCGCAAGGCAACACCGCAACGGCAAACGAGGCAAATGGAAACATTGATACGCAAGTGCCTGTTGTCAACGTTAATCCGTTAAACTCAGGTAATGACACAACGCCGGTTATTTCAGGTAATACAGATTTACCCGAAGGCGCTGTTGTTGTGATCAACATAACTGACAGTAATGGCGACACACAAACCATAAACGCATTGGTTGATGCCGATGGCAACTTTGCTACAGAGGCATTGTCTCCATTGCCTGAAGGCGACTACAGCGTAGAAGTCACTGCAACAGATGATGCTGGTAACTCAACAACCACATCTGAAGATGGTGGCAATATTGACACCACTGCCCCTTTGCTTACGCTAAATCCGCAAGGTACAGGCAACGATGAAACGCCTAACATATCGGGCAACACTGATTTAGCACCAGGAAGCACGGTAACATTAACCGTTACTGATAGCGCAGGCAATACACAAACCTTTGACGCCATTGTGGATGCGAATGGTGACTTCAGCGCGGATGTTCCAAACGCTATACCGGATGGCAGCTACACGGCAACAGCAAGTGCCTCAGATGATGCAGGCAATACAACCACCACCTCTGATACCGGTACGCTAGATTCCAGCGCTCCTGCACTAACGCTAGAGGCTCAAGTTACAGTTAGCGATACTATTCCAACCATATCGGGTACGACTGACCTACCCGAGGGTTCAACCGTTACGCTTTCCGTCATTGACAGTGCAGGCAACACGCAAACCTTTACAGCACTGGTTGATGCAAGCGGTAATTTCAGTGCTGATGTCCCCGCGCCACTTGCCGAGGGCGATTACTCAGTAACAGCTACCGCCACTGACAGCAATGGCAATAGTGCTTCTGTCACTGATAATAACGGTATCGTCGATACCGTCGCCCCTGTTATCTCGCTAGATACGCTGGGTTCAAATAACGATACAACGCCTACCATTTCGGGCACTACGGACTTGGCAGCAGGCGAGAGCGTTACACTTTCGATTACCGACAATGCAGGAAATACCCAAACTGTTACGGCAACGGTTGATGCAGACGGCAACTTCAGTGTGGATGTGCCTGTTGCGCTAACCGAAGGTGACTATACCGTAACCACAACAGCTACGGATGAGGCAGGCAACAGTTCGACAGCCAGTGCAGCGGGCACCATTGACACCACAGCGCCTACCTTAACGTTAGACCCTCAAGGGCTAGGCAATGACACAACGCCAACCATGTCGGGTAGCACTGATCTAGCTGAAGGTAGCGTTGTATCCTTGGTTATCACGGATAGTACAGGCAACATTCAAACGGTCACGGCAACGGTTGATGCTGCAGGAAACTTTACGGTTGAGGTACCCGCGGCACTGGCTGAAGGTTCGTACAGTGTTGAAGCAACAGCCACTGATGAAGCAGGTAACAGCACATCGATACTCGATAATTCGGGGAATATCGACACAACGCCACCTGAGCTAAACCTAGATGAATTAGCGCCAGAAAATAATGTAACGCCAACCATTTCCGGTATCACAAACCTTCCGGCTGGCGCAATTGTTACACTGACAGTCGTCGACAGTGCAGGTAACACGCAAACCTTTGCGGCAACGGTACAAACCGACGGCAGTTTTGCAGCCAATGTACCTTCACCATTAGCTGAAGGTGACTATACCGTCATAGCAACGGCTCAAGACCCGGCAGGCAACCAAGGTTCTGCTTCTGAAACTGGTGGTAGCGTAGATACCACAGCGCCAGTAATTACCCTAGATCCATTTGGCACTGGAAACGATACCACACCAACTATTAGCGGTAGCACAGACTTGGACGCAGGAAGTACAGTGACTATCACAGTCACTGATAGCGCTGGCACTGAGCAATCGTTTACTGCAACCGTAGATGATAACGGCGACTTCAGTGCAGATGTGCCTAACCCTATGGCTGATGGAAACTTTGACATCACTGCAACCGCTACTGATGCTGCGGGCAATACCGCTACAAATACAATAAGTGGGGATATAAACTCAGCAGCACCGACCTTATCGCTTGAACCATTAGAGTCAGATAACGACACCACACCGACCATTTCAGGTAATACCAATTTAGCACCAGGTAGCACGGTAACGCTAACCGTCACCGACAGTGCTGGAAACACGCAAACATTCACGGCCACAGTACAAGGTGATGGTAGCTTTACTGCTGATGTCCCTGCAGGCTTACCTGAAGGTGACTATTCTGTTACGGCAACCGCCACAGATGGCGCAGGCAACAGTGCATCGGTAACTGAAAATGGGGGTAACATAGATACAACGGCCCCATCAATCACCATTGATGCGCAAGGGCTTGGTAATGATGCAACACCGTCTATCTCTGGCACCACAGACCTCAATGCTGGCGATACGGTAAGCATAAGCGTGACAGACAACGCTGGAAACACCCAGACATTCACAGCCACAGTGCTAAACGATGGCACTTACAGTGCTGATGTTCCCGCCGATTTAGCTGAAGGCAGTTTCAGCGCAACCGTTACTGCTACTGACGATGCGGGTAATTCTGCAACGGCAATAGATAACAGCGGTGTCATAGACACAGCAGCGCCAACGATAACGCTAGACGCACAAGGCCTGACTAACGACGCTACGCCGACTATCTCGGGAACTACCGACTTATCTGCGGGCAACACAGTAAACATTAGCGTGACTGACAGCCTAGGCAATACGCAAACCTTCACCGCCATAGTTCAAGTGAACGGTAGCTTTAGCGCTGATGTGCCGGTTGACCTAGCACAAGGCGATTACACCGCAGAAGTGACGGCGACTGATGATGCAGGTAATCAAAACACAGCGATTGATAACAACGGTATTATTGACACCACCCCACCTGTTATCAACTTAGACCCGGTGGCCAGCGGCAATGACGCAACGCCAATTTTGAGCGGCACCACCGACTTACCAGAGGGAGCAACCATTACGCTAGTTGTCACCGATGCAGGCGGTAATGTACAGAACCTTACTGCTACGGTAAACGCGGATGGCTCTTTCTCAGTTGAAGTACCCAGCGCGCTTGTTGATGGCGATTACGATGTAACAGCTAGTGCGAATGACGCTGCGGGCAATAGCACGACGGTAACGGATAGCGGGAATGTTAACACGAGCGCACCTGACATTACGCTAGATGCCCTTGGCCAGACAAACGACGCTACGCCTCTTATTTCAGGCACAACTAACGCGCCGGTTGGTGCCGTAGTCACTTTAACAGTGACAGATAGTGCTGGGGCGGTTCAAACCTTTACTACAACAGTACAAGGAGATGGCACGTTCAGCGCTAGCGTACCGTCAAACTTAGCCGAGGGTAGCTACACAGTTGTCGCAGAGGTGGATGACAGCGCGGGTAATACAGGCTCTGATTCCGAAACTGGCGGTGTGATAGATACCACTTCACCGACTATTGATGTGACAGAACTGGGAATTGGCAATGATGCAACGCCAACAATTAGCGGTACCACAGATCAACCTGTTGGAAGCACGGTTTCTATTACAGTGACGGACGATGCTGGAAATGTACAAACCTTGTCAGCAACGGTGCAAAGCGACGATTCCTTTAGTGTAGAGGTACCTGCCACTTTGGCGGAGGGTAACTACACGGTTCAAGCAACGGTTGTTGATGAGGCTGGCAATACAGCGTCCGACGCTGAAACCGGCGTAATCGACACAATTTCACCTGTTATTACGCTGGACGACCCAGGCACAATTAGCGACTCGACCCCAACCATAAGCGGTACTGTAGATTTACCGCAAGGTGCTACAGTGCAGATAACCGTTATTGATAGCGCGGGTAATACCCAGGTGTTCTCTGCACTGGTTGCGGCGGGCGGCGTATTCTCTGCCGACGTACCGGCTGCGATGGCTGAAGGAAACTTCACTGTTTCAGTAACCGCCACCGATACAGCAGGAAACAGTACAACAGATAATGAAGCAGGCGTAGTTGATACACTTGTACCTACATTGACTATAGATGTTGCCGATACCACTAACGACGCTACTCCGCTTATTACAGGCTCAACCGATGAACCTGCAGGCTCTGTAATCACCATTTTGGTAACCGATAGTGCTGGTGCGACCCAGACCTTAAGTGCAGTCGTACAGGCCGATGGGTCCTTCTCTATATCCCCGGGTACCAATTTAGCTGAAGGCGACTTCACGGTAAGCGCTACAATCGACGATGATGCAGGCAATACAGCGACAGCGAGTGATACTGGAAACATAGACACTACACCGCCGTCGTTGACGTTAACCCCACTTGAGGAAGGCAACGACACGACGCCTACTCTGTCTGGTAGCACTAACCTAGCGCAAGGTAGTGAAGTTACCCTTGTGGTAACTGACAACGCAGGAAATGTCCAAACCATCACAGCGACTGTTGATGTAAATGGAGACTTTACGGTGGATGTGCCCGTGCCTTTAGCAGAAGGCGCTTACAGCGTTGAGGCCACCGCGAGTGATGATGCAGGTAATAGCACCAGTGTTGTAGACAATACGGGAGTTATTGATACAACAGCCCCTACCCTATCATTAGACGCACTAGACTCAGAGAATGACACAACGCCGACTATATCGGGTAATAGTGACCTGCCTGCAGGCGCCACGGTAACGATTACCGTTGTCGATAATGCAGGCGTAAGCCAGACCTTCGATGCTACCGTTCAGGGAGACGGCAGTTTCTCGGCCGATGTGCCTAATCCAATGGCTGAGGGAGGCTATACCGTCACGGCGGTTGCCGAAGATACTGCTGGCAATGAGACTACCACCACTGAAACAAACGGGAGCGTAGACACTACCGCGCCGACTATCAACTTAGATGCCCAAGGCACAGGTAACGATACCACGCCAACAATTACTGGCAGCACCGATTTAAGCCCTGGCAGTTCAGTGACCATAACCGTCACCGACAGCGCAGGAGCAGAACAGACATTTACGGCTATTGTCGATAGCAACGGTGATTTCAGCGCCGACGTGCCCAATGCGATGGCAGACGGTAACTTCAATGTTACCGCTACCACCACTGATACCGCTGGAAACTCAGCGTCTGATACTACCAGCGGAAACATCAATACGGCCGTACCAAACTTAACCTTGGACTCGCTTAGTACAGGAAACGATACAACCCCAACAATTACTGGAACTACAGATATTGCACCAGGCAGCACCGTATCCATCAGCGTTACCGATAATGTTGGTAATACGCAAACCTTTGACGCCATTGTTCAAGCCAATGGGACCTTCTCTGTAGATGTGCCAGCGGCCTTATCTGAAGGTGTTTATTCTGTCACTGCAACTGCCACTGATGCTTCGGGCAATACGGCAACTGCAAATGAGAATGGTGGAATTATCGATACTACTGCGCCTGCTGCACCTACTGTCGATGCAGGCAATGGTACCGAAATTACCGGTACTGCCGAAGCGGGAGCCGTGGTGAATGTTGACGTAGACGGAGATGGCACACCTGATTTTACGGTGACCGCTGATAACGATGGTAATTGGTCAGTAACACCCACTACACCGCTAGCAGATGGCGTGATTGTAACGGCAACGGCTATCGATGAAGCAGGCAATACTAGTGGTCCAGCATCTGACACGGTAGACGCTGTTGCGCCAGTGGTTGCCTTTAATGACTTAACGACTAACGACACCACACCTGCACTTACTGGCTCGGTGGACGACCCAACCGCCACAGTCGTCGTTACCATTAATAGTATAGATTATAACGCCACCAATAACGGTAACGGTACTTGGACTCTGGCTGATGATGCAGTAGCGGCTCTGGCTGAAGGAAGCTACACCGCGACGGTTACAGCCACAGACCCTGACGGTAACGTCAGTACCAATACGGGTACAGTGGTAATTGATACCACAGCACCTGCAGCTCCTACTGTCGATGTAGGTAATGGCAATGAAATTTCGGGTACGGCAGAAGCAGGCGCAACCGTGAATGTAGACGTAGATGGCGACGGTACGCCAGATTTCACCGTTATCGCGGATGGCGATGGCAACTGGTCAGTCACGCCAGCTACATCGCTTGCCGATGGTGTGGTAGTGACGGCTACTGCCACAGATGAAGCAGGCAATGTCAGTGCACCAGCGTCAGATACGGTAGACGCTATTGCGCCAGTCGTTGCCATCAGTGACCTAACCACTAATGACACTACGCCAGAGTTAACTGGTACGGTTGATGATCCAAGCGCTATTGTAGTAGTCACTATCGATGGTGTGGACTACACCGCGACTAACAATGGTGATGGAAGCTGGACGCTGGCTGACGATGCCGTGGCTGCTCTTGCTGAAGGTAGCTATACCGCTACCGTTACTGCCACTGATGCCGATGGTAATGTAGGTGCAAATTCAGGTACTGTAGTTATTGATACTACACCACCTGCAATACCAACTGTGGATGCGGGCAACGGCACCGAAATTACCGGTACCGCCGAAGCAGGCAGCGAAGTCAATGTTGATGTAGACGGTAATGGTATCCCAGATTTCACCGTCACTGCTGATGGCGATGGCAATTGGAGTATTACGCCTGATACACCGCTCGCGGATGGCGTTGTAGTGACAGCAACGGCGACTGACGCAGCGGGTAACATTAGCAATCCAGCCTCAGATACGGTTGATGCGGCAGCGCCAGTCGTAGCCTTCAATGACTTAACGACTAACGACACAACACCGGCGCTTACTGGCTTGGTGGACGACCCAACGGCCACGGTGGTTGTTACCATCAATGGTGTGGATTATACCGCCACCAATAACGGTGATGGCACTTGGACGCTGGCTGACGATGCCGTGGCTGCTCTTGCTGAAGGTAGCTATACCGCAACCGTTACTGCAACCGACCCAGAGGGTAATGTTGGTACAAATACAGGCACAGTAGTGATTGATACCACTGTACCTACAGCCCCCACAGTTGATGCCGGTAACGGCACCGAGATCACAGGCACTGCGGAAGCTGGCGCTACTGTGAATGTAGACGTAGATGGCGACGGTACGCCAGATTTCACCGTTATCGCTGATGGTGATGGTAACTGGGTAGTCACGCCAGATACGCCGCTTGCCGATGGTGTTGTCGTAACGGCAACCGCTACAGATGAAGCGGGCAATATCAGTGGACCTGCATCTGACACAGTAGACACCGTAGCACCTGTATTAACCATTAACGATGTAACGACCAACGACACTACGCCGGCATTAACGGGTTCGGTTGATGACGCGACAGCTACCGTTGTGGTCACCATCGACGGCATTGATTACACCGCCACTAATAATGGTAACGGCACGTGGACGCTAGCTGACGACGCAGTAGCCACACTCGCCGAAGGCAGCTATAACGCAACCGTTACGGCAACCGACCCTGACGGTAACGTCAGCACCAATACAGGCACAGTAGTGATTGATACCACTGTACCTACAGCCCCCACAGTTGATGCCGGTAACGGCACTGAGATCACAGGCACTGCCGAAGCAGGTGCGTTAGTTAGCGTTGATGTAGATGGCGACGGCACACCTGATTTCACCGTCACCGCTGATGGCGACGGCAATTGGAGTATTACGCCAGATACACCATTGGCAGATGGCGTTGTAGTTTCAGCAACCGCCACAGATGACGCTGGCAATACCAGCGCACCTGCGTCTGATACGGTAGACGCAGTAGCACCTGTAGTAACCATTAATGATGTAACGACCAACGACACTACGCCTGCACTAACGGGTACAGTTGATGACGCAACGGCTACTGTAGTAATAACCATCGACGGCGTTGACTACACCGCCACCAATAATGGTAACGGTACCTGGACGCTGGCCGATGACGTAGTTGCTACACTCGCGGAAGGTAGTTATCCAACATCTGTTACTGCAACTGACGATGCGGGTAATACCGATACCGACACAGGTACTGTAGTAATTGATACCACTGCACCTACGGTAGCCATTAACGATCTAACCACCAACGACACCACACCAGAGCTTACCGGTACAGTGAACGACCCGAATGCGATTGTAGTGGTGACCATTGACGGCAACGACTACACCGCTACTAATAACGGTAACGGTACTTGGACACTAGCCGATGACGTAGTCGCCACGCTTGCAGAAGGTAGCTACCCAACTTCGGTAAGCGCGACAGATGCCGCAGGCAACACGGTTACCAACTCAGGTACTGTAGTAATTGATACCACTGCACCTACGGTAGCCATTAACGATCTTACTACTAACGACACTGCCCCGGAACTTACCGGTACGGTGAACGACCCGAATGCGATTGTAGTGGTGACGATTGACGGCAACGACTACACCGCTACTAATAATGGTAACGGTACATGGACACTAGCCGATGACGTAGTCGCCACACTTGCTGAAGGTAGCTACCCCACTTCGGTAAGCGCGACAGACGCCGCGGGTAATATTGTCACCAATACAGGTACAGTGGTAATTGATACCACTGCGCCTACGGTTGCAATAAACGATCTAACCACCAACGACACCACGCCGGAGCTTACCGGTACAGTGAACGACCCGAACGCGGTTGTGGTGGTCACTATTGACGGGAATGACTACACCGCTACCAATAATGGTAACGGTACCTGGATATTAGCTGACAATATTGTCGCATTACTCGCTGAAGGTAATTATACGGCAACAGTTACCGCTACAGATGCTGTAGGTAATTCTGACTCAGCTACAGGTTCAATTGTTATCGATACCAGTATTGACGGAAACAACAACGGGCAAACCGTTACCTTCGATAGTATCAGCAATGATTCAGGGACGACTGGAGACTTTGTCACTAGCGATAGTACATTAATATTCAATGGCACCGTCGACCTTGGTGACAACGCTACACTAACCGTAACTGTAGATGGAACTGACTATACCTTTGGCACTGACCCTGAACTTACTATTGATGGCAGCGGCAACTGGAGCCTAGATTTAACGGGCACAACGCTATCAGCGGGTACCTATGCGGTGGTGGCAACCGTCACCGACGATGCCGGTAACTCGGCAAGTACCGCTAGCCAAAACGTAGTTGTACAAGCGCTTGATGCTATAAACGACGGCAATGCCATTGATATGGGTGAGCCTGTGGTGACGGTAAACCCGCCAGAGACCACCAGCAACGTAGATGTTATCGGCTTGGCTGAGTCTACAGGTGGTGTCGATGCAAGTGCATCCTTTACCGTTTCCCCTAACCATGTGGGTGAAGTGTTAGTAGAAGTTGACCAAATAGCACTGGTTGCTGTTGCCGATGCTTACATTGTTGAGGTGTATGACGAGAGCGGTCAGCTTGTTTACCAAGGAGTAAGCGCAGATTCACAACTTGCCGATGTCGGTGGCCTAGACATTTTTGATGTTACCGGCGACGAGACCATTTCGTTCACGTTAGCAGGTCTTGATGCTGGCAACTACAGTGTGGTGGTCCGCAATGATGAGAACTTACTTGAAGATTTGTTAGACAACGACAATAGTAACGATGTTGACCTTGATGAACTTGGTACAGCTGGCGTTGTACTTGGACCCGACAATCAAGCAGTCGTTCTTGATACTATTGAAACCACGTTAAATACCGGCGTTTTAGGTATTCCACTTGGTACGGTTGGCACGCAAGTAAGGGGAGTATTAGAAACACTTCTGGATGCGACTACAGTCATTGGCGCAGGTCAGCTTGTTAATTTACTTACCGCGCCTCTTGATGCAATTGGTTTAACTGGCTTCCTTGATGACATTTTAAGTGTTGTTGCCGATGCGTTGCTTAGCAATACCTTAACCCTTTTACAAGACACTGACATTACCACCACGTTAACGGAATACACTTATACGGGTGATTTAGTGGCGCAAGGTAACCTGATTAATGGTGATTTAAGTGGCGTGGGCGCAGACACTATCTTAGACGGCGCGCAAGTGACGCTTGTTACCAATGCATCTGGTGATAGCGTTGCTGTTCCTGCTACAGGTACAGTTACTATTCAAGGTAATTATGGCGTACTAGAAATTGCTGCAGACGGTACGTATACCTACACTGCCGACGGCGATCGCAGTGCAATTGGCAAAGACGAAGTGTTTAACTACACCTTATCAGACGGTGAAACCTCTGATATTGCGGCACTTACCATCTCCATATCTGGTAGCGACTTCCCACCAGTAGTAGCTCAAACCGATAACAATGATATGGAGCTGGGCGCACAAACCGCCATTGTGAACGCCCCAGTCACCGACAGCGACTTCCAAGTCATTGGCTTAGCAGAAGGTTCACCCGCGGCGGGTTCGCCAGAGGCTAGCACAACGCTTACCGTTGACGCGGGTTTCTTTGGCGAAGTGGTAGTAGAGGTCAGCCAAACAGCGCTGGTTGCCGTTGCCGATGCGTATCGTGTTGATATTATTGATGCAGATGGCAACGTGGTCGCTACAGCTATGACGCCGGACAACCCGTTAATAGGTGACGTGGCAGGTGTAAACCTTATCGGACTAACCGGTGACGATACGCTGGTTGCAAAATTCTCTGGGCTACCTGCCGGTAATTACACTGTGGTTGTGCGCAATGATGAAAGTGCCCTTGAGACATTATTCGATCAAAATAGCGACGGCTCGATTACGCTAACAGAGTTAGGTGATGGCGGCGTCGTTCTTGGCGAGGATAACCAAGACGATGTTTTGACTGCGGTAGAAGATGCATTAAACGGCACTAACGCAAGTGTACTCAACGGGCTTGGTTTGGGTACGATCGTACGAAACCTTATTCTAGAGCCAGCCTTAAGCACCGCTGATACCATAGGCGCAGGCGACTTAGTGAGTACCATTACCACAGGACTTAATCTATTAGGGCTGGGTACACTGGCAGATACCGTATTAGACGCGGTTGCGGCAGCATTACTAAGCAATACGCTCACTTTACTACAATCTACCGATATAACTTCAACACTCACTGAATATGCGTTTGAAGGTAGCACGACAACATCAGGTAATGTTATCGATGCTGCTAACACAGGCGATGTGGCCGATAGCATTGCCGAGGGCGGCGTAGTGACGCAAGTTACCCATAGCAATGGTGAGTCGGTGACCGTATTAGGTACTGGTTTATCTGGCATTACCATTGAGGGTGACTATGGCGATTTAACTATATTTGAAGACGGTAGCTACACCTATGTAGCCAACGGCGTGCGCGATGGCTTGGGTAGTACAGATAGTTTCAGCTACACCATTTCAGATGGGACTAACACCTCTACCGCAAACTTAAACTTCAACCTATCAGGGCAAGGGGTATCGGTAGACTCGGCCCGTGCTGAATTGACCTATGACTTTGTTACGGACGTTGGTCTTGATGAACCAGGGGCACTATCTCACACTTATTTAGCGAGTATTTTGAGTGGCAGTTTTAGCGATACCAGCAATACATTTTCCGTAGCTACAGACACGACGCAAGATATTACGTTAAACGTTGATAATGGTAGCGTGCTGTCACTGGTTTCAAGCCTTACTGTTACTGTAGAAAAGTTTGAAAACGGAGTATGGGAAGAGTACAGAGTTTTCCCTAACGGCGAGCTTGTTAGCTTATTAGGCATTGATGGCGACACCATGCTTACCGTCAACGGATTAACTGAAGGCTTGTACCGTCTGTCCATGAGCGGTACGACAGGTATTGGTGTTGCAGGGAGTATTAGTGTAGGTCTATCCTCTACCATCAATTACCTTGACCAGTTTGAAGTTAGCGGCGTACAAACCGCCACGGGCAACCTGTTCGAAAACGATGTACTGTTTGGTTCAACGTACGACGTAACCCTCTCTACTGATGGAACAACGTTCCAAGACCCAACGGGCGGTATTACGTTAGTGGGTGATTACGGCACGCTGCAAATTGACGAAACGGGCGCGTACACTTATACCCCGGACAATACGCAAGCCGTATTTAGTGGAACCTTAACAGATACCTTTACTTACCGTATTGAGTATCCAGATGGTACTGTCGAACAGGCTGAGTTTAACGTATTTGTGACGGCATCTGGCGAAGGTGTACCAGTAGCAGAAACAAGTAACTCAGCTGAAACTATGGCAAATAGTTCATCGGAGTCGGTAAGTGCATCACAAAGCTCAGAAACGGAAGCTACTGATGAACCCAAAGCGCCTAACGTTATTGAATTTAGTGGGCAGTCTGAACAAACCGTCGAGTTAAACACTGATTCTCAAGTGGTGACATCTGAGAGCACATTGCCGGAAGATATAATTACCCTTCCAGAGGAAAACGATATTGTTACCATCGGGCTGGAAACCGAAGTAACGATTGATACCGTAGATCTTGAGCTTCCACCAGAAGATTTGATTTTACCGTCGATAGAGTCTATTCCTTCTGATTCTGAAAGCGATAGCACATCGGTAGCTGAGTCTGGGCAGGTGTCTGGTGATACTTCTAAAGAGAGTGACGGCAGTATTGGCATTGCCACTCCAACGGAGTCAGATGTGCTAAAAACTGCTATTGATAAATTCCCAACTACGGATATTTAGTGTAAAAGAGGCTTAACGATAAAGGCCCTGATACATCTGTATCAGGGCCTTTTTTTATTTAGAGAGCTGCGAAACGCACCGCTTACAACGTCTAATTATTCTATACAACGAACAAGCAGGTATATGTTAAACCTATACCAAGGAAACCTTCGGCACCTCATTGATTAATCAAAAGGTTTCGTATTTAACGGAACTACGTATAATAGTTTCTCACAACGTTAGGTCCCCATAGTTTAATGGATAAAACAAGGCCCTCCTAAGGCTTAGATGTTGGTTCGATTCCAGCTGGGGACGCCATCTTAGCTAACTCCGACTTCAGTAGTTAGCAAGATTAATCGTGTTGCGTTCAGCCTTTCCTAAGTTATTCCCCATAAGCTACCTAACTAGGTATCTAAAATGTCATTCCATAATAAGCAACTGAGGCTCTATCGCCATGCCCTAGTGTGATCATTCTCCCCGCCTTCCCACAAAACCTAGCACCTAGACCTTGTTGATTTAAGCCACTTCCGCTAATAGTAACCCATCGCTAAATTTGCTACGTACAAGATTCATTCGCTAACAATGCAAACAACCACCTCGACTTCAGCTTTTAAAATGATGCGATATTAGGATCAGCCCATGAAATATGAGCGTAGAAAATCAAACAAACAGCCCCATATTCATTTCTAAGTAAGACTGTGCTCACTCAGGCCAACGTTATAAAGTAGTATTGGCGTAGCGAATACATTCATGGCAGTAACGCTTCGCTGAGTGTGGGAGAAAATTATGACTGATATTGAAACAAATGATGATTTACATTCATTCTTTGCAGAGATGCAAGATGTAAAACCTATTAAACCTTCAAACAAAGCATTACTGCATGATACAGAGAGTGCGATAGCCGAAAAAAAGCGGCGTGCTGCGCGTCAACGCAGTGAACGGGAAAAGCTGAAAAGCCCGCTAAGCTTAGAAGGGATAGCACCAGTAAAGCCTGACGAATTCATTTTGTTCCAACAACCGGGTATTCAAGATGGTGTATTCAAAAAATTACGCATGGGTAAATACCCATTAGAAGAAACCCTTTCTCTCAGTGGCATGACGATTGAGCAAAGTAGAGATGCGCTTTACAAAGTCATAACCGACTCACATAAACGGGGTGTCAGAGCATTATTAATAAAGCACGGTAAGGGTGAAGAGAGTAAACCGTTTCCTGCTTACAAGAAAAGCTTTGTTAATCACTGGTTGCTTGAGTTAGAAGAGGTCATTGCCTACCACACAGCGCAGCCTATGCACGGCGGATTTGCAGCTACGTATGTATTGTTGAAGAAACATCCCGATCAGAAATTGATCAACAGAGAGAAAAATAGAAAAGGCTAATAGCGCAAGATAGGTAAAATGAATTGGTAAAGCTGAGTGATTAACGCCAGTATCTGAACACAGATACTGGCGTTAGAATTTCACTTTCAGACTACTTAACTGAAGACTGCACAACTAGCGTTGAAGTAACGTCGGCAGATTTAGCTGAACTGCTGAAAACAGCAGTAACAAACATCAGCACAACCGCTATGGCTACTCCGGTTAAGCCAAACCCTTTTGATGAACGATTCATTCGTCGTCTCTTGTTATCAACACCAACAATATATTTTGTTGGTACAACCCTTAACAAACTCCTGTAACCAATCTGCAATCCCTGCATTGCACTACAATAGATCAGCGACCTAACGAAGACAAGCCCTCAGTACAAATTTTTGACACTTTGCCAATCTATTGACGCATTTCACGCTTATTTAAGTGAAAAAGCAGAGATAAGAATATCTTATCTCTACTTCGCTTAATGGCGCTTTTATCCAACAAAGCGACGCGCATTTCTGAAAATTCTCATCCATGCACCATCTTCTTGCCAATCATCAGGACGCCATGAGTTTGCCACCGCTCTGAACACGCGCTCAGGGTGTGGCATCATAATAGTGCTTCGTCCGTCAGCTGAAGTTAAGCCAGTGATCCCCTTAGGCGAACCATTCGGGTTAGCAGGGTACTGCATAGTGGGTTGCCCGTAGTTATCAACATAACGAAGCGCCACTTGCGATGCAACCGACGAAAGCGCGCTGTCGCTTGCAAACTCTGCTTGCCCTTCACCGTGCGATACCGCAATAGGCATGCGTGAACCAGCCATGTCTTGCAATAACACAGAAGCCGATTTAGTCACTTCTACCATGGCTATACGGGCTTCAAAACGTGCCGATTGGTTGGCAACAAAGTGTGGCCAATGTTCCGTGCCAGGAATGAGCGACTTCAAATTAGACAACATTTGGCAACCGTTACATACCCCTAAACTAAAGGTACTGTTACGGTCGAAGAAAGCAGCAAATTGATCCCGCGCAACTGTATTGAACAAGATGGATTTCGCCCACCCTTCTCCGGCTCCAAGAACGTCACCGTAAGAGAAACCACCACAGGCAGCTAAACCTGCAAAGTCATCAAGGGTGACTTTACCGGCTAAAATATCACTCATGTGAACATCAATAGCGTTGAACCCAGCGCGATTGAATGCCGCCGCCATCTCAAGATGCGAATTTACGCCTTGCTCGCGTAAAATAGCCACTTTCGGCTGTACACCTTTTACAATATAGGGCGCGGCAATATCTTCATTTACGTCGTATGTAAGCGCAGCATGCAAACCTGGGTCAGCAGCGTCATGCTTAGCAGCATGCTCTTGCTCAGCGCATACAGGATTATCGCGAAGTTTCTGCATCGCTAAAGTAGTTTGCGCCCACGTGGTACGCATGGCTACGCGGCTATCGTTTAGTACTGCCACGTTATCACGTGTAAATTCAATGGTGTCGGTAGTATTCAATGTACCGATGTAATGGCTAACATCAGATAAATCGAAAGACGCTAGTACAGCATTAACTTCCTCGATGTCTTTGTCTAACACTTGAAGTACGCCGCCAAGCTCTTCGTTAAACAATACGGATAAGTCTGAACCTGCTTCTGATCCTGAAATGCCATCAAGCGCAACACTCACACCAGTTTTACCTGCAAAAGCCATTTCAACTACGGTGGTGAATAGTCCACCGTCAGAACGGTCGTGGTAAGCCACAACCAGTTGTTTTTCAATTAGCGACTGCACTGCATTAAAGAAGTCTTTTAAACGCTGCGCAGAAACCACATCCGCAGGTGCGTCACCGAGTTGCTCGTATACTTGTGAAAGACAACTCGCGCCAAGACGGTTCTTGCCTTCACCTAAATCGATTAGCAATAGTTGGCTGTCGCCTCTATCGGTGCGAAGTTCTGGTGTTACCGTTTTACGAATATCTTTTACGGCACCGAAAGCAGAAATCACTAACGATAACGGTGACGTTACCGCTTTATCTTCACCTTCGTCTTGCCACGCGGTTTTCATCGACATGGAATCTTTGCCTACCGGAATGGTTAATCCCAATTCAGGACAAAGCTCTTCGCCTACGGCTTTTACCGCTTCATACAAACCAGCGTCTTCACCAGGATGACCTGCCGCCGCCATCCAGTTTGCTGAAAGCTTAATCCGCTTTAAATCGCCAATATTCGCAGCGGCAATGTTAGTTAAGGCTTCGCCTACGGCTAAACGCGCTGACGCCCCATGTGATAACAAGGCTACTGGGGTTCTTTCACCCATGGCCATCGCTTCGCCATGGTAGGTATCAAAGGCCGTGGCTGTAACCGCTACATCGGCTACAGGTACTTGCCAAGGGCCAACCATTTGGTCGCGGTTAACTAAACCTGTTACCGAGCGATCGCCTATAGTAATAAGGAAGGTTTTTTCTGCCACAGTAGGTAGCGATAATATGCGGGTTGCCGCATCAGCTAGCGTAATATCACTTTCATCAAAACCTGTGGTTTCTACTGGCTTGCTGGTAACGTCTCGATGCATTTTAGGCGGCTTACCAAGTAATACATCAAGGGGCATATCAATAGGCTGGTTATCAAATTGGCTATCGTTTACATTCAATTCTTGTTCAGCTGTGGCCTCACCTACTACTGCGTAGGGTGCACGTTCACGGGCACAAATCGCTTCAAACACCGGCATATTTTCTGGTGCTACCGACATCACGTAACGCTCTTGTGATTCGTTGCACCATAATTCGAGTGGTGTCATACCTGGTTCGTCAGACAATACGTTACGCAGTTCGAACTTACCGCCACGTCCGCCATCGTTAACTAATTCAGGTAATGCGTTTGATAAACCACCCGCGCCCACATCGTGAATAAACTGAATGGGGTTGTTATCGCCTAACTGCCAGCATGCATCGATAACTTCTTGGCAGCGACGCTCCATTTCTGGGTTTTCACGTTGTACCGAGGCAAAATCTAAATCTTCATTCGACTGACCTGATGCCATTGAAGAGGCGGCGCCGCCACCAAGTCCAATGTTCATTGCAGGGCCGCCAAGCACGATAAGTTTGGCACCTACCGTAATTTCGCCTTTTTCAATATGTTCACGGCGAATATTACCCAAGCCACCGGCAAGCATAATTGGCTTGTGGTAGCCACGTACTTCAACGCCATTGAAGCTATTCACTTCTTGCTCGTAGGTACGGAAGTAGCCAAGCAAATTCGGACGACCAAATTCATTGTTAAATGCTGCGCCACCTAGCGGGCCATCTAGCATAATATCTAATGCGCTAACGATACGTTGTGGTTTACCGTAGTCTTTTTCCCACGGCTGCTCTAAGCCTGGAATACGTAAGTTAGACACGCTAAATCCACCTAAACCCGCTTTTGGCTTAGAGCCACGACCGGTAGCACCTTCATCACGAATTTCACCACCAGAGCCGGTTGCCGCACCTGGGAAAGGCGAAATAGCCGTTGGGTGGTTGTGGGTTTCCACCTTCATAAGAATATCGATATTCTCATGATGGTATTCGTATTGGTGCGTTTGGGGGTTCGGAAAGAAACGCCCTGCTTCCCAACCAGACATCACAGCAGCGTTGTCTTTATAGGCTGAGTAAACATGATCGGGTAACTCTTCAAACGTGTTCTTGATCATTTTGAACAAGGATTTATCTTGTTCTTGCCCGTCGATTGTCCAACTGGCGTTGAAGATCTTGTGGCGGCAATGTTCAGAGTTTGCTTGTGCAAACATGTAAAGCTCTACGTCGGTGGGGTTACGCGCCAAACGCGTAAAGCTTTCGAATAAATACTCTATTTCATCATCAGCCAATGCTAAACCAAGCTGAATATTGGCATCAACCAGGGCTTGTTTGCCATCTTCTAGTATTGCTACTGAAGTAAAGGTTTTCGCCGTGGTATGTGCAAACAATACTTCTGCCGCTGCTGTATCAGGAAAAACGGTTTCCGTCATACGGTCATGCAAGTGGGCAGCAACAAGGCTGTAGTCCGCATCGCTAAGCGGCTGCTCTGCTTCTATATAAAAAGCACAACCTCGCTCTATACGATTAATCGTGTTCAGACTACAATTGTTTGCTATATCAGTTGCTTTGGTAGACCAAGGAGAGATAGTGCCTGGTCGGGGTGTTACCACGAAGAAGGTGCCAGTTGGCGTTTGGGTTTGTCGGGCAGGCCCGTAGGTAAGCAGCTTTTTAAGTATTTCTAATTGCTGCTGCGAGAGTTCACCTTCTGAATCGATAAGGTGAATATATTCGCTATATAGGTTTTTCACCTTAATGCCGGATTGACCCAGCTTTGCAATCAGTTTAGTTTGGTGAAACTCTGATAGTGCGGGAGCGCCTCGAAGGACCAACATATTGCTTTACCTAGTTGTTCAGAAACAACGAGCATCAATGGGACGCGTTGCCTCTGTAATTGATGAATATTTCGGCGCGGATTATAGAGGATTTATGTTCTATTGGTAACCTTCAACATAGGCTATGTTGCAGTTTTTTTTCTCAAAACCCAATTTACAACAATAAGAAAAGGTTTATGCCGTTACAACAATACAAAAAGCGATTAAAAACAACTTTTTTTATCGCATTATGCTTTTTCGCTACAAGTTGTGGTTCTCCTACCGTTCCGAACGCTCTGTTGTCATTAATTGAGCGCGGCTCGATAAAAGTGGGCACGCTTTATGGTGCTGCTACTTATTATAATGGCGCCGAAGGCCCGCAAGGTTTTGAATATGAGTTATTAGCCGGTTTTTCAGATTACCTAGGTGTGACCCTCGACTTATATCCCTTCTACAGTTACGACGCAATGTTAGAGCAACTTGCTGAAGGTAACCTTGATATTGTGGCCACAGGTGATGCGGTTACCGATGCATTACTGATGCGCTTTACTTACGGACCGGCGTATCAAACGGTTGCGCAACACTTGGTATACCGCGCGGGCACCACACGACCTCGAGAACTTGATAGTCTCGTCGACCCTGTTGTAGCAGTGTCGGGAAGCAGTCAAGCGCAGCTACTTGCAGTATTAAACGGCGATAGTGAATCCCTGTTAGTCACTACAGAAGATTCTGATGCCGAGGAACTGCTACAAAAAGTGGCTACAGGTGAAATTGCCTACACGCTTGCCGATAGCAACCGGCTTGCATTGCAACGAAGACGACACCCTAATTTGGCCGTAGGCTTAACCGTACGAGAAGAAATGCCAATGGCATGGGCGCTAAACCCTGAGTTAGACGATTCCATTAAAGCCGCCATCATTGAATATTTTGGTACCGTGCACCAATCAGGGTGGTTTACCGTATTAGAAGAAAAGTATTTTGGTCACATTAGGCAATTTGACTACGTAGACAGCCGTGCATTTAATCAATCCGCCGAATCGCTGTTAAAAGATTACAAAAGTATGTTTCAGCAATATGCAGGCGATTTAGATTGGCGCTTATTAGCCGCAATGAGCTATCAAGAAAGCCACTGGGATCCTGATGCAATCTCTCGTACTGGCGTTCGCGGTTTAATGATGCTGACCATGGACACGGCTAACGACTGGGATGTTGAAGATCGTACCGACGCAGAACAAAGTATTCGCGGTGGCTCTCGCTATTTCGCCAGCTTATTAGGACGAATTCCTGCAAGAATTGGCGACCCAGATAGAACTTGGATGGCAATGGCGGCGTATAACCTTGGCCTAGGACATTTAGAAGATGCCCGAATTCTTACAGAGCGTCAGGGCGGCAATCCAGATTTGTGGGTAGACGTCAAACAACGACTTCCACAGCTAAGGCAAAAGAAGTACTACAGAACAACACGTTATGGGTACGCTAGGGGCGATGAAGCGCTTCAGTATGTTGACAATATTCGCCGATATTACGACAGTCTTCTTTGGCTAGATGAACAAGGAAGAATTTAGCTGACACCATATTGAATTTTGTCATTTTGATGTCATCTAAGATAAGTACTATCGAATGTAACTAGCCTTTTCGGCTAGCTAAGGCATAAATGCAGAAATGATGAAATGATGAAATGAGAATATGCCTTATTCAATTTCCCAATTTGTATTAACAAGGAGGGCAAAATGAAAAGAAACAAATTATTTAGGAAAGGAATAAAATTGAAAAATAATAATAGACGTAGAGTGATGCTAAAAAGAATGCATCAAAAAGTACTACAACGCCGCAAACTGTTTGTCACCAGTGAGATGTTTACTCAGTTGACCCGCAATTCTTAAGCGCCGCTTGTTTGGCTTTTTTATCTAGTTTTATCTGCGCTCGACGACGTTTAAAAAATGCTGAAATCTTATCAGCACAGTCGTCGGCCAACACCCCTGATATGACATCTACCTGATGATTGAGTGATGGATGCTTCAAAATGTTCATCACTGACCCTGCGGCCCCAGTTTTAGCATCGCTTGCACCAAATACCACTCGCTTAATTCTGGCATGGACTAACATTCCTGCGCACATTGAACACGGCTCTAAGGTGACATAAAGCGTGGCATCGGTAGTACGGTAGTTTTTTAAATGCTTTGCCGCCATTCTTACCGCATTCATTTCGGCATGAGCGGAAGGATCGCTATCAGTAATAGGCGTATTCCACCCTTCACCAATTAATTCACCATTATGTACAACACAAGCCCCTACCGGCACCTCTCCCATTGCTTCTGCTTTGGCAGCTAGGCTAAGGGCATGCTGCATCCACTTAGTATGCTTTACCATGCGTTTTGAGTTGTTAATTTCATCATTCATTCGTTAATTTAACTAATTTTTTGTGAATTAGGTTTTCAGTAGCCTAGCTCAACACTTAAAGAAAAACCTAATCATCTGATTTATATACTAATTACAACAATGGCAGCCATCTTGCTATCTTTGCTATAGATATACTCACAAATTACACAGTGCTAGCGTAAATACAAACCTGTCCACGGCTTAATCTATATGAAGTAGGTAAAAAGCCTTAATGTACAGCTACGTATTTATTTACACTTTTTTCCCAACAAGCGTATTTATAAGCGCTATAGTAACGAAAAAAGTGTGTTTAGCGTAGTCGCTTTGTAAGCTAGGTTTGTAGGAATGAACATTATTTTTCACCTACACTGAGTAGAACAATTTAAAACAAACTAAAGGGAAAGTACCATGAATCTGACCGCTATTTTTATTGTTGCCATTATCGCTTGGGCTATTGTGAGTATCACAGACTCAGTAAAAACAAAAAAGTCGAATAAAGTATCTGACAAGGCATCGAAAGCTTATGAAGCCGAAATCGCATCACTCAAAGAACGTGTTTCTGTGCTTGAAAAAATTGTGACCGATGAAAAATACGACCTGAAAAAACAGTTTGCCGACTTGGAAAAAGACAAAGTTGCATAGGCGTTTTGTAAAACGCTTTTCCTAAGTGCCTTTTTTAAAAGCGTGTACTTACTTTGAATCTTTATCAGAACGGTCCTGCTGTCGGCTAGCTGCCTTCCAGTAATTTTCTCTCAGCGCGTTCTACGCGCCGAGGTTTGCCGGCAATAACCAGCACATCATGGGGTTGTAGCACAGCTTCATGATCGGGATCTTTTACTTCAGTACCATTTCTTCTTAATCCACGTACACGCACCCGCATTCTGGCAAAGTCGATATCTTTAATTTTTTTACCCATACATGCTGCATGCTCTGACAGCACCACGGCATGAATAAATTCAAGTTTATCCTCAGTGCCATAGCTTATTTCAGTCGTTTCCCCTGGGTAGAACCCATGCAAGTGATCGTATCGCCCTTTTCGTTCCGCGCGAACACGCTTTAAAATTCGAGACATGGGCACACCGGCGTAATGCAGTACTTGAGAAATCAGCATTAGACTTCCTTCTTGCAACTCAGGTACAACTTGATTTGCGCCCGCAGAATACAAACTCTCTAATTGGTAATCTCGCTTAGTTCTCACCATAACATCTGCGTTTTGTACTAGTTGGTGTGTGCCACTAATAACTTGTTTTGCTTTATCAGGTTGGTCGAAGGTGACTAAGATAAGCTTTGCTTTTTCAACATTGGCGCTACTAAGAATATCTTTTTGACTGGCATCGCCAAATAGCACTGGCTCACCGGCATTCCTACTTTCATGCACACGAACCGGGTCCATATCAATAGCAATAAATGCAATACCTTCCATTTTTAGCATGCGAGCTACCGACTGCCCCACTCTACCAAAGCCACAGATTACTACGTGATTGGTTAAATCGTTATCCACCATTAATGTATTGTGCGCATTATCTTCGCTCTTATTAGCCACAATACGCTTTGCCAATACCAAACTGTTGTTCATTAACCAAGGGGTTAGCGCCATACTTAATACGCCCATGCTGACAATAAGGGAAGATTGTCCAGTGGTAAGCACGCCGTAAGTGGTAGCCAATGCAGCAATAACAAAACTAAACTCGCCAATCTGACATAGCTTAATACCTGCCGACCATGCATCCAGAGGATTAGTTTTCACAAACGAAGCGGCCACTCTTACCATAACAACTTTGATAATCATCAGCCCAATTACGCCCAGAACAATGGTAAAGAAATTACTCCATAGCACGTTGATATCAAGCTGCATGCCTACTGTGACGAAAAAAAGACCCATTAAAATATCGCGAAAAGGGCGAATATCAGCTTCTAGTTGGTATTTGTACTGGCTTTCTCCCAACATCATTCCCGCCAAAAAGGCGCCCAATGCCATAGACAACCCAAAGTAATAGGTAAGCCCGCCAGCCAACAGTGCAATTAAAATAGTGGTTAGAACAAAAAGCTCATCGGTGCGGGTTTTGGCTACTTCTCTAAACACCCAAGGTAACACCCACTTACCTACGGACATTAAGAACGCTATAACGAATATACCTTTTAGCAAAGCCCCGCCTAAGGCCAACGCAATGCTCACCTCACCGCTTTGAGCAAGCAAGGGAATAGCAATAAGGAATGGAACAACAGCAAGATCTTGAAATAGTAGAATACTTACAGCCAACTGGGTTCTTCTGTTATTGAGAATACCCATTTCAGTAGCTTGCTTGATGACGATTGCCGTAGAACTTAGTGCCAGCGCACCACCTATAATAATAGAAGCACTAATGGGTAGCCCGAAGAGATAAGGGATACTTGTAAATACAGCGGTGGTCAGCAGCATTTGACCAACACCAACACCGAATACTAATGAACGCATGGCTACTAGTTTAGGTAGGGAGAATTCCAGCCCGAGGGAGAAGAGTAAAAATACGATGCCGATTTCAGCCAGCAAATGCATTTCTTGAGGGTGAGCAAAAAGCGCAAAAAGCTGAGGGCCCGCTAATATACCTGCAAATAAATACGCTAAAATTGGTGGCAAATGGATACGCTTAAAAACCGCCACGCTACAAACGGCAATAAACATTAACGCGATCATGTTCAAAAAACCGGCACTCACTTCACATCTCCCTACCGTTTGTTTGAGGCTTCAATGTTCTAAGCTGATTAAAAAATAGCGCATATTTGAATTGAAATACTCCTGAACATCAAAGCATTACTGCAGCCCTAGTGCCCCCTCATCTTTTAAATCGCTTAAATCGCGAAGCAAGTTTGCAGGAATTGGCATCAAGCTTGCTAATACCTATTAACAAATTAGCATAAGCGGCAAATTTTGGCACTTTCCACTTATGTATATTTTCCGTATTGCTTAAGGGGCATTTCCGTGGATTTCTCTACTACTATCTACGATAGCACACAACATGACAATTTTTATCCTCCTGCTAGCACGGGTCAGGCGTTAACTGCCGGTGAAATAACATCCTTTATCAGCGAGATTTTGTCGACGCTGGAATTGGAAAAACTTGGTGAGATTTACTTTCGCCAATTGAATGGTTTTTTCTCATTGGGCGGTTTTAGCTTATCGGATATTGACACCCGTTGGGTATACGGAAATGCCAAACTATCATCAACTCTTGTGGCGATGTCTTTGCCAGGTGTTACCTCTCAGGAAGGTAAACAAGCCACTGCGCATTACTATTTCGCAGTACCGCTTTCCCTTTCTGAACGTAACGCATTAGAGCAACTTCATGAACTATTTTCGAAACAAGTGGCTCAAGCTCAATCTTTCTTACGCCTACATCAAATGACGACAAAAGATGTGCTAACTGGCTTGGGGAACCGCTCAGGTTTCGATCAGGCGCTTGTACGTCAGCTAGGGTGGGCCCAACGCCACGAGGAAGGTTTTTCACTGCTAGTCATCGACTTAGATAATTTTAAATCGGTAAATGACAGCCACGGTCACCGAGAAGGTGATAACGTTTTGGTCCATGTAGCGTCTCAACTACAACAAGTGCTAAGAGATGAAGATGAAGCATTTCGATTTGGTGGTGACGAGTTCTGTTGCCTTTTAGACTGCCAAACACAATTTCAGTTGGAATGTGCTGCATCGCGGATACAACTTAGTATTAACCAATCACGTTACTTAAGACGCATGAATGTGTCGTGCAGCTTAGGTGGCGCTATTTACCGTGAGGGTGACGATACCGGTAAGCTTTTTGACCGCGCTGATGAGGCACTATACAAAGTGAAGCAATCTGGCAAAAATAGCTACTTGGCCGCTTAAGCCACAAGTTCATAATAGCGTAGTAATTCGAGTACGTTGCGAGGGCGGTGATAACAATACCAACGGAAATTAGCGCCAGTGCTTCGGTAAAATCAATGAAATACCAGAGTGGTTATAGCAGCGTAAAGAGGATACTTTTTACGTATAGTAGGAATAATTAATATATTTAAGTAAATGAGTATGTTTTGGCATGGCTGCCATGAAGATACATTTTACTTTTACCTACTGGCAATTATTTGCCGACTCTGACACCTTATTACTCACATGCATAGACTTTAGTCTACATTCACTATCTCTACAGATAATGTCGCGGGCATGGTGTTCAAGGTAACCACCTTTTGATTTACTACCAACGCAACCGCCGCTTCATCTAAAAAGATTACGGGCACTTCGGCTCTTTCCCACGTGGGCACCTTCCATTGCTTGAACCATTCTTTAAGTAATTTTGATACCTGCGCACTTTTGGGTTTTACACGAAGTCCCTTCACGCCCATTTTAATGGTTACTGCGCCAGACAGCTTATTTGTCACCCGAAGTGTTAGCGGTTCTCTCAACCAATACAGTTCGGTGTCGACGCTATCTCTTACATCAAGGGATTGGGGTATTTGGGTGTTTCGTTTTGGTAACCAATAAAGGTCGTTGTTGAACCTGGCTACCTTCCCCCATGAAAACGATACTTCAGGCGTAGCATCTTGTTTCGCCGTTAGCGTATTTTCTATTTGCGCTAATTGTGCTTGAGAAGGTAACAACGCTGATTGCTTTGAAAACCACTGTCGCAGTACAGCTCGCTGCCAGTTTTGAGACAAGGTAAGCAAGGTAGCGCCTTTTAACTGAGTATCTGTCTTTAAGCATTGACTAAGATGCACTTCAGCCTGCTCTGTTACTAAAGCGGTTTGCTCGGCACACAATTGCGCGCTCCGTAGCGCAGTTTTAGACAGCTGAGGCCATCGCTCAGATAACGCAGGAATAATCTGATTGCGAAGAAAGTTACGATCATAACGATTATCTGCATTTGACTCATCGTTGACCCACTGTAAATTAAGCTGAGTTGCGGCATCAACAATGTCAGTTTTTTGAAGTGCTAGCATTGGACGAACGGTAAGTATTCCATTTCGCCATTGTTGCGCGCCCATGCCTGCTAGCCCTTGTGGCCCCGCACCGCGCTTTAACTGTAACAGTAAAGTTTCTAGCTGATCTTCAGCATGTTGTCCTAATAAGAGTACCCCATTGTGGGTATGGCAAAACTCATGAAGTACTTTATAGCGTGCATCTCTGGCTTCAGCTTCAAGGCTCTTACGAGCGCCATTATCAACGGCCACGTGGTAATGCGTAAGCGGAATCGATAATTTGTCGCACTCAGATTGGCAGTGGTGTAACCACGTATCGGCATTATCGCTCAACCCATGATGTACATGAACGGCGTGCACCGGTGTAGAAGTTTGCTCTCGAAAGGCATGCAAGGCGTGAAGTAATAAAGAGGAGTCCACTCCTCCACTGTAAGCAACAGCAAGAAGAGGTGGCGCTTCAAATGGAGTATTAGCAAGTGCTGCGGTGATAGACTCGCAGATGTGATTTACAATCTCACTCACTTGCTAGACTCATTCTACTCGTTTCTTCTAACGTTTCGTTTAACTAGCAGTAGCCGAAAGACATAAGGCGTTGATAACGCTCTTCCATCAAGTCAGCGGTATCTAAGCTTTTAAGTTGACTTAATTGCTGTTTAAGCACGGCTTTTAAGTTCGCCGCCATACTAGTATGGTCTCGGTGAGCGCCGCCTAACGGCTCTTCAACAATACTATTAATTAAGCCTAGCTCTTTAATCTGGCCTGCACTTACGCCCATTGCTTCTGCCGCTAATGGTGCTTTTTCTGCACTTTTCCACAAAATCGACGCACAACCTTCAGGCGAAATAACCGAGTAAGTTGAGTATTGCAGCATGTTCACACGATCGCCAACACCAATCGCAAGCGCACCACCTGAACCACCTTCACCGATAACGGTACAAATGATTGGCACCGTAAGCTCTGCCATTTCAAACAAGTTTTTGGCAATGGCTTCACTTTGTCCACGCTCTTCCGCACCCACACCTGGGTAAGCCCCTGGGGTATCGATGAAAGTAATAATTGGCAAATTGAAACGCTCTGCCATTTTCATCAAACGGAGTGCTTTACGATAACCTTCAGGTTTAGGCATACCAAAGTTACGCTTAATTTTTTCATTGGTGTCACGCCCTTTTTGATGCCCAATCACCATTACAGGTTGCCCATCTAACATAGCTGGGCCACCAAGAATGGCTTTATCATCAGCGAAAGCTCTGTCTCCTGCCAACTCGTCAAAGTCGGTAAAAATACGCGGGATGTAATCTAGCGTATAAGGGCGCATAGGGTGGCGAGCAAGTTGTGATACTTGCCACGCACCTAAGTCAGAAAAAATCTTTTTTGTTAGCTCTGCGCTTTTACCACGCAGCTTGTTAATATCTTCTTCAATACCAACATCGAATTCACCGCCTTGATTTACTAACCTAAGCTCTTCAATTTTTGCTTCTAATTCGGCTATCGGCTGTTCAAAGTCCAAAAACTGTATACTCATTGTATGTCCTATTCGTACTGCGCTTGTCAATGCCAACGCGAGATAGTCAATCTATCGAACTCTACCCATTAATGGTAGAGGATTGAAACGGCTTTTTCTCCCAAACATTGTTTGAGATCGTGCAAAAGTTGATCCTCTGGTGTAACAAACCACCGTGCACCGCACGTAATCAGTGCTTCTGCATCAGGATGCGTTACTAATAAATGCACCGGGCAACTTCCGCCTTTAAAGGCCTGCAAGATAGATTGCATTTGATTAATCTTTTTCGGTTCAAGCAACTGGGTTTCAACATTTAACGCTAATGCTCTCGCGTTTTTCTCCCGTGCCTGAACAATGTCCATTACATCACGGGCGGTGATTGTATTGCCCCCAGAGAAATCATCAAAGCTGACCTGTCCCTTTATAAGCAATATTTTGTCAGTTTCTAGCATAGATTCATACTGTTCGAAGGTATCAGGGAAAAAACGAGCGTCTATTCGCGCACTTTTATCATCAAGTGTGACAATAGCCCAACGCCTTCCCCGCTTATTGGTCATTACCCTAACCCCAAGCACTAGGCCAACGGCATTAGCCATTTGCTCCTTGCCTGTGGGCTTTAAGTCAACCAACCTTCCATCGGTGTAATGCCTAATTTCTTCTGCGTATTGATTAATAGGGTGCCCTGTAAGGTATAAACCTAAGGTATCTTTTTCACCTTCCAACCATACTTTTTCTGGCCACAACGGCACATCGGCAAAAGCTTGCTCTACTTCATCAGGCTCAGTAGTGAGCAACCCGAACATATCCGACTGCCCAAACGATTCTGCTTTAGCATGTTGCCCCGCGGCCGCGATAGCATCGGGTAAAGAGGCCATGAGCGCAGCCCTGTGAGGCCCTAAATTATCTAGCGCACCCGCGAGTACTAGTTTTTCTAGTACCCGTTTATTAACACGCTTAATATCAATCTTTGCGCAAAAATCGAATAGATCTTTAAACGCACCTTGGTTCTCTCTGGCTTCTATAATGGCTTCAATCGGGCCTTCACCTACCCCTTTGATGGCACCAATGCCGTAAACTATTCTACCTTTCTCATCCACGGTGAACTTATGCTTACCCGCATTTAAGTCAGGGGGTAATAATTCAAGACCCATTCGACTGCATTCATCAACCAAGGTAACGATTTTATCGGTGTTATCCATATCGGCCGACATTACCGCCGCCATGAATTCTGCAGGATAATGGGCTTTTAACCATAAGGTTTGATAAGACACCAAAGCATACGCAGCAGAGTGAGATTTGTTAAACCCGTAACCTGCGAATTTTTCTACCAAGTCGAAAATTTTCATCGCCAAGTCTGGATCGATGTTGTTGTTCTTCGACCCTTCTGCGAACGCGCCACGTTGCTTTGCCATTTCCTCAGGCTTTTTCTTACCCATAGCTCGACGTAATAAGTCGGCGCCACCTAGGGAATAGCCCGCCATTTCCTGCGCTATTTGCATAACTTGTTCTTGATACAAGATAATGCCGTAGGTGGGCTCTAGAATTTCTTGCAAGCATTCGTGCTGATATTCAGCGTCTGGATACGAGATGGCTTCTCGACCGTGCTTACGGTCGATAAAGTTATCTACCATGCCCGACTGCAATGGCCCCGGCCTAAACAGGGCTACCAATGCGATAATATCTTCAAAACTATCCGGTTTAAGACGCTTGATTAGCTCTTTCATACCTCGGGATTCCAACTGGAACACCGCTGTAGTTTCCGCATTTAGCAGGGTACGAAAGCTTTTTGAATCCGCCAAAGGAATAGAGGTAATATCAATATCGATACCCTTCCCTTCCTTCACCATATCAATGGCCCATTGAATAATAGTTAGCGTACGCAAACCAAGGAAATCGAACTTAACCAACCCAGCAGTTTCAACATCGTTTTTATCAAACTGGGTAACGGGGTTATTACCCTCATCGTCGCAGTATAGCGGCGCGAAATCGGTAATAGTGGTTGGCGCTATTACCACGCCACCAGCATGTTTACCGGCATTTCGCGTTACCCCTTCTAAAATACGCGCCATATCGATAAGGTCTTTAACCTCTTCGTCTTGGTCGTACACTTCAGGTAAACGAGGCTCGGCGGCAAACGCTTTTTCAAGGGTCATGCCTGGGTCTGGTGGAATAAGCTTTGAGATACGATCGACAAAACCGTAGGGGTGGCCTAATACACGCCCCACATCCCGAACCACGGCTTTAGCCGCCATCGTACCAAAAGTAATAATCTGCGATACCGCCTGACGACCATAAAGCTCGGCCACATGGTCGATAACTTCATCTCGTCTATCCATACAGAAATCGACATCGAAATCCGGCATTGATACCCGTTCAGGGTTAAGGAATCGTTCGAAGAGCAGGTCGAACTCAAGCGGGTCTAGGTCGGTAATATCTAATGCGTAAGCCACTAGCGAGCCCGCACCAGAACCACGACCTGGTCCTACTGGAATGTTGTTATCTTTACTCCACTGAATGAACTCCATGACGATAAGGAAGTAACCAGGGAAACCCATTTGGTTGATTACTTCCAACTCGATACGGAGTCTGTCGTCGTATTCGGGCCGTTTTTCTGCACGTTCTTGTTCATCAGGAAACAAGAACGCTAAACGGCGCTCAAGCCCTTCTTCTGACACTTTTACTAAGAAATCTTCAGTGGTCATGCCGCCCGTAGGAAACTGGGGCAGAAAGTATTCGTCTAATCGTACTGTAACGTTGCATCGCTTAGCGATTTCAACCGTATTTTCTATCGCTTCAGGAATATCACTGAATAGCTCCACCATTTCTTCGCTGGTACGAAGATACTGCTGGTCGCTGTATCGCTTAGGCCTGCGTGTATCATCTAGGGTGTAGCCATCGTGAATACATACCCGTATTTCGTGGGCGTCGTACCCTTCTCTATCAATGAAACACACTTCATTGGTGGCCACCACAGGCAGACCTTCCCGTTCAGCACATTCCACCGCGCGATGTAAATAGTCTTCTTCGCCAGGGCGGCCGGTACGAATTAGCTCAAGATAAAAACGGTCTGGGAAATGGGTTTGATAAAAGGCTAGCGATTCTGCCAGCAAACCGGTGTTATTTTTAGTTAGTGCAACACCAACATCTCCTAACTGGGCACCAGAGAGGATGATAACGCCTTCTGCATGTTCAATAAGCCAGTCTTGGTCTATAACCGCTCTATGCGCAACATGACCTCGCAAATAGGCCTTAGAAATAAGAACCGTAATGTTCTTATAGCCCTCATTATTCATCGCAAGCAAGGTAAGACGGAAAGGCTCATCGCCAAAAGCTTCATTAGTCACCCAAAAATCGGTACCAATAATAGGCTTAATGCCAAGCCCATGCGCGCCGGAATAAAACTTTACCAAACCACACATATTCATTTGGTCGGTAATTGCCACAGCAGGCATGTTGTACTCAGACACTTTGCCAAGTATGGGCTTAACCTTATTAAGCCCATCCATCATGGAATAATCGCTGTGTACGCGTAAATGAATAAAAGGCGAGGACATAATTATTGAATCTCTTGTAGTAGTGCCTTAACTGGTTTAAAGCTTTTGCGATAACCATCAATCACGCCATGGGTGGCGAGTGCTTCAAAATGCGCTTTTGTAGGATAACCCTTATGGCCAGCAAAACCATACTCAGGATGTAATTCATCAAGTGCCAGCATATCGTTATCACGTTCTACTTTGGCGATGATGGAAGCGGCAGAAATTTCAGCGTGTAAGCTATCGCCTTTGACCACAGCTTCTGCAGCATAAGGCCAATCAGGCAAACGGTTGCCATCAACACGAACAAAGTCTGGCGTTACCGCTAAGCCTTCGACAGCGCGCTTCATGGCTAACATGGTAGCATGGAGAATATTCAGGGTGTCGATTTCTTCTGGTGTGGCGCGCCCGATGTGCCAATAAAGCGCTTTCGCTTTTATTTCAGCGGCTAACGCAATGCGCTTTTTTTCACTGAGCTTTTTAGAGTCGGTTAACCCTACTATGGGGTTGGCTGGGTCGAGTATAACGGCGGCGGTTACCACATCCCCAACAAGAGGGCCTCTACCAACTTCATCTACGCCGGCTATTAACTTATGCAAACAATTCCTCCACTACAGCTTGTGCTGCTGTTTTATCAGCATTGCATTTTAGCGTATGGTGGAGGTCGGTGAAACGGGAAATTAAGTCAGTGTTATCACTGTCGAAATAAGTAAGGGCATGCTGGCTTAATGTATCTGGGTTAACGTCTTCTTGAAGCAGTTCTGGCACTAACGCTTCATTAGCCAATAAATTGGGTAAAGCGAAAAAAGGCGCTTTATACAAACGCTGCATTATTTTATAGGTTATTGGCGACAATTTATACGCCACTACCATGGGGCGTTTGCACAACATGGCTTCCAACGTAGCGGTGCCAGATGCGAGCAATATAACATTACTGGCAATCATAGCGTCGCGAGACGTACCCTCAGTAACGTGAATAGGCAGCCTTTCACTGGCATTATTAGCCTCTTTCAACATACCATTAATTTGCTCAAGCCGATGCGCATTCGCAGCGGGAATGACAAACTCAATATCTGGTCTTTGCGCCGCAATCTTTTCCATGGTTTCGATAAAAATAGGGAGAAGCGTATCGACCTCGCCACGACGAGAACCAGGCAGCACAGCTAATACCGCTTTATCGATAGGTAAATTAAGTGTTTTGCGAGAAGCTTGTTGGTCAGGCGTTAAAGCAATGCTATCGGCCATGGTGTGGCCAACAAAGGTATAGGGCACATCGTATTTATCATAAACCTGCTGCTCGAAAGGAAATAAACCCAACACGCGGCCTGCTGCCTTGGCAATTTTATGCACCCGCTTTTCACGCCACGCCCAAATAGTTGGGCTAACGTAGTGAATGGTTTTAATACCTTTGGATTTAAGTTCTTTTTCTACCCGCAGGTTAAAATCTGGGGCATCTACGCCAACAAAAATATCAGGCGGGTTATCAGAGAAATGCGCGAGCAGCGCTTTTTTGACTTTTAAAATAGCGGGTAGATGAGACAGTACTTCAACTAACCCCATTACAGATAAGGTTTCCATATCAAATAAGCTATGAAAACCTTGAGCTTGCATATTAGGCCCGCCTATTCCCTCAATAATAGCATCAGGGTATAGGCGTTTTAATTCGGCGACCATACCAGCAGCGAGTACATCGCCTGACGGCTCGCCTGCCACCATCGCGATACGCAAAGGTTTACTCATGATAGCGGGCTCATGTTATCTAATGATACCGCGCTCTGCGTTCTTTAAAAACGCAGTCATAAGTGCAACACCGCTAGAATCTGCTTCTTGCGAAGAAAGAATCTCTACCGCTTCGGCCACCGTATTACCTTCACGGTAAATAACTTTATAGGCACGTTTAATCGCCATTATTTCATCTTTATCGAAACCGCGACGACGTAAACCTTCAGAGTTGATGCCCTGAGGAATGTTTTTTGTACCGCTGACCATCACAAAAGGAGGTGTATCGCGAAGAATAATACCGCCAGCGCCTAAGAACGCATGTGCACCCACTTTACAAAATTGGTGTATACCAACCGCACCGCCCACAATAACGAAATCATCAATGTGAACATGCCCGGCAACGGCAACGTTATTGGCTAAAATAATATCATTACCCAACACACAATCGTGGGCAATGTGTGAATTCACCATAAATAAACAACGCGAACCAATAATGGTTTCACTGTTATCTTGAATGGTGCCACGATGCACAGTCACGCCTTCACGAAATTCGTTGTCATCACCAATAATTAAATTTGTGGGTTCACCAGCATATTTTTTATCTTGGCAATCTTCACCAATTGATGAAAATTGATAGAAGGTATTATTCTTGCCAATGCGGGTGGTGCCGCGAACGACCACATGAGACTTCAATACACAGCCATCGCCAATCGTCACATCGTCATCAATCACGCAGAATGGACCAATAGTGACGTTTTCGCCAATAGATGCTTTATCTGAAATTACCGCAGTAGGATGGATCACGTTAGGTCATCTCTCTCATTGCACACATAAACTCTGCAACACATACATTTTCGCCATCAACAGTTGCAACGCCTTTAAACTTCCAGATGCCCCGCCTTTCTTTTACCAAGGCAACATCAAATTCTAGTTTGTCTCCAGGTACAACAGGACGTTTAAACCGAGCATTGTCAATTCCTGCATATAAATACAATTTATCATTTTGGCCCATGGTTTTAAAACCAAGAACGCCCGCGGCTTGTGCCATGGCTTCTAGTATAAGCACGCCTGGAAAAATAGGGCGGCCTGGGAAGTGCCCGGTAAAGCAAGGCTCGTTAAAAGTGATATTTTTATATGCTTTAATTGATTCACCCAGAACGTAGTCTGTTACTCGATCAACCAACAGGAACGGGTATCTGTGAGGAAGTAACGACAGAATTTCCTGAATTTCTATGGTATTGAGTGAAGTGGTCAAAAACTATCTCCTATAGTGCAAGCATGACCTAAAAACTGTTTCATGGTCACAAACTCGCCGTAAATTACTAAAACGGCGGCAACCATACGCTGTTAGGCGCAAAAAACAAATCAGACCAACCCCTTTCGGGCGTTGGTCTGATGAAATTAGCGACAAACTGTAAGCATTTCTGCCTTAGTTTACTTTGCTAACCTGTTCTAATACTTGCTCTGACATGTCGTATTGTTCTTTTACGAAAGGCGTTGCCGTTGCGTTAAGTACAATGTCATAACCTTGTTTAGCGGCAACTGAATCAATTGCTTGCTTGATAAGGCTGAATAATTTGTTTTGTTCTTCGTTACTACGACGCTGAATGTTTTGCTTAAGCGGTTGCGCTTTTTCTGCTAACTCTTCACGTACAGCCAACATTTTTTGCTCAAGTTCTTTCTTTTCTTGAGCACTCATTGTTGCTGCGTCGCGTTGTAGACGTTCTGCGAAGAACTGACCATCACGTTGAAGCTGATTAACTTCTTCAATGCGGTCTTTAAACTCCACCTGAATGGCGTTTTGAATTTCAGCAGCCTGAGGCATAGCTTGAAAAATGCCCTGAACATCAACAACAGCAATTTTTTGCTCTGCCATTACTGAAGTACTAACTAGTGCGCTACCAAGCATTGCACCTGCAACAATATGTTTAACCAACTGTTTCAAAAGGAACTCCTTTTATCCATCTTTTTATCTGGGTGCCAATGGCCCCGTTTAATATTTTAGAATGTCTGACCGATATTAAAGGTGAAGAATTTAGCATCATCACCATCACGTTCTTGAATAGCTCTTGAGAAGCTAAATACCATCGGCCCCATTGGTGAGATCCATTGTACCGAAATACCAGCAGAACTACGATACAGTGACCAATCAGAATAGTCTATCAACGAACCATACTGAGTACTAGACTGACTAAAGTCTTTGTATTCGTCGTAATCGAACTCAGTATCCCACACGTTGCCCACATCCACAAATAGACTAGTTCGTACCGAGTTATCCATATCAGCTTCCACAAAAGGAGTGGGAACAATTAACTCAAGACCACCTAGTGCCATTGCATTACCACCGAGGCTGCGGCTTGACAATGTAATCACATCATCAATAGGGTCTGTTGGGTAAACTTCGCCATCAGGGCCACTTAAAGAGCCACTTGGTGAGCGAATGATACCACGCGGACCTACGGTGTTGTTTTCAAATCCACGAAGTGAATCAGCACCACCTGCGGTGAAGTTTTCGGTAAACGGTAATATTTGCTCGTTACCATCTACATCACCATAGCCGTTACCGTAACCCATTCTAATTCTTGCAAGTACTGACCAACGCTGGTTTCTTGATAGTGGGAAGTACCACTTTCCATCAAACAAGGTTTTGAAGTAGTTCACATCTGAATTAGGTGTAGTAATACTAAATGAGGCACGCTGTGACGAGCCAGCCGTAGGGAATAAACCACGGTTTAATGTACTGCGGCTCCAACTTACGCTGGCAAGATAGCTATGATATTTAATGGGCGCATCGGGATCATCTCCGTCAAGGAACTGGTTATAAAACTGTTCCGTTTGCTCATAATAACCACGGTTATAAAGCTCTACGTTGCTGTACGTTAGTCCGAAGTTGATTCGGTTAAATTCATTTATCGGATAACCGATATTTGCACCTACAGACCACTGCTTAGAGTTGTACTGAATAACGTTAAAGTCTGAGCCATCAAATTCACTATACCCTAGTGAACCACCTAAACTTATACCGTCGATGGTAAAGTAAGGATCGTTATAGGTAATTTGCGCCGAACGCTGATAAGAAACCGTACTTAGGTTTAAACCCACGCGCTTACCGGTACCCAAGAAGTTATCTTGCTGAATACCCGCTTGAAGGCTTAACTTAGTTTGGTCGCCATAACCAATACCTGCGTTAAATGAACCAGAGGGCTGCTCTTTAACGTTGAAGTTGACGTCTACTTGGTCATCTTGACCCGGAATTCGGATGGTTTCAAATTCAACCTCTTCCATATACGTCAAACGAGACAATTGGTTCTTGGAAGACTCAAGCAAGTTATTTGATAACCAGGTGCCTTCCATCTGACTTACGTTCTGACGTAACACGTTATCAGCAGTAACCACGTTACCGTTGAACTTAATACGTTTAACGTAGATACGTTTGCCTGGGTCCACTGACAGTGTCAGCTTAACGGTTTTATCTTCATCGTTGATGTTTGGTACTGTGGTCACTGTTGGATAAGCATAACCAAATCTACCAAGATACTTACTAATAAATTCTTCTGTGTAAGTCACTTCAGCCTGGTTATAAAGCTCACCTGGTGTAAGTGGAAGTACACGCTGAATATAATCTTCATGCCCGAGCACATCACCGACTAGCTCCACTTCAGAAATAGTATATTGCTCGCCTTCACTTACGTTCATTGCCACGTAAATGCCCGACTTTTCAGGGGTCATGGATACTTGTGTAGAATCTACATTGAAGCGTAGGTAACCACGATCTAAATAGTGGTTACGTAATGATTCCATATCACCTTGCAACGTTTGTTGCTGATAGCGAGTTTCTGACAAGAAATCCCACCATGGTGTATCGAACTGCAGCTCAAACTGGTCCATCAACTCTGCATCAGTAAAAATCTCGTTACCAACGATATTGATTTGTTGAATTTTTGCCGCATCACCTTCTTCGAAAAGTAATTTCAAATCGACACGATTTCGAGGAAGTGGCGTAATAATCGCTGTTACGTCAGCGTTATATTTACCAATGCTGTAAAAGAAATCTTTCAAGCCATTTTCAATTGACGTTAGAACGGTCTTATCTAAAGGCTCGCCTAAGCGCACGCCATTGCCGTCTAAGCTTTCTTGGAGTTGCTCATCTTTAATATCATCGTTGCCCTCAAAAATAATGTTACTTATTGTGGGGCGTTCGGCTACGCGTACTACCAATGTGTTGCCGTCACGCAGAATTTCGACGTTCTCGAAATGCGTTGATGAGTACAGAGAACGGATAAGCTGGGTTACCCGGAAGGTATTTAGCTCATCACCAACCTGAACTGGCAAATAGGTTAAGGCTGCACCTAGTGCTACCCGTTGTAGACCTTCTACTCGAATATCTTCTACAACGAATTCACTATTCTGCGCCGCAGCATTGGCAAAGCTAGCACTGGAAAAAATGGCTCCGGCTGCTACTAACTGTTTTAACTTCATCTATTTTTCTTTTCCTGGCCGCGTTTTATGTTAGCTGTTTTATGTTTCCTGACTTTCATCAGGCTATGCGAGCAATATCGTTCATAATAGCGATACCCATTATCATAAACAGAAGCACGCCACCGATTCTGTAACCCCACTCCTGTACCGCATCAGGCACAGGCTTGCCGGTAAGCCATTCCACGATGTAAAACATCAGGTGACCACCATCTAGCATGGGCAAGGGTAGTAAATTAATTATGCCTAAATTCACACTGATTAAGGCAAGAAAGCTCAAAAAGTAAGCCAAGCCGTAACCGGCACTGGTTCCTGCTCCTTGAGCGATGGATATAGGCCCACTTAAATTTTTCACCGAAACATCGCCGGTAACCAATTTGCCTATCATCTCAACACTGAGTGTCATTAAGCGCCACGTTTTATCTAGCGCTCTTCCAACGGCCTCTACTATGCCATATTGATGGGTAAACACATACCCTTCAGGCCAAGCTTCAAACGTTGGGCTGACCCCTAAATACCCAGTTTGCCCTTCTGGTGTATCGCGGCGCGCTATCGTTGCACGCAGTTGCTGGGGTTGTCCATCCCTTTCAATCGACAATACAACCGAATCTCCAGGGCTTTCAACAATCACATCAACTAATGCCTGCCATGTGGTTAATTCATCACCATTTAAAGCGAGTAATTTATCACCTGGCTGCAAACCAGCCTTTTGTGCTGCACTGTCCTCTCCAACAAAACCCACTTCCAAAGTTGGATTAGGACGAAATGGAGTTATTCCTAGACTGCTTAAAGGAGACTCGCTATCAGGGTCAAAGTTCCAACCCTCAAGTGTAAATGTTACTTCTTTTTCTTTTTTGTCTTGGGTTAATACCGTCACTAGCGCTGATTCTTGACCAATATAAGAAACCACTTCAAGGTTTACCGCTTCCCAATCTGGGGTACTGCGAGAGCCTACCTTAATGACTTCATCGCCTTGTACGATGCCTGCTTGAGCAGCAATGCTTTCAGGTTCAATATTGCCAATAACGGGTTTTACTGTTTGAAGCCCCACTAGATACATTAACCACAATGCAAACACAGCAAAGATAAAGTTAACGCCGGGCCCAGCAAAAATAATAGCCATGCGTTGTAACACTGGCTTATGGTTAAACGCCTTATGTTCTAGCTCTGGAGGGACGTCGTCAATTCGTCCATCAAGCATGCGTACGTAGCCACCGAGCGGGATCATAGCAATCACATACTCAGTGCCTGCTTTACTGGTTCTACGCCAAAGCGGCTTGCCAAAACCAATAGAAAAACGCTCTACTTGTACACCACAACGTCGGGCTATATAAAAATGCCCCCATTCATGTACCGCCACTAAAATACCTAGCGCGACAATAAATGCACCCAAGCTCCATAAAAATCCTAACACGCGAACTTACCTCTAATGACTTGGTCTGCTACCGCTCGGGCGGCAGTATCCTGTTCAAGGATTTGTTGGATAGATGAAACGGTTACTGGTTCCATTTTGTTTAGGGTTTCTTCATTGACTACTGCAATATCCGTAAACCCTATTCTTCCCTCTAGAAAAGAGGCAACCGCTATTTCATTTGCAGCATTTAATCGGGTGGTGGCTGCTTGCCCTTCTCGGCATGCATCTATAGCGAGCTTCAAATTTGGATAGCGCGTAAAACAAGGGGTTTCAAAGCTGAAATTGGCCATATCAGAAAAATCTAACGGCTTCACCCCAGCATCAATACGAGAAGGATAGGCAAGACCATAAGCAATGGGGGTACGCATATCTGGATTGCCCAACTGCGCTATTACCGAACCGTCTACATACTGCACCATTGAATGGATAAAACTTTGAGGATGGACCACCACTTGAATGTCGTCTGGTGATGCGCCAAATAACCAGCAGGCTTCAATAAACTCAAGCCCTTTGTTCATCATAGTGGCCGAATCTATCGTGATTTTACGCCCCATAGACCAATTAGGGTGGCTGCTCGCTTCATCAATCGTAATAGCATTAAAGGAGCCTAATTCACGCTCTCTGAAAGGCCCACCAGAGCCGGTTAGCAAAATTTTGCTAATACCCGCCTTCTCCAATTCGCCATACTCATAACCTTGAGGGAGACATTGAAAGATAGCGTTATGCTCACTGTCTATAGGTAAAATTTCTGCGCCGCTTTGTGTTGCAGCATCAATAAATAATGCACCAGACATCACTAGCGCTTCTTTATTTGCTAATAATACTTTTTTACCCGCTTTCACAGCCGCTAATGTAGGTAGCAAACCTGCCGCCCCCACTATGGCCGCCATCACAGTATCGACTTCGGCTGCACAAGACACGTCTTCTAAAGCTTTAGCGCCACAGAGTATTTCCGCGGTGATATTGTATTCTGTCGCTAGCGTGCAAGCCTCTTTGTACCTAGCTTCATCCGCAACCACCACGAATCGAGGCGAGCACTTCTGCGCTTGCTGCATAAGTAATTCAAGCTGACCATTACCAGTGATAGCAAAGGTGCGGTATTTTTCAGGATGGCGATTAATAACATCCAGGGTATTACAACCAATAGAGCCGGTTGCCCCTAAAACGGTAACGGTTTGCATCACGCCATCCACGTTACATAGCAGAACGCAAAGACCGGAAATGCAGCAGTTAAGCTATCTATTCTGTCAAGCACTCCGCCGTGTCCAGGCAGAATTTTCCCGCTATCTTTAATACCCGCACAGCGTTTGAGCATACTTTCGTTAAGGTCACCTAATGCCGAAACCGCCACGGTAATGCCGCCAATAATGAGGTGCAACCAAATGCGTGAAGGCTCAACTTGATAGTGCAATGCAGCAAAAGCAATAATGGCAAATGAAGCTGCAATGCCGCCTATAAGACCTTCTAAACTTTTACCAGGGGAAACATTAGGACGTAACTTATGGCGACCAAATTTAACGCCTACGAAGAAAGCGCCTATATCTGCCGCCCACACGATACCTAAAACGTAGAAAATAAGTGATGCACCATAAAAGGGGTCTACATCGTGCAAACTAGTACGAAGGGCAATAACCGCCACCCAAGTTGGAATTAAGGTAAGTAAGCCGAACACGGTACGTACACTGCGGCTTTCACGCCAAAACTTGGTGTATTTTGGGTATGCCAGCACCATGAAAAGAGAAACTATCCACCACACCACTGCTATACCTAAAATTCCGTGATATAAATCGTGAAGTTGGCCTTGATACCAAATAACACTGGTATCAACAATTAAGGATAAGCTAATGCAGATAGCGAATGCTGCTGCCATAAAGAGTATTTTTTTAGGACGCTCACATATGCCGGACATATTAGCCCATTCATAAGCGCCTATGGCAACCACACCGGAGATTGCAATTTCAAACCAGAAGATAGGCAGAAACAGTATGGAAAATAGCGCCAAAGGCGCGAGAATTAACGCTGTTATTATTCTTTGTTTTAGCATAATTGGCTCTCGGCTCCTGTGCTCAGGCCTGCCCTGATGCCTGCCTGCATAGAGTTAGCTGCTGGCAGTATCAATTTGTTCACCGGTAAGACCGAATCGTCGTTGGCGAACATTAAAATCATCTACGGCTAATTGAAAAACATCTTCATTGAAGTCTGGCCATAGCACATCGGTAAAATACAATTCGGCGTACGCACACTGCCATAATAAAAAGTTGCTGATTCGGTGTTCACCACCGGTGCGTATGAGAAGATCGAGTTCTGGAAGGCTTGCCGTAGAGGTATGTTGATTAAAAACCGCCTCATCAATGTCTTGAAGGGACATTTCGCCTTGCTTTACTTTTTCAGCCACTTCTTTTGCAGCGTTAACAATGTCCCATCTACCACCGTAATTCGCTGCGATGTTAAGGACAAGATCGTTATTGCCAGAAGTCATGTCTTCCGCTTTGCGGATTTTTCCAACCAACTTGCTATCAAAAGCACTTAAATCGCCTATTACTTTTAAGCGAACGCCATTCTTATGGAGTCGTTTGGCTTCACTGTTTAATACTAAATTGAACAGTTCCATCAATACACTGACTTCTTCTTCGGGACGCTTCCAGTTTTCACTTGAAAAAGCGAACAAGGTTAAAGACTCAATGCCAGTTTGACGAGCAAAGCGTACCACTGCTCGAACAGACTCAACACCTGCCTTGTGCCCGAAGGTACGAATTTTCCCTTTCTTTTGCGCCCAACGACCATTGCCATCCATAATGATAGCAACATGTTTAGGGCCAGCAACGGATGCTGGCCCTACTGTATCAGTCGTTTTGGCTGCGTTTGACCGCTTCCCAATCATAATACTTGTTACACTTCCATCAGTTCTTTTTCTTTAACAGCAAGCATGCCGTCAACTTTCTTAATGAAGTCATTCGTTAAAGACTGAATATTTTCTTCCGCTGCGCGGCTTTCATCTTCGCTGATTTCTTTCTCTTTAAGTAATTCTTTTACGTCGCTGTTGGCATCGCGGCGAATATTTCGAATTGAAACTCGACCGTTTTCTGCTTCATTACGCACTACGCGAATAAGGTCTTTACGACGCTCTTCGGTAAGCGGAGGAAGTGGAATTCGAATAGAACCACCAGCGCTCATTGGGTTTAATCCCAAATCTGCCTGCATAATTGCTTTTTCAACAGCTTGAATAGCACTTTTATCAAAAACCGTCAGTGCTAATGTACGGCTGTCTTCCGCAATAACGTTAGCGACTTGCTTTAGCGGTGTATCTGTACCGTAGTAAGGTACCATAATGCCATCTAATAAGCTTGGATGAGCACGGCCTGTGCGAATTTTGCTAAACTGGCCTTTAAGTGCACTGATGCTTTTATCCATACGCTCTTGCGCATCTAATTCAATTTCATCAATCACGTTATATTTCCTATTTTCTTAATTAACTATTGTCAGCGTGACAAATTAGGGTGCCAACTTGCTCACCCATAACAACACGTTTCAAACAACCTGCTTCGTTCATGTTAAATACACGAATAGGTAGGCTGTGATCTCTAGCAAGTGTGAACGCTGACAGGTCCATCACTTTTAATTCTTTCTCAAGTACTTCTTGATAAGAAAGTTGATCGTACAAAGTAGCATCTGGATTCTTAACCGGATCATCGCTATAAACGCCATCAACTTTTGTGGCTTTTAGCACGGCATCGGCTTCAATTTCAATTCCGCGAAGACATGCGGCTGAATCGGTCGTGAAGAAAGGATTGCCTGTGCCCGCAGAAAAGATAACCACGCGGCCAGATTTTAATAAGCTAATCGCTTCTGCCCAGTTGTAAGCATCGCACACGCCGTTCAATGGTATAGCTGACATCATACGCGCATTAACAAAGGCACGATGAAGTGCATCACGCATGGCTAAGCCGTTCATTACGGTAGCAAGCATCCCCATGTGGTCGCCTACAACACGGTTCATGCCAGCTTTTGCTAGCCCTTCGCCGCGGAACAAGTTACCGCCACCAATAACCAAACCTACTTGAACACCTAGTTCAACAAGTTCTTTGATTTCTTGGGCCATACGGTCAAGTACTTTAGGATCGATGCCAAAGCCTTCTTCACCCATAAGGGCTTCGCCACTTAGCTTTAACAGAATGCGTCGATATGCTGATTTCGGTGTGATACTCATTATTCGATATGTCCTCGTAAACCCATTTTGTCTTATGCTTTTCTATTGTTTACACACTGCTTTTGCAGGTAAAAAGAATAGGACAAAATGCTTTCTTAAACGTTTAAAGATTTTACCGCTTTGCGAATTAAATTATCTTAGCAAAACTGTAACTCGCGGGTACTAGCTATAAAAAAGCACCTCCGAAGAGGTGCCTTGTAGTTTATCTGACATTAGCACAATGCAAAAGATAAACGCCCAATTATTTCTTGGCCGCTTCCATTTGTGCTGCAACTTCTGCTGCAAAGTCTTCAGTTTTCTTCTCGATACCTTCACCAACTTCGAAACGTACGAAGTTAACAACATCAGCAGAGTTGTTTTTAAGCAACTCAGCAACGCTGATTGAAGGATCTTTAACGAAAGGCTGACCAGTTAAGCTTACTTCACCAGTAAACTTCTTCATGCGGCCTGCAACCATCTTCTCTGCGATGTCAGCTGGCTTACCAGACTGCATTGCAATACCGATTTGGATTTCTTTCTCTTTCTCAACAACTTCAGCTGGAACATTTTCAGGCTTAACGAACTGAGGGCTAGCCGCTGCAACGTGCATTGCAATGTCTTTAGCCAACTCTTCGCTGCCACCAGTAAGAATTGAGATTACGCCGATACGACCGCCGTGCACGTATGCACCTAGTGTATCGCCTTCAACGTTGATAACGCGACGAGGAGAGATGTTTTCACCGATTTTCGCCACTAATGTGTCACGAACGTCGCTTACTTTAGCACCGTTAAGTTCAGACGCATTCAACGTGTCGATATCGTTGATGTTGTTCGCTGCTGCTATTTCTAGCAACTCGTTACCAAACTTAAGGAAACCTTCGTCACGTGCTACGAAATCTGTTTCACAGTTAATTTCAAGCATAGTCGCGCGACCGTCTTGAACTTTAGTAAGGATTACACCTTCAGCTGCGATACGGCCTGCTTTTTTAGCGGCTTTCGCTTGGCCTGATTTACGCATGTTTTCAATGGCTAGCTCAATGTCACCATCCGTTTCAACCAGGGCTTTTTTACAATCCAGCATACCTGCGCCTGTACGCTCGCGCAGTTCTTTAACTAGTGCTGCAGTCACTGCCATTTTTCAATTCCTCAGCAATAAATATAAATTCGGTTAGGTAAAAGGGGCGTTATCGCCCCTCTCAATACGTTTCGTATTGTTGCACTATCATATGCTTTAGATATGACAGTAAAGCGAACAGAATTACTCTGCTGCTTCTACGAAGTCGTCTTGCTCAGCTTGTGCTTCAAGGTTGCTTTCGCGACCAGAAATCACAGCGTTAGCAGCGGCATCCAAGTAAAGTTGAACTGCGCGGATTGCATCGTCGTTACCAGGAATGATGTAATCAACACCATCTGGGTTAGAGTTAGTATCCACAACACCAACAACTGGAATACCCAGGTTACGTGCTTCTGTGATAGCAATGTGCTCGTGGTCTGCATCGACAACAAAGATAGCGTCTGGCAAGCCGCCCATATCTTTGATACCGCCAAGGCTGTTTTCAAGCTTTTCCATTTCACGCTGAAGCATTAGGGCTTCTTTTTTGGTCAGCTTTTCGAAAGTACCGTCTTGGCTTTTCTGCTCAAGTTCTTTCAAACGCTTGATTGATTGACGAACTGTTTTCCAGTTAGTCAACATACCACCTAACCAACGCTTGTTAACGTAAAACTGGTCACATTTAACAGCTGCATCTTTTACCGCATCGCCAGCAGCGCGCTTAGTACCTACGAAAAGGATTTTCCCTTTCTTAGATGCTACGCTTGATAGGTAGTTAAGAGCGTTGTTGAAAAGTGGAACTGTTTTTTCAAGGTTGATGATATGAACTTTGTTACGTGCGCCAAAGATGTAAGGTTTCATCTTAGGGTTCCAGTAACGAGTTTGGTGACCGAAATGCACACCGGCTTTCAGCATGTCACGCATTGAAACATTTGCCATTTTAATTTCCTCTCGGGGTTAGGCCTCCATATACCCATTGTATCGATCCCACCTAAGTAAATAAGTAGAACACCCCGATACGCAGTGTTGGTATATGTGTGTTTTAATTAAATTTAATTTACCCTTTTGACCAAACGCTTTTAAGGGCATTCCGTCAGGGCGCGCGCTTTATACCATATTACGCGTACCCACTCAAGTTTTACCGCCAGTTTTGCCATTACTTGCATTCTTTAAGACTGCCCCTATACACATTCAATCCTAATGGCTAAAATAAACCTATATAGATATATTCTGCGCGTTAACCTCTGCCCTATTTTACAAGCGGTAGCGTAACGGCCCAAATAAACGAATAGAGAGACGCTGTGTCAGCAATTATTAAGACCTCTGAAGAAATCGAAAAAATGCGCGTGGCTGGAAAATTAGCAGCCGATGTACTTACTATGATTGGCCCCTATGTAAAAAAGGGTGTAACGACAGACGAGTTAAATACGATATGTCATGATTATATCGTTAATGAGCAGCAAGCTATTCCTGCGCCATTAAACTATGGTCACCCGCCTTTCCCTAAATCAATTTGTACGTCTGTAAACCATTGTATCTGCCATGGCATCCCCTCGGACAAAAAATTGAAAGATGGGGACGTTATTAATATCGACGTCACTGTTATTAAAGATGGTTATCACGGTGATACTTCTAAGATGTTTACCGTTGGAAAGCCAACGATTATGGCAGAGCGTTTAACCCGAGTTACACAAGAATGCTTATATAAAGCGATTAAAGAAGTAAAACCGGGTATGACATTGGGCGATATTGGTCATATCTGCCAAACCCATGCAGAAGCGCATAACTATTCAATCGTTCGCGAGTACTGTGGTCATGGTATTGGCGCGAGTTTCCACGAAGAGCCACAAATTGTGCACTACGGTAAACCTGGCACAGGTGATGTGCTTGAAGCTGGCATGTGCTTTACCATTGAACCTATGGTGAATGCTGGTAAGCGTTATTCGAAAATTCTTCCTGATCAGTGGACCGTTGTGACTAAAGACAGAAGTTTAAGTGCACAATGGGAGCATACCTTACTCGTCACCGAAGACGGTGTGGAAGTATTAACTTTGCGTGACGAAGAAGACCTTCCACGCGTGATTTCACATATTTAACAATTTGCACACTGACAGATAATGGTCAGTTTCGATAAGCACTCTTTATTATAGTGTTTGAATCATTATAGTGTTTGAATCGCCTACATATAAACATATAGCAGCTTAACTTTTTGGGTTGCTATATGTTTTTATACTTCTAGTACGCCTTCATGCTTTTTTCCTTTCTTTCGTTGTTGGTTATAAATGTACATCACACGTTTTTAGCAAGAACGACGGCACGCTAGTTACCTCGCTGTTCCTCTGAGCTATTGCATTGACTGTTACTTTCAGTCCTATAGCTATCAGCCCTATTGCTATCAGTCCTATTGCTATCAGTCCTATTGCCTGCCTTGAAAATAGCGGTGTGATATTTCATCTTATACTTGCAGCATACCTATAACATTTTCGTATATTTATTCACAATATCGCCTTGGGTATGCAACTAATCGGCACTGCGATTTCGTTTCATTTCATGATAAGGTTCAGTGTGTTCAAAAAGCTGTACGCATAGAAGGTGTAATTTGACGCTGCAATCCCTAATAAAAAATATTGATCAAATAACGTCGGTTGACGACTTAGTTGCCATCAAGTCGTGTGTAGAAGATAGCTATGCATGGATAAAAGCGTCATTCGATAGCATTCCTGTTAACCAACTTGTGACTGGGCGTGCTCAATTCGTTGATGCCCTTTTGTGTCATTTGTGGCACCTCTACGGTTTAGACAATGAAAGTGAATTAGCATTATGTGCCGTAGGTGGCTATGGACGCGGGCACCTTCAACCTTATTCCGACATTGATTTGCTGATAGTGAGCAAACGAACCCTTAAGCCCGACACCCAAGAAAAAGTAAGTCGTTTTATTACTCTGCTTTGGGATATTAAGCTTGATGTGGGTCAGTCAGTACGTACCATCAAAGAAACCGTCAGCCTTGCCAAAGACGATATTTCCATTGCCACTAACCTCGTAGAAAGTCGACTGCTTTGCGGCAGCGAGTCTATTTTTGAAAAACTGTGGGATGAAGTTAACGGCAGAAACTCATGGTCGAGTAAGGCGTTTTTCTCAGCGAAGTACGATGAACAAAAACGACGTCACGCTAAATTTAACGGTACGGCTTACAACCTTGAACCCAATATAAAAGAAAACCCAGGCTGCTTAAGAGACATTCAGTCTATTGGTTGGGTAGCGAAAAAACACTTTAAAGAATATGACGGCTGGAACCTTGTAGGTCACGGCTATTTCACCGAGCAAGAACACAGCGAATTAATAACCTGTAGGATGCATTTGTGGAAAATGCGCTGCGCCTTACATCTCATTGCCGGGCGAAGTGAAAATCGACTTCTTTTCGATTACCAACCTGATGTTGCCACCATGATGGGGTACGGAGAAGAAGGTAAAAGCTCAGTAGAAAAAATGATGCGTGACTTTTTCCGCACCATTGCCCGGGTTTCTGAATTGAACCAGATGCTTTTACAACGGTTCAAGTATGACATGCTTAATCAGAGCGTTCAGCGTACCGCGATGATCAACGAAGATTTCGAATTACTCGATAATATGATTTCGCCTCGTCATGAGAATGCTTTTTCTTCGCCAGAAGCCATTTTAGACTTTTTAAATGTGGTCACTAACACCCCTGAAGTGCAAGGTTTAAGTACTACCTGTATTCGCCAAATAAGAAACGCACATCGCGCATTTGAAAATGCTTACTTTGTTGAGCGCCCCGCATGCCGTGAAAAGCTGATGATCTTGCTTAAACAACCCGACTTTTTTAATTTTGGTTGGGACATTATGCATCAGTACGGCATTTTACAGGCTTATTTACCTGAGTGGGATGCCATAGTAGGAATGATGCAATTTGATTTGTTTCACGCCTACACGGTGGATGAACATACGCACCGCTTAGTGAAGCACGTGAATTACTTTTTCTCGAAAGAGAACAAAGATTTCCCACGCTGTGGTCGCATCTGTCGAAATTTAGATAAGCCAGAAGTATTGTATATTGCCGCTATATTTCACGATATCGCCAAAGGTCGTAATGGCGACCACTCAACATTAGGCGCTATCGATGTTGCTAAGTTCTGTGAACAGCATGATGTACCGGCAAACGACGCGGCCATGATAAGCTGGCTCGTTGAAAACCACCTGCTAATGTCAGTCGTAGCACAGCGCAGAGACATCTACGATCCAGACGTTATCAGTGAATTTGCTGGCGCGGTAAGAAGCCATAACCACTTGAACTTACTTTATACACTTACCCTTGCCGACATTCGTGCAACCAATGATAATTTATGGAACGATTGGAAAGCATCTCTGCTTAGAGAGCTTTATTTAATGACGCAAAAAGCATTAGATAACGGGTTACAGTGCCAGGTAACATTAAGTGAGCGAGTGACTACTCATAAATATCAAGCGCAACAAATTTTGCACGAACGCGGGGTTAACTCTGCATCAATTGATGGGTTATGGGCACGGTTAGATGATGACTATTTTGTACGATTCAAGCCAACACAAATTGCATGGCATACCGAAGAAATCGTTAAGGCTCAGGATGATTGGCTAACACCAGATAGCGACCAGCTTCTTGTTAAAGCCAATGACAACAGTGCAAAAGGCGGCACGGAAATTTTTCTTTTCGGTAAAGATAGAAAAGCCTTATTTGCACAAGTGGCTTCCGTATTAGACAGCCGTAATTGCTCTATTCACGATGCCCATGTTACCGTAACCCGCGATGGCTATGTGTTTGATAGCATGTTGGTGCTTGAGAATGATGGTTCAAGGCTATCGTCAGATTCTCGTATACAATCGTTAGAAAAAGCGATTAGCACCCAACTTGAAAAACCAGGCCGTTCACACGAAAATAAGCGTAAACTACCTCGTCAAATGAAACAGCTAGACGTGCCTACTAAAGTACGCTTTTTCGGAGTGAGCGATGAAGCGACACTCGTTGAGTTAGAAGCACTAGACGCGCCAGGCATATTAGCTAAAATTGGCCATGCTTTTGTTGATACTAATGTCACCTTGAAGCTGGCAAAAATTGCTACTATCGGCGAGCGCGCAGAAGATATATTTATTGTCAGTAATGATGCTGGCAAAGCATTAACCCAAGAACAACAAGTGAGCTTGAAAAAGCGTATCTTGTTTAAACTCGATCAACTTGAAGATATCACGATACCATGAATGAATTGAAAGCCATTATTGAAGACGCCTTCGAAAACCGCGACAACATTAGCCCTTCTTCTGCTCCAGCAGAAGTGAAACAAGCCGTTGCTGATGCTATTGCATTGCTTAATAGCGGAAAAGCGCGTGTAGCTGAAAAAATCGCGGGCGAGTGGGTTGTTCATCAGTGGTTAAAGAAAGCCGTTTTGCTTTTCTTCCGCCTACATAACAACGACGTTATTGAAGGTGCTGAGAGCCGTTACTACGACAAAGTACCGTTGAAATACAGCAACTATACTGCTGAACAATTTGCTAATGACGGCGCGCGTATTGTGCCTCCGGCTGCAGTCCGTACCGGTACCTTCGTGGGTAAAAATGCGGTTGTTATGCCTTCATACGTAAACATTGGTGCATTCGTTGACGAAGGCACCATGGTAGATACATGGGCAACGGTTGGTTCTTGCGCACAAATCGGTAAGAACGTTCACTTATCTGGCGGCGTAGGCATTGGTGGTGTTTTAGAGCCACTTCAAGCGAACCCTACTATTATTGAAGATAACTGCTTTATTGGCGCACGCTCTGAAATTGTTGAAGGCGTTATTGTTGAAGAAGGCGCAGTTATTTCAATGGGCGTTTACATTAGCCAAAGCACCCGTATTTACGACCGTGAAACCGGCGAAGTACATTATGGTCGCGTACCTGCGGGCTCTGTAGTAGTTTCAGGCAACATGCCAAGCCCAGATGGTAAGTACAGCCTATATGCTGCCATTATCGTGAAGAAAGTAGATGCTAAAACCCGTGCAAAAGTAGGTATTAATGCCCTACTACGTGGTGTTGAATAAGTCTGTACTCACGAATTAAACGTTTTGCATTAAAAAAGGGCGCCTAGCGCCCTTTTTTATTTTTTGAGATTGTTGTCGAACCTCGTTACACGCCTAACTGAGCTTTGATACCGTTAACCCACTCAATAACCATAGCTTCAGGTTCAAGGGTCTCAAGGGCATCCACTTCTAGCATGTCGGCTACCGCTTTACCTTGAAGCTCTAATAACAATTCATTGAATTGACGACCGGCTCCACAAAAACTTTCCCCGTAACTACTATCACCTAACGCAGCAACAGCAAAAGGCTTGTCTTTTAGCAATGGAAACTCGTCTTTCAAATCAGAGAAGACAAATTCTAAGTTTGGTGGAACATCGCCTTGGCCAGTCGTAGAAGTAATCAATAAGATAGCGTCGGCATCGGTAAAGTCGCTTACTGAAGGATCGCTCTCAAGCTCGCAATCTACACCTTGCTCTGCAAGATTTTCTTCAACTTGCTCTGCTACATGTTGCGCATTGCCATACACGGTACCTGCAAAAATTTTTAATGTTGCCATTACTTCCTCATTATCTTTTCAAATCGTGTGGGTTTCCCGTTTAAGCATCACACTTTCTAGCCCAAACCTTAAACCTGATATTCTTGCCACGCATCTAACACTCGTTGCATTTCTGAATGCATTCTAACAGACACCGATAGCCACTTTCCGGTTATCGGGTGATAAAAACCCATCTGCGTACAACTTAAGGCCAAATTCTGAAAACTAAAGTGTGTTTGCAAAAATTTGTTCTGTTTTCCGTCTCCGTGGGTGGTATCACCCAAGATAGGGTGCCTAATATGTACCATATGACGACGCAATTGATGTTTGCGTCCTGTCGAGGGCAAAAGTTTAACTAATGAATAGCGAGCGGTTTCATACTTACCTACGGCGAAAGGTAATTCATAGTTCGCTAAACTTTCGTATACCGTTGTGGCTTGCTGCGGTGCCTGCTGCGGGCGCTTATGTTTATCGGCAATTTTATCGTAGCGATATTTTAGCGCATAATCGATGAGCCCTGAATGTTTAACATAACCACGAACAATAGCGTGATACTGCTTTTGCACCTGCTTATTCATCAACTGCTGGCCAAGCTGCGCTGCCGTTTTACTGTCAAAACTAAACAAGAGTACACCGGATGTTGGTCTATCTAAACGGTGTGCTGGGAATACATGCTTGTTGAGCTGATCCCTTAATGTCTGCACGGCGAAGCGAGTTTCATGCCTGTCGATAGGGCTTCTATGCACTAATAAACCCGGCGGTTTATCAATGGCCACGATATGCTCATCTTGATATAAAATATTAAGTGGCGGGTATGGCTGCACACTATTGCTGTCAGCCTTTTCACTCGGGCTAACCGATAATTCTTCAGGCATAATTTACTTCTTATTAGGTTCGGTTAGTTTATCAAGAGCAAGCAACGAAACTAAGATAGATTCGGGGCAGTTTGGCACATACATCTGCGCCGCAGGGGAAATTGCCATCTTCCCAGGTAACTGACCTATTGCTATTAGGTGATGACATTTAGGCACAAAAACATACGCCAACCATTCGAAAAAAGACAGGGTATCAATAGCAAAAGGGGCAGTACTGGCTAGTTGTGCCTTGCTAGGTGCTTTGTTCGGCCACGTTTTAGTTTGGCGCAGCGCGGTTTCTAGCGCATTTAAATGATACTCGAATTCTTCTATTAACTTCATAGTCATTACATGGTTTAAGGTTTGCCGTAAAAATCTGGCCAGCAGTATACCAGAGGCAGTGCTCATTCCGCTCGCACCTTTAAAAGAACAATGCCGTTGCCTGTCGGCAACTAAAATATGCTAAACTTTGCGCCCTAAAATCAGTTTTATGAAGTGAGAACGCCTGAAATGAACGCTAACAGTATTAACTCTATCAGCGAATTTTTATTGCATGCAGGTACAGAATATATTGTTTTTGATATGGGTCGAAGACTTACCGCTTTAGACAATCAGGCGTTTTTGGATATTGAGAATGGTTCAACTGTTGCGCCCTTCCCTCGCCAGCAACATGCGTGGTTCGGCATTGTTTTTTGGAATAAAAACAGCTCAAATCAGCACTATATTTGGTTTATCAAACTCCCTCTAGACGAGCAGGGATTAGTGGTAGCGGCTTCAAGAAACCATTTTCTGCAAATTATTGTCGAAGCACTCGGCCAATCAATTTCTGATGATTCTGAAGCGGCTAACACATTGCCAGATAATCCTTATTCATTTGTGCCCGCGCAGTCATTACTTGCGCAATTTAATGCACTGGTTCGTGCAAAGCTAAATCAGCCAATTAGCGCCAGCGCACAGCATGTTATCGCCTATGTGAAAGCGCCTCAGGTGGCTGACTGGCAAACCATTCCCTTACAGGCAATTGCGGATGTGGTCATCAGATTAGACTCAATGGACAACGCACAAGAAGTGCAAGGCAGTGTGCTGCGTAACTTTTCACTTTTTGCCGAACCATTTCAACGGGCTTTTATGGAAATGGCCGAAGTTGCGAACGTACCTGCCCCCCTTAACCAATGCATGCTTTCAGTGTTAGACGGTGATGAAATAAGTTTAGCCGCCCTACGGGGTTTGTCTTGTGAGACCAAAAACGACACTATATATACGCAATTAGTGTCGCACTTTGAAGCTAAGAAATTGAATCGCTTGGATATATTAAGTGTTATTGCTGCCCGCCATTTTCAGCAAATGGACGAGAAATTACTACTGCTATTTTTTGAAGCCGTTGCCGAGGTCGATAACCAAGAAAACTATAATGGCGACGTATTTCGCGGCTTCTTCTCTGATCTTGTTCAAGTGCCCCAGTTACGTGAATTAGTACTAGGCATACTAAGAACCCCAGAACGCAGTGACTTACTGGCCAGCGCAATTGGCACGCTGTTTTCTCAAACTAAGGGGTAATGAATGACATTACTTGAGTTAACGTTATGGCTAGGGCTGGGCTTTGTCGCTTTTCAGTTTTGGCGCATACGAAGTATTTCTGAATTTACTGATAGTTACTTGCGCCAGTACTGTAAAAACAATCAACTGCAACTGCTCAGCATTGCCAGAGCCAAAACCCGCATTACCTTCAACTACAGCAAGCCTGATTGGCATAATATCTTTGTGTTTGAATTTTCCGGTAATGGTGAAGACAGATACAGCGGAGAAGTGGAGTTAGTGGGCAAACATATTATTAGAACTACCCTACCACCTCACAGAGTTAATTAAGTTCTTCGAGTTTGTTAGCCCGCTATAAATTAGGTATGAACGAGATGGCTATGCCGAGCGCAATAGGCGTCTAGAAACGTGAGCGTTTTAGTGACAACGCCAAAAATTACGCAAAAAAAAAGGGGTAGCCTCTCTGCTACCCCTTTTCCTGGAATTTTGAGTTTCCCTCTCTGCGTTCCTTTGCGACTAAAATCTTCCCGATTAAAATCCATATACGCCCCTTTCCATCTTCTCTCGCGTGTTCCCGTGCGAGTTACCCGTCCTTGCGTAAATCCCTTTCCATTTATCCTAAGCATCCCACCTATCCTGCACGTGGGGGCCTCATCCTAAGGCTGTTCCTTGCCAGCAAAAGCTGGTGTTCCTATCCTTTCATCCTTTCTGCATTACACATCCTGTGCAACTAGCTCAATCCTTAAGCGGTCCGTTCGTTCCTGAGCTGCCTTGCTCTTACGCATCCTGCGCAAACTATCCTTGCTTAAGCCTTCCAAGCTTTCCTTTACGATATATCCTATATCTTTCCTTTTTATGACGATCCTTCGCCAAATCCTTTCTACTTCCTGTTGCGATTCCTTATCGCTTGCGCTTTCCTTGCTTGTCCCTTTAGTAATTCCATTTCAGCACGTCCGGTGCGCTTATCATCCCTGTGATGCTTCCTGCTTTTCCATCTCCCCTCACTCCTGTTAAGGGATTCTCTTCCTTAAGTTGTCCAAGGTTGTCCTTAAAATCATCCTGACTCATCGTGTTTCCCTGTGACGCCATTAATAATATCCCTACCAAGAATTCCCGCTAGGCAGAATTACAATAAATTAAGGAGAAAATAAGGAGCTAAAATGATCTACATATAAAAAACTTATATAAATCAACAACATTAGACTTTAGTCTAGATATAAACCACGAAAAAAAACCCACATTTCCTACACTTTTGTAGGAAATGTCGTACAAAGCTTGTCGTCATTATGACCAATTGCGAATTTTTGGCGATCGTCATTCGAAATGAGAATCTCGTTCAAGAGGCAACTACCTGCAGCTTCTTGTTTCTCAAAAGACAGTATTTAAGTGAGTACAACCATAGATTACATTCTCTGTTTCTTTAACATCAAGCATTTCTATTTGCCGGTATGCTCAACATCCAATTTAAAGTGACGGACAGTTTTGCCGAAAGCTGCCGTTCTAATTCAAGTATTCCTTCTTTGTCCTCTAAGTCATATGAATCACGAATGAAGGCCCCCATTCTTTCTCTGAAATGAATACATGGCTAACAGAGCATGGTTTTGTTTCTAAGAATTCATATGACGCCCTTGATTAGAAAGAATAGCGAGTTTTAGTTAGCTTTGTGTGGCTCCCACTTAAGTAATCAATTAGCAATCATTGCTCAATAATGAGACCCTTACTCTACTAGTTAATGATAAGGGAATATCCATGGACTATTACTTTGCCCTATTAGCCTTTCTCTTTTTTGTCATCATTGTATTAATGGCGGCACACCGATACACCACAAAACAAAGACTTTTTAACAAACTCATTAGCAACGCAAAATCTCGCAGTATGAAAATAGTGAGCGAAGCAAAAGCTAAAAAAGCCGAAACTGACGCAGATATTAACCGACGTATCGAGGACATAAATAACCGTGAAGCTGCCTCAGATGCTCGCATCGAAAGATTGAAAGAAGCAGATAAAGAGATCCGTGCACGCTTAAAAGAGTCCAGAGCACTCATAGATGGTATTACCGACCGCAGTTGTCAACATGCTGCCGATATAGAACTTTTAACAGAAGACGATCTTCAATCAAGTAAAAGCTATGTTGATGACAGGAAAGCAGTCAAAGCTAGACTGAAAAAGCTTGCCATCGATGCTATCGACAATGTCAGAGGTCACAACGCAGATGTTAACGTTGGGAAATTTGTTGCCATTTCTGCAAAAGCGGATATGGCGGGGGCACTACTTCTTAGCGTAGTTGAAATGCTTTGCTCTAAGGTTACAGCGTCAAGTGGCCACCTTGCTGCTGAAAAGCTGGCGGAGACAATCATAGCGACTGAAGCACTGGTCAAAGCAATTGATAGTCGCGCCGAAATTAATAGCGAAATGAAGACGCTGTTGATGAAGCGACTAGAGATTGAAATTAACTATAAAAAAGCGAAACAGATTGCGAAAGAGGAACAACGCGAATTAAGAGAGCAACAACGGGAAGAGAAAAAAGCACGTGAAGAAGCGATGAAAGTCCAAAAAGAGGCTGAAAAAGAAGAGGCAATTAAGGCAGCCGCCATCGCTAAACTTGAGGCTGAACTCGCTGAAAAATCCGAACAAGAAAGGCTGGCCTACCAAGAGCAGCTTAACGCTCTTAAATCTGAATTAGCGCTAGCCCAGGAAAAAATGAAGCGTGCAAAAAGTCGCGCACAGGAAACTAAACAAGGTCACGTTTATATTATCTCAAATATTGGTAGTTTCGGTGAAGACGTACTAAAAATTGGCATGACCCGACGTTTAGAGCCAATGGACAGAGTGAGAGAGCTTGGAGATGCTTCTGTACCTTTTACCTTTGATGTACACGCACTTATCGAGTCCGATGACGCACCAAACCTTGAATCAATATTACATAGGCTCTTTGATACTAAACGATTAAATCGTGTAAACCACCGAAAGGAGTTTTTCAGGGTATCAATTGATGATGTAGAAAAAGAGTTAAACAAAATGCACATTGATGCACTTATTTCACGAGTTCCTAGTGCAGATGAGTATTATCAATCTCTCAAGATACTCAATACACATACCAAAGTAGATTTACCCGACAATCAATTGAACGAAACCGAGTTAGCAATATAGTTTGAAGGCTAAAATTTTTATTCGATAGCTCAAATTACATACCAATAAATCAAATAACTATATGTGTTGGGCAAGCTTACCCTGCCTAATCAAATTACCGTTTTGTACGTGAAGCGAACATTTCATATTCTTCCTGCGAAAATAACAGAATATGATTTTTTAATCGAAGCGACTGTTACCATGAAGTCTCAGTAATATGCTGTTAGGTGCGCAAAGGAGAGTTTATGCCGTCAAGTAGGTTTTGGGATAAAAGTAAAACAATCCAAGAACGGTGGTTTCGTTATAAACTTCATAAAAAGTATGGAAAAATGCTCCAAAAATTACTTCTATGTAAGCTTCATAGAAAATTAATAAAGAATCATCGTATTACAGATGAAGCAATAGGGAGTGCTATCAATGCAATAGTGACCCAACTTAAAAAGTTAGACGAAGACCTTTTTCCAGCAACTAAAGAGTTCTTCAATATTTGTTTGTTTTTCTTGCTTGCTGAAAGGGACATTCAAGCATTAAAACCCGATGCTTTTGCTCATCCTAATGAAGCAAAACGCAATATCGCATTGAGAGCTTTGTTATTAACTATTTATGAATGGGATATGGGGAAAGTTACTGGTAAGAACATGAAGATTATTTATGGCATCACGGGCATTTCTGAACAGGCTAAAACTAACTTAATCAATAGTTTGAAAGAAGTGCGAAAATCAAGGAAGAACATAACAACTCAGTTTTCTGAATTACGCCATAATACAATCGCACATCGAGAGTCTGATGCTTTACAACAGTATGAAATAATCTCAAACTTGAATGTTATAAAATTTAAATCTGAGATAGAAGACTTCTATATAGCAACGGACAAGTTATTTAAAGCAATGACAGATGCATTATTAGAAATCGGCGCACTACCGAACCTTTTCTATCAGGTAATCAATGGTAACAAGCGTACCTAAAAAGACTGTAGGCGTTCACTGCGTCGCTGAGACACAAACTAATAGGCTCCCACGCTTCGCTAGTTATTTTAGCCCATGTAAATGTGCCCCAAAGTCGGGGGGGGGGTTATGTGTCTTATCGGTATTGACGTTATTAATATGGAATGACTCTAAGAAGCTTCATTTAACAAAGGGACTGACAAACTGTGACCAAACAAGCCAAATCGCTCTGGCGAAGGGTAAAGCAAACATCCCATGTAATTGCATCAAGAGCAATAGAGCAAGTATCACTTTGGCACGCCAAAGGTTGGCAATATCTATATATTGGGAAAAACTGGCTTTATAACTTCATGTCTAGATATGCTGGCAGATTGGGCTTACTGTTTCTAGTTATACTAATGTTTATAAGTGCAATTTCTGTTCCTGCGCTTCAAAATTATCTAGAAGCGTATTTTTCCGAAAAAGGACGCCTAGACTCAATAAGAGCACTATTCCTTTCTCTTGGTGGTGCCATGCTCGGTGCCAACGCGATTGCGTTCTCACTCATTATGTTTGCAATGCAGGTAAATGTTGAGCGCATGCCACATGGCCTGTTTCGAAAGTTTAGCTCAGACGTGAGGCTGCTTGGAGCATTTGTTTCTACATTCTCATTGGCTGTGATCATGGCTGGGATGGCTTTGATTCCAGATAAATCTTGGGTCGCGGCGGCAACTGCAATAGTGGCTTGGTGTATATTTTTAATAATATTACTTTTTTTGCTTGCGTACCGAAGAGCGCTTGCTTTGATTAGTCCTACTATGCAGTTGGGATTGGTTGTCGCTGATACGGAAAAGAATTTTAGTAAATGGGACAGAGACGTAAAGCGGACGATACCGATATATCGAGCTAATGCAAGCGCTGGGAAGGAAGATAAAGAAGTCAGGGGTAAATACGATATGGATCGTGTAACCTACTTTCAATTACATCCGAATTGGACAGCATCAGCCGAACAATCAATATCCTATTGTATTAGCTTTTCAAAACGCTATGCAGAACAAGGCGATCATGAGGTTTCACGAGTTGCCCTCAATGGAATAGCCGCAATCAATGAGTTGTATATTAAAACAAAAGGGCAAACGTTTTTCTCAAATAACTATATTTTCGAGAACCCGTTCGCATCTGATCGCTTTCTAACGAATACACTAGAGCATTTACGGCAGAATGTACAAGTAGCTATCTCACGAAAAGATGAGCAATTCATTGAGCAAAATCTACAGAGTCTATTTCAGCTCACACAACTCTATTTATCCATTGAATATGGCGATGATAACTCTGAAAGATCTCATGCACATCTTGTATCAGGTTATCTGTTAGGTGCTGTGGAAAGTGTTATTCCGCATAACATGGCTGATGTGTTAATCAAAGGCGTATCGCTTCTTGGAGATGTAGCTTTATTAACAGTCGTACATGACAGGCCGGAGCATGTAGCTTTAATTTCGAAGAAAATCGCAACTATAGCTTGTTTGGGCACTGTTGATAAAAACTATCAGCCCGTATCTCTTATAGCAGTTAAACAGCTTGCAAATCTCACTTTTGAATTGCTTCGAAGCAAGTCATATGAAATACGATTTGCAGCCGAAGAGGTGCGAGATGATGTAAAATTGATTGCACAAATGTACCTCAACACATCTGATTTTTCTCTAAATCGAGTACATAGCACAACTTTAGCGTCATACTATTCTGGGACTAACCACCTCTCATTGATGGCACGTTTAACAAAATTAGTGGGTGCTTTGTCAAACGCGAATAGTGATGATGAAGCAGCTAAACGAGTTGTTCGTCACATAGGGGAGTGGGCAGATGGGTTGTATCGAAATGAAAAAGAATTATTGTTGTTAGCTATTGAGAAAAGATCTCAACTTACATCCGATTTAGTCCACTGGATAGTACACATTACTAAATTGCTTCTCGCTGTTTCGTGTTTGGATGTTTGCGATGAACATCATAGGGACAAACTTAGAAAGTCGGCCCTTTGGTTAATTCATGCGTTTTCATCGATTCCAGATGATGAAGAAACAATAAAGTACATTGAAACATACCAACTCGCAGATAGCATATTCAAGTCCGCAGTAGATGCACATAAACACGGTTGTGATACGGAAGCGATTGAAATTCGAGACTTACTTCTCAGCTGGACATATAAGGTAGGTAAATACCAGACTGGTTGGGCATCCTTACGAACAGCTTGTTGCGGCTTGGCATGCTTAAATATTACTCTTGAGTTGCAAGATGAGAAGCTATTCGCCGATATTGATGAATATATTTCTAGAGATGGTGCCCCTACGTCGGATATTCGTTTAAGAACCGCCTCTGATTTACGTGAAGAAGCAGATAAATATCGCTCCGGTCATGCTCATAGAGAAATAGAAGCGGCAATGGTACGTGTCGACCAAGCGAGAATTAGTGTGCTACTGCATGGAATAGCCGATCATTTATATCCAGAAACTTGTGACACCGGAATAGTTAAATCTTCAAAGTAAAGCTAGGATGTTCCTTACAACAAATCGCTGCACTCAAATTTTCGGTAGGCTAGGTGTTGTCCGACCTCTCATTGCCTCAAGATAACCATTGATGCTTCCCCTGATGTTAGGCTGCTCCGTAAGTTAAGTGGACGTCTAGCTTTTTTTACTGATAACACAGAGGAAGATTTTTCATTGGAATCGGGTGTTCTCAGTAAAAAGCTACCATGCCTCTAAGAAAAGCAGGTTGAACAAGATTCATTAGGTGCTACTTGTAAGGCCTTAAGAATGCATTTTTCGAATTATTATTTGCTATGGTGCCAAATAACCTAAGGTGAATTGAAAAGGAATTTTCATGCTAAATGATGTTGGAAAACTTAAATTAGAACTTGAACAGGCTGTTGATGAAAGAAATGAAGCTTGGTTTCAACTTGAAGATGCTGGTGTAGAGATACAGCCTGTTAGAGAGGAATAGACGTGGATACATGGCGAATTGAAATGACGGCCTCCAAAGCAATAGAGCATTATAGAGCTGCCTATCACTGTTCACGTGAAAATGGCTTTATGTTCAGTTCTTCAGAGCTAATGTTAGCAACCTTCAGTGCGGAATTAGCCATGAAAGCTTTGATATATAAATCAGGCCAGAAGTTTAAAAAACATCGACTCAAAGAATTACTGCATAAATTGAAACCATCCTTTAGAAATGAGATTGAAGAGGTACTAAGAAATGAATGGAGCGATTATGACATTCAATTGAGTAATGCGGACAATTCGTTCGTGACTTGGCGTTACATATTTGAAGAAGAAAAACCCACGGAAGTAAATCATAATTTTGTCATGCGGTTAGCTGAACTATGTTGCATTATTGTAAAACGAGAATTTCAGATAGAAGAATATATCGGGGAGAATGGCAAAAGACGAATCAATTCTTTGCCATCAATCAAGAAGTGACCGAACTCAACATCAGGCATTTCAAATCCGACTGTCTTTAGTGTACGTATTGCGGACTTTTCACCTTTCTCATGAAGACAGACAATATGGTTTTACATTGGAAACGAGTGTTACTATTAACTGTCAATTCTTAAAGTTCCAATCATTTAACTTTTTAGAAATAGGGAATAACGAAATGCACAATGAAACAATAAATGTAGTCGAATTAGAAAAGCTTAACGATAATCAGCAAGTCAAAGTAACCATTTATTGCGTTGATATGGAAATGAAAGCACATCTTGGAAAATTTATTAACGAAAATAAAAACCTTGTTGGCGAAGTTGAGGTTTACCCTATGGCCGCTGTAGGCAACAAGTCTGAGACCGAAATTCTGAATTTTATTTTGTCATTCGGCGTGGATACGCTAAACACTGTCAAAGATGAACTAATTACGATGTATGTAGGCCATCTTGTGTCTGAGTTTAAAAATAGAAATCAAAAGTGCGAAGTCAAAGAAAAAGGCAACGACACTGATGTCCGGAAATAAAGGTAGTTACTTATTCATTGGGAGTTTGATTGGTATAAGGACTACGCTAGCAACCTCCATTAAAGTAAATGAAACCTTGTCCGGATCATTGAGAGATAATCGCGATAAGTGGAAACGACTTTCAGATGATGAGAAAAGTGCATATCTAGCTGAGCAACATGAATTCGCGCACCACCAGTTAATGACAAGTAGCCTAGCCGGCGTCCTATATTGGAGACTCAATGAAGCTTGGGTTCGTGACATTACTTGGTTATCAAAGGAGCTTGCCAGTTTTGACCTCATTCCAGATCGAGGGGTGAATTTGTGGGACTGGTGGCAAAAAACTGGGGAATGTAAAGTGAAAGCCTCAGCTGCTATCTGTTTTGGTAGGTTATCTTATATGAATCACGTGTTTAAGCATCTCAATTTGGTTGCAGAAGTTCGTGACTACTTGTATAGCAACGAAATACCGAGTGCTCGGATAACCCGTCAAGAATTTTCAAAAATGCTCTCGGAAGCCTTTGGATGGTGTGCAGAACGCGCTGGTCTATCTTTAAATGGTGATCACGATGAGTTTTTGGATAAATCAAAAAATTACGCAAAAATAGCGGCAAGAGAACCAAATCAATCTACATTCTTGGCGAAAGATACCTATAATTTCCAAGCCCTATTTGAGGCCTACTCAATTTGCGAAGAGTTGTTTGTATTACAGGTGGTTGGTGATAATGAAAGGGCTGGAGATCTGCTAAAAAAGACACTGGAAGGTCCCTTTGGTGGAGCTATGCGAGTTCTTATTCCGCTGTCAAAAAGCAGTGACTGGTACCTCGGTTTTTCGCCGCATATTGCCAAATCATTTATAATGCTGATGTGCAATACACCTGTGGATATAGCGGCTTACAAGGAAGAGCGCCGACTTGAAGAAATGCTTCCGTGGCTAGACTTGCATAAGAATTTTAGCCATAAAGGCATCTCATTGCATAACTTAGCTTGCATCACAGAAACTATTTATAGCACCTTGCATCAGCCGTTATTTACCGAAAAAGCGGAATGGCTACACTATCTCAATATCTCAGACATCAAAAGCTTAAAAAAATACTTTTCATGCCCCGAGCCGAGCGATATTGAAAAGTTTAATCTTGCAGTCACTTCTAATGCAATTAATCAAGCAGCGTTCACATTCAAAATAAATCTGTCTTCTACTTACAAGTTGCTCATGGCTTGGCAGGAAAGTCCTGCAGAGTATAGTAAACACTTTCAGTCCTGGTTTGTTGACACAAAAGAAAGTATATGCATTTTGGAATATACGGATGGACTGCATATATCGTTAGCCCCTACGATTAAAGCGAATGAAATTCTGCATTTAAAAAGTTTGATAACGACACAACCGCTATGGGTAATTGTAGGTCTTTTACTCAGGACCCACCAATACTATCTTGTTAAAAGCTACTGGGACGGTACATGTCGTCCAGCATTAAAAATTATTATTGATAAGTTGAAAGAGTTGCTCGATAAGGAAATAGGTAAGCACAGCGATATCTATTACCGCTATTTAACCGAGTTTACCGACCAGCTAGAAAAGCAGGCGCAAAGTCTGTTTCCTAACACACTAGTTGTCGATAATTTTGATTTGTATTGTGACCAGTAGTGTTGGCCTCTGGCACTTTTCCTAACTCCCTGCGTATTAACAAGGTGTTGAACAGTGTATTAGCGCCAAGATATGGCATTAATAGTTGAAAAGCTGATTATCTCACCGACCGCTTGACGCACATAACGGAATTAAAATCAGAGAGGGATGAGTGTCCGCTCTTTGTCTGAAGCAGTCGCACGATGGTATTCAAGCCAACTACCGCCTTTCGCTCTAAGCAGTTCCTAGCACTCGCTTAGATAACCTTCAAATTGATACTCTTGAGTATCATCACCCCCATGAAATGAAACAGTGATTTTAAAAAGCTCCCCCTAGATAGAGTTTGACCGCATGAGCTTTTATATCCAATTATATGCAACTTTTATAATTATAAGCTTTAAATATAAAGATTATAATTCAGAACCTTACAGAGTTTCCGCCATCCTCGCCCAAGTATTTTAGGCAACGCGATACAGGCCCGTCGTCGCTTTTGTTCATTTATCGTTGTAATCCTTTACTGACTACTTTTAGCCTTTGCATGCTAATAGCATTTTATCCACTATTCTCTTTTCACTCGATACGAGTTTTAAGCCATGCTTATCCATGACGTACGTGAACTTTGCAATATACTCACATCGGAAAAGATGATTCGGCGGCAGCCATTCATCGGGCCCTTTAGCCCCTTTTTGCCTATTCAAAGAGGCTTTTACTAATAGTAAATTTTCTCTATCGTTAGCAAAGGCTTTTCTTTTTTCTCTAGACCATTTATCGCCGCCGTGGCCGTGTGCAAATTTCAGGGGCACAATATGGTCTAGGTCAAGAGCAATAGAATCATGAAAAACCTCTCCGGAGTATGGGTCAAACCATTCACCGTCGAGCACGTTACAAGACTTATCCGTTTTGAAAGATACAGCTGCTCTAGACGTAGATATTAATAATTCGTGTCGCGTGTTTTGACAGTCACCATCATCATCTATCCAGTGGGGCCATTCGTCTCTGTTATATAGAGCAACAAAGCTTCGACCTTCTTGAACTGCTTCCTGCTCAGCAGCGTCGTATTGCGTTGTTTTGGACTTAGGTAGTCGCCCACCATCTTCCAAACAGGCCTGAAGTGAATCAAATGCTTTAAAATTTTTCGTTCGTGTGTACGAACTACTTGTATGGTCGTGACATATACCAGATGAGGACAACTTAACATTTGTTTCTAGCTCATTAGCCGTCGGCGTAGTATCCAAGCATGATGTCAGTAATAAAATTGAAACCGCAAATACTGCTTTGTGGAAATACTTCATAATCTTCCTACATTCGAATTTAATTATCTTCACTCGCCTCAAAGGCTAGCATCTGTATCCTATGCTTCAGCATTCTATACCAAGGGACAGGTTTTTCTGCTCTTTTTTGGCGTTACGATAACGGCACTGAGAGGGAGTCGTTAAATGGTTAGCAAAGAATTTCTGATTATACTAAATAGAATGAATTCACTTTTGCCGGAGAAGGTTTATTGGGCATATGGCGATACCGAAATTATAGAAATATCCACGGACATCGAAGCGTCAATTGAACTTACAAGTGGCGCTCATTTTGATGCTAACGATATAGATATCGAAAACATTAACCTATGTACTGAAAGCTAGTCTATTCGCTTGTTAGAAGATGTTGCAAAAAGCTTTTCATAAAAGCTTGATTACTAGGCGGGGGGCATCAATAACGAACAGTAATAAAACTTTCGTTCGACTCGCGCCGTAAAGTGGTAACTCATCACTGGCAAAATCAATAAAATCAAAATCCAAAAAAAATAATTACTTAAAAGTGTAAACTCAACACTCTTAATTTTTTGATTTTAATATCAAAAATATTTTAAATTCCTTTTTATGTACAACTGAATATAAATTTGAATATAACTTGAGAAAGAACACTTAATCTACTCTAATTCTTCCCTAAAGATTCACTTTTATTTTTTTAATTTCACATCTCAAAAAATCTAACCCGTTGAATGTTAGCACATAAAATAACCACGATCGTTCAAAATTCATACAGCTGACTGGTTAGACCAGCTACGGGCTGTAAGTTGTAATAAACTCTTTTCCAGACCCGCTCTGCAAGGATAAGTAGAACTTGCGCTTTTCACGAAGCCAACCTTTAATCATAGACACGGATGAAAAAAGGGCCAAGAAATCGTCGAAAATTTTTGGGTGAAATATGATTGGTAGAAGAAAGCACAGCAAGCACCGTTCAAAACATACTATTAATTTCTTCAGTGAAAAGAATGGTTGCCACATGTGGTGCGAGTCATTTCTAGAGCGCAGGTTCGCCCTGCACTGTGAGTTCGATGAATCAGTTGAGTGTTACAGTACGCAACCCGAACACTTTTCCGTCTTTGGCAAACGCTATACCCCAGACTTTCTGGTTCAATACAAGTCAGGCCTCGCAGAGTACGTCGAGGTCAAAAATTCTTCGTATATGGATGATGACTTTTTCCTAAAGCATAAGAAACGAAAGCTCGTCATATACGAGACGACTCGGCTTGATTTGGTACTCATTAGTGAGGAGGACTTTAATAAGGTTGAGTCTGAGAACTATGAACTACTTAGGCAGTATCGAGATATTGATACCACGGCTTTAATTGACGAAATTAATCGCCTTCCCAAGCGATTGACTTTATCAATGCTTGAAAAAGCAATGGGAAAAATAAGTGGCACTACAAGAGCGCATGCCTGGGCGCTTGTGGCTAAGCAGCACTACCATTTTGATGTATCTAAACCTTTCAGTGCAGACTCAATGTTGATGAGGCCTTAATATGTTGCATCAACCTGTCATCGGTGACATTTATTACGACCAAGAACGTCGCTCGTTTAGCCTGGCTTACTACGATGGCCTGCAAGTATTGCTTACCCCCCGCCCTCACTCACCTGGTGATTTAGGCTTGCACCTCTCCAAAGAAGCTCTGGATGAGCAGGTAGAGAGTGGCGCTTTCACCCCTCAGTATTCTTTGCAGCACGATATTCGCGCACTCTCGCGCTCACAGAAAAAAGAAATAGAGAAAAGACGTCCCTATATTGAAGAGTTGCAAGTGCTTGTAAAACAAGGGGCGGGGCCTACAACGGCTGCGACCCTTAATAGGTTAAAGCAGATTGTCCACGACAAATACCATATTGGCCTCAGTAAGTTTGGGCATTCGACCATCGCCAAATGGTGGAAAGCTTACAAAGAGGCGGATTTTATTTTAGAAAATTCGGTTATCGAGCGAAAAAGCCAACCGAAACGGATAGATGAACCTAGTGAACTCTTTCTCAATACGTTCGCCACTAACCACTGGGTAAAAAGTGGTGTTGAGAATGTTGCCGCAGGCTATCGGTTGTATGAAAAAGCGGTGCGAGAAACGCGCATGCAAAACGATGCGATAACCTTGCTCAGCCTCTCTACGTTTACGCGTCGAGTCAGCGAATTTAACGAATTTGAAGTTATCTTGAACTCTGGTAACTATAGCGCCATAAAAAAAGCCCTGAGAACGCTATGCAAAAAAATTGTGACGAGGCGTGTACTAGAACGCGTAGAGATGGACAGGGTGTCGCTTAACTTAGCACTGATTGATGAAAATGGTATCCCGAGTGGGAATGTGAGTATGTACATCGCCATTGATTGCTATTCACGCTACCCAGTCAGTGTAACATTTGAGCTAGGGACGAACGAAGACACCGAGGGCACCGTTCGCTCATTCAAACGGATATTTGAAAAAACAAGTAGCGAATTGTCCGCACACGGTGTCCCCGCCAAAATCGTGGTTGATAATGGTTCAGGCTACAAATCAGAAGCCTTAAAACAAATCGCCCAACGGGTCGGGGCTGAACTAATTAAAGCGCCTTCCAATGAACCATGGCGCAAGCCTTTTGTGGAGTCGTTCATCGGTACATTACGAAAGGAGTTTTTTGAAGGCTCGCCTTTTGAAGGGCCTAACGGAGAAGTTATCATTGGTGTCCCTGGTTACAAGGGCAAGCGCACGACCAAGAAAACCAAACCACCTTCCGATGAGACGATAAAAAAAGCGGCTAGATTGGAGGTAAAGGAATTTGGCGATTTACTCCACGACTTCTTAGTAGATTACGTTAATCAACCTCACTCGGGATTGCATGGAAAAACGCCACAGCAAGTGTGGAACGAATCAATAGAGAAGCAACCGCCGATCCCAGTTAATAAAGAACAACTCTTCATTGCCTGTCACTATCTTGAGGCCCAGCCAAAGTTGATGGAGCGCGGAACAGTGCAAGTCAACAAGCAAGTTTTTGCCGACGTGCGTCTCAAGCAATGTTATTTAGACGCAAAAACGCTAAATCCTAACCAAGCTATGTCAGTGATAGTAAAATATGATCCTGATGATGCACGTTGGGTTACAGTTATCGCTAGATTCGGCGGTTCGGACACACCCCAAACCATCCAAAAAGTGGAAAATCGAGCGTTATCAGAAGATGAACTTGCAGTCCCTATTTCATTTGATGAACTTAATGCAGTAACAGACGGACTACCGAGGCGACGAGACATCGCAACCCGAAAAATTAAGCGTTTAGTTAATCAGAAATCGAGACGCCAAAGAAGCGGGATGGAGGTCGAGTCCGCCAAGAAAAATGCGTCAAAGGGGTTATCGGTTACGGATAGGATTAGCGAGAGTAATAAGAGGTATGCGCATAGACCCCTTAAACAAAACCGGCCCCCCATTAAACAGGAAGCAATTAAAGAGAGTTCCGAAACGTCTCGCCGTGTCAATACGGATTTGCGAGCTGAGCAACAAACTATGCAGTGGGATGAGTAAGATGTTCGACCATCCATCACTTAATCGGTGTGCTGCGCTTCTTGAGCGCGTTCATCACAAGCGCTTTGATGCAAATTACTCTCTGCTCATAACGGGATTGAGCGGCACAGGAAAGTCTTATTTCGCCAGCTCGTATCTGAGTCATTACCCGTCGATTAACACTCCACAATTAAAAATACGTCCTGTCGTGTATGTTAAGCTAACAGAGACGCGAACGGCGGTAGATTTGCTCCTACAAATTGTGAAGGCATTTACGAATGTTGTGGGAAATAACGTCAATAAAGCACATATCGTTCAAGACAGGCTTTCAGTCTTATTACGGGAGCACAAAGTAGAGCTCATCATCATAGATGAAGTGCAAGAGTGCCTAACTGATATTGATGGCATCACCAGTCAGCGCATGGCGAAGCAAATTGCCGCCCTTCTCGATAACAATCCGGATATATCCCTGCTGATGTTGGGCACGCCTGTCGCAGGGAGGCTACTGAGACTCCGGTATGGAAAGTCAACGGAAAGACTCAAGGGTGAAGAGCAACTGTCTAGACGCTTTATGGCAGAACAAAAGCTCAACATTATTCCCTCTAGATGCCAATGCTGGTTAGCGTGCTGCAACTACTTTTCTGAAAAGTATAAATTTTCCTCGTTCAGCCTAGAAGATAAGCAATTGTTGAATAGGCTACATATAGCAACGGACGGAAGAATCGGACTACTAAATAAATTGTTTTCCGTCGCTCAAATAATCGAACAGCCCTATTTTCATAAAAAGCTCGAAGAGGCCTATTTGGCTAGTATCAACTCATCAGCCTTCAATCCTTTTAATACCGATATGCTCAGCGATGATGACGTCATAGCGTTACTCGATTCCAGAGAGTTCCAATAGTGCTGTCTGTTCTGCCATCACAAATAGTTGATGAGAGCTTCATCAGCCTCATACTTCGAATAACCGCTCGCAATGGGTTTACCAGCCCTTATGATTGGATGGATGCAAAGAGTTTTGATGCGGTAACAAAAGGGAAGTTGAGCAATAAGCAGCGTAACTGCTTAAGTGAGCTTATTCCGCTACCTGAGCCTAACCTCAATATTAAACCTAACGTAAAGCACTCGGCTCTCTTTACCTGTACCGATACTGAATCACCCAGAGTGTGCCCTCAATGTATTAATGATACAGGCTACTTGAAGAAAGCGTGGTGCTCTATAGGATATCTTTATTGCGATAGGCACCAACTCACATTGATTGACGTGTGCCATCACTGTGGTGAAAAGTTGCAGTGGTCTGTCGCACTGTTGAGTAATACATGTACAAATGTGTATTGCGCTAAGCAGTTAACCAGCACGCCTATTAATGCAGAGATAGCAGAGCTATTCATCGATGAAATATGCGACTGTTTACTTGCAGATTTATTTTTATCTAACCCTTTTTCAACTTACCTACCACATCAATCATATCCCCAATTTACGAATCTACCCGACACGCTGATACGGGGCTGGGAATTGCTTACAGACAAGCTTAAGTTCCAAGCTTTTGTCGAGCAATTGATGGGTAACGCAAGTCCTTTTTCTTCCTTACCGATAACGTATCAGCTCTTCCCGTTACGTCTTTTGACTCGACATTTAAAGGCTAGTTGGCCTGTAGAGCAGTGGGTGGATGGGGCAACAGAGCGTGTACACTGTCATACGACGCCTCATAGCAACATTGATGAGTTCATCGTTACGGTTGAAGATGCGGTGAAATTGTTGTCTATACCGCGAACACTTCTAGCAAACACAATTCCCCAACTGTTCGAGAAAAAAGCGATTCCCTCAACATTGAGAATTAATATTGCTAATCTGATTGGCTGAATACATGGCACTATTAGTGAAACTAAAAACAAAGGTGCGATTTGAAAAGTCCTATAGCTGAATTTCGTTCAAAAGCCTTTCGTCTTAAAATATGTCAGGTTTTTTATAGACGACATAGAACGCAGCTAAGACAAACAAAAGCAACGCGATAATCACGAGATATGGGACAAAGCTAACGAGTTCCATATTCATCACTCATCTGGTGTAGGGTGTTTTGCAGCATACAAACAGCCTAAAAACATAATTGCGAGTGGCAGTAAAAAATAAATTCTTCGATAAACACAATCAATACTCTCTCTGCTGTGATTCATAAAATTTCAGGATGTCGTACAACGTGTAACACCGCTATAGGGATCCCCCTACACAGCTGCCCATTGAGGATACCAGCAGCATTGCACGCACCGCATCACTTTTGATTGACATTGTGTCGCCCACGTTCGTCATGACGTGCACAAGAATTAGCGGAACAACACCCACCCTAAGCAAAAACAAAAATATGTTTGAGTTTAGTTCTGCTTTTTCATAATTCATCTCTGTTAGCTAATACTTGCGTTTGGCCTGATATTTGGCGAGACAAATCGCAACGATAACTATACCGAACGTCACTATTGAGCCAGCGAGCGCAAAAAATTGAATGTTATCCATCCCCTTCTCCGTTAAATGGGTACGCCAATGCCACCAACAGAGCCAAAGCGGCGTTTGTATAAAGAAAATACGAAGTCATCATAACGCTCTCAAATGCACAGCATGAGTATAGCTTAATGAAATTGAGGCAATTGAAAAGAGGCGATTGTGATTATTGCAACAGTTGTTGCAATAATCACAACATCTGATCTGATAAGAGCAATATGCACATAATGCATGTTGCTCAGTGGGTGTGGCTGGTTCCAAAGCGGAAGCAGCTGCATCAACATTTTGTGATTGAATAATTATTTCTTAGTCTTTCGTCTAGTTCACTTCAATTACTTGGCAAATGGCTCAAAAGTATAACTCAACATATAATGTTGAGACAAAAACGGGGTTAACTAAGTGAGTGTGACGGACATTGCAATAACGTTGAGGCAAATTAAGATATCCTATCAAACGTGATATCAACGCAAAGCATTTTTCCGTCATTGAAGTGTCACATGACAAACTTATCTCTAACTATTCGCAATTATTAAATGTCTAGAGAAGTCTGGTTGATTCCGCCCCTCTACTTAGAGCACACCACGGTGCTTTAAATTTATTCAAAAATATCTATCGTCCAAAAAAATATTTTTTAATAAAAATTCTTTTTTCTTATTGAAATTACGATTTCAATCATTAAAATACGCGCCCCCGCGAGACCCAACCCTCTGATAAGAAAAGAAAAAAATAAATTTAAAAAAGACTTGATTAAGGTCTTTATATTCTTAAGCTCTTAGTTGAAATTTGAAATTTACTTCCGACAAACATCATTAAGGAAATAGAGTGATAGAACGAATGCTGCAACAAAAAGAGGTGAAACAGTCAACAAAAGTGCTTGCCTGGAAGCGACAGCTGGAAGACGCCAAGGAAAGCGAAGCTGAATTTTCTGCTCGTTTTACTAGGTTGCAATCCGAAAGCGAATTGGGCCATTACAATCAAGAAGAGTTGTTCGTAACATTGAATAATCTGACATTCATTAGAGATAGGATTAAAAGCATTGAAGCTAATATTAAGAGGGAAGAACGGAAGTAAGCATCTTGTATGAGGGAAGATTGGGAGCAGGTAATATGTGGTCTGCTTCTCGCCCTTAAATTTTACATGTACCAGCTACAAGGTGCTCCAATACCAGTCACACTGATGAGCGGATTTATTGTTTTAGTCGTGGTAGGTAATTCTGTAGGTGAGGAAGACATTGTGAACATGAAATTTAGTTCCCAGTAAGACATTATACATTGGGGCTAATTAAATGTTCGCAGAAAGAGCCTAAATTGAAGCGGATGAATAACTTTGGGAATATTTTTAAAGGTAGTTTTAGTCATAAGAGAAGAGCGACAATATAGGGATAGTTTCGCAGGTCTAGCTTTTCGGCAAGAGACGTCTAATGGGTAGTGCTTTGGCATTGAGGGCCCCATTTTTTATAAGGTACATTTATTTTGAATCAATACTTAACTACATTGCTTTGTACCATCGGAATCGATGTTGATTACTTGATAAGCGTTTATCTTAGTCCTAAGGAACTGGAATATATCGATAGAGTTTTAACGTCTAAGAAAGATTACAATAAGAGTTTCTACACAGATGAAAATGGCGATCGATTGGAAGTATTGCTTATGTTTCTGACTGTCCACAAGGAAGACATAATCGATATATTGGAAGGTAGAGAAAAAAGCAGGTCACTAATAGAGTTATATACCTCACCTGTAATATCTGGGAGCTATGAGTGTTTTCGCTTTGATTTGTCAAAGTTTCCCCAAAACTACATACCTCAAAATCAATCTTTAACCTTGTTTAAAATAGGCAGAAAAGGTGAGTCTGAAAAGAATTTAGGTTGCTCTTGGGCAAGAGAAATTGACGGTCTAAACACCTATTACTATTCATCTTGCATGTCCGAAACCATACTTCAGTCAAGGCCTATATTCCTAATGGAAATAGATGATTCACAAGTGTTGTTCGATGGAGATGCAAAGGAACATGAAATAGTGTTAAAGCCCAATTTTACACTACAAAAATTAAAAGAACTAAATACAAGAGGTCGAAAGCGAATTGTCAATCAATTGAATGCTCTAAAACAACGTTAACTATGAGCTACCAAGATAGAGATTTATCCAACATTTCGCGTTAACCTCTTAAATCTAGAGCCAAAAGCAAACGTTCAAGTTGTTAAAACCGACCGCCTTGTGCCATTTTCAGACGTTCGGCTCTAACTCACTTTTGCCGCATTCCGTGTTCCATCGGAAATATGCACCATATATTCACGCAACTCTTTGACTGAATTTATCTAATAGATTTACTATTAAACAACAAGTTCATCAATTCAGTAACGAGTCTCAATGGCAGCTATACCTTTAAACGAAATCTACCAACACAAACTTAACTTTCTTATCGGTGCCGGAGCTTCCAGTGATCTATTTCCAACTCTATGGCTGCCCCTCAAAGACTCTGATGATGAAAAAAAGAACGAAACGATTGAAACACTCGCAACTAAGCTAGATCAGCTTGGTGAGCCGTATAAGAGTCATCACGCTTTGCTGTTTATGTACTACTACGAAAACATTATCGAGCCCGTATGTAAGTTTCAGCTTGGCGACATCTATATTCCTCATGATGAAGAATGTACGAACGACGATCAGTGTAAGGTCTGTGAAAAGATAGAACTAAGAAAAGAGGCTATCGAAAATTATGAAATTTTTATCGATTCTATCGTAAGACTGTTACAACAGAAAAGTGACTTTCAAAGACGTTGTAACCTTTTCACTACTAACTACGATGGCTGTGTGCCATTAGTTGCAGACAAGATGATAAAGAAGGGGAATCTTGAATTCAACATCAATGACGGAACAAGTGGCTTTCTCGAAAGAACCCTATCAGCACGCAACTTCAATAATTACGTTTGTCAATCAGGGGTATTCGGACGAAACTCATCTGACATACCACAAATCAACTTTATCAATCTACATGGCTCTGCTTATTGGCGTAAATTAAAGGACACTATCAAGGTGGAATATAATTTCCTTGATACTGCCGTGGCAATTCCAGAAGAAGCTCGCGAAAGCCTTAAGCAGCTAACTGAAATTCTAAATGATGAAACCAAAACAACACAAGATTTACTCGACCTTAAGGTGGAAATTAATGAAGGCATCCGATCTGCCTTTTGGAATTCTTACAATGAACTCCCTATTGTTAACCCCACTAAGTGGAAGTTTCATGAAACTGTATTCGAGGAGCATTATTATCAAATGCTTCGCTTGCTCAGTTATCATTTGGAAGAGAAAAATTCGATTTTAATTAGTTTCGCCTTTTCGTTCGCTGACGAGCACATCCGTAACTTGGTTAAACGTTCACTGTCTAACCACAAACTACAAGTATTCGTTTGTTGCTTTAATGACAAAGAGCATGAAACTATGCATGGATACTTTAGTGGTTATAAGAACGTCACACTAATAAACTTTGACGGTGAAAAATTAGACTTCACTAAGTTCAACAAAGCGGTATTCAATGCTGACTTGCTTAGGGATGACTATTAAATGAGCATTAATGTCGGTGAAGTCATTGCGGTTCGTGGTACTCAGGTCACTCTGCGCATCTTTGATGAGTCAAGCTTAGAAACTATGTTTCACGATGGAAAGAAGTACAAGGGGGTTGCTATACGTGAATATATTGGCATTAAGCGCGGCTTTTATCTCATTGTTTGTATTGTTGAAGGTGAATATCTTGATGAAAAACGTTTTGAACTAGAAGACGAGAAAATTCAATATATCCGTAAAGTAGAAGCTAAGCCCATCGGTTACTTTGAGCAGAGTAAGTTTAAAGACGGCATCAAATTAATGCCGATGATAAAAGATAAAGCTTATCTGCTCAACGATAGCCAAGTGACCAGTATTTTCAGTCAGGGAACAGATGGTATATTCAACATAGGAAAAATGTTGAAAGAGGAGTTACCTGTATCATTACCTTGGAACAGGATTTTTAATAGCCACGTTGGTATTTTCGGCAACACTGGTAGTGGTAAATCAAACACGCTCACAAAGCTGTATGCGGAGTTATTTTCTAACTTTGAAGAAAAGCTGAAAGATAAAAGTCAGTTTCTATTGATTGATTTTAATGGTGAATACACTGGTAACCAGCTTATCAAAAAACCTGATAACAAAAAGTCATTCAACCTAAGTACGGGTAAAAAAGAGGGTGAAAAGTTACCGTTAGCTAGTGAGCAGCTTTGGAACACAGAAATATTAGCTCTACTGTTTCAGGCAACTTCCAATACCCAAACTCCATTCATCAACCGAGTTATTGAACGCAGAAAGAAAGATAAAAAAAGTGCTGAAGACTTAAAAGACTATATTATAGGTACATTTTATTTATGTTTTGTTAATTCAGCGCAAAATAGAGACTCTTTGGTTCATCTTAGAGTAATCACAGAGCACGTTACCAACGCACCTCTTAAAGATAAGTTAAACAATATATTTTGGTATGATAATAAATCAAAGTTCGCGTGCAAAATTGCAGGAGCAAAAAACTGGGACTTTTTCGATACTAAGGAGGATTTTGAACGCAACCTTAGACCAATATTAAACGCTTTAGACATATCGAAAATTGACGCACTAGATGAGCTTATCGTAAGGATTAACGTTCAGTTACTTAGAGATTTATCTTACGGGAATATCCAATTTGAACATATTCAACCTCTTTTAAAGAGAGTTGAAAGTGCTGTGAATGATCTAAGAAAAATATTTATCATCAAAGAAAATGTGAATGATGAGTACAGGCTACTTAATGTAGTTTCATTGAGAGGATGTAATCAAGCAACTAAGAAAATTGTGCCTTTGCTGCTGGCGAAGATGTTTTATCAAGAACACAGAGATAATGTCGGTGCGCACCCTCAAAATACTTTGCACTTCATTATTGATGAAGCACATAACATTCTGTCGCAACAGTCAAATCGTGAGCACGAGATCTGGAAAGATTACAGACTGGAGATGTTCGAAGAGATCATTAAAGAGGGGCGCAAGTTTGGAATGTACCTGACACTATCAAGTCAAAGACCAGCAGACATTTCACCAACGATAATGTCTCAGCTTCACAACTTCTTTATTCATAGGCTTGTCAATGATAAGGACCTGTTTCTGATAGACAATACGATTAGCACGCTAGATCGAATGTCTAAAAGTTTGATACCGAACCTATCTAAAGGTGCATGTGTTGTCACTGGTACTGCTTTTGATTTACCGATTGTATTGCAGGTAGATTACATCGAAACAAAAGAAAGCCGACCTGCCAGTGATGATGTTGATCTTGCTCAACTCTGGGGACTTGTTGGCAAAAAAGAGCTATAGAGCAGTTTCTTAAACAGTGCCGTTAAAGCTTGTACCAAGAGTCTAGTTCGCTGCGCCCAAATAAATAAAGGTTACCCAAAGAGTATGACTTGGGGTTAATAAATAATCTGAGTCGATTCTGTCCAAAAACGTGTTTGAGCGAACTTTCGCAATTCGTTCATTGACGCCATTGAAACCTTATTGAGTCAACGTCCGGTTCACGTACTTTTCAACCACACAGCGTCAGAGGCATGTACTTAGCGGACTCAGTGCTGTTGAGACTCGAAGAAGAAAAGTATTTAACGTTAACGATGTTACACGCACTCAGTTCCCCCCCGATTTTGTCTCAATATTGCATGTTTGCATGCATTTTTGAGGCTCTTGCCAGTTGAGCGGAGCGAACCAGGAAAAAGGCTACTGCATAATTATTCAACCGCAAAATCGTGATTCAGCTGGTTCCAAAATGGAACCACCCACTGAAGAACTTAATCAATGTGTCGTTTTACCCATTTCTGAATCTTATCCCTTTTAGAGTAAATCATTGGCAAAAGAACAGCTAATATTCCAAGGCCTGAAATGATGAAAATAGCGGTATCGATATTAAAGTACATTTTTTACCTTCTCTTAGTGATATCCCCCGAAACATTCTACGCTCATTCGCTATTTGAGAGAAGAATCGCTAAAATTACATAGTGCACAAAGATACTGACGCATAGATGACTCTCATTGTTGTCAGTTCATGCACCTAGTCGCAACGAGGCGAGTGGCAGTATAAAGTATCGATCGGAGAAGAAATGAGTTATGCCAAGCAAAACTAAGCTCAAGCACATTTTCGTTTTTGCGTTCGCGTTTGCGTTTGCGCTGTTGGGCATTGTTCCGATTTTTTTGATGCACGCTCTGACTAACGTTTTCGACACCTCGTTAATCAAGAGCGACGCATTGCGTGCGCTTCTAACAATATCGCCCATGGCGTCGTGTGTGGCGGGGATTACTTTAGCGATGCTTTATATTGCAAAACATCCTGAGCTTTTATAGTAGAGAGAGGATTGAGTATGTTTGTTGAAGAACTGATTTTTTTATTACCACTCGCAATCATGATTTTAGGATGTTTGTATGCTGCAAAACATCCTAAGTCAGATGAGTGATGAATAATATGGGGCTCATTAGCTTTGCTCCCTACTTAGTTATTTTTGGTCTCGTGGGTTTCCTGCTGGCGCTTTTTACTTTGTTTATAAAAACAAAGACATTTTTTGATAATATCTGGCTGGCTGTAACCTCGGTACTTAAACTGGTCGAATTCGACCAGTTTGAATTGAGGGCATCTTGTCATGCAATAAGAAGAAGCTGAAAGAATACAGAAAGCAGCAGAAGATGCGTGCTTCGACGCGATGTTTGAAGTTCGTCGACAAGCGCGAAAATACAACACTACGGTTGTGTGCGAAATCGACGGAGTAACTATTGAAAAACCGCCACTTTCTGACGAAGAGTTAGCAAGTCGGCAGTCACGTATTAGAAAGCTCAACAAAAAGCGGCGAGCTAGTTTTTAAAAGTTTTAAAATTCATGAGCTGTCGCGCACTAAAAATCTCAATGCTTAAGCATTGTCAGATTTTGATTTGTGAAGCGAGAAGCAGTTTCGAATAATGAGAAAGTGCTTCTCGCTTCATACTTGATAAGCACAAAAAAAGGCTCTATTAGCGTATTGTGAAGAAAAAATAAAAGCTCACTCTGAACCTGTATATGTAGAGATGCTTGAACGCCCGTTTTGGACGATAAGTGATAATAAAAGCTTACGAAAGTGAAGATACGAAGTTCGCTTTTTATTACTAGTGATGCTACTTAAATTCGGCGTCCGCTTTACGTACTTTTGAGAGCCTTTGTGAGCGATAAATAGAACACCAAGAATCATGATGTAAATTGGTAGTATGCACTCTATCCCGATACCTGCTTCCCGTTCCAAAAATACCCGACGAGTTTCTAAAAAGTTCTGACGGTTTTGGCGGATGTTCCGACGACCTTATTTTTTAAACGTGATAACAACGCCAAGCAATTGATAGTTTAAAAGTCTTATATTCCGGACTTCCTGAGCCATTGCGCATTTTTATTAGAACCCCCAATAAATTTCATCTGAGCCAAGCGGATGATGAGGCTGGAACAGACATTGAAACTGTACAGATCCATGTAACAAACGGGTCGTTATAGCTAACTGGTAATAATAAAAAAGAATTTATAGTGGTTTATTATCTCGATAAAAAGAGAGGAAAATAAACCAGTATCGCGTTGCGGATACGTATTTTTTAAGCGTAAGCATAGGGAATTTTATCTGTTCTGCCTCGCCATAATATTGCTTTTTTGCACCATAGTGTCGGATATTGTCACTAATAATGCTTTTTTTCACTATTGTGAATCGACAACTATTGACCTCAGTTTCTATACTTGAACGCTCTTTCTTTCCTGAAAGGTGAGTATTGCAATTGAAAAAAGCACCACATTATCAAGCTAAGAAGACCTACTTTCGACCTCACTAATGATAACAACGCGAAAAAAAGCTATCGTTCAAGTAAACTGTTTGCCCATAATTTTGGGCCTTCAATAAGTTCGGAGTAAACGACATGCTGACGGTTTTTATCGACATGGACGATGTGTTGTGTGATTACTCTTCAAAGATCAAAGTGCACAAACAGAAAAATCCTGACAATGCTTTCCCGCAAAGTGTACCTGGCTTTTTTCGAAGCTTAGAACCAATGGATGGCGCTTTAGCAGCAGTAGAACTTCTAAGAAAAAATACGAACGTTGAAGTCTACATACTTACCGCACCATCAACGAAAAACCCTTTGTCTTACACAGAAAAAAGGCTTTGGGTCGAAGATAAATTTGGTTACGAAATGACCCACAACCTAATAATATGCAGTCATAAAGGCTTACTCAAAGGCGATATTTTAATTGACGACCACGCCAGCGGTAGAGGCCAAGAATTCTTTGAGGGGAAATTAATTCAATTTGGCAATGAAGAGTACCCTAATTGGGAGGCAGTATTAATGAGCTTGCCAATTTAGAGTAGCAATCCTGGGGTTAAGGCAATAGAGATATTGTTTAGCGACTGCCACAACTATATTTGTTGCTTTTTTCATTTTGCTTTGTTTCTGTAGCGATTTCTTATAACTCTGATTGCTTCACCTGTTGCAATTTTGGTGTCTGGTAAATCAAGGACAACATTAATGATGTCTGCCATTGCTTCATTACTAAATCGAAAGTTAGTTGGTAAATCATTTATCTCATCAAACTTTTCGTCAAACGCGATTACATAGTCTTTAAAGTCAGATTGCCGCCCATTAATTACATGCTCTGAAAATTGACAATGCGTGGGATAAGGTTGCGCTTCTTCGAACTGTCCTATGGCTGATACCAAGTCGGCAAGGCTCGGCCAGTATTTCAGATCGTATTGATAAGTCAGTGACTTCAGTTTTTCTGATACGTGAGATTCATATAAATAATTGTCCTCGCTAGCCATATCAAATAAGCCGCCAATAAACTGATATTCTGGCTTAGAGAAGCCACTAGTTTCGAAAAGTTCTGCTCGTTTACGGAGCTTAGATGCAAGCACAGATGCCAATTCAACAATATCTTCCCCAAGCTCATTTAGCTCCTTAAAGTCACTTCGTGCTTTCATAACATCATTTTTACTGAAATCTGCACTAAACCAGATATGTTCGAGTATGAGCCATATGTAGGAATTCTCAGGTGGATAACCTTCAAATTTGTCAGCGTAACCAAATCTATCAATTAACTCGCTGAAAGGGCGTTTTAACTCTTCTGCACGTTCAATCATTCGCTCCAAGATAGGCAAGTAACTCATCCAAATTGGTTGCTCACATTGGTAACTTTCCAGTTCTCGTTGAATGAAAGCTTTGCAGAATTCTGTCGGGGTACTTTTTGGTAATGTCATTTTTATGTTTCCTTCATTTTGATTTTCCAACAGCATATCTTCTCCCTATAAACACGTCCGTATCCAAAGAAAAAATAATTCATATCCTTTAGATCTATTCATAAAAAGGCCCCGCGAGTGCGAGGCTGAAGTGAAAACATAAAACAATCACTGAATCGACCAGACTTTACTAGACAGATCTTTGTTCTCAGCTTTGTTGAAAAAACCTTGGCTATATAGCCTTCAGATGCCTTAGGTCGCCCGATACTATCGAGTTATTAGAATTTTCAATAATTGATGCGGGGGGGGCAGGCAGATAAATATAGGGGTATTGCGACGACCGTAGACAAATGCTTACTGCGCATTATTGCTTCATTTCATTATAATTTACCTATGGGAGCTTGGGAACAACTAGTTATAAACTGTTATCACATTGAAAAATGTGCTAAATATGAAAGATGATAATACGTGTAACCTACAATTTTGATATTTATAATGGTGTTCACAATAAGTAAGGGGAATTCTTTAGAATATCGTCGTCCAATACCGCATCTATAGTCAATGAAGTTTACGGATTCCGTTTAATAACTTTTTTATAAATATTTTCAAAATCATACTCAATGCACATGATGCCCCCTATGAATCATAGGTTCTTATCGTGTCATTGGGACCACGATAAAGATGATTTGTTTTTTTATTTTGCACGCGTTAGGCCGAAACGATTACTGAAGAGATTAACTATCTAGCTTTGAGTAGCAACATAATGTAGATTAATACCAATAAGTTATCCTCCAACCCGCTGGATATGGATGGTCCGGTCTGCTGTATAGGCTTGTCTCAGACATGCTTAGCCATCTTCCTCATCATCATTGCTGATTCCACAAGATGTAGTCGCTAACTGCTCCTGCGTGTCGGGGTTTTGAATCAAGATTTGTAGCATTGAGAAGAGCATGATCCTGAATAAAGATAAAAAAATGATTGGCGTATTCGAGCCTATCGACTGGGAAACACCAGAGGAAGCTAAGTATCTTGATGAACTTGATGTTGAGGGAATAGCCAAGCGAAATGGTAAAAAAAACCTCCCATTTAGTTCTGACAAATCACCTGATTCAGCCGAATTAAGTATAAAGGGCGCGATAGAAAAAAAGATTCACCAGGCTAGTTTAAGCGCACAGAAAGCTTATGACACTGTAGCAAGTTCGATTGAATCAATTTCTATCGAGGCTGAAGCGTCTCAACTATTACAACTCCCTGACTCGTTCGAGAAAGAATCCGCTGTAGAGCTCACGACCTATAAGACTGAACATACTCAAGCAAAGTCGGAAGTTGATCGCTTGGAAACTGATTTCGAGCAATTCAAACGCCAAAATAATTTGAGGCGGGAAGCGGATTATCCTGAAAGTAAATGGCTTGTGTATGGTATTGCAGGTTTTATTGTACTTGGTGAAACTTGTTTAAATGCTATGTTCTTTGCCGAGGGTAACGATCTTGGATTGTTCGGGGGGGCAGGACAAGCCTTGGTTGCCTCTCTAATTAATCTTGTGATTGGTTGGCTTATCGGCGGAATGTGTCTCAGATATCTAAATCATGCTGATAATGTTAAAAAAATTGTTGCTGGGTTTGGGGGGCTGGTTTTAATTTGCCTCGCCTTGGCGTGGAATCTTCTCGTAGGCCAATTCAGAACGGCGTTGACCATCGATCCAGACAATGCTAACGCACTTGCTGTAGAGAGGTTTATAGAATCCCCCTTTGCATTGTCTCAGACAGCATCTTGGATGCTTTTTGGCATCGGGCTACTTCTCACGACGATCGTTATCATTGATGCTTACAAGTCAGATGATGCTTATCCGAAATTTGGAAAAATTGATAGAAAGCTTAGAGATGCCATTGATGATTTAGCTGAGGTGCTGGGTGGTTGGCATAAATCCATGAATGAACTGCACACTGAGTATCTGGAAAAGGTTGAAGATAATTTTCATATTTGTCAGGAGCGAGCAGACCGATTAGAGCGAAGTCATCGAACTATTAAGCAGCAGATTTCAATTTTGGATAGATTCGTCGCTGCGCACAAACAGGTGTTCGAAAGTTGTGTACTTACTTATCGCCAGATAAACAAGCAAAACCGTGAAGACGAAGCTCCTACATATTTTGATTTAGAACCCCAGTCTGAATTTGCCCACGATTTTCATCCTGACGCGGTAGAAGACAAGCGTGCTGTGGTAAGGAAGCGTCGCGATGAAATCGCCAATCGGTTACCTGAGATAAAAAATCAGTTGCTTCAGATTTATAAAGAAAAAGTCGAGGAGCTATAGAATGTCTCGGAGAAGACAAAAAAAGAAAAAGCAGAATGCTATCGGCATCCTCTTACTACTTGTGGTTTTAACAGCATTTGTAGCATGCGCTTATGTGTATTTCAGCAAGGTTAGCGCCAGAATTGTGCTTGATAAAGAGACCAATTGCCCTGTAAATGGGTCTTACAAACGTACAGCGATCTTGATTGACACGACAGATTCATTGTCTCGTGATCAATCTTTTTATCTTAAGAAAAAACTCGATGAGATTGTTGAGACGGCGGAGTTATATCAGCGCTTTGACGTTTACTATCTAAACGCGTCATCAGAAAAACTTGCGGCTGCAATCAGTGTTTGTAATCCAGGAGATGGACGTGACAAGAGTACGTTTGACAGCAATCCTCGTCGGTTAAAGGAGCGTTGGCGTGAAAAGTTCTTTGATAAAGTTGCAGCTCTTTTCAGTGACTTGGAGAACGTACCCACTGCTGAGCAATCCCCAATTATTGAAGGCATAAAATATGTCTCCATCGATGCGTTTGTGAGTTCAAAGGCATCGTCTAAAGAGCTAATTGTTGTGTCCGACCTGCTGCAACACTCTTCGTTATTTTCACATTACACGAGCTCTTACAGCGAAAATGAAGTCAGTTTAAATTCGAACCTTAAATCCTCGTTACCGTATCTGGATGCTGTTTCGGTGAAGTTTATGTACCTGGTTCGTCCAGCCTATCGGCAGTTACAAACCAACAAACACATAGTGTTCTGGGATAATTTGGTAAGACAGAGTCATGGCGTCGTTGAAGACGTCGAGATGGTTAAGTAACAGAGAGTATCATGCAGTCAAAGTATCTTTCGGGTTTAAGTTTAAAAAGTATTGAGAAGCACGCAATCAGAAAGCTGTTTATTACAGCTGTTATTGTAGGCAGTATCGGCATAGCGTTTGGCACGATTATCGGTTCACCTTGGGTAGCTATTGCCGTGCCTGTACTTGTATTGTCAGGCTATATCGCTTGGACTGTGCGAGCTGAGGTAGACGTTCCTGCCCTCATTATTGGGGACAGCTACTATTACCTTGGCTTTATTTTAACGCTTGTGGCGCTAACTGCTTCTCTGGTGTCGTTAGGTGACGCAGACGTTTCTATTTCAAATATTATCGGCTCATTCGGTGCTGCAATGACGACGACAATCATAGGATTAGTCGCACGTTTAGTAACTACGACCTTTTCTATGGAGTCAACGGAGCGCCGAGAAAGATTGGACCGTGAAATTGAACGGGAAATTGACAGGTTTCTAGCCCAACTTCGCACGATGACAGAAAAAGTCACTGGCGATTTTGTTGCCATTACCACAGATATTGGTCAGGCGGCACTTGATACAAAGGATGCATTTAAGAACACAGGAGATGAACTGAATACCACGACAAAGGCAATCAGTGAAAAAATTGACATGTCAGTGAATGACTTGTGTTCTCGGATCAATCAGGTGAAAGTCGATCCGCATTTAGTCGAGAAATCGGTGACGAATGCATTGGAAACATTCTCTTCCGAAACCTCGGCACTTTCTGTGAGCTATAAGGACGCTACGGACAAAGTCGCCGCCGTGAATGGGCAATTGGTCACGCAGTATGAGTCGTTCGAAGATTCCATGTCGAAACGTCAGGATAAACTCATTGGTATTTTCAGCGAAAGTGCAAAAGAGCAGGTCGAGGTCCTGAATCGTTCACTCGAAAGTGTCGCTGCGGCGGTTGCGGGCAACAAAGGTGAGCTACAGAGTCTGACCACAGAATCAAAACAAGCCATGGCGGATGCGACGCAGGCATACATTGAACAGGTTGAGGCTCAAAAAGCGGTTATTAGGGAAATAAACAACAATATTGAGGACGTGAAAGTGGTATCGCTATCAGCTGCCAAGATCATGAATAAACACCATGAGGTGCTGGAAAAGGAAGCTGCGCTGTTTGATGAGAAGAGCGGTTCTATTGCTACTTTAAGAGAACTTAATGAAAGCCTCATTGCTTCATTGGCAAGTGCGAAAAAACATATTGAGTTACAGGATGATGTGCTGGCGGCGTCGTCGCAAAAAATGGAGACCTCATTATCTGCTGTTGAACAAGCGTCTCTGTCTCTGAAGTCCATGAACGAGCTTGCTGCAAAAGATCTCAGGGAACTCTACAACAGTCTGACTTCTGCCCTGCAACAATTTGAGGCAAAAGTGGATTAATGAGCAATATTTCTCCCGATAAGTCTCAATCCATCATTGAGACATCGCTGACAGAACTTGCATTTATCTTTTTTTTCATTTTGCTAGCGTTCGCAGCACTGAAAATTGGGGAACTGGTAGCTAAAGAAGATGAGGCTTTACAGGAAAACGAGCAACTCGAGGCTCAATTGGATAAAGTGCAACAGGATAACAATACCTTAATTGCGACGTCCTTATCGATTAGGGACGCCGTTAATTCGCCTAGTATGATTTCGCCCGATGCAGTGTTTGATGGATTAGCCGAAGATACTTCGAAGGCGATTAACTACATTCAGCGCCAAAAAGACTTAGAAGCGCAATTACCTGAAAAAGAGATGGGTGCTGAGCAGCTCGACCATTATATCAATGTGGTCAAAATTCTTCAGGCCGCAAATGATGCACAAGACGAGAAATTTTTAGATGAAACACCGGAAGAATTAGCAGAGCGTCTCATGGATGATATGCAGATGCTGAAAGGACAAAATGCCAATCTTCGGCAGCGTTTGGGTGATGAGGGGAATGGACTCGATCATCCCCCTTGTTGGGCTGACGAAGTCGGTAACATTCAATTTGTCTATCAGGTAACCATCCATGAGGACCACTTACTCGTTGACCGTGCATGGCCTGATGTCCTCCAAAGTCGGGTTGATGGCATGCCTTTCATTACAGAAGCATTGGGCCAGTATGGAACCAGGCGGGCTTTTTGGGCGGCCACGAATATGCTTTACCAAGACTCTGTTGCTAAAGAGTGTCGCCACTTCGTGAAAATTGTTGATAAAGCGGACAGCAAAGATTCCTTTAAGTCTTATTTAATTGCTATCGAGCGTCACTTTTATAAGCTTTTATTATGAATACCAACCTAGAAAACAGCGACGAGAGGATCGCTTTTTTAAAGCAGTGTCGGCAGCTAGATACGCTTACAACGCGGAAGAAAAATATGATGACATCACGCCGTTTTTTCAACAAGCTGAAAGGTTTGTTTAAGTGGCGCTAGACTAGCCCCTCTCTCGCTACGACTGTAATGAGCGAGAACCAGACGTTCAGCTAACAAAAAGCAGTGCTATTGTGCATGGCTTATTTTGATTGTTATACGGCAAACTCAGTATACGTTTCTTCATAAGCTTTATTGATAATCTTCATCATTACATGCGACTTGGAACGATCTGGGTGATATATCAAAGATAGTTTTTTATAGTTCTGTTTCAAAACATCAATCTCGCAGTTAGGGTAGATCCCCATAAGATCGTATGCGCTTAAATCATTAAAACTAGGCTCTTTCGATAGCGCTTGATTGAGTTCTTTCTTTAACTTTTCTATACGAATATTTGCTTTCCTAATTGTAGTATTGGCTTCATCGAGTAATGTTTTTTTGACAAATCCTGAATCATTTTCTAGGGATTCAGTAAGAATTAGCCCTAGTAGACCTTTGTTAACTGTTATGTTTTTTTCTGTTCCATGCCTAATAACAATAACTTCTACTTTTTTGCTAACTCCGCTGTCTGATAACTCAATCAGCCTTAATAAATCACCTCTACTATAGACCACAACACCGTTATATTTTTTTATAATATCGTTATTTTTGAACAATGATGAGGTAGAAGGATTTCTTCCGTTTTCTGCTATAACTTTAATCATACGGGTTTAACTCTCACCATCCCTAGTCGTGTCTGCGCTGGCATTACTTTTAATACATTTCTAACCTATTGAAACGCAAGTCATTGACCGCACCTCAATATATTACCATCAACATAGTACAACTTTACGATGCCAAGTCATACTCTTTGAATCGACCAGACTTAAAACTCGTATCGAGCGAGAAACTTAAAATAGATACTTGAAAAAAAATTTGCTTTGGCTCAAAAACACGATTCATTCTATCCATTGATTTTAAACAAACAACTGTCCCCTCCCTTTTTGACATCACAAGAACAAAATGAACCTTCAACTAACGGACACACGTCCCCCAGAAAGTAGAGGTAAATAATGTCCTTTTTTAGAACCTTCAGTGATGACCTTCACGAACTTAACTTTGCGAGCTTATCGCCTGTAGAGAAGAAACGCATTATGCAAGGGCTTTACGATAAAGGTCACGATGTCAATACAATCGCCAAAAAGCTAAATCTCAATGAGTCTTTCGTGCGAAGCAGAATTAATACTCATCGAGGGCGAGGCCCAGCCTTGGCTTAAGTGATAAACATAAGTGTGAGCACTATCTGGCTGATAGCGCTCTCTTTCTCAATGTTGCAATAGCCACAAATATTACTATTCTAACCTTCCTATGACGGAAAAGAATAACTTAATGAAAAAAGATGATTTGACCGCTTACACTGAGTTATTTATCAAGTGTGGTAGTGAAGAGTATATCCCGAGCCCTCAAGCTTATTCTCCATTATATATTCGACTGTATAGTGCCCTTCTAAAGGGAGATAAACCAGAATTTCTGAGTATTGACGATATAGCATTTTTACCTGAATCAACTTTAGAAGATATGAGTTACAGCTCAACCAATTCTTTCGACAGGTATTTGATGGCCAACTACATCTCTCCGTTTGAACTAAGCTACCCCCTTCCAATACCAAAAGAAGATTTAAAATATCAATATCTTAACCAATACTTGTGCCTCAAATACGGCAAAACGTCACAAGAATCTGACAGCTTCAAAACTGATCGGGCTTTCAAAGATGTTCTATCACTATTTCCAAAAAAGCATAGAGATAGCTTTGGGTCGAAAGAGAACAAAAAATACCGCTCTAGCTTTTTCAAATTAATGACTCTTAATTTCAAGCTGTCTCGCGTAAATGAAAAATGGAAGGACCACGCTCGACGCGCATCCCTTTCAAATAGTCCCCATTACCATATGGATACTATAATTGCTTTCAATGGGTTAGATAGCGAAGTATCAAAACAAGCTTCAGCTACCTTCATGACCTTATTTTATGAACTAGACCAAAGTAGCCCTGACGGTGATGACTTTCAACAATCAAGAAATATAGTAGTAATTCCCTCGGCTCTTCATCTGATTGATTTTTCAGTACGAGATAGCTTAGTTGAAACATGGTGTGAGGGTTTAGATAGTGATGAGAGGGTTGAGGAAACATTTGGAGGCATTACAAGCACTCATAAGAAAATCGAGACACAAGTAAATTATGATGATCCACATCATCACTTTTGCGACGTATTAAGAACTGCCATCCTATGCAACGTCCATTACAACAAACTATTAGCTAAACGCGAGTTTGAGAATACAATTTACAAGAATGATGAGTGTGAGCAAGTTTTCCGCTTACTACTAAAAAGCATGCCTTGGTACGTAAAACCGCTAGGAAGAGCGGAGTTGACAGGTCAGATAATAGAGTCGATTCCTAGCATTAAAGAGACCTTGTCGAACAACGTATTTAATGAACAAATATGGTCAATCGCTAAACATCTTAAGCCCTTACTAATCGATCGTATACCTAGCTTATCTGACAGTGCTGCAAATAACTTAAGTGTATTATTTGTTGTTCTGTGTAAACGCAAATTTCCTCGTGTACGTGGTTCATTGCAGGGTGCCAATCGCCCCTATAGCCTCTGGAAGGCTTTAAAAGATGGACACTCGAAAGTCAACAGCGAATCCATGAGCCTATGGGAATACGAATCCATATATCGCCCATCTTTATTGCATATGATGGAGTTAGTGAGCCTATTAGTGATATGGAAATCAGACAATACCATCAATAGATTTGAGCAATTTGTTCAATTTCGAAAAGAAATCTTAGATACTCAGATAATGGTAAATGACGCCCTTGATGGTGAGCATCACAGCCATGTCATAAAACTAGCAAATATACTTTCGCTTCAGAAAGACCCTCTAGGGAATTCAAGCGATGAGCCTGTGTTTATGCGATTTTGGAAAAAGGCCGACCCGAAGATTAAGTCATTGAGAAAACATGTAGATGAACACTTAAAAAGAAAAAGCCTTCGATGGCCTTCATAATGCATTCGGTTTAAATGAGTACAATAATAATCAAAAACACAAACAAAGCTTAAGCAAAATTGGAGAAGCTCTCAAAGTAGAAAAATGATTATCTGTTCACGATGACAATCCGTTTGAATTACGATAAACCTAGTGACTAATAATTTTAACCAGTGAAAGGTAATGATGTCCGCTATTCGCTCATAGTTGAAACTAGAGAACTAAGTCGTGAAGGTCCGGTATACGTACATTGCGGTAGTTCCCTTAGCTTAGCCTTGCATGACCAGTTTTAGCGTAATGTAGCCCGAGGTATTTATTCGGCTTTGCCGCTGCAAATGCAAAAATTTTACGTTTAGATTGGAAGTGATGCTCGTCCAGAATTTACTTTGCTATGTTCGAACTTATTTGTTAAGTATAAAGCTCCTCCAAAGCCATCACCGCGATTAGACTTTGGCTTCGTACTCACTAATAGGCTCGTAAAATGGATATAGCACCTATGAAAATGAGATTTTTGAAAAAAATTCTCTTATCGAATGAAAATAAAAAATCTGACGACCATCAGCCTCCCTACGCCAGCTCTACAAGCTGCTGACAGAGATTCTCACTTTGAATGACGATTGCCATTTTGCCGGTCATTACAGTCGCCATTTAGACGAGTATTTTCTGTACTGAGATTGATTGATGAGTATGAACCCACTAAAATACTGTATAAATAAACAGTATTTTTGAAGTGTATGCTTAAATTTATCCCTATTACAGCACAAGCGGGCATCGTAGGCTTCGAGTCGCCTGCTGCAGAATATACCGAACTAGGCTTGAGTCTAGATTCTCTGCTTATTGATAAACCTGCTGCTACCTTCATTGGCTACGCACAAGGCAAGTCGATGATGGACGATGGCATTCATGACGGCGACCTGCTGATTGTCTCAAGAGCTGAAGATATTTCTGACATGTGCATTATTGTGGCGACCTTAAACGGTGAGTTCGTCTGTAAGCGTGTAGACAAACGCCACGGCTGCTTGCGTTCTTCATCACCCTTGTACAAACCTTACTTTTTAAAAGAAGGCGATGAATTTTCAATAGAAGGGGTGGTAACGCGCTCCATTAGGCTTCACAAGAAACTCTCCCGTCGACTAGGAGGTGAGTAGTGTTTGCGCTAGTAGATGTCACATCTATGTATGCATCGGTCGAGAAAATCTACAACCCTAACCTGCGAAACAAACCCGTTATGGTGTTGAGCAATAACGATGGCTGCGTGGTCGCAGCCTGCCCTATTGCCAAAAGATTAGGGTTTAAAAAGTTCGTACCCTATTTTCAAGTGAAAGAGGAAGCAAAAAAAGCAGGGGTTGTTGTTTGCTCGTCTAACTATGAACTTTATGCCGATGTGTCTTCAAAAATGTTTTCGGTCATGTCTCAATTCTGTGATGAATTGCACGAATACAGTATTGATGAAGCTTTTATGCGCTTTTCGCCACGCCTACATGATAGCGAATGGCTGGCCCTAGGCTATGAGATAAGAAAAACTATTTGGCGTGAGGTAAAGCTTCCCGTGGGCGTTGGATTTGGCCCCACTCCAACCCTTGCTAAAGCAGCTAATCACGCTGCAAAAAAGCTGGACGGCTTTCGAGGTTCAGCGGTTATTAATACGCAGCAAGAAAAGCAGGCATTATTATCCCGCATGGCAGTAGCAGATGTATGGGGTATTGGTGGGCGCTTGGAAAAACGATTGATTGCCATGGGTATTAATAATGCCTATACACTGTCACAACAATCCCCCGCTAAAATGCGTAAGTATTTTTCTATTGTGCTAGAAAATACAGTAAGAGAACTTCAGGGTGAACTAAGAATGACGTGGGATGAGATAAGACCCGCTAAAAAAGAAATTTACAGCACCCGTAGTTTTGGAAAGAGAGTTACCACACAAGATGAATTGAGAGCAGCGTTAGCCACCCACGCTGAAATAGCCACTAAAAAACTACGCGCTCAACACTCACTCGCTCACAGCGCCACCTTCTTTGCGGCAAACTCGCCTCATGACGATAGCAGATATGTTAAGCAGTCGGCGCTTTCCAGCTTTGCTGTTCCTTCCAATGATACTCGACATATTATTCACGCAGCGTCTGATGCGCTCAATAAATTGTTTATTCCAGGCGTGCGTTACTACAAAGTGGGGGTGGGTCTGTTGGACATTTGCGACGAAAAATATCGCCAAGACGATTTATTTACGCCCAATACGGACAACTCGGCATTAATGGCAGTGCTTGATAGTACCAATGCTAGATATGGCAGAAACACGATGCATTTTGGCGCTAGGGGCTTTCAACAAAATTTTGCTATGAAAAGAGACTTCTTAACGAAAAGAGCCACTACCCGATGGGAAGAGATCCCGCGCATTAAGTGTTGATATGTCGGGTAGCTTCTTTCGCGTGTTAATAGCGTTGCTTGCTTTGCCTGTTGGTAACTCAAGACTGTTGAGCGAAATACGCCATAATTTCAGCCTTAGTCATTTCTTTCGTTTTATTTGAAAAGCAATAGTAGTCTGGGCGTTGATCGCTGAAGTACTGCATATCCATTTCTAACCCATCTAGTGCTTGAAATATACCAACAGGTATATTGTATTCGCCGGTCTCATTGAGCCTATAAAACAGATGGGAACCACAGTTGCCACAAAAACCGCGAGAAGCCCAATCTGACGACCGGTGAATGCTTACGTTATTACCCGTAGAGGTTGTGTCTTCGAATTTGACCTGCGTACCGCATTGTAATGCGAACAGCGCCGAACCGCCCCACTGTCTGCAAGAATCACAATGGCAAACAGTGAATTTAGGATTAATATTCTCCGCCTTTACGGTAATAGCCCCGCACAGGCAACTTCCTTGCGCACTTAGCATTTACATACCACCTTATTTATTAAACAACGTAAAGTCCTCACCCAGTATACGCATTGTTTATGACAATTTATGCAGGCTTTCCCCTGAACATTACATCGCCTTTCACGTGAGATAGGCTTAACTCTCCTACCACATTATAGTTATCGTCATTAAAAAAGGGCTTATGTTTTGCTAATGTAACAAACACTGCTACCCCTTCACTTTTAGCATCTTCTTCCACTACGCTGTCAATAGCACCCAATAGTGTATGACCTAGTCCGTGGTGTTGATAATCTGGGTGAACGGCAATGAAACTTAGCATATGAAAGTTAACAGCGGGGACCAATGCTCGCACTTTTTCTTCTTTTTCTAGCATTTGCTTTGTGCCAAAAAGGCCAGCGGTAAGTAGCATACGCAAACGCCAATGCCAGTAACGACCAGAACCAAAAGCAGCGTCTGGCGCGGTAAGGCATGCGACCGCGAGTAGTCGCTCGCCATCGAACAACCCTACAATAGGTTGCTCTGCCACCCAAAAAGCGTTCAATTCTTCTCTGATAGCAGAACGCAACCGACTTTCATAACCTTCTTTTTCAGCCTGAAATATGTCGCTAAAAAGTGGATCATCTACGTACGCATTAAATAATATAGAAGCAGCAACCTTCAAATCATCTACACCAAGGTAAATGGCTTTGATAGCCTCAAGGGATGACACAAGTGGCTCTAATGCTTCATTGACCCCTTGTGCATTCATCACTTGGCCGTCGTTTAGTGTGTCATTTGTCATAGGTGCAGCCCTCAATAATCTACGAATTAATAGTCACAGAAAGCAAAAAGTGACCAATTAATGGTCACTTTACGGCAAAAACACCAAGATGTTAAATTAATGTTACTCTTAATTCATTAGGTGGTAAGCGCTATCACCCCACCCTACTAGGCCACTATCTTTAAATACTATTGGCGTACATTCATCTTTCGTTGTTATGCCATCACCCATGGTTCTTTGAGTACGATAAAACAATACGCGATAGGTACCGTCTTGCTTTTCATAAAGCTCGTTAAAATCAGCCACACCCATTTTTCTTAATACGCTTTCATAGCTCATTCCTGTTTCAAGGTTCGAGATATGTTTGCGATTATTGTATTCTCGGTCTTCTACATCAGTACCATAATGGCTATCACTCCCCCCACCAACAGATACCACGCAACCAGTAAGTAAAAATGATGATGCTAATGCGAGTGGTAAGATAATCGATTTCATGTGATTTCCTCTGATTTTTATCGTTTATAGTTTTGTTATATGCAAATAGGTAATCAAGAATGAGACCAATTATTTAAGCTTATGATTTTAATAGCTTTAGTTAAATTCAGTGATTATTCAATTCATAACACGTGGTTCATTATATTAATTAGTGGTCAGTTTGACACAATTTATTGGTTAAAAACCCTAGCGAAATCAAGCTTAAGTGGATAAGCTGGACCTCTTATAATTTATTGGCCAAAGAAATGTCACTGCAAAACAATAATCTGCAGAAATTAATGATTGTATGTCAGCAAATGGTGCAAAAAGGCACATCGCCTTCTGTTGCACTACTTAGAGCAAAAGCGCCTTTTAAAGCATCGGTAACAGAGGCTATTGAAGCTATCAAACATTTTAATGCGGCGAATGGCGCATCAGATCCTGCATCTCTTAACGGGAAGGAAGTAGAAACCATTGCGTCGCTTTCAAAACGGGTTGCGTTACTTGAACAACAAATGGCGGTGCTACAAAAGCGGCTAGAAGCATCTATTGAGTAGGCCTAAACACTTAATAAAGTCCCTGACGCCACTAACCTTAAGCGCCACCTTCATTGGTAACGACTACATGCCGTGTTTTTTCAGCACGGCATAACACAAAAACTCATTCAGCTCGTAGTGTGGCAATAAATGCCGGTAGGCTTGGCGAAATAACTTTTTTGGGTGGCCTTCCAACTTGTTCTAACACCACTTCTCCAGTGCTATTTAACACACTTAAAACAAAATCATCTTCATCGGTTAATGCAAAAAAGAGTGTTGGCTCTTGTTTCAGTCTCTTTTTCATTAATAGGTGCCCAATTAAATTTTGTTGAAGCCGCTCAAAATCTTCTTCATTCCAAACTTGCAATAACTCACAAGCCCCATGCTCAGCAACTACTGGTAAATTATTACTGAAAAATTGGGTAAAGAACTGACAAAAATCAGCGTTGAGTTTAATGTCCAATGCCTCTTCAACATTCTTAAAGCTTAGCGCAGACTGCTGACTGTCACTTTGGCGTTTGGGCTCCCACGGTACCAATTCCCCCTCATCGCCCTGCTTTAAGTAGCAAGGTGAGGGCCATTGACTATCATAAGGTATAGTCAGCAGACTACCACTGCGCTCGTGGTGGGAAGTGAAAGCACCGATAAGTTGGGTTAATTCATTACTAATTGTTAAGGCCATTATGGGGTTACACCAATATTTTTGAGGTACACTATAGGTATAAGGTGCCAAGTTCAAGTAAGGCGGCACATCTAAAACGGTTAGAATATATAGGTAAATATGACTTCGAAGGTAAACGATAAAATTTCTATTTCTGCGCCCAAGGATCTTTCATTGGGGAAGCAGGTTGAATATGAATTTCATTACAACCCCGACCTACTTCAAGGCGTACCCCGTAGCTTAAGCCGAGATACGTTATCGTTGGATGCTGAAGCCCTGCCCTTTAAAGGTATTGATACATGGACTGGGTACGAACTGTCTTGGCTCAACAAAAAAGGAAAGCCTCACGTAGCCTTGCTTGAATGTAATGTACCTATCACCTCTGTAAACCTCATAGAGTCGAAGTCATTCAAGTTATATTTAAATAGCTTTAATCAAACCGCCTTTGAAAGCTCGGAAGATGTGCGAGCCACACTGGCATCTGACCTGTCAAAATGTGCGGGTGAGCCCGTGATGGTCAGCTTAACGCTTCCCAATCAATTCAATACATTAACTTTTAAAGAATTTGAAGGTGTACTGCTTGATGAACTTGATATCTCAGTTGAAACTTACGAGCCTGACACATCGCTGTTAAAAGTAACGGACGAGAAAAAGGCTGAAACTTTGGTTTCCCACTTACTTAAATCGAATTGCCTTATTACCAGTCAGCCTGACTGGGCCAGTGTGCAGATTCGTTATGAAGGGAGAAGCTTAGATCACGAAGGCTTACTAAAATATTTAATTAGCTTCAGACAGCACAATGAATTTCATGAACAGTGTGTAGAGCGTATTTACTGTGACATTATGCAACACTGCCAACCTGAAAAGTTGACAGTATGCGCGCGTTACACAAGACGTGGAGGGCTCGACATTAATCCTTTCCGCTCAAATTTTGAAACACCCTATGCAAATAAAAGGCAAGCTCGCCAATAATTTAGCGCACAGATTTAATAAAATCACTAAATGTGCAGGATGACTTCACCTAAGGTTGAGTAAACAACAATTATGGACGCCAAACAGCTTCAAACTTATAAGCAACACAATACGCTACTTTCGCAATTTATCGTTCGCTTGTCTGCCTTTTATGAAGGGTTTTCCGACAAAATTGATAGCGAACTACAAATATTGAGAGGGCATTTGTCCGGCACGCCAAACTTTACTCTTGCTACGGTAAGCATCAACAAGCTTAATAGCGCGCTTCAACATCAAGAACTGACATTAAAAAAATACAGTATTGAAACTGTTGCTTTGCTTGAAAGTGCAACTAAGCGTCTTCAAAAAGTAGTGTTTGAAGATGAAGTGCTTCAAAAACGAGCCACACAGCAATTGATAACCCTGAACCAGCCGGTAGGGGATATTTTTAGTATTTACAAGCTATTCCAGCAGGCTATCGAGTTGCATCATGCGGCGTTAGCGAGTAGTGCAGTAAGTGAGCCTGAAGTTGGACAGAATAAGGGTGAAGCACCTGTAGCAGATAACAATAAAGACACTACGGCAAACCCGCTTTATAAGTCTATTTTAGAGGAACTAAACCAACTTATTGCCAGCTATGCCCAGCGCCAACCTGACGACAGTCAATTAGTTGATATACAGAAAAAACTAACGGAAGGCATGTCGGAAGACCAATTGCTTAAAAGCTGTGTTGTTATCCTTCGAATGATAGTGCAAGACGCCATGGCTGAGGCCAGCCTAACTGGCAAGGTTATTCAAAGTTTGCATAACTCCATAGGCAAAATGGGAGGAGACATTCAGCTAAGCATGGAAAATAGCCGGACTCAGTTTGAGCAACGACAAGTCGGTAATGCGCAGCTTCAGTCTCATATTGAAAGTATTGAGGAAGCGGTATCACACAGCGACTCTTTGGAGTCACTAAAAGAACACACACAATTCTGTGTTCAAAATATTGCCAGCACCTTGAATGAACAAGCGCAATTAGACTCTCAAGGTCAAGCGTCGTTAATGGGGTTACTTGGCTCAATGCAAAGCAGAATTGAGCAGCTGCAAAAGCAAACCCTAACCTATAAAAAGAAACTGGCTGAACAAATGATGCTGAGCCAAACCGACCCGCTTACCCGCTTACCTAATCGCCAAGCTTACAATGAAAAGTTATCGAAAGCAGTTCAGTCTTGGCAAGATAACGGCGATGATTTAGCGGTGGCCGTCATCGATATAGACCACTTTAAGTCAATCAACGACCGTTTCGGTCATGCTGCAGGCGATAAAACACTGCAAGTGGTAGGAAAAAACCTTAAACAACAATTAACAGAGAACACCTTTATGGCGCGCTGGGGCGGTGAAGAATTTGTTTTGCTTTTACCCGGTATGAATAAACAAAAAGTCATCAATTTACTTGAAACCATGAGAACTAAACTGGCCTCTTTACCGTTTAAGTTTAAGCAAGAAAAAGTCACTATAACGGCATCATTTGGTGCTTCATTTTTTCATAAAGGTGACACCCCAGACGCTGTTTTCGAACGTGCTGATAACTTGCTATACCAAGCTAAAAATAGCGGGCGCAACCGCGTTATCACTGACAGAGACGAATAAGTATGAAGAAAGTGCAGTTAAATCCTGTTGGTTGGATGAGTCAGTTATCGCAGATTGAAGTGGCTCAGTTGCAAGATACGACAAATAGCGCACTTTACGGCATGTTTCGAAACTGTTGTTTAGCGGTGCTAAATAGTGGAGTTGATGAAGATGATTACGAAGTGCTTTTTGCGCCTTACGAAAATTTCGATATCAAGCTGGTACGTAGAGAACGTGGCGTTAAAATTGAATTGGTAAATCCACCAGAAGTTGCTTTTGTGGATGACACTTTAGTTACTGGTGTACATGAGCATATTTTTGCCGTGCTTCGCGACCTGCTTTATATGGGTAATAAGTACGCGTTTACCCACAAAAGTGCACCAGCCGATAGTGTAAGTATTACCGACATGGTGTTTGACATGTTACGCCATGCACAGGCACTTGAAGGAAACGATAGCCTTAATACCGTGGTGTGCTGGGGCGGACATTCTATTAATCTAACTGAATATAAATATACAAAAGAAGTGGGCTACCAGTTAGGGCTCAGAGAAATGAATATTTGTACCGGTTGTGGGCCAGGTGCAATGAAAGGCCCCATGAAAGGGGCTACCATTGGGCACGCTAAACAACGATATAAGGCAGGCCGTTACATTGGTATCTCTGAACCTAGCATTATCGCAGCAGAGCCACCCAACGCGATTGTTAATGAATTAATCATCATGCCTGATATTGAAAAACGCCTTGAGGCCTTTGTTCGCCTAGCCCACGGCATTGTGATTTTCCCCGGCGGCGTTGGCACCGCTGAGGAGTTACTTTATCTGCTTGGCATATTAATGAATGAACGAAATGCCCAGCAGCCCTTCCCGGTGATCCTCACCGGTCCAGCGGGTTCTGAGGCTTACTTTGAAGCCATTGATGATTTCATCGGTGCGACCATAGGGAAAGAGGCACAGAATAAATACCAGATCATCGTTGACGATCCTGAAGAAGTTGCTCGGGTTATGCGCACAGGGCTTGGGAGAGTGAAAAAGTACCGAGAAGCAATGGGCGATGCCTACAGCTTTAATTGGTCACTAAAAATAGAAGAAGACTTTCAGCGCCCCTTTATTCCTACGCATCAAACCATGTCAGATTTAGCTTTACATCATGATCAGGATAATGCTTCGCTAGCGATAGCGCTAAGGCAAGCATTCTCAGGTATTGTGGCTGGTAACGTTAAGGCGGAAGGCATTCAGCATATTAAACAGCATGGGCCATTTAGTCTGACAGGTGATGCAACGTTGATGGAGCGGGTTGATACACTATTAGAATCTTTTGTTTCTCAACAAAGAATGAAGCTTCCCGGCTCTGCATATACACCGTGCTATACCATTGAGAAATAGCTCGACGCATTTCCTTACGTTTAACACTTACCGTCGATGAACTTTTTACGGTACACTGTAGACTTAAGTAGTTATTCAAATAAAGGAACTGCGAAATTACAGTTTGTAACCTATATACATGTTGTAAATTGTTTATTTTAGCGCAGAAAAACGAAAAGTTAGGGTTATGAACTCCAAGGTAATTCGACTCATTTTTGCTGGCATAGCATTGTATGCTGCTTTTGTATTTCTAGTAATTTCAGTTTATCCCGATAAACCTGAAAATATGGACTGGAAAGACCGCGAAGAGTATAACCGCGTACAAATTACCAAATTAAAGCTGGGTAGTACCCGAGAGGAAGTGCTGGCTTTACTTGGTTCGCCTGATATTACTGAAGCTAAGCGACAGAATGATAATGCCATTCAAGTGATGTTTTATCGTACCCAGCACGTTCGTGCTGATGGTTTAACCACTCAAGATGAATGCACGCCATTATTGTTTGAAAACGAAAAACTCATTGCGTGGGGCGACGGGGCGTATTCAAGCTACCAGCAAAGCTAGCCAAATGGAGCTTAATGATGCTTCTGAGCTTTCGGACGCTTTGCTTTCGTTACCTGCACCGACATCGACGCCCCAAAATATCGTTAATACTTGTCTTCAACGCGCTAAGCTTACCCTCTCATTCACTCAAGCCCACCCCGCCATTCCTTTAGCGCTTCAAAAATGCACGAGTGATATTGATACCCTCACCCGTCACATATTGAACCTTGCACTGTATGGCAAGCTTAATAATTATAACGACCATTTTTTACAGCATATAATCGCAGCTCACTTGGCTACGTATTATTTAGTAGCATCAAATCATGCTTCTTCTAATGTGGCTAAGACATCTAAAGAGCAGATAATTAGTCAGAAAAAAGCGTTGCTTACCTTCATCAACGACCATCACCTCACCATGTGGCGACAGATTATCGCGTTACAAAAAGTGCTTTTCAGCACACAATCCATAAAACATGTTGGCGAAGCAAAATTAACATCACTGCAACGCATAAGCCTGATAACCAGCGTGTTTTCTTATTGTACTAACAGTCACTCGAGGTCGAGTCTTCTGGCGTTTATCGCTCAGCGTGTACCCACCATGCAGCGAACTTTCTTGAATCCTATTGCATCACTCATTTCAATACCTTCGCCTGGAGCTAGGGTATACGTAAAAGCGCACCCCGCTATTGTGATAGATATACAAAAACAGCATGCGCTTGTACATTCACCAAGTACGAATGAGGATGAGAAAATACTATGGGTTAAGCGTAATACGCTTTTAGCCCCTAAAGACCTGTATCTGAGCTTCGAAGATTTCACAAATCAATATCTAGCTTGTGAGAACGCGCTAAGCGTGAAAGGAGAGCAGCCTTTTTTACCCACAACCTTCCCTATTCAGCGCCCCCCCTTAGCCTTGATAGAGATTATTGATGAATTGCAAAAAGCTGATGTGGATGTACCTAATTTATGTCAAAAGGTAGAGAAAGTACCCAGCTTCCAGCAGTTCTTGCTTTCCACTGCTAGCCTAGACAATCGCCTTAAACTCCCAGTTACGAGCCTTAAACAAGCAATACTAACCTATGGTTTAGAAAGAGTGGGCGATATGCTGGTACAACATGCCTTAATAGAACGCTTAACCCAACATCAATATCCATTGCTTGCCATCAGCAAACAATTTACCTCTTTGGCGTGTGGTATTGCGGCGCAGTTAGCATCAATAACAAAAACTAAATTTACCCCTCAATCAGCCGCTCTAGTGACCACGTTTTTGTGTGCGCCTTTATTTACACTGCCAGGATTAAAAATAGCGACTCAACTACCCGTTAATCACAAGGACTACTTTCAGATAGATAACGCTTTCAAGGTTAAAGGGGTTTCTTCATGGCACACTATTTCAGGTGAACTTGCAGGAAATTGGCACCAAAGTGCGACATGGCGAGCGTTGATCCATCAGTCAGGTCGGCGCCACGCAGAAGTGGCCGCTTCTTTGAAAAAGGAACATGCCATTTTACAACTATCTTTCGGTCTTGCCAGAGAGTACTTATTCCCGTTGAATGCACGAGATGCCGCCACTGACAACACCTTCGATACACTGCGAAGAACCATAGACTTGAAAAGTGAAGATGTTTGCCGCGTGATGGAAGGACTCGGCGAATATCTGTTTTGCCCACTTAATTTGCACTAGTAAAATTAATCTTTACGAATGGCTATAACTTAGCCCCGCTATCGTATAAAATACGCCGCTTAGCGCCGCTTCAACGAGCTCCCCCTAATTTTCATAATAATAATAAGATGAGGCGGTCTTCTTTAGCGCGTTTCGCTCGCTAAGCTAAAATGTAGTAAACCTAACGATTTTGACAATAGAATTATCAGAGGATCCTTCCACATGACTCAGCAACACATTACAGTCATTCGCGGTGACGGCATTGGCCCAGACATTATTGATGCAACCACTAAAATTTTAGATAAAGTGGGCTGTGATTTTGCCTATGACTACGCAGATGCAGGCTTAGTTGCCCTTGAAGAGCATGGTGAACTTCTGCCACAAGCAACACTTGACCTTATTGCTAAAAATAAAGTGGCACTTAAAGGCCCACTAACTACACCAGTTGGCGAAGGTTTCACATCAATTAACGTTAGCTTACGTAAGCAATTTAAACTTTACGCAAACTTACGCCCTGTGATTTCGTTCAAAGGCACTAAAGCGCGTTACGAAGATATTGATATTATTACCGTGCGTGAAAACACTCAAGGTATGTATTCGGGTCTTGGACAAGTGGTTTCAGAAGACGGTAACGAAGCTGAAGCGATGAGTAAAATCACCCGTGACGGCGCTGAAAAAATCGTAACTTTCGCATACGAATTAGCGCGTCGTGAAGGCCGTAAGAAAGTTACTGCCGTTCACAAAGCTAATATCTTGAAGTCTACTTCGGGTTTGTTTTTAAAAGTAGCTCGTGAAGTGGGCGAACGTTACCCAGATATCGAATCTACAGAAATGATTGTAGATAATACCTGTATGCAATTGGTAATGAACCCACATCAGTTCGACGTAATTGTTACGACTAACTTATTCGGTGATATCCTTTCTGACTTATGTGCAGGACTTGTTGGCGGCCTTGGTATGGCTCCTGGCGCTAACATTGGTGAAGACTGTGCTATTTTCGAAGCTGTTCATGGTTCTGCTCCTGATATTGCTGGTAAGAACTTGGCTAACCCAACATCAGTTATTCTTGCAGCGGCTCAAATGCTTGAATACTTGAACATGGGTGATAAGGCAGAAAAGATTCGTAGCGCATTAAAAGATGTTATTGAATCTGGCGACCGCACTACTCGCGACCTTGGTGGTGAAGCCGGTACAAATGAATTTACTCAAGCGTTAATTGACCGCCTTTAAGGCTAAATAGACGTCATTGATAAAGCGGGCTTCAAGCCCGCTTTTTTGTATCTGTCTCTTACTGCATACATTCTTCTCTTCACTCCTCCCCCATACAAAAAAGAAAAAGAAGCCTTAACCTAGCGATGGCCGTTTGACAAAACTGTCCCAAAACTGGTCTTTTCATATTTATCTCTGTAGGTAACATCAACGCTGTACAAATGGTGTACACCCCAAATAAGGAATGACAATGAAAAGACAATTAACAAGCTTACTGGTTTTATCTGCGCTATTTATTTACACGCCAGCCATATCGGCTGCCCCGTTAGATAATGATGCTTCATCATCAATGGTAAGTGTTGGTATTGCTGAAAAAATCGACCTTAATATCGCGAGTATTGAAGAGCTTCAAACATTACCCGGCGTAGGTATTTCTAAGGCAAAGGCGATTATCGCTTACCGTCAAGATGTTGGGCCGTTTTTAGAAGTCGCCCAAATAACTGAAGTAAAGGGCATTGGTGAAAAGATGCTATCTAAGTTACAAGGTTATGTTGTAGTAAAAGACTAAAAACACAATTGGTGTTACTCAGTTTGGAAAACACGCACAAAAAAGCGCGCCATGAGCGCGCTTTTAAATTGCTATAATTTTAGATACTGTGATCCTAGATACTGTTATCCTAGATACTGTTATCCTAGATGCTAAGGCTAGCAATATACTCTTTAAATTCTTGGCCTAACGCAGGGTGTCTAAGCGCGTACTCTACGTTAGCTTTCATGTAACCTAGTTTACTACCACAATCATGGCTCTTACCTTTCATGTAGTAAGCGTCAACCTGTTCAACCTTCATTAGTGCATCGATAGCATCTGTAAGTTGAATTTCGTCGCCGGCACCAGGAGGAGTGAACTCTAGTAAGTCCCAAATCTTCTCAGATAGCACGTAGCGACCTACGACAGCTAAATCAGACGGAGCTTCATCAAGCGCAGGTTTTTCTACCATTCTGTGGATTTTCGCAGACTCACCGGGCTCAATGGCTGCGCCATCAAGGTCAGCAATACCAAATTTGGTTACATCTTCTTGAGGAACTTGCTCTACCATAACTTGGCTAACACGGGTGGTGTTAAACTTAGCAACCATGTCTGCAAGATTATCTTTTTTCGGATCACTTGCTGCATCGTCAATAATCACATCTGGTAATACTACTGCAAAAGGTGCATCACCAATGATAGGACGGGCACACAATACAGCGTGACCGAGACCATTCGCTACACCTTGGCGTATATGCATGATGGTGACATCTTTCGGACAAATTGACTGTACTTCTTCAAGTATCTGACGCTTAACACGCTTTTCCAATGTGGCTTCAAGCTCAAAAGACGTATCGAAATGGTTTTCAATACTGTTCTTACTAGCGTGGGTTACCAATATAATTTCTTTTATCCCTGCTGCGACACATTCTTTCACAACATATTGAATAAGCGGCTTATCTACCACTGGAAGCATTTCCTTAGGAATTGCTTTTGTAGCAGGAAGCATTCGGGTACCTAAACCCGCAACTGGAATAACGGCTTTCTTTACTTGACTCATAATTTAATGTCCTTGTACTGATAATCCTCAACCTAAAATGAAGTATGCAATCCACATTCCATACTCACAACTTCATTTTGGCTCGAAACGATTACGCTTCAATAAAGCTTAAAGTTCACTTCATAACGATTTCTATTATAAAAATAAAAAGCTTCATCATGAAGCACATATTTAAATTAGTATCACATATAACTGCTGCTGATCAGCCCAACATCATTGAAAAATAATGTTTTTGAAATAAAAGAATTTGACTAATCAACGCCCCTTTTTAATTCAGCGCAATGCACCAAAAGTTATCAGCTGCACATATTTAGTGAAACCTTACATTCATTTAGCAGTGCTTTAAAGTTCCAACTAAAACCATTGCATAAATAACGTAGAGCCTACTTTATGCTAGGCTCATGAATCTTTCCTTTCTTCGCACTAATACCGTCGGCCAGTCCTTTCAGTAAATAATGCCCACGCTTCTTCCCGTCAGGAAAGTAGAATCGATTAACAATATATCGAAGCGGTATTGCGGGAAGATGACGGCACTTCCAATAAAGTGGTACATATCCCCTTCGCGCTAAGAGTAATACGTTCCTCATTTGATAGTAAAGTCGAATAGGTGCGCCTTGCTTAAATGTTAGGCCTAGCACCTTTACACGGTCATCGCCCTGACGGTGCGGCATGCATACTGATAAAGACTGAAATATAGAAAAACCGAGCTTATTGGCGCGCCAGCACCACTCATGATCCACACCGTCTATGAATAACCCTGTTTCTTTGTTTCCGACTGTTGAAAATGCTGAAGAAGATAGCATCATACCTGAAGCAATGATTTGTTTTACTTCTCTAACCTTGCTATCGATTTGACGTCCCTTTTGAATTCGGCCTACGGCAACCTTATCAGTAAATTGACAATGTATTGAAGGGCCAAGTGCCGCTATTTTATGGGATTGCTCAAGCTCGTGGTACTGAGCTAATAAGTCTACTGCCATATTTACCGAAAATAGACTATCTTGATCTAGCACTACCGCATGTGAAAGACCATTTTCAAATAGATAATTGAGGCCTACATTCTGAGCCTCGGCAATGCCTACGTTTTCGGGATAATGGAAGTACTGGCAGTGAGAAGAAAGCGATAAGACAGTTTTTTCAGAAGAATTGTCGACTAATACAATCGGCCATTCACAGTGAATGAACCCATCGATAAGTGATTGCACATGTTGAATATCAGGGTGATAAAGTACAACGACAATTCCACAGTTCAATGTTTACCAAACCTATCCAATAAATGACGATCGAGTTTATACGCTAATTTAACGACTTTCCCTGGCATCAATCGAAGCGCTAGCACACCACATGCATATGCAGCATTGTAAGGCGTTAACTTTTTTAGTTTAAGCATGGCATTGAACCTTGCTCTAAATTCGTTGAGTGATTTACTAAAGCCTCTGCGCTTATAAAAGTTGTTTACGCGTCTGAAGTTCAATAAACGATCTTTAAGGTTTCTAAATACAAAGCCGTTAGAAGCCAAGGTTACCCAAAGAAAGTAGTCTTGTGTGTTCATTAGGTTGCTGTCGTATCTATAACCCTGTTCAAACACCGTGTAACGTATTACTACGGTTGGATGATTCAGTGAGCACCGCCGTGGTAATATGCTGACAATTTGCTTATGAGATGAAGGCATGACTCGCGCCCCCACTTTTTCACCGTGCTCGTTTATTTCTGTCAGTGCCGAACCCAGTACTGATATATAAGCATGCTTTCGCAAATAACTTATTTGCCGTGCGAGTCGAGTAGAAATCGAGATATCATCCGCATCCATTCTTACGAAGTAGGAAGGGTTCAACGATAATCCCCATTCGGCTGCTTTGTTCATGCAGCTAGCCAAACCCGGTTTAGCCACATTTTGAGCTAGTACAATCCTATGATCAGAAAAGGCTTTATCTTTGAGTTTATTCATCATCTTAACGGTGATTTCCCCGTCAATTACGATGATAAAGACAAAGTCTTGATAGGTCTGATTGAGGATACTATCGATTGCTTGCTCTACCCACTCAACCTTGTCTCCCCCGTAAACCGCCATGGCGACTAAGGTTTCAACACGTTTATTCTTATAGTTGTTGTGAAGAATTGAAAGGTTTGAGTCCAAACAGAATTACCAATTTTAAAGCGTTGATACATGGGAAAGTAAAAGAAAAGCGCTTTCTAATCTTATTACACCGGCGTTCGAAATTTGTTTCTAGCATTCAATTTATCAACGCATTAGAAATATTACTCTAACGCTTTTTGATAAAGCGAAGTACGCTCCAAATGTTCTGAATGACGATACTATACAAGACAAGTAAACAAATAAAACCCCAAAACATGACGTATTCAGGCACAAGGTATATTTCACCCAAGATCCCAATTACGCAATAACAGGCACCCATACATAGTATCGCGATGAGAGATTGACGACTCGATAACCCAGCACGCATAAAAATGTTATGTAAGTGTTGGCGGTCGGGGCGGAGCATAGACTGCCCTTTGCGTGCACGGCGGTACATGATGGCTGCCATGTCCATTAATGGCAATCCAACCAACCACACGGCGGTAATTGGCCTAAATGCAGCACCAGTACCTTGGGTATGGTCGACTAATAACCATACTATCGTTAGGCCCACGAACATACTGCCCGCATCACCCATAAATATCTTATTTCCTTTAAAACCCTTCCAACTTAAGTTAAAGGCTAAAAAAGGCACGATGGCAGCCACAATAATTAACGGTTCCATAATGGCAGTACCGTTGCCAGTAGCAGTAAGAAACCCCGCTAAAGTTAGCAGAATGACCAAACTCATGCCTCCTGCAAGGCCATCTATACCATCAATCATATTAAAGGCATTGATAACACCCACAACGCAAACAACAGTAAAGAAATACCCACTTATATCTAACGCAATATCGCCATTACCAAAAATATTACCTAACGAGGTGACATAATTTTGCGCACTCCACGCCATAATTGAAGCCACACCGAATTGACACATCAAACGCCCTTTGGCGCTTAAGTCGAAGCGGTCGTCGAGCATACCAAGAAGCACAACAAAAGCAGAAGCAGTAAAGAATAAAGGGTTATTCTTCATCCACACATCAGTAGCAACACTCGCAACTAATACAGCCATAAAAATGGCGACGCCGCCAGTTAATGGAATAATGCCCGCATGGCGCTTTCTTGCGCTAGGTTGATCAACCAAGCCAAATTGATGTGCTAACGGTGTCATCACCACTAACAAAATGAGTGCCACAAAAAACGCAGTAAAAAGGGGAACAAACTGCAGGTACGCTAACATATTAAACAAAACCTCGTGCCACCACGGCCCATACCACCAACAATCAGTGCTTCACTGATAGGTGTTCTTCTAAAGTGTGACATGTGAACCAAATTAGTGTCCATATTAAAACAACGTCCTTTAACGACCTACCGAGGGTTTCATTCTTTTATTTAAACAGGATAGGAAAACCCCTCTTATCATAATAAACATTCCTTGTCGTAACCACCCTTAGTAGCAAAAACTTTTGTAACAGAATGAATCCAGGCTAATTAGCACAACGCTTTGAACAAATTTTACACACAATGCCTTGTGAACATTGTCTTTAGAGCAAATAAGCATCCATCAAAATACAATTCATGCCGAACCCGTGACGAAAGCATGTTTTTTTTTATTCTTATGGTATCCTAGCGCCAAATTGCTATATGGATATGACAGTCAATGTTAAATACGCAAAAAAGGGCTTTCTTACTCGTTGCGCTTACCAGCTTGCTCGCGGCGTGCAGTAATGTGCCTAAATCGACAACCGCCGATATTCCACTAGTACACGCTTCGCTAGCATACTCTTTGTCTGCCGAAGAAGATGTAGCAATAAGCATTCCAGATTTAAATTCTTCGTTTAGTCAGGGGCAGAGCATTCAAATTATGCTTGAAGGCATTGATTACGAGGCAACTAAATTGTACACCTCGGCAACCGGTAACGACTGCATTCGGTTCCAAGCTACGCTTTCTGCCACCCAGTCCAAAAATGTAGATACCAAAGACAAGCTTACCGTTTGTAAACGCGACGGAGCTTGGTCTGTTTTGAGCCCATTAGTAGCCTCGGCTCAATCACGAGGAGAATAAGTTGAAGTTGTTAAATTTAGTTTCTTTTACCGCTGCAGCTGTACTTTCAATCAGTTTATTTTCTCAAACTGTTTACGCGCAGAGTGCGGAACAAATAGAACAGTTAAGACAACGCGCCCAACAAACAGGCTCGTCATCAAGCGCTAGTACTGCAGCTGGCGTGTCCCCTCTCAGCGTTCAGAGTCAACGTACATTGCCCGGCGCAGGTAGCGCACAAAGTACAATGGGGCAATTTAGCACTCAGCCAAGAGACGGCCTTTCACTCCCGGGTGAGCCAACTATTGAAAGTGTGTTCCCCCAACAAAAAGCAATGGCGAACCCACCGTTTGCTGCCAACCTTTTTCTTGGCGGCTTCGAATCAGAGAGAACCACAGGTTTAAACGATAACTACCTAGTTGCCCCTGGGGATAAAATTTCTATATGGCTTTGGGGTGCAATCAATTATTCAGATGTTTCTACTGTTGATAACCAAGGCAATATCTTTATACCCAATATTGGCCCAATTCGGGTTGCTAACACGCCAGCGGGTTCAGTAAACCAGACAGTCAGTAGTAAAATTCGTCAGGTTTATACCAACGATGTGAATGTATACGTCAACCTACTTACTTCGACACCTGTGGCAGTCTATGTTTCTGGTCCAATCTTACGTCCAGGGCAATATGCGGGCTTAGCATCTGATAGTGTTCTATATTACTTGAAACGGGCGGGAGGTATCGATTTTCAACGTGGTAGCTTCCGTAAAATAGATGTTATTCGCAACAACGAAGTTATTGCAACCGCTGATTTATATGCATTTTTCAGAAACGGCAAGCTTCCAAAAATTTCTTTTAAAGATGGTGACACCATCTTAGTTCGCCCTATCGGCAATACTATCGTGGTGGAAACCGGTGCCAGAAATAGTTTCACCTTTGAGTTTTCAGATGAGGAACTCACTGGCGAGGTAGTAAACTACTTTGCACGACCAGGTGAATTTGCTTCTCATGCTTCTGTCGCTGGCGTAAGAGATAATAAACAATTCGCGCGATACTTAAGTTTAACCGACTTTGAAAGCTTGCCTTTAAAAGCTGGCGATACAGTAGAGTACGTGGCTGATAACGAAGCACAAATTTATCGTATTAATGTAGCTGGCGCATTTTCAGGTGCATCACAATTGATGGTAGACAAAGGTACACGCTTGCTTGATGTGCTTGATCATATTGAAGCTGATACAACCTTGTCCGATACGCAGAATATTTATCTTCTGCGAGAAAGTGTTGCTATAAAGCAAAAAGAAATTATCGAGCAAGGCTTAGAGCGATTAGAGCGCAGTATGTATACTGCTCCTATCAGTTCTACCGGTGAAGGCGCTATTCGCGCACAGGAAGCTCAACTTGTGGCTGACTTTATTGCCAGAGCACGCCAAGTTGAACCCCAAGGCCGTGTGGTTGTGTCTGAAAATGGCGACACTGCGAACATTCTTTTAGAACCTAATGATACAATTGTGATCCCAGAAATTACGGATCTTATTCATATTGGTGGCGAAGTTTTACTCCCTCAATCAGTTGTATTTAACCCTGATGCAGATACTGAAGATTATATTGCATGGGCTGGCGGTTTTACCGAACGGGCTGAAGATGAGCGTATCTTGATTGTGCGCAAAAATGGCAACGTTGCGTTTGCTAATATTGATAATGGTATTTTAACGGCTAACGGGAGTGGTGCTAAATTATTACCTGGCGATCAAATCATTGTACTGCCGGCTATTGATACCAAGGTGCTTCAGGCAGTAAAAGATATTACGCAAATTGTCTATCAAATCGCCATTGCTGCGAACGTAGCCACAGACTAATTATGGTAACGTTCAAAGAACAAGTTTACGCTTGGAGAAGTGTGATTTTCGCACTTTTCCTGCGTGAGTTTCAAAGCAAGTTCAATGATAAATTTGGGCTCAGCTGGGCTTTTATAGAGCCTTTTATTTTCATTGCTCTGCTTTCGTTTGTGAGGGGCTTGATCAGCGGCGACGATGTGCACTCTATACCGTTATTCATATTTATGATGATTGGGTTAGTAGGCCTTCAGACACTGACCACCAATCTTCAGTCAGTATCAACATCCATTCGACGAAATAAACCTTTATATGCATTCAGACAAGTACAACCGCTTGCCGCTGTTGTCACTGCGGGTTTTGTCGAATTATCGATAAAAACCGTAGTGATAGGACTCCTTGCCTTATCACTTTATCTTTTAGGTGATGGCTTTGAGATTCATGATCCACTGCTGTTGATTACGCTATACATCCTACTTTGGTTATTCTCTGTTTCAATTGGTTTAGTGTTTGGTATTGCGCTTGCTTTCGTTCCTGAAGTAGACAAAATAAAATCAATGCTTACACGCCCCCTTATGTTTATTTCCTGTGTATTTTTCAGCCTTCAAGATATGCCCGAATACCTCTGGCCGTATTTTACTTGGAATCCATTAGTCCACTTTAACGAGCTTGCTCGGTATGCTTGTTTTGAGTCTTACGGACACAAAGGGGTATCGTTTAGCTTTGTGGTAGAAATTACCATTGCATTTTTATTCTTGAGTCTTTCTCTTTATCACATTACGTGGAAAAAGGTATTGTCACGATGATCAAACTAGAGAACGTGACAAAGAGCTACCCGAGTAAAATGGGTCCCCAATATATATTTAAAAATCTCAACTTTGATTTTCCAACCGAGAACAACGTAGCCATATTGGGTAAAAACGGTGCGGGTAAATCTACCTTGTTTCGCATGTTGGCAAAAAGTGAATATCCCGATAAAGGGCGTGTACTTACCAATAAAGCGATGTCATGGCCAGTCGCACTGCAAACGGGCGTACATCCCCAAATGACAGGCCGTGAGAACACACGTTTCATCGGTCGTATCAATAACGTGGCGTCGTTACCGGAATACGAAGAGAAGGTTCAAGCTTTTGCTGAACTAGATAAGCGCTTCGATTTACCCGTTCGCACTTACTCATCAGGTATGCGCGCTAAGTTTGTATTTGCTTGTTGTATGAATATTGATTTCGATATTTATCTTATTGACGAAGCTACGTCCGTGGGTGACCCACTTTTTAGAAAAAAAGCCAGGGCGTCACTTAAAGAAAAAAGTGAAACTGCTGGGGTTATCATGGTAAGTCATGAACTCGATCAAATTCGAGAGTTCTGTACCTCTACCGTTATTATCGATGACGGCAAATTATCGTATTACGCTGATCTCGAAGAAGGCATTGACGTGTACACGCAAGATGCAGCTAACAAAAAATCGTTAAAATAGGTTTATTAAACGTGGAAAAAACTCTTACTAAGCTGAATGAACTGATGAAACAGCATAAAACGCTTTTGCTTGTGCTGCCTTGGTTTTTATATGCCTTCTATCTCATTGTATGGGCTGCACCTCAATACGAAAGCCAAAGTCAGTTAATCGTAAAATCAAGTGATGGCGGTAGCAGTTTCGACCCTTCATCTTTACTCATGTCGGCTGGCATGGGGTCAAGTGGTTTTAGCAACGAGAGTCAGTTGGTAGAAGCCTATATCAAGTCTGCAGATATGATTAAGTACTTAGACGAAACCATTAACTTAAGAGAACACTACATGTCTGACGAGGCCGACTTATTTAGCGGCTTACCAAGTTCTCATAAGCAAGAAAGCTTCTATCAGTTTTACTTAGACCACGTTGAGGTGAGTGTAGATTCAGCGTCTTCTGTTATTTCACTTCGTACCCGCGCTTTTAACCCCGAATTCGCGCAAGTCATAAACCAAGCTATTGTGGTAAAAGCGGAAGAATTTATAAACAATATTAACAACAATCTGGCCAAATCAAAGCTAACATTTGCTAAGGGTGAGCACGAGATTGTTGAGCAGAAACTTCAACAAGCCAAGACAGAAATTTTAGGCTTTCAGTCTAGATATAATGTGCTTGACCCCACCGCAGAAGGCGCGGCTTTCCAGCAAATTGCCTTCTCGTTAGAAGCCACCTTGGCACAAAAGAAAGCGGAGTTGAGCACCATTTCAACCATGATGTCTGATGCTGCTCCTGAGGTGATTAACATCAAACGGGAAATCGGTGCATTGCAGCGTGAAATTAATAAGCGCAAAGAGCAAATTAGTACTACTGATCCAGATAGCGCTGATACTGACCTTTCCGTAGGTGAACTGATGGCGCAATACAGCAACCTACAGGTTCAGTTACAGTTAGCTATACAAGCATTTTCTTCTTCACTGATTACCCTTGAAAATGCCCGAGTAGAAACCTATCAGAAATTACAGCACTTGGTAACGATTGAGTCTCCTACCCTGCCAGATGACAATAAGTACCCAACAGTGGTTTACAATTTGGTGTTATTTGGCGTGGTACTTCTATTACTATATGGCATCATTCGAATTGTATTGGCCACAATTAGAGAGCTATAGTTCGAGACCACTATCGTGAAAGCGATAGCTGCGAACGAGAAAAGATCAGCCGTATTGCACTTTAATTAATTTACTGCAATACGGCTTCTCTAGTACTAATAGAAAGGCATTAATAAAAAAGGTAGCAAAAGAAAGAGAAACGACCTGGCGATATTAAGATTGATAACCTTAAGTCTTTAAAACCACCAACACACTCATATTCCCATTATATTAGCGTTAATGCACAATATGCGTAGCTCAAACAACGCTCACTTTTCCACCAAACATCCCTTTTGACAGCCTTATAAGCGAAGTTTGTCGCCCAAATCTTGTGTCTTTACCTTAGCTTTAGTATAACGGCTTATCCTTTATTGGACCTATATCAAAAGAGTTCGTAAATTAAGGGCTCTACTATAACAACCATAATTAATATGGAATGATAACGTGACTATAAAAAAATCTAACGACACCAGCTTTTTCGGCCATCCAGGGGGCCTTCGAACGCTGTTTTTCACAGAAATGTGGGAACGCATGAGTTATTACGGTATGCGTGCCCTTCTTGTTTTATTTATGACAGCCAGCCTACAAACGCAAGGGCTTGGTTTTACGGTAGCCACCGCGGGGGCAATTTACGGCCTTTATACCGGCGCAGTTTACTTTTTAGGCTTACCAGGAGGTTGGTTATCTGACCGTCTCATTGGTGGTAAAAAAGCCGTATGGTACGGTGGTATTATCATCTTCTTAGGGCATGTAGTACTTGCTATCGACTTACAAAACTTATTTTTTGTAGGTTTAATCCTTGTAGCAACAGGGACTGGCCTATTAAAACCTAATATTTCGGCCATGGTAGGGCAGCAATATGGCGATGATGATGCTCGCCGGGACAGTGGTTATGCCCTTTATTATATGGGTATCAACATCGGCTCTCTAATTGCCTATTTGGTAACGGGTTACCTACAAGAAAACTGGGGCTGGGACTATGCCTTTGGTGCGGCAGCGATTGGTATGGCTATTGGTCTTATTCAATATTACTTCACCAACTCGTCGCTAGCGTCAGACTCAACGGCTCCAACTAATCCTTACACAGGCAGCGCTAAGAAAACCGCGTGGACAGCCGTTATTGCAACCGTAGCGTTAGCTGTCGTTGTTATTGTGCTTGCCCACATGGGCACAATTGTTATTGACCCACTTGCTCTCGCTCAGCAAGTGGCTGTATTTTTCACTGTGGTATTTTTTGCTTATTTTGGTTTTATCTATTTCAAAGGCGCACTAAGCGACAATGAAAAAAGACGCATGTGGGCATTATTTTTAGTTTGTATTGCCTCGGCTTGTTTCTGGTCAGGCTTTGAGCAAGCCGGCTCATCTTTAAACTTGTTCGCTCAAAACTATACCGACAGAGCTTTATCCGCTGGTTCAATTTTCACATCATGGTTCGGGCTATCAACCATTCCAACCGTATGGTTCCAGCTTTCAAACTCGCTATTTATTATTATCCTTTCGCCTTTCTTCGCTGCGCTTTGGATTAACCTTGCTAAGCGTATGATTGACCCTTCATATACCCTTAAGTGTGCGATTGGTCTTGTGATTATGGCAACAGGCTTCTTGGTGATGTTTATGGCCTCTCAGTACGCTGCACAAGGTTTAAAAGTAGCCCCAATGTGGTTGGTCACAACTTACTTCTTACATACTGTTGGTGAGTTATGTTTAAGCCCCGTTGCACTTAGTGCGGTAAGTAAACTATCGCCTAAGCGTTTTGCCGGTCAAATGATGGGGGTTTTCGTTCTAACCTACTCTATCGGTAACATTATTGCCGGCCTATTGTCAGGTAATTTCGATCCTGAGAATGTAGCTGAAATGCCTAACCTTTACCTACAAATCGCGTTGTTTAGTATCGCTATCGGTATTGTGATTGCCCTACTTAGCCTAAAATCACGTTTTTGGGAAAAAGCTGGCGTTGAGTCGCAAGCCTAAGTTGATTAGTAAAAATAGGAACAGGTGATTAAATTTTTGTTGAAAAGAGCTCATTAGACCAATTACGGTTTGAACCTTTCCTGCAATCACCTACAATAACCGCCGTTACACAATATGTGTCGGCGGTTTTTATTTGAGTACGCTATGAAATTTTATTTTTCCACCCGAAATATTCCTCAGCTAAAAGGTCTCCCTCTTACTGAACGCGTTAAGCGTTTAGACAGAGCAGCTTCACGAATGACCGTTCCAGAAAAAACACTCATGAACGTGCTCAAGCTACTGGTTTTCATACCCGCTTTTGTGCTTATATTACAAACCGCATCGAACTGGACATCACTGTTGTGGGCGGGACTCGTATTTCTTCTGTACCCGCTTTTAGTTAAGCCTATACAACATTCTATCTGTGCTAAATATTTGGCACCTAATTCAGACAAGGAGCATGCATGAAAACCATCTTGGTTACCGGTGGCGCAGGATACATTGGAAGTCATACTGTACTTCAACTACTCGAACAAGATTACAGCGTTGTTGTCTTGGACAACTTGGCGAACTCGAGCGCAGAGTCACTGAGACGTGTTGAGGCTATCTCAGGAAAATCCGTCACATTCGTTCAAGGTGATATTCGCGACACTGCTGTGCTTGATGGTATATTTAGCGAGCATACGATTTATGCGGTTATTCACTTTGCGGGCCTAAAAGCCGTAGGAGAATCGGTTCAGCAGCCCCTGTCTTACTATGAAAACAATGTGTATGGCACCCTTACCCTGTGTAAATCAATGCAAAAGCACAACGTTAAGAATATTGTGTTTAGCTCTTCTGCTACAGTATATGGCGATCCTGCAGCCCTTCCTTTACGCGAAGACATGGCCACGGGACACCCAACCAACCCTTACGGTATGTCTAAGTTAATGGTAGAGCATGTGTTGGCTGATTTGTTTGTGTCAGACAGCGAATGGAACATTGTGCTACTTCGTTACTTTAACCCAGTAGGCGCTCACGCATCAGGCAGCATTGGTGAAGATCCAAACGGTATACCAAACAACCTCATGCCTTATATTTCACAAGTCGCTACCGGAAAATTAGCCAAGCTGAGTGTATTTGGTGATGATTATGACACCCATGATGGCACAGGCGTACGTGATTACATTCACGTTGAAGACTTGGCTAACGGGCACTTAAAAGCGATTGATAGAATTGCTTTGAATATGGGCCTTGATAAATATAACTTGGGAACCGGTCAAGGTTACTCAGTGTTAGATATGATCAAAGCCTTTGAAAAAGCATCAGGTAAAACGATCCCTTACGCTATAGCACCGCGCCGTGGAGGCGATGTAGCTGCATGTTATGCAGACCCTACTAAGGCAGCAACCGAACTTAATTGGCACGCTGAGAAAGGCTTAGAGGCCATGTGTGCAGATACATGGAATTGGCAATCACAAAACCCTCAAGGCTATCCTAAAGGCTAGTGACATTATGCTGCTTCCGTGAAGTGAAGTGTGCAAGCACCGAATACTGAACCTAAAAAAGCCCCTTAACGGCATTTCGTTAAGGGGCTTTATTCTTTGTGTAAGTTAAAAGCTACGTTAGAGCTAATTACCTTTTAGCTCCAGGAGCTATTTTCCCCTTAGGGTAACTTCTCGTTAAAGCTAGTTTCCCTGAGGGCCATCTTCTTCTGGCTCATCTGTCGAAGTGTTATCTTCAACATCCGTTTCTTCATACTCCAGCATGGCTTCGAACTCAGCAAAATCATCAAGCTGCTCTTCATCTAATGCCTTATCACCACTTTTGCCATCGGTAACTTTAAATGCGAGGTTTTCGAAGTACGCATTTTTCACAAATGCATAGTCATCGACTGACTGTTCAAGTTGTTGCTCTTGGTCAATTAATGAAGCTCGCCCTTCCAATAATGAAACCAAATACCGTGCAATAGCAAACTGCCCATCGATAATCGCCATCGGATATACCATGCCGTCTACAACGTTACCGGAAAAACTGCGTGGGTCATTTGGGCCAAGCGCGGGTAACATTAAGAATGGCCCCGTTCCTACACCCCATGTTCCCATGGTTTCACCAAACTCTTCTTCTTTTTTAGTTATACCTATATGGTTAGCAACATCAATAGTACCGAATAGGCCAACGGTCGAATTAAGCACAAAACGAGCAAGGCTATCTAAACCGTCGTCTACCTTGCCTTGAAACATATTATTCATAAAGTTTGCTGGTTCTTGAAGGTTTTCTGCAGCATTAAACAATCCAACACGTGCAAAATGAGGCATAACCGTGACATACCCTACTGTGATGGGTCTCAGTAAATAGGCATCTAATACTTCCCAGTTGAAATCCCACATCACGCGGTTCACAGGCTCTAGGGGATCTCTAGGATCACTGGTATCTTGAACGGATGCACTATTTTGTTCAACTTGTTGAGACGCTTGCTGACTTGCGCACCCGCCTAGCAAACTCGCTAATAAAAGCGCACTTACCGAGACCCATTTTGAAAATTTAATCACAATAATTCCTTCTCTATCATCACGTTGATGTCTTTCACGTTTTGAGGTGCCACCTCGGTAACTTGACTACCTTCCCATTCCCCAGGCGATACAGATACATCGCCATCAGAAGATACTCGAGCGGTAAGCGTAACTTTGCTGAGTGAGTCTAATGTGTATTGTGGCATCATTGCATTATCCGTATCTAATGCAATAGTGACAGGAAAATCTTGTAACGGGATCTTAACCACGGCCGCCGGCATTCTGTTTTCGGAGGTCGCATCTTGCGCAAACACAATAAGAAAGCCAGATTGCGGTAGGGCTGAACGGGCTTCATCAGAAACATTAACGGTTATATTAAAACCTGTTTTCGTACTAGTCCTCTTTTCATTCGCGGGCGCTTGCGTACCAGATGATTCATCTTTGGGACTACTATCTTGTACAAGCACTAGTCCTTCTTGCGCTTGAAGTTCTTGCTCTCGCATGGCAAGTCGCTGACCAATATCGTTACCCGCAGGAAGCTTATCTTTAACTTGCCCGTAATAACGGGTTAGGTTTTCTAAATCGCCTAGCTGCGCAGAAACCACCGCCATCATTAGCGCTAAATTATCATTTTCTGGCGAACTGCGTAGTAACCCCTTAAGCACACCTTGTGCGCGATTGAGGTTATTCACATCACCCGTAGTCATCAAAGCTTGTGCTAGCGTAATTTGGTGAGATGTATTCCCAGGTTTTATCGCAACGGCCTTATCTATCGCCTCAATGGCCTGCACTTCTTGGCCTAGGCTTAACATCAACCGCCCCAAATATAACCAGCCCGTATCATCTTCAGGGGCTTCTCGGAGGCGTTGACGAATGGCCAATGCCAAACTAGCCACGTCTTCAGGCCCTAAATTACTTCCATTGCCACTGGCCAATTTTGCGCTTAATTCTGGTAGTGCTTCAATAGCATCAGAGGCACGCTGCACTTGGCTAAATTGATTCACCGAAGCGTATACCACTACACCCGCAACGACAGCGACTAGGCCACCAACAAGTAAAGGAAGACCTGCCGTGCCAGTACGTGTTGATTCAAAACTACTTTCATCAACCAGTGCGACTTTTAGTTCATCAACAGCCACTCGCATATCGTGCTCGGTGATTAAGCCTTCTTGCACTTCTCTTTCAAGCTCTTGCAATCGCTGCTTTACAATTTGCGTGTTGCTTAGGTTATCAGCTTTAGCGTGATTTTTTCTACGAAGCCAAGGGAATGCCAACAGCATAAGTACTAAGGTCATTAACCCCGAAACAACAATATAAAACTCAGTCCAACTCATTCTTTTTCCTGCTCAAGCAATGCATCTGCCTTAGCCAGTTTGGCTTTGATATCCTGCGGAGCCGTCGAAGATTTCCGGCGCACTACAAATAAAAGCGCGAAAACGACAAACAACACAGGTGCAGCCCAAAGCCACATGGTGGCAATGGTTACCGGTGGTTGGTAATGCACAAAATCCCCATAACGGGCTTTCATAAAATCGATAACTTGCTGCTCAGACTTGCCTTCTTTCAACAACGCATAAACTTTACGGCGCATATCGTGGGCAATCATGGCATCACTGTCGGCAATATTCTGATTCTGGCACATGGGGCAACGTAATTCGGCAGTTAAATTCAAAAACTGAGCACGTTGCGCAGGCGTATCAAACGCAAAGTTATCTTCAGCGCTAAAAGCAGAAAAAGCGATAAATAATGTTACAACGAATAGTAAACGTTTCATTCGCCGACTCTCTTAATGCTTTCTGCTTCCTTTTTACCATCGGCCTCGGCCACTAACTGTTGATAAAGCGGACCCACTTTGTTTTGCCATACACGTTCGTTGATATCACCAATATGATGCATGCGAATAACCCCGTTAGCATCCAGTACGAAGTGTTCTGGGGCGCCAGTGACCCCTAAATCTAGCGACGTATCGCGATATACATCAAAAATATTAAATGCATAAGGATTACCGTAACGCCTTAGCATACTAGTAACTTCTTGTTGCACTCGGGTGAGTGTTTTTGTTCCAAAGTCAGGGTCAAGATCTTGGTCAAAGTACAAACCCACAAACTTTACTCCTAGCTCATTTTTAAGCTGGGTTAAATACGGCATTTCTACCGCACAGGTTACGCACCACACTCCCCATACATTCAAAATGGTCACCTCACCTTTCAGTGAATCTGGGGTGTAGGTGGTATCGGGTTGCATTAAATCGGGTAATGAAAATTCAGGCAGTGGCTTGCCTTTCACTTGTGAATCTAGCTCTCGTGGGTCTGAAAACAACCCTTGGAACAAGAAAATCACCAGCATCGAGAACAGCACCAATGGAATGACAACTAAAGGCGCCTTTTTCATTGTATGACCTCCTGACTGCCGGCATCACTAGTATTTTTCGTATCCGCTTCTAGGGGTTGTGTCTTTCCGGTCATGCGGTTGATAGCTTTCGATACTTTTTTCATTTTGGTCATTCGATAGCGTTTATCGCTAATCGAGAATATACCGCCAATCGCCATAACCACTGCGCCCGCCCATATCCAGACGATGAAGGGTTTTATATAAATACGTACAGCCCACGCACCGTCATCAAGGGGCTCGCCCATGGCGATAAATAAATCCCGAGATACAGTAGAGTGAACAGCCGCTTCAGTCATCGGCATACGCTGAACAGTATAAATGCGCTTCTCCGGCTCCAAATGCACAATAAACTCCCCCGCCTTGTCCACATCAAACACACCTACATCAGCGGTATAGTTTGGCCCTTGAATGGCTTTTACATCCGTGAAGGTAAAACTATAATCTTCTAACTCTACCGATTCGCCCAACTCCATGCGTACATCACGTTCTATCTCGTAATTAGACACCAGGGTAATGCCAATAATAGTAATAGCAAAACCTAAATGGCCAAACACCATACCCCAATGACTTGGCGTAAGCTTACGTAGCTTTGTAAATGTACTCGTATTGCTTGGAATAGCATTAACACGCTGTAACACTTCTTGCAGTGTCGTGACCAATATCCAAAATACGAGAATCATGCCTAGCATGCCCATATATTGAGGTACATCAAAACTAAAGTTAATTAAAAGCGCGGCACTGATGGCAATACCACCAGCAACCAGCAACTGATTTTTAAGGGCTCCCGCAGTTTGCTGCTTCCACCGCGTTAATGGCCCTAACCCTAATAACAGTACAAAGGGAACAATTAAGAGAAGGAACATTTGGTTAAAAAATGGCGCCCCCACTGAAATACTGCCTAAGCCTAATTCTTTATGAACAAGCGGCAACAAAGTACCTAACAACACCACTAAGGTTGCTGCACACAAAAATACATTGTTACCCATGAGCAATACTTCACGGGAAAAGGTCTGATACCGACCGGGGCTTTTTAAAGCCGATGCGCGCATGGCATAAAGCAATAAACTAAACCCACCAAGAACGATAAGAATACCGAGTATGAATAACCCTCGGGTTGGATCGCTTGCAAAAGAGTGTACGGAAACAATTACCCCAGAACGAACTAAGAAGGTTCCCAACAAGCTTAACGAAAACGCAGCAATGGCGAGTAATACCGTCCATGATTTAAAGGCTTTTCGCTTTTCAGTAACTGCCAACGAATGCATGAGGGCAGTACCCACTAACCAAGGCATAAAAGCAGCATTCTCTACTGGGTCCCAGAACCACCAGCCCCCCCAGCCGAGTTCGTAGTATGCCCACCAGCTACCAAGAGCAAGCCCTAAGGTCAGAAAGGCCCACGCCGCTATCACCCAAGGTCGAGCCCAGCGAGCCCACGTGGAGTCGAGTTGGCCTGAAATCAGTGCTGAAATAGCAAAAGCGAAAGCCACTGAGAAGCCTACATACCCCATGTATAACATTGGTGGGTGAATGATCATGCCAAAATCTTGCAGAAGCGGGTTTAAATCTCGGCCGTCGACAGGGAAAAACGGCAACATGCTATTGAAGGGATTTGAGGTAAGCAGCATAAACAAATAAAAGCCAATACCAACCATACCTAGCACCGATAGCACTCTTGCAACCATTGTAAGAGGAATACCTCGGCTAAATATGGCGACTGCTACCGTCCAAATTGACAGCATTAAAACCCACAGCAAAAACGAACCTTCATGGCCGCCCCAAACTGCAGTAATTTTATAGACAAGCGGAAGTTGGCTATTGGAATGCTGCGCCACATACTCAACACTGAAATCATCGGTAACAAAGGCATAGGTTAAGCACAAATACGCAATTAGGGTAAAAACAAACAATCCAATCGCCAAGGGCTTTGCGGTAGCCATTAGCGTGTCGTGTTGACGATGAGCCCCCCAAAGCGGGTAGACTGCAAGCAAAATAGATAATACTAGGGCGAGTGTTAATGCAATGTTCCCAATCTCAGGCACCATGGTTACTGGCCTCCTGGTTTAGACTTTAATCTTGGCTCTGATCCCGTCCCTGATGCTGTTTCTGACGCTAATTCTGAACTCGCTTCATACTGATATGAAGATGAAGCATCGGTAACGGGCATATTGGCAGGTTTTTCATGCTTAATACCCTTCATCTTTTCTGCCAGTTCTGGTGGCATATATTCTTCATCATGCTTAGCCAGTACTTCTTGCGCAGTAATTTCTGTTGCCGACGTAAGCACACCGGTAGCCACAATCCCTTGGCCTTCACGAAACAAGTCAGGCAGTATCCCCGTGTAGGTCACCGTAACGATGGGGCCCGTATCTATTAAATCAAAGGACACCGCTAGGCTTTTGCTGTCTCGGCTCACACTACCCGGTACGACCATACCGCCAATACGAAGACGTTGACCAACATGGGGCATTTGCCCTTGCTTGCCTTCAATAATTTCACTTGGTGTATAAAATAAATCGATACTGTCGTTTAATGCATAAAGCATTAAACCAATTGCGCTGGCGATTAACAGCCCAACAATGCCCACTACCGCCAAACGCTGCTTTCTTCTAGGGTTCATGCCACTATCTCACTTTAAAAACTACTGACTACAACTTACTGTGCTGATGAAGCGTGTGATTTTTCTCTCGCTTCTTTAATTCGCACCTGACGCTGTTGTTCTTTTAAAACCGACTTCAGTAACCCTTTATGTTGCCGAAAGCTTAATACTACTAGCAGTATCATTGCTCCAAAGGTCACACCAAAAGATAACCAAACGTAGAAGGCATAGCCTCCCATGTCTAAAAATGCTGAGAATGAATCAAACTGCATTAGCTATTCTCACTTGTCGCGTGCGCTAACTTTTGCACCCAAGGGCGATGCATCTCACGGCGCACAATTTCGCTGCGTAGCCTTACCGTAGTCACTGCCCCAATAAAAAATGCAAAACCTAATAAACTAAGTAATAACGGCCACAACATTTCAGGCGCAATAGAAGGCTGATCGAATTTGCTGATGGTGGCCCCTTGATGCAAGGTATTCCACCATTCTACGGAGTAATGAATAATAGGAATATTTACTACGCCGACTAAAGCCATCACCCCTGCTGCTTTACCCGCCTGTTGTTTATCTTCAAAGGCACCATAAAGCGCAATAACCCCGATATACAAAAACAACAGAATAAGTTCTGAGGTTAGGCGCGCATCCCATACCCACCACGCGCCCCACATAGGTTTACCCCAGGCTGCACCGGTAAATAACGCAATAAAAGTCATGACGGCACCCACTGGCGCCATGGCTATCATGCTCATATAGGCCGTTCGCCATTGCCATACCATTCCTACCAAGGCCGCAATCGCCATAGCCACATAGGTGCCCATAGACAACATTGCGCTAGGCACATGAATGTAGATAATGCGAAACGAATCACCTTGTTGATAATCTTGTGGTGCAAAGGCTAGCCCCCACACTGTGCCTACGGCCAAGCATAACAATGCACCAATCCACAACCAAGGCTGCAAAGTTAGGCACAATTGGTAAGCATTTTCTGTTTTAGCGTAAGGATGTAACCACTTCCACATCAGTTTTGACTCACTTTCAAAGAATAAGCTATGGCAAACGGCGCAGCGGCAGCAGCCAGTAACAGCATGGCGCCAATAATAGCAAGTTGAGGATGATAAGGTAATTGCAGTGCGGCAGAATCTACAGCAGACGTGGCAAAAATCAGTAACGGAATAAAAACGGGGATTAAAAGCAATGCTAAAAGCAGTCCACCCCGTGCTAGCCCCACCGTTAATCCCACTGCAATAGCACCAATTAGCGACAGCAAAGGTGTGCCAATTAGCAAAGTAAGCATTAATGCTATAAACATATCCGTGCTTAGGTTTAAAAACATCGCGAGCAACGGCGACAGAATCAATAAGGGCACAAAGCTCACTAGCCAATGTGCCAGTACTTTAACCGTAGCAACAGCCGGCAATGGCATGCCACTTAAGGTATATTGTTCTAAAGAACCATCGATAAAATCATCACGAAAAAGCCGCTCCATCCCTAATAAGGATGACAATATAGCCGCAATCCAAATAACGCCCGGGCCAATACGTTGCAGTGTTTCAGGAGAAGGGCTTACGCCCAAGGGAAATAGGGTAACCACCATCAATAAAAACATGAGGGGTTGAACCAGCTCAGCTTTTTGCTGAAACGCAATCTGCATATCACGTTTGAAGATACCGAGTAGTAAGGGATTCAAAACCGGTACTCCAAATCAACACAGCGGTGCGCACCCGCTTCAGAAGACAGCGCTTGGTGGGAAGTAGTAATAATCATGCCGCCGTCTGCCACATGCTGTTTCATTTTACGCTCAAGTAATATTACACCTGCGCTATCAAGTGCGGTGAAAGGTTCATCTAATACCCATACCGCTGCACTCTTGAGCCAGAGCCGACTCAGTGCAACACGACGTTGTTGTCCAGCAGATAAGAATCTGACAGGCACATCTTCAAGGCCAACTAACCCTAAGCGTTCAAGCACTTGATAAATGCTTTCGATATCGGATGTTTGGGTAACATCCTTATTTTGAATACCGTGTTGTGCTAGCCAAAAGCGCAAATTATCAATGGCAGACAATGCACCATTTAATGCGCTTTTGTGGCCTAAATAAATAAGAGTTTGATAATATAATGAAGGGTTGCTGCTGATGTTCGCGCCATTAAAAATCACGTCACCGTGCTCAGGCGAACTCAAGCCAGTAAGAATACGCAATAAGCTGGTTTTGCCCGCACCGTTAGGCCCACGCAAATATACTAATTCCCCTGCATTAAGATTTAACGAAAAGTCGTCAAACAAAACACGATCGCGTTTTATGCAAGTTAGTCCAGATGCACATAAACCGGACACGCACGCTCCTTTACTATTCACTGTTTAAAACCGGCGTAGTTTATCACAGTAAGTTTCTTTCGCAGTCGCGAATTATGATTAAATATGATTTACTTCAACAACAAACGCGATGATATGCCCCGCTTATTACCTATACTTTCCATTACGGATTAAACTCGTCGCTCACCTGGCCGATAAGCTCCATATGACATCACAGTTAAGCGCACTGCTTTCAAATATAACTCAAAGTACTTCAGGGTCGAAATCGTCGGCAGCATCAGTGCTGAATAATTTATCCCAAGCTGCGGCGCTCGATACCGCCGCAAAGGTAACTGTGGCGCGATTGCCTGAACAGATACTTGCTATTCAAACACAAGGGCAACCGGCAACACAGGTTTCACTGTTGAAAAGCACAGATTTATTGCCGCCACAGCGCCCTCAATTAACCTCTTTCAGCCAAGGTGGAGTAACTCAAGCTGCCCTTATTAGCACTGAAACAGGCATGAGTACCAGTCAAGTTACCGCGATGCAGCTTAAAACCCTTTCACTTTCTTTAGCGACGATGCTGGCTTCTATGCCGACACCACAACAGAGCATGCGCGTTAGCGTGCAAGCAACGGTTACGCAATTAACGAGTAATCAACTGAGTCTAACGCTAGCAGATGGTCAGCCGTTAAATTTATCACTAAAGCCTGATGCCGCAGCGCAATTGAGCGCTGATATCAAAAACAATGGCAAGCTGGTTTCACTCACACTTAATCAAGTGCCTGGTGATACCGGTAAATTGACTGTTTCAATAACGTCAGCAAAACAATCAAACTTAGCGAGTCAAGGTACTCAATCAGCAGCTTCCACGTTACAAGCCGCGCCTCTATCAGTGATCGACAGCAAAATTACGACTGTGCTCACCAATGCATTGCGTTCTCAAGGTGTCGCCTTTGGACATGGTACCCCTGTTAACGGAAATGTACCTGATGCCATCGCTAAGCTACTGCCTAATATACAAACACAAAATACTTTGCAGCAAGTATCTATGCTCAGCCTTAAGGGCAATACGTTAACATCGTATTCCGCTGCCAGTCAGGCAGTATTGACATTCCCAACATCCGATAGCGGTGCTGTCATTCCAAGAGCTTCACAGCAGCTTGCCGCCAAACTTAGTGCTTCAGCTATACCTGTGGGAGCTATGGTTGAAAAAGGAGTTGAAAAAACGGCTGGAAATAATTCCGTTTTGACTGAGACTACAGGAAAAACTTCGGCAAATGGTAGTGAAAATGTAGCTCAACGAGCAAAAGCAGACAGTGCTAATCATGCTTCCAATTCGTCATCAATTAAGTTGTCACCAGAATTCTCAACTGCGGTAGATAGCAAAGGTGCTTCGATACAAGGGACCGATGTTCACAAGGGTATTATTACTTTATCTCGAGCATTACTTAGTCAGACGGGGTCCACTCAACAAGCGCTAACACAATTAACATCAATACTTAGCGGGACAGTAGAAGGCAGCGATAAAACCACTGCCGTATTAGGTCAAATTGCAAAGCAAATTACAGGAATAAACAGCAACGCATTACCCAGCGCTAGACCATTAGTAACACCCCAGGTACCCAATACAACTACCACACCTGCTTCACCTAACTCGAGCCAAGAGAGTAACGCTTTTACAAATGACAATACTGTTGGTTTAAAAACGGGCCTTGGAGATATTAATACAGGTAACGCGGATACCAGTTTACGAAAAGGCATTTCTCAGCTAATAGCTTTGCTCGGTGGCTCGGGGAACAGCATCCGCGGTAATGTTATACAGAGCAATACCTCTCAAGGTACTGCCACTCAAGGTAAAGATACGCTAGGTAATCACACTGGGGCAGCTTCAAATACGCCCACTACAAACGATAAAACTGCAAATCAAGTTACTGGTTCACAGGATATAGAGAAAAATAATGTAGAGGCAAAAACCTCAACGCCAACCCCCCAACAAAACATGCAGGCGACTCAAAATAATACCGATTCATCTATAGCGTCGCGCATTCATGGTTTACTCAACGCTCCCGCTATCGCGGTAACGCCACTAACCCTAACTTCTCCCATTGCCGCTTCTAATTTTGTACAAGGTTTAGTGGCATTATTACAAATATCATTAGCAGGCCGTGCACTATCGAGACAGCCATCTCTCAAAGTACAAATTGATTCACCTGATAGCATTATAAGTAAAACAATAACGAATACCTCTGGTTCTGCCCCCTCTAGCCGCGTTGCGCAAGATGTTGCCAATCTTGATAGTCGCACAAACTTACTGGCTAATTTAAAAACCTTATTAGCGAACCATCAACACAGCAAAGTGGCTCAAGCCGAAAATCGGGTTCAAGGGCAAGATAGTTTTTTCTATGCATTACCTTCTGTATCTCAACATTACGCACCCGCAGAACTTTTAGTGCAAAAAGAGCCAGATCGACAACACGGAAAAGAAGACAAAGATGGCGAGAAACGTTTATGGAATGTCACAATGAAGCTAGATATCGGTGATGCGGGCCAACTCCTAGCTAAATCCAAGATAGACACAGATACCATTACCATCGACCTTTATACTTCCAACGAAACCGTACTGACTCGAGTTGCTGATACCTTGCCTTTTTTAGAACGACGATTGGTTGATTTAGGGCTGAATATCGAGAAAATGAGTTTTCAACGGGGTCATATTCCTGACACACTAAATAAACGTCCACATCAAATTTTCGAGACAAGAGTATGAGCGAGAAAGCGAAGCGTGCAATTGGGCTCAAATATGATGGTGGCGACAAAAAAACAGCGCCAAAAGTCGTCGCTAAAGGCTACGGCGACCTTGCAGAAGCGATTATCGCCATGGCTGAAGAGTCCGGCATCCTTATTCATGAAGACCCATATCTTAGCGAAGTACTCAGCACACTAGATTTAGGGCAAGATATTCCCGAATCGTTGTATTTTGTTATTGCAGAACTACTGGCATATTCCTATGTTCTTCAAGGAAAAATACCGCCTGGGTGGGAAGGTGTGGTTAAGCATATAAATTATGAAGTATAAGGAGTGAAAAACATCGTTCACCACTTTCGCTTACTAGGTTTTAGACTCGTTTCGCGACAATTAATTGTACGTTCATCGGAGTATCAAAGTAAGAAAATCAACTAAAGCCTAGTTAAGAAGTTTTTAACCCAGTTACTTTCGAGTAAATTTCCTTAGCCTTGTTCAACAGCGTAGGGTCAAATTCCAACGCTAAGTCATTTTGCGTTTTTATTATTTCACCAGCAGATATGTTCAATGATGGGTCACCATGGCCAGCACTCCCGGTCTTCTTGAATTTTTTATATGAACTGGTCAATTCGGCGCCAAGACCCAACCAATTTTTAATTTCACTCAAGGTTTCAGCGGTTGAATCAACAATGTTATCAGAGTCTACTATCAAAACACCTTCATATTCTTGAGCAATTCGATGTAAATAGGTTAGTCTGTTTGTGTAGTATTTTAGCATCGCCTCTACATCAAGATATCCTTCATCCCCAGTTACTTCTCCCATTTTAACAATACTTTTTACCGTCGCTTCTGGCTCCCGAATTAAAATCAAAATATGGACATTGCTTCTTTCTAGAATCTCATTTGAAACAACAAAGCTGTTATGCAGTAGTTTGTCTAGAAAAAAGCCTTTGGTTGTTGACTGCCCTGTGTCTTTTAGCAGTTCCACGTGCATTTTAAGAAGCGAGCTTTTTTTGGGGTAGTCATAATGAAGTTCACCATACCCACACACTTCATCATGACTGCCAAGAACATGCGACAATAAGGAAGATCGGCTACGCATATGACTCAGAATTAAAATGTAATTTTGTTTTTCTAACAGTACGCGTGGGTTCTTAAGAATCAAGAGCGCCTTATCCATTTTACTTTTAATTGACATTAATCCGACATCCTATCAGCAATACAATTACATCATTGTTTAAAATCCATACTGACTTAAAACACGACGAAGTTCAAGATAAGGCTAAAACACTATAAAATTTATCTAAATAGCACTTTCTCTTTATTAAACCAGTACACACAAAATGCAATGAGTGCGGCGGCGATGGCTACTGTAGAAGTAAATATGCCGAACAAGGCAAAATAATCCATAGTACCTTTGAATAACTCTTTCATCGCTAATGCCACATTGGTAAGTGGCACCCAAATCCAACCACCTTCTAATTTAACCCCCGGCATCATTGCAATTAACACAGGGAAAACTACTACCATAACAAGTGCCCCCATATAACTTTGGGCTTCTTTAAACGATCGAGCATAAATAGAAAGAGACAATAAGACCGCGGCAAATATTGCCACTACCGGTATTAGCATTAAAAAGATAAGCACAAAATCAATGATGCCAATCATCGCCATCACCTCTGCTACAAATTCAATTGCCAACCCTTGAGATAAAACAATGCCCCATATGGCCATGGAAGATACGGTGATAAGTGCTGTAATTAGACCCGCGACACCGATGGTAAAGAATTTCCCCAATACCAGTTTATAACGCTCCATCGGAGATATTAATAGTGTCTCTAGCGTACCGCGCTCTTTTTCACCCGCACCTAAGTCTGATGCTGGTGCCATAGCACCTTGTAGGCATAAAATGAAAATGAAATAAGGTAATAACCCGCCCAAGCGTTCACCCCATACTTCACGATCATCCGCTATGTTTTCTTTTTCAATGACAATAGGCGCGAGTAACGCTTGCTGCTGTGACTCATTCAGTCCTAAGCTAGCAAAGGCCGTTTTTTGAAATTCATCAGTGTAAACATCGACAATTTCAGACACTCTTCCTAAAACTTTATTTAAGCCTGCATCATTTAAATACAATTTCAGCTTATGCTGACCAGAAGTGAGCACCTCGTTGTTAAAGGTTTCTGGGATAACTAGAACAAAGTCTAGTGTTTCATCTTTAATGAGCTTGGCATAGTCAGCTTCACCTTGGATATCCACCATCGTAAATTTGTCAGTTTCATTAGCGAATTGTTGCGACATCTCTGGCGCATATTGCTCGCCCACAATGGCATATTTCAATACAACGTTTTCGGCCTTTTCAGCGGCGGAATTCATGAAAAACATGGCTACACCGAAAATTAATGGGAAAAGCAGTAAAGGCAACACAATCATGAATATAATAGTTTTACGGTCGCGCAATAACTCTTTGAATTCCTTTTTAAAAATTAACCACATTGCCCTACCTCCGCTGTATTCATTTTTAAAGTGTGCAAAAAGCTTTTATGCATTTTTCCGTCAGATAGCGCACTAAAAGCGGCAAGGGAATCGTTAAATACACTTTCGCCTTGATTAATCACCGTTACACGGTCGCAAAGCATTTGAACTTCATCCAAATGATGGGTAGAAAAAATAACTGGCGTTCCTTTATCTTTAAGGCGCTGAATAAAGTCCATCACTGTTGAGGTGGCCATAATATCTAAGCCTGTAGTAGGCTCATCAAGCACAACTAAGGAAGGTTCATGAATAACAGCGCGAGCAATGGCTGTTTTTTGCTTCATACCAGATGAGAAGTTTTCTGCCCGTCTGTCTAAAAAGCTCTGCATGTCGAGTAAGTCAGCCATTTCTTCAATACGTGCAGAAATTGTCGATTTAGTAATGCCATGTAATTCGCCAAAATAAGCAATATTTTCTCGCCCGGTCAGCCTGCCATATAAACCAGTTGAGCTAGACAGAAACCCTATTTTTTTACGCGCAATTATTGGGTTGGCTAGTACGTCTTCACCATCAATTACCACGGTGCCGCTATCTGGCTTAAGGGCGGTTGAAAGCATGCGTAATGTAGTGGTTTTTCCTGCTCCGTTAGGACCAAGCAAACCAAGCACTTCTCCTTGACCACATGAAAACGATACATTTTTCACTGATTGAAAGTAGCGACCTTTTAATCGTGGATCCTTTTTCTCTTGCTCACTTAGCTTTTTGGGGTTCTCCACCTCGAAGCGTTTAGCAAGATTAGATATTTCAATCATTATCCCTTCCCTTTTTTTATTATTTAAATCGAATGCTTACAGTACTAGTCTTTGCCTTTCTATTTTTATTACAGCTTTACTGTTTTTTTATTTTAATTCAATCCAAGATATAGAATTAAAGTGTTAACAAGTATGTTTTTTGAACACAAAAAAGCCCACCATTTGGTGGGCTTTTAAATAACACAAATGCGCTATTTTATAGTAAGTTTAGTCGCTACTGCTGAGCATCATCTTCTGCAGCAGGTGCTTCTTCAACTTTCACTGTCTTAGGTAAAAGTAGCTCAGCGCGAATTTGTTTTTCAATCTCATCGGCAATAGCTGGGTTTTCTTTTAGGAACTTCATTACGTTCGCTTTACCCTGACCGATACGATCACCTTTGTAGCTGTACCAAGCACCGGCCTTATCAACCAATTTCTGCTTAACACCTAAGTCGATAAGCTCAGCTTCTTTACTTATACCTTCGCCGTAGCGAATCATGAATTCAGCTTGCTTAAATGGCGGTGCTACTTTGTTTTTCACTACTTTAACGCGAGTTTCGTTACCTACTACCTCATCGCCTTCTTTAACCGCGCCAATACGGCGGATATCTAAACGTACTGAAGAATAGAACTTAAGTGCGTTACCACCAGTTGTTGTTTCTGGGCTTCCGAACATTACACCAATTTTCATACGAATTTGGTTAATGAAGATACACAAGGTATTTGAACGCTTGATGTTACCTGTAAGTTTACGCAATGCTTGCGACATTAATCGCGCTTGCAAACCAACGTGTGAGTCACCCATGTCGCCTTCAATTTCCGCTTTTGGCGTAAGGGCAGCAACCGAGTCAACAATAACGACATCAACACCGCCAGAACGAACCAGCATGTCACAAATCTCAAGCGCTTGTTCACCCGTATCAGGTTGAGAAACTAAAAGCTCATCGATGTTTACACCTAGCTTCGATGCGTAAATTGGATCTAGCGCGTGCTCAGCATCTACGAAAGCACAGGTTTTACCTTTCTTTTGAGCCTCTGCAATTACCTGCAAGGTAAGTGTCGTTTTACCCGAGGCTTCAGGGCCGTAAATTTCTACCACACGACCGCATGGCAAGCCGCCTATGCCCAAAGCGATATCAATGGTGAGTGAACCAGTAGAGATAGCCTCAATGTCCATCGCTTGGTTGTCGCCTAAACGCATAATAGCGCCTTTACCGAACTGCTTTTCAATTTGCCCAAGTGCGGCACTTAAAGCTTTAGATCTATTACTGTCCACGTCAATATCCTCTAGGATTAGCGGTTAAATTCTTTAGTTGGTGATGTCTTTGTTGAAGCTGCCTTTGCTATTTTTACTAGCTATCTTTACTAAAAGTACTATTCATCCATACAGCTAGCATTCATTGCATCAACATTTGCTTACCGACACCTTACCAAGTGTTGCGTGCATTCTATACTGTACAAGCATACAGTTTCAACCTGAGTTTCATTTTATTTTGCTTAATGGGTTCTTATTAGCTGCTTCTTGAATAATCATCTAATCAATCAGCTAACATTGCCAGTAGGTGAGTAATTGCAAATGCTATTGCATGCAAGCGAACAGTCTCGCGGTCTCCAGCAAAAACCTGCTTAATCGTTTCTGATTTAGCACCACAGATAAAACCAAACCAAACAGTACCCACGGGCTTTTCTTCGCTGCCGCCACCGGGGCCTGCAATACCGCTTACGGTTACCACGACATTCGCGTCGCTCTTGTGCTTAACGCCCGCCGCCATCTCTTCAACGGTCTGCATCGACACCGCGCCATGTGCATTCAGGGTTTCTGGTTTCACACCTAGTTCACGCATTTTAGCGTCGTTTGAATACGTCACCCAACTTTGATTAAACCAGTCTGAACTGCCAGCAATACTGGTAAAGGCGAACGCAACGCCGCCTCCGGTGCAAGACTCTGCGCTTGAAACCGTCCAGCCTTTACGACGAAGCGCATTACCCAACGCCGTCACCATCTCTGTTATATTGTCAGGTACCATGAATGTCCTTTATTGCTATCAGCGCTATCATCAGCTTCGGCCGTTGAAGCATTAAGCTGTGCCGATGTACTCATTGGTGAGAGCTATCATTTAACTAACGAGTTCAGGAAATGGTTGAAAATTCCATACTCGTATCAATAATACACAGCAAATACGAAAAGCGATTATTTTAGCACTCCTGCTCTTTTAATCACTCTTCTGTTAATAATTCTTCTGTTAATATAACAAATTGAGTTATCGCAAGTAGCAGCAATAAAAAAAGCACGAGGCATTTTTTGGAATCACACACTCCTATGATGCGCCAGTATTTAACGATAAAGGCGCAGCACCCTAACATTCTTATGTTTTACCGTATGGGCGACTTTTATGAGTTGTTTTTCGACGATGCCAAGAAAGCCGCAGAACTGCTTGATATATCGTTAACCGCACGGGGCAAATCCGGTGGCGATCCTATTCCTATGGCTGGCGTTCCTTACCACGCGGTTGAAAGCTACTTAGCCCGGTTGGTGAAAATGGGCGAGTCGGTGGCGATTTGCGAGCAAGTTGGCGATCCAGCTACAAGCAAAGGCCCTGTAGAGCGCCAAGTTCAGCGCATTGTTACCCCAGGTACGGTTACCGATGAAGCCTTATTAGAAGAACGCCGCGATAATGTACTAGCGGCAGTTTGCGGTCACAGTATGCACTACGGCGTGGCTACATTAGATGTCACCAGTGGCCGGTTTGTCGTGGTCGAGTGCGACACCGATGATGCCTTGCTAGGTGAGCTTCAACGAATTAATCCTGCTGAACTACTCTATCCTGAAGGCTTTGAAAGCTTACCCTTGATTGAACAGCGTAAAGGCTTGCGTCGACGGCCCGAGTGGGAATTCGATATCGATACCGCCACCGAACAATTAACTGCTCAGTTTCAAACGAAAGAGCTGGCGGGTTTTGGGGTATCAGATTTAACCAAAGGTATCGGCGCCGCTGGTTGTGTACTTCAATACGTGAAAGATACTCAGCGTACTGCCCTTCCCCATATTCGCCGTATACAAAAAGAACAACAAGACAGCCGCGTACAATTAGATGCTGCTACCCGCAGAAACTTAGAGCTTACCCACAATTTAGCCGGCGGTATCGAAAATACCCTGTTTAGTGTAATGGATACGACCACTACCGCCATGGGTAGCCGGTTGCTGCAACGCTATATTCACTCGCCAATTACCGACCAGCATGAGTTACACAATCGGCAAGATGCTATAGAAGCGCTCATCGACAATGAGCCAGATGCTATTCGCGGCCATTTAAAAACGATTGGTGATATTGAACGCATAATGGCACGTTTGGCATTGCGTTCAGCAAGACCCAGGGATTTCGCTAGGCTTAAAAATGCATTAAATACCCTGCCCGACCTTCAAGAAGCGTTGGGGGCGTATAACGTTGCACAGCTCAATGAGTTAAAACAGGCCGTCAGTACTTACCCAGAGCTACAAGCTTTATTAAATAACGCGATTATCGATAACCCGCCTGTGGTTATTCGCGATGGCGGGGTTATTGCTGAAGGCTTTAATAGCGAATTAGATGAGCTTCGAAAATTGTCTCAAGGTGCTACTGATTATCTTGACGCCATGGAACAACGCGAACGTGAACGTACCGGCATTTCAACCCTAAAAGTAGGCTACAACCGGGTTCACGGTTTCTTTATCGAGATTAGCCGCGCTAATAGCGACAAAGCACCCGCCGAATATATTCGCAGGCAAACGCTTAAGAATACTGAGCGCTTCATTACCCCAGAACTTAAAGAGCACGAAGATAAAGTACTTACCAGTCAAGGTCGTGCGCTAGCCCTCGAAAAACAGCTTTATGAAGCGCTTTTCGATGAAGTCGCGCCACGCTTAAATGCGCTAATTGAAACGGCCGCAGCACTGGCCAAACTCGACGTACTATGCTGTTTTGCCGAGCGCGCGTTAAGTCTGGATTGGTATCGCCCAACGTTAAGTATGGAAAGTGCGCTGATCTACGAAGAAGGTCGGCATCCTGTGGTGGAACAGGTTATGAAAGACCCGTTCATTGCTAACCCACTAACGCTCAACGATAGCCAGCGCATGCTTATTATTACTGGCCCTAACATGGGCGGTAAATCAACCTACATGCGCCAAACCGCATTAATTGCACTGCTCGCGTATATTGGCAGCTATGTGCCCGCACAAAACGCCCATATTGGTAAAATTGATAGGATATTTACCCGTATTGGTGCTTCTGACGATTTAGCATCTGGTCGCTCAACCTTCATGGTAGAGATGACGGAAACCGCCAACATTCTGCACAACGCTACCGAACATTCGTTAGTTCTAATGGATGAGATTGGTCGCGGCACCAGTACATACGATGGTTTGTCGCTCGCGTGGGCGTGTGCCAGCTACCTCGCCCAAAAGCTGAATGCTTACACCTTATTTGCAACTCACTATTTTGAGCTTACCGAGTTACCTGATACCGAGAAAAGTGTAGTTAATGTGCATTTGGATGCGGTAGAGCACGACGACACCATCCGGTTTATGCATAGTGTGCAAAATGGCGCGGCAAGTAAAAGCTTTGGTTTACAGGTTGCACAACTTGCGGGTGTACCTAAACCTGTTATTAAAGCGGCGCAGCAAAAACTCGCTATTTTGGAAAACGCGCATCTTATTTCTGAAACTGAATCCGGTGCGGATAAAACTGGCAAGCAACGCGATAAGCGAACCAGTAAAAAAGCAGCATCATCCTCACCTGCTCAATCTCAACTGTTGTTCCCAGATAAACCTCATCCGGTATTAGAAGCCTTGGAAAATTTATCCCCTGATGAACTTTCACCACGCCAGGCGCTTGACCTTATTTATACGCTAAAGCGTTTAAGTCAGTCGTAAAAAGGAACGCTTGCGGCGAAAGCCACGCTCAAATAGGTAAAAGACGCGATTGTGTGGGCAAACAGATTGTCTGCTCACACTAACTTGCGTATACTATTATCCCGTCCAAAGTATGGGTAGTTTAGTTCCTAAACTACACTCATATTTACCCAATACAACTCAACGTTCTAGGTTTCGCATGACAAATTATATTTTCGTCACCGGTGGTGTAGTTTCATCGCTAGGTAAAGGTATTGCCGCTGCGTCGTTAGCCGCAATTCTTGAAGCTCGCGGGCTCACCGTCACCATGTTAAAACTCGACCCGTATATTAATGTCGACCCAGGCACCATGAGCCCTATTCAACATGGCGAAGTATTTGTTACCGATGATGGCGCAGAAACCGATCTTGATCTTGGTCACTACGAGCGTTTCATTCGCACCCGTATGACCAAGCGTAACAACTTCACTACCGGACGGGTATACGAAGAAGTACTAAAACGTGAACGTCGAGGCGACTACTTAGGCGCCACTATTCAGGTTATTCCCCACATTACCAACGAAATTAAACGCCGTGTGGTTGAAGGTGCTGAAGGTCACGATGTGGCTATTGTTGAAATTGGTGGAACGGTAGGCGATATCGAATCGCAACCTTTCTTAGAAGCAATTCGTCAGCTAGGCACCGAACTAGGCCGCGAAAAAGCGATGTATATGCACTTAACTTTAGTGCCTTACATGCCAGCTTCAGGCGAAGTAAAAACGAAACCAACCCAGCACTCAGTGAAAGAGCTTCGTTCGATTGGTATTCAGCCAGACATTCTAGTGTGCCGCTCTGTAGGCGCATTACCATCGACTGAGCGTTCTAAAATTGCGTTGTTCACTAACGTAAACGACAAATCGGTCATATCGCTTAAAGACGTAGACAGCATCTACCGCATTCCAGCAGCACTTAAAGCGCAAGGAATGGATCAACTTGTGGTAGACCGTTTTGGTTTAGACTGTAAAGAAGCCGACCTATCAGAATGGGAACAGGTACTTTATGCAGAGTCTAACCCTACTGCTGAAGTTAACATCGGTATGATTGGTAAATACGTTGAATTGCCGGATGCTTATAAGTCAGTTAACGAAGCACTTAAACATGCGGGTTTAAAGAACCGCTTAACCGTAAACATTCACCATATCGACTCGCAAGATGTTGAAAGCAAAGGCCCTCAAATTCTAGAAAAGCTAGATGCTATATTAGTGCCTGGTGGTTTTGGTGAGCGCGGTATCGAAGGTAAAATTGCGGCAGCACGCTACGCCCGTGAAAACAAAGTACCTTATTTGGGTATTTGTCTAGGTATGCAAGTAGCACTCATTGAGTTCGCCCGTAATGTAGCGGGTATGGAAGATGCCAATAGCTCAGAGTTCGACCCTGAGACACCTTACCCAGTGGTTGGCTTAATTACAGAATGGCTTGATGAAGCGGGTACCACAGAAGTACGTACCGAAAATTCAGACCTAGGCGGCACTATGCGTCTAGGTAGTCAGCTTTGCCATTTAATTGAAGGCACTAAGGTGCATGAAATGTATGGCAGTGCTGAAATTTATGAACGTCACCGTCATCGCTACGAGGTGAATAACAACCTTCGCGAACAAATTGAAGCTGCAGGGTTAAAGGTAAGTGGTTTGTCCACTGACAAACGACTTGTAGAAGTGATCGAAATACCTGACCATCCTTGGTTTATTGCGGGTCAATTCCACCCTGAATTTACGTCAACCCCTCGTGATGGACACCCATTATTTAAAGGGTTTGTCGCAGCAGCTGGACAGTATCAAAAAGAGAATCATTAATTTCTAATAAGGGAACACTTTCTCCCGTTGTGTTCTCAAACAATTGTTAAGGAAAAAACATGGCGAAAATTAGTCGCATTATTGGTCGCGAAATTCTGGACTCACGCGGTAATCCTACCGTTGAAGCCGACGTGTATTTAGAATCAGGCGTTATGGGCCGTGCTGCAGCACCATCTGGCGCTTCAACCGGTAGCCGAGAAGCACTAGAACTTCGTGACGGTGACAAGTCTCGTTATTTAGGTAAAGGCGTAATGAAAGCCGTAGCCGCTATTAACGATGAAATTGCCCCTGCGCTTTTAGGTAAAGATGCACTAGCACAAGCTGATATTGACGCTATCATGATTGACCTAGACGGCACAGAAAATAAAGAAACTCATGGTGCAAATGCCATTCTAGCGGTATCGCTAGCGGTAGCTAAAGCAGCGGCTTTAGAGAAAGGCGTTGCCCTTTACGAGCACATTGCAGATCTTAACGGCACTCCTGGTCAATACTCGATGCCAGTACCTATGATGAATATCATCAATGGTGGTGAGCACGCTGACAACAACGTAGACATTCAAGAATTCATGGTACAGCCAGTAGGCGCAAAGAGCTTCAAAGAAGCCCTTCGCATGGGTGCTGAGATTTTCCATTCACTTAAGAAAGTGCTTTCTGCTAAAGGCCTAAACACGGCGGTTGGCGATGAAGGTGGTTTCGCACCAAACCTTAGCTCTAACGCTGAAGCGCTAGCGGTTATCGTTGAAGCAGTAGAAAACGCTGGCTACAAAATGAATGAAGATATTACGCTAGCACTCGATTGTGCGGCATCTGAATTCTACAAAGATGGTCAATACGTATTGTCTGGTGAAAACAAGAGCTTCGATTCTGAAGCCTTTGGTGATTACCTAGCTGACCTTTCTGAAAAGTACCCTATTGTGTCTATTGAAGATGGCCTAGACGAGAGCGATTGGGACGGTTGGGCAAGTTTGACCAATAAGATTGGCGAAAAAGTACAACTTGTTGGCGACGATTTGTTTGTAACTAACACTAAAATTCTTAAGCGTGGTATTGATAACGGTATTGGTAACTCAATCCTTATCAAGTTCAACCAAATTGGTTCACTAACTGAAACCTTGAACGCAATTAAGATGGCGAAAGATGCAGGCTTCACGGCTGTTATCTCTCACCGTTCAGGCGAAACAGAAGACGCCACTATTGCTGATTTAGCCGTAGGTACTGCAGCTGGCCAAATCAAAACTGGTTCGCTATGTCGTTCAGACCGCGTTGCTAAGTACAACCAACTTCTTCGCATTGAAGAAGCGTTAGGTGATGCTGCAACCTATAAAGGTCGCTCTGAAATTAAAGGTCAGTAGTATTATTTACAGTGCATTTTACGTAAAAGTGCACTGATTACTTACCTAATTAAAAGCTGCATAAAGGCCCATATTTTATGGAGAACCTTTACGCAGCTTTTTTGTGTCTGCTTGAAGCCTTTTAAAAAAGTCACTTGTACATTGCGCTTTGTATACGGCCTTTTGTGTGTTATTTCTAATACTTATTAATTGTAGGTAGGCTTTTGTCGTTAGCCTGTTGTATTCAGCTTGCTATATATATTTCTCTGCTTTCTATACGCCTATATAAATTCCTTTTTAAAACGCGTTTACACATGTCCCTTTTAAAAGGGATGACGATTATCAAACACTAGCGAGCTTAAATTTAAACAAAAAAATACCCCAGCTAGTGCTGGGGTATTTCAATTTATCGTTATTGGTGAAGCTAGTCGCTGTTTAGAAGCGGTAGTTAGCACCTAGTGTAATTCTGCGGTCAGTTAGACCTTGGAAGCACAGCAATGCACCTTCGTTCACACATGACTGCTCAACTTCTGATTCGGTAATGTTAACCGCTTCAAGACCAATATTTAGATCTTCGTTGATGTCATAGTTAATACTGGCGTTAAGTTGACCGCGATCTTCTTGAACCACTGGGAAACCCCATGGGAAACTTGAAGTACTACCAAAGTCGTCCGAACGATACGCTTCACGCCATGTGTAACGCATACGAGCAGATAAACCAAACTTCTCATAGTACAAAGTGAAGTTATACGCGTTTTCAGATAGGTTCAGTAGACCTTGAATAGCCGTTACTTCGATATCATCCACACCTGTCGTAGCTGCAAATACGTTACCTGCTCGGCTAGTTGCGGTATTAACTGCTTCACCACCAGAGAACTCTTGAATAGTGTAGTTAGCTAACACACCAAAACCTGACGCCCAACCAAGTTCTTTTTCGAATCCAGCTAAGTCGTACTGAACTGCAATCTCGATACCCTTTTGCGTTGTTTCACCAGTATCGTTAATCTTAGTCTCTGTACCAACACAAACCCCAGTACCTAAATCTGGACCAAATACGTTAATATCTGCGATTGGGTTAAAGACACCACCGCCTTCACATGGGTCAGTCAAATCTCTGTAGCCAGTTACCGGATCTTCGAATGCACTAACGATTTGGTCAACGAACAAATCTTTACGTGTCTTATGGAAGTAGCCGATACTCAATACACTAGCCTCTGCAAAATACCATTCTGCAGCAATGTCGTAAGAAATAACTTCTTCAGGTGTAAGACCAGGGTTACCGATAGCAACATTTGGGTTCGGGCTAGTGCTAAATGTTACTGAAGTAGATAAGTCGTCGAAGTCAGGGCGGCGAATATCTTTACCCGCACCAAAACGAACCACTACGTCATCGGTAACATCAGCAACAATATTGATGCGAGGCAGTATGAAGTCATAATCACCAGTATTTGTTACCTGTGATACCAATTCATTCCCTGCGTCATCTACTGTTATTGAGTTACCCACTGAGGTAACGTCTGTTTGTAAATAACGTACACCAAAATTACCGCGAAACATTTCATACTCAAAGTTCGCTTGAGCGTACAATGCATGTGTTTCTTCTTCAATATCAAAGAAGCCAGATGAGCTTGAAGTAGGTGCATTCAATGTAGCAGACGAACCATGTTCATCTAGGGCTTGTTGTAATGTGCTAAGAACACCATCAGGGTCCGACGCTACAAGCTCTGGATTAATAATTAAGAAATCACGTACATAAAGTTCGCGACCATCTGCCTCATTAAAGTTGTTAGGTCCAGCCACTAAAAGATCGGCAAATAAATCACCGCGAGGGCTGTCTTCCATACTTCTTAAACCCACACTCGTACTAACATCATCGCGCTTACTGGTTGACTTGTTATAACGGTAACCGAAGTCTACTGATGTGATCATCGAATCTACGTAATAAGAAAAGTCAAAACGAATTGCGTCTTCTGAGTTCTCAGTGGTATCTCTTCCAATGTTAACATCACGCAATACAACGTTATAAGGATCTAGCAACTGCTCAACGGTAGGTGCGTACTCTGCGCCAGAGGCAATACCAAATGCCAAAGAGCCGCCAGACAAATCATATTGAAACGGAACACTATTATCGTTACCACCACCAGCATCTAATGGTGCATTAGGGTTGATGAAGTTAAGCGTAGTATTAAAGCTAGGTGTGGTAGTATCTGAAGATGAAGAAGCAACTTCAGCACTTACAAACCATTTTTCGCCTTGCCATTCACCACCCAAACGGAAAATTTGGCTTTCTGTAACACGTGAATTTGTATCGGTTGATAAACGTAGGTTAGGATCATCGTCATCATTGTCTAGATTCACCGGAATAACACCAGAAAGCGCGGCTTGGATAGAACCTAAGTCGGTACCACCTAGCGAACCAAAGTTAACGGTTTCAAACTCATCTGGTATTGATATATCGTTTAATGCACTAACTCCTGAAGCCTGGACACGAGAACTTTCTTGTAAGCGCTCTTGGTCGTTAATAACTGCATCGAAGAAGAATTTAGTGTTGTCGTTTGGCTGCCATTCGAAGGTACCTACAAAGTTCTTAGTTTCGTACTCGTAGTTATCGTAATCTTGGACAAAAAACTGAATGGGTAGGAAGTCAAAAGATTGTGCACTTGCAACGCCGCTGTCTGAAGCAACGAGGTTGTCTCTATCTGTACGCGGTCTAAAAGCAGAAACATCTTGTTCTGAGTAACTTCCACTCACTACCACACCGAACTTACCGTAGTCGTTTTCCCAGTTGTCACCATAGGTAGCTGATAATCTAGGTTGGAAGCCGCTATCCGTTGAAAGGCTACTATTCTCACCTTGCACGCGTATAGAGGTTAATCTTTCGGTTAACTGAAGGGGACGTATAGTTTTGAGGTTGATTGTTCCCCCAACAGAGCCTTCAATAGTTTTTGCATCTGGTGACTTAGTAACTTCCAAACCAGCAATGATTGCAGCAGAAACATCTTCGAAATCAATACCGCTTCGACCTGTGCCTGACCCTACCGTTGAAACTCCATTAATTTCTGTACGGTTCGCATCGGTACCACGAATCTGTACACCTGTTCCAACACCCGCTTCCCGAGTAATTTGAATACCAGTGATATTCTCTAATACTTCGGCTAAGTTTTGATCTGGTAGCTTACCAATATCTTCAGCTTCAATGACTTCTACTAAATTGTTTGTAAAACGTTTTTCATTTAGTGCACTGGCAAGCGAGGCGCGAATACCAGAAACCTGAATAACTTCTACATCTTTTTCGGCTTCTTCTTGAGCTTCTTGCGCGAGTGTAGAAGTGGCAAAGCTTAACGATGTAGCAGATAACATCGCTAAGGTAATTTTAGATAGTTTGTGTCCCATGTGTGTTTCCTCTTGCAGTGTTTTGGAAGTACATCCGGCTATCCAAAATCACTTTGCTAATTTACGATTAGTGCATCTTGATTTAATAAATAAACACGATCTTTACAAGATGATTACAAAACTAGTTCAAAAAGCATTTGTGGTCAACCTTTACCCACCTCTTTTTTACTAATATTAGACTAAAATTGTAATGCCAATTAACACAACCTTAACTAACCAAACTATTACTAAACATTTTTTTCGGTCAAATAACCCGCTATTTCAGTAGGATAGAGTGTGATGATGTATTAAATTTGTTAATTTATATTGTAATTAGGCTTTCAATAAGTAGTGGTAATTTTTTTAATCTAAGCTGAGTGGGCTAGACATCAAACTAGAAATGGTCATAATGATTCCATTAACAAAATGTCAACGTATTAGCCTTATTGGTAATATAGTTGTTAGGTTATGTTGCGAATAAGACGGTTGTGGTGCTTGCATCTCCCTTCTGCTTATCCTCTAAATTTCTCGTATTTAAAGTGGAACTGATGAAAATTAACCCGTTAAATAAATCTGCTTTAGCAAACCTATGTGCCTCGGTCGAAAAACCAAATTACGAACTTAGCGAAACGTCTTCGGCTATTATTCACTTTGGTGCAGGAAATTTTCATCGCGCCCATCAAGCGGTTTATTGCGATACGCTATTAAATAAAGGTGAAAGCCAGTGGGGAATTACCGGTGTCTCGCTACGCTCTTCCACCATGCGAGACAATCTAGCGTCGCAAGATTATCTTTATACCTTGGCAATACTCGGTGAAGAAACACGGTACCGAGTTATAGGCGCTATAAAAAATATATTAGTGGGCCCTGAAACCCCGCAGGCAGTGATTGATAAACTGGCACAGAGTCATACTGAATTAGTCACCACTACCATCACTGAAAAAGGGTATTACCTCGCCGAAGGAGCTATTGACCAATCTCATCCCGACATCGTCAACGATATTAATTCTTTGGCTATACCAGTAACAGTTTATGGTTTTATAGCCGCCGCATTAATTAAAAGAGCAAAAGATAGCGCAGCTCCTCTCACTGTACTTTGTTGCGATAACATGCACGCGGGTGGTCAGCGCTTGAAAGACGGCGTCAAGTTAATACTCGGAGTACATAGTAAAGAAACATTACCCTGGGTTGAAAAAAACGTAGCATTTAGTTCATCTATGGTTGACCGCGTCACACCATCAACAGACCAAACACTTATTGATACCGTAGCCCAAGACACTGGGGTGTATGATAACGCGCCGGTCTCGGCTGAACCTTTCACGCAATGGATAATAGAAGATAACTTTGCGGGACAGAAACCACCTTTTGATAAAGCAGGTGCACTGTTTGTCAATGATATTGCGCCATTTGAGAAAGTGAAACTACGCTTCTTGAATGCTGGTCATACCATACTGTCTGCATTAGGTTATTTAGCAGGCGACAAGTACATTCATGAAGCTCTGCTACGCTCGCCGCTTGCGCAATTTACTGAGCAAGCGTTAAAGCTTAATGTATTACCCGTTACCTCGGTACCTAGCGACGTTAACGGCGAAACCTATATTGATGATGTGCTTCAACGATTTAGAAACAGTCACTTACCTTATGGCGTACTTCAGGTAGGCACCGACAGTTCACAGAAAATTCAACAGCGTCTATTTCCCTCTATAGATGATGCACTATCGAATGAAAGCGACTGTTCATATCTTGCATTCGCTTTGGCCGCTTGGGTCTGTTTTGTGCAGAAGGCGTCAGATTCACAACAACTCAACGATCCACTTGCCCTTAACTTTGCTCAATATATAGAACAAGGCGCTAACAATGATGTTTACGACTTTCTAAATTTAGCTGGCGCTAGCAAATATTCTTTATTCACTGACAACACTTTTATGGCTTCGGTAAACGAGTATTACCACTGCATTAATCGTGTGGGCGCGGAACAAGCCGTCAGTGATTTTTTAACAGATTAACAAAGAGAAGTTATTTATGCGTGAATCTTGGAGATGGTTTGGTCCAAACGACCCAGTAACAATTGAAGAAATACGTCAAACCGGTGCCACCGATATTGTTAGTGCGTTACATACAATTCCTACAGGGGATGTGTGGACACTAGATGCTATTAGACAGCATCAAGAGTTAATAGAAACGAGCGAGGCAGGATTGAGCCCGCTGACGTGGAGTGTGGTAGAAAGCATTCCCGTTCATGAAGATATAAAACTCGCTCGTCCAGGGCATGAAAAGTACATCGATAACTGGATAACATCGATGGAAAATTTAGCCGAATGCGGTATTAAAACTATTTGCTATAACTTTATGCCAGTGATTGATTGGACTCGTACCGACCTTAATTTCAAGCTTCCTAGTGGCGCGTATGCCCTGCGTTTCGATCAAAAGAAATTTGCTGCGTTCGACCTATTTATTCTTGAGCGCGAAAACGCAGAAGCAGAATATACCGAGGAAGAACTAAGCGAAGCGAAAGTCGTCTTCGATGCCATGTCAGAAGAAGAAAAAACCAAGCTTACGAATAATATTATAGCGGGTTTACCTGGCAGAATGACCGACAGCTACGGTCTAGAGGCATTCCGTACCATGTTAGGTAACTATAAAGGCATGACGACGCAAGATTTAAGAGACAACCTCTTTGCATTTTTGTCCAAAGTACTTCCTAGAGCAGAAGCAATGGGCGTTAAGCTTGCTATTCACCCGGACGATCCCCCAAGGGATATGCTTGGGCTACCTCGTATTATTTGTACCGCCGATGATCTTGAGCTGCTATTTAAAGCTCAGCCCAGCCCGTCCAATGGTATTACGCTTTGCGTAGGCACTTATAGCAGCCGACCAGACAACGACTTACCTGCTATGGCAAAACAGTTTGGCCCTCGAATTCACTTTTCGCACTTACGTGGTGTCAGCCGAGATAAAGAGGAGCAACGCTCATTTTATGAAGCCAGTCATTTAGATAGTGATATCGATATGGTGAAAGTCATTGATGAACTTCTAAATGAAGAAACACGTCGTAAAGCAAGTTCTCCCGACGGTCAAATTCCTCCAGAACAACACATATTTATCCGCCCCGATCATGGCCATCAAATGATGGATGATATTGGTAAAACGGTTAACCCTGGATACTCAGGTATTGGGCGCTTAAAAGGCTTAGCAGAAGTGCGCGGCGTTATTCGAGCGTTATCAGCGACTAAATAAATGCATCAACTCAAAGGGCTAGTCATTTACCCTAGCCTTTTGAATTAGGTGCCTTGCCGGTCCCGCTTGCACACTTACCCATTTGCAGACGGAGCGCCTATGCCTTCTCGTGACAAGAGCATTTGTCTAAAAATTCGAGCGAGCTTTTCTACCTCATATTTTGCAACCGAAAAAGCTCGCAACCTACTTATAATTATTAAATAACGGTAGTTGCACAATGGACAAAATTACAACATTTTTTAAGCTACTCCTACCTGGAATATTCTTGTTTGGTTTTACCGTTGGGACAGGTAGCGTGACATCAATGGCAAAAGCCGGTGCTGATTACGGTATGTCTTTACTCTGGACAATATTTATCTCCTGCGCTATTACCTTTTTCCTCATTAGCTTATTTGGAAAATTTACCTTAGCGACGGGATTAACTGCCCTTCAAGCTTTTAAAAAACATATACACCCTGCCGTAAGTCTTTTCTTTATTGTGGCGCTTACCACGCAAATCTCTGGCAGCGTTATCGGGGTGATGGGGATATTGGCAGATGTCTGCTATGAGTGGTCTAAAAACTTTGTCGATGGCGGTATATCCCCCTTGTACTGCTCATTGTTTTTTATTGCTTTTGTATATGTGATTTTCCTTATCGGTAAAATAGAGGTTTTTGAAAAGGTATTAGCGCTCTTTGTTGCCGTGATGGCCGTCTGCTTTTTAATAAACTTTTTTATTTTGATGCCACCAGCCAAAGAAATCGCGCAAGGTATGATCCCGAATATTCCCGATACTGGCCCAAATAAAAGTGCCTTTTTAGTTATTGCCTCAATGGTAGGCACCACGGTGTTCTCCGGCTTATTTATTCTACGAACTATTTTAGTGAAAGAAGCGGGCTGGACGTTAGCTGATGCAAAAATACAAAATCGAGATGCTTTGTTTTCTGCCTTTCTCATGTTTATTGTTAGCATGTCTATTATGGCAGCAGCGGCAGGCTCTTTATATGTAGAGGGCATAACCTTAGTTAACGTTACTCAAATGATTTATTTGCTTGAACCCCTTGCTGGCGCCGCAGCGGTTACCATTTTTACTATTGGGTTAATAGCGGCTGGAATATCCTCTCAGTTTCCAAATGTGGCGCTACTGCCGTGGCTGCTCGACGACTTTTTTGAACGCAAACCAAACTTAAAGCGCACCAGTTACCGTATTGTTGCTTTAGTTATCTCGTGTTTGGGTTTAATCGTCCCTATTTTTAATGCTAAGCCGATTGCAGTAATGGTAAGTTCACAGGCATTCGGGGCACTCGTACTGCCTGCAACAGTCGCGAGTATTTTCTACGTTGGAAATAAAGCTTCACTCATGAAGGAACATAAGTTTTCAACGGTTACCAATGTGCTGTTAGTCCTTATATTCGCTTTTGCATTAGTCATGAGTTATATGAGTTACAACGGCATCATGACAACGTTACGCTCTCTATAATTAATATGGGCGGATGTAACAAAATGAATAACCACAGATACATTTTTTACAGGGTATTGAGGCTCGTCACAGTACGTGTTTTTGATATAACCACAGGAGTACCAGTATGAGCAAGATAATCAAATTCACCGCGAACCGGGTTTGGCGTACTTACCAAGGTGGTAAGTTACTTGATGCTATTGAAGGCAAAGAGCCGCCGCAAGATTCTAGTTTCCCTGAAGATTGGATTGGCTCTACCGTAGAGGCAAGAAATGTAGGTAGAGAGCATATCACCGAAGGTCTGGCCCTCGTTCCTAATGAAAACGGTGAGCAAGTTCCGTTTCGAGATGTATTACTCGATGACCAGCCTTATTATTTAGGCAGTAATGGTGATGTTGAGCGAACGATGGACGACATTCCACTAGTGAAATACCTAGACAGCTCAACTCGCTTACATTTTCAGGCTCACCCTACAAGGGAATTTGCGCAAGAACGCCTTGGAATGCCAAGAGGAAAAACCGAAGCCTATGTGATTTTATCTACCCGAGATAGCGTTGAAGACCCTTATATTTATGCTGGGTTTCAACGCCCGCCGAGTCGCGAACAACTAAAAGAGTGGATTGAAACGCAAAACATCGATGCCATTGAATCTTGCTTTGACCGCATTCCGGTAAAACCTGGGGATGTATTTTTAATACCAGGCGGTCGACCACATGCGCTAGGAGAAGGCATACTAATGCTTGAAATTATGGAGCCTTCAGATCTTGCTGTTAGGTTCGAGTTCGAGCGATGCGGTTATGCCATCCCTGAGCAAGCACGATTTATGGGCCGAGACATAGAAACAGCCCTAGATGTATTTAATTTCGAACCTATTCCACCAGAAAAAGTGGACGAGGAGTTTCGTTGTCCGCCGCGAATTATGTCTTCAGACGCTCAAGGTAACACCCTTGAAGAATTAATTGGCGCAGACAAAACGGCTTGTTTTACTATTCGAAGAGCCTCTGTGAAAGGCACATTTACACGCAATGAAAGTGCTTTTTTCTACGGCGTGGTTACTCAAGGTTCAGGCACCTTGCGTATTGGCGATGAAGTAACTGAATTGGAATGTTGGGATCGCTTTTTCTGCCCGGCAGGTATTTCTGAATTTCACTACGAATCAGATGCTAACATGTCAATTTTGGAGTGTTACCCCGGTAACACCTAACAAACTTTTTGTAAGCGAGTAGCGTCCATCATCGCTACTCGCCACTCAGAGTAATGTAGATAGCAAGGCCATATAATTGGGCTATACAACACAACCAGATAACGCTATCTGGATACCATTTAAAATTCCTGTTACCGTAACCCCATCGCAGCATCTTACTTATAGTCACCTAAGCATTATGACATCAGACGGCAAAGCGCCTTCTTCACAATCAGGCTTTTTTAGCAATTCAGGCGAGCTCGGTGGTGCACAACCACAGTTCACTGAAATTTGTACTGCGTTATACGAAAGAGAGCTTTTGCTTATCGCGCACAAGGGCCCAGCCAATGTGTCGATATTGCGCCGCCGATTAGCCGGCCTGCCTCATCATATTCGAAGTGTGGCGCGATACCTCATTGACAATAACTCACCGCTAGATATTGATCCCCACAATGGAAGTTGGTTCATCAAGCAACCTGGAAAGTGCCCTGGGATCAGCCAAGCTATTGATAAGAAATATCAGTGGTATAGGGAATATGCAGATTACGGTTTGGTTGTACCAATATGCATAACTACGCTAGAAGGCATGCATATAGAGCTCGACTCAATCGATAGTGTGAAGCACATCACAAACACGCTTCATACTAATAAACACGGATGGTTTTCTCTTGACGGCGAGGTGGCGCATAGTGAGGTTGAAACAAGTCAGTACAACACAGAAGAAGACGCTCCCTGCATCACCGATGCAAATGCGGTATTAAAACGACAGCTTCTGAAACCTACGACGGCAATTATGGCATCGGCGTGCAGCGGGCATATGTGGCGACATAAATCGAAGGGGGCACCTCGAGCGCTTTCATTGCGAGAAATGCGTCTGTCTACTCACATAAACTGGAAAAACTTCACCCTGAAAGGTTAAGCCGAGTTCTTATCTTAGGCACACCTATGGCAGGCTTTAAGAACAACAAAAACGCGATGATTACCTTAATACAAACTTCCCTGCATAGCGTCGGTATTTAATCTAACGCTTCTTCGTAGCGTTTTATAAAGCGAGAAAAGGCTTCAATGTGTGGTAAGTGCCCCAAACCGTCAAGCTCTTTCACCGTTATGGCATTGTTGCGAGCTTTTACTTCAGCGCCCAGTTTATCGTAACGACCTAACTCTCGCGTAACGCCTTCTTTTTTCCAACCTCGTCCCGGTCCGGTTCTATCCCGTGTACCTAAAATTAAGGTGACCGGTATTTGGAAATTATCGAATTCTTCGATAACCGGTTGAGTAAATATCATGTCGTAGGTTAACGCACTCACTTTGGCTAGCTGAGGCCAATCATCACCTTCAATCCAACCCGTTAAGAAACTTGCGTGTTTCGCATAAGTACTATTCCAATCGCCATCGTAGTAGTTTTTCTTTTGATAACTAATTATATTTTCAGGCGTTTTTTTCAATTCATTGTTATAAAAAAACGCGACATCTTTGTACTCAACATAATGCAGGTAATTCTCTAACCCTATAGGGTTGATTAATATCAATTTGCTCGTCATTTCAGGGAAAAGCAGCGCAAATCGCGATGCCACCATGCCGCCCATTGAATGACCAGTCACAATCACATCGTCTAGATTCAAAGAGGTGAGCAAATATTTGGTATTATTCGCTAATGCTGCAAAGCTGTATTGATAATTAACCGGCTTATCTGATTTGCCAAAGCCAATTTGGTCAGGAATAACCACCCCATATCCTTGATTGTGTAGCCAATTAGCTGTCGTTTCCCAATAACTACTGGCAAAGTTCTTACCATGCAACAACAGTACTGTTGGTTGCCCTTCTTCTGCCGGCAAGTACATGTATGCCATGTTCAATCCCTGCCCTTGAGATTCAAATGTCAAAGTATGAACATCAAAAGGGTACTCGAATTCGGTGAGATTTTTCGAAAAGGGTTTTGCAAAAACAATGGTTGAAAACGTGAAGATAAGAAACGAATAACCTAAAGAAAAAATAGCGCGCTTCATCATTTTGCTCTCAAGAAGATAGTAGGTGATTTACCCTATCAAAATCACTAAAACAATACGCCTTGGTTAAGCAGCAAATTTCGCTATTCCATCGCAATTTGGCAAATTAAATAGGCAATACCAGCACGCCACCAATTTGATGAAATTAGTATATACATCCTAACGACTAGCTTTTTACCCACTGGATTTGAAGCAGCTGAAATGAAAGCGTTAAATAACATCGAAAAATAGGATAATCACCCTATTTTCAAAAAACCATTATTTATAACCAAAATTTATACGCATTATTAGAATCAAAGGTTGACCTTAAAGGCGCGGATGGGTACATTGTCGCTATCAACTGGTCGGCAAAGAAAATACGCAAATGATGCGCAATCGCTTTCTTCTAACTCTACTCCTTATGGCAGCAAGACTGCACGGGTAGATTGCGACCAGCGATTAATTACACAGAAACCCGTGCTTAGCACGGGTTTTTTTTTAACTTTTATAAACGAGAGAGCGTTATGACAAATCAAGTGAAAATCTTTGATACCACATTGCGAGACGGTGAGCAGGCCTTACCTGCAAGCTTAAGTGCCAAAGAAAAGCTGCAGATCGCTCTAGCACTCGAACGTTTAGGTGTTGATATCATTGAAGCAGGTTTTCCTGTTTCATCGCCTGGCGATTTCCGCTCGGTACAAATGATTGCAAAAGAAGTTAAAAATTCCGTTATATGTGGATTATCACGCGCATTAGCTAAAGATATTGATGCGTGTGGTCAAGCCCTTGGTGTGGCTGAGCAATTTAGAATTCACACCTTCATTGCTACATCAGAAATTCACGTTGGCGCAAAGCTACGTAAATCTCACGATGAAGTAGTAGATATGGCGGTAGCGGCAGTTAAACATGCTCGCAAATACACTGATGACGTTGAATTTTCGTGTGAAGATGCTGGCCGTACTCACATAGACTATTTATGCCGTATGGTAGAAGCCGCCATCAATGCCGGTGCTACCACGGTGAATATTCCAGACACTGTCGGCTACACTACGCCAACAGAATTTGGCGGCATTATTCAGCAATTGTTTAACCGCGTTCCAAATATCGATAAAGCGATTATCTCTGTGCATTGCCACAACGATTTAGGCTTAGCAGTAGCGAACTCATTAGCCGCGGTAGAGCAAGGTGCGCGTCAGGTTGAATGTACTATTAACGGTATTGGTGAACGCGCGGGTAATGCGTCCCTTGAAGAAATTGCGATGATTTTGCAAACCCGTCAAGCCATGTTGGGTATTAACACCAACATTAATTCGCAAGAAATTTCGCGTACGTCTAAGTTGGTTAGCCAATTGTGCAACATGCCAGTTCAGGCAAATAAAGCCATTGTAGGTGCGAACGCATTTAGTCACTCATCAGGTATTCACCAAGATGGCGTATTAAAAGCGCAAAATACTTATGAGATCATGACACCGGAAAGTGTAGGTATTAATAAAAACAACCTAAACTTAACGTCTCGCTCAGGTCGCCACGTAATTAAGCATCGTTTGACAGAGTTGGGTTACAAGGTTGAAGACTACGATTTAGAAGCGGTTTACGATGCCTTCTTGAAGTTGGCTGATAAGAAAGGCCAAGTTTACGATTACGACTTAGAAGCCTTGTTGTTCTTCGATAAGCAAAAGCACGATCATGCTCACTATCAATTGATGAACCTTCAAGCGACTTCAGGAAGAGAAATTATTCCAAGCGCTACCGTAAAACTAAAAGTAGGCGAAGAAGAAATTATCCAATCTAGTATTGGTAATGGCCCTGTTGATGCTGCATACAATGCAATTAGAGCCATCTTGGGTCATGAAGATGTAGAAGTTGTAGACTTCAAATTAGATTCAAAAGGCGAAGGGGCCGATGCCCTAGCACAAGTAAGTGTAATCGCCACTTATAAAGGGCGTCGTTTCCACGGCATTGGTCTTGCCACCGATATTGTTGAAGCTGGTGTTAAAGCCCTTATTTTCGTACTAAACAACACTTATTTAGCTGATCAAATTGACCAGCAGAAAAATCAACAAGAACGCGTTGCAGGAGTTTAAATGAGCCAGTTCTCAATTGCCGTATTAGCCGGAGACGGTATAGGCCCAGAAGTAATGCAAGAGGCCAACAAGGTCTTAGATGCGGTAGAAAAGAAATTCAACGTAGCATTTAACCGCACGGCCTACCCTGTAGGTGGTTATGCTATCGATACTGAAGGTGAAGCCCTGCCGTCAAAAACCTTGTTAGGTTGTGAGCAAGCCGACGCCATTTTATTTGGTAGTATTGGCGGCCCAAAATGGGACACCTTACCGTTAGAACAGCGCCCAGAGCGCGCTGCGTTACTAACACTGCGTAGTCACTTTGATTTATTTAGTAACCTACGCCCTGCCCGTATTTATCCTGGGTTAGAAGCATTATCTCCACTGCGTGAAGACATTGCTAAATCGGGTGTAGATGTGTTGGTGGTTCGTGAACTTACCAGTGGGATTTACTTTGGCCAGCCCAAAGGTCGCGAAGGTGAAGGCGAAGAAGAATTCGCTTATGACACTATGCGTTACAGCAAACGTGAAATTCGCCGTATTGCAGTTGCCGCTTTTGAAGCTGCGCAGAAACGTCGCGGTAAAGTAACTTCAGTCGATAAAGCCAATGTATTACTGACCAGCCGCTTATGGCGTGAAGTGACTGAAGAAGTGGCAAAAGACTACCCTGATGTAGAACTAGACCACATCTACATTGATAACGCGACGATGCAAATCATGAAGAACCCAGCACAGTTTGATGTAATGCTGTGTTCTAATTTATTCGGCGACATCGTTTCTGACGAATGTGCCATGATGACAGGCTCTATGGGCTTATTGGCTTCTGCTAGCATGAATGAAGACGGCTTTGGTTTATACGAGCCAGCGGGTGGTTCTGCTCCTGACATCGCAGGTTTAGGTATTGCCAACCCGATTGCACAAGTGCTTTCTGCCGCCATGATGTTGCGTTTCAGCATGAACCTCACTGATGCTGCCGATGCTATTGAAAAAGCGGTAATTGCCACATTAGAAGCGGGGGTTCTTACAGGCGAACTCCTTCCTGATGATAAGCGAGAGAACGCATCTACCACCTCACAAGTAGGTGATGAAATAGTAAAACAATTAATGGCGCAGGAGTAATTAACACCATGGCCAAGACCTTATACGACAAAGTGTGGCAAGCACATATTATCGACCAATTAGGTGAAGACAGCTTAATTTATATCGATCGCCATCTTATACACGAAGTAACTTCGCCTCAGGCATTTGCTGGCTTAAATGAAAAAGGCCGTAAAGTACGTTGCCCTGAGCGCACTGTTGGTACAATGGATCACAGTATTTCTACTCGCTCGTTAGCGATAGATGCATGCGGCCCGCAAAACGCACTTCAACTTCACACCCTTGCGAATAACTGTGAACAACACGGTATTCAGCTTTACCCTGTTGGCCACCAAAAGCAAGGTATTGTGCATGTTATGGGCCCTGAACTAGGCCTAATTCAACCGGGCATGACAGTAGTATGTGGCGACTCACACACTGCCACTCATGGTGCATTTGGTGCCCTAGCATTTGGTATTGGTACGTCTCAAGTAGAGCACGTATTAGCCACCCAAACCCTTAAGCAAAGCCGTGCGAAAAGCATGCTTATTAAGGTAAATGGTACGCTTCCTGTTGGTATTACTGCGAAAGACATCATTCTTGCCATCATTGGCAGAATTGGTCACGCAGGCGCAACGGGGCACGTAATTGAATACGCGGGTGAAGCGATTTCTGGTTTAACCATGGAAGAGCGCATGACCGTGTGTAACATGAGCATTGAAGCCGGTGCTAAAGCAGGCTTAATTGCACCAGATGACACCACTTTTGAATACCTTAAAGGCCGTGAATATGCGCCGAAGGGCCAAGACTGGGAAGACGCTGTAGCCTATTGGAAAACCCTTTACACTGAAGAAGGCGCAAGCTTCGATACAGTAGTTGAACTTGAAGCGGCTGACATTGCACCTCAGGTTACTTGGGGTACCAACCCAGGCCAAGTTATTGGTGTTGATACACCCGTGCCGGGCCCAGATGACTTCTCTGATCCTATCGAAAAAGAAAGCGCCAAAAAAGCCTTGGGCTATATGGGATTATCAGCAGGCGATAAGCTTGCCGATGTTGCCGTAAACCATGTGTTTATTGGTTCTTGTACTAATGGCCGTATTGAAGATTTACGTGCAGCTGCGCATATTGCGAAAAATGGCAAAGTGGTTGATTCGGTTACCGCCATTGTGGTTCCGGGTTCAGGTCATGTAAAAAAACAAGCGGAAGCTGAAGGGTTAGATAAAATCTTTACCGATGCAGGGTTTGAATGGCGTTTACCGGGCTGCTCTATGTGCTTGGGTATGAACGACGATAAACTGGTGGCTGGCGATCGCTGCGCATCAACCAGTAACCGAAACTTTGAAGGCCGTCAGGGTCGTGGTGCACGCACCCATTTGGTTAGCCCAGCGATGGCAGCAGCAGCCGCTATTTCTGGCCATTTCGCCGATGTTAGAGATTTTCAGGAGTAACCCATGTCTGATTCAACACAAGGTTTTACCGCGCATACAGGTACAGCGGTACCGTTAGACCAAGCTAACGTAGATACCGACCAAATTATTCCTAAGCAGTTTCTAACTGGTGTAACTCGTGCGGGCTATGGAAAGCACTTGTTCCACGATTGGCGTTATTTGGATTTAGAAGAAAAAGTGCCTAACCCAGAGTTCTCATTGAACAAACCTGAGTTTGCCGGTGCAAGTATTCTACTTACCAGAGAAAACTTCGGGTGTGGCTCTAGCCGTGAACATGCGCCATGGTCGCTGAACGATTTTGGTTTTAAGACCATTATTGCCACCAGCTATGCTGATATTTTTTATGGCAACTGCATTAACAACCAATTATTACCTGTTGCGCTTGCCAGCAGTGAAATGGACACGTTATTTGCAGCAGTAGAAGCCAATCCAGCGTTAGAAATTACGGTTAATTTGCCAGAGCAAACTGTATCTTTTGGCGAGACAAGCTTTAGCTTCGACATTGCGGATCACCATAAAACTAACTTGCTAAAAGGGTTAGATGCAATTGGCCAAACGCTTGAGCTTACCGACAAAATTTCGGCTTACGAAGCTAAGCAACCTGCTTGGATTTAAATACTGGCTGTAAAATACTAGCGCTTAAACGCAAGGTTTAAACTTTAGTATCATTCAGTGGGATTTTGCGCCGTAGTGATGGCGAAGTACTCGTACTTCGCCTAACTTTAGTAAGTAATTAACATCGCTCATAAAATTGAATGGAGTCTTTATGCTGAAAGCAGTACCTATTGATGATCTCAAACCGGGGATGTACATCAACCAAGTACTTAAACAAACTGGCAGCTTACGGATGCGTTCAAAGGGTCTTGTAAAACACCAAACGGTAATCAATACCTTAAAATCTCGCGGGATACAGATTGTTCAAGTAGACTTCGACAAGTCCCCCAATCACGAACCAGCAACCGACTCAGCTCCCCATCCCACATCAGAAACAATCGTTCAAGCGCCTACTAAGGTAAGAGAAGAGCCGTCGCCAGCGACTACTAGCCTTACACGAAACGCAATGAAAGAAGCGAATGGGCTTTACTTTGATGCGGTAAATATACAAAACGGCTTTTTATCTGCACTTAATCGTGGTGCGGTAAACGACTTGAAATTAGTAAAAGAACTAGCCCAGAGCCTTATCGATAGCATATTTGATAACAAGGACGCCCTATCCTGCTTAACTCTGATAAAAAACAATAACGCTTACCTGCTAGAACACTCCATCAACTGTAGTATTTTAATGGGTATGTTTACCCAGTTTCTTGGCTACGACAGAGAAACCATAGATCAAGCGAGTCTAGGGGCATTGTTAATGGATGTGGGCATGTCGTCCATACCGATGGATGTTCATAACAGTGTTCAAGATTTGTCAGCAGCAGATTGGGAAGTGATGAAAACCCACGTTGATATTGGTGTTGAGCTTGTGGAGCAATGCGGGGATATTTCGGATTTAGTGTTATCAATTATTGCGCAACATCACGAACGCATAGACGGCAGTGGCTACCCTAAAGCACTCAAAGAAATGGAAATTTCCGAATTTGCGCGCATTGCAGGCATTATTGATACCTACGATGCTATGGTGTCCAACCGTCCCCACAAAGAAAGTATTAGCCCCACCCAGGCCCTCAAACGACTCACCGAAGATAACAGACTCGATCAAACCTTGGTTAACCAGTTTGTCACATGCATGGGAGTGCACCCTGTAGGCTCAATTGTTAGGCTAAAAAGTGGGAAACTTGCCATTGTCAGCCAGCAAAACCCACTTAGTACGATGAGCCCCATCGTGATGACATTTTATAGCGTTTCATCCCAGCAATATGATGATATTACTCGGTTAGATTTAAGTGATAATGATGATGAAATTGTTTCGGGCGTGCGGCCCGATGATTTCAACGTGAACTTATCGAATTTCTTTCAAGACGTATTGGTAAATCAAGCGCCAGACTAATGAGCATCCTGACTATAAGCCAAGGGTATTAACATTCACCTTAATACCCAATGCCTAGCGCCTTTACTACCAGTCAGTAAGCGCCGCCATGGTGAAGAGTTCTTCTTCAAAACCTAGCACCACTTGCTGCGCTTCAATATTAACAATTTGCACTTTGTCGTCAATCCAATCACCTTCACTCATTTGTATGCCATTCACCCGCACCCAACGATCATCTGGTCGTGATGCGTACATATGCGCACTGAAATTCATAGAGGGCAACCGCGTTAATAGCCGTACAGGCAACTGATCAACACGCTGAATATTATCTCGTACCGTTACTTTCGTTTCCGGCTCAAAATCATTGTTCTCAGCTTGAGTATCCAGCGCTGCCACCGCTTGATTAAAACGCGCTAACAGTTCTGGCGATACTTCAATCTTGTTGTCACCTTGGTTACCTTGAGAATTAAGCACCCGCCCTTCTTCCTCAGCCGCGGCTAAATCGAAGGTATCATCAGCGTCATTTTGATTTCCCGACCGCGTCTGGTCTTTCGTCCGTGCTTGGCTTCCCGTCCGTGCTTGGCTTGGCTGTGACTGCGAATTTGGGTTGGTATTAGAGGCTTGCGCTATGCGATCTGAACCATCTTCTTGCGAAGCGATATTTTCAGAAGGTAAATTATCGCTAGTCGTTGATACTTGCTCAGATGCATTGGGCACTATGAGTGGCGTAGTTTCAGGCGCTGTTGTTTGTTCAGCCCCTTGTTCGCTGCCTTGACCGTTCACTTGCACAGGTAACTGTGAAGGGGCTTGTGCAAGCGCTTGGGAGCCTTGCTTCGAGATACCAGTGGTGTTTGAAGCTTCAGGTCGAATAGATTCCACAACCGACGCGGTAACGGTAGGCCACCACTCCCCTCGCGTGGCAATCAGAAACCCTAAGCATAAACCACCTGCAACAATCGCTGAGTAAGTCGCCAGCTCTTTACCATATACCTTCCACATGGAAGGCAACCCTTGCACGGTAGGCAAAAACAAACTGCGATTAAATTGGTCAGATAGCGTTTTGTCGAACTTTGCGCTGGTATCGTGCTGGCCACGTAATAGCGCTTGGGTTTGCGTTCGATGTCCTACGCCAGCTGTAGCTGCAGGCGCAATCTCTACGGTTTGATCAGGATCTATTTCTATTTCCTGAACCCCCATTTCTGCTAAGCCTTCCACCATAGCATCACTCGAGACCAAGCCGGATTTTCGAATTTTAACCGGGCCATTCTGTTGCGTAATTCTAACAATCACCATACCGGGCTTTAGGTCACTAATACTAAGAATATTAGACATATAAACTCCCTAGGCCATAGCCACAAAACACAGCCACTATAAATGCGCTTGCAAGCCACCATTTGCGGTTACCCTGTATACGCTGGCTGACCACATCTTCACCAAGAATTTGCTGTGCTGCAGCAAGGAAAATAGGCTTTTGCACTACGGCATGTTGTTTGGTGAAAGAAAGCGTTAATGCCCTATCGCAAAGCAAGTTTATAACTCTTGGAATACCACCGGTGATTTGATGCACTGCCCGCAAGGTAGATTTGCTAAAAATACTTACATCACCGTGCGCGACACTTAGCCTATGCGCTATGTAAGCACTAACTTCCGGGGCGGTAAGGGGCAGTAAATGATAGCGCGCAGTAATACGCTGAGCGAGCTGTCTTAGCTCGTTACGCTTCAATAGTTGCTGTAATTCAGGCTGGCCAATTAATACCACTTTTAGTAGCTTTTCGCGGTTAGTTTCTAGATTCGTGAGTAACCGCAACTGCTCCAACACTTCAGGCAATAAATGTTGCGCTTCATCAACCATCAACACCGTATTCATGCCCTGTTGGTGATTTTCTGCCAATTTAGATAAAATTAAATCGGTGAAGTATTTTAAGCTGGCTTTCTCTTCTTGGTACGGTAAACCAAGTTCATCGCATACCGTGGCGAGCAACTCCAGCGCTGAAAGCGTTGGGTTTAGTATCATTGCTACTTGGGTGTTATCCGGCAATTGTTGCAATAACTTACGAGAAACCGTGGTTTTCCCTGTACCTACCTCGCCGGTAAGCATAACAAAACCGCCACTTTCACTTAGCCCAAAAGTAAGGTGAGCTAACGCCTCTTTATGCCGCGGGCTCATATAGAGGTAATCGGGGTTTGGTGCGATTGAAAACGGATTATCGCTTAACCCAAAGTAATTCAAATACATGGTATTCGCTGTTGAAGTTGAAAACGCGATTTAAACTACCAGAGCGTGAACAGAAGTCAAAGTGTGCTTATACAATCTGCTTCTGTAATAATAACTACTGGCTGAGTTAAATTTTAAAATAGAGGTTACATGCAGGTTTATTTAGTTGGCGGCGCGGTACGCGACACCCTTTTGGGAAGAACCGTTACCGAACGAGATTATGTTGTGGTAGGAGCAACACCAGCGCAAATGCTAGCTAAAGGCTTCACGCAAGTCGGTAAAGACTTTCCTGTATTTTTACACCCCAAAACCTCAGAAGAATACGCACTTGCCCGTACCGAACGTAAAATGGGCAGCGGTTATACAGGCTTTGAGTGCGATGCTTCTGCGTCGGTTACGTTGGAAGAGGATTTAAAACGCCGCGACTTAACGGTAAATGCCATTGCCCGAGATCAAGACGGCGAACTTATTGACCCTTATCATGGCCAACAAGATTTACAAGATAAAGTACTTCGTCATGTTTCTGAAGCGTTCAGTGAAGACCCTCTGCGGGTATTTCGCGTTGCCCGTTTCGCCACCCGCTATGCCTACTTAGGATTCACCATTGCTGAAGAAACCCTAAGCCTGATGACCGACATGGCCAAGTCTGGTGAATTAACCAGCCTAAGTGCAGAGAGAGTATGGCAAGAAACCAAGCGAAGTTTACTTGAAGCCACGCCCGAGGTATTTTTCAAAACTTTAAAAGCGTGTAATGCCTTAGACGACTGGTTTGCAGAACTTAGCCAGTCTGAAAGCACCTTTGTTGCAGGCATTCAAGCACTCAAACAAATTCAAAAGCAAGCGCACACTCAACCACAAGAACAAGACGCCAGTCCGTCTGCGCCAATAGAAGTTCGTTTTGCCGCGCTTTGTTCAGGCTTATCACTCAATGACGTTCAGCTACTGTGTAAACGATTAAAAGTGCAAAATACGGTAAGCGACATTGCTGAAATGGTAAGCGCGCATAAAACATCACTTCTTAATTGCGACAAACTAGACGCCGACACGCTGTTAACAGTGTTTAATAAAACCGATGCATGGCGACGACCAGAGCGCTTTAGGCTTTTTCTTAATGCCCTGCAACCAATTGCAATGCAACCCTCTGATTCAGCGCTGGCCGGCGCTATGAGTTCATTACATTGGCCAGAGCGCGAAGCGTTGATAACTCAAGCCTTAGTGGCAGCCAATGCCGTGGATGTTCAGCACATTATTGCTCAAGGATTTAAAGGCCCAGAAATTCGTGAAGCCCTGAACAACGCTAAATTGGAAAAAATAAGCGCGCTACTTTAATAAGGCGCACTGGCAAGTACGTTTTAAAAATGAGCATTTATAAGGGCATGTATAAAGAGCTCACACAAAACACGTCGGTAAATTACCTATTACGTGTTTTTTTTCTACGTTTTGTACCATAAATGCTACAATACGCCCCATTCAATATGAGCGTTTTTATACTATGACTTTCGAAGATCTCGAATTAGACGAAGAACTCTGCCACGCGGTGGCGGATATGGGCTACGAGAGCCCCACCAGCGTACAATCTTTGGTTATCCCTCATGCAATGGACGGGCGCGATATTTTAGCGTCTGCGCCTACTGGCACGGGTAAAACCGCGGCGTTTTTGTTGCCGGTTTGTCAGTTTTTACTCGACTACCCGCGTAAGCAGCCAGGTTCAACTCGCATTCTTATTCTTACCCCTACCCGCGAACTTGCGCTACAGGTGTATGAACAAGCCGTAGAGTTAACCAAGCACACTGACATTGTTAGCGGCGTGATCACCGGTGGCATTAACTACGGTACCGACAGAGAAACCCTTAGCCAAAGCATCGATATTTTGGTGGCGACGCCAGGGCGTCTATTTGAGCATATTCAAAATGAAATGGCCGATTGTCGTGACATCGAGTGCCTTATTCTTGATGAAGCCGATCGTATGCTAGACATGGGTTTTCGCACTATTGTGAACCAGATTGCGAGTGAAGCACGCTGGCGCAAACAGAACATGCTATTTTCTGCCACATTGGAAGGCGGCGGTGTAAGTCAGTTTGCCAAAGACATTCTGCAAAATCCTGAAGTGATTGAAGCCTTTCCATCACGCAAAGAAAAGAACAAAATTCACCAGTGGTATCACTTAGCTGATGACTTAAACCATAAAAAGGCATTGCTCGTTCATATATTAAAAGAACAAGCGACTACCACGGTTGTATTCGTTAAAACCCGCGAACGCCTGCAAATGCTTAAAGACTATTTAGCATCGCAAGATATTATGGTGTGCTGGTTACAAGGCGAAATGCCACAAGATAAACGTATGGCTGCCTTAACGCGCTTTAAAAGTGGCGAAGTGCCGGTACTCTTAGCTACCGACGTAGCCGCGCGAGGCATTGATGTACCTGAAGTTAGCCATGTTATTAACTTCGATATGCCACGTAAAGCCGACGTTTATGTTCACCGTATTGGCCGTACCGGCCGTGCTGGCGCCAAAGGCACTGCAATATCTTTGATAGAAGCCCACGACTTTGAATTTATCACCAAAGCAGCGCGCTACACCGAAGAACCAATCAAAGCCCGGGTTATTGCAGAACTTCGTCCGCAAAATAAAGCACCAAAAATTGGCCCAAGAAAGAAAAAGCTAACGGCGAAAGACAAAGCAAAAGCCAAGTCCAAAGCGAAACCAAAAATTAAGAATCGCACGAAGAAGCGCTAACGCGTTGAATTGATGCGGGGATAAGTGATGCGGCCTTTTGCGTGCTAATTGATGACGAGATTGGTGATGGCAAGCTTGGCGATGGCAAGCTTGGCGCGGCCAATCAGGTGTGTTAGCTGCTCCGCAAACACGCGGTAAATACGTCCCTGTATGCTCCGCCGCCGCATCCCTGCGGCGGAGGGGTTGCTACGCAGCCAACACACCTACTTGACCGCGCTAGTTATCGTCCGGCAACAATGAACTCTAGGTTTACTACATCAGCAAACTAGCCAAAAATTAAATTTGTTAAGGTATTTTTATGACTTTTCCTCAAAAGATAGTGCTTGCGTCTGTTAATCAGGGCAAGGTACGTGAGTTCACCAGCTTGTTTGCCGACTATGGTGTAGATGTCATCGCGCAAAAAGAATTGGGCGTGGAAGACGTGCCTGAAACGGGCACTACCTTTGTTGAAAACGCCATTATTAAAGCGCGACATGCTGCCGAGGTAACTGGGTTACCGGCTATTGCTGACGATTCGGGCTTAGTGGTCGACGCCCTTGGCGGCGCTCCTGGTATTTATTCAGCCCGTTTTGCTGGCGATAATGCTACCGACAGTGACAATATCGACAAGCTTTTAAGTGAGTTAGTAGGTTCTGATAACCGCAAAGCCCACTTCTTTTGCACACTGGTATTCATGCGTCACGCAGGTGACCCAGTGCCACTCGTTAGCCAAGGTAAGTGGGAAGGTGAAATTCTTAATGCCCGTGAAGGCGATGGCGGCTTTGGCTACGACCCTGTGTTTAACGTGCCATCGCACAACTGCACTGCTGCGCAGTTAGATAAAGCTGAAAAGAACCGTATTAGTCATCGTGGAAATGCCTTGGCTATATTATTAGAAACGATGAGAAACACCTTTGCGTAATCCTCCATTAAGTTTGTATGTGCATATTCCTTGGTGCGTACAAAAATGCCCATATTGCGATTTTAATTCACACGGCTTAAAGTCGGCATTGCCCGAAAAAGAGTATGTCGCCCATCTGCTTGATGACTTAGCCATAGATGCTAAGCGCATAGGCGATAGAACCGTTGAAACTATTTTCATAGGCGGTGGCACACCTAGCTTATTTTCAGCCGAAGCGATTAGCGACCTAATTGAAGGTATTCGCGAGCGCGTGAACTTGGCAGATAATGCTGAGATTACTATGGAAGCCAACCCTGGCACGGTGGAAAGTGGCCGTTTCGCTGGCTTCTATCAAGCGGGTATTAACCGTATTTCAGTAGGTATACAAAGCTTTCAGCCAGCCCACTTAAAGGTACTTGGCCGCATTCATGACGATACCCAAGCCATAGAAGCGATTAATCAAGCGCACAGCGCTGGGCTACCCACATTTAACCTAGATTTGATGCACGGCTTACCCGAGCAAAGCGTTGAAAATGCTATGTCTGATGTAGACAAAGCGCTGGCGTTATCACCCTATCATTTGTCGTGGTATCAGTTAACGATTGAGCCTAATACGCCCTTTTATTCACGCCCTCCTGAATTACCCGATGATGATATTTTGTGGGACATTCAAGAACAAGGGCATGCCCGTTTGAAGGCCGCAGGTTACGAGCAATATGAGATTTCTGCTTATGCAAAAGCGGGGCATCAGTGCCAGCATAACCTTAACTACTGGCGCTTTGGGGATTACTTAGGAATAGGCTGCGGTGCACACGGTAAGATTACGGATATCACCACGGGCACGATTACGCGCACGGTTAAAATTAAGCACCCTCGTGGCTATATGGAAATAAGCCGTCCTTATTTGGATACTGAAACTCAGGTATCGGCAGAAGACTTACCTTTTGAATTCTTCATGAACCGCTTTAGATTGGTAGAGCCCTGCCCTATTGAGGATTACACTGCACTAACCGGTGTTGAATTAACGAAAGAATATCAAGATGCATTGGATGACGCACAGGCAAAAGGACTGCTGGAAATCACCGATACCCATTGGCAGGTAACCGCCAAAGGCAGACGTTACCTGAATACTTTGCTGTCTTGCTTCGTATAGGTGGTATTGAGATTGGTTGGCTTGAATTATCAGAGATTAGTGCAAAGCTAGCTACTACTCAGTTTCTTCTGGAGAATGGGAAGTAATCAGATTATACGGTTGCAGTGCAGGAATTGAAGCGCGAAGCTTTTCTTCAGCAACATCTAATCGTTTTAGCTTGTTACAAATCCACTCTGCTTTATTTCGTAGGCTGGTCGCTTTACTGTTCATATCTCTTTCAAGCTGCTCGCCTACCGTGCCTAATTGACGGGTAATTTCAGCCACTTTCTCGCTGTTCACTTCATCGCTGTTGGTATTAATACCACTAATAGCCGACAAGATGCCACCTACCGAGGTGGAAATAGCCTCTTCCAATTGGGCTTCAATTTCACTATCAACAAAATCATCCACACTTTCTAACGATCCTGGGCCAATAAAATAGTGATTACTGGCGTGCCTAAACTTATCTTTAACCCTTACCTTCACTCGCTTCATGGCGCTGTTTAAGCGCTCGTAGCTATCGTGGTCGCTTCCTACTAAGCCCAGGTAAACACTTTCAATAGTATCTACTGCCAGGTCGACACCCTCAGTAGCCAAAACTATCATTTTGGGCACTACATAATGCAAGCCATGTGCATACTCACCTAACCACTCGCTTTGCTCAGCGGTAAGGGTTTGCCAACGGCCATCGATAAAAAGCTGAGTTTGATCATTAATTTGCACCCGCGTGCGAGACTTTTCCATAACGCGAAGTTGAGTGTCGTTAACCGCTAAGCCATACGCAAAATCAATGTTGCACGTAATTTCTGCCGAGGCTGGTTTAATTCCCCCAACAAATAGCACGGTGCTTATAATGCCTAGTAAAAGGCGCTCAAAATATTTCATGAGACTATTGTGGCTAGCTTGCACGCAAATAGGAAGGTGACATGAGTCTAAACTGCGAAAAATCAGGGTGAAGTATCAGGGTAAACATGGATGCCTGCTAGCAATAAGAAAAGCGCGCATTATAAGTGCGCGCTTTCACATTTCCTACCACACAACCTTAGCATTAGCCTAAAGTATAAATTGAAGGTTTGTGCATATTCGCTAATCGTTTGTGTACGTTCGCACCAATCTTACGTAAATAAAGCGATCTTTCTCTTTAATTGAATGGCTCGCATTGAAGAAAGCCACTACCCATGCCCTATCGGGGTCATCAACCGAAGGGGTAGATGTCCAAAAGTCATCTGGCGGCGTTTCTGGGAACATAGTGCTGTTTACAGCGGGACGTACACAGTCACGCTCAACAATGGTGGCAAGTTCCTTTACGTTAGGAAGTCGCCAACCTAATAAGTCTTCATCACTGGCCGCTTGCGCAAGTTGCAATGCTTGCTGCCAAGTATATTTCACCGCTTCGCCATCACACGTACTTCCGTCCCAAGTTTGCCCTTCTGCACACCGCTCCCACACTAAGTCGGTAGGCTCATGCAACACCGTACTACTGGTGATAGTGGTAAAGTCTTCATCAGGTGTGGTTTCAAGCCCATCGGACAAACAGGTTTGTGCCGAAAGAGTCGTAGAAACTAACATCAACGATGCTGCTATCGGTGCTAATAAAGGTGCTAATGTTTTCATGGTTATCTCCCCGCTCTTACTAAGCGTACTTTTGCCGCCGAGGATTTATTTAAAAAGTTATCTACCCCAGAGTCGAAATCCAGCGCCCATGCATTTTGTGCATCATCACTGTTTACACCGTCGGCGCTAGGTACAGAAGTCCAGTACCACACTGGATTTGCCGAAAGTACGCCAGTATACGGAAAGTAGTCTTCGTCAATGGTCATGCTATCAGAGATACCTAAATGCATAAGCGAGAAAAGCTCTTGGTGGGTGGGCATACGCCAATCGTAAAAACCGCATAACCCTTGAGCGTTAAGCGCTGTCACATAAGCTTGTGTGTTACAGTTGGTCAGTGAACAAACTGTATCGCTGCCGCTTAAATCACCTTCATAGCCGCCATTTACATCGTCGCTATACCATGAATAGGTGTAGTCTTTATCTTGCAGTGTACCGTCGTCGGTTTTAACCTCCCACACTAAACCCGTTACGTTGTCGCGTACGCATGACCACGTATCTGCATCGGCATCCTGTTCATCACCATTGGCATTTAAGCGGGTATAATCGAAGCCCGCTTTACCTCTTCCGGCTTTCTCAATTAATCCATTTTGTTCAACAATATCTGCGCCTCGTTGACCATCTTGACCTGGCCACTCGTTTTGTTGCGCTTCAGTAAGCGCATTATCAGTTGCTTGCTGCAACACGCCAGTATCATTCATTAAAGGAGTCGGCATGGGGCGTACACCCACATTAATGGTATCTTCTACTTGATTACCGTTGGCATCGGTCACGGTTAATGTGTAAGCCACTACAGTATATTCAGTTACCGCAGGCGCGATGGCAAACGTCGATAAGTCATCTTCATCATCGATTGCTTGTATATCTACGTTTTGACTTAAGGTTGCTGCGTCTGCCGCATTAGCAGGTAAGGTTATTGAAGAGACGTTATTGCTGCGCTCCCAACCGTAAGTCAGGGGTAATGCGCCTGGAATACTGGTGCTAGCATCGCCATCAAGTACAATAGTCTCACCGCTGAATACGCCTTGTGAAGACCCTGCGTCAACTACCGGTAGCGTATCTGACTCTGACTGCACAAAAATAGTCACAGATTCTGTGTCGGTAGTGCCTTCACTGTCGGTTACGGTTAGTTCGAAACTCAAGGTTTGCGCATCATTTGCAATAGGCGTCACTATGGTGAGGGTTGATAAATTGGTTTCTTCCCCCGTAATAACGTTAGTGCCGTCGGTTTGCGTCCAGCTATAATCAGAGATGGAGGCGCTCTCGTCTGTAGCGTCGTCATCGGTACTGCTACTGCCATCAAAAATAACTTCTACGCCGCCAGGGAAATTATTTGCGTCTAAACCATCCCACTCGGGCACATCAATAATTGCTTCTGGAGCAATATTAATCGGCACCACGGTTATAATGGTTAAGTCACTGGCTTCGTTGCCCCCCGTGTCGTTAACCGTTACGGTAATAGTATATTCAGTGGCACTTGATACGCTTGGTGCTTCAAAGCTAGCAGCAGAATCGCTAGTGTCTTCGTGGGTGATAGTCAGTGAAGGCGATGCCGACCAGCGATAAGTATATTCTTCATTCCCACCACTCACTACCGCACTCAAGGAATAACTTGCGCCCTCGGTCACCGTTGCATCGTCACCGGCGTTAATCACAAGGTCACTGGAGCTAGAGCCACTGCTCCCATCTGAATCACCGCCTCCGCCGCCACACGCAGCTAACGCAAATACCGTAGCGACTAAAATGAAATGCTTTGTGGTAGAGACAGCTTTTGCTTTCGCCTCTACTGGCAATAACAAGGGTGATAGTAAAAACTGGAAAAACGTTGGCATAGTGACTCCGGCAACACGTAGAACTGCTGCCACGTGTCGGTTAGCTCGAATATTAGATGGGGGGGGTGCTTCGCAAGTTACTTGTGGCGATATAAGTGAATACTAGCGGGCGAGCTGATTACGCTCTTGTGCTTCCGTCATATGCACCTGTATGGCTTCAAGTTGCTTTTTACCCACCGCAACATCTGTCATGTCGTAAATCATCATACTGATGTATTCAACGTTTCCTGTAGCCGATATTAATGGCGACAGTGTGATGTTTTGATACATAAATGACTCACTACCTGTAATCGGCCGGTAGTTAGGAAACTTAAATAAATATGGGCGCTGTTCCCAGGTCATAAATGCTCTGGTTTTTAGATCAAATACCGGTTTAGACTTTTGCGTAAACCAGTCTTCTTTAATGGTAGGGAATAAGTCAAAAAGCGATTTATCACGAACGTCACTAGGCAACATGCCACTATGACTTTCCATGAAGCCGTTCCAGACTTGAATTTTAAACTGTCGATTTAGCACAACAATGCCTACATCAACCGTTTGAAGCATGTCCATCATCCAATGGAATTCGAGTATATCATCCAATTGTTGGCTCATTAGAAGTCCTCCAACAGGTGGGCAAGTTTCGAATTCATCATTTTCATCGACTCTTCGGTAAATAACAAAATCAAATCACATTGAACATTGTAACCTTCTAAGCCATAGCTTAGCTCGATGGCGAGGGTTCGTTTCCATCTAATCTGATTCATACTGATAATTTCAGTAATAGCTCGGTGCTGCCCTAAAACAATGGGATGACCTTGGCTGAAGTTAACATCCATTTGCACTGCTAGGCCTGTAAGGCATGTACCGATAAGAATACTGGCCGCATCCATTAATAGTTCTAGCTGTAGCTGATCATCCACTTCGCCTTCTACATTGAGAATTTTTGCCACATCTTCAAAGCTCGAGTCACTTAAAATGCAAATTGCTTCACCACTGATGCCCGGCCCTAGAAAACCCTGACACACAGCGGTAACTTGCTCATGACTTTCAATATCTGAAAGCATCATATGTAATTCAGATACTTCAATAAGGTTTACATTAGGAATAGGAAGTCGAACGAACACGTTCATGATGCGGGCTAAGTGATCACCGGCTTGCCCCATGGCGATATTCGTTATTTCTTGGTAACAGTCACGAATATCTGGGTCTAACGGCGCAGCCTCAACAATGGGCTCTGGCTCGCTGTGCAATATGTCAAATTTATCGAGCACTTCAGCAAGGGTTTGAGGTGATACGGGCTTACGAATGAAATCCAATGCCCCCAAGGCCGTTACTCTATCGTAAGCTTCAGGTTGAATATCACCTGAAATGACAATGACCTTAGTCGACAAGCCTTCCGCTTTAATTGCTTCTAACGTGCCATAGCCATCGAGTATGGGCATGTTCAAATCAAGTAGCAGTAAGTCGCCTTTACCTTCTTTGAGTGCAACGAGTGCTTCCTGCCCATTCTTTGCAAAATGCACAGCAACTTCCCAGTCCTGAGGCAAACATTTGGCAACTTGTTTTCGAGCGACTAACGAGTCGTCACAGACGAGTACAGAAAACATTGAATAATCTTACCACCTAGCTTTTTGATAATAGTGAAAATTACAATGCGTTGTAATCAACACTGTATCGGCGTTAATACTTCGAACTGAAGCGATAAATTTTGACGGTTCATATATTGACGTGACACGTCGAAACTAACAATAGCACTTTCGAATGAAATGCTTTTTATCCATTGTAGTCAAAATTAAAGAGATGGTGAGAGAAAACTAAATATTAATGGCAAAATAATAGCGGTAAATATGCCATTAACACACAAACCTAGCGTTGCCATGGCTGCCACTTCATCGCCCATATGTAGCGATTTTGCGGTTCCTACTGCATGAGCAACCGTGCCAAGTGCAACACCTTGAGATTGCGTATCGGTTACCTTAAAAATACGAAAAACACTTGTAGCGGCAATGGCGCCTACTACACCGGTAGTAATAACAAACACTGCGGCAAGGGCAGGAATTCCACCTATGTGAGCCGATGCTTCCATGGCCAGAGGCGTAGTAATAGATTTGGCTAACATAGTAAGTTGAATACTAATTGGCGAGTTAAATACCCACAGAGCAGCCCAAGCCAAAATAGGCGCTACAATACCGCCAGCCACTATACTTAACAGCAAGGGTAAACCATAGTGACGCAATCGTTGCCATTGTCGATAAATAGGCAGTGCCAACGCAACGGTGACAGGGCCTAACAACCAATGTAGCAAACCAGCAGATTGCTGATAATGGGTCATAGCAGTATTGGACAAATACACGAGCACTCCCACACTTAGCGCCGTAAAAATAAGTGGGTGAGAAATCGGGTAACGGTAATATTTTCGGTTTATGGTTAACCCAATCCAATAAAAAAGTAACGTAATTGCAAGCCACGCCACACCCGAAAGCGTAGTGGCATATTTAATAGCTTCAATCATTGTCACTTCCCTTTCTCACCATTTTTTTCACTGCCTTTTGACCAGTGACTTGTTTGCCTTCACTTTTGTCAAAAGGCACTTGCGAAGCGCGCGTATGGCGTGAGGCAAGAAGCTTTTCTGCTATTTTAGCGCTAATCCCTAAACTTATGCAGGTAGTGATAACTATCGCGATACCAATGGCCCACCCGTTTTCTGCTATTTCCTTCCAATATGCGCTAACGCCAAGAACAGCAGGTACAAACAATACCGACATGTGACTGAGTAAAGGAGAAGCGGCACGTGCCACAAGAGGTTCGGTCTTAGGGGCGATAAAAAGCACGGCTAAAAGAATGAGCAAGCCAGTAAGCGCACCAGGCAGTGGTAAACCTGTTGAAGAAGACAGCCACGTACCAAGGTAATAACATCCAAGTACTAATATCGCGCCGGTTATCCATTGTCGTAGTTTAACCATTACACTTCTTGTTCTCCTGAAAACCCAGTAAGTTAGTAGACAAAGCACTTAATTCTTAGCGAAAACAGTCTATCGGCTGAACGAATATGACGCTAGTAAGACATTGGTCTTTATCGACGTTTTTCTTTCCAAGCTAAATGGAGAAGGAAATAGAGAGAAGGAAACAGAAAATAGGCAGATTATGTGCAAAGGGCTCAAGCCTAAAAGGTTGGTACTTAAAAGGGTGGTACTTAAAAGATTAGAGCGTAAAGGAATTACGCATGAATTTGATAGTTTGCTCCCCTGTTTAAATAAAAAAGAGCTACTGAAAATCAGTAGCTCCAAATCCAGGGATTTAAAATTCAATCATAAAGTCTGATTTAGTTGCCGTTAACGTTTCGCCGTTAAGACTGATTTATCAGCTTTTACTTTGCGAGCAAGATAGTCGCCTGTTGACGTCGCGTTGTGTGACTGAGCGAAAGACAGCATATCTTCGCCGTTACACACTAATCCTTTGTGCAAATTTCTATAACTAATACGACTGCGTTTTACTGCTTTATGCAATGCTAAGCGATTATCATCTTTTATCGCTTCGCAAACTGCTACAAGGTCTTTTTCAGTACTTTCAGGATACCCATTTGCATTGGCTAGACTTGCAGACAACGCAAGTGTGATTCCAAAACCAAACAAAGCGGGTAATCTAACGTGGCGTGACATATCCATATCAATTTCCTCAAATGAGAGTAGTTAAATGATGCGTCGACAACTACTTTTGTCTTCGCGTGCATAAACTAGTGAAAAAATATGACATTCGCGCTATAAAAAGGTTAAAACTCTGTTACGTGAGACCAAGCGATAAACGGCCGATAGAAGCCGATAATTAACCATACTAAAACGCTTACTGGTCGCAGGTTACACATACTTTGATACAAATCACTCAGTCATTAGACAAGGAGTTAATCATGTTAGAGCAGCAAAAATACCATCACATTAGAGAACAAATGCGTCCAGGCGATATTATCGCTTTTGGCGGAAACAGCCTTTTCTCTCGATGGACAAAGTTAACCACCCGCTCAGCCGTAACTCACATTGCTATTGTTATGCAAACCAAAATGCGTGACGAAGCGTCAGGTCGGTACTTTAATCAAGTTATGGAAGCCACCGTCTATGATGGTAAAAAAGGCGTGATGACTAACCGCTTAAGTGAACGGGTGCATACCTACGACGGCGACATGTGGTGGCTACCATTAGGTGAATCTGCTCGCGATATGTTCGAGCAAAACAAACGTGACTTTTTTAATTTTATGTTTGATCAAGAAGGCAAGGCCTATGACGTACTACAGCTTTTCGGTTCCGCTGTAGACGCGTTAGATAGCCACCCCATTTTAGGAAGTATTAGCTACAACCAAGAAGACTTCAGTAGTTGGTTTTGTTCCGAGTTAATTGCCGAAGGGCTGGAAACTGCAGGTATCATAAATAGCGTTAACGCATCAGAGGTTACGCCAGTAGATATTTGTCGATTTTCAATATTTGAACAGCGCTATGTGCAACTTAAAGGAGAAGCACGGCCAATAGCAGGGTTTAATACGCAGCTAGCAGATAACTGGGGACAGGTTTGCTGACCCCACATAATTTATAATAACTAGAAAATGCTATCTTGATGGATTTTGATGAACATACTGGTACCGATTTTTGTGTAATCGATTTTATATTCTTTCCCATTTAGGGTTTGAATAAACACTAAGGTTTTTTCATCGCCAAACACATCGCTTGTCGTAATATCAACAAGTTCCATATCCATCATTTTAGCATCACGCTTATTGTCGGGGATTTTCCCTTCATACTGCTTGATGCCTTTATAAGTAACGATAATGGGCGGATGTTCGTCGCCATTCGTTACTAACAAATCTAACTTTCGAATTTTATGGATAATGGTATTTCTACCGCTTATCAGGAAGGCCTTCTCTGTCATTCTTCTCTCCGCGCCAGTTCGCCTTGTTCAGGAATCATTTATTTTTATTAAGATAGCAAATTTTGACACTATGTGCACAGCATAACCTATTGGCGATAGGTTATTATCTCCGCTTAAAGTATAAGCATAAATTCACGTTCGCGCGTATAAAAGCATCTATCATTGATTAAAAAATACTATTTAGCATGATTAATTCCTACTTAAACCATACGTCGGCTATTATTATGACCCGCGAGCCGCAGCCTCTCTACTATCCGAAAGTCTATAATACGCCCTTAGCGCGAGCCTAATCCCATTTTATCCATGGTCTATTCAGTAAGTTACGTAGCAATTGCTTGCATGGTTGTGCTTCAGGGCTTCCAAATTCACAGCTATCAGCCTCTAAAAGGTCGATCTGAGCGAGTATATTTGAAACCGAAATCTCAAGTGCCAGTTCGCTATCGAGCTGTGTCATCGGTAAAATGAATTCTACCCTGTTAGTAAAGGCACAAGATGCTTCAGGCGCTGCATCAGCGGATTCAGACTCACAATTAGCACTGCCCAAATGATACTGCCACTGTTTATCGTTAGCCCCCGCGTGAGATAAATCCAGGCGTAAGAAACGATGCCCCGACTGTTTGTTTAAAAACATGCTGGTATCATTTAACGGTGATGCTTGAGCTAGAGGGTCGGTGTGGTTTACATCAAAGGGAAGCCCCATTGTGAACCTAAGGTTGGTCGCCAGTTTTAATAGACCTTCCGATACATCTAGAATGATTTTATTATTAGCATTTTGTGGCGCGCTACATAACGTATGGAACTTTAATAAGGCAGTAGATTGGGTTTGCCACTGCGTTTGCTTAAATGATACTCGCTGCCATTTACCGTCAATACGCACTTCAGGTTTGGTTAAGTAGAAGCCAAAGTAATCTAGTTGCCATTTTGTAGGGCCTACTTTTACCATTAATGGGCATGCGCTATTTTCGATACCCGTAAGCGTAAATGGGATCTCGCCCACTTCTCGTTCACTCATGCTCAGCTTGTCGCAGCCCGACAACCCTAAAATAACCGCTAATATGACACCTAAACGCCCGTGCATTTTCATTTCTATCTGTACTTCCTGTTTGAATTTAAGGTGCAAGGGCGCCCGTATAATGGCGTTAACCCCTTCGCCCAGAGGTTATAACTAATAAACGACCCGTTGCTAAGGATCATAGTGAGGCTAATAAGGCTGGCTCGTCAAGGATTGAGGTGGCCGCGCAAGGTAAAGAAGGCGATAACAATGCAAATTCATCACAAATGCAGGTAAAGCTGAACAAAAATAAAGCAAACTGTTCACAAAGCCTAACCCTAGGCGTGACAAGGCAAATAAAACTGCTTATACTTGCGCTCGCTTTTCATTGATACGTTTCACGTTTTCAAGCAAGCGATTTTAAATATGGCCCCATAGCTCAGTTGGTTAGAGCATCCGACTCATAATCGGCAGGTCCCCTGTTCAAGTCAGGGTGGGGCCACCATTTCTTCTTTGAATTTCTTATCTGTATTAAAATTCTTCCCAAGAATATCTTACTCCTACGATACTATTCACTTGCGCGCCGCTGCGCTACTATTTTAAACAGTCCCCTTGTCTCTATTGCTAACCTCTTTCACATACACATCTACAGGCTACATTTACGTAAGCACACGTAAAACGTGTAAAAACACGTAAAAGCCCTTGCCTTAACATCCTCATAAAAGCTCAAATAATGTTTTATTTCATAGAGTTATGTAAGTTCAGATTTACACAAATGAAATAAAGATGAAATAAAAATAGCCAACAATTGCGCTACCTCAGGCAACAGTAATACGACATGCCCAAATAAGCATGCGTGGCTAGCTGAGCACTTAAACCAAACTTTACTTAGAACGGGAAATTCATGAACCATAAAACTCAGTTCAATCGCATTGCGATGGCTGTGGCTTTGTCTATTGGCGTTGCAACAACAGCCGTTGCAGCCACTGGTCAATCATCAGCTATGCGCGGCACCATACTAGGCCCTCAAGGTAATCCCGCAGCAGGCAGTTCAATTACTATTATTCATCAACCTTCAGGAACGGTAAAAGAAATCACTGTAAATGAAGAAGGCGCATTCTCAGCACGGGGTTTACGTGTTGGTGGCCCTTATATGATTATCGTAGAGTCACAAAAGTTCCAAAGCCGTGTTATCGAAGATGTATATTTAGAACTGAATGACACATTCGAACTTGATACTGCCCTTGAATCTACTTCTGATATAGAGCGTGTAACGGTAACCGGTAGCCGCGACTTTTTCTCAAACAACGGTTCAAATTCAGTATTTGGTGAGTCGGCTATTGAAAATATGCCTACCTTCAACCGAGATATAAAAGATATTGTTCGTTCAAACCCGTTAGCGGTGGTAAGTGCCGACGGTGAAGAATTAAGTATTGCCGGCTCTAACCCGAAATATAATACCTTTACTGTTGATGGCGTAGGCGTTAACGACACCTTCGGCCTACAAAGTAACGGCTACCCTACGTCACGCCCCCCAGTGTCTTTAGATGCTATTGCCCAAGTGTCTGTTGAGTTTACGCCCTTTACCGCCCGCGCAGGTAAATTTGGCGGTGGTAACGTGAACGTGGTGACCAAATCAGGTACCAATGAATTTCACGGTACGGCATTCTATGAAGAAGTGCCTTTCTCTGGCACCGCAAAAGATACCAAACTCTACGACACAGAATACGATGTAGATAACGATGAATCGTCCTACGGCTTTACGTTAGGCGGCCCGTTAATTGAAGATAAGCTTTTCTTTTTCGGCTCTTATGAAAAGTGGGAAGAAGAAATCGATACTGGCTTTAATTCTTCAGCCTACCCTTCGGAGTTAGTTACCGCAGCAGAAGACGTGATTACTGCCCTTAGCGATACATACGGCCTTGAAGATTCAATCGCGGGCGCGCCTGATGCAGACGAAGATGAAAAATACCTGATTAAATTAGACTGGAACATCAACAACGACCACCGCGCCGATTTCACCTACAGCTATCAGGAAAATACCGCGGCACAAAACTACAACGAAGATTCAGATACTATTTTATTAACTTCGAATACCTGGACGTTGGCGCAAAAAAATACTTACTACACTGCCCATGTCTATTCTGACTGGACAAATAACCTTCAAACAGAAGTTAGCCTTTCATATAAAGAGTTTGAACAAGCCTCTGTCACGGCTTCTGATTGGGGTGAAATCAACATTGATACTGCCACGGGTACAGAGAGTGGCTATACCGTAGTAGCAGGCGTAGATGAAAACCGCCATGCAAATGTGCTTGAAAACGAAGTGTGGAACTTTGCATTGCATGCTACTTACCTAGCTGGCGATATCGAATATAAGTTTGGTACTGAAATAGAAAACACGTGGAACTACAACCTGTATGGTCGTGATTCTTTAGGCACCTGGTATTTTGATGATACTGAGGCATTCGCCAATCAGGAAATTTCTTATTTCGAATATGCCAACGCGTATACAAATAATGTTCAAGACCTTGCCTATAACGTTGAAAGTACGGTTTACTCACTTTACGGTGATGCTACTTATGAAGTGTTTGACGACTTTACGGTAACCGCAGGCCTTCGCTACGAGTACCTTACCGTTGAAGACTCACCACAACTAAACAGCAACTTCGCTAGCACCTATGGCTTTGCAAATACTGAAAACCTCGATGGCTTCGATATTTTCCTTCCTCGCGTAAGCTTTAATTGGGATATCAACGACGACTTAACCCTTCGTGGTGGTGCTGGCCGCTTCTACGGTGGTATGCCACTGGTTTGGATATCTAACGCTTACACCACCGATGGTGTAACCAACGACTCAGTAACCTTTTCTAGCCTTGATGCAAGCTCGGTAGACTTCACATCAGTTCCTACAGAAGCCCAAAGTGCGCTAATGCAAGGTGCGGGAAGCACGAACTCAATCGATCCAGACTTTGAACTGCCCTCTGATTGGCGCTATCAAATTGCGGCCGACTACACCTTTGATATACCTACCTTGGGCGACAACTTCGCGTGGACGACTGAGTTAACCTACGTAGACCGCCAAAATGCGGCTTATTGGGAAGACTTATCGCGTATCGATAATGGTAACAGTACCCCAGATGGCCGTATTATCTGGGACAATGTTTACGATGGTACTGAATATGAAGACAACTATGATATTCAATTAACCAACTCGGATGACGGCGGCCGTAGCATTCTGTTTACCACTGCGTTGGCTAAACAATGGAATAACGGTATAAGCCTAAATACATCCTATACCCACCAAGATATTACTGAGGTTAACCCAGGTACAAGCTCAACGGCAGAATCTAACTATCAGTATGAAGTTACGGTTAATCGTAACGACCCTACCGTGGGCACCGCGTACTATGAAACCAAACACCGTTTTTTAGTGAACCTTGGTTACACTCACGAGTATTTTGAGGGTTACAGCACTAACTTCAATCTATTCTTTGAACGTCGCTCTGGTCAGCCTTTCTCTTGGGTACTCGGTTCATATCAAAGCGGCGGTTTGGGCGATCAAACTGCGTTTGATGATTCAGATGTGTACCTTCCTTATATTCCATCAGGCGCCAACGATGCTGCCGTTGATTTCGACAATGGCCTTAGCTACGACGAAATTATGGCGATTGCTGAGCAAGCAGGTGTAGCGGGTGCCGCTGGCGGATACGTTGGAAAGTACTCGTCCACTCAACCTTGGATCACCACAGTAGATTTAGCTATTTCGCAAGAAATTCCAGGATTTGTTGAAGGCCACAAAGGTCGTATTTATTTGAATATCGATAACTTTGCGAACCTGTTAAACAGTGACTGGGGTAACGTGTATGAAATGACGTATCCGCAGCAAATACTGTTTGATTACGACATCAACGATGCGGGCCAATATGTTTATTCTGAGGCATACGGCGGCACAGACACCAGCAACTATGACTCGTTTGATGAAGAGCAATCTACATGGCGAATTAAGGTAGGCGTGAAGTATACGTTCTAAGGTTTGAACGAAAAGATTCATGATGACAAAGCCAGCTGCTATTTAGCTGGCTTTTTTATTTTAGTATTAATAACGCATTTAATATGCTGAGTTTAGCGTCAAAAAAAGTTGGCAAGCTATTTGTAAGTTCAGAGGCAGGTATTGAATAAAAGAGTGCCTAATACGCACTGAACAACGAGATTTTGACACTATGCGCCTACCAACCAAACAACTTATCAGTAAAATTGAAACGCTATCTAATGATTTGTCACAAGAGCAGCTATCCAACTTTCTTGATATCATTAACGCGATGACTGCATTAGTTGAAGAAGCTAGCGAGTTGAGCAGTAATGACAACACGCCAAAATCAGTTAATACCGCTGCCTACAGTTCAATCATGCATTAACTATGTAGTCCCATGTGAAATGAAATAGCGCACTATGTATTTTAAAAATAGTGAAATAGGTTTACCCTTCTAGGCATAACAATTAAGAGTAACCAACTGTTCTCACTATGCGCTTTATTGCCCTCTTGGCCGTTTTTCTTTTCAGCTCACTTATTTCAGGATTAGTAAGTGGAAACGTTATTAACACATCATCAATAACGTTTCATACTGACGACCACAATTTAACGAATAGAATTAATCAACCACATGCTCCCTTTTCCGCAAGTGTGGATACGGCGCAATTATTGGTTGATGCCTTAGGCTACGATAAGCCTATTTTAGAAGTCTCACTTAAACGTTCATTCCAACAGATAGAGAATGGCGAATCGGTTTGTGTTATCAACAAGATAAAATCAGCCGAGCGAGAAAAGAAGTACACAATTTCCTTGCCGCTTAACTTCTTTCAAACCCAACGGTTATATCAGCTTTCCTTACTGCCACCTTTGGCTCCAGAGCTACTAAACGAGAATGGCGAAATAGTTAGCATTCATAAAGTACTAGACGCGTATAAAGCATCGGCCATAGTGCTACCAGAAACCTATTCTTATGGTGAGCGGGTGGATGATGACTTAAGTAACATAGACACCAAACAAGTTATAACTTTAAGCAACCCTACATTTTTCTCGCGTTTTACAAAAATTTTTGCTGCTGGCAAAGCTGATTTCGCTCTTATATTCCCCGCGTCTTTCTATCGAGCCTTCGGCGACACTAAGCCTATCGAGATGAGAAGTTACGCTATCGCGAACAACCCAAAGTTCGTTTCTGGGCACGTTATCTGCGGTAAAACACCTGAATCGCTTGCCTTTATTGAGAAAGTAAACGAGGCGATAAAAAGCATTTACGCCACCCCCATTTTTATCGAAGCACACACGAAATACCTCCCTGCAAATTCAAAACAGATAATAGAACATGCAATACAGCAACAGGTAGCCAACATCCTGTAGGTTTTTTCCTATCACACCGATTCATTCTTTCAATTTTCGACACAGTAAAGTTGTCCTTATACTTGTTTAAATCAACTAAACAGATTTAAACAGGCAACCAAAATGAATTCCTCTGCTACGCCCACGTCCTTTCCTCTTTATGCCACCAAGCGCCCTAAAATTGCGCTTATCGCTGAAGGTGGTGGGCAGCGAGGAATTTTTACTGCTGGTGTATTGGACGCCTGGCTTGAAGCAGGTTACGACCCTTTTGACATGTTCATTGGCACGTCTGCGGGCTCACAAAACTTAACCAGTTTTTTAGCGCGGCAAAAAGGTTATGCAAAACGTTTAATTCGCGGCTTGTCTCGGCATAAGCGATTCTTCCAATTAGGCCGTGGTTTAGTGGGAAAGCATATTGTCGATTTGGATTGGTATTTTGAAAAAACGAAAGAAGCGAATCGCATTTTAGATTTCAAGGCCGCGAAAGAAAGCTTAGGCAATAGAGAGTTATTAATTACCGCTACAAATTCTCGCGATCGTAAACCTTATTTTTTAAGCCCCAAAGGCAGTGGTAATCAATGGCGTGAACTATTGAAAGCCTCTAGTGCTTTACCCTTTTTATACAAACAAGGTGTAAAGCTTACTACTGAATACAACGCGGTTTCGGTTAGCGAGAACAAAGCGAATACGCAACCTCAAGCACAACCTGAATCAGATTATTATTTAGATGGCGGCTTAGCTGCACCTCTACCTGTTCGTGAGGCCTACGAACGGGGAGCTAGAAAAATCGTGGTTATTCGTACTGGTGATGTGAATTTTCAAGCTCAATCGGCATGGCTTCACAAATTAAAATCACTGGTGTGCGCAACGGGCCATTGCCCAAAAACGATTAACTACTTGGTTCAGCATGAACAAGCGTATCAGCAAGAGTTAGCGTTTATCGCAAATCCTCCAGCGGATGTGGAAATTATACAAATTTTTGCAGGTACTAAATTACACAGTAAATTACTGGGCAGTGCGGATAGCGATCTTCGCCACGACTATAAAGTAGGTGTTGAAGCAGGACGTAATTATTTATTTGAACATGGCGATATGAATTTGCCTATTAGCGATGCGTTCTCCGGTACGAGCAACGATGATATGTGTAATGATGCGTCGAGCAATGGCCAACTACCTAATCCATCACATGTGCAGCACAGCGCTACACAGCTCGAAAAACAGCGCTTGTCAGCATAACGGCTTGTTATGTGAAATTAAGTGAAACTATCGTGAAAGGTATTAATGCCATATAAGGCTTTAAGTAGGCTCTAAGTAAACTTAAAGCATGCAAGCCCTGAGTAATTGTCTAATACAAAGTAAAAAGCGTTTACCTTCCGGTAAACGCTTTTTTCATAGAAGGTTAGTAACGTTTTAGATGAGGTTCGTTGCAATAGCGCCTGCTACTGTTGCAGATGCGAGTGACACTAATGCACTTGCAAATAACCACCACGCTGCCGATGCTGCAGTTGCTCTAACCGCTTCCGTTTCACGCAATGCCATGTCCTTCATTTGTGTTACACGGCTATCGATTTCATCTTTCATCGATTCCAACTTAGTGATCAGCTCTTCGCGCGCTTCATTGTACTTAGCAATATACTCGTCAATATCTTCATTCGATAAGCGGTCATTGTTAGTCAACAATGCGCGAAGTGATCTTTCATCCATCTTCTTCATTCTGCTAAGTGCGATTTCTGGCGCATCGGTTGGGTTGTCTAGCATATCCATGAAGTCAGATTTCAGATTACGATACGCAAGTTCAGGTCTGTCTAAACTATCAAACCAATTTTGAACACGCTGTTCTAACTGGCTACGCTTAGCGGGAAGATTATCAACCTGCTCTTCGTATGAATCATCATTATTTTGAAATTTAGACACTACTTTATCGTAAGTGCTAAGCAGCTTTTCAGATTTTGATGGGTCCATTTTAGGATGACTTTCAATAAGCGCTTTCAACGTATTTCTATCTAACTTAGATGCTCTGTTTGAAATGACACGCTGGGCGTTTTTGGGGTTATCAAAAATAGCATTCATATCTTCCTGAAGTTTTTCAGGGGTAATTTCTTCTTGGTCTGATTCATCTAAATATGATGAAAATTTAGCGCGATATTGACGCCCTTTTTCTTCATCACCTGGTGACAGTTTATCAAACGCTTCGGTTGCTCTGTCTTGATTGGAACTATTATTACCAATAGCACCTTTAATATCATCGTAAGTTGAAGCAATTTTTTTCTTTTGGTCTTCATCTAAAGAAGGTCTGTTACTAGCAATATCTAAAATGAGTTTACGCAGTGTATTAGAGTCATTCGTCTCTAACTTTTCTTCCACTTCAATTTCATTAATCAGCTTTTCCATTTCTTTACGTAAATCTTTTGCTGAGAATTGAGATTGTGTTGCTCTATCTATATATTGCTTTACCTTTTTATCAAAATCCGATGTATTAAATTCACTTCTTACCTCTTCATGAATAGCTTTCACCGTTTCCTTAGCGAAACCTTGCGCTTTAGCTTGGTCGCTTTTCGCAAATCCACTGACAACGGTATCACTTGCGCCGGCTATGCCTTTACGAAGAAAACTTAAAAGGTTTCCACACACTGCAGTGGTTAATTTTATATCTACTACAACTGCCGTTATAAAAAATAGCGCCCATACCACTACGCCTAGAATAGCGCCATTTAGCACTGTACTTACCAAGCTTAATTCAATAGCAAGATAGGTTGCGATGAAAAGCGAAATCGACATAGTTACGATAGTAAAAATACCTAACGCTGCTGACAATTTCTGCCCTACTTTCTTTGTTGAATAAGACGAGTCGTTAGAACTACTGCTATCGCTGGTATCTTGAACATCGCCTATCGCACTAATACCTGAAGCGATAGCTAAGTTACTTAGTAGAAACTGGATACCCACCGCAATAGCAACGCCAGCAATTATGCTTACAAAAAAGTGACCAGAAAGTGATGTAGGAGAGCTTGCAACGATAGTTTGAGCTGTCGCCAACCCAGGTAACACTGAGAGTACGGAGGTGAGAAGTAACAAACAGATTTTGCGCATGGTGAATCCTTATTCCAATGAGAGAAGATCTAGTTAAAGAAAATGTAATGTTGTTCATTCATTGGTCAGCAAATTCAATACCAGAGCGGTTAAAGGTATTTAAAATTTCATTGAATCAGTCTGCAAATACGTCTGCAAGCTATTGTTTAACGCCTTTTTATTAGCTCTAAAACCTTATAAAGTGAAAATGATTACTTGAGTGAAAATATTACCGAGAATGAATTAAATATGGCCTTTATGAAAAATTTACATTTCTTTACTGTAATATTTCCGCAAACATTAAACCAATATAGCTAACTCATATAAAACACCCCATCAAATATCTTTTACAACATCATATCCATTCTAAATATCTTTTATAAAAGCTAAAAAATCAAAATGAATTTATAAAACAAATAAGAAATAGGAAATAGGAAATAGGAAATAGGAAATAGGAAATAGGAAATAGGAAATAGGAAATAAGAAATAGCGTGATTATATTTCAATTCATTGCAAATAATTTACACATCAAATCTAATAAAACTTACGAATTAAAGTAAATTTCAACGTTATTAAAAAAGTGAAAAAAAACTTGTTGATAAAAATTATACACTTACAAAAATCCTTGTAAAAAAACAACTTAGCCGTGACTTTAAGATAAGAAAAGCGCTAAGTAATTGGTGTTGTATTGCACCAGGTATGCTAGTTGCTACTGCTAAGTTGCTTCACCAAATTTGTCATAACGATGTAGACAAGATTTTAAAGGTAGTTAAATTCAACATCAGAAGGAACAATCTAATGAACAATCAATATAGACAATCAATTTTTTCAAAACCTACTGTAATTGCGAGTGTTATCGCCTTAACGCTAGGCAGTAGCGCATTTTCTGTATCGGCTCAGGAATATAAAGAGGCTACTAATTCTGAAATAGAAGTTGTGAAGGGTAAGACTGATGTTGAAGTTACACAACCAGCGCCGTCAGTAGATGTAAAACAAAAAGATCCGGAAGTTGATGTTGCCGTCGGTCAAGCGAAGGTCGATGTAGAATATCAAGATCCTGAAATTAGAATTCAACAGCAGCAGCCTGAAGTGCAAGTTGTTCAGGCAGAGCCGCAAATTAATGTAGAAACAGCTGAACCTCAGGTGACCGTAAACCAAGAAGAACCAGAAATCATCATCGAAAAAAGTGAACCTGACATCAACATTGTTAGACGGGACGAAAATGGTGGTATTCGAGAAGATAGCGATGCCGCATATGTGAAGCATTTAACTGTTCAAGAGCTAGAAGATAAAGATGTGATGGCTCCTAACGGTGAAGAACTTGCTTCCATTGACCAAGTTGTTAGAAGCAATCGAAGCGATGAACTCGCACTTGTAATAGAAAGTGGCGGTGTAATGGGCGTAGGTTCTCGCAAAAGCGTGCTGCCATTAAGTGAAGTATCTTTGGAGAATGATGAAATTGTATGGAGTTCTGAAAAGAAGGTAGAACAGTTGCCTGAATATTCAGACAGCCAGTTTGTTTCTATCCAGCAAAAGGGCCAAACCATTGAAGACTTTTTAAGCGGTGAATAATTTAGCAGCTTATTTGACGACAATTTTTACAGCTTAAGAGGATATACATTATGAAATTCAATAAATTAAATACTGCACTAGCACTTACGGTACTAACTGCGTCACCGTCTATTTTTGCTCAAGAGATGGCTTCTGTTGAAAAGCAAAACACAAACTATGACGCCGTAATCGAACAGTACGATGTGAACAAAAACGGCGAATTAGACAAAGATGAGTTACAAGCTTATATGTCAGAAAGCCAACCTCAAGCTACTGAGCGCAAAGGCGATAAGGTTTCTGTGGTTCAGAAACCTGCAATAGTTACCATCAATCAAAAACCGGCTCAAATTACGGTGACACAACCTAAACCTGAGGTATCGATCACCACAAACGATCCTGATATCTCTATCCAACAGCCAGAACCGGAAGTTACCGTTTCGCAGGCAAAGCCTAAAGTAAATGTGAAAACAGGCAAACCAGCGGTTGATGTTAGACAGGATGATCCCGAAGTAGCGGTAAAACAACCCGAACCCACGGTTGACGTTGAACGTGAAGACATTTATGTGGAAGTAGACGACAATTAATGCAAAGTGAGTCCACGTGCATTTTAGTCTGAACCTATTTTTGACTAGAACATTGCTATCTCAATAGCAACGTGGCTTAGAGAATATTTTGCATAATATGCAAATTCACTAAAGTGTCTACAACATGCCTACTTTTACTTTTTACCAAAAGGGTAGAAGTAGGCATGCTTAACTAAGCGATACATGCGTGTTATTGGCTTTACTCCATCCAAATTAATTCACTGCATCCCATATTAACCAGTAACGTTGAAAGTTCATGTTGGAATTTCTCGTTTACTCTCAACATCCGCTTTGCTTACCAAATCTCCCATGGAAGAAAAATCGGTCGTCATATCAATGAAATATACGTGACCTACACTCTGTTTACATAATTTTAGATATACACGTTTATTTGTGACTCAACCACCCAATACATTAGACTGGCAAATATTATCGACAGACGACGGCTTTGAACGCTATAACGCGTTGAGGGCGTTTATCCGTGGGCTTACCAACGATAATGCAGTTGCTGATGACGTGTTGCAAGAAACCCTGCTTAGAACCAGCAAAAGCGCTCAATACTCAGAATTAGACAATCCGCTCGCCTATATGATTACAGTGGCGAAGTCGGTCCTCTACGATCATCAACGCAAAAAACTCCCCGCGTCGGTTGATTGGCAAACCGAAGAACTTGAAGCTGCTAATGATAGCCTTGAAAATACCTATCACAATGCGCAAAAGCTTGCCTTTATCGAAACCGTACTGTCTGATATGTCGCCTTTGCGTCGCGAGGTTTTTATACTGCGTAGAGTAGATGGGTTGAGCCGCGATGAAATAGCCAATACATTGAATTTAAGTGTAGAAGCTGTCAAAAAACATCTCACCCGGGCCATGGTAGAGCTTACGTTAAAATTGGAAGCGGCAGGTTGGGTAGAAAATAATCACTAAACCCACTCATACGTGTCCCCATTTTAGGCGACAAACACTCTACTAATAGGTAGACGGGTAACAGAGGCATAGATGGAACAACAAAAGCATTTAGACCAGGCAGCTGATTGGTTTGACCGCTTCGACGAGTTAGACGAAAAAGGCAAAATTGCCTTATCAGCTTGGTTAAGTGAAGAACAGCATCAAATTGCGTTTCAACGTATCGCCCAAGCATTTGGGCAGCCTGAGGTTGCACAGGCAGCAATTAACGTGGCCGCGAACCGTTGTGATGATACTAGCTTGAAGAACGATAGCGCAGCGAATAAAAAGCCTCGCCAACCCTACGTTAGCTATTGGGCTATGGCGGCAAGCTTTGTTGCCGTGGCTGTTCTTGTTGGGTATTTAAGACTAAACCAACCAACACCTTCACCCGAAATCGTTGACAATGCCGTACCATTATTAGCACAAACTATGCAGCTATCCTCCTCAAAAGCTCAGCGTATATCTCAGGTACTCAACGACGGCTCTGCGGTATATTTAAATGGCGATTCACAATTAAGTGTTAACCATAATGCTACCTTCAGAGAAGTAGATTTACGTAAAGGGCAGGCCTATTTTGATGTGGCACACGAGCCATCTAGGCCGTTTATAGTTAACGTCGATAAAGTGAAAGTACAAGTCGTCGGCACCGCTTTTGATATAGATAAGCTCTCTGACAAAACGGTGATCCGTGTGTACGACGGTATTGTGAAGATTATTGCAGACAAAACCCATACTCTCATCAAAGGTGAAGGTATTGTTTTAGAGAACAACCTGTGGAGCCAGACCTTTAGATTGACTGACGAGCAGCTACCAGCATGGCGAAGTGGCTGGCTAGATATTTTCAATGAGCCACTTTATCTGGCGGTAGAGCGCTTCTCGCGTTATTTGCAAAAGCCTGTAGAGATTAACGTTGATAAAGATGCCTTGCTAACAGGGCGGTTCAACTTATCCGAACCAGAAGCAGCATTACAACTGTTAGCCAGCGCACAAGGTCTTACTTTAGAAGAGCATCAAGATCGCTTTGTTTTAACTGACACTGCTCGCTGATGTTATGCAGATAAACGATGCGAGCGAATAACGCTTTAACAGCATGCTTTACATTATCTCGGGCACCTGTTGCATGCTGGTGCATCTGTCTGTTAGCGCTTTTCAACACAAGCTTTACCGTGCAAGCAGCACTGGGCGCTAACGAAACAAAACCGGTATTTTTAGAGCCTCAACCCCTAGTATTAAGCCTTCAAGCTATTGCTACACAGTTCAATCTTCCCTTTGCGGTAAATCAACAACACATTGCTAATATTGAAGCGCCAAAGCTAGAGGGAAACTTCACACTCGCTGAATCATTAACTCAATTGCTGAAACATACGGGCTATTCGTACCTTATTCAGCCACACGGATTCACGCTTGTTCAAGCGCCTGAAACCCACGTTAACGACAGTGCGATGGAAGAGGTCTCTGTTACTGGCATACGCGCCTCGTTAAATATATCTGGTAAGCGAAAACGTGAAAACCGCGTCATATCTGACATTATTGCGTCACACGACATTGCCACCTACCCCGATCGTAATTTAGCCGAGTCGATGCAGCGTATATCCGGTATTTCCATAACCAGAGAAGCAGGCGAAGGACGTCAAATAATGTTACGGGGATTAAATCCTGATTTTACGTTAGTAACCTTAAATGGCATGCCTGTATTAGCCAATAACGACTCTCCAATGGATAGTCGGCAACAAAAACAACAAGATAGAACTTTTGATTTGAATTTATTTTCTAGCGATTTGTTTAGTGAGATACAGGTACTTAAAAGTTATTCGGCAGACCAAGCCTCTGGCGGCATGGCGGGCATTGCAGCGCTTGAAACCGCCCATCCATTTGACAATCCAGGCTTACATTGGGGCATTACACAACAAATTGGAAATAATCAATTTAGCGATCATTTATCAAAAAAACTTTCGGCAATGGTGTCTTCAACCAACGATAAGTGGGGCGCACTTTTTTCAGTAAGTTACGGGGCCCGTGAATCGCAGGAAATGGGCGCAAATACGTTTCGCTGGCGGGTGATCCCACCCGACGGGGCTGATACTTCACAGCTCCCCCAAAAATTTACTGAGGCTTGGAATAATGGCGAGTATCGCGTCCCGCGGGGAAATCGTTATTCGGTATGGCAAAGCGACATGAAACGGCTAGGCGTGGGCGCCTCGTTAGAATATAAAACTGCCCGTCACCATGCTACCTTCGACTGGCTCTACGGTAGATTAAGTGGCAACCGCTTTGAGTACCATCTTTATCCTAGAGGCTATCACTCAACCCCAATTATAGAGGGCGAAACGGTTATTACTGCTGCCGAAGTGAACGAGAAGAATGAATTGGTATATGCGGCGTACCGTCAAGCTCAAGTAGGCACAGAAAGTCGTTTTCAAAAAGTTTCAACTACCTACAATCAGTGGGTAATGAACTCTCATCATGATATTAACAGCACATGGAAAGGCCATTTACTGCTGGGATGGGAAGGCGCATCTTACGACATTCCCACTAGCAACAAAGCCTATATGCAAGGTGTTACCGACGTCACCATTGATTATCGTCAAGATAGTCGTTTTGCCAATATCACCTATTCACACGATTTAACTCAACCTACGTTCTGGCGAATGAAAGAACTGGATAGTGAGCAGTACTTTACCTCTACCCAATTCATAAATGCCAAATATACGCTGAGTTTCGAGCCCTCAATAACACGTTCATGGCAATGGGGAGTAGACGCGGTTAGGTTCGAAAACGAGTCAGAGCTACTCAATATCCAGAACTTTTTAGACGAGGAATGGGCAGCTTATTTCAATGGTGTGCCAGAAGGAACAACGACTAGCAACGGCGTCACTAGCGTGAATAGCGCAGTTCCAGCAGTACATAGTACAACACTTACCACTCACCCAAAGCTACATTGGTTAACCCTTGATACCAACAATGTATTTCGATATTTCAATTTGCCGACCAACACCCAAGCACTTCAACATATAAACAGTGTTACCCACGAGCTTCCTTCACACTATCAAAGCAAAGTCACCGAATCTCGCGTTGCCTTATTTACGCAATGGCAACGTGAAATTGGCCGTTTTCATATTAACAGCGGCTTACGCGTTGAATACGAAAATACTGAAGTGAATAATATAAGCTCTTTGGTCAGCAACGTGCCTAACATTCACTATACTAACTGGCTACCGTCATTGAATATTACCTATGAATTACAGCCAGATATGCTATACCGACTAGCGTTGAGTCGCAGTATAGGTCGCCCACAATTAAATGATATTACCCGCCCAGTGGAATACCTGCCCGAGACTAACTCGCTTTATGGTTTCAACCAAAATTTGCGCCCTTACTCCTCCTACAACCTAGATATTGCCTTTGAAAAATATACCAGCGGCGTCAATCAGTTTTCACTATCGGCATTTAGCAAATACTTAGATAACTACATTGTTTATACCTCTGAAACAGTAGCGTTTTCAGACACACCTGAGTACGCGAACTGGACGGGCGACCCCATAAATGCGAATACGCTAGTACAACGAGTGACCACAGCGAATACAGAGCGCGCGTGGTTATATGGACTAGAAGGAAGCTGCCAATTGGAAACGTCATGGCCGTGGCATCCTGAATACAAAATAGGTGTTATTACCAATCTAAGCTACACCCATGGACAGGTACAATATTTTAGTGCTGTGACTGGTGAGAAGCTGCAATATACCTCACTCCCCTACTTATCGCCCTGGCTGGCTAACGTTACCGCGTATTGGGAAAGTTATGCATTGAGCGCTCGATTATCTGCAACCTACCGCGATAGTTATTTAGCGCGTATCGGCGATGAGACCATCATTGATGAAGACGAAACAGGATTTGAAAAAAGCGTTTATTTGGATGCCGTTGTCGCCTATCACTTGGGCGAAAATTGGGAGTTACGAGCCGAAGCTACTAATCTGACTAACGAGCGAGAAGAGCAATATACTGACTCTGCACATCGCGCTTATAACACCACATTCAGTGGAAGAAACTTTTATCTTGGTGTTACTTTTCGCCATTAAGTCGTTTCTGCATTTCACAATAGTAAAAAGGCACCCTAAGGTGCCTTATCTTTCACTACTTTCACATCAGTGTCGATGTATACGTTGCCGTTACATTGCGTAGGTAAAGCCTACGTAAAACGTTCTACCGCTTACCGTAGTATTGTAAAGTCTGTCGTCTGAATCTGAATACTGTTCTTCTCGCTCGTTAGTCAGGTTTACCCCTTCTACGCTCACTTTTAACGCATCATTGACGTTATAAAATGCCGAAAAGTCCCAGTAAGTAGAGCCATGAAATCCAGCTTCATCTTGATCGCTACTTGAGGTTTCAACCGTCACTAAATAGTCATCGCGATGGGCAGTTGAAACACGTGCGCCCCAAGTTTCAGTTTCAAAATAAAGGGTAAAGTTGTAAGTATGCTCAGATAGTCCGTAGAAAGGTCGAGATACTTGTACCGTTTCACCATCAACTAAAATGTTGTGTAGCGAGTCACCATCGGCGTACGTATAGTTTGCAATAGCCCCAAAATTATCGAACGGCGCAGGTAGGAAATCAAAATCTCGCTGCACGCCAAATTCCCATCCCGAGAAATCGCTATCATCAAGGTTTTGTGGTTGTGAGAAATTATAAAGCGTATCAGGGGTTTGTGGATTGCCGTTTTCGTCAACGGTACCTTCAATTAACGCCAGCGGGTAACCTGTATCGCCATAAGGAATATTAACCGTTGTTCTGGCAATAAAGTTCTCAATGTCTTTGCGAAAGTGTGACATAGACACATAGCCCACTTCATCAAAGTAGTACTCTACTCCCACTTCCATATTCAACGTTTCAAAAGGCTCTAATGCGGGGTTACCGGCACCAATGTTCAAGCCACTTGAGCCCGACAACGGATCTGTATTTACCGTACCACTTACCGATAAACTTCCAAGCGTAGGGCGTGTTAAGTTTTTACCCGCACTACCACGAACCACTAAATTGTCTGTGGCATACCACGCCACATTCATCGCCGGTAGTACCCCGTCGTACTCTCGGGTTACGGTTACGTACTCTGCTCCGTTGACCAATCCGCTAGAGTTAATCTCGGTATTGTAATAACGTAGGCCTACGTTAGCGCGAAGTTCACTATCGCCCAACAACATATCTAACTCATACACTGCATAGGCAGCTTGGGTTTCTTCTTCTACTTTATCTGGGGTTGGCGACGCAGCTAAGTCTCTGTTTACACTGAAGCTATCTAATACACCGTCTACATCAACACTTAGCCAACTTTGTTTTTCGTGGTTATCATTAACAAATGTGTAGCTTGCATCCACAATGTCTGAAATCTCACCACTTTGCCATTCGCTGCGCAGTACGTTTGCGGTTTGAACATCGCCACTTTCGTGTTCGAACTGCTTCATTGACACACCAAACTTCAGGCTACTTTGATCATTTAACGCGTAATCTGCATCTAACTTAGCCACATCAAAGCTGTTATTCACTTCATTTTCTGCAAGGTCCACTTCGTGATAGCGAAATTCATTGATGTCTGTAGGATCGTAATCACCAATATATGAGTTATTGCCGTAAAAACGGTCATCGCGATAGTCAATGGTCATATCAGCAAAAGACTCTAAATACACCTTAGCGCTATTACTGGTGTAGTCACTGCTCATGGTACCAACCAGACCAGAAAGCGATAAATCATCGTTCACTACCCAATCAGCATTTAGTACCACCTGCGTAATTTCAGTCTCAGTGGTTTGACTGCGGCTTTCAGAATGCAGGGCTGCATTGGCCCATTGTGAGTAAATAACTTCATTGTTGCCGTTATATTCTAGGTCTACGAGTTCTGAGCAAAAGTAGCGTGAACCATCGTCATAATCTGGACCAGTACAACCCAATGCTGTTGAACTCGATCCACGGTTTTGAAGGTGATACTCCTTTCTATCGCTTTCAAGTTTTCCATAAAGTGCATCGATACCAAATGATAAATCACTGTTCGGACGGTATTGTAGGGCTACTGTTGCGCCTGTACGCGTTTGGTCACTATTAAACTGCGAATAACGACTGCCTCGAGAAAAGCGTAAATCTCCGCTTTCGACCGCGGCTTGATCGGCTTCAGACAAGCTCGATATATCTGAGCCTTGGTCTGTTCTTGGGCGCCAACGATAGGTGTTATAACCTTGCTCACTGGTATCACGATTACTGTAAGCGATAGAGAACAATGCACCAAATTTGCCCCACGTATTAGACACTAAAGCCGCTATCCGTGGACTTGTATCTTCAGTAAGTGAATTTTGACCTGCTTGTACACTCACTGCACCTTTAAAACCGTCGTAATCAAATGGTTTTGCGGTATGCAGCGCTACCGTACCACCAATGCCACCCTCGTCCATATCAGCAGAGTATGACTTTTTCACATCAATTTGATTAAACAACTCAGACGCAAAAATATTAAAATCAAACGAACGTGACGTGTTGGTGGTGCCGCGGCTGTCCATAGCGGATGAAGACGTACCTAATGCTTCCATACCGTTAAGCTGAACTTGCGTGAAATCAGCATTCAGGCCACGAAGTGAAATTTGACGCCCTTCACCGGCTTCACGGGTAATAGTCACCCCAGGAATACGCTGTAACGATTCGGCTAAGTTCAAATCAGGAAAGTCAGCAATATCTTCCGCCACAATAGAGTCTTGTGAGCCAAGCGCATCGCGTTTAAGGTCTTTAGCTTTTATTAATGAGCTACGAAAACCGCTCACTACGATTTGCTCGATAACGTCATCTTCCGCTGTATTCGTTTGCGATACTTCTTGCGCAAACGTAGGCAAAGATAGCGCGCCTACGCTACTTAGCACAGCAAGTGCTAGGGCATGCTTTTTGAATGTTGCTGGCTTTTTAAATAATGGATGCATTGTGTGTTCCTTTTAAAATATTGATATAGATAATGTTGATTTTTAGTCGCTAATTGGATTGGTGCGTATCAATCTGCCCTGTTCAAAGTGCACCGAGTAATTGCTGCGCTTTGCTTGAGGAGATTGCGGATAAAAGTCGGTAGATATCATTTGCGCACCGCTTCGAAATGCCGCGTCACGCTGCAGTGCTTTTTGTTCATGAGAAGCTGATAAATTGGCGTCTGCGCGGGTGCGCACCAAATATCCAGACTCCACCAGTTGGCGAATGTCTTGTTGTTGTTCAATAGGATTGTTGCGGATCATAATGGCCGCTGAAGGGTGCCCGGGTTCAAATGATGCAAACATGGCTCTTCCCTTCAGGTTGTTTTGCCCTTGGGTGTATCTTTCGCGCTGGCTATCATTGCCATCGAATAAAAATATAAATTTGCCACGTAAATCGTTAACGCTCGGCCAGCCTTTATTTGTAATAACGCGTTGCAACGAGTGGGCATTGCCTCGAATGTCATCGGGGCTAACGAGTCGGTCTTGTAAAGAATTCTGTATTGCTTCATCTAAGCTAGCGAAGGCAGCTTCATCAAACGGAGTGGGTTTTTTACTGTTCAAAAAATCGGGCTGGGTTTCTTTCGCATTCATCATGATGACGATAGGAAAATGTTCTGGATGAGAGTCAGACCAAACTGTCAACTCCTTCAAACATGCTTTTAAGGTTATGCAATGGGTCATGACATCTACATGAGGGATATGCATCACCTTAAAGCCAGGCTTCGCCAATTGCGCAGCTTCGTGCACCGATAACCAGTCTTCATTAAAACGAGAAGCGAGCTCAACGTGCTGATACTGATTTCCGTTAGGATCGTTCACCACATCAATTTCTAGTTGACGTAGGCCGAGTGATAACTGCTCATCAAGCGAAAGATGGGAATAGTTAAGTTGGTTAGCCTTATGTACGCTTTGCAAACGAAGAAACTGATACGCAGTATCGGGAAGCGCACGTTTGTAACTGTTGTGCGAGCCTATCCATTGATACTGATCCAGTGGCATGCTTTCATCAAAATCAGCAGCACTAGCAAAACCTGCGGACAAACAAAGTAACAACCAAAAAAACATTTTTTCTTCGCTCTTTAATTTCAATGTGAGGTAGAAGGAAATAAACGAAGAGCGGGGACAACAAAAATCGCTAAATCACTAATTTTAATAAAAATGTCACACTAGATATGAAGTTTTCATGACATTTAATATTCACCTGTCCCCGTTTGATTATGCATTGCGTCTGTATCTAATTGATGCGGAAAAATGAGGCAAAAATGAACCAATATTGTCAAAACCGGACAGGGCTATTTGGGGTAGTGATCGATGCTGCAAAATGCGTAGGGTTGATGCTGATGATGTGTGCGCTTATTAATTGCAGTGCAACTGAGTCTCATCTCTTAGTAAGTAAAAGTACCCCGCAAAATTTGAATCAAAACTCTCAAGGTACACAGATCGCCTTTCTTGCCGATGTTCACTTACACGACATTTATGCCGCACCAATGTCAGGTAGAGACAACACCGATTTACAAAAAGTTAATCTGGAAAATAGCTTCCCTAAAGAGCTAGGAACACAAGCCCCGTTGCTTATGCGCAGCATGCAAGCACAGTTAACCTCAACCCGATTATTCAATGAAAACTTCTTTGTATTTCGTGCAGCACTAGATGATATTGCTAAGCGCGGAATTAAACTGGTTGCGCTGCCTGGCGATTTTTCTGACGATGGACAACCTGCAAATGTGAAAGCGCTTGCCCGTATTTTAGATGAATATCACACGCGCTACGGTATGCGTTTTTTCGCCATCACCGGTAACCACGATCCTGTCCGCCCTTTCGGACGGCCTGGTGGTAAGCCCAATTTTCTTGCTGCCGATGGTAAGGAAGTGGCTATTTATAGCCCAGACCATACGCGGTGTATAAACAACCAAGCGTGGTTTTGCATGAATGATATTCGAGAGTGGGGCTATCACGATATTATGCAAACACTCAAAAGCCACGGTTTTTCAGCGCACGCACAGGATGTGCTGTACGAAACGCCCTTTAGTAGTGCTGAGTTTGAGCAGCGTGGCTGGCAGTGGTGCGACCAAACGTCGTGTATTTTTATGCCAGACGCCAGTTACTTGGTAGAGCCCATTAAAGACGTGTGGTTGTTGGCCATTGATGCCAATGTGTATATTCCCAAAGGGAAATATGCTGAACGTAATTTTAAGGGCTCCGGTAACGCCGGTTACAACGCGCTGCTGACCTACAAGCCACAGCTGCTGCAATGGATAAAAAGCGTGGTTAAGCGAGCAAAGGCTGAAAACAAAAGGCTTATCGCCTTTAGCCATTTCCCCATGGCCGACTTTTATGACAATACCCAACCACAATTGGAAAACCTTTTTGGCAAAACCTCAAATCAACTAAAGCGAATGCCGCTTTCGTCAACCACTGAGGCCTTGAACGCAACGGGTCTGAAACTACACATGGCAGGCCATATGCATTTATATGACATTGCCGTGCCCGAAAACCATACAGGGCTGGTGAATATTCAAGTACCTTCGCTAGCCGCTTATCAGCCCGGCTATAGCATTGTAACGCTCAATCCACATCATGAGGCCATCGTGGAGACCGTTATTCAAAAGGAGGTCGCCCAGTTTGACACACTATTTCCTATTTATTTTAAAGAGTGGCAACAACGTCAACGACATGGTCAGTCATTGTGGAATAAAAGCATACTTGCCTCAGAAGACTATCTTGCGTTTACCGAAGCTCATTTAAAAGAAGTGGTGCGACAGCGATACGTAGGAAAGGAGTGGCCAAACGCGCTGGCTACTTTTATAAAAAGCCATACTATTGGTGATGTCTTCAACAACGCTATATGCTCCGTGGGGGCAAACACTATACCGGATGAAGTTGCATCGCAGCCTGCGATGGTACTTGCTTACGATTATTATAAGTTACGAAATGCAGGTGCATTTGCCAATATTGCAGGGCGCGAAAAGTGGTATATCAGCAGTACTAATGAGGAAGGATTTAAGGCCTGTAAAACACCCAATCCAAATGAGCTGCAACACTTACTTGCGGATTTTCTATCGCTGCTTCATAACGCAGCCCTTGCTACCGACAGCACTGAAATTATTGTGAAAGGTGTGTAGAAGTGATTAATGGCAAATAAGCAGTTCACTACAAATTTGTGAAGATACGGGCAATAGCTCAAAATTTCCTCGACACAGCGGCCGTAATTCCTTATAGTGCGCGCCCAAAGCTTACTCGTACAAAACGCATTTTTTTGCGTTAACTACCAAGCTATCTTTTCTTCTGATTTACCCGCTGGATACCTGTTTTGATTACCACCGCCAATATCACCATGCAGTTTGGTTCTGCACCCTTGTTTGAAAATATCTCTGCCAAATTTGGTAACGGCAACCGCTATGGCCTTATCGGCGCGAACGGTTGCGGCAAGTCTACCTTCATGAAAATTTTGAGCGGTAAGTTAACGCCAAGTGCCGGTAACGTGTCTATGGCGCCGGGTACCAAATTAGGTATCTTAAGTCAGGATCAATTCGCGTTTGAAGAATTCAGCGTGGTTGATGCCGTGATCATGGGCGACCGTGAGTTGTGGGAAGTCAAAAAAGAGCGTGACGAAATATACAGCAAGCTAGATATGAGTGAAGAAGACGGTATGCGCGTTGCCGACTTAGAAACCCAATTTGCTGAAATGGATGGCTACACCGCAGAAGCCCGCGCTGGCGACATCCTAAACGCAGCAGGTATTGAAGAACACTACCATTTTGGTTTAATGAAAGAAGTGGCGCCAGGTAAAAAAGTACGTGTTTTATTGGCACAAGCTTTGTTTGCCGACCCAGACATTTTGCTTCTCGACGAACCTACCAACAACTTGGATATTTACACCATTACGTGGTTAGCCGATGAGCTAAATAAACGTAAATCCACCATGCTAATTATCTCGCATGACCGCCACTTCTTAAACTCAGTATGTACTCACATGGCTGATATCGATTACGGTGAATTACGCGTTTATCCAGGCAACTATGATGCGTTCATTGAAGCGTCAATGTTGGTTCAAGAGCAGTTACTTAACGAGAACGCAAAGAAATCTGCTGAAATTGAAGAACTTCAAGGCTTCGTAGCGCGTTTCTCTGCTAACGCCTCTAAAGCGAAGCAGGCTACCTCTCGTGCTAAGCGCTTGGAAAAAATTGAGCTAGCTGAAGTTAAAGCTTCTAGCCGTCGCAAGCCTTATATTGTGTTTGAACAACACAAGAAACTGCACCGCTTAGCGATTACGCTAGAAGATGTAGGTCATGGCTACCCTGATCTTCCGTTATTTAACAACGCTAACTTATTGTTAGAAGCAGGCTCTCGCCTTGCTATTATTGGTGAAAACGGCGCGGGTAAAACCACCCTCTTAAAATGTTTAGTTGATGAATTATTACCTGAGCACGGTACGATAAAATGGGCTGAAAATGCCGCTATTGGTTATATTCCACAAGATAGCACCAAAGACTTCGATTGCGATTTAAGCTTGTTTGATTGGATGAGCCAGTGGCGCTTGCCAAAGCATGACGACTTGCAAGTTCGTGGCATGTTAGGCCGCTTATTGTTCAGCTCAGACGACTTTAACAAGAAAGTAGCTGTGTGTTCTGGTGGTGAGAAGAACCGCTTGTTATTCGGTAAGCTGATGCTACAAGACATCAACGTATTGGTGATGGACGAACCTACTAACCACTTAGATATGGAATCTATTGAAGCGCTGAACAATGGCCTTTATAAATTCGACGGCACGGTTATATTTGTAAGCCACGACCGCGAGTTTGTGTCATCACTGGCCACGCAGATTATTGAAATTAAAGATAATAAGCTTAACCACTTTGAAGGTAACTACGAAGAATTCTTGGCGCACAGCGAAGGCAAGTAACCTTTAAAGTAACCTTTAAAGTAGTCAATGTATTGCTAAAGCCCAGCATGGTAAATTACCTTGCTGGGCTTTTTTAGTATGGGGGGCTTTTTAATATGGGAGGCTTTAAATACTATAATACCAACACCTTTTTTACCGTTTTTCTAACAATGAAATTCCATGCGAAAAATCGGGCAATACTTGCTATACCGGCGTCTTTTGTAAATGCAAAAAAGCGTGCTTTAACTCGCTTGTACGCCAGCTCTCTATTTTCGTATTTCACATCAGCCATAGACGCATGATTTAAACGCGATGAATCTAAAAACTGCTGAATACTGTGGTAATCACGTTTTTTAATGTTCAGTGGTAATTGCTTTTGAATTACTCCTTCATCGCGCTGCTTATCTAAAATACCATTAATGGTCAGCATGGCATTTAACCTTCCCCGTTCGTAATCATATTGGCGAAAGCGTTCATCAAAAAAGCCTAAAAATGCGCCTAGCAACTCACCACTAAGCTCGTCTTTTTTGGCGGTAATAGTATAGATGGTTTTTAAATTGGTTGGGCCCAACTCCGCGGCATGTTCTAACACCGCGATTGTGTCTATCCATAGTTTAAAGTGGCTTGGTGGAAGTGGTTTTTCTGCAACATCAACACGATATTGAGTAGCGAGCCGGGCAATATCGGCGGCATATTCAAGCGTATTTCCACCATACACCACGGCGATCATTGAATCTATAATGGCTTGCTCTGCGAACACATCTTCGATGGTAGCGCTGTACAATTTTTCACGTAAGGTGTCGGCTTGATGATCTAGCCTAAGCACCTTTTCGTTGTCTTGCTCTTGCAGTAGCCACTCTTGAAACCCGCTTTGAAGGTACACGCTATTGAGCATTTGCTTGGCACTTTGTGCAAAGGATGCTGTGGTTGCATCAAATTCTGGATTGGCAGCACTCTCCCTAGGGTTGGGTGAAATGTAAAAGTAAAAGCGGTTTTCATAATCGGTATAGTTTGTATCATTTTGTTCAGCCAATGATACTGCCATACCCAAAGGGTAATTATTAAACGCCCCACCATCCATAAAGCTAAAGGTACTGTCTTCAAATTTTACAGCACCTCGACCGCTATAATCGCCATGTAGCCAACTTCGGGAGAGTGACACCGGAGAAAACGCCACGGGGAAGGCACCACATCCTCGTGCAGCCGAACTAATCTCGTTCCAAATAGCCTGGTTATCGGTTGTGTTGTCCAGCGTAGCGGTATAACGGTCTTGGTGGCGCGTTTGGGTGAACGTCCCTCGGCCCAAGGTTTCGGTTAGATAAGCAAACGTATCTACCTCGTAGTCAACACCATTTAAGTTTGACATGGCTAACCCCAACCTAATAGAGGTAGCACTGGCAATGTGGGGCGTTTGAACTAGCGGTGTTTCTGCTTGTGCTGGTGGAGAGTTAGGTGCTGGTGACTTTACGTACCGGCTATTAATCAGCTTATCAGCAATGGTTTTTACAAAGCCATTCGAGAGCAGTGAATTTTTGGCATTGTCTCCCGGCAAGGGCGTTAACAACCCGTTTATATCAACCGACTTCACCCATGCTTCGTAACCCACATTGGTATTTTCACCCGATAAGGCGTCGCCATCGTATAAGAGTTTCTGCGCTACCATTGCGGCGGTCATGCCACCAGCACTAGCGCCAGTAAGCACATCTATTTCAATTTTGGGGTTGGCAGGGTTTTCGTTATGTTCTTTTAGCGCTTTGATAATTTCATAAAGCGTACCCGCTTCATAAGAGCCCAAAGAAACGGCACCTGATATGGCAATTGCAACGCGGTAGGTCATGTTACGCTCCAGAAAATTCAATAGTTTTGAATCACCGAGAGCCCAATTTCAAAACGAAACCTCAGAACGCAGATCCACAGCACTTTAGGGTAATATACGCTTGAAGCTTGGGTTATTGAAGCCTTCCTTTTACCCAAATATTGGCTAACGTAATAGTATCATCCACTAATAATACATTAGCATATTGCCCTGCTGCGAGACTGCCTAGGTTATGCTGCATTCCCATGAAGGTTGCAGGCGTACTACTTGCCATTGCACTTGCTTGGGTTAAGCTTACGCCTAAATCATGACAAGTATTTGCCACAGCCCCATGCATATCTAAGCATGAACCGGCCAATGTGCCATCAGGGGTGGTGAGTTTACTGCCACTGCGCTTAATTTCTGTATTGAAAAAAGCCAGCGTGTCTAGGTTGCTCCCTACATGCGCCATGGCATCGGTCACCAACATTATCTTTTCTTTGCCTTTAACCTTTATGGCCAACTCAGCACTTTTAGGGTGTACGTGATGGTGATCCACAATTAACCCACAATACGCACTATCAAACAACAACGCTGCGCCCACAGCACCTGGCGCCCGAGAGGTAAACGCTGACATTGCATTATACAAATGGGTGAAACCACTCGCCCCAGCGTTAAGTGCATCGCTTACTTGTTCAAAGCTAGCATTGGTGTGCCCTAATGCAACCACTACCCCTTCTGCCACCATTTCTTTAATAAAACTGGGGCTCACACTTTCAGGGGCTACCGTTAACAGTACCTTGCCAATATCCTTTCGGCACAAGGTCGCTAACTCACTATCATGTGGCGTACGAATAAAGCTTTCTTCATGCACGCCTTTTTTCGCAGTACTCAAAAATGGTCCCTCATAATGAATACCTTCAATATTAGGATGGTTGTTGGCGATGGCTTCACTTACCGCATCGGCGGCGTTAGCCATAGTGGTCGCATTATCGGTAATAAGTGTAGGCAACATACTGGTAGTGCCGAACTGCAAATGCGCATTCGCCATGGTTTTTAGTGCATCGTACGTGGGCGTATGATTAAACAGTATCCCCCCGCCACCATTTACCTGTGTATCTATATACCCAGGAATAAGTGTACCTTCATGCTTACCTGCAAGCTCTTGCTTTGTGGCATCTCGAATGCATTGGATCACGCCCTGTTCTATACATAGGGTTTTATTAAACTGAATGCCTGTGGGTGTTAGTACTTTGTCTGCGGTAATTGTTTGCATTAAGCCAGTGCTGCCTGTTGTTTTGCGTATTGAATCACCCCTGCTTGAGGTGACGATTTGGGTTCAATAAGTCTAGTTTGAAGATCAGTACTTAATAACGGCTGATACACATGACTTAGCCCACCTACTAAGCAAAGGGGCAAATCCTGATTGTTGGTGAATGTCTTTTCATTAGGTGCCTTGCAGGTAAGTGTTTGACCAACATCGTTGAGGTAGTTAGCCCCTTGTTGAATAAGTGCCCCGGCTGCGGCGCAGCCTTTTTCATAGGCCGCCACCACACTTGGGGCCAATGCACCAAATTCTTTCCCTTTAAACCCCGCCACTTTAGTTACCAACTGATGTGAGTGTGATACGGCTAAATTATCGCAAATAGATGCAAATAAGAGGCTTTGAGGAATAAGTTCATCAAACACCAACAAACTGTGTTTAACCGCCTCAAGGCCTAACCAACCGCCACTAGCATTGTCGCTGATTGGCAGCCCATAACCGCCTTTGTCTTTAAAGTGGTATGAATTAGTACTGGTGCTGGTGCCAGTGCCCGCGCCAGTAAAAACCGTCGCCGCCGATCCAGTGCCGCAAATAATTAATGCACCGGCATAGCCGTTATGAGCGCCAAGGCAGGCGGCATGTAAATCACTGATAACGGTTAAGCTTTTGAAGGGGTGGTGTAAACTCAAAAACTGTTTTAATGCGCTGGGAATATTTGCACCAGCAAGTCCTGCGGCAAGGTGTATTTGATTGAGCTTGATTGCTGGGTTGGTAGGTTTATTTTTCTCGCTAATGGGCTTGTCTATCGCGCTAATGGGCTTTATTGCGCTAATGGCTTTTTCACTAGCATCGATAATTGACTGCATTGCGACAGCAGCATTGGTCATAATATTGGCAGAACCAGCGTCGGCGTGGCTTAATACGTTACCGTGCTCATCTTCTAACTGCACTCTGCAGTGAGTGCCGCCGCCATCCACACCAATATAATAACTCTGCTCTACCATTTACGTTTCATTTCCATTTTTGTGCTGTCATCAGTGGTAATAAGGTGTACTGATTGTAGCCATTTACATGGCGAATATTCTGCGCCGCATTTAACTTATTGAAGCTTCATTTAATGGTATTTTATCATAGCTTTACTCTCAACCAACAAAAAGCAAAAGCCATCCATTTTCATCACTTTGTAGCGTTTATTCACTACTAGGTATGACTCAGATATCCATATAGTTGTCACAATTCACAGCCACACTGTATTGATACCTATATCAACGTTAACAAGGATAATATCCGGTGCTACTTTCCCACAGTAAACAGTTTCTCTTTGTACACATTGCTAAAACTGGTGGCACGAGTATTCGTGAGGCGCTTTCACCGTATCGTTGGGGGCATCGCTATGCTGCAGCACAGTTTATCAGTAATAAGATGAGTCAGTTTTGTGGGCATAAGATTGGTAGCCGCTTTCCTCGCCATTCTCGTATTATTGCGGCAAAAGAAATGCTCCCCGAAGAATACTTTAATGGGTTGTTCAAGTTTTCGGTGGTGAGAAACCCTTGGGACTTGCAGGTCAGCTCCTATCATCACATCAAGCGCGAACGGCCTCAGGTGATGGAAGGTCATGAAACCTTCGAGCGCTTTATGCGATGGAAATTCAACCCTGAGCGTTCATATCAATACCACATAGACACATCACTGCAATTGCAAAGCGATTACCTTGTGGATTTGCATGGAAATTTGCTCACTGATTTTATTGGACACTATGAGAATTTACAGGAAGATTTTGATGCTATCTGTTCGCACTTGTCTATTTCCCCATCCCCCCTTCCCCATAAACGTAAAGCGACAGACAGAGGCAGCTATCAAGCGTATTACACAGATGATCTAAAGCACTTAGTGGATAAACACTTCGCAAAAGACATTCAATTGTTAGGTTACTGCTTTTGATGTTAGCGAGAATGTTTTAAGGCGTATAAGCCCAATGTGAATCACCAGTGTATTATTTGACTCGGCCAGTTCAATAGGCCGGTTCAATAAGCAAGAGTTCATTAAACCAGTACTCATTAAGTCAGCGCCCTATTTTTTTTGGGGGGGTATTAGATGGGCTGTGATACTTCAGTGTGGTGCGCTTTCTTTTGTTCATACATCAGGATGTCCGCCTCTTGGAGTAAGGCCTCTAAGCTCTTGCAAGACGTATCAGTTATCACTCCGCCTACACTCGCCGTAACGGGAATTGGAGCATTAGCCGTTTGAATAGTCAGGTTACTTAAGCGCGCTTTAATTCGCCCTACCAACCGTTCAGATTGACTACGACTGTGGCAATAACTTAGCACCACAAACTCATCACCGCCTAACCTACCAACCACATCTTGTTCGCGACATTGACGTTTAAGAATTTTAGCCAAGATACGCAGTACATCATCGCCTGATTGATGTCCAAAAGAGTCATTGATTCGCTTGAAGTTATCTACATCAATAAACATTAAAGTGATGTAACCGCCTTGACGATTAAAGTCATCTAAGAGTACTTTTGCGGCCCCCTCCCAACCGTCACGGTTGAGAATATGACAAAGGGGATCGGTAGCCGCACGCTTAAATGCTGCCATCCTGTCATCATCAAGTTTTTTCACTTTTTGCGCTGCAGCAAACGCAAAAATTAACGCCTCTATTGTCACGGCGATAATAAGCCCGTAGCGTTGAAGGAACGGGCTGAAGTCTTTCAAATAGAACCTGGCTAGCATGGCAAGTATAATTGTCGAGACACCCAGCAGTACTAATTTTGCGCAGTGTACTTTATGATACGCCGCATAAAGTATTGCTAATAAAATACCGGCCATGATAACCAAGGTGAGTTTCGACATGATTTTGTTTACCATCATGCCCACGTCACTACTTAACACTATTTGCACGCTCACCAAAGCTAATATTATTAGCGATAAATAGTGTAGCGCGCTTCTTTGCCACTTTTTTAACAACGCTTTAAAATCGAGTAATTGATCTAAAAAACGTAAAGAAGCAAAGATGGTCAGCCCGGCAAAAAGAACGCTTAACTGTACGCTATTTAGAAACGGCACATTGGGCAATAGTGTGTAAATTATCCCTTCCTGAAGCAAGAAAAAGGTGGCTGCACTCGCTACGTATAGACTGTAAGAATAGAACCCAAAACTTCGCATGCTATTGCCTAGTACCCCAACATAAATAGCCAGCGCAAAGCAGAAGCCAGCAAATGCACTCAGTGTTAAGGTATGAATAGCATCAAATGCGTGGAACTTGGGTACTGAGGATAGGCTCGGGTATAATGCCCTAGCGAACTGGGCTTCTATATCTAAGTAGTAAGACGCTGCGCCAGAGGGAAGCATATAGGCATGCCGCGCGCTAGGTAGCTCGATTGGTAGCGTTAAAGTAGGTGCTGCTGAGCTCTGGGTTTCTAAGGCGCCTGTTATAGAAACATCAGCCTCTAACCGATACAGCATGGCTTTATTTACGAAGTTGCGAGGAAAATGGAAAATATGCGGTTGCGTTAAATCACAGTGTAGCGTTAAACGCTGCTCGCCTTTCACCATAGGAATAGGTGTACCCACTTTGCTGTTTAATGGTGAGGTAATAACGCACGAGGCGTACACACTCTCACATATTAAAACATACAAAGCAGCAATCAGTAACTTTACTGACCATCTTGCATTCAGGTTGCACATGGAAGGTTACTCGCCCCCAACAATCTGTACTGATGCAAGATCCAATTTGCGTGGAATTACCTTATAAACTTCACCCTGACTAAACAATATGCGCCGTTAAAATTACAACACAGATTAGTCGGCATCACCTTTAAAATCGCAGTGTTGTATGCGACAAATCATTAAAGGCTATTTTTAGTGTAGCTTCAAAAAACTAAACCTGCCAAATTTCCGTCAAATTTCTGTCGCTGAGTAACGTTTTTCCAGCGCACTTAACCCAACGCCATTTCGTTTTATCACTTTAAGCTGGGTTGGAATACGTTCTTTCATCGCTTCTATGTGGCTAATAACACCAATCATTTTACCGCTAGCGTTTAGGTTATCTAATGCATCTAACGCAACATCTAAAGTTTCGGCATCTAGCGTACCAAAACCCTCATCGAGGAAAAGAGAATCTATGCTCGTTTTAAAACTCACTAAATCAGACAAGGCCAGCGCTAACGCTAAACTCACCAGAAAGCTTTCGCCTCCCGATAGGGTTTTAGTATCGCGCACCACATCCCCCTGCCAAGTATCTAATACACTCAAACCTAAACTGTCTTTTGTGTTGCGGGTAAGCTGGTAACGCCCGTGCAATCTATCGAGTTGTTGGTTGGCTAAACGGACTAAATTATCTAGCGTTAAGCCCTGTGCAAATCGTCTAAATTTATCGCCGCTGGCTGAGCCAATAAGAGAGTGCAAATAGGCAATATCATCATACGATGTTTCAAACTCACGCATTTCATTGATTAAGCTTTGCTGTTTTTCAATCGCCTGTCTGTTACTGTCTAACTGTTGAGATAGTTGCCCTTGTTGTGCCAGTAACCGATCTTTTTCATCACCTTTCTCATTCAAATTTGCCTGAGTAGTTTCTGCAGTCGATTGTTGCCATTTCGTGGCGTGCTCATGAGCTAATAAAGTGTTGTGCTTTTGCGTGGCGGTATTTAATAACAACTGCGCATTCTGCTGCTCACGTTCAATTAACTGCTTCCTTTGAAGTAAACGCTGGCGCTCCTCATAGGGCAATAAAGCACTTAAAAATTCGGCTTCATCAGCAAACGGGCTTTGGCTTAATGCGGAATCGAATTCGACTTGCTTTGCTTCCTTGGCTTGTTGTTTTTCTTCTAACTCTGCAGTGAGTATTTTTAGTTGGGCATTAGCATTTTCCAACGCCCGCTGCGACTCACGAAGGGCAGTGTCACATTCTTTATAGCGCTGCTCTTTTACCGACAGGGTGCGCTGAATTTCACGTCTAGCCGCGCCAATATCCCCTTGGGGAAACAAATCATGACGTTTAGCACGTTGCGCTTCTCGCTGGGCTTCAATTTCTTGAATACGTGTAGTGTATAATTGGGCTTCTTTATCTGCAGCCGCTTTAATTTCACTTTGCTCCACCAATTTATCTTTAAGGGCTGTTAATTCGTGAGACAAGGTACTGTGCAGACGCGTTTTCTGTTGAAACACTTCCACATCCTCGTGTTTCTTAGCAAGCCACTCAGTGATATTGGCATCTGGAGTTAAACCCACGCTTTCAATCTCATCAATAAGCGTGCGGCGATTATGGGCAAGTGCGCTCTCAATACTAGATTTAGTGGTGTGGAAGTCGTTTAGTTGCCCTTCTAGTTGCGAGACTTTTGCCGTTAAAAGCGCCATCTCACTGTTTATTGATTCTATTTGCTGGTGATGCAAAAGCGTCTTATTTTTAGCATCGGCTAATTTTTCCTCGCTAGCGCGTATATCGCTAAGCTGGGCGTTTAAGCGAGATTGACGTGCTTTGCAGCTAAGCTGAAGCTGGTGAAAAGACTCAACATCTGAAATAACAACGCTAGCATTTAAAGACGACATAGCTCCTTGCCAGTCGGCTTCAAGTTGAGAAAAGGCTGCGAGTGCTTCTGCGATCACCTTCTCGCACTGCTGTTTTTCGAACTCAGCGGTGTGAATTTGCTCCCGCTTTTGCGTACCTAGTTTCTCTATATTCTCAAGTGAGCGGGTTAGTTCGTCGCGCTTGGCAATGGTTTCAGGCACATCAATATTCATCAAAGAAGCATCGTGCTCAGTAGCACCACACAAGGGGCATGCCTCGCCTTGCGAGAGCGTTTGGCGTAAATGCGCAAGCTCGGCATCTAACTTAATTAACGATTCAACGTCTTTTAAATGGCTTTGCGTGGCTTTGTAACTTGCCGCTAACTCTGCCCGCTCTTGTTTAAGGGTTTCAATATTGGATAATAACGATGTTAGTCTTTCAGACTTTTCAGCATGGCTACTTTTGTGATTGAGATAAAGCCGCTGCCATTGTTCGCACGACGCAAAAACAGGCCAGTTATTATTAAGCACTGTGATATCTGCATTAACGCTGGCAGTATCACCATTACTAAGGAGTTGATTGAGGCTAGATTCACACAAAGAAACGTTATCTGCGCTTTGTTGATGTAACGCCACCACATTAGTTTTGGCGTGTTGTTTCTCAGCTAAATCGGCCACGGCACCGTCTTTAAGCTGCTGCATTGCTGTTATTTTCTTGGTTGTTTCCGCTAGGTTACTTTCGTCATCGCTAAATCGAGCCGCTTTTTCTTTCCAGCCACTGATTTCGCCTGCCATCTTACCATTTGCCGCATGAACATTAAGGTAGGTGGTTAACTCATCCAGCGTGCGCTTTTTACCTTCAAGTTCATCAGAGTATGCTTGATGGTTTTCTTGCGCTTTACCCTGCTTTATATTCGCATCAGCTAACGTCTGCTGGTTTGTCTCAATGCGGTTAGTAAGCTTATTGATTTCACTATCAATTGGAATGATTTGTTCGTTAATCAGGGTTTCAAAATGCTGTTGATGGGCTTTCGCTTTGGTAAAGTCCGTCTCACTGCTTTCACATTCCGCCTGTCGCTTTTGTTGCTGGCTTTCTAAATCTGGCAATTGCTCTTGTTTCAGGCTGAGATTGTTGGCAATGCGCTGCACATCCTCACATAGCTGACTAAGCGCGGAATGAGGCAAGCGAAGCAATTCCGCCGGCTCACCAGCAACTAATAGCGCTAGTTCGTGTTTTGCCTGTTCATACACGTTATTGGCTTCAACTAATGCCGCGTTCGCCTTAGTAAGCTCTTGTTGATTTTGCTCACACGCCTGTTGCCATTGCAACTGTTCTCGTAGCGAGACAATCTCGGCATTTACAGTAACTAACTGGGTTTTAAATTGGTTCAGCTGAGCACTAAGTTCACTATGCTGCGCTTCACTGAGTAGTGCTACGCCTTCGAGTTTTAGTTTGAATTCCCGTTTTGTGGTTTCTGCTGCTTTGTATTTTTCATGGATCGCTTGAGATAACTGGCCATAAATTTCTGTACCGGTAAGCTCTTCTAATAATTCAGCCCTGTCGCCTTCGTTGGCATTTAAAAAGGCAGCAAAGTCGCCTTGCGAGAGCATCATCGACTTTGTAAAGCGCGCAAAGTTAAGCCCAGTCAGGCGCTCTACCTCTTCACTCTTTGGCCTCACTTGGGTAGCTAACACTTTGCCAGATTCTACTTCCGCTAATTCCACATCAGCAGATTGCAAATTACCGTCAGCTTTTCCTCTTGCGCGCCGCATACTCCAAAATGCCCGATATGCTTTGCCCTTTATATCGAATTCAACTTCCGCCAAGCACTCTGACGTACCGCGCGTCATAATATCGTTTGAGGTCGCCGAAATTGTGCCCAAGCGCGGTGTTTGGTGATAAAGCGCTAAACAAATAGCATCAAGCAACGTTGTTTTGCCTGCGCCTGTTGGTCCGGTAATGGCAAACAAACCGTTGTCGATGAAAGGAGACTGGGTGAAGTCTATTTTCCATTCCCCTTTTAATGCATTTAAATTTTTGAGCCTAAGGGTAAGAATTTTCATAGGTTACCCTCACTTGCAGGTGAGGTGTTAACAGGTGAGGTATTTTGCTTTTCATCAATAGCGCTGTTCACATCAACCACATTGGCATCGTCTGCCGCTTCGCAGCCCTCATGTGACAATTGCACATCGTCTACTACCTGCTCGAATAAGGTTTGAACGCGCTGCTTGCGTTTCAGGTCCTCGTCCGACTCAAACGCTTCTAACGATAATCTAGCATCAAATACCTCATGCACAGATAACTCACTTAAATTAACGTTTTCTTCTGCTGAAATGATACTGGCTCTTTGTTTGCGCATTCGTTTTAATTGCAAAATTTCGGCAGGTTTATCGTCGATTAGCGCTTGAATGCGCTGTTGCAGGTCGGTTAAGTAATCTTGGGTTTCTACTTCAATACACAGCCACGCTGGGTGTTCTGTACTTGCGCTTTTCACCGCCTCATTTTGCTGTAAGGCTAGCTCAATGTCTTCTAAGTTGCCTCGCAACACCGCCATCGCTTGAAAACGAGGAATAGGCTTACTTTCTACCTGCACTAGTGATTTGTTTTCGAACGTGGCTATTAATACCTGCTTTTGTGATTTCAGTTCATCGAAACTTAAGGGAATAGGCGAGCCGGAATATCGAATATGATCGCACCCTGCCACTTTTTGCGGTCGGTGAATGTGCCCAAGGGCAATATAATCTGCCGGAGGAAACCCATCAGCTGAAAAACCTTCTAGCGTACCTATATAAATGTCGCGCACACTTTCACTCTGGCTTACCCCTAACGCCGTTAAGTGTCCGGTGGCAATAATTGGCACTTCTACATGCAATTCCTTGCGTTTATCTAGCGCAATCTGATAAAGGTTGGCGTAGTGCTGCTTAATGGCTTCACCCAGCGCCTGACGTTTTTCAATCGCCGATTCTCCAGCTTCGCTTTTTAAAACGTCCCGAGCACGAATAAAAGGTACCGCGCACAGTATTGCGCCTATTTCGCCACCTCGGGTACGCAAAGGTAAGACTTGCGATTCAGCATTGCCGTAAGTGCTAGCAATAACGTGACAGTTTAAATAAGACAGTAATTCCCTACTTTCATTTAATACCGACACCGAGTCATGATTGCCGCCTAATACTACTAAGGTGCACCCCATTCCCTGAAAGTTACCCACTAGTTGATGATAAAGCTCCCGCGCGTAACTCGGAGGAGTGCCGGTATCAAAAATATCACCGGCCACGACAACAGCATCTATACTTTCTTGCTCAACCACCTCAAGCAGCCATGTAAAAAATTGCTCATGTTCATTTTTACGGCTTTTGGTAAAGAAACTTTGACCTAAATGCCAATCTGAGGTGTGAAGAACTTTCATGTAAATTGACTCTGAAATACTAGTAAGAATGGATTAAAAAGTGTTCAAGTATGAAAAAAAGGTCATCTTGAGTATTTGGTTATGAAATGACATACCTAAAAAGGCACCAATTGCATCTATTGTCTAAACGCGCTTTAAAATTAACCGTTCTATACTTCTTCTACTTTATTAGAAGTTAACGGAGCCGTCATGTTTGTATCCAGTTCACGATATAATAAGGAAGTTTCCTCACTCACGGACGAGAATAACAGCTTAGCGGCGACGCTAAATGCATTGAAAGATAACCTTGCTTACGCAGTGTATTCGGATAGAGGAGATTGTCTATACGCATCTTCTCAGTTCCTACAAATTCTCGCGCGCCCATCGTCAGGTGATTATTCATTCAATCACAAAGACCTTCGTGTCCCTGGCGTTCAAAACGACAACGATTACCGTCTATTTTGGCAGTCATTATTAAACGGTGGATCTTACACGAATACCGTTGCGATGAAAGCAGAGACAGGCGAGACAAAGTGGCTTAAAGCCAGCTACGTTAATGTACTCAACGGCAGCAACTCTGAAATTCATGCAATTTATCATGATGTTACCGAACAAGAAAACGCTGTTTTCTCTGGTAAAGCAATTACCGATGCTCTGAATAAGTCGATGGCGGTTATCGAGTTTGAACCTGATGGCACCATTGTTACTGCGAACGAAAACTTTACTGCGACCGTTAAGTACAGCCTTGATGAAATTAAAGGCAAGCACCACCGCATGTTCTGTAAAGACGATTTCTATCAGAATAACCCTCAGTTTTGGCAGTCCTTAGCAAACGGCCAATTTTCTTCGGGAACCTTTGAACGAATCAATGCTGATAGAGACACGTTATGGCTTGAAGCTACGTACAACCCTGTGTTCGACGGTACGGGTAAAGTGGTTAAAGTTATAAAGTTTGCGTCTGATGTAACAGCACAAGTTCAAGAAAAGCATGCTATTTCACAAGCCGCCGAGCTTGCTGTATCTACTGCAGAAGAAACCTCACAAATTGCCGCAGACGGTGCGTCATCGCTACAACGTAGTATTGATGTATTCCAAGTGGCACTTGACGAAGTTGACCAAACCAACAAACTTATGCATGAACTTAGTGAGCAATCGCTTAAAATTGAAACTATTGTAACCACTATTAGCGGAATTGCCGATCAAACCAACCTACTGGCACTGAATGCTGCTATTGAAGCGGCCAGAGCTGGAGAACAAGGTCGTGGTTTCGCCGTGGTTGCGGATGAAGTTCGTCAACTTGCGCAGCGTACTAGTGATTCAACAGTAGAAATTGAATCAGTTGTAGCAGAAAACCGTAAGCTTGCGAATAAATCGACAAGCAAGATGGCGACTGTGAAAGACAATGTTGACCTAAACAGTCAGCAAATCACCCAAGTACAAGGTGTGATGGATGAAATCCTTAAAGGTGCGACAAACGTATCGGAAACGGTTTCAGGCATACTTCGTTAATACAGAGTCATTTCTAATAAAGTAGTAAAACAAAAAACGCTGTTGTCCCTGTATTTAGCCTAAAGCGAAACTCAGGTACAATAGCGTGATGTCGTATCCCGTCCCCGCTCAACAGATTGAAACTCTGTACGAGATTAAAAAAAGCAAGTTTATTGCCTTCGCCGCTTTCGCCGATAGCCGCGAAGCCGCTATGGCACACCTAGCAAATGTAAAGCAACAATACCCAGATGCTCGTCATCATTGCTGGGCGTATTTACTTGGCAATCCTCATTCCCCATCCAGCGCAGCAATGGCTGACGATGGCGAACCAAGTGGCACGGCCGGAAAACCTATCCTGAACGTTCTCCAGCACAAAGGTGTAGGCGATGTCATGGTGATTGTTACCCGCTACTTTGGTGGTATTAAGTTGGGCGCTGGTGGTTTAGTGCGAGCTTACTCAGCCTCGGCGCAGCAAGCGATGGAACAATTGCCAACTCGGGAAGAAATACGCCTTTATGATGTATGTATAGAAATAGACTTTAAGCACGAGCAATTTATCCGCCATTTATGCGAACAATTTTCGGGCAAGGTAGTGAATTGTAGCTATGCACAGCACGTAACTGTTGAGGTGCAATTACCAAGTCACACCATCGACGAGTTTCAAGAAAAAACTGCCGCCATGGCAATTGATTTTACACGCCCTGACAACACCTAAAGAGTGTGGGTGTCCCCAGCTTTTTCTTACATTTATAACACGTAGTTGTGATAAGCATAAAAAAGCCCGCTTAGCGGGCTTTTGGGTTCTAAAAAAATTACTTAAACAGCAACTTCACTCGCCGTTAAAGTTATTCATTAAAGCTATCCATCAAAGCTATTCATTAAAGCTATCCGCTAAAGGTGCCACGAATGGGATAGTCATTTTCTGGATCGCGAATAAATTCCAAACCTGATACCAGCTGTTCTAAATCAGGGCGTACAAAAGGCGCATTCGCCAGCTCACTGATTTGAATTGTGTTGTCTTGATTTACAATAAACAAGGCAGGCTCAGCGAAATTGTGGTCGGTTTCCTTTTCGCTGCGAGGCACCGAGATGTATATACCTAACCCCTTCATATCTTCTTCGCTTAAGCCCGAAGCAATAGGGAACGTAATTGATAGGTCTTCAAGGTGCTCTTTCAACTGAGATTGACTGTCAGCAGATACCGCGATTAAATCAACGCCTAACGCTAACAAACGCCCTTTGTAGTCTTCAAGCGCGTTTAAATATTTGGTGCAGATTGGACAGTGCTTGCCACGATAAACAACCACCATTTTCCAATCACAGCCTTCACGTTTGCTGCTCAATGAAACAGCCTCACCCGTGCTCAGCGTTACTTGCACATCGGGAAATGAAGAATCAGGTTGTAGTTTTTGCGTATACATACAGTCTCCTTAATTGCGTATTAGCTACATGAACCAATTGCATTGGTAACATGAGTCACCAGTAGCGCTAACAATCCCGTTAGTGCTACCGATGCTACCTAATTAGTTCTACGCCTTAAGACTTGTAAAGATCGCTTTTATTCCACAAAGCCTTCATTAGCTCTTATGGTTAAAGGATGATAACCCGGCTTTGCTTCTTCAAACGCACGCTTGGCAAATGCTTTGCCTTCTGGAGTTTTCGATAACTCGCGATACAGGGGTTTAACTAACTTGTTACGACCAATCTTAACAAGGTACTCGTACAATCTGTCGTAGGCCGGTTTGTATTCATTTGCCACCGCAATCATCAACCAACTGTGGGCTATTTCGTTATTTTGCGTGGTGGTTAACGAGAACGCCGCATCTAATTCAGCTAGTTGCTGCGCTGATAGTTCATTTGGCATATTGTTTAAGAAATATAACCATTCGTGCACAGTCCATAGCTCGGTATCAATATTTATCGCCTCTACTTCACCGGCTAACCAAGCACTGCGAGTGGTATCGATTTTATCGAAGGCATCAGACTCTGGCACAGGTGCCCCTTCAGGAATTCCAGGCTCAAATACCCACGTATCGATACGTGCTTTGCTCAACTTATCTGGGTATTGCGCTAATAAGGTTTCATCCAAATAGGCCAAAAATGTATCAGTGGTAATGCTCTTAAACTCAAAATCTTCAAAATACTGCATTAAGAAAGCATCAAAATTCTCACGACCAATTTTGTTTTCAATTTCACGTAAAAAGAGCGCGCCTTTTTCGTAAGGAATATTAGAGAAAACATCGTCTGGATTTCTTCCGCGAAGATCGATAGCTAAAATTTCATCTTCTTCGTTTAGTGCTTGTATGTCGTTTTGTAAATCTTGGTATCCCAGCACCGCTTCTTTTTTAAATCGGTCGTGGCCGTAGATCATTTCCATAATACGGTAGGTTAAATAGGTGGTGAAACCTTCGTTTAACCACAGGTCGCGCCACGTGGCATTGGTCACCGTATTACCTGACCAGCTATGCGCTAATTCATGCGCAATCAGTGACACTAAGCTTTTATCGCCAGCGATAACGGTAGGCGTAATAAACGATAAGCGTGGGTTCTCCATACCACCAAACGGGAAAGAAGGCGGTAAAATCAGTAAATCGTAACGATCCCATTGATACGGACCATAGGTTTTTTCTGTTACTTCTAACATGGCCTCGGTATCTTCAAACTCTTTCGCCGCGGCATCTAACACACTAGGTTCAGCATAAACGCCCGTGCGCTCGCCCATTGGCTTAAATTTTAAATCCCCAATTGCCAATGCAATTAAGTAAGACGGTACAGGCTGCGGCATAGTAAACGAGTACTCACCATCACGAGCCGTAGTAGGATCGTTAGAAGCACTCATCACTGCCAATAGAGCTTCAGGTGTATGAATAGTGGCCGTGTAGGTTACCCGAACTTGTGGAGAGTCTTGCAGTGGAATAAAGCTTCTCGCATGCATGGCTTGAGCTTGGGTAAATAAGAAAGGATGTTGCTTTCCAGCGGTCTGCGCTGGGGTTAACCACTGTACACCCGACGCTTCAGGCGAGGTAGAATAAGCAATCGTTAGCTTATCTGCACCTTCAGGCAATTCAACAGAAAGTGGCGTGCCAAGTTCAGGATCGGCGTCGCCCATATCAAAAGGCACGGCTTCATCGTTAACGGTTACCGATGCAATATCCAGTGCACGAGTATCAAGAACAACCGTATTGAAGTTAGGCGCACTGCGCTCAACGGTTAGTGTAGCACTGCCGGATAATTTCGACGTTTCAAAATCTGCCGTTAGGTCTAAATCTAAGTGGGTTACCCGTACTTCTAATGGGTTAGCGAATGAGTGGTAATCTTTACCCGCTTCTATTTCACTGATCACATCTACTTTAGATACTGCGCTCTCGGCAGCAATTTTGCTATCCGCGCTATCAGAAACCGCTGATGGAGTTGTAGTTTCTTGTGAGGGTTGTTCGCTACACGCAAACAACATAGGCGCACAAATGGCTACCCAGCCTATATTCTTCATAATACTTCCTGTTATTTTTTCTGTCTTGCCCATAATAACAAAGAAGTACCTGAATGCTTAAGCCCAAAACGACAAGCAACGACACCAGCGGTTAAATTAACGCTTCCCCTCTTTCCCTTGCCTTTGCAGCTACACAGATGATCAAGGGGAAGAAAGGTATTAAGATGTCTAGGCTACTGAAATTTGCACATCAATATTGCCACGTGTGGCATTTGAGTATGGGCATACTTGGTGCGCTTTAGCCACTAAGCTTTCTGCTACAGATTTCTCCATATCACCTAAATCGACGCTTAGTTTTACTGCAATAGCAAAACCGACTTCGATAGGCCCAATAGATACATCGCCCGTTACACTAATATCGCTGCCCAATTTAATTTTTTCCGCCGCAGCGACATGCTTGAGCGCACCTATGAAACATGCTGAATAGCCAGCTGCAAACATTTGCTCTGGGTTAGTGCCACTGCCACCCGCGCCACCTAGTGCTTTTGGTGTTGAAAGAGTAACGTCTAAGCTTCCGTCGCTTGATTTTGCTGTACCTTCACGACCACCTGTTGCCGTTGCCGTACCGGTATAAACCACCTGTTGAAGTGTGTGCATTGTATAAATCCTCTTTGGTCTTGCTCAAATTGAGTATTCAATTGAATATAAATGATGAATAAGAAATGCAATTTATTTTGCATGCAAAATAAATTAACACTAATGCAGCTTGAAGATCAAGTCCTTTGCATGCAAAATATTAATCATACCATTTTTACCCGCTACACCCTTTTCTGGAGCACGCATGTCTGACAAAGCTAGGCTTGATGAATATACGCCCAACGATTCAGGCGCTGAAGCGCTTTCATCGGAAGCACTTTCATCAAAAGCGCTTAGGCCCGACTCGCTTAAGTTAGAAAGCCAGTTGTGCCATCGTTTTTATACGCTATCTAATGCATTTACTCGCGCCTATCGTCCCCTACTGAAAAGCCTTGATATTACCTATCCACAGTACGTTGTGATGATGGCTTTGTGGGAACAATCTAATGTGACTATTGCCGAGCTACTCGATAAAACCGTGATAGACGGCGGCGCTATGACACTGATCCTTAAAAAGCTAGAACAAAAAGAATTATTGAGTGTGGTTAAAGATGAACATGATAAGCGTGTACGCCGCGTAGTGCTGTCGAAAGCAGGTGAAAACGCCAAGCTGAAAGCACTTGATGTGCCTGCGCAAATGCTATGCAAACTAGATGGCATGTCAAAAACTGAAGCGAAGCAACTTGTTGTATTAATGGATAAACTACAAGGGTGCTTTAACGTTGATTGAAATAGGCAGTGCCATCGTTGAGGCACTGACTATTTCAGAATAACAAGGATGGTTGTTCACCCATTGATTATGGATGAACGAACATCATATTAGGGAAGATTAATGGCATGCTGCACAACGTTATCGTTACGTTTTACACCTTGCCCCCCACCTACAGTGACAAGTAACTTACCCATATAAGGTTGGCGATGCCCCTGTTCGTCAACATAAACAAGTTGTGAATCATTAATGGTGAATTGCACTGACTGACTATCCCCACCCTCTAAATTCACTCGTTTAAAGGCGACTAACTCTCGCTGTGGCGTGCGAGTGGGTGCATCTGGCATTCCAAGGTACACTTGAACAACTTCTTGGGCATCTACATCACTTTTGTTGGACAACGTGGCGGCAATACTAAGCCCTTTTTCGGAACGGGTGACTTTTAGCTTTTCGTAATGAAAGTCTGCATAGCTAAGACCATATCCAAACGGATAAAGCGGCGTACCCTCGTAGTACTTATAGGTTCGATTTACCATACTGTAATTTTTAAAGTCGGGTAAGTCGTCGACAGACTGATAAAAAGTAACTGGCAGCCTGCCTGAAGGGCTGGTATTACCATAAAGAAGATTCAGCAATGCCGGCCCGGTTTGCTCCCCAGGATAGAAACCTTGAATGATAGCGTTGAGGTTTTTATCCTCCCAGTTTAGTGCTATTGCACTTCCGCTCATGTTAATCATCACCATGGGTTTGCCCAATTTATGAAGGGCTTTTAGTAGTGATGATTGGCTTTTAGGTAGTTTAATGTTGGTTCTATCTCCATGAGAGAACCCATCAATCTCCAGCGGCATTTCTTCTCCCTCCAATTCAGCGCTAATACCACCAACAAAAACGATAACATCAGCCTGCTTTGCCACTCTAATAGCTTCACTCTCTAAGTTTTTATCTTCTATTAACCATTTGAAACTGATTTCTGGTTCAATCACATTACTGTGCCAGAACCGCTGAATGAGCGATTCAGCCTTAAAATCATAGGACTTACCTGCCTCAAGATAGCGACTTTCGGTTATCAGTTCTTCGTCTAAATAGACCTCGACATTTTTCATTTTAAAGTAATAATTTCCAGATTCTTGCGGGGTGATTTTGCCTGCCCATCGCACTGCAAACTCCTGATTTGAAGACTTATTAAATGGTATGTCTGCGTTCGTAATATCGATGTTTTTTTCAATTCGGCGCTTGCTAGGCTGAAGATTGAAATGACTTGATGGGTAATATTTAGCGACTAAACCTGGGATTGACTCACCTTGCATATTTACATGGGTGAAAACAGTCGCAGGCACAGAATTAAAATGCGTAAATATATTTTCCGTAATGCTGCTCCCTGGTGCGTAACCTAGTTGGTCTGAAGGCAGTGCCTGCGAAAAAGCTTCTTTCGGGGTGACAGGTTGCACAGGAGTGCCATGGTAATTACCTACAAGTATGGCGGGATTGTCAGCATTCGGCCCGATAAGTGCTATTTTGCTATTGCGTTTTAGGGGCAACACACCATCGTTTTTAAGTAACACCATGGATTTTTCTGCCGCTTCACGTGCCAATTCCGTATGGGTTTTAGCACCTACCACAGACATAGGGATTTTGGTATAAGCATGTTTACTGCTTTTATCAAACAGTCCCAGCTTCATCCGGGCAGTCAGTAGTCGAGTAAGCGCTCTGTCAACATCACTTTCATCAACCAAGTCTTCGGAGATAGCTTCATTTAGATAACTAAAGGTGTTGCCGTGGTGGTCTCCGCAATTTAAGTCTGTGCCAGATTTTAAAGCAGTCGCTGCCGCTTGAGCAGGGCTATCGACGACATGATGGGAATTTTCATCATAAAAGTCAGCAATAGCGCCGCAATCGGACACAACATAACCGGAGAAATTGAACCTTTCTCGTAGGCCATTTTGAAGTAGTTCTTCACTACCACAGGCAGGAGAGCCGTTTACTCGATTATATGCACACATTACAGATGATACATTGGTAGCTGCAATGGTATCTTCAAAGGCTCTGAGATAGGTTTCAGTCAGATCTTTCTCGGAGGCAGCGTAATCGTCACTGTGTCGAGAAACTTCAGGTCCGCTGTGCACCGCATAATGTTTCAAGGTTGCTACCGATTTAAGGTAGTTTGAGTCATCACCTTCAAGGCCTTTTACAAAATTGACCGCCATTCGGGAAGTTAAATACGGATCCTCTCCGTAGGTTTCTTGGCCTCTGCCCCACCTAGGATCGCGAAAGATATTAATATTAGGAGACCAATAAGTAAGGCCTGTGTACATCGCGTTAGTATCTTCCCGTAAAAACGCGTGGTGTTTAGCACGCCCTTCGTCTGAAATAGTAGACGCTATCCGATAGATAAGGGGCTCATCGAAGGTTGCAGCCATACCAATCGCTTGAGGGAATACCGTTGCTTTACCAGCTCTTGCTACACCGTGTAACGCCTCGTTCCACCAATAGTACTCAGGAATGGAAAGTCGCTCTATTGCTGGCGATTTATCAAATAATTGACTCACCTTTTCTTCCAAAGTTAACCGGTCAACTAAATCTGCGACACGAGTCTCAACCGGCAGCGATTGGTTTTGGAATGGCAGTGTTTCAGCATAACTGTGGGAAGTAAGTAAAAAGCAGGCGGATATAAGAATTCGCTCAGGCAGTTTTTTGATTATTCGATTCATGAATGTAAATGTCTCATGTCTTTCCTATGGGACGGTTACGCTAACCGTTTGAAAGGGAAAAATCGTCAAAACAAAGTTACTTTGGTGTATTTGAACGTTAGCGTCATTTCAGATCAATGGGAAAGGGCACTGACAAAATCTACAACGCCCAATATGGTTAGCAACCTCAACAAAACTGCTACCTCTACCACATTAAGATGATAACAAAATGTAACAAATACATTTATTTATTGCCCACACCATCCTTAAGTCGCGTTCATTTATACGTTTTTCACAACTTTGAACTATTTTTTTAACCCATTATAATCAACAACTTGAAATTAAAACCCAGTTTTTTAATGAAACCTACCGTTCAAATTAGTCGTTCACATCTACGTTGGGCGAAATGTTGTATTTATGTTGTTATTTTTAAATGGAGATTAAACGCTTTGGTGTTTACTAGAAATATGACTAGGGAAAAAAATGAAAACACACAATAAATCAACGATAACTAATATAGTGAGAAAGCCTAGCTTTAAACTCTCACTTGTTTCTAGCGCTCTCTTAAGTACGCTATTAGCTTTTCAACCCCAGCACGCCCTTGCGCAATCAAATTTACCCTCAGAGGACATTAAAAAAAGCCAAACTGACGAAAATACAGAAGACCTTGAAGTCATTGAGGTGCGAGGAATAAAGGAAAACTTAGCAGACGCACAGTTGCTTAAGCGCTACGGTGATACCTTCCTTGATGCTATCTCAGCAAAAGATATCGGTGCATTGCCTGACAGGAGTGTGTTAGAGGCTATTGTCCGATTGCCTGGTGTTTCCATCGAACGTTTTGCAGGCGCCAACGATCCAGACCATTTCGGCGTTGAAGGAAGTGGCGTTGTGGTGAGAGGATTGACCCACACGAGAAGTGAATTTAATGGTCGCGATACCTTTACCGCCGACTCAGGAAGAGGACTTAGTTTTCAGGATGTTCCTCCTGAATTAATGGGCGGTGTCGAACTATATAAGAATCAATCTGCAGAAATGATTGAGGGAGGTATTGCGGGTACCGTAAATTTAATCACTCGCAAGCCCTTTGATAGCGACAAGCGTATTTTAGCCTTTTCTGCGGATGCCACTTATAGCGATTTTATAGAAAAAACTACGCCTACCTTTTCTGCGTTATATTCGGATGTGTTTGAAAGTGACTACGGCAAATGGGGTTTATTACTAAACTTTTCAGATTCCACCCTTAAAGCGCAATCAGACGGTACCCAGGTCGGTCGATTTGAAGCACAAAACCAGTTAATTGACGGCGAAAGTGTGATGGTACCTCGCACTACACGGTTAACCCGAAAACAAGACCTTAGAGAGCGTCAGGGGCTAGCAGCAGCGCTACAATGGGAAAACGTAGACGACACTATACTCGCCACTGCACAGTTTATCCGGTCAGATTCCTCACTGTCGTGGACAGAACGTGCCATTGAATTGGCAGACGATGCCATTATTAATGACTTTGTCCCAGCAGAAGGTACAACATTTGATATCGACGAGCAGGGGCTGTTCGAATCGGGGTTAATTACGTCTAACGCAGGTTGGAGAGGTAATGATGCCGAGCGCCAGCCTGGCGGTATTTTCGGTGCTCAACACGCGATGATTACACGCGCCAGAGAGCAACATTCTGTGGTTGATGATATTGGATTAAATGTACGGTATCGCCCCAATGATGAGTGGGCATTTAGCGCAGACTTACAATACGTAGAGTCAACGTCAGATATTGTTGATTTCTCGGTAATGGGCGCCACACGAGCCGTGGTTGGAATCAACAATAACGGAGACAGCACCCCTGATATATTCCTAACCGACCCAGCTAACGCAGGCGACGAAACGCACTTCTCCAACCCTTACAATTATTTTTGGCGCAGTGCGATGGACCATATTTCAGCCAACGAGGGTGATGAAACCGCAATAGCGTTAGATGCAAAATATACCTTCGAAGATGGGCTATTTACTTCTATGAAAGTAGGAACCCGCTACGCAAAAAGGCAACAGACCACCCGCCAATCCACCTTTAACTGGGGATGGTTGTCAGAAGCTTGGGCGGGCAACGGCAATGCTTGGTTCGATGCGCAAGGTGATGAGCTTGGCGCGGGCCTAGGTGACTTATACGAGGCCGTTTCATTCCAAGACTTCGCAAGAGGTGGTGTATTAACAACATCAGGCGGGAATACCTTTCTTTTCCCTAAAGAGTCTGTCGCTGATAACTACCGTGATGCTGAGTCTACGTTCGCTAGCCTTTCTCCAGGTTGGGTAGCCTTAGCAAGTAGACCAGGTACCATAGGCGATTTCTTACCAAATGAAATTAATGAGACGACCGAAACAAATAACGCATTTTTTGTTCAAGGTAATTTTGAGGGGGAGGTAAAATCGCTCTTTTTCAGCGGTAACATTGGGGTTCGCTACGTTAAAATTGAGAATGAAACAGATGGGTTTATTACATTCCCCGATAATCTAGCGGTTCAAGATGATGATCCTGAAAACTTTTTACCGTCTGACCAAGCGGCATTCGGTAATGCTGCTTCAAGAGAACAAACGGCAGTTAGTGATTACAGTAAATTATTGCCAAGCTTCAATCTAAAATTAAATTTAAATGACGATATGCTGCTGCGTTTTGGTTATTCCAAAGCCATTGCTCTTCCTGATCTTGGAAACCTACGTAATTTCGTCGAAATACAGGGCGATAATTTACAGATTGAATATTCAGGTGAAGGCGATGATAGAGAAATAACCAGTGCGCAATACCAACGCTATACCGCGAAATCTGGCAACCCTTTTCTTAAGCCGATGGAAGCTAATAACTTCGACTTCGCCTTTGAATGGTATTTTCCAGAAACCGTTGGCTCGTTTACCACATCATTCTTTTATAAAGATTTAAGTAACTACTTTATCAACGGCTCCACCGACCGCGTATACGAAAATAACGGCGTGTCGCAAATTGTTCAAGTTGATGGCGCAACCAATGGCGATGAAGGTAGCGTTCAAGGTGTGGAGATTGCTTATCAGCAGTTTTTCGATTTTTTACCCGGCGCCTGGAGTGGTTTAGGACTGCAATTTAACTATACCTATGTGGAAGATGAAGGCTCACCCAACCCAGGGTTATCGCCAGACAAACCAGACTCTTCTGAAGGTGAAGGCATCGCGTTTGATAACTTACCGCTTGAAGGGCTTTCCAAAGACAATGTGAATATTGTTGCTATGTATGAGAAAAACGGCTTTAACGCCCGCTTGGCTTATAATTGGCGCTCTGAATACCTGTTAACCACGAAAGATGTCATCACTCAGCTTCCCATTTTTAATGAAGCAAATGGGCAGCTTGATGGTTCGTTCTTTTACCGCTTCTCAGACAACATAGAGTTGGGTTTGCAGGGCACGAATTTAAGCAATACGGTCACACGTACCTCTATGCAAGTTGATGCAGAAGGGAATCAAGTGGGCCGGTCGTGGTTTGTTAACGATCGCCGAATAAGTTTGGTCGCCAAAGGGACTTTTTAAAGTTTTGAGAACAAACCAGGCATGCCACAGAAGTGGCATGTCTTTAATACAAAGAGGAAGTTATGTCTCAATCAATGTCTATAAAGTCTATCGTGATTGTAGGCGGTGGGTCTGCAGGCTGGATGACCGCAGCGACCCTCAGCAAGGTCTTAGATCTATCAAAATGTAATGTCACACTTATCGAAAGCGAGGACATTAGAGGGGTTTCTGTGGGCGAGGCGACCATCCCTCAAATCACTTTATTCAACCGAATTTTGGGTATTGATGAAACTGACTTTATCCGTGCAACTAACGCGACGTATAAGCTTGGTATCGAATTTAAAGACTGGAAGCATCAAGGTCACGCCTATTTTCATCCTTTCGGTTCGTTTGGTATCAACATGGAAGCATTACCATTTCATCATTTTTGGCTTAAGCGCTTTAACGAAGGTGCTGGTGGCGATCTTTGTTCGTATTCCATTGAAGCAATGGCCGCTAAAAGTGGGCGATTTGGCAAGGTTAAAGCACAAAGCAATTCCCCCCTCGCCAATATGAGTTATGCATATCATTTCGACAGTACCTTATACGCTAATTTTTTACGCGACTTTGCAGTAAAGCGTGGAGTTCGGCATGTTAATGGCAAAGTTGAAGCGGTTTCAAAACACCTCAATGGTCATATCAATACGCTAACGCTGCAAGATGGGCAGTGTATTGACGGTGAGTTTTACATTGACTGTAGTGGCTTTCGAAGTTTGCTACTGGAAAAAGAAATGGGTGCGACGTTTAACGATTGGAGCGATCTATTGCCCTGTGATAGTGCCATTGCTATCCCATGTAAATCTGCCGATAGCATGTTAAAACCTTACACACAATCTTCAGCGAAAGCGGCAGGCTGGACATGGCGAATTCCTTTGCAACATCGAATTGGTAATGGCTATGTGTACTCGAGTAAATTTACTGAAAAAGATGTCGTGCTAGATGAGCTCATGGCGCAATTGGAGGGAGAACCTCTAGCGGAGCCAAACTTTTTAGCCTGGAAGACAGGAATGCGTCCTCAAAGTTGGATTAACAATTGTTTAGGCATAGGGCTATCAGCGGGGTTCATTGAGCCGCTAGAGTCTACTGGTTTACATTTAATTCAATCGGCGATAGCAAGGTTGATGACACTCTTTCCTGACAATCGGTTTTGTCAAAGCGACATCGATATGTACAACCGCCAGACGGAAAAAGAGTTTGAACAGATAAGAGACTTTATCGTGTTGCACTATGTTTTGACAGAAAGAAACGATAGCGAATTTTGGCGATACTGTCGCAACATCCCATTAAGTGAATCGTTAACGCAAAAAATGCAATTATACAAAGATTCAGGTCGTATTTTTCGCATAGACAATGAGTTATTTAACGAAACATCGTGGCTTGCTGTGATGCATGGGCAAGGGTTACGAAGTGAAGGGTATCACCCGTTAGTGGATAGAATGAGTACATCACTGATTGATGAACGACTTACCCATATCGCGAGTGTGATCGATAAGTCAGCGTCTGTACTTCCCGAACACGCACAATTTATCGCACAACTAGGTTAAACGTAGCGTTATTAGCCATGTTGTTAAGCGGCAAAATTATTGCCGCTTATTCCCAGTAGTCTTTCCGGTACTGGGTGGGTGTTTTCTCTGTTAACTTCTTAAAGAAAGTATTAAATGTGGCTTTACTGTTAAAGCCCGCAGCATCCATTATGTCTAACATTGTCGCGCGGCGGTTCGACTCGCTTTCTAATAGTAATTTACTCTCTTCAATTCGGTAGTGATTAATAAATTCGAAAAAGTTTTTATTAAAATGATGATTAATAATATGAGAGAGAACCCGAGGAGGGATATCTAATTGGTTTGCCAGATTTTCCAATGTAAGAAGATGGTTCAAATAAGGTTTATTTAAATGCATGTAACGGGTAATTTTATCCACCTGCCGAAGGTCTATTTTCGCTTTTTCTTTTGTGGCCGCGGGGGTAAGTTTACTGTCAATCCCGCGAAATATGGTGGAATAACCGGCACTAAAGAAGATTAGTCCAGTTATCATTAACAAAACCGCATAATTTGAACTTAGACCTATAAACTCATGGTCGATATAGAGCCCCAACTCATACGCAGAAACAATGGCAAGCGCAGTCATTACGGCAATAACTCTAACAACTAAAAAGCCTATAACTAGCGCTTTTAACCACGTCAGATCCACACTTTCAGTTTCTGCAACTTGCTGTTTAAGCTGCTTCTGATAGCGGTTTAGTTCCATTAGGCACAACACACCGCAGGCCACACGAAAAGTTTCACGAAACAGATATATTGCCCGTTCTACGAATGGCGTATTGGCTATAGTATCACCCTGTAAGGCGGCAATTTTCACGGCCTCTTCTTCAAGCCACCAATTGTTCGCAAAATAGATGGCATAAACCAGGAAAGGCAGTAAGAAAAGCAGGTCGTAGCGTCTGAACTCGTAGTCTTTGTATATTAGACTTCGAATGTAGAAAAGTAATAATGGCGCTTCAATCCAGTACGCCAGCCCGAATGAGTAAAAAAGGTTTGGTGAAAAAGACAATGCGATAGAGCGAAACACCTCGCCAAAATTAATCAGATTGTCTAACGGAATTGCCGCTTGTGAAAGTAAAAAGGCGGCGAGCAAAAAATGTGTTTTCCTTTTTCCGCGCTTGAGTGTTATTAAAAAAAGAGCAAATAACAGGCACTGAAAAACAGTGAACAGTAAGACGAGATCATGAATGTTAAATAAAACAGCTTTCATTAATAACCAAACACTTTTTTATTGTTTTATAACGTGTTCAATAACGTGACGCAAGAAGCGAATTGACTTAAATTGTGTAAATAGAATGTTTTTTCTTCGTCATCAATTAAACCTGTCTATATTCGTTTAAATACACGTATTAAGCGTTTATTTAAACGCTTAGCGCTTTTAGAAAGACGACCTTTCTGTGTATTTTGACAAAAATATAACAACTTAAACCACATAACATTAGGGTCTCAAATGTATCGCTTTTTGTCAGTTAGTTCGCGCGTTATGAACCGAACCTTTTTTCTTTTGCTACTAGCCGGTCTAACTAGCTTGTTCATAAATGGATGTTCAGATGAGAGTGGCAAAGCTAAATTTCAACATGCTCGCTCAGAAAAGCCATTGAGTATTAAACTCAATCAGGTGGGATACCTACCTAATGGGAAAAAGCATGCACTTGTACCAACGTCAGCATCAGGCAAATTTTCAATAAAGCACTCAACGAGCGATGAAGTTGTCTATCAAGGAGAGTTGGAAGTCACTAGCTCGTGGGAACTTAGCAATGACCCATCATTAAGCTTAGCCAGTTTTAATGACTTTGATGAACTTGGAGAGTTTTACTTAGACGTTGAAGGTGTACCGCCCTCTCTGCCTTTTACAATAAGCCCAACTATTTATGATGACGCTCATCGCGCGGCATTAAAGTCGTATTACTTTAATCGCTCTGGAACGGCATTAAGTGAAGAATACGCTGGGCAATGGAAGCGACCGGCTGGTCATCCGGATACGCAAGTGAGTGTGCACTCCTCTGCTACCACCGCTTCAATGGATACTCTTAGTAATCTGGCCTCTGAAAAGGGCTGGTATGACGCAGGCGACTACGGAAAATATATTGTTAATGCTGGCATTGCGACTTATACGTTACTTGCCGCTTACGAGCACTACCCTCAATACTATGAAACGGTAGACATCGCGATCCCAGAATCAAACGACGGGGTTGCCGATTTACTAAACGAAGTACGTTGGAATCTAGACTGGATGGCCAGTATGCAGCGCCACGACGGTGCCGTTTTTCATAAGCTCACTACGCTAGAATGGGCGGGTATTGAAATGCCCCACGAAGATAATGCGCAGCGGTTTATGATTGGTGTATCCACAAGTGCAACGTTAGATTTCGCCGCCACAATGGCAATGGCGAGCCGTATTTACAAAGACCTAGCACCCGATGTGGCCAACCAATGGTTGCAAAAGGCGGAATTAGCGTGGCAATGGGCGACCCTCAACCCTGATGTTCGCTATGTACAACCTGACGATGTTCAAAGTGGCGAGTATGGCGATGACCAATTCGACGACGAATTTTTCTGGGCGGCGTCCGAGTTATACATCGCCACAGGAAATACCCGTTACCTTAGTCAAATTGAAAATAGTGAAATCAATTTTGGTGTATCGGGATGGGCTGATGTCGAAACATTAGGCCTGATTTCATTGTTGAAAAATGCGCAGGACAAGCTGTCGGCTTCACAGTTTAGTAAGCTAGAATCTGCTTTTGTCGCACTGGCTGAGAAAATTACCGAGCAGGTATCCACCTCACCTTATTTAGTGCCAATGCAAACAGATGACTTTGTGTGGGGAAGTAATAGCGTGCTTCTCAATAAAGCCTTTATTCTTTTAGCTGCATACGAAATCAACGGCACTGCAAAATATAAAGATGCAGTCTACGACAGTATTTCTTATATCTTTGGCATGAACCCAACCGGATACAGCTTCGTTACGGGATATGGAAGCCTCACGCCTATGGCGCCCCATCACCGAATTTCGGCAAGTGATGACGTGATAGCACCTGTACCCGGCATGCTAGTTGGAGGCCCACATGCTGGGCGTCAAGATGAATGCGATTATCCTTATCCTGCACCAGCAGACTCTTACATTGACGATTGGTGCAGCTTTTCTACTAATGAAATTGCTATAAATTGGAACGCCCCCTTGGTTTATGTGTTAGGTGCTGTTAACGCTTTATCACAGTAAACCTGCATAGTGATACCTAAATCAAACTAAACTCGCGCGTTATCGATAGAGCAAAAAAAAGCTGCCATTGGCAGCTTTTTTATTTCTTCACATGCGTTTATTTATAAATAATTTGGTTTACGTAGTTCTCCAGCCCCTCTTGTTTTCCAGAGACCGGCTTAGGCTCTAAACCATTAGCTCGCGCATGCTCAGCTAGGGATTCTAAAGACATATTACCTTCTAAAATCTTCTGACCCACTGTTGACCCCCATCCAGCATAACGACTTTCCACATTCTGTGAGAGCACGTCATTGGAAAGCATTTCAAATGCTTTCTTTAAACCCAACGCACAGGTATCCATTCCACCTATATGACCTAAGAACAGATCTTCTGCATCCAAACTTTGGCGTCGTAACTTGGTATCGAAGTTAAAGCCGCCCGATGTGTAGCCACCATTTTTCAATATTTCATAGCAAATGAGGGTCATTTCTTCTACCGAATTAGGAAATTGATCGGTATCCCACCCTAATTGCGCGTCACCACGGTTCGCATCAATAGAACCAAAAATACCTAGCGCAAAAGCTGTCGCTATTTCGTGATGGAAAGAATGTCCAGAGAGCGTGGCATGATTCGCTTCAATATTTACCGCAAACTCTTTCTCTAAACCAAACTCTTTTAAGAAGCCATAAACAGTTGCTGTATCGTAGTCGTATTGGTGCTTAGTAGGCTCTTGCGGTTTCGGCTCAATTAACAATAATCCGTCAAAGCCTATTTTGTATTTATGCTCTACTACCATATTCATGAAGCGTCCAAATTGCTGGCGCTCTCGTTTTAAATCCGTGTTTAAAAGCGTTTCATAGCCCTCTCGTCCACCCCACAAAACATAATTCTCACCACCAAGCGCCTTCGTTGCGTTCATGGCGTGATAAACTTGGGTCGCGGCACGAGTGAATATTTCAGGGTTCGGGTTTGTCGCAGCGCCAGACATGTAACGTGGGTGACTAAATACATTGGCCGTGCCCCAAAGCAACTTCATACCAGTCTCTTCTTGCTTACGTGCAAGTACATCCGTCATTTCTGAAAGATTGCGAATGTAATCGTTAACTGAATTGCCTTCAGGTGCAACATCAATATCATGAAAGCAATAGAATGGCGCGCCTAGCTTTTCAAAAAAGGAAAAGGCCACATCGGCTTTTTGTTTGGCTCGCTCCATAGGATCACCGGCAGCAAGCCAAGGTCTATTAAAAGTACCAGCACCAAATACATCGGCACCATCCCAACAGAAATTATGCCAGTAGCACGCCGCGAACCGCAGGTGCTCTTCCATGGTTTTCCCACCTATCTCTTCTTTCGGATTATAGTGTTTGAAGGCAAGAGGATTAGTCGATTCCGCACCCTCATATTTTATGGTAGGGATGTTTTCGAAATAGTTATTCATGGTTTTTCCTTTTTCTAAAATACGTGATAAATGACGTAGGCTTTGAGCTCGCGTGCGTTGCTACGAGAAGAAAGGCTCTACTGCGTAATAGAGCTCTCGAAACTGCTGGCGCTTAATAAGGTATTTATTGTGAATGTCTTTCTGAGGGCGGTAAGACGCTTCAAGAGGCGGCTTAAAACAAACATCACTTGGCACTAACTGAGGGTTAGCAGCAAGCTTGGCTAATCGCGCGGCTCCCAAGGCTGGCCCTACATCGCCGCCCTCTCGATACTCTAAGGCGTAGCCACTGATGTCACTGAGAAGCTGTCGCCAGAATATGCTTTTAGCGCCCCCACCGATAAGGCTAATCGACGTTGTCGTCACGCCACTTTGATGTACGGCATCAATGCCATCTGCAAGCGCCATTGATACCCCTTCAACAACAGCGCGAGCCATGTTCACACGGCGAGTCGATGCTGACACACCAAAAAAAGCGGCTTTTGCGGAAGGGTTATTGTGGGGTGTTCTTTCACCCGTTAAGTAGGGTAAAAACAAAGGGGTTTCTGGATCTAAATGGGTGGTGTTGGCTTGAATATCTTGCATCATTTCGGCTACGTCTTTGTAACCGCTTTGCAGACAATACCATTCTAAACAACTTGCGGCACTGAGCATGACGGACATCATATGCCACCTGTCAGGCAATGCATGACAAAAGCTATGAACCGCTTGTGCAGTATTCACTGAAAACCTGTCGGTAACAGCGAAATAGACTCCTGAGGTACCCAGGGACAACATGGCGTGTCCAGGCTCGAAAATACCACAGCCTATCGCGCCAGCAGCATTATCTCCTGCGCCACCAGCAATCACGACATCATGCATTCCCCAACGCTCAGCCAGTGAAGCTTTTAGCGTGCCAGTAACTTCACATCCTTCAAAGAGCGCGGGCATATTATCAACACTAAGACCACATGCGGCTAATAGCACGTCATCCCATTGGCGCGTTTCAGTATTCAACCACATAGTGCCGGCAGCATCAGACATATCAGATGCAAACACGCCACTCAGTTGATACCTTAAAAAATCTTTGGGTAGCAAAACTTTACTTACTTTCTCAAATACCTCGGGCTCATATTTTTTAACCCAAAGTAGCTTGGGTGCGGTGAACCCCGCCATAATGAGGTTACCTGTGCGCATAGCTGAATCAGGAACGGCCTTACCTAGCTCCTCACACTCGGCAGCACAGCGTCCATCGTTCCACAAAATTGCCGGCCTTAGTACGTTCCCTGACTCGTCTAGCAGCGTTGCTCCATGCATTTGGCCACTTAAACCTATCGATTTAACGTTGGACAATTCATTCTGTTCAGATAGCTCATCTAAACAATCACACGTTGCCTTCCACCACTCGCCAGCATCTTGTTCGGACCACAACGGCTTAGGCATGGATACGTTAAGCGGCCTGCTTGCTGAGACATGAATGGCCCCCAGCTCATCCATTAACACTGTTTTTACACTGGATGTGCCTAAATCTATTCCTAAGTACATAGTCTTTCCGCGGTTATAAGAGGCTATGTCTTAAATATTGATTACTAAAAGCGTCAATATCAATTATGAAATTTTGTAATCGTTTTGTTAATTACCACTTACTCGTTTAGTATATTTAAAACCAATAAACGTAATAGGCTTTACGCAATTTGTTTATATTCAGGAATTAACTATGGTTGAAAAAGCGCACAGTATTACGCTGCTTTTGAATGCAAGTAAGGTATTTGATAGGCAAATAATTGAAGGTATCGGTAGCTACCTGCAAGCATCAAATGCCGATTGGGATCTGTATTTAGAAGAAGACTTTTTAACTCGTCTTGAGCATTTTGATGAGTGGAGCGGCGACGGCGTTATTGCAGACTTTGACAACCCCGCTATTGAGCAAGCGCTGAGTAACACTAAAATACCAGTAGTAGCGATAGGCGGTTCTTATCAAAATGAGGCTAGCTACCCAAATGTGCCCTATGTGGCGACAGACAATTACGCTTTAGTGGAAGCCGCTTTCAATCATTTACGGCAGAAAGGAATTGAGAGATTTGCTTTCTACGGCTCACCTGTTGGCAAAGCGCAAAGATGGGCACAAGAAAGAGAGCAAGCCATGCTGTCGCTTGCGACACATTATGGCTATGAATGTTATGTCTATCGAGGTCATGCGGTTAGAGCCGAAACGTGGCAATACTCTCAGAAGCGCTTAACCGATTGGCTTAAAAGTTTGCCCTCTCCCACAGGTATAGTGGCAGTGACAGATTCTCGCGCGCGCCACCTTCTTCAAGCATGCGATCACTTAGGCTTTCTTATTCCAGAAAGGTTTGCCGTGATAGGTATTGATGACGATGAACTAACACGCTTTTTAAGCCGAGTGAGCTTAACGTCTGTACGACAAGGTAGTTTGGAGATGGGGTATCAGGCAGCAAGGTTACTGCACAAGCAATTAAACGGCACCGCAATGAAAAGCAAACAATTGCTAGTCCCCCCTGTAACGGTAGCAGAACGACAGTCTACTGATTTCAAAGCGATTAAAGATCCACTTGTAATGCAAGCTTCTCATTTCATTCACATGAATGCGTGTAAGGGAATTAAAGTAGATCAAGTGTTAGATCATGTAGGCATCTCGAGATCTAACTTGGAATCGCGATTTCGGGAAGAAAGAGGCCATAGTATTCATACAGAAATACACAACGAAAAACTAAACCGCGCATGCCAGATGCTCAAAGAAACTGATGCCAATAGTGGTGATATAGCCAAGCGTTGCGGCTATCCGTCGGTGCAGTATATGTATGCTTTGTTTCGAAAGCACTTTGATAAAACGCCCATTGAATACCGTCAAGATTCAAAGCCCAACCATTTTGAAAATGAGCCAAGCTCATCAGTCATAAAAGCCAGTTGATATCGGAACCTTACCTTTAAGAGAATAATAATATGGACACTACAACAAAAACTGACCTGCCTAATGAAGCCTCGGGGAACGGCTTCGTTTTATTTATTACTATCGTGGCTACCATCGGAGGCTTTTTATTTGGATTCGATAGCGGCGTAATTAATGGAACTGTAGAAGGGCTAAGCGAAGCGTTCCAATCAGAAAGTGTCGGTACAGGATTTAATGTATCCAGCATGCTACTTGGGTGTGCAGTAGGTGCTTTTTTTGCTGGTCGTTTAGCCGATAGGTACGGAAGGAAGTCACTACTCCTGGTGGCCGCAATCTTTTTCCTGCTTAGCGCATGGGGCTCAGGTATAGCAGGCAGCGGATCGGAATTCGTTGTATTTCGTATTATTGGAGGCCTTGCGGTTGGGGCGGCGTCGGTAATGGCACCAGCTTATATTGCAGAGATCGCACCCGCGAAGTATCGCGGCATGCTAGCATCCATTCAACAAATAGCCATTATCAGCGGCTTGTTCGCTGCTTTTCTAAGTAACTATTTTCTTGCTGACTATGCGTCAGGTTCTACACAGGTGCTTTGGCTAAATTTTGAAGCGTGGCGTTGGATGTTCTGGATGGAAGTCATCCCAGCATTGCTGTTTTTCCTCATGCTACTTTTTATACCAGAAAGCCCTCGCTTTTTAGTGGTTAAGAAAAAAACAGATAAAGCGAGTGAAGTATTGGGCAAACTTTATGGCGCTAATGGGCAAAAGAAACTGGCCGAAATTGCAGCGTCTTTGTCTCAAGATCATAAACCGCAATTAAAAGATCTTATTGATAAAAACTCTGGAAAAGTAAGATCAATTGTTTGGATAGGGATTGGGTTGGCTGCACTTCAGCAGTTAGTTGGGATCAACGTTGTATTCTATTACGGTGCCGTATTGTGGCAAGCCGTGGGCTTTTCAGAAGCAGATGCATTACTCATTAATGTGATAAGCGGAGCGATCAGCATCGCGGCATGTGTTGTGGCGCTATCTATTATCGACAAGATTGGAAGAAAACCATTGCTAAAATGGGGCTCTATAGGCATGACAGTGTCACTCGCCGTGGTAACGTTAGCGTTCCTAAACTCAGAACAACATGTTGATGGCACGCTAGCTTTAAATGAATGGGGGCCTGTTGCACTCGTTGCTGCCAATCTTTATGTATTCTGCTTCAACTTCTCTTGGGGGCCCGTAATGTGGGTAATGCTAGGCGAAATGTTCCCAAACCAGTTAAGAGGTTCTGGCTTGGCCGTAAGTGGTTTAGTACAGTGGTTTACTAATTTTGTTATCACATGGTCTTTCCCACTGCTCCTTGCAGGAATAGGCCTTGCGGGCGCTTACGGGCTGTATGCTTTCTTTGCCTTGCTTTCTATCGGCTTCGTACTTCGCTATGTGTATGAAACTAAAGGCTTAGAATTAGAAGAAATGAAGGGCTAATTCCCCTTATCTATATATTTTCTTCTCTTCGAAGGAGCAATGCGCGTTACTGGTAAGTTAATACGCATTATTAAGTATAATCACAATCACAATTTGAAGTAAGTTAAGTAGGGAAAAACGGCTGATTTATCAGTCGTTTTTTTTTGTTTCTTTACTATGCTTATAATAGTCAAAATTCAAAAATATAAACGTTTGTCACAGTTATCAAGACCAGACTACGAAGCAGGTACTCATAAATGATAAAAAAGCAGTTTTCTCTCATTGTGGTAATGATGAGCTTGCTGACAACTTTTAGCGTTTTAGCTGAACAAGACAAGCTAAAAGTAAGTGGGTTTGCCACCTTAGCTTCGGCAACCGCTGACACTCGTAATCATCAGTTTCGCACCGATCGTTCACAAAAAGAGATAGCTAAAAAAGACGGTTTTGCCTTTAAGCCTTTGAGTTTAATCGGCGTGCAGTTCGACTACAGTTTTTCACGGAACCTCGATTTTGTTGGGCAATTTGTTTATCGAGAGCAGGATGAACAAAACCTAGGCTCAATCACGCAGATGGCCTTTTTAAGATATGACATCACTCCTTCGTGGCAAGTAAGAGCCGGGAGACTCGCCGCCGATATCTTTCACTTTAGTGATACCAGAGACGTATCAATTGCCTATCCTTGGGTGAAAGTGCCTACAGAGGTTTATGGTATTGTCCCAGCCAGAAGTTTTGATGGGGCGGATATCAGCTACCTTAAACCTTACCGCGATTTTAACCTACTAATTAAAGCCTTCTGGGGCCAAGGAGAAAGTGATTTTACTAGAAATGATTATAGCCCGATAACCTTTAATGATTTGCGCTCAGTAGGCATTGAGTTTGTAGCATTTGATTGGAGCATTGCATTTAAACACACTCAAACCGAAGCAAAAAATGATAATGGAGACACCGCGTTCGTGGCGACGTCGGTTGCGCAACTGCAACCGTTTTGGAATGGTGCCACCACTTTTGCAGACTCATTGAGTTTACGCGGTGCAACTATCCAATACACCTCTGTTTATCTAAATCGCTATCTTGGCGACTGGGAAATATCTGGCGAGCTATCACATATTGATTCTGACTCAATTGCATTAAGGCACTCTTTAAATGGATTTGTGAATCTAAGTTATCTCTATGGTGCACATACCTTCTACGCTTTATATTCATTTGCAAAAACAGACGCTTATTACCTTAGCCAAGAACAGCCAGGCTTTCCGATTAATGCAAGTACATCCGAATTAGCCACCTACGTGGAGGAAGTCGCCAGTACGTTGGCACATCATCAGCATTCATTCTCCTTAGGCTGGCGGTGGGATTTAAAAGAAAACCTCGCGTTTAAAGTACAACTTGAGCGAACCGATATAGAAGCAAGAGGTAGTGGCCTGAGAGCCCGTGAGGGGCTAGTTGTTGATGATGAAGATGATAACGTGGCGCATACCCTGTTTCTTGCTCTAAGTTATAGTTTTTAGGGGCTGATATGAAATTTTATAGCCCCATCCCCCTCATCCTTACTGCGCTGATAGCATTACACAGCGTCTCTTGCTTTGCGTACACGTCAGAGAAGATTGTTGTCGTTACAAATCAGAAAAATGACGTGGAAGTACTGGATAAAAAAGGCTTAATTAATCTATTTATGGGCAAGTACTCTGCGTTTCCTAATGGTAAACAAGCGACGCCCATCGACATTGAAGTTGAGGCTAAACTTAAAGCAGAATTTTACGAAGCATTAGTCGGTTTACCCCCTGCTCGCGTGAATGCCTATTGGTCTAGGTTAAAATTTTCAGGTCGCGTTAAACCGCCTGAAATCGAACTGACAATAGATGATGTTAAGCAGCGACTTGAAGAGGATGAGTCCGCTTTAGCTTATGTTTACGAGTCTTATGTTACCGACAAGATGAAGGTAGTGTATCGTTTTGATTAATATTCGTGGTCTAGGTTTTCGTTTTGCACTTTTCTTGGTGGCTGCCGCCATGTTGGTAGTGTTAACTACCGCAGAGTTTTTTTACCGCGCCACATACGAGAACGAGCTTGATGAAGCAAACCACGATATCGAAGAACTTTATCGAACAGTTGGTGCAACCGCGTCCATAGCGGCATTTTTAGAAGAAGAGGATTTAGCCAAAGAAGCGATAAATGGATTGGTTAAAAGTGACAAAATTCTCGCGGCGTCTATCAAAAGTGACGCTCTGTATTATCAGCTCAACGTTACCGATGCGATTAACAAAAACATAGAACCTCGGGTATTTCTAGTCCGACACCCTTTCATACCAGAAGAAGCATTAGCTGAGGTCAACATATACCCAAACTTTGACCATATTATCCATCAAGCCGAGAAAATAAGTAACGACAATAGTTATTCACTGTACGTAGAAGCGCTTGTTGTGGGTATTGTTGCCTTAGTCATTACTTACTACATCATTATTTCCCCCATGCTTCGTGTAGGACGTTCACTGCATGAAATTACCCCAGGCACAGCGCAGCGTATTGCTGTGCCTGAATACCACACTGACAGTGAAATTGGTGCTTTTGTACATGATACCAATCAGCTATTAAGTAAAGTCGAAGAGCAGTTCTCCCAAGAAAGGCAATTAAGAGAAGAAATTGAGTTTTTGGAAAAGCGCTTTAGGATGCTTTTTGAAAATGCGAAGTCGGCCACGGTGTTAATGACTGAAAGTGGAATAATAGAACTTAGGAATAAAGCTTTTATAGATCTTGTTGTAAAAATTGGCCTTGAAGAAAAACAGGACTACGGAGAACTGTTAGAAGAGTTATTTGAAAACCCTGCTGCAATAAAAACCTCACTGCTAGAAGCGTTTTCTCGTAACGAGTTTGCCACTGGCGAATTTAAACTAAAGTCAGGGATTAATAAAACCGCCATTTGGGTTCAATTGATTGCCAGCCCGTTGATGACTGAAGAGGGCGAGCGTTTTTATCAAATAACCTTCAATGATATTTCAACTCGAAAACGTGAACTGCAAAATCTGGCACTGCAAGCGGACTTCGACTCACTAACTGGCATATACAATCGAAATGGTGGTGAAAAGCTCATTGCTAAGTTGATGAATAAAGGCCATCACTTTGCACTCGCGTTAATTGACCTGAACGGCTTTAAAGCCGTAAATGATATTTTCGGTCACGATGCGGGCGATGAAGTACTTATCTTCGTATCTGAACAATTAAGAGACAAAATCCGTAAAGTTGATGTGGCAGTGCGCTGGGGGGGCGATGAATTTGTACTGCTTTTACAGGCCGAAGACGAAAAGGCGGTTGAAACAGTCATAATAAAGGTGAATGAAGGAATTAAGCAGCCGTTTTATTTTAATGATGATACCACCCCCACTGTTGTCTCTATGAGCGTGGGTGTTGCTTTTTACCCTCGCATGAGTCGCAACATGAATACCTTAATAAAGTTAGCAGATATCGCCATGTATAAAGCTAAGCAGAATAAAGTCGCGGCACCCGATGATTATCTGATGTTTGCCGAACCTGAAGGGTTAGATAGCAGCAACAATCAGTAATAATAAACCTACTTAAGTTTCTTACCTTACCCTCATTGATACTCCAGCCCACCAAATATCTGGCTCAAATGTTCGCTTCAAGTAACTAGCCTCAATACCTAACCAAGACGCTACATTCAACATTTACTGATTGTCATTCAAATGCACAAACGCAATGAAATAAGTGGCGAATATTTTTTTAGTATCAAAAAATACTTAAAATCACGTTTTCATTAACGTGCAATTTAAAATTGTAATACTCGCCGATTACGCATCTGTTATACTTGAGCGAACAAGTGTACGCTGAAAGCGCGTGTGCTATACGAATGATAAACGCTTAGGTGCAAAAAGTATCAGTTCGGCCGCTAGATGAAAGCAGAGTTGGAGGAAATCATGACAAACATTACGGCAAAAGCCTATTCAGTACTTGAAGAATGGCTTAATAGTATTAGTCACGGTGTTGGTTTTATTGCTGCCATTGTAGGCATGGTATTTCTGCTCTACCGTGCAGATAACACACTAACCATTACTGCCGGTACGATATATGGCGCTACCCTCATTCTTATGTTTTTGAGCTCTACCCTTTATCATGCAACATCACACCATAGGGCAAAGGGCTGGTTAAAGCTATTCGACCACAGCGCAATATATTTACTGATAGCAGGTACTTACACACCTTTATTATTAGTGTCGATTGGAGGCGTGCTTGGTATTACCATGACGGCGGTAATTTGGTGTTTAGCAATAGGTGGCGTTGCCTTTAAACTTGTTGCTAAGCACCGCTTTCCCAAAGTATCCGTAATGACCTACCTATTGATGGGGTGGATTGCCATTGGGCTTATTTACCCGTTGTATGTTGCGCTACCAGGGGCGGGTTTGTGGTTACTGGTCGCGGGTGGTTTATGCTTTAGCCTTGGGGTGTGTTTTTATGTGGCGAAAAAGGTAAAATACACCCATGCTATTTGGCATGTGTTCGTATTAGGCGGGTGCAGCTGTCATTATTTCTCAATATATTATTATGTGGTATGAATAAAAACGAATCATCATCTGTATCCCAAGGTGCTAATCGCCAAACGTCTCTTGCGTGGTTTTCACTTAGCGCTGGCAAAATCTGTCTGGGGCAAAAACCGACATCAGACACCTATGCAAGATTAAAAGGGTTGGGTGTGACTCACCTTGCTACGGTACAAACTGGAGAGGAAGACGCCCCTATTATTCGCGATGGTGCTAAAGCAGCCGGGTTAGAATGGATATGGCTGCCTTTTTTACACCCTTCAGCAGACTCACCTACCGATGATGTTCACTTGCATCAATATCTGCACGAACTGTCACAGATGCTAACTGAAGGCGCCAGTGTATACTTACACTGTGATGGTTCACAGCATCGCTGTAGCTTACTGTTTTATGCCCTATGTCATTATTGCCGCGTGCCTTCAAACAGTGCGTACAGTGCATTACATAGCTTTGGGGCAAGTTCGGCAAATGGGTTGTCGCGGGGTGAACTACAATGGGCGGCAGAGCTCGGTCATACCGCCCCTTAGTGAGCGCTGGTTGTGAAAGTACAGCTAGAACGTATAAATAGTAGCGCTGGTTAATAGCGCTTCGGCGTCAATCCGCTCTTGCACGCACGATTTTATTTCGGCTTTACTGAATACATAAATTCGGTCGTGCTTGTTGTTGTCATCACCGTATTCAAAGTCTTTTAATATCATGCTGACGTGCTCTCCTTCAGGCAGCCCTCTAAGTCCTGCGCCAAATCGGCAAAATGTGCTGCCAATACTGGCTTCAAAATTAGCCAAAAATGAACGATAGGCTTGCTGACGACTTTCTTTTTGCTTAGCTAGTTTCGCTTGCCGCTCACCTTCTAATTGACGCACCTCTTCTTCGAGCTCTGCTGACTGTGCACTTATAGACGCTAAAGACGATTCAAGTTCCTGCATTTCTTTTTCAAGCGCTTCTTTTCTATCGTCATCAGCTTGTCTTAACTCAAAAGACATATCGCGCTTGCGGCGTTCTAGCTCGCGAGTTTCCCACGCTAATTCTCTAGAGCGAGAGCGGATATCACGGATTTGATCATTGTTATCTTCAAAAACCTCGGCAATTCGACGGCTTGCTTCGCCTGCGAAATCTTCCCATTCACGGCTTAGCTCAAAAACAATACCACCACCTTCTGGGGCAACCGGCGCTGCTGGAGGGGTTGGCATTCCTTCCACCATAGTTTCTATATCGTGGATCCAATCAGCACTTTTACCGCGTACAGACACAGTGAACACTGCCCCCTGCCCCGCTAGATAGCTGCTTTCTAGTCGCGATACTCGCCACCCTTTTGGGTTGGCGTTTTGGCGAAAAGCGGTATTCATTACGCCCGACATAATTTCCAATTCGTCTGACAAAGACGCATAAGAAGTGGCATTACTTTGGGCAAAGGTTAACGTACTAATACTGGTTAGTAAGCAAAGAGATAATAGTCTTTTCATAAGGGCTACCTATTGGTTATTCGTCTTTCAAAGACACTGAGTTCGAGTTGGGAAGCACAGCGCTATACCCCATACCTATGCCATCAATTTCATCTTGTAATTTACTGAACTGACGGGCGTAAAATCGCTGATCATCAATGCGCTGATCGTTAATAAATTGAAGTAACTCAGCAAAGTCTTGCTTACGAGCCTCTCGACTAGAGGTCAATAAATACTGAGTGATTTCGGCACTCGTTTGTTGTTGCTGTGCTGCAAGTGATTGTGCATATTCTTTAAACAACACTTGATTCGCTTCTTGGTACATTTCCCGCTGCTGTTTTACTTGCACACGTACTTGTTCTTCAACCAAGCTCGATAGCTGCTCGGCATCTACATTGCTTGGTGTTTGGGCTGTTAATAACTTCCCATTATCTTTATTGGGCAGACCCGTAAATACCAATACAATGGCAACCGCAGATAGTGCACAAGCCAGTGCGGGGAAGCCTTGCCACTGAAACCAACTCGATTTATTTTTTGCTGGAAATAGCTGTGTTTTATTCCAATCAGGTACTGGGGGTGCAACAAAATCACTGGCACTCCCTGCCAGGACACTGGCATTATCAACCGCCGCGGCAAATACGCTATCTTGTGCGTATTTTTTAGAAAATATAGCTTTCTGTTCTTGGGTAAGGCTGTTATTTACCCACGCGATAATCAATGCTTCATTGGTATGGTCAGGTTGATTCATTTATTCCAACTCCAACTTTAATTTGGTTAGTGCGCTATACAAACGCGACTTGGCGGTATTAACCGAAATATCCATTTGCTCAGCAATTTCTTCAAAAGTGAACTGTCCAAAAAATTTCAGCTCCACCACAGCTTTTTGCGCTAAGGGCAAAGCTTGCATAGCTTGCGTTACCGCCCGACTCTGACGGTCGCTAGTAAGCTGCATTTCAGGACATGATGTTTCACATAAAGGCGCTGGAATATCATCAATATCAGTAAACGCTTTTCGCTTTCGGTACAGCTCCATACATCGACAATGGGCTATTCGATACAGCCAGCTTTTAAATGTGCCGTCGCCGCGATAATTCGCCAGGCTTCGATAAACCGAGACAAAAATATCCTGCATCAAATCAGAGGCGTCATGGCTATTTCCGGTCATGCGGATACCGTATTGGTACATGGCCGTTTCATAGCGCGAAATAAGCGTGAACCACGCTTTTCTGTTGCCTTTTAATGCTTGTTGTACGAGCTTTTCATCCCGTTTTATGAACACTGCGTTCCCCGCGATATAGGTGTTTTTTTATATTCCCTACTCTTACAGTCGAGGCAGTGGGCGAAAAAGTTTGAAACTTTTTCGCCAAAAACGTTATTTAAGGGTGGGAACAGGTAGAAGAGGAGAGATGATTTCGCCAATACGACGGAACAATTGCATACGCGTGGTGCCTGAACGCCACACTAAACCTATTTCTCTAAAGCCTTGCTCTTCGGCGGCAAAACTTTTTAAGTTGGTATGTGCCAAGATAGATTGGTTAATGGCAAGCTCGGGTAAGAAGGTATAACCCATTTTACTGTTTGCTAGCTGAACCAAAGTGTACAAGCTGCTGGCAGCTACAGAGCTTATTTGCTCGCTGTGCTGAAGGTTACATGCACTAACCGCGTGGCCGGTCATACAGTGCTCTTGTTGCAGTAAGAAAATACTCTTCTTGGGTAAAGAAGAAATATCGACAGGATCGGGCAATTTGTCAGCCATTTCCTCATGGGCCACAAGATGGAAAGGGTCGTGCCCCAATACCATTTGCTTACACCCTGGCGTTTCCATCGGTAACGCTAAAATAAGTAAGTCTAAACGCCCATCTATTAATTGCTGAAGTAGCTTTTCTGTAGTGTCTTCTTGCATCTCTACGTTGATGTCAGGCAAGAAGGCGTTAAATGCGCCCAGCATGCCTTCAAACAAAAATGGCGCGATGGTGGGAATGACACCTAGCTTCAGTGTACCCCGTTGCCAATTTCCTGCATTTTGTGCGTATTCCACCAGCTCACCGGCTTCTTGCAGCAGTAATTTGCTTCGTTCAACAATATCTAACCCCAGTGAAGTAAACACAAATGTCTTGTGTTCTCGCTCCAACAACTGGCTACCAAAATGTTCTTCTAGATTTTGAATTGCCGTGCTCAATGTAGATTGGCTTACATTACAGCGCTGGGCAGCGCGGTGAAAATGCTGCTCTTGATATAGGGTAACTAGGTAATGTAAGTGTTTGAGATTAGGCCACTTCATAACGACTCTTTACTGATTAGAAAATTAGGTTTTAATCTAGCACAAAGATTACAAAATACCCAATAAGAATACGGTTATGACCCTTTTATGAAATCGCTCTTGGTTATGATGTAAATCATGCTTTCAAGGTAGCAAGCGCGCAAATCAAGCGTTAGGATGAAGTATAAGAACGTATAGCGCCTCAATAGCTAAGGATTTCTATGGACAGTCATTTTACTAATATTTTATGTGTACTCAGTGACTCACATCGCCAAGACGATGTGGTGGCTCAGGCCATTCATATTGCAAAAAGCAATCAAGCATCACTAACCATTATGCTTACCTTAGAAGCCCTGCCCCCTAATGCAAATATGGTAATGGAGTCATTTGCTTATATCGACTCACACCAATCTATGGAGTCTCAGGCAAGAAATTGGCTTACCGAGCAGGAAGAAACTTGGTCGAAAGAGTACCCCGTGCAAACCGTGGTTAAAATTGGACACCCACTGATTGATATTGTAACCGGCGTGCTAAGACACCATTACGACTTGGTTATTAAACGAAGCGAAGAAGGTTTTTTAGACCGCCTATTTGGCGGGTTAGATATTCGCCTATTTCGCAAATGCCCCTGCCCGGTTTGGGTATTAAGTAAGAAAAACCGTAGCCAATATAAAAACGTGGTGGCGGCACTCGATTTAAATTATCACTACCCTAAACACGAAATCTCAGTTCGCAAAAAGCTAAATTTAGATATATTGCGCCATGCTGCCCGCATCGCCATGTTGGAGTTTGCACAGCTTCATATTGTGCATGTTTTTGATGCAGTCCCGGAGAACATCGTTCGGGATGGTTTTATTAGCGTAGATAACGACCAAATGGAAACCGATCTTGCAAAAATTCATGACGAAAGAGAGCAAGCCCTCGAGTCGCTATTAAGCGAATTAGAAAGTGAACTAGCCCCTGATATTATCGACTTCTTGCAACCTGAAAAGCATATTGTGCATGGTTATCCTCGTAGAGAGATAGCGGCTACCACAAAATCACTCAATACTGATGTTATTGTGATGGGTACCGTGGCCCGTATTGGCGTTCCAGGCTTTATTATGGGCGGTACGGCAGAGGAGACTATTCAACAACTTAACTGCGCGGTGGTAGGCATTAAACCCGAGGGGTTTGACTCACCCATCAAACTTGATAAATCTGAACAGGTTGAAGAGTAGCGAATACACAAAGTGCGGACTTCCGCACTATTCAAATATACAAGTTATAAAAAACAAAAACCGCGTTAAACGCGGTTTTTTTCAAATCTTAATTGGCAATTAAACGCCGAAAGCGGCCTTCAGTGCGAAGAAGAAAATAATGGAAAGAATTGCGCCTGCAGGCAGAGTTACAATCCACGACACTACAATATTTCTTACTATGCCGAGATTAAGCGCAGACACGCCTCTGGCAAGACCCACACCTAATACCGCGCCTACTAAGGTTTGCGTCGTTGAAATAGGAAGACCGGTGCCTGACGCTATCACTACAGTAGTAGCTGCAGCTAATTCGGCCGCGAAACCACGGCTTGGTGTAAGGTGAGTAATACCTTGGCCGATAGTTTTAATAACGCGATGACCAAATATGGCTAAACCAAGCACAATACCTAAACCACCAAGCGGTAAAATCCACCATGCAAGGTTGGCACTGGCATTAATTTCACCGCCAGATGTCACCACACTCACTACCGCAGCCAATGGCCCAATCGCGTTGGCAACATCATTTGAACCATGCGCAAATGCCATACAACAAGCAGTAACGACCATGAGTAAGGCGAACACTTTTTCCACATTGGCAGCTTGTAAATCAGCGTCTTCTGAACCACTGAACTTCATGCGGCCAATATACCATTTACCCACTATAGCCAACACAATAGCGATAATCACAGCCAATATATAACCGTTAACAGCGCTCACTTCCAAGCCTACATGCTTTAGTCCTTTTTTAATGGTAACTAGCGACATAATGAAGCCTGCTAGTGCCATATAAAACGGAACGTAACGCTTGGCATTTTCAAACGGAGATTTGGTTTCAAAGATAAGCTTGTGGGCACTCATGAAAATGAGGTAAGCAATAATGCCAGAAATAGCAGGTGTCACTACCCAACTACCAACAATGCCGCCTACTTTGCCCCACGCTACCGCATCCATACTTACGCCAGTCGCGGTAAAGCCGATAATAGCGCCAATAATAGAGTGAGTAGTAGATACTGGCCACCCTAACCAAGATGCAAAGGCTAACCAAATACCTGCTGCAAATAAGGAAGAAATCATACCGAGTACGAGGTACTCAGGAATAGCAGAAAAATACTCTGGATCAATAATACCCTTACGAATGGTAGAGGTTACTTCCCCACCCGCTAAGTATGCTCCGGCGAACTCAAAAATCATGGCAATAACAATTGCCTGTTTTATTGTTAACGCTTTAGAACCAACAGATGTTCCCATTGCATTGGCGACGTCATTTGCACCAATACCCCAAGCCATAATGAAGCCGACACCGGCAGCAAGGAGAATAAGAATGAGACCATAACTCTCGAAAAATTCCACGGATAACCGCTCCTGATCTTTACGCGATTTAAGCTAGCTACTGCCACATCACCCGACAAATGTGCGGCTGTGATGCAGACAAAAAATGATAGTTACACGGCAAAACGATTCTTAGCAAAAGCTTAGATTATTTTTTGCACGAATTATACGTTGCTGCGGCGCATGATAGCGTAATCGTCTGCAGAGCCATAGTGAAAATCTACGAAAAAACAGAAAACGCAACGGAATTAAATTCATACGATGATAATTTGGGCAAGTATTGCGGTTTTGTGACAGTTTTTGAGCATTTTTTAACTCAAATCTTCTAACTTTTGTTGAATGTTTTCTAGCGGCGTATGCCTTACATCTGTCCCTCTGGTTAAATAAACCACGTATTCGCACACGTTTTTGCACCGGTCTCCAATACGCTCTAAGGAACGCATGGCCCACAACACATCTAGCCAGTCTTGCATATCTTCAGTGGTTTTTTCCATTTCTGTGGTGGTGTAGGTAAGCAACCGCTTATATTCGCTGTCTATTCGGTTGTCTTGTTTATATACCGCCAAGGCTGCGCTTTCGTCCTGACGCGCAAAGGCATCGAATGTGCCCCGCATCATCGCCGCTACACGTTCGCCAATTAACAACATGCTGCTTTTGATAGTGTCAGAACTGGGTAATTTATTTCGAGTAACCAGCTTAGCAATACGTTCTATTTCGTCGCCCATTCTTTCAATGTCGGTGATGGCTTTCGAAATGGTCATGATTAAGCGCAGATCGCTCGCGGTAGGATGGCGCTTGGCAATAATCCGAATACATTCTTCATCTATCTGAATTTCCATAGAGTTAATCTTAAGGTCATTCAACACCACTTTTTCTGCTAAGCCAGGGTGATTTAATTTAAGTGCTTTTAAGGTATCGAGTAATTGCTGTTCGACTTCGCCGCCCATGGTTAACACCGAGTTTCTTAAATTTTCCAACTCAATATTAAAGGTTCCGGAAATATGGGTATTCAGTGCAACCTGACGCATTGTATGGCTCCTATTCGCTACTGCTGATTTTGTTAATTAGCCGTAGCGGCCAGTAATATAATCTTCAGTCTGTTTCTTCTCTGGCATAGTGAATAACGAATCGCTGTCTGCATATTCAACTAATCGCCCCTGATGAAAGAACGCCGTGTAATCTGAAACTCGAGAGGCTTGCTGCATATTGTGGGTAACAATCACGATGGTACAACGCTTCTTAAGCTCAGCCATCAACTCCTCAATAAATAAGGTCGTTAATGGGTCTAGCGCTGAGGTAGGCTCGTCTAACAACAAAATATCAGGTTTGAGTGCTAGCGCTCTGGCAATAACAAGGCGCTGTTGCTGACCACCGGATAATGCATTTGCCGACTCAAACAACCTGTCTTTAACTTCATCCCATAACGCTGCTTCTTTTAATGCGCTTTCTACCGCATCGTCAAGGTGGCGACGAGTTTTAATGCCTTGTAGGCGAAGCCCGTAACAAACGTTATCGTAAATACTCATGGGAAAAGGATTAGGCCGCTGGAATACCATACCTACTTGGGTACGCAGGCGCGACACGTTCACCTTTTTACTATTGATGTTGCGACCACCAATATTAATTTCACCCTCGTATTTGCAGCCATCGTACAAATCGTTAAGCCTATTGAAGCAATTAACCAAGGTAGATTTCCCGCACCCACTTTGCCCGATTAATGCGGTGATTTTGTTTTTTGGAATACGCATAGAAATGTCGTTAAGCACATGCTTATTTCCAAACCATAAATTAAGGTTACGCACATCGATAGCCGAGGTGTCATCAGTGATGTCAGCCACGTTGAGCGTATTGCGTTCAAACAACTTCAGCATGTAAAAGGTTACCCTTGTAAATAGCGCTTTCTTAACCGCGTTCTTAGTATAACTGCCAGCACATTCAATACAAATACCACTAATAGCAGTAGCAAGCAGGCGGCAAACATCATTGAAGAATTCTTCGCATCAGTATGACTATGAAAAGCGCCATCATAAATAAGTACGCCCAAATGCATGAATTGCCGTTCTAAATGCAGATACGGAAATTCTCCATCTATAGGTAGCGTAGGAGCAAATTTCACCGCGCCAACCAGCATTAGGGGCGCGACTTCGCCTGCCGCCCTAGCGATTGCCAATATAACGCCTGTCATTATTCCGGGTGACGCAATGGGAAGAATGGTTTTAGCAATAGTTTCTACCTTAGTGGCGCCAAGGGCATAACTTCCCCGTTTTAACCCTTCTGGTACCCTCCGCAAGCCTTCTTCGGTGGCAACAATAACGACTGGCAAGGTTAAGATAGCCATGGTTAAACTTGCCCAGAACACACCTGGGGTTCCCATAGTGGGCGCTGGCAATTTATCAGCAAAGAAAAGTGCATCTATATTGCCACCCAAGGTATAAACAAAAAAGCCTAAACCAAAAACCCCATAAACAATGGAAGGTACGCCCGCCATATTGCTAACGCTTATTCTTATGGCAGTGGTAAACGGCGTATCTGGCGCGTATTCGCTTAAATAAATAGCCGCAAGTACGCCAAAAGGCGTCACTATAATGGTCATCAAAAATACCATTAGCACGGTGCCAAATAGCGCGGGATATACCCCGCCAGACGTATTCGCCTGTTTCGGAGAATCAGTAAGGAAGGTAGCAATACGACTAAATGCCACCTGCCATTTTTCAAAATAGCTAAGCTGGCTTACATAATCGACGCTTTTAATTTCCGACACCCGAATAGCGTACGCTTGCGCATTGGCAAAAGTAACGCTGAGTTCGTACTCGTCTCGCTCTTCCTCTAAATGAATAACTTCATGCTGCCAGCGTTCAAACTGAGTCTCTAAACGCTGTCTTGCCGGTGCATTTTGATCAACACCTTTGCTATCTAATGATGCCAAAGATTCGTGAATGGGCGATAGTCGCTCGCTCCTAATTTTTTCGATTTGAGCACTAAGTGCCGATACTCTGTTTTGAATATCTGAAAACAGCGACAAGTCTTCCCGTCGGCTGTCTGGTGTGGATAAAAACTCTGGCTGTCCCAAAACAAAGCGACCATCTTTTGTTTTTATTTCGGCACTACCGTAGGCAAGTTCTTTTTTAATAATATCCGTACTGGCCAACTGCATTTGTGAGCCGTAAGGGCTTTGCTCGTCAGCAAAGTGAACTTGATATATTTGCTCTTCTTCATCAGCCATATAAAGCTGAGCGAACATTTTATGTTCGGGTTTAGCACTTTCATTGGCTCCGGTAACCTTATAAGTCACATCATAAATGGGCTCTGGCCAAAAATACGCACCACCACGAAAGGTAATAAGGAACAACACACTCACCAAAGCAATTAACAGCAAGCTAGTAAAAAACGCCGTTAACGATATCACTAGCGACTGGCGATGAACGGCGTTAAAGCCATTGAACATATTATTCATAATAAGATCTACTGCGTAAGCGTTGACGAGTAAATTCAGCAATCGTATTTACAACAAACGTGAAAACAAACAGTATGCCAGCGGTAAAGAACAGAATTTGATAATGCGCAGATGACACATCGGCTTCGGGTAATTCTATGGCTAAGTTGGCCGTTAATGCCCGTAAGCCCTCAATTAAGCCCCAGCTAGATATTGGGGTATTTCCCGTCACCATAAGCACAATCATGGTTTCCCCGAACGCGCGACCAAAACCCAGCATAATCGCCGCCATAATGCCCGGAAACGCAACATGCAGTACTATATATTTAAGAGTTTGAAGACGCGTGGCGCCCAACGCAAATGATGCATGCTTTAACTCATCGGGCACGCCCCCAATGGCATCTTCAGCAATAGAGTAAATACTCGGTGAAATTGCCACACCTAAGGCTATCGCCACCACTATTGTCGTTTTTCCTATAGGGCTATCAGACTCAGCGGCTAGCATGTCAAAACCATCTACATTAATTACGCTAAAGAACCACTCTGGCGCCCATACCACACTTATGAAACCCAATATAAATACGCCAAGTAAAGCAAATCCCAATTCAGCACCGTGTCGAAGTTTAGCCGGTAGGCGGTCGGCAACAGGGCGCTGAACAAAGGCCACGGCAATGAGTACAAATGGAACAACAATAAGAAAAAAAGCAAAAGAGAATAGAAACTGTTCGGCCATGGGGGCTAGCCAAATGGCCGCGATAAAACCAATAAGCACACTGGGAACAGCTTCTAACATTTCGATGGCGGGCTTTAGCGCATGACGAAGTCGCTCTTTAGCAAAAAAAGCGGTGTATATCGCTGCACCTATTGCTACGGGTATGGCAATAAATAAAGCCAGTAGCGACGCTTTCAAGCTACCTATAATTAACGGCGTAAGGCTAAACTTGGCTTCTTGGAAATCGGTGGCGTTTGTGGTTTGCCACACCGTATCTGCTTCGGTATATCCCTCATAATGTTGCGGCGCAAATAGCGACCGCCACGTAGTAATACCGCTTAAATTATTCGCCCGCCAAATGAAAATAGAATTATCGTTATAGCCATAGAGACGGTTGCCAAACCAAGAGATTGATTGCATAGGCTCTGGTAAATCAACCGTCGTAACCACTTCACCTGATACTCGGTTTATAAATAGTAGACGTTGTTTATCGGTAAGCGCTGCCACTACATTTATACTGGCATGCTCTTTTATATCAATCAGCCGTTCGTTTGCGTTCAAAAGGAACTGGTAGGTTTCAATGAAATCGAGCACGTTCGCATCGCGATGTAATACCCAGCGAGTAACTTGGTTGGTGCCATCTTGTAAGAAAAACGTTCTGTCTTTCTCTAAAGATAAAATAGCAATGTCATTACGGCCGGATTTCTCGAACGACCCTAATAGCGAGAGCTCTGATTCATCCTCGAAAAGACGTAAAAGGAACACGCCTGCTTCTTTTTCTACCAGCATCATTTGTGCGCCGGGCAGCAAATGTACTTTATCAACATTGGCAAAGAACTTATCAATCATTTGCGTGGGGTTAAGCTGGTTCACCCAGCGAATATAAGCACCCGAGGGTGTATATAGCGCAATTGCTGCCCACTTAGATGACAATGCCAAATGCCAAGATGAAGTTTTTGACCAATACTTGTCCGGCAGTGCAAAAGATATTGATGATGACGCTAGTCTTGAAGACTGAGCTAAAGGATCTGCATTATTTGCAATTAACACACTGCGATACGCTAACGATCTGACGGGCACCACCCGAACTTGCCCGCCAGCAGAAATATCTACAATTGCATTTTCGCCCATTAAAGAGGTCGTCGACAATTGATGATCACAAGGGCGAATATAGTCGTGCTGCTTAGCGATACCATTGTCTTTGTAGCCATATAAGCTTAAACGGCAATCCTCACCGCTAGTTACCACTAATTGACCGCCAAGCAAATCTCCAGCATTTTCAACGTGGCTGTCTTCGGGTAACGCAAGCTGGTGCTCTTTCTCAATATTAGGTACTAACGCTAGAGGTAAAGCCTGACTAACAAGGTGCGAAATTAAGATAACCAGCGTCAACAATACCAACCCACCAAAGCCGGTGACGATATACCGCCCCCACCTATCGTTGCGCTGACGTTTTTTATGGATGCTATCGCTGTAGGAAGTCATTCTTATTTAATAATATTATCAGGTGTAATTTACACTGGTGAGCAGTGTAAGTTTTGTTATGCTAATAGCAAGCGAAAACTTTTGGATTAATTCCGGTGAATAAGCCCTAAAGTAAGCAGCCTTAAGCACTGTTGTTACCAAGGTTTATTAGCAATACTAACCAGTAGCGCTTTTTCAGTGTGACTTATGGTATTACCGTAAAACCACAGTAGCAAACGTATTTCTACAGATTCTGGAATAGGAGTTTCTCATGCAATCGCTCATTATTAGTATTATGGGTAAAGACAAACCTGGTTTGGTTGATACGCTAGCTAAGTGCATTTACAAACACAAAGGTAATTGGCAAGGCTCCAGCTTTGCGCATATGGCAGGTATGTTTACTGGCTTTGTTGAAGTACACGTTCCCGCTGACGAAAACGAAAAACTTGTCGACGCGCTAAATGCCATTTCCGATTTATCGGTTCAGTCTGTGGCAGTGAATACATCAACCAATTCATTAACTAATCAACTTACCGTTGATGTAATGGGCAACGACAAAGCAGGCATAGTGCAAGAGTTAACCTCGGTGCTAAACCAATTTAACCTCAACATTCTTAACTTTTCATCACGCTGCGAGAGCGCACCTAACTGGGGAAGTTTAATATTCAAAGCCAATGCGGTTATTGCGGTGCCTGAAGGGTTTGATGACGATGCGTTACAAGACGCCCTTGAATCGTTGTCGAACGACTTGGTAGTGGATATACAGGCCAAGCAATAAGGCCCTAGCGACTCAGAAAGGTTTCAAACCACCTCGTTGAGGTAAAGGACTACGAATTAACCCTATTATATCTAAGGGTTGTCACAGTAATGTCATTGACTGATGTCAGTCTTTGGCCATTTTAAGAAGTGAAAAAACGATAAATTATGGATAACCCAGACCTATATTATCCCAAAGAACTTAGCTGGTTAGCATTTAATGAAAGGGTTTTGCAGGAAGCTGCAGATAAGAACAACCCTGTAGTAGAACGTATTCGTTTTTTAGGTATTTACTCCAACAACCTTGACGAATTTTATCGTGTTCGTGCTGCCGACGTAAAACGCCAAATAACCATTGCCCAAAATGATGGCAACGAAGAAGAAGCGGAAAAGCAAACCGCGCTAATGGCGATTATTCAGCAAAAGGTTGTTCAGCTTTCCGACAAGTTCGACCATATTCACAAAGACGTTTTAAAAGCGCTCGCACGTTACAACATTCATATTCTGCAAAAGCATGAATTGAACGAGTATCAAAAGCAGTGGGTACGTAACTTCTTCGTCAATAAGGTGCTTCGCCATATAGCCCCTATCATTATTGACAAGAAAATGGACTTGTTAAGCCGTTTAAATGGCACATCTGTTTATTTATATGTCGCGCTACGCCGTAAAGACCGCAACACGCGCTATGCGGTTATTCAGGTGCCTACGTCTGAAATGTCTCGCTTTATGCTTATTCCGCCGGAAAAGAGTCGAAAGAAAAAGCATATTATTATGCTCGATGACATGATTCAGCTTTGCTTAGAAGACATCTTCCGCGGCTTTGTTAAATTTGACGAAGTCGAGTCATTTTCATTCAAGATGACCCGAGACGCCGAATACTCTATCAATGACGAGATTGATGAAAGTTATGTAGAAAAAATGTCTGAAAGCATGAAACAGCGCTTAATTGCCGAGCCTGTTCGGGTTATTTACGATAACGATATGCCTGAAGATATGATGCAGGATTTACGTAAGCGTTTACGTATAACTAAACTCGATACCATGCATGCTGCAGGGCACTATCGTAACTTTAAAGACTTCATTGGCTTTCCAAACGTGGGCCGCGAATATTTAGAACATGCTCCGCTGCCGGCTATCGACAGCAATGCTTTTTCCAAATTTAATACAGTATTCGATGCCATTACCGCCCACGATATTCTGCTGTACTACCCGTATCATCGATTCTTGCACGTTACCGAATTTGTCCGCCAAGCAGCATTCGACCCTAGCGTAAAAGCCATTCGCATTAATATTTATCGTGTGGCCAGTAACTCTCGCATTATCAACTCGCTCATTGATGCCGTTGATAACGGTAAAAAGGTGACCGTGGTGGTAGAACTGCGCGCTCGCTTTGATGAAGAGGCCAACATTGAATGGTCTAAACGCATGACCGATGCGGGTATTCGCGTGGTGCTAGGCGTGCCAACCTTAAAAATTCACTCGAAGCTTTGCGTGATCACTCGCGAAGAACGTGGCGCGATGATTAACTATGCGCATTTTGGTACAGGTAACTTCAACGAAAAAACCGCAAAAATCTATACCGATTACAGTTTATTCACCAGAAACCAAGAATTGGCCAATGAAGCGGTGGCGGTATTTGACCTTATTCAATACCCTTTCCGCCGGTATAAATTTCAGCATTTGCAGATTTCACCGTTAAACGCGAGAACCCGAATTCAGTCACTTATTCGTCAAGAAATTCAGCATTTAAAAGAGGGCCGACCTGCGCAAATTACCTTTAAGATTAATAACCTTGTTGATAAGGAATTAATGGATGATTTGTATCGGGCCAGTCAAGCAGGGGTGAAAATTCGCGGTATTGTTCGCGGTATGTGTTCCATAATACCTGGCTTAAAAGGCATTAGTGAAAACATCGAAATCATCTCTATTGTCGATAGGTTTTTAGAGCACCCTAGGGTGATGGTATTTGAAGGTGGCGGCGAGAGAAAAGTGTTTATCTCTTCTGCTGACTGGATGACCCGCAATATGGACAACCGTATTGAAGTAGGCTGCCCTATTTACGATAAAAACCTGCAACAGCGCATTGTCGATATTATGGATATACAATTCCGTGATACGCTTAAAGCGAGAGTGATTGACAAGGAACAAAGCAACAAGTACGTTGCTCGAGGCAATCGCAAGAAATTACGTTCACAAATAGAGATTTACGACTATCTTGTGAAAGAAGAAGAAAAAGAAGCAGGAAAATAAAACCTTAGATGACTCAGCATGAATCCGTTTTTGATACCGTTGAAAGCCGTGAGGTTAATAAAGTAGCCGCGTTAGATATTGGCTCGAATAGCTTTCACCTTGTGGTAGCGCGTATTGTTGCTGGGTCTGTTCAAATTCTGCATCGCGTTAAACAAAAGGTAAGGCTAGCTGAGGGGTTAGACGACGACAATATTTTGTCTGACGAAGCTATGGAGCGTGGTTTAAAGATGCTACGTATTGTAGCTGAAAGCCTACGTGGTTTCGAACCCGACTCTGTGCGTATTGTCGCTACCCACACACTACGCAAAGCCAAAAACGCCCACCACTTCATTAATGCTGCAAAAGATATTCTGCCTTACCCCGTAGAAGTGATTTCCGGCGTGGAAGAAGCCCGCTTGATATACTCTGGTGTAGCACACACGAATCACGCAGATGGTCAGCAGTTAGTGGTGGATATCGGCGGTGGTTCAACGGAATTTGTGATTGGCGAGGGCTTCAACCCACTTATTTGTCGCAGTTTACAAATGGGCTGCGTGAGCTACACCAAACGCTTCTTTCCTGATGGGGAATTAAAAAACAAATCTTTCGATCTTGCTATTACTGCGGCTGAACAAGAGCTTGAATTTATTCAGGGTAAGTATCGCAAGTTAGGCTGGGTGCAATGTATTGGTACATCCGGCACGATCCGCTCGCTGTTCACTTTGTGCCAACAAGATAAGCCTAACGACCACGATATACCCGTTACGCTCAAGAGCCTGCGTAACCTAATGAAGCAATTTATTGGCGCGGGCCATATCGACAAACTTAACTACCCTGATTTAACCGAAGACAGACGCGTGGTTATTGCCGGCGGCTTGGCTATATTAGTGGCAGTATTTAAAGCGTTAGAAATAGACACTTTGGTTTATTCCCCTGCCGCATTACGCGAAGGCGTGATTTACCAGATGGAAGATGAGCTGCATCATGCCGATATACGCGGCAGAACAGCTAGCAGCTTAGCTACTCGCTACGATGTTGATACCGCGCAAGCTACGCTTGTACTTAACACGTCACTTAACCTCTTTAGCCATGCTGAAAAAGCGTGGAAGCTTAAACACCACGACTTTAAAAGTATGTTGGGTTGGGCGGCGTTGTTGCATGAAGTAGGCATTCAAATTAACTCGCGCGGTGTACAGCGCCACAGTGCCTATATTCTCGCTAACGTAGATATGCCTGGGTTTACGCAAGAACAACAAGAATTATTGGCCACCCTGGTGCGTTTTCATAGAAAGAAAGTGCGGGCTAACGATCTTCCCAACTTTAATTTGTACGAGTTAGCGGCCGTTAAAAAGCTTATCGCTTTATTACGTATTGGCGCCCTGCTCAATATCAAACGCCAAGAAGGCTTCTTGCCAGATATAGAAATTGATGTAGATAAGAACGGCTTAAGCCTTACTTTTCCTAAAGATTGGTTGGAAGAAAAACCCATCCTAGCCGCCGACTTAGTTCGAGAAAGTGCGTACTGGAAGGCGTTAGACTTAACCCTTTCTATTAAATAAGCCGGTTTGCGAGCAATAGAAAAGGGAGCATTAATGCTCCCTTTTTACGTTTTTAGTGATTTAGAATTTACAGCAACATAAAATCAATTATTGCTCGTATTTCTGCTCGGCAGAATACTTCTTAAACCAAGCCAATATATTCTCCACCTTGCCTATCATTCGAGAAGGCTTAGAAGCAATGCCATGGGGAGAACCAGGCACTTTAACTAATACCGTATCTACTTTTTGAAGTTTGAGGGCTTGGTAAAACTGCTCGGCTTCAGATGACGGCGTGCGCTTATCTTCTGTACCGGTAATTAACATGGTAGGCGTTGTCACATTCCCAACTAAAGATAACGGTGAGCGCTCCCAGTAATGTGCGATGTTTTCCCACGGTTTAGCGGGGAACTGGAAAGGAATTTGATATAGCCCTGAGTCAGCCGTAAGTACTTTTGATAGCCAGTTAATAACGGGCTTTGCAACAACAGCAGCTTTGAAGCGGTTGGTTAACCCTATAGCATAAGCTGAGGCTATTCCTCCTGCCGAGCCCCCTGTAATAAACAGCTGTTCAGGGTCGACCAAACCTTTTTCGATAAGGGCATCAACGCCGGACATATGATCGGCAAAGTCGTACTTCGAGCTATACTTACCTTGCAGTAACAGCGCAAAGCGCTCGCCGTACCCTGTACTACCGCGATGGTTATCATAAAATACGATATACCCTTCAGCGGCCATACGCTGCAACTCAGCGGTAAATACAGGCCCGTAAGCTAAGTTTGGTCCGCCATGGATTTCTAGAATAAGCGGGTATTTTTTGGTTTCATCGTAATTAGGCGGCAAGATATACCAGCCTTGAATTTCCTCATCATCAATTGATGAGCGATACACAATTTCTTTCACTTCACCAAGTTGCTTATGGCCAAGCGCATCTTCGTTCAAAAACGTCAATTGTTGTTCGCTACGTGTGGTAACAAACACATCGGCGGGGCGATCGGCACGCCCTTTGGTATAAGCCACTACGTTATCGGCAGCATGGTACATACCAAATACATAAGGACGCCCTAAGGTAGTGCCCCCTAAACCTTTAGCAACAGATTTAACCTTGCCAGAAAGTGTAACGACATCAACTTCAGCAAGACCGCGTACCGACTGCTGAAAGTAGATACTTTTATTGCCTTTCCATTGAAAGTTAGACACCGAATTGTCGATATCAGCAGTAAGGTTTTTATGCTCAGTACCATCGGCATTCATGATGTATAAATAGCGGTTTTTATACATGACTTTCTCGTCACTACGACGTGAGTAGGCCACATACTTTCCATTAGGTGATACTACCGGAGAAGATTCCGTGCCTTTAAAGTCAGTAAGCTGCTCAATGGCACCTTGCATATTCACCGTAAAGATATCGGATTCCACCGGCTCATACTCCCAATTGTCACTGCGATTAGCCGAGAAGTATATTTTTTGCGAATCAGGAGAAAAACTTAAACCGCCTCTATGATGATAGTTACCAGAGGTTAGTTGTCTAGCGGTACCACCGTCAGATGAAACTACAAATATATGCGTATATGCTGGGTCTAAAATGCCTTTACCATCAGCTTGATAACGCGCTTTAGTAATGTACTCAAATTTAGGCGCCCACTTTGCGCCCTTCGGCTTTTTAGGCAAATTGACTTTAAAGGGCTTTTCTTCAACATCAACACTCATGGTAAATGCGATATTTTTACCGTTCGGTGACCAAGTGATATTGCCAAGGGATGACGTAACATTGGTGAGCAGCGCAGTTTGCCCCGTATCCATCCAACGTACATAAAGTTGAGGTTTACCTTCTTCATTAGACAAATAAGCTAATCGCTTACCATCTGGCGACCACCTTGGAGAATAGTAACTTTTCTTTGACGATAATAATGGGCGGTGGGACTTTCCATCCACTGACGCCAGCCAAATGTTTGAGCGTGTGCTGTCTGTCATAATGTCATTTGAACGGCGAACATAAGCGACTTGCTTGCCATCGGGCGACACCCTTAAATCACTCACGTACTCCAAATTAAATATATCTTCAGACTGAAAAAACACCTCATTACCAGTGTCTTTATTCACACCTTCGGCATATGAAAATGATGAAAAGCTTGTGATGATACACAGAATAAACGTGGTCATTCGCGGTATAAAACGAAAAGCTTGCTTAGCTTGCCTACCTTGGCATTTAACAATTTGAGTTGAAAACACTTGAATTGAAAGCATGGGGCCCCTGATATTTTTATTGGTGTTTCTTTATCTTACGGAATAAATCATCTGTTTTAAAAATAAACGGTGAGTAAACGCGGTTGTAAGATGAAATTTGGGCGACTTTGGATGTGATTTTTAAATTGTAGCGAGGAATGGGAAAAACGAATAAAAAAGGGGGCGCTTACAAGCGCCCCCTTTTAAACAATAAAACTTATGCTTTTGAAGCTTGGTAAATGCCTTCAATCGCTCCATCTAATGTAGCTGCAAACTCGTCATCAGACTGTTTGTCAGAAACACCTTCGGTTAGCGCTCTTGAGAAACTTGCGATAATACCTTGGTTTTCTGAAAGCTTCGCATTAGCTTCTTCACGGTTGTAACCGCCAGATAATGCTACCACTTTAAGTACACGAGGATGATCAACAAGCTCTTTATAGAAGTTAGCTTCATTAGGCAGTGTAAGCTTTAACATCACTTCTTGGCCTTCGTTCAACAAATTAAGCTGAGTTAGAATTTCAAGTTTAAGCAGTGCTTCTGCTTCCGCTTTTTGAGGGCTATGAATATCTACTTCTGGTTCAATGATAGGCACTAAACCTGCTGCGATAATTTGCTTACCCACTTCGAACTGCTGCTCTACCACATCTTTGATACCTTGATGATTTGCCAGTTTAACCACTGAACGCATCTTGGTACCAAAAACATCTTGAGCAACGGCTTTCGCCAGTAACGCATCTAGACCAACAATCGGCTTCATTACCTGTACACCGTTGCTCTCTTCAACAAGCCCTTTATCCACTTTCAAGAAAGGAATAACGCGCTTCTTCTGCCACAAGTAATGCGCAGTAGACATACCTTCAATTTCACGGTCTAGGGTATTTTCAAATAAAATAGCGCCTAAAACCCGCTCGCCACTGAAAGGGGTGCTGGTGATAATACGTGTACGCATTTGGTGAACAAGGTTAAACATTTCTTCGTCAGAACTGTATTCTGACTCTTCAATGCCGTATAAACGTAGCGCTTTTGGTGTACTACCGCCGCTTTGATCTAAAGCTGCAATAAAACCAACCTGCGTTTTAAGTTTATCTAGCATGGCCTGCTGTGCTTGTGATGCCATTGCAACACTCCTTTTTTATAATACTGCTCTAAGAACAGGTGTAGGGTTTATCGTTATATGCCGACGTACTTCAATGTATCGCCGGCGAAAATCGGAATCGATTTTTTAGTAGTCTGCTAATTTTATTTGTTTTTTTCTTCTAGCATGGCTACTGCAGGTAATGTTTTGCCTTCTAAAAACTCTAGAAACGCACCACCACCTGTAGAGATATAAGATATCTTATCAGCGATTTCATATTTATCTACTGCTGCCAGTGTATCACCACCACCTGCAATTGAGAACGCATCGCTATCAGCAATAGCCTCAGCTAACGCCTTTGTACCTGCACTGAACTGTTCAAATTCAAATACACCTACAGGACCATTCCACACAATCGTACCCGCATTTTTGATAATGCTCTCAAGGGCTTTTGATGAATCTGGGCCGATATCAAAAATCATGTCGTCGTCAGCTACATCACTAACGGCTTTAAGCGTTGCTTCTGTATTTTCATCGAAAGCTTTGCCCACTACCACATCGGTAGGCACTGGAATGTTTCCACCATTCGCAACGGCATCGCTCATTAGTTGCTTCGCCTGCTCGGTTAAATCCATTTCAACCAACGATTTACCTACGTTATGGCCTTGTGCGGCAATAAACGTATTGGCAATACCGCCGCCAACAATAAGTTGGTCAACTTTTTCGGCTAAGGTTTTAAGTACGGTAAGCTTAGTAGATACCTTAGACCCGCCTACAATGGCTACCATTGGACGTTTAGGGTTATCTAGGGCTTTGCCTAGTGCATCCAATTCAGCAGCAAGAAGTGGGCCTGCACACGCTTTAGTAGCAAATTTTGCCACACCATGTGTTGACGCTTGTGCGCGGTGCGCGGTACCAAATGCGTCCATCACGAAAATATCGCATAGGGCTGCATATTGCTTTGATAGGGTTTCGTCGTCGCTTTTCTCGCCTTCATTAAAGCGTACGTTTTCTAGAATAACCAAAGAACCTGGTGCAACATCAACACCGTTCAAATAATCTTTTTCTAAGGTTACCGGTACGTCTAACGCGTCGTTCAAATAATTCACAACAGGCTGAAGAGAGAATTCTTCCGCTGGCTCACCTTCTGTAGGGCGGCCTAAATGCGACATTACCATTACCGCAGCACCAGCATCTAGCGCCGCTTTAATAGTAGGAATGGAAGCTTTAATACGCGCATCAGAGGTAACTACGCCACCTTTTACAGGCACGTTTAAATCTTGTCTAATTAATACGCGCTGACCGTTTAAGGCCAAATCACTCATACTTGGAATTGCCATTGTCTTTCCCTTGTTAATCGAATAACTGTGAAAGCTGCCAAGGCTGGCGCTACCAACCTTGGCAGCAAAATTCTTAATTAGCTTGCGTCATACATTGCTTGCGCGGTGTCGAGCATTCTGTTTGCAAAACCCCATTCGTTGTCACACCACACCAGTGTTTTTACCAGCTGTTTATGACTTACGCGGGTTTGCGTACCATCCACAATACAAGAATGGGGATCGTGATTGAAATCAACAGAAACAAGTGGCTCTTCAGTGTAATCTAAAATACCCTGCAATCGCCCTGCTTTTACTCTCTTCAATGCGTGATTAACGTCAGCAATCGTTACTTGCGTACTTAAGGTTACACTTAAATCCATTGCAGTAACATTAATGGTTGGAACCCGTACCGCAATAGCTTCAAATTTACCTGCAAATTTAGGCAAAATACGCTCTATTCCCGCAGCTAACCGCGTGTCTACTGGAATAATAGACTGACTGGCGGCGCGAGTACGCCGTAAATCTGGGTGGTAAGCGTCGATAACTTGTTGGTCGTGCATAGAGGCGTGAATAGTGGTAATTGTGCCACTCTCAACCCCAAAGGCCGCGTCTAGCGCTTGAATAACCGGTACAATACAGTTGGTAGTGCACGACCCGTTAGACACCAATTTATGCTCCGCTTTGAGCGTGTCATCGTTGGTACCAAAAATCACGGTATTGTCTAAATCTGGGGAACCCGGAGAAGAGAATAGCACTTTACCTGCCCCCGCATTAATATGCGACTGGCCTGACGCCCTATCATCAAACTTACCCGTGCATTCCAGCACAATATCTACCCCAATTTCACGCCAGGGCAGTAAGTTGATATCAGGTTGTGCTAACAAGCGAATAGCATCGCCTGCCACATTAAGTGTGTTGTTTTCTAGTGTCACATCAAAACCGAACCGCCCGTGGGCGGTATCGTATTTCAATAAGTGAGCTATACCTTCTGGTTTAGCGACATCATTAATCGCAACCACGTTAAAGTGGTTATTGCGCCCGCTTTCATAAAGCGCGCGCAACACGTTACGACCAATACGACCAAACCCGTTTATGGCAATGTTTACCATAGACTGCGGTGACCTCGTTAGCTAAGAGACAATGCTGCCTCTACCACTGCATCAGTAGTAATATTAAAATGTTTGAACAAGTCACCCGCTGGTGCTGATTCACCGAACGTATCCATACCAATGATGGCGCCGTTGAAACCTACATATTTGTACCAGCTTTCTTTCGATAGTGCTTCAACTGCAACACGCTTAGTTACGTTAGAAGGCAATACGCTTTCACGGTAATCCGCTGATTGACGGTCGAAAACGTCGGTAGAAGGCATAGAAACTACGCGAACCGCTTTACCCTCTGCATTTAGTTTATCAGCGGCTTCAACAGCAAGTTGAACTTCAGACCCTGTAGCAATAAAGATGTATTCAGGCGTGCCTGCACAATCCTTAAGCACATAACCACCTTTGGCAACGTCAGCAACTTGCTGTTCGTTACGTTCTTGCTGTGGCAAACCTTGGCGAGTGAAGATCAACGTTGAAGGACCATCGTTGCGCTCAATCGCGAACTTCCATGCGATAGCAGATTCAACTTGGTCACATGGACGCCAGTTGTCTAGGTTTGGTGTAGCACGAAGCGCAACTACTTGCTCGACTGGCTGATGCGTTGGGCCATCTTCACCCAAACCAATTGAATCATGCGTGTATACGAAAATAGCAGGTTGCTTCATTAGCGCCGCCATACGTACCGCATTACGAGCGTATTCCATAAACATAAGGAAGGTAGCACCGTACGCTTTAAAACCACCATGAAGGGTAATACCGTTCATCATGGCTGACATACCGAATTCACGTACACCATAGTAAATGTAGTTACCTGATGCGTCAGTGGCTTCAACGCCTTTACTGCCATCCCAAATAGTTAGGTTTGAACCGGCTAAGTCGGCAGAGCCGCCAAGAAGTTCTGGTAACAAAGGACCAAATGCATTTAATGCATTTTGTGATGCTTTACGTGATGCAATGTTCTGCGGGTTAGCTTGCAAATCAGCAATGATTTTATCCGCTTTATCGCTGAAGTCTGCTGGCAATTCGCCATTCACACGACGCTTAAACTCAGCGGCTAATTCAGGGTGTGCACTTTCATATGCTGCGAAGGCATCGTTCCACGCACTTTCAGCTTCGCCACCCTTGCCTTTAGCATCCCAACCGGCATAAATGTCGTCTGGAATTTCAAATGCACCGTGTTTCCACCCAAGCTTTTCGCGGGTAGCGATAATTTCGTCATCACCTAATGGTGCACCGTGACAAGACTCAGTACCTTCTTTGTTTGGCGAACCAAAACCAATCACCGTTTTACAGCAAATTAGCGTTGGCTGAGCGCTGTTCGATTTAGCTTGTTCAATAGCGGCTTTGATTTGTTCAGCGTCATGACCGTCAACGCCTTCAATCACTTCCCAGCCGTAGCTTTTAAAGCGTGCTGGTGTGTCGTCGGTAAACCAACCTTCAACTTCACCGTCAATTGAAATGCCGTTGTCATCCCAGAAACCAATAAGTTTACCCAGGCCCAGTGTGCCAGCAAGTGAACAGGTTTCATGAGAAATACCTTCCATAAGGCAGCCATCGCCCATGAAAGTGTAGGTGTAGTGGTCGACAATATCGTGTCCGTCGCGGTTAAACTGAGCCGCTAATACTTTTTCAGCTAGCGCCATACCTACTGCGTTACTAACGCCTTGGCCAAGTGGGCCAGTGGTAGTTTCAACACCTGGTGCATACCCATACTCTGGATGGCCTGGCGTTTTAGAGTGCAACTGACGGAAGTTCTTAAGCTCTTCAATAGGCAATTCATAGCCTGAAAGATGAAGCAATGAGTACAACAGCATAGAGCCATGACCGTTTGAAAGCACGAAGCGGTCTCTGTTTGCCCAAGACGGGTTTGCCGGGTTATGTGATAGAAAATCACCCCATAGTACCTCGGCAATATCAGCCATCCCCATAGGGGCGCCTGGGTGACCAGATTTGGCCTGTTGAACAGCGTCCATGCTTAAAGCACGGATGGCATTGGCAAGTTCACGACGAGAGGGCATGTTGTCTCCTGATTTATTTGTAGCTGAATTTCGCTAAGGGAACACTGTGGGCAAAATCCCTTTGTTCAACCTTAAAGCGCTGCATTGCTGTATATCTTAATGTGGGCGTTATTCTTACCCATGCCACCATTCAGTTCAATGGCTTTTCATTGCCATTACCGAAAGTTGGCTAAAATAATGAATATTCATATCATTTCATTGCAAGCCAATATCGCTTCTTTTGATTAGCATGGCTAAATTTACTCAATTATCTGTAAAAGTGATCCGCCACTGTCAACAAATCGTAACGAAAGGACTTTTAGACGTCTAGAAGTAAAGACTGGTATTTATACCTTGTTTTAGTACAATACTCACCTATTTTGAACAATAAACGCTTATGGAGCATGTATGGCCACGCATTTATTCACCTCCGAGTCTGTGTCTGAAGGACACCCGGACAAAATCGCAGATCAAATTTCAGATGCGGTTCTAGATGCTATTCTAGAACAAGATCCTCGTGCCCGCGTGGCCTGTGAAACCTACGTTAAAACCGGAATGGTATTAGTAGGTGGTGAAGTCACCACCTCAGCGTGGGTTGATATTGAAGAAATCGCACGTAAAACCGTAAGAGACATTGGCTACGTTCACTCTGATATGGGTTTCGACGCTGACTCTTGTGCAGTACTAAACGCCATTGGTAAACAGTCGCCAGATATCAACCAAGGTGTTGACCGCGAAAGTTTAGAAGAACAAGGTGCGGGCGACCAAGGCCTTATGTTCGGTTACGCCAGTGACGAAACTGATGTATTAATGCCAGCGCCTATTACTTATTCTCACCGCTTGGTACAAAAACAAGCTGAAGTAAGAAAATCTGGCAAGTTAGACTTCTTACGCCCAGATGCGAAAAGCCAAATTACGTTTAAATATGAAAACGACAAGCCTGTAGGCATTGATGCCGTAGTACTTTCTACCCAGCATTGTGATTCTGTTTCTACTGCGCAAGTACGCGAAGCAGTAATGGAAGAAATTATTAAACCTGTGCTACCTAGTGAATGGCTTGATAGCAATACCCAATTCCACATTAACCCTACTGGCCGCTTTGTTATTGGCGGACCTGTTGGTGATTGTGGTCTAACTGGTCGTAAAATCATTGTAGATACCTACGGTGGTATGGCCCGTCACGGTGGTGGTGCTTTCTCGGGTAAAGATCCTTCAAAGGTAGACAGAAGCGCCGCATACGCAGGCCGTTATGTTGCTAAAAACATTGTTGCTGCTGGACTTGCTAAGCGCTGTGAAATTCAGGTTTCTTACGCCATTGGTGTTGCCGAGCCAACATCTATCAGCATTGATACCTTCGGTACTGGTGTGGTTGACGAAAAAACCTTAGTGGCATTGGTACGTGAACATTTCGATTTACGCCCTTATGGCTTAATCAAAATGCTTGATTTAGAACGTGCTATTTACCTACCTACGGCTGCTTATGGTCACTTCGGCCGAGAAGCCTTCCCATGGGAAGCGACTGATAAAGCGGAAGCATTACGTTCATCAGTATAGTTTGCTCAGCGGTATAGTTTGCTCAAGGCTGTTGAAAGCTTAAAACAGAAAAAGGGTCACTTCATGATGAAGTGACCCTTTTTAATTTCACGTCAATATTTTGCTATGGCTTAGCTATATTTTAGCCATCTCTTGTCTATATTGACCCTGCGAGAATAGAAGCACTACTCGTGCTGCTGCTCGCAATAATCATATCCGGCAAACCAAATCGCGCTAACGCGACATTTTGAAATTCTTTCTTATGGGTCACTTCCGTTTCAGCGAAATCTGGCGGTAAAAATTGTCGACTACTCATTTCACTATCGAATTCAACTTCCACCACTTTTAAAGGTGCCAAATTACCGGTAAAAATATCTACCACCAGCTGAGCACCAAAAAAGTCGATACGATATCGCTGTTTTTCCACCCGCATATTTTGGGTTAACGGCCATAAATCAGCAAATTGCTCAGAGTTTAACGTTATTCGTGTGTCTCTGCGTTTAAGACCAATACCTTGTTTAACAGCCATGGTGTAATTACCACCTTCGTCCCTAATTCGAATATGCTTATCCGGTTCAGTGGCTAAATACCCTTGCCTTATCGCCACAGGCTTTCGTGTATCTAACAAACCTTCTGGCACATAACTTACTAAAAACTTTCGTTCAAATTCCCACTCCGTTTGCATTACTCACCTCCGGCTATGTTCCCTACTTGAAAGTACTGCTTCGCCTACTAATATTGAAGTAAGTCTGACTACTACCCTTTAAAAGTTAGTTCACAATAGAAATATCTAACAAGTTTATTTTTAACCTTTTAGATAAAAGACTACACTTACTATTCAGCACTTATTTTTTGTTTCAGTTTTGTGTCATATTTTTATGTTAAAGATAGGCACATAGGGCGAACAAAACACCCTTGTGGTTATGAAGTTACTACTTACATTTACAATAGTCGGTAGTCATAAGAACACGTTTACGCTGCCTCACTCGACCAGGAATTTATTCATGAAAACTTACCCAACTCGCGTGGTTTGTTTAATATTGCTTGCCTCTTTGAGTGCCGCTTACAGCGAGGCCGCTGATTGGGATGTTTCTGATTGGGATGCTTCTGATTGGAATGGCTACTACGGCCCCATCGTGTTCAAAAGCGAAAAAATAGCTAAGTGGAAAATTAAAAGTCGCTTTAATGAAACACGCCTTGAATCCATACCTGGCTACGATAGTCATTTTAATGCCAGCAAAAATAGCCAACTCTCTATTCGCGCTCACCGTGCGTTAACGCTACTTTTTGAACAGCAAATATATGCGTCGTTTAATACGACTCACTCACCTTTACAATACTATCCAGAATGGCGCTATATACCCGAAGATTTAGGCACTTTCACTCGGTTAGGATGGCTAGTTGGTGACGAGAGTGGTTTAAATATGGCATTGGAATTTGAACATCGAGAAGTGGGAGATAAAGAAAACAATGCGCTTACGTTAGGTGTTCAATACTTTTTCTAATTCTAAAAAGCATCTTTAAAAGCAGGCGCTAACTTTTGTGTTTTGCCGCTTCAGCCTGATTACGAGTTTCCACATACGTGCTTTGAATAACCTTCGCATCGGTACTTGCTCGATGACGGCGATCGTCGCTTTGCGATTCAATATTGGTTTTTACGTCATGCCATAGCACCATTTGAGGTTCGCTTAAGACATATTCTAATGCACGACATGAAAAAGACATTTGAACCGAAGCAGCTGCAAAAAGTTTAATGAGCCAAGGGTTATCTACCACCCATCCGTCGCTATACACAACGGTATTACTCAGAAAAGCATTAAGCTCGTGACACACTTTGACTGGACAAACACCGTAAGTGTTCAACATGGTTCTAGTGATACCATGCAAAGACTCTGCTTCTTTATCCCAATGAACCCAACTATCAAAAGGACGAATGAGTTTGCACCATTTTGCACCATCATAGCGCACTATCCCTATTTCAATAGGATAACTACGGGCACCAAACCCACTGGCTTCCACATCAATAATGGAAGGGGGATAATTTCTCTGCAAGCTAACTCCCATCTGCGCTGGCGTGAAATACGCCTTGCCTTCTTTAAACCTAATAAACAAAATCAGAAAGCGCAAACGGAATTGAAAACCATACTTAAGTTGTATAATTAAAAAACAAACCGACACTTCATCTACCTTGGTAATAGTAGAATCGTGCCAGTTTGTATCATGACAAAATAAGAACACGGGCTGTACATAAAGAGATAGCCCGTTTTTAAGTAGGTATTACTCAGCCACTGCCAAGTTAAGAATTTGCTCACTTACTTCTGGAGTAATGGCCCCCGTTTCGCCAAGTGAAAGCATTTTGTTTCCTTTCAATTTTTCTACTACAGCATTAACGGCACTTTGCTTATCGCCTTCATGCTCAGTAAGTTGCGTAGCTACTTCAAGACTCTGATAGAAGGCTTCAATAGCGTCGATAGTTCGAATGGCAATATCATCGCTCTCTTCTAAACCAAATACGTTTTGGCCCATTTGCGATAGCTTTGCTGCCTTGGTCTCAAGTTGAACCAGTAGTAGTGACGGCTGGACAATCGCTAATGAACGAGCATGATCTACGCCATACAATGCCGTGAGTTCGTGACCAATCATATGGGTAGCCCAGTCTTGCGCAACGCCTGAGCCGATAAGTCCGTTCAGTGCTTGGTTTGCTGACCACATAAGGTTAGCGCGCCATGCATCGTCCTTATTATCAATCTTTCCGCCAAGTTGGATTAAGGTTTTTAGCAAGGTTTCAGCGTAGCCGTCTTGAACCGGCGCATTTTGTGGGAAGGTTAAGTACTGCTCGCAAACGTGAACGAAGGCATCCACTAAACCGTTAACTACTTGTCGATGCGGAAGGCTTTTTATTACATCAGGGTCTAATACAGCAAATTGCGGATAAACTAACGGAGACATAAACGCCAGCTTCTGCTTGGTTGCTTTCTTACTTATCACCGAACCACCGTTCGATTCAGAACCTGTCGCTGGCAAGGTTAGAATGGCCCCAATAGGCAGCGCGTTATCAACGGTATGTTTACCCGTTAGAATATCCCAGCCTTCCCCGTCATATACGGCACTTGCCGCCACATACTTAGCACCATCAATAACACTACCCCCGCCTACCGCGAGAATATAATCAACGCCGGTTTCTTTGATTAGGGCAACAGCTTTATCTAGGGTTTCAATGGTTGGGTTTGGTTCAACGCCACCAAATGATTCCCAGTTGTAGCCTTCTAGCGCGTTTTCTACTTGCTCATACACACCATTTTTTTTGATAGAACCGCCGCCAAACAACACTAGAACGTGGCTGTCTTTTGGGATTAGGGTGTTGATTGAGCCAATTTGTCCTTGGCCAAATTGAATGCGAGTTGGGTTACTAAATGAAAATTTCATGGTCTTTCCTCTGTCATTATCTGCCTGTGTTAATGCATAATAGTGCCATTGTGCGTAAACAAACCGTCTATTTCTGGAAAAAATTTGCCTATTTCTACAAACAGCCCGAATTCTACTCATGATCTGGCTTTTTTAAGTCAAATTCTGAAACAGTTTTTAAACGCAAAAGGTAAATCAGCGCTTAATGGCGTGAGCAAGACGGATATAGAGGGCGTACGAGTTTTTCGCGATCCTTACGGCAGCCCTAAGCAGCCACTACTTTATCAGTCAGGCATTATTATCATGTTACAAGGCACTAAACGCCTGTATGTTGATAATCGTGAAATCGAATACAAGAAAGGCGATTACATTGTTTTCGGTGTGCCCTTGCCTGCTCAATGTGCAGCCACCTTAGATGATGACGATTGCATATTAGGTTTGGTCATTGATATTCCCGCATCATTACTCGTAGAGCTTTCCCAATGGCGCGACGACAAGGCGAAAAACAGCCCCGCTCCAACGTTTACAGTAAGTCAGCAGTCATTAGATGAAAACATTACCGATGCTACACGCAGGCTATTGAAAGCGTTAAATCAGGGGAATGTCGCAAAAGCATTGGGCGCAGGTTTTATTCGAGAAATTGTTTATTACATCCTTAATGGCCCAGCTGGCCATGTTCTTTGCGGCCTTACCGACAACGGGCATTATGCGAGAGTCGCACAAGCTTTACGGACGATTCATGATGAGTATGCATCTATATTAAATGTAGATTCACTTGCCGCGAGTGTGAATATGAGTGTTTCTGGTTTCCACCGCGCATTTCGGGATGTTGTGCTGGATTCACCCGTTCAATATATAAAGAAATTTAGACTATCCAAAGCCAGAGAGTTAATCGCTCTAGGTTATCGAGTGGGAGACGCTGCCGAAGCGGTGGGTTACAACAGCCTGTCTCAATTCTCTAGAGAGTTTAAGCGCTACTACCAATTTACCCCAATCCAAGACCGTCAATCTTCTAATTAATTGCAGCAATATAACTCACTTAATACTGTTCTTCGCTAAACAAAAACCTTGCTAAAAGTGCGGCTCATGCATGGCTAATAATTAAACAAAACTAGACGAAAGAATAATGTTTGGAAGGTAAAACTAACCAATTAATGCTATACAATTACTAGCCTTATCCTCAGTTTCAAGATTTTATGCGCTTACGTTTTACATTTTGGCTGTTAACCTTAATGACGTTAAGTTTTCACACTAACGGCAGTGAGGCGTCTACACCACTTTATATTGGTATAGATGCTGACTTTTCGGCTGTCGCCGTGGACGGTGGTGTAGCCATTAAACGAGGCGTTGAACTTGCGGTAGATGAAATTAATGAAAAGGGAGGCTTACTGAGCCGTCCTGTTGATATCATCTTGAAAGACCATAGAGGCAACCCTGCCCGCGGTATTCACAATATCAAACAACTCGCCACTCAAAGCGATTTAATTGCGGTGATAGGTGGTGTACATACCCCTGTGGCATTAGCTGAGCTTGAGATTATTCATCAACTCAACTTACTTTATCTTGTTCCTTGGGCTGCGGGTACGCAAGTTGTAGACAACCAATATAATCCTAACAATGTATTTCGCGTGTCAGTGCGTGACGCCGAGGCGGGGAAAGTTCTTGTTCAGCATGCTGCTTCTCGCGGTATCAAACGTGTAGCGCTGGTTTTAGAGCGTACTGGGTGGGGGCGTTCTAACGAGACATCGCTCACCTTAGCAGCGGCCGAAATGGGGATCACCATAACCACTACCCGCTGGATAAACTGGCAACAAAAGAAATTTGAAGAAGATATATCTGCTATCAAATCAGACAAAGCAGAAGCTATCATTTTAGTTACTAATGCACCAGAAGGTGCCGTAGTAATGAACGAATTAGCAGCACAAAACCTAACTGCATTACCGGTTATATCCCACTGGGGAATTGCTTCAGGCAACTTTATAGAGCAATTAAATGTAGAGCCAGACTTACTAAATTTGTCGGTATTGCAAACATTTCACTTTAATTATCAGAAACACACAAAAGCCCAACAGTTGTTAGAGGCTTATCACAGCAAATACGGCCTAGTTGATCCTGAAGCTATTCACGCGGTTACAGGTATTGCGCACGCTTATGACCTTGTCAATATGCTAGCATTAGCGGTAACCAAAACGGGCACCACCGATGTAGATGCGCTACGAAACACATTAGAAGATCTAGGTACTTTCGAGGGTGTATTAAAAACCTATGATCCTGCATTTACCCCAACACAGCATGACGCATTAATGGCTAAGGACTATTTTATGGCTTCATTTGATAAAAAAGGTAACTTGGTCGTTCTGGAAAATCAGTAATGCAACTCCAGCCACCACCGCTTAGAAAACGCTTATTAACCAGTATGCTCCCCCGTTTATTCGGGTTAATATTGATTGTCGCGTTAATGCTTTTAGCGTTTACCTTCTTTTTTGCCAAGCAGCAAATAGAGACCGTACAAAAACAGTCTATTGAAGGCTTAGAGCAAGACCTTTCTTTCATCGTTAATGATACCACTCGGCAGTTAGCTGACCTTGCATCTAACGATATCATTATTAATTCTCTGGTAGATTTTGAGCAGCGGGATAATTACCTCCCTATGTTTTTCAGATCATTAAAGTTAACCCAAACCCGCAATGTAGAATTTGCGTTGTACGACTTTTCCGGCGAAATGGTTATTCAGAAAAATTGGAGTCATTCTATCTCTGAAAAACTGGATACTGCCTGGCAACAAAAAACCCTTGGCGCGTCTCTTTCATTTTCTTCAATCACTCAGAATGGCGTGCTTTTTTCTGTTCCTGTATTGCTAGGTGGTACTGCAGAAGGTGCGCTAGTCATGTACGTGGAAAGCCTTCAAGCCTTATTAGCCCCCTACCCTAGACTAACCAACCAAATCGTTACAGAAGAAAGCGGATTAGTACTTTTCAGTAGTGAGCCGGAATTTATTATTCCCGGTACATCGTTTAGCGATGTCGATACCATGGGCTATGTGTTGCAAGCCTCGCGCTATCAGAATTTAACCCTGTATAGCATTAAACCTATCGGTAACGCCCTTAAAGGTTTGTATTGGTTAGCACTACTTATGTTGGCCATTATTATAGGTATTATCTTAGTTAATGTTCACATGATTCGTACCACAGCATTGCTTGCCGAAAACACCCTGTCAGCCCTTTATAAAGACATTGCTAATCGTATTAAAGATACCGGTTCACAAGAGCCGGTGATAGCAGAAGAGGCCAGAGAATTAGCCAATATTCGCAGAGCATTTGATACCTTGATATCAGATCTTGCAGAGATGTCGTTATCGAATGAACAGTTTTCTAATGTTATTGATTCGATGGGAGATATGCTCTTAGTTGTAGATGAAAACCATCGCGTGATGTTAAGCAACAAACGGTTCGATGCTTTTTGTGAAGATCAATACGGAGAGCGTGAAGGTACGGTTAAGTACATACTCAATAAGCTCATTAATAAACCTTCTGGAGAGTTAAAACATTTCTCGGTAGAAGACGGATTGGAAAAGCACATTAAATGGACCAATACGCCGCTTGAAGATGCTAACCATAACATCAGAGGCGCTATTTTCGTTGGGGTTGACTATAGCACTCAACGTTCGCTAGAAAGTCATGTGCAAATTCTTAATCACGCCATGGACGAAGCCACGGTCTCTATTGTTATTGCGGATATAAAGCGTACGGGTCAACCAATTATCTATGTTAACAATGCGTTCAATCGCCTTACTGGTTACAATAAAGAAGATATCATTGGTAGAAATTGCAGGTTTATGCAGGGTGAAGGCACCGATAGTCATACCACCTCGCGGATACGAAGAGCGATTGCAAACCGCGAGCCAATTGAAACCACCATTCTTAATTACCGTAAAGATGGTGTCTCTTTCTATAACAAACTCATCCTCACGCCAGTAAAGTCTGACGGCGAAGTCACCCACTACATTGGCTTTCAACAAGACGTTACACAACAGCGACAAGCGGAGCGTTATTTACAAGACGCGAAGCAAAAGGCGGAAGAGTCAGCACATATGAAATCTGGCTTCCTTGCCAGTATGAGCCATGAAATACGCACGCCTATTCACGGTATTTCTGGGGTACTACAGTTGCTATCGAATTCCCCATTGAACGACGAGCAAAAGCATTACCTCTCGCTTGCTACTTTTAGCATTCAAGGCCTACTCCACATCGTCAATGACATTCTTGATTTCTCTAAAATTGAAGCAGGGCAGCTTCAAATTGATGATCAACCCTTCGATTTGCTTGAAACCCTTGAAAGCTTGCAATCGCAATACGCCATTTTATGTCAAGAAAAAGGGCTACGTCTTCATTTTCATTTTAACCTACAAGGCTTTCACGTAGTCATTGGAGACTCTGTTCGTTTCCGTCAGATTCTCTCTAACTTGATTGGCAACGCAGTGAAGTTTACCGAAAAGGGTGAAATTGACGTAACTACCACCTTAGCGCATACCAGTGACAATAAGCTCCGCTTAACCTGCGCAGTCAAAGATTCAGGAATAGGTATCGCGAAAGAAAAACAAGCGGGAATTTTTGAGGTTTTTACGCAAGAAGACTTATCTACAACCCGCAAATTTGGCGGCACAGGCCTTGGACTTTCTATCAGTAAACAGTTGTGTGAGCTTATGGATGGTGAAATTCATTTAGAAAGTGAGAAAGGCAAAGGAAGTACATTCACTTTCAACATCATGCTAAAAGAGGGTGACGATAGCCTAATAGCGCCCCAACGAAGTAAGGCCCATAGTTACAACGCCGCAATACAAAAACGTAAAATTCTTATTGTTGAAGATAACGACATCAATCAGGTCATTGTGAAGCAGCACTTAAGTGCCCACAAAACCTTGAGTGCGAAATCGGGTATTGAAGCATTAGAAGCCTTAAAGAAAATGAAAGTGACTTTTGATTTAATATTGATGGACTGTCAAATGCCTGACATGGACGGTTTTGAAGCAACCCGCCGTATTCGACGCGGTGAAGCCGGCGAGCGATATGTTAATGCCCCCATCATTGCGCTAACAGCCAATGCCATGAAAGGTGATAGAGAAGACTGTTTTAACGCTGGTATGAACGATTATTTAAGTAAGCCCTTCGATGTTCAAGACCTACTGGAAAAAGTAGACTACTGGACTGAAAAAAGCACTGAAGCCAAGTTGCAGCTTAGCTGATTCATCAATCTTCTTTTTCTCAGGCACTATGCACTTTGAATAGGGTAGATTTTTCGTCTATCCTATTTACAACCATCCAAAAAATGTGACTTTTAAATAGTAAATACTGATAAGCAGCAATGGCTTAGTATCATTACTTAATAACCCCTTGGTATACATGACTCAAACCCGTGAAATTACAACCGGCCAACAAGAAATGTTGGCAGTACGTTACCGTCGGCGCTATAGGCTCTGTCAAATTTTAACTATACTGGGCGTTATTTTTCTTTTTACGTTAGGAAGTTTTAACTTAATCGATGGCGCTCATTTCCTAGGTGTTATATTAATCAGCAACGCGCTGGTCGGCTTACTAAATCTTTATCTGTTAAAACGAAGCGGCAATATCGAGCGTGCTGCTACGATCCTAAGTGGTATTCTTTTCTTCTTATCAATAAGCTTAATAATTACGGGCGGTAGGGATAATACTGGAATACTGTGGGTTTACCCGATTGTGGCTATCAACCTTTTTATCAATCGTTTTTGGCCTGCGGTGTTTTGGTTTGGGGCTTTCAATATTGCCAGTGTTCTACTACTGTTTACGCCCCTTTCAACTTTATTGATGACTAGCTATTCATTCGTTGAGACAGTTCGCTTCATTCTAACTATGCTGGCACTAAATTCTATCTGTCTAGCAGCCTTGCGTTCTGAAGAACAAGCCTACCAAACGATTATGCAACTACATGCTGATGATATCCGGCAGATGGCTTATTACGATACGCTGACAGGCCTTCCCAACCGTTGGAGTTTTAAAACTAATTTAGAGCGTCTGTTAGCCCGAGCAGGGAAAGATAAAGAGCGTATAGGCTTGTTGTATATCGACTTAGATAATTTTAAGCAGGTGAACGATCAATACGGCCATGAGGCTGGTGACCGCTTATTGTTCAAGTTTAGCGAACGACTTGGGGAAGCGATTCGCCCGACTGATCAGTTGTTAAAACCGCAGAAAGAAAGTTTAGCAAGACTTGCTGGCGATGAATTTGTTGTGTTGCTACCTAATATAAAGGAGCCGCTTGATGCCAGTGCAGTCGCTACACGCGTTTTAAATCTCTTTGACGGTGGTCTCGAAGTCGATGGAGTCACGCATATGATCTATGCCAGTATAGGCATATCTGTGTATCCTGATGACGCCACAACCCCTACTGAGTTAATTCATCACGCAGATGCAGCAATGTATGATGCAAAAAATAATAGTCGAAATTGCTTCAGGTTTTTCACCCAAAAAATTGCCGATACGCTTCGTCAACGTCAGCAAATAGAAAAAGGCTTAAGAGAAGCTCTTAGTGAAGAGCAATTTTCTTTGGTGTATATGCCTATATTTGACTGTAAAAATAACACCATTGTTGCCGTTGAAGTATTACTGCGATGTCAAAGCCCAGAATTAAAAGGAATTGGACCTGACCAATTTATTCCGGTCGCGGAAGCTACTGGAATAATCAAAGATATCGATTTATGGGTCATCGACAATGCCTTACAAGCTCTAATCATTTTAAGAAAAAAACATTATTTTAAAGGAAAAATCTGCATTAACATTTCGGGGGTAGAACTGCTTAACGAACATTTTCCTTCAAAAGTGAAAAACCTATTAGAACAACATAAAGTCTCGCCTGAAAATGTAGAAATTGAAGTCACTGAAACCGCATTTATTGCCGATAATGAGACCTGCCTAGAAACCCTAAAAGCACTAAATGAGCTAGGAGTATCTTTAGCATTGGATGACTTTGGAACAGGCTACACCGCTTTTAGTCAACTGATACATTACCCAGCTGACTGTCTTAAAATTGACCGCTCATTTGTTAATGATCTTTTTTCAGAACGAGAAGCACGCAGCAAGATGGTGATGGTTATTCAAAGCTTGGCTAAGCTATATGACCTTCGCGTCATTGCCGAAGGCGTTGAAACCGAAGCTCAGATGAATTATCTACGGGAAAACGGTTGTGATTGGGCGCAGGGATACTATTTATCTCGCCCGCTGCCTTGGGACAACTTAGTTAAATTATTGAGCGAATGATGAAATGGCAAGTGAAGCAGACGCTTCACTTACTTAAAAGAAAGGTGGAGTTGGCCGATAAGCCGGGTTCTGTCGTGGGCAACCATTCCTCTAGATCAGCAATTACTCACTGATTCAAGCAACCTACCCGATCCCCATGCGGGCCACACGTTAAGGGATCCTATTTGGTCTTGCTCCGGGTGGAGTTTACCTTGCCACAACCTGTTACCAGGTGTGCGGTGCGCTCTTACCGCACCCTTTCAGCCTTACCGGCCATTGCTGGCTTAGGCGGTCTTCTCTCTGCTGCACTTGTCGTCGGCTCGCGCCGCCCAGACGTTATCTGGCACCCTGCCCTTTGGAGCCCGGACTTTCCTCCCCTTTCTTACGAAAGCGGCGATTGCCTGGCCAACTCCGCGGCGCATTCTACATGAAGATGCCTCATATAGCGACAACCACATGTGAGCTTTTAAGTATCACCATAAAAGCATGTTTCAACCGTGTTCTTATCAAGCAGTTTTGTTATGACAAAAACCTGATCTTCTGCTCGTAATACTGTGCTTCCTTTGGGGATAAGCGTACTTTCACCACGGGCGACTAACGCCACAACGGTGTCTTCGGGTAACCCCAACTCTGAAATACATTTCCCGGTAGAAATTGATCTAGCGTGAAGCACTATTTCAATGAGCTCCCGTTTGTCTTTAGCCACTTTAACAATTTCTAGCGTATTCGATTCGCCTCTGGGGTTTTCTAGCACCAACCCCAATTTGCGCGCGGCAAAGGGTAAACTTGCCCCTTGCAGCAAAGCTGAAATCATCACAATGAAGAACACCACGTTAAAAATAAGCTCGGCGCTGGGTAATTCAAAAATGAGTGGAAAAATTGCCAGAATAATAGGCACAGACCCACGAAGTCCTACCCAAGAAATAAGCACTGAAGCTTTAAATGAAAACCGACTGAGCAATAACAAAGGCATTGCCACCAGCGGCCGGGCCACAAAAATAAGTACTACCGCAATCAATAAGCCTTCTTTCCAAGTATGTAGAAGCTCAGAAGGGGTAACCAACAAGCCCAAAATAACGAACATCGCTATCTGGCTTAACCAAGCCAAGCCATCAATGAATACAAAGGTATTTCGTTGATAGGAAAATCGGCTATTACCCACAATTACGCCGGTAATAAAAGTCGCCAAAAATCCGCTACCATTTAAATTCGAGGCTAAACCAAAGGCCAAAACCCCGAATAACATAACAAACACTGGATACAAACCAATCGCCATAAGCGTTACGCGCCTAAACAGCGCAACCGCTAGGCCACCTACCACAGCACCTGTAATGGCTCCCACGCCCATTTGACTGACAAACAATATGGCTAACTCTGTTGCCTTGGTACTGCTGTCTTGAATTAGGGTAATTAGTCCGATTGTGAGAAAAATAGCCATAGGATCGTTTGATGCGCTCTCAAGCTCTAACGTCGCTTTTATCCTAGAGGGGATAGTAATGCCCGCATTGCGCATTACAGAGAAGACAGCTGCGGCGTCAGTAGACCCTACGATTGCGCCAAGAAGCAGACCAAGATAGAGCGGCAAATCTAAAATATACATAGCTGCCACGCCCGTTATGGCGGCTGTACCTACCACACCAAATGATGCCAGTAATGCGGCGGGTTTCCACGCCCGTTTTATAGACTTCTTTGAAGTTTGAAGGCCGCCATCGAACAGGATAAGTATAAGTGCAAAGGTACCAATGGAATGGGCAGCATCGGCATTATCAAAAGAAATGCGACCGATACCATCTTCACCGGCCAGCATGCCCACACCTAAAAAGAGGACCAATACCGGCACGCCAAAACGGGGGGACAGTTTGCTGACCAACACGCCAAATATCGCTAACAAAGCACTGAGTAGAATGATTTGGTCTACAGCAAACACACGTTATCTCCCTTTAACTTAGTAATAACAGTATACAGATGAAATGAGCAAAGCGGTATTTCACCGCTCCACCAATTTCAATTTTAGCGGTTAAGGTATATGTGCCAGCGACGCTTTCACCTCCTCAGAAGTAGGACGAAGTTGAGCCTTCCCTTTTTGCTCTCTACGTTTACCCAGCATGTGAAGTAACGATGAAGTAATAAACAAGGTCGATGAGGTACCAATAACCACTGCAAATACCATGGGTACGGCAAAACTGCTAACTGCATCTCCCCCTACTAGCGCCATCGGTAGCAAAGCAAGCAGTGTGGTTAATGAAGTAAATACCGTTCTGCTTAGCGTGCTGTTTACCGCTTCGTTGATAATATCAGCTAGCGAACGCTCTGGACTAATGCGCAGCAACTCTCTTACGCGGTCTAACACTACCACTTTATCGTTAATTGAATATCCTATTAAGGCCAGTAGCGCGGCCACTGCGGTAAGATTAAATTCAATACCGGTTAAGGCAATAAAGCCGATGGTTTTGGTTAAATCAAGTAGCACGGTAAGTAAGGCGGCGGTAGCAAAATGCGCTTCAAACTGAAACCACAAATAAGCCAACATTCCACCACCAGCAATAAGCAAAGCTAGAATAGATAAGTCGGCAAAGCCATCACTTACTTTCGGGCCCACAACATCAACCTTGTTAAATATCACGGTACTGTCAGCGTCTTGTATCACCTGTTTTAGCGCTTCAATGTTACTACCTTGCGTGGCTACGGTACTGGATCCGGCATTAGCTTCAGTAATAGCTACAGTGTTCGATTGTTCTGATACGGGCGCACGCAATAAATACTGATTTTCGGCGCCATATTCTTGAATAGCAATGTCTTCAAAATGATGTTGTTTTAGCACTGTGCGCAATTGTTCAGTAGAAAGTTGAGGCGCAGAAATTTCCATCATGGTACCGCCGGTGAAGTCTACCCCGTATTGCAAGCCAGGTTTAAAGAAGAGCGCCATGGAACACAGGGTTAATATCAGTGAAACACTCAACGCTATCTTTTTAGATTTTAGAAAGTTAAACGGCCCTAATTTATCCGCCATGGTTAACAATGGCGAAGATAAATTGATTGGCTCTCTTTGATGCTTTCTTGTTGCTCGCTGCATAAGCAACTTAGTAAGCGCCACCGAAGTAAACAGTGAAGTTATCAAGCCTATTGCAATAGTGACGGCAAAACCTTTCACTGGTCCACTACCAAAAACAAACAATAAGCTAACGGCAATTAACGTTGTGAAGTTTGAATCAACAATAGTACCAAACGCCTTATCAAAACCAATTTTCAGGGCACTACCTGCGGGCCTGCCTTTTTTTGTTTCCTCACGAATACGTTCGTTAATGAGGATATTTGCATCTACCGCCATGCCCATAGTGAGTATCAGCCCAGCAATACCAGGCAGAGTAAGTGTGGCGCCAAACAACGTAAGCACACCAAATACCAGCGCCATATTCACCGTAAGCGCAACACTCGCAATTGCGCCCCAGCGACCGTAAATACCCACCATAAAGACTAAAACACCCAGCGCGCCCGCAATGCCACTTTTTACGCCGGTTTCAATTGCATCGCTACCTAAATCCGGCCCTACTGTGCGCTCTTCAATAATATGCAGTGGAACAGGCAACGCCCCTGTGCGCAGCATTAGTGCCACGTCTTGCGCTTCGCTCATGGTAAAGCTACCGGTAATCTCACCTCTGCCCCCAGGAATAACGCTATTGATAACCGGCGCCGTGACGACCGTGTCATCTAGCACTACCGCTAGCACGCGACCAATATTGTTTTTAGTCATGGTAGCGAATTGTCGAGCGCCATCGTTATCTAAACGAAACGTCACCACGGGTTGGCTGGTTTCAGGGCTAAACACTGCTGCTGCGTCGGTAATATGTTCACCTTCTAGCGCAACATGCTTTTCAAGTAAGTACTGCCTGCCGTTAATGTCAGCCCGAGTAAAGCTCTCGCTATTTTTCACCTGCGTTTGCCAGTGAAAACGCATTTGCGCTGTAGTACCGAGTAAGGCTTTTACGCTTGCTGGGTCTGAAATACCGGGCATTTGCACTAAAATAGCATCGCTACCTTGGCGGGTTACACTTGGCTCTGTGAGGCCGGTCTCGTCAAGTCGCTTGCGAACCACTTCAAGGCTGCGATTAATGGCATCTTTTACTACCGCTGCTTGATACTTCTCAGTAAGGGTAAGGTCAATCACATTCCCTTTTTGGCTAATACCTTTTGGAGCAGTGCCCTGCTGCGTTATGCCTTGCTGCGTTATGCCCTGCTTCGTTATAAGTAGCGCGCTACTACCATCAGATTGCAGCGACACTTCCTTTGCCCACTGTTTAACTTTGTAGAGGTCATCGGGGTTCGAAAGCGTAAATTGGACTGCCAACGCGTGTTTGGAAGTATGTTTAACATAGCGAATGTTTTGCTCTCTTAAGTCGCTAAAAAGTGCAGAGGAGTAGGTATCTAACTGCCGAGCAAACAACGCATCAGTATCGGCTTCTAATAATAAATGAGAGCCACCTTGTAAATCTAAACCAAGCGAAAGCGTATGTTGGCTGTACCACTGCGGTACATGCTGCTTAAGTGAATCGGGCAATATATTGGGGGCGGCGCTAAGTAAGCCTAGTAAAATAACCAGCGCATACACTAGGCCACGAAATGAAAATCGTGTCATAAAAATCCTGCAATAAACCTTTAAAAAATGAGAAGCACTGCAAGTGCAGCGCGTGATATCAGTAAGGTATTACAGGGAAGAAGGTGGGCCGCGATTCGATATGCCCTTCCAATAAAAGGCAATATGTTCAAAGGGACTGCTAAAGATAGCATTCGAGAAATCGACGAGAGCTAAATGATTTTGATATCCAAAGAGAAGTAGATGTTCATCTGAATTATCTAAATCGGCATCTTGCTGTTGACTGTGCTGGGCAAACCCAAAGCGTGTAGCAACAGAAAGGCCGAAGTCGGAAAAGGATATCTGCGGAGTTTGCTCATTAAAAGATGCGGTATCGTTTGCACAATAGGCTGAAAATGGCGCGCTGAATACAAGCACCGACACCACAATAGAAAATACCCACGCGTAAACTGAAGACGCGTAGTTTTTCTGAGAAGGTGAATGATCGTCATTGTGACGTTCAGGCATAAAACGATGCATAAGGGCGGTAGTGATAACTTTCTATTATTCCGTTTCGCTGTATATGGGTACGAAATAGTAAAATGCAAATACTAATCTCTTTGCTTACTAGCAGGGTACAAACATTGTTAAGCGCAATCTGAAGGAGGACATCATGTTTAGCGCCATCCCTATTCTAGATTTACTACTAAAAGGCTTACTGTTAACCACCATGGGGATGTTCTGGGTGGTGCTGCTGGTACGCGTGAACGGGTTGCGTTCCTTTTCTAAAATGACCAATTTTGATTTTGTGATGACAGTAGCGGTAGGTTCATTGCTAGCAAGTGCGTCTCAAACTAATAGTTGGAGCGCGTTTTTTCAGGCAATGATTGCTATGGCAGCATTGTTCTTGGTGCAGTTCCTCACTGCCCGATTGCGCAGACGTTCCGATAAAATTGAAGCAATTATGCAAAATACTCCTGTTATATTGATGCGCAACGGTGAAATTATCGATTCTGCGCTAGCCGAAACGCGGGTCGCCCGTAGCGATCTCATGGCAAAGCTTCGAGAGGCGAACGTGCTTAACATGCAGCAAGTGAGAGCGGTAGTACTGGAAACCACCGGCGACATTTCCGTGCTTCATGGCAACCATTGTGCAGATGACATGCTAGAGGGCACTAAAACTATTGCTCATCGATGATTTTCAGTGTGCGTTTAGCCGCGATCTTATGCATTTGGCACACTATAATTCAACGTATTCCCCTGCTTCCTATACTCTGTTGGCATCTGCCCTGAAATCGCCTTAAACACCCGATTGAATGTTGCTAAGGACGAAAAACCACTTTCCAGCGCTATTACTAAAATACTCCACTGCTGGCATTCGTTATTTCGTAATAGTTGCTTAGCGTGTTTTACCCTGAACTGATTCACGAACAGGTTGAAGTTGGCAGTAGCAAAATAGCCTCTGATGGCCTTGCTTACTTTATATTCCGACGTATTCAACGCTTGCGCTAAATGAGCAATTTTTAAGTTTGGCTGCAGGAATATTTGTTCTTGATGAATTAACCTATTTATTCCTTTCACAATAGCCATATCAATAGCTTCATCTTGTTGTATTGCATCGCCCTCACTGTAATTGCTAGTGAGACAAGAAGAATCAGACATGCCGCCATTTAATGATTGACTAGGTGTGTCAGCGTTAACTTGATTTCGTGGTTCATTCTGTCGCTGGCATTTTACTTGCCCGTGCAATTGCCTACTCTCTTGTTGCGAGTGAACCACGTATTGAATAGCGCCAAGAATTAGTATTGCCGAAGAACATATTAACCAGGGTGCGTAATATTCAATTTCTGTGGGCGTGAATAGAAACTTAGGTAATATTGAAGAATTAAATAAGCCAAGGAAAAAGGCAGTGGCAAAAACAATCGACTGGCGCTTTTGGATGTTGCTTTTGCTCTCAAACCCGCGTAAAGCTTCCCAAAATGACAACGCTAAAATGCTTGATGAAAGCAAAGTCGTAATTTCATTCATTCCCTGTTTAAGTTTAAGCATCTGTGCTTGGTTTAACAGGTGTGGAATATCGCTCGATACTACTAAGTGCCACGTTTGATTAAATATCACTAATCCTGCAACCACGAGAGCTACCGCAATATGTCTGCGACTCAAGGGGTTGTGTTCTCGAAATAACGTTCTTGAAATTAACCAAACCACATTGCATGTCGCACAGGTTGCTAGCCCAATAACATATTGATATACACCAAGGGCATCAGCACTTAATTTCTGCGTGGCCACCATACAAAGCGATGCACTAAATATGGCAACTAAATAGTTTAACGATTGCTTGTCTTGTTTAAGTGCATGAGTAAGCATTGTGCTCAAACTACAGCACACTAAAAGGTAATAAGGTAACTCGTTATGCCATGCCACAGGGGTTCTACGCCTTCATATATAGCTCTGCCCTCAGTGTAAGAAGAATCACCGCCAAGCACAAAAGAACTTTGTTAAGGAGTATGTCAAAAGCCTTAACTTAAGGTATTCATTTTTCGAATTTGAGAAGAATGAGCCCTTATTTTCTCTACGATAGAGGGACATTAGAGTGCAAAGCATTTATTCAAGAGGCAAAGATATGTTGGCGAAAAGTACCTTAGCACCGGTTTCTCTTAAACCTGAAACCCCAACTCCCGATCCACTAACACCCAATACTGCAACACCCACTAGCTTATCAGCCGCTTCGAAACTTTATGATGCGAGTCAGAAAATAGCATTTTCTTGTTTGCTCATCGCACAAGCTTTCTTTGTTAGTTACCTGATTGCAGGCTATGGCTTTACAGGTATGACTGTTGGAGTTTCTCAATGGAATCGCTTTAATAGCACGGCCTATGTTTCGGGCGACTCACTTGGCAATGGGATGTACGCCGCGCATGTTTTATTGGCGATAGTAATGATCATTGGCGGAAGCTTGCAGCTAATACCAGCTATTAGGCGTAACTATAAAACGTTTCACAAATACAATGGCCGGCTTTTTGTCACTCTTGCGTGCAGTATCTCGCTAGCGGGCATGTATCTCCTGTTATCTCGGGGTACCGTTGGGAATCCGTTACTACATGGGTTAACGGCTTTTTCGGGCGTGATGGTGATTGTAAGTAGTTTCTTTGCGATTCGTGCCATAAGAAACGCTAACGTGACGCTGCATCAAAGGTGGGCGCTACATTTGTTTTTAGCCGCCAATGGCGTGCTCTTTTTTAGGTTATTCATATTCGCTTGGATGACACTTTTTGGCACCCTTGGCATTAATACTGCCGACTTTACTGGTCCTGCCGTAATAAGTGTAAGTGTGCTGTCTTACGTAGCCCCTCATATTATTGCGCAGTTAATTTGGGTAGTTAAAGTAACTGCTACCGACCGTGCTACTGGCAGTGCTGCTGGCAATACTAATCGAGTATCCCTACTCAAAAACCTAATAAGCGTAACGCTGCTTGTTGTCTCTGCTGTGTTTATTATTGGTCTTTTTGGCTTAACATTAGGGAGTTGGTATCCCGCCGTTGTCGCCTAGCTTTACCTTAGTAAATGACCCTAGGAATTGGGCCTAGGAAATAGAGCCAGAAAATAGAGGCTGTGTGAATCTAGACTAAAAGCACTCTGTCCCCCATTCCTCTATTACTTTTGCCAAGCCTATACAAACGAAAAAGCCCTCAATCATAGAGGGCTTTTAAAGAGTAGATCGTGTTCGGTCTAGTTCGGTGTTATACCGTTATGGTAAACATCTTGTACGTCGTCACAGTCGTTCAGCATGTCCATGAATTTTTCAAACATTGGCATGTCTTCTTCGCTGATTTCTGATTCCGTTTGCGGGATCCAACTCATCTCTTCTGCATCAAAGCTAATATCTGGGTAAGCTTCAGTAAGCGCAGTTTTAACTTGGAAGTACTCAGTATGCGGTGCATAAACGGTAATTTTTCCGTCTTCGCCTTCCACTTCAGTCACATCAACATCCGCTTCCATTAAGACTTCCAAAATAGCGTCTTCGTCGTCACCATCAAACTGGAATACCGCTTGATGATCGAACATGTGCGATACCGCACCTTGAGCGCCAAGCTTTGCATTAGTCTTAGTGAAGCAGTTGCGTACTTCTGTAATGGTACGGTTAGCGTTATCAGAAAGACAATCCACAATTACCATGCAGTTGCCTGGACCAAAGCCTTCATAACGCATTGGTTGGAAATCTTCACCTGCGCCACCAGCGGCTTTATCAATCGCTTTATCGATAACGTGACCGGGTACTTGGTCTTTTTTCGCTTTTTCCATTAAACGGCGAAGCGACAGGTTAGTATCTGGATCGGCGCCACCGTTTTTAGCGCACACGTAAATTTCTTTACCGTACTTAGAATACACTTTAGTTTTCGCGCCAGCGGTCTTGGCCATGGCGGCTTTTCTTACTTCGAATGCTCTTCCCATCTTAAGATTCTCTTTTTTACAAATGGAGTTCTGCCATCAGTAGCAGAAAAAATTGGGCAAATTCTACCGATTTTATGCCCAACAATACAGTGCCACGGGCACTCTCGCTGTTTTTATTGGTTAAGGTAAGTGCTCAGTAGCTAAGTATTCGTGCGATTGCATTTCACTCAAACGACTTAAACAGCGTCTAAATTCAAAGTTTAGCAGCCCCTCGCCGTACAAATTTTCCATCGCAACTTCGGCAGAAATAATCAGCTTTACGTGGCGTTCATAAAATTCATCCACCATGGCAATAAAGCGGCGTGCAACGTCGTCGTTGTGTTGCCCCATCACCTTCACATTAGCCAGTAACACTGAATGGTAACAACGACTTAGTTCTATATAATCACTTTGGCTTCGCGGGCCACCGCAAAGCGCATTAAACTCTATCATTAATACGCCATCAGCATCTCTAAGCGTGTCTATTTGCCTATTATTAACTTCTATCGTTTCGTTTTCAGAACCCGCTTCAGGCGCCAACTGAGCAAAGTAACCATGCAAATTCTTAATCGCTTCACCATCTAATGGATAATGATAAATTTCAGCTTGCTCAAGAGTACGAAGACGATAGTCCACGCCACTATCTACGTTTATTACTCGCGTATTCTGATTGATTAATTCTATCGCCGGTAAAAAGCGTGCTCGCTGAAGGCCATTTTTGTACAAGTCATCCGGTACAATGTTTGATGTCGCCACCAACACAATGCCATAACCGAAAAGCTCTTCCATTAACGTGCCTAAAATCATGGCATCGGTAATGTCCGATACAAAAAACTCATCAAAACAAATCACTTTGGTTTCTTTCGCTAACTTGGCAGCAATGGTTTTTAACGGGTCTTGTGCGTTTGTAAGCTGCTTAAGCTCGTCATGAATTCGATGCATAAACCGGTGAAAGTGTACTCGCATTTTATTTTCGAACGGCAGGCAGTCAAAGAAGGTATCCACCAAATAGGTTTTTCCTCTGCCTACACCACCATAAAAATAAATGCCTTGAATGCCTGCGTTCTTCTGACCTTTACCAAACGCCGACTTAAGCTTTACCCGCCACGTATGCTTTTTCTCTGGCTGGGTTAACTCGTCGAACAAACGCTGTAATTCTTTGACCGCATTTTCTTGTGCTGCATCGTACTGAAACTCAGGCGACGTCAAATCTACTTGATATTTTTCCCATGGCGTCATCGCCTATTCCACTCCCGCAAAATGTCAATAGTGGCCGTGGCTGCACCGACCTGCTTGAAATTATCAATTATGACCTTAATTTTAATGGAAATCACGGTAGAATCGTACCTAGTTAATTTGCATAGCTCGTATAAACTTAAATTATGCAGTATCTATGCGCTTTTCATACTGGCTCTTGCTATATTCAAGTAATGGTCGAATGCATTAGGTAGCACGTATCAAGGTGTACTTAATGTGAGTAGTACGTTAATTCGGAGAATAGAATGGAACTGTTAGTGTCTCTTGCTTTACTAGTGGTGGGTTTAATCATTGGCTTTTTTATAGGTCGTTTTGTACAAACCAAAACGGGCGGGAGTAGTGCGGCTCAAACTGAGCAACAAGTGAAAGAGATATTAGCTCAACAAGCTCAGCATCACATTCATCAAACTCGTCAAAGCCTAGAAGGTATTGAGGGTCAGTGCGAAACACTGAAGCAACAAATTGAAGAATACGAAGCATTGCTAACGCAAAGCAATGACGATGACGACGCTAAAGTTCCCTTCTATGGTGAACAGGCGACGTCTTACCTTCGCAACAATTTAAAAGGTTCTGAAAAGTCTAAAGTGAACAAAGTATCCGATACCCAACCAAAAGACTTTGCGAATTCAGGGTCGGGTCTATTCGTCGGCGGTTCTGAGCAATCTACCGCAGACAAATCATAATTTAGGAACTTTTTCAGTTATTTCAGAGTCTTTAGTTAAATGATTCAATATCGCAATAACCTGAAGGAGTATAAGCGAGCATGAAAGTGTCTTTTCGTCAGTATGTCGTGGCGTCTGCAGTATTAGTAAGTTCCCTTGGCTTTAGCGTGAACTCTTATGCGGCATTGCCGTTCTTTTCAGATAAAAAGGATGAGGTGCCCTCTCTAGCCCCCATGCTAGAAGAAGCTACCCCTGCGGTGGTGAGTATTGCTGTTGAGGGAACGCAAACTTCTCGTCAGCAAGTGCCAGAAATGTTTCAGTATTTTTTCGGCGCACCGCAAGAACAGGTTCAAGAACGTCCGTTTAGGGGCCTTGGCTCTGGTGTTATTATTGATGCGGATAAAGGCTATGTGGTAACGAACAACCACGTTGTCGATAATGCCGATGAGATTACTGTCAAGCTTACCGATGGCCGTGAGTTTAAAGCGAAAAAACTAGGCTCTGATGAACAAAGTGATATCGCTTTATTAAAAATCGACTCAGATGATCTCACCGCATTACCACTGGCTGATTCAGACGCATTACGAGTGGGTGATTTTGTGGTCGCCATTGGTAACCCCTTTGGTCTCTCACAAACGGTTACCTCAGGTATTGTTAGTGCACTTGGCCGTTCTGGCTTAAACATTGGTGGCTACGAAGACTTTATTCAAACCGACGCCGCCATTAACCGTGGAAACTCTGGTGGGGCTTTAGTTAGCTTACGCGGCGAACTCGTCGGTATAAATACCGCTATTTTTGGTCCTAACGGCGGTAACGTGGGAATTGGCTTCGCTATTCCTAGTAATATGATGAAAAGCTTAGTCGATCAAATTGCTGAATACGGTGAAGTTCGTCGTGGCCTATTAGGTATTCTGGGCAGTGACATAGACGCAGGTCTTGCAGAAGCCATGAACGCTGATGTTAATATTGGTGCGTTTGTAAGCGAAGTAACCCCAGATTCCGCTGCTGATAAAGCAGGCATCCAAGCGGGTGATATTATTACCGGTATTAATGGTAGAAACTTGCATAGCTTCCAAGAGTTGAGAGCTAAAATCTCTAGCATGGGAGCAGGTGCAGAAGTTGAACTTACCATCATGCGTAAAGGTAAGGAAATGGAGATGGATGTGGTGCTTGGCGATGCTACGCAATCAACTGTCACGGCTGCACAAATTCACCCTGCATTGGAAGGTGCCACCTTAACTAATGGCACTGATGAAGCAGGTAATGCGGGCGTGGTGATCTCTGAACTGGCTACAGGCAGCCCCGCTGCACGTATTGGCTTGAAGGCAGATGATATTGTGATGGGCGTGAACCGTCTACGCACGCCATCTGTGGCTGAGTTTAGAGACGCGTTAGATAAAGCAAAAGGGGTGATTGCCCTTAATGTTAAACGCGGTAACTCTACGCTTTACTTATTGATTCGTCAGTAGTTGTAGCAAAATCATGTATTAAAACAGCGCCAAAAGGCGCTGTTTTTTTGTGTGTAATGTAGTGAAAATGTAGGTTTGCCGTAAAATGCTTATGCCCAATCTGATTAAAGACGACAGATTGACGGATAAGGTGATATCCTTTAACTTAATCAAATAAAAAATACCATTAACACGTAGCCTTATTTTGCCATCTATTTTGGCTCAAATTTGTGGGCTGAAGTGCTTTGGCATTAAAAACAACGTAAGTGTGGCTTGTGACTGGCAGCTCGATAGTTAATTTCATTATAAAATCAATATTCCTTGGAACAATAGTAGCCTTGCTTCTGTTGTTTTTACTGCCGGATTTACGTCAAGGTAGCGGCCTGACACAAGGACTTTTCACTGAGCCCTCTGTGAGTGCTAGCCGTGAGAGCTATTTTGCCCCCTTAAGCCGCTCTGCCCCTGCTGTAGTGAATATTTATAGTGTCAGTATTGAGAACGACACTGGCTTGTTTCGTAATCAGCCTAGAGAGCGTGCTAGTTTAGGTTCAGGCGTGATCATGACCGAAAACGGCTACATTCTTACCTGTCACCATGTGGTAGAAAATGCTGATAGTATTTATGTTGCAGTACAAGACGGAAGAATTCTAGAAGCACAAATAGTCGGTAACGATCCACTTACTGATTTAGCAGTATTGAAAGTCACTGCAGACAACTTACACATTATCCCTCAAGTTTCTGAGCCAGATATTCATGTAGGTGATGTGGTAATGGCTATCGGTAACCCCTTCGATTTAGGTCAAACTATTACTCAAGGTATTGTGAGTCGCGCTGGACGTAACGGCCTATCTAACTATGTTGATTTCATTCAAACCGATGCCGTGCTGAACCAAGGTAATTCTGGCGGCGCACTGGTTGATAGCAACGGCATCTTATTAGGTATTACCAACGCAAACTTCCAAGTACGTGATTCTCGTAATCGTGTTCGAAATGTAGATGGCATTAACTTCGCGGTACCATACGAACTCGCCAAGCGAGTGATGGACAAAATTATCAATAACGGCCGTGTTATTCGTGGTCAACTAGGATTTATTGGTGGTGAGTACCGAAATCGTCCTGGAATTGAAGTTACGGCGGTGGCTAACGGTAGCGCTGCTGATGAAGCTGGCTTGCAACCGGGTGACATTATATTAGCCATTGACGGCATCCGGTTAGAAAGTGCATCTAAAACGTTAGACATGATTGCAGAAACTGCGCCTGGTACGACTTTAGAGCTTGAAATTAGCCGTGGTGGTAACCCGCTTACTATTAACGCTTTAGTTGCTGAGCTGCGTGCCCAAGAATAAAGCGTTGTAGCAAAAGCTGACGCTAACGAGCAAAAGCTTTTGTATCAAGCACAAAAAAGCGCCTTATGATAAATAACCATAAGGCGCTTTTTTTATGAGCCGTTAATTAGCGCTTCATTCTTTTACACGCTCGATGTTGGCGCCAAGTGCACCTAACTTCTCTTCAATGGCTTCATAACCGCGATCTAAGTGATAGATACGGTTTACATGGGTTTCGCCATCGGCAATAAGCCCAGCAATCACTAAGCTTGCAGATGCACGTAAATCGGTTGCCATTACAGGTGCGCCCTTAAGCGCAGAACTACCTTTAGATACCGCAGAGTTACCTTCAAGGGCAATTTCAGCGCCCATGCGTTGTAGCTCTGGTACGTGCATAAAACGGTTTTCAAATATCGTTTCGGTAATAACACCTGTGCCTTCCGCTACGCAGTTTAACGTAACGAACTGGGCTTGCATGTCGGTGGGAAATGCAGGGTGTGGTGCGGTTTTAACGCGAACCGCTTTAGGCTGCTTGCCTTGCATGTCTAGCTCAATCCAGTCTTCACCTAAAGTGATAACCGCACCGGCTTGTTCAAGCTTATCGATAACAGCTTCTAACGTTTCAGGTGCCGCGTGAGTACAACGAATTTTTCCGCCAGTTACCGCAGCAGCGACTAAGAAAGTACCAGTTTCAATACGATCTGGCAGTACACGATAGTCACAACCATTTAGGGTTTCTACCCCTTCAATCGTAATTTTATCAGTACCTGCGCCAGAAATAACCGCGCCCATCTGAATAAGACAGTTAGCTAAATCCACAATCTCAGGTTCACGCGCGGCGTTTTCTAGCACGGTTGTGCCGTCTGCCAACGCCGCTGCCATCATTAGGTTTTCAGTAGCACCAACGCTTACCATGTCCATGAAGATGCGAGCACCTTTTAAACGGCCATCGACTTCAGCGCGAATATACCCTTCGTCTACTTCAATTTTAGCGCCCATCTTTTCAAGGCCAGTCAAATGAAGATTAACAGGCCGTGCACCTATTGCGCAGCCGCCAGGAAGTGATACGTTTGCTTTACCTTGCTTTGCAAGCAAAGGGCCTAACACCAAAATAGAGGCACGCATGGTACGTACTAATTCGTATGAAGCTGTAATGCTTTGCAGCGTACTTGAGTCTAACACCACATCGTTCGCAGCAGGTTGTGCTACTTCAACGCCTAGCTCTCGTAATAGTGCTACTGTGGTATTAATATCCCGCAGTCGAGGCACGTTGGTATAACGACATGGCTGGTCGCTAAGTAAACTGGTCATTAATAATGGTAACGCAGCATTCTTAGCACCGGAAATACGCACGGTTCCCTGTAGTGCAGGGCCTTTCTTTATAACAAGTTTATCCACGAAAAAAGACCTGCTTACTGAGGAATGTGAAACTGGCGCTCACGCTCCCAGTCTTTTACTGAAAAGGTTTTGATGGTAATGGCATGCATAGACCCATCGGCAATCTTATCTGATAAAGGTGCATAAACGGCCTGCTGGCGTTTAACGCGGCTCATTTCATTAAAAATATCGCCTACCGCGATAATGTTGAAATGAGAACCTTCGCCTTTTACATGAACTTCTTGAAGCTCTAGGGCGTCGGTGAGAATTTTTTCAATTTCGGACAATTCCATAACTTACTTCTTTACCTGCTTGTTCTTTACCTAGCTAATTAGGATCATTCTACTGGTAAAAAGCCATCAACGTCGCTTATTTTAGCCAGTTTACGTAATTTTTCTGGGAGTTCACGCAAGCTAACATTAATCCCCTCACGCTTTCCATCCCTAATTGCGTTTAATATCCAAGCTAATCCAGCACTGTCTACTCGCTCAACATCGCCCAAATCGATACAACACGTGCCGGCTTTAGCCAATATAGCGCTTTGCGATGAGGTTAAACTTTCAAAAAAATTTTTAGACAGAGTGTCACGATCTAAATGACCGTGCACGCTGACTTGGGCGTTATCGTTAACCTGAAAAAGGCTCACGCACTCTCTCCGTCAAAATCGATAGGCTCATCTTGATTTAGCTCAACAGGCTTACCAATCTTATCTCTCATTAGCGCAATCACTGCATCAATACCGTCTTGACGAAGGATAGATTCAAACTCACTGCGCTTACTATTTAGCATGCTGATACCTTCAGCTACCATGTCGTATGCTTTCCACTCATTTGTTTTTGAGTCTTTACGTACTTTAAACGCAATTTTGATTTCTGGGCGTTTAGGATCTTGAACTACAGCGCGAACCGTTACTGATTTTTTATCATCAAACGATGACTCAGGTTCAAACTGAACCGTTTGGTTGTCGTAGTAGCCCATTGCAACCGCGTAAGACGTAATAAGATATTGTCTGAATACGGTAATGTATTCACCCATTTTTTCTTGTGGAACCGATTTAAAGTGCTTGCCCAATACCATGAAAGCAGCAAATTTATAGTCGATATGAGGGACTAGCTCTTCTTCCATAATGGTGCGCAACATTTCAGGATCAGCTTTCACCGCTTCTTGGTTCGCTTTAATTCTATCGAAGGTTTTAGAAGCAACGCCTTTAACCAACTCATACGGGTTTTGCTCGTTGATTTCTTGAGCTTGCGCCGTTCCCACTAAAGAGAACATCAACACGCTCATTATTACCATTAACTTTTTCAATGCCTATCTCCTGAAACTAAATTCTTATTACAACAGACCTGACAATTCCCTTTTTGGTTTCATCAGGTCTTTATTAATTCTAATTAACCTTCGTATTCTTATTCTTCGTCACTTCCGCGACTAAATAAGAATTGCCCTATCAAATCTTCTAATACCAATGCCGACTTTGTATCTTGCAGATAATCGCCATCTTTTAGGTTTGCTACCCCGTCAAACGAGAAACCTGGCTGGAAGCCAACATATTGCTCACCCAGCAGGCCAGAGGTCAGTATTGAAACTGAGCTGGTTTCTGGAAAGCCGTCGTAGCTTTTCAAAATCGATAACTCTACTACGGGCGTGAAGTCTTCTTGATCAAGTGTGATGGAAGAAACTCGACCAACATTCACACCACCGACCTTTACAGATGAGCGTGCTTTCAACCCACCGATGTTGTCGAATTTAGCGTATAGGGTGTAGGTATCACCATCGCCACCTACCGATTGATTAGCCACTTTTAGTGCCAGCAACATTACCGCACCAATGGTTAATACAACGAACATGCCAACCAATACTTCAGATTTATATTTATTCATGACTCAACCCTACTCAATGCCAAACATAAGGGCGGTAAGCACGAAGTCCAGCCCTAATACTGCTAATGAAGAATACACTACAGTTTCTGTAGTAGCTTTGCTGATCCCTTCCGATGTAGGAATAGAATCGTAACCCTTAAATATGGCTATCCAGGTGACAACCAAGGCAAAAACAAGGCTTTTAATAATGCCATTTACCACATCTTCGCCCCATTCCACCGTAGACTGCATAATTGACCAATAACTGCCAACATCTACACCTAACCAATCAACGCCCACTAGGTGACCGCCTAAAATACCGACAGCACTGAATATCAGCGCTAGCATTGGCATCGAAATAATGCCCGCCCAAAAGCGCGGCGCGACAATACGCCTTAGCGGGTCAACCGCCATCATCTCTAGACTGCTAATTTGCTCAGTTGCTTTCATTAAGCCAATTTCTGCGGTTAGTGCAGAACCCGCTCTACCAGCAAACAATAATGCGGTAACTACAGGGCCAAGCTCGCGTAGCAGCGATAACGCCACCATGGGGCCTAAGCTACCTTCAGCGCCGTAATCAACTAAAATGGTATAGCCTTGCAGCGCCATTACCATGCCAATAAATAATCCTGACACGATAATAATTAACAAAGACTGAACGCCCACCACATGAACCTGTTTAATGGTAAGCGGAATGTTTTTTAATCTAGGAAGGGCAAGTAGCGCTCCCATTAACATGTAGGTAGCACGGCCAATGGCAGTTAACTTGCCAATGGTTTTAGCACCTATCGATTGGAAGAACTTCATTTATCCCCTCCGAAAAAGGTATTTTCTATATCCGGAGCAGGGTAATGAAACGGCACAGGGCCATCGGCTTTACCTTTTAGGAACTGCTGAACTAACTCTGAATCGCTTTCTCTAATTTGCTGCGCGGTTCCTTCCCCAATTACCCGTTTGTCTGCCAAAATATAAATATAATCGGCAATAGTGAGCACTTCAGTCACGTCGTGGGTTACCACTACACTGGTTAAGTTTAGTGCGTCGTTAAGCCCTCTGATTAATTTAACCAGTACACCCATAGAAATTGGATCTTGGCCGGCAAAAGGTTCATCGTACATAATAAGGTCTGGGTCTAACGCAATAGCTCTGGCTAATGCTGCGCGACGTGCCATTCCACCAGAAAGTTCGCTTGGCATGAGTTGCGCTGCGCCTCTTAGCCCAACAGCCTGTAGCTTTAATGCGACAGTTGTGGCGATAAGATCTTCCGATAACTTGGTGTGTTCACGTAGCGGAAACGCCACATTGTCAAAAACTGTCATGTCTGTGAACAAAGCACCACTTTGAAAAAGCATGCTCATTCGACGACGTGCTTGATAAAGCTCTTTACGGCTCATAGCGACAACAGAGTCGCCATCAAACTGTATATCACCTTCATCTGGCGTTAATTGCCCGCCAATAAGGCGCAGTAAAGTGGTCTTCCCTATACCACTGGGGCCCATAACGGCCGTAATTTTTCCTTTCGGAATGCTCAGCGTAATACCGTCATAAATAACACGGTCTGCGCGTCGAAAGGTTAGGTTGTCTATCTCGACTAAATGGTCCATAGCGATTTTATTTATCGACCCTTGAATAATAAGTGATACCAGCAAAGCAAGTAATGACGCACATCACTCACTTCCTATAGATGTAAGGTTTAAGCTACTTAAGTCGCCTTTAACGCTAAACTGTTTTCCATAACGGCTTTACATAACAGCTAAAGCCAAGGCAAGTTCTATGCCTTCGAGTACGTTAAATCGATAAAGTTTACTGAGCAGTGTAATTTAATGTCATTGTACGCTTTTTCAAGCGCGGCACAAAAGCAAAACGTTACAAGTTATGTTCGATTTATTCGAATTTAGAAAATTCGAATGATTTTCAATCAGTAAGCACGACCAAAGGGGTACTTAATACCGCCTTTGCTAAAATAAGCGATAGTTCCCATAGGCAAATGGCATTGTTTTTGCGACAATCTTGTGAAATTCCTAACTATGCTGGTTGTTGTGCTTTTAAACGTAGTCATTTTTTTAGTTGGACTGATTGTACTTAGCTGGAGTGCAGACCGTTTTGTTTACGGTGCATCAGCGTTCGCCAAGAATATTGGTATGGCGCCTATGATGATAGGCTTAACCATTGTCGCAATGGGGTCGTCTGCACCAGAAATTGTGGTGTCAGCCGCGGCATCTATTAACGGTAATATGAATACCGCCGTAGGTAACGCATTAGGCTCAAATATTACTAATATTGCCCTTGTGCTTGGTATTACTGCGCTAGTCAAACCGCTTCTTGTTGCGTCCTCTACGTTAAAGCGTGAACTCCCTGCTCTGCTTGTTATTACCGTCATCGCTGTTGCTTTTCTTTTCGATGGAGAACTGACTCATCTTGAAGGCATCATCCTTATTAGCCTCTTCGTGATTGTTTTGGGCCTAATGGGCTGGCTTTCCATGAAAGTAGATAAAGAAGACCCATTAGTAAGTGAGACAACAGATGAAATTCCTAACGATGTACCCACCTCTTCCGCTGTTTTCTGGATTGTAGTTGGTCTAATACTGTTACCGTTAAGTGCACACTTCTTAGTGGGTTCAGCGGTAGAAATAGCCCAATACCTAGGCATGTCAGATTTAGTTATCGGCTTGACCATTATTGCGTTGGGCACAAGTTTACCCGAACTGGCTGCCAGTATTGCTGGTGTGCTTAAAGGGGAAGATGACCTAGCGTTAGGCAATATTATTGGTTCTAATATTTTTAACTTGCTAGCTGTACTAGGCATGCCTGGCCTAATAGCGCCTGGCACATTAGACCCTGATGTGTATAACCGCGATATGTTCGTTGTGCTCGGGCTAACCCTATTGCTATTTTTGTTTAGTTTCACCTTAATGGGTAATCGACGAATAAGCCGAAGAAATGGCGGCTTATTGATTGCTTGCTTTATTGGTTATCAATTTTGGCTTTTTGCGTAATGTCACAAGAAAATAGCTTCATCACTTCAGCCAAGCGCGTTATAGAGATTGAAGCGCAGGCAATTTCAGCGCTTTCATCGCGTATGAACGATGATTTTGTTACCGCATGTAATTTATTACAAAACTGTGTGGGTAAAGTTGTTGTGTGCGGAATGGGTAAATCAGGGCATATTGGCCACAAGATTGCTGCAACACTTGCCAGTACCGGAACGCCGTCGTTTTTCATGCACCCAGGCGAAGCCAACCATGGCGACTTAGGCATGCTAAGCAAAGGTGATGTGCTACTCGCTATTTCTAATTCTGGTGAAACCGCAGAGCTAGTTAATTTACTGCCCATTGTGAAGCGATTAAATGTACCTGTTATAGCAATGACCAACAGCGTAACTAGTTCGTTAGGACAGCACGCAGACGTGGTATTGAATATTAGTGTAGAAAAGGAAGCGTGTTCTTTAGGCTTAGCACCTACCTCTAGCACCACCGCTACCTTGGTAATGGGTGACGCCCTTGCCGTAGCCCTACTTGATCGCAAAGGTTTTACCTCTGACGACTTTGCGCTTTCCCACCCGGGTGGCAGCTTAGGCAGAAAATTACTGCTGAAAGTGAGTGACATCATGCTCACAGGTAGCGAACTACCCTTGGTAGACGAAAACGCCCTGGTTGCAGAAGCACTATTGGAGATATCCAAAAAGGGGCTGGGTATGACCGGGGTTATCGATAGCGATGGTGTTTTAGTCGGAATTTTCACCGATGGTGATTTACGTCGTATTTTAGATGCCCGCATAGACTTGCATACCGCCACGGTTACGCAGGTGATGACCAAAGGCGGTAAAACAACCATGCCTGAACAACTCGCCGTAGAAGCGCTAAATGTAATGGAAACTCATAAGATAAGTGCGCTTATGGTAACGGATGATGCCCGCAAGCCTGTGGGCGCATTCAATATGCACATGCTACTTAAAGCGGGAGTTTTATAATGAACGACACCCAAACAGCCGTAAATACACTTTATACCGCTATGCCAACGGCGTTGTATTCCTCGTTAAAACAAGTTCGATTATTAGTCTGTGATGTAGACGGTGTGTTTTCAGATGGCCGTATTTACCTTGGTAATGCTGGCGAAGAGTTAAAAGCATTTCATACCCGTGATGGCTATGGTGTTAAAGCGCTTGTGAATTCAGGTGTGGCAGTGGCGGTTATTACGGGCAGGCGTTCTGCCATTGTCGAAAATAGAATGAAAGCACTGAATGTCGCACACATTGTGCAGGGTGAAGAAAATAAATCTGACGCCCTTGCAGAACTGATGGCTCGCTTATCACTTAAGCCCGAGCATGTGGCGGTAGTAGGTGACGATATGCCTGATACGGGCATGTATCCTCACGCTAATGTAAGAATTGCGGTAAAAGACGCCCACCCTGCGGTTGCACAGCAAGCGAATTGGATCACCACGTTGCCCGGCGGCTTCGGGGCCGTTCGCGAAATATGTGACACCTTGCTTCAAGCAAACGACAAGCTACACGGAATTCAAGGTGCTAGCGTATGAAGGTATTAGGTTTTGACCGATTAGGCTTAAGTATTTCGGTGTTATTTATATTGGCATCCGCCCTGTATATTCCTATTTGGATGGACGAAGACCCTGCTCAGCAATCTGATCAAGGGCCGGACGCATTGAAGCCTGCATATAAAGCCAAAAACCTAACGACCACCTTATACAATCAAGAAGGACAGCTAAATCACAAAGTATTTGCAGCGTCGATGGAACATTACGACCAATTGGGCTTTGTTTTATTCCAAAAGCCCAGATATACATTGTATACCGACGATGCACAGTCACCGTGGGAAGTTACCGCGACAGAAGGCACTTTGTATAATAACGAATTGATACAGCTAGAAAATAATGTCGTTATTGAAAACCAAAGTGTCGATGACTTTGTAAGAACAATACGCACAGCGTTTATAGAGATAAACCTGTACACTAAGCAAATGACATCTGATCAGCCCGTGGAAATACGTGGCTTACAATATGTGATTAACAGCAATGGGTTTAACGCTAATTTGCGTACCCAGGAATACGAGTTAATAGACCATGTACAAACCATTTATTCGCCTAGCCACTAAAGCATTAGCGACTAGCCTCGCTGTTAGCCTATTTGCTATTGCGGCTATAGCGGCTGAAAGCGACTTTAATAAACCAATTAAAGTTGACTCGAAATCGCAATTTGTTGACGGTAAAAACAAAACCTCATTGTTTAAAGATGATGTAAGGATTACTCAAGGTTCTTTGGTGATAAATGCTGATGAAGTTGAAGTGATTGCCAGCGAAGGTGATGGACGAGAGATATTCGTGGCTCGCGGCAAACCAGCCAGCTATTCGCAAAAACTTGAAGACGGTGCTCCTGTTACAGCGAAGGCCAATGAAATTCGCTATGAAGTAGTAAATCGAACTATTTCTTTACAAGGAAATGCTGAGCTACAGCAAGACACCAGTAAAGTACAAGGCGACAAGATTACCTTCGACATGGTCACTGAACAATTACTTGCAACAGGCGGCGAAGACGGCGAAGGTGGCAGAGTCACTACCGTATTTACCCCTGAGGCAATACGTAAAGCGTCATCGAATAACGAAGACGATAAGGCGGACGACAACTAATCATGGCAACGTTGAGCGCACAGAGCCTTGCAAAGGCTTATAAAGCACGTCAAGTGGTTCGCGATGTAAGCTTATCAGTATCGACGGGGCAAATCGTTGGACTACTCGGCCCTAATGGTGCCGGTAAAACGACTACCTTCTACATGATTGTTGGCTTAGTTCCCTTAGATAAGGGCAAAATCAGTATTGATGACAGCGAATTAACTCACGAGCCCATGCACGAACGTGCTCGCCGCGGTATTGGGTATTTGCCGCAAGAAGCCTCTATTTTTAGAAAATTGACGGTGTTTGAGAACATCATGGCTATCTTGCAAACCCGTAAAGGGTTAAGTTCATCAGAACAAGAACAAGAAGCCGATGCGCTACTTGATGAATTTAATATCAACCATATACGTAATAGTACGGGTATGAGTTTATCCGGTGGTGAACGCCGCCGAGTAGAAATCGCACGAGCATTAGCAGCCGATCCGCAATTTATTTTGCTTGATGAGCCATTTGCTGGTGTTGATCCTATATCGGTTAATGATATAAAGAAGATCATTCAACATCTTCGTGACAGAGGAATTGGAATCCTCATCACCGATCACAACGTAAGAGAAACACTGGATGTGTGTGAGAAAGCGTATATTGTGAGCCAAGGCGAACTCATCGCGCAAGGGACGGCAGAACAAGTTTTAAGTAATCAGAAAGTAAGGGATGTATACCTAGGAGAACAATTCAGGCTATAGTTACTGTAACCGAATTGTCATTTTCAGTTTTAAGCACGGGTATATTCACAACAAGAGTTTAAAAATAAGACGTAGATGAAACCATCTTTACAGCTAAAGTTCAGTCAACAACTTACCATGACACCGCAGTTGCAGCAGGCAATCAAGCTGCTGCAGTTGTCTACGCTCGACCTGCAGCAAGAGATTCAGGAAGCACTTGACTCAAACCCTCTTTTAGAAGTTGAAGAAGGCGGTGATGACCACCCGGTTGAGAAAAACAACATGGATGGTGACGACCCTTCTGTGGAAGCGGCTCCCACTGCATCTAGCGATTCGTTGGAAGCTGGTGACGCGCTTGAAAAGAACGACCTTCCCGACGAGTTGCCAATCGACAGCACATGGGATGAGTATTACTCGGCCTCTTCTGCCCCCGCTCCTGGCCCATCGAATAATGATGACGACCAACTGTTTCAGGGTGAAACCACCGACAATATTCAAGACCATTTGCTTTGGCAGATGCGTTTAACCCCGTTTTCAGATACAGACCGCGCCATTGCTACCGCCATTATCGACTCCATTGATGAATCTGGTTACCTTAACGTACCCATTGAACAGATTTTAGAATCGGTAAACTCTGACGATGTTGAAGAGTTGGTAGAAATGGACGAAGTTGAATGTGTACTAAAACGTATTCAAATGTTCGACCCTATTGGTTCAGGTTCACGTACACCGCAAGAATGTTTGCTCGTGCAGCTTCGCCAGTTCTCAGACGATACGCCATGGCTCACCGAAGCCAGACAGCTTATTAATGAGTACTCAGACCTGCTGAGCAGCAAAGATTACCGTACGTTAATGCGCAAGAGCCGTTTGAAAGAAGATCAACTTCGCGAAGCCATGCGCTTATTGCAAACGTTGAATCCTCGTCCTGGCAGTGCATTAATTACTAAAGAACCCGAATACGTTATTCCTGATGTTTCGGTAAACAAAAAGAATGGCCGTTGGGTAGTAGAACTTAATCCCGACAGCTTGCCAAAATTAAGCGTAAATCAACAATACGCTGCCATGAGCCGACGCTCTAAAAACAGCAGCGATTCGCAATTTATTCGCTCGCATATGCAAGAAGCCAAGTGGTTTATAAAAAGCCTTGAGTCAAGAAACGACACCTTGATGAAAGTAGCAAACTGTATTGTGCAGCAACAAATGGGCTTTTTCGAGCACGGCCCAGAAATGATGAAACCAATGGTGCTAAATGATGTCGCAGAAATGGTAGATATGCATGAATCCACCATTTCACGTGTCACCACGCAAAAGTATATGCATACCCCTCGTGGCATTTTCGAGTTGAAGTATTTCTTCTCTAGCCATGTAGCAACGGAATCTGGTGGTGAGTGTTCATCTACCGCTATTCGCGCGTTAATTAAAAAGCTTGTGGCAGCGGAAACGCCCAGCAAGCCATTAAGCGATAGCAAGATTGCTCAATTGTTGGCCGAACAAGGCATTAAAGTAGCCCGGCGGACAATAGCAAAATACCGGGAATCGTTATCGATTCCGCCGTCAAACCAACGCAAAAGCCTTATCTAAAGGCCTTGATAATTTAAGGAAGACGAAATATGCAAATCAACCTTACCGGTCATCATGTCGAAATTACTGACTCTTTGCGTAGCTATGTCGATACTAAGTTCAGCAAACTAGAGCGTCACTTTGATCACATATCTAATGTGCATGTCATCCTGAACGTCGAAAAACTCAATCAAAAAGCCGAAGCCACCATGCACCTTAGCGGCGCAGAAGTGTTTGCTTCATCTCATAATACAGACATGTATGCGGCGATAGACAGCATGATCGACAAACTCGACAGGCAAGTTATCAAGCATAAGGAAAAGCTGAAAAAGCACTAAATATTAGTATGGAAATTCAAGCCATAGTAAGTTTGGACCGCACCGAGTGTGCGGTTCAATGTAATAGCAAAAAGCGTATTCTTGAGATTATTAGCGACATTGCCGCTAAGAATAATCCCGACATCGATCAGGCCACAGTGCTAGCGAGCCTACTTGCCCGTGAACGAATGGGAAGTACGGGGATTGGCAATGGCATTGCATTGCCTCATGGTCGTTTACCGGGTTTAGAACACGTTATCGCCATTATTGTAACTAGTCACCCTGCCATCGATTTTGATGCGCTTGACGACCAGCCCGTAGATATATTCTTTGCCTTGTTGGTGCCTGAAGAGAAAACAGAAGGTCACTTACAAACACTCGCTACCGTGGCGGGTAAGCTAAGTGATAAAGAAACGGTGAAAGCCATTAGACGGGCCTCCACCAGTGACGACATTATTACGGCTTTAAGCTAAAAAAGCACAGCACCATATTTTTAGAGGGAGAAATGCAGGTGAAACTGATTATTATCAGTGGTCGATCCGGTTCAGGAAAATCAGTTGCGCTACGTGCCCTTGAAGACTTAGGTTACTATTGCGTAGATAATATTCCGGTTAACCTTCTCCCTACTCTTACCCATACCGTGGTTGATGAATATGACCAAGTTGCGGTAAGTATCGATGTAAGAAACCTGCCCAAAAACCCAGCGGACTTGGTAGAAATTTTAGATTACCTACCCTCATCGTGGTCTATGACCATTGTGTACATCGACGCAAGCGACGATGTGCTGGTGAAGCGTTTCAGCGAAACCCGCCGACTGCATCCGTTAGCCAAACTCAACAAATCATTATCTGAGTCTATAAAGGCCGAATCAGATTTACTTGCGCCTATCGTTGAACGCGCCGATTTGTATATTGATACGGATAAACTCACTATTCATCAACTCGCAGAACTTATCCGCGAACGAATTCTAGGTAAGAAAAGCTCTCGCTTAGTATTGGTGTTTGAATCGTTTGGCTTTAAGCACGGTATTCCTAAAGACGCAGATTACGTGTTCGATGCAAGGTTTTTACCCAACCCGCATTGGGAACCAGATTTAAAGCACTTAACGGGCTTAGATGCGCCGGTTGAAGTATTTTTGGGTTCTCAACCTGTTGTAACCAAATTTATTTGGCAAATTCAGAACCTAATCACTACATGGCTGCCACATTTGGAACGCAATAACCGTAGTTATGTCACCATTGCGATTGGTTGTACTGGCGGTCAGCACCGCTCAGTATTTATTGCACAATCGTTAGCGAAAACCTTTGGCGAAATACACCCCGATGTGCAAATTCGCCACCGCGAGTTAAACTAGTAATGACCATTGAAAAAACACTAACTATAGTCAATAAGCTAGGCCTACATGCGCGCGCGGCCACGCAACTGGTTCAATTAGCTAATCAATTTGACGCTAAAATCGTGTTGGTAAAAGGCGATAAGAAAGCTGATGCAAACAGTGTACTGGGCTTAATGATGCTGGAAAGCCATCAAGGTGAACAAGTTAACGTTGTGGTTGAAGGTAATGATGCCGAAGCGGCATTAAATGCCATTGAAACGTTAATTGAAGGCCGTTTCAACGAAGACGAGTAATACTGTGCTCTCCTGTTATACGGTTTCAGTATAAAGCCGCCTATAATTTCATCATATAGCTTGTAATTGTCTGTCTCTGCTGCGCTTTTGTCATGACAGCGTCATGGCAAGTGCGATATCCTATCATTATAGAAATTCCATTTTTAGGCGAAAGCAGTGGCAGAAGCGCTGGTCTCAAAATACGTACAAAGCCAAATTAGGGCACTTAATGGCGCGTTAATTAACGGTCAATTTGTTTCTGTACGTAAGCTTCTGCTGGAATTGCCTCCTTCTGATGTTGCACATATTCTCGAATCTAGCCCAAGCCGCACCCGTGACGAACTATGGGAACTTATTGATGGTGATTTCCACGGTGATATTCTAGAAGAACTCTCTGACGATGTACGTAACGGTATCATCACCAAAATGCTGCCGGCCAACGTAGTAGACGCGTTAGAAGAAATGGATACCGATGACTTAGCGGTTACCCTTAGCAGCCTTCCAGAACCAGTACTGCAAGACATTCTTGATTCAATGGATGCACAAGACAGACTCAGAGCTGAACAAGCGCTGTCTTACGGCGAAGAGACTGCTGGGTTCATCATGAACACAGATACCATTACTCTTCGCCCTGACGTAACCATTGATGTGGTACTTCGTTATATTCGCCTTAAGGGCGAATTACCTGAAAACACTGATACTTTTTATGTAGTGAATCGAACTGACAATTTAGTCGGTATCGTACCAGTAACGCGATTACTTACCGCCGAAACCGAAGCCAAGGTATCGGATGTGATGGATGAAGAGTCTGAAGCGATTCCTGTTCATATGCCAGATGATGAAGTGGCGAGTTTATTCGAACGTTATAACTGGCTATCAGCCCCTGTGGTTGATGAGAAACATCGCTTAGTCGGCCGAATTACCATTGATGACGTGGTTGATATTATTCGTGAAGATGCCGAGCACTCGATGATGAGTATGGCGGGTTTAGATGATGACGAAGATACCTTTGCTCCTGTGCTTCAAAGTACCAAACGACGCTCCGTATGGTTGGCTGTAAACTTGGTTACCGCGCTAATGGCAGCCATGGTAAGCGATTTATTTGAAGCCACACTCAGTCAATTGGCTGTACTTGCCATACTCAATACCATAGTGCCTAGCATGGGCGGCGTAGCGGGTAACCAAACACTCACTCTCGTTATTCGTGGTATGGCTCTAGGGCATGTTAACGCCAGCAACTCCCGTTGGTTGATAAGCAAAGAAATATCTATTGGTTTCTTAAACGGTGCTATTTGGGCAATATTAATTGCTTCGGTAATTGCGCTTTGGAAACAAGACTACATGCTAGGTATCATTATCGCCTTCGCCATGTTGGTTAACATGATAGCCGCAGCGCTGGCAGGCGCTACTTTGCCGCTCATCATGAAGCGTTTGAAAATAGACCCTGCACTAGCAGGAAGCGTAATACTCACAACCATCACTGACGTGGTGGGTATATTTGCATTTTTAGGTACTGCAACCCTGTTTCTAATGTAATACCGTGACAATCGTGTAGGCGTTGTTCTAATGCTATTTAGCTTGGCATCATGATGAACGCCACCACATCATTTTGATAATCACCGGTTGTTTTGTACTCTCTATACCCTTTAGACGCGGCAATACCAATTGCGTATTTCTTACCCTGGTAATTTGTAATTCGAGAGTCTTTCTCGCCATTTTTCAAACCTAAAAGTGTGTCGTCTATCTCGATAACGTCCCCCACCTGCTGAGGGCTACCTTCTGTAGCAGAAATAATCATCCCATCAGGCTGACAAAACATGCCAAAACACCCCGTTAAAGTATGCCCACTTTCGTCTTTAGGTAGCGAATCATTTAACATTTCAGTGAATTGTGGTGCACTGTCAAATACAATTCCTATACCGCCTACCACGTTATTTTGTTTTAGACTGGTAATTGACGCGTTATAAACGTAAGTGTGCTTATTATCGTACTGCTTGCTAGGAACAAATTTCGATACCGAATATTTCTGTGAATCTGTACAACTCAACGCATCTATAGCGCCGCTCTGTGTATCGACTTTGTCTCCAATGACTGACGCATGGTCTTTGTTAGATACCGCGACAATAATGCCATTTTTGTCATAAACGTATAAATTGGTGTAAACCGTGTATAGGTCATTAATGTAACCAAGAATGTTTGAAATTTCTTGCTGAGCATCAGGCCCTACGGTGGGAAGTTGCAAGTACTGTCGAAATACAGTGGTAAGCGCCCACCAGCGACAATCGTTCGCTCTTTCGTATAGATTTCTGTCCATAATATCTACCGCTAAGCTTGCGCAAAACCTTACGTCACCAAGCCGTGCGCTTATCACTGTAGATTGTAAATTATCGATAGAGTCAGAAAAGATTAACGCGATACTCTCCCCGGTCGATTTGATCTCAGAAAGTACAGGCATGAATTCAACAGCATTATTGCGCGCCGCAGCAATAATGCCATTCAATACCACTAAACTCAGATCGTCATTGATTAACATCGACGTTTTGAATATTTGCTTTAAATCATCAGAAAAGAGTTGGGAGTTAAGTAACTGACAAGAGTCAGTTTGAGGTTTCCCAGTTTCATTTGAATGCTTAAAGGCATCATTGAGTGGCGTCATAGCTACACCCTGCCATGATAAACCTTCAAAACCTTGATAGCCTTTAGTTTTCGACGTTGTAGATATATAGCTTTTATTTTTTATGGTGATTAAATCAGGGGACCCACTGTTAGGTATTTTTTCACCCACTTTAAATTTTTGTGAATGGCTAGTCGCCATGACTTCTCTGCTTTCAGACACAATCATAATACTGCTGGCGGCACGTTCAGATTGTAAGTTGCTAAAAATTGACTGCATTTCATCGTCAAATTTGAAGCATAGACAAAGAACACCTAGTGCTTTGGCATCTTTTTCGTTACTTTCCTTAATGACACACGAATAAATTAATGAATTGCGCTTGTGAGGCTGAAGATCTGAATAACGAAAAGTTTCTGTATAGTCTTCTGTAGACGCCAAGGTTATCGGAATTAGCGGGTCTTCGCTAAATTCAATTGGGCTATCAATATCCAAATTAGCCTTAACCCGCCCCTGGGTATCAAGAAGAACAATTTCATCATATACACTATATTTTTTTACGTATTCCGCTAAACGGTGGCGAATATTTTCAATGTCTTCGGTTTGCTTATCGGTGTGAAGCAAGAAAGCTCGGATATCATCATCAGTAGCCAGAAAGCCTACATCGGCAGTACGCTCAAACAAATTTCTGATCAGAATATCAATAGCGACTTGAGATTTATTATGATCGTCAGCCAAACGCTTCAACAAATGCTCTTTCATCAGGTTTTGAATGAGCCTACCTTGTAACTCAGAGAATTTCTCTTTTGTACTAAGCATTTCTTCTAAAATGCTATCAGATACATTATGGCTGTTGATTTTACCTATCAGCGATATTTTGCCCCACCAATGGTTTAAATCATCAAACCTATCGTTGTAGTTGTTGATAAGTGGAATTGCCGCTTGTAATTTTTGTCGGTTATTTGAAAGTAACTGTTCCAATACTGCACTGCCTATTATTTTTATTTTATGACAAATAGTTGTTGTGCTTTAAGAACGAATTTTCTCTTACAATGGTGTGGTTAGTCGTAAAGATTGCGTTTAACTTCACAGGGTGTAATGCACTTGTTTACCATCCCAGTATATTTGCGACAATGCAACACATCAGATTTACACCTTTAGTATAATATTAAATCAGTGCTGCAGGGATTTGCCTATCGTGGCTCCATTGCTTAGGAGACTGACCATATAACCGCTTAAACTCGCGGCTAAATTGCGATGTACTTACATATCCTACATCCATTGCAGCTTCATTTACGGTCATACCACCTACAATTTTCATTGCAGCCGTGTTCAGGCGCATAGACTTTACGAACTGAATGGGCGACATGCTCGTCGCTTGTTTGAACTTGCGGTGGAATACAGCGCGACTCATGCCCACTTGTGATGCCATATCCTCTATAGTGACCGTTTCATTTAAACGGGTTGATAGGTAGTCGATTGCACGAGCAATCTCGTTGCCTACGCCAAACGCTCGCCTTGCGGATTCGCCAGCCCCACCTTTCAAAATGGTGTAATAAACTTCACGAAGGCGACTGTCGCCAAGTACAGCGGTATCCGCTCCATTTTGGCTTAACTGTAATAATCGCATTAACGCTTCAGCAAAGTCATTGTCCCAATCAGACAGTGCAATACTTGGCGGAAACTTTGCCCCTTTTGATTGTTTTTGCATGCCGCAAGCGCGCTCTACTTCCATGGTAAGCTCGGTCATCACGCGAGTATCAAGGGAAATAAACACACCTAACAATGGATTGTCGGGCGATGCGTTAGGTGTGCCCGCCTCAACAGGCATAGACATACTGCAGCACATGTACTGGTCTGTGCCATAAACATAAGATTTCCCGTCTAGTATCGCCTCTTTCGTACCACTGACAATCGCCACTACTGTAGGCTCATATACCGCGGGCGCACAGCGAACACCTTCTGTCACTTTAAATAGCTGTACACCTTTAACACCGGTTTCAAATAGGCCATCTTCGGTAAGCTTATTCTCGATGAGCGTTTTAATTTTTTCTTTGAACATAGTCATTGAACCCGCAAAACCAATAAAACTAACAAAGGAAAATATAAAGCAACTACAAGACAAATAGGCAATTTTTTTGCGCTTTGTAGCATACAAACCTCGCGATATAACCATGATAGTTTATCTCGCAGAAGTTAAATAGACACCGAAGAGACAAGCAAAGTTGCAGAAAAGTAGCGTTAAACAACACGGACTATGGGTTCAGTTTAGGAATTTATTTGTTAGTACAGAAGCAGTACGTAATGAATATAGAGCGCATAGAAGTAGATAAGAAGATAAAACGAAAAGAATAAGCTGACTTCCTGCTAAGGCAGCAGGAAGTCAGAATGCTTATTTAATCACTTTTAAGGTAGGTTTTCCCTTTTTAGGGGGAACGGGTGCATCTGTATTATCCGACGCGTCTACGTCTTCAATAGATGCTGGCCCAGTGGCTTGAGGTTCAGATGGCTTACTTGTTTTGGCCATCTCCTCTTCGGTAGCAAATACAGTACCGGCGCCATTTTCACGCGCATAAATCGCCATAATAGCTTCGCTAGGCATGCTTAATCTTCTTGGTTGGCCACCAAAACGAGCTTGAAAAGAAAGCCCGGTTAAGTCCAACGAAAAATTAACACACGCACTAGGCGACACGTTTAAAACGATTTGCCCGTCCTTAACAAACTCTAAAGGCACTTCCACCATGTCATTCGTTGCATCAACAACAATGTATGGTGTGAGATCGTTGTCCACTATCCATTCGTAAAAGGCCCTTAAAAGGTAGGGCTGATTAGACGTCATAGATGTCATAGTGGGTTATGGATCTCGCGCTCTTGATCGGTTAGCGATGCTTTAAATGAACTGCGAGAGAAGATACGGTTCATGTAGGCATTAATTTCTTTACTACCTGCGCCATTAAGCTCAATACCTAAAGCAGGTAAGCGCCATAATAACGGAGCAAGATAACAATCAACTAAGCTGAACTCTTCGCTCATGAAGTAAGGCAATTCACCAAACACAGGTGCTAATGCAAGTAGCGCTTCACGTAAGTCGTTACGCGCAGCTTCAACATTACCTTCACCACGGAAGATACGAGCTGCTAACGAATACCAGTCTTGTTCGATGCGGTGCATCATAAGACGGCTTTGGCCACGAGATACCGGATAAACTGGCATAAGTGGTGGATGCGGGAAACGCTCATCAAGGTATTCCATGATGATATGCGATTTATAAAGCACCAGTTCACGATCAACAAGAGTTGGAACGGTTCCGTAAGGGTTTAACTCCAACAGATCCTCTGACAGATTGCTAGGATCTGTGTAGCTTATTTCAACACCCACACCTTTTTCTGCCAACACAATACGCACCTGATGGCTGTAAATATCAATTGTGTCAGAGAACAACGTCATAATAGAACGTTTATTCGCGGCTACGGCCATTCAATTTCCTCCGTCGAGAAACTAGTTATGCCCGCTAAATCGGGCGAAATTCAAATAATAAAAAAGGGGGCGAGAAGCCCCCTTTGCCATTATACATAATTCTGTGCGATTAGTGCACTTCTCGCCAGTATTCTTTCTTCAGCAAGTAAACAAATACAAACAGTACGGCAATGAAGATAAGAACCCATTTACCAATACGGTGTGACTCTAGCTTAGCTGGCTCACCGGTATACTCTAAGAAGTTAACAATATCGGCAACAGCTTGGTCGTACTCATCTGGAGACATTGAACCTGTACCATCAGATTTAATACCTACATATTGTTCAACCATTTCACCGTCGACCATAACTTCTTCGTGCATTTCAGTTGGTGTACCTTGCAAAGGTTGAAGTACATGCGGCATACCCACTTCTGGGAATACTTTATTGTTCACACCAAATGGACGACTCTCATCTACGTAGAAAGAACGTAGATAAGTGTAAATCCAATCTTCACCACGAACACGAGCTACAAGAGTCAAGTCTGGTGGCGCAGCACCAAACCAACCTGCTGCTGCATCTTCAGGCATTGCACGCGTAATATAATCAGCAACCTTTTCGCCCGTAAACTGAAGGTTTTCAGTTCCTAGCTCGTCTGGAATGCCCAAATCGGCAAACGTACGCTGATAACGCTGATACTTCATTGAGTGACAGCCTAAGCAGTAGTTCATGAACAACTGCGCACCACGTTGCAACGAGGCCTTATCAGTTAGGTCGATAGGTGCCTTATCAAGATGCACACTACCACCAGCGGCTAACGCTACACCCGGTAGAAAAAATGCTAAAAAGCACATCAATTTTTTCATTAGGCAATCCTCTCTGGTACAGGCTTGGTTTTCTCGTTACGGCTGTATAGGAACAACAACACGAAGAAACCAAAGTACATAACAGTCGCGATTTGCGACGCAACAATCTTCCAGTTTTCTTGAGGTGTAGCACCTAAGTAACCTAGGAAAACGAATACAATTGCGAACACAATAAGGTTTACTGTGTGTAAACCACAACGATAGCGCCACGATTTAACACGACCGCGATCTATCCATGGTAAAGCGAACAAGGCTGCAATAGCACCAAACATCGCAAGTACACCAATTAGCTTATCAGGTACTGCCTTAAGGATGGCGTAGAACGGCGTGAAGTACCAAACAGGGAAGATATGTTCAGGTGTTTTCAACGGGTTCGCAATTTCAAAGTTAGGATGCTCAAGGAACTTACCGCCCATTTCAGGTGCGAAGAACAAGATATAAGTGAACAAGGCTAAGAAAATACAGAACGCTACTAAGTCTTTCAGCACCATGTGCGGGAAGAATGGCAAGATGTCATCAGCGATATCATACTTGCTTGTGTAGTACTCATGGATTTGGAATTTAGTCTTTTCTGACTCAGGTAACGAGCCTTTCTTATGCTTAATCGCAATACCGTCTGGGTTGTTAGAGCCCACTTCGTGTAGCGCAATAATGTGTAAGAACACTAAAATAACAATAACCAATGGCAATGCAATAACGTGCAATGCGAAGAATCGGTTTAGGGTAGCACCCGAGATTACATAGTCACCTTGTAGCCAGATAACTAAGTCTGGACCTACAACTGGGATTGCACCAAATAGCGATACGATTACCTGTGCGCCCCAGTAAGACATTTGTCCCCAAGGTAATACATAACCCATGAAGGCTTCAGCCATTAGTGCAAGGTAGATAAACATACCAAACACCCAAAGCAATTCACGAGGCTTTTGGTAAGAACCGTAAATCATGCCACGGAACATATGCAGATATACCACAATAAAGAACGCTGAAGCGCCAGTACTGTGCATATAGCGGATAATCCATCCGTAATCAATTTCACGCATGATGTATTCAACAGACGCGAACGCACCTTCAGAAGTTGGTACGAAGTTCATTGTTAACCAGATTCCAGTAATAATTTGGTTAACTAAAACGATGGTAGCCAAAAATCCAAACACGTACCAAAAGTTCATGTTCTTAGGCGCTGGGTATTGGATGGCGTGCATATTCGCCACACGCATAATTGGAATACGCGCTTCAATCCACTCTAAAAAAGCATTCATATTACACAGCCTCCGCTTCTGAGCCGAGGATGATGTTTGTGTCATCTACGAACTGGTAAGGCGGAACAACAAGGTTCAACGGCGCAGGTACGTTTTGGAATACTCGACCCGCCATATCAAACTTAGAGCCGTGACATGGGCAGAAGAAACCGTCTGGAACCCCTTCAACCACTTCTTCGAAAGCGCCATCTTTAAGGTGCTGCGGTGAGCAACCTAGATGCGTACAAATACCGACTAAGATAAGGTACTCTTCTTTCATAGAACGGAAACGGTTCTGGGCAAACGTAGGTTGTTGCTCTGCTTCAGAGTTAGGATCTTTCAGTTTATCTTCGTGAGTGCTCAATTCTTCAAGAATTTCAGGAGTACGACGAACAATCCATACAGGCTTGCTTCGCCACATCACACGCACTAGCTGTCCAGGTTCAATCCCGCTGATATCTACTTCAACGTCAGCACCGGCCGCTTTCGCTTTGGCACTTGGATTCCAGGACGCAATAAAAGGCACTGCCGCTCCAACAACACCTACACCACCAACTACCGACGTGGCAACGGTCAAAAACCGACGACGGGTGTTGTTTTCTGGCTGGTTATCATTGTGTGCAGACTCTGTTGCATCTACAGATACATTGCTCATCCACATTTCTCCAGGTTCGGATAATTATGATGTATAACCCTAACTTTTACTGGTTTTATCACGTTAGGATCGCCCATCATATGGCTTGTCATGAAGTTAACTCTAAGGCGCTTTTGCGCCCAATCGAGAATTCACTAAAGTTTCGTCAAATTTCGACCGCAAATGATAAAAGAAAAGCCCTTATAAACACAAGGTTTTACTGGTATTTAAGCAATAAATTAATCTGGGGTCATAGTTAAGAATTAGTGAGTGATTGGAATAAAATCAAGAATTTGACCGAAATTCGGCCAAATCAGCGTCTTTATTAAAACATTGTTAGCTTTATGTTGAATTGAAGCCGGAAAATTTAGAATACTAATTGACTAGGTCGATGAGCGCCGTTAAGAGAAAAATTATGTGACGCGCTGAAGGAAGTAAACTTTTAGCGCCAGAAAATAAAAAACCCGGCATAAGCCGGGTTTTTTGCACAATATATAAAACGTAAAATTAACGTTTTGAGAACTGTGGACGCTTACGTGCTTTGTGTAGACCCACTTTCTTACGTTCAACTTGACGAGCGTCACGAGTAACGAAGCCAGCTTTACGTAGAGCAGGACGTAACGTCTCATCGTACTCCATAAGAGCACGAGTGATGCCGTGACGAATTGCGCCAGCTTGACCGTTAGAACCACCACCTTTAACAGTGACGTATAGGTCAAACTTTTCCAACATTTCAACAAGTTCTAGAGGTTGACGAACAACCATGCACTCAGTCTCGCGACCAAAGTACTCGTCTAGAGCACGTTTGTTTACTTGAATGTTACCTGAGCCTGGACGCAGGAACACACGAGCGGTAGAACTTTTGCGGCGGCCGGTGCCGTAGTATTGAGTATCTGCCATGTCGATTGCCCCTTAGATGTCCAAAACTTGTGGTTGCTGTGCTGCGTGCTTATGTTCAGCACCAGCGTAAACTTTCATTTTACGGAACATTGCACGGCCTAGAGGACCTTTTGGCAGCATTCCTTTCACTGCTTTCTCAATAACCATTTCTGGTTTGAAAGCTAGCAGCTTTTCAAAGTTAGTTTCTTTCAGACCACCTGGATAGCCACTGTGTGCATAATAGATTTTGTTCAATGCTTTACGGCCAGTAACCGTAATTTTATCGGCATTGATAACTACAATGTAATCACCAGTGTCCACGTGAGGCGTGTACTCTGGCTTATGCTTACCACGAAGGCGCAATGCGATTTCTGAAGCCAAACGGCCTAGAGTTTTGTCTGTGGCGTCAACCACGTACCAGTCACGTTGTACCGTTTCTGGCTTTGCAACAAAAGTTTTCATTTAAATATCACCCGAATAATATCGTCGTTACTGATTTCTGAACACCAGAAATCACCATAAAATCAACACAAAGACCCCTTCGAGCCGGTCGATTCTTCCACCTTCCCAAAGGTGGGCGTAACTGGGCAGGGCGCGAATTATACAGGTTTTGACGAAAATGCGAACCCCTAATTTGCAATTAAGGGGAGTTTTTCTGCACAAAGTTTCTACAGAGACCGTGACAAGCCAAATTAATTCCGGTGATTTTAAGCAGAAGGCTCTTGAGGTTATATTGCCGGCCTGTCGAATAGGGTGATACGCAAGATTTACCTGCCCCCTCAAGCTATGTTGCAATATCGACAAGTAGTACACCGATTAAATACCCTTGACCTGAAAGCGAATAATGACCTCGTGTGGCCATTTTTCTTGTTTTATACCCCGTATTACTGGTAAAACACCCGCCTAAAATACGACTTATAATTAATGAGGAACCCACAATGCGCAGTAAACGTGGACTTATCGCTGTTTTCATCTCTCTTATGGTTTATGCAAACCCTACCTTCGCTGACAACAATCACACATTGCTTGGTATTCAACAGCAATGGGCGTCAATCAACTATCACGCAGATAGCAGCGAGAAAGAGAAGGCGTTTATAGCGCTTATCGCTGATGCTGAAGCCTTTGTTGCATCATCGAACAATAGTGCCGAAGCACTTACGTGGTTAGCCGTTACCCAATCTAGTGCAGCGAAAGCTAAAGGTGGTTTAGGTGCACTCGATTTTGCCAAAGCGGCTAGAGCCAACCTAGAAAAAGCTATAGAGGCAAATGAGCAGGTATTAGAAGGTACAGCATTAACTGTATTAGCCGCGCTATATCACAATGTACCTGGCTGGCCTGTTGCGTTTGGCAGTGATAAAAAAGCAGCGCGCTTGTTTGAAAAAGCCCTAGCGCTTTACCCAAACAGTATGGACGCACATTACTTTTACGCAGAATACTTGTTTGATGATGGTGAGTATGAAGAGGCAGCTCGACACTTAACTCTAGCCAAAAGCGCACCTGAAAAACCAAACCGCCCTATTGCGGACAAAGGCCGAAGAGCAGAAATAGAAATATTAGAAGCCAAGGTAGCAGATAAGCTTTAAAAGCAGCGAGCAAGCTTTCATGGCTAAGCTTTAGTAAAACCGGTAAAGCGTTATGAATTAGCAGTGGTGATTTTTGCTTGCTGCCATAGCGCTTCCATCTCATCAAGCGTCATATTAGCTAAGGGTGAGCCCTTACTCTCGGGCTCGCCGTCTATTATAGACAAGTATTCCGAGGCTATTTTATTAGCTGATTCTGCTTTGAAGGCTAAAGACTCTACTACTTTAAAGCGTTTGGCGAATTTGTTACTGGCATTGCGAAGCGCTGTATCTGCATCGACTTTACAATGTCTTGCCAAATTAACCATAGCAAACAATGCATCGCCAATTTCTTCTTCTAAGGCTTGCTGATTAAGGGTTTCGGCGTCAAGCTCTTGTTGAATTTCTTCAACTTCTTCTCGCACTTTATCTAAAACAGGTGCAACGTCTGGCCAATCAAAACCGACCTTCGCACAGGCTTTTTGTAATTTTTGGGCATACATTAATGCCGGCATTCCCACTGGCACATCATCAAGTAGACTCGGGAAAGCCAGTTCATTATCTTTACTTGGCGATGTGGAAGTCGGCTTTTGCGTTAAAGCCCGTCGCCTTGAATTCTCATGCTTTAACGCTTTTTCTTGGGCTTTTATACTGTCCCACTGTGCAGTTAAGCCTTCTTCGCTGCTTGGCTGCGCTGAAGCATTGCCGAATACATGTGGATGACGGCGGGTCATTTTGTCGCTAATGCTTTTCGCAACATCGTTTAAGGTAAAATTGCCTTCTTCCTCTGCAATACGGGAATAGAACACCACCTGAAACAACAAGTCGCCCAGTTCGTCACGAATATCTGAAGGCTCCCCTTTCACGATAGCATCAGCCACTTCGTACGCTTCTTCAATGGTATAGCGGGTTAGGCTTTCCATGGTTTGCTTAACATCCCACGGGCAGCCAGACTCCGGATCACGAAGCGTCGCCATTATTTCTTGAAGTCGTTTTATCTCAGGCAACTCAGAATTGTTTGCGTTTTGCATCCGTTATGCCTTTTAACTGACGTAATCGTGCAAGTACTTTTGATAAGGTATCTAAGTCTTGTACTTCAATAGAAATGGTAATTAGCGCCGTTTGCCTGTGTTTATCACTTAAACTATTCACACCCAGCAATGGCACGTTTTCATTTGCCAGCACGGTTGTGATATCGCGCAGTAAACCAGTTCTATCGTGGCAGAAAATATCGACAGAGGTTTCAAATCCTACTTTAAGTTCTTGAGACCAGTTCACCTCAATTTGCCGTTCTGGGTGCTGCTCAAGCAAATGCTGCAATTGATCGCAGCTTTCTTTATGCACGCTTACTCCACGCCCTTGCGTGATATACCCCATAATAGGTTCACCAGGAACGGGTTTACAGCAATTGGCCAGCTGGCTCATCAAGTGGCCAACCCCTTGTACAACAACTGCGTCTTTCTTACCTGCGCCCTTAGCCGTACGCTTTGTTTTTACTTTTGGGCTAATTTCAGGCTCTTCTGGCTCTGGTTCTTGTAAGAAATGAATGAAGTTAATCACTTGCATCACCCTTACATCACCTGTGCCTATTGCCGCATAGAGATCATCAGCGCTATGGCCATTAAACTTCTCGTACACTTCACTGGCTATTTTGGTGGGCAAATGAGCGCGATGCAGTTCACGTTCTAACAACTCTTTACCTGCGGTTAGGTTTTTATCCCTATCTTGTTTTTTGAAATAGGAATGGATAGTAGCGCGGGCGCGAGATGAGTGAACATAGCCCAAGCCTGGGTGCATCCAATCGCGACTAGGATTAAGCTCTTTACCAGTAAGCACTTCTACTTGGTCACCGCTATGCAGCTGATAAGTAAAAGGCACAATGCGTCCATTGGCTTTCGCCCCAATACAGCGATGCCCAACGTTGCTGTGAATATAGTAGGCAAAGTCGAGGGGGGTAGCACCTTGAGGCAAGTCGATAACATCGCCTTTAGGCGTAAACACATATACGCGGTCATCAAATACCTGGCTGCGCAGCTCTTCCACCATATCACCAGATTCGGCCACTTCTTCTTGCCAGGCTAATATGCGGCGAAGCCAGTTTATGCGTTCATCGTAGCCCGACTGTTTACCCGTACTGCCTTCTTTATATTTCCAATGCGCGGCAACACCTAGCTCGGCGTCTTGATGCATTTTGTGAGTACGAATTTGAATTTCTACCGGTTTACCCTCTGGGCCCACAATAACAGTGTGAATAGACTGATAGCCATTAGCTTTAGGCGTGGCGATATAATCGTCGAATTCATTGGGCAAATGCTTGTAGCTGGCGTGCACGGTGCCAAGTGCGGCATAACAATCTTGTAACCGCTCAGCGATTACCCGCACAGCACGTATATCGAAAAGTTGTTCGAAGGTAAGGCGCTTTTTCTGCATTTTTTTCCAAATGCTGAAAATATGTTTTGGCCTACCGTATACATCGGCGCGAATATTTTCGCTATTCATTAATGATTGAAGATCATCAACGATGCCATCAATATAATCGGCTCGTTCTCGACGTTTACCGTCAAGTTGCTTAGCGATTTGTTTGTAGGTGATAGGATGCAAATAGCGAAAAGCTAGATCTTCCAGCTCCCATTTTAACTGACCTATTCCTAAACGGTTAGCCAACGGGGCATAAATGCTAGCACATTCACGGGCCACCATAACCCGCGTTTCTTCATCCGCTTTTTTCGCTTGTTGAAGGGCGCAAATACGTTCTGCCATTTTAATCACAACGGCTCGAACATCTTCAACCATAGCAAGCAACATACGACGAATACTATCTATATGTTGTTCATCAGATTTTTCGTTGAACGGCGAGCCATTATTTTTTCTAGCGTGTAAGGTTTTAATGGCGTCCATACGCCTAACCCCCACCACTAAGTCACGAATTTCAATATCGAATTCTTGCTCAATATCAGCTTCGGTTAAACAGTGTTGTTCGCAGTAAGGAAAGACCAATGCCGCCTGCAAGGTGACGTCATCCATATTCAACTGACAGAGTATTTCGACCATTTCTTGGCCAACGAGAAGGCGCTCTGGCATAGAAGACACACTGCGTAGTTTGTCTTTCGTTTCTTCACTTAAATCGAGACTGTCTAGCCACACCTCAAAAGGAGGCCTATCGGCTGCATGCACTTTTCTTGTTGTCACCATAACCGCTGCTCGCTATTGCTGTTGGCGTGAAAATAGCGCCATCGTTTCCATGTGATGGGTAAAGGGGAACATTTCAATCACACCCGCTTTTTGCATTTGATAACCTCCATCTATCAGTACACGCGCATCCCGCGAAAAAGTGTTCGGGTTGCAAGAAACATACACTATCGTACTAGGAGTTGCTCGAACCAGTGCATGACAAACCGTCAATGCTCCTTCTCGAGACGGATCAAGCAAGACTTTATCGAAGCCACCCGCTAACGCTTTATCCACTGATTTTTCATCAGCCAAATCAAGCTGCATCCAATCCACGTTCGTTATGCCCTGTTCGAGGGCGTTACTTTTGGCGCGCTGCACCATTTCAGCAACCCCTTCTACCGCGCTTACGGTGGCGCCACTGTTGGCAATAGGCAAGGTGAAATTACCTAAACCACTGAACCAATCGGCTATACGTTCACCGGCTTTTGGTGCTAACCACGACAGGGCTTGCGCCACCATTTTAGTATTTACTTCTGCGTTCACCTGAACAAAATCATTAGGCCCAGGTTGCAAATAAAAGCCGTCTACTGTGTTACAGGTAATTGGCGCTATTTCATGCAAATGAGTAAATTCGCCATTACCGTCTTCGATTGTCATATTCACGTTTTGTTCCACAGCGAACTGGGAAAGCGATGCAATAAAGTCGTTGGCTAATGAACGGGTATGCTTTACCGTGACTTGCACCGCGTTTTCTCCGGCCAATAAGCTGACATGCCCAACAAGGCGAGCGCTAGCATAGCCAGTAATGGCAGATTTAAGTGGCGCGATAAGTTGGCTTAACGATTCAACTAAAACTGGGCAGCCTTCGATATCAACAATGTTTTTGCCTGCATTTTCTCGAAAGCCAAGTTTTATTTTATCTGGGTTTCTTGCATCAATTGCTAGTCGAGCTTTACGGCGGTAGCGTGGTCGATTACCACTGACGGGCGCTTGCCAGGCCCCCTCGTTGAAACCGAGTTTACGCTGGAACATACTTTTTAGCGCATCGTCTCGCAGTGCGAGGGCTTCCTGAGGCTCTACGTGCTGGAGCTGACAACCACCGCACTGATTTGCCACCCCGCAAAACGGTTTTTGGCGGTGCTCTGAGGGTGTATTCACTTTAGTGACTTTTGCGTTAACAATCTGCTTATTGCTTGAAAGTGCTTTTATCTCAACGGTTTCACCAGGTAAAGCACCATCAACAAAAAATAAGGTTTCACCCCGAGCAACGCCCTGCCCCTGCCAATCCATACCATCAATGGTTACCGCTTCATTAGCAGTATTAATGTCATCAACCGAGGGCCATGATTGTTTAGTTTTTACAATGTGCTGCTTTTCACCTGAGCCAGCGCCGCGTACTCGCCCTTTCACATTGCTTTTGTTTTTGCCTTTGCTCGGCTTATAAAATATGGCCACGTGGTGCTCCCGTTACATTAATTTTCAAGAATAACGGTAGCAACCGCATAGTGAGTTTCATCGGAAATGCTGATAACACTAGAGGTAATGGCTCGCTGTTCACACAGCATGGCAACCTCTCCAGTAAAGTGAAGTTCTGGCGCGCCTAAAGCATTATTGCGCACTTCAATATGTTGCCAACTGACGCCGTTACCAATACCTGTCCCTAACGCCTTCACTGTTGCTTCTTTAGCGGCGAATCGCTTGGCTAAATAGCGCACGGGCTCATTACTAGCAACATAAAGGTTAAGCTCGTAAGGCGTGAGTACACGTTTGGCGAGGCGCTCGGTAGTAGCGTCGCTTTTATTCAAACGTGCAATTTCAATAATGTCTGTGCCTAATCCAGCTATGGCCACAAGGTATTCTCTTTTTGGTTTTTAGTGTTTACTTTCAATTTTACTTGTTTAGCAACTTAAACGGATATGACGTTAGATTCCACTTCTTGCTTCTAACATGAGCTTACGCATATCAGCCACCGCAGTGGCTAAGCCATCAAACGTCGCTCTTGCGATAATTGCATGGCCAATATTCAGCTCGATTAGTTGAGGGATAGCCGCAATCGGTTTCACGTTATGATAATGCAAACCATGACCAGCATTCACTTTAAGACCTCGTTTATCGGCATACTCAATACCTTCCACTAATCGAGCTAGTTCTTCTTCAAGTTCGGCTTCACTGGTTGCTTCAGCATACTGGCCAGTATGAATTTCTATATAAGGCGCACCGCACTCAACCGCTGCGTCTATTTGCTGTTTATCTGCATCGATAAACAAAGACACCAAAATGTTCGCGGCCGCCAAACGCTCGCATGCTTGTTTCATCACGGCCAAATTACCCGCTACATCAAGGCCGCCTTCAGTGGTTAGCTCTTCACGCTTCTCAGGCACTAAGCAACAAAACACCGGCTTTACTTCCTCGGCAATCGCTAGCATTTCGTCGGTAACCGCCATTTCCAAGTTTAGGCGCGTATTGATAGTTTGCGCCAAAATGCGTACATCTCTGTCTTTTATATGGCGACGATCTTCACGTAAGTGAACAGTAATACCGTCTGCTCCAGCGCGCTCTGCAACATCTGCTGCATGCACAGGATCGGGGTAGTTGGTACCACGTGCATTTCGAAGTGTGGCAATGTGATCGATGTTAACGCCAAGAAGAAGTGTACTCATTAACAGATACCTATAGTAGAACAAGCCTTTGGTAATCAGCGCTTCATAGTAAAGGCGCGTATTACCTGTCTAAAATTGATTAAGCGCTATTGTAACAAACTTTCGAACTATCACATGGCAAAAAGCGTGATTAAATATGCGTAACACTTAGCTTGCTAGTGCTTTCGTACCACAAATAACTCTCTACTTTTTAGCGGTTTATCACCAATTAGCGGCTTGAGTAAATCACGACATAACACTTTGGCCACACGTTTACTCATGGGCGTAAACTCACCTTGGGCTAGGGCAAGTAGTGCACTACCCGGTAAACCCTTGCGAGTATAGCTATTTGGCACATCATCTGGCAGCGCACAAAAGCCAAATTCCGGCTGCAGTACATAGTGCTTTTCGGCCTCGATGGGCATTTCATATTCTACATCTTCAGTGAAATCAGGCAGTAGTCCCATTTCATCTAGAAGTGACAGTTCAAATTTTCGCAGGGTAATTTCAATATCATCATCGCTAAATAGCGCTGTAAGCGCCTGACCGTAAGCTTCAAATACCGCATCACTGGCAAGGCCAGCAGGCATTATTCGATTGGTAAGTTCATTGAGGTACATGGCACAAAATAGCGGCGTGCCCACTAAATTAATGGATGGCGCGGTGCTTTCTACATGCCGCAAGTTTTTTAAATCAGATTTACCGGCAAGTTGTAGTTTGAGAGCTTGAAAAGGTTGAAGCAGACTTTTTTTATCGGACTTACTGTTACGTACACCTTTTGCCACGGCACTCACTTTGCCTTGTTCTAGGGTAAAGAAATCGACGATATAACTGGTCTCTCTATAGGCTCGGCGGTGCAACACAAAAGCAGTCAACCAGTCGTTATTCATTCATTTTCCTGTATGTATTAGCAACTCTAACAGAGTAATGGGCTTAGCTTCGTTTAATGCGTACCACTTTCATGGTTTCAAACTCAATCCCTGCCACCTCTTCTACCTGTCGGTAGTAAGTGATATTAACCCGCGCCCCTTTTAAGCTTTGATACTGCTTTTTGCGGCGATAGATAAAGGGTACATCAATGCCTTCAAGCATTACCGTGTGACGTATCCAGTCATCTTCTTCACGCTGGACATGCGACACCACTTTCATATTATCAGACTGATTTAACTGGCCATGCTTGCTGATTAATTTGTCAGTCTCTGATTTCATGTTATTCACCTTGCGCCGCGTTGTATTCTGATATGTGAACGTTAAGCGCTTTACCTTTAAGCGCTTTCTAGCTGTTCGATAATAAGCTGTATCGACTCCTGACCGCGAAATACATTTACATCTAATCGGTAGGCAATGCGTACCTGCTTCACCATGGCATTGGGCCAAGCTTTAATATCAATATTAAAGGCAATCGCATCCACTTCGCCAACCGAAGGCTCTCGGAGTACCAACTTTAAGTGTTTTTCACCCACTAGTCGCTGTTGCACTACTTGAAACTCGCCATCGAATAATGGCGATTCAAAGCCCTGCCCAAACGGGCCTGCTTGCCTAAGCAAGTGGGCGAATGGCAACGATAGCTCTTGGCCCGTTAAGCTGCCGTCAGACAGTAACACTTGGTTACCGTCTAGTTTATCCATATGCTGCTTAGCAATATCGATGAAGGCCTTTTGGAATGCGGCTAAATTAGCCACCGGCAAACTTAGCCCTGCTGCCATTGCATGGCCACCAAATTTGTCAATAACCCCCGGAAAACGCGTATTCACTTCATCGAGTACATCACGAATATGCACCCCTGGAATAGAGCGAGCCGAGCCTTTTATTGTCGTCTCGTCTTGATGAGCAAAAGCGATAACCGGTTTCAAATACTGTTCTTTTAAACGCCCCGCCACAATACCAATCACACCTTGATGGAAATCGGCTTGATACACCACTAACGCGGCAGGAATATCCCCTTCGGTAAGAGACATTTTTTCTAGCACTTGTTCTGCTTGCGCCTTCATTCCGGTTTCTATTTCTCGGCGTTCACGGTTAAGTGCATCTAGCTCCGAGGCTATCATGCGAGCTTGCATTGTATCGTCTTCTAGCAGGCAAGCTATGCCTTGAGACATATCATCTAACCTGCCGGCAGCATTTAAGCGAGGGCCAATAACAAAACCTAAATCGGTTGAAGTAAGGTGAGCGCAATCACGGTTAGCCACTTCAACTAACGCTTTAATACCCGGTCTGCATTTACCTGCACGAATACGCTGCAGGCCTTGATGCACCAAAATTCGGTTATTTTTATCTAAAACCACCACGTCGGCCACCGTACCCACGGCTACAATATCTAGTAACGATGCCAAATTAGGCGCTGGAAGATTCTTTTTAGTAAACCAATTTCGTTGTTGTAGCTCGGTTTTAAGTGCAAGCATGATGTAGAACGCTACGCCAACCCCCGCTAAGTTTTTAGAAGGGAACGTACAACCTGGTTGATTGGGGTTCACAATAGCATCGGCAGGGGGAAGGTCGTCACCGGGTAAGTGGTGATCAGTAACAATAACCTCTATGCCTAAGGCTTTTGCATGCGTCACTCCGTCAATACAGGCAATGCCGTTATCTACCGTAATAATAACGTCAGCGCCTTGCTGCTTGGCAATATCAACAATAGGGACACTAAGGCCATAACCAAAATCGAAACGATTTGGCACCAAATAATCAACCTTATTAAACCCCATCATATGCAATGAATGAATACACACTGCAATACTGGTCGCCCCATCGGCATCGAAATCACCCACAATAATAAGCGTCTTATCTTGCTCAATAGTATCAGCCAGAATACTTGCCGCACCGGCCATGCCTTTTAGCTCATTGAAATGGGTAAGGCCCTTCAGCCCATTTTCTAATTCGCTAACATCTTGCACATTTCTGCCGCGATAAATACGGTCTATTACAGGGTGCAAAGTAGAAGCAAGAGGGGCGTCACCAGTTTCACGGCGCACTACAGGCAATATCATCGACATTCATCACTACGGTTAATTAGAGGGTAATGATACCCAAGGGAATGAGGTAGGTAAAATCGGAACATAAAAAAACGCACCAAGCCTAGGCATTAACTTTTGCTGTGGTGCGTTTTAAATAATTGGAATTGGCGCTATTTGGCTTGCTCAATAGCTTGTGCAATCATACCTGCAGGTTGGTAACCCGGAATTAGCGAGCCGTCTGGCAATACGATATTAGGTGTACCGCTTACGCCTAGCTTTTGTCCCAACAAATATTGCTCTGCCACTTTATTAGCGCATTTAGCGGTTGCTACATCGCTGCCCGCTTTTGCATCAGTTATCGCTTTTTGCGGGTTGGCTGCACACCATACCGATACCATATCCTGGTAGTTCTGGCTGTCTAATCCAGCACGAGGAAAAGCCAAGTAGTTTACCGTAATACCCATGTCGTTTAAGTCGCCCACTTCTTTATGAAGCTTTCGGCAATAACCACAGGAGGTATCGGTGAAAACACTGATCACATGCTTTTCGTTTTTAGCTTTAAACGTAATTGCAGATGGCGCCATTTCCTTCACACCTTCGATGCGAAGATCCGAATAGGCGGCTTCGGTTTCATTACGCATGCCTTCATCTATATTGAGAATACGCGCCTGAACCAAATATTTAGCATCATCACTGACATAGAAGAAACCGCGATTGGTCGATACTTGTACCAAGCCAGGAATGGGTGAATCGGCAAGAGAGTCAACCTCTAGCCCTAGCATATTAGTCAGCTTACTCTTAATTGCCGTTTCATCTGCTGCGCTTGCGACACTCGCGAAAAGGCTCGTAGTGAACACCATTGCAACCAATAAGCTAAATTTTACTACTTTCACTATATTTACTCCGACAGCAATCATGCTTTCAAAATATTAAAATGGGATATAACTAAGACCGCCCATGCAAGAGAAAAATTTCATTCGCGCATTTCACTAAAGCGATACTTAGCGAGTATTTAACGTAATGCTATCACACCACTCGCTGGGTAACACTGAAGTTTGCCTTACCAATTAGTGGAGTTATCCCCTAGGGTGATGGCTGTGAATGAGCGTTTGTAAACGCTCGGTCGCCACATGGGTATAAATTTGGGTCGTCGACAAATCGCTGTGCCCCAACAACATCTGCACAACCCGCAAATCGGCGCCATGGTTGAGCAAATGGGTGGCAAAGGCATGACGCAAAGTGTGTGGAGACAGATGCTGTTCAATATTCGCTTTAACAGCATAATATTTAATACGATGCCAAAAAGTTTGCCGCGTCATTTTTTGACCACGTTTGCTCAAATACACATAGTCTGATTGCTTAGTGGCCAGCACGGGGCGGGCAGTTTTTATATACGTTAATAGCCATTCTATGGCATCTTCACCCAATGGCACTAACCTGTCTTTATTACCTTTACCGGTAACCCGCACCACGCCTTGCTGTAAGCTTACCTCGCTCATTTGCAAACCGATAAGCTCACTTACCCGCAATCCTGTGGCATAAAGCACTTCTAGCATGCTTTTGTCTCTGCATTCTATTGGGTCTTCTACTAAGGGGGCAGCGAGTAAATCTTCTACTTGGCGTTCACTTAAAGAGGCAGGCAAAGATTTCGGTAGTTTGGGATTTGATAAGGAAGATATAGGGTTATCTACCCGTATTTGTTTACCGATTAAATACGTATAAAAGGCTCGTAGCGCACTCATTGCCCGTTGTGTACTTCGCGCCGAAAGCCCCTTGTCGTGGCGGTAGGCAAGATAGTCTTGCATCATTTCGGTGGTCAGTACCGCAATGTCTTTAATGCCTTGGTTATTACAGAATATAGCCAGTTTAGTTAAATCGGTACGATAGCTTTGCTGCGTATGATCAGACAACCCCTTTTCAAGCCACAGCATGTCTATAAAGTCATCGATATGTGCCTGACTAGCAGCAGGCACATAAGTGAGCTCACGCGCCATTAAAAGCCACGCTTTTGCTTGATAAGCTCATAAGCAGACTGAATATCTTGGGTCTTTTTCTTCGCCATTTCCATAGCTTGCTCAGGTAACCCTTTCGAGACGAGTTTATCTGGGTGGTGCTCAGACATACGTTTTCGGTAAGCACGCTTAATGGTTTTTTCATCATCTGATGCACTAACACCCAAAATACGATAAGCATCATCAAGAGATTGTTTTTCGGTATAGGCACTTTGTTGCGAAGAACGCTGACGCCCATTGGAGCCTTGTCCATTGGGGCCACTTTGTCCGCCTCGCTGCCTAAAGCGTATTTCGGCTTCAAACATGGAAATAAGATAATCGAGATCACGGCGTCTAAAACCCAGCGGCTTCGCTACTTTTTCTAAAACCACATACTCTTCTTGGGTTAACTTGCCATCGGCAAATGCCGCTTGAATCAATATCTCCAAGAAAACTTGTAATATATCTCGGCGACCATGACTGGCCTCGTACAACCCTTTCAACGTATCAGTAATAGGGAAGTCTCTGGCTTTACCTTCACGAAACGCTTCTTGTGCTTCTTTTCGTGCATCACCGGTTAACTTCATGTCATCCATGAGTGCAGTAGCAATTTGAATTTCACGACTGGTTACTTTGCCATCAGATTTCGCTAAATGACCCAGCGCTGAGAACAAGCTATGAAAAAATACCGCTTGTTGCTTCATACTATTCTGATCGGTAAAGAAACGGCCAAACCCACCGAGTTGATTAAAGTCTTGGCTGTACGCCTTATCGAAGAAATGCCCTACAATTAGCCCTAAAATAGCGCCGGGGATTTTTAAAAACATAAACCCAAAAAGCACACCAAGGATTTTTCCCCACACGGCCATGTCAGTATTCTCCTGTAATCATTAGCGCATTATTGATGATGATTTTGCACTCAACCCACGTCTGAAATCGTTGTTTAAGCACTATGATCTGCAAGCCTTAAAAGGCTATAAAAATAAAGTAATCATTATAAGTAGGTACAGCTTGACGCTTTTCAAGCTAAAAACTCGTCTATTCGCTTCATTAATTGAGACGATTTTTACCCAATAAGTCAGTAAATATGCGGTAAATCCCTATTTAGATAAAGAGAAATACGATTTTTTTAATCCAATGGTTGGTAAATACAACAGAAGTGCTTAGAATTGACGGCTAATTACATTGCGTTAACTGCCAACGCTACTAGGTTGGCGTATTATTAACTCTATGCAGAACTATATGTGTGCCTTAAGGTCACATCATTATAGTGTCAGCACCGAATAACAAAACAGGCCATTCACCACCGCATGAAAAAGACCTGCGCCATGCTTGTTTCCGCGACCTTGTCTACTCACGTCGCGTTTGCACAGGAAGCTAATCCAGAATCAGTCTCACCGCTAGCCTTTTGCTCGGTGGAGCCCATTGTCTTTAAAAGCTCAGCACTTATGCCGAAGGGGCATGTGAAAGTTGAAGCTAACCGAACTGAAATCATCGAAAATAAAGTAGCACTGTTTTCAGGTAATGTTGATATTACATCTGATAGCGCCATCATCAGTGCGTCTCAAGCACAAGTGAATGGCAATGGTGAAGACGTGCTAGCAAAAGGCGATGTGCATTTTCGCGATGCACAGTTAAGCGTAGAAAGTGATGCGGTGTCACTTCGTTCAAAAGAAGAACGCTTAGAAATGCAAAATACCCGTTATCAACTCACTGGGTTTGTTGGACAAGGCGCAGCCGAAGACATATTGGTTGATACCAATGAAGGTATTGTTTTAAAGGAAGTGAGTTTTACTACCTGCCCCGAAGGCCATGAAGATTGGATGATTCGGGCCAGTGAGATTAGCATTGAAAAAGGCACAGCATGGGGTAAAGCCAAACATACCCGCTTTTATGTCGCTGACGTTCCTGTTTTCTATCTCCCTTATTTCGCATTTCCAGTAAGTAATGAACGTCAAACAGGTTTATTGTTTCCCGAAATAACAAGCTCTAGCAATACCGGCATCGATTACACACAACCATTTTATTGGAATATTGCCCCTAATTTTGACATGACCATTTCGCCTCGGGTGATGACCCAGCGCGGTATTCAGCTAAATACAGAGTTTCGTTACCTAACCGAAAAAAGTGAAGGGACCGCGTACGTAGAATACTTGCCAAGTGACAGTGATATTGAAGGGTCTCCCGATCGTTATTTCTACCGTTTACAGCATCAAGGTCAACTTAACGATAACTGGGTACTGGGTATCGATTTCAATGGTTTGAGTGATGACAACTACATTGTTGATTTAGGCTCTGATTATTATAATAGCGCAGATACACACCTTTATCGTACCGTAAGCTTGGGTTATTACACCCGAGATCTCACAGTAAATATGCAAGTAAAAGACTTCGAAATATTGGGTGATACCGCCGACAGTTATCGTGCGCTTCCTGAAGTTAAAATTGATTACCGTACGCCTTTTGGCCGCTATTTCGAATTTAGTGTTAACTCTGAACTAGCGTATTTTGACAACACTTCTGAAACCGCGCCAACAGCAACCCGCTTTCATGTAGCCCCCACCCTCTCTATGCCTATTCGTGCAGCATGGGGTGAATTTGTTGCTGAAACCACTGTGTTGCAAACGGTTTATAAGCAAGAAAATATTCAAGATACTGACTTAGAAGAAAATGTAGAGCGTACTTTAGGTCAAGCTCGCCTATTCGGCGCGCTGTATTTCGAAAAAGATTCCTCATGGTTTGGTCACGATACCGCCATGACGTTAGAACCTAAAATTCAGTATCTTTACACCTCATATGAAGACCAAACAGCGATTGGGCTGTATGATTCAACGCCTCTGTTAACCGATGTTGAAGGGCTATTCAGAGGGCAAGAATTTACCGGATTGGATAGAATTTCAGATAACAACCAAGTTACCCTTGGTATAACCAGTCGAATATTGGATAAAAACAATAGGGAACAATTTGTACTTAGCTTGGGTCAGATATTCTACCTTGAAGATAACAAGGTTATTGCCGCGACTAAAAATCAAGACCGTTCGGCGCTAGCCGCTGAGATGGACTGGCGCTTTAACAAAAACTGGTACGCCCATTCTGATATTCAAGTGACTACCGACACCGACAAAGTTGACTTAAGTAGTGTTGGCTTAGAATATCGACAAGATGCAAAGCGATTTATTCAGTTGAGTCACCGATATGTTCGTGACTTAAGTGGTGAAACCATTGACCAAGTGGGAATATCGGCGAGTTGGCCTATTGCTGAAAACTGGCAATGGGTGGGTAGAACTTACCGTGACATCGAGCGCGATAGAAGTATTGAGACTTATGCAGGTATTCAGTATGAATCCTGTTGTTGGGCAATACGCTTAGTGGCAGAAAGAAGTTTAAGCAACCGTTATGATTCATCGGGTGAACAATCTACCGACGATTTCGATACGGGTGTGTCATTACAATTTATATTCAAAGGTATCGGTACGTCTGGTACACAAAGAAGCATGTTACAAGATGGCATGTTTGGCTATCGTCAGCCATATAGTTTAAATTAATCCGTTGTAGCGTGGGGAGTAGCCCTACGTTAAGCATTAACCAATAATAAAAGAGTGAGTATGAAGTTCATAATCCGGGCCTTGTTAGTCAGTGCAGTGTTGTCGTTTAGCAGCTACGCGCAAGAAGTAATGCTTGACCGCGTAGCGGTTATTGTCGATCAGGGTGTTGTACTTCAAAGTGAAGTCGATGCACTCATGAATGACGTTAAACGTAACGCAGAGGCAAATGGGCAAGACCTTCCTTCTGACCGCGCACTGCGTACTCAAGCCATTGAGCGTTTAATCACCAAAAGTCTTCAGTTGCAGATGGCACAAAGAATGGGTATCCAAATAAGCGACCCACAGCTTGAACAAACCATTGCAAATATTGCTGCAAACCAAAATACCACGGTAGATGAACTACGCAGACAATTGCGTTTAGAAGGCATCGCTTATGAAGATTACCGTGAAGATATACGCGAAGAAATCGTGATGGGTGAAGTACGTCGCGCGAATGTTCGCCGCCGTGTTTATATTACCGACCAAGAAAGAGAAACCCTTATTGAACTTATGGAACAACAAGGTGCAGAACAAGAAGAATACCGTCTAGGCCACATTCTTATTGGCTTTCCATCGGATCCTTCCGACGAACAAATCGATGCAGCAAGAGAGCGTGCAGACAAAGTACTTTCTCTATTAAATTCTGGGTCAGATTTTGCTAAAATAGCTATCGCATCATCATCAGGTAATGAAGCCTTAGAAGGTGGTGACATGGGTTGGTTGAACATTAACGCTATGCCTACCTTGTTTGCTGAAGCTATTCAGGGTAAAGCAAAAGACGAGCTAGTCGGCCCTATTAGAAGTGGTGCTGGTTTTCATATCTTGAAAGTATTAGATACTCGAGGCATTGAAAAAGTCACTATTGAAGAGGTTAACTCTCGTCATATCCTCGTTAAGCCTTCAATCATACTCAGTGAAGACAAAGCCAAAGCGATGCTAGTAAAATTCAGAACTCAGCTTGAAGCGGGTGAAGTTGAATTTGAAGATCTTGCTAAAGAACATTCAGAAGATCCAGGTTCAGCCCTTAAAGGCGGCGAGCTTGGTTGGTCAGATCCAAACAACTACGTACCAGCTTTTAAAGACGCCCTTGCGCAATTATCAGCTGGTGAATACAGCGACCCAGTACGTTCAGTACACGGTTGGCACTTAATCCAATTAATCGATAGACGTGTAGACGACGCAACAGAGCGCCGCAAAGAAGACAAAGCGTATCAGCTTATTTTCAACAGAAAGTTCGCAGAAGAAACGGAAAACTGGTTACGTGAAATGCGCGACGCTGCCTACATTGAAGTTATCGAGTAATATATAGAGCATAAATGACACCGATAAAAATTGCAGTAACACCAGGTGAGCCTGCCGGTATTGGGCCAGACTTAATTATCAAGCTGGCTCAAGAATCATGGCAAGCTCAGTTAGTGGTATTCGCCGATGGCGAGATACTTGAAACCAGAGCGAAAGCACTTGGTTTACCGCTTACACTGCTTCCTTATGATGCATCAAACCCGCAGGTTCAGCCTGCGGGTTCGCTGTTTATTAAGCAAATTGATAAAGCGGCCGATGTGGTTGCAGGAACCTTAGATAGTGAGAACGGGTTATACGTAGTAGAAACCCTTCGACAAGCGTGCCAAGCAAACATGGAAGGTGACTTTCATGCGGTAGTCACCGGACCGGTGCACAAGGGCATTATCAATAAGGCTGGCGTATCTTTTAGTGGTCATACTGAATTTTTCGCGTATCAATCCAATACGATTGATGTTGTCATGTTGTTGGCAACAGAAGGCTTAAATGTCGCACTAGCCACTACGCATATTCCTTTAGAATATGTATCTCGCGCTATTACTAAAGAACGCCTTCACAAAGTGCTCCATATTATTAACACCGACTTTAAACTAAAATTTGGTGTTCGTAATCCGCATATCTACGTGTGTGGGCTTAATCCCCATGCAGGTGAAGATGGTCATATTGGCACAGAAGAAATTCAAACCATTATTCCGGCGCTAAACGAGTTACGTGAAGAAGGGCTAAATATTACCGGGCCACTTCCTGCCGATACTATATTTCAGCCTAAATATCTGGAAGATGCAGATGTTGTTCTTGCGATGTACCACGACCAAGGCCTTCCCGTGCTAAAATATAAAGGGTTTGGCGCTTCGGTTAACATTACCCTTGGCCTTCCATTTATAAGAACATCCGTCGATCACGGTACTGCACTAGATTTAGCAGGCCATGGTAATGCCGATCCTGGCAGTTTCAGAAAAGCATTGGAAAAAGCCATTGAGCTTGCACATCATCAACAATGAGTAAAACACATTTAGGCCACACGGCCAGAAAACGCTTCGGACAAAACTTCCTTCACGACGACTATGTGATTGGACAAATCGTGTCGGCCATTAATCCGCAACACGAGCAAAACTTGGTTGAAATCGGCCCTGGCTTAGGCGCGCTAACCGATCCTGTTTGCGATGAAGTTGAAGCACTTACCGTTATCGAGCTTGACCGAGATTTGGCTAAGCGTTTACGAGAACATCCGTTTAACGGCGATAAGCTAACTGTTATTGAACAAGACGCGATGACCATGGATTTCACCGAGCTGGCTAAAACTATGCCCGTGAAAGATAAAGGGTTGCGCGTTTTTGGTAACTTACCGTATAACATTTCAACGCCGCTAATGTTTCACCTGTTCTCTCACGCTGCGTGCGTAGATGACATGCACTTCATGCTACAAAAAGAAGTGGTGAATCGTTTAGCTGCAGGGCATGGCTCTAAAAGCTATGGCCGATTATCGGTAATGGCCCAATACTATTGTAAGGTTATGCCGGTACTCAATGTGCCACCAGGTGCCTTTAAGCCGCCCCCGAAGGTTGATTCTGCGGTAGTACGTCTTATTCCGCACAAAACACCGCCAGTAGATGTGGTTTCAGTAGCCACCCTTGAGCGAGTATGCGCGCAGGCGTTCAATCAACGTCGCAAGACAATACGAAACTCGTTAAAAGAAAGTCTTACTGAAGCACAAATCAGCGCGCTGGGTATAAACCCAACCGTAAGGGCTGAAGTGCTATCCTTGCAGGATTTCGCCACTATAGCGAATGCAGTATCAGCGTTAGAAGAAGCACAAGAAAATTAAAGTTAGCTTATGAATGAGTCTGAAATTAAGGTGCGGGTGAAAACCCGTCACCTTCCCGAGCACCTACCTTCTGATTCGCCACAATTTGCGTTCGCTTATCACGTGACCATTGTGAATGACAGCCAGGAAACGGTACAACTTATTAATCGTTACTGGCAAATTACCGATGCTAATGGTAAAACCTCAGAGGTGAGTGGCTCAGGTGTTGTGGGTAAACAACCCATATTAAAACCGGGCGAAGATTTTGACTATACCAGTGGTGCAGTACTTGATACCCCGGTAGGAAATATGCAAGGCTATTACGAAATGGAGCGTGAAAACGGAGAACGTTTTCGTGTTCCAATTGAAGTATTCCGTTTAGCGGTTCCCAACATTCTTCACTGATTTTTGAGATTTATGACTTATCGCAACACCTTCGTCGTGGGTGATATTCAAGGTTGTTATAGCGGGCTACAGCGACTGCTGGAGAAAGCCAAATTCTCTGCGGATAAAGATAAACTCTTCGCCGTCGGCGACTTAGTTGCCAGAGGCGAAGACTCGTTAAGCACCTTACGGTTTCTAAAAAGCTTAGGTAGCAGTTTTGAAACCGTACTAGGAAACCATGATCTTCACTTGCTTGCGGTTGCGAACAAAATTCGTAAACCTAAGAAAGCTGACAACCTACAGCCCTTGCTTGATGCTCCCGATTTAAAAGCACTACTAGATTGGCTTCGCCAATTTCCCCTCGCGAAAAAAATCAATGACAATCACACCATCGTACATGCCGGTCTCTACCCTCACTGGAGTACAGACACACTCGTCAGCTTAAGCGATGAAGTCAGTAAGAAATTACAATCGAAGCACTACACTGATTTTTTAAAAAACATGTATGGCAACACACCGGTTAAATGGTCTGATAAACTTGAAGGTGAATCGCGAACCCGCTTTATTGTAAACGCGTGCACCAGAATGCGCTTTCTACACGCAGATACTAGCTTAGAGTTTGAGACGAAAACCCACCCTGCTCAGGCTTCGAAATCTGTTGTTCCTTGGTTCAAGGTAGATAACCTTCATCTTAAGGCACAAGAACAGGTACTCTTCGGTCATTGGGCTGCACTTAACAGCGAGACGCAAGATGATCGTTTTGTCGCGCTAGACACTGGGTATGTTTGGGGTCAAGAAATGACCATGCTGGACGTCAATACAGGTAAACTCATCCAAGTACATGCGTAAATGACTTAATTGATACAGCAAACTACTAAATCGCAATTTCTTGTGCTTTACTTGTTAACTTAATGGCTTACCTGCCGATACGTTGGTTATATACGTTAGTCTATAATCCCATTACCGTTCATGTTATACATTTTAATACCTTCCTCTAGGTCATTGAGGTGTATTTTGGACGTAGTGCGGGGTAGTATCGTCACGCAAAAGAATAAAAAATAGTCTAGGAGTTTCAATGAAGATTACAGTAGCCACTCGCGTAGTCGGCGGTTTTGTAGCAATTACTTGTCTACTGATTGTCATTAGCGTTGTTTCGTTGTTTAACCTCAATTCCATTGGTTCAGCAACCGAAGAGGTAAATGACGTTGCGCTTCCTACAGTCGCGGGTAGTAACGCCTTAAAAGCGAACTTCCTAAACATGGGTAGATTGACATTCGAAGCCTATATTGAAGAAGATTTGTCTGGCCTTCAGGAAAAGCGCACAGCATTCAATCAAAGCCGAGATATGTTCGAGACTGAATATAAGAAGCTTGCCACTGCAGTTGCCAATGAACCTGAACTACAAAGTAAGTTAAACAGTGTTCGAGCTTCCTATGATAACTACATTAAGAATGTTGAAGCGGTTTACCTGAACCACCAAAAATTCATGGATATCCGAAACACCATTGACGACCGTTTAGGTGATGCTGAAGATAACGCTGACGATGCGTCTACTTACCTACTAGACTTTTCTGACCTTGACGCAGTGCAAAGTGACCCAAATCTTAGACGCGCAGCAGATATTGGTAGCCAACTAGAAACCTCATTACTTTCTCTACTTACCGTTTCTTATGAATACGTAAAGACCGAAACTATCGTACGCTCTCAAACCCTGGGTAACGAAGTTGACTTAGTGGTAGATAAGGTTGCTACTTTACTTAGCGATATGAGCCAAGCCGCTGGGCAGCGAGACCAGTCTGGTACGCTTAGCGATATTAATGAATTGGTTAACGATGCCCTTAATGCGATTACAGCCAGTGACGGCGTAATGGCGTTGCATGTAGAGAGGCTAGAACGCAGAAACGATTCTGAGGCGGCACTTAATGCATCAGATAAGAACATTGCAAATGGTATTGTTGAACTTGAACAATTACTAGCGCTTGCGGACGCAAAAGCAAAAGACGTAGAAAATCAAGTGAATGGTGCTATTACTACAGGCAATATCATCATTATAGCGGTGGTAATATTTTCAATTTTGATAGCCGCTGCGATTGGTTACGTGACGGTAAGAGCTATTACCCGTCCTCTTTATCGCGTGAACGAGTTGCTTACCGTAGCATCATCTGGAGACTTAACACATCGCCTTGACGATTCTGCTCAAGATGAATTTGGTCTGTTAGCTAAAAACTGTAATACCCTAATTGGCAACCTCAAAGAGCTGATTTCAGGAATTAATACCCGTGCCGAGCAACTTGCCGCGGCATCAGAACAAACCTCAGCCGTTACTGCGCAAACCACGCATTCGATTCAAGATCAGAAGTCGCAAATTGGCCAAGTGGCAACCGCCACTACAGAGATGCACTCTACCTCACAATTAGTAGTGCAAAACGCTGAAGATACGCTGAGCCAAATTCGCCATGCTGATGCCGAAGCTGAAAATGTACGTCAAATCTCACTTGAGAATAAACGTATTATCGAAATTCTCGCCAAAGACGTTCAAGACGCTGCCGATGTTATCAACAAGCTTCATCAAGACAGCGCTAGCATCGGGGGTATTCTTGATGTTATCCGCGGCGTGGCCGACCAAACTAACCTACTTGCCTTGAATGCCGCCATTGAAGCTGCCCGTGCGGGTGAGCAAGGTAGAGGCTTTGCGGTAGTTGCTGATGAAGTACGTACACTAGCGAGCCGAACGCAACAGTCTACGCAAGAAATTAACGCGATGATTGAGGTACTTCAAGCGGGTGCTGAACGCGCGGTATCAGTAATGAATCAAGGTAAAGAGCAAACAGTAGCCTGTGTAGAGCAAACGGAAAAAGCGACACAAGCGCTAGATATCATCTCTGAAGCGGTACACAAAGCCCACGACGTAAGTTCTCAAATTGAACAATCCGCACGTGAACAAAATACGGTATCACAAGAAATTAGCGAGAAGCTTGAAACTATCGTTAATATTGCTGAAGAAACCACTTCAGGTGCCCAGCAAACTTCTGACTCTAGCCATGAAGTGGCAAGGCTTGCTGAAGAACTACAGCAATCTATCCGTCAGTTTAAGGTATAAAATCACACTGAGTATTTGGTTTATTTTAATTGAATTAGATTAACTTAAACACTCAGCGTTAAATGAAAAAGGGAAGGTTAAAAACCTTCCCTTTTTTGTCTGTGACAAAACACATTACACGCTACTCAAAAAGCGCTTTATGTAAGTCCTTCACTATTTTATCGCTGTCAGTTTCATTCACTAAGAATGACAGGTTGTGCGGGTTAGCACCGAAACAAATCATGCGTAAGTTAAAGTCAGACACCGCAGCAAAAATCTTGCTAGACACACCAATGGCGGTTTGCATGTGGTTACCTACTACAGTGACTAAGTCGTAACCGTTCTCTACTTTCACATCACAAATAGTTTCAAGCTCTGCAATGGTTTCTTTGTTTAAGCGCTGTGCCACTGAATTGGCAGGGTTGTCTAAGGTAAACGACACCGAAATTTCTGATGTAGTCACCAAATCAACACTTAGCTTGTGCTTAGCGATGATGGCAAAAACCTGCTGTAGAAAGCCCTGTGCGTACATCATCTTAGGTGTTTTTACTGTTACCATAACTTGGTCTTTACGGCGAGTAATGGCACGATAAGGTGGCTCTTCTACACAGTCTCGAACAATCCAAGTACCGCCTTTTTCTGGCTCTTTACTTGAACCTACGAACACTTTAATATTTTTACGAAGGGCTGGTTCCATGGTGGCAGGATGCAGCACCTTAGCACCAAATGTCGCCATTTCAGCCGCTTCTTCAAAGCTAAGTTCTGGTAATGGGCGAGCAGCAGCAGTAATACGTGGATCGGTAGTATAAACCCCAATCACGTCTGTCCATATTTCACAGGCGTCAGCGTCTAATGCTTCTGCTAGAAGCGCGGCAGTAAAATCAGAACCACCACGACCTAAGGTCGTAGTTCGCCCTTCATCATCAGCACCCACAAACCCTTGTGTAACCACAATGGCATTTTCAATTTCAGGGGCCAGCAATTGCTTTGCCAAAGCTTCAATGGTGTCTATCTGTGGCACTGCTTCACCAAATTCACTGTCGGTGCGCAAGACTTTGCGTACATCGAAGTTCATGGTAGTCACATTTTGTTCAGCTACTTTTTGTTCGGCTAAGACTGCACTGAACATCAATGACGACATGCGCTCACCCATAGAAAGCAACTGATCTTTCAAATCGTTTCTATGTAAAATCTCTTCGTGAAATGCTAGGGATTTCATTTCATCAAGCAAATCATTTAGCTTGCTTTCAACCGAGTTTTTATCTGCAAGCTTGTTGAGAATGGCAAGTTCAATATTAACAATAGACTGGCAAGTAGATTCTATTTGCTCTTGGGTAAGTGGGCTGTGCGCTAAATTCACCAGGTGGTTTGTCACCCCTGCTGATGCACTAACAACCACGATACGGGTCGCACTGTTTGAGGCAACAATTCGCGCACAGTTTTGCATCACTTCATAGTTCGCAACACTGGTTCCGCCGAACTTGGCGATGGTTAAAGCATTTGCCACGATTTTACTCCGAATTTCTTTTACCGAGCACAGTGCTCGATAATGACCGGCGAATAGGTTATTCGCACCGGTTTAACGATTAATTTCTATCTGGTCACCCACACTGATATTGTGTGAAGCGAACCACCCTTGGTTCATTTCTAGCGCGTAGAGTACCTCTTTAGTCGCCTGCACAGACGTTAGGTCGTGAGGCTCTAGAGGTTTTATATCTGTAATTACGCCATTTCTGTCGATATAGGCGACATCTAAAGCAATATTCGTATTCTTCATCCACATGCTGGCGTATCGCGACGATGCAAACTTAAAGAACATTCCACAGTCATCACACAGAGATTCTCTGAACATTAACCCTTGGGCACGTTGATCAAAAGAGTGCGCGTATTCCATTTGGTAAAGTTTTCCATCAATCGTTAAGGTGATTTGATCAAACTCTACGCTAGGTTCCATTTGTGCGCTGGCATTTAAAGCGCCATATCCTAGAAGCACAAATAGCGCGATTGCGATGAAAGTAGTTTTAGCCATTAGACATTCCTTTTACCCATAAAAAAAGCCGGACACTTACGGTGCCCGGCTTTGTAGTTTATACACTAAATCAGGCAACATTCAACGTTGGAATGATATTGGCCTTCGCCTCTTCCTCTGCCTTCTTGAAACTTGGCATTTTATCGAAGTTTAAGTAGCGAAATACTTCAGACGACATGGAGTTAATTTTGCTCGCATATTCCATGTATTCTTCTGCCGTTGGAATACGGCCAACGATAGCACCTACCGCCGCTAACTCGGCCGACGTAAGGTACACGTTCGCCCCATCACCTAAACGGTTAGGGAAGTTTCTGGTAGAGGTAGACAGCACCGTAGCACCTGCATTTACACGTGCTTGGTTACCCATACACAATGAACACCCAGGCATTTCTGTACGCACGCCCACTCGCCCATAAATGTTGTAGTAGCCCTCTTCCATCAATTGAGCCTTATCCATTTTCGTGGGTGGCGACATCCACAAACGGGTGGGTAAGGTTTTATTGAACTGCTCGAGTAATTTACCGGCCGCTCTAAAATGACCAATGTTTGTCATACATGAACCGATAAAGACTTCATCTACGTTCTCACCAGCAACGTCTGATAAGGTTTTCGCGTCATCAGGGTCATTCGGGCAGCACACAATAGGCTCTTTAATGTCGTTGAGGTCTATCTCGATGATTTCCTTGTACTCAGCATCTGCATCGGCGCGCATAAGTTCAGGGTTGGCCAACCACTCTTCCATCTTCTGAGCACGGCGTTCAAGCGTACGTGGGTCGCCGTAACCTTCGTTAATCATCCAACGAAGCATAGTGATGTTTGAGTTAAGGTATTCAGCAATAGACTCTTCTGAAAGGTTAATACTACAACCCGCCGCTGAACGCTCTGCCGATGCGTCAGATAATTCAAATGCTTGTTCTACCGTTAGGTGTTCCAGCCCTTCAATTTCAAGTACGCGACCAGAGAACGCATTAATTTTGCCTTTCTTCTCTACGGTAAGTAAGCCTTGCTTAATACCGTATAACGGAATGGCGTGTACTAAATCACGCAGGGTAATGCCAGGCTGCATTTCGCCTTTAAAACGAACCAGAATGGATTCAGGCATATCTAGGGGCATCACACCGGTCGCTGCAGCAAAAGCCACTAAGCCAGACCCTGCTGGGAATGAAATACCCAATGGGAAACGAGTGTGTGAATCGCCACCGGTACCAACGGTGTCTGGCAACAACATGCGGTTTAACCAGCTGTGAATAATGCCGTCGCCGGGACGAAGGGATACACCGCCTCGGTTCATCATGAAGTCTGGCAAGGTATGCTGTGTTTCAATATCTACAGGCTTAGGATACGCCGCAGTATGACAGAACGACTGCATGGTTAAGTCGGCAGTGAAACCAAGACAGGCTAAATCTTTTAGCTCATCTCGCGTCATAGGGCCTGTAGTATCTTGCGAACCAACCGTGGTCATCTTAGGTTCGCAATAAGTACCAGGGCGAATGCCTTCAACGCCACACGCTTTACCTACCATCTTTTGGGCAAGGGTGTAGCCTTTACCAGTATCAGTAGGTTGTTCTGGGGTTCGGAACAAATCTGTTGCACCTAAACCTAATGTTTCTCGTGCTTTTTCAGTAAGCGCGCGGCCAATAATAAGATTAATTCGTCCACCAGCGCGTACTTCATCTAAAATGACTTTAGATTTGTATTCGTACTCCGCTAACACTTCACCTGTTTCATGGTTGGTAATTTTGCCTTCAAACGGGTAGATGTCGATAACATCGCCCATATTCATTTTTTCTACATCAGCTTCAAATACCAAGGCCCCTGCGTCTTCCATAGTATTGAAGAAAATAGGTGCCACTTTGCTACCAATACATACACCGCCACCGCGCTTATTTGGCACGCCAGGTAAATCTTCACCAAAGAACCACAACACTGAATTGGTGGCCGATTTACGTGATGAACCTGTGCCTACCACATCACCCACAAAGGCAACGGGATAACCTTGGTTTTTTACATCTTCAATTTGTTGCATTGGCCCTTTAACGCCATGTTCTTCGGGCTCTAAGCCATCACGGGTCATTTTATAAGCGGCTAATGCGTGAAGTGGAATATCTGGGCGCGACCACGCATCTGGGGCGGGAGACAAGTCATCGGTATTGGTTTCACCGGTCACTTTAAATACAGAGTAAGTGATCTTATCGTCCATTAATTTACGCGACGTAAACCACTCACCTTCTGCCCACGACTTAATAACGTCAGTGGCAAATTGATTTCCGGCTTTGTGCTTTTCTTCAACATCATGGTAGGCGTCAAACATCAGCAGCGTGTGCTTAAGTTCTTTAGCCGCTAGTGGCGCTAGGCTCTCATCGTCGAGAAGCTCAACTAATGTCACGATGTTGTAGCCACCATGCATGTTGCCTAATAGCTCAATGGCCTTTTCTTTTGAAATTAACGAGCAGCTGTCTTCGCCTTTAACGATAGCACTTAGGAAACCGGCTTTAACGTAAGCGGCCTCATCTACGCCAGGTGGAACACGTTCAGACAACAATTCTAGTAAATTGTCTGCTTCGCCTTCTGGTGGATTTTTAATTAACTCAACCAAGCCTGCTACCTGTTCAGCATTTAGCGGCTTAGGAGGGATCCCTTCAACAGCACGTTCTTCTACGTGTTTGCGATAGTCTTGTAACACGATGTCTTCCTCTTGGTTTAGCTTGCGCAATGGGAATAACGGTCTTGTACGATCTTGACGCAAGGTCTGATTAAAAATACTTCATAAGTATAACGATTAACCTGCCTAAATTAAATTTTTGAGGCTTATTATTCGTTTATAGTCGCCATTCAGCGCACTTGATATTGAACGACTAAAACTATTAAAAACTGTTAAATTAAACTTTAAAAGCAATCAAGGTTATTAAATGTTATTGAGCGCTATTGCTCCCTATTATTATTTCTTGTCTTTATTGAAGTAGAGTCGATAACCGTGAAAACCAAGCTCGGCTTGAACACCACAAGGGCATAACGTCTTATAAATCTGGAAGGTCTTTAGCTGGACGCACATGCCTAAAGCTCGCAAAGCGGGGAATGCCCTTCTTTGTTACGCCAAAGTATTTGAAGGTGATCCAACTGTTCATGGGTGGCGGATATCGGCGCTGTTTCATACTAAATCCTGTGCCGATTTTAAATTGTATCCCCTCTGGCGTCTCGACGATAAGCGAGCCCATCATGCCGGCCAACTTCCCTTTACCTTTTACATAGCCAATCACTTTGGCTTCAGCATCGTTGAACCGTTTTACCTTTAATAGCTGATTACTGCGTCCGTCCTGATAAAAGGCAGCTTTGTGATGCAGCATTAGGCCTTCACCGCCCTTTGCGGTGACCTCATCTATTGTCGCTTCAAGAAGCCGCTGAGAACCTAATGTAAACTGCGGGATCATAATTAAACTATTACTATTAGCTCGCGTTACCAGTGCCTCCATCCTAGACAAACGTGTGGCAAACGGGACATGACTGACGGGCATATCAAACAGCATCATCTTCACCGTCTTCCAGCGTTCATCAGGCGTATGGCTAAGTACAATAGAAGCGATAGCTTCAAAACTGCTTCGCTGTGTCCATAGCTCTCCATCAAGAACTACATCAGGCCAGTTCTTGGTAAACCACTCAGGTGCGTGAATTTTATTACCGTTTCGGGTAAGAAGCTGCGTGCCCGTCCAGCGGGCACGCACGCCATCTAGCTTTTCGCTAACCAAATACTCAGCAATATTGATGTAGTCACTCTTATTGTAGGTCGCTGCCAATTGGATAGGCGTTTCACCCTGCTTTATCACACGTTTAATCGGGCTAAACACTGGCTTGGCGACGTTAGCCATCGACTTAGCAGTATCAGAAATTGGCTTAGCAAAGTCAGAAATTGGTTCAGTTGTGTCAGACGTTAGGTAAGTGCCTGGAGTGGCAAAGGGGGTGGCAACGGGTGTGGCAAATGAAACGGTAGGCAGGCTTATCGCGAGTAGTAGTATCAAGATAAAATATTTAAAATTCATTTTGGCATTCTTGTTAAAAAACAAAAAAGCTTACGCTTATCAACTCGTGAGTAAACTGGGCTTAAGACTGGTTTACATGGAGGCCTAGAATACAGGCGGAATACAGGTGAGAATACGGGTGGCAAGAGATATAAAAAAGCCCCAACCGAGGTTGAGGCTTTATACGCTAGTTGCTATTTAACGTAAGGTTAAGTAGCGTTTTAGCCTACTGTTTTAACAGCAACGCTTGGCTCGAACTTAGCTTTAACGCTCATGTCTTCTGCTGGCGGCGCGAAGTCAGTAAGGTTAATACCCTCAACCGCAGCTTTGTACTCTTCCATAGTAGGGAAGCGACCTAGCACAGCAGACAGCACTACCAATGGCGTTGAACCAAGAAGTGACTCACCTTTCTTCTCGTTAGAGTCGGCAACAACACGACCTTGGAATAAGCGCGTAGAGGTAGCAATTACCGTATCACCAGGTTCTGCCTTTTCTTGGTTACCCATACAAAGGTTACATCCTGGACGCTCTAGGTACATGATGTTGTCGTACTTGGTACGCGCAGATTCTTTTGGCTTGTCGTCGTTAAACTCGAAACCTGCGTACTTAGTAAGAATGTCCCAATCGCCTTCCGCTTTTAGCTCATCAACAATGTTGTATGTTGGTGGTGCAACAACAAGTGGTACGTTAAACGACACACTGCCATTTTGCTTTTCTAAATTACGAAGCATTTGAGCGATAATCTGCATGTCACCTTTGTGAACCATACAAGAACCAACAAAGGCTAAATCAACGGTTTTGCCGTCGTAGAAAGAAACTGGACGAATAACGTCATGGGTATAACGCTTAGAAACGTCGTCGTTGTTTACGTCTGGGTCGGCAATCATTGGCTCGTCGATTTGGTCCAAATCAACCACAACCTCAGCGTAGTACTTCGCGCTGTCATCTGGTGCTAGTGCAGGGTTCTCACCAGACTCGATTTCAGCAATACGCTTATCAGCAAGATCAATCAAACCTTGAAGCATATTGGCATCGTTTTCCATGCCCTTGTCGATCATTATTTGAATGCGACTCTTCGCCACTTCTAGCGACTTGATCATAGTCTCGTCGTTAGAAATACAGATTGAGGCTTTCGCCTTCATTTCTGCTGTCCAGTCGGTAAAGGTAAATGCTTGGTCAGCAAGCAAAGTACCGATTTGCACTTCAATAACACGACCTTGGAACACATTCTCACCGCCAAATTGCTTCAGCATTTGAGCTTGAGTAGCATGAACAACGTCACGGAAGTCCATGTGGCTCTTCATGTGGCCTTTAAAGGTCACTTTAACCGACTCTGGAATTGGCATCGCCGCTTCACCTGTCGCAAGTGCTACCGCTACCGTACCCGAGTCAGCACCGAACGCGACGCCTTTAGACATACGAGTATGTGAGTCACCACCAATGATAATAGCGCGATCGTCAACGGTAATATCGTTCAATACTTTGTGAATAACGTCAGTCATTGCATGGTAAACCCCTTTAGGGTCACGTGCCGTGATTACGCCAAAGTTATTCATGAAAGACATAAGCTTAGGAATATTAGCTTGGGCTTTCTTATCCCATACCGACGCTGTGTGACAGCCCGACTGGTATGCACCGTCTACAAGCGGAGAAATAGTTGATGCTGCCATCGACTCTAGCTCTTGGCATGTCATCGGGCCGGTTGTATCTTGTGAGCCTACAATGTTTACTTTAACGCGAACGTCTGAACCAGCGTGAAGCGGAGTCTCAGACTTAACGCCTACCGCATTGCGGTTAAAGATTTTTTCAACAGCTGTTAGACCTTGGTTCGCTACAGATACTTCTTTTGAACGTGCATAAACTTCAGGTACGTCTGTGCCTAACACTTTTGCAGCAAAAGTTTGTAACTGCTTACCAAACGTTACCGCGTAAGAACCACCGGCTTTCATAAACTCCATTTTTTGCGGAGTGAAAGCGCTTGATATATCCGCAAGTTCTTCTGAGCCGTTAAACAGTTTCTTCGCTTTAGTGTCGATGGTAAGCACGGTGCCTGTAGCAACAGAATATGCTTGTTCTAACACTGGGTCGCCGTTAGCATCGCGAACCACTTCACCGTTAGCATCCGTCTTTTTAACCCAGTTTTTAAGGTCTAAACCAATACCGCCAGTCACGTCTACGGTCGTTAAGAAGATAGGCGCGATACCGTTAGTACCTGCAACTACTGGCGCTTTGTTCACAAATGGAATGTAAGGGCTTGCTGCCTCACCGGCCCAAAGTGCAACGTTATTCACACCAGACATGCGCGAAGAACCTACGCCCATGGTGCCTTTTTCAGCAATAAGCATTACTTTAGCGTTAGGGTGCTTTTTACCTAGCTCAACAATTTCTTGCTGTGCTTCAGGCGTGATCATGCACTGGCCGTGTAGTTCACGGTCTGCACGAGAGTGAGCTTGGTTACCCGGAGAAAGTAAATCAGTAGAGATATCACCTTCTGCAGCAATATAAGTCACTACATCAATTTTTTCTGGTACGTCAGGCAATTTAGTAAAGAACTCTGCTTTTGCGTAGCTCTCAAGAATGTCTTTTGCTATCACGTTACCTGCGTTGTAAGACGCTTCTAAACGCTCTGTATCAGCTTCGTATAAGTAAACCTGTGTTTTTACTACTTCAGCAGCTGTCTTAGCCACAGCGTCGTTGTCTGAAAGTGCCAAATCTAAAAGCACTTCAACAGACGGGCCACCTTTCATGTGTGAAAGCAGCTCTAACGCAAACTCAGGTGTAATTTCAGCAACAACTGACTCACCTAGTACGATTTCTTTAAGGAATGCAGCTTTAACACCTGCAGCACTTGTTGTACCTGGCAGTGTGTTGTAGATGAAGAAGTTAAGAGAATCTTCACGGTGCTCATTATTCGTATCTTTAATTTGAGCAATAATTTCTGACAGCAAATCTGCACTGTCGATAGGCTTAGGGTGTAAACCAAGTTCCGCTTTACGGGTCTCGATTTCGGCCATGTATTCTGAATACAAACTCATATAATTCTCTCGGTCTTGGTTATACGTAGTTATTTTTATACGCAGGGGTTAATTATACGTCGGTCTTAGCTATACGCATGAAATTATAGTGGTTATTTTAACTGATTTTTAAGCATCAGGTAATCATTAGAAAATGGCACAAGAGCACATTGCCACTTTTACCCTTTTCATTAGCTACAAGGTATTTACATTTTGCTCGTTTGACAGATTGAAGCCAACCTCACAAAAAACAAAATAATCACTATTTTTCATTAAGTTATGAATAACCATATCACATGGCATTCATTTTACATTGCTTTGTGAGGCAATGATAAAAGCAACCTATACAAAGCATGACTTATCTTAGGTATTTCTCGTATTTATGGTCTAACCAGATGAAATAATAAACAATAATGTTGTAAATTTACAATATTTAATAGCTCATGGATTGAATATGATTAGTCTGGGCGTGTTACAGCATCAAAAGAATCAGGTGGCAGTAACTGTATTAACTCGGCACTTTCCCCATCAGTCAACGCATAAACACCACCATCGCGCCCTACTGCAACATCACGAACCCTTTGATTTATAGAAGAAAATACCTTTCGATACTGAAACGGTTGACTTGATAAATCTACAGCGTAAAGCGCCTTCGCTTTTAGGGCAGAAACAAGCAAGTGGTTAGTGAGTGTGGGGAACGCATTGTGGTTGTATACCGCCATGGATGATGGCGCTATAGATGGTGTCCAATCTACGAGTGGATCCACCATACCCTCATAGTGATTAAACGGGGAAATGGTTGCCCCCGAATAATCTTTACCTAGCGTAACCACCGGCCAACCATAATTCATTCCAGGCGTAAGCTTGTTTAACTCATCACCGCCATCCGGGCCGTGCTCATGCAAGTAGACATCACCATTTTGCAATTTCACTAACCCTTGTGGGTTCCTGTGCCCTAAGGTGTAAACAAACGGTGCATTGTTAAACGGAACATTTGAGACGGGCTTTCCATCTAAAGTAAAACGAAGCACTTTCCCTAACTGTGAACTTAATACTTGGGCCTGCTCCCGATAATCGAAACCGTCACCTGTGGTTACCAACCAAGTACCATCTTCCATGGCTACAAGCTTGCCACCAAAATGCACTGGCGTAGCCTTGCTGTCTTTTATTTCTATTACTGGTGTTAGTGCTTTAATTTGCCCATCATCAGTCAAAACGCCCCGCATCACTGCCAAACGATTAGCGTCGTCGGTGCCCTTCGAGTACGAAAAGAGAATGACTTTCGAGGTGCTGAAGTCGGGAGAAAGTGCCATGTGCAGCAGGCCGCCCTGCCCTTTTTGATACAGCTGCGGAAGTGGCAACACTTGGGAAAAAGAAGGTTTATCAGAACTAACCACTGTAGAAGGTACGGTGACAATTCTGCCATCGCGTTCGGCCACTAACCAACGGCTATCGGGCAATTGAAGAAGTGCTTTCGGGTAATGCAGAGTATCGGCGATGACCCTCGTTATTGCTGTATCCGAAGTTTGTACTTCAAGAGCAACTTTACCCGACGTATCTGCTGAAACACCGTTGACCGACAATAAGCTCAAGCACGTGAACATCATCAAGGTTAGATACCGTGTAGGTCGTTGTGCTTGGTTTTTTATACTACCAGGCATTTCGAACCCGCTTTGGATAAACATAATTTCCTTCCCCCTATTTATTACGCTACCTTAGCATGCAATAGTAACTTGAATGTTATAACACCTTAAAATAGCGAAAAGAGCGGTTATGTGGTCTTTTATCAAAAGTTTTCTTCCTGCGTGGTTAGTAGCCTTTCTATTGGCTAGCAGTTTACACACATTCCAAGTATTAGATGCACTGTCCAATCTTGGGGTAGTAATTACCCCCTCTGAGTGGCTATCTACCGCATGGAAGGATGCAATAGGCTTGCTACCCACTTATGGCATTATTATCGCTATCGCACTGTTACTTGCATTCAGTGTTGTCACTATTATTCGTAAATACGCCATGAAGCAGAAGGTTACAAAACCTCGCGTTATTGCGTTAACGAGCATAGCCGCTGCAAGTAGCATCGCCGTTGCATTGCTTGCTATGCAGCCCATTCTTAACGTCACACTGATTGCAGGTGCTCGTGGGTTCGATGGTTTCTTACTTCAATGTTTCGCAGGTTTAATAGGCGGTTTTATTTATGGCTTACTACGAGTAACTAATACGTCGCGTCCGCTATCAACGCGCTAATAGCTTCACACTCCCCAGCGCGAACACCACGCTCAAACCACACCTTTTTGAACCTATTCAAATCTATTCAAGTCGTCAGCAATCATCACTGAGGTGAATGTTTAGCTATAATGTAATAGGTATGTAAATAAAAATGAACATTTGTTACTGTATCCGCATAGTCATCTTTCATTGAAACCTCTCATTCAGGATAAAGCATTATGTTAACGTACCCAGAAAACGTTACTTGCCTGGCCGACAATATTGAAGCCGTTCTTACTAAGCATGCTGACAAACCGGCGTATACCGCACTAGGTCAAACGCTAACCTTCAAGGAAATAGACGAAAAATCTGCTGCCTTAGCGCGCTACTTCACTCATGAAGCCAAACTAGCAGCCGGCGACAGAATTGCTATTCAGCTACCTAACCTCATTCAAAACCCTATTGCCGTTTATGCTGCCTTGCGCGCGGGCTTGGTAGTGGTTAACACTAACCCGCTTTATACCGAGCGGGAAATGAAGCACCAATTTACTGATAGCGGCGCAATAGCATTGGTGATCTTAAGTGATTTACTGCCTAAGTTTGATGCCATCAAAAGCGACACTCAAATTAAAACCGTTGTTGCTACTTCGGCAACGGAATTATTAGATGCTGCTACGGCTCCGGCTATAACGGGTACAGTGTCATTAACCGATGCGATTAAAGCTGGTGCAGATTTGCCTGGCGTAGTCAGACCTAAAACAGAGTTTGAATCCCTTGCCATGTTGCAATACACGGGAGGCACCACAGGGGTATCTAAAGGCGCAGCCCTTAGCCATAAAAACGTCATGAGCAACAGCGTTCAAATGCTCGATCACCTAGGCGGCTTTTTCAAAGAAGGTGAGGAGGTGGTTGTTTGCCCCCTTCCGTTGTATCACATTTATGCTTTCACCGTTTGTATGATGGCGCTGTTCGCGAAGGGTAGCCATATCGTGCTTATTCCAAATCCTCGCGATATAGACGGTTTTATTCAAACCTTAAAACCGCACAAAATTACGGCGTTTGCAGGTATTAATACGTTATTCGTTGGTTTGGGTCGTCACCCCGAATTTGCCAAGCTCGACTTCTCAAAACTGCATTTAACGATGTCAGGCGGAACTGCGCTTACCCAAGGTGCCGTGTCTATTTGGAAACAAGTAACGGGTAATACGATTACTGAAGGTTACGGGTTATCAGAAACCGCCCCCGTCGTTTCTTTTAATCTGCCTGGCGAGGAAGAAATTGGTACCGTTGGTAAACCACTGCAAGATACTGAGGTAGCTTTGCTAGATAGCTACGATAACCCAGTAGGCGAAGGCGAGTCAGGGCAAATTGCGGTTCGTGGACCACAAGTGATGCTGGGCTATTGGAACAGAGACGATGAGACAGCAAAAGTCATGACCAAAGATGGCTTCTTTAAAACCGGTGACATCGGCGTTTGGGTTGAATCAGGGGCACTTAAAATTGTCGACCGTTTGAAAGACATGATTATTGTTTCGGGCTTTAACGTTTACCCGAATGAAGTAGAAGATGTGCTCACAGCTCACCCCGATATCATGGAAGCCGCTGTTGTTGGCAAGCCAGATGATAAGTCGGGTGAGCGAGTATGCGCGTTCATCACCGTCAGCAAGCCCGTAAGTAACGATGACATCATTGCCTTTTGCAAAGAAAGCTTAACCAACTACAAAGTCCCTAAGGAACTTACGGTTTTAGAAGAACTCCCTAAATCTACTGTTGGGAAAATTCTGCGTAGAGAGCTTCGTTCAGCCTAAATTGTCTTGGCGCTAATTGCCGTTAATATGAATAAAATCAGGTTATTGCTACCAAAGAATAACCTGGTTTGTTTGCTGCAATACCATTTTCATTCTATACATAATCTATTAAGCCTAACGTAAGTCTGCTCCCAACGCTGTGAACTCTCTTTTAATCAAGCAAATCAAAGCTGCATTCTCTTGTGAAAACAACGAAGAAGGCGAACTTTGGCTAGACGATATACTTAATAAAACCTCTTTGTTAGACAACCATGATGCATCCCGCCTTACCACGGGCCTTAGTGCATTGCTCGCCTCTATCGACAATACATACCGCCAACATGGTCTTGAAGCAGAAGGTGAGACAACAAGCGGCGGTTATGCACGTCAAAATAATATGGGCAGGCCACCTGCAGCTCAGGGGCAAACCTCGCCTCAAGAATTAGCGACCATAACCGGCAACCTTGTTAAATCGGTAAATACATTATTAACAGCGCAAGCGCGACCAGAAATTGATGACGATATTGCTAGCTTAACGTCGCTGTCCACCTTGGTATTAGACTTAATTACTGAGCAACAACATAAAGAGAACGACATGCTGATCCAAAGGCGAGCTATGGATGAGCACAGCATAGTTGTCACGCTCGACTTAAATGGCACTATCTTAAGCGCTAATGATAAATGTTGTCAGCTATCTGAATTTACTCGAGACGAGCTTATCGGGAACAGTGCGGATATGCTCAATGTAAATAATGTCCCCCTACCAACGCGCCTCACCATTATTCAATCCCTATTTAAAGGTGAGATTTGGCACGGCGAGCTTCAAAGTATCACGAAATCCGGCACCCCTTGGTTCGTATTTTGTACCATTGTTCCCAACGTTAATGAACAAGGCCGCGTTGAAAATCTCGTCGTACTCTGCACAGATATTTCCAATCAAAAAAGGTTAGAAAAAAGGTTAGAGACAGGTAGGCAGTTTTATCAAAGTATTACTAACAGCATCGGTGAAGGTGTATATGCCGTAGATGCAACAGGTAAAACGCAATTTCTCAACCCTGAAGCATCTCGTTTGTTGGGGTGGGAATTAGCAGATTTACAAAGCCACAGGTTCCACAATGCTGTTCATTATCAAAAAGGAGATGGCACACTTTTATCTCGAGATGAATGCCCTGTAAATCAGGCTATTTGTGAGGGAAAAACCTATAGCTCTGATGAAGACTTCTTTACCGATAAGCTAGGACGCATCTTTCCAATTTCAATTATTGCAGTTCCCCTTGAAGACATTCATGGCAACCCCAACGGCCATGTTGGTGTGTTCAGAGATATAAGTGATCGTAAAGAGTTGGAGCGTAAACTACAACATGCTTACAAAGAAGCCGCTAATGCTAACAAGGCCAAGGGAGATTTTTTAGCGACAATGAGCCACGAAATTCGCACCCCTATGAATGCCATTATTGGCTTAACCCATTTAGCACTTGAAACCGATAATCAGTCGCAGCAACAAAGTTACATGACCAAAGTGAAAGGCAGCGCTACCTCGTTGCTTACGCTAATAAACGGCATTTTAGATTTTTCGAAAGTTGAAGCCCAACAAGTTGAATTGCATCGTGCTGATTTCAACCTTGCCGATATGATGAACAAGCTCGCACAGGTGTTTCAACATAAAGCGCGCCAGAAGCGTTTACAGTTACTATTCGACATGCGCTTAGACACAGACGTTACCTGTAAGGGTGATAGCGACAAGATTTATCAGGTATTGGTTAATTTATTGGGAAATGCCATCAAGTTCACTCGTCACGGATTCGTTAAATTAACCGTCAGTAAAGAAAGAGACGCCCTTAGTTTTTGTGTGAGCGATACAGGTATAGGCATTGATGCCGACAACAAAGAAAAACTGTTTAACGCCTTCGTACAGGCCGATGCGTCTATTTCAAGGGAATATGGCGGTACTGGATTAGGCCTAGCGATTAGCAAGCGCTTAGTTGAACTGATGCATGGTGAACTTGAATTTATCAGTGAGCTTGGTAAGGGAACGCAATTTTGTTTTGCTGTTCCGGAATTGGTTCATGAGACGGCTAATGAAATTAGCCGTGAAAAAGTGAAGTTAGCCGTGCCCCTACCGAAACTGAATCACCCATTACTGTGTGTGAATACAAGTCAGGATATGGATGAAGCGAACAATATTTTAGCACACACACTGTCGCGACTCTCCATACCTTGCAGCTTTGTTAACCCAAATACAGATGCGTTCCCAGTTACGCGGCATGATGCAATGGTGTTGCTTCCCGCTAAGCCATCAGAATGGCAAAAATTCGTCAACCATATAAAACTTGGTGAATATGAAAATCTAAACCTAGTGTGTATCGTGACCCCCATCGACACCGAAGAAGCTAAGCGTCGATTACAATCTGTCAAACTCAACACGCTTAATATTATAGAGCTACCTTTTACCGATAATGACGTCTTGCGGGAATTAGTTCCTACTTCAAATACCAAGTTACCCACCCTCATTGATGGGCTAGAAAGCAAGATATGGCGCAAGCGACGACTAGCAGGAAAGCACGCATTGTTGGTAGATGATGACAGTATAAGTCTTGAAATAGCGCAGCAAATTTTACTTGATGCAGGCTTGAGTGTGACCACAGCAACCTCTGGTGAGCAAGCTTTGGCACTGGGAAATAGTAACGACTTCGACGTGGTACTACTCGATTGCATTCTTCCAAATAAGAGCGGATTCACTGTTGCTGAGGAACTAAATAATTTAAATGGCTGGCACTGCCCTATCATTGCACTTAGTGCTGATGGTAGCAGCGAAAACAAACAAAAGTCGTCTAGCGTTGGTATGTGTGCCCACTTGGTAAAACCCGCAAGCGCAGCTGAAATATTACATGTCATCGACATCAATATTCACACTTCTGTCAATTTAAACAACATGCATGACAGTGACGATCCCTTCCTTATTTCCTTGGCTGAATTTTACTCGAATTACAAAAATGCAGAGTTACTCGCGCAGCTTATTAATATTATGATTGAGAATGACGCGAAGCATGATGCTATTAACTCGCTATTGGCCGATGCTAAAAAAATAGGGGCTGATACTTTGGTTACTGCGTTAGAAAGGCTACCAAACAGCCTTGAAGACAACACTAATTATGCGCATAAAATATCGAACATCTCATTCGCTTTAGACGCCACTCTTCGACTTATTGCGCATACGCTTTCATTGCCAAAAGAGTATGATGATGAAGAAGCAGGAGAGGTATTATCTATCTCAGATTTGTCAGCGGTGATCACAAGCCTTGAGTCTTACGATGCCGAGGCAGTATCTCTGCTTTCAACGCTTTACAACAAACATGCATCATCAGCATCGGCACATGCACTAAACCATGCAAGGCAACTTGTTAGTGTTTACGATTACAGCCGAGCACTTGAAGAACTTTTACGCCTTAGGGATACATTGCTAAATGGCTGATAACCAGAAATCGAGAAAAACGGACTTTAGCATTTTAGTCGTTGACGACGAGCCAGCAAACATCGATTTATTGCAGGGTATCTTGTCGCCTTATTACCAAGTAAAGGTCGCGCCTACTGGGCAGATTGCATTGAAAGTCGTAGAGCAGTTCACCCCTGACCTTATTTTACTCGATATCATGATGCCGGGTATTGATGGTCATGAAGTATGCAGACAGATTAAAACTTCCCCAGAGCTTGCCCCAAGACTGGCTAAGGTGCCTATCATCTTTGTTACGGCTTTGGGCCAAGGTCAAGATGAAGAGAAAGGATTTGAATTAGGGGCAGTGGATTATATTACTAAGCCTATCTCACCGGCCCTGGTGCTTGCTAGAGTAAAAACTCACATCTCGTTAGCACACCAAGTGAGAGTAACTGAACAAGAAGTTAAGATCAGAACTCAAGAACTACTTCGTAGTCAGCAAAGTGCTATTAGCATGTTGGCCGCAGCCGGACATTACAACGATACTGACACTGGCCATCACATCTGGCGCATGGCCGCTTATTGTCAGTGTTTAGCATTAGCCTATGGTTGGTCACCTGAAGAAGCCTCTTTGCTGGCACAAGCCGCGCCTATGCACGATACCGGAAAAATAGGTATTCCTGATAATATTTTAAAAGCCCCTAGACGACTTACCTTTGATGAAATGGAAGTCATGCGCACGCATGCGGCAATTGGCTATGAAATATTAACCCGCAGTAATTCGCCCTTGTTTAGCTTGGCCGCAGAAATTGCGCGCTATCATCATGAAAAATGGGATGGCAGTGGCTACCCTAATTCATTAAAGCGTGAACAAATTCCAGTAAGCGCACGCATTGTGGCAATTGCAGATGTGTTTGATGCCCTGACCATGAAGCGGCCCTATAAACAAGCGTGGCCAGATGAAGAAGCATTTGCCTACATTGAAAGTGAATCGGGCAAGCACTTCGACCCGGAATTAGTGTCCACTTTTTTGTCTATCAAAGAAGACGTGATGAAAACTAAAGTTTACTGGAATGAACTTGAAGCTAGAAATGAACTCCCCTCCATTGAAGCCTTTCTTCCCTGAACCTTTATTCTTGGCGCCTTCTGTGAAAGGCACTAATAAGCGAAGGCAGTCCATATAGTGCAAACAAAAACGCCGCAGGCTCGTTTAGATGCCTGCGGCGTTTCGACTACCACGTATAAACGTGCTCACTGTTGCGTTTAACTATTGCCAAGCTCAGTTTCGATGATTTCAGCTTGTCTCTTTTCAGATTGAACAAACTGTTTCCACTGCTGTGCCATAGCTCGGCTTTTCTGATGCTTTTCAGCTTCAGCAAGCTGGTTAAGCGCAAGTGCGTACTGCTTTTGATTATAAAGGGCCATGCCTTTAATCAAATACACCAAGCCTGGGTTACGCATCTCACCTTTTTCAACGGCGCGATCTGCCGCTGCAATAGCCTCATCCCAGCGTTGTTCGTTAAGTAGAATTTGCGCTAACTGAGCATCTAACTCACCATCTTCTGATAATTCTGCTGCTTGCATCATCACCGGAATGGCTTTGTCTTGCTCTTTGGCTAGCGTCCAGCTTTGGCCTAAAAACTTAAGGTTTCGAAGGTTTTCTTCCAGCACGCCTTCTTTCATGGCTTGTTCCATCAACAATGCACCTTTATAAGGAGCACGGTGATAGTAATAAAGCTGTGCCATGTTGAAGATATCCGCTGGAGATTCTACAAAACCCTGTTGGTAAGCTGTTTCCATAATCGCAAGCTGCTTACGCTCTTCACCTAACTCGCCGTACATACCAGCCAGTTGTATCCAATATTTCGGTTCGCTGTAAAGCTTTACCAGCTTGATCAAAACATCTTTTACTTTAGCAGGCTGCTTAAGTTCATAGAACACCGCGCGTTGAAGAATAAGCCATGCTTCATCGGGCAACATGCCTTCTGCTTCATGTTCTTTAATGGCTTGTGTTATCCAATCAGCTGCATCATCGTAACGCTTGTTCTGATAATACGCCTGTGCTTTTAACACCTTATTTTTAGGTGGTATAACACCGTCGTTTAATACTTCCCAACGTTCGATAAACTCAATCGTTCTGTCGTAGTTACCTTGCATCAAATGCAACTGCGCTAAGCTGAAAAGTGTCGACATTTCGAACTTCTCAGGAATAGGTTGCTGGTTAACCACGTTTTCAAACGACTCTAACGCTTTGTCGTAATTTTCATCGTTGTAGTAAATAAAGCCGAAAAAGTTATACATCATGGCTTTTTCGTAGCTATTCATCGAGTCAGCTTTTTCTTCTACCTCTTTAAGAATAGCAATAGCTTCTTCTACATTCCCTGCATCATCCGCGGCTGACTGTGCTCGCGCTAACTGCTCGTAAACCTTTCCACGAAGTGTAGGCACACGACGGGTTTTCTTATCACTGGCTTTTTGTTCCTGAGCAACTGCATCACCGGCAACCAACAGAGTAGGAACAGACACAGTTGCGCAAACAACTGCAAACGCCAGTGCACTAAGCAATGTATTCGTTTGTTTTTTTCTCATGTCATTATCCGTCTATCTGGAAGGTAATACGGTTTTGAATACCAGAGACTTCCGTGGCTTCGCCATTTACCACTCGCGGCTTATACTTAAACTTCATTGCGGCATCCATTGCTGCTTGTTCAAATATACCTTCTGGGTTGGCTTCTATCACGATAGGATCTCGTACTGCGCCTTGCTTAGTTACCGTAAATTCAACAATAACAAAGCCTTCGATACCACGTTGCAAAGCACGACGAGGATAAACCGGCGCCACCTTAACTATAGGTAAATACTCGCCATCACCAGACTCTAGGGCTAACCCGCCGTCTAGTGAAATATCATCACCAACATCTGCACCGAAGTCCATAGACGTCCCTTCCGCATCCGGAGTAGGTGAGTCCATTTGAGGTTGCTCCATTTGCGGTGGCGGCTGATCTGGCTTAGGCGGCTTCTTAGGCTTACGATCTTTTTTCTCGACCTGTTCGTCCTGCTTAACCCTAACAAAGTCAAGTACACTACCCTTTGGCGGTTCCGTTAACGCACTGCCACCCATCTTGATGAGTGATTGCATCAAGAAGAACAGGCCTAACGTGATCGCAAGGGATATAACAAATGCGATTATATATCGTGGCATGATTTATGGCTCTTGAGCTGCAATCGAAACATCAAAAACACCTGCCGCACGGGAGGCATCCATAACTTTAATAAGGGTTTCAGTGGTTGATTCTTTATCTGCTTGAATCACAACGGTACCCTGCGGGTTTTCAGCGTGAAGACGCTCGATGTTCGCCTGTACTGCACGTTCATCTATACGACGCTTATTGATCCAAATTTCGCCTTTATCAGAGATAGCGATAAGAATGTTAGCGCGGTCTTTTTTAACAGCAGTGGCTGCTTCAGGACGGTTAACATCAATACCCGCTTCTTTTACGAAGGATGCGGTTACGATAAAGAAAATCAACATGATAAATACAACGTCCAGCATGGGCGTCATATCGATGGCTGCTTCTTCTTCATCAACTAGGTTTTGAAAATGTTGCTTCATAATTTTTACCTTACCTTAATGCCGTAGCATTAACGTTGAATAGTCAATGCATCCTCAAGATGCGTGCGTTCAGATTTCACCATACGGTTAAGCCATGTAGAGGCAAATACGCCTGAAAGTGCACCAACCATGCCCGCCATAGTGGGGATAGTGGCTTTCGATACGCCTGATGCCATAGAGCGGGCGTTACCCGAACCTGCAATGGCCATCACATCGAACACTTCAATCATACCGGTTACCGTTCCCATCAAGCCAAGTAGCGGACAAAGCGCAACCAAAGACTGAATAATCGGGATACTACCGTTAAGACGCATAGTTAACTGTGAAATCGTTTTCTGACGAACTTGCTGTGCAATCCAAGAAGCGCGGTCGTTACGTGCAGTCCACATAGACACCGCTTCTTTCTTAGCTTGCTTATGCCAAATCATCAGATACATGGCACGCTCGAGGATCAAAAGCCACATAACGAATATCAGCAGACCGATGACCAGGAGAACCTGGCCACCTGTTTCTGTGAAATCGCGAATTGCTTCCAGAAACTCGATCATGATTAGCTCCGCTCTGCGCGCTCTGCAATAACGCCAGACGCTTGTTCTTGAAGAATGTATACGATGTTCTTAGAACGTGTATTTAGCATGGCGTATAGCAAAGTCATTGGAATAGCGACTACTAGGCCAAGAACCGTTGTAACTAGTGCTGTTGAAATACCACCCGCCATTAGTTTCGGGTCGCCTGTACCAAACAAGGTAATTGCCTGGAAAGTATTAATCATACCGGTAACTGTACCAAGTAGACCCATAAGCGGTGCTACCACTGAGATAATCTTAATGATAGTAAGGTTACGCCCTAGCTTAGGCACTTCGCCTAAAATGGCTTCGGTAAGGTGAAGCTCAAGTGCTTCAACATCAGCATTTGGATGCTCATCACGTACTTTAAGTACACGGCCTAGCGGGTTGTTAGTTTTAACTTCTTTGCTCTTAAGTTGCTTGTTCACTTTCATGCGAATAAGCGACAAAGTAATCAAACGCTCTATGGCTAGTAGTAAACCAAACGCACCAACGATAAGGATAATGTATCCAACCACGCCGCCCTGCTCTACACGCTCTTTCAGATTAGGCGCTTGAACTAACAAACCTAGAATTGAACCACCCGTTGGGTCGATACCAAACTGAACAAGTTCACCGCTTGCCGATTCTTGAAGTTCTGCAGCAGAGCTGTTGTAACGGTCAGCAGGCTGACGGATAAGTTCTGAAACCGTACCAGTCACACCGTTGTATTCAAGGTATTTACCGTCAGCAACTAATGCGAAAGGTCCTACGCGCACCACTTCTTTTGATACTTTCTGGCCACCCGCTTCAACTACGTCAGTAGTGAATTTGGTTACTTTACCTGACTCAGTCATTTCACGTTGCATTTCAAACCATACACGCTCGATTTCTTCGATAGAGGCAAGCTTTGAGCTAGAGCCCATGTCTTGAGCCATCTTATCTAAGAAGTCTGAGCGGCCTGAGATTTGCGCCGATACTACTGAGTTATAGAATTTATTTTTTGTGTCGCCTGCAATTTGCTGTAGTACACCGAACAATTCTTTTAATGAACCTAAACGTGTATCTAGTGCACCGTTAAGGTCAGCTAATTTGAATTCATTCTCTTCGAATTGCGTTTCAAGCTGTTCTGATTGAGCTAGCATTTGGTCACGACGAGCACGGGTGTCACGCAATACTTGATCTTGCTCAGCACGTTGAGCGATGAAATCGCGCTCACGTTGTTTATTTTGCTCAGACTGGGCAAATTGACCTTCTTCTAGCTGCTTAAGCAGTGCATCAAGGTCCATTGCGCGGTCGTTCTGTGCTACTGCACCAGCGCTTAAGCTAAGGGCTACTAGGCCAAAAGCGATACGTTTTACTGAATTAAACATTCTCATCAACCTCTTAGTCTGTGATAGCCACTGGTAGCATTAATAAGTCTGGGGCAAGTTGTTTCTTCGCCATGCGCAGACCTTTTGTAATTTGTGTGCGGTAGCTGCTGTCTAGCTCTTCCCACTGGCGAGTTTGCTTGTTCCAAACACCTTGTGAACTAGCATCACGAGTTTGATAAATAAGCGCTGTGCGACCTAGGCGCAAAAACTCAACGTCACGCTCTTGACCATTAATAGTATGCAAACCACTGTAAGCTTCCATGGTGCGGCCGTAGTCCATCTCAACTTGGTACGCTTCCATTACACGACGGAATTTTTCAGATGCGGCAACATCTGCGCGGTCCATCATGGCTTTCAAATCCATTACGCGGTTTTTACGTTCCTCAGGAAGGAAAGGTACGTCTAGAGCAATGAACTGCTCCATGCCGTCAATCATGCGCATCATCAACGGGGTGATCTGACGCTCAACAACCGATACTTCATCGATAGCGGCGTTCAAATCATCCATTTCTTGTTCTTGGCTATTAATTTGCTTACGAAGTTGGGTGTTATAAACATCCAAACCTTCTATTTCTTTCATCAATGTTTTGAATTGCTGAAGTTTGCTGTCAATCTGATCGGTGATACCGTTGATTTTTTCCTGCGACTTCGCAGCAGATTCATTAATTTTCGCCGCCTCATCGATAACGGGATTTAGTACTTCATCGTCTTGTGCTAGTACAGGTGTCGCCACAAGCGCGCCTGCTATAAGCAAAGAATTGATAAGCTTCATACATTCAAACCTTTAAAGTTAAAAGAAATCGGGATTACCGACTATAAAATTCTGGGCGTAGGATAGGAGTTTTCCATGACAGTTTTATTACACAACCGTCACATTCAGTAGACTATCGCGCAATAAAAAGCCCGGATAATTCCGGGCTTTTTAAATTAGAAGTCGTACTTCACGCTAGCGCTAATGCCTGTGCCGACTGATTCACGGCGTAACAGTAGCCCTTCCTGTTCAATTTCTTTATCCTCGTTAAGGATATTTTGAAACTTAACCTTAATCGTAGTATTGAAATCTGGATAGTAGGTGTAAACAAAATCTAAAGAATGGAAAGGGTTTTCAATACCATCTTCAAATCCGCGAACACCTGGCGCAATAATACGTTCACCAAACGAGTTATACACCAATGAAGCCGAGTGCTCTCCATTGTCTGAATCCCAACCTAGTTGAAGGTTAGCAACCCACTCTGAATGGCCCACTAAACGACGCTGGTCATTAGTAATAGTCGCTGTAATAGTACCGCCATAAGCTTCACGAGCTTGCTGTGAGAACAAAGAGTCTTGATCACCGCTGCCAATAGTCACTTCTGAATCCGATACAGTCATGTTACCGGATATAAAGAAGTTGCTCATTGAATCGCTGACGAAGCTAAGGTCGTGTAAAAACTCGACTTCAAGCCCGTACAACTCACCTTCTTCACCGTTAGCGGTAAGTAACTGAGGTACACCCTCACCACCATCGAACTGAACCATCTCGATAGGGTTTTCCATGTCTTTATAGAATAAAGCTACAGATACGTTATTCCCCTGAGACATATACCATTCCCAGCGAACGTCTATGTTCATTAGCTCTGTTTCTACCAAAGATGGTGAGCCACGAACAAGGAATTCGGTAAGCGGATCGATAAAGAATGTGGTGCTGATATCACGTAAATCAGGACGAATTAACGTTTGGCTGATGTTGAAACGATACTGCATTTCATCATTAGCGATATACGTCAACGCGAATGAAGGTAGGATGTCATCTTCGTTGTAAATACTATCAACAATTTCATCTGTCTCTGCTGCAAACTCATTCGAGTGTTCAACATAAGGGACTGAAATTTGCTGGAACTCTTCCCAACGTGCGCCACCACTTAGACGCCATTTCTTATCGATAAAGGCATCTACCATCAAGTAACCGGCAGTCAATTTACTTGCTGCAGAATACTTATCACCTTCACCGGTATTGTCTTGGAATAACGAGCTACCGGTTGAGCTTGCGTAGAAGTCTGGGTTATTAATATTTTCTTCTGAGAAAATATCATACAGACGGTTACCCACTTTAAACTCATCATTGATACCAAAATGACGAATAGCTAAATCGATATTAACGGCATCACGAGTTTTCTCGTAATAGTCGAAACCCGCTTTAATTTCAATATCATACCCGTCTCCATAGAAGGGGGTAGAGACATTAAAACCATAAGTATCAGATTCATCTTGAAGGCTTTGATATTGACGGTTTAAGTTAGTCCCTGAAGTATCATCAATACGTTCAAGCTCTAACGCACCTGCGTCGTCATAAAATAACTGGTAAGTGACTTCCATAATATCTGGCGCTTCACGTGAGGCACGACTTGTACCTGCATACCAATCAAAGAATACACCGTTAGCAATGTCAAGGAAGTTGTGGGTTCCTTTCAACTGTGACGATACCATTTCACGCTCTTCGAAAATGATATCCATACGGCTAAATTCTTCAACGCCTACCGTTGTTTCACTGTCGTCGAAGTATTCGCCATCGCGCAGGCGGTCGCGCATGTCATGCAGCATCATATTAACAAGTTCAATTTTGTGGTTGCTATTTAACTCGTAGCCCACGTTGAACATGCCGCTCCAACGAACATTTTGCTCGGTAGAAATCATGTCACGATATTTAGTAAAGCGCGGATTATCTTGTCCGCCACCAATATCATTACCCAATTGCTCTTCGGTAATTGACCATTCATTACTGTAAGAAACCGTCGCGAGAAAACCCAATACACTGTCATCGTCAAACGTGTAACGATTACCTAAGGTTGCGCCAAAATTGAAGTCTGGGTCGGCAGACTTACTTTCAGGGCCAATATCCCAATTGAACGAATTTAGTATTTCTTGTGTTTGCGCTAACGTGCGTGAAGAATCACCTTCAAACCCATCTGAACCAGAAGCCGCTAGGTTCGATGCTATGATAGACGGTAAGGCACGTGTTCCATCATCTCGTCCAGTCCAATCGTCGCTTCCACCGTCGTAGAAAAAACCATCGTTACTGTTTTCTGAATTCCAACCTGCTCCACCGGACACACTGAAAACAAATTCAGTAGGGATAGATTTAGTGCGAATATTAACGTTACCGCCACCAAAATGACCAGGCATATTGGGCGAAAACGATTTTTGAACGTTCAAGCTTTCAATGATGCTTGAAGGGAATAAATCTAGCGGAACCACCGAACGCGTTGGATCAGGGCTAGGTACTGTCATACCATTTAACTGTGTACTTGAGTAACGTTCACCCAAACCACGAACGTAGATGAACTTGCCATCTACCAATGTCAATCCAGTTACACGGCGAAGTGCCGCCGCAGCATCACCATCACCGGTACGTGCAATTTGATCTGCACCCATGATATCGGCAACAAACGCTTGGTTTTGACGTTCTTGCATTACCGCTGTTGCTGTCCCTTTTAATCGGGTTCCTGTAGCAACAACTTCTTCAATCACTTCATCTTCTGATTGTTGCGCCATTGCCGTGGTAGACAATAAGCTTGAACCTAGAATAGTAGAAATGGCAAGCGTCAGACTACCTAATTTGAATATTGACGATTGATTATTTTTCATTATGGAAACTCCTATGGGACTGTGGTTAGGAAGACCTTTCAGCACAAAAGCTAAGGCGCGCAAGCGCCTTAGCTTCAATGAATGATGAAAGTTTATTAGTCTTCAAGACCTACAGTTACCCAGCCTAGCGTCCAGTTAGCTTCGCCATCGAATGCACCTTTATAATCTGTGCTATCGAAGAAGCTATCTAGCGTAGACGCATCAAAACCAGAACCAAGTAACGCTGAATCACTGCTTGGAACATAACCGGTTGCATCATCGAAACTTAGCGCGTCAATGTCTGCTACAACGGTGTTACCGTCTTGTGCTTCAAACCATTCTTGGGTTGTTGCCGTACCAATTACGTCAGAACCAAATGCGCTGGTAGACTCACAAGCCACTGTAGAGTGAGTAACAGTAAGTGAAGCATCTGCTGCGTTTGCAATTGATTCATCACCGTTAACGCGTAGGCAGTTGCTGTAGTCAGCGCCGCCAGTTACTACTAAGTTCTTAATGGTTCCTGCGGTACCGTTGCGAAGACGTACGCCGTTGGTATCTGTAGAACCAATAATGGTTACATTAGAAACAGTAGGCGTTGTTAGTGGTGTCCAAGTAGGGTTATCTTCGTTGTTGTCAGCTTCAAATGCATTGTCGCCGCCATTAAGGCCCTGCTTGATAAGCACGTACTGTGCTTTACCCGTCCAACCGAAAGACCAATCTAGTGAGTCATCACCAATGGCAGTTAGCACTAGGTGACTAACGTTTACCGAGCCACCGAAGAACTCAACACCATCGTCTAAGTTTTCGTGCACTTGGATGAAGTCTACTTCTGTACCACTGCCAACACCTGCGAATGAGATACCGTTTAGTTCATCACCAGCAGCAAGTGCTTTACCTGCATGCTTAACAATAACGTAGCGGAAAGTACCAGAGCTATCTTCTGCATCAGCGCCGCCGTATAGACCAGCATCACCTTCAGCAGATACACCACATGATGCTAATTCCGCATCTGAGGTTGCGTCGTCGTCGCCTGTGTTACACAAGTTAGTAGGTGCATTACCTAAGATAACTAGGCCACCCCATTGACCGATAGTAGTTTCGCCACCCGTCATATCTTCAGATGAGGTGAAAGTGATAGGCAATGTTGCAGTACCAGACGCTTCCATTTTCGAACCGCGGCGTACTACTAAGAAATCGTCGCCATCTTCACCAAATACGGTAGTACCGCGTTGGATATAAAGCGTAGCGCTATCAGCGTTATCGTTACCTACAGCAGTGCGGCCTTTAATCAACCAATGAGCATCGTTGGTTAAAGAAACGTCTGCGGTAAAGATAGTATCAGCGGCTAGCTGATACACTGGCTTGTCAGTAATCGCGGCAAAGCTGCCTGAAACGTCAGTGGCCAAACCTTGCTCAAATGCGTTAGTCACATCAGAAGGAATTGAGTCGTTAACAGCAACAGTCCAACCGTCCATCCAGTTGTTTTCGCCGTCAAATGCACCGATGTAGTCAGTTGATGTGAAGAAATCACTGTCTGCAGACATGTCAACACCAGCGCCTAGCAATGGAGAACCAGAGCGAGGTGTGAAGCCATCGGTAGAAAGCATTAGTGCGTCAGCCGTTTGTACACTGTTTCCAGTTTGGCCAGTAAACCATGCTTCTGTTGAACCACCGCCGATTTCATCAGAACCGAAGTTGTCGTCAGTTTCACACGCAACTATTGAGTTTTCTACTGAAAGCGCACCAGACTCTGCATTCGCGATAGATTCAGCACCGTTAACACGTAGGCAATTTGAATAGCCTTCACCCGCAGTAACCACTACGTTACGCAGTGCACCTGCGGTACCATTACGTAGACGCACACCGTTTGTACCCTCGGCACCAACAATAGTTACGTTCGAGATAGTTGGGCTAGTAAGCGGCAACCACGCAGGGTTATCTTCGTTGTTATCCGCTTCGATAGCGTTATCGCCACCCGCAGCCGATTGCTGGATATAAACATTTTGTGCGTTACCAGTCCAACCAAATGACCAATCAAGTGAATCATCGCCAATATCAGTCAACACAATGTTACGAACGCTTACTGTACCACCGAAGAATTCAACTCCGTCATCTAGATTTTGGTGAACTTGGATAAATTCAACTTCAGTACCAGAACCAATACCTGCAAATGAAATTCCGTTTAACTCGTCACCTGCCGCTAATGCGCGACCTGCATGCTTAACAACAATATAGCGAAGCGTACCTGAGTTATCTTCAGCATCTGCACCACCGTAAAGCCCTGCATCACCTTCCGCTGCTACACCACATGCTGCTAATTCAGCGTCAGAGGTATCTGAATCGTCACCCGTGTTACATAAGTTAGTAGGTGCATTACCAAGAAGTACCAAACCACCCCATTGACCAATAGACGTTTCTTGACCTGTTAGGTCTTGAACCGACGTAAAGGTAATTGGCGCGTTGGCCGTACCCGCAGCTTCAATTTGAGAGCCACGACGCACTACTAAGAAGTCATCGCCTTCTTCACCGAAAACGGTTGTGCCTTGTTCAATGTAAAGTACCGCGTTGTCTGCGTTATCGTTACCAACAGCTAAGCGACCTTTAATTAACCAGTAAGCATCGTTAGTTAATGTTACATCACTGGTTAGTGTTGTATCTTCAGCAAGTTCATAAACTGGCTTGTCAGTTAATTCTGGGAAGTTAGCTGATACATCTGTCGCAAGGCCTTGCTCGAAAGCAGTCTGAATATCAGTTGGGAATCCACCGTTTACACCAACCGTCCAGCCTGTAGTCCAGTCTTCACCAGCAGGGTCAAATGCGCCAATGTAGTTTCCACTGTTTGCTAAAGGCGAAGCTGACGTAGGGAAATACCCGTTATCTTCAAAAAGAAGTTCAGAAGGTGTTAGTACACTATTGCCGGTTTGGCCTTCGAACCACGCTTGCGTAGAATCGCCACTAATTTCATCTGAACCAAAGTTGTTTGCGGGGGTTTCACAAGCAACTACCGAGTTAGTGATTGAAAGCTCACCAGACTCTGCATTCGCGATTGACTCGTCGCCATTTACGCGCAGGCAGTTAGCCGCTAATGTAGAGCCGGTAACGACTACATTAGATAGCACCCCTGCTGTACCGTTACGTAAACGAACGCCGTTAGTACCGTCGGCGCTTACAATGGTTACGTTAGAAACAGTTGGCTTGGTAAGTGGTAACCATGAAGGGTTATCTTCATTGTTATCCGCTTCAATAGCGTTGTCGCCACCGTCTGCAGATTGCTGAATATAAACGTTAGTTGCACTACCCGTCCAACCGAAAGACCAATCTAGAGAATCGTCACCAATGTCTGTTAGCACTACATTGCTTACGCTAACCGTACCACCGAAAAATTCGATACCGTCATCAAGATTTTGGTGAACTTGAATGTGATTTACTGTTGTTTCAGAACCGATACCAGCAAATGAAATACCGTTTAGTTCATCACCAGACGCCAAGGCTTTACCAGCATGCTTAACAACAACATATTCTAGTGTACCAGAATCATCTTCTGCGTCGTTTCCGCCGTACAAGCCAGCATCACCTTCCGCAGACACACCACAAGACGCTAGTTCGTCGTCAGACGTTTGGTCATCGTCACCTGTGTTACAAAGGTTAGTGGGTGCATTACCTAGTAATACCACACCACCCCATTGACCAATTGATGTTTCTTCACCAGTAACGTCTTGAATAGATGTCATTACAATTGGCGCTGAAGATGAACCAGACGCTTCAATTTGTGAACCACGGCGTACTACTAAGAAGTCGTCACCGTCTTCACCGATAACGGTTGTACCTTCTTCAATGGTAAGTACTGTTGAATCTGCGTTGTCGTTACCAACTGCCGTACGCCCCTTAATGATCCAGTGCGCATCATTGGTTAACGTCATGTCTTGCGTTAACACTAAATCGTCATCTAAGCGATAAACAGGCTTATCAGTAATTGTAGAGAATTCGCTTGATGCATCAGTCGCCAAGCCTAATGAAAATGGCGTATCAACATCAGGGGTAGTTGGCGTAGTTGGGGTAGTCGGCGTGGTAGGAGTCGTTGGCGTTGCAACAACTTCGTCACCTTCATTAATATTTATATCGCCACCGCAACCTGCAAGAACAAGTGCAGTCGTGATTGCACTGATCTTAAAAACATTACGAATTTCCATTAAATTCTCCAGTTAGATCTTAGTTTGAATTTCAAAGTCCGGTAGAGATTAAATGAGAAGGGTGACATTTTTGTTACAAATGTACATTCAGGTAGAAATATTTGGAACTTTTGTAGATCGCCTTTAATGGCTTAAAGATTGTCTTGTTTTTTAATGGGTTGGAGTGAATTTTGAGTGTTACAGCAACTGGTTATATTGTTAGAAGGACTAATTTCTATCTCGAAACCACTTAGTTATGACGTTTTTATTACCAACGGTCACCGGTTCAGCATAATGCATAGTGTTAAAATTAGGCGCGCCGGTTTGGGTCAAATTATTCCATATCAGTGCTGCGCCTCGGCAGGGCTTTACCGACACGCCGACTTTTGTAAAGTGAGTATGCCCACCTTCCATGCTATCGTCTAAATAAATCATGCAAGTCCATGTCCGCTGCCCCCTTTTTTTGGCATGTTCTAGATACTGAGGAGTGCCTGGTGGGAAGAAATCAAAATGCGGTTTAAAATATTGCCCTTGCTTATAATGTTGCGCTTGAATCACCTCTTTTTCTCCTACGCCCAATCCTAAGAAGCTGACAATACGACTATCTATAGAGGTAACCAACGCGCTGTCCATGAAAGCGAGTTCGCAGGTTGAAGATGTTCTTATCCCCTTTGCAGAAGGCGCACCTGTCAGTTTAGAAGGGGTAAGTTTATTTGCGGAAAGACTAATGACATCTTGGCACTCCTGCCCAGATAAAAAGTTATCAACGCGATAAAGCTGAATTACCTTTTCATCGTACAAACAGGTCACATTGTTAATTGAAAGCTGATTTAAAAAAGTGGGGTATGCGAGCTTGCGATAAAATTCTACATCCCGATCAAAAACATAGTTTGCCGGTAAATTACTGGCTAAAAGCGTGCGAATTGTTTTTGCGTCAAACCCATTTAGGGTTAACTGTTCAGCAATTACAGGCGGTACCGTGCCAGCTAAGAGACTTTTTACTACCCATGTTTTCCAGCGGGATGAAACATGCTCCACAATTATACACCTGCTTTACGCTAACTAATCAACCAACCTACGTTGCCTTAGCAACATATCTTCACGAATTGGAAAGTACCCATCACGAGCGACTTGTTCTTGCCCTTGTTCAGATAGAATATAACGCAAGAACTCTCTTTCAAGGGTAGGCAGTGGCTCACCAGGTTTTTTGTTTATCACCAAATACAAAAAGCGCGAGAACGGATAAGACTCACTACGAACGTTATCTATGGTAAGTGGCACTAACGAATCTTTCGTTTCACCTAACGGCAGCGCCCTTACCCCTGCGGTTTTGTAACCATAGGCCGCATAACCCATAGCGCCTTTTCCTGAGGCGACAGACAGCACTACTGAAGCCGAGCCAGGCTGCTCGTTTACCGTATTTCTAAAATCACCGTCACACATGGCTATGATTTTAAATAGTCCATAGGTTCCTGATACCGAGTTTCGCCCGTACAAGCGAATTGGGGCGCGATACCCATTAGCATCAATGCCTAACTCTGACCATTTATTGATTGGTCCATCCCCACCGCAAAATTGTGTTTGGGAGAAAATAGAATCGACTTGATTTAGGGTAAGCCCTTGTAGCGGGTTTCTGCGTTCCACAAAAATAGCGATAGCATCCATCGCGACTTTAAGGACTAAAGGCGGGTAACCGTGCTTGCGGGTAAAGTCGCGAATTTCACTAGGCTTTAATTCTCGGCTCATGGGGCCGATAGTGGCTGTACCTTCAATAAGCGCAGGGGGCGCAGTAGAAGACCCCGAGGCTTGAATTTGGAAACCCACCTGCGGATAGAGGGCTTTGAACTCTTGCGACCAAAAGGTCATTAAATTCGCGAGTGTGTCTGAACCTACCGAGGTGATCTTTCCTGCCACCCCAGGTTGGCGTTCGTATTCTAGCTCATGGGTAGTTTCAGCCCCCAACGAGCCTGATACAAGAAGCAAAACGGCCACATTGCACGAGGCGATGAATTGCTTTATTCGCATTTAAATTTGCTCCGCAATTAACTCTTTATCAAGCACAAAGGAAAACTGACTGCCCTCACCTAAGGTACTGGCAATGTCTAAACGTGAATTGTGATGGCTAAGTACGTGCTTCACTATCGACAACCCTAATCCTGAGCCACCAGTCTTTCGAGACCGTGCTTTATCGACACGGTAAAAACGCTCGGTAAGTCGATTAAGGTGATTAGACTCAATACCGTCGCCATTATCATGAACGGCAAATTTAGCCCCTTCCTCGTCACCATGCCAATATACATGAATTTCTCCACCAGGTGGAGTGTAGTGCACAGCATTAAATACCAAGTTAGAACAAGCACTTCGCAATTCGGTTTCAACCCCAAACACTTTTAGTCCGGTATCAATATGAAATTCAATGTGGTGCTGTTTTTCTTTATTAAGCGCCTGCGCTTCTCGCTCTATTTGAGACAGTACCGTAGGAATATTCACTACGTTTTCATAAATACGTTCAGAGCTGGCCTCAATGCGAGACAATACCAATAAATCTTCAATCAAATTTTGCATACGATGAGTTTGCGCAGTCATTTCTTTCATGGCTTTTTGCATAAAAGGATCGGCCGACTCATCCACCGGCAAAATTTCTAAATACCCATTAATTACCGTAAGAGGCGTTCGTAGTTCATGTGAAACATTAGCGACGAAGTCTTTACGCATGGCCTCTAACTGAGAAACGCGGGTAATATCACGCGCAATTAATAAAAGGTGTTCGTCGCCATAAGGCATAACCCGATATTCAAAGGTTTTATGCGGGTTGGTTGGCGATGGTACTTCAATAGGATATTTGAAATTTCCAGCATGGAAGTACTGAATAAACTCTGGGTGACGTAGCAAATTATCGAGCCTTCTGCCCGAATCCTGTGGCCATTTCAAGCCCAAATCCAGCCGCGCTAAACGGTTACACCAAATAATACATGCTTTTGAATCCACCACGACCGCGGCATCGGGTAAGGCTTCAGAGCCCTCACGAAATCGCTTCACGAGTTCACCTAGCTCTTTACGCTTATTTCTGTTTCTGCGCTGCAGGTAATAAATGCCTTCGTAAATATGTTCCCACACACCACGCACGGTGGGTGGTGACATTTTACGACTATGCCACAACCAGCGGTTAAGCTTGTATAAATGCCAATAGTTGAAGATAAGCAGCAAGGTGGCGCCAATGGCTACAGCAAATAACATGTCATTCATATACCAACCGATTAGCGCGAATACCAAAAGGTATAGCACTAGTCGAAGGGTACTTCTCAGCCATGAGAACGGGTAGTACATAGTGAATGCGCCCTGAAACAGTGAAACGCGGAGAGCGAAGAGACGCTATCGGCGTCTCTTATCCGCTGAGAATTTAGAGTTTGGTAGAGAAACGGTAACCGGCTCCACGCACGGTTTGAATCATAGCATCATGCCCATGACGAGAGATAGCTTTGCGTAAACGTCTGATATGCACATCAACCGTTCTATCTTCCACATACACATTCGTCCCCCAGACATTGTCGAGTAATAGCTCACGGCTATAGACACGCTCTGGATGGGTCATGAAGAAGTGAAGAAGTTTAAACTCGGTTGGCCCCATGTCTAACGGATCTTCGTTGGCCATAACGCGATGAGAAACAGGCTCAAGTTTCAAGCCGTTAAATTCAATAGGCTCTTCATTTGATGTAGGCGTTACCCGTCGCATCACCGCTTTTATTCGAGCAATAAGCTCTTTAGGTGAAAACGGTTTAGTGACGTAATCGTCAGCACCCGCATCAAGACCGCGAATTTTATCTTCTTCTTCGCCTCTTGCGGTAAGCATGATCACTGGAATATCACGAGTGAACTCATGTTGCTTTAAACTCTTGGCCAATTGAACGCCGCTTCCACCAGGTAGCATCCAATCGAGTAAGATTAAATCTGGGTAAGGTTCACATATTTTTTCTTGCGCTATGTCGTAATCTTCGGCTTCAATAATATTAAAACCAGATTGCTCTAACACAAACTTAAGCATTTCACGGATGGGCGCTTCGTCCTCAACCACCAAAACTGTACGAGACATTATTATTTTCCTGCTCATCACAAAACGCCGCTATTATTAATGTGCACTGTGACACTTTTATTAAAACGATTACATTAATGTGTCAAGTTTTCTACAAAGATGGGTAGTATTTTCTTCATAGCGCTTGCTTGTTTATTCATACATTTACGCATATTCTTGGCAATGAAGGTCAAGTAAATCATAGACAGAGGAATGTTGTTCAATGGCGGCGGTAAAAACTGGGTTATCAAGAAAACTGCTGACAAGAGTACTCTCTGTATACTTCATTCTTACGCTTATTGTTACTGTCGGACAGATTTTCACTGAGTATTTAAGCACCAAAGATCATGTTGAAGACGAATTACAAACGTTAAAAAACACCTTCTCAACCAGCTTAACCCGCGCCCTGTGGGAACTAAACACCGAGCAAGCAAACTCAATTGCAGAGGGGTTATTAGAACTTCCTATTGTTGAAGGCGTGCAAGTTAGAGATGAAAATGGCAATCAAATTGCCGACTACGGTTTAAGTATTCAGCGTCCTCGCTCTCCCATCGAAGAAGAACTTATTGAAGACCACCCAGGTGGTATTTTTAGCTATAGCTTTCCATTAATATTTAAATTTTCCGGCCGAGAATCCACGGTTGGTGATGTCACACTTTATTCAAGTTTCGATACTATTTTTGGTCGTATTGAAATTGGGATCTTTTTTCTTATTGGTAATGCGTTAATAAAAACGACCTTCTTGGTATTTCTTTTTATGACCGCGTTTCGCACCATGCTGTCGGAACCCTTAGCTGAAATAATTCATCAAATGGAAGGGTTCGACCCGCTTCATCCCAACGAAAGTAAGCTTTCAGTAAAAATTAATGACGATAATGAATTACTGCAATTAAAAGAATCCTACAACAACGTTATCGACGATTTAATCGTTTCTAATAACAAGTTGACCAATGCACAAGACCAGCTGTCACATGCCAATAAAAAGCTAGACGATCAGAACCTCATTTTAGAGCAAGAAGTCGCCAAGAAAACCTCTTCGCTTTCTCAAATTATGCTTAGCCTTGAACAGCAAAAAGACGAACTTATCGCAAATCAAAGAGAGCTCCGTCAAGAGAATGAAAATAGGCAGTATATAGAAGACGAGCTTCGTAAAAGAAATGCGGAGTTGGCGAATTCAATGGGAAATTTACAACTTGCCAAAGACCAGTTGGTAGAATCTGAACGCATGGCCTCTCTTGGCGGTTTAGTAGCGGGTATTACCCACGATGTAAATACACCATTGGGCGTTGGCGTGACGGCAGCCAGCTTTTTACAAGAGCGACTCGGTAACTTAAAAACTAGTTTTGAAGAGAAAAGCCTAACAACTAAGAACATGGAAAACTTCATTAATGAAGCAGAACAAACAGCAAATCTTCTCTTAACTAACTTAAATAGAGCGTCTGAGCTTATTGCCAGCTTCAAACAGGTGGCGGTGGATCAAACCAGCGAAACAGAGCGAGAGATAAACCTGAATGATTACATTCGTGACATCATTAAATCGCTTAAGCCAAGCTTCAAGCACAGTAACCATGAGATAGTGGTTAATTGCCCTGAAGATCTTTATATTCGCTGTGCACCAGGTGCCATTGCTCAAATTGTAACAAACATGATTGTAAACTCTTTAGTGCATGGTTTTGAAGATACCAACGATGGCAAAATTACGCTAGATGTAAGTGCTGATAACAACACCATAGAGATGCGTTACCGCGACAATGGAAAAGGCTTGTCTAATGATGACTTGGATAAGTTATTTGATGCCTTCTTTACCACTAAGCGAGGAGAAGGCGGCAGCGGGCTTGGCACCCACATTATGTACAACCTTGTTACTCAGTCTTTATCTGGCCACATTGAAGCGCAAAGCAAACCTGGCGACGGCCTTCAATATACCATTCGCTTTCCTATGAAGGGTAAACAGGCTTAACAAAAATTCTCTATAGCTCCCGTACTATATCCGTTGCACCGCATTCGCTAGCTTGGTACGCTTGCCCACCATTTTTAAAAGAGATAGCCTCAAATGTGGTTTAAAAATATAAAAGCCTACCAAATTACACAGCCACTTTCCCTTGACGATGGCGACCTAGAGCGCGTGCTAAGCGAGCAAGCATTCCGCCCTTGTAAGAGTCAAGACTTGGCCACTATGGGCTTTGCCTCCCCTTTCTCTCAAGCCGGTAAACAAGGCACCATGTTTCAGCGTGTTGGCCAACGTTACTGGCTTACTGTTAAGAAGCAGGAAAAGCTACTCCCTGCCGCGGTCATTAATGCCGAACTGGACGACATGGTTGCCAAAATTGAAATGGAAACCGGTTCACCTGTAGGTAAAAAAGCGAAAGCCGATCTTAAGCAGGAAATTCAAACTCGCTTATTACCTCAAGCGTTTACTAAAAACACTTATACCCATGGCTTTATATCGTTAGAAGATAATCTTGTAGCTGTTGATGCCTCTGCCGATGGCAAAGCTGAAGCCTTTTTAGCCTTGGTAAGAAAAGCCATTGGCTCACTGCCTGTTGTGCCTTTAGCTCGACACAGTTTGCAGTCTGAACTTACTCACTGGCTGACTGATGCTGCGCCAGATGGCATAGCGCTACTTGAAGAAGCCGAGTTTAAATCGACAGATGATGCCGGCAGTATTATTCGCTGCAAAAACCAGCCTCTGGATAGTGATGAAATCACGATTCATTTGGATGCAGGAAAGCTGGTACAAAAAGTCGCTTTTGAATACCAAGATACGCTAACGGCTGTTATTGCTGAAGACGGATCGTTAAAGCGTATTAAGTTTACCGACCGATTAAAAGAAGAGACTGAAGACATTCCTAAAGACCAAGTGGAAGCCCGCTTGGATGCTGAATTTGCCTTAATGTCTGCGGAGCTTTGTACTTTGCTAAACTTCTTGCGAGAAACGCTCAACTTGAATGACGCTAACACGTAATATCATTTTCAACTAGCGCATAACCAATACGTGTTGAGCAGTGCCTCATTGGCACCGCTCAACACTTTATTTATCTTACCCACCAGCTTTGCATCTAACCATTTGCCTGTCATCTGCCTCTACAGCACCGGATAGTGGATAATATTAATAAACTGGGTTTCCCCACTTTCGTCTTTATAGCCATGTACTTGATCGGCCTTTATTAAATACTGCTCGCCTGCCGTGATGGTTTTACTCTCATCGCCTTGCCTCAAGGTCAACCTGCCCTCAATACAATGAATATGCTCTGTCACCCCACTTTGATGGGCGGTAGAACGCTGTTCATGGAAGTGAGTTAGGGTAATTTCAAACACCTCAAAACCTTTGTTTACATCAAAAGGAAAAAGGGTTTTCACTTGCATGTTTGGGTCGTGAATAAAGCCGTGATTAACATCGAATTCAGACTGTGCGTTTGCCGCAATAAAGGAGGAAAACGAAGCATTCAACCCAGTCGCAATTTTCCACAAGGTAGCGATAGTAGGGCTTGATTCTTGCCGCTCTATTTGGCCTAACATAGCTTTAGATACGCCGGTTAGCGTAGCGGCTTTATCAAGAGACAAGCCCATATCATTACGTAATTGCTTCAAACGCGAAGAAATACTTAACGAAAAATCCCCCGCCTGTAGTGCATCGCTATTGTTCTTCATCATTCACTGCTTCTTATCGAATACCCACAAATAGAATCGATTGAGTATTTTAAAAACAAAACACCTTGTGCGCTATAACGCACACGTGTAAAGTAAGTTAAACTTGTACGTTATAACGCACAGAGTATGAAGTAATTTTGAAACGGGTTCAAATTGTTGGGGCAAAGATGAAATCAAAATGGCAGATTAGCCACATTTCTTCAGGGTTAACCGCAGTCACCGTTGGCTATAGCAGCGCCGTTGTTATTGTTATCGATGTTGCCCGTAAAGCGGGGGCAAGCCCTGATATGGTCATAAGTTGGCTTCTCGCATTAGGCCTAGGAATGGGTATTTCCTGTATTTTCTATTCTTGGCTAACAAAAATGCCCGTGGTCACCGCTTGGTCTACCCCAGGTGCGGCCTTTTTATTAGGGAGCGTTGAACAGTACAGTCTTCCCGAGAGTATTGGCGCCTTTATTATTTGCGCGTTGCTTTCACTGGTTACCGCGCAAAGTCGCAGTTTGCTCAATCAAATAAGCCGTATTCCGGCTAGTATCTCATCGGCGCTACTGGCAGGTATCTTACTGCCTATCTGTATTTCGATATTTACTGATGTAGAGCAACACCCCTACATTGTTGCCAGTTTTCTGGCTATCTATCTTGTTGGAAGCCGGTTTTTCCCTCGCTACCTTATGTTGTGCTTACTGGCTGTTTCTATCGTTACAAGTAGCTGGTTAAACGGCGAGCTCCCCTTAACACTTGCACTACCAACTCCCGTGTGGGTTAGCCCTGAGTTTTCAGTAACCGCCGCTATAGGGCTTGCCGTTCCCTTGTACATCATTACTACCCTTTCTCAGAATTTGCCCGGTATTGCGATACATCATGCCCATGGTTATCATCCCGACCATAAAAAAGTGCTAAGTGGCATTGCCATATTGCAGGGTGTGCTGGCACCGTTTGGCGGGTTCACGTTTAATCTAGCGGCAATAACTGCTGCCTTGTGTATGGGCGAAGAAGCAGACAAAGATAAAAGCCAGCGCTACAAAGCGGCTATTGCCGCAGGTATTGGCTACCTTTTTATGGGGCTACTCGCGTCTGTTGTGGTGGTGCTATTCGTATCAATGCCCCCTATTGTAGTGCATCTACTGGCTGGTCTTGCACTACTGGCCACTTTGCAAGCAGCCTTGGTCAAAACCGTAGAGAGCGACCAGTACCGTCACGCTGCCTTGGTCACCTTTTTATGTACGGCATCAGGCTTTAGTCTTTTATCCATCACGTCAGCGGTGTGGGGCCTTTTACTTGGCTTATTGTTAATGTTGGTTGAAAGCAACAAACAAAAAAGCCGAACATAAGTTCGGCTTCAGATAATCCTGCTTTACTAACATCATGCTAGTAAGGTGTTAGGCAAATATTTGTTTCGCCGCACCGGCAAGATCGGCAAATTCATCTGAGTGAAGTATCGCCACATCATCAATAACATCACGCTGTATGGCTAAATTCAAAACCGCATCTTTTTGACCGTCGATTGCGCCAGAAACGGCAGCGCCAACACGGACGAAATCTATGTAGGTAACCTGTTCAGGTATGTAGCTTAAATCTTTCCAGCATTTGGCTACATTCACAAACTCTTCACCGAACCCCCACTCTCGCATGATACTAGCGCCAATTCGGCCCGCTAGCTTGTCGATAGCCACTTCTAAAAAGGTTGGATTCGCAAACACTTCAGGATGTCTTTCTGCTTCGGTTAGAATAGGCAATACGCCAATGTTATGGGTTAACGCTGTTAGCGTCATAATATCCATACTCATTTCACGCTTTTTCGTGCGAGCGATATAAAGCTGCATGACCGCCATTGAATTAGCCACGATATTAACGGTATTCGCCCACTCTTTTTGTAGATAAGCACTCACTACATCGTTTTTAGAAACGAACAGCTGCTCCATCGCAAGCGCGGTTGAGATATTCTTGATTTGGCGTAAACCAATACGGGTTACCGCTTGGCTGATAGAGTTTACTTTGATACTGCGACCCATATAAGCGCTGTTCGCAATTTTAATCATTCTTGCGCTTAAGGAGGGGTCTTGTCCGATAACATCACCCATAGCACTTAGGTTGATATTAGGATCATCCGCTGACTTTCTCACTTTTAAAGCAATAGCCGGTAACGTAGGAAGTACGAGTGTGTCGTTTGTTATTTTTTCAACAAGAATTGTTGAGAGCGCATTTTGTGTAGACATATACCTACCCTTAGATATGTTTCAAATAGCCACTAAAAGGCAATGAATTTAAGATACCCGCGGTTACACTGTAATCCTTGTTTGCGAGTAAATGACCAAGTTGCAGTTGCTCAGAGTCTTACTATTCCACTATACGCTACGCATATGAAAAGCATAGCTTTATGATAGCAGGAAATCACATTCCCCTTATGTTATAACCGTTATTGAGCTCGAATAATATTGAACCTTTTACTAACTCAACATTGAATATGCATTATTACGCGTTATCAACAGTGTAGTACATATGCCTTTACATGAAACCTTGATACACATCAAAATGCCACTCGCTAACATGTTACTTTATTGTATATTCTTTACCTGCCAATAAATGTAGAACAGAAAACTTTATGATGAAATTATCACGCAAACATTACTCTACTCTTGCCGTGGCAGTTGCCACAAGTTTATTTATGAGCGCCTGCTCCAAGGCGCCAGAAGAAGCCGTATCACAAGCTAATACCACTGAAAAAGCTTCACAAACCGTATTACCTGACAGTACGCTTCTTGTGAATGAGTCTCGGTTATCTATTTATCATCCTGTTGAACTGACCAGCGACTTATCCCATTTAAGTGACAACCAACAAAAGATGATAGGTTTGCTCATAGATGCGTCTAAAATAATGGACGACCTGTTTTGGAAACAAGCCTTCTTCGGTGATAAAAATGCGTTTTTAAATAGTATTGAAAACGACGACGTTAAACACTTTGCTTCAATCAACTATGGCCCATGGGACAGATTGAACGGCGATAACGCGTTTCTTTCGGGCTATGAGGAGAAAGCCCTAGGTGCTGAATTTTATCCTCACAACATGACAAAGGCTGGCTTCGCGACCGCCACGTTTGATGACAAACAAGGCTTATACTCATTGGTGAAGCAAGATGAAGCTGGCAACCTTTACTCAGTGCCCTACTCTGAGGCGTACAAAAGTGAATTAACCGCTGCATCAAATATTCTTAAAGAGGCTGCTGAACTTGCCGAAGATTCAAGCTTTAAAGCCTACTTAACCCTACGTGCACAAGCATTACTTACCGACGATTACTTAGCCTCAGATATGGCGTGGATGGACATGAAGACCAATCCTGTAGAGTTGGTAATTGGTCCAATCGAAAGCTATGAAGACCAGTTATTTGGTTATCGCGCCGCCTTTGAAGCCTATGTCCTGGTAAAAGATTTAGCGTGGAGTGAAAAACTCGCAAAATACGCTGCTTTTCTTCCAGAGCTACAAAAAGGTTTACCTGTACCTGCTCAGTACAAAGCGGAAGTACCTGGCTCCGATGCCGACTTAAACGCCTATGACGTTGTGTATTACGCGGGGCATTCAAATGCTGGCAGTAAAACCATTGCGATTAACTTACCTAATGATGAGCGTGTACAGCTTGAAAAAGGCACCCGTCGTTTGCAACTTAAAAACGCGATGCGTGCCAAGTTCGACAATATTCTTATTCCTATTGCGGATATGTTAATTGCACCTGAGCAACGTGACCATATTACGTTTGATGCGTTTTTTGCTAACACCATGTTTCATGAAGTGGCGCATGGCTTAGGTATAAAAAACACCCTTGATGGAAGCGGTACAGTGAGAGGCTCACTAAAAGAGCACGCCTCTGCATTAGAAGAAGGTAAAGCTGACATTTTGGGTCTTTACATGATTCAAAGCTTGCTCGAAAAAGGTGAGATTTCAGAGGGTACACTTGAAGACTATTACGTCACCTTTATGGCTGGCATTTTCCGCTCAGTACGTTTTGGGGCATCTAGTGCGCACGGTAAGGCGAATATGATCCGCTTTAATTTCTTTGCACAAGAAGGTGCTTTTGAACAAACCGAAGAAGGTGTTTATCGCGTTAATGTTGAGAAGATGGGCGCAGCAGTAGCCGCATTATCTGAGCTTATTTTAACCCTGCAAGGTGATGGCGACTACGATGGTGTTGCTGAGCTTGTAGCCAGTATGGGCGTGATTAAACCACAGCTAGCGGCAGATTTAGCGCGCTTAGAGGCGGCAAACATCCCTGTCGATATTCACTTCGAACAAGGTAAAAAGGTACTTGGTTTGAACTAACCACTATCTATCGATATGCGGTTCATTAAACACTAGGCCAGTCAGTTGCCTATGTTAAGCAACTGACTGGCTATTTAAAGAACCATTCTACACTGAATGGTTCTTTAAAACGTTTTTCATCCTAAGGACTTTCTCGTCCAAACCCTATCTATTCCAAACGCTTTGCGGTATCAGTATATGGTGGCCAGCCCATGATTTTACCGGCTAGCACATGTAAATGTATGTGGTACACCGTTTGCCCACCAAACTCATTACAGTTCATTACCGTGCGGTAACCCTGCTCATCTACACCTAATTCACCCGCGACCTTTGCAGCCACATAAGATAGGTGCCCTACGACTTCCCTATCTTCTTTTGTAATGTCATTGATAGTAGGGATCGCTTTTTTCGGGATCACTAAAAAATGAACCGGCGCTTGCGGATTTATATCCCTAAACGCCAATGAGATATCATCTTCATAAAGGATATCTGCTGGTATTTCTTTATTGATAATCTTCGTAAAAATAGTGTCTAACATTGCGTACTCCCTGCATCAATTATTGTAACCATATTACATTGTTTACGCTTTAAAAGAGGCGTATTCCCTAGACAGGAATTCGCCTTATTGTATTACGCCAACCCAGTCATTTGCGACCCAGTCATTTGCGACCCAGTCATTTGTGACCCAGTCATTTGTGACCTTGCGTTTATAAGAACAACTTATGCAAAAACGAACCAAAGCAAGATGACGCCTAACAGTAAGCGGTAAATCACAAATGGCAGCATACCAATTCGTGATATCCAGCTAAGGAAAAGGTAAATACATAAGTACGCACTCACAAATGAAAACGCAGCGCCATAAAGCAACGCAGACCAATCAACCGCTTCGTTAGCTTGTAATAAATCAAGGGTGGCAAGCAAACCTGCGCCCAGAATAACGGGTATAGAAAGTAAAAACGAAAAGCGCGCACAACTCTCTCTATTTAACCCCAACATCAAACCTGCGGTCATGGTAATACCCGAGCGGGAAGTACCAGGAATAAGTGCCAGCACTTGTGCTAACCCAATCAACAATGCTTGTTTCCAATTAAGCGATGTTAATTCTTGGGTGCGTTTCGCAGTGGCGTCGGCATACCATAGGGCAAGGCCAAAAATAATGGTGGTAGCGGCAATAACAAGGGCGGTTCTGGCGTTAAGTTCTATCCAGTCTTTCATTACAAAGCCAATAATCACAGCAGGTATAGTCGCGATAATCACATACCATGCTAACTTACTGTCGGTGTTTTGCTCTTTTGTAAAACCCTTAGTTACCCAAGCCACTGTCATTTGTGCAATTTCTTGGCGAAAATAAATCATTACCGCCAGTAAGCTTCCCACGTGAACAGCAACATCAAACGCTAACCCCTGACTTACCCAGCCAAATAATTCTGCGGGCAGTAAAAGATGCCCAGAACTGCTGATAGGTAAAAATTCGGTAACGCCCTGAATAATGGCCAATATGATTATTTCGAACAGTGTCATTCCGTTGCTTAGCTCCAAGTAAAATTGATGGGCGAGAGTGTTTGTTTTTCTTTATCAAATGCCTGCCAAAGCGCCTCGTAGGTTTTGCCTTCAACAGGGTGGATATCGTTAGGGACCAATTCAGCTAACGGCCATAATACAAAGGCGTTATACAGAATCTCTTCCCTAGGTAGCACAACGGGTTCATGGGTAATTTGGTCGTCGTATGTTAGTAAGTCTAAGTCCAGTGTACGGGAACAAAATTTCTTTTCCCCGTGTTTACGGCCATTGTCACTTTCAATCTGACGAAAGGTATCTCGCACTTCAATAATACTCATAGAAGTAACAGCTTTCGCCACTAGGTTATAAAAGGCACTGCCATCGAAGCCGACTGACTCACTCTCATATACCGAAGAGTAACTAACATCATCGAAATGCAGTTTAAGCGCTTTAATACTTTCTCGTATGTAGTGCTCTTTGTCGATATTAGAACCCACACTGATTAAAATAGTATGACGCCCCACTAGGACTTTTCCTGATACATAGCCACTGCCACCGTTTGCGCATTAGGTAGAATATTCGGCTTCACAATTTTAAGACGAATGGCATGGGCCGGAAAGGTGGCTAGTACCTTGTTCATTACCGCACCACCAAATGCTTCTAACAGCATAAAACGACTGTTTTTTCCTACTTCGGTAATACAATCAGCCACGTCGGCATAGTTAATGGTGTCATCGACATTATCTGACTGCATTGCGGCATCTAGGTTAGCGTCGAGTTCAACATCGAGCAACAGCGTGGTTAAACGCTCTCGTTCCCAATCATACACACCAATAAGGGTATCGACAGCGAGCTCTGTTATATATATTTTTCCCATAAACCTTTTCATTCTTATGACCATACTGGTCTTACTACCACGTTAACTTCTTCTCAAAAGGTGGTATATCACTTTTGAATGGAGTAGCTTTACGTTTTACGTTATTCGCCATAGGGCGATGGTGGCACAACTATACCGTTGTACTGCAAGTGGGGGCAACACGCACAATAGCATTCGTCCCATATTATTAGTGTAGATATACGTTTAGTGTACAAAGCAGCAGGTTAAAGCAGCAATAATGATACTGTTAGCTCTATTAATGATTTGCGTAGCCTATTTGTTTGGCTCTTTATCGAGCGCGGTAGTTATCTGCAAAGCATTTTCTCTTCCCGATCCCCGCACTGCTGGTTCTAAGAACCCCGGCGCCACCAATGTATATCGAATTGGCGGCAGGATTCCGGCATTGCTGGTGCTGGTAATGGATATTTTAAAAGGGACTATTCCCGTTTATTCCAGCTACTTTTTAGGCTTAGATCCCGTACTTTTAGGCCTAGTCGCTATTGCCGCATGTTTAGGTCATATTTTCCCTTTGTATTTTGGCTTCAAAGGGGGCAAAGCAGTAGCAACGGCATTTGGTGCCATGTTACCTATTGGATTAGATTTAGCTGGCTTGCTTATTTTGAGCTGGGTTATTGTGGTATTTCTTACCGGCTATTCGTCACTGGGTGCATTGATGGCAGTAAGCCTTGCCCCGCTTTTCACTTGGTTAATAAAACCCCTTTACACCGTTCCAGTCATCATGCTCTCTTTACTAATTATCTTGCGGCATCGCGACAACATCAAAAGATTAGTCAGCCGCTCTGAGGGCAAAATTTGGGACAAAGGCAATACCAAAGAGTAAGCAAATCCACATTTGCGTACCCGTTATATTTTAACGTGGGCGTATGCTAAAGCATGCTAAGCATCATTGTTCTTTTAAACCTTCGCGCAACACTTTAACTTCACCATCGATAGGGGCAAGTAAGGCCAAGCCCATCACTTCAGCAAGCGCTGGGTATATTTCTAGATTACTGAAAGTTGGAAGTATTTTACCTTGTTTAAACGAAGGCCCGGACGCCACAAATAGTCCACCCATGTCTGGTAACGTATTGAGATAACCATGGCTACCTTTGCTCACATGAGTATCTCCTTCACTTTTAAACCGTGCAGGCGGGGCAGTCTCCATAATAATATCGCCGGTTCGTGCATTGTATTGTGAATGCCTGACATCGCGTTCAACGGAGTTAAGCACGATAAATTTCCCCTCAGCCAATACCCGGAGTCGATTTTTCTCATCTTCAATTTGCTCGTGTGTAACCTCTGGCTTTGCATATAGGCGCACTTGCGCACCATTGTTAAGCACCGTAAAGTCATCAGCAATATTTAAAGACTCAACCATAATCTGGTGGCTATCGGCTACGTTGGTCATACCGTGATCAGATACCACAACCAAATTAACGTCTATCGAAAGCGCATTTAAGCGGTCGTACAATTGACCGATTAGCTTATCTACCTTTGCAACAGCCTCTTTTGTTTTCTCCGACATAGGTCCTTCGTCGTGACCCACTGTGTCAGTCAATGAAAAGTAGCCTGAGACAAAAAGTGGCCTTGCAGCTTCCGGCAGGCTTAACCATTGAACGATTTGGTCTACCCGTTGTTGGTAATCTGCATGCTTCGAGTAGTGATAAAGATAAGTAGGCAGCGCTCCTGCTATTCTAGCGTCAGATTCAGGCCAGAAATAGGTTGCAGCTTTGTGCCCCTGAAACTCTGCCAAATGCCAAAGCGGCATCGCAGTAATCCAGCTGCTATCGCCTTGTGCCTTCCCCATAGAATATTGTGCGTAGCTACCCTCTTTGCTGGGTCGCAACTTGTCATGAAAACGATTATCGACAATGCCGTGGTGTATGGGTAGTAGCCCAGTAACAATAGAAATATGGTTGGGGAAAGTATTTGCGGGATAGACAGGTGTTAACGATCTGCTTCGCACACCAGCCTTAGCAATTCGTGCGAGATTCTTTGCATTATGCAGCTCGATGTAATCATGTCTAAACCCGTCTAAAGATATAAGAACCACATGATTTTTGCTACTTTCAGCCGACTGGCTTGAGGCCAGATTCTTAAGGCCAACCGCATTCTTATTAATGACGGTGTTATTAATTGCATGCTTATTAATAGCATGGGCACTAAAGGCCGCTAGCGACAACCAACTAGCGGTAAGTACCACGCCAATAAACTTTATTATGAGCCAAGCGCTATCACGAAAAAACACCACTAGATTTCCTACATGCTAAATAAACTTACTGACTATTTAGCATGATAATACCCCGTGATGACAACATTATTATACTGGCGCTAACGTATCCAGCGGCCATCGAGGTTTAGCTTGTGAAGAAAGCCCCAATACTTCACCGGCTTTCAAACGCTGCATACCTGCATAAGCTATCATGGCGCCGTTGTCGGTACAGTACGCTAAGTTAGGATAGAAAACCTCACCGCGTAAATCATCCATCAAGGTTTTCATTTGTGTACGCAACATGGTATTCGCGCTTACTCCACCGGCAATCACTAAGCGCTTCATACCCGTTTGCTTGAGTGCTCGCTTACACTTAATAATAAGCGTATCGATAACCGCTTCTTGAAACGCGTATGCAATATTAGCTTTGGTTTGCTCGTTGTCATCCGCAGCACGGATGGTATTAGCTGCAAAAGTTTTCAAGCCGCTGAAGCTGAAATCTAAACCTGGGCGGTCTGTCATTGGCCTTGGGAATTTGTAGTGTCCTGGCTCGCCTTTTTCTGCCAGCTTGGCTAATAAAGGCCCGCCTGGGTAATCAAGCCCCAGTAGTTTGGCGGTTTTATCAAAGGCTTCACCGGCTGCGTCATCAATAGACTCACCAAGAACCTCGTAGCTGCCTATACCTTCTACTTTTACCAACATAGAGTGGCCGCCCGATACCAGCAATGCAATAAAAGGAAATTCAGGCGCGTTATCTTCTAACATGGGGGCGAGTAAATGCCCTTCCATGTGATGTACACCAACTGCGGGTACACCCCACGCGTAAGCTAACGAACGCCCCACGGAAGAACCTACTAGTAACGCACCAACAAGACCAGGGCCTTGGGTGAACGCTACGCCGTCTAATTCATTAGGTTGGGTGTTAGCATCACTAAGCGCTTTTTCGATAAGCGGGATAATTTTTCTAACATGATCCCGTGACGCAAGTTCAGGCACTACACCGCCGTAATCGGCGTGTAATTTAACTTGGCTGTATAATTCGTGTGACAATAATCCCGCAGTATCGTCATAAACGGCGATACCCGTTTCATCACAAGAAGTTTCTATTCCTAATATACGCATACTATTCCTAATATTTGCATTGAGCCAAACCTTACTTTTACATCTTTAACAACAATGTTTACGGTATAACAAACACCAATGGCTTGCTTAGTTGTCGAACCTGTCGAGCACAAGCTATAGCCGAATCGCAAGTATTGAGCATAATCAGCATCATTTACCCTGCAATAGGTTAGTTGAGTTACCTCAGTAATTATTGCAACAAAGTTTATTACAATAGATCAGCACCTGACCTGTTTGATCATCTGCGATCTGTGATATGATCCACTCAACCAATGCGGGATCGCGCTGAATTCTTCTTCTCACGCAGACAGATAAAAGGTATTACCTTGTCTCAGAGGGCGCAGAGTTTACCTTTATTCCGCATATCTTGGAATGGTGCTTCGTTTATTTGCGCAATATTGCCTATTTTTTGGCAATTCAGTCTTTACTTTCTGTTCGGAAATGATTAGAATTTCGCACCATTTTTAACCCGGGTGGCCTTTTTAGCGCTCAATTTCCCGGAATTATACAGCAAAAGTTTTGAGGTGAGTGTTTAAATGCCTATCGTTAAAGTTAGAGAAAACGAGCCGTTTGATGTAGCGCTGCGTCGTTTTAAGCGTTCTTGTGAAAAAGCAGGCGTATTGTCTGAAGTTCGTCGTCGTGAGTTCTTCGAAAAGCCTACTTGGGAACGCAAGCGTAAGAAAGCCGCTGCGAAAAAGCGTCATCTAAAGAAATTAGCTCGTGAAAACGCACGTCGCGTAAAACTCTACTAATACAGGGTTAAGTTACGAGTCTGAAAGGTGTTGCAATTGCAGCACCTTTCGCGTTTCTGGGGTACAGAAAATTCTTCATTGGCACTTGTTGTTATTTATTTGCAGCTCGGCGGTCATTAATATGCAGCCCGGTGTTGAATATTAAAAAAGTCTGTTGGAAGCCATTGATTTTAATAGGTCACTGACTCGCCTGTTATCGATAGTGTATGTCCTTTTATGGGTATCCCTACATAAAATATTTTTTTTACTTTTACTGTTTTACTTTTTTCTTTATACCTTTTTTTATACCTTATAGTGACAACCCTTCTTTGTTGAAACTTTACTTAATTTGGGAGCATCATGGCTTTAATCGACGATTTAAAATCTGCACAAAAAGATGCAATGCGCGCTAAAGCAAAATTACGTCTAGGCACCATTCGCATGGCAATAGCCGCCATTAAGCAACGTGAGATCGACGAGCAAATCACCTTAGGTGATAGCGACATTCTTGCAGTACTAACCAAGATGGTTAAACAGCGTCAAGATGCCGCATCTCAGTTTGACGCCGCAGACCGTGATGACTTGGCCAGTAAAGAGCGTGAAGAGATTCTTGTGTTAGAAGGTTTTCTTCCACAGCCTTTAACCGAAGACGAACTTGCCGCCTTAATTGAAGAAGCTATGGTAAGTACCGGTGCTCAAGGCATGCAGGACATGGGTAAAGTAATGGGTAGCTTAAAACCACAAGTGCAAGGCCGCACAGATATGGGCGCACTAAGCGCTAAAATAAAAGCCCGTTTAAATGCCTAAGTATCGATAAAAATCGAGCGGTAGTAATAGACCTAGCCAGGTTTGTGTAATCGCAAACCTGGCATTTTCATTATTTACCTTCCCTGTTACAGTACTTTTTTGTGCTACCCTAATTACCGTTATAAGCTTTAGTGTCTCCCCATGGCCGGAAAAATACCTCGCGATTTTATTGATGATCTTCTCTCACGTACCGATGTTGTAGACATTGTTGATAGTAGGGTGAAGTTAAAAAAAGCGGGCAAAAATTATCAAGCTTGCTGCCCTTTTCATAATGAGAAAAGCCCTTCTTTTACCGTAAGCCAAGAAAAGCAGTTCTATCATTGTTTTGGTTGTGGTGCGCACGGCAACGCTATTTCCTTTTTGATGGAGTTCGACCGCCTTGAATTTGTTGAGGCCATTGAAGAACTCGCCAAACTCTATGGACTAGAAGTGCCGAGAGAGAAAGGTCACTTACCTGTTGTTAGCGAAGAGAAAAAGCAACAGCAGCAAGACGACTACTCACTAATGGAACAAGTTGTTCGCTTTTTTCAACACCAATTAAAACAAAATGAAAATAGTGGTAAAGCCATAGATTATCTAAAAAGCCGTGGGCTTAGTGGCGATATCGTTAAGCAATGGGAAATCGGCTATGCACCCGATAGTTGGGATGCGTTGCTAAAAACGTTTGGCAAAGATCAAGCCCGAGTAAAGCAGCTTATCGACTTAAAATTAGTTAATCAGAACGACCAAGGCAGACGCTACGACTTCTTTCGCGACCGAATTATGTTCCCCATTCGGGACAAGCGAGGCCGCGTTGTTGGTTTTGGTGGCCGTGTATTAGAAGACGGTGGCCCTAAATACTTAAACTCCCCTGAAACCCGTATTTTTCATAAAGGCAGCGAGCTATTTGGTTTTTACCAAGCTCGTCAACAGAACCGTCAGCTCGACGCAGTACTCATTGTTGAAGGTTATATGGACGTGGTGGCGTTAAGTCAGTTTGGTATTAACCAAGCAACGGCTGCACTTGGCACCGCCACCACGGCTGAACATATGCAAATGTTAGTGCGCGCAACCCCGCATATTGTTTGTTGTTATGATGGCGACCGTGCAGGTCGAGAAGCGGCGTGGCGCGCATTAGAAAATGCTCTGCCTGCTTTGAAAGACGGTGTCAGACTGTCTTTCTTATTCTTACCTGACGGCGAAGACCCAGATACTATGGTAAGAAAAATTGGTAAAGATGCCTTCATGGAAATGCTTGATAATGCTATGCCATTGTCACGCTTCTTCTTCGAAAATCAATTGAAAACACATAAAGTGGGTACACCGGAAGGTAAAATAGCGCTTCGCAAAGCAGCCATGCCGTTAATTGAGAGTGTGCAGGGTGACGACCAAAAGCAAATGCTATTAGAAGAGCTTGCTAAACACACCGGTGAATACGATAGATTTAAGTTACAGCAAGATATATCCAAAGCGAACCACGCCAGTAGCAAACCCGCATATTCAGCGAATAGAAATCAAGTAGGTAAAGCTCGCTTGTCACCGCTACGCATGCTGATTAGGTTACTGCTAGACTCTCCCTCGTTAGCCACACGTTGTGATGACGTGCAACCTTCGGTATTTGAAGGGAGTGACGCAACTGGGATGGACCTGTTATTGGATATTCATCGCTATTGTGCCCAATATCCCCAAGCAACCACTGCTCAGCTAGTTGAAAACTTCCGCAATCATCCCCATTCTTCTACTATCGCGAAATTATTGTTACAAGAACATCTTGTTAAAGACGAGGATGCTGAGCGTGTTTATAGCGACAGTTTTGCTCGATTACTCGATTGGCATTTCGATAGCCGCATAGAAACTTTAATTTCCCGCTCTCGGGTTCAACCACTCACTCAAGTGGAAAAAGAGGAACTGAACTTGTTAATGAAGGAGCGCCAGAAAAGCTGACCATAAGGTCGAGGCTAATAACTGGCTAAAAAAACAGCCGTCAATCTGGTAAAACCATTAGTAATTCTGCTATACTGGCTAATTCGCTGCACGCAAGCTTATAAGCATAAATGTGAACAAATTTGCAGCAATGTCAGTAGCAATTATAAAGCCGAACAAAACGGGCAGAACCAAACCCGGGCAGGTGTGCACCGTTTAATATGACGTGACACCGAGCGGAAGCGGCATTGATACAACAGTAGTACTACAGAGAAATAATGTACATACCTCTTTGGTATGGGTATTTCTATTGCAAACTAATTGAATGTGAGAAGTGTAGGTTATATGGCGCAAAGCAAGCAGTCTCAGATTAAACTCCTGATTGCAAAAGGTAAAGAGCAAGGTTACTTAACCTTTGCAGAAGTTAACGACCACCTGCCGCAAGATATTGTCGATTCTGATCAAATTGAAGATATTATTCGCATGATCAACGACATGGGAATTCAAGTTTCTGAATCTGCTCCAGATTCAGACGAACTTCTCATGCAAGAAGCAACCGCCGATGAAGACGCAGCCGAAGCTGCGGCTCAAGCGCTTGCTACAGTAGAAAGCGAAATTGGGCGCACCACCGACCCTGTGCGTATGTATATGCGTGAAATGGGTACGGTTGAGCTTCTTACTCGTGAAGGCGAAATTGAAATTGCCAAGCGTATAGAAGATGGTATTAACCAGGTTCAGTGCTCTGTTGCTGAATACCCTGAAGCCATCACCTATTTGCTCGATCAATGGGACTTGTACGAAGCAGAAGAAATTCGCATTAGCGACATTATTTCTGGTTTTGTTGACCCGAATGATGATCAAGATCTTGCTCCTACGGCCACGCACATCGGCTCTGAACTTTCAGAAGAAGAACTGGAAGATGAAGATGATGACGATGATGAAGAAGACGAAGATGAAGGCGGTGTAGATCCTGAATTAGCCCGTGCTAAGTTTGGTGCACTTCGTGATCAATACATCAAAGCACGTGACGTTATCGAGAAGAAAGGCCGCTCTCATGCCGCCGCTCGTGAGCAAATCAATGCATTGAGTGAAGTCTTCAAAGAATTCCGTCTAGTGCCTAAGCAATTTGATCGTATGGTTAAAAACATGCGTTCAATGATGGACAAAGTGCGTATCCAAGAACGTCTTGTCATGAAGTTCTGTGTTGTTAACGCTAAAATGCCTAAGAAAGATTTCATTAAGGCATTTGCAGGAAACGAAACGTCTTCTGCTTGGTTAACAAAAGCGATTAAAGCTAACGCAGCTTATTCTGACGCATTAGCCGTTAATAAAGAAGAAATTGAACGCTGTATTAGCAAGATGAACCAGGTTGAACAAGAAACTGGTTTGGTTATTGCTGATATCAAAGACATCAACCGTCGTATGTCAATTGGTGAAGCAAAAGCTCGCCGTGCGAAGAAAGAGATGGTTGAAGCTAACTTACGTTTGGTTATTTCAATTGCTAAGAAATACACCAACCGTGGTTTGCAATTTCTTGACCTTATTCAGGAAGGTAACATCGGCCTGATGAAGGCGGTAGATAAGTTTGAATATCGCCGTGGTTATAAGTTCTCAACTTATGCTACCTGGTGGATTCGTCAGGCAATTACCCGTTCTATTGCCGACCAAGCGCGTACTATCCGTATTCCTGTGCACATGATTGAAACGATTAACAAACTTAATCGTATCTCTCGTCAAATGCTACAAGAAATGGGTCGTGAGCCAACACCTGAAGAATTATCTGAACGCATGCTTATGCCAGAAGACAAAATTCGCAAAGTGTTGAAAATTGCTAAAGAGCCAATCTCTATGGAAACGCCAATTGGCGATGATGAAGATTCGCATCTAGGTGATTTTATCGAGGACAGTACCATTATACAGCCCCTCGATTCTGCGACCGGCGGTAGCCTTAAAGACGCAACACAAGAAGTGTTGGCAGGGCTTACAGCACGTGAAGCGAAAGTACTTCGCATGCGTTTCGGTATCGACATGAATACTGACCATACACTTGAAGAAGTGGGTAAGCAGTTTGACGTTACCCGTGAGCGTATTCGTCAAATTGAAGCGAAGGCATTGCGTAAGCTACGTCACCCTAGTCGCTCTGAGCAGCTACGAAGCTTCTTAGACGAGTAGAATACTCGCGAGTAATAAAACAGTTAAAAATCCCCTGCTTTGTCAGGGGATTTTTTTTATCTGAATTAGCGCTAAGCGGTGGCACAAAATAGTCACTTGCAACAGCCAACATGGTTACTTGTCAAAGTAATTACGTTTCATTTGCGGCGCTAATTATTCAGTCGCTCGCAATTTGTACTGGGCGATACGACTTAATGCCAGATACAAAAACGCCCTCAATGTTGAGGGCGTTTTTAATGTTTGGTTAGCGGTTATACACGGAACTGCTTTGCTATCAATTCTAAATGCTGTGCTAAATCGGCAAGTTCGTTACACATAACACCTAATTCACCCGAACGACTAGAGGTTTGCTCTGTACGTTGGTGAATCTCTTCAACATGCCTAACAATGTCTACCGCCACTGTACGCTGATCTTCAGTGTTGTGCGCAATCTGTTCGTTCATTTGATTAATGCGACCGATTGTACTGGTTATCGTTTCTAAACTAACACCGGCTTTATTAGCTGTTTCAACACTATTGGTTGCTTGCTCGGTACCGCGAGACATCACTTCTACAGCCGAATGCGCTGCGCTCTGTAGCTGCTCAATGGTGCTTTGAATTTCTTCAGTCGATTGTTGGGTACGTGATGCTAATGTACGAACTTCATCAGCAACAACGGCGAAACCACGCCCTTGCTCGCCGGCTCTAGCTGCTTCAATAGCGGCATTAAGTGCCAGTAAGTTAGTTTGCTCAGCAATACCTTTAATCACGTCGAGTACCGAACCAACTTTATTAGAATCTGACTCAAGGCGCCCAATCACGTCAGCGGTTTCACGCACGTTTTCGGCTAACTGCTGAATACTAGAAACGGTTTGTTGTACTATTAGACGACCTTCGCCAGCAGCGCTAGTCGCTTCGTTAGCATCACCTGCAGCTTGCGCAGCACTGTGTGCCACACCGTCGACCGAACCACTCATGGTATCAACCGCTAGTTTGGCGTTTTGTGCAGACTGCTGTTGAATATCAATAGTGCGTTGAGTTTCTTCCGTTAGGCCGCGAAGGTTTTGCGCCAAGTTTGATAACGGCAAACTTGCCTCAACCACGTCTTTCACCACACCTTGCAGTTTATCCATGAACTGGTTAAACCAATAAACCAATTCACCAATTTCATCTTCACTCTTCGTTGCGATACGAACGGTCAAATCACCGTTTTCTTGGGCAATATCTTTAAGCGAGCGCACTACATCGTCAATGCTTTGCTTGATACCTCGAACGATGGGCACAGCGGTAGCAAACAATAACAAGGTGACGACGATAGTCATTACCACACCGGTACTAATAAGTGAGGTATTCGCGGCGTTGGTTCTTTCAAACGATTCAACAAAAGCGGCCTGTTGCTCGTCTCTAAAATTCGACATAGAGGCAATAACGGCGTCATATGAGCCATTCATCTGCGACGATAATTGACCTAAACGGCTAAAATCAGCAGTGCCATCAACCATAGATTGAGATACACCGAAAGCCACTTCGAAGTAATCATCAAATCCCTGGGAAATCTTGGATATCGCGGGACCGAATTCAGGACTAATTGCTTTAATCTCATCAAGCCCTGCTTTTGCATCAGAGGCTAACTCACTCGCAGCGCTTAATGTATCTTGATCGCCTGTGGTCACCGCGCTACTCAATGTATCTCTCACTTTTTGCATATCTACCAAGGTAGAAGCAGACAATTGAAGTGCGGGGAACTGAACGTTTTCAACTTTCTCTAGGGTGTCGCCATTGTTCAGAGCAACGTAAACCGTAATTAAGAGGTAAATAATAAAGCTTAGTGCAGCAATTCCTGGTATCAGGAAAATCTTTGTTGCGATGGGCATTTTTTTTAGAAAATTCATTTTTATCTCACCAATTACGTCACGTTACTTTAGGCACGGCCACAAATCATGGCTTTGTATTTCTATATCTTCACATTTTCGAAAAACTTTAGAAATATCTTAGCCCCACTCATTACTGAGCGGGGCCTAAACTTTATTACAAACGAAGACTAGAAAGTGTAGTTAACGCCCACTCTTAATAGAGTCGCATCATTCGCGTCGTTTGCGTCGTCTTCGAACCAAGTGACCTCACCTTTAACCGCGAAACCTGGCTCGACATCGTAACGTAAACCGGCGGTTAATGCGGATGTATCTTCTAAAGTTGATGCTGCTACAGCTGCAAAACCTTGATACAACGATGACCATGTCCCATCAGTGGCAGCATCGCCTGTAGAAATAGTTGAAGGAACATCATTTAAGTAAGTTGCAACATCATCAGGATCTGATTCTTTGTGTTCATAAGTAATGTGCGGAGTGAACTTACCAAAACGCATTCCCGCGGTAACATACCAAGCATCATCATTTGCGATAGGGGCCTCATCAAACGAAATGTGAGTATATTCTGCACCTACAAACCAATCGTACTTATCTATATTGACAGCAAGTTCGAAGAAACCAACCGTATCGTCATCTACTAAGAAGTTGTTTGAAAAGTCAGTGACAGTAGGAACAACGGCAGAAAATGAATTAATGCTATCTGTTAAAAAATCAAGATCTTCATTTGGACTAGTAAATTTAGCTTGCGCATAAATAGTACGAATATTGAACCAGTCACGCGTCGCTTCAAAAGAAATACCAGTAAGGTTTTCCGCCTCTACTTCATCAGCCTCCCCACGTCCTGCAAAAGCCTGGATACCATATTCCCAGTCACCCGCGTAGTTGCTGTAGTCGTAACGAACGCCGTCCATATTGTTAATAAGTACGCCGTAAACTGAATCAGGTGGTGTTAACCAGTGGTAAGAATAACCTACATCCAAAGAAGCAGAATATTTGAAAAATGGTAGGCGAACTCTTCCAGCACTGATACTCGAGTTATTTGAAAGTGCATATGTCATGTATGCCCATTCGAAACTTGCATCGTAATCGTCACTTCCACGACCAACAAGTTGCGCGGTTGCAGAAAGCTTCTCACTAACATCACCACGAACTTGAAGTCCAAAAACACTCGCAGGCTCGAAATTAAAATCGCTATCGTAACCGTATACAGCTTCGTCATCATCTAGTGTCATTCCACCAATAAGGTTGGCGAATCCATTGATTTTTATGTCTGCAACCGCCGGCATGGCAAGTAAGCTAGCAACTGATAAAAGGGCAAGTTTGGTTTTCATGTTGAATCCTTAAAATATTTTTAAACTGTGTAATCAGAACGTGGCTACTACGCGAACGCTTCCGTCGACGGAGCCAGCATCTACATAGCCAATTGCACCTGGGTCTGCAGCAACAGCTGAAACCACCTCGGCGTCACTCCCTAATGCTTTAGGGGGCTGACCTTTCCCAGTAAAAACTAGTTTTGACCAAAACGCGGTAAGCTGAGACGCTGATTTATTCAAAACTTTACCGTTGAATTCATCTGTCGCAGCTTGCCCTTCCGCAAGCGCTAGCGGTACTGCTTTCGTGCCGTTTGGAAAAGCTTTCATTTTGTTAAGGAAGAGTCGGCTGATTGAATCTTTATCTAATGCATCACCGTTTGATGGGTGAACTATCACTGCTACATCTGCAAAAGCCATGCTGCTGCACAAACTTGCTGCTAGTATCCACTGTTTCATTACATGTCCTCTAAGTCGTATTTGTTTCGGTAGTGCGATTTAAGAACGTTAATTTTCAATTCGCAACACCGATATGCTTATTTATTAAGCTTACTCATACAGATATCTTCCTGCTTAAAGATTAAGATAAGTATTAGCAAGGATGGGAAAAACTGCCAACTGAGATACGAAAAAATTTTCGTATAAACTTTCTGTACGTTCAGTCTGGCTTTAAAAAGTAAGCGCAGTTTAGGGAAGAAGGGCGTAGAAACAACTATACTAAAGGATAAGCGTATCGGTAGGGGTCACTGATTCATACGTGAAAATAATTAAGGCTTAGCGGAAAAATAAATAAAAACCAATATAATCAAATATATACAATAAGATCAAAAAATTTACTTAGGAGTGTCGAACGATATTAATGTATAAAAACATATACCTTAATATCGTACGACTTTTTGAACTTTTCAATACTTCTTAGTTATTCACTACGTATAGATGAATTGAATAGGCGTTTAATAAACACGCTTTTGCTCATAGTAAAACAGACTTAGTTTTCTTCTCCTTTACGGTAGGGAATTTCAACTTCTAAGCGTTCTATCTCAGTGGTTCTTTGCTGTGGTGAGCCTGTATTTCGGGCCAGCCAACTGTAAGCGGTAGGCACTACGTATAAGGTCATGAATGCTGAAACCAACACGCCTGCAGCGATAACCATACCAATAACCATGCGACTTTCCGCGCCAGGCCCTGAAGCAAACACTAAGGGCAAAGAACTAAATACCGTCGTAAAACCAGTCATAACGATAGGGCGAAGACGCTGAGCAGCTGCCCGTCGTAGTGCATCTTCGAAGTTCATACCTGCATCGCGAAGTTGATTCGCAAACTCCACAATCAAAATACCGTTCTTCGCAGCAAGACCAATCAACATAACCAGCCCTATTTGGCTATAAATATTAAGTGTCATACCGGCAAAATAGAGGCCAATAAAAGCACCTATCAGCGCAAGAGGTACGGTTAACATGATGACGAGCGGGTGTATCCAGCTTTCAAATTGCGCAGCAAGGATCAAGTATGTGACTGCAAGCGCCAGCATGAACACATAGATAAATGAATTTCCTTGTTCTTGATAGAGCTGTGACTCACCTTTGTAGTCGATAGATACGTTGTCGGGTAGCTCTGTGCGTACGATATTCTCGAGGTAAGCTAAACCTTCTCCTAACGTGTAGTCGCCGGCAAGGTTGGCTGAAATGGTCACAGCACGCATACGGTTATAGCGATTTAAACGAGAGGACGTTGCCTGCTCTTCGAAAGTAAGCAAGTTGTCCATGGGAATAAGCTCGCCGCTTCTGGAAGAGCGAACATAAAGATTATCGATACTATTTGGGCTTCTGAAATCAGCTTCTATACCCTCGATAATAACATCGTACTCTTCGCCTCTATCTAAAAATGTGGATACCGTACGTTGCCCTAACATCACTTCTAAGGTACGGCCAATATCACTTATAGACACACCTAAATCAGCTGCCCTGTCTCTGTCTATATTGACCAACAACTGAGGTGATGTTTCTTTATAGTCAGAGTCGATACGAACTAAGCTTCTATTTTCTGACGCTTTTTCGATTAGGATGTCACGCCACTCAACTAAGTTCTCATAAGTGTCACCTTGCAAGACGAATTGCACTGGGCGGCCGAAACCTGCGCCTGAAATACCACTTCGCATGATGGCAAATGCTCTTACATCTGGCACGACATCAAGCTTCGCACTGATTTCATCCATCAATGTGAAGGTGCTAAAGTCACGTTCATCCCAATCAGCAGAGCCAATAATAGCCATACCTGCATTATTCCCAAACCCAGGTGTACGTACCAGTAATCTGCCTATTTCACCACTTTCACGGTAAGGCATTAGAATGTCTTCGATAAGTTTTAAATTAGCGGCATTGCTTTCGAAACTAGCCCCTTCTTGCGAATTCATTAAAATATAAAAGTTACCGCGATCTTCTTTTGGCACAAATTCGCTAGGTAACTTTTCTGATATTTGCACTAATGCCACCACTGAAACAATCAGCAATAACACCATGATAAACGGCTGGTGAATAGTACTTCCTAGGCTTTTGAAATAGCGATTTTCTAGGGCATGAAAACGCTTATCCATCCACGCACCGAATCCTGCTGAACGGGTACGCTTTTTCAGAATTTTCGAGGCCATCATGGGCGATAGGGTTAATGCAGTGAAACTAGAAAACGCCACAGCAGCAGCAATAGCTAAGGCAAACTCAGTAAACAAACGCCCTACATTACCTTCTAAAAACACCAAGGGCACAAATACAGAAATCAATACAAGGGTAGTAGCAATAACTGCAAAACCCACCTCTCTAGCGCCTCGATAAGCGGCTAATATAGGGGGCTCGCCCATTTCTATACGACGGGAAATATTCTCAAGTACCACAATAGCGTCATCTACCACCAGCCCAATCGCCAACACCATGGCCAGTAAGGTAAGTAGGTTGATAGAGAAGCCTAATGCATACATCACAATAAATGCTGCGACTAGAGACACGGGTACGGTGACCGCGGGAATAAGTGTGGCGCGTACATTGCCTAAGAAAAGATAAATAACAATCACCACCATAAGCATGGCTATGGCAAGGGTTTCATAAACTTCGTTAATCGATGCTTCAATAAATACCGATGAGTCGTAGCTAGGCACAATGAAAATATTGTCCGGCAAGGTTTCTTCAATTTTTCTGATTTGCGCTTTTGCTGAGCGTGCAACATCTAAGGTATTGGCTTTTGATTGCTTTATAATGCCCAAACCAATCATGTTAACGCCGTCACCTCTAAACTCGGTTTCGTCGTCTTCAGCCGCTAACTCTACGTTCGCAATTTCCCCCAAGCGAACAAGGTATCCATCGTCCCCTACCGCTACGGTTAACGCCGCAAAATCTTCTGGCGATAAGAACGTACGTGCTACACGCACTTCAAAGTTTCTATCTAGCGATTCCACTTCACCGGCGGGAAGTTCAACGTTCTCGGAACTAATAACGCTTTCAACATCGGCAACGGTTATGCCGCGGGCAGCCATCGCGTTTCTATCAAGAAACACTTTCATGGCATAGCGACGACCACCACCAATTTGAACCCGAGCTACTCCATCGGCTACCGAGAGGCGGTCAACTAAGAAACGCTCTGCGTAGTCGGTAAGCTCCATGGTATTAAGGTTTGTACTGCGCAGGTTGTACCACACAATAGCGCTTTGATCAGAGTCGGCCTTTGAAACTTCTGGGGGATCGGCCTGATCAGGCAGGTTGTTCAGTGCCCGACTCACTCGCTCTCGCACATCGTTGGCTGCAGCGTCAATATCTCGGGATAATTTAAATTCGATGGTGATATCAGAGCGCCCATTGGTGGACGTTGAAGTAATATTTTTAATCCCTTCAATACCCGAAATCCTGTCTTCGAGTAATTGGGTTATGCGCGTTTCAACAATATTGGCTGATGCGCCTGTGTATTTGGTGGAAACCGAGACGATAGGCGGGTCAATGTCTGGGTATTCACGAAGGGCCAACATAGAAATGGCGACCACACCAAATATAATCAGCAGTAGGTTGATAACCGTTGCAAATACCGGCCTTTTTACTGAAATGTCAGATAACAACATGACTTAACCCTCATTGTTACGGTTAAGAACGTTAACAGCCGACTGGTCGCGTACTCTAAGGGTGCCTTCCGTTATGACTTCATCTCCGGCTTTAAGGCCTGAAACAATTTGGACAATACCGGGTCGGCGCTCGCCAATAACCACTTCACGCTGATGGGCCACGTCATCTTCCACTACATACACATATTGAATATCTTGCACGGGCACTAAAGCTTTCTCAGGAAGGATAAGCGTATCAAGCACACGTTTTTCAACCACGATGGTAAGCAGCATACCCGGTCGTAATCGTTGGTCTTTATTATCGATAATTGCGCGTACGCTAATAGCACGGCTAATGGGGTCTAATCGGGTATCAATATGCGTAATTTCACCGCTAAACGTTTCACCCGGATAGGCCACTGATGTAGCAGAAACCTTCTGACCTTTTGCTACACTCGCCAACTGGTTTTCGGCAATACTGAAATCAACTTTTACTACGCTAATATCATCAAGAGTAGTAATAACACCTGCGGGCTGCACTAATGAACCGATGCTAACTTGTCGTGCACCCAGCACGCCTGAAAATGGCGCGCGTATTTGCAAATCATCAACCTGTGCTTCAGCGATGTCTAACTGCGCTTCTAGTCCTTTTACGCGTGCTTGTTGTTCATCAAGCAACTGTTCTGATGCCGCGCTAGACTCACGTAAGTTGAAAATACGGGTGTACTGGCGCTTAGCTTCATCAATGTTGGCGCGCAATTCAGCCACCCGAGCCAACTCTTCATTATTGTTTAGCTGAATAAGCACTTGGCCGGCCTTCACACTATCGCCATCTTCGAAGTTAACCGAGCGCACGGTTTCGGTAACTTGCGCTGTTACTGCTATCGATTCGTTCGCTCTGGCAGTACCAAGGGCTTCAATGGTTATTGCCATTGCGCCTTGTTCTACCAAAATGGTTTTCACTGTTGTGGGTAGTGGACCGCCTTTTTTCACCTGTTCTTCTGCAGGTAAGTTTAAATAGACAACCACAGCCGCTAACAATAAAGCCCCTATTAATAATGGAGATAGTAATTTGCGTGAAGACATAACCTTTCCTATTGGTAAATATGCACCACATGATAAAGTAACCAAGTTGGTGCATTAACGAGATTCAGGGTCGCGTTCAAACCAAAACCTTTATCTACGTTTTTATTATTATTAATTTTTTCTGAATAGTATTTTACCCAAACTAATGAGTATCAATTTTCGCTTATCATCCATTTTGGTAGTTTTAACGTTTTTTGGATGTACAAAGACGGTACCTGAAGCGCCTTTTTGCCGAAGCACGAATAACGAGGAGCATATTCAAAATGCTGCTGCATGCATCATTAAAGTGCAAGACAAAGCGCTTTTGATTAAACATCGTCTTTCAAACCGTTTAGATTTCCCTGGTGGCGGAAAAAAAGAGGGTGAATCATTAGTTTGCGCAGCCCACCGAGAAACATGGGAAGAAACAGGTTTCAATGTTGAGGTTGGTGAGAAATTGGCCGTCACACAAAATGGACTCGCGCTATTTGAGTGTACATTAAATGCTGGGGTAGAACACTTGCCAGATGTGTTTGATGCGCCGCCATGGGCAAAACTAGAAGTGATTGAGCTGGTAAAGGCCGATCCTTTTTTGCTCAACCATGTTGAACTTCGCTTTCCTGACGATCTAATTGCGTTTCGCGATAGCTTTAATAAAATTAGCGTGAGCCAGTCCCAGCAAGAATAATGTGTGATTAGTTGTGCCAATGCCCTTGCTTTGGTAATTTGACTACCCGCTGTTATTAGAAGGCGTTTAGCCATCATTATCTTCATGTTTAGCCTACTATATTTAGGAGACAGGCCGTGTATTCATTAGCTCCTCTTAGCCTTAAAGGAAAAGTGTCTGAAATAGAATGGCAAACGCGCGTCGATTTAGCCGCATGCTATCGACTGGTTGCTGATATGCGTTGGGGCGATCTTATCTATACGCATATTTCTGCGAAAGTTCCCGGCACCGACCATTACTTAGTTAACGCCTTTGGGTTAGGATTTGACGAAGTAACCGCGTCTAACCTTGTAAAAGTTGATCTTGAAGGTAATATCCTTGATGACTCGCCTTACCAAATAAACCCCGCCGGATTTACTATCCATAGTGCCATTCACGAGGTTCGTCACGATGCAATGTGCGTTATTCACTTGCACACACTCGCCACCATTTCTGTGGCATCGGTAAAAGGCGGATTAAAGCCTTGGAGCCAGTATTCTTTATTTTCACTTCCCTCGTTGTCTTACCATAGTTATGAAGGTTTGGCAGTAAACGACAGCGAAAAGAAAAGCCTTCAAGATGATTTAGGCGATACCAACCATATGCTACTGCCTAATCACGGAGGGTTAACTGTCGGCCCCACCGTAGGCGATGCTTTCATGCGCTTTTATGATTTACAAAGAGCCTGTGAAATTCAGTTGGCGCTCATGCAGTCGAACGAAGACGTTATTGATATACCGCAGCCTATTATTGACGGAATTTATCAGCAAGCCAGCGTAGTGCACAGTGGTGAAACCGGCGGCCAGAAGGCCTGGCCCGCCATGCTAAGAAAAGCCTACACGCTCGATCCAGGCTTTTGCGAATAATCCATTTTATGCGTCGTTGCCAGTGCCACTAGCGACGACTACAAACAGACAATAGAGAAACCATAAATGAAAGTAACCAAAGTAGAAATATTTGATATTGAGTGCCCAAAGCGCCCAGCGTGGAACCCTGTTTTCGTACGAGTGTATACCGATGAAGGCATTACCGGTGTCGGTGAAGCAGGCTTAGCTTACGATTGGGGTCATAGTGCTGCAGCGCACATGATAAAAGAAATTGCTGAAGCCATGTTAATTGGCTTCAACCCGTTCCACACTGAGTTATTGTGGTCGCGTATGTTACGTGAAGGTTTTTGGGGCTTAGGTGGTGGACCTGTTATTTATGCAGCCATGAGTGCTATTGATACTGCACTTTGGGATATTAAAGGCAAAGCCCTAGGCTTACCCGTGTACGAGCTATTAGGCGGGAAAACCAACGGCAAGCTACGCAGCTATGCTAGTCAATTGCAGTTCGATTGGGATAAAGAAGTGACTAAGCTTAACGATCCTGCTGACTATGCACGCGCGACCGAAAAAGCGTTAAAAGATGGCTACGATGCCGTGAAAGTAGACCCTATTGTTTACGATAAAGATGGCGTGACCCACTTCGACCGCACTAAGCTTTTCTCTAAACCAGAATTAAAGCTATTTAAAGCCCGCTTACAAGCCATACGCGACACCATGGGTGAAGATGGCGATATTATTTTCGAATGCCACAGCTTGTTAGGGGCATCTACCGCCATACAGCTTGGTGATATTGTTGAAGAGATAGGTTGCTTGTATTACGAAGAACCCGTCAATTACTTGAATTCAAAACTACACGATAAAGTGGCTAAAAATGTAAACGTACCGATTGCTGGAGGTGAACGCTTGTATCATCGCTGGGACGTGCGCCCTTATTTAGAAGACCAGTCTATTGACGTACTCCAGCCTGACGTAGGCTTATGTGGCGGTTTTACTGAAGCGAAAAAGGTATGTGATTACGCTGATATTTATGATGTGCGCATTCAAGCCCATGTATGTGGCGGCCCTGTGGCAACAGCAGCAAGCTTGCACTTAGAAACCGCAATACCTAACTTCTTAATTCACGAACATCACACTTACGCCATTAAAGACTGGAACCGTGAGCTTTGTTTACAAGACCCACAACCGGTAAACGGCTTTATTGAAGCCCCAGATACCCCTGGATTAGGTATCGACTTGAACGACGAGATTGTTTACCGCTCACCTCACATGACAGTAACAGAACTTAAATAACGAAACGCATAGATTGGGGCAATGGTTTTCCTAGCCCCGTCTGTTTTCAAGGATAAGAAGAAGTATGTCACCCTCGCCTTCCCCATCGGCTTTATTGTGCTCACCACCGGTCTCTATTGTTACTTATACGCCTATCGCGTTAACCCGTAAATTCAGTGCGCTTACGCCGTCTTTAACTAGCAAAGTTGAAGAAGTCATGCACAGCCAGAGTTGGGTGCTTAACCAAGAAAGTAAACTGGATATGGGCTATGTATCTACCGATTCAGATTTATTAAGCCCCATGTTTACTCCCTTGGTAAAGCTTGAAGTCAATCACGAAAGCCCGGCGTTTCAGCATGCATTTTCAACTTTAGAAGAAATAGGCCTTAAGCTTCAGGGTTTGAATTTACGGTTATATCAAACGGGTATTGCTACCCTACAAGCTACATTGGCACCCACATCCGAGGCCCAACTCACTGTGTGTTGGCAAAAAATTGAAAACAGAGATATTGAACAACGCCTGTCTTTAATTTTACAAGCGGCTGGCGATGTAATGATTAACTTGTTAAACACCAGCTTCGATACATTGATTAAACGCTGTAAATTGCTGACCTCAGAACTCACTGACAGTGACGCGGTATTGTGGACCGGACGTTGTTATATTACTCGCGTTCCAGAGTCTACCGAGGAAGCCAAGCAAGCCTTTTCAATTATTCACGAATGTCCACCAACCGACTATGAAGATAATGAAGCTTTCTTTCGTTCGGGAAATTGCCTATTTCTAGACAATGATATTTCGCTGTCGCTGGATAACCGACGGGTTTTGTTTTTACTTCAGCATTACAATGCTATGTTGTATGCCTATCAACAATCGATGAGCAACGCCTATCATCAACTGCAATCGCTAAAGGCACTGTCGTCGGGCAGACGCAGAAAAGCCCTGGAAAAGTTGATCCAGCGCATGGTTTCAATTAGAACCCTAGAGTATATTCGATTGGAGTTTTGCGATTCGCTTCGAGGCCTGCAAGGAGGTCGAAAAACACTCGCGAACGCACTTATAGATGCATGGGAAATTAATGCGATAGAAGAAAGTTTACTTGATAGGGCAGCCTATATTAATAACGCCATATCAAGTTACGAGAACCAACTTAATCGTGCTATAAATAAATCGATTGAAGTAATACTCATGCTAATAGGGGGTATTTCTTTGGTGGATATTACCAACAACTTTGTCGCCGCCTCACAATCTGTGAAGCACGATTCAACGTGGGGTATCTACGATATTTTCTCGCTAATGTCATCTGAAAATACGGTTAACCTAGCCTTAATAGCGGTGCTATTAATGGCCTTACTATTTGCGAAGAACAAATGAATAAGCGCACAAAATTTACCATCATACTGACACCAGGCACACATGCTTACGAGCCCGTGAAACACGCATTAAACGAATACTTATCTACTTATTACGGTGGATGTACACACATTGATTGTGAAGGTTCATGGCGCGAAGATGCCTGCGAATTCAAACCCCGATACGACGCCAGTTTAATTACCGAGAAATCGCTATGTGTATGGTGCGCGGTTATGCCAGATAAAGCAGAGCGCTTTGTGGATGAACTTCGTGCTTTCCTCACTATCTTGAAAAAGCAGCAAAACGCAGAATTTAGCTTTATTCATATAGAGAGCCAGACGGTAGCCGCCCACCATCAACTTATAGACTAATCAATGGATTAGCCTTCTGATGTAAAATCGCGGCTTGGAATAATTCCTTAGAGTAGCGGCTTAAATCTCTAAGCCGTAACAACGGGCGGAATTATTTGCCAGCAGGCTGCGTTTCTCGTCAAGGGTAAACGGCCCCAGCATTTTTTCATATTGTAGCCACAGCTCTTGATAACTGTGACGCCAGTTAGAAAGTGGAAAATTACTTGCTAACATTACTCGTGACATGCCAAATATAGCGACTGTTTCAACGACCACACTTTGTACACTGCGCCAGTGCCAGTTTCTGCAGTGCATTTCCCATCCTGAGAGTTTTACCGCCACACGAGAACACTGAGCAAGTGCTTTCATATTAATATGCCACTGCTTAACATCGGCAGTGGTAACAGCAGAACCTAACAACGCTGAACCCGCATGATTAATAATGACTGACAGTGCCGGTAATGCCTCTAGTAACCTTAGCAATGCACTTACTGCTTTGTCGTCGCCCACATCCAGCTGGACATCGAAAGACAGTCCATATTCGCTACTACGCTTAAGCGCATGTTTTGTTTTAGGGTGGGTCAATATAGAAACGGCCTGCTCATCCAAAATATGGCGAAGCCCTGCGACTGAAGAAAATCCTGCCAATGTTTGAATATGAGACAACGTACCTTCGCCACACAAATCGATACTGGCAACACTTTTAAAAGGCAGTTGGGCATGCTGTTCTAAATAGCGGATTTCACGCCAAGGACGCTCATTGTCGAACCCTGCCTCAACATGCACATAGCCAGCAAGGGTGTGGCCGCAAGAGAGTGTTAAGCTTCTTTCATCACACGGCACCGCAATAGCTTGCTTATCTTTCCAGTATGGCGGGTTTTGCGGCTTAAGCCAGTGGTAATCCCCCGCCTCTAGGGCAAAAAAATGTAAGTGACCATCGACGATATTCACTTGGCGGTATAACCGCCATCAACAGCGTGTAAGCTACCGGTGATAAAGGTCGCTTTTTCACTGCAAAGAAAATACACCAGTTCAGACACGTCTTCGGGTTGGCCAATACGGCCAATAGGTTGCTCCGCAGCTTCTTGGGCTACAACTGCAGTTTTATCGGCGCCAGAAGCCGCAACGTACTTATCAATGGCGTGGTGAAACAAAGGCGTTTCAATCGTACCTGGGCATACCGCGTTAGCCCTAATATTGAAAGGGGCATAATCCAATGCCGTGGTTTTCGCCATAGATGCTAAAGCAGACTTTGTTAACCCATAGGCAAAAGAGTTTTGTTTACCCACAAAACATTGATCTGACCCCATCACCACAATAGCCCCGCTTTTTTGTGCTTTCATGGTAGGTAATGAGGCTTTAATTGCACCGTACGCGCCCTTAATGTTTAGGCTCATTACCTTATCAAGCAATGCTTCATCCGTGTCTTCAATGGTTGCCGACACGTGCATGCCTGCATTACAGACCAAGGCATCTATTCGGCCATATTTCATAGCAATATTGTCGATAGCATGTCGCACCTGTTCCACGTTACTGACATCACACGCCACCCATTCAGCGTTAATTGGTGTGTCGTCAAAATCTCTCACATCTAGGTTTATCACTCGGTAGTCATTTTCACTAAAGGTATGACAAACCGCTAAGCCTATCCCTAAACTTCCGCCGGTAACGACACAAACTGATTGCCCGTGGTTCATGAATACTCTACTTCTTAATACATGGCATTAACGATAGTTATAGGATGCCAGCGAGCTGTTGAAAAGCAAGCTTTGCCAAAGATTATGATGGCGCGGTAATGAAAATTGAAAGACATTGAGCAGTTGTTGTGCAAATACAGCGATATTATTTTTCATTAACTTTCCCTTAACGGGCTACTCTGTCTATGCTTTTTGTGTCTATAATGTGGCAAAATTAAAACACTTGTTTGAAAAGGGAGTCTTCTATGCCTCTGTACCACGCCCCTACTACCGATTTTCAGTTCTTACTTAAGGATTGGTTGGGCCTAGATGCCCACTATGAAAAATTGGGTATCAGCGATTTTGATAGCGAATTGGCCAACGAAATCATTGCACAAGGCGCTAAATTCGCCATTGATGTTGTTGCACCGTTAAACCGTGAAGGTGATGAAGAAGGCTGTAAGCTGGAAGACGGAAAAATCACCACACCGAAAGGCTTTGCCGACGCATATCAAGAGTATGTAGCAAATGGCTGGAACGCCATGTTAGGTACGGCTGAATATGATGGACAGGAACTTCCCTACACCATGGCGGTGCCTGTACATGAAATGCTAAATGCTGCAAACCTAAGCTGGCGTTTAACGACGATGCTAACAGAAAGCGCCACTTTGGCGGTGACTAAACATGCTAGCAAGGAATTGAAAGACAAGTATCTCGCTAAACTCATCAGCGGTGAGTGGACAGGTACGATGAACTTAACCGAACCGCATGCTGGTACCGACCTTAGTTTACTTAGCACTAAGGCTGAACCACAAGGTGACGGAAGCTATAAAGTTACCGGTAATAAAATCTTCATTACTGCTGGCGATCAAGACTGGAGCAGCAATGTTATTCACTTGGTACTTGCTCGCTTACCCGATGCGCCTAAAGGCGTGAAAGGTATTAGCTTGTTTTTAGTGCCCAAGCTAATGCTTGATGAAAATAACGAGCCAGGTGAACCAAACTCCTTGTCTGTGGGCAGTATTGAACACAAGATGGGTATTAAAGCGAGCCCGACTTGCGTGATGAACTTCGATGAGGCGACAGGCTGGCTAGTGGGCGAAGAAAATCAAGGCTTAGCCTGTATGTTCACTATGATGAACGACGCACGCTTCCAAGTTGGCTTGCAAGGCTTAGGCGCTGCAGAAGCCTCTTACCAAGGTGCGTTAACGTATGCCCGCGAGCGCGTTCAATCTCGTGCGCCACAAGGCATTCAAAACCCTGATGGCAAAGCCGACCCTATTGTATTTCAGCCTGATGTAGCCCGTATGCTACTTACGCAAAAATCGCAAATTGAAGGTAGCCGCGCACTGTCTTTACTATATGCAAAGTACATGGATATAGAAAAATTAGGCACTGACGAAGAAAAAGAAAATGCAGATAAAGTCTTGCAGTTTCTTACGCCAATTTGCAAAGCTTACATGACAGATATGGGCCTTGAAACTACCAGCATTGGGGTGCAAGTTTTTGGTGGTCATGGATTTATTCGTGAGTGGGGCATGGAGCAATTGATGCGTGATGTACGTATCGCTATGCTGTATGAAGGCACCAATGGTATTCAGGCATTAGATTTAATTGGCCGTAAATTAACCCGTGACGGCGGACAAATGATGGAAGCCACCTACCAAGCTTTTGCACAGTTAGTTGCTGATATTAGCGATGCTGAAAACAAAGGACTGGCACAAGGCTTACTTGACGATTGGCGTGCATCATCGGCTGACTGCCTAGGTATGGATGGCACCACTGCGGCAGCGGCGGCAGCCGATTACTTAGCCTATTCTGCCTACTCGCTAATTGGTGTGCTGTGGTACAGCATGGCAGATAAAGCAGCGAGCACAGATAACGCAGTACTCGCTTCTTCCAAGCAGAAAACTCGTGATTTCTACATGCAACGTATATTGCCTCGTCGCAATGCGCACAAACAAGCGTACTCAGCAGGGTATGAAAGCACACTCGCGGTATCTGGCAGTGAGTTCGATTACATTTAACGTTCATCGTTAATAAAAAAAACCGCCTTAATAGGCGGTTTTTTATTATCTTTAATATAGTAAAACAGCGGACAAAGAACCGATAATAAGCAGTATGACTACCGCTTATTGGCGCGACTATGCTCGGTTATTCGTTGTGCTAATGGTTACTCACTACACTTTTTGCAAGTGTATCGTTGAACGTATCGTTGAACCAATCTTCAATCATGTTCTTTTCGTAAACTAGATTATCATTAGATAGTCTACGATTAACGGTATTCATGAACATCATATCTTTTATTTTAACGTCTTCGCTTTTAAGCACCGTGTTGTCACTATCTGAAAGTACATATGAGAATGACATTCTAGGTATGTCTATTTCCTTAATGATCCTAACATCGGCAGCGGACTGCCCCATTCCAACAAAAGAGGCTGGCCAAACCTGACCCGCCAAATCTAAGTCTGTTACGGTAATTGACAGCTTTTGGTCTTCGGGAAGTTTTTCAGCGAGTTCAGTGAAAAACTCATCAAGCTCTTTAAAAGTGCGTTCTCTAAAGCGAGTTCGAGATTCGTTCGATGGTTTAACATCTCGGTAAGACTTTGGCTCTTCCCAGGTTACTTCAACCTGCGCTGCTTGCAAGACACCAGACACTCCCACGCTGGCGAGCAAAAGCGTACATAAACCGGTTAACTTAGCTATTTTCATGTGACCCCCTACCTCGTTTATAAAAACCCGGTATTAGTCAGCTACAAGACTGAGTAAACGGGTAACGGCGCTTAATGAAGCATGGCTTCAACTTTTAGCAGCATTACTACTTTTATCACAACTATATACTCAATAGTAGCACAGGAAGCTGAACGTAAAGTGAATGGCTTACTCTTAATACTCGGTAAAAGTGAGGAAGGATTAGAAGGCACAACAAAAAGAAGCAAGAAAAAAGAAACAACGCCTTAGCGCTATTTATTTATCGCATTCCAGTAACTATCTATCGGGCTCCAGTAGTTTTGATTGCTCTATCAGTGTGCACAACTGCTGACGCTTACCGAGGCTAAAATTCGGGTTTATATCGGTGGTTTCGCAGTAAGCGATATGAAAGCGCATTACCGTTGAACGACTTGCCAGAATTCTTCGAAGGTAGTTTGCTTCGAATTCTTTTAATGGCGCAAGCTGCGCTGCCGCCTGATTTCTTAGCGCATCTAGCTCTCTTTGTTCAGGTAGCTCAGAAATGGAAACAAACCAACCTGAGACCGTACTTTGTATATCTGAAAAAAAGTACTGAACAAAAGGCGATCGTAGCACAATCACCAACAATACAATTTCGGCACAGATTACAAAGAAACGAAGCATTTAAAATTATTCCACTACTATACTTAATTCAAACAACGCAGCTATCGTTAGTTATTTTCAACAAACATTTTCGTTAAAAAAATCAAAAGGATAATTATTTGTGTAATTTTCATTCGGTATTAAAACTATTATCGTCATAGTAGTCAACTAGCATTAAGTAAAGATAGATTGATAGAATATAATTTCTGAACTTTCAGTATTGACTGAAAGATAAATAAAGAAGATCATTAGCCCTATCATTGATCTATGTTAAACACGCTTAAATTTCAGCTGTTATAATGCGCCGCGCAATACAAGAAGTTGGCTAAGGTTTTGAAAAAATGAACGAACAAATTCCGGTTAAAAACGTTACTCCCGTAAAGGTGCACAAACCCGCATCCACCACTGAAGGGAAGCGATACGACTCGCGTAGTCGAATTTACGTTCGTGCGGTTAAAGGCCCTCTTGAAACATTTAGACGTTTTTTCGGTTTGTTTTTTCTGGCCATCTTCGCCGCCATTCCTTGGATAAGATTTAATGGCCAGCAGGCGGTACTACTCGATATTGTAGAACAGCGCTTTTCTATCTTTGGGTTAACGTTATGGCCGCAAGATTTAACCTTGCTTGCTTACATTTTTATCGTGGGTGCATTCGCGTTATTTTTTGTGACTACTTTTGCTGGCAGGGTCTGGTGCGGCTTCATGTGCCCTCAAACCACTTGGGTATATATCTATACTTGGTTTGAAGAGAAGATAGAAGGCCCTAGAAATAAACGCATAAAACTAGATTCACGAAAAATGGACGCGGATAAGTTTATTCGCAAAACCCTCAAACATACGGCTTGGGTGGCAGTTGCCCTCCTTACCGCACTTACCTTTGTAGGGTATTTTACCCCCATCGGCGCCCTTTTTATTGATTTCTTTACCTTCAACACGGGTTTCTGGGCCGCGTTTTCAGTGGTCTTTTTCGCAGTGTGTACATACGCTAACGCGGGTTACATGCGTGAAATCATGTGTACCCATATTTGTCCTTATGCACGTTTCCAATCGGCCATGTTCGACAAAGACACGTTTACCGTCTCTTACGATGCGAAACGAGGCGAACAGCGAGGCCCCCGCCCTCGTAAACTAAGTCATGAACAGGTGCACGAAAAAGGCCTGGGCGACTGTATTGACTGTAACCTATGTGTGCAGGTTTGCCCCACAGGTATCGATATTCGAAACGGTTTACAATATGAATGCATTAACTGCGGCGCGTGCGTAGATGCGTGTAACGGGGTAATGGATAAAATGGATTACCCCAAAGGGCTAATAAGCTTTACGTCGGAAGAAGAGCTGGCGGGGGGCAAAACACACATCGTGCGGCCTAAGCTTATTGGCTACCTAATCGTACTCATTGTCATGACAGGGTTATTGGTTGCTGACATTGTAACCCGCGTGCCTCTTGAAATTGATATTATTCGCGACCGTAATTCGTTATATCGTGAAACCAATGAAGGGTTAATTGAGAACGTTTATACCGTTAAAGTACTCAACAAATCTCAACAAACTCAGACCTATACTATTTCGGTTCAAGGGCTGCCTGAATACACCTTTATTGGAAATAAAGAAGTGACGGTACAAGGTGGTGAGGTTTATAGCACACCGATTTCGGTTGCAACCGACCCGTATAATCTGGAAGATGTGGTAACAGACATTCAATTCACCGTGACCACTACCACCGATTCAGGTGAAAACGTTACGGTTAATGAGCCAACCAAATTCCTTTATCGATGAAAGACTTTTCGTTTTCTGGATTAGATCCAGACACTATATTAGATGCCCTGGAGACTCAGGGCATTTTTCTTCAAAGCGGCTTACTTGCTCTCAATAGTTACGAGAACCGGGTTTACCAATTTCAAGCCGATGACAACAAACGTTATGTGGTTAAGTTTTATCGCCCTGCCCGTTGGACAGACGCGCAAATTTTGGAAGAACACAGTTTTGCCCAAGAGCTTGCTGATAGCGAAATTCCGATTGTGGCGCCACTAGCGCTAAACGGAAAAACCCTTCATCACCATGGCGATTACCGCTTTACCGTTTTCCCTTCGGTAGGTGGCCGCCAGTTTGAGAACGATAATTTAGATCAACTTGAGTGGATGGGGCGCTTTATTGGCCGTATTCACCGCGTGTCTCAAGCGAAAACCTTTAAGCAACGTCCAGATATCGACACGCAAAGTTATTTGGATGAACCTCGCCAGGTTTTAGAAAATAGCACCTTGTTGCCCAATCATCTCAAAACGGCCTTTTTTGCTATTTTGAACCCTGTTATATCCGCGGCCTCTTCGGCTTACAAAGCCACCGACGTTATTCGGCTGCACGGCGATTGCCATCCGGGTAACATTCTGTGGCGCGATGGCCCCACCTTTGTTGATTTAGATGATTGTCGAATGGGCCCTGCCATTCAAGATTTATGGATGATGCTGAGCGGCGACAGACAGCAACAACTATTGCAACTCGATACGTTGATTGAAGCCTATGAAGAATTTCAGCCGTTTAATACCAATCAGCTTGCGCTAATTGAACCCCTTCGCGCCATGCGTATGGTGCACTATATGGCATGGCTGTCTCGACGCTGGGAAGATCCAGCTTTCCCTCGTGCCTTTCCATGGTTTGCCGATGATAAATACTGGGAAGGTCAAATTCTTGCGTTAAAAGAACAACTTTCCGCCATGCAGGAAGCGCCTCTCAAACTCGGATATTAGCGCGCAAAACCTGAACACACTCGCTATTTATTAGGCACTTAAGCTATACTCCTTCGCGCTTAGGTGCCCATCTATGGGTTAAACGGGAAATCAGTGAAATCTGATGCTGCCCCCGCAACGGTAAACTCAGTGTGACCACACACATTCTCCTTTATACGCCACTGTGTCATCGCTATTGATGTCGCGACATGGGAAGGCAGAGAAACCATACACAGTATTGGTGAGTGAGCCCGGATACCGGCCTAGCTTCACGGCAGTTATTCTGCTTACATTCACCCTTGTACTCGGGCGGAGTACATAGCGAGAAATACAATGAAATTTCAAACACACTTTACCTGCACGGCAGTATACGCTGCTGTGGCGACAATGCTGTCTGCACCTGTTTTAGCACAAACTCCTGATACCATAGAAACACTCACTGTTACCGGCACCCGTTTACCGGTACAAATAGCTAAGCTACCCGCATCGGTAAGCGTGCTTACCGAGCAAGATATTCAAGCCTCAGGCGCTGTGCAACTTACCGATTTAATTCGTGGTTTGCCTGGCGTAAGCCTTTCCCAATCAGGTAGCCCAGGCGGCCTTACCGAACTTCGTGTTCGAGGCAGCGAAAGTAATCACTTGCTTGTGCTTATTGATGGTGTGGTGTCTAACGACATTGGCCAAGGAAGCTTGATAGACTTGGCCCATTTGACCTCAGCGAACGTGGTACGTATAGAACTACTACGTGGCCCGCAAAGTGCCTTATGGGGCAGTGGCGCAATTGGTGGCGTATTGAGCATCACCACCAAAGCCGGTGAAGGAACCAGTGCAAAACCTAGCATTAATTTAAGTGCAGGAATAGGCACACAAGGTACTTACCAAGGCAGCATTAACGCCGCTACGCAAAATGGCGATGTGGCAGTGCGCACTTACGCCACATACCTTAAAACAGACGGCGATAACATTTCGCGCATCGGTAATGAAGATGACGGTTATGACAACATGACCGCAGGCATCAATGTTGATTATGCGTTGGCAGATGCACACACATTAAGCGCGAAATTCCGCAGTACCCAATACGAAAATGATTACGATGGTACTGACTATGTTACCACTGGGTTGCCTGCTGATGCCGACAATGTGACTGATGGTAGCCAACTAAGCACTAAACTAGCATGGCGCTACGCACCCGATGCATCAGCTTATGCATCTACGGTGTCTTTCGATTACCGAAAAGATGATAATGACAATACCACGTCGGGTGCCGATGCGGGTGGTACGACTGGCGAGCGCCTAGCACTTAACTGGACAAGCTTTTATCGCTTCGACAATTGGCAAGTGGCAGGTGGTGCTGAATATTTACAACGTTTGTTTGAACAACGTGGCCCTGTGCTGTTTGGCGATCCTAATCAAAAGCAACACGACAATACCACCAGCCTATTTGGTGAAGCTACAGGTGACCTTGTTGAGAATGTTTTCGCAACCTTAAGCGCACGATTCGATAACAACAGTGAATTTGATGACGCCGTGAGTTATCGCGCAGGTCTTACATGGCAAGTATCAAAAAACTATGCGCTATTTTCTAGCTACGGCAAGGCCATTAAAACCCCAACCTTTACTGAGCGATTTGGCTATTTCCCAGATAGCTTTATTGGCAACCCAGACTTAACACCTGAAGAGAGTGAAGAATGGGAAGTTGGCGTAAAAGCAAATTGGAATTCGGTTTCAGCACAAGTAAGTGGTTATAGTGCCCAACTTGAAGATGAGATTAATGGCTTCGTTTTTGACACCACTCAAGGCGTGTATACCGCTGCGAATACAGACGGTGAAAGTAGCCGTGACGGCGTAGACGTTGAAGTAACGTGGCTTCACGATTTAGCGAAGGTATCAGCGTCGTATAGCTATTTAGACGCCGAGCAAAAAGATGATGGTATTGCTAACACCGAGCTTCGACGTGCACGACACCAAGGCGCTTTATCGGTATTATCTGACTTAGGTACCGAGAAATTTAGCCTTTATGCAAAACTGGCCTATACCGGCACCCATTACGATACTTATTTCCCACCCTACCCAGCGAATGCAGAAACCTTGGGATTGTCAGCTTACACACTAGCGTCAGTTAACCTTGGTTATAATATTTCTGAAAAGTGGGCGTTATCATTAAAAGTGAATAACCTTTTTGATACCGACTACGAGGATATCGTGGGCTATGCAGGCCAAGAACGACGTGCTTTGCTATCTGTGAGCTACCGCCACCAGTAAAACCTACCACGTCACTTTTTAGACGCAAACAGTGACATTTTATTCGCTTCTTCTTTACGAAGAAGCGAAGCTTTCCCCTCATATATTATCCATTCGTTGCATTTTTCCGCTCGCTTGTCGCGTAAACTAGTGCCCAATAAAAGCCTGTGGTAACCTCAGCACTGATAGATAGATTTGAAATCAAAGGATTCAATTACATGAAGAAGTTTGCAGTATTGTTTGTAATGGCGATGCTTTTGCCATTGACCGCATGCGCCCAAGAAGGCACAGCTAAGTGGAAAGAAGGTACCCATTACACGGTATTAGATGAAGAAGCGACTAAAAAACCAGTTATTACAGAATTCTTCTCTTTCTGGTGCCCACATTGCTTCCAATTTGAGCCAATCGTAAAACAAATTAAAGAGAAAAAAGGCGAGAACACTAAGTTCGAAAAAGTGCATGTTAACTTTATGCGCTTTACAGGCCCTGATGTTCAAGATGCCGCGACCCATGCCATGTTAATTGCCCGTGCAATGAAACAGGAAGATGCGATGAACACTGCTATCTTCAATTACATTCATAAGCAACGTGCGACTATTACTAACCTTAAAGATTTGCGAAACATCTTTGTGGTAAACGGTGTTGATGGCGCTGAGTTTGATAAGTTAGCCACCAGCTTTGGTGTAAACAACATGATTCGTAAGAACCAGCAACTTATCGACAAGAACCGAGACTACCTATCAGGCGTACCAAGCTTCGTTATAAATGGTAAATATCAGCCTACGTTTACTGCTGATATGACCTTTGATGATATTGCTGATTTGATTGTTTGGTTATCTGAGCAAAAGTAATTGCTAATATTATTGAAGTAGGCTGCAACATGCCTATTTCAGTAAAGAGTTAAATGGGCCGTAGCGGTTAACGCTAAGGCCCATTTTCATTTTTATTGCGTAAAAAAGCAGGAGTTATTCATGTCGTTTTTACCGGAAGATTTCAGTGCCTTTATTTGCGAACTAGACAAGCTAAAGCGTGTTAAGCGCCAAATAACCTTACCTTGTGATGGCAATCGTCAGGAAAACTCTGCTGAGCACAGTTGGCATGTGGCATTGATGGCCAGTACCTTGGCACATTATTCCGAAAAGCCAATCGATGTCGCTCGGGTGATACGGATGATTTTGATTCATGATGTAGTGGAAATTGATGCAGGCGATTTGTTTGCCTTCAACGATGCCTCAGAGCACGATGCACAAGCACAAAAAGAGCTTGATGCGGCAAAACGTATTTTTGGATTACTGCCTAGCTCTTATGCCGATGAGCTACTCTCATTATGGCTAGAATTTGAAGAGGCGAAAACTCCAGATGCTGAGTTTGCCAAGGCGATGGACCGGGTGCTTCCTGTGTTTCAAAACATGCAGAACCAAGGTGGTAGTTGGAATAAACACGCTGTTACTAGAGATAAGATAGAAAAGCGTAACTTACATTTGAAGCATTGTGCGCCTAAATTATGGGATTACGTCACTCGGCAATTAGATACCGCGGTCCAAAATAATTGGCTGCTTCCAGCAAAAAGCTAAAACGGTAAAACGCCCTGACGTTCACGCTCATAAAAGACAAAAAAGGTGCTAGAGAACAGATTCTCTAGCACCTTTTTTTATGCGCTTTTTTATGAGCTTTTTTGGTAGAACTTGTTAGTAACGCTTAGTTGATGTCGCTTTTTATCAAAAGCGTCATCAAACTCCCTTCAAGCATGATTAAAAACGAGTACTTACCCACATCCATAATTTGTTGGCATCTACCTTGGTGTCACCCGCAGAGTAACTGCCGTACTTAACGGCTAATGTGACGTTATCTATCACTTTAGTCACATACTGCACGTTAATTTCGCTACCTAAATCATCCACCTCGGCTGTAGCTTCATCGGCACTAAAATCATGATAGGCCAACAACCATTTACCACCGGCTAGTTTTCCAGATACCGAAAAAGTAATATCTTGAAGACCCTGTGCAGGTGTACCTAAGAATTGATCTGTCCAACCGTTAAATTTATGCAGGGTGGCTAGTGGCGTGGCAAAGCCGTACGCACCATCGTCAGAACCCAGTAATTCATAATCAATCTTAGCGGTAATGCCTGAAAAGGTAGCCGCTAGGTTGGCATTAATATAACTCGCATCATAATCGGTAGCGGTGTCGCCTGAACCTGACTCGCTGCTTTGCGTAGCAAATTCAGCGCCGTATGCCCAGTTCACCGTCTCACCTTTCATACTGCCGTTATAGCGAATACCGTAGGTATCAAGCGCGTTATCGGTGTCATTATCAATTTCTAACAAGTAGCCATAAGCGGTAAATTTTCCTACCGCTGTTTTGAAACTTGCATTGAACAAATGATCTTTTGAATCAAAATCGGCGGCTTCTGCAAAAATTCGATTTCGCTGGGTAAGGTACCCATAAAAGAAATTCACTTTCTCGTTAAGCGCATAGGTAGCAGTAACGCCATCAAAGGTCTGCCTATCTTGACGCCATCCCACATGCCCAACGAATCTGTGATTATCTAGGGCAATCACTTGTCTGCCCCCTTTGAGTGTTAGCTTTTCATTCTTATACTGAATAAAGGCTTGATCCACTTCTGTGGTTTCAGGATCTGCAATCACTGAATACTCACCTACGTTATAGCCAGTAGGGCCTACTGTATAATCGCCCTGCCCCATAACAATGCGGCTATCTTCCACTTCTGCGGTAAAGGAAAACCCGTTCAACGTTCCGGATTTAAAACCCAGGCGAGTACGAAGTGTTAATGCGCTAGCATCATCCAGTGCATTATCTTGGTCGACTGATTCATAACGTAAGTTCAAATCTGCCCATGCAGACGCCTCACTAAGCACATCATGCCAGCTCTGTGCCATTGATGGCGCACTAAAACACGCCAACATAGCACTTGTCAGTGCTGCTTGAGCAAAGCGCTTTTGTACCGGTTTAAATCTATTTGACGGTGCTTTTGTTAGCTGTGCTGATGCTTTTATATCTTGCGTATTCATGTGCGTTCCCTTGTTATTAACGATGTTAACGTTTGTTGGTTAGCGTTCTTATTGACGATTTTTAGTTAAGGGGCTCCCTCCCAGTAAAAAATGGGATAAGCACCTAAGGGTTTAAATAAGTTTTAGCGACTTATGTTGTCGCGCTTTGAATTAGCGTGAAACGCCTAACTCAAGCTGCGTCGGATTTACTGTTCGCTTTTTTTGCAGAACCACCTCCAGCTTGGTTAGATTTAATGTGGGAAGACACCGGCTCAATTTTTTTTTGCTTATCATACAAAAAGGTCAGCACTTCGTGCCGGTAATGGTTGTACTGGGGGTTATCAGCCAGCTTAAGCCTGTCTCGGGGTCTAGGCAGCTCAATATCAAGAATTTCGCCTATAGTGGCTGCAGGGCCGTTATTCATCATCACTATTCTATCTGAAAGCAATACTGCTTCGTCGACATCGTGAGTGATCATAATCACTGTATTGCCTAAATCGGCATGAATTTCCATCAATGAGTCTTGCAGATGCGCGCGAGTTAGCGCATCTAGTGCCCCAAAGGGCTCATCCATGAGTAAGACTTTTGGTTCCATGGCTAACGCGCGAGCAATACCTACACGTTGCTTCATGCCTCCAGATATTTCACTGGGTAATTTATCAAGGGCGTGGGTCATATGCACAAGCTCTAGGTTGTGCATGATCCAATCTCGCATTTCCTTTTTAGATTTACCACGCATGGTGTGCTTCACCGCCAATTCCACGTTTTTATAAACGCTTAACCAGGGTAATAACGAGTGATTTTGAAAAACAACCGCACGTTCTGGCCCGGGAGTTTTTACTTCAGCACCGTCGAGTATGACGCCGCCCGTGGTGGCTTGATGTAAACCCGCCACAATGTTTAGCACGGTTGATTTACCACAGCCCGAGTGACCGATTAATGAAACAAACTCACCTTTCGCAATTTTAAGGTTTACATCAGTAAGTGCCGTAAACGGGCCTTTCGGTGTAGGGAAATCGATGCCTACTTGTTCTAATTCCAAGTGTTTAGCTTGCATGTTCTTTCTCCTTAATTACCGTAATACGCTGGTTTTGTCCCAGCTTACTGCGCGTTGAACCGACAACATTATTCTGTCTAGTATGAAACCAATAGCACCTATAGTGAGCACCGCTACCATGATGCGTGCTAAAGATTCTGAACTACCATTTTGGAATTCATCCCAAACAAATTTTCCAAGGCCCGGGTTTTGCGCCAGCATTTCTGCCGCAATCAATACCATCCAGCCAATGCCAAGTGACAGTCTTAACCCTGTAAAAATCATAGGAATGGAAGATGGCAGAATGATTTTTGTTAAATGAGACATCGGCGTTAAACGCAATACTTTACTTACGTTAAGCAGGTCTTGATCAATCGCAGACACACCAACCGCCGTGTTAATTAACGTAGGCCAAAGGCAGCATAAGGATACCGTGAGTGCCGAGGTAACAAATGATTTTGAAAACATAGGATCATCGCTAACGTACAGCGCGCTCACTACCATAGTGACCAATGGCAACCATGCTAAAGGTGATACGGGTTTAAACAATTGAATCAGCGGATTAATTGCCGCATAAGCTGACCTACTTAGCCCACACAGAATACCTACAGGAACGGCAATCACTGAGGCAATGAGAAACCCCACCATGACGGTATAAAGACTTGTCCATATTTGATCAAAGAAGGTCGGTGAACCGGTGAACTCGCGAATTTTTGGTTCGTAAGTTGGGTCTTGTGCAACCCGCGCGGCGTTGCGCTCTTCTTGCCTTGTGTAAAATGCATCAGCTTTATCTCGCTGAGCACTATGCTCAGTAATAAGCGAGCCTGCCTGCTCCCACACTTGAGCAGGACCAGGAAATTGACCGAGTGAGGTATCAATACTTTTTGCCACACCATTCCAAATAGCGAGGAACATCAAAAGTCCAATGAGTGGCAATAACAAAGCTGGCGCTCGACTATAAACCGCTCCCATCGGGCCGCTCATTGGTGATTTGGCTGGCGAAAAGCTTAATATATTTGCCATCTTACTCATGTTGTTCTCCGCTAATTGTGTATGACAATAAAACTGTTAAAGAACAGTTTCACCCTTTAGCCCAATACCAAACTGTTCAAGGTAAGCATTTGGCTTGCTACCGTCGTAGGTAACACCGTCGATAAACTCAGATTGAGGTGGTTTAAAACCAGTTTCAGTAGCAAATGCAGGGAAGTCCGTCGCTTTTGCTTTTCCTTCGGCAATAAGCGCTTTTGCTGCCATCGCGTAAACTTCAGGCTTATACACTTTGCGTGCAGTTTCTTTATACCAATCGTCTGATTTGGGCTCTGAAATTTGTCCCCAGCGGCGCATTTGCGTCAAATACCAAATCGCATCACTGTAAAATGGATAAGTAGCGTTGTAGCGGAAGAATACGTTGAAGTCTGGCACTTCACGCTTGTCGCCTTTTTCATATTCGAAGGTGCCTGTCATGCTGTTAGCCAATACATCTTCATCAGCGCCAACATAGTTACTTTTCGCTAAGATTTTTACTGCTTCTGGGCGGTTAGCGTTGTCATTTTCATCTAACCACATCGCGGCACGAATTAACGCTTTAACCACACGAATGTGAGTATTTGGGTACTTCTTAGCCCACGCTTGGCTTACACCAAATACTTTCTCTGGGTTGTTTTTCCAAATTTCGTAATCGGTAATAACCGGCACACCAATGCCTTTAAATACTGCCTGCTGGTTCCAAGGTTCGCCTACGCAATACCCATAGATAGTGCCGGCTTCCATCGTAGCTGGCATTTGAGGGGGAGGGGTAACTGATAGCAAAGCTTCAGCATCAATTTGCCCAGCATTGTCACCTTTGTGGGGTGCATAATAGCCTGGGTGAATACCACCGGCAGCAAGCCAGTATCGAAGCTCGTAGTTATGCGTCGATACAGGAAAAACCATACCCATGTTAAACGGCTTACCCGCATCACGGTATTCTTCAACCACTGGCTTTAAATAATCAGCTTTAATAGGGTGAACAGGTTTGCCGTCTTCCACCGGAATATGGGCTTTCATTTTTTCCCATATTTCGTTTGAAACAGTGATGCCATTACCATTTAGATCCATACTGAACGCCGTCACTACATGCGCTTCGGTACCAAAACCAATGGTTGCGCCAAGAGGTTGCCCTGCTAGCATGTGGGCGCCATCAAGTTGGCCGTCAATGGTTCTATCAAGCAACACTTTCCAGTTTGCTTGGGCTTCTAAGGTGACATATAAACCTTCATCTTCAAAAAAGCCTTTTTCATAAGCAATGGCCAATGGCGCCATATCAGTCAATTTGATAAAACCAAATTTTAATTCTTCTTTTTCTGGCCAACCCACTTTTTCATCGCTTTGTGCGCTAGCAAGTGGCGCGCCTAAGGTAAAAGAAAGAGCTATCGCAGCGGTTATACCTGCTGTCATTTTTTTCTTTATTTGTTTGAGCATTGAAACGTTTTTAAACTTGGTCATTTATGTTTCCTTTAGCCAAAAAAAAACCCACCAGCGAAGACGAATAAACGTCGCGCTTGGTGGGCTTCGATGCCGAGCCTGTAATCATTAGTTAATGAGGTACAGGCTAACTTATTGTTTGGGTGTTAGATGTTGCTACCAGTACTTAATGTACTTTTTTATTTTGGTATCGCTTAATAGTATAACTGCTATTAATAAAGCAGAGTTCGTGCCAAAACCCTAACACACTGAAATAATAGGATTTAGCAAAAATACAAATAGTAATCATTCTTTTGCCTGAACAATAACAGTGCGTTTATTGCACTAGAAGTGTTCGATGCACAGCATAGGGATGTTAGATGCACAGCGGGGAGGAGAATAGAAACACGAGGGAGACACCACACTCTCCCTCAGTGCTTTATTTATCGTTTTCAGGCTTTACAGCCGTTGGGTGAATTGACCAATGGCGTTTACGACTTCTGAGGAGCCATTTTGAATTTCGTTCATGACTTTGCCCGACTCAGTCGAGTACTCAAGCGCTTCTCTCGCTTTTTCCTGGCCCGCTTCAATGAGTTGCACCGCATTTTCGGTAAGCTTTCTGTTTTCATTTACCACACTGACAATTTCTTCAGTGGCAGTACTGGTTCTTGACGCAAGTTGGCGCACTTCATCAGCAACAACGGCAAAGCCTCTTCCTTGGTCGCCCGCTCTGGCGGCTTCAATTGCCGCATTCAGCGCCAGCAAGTTGGTTTGATCGGCAATACCACTGATGCTTTTAACTAAATCAGCCACTTTTTGCGACTGTTCATCGAGTTCGCGAATCCCCTCGCTAGCTGTCCCCATTTGCGAAGTGAGCTCCCCCATAATTCGCACCATACTACCCACTACCTCTTTACCTTTTTGGGCTTGCTCTCCCGTACCTTCCGATATATTGAAAGCAACATTAGCGGCCTCAGAAATAGCAAATTCCCTTTGCATTTGTTCTGTGATCGCCGTAGCAAATTTAACAACCTTATAAAGCACGCCTTGATCGTTCCTAATAGGGTTGTAGGAGGCTTCCAACCATACATCATTGCCTCGACTATCTACCCGCTTAAAGCGGTCTGAAAACATTTTCCCTTGCGATAGGTCACTCCAAAATTGTCGATATTCTGGTGTGTCGACTTGATCTGCTGGGCAAAATATTTTGTGATGCTTTCCAAGAATTTGCTCTAATGAGTAGCCCATCGTCGATAAAAAATTATCGTTAGCTTTAAGAATTTTGCCTGTCAGGTCAAACTCAATTACCGCGGTGGAACGGTTTAATGCATCTAGCATATCGTTCATTTCACGACTTTTATTGATATTTTTGGTTTGCTCTGCCATGTACAGCGCGATACGCTCTACACCACCGGATTCGTTAGTAATTGGCTGCAATATACCTCTAAACCAGCGGTCTTCACCGTTAGCATTAGCAAGATTTATCGCACCGTGCCAATGCTGTGCTTGCTTAATCGCCGCAACAAACTCTTTCGTGGCGGGCTGCCCCATCACTCCCTGAGGAATGAGGCTATCCATGGTTTTTCCATCGAGCGCATTAGATGAAAAATCTATTGCATCTGAAAAGCTGTCGTTCACTTTACTGATTTTGCCGTTTCTATCCAATTCGACATAAAGCATTTCAGCCCTGAGTTCACTTTCCACCGTATGAAATGATTCAACATCTTTGCGTAAACGCTCTACTTCTTCTAATAATTGCTTATTCTTAAAAAACATCCCGTGCTCCTCGACATTCGGGTATAGCATCTCGCTCACACAAACTTCCCATAACGTTTATGAGAGCAAGCGAGGATGCAAAGTCGTTATTGCTTTACTTGGCTGATCTAAAGATAGCAGAGGATTTACAAGTTACTTAATTATTAGAAGAATTTGAAAACGAATTGATTAATAGACAGTAGCATTAGACGCGAATGGTCTAATGCTGGGTAAACGGTAACTTAGCTTTGTCTCGTTTTGCCCACATTTGTGCAGCAAGCGCATTGGCTTTCTCTACGTCATACCCTTCAAGCAAGATAAGGTAACTCACTAAGGTAGCGTGAATGGCTTGTTCCCCATAAAGATGCGAAGTCTCACCTCGCCAAACCGCGAGCATGTCGTTCACGTTCATTTGCGTATCTTTAAGGGCCATTTTTTCTGTCAACTCTGGAAGAATAATTTCTTCGGTACTTCCATTGCGCGTGACATAGAGTTCGGTTTTTCGTTCACTGTTTACTTCCGGATCTCCTCCATCGCCTCGAAAGCACAGCGCTTCGAACGCAGGAAAACTTTCATTCACACGACAATGTTTATGATCAAGGTGCATGTGATAGACACCCTGCACACAATAAGGAGCAGACGTCGGGTTCAACAAGCGCGCCAAGGTATTTGCGCATGAGCGTAACCCAAACACTTCACGTAATTTTATGATGGTATTAAGCGCTGGCAATAAGTGCGACAGGTCGAGGTAGGTCACACCAAACTCACCCATTTGGCGAGAGGCATCGGCAATACTATTTACTTCTACAAGCCCCAAAGCAGGTAAAGCTTTGCTTGCATACAACCGACCTGAGCCTGGCTCATGGGCGCCATGTAGCATAATGGTGTAATTATTTTTAGCCAGTACCGCGCACGATAACAGATACCAGGGTAACTGGCGGCGCTTACCGGCATAACAGCCCACATCTAATGTAGGTGTTAAGTTAGCAAGTTCAGGTTCTAGTAATTCACGGCATGCATCAATAAACCCAATGACTTCTTCCGGGGTTTCTTCTCGCGTACGCAAGAGCATTAAAAACGCACCACGTTGATCGCCGGTAACCTGATTAGACAAAACCATCTTCATAGACTCGTAAGCTTCTTGGCGGGTAAGACTGCGCCCCCCTTTTTGGCCCTTGCCGATGATTTTTATATAGTTGCTAAATTGCTGAGACATGCTGCTTATTGTGTAAAAGTGATGTATTGACGAGTTGTCGTGACTCTACCACCTTTCCAAAAATAAGTAACGTAGGACCACTAACATTCGCTTCAGACACCAAACTACCAATGGTACCTAAGCTCCCCTCTATCACCCGCTGTTGTGGGCTTGTTGCATTTTCAACTGCCGCTACAGGCCAGTCGTTGGCAATGCCTTGCTTTGCCAACGCGTCGCATAGCAAAGACAAGCGACTTAACCCCATGTAAACCACCACGGTTTGAGAGGCTACGTTTTTTGCCAACTGGGGCATATCGGGCCATGCTTCAGGATTTTGAAAATGGGCAGTAATAAAACTTACTGACTGCGCACAGCGTCTATCCGTTAGCGGGATACCTGTGTAAGCAGACATGCCTGAGGCCGCCGTAATGCCAGGTACAATAGCAAAAGGAATATTTGCTTCTGTCAGTGCCATGGTTTCTTCGCAAGTCCTAGCAAACAACGCAGGGTCGCCACCTTTAAGTCGCACCACACAATGACCGGCCTTCGCTAGCTCAACCACCTTCGCGCTAATCTCTTGCTGCTTCATACTGTGCTGACCACAGCGTTTACCCACATATTCACGTTTCACATGACGGGGAATTTCAGCAATAACATCTTTGCACACTAATGCGTCAAACAAAACAATATCAGCTTGTTTGATTAATCTAAGCGCCTTAAGGGTGAGTAATTCAACATCGCCTGGGCCAGCCCCAACAATGTACACTTTGCCCTCTTTTTTGCTACGTGGCGCGCTTTTTCCGTTGCCTAACCACCCACTTAAAAAACCTGATGTAGAGTGACGAGCAGGTTGCGATAATGCATCGCGAAACAACATCCCAAAGGTGTTAAACAAAGTGTTCATGATAATCTCTCCAGAGCAAGGTTCGTCGTCGCTCTTGTGTTAGTCACGTTCATGCAAAATGCTATGCCAGTAGCATTCTTGATAGTAATCTGCGTAGCTTTCTTATCAGCCACCCGCTTGGGGTTAACTTTCACGAGCGACGTCTTCTACTGTGGTAGCATGTTCGTTAATTAATGTTGCTAAAGCCGGTTTGCAGGAGCCGCAGTTTGTGCCGCACTTTAATGTATCGCCCAATGCAGAAACTGATGAGCAACCTTCTACTATTGCTTTGCTAATGGTTTTTTCCCTTACAGAAAAACAGCTGCAAACCACAGGGCCATTTAAAAATTCTTCGTCAACGTCACAACGTAAAAAGTTAGCCAGTTTTTCAGGGTTGAAACTTTGCGTTAATGCGCTGTCTACCCATGAATTTGGCACATCATACTTTGGCTTCGTACTGGGGCTTTGCACACCAAAAAACGCCATAAAACAAAACGAATCTTCATATGTACAAATAAGCACTTGGCTGTCGGCGGTTTTGTGTTGATAGCACACCCAATTTTTAGGTAGTTTTTCTAGCAACCCTTTTATTACCGCTTGCGATTCAAGTTGGCTGGCAATAGATACGCCCAGCCCATTATCAATTAAATATTTAGCCCAGTAGCCGTTATTGCTTTCCACTACCTCGTTCAGCACCTTTACGATATCCCATTCGCCATGTGCCGCTTGAACGTCATCACTAATATAGAGCTTTCCGTAGCTTGAAAAATTGAGGGGCGTAATGGATACCGCACCATGCTTAAGTTCTGGCTGCCCTGAAATAGGGTCGGTCGCGGGCGCATAAAGTTTTGCCAACTTACTGTGCGAACCCCACTCCCCAGACCAATGAATAGGGACGAATACATCGCCTTGGCGCTGACGTTTATCAATTTGCACAGGGAAAATACAGGGTGTTTCGCCGCTCACTTTACTGCTAAGCGTGACATAGTCGTTCGTTGAAACACCTAATGCTTTTGCATCTTCGGGATGAATATAAACATTAGCGTGGTCAGTATGAGCATGGAGTACCGGCGCTTTGCCTGTTCGTGTCATGGTGTGCCACTGATCACGCATTCGCCCACTATTAAGCACAAAAGGAAATGCATTCGAGGTAACTTGAGTGGGAGGTAAGAATCGCACTGCAACAAAATTTGCTTTGCCCGACGGGGTAGAAAACACTTTGTTATAAAAGGGGCGAACAGGTGCAAGTGTCTGGTCGCTGTTGGTAATAAGTGGCCATTGCACAGGCGCTATTGCATCATATTGAGCCTGAGACTTCCCGGTTAAAGGGGCAAGATTAAGCAATCGCGCGCCGTCGTTTTTGTATGCGGTCAAACGGGCATGTTCATCAAATATTTCGCTAGGGTGAGAGTAAGAAAACTCGCTGGCAAAGCCCATTTTATCGGCTACATCACACATAATTTGCCAATCATGTTTGGCTTCACCTGGAGGCGGCATGATGCCTCGTTGACGGGAAATTCTGCGCTCGGAATTCGTTACAGTACCGTCTTTTTCAGACCATCCTGTTGCAGGCAATGCAATATCAGCAAAGGCAAGAGTATCGTTACTTTGTACAATATCTGACACCACCACCATATCGCATTTTTTAAGCGCCGATTCAACTTGCTCCCGATAAGGCATACTCACTACAGGGTTCGTGCCCATTATCCACACAAACTTGATTTGTCCCGCATCCATAGCTGAAAATAAATCTACTGCTTTTAATCCGCCTTGCTCTGGCATAGCCGGAGATTGCCAAAACGCTTTTACATTTTCACGGTGCTCAGGGTTTTCAATATCACAGTGGGCCGCCAGCATATTAGCTAAGCCCCCCACTTCCCTGCCCCCCATTGCATTTGGCTGACCAGTTATAGAAAAAGGACCGCAACCTGGCTTGCCGATAGAATCTAATGCAAGATGACAATTAATTATCGCGTTGGCTTTATCTACCCCTGCTGAAGATTGGTTAACACCCATAGAATAGAAAGTAATTGCAGTGTCGGCATTGATAAACCAATCATAAAAGGTGGTTAAATCCGCCTCATTTAAACCACACACACTAGCCACATCTTTTGCATCTATAGTGTTAGCACTTGTGATGGCGTCATTCAATCCTTGGGTAAACTCACCAATCGCAGCTTCATCTATTGCCCCATTGTTGTGAGCAAATTGAAGTAACCCATTAAACAACGCAACGTCGCTGCCTGCTTTTAGCGGTAAATGTAAGTCTGCAATTGTGCAGGTCTCAGTTTCTCGCGGGTCAATTACCACCACCTTCATATCAGGATTGCGCAGCTTAGCCCTTTGAATGCGCTGGAATAATACGGGGTGTGCCCACGCGGTGTTGCTGCCTGTAAGCACCAATAGTGAGGTACATTCTAAATCGGTGTAATCACAAGGCACCACGTCTTCGCCAAATGCGCGTTTATAACCTGCAACGGCAGAAGACATACAAAGCCGTGAGTTCGTGTCTATATTGGCGCTGCCAATAAACCCTTTCATGAGCTTATTAGCAACATAATAATCTTCGGTCAGTAGTTGCCCTGACACATAAAACGCAACGGCATCCGGCCCATGTTCAGCAATAGTCTGGGTGATTTTATCAGCCACCGCGCGGGTAGCCGTGTCCCAATCTACCTTTGCACCTGCCATGGTTGGGTGAAGCAAACGGCCGCTAAGATCGTTTGTTTCAAGCAGGTTTGTGCCTTTTACACACAGACGACCATAATTGGCCGGATGCTCGGGCGTACCAGTAACCTTGTCCAGGGAGGCTGTACGCCCGCTAACGTTGCAACTGATATCTACACCACAACCCACACCACAATAAGGGCAGGTGGTTTGCTTTTGCCGTAGTCGTGGTTTCAGCATAGTGGTTTTTGGTGTAGCCATATTCATGGATAAACTCTCTTAATAAACAAAAACAACATAGAAAAGTGGGTTAGACAGCAACGAGTATTCGCTCACCTTCCACTTTCACGTCATACGCCACTACGCTTACGTCATCACGTTCAATACACTTTCCTGTGGCCAACACGTAGTGCTCTTTATAAAGGGGCGATGCCACCACGACATCATCAGCTATAGAACCTATAAGGCCGCGATATAGCACGTTTGCCTTACCGATAGGATCCCAATTGCTAATGGCGTAAAGGAATTGCTCACCACCTTTCATCACACTAAACAGTGCCACTTGCTGACCTTCTACAAGTGCACAAACACCGCTGTTTGTTACCACGTCATCAATGCCACATACATCATGCCAAAGGGGCGCTGCTTCTGTATTTGCTGTCATCAGTTTATTCCTTATTAAATTACGTCAACCGCAATGAGATTGTCGGCACCTTTAGATTTCTCTAATTCAGTGGCAGGCCTAACTTGACCTCGCTCAGAAACAAACTGAATGTTTGTGTCGGTGCCATCTGTGTTAACGAATTGACGGAAACGTTTACGCGATGCTTCGCTTTCAAGCGTGGTTTTCCACTCACATTGATACGCCCCAACCACGGTTTCCATTTGGGCTTCTAAATCCGCGTTAATATTTAGCGAGTCATTTACAACGACATCTTGCAAGTAAGCTAAGCCCCCTTCTAAGTTGTCCATCCATACCGATGTACGTTGCAACCTGTCAGCGGTGCGCACATAAAACATCAATACGCGGTCGATGTATTTAACCAGTGTTTCCGTATCTAAATCGGTAGCGAATAAATCGGCGTGACGAGGCTTCATACCGCCGTTTCCGCACACATATAAGTTCCAGCCATTTTCGGTTGCAATAACGCCAATATCTTTACTTTGTGCTTCTGCACATTCCCGCGTACAGCCAGACACGCCAAATTTAATTTTGTGCGGTGCGCGAAGGCCTTTATAACGGTTCTCTAAATCGATGGCGGTTTTCACCGAGTCTTGCACCCCGTAACGACACCATGTGCTACCTACACACGACTTCACCGTTCGAAGGGCTTTAGCGTATGCGTGCCCAGTTTCAAAGCCGCCTTCGACAAGGGCTTCCCAAATATCAGGAAGTTGATCGACCCGCGCGCCAAATAAATCAATTCGCTGACCGCCAGTGATTTTGGTATACAGGCTGTATTTCTTAGCAACTTCGCCTAACAAAATAAGCTTCTCTGGCGTAATTTCACCTCCCGCCACACGAGGAACCACAGAGTAAGTGCCGTCTTTTTGCATGTTTCCAAGATAGATATCGTTGGTATCTTGCAGGGGTAAATGCTCTTGTTTAAGTACGTAATCGTTATACACAGACGCTAAAATAGAGCCTGCTGCTGGCTTACATATTTCACAGCCAAGACCAGTGCCATGCTTTTCGAGTAACTCGTCAAAAGAGGTAATACCGTTCACTTTTACAATATGGAAAAGCTCTTGGCGGGTATGATTGAAATGCTCACAAATGGCTTTCGAGACTTCCACTCCGCGCTTTTCAAGCTCGCTATCAACCACGTTTTTCAACAGTGCAGTACACCCACCACAACCCGTGCTAGCTTTTGTGCAACTTTTGACATCGCTAAGGCTACTACAGCCTTCATCAATAGCCGATACGATGTCGCTTTTAGCCACGTTGTGACAAGAGCAAATTGTGGCGGTATCTGGCAATGCATCAGCCCCTAAAGCTGGCGCAGCACCTGCACTTGGCAAAATAAGGGTTTCAGGATTTTCCGGTAAATCAATGCCGTTCAAGGCGTATTGCAACAAGGTATCGTAATCGCTGGTATCACCAACTAACACGGCACCTAACACTTTTTGTTGGCTTTCATCTACCACCAACTTCTTGTACACGCCTTCTGGCTGATTAAAGTAGGTGTAGCTTTGTGCGCCAGTGATACGCTCATGCGCGTCACCAATAGAGCCCACTTCCACGCCCATCAACTTAAGCTTTGTGCTCATGTCGGCGCCGGTGAATACGGCATCACCACCTGTTAGTGCGCTTACTGCGGCACGAGCCATGGTGTAACCTGGCGCAACCAAACCAAATATGCGGTTTTGCCACAGCGCACATTCACCCACGGCGAAAATATCAGGGTCGGACGTTAAACAATTATCATCAACGACAATACCGCCACGCTCACCAAGGGCTAGCATGGACTTTCTGGCGAGTTGATCTGATGGCCGAATACCCGCTGAAAACAGCACCATATCGGTTTCAAGAAAAGTACCGTCAGCAAATACCATGCGATAGCGTGATTGTTCACCAGCTTCGATAACCTGTGTTGCTTTCTGGGTATGTACGGTTACCCCTAACGATTCAATTTTACTGCGAAGTACGTCACCGCCGGTTTCGTCTAACTGCACGGCCATAAGCTGAGGCGCAAATTCCACCACGTGAGTTTCAAGGCCTGCTTCTTTTAACGCGTTTGCCGCTTCAAGCCCTAATAAACCGCCACCCACTACCACACCCACTTTGCTTTCGCGGGCAGAGTTCTCAATCGCAATCAGGTCATCAATAGTGCGATACACTAAACAGTGCTCTTGATCGTTTCCTGGGATAGGCGGAACGAACGGGTAAGAGCCAGTGGCCAGTACCAACTTATCGTAAGGAAAAACCTGACCATCTTCCGTTAACGCCTTTTTTTCGTCGCGCAGCAAGTCAGTCACTATAGCGTTCGTTACCACATTAACGCCCCACTCACGATATACATCAGCGGTTGTTAGGGCTAAGTCGTCTGCGCTAGCACCACTAAAGTAAGAGGACAAATGTACTCTATCGTAGGCCAGTCTCGACTCACCGCACAGTACGGTGATGTCAACGTTATCGCTGCTTTGATGAAGCTGTTCAACAAAATGGTGCCCTACCATTCCGTTACCAACGACGAGAATTCGCGTTTTAGATGCCAAAGATGTCATGGTCTCTCCCCTTTATTCGGGACAAAAAAAAGCCCGCACCAACTTTCGTTGTTGCGGGCTTCGTTGCCTATCAAGCGCTACGAGTGATCATAGCTATCAAATTTTTATGAGCTAGGTTGCTCTAAACATACACACACAATTTTTCACACAATAAAGTATATCCAATATTAGTGCCATGTCATTACCAGGCTGTTTTATATAGATTTATTCAAAAAACAGGCTTTTCGAACCACCTTAATTTGCACCAAACAAAAGCATTTGCGATTTCATTTGGTGCATCTAAGTGCTCTATCATGCTCTCTCGTAGTGGTAATCTGCCTCAGTAGCAACACCACAGCGAAAACCAGCAGCGGTTAAGCTAGCTTATCGGTAGCAACACGATAACGTGGATCTTCATTCACGTTAATTTCTACGAACTTATCAGCTTTACGCAATAAGTTGCGACACTCATCACTAATATGACGAATATGCAGTTTTTTGCCTTGTTGTTCGTATTTATCAGCTAACGTATCTAAGGCATCTATACCTGATGAATCCCAAATTCGCGATTCTTTAAAGTCGATAACCACATGTTCTGGGTCATTGGCAATATCAAATAAGTCTTTGAAATGACTTACAGAGCCGAAGAACAGTGGCCCTTCTAAATCATAGACTTTCCAATCATCACTATCGATGTGACTTTTAACCTCAATATGGCGTGCATGCTTCCATGCAAATACCAAGGCAGAAACGATAACACCCACCACAACGGCAATCGCTAAATCAGCTATGACCGTTACCGCGGTAACTAAGAACAGAACAAAAGCGTCTTCTTTGTTTACACCACGAATAATACGGAACGATGCCCATTCAAAGGTAGCGATAACCACCACGAACATTACGCCAACTAATGCCGCTAGCGGAATCATTTCAATTAATGGTGCAGCGAAAAGGATAAAGGCAAGAAGTACCAATGCAGCAGTAATTCCTGATAAACGTCCACGACCACCAGAGTTAATGTTGATCATGCTTTGTCCAATCATGGCACAACCGCCCATGCCGCCGAAAAAGCCATTCACTGTGTTTGCCACACCCTGACCAACACATTCTTTATTGCCACGGCCGCGGGTATCTGTCATTTCATCAATAAGTGATAAGGTCAGTAATGACTCAATCAAACCAACCAAACATAAAATGATTGAAGTAGGCAGAACAATCATCACTGTTTCCCAGGTAAATGGCACCATAGGGATAGCAAACGTAGGCAACTCACCGGCAAGTGTAGCAGTGGCTTTTTGCGCTTCAGGTAATAAATCACGCACGAAATCGATGACTGTACGCGCTTCTAAATCAAGACCGTGTACCATAGCCGTTACAGTAACAATAGCCACCAAAGACGCCGGTACCGCCGTGGTTAACTTAGGCAGTAAGTAGATAATCGCCATGGTCAGTGCAACCAATCCAAGCATCCAGTACAACATGGTTCCCTGCATCCACTCCAGCTGACCAAACGCATTAACCACTTTAAACTGCCCTAGCTGAGCAAGGAAAATAACAATCGCTAAGCCGTTTACAAAGCCGAGCATAACCGGGTAAGGCACCAATCGGATGAACTTACCAAGCTTGAATATGCCGCAGAGTATTTGCAGTAGGCCGGCTAAAATAACAGCGGCAAACAGATATTGAACACCATGCTGTGCTACTAGAGCCACCATAACCACGGCCATCGCACCTGTCGCACCAGAAATCATTCCTGGACGCCCGCCAATGGCCGACGTGATAAGTCCCATCATAAAGGCGGCATACAACCCAATCATGGGCTCAACACCAGCAACAAATGCAAAAGCAACCGCTTCTGGTACCAGTGCAAGTGCAACGGTAATACCAGAAAGCACGTCATTTTTTACATTACTATCTCGATTAGTAATTAAATCAAACATGTTTTCTCAGGAGTCTAGAGGTTTTAGGGGGCGTGCGTTAACAGTACAGCTGTGAATACTGTAAATCACTGTCATACACAAATTTTGTGTGCGATTCTACCACCATTAATGCTTAAAATCTTTTAATAGAATGTTAATCGTACAGAGGATTTTAAGCTGACAAGGCTGGCTTTCCATGGCATCGTAATAAGCTTAGTTTTTTCCTAACAATTGATTCGTCGTTTATTGTCATTGACGCTCTCAGTTGTATTCACACTAATTTTTTCAATCTACATTGCTGATACTTTTGGCAATGAGGTGTATTTGACCTACCGATAAGGAGTGGAAGTGGTCCCTTATTTACTCACTATTTTATGCGTGCTAGTGGCTGGCGCTATTCATTGGGCATTTCCAAAAACCTTTTGGAAATCTACACTAATGTCTACTGCAGTCATTTTGCTATTTTCTATTGCCGCATTATTTATCTTCAAAGCATCCGGCATGCTAATGACGGAAGCCGGTGAAGACCCTGACTTTTCAGGCAAATTATTGATGATTACTGCGTTGATGTCTTTCTTCGGGCTTCTTATTTCTATTTTTGTCGGCTGGTTTCTTCGAGTTGTAAGAGCGTAGTAAGCACGTAATATCGAATATTGAAGTAGGTGCAAGGTTAAGCGCCTCTTAACTTGCACCGTTATTGAGCATAAACCGTGGTACGCGCAATACTGGTTATAGATACCTGCTCAAAAACCCACCTTCACCATCTCCCATTAAAATAAATAAACAAACAAAAACAAAAGCTTAGATAAACATATTCAAGAGTAGTACGTTAAGGCATACGCATTGCTTTTATAAAGTATTCCCTAAGTTCGCTAATTCCATAACGTATCATGCAAACAAACCATGAAATAACGGCCGCTACGCATTATAGCGATGCTACTAAGCGCTTCTTGCTTGCCGCGAAACGAGCTGAAATTACGGTGCTTGAGCAGCTATCTAGCAACTGCCGCATTGTTATTTCCGTTCGAAATATGGTGCATGCTCTGCAGCGAGAACGTGGCGCCACTAACATTTATTTAGCGTCTAAAGGCGATAGGTTTGCAGGGCAACGTGCCACCCATATTGAAGCAAGCTGTGAAGCAGAGTCGATGTTACGCAGCCAACTTAAATCACTGTATTTAACCGATAGCCATGACACGGCTAACCCTCGATTGTTAAGCAGCATTACTTTAGCCCTTCAAGGCATTGATTACCTGCCCGTACTTCGTGAACAAGCGAGAAACCTGACCCTTTCACCGTTAGATTCCACCCGCGCTTATTGCCGCTTAGTGGCAGGGTTACTTACTGTAATTTTTGAAGCGGCAGATATTGCGAGCGATCCCGTCATTACCCGCCTTTTAGTTGCACTATTTAACTTTATGCAGGGAAAAGAATATGCGGGGCAAGAACGTGCATGGGGGCTATTGGCTTTGCAGAGACGCATTTTGACAAGCGCTTGTGTGACAAGCTCAGCGCACTACAACACGCCCAGCAGCATCACTTTGCCGTGTTTAATGAATTCGCCCGCACCTGCCATAAAGAGGCTTATGAGCTTTTAGATGGCAGCCCTGCCGCACACGATATTAATCAATTACGCAAGATGATTGCACAACTTGCTGATGGCAGCCCCATTGCGGCTGAAATTAGTGAAGTCTGGTTCGATGTGGCCACACGACGTATTGATGCCATGCAAGAAATTGAAAATAAACTAACCGACAGCTTAACGAAAGAAGCGCAGACGAAAGTAAACAATGCGCATCATGAAATGAAAAACCATCAGCGGTTAATTGAAAGCTTTACCGATGAACACGCACAAGATGGCTCCCCCCTCACAATGCTATTCGACCCTAGCATGCCAGGTTTAGTGGAAGACAGTGATCTCTCATTACAACAGCATGATATGACGGGTTCGAGTAAAAACACTGATATTAGCGAACAAACACAAACCCTGTCTGCACACCGCTCATTTTACGATTTATTGCGAGGACAAGCTCAGTATATTGAAGACATGAGCCGTGAGTTAGAAGAAGCTAAACGCGCCATCACCGAGCACAAGTTGGTGGATAGAGCCAAGCTCATTCTAATGCAGCAATTTCAATTAAATGAAAATGATGCGTATCGAAAACTACAAAAGCAGGCCATGAATGAGCATAAAAAACTTACTGATATAGCCGCTACCGTGGTTGAAATATCAAATAGAGCCAACCAACGCTGAACCCAATGTAAGTTGCGGCCACGTTAGCAGCCAATTTTTTGAGTGTACCCGCTGGGTAAATACATCGGCTCTAGGGTAGCGGGGGTTTATCGAAATCGTACCGGCAAAATTACGTGATAGCCCATAGGGCGCAAGCATATCAAACTTATCGCCCTCTTCATTTGGGCAAAGCCTAATAGCTACACAGGTTTCTTGTTCTATCCAATAGCTAATCGCTTCTTCACAGTCTTTATACGCGTTGTGGCCGTGCTTCACATGCATACGCGCCTGATTCTTCACTTGCCAGTGTGCTGAAGGTACTTGCGCAGACAGCGCATTTTCTATGTGGAGCTCTGATTCTTTTGAGGTATCTGATGGGTTGTAGTAGATAACATCGATGTCGTTTAACGGCGTAGGTTTCTTAAAGCCGTGAAGCTCATCCCATATGGCATTACGTAAAAAACCCGCCGCTAAATACCCTTGGGGCAACTGTTGCGACTTTAATGCGGCCAAGCACTGCATGCGGTAGAGATCTTCGGTTAGCATGCGGCTAACCGCTAATCTGGCATCGCTTTCTGTGCTTTCTGCGTTCGTCATAATAGAAGCCATTTTTTTGTGAAAGCTAATTTTATGAGGCTAATTTGAGAAGGCCAATATATAAAAAGCTAAGGGTTATTTCGAATGATCAGAACGAATGCGTAAATTCCTTTGCCATTTAATCACATAGAAACTAAATGCGGCTATCGCCCCGCCTCCTAGCCACCCCGCTATTACGTCTGTAGGCCAATGCACACCAAGCTGCACACGACTCAGACCAATAACGAATACCAATAGCGTAGTCAGAGAGTATACCCATATTTTCAATTTAACTTTTGTAATAGAAAAGCAAAAAAGCCTCGCTATACAGAAGTAAACAAGGGTAGACATCATGGCATGAGCAGAGGGAAAACTTTGCGTTAATACGGTCACTTGATGGCCAGACAGCGGCGGCCTAGGACGGTCTATACCCGCTTTAAGCACAAAGGTAATCACTAAACCTGCAGCTACCGCCATTAATAGCGTAAGTGCTTTTTTTGGATGCCCAGTCAATTTCAAAAAACCAGCAACGGCAAGTGAAAAAAAGATAAGCACTTCATTACTGCCAAGCGCAGTGAAATTTTCAAAGAAGCGTTGAATCACTCCAGGCATATCGTCCCACACCAACATTTCAATGACGGCGTTGTCAAAAGGCGCTAATACTTCCATAGTGGCAAATAGCATTAGCAGCAAAAAGCCTCCGCCTAATAACACCACCTGTACCGTAGGTGTTTTTACTATCTGCAAATACGCGTTAACCGAACTTCTTACTTCCATGTTACGTAGCGCTCCTATTGGGGCTATAGAAAATCAAAATGAATACTTAATTAAGTTCTTAATTGAAAAATGAAACGACGATAAAAACGCGTTATGACTTACTGCCACCTAGACAGGCTGGCGATGTGAGCGCTTCGCCACCACGGGCCACCCACTCTGTTGGGGTATAAGTATGTAATGCTAGCGCATGTACGGGCCCTTTCAAGGCTTCATCGACCAACGTATTAATTTCACGATGACGAGCAATTAAACGTTTGCCTTCAAAGGCATCAGTAACGACGGTGACCTTGAAATGGCTTTGTGCACCGTCAGGCACATTATGCATAAAGCTCTCGTCTTCCACGTTCAACAACGCAGGCGAAAGCGCGCTTGTTAGGGTTGATTCTATAAATTCTTTAACATTCATATGAAAACTACTTGGTTGAAATTAAGTGCCGGAAAGTAAGGTTAATTCTACCACCGATATGTTTAGTCGTCTTAGCAATACCGTGCAGATAATTCGATTGAGTGGTTTCCCCCATGACTAATAAACTTCCGTGCTCTAATATTTGGGTAAAACGGGCACCGGTTTCTTTGTGTTTAAACACAAAAGGGCGAGACTCACCAAAAGTGACCGACGCAACCACGGGATTAGGTCCGAGTTCAGGCTCATCATCAGCATGCATACTCATGCTGTCTTGCCCATGACGATACCAGTTTGCCAGCACACTGTTGAAGGGAATATCACAAACCTCGATGCATTTATCTCGTATGACCGCCAATTCAGGGGTCCAAGGTTGTGGTGCAAGCTTAATACCCGAATATTTATAAAGACACTCAGGGTCACCGTGCCAAGCCTGCAATCTAGGCACGTCGAGGTATTTTCCATACATACGAATGGTATCTTGTCGCCACGGCAAAGTGCTTTCAAACACGCCTTGGTAGTCATTCGCTTGCTCTGAGCTAATCCATTGCGGATAATAGCGCACCTCAGCTTCTGGCAACGGTAGCGTAATGGGTGAGTTTTTCGCTGCTTTCGCATCAGTAAAAAGTGGTAATTGCATAACACCCCGATAACTTTAGACAAGAAAATAATGAATACAGAATTTTCAATGGCAGAGCGCCAGTTTACCTTAATACGCTACCCTGAAAAACATCAGCACAAAAGCCTACAAGCGTGGGACAGTGCCGATGAACTGCTTATTGAGCATGTGGAAGCGCACCTTGAAGCGCTTGCCGCATCTCGAAATGAAGCTCGAAATAAAGCCCGAAATGAAGGCCAAGACGAAAACCAAACTGAAACATCATCTACCTTGGGCCCAATACTCATTTTTAATGATGACTTTGGTACCCTTGGATGTTGGTTTACGCAGTATAATCCTATTTGGATTTCAGATTCGTATATTAGCTTGCGATCATTACAAGAAAACTTAAGGCGTAACCATTTAAAACCGATTATTGATGAGGCTGGCGCGCTAACGTCACCCGTAACCAGTTTAACCAGTGTTGAAAGCCTTACTTTCATGCCAGAGAGTGCCCCCAGCGTTATCATGCTGAAAGTACCTCGCACACTGGCGTTACTTGAACAACAGCTTATCGATATTAAACGCTATGCTGCGCCTGGTACGCATATTGTGGCGGCAGGTAAAATAAAAGCCGTGACCAAGTCGGTATCCGCCTTGTTTGAGAAAATCATTGGCCCTGCCAAAACGTCCTTGGCAAAGAAAAAATCGCGGTTGGTTTTTAGTACTCTTGATAAAAGTATTTCACCTATCCCTTCGCCTTATCCTGAAACATGGGAATGCAAAGGCGCCACAGGCCAAACATTCCTATTAAAAAACCACGCAAATGTATTTTCTCGTCAGTCATTAGATATTGGTGCTCGTTTAATGCTTGAGCATATGACGGTAAGTGCCAATGAAACGGTGGTCGATTTAGGCTGCGGCAATGGAATATTAGGCGTAAACGCTTTAGCCTTGGCAGGCGACTGCAAGGTCATATTTATTGATGAGTCTTTTATGGCTGTGGAGAGTGCGCGATTAAACGTACTTGAGAATTTCCCAGAAAAAATTGACCAGTGTGAGTTCATTGCCAGTAATTGCCTTGAAAGCTTGCTAGAAAAGCAGCAATCGCCTTGGGTAACCAAGATATTGTGCAACCCCCCTTTCCATCAACAAAACGCGATTACCGACCATATTGCATGGCAAATGTTTAACGACTCAAAACACGCGTTAGTAAAAGGTGGTCAGTTAGTGGTGGTTGGAAACAGGCATCTTGAACATCACGTTAAACTTAAACGCATGTTTGGTGGTTCAGACGTGCTGGCAAGCGACAAAAAATTTGTTATTTTGGGCACAGCTAAACGATAAGGAATGCACATGTTAAAATCGCTCATAACGGCCTTAATCTTCTCAGCTTTCGTTTTTACGTCTGCAGCAATAAGCCCTAACGCATTGGCGGCTAAAAAAGATGATGGCTCACAAATTCAGCCAGATAACTATTATCCTAGAGTTAAAATTGAAACCACCATGGGTGATATCGTGGTGGAATTAGACCGTCGCCGCGCGCCTATTACCGTGAATAACTTTTTACGTTATGTAGACAAGCGCAGTTATGAAAACACCATTTTTCATCGTATTGTGCCAGGGTTTGTAGTGCAAGGCGGCGGCTATACCACCGATTTTGATGGTAAGTCTAACTACCCTGAAATCTTCAATGAGTCGGGGAACGGTCTTACCAACGATTTACACACTATCGCCATGGCCCGACAAGATGATCCGCATACTGCAAATCGTCAGTTTTTCTTTAACGTTAATGACAACGAGACCCTAAATCCAGGTCGAGACTGGGGCTATGCGGTTTTTGGCATGATTGTAGAAGGTGAAGATATTGTAGATGCGATGTCTGAAGTGGAGACCGAGTATTCGCTAATGCTGAACACCAACAATGTACCTATTGAGCCTATAATCATTAAAAAGGTGACTGTGCTTCCACCGTTCTAACGGCTAGCGAAATCACTGTTGCGCCAGAATAGGGTTTGAACCGGTGTGGAGCTATCAATAAAGTAAGGGCCGCGTTTTTTAAAACCTAGCTGGTGTAATAGATGTTGAGAGCGCGCGTTTTCGGGGTGGGTAGAGGCGGTAATGAAATGCATATCTTCTTCCATCTCCACCCAATCAATAACCGCTTTAGTTGCTTCTAACGCTATCCCCTGTTTACGCGCACCCGGTAGCAGCGCAAAGCCTAAATCAGGGCAACTGAAAACATAGCGATTAATAAGCCCACACACACCATAAGGCGCATTGGTCTTCTTATTTCTTATTGCCAATAGGCCATATCCCCACTCACTAACCTGCGCGTTTACTCGGTCAATATAGTCAGCGGCATCTTCAACGCTCGCCACACCACGATAACCAATAAACTGCTTCCATAGCGGGTCTTGGTGCATTTCAACTATCCACAGTTTGTCAGCTTGCGTCAGTGGGCTTAATTCCAACCGTTCGGTTAGTAACAACATGAATGAGTACGCCTCTGGGTGGACTTTTTTACATTCTCTAACAACACGTCAATCTGCGCCAAATGTTGCTTAGAAATAACTGCAGCTCTTGGGTAAACAGGATTCACTCTGTCATTAATTCTAGGGTGGTTCCACCCATGAGTGTGTTCAATAAAAGCGGCGGCTTCACTTATCCCGCCATGCTCTAAACAGCCCACAAGGCAGGTATCGATGTAGGTTTGTGAAACAGGGAAGTCAGTGCTGGGGTGATGACACAGTAAAGTTTCACATAACCAGAGTTGATGATGGCTTAACGCATCGCGAAGCGCAGGAGTGAAAGAGGGTAGATTGCACAAAGAGGAACTTAAATGTTCAATTGCGCTAGCTGGCACTTCCACAAAGCGATAGTTCTTTTCTCGCGCGCGCAATGAAGGGTTTACCTCGGCAGGAATAAGCTGGGCATTTAATTGAGATGTTTTATCGGCAACGGCGCCTACATAGGTTTGTTTTTCTTGCAGGCTACGAGTAACCCATGCGCGTTTAAAACCTGAAACACGCACGGGTAAACCTTGAGTATAAATACCGGAGTGACGCTCTCGGGAATCTCGACTAAGCAAACTGCCATAACCTAGCACAATATGCTGACTTTGCTGGCTAGCTAAGGTAGCTAACCAACTGTCTTTCGCTGAATCTTTTATCGATTCATTTGCCGAGCCTTTTACCGAGTCTTTAACCGAGTTTTCTGTTGCTTTTACGTCTACCAAGCGCACCCCGTTTTCGCTGCAATATTAGAACAGCGCACGTACTCCTAGCGTAAGATTACGGCCAGGTAGTGGCGCTTGATCTTTCAAAAATGATGTATGAACGCGAGCCTCTTCGTCGGTTAAATTGTTTCCTTTTGCATAAACAATCCACTCAACGCCTTGGCCGCCAAATTCGTACTGAACACTGGCATCTAACAAAGTGTAACCATCGGTTTGTGTTTCGTAAGACGCAACGTCATCTTGGTCATCATACCAAGTTACGCCAACATCAGCACTTAGCCCATTGTTCATATAACTGATGTTACCACCAAATCGCATAGGAGGCGTACGAGGTAGGTTATCATCTTCAATTTCTGCGTTAATGTAATCGCTAAATACCGTTACGCGTACTTGCGCATTTACATCATAGTAGGCTTCGGCTTCCAGGCCCCATATATCCGCATCAGCTTGCTGGAAGTAGTAGATAGGTGTGCCTTCTTCTTCATGGCCTTCCTCTTCTTCCTCGTGATCTTCGTGCTCTTCAGTTATTGCCAATAACCCTGTATTTGTTTGATAAATATAATCATCTGCTTGGTTATAAAACAATGAAACCGTATAGCCCCAATCGCCAGTGAATTTACGGAAAGTAACATCGATATTGGTGCTAACTTCTTTTTCTACGTCTTTTAAGTCTTCTTCAATATGACCGTCTTCATCCAAATCAAAAACCAAACCTAGCTCGTAGCTTTGTGTGGCCAAATGCTGACCTGCAGAAAACAGCTCTTGTTGGCTAGGCGCACGTTCACTACGTGAAAGTGTAGTGGCAATTGAGCGACCTTCTGCATATTCCCAGTTTAAACCAGCAGATAAAGACGTACTGGTGAAGTCATACTTGTTGAAGCTATATGACGTGACTTGCTCTTCATGTTCTTCGTGATCCTCTTCTTCTTCATGCTCTTCTTCATCAGCATGGGTCACTTCGAGAGATAATTCACTATCATCAGCATCGTATTCGGTGTATTCAACACGACCACCTAATTCGAAGGTCACATCACCCACGACTTTTTGCTCTACAAGGTAAACTGCATAGTTAGAAGACGTATTTGCAGGGGTAAAGGCTTCTTCACCCTCTGCTTCATAATCACTGTGTTGGAATTGAACACCTAGCACACCATGCCAGCCATCCACTTCTTCGTGAGAAACTGAAGCGCGAATATCGCTAGATTTATTGGTGAAGATAGTCCCTTGCTCGCCATCTTCAATTTCCACGTGTTCGTAATCGGTATAAGCCGCAGCAAACTTAGCATTGGTTAACCCTTTGATAGGTGAATGCCATTCACCTGCCGCTTGATAACGTGTCATGTCTACGTCAATCAATACGCCTTCTTCTTCGTGCAACTCTTCATCATGATCTTCGTCGTCGTGATCTTCATCATCGTGGTCTTCTTCATGTTCGTGACTGTGACCAGGCACGCCATAACGGTTATCAAGTTGCTCTACCGCAAAGCCAAAGTAACCTTCCTCACCAATATAAGACAAGCCAGCCGTTATATCGCTGGTTTCCATCGCTGTGCTTTCTAATACACCGTATGCTTCGTCTTCATCAGGCTCTACTGAGGCATAACCAGGAATATCAGTGTCATCTGTGTTACGAGAATAACCATCGATATGCCATGCAAAGTTACCGCTGCCACCAGTGACATCACCGCGAGCGTATTTACCGTTATCTACTGTGCTGTAGCTAACTTCAGCCTCGCCTTCAACACCGTCCATTTGGTGTTGCACAATACGCTTATCAACAATATTCACCACACCGCCAATGGCGCCGCTGCCATATTGTAATGTTGCAGGGCCGCGAAGCACTTCTACTTGTGTGGCACTTACCAAGTTGCTCGTGACGTTGTGATCAGGACCAACACGAGATACATCAGAAACATCCAATCCGTTTTGTACAATTTTAACCCGTGGGCCATCGTTACCTCGAATAATCGGGCTACTTGAAACCGGACCAAAGTAAGTGCTTTGTACCCCAGGCGTGTTCTTTAACGTTTCACCTAATGTAGGCGCTTCAATACGTCTAAGACGCTCTGCACCAATAACAGTAACAGGCGTTACAGACTCAAGTACTGAAGATTGTAATGCGGTAGCCGTCACAACAATATTCTCAACTGACGAAGGGGTAAGTGAAAAATCAACGGTTTTATCACCGACGATTTCACCAAGGTCGTTATCACCATGAATATATTGGCTTGAAAATACGTGAAGATGCACATGAGTTTGCTTAACATCGCTAAAACGGTAAACACCATTTTCATCGGTGGTAACGACTCGGCGCGTACCTTCAATGCTAACCTCGGCACCTTCAACTGGCTGACCTGACACATCGGTAACTTTACCGCTGATTACAGTCGCAAAGGATGGAGACGAGAGTAGACCTGCTATCGTAAGACTTAGCAGTGAACGCATTTTCATAACGGTTTCCCTAACAAATTTTTATTCATTTTGACCGTTTGCATGGTCATTTTTGTGATGTTATAACATTTTGTAGGTTGGGGCGTTTATTGTCAATGGCAACTTGTCTACGATTTGACTTCATTCAACGACAAGATTATTTAAGTAAGTCACTGTTTGGTGAAAACAACGCTCTGATTTGAGCTGCTACAATTACTATCTTGGGCTGGAAACAGGTAATAGGAAGGAAGCGTTACGAGCAAAGTAAGAACCTAGGCTCTACTCACTGGAAAGTTAAGCACCTCTTGAATATGCGACGCCCCTATTTTAAGCATTAACAACCGATCTATACCTAGCGCTACCCCTGCGCACTGTGGCAAGCCGCTTTTCAGTGCTGACAAAAATCGCGTATCAATAGGCTTTTCAACCTGGCCATTTTTACGACGCTTCTCATTGTCTTGCTCGAAACGTAGCTGTTGTTCTGAAGCATCGCTGAGTTCATGAAATCCGTTCGCTAACTCTGCCCCTTTAAAATACACTTCAAACCTGTCGGCAGTACGTGAGTCTTGTGTATTAATACGGGCAAGCGATGCTTGTGAAGCAGGAAAACCAAACACAAAACACGGCCGCTCTTGACCAATAACGGGCTCAATCTCCATTGCAAAAAGCAATTGTAGCTTACTGTCTTTATCAAGTTGTTCAGGGCTTGATATATCAATGTTGCAGTCAGCCATTTTAGCCAAAAGCATCTCATCAGTAGCGGTGAGCGGGTCTATGCCCAAACGAAATTTGAACACATCTTGATAACTGATTATCTCGCCAGCATCTGTGCCTAGGGTTTCTATTAATAACGCATCAACTTCCTGCATAAGGGCGTGATGATTGAACCCCGGTCGATACCATTCCAGCATGGTGAATTCAGGGTTATGCCAACGCCCTTCCCCTTCATGTCGAAATGCTTTGCAGATTTGATAAATAGCACCACTTTGGTCGCACAACAGGCGTTTCATAGCAAATTCAGGAGACGTTTGTAGATAAAGGTCTACCGGTGCGCCACCCTGCGAATGATTGAACGCGGTAAGGAATGCATCAAGATGTTCATCGGTTACCGTGCCGCTGGACAACAATGGTGTTTCTACTTCTAGCACATCTCGGGTATAGAAAAAGTGCCTAATGCTACGCAGTAAATTAGCTCGTGCAATTCGAGAATCATGCGATGAGGTTGGTTGCCAGTCGTTCATGAACAGAGGTGTCTTTGATTATTGATAAGGATGATGACAAATACGATAAACAGCTTCGGGGATTATCGATTGGTAAGCTTTATTTGGCGAATAACGCATAGGGTAAAATGCGTATCGATAAGCGAGTTACCGATGCCAAATACGGCATCGGCTAACTGCAGCTGTTTCTTATTTCTTACTTACTTTTCTTACTTACTTTTGTTACTTACTTTTGCGCGCGAGACGCATACTCACCAGAGCGAGTATCTACTTTAATCACTTCACCGGTTTGCACAAACAAAGGAACACGCACTACTGCGCCCGTTGTTAGTGTAGCTGGCTTACCACCTGTACCCGCTGTATCGCCTTTAAGGCCTGGGTCAGTTTCAGTAATTTCTAGTTCAACGAAGTTGGGTGGTGTTACTGTAATTGGCGTACCGTTCCACAAGGTAATAACGCACACATCGTTTTCTACCAACCACTTAACACTATCGCCTACTGCTTTTTCGTCAGCCGCGATTTGTTCGAATGTTTCGTTGTTCATAAAGTGGTAGAATTCGCCGTCGGTGTACAAGTAAGCAAGTTCAGTGTCTAAAACATCTGCGCCTTCTACTGACTCACCAGAGCGGAAAGTTTTTTCTAAAACTTTACCTGAAATAAGTTTACGAATTTTAACGCGGTTAAATGCCTGACCCTTGCCCGGCTTCACGTATTCGTTTTCTAAAATGTTACAAGGTTCACCGTCCAGCATGATTTTCAGGCCGGCTTTGAACTCGTTAGTGCTGTAATTAGCCATAATTCCTCTGTCTAAACATAAGGTACAAAAAATTTCGTGGAACAAATAATACCTAAAAAAGCGATTTCTGTAGAGCATAACTGGCAAAAAGAATTAGCTAATAGCTTTACCAGCCCTGAAAAGCTGTTGTCTTTTTTAGATTTACCCAGCAAAGACTACGAACAAGACAGTAAAGCACGACGCCTTTTTCCTATGCGTGTTCCTCGGCACTTTGCCTCGTTAATGGAAAAAGGAAACCCCAACGACCCGCTTTTTTTGCAAGTGATGCCACTTAAACAAGAGTTTAGTATTGAACCGGGTTACACGAAAGACCCATTAGAAGAACACGAAACTGCTGGTAAAGGTTTGCTACATAAGTACGACTCTCGCGTATTATTAATGGTACGTACCGGGTGTGCGGTTAATTGCCGTTATTGTTTTCGCAGACACTTTCCATATGCCGATAACGCGGTGAATAAAGCCCAGTGGCAAGAGGCATTAGATTACATTGCTGGCAACCCTGCCATTAACGAAGTGATTTTTTCAGGCGGCGATCCGCTAATGGCAAAAGATGATCACCTGGCCGCATTAGCAAAAGAAATCGCCACAATACCGCATATTAAACGACTTCGTATTCATACCCGTTTACCGGTTGTACTACCCGAACGCCTCGACAATGCTTTTTTTGACTGGTTTACTCAGCTGCCTATTCAAAAAATACTCGTATTGCATGTTAATCATTCAAATGAAGTATCACCAGCGCTTAAGAGCCGCTTAGAAAAATTGCGCACTCACGGGGTTACCTTGTTAAACCAATCGGTGTTGCTAAAAGATGTAAATGACTCAGCGGATGCACTGTGTGAATTAAGTGAGCGGTTATTTGATGCAGGGGTTCTGCCCTACTATTTACATGTACTTGATAAAGTAGAAGGGGCAAGTCACTTTTATGTTAGTGACGACATGGCAAGACAGATTATGCAAGAAGCGATAAAGCGCCTACCAGGTTTCCTTGTGCCTAAACTCGTTAGAGAGATAGGCGCTCAGCCTGGCAAAACGCCCATCGACTTACATTTACATCCCTAACCTTAAGCGAAAGTATCTATATTTGCGCCTACAGCTGGATTAGAAGATGTTGATTTTGGTACGTCAGCTGAATTTTCTAATAGCTGAAGCGCCGCTTTTCCTTCTTGCTCTTGTTGACCCTTGGCCAACTTAAGTGAAGCGAGTTCAAGTGACGCACCGGACGTTCCAGAGGCACTAGCACCTTGTAGATCCATACCGTTTTCCTTTGTTGCTTGAAGCAAAGTAAAAAAATAGGCAAAATTGCCCACCTTCGAGGTTATCGGCTCGACATGCTGAAACTTTAATCTAATTTTACACTGCTTTTTTCAGGCGACTTTTGTGAGACGTCTTTTATGGGGCTTCTTTTACAGGAAAAGATATGCAAGCTATTCACCAACAACTACAAGATACTATCCAGGCCCTTTACCGTAAGGCGGTGGATGCAGATCAGGCATTGGATCGTTTGCAAAAAGACAGTCAAGGTAAGTTTGCCGCCATATTTGCAGAAGATAGCCCGTTCACTACACAAGCAAAACGCTTCGGCCCATATGTAGAGGAAATTGCATTAGATTGGCAAGCGCTTAAAGACATGACAGAAGAAGAAGCGAAGGCAGCGCTACCTTCTTTGATTAAAAAGATTGAATTGGCACTCACTACCGTCTCTCAATTTCAGCAGTCACTGGCAGGTAAATAGTCGCGCTTTTTAACCTACAAATACCATTAACCTATAAATTTCCATGCTACCTTAACTCGATTTAGGTAGCATGGCTTGCTAGATTTAGGCTCAAAGTGCTAGCGCACGCTATTAGTGCTCCCCGACATCACCCGCTTCAATTTGATTTATTAAATTCCCCTCAGCATGCGCCTTTTGATACATGGGCACTTGTTTGATAAGGCGTTTAATCTCAGCCACTTCATTCAAATAAGCTTCACTGTCTACACGCCCATACTTTTCGGTAAATGCTTGCTTACTTAAGCCTTCAGGGAAGGCTTTAATCGCTGGAACAATATCGTTATCAGATTGAATTCGTGCCACAGCATTTTGTGTACTTTCGGCATGCTCAGGCATGGTCGCCACTCGGGCAAATTGTGAGCCCGACATATCAGCACCTAAATCAACAAAGCTGTAGCCTGAACCACCTGCTCCTCTGTCCATTAACTCTTTAAATTCACCAATTGCCCACGACATATCCTGCTCGGCAAGTAACTCAAGGGCAGCGGAAATAATAAAATGGCGGGCTAAGTCGTTACGCGCTAATAAAATAGCCGGGGCTCGGGGCTTTAATGCTTTTGTTGGGTCGGGCTGTAAATCGCCCACTAGGCTACCAATACGATAGTGCCCCACATACGCAGCAAGGGCCAATATCACCGCTTTATTATGTAGCGCTGCCTCGTGGGGAGAATGGCTTTGCTCTCTTGCGCGAGCCATGCCTTCTCGTAAGTACTCAATAAGAGGCACTGGTTGCTTTGATAGCGCTAAATCTCGCCCTGAGATGTAACGCAAATAATAAGCAGCAAGGGTTTGAAGCTCTGTTTCTTCTTGAACGCCCATATTGTTAGACACCACGGTAAGCTCTTCTAATAAAGAGGCCAGTGGCGCAGTATGTAAGGACACTTCACCGCGGCGCATCGTCACTTTTTCAACACGGGTCAGTGCAATAGTGGCAATCTCGGACTTAGTCCAATAATTTATACCCTTTTCAGCAAACGAGAGCATGAGAGGCCCAGACAAAGACAAGTCTCCCACACTAATATAATCAATTTGCAGGCTATCGCCGGGTAAAATTAACGCTGATACATTGAAATATAAATCAACACTGCTGGGTGAAAAGGTAAAGGTAATCGTACTGCCCACTTCTGTTACGTTCACGACGCCACTAAAATTAGGCACGGCCCGCTGCAATACGCCCACTAAGCTTTCTATTTGGGTTTCGGTTAAATGAATAACGTGGTTAGAACTTCGCTGAGTGAACGCATTTTGTAACTGAGACAGCAAGTCGTTAACGCTATCTGCGCCATCTAATTGGTTTGGTGCACTAGACACCACCAACGGCGAACGCTGAACCACAGCTACGCTTACCCCAATCAATACGACAAAGGTCACCACGAATAAAACAACGAAAACACCAAGAATCCAACGGGCCATTCTTATCATGATTTAATCACTTCCCAAACACCATGCATACATACCACCAAGACCTTACCTAAACGCTACGTTGTGAAGAGTAGAAATAGTAGCTAAATCTAGTGTTTATGACTAGCGACCTGTGATCTCTTGTTCCACCCATAATTGTAAGCTTTCGTAACGGGAGGTGGCCTGGGTGAAATCGTGGGTAGCCGATTGCGTAGTAGGGATCACCACACACGCTAACTCAGCCGACAACGCTGATTGCATGCCAGTATACGTATCTTCTATGGCAATACACTCGCCAGGCGATACGCCCAGCTTCTCCATGGCTAGCTGGTAGCAATCGGGGGCAGGCTTACTGTAAGTGACATCTTCTACCGCCACCACACATGAAATGTATTGCGCTAGGCCATAATTAGTCAGCGTTTTTTCAACGGATAATGTACTCCCCCCCGTCACTATCCCTATGGTGAACCCTGCATCTGCGCACGCCTTTATGGTTTCAGCAGCGTGCGGCATAAGTGGAAAAGCTTGCTGTGAAAGATACGCTTCAACTTTGTCGTGTTTCTTTTTGGCCAGCTGCTCAGGTTCTACGTCTAATGAAAAATGCTCAACAACATCTTTCGCATTTTGTTTCACGGGTATACCCGCCATTACCTTGCAGTAAAACTCATCTGTTAACTCTGCACCATAACTGGCCACTATTTCTCGCCACAGTGTAAAGTGGACGCGCTCTGAATTAATCAAGGTTCCATCGTGATCAAACAATAGCGTGGTAGTGTTATTTAAAACGGAAGAATTTGCCATCGGTTCACCTCGAATATGAATAAATGTTAAAACGATTTTCCAACTACTTGCGTGAATGATTGTTAAAACATGCAGTGGTAACTGTACTTGAAAAAAAGAACCTCCAATCAGGAGGTTCTAGATAGACTGTCAGACTAAATACCTATCGTGTTAGCGTTCGAATTAACGATGCCCGCAGCTTTTTGGAAAACAAAATATCTCGTTTAGTCCACGGTAAGCTTTGCTCACCATCAACTTCGCTCCACCGCTCAAAAGACGCTCGGGGCGAAAGCATGCCTTGTTCGTCTACCTCTTTTTCCGGCTTGCCGGCCCAATAGGTTATCTGCGCTTCGGGCTGTCGAAAGATATACAATCTCGCTCGGGCTAATTCATAGTTCATACGAATTAGCATCACGCCTCTGACATTTTCTGAGTCTAATGCCTCTAACCCAGCATACTGACGAATATCTTGGGTGTGCAGGATGACATCAGACGTGTCCGACTGAAAGGCTTTATCGATACGTTTTAGTTGACCAATGTCACAGCCATTATCATCACTAATATACCACTTCCCATTTATAAAAATGGCAGCCCCGCACGCGGTGAAATCTCGTTTTACGTCTTCTAAAAACGCTTGAGTTGCTTCGGCATCTTTTAAGCGAAGCTTATGCGTAATTACCCCAACTTTCTCATCCAATGACGTGAGCAATTGCAGGCGCTTTTTCGATTTGTGCGTGGAATACACCATAGAGAAATACTTCACCAGCATTTCCGCTTGATGGCGCAATTGCGCATCTATGTGCGATTCGGTGCTATTGTGACACGACACTAAGCCCCACAATTTACCGGTTTGAATGATGGGAATAGAAAATGACGTAGCCACGCCCATGTTTTGCATGTATTTGGCATGAATAGGCGACACACTGCGTAAATCTGAATACGTTAGGTTTAGCGGTTGCTCCGCTTGATTCAAAAAGTCAGCGGGCGGTAAGGCACTGCTGGCAATATATCGCGAAGGATTTTCAAAATACATTTGGCGGGCAATAGCAGGTATGTCCGATGCTGGAAATTTTAATCCAAGGTACTTTGGCGCCCCTTCAATCACCTTTTCAGCCACTACTTCGCCGCTCCAAAGTTCATTAAAGCGATAAAGCAATATACGTTCACAGGGTAAAAACTCATCAAGTGTTGAGATAAGTTGCTTCCAGAAATCTTCATCTTCCCAGTGCTGTTCAATAGTTGGAAGTATTGAAGATCGTAATTGTAGATATTGACGCTGAGAGACATTCGTTATGCTTGATTCAATCTCAATCAGAATACCTTCTTCACTGCGATGGCTTCTGAAATTCAATACCTTATCATTAAACGGCTCGTTAAAAGCATAGGCCCTATCGCCAGTCTTTGAGCCTAAATTATAAAGTAAACTTAACGGCAACCAATCGAGTGACTTTACTGGGCAGCCCACCAGTTCAGAGGGCGATAGGTGAATAAGACTGGCCAAATTACTGCTAGCGGCAGTGACCTGCAAAGATTCACTATCGATAAAGAACGCACCGCCAAACTGCTGAACCTTGCCACTTAAATGCAAAGCCTCTTTTTCACAATTCTCAACCAAGGCGTCCATCTCAGCATTGTGTTTATTACGGGTTGTCGTATCAGGGTTCATAATCTCATTAACTAATTTGTTTATTAAGCTCTGCGCATGTAAGCATAGGCGAAAGAACAAGCCCCTGTACTACATCGCACCCGATATCCCGTAAGTAATCGAGTTGCTGCTGAGTTTCAACTTTATCTGCGATGATTTTAAGGCCTAGTGCTTTTCCTGCATTAACTAAAGCTTGAATAAGTTTGTTTGAATTATTGCTATCGCTAACATCGGCCAATAATCGGCTGGATAGCTTAATTTCACTCGCTCCGCTTTGTTGAAGCTGTGATATTGCACTGTTGTACAGGCCATAGTCATCAATGCTAATCACGCTGCCCATCGTAGCCAATGTTTTCAGCCGATGGTAAATTCGCTCTTCACCACTTTCAATATCTTTTTCAGATACTTCGAATTTAAATAGACCCGGGGTAAGTTCATAACGCTCTAATACTGCCACAAAGTTTTTAATAAAATCAGATGTAAGCAACTGTGCACCAGATAGATTAACGGCTATAGCAGGCAGTTCGTTCCCAAACTGAATATATTGAGCAATTTCTCGCGCAACCAACTCAACCGCATGAAAGCCGATTGCTTCAATCAGTTTTCCGCGCTCGGCAATATTAATAAATGTCTCAGCGTTAAGTACTTCACCGTCGCTATTTTTATAACGCAGTAGTGCCTCGGCGCCAACTATGGCGTTCGACGTAGACTCAAACTGAGGTTGGTACACCATTGAAAACTGTTTACCATCTAATGCTACTTTAAGCTGTTTTTCGACTTCTAAACGGGCTAATGCCTGCTCTTTCATCTTCGCGGTAAAGTACTGATATTGATTGCGACCAGAAGATTTCGCTAAATACATGGCTTCATCTGCGTGCTGCAAGAGTATTTCTGAGCTGATCCCATCTGCAGGGTAAACGGCAATACCGATGCTCGCAGAAACCGAAATAGAATGGGTAGATACATCAAACTCGTTTTGAACCTGACTAATGATACGCTTTGCAATATCATCAATTTCGTCAATGTGAGAGGCCGATATTAAGGCTACAAATTCATCACCGCCAATTCTCGCCAACATATCTGTGTCGCGTATACATTGTTGTAGTCGCTTAGTAACCTGTTTTAGGAGCAAGTCACCCACCTTATGACCTAAGTTGTCGTTAACCGGCTTAAAGTTATCTAAGTCAACAAAGAGTACACCGCATAATTGCTTGCTGCGCTTCGCCCCACTAATCATGAGTTCAAGGCGTTCAAGTAACACGGTTCTATTGGGTAGCCCTGTCAGCTCATCATGGGTAGCAAGATATTCAATGCGGCGCTGCATATTTTTTATCTCATCAATATTGCTGTAGGCCGCAACATAATTAACAATGTCGCCATTTGCGTCTTTTACCGCATTATATGAAAGCCACATTTTCACATGACTACCATCTTTCACTTTGTTAATGACTTCGCCTTGCCAAAACCCTCTCTCTGTCAACGACGCATCCATTGCTGCAAAAAAGTCTTTTGAATGCTCACCCGACTCTAACAGGTCTGGTTTTTTGCCAATCAACTCTTGCTGAGAAAAGCCTGTTAATTCAGCAAATGTCTCGTTAGTGGTAAGAATGCGCTGATTGGCATCAGTAACAAGAATAGCTTCACTGGTACGCTCAAATATCTTGCCAGCTAAACGCAATTGTTCATTGGCATGAAGCTCTTTTGAAATATCTGTTGCTTGGGTACAAATTGACTTTATGGTGCCTTCGGCATCAAAAATAGGGAATCGCACACTTTTGATAATAACTTTACCGGCCCGCAAGGTGAACTCATCAAGGGTTTCTACCGGTGACAAAGTACGCATTGTGTCTAAGTCTTTTTCACGGAACTGACGGGCAGTATCACGCTCAAAAATTTGAAGATCAGTTTTGCCAATCACATCTTGCGCGGTTACGCCAAAGACTTCTTCAAACCGAGCGTTCACAAACTCATATCGACCCGCATTATCTTTAAGTGCAATTAACGCCAACGAGTTATTCATAATAGATAAAAGCTGCTCTTGGCTTTTTTCAATTCGTTCGTGGGCAATGACCAATTCTGAGTTATCAATAATAACTAGAATAGCCCCAGTGATGCGCTCTCGACTGTTTAGAATTGGCGTAATGAATACATTGTAAGTTTCTTGGCTTGATGGCTTGATCACCATGCTCGTGTTTACCCCATTACGCAGGGTTTTACTTAAGCGCTTTTCAATGTCTTCAAAATAGTCGGGGAAATTAAGCGAGTACATCGGCTTTTTAAACGAGCCATTATTTAAATGAAAACGTCGATTGGCTGCGTCATTGGTTCGACTTAAGCAGGTATCGGTATCAAAGACCAAGATTGGAAAATCTAACGTGTTGTAAACGCTCATCAACTCACTGTTTATCGCACCTAAATCAGCAGACTTACGCATGCTTTCTTCGTTAACGCTAATCAGTTCTTCATTGGTAGCCTGAAGCTCCTCGTTGGTAGCTTCCAGTTCTTCGTTATTCGCTTGTAGCTCTTCATTAGCGGCCTGCACTTCTTCATTTAGTGCCTGCATTTCTTCTGCAGAGGCAGCCATTTCTTCGGTAAGTGTCTGTAGTTGCTCTCGGGCCGCAATCAGCTCAGCAACATCAGCTTCATTGGTTGCCACCGCGTCTTTAGGCTCAGCATCAATGATGGCCTCGTCTTCGTAAAAATTAACCAAGTAGTGTTGAGGATTTTGGTTCTCTAGCGGCAGTACCCGTAATTTCCATAATTGACTGTCATCGTCACCTAGTCGCTTCGCGCGGCTTGTCGCTATTTCACCAGTACGACTTGCCTTATTAACGCAAGAAATTAAGTCTGCGGCAAAAGGCGCAGCAATCAGTTTCGATAAGTTAAGGTCGGGCACCCCAGATGGAAAGGTAATAAAGCGCTGTAAGTTGCCATGAGAGTGCAAGATGGCAAATCTCTCGCTTATTAGTAAACTTGGGCCAAAACTATTCAGCACCGAACGGGTAAAGATATTTTCGTAGCTATTAGTGATAGCCGTTTTCGTTTTGGTGATATCTACATGGCTTTTTAACATTTTCGGCAGTGCAGGAGGCTTAGATGCCTCGCTCACTTTAAAAATTCTACTGCGCCTATCAAGGGCAACAAACATATCTTCTGTCGAGCCAATCGATTCAGACTTACCTAAAAAGAGAATACCTTCTTTGGTTAACGAATAACGAAACAGTGATAGAACCCGCTGCTGCAAATCGCTGTTAAAGTAGATAAGTACATTTCTAAACGACACCATATCAAGGTGTAAGAACGGCGGATCCCGCGTGATATCCTGACGCGAAAAAGTAATTACATCGCGCAGCAATTTTTGCGGGTAATACGCATTGTCTGCATATCGAAAGTATTTATCGGTTAAATCCGATGAAAGGCTTGCAATAGCTTGAACAGAATAGGCACCTTTACGAGCAACTGAGAGTGCATGTTCGTCGATATCAGTCGCAAATACCTGCAAGTTGGCATCAATACCCTGTTTTTCAATGGCTTCAAGAAACAAGATGGCTAATGAATATGCCTCTTCACCTGTAGCACATCCTGCGACCCATAATCGAATAGCGTCGCCGCTATTTTTATTTTCTACAATGCTTTCAATGTGTGTTTTGATAGCCTTAAATGCAGTGCTGTCTCTGAAGAAGTCTGTAACTGAAATTAAAAGCTCTTTTGACAACGCAATAACTTCATCGGCGTTATTATCTAAATAAGCCAGATAAGACGGCAAATCTTCAGTTTGTGTGGCAATTAAACGGCGATTCACTCTGCGCAATAAGGTCGACTGTTTATAGAAACTGAAGTCAATTTTAGTCGCAACCCTTATTTTCCCGTACAGTTCGCTCATCAGCTCACTTCGGCTATCTTCTTGCACCGCTAAAAAATTACGGGCAATGTTTTGCGTAATATGTGCAATTTCTTGCCCCATTTCTTGGGGTTCAAGAATTGAGTCCACAGCCACATTATCAAGAGCCGCTTTGGGCATGCCATCATATTTTGCTGATGCAGGGTCTTGTACAAAAGCAAACCCGCCGACGCCTTTAATAGCCTTAAGCCCTCTGGCACCATCACCGCCAGTACCCGATAAGACAACGCCAATCGCATGATCGCCAATTTCATCGGCTAACGATTCGAACAAGAGATTAACAGAGGGCTTAGGCGATAGTTCATCTGGTGATTTATCGAGGTGTAAATACCCCTCTTTATATTTGAGGTGGTAACCCGGTGGGCCTACATAAATGGTGTTCGCTTTAATTTTGCAATGCGGTGTAGCCTCAATGACAGGGTATTCCGTTTCTCGCGCCAATATTTCCGTCATTTGGCTTTTATGAGTAGGAGATAAATGCTGAGCAATAATAAAAGACGCATTAATGGCTTTTGGTAATTCGCTTACCAGGTTAATTAACGCTTCTATTCCACCCGCTGAAGAGCCAACGCCAACAATAAAAGGAGCTATCTCAGGTTTAGTCACCCGCGATGACGGTAAAGATTCCATACTACATTTAGCTCCATTTGAGTTAACTGAATGCCAATGCGAACATTCAGTATTTGCGGCATCTTCACCGCATCTAATATGCTTACTATACCAGTAATCAGCACTTCATAAGTATACTAAAGTCTAATATTATTACGTTAAATAAAACGTGTTATGCGCCTAAAAGGTTCAATATTCCCCATGTTGATGCTGAAAAACAACGAAAAAATTAGGGTAACTCACTGGTATTAGATGACTAATTTATCAGTATTTATCTATAAGCTAAAATACGGGTTCGCGACTGGCAATAATATCAGTAAAGTAGGTTTATAGGCGATGATTACATGCCTTTATTGAATGACGACATGATTTGATAGGTAATTCGATAAGTAAATTGAAAAGCAAACTAGGCAGTGTATTAAACAGGGTGTTAGCCATATCGATACCGATATGGCTAACAGGCGAGCAGAGGTTAAACTCCGACTTCCGCCATATTTCCTTTGCTTTCAAGCCATACTTTTCTGTCGCCAGAACGTTTTTTGGCTAACAGCATGTCCATCAACTCCAGCATTTCTGCCGAGTCTTCTATAGTGAGTTGAACTAACCGACGGGTATTGGGATCCATGGTAGTTTCACGAAGCTGCAACGGGTTCATTTCACCTAGCCCCTTAAAGCGCTGAACGTTTACTTTACCGCGTTTTTTCTCGGCTTCTATACGATCCAATATGCCTTTTTTCTCGCCTTCATCCAGCGCATAGAAAACTTCTTTGCCCACATCGATACGAAATAAAGGTGGCATGGCCACATAAACATGGCCTTGGTCTACTAGCGTTCTAAAGTGCTTCACAAACAATGCACATAGCAAGGTAGCTATGTGTAATCCGTCAGAGTCGGCATCAGCCAATATACAAATTTTACCGTACCGTAAGCCTGACAAATCAGTAGAATCTGGGTCGATACCTAACGCTACTGATATATCGTGAATTTCTTGTGATGCTAATACCTGAGAAGAGTCTACTTCCCAGCTATTTAGGATTTTACCGCGAAGCGGCATAATCGCTTGAAATTCTCGGTCTCTAGCTTGCTTAGCAGAACCACCTGCCGAATCCCCTTCCACTAAAAAAAGCTCAGAGTAGGAAATGTCTTGAGACGAACAATCGGTTAATTTACCTGGCAGTGCTGGCCCTTGGGTGACCTTTTTACGCGCCACTTTTTTGTTTTGACGTAAACGGCGCTGTGCATTGTTGATACACATATCTGCCAAGGCTTCGGCCACTTCGGTATGTTGGTTTAACCACAAGCTAAACGCGTCTTTTACCACGCCAGAGACAAAAGCAGAGGCTTGGCGTGACGACAAGCGCTCTTTGGTTTGCCCTGCAAATTGTGGGTCTTGCATTTTGGTGGACAAAATATAAGCACATCGGTCCCAGATATCATCCGGTGACAGCTTCACCCCACGAGGCATTAAGTTTCTAAATTCACAAAACTCACGCATAGACTCTAACAAGCCTTGGCGCATACCATTTACATGGGTACCGCCTTGGGCAGTAGGGATAAGGTTAACATAACTTTCTGTGGTTAATTCACCGCCTTCAGGTAGCCACATTACCGCCCAATCAGCGCCTTCGGTGTTACCTTTGAAGCTACCTACAAAAGGTACATCGGTAGGAAGTGTTTCGTATTCTTGCACCGCTTGATATAAGTAATCCTGCAAACCATCTTCGTAGTACCATTCTTGTGAATCTTTGGCGATTTTATTGTCAAAACGAATACGTAAGCCTGGGCTTAGTACGGCTTTTGCACGAAGATTATGAATAAGCCGGCTGGCTGAGAATTTAGCTGAATCGAAGTATTGCGGGTCGGGCCAAAAATGTACCCGTGTACCAGTATTGCGTTTACCGCACGTATCTATTACCGCGAGTTCTTCAATTTTATCGCCATTGGCAAAGGCAATTTGATACACGTTACTGTCGCGTCGAATAGTCACTTCTACCCGTGTAGAGAGAGCGTTTACCACTGAAATGCCCACCCCGTGCAATCCCCCAGAAAACGCATAGTTTTTGTTGGAGAATTTTCCCCCAGCATGTAGCTTACTTAAAATAAGTTCTACACCAGAGATTTTCTCTTCCGGGTGGATATCCACCGGCATACCACGGCCATCATCAATGACTTCAAGAGATTGGTCTTCATGCAAGATAACTTTAATGTTGGATGCATGACCTGCTAAGGCTTCATCCACACTGTTATCGATAACCTCTTGGCCCAAATGGTTGGGACGAGTGGTATCGGTATACATGCCTGGGCGGCGCTTAACCGGGTCGAGACCGTTTAAGACTTCAATTGCATCAGAGTTATATTGATTTGACATAGTTATGGTTATTATTTAAGCCAGCAACAAGGGTTAACGTACGCAGAAGACAACTGCAACGCAAGATAATTTGATGTTACCAAGGCTTGCCTACCCTCGCAATGAAAAGGCGAAAGTCAGCAAGCTTGGTGGGTACGATATGAAGCTAATACTGCTAAAATAAATACTGCTAATAGCAACGCAACAACGAGAAGCACGACGTCGTTAACGGCTTCTAATCGTTAAGTAGAAAGTCTGCAATAGCGGGCAAGTGATTTTCAAAGCCAACAAAGCTGTGATCGCCGCCTTCTTCAACGACTAGCGTGCTCGACGCGTACTTGGTTTCTGCTAAACGATAATCTAAGGTTTCGTCCTCAGTTTGCAATAACACTTTATACGCAGGTGCATGCCGTAATTCTTTAGCGTCTAACTTTTCTATTACATTAATATCGCTTTCAACGATGTGGAACACTTCACCCGTGTACGGGTTGGTATGTTCACCAATAAAACCTTGCAGTAATTCATAAGGTTTTACCGCAGGGTTTATCAATACGGCTTTGCCCGAGAATTTTTCAATTAAAAACGTAGATAAATAACCGCCCATAGAACTGCCAATAACACGCAGCCCATCTTTAATTAACGCGGGGGTACTTTCTATCAATGCCAATAACTGGCTTTCTACTTGACTCGGGTAATTCGAAAGCGCGGGAATATGCAAGGTTACATCGGGATGATGCTGCTCAAAATACGCTTTGGTGGCCTGCGCTTTTACAGACTTTGGTGAGCTTAAAAAGCCATGAAGATATAACACGTGTTTCATATTGTTTTTATTCTCTTTATATCGCTGGTTAACGTTCCATCGTCGTGTAACCTAATGAGTTGATAACCGGGCTGTTCGTTGCTTAACGCAAATTCAGATGCCATTTCCCACTGCCAACAGCTCGCAGGGCAGCCCATCACTGGTACAGGATTATCTGTACCTAACGTGTAACGAAGGGGGGAGTGTACATGGCCATGAATGATCGCCGCTAATGCAATGCCCTCTTCTACCCAGTGTAAAAACGCATCGGCGTTAGACAAGTCGTGTTTATCCATCCAACTTTCTGATGGCGAGGCATGGTGATGCATAGCCAGTAAATGATGGCGATGAGAATTTTCAGTTACCTGCTTGCCTATAGCCTTGAGCTCTTGAGTATCTACCTGACCTCTCGCCCCTTCAAAACGGGTGTCTAGGCCGTGAATTTGCCAATCGCCTAATTCAACAGGCGTACCAGCAACAAGATGGTAAGCAGATAATGTATCAAAGTGAGGGTTATTATCATGATTGCCCGCAATCACATAAACTGGTGTATTCGCGTAGTTTTCCATCAAAGCAATAAAATGCTGATAGCTTTCGAAAGAATCATCGCCGCTAATATCACCGGTAACAATAACCGCGCTGATATTTTCGCCGTGCTTGAAAGCATCAATCAAAATTTGTTTTAAGCTGAGGTGAGGGTTAATTGCGCCGTAGCCTTGGCGAGTGGTATCACCAAATAAATGGCAATCACTAATATGCAGCAGGGTACTCACGCTAGCGAAGTTACCTTAGGACGCAATTTGCGGCAAAAATCTAACCACTCAGCAAGAAAGATATTCACCATTTGCTTTTCATTGCGTTGGCGCATTTTTAAATTAGGATATTCGTACGAGGGTTGTAGCGCGCCCGTATTCTGGCTATTTATGACTTCGGCCATTCGGGCATCGTGGTACAAACGCACCGTCATTGATGGCGTTAAATAACTGGGCATATCGTCGGACGTTTGTTTAAGGCTTAACGTACTCGTGTAACGTGCAGACTCAATAATCTTGATTTCGTACGTAAGCGCGTCGCCCACGGTAAATACGTAGTTAAGTTCCTCTGTATCACAATCTGGCAGAATACGAAGAATGTGCGCATAGTTTAGCTCGCACAATGCCTGCATTGTGGGTAGATGAGGGACGTATTTTCTGTGGGTACGTTGTGTCACGATATCTTCCATTGCTCCATTAGCGTGGATTTGTTCATAAAGAACCATTGTAGCGCAATTACTGCGGCAGCGTTGTCTATATGGCCGTTTTCCAGCCATTCAAGGGCTGTTGCTTCAGCCACTCTATGAACTTTAATATCTTCCGATTCGGTTTCTAATCCATGAATGCCATGGGCTTTTTCTGCATTGGTTTTTGCAATAAAGATGTGAATACGTTCGGTCGTCCCTCCAGGGCTAGATAAATAACTCATTGCTTTGGTGAGATTTTCAAGCTCAATACCAGCCTCTTCCATCGACTCTCTATGACATACGTCTACTTCGGTTTCCCCTTCGTCAATCATACCGGCGATAATTTCTATCAGCCAAGGGGTTGAAGATGTGGCCAACGCCCCTATTCTAAACTGCTCAATTAAAACGAATTCTTTTAAAACAGGGTCGTAAGGCAGTACGCCTACAGCATGTCCACGTTCAAATAGCTCTCGTTTCACTGTCCCGCTTTGGGAACCGTCGAAGCATTTGTGCGTAAACAGATATTCTTGCATGGTGAAAAAACCACGATAAACCGGTTTGACACTGGTAATTTCAACGTCGTTTGAGGTAAATGAAAGGATTTTCTTGCTCATTTGCAGACACTTTTGGTTCGAAACGATTTATCATGCATAGTACATAGACATACAACTTTTGTATACGCGCCCTAACCGCGGACGAAAGCATAAAAAGTAACACCGAATTTTCTAAGATAAATGTGTTTACTTGCCGATGAACGAGGTCGATCACATATTCTGTTACAGTTAAAACAACACTGTTACGACTGTACTGTTTCGGTTTGCGAATAAAATTTATACACTTCACATATTATTTATAATTATTAGCAGTCACTTAGACTCATCTAGACATAACAGGAAGACGTAAGCATGAATCGAAAACTTCTGTCGCTGGCAATCGGTTTCTCAGTAACAACCGGTGCCCTTGCCGATGATCTGACGCAAGTGTATCAACAAGCACTCGCCAATGACCCTTTGGTAAATCAAGCGAAAGCGCAGCGTGATGCTGCATTTGAAGGGATCAGCATTAGTCGTGCAAACCTTCTTCCTCAAATCTCTGGGTCTATGTCGTACACCACCTCTACCACAGAGAGTGCACAAACATTAGGTACTAACGCAGAAGATTTACAAGTAGTCACCTTTGAAACAGACAATGACAATATCGATTACGGTATTTCGTTGTCTATGTCGCTGTACGACCACGCAAACTGGGTTGGCTTAGATCGTGCCGAAAAAGTGGCAGAACAAAGCGATGCGCAATTAGCCGCTAGTATGCAAGACCTAATTGTACGAACAGTTACTGCTTATTTTGATGTATTGCGTGCACGTGATAGCGTTGAATTTGTTAATGCAGAAAAACGTGCCATTGAACGCCAGTTAGAACAAACCCGTCAGCGCTTTGAAGTTGGTCTAACTGCTATTACCGATGTTCACGAAGCACAAGCTAATTATGACAGCACAGTGGCCCAAGAGATTCAGGCTGAAAACCAGCTAGAATTTGCCCTTGAAGCGTTACGTGTGATCACCGGCAAATACCACGACCGTTTGTTTGGCTTAGATAAAGAAACCTTCTCTGCCACTATGCCAGTGCCTGCAAAAGTCGATAACTGGTTAGAAACAGCGCAAGATAAAAACTTAGCATTGTTGGTTGACCGTTTAGCGATGGATATTGCTAAAGAAGATATCGCGGCTGCTCGTTCAGGTCACTTACCGACCCTTGATTTATCGGCAAGCCTTGGCCGCTCGAAAAATGACGTAGACTCGCAAGTTATTCAGTACGAAACGCCTTACCTTGATAGCCAGTCAATTGGCCTGTCAGTGTCAGTACCGATTTACTCTGGCCACCGTGTAAGCTCGCAAACTGACCAAGCGAAATACCTTTACGTTTCTGCCAGCCAAGCGGCTGAACAAACGTACCGTGAAACGGTTCAGTCTATTCGCAGCTCGTTTAATAACGTAAAAGCGTCAATATCTACCATTCGCGCCCTTGAACAGTCTGTGGTTTCTGCAAACAGTGCGTTAAAAGCAACTGAAGCGGGATTTGATGTAGGAACGCGTACTATTGTGGATGTACTTGATAGCACCCGTAATTTGTTTGATGCACGCAATAACTTATCTGGCGCGCGCTACGACTTTATTCAGTCGGTTGTTACGCTGAAGCAAGCTGCTGGTACCTTAACCGGCGAAGATGTGGCTATTATCAACCGTGGCTTAAAGCCAATGGAAGACGCTGAATAATCATCGGCAATATAAATTGAATAATACCTGGCGATAAACCAGTGTCATAAAAAAAGGCGGCATTAGCCGCCTTCTTTGTAAATGATGTAATATTTAAAGATAATGTCAGGCACGTTAAGCCGGTAATATGCCGGTAATACAATTTTACTTGCAACAAGCACAATGCATCGTCCATGATGTTGCCCCTTTTTTACTATCCCTAAATAAGCCTATTTATCTTAAGTGATTGGCAGCGCTTATTTGTTTGTAATGTGAGCAAAGAAAAACATGCAAGCTTCTGAGTTACAAAGTCGATTTGAACGTATTCGCGCCAATAAATGGTTTGAAGCCTTCGTGGTTAGCGTTATCGTCATTTCAGCGTTATTAGTTGGCGCCAAAACCTATGAACTGCCTGCTGGGTTTGGCAGTGTTACCCTACTACTAGATTGGTTTATCAGCGCATTTTTCTTAACTGAAATTACTATTCGCTTTTTAGGTGAACGCCGAAAGCGAGACTTTTTCAAAAGTTTCTGGAATGTTTTCGATACCGTCATAGTTATTATCAGCCTTATACCCGCCGATGATACTGAACTTGCGTTGATAGCACGATTAGTTAGGGTATTTAGGGTATTGCGGATGATCTCTATCATTCCTGAACTTCGCATACTCTTAGTGTCACTGGTAAAAGCTTTGCCTCAACTGGGCTACGTAATGTTGCTCATGTTTATCATTTTCTACATATACGCCGCAGTTGGCAGCACGTTGTTTGGCGATATCAACCCAACGCTTTGGGGCGACATTACCATCTCATTGCTTACCCTATTTAGGGTGATGACATTTGAAGATTGGACCGATGTTATGTACGAAACCATGGAGGTTTATCCGCTTAGCTGGGTGTACTACTTAACCTTTATCTTCTTTACTGCATTCGCCTTTTTGAACATGGTGATTGGTATTGTGGTGAACGTGATGGAGCGTGAAAACGAAAAAGCCAGGGAAGAAAAAGAAGCGCTGCTAAGAGCGGAATTAGAAGCTGAAGGCCACAGCGAACCTACATTACAAGACGTAATGGCAGAGCTCACGGCGATTAAGGCCAAACTCGAAGAACCAAACTCAAAAAATAACGAACAGTAATAACGAACAGCCAATAAAAAAGCGCCAAGGGAAGATATCACCTAGGCGCTTTTTTCGTTTGTATTAACTTAGCTATCGGTTTAGTAACCTATTTAGCGGTCAGTTTGGCTACTAGCTTTTAAGGTGCCAAACACCCTTTATAATCCGTAGCGCGTTTTAAGCGTTTCTATACGCTCAAGTGATACTTCTTTTTCAAACTCTCTGCTTGCTAGGCGTCGCTTAGCTAACGCACTTTTATCCATCTGCAATAACAGCTCTACGTGATTAAGGTAAACCTCATCATTTAAAATAGGTCGAGTTGCAATATCTGAATACAGCTTAAGCGCAGCTTCTTTATCGCCTTTGGCAATCAGTATTTGCGCTAGCGTATCTACAGAGTCTGCATTTTCAGGTTGTAAAGATACGGCCTTTTTCGCCATGGTTTCCGCTTTATCTAGGTTTCCATTTTGAAAACTTAAAAACGCTAAGTTATTCAACACCACAAAATTATCAGGGATTTTAGTCAAAATAGTTTCATAGGTCGCTATAGCTGTTTGTTTATCGCTAGCAATTTGGCGTTCGGCTAATAGCATGGCACTGCGCACATCGCTTGGCGTGTTCTGCACATGCTTTTCAAGAAATGAAAAGGCTTCGGCTTGTTTACCTGTCATTTCAAGAATGGCAACCATTAGCAAGGCCATGTCCGAGTTTGGCGTAGCTTCATAAGCCACCTCTGCATGCTCCAATGCTTCTTCTGGTTGCTTATCGATAACATACAGTCTTGCAAGAATACCGCGAACGAATGGCAGTGCTTGCACCTCATCAGAGGTACTATTGATAATCTCCCATGCTGGTTTACTTTGCCCCATCATGGCGTGGAAATACGCTTTTAAAAGACTAATCTGGGCATCTGGACGTTTCGCTAATACTTTTTCAGTAAGCGCTAAACCGTCGCGGTAGTTATTCTGAGAATCAAGGATAAGCAGCATGCCCAATACCGCATTTTTATCTTGCGGATAAAATTCAATCCAACGTTCGAACAAGGCTTTGGCTTTTTCAACTTCGTTTTCACGAATTAGGCCCTGACCTTTTAAATTCCAAAACGCGATTGGGGTGCTTTCATCACCTTCAACAGAGGCTAACAAGCTATTATTCTTGGCTACTTCGCCCATTCGCGAATAAATACGCGCCAATAATAAACGCAAGTTTATATCGGCTGATTCTTTAGCAAGTTGCTTCTCTAAGTAATCAACCACTACTGCTTCATTTTTTTCTCGCGCTTCTAGGGCGTACCACATGGTCAACGCTTGCACGTCCGAAGGGTTATCTTTTATATGAGACTTCACAAGCGTAATAGCGTCAGCAAACTGCTTTTGCGCAATCAGTAACTTCACTTTGGCATAAGCCACTTCTTTATCGGCACCCTCTAACTTTTCAGCGCTATTTAATAAGTCAGTGGCGGTAGTAAAGTCTTCCTCAACAATAGCAATGCTAGCTAAGTACACCAAAGGCAGTGCATCACTTGCCGCTTGCTCACGCCATTCACTGGCAGCAACTTTGGCTTTTTCTAGCTCGCCAGTAGCGATGTATGCGCGCAGCAAAGTGTTTTGAGAGGCGGCAGATTCTGGCGCCCGCTGAACGGCTTCTTCAATGTTAACCAAACCGGCCACATCGTTTAACGAGAGTTGTAACACACCTAAACGAGCGAGATCTTCTGGTGAGGTATCCACTACCGCTTCGGTTTTTTCAACCATTTGTTTAGCACCAACCACGTTACCTTCACGAAGTAATTGATACCCCGCTTTTGAGAATAACGCTGCGTCTGTGGTCGCGTCGCCTTCTACTCGGTTTAATACAGCAAGGGCTTCGTCATTTTCGCCCAGTTGCAACATGCTGTCTGCCAGCATTCTTAAGCCTGGGTGATTTTCAGGTAACCGTGACGCCACCATAGTAAGATGTCGTTGGGCCGCTTCAAAATCTTGAATTTGATACGCGCTGAAACCGGCAACCAATCGCACCACTTGATCGTTACGACCGTTTTGTACTGCTGTTTCCAAATGCGCTAACGCTTTTGCATGATTACCATTCGCTGATTCAATTATGCCTTTAAACGTATTAAGCAATGGATGGGCTTCATTCAGCGTTAATAGTTCATCCACCACTGGCTCAGCACGTGCTAAATCGCGTTGCTCTATTAGCAAAGCAGCGTAGGCGAATTTACTGGTCACGTCTTTAGGGTAGGCTTTGGTGTAATCTTCGTAAACACCAATGGCTTCTGCTTGCTTTTGCTCTAACAAGTAAAGGCGGGCAAGCTGTAGTAAAACATCTTTGTTGCTTGGCGCTTGCTCTCGGAGTGCTTCTGTAGCAGTCAGTGCCTGTGTATAGTCTTCGGCAAGTACATATTGATAGCTTTCAATTAACCCCTTATATACAGACTGCGTATCGAGGGTTAGTAAATCATCTAGTAGCGCTTCAGCCTCTGCCAATTTCTCTAACTGTACTAAGGCTTGGAGCTTATAGAAACCGACTTCGGCAGATTCTACGGCGGTCATGCCCTCTGCACGATAATCCACTTCTCCTAACGCGTTTTCTGCTCCCGATTGTTGATAGGCAACTGAGAGTAAGGGAATCACTTCACTGGCCGGGTGTCCTAGCTCTAACGCTTTGTTTAATTCTTTTTCTGCTGAGACATAATTATCATTTTGAAGGTATAATTTACCTAACTCAAAACGAGGTACCGCTGCATTGGGGTCCATCTGAATGGCATTTTTATATTCAACAATTGCAGCAGCGTTATTTTGATTCTGAGCATAAGCGCGAGCGTCTTCTAGATGAGCGTCTATCGATTTATCACCGCATCCTGCTAAAAGGCTGCTCAAAAGAAGAACTGCGATAGAAGATCGCTTAAAAATCTGCTGTGGGTATTTCTTATTCATTGTCGTTCCTTTGCCCTACATCATTTGAATTTCGAGGTATACCCGAAGTTTACACTATCAATTGTGCATTTTTTCGTCATTATTGTGCAATTTCGTGGCAACCTGACCATTATTCGAATATAATAACGTTTTTTGCAATACCGCGAGCACACTCCGACGTTTGAAGGCGTCCTACAGTATGCCGCACCCTCCTTACTTAAAGCATCAGGACCCTTAATGACAACAACTGTCGACATGACATTTAAAGATCTAAAACTACCAGAACCTATCTTACAAGCCCTTGAAAAAGTTGGCTACGAGAAACCGTCACCTATTCAAGCCGAGAGTATTCCATTACTGCTTGAAGGTCACGACTTACTCGGTCAGGCCCAGACAGGGACAGGAAAAACCGCAGCGTTTGCCCTTCCAATGTTGGCAAATATCGATCCTGAGCAACGTAAGCCGCAATTACTGGTACTAGCACCTACTCGCGAATTAGCGATTCAGGTAGCAGAAGCGTTCCAAGTGTACGCTAGTTTCAGCCATAAAATTAAAGTACTGCCTGTTTACGGCGGTCAATCTTACGACAACCAAATTCGCCAGCTTAAGCGCGGCGTTCAAGTTGTGGTAGGTACACCAGGTCGTGTTATCGACCATATCAAACGTAAAACGTTGGATTTAAGTGAACTTAAATTCCTCGTACTTGATGAAGCCGACGAAATGCTACGCATGGGCTTTATTGATGACGTTGAGCTTATTTTGAGCCACGCGCCAGCTGAACGCCAAACGGCGTTGTTCTCGGCAACTATGCCTGGTCCAATTAAGAAAATTACTCAGCGTTACCTTAAAGATCCTAAGCACGTAAAAATTGCTTCTAAGGTAAGTACTGCAAGTACTATTCGTCAACGTTACTGCCAAGTAGCACCTCATCATAAGCTTGAGGCACTGACGCGAATCATGGAAGTAGAGCGTTTTGACGGCATGATTATTTTCGTGCGTACTAAAACAGCGACTGTTGAACTTGCTGATAAACTTTCTGCACGTGGATACGATGTTGAACCGCTAAATGGTGATATTCCTCAGAACGCTCGTGAGCGTACTGTTGATAAACTTAAGCAAGGTAACATTGATATCTTGGTAGCAACTGATGTTGTTGCACGTGGTCTTGATGTTGAACGTGTTAGCCACGTTATCAACTACGACGTACCTTACGATAGTGAATCTTATGTTCACCGTATTGGTCGTACAGGCCGTGCAGGTCGTACTGGTGATGCAATACTTTTCATCTCACATCGTGAAAAGCGTATGCTTTTCTCTATCGAGAAAACGACTAAGCAGCCAATTGAAGTAATGCCAATTCCTTCAATTAGTGAAATCAACGAAACCCGTTTAAGCCGTTTCAAGCAATCTGTTATTGAAGCTACGCAAGATGACAGCATTGAAACACTTATTCCATTAGTTGAGATGATTAAAGAAGAAGCTGAAGCTTCTCCTGAAGTGCTAATGGCAGCATTGCTTAAGATTGCACAAGGTGATGAGCCGCTTATCCTTAAAGAAAGCGACCGCCCTGATCTTCACAGCAAACCACCTCGTGACAGCCGTGAGCCTCGTGGCGACCGCAGAGATGGTGGACGTGACGGTCGTGAACGTAAGCCTAGAGCACCTCGCACTGGTCGTAAGCCAGAAGCAGGTATGCAACGCTTCCGTATTGACGTAGGTCATACTCACGGTGCTAAGCCGGGTAATATCGTTGGTGCTATCGCAAACGAAGGTAACATGGATTCTAAGCACATTGGTGCTATTGAAATTTATGATAACTTCAGTACTGTTGATTTGCCTGAAGGCATGCCAAAAGAGACTAAAGACAAGCTTCAAGGTACTCGCGTAGCGGGTCAACGTTTGTCTATTCGCGAATGGTCAGACACACCACCGGCAAAGCGTGAGCGAGGCGACAACCGTGGTGAAAACCGCAGCCGCGATAATCGCGCACGTCGCAAGTCGTAAGAACGAAAAACAAGAACATTTCGCCTTTATATAACATTAGTGAATATAAAGGCTGATTTCGTTGTTTATAAATAAAAAGAATTAGCGCAAAATAGCGTTAGTTCTTTTTTTTTATGTGCACCTCAATGGATTACTTTCCCCTATTTTTAGATGCTCGCTCTCTTCGCTGTTTAATTGTTGGCGCTGGAGAAGTCGCTGCCCGCAAACTTGAGCTCATCATGAAAACCCCTGCCCACATTACTGTGGTGGCGCCTTGGGCTTGCGAAACCGTAAAACGTTTGGCTAAAAACGAGAAAGTAACCCTTATTGAACGGGAGTTTATCGACAGCGATTTAACCGATAAAGACATGGTTTTTATCGCCACTGATAAATCTGAAACCAACCAAGCTATTCACGATTTAGCGCGCGAACAAAAAGTGCTCGTCAATGTGGTTGATAACACGCCACTTTGCCAATTCATCACCCCTTCTATTGTAGACCGTTCCCCTATTATTATTGCTATGAGCAGTGGCGGCGTAGCCCCGGTGTTATTGCGGTACTTGCGTCAAAAACTGGAAACCGTGCTGCCTGCTAATTTAAGTAAACTAGGTGCCTTCTCTGAAAAATTCAGAGAAAAAGTAAAGCAATCTTTAAATGGTGTTACTGCTAGGCGATATTTCTGGGAAGACGTGTTAGACGGCGATATAGCTGAAATGGTTGAAAAAGGCCAAGACAGTAAAGCCGATGCGGCGTTTGAGACTGCGCTAACGGCAGCGGCTGAAAATAACCAAGTTCAAGGTCAGGTTTATTTAGTTGGCGCAGGCCCTGGCGATCCTGATTTATTAACCTTTCGCGCATTGCGCCTAATGCAAAAAGCCGATGTGGTGGTTTACGATAGATTGGTGTCGCCACAGATTTTAGAACTCGTTCGCCGCGATGCTGAAAAGATTTACGTTGGTAAAGCGAAGAGCAATCATAGCTTGCCGCAAGATGACATAAACCAGTTGATGGTTGATGAAGCGAAAAAAGGCAATCGGGTTGTGCGCTTAAAAGGCGGAGACCCGTTTATTTTTGGCCGTGGCGGCGAAGAAATTCAAACGCTTATTCAACATGGAATAGAGTTTCAAGTTGTACCTGGCATTACCGCGGCTAATGGCGCATCAAGCTATGCAGGCATTCCTCTAACCCATAGAGATCATGCGCAATCAGTGGTGTTTGCTACAGGCCACTTAAAAGACGGTACGATTGATTTGAATTGGCAGTCGTTAGCACATAAAAACCAAACGATTGTATTTTATATGGGGTTAACGGGCTTACCCATTATCTGTGAAAAGTTAATCGAAAACGGTCTTACACCAGATACGCCAATTGCCCTTATTCAGTCGGCTACCACCGAAAACCAAGTAGTGGTGACAGGCACACTTAGCGATATTACGCAAAACCCTGCTACATCAGCATTAAAGCCACCAACGTTAATCATTGTGGGTACTGTGGTAAGTTTACATAAACAGCTGAATTGGTTCGGTGACTAGTTTGCGCTAGTAAGCAGGCGTGGTTTTAACTAATTTGTTGCAATTTATGCCTGCGAACGCATACTGAATTAATCAGCTACGCGGCATATTGTCAGCAGCACATTGGTCGTCACACCAAAACGAAGGTTACATTTATGGGGCAAATAAGTATGGGGCAAATAAGTCGTCTTTGTCAGCAAACGGCCTTGTATGTCACAGGTTTGCCAACTCGACTATCTAAGTCGCTAGTGCTTTCGACTGCCTTGCCACTTAGTTTTGCGCTTCTTCTTTGCTTTGCCCCTATCGCCACTTACGCTGCTCAACTCTCTTTCAACAAAACCGTCTCGACTGATGATATACAGTTTAAATATCGATGGTTAGATAGTGAAGGTATTGAGCAATCCATTGCATTCTCTTTGCCCAATAGTGCATTAAAGGTCGCGCCTACCACACAGGCCAACTATAAACCCGAAATAGCCCAACGTTACGTTACCGTATCGCTACTTAAAGAGGCTAAGAAGGTCGACCCACGTGAAGCAGTGGTGTCTGTTTCCAATGAAAACGACGCTATTAATATTAAGGTTACATCAACAAAACCAAATAAAGCTGACCAGATATTATCTCAGTTAAAAAGTGTGCAGCGTACCGCTTATACTGACTATCTTGATAAACACTATTACACTCGGTTCACCACGCTTTTTAACCAGCAAGCGGTAAAGCCTGATCACCTTCGTTATGTTGCACAAACGTTTGAATCACTTAGACCTATCTCGGAAGCGTTTTACGACAAAGTAGATCGAATTGAAAATAACCGTGCTTACTTACAATTGATGACTAGCTGGGTACAAAGTATTCCTTATGATTCCCTTGAAGACAGAGTTGCCAGTAATGGTTCTGGGTTTGCGCCTCCACTAGGGTTACTGATGCAAAATAGGGGGGACTGCGACAGTAAGGCGGTTTTAACTGGCGCGCTGGTACGTGCCTTTCTTCCTTCCACCAACATCGTTATGGTTTTTCTTCCCCATCATGCGTTATTAGGGGTAGCTATCAATGCCGTTCCTGAAGACGAGAAATTAGAGGTTGAGGGTGAGACTTATGTACTGTTTGACCCAACAGGCCCAGCCCTTATCCCCTTTGGCGATATTTCAGATGACACGAAACGCTACATCTCTACCGGCCGTTATCAAGTGGAGAAAATTGACTAAAACAAAAAGCGCATTCGCAGCTTGAGCCACGAACACGCTTAGTCTTATTTTAGTGTTACTGATTTGCTTACACGTAAAAACTAAAGATTCTCTTCCGCAAAGCTGGCTAAGCGGCTTCTTACTACACCATCTAAGTTTAAGGTTGCACTGCCCGAGAAGTCTTTAAACTTCTCTACTAAGTAGGTTAGTCCTGAAGTCACAGCGCTTAAGTAATTACTGTCTATTTGGGCCAAGTTTCCGCCCACAATAATCTTAGTACCTTCACCGCATCGGGTGATAATGGTTTTAAGCTGTGATGCCGTTAAATTCTGCGATTCATCTAAAATAACAATTGAGTTTTGAATGCTTCGCCCCCGCATAAAGTTAACCGACTTATACTGAATGTTGGCTTTTTCCATGATGTAGTTCATAGAGCCTTTCACGTTTTCATCGTGTTTATGCAGCACTTCTAACGAATCAGTAATGGCTGCTAACCATGGCAACATTTTCTCTTCTTCGGTTCCCGGTAAGAAACCAATCGACTCAGCTATTTCTGGGGTGCTACGTGTTACGATTATCTTATCGTACATGTTGCGCTCTACCACCATTTCAAGGGCGGCGGCTAGGGCCAATAGGGTTTTACCGCTACCGGCAGGACCGGTAAGGATCACTAAGTCGATGTGTGGGTCGAGTAGCGCATGAAGCGCCATGGCTTGACCAATATTCTTTGGCGTTATTCCCCACGCATGACGGCCCATTAAGCGCTCATAGCCTAAATCAAGCACCTCAAGAGAGTCGCCGTTAATAGCTTCAACCAGTCCAGCAAACTCGTTGCTTTCATCGAGTAAAAACTCGTTTATGTAAGCTTCTGGCAGCATGGCTTTGGGAATGGTATGAATGGTATCGCGACCTTCAGTGCGACTGTCTACACTTTTCACCTTGTCCCAGAAGTTGCCCTCAAAGCGATGGAAACCCCGAGAGAGATATTTAATATCACTAATAAGTTGGTCGGTGCGATAATCTTCAACATGCGCAAGACCTGCGCCTTTCGCTTTAAGACGCATGTTGAGGTCTTTAGTGACTAACACCACTTGTTGCGGTGCATTCGCTTTTTGTAAATGCAACGCCACATTAATGATGCGGTTGTCGTTCTCATTACTGGTGAACACTTGCTGCGATTGCGCCATGCTCAAATCAGTATAAATAGACAAAGAACCTGTCGGCGCTGTTTCACCTGCGCCCATTCCAACCATAGACACACCGGCCACCATATTTTCAGGTGACGCATCGTGCAGTAAGTCTTCCATTGCACGAATAGATACTCGCGCATCTCGGGCAACGTCTTTCTTACTGTCTTTGATGTAATCTAGTTCTTCAAGCACGGTCATTGGTACAACGACATCGTGTTCTTTAAAGGAGAGAAATGCGTGAGGTTCGTGCAGCAGAATATTGGTATCGAGGACGTATATTTTTGTATCAGTGGAATTTTTTCTTGGCATCCTTTACTCCGGTAAATAAGGCCAGGCACACACAACAAATTAGCGTGCTAGGAACAGTTCCGCTGAAGGAGGAGAAGTTGTCGCTCGAACAGGACTTCCACTCCTTGTCGCGTCGACCGAAAAGTGGCAGTAACCTAAACACCGCCACTTCACACGCTTGCCCAACAAACAATCACAAGCGCTAAATCCACCATAATCCAGATTTTCATTATTAGCACTGTTTTTCTGCTAAATATTTTTTCTTGTGTACCTACTCTCCTCCTCCAACCACACTGTTCAACCCAAGATTAAAACGCGCAAATGGGCTAGTATTAATGACTTATTAATACACAATGCGTACAATACCGCCCCCGCAAAAAAGGTTGGTGATTTATGAGTTCAGGAAATCCGTTTTCCATTGGTCAGCGTTGGTTAAGTAATTCTGAAACCGAATTAGGTTTAGGCGCTGTTATTAGTGTTGATTTTCGCTCAGTTGAGTTGTTTTTCCCTGCCACGGGAGAAGCGCGAATGTATACAAAGCAAGACGCACCATTGACCCGTTTGGTATTCGATATTGGCGAAACCGTGAAAAGCCAAGACGGCTGGCAAATGACTATCTCTGAAATTGAAGAAAGTCAGGGCGTTTGCATTTATTTCGGCATTCGCGAAGACACCAAAGCACAAGTTCGTCTTTCTGAAACCTTACTTGATCACCACATTCGATTAAACCAACCTGAAAGGCGATTGTTCAGCGAACAACTCGACCACCCTAAGTGGTTCGACTTGCGCCTAAACGCACTAAATCACCAATACGATTATTTACGCTCTAGCACACTTGGTTTAGCCGGCGCACGTATTTCCCTTATTCCCCACCAGCTACACATTGCCTCTGAAGTGGGTAGCCGTCATGCACCGCGTGTTTTACTTGCCGATGAAGTTGGCTTAGGTAAAACCATTGAAGCTGCACTTATTATTCATCAGCAGCTTCGTACCGGTCGTGCGCAGCGAGTGCTAATTTTAGTGCCAGATTCATTGGTGCATCAGTGGCTGGTTGAAATGCTACGCAGAATTAACCTGCCTTTCGCTATTTTTGACGAAAGTCGATGCGAAGCCTTAGATGATGACGGTGAAACTAACCCCTTTGATAACGATCAGTTAGTGCTATGTAGCATCGATTTTTTAAGTCAGAGCGAAAAGCGTCAGCAACAAATTCAAGCGGCATCGTGGGATTTAATGGTGGTTGATGAAGCCCATCACCTTGCGTGGTCTGCCGATGCGCCCTCTGCTGAGTACACTTGCGTAGAAGCGTTAGCCAATGAAACCCCAGGGGTATTGCTGCTTACTGCTACCCCTGACCAGCTAGGCCATGAAAGCCACTTTGCTCGCTTGCGTTTACTCGACCCTGCCCGCTTCCATAGCTACGAAGCCTTTTTAACCGAAGAGTCGCGTTACAGTCAGCTTGCAGACGCAGTAGCCCCTTTGCTTTCAGACACCACACCGGACGAAAAACAGCGCACTAAGCTAACCGACTTCGCCCCGGATGTGATGGAAAATGCAGGTGATTTAGCACAGCCTGAAGCACGCAGAGAGCTGGTGCATCAGCTTATCGATTGCCACGGCACGGGCAGAATGCTGTTTAGAAACCGCAGAGCCAACATTGAAGGCTTCCCTGACCGTGTACTACTTGGCTACCAACTTGAACTGCCAGAGGCTTATGAAAGTGCGGTAACCGGTGGTGATTTAACCCATGCATTATACCCTGAGCGTATGCCTAGTGTAGTGAATAGCTGGATGGATGAAGATCCTCGCGTAGGCTGGTTGCTTGATTTTATGCAATCGGTAAAACCCGAAAAGATATTACTGATTTGTGCCAGTGCACGTACCGCACAAGAACTTGGTGAAGTCATTCGCACTCAAACCGGTGTTCGTCATAGCGTATTCCACGAAGGCATGAGCATTGTTGAGCGAGATAAAGCGGCTCACTATTTTTCAGACGAAGAAGACGGCGCGCAAATATTGCTGTGTAGTGAAATTGGCAGTGAAGGTCGTAACTTCCAGTTTGCCCATCACTTGGTGTTGTTCGATTTACCCGTTACACCAGATTTACTAGAGCAGCGAATTGGTCGCCTAGATCGTATCGGTCAAACTCAAACCGTTGAAATTCATGTACCTTATTTGAAAAACACGGCTCAGCACGTGTTGGTGGATTGGTATCATGAAGGGTTGAATGCGTTTGAGAAAACCTGCCCTACTGGATCAGGCGTGTTTGACGACGTAAAAACCTTGTTGATTGGCGCGTGTTTGCACCCACACGACCTTCATACCCGTGATGAACTTATCAACTTAAGTACCACATTAAATAGCCAGCTAGTAGCACAGCTAGAAGCGGGTCGTGACCGTTTATTAGAGCTTAATGCATCGGGTGAAGGCCGTGTTGAACAGTTACTTGAAGACATCATATTGCTTGATAACTCGCAAGATTTGTCTCGCTTTATGGGCCGACTATTTGATGCTATTGGTGTTCAGCAAGAAGAAAAAGGCAGCGATTGCTTTATTCTAATGCCAACCGAATCTATGGTTAGTCAATTACCAGGTCTCGATCCTGAAGGCATGACGGTAACCTATAAACGCCGCGTGGCTACCACCTTGGAAAATGTTCAATTCTTAAGTTGGGATCACCCTCTTGTACATACCGCTATCGATTTAGTGCTTAGTGATGTGCATGGTAAGAGCAGCATTGGTTTTATTGCCGACCCTGGCTTACCCAAAGGCGCTTACTGGTTAGAGGCGTTATTTGTATTAGATGCTAACGCCCCTAAAGCGTTGCAACTTGGCCGCTTTTTACCGCAAACGCCACTGCGCATTTGTTTAGATGCGCAAGGCAACCAGGTAGATTTAACCTTTGACGTGAAGCGTAAGGTAAACCGAAAAATTTCGCACCAGCTGATAAAAGCACTGCATCAACCGCTTACTTTAGCAATTGAAAACAGCCGTAAACTGGCACATCAACAAGCGAATCAAAAACTGCATGATGCACTGCAAGACATGCATAAAACGCTAAACAGTGAAATTCAGCGTTTAGTCGATTTGCAAAAGCGTAACCCGTCAGTACGTGACAGTGAAATTGAATTTATTGAAAACCAAATGAGTGCCTTAGACAAAGTAATACAAGGCGCGGACGTACAGTTTGATGCATTACGTTTAGTGGTGAACAATCCTTAATGGCTAATCCTGCATTTGTATATAACCCGCCGCTACAGCCTTATTTAACTATTCTCTACCAAGATGATGACATCTTGGTAGCGAATAAGCCCAGTGGCTTATTAAGTGTGCCCGGTAAAGCAGAAGAACATAAAGACTCGCTTATAAGCAGAGTAAATACCGTGTTTCCTACGGCCACTGTGGTACATAGGCTTGATATGGCAACATCGGGCATTATGGTGATGGCGCTAAACAAAGAAAGCCATCGGCATATTTCAAAGCAATTTGAATTACGCCAAACCAAGAAGCGCTATTTCGCCCGAGTTTTTGGCAAGGTTAAAAGCAACCAAGGGGAAGTGAACTTACCCCTTATTTGTGATTGGCCTAATCGCCCGAAGCAAATGGTGGATTATGAGCGCGGCAAAAAAGCCCTGACCCATTATGAAGTGGTAGAGGTAACGTCTGACGAATCACATCAAGTGGTTAGTTCAAAAAATGATACTAGCTTCGGCACTAGCCCTGGCGTTAACTCCCCCATTAGCACCGTGGCGGGCGAGGAAAACGAAACCCTAGTAGCTTTATACCCAGTTACAGGGCGCTCTCACCAACTTCGCGTCCATATGCTTGAGTTAGGTCACCCTATCTTAGGCGATAGGCTTTATGCCCATGATGAAGCGCTAGGTATGGCTGAACGATTGCAGCTGCATGCAGAAAGCTTGAGCTTTGCACATCCTGCATCGCAAGATTGGTTAACGTTTCAAACGCCTATTCCGTTCACTGCTTATGCCCACTACACCCCCGCTCCACTGTCTATAGATTAAGACTTACGGGCGCTAATTAGTAACCTGCTACACCCATTTTTTCATAAGCGGTTGACTCATAAAGCACTAAAATACTCTTGGTTCGAACTGAAGTTTTCACAGGTTTGGCCGATAATAAGAATGTTGAATGCTTTATTGGTACGCCATGTTACGTTTATCTCGTTTTCTTGTGGTGGGTTGCAGCTTATTATCTTTTTTGCTGTGTTCTGTGCCTTATGCGCAAGGGCAAAGCTTGTATGAGGATATTACCCACGCTTTTTTACCCGATGACATTACTTATGTAATGGCTGGGGAAATCCGCGTGCCTATTTTTGAGAGCCCCTCAGCATTACCTATTTCACGCGGCGCCGCCATTATTTTAGCTGATGCCTCGCCTAGCGGTCTTTCCATAGGGGATGCACGTCATTTAGCCAGCTTACTTAATGCCAAAGGGTGGCATGCGGTGGTTAGCCCAGTTTCATTCACGCTAGAAGAAGACCCTGAGCTTCCCGTCGATGAAGCCATTCACCCGAAAACTGACAGTCGACTTCAACGACAAAGTTACGTGTCGTCCAGCCAACACTTAACCATATTAGTTAATGCGCTAAACACTCACCTTGAAAGTCATCAGGGCTTTAGAATGAACATTGCCTATGGCATGCAAGCAGCGCAGTTACTAGATTTAGGTTCTAAAGGCATTATTCCTTCACCAGACACTTTGGTCGCCATCACCCCCTTTTGGCCGAATGCCGACATAAACCGCGGTGTACCTGAATTTATTGCCGGAACGGAATTTCCGGTGTTAGACTTGTCAATTAACGACACCAATACGTGGGCGTCGCAAACCCAAACGAAACGAAAACAACTTGCCACCACTTCCCTCAAACTGCACTACAGACAGCAGTCTCTATCCATTCAAAATTCAGCCTTTGGTCTAATGGACAATGAAAATAGCACTAAAATTCAGTTTATTGCTGGCAGCGTTCTTGGATGGGCTCAACATTTAGGCTGGTAATTAGGATCTAAACCAACTAGTCTAATTTATAGCTTAAAACAGTAACCTATCTTATTTGCCTTGGGTTTCACGAGGTATCACTGGGTGTTCTGAACTATAATTCATTTTAATCTTTAATAACGGCGGCTGTGTGTCTATGACTGTTCAAACATTCGTAAACAAAAAGGCCAAGCAGCTGTGTTTTTATCTGAGGTCATTTTGGCAAGGAGAGCTTCCGGTCGAGGAGATCGAACTATTCTTTTGGGATAGTATGGAAGAATGGGGCCAGATAGAGTACACATTTACCCAACCTTACACCTATAAGGAACGGGTCTTTTGGCATTTGCTCCATCAAGTCCATTTTTGGCAAGAAGATAAGTTACGTTCAGATAAATATCTCGTCGATGAGTTAATGAACTGTGTATTGTTCTTAGAAGGTAAAGGGCACTGCCCCATCGACTGTGTAGGTATCCGCCCCTAGCGGCTTTCGTTATTCATTAATTTATCAGTGATTCAACCCTTTATTGCTCGTTTTCATTGAAACTCAAGCGTGATCATGGCTCAATATGAATGGATCACGCTTTGGCCATGGAACGCATTTGTTAGACTCTCTCAAAACTTATCACGACCGTCGTTACCTCAGTATATTTCTATTTGGCATTACCAGTGGTTTTCCATGGATTATGATCGGCTCAGTGCTGTCGGCCTGGCTGAAAGATGAAGGCTTATCTCGGTCAGCTATTGGCTTGTTTGGTGCTATCTTTGCGGTCTATTCATTCAATTTTCTTTGGTCTCCTTTAATTGACCGCGTAAAACCTCGCTTTCTTGGCCAGCGTCGAGGCTGGATTTTCATCATGCAAGGCGGCATAGCCCTGTGTTGTGCGTTAATGACACAATTATCAGCCAATAGTCACTTGTTTTATTTGGCATTGGTGGGTTTACTCATCGCCATTTTTTCTTCTACTCAAGATATTGCGATAGATGGCTATCGAATTGATGTTATTGAAGAAAATGACAATGATGGTTTGTCTGCTGCATCTTCCGTTGCCACCGCAGGATGGTGGACGGGCTATGGTGGACTTGGCGCCATTCCGTTTTTTATTGCGGACAATAGCAGCTGGTACTGGCCTGACATTTACGGTTTACTCGCCCTGTTTATGCTTGTACTTATGGTCAGCACGGTGTTTGCCAAAGAGCCAGACATAGATCGGGACCTATTGCGTAGCCAAGCGGTAGCGAACCCAGCACACAGTAATACAGGCGAAGCGTCTTCTAAAATAGCGCTTTGGTTTAAACAAACCTTAGTGGCCCCCTTTTCTGAGTTTTTCTCACGCAATGGCGTAAAACTCGCTTTGTCGTTTTTACTGTTTATATTCTTGTTTAAAATAGGAGAAGCCTTCTTAGGAAGAATGAGTATCGTTTTTTACAAAGAAATTGGTTTTTCAAATAGCGATATCGGCACTTACTCAAAGCTGCTCAACTGGTGGGTAACCATTATCTTTTCTCTGATAGGTGGGCTAGTTAACATTCGCTACGGCATTTACAAGGGGTTAATGACTGCCGGCATTGCTATGGCGGCTTCCAACCTTATGTTCTCACTTATTGCCACTACCGGGCCTGATGTTACCCTTCTGGCCGCTGCGGTCATTATCGACGGCTTTACGGCTGCTTGGAGCACAGTGGCCATGGTCGCTTTTATCTCCCTTTTGTGTAATCGCGCCTTCAGTGCCACTCAATATGCGCTTATGGCATCGTTGAGCGTAGCGGGAAGAACCTTAGTGGCCTCTAGTAGTGGATTCGTGGTTGATTTCCTTGATGGTAACTGGAGCCAGTTCTTTGTTATTACCGCACTGATGGTTATTCCTAGCCTGCTGTTCCTACACAATATTCGCCATAAAATTACGCATTTGGAAAAATCTAAAACTTCTAAGCAATAACGTTGCAATAACTCAATTCCCATCTAAAGTTAAACTACCGTGCATATAAGCAATAACGAGGCATTAGGTTCGCAAGGTAATGGTCTAAACTAGCCATAAAATAAGCTTACTTGGCTTCAAGATAGCCGATTAAAACGCAGTAGAAGTTGGCTTGGTTCAAGCCCGATGGTTAAGTGAAAAGCCAGTAACGGCAAAGAAATAACCAAGAAAATGCCAAAAGTAGGCGTAGTAGCATGGAGTCGCTATGAGCAAGAATGAAGTACCAGTTTACGAAGAAAAGCATTGGAATTTATACATCGCTACCGGGTTTGCCGTAGTCATATTGTGTTTTTTTGCTTACCTATACCACTTTTTACACACCCATTACACGTTGTCGCAATCGTTAAATGCGAGCAACTCACTTCATCATGCACTCATTGAAATAGAACATCATATAGAGACACTTGCTAAGCCAAAATCTTCTGACGAAACAGCCACTATCCAAAGGGAATTAATGCCCCTTGCCGTTGAAGCAAAGTACCACTTTCAACATGCTTTTTTAATTGACGATGCGCATTTTAATGACTTTAATACCCAAGCGCTTAGTCTCGAAGACTATATCAAAGAGCAACAAAGAAGCATCTCACTTATCCTTCCCGAGCAGGTTAAAGTCACCCTGAATTTACTACGCACCATTATTGATTTACCCCCTAGTGAAGTAGCGGATTATCTATCCCCCCCGCTTCAGCTTTCGCCAATCATCAGGGATATTCGACTTGAAGAACAAATCACCTTAAATCGGCTGAGTCAAAGCGCTCAAAACCTGAAGGTAAGCCTATTCGTGATTACCGCCTTATTAGCGCTTTCACTTATGGCGCTGTGGTTATTTGTATTTTCAACCATCAGTAAAAATAGAACTTCCTTGACTAAGAGTGAAGCGCGCGTTTCTTCGAAACATAAAGAATCCGAAGTCTTACTTGAGAATGAAAAGCGCGATTTTCTAAACTTAATGAGCCACGAGTTTAGAGGGCCGATCAGCGCCATCATTACTGCACTAGAACTTATTCCTAACATGAAACAGCAGCAAGGAAAGCTTATTCAACAAGCTGAGCAATCATGTTACCGACTGTTGAATTTAACCAATAATCTGCTCGATATCTTATCGATTGGTAGCGAGCAAGATAAGCACATCGGTCGTGTTGACCTCATCAGTTTACTTGATGAATGTATCTCCCCTTACTCTGTTCAAGTTAGAGGGAAAAAAGTCGAATTCACGATGCATTGTAATCATAGCGTGCCTCATTTTATCGAAGGAGATGCCGCTAACTTATCGAAAGTGATTTCTAACATATTAGACAATGCCGTTAAGTTTACCCCCAACGGCATTATTGATGTCAATATCACCACCTTGGTGAAAAACAAAAAAGTGTTTTTGGTCATAAAAATCAAAGACTCTGGACTAGGCATTGCAGATGACATAAAGCCTAAAATTTTTGAGCGATTTTTCCGTGGAGAACAGCCGCTAGATCATAGGTTTCCCGGTGCAGGTATCGGGCTCACCGTGGTACAAAAAAGTATTAATCAACTCGGTGGCAGCCTTTCATTTACTAGCCAAGAAGGCATTGGCACTGAATTTGTTGCCACTATACCCATTGCGCCTTTACAAGATACCGAATCACCCAAAACTAGCACTAGCAATGCGCGCTTCGCTATCGTTGATGATTTAGAAATTTCTCGACTGCATATTCAAAATATTATTACGGGCGAAGGATTTTCCGCCCGTTGTTTTGCTTCAGGCTCAGACCTACTAAGTCTGCATGATGAGCTACTACAATACACTGCCATTTTCGCCGATCTTTACATGCCGGGTATCGATGGCTTAGAGCTTACTCGAACACTTCATGCTATTTATGGAAAACGTACGCCCCCCATTGTGGTGTTATCGGCAACACCGGATATTGCCAATGTGATTGCAAATAGCCAATTAGATATATGGCAGTCTTTTGTTAAACCTGTTGATAAGAACCGTATTGTGGATACCCTTCACCATTTGGCGCAACCGAGCAAGTCCGCCTATCAAGCAGTGAATCATGCCAAAATTCTGGTGGTAGAAGATGAACTTATCAATGCACAAATGCTAGAAAACATGCTGATATGCATGGGCCACTCGCCAAAGACTGTCACCAATGGTAATGACGCCATTATTCAGGCTCGTGAAGAGTCTTACGACGCTATTTTGCTAGATATTAATTTACCTGATATAAGCGGTTTAGAAGTGGCAAAAATCATTAAAGAGAAAAAGCCGAATATTCCTATTGTTGCTATTACGGCTAACGCACATAAAGACGATAGAAAGGCCTCTGAGCTTGCAGGTATTCGCTACCACTTGGTTAAGCCGGTTACCTTTCAAGAGTTGAAGAATACGCTAGGATTGACGCTGCTAAAGTTATAGAGCGTAGACGCAGAGTTAGTGTGTAATAAGCGCAGCACCAACTCTGTTTTATACTACCGAAAACGACGATGTAAATAGCAGCGTTACACTCCAACCAGCGCGCTAATACAGTATTTGTTTCGCCCGCTTTCTTTGGCTTCATAAAGCGCCTGATCGGCTTTTTCAAGCCAAGCCATAGAGCTTTTACTGTGAGGGTCGAATTCAGCTAAGCCTAAACTCACTGTAAAGGTAATTTCTTCACCATCATGCTCTACCACCAAACGCTCAGCCAAACGACGAATACGCTCAGCCACTATGACGGCTTTTTCAACGGAGGAATCGGTAAGAATAACGGCAAATTCTTCGCCGCCATATCGGCCTGCTAAATCAGTCTCCCGGACACAGCGCTTAATAAGGGCAGAAAGCATTTGAATCACTTTATCGCCTGCTTGGTGACCATAAGTATCGTTCACTTTTTTAAAGTGATCGATATCTAACATCATAGCGGTACTTGCCATATCTTGGCGCTTCGCTAACTTATAAGATTGCTCGAAACGCTCCTGCCAGTATCGACGATTAAACAGCCCTGTTAAGCCATCAATTCGACTGGCTGTTTTCAGCTCTTCATTCAGCCTTTCCATACCAATTTTGCTGAGTGCTTGGTCTGTTACGTCATACACTACGATACAGAACCTCTCAACCTCACCGGTTTCAGAAATTAAGGGAAATATGGTCACGTTTTGATACATGTAACTGGCTTGACAGGTAATGGGCCTATTGCCGCCAAATTTAAATAAATATTGGCGCTGTTCCCAAATAATAAATACAGGGCTTTTTAAGTTAAAGACCGGACCTGATTTAAGCCTTAACCATTTTTCATCTATTTCTGAAAAATGGTTGAACAACGAGGTGCCTTTAATATCGTGCGGTGGAATGGAAGAGTGGTTTTCCATGAATTTATTCCACTCCTCTACATTGAAATCTCTATCTAATACGACAATACCTACTTCGATAGAGTCGAGTAGTTCAGCAGGCAAATTTCCGTTTTGGGTGAGTGAAATCATTATGAAGCTTCCTTGTCTACATCCACTAAACGACCATAAATATGGTTCATCGCTTCATCGGGAAACAGCAGTAATAAGTCGAATGCAATATCTCTAGCTTTAATAGCGTAACCAATCTCGATTGCCATGACTTTGCCCCACTTCTTAACATTGTCGTTAAGTAATGCAGCTAGCCCCTGATGACGACCGAGCAATACAGGAAGCGTATGGCTAAATGACACGTTTAATTGTTCAGACAATCCATTTAGGCATGCGCCGATTAATATATTCGACACATCCATTAACGCTTCAAGTTCTAAGCTGCCAGTGGATTGGTGGGCATCGTATTTTAATAACTCAACAATGTTCTGCGAGTTAGTATCATTGAAGATAACCAGCGCTTCACCGCGAATTCCCGCACTGACAAAACCTTTCGATACTGCCGATACACAGTCATTGCGATTAATCTCGGCAATGGCCATCGACAGTTCGTTACTTTCTAGTAAATTGACATTGGGAATAGGCAGGTCGACAAACTCGCCCATAAGCTGCGCTAGACTTTCACCTGCTCGCCCCATAGCGATGTTCACCATTTCACGGTAAGCGTCTAGCTTGTCTTCCAGCGACGACGCATCGGTGTCTCTGGCAACGGCTTCTCGCTGTACTGCAGTCGAAACACCGCTATAAATGCCATAGGAGGATAAAATGTTGGTGAGTTTTTCGTTATCGATAGGTTTACGGATGAAATCAATGGCACCTAAGGCTAGCATTCGTTCTCGCGCTTGGGCTTGAACGTCTCCTGATACTACGATAACTAAGCAAGGTAGGTCTTCTTTTCGAATGGCTTCCATGGTTTCATAGCCATCCATGACCGGCATATTCAAGTCAAGAAAGACTACATCGCCTTTACCAGCACGTATAACCTCAAGCGCTTCTTGTCCATTACCGGCAAATGAAATCTCAACCTCCCAACTATCTGGGATACTGCGTGCCATTTGGCGTCGTGCAAAGCCTGAATCATCACATATAAGAATAGGTGTAGACACAAAACCTCCTTATATTGCGACAGGTGCTTTGATGTGAGGGTGAGACTGATAGCCTTTAAGCGTAAAGTCCTCAAAAGAAAAATCAAAAATGTCTTTCACGCTTTTGTTTAATTCCATAACGGGCGGCGCGAAAGGCTCTCGGCTTAACTGCAGGTCAACTTGCTCTAGATGATTACTGTATAAATGTGCATCACCTAAGGTCAGGATGAAATCACCTGGCTCAAGGTCACACACTTGGGCGATCATCATGGTAAGTAAGGCATAGCTAGCAATATTGAAAGGAATACCTAAGAAAATATCACCGCTGCGTTGATATAGCTGACAACTCAATTTGCCATCAAGTACATAGAATTGAAACATGGTATGACACGGTGGCAATGCTTGCTTACCCATACTCGCATTTTCACTTGGCGAATATTGCGTATCTGGCAATACCGACGGATTCCATGCACTGACAATAAGACGGCGAGAATCTGGGTTGGTTTTAATTTGATCAATCACATCAGCTATCTGATCGATTGTTGTGCCATCTCCATTGTCCCAACTGCGCCACTGCTTACCGTAAACAGGGCCCAGTTCACCCTCTTCTGTTGCCCAACCATCCCAAATGCTCACACCATTCTCTTTCAAATAAGCGATGTTACTTTCGCCTTTCAAGAACCATAGCAGTTCGTGAATAATAGATTTGAGGTGGCATTTTTTAGTGGTAACTAACGGAAAGCCTTGTTGTAAGTCAAACCGCATTTGATAGCCAAATACACTTAATGTGCCGGTTCCAGTGCGGTCTTCCTTTTTTACACCTGTATCACGTACATGGCGCATCAATGCGAGATATTCTTTCATCTTTCTTCTTATTTATTGTTTAGTTTGTTGCTGTTGGCGGGTGTAGGCGCGCACTATTAGCCCTATGCCTAATGCAATCATAGGTAAACATAATAGCTGCCCTTGGCTAAGCCCCATTTGGTATAAACCAATGTGAGCATCTGGCTCTCTAAAGTATTCCACGATAAAACGGAAACTCCCATAACCAAGTAAAAAGACACCACTTACCGCGCCAACCGGTCGAGGTTTAGCAGAATAAAGCCACAAAATAACAAACAATAATACACCTTCCAAGGCAAATTCGTACAGCTGGGAAGGGTGGCGAGGCACATTACCGGCACTGGGGAAAATAATCGCCCAAGGCACATCAGTGGTACGGCCCCATAATTCAGCGTTAAGGAAGTTTCCAATACGCCCTGCACCCAAGCCAATTGGCACTAGGGGAGCCACAAAATCACCTAAACGTAAAAACGTGGTTTTCATTCGCTTAGCCTGCCACATCAGCGCCACTAACACGCCAATAAGACCGCCATGGAACGACATGCCACCGGCCCATATTTTAAACAGGTAGAGTGGGTTATCTAGAAACATACCAAACTGGTAGAAGAACACATAACCAATGCGCCCACCTAATATCACACCAACAAAGCTCCAGAATAATAAATCACTAAGTTGATCGCGCGTCCATTCAGTACGAGACAAACGCTTTTGCGCTAGCAAATAAGCGGCAATAAAACCAACAAGGTACATCATGCCGTACCAACGGACACTCAATGGCCCGAGGCTAAAAATAATAGGGTCTATACTGGGAAAAACCAAATAACTGCTTTCAGCCATACGCTTAATTAATTCCTACAAACATTTTGATACTTACCAACACCAGCAAACACGCTAGCATTGCTTTTAAAACTCGAGTATTTACTCGCTGGCCCAGCTTAGCGCCGATACCTGCGGTAAATATTGATGTGGTGACAATACCTGCCGTGGCGGGCAAATATACGTAACCTAAACTCCATTGTGGCATCCCTGTTTGCTGCCAACCCGCAGCAACAAAACTGGCGGTGCCAAAAACCGCAATTAGCAGCCCACAAAATGCAGCGCAACCAATCGCCAATCTTATATTAATTCTGAACCACACCAAGGCAGGTACTAACAAGGCGCCACCGCCGATACCCATCAGTGCGCTAATTAGACCTGTACCACTACCTACACAACTTAGCACCCATGGAGATGCTTCACTGCCTGATGCTTTCTGCTTACCAAATATCATTTGTGCGGCGATAATAATCACCAAAACAGCAAAAATGTCTTTTAACAGTGCACCAGAAATATGGCTGGCAATTTGCGCCCCTAATATAGCACCTATGGCTATGCCCAACCCAGTATAAAGCACCGTGGGTTTATGGATATTACCTAAGCGATAGTGTGCGAACGCAGACGACATGCCCGTAAATATGATGGTAGAAAGTGAAGTAGCAATGGCCACCGGCACCACGGTCTCAACGGTCATACCAGCAAAGTGAATCAATAAGTAGGAGAGTACAGGAACGATGATAAGACCACCACCTATACCTAACATACCTGCTAATAGCCCGACGATCACGCCGAGGGCCAAGCAGCTTACAAAAATGATGGTTAACGGTTCCATTTAAAATCCTTTATCGCGCAGCAGAATCTAGCATTTACAACGCTAGCGCCATGCCTATTTTACGCACCTGCCCGTATTAACCCACCTAAGCCTTTTGTCTCTAAATATTCGTTTAAATGACCGAATACTTGTTCATGGCTTTGCGACGTTAACGCGAGAGAAAGAAGCTGTTTGCTTTCTGCCAGCGAAACCTTACGAATAAGCCAATTAATCTTTCGAATGTTGAATGCATTCATACTTAAACGACGATACCCCATGCCCATTAACAAAATGGCACCAGCCGGTTCACCGGCAATCTCGCCGCAGATAGTAACCGGGATTTGGTTCTCATTTGATTGCTGCACTATATCGTAAAGTGCAGCTAATACCGCCGGATGGTAACTGTTGTATAGCCCCGCCACGCGGGTATTGTTTCTGTCTACCGCCAACAAGTATTGGGTTAAATCGTTACTGCCCACCGAGAAAAAATCGACGTGTTTCGCAAGTTGTGGCAGTTGATACAATACCGAGGGTACTTCTAACATGATACCTAACTTAGGCCGCTGAAGTGCTTCACCCGACTCACAAACCTCGTCACATATCTCAAAGTAGGCTTGGTTAACTAAGCGCTTGGCTTCTTGCACTTCTGACACCGTGGATATCATCGGTAACATAATGCGTAAGTTCTTAAGCCCGATACTGGCTCTTAGCATGGCCCGAACTTGTACCAAAAATATCTCAGGGTGATCGAGTGTTAATCGTATGCCCCGCCAGCCTAAGAACGGATTCTCTTCATTGATGGGGAAATAAGGAAGAGGTTTGTCTCCACCCACATCAAGGGTACGCATGGTAATAGGTAATTCGGGGGCAGATTCTAAGATTTGTCGGTAAAGCTCAACTTGCTCTTGCTCAGAAGGAAAACGCTCCCGTAGCATAAAGGGAATTTCAGTACGATATAGACCAATACCCGAGCCAATATGGCCAGCATTAAGCTCGGCTTCTGCTGACAGGCCCGCGTTGATATATAGCGACATGCGGCAACCATCGACGCTTTCACAAGGCTGTCCGGCTTCGGCGTCTATACGCTCGGTTATCGCCGACTCTTCTTCAATTAGCTGAATAAATTCAGTTTTAATGTTTCGCTCTGGGGAAACAATAACTTCGCCCGCATAGCCATCAAGTAAAAGCTCTTTACCCTCAAGCAGTGCAGGAGACACATTCTGACACCCCATGACCGCAGGCACCCCCATTGCCCTTGCTAGAATAGCCGCATGAGAGTTGTTCGACCCACGAATTGAGATAATGCCTTTAAGCTTTTCTCTTGGAAACTCAGCTAGCATGGTTGCTGATACTTCATCGGCCACCAAAATACTGTCTTCGGTGGCGAGTTTCTCTACTAGCTTTTGCCCTTGCCCTTCGGTAAGAATGTTAGCCAAAATACGATCGGAAAGGTCGACGATATCAATGGCACGCTCTTGCATGTAAGGGTCGTCCATGGCACGAAACCGCGCAGCATACCCATCGACTACCATTTTAAGTGACGATGCAGCATCCCATCCTTGCCTTATTTTCTCTTCTACTTCGCGGCCTAAACTATTGGCATCAAGTAAATGATGATAAAGCTGAAATATGGATTTAACGTCATCTGGAATATCGTCATCTAAACTTTTCGATAATCCATCTACGTGTTGGCGCGTCACTTCCACGCCTTTACGGTAAGTTTGGATTTCGTCGTTTGGATTTTTACTGCGTTTAACAACCCAGTTTTTTAAATTAAGTGATTTATCAGGTGAAAAGCCTTTACCGATAGCAAGGCCGGGCGAGCCCGCAATACCAGAGACATTTTTTTGTAGAGCAATACTGTTCACACTGGCAGTATTGTTCAGTGCACCACGCATATCAGCGTTGGTAATTTCAAGCGCGAGCTGTGCTGCTAGGGTAACTAAGAAAGCTTCTTCGTCTTCACTGAAACGGCGCATTTCACTTTGCTGTAGGGTAATTACCCCTAACACTTTACGCTGGTGAATAATGGGCGTACCCAAAAATGCGTTGTAGTTTTCTTCTTTAACTTCTGGGTATTCTTTAAAGCGAGGGTGATGCTGAGCATTAACGATGTTGAGCGGTTCTTCGCGCTGACCGACTAAGCCAATTAAGCCTTCAGAAAAGCCAATATGAACTTGCTCTACTGCATCAGGGTGCAGACCGTCGGTAGCCTTTAGAATAAAGGTTTGTTTCTCGTAATCGGCAAGATAAATAGAGCATGAGTCTACATCTAGCGTTTGTTTAACGCGAGATGCCAGACGAAACAAGGCAGTATCTAGTGCAGGAATTTGATTCATTTCCTGCACGATACGTTTAAGCGTGGTTAACATTGCGCCTTTGTGACCCTGAGTGTCCAATCGCTACTCCCTATACTTTGCTCGTTCGCCTAGCCTCGCCTACGCTTTTTACCGCGCTTTTGCGACGACGTATTATGGCGCTGTTGTGGACGCTGTTGAGCAGCCATGACAACAGGGGAAAATTCCTTCATAACCCGACGGTAGACGTCTCGCTTGAACGACACGACATTTCTAATTGGATACCAATAGCTCACCCAACGCCAATCATCAAATTCTGGGTGCCCTGTTTTCAATACATTCACGTCCCGCTCATTACAGTCAAGCTGCAGCAGGAACCACTTTTGTTTTTGGCCTATACAGACCGGATTGCTTCCCTGACGAATTAATCGCTTAGGTAGCTTATATCTAAGCCAGTTACGTGTAACACTTAGAATGGTGACATCTTTCGGTGTCAAACCCACTTCTTCGTGCAGCTCGCGGTACATAGCTTGTTCGGCAGATTCCCCTTCATCAATTCCGCCTTGAGGGAACTGCCATGAATGTTGACCATAACGCCTTGCCCAAAATATTTGACCCATTTTGTTGCAAATCACTATGCCCACATTCGCACGGAATCCATCGGCATCTATCACATAGACTCCCGGGCACACTATACTTTTATATCTCTGCATTCTTCCATAATATATACACCATTCAAAGCATTAATCGAAATTCATGCTTTCCTTATAGAAAATTACTGAGCTTAACTATGCGTCCACCCGACTCTCCACCTGAAAATTCAACCACATTATTAGCGCGCTGTGACGCGATTGCAGGCTTAACCTTAGGGGAATTAGCAGCCATGGCTGACGTTGCCATACCAGAAAATTTACAGCGTCACAAAGGGTGGCCTGGTATGTTGATTGAGCGTTGGCTAGGGGCCAGTGCCGGCTCTAAGCCTCAACAAGACTTCCCTGAACTAGGCATTGAGCTTAAAACTATTCCCATCGATGCCAATTTTATGCCCCTTGAAACCACCTATGTTTGCTATGCACCTTTGTTGATGCAGCCAGGATTAACATGGGAAACAAGCAATGTGCGCAATAAAATTCAACAGGTGCTGTGGTTACCTATCGAGGGAGACAGACGCATTCCATTGGCGCAGCGCAGAGTGGCCAGTGCGTTTTATTGGCAACCGAGCGCACAAGAAGATGCTCTGTTAAAACAAGATTGGGAAGAGCTTACAGAGCAAATACTGACAGGCCATGTTGAATCAATCACTTCACGTCAAGGGGAGGCATTACATCTTCGCCCTAAGGCCGCTAGCGGCAAAGTATTAGCTGACGCCTTAGGTCCGCAAGGCGAGCGAATAAAAACGCGTCCTCGTGGCTTCTACTTGCGCAAAACCTTTACGCAGCAGGTGCTATACAACGCATTTAACTAGCCGCGTTTAACTATCCGCGTTTAACTCTAATGGTTTCGTAGATTAAATAAAGACTACTGAACTAGTGTGGCTCTTGGCTATTGCGTAGGTACTTTACCAACACATCGCCTAAAAACTTTTCAGAATTGAGGCCTAAGCGCTTCGCGACTTTCGCTATTTTGGCATCACTTCGCAGTAACACGTTTTTGGCATAGTCCAACCGGTACTGATACACAAAACCGCGAAAGTTTTTCTTAAGCTCTAACTGCAAAGCAATCGCCAGTGTGGTGGGATCTACCCCTGCCTCATCGCTAAAGTCTTTCAGTGTTAGCCCGAGCTTCTTGTAGTTTTTACCGTCAATCATGGTGCGCTTAGCTTCGCCAATGACCGCTCGCACTTCTGCTGGTTTTACCACGCCCTCATCCAGCCGCTCGTAATCTAACGGTGACGGAGACGTAGTCCTGGGAAAGGTAAGGCTGAATAACACCACAAGTAGAGAAACGCCAAGGGCCATATGGTGCAGGCTTTCCCAATAAGGCACGATAAAAAAGCCAAAGGTGGCAGCAGTCACCAGTAAAATACTGGCAAACGCGACAACAACCGTGTTTGCCATAACACTGGCAAGCCTTGGTACGCGAAACTCTTGAACGTCGACGGCCTGCTCGGGCAAATGCCTATGATACATTTGAATATGTTCAGTAATAAGAATGCCAATAAGCAGCACGCAGAACCCGGTAGTTAGCGAGGCTAAGTAAGCTGGCCACAACATTAATGGCTCGCCACTTGGAGAAGCTTCGAGCCACTGTAGCTTGTCTTCGGTGGGAATAAGCAAAATGGTTAATTGCAATACAGCCATTACCCAAAAAGGCACCCACAGTCGAGAACGCTTCGACGGATAAGCCAATAGCATAGGTTTTACCATTCTATAGCTACAGGTCATTAGTAGCACCGCAAAGACGTCTGATAGCCCATACAGTGGCGCCAGTTGGGTTAACTGCCACAACCGCATCCATTCATCTAACATGAAAATGGGCCAGCTTAGAATGGCCGCCGCTAGCCAAGGGCTTTGAGAGATGCGCTGACGATAATAAACAAATCGTACTACCACAATAAAATAGAAGAACAGCGCCGCATAAAGGGCGTAGTCATACACCATATTTGCTTTCACTTTACTACATCCTTGCTCGCGATTTACCTAGCATCATTACCAGTAAATATCTCGTTCTAACGCCACAGCGCGGGTTCGCTCCATGACTTTTACGAGCACGGACAGCTTGCTACTTGTCCACTTACTAAGTTCATCTTGTGTTTCTAATTCGGAGTCTTGTACTGCTTGGCGAAGCATAAGCAACGCATTAAGCTCCTCTATACCGGTTAACAAATCTAACCAAGGTGCTCTGAAATTACCCCGTTCTTCTACAAATAAGTCGCCGAGTAAAAAACCACTCCACAAGGTTTGTCGAAGCACGATCTCCACTAGCGTATAGTTCGCAGGCCCCATGGTTTTGCTGGCTGGCATACTTTGCTGCACCGTTTGCCACCCCTGGGACAACCATCCTTTGGCATGATCTAAAACCAGCAAATCATACCCTGTGGCTTCTCTACGCCATGGTTTAGCGTTTATTAAATCGATAGCTTGCAACTTAATATCGGTCGCCATACTGTCGAAAAATAAACTCGCGGGATCATGGGCATGCAATAGTCCGGCTTTACGCCCCTGCAAGTAACTGACAATTGCGGGGTGTTTGCTCAACGTTTTGTGAAATAAACTTTTTTTAGACAACAAATACCGCAAGCTTTGCAAATCGTCTTGCCATGCCCATTGCTGCGCATAAGCAATAAGCTTTTTATGTAACGCGAGCATTTCTGGGCATTGTAATACTGGTAAATACAAAGACACGCTTTGTAAAAGCAAACGTACGCTCTTTGCCACTTCAGCGAGGGTTTTAATAGAGCCACTTTCAATAAACACATGCTCATGGTGCTGCCAATGGGCTAAAGCCAATTGAAGCGCATTTGAAAAAGCTTCTTCAGTCGATGACTTTGGATTCAGTGGTAGAAATTCTGGCAAGGATTTTACTTTGGCATTAAAGCCATGCAGTAATTGATACCCCTGCGCCGCTTTAGACACATCACTTAGTCTGACATCCATGCAACTGTTGATATGCGTGGCTAATATAAATAGGCTGTCTAGGTCACCACTTTGTAGTTCTAGCTCAATCTCGTTAATGGGCGAACTGGCTTTGTCGGTAGCCGCCTCACCGCAATCAAGTACTACTTCTACGCGACTCTTCTCTACCTCTACGATATAAGCATGACGGGTAAAGTGGGTACTAAACTGCTTTTCCAATTTGCTGTTCATGCTGGGGATATTCCAGCTAGAAGGCCACACTGAATTATCGAACAGGGTTAAATCGGGCTCAGGAGCATCAAGATCAATATTGTATTCCGCACGCTGATGCAATCCACCACTGACTTTCCCATTGGTTTTTAAGGTTTGCTCGTAGCTGCCATTATTGCCGCGCACACGAAAACCCATCTTACTTTCTTGAAAATCGTGATTTACCGTATCGTAATAATCATTTTCAAGCCGAAGTTCGGTGTGGGAAATTAGGGTAATATTATTTCTTTCAAAAAGAGGAAGTACGCGGTCTTTGAATGCTTGGTGCGCACCATCTCGAGTAACAAATTTTAGTTCAATTTCAGACATATTTGCGCTGTGGCACACGTGATAATGATGCAACCTTACCTGTGTCCAAACTAATTCGCAATGACACCGTTAACTGGTTGCGATGAAATTAACCAGTAGACAAAAGTGGAACAAACTTGCCTTTATCGCGGTCAACCAATACCATCTCCATGTTTTAGACGAGTATTTGGACTACCTATGATTCGAAAGTGGTTAGCAGTTGCCCTTTTTGCATGCTCTTGCCAAGCGCTGGCTCTTCAAGAGAGCGATACGCTAGAAGCGTCGTCGTCGCACTATATTCGCGATGATTTATTTATTTTTTTACATACGGGCCCAGGCCGGAACTACCGTATTCTAGGGTCTGTAGAGGCCGGCACACCGATTACGGTGCTAGACCGTGATGCAGATGCAGAATTCACGCAAGTGACCGATGATGAAGGTCGTAAGGGGTGGGTTGAATCAAAGTATGTGACGACAGAAATGTCACAAGCTGAGAAGCTTCCTATGCTAAGTGAGCAGTTAGCACAAAGCCAAACCAGCTTACAAACTACTCAGCGCGAGAATGCGAACCTGCGTCAGCAGCTGAATGATGCGCGCCAGCAAATTACGCAACTCACAACGGATACTGAACAGCAAAGCAACGATATTAAACGCTTGAGTGCTCAGGTAGAAAGTGCCGATAAAGATGAATTGGTCACTTGGTTCACCCGTGGCGGTATGGTAGCTGGGATCGGTATTTTATTAGGTGTTTTGATTACCTATATGCCGAAAAAGCGTAACCGCAGTAAAGAGTGGATGTAATTTTTGCGAGCACTCGCGATAACGCTGGTACCAAAAATATAAATCGAAAAAGCGGCTTTTAACGCCGCTTTTTTATTTCACGAACACACACCATGCACACAAAAACGAACGCGTTGGTTAAGTATCTGAATCATTCGGTTCATGGAGTTCGAGTTTAACCTGATACCCACTAGGCACAGCGCCCGCTTCAAATTCCCATTCTAACTTCTCTGTTAGCTTAGTAATTAATTTAAGGCCTAAGCCGTAACCGGTATCGTCTAGCTCTGGCTTTTGAAGCATAGCATCATCAGCATTGTCTACACCGCCCTCTTGCTCATGATTTTCTACCGTTAATGTATTGCCCTGTAAATTAATTTTCACCACACCGCAGTCGGTATGCTGAAAGGCATTACGAATAACATTACCGATAATTATTCTACTGGCCGTATCAGGAAGGTACATTTCGGTACTCGGTACGATTAACTCAACCTCCACCGATTTTCCTTTTAGTAAATAACCAAGGTCGTCACAGAGCTGTCGCACCATTTCTGACACATCAACATTATGATAAGGCAAAGCTTGGTCGTTATCGCGGGCAAGCCAAAGCAAGGTTTCAGTTAAGTCCGTCATGGTTTTCGACGCATTATCAATACGCGCTAAAGCGTTTACCCTTTTACTGTTGGTAGTCAGCATATGCGCTTGTTGCTGTTCTTTTGATAACACCCGTTGCAATAGTTCGGTGCTGCTACGTATCACTGCAATAGGGGTGCGTAGTTCATGGCTAGCATGATTCACAAAGGTGCGCTCTCGCTCCAGCGTTTGCCTAACACTTTGCAAACTGCTGTGAATGAGAGAAGCGAGTCCATTGAGTTCTTGATACCTAAATGTTGGAATAGGCGCATCAAGTTGCTTTTCATCCAGCCCCGCAGCCCACTGTTGAAGTGTCTCAACGGGCTTGGTTACACTGCGCATAATCAATAGCAAGATGGCGGCAAAGATGCCTAGAGCCGCTAATCCTATCGCCATACTCATCACTTCATGACTAAGCCACGCTGGCTTCCCACCACTAGGCTTTGGCCCCGTAAATAACTGTGACACGTAACGTACGTCTCCATTTTCTAACGGCACCATCATCAAGAACCTTGCAGCATGGGGACGAGCAAGAAACCATTCTCTCTCGATGACTTTTTCCAACTGATAGGGTTTGAGCTCTTTATCTGCAAACGACTTGAGGATTTCATCTGGTTGCTGGTCTAATCGTGCACTAATGTAGAAATTCAACGTGTTTTCGGGTGCGTCTTCCGATATGTCCATAGTCGTCGCGAAACGCACCATAGTGTGCCGTAACATACCGTCCATACCTTGAAAGAAACGCTCTGAAGAGAGTAAAGAAAATGAGGTTATCAATACGCAACCCACAGCAAGCAGTGTCCACAACACATAACGCCGCAAGCTTAAATGCAAGCCTTTAACCATGGTCTACATCCTCGGCTAGATAAAAGCCGCTATTCGGCTTACTTAATACTGAAATAGAGGCATTAGCTTGCTCTAAGCCTTTACGCAAATGATGCATATGCACTTTAAGCACATTACTTTCTGGCACACTGTCTTTCCAAGCGGCTTCAATAAGGCGCTCGCGACTCACCACATCGCCCTTTGCCTGCATTAGCTTTTTAAGCAGTGCATGAGTAATAGGGCTGAGTTTAATGTCACTACTACCTGCTTGTGCTTCTTGACCATTAATTTTTAAGGTTACATTACCCATGACTAGCTGATTCACTTGTGCTGAGCGACGTCCTGATAAAGCTGTAACTCGCGCGACTAATTCAGCCATCGCAAAAGGCTTTATCAAATAATCGTCGGCTCCTTTTTGAAAGCCGGTGAGCTTGTCTTCAAGCTGATCCCGCGCAGTAAGCATTATAACCGGGATATCGTTTCCATCGTTTCGCATACGCTCACAAACGCTGAATCCGTCTAGTCGAGGCAAGTTGATATCAAGCACCAATACATCGTACTGATGCTGATCAATGAGTTGCAACGCAGCCACGCCATTGCTGGCATAATCGCACTGCATATCTTCTAACTCTAAGTAGTCAAGGACGTTACCGGCCAACCCAATATCATCCTCCACTAACAATACTCGAATCATTGCTTCCACCTTTTCTAGCCAGCCACTTGTGCAGCAGCGTCTTTGGTTTTTTTACCCAGCTGCGCTACATCTTCATAAATTAACAGCAATGCGGGGATTAATACCAATGTAATGGCGGTAGCGAACAAAATACCATAACCCAGTGATGCCGCAGCTGGTATTAAAAATTGCGCCTGAATAGAGGTTTCACCCAATATTGGGTAAAGCCCTAAAAAGGTGGTGATAGACGTTAGCAATACGGCACGAAGACGACTTGAACAAGCTTCAATAACTGCCTCTTGCACCCGCATACCCGCTTCTTTCAATGCGTTGTAGCGAGACACCAACAATAGGCTGTCGTTAACTACCACACCGCTTAGCGCCAATATACCGTTGAGTGACAGTATGCTAAGCATTAACCCATTACTCCAATGCCCTAATACCGCCCCAACAATGCCAAATGGAATGGCAGTCATAATAATCAGCGGCTGAACGTAAGACTTAAGCGGAATTGCCAGCAACGCATATATAGAGATTAACGCTAGTATAAATACGCTTTCCATGGAGCTTTGCGTTTCTTCTTGCTGTTCTGCTTCACCGGCAAAATGCAGTGATAAATCTTGATACTGACGAGATAGTGTTGGAACAAAGTTTTCGTTTAAGTAGTTCACCAATTCAGTGGCGGTTATCACATCACTGTCTACCGATGCACTAACGGTAAGGGCGCGAAGTCCATCGATACGCACCACCTGCTTTTGCTGCACATCAGGTGTCATAGTAGCAATAACGCTTAATGGCACTACGGTACCGTCATCTAAACGCACACGGGTATTCATTACATCCGATGGGTCCATTCTGTCTTCTTCAGGGTAACGCACGCGCACTTTCACTTCGTTTTTATTGCGTAAGTAGCGCTGCACTATTTCGCCACCAAACGCTTTTAACAACTGTTGGGATAAGCTTTGCGTGTCCATTCCCATAGCCCGGCCTTCAGGAGTAAGCTCGAAGCGCATCATGGCTTCACCTGGGGTTAACGAACTTTCCACACCGAATACGCCATCTATGTTTTCTAAGGCGTCTTGAAATGCCGTGTTTGCCGCTTTTAGGGTGGCGTCGTCAATACTTTTCAGTTCAACTCTAAAGGCATCAACCATTTCACGGCGCGCTTGAATTTTGAGTTTTTTCACAGCTTCTAAATTACCGCTTAATGCTGTCCAGCGAGCCGCTAATTCATCCAAGGTATAAGGCTGTTCTTCGGCTAACGAGATAGTAATTGTGCCACTCTGATCGCCGCTAGCTGTCACTTGCAGGCTCTTCATGCCACTTACATCTGCGCCCTTTTCTTCCATTAATTGCTTATCGGCTTCAATCGCTGCACGTTCTAAACGTAGTAAATTACGATCGGTTTGACCAAAGCTGGCATCACTAAACAGCGACATATTGGCAGATACCGTATCCCCTTGCATGCTGGGGAAGAAACCGACTCGTACTACGCCCGTTAGCGGCAAACTCATCACCACAATAAACAAGGTAATGAACAGCAACACTGCCGCATAGCGATAAGCAATAGTGGCACTCAGCACAGGTTGATAAAGCTTTTCGTTAAACCAATTTAGCCCATTGTCGGCGCCGTCTTGTACTTTCCCCCATAAACCAGCAATGCCTTTTTTTGTGGTTTTCTTGGTAGGCAAATGCGCCAAATGAGAAGGCAGTATTAATTTAGACTCCACCACCGACAATAAAAGGCAAAGGGTAACTATGGTACCGAACTGGGAATACAAGGTGCCAAGACCGCCAGATACGTTCGACAAAGCAAAGAAAGTAGCCACTGTGGTGAGTACACCAAAAATAGTGGGGACAGCTACTTTACGGGTACCTTCTATGGTATTAGCAAGCGTATCGCCGTAACGTCGCCTAGTGGAATAAACACTTTCGCCCACCACTACTGCATCATCCACCACAATACCCAGCGCCATAATAAAGCCGAACGTGGTCATTTCGTTAAGTGTCATGCCGGTATAAGAATCGGTCATGAAATATAAAGTGCCGAAGAAAATAAACGGTAAACCAGCAGCAACCCAAAAGGCGACCCGTAAGTTTAGAAAAACCGCGAGGGTAATAAATACCAGCACAATACCCATTAAAGCATTACTGGTAAGTAAGTCTAAACGCTCGGTAATAAGCGTACTTCTGTCATACCAAGTTTCTAGCTGCACGCCTTCGGGCAATAAGCCACGCTCGTGCCAGCTATCTACCACCGCATGGGCTTGCGCCACCATATCGGTTACATCGCCGTATTTATCCATAAGTACTTGCAGACCATACCCATTTTGGCCGTTATATCGTGCTAATGAGTAGCTATCGTCTGAAAACGTGTCACTAATTTTTGCAACATCACCTACCATCAACACCGTACCATCGGCGCTTGTCACGAGGGGGATTTTGGCAAAATCGCCCGCGTAGTAAGCTTGTTCAGACGCTTTTAAGCGAATCACTTTTTCTTGGTTACGCAAGCTTGTGGTGAGTGCTGTAGAAGACTCTTCGTTTATACGCGAGGCTACATCTGACAACGTTAATCCGTAGGCTTGTAGCTTGGCTTCATCTATTTCTATCGACATCATAGGGTCAATAAAGCTGCCTGAGTTCACATCGCGAATATCATCTTGTGCCAATAAGTCACGCTCTAACTGCTCACCTAAATACTGCAATTCAGCATGACTGGCATCGCCGTAAAGCTGCACCCAGATAACATGTTCATCGCGGGTAGCTTTGTCGATAATGGCGTTTTCAGCATCAGAAGGTAAGTTTGAAATACTATCAACTTCGGTTTTAATGTCGTTAAACAGTGTGTCTAAATCGTAGTCGGTTTCTTTTTCTACCTGAACGCTGGCGCCGTTGGAGTTGGAAGTAGACGTAATGCGTTTAATACCCGGTACGGCTTCTAATGCGTTTTCTATTTTAATCGCGATGCCTTCTTCGGCTTGTTCGGCATCACCACTTTCATAGGTCATAGATATAGTGACAAACCTAGGCTCCATGCTAGGAAAGGCTTCTTTTCTAATATCGCCATAAGACACCATGCCAAGCACGATTAGACCGACCATTAACAGGTTGGCAGCCACCGAGTTTTGCGCAAACCACGCAATAACACCCTTGTGACTATTCATTGCCATTACCCTCAACAACTGGCTTAACAAGGGTATTAACAAGATAATTATTAAGTGGGCGCGCCACAATCAGCGCTTGGCTCGCCCCCGTCATAGGCTGGATATAGGCGAATCCTTCGTATTCAAAAAGTACCCTTGGGGTAAACTTGTTTAGCAAGTTTGTGTCTGGCGCAACAAACCATACTTCTTGTTTTTGCGATATGGCTGAAGACGGTACTTTCCATACATTATCAAGGGCTCGACCTTCAATTTCAGCCACTAAAAACGTACCGAAATACAGAGGGCTTGATAGCGATAATGGCTTTTCAACCACGGCAACGGCTCTACGTTGTCGAGTATCTTCGTCTTGGTGAAGCTCTACACGCTCAATAGTTGCCCGCCAATGGTGCTCACCAGTGGTATCTGTTAGCTGCACTTCCCAATCTGGCTTTTCACCCACCTTAGCTTGCGGCAACTGCGCCCATTGACTAGGTGATAGAGGAATAGAAATCTCTGCCACATCAGCAGAATATAAACTGGCCACTTCTGTGCCCACTTGCACGTAACTGCCAGGCTGAATACTGCGGCTAACCACTAAGGCATTAAACGGGGCGCTGATGTTAGCAAAGGCTAAATCGCGTTTTGCCGCCGCGACATTTTGCTCGGCTTCACGCAATGCAGCTTGCGCTGATTTAAGTTGGGGGGCGCGTAGCACTAAGGCTGACTCGGGTTCACCGGTTAACCCTGAGCGTGTCCATTCATCTTGTGCTTGTAGACCCTGAAGACGTTCTTCTTCAAGAGCAACGAAAGCAGTTTCATAAGTAGCTTCGGCAGCGGCTAATGCTTGGCGATAATCGGTATTATCTACATTAGCCATTACTTCACCTTTCTCTAACAAAGCGCCGGTCTCAAAACGGGGCGACAACGCAGTAATTTGCCCACTGACTTGTGCTGATAACGTGAGCATATGAGTAGCACTGGCTTGCCCATATCCTTTCACTTTTGCGTTATAGGTGGTTGGATAGACTTCTACCACACCTACTTCGGCAACATCTGCTGCACTACTGCCTACCGCTTGGTTATTAGCTACGCCTTTCGCCGTGTTTTGATTTCGTCCTTGATTAGAATTTGGGTTTTGATCAGACATATCAGGACGTGGGCGATTATTTGGCTGATGGCTTTCACCTTGTTCGCCTGTTGGCGCAAGCACGGTTTGCTCTATATTGCTTTGTGCTTCTACTTGCGTAATCGCTTTTTCAGCATTTGCGTTTCTAGGCGCACTCATCTCTTGGCCTTCTTTACCCGCTCTGCCCGCTTTCTCTCCTTTCGGACCTGGCCCCATACCTGGGCCGCCTGAGCCTCCTAATTGGCTCATAGTGTAAAGAATGGCGATTACAATAGTCATTGCAGCACCCAGGGTGACGAAAACTTTTTTCTTATTCATTGTGACACTCCAAGGCCTAGCGCAAGACCTAAGTCGATACGATTACTTAATTGAGAATTTTGAAGCTCGACGCGCTGCGCCTGCAAATTGAAGGTAGTGTCGTAAACCGACAGTAAATCTAAAATATCCACCAAGCCTTGGCGATACTGCCCCGAAAATGTGTCGGCGCTACTTAAGGCATTCTGATAGGCGATATTGGTGTAGTACTGGCGCTGGCTGAGCGCTTTTTCATTGTCTAATGCGTCTTGCACTTCTTGCACAGCCGTTAGTAAGGTTTCACGATATTCCCACCAGCTATTCAGCGCGGTTAATTCAGCATCATCGATTTGTGCTCGTAACGCCCCGCCTTGAAATAGGGGCGCGGTTACCTGCCCCAACAAATTCCACAGTGGGTTAGTAAATAATGATTGAGACGGCGACGTGCCAATATCAGTAAGGCCTGCTGATAAATTAATACTGGGTAAAAGTGCTTTGTAAGCCACTTTCACATTCGCTTCACTGGCTTTTATGCCGTAGTAAGCGGCTTGTAAATCGGGGCGTCTGGCCAAGTCTTGCTCGGGTAAGGCAAGCAATGGTTCAAGTACATCCGGAAACTCAGTAACTGAAGGGAAATCTGACAGCGTTTGGTCTTGGCGACCTAGCAATACTGCTAACGTACGCTTAGCAGCGCTAATCGTATTTTCATACAAGGCAATAGAGGCACGGGTAGTAGCGCTGCTGGTTTTTGCGTTATCTAAATCATCAAGGGAGCCCAGCCCTGTGCGGTAGCGCTTAAGAATAATACTTTCGCTATTTTCATAAACGCGCAAACGTTCTTGTTCAATCGCAAGGAGTTGTTGCTGAGTAATGATATCTAAATAGCTACGAATAATACTGGCGACAAGTGCATCGCGAGAAGACTGATAAGCAGAACGTGCGCTGGCAGCATCAAAACTGGCAGCGTCCACGCTATCACTAATTTTCTGCCATAAGTCCAACTCCCAACTTACGGTTAGCCCTGCAGTATAGCTTTCATTGCTACCTTCAATTTTACTGCCTGAAAAGCTCGCATCAAGATTTAGATTGTCTGCTGAATCTGCCGACTTTATCGCCACCTGCGCTTTTCGCAGGGTAATAAGGGTTTGCTGCAAGCTTGCATTGTTTTCAAGCGCTTCATCAATATAGCCTTGCAGCCCTTCTACCAACACTAAGTCGGTTAACGCGGTGGCCGTTGAAGCGCTTTCTGATTGCGCTTGCCATATTACTGCTTCACCCGTCATCACAGAAGCCGATTCACTAAGCGAAGCTTTGTCATGACTGGCACACGCGCTTAACCCTGCCAGCATAATTGCGACTAAAGGCGTGAATGAAATTTTACCTAACTCGATCATTGTTATTCGATTATTGCCTACCATGAATACAAGGATGTCACAGCAGGGGTTAAGGCAGGGTTAACGGGAAATAATAGGTTTACGTCTTTTGGATGGCACCATAGAAGACCCATAGTGTTGCTCAGAAGCGTGAGCATAAAAAAAGCCAGTCGTGAAGACTGGCTTTTTAGGTGTTTGCTATTTAAAGATGCTATGCCTTTATATAATTACTCGTCATCTTCAACCAAGGTCATTAGTGATGTATTACCACCGGATGCCGTAGTATCGATACTAATGGTTTTTTCAGTCATTAAACGCTGAATCAACTTATCGTTATATTCAGCGGTGATCACTGGCAAAATAGCCCCTTCACGCGATGACAGCATTGCGGTAATACGGGCCGTACGTTCAGTGCTTGAATCCACAACCACACCCGCTAAGTCTTCATCCATCAATAAGGCATCGAAGTGACCTAAACGCGCTACTTGGAATACCCCTTTCGGCGCACCAGTAGACTCAAACTTATTTTGAATCTCAATAGCTTCTTCGTAGAAGATTTCAGATACCACCGACACCACCGTGTTGCCTGTGGCAAGTGCAGTAACAATAGACAGCATCCAGTACTCAAACGATACATCTTTATCGGCGAAACATACCAGGGTGCCTCTGGGTTCAAGGTAAAGTTTGTTAGATTCACCTGTAGGACCAGGTAGCTCGGTAGGTTTCGCTAACTTACGCTCAACACTGGTTAACTGCTGACGGGCAGTGGCCAACGTGCGATTTAAATCGTCGGCTAAGTCGTCAACAATGTCGACCTTGGCAATTTTGGCCAGTAACTGACGCACCATAGAGATACGATCATTTAAAGCCATATGACGCCACTGAGCTTCAACTTCCTTAGCTTGATCCATCACCACATGGGCACGTTCTGCAATTTTATCGTCACCGACTAGGGCGTTATCAGTACCATCAACATCATCAATCAATGTTGGTTTCGGTGTAGCACGTTCCATCATTAAACGTGGCAAGTAGTTAGGCCCACCCGCTTTTGGACCCGTACCTGATAACCCACGTCCACCGAAGGGTTGTACGCCAACAATAGCGCCTATCATGTTGCGGTTAATGTAGACATTACCTGCACGGCTCTTCGCAGCAAGCTCGTATGCACGTTCTTCGATGCGCGAGTGAATACCCATAGTTAGGCCGTAACCCGTACCATTAATTTGTTCTAAAACATTGTCTAGCTCTTTTGATTTAAAGCGCACTAGATGCACCACTGGGCCAAAGACTTCTTTTTCTAGCACATCCAAGTTATCTATCTGATAAAGCGTAGGAGGGAAGAAAGTGCCGTTTTCAGTGCCTTCAGGCAGCTCGTTTCGATAAAGCAGTTTTCCTTTTCCTTCCATAAAGTCTACATGGTCGGTTAGGCTCTTCAGTGCTTTTTCGTCAATAACGGGGCCAACATCAGTGGCTAGCATAGTCGGATCGCCAATGGTTAACTCTTTCATGGCACCGGTTAACATACTGATAAGATCATCAGCAATTTCTTCTTGCACGAATAATACGCGAAGGGCTGAACAGCGTTGTCCCGCACTTTGGAAACCAGAATGAATAACATCATCAACTACCTGCTCTGGCAGGGCAGTTGAGTCCACAATCATACAGTTTTGCCCGCCGGTTTCGGCAATGAGCGGTACTTGCTCACCACCACGATTAGCAAGTTCTTGTGAGATTAGCGTGCCTGTTTGGGTAGAACCGGTAAACATCACCGCTTTAATGCGTTCATCAGAAAGCAGGGTTTCACCTACTTCTTTACCTGGGGCAATAATGAGTTTTAACGCGTCTTCAGGTAGGCCTACCGACTGCATAATATCCACAGCGCGTTTCGCCACCATGCTGGTTTGTTCAGCGGGTTTGGCAATAACCGTATTACCGGTAACCAATGCTGCAGATACTTGACCTAAGAATATTGCCAGTGGGAAGTTCCACGGGCTAATACACAGTACAACACCACGAGGAAGCAAGCGCTTGTCTTCTGCAAGTTCTTGAGCTCGAGCGGCGTAATAACGACAAAAATCTACGGCTTCACGTACTTCATCAATACTGTCTTGCGCAACTTTACCGGCTTCACGCATACAAATAGCAATAAGCTCTGCCATATGGCGTTCTAGGGCATCGGCTGAACGATTAAGAATTTCAGCACGCTCTGAGGTATCGCGCTTAGACCAAGCGTCGAAGCCTGCATCTGCGTCATCTAACGCTTTGCGCATATCATCAGGTTGTGCGTAATAATGGTAACCCACCACATCGTCGTGATTCATTGGGTTTCTTACCGCTGTTGCTCCCTCTGGCACACCATCGGTTACACTGTAAAACTCTTGCCAGCGTTCTAGTTCATGCTGAAGTGCAGTAACCGCGTTCACGTCGGTTAAATCTAGTCCGCGAGAGTTATCACGTTCAGGTGCGTATAAACCACGTGGTGTTTTAATTAGTTTGTTGAAACGCACTTTAAGGCGCTGGGTTTTTTCCACCGGATCTTCAAGTAATGATTCAACCGGCTTTTCATCATCAACAATGGCGTTTACGAACGACGAGTTTGCGCCATTTTCTAATAAGCGACGCACTAGGTAAGCTAATAAGTCTTCATGTTCACCCACAGGCGCATAAACACGGCACTGGATTTTTTCTTCAGTTACCACGGTATCGTATAGGGTATCGCCCATGCCGTGTAAGCACTGGAACTCAAACCCTTCTTTATCGTCGCCAGCCAGTTCAATAATTACTGACGCTGAATAGGCGTTGTGAGTAGCAAACTGCGGATACAAGGTATCGCGATATTCTAATAGGCGGTTTGCACAGGCATGGTAAGACACATCGGTTGATGACTTACGGGTAAATACAGGAAACTCTTCTAAGCCCGCTTGTTGCGTAAGCTTAATTTCCGTATCCCAATAAGCGCCTTTTACCAATCGCACCATTAATGAACGGCCTACTTCTAACGAAAGCACACGCAAATGTTCAATCACATGAATAGCACGTTTTTGATAGGCCTGAACTGCGAGACCAAACCCCGTCCAACCATTTAAATCTTCATCACGGAATACCGCTTCAATAATATCTAACGAAAGCTCTAAACGGTCTGCTTCTTCTGCATCTACCGTTAAGCCAATATCGTACTCTTTAGCCTGCATACATAGCGCTTTTAAGCGCGGCGGAATATCACGCATTGCACGTTCTCTGTGCAAGAATTCAAAGCGCGGATGTATTGCCGACAACTTCACTGAAATACCCGGTGAACGCTTAGGTCCACGGCCGTTAGCCGCTTTACCAATTACTTCAATAGCTTTAACGTAAGCATCGTAATAGCGGTCTGCATCTTCCATCGTGCGGGCGCCTTCACCCAACATGTCGTAAGAATACACGTAGCCTTTGGTTTCTTTTTCCTTCGCACGCTCTACCGCGTCTTTAATGGTTTCGCCCATCACGAACTGACGACCCATAACCCGCATGGCAATATTCATTGCGCGGCGGATAACCGGCTCACCTAAGCGACCCAAGGTTTTCTTTAACAGACCAAACTGTTCTTTCTTGCGCTTATCAGCATAGTTCACCATATTGCCGGTAAACAATAAGCCCCATGCTGAAGCGTTCACGAATAAAGAATCTGAATTACCAAGGTGTGGTGTCCACTGCCCTTTAGATAATTTGTCGCGGATGAGTTCATCCTGCGTATCGCCATCGGGCACACGTAACAAGGCTTCGGCTAAACACATCAGTACCACACCTTCTGAGGTGGATAGTGAATACTCATTTAGCAACGCATCTACGCCACCATGACCTTCTTGGTCGCGGCGAATTTGCAGTACCATTTTACGGGCGCGTTCCCACGCACGACTTCTGGCACGGGGGTTTACTTCAGCAATCGGTAAAATTTGATCCACAGCCACAGACTCACTAATTCGATAGTAGTCTCGAATGCGCTGGCGTAGGGGAGATGTAGTATGAAGTGTGTCGTTAATGAGCATTGCAACCCTTTATTCGAAAAGCTGTAGAAAATGGTTCCGGTAACGGAAAACAAGAATAACGTTACATGGAAAAATGAAATTAACAAGTAAAGCTGAGCTTTGCTTGAAGCGCCCCACCTAAAGTGTGCCGCGCCTGCGTATCTAGGTATTTAAACTTCGATCCTCTCAATGAAGATCACGATATCGCCGAAATTGCGCGGATACTAGCACAATTGCCTTTTTCGCCAAGCCCTTGCTGTCAACTTTTTGCACCACTGTGATAAGGCGTCTAAGAACGCGGGTGAATAACATTTCAAGACTATTTATATCACAGGCGTCACTTTACGAAATGTTAGTTAAATGTTTAAAAAATCTTTAATCAAGGACTACATCTCTCATATTAGGTCTACACTAGATAAGATAAAAAAGTGAGGATTAACGCTGATGTGGTTACGCAATTTTAGTTTGATTCAAAGGCTCGGTATCATTGTTGCGCTTACGGCGCTTTTATTTTTAGTGCTAACCGGTGTGGTATTAAACCAGCACTATAAAGCACTGAAGGAGAAGTCGTATAAAGAAAATCAACACCTTGTAGAAGTTGTTCATACGTTACTGGCTAATTTTGAGGCACTGGAAGGGGTTGATGAAGAAGCCGCTAAACAGCAAGCGCTGACCGCTGTTAGCCGCCTTCGATATGATCAAAGCAATTATTTTTGGATACAAGATGCCACCCCCGCCATGGTAATGCACCCCATCAAACCATCGCTGAACGGGCAAGATTTACGAACCTTTAAAGATGGAAACGGCAAAGCGTTTTTTGTGGAAATGGCCCAACAGGTTAAGTCTTCAGGTAGTGGCTTTGTTGACTATGTATGGCCACTACCAGGGGAAGAAACGCCAGTAGATAAGATTTCGTATGTTAAAGAGTTCAAACCATGGGGATGGACTGTCGGTTCAGGTATTTACTTATCCACCCTTGAAGCTGAGTACGCTCACTTACGTAATTTGCTTATCGTTATTTGTATTATTAGCGTGTTATTAGTAGTAGCGCTTATCTTCTATATTGGTGGCAGTATTGTTAAACCTGTTCAAGAAGTCACCGAGCGAATGAAAGATATTGCTATGGGAGATGGGGATTTAACACGTTCACTTCCAGAATCAGGCCAAGATGAAATTACTCGACTTGCGCGTTATTTCAATGAATACACCAATAAAATGCGGCAATCATTATTAGGTATACGTGAAAATATCACCGCTCTTACCCAACAAGCTGTGCTGGTTGAAAACGTTAGCCAAGATAGTAGCGGTCAAGCGCAAAGCCAGAATGAAAATATGATGCAAGTTGCTGTGGCCATGGAGCAAATGACCACTCAGATCCAACAAGTAAGTCAAAATGCAGATACTGCTGAAACGAGTACCAGCGGCGCACGCGCCAACGTAGAACAAGGTACCAGCGTGGTGGAAAGTACTGTCAGCGATATTCACTCTTTGACATCGAACATTGAGAGCGTGAGCCATGTGGTGAGCGAGCTTGCCGACCAAACTAACAGCATTGGCGCTGTTCTAGACGTGATTCGCGGCATTGCCGATCAAACTAACTTACTTGCACTGAATGCCGCTATTGAGGCCGCTCGCGCTGGGGAACAAGGCCGAGGGTTTGCCGTGGTGGCCGATGAAGTTCGTACACTAGCCAGTCGTACAGGCCAAAGTACCGATGAAATTCAAGCGATGATTGAAAAGCTACAGAGCAATGCAAAAGCCGCCGTAGAAGCCGTGCAAGTAAGTCAGAATGCTTCAGCAAATACGGTGGACAATGCCAACAAAGCAAACGATAGCTTAAAAGAAGCCGACCGGCTTATGAATGAGATTTCAGGAATGAGCAGCCAAATAGCCCGTGCGACAGAGCAACAAGCTGAAGCCGCGAATGAGGCTAACATTCGTATCAATGCCTTATCAGGTGCCGCTGATAACAGTCTAAAAACGGCGGAAAAATTAGCCAGTGCCAGTCAGGCTCTTAAAGCAAGCTGTGTGGCGATAAAAGAAATTGCCAGCAAATTTAAACTTTAGTGAACCAAATTAGTCGTAAAAAGGAAGGTATTCACAGGTTTATACTACTTCCTGCGTATGGAAGTATTTAAAGCGGTGCTTTAGACTGGTTATCTACATCGTTAGATAACCAGTTAAACGTCGTTTACAAGGAGTGATATATGAGCAGTGAGAGTAAAGGGATCCCAATCAAGTATTGGGTATTGGGCTTTTTTGTACTACTTATCTTAGTGTATGTTCTATTTGCTAATACCATTATTAAAGCCGTACTAGAGTCGAAATTAGGCGAGTCTTATGGCGCAGAAGTCAACATTGCCGAATTTGATCACTCTTTATATCCTACCACTGTCACTCTTAAAGGCATTGGCTTAACCAATGCGACTAAGCCTTCTCATAATCAAGTACTCGTTGGCGAAGCAAATGCTGACGTTGCCCTAATGCCCCTGCTTTCCAATCAAGTTGTAGTAAACAACCTTAACTTACTTGATGTGCAATTTGACCAGGTCCGCGAGCACGAAGGTGAAGTTTACCGAGTGCCTGAAAGCTCACTGTCCTACGATGAAATTAAAGCAAAAGCCAAAGAAGCAGTGCCTTCTGTAGACGAATTGCTTGCCCGTAATCCACTAAAAACTACCGCCGCCGTTGCCGAGGCAAAAGAAGCCTATGCCACCTATTCTGAAGGCTTGAAGCAAGACTATGAAAGCTTGCCTGATAAAGAACGCATCGACTATTACAAAACCCAGGTTGCTGCGCTTAAAGAAACGAATTACAAAGATCCACAAGCCCTCATTCAAGCCAAGTCATCGTTAGATAAATTAAAAGAAGAGATGAGTGCAGATCGTGCGCTTATTAGCAGCTTTACCGAAAAAGCGTCGAATGCTAAGAGTGCGTTGAGCAGCTCGGTAAAGGCCTTAAAAGAAGCGCCTAGTGAAGATTATGCGTTACTTAAAGGCGTGATTGCGGGCGATGAAGCAGCCCTATCTCAAGTGACTTACTTTGTATTTGGCGACAAAGCTGCTGAATACACAGAGTACCTAATGTCGGCCATGCAAATCGTGATGCCACTACTTCAAGGTGGTGATACGCCCGAAGAACCTGCTGCCGATATGCCTTCTATTTTGGTGAAGCAAGCTAATGTGTCTGTGCTTTGGCAAAACGAATCGATAAGTAGTTCTTGGCAAAACATCACCAACACCCACAGTGTGTTTGGCGACCCAACCACCTTTACCATTGAAGCGGCTGGCGACATGCTTAAGCAATTTACCTCAAGTGGTGAATTCTGGATTGATGAAAGTGGCGTAGATGCGAGCCAAGTGTGGGAGTTAGCTGGGGTAAATATGTCAAATATTCCCGTAAGCGGTAATGAAACCCTTAACGCCGTGATGAAAACCGCACTCATGGCAACCACTGGATCTATGGAAGTGGTTGATAACCAGCTTAGCGGCAACGGCAAGGTTAACTTGCAAGAGTTAGTGATGGAAGCCACAGGTACAAGCGACGTGACAAGCGCGATTGCCTCGGCACTTCAATCGTTAAGTAGTTTATCGATGACCATGCTACTTGATGGCACTTTAGCTAACCCTGGATTTAATATTAAGTCAGATTTAGACAATAAATTGGCCCAAGCTGCTATCTCTCAACTCACCGCGTCTCAGCAAGATAAGCTTGATGAACTTAATACCAAACTAAATGCGATGGTTGCCAGCGAACAAGATGCTCTATCGAGTGAATTGGTTGATGTTAATTCAATGCTAAGTGCGGCACAGGGCGACAGCGGCGCCTTACAAGAACTACTTCAAAGCCAATTGAGCAGCGTAGTTGAAGAACAAAAGAATAAATTGTTCGACAAACTAAAAGGTAAATTAGGGCAAGGTGAATAAAGCTCCTTTGATTCCTTAGCCCTTCGCGGCATAATAGGTAATAACGTAGAGGGCAGTTTACTGCCCTTTTTAAATTTTCCTCCGCTTAGCGGTTTTCAGGTGATTTTGTGTGGCAAGATAAATGGCTTCCTATTGTACTCATCACCCTATTAGGGTTGTTGCAGTATCGACTGTGGTTTGGGAAAAACAGTATTCCTGACTACCTTAGTCGAGAGCAGGAAGTAAAAACTCAAGCGCAGCAAAACGCAAACCTTGCACAGCGAAATGCCCTACTAAACGCAGATATCACCGACCTTAAAGTAGGCTTAGAAGCCATTGAAGAGCGTGCTCGCAATGAACTAGGCCTAATTAAGCAAGGGGAAACTTTTTACCGGATTTTACCGCCAGAAACTAAGTGAGTAACATGACATCCTCCTCTGTGGTTGCGGTTATTCCCGCAGCTGGAATTGGCAGCCGAATGCAGGCCGATCGCCCCAAGCAGTATTTAACCCTTCAAGGGAAAACGATTCTTGAACACACCGTTGAAATACTGCTAAACCATCACGCCATCGATTACCTTGTTATTGCCATTAGCCCTCACGACACTTACTTCCCTTCTCTTGCCATTGCTAATAATCCGAAGGTAAAAGTCGTAGAAGGTGGCAACGAGCGAGCTGACTCTGTGCTAAATGCCGTAAACACCCTGCCAGAAAATACGTGGGCATTAGTGCACGATGCCGCGCGTCCTTGCGTAAGTACTCATGACATTACTCAATTGCTAACGGTGATGGATAATGAACAGGTAGCTGGCGGTATTTTAGCCTCTCGGGTACGAGATACCATGAAGCGTGGGGCAGATAGTCAGGCAGCTAATGCCAATTTCCCCACCGTTCTTCATACTGAGAGTAGAGAAAATTTATGGCATGCCCTTACGCCGCAGTTGTTTCCCACTACGCTGCTTAAGAACGCGTTATACGATGGCCTAGCCGCTGGCGCATGCATTACCGATGAAGCATCAGCCATAGAATACAGCGGGCATAAGGTTGCACTTATTGATAGCGACCCAGCCAATATTAAAATTACCCACCCAGGGGATTTACCCTTGGCAGATTTTTACTTACATCAACGACAGAAGGCACAATCAGAATGCGAATAGGACACGGTTTCGACGTTCATAAATTTGGTGGCGACGGCCCCATTGTTATTGGTGGTGTAAGCATTGACTATGAACAAGGCCTAGTCGCCCATTCTGATGGCGACGTATTACTACATGCGTTATGCGACGCCTTACTTGGCGCTGCAGCCCTAGGTGATATTGGCAAACATTTTCCCGATACTGATGATGCCTATTCAGGTGCAGATAGTCGTGTACTACTCAGGCATGTGGTTCACGTAGTAAACGAAAAGGGCTATACCTTAGGCAATGCCGATATGACCATAGTGGCGCAAGCCCCAAAAATGGCACCACACATTCAGGCCATGCGAGAAATCATAGCCAAAGACTGTCATTGCGAGCTTGATGCAATCAATGTAAAAGCGACGACGACAGAAAAACTCGGATATACAGGCAGAAAGGAAGGCATTGCTGCACACGCGGTAGTGCTACTAGAAAAGATATGAAACCATTACATACTCAACACTGGAATTACTACTTTAATAAACCCGTTTCAACTGGCTTATTTAAGTTCCAACCTGACGACTTTCAGGTTGTTGAAGACTTAGGTTATGAACCCTGCGGTGAAGGCGAACATCAATTCATATTTGTAGAGAAAATTAATACCAATACTGCCTTTGTGGCTGAACAACTGGCTCGCTATACCAAGTTACCTCTTCGCCAAGTAACTTATGCTGGCCGTAAAGATAAGTATGCCCTTACCCGTCAGTGGTTTGGTTTGCATGCACCAGGGCAAGCTGATTTCGATTTTAGCGATTTTGAGCTAGAAGGTGTGCGGGTTATTAAGCAAACTCGCCACAATAGAAAACTTCGTACCGGTCAGTTAAAAGGTAATGCCTTCACCATTACGCTACGCCAAGTTGTGCACCCTGAAGCCATTGAAGAGCGCCTTCATGAAATCGCCAAACATGGTGTACCTAATTATTATGGCGAACAGCGGTTTGGTGTCATGCGTGTAAACGAGCAAGGTGAAGTGCAGCGCGGTGGCAACCTTGCCATGGCTGAGCGGATGATAAACGGTGAAACCATTCGTCATAGAAATAAGCGCTCTATGGCACTATCGGCCTTGCGTAGCTGGCTATTCAATGAGGTCATCTCTACTCGTATAGAAAACGAGACCTTCGATAAGGTACTTACCGGTGACGCATTGGTATTAACCGGCTCAAACAGCTTCTTTATTGACGATGATAAGCAGCAAGACAGCCAGCAACGTTATGAAGACAAAGACGTATGTCCTTCGGCACCGCTGTGGGGTAAGGGTGACCTAATTACAATGTCAGAGGCAAACGCCACTGAAGAGCAGGTTGCATCGAGTCACCCAGAAGTTATCGACTTCCTAGGGCAATGTGGATTCGAGCAAGAACGTCGTGCAATAAAAATATGGCCATCGCAACTTGAATGGCAAAGTAAGGGTGATACATTAACCCTATCTTTTTCATTACCTAGCGGTTGTTTTGCTACATCCGTTCTTAGGGAGTGTGTTGAAACCGTTTCTCCCATTCACAGTATTTAGTTGAGATTGCATGAAGATCCTAATGAGTAACGACGATGGTGTGTTTGCAAAAGGCTTAGCTGTTTTGCACGAAACCATCGCCAGCGAGCACGATATTACTGTTATCGCCCCCGATCGTAACTGTAGCGGCGCAAGTAACGCCCTTTCGTTACATCAGCCCCTTCGTATTCAACGTATGGACAGCGGGTTTTATTCTGTCAATGGCACGCCGTCAGACTGTGTTCATTTAGGTATCAGCCGAATATTAAAAGATGACCCCGAACTGGTGGTATCTGGTATTAATCATGGTGCTAACTTAGGCGATGATGTAGTTTATTCTGGTACGGTAGCCGCGGCGACAGAAGGGAGATATATGGGCTTGCCTGCCATTGCCGTGTCGCTAGCCAGCAAGAAAGGGGAGCACTTTGAAACGGCTGCGCGGGTAGTACTAGAAATTATCCGTAAACTTCAATCTCACCCTTTACCTGCAAATCAAATTTTGAACGTAAATGTTCCTGATATACCCTATGATGAGCTTAAAGGTATTGAAGTAACCAGACAAGGTCGCCGACATCGCGCTGAACCGATGTTTGAAGACAAAGACCCGTTTGGTCAAACCATCTATTGGTATGGCCCAGCAGGTTCAGAACAAGATGCAGGCCCAGGTACAGACTTTCACGCAGTGGCAAACGGATATTGCTCCGTTACGCCGCTCAGTGTTGATATGACTGCCTACCAAAGCTTAGACAATATGAAAGAATGGTTAGCCAAGTAACCAAATAATGCGCGGCCGATAATAAGGATAATAAGCACCACCATGAGAGCCTCCAGAAAAGGGGATGCGCTAGCACAGCTGCTTTATGACGAAGGGATCCGTTCGCAGCCTGTGCTTAACGCCATTGCCGGTACACCCCGGGACACATTCTTACCTGATGCGCTTAAGCATAAAGCCTATCAGAATACTGCGCTGCCTATTGGGCAGGGACAGACCATTTCGCAACCCTATATTGTTGCGAAAATGACCGAACTGCTGCTAGATAGTCCGAATAAACCAGAAAAAGTGCTAGAGATTGGCACCGGCTCCGGTTATCAGACCGCTATTCTTGCACAGCTTTTTTCGGCGGTATTTAGCGTAGAACGAATCAAATCGCTACAGTTTCATGCCAAAAGGCGGATGAACCAACTCGATTTACATAATATTGCCATGAAGCATGGTGATGGATGGAAAGGGTGGACATCTAAAGGTCCTTACGATGCCATTATTGTGACGGCTGCGGCCAGTAGTTTGCCGCAAGATTTATGCGATCAATTAAAAGAAGGAGGCCGCCTGATTATTCCCGTAGGAAATGAACAGCAGTCTCTATTGTGTATCGACAGGATAGAAGGCGAACTAAAAACCACCACTATAGAGGCGGTGCGTTTTGTTCCCTTAGTAGCAGGAGAGCTATTGTGAAATTGTTTGAGCCAATGTACGACATGGCACTTCGATGGGCTAGACACCGCCATGCGGTTAAATATTTAGGTGGGCTTAGTTTTGCTGAGTCAGTATTTTTCCCTATTCCACCAGATGTCATGCTTGCGCCCATGTCGTTGTCTCAACCGGACAAAGCGTGGCGCTTCGCGCTTATTACTACCCTTGCGTCTATTTTTGGAGGTATAGCGGGTTATTGGCTGGGTTATTTTGCCTTTGATGCGTGGTTAGCGCCTATCATTGAAAGTTGGGGCTATACTCACAAAATAGAAACTGCCACGCAGTGGTTTGCCGATTACGGTGTTTGGGTGGTGTTTGTAGCCGGGTTCTCCCCTATTCCGTACAAGGTCTTCACCACCAGTGCAGGTTTTCTGCAGATGGCCTTTTTTCCTTTTCTTATTGCCTCTGCGGTAGGCCGTGGTGCAAGATTCTTCTTAGTCGCCGGACTTATGCGCTGGGGCGGCGCCCCTATGGAAGCCAAACTTCGCCAGTATGTAGAAGTATTAGGCTGGGCAGTAGTGTTAATGGCTGTTGCCGCTTACCTCATCTTGCGATAATAGCAAAGCGATGTCATACCGCTTTTTTCTGATTGGTACTTTGCTACTGCTACTACAAGGTTGCAGTAGCCGAACCGGCCCAGCCCCCGTGGTTTTATTAAATAGTCAATCAGATCAAGAGTCTGGTGGATTCACATCAGATACCTATAAAGTACAGCCAGGAGACACCCTTTTTGGTATCGCTTGGTATACCGGAAATGACTATCGAGATATCGCTAAATTTAATAGCTTATCAGAACCTTACCGCATTTTCCCTGGTCAAGAATTACGCATTACTCCCCCGCCTGAAATTGTAAAGATTTCGTCAAGATCCAAACCTCAGACCATTCAGTCAGCAGATCCGACCACGACACCGATAGACAAAAGTTTGATTGACCGCCCTATATCACAGGGGTATGGTGAAGGTGAAAAAGTTGTTAAGCGACAAAACGTTACGAGCGTCAAGAGGCCGTCAGAAAGCGTCAAAATAACGACACCAAACAGTTTTCCTGACAAGGTAAAAAAGTGGGTTTGGCCTTCCAAAGGAAAAATTGTCGAAACGTTCAGTAAGTCAGAGTCGGGCAACAAAGGAATTGATATCGCTGCGGCAAAAGGTACATCGATACACGCGGCAGCAGATGGAAAAGTTGTTTATTCAGGAAGCGCCTTAAGAGGCTACGGTAATTTGGTTATTATCAAACATACCGACACCTTTTTAAGTGCCTACGCATACAACGACACTATTATCGTCAAAGAACGAGACTGGGTGTCAGCGGGGCAAAAAATCGCCACCATGGGTGACAGCGGAACAAATTCGGTAAAACTTCATTTTGAAGTTAGGTATCGTGGAAAGTCTTTAGACCCACTGCGTTATCTGCCAGCTAAACGACCATAATAATAAAAAATAATAATAAGAAACGAATTAAGGAGAAACGTCGTAAGGTAAACCTTGAAGCAGGAGATTCATCGTGGGTCATATAAATCAAAGCCTAGAATCAAATACAAAAGATGACTTAAACGTCATTGATATGCCAGCCGATCTGAAAACAGATAAAATAATATCTGATGACACTGACACCAATTCAGAAGAATTAGTGTTAAGCCAAGACGACCAACCAAAAAATCTAGATGCCACACAGTTATATCTAGGTGAAATCGGCTTCTCACCTCTGCTTAGCGCAGAAGAAGAAGTGTTTTTCGCCAGAAAGGCTCTACGTGGATGTGAAGCCTCACGCAAGCGCATGATCGTTAGTAATTTACGCCTAGTAGTGAAAATAGCGCGTCGATACAACAACCGCGGCCTTGCCTTGTTAGATCTAATCGAAGAAGGGAATCTAGGACTTATACGTGCTGTTGAAAAGTTCGATCCCGAACGTGGTTTTCGTTTTTCAACGTACGCAACGTGGTGGATAAGACAAACCATTGAACGCGCAATTATGAATCAAACGCGCACGATTCGGTTACCTATCCACGTCGTTAAAGAACTTAATGTATATTTACGTGCAGCTCGTGAGTTATCTCAGAAACTCGATCACGAACCTACTGCCGAAGAAATTGCACTTGCCTTAGACAAACCTGTCGAAGACGTTACCAAGATGCTGCGACTTAATGAACGTATTACGTCGGTAGATACCCCAATTGGTGGCGAAAACGATAAAGCGTTATTAGATATTCTAGCCGATGAAAAAGAATTCGGTCCAGAAGAGAACTTACAAGACTCAGACATCAAATCAAATATTGTTGGCTGGCTGGAAGAACTCAACCCTAAGCAACGTGAAGTGTTGGCAAGACGCTTTGGATTAATGGGTTATGAGCCCTCAACGCTTGAAGATGTGGGTGCTGAAATTGGTCTTACTCGTGAACGAGTTCGTCAAATTCAAGTAGAGGCATTACGTCGATTGCGAGACATTCTAGGCCACCAAGGCCTATCGCTAGAAAATTTATTTAACCAAATGAATTAATAGCACATTGTACTAACACCATGCCGAGGCGCATTTTGCCCTCGGCATTTTTGTTTGTAGTCTTAAACCCTGGTTAAACTCACAAAAGTGTAGTTATGGGGGTTCTTCTCATCAGCGGTGTGCTCCTCACGGCTTTTCTCTTTCCAATGGCCATGGGCATCATAATCAGGAAACTGTGTATCGCCTTCTACTGCCAAATTAATAAATGTTAGGTGCAAAGTATCAGCCTTATCTAAAAACGCCTGATAAATGGTGCCACCACCAATAATCATAACCTCATCTGGGTGACTCTCTAATGCTGAAGCATATTCGATAGCCGCTTCAGGTGATGATACAACCGACGCGTCTGGCAAACTGTAAGCGCTGTTTGTAGTGATAACAATATTCGGCCTTCCCGGCAAAGCGCGTCCGATAGACTCATAGGTTTTACGCCCCATAATGACAGGCTTACCCATGGTTACTTGTTTGAAATGTTTCAAATCTGCTGGCAAATGCCAAGGCATGTCGTTATCAGCTCCGATAACACGGTTATTAGCCATCGCGGCAATCATCGCAATTTTCATAGTAATACTGACCAAAAGTGTTTCAATTGCACCTATGATAACTGATTAAAACCGAGGCGATAACACCCTTCGACTTACCTGCCCCCGTTACTATGAATTTAAACAAACCTAACCACTTTTCTTTCCTGTTTATTTTCTCATTTTTGACTTACTTAGATACAGATTAAGTAGTCTTACTCTTTCTCCTTTCTGCTTTCTCCTTTCTCCCCATATGGCCTGCTGGGCCTTATTGTCTACTGCGCGTTGCTAGGGTGAAAAAAGCGAGACGAGTCAATCTTAATTACGAACCACATGCAAATAAAAACAATTATCATTTGTGATAATGTTTTATATCGTCTAGGGTGTAATTAGGAGGGCAAGCAAATGCAAATAACTTACTTGTGTGCAAAACACGAAGATTGGATTTACAGCAACCCGAAGCAAGCGCTTCACTTTATGGCCAGAGACGAGATGCAAGGCACGCTTTTACTGCACTGCGGACAATACACCGAAGCTATTCCTTACTTAGGTTGCGCTTTTGATATTGCGGTTATTCTCTTAGAAGTAGATGGCGGCGAAAATGAAGCGATGAAAAGCAAAGTGACGAGCCTAGCTGGGCTACTTGAAGAAACCTATTACCACCTGAAACTACCCGAGTACCGAAACGCCATTTTAGATAGAGCTAATTCCGTCTTACAAGCCACAGAATCAGCAATGTTGTCAGCTTTTTTGCTTAAATCTGTGCATCAGTAAGCTGATAAAAATGCTTACCGGCTTAGCATGTAAGCTGTATATTTTAAAAAGAAATCAAATGCTATTAATAAAAAAACCGCTAGTTTTCGCAAACTAGCGGTTTTAATGTTGTTCGTTTAGCACTGAAATAAGCGTGAATGCTTTTTTAGTTAACGACGGTACTCAACTTCTACATCGTAGTCATCTTCGTCCCAATCTTCATCATCGTCTAAGTCATCACTTAAATCGTCTTCGAAGTCGTCGCCTAAGTCAGCGTCTTGTGCTTCTAACGTATTACGATGGTAAGTATCCCATTTGAACTCAACATCTTTCGTTTCTTCTTCTGCAATAACTTCGGTTGGAAGCGTATCGATGAAGTCCATGATTTCTCGGCAAAGCGGCTCTAAGCCAATTTTCTGGAAAGCAGATATTTGGTATATCGGGCCTTCCCAACCAATTTGTGCGGCAATTTCTTTGCAGCGCTCATTGGCTTCTTCTTCAAGCATCAAATCGACTTTGTTAAACACTAACCAGCGAGGTTTACTTGCTAATTTAGGGTTGTACTTTTCGAGTTCTTCAACAATAGCCTTGGCATTTTCAGCTGGATCGCTTTCATCCACAGGCATAATGTCTACAACATGAAGCAGTATACGGCAGCGTTCTAAATGCTTAAGGAAACGGATACCTAAACCTGCGCCGTCAGCTGCACCTTCAATAAGCCCAGGAATGTCGGCTACTACGAAGCTGCGCTGTGCGTCTTGACGAACTACACCTAGGTTTGGCACTAGCGTAGTAAACGGGTAATCGGCCACTTTAGGCTTAGCTGCAGATACAGAGCGGATAAACGTAGATTTACCTGCATTCGGCATACCTAGTAAACCCACATCGGCCAATAGCATTAATTCGAGTTTTAAATTACGAATTTCGCCTGGCGTACCATTGGTTTTATGACGTGGTGCACGGTTAGTACTGCTCTTAAAACGCGCATTACCTAAACCGTGAAACCCACCTTGTGCTACTTTGAGCTGTTGGCCATGACGAGTAAGGTCGCCAAGTACTTCACCCGTATCGCTGTCGGTAGCTCGGGTTCCTACTGGAACACTTACCGTTAAATCTTTACCGCCACGGCCAATACAGTTAGCGCCTTGACCATTTTGGCCACGCTCTGCACGGTGGAAACGCTCGAAACGATAGTCGATCAATGTATTCAGGTTTTCATCGGCAAGAAGAAAAACACTACCGCCGTCGCCCCCGTCGCCACCATCAGGGCCACCTTTGGGAACATATTTTTCCCTTCTAAAGCCAATTACGCCGTTGCCGCCGTCACCGGCTTCAACACGAATTTCAGCTTCATCTACAAATTTCATTTATCACTCCGGGCATTGTTGCCGTAGGGGTTATTTATACTCAGTATTTAACTACTAAGTTTACACCAAATTGTTATGTACTGCCCAGATACTAAAGCTCGGGTTTCCATAAAACAAAAAACCCCGCAAGCGCGGGGTTTTTCTAAGCCTGTTCGGCGAGTAGCTAAGGCGCTTACTCTGCTACGATGCTTACAAATTTACGGTTGTTCGGTCCTTTAACATCAAACTGAACTTTACCGCTTTTTAATGCAAACAACGTGTGGTCTTTACCGATACCCATGTTGTCACCAGCGTGGAAACGAGTACCACGTTGACGAACAATGATGTTACCAGCAAGAACAGATTCTCCACCAAAGCGTTTAACACCTAGGCGTTTACTCTCTGAATCACGACCGTTTTTGGTACTACCACCAGCTTTTTTATGTGCCATGTGTTCGTGCTCCTATTAAGCGTTAATGCCAGTAATTTTCACTTCCGTGAACCACTGACGGTGACCCATCTGCTTACGTGAATGCTTACGACGACGGAACTTAACGATTTTAATTTTATCGCCACGACCGTGTGTAACCACCTCAGCAGTCACCTTACCACCAGCAACGTTTGGTGTGCCGATTTTTACATCGTCACCGTTGCTTACCATTAAAACTTTGTCGAATTCAATCGTGTCACCTGGGGCAACTTCGATTTTTTCTAGACGAACGGTTTGGCCTTCGGCCACACGGTGTTGTTTACCGCCACTTTGGAAAACCGCGTACATAGTTAACTCCGCTCTGCGTCACTGACGCAATCAATTCAAAAAACAGGGCGCGAATTGTACGTGAAACATCCGCAAATCACAACCCCGATTCTGATAAAAGTAGATTATTTTTCCAACATGGGTGAATTTTCGCGTGAATTCACCCAAAAATGCACGTTGTCACGCTTAGAAAACAGCACTAAGTAAATGACAATCGGTAAAATTCGAGATGATAACCGCCAAATTCGATAAGCATTTGTAACTAATAAAAGCATGGAATGCGTTATCTGTAGATGGAAAATCGAATACGATCCAACCGCGCCGATCTGATCATAAAAACGCGCATAAACCGCGCCTTCAAATCACCATGATCGAAACGATCGAATAACAGATCCGAGATTGTAGCATTTTGATCTGAACTTCGCAGCTAGCAAAAAGAATATTTCTGAAAATACACATTTCACGTCAAAATTGAGTGATAGCACCTATAATAAGACTTAACGTAGTAAATATATAAACGACTGATTGATAACTTGCTGTGCGATTCCCAGAAATGTAGTCATTGTGGACTTTTTAAAACATTTCGACTGCGATCCAGTTGAATTAGTTGGCTAATACGTTTAATTCGGTGGCCAATGTGTTTAATTCGGTGGCCAATACGTTTAATTCGGTGGCCAATGCGTTTAATTGGGTGGCTAATGTGTTTAATTGGGTGGATAGTACAGCGCATTCAGGTACAATCAGCCCCTATAATTGCCTAAGAAATGAATAAGTTTTTACGCCCATGCCAATGGATATAAATCAAATACGCGCGCTATCAAACGATGATATGCAAGCGGTTAACCACTTGATTCAACAGCAAGTCGACTCTGACGTTGCGCTTATTAATCAATTGGGATTCTACATTGTTAATAGTGGCGGTAAGCGCCTTCGCCCATTACTCACCGTGCTAAGTGCACGTGCAATGGGCATTGAAAATGCTGACCATCATACCCTTGCCGCTATTGTCGAGTTTATACATACCGCCACCTTGTTACACGACGATGTGGTAGATGAATCGACCATGCGACGCGGACGTGAAACCGCTAACGCCGTATTTGGTAACCAAGCATCAGTTTTAGTAGGTGACTTCCTATATACCCGCTCATTTCAGATGATGGTAAGTTTAAAACGCATGCGTGTTATGGACATTTTATCTGAAGCAACCAATCAAATTGCCGAGGGTGAAGTATTGCAGTTAATGAACTGCAACGATGCCTCTACCACAGAAGCACGGTATTTCGACGTAATTTACGGTAAAACCGCCCGCTTGTTTGAAGCGGCTACCCAACTGGCAGCGGTACTAACCGACCAACCAGAAAACGTAGAGCATGCCATGCAAGAATACGGCAAGCACTTAGGCACCGCCTTTCAGTTAGCCGACGATATTCTAGATTACATGGCCGACAGTGATGAAATGGGCAAAAACGCAGGCGATGATCTAGCGGAAGGAAAGCCTACGCTACCTTTGCTATATGCAATGTGGAATACCGACAGTGAAGAAGATAAAGCCCTTATTCGCGATGCCATAGAGCAAAGCAACGGTTTACCTCACCTTACCCGCATTCAACAAATCATGGAAAGCACTGGGGCACTCGATTACACCCGCACGTGTGCCAATAACGAAGTGAAAATGGCCATTGATAGTTTATCTATTATTCCAGATTCACCTTACAAAGAGGCATTGATTGCTCTTGCTCATATCTCGGTAGAACGCACTAGTTAGTGCGTTAACCCGCTTCAAGCATAGCGCCCACCAGCCCCACTAAAAAGCCAAGTATTGCGCCTAAGGGGGGTAACCAATGGTTTTCCATGCGAATACCAGGGGCTATGTCTTGAAAGACTGAATACAAAATTCCCCCTGCTGCAAATAGCATAATGCCACTCATGATGACGGGGAAATCTGCCAAATAATAAAACCCTATCGCGCTCATTATTGGGCCAAGTAAGCTCATCAATACAAAAATCCAAATAAGCTTAGTACTACGGTTTTTGTTCGCTGGGGTCATTTCACGATAAGCATTAAACCCTTCTGGTAGATTTTGTACTGCTATTAACACACCTAACAACATAGTACCTCCACCTAAGGCGGCAGTGGTGCCTAGCGCTACCGATTCAGGTACAAAATCACTTAACATGGCGGCAAGTTGGCTTCCTGCGGTTTTCTTTTTTGCCAGATAAATATCCAACGCCATAAAGGCAAGTGCCCCGCCGACAAAACAACTACACGCCATTAAAACCGATACGTCTTTGATACCTTCAGGCACCAACACTAATGCTACCGCTGAAATTAACGCACCCGCCCCCAAGGCTAAAATACCGTGACGCAATTCTTGTTCTAACCACTTAGGACGGAAGCCTTTTACCTTAGATAAGAGCGCACCAGCAGGCATAGCGAGGCCAGCTAAGGTTGCCACTATAATGAGATTTAGAATATCGGGTTGCTGCATGTTTGCTCCCTATGCCTTGAGTCGTTCCATTACTTAGCCTAACACTATTGGTAAAGTGCTTAATAACCATAAAAAAAGACAGCTCAACGTTGGCTGCCTTTTTTTGCTTAGCGCATCTATAATTTTAAAGCCTAACGCTATTAATCATAGAGTGATGCGTGGCGATGAGATCATTTTAAATTAAGATCTCGGGTCATATTTTCGTTCTTATCGCGGTGCACAATGATGTTGTCTTCAATGCGAATACCACCGAATGGCCGATACGTATCTACCGTATCCCAATTAATGTATTTCGACGCCGGGGTGGCTTTTAAATCTCTGAGCAAGCTGTCAATAAAATACAAACCAGGCTCGATGGTAAATACCTGGCGCGCTTCAATCATGCGCGTACAACGTAAGAAAGGATGATCTTCAGGGGCTGGTTTTGGCGTGCCTCTGTCGTCATTTACCAAACCACCTACATCGTGCACTTGTAGCCCTAAGAAGTGACCAATGCCGTGAGGGAAGAAGGTTCGTGTAATGCCTTGCTCTACAATATCTGCCGCTGGAAGATTCACAATGCCAGTATCTTGTAGGATTTGAGCTATACCTGCATGGGCAAGCAAATGAATATCGGTATAGGCCACACTCGGCTTAAGCGAATCTACCAAGGTTAGCGTGACTTTATCCACGGCTTGAATAAGGTCTGAAAATAGCGTCGAGTTTTGACTGTAGGTTCGGGTGATATCAGCAGCATAACCGTGGTAGTTCGCTCCAGCATCAATTAAGAAAGAACGAGACTGCTTAGGGGCAATGGTATCGCACTGCATGTAATGCAGAATTGCCGCGTGTTCGTTTAGCGCAATAATACTGGTGTAAGGCACGTCGTTATCGCCTTGTCGGCACGCTGCGCTGTACGCTAAATTAATATCGAATTCACTTTTGCCTTCAATAAAGGCTTGCTCTGCCGCTTTGTGCCCTGCTACCGCCAGCTTGTTTGCTTCACGCATACACTCTAGTTCGTAATCGGTTTTATACGCCCGTTGGTAATGCAAATAATGCAGCACTCTATCTGGGTTTACGTTTTCAAACCCTAATGCTTTGGCTACTTCAATGTATTCTCCAACATAAGCAAAACCACGCTTATCGTAAGGCAGATGCTTTTCTACTGCATCGGCTTGTTGAAGTAAAATAATATTGAAGCTGTCGGTCCAAAAATCTTGTGGCTCTGGCGGTACTTTGTGCCAGAAGTCTTCTGGGCGATAAAAAATAAGGGTAGGCTTATCTTCACCATTAACCACTAACCAGCAATTGGGGTTATCGATAACCGGCACCCATGCTTTAAATTGTGGGTTTACCTTAAATGGATAATGGTTATCGTCTAAGAACAAGCGCTTGCCTTGCCCTGAATGGATAACTAACCCTTCTAGCCCTTCACGCTGAAGTGCTTCGCGAGTGCGAGATTGTAGTTCCTCGATATGTTGCTGATAGCTTGCCTGATGTTTTGACATAACACCTCATTTAGGTTTTTTGATTTGCATGGCTAACTGGCCTTCTTCAATGAGCAACGCGTTACCAGCCGTTTCAAATACGCTGGTTCTACGCTAGCTTCACTAAAGTGCGAGAAGTGAATAATATTAGCCATTGTCGTTAAGTGTGCTTCTCTTCTAAGGCGACTTGAGTACGCTCTCTTAAAGGAGAATAGTGTACCACGATAGCCGCTTAGCTTTCACCGAGCGGCTTGTATCATTAGTTAAACATCTGCAGTTAAACATCTGCGCTAGTGAGGCGCTAATTGCAAGGTTCCCGTTATAGGGTGGGTGCTAACTGCACTCGATGAAGGAATAACATCTTGGGTAAGCTGCGGAAACACGTTTTTATTTTCACCTAACTGATGCTCGTAGATATACTGATAAGCCAATACCGCTTTCACGTAACTACGGGTTTCTTTGTAAGGAATATTCTCAATCCAAATGTCCACTGGCAACGCTTCGCCTGCGGGTAACCATTCCAACACTTTACGCCAGCCAGCGTTATACGACGCCGACACTAATACAGGGTTATTATCAAGTTTATCGCCTAGATAACGTAAATACTGCACACCGTAGTCGAGATTATTCTCAACTTGAAACAAGGTATTTCGACTGACTTTCTTTTTGGCTAAGTATTGCGCGGTACCTGGCATAAGTTGCATTAACCCTGCCGCGCCGACTGGCGATACAGCATCAACCATAAACGAGCTTTCACGACGGGCGATTGCCATCGCAAATGCTTTTGATACGTCGTAGGTTTCACTCTTTTCACTAAATTGTGACTCGAACGCCAAGGGGAAACGGCGCTCAACATCATCCCAATAACCACTTTTAGCGAAACTGACAATGGCTTGGTCGTATATGCCCCACTCGTAAGCCAATACGCCTGCATCAGTCACTTGTGAGTCGGGTAAATTCGATAGCAAATAGCGCCACTCTCGACGCGCACTCGTAGAACGCTCTAAACGGTAAAACTCCATTGCCCGTTGGGTAGCAGGGGTATTCGCAATAGCGTGCACCGCACTTTGCACTCGAGGTGCAGGCGTATGTGCCAAATTAGGCTGACTATTAATACGGGCACTCGCCATAAAGCCATAATAATTGCGCTCGGTGGACAGTTGCTGATACATCACCGTAGCCTGCATCACATTTCCTAGTTCTTCGAGCGCGCGGGCTTTCCAATAGCGGAAGTTTTCCTCTTGCTGGAGTTCAGGACTGGCGGCATCAATCACATCAACAACCCGCTGCCATTGTTTGCCGCGAAGCAAAAACGACACATGCCAAAGTTTCACATCATCGCTGGCACCTGCGATATCGGCCTTATCTAGCCATTCATGAGCTTCAGGTAAGAAATCTAAAGTCGCGCTTAAGGCAATAGCCCGTTGAATAATATGTAATTCAGGCTCTGAGAAAATCTCTTTCGGGGCGTAGGTATCGTAAGCCTTTATTGCCGCTTTGGGGTTTCTCCACGCCAGCTTTTCTATACCCCAGGTTAATATTTCAGCCTCGCTGTTTTTGTGCTTCATAGGAAACAGGCGACTTCGATTGACTAAGCTTACGTCGCGAGACACTGCCGACCACGCATCGGCAAGGTATTGATGACTGGTTGGCAATTGGCGTTTGAGGTAAGGAATGATACGGCGATTATCTTCTTTCGCTGCAATGGCAATACGCTTAATCACTTTATCTGGCGTCATGAGACCATTACTTCGCCACTTTGCAAATAGAGGGTCGCATTCATCGGGCTGCGACTGGCCGCTATACCAAAGAGGGTCTACATCAGTTAGCACAGGTTTGGGATCGTCGGTACGCTTTAATTTGTAACCCAACGCTTGGCAAGTAAGTTTAGCGCCCATGCCATCACGATAACTGCTTAAAAACGCGTTTTCGTGGCCTCGAGAGGCAAGGTAGTTTAACCATCTATAGCGCAAACCATAACTAACAGGTTGCCCTGCATAATCTTCTAAGAATTGCTCTACTTCACGCTGAGTTTTAAGCGACATGGTGCGTTCTAATCGCAACCGAAGTAGATAGGGATAAAGTGGATAATTCGCCAACCCGTAAATTTCTGCGTCTAAATCTTCTAAACGTCTTTTGGGTAACGTACGCAGGCTCTTTTCTAAAATTAAGAAACGGGCCCGCTCATCTGCGTAGATGTCATCAGGGAATAGCGGCGAAACTTGCGCATGACTTAGCTGAAAGCAGCTTGAGATAGCCACTAACGTAAATAACCCCAATGGCTTATGCAAAGGCAACTGCTTAAAAAATGCGAGTGCAGTTGGAAAAAAATTTATTCCTACTTTATACGACACAATGTGAACTCCTACCCCTTGTTGCATTCAAATACACCAGAGTTGGTGTAATGATAAAACGATGCTTGCGTGAAAGCCGATAAATTATCGGCGTGGATCCGTGCCACAGAAGTAAAAAGTGCCAGCGTTGATGATTATGACTTACAAACATTTACACCATGATTGTAGATTATTGTTTTGCTGGATTGGCGCTTTGCGTCAATAGCACCCATTATACAAGCACTATTATTGAAATGAAGCTTGATTTTCGATGAATGACCTCCATTTTTAACAATTGAAACGCTCGTTTGAATTTTTCATTGATATTTTGTTTAAGTTTAGTTAAAAAGCTAGCCACCCTAACGCATTAGTGTTGTGGTAAGACCAGAATGTATGTTTGGTTTATACGCTTAAAGCGAATGGTTAGATTGCTACACTACTATCCCGGCCAACGCCGAAGGAGATGATAATGATATACACAGGCAAGAGTTTATCCGTCAGTCTGTTAGATGACGGCTTTGCTGAACTGGTATTTGATGCCGAAGGTTCAGTAAACAAGTTCGACCGCCAGACGGTGACAGAACTTGATGAAGCAACCCAAGCATTGCTTAAAGAAAGCGGTGTTAAAGGCTTAGTAGTACGCAGCGCAAAATCTGCATTTATTGTAGGTGCTGATATCACCGAATTTACCGGCTTATTCGCGATGGATGAAGCCGAAGTACTAAACTGGGTAGCAAACACATCTCAGGTGTTTGACCGCTTCGAAGATTTACCTTTCCCTACTGTTGCAGCCATTAACGGTTTTGCACTGGGTGGTGGCTGTGAAATGACACTAGCCTGTGACCTTCGCGTTGCAGATACAACTGCCTCTATTGGCCTACCAGAAGTTAAACTAGGCATAATGCCTGGTTTTGGTGGCACCGTACGTTTACCTCGCTTAATTGGTGCCGACAATGCACTAGAGTGGATGACCACTGGTAAAGACAGAAAAGGCGCAAAAGCCCTTGCTGAAGGCGCCGTTGATGCGGTAGTTGCACCAGAGTCATTACGCGACAGTGCGCTTTCTATGTTGAAAGACGCGGTAGATGGTAAATTTAAATGGGAAGCACGTCGTGCTCAGAAAAAAGCCCCATTACAACTGAACAAAAACGAAGCCATGATGAGCTTCTCTACTGCGCAAGCCATGGTATTTGCCCAAGCCGGCAAGCACTACCCTGCTCCGCACAAAATGGTAGAAACCGTTCAAAAAGCCGCAGGCCTTGACCGCGATGGCGCACTTAAGCTTGAAAACGCTGGCTTTGTTGCCCTAACTAAAACCGATGCAGCGCAAGCGCAAATTGGTATTTTCCTAGCCGATCAGCTAGTAAAAGGAAAAGGTAAGAAACAAGCTAAAGCTGCCACAAAAGAGGTAAAACTTAATGCCGTACTGGGTGCGGGCATTATGGGTGGCGGTATTGCGTATCAAAGTGCTGTTAAAGGTATGCCAGTGATAATGAAAGACATTAACACTGATGCACTAGACCTAGGCTTAAACGAAGCTGCCAATATTCTTGGTAAAGGTATGCAGCGCGGTAAAGTTGATGCCAAAACCATGGCAAAAACCCTTAACGCTATTACGCCTACTCTTGACTACAACACGCTTAAAGATGCAGATCTTGTAATTGAAGCGGTTGTTGAAAACCCGAAAGTAAAAGGCATCGTGCTTAAAGAAGTAGAAGACGTAGTGGCCGATGACGCTATCATCTGTTCTAACACCTCTACTATTTCAATTAACCAATTAGCGAAAAGCTTAGACAAGCCAGAACGCTTCTGTGGTATGCACTTCTTTAATCCAGTACATCGCATGCCATTGGTTGAAATTATTCGTGGTGAAAATACCTCGGAAGATACTATTAATGCCGTAGTGGCCACCACACTTCGCATGGGTAAAACCCCTATTGTGGTAAACGATTGCCCAGGGTTCTTAGTAAACCGCGTATTGTTCCCTTACTTTGCAGGCTTCAGTAAGTTGCTAATAGATGGCGCTGATTTTGTTGCTGTTGATAAAGTAATGGAGAAACAGTTCGGCTGGCCAATGGGCCCTGCTTACCTAATGGATGTTGTTGGTATTGATACTGGCGACCACGCTGCAGACGTTATGGCTGCAGGTATTCCAGAGCGTATGGCACGTATTGGCGACGACCCAGTAACTGTGCTTTATAAAGAAAAACGCTTAGGCCAGAAAAATGGCAAAGGCTTTTATAACTACGGTAAAGACAAGCGCGGTAAGCCTACGAAAGTGGCTGCTGAAGAAGCATATAGCTTGCTTGCTCCTATTACTGCCGATACTAAAGACTTCGACGCGCAAGACATTATTGCACGCTTGATGATTCCTATGGCTAACGAAGCAATTCGTTGCCTAGAAGAAGGCATTGTAGGTACTGCTGCTGAAGCAGATATGGCCTTACTTTACGGTTTAGGCTTCCCTCCATTCCGCGGTGGTGTATTCCGCTGGATTGAAACAATGGGATTAGCGAACTTTGTCGAACTTGCCGACAAATACGCCAGTCTTGGCCCGATTTACCAAATTTCAGATGGCGTTCGCAAGATGGCCGCTGAAGGTAAATCTTACTTCGCTTAATTCCCAAGGAGACTAATAATGAAAGAAGTCGTAGTTATCGATTGTGTTCGTACCCCTATGGGACGCTCGAAAGCCGGTGTATTTAGAAATGTTCGTGCAGAGACTATGTCTGCCGCGCTAATGACCGCGTTACTTGAGCGCAACCCAGGTGTTGATCCAGCAGAAATTGAAGACATTATTTGGGGCTGTGTACAGCAAACCAAAGAACAAGGTTTCAACATTGCGCGTAATGCCCAGTTGCTAACCCAAATTCCACGTACTACAGGTGCAGTCACCGTTAACCGTTTATGCGGTTCATCGATGCAAGCATTGCATGATGCGACTAGCGGTATTATGAGTGGTCGCGGCGACATATACATGATTGGTGGTGTTGAGCACATGGGCCATGTACCTATGAACTACAACATCGACTTTCACCCAGGCCTTGCTAAGTACACCGCAAAAGCTTCTGGCATGATGGGTATGACCGCCGAGCTACTTGGTCGTCAAAACGGTATTACCCGCGAAATGCAAGATGCGTTTGGCGCACGTTCGCATCAGCTAGCGCATAAAGCACACCTTGAAGGCCGCTGGGCTAACGAGATTGTGCCTATCGAAGGCCATGATGCCAACGGTACGCTTAAACTGATTGACCATGATGAAGTTATTCGCCCAGAAAGCACAGCTGAAAGCATGGCGCAACTTCGCCCTGTATTTGACCCAGTGAACGGTACCGTTACAGCAGGTACATCTTCGGCGTTGTCTGACGGTGCGTCTGCCATGTTGCTTATGTCTGCCGACAAAGCAAAAGCACTAGGTTTAACACCTCGCGCTAAAATTCGTTCAATGGCAGTGGCAGGTTGTGATGCAGCTATTATGGGTTACGGCCCAGTACCGGCAACACAAAAAGCCCTTAAACGTGCTGGCCTTAGCATGGACGATATTCAACTAGCTGAGTTCAACGAAGCCTTTGCTGCCCAAGCACTATCGTGCATTAAGCAACTAGGTTGGATGGACAATCTTGATGACAAGATTAACCTTAACGGCGGCGCTATTTCATTAGGCCACCCGCTAGGTTGTTCTGGTTCACGTATATCAGGTACCTTGATTAACCTGATGGAATCGCAAGATGTAGAGCTAGGCTTAGCCACTATGTGTATTGGTTTAGGCCAAGGTATAGCGACTGTATTTGAACGTGTTTAATTAGTTATTCACGTTTTATTTCAAAGGGCCTTCGGGCCCTTTTTTGTTGCATGAGGTTCGTAAAGCTCAATACATCTTCGGCAAACACAACTATTTTAAAACACGGGAAAGCGGGCTAACTACACCCTGCGCCCCCTGTTGTAATACATGAGTGTAAATTTGCGTAGTTTTCACATCTGAATGACCAAGCTGCGTTTGCACAGTCCGAATGTCGGCACCCGACTGTAAAAGGTGAGTAGCAAACGAATGTCGCAAGGTATGCGGCGTAACCTTCTTTTTAAGCCCACACGCACTTGCGGTTATTCTTATCGCCTTTTGTATGCTTGATTCATCTATATGATGTCGACGCGTTTTTCCATTCTCGGGATCAACCGATAAACGCGCAGAAGGAAAAAGATAATGCCATCCAAGCTCTCTAGGTGCATTTTGATATTTAACACGTAAACGATGGGGCAAATATACCCCTTGGTAACTAGGGTTTTCTAAATCTGCAACAAGGTAATTTTCAACTACACTCATTTGCCGATTAAGCCCGGGTTTAAGCTCTGCTGCTAAAGTAACGACACGATGTTTCCCGCCTTTGCCATCCCAAATTCGAATAGCGTTATAGTCGAAATCAATGTCTTTTACCCGCAACCTCACAGCCTCCATTAAACGTAACCCGCTTCCATAAAGTAACGAAATAGGTAACTTTAAATGAGCGGGAAGTTGAGCAAAAAGCGCCACCACTTCTTCTTGCGTAAGCACAACAGGTAACTTGGCTTGCCTGCGACTTGTAACAAAATCAAGACTCAAGGAAAGAGGCTTTTCTAGTATGTCTCGATAAAGAAATGCCAACGCATTGAGTGCGCTGGCTTGAGTAGCCGGCGCTACATTCTTTTTATTCACTAAGTGAGATAGAAACAACTCTACTTCTTTGTCTCCCATCTCGGCAGGATGCCTAGTATTGTGAAACCGGATATAACTAACAATCCACCCACTATAAAGCTGGATAGAGCGCTTAGCGTAACGGCGATTTCGCATGTGTTGAACCACCATTTGCATAAACATTGATTTCATTTTTATTTTTCACATTTAAACTGTAATTACATACAGCATTACGATTTTTTAGTACGCCGTAAAATAAAAAGGAAACATTCCGTACTTAAGTACAGTGTTTTCAGATACAAAGTGTAGGATATTGATATAAGTTAACTTACGTGCGAAAGTTAAAATATTATTTGGGTGATATATGGAAACTTTCCGCCTTGCATAAAGGATTTTTTCCGTACACTAAATTGTTATACGTCAAAAGGAATTTAAAGATTGCGCAAGATATTGGATGGTTTTTTCTGGGGCACTGGATTTGCTGTTGCCGTTGTTCTGGTTTTAGCAACCTACTTCATTGTTGGACACATAAAAATAGAACAGACTTATAAGTATTCCATGCGTGAACTCGTTAAAGAGGATATGGATACATTTGTAGATTCGCTAAGTCTTGAATTAGTAAATTCTCAAGTAGTAGACAATGAGATCCTACTAACAACCAAGATGATTAATTTGGGCCTAACTCCTAATGCTTTCGGGCTTAGTTTAAGATTCAGCCTATTTAACACAGACGGCGAATTTATAGGGCAATGTGAAGCAAAAATTCCATCTGTAAGCTCAAAAGAAGAGAGTATCCATATGTTAACTTCATGCAAGACTAAGCTCTACCCAGCGGATACATTTCACAAAGCAACCGTAGATGTTTTACGCCAATGACGTATAACAAAAAAATTAAGTCGTGGGCTAAAGCCCACTGGGACGCTAACACGCAGGGCGGCTTCGCCATTATGCCCTACGTGCCTGCGCCCCTTATTTAAAAGTTATACGAATAAGTGAAAAACTAAAAAATCACTGGTAGTCTTAATATTCAATTGAAATAAGGAAGTTCTATGAAAAGTCGTACAAAAGTAGCTTTATCAACTATCGCTTTCGCAACTGTAATTAGCTTGCAATCATACATCCTATATCAACAAAATCAGGCCAATCAGACTGTACAGGTCAAAGTAGACAAGCTTCAGAATCAAATCGACCAAACAAGCAAAGCTAATCAAGAGCTTCTTTCAAAAATAGAAAGGCTGGAAAGTAATTTAGAGCTTAAACCTCGTAGCCTTCTTTCTATGAATTAATTGGCTATTCGTATAACAACTCAATTAACTCACTCACTTCGTTCGCTGGGACGCATACACGCGGGGCGGCTGCGCCATTATGCCCCACGCATCTGCGCCCGTTATTGAAAAGTTAGGTTTCATAAGAGGATTTAGTCGAAATGGATAGTGAAAAACTAAGAAAACTGCGAAGCTTAATTGATGAGGTAATTTACTCTCACAATAAAAAAGAAGCTGCCAGCCCCTTACGAAAACTGGAATTTATGGCGGCACAGATTAAGCCGCAATTAAATGGGTATACATCAGGGAAATTAAGTGAAGCTGTTGGTTACGCCAAGGAAGCATCCGGCCAAGTTCGAAATAAAGAACATTGGATTTCAAATATGGAGCGCTCTTGGTATGTTTTCGAGAATGATGTTCTAAATGGAAATTCTGGTACCCAAGATGCCCCTGAAACCTAACAAACACATTATGTTCATTCGCTGCGCTCATTGGGACGCATACTCGCTGGCTCGGCTCATTCTTCGCAAGTATAGCCAGCAAGCCTGCGCCCCATATGTGAAACGTTATGCATTTAGAAGGTGGTTTAATGGTTCGTGCTCTTAAAATTTTAATCTTTGGACTATTTAGTGGACCAATTCTAGCGGAGTTAATCGGCTTCATATCCCCTTTTGTTATGTTACGCGATGAAGAATTAGGATATCAGTTCCAAGACTCAGCTTATTACATCGGAGCATTTTCGAGTGTGTTTTTTTCAATAGCATTGCTGTTCGCTGCTTTTAATACGTCAAAGGTTTCCTATAAAATTGGAAGCTCTGTCATAGCTTTACTTTACATAATGTCCTCGTATTATGTTTTTCTCGACAGTGAGAGCCTAATGGAAACGATAATCTATGACTTAAATTATTTGTGTGGCGTGGCGAGTTTAACTTTAGGGGCCTTTATCGCCTTACACTGCTTTAAAAACACAACTCACTCTGTATATAAACATGCATAACAACTCAATAAACTCACTCACTTCGTTCGCTGGGACGCATACACGCAGAGCGGCTTCGCCATTATGCCCTACGTGCCTGCGCCCGTTATTGAAAAGTTATAAGCCAAAAGGAATTTGAATTTGCTCTTCGATTGGTTCAGCTCTGAAAAGCCAAATGTATACTTGGGTTCATTGGCTGTAGTTAATGACAGCAACCTATCTAAAATAGAGTCGTTCTTTTCTATAACTGGAAATTCACTACAAGATCATATGCGCAAAAATTCGAAGAGATCTTTTGCCTCCATAGTATTTCTAACATTACTGAGCCCAAGAAATCTGACATTGCCTTGGATGTCGTTATAGTTACGCTGCATGGTGGCGAGGCTTTCACCGTAAACCTTGGAACGTCTGGCATACCAATATTTTGGCGCCCAAAAATCAAGTTGGTTTCGCGCCTATATAATATTAAACACGGCAAGACAGTTAAAACCTTCAGTGTTTCTAAATCTGTGACATGGCGCGAATTCATTGCAAAGCAATTTAGTCTCAAAGGACTATTCCGTTGGGGACCTCTTTACCATAATGAGGACATGGAAATCTTGCTTTATCAGGCATCCCTTGAGTTAATAGATAAAATGCGCAAGGCTATTTAAACAGTGGCTTATAACAAACAAATTATGTCACTCGCTGCCGCTCGCTGGGACGCAAACAAGTGCGCGGCTTCGCCATTATTGCACACGTGTTTGCGCCCCATATTTGGAAGTTAGGTGCTTATGGGAACCGAGATATTTTCAGTTTTTATTTTCGTACCAATATTTATTGCAGCTATTGCTAGCACTAAGGTAGTAAGAAATAAAAATAGGTTGAAACACAGTATCTTACTTGTAGCAACGTTTTGCTTTTTCGGTTATTTCTATCTTACTCCCTATTTGGATGGATTTAATCCAATGCAAGGAGTTGTGATCGGAAGTCTGGTTTATTTGCCAAGTTACTTAATTTTTTACTGTGGTTTAACTATATATTTCAGAAAGATCGGCAAGGAAAACTAGGATGTATCTGCACGCACCTAACAAAAAAATTAAGTCACTCACTTCGTTCGCAGGGACGCATACACGTGGGCTGCTTCGCATTATAGCCCACATGTCTGCGCCCCTTATTTAAAAGTTATGTTGCAGGGATAGACTAGTGAAATATCTATTTTTCATAGTTACAGTATTTTTTGCTGGCGAATCCTTTGCATGCTTTTCGCCACCCGAAGGGCTGAGAGAATTGCATGAGTCCCAATCATTTTTTGCATTTTGCGTTGCTATCGCCTTGTTGTTTCTGTCAGTCATCTTGCGCCTTGTCTCAAATGTTCATAGGCTCTGGGTGCCTTTATTGTTCATTACTACCTTTACATACTTTCCAGCCTATTTTTGGCATTGGGGACAACAATCAGGTTCTTGTGGCAGTCCTGAAATAGTATTTGCATTCAGGGTTTGGGCTTGCGGTATGGCAGTATTATTTATTTACGAAGCATTTGTTTTTATAAAAGTTAGGAGAGCAAATGCAACATAACAATCCAATTATTCCGACCTCAACTCGCTGCGCTCGTTTCGTCGGCATATTGGGGCGTTATGTACCAAGGATAGTTCAATGGTTTATCGAGTAAAATGGAAAGAGCTTGCACGACACATGGTCAAGCAATTGTTCATCATTCTATCGGTCGGCTTTACAATCATCATGTGTATTCGTCTCTTTTCAGTATCATTTGATATTGAAGAAACGTTTAAACACGTCAGCCTTATTCAACTTCCATTGATGTTTTTGGCTATATTTCTATTCAGCTTATTTTTCGGTGTCACAATAGGTTATTTACTTAAATGCTCGTACGTTACAATAGAAAATAATGAAATCAGTGGTAGAAATTATTGGTTACTCAAGCGTCGCTTCAAAATGAACGAAATTGAAAAGGCCTTTCCTTTCAATAGTAATGGTATGCCTGTTGTCGTTGTGGATGCTGGAAAAAAAGGTCAAATATTCGTGCCAATTCACATTGAAGGTTCTGAAGAGTTGTTTCAACAGTTAGACAGATATGCGTAAGGTACATAACAAACGCATTAACACTCGCTGCGCTCGCTAGGGACAAAAATACGTAGGCTCCCTGCGCTTCGCTTGGTATTGTAGCCTACGTATTTTTGCCCGTTATGCGGGTGTTATGTGCCAAAGGGGAATTTAGATGAAGCTGGCTATTTTGTACTTATTTCTTGGAGTCGTTCTCTCAATTCTTACCTTTGCTACTGCATACGAAGATGTATCTTGTTTTGACTGTGAAAGCCTGTACATATTCAATCCAATTTCAATTGTGTTTGCAGCACTAGGATTGATAGCTCTGCTTAGTTGTTTTACTCGTGTTTTTAAAAAAGCTAAATTAAACGTTATCAATGACTACTACGCCAAAGACCTTTCAGGCTATAACTATGATGTTGACGGTTAATGGCGCATAACAAGCGCATAAACACTCGCTTCGCTCGCGGGGGACAAATACACGTAGGCTCCCCTCGCTCTGCTCGGTATTTTAGCCTACGTATATTTGCCCGTTATGCGGGAAGTTATATTTCTAAAAGGATGTTTTAAGATGAAAAACTTGTTTTTATTTCTGGCAATTGTAGGATTGAGTGCTTGCGGTTCAACCGCGATTCAATTCTATGATGGGCCATCAAAATCAAGCAACGAGACTGCGACTATAAGTTTATGGACGGACGCATCTAAGCTTGATGAAGAATTTTCCCCTTCTGCTCTTCAAATTACATCATTAAAACTCAACGACAAAGATATCGTCACTAATTCAGACATTTCTATTCTTGCCGGTGAGTATAGTTATACAACTAAATGCACTATAGGTAGCTTTTCAAAAACGAGTACTTTTAACTTTGATGCATCTTCAAATAAAAACTATGCGGTTATAGCTGTTGGTCAAGGTAAAGAGTGTTACTTTAAAAAGTTAAGTTTATTGGTAGATAATTCTCGTTTTGTCGAACTTTGAACCGAAATATAACAAGGCAATTAACGCACTCACTACGTTCGCTGGGACGCATACACGCAGGGCGGCTTCGCCATTATGCCCTACGTGCCTGCGCCCGTTATTGAAAAGTTAGGTGCTTTTTAGTAATTGGAAAATGTCATGGAAGAATCAATAGCGTCTAAGTTAAACACTTACCCAACTGATGCGAAAAGTGCTTTACTCCAACTTCGAAAGCTTATACTTCAAATTGCTAATTCAGAATCTCTTGGGCCAGTTACAGAAAACCTAAAATGGTCACAACTTAGTTATTCTTGTCCAAATGGTAGCCCGCTAAGAATCGACTGGCGTCCAGACTCTCCGCAAACCATTTCACTCTTTTTTCATTGCCGAACCAAGCTTATAGCAACATTTAAAGAGCTATATCCCAACGACTTTCGATATTTGGGCAATAGAGAAGTCTTATTGAGCATTAATCAAATATCAGCAAAACCAGAACTAGCGCATTGCATATCTGTCGCTCTTAGATATCATCAGGTTAAAGACAAACCGCTATTGGGGTTGTAAAATACACGCACCTAACAAAAAAATCATGGCGCCCGCAGGCGGGCTGGGACACAAACAGGCAGGCGGCTTCGCCATTATCGCCTGCCTGTTCGTGCCCCATATTTAAAAGTTATGCATCAAGGTAAATAATGAATCGAGCGCCTCTTTCAAAAGAGCCAGTTAACCTATCTATTCTTTTAAAGATGGCCTACACCGATTCTTTCGCGCTGGGTTTAGCGTCAACGTTTGCCGGTGCAGCAATTTCAGAAATAAGGCCAGAGAGCCTTATTCTGGGTTTCATTGGTTTAGTGTTTTTTTACTTTTTCATAAGCGATTATACCGATGAAAATGAAATTTCAGTTTTAAAAAAGAATATTAAATGGTTTAACGTATACTCATTTGTGACCTATATATCCGTCGCCATTGCTAGCTTCTCTATCCATTTCGACCCCTTAGCCTTTTTCGCTATTGTTGCCCTTTTCCCAACACTAATTAATGCAGGCTTGGTTCGCCCATTTATTACCGTTAGTATCTACAAAAAGAACTACATTAGGTTGTTTGGGGTTTTTGATGCATAACAAACAAATTATGGCACTCGCTGTCGCTCGCTGGGACGCAAACATGTGCGCGGCTTCGCCATTTTTGCACACATGTCTGCGCCCCATATTTGGAAGTTAGAAGGCGTCAGCCTAAACTGCGCTTGGCTTTATAAAGATATCAGTTCAACCGCCCTCACCTGCTGTTTCAAAAATCGCTCTGGCTTTTGGTGGTTATAACTTCGCTGTATTCACTTCAAAGGTCACGCAATAGGCGCTTTATCGCCAAGTTCTTATTTTGAATCACGAAGCGCCATTGCGTTTGTCGGCTCGAATGGCAGCTTGCTTCAGTCAAATCAATACCATCAATGCGCTGTTGTTTTACTTGTTTGTGTTAATAATCAATCGTATGCTGACTTTATTAGTTTTTAACTAGGCCAAAGGAACAGGCTCTGCTTCTAACAAAGCGCTCAAGTCACTCCCTTCGGTCGTTCGGACGCAGTTACGCGGGGCGGCTTCGCCATTATGCCCCACGCAACTGCGCCGCTTAGCTAAAAGTTATACCTAATTTTAACAGTGGAGGTTTTGATGAAAAGATGGACACTTTCTTTAGTCACTTTATTCTGGTCTCTTAACGCAATAGCAGACACAGGCTTATCCGAACTCGGTAACAGGTATTTTTCAGCATGGGCAGCAACTCAATCTCCCGATGCTACTGAAAAAGACTTAGAGCACTACCTGTCTTTCCTTAAGGCCGATGTCGCCCACCAACACTTGCCCTTCGACTCAGATGATTCGCGATTACCTGACGGGAAAGAAAGTATACGCGAAGGGATGCTGTTTTATTTGGGCTCTCATTCGGTATATGAAGCTATCTTGAAGCAAGTTATTCCCGCTCACAATGCAATTGCCATTACATACACTACATCTAGCAAGGGAGTACACCCTCAAACAAATGAACTCATAGAATTACATTACTCAACGATGGAAGTTTTGGAAATTGAAGATGGCAAAGTAGCGGTGATTCGGAAATATGAAGAATAGTGTAAGGTATAACAAAAAAATTAAGTTCGCCCGCTGCGCGGGCTGGGACGCAAACATGTGGGCTGCTCACTTCGTTCGGATTTTAGCCCACATGCCCGCGCCCCTTATTTAAAAGTTATGTGGCAAAGAAACATGCATAGATACAAAGTAAAGTTTAACCTCAAAAACTTTCACGGCGATCGAGAGTTTGAGTTTCTTGGTACATGGATTGGGTTTGCAGGTATGTTATTCGTTATAGGCTGCATATCTTTTTACGAATACCCTAAACCAGCTGTAGCTAACTCTGTTCCGATTGTCGCCGCAGCCTTTGCTGTCTATTGGCTAGCTACCCAAATACGTTTTTTAATTGTAATCTTTTGCATCCTTTCTTTGCTTGCTTCAGTTCTATTTTTAGTTTTTTCCATAACATCAAATATCGACTGTTCTCAAATAATAAATACACGTCAGCAGCTACATTGTATTCAAGATAATCTCTATCCAAGAGTTGCATTTACCTATTTAACTAGTTTATTTTTGGTCAGTTTGTATTATTCCGTAGGCTATTTTAGGCGTGCCACATAACAAAAAAATTAAGTTCGCCCGCTGCGCGGGCTGGGACGCATACACGTAGGGCGGCTTCGCCATTATGCCCTACCCGCCTGCGCCCCTTATTTAAAAGTTAGCAGTCAAATAGAAATAGGAGAAATCATGGAGCAAGTTGAAGTTAAGAAAGTTAGTGCAGGGACTGTGTATAAATTGTTTGCAATTGGGTTAACCGTAGGCTTTCTCCCATTGTTCGTGTTGTTTGGCATCTTAGGCGCTTTTGGCATGGAAGCATTAACCTGGAACGAGCAGCCGGTAACAGGTATCAAAGCAATATTTGTTGGTCCTTTAATGGCCGTATTTATGTCATTAATTTTTACAGCAATAATCGGTAGTGTATGTGCGTTTGGTCTATGGATTTTCTCTTTTTTTAAGCCATTGAAAATCGAGTTTACTATAAATGAAGTGTCACAATAAAACTGCTAACAAACGGCTCAAACCGACCTCCACTGCGTTGCTCGTTTTGTGCTTTTCCGCTACGCTCGCACAAAACAATCCACTCAGTTCCGGCGGCTTAGCCGAGCGTTATGCATTTAGAAGGCGGTTTAATGGTTCGTGCTCTTAAAATTTTAATCTTTGGACTATTTAGTGGACCAATTCTAGCGGAGTTAATCGGCTTCATATCCCCTTTTGTTATGTTACGCGATGAAGAATTAGGATATCAGTTCCAAGACTCAGCTTATTACATCGGAGCATTTTCGAGTGTGTTTTTTTCAATAGCATTGCTGTTCGCTGCTTTTAATACGTCAAAGGTTTCCTATAAAATTGGAAGCTCTGTCATAGCTTTACTTTACATAATGTCCTCGTATTATGTTTTTCTCGACAGTGAGAGCCTAATGGAAACGATAATCTATGACTTAAATTATTTGTGTGGCGTGGCGAGTTTAACTTTAGGGGCCTTTATCGCCTTAAACTGTTTTAAAAACACAACTCACTCTGTATATAAACATGCATAACAACTCAATAAACTCACTCACTTCGTTCGCTGGGACGCATACACGCAGAGCGGCTTCGCCATTATGCCCTACGTGCCTGCGCCCGTTATTGAAAAGTTATAACTACAGGTAGCAGTGGTGATTTTTTTCATTCAAGGAGAGAGCAAATTTCTAATTCCCTAAGTAGACAAATTCAACTAATCATTGCTTTGGTTATTTCAGTAACTGTTGCTATTTTTGTGCTGATCTGGGCTCGAACAGATAGTCCTATTTATAGACCTCTAATCCAAGATATGCGCCTAGTAGACTCCGTTGAAATAGTGGACGTTTTAGACCAAGAAGGCATCAGGTATTACTCGGATGTCAAAAACCATATGCTGTATGTAGACCAAGCGAAATCTGACTTAGCAAGGGTAGCTCTCGCGAAGAAAGGGTTTGTTATTGAATACCCCGAAATAACTAAGCATAGCGATTTAAATACAGCATATGATGAATTCATAAAGCAACAGGAAGAAAAAGAACTAAACGGTCAAATCTGGGAACAACCAACGTTTCTCCCATTAGTTAAACTTGTCATGGGTGCATTGGTTATCATTGTTCTTATTCTTGCAGTAGTTCGCCCAATGCTAAGACAGTTCTTATTGGATGAAGAGGATGAGTAGTTATAACAAACCGGTCAAGCTCGCGCACTCCGTTCGCTGGGACAGTTCCTCGCATGCGGCTCCGCGATTTTCGCATGCAAGCAACTGCCCCTTACCGGAACGTTATATGCCATGAGTGAAACCAAAATTATTATCGTTTTATTAGCTGTACTTCTAGTTCATTTTGTTTTTGCAATTGTTGTCACATCACAGGTATCCAAGGTGATTTTGAGGCTTCAGAAAATTAAAAATAATAGGTACGCTTCAAAGAAAATAAATGAATTAGAACGTTATAGAGTATTCGCTTTGTTCGCTCCAATTTTTGGCCCAATAGTGGCGTATGGAATACTTAAAGGAATTAAGCCTGGTATTTCAGAGAAAGGTTATATGGCAAATAACCCAAACTCACCTAATGTAAATTCGGAAGGAGATTGAGGCTTGGCACATAACAAAAAAATTAAGTCACTCACTTCGTTCGTTGGGACGCATACACGTGGGCTGCTTCGCATTATAGCCCACATGCCTGCGCCCCTTATTTAAAAGTTAGCCACTTATGAAAAAGCCTAAGATTTCTCAAACTAAACGAACTAAGAATTTTGCTGCGGAAGGTTCCTTTTTAAGTCGTTATTTAGATCTATTATCTAACGCTGCATTTCACGGCGTCATTTTCATCATTATAGCTATCGCATTTTTTGAGTTTACTTTCCCAACCGCAAAAAATGCAGGATTTGCTATGGCAACTCTTGTTTTCTCTACGCTATTTGGTTTTTTAACGTTTAAGTTGCAGTTTCGTGGGACTCATGGGGTCGTTTTGAAATCGGGTGAATTTCGTGAAGCTTTAACAATATATCTTAAGAAGTTAGATTTCATAACTCAGTATGACAACAAGCAATTTACCGCTGCTCAATATACAAAACTCGGGCATTATATGAACGACGACTTCTATGCAATATATTCAGAAAATAGTGTTTTGTTATTTTGCATCAGTTATCGACCTTTTCCGTTTTCATTGGTGAGATCTAGAAGGATCATCAAGGAAGTATTAAATGAGGTGTCTGCGGCTAACAAACCGCTGTAGACGGTCGCAAGCTCCCTGGGACAATAACACGTGGGCTCAATAACCGTTAAGTTACTGCCATCATAACGCCCTCGTAGGTTGTGCCACATTCCGCGGCCTGATCCGAATGCGTTAGCTCAAACTCGTTTATCATGCAGGTACTTAGCTTCTTTTAAATCTTTCATTGCTGCTTCTCGGGCGCGGGATAAATCCCGAACAGCTTCATCCTCCGGCTCAGGCACATAAATGGGTGCAAGATCTTCCGACTTTAGCAACTTCACTAATTTAAGTGCATCACGGCGGTCAGTCTTAATACGTTCTCCAGGCTTTTTGGGTATAAGAGAAGGCGCGACGACATAACAACAATGCCCTAAACTCGTTATCAGCCGATAAATCCAATAGCCACACGGCCCTGCTTCATACACCACGTGAATTGTTGCCCCAGGATATTTCGATTCAAACTGACGGATAAGCTTTTTGACGCTGACTTTTGAAGAAAGAATGCGGCCATAGTGCACCGCACTTGCTCCACGCTGCTCTTCACAATAAGCCACTTCGTGAAACTCTTTATGCGTATCCAACCCTATAAAAATCATGCTATGTTTATTCATGCTAGCCTCCAAATGATTTAGTCTTAAGCAAACTAATTATGGCACTGGCTTTCAGCTAACCCACGAAAATGCGGAGGCTAGCATTTCTCAGGGAGTCATTGTGTCTATGTATACAAGGAGTATTCGTGAGCAGCATACATAGTTACTATTTAGTTGGGTGGATACTTTTATCCGCAATTTTAAATGAATTCATAGAACATGAGAGCATAGGGATAAAACTACTTTGCTCACTTTTGTTATTCACAACTTTCTTATTCGCCTCTCTATTCCATTCTTTGAAGGTAAAAGTCGCAAAAGAGAAAGCAGCAAACGTCGAGTAACGTACACATAACAAGTTTATTAAACATCATTACGGCCAAAAAACGGCCTCCACTGGACGCGCAAAAATCGCGCGCGCCATATTCGAAGCGTATGCGCTACTTGGTTCGTTATTTTAATTTGTATATGGAGAAGTATAGGGATGTTTGAATGGAATGGAGATAGGAAGCAACTTCTATCAGTTTTATGGGTATTTCTTACGGTCAACTACATCTATTGTGATATTTTTTCGCTTCACCACGCAGAGACCCTGCAGGCATTTTTAGCAGGTAAAATTGGTGGAATGGAGTTAACTGAAGAGTTTCTTTTGTCATTCGCATTTATTATGCAAATTCCAATGCTAATGATCGTTCTTTCCAGGTTTTTAGTCTTTAAATTAAATAAGTACTTGAATATAGCAGCAGCTCTCATAACAGGTTCAATACAGAGCTACACATTGTATATGGGAGGCACTCTTCACTATGTATTTTTTAGCATCTTTGAAATCACAACCGCTCTGATTATCCTTTACTTCGCAAGTACTTGGAAACAATGTGATGCAAAATCAACACGTAACGCATAACAAAAAAATTAAGTCACTCACTTCGTTCGCGGGGACGCCAACACGCGGGGCGGCTTCGCCATTATGCCCCACCTGTCTGTGCCCGTTATTTAAAAGTTAGCCACTTTTGGGTAAAAATTAGCCCACCTGACATTTTGACGCTATAATGTTTTAACGTTACTTAAGTGGGGACTTATTCATGAGTACTTTATCAAAACGATCAACCGTCTACTTCGAGCCATCAATTCACAATGCTTTGAAACTGCGGGCAGCATCATCAGATACCTCAATATCAGAACTAATTGATGAGGCAGTGAGACTCCTTATGAAAGAAGATCAAGAAGATTTGGCTGCGGTAAGACAAAGGGCCAAAGAACCTCAAATTTCCTATGAGGACATGCTAAACAGTTTGGAAGCTGATGGAAAAATATAGTGTCATTTTCAAGAAATCAGTAGTAAAAGATTTTAAGGCAATTCCCAAATCGGACGTTAAAAAGATCCTCGCCAAAATTGACTTATTAGCTGAAGACCCGCGAAGAGATGGAGCAATTAAGCTTAGCGGACACGACCTGTATCGCATTCGGCAAGGCCTTTATAGGATAATTTATGAAATCCGAGAAAACGAGCTTGTGGTACAGGTGATAAAAGTAGGGCATCGCTCTGATGTTTATAAACGTACCTAACAACCCAATCAACACTCTCACTTCGTTCGCGGGGAAGCCTATACGCGAGGCGGCTTCGCCACTATGCCCTACGCGCCTGTGCTCGTTATTGAAAAGTTAGGTGAAAAAGGAAGTTCAGTGTCTACCGAAAAAGTAATATTCGCTTTAGATATCGAAAATGGTTGGCCTCCAGTAAGTGCTGAAGGTGCTTGGTGCGAGCGAGTTAACGGCAACTATAAGCTAGTCAATGCCCCTTTCTTTATCCCTGATTTGGCATATGGTGATATATTTTCAGCTACTCCTGATGAAGTAAATCAACATATATTCGAATTCGAAATTATGGAAGAGTCAGGTCACTCTGTTATTTGGGTTATGAATAATAAAGATATAGACACGACATTTTTCGTCGATATGCTCAAACGAATTGGCTGTAAAGTCGAGACTCTAAATCAGTTTTCTTTAATGTCAGTCGATGTACCACCAGAACTAGATCTCGATGCACTAGACCCGCTTTTAGACTTACATGAAGAAAAAGGCTTAGAGTATGCATTTCCTGTCTGGAGGCATGGTGAATAATTTCACCTAACAAGCAAACTCAGCGTGGAACTGCTAACAGCTTGCTCGGTTCCGCTTCACTGCACATTTTAGCAAGCTATTAGCAGTCCCTGATTGGGGCCTTAGCCACTAAAAAGGATTTTTCATGGATACAGGTTTTCTAATTCTTTTAATATCCTGCTTAAGCGGCTTTATATATTTAATCATTGGCTATCTGCTTACCTTCAAACAAAAAGCGGATGTGCTTAACGGCATCGACTTTTCTGAAATTGCCAACCTACCTGCTTTCTGCAAATACGTAGGCAATAGCTTTTTATTATCTGGTGTAGTACAAATCTTAGTTGGGGTGTTGGCTTACTTAGCTTATTTAAACCTTTTGCTGTTCGTCGCTATTTTTGTTCTCTTCTCGACATTGCCCATTATTAATGTCGTCAGAGCTATGCGTAAGTTTCAAAAAAGCACTTCGTAAGCAAAGCGTGGCTAACAACTCTATAAACTCACTCACTGCGTTCGTTGGCACGCATAGACGCGGGGCGGCTTCGCCACTATACCCTACGGGCCTGCGCTCGTTATTGAAAAGTTAGGCACCCAAAAGGATTAAACATGATTTTACGGATTTGTCTTCTTATTTCACTCTTGCTCACTACAAAGCTACTCGCGCAGGAAACCGCTATCGTTTCTTTTAACCCCAAAACCAATAAGGTTTCATATTCTGGCAAACTAACCGAATCTGGTCTCGAAATGTTTATAAATTTACTGGACGAACATCGTGACAATGTTCGGTGGTTAGAAATAGAAAGTGAGGGGGGTGAAATTAATACCGGCATGAGTTTCGGTGAAATTATTCACAAAAATAAACTTAATGTTTCAATCCCCAATTATTGTCTATCGTCTTGCGCAAATTATGTCTTTACCGCTGCCAATAAAAAATCTCTCGGAAACAATGCTATTGTAGGATTTCATGGTGGCGCTTCAAGTGAGGTGTTAGACAAATCTCAAATAGAAGAACAGGTAGCGTCTTTTCCTAAAGAACAAAGAGAGAGTATTAGAAATCAAATTACGGCTCAATTGGCCAAATATGTTGAAAGCGCACAAAAACGAGAAAAGCTATTTTTTCAGCGCATCGGTGTAAACCAAGAAATAACCACACTAGGACATGCACAGCAGTATAAATCACTGTATGACTCTGAAAATTATGTTGCCTGGTTCTATGAAAATGAAGATTTGGAAAAGCTTGGAGTTAAAAACGTTCATGTTACCAATCCTCCATGGCGCATTAAGCAGCTCTCTGAAAAAGCAAAAGTGTACAAGGTGAAAATTGGTATCTAACAGAACACTAAAGGCACGCGCTCTGCTCGCTGGGACACTAATACAAGGGGCTGCGTCACTTCGTTCCTAATTTTAGCTCATATGTTATCGCCCCTTAGTGGGGTGTTAACTTTCTCACGGAGCGTATATGAAGCAAAGAGTTACTGGGTTTGACCTTGCAAGAGCTTTGGCGATATTCGGCATGGTCATTGTTAATTTTAAAATTGCCATGAATGCTGAAACTGGCAACCGGTTATTAATGATTTTTGCTGGGCTTTTTGAAGGTCGGGCATCGGCCTTGTTTGTTATTCTTGCAGGTGTTGGCGTGACATTTTTGACTAACAAAGCAAGAGAGTCTGGTGATGGCTCACTTGTATTAAAAAATCGTTTATCGCTGATAAAACGCGGATTATTACTGATTGCGGTCGGTCTTTTATACACGCCAATATGGGAAGCTGATATCCTCCATTTTTATGGATTTTATTTTTTAATAGCTGCGGCCATATTTACAATTAACGATAAAGCCTTGTTATTTACCTCGGCAATTATCATGCTGATATTTCCAGTCTTAATGCTGTTTCTAAATTATGAGCAGAACTGGAATTGGTCAACATTAACCTACGAGAATTTTTGGTCATTCGATGGAATGGTCAGGCATATAGTATTTAACGGCTTCCACCCCGTCTTTCCCTGGGCGGCTTTTTTGATATTTGGGATGTGGTTGGGGAGGCAGGATTTATCCCAAAGCTTGATGAGAAAAAAGCTGCTTGCTTTGTCACTCATCACTTTGCTTGTCACCGAATGTGGTTTTTATTTGATAAGATTGACTATTGGTGATAATACTGCGTCCGAATTGACACCTGAAGTAGTAACATTTCTGTTTTCAACATCAATTATACCTCCATTGCCCCAATACATAATCTCTGCTGGCAGTTCCGCCGTTATTTTGCTGGTTGCTTGCTTATACTTTTCAGATAGATTTTCTGAAAGCAATATCAACAAATGGCTGTACAAAACAGGACAATTGTCTTTGACCTTGTATGTTGCCCACGTCATTATTGGTATGGGCATCCTTGAATCAATCGATCGCTTAGAAAATCAGACAATAAACTTCTCACTACTTAGCGCATTAATATTTTGTGTTTGCGGGATAGTTTTTAGTGTTGTTTGGCTTAAGTTTTTCAAAATTGGACCGTTAGAGTGGATTTTCCGTAAAGTTGCAAGCTAACAAAGCATTGCAGCGGACAAGTCATTGAATGCGAGTATCCATGGTAAAGTCCTCATGCGATGTACGCACAAATGTTAGTACAACCATTGAATCTACGGCAACTAACAAACGCAGTCGCTAGCGCTCATTGGAACAAAATACGTAGGCTTCCTGCGCTTCGCTTAGTATTGTAGTCTTCGTGTTTTTGCACGTTATGCGGGTGTTATATTTCAGAGGGCGCTCATGGATTATAGAGTGATGTTAGTATCTTTTTTAGTTGGATTCGTGACGTGCATTCCAATTATTAAGTACCTTTTCAAAGCCGTTTGGGTTACCGATAGTGAATTTGAAAAAGAATACGAAAAGGAAACGGGCAATAATATGATTAATGATTTCCTATTTTCTTATGGCTTTAATGAGACAACCGTCAATGCGTATGCCAAGGCAATTATTGTTGTAATCCTGCTTCCAATTATCCCTATTACACTCGTTGCTTTACCAGTTTACTTTTTAATTCAGTGGTTATTTTGAGTTGCAATATAATAAAAAAATCAAGTTCGCCCGCTACGCGGGCTGGGACGCATAGACGCGGGGCGGCTTCGTCATTATGCCCTAAGTGCCTGCGCTCGTTATTGAAAAGTTATGTATTAACGTAAATTTTAAGGAAGTAGAGAATATGTCTGAATGGGGAAAGACTGCGACGTGGTTAATGTTAGTTACTGCTATCGTAGTGTTTTTGGCTGCTGTATTTGTAATTGGTTCAACGATTGGGAGGCTATTCATATTAGGGGCTATTGAACTATCCATTCCCCAAATCGGAATCATTTGTGCTGGAGTCACTTCCGTATCTATTTTTGTACGTTGCGTTAAAAAATTGAAAGGTCGGGTAGAGAACGAGTGTGTGTAAAATGCCTTTTTATAAACTGCATGGATATAAAATTCAGTGAGTTTAATACGGGCATTCTAAAACAGATTGTAAGTAAAGTACTGCTAATAAGGTTTTCAAGATGGGCAATGAAAGTCATAACATGCACCTGTATTCATACTCGATAAGGTAGTTATGAGTTTTGAAAAACCAACAATTTGGGGGAATGGTTCATACAAGCCTTCAGCTAAATGTCCTCAATGCGCATTGATAATGCATCTCAAAAACCAATGCCCACACTGTCATCATTGGTTAACTGATTTTGAAAAGCGGAAGCAGCAATACTTTTGGAAACAACAAAAAAGAGCTTCAATTCTAAAAGGTATTGTACTATTTCCTGCATTGCTCTTATTGTTGTACGTCGTTTTTACGTTATTTCTATACTGAGGTAGCTATTTTGTATATTCACGCAAGGATGTTTCATGAATCTCATGCCTCCCAAACATGCAGCTAGTGAGTAGCCGTATAGCCACATAGCCATATAGCATCGCGCTCAACGCTTTCCATGACCACATGAGCAAACCATTTGAGTACACGTCAATACGCCTCACACTTCGGCGTCTATCGGGCTAAAAACGAGTGATAATTTTGCTTGGCTGAGTTATTAAAATATAGAAAGGATTAGAATGGTTAACCTGAGAGACTTCAATCAAAACGATATTGATAGGTTAGTGCATATCTTAAATGATGAGGCGGTCACTAAGTTTCTTTCTACTAAAATTCCTAATCCTTATACAAAAGAGGATGCGGCTTTGTGGGTTAATGAGGGCAGTCAATCTGGCATCATTAAAGCCATTTCTTACGATGATGTATTAGTTGGCTGCATTGGCGTTAATCGAGGGCAGTTTGAATACGAGCGTTCTGGTGAGGTTGGCTATTGGCTTGATAAGCGCTATTGGCGAAAGGGCATTACAGCAGAGGCTATTCGACAAATATCAGACTATGTATTTACCCATACCAATATCGTGAGACTTTTTGGCGCTGTGTTTGCGGGTAACCACGCCTCTATGCAGTTGCTTTTGAAATCAGGCTTTAGCGAAGAAGCTATACTGAAAAAAGCCATTTATAAAAATGGACGTTTTTACGACAAGCATGTTTTCGCGAAATTGAACTAGATTTATTACTGACTTTTCAACGCTTTGTATAGTTAAAGGGCGCTTCTCAGGCAAAACCATAAAAGCTGTAGGGAAATAACACATGCCTTTTAACGCATACCTAGCGAACATATATCTCTGCCTTCGTTCAAGTAACAATATGATAACAACATGGGCTAATCAGATGTTCTGATGGTATAAATAGATATATTGTCACTGCGAGCGCCGGTGTGCTCGCCAATCACTAAAAAATTAAGGTGCTATTGTGGACTTTTTACTCAATATTTTAATTTCAGTTGGGTTTGTTATTTTTATCATTTTTATTGTCGGGTTGATGGCGGCAAAGAAGCTAAATTCGAAACAAGATTAACGGAGGATCCCTCCCCCGTTATTGCTGCTACTTATTGCTAGATACCGCACTTAAAAAGGCGCAAAGTCATCTTGCGGTTGAGATGGTACTGTCCACCTTTCACGGGCATCAATATCAACGCTTTTCTCACCTTGTGGTGGCATTTGACCGCGATTACCATACAACCAGAGTACGAAGTTGGTTCTTTCTCCACTGGTGATAGGCTGTGCCGCATGCGGTACGTTTCCACGGTGAAGCATAGCGCTGCCAGGCGTAAACGTTAGGGGGTTTACTTTCCCTGCTTTTACATCATAAAAATCCACTGTCGACCCCGTAAATGTTTCACCCGGAACGTTTAGATTAATATTTAACGTTACTGCTGACGCGTCGGTATGCGGTCTTATCGATGTATCGGTATTTGGCTGATAATGAATAGAAAAGCCAAAGGTTTGTGTGTCGTACCCCATAATTTCCGGAAACAGTAAACGAGCAATCGGACGCATGTAAGTGTCTAGCATCATGCGATAAAACGCTTGGAAACTTGGCGCAGCCAAATAGCCTTCCGAACGCTTATCTAGCATGGCACCACGACGGTTTAACACAATGCCGTAGGGCGGTCTTAGCGCTATTTCTGCATCCCATACTTTTTCTAAATAGGCGTGTAACTCAACTAGCCTTTCAGGATCAAAGAATTGAAATTGATATACATCGGGTGACACCTCTTCTAATAGCGCTTTCACCTCTGTTTCTTTTTCAGGATTTTCCCACGCTTGCGTGACTGCGCTGCGTAATTTGGCATCTAGTAAAGAATCATCAAGGGTGAATAGGTTGTCTTTTTCACTGGCTTCCCACTCGCTCCACGCGTTGCTAAGCAACTCGTTATTTGTACTCCAAAACTGTTGCACGGATGGCGCACGATGAAGCATAGCCTCGCGGCTTGGTAAATCTAAAGCACGTGCTTGCTGTAATTGAGTAAATGTCATAATAAATTATCTCCAATGGCAAAATGGGGGACAGGCGTTGTATTTCAAACCGAGCCCCAAACCTATGCCTATAATCTATTACACCTGATTTAGTTAATAAATGCGGCTATTCTGGAAACAGAATTTAGATTTAGAAGATAATCAAAAATGGCTATTCACTGCGATAATTTGCGATTTTAGCTTCAGTACATCAGTATGGTTTCCACCAGCGGTGTTAGTAAACTACATCGAATAGTTTTGGAAAAGGAGCATACCAATGAAGTTTCTTATTTTTTTAGGCACTGTTCGGGATAGCACGCCACCTAGGCCCGCTCGTCTTGGAGAACGTGTGGCAAAAGCGGTAATGGCCTGTTTGCAGCTTCGTTACAACGAGCATGATGTAGAATTGATAGACTCATTAGATTATCCCTTAGACGCTATCTTTAAGCCCCATTTTGCCTATGCCAAAGGTAAGGCGCCTGCCGAACTAAATACATTGGCCGAAAAAATTGCCAATTGTGATAGCTATGTCATGGTTAGCCCCGAGTACAATCACTCTATGAGCCCTGCCCTTGCTAATTTGCTTAATCACTTCGGTAGTTCATTATTTGCTTACAAGCCTAGTGCTATTGTCACTTATTCAGCTGGCCAATGGGGTGGTATGCGGGCAGCGGTAGGCATGCGTACTTTTTTGTCTGAGTTAGGCTGCTTGCCAGTATCGGCTATGATTCATATTCCCAAGGCGCAACAAGTATTCGAAGAGAATGGTGAGATGTGTTCAGGGGAAGACCAGTCTTCGTGGTTTGATTACTTTGCTCGTACTTTGAATCAATTGATGTGGTGGGCAGAAGCAGCTAAGCGCCATAGTGAAGACGTTAACCCCCATGAGGTGATTAAAAACTTTAATACCGTACCGTCAGAGCGCGATGCGCCCTAAGGTAAAGAGCGCAATCGGGGCAAATTACCCAACCAGCACGTTGACGTGCTTTTAATTTGAGTTACTGCCGGTAAGTATGACGAAACCTATCTACATCGCTTTAGCTTTGCTGTATAACAAGCCTCTTCTTACTTTGCCGAGCGCACAGGAAACAAAATGAAAATATTAATACGTAATTTAGACAGACAAACTACACAAGAAGAGCTTGCGAGTTTATTCGAAGCTTTCGGTTCTGTGCAGTCTTGCACCATTGTAGTTGATGAAAAGAGCGGTGCCTCTAAAGGCTTTGGATTTGTAGAAATGCCTAAGCCAGGTGAAGCTAAAGCGGCCATTAAGTCGTTAAACAATCATGCGTTAGGCGATGCGAATATCCGCGTTAAGAAAGCAGAAGATAAACCCGAAACGAAGTAAATCCGATACAAAGAACATAGTGGTAGTGCAAATCCACCAGCATTGGTTCTCATTATAAATGGGATCTATATCAAGCTGGGGTAATATAAAGAAGTGAAGGTATGTATGAATATAGAAATCATAAAAGCAGATTATTTTGACGACGCACATAAGCAAGCTATTCCTTATTTGCTAAACGAATATGCGAAAGATCCTATGGGCGGCGCTGAGGCACTTTCTAAACATACCTACGACAACTTAGTCGATAAGCTCTCTACACTACCCCATGCCTTTAGTATTCTTGCTTATGTTGACGGCAAACCCGCTGGGCTAATAAATTGCTTTGAAGCATTTTCTACTTTTGCCTGCAAACCACTTATTAATACTCACGATATCGCTGTGTTGCCCGAGTTCCGTGGTTTAGGACTTAGCCAAAAAATGTTAGATAAAGTAGAGGAAATAGCGCTAGAGAAAGGCTGCTGCAAGATTACCTTAGAAGTATTAAGTAATAACACAGTGGCAAAATCGGCCTATGAAAAGTTTGGCTTTACCAGCTATGAACTGGCGGAAGGTGAAGGCCACGCGCTATTTTGGCAAAAGAAGCTAGGATAGCCTAAACGTGGAAAACGCACTTTTAATTATAACCACCGTGGTAGTTGGCCTAATTTGCGCCACGGCACTTATATTAGGCGCTATAGACTTACTTGCTAGGGCGTCTGAAATAGGGGTGAAAGGGCTTGTTCTTTACGTGTTGTGCTGGCTATTGTTAAGCCCATTTATTGCAGCAGTTTCACTGCTGGTAGGCTTTTACGTGCTGTACAAGATAGTTGCACTTGCCTTCACAAAACGCACGCCATCGTAACGTAGCGGGTTTAGTTAGAATGCTTAGCATTCTGCTAATGTGATCCTAGCCCCACTTCCACCAAACAAACAGCAGTAAAAAGCCAAACAAATACACCAAGCCTACATAGCTAAGCAATGTTACCCACCAGCTGGCTTTTGCATCTTCATGCAGCGAAGCACTTTTTACCAAACGATGATTTAGCCATGCAAACATGGGCGTGGTAACAAAGGCCAGTGTCATAGCAAAGCCTAACATGGCCAGTAGCGCAGATTTAAAAAACAGTACGATACTAAAACTAATGGCTGCCATAGCCAGCAGTACGGGAACGAATACCGCATCACGCGCCATTTTATGTGGCGATACCAATGATATGGCTTCGGCAATCACGCGGGCATAACCATCGTAAACCGTTAATGCCGACCCAAATATACAAAGAAAGGCTACCACGGCAATAAGCCAGTGTGCCCAATCGCCAATTGTATTGGCATATAAGCTGACCAGTTGCTGTGAAAAGCCTATGCCACCTGTTGCAAGTGTTTCGCCACTTCCGTGTAATACCAATGCGCCTAAGCTTAAGAAAAGCAGCGCTAGAATGGTGGTCACCGCATAACCCAGGTTAAAGTCGAACAAGGCGTTTTTAGGCGTTACAGGTTGGTTTTGGCACTGGCGTCTTAACCATAACGACGTGATGCTAGATATTTCTATTGGTGCGGGCATCCACCCCATGGTAACCACTAAAAACCCTACGGTCGCGAGTGTCCAGGGTGATGGCGATTCAAAGCTAGGTGGCCTAGGCTCTAGATTCACCACTGCGGCGCAAAAGGCAGCGAAGGTAGCCAATACCAGCACCCCCATAATGGCTTTTGCCACCCCTTCAAGGGCTTCAAAATGCCCTGCTAGCAATATGAACAATATAGCGCCCAAAGTAGCGGCCGACGCGATGGCAATAGAGACATTGAAAGGCAAAAAATAAGACAACAAACTTGCAGCAAATAACAAAAGTGCGGCGGCATTCACCACTGAAGCCAATGCATTTAGGCACAATGCCACAATTAAATAACCCTTACCCATTTTATGGTAACCGAACTGTAAGGTTTGCCTAGTGCTAATGGTATAGCTAACGCCTGCACGGAAAAAAGGGTACTTTAAAACGTTAACCGCCAGAATAAGTACCACCAACTGCCAACCGAATTTCGCACCCGCTTGGGTAGAGGCAACAAGATGGCTTCCGCCAACGGCGGCAGTGGCCATTAGTACGCCTGGGCCAAGTAACTGCACCATGCGCATGAAGCGTTGATAATGTGTGAGTGAAGTACTGTCGCTCAATCTTTTCCCTTAATCGCAAACTGCTAGAAGCGGTTACGGAGTATACCTATTCCCGCAACAAAATTGCGAGCTTCCAGCAGTGTTAACGTGAAAATAGGATGAGAAACTAGAAAGTATAAAGTGCCTCAGTGAACATAAAGAGGCTATCATCAGGGTAATCACCCCGCTCAAACCCATCCCCTTTCAAAAGATAGGCCGCACCAATAGCAAATCGTAGTGAAGATTTTATCTGCCAACGCCACCTTGCTTCTAACTGATGACCAATGAAGCTATCAACAGACTCTGGGGCTTTTTGATACCACATGGCCTTATAGCTCACCATGATATTATGTTCGGTAGTGGGTGTGGTTACGCTTCGCGCACCTGCAGTGACTAAATTTCTGCGAGGCATAGCTTGGTAAACGTCTGTTGGCCCAAAATCGAACCTTCTTACACCGTAAAGGCTATCGAAGTCAGAAATGGTGTTATCGGTACTGTCGTTGTCACCGCTTACTACATCTACTTCACCACGTAGCAAGGTAGAGTCGGTAATTTTCTTACCCAAATTAGCGTGTACCATCCAGCTTTCTACGTCTAATTCAGCGGTGTCACTAGCACTTGCGGTTTGATGAGAGGTTCCGGTTTGCCCAATCACTTCCACATTGGCTTTCCATGTATCGGCAAAAGGTTTGGTGTATTCGACACCCAAGGTGTAAAGGTCGCGGTTTTTCGTAGCGAGCTTCGCCGAGTCTTCTTCTTTTAACCAGTAGCTGTGCACCTTCACGTTGTTATCAGATGAGGTAACATATAAGCCAAAAAACTTCCGTTCGCTGTAGCTTTTATCGAAAGCGCGGTCGGCATCGGCCACAGCACCGCTATCCGTGGGTAATCGGCTTACTGGCAATAAGTAGAAACCACGAACGTTCCACTCGTTTACCGTCCAGTCTACCAATACACCGTCGAAGGCATTTTTTGTATTTCGATATACGCCTTGCCCAATTAGTCGACGAGAACCATGGTCGAAAGTGACTCGCCCTGCCGTTATGGATTTCAATCCACTTTCATCGGCAGCGATCGTATTTTTGGGAGTATAGCGAGCAAAGAACTGCAATGGTTCTAGCGTATTAACTTGGGAAGACGTTAATGTGGGGTCGTTATCGTCTAACCACGCGCGTGAGTCTGCAAGTTCAGCAGTAACATTAAATACGTCCCAATTCGCTTCGGCTTTCACTAATAGGCGCGATGAAATTCGGCGATTGACTTGCGCTCGGTCTTCACTAGAAGAAGGAAAAATAGGGTTATTCAGATGCTCGTATTTAAGCCTGAAAGAGCCGCTAATATCGAATGTGGGCTGAGAAGACGCTACGTTAGAACTTGAAATATTTTCTGCGTTGGCATTAGCACAAAGCCCTACCACAGCAGCCATTACCGTGCAGGGTATCAAAAGATATAAAGCAAGATAGAAAGCTACATTCTTAACAGGGTGTAACCACCCATTCATACTACTACGCGTATACATCTACACTCTCACTGTTTTTATGCTGCCTTAACAAGATATGTTTGGCAAAATTGAAAAGTACATCAGCAGACTTTTCATTTAGCATACTCTGGACGCGTGAAGTATATATCCGCTTTGGAAATTTTCCTTATATCTTTGGTATACTAAGAGTGTAACTATTTATTATATAAAAGTTTTAGCGCATAAAAAAGGAGAGCAAGCTCTCCTTTCAATCAGTATAACAGTTAAATAATTCGCTCAGTGGCTCTTTGTCTCTCGCTTCTTAGGACTCACTTCTTATGACTCGCTCTTTAATAAGGACTATAGCTCGATTGAGATAGAACCCGCACTAGCGTCTGTCAAAATTCACAGGTTTTTTAGGATCTTGGTAAAAGCCGTCTTTTAACAACCGTTTGAAACGGGTGAGCTTGCCATCCAATGTGAGTTCTTCCAAGCCTTTATTGAATAACTCAATAAGCAACCTGTCGTCGTTTCGCCCCTTAGCCACTAGTAAATGCGTGGTTACTGTGGAAATGAACGGTTTAATCGGCATCACGGCTTGGCGCTGCTCTGCGGTAAAGTCTCGTTGAAGCAAGTACCATCCAGTAAGATCATCTATTGGAAATAAATCTATTTCACCGCTTACTAATGCCTCTAAATTCTCTTTGTCTGTAGCGTAAGTCGTTACTGTTGGAGTATTTTTAATATAAGTCGCTAGCTCGTTATTGTATAAATAGCCTTCCGTTACTCCCATTTTCTTGCTTTTAAGCTCATCAAAATTCGACCAGGTATCTAGATCAGATTTGGTATTAACATAGAAAACCAGACTTTCGGCAGTGATAGGATCGCTATGCCAGAATTTCTCGCCTCTAGCACGCACAAAGTTACCATATGAAAGTGCATCAAATTCGCCATTCAATGTGGCTTCCACAGCTTCATCCCATGGCATTGAGACAAATTCAACCACCACTCCGGTTTCTAAAAAAGCCTGTGAAATAATGTGATTAATATAGCCATTATGCTCCATCTCTGAAGAGGTGTAAGGCGCATATTCAGTGGTAGCAATTTTAATTTTTAACCAGGCATGCCCCCAGCTTTGCAGTGGGACTAACGCCAAAAGTAGTGTGAAAATAGCCAATAAACGCATAATCTTCCCTTAGAAATAGATACCTAAATTAATATTCAATCTGTGTGTTGTTTCTTGTCGACCACCTAGATCTAAGCCCACGCCTGGACCACCAGAAAACCACATATTTTTCCCTTGAATACTATCTACATAAACAAACAATTTGTCCCAGCCAAAACTACAGCCATTTATCCACTGCGATGAATCTCGGCCTGACGCTTCGTCACCCTGCGCCACACTGTACTCGGTGTAGCACGTAAGTGAGTCAATACGGGTGAATTTATAAGGTACGGAATACACCAAATTCGCCGAATACGTCGACCCATCGGCCGCAGCTAAGAAAGGAAAGGTGAATGCAGAAAGCGAAATTCTATCGGTCGCTTGGCCCTCAGGCGCAGCTAAATCGTATTCGTAGTCAATGTATTGTAGTTCTACTTTAAAATCACCTTGCTGATGACGAACGTGAACAGCGTAAGCCGTCATGTCACCATCTTCTAGTGTATCTAAGTTTAAGATATCGCCATATTGGTAAGACACACCAATGTCGGTAGTACTTCTAGGCAACAGCTTCGCGGTATAGTTCGCACGTAAGTTGTATTGGCCATCTTCTTGGTTACGAAACTCACCATCATCGGCCACATCGAATGAGTAACGGCCAAATTCAGCGGCATCGTTATATTCATCATTCATGAAGTAAGCGGCTTGAAAGTCCCAATTACCGTAATCATGATTTATCTTAATACCGGCTTCATAGTCATCTTCAAAGCCTAAGTAATAATTTACTGAAAACCAGAAGTTGTTTGAACCAAAGGGCTGTAAGCCGAAAGGGGTTTGGGTGATACCTGCAGTAATGTCGGTCGATTCGTCCCAATGGTAGGTAAGTTCGGCAAAGCGAATAGTGTCGAAATCGGTATTCTCGTACCATCGGTATTCTGCTTTATAGCTGAACTGATCTGACTCGCCAGCGACACCTAACTTGATAGATTCAAATTCGAATCCATCTCTTATCTCAGGGAGTTGCCAATCTTGGTGCCCATAGTTAACCCGTACGTGGCCACTCAGCGTAAAAGGAAGCTCATCTGCCTGCACTGCTAAGGAGTTACTGCCTAGTAGCGCGGCTAAGGAAAGTAGTGGAAGTTGTCTGTTCATTCCTTGTCCTAATGTCAATTTGTTCACAATTTAGATCACTCCAATTTGGAGAACCTCGGTGTGATATATATTCCTTCAATACAAATTTTATAGAGTGAACCTTACAAAAAGATCATTGTCGTACACGAAATATGTAAAGCGCATTTGTCGATGAAGCGCATTTCATTTGCGTTAATTTATGGGTAAGATTTCACAAAATTCACGTAAAACAAGATTCTATGCAACATCATATTTCAGCTATTACCTTCCTTGTAGACAATTACGACAGTGCTATTGCCTATTTCACCCAAACCCTTAATTTTTCACTTACCGAAGACAGAGATAAAGGGGAAGGAGCACGCTTTGTATTAGTCACACCGAAAGGTAGTGCAACGTCACTCTTGTTAGCTAAAGCTAAATCGGAAGAAGATAAAGCGATGATTGGAAAGCAAGCCGGGGGTAAAGTGTTTATGATTTTACATACCGACGACTTTTGGCGCGATCATCAATCAATGTGTGACAAAGGCGTTGAGTTTTTAGAAACGCCGCGAGAAGAAGCTTACGGTACAGTAGCTATTTTTAAAGACTGTTTTGGCAATAAGTGGGATTTACTTCAGCCTTCGCCTGCCAACCTTAATTAGGTGTAACTACACCCTCTGGAGATTTGTTTTGTCCCCCATGAAGCGTTCAATCATTACCGATATTGTGGCTATATTGGCCATTGCGATTCTCATTGCAACGGCGTTTTATGGGCTTGAAGCTAGAAAAGAAGTTATTTATTTATGTGATAACTTTACGCCAGGGGTATCGAAAAATAGTGTGGAACGACAATTAAATACCACCAATTTACTGGTATGGGATACCGAATTTTTAGCGGTTGGTAGCCGAATAGTGGCTTATAGCCCGCTAAACTTCGGCTACATGCACTGCCGTGTTGAATTCAATAGACAAGACATTGTAGTGTTTTCAGTGGTGGAATAACCCATTTTTCGCTCATAAATGGTGCAATATTTACAAGTCGGCAACTTACCGTTTACCCTGCGGTTAAAAGTCGTAAAGCTGTGCGTACCAATAGATTTTAAGCGTAGCATGTTATCTAACCACAACCCTGTATCCCCCACCAACGTAAACGTATAATTACAGCGTGTCTTATCAACTAAGAATCGCCACTTATGCAAAACTCCAATCACAGTGTTATCGAAGATATCTTTGCATTAGTTAGTGCCGGATTATTCGTAGCATTTGGTGTCTTTCTGTTCCAATCACAAGATTTGATGGTGGGTGGCGCTGCGGGTATCGCATTGCTGGGGACTTACGCAATTGATATGGACTTTGGTGTTCTATTCTTCCTGATTAACTTACCCTTTTATACCCTTGCTTGGACTCGCATCAGCAAGCGCTTCACATTAAATACGTTTATTTCTGTGACCACGGTATCTGTCTTGACTGAGCAGATCCCAGCCTTCGTCGACATTTCTAGCATTGATCCTATTTTTGCTGCCATTTTTGGTGGCTTGCTTATTGGTGTAGGCATGCTGATTATGTTCAGACATAGCTCTAGTTTAGGTGGTTTGGGTATTTTAGCGTTTTACCTGCAGTCTCGATTTAATGTGCGCGCAGGTACGTTTCAACTTACGGTAGATAGCGTTATTCTGCTTTGTGGGCTTTTCTTTATTCCATGGCATTTAGTGCTTATTTCGATTCTAGCCGCGTTCTGCCTAAATATGGTCATTTCGTTAAACCATCGCCCTGAACGTTATATACCTGCGAACAAAAAGAGTGAAAAGTCGCCTGAAAAAAAGGGGCCTAGCGTGCAGTCGTGTGCAACAGTAAACACTAATCTACACGCTCAAAACAACTAATCTGTTAATTTTCGCCTGCGCTAAACGTAAAAAACCCGGCCATATCAATGCCGGGTTTTTATATTATTCCTAACGTAACGCTTTGTATCCTTGTCGCTACCCTACTGCTTTTTTCTGCACAGGCTTAAACGGTCGACTTACTAGTCCTCGATTCACCCTAGGGCGAGAAAACGAAGTACGCATACAAACCTCACTTACGTGATATACCCACAACAGTCGAAGGTGAAATATTCATCTCAATACTGAAAGTGGGACGTTAGTATAGGCACAAGCGAGTGAAAAACACCCCATTGTTTCGGTGAATGGTCATTCATCAGCGCATTTTCAAGAATGTAAAATACTGTAAATACTAGCGATATTTCACTATGCGAGGTACACGGGCTGATACTCGGGTTAACAATTCGTAATCTATACTACCGGCAGCTTCTGCCACTTCGTTAATAGGTACATTCTCACCCCAAAGTTCTACTCTATCGCCAATGTTAACGTTCGAAATATGGGTAACGTCGATGGTGATCATGTCCATAGACACCCGCCCTGCTAGGCCAGCGCGCTCGCCGTTTACCGCAACAGGCGTACCGTTAGGGCAATGTCTTGGGTAACCATCAGCATAGCCAATACCTACCGTAGCAATGCGGCTATCTTTTTGTGCCAACCAGTTTTGGCCGTAACCAACCGACTCGCCTTTTGGCACATCGCGAAGGGCAATAATACTAGAACGTAACGTCATGGTAGGGGCTAATGCCACATTGGCCGTATTAGGCTGGCCGCCGTAAACAGCAATGCCTAGGCGGTTCCAATCGCCTCGACTTTGTGGCCATTCAATGGTGGCCGGAGAATTAGCAATACTGACAGGAAGCGCTAACTGTGTAGCTATCTGTAAAAACGCACTAAGTTGCTTCTGCGTGAAGTCGTTGCTGGTGTCGTCTGCACAGGCTAAATGAGTAACTAGCACGGTATCTCTCGTAATAAGCGACGCATACTGCTTAACAATACTCGGTAGCGTGTTCAGCGCGAAACCCAACCGATGCATACCACTGTCGGCTTTTAGCCAAATAGTAGGACGACGGTCTTCAGGGCAGGCTAACATCCATTCTAATTGCGCTTGATTGTGCATCACTAGAATACAGCCATGTGCTGCAGCCATAGCGCACTCTTTAGCTTGGTGTGCACCTTCTAATACTACGATAGGCGCCGTTATCCCTGCCTCTCGTAGTGCAATAGCTTCTTCAATAATTGCCACTGCAAACCGAGGGGATACATGTTGTAGAATACGTGAAACGTTAACTGCACCATGCCCATAAGCATCTGCTTTTACCACCGCCATTGAACGACTTGTAGGGGCTAATTCTGCTAATAGTTTAAAGTTACTTAAAATAGCATCAGCGTGAATAATGGCTTGGGTTTGACGGCTCACAGTAAACAGATAATCCTTTGTATTTGCATAGGGGTAGAGTGTATCACGAGTTGAATGAAATCGAATTCTCGGTATACAAATTTATGCGTGCATGTACGAACTATGCTCCTGTTATGTTAAGCCCTACGGAGCACGCCTTGTTGGTTTGCGCTTCTTTCGTATGCGCCTTGGTTTGCGCTCTCTGGTTTACGCTGCAGGTCCGCCACATTATACTGCGTTGTAAATATGGTTAATTTGCTCTTACACATATATACAACTTCAGTATGCTAGCCAAGACATCCAGCATGAATGTATTTTATGCATGTACTGAATACGTGTACTGAATGCGTGTATAGCAAATTAACTCCCTTTCTCTTTCGTAAGGTATCACCATGCAGCCCACCGACTCATCACGCAGTATTCACCACCTCGCTAAAGATTTAGAGCGGGTGGTGTCTGAAGGGCGAAACCCCAATACTGTAGATATTGATACCCTTTCTACAGAAGGGATGCTGGCGCGAATTAATCATGAAGACGCCAAAGTTGCACCAAGTGTGGCTACAGAAATTCCAGCCATCGCCAAAGTGGTAGACGCCGCTGCTCAAAGCATCGCAACAGGTGGGCGACTCATTTATATAGGCGCGGGCACCAGTGGCAGGCTAGGTATTCTAGATGCAGCCGAATGTAGGCCCACCTTCAGTGTGCCAGATGGGGTTGTAGTAGGCATTATTGCTGGCGGCGAACGAGCGGTTTTACACGCAGTTGAAGGGGCAGAAGATAATCGAGAAGCCGGCAAGCAAGACGTTATTAATATTACGCTTAGTCAACACGACACATTAGTTGGGTTGTCGGCGAGTGGGCGCACGCCTTATGTATCAGGCGCTCTTGCGTATGCGCAATCTATTGGCGCGACGACAGCAGCTATCGCTTGTAGCCCAAACTCGGCCATATTTGAACATGCCGATGTTGCCATTTGTCCAGTGGTGGGCCCCGAAGCACTTACCGGTTCAACAAGAATGAAGTCTGGCACTGCGCAAAAGCTAGTACTTAACATGATAAGCACCGCCACCATGATCAAGCTGGGCAAAACCTTTGAAAACTTAATGGTGGATGTCAACGCAACTAACGAAAAGCTAAAAGCCCGGGCCCTACGCATTGTGATGCAAGCCACGGAATGTAATGAACACGATGCCACTACCGCGCTAAAAGCCTCGAACAACAATGCAAAGCTGGCTATCTTAATGGTGCTAACGGGGGCCAATGCCGACGACGCGGCTAAACAATTGGTGGCAAGCAATGGCTATTTGCGTCACGCTGTAAAACAACCGCTTTAAAAGGCCACCTTCATAAATGCCTATCAAGTCGCTACTAACATTCGTTTTGCTACTAAGTGCTGCTATTACTTTTAGTAGGCCAAGCTATGCCCAAACTGCTACAAATACCAACGCCGTTGTAAATACCAAAGTCGCTGTAAATACCAAAGCTCATGAGGGAGCTGACGTTGCTGAGCGTAGGTTACAAGTAGGTGCGGCGCAATTTGATGAATATTTGCCTTTACTTGAAGGCAAACGAGTCACATTGGTGGTTAACCAAAGCTCAATTATAGAAGGCTCGTGGGTAGAAAGCTTAACTATAAAAAGCTCGACTGTAAAAAGCTCGACGGAGCCTACCCACTTAGTCGACGTGCTGCTAAGTCGTGATATCAATGTGGTGAGTATTATGTCACCTGAACATGGCTTTCGCGGCAAGGCGGGAGCGGGTGAAAAAATAGATAACGATGTTGACGCTAAAACGGGCCTTCCTATTCACTCCCTTTACGGGAAAACGAAAAAGCCAACGGACGACATGTTAGCCAATACCGATATTTTGGTGTTCGACATTCAAGATGTAGGGGTGCGTTTTTATACGTATTTAAGCACCTTACATTACGTGCTAGAGGCCGCTGCTCAGGCGCACATTCCTGTCATAGTATTAGACAGGCCCAACCCTAATGGCGCCTTTACTGATGGCCCTATTTTACAGCCGGATTATGTATCGTTTGTAGGCATGCATGCCATTCCTGTATTGCACGGTATGACGTTAGGCGAACTCGCATTAATGATAGTGGGTGAACAGTGGATTGCGACCGATGTTAGTGATGCCAAACAACCAGCGCAGCAGTATCAATCTAAGCCGCATCAGCCCAAGCCGCAGGCGCTGTTAACGGTTATTCCCGTGGCCAATTATCATAAACAAATGCCTTACTCTTTGCCTGTTGCCCCCAGCCCGAATCTGCCTACTGATGCTGCCATTACCTTATACCCCACCCTCTGTTTTTTTGAAGGCACGGACGTAAGTGTGGGAAGAGGTACACCGCTTCCTTTTCAACTTATCGGCCACCCTGTTGTAGCGCTTGGCGATGAAAGTATAGGCGTAGCGGCTAACCAAGCAGCACCATCGCCTAAACACAATAACACTACCCTGAAGGCTTCATTAATGACTCAAGCCCTTGTTTCAGGGTTAGATATTGAGGTACTACTTAGCGCTTATGCTCAGTTTAAAGAACAAGGCATTACCTTTTTCACTCGCCCAGATTTTTTCGATAAATTAGCCGGTACGGATTCACTTCGCCAGGCCATTATCGCAGGGAAAACCAGCAAGCAAATACAAGCAAGCTGGGCTGGTGGCTTAGCCACATTTAAACAACTTCGCGCCCCCTATTTACTTTACCCGTTAACGGCTTCTGAATTACCTAGCGAAGGAAAAGGCGGCGTTAACACTATCAATATGAAAGCAGAAACGCATCATGAATAACCATAACGGGAAGGGAAAAGCCAAGACCGAACAGGTAGTGGATAACGCAACTGATAACTTTCATACCTTTTTAACGGGCATTAGTAAATGGTTAGCGCCTGATAATATTATTAGCGATAAACCTAGGCTAATTGCCCTTGCTACTGACGCCAGTTTTTACACCAAAATTCCTAAGTTAGTCATAAAAGTGCCGAGTATTCACGTTATGGGCCGCGTATTAGCAATGGCTAATCGCTTAAATATTGCCCTGACATTTCGTGCGGCGGGCACCAGTTTATCTGGTCAAGCAATTACAGACTCGGTATTGGTCATGCTAACCCCAGATTGGCAACAGTTTGAGGTAATAGATAACGGCGAGGCAATATCATTAGCGCCGGGGATTATTGGCGCAAAAGCGAATCGAATATTGGCAGGTTATGGCCGAAAAATTGGGCCAGATCCGGCTTCTATTAACGCCTGTAAAGTGGGCGGCATTGCAGCGAATAATGCGTCGGGCATGTGCTGTGGGGTAAAAAACAACTCGTATCACACCCTGCGTCACATTCACGTATTGTTGCCCGACGGCAGTGAAGTCAATACCGCTGATGCGCAAAGCGTTGCAGCGTTTGAGCAAAGCCATAGTGTATTATTAGCCTCTCTTGCTGCGCTTCGCAGCACGTTATTAGCGAATACAGCACTGACTGAAAAAGTGCGCTATCAATATCGCCTTAAAAATACCATGGGCTATGGCCTCAACGCCTTACTTGATTATGAAAACCCGCTAGATATTTTTACCCACCTAATGATTGGTTCAGAAGGTACATTGGGCTTCATTGCCAACATTACCTACAACACCGTGCCTTTGCCTCAGGCGCGAGAAACCGGGTTGTATTTATTTGAAAACTTCAAAGACGCGTGTGCGGTTATTCCTGCGCTAAAAGCCTGTGATGTAGATGCTGTAGAGTTGATGGATGCCAGGGCATTGCGCGCAGTTGCGCCTTTGATAGACAAGGTGGTGGTTAGCAAACCCAATCACGATATTAGCAACCCAGATGCTGTTGCCCTACTTATTGACGTGGGAGCCCCTTCACAGGCTGAACTAGATAGTAAGCTTAAGACGGTGCGCAAAACTTTAACCCAGCCAGCAGTGGGTATAAGCAAAGAACATGAGCACCCACCTAAACAAGAGCATAAGCAAGAGCAGAAGCAAGGCCAGCCTCTGCAAGATTTTACCGCAGAGCCCAACATCATCGAAAACTTGTGGAGCATTCGAAAGGGGCTATTTCCCGCAGTAGGCGCAGTAAGGCCCACTGGCACCACGGTCATTATTGAAGATGTAGCCTTTCCATTGGAAAGTTTGGCCGATGGGCTAAATGCGTTAGTCGCCTTATTCGAAAAACACGATTACCACGACGGCATTATTTTTGGACATGCGCTCGATGGCAATGTGCACTTTGTGTTTAGCCAAGGTTTCAATACCCCAAATGAAATCATCCGCTATCAGGCCTTTATGGCCGATATAAGCGTGCTCGTTACGCAGCGCTTTGCGGGGAGCCTAAAGGCCGAGCATGGAACGGGGCGTAATATGGCACCGTTTCTTACCGCACAATGGGGTGATGAAGGTGTGGCGTTAATGCGTGCTCTTAAAGACATTATCGACCCTAAAGGTATATTAAACCCAGGGGTTATTTTAAATGACGACCCTCAAGCGCATATTACTCACCTTAAGCCGATGCCTGCAGTACAAGACACGGTAGATGCCTGTATTGAGTGCGGCTTTTGTGAACCTCAGTGCCCCTCGCTCAATTATACGTTGTCGCCCCGTCAACGTATTGCATTAAAGCGCCGACAAACGTCTTTGACAGAACCTTCGGCTATTAATGAAATTAACGAAGCATTTTCACATCTAGCCGTAGATAGTTGTGCCGCAACGGGGCTATGCGCAAGCGCTTGTCCGGTAGGCATTGATACAGGGCAGTGGATAAAACAAATACGTGGCCAGCGTGCTAGAGGTCCCGCGACCAAACTAGTCAGTGACCTTGCCGCTAAACATACCGATAAGGCGTTATCAATTGCACGGTTTTCACTAAATGCCGGCCATAAAGTAAAAGGGGTAATTGGTGAAAAGGCATTCAATTCTATTACAGGTACACTACATTTACCGCAGCTTCATAATACGGTTCCCCAAGCTTCGCAGTACAACCAAAATGCTTCGCAGTATAAAAATGAGGCAAGTTTTAAAGCTATTACCCACGCTAATGAAATAGCATATGAAGCACATACAGCGACTAAAAAAGACGCTGAATACATCGCAGAATTACCTACCCATTTAGGTCAACAAAACTGCTCTGAAAATACCGCTGAAAAATCGGCTGAGAAAGCGCTTTCTGAGGCGGTTTCTCAGACGGCTCCTCAGACGGGTTCAAAAGTGATTTACATGGTTAGTTGCCCAAGCAAAGTTTTCGATGGCAACGCTAATGAAAAAAGTGTTATTCAGGCTGTGGTTTCTTTATGTGGAAAGGCCAACGTGGAAGTGGTGTTCTCTAGCGCAAAAGACCTTTGTTGTGGCCAGCCTTGGGATAGTGAAGGTGAAGCAAGCACCGCGAGAGTTAAACTCGCGGCGTGGACACAAGAAGTTTACACACTTTCAGAACAAGGACGCTGGCCCGTCATCGTTGACAACAGCGCGTGTGCTTATAACGTAATCTCAAAAAGCACCAACAACTCAGACTCTAATAAAATAGAAACATTGGAAGTTAGCGAGTATTTACTTCAGTACATTTCACCTCGGGTAAAGGTGGTTAAAACAGATGTCCCGACAATGCTTCATATTGGGTGTTCAAGTACTAAGTTAGATTCAGGGGTTGCTATTAACGCGTTGACGAACCTTTGCACTTCAAACGTTATTGTTCCCACTGACATCACCTGTTGCGGCTTTGCGGGTACTAAGGGCTTCACTAATCCGGGTTTGAACCAAAGTGCACTGGCACCGCTTGCCAGTCAGGTGCCTGAAGATTGTTATAGAGGAGTATCGAATAGCGCAACGTGCGCGATTGGTTTAAGCCTTCACAGTGGAGTGGTTTATTCACACATCGCGGTGCTGCTCGACGAGGTCAGCCAGCCGCTTTTCTAACGTCGCTTTGTGTGTTTTCAACTGTTCTTTTTCGTCACCCTCTGCGGTCTCAAGTTGCTTGTGGATAGCCGCTATTTGCTCGGCTAGACCTTCTCGATTTTTCTCGTGCTGCTCAGCCTCTTCCGCTTTATCAAAAACGATGGCCTCGGGATTAGTTTCCTCCTCTTCGTCCCTGGAAGCAGCTGCCTCTTTTGATGAGCCAGGTTGCCGAGGAATCATTTGCACACCGTCTACTTGAGGCCGCTGATTCATGAAGGTCGGTGAGACAATTTCAATGCCCGTGTTATGCAATGCATCAAGCACCGATTTGTGTAATCGCGAGCGCGCACTTAGCATGCTTTTCACTTCTTTAAGCAAACCTGCAACTCGGTAGCTAACCGAGAAATCTCCTAAGGAGATTACTTGAACGAAAGGATCTTCCAATTCAGCATTGGCCGCTGCAGTTAGTAAGTGCTTCTCAACCTCTGAATGGTGAATTTCGTATCCTAAGCTTAAATCAACCGAGACAATCGCACCTGAGGCACGGGTTACTCTCACTGGTGTGTTCACCATTAGGGTGTTTGAAAAAGCGATTAACTCACGAGTTTCAGTTTGAATTTCCGTGTCTAGTAAGCCCATCTCAGCTACCCTTCCGCTGTAATCTTCTACGCGAATAAAGTCTCCCACTTTGAACGGTTTATTTACACGTAATACCAAACCTGCCATCAGATTTCCCACCATGGTGGTAGATGAAAACGCGATGACACCGGATAACAAAACGCCAATTAACGCGATCACCTGATTGCGCGTACTTTCGTTCACCGGCAGCGCCATGGAGATGACGACCAAGCCTATAATAGTAAGTACTAACAAAGTAACTTGGCGTGGCAATTTTTCTTCACTAGTTAAGTGAGATTGTCGCGCAAGTAGCACGTAATGAAGTGCACCTAGCCCCAATACCACCAGTACAATTGCTAGTACTAGCGGAACAAAAGGCATGAGAAAAGCCACCACTGTATCCACACTGAAACTCCATTTTATTCTTATTACCAAGTCACACTTAACTTAGTGTTGCGCCGTATGGCGTCGTATTTTTGCGTTACTTTGTACTTTAGCTTATTAGCGCGGGTTAGTGTAAACCACTAAACTTAATTGTTTATTATCAATGCGTTATACGCGCTACCAATTATTTAAATTTCCACTGACTGGTCGACTGCTCGGCGCCTTAACGCTAACACTAATCAGATGCGCCGCTCCACTGAACAGGCACATAGTCGTTGGGTCTGTTCAGGCCTAATATGGTTTCTATTAGAGCATCAAAAATAGGGCTGTATATCTCACTATCTACGTTGTAACTGAATGTAGCAATAGCGATATCGGTGTGTGGCTGCATTTCTTTCGCTATATAGGGCATACGAAGCGGTACTAAAACCGTGGTAAGCCCTTGTTTTTTAGCTTGTTGCAAGGCTGATTTAGTAAATCTATGCACATCAGCTAGCGGTGCCCTTGAAGCCATCGCTTCTTCATTATCGAAGCCTTTCATCTCATAAACGGCATGTTGCGGTGAGATATCCCCCACGATTAACAGGTCGGCTTGCTTCAATGCATATTCGAAGGTGGCTTTGTTTGGAAGCTTTGTAAGCGGCAGGCACGCCATTCCCAGCGTGGGCGCAATACTAGACAAACTTTTTTCAAGCGCTAAACACCTAAGCGCATCGGGCATTAATGCCAGCCAGGTTTTCTGAGTAACGGGCAGTTTTTCTGCGCCGTAAAGTGATGTGATCGCCGCCCTAGAAAGCGCTTTCTCAATTTGAATATTACGTGTTTTTTTAACGTTATTCTTTACGTCTGAAACCCGCCAAGAAAGCGCTTTCTCAGCATAGCTATTCAGGCTGAATTTAGCTTTGAGCAACGTAATGCGTTGTACGGAAGCTGCAAGCTGTGTTGAGGGCACTTCACCACTGCTTATTCGCTTACTTACCTTGCCCATTAATGCAGCAAACATTTTGATATCTTGTGGTGTTCTAATGGTGAACGGCATTAAGGCAATGTCGGCACCCGCTTGATAGGCTTTTATCATGGCATCTTCTGGTGAGAAGTATTTAGCAATGCCCGCCATATCTAATGCATCGGTAACAACCACGCCTTGGTAACCCAGCTCGTTTCGCAATACATCATGGAGAATCTTACGTGACAAAGTTGCGGGAATGGTCATCTCCCTTCCCTGTTTGTCTTTAACGGTAGTGCTATCTAATGATGGGTATTGGATATGCGCACTCATCAACATACCTGGCGGGTTTCCACCGCTGATAATTCGGCTAAAAGGTAATAGGTCACCTTTTAGCGCTTGCGCTTTTGAATGCTTAACGTTGGGCAGACCGGTGTGGCTATCTGTTTGTGTATCGCCATGACCAGGAAAATGTTTAATAGCACTTATTACACCGCTTGATTGCAACCCATCTACAAACGATTGCCCTAGCACCGCAACATCGCTAGGTGTTTCGCCAAAACTACGTACATTAATGACTGGGTTTTTAGGTTCACTGTTAATGTCTACGGACGGGGCGAAATTTGTATTTATCCCTAAGGAGCTCAAACTACTTCCAATGCCCTTCGCTACGTTTTCGGAAAAAGCAGTGCCGTGCTGATAATAGCTTGCCCCTATTGCCAAATTTCCGGGGAAAGGCGCGAGCATAGAAGAAGGTAAGCGAGCCACTCTTCCCCCTTCCTGGTCTACAGCAATAAATAGCGGTGGCAGCTTCGCTTTTGCCATGGCCTGTTGCATGGCGTAATTCAACTCTATTAGCTGCTTGTTGGTTTTAATATTTTCAGAAAATAAGATAACGCCACCAATATTGTGGGTGACGAGTAAGTCTTTAAGCGCATTTGGTAGCGTGGTTACCGGCTTTTTACATGCTTTCGAGCTAGTGCCATCATCGCAGTAGAATCGAAAATCTAGAATGATTTTTTGGCCAAGAGATTTTTTTATCTGTTCATGCTGGTTTGATTGGTTCGCATAAGTACTAGGCAACAGTAAAATGCATAGACTAAATAAAAAAACGCGAGATAAAACGGTTGCTAACGAGGGAATAAGGCGCAAATAAGATCCTAGGTAATTATAGATTTTTTAACAGTTAACGGTGTACTTACAACGATAAGTTAAGCTTTGATACGCATAATAATTGCCATAGTATCAAAAACCAATGCATACAGAATAAATACGTGTCATTCTGTGGAATTAACCGTGTGCTCTGCGGTACGCTAGTCGCTATTGCTCATAGTAATGAATATGAATGGCTAATAGATGTGCAGTTTACTAGCAAGTCGATGGTTTCGCATTCACGAACATCGACGTTTCGATTTAGCATCAACGTACAAGCTCAGATATTCGCTCATTAAGCGAATGGCAGTATTTCACAATAATAAAGTATGGAAAGTAGTATGGATTGGGTATCAATTATCCCCCCATTGGTTGCGATCATTGTCGTATTCTGGAAAAAAGAAGTTATCTTGGCATTGCTATTAGCAGTGCTGTGCTCTGAAGCTCTTATTTTGTTAGCTACAAGCCCCGCCACCAGCTTACTTGCACCAATCAATGCTATAGAGCGCGTTGTCGATACCGCGTCAAGCCCAGGTAATACCCGAGTCATTTTATTTTCTGTTTTAGTAGGCGCCCTGCTGGCGTTTATTCGCGACTCAGGCGGTGTAACTGCTACGGTTAATTACTTAGTGGGCAAAGGGGTGGCCAAGAATAAGAAACAGGTTGGCAGCCTGACAATGTTTACCGGTATCGCAGTATTCATTGAATCGAATTTGAGTGTGTTAACGGCGGGGATCTTTGCTCGAGGTTTATTTGACCGCTTCGGCATGAGCCGCGCTCGCTTAGCCTATATTATCGATTCCACCAGCGCACCAGTATGCATACTCATTTTACTTAATGGTTGGGGAGCGTTCATATTAAGCTTGCTCGACACCTACGAGCTACCAGCATCTTCAGCCTCAATATTATGGGGCAGCGTGTTCTTTAACTTCTACGCTATTTTTACCTTGCTAATTGTGGCTTACACCATAGCCGCAGACAAAGTGCACGGTCCGTTAGCGATAGAAGAGAAAAACCTATCGAAAACAGACATTCCGCAACAAACTGAAACCGCCACTAAAGCGCGTTATATGTTAGTGCCATTGCTAACGATGGTATTCAGCATGGTGGGCTTTATGTTTTGGACCGGTAACGGCACCTTGTCTGAAGGAAGCGGCAGTAAATCTGTGCTTTATGCCACGGCACTTGCCACCGCTATCGCTTATGGCCTTTTACTTTGGCACAAACGATTCACTCACAAAGAAGCAGTAGAAATTGGCTTTAAAGGTATGGGCGAATTACTGCCACTTGTCACCATTGTGTTGCTGTCTCTTACGTTGGGCAATAGCTTAAAAGACTTAGGCACAGGTGTATTTGTGGCAGGCGTGGTAGGCGAATACCTTCCCCTTGTTTTCATCGTACCTATGTTGTTTATTGCAGGGGCGGTGATGTCCTTTACCACCGGTACATCATGGGGCACCTTCGCGATTCTTATTCCCATCGGCGTGCCATTAATTCAAACCCTTGGGTTACCTCCTTCGTTGGTTGTTGCAGCCATTTTAGGTGGCGGAATTTTTGGTGACCATTGTTCGCCTATTTCCGATACCACGGCCGTGTCGTCATTGGCCGCAGGCTGTGATGTATTAACCCATGTAAAAACCCAGTTTCCTTACGCCCTTGTGGCGGGCGGGTTGACCTTGGTGGGTTATCTTATTGCTAGCATTATTATGATTGGCTAGCGCTAGGTCTATTTTTCACAATTCTGATAATAAGTTTTATCTAAGTTTCTCAATTTTAAGGAGTTAGACAGTGTTGAAGAAAATGTTTTTTCTATTCTCATTTGTATTTCTGACAGCATGTAGTCAAACAGGCGGTGATTCAACGCCAACTCAACAGCAAGCCGTAGCGATGCCCGACACCTTTAGTGCCGACGCCGCTTATGCGGTACTAGAAGAGGGTGGAAATGCGGTAGATGCTGCCATTACTGCGCAATTTGTGCTGGCAGTAACCCTACCTGAAGCGGGCAATGTGGGCGGCGGTGGTTTTATGACCATTGCGTTTGAGGGCAACACTGACTTTCTTGATTACCGCGAAATGGCGCCATCTGAAGCACATCGAGATATGTACTTAAATGACGAAGGAGACGTAAAACCCTACGAGTCACTTTTTGGCGCGAAAGCATCAGGTATTCCAGGTACGGTTGCCGGTATGTGGGCTGCCCATCAGAAATACGGCAGTTTGCCGTGGAGTCGCTTAGTAGCACCTGCGGTTGAGCTTGCTGAAAATGGCTTTTTAGTGCCTGAAAAACTTGCTGGCAACATCACTCGATATTTAGCTCGTACCCGCGAACAAGGATTAAACAGTAACTTTGCTAGTTACTTTGAACAAGCCAAAGCCAATACGGTGTTCAAGCAACCTGAATTAGCCACTACGTTAAAGGCGATTCAACAGCATGGCCAAGATGGGTTTTACCAAGGCGAGGTTGCTGAGAAAATTGTTTCCTTTATGAAAGAAAACGGTGGGCTAATTAACCACACCGACCTTGCGGCTTATAAAGCCGTATGGCGTAAACCTCTTGAACTGAATTGGCAAGGATTCACACTAGTTACAGCACCACCACCAAGTTCAGGCGGCGTGGCGGTAGCCCAGTGGATTGGTATGCTTGAAAGCTATGGAAGCAATCATACACTGCCAGATCATAACAGCGCGGAATACCTGCATGTGATGGCTGAAATTGGTAAACGTGTATTTGCAGATAGAGCAGAATACTTAGGCGATCCTGACTTTGTTGAAGTCCCTGTAGCTAAGCTTGTTGCTCCTGATTATATCAAAGCCCGCGCTGCGCTTATTCAACCCAATAGTATTTCAGACACGCCAAGTGTTAAACCAGGCTTGAAAGAAAGTGAAGATACCACCCACTTTTCTATTATGGATAAATGGGGCAATGCTATTGCTAACACCACCACCATTAACCTTACTTTTGGTAGCGGCGTGGTAGTAACGGGTGCAGGGTTCTTGCTTAATGATGAGATGGATGATTTTAGTGCTAAGCCTGGCGTGCCTAATTTCTTTGGTGCTGTTGGCGGTGAAGCGAATGCCATTTCGCCTTATAAGCGCATGCTATCTTCAATGACACCTACCCTAGTAACACAAGGCGGTGATGTGGTTTTAGCAACCGGCTCGCCTGGTGGCACAACCATTATTTCGTCGGTAGCACAGTCGTTATTAAACGCATTATTGTTTGATTTTGATGCCACAAAATCTGCTAACGCTCCTCGCTTTCACCACCAATTACTGCCTAAAGATACTATTCGTGTTCACCCGGGGTTTGACGAGTCAACATTGGCTGAATTGACTGACATGGGTTACACCATAGATGCCCGCCGCTTTGGAGATGTGCATTTAATTAAGCGCACCTCACAAGGTGTAGAGGCCGCTTCTGAAGCAAGTGGTCGCGGTAAAAGCATAGTGTCTGCGCGCTAAATCGTGCTGTTGCTGTAGCGCTTTCGCCCTAGAAAGCGCTCACGGTTCAATACAGGCTAATCAGTCGCAAATAACTGTTCGATAGAGGCAAATGCTTTGAACTCCAGCGCATTACCGCAATAGTCCATGAAGAACATAGTGGCTTGCTCGCCTGGCTGATCTTTAAATCGAATGTAAGGCTCTATAACAAATTCAATATCGGCGGCGCTTACTTTGTCAGCCAGCGCCTGCCATTGAGACATTTCAAGCACCACGCCAAAATGCGGAACGGGCACAGCATGGCTATCTACCCCATTATGGGAAGGGGGTGAAGGCATTTTCTCAACGCAATGGGTAACCAACTGATGACCGAAGAAATTCCAATCAATCCATTGGGTATCACTGCGCCCTTTTTCACAGCCTAATAGTTCGCCGTAAAAGGCCTCTGCATTGGCAAGGTTACTGACGGGTATTGCTAAATGAAACGGCTGCGCCATGGTCACGTCCTATAAAAATTTCTTTAGTAACGATAGTTTGAATTTAGAAAATGGCGCATAACGTACGGGGGCATCTAAAGCGAAAGCCCGCTTCATTACGGTTTTGACATGACTAAAAGTATCAAACCCTGCTTGGCCGTGATAACTGCCCATGCCGCTATTACCCACCCCACCAAAGGGAAGTTCTGGGTTAGTCATAAATATCATCGTATCGTTAGTACACACACTGCCAGAGCTGGTTTTATCAATAATACTATTAAGTACTTTATCGTCGTCGCTGAACGCATAAAGCGCTAGTGGTTTTGGCCTATCGTTGATAAAACCGATAGCTTCGTCGATAGAGGCAACAGGCACTATGGGTAAAATAGGTCCGAATATCTCTTCTTGCATAATAGCGCTGTCTTTCGCGGGGTCGAGCACCAAGGTGGGTGTCATGGCAGGTCGCGCTTCGTTGATATCGCCACCGTAAACCACATTTACACCATCTAGATATCCTTGAAGGCGATGCAAGTGGCGAGTATTAATAATGTTGCCGTAATCATCTGAAGAAAATGGGTTTTTACCAAACTGAGATTTGAGCTCTTTTTTAATGGCGTCTATTAGCTTTTGTTCAAAACCTTTCACTACTAGCACGTAGTCGGGCGCAATACAGGTTTGCCCGGCATTCATCCACTTACCCCAAACGATTCGACGCGCGGTAATTTTCAAGTTGGTGCTGCTATCAACAATACAGGGGCTTTTACCGCCAAGTTCCAGCGTAACAGGGGTTAAATGCCTAGCGGCTGCAGACATGACAATTTTGCCAACCGCTTCGCCGCCAGTGTAGAAAATATGATCCCATTTACACGCAAGTAACGCCGACGATTCTTCTTTTCCGCCTTCAATGACTTCTACACATGAAGTATCCATGTACTGGGGGATGAGTTTTGCCACAATCGTTGAGGTTTCAACGGCCAGCTCAGACGGCTTTAACACCGCACAATTACCCGCTGCTAGTGCTGCAATGTAAGGTGCTAGCAACAACTGAAGGGGGTAGTTCCACGCGCCTATGATAAGCACTGTACCCAAAGGTTCTGGTTGCTGAAAGCTTTTACCCGGCCACGCAATAAGTGGGGTGGATACCTTTCGAGGCTGCATCCATTTATTTAAATGCTTTAGGGTATGCTTAATATCCGTTAGCAAAAAGCCATGTTCAGCCACGTAGGCTTCACTTTCACTTTTGCCTAAATCTTGATGAAGTGCATGTAGAATATCTTTCTCATTTTCAATCAGCAGGCGCTTTAGCGCGTCTAATTGACTCTTACGCCATTCTATTGAGCGGGTTTTGCCAGATTTAAAACTAGTTTGAAGCGAGGCCACCGTATCAAGAAAGCAAATGCTGGGTTCTACGGCGTGAAGCGTTGGTTGATTAGACATAATACATTCCACCTACATATGAAGACTGTTGACCTGCTGGGATTTAAATTCAGGTTCAGGGGCAATCGGATAAGCTGTTATTCATTTTATAGTAATGAGGGCGATAAAACACAACACAATTATTTTGTTAATTAATGTTTAATTATTACCTCATTATCAGCTTACTGCCTACACAAAAAAGCCCGGAACTTAAAAAAGTACCGGGCTTTTAAAGTGCCTAACCAGACGGGGTTAGTTTACGCGTCGTATGGGTTACGTAAAACAATCGTCTCGTTACGATCAGGGCCGGTAGAAACAATATCTACAGGAACACCGGTAAGGTGCTCTAGGCGCTGAATATAATTTTTCGCAGCTTGTGGTAAGCCCGCAAACGTAGTAACACCGTACGTGTTGTCGCTCCAACCTGGCATTTCTTCATACACTGGGGTGACTTTATCGTAACCGTCAGCCGCCATTGGAGGCACATCTTTTACCTTACCGTCTGCATCTTTATAACCGACACAGATTTGTAAAGTTTCAAGGCCATCAAGCACGTCTAACTTCGTTAAGCAGAAACCGGTAATCGAGTTGATTTGTACGGCACGTTTCATTGCCACGGCATCGAACCAACCAGTACGGCGTTTACGACCGGTAGTCGCGCCGAACTCATGACCTTTAACACCTAAATGATTACCCACTTCGCAATCAAGCTCGGTCGGGAATGGGCCAGAACCTACACGTGTGGTGTAAGCCTTAACAATACCCAGTACATAATCTAACTTTAACGGACCAAAACCAGCGCCGGTAGCTACGCCGCCAACAGTAGTATTAGAAGACGTTACATAAGGATATGTACCGTGGTCGATATCAAGTAATGTACCTTGCGCACCTTCGAACATGATTGGCAAACCCGCTTTATGGGCTTTATCTAGTTCGTCGGTAACATCAACCACCATCGCTTTAAGGATGTCAGCAACGGCCATGGCACCTTTTAAGGTTTCATCAAAATCGACCGCTTCTTCACCGTAGTATTTAGTCAATGTGAAGTTGTGTACATCAAGTACTTCTTTGAGCTTAGCTGCAAAGTCTTCTGCATTGAATAAATCGCCCACGCGTAAACCACGGCGAGCCACTTTATCTTCGTATGCTGGACCAATACCGCGCCCAGTAGTACCAATTGCTTTAGCACCACGAGCTTTCTCACGCGCTACGTCTAAAGCAATGTGATAAGGAAGAATAAGCGGGCATGCTTCACTGATTTTCAAACGCTCACGAACTGGAACACCACGCTCTTCAAGCATAGTCATTTCAGTCATAAGTGCGTCTGGGCTGAGTACTACGCCGTTACCAATAATGCAGGTAACGTTGTCACGCAGAATGCCTGATGGGATTAAGTGAAGAACGGTTTTTTCACCGTCGATTACTAGAGTATGACCTGCATTGTGACCGCCTTGATAGCGAACCACATATTTTGCTCGATCAGTAAGTAGGTCTACTACTTTGCCTTTACCCTCGTCACCCCATTGAGTGCCGAGTACCACAACGTTCTTTGCCATGAATCATATTGTGTAAGAAAATTAGGCGGGGATTCTATCAAAAATTCATACCCTTTATCATCTGTTTTATGCGCAAAAATACGCCAGTTATTGCAGATTTATGGACTTTTTCAGTCTGAACCTCGCTAACCATCTGTATATTCGAACTATTTTTAGTTACGCATTTAAGCCTATTAAGACAAGTAAAAAAGGCAAACCACACCGATGACAACTAAAACACCGCCGGTTTGGCGTAATTGATTGGTCGGCATCTGACTTATTTGCAATAAATATAAGCGCCAGCGCGTAGGAAATAACAAAGGGCCAATTCCCTCTACAATAAGCACTATTGCTAGCGCGGGCCAAAGCCAGTCCATTATATACCTCATTGTTTTATTTAAATTATTGTCACCTAAACCCTGTAACATACCATAAAGCGTACTAGCAGCTAGCGGCGCTTAAGGTAATTACGTAAGCATAGTAATCACTCATCAGAGAATACGGCACACATAAATACCTTATTTTGCTAACCTAATGGTTATTCGAGTATTTAATATTCAACCTACTGAAATTTTTCACTTTTTCTAACGCAAAATAGTGCAAAAAATCTATCATCTGCTATATGTAAAGTATTGCACTCAATCACACGGAAACAAATTCATGCGTTTTCCCAAATATGGAAATTATGCGTTAGATATCTCTGGGAATGTATTGGAAGTGTTTGCTACGGGCGCGTGGAATTTAAAAACCGCTGAAGCCTTTTCTGAAGAAATGCATGACCTAGTGGACAGGTTCGAAGATAAACCATGGGGCGCTATTCTAGATGGCCGCAGATGGGTATTGTCTACACCAGATACACAACAAGTCGTCATTGGCGCTATAAAACATAGCATTACTAAAGGGCTACGACGCTCTGCCTATGTGTTAGACACCGGCATGGTAAAGCGCGCGCAGCTAGAATATACCCACCCTGCCAAAGAAAGAGACTTTAATCTTCAAGGTTATGAAAGAAACTACTTTCAGCACTACTTCTCAGCGCTTAATTGGCTAGACAAAGAAGGCTTTTCACCTATAGCCAAAACGTAAGGGCACATAAGCGCCCTTACATTTAATGTTAATAAAGCAAGCTGTAGACCTTGCGTCTATATTCAGATTTGAGCGCATCACCGTCGGTTAATGCATTAATCATATCCAGCATTATTTTACGTGCATCCCCAAAGCCTAGCTCTTTTTTAAGTACGCTGAGCAACAAGGATAACGCCTCTTCCGATTTATTAGCTTGGTGTAACTGCACAGCCAAATCCACTTTAAGTTGTAAGTCATCTGGATTAGCCGCTACCGACGCCTGCAATTGGCGAATTTCAGGTGTATCAGCTGCCTGTTCAGCAAGTTCTATTTTACCGTTAAGGGTATTATAACGCGCATCTTGATCGACTAACTTAATCTCGTCCAACATGGCTTTAGCCTGTGTTATCGACCCTGTCTCAATGTAGCAATCAATAACCATATACTTGGCATTGATGTTGTCAGGGCTCATCTCTAAAACTTGTTTCGCATTCGATAAGCCTTCTACATAGTCGCCCCGTTGAATAGCTTGTCCTGCCGCCGCAAGAAAATCATCTTCTGGATTAGGTAGGTACTTAGCTAGCATCTCACGAATTTGCGCTTCGGGTTGCACACCCGCAAAGCCATCTACAGGTTGACCGTTTTGCACCACCATCACGGTCGGCAAACTACGGATACCAAATTGGCCTGCAACTTCCTGCTGCGTTTCGCAGTCTACTTTGGCAAGAATAAGGTGTTCGGCATACTCTCCTGCTATCTTTTCTAAGATAGGCAGTAAATCTTTACATGGCTCGCACCAGTCTGCCCAAAAATCAATAAGCACTAGCTTTTCTTGTGATGCTTCCAAGATAACTTGCTGAAAATTTTCAACAGTAATATCAACGATAGTTGCCGCATTGTTCGCAACAAGATTGTCCATAACGTGGGCCTTTTAAAACATTTATTTTCTGACAATGAATATGGGGTAACTGATAGCAAAAAACAACCGCTACAAAAAATCGGCAACAATGTCGTATTCACGACATACTTACCTTGGCTGGCGTGTTAATTTGTTGTTAACTCACGCATAACGATACTCACTGGAGGGCTACGTCATGGCTACCGAGTCAAACGTTCAAACTCAATTTCAATCTTTTAGCGAGTTCTATCCTTATTACCTTGCAGAACATGCCAATTTAACCTGTAGAAAATTACACTTTATTGGTTCTTGGTTAGTGTTAGGTGTCATCGCCAGCAGCTTAATTACGAGTAACTTCGCATTGTTATGGCTGATCCCAGTAGTAGGCTACGGCTTTGCGTGGGTGGGGCATTTCTTTTATGAGAAAAATAGGCCTGCGACTTTTCGCCACCCGCTTTATAGCCTGCTGGGAGACTGGGTGATGTTTAAAGACATTCTAATAGGTAAAGTAAGTCTTAGCGCTTAGCGACTGTAAAACCCTATCACCTAATCGGTACAAAAAACAAAAAAGCCAGACGCACACAGTGAAGTGACACCCAGTACGCTGGCTTTTGAAATTTTAGTCTCAATATCTAGCCGTTTTCAACACGGCAGAAATAAGGCTACGCCACTCATTTACTTAGCAGGGGTAAGCTTTAACACTTTGCCGTTGGTGGCATCGGTTAGTAAATAGATAGCGCCGTTAGGTCCAACTTCTACATCACGAATACGGGCTTGGTTATCACGCACATATTCATGCTGCTCACCAGGCTTACCGCCATCCATCTCGATATGTCGTAAGTGAGTGAACTTTAACGAGCCTACTAACAAATCTCCGTTCCACTGTGGAAACAAGTCACCGTGGTAGAAGGTCATACCGCTTGGTGCAATAGAAGGGTCCCAGTAAAGTACGGGTTGTTCCATGCCATCCATATGCGTTTTATTACTAATAATGTCGCCGCTGTAATCAATACCATAGGTAATGACAGGCCAACCGTAGTTAGCACCTTTCGACAGCAAGTTAACTTCATCACCGCCCTTTGGCCCGTGTTCCATTGCCCATACTTCACCCGTTTCTGGGTGAATGGTAATGCCTTGAACATTTCGATGGCCGTAACTATAAATTTCAGGCGCTTTACCGTCAGTAAAAGGGTTATCGCTAGGCACACTGCCATCGCGGTTAATTCGCACAATAGTACCGAAATGGTTATCGGTATTTTGCGCTTCCTTCATATATTTATAACGGTCGCCCAAGGTGATAAACAATTGCTTGTTCGCATCAAACGCTAAGCGACAACCAAAATGAAAGCCATTATCAATAAGTGGCGCGGCACTAAAGATAGTTTCTACATTTGCCAGCGCGTTACCGCTTAGTGTTGCTTTGGCAACGCTACTGCTGCTTCCACCTTCACCCGGCTGGCTAAAACAAAAGTAAACCGTGTTATTAGCTTCAAACTCAGGGTCGATAGCAATATCTAACATACCGCCTTGATTATTCGCTTCTACCTCAGGCACATTTGATAAGCGCGGCGATAGTTCACCGGATTGACTTAGGCGCCTAATACCGCCCTCTCGCTCGGTAATCAGCATGTCGCCGTTAGGGAGGAAGGTCATCCCCCAAGGGTGAACTAATCCTTGTGCTAATTCAGTAACGACAAGGTTTTCATCTGTTGGTGTTTTAGCATCTGCTTGTTGCGAAAACGCTGGCTGAGTTGCCCCAGCCAGCGTTAATGTACAAACAGACAGCACGTTTATCATAGTGCGTGTCATAATTTATCCGCCGTGAAGTATATTCCGGCTTATTTTGCCAACATTGCGCGAAGCATCCAAGCAGACTTTTCGTGAACGCGCATACGGTCGCCAATCAATGCAGCAGAAGATTCATCATCTGCGTCTTGCGCTAACTTAAGTGAATCACGTGATGTTTTAACCACTTGCTCGTGACCATGGGTAAGTAACGCCACCATTTCTGATGCTTCAGGTACACCTTCCACTTCATCAATTGCACTTAATTCCGCGAATGATTTGTAAGTACCTGGCGCTGAAACACCCAGTGTACGAATACGTTCAGCAATTTCATCTACGGCTTCTGCAAGCTCTGTGTATTGCTCTTCGAACATCAAATGTAGTTGTCTAAATTGTGGACCTTCTACATTCCAATGGAAGTTATGGGTTTGTAGGTAAAGCGTGTAAGAATCTGCTAATAGTTTTTTAAGGCCTTCAGCCACTGCATTACGATCTTCTTCTGAAATGCCGATATCAATCTTGCTCATATATCTCTCCTTGGGTTAGCAACTAATTCACTAATTTAGAATTGGAAATACCATTCAAATCTTACCTTAATGATACTCTAAGAATATTGATTTGGATTATTATTTTAACGATTGTACACATCTACTTTGACGATTCACTTCAGTGATGATGCTGATGGCCTGCATCTTTACCCATTCCTTTAACCGGTAATTCAACGGTGTAGTCAGCGGCGGAATCAAAAGACAAGGTCAATGACACTCTGCTTCCTTCAACCAGTCCTTTTTCTAATCCCAACAACATCACGTGATACCCGCCAGGCGCAAAAGAAACCGAGTCATTTGGCGCTATGACTATTCCTTCTTTTACTTCTCGCATACGCATCATGTCATCATTCATTTCGGTGGTATGAATTTGCGCGTCGCTGGCAATATCACTGCTGACCGTAACGCCCGTTATTTTAGTCGGTGTTTCGCTTTGATTATGCAAAGTGAAATAAAGTGCTGCAGATTGTGCCATTGGAAACGTAGCGCGGGCGTAACCGGCACTAATAGAAATAGGGTGCGTAGCTTGAACACTGCACGCCGACAGCGCAAACATAAACAGGGCGAGTAACTTAAAGGGTAAAGAATGAGTAATAGGTGTCATACCGCTGCTTCCAAAAAAAGTTGGCTGCTAGTGTACGGTAGGTTTATTCAATAAAGAAGAGAATATAGAAAATCTGGAGATGTATCCCGAAAGGGAAAACTATAACAACGAAGCTAACCTAGAAAACGCTAGGTCAAAACATTGTATGAAGGCCTTTATGTAAAAGACCATAACGTGAAAGACCCTACTGTGAGAGAATGGTGCCGACTGCCGGAATCGAACTGGCGACCTACTGATTACAAGTCAGTTGCTCTACCAACTGAGCTAAGTCGGCACACTTTTCACACCCGCTGGGTTAACAGCGGATGCGTATAATAGCCACAATTAAAAGGTTGTCAACCTTTTAAACGTTTTGCCTCGCCAATCAGTTTCGGAAAGTACTCTAATGGCAAATATTGACTCAAATCGTGTAATTTTTCGCCCAATTTTGTGTAGCTGTCAGTAGTCACATTAATATGACCCATCTTGCGTTTTTCGCGCACCGACTTTCCATACCAGTGCAGATGACTGCCATCAATACTCAAAAGTTCTCTTGAGAAACTGCTGCAGCCAATAATATTAATCATTGCGCTTGGGCCAATAGCCGATGTGTCACCCAAAGGTAAACCACAAATGGCACGAAGATGATTTTCAAATTGACTGGTTACTGCTCCCGATTGACTCCAATGACCAGAATTATGCACTCTTGGCGCAAGTTCATTAACCAAGAGTTCATCACCACACTGAAATAATTCCACCGCTAACACGCCGACATAGTCCATGCCTTCAGCCAGTTTCACGAAAATATCGTGCGCTTTGGCTTGAAGTGCATCGTCAACTTGGGTAGCAGGGGCAACCGACACATGAAGTTGGCCTTGATAATGTAAGTTTTCAGCAAGCGGGTAAGTACGCACATCACCTTGCTTATTGCGTACCCCAATTAATGAAAGTTCACGTTCAAAAGGCACCATCTTCTCTACCACAAGAGGTACTTTCTCTAAATTTAAGGTAGCTAAAGCCCGTTTAAGCTCAGGCAACTCTTCTTTATTCGCTAATCGCCATTGACCGTAACCATCGTAGCCATCACGACTGGATTTTAGAATGAGCTTTTCACCAAGCGTTTCAATGCATTCATCAAGCTGTTCTAGGTGAGTAACAATGCGGTGTGCACTGTTAGCGACCTTCATGCCCTCAAGCAATGCTTTCTCTCGCACTCTATCAGCACCGACTAAAATGCTTTCAATGCTGGGCATTAACTTACCCGTTTTGGTAGCTTCTTCAAGCAGGTGCTCTGGCACATGCTCAAATTCTACCGTGAGTGCATCAGCACCTTCTAAGGCTTGGTCTAAGGAAGTATCTAAAGGGCTTTTACTTACAGGGTGCACGACAGTATCGTTGTTTACGTCGACAGCCTGCACTTCAATGCCAAGCGGACTGCCCGCCAAATACATCATTTGCGCCAATTGGCCTGCACCGTAAACGACTACTCTCATTCGTCAAGCTCCAAAGTATTGCTAGAAGCCAATACTGTTTCAGTCTGCTGCTTTCGAAAGGCAATAACCGCATCGCGTACATTCGTATCTTGCAATGCCACCACTTGCGCCGCTAGCAAACCTGCATTGGCTGCACCCGCTTCGCCGATGGCTAATGTGCCAACCGCAACGCCTTTGGGCATTTGTACAATTGATAACAGGGAATCAAGACCGCTTAATGCTTTAGACTTTACTGGACAACCGAATACTGGCAAGTGCGTGTGCGCAGCAATCATTCCCGGTAAGTGTGCTGCACCACCTGCGCCAGCAATAATGGCACTAAAGCCTTCATCTGCTGCCCCTTCGGCAAATTCAACCAACAAGTTTGGCGTTCTGTGTGCTGACACCACTTTTGCGTCGAATTCAACACCAAACGACTTCAGCATTTTTGCTGCTTGTTGCATGGTGGGCCAGTCTGAGGTCGAGCCCATAACTATTGCGACTTTTGCCATCTAGAAATCCTCTGAGATAGGTAAATTGGATAACCGGAAAAGCCCGCGATTGTAGCCTAAATCGCCAACAAATCCCACATATTAGCCGTAAGTGATCTGGCAAGGCCTTCATTTTCGTAAAACCCCTATATAATTACAAATAGTTAATCCTTCCAGTGCCACTTGGTATTCTTTATGACTACCTTTTTCACTTGGCTGGTTGTGGGCCTTCATAAGGCTTAGGTAAACGGAGGTATCGATAATGTCGAAAGCACATCAAACAGACGTAATTGATGACGCGATTAAAGAAGTACAGGTTGTAGTATCAGATTTTCTCAATCGAGAAGCCGCGCCTGGCATTTTACTGATGATTGCTACTGTACTGGCGCTTATTATTGCTAACTCCCCTCTTGATCACCTTTACGACCAATTAATTAGCCTTCCAGTGCAAATTTCTGCGGGCACGTGGGCGATTGATAAACCCTTATTGTTATGGATTAACGACGGTTTTATGGCCGTTTTCTTCTTTCATGTTGGACTAGAGTTAAAACGTGAAATATGTGAAGGCGAGTTATCAAATCCTAAAGACATTATTTTACCTGCCACCGGTGCGATTGGTGGCATGTTATTACCTGCCCTAATTTACGTAGGCATTAACTGGGATAACCCTGTGGCCATTGCCGGTTGGGCGATTCCAGCGGCAACCGATATTGCCTTTGCATTGGGTATTTTGGCGTTATTAGGGAGTCGTGTACCCACTAGCCTTAAGATTTTCTTAGTCACCTTGGCCATTATTGATGATATTGGCGCTATTGTGATAATTGCGCTTTTCTATACTAACCACATCACTATGGGCGCGCTGTTAGTGGCAGCAGCGTGCTTACTGCTGTTGTGGCAAATGAACAGACGAAATGTAGTGGATATTCCCGCCTATATGATGGTAGGTATTATATTGTGGGTAGCCATGCTCAAATCTGGGGTGCATGCTACGCTAGCAGGTGTGATATTAGCGGCTTTTATCCCTATGCGAGACAGTAGGGATGAAACCTATTCACCGGTTACGCGCTTAGAACATAGCTTAAATAGCACGGTAAGTTTCGCCATTTTACCCCTTTTTGCTTTCGCTAATGCAGGAATAAGCTTCGGTAATATTAGCCCCGAGGGTATTTTTCACCCTGTTACTTTTGGCATATTTTTAGGCTTAGTGATTGGTAAGCAAATTGGCGTATTTGGCTTTTGTTATCTGATGATTAAACTCAAGCTAGCGACCTTGCCTGATGACCTTAACTTAAAGCATATTTACGGTTGTGCACTGCTGTGTGGTGTGGGCTTTACCATGAGCTTATTTATTGGTGGTTTGGCTTTTGAAGAAACGGGTATTAATCAGATTTTTGACGAGCGAGTAGGTATTTTGGCCGGGTCAGTTGTATCAGCAATCTTGGGTTACATTGTATTGTATTTCGTAGGCAACAAACCGGTTAACAATGAAGGTAAGATAGCCTCAAACGCGAGCAAGCTCACGGGCAATACTGTCGATTAATACCTGCTTCCTAATTGGCTTGCTTAAATGTGCATTCATACCCGCGGCTAAACATGCCGCTTTATCATCTGCATAAGCATTTGCCGTTAGTGCGATAATGATCACCTTATCTTTATTTTTAGCTTGTTGGCGAATGTGTTTCGAGGCTGTCAGCCCGTCCATAACGGGCATTTGGTAATCCATCAAAATGACATCAAACGCATGACGCTTTGCGGCTTCAATCGCTTCCATACCGTTTTTAGCCCTAAAGCGTTTAACGCCAACAGAGCCAAGCATATCCATTACAATATCGGCATTTACATCGTTGTCTTCAGCAAGCAATACCCTTAATGTACTTGGTAAAGACTGTATTTTTAAATTGGAGGAAGCTTCTTGCGCGTCGCCTTTCTCACACGGAAAACTAAAACAAAACGTGGTACCCGTGCCTTCATTGCTGTCAACTGAAATACTGCCACCAAGTAGCTCCACTAAGCCTTTTGTGATGGCTAAGCCCAATCCAGTTCCACCATAATCTCGGGTTATAGTGGCATCAGCCTGTTCAAATTGGTCGAATATACTCTCTATTTTTTGTGCAGATATGCCAATGCCCGAATCAGTAACCGAACAAGAGAGCTCGCCTTGTCTGTACTTGGCCTCAACCAAAATGGTGCCTTGGTGAGTAAACTTAATTGCATTGCTGACAAGGTTATTAATGATTTGACTAAGCTTACCACCATCAGTAATGACCGCTTTTGGCACGCTTTCATCAATATTAACGTTAATCGAAATGCCCTTCTTACTTGCACTTCGCTCATATAGCACACTACATGCATCAATGGTCTGGGCGACGGAAACACTACGCTTATCTAGCAACATTTTACCAGATTCAATTTTTGACCAATCTAAGATGCTATCAAGGATCATTAATAGGTGGCTGGCAGAAGTCGAAATCGTTTCTGTTCTATGCCGTGCCCCGCTAGGTAAAGGTAATTCCATCATTAATTCACACGATCCAATAATGCCGTTCATTGGGGTACGTATTTCATGGCTCATATTGGCTAAGAATTGGGTTTTAGCCACGCTCGCCGCTTTTGCTTCTTCAAGCGCCGTAGCCAAATGTCGCGTTTTCTCTTCTATCTTATTTTCTAAGCTATGGTTGAACTCAGCAAGCTCTACGTTCAACGTTTGTTCTTTAACGCGGGCAAATTCAAGGGCTTTAAACGCATCAACTAGGCGCCCTTCTAAGCTACTGAACTCGTCATTTAGTGAAGCGAGTTCCTGTATATGCAACGTACTCCCCACCAAGTTAGGCTCTCTACGCACTTCTGAGGGCGTAAAATTGGCGATATAACGTATGAGCCTGCGAATAGGAGACTCAATCATTCGTGCCACCACAGAGCCCATAAATGTACCAAATACAGACAAGACAAGTAGCAACAATAAATCAGTCAACAAATACTCACTCATTACCGACAACAAACGTCGATAATCGTAGTAATAGCTAACCTGCCAATTTGCAGTAGGCAGCTGACCTTGCAGCCTCAACCACTCCTTATTGAGCGGTCCGTCTTCAATTTTTATATCACACTCACCTTCGCATAAATACGAAGGTGCTTTGTTCAGTGGTTTCAAGCCTAGCTCTGATGATGCGTAAATAACCTCGCCCTTTGCATCTTCGAGCAAAAGCGAAAAACCATCGAGATTAAGGGCATCTACTGAAGAGAAGCTGCGTAGAGATAATGAGCCCTCCACGATACCAATAGGTACGCCATACTCATTTATAATAGGTGAAGACATGGCAACAATGGCGTCGTTTCCAAACCCTTGGCCTTGGAAAACGTTAGAAAGATACGGCCCGCCCATTTCCATTGCCTGAGAAAAATAAGGCCGATAAGCCACATTTGCAGCCCCAGCTGCCTGTGCTTTATTTAGCAGCCCAGGTGGGTAGGAATGGGTTATATTCCCACTTTCATCAGCCACTAAGAAAGTGATGAATTCAGGATAGTGCGCAGCCAAAACTGAAAGCTGATTGTTGCTAGCCTCTTCTAATTTTTCAATCGCATAAGGCGTAGAAAGTGACTGCGAGGCAACCGCTATCGCTTTTTGGTGTTGCCCAATAAAATCGGATAGCTGTTGCTCTAATACCGCGACACGTTGTTGCATGTAGCGAATAATTTGTGCTTCTTGATCATCTTGATAAAGCGCTACAGATAAATACACCACCGCCATGGAGGCTGCAAAAAAACAACCTGAGAAGAAATAACTGAACAGGAAATGCAGTGAAACTTTTTCTTTTGAACCTGTATTAGTGTGTTTAAGCCCTTTATTCGCTAGAAAGACAAAATGCCCAGAGATAAGCCCAAACACGCCACTTACCCAAGTAACAAGCACGCCAGAAAACATCATCGTTGGCTGGTCGGCTTCGTAAAGCGCGTGCTCTAATAATAAAATGGGGAGGAAAATAAGTGACCAAAAACCAGCACCAACTTTAATGACTCGGCTCAGGGATTTTTTATATCCAAATAAACTTACTACGATAGGCAGTAAAGACAGGCTTTCTTTACCCACAATACTGCCGTGAGTTAGCCATAAGGGGACGCAGATAATTAACGCAATAGGAATTGCGACTATAGGAGGAAACCGTAGTGCGGCGTATACGCCAACCCCTACCCCGAATACAGCGATACCGCTGCTATCAAATGGCGCAGGCACTGCATTTAATGCAATACCCACAACCACTACAAGTAACAGGTGTAATACCAGAGATAACGACCACCGATGTTTATCGTACAACAACGCCCCCCACTGGCATCACCATGATTAATGTTGCGCCATGTAATCTAACGTAAAGTTAGTCAGTAGTTTCACGCCTAACTTCATACCCGAATCGTCTACGTAAAATTCAGGTGTGTGGTGAGCAGGGCTCTCTTGCTCGGAAACATCTAGAGGCTTACCACCTACCCAAACGTACAAACCTGGTACTTTTTCTTGGAAAAAGGAAAAGTCTTCAGCACCGGTAACCGGCTTTGAAACGATAGCATTTTCAGCCCCTGCGGTGCGTTGCATGGTTGGTACCATGGCTTGCGTAAGTGCGGGATCGTTATAGGTAATGGGGTAGTAGTAATCTAAAGGAAGCGTAAGTTCGGCTTTTGCGCCCATGCTCTCGGCGATAGCGTTCACTTTACGTGGAAGCGATTCGTAAATGTGTTCACGGGCCGCTTTATTTAGCGTGCGAATGGTGCCTACCATCTCCACTTCATTGGGAATAATGTTAGAGCGGTTTCCACCATGAATTGAACCAATAGAAACCACTGCTGCATCATCAATAAGCTTAAGTTCACGGCTAACAATGGTTTGAATAGACATGATCATTTGCGCCGCAGTGACCACTGGGTCGACACTTTTCCACGGGTATGCGCCATGGGCTTGCTTACCATGAATAACAATTTTGAACGGGTCTACCGCAGCCATGGTGCCACCAGAATTGTAGCGCACTGTGCCTACATCAGTGTTCGAACTAATATGTAACCCGAAGATAACGTCTACATCAGGGTTTTTAAGTACCCCTTGTTTAACCATGACTTCAGCACCGCCGGTTTCACCAGCAGGTGCGCCTTCTTCAGCAGGTTGAAAGATAAACTTCACTTTACCTTTAAGTTCGCCTTTAATACTGGTCAGTATCTTTGCCGCCCCCATTAGCATGGCCATGTGCGTATCGTGTCCACATGCATGCATAACAGGCACTTCTTGGCCGTTATATTCACCCATTTGCGTAGAACGGTAGGACAAATCACCCTGTTCTTTAACCGGTAAGCCGTCCATATCTGCACGAAGTGCAACTACAGGGCCTGGTTTGCCGCTATCAAGTATTGCAACTACGCCAGTGCTGGCCACACCCGTTTCAACTTCTAGGCCTAGCGATGTTAGGTAGTTAGCTACGTATTTTGCGGTGTTAAATTCACGATTAGAAAGCTCAGGGAATTCGTGAAAGTGGTGGCGCCATTCAATAACGTCTGCTTCTACTTCCGTAGCCAATGCATCAACATCGACTTGTGCAAAGGAAAAAGTGGCACAACTTACCATTGCGAGCGAGATTAACTTTCGATACATAACATCTATTCCGTTGTAGAGTAAAACGCCAGAATAAACTATCTGGTAGCTAAAAAATACGAGTACCAATTGCGGTGTGACTTTTAAAAATAACCTATTTAATGGGCATCGAACATTAGACAGAAGTATAATAAGAATTATTTCGATTAGGTGGGTAGTGAAATTCGGACACAAAAAAAGCGCCCTTAGGCGCTTTTTCTATAAAAACGGGTTAGCTCTTTTGACGCTTCATGGCGTTGAAGAACTCATCGTTAGTCTTAGTCATAGCGAGCTTATTGATAAGGAACTCTATGGCATCAATCTCTGACATCTCGTGCACAATTTTGCGTAAGATCCACATTTTCTGTAGTTCTTCTTGTGACGTTAATAGCTCTTCACGACGGGTACCTGAACGGTTGAAGTCGATAGCTGGGAATACACGCTTTTCAGCAATCTTACGATTTAAGTGTAATTCCATGTTACCGGTACCTTTAAACTCTTCATAGATAACTTCATCCATTTTAGAGCCAGTATCGATAAGCGCTGTAGCGATAATGGTTAAGCTACCGCCTTCCTCAACGTTACGTGCAGCACCAAAGAAACGCTTAGGCTTATGCAGTGCATTGGCATCAACACCACCGGTAAGTACTTTACCTGATGATGGGATAACCGTGTTGTAAGCACGTGCCAAACGAGTAATTGAATCAAGTAAGATAACCACATCTTTCTTGTGCTCAACTAAGCGCTTCGCTTTTTCGATAACCATTTCAGCTACCTGAACGTGACGGCTTGCAGGTTCATCGAACGTTGAAGCAACCACTTCACCTTGTACCAGGCGATGCATTTCTGTTACTTCTTCTGGACGTTCGTCGATAAGCAATACCATCAATTCACATTCTGGGTGATTGGCTGCGATAGACTGGGCAATATTTTGCAGTAGTAATGTTTTACCTGCCTTTGGCGGCGCAACAATAAGACCACGCTGACCTCTTCCGATTGGCGACGCTAAATCAAGTACACGAGCCGTGATATCTTCGGTTGAGCCATTACCACGCTCCATACGCAAGCGGTCGTTTGCGTGTAGAGGTGTGAGGTTTTCAAATAAAATTTTGTTTCGTGAGTTCTCTGGTTTATCAAAGTTTACTTCACGAATTTTAAGTAATGCGAAATAACGCTCACTGTCTTTCGGAGGACGAATTTTTCCTGCGATAGTGTCGCCGGTTCGTAAGTTAAATCGACGAATTTGGCTTGGTGATACGTAAATATCATCAGGCCCTGCTAAATACGAAGAGTCTGCTGACCGCAAGAAACCAAAACCGTCCTGTAAAATTTCCAGAACCCCGTCACCGAAAATATCTTCGCCGCCTTTCGCATGCGATTTCAGTATCGAGAATATGATGTCTTGTTTTCTAGCGCGAGCCATATTTTCCAGGCCCATTTCTTCGGACATGGCGACTAATTCGCTAATCGGTTTGTTCTTTAATTCTGTTAAATTCATACTGGTGGGTCTTTGTGCTTGGGGTTTGCTTACAGGACTGGTAGTCACTCTGTTCTAATTTTTGATTTGATTATGCCTGAATAGAGGCTAAGCAGAATGCTGCTCGGGTGAGCGCTAAGGAAAAGTTAGCACTAAAATTAATCAACGTCCAGCGTTTTACTCGTCAATTGTTAAATAACTTGTATTCACACTGTTGTAGGCGATGTAACTGCTTATTTTCACGTGAAAATAAAAAACCGGTAGCTCGGCCACCGGTTTTTTCTGTACTACTCTATTTTACTAAAGGTTTTCGTTTAAGAACTCAGCTAACTGAGTTTTAGATAACGCACCTACTTTCGTTGCCGCCACGTTACCGTTTTTGAAAAGTAGTAATGTAGGAATACCACGAATACCATATTTAGGTGGAGTTTCGTTATTTTCATCGACATTCAACTTGCCAACTGTTAACTTGCCTTCAAACTCGTTCGCAACTTCTTCTAAGATTGGCGCGATCATTTTACAGGGGCCACACCATTCGGCCCAAAAGTCAACCAGTACAGGACCTTCAGCATTGATAACATCTGCTTCGAATTTATCGTCAGATAACTGGATAATTTTGTCGCTCATTCTTTTCTCCATTTTTGGTCGGTCGCTGATTTGTTTCAGCTCTACCATAAGTGTTATATAGAAACCGTTTTTAATGCAAGCACTGATAAGCTATAAGCTATGCCTACTCACTTAACTGATACTCATTTTTCCGACCTGCCGATTAATAGCAAGGTTGTTGACGCCTTAACGGCGGCAAATTTTAATAATTGTACACCAATACAGGCGTTATCTCTGCCTCCGTTGCTTGAAGGCTTAGATATTGCCGGACAAGCTCAAACGGGTACAGGTAAAACTATTGCCTTCTTGGTTGCTACTTTTCACTATTTGCTAAGCAAAGCAGATAATGACGAGAACAGCAAATCAAAAGGACCTCGAGCCATCATAATGGCACCGACGAGAGAGTTAGCCGTTCAGATTTTCAACGATGCCAAACTGCTCAGTGAGCATACCGGTTTATCGCTTGGATTGATTTATGGGGGCGAAGGTTACCAAAGTCAACGGGAAACCCTAGAAGAAGGGGTAGATATCATTATTGGTACGACAGGACGCATTCTGGATTATTATAAACAGAACGTGTTTACCTTGAATAATATTCAAGTTGCCGTACTTGATGAAGCCGATCGCATGTTCGATTTAGGCTTTATTAAAGATATCCGCTTTTTGTTCCGTCGCCTACCGCCTGCTACTGAACGCCTAAGCATGCTGTTTTCAGCTACACTTAGTTATCGCGTTCAAGAACTCGCTTACGAACACATGAACAACCCAACTCACGTTCAAGTTGCGCCAGAGCAAACGACGGCGACACGGGTCTCGCAAGAGCTGTTCTACCCTTCAGATGATGACAAGATGCTACTGCTTCTTTCGCTATTTGAAGAAGAATGGCCAGACAAAGCTATTGTGTTTGCTAACACCAAATACAGTTGTGAGCGCGTGACCGACTGGCTTACTGCCGATGGTCACCGTGTGGGCTTGTTAAGCGGTGATGTACCACAGAAAAAACGCTTGGGTATTTTGGAAGACTTTACCAAAGGTAAGCTAGATATTTTAGTGGCTACGGATGTTGCCGCACGTGGCTTACATATTGATTCTGTCACCCATGTGTTTAACTATGACTTACCTGATGATGCAGAAGACTACGTTCACCGAATTGGTCGAACCGGTCGCGCTGGTCAAAGTGGAATAGCAATAAGTTTTGCGTGCGAAAAATACGCGATGAACTTGCCAGATATTGAAAAATATATTCAACATGCTATTCCTGTTACTGATTACGATGCGAGTGCTTTGCTTGATGATGTAAATGCGCCTAAACCAAGACGCAGACGCACACCAAACACGAGAAACTCGTCTCGACGCGGCAACGGTAAAGGTCGTGGCAACAGTGGTGGAAATAGAGGTAAACCGTCTAACCGCGGAAACAGTAACTAACATTCGAGACAATATGCAGGCAGAACTTCAACACGACTCTGAAAGCTATGGCGAGTATTACGCCGCTGTAGACTTAGGCTCTAATAGCTTTCACATGGTCATTGTTCACGTAGTTAATGGTAGCGTTCAGATCATTGGTAAGGTGAAACAGAAAGTACGTTTAGCGGCAGGGTTGAATGACGACTTTGCACTAGATGAAATGAGCATGGAGCGTGGTTGGCAGTGCCTGCAAACCTTTTCCGAACGGTTACAAGATATTCCTCCCTCAAATATTAAGGTAGTGGCTACCGCTACCTTACGCCTTGCGACTAATGCCCAAGTGTTTATTGGGAAAGCCGAACAAATTCTCAAGCATAAGCTCAACGTGATAAGCGGTGAAGAAGAAGCACGTCAGATTTATCTTGGCGTAGCCTATACCTCTGCGAATCAAGGTAATAGCTTAGTGATAGATATAGGCGGTGCCAGTACTGAAATTGTTATTGGCAACGACATGCAACCCATCCACTTAAAAAGTTTAGATATGGGCTGCGTGACCTTTATGGAACGCTATTTTGATGGCGGAAAAATCACTGCTGAAAACTTCGAAAATGCCAAGCAAGCGGCGAAAGCATTACTTTTACCCGAAGCGGACGCCTTTCTTTGTTTTGATTGGGAAAATTGCTTAGGTGCCTCTGGTACTCCACAGGCCATCACTGAAATACTGGTGGCGCAAGGCATTAGCGATTCAATACGACTTGATTACCTTTATCACCTAGAAAAACAATGTGTTGAATGTGGTGAAATTAACCAGCTTAACATTGAAGGTTTAGAAGAAAATCGCAAGGCCATTTTTCCTTCTGGCTTAGCCATTTTAATTAGTTTATTCGAAGCCTTAGCCATTCAAAATATGAATATTTCTGGTGGCGCACTTCGTGAAGGGCTTATTTACGGCATGTTAGATAACATGCAGGAAAATGACCGTCGCGATCAAACGCTAAACCAGACGATGGCGCGTTACCATATCGATAAAGCCCAAGCGAATTCAGTTAAAAGTGTAGCAACCCAGCTGTGTTCACAGTTATGTTCACAGCAAAATATTTGTCACCTTGATACCGAAGCTATTTTAGGTGCAGCGGCACTTCTTCATGAAACCGGCTTGCATATAGAGTATAAAAAGCATCATGAGCATGGCGCTTACATTCTGTCTTTTATTGACTTGCCAGGCTTCACACGCTTGCAGCGAGCGGCTATACGCGACCTTGTTGCCCATCATCGTTTAACCATTCCCACTGATGCTTTTAGCAATTACCATGATGACTCTCAACCTATGCTGCAGGGTTTGCTTAGGCTATTGCGTATTTCTGTGGTGCTGTGTTTACGAAGACAAAACAAGCATATCCCCCATGTAGACTTAGTCTGCGAAGGTGATAAATGGGAAGTCTCCTTCCCTGATGGCTGGCTGAAAGCTCACCCGTTGATTAATGCTGAATTGGCCAATGAAAGCTGGTTACAGCACAAAGCAGGCTGGGAACTCGTCTGTAAATAGCCGGTGCTATAAAGAATCAAGAATAAAAAAGGGATGCGACATTAAGTCGCATCCCTTTTTTTTAGCAACTGGCCTATATGCTTTTCTCTTTATTTCTCTATTCGCTTTTCTCTTTGCTTTTCGGTCGCTGCATTAGTTGCCAGCGAGAAGTGCTGCCGCTTTAGGGGCGAAGTAAGTAAGAATGCCATCTGCGCCAGCGCGCTTGAAAGCCAGTAAAGATTCTAGAATTACCGCCTCTTCGTTTAACCAACCATTCGCAAATGCCGCTTGATGCATGGCATATTCGCCGCTGACTTGATAAGCAAAGGTAGGTACCTTTAACTCATCTTTACAACGACGAACAATGTCTAAATAGGGCATACCTGGCTTCACCATCACCATATCAGCACCTTCTTGCACGTCTAAGGCAATTTCGTGTATGGCTTCGTCGCTGTTTGCAGGATCCATTTGATAGGTTTTCTTGTTACCGCCTTTTATGTTCGCTGAAGAGCCGACAGCGTCGCGAAATGGTCCATAATAAGCAGATGCGTATTTTGCTGAATACGCCATAATGCAGGTATTAATAAACCCCTCGCGCTCAAGTGCATCACGAATAACCCCAATACGTCCATCCATCATGTCAGAAGGTGCCACAATATCTGCGCCTGCTTCTGCATGTGACAATGCTTGTTTGACTAACACATCAATAGTGACATCATTCATCACGTAACCGGCCTCATCCACCAAGCCATCTTGCCCGTGAGACGTAAAGGGGTCTAATGCGACATCTGACATTAACATCACATCTGGAAACTGTGCTTTTAATGCACGCATAGCCGTTTGTGCAAGGCCATCTGGATTAAACGCTTCTTTGGCACACTCGGTTTTAAGTGACATAGGAGTAACAGGAAACAAGGCTAGCGTACGAATACCAAGCGCTACCCATTTTGCCGTCTCTTCTAATAATAAATCGATAGATAGACGCTCTACCCCTGGCATTGAAGGCACTTCTTCACGCTGGCCAGTACCAGGAAGAACGAATACAGGGTAAATAAGATCGTTGGTAGTAAGATGTTGCTCGGCAACTAAATCTCGCAGTGCATCTTTGGCACGAAGGCGTCGCATACGACGAGCCGGGAATGAAGCATTCATAAATTATCCTGAAATCGGTTTAAAGAGTACTTTGTTTCGTCCTGATTCTTTCGCAGCATAAAGCTGCTCATCAGCCAACCGAAGCAACGCGGCAGCATGATCTTCATCCGTGATAACACTGGTGGCCAGCCCTGCACTTATGGTTAGCTGTATTGCTTCTCCATCAAACGTGATGTGAGATTTTTCGATACGACCGCGAATCGCTTCTACCACGTGATAGGCGCCATCGCTGTCGGTATTCGGAAGAATAAGCGCAAATTCCTCCCCGCCTATTCGACATAAATCATCGGATAAACGAAGCAGCATACTTTGAATAATGCCTGTTATATGAATAAGACAAGCATCTCCGCCAGCATGTCCGTACTTATCATTAATACGTTTAAAATGGTCAATATCAATGACTGCAATAGACAAAGGTGTTTGCTCGCGGCGACTCCGTCTGCCTTCTGATTTTAACTTTTTATCAAAGTGACGACGATTATTAATACCAGTAAGCGGATCGATTGCCGTTAGGCGCTCTAGTTCTTGGTTAACTTCAGACAGCTCACGCAAGGTAATTTCAAGCTCTAACGTTCGCTCTTCAACTTTGTATTCTAAGTCATCTTGGTAACGCTTTTGCACTGCTAGTAAATCTTCTTTTGCCTTACTCGCCTGCTGCTCTTGTTCAAGGGCAAACGCTTGCGTGGTAATGAGTTCATCGTAACTGTGGCTATAATTGATTGCCAAAATAAGGGCTAAAATCACTGTTTCGACGGTGCCAGCGATAATAAGTAAATAACTCGTAGAAATACCTAAATTTATTATATTCACACTATCTAGGCTAACAACAAAGCCGCTAACCAATAAAAATAGCCACGCCACAGAGAAATATCGAGCAATCGCCACGCCTTTAAAAGATAGCCAACCACCTGTGTACATTGCTACAAACACAATTATCGCCAACATAACTAAATACAGCTTTATCGCGAATGGGTAAGGCAGCAATGTACTCGTTAATATACAGACCCCAAATGCCCACGCTGCTACCTTGGAAATTTTATCGACCAAAGGGCTAAATTCAGCAATAGGCAGTAAATGCCGGGAAAACAGTACGGCAAACAAAATCGTCGCATTACCAAAAATGAGTACCGCCTTACCCTGTAACCATACCTGCTCAGGCCATAAATAGGCATACCCCAACCCCTGCAATGAAGCCAAGGTTAAGCCTAAGCTCAGTGCATAGCCGGTATAGAATAAAAACGAGCGATTTTTGGTAGTAAAAAATAAGAAAATATTGCTTAAGGCCATGGCACATAAGAAGCCGAAAAACAGCCCTAGCGCTAGATTTTGGCTTGCTGCGTATTCTATAAATTCTTTTTCTTCCCATACCGCGATGGGCATGCGAATAGTGCCGCTAGATTCAACGCGAACCACTACGGTTTGCGGTGTAGCACTTAAGGGCAAGGAAAACAGCGGCGTATTATTTGCGATGGGACGTACATCAAAGGCGAGGTTATCTCCCGCTTGGTAACGCACAACGGGTGAACTTGATGACAGCGGGTAAACCGCAACTTCCACACTATCTAGCAAAGCATAGTCAATCTCGAAAAGGTAACTTACTGCGCGGGAACTATCAGGCGTGACAACAAAAGAGAACCAATGTACGTCGCTGCTCATTCCTAAATTAACTGGCGACACCGTTGGCGTCCACCGTTCTGGGGAGTTATCCGCGGTTTTATCAAGTACTGTTTCAAAAGTTAACCGTTCCTCGGGATCGCTAATAAAGGCTAACTGAGAAATTCGGCTATTTGTGGTTCGCTCGGGGACTACACTCAGTGCAACAAACGCAAAAATCGATACCGCAATAACGGTAATAACGAAGAGATAAAGATCGTAATTGCGAACCCCTTGACGATTTATGTGCATTACCATTAATCACTGATACAAAATAAACGACAAGTATTAGCATAACTGCTATCTCGCAATTTATCAGGGGCAACCTGCATTAGTTCGCTAATTTGTTCACCAATATGAGGTAATAGCGCAGGCTCGTTGTTACGTTTTCTTGGACGTAGAGTTTTGGGGAATAGGTAAGGGGCATCAGTTTCTAGAATGATACGTTCTAAGGGAATGGTTGGAATGGCGCTACGAAGGGCTTCTCCGCGCTTTTCATCGCATGCCCAGCCGGTAATGCCAATATACAGCCCCATATCTAAATAAGTACTCAGCTGCGTGGTATCGCCTGTAAAACAATGGGCAATACCGCCGCTCAGAGACGGCAGCACCCTTTGCAGACAGGATACTTGTTGTTCAAACGCATCTCGCTCGTGAAGATACACTGGCAAGTTCAATTCTACTGCCAACGCTAATTGGGCTTCGAACACACTTATTTGAACATCTGGCGGAGAAAAGTTGCGATTGAAATCTAAGCCACATTCGCCCACCGCCACTACACCAGCGTCGTTGGCCATGCCTCTTAAACGTGCGTAGTCACTTTCAACCACATCTTTAGCATTATGGGGGTGTATGCCTAAGGTGTAGCTGCATATCTGCGGGAACTGCTGGTGAAGTGCTGCTGCCGCATCCCAGTCATTAGGGTGAGTGGTAATAATACACAGCCTGGAAACACCGGCATCCACCGCACTTGAAATAATTTCTTGAGGATTAAATCTGCGATCTAATAAATTAACGCCAGCGTCAAACCAAGGCATATTATTTTACACGTTTTACTTTCATACGTTTGTTATGCCCTTCTTTTTTCATATAAAAAGCCCCCATCATTCCGCGTTGAATCATAACAGTTTCATCTTCTTTCAGCTTCAATTCGGTACTGGTAGTTTGCTGCCAAACCGAGCCATCATTAAACGTTAAAATAAGATTTCCTCGTGCAGTTTTCGTTATTTTGTTAATAGTACCAGTGAACGAGTCAGCTAATTTTTCGGTGTGCTCTAAACCAAACTGTTCGCCTTTGGGCGCTGGGGCTTGGCTTACCGGCACTTCACGGCGACGCTCAGAGGCAACAGTGGGTGTATTGCTAGGTATTGCAACGGGTATACCTGCCTGAGTACCTGAGAGACGGTTTACTTGCTTTTCTACGCGGTCATAACACACTAAACGTTGAAGGCTATTCTTAGTCTCGCTGCACTTAGCTAGTGCCTCGCCTACGGTTTCCGCTTGTGCTAAAAAGGCACTAAAAGGGAGTACACTTACTAGTAGTAATAATGCACGTTTGTTCATGGTAAATCCTTTGTTCTACTTAATTGTTATTCGATTTCAGTGCCAGTTTCTTCGTCGCTATTCCGGCGACCTTTACCCGCATACAAACTGCCTACCACCACGCCTATTTCAAACAATATCCACATAGGGATAGCTAAAAGCGTTTGAGAAATGATATCCGGCGGCGTAAGTAACATGCCCACCACGAACGCACCAACGACCACATAGGGGCGTTTTGCTCGAAGTGACTTTGCATCGGTTACCCCAGTCCAGCACAGTAAGATAATGGCAATGGGAATTTCAAATGAGACCCCAAAAGCAAAGAAGAGTTTCAATACAAAATTAAGATAACTAGAGATGTCGGTACTGACCGTAACACCTTCTGGTGCCACACTATTAAAGAACGCAAATGCGATAGGAAATACCACAAAATACGCAAAGGCCATGCCTGCATAGAACAACAAAGTACTTGAGAGTAAAAGCGGTGCAACAAGCTTTTTCTCATTACGATATAGCCCTGGCGCAACAAAGCCCCATACTTGATAAAGTACATAGGGAATAGCGATAAAGAATGACAACACCAGCGTAAGTTTAAACGGTGCGAAAAAAGGTGAGGCAACATCGGTGGCAATCATGCTAGCGTTTTCTGGCATAGAATCCAGCAACGGCAAAGCGAGCCATTGATAGAGGTCTTGCGAAAAGTACGCCAAACACAAAAATACCACCAGCACACTTAACAGTGCTTTTAGAATGCGGCTACGAAGCTCAATTAAATGAGATATTAAATTGTTTGCGTCAGACATTTACTGTTTTTTATATGGTTCCTGAACCGACTCAGCCGCTTTTTTAAGCTCATCAACACTTTGTTCAAGCTCTGGCGAGAGATCTTTCAAGCCTTGCTGCTCAGCTTTCTTCAGGTTTTCGTGTAATTCATGCACGCGCAACTGATGCTCAACTTCTTGCTTAAAGCCCGTTGCTGTATTTCGTACACTTCGAATAGTGTTAATGGTGGACCGCATGGCACCTGGCAAACGTTCTGGACCTAGTATCAACAAGGCCATCACACCAATTACCAATAGCTCCCAAAAGCCAATGTCAAACATCAGGATTTTTCTTTAACGTCGCTCTGCGTTTTAGTTGAAACAGTGTCAGCAGTATCATTGTCTTCTACCTGCTTCTTCTGCTCGAAATCGGCATCTTGTTCGTTTTCAGTTACTGCTTTTTTGAAACCTTTGATTGCGCCACCTAAGTCGGTGCCAATCCCTTTCAAACGTTTTGTGCCAAAAAGTAAAACTACAATTACTAAGATAATAAGTAACTGCCAGATTCCAATACCGCCCATAAAAATAATCTCCGATACAACAGTAAGGACAGTATGCCACCCAAAGCGCAAGCTTTCACGTGAATATTTGCATGGATGAATAATCGTTGACGTTTATTATCACAACACGCATCCTGATGGTAATTAATTGATACGGATATCATTTCACCGCGTAATCGATAGAGGGAGTTTGGGTTGTTATGTTGTGTTTAGCTGTCTCATTGTGTTTATTGCTTAACGACCAGGGTGATAACCAGCCTATTCCTGCCCTCGAGGTAGCGAATAATGCACAAAACAATGTCGAACCACATCAACCTATGCAATGGTTTGATGTGTGGCAACGCAGCTTCACCGACTCTATGGACTTTACCGTAAGTAAGTTCGATGGTTTGTTCTCTGATGGCTCACAAGCCAAAGAAAAGGCAAAAGCAGAAGGTCGAATTCAACTTAGCTGGGAGCCTAGAACCAGAGATATTGCAGAAACCGATATTCGTTTTCGTATTCGTGTTTCACTTCCCCAACTCGAAAATCGCGTAGACTTGCTATTAAGTGACAATGAAGACGAAACTCAAAGCGATACGATAAAAGCAGCGCGCTCTCCCTCACTGGGAAGACAAGACAATACGACCATTTCGCTGCGCTTTCGCCCAGATCAAAACTCTCACTACTCATTTCGTGTTGGTGCAGGAAGACGGGACCAGCTGTATGTAAAAGCTCGCTACCGTGATGCTTATGCATTTAATTCCCACTGGGCCATGCTTTACGACACTGAAATATATCAATACACGCGGGATCAATTTGGCGCAGAGTTAGGCACCTCTATCCAGCATGTTAGCAGTAACAACAATGTTACTCGGATAAATAACCGCTTTTATTTTCGAGACAATAGCAACGACTGGTTGTGGCGACACGAGTTACAACATTTGTACCCTATCAACAACCACAACGCTTTGGTTTATAGCTTTATGGTGGAAGGCTTGAATAAACCGACCTATCAAGTAGAAGAGGTGTACACAGGTTTACGTTGGCGCAGCAATCCAATAAGAGAATGGCTTTATTTCGAGGTAGAACCCTTTGTATTGTGGCTTCGAAGCGAGGACTTCTCGCCGTCTTATGGTATGGCACTTCGCTTAGAAGCATATTACGGAAAAGGCGAGTAACTCTCGTTACTCGCCCTTTTTCATTTCTTTAGCGCTTTATATGCTTCGCTTTACACGTTAATTCTCACCCGTTAAGGGCGTAACGCGCGCTCGCCACGTGCTAAACCACACACGCCAGTGCGCGACGATTCAATCACTTCCGCACATTGAGCCATGGTAGCCGCAAAAGCGTCTAGTTTATCGGTAGTGCCCGTGATTTCAATGGTGTAGTTATTCGCATGAACATCTAAAATACGCCCACGGAAAATATCACTATTGCGCTTTACTTCAGCACGTACTGATTCAGTGCGAGTCGCCACTTTAATCAACATAAGCTCACGCTCAATATGGGTGCCTTCAGTTAAATCCACCACTTTAAGCACATCAATCAGCTTGTTCACTTGCTTAGTAATTTGCTCAATCACTTTATCATCACCATGAGTAATGATAGTAAGGCGAGATAAGCTGCCATCGTCAGTAGGGGCTACACAAAGAGAGTCTACGTTGTAACCACGCTGTGAAAAGACACCTACGATACGAGATAACGCGCCAGGTGCGTTTTCCATTAATACAGAAATAATACGTTTCATTAGGTACGCTCCGTCTTACTTAAGCGCATATCATCCATAGCGCCAAACTTAATTTGCATTGGATATACGTGCTCGTTCTGATCTACCGCTATGTCCATAAACACAAGGCGGTCTTTAAGACTGAAACATTTCTCCATCGCTGCATCTAATTCGTCTAATTTATCTACTTTGATGCCTACATGGCCATAAGACTCTGCTAGTTTCACAAAATCTGGCATTGAGTCCATGTAAGAATGCGAGTGACGACCTTTATAAATCATATCTTGCCACTGACGAACCATGCCTAATGCGCGGTTGTTCAAGGTAATGATTTTAATCGGCAAGTTGTACTGCAAACAGGTAGATAATTCCTGAATATTCATTTGAATACTACCGTCACCTGTTACCACTACCGAGGTAGATTCAGGGTGTGCAAACTGTACGCCCATCGCCGCAGGTAAACCAAAGCCCATGGTGCCTAAGCCGCCTGAGTTAATCCACTGGCGAGGCTTATCAAACGGATAATACAAAGCCGCAAACATCTGATGCTGGCCCACGTCAGAGCTTACATAAGCTTCACCATTGGTGTGCTTGTAAATAGACTGGATAACTTGCTGTGGCTTAATTACCGTATCGCCTTGCTCGTAGTTCAAACATTCACGAGAACGCCATTGGGTAATTTGTTGCCACCAATCCGCTAGCTTCTCTTTTTGACCAGACAGGTCTTTATTAACAAGCTGTTCTAAAATTTGGTCGAGTACTTTATCGACTGAACCAACCACCGGAATATGCGCGTTAATCGTTTTAGAAATAGACGCAGGGTCGATATCCACGTGAATAATATCGGCATGCGGGCAAAATTTCGCTACATTGTTGGTAACGCGATCATCGAAACGTGCGCCCAAGGCAATAATGCAATCAGCATTGTGCATGGTTTTGTTTGCTTCAAGTGTGCCGTGCATACCTAGCATACCCACGAACTGCTCGTGTGTGCCTGGCATGGCACCTAGCCCCATTAACGTACAGGTAACTGGTGCATTTAACTTTTCAGCTAATTCGATAACTCGTGACGACGCTTCAGATGTAACCGCGCCACCACCAACATAAAGTACTGGACGTTCGGCTTTTACCAAAGAAGCGACGGCTTTCTTAATTTGCTTTGTATGCCCACGCTCGGTTGGGTTATACGAACGCATTGTCACATCGGTTGGGAACACGTAAGGGTGGTCTTCAGCAACATTAACAATGTCTTTTGGTAAATCGACTACCACTGGACCAGGGCGACCAGTATTTGCAATGTAATACGCTTTCGCAATGGCTTCTGGAATATCTACCGCGCGCTTTACTAGAAAGCTGTGTTTTACGATTGGACGAGAACACCCTACCATGTCAGTTTCTTGGAAGGCATCTTCACCAATATGCATTGAAGGTACTTGCCCTGACAACACAACCATTGGAATTGAATCCATATAAGCGGTAGCAATACCGGTGATGGTATTGGTTGCGCCAGGGCCTGAAGTGACGAGGACTGTGCCGGTTTTGCCAGTTGAACGTGCATAACCATCCGCCATATGAGCGGCTGCCTGTTCATGACGCACGAGGACATGTTCGACATCTTGTTGCGCATATAAAGCGTCATAAATGTCTAGTACGGCACCACCTGGGTAGCCGAACACATGTGTTACTCCTACATCTTTTAGCGCTTCTACCACCATGGCAGCGCCCGACATCATTTTCACAGTTCTCTCTCCTGTATCGGTTTGGTGTATTGTCAGCGAATGTTGACGATGAGCGGACTATAACGAAGGAAGTAGGAAGATAAAACACCAAACCGCACAAAAGTGAGATATATATCCCAATATTCAAGATAATTAGGATGAATCTTTTGATGCGATGAAATTATTAGCTAATATTAGGATGAGCTTCACAACAATTTAACAATTAATCGTCATCTATATTTATTTCAAGGTCATTATCGTCATCTATTTCGACAGTATCGTCTGTATCTTCGGTTACTACTCGCTTTGAACCATAAATACTGGCCGCTTTGGGCCGGTTGATTCGGGTTTGATATTTGACCCAAGCTTTTGCCTGAGGTGTTTGTGGCTCACATTGCCCCAACGCAGCATTAAGATAGTTAATTTCAACATCAGAACTAGGTTCAATCTTGCCATCTACTAAGGCTGCAAACAAACTACCATGGGCTTGCAATAACTTGCTTTCAGAAATTGAAAAGTCACCGGAGCGAGCGAAGCCATATGGGTAGTGCTTTTTATCTGCAAACGGACGGTTAATCAGTTTCTCTCTGGATAACGTTGTCATATGACCCCTTATCTCAGCCTTTATAGCTATTATCATACTCCCCATCGTGCGCCGATGAGGACCCATTAGCCGCGCATCTGTGTCGCTTGGCTCATTACACTGATAATTAGATAGTTGGGATTAAGAATGCTGTCAAACTGAAAAACGAGATAAGAGAAAACTTAATAAAACTGTAAAATGCTTAGATAGAACATGCGCGTTACACAAGCAACGCACACATGGTAATCGTGAGTACTCGGCCTATTTTTTTAATACAGGTATTACTTCCTGCTTTTAGGCACCCAAGCCCAAATCATTTCACACAGAACAGGCTCGATACCTTGAGCATCGGTTACTTTAACCGCTACCGTAACTTCACCTTTCTCTTGAGTTTGCATTAACGCTATTTGTTCATCGGTAAGGTGCGCTACTGCATGCATATCACCCTGTGCGCGCTTCACATATTTAAAATTCATTTCTTTGATAAGCGGTAGTTTGTCGCCAGGTAAGTTAACCCCAACTACGAAGCCCGTAGAAGACTCCGCTAGCAATGCCATTGCAGCCGCATGCACACTGCCAATATGGTTTTGCGCTTTCTTGTAGTTTTTTTGGCGAAACGTTACCGACTTTAAATCGGTTTCCAGAATATCGATACTGACCGTGCCCGTTAGTTTCACTTTGTAGCGGAACATCCATGTCAACATGCGTTGACGTAGCCAAGTTGGATAGGTATTGGCTTTTTTTGCAAAGTTGCGCAACGGGTTTGGTACGGACATAATTTTCTCTCTGAAATACACTTCTTCTGGTTAGACCAGTTAACTTAATATTAACGCTGTGCTGTTGCAAGTATATTTGTTGTATAGAACAAAAAAGCAGCGCTGAGCGCTGCTTCTTAAGTCACTTAACTAATTAATGTTACTCAAGTCGCATATCTATCCCTACGAAGTAGAATCGACCTCGAGCACTAGCTGGGTAGGCGAAATTGGTCAAAAACGGCTCTTCGTTAGTCACATTTTTGATTCCACCATACACCATAAGCTCTTCGTTAATATTGTAAGAGAAATTGATATCGTGCTGCCAAAATTCATCCATAACGACCGAGTCATCATAATCACCTCGTTCGTAGTCTTCAATTTCCACGTAACCGACTAGCTGCTCATCCATATATTGTGTTTGCCAACCAATTTGAATGTCTTCCCACTGCCAAGTCAGATTAATGTTGCCAGCAAGCTCTGGTTTATTAACCTCGCCCAACTCTGGATTTACATCGTTTAGATCATTAGGGTTAGTGTACTGATCAATCTCATTAACTTTAGTACCAGATACTTTCGTCATAAAATTATGTGCACCGACGGCGAAATCGTAACCTACGCTAAAATCAACTCCTGATGTTTCAAGACGTGCAAAGTTAACCGCCGTTGTACGAAGAAAGTTGAACCCACCAAATTGTGGAGAGCTTGAATCAGTATTTCTTGTAAATAACGAACAAAAGTTTTCGTTCAGCGTTTCGCCAGAATAACAGCCATTAACTATATCGTCTGATGTTACTGAACTGATTGCTGATTCAATTTCGATACTCCAGTAGTCTGCGGTTAACGAGAAGCCTTCTAGCCAACTCGCCTGATATACAAAACCTAGGGTTGTGGTATCTGCCGTTTCTTCTTGAAGTTCAGCGTTACCTCCGGTCACACCAGGGAAAGCTGCCGACAATGGATCGGTGTAGATATAATTGCCATTTTCATCAATAGGATCGAAGCCGATAGACTGAAGGTCAGCAACACAGTTTGCTTGAATAATATCGGCAGCATTTGCGTCGTTGCCTCTTATCCCTTCGATAACACTCGCATTACATGGATCGGTAGGACGGAACGTGGCTCCGACCTCAGGCCCGAATAACTCATTGATATTCGGAGCACGGATGGCTTGCGACTGAGACAGACGAATCATCAAGTCATCAAACGGCGAGTACATTAAATTTGCTCTCCACGTTGTTGTATCACCGATGGTAGAGTAATCAGAATACCGAGCTGCCAAATCTAAAGTAAGCTCTTCTACCAGCATCTCTCCTTCTATCAGAGGTAGAGACACTTCAACAAATATCTCGCTAACATCAAAATCACCTGTTTCGTTCGCAACTTTGATTGAAGGTTGGAACACTAAGGAGTTATTGGTCGAATACTCAGATATTAACGTACCAGATTGGTATTGTGAGCCTTCAGGAAGGACACCTAACTGCCAATTATCAAACGTTGCTTCAGATTTCTCTTTGCGATATTCACCACCTAGAGCGAAAAAGACTGGGCCGTAAGGCAACTCAAAGTAATCAGAAGAGTCGCCAGCAATAGAGCCGCTTATAACTAGCTGTTCTAGCGTGGTTTGATCACGGCTATCATTGGTGATCCAATCTACTGCTTCTTGTGAAATACCCGTCGCACCTGCCCATATATTCAGTGGGACACAGCTACCGTCTCCGGGTGTAAATGAAAAATATCCAGGGTCATAAACCGGAATGTTAAAGGCGGTTGTTACCTGAGGAGTATTCGCGTCTAGATTGACGCGACAAGTAGCTTCACCGGTAGAGGGGTCGGTAACAGCGTCAATTGCTGAGAAAAAGCGATCAACAATAACGTTATTTTCAGTTCCTTTTTGTTCGAATTCGAACCTGCCATAATTTACAGCTAAGTTGTATTCCCAATCATTTTCAAAATAACCTTCAATACCTAAAACCGCACGAAGTGTGCGACGTTCGTTTTCAATTTTACCTTGGCCAATGCCAATAGGGTCTGCGGTAATTGCAACACCACCAAGCTCATTAGCAATAGGTTGGATAAACTCTGGCAAATAAGGGTTATCAGCTGCACCAAAAAGTAGATCCCAATAAGAGGACGGTTGGCTTTCATTTTCTGTTGTTTGCACCACGTACTTTAATTCACCAAAAACTGTCATGCTCTCGGATAAATCGTAGTGACCTAAGAAATTAAGCGATATTTTATCGTTAGGCGTAATAAGGTAACCGCGTTGCTGTTGAATTGTATTAAAAGAGTCTCCACCGAAACCTTCAAAATTCCCAGAAACTAAACCATCTTGAATAGGTCGGTATGAACCGTTTTCTGTAACATTCCAACACCCACCTAATGCACCGAATGACGCGGCACCAAATGAACTGTTGTAGCCTGAAAATGAGTCTAAACAATCGGGAGTTCCGTTGCCATCTAAGTCTATGTTGGTTGAAGGATCGAACCCTTCAAACGTGTAGGGGTTACCCGGCACGATATAGCCATACCCAGATGTAAATGGAAATGTCCTGTAAGGAAGAACTGCACGAGGATTAACGCTAGTAGCACGTTGGAATAAGGCTAATTCTTCAGCGGTAAGATTGGGCGCACTACCAAATTGATCAGTGAAATTTTGTATAAAATCATCTTGACTTGGTATGCTTAAACCAAAGTTGAATAGGCCTGTATTATCGTAGTTATAATACTGTGACAAATTCGGAGTACTGCTTCCAATATCCCCTTGCTGAAAGCGTAACGCAGGGTTTGTCCAATCTCGTGCTGAGCCAATGATCAACCCATTATCACGCTCACTTACCCTTACACCTTCGTCATTCTGATACTCAACACTAATGGCAAAATTACCTTTATCGTTATCAAAGTTTCTACCATACAAGGCCGACATGCTAATTTGCTCACCGTCGCCTTCTGATGAAATCCCAGAATTTACATCAAATTCGAACCCTTCATAATCATCACGAAGAATAAAGTTAACTACACCTGTAACAGCATCGGCACCGTATACAGCAGACGCGCCACCGGTAAGCACCTCAACAGATTTGATAAGCTTAACCGGAATAGAACCAACATCAACGGCGGCCGAACCCGCTACGCCACCAACATGTCTTCTACCATTTACCAAGGTTAACGTACGGTTGGTCCCCAAACCTCTCAAATTTAAAACGTTTGCCCCATCAGCGAAAGTTCCTGAGTCGATAGAGCTTTCTGAACTCGTAGATGAAAATAACGCAGGAATATCATTGATGACGTCAGTAATTGAGAATTCGCCTGAAAGCTGAATATCTTCTTCTGAAATAGATTGAACAGGTGAAGGAGATGCTAAATTTGGATCTCTAGCAATACGTGAGCCCGTAACAAGTACCTTCTCAACATCCTGTTCTTTTACTTCGGCATCTTCCTGTGCCTGTGCTAAGCCTGCATTCAGTGCAAGCGCAGATGCTATTGCACTTGCTAATAATGTGGTGCAGTAATGCTTCGATGATTGAAAAGCCATTTGTGTGTTTCTCCAGCTAGTTTTTATTATTCGGTAACGATTGTGTTTTATAATGTTTCTTAACAATACATGGGCGCGAAAATGGTGCGTTTACGAAAACTGTTGATTTATAGTTTTTATTTCGACAATTTATGCAGCTCAATTGCAAGGTCCATGCCTATGTAAATTAGGCGTAAAGTGCATTGACGGCCTTATTTCGCCGAGAATTATGCATAAGTATTTAATAAAATCTATTTAAAATGCAGAGAAATTAATCTGAACAGCATGGAAAGCTCTAAATAAGTGCAAATGTTTTTTTAAAAACACAATTAAGCTTAATTTGCACTACAGAAATGCACAATTGCACTAAATTTAAACAATTACTTGTACCTAACTTCGAATAAGTATTCACTATTGAATAATTGGAGCGGGAAACGAGATTTGTGACTGGCCGACATTCGCTGGGCCGACACTCGCACGCCGGGAACCGGTCGCGGGCCCACAGGGGTCGCATTATTCAGTCTGAAATCGTGCTAGTTCAATTTGAAGTGTAAAATTTGGAGCGGGAAACGAGATTTGTGACTGGCCGACATTCGGTCGCGGGCCCACAGGGGTCGTATTATTCAAACTAAATAATTTTAATTGATTACTTAAATTATGAAAATTTGGAGCGGGAAACGAGATTCGAACTCGCGACCCCGACCTTGGCAAGGTCGTGCTCTACCAACTGAGCTATTCCCGCATAGAGTCGATGCTGTTGCATCTGATGATACTCACTACCATTTGGATTGTGATAGGAGTTTTTTTTTGGAGCGGGAAACGAGATTTGCAACTCGCCGGGAACCGGTCGTGACCCGTGGGGTCGCGCTTTCACACTCTGAGTATAAACCTTTCGATTCACACTAAGTTTTTTTGGAGCGGGAAACGAGATTCGAACTCGCGACCCCGACCTTGGCAAGGTCGTGCTCTACCAACTGAGCTATTCCCGCATACAAAAAAAGGCACTTCGTTTTGAAGTGGTGCGCATTGTACAAAAATATTTTTATTTGGCAACCATTAATTGGATTTTTTTGTACAAACGCACCTTTCCCGCTTAAATCGTGAACACTTTCTCACGATAGTAGCGCATTTCTTCAATAGACTCGCGAATGTCATCAAGGGCAAGGTGAACCCCCTTTTTATCAAATCCATCTAAAACTTCAGGCTTCCATCGCTTAATCAGCTCTTTTACGCTGCTCACATCAATACTGCGGTAGTGAAAGTAATCTTCTAGCTCTGGCATGTACTTCACCATAAAGCGTCTGTCTTGGCCTATAGTGTTTCCGCACAAAGGAGATTTACCGGCATCAACATAGTCAGATAAAAACGCCATTGTTTGACGGGCTGCTTCAGCTTCATTCACCGAACTGGCTCGACAACGTGCAGTAAGCCCAGTTTCACCGTGTACACGGGTGCACCACTCATCCATATTATCAAGTACATCATCAGGCTGATGCACTGCAATAACGGGGCCTTCAGCAAGCACATTTAGCTGTGCATCTGTCACTATGGTTGCAATTTCCATCACCACACAAGTCTCTGGATCGAGCCCTGTCATCTCCATATCAATCCACACTAAATTACTGTCGTGCTTTGTCATCGGCTTCCTCTTAGTACTGAGGCATGGCAACCATGCCCTACAAACGTTATTATAAGCGCAGTATACGTGAACTAGAAAAGAATCGTGGCGAAAAAACCAAAACTTACACACAGACAGAAACGCCAAGTCGCAGCTAACAGAAGCAAACGGCTGCAAGATAAGCATGGTGACAATAAGCAAACGTCGGTAGATGAAAGCCAACTGATGAGCGGCGTTGTGACGGGTCGCTTTGGTAAACATGCCGATGTTGAAGACGCCGAGGGCAATGTGTCACGATGTCATATCCGCCGTACAGTAGACTCTGTGGTATGTGGTGATAAAGTACTATTCAGCAAAGGCGACGATGCCGACTCTGGCAGTGTACGAGGTGTTATCGAAATAGTTAACGATCGCCATTCAGTCCTCACCCGCCCCGACTTTTACGACGGCATAAAGCCCATTGCGGCCAATATCGATAAAATTATTGTGGTAAGCGCCACCCTTCCATCACTCTCTACGCACATTATCGACCGCTATTTAGTGGCCTGTGAAGACATTGGTATTACGCCGTTTATTGTTTTAAACAAAGTGGAGCTCCTTTCACAAAGCGAAAGAGAAACCATTAACGAACAATTAAAGGTTTATAACGATTTAGGTTATGAGGTACTTTTCACCAGCTGCAAGACCGGTGAAGGTATTGATGAGCTTAATGCCTATCTTGATAACAACGTTAGTGTTTTCGTAGGTCAATCGGGTGTAGGGAAATCTAGCTTAATTAATAAAGTATTACCTGGTGCCGACATACTCACCGGTGAAGTATCAGATAACTCAGGCTTAGGCCAACACACCACTACCGCAGCCAAACTACTGCACTTACCGGCTGGCGGCGATTTAATTGATTCTCCAGGCGTCCGTGAATTTGGCTTATGGCACATTCCTACCGAACGCATTACTTGGGGCTTTATTGAATTTAGAGATTACTTAGGTGGCTGTAAATTCCGTGACTGCAAACACCTTAACGACCCTGGCTGCATACTTCGGGAAGCCGTAGAAGAAGGTAAAATTAATGCTGAGCGTTTTGCTAGCTACCACAAAATATTAACCACCATGGACGAGCAACGTCCGAGCCACAGTCAACCACCTGGCGCATAAGGCTAGCATTTACTATTAATACGGCTTGTTGAAAATGAATATAAACACGACTTCAACAAGCCTGCCCCTTCTGGCTTATTCCAAGTTTGTAGCATACATAATCTTAAAGTTGCTTACGCGCTTATAAGTTAGGGTACAATTAACCTGTCTTTTTAATGGAGAGCTTTCGTGCTGGACTGGCTTAAAATAAACTTACAATACATTACCCCTAAACATTTGTTGTCTCGCCTAGTAGGCAAATTAGCGGCAGCAGAGCTTGGTGGCTTTACCACGTTTCTTATCAAGCTTTTCATCAAACAATATAATGTTGATATGAGTGAGGCATTACATTCAGATCCTGCGCATTACCGCAGTTTCAACGCCTTCTTTACTCGCCCATTAAAACCAGAAGTACGCACCGTTGACCCACGAGAAGATGTATTGATTCAAGCGGTGGACGGTACGGTAAGTCAATTTGGCGACATTGAAGTTGACAGTATATTTCAAGCCAAAGGCCATGATTACAGTCTAACCAGTTTATTAGGCGGTAAGCCAGAGTTAGCGGCGCCGTTTAAAGACGGAAAATTTGCCACTATTTATCTAGCCCCTCGAGATTACCACCGCATTCATATGCCGGTAGAGGGGACGCTTACCGACATGGTTTATGTGCCTGGTGAGTTGTTTTCTGTAAACCCGCTTACCGCACAAAACATTCCTGGCTTGTTTGCCCGTAACGAGCGCGTTGTGGCGTTATTCGATACGCCCGTAGGCAAAATGGCTATGGTACTAGTGGGTGCTACGATTGTTGCCAGTATAGAAACCGTTTGGGCAGGCACTGTGTCGCCACCTACCGGTAAAAATGTACAACACTGGACTTACGAGAAAGATACCGAAGCAAGCGTGCACCTTGCGAAGGGTGATGAGCTAGGCCGCTTTAAATTGGGCTCTACCATTGTGGTATGTTTCGAAAAAGACATGATTGATTTTGATGCATTAGCACCTGGACAAGTAACCCGTTTAGGTGAACCTATGGCCTTTGTTGCGAACGCGCCAGTAAATACTGATGCGAGCGCTGATTTAGGCACGCAAGCGACACCAAGCTAGTTTATGAATGCAGTAAAACGAAGTTTGATATCACTGCACTTTACCGTTGTCTTATTAGGCGGTACTGCGCTTTTTTCTCATCTAGTGCCTCTGAGTGCCAGTGATATCACGCTAATGCGATCGGTATTTGCCTGTATCGCATTATTTCTCTTCCTAAGACTTTCTAGCGAAAGTTTGACGCTGGCAAGCCGCAAAGATTATCTAATAGCCATAGGGCTAGGTATCTTGATGGCCTTGCACTGGGTAACCTACTTTGCGGCAATGCAGTACTCTAGTGTGTCGGTGGGTATGATTGCCCTATTCACTTTCCCCGTAATTACCGTACTGATAGAGCCGTTCTTCGAAAAAGTAAGCTTGGTATGGCAAGACATTGTATCTGCGCTTACCGTTATCGCAGGCGTGTATTTTATTGTGCCAGAAACGTCACTGGATAATGACATCACTTTAGGGGTGCTTATTGGTGTGGGCTCTGCGGTGCTTTACGCGTTCAGAAATCTGATCCACCGAAAACACTTCAAACAATACAGTGGCGCGAAAGCCATGGCGTGGCAAACCCTAGTGATTGCTATTTTCTTGCTACCTACCGGCAGCAATGAAATTACAGATGCCCCGATGAGTGCTTGGTTAATGCTTCTGCTGTTAGGTACTGTTTTTACCGCGTTACCACATGCATTAATTGCAGCAAGTTTACGTCATTTACGAGCAAAAACCTTTTCGCTGATTGCCTGCATGCAGCCTTTCTATGGGGTTATTCTTGCCGTATTGCTGTTGGATGAAAACCCCAGTGGAAACACGCTATTGGGCGGTATTCTTATTACTTCTGCATCTATCTATGAAACACTCAATACCCATAAGCTGCACGGTAAGTCAGAAAAGGAAAGCGACTAAATGCTTATTATTGCTCACAGGGGCGCGAGTACTCTTGCGCCTGAAAACACGCTTAAAGCATTTACACTCGCCTTCGAGCAGCAGTCTGATGGTATAGAATTCGACACCTACCAACATGATGATGCCATTATAGTATTTCACGATAAAACTCTTGGGCGCACCACAAACGGTTCAGGATTTTTATTACAAACTTCACTGGCGGATTTAAAGCAGCTAGATGCCGGGGACGGTGAGGTTATTCCTACCTTGGAAGAAGTGCTGGCTACCGTACCAGATGGTGCGCTGTGTAATATTGAAGTGAAGCACTTACGCAATGCTGAAACCTGGGTGCAAGACGTAAAGCGTGCAGTAGAAGATGCACAGATAAACCCAAATGCCTTACTTATTTCTTCGTTTAATCACCATTGGCTAGCCGAAATAAGCGCATTATGGCCACAGGTGGCTGTTGGCGCATTAACCGCCACCTACGCACTTGATGCAACGTACTGTGCCCGTCAGCTTAAAGCGAAATCTATTAATATTGCGCTAGATGTGGTGAATGCTGATTTTGTAAATGCGGCGAAACAAGAAGGGTTGGATGTGTATGTTTATACGGTAGACGAGCCAGAAGATATGCTTCAATTGAAATTATGGGGCGTGACAGGTATTTTTACCAACGTGCCCGATATTGCAAAGCAAGTTGTGGGTTAAGGGCTAAGGTTAAGGGTTAAGGGTTAAGGGTTAAGGGTTAAGGGCAAAGAAGCTAAAACTTAGCGTTTTTGTCTTAACGATAGCGCTTAGACTTGAAACTTGGGCTAACAATTTACGTCAGATAATTTACGCAATAAAAATTAACGTAAAGCTTAAGCTATTCTACTTCGGTAGATAAGTGACTAGAAAATACCGTTTCTTTACAGCACTTACATTGACGGCACAAACGCATGTTAATCCAATGCCCTGCCACGATAAGTAGCGCACCCACCGCGATGGTGAACGGCTCATAGGCTTCACCAAACATATTCTTGTTCCAATAAATGGCACCACCCGTAAACAGCAATGCCAACGGATAATAACGTCCGTGATAGCGAGTGGCCCCGCCGATAAGTGCAACCGCACCAATAATTAACGATATAGTTAATATGGTTCGTTCAAACCAAATTTGTGCGAAAAATGAAGAACCGATAAGTGGCAATAATGGCACAACAACAGGCAACGCTAGGCAATGCAACGCACACAAGCCCGACACCCAAATGCCAAGTCTGTCTAATTTTGTTGGATTGTCTTCTACCGGATTCATTTACTGTACCTTTGCAACATCAAAAACTTCAAAACACGCCACTTTATACACGCTTTAGTAATATGACCAAAAGCCTCGCGCGCACTGTAGCCACAGATTAACTCTGCCAGAGACGTTATAATATAACATTTTAATGGGAATGCGAAACTTTCCCCTATGATATTTTCAATCTTTAACAGAACAAAATGCCATAAGTGAAGATTAGAGTCGGGAAATGGCTGATTATTAATAAGTTTAAATGTAGACGTGCTGATCACGGAAAAAGCGAAAGGAAGAAACTAATGCTTACTGCATTAGAGGAATTAACGAGGGCTATTCATTCGGCGCGGAGACTATTCATTCGGCGCGGCCGCTTCAGTTTCTAACAGCGGCTTTCGATGAACCTCTTTAACCAAAGCGTTATTGGGGAGGCTATTGGGGGTATTAGATACCTGTGTGAAATAATCGTTTACTGACGCTAAAGCAATTCCTTCGTTTGCCAAGCTAGGCAACGTGTGCGCCAAAAAAGTAATCGTTTCTGGGTAAGGGTGTGCAATTACCACAACGGTGCCATTTCGTTTAGCTAATCGTTTTGTGTATTCGAACTGCTTACTCAGTGATGCTTCGGAGCGATCGTTATCGAGGAACACCTGCCGACTCGCATTCGGCACACCCACTCTGTCCGCCACCTGTTGCGCTGTAGTATTTACGCTGGTTCTGCTATCTACGAAGAATAGCCCTTGGCGCTTTATCTCTTCCATAATAGTTTGCATGGCGGGCTCTTCAACCGTAAATGCACTGCCCATGTGATTATTCACTCCCACCGCGTTGGGCACACTTTTAAGTGCTGTTCTTAGCGTGTGAGTAATGGCAGCAGGATACATATCGGTAGATAAACCTAAGGGTCCCATGGCTTTGCCACTGGTTGACTGCATTGGCATGTGTAACATGACAGCGCGCCCTTGCTGCTCGGCTTTACGTGAAATTGTTTGTGCAAGAGGAGTTCGCGGTAAAATGGAAAAGGTCACTTCACTTGGAAGTGCAAAGGCCGCCATATCTGATTTTCTGTAACCCAGATCATCAAGAATAATAATAACACGAGGCTCTACTGAAATAGTCGCTGACGCCGCAGCATGACTCGTAAAACTCGTCGTTATAATTAACGATAAAACACACAGACGCCAAAGCACCTTCATCTACGTTTCTTCACTTCCATTATTGATTTTATTATTTCCACGCGCACTGCTGATATTAACAACGAGATACTAAGCCGAATAAGAATTGGGCCTAAAAAGAACTAAGCCTGATAAGAACTCAGCCAGACAACAATAATGTGGCTGCATCTCGGTTCAATTGAGCTAGCATTAATGCAGCATACCAATTTACAAAAAGGAAACAAGCACTGCTCAGCCGTTCGTAGTGTGTAAAGGTTGCGTAAAGAGTGACCGCCAAGCTCAATTTCAGCTTTAATTGTCGATAAGGTTACAACGTATACTATTTATTGTGGAGTAATTATGATTTCTTCTGTTAACAGTTCAACCATGCAAGCTGGCATGCCGCCACGCCCTGAAGGCCAAGCCCTTAGCGATACACAAAAAGAATCTGTGAGCGCTATTTTGTCATCTTACGACCCAGAAAATTTATCAAGCGAAGATGCGGCTTCTATTGTAGAGCAATTCAAAGAGGCAGGTATTGAGCCAAGTAAGTCTTTGAATACGGCGTTAAGCAGTGCAGGTTTTGAAGGTAAAAATATTGCTGAATTAGCAGGAATAGGCAAACCACCGCCGCCTCCACAACAAGAAGCATCGAATTTACCTGACAATTCCACATTTTCAATAACGGTATAACCGTCAAACATGTTTAACTCTTCACTGAGTCGTCTGCTTAAGTAGCCTGTTTATATAGCGTGCTTGGCGATTAGTTAAACCAAGCGGTGGGATTTAACGCTTTTCCCTTATGGCGTATTTCAAAATACAAATTAGGGTAATCTTGTCCGCCGCTTCTTCCTACCAAAGCGATACTTTCGCCTAAAAGAATATCGTCACCAGCTTGTTTCAACAACGCTTGGTTGTGCCCATAAACACTCATGTAACCATCGCCATGATCGACAATGGCCACTAAACCAAACCCACGAAGCCAATCGGCATAAAGTACTTTGCCCGATGCCACGCTTTTGACTGCCTCGCCTTCAGCACCATCAATAATAATACCTTTCCAGCGCACTTGCCCTTGCCTGCGATTGCCAAAAAGTTTACGAATGTGACCTTCAACAGGCACGAGTAATTTACCTTTTAATTTGGCTAACCCATCCAACGATACCTTGGCTCTAGCCGCGGCGCGCTCAGCGGCAATACGCGCAGCTTCGATAGCATCAAGCAACGCCTTTTCATTTGCCTGCAAGGTGGCAATTCGTCCGCTTTCACTTGCAATGGTTTTATTAAGCTTGGCTAAAGTTTGCTTTCTATCGTCTTGGCGAGTGAGTAACACCCCACGCTGACTTTCTTGTGTCTTGCGAAGGGCTAGCAAAGATTTTGCTTTTTCAGCAAGTTCTTCGGTAACGGCTTCAAGGCGAGCCACGTTATCTCTAAATCGGGTAATTTCTTGCTGACGGGCTTTTGCCAAGTACTGATAATACGTAATGACCCGTTCGAAGTTACGGGCGTCTTCTTGGTAGAATAACATTTTAGCGTAGTCGTAATGCCCTGCCATAAAGGCACTTTTCAACTGGCTTGATAGCAAGGACTGTTGCTGGCGAATAGCTTCTTTTAATCCTTCCTGCTCTTCAATAAGCGCATCTTCTTCCGCTAACACACTATTTAATTGCTGTTTGTTTTGCGCCAAGGCTTTCGCTACTTTCGCTATTTCAAGTTCTGAGCGCTTGAGCACTTGCTCTAGTTCTTGTGCGCTAGCTTTGTTATTTTCTAAAACCTGCTGACGCGCTCTTAATTCAACTTGTAGTTCTGCTAGCTTCTCTTGGCTAACATCTTGCGCCTCTACGGTAGATGAGACTAAACCCATACCGAATATGACAGCAAGCAAACAGGCAATGGAGCAAAAGCGTTGAATAAACATAAAAAGGTAATAGTAGCCTTTGGCGGTGTATTGGTGGCAAAAACAGATTGCAGAATCCGCCTACAATCATGATGATAGTTAGCGTATCAGTGTATCTGAGGGCTAGATTAAATCCCAGTGCAATTTGGTTGTAATATCAATCCGCTATTGTGCCGCACACAATTACAAGACACGCTTGATTATTGCAGGGTGGTTTCTCGCCCGTTTTTCTATATACTTTGCACTCTTTTTATGGTCTGTAGACAAGGTTAGAAGTAATGGATCAGCTAATAGCGTTTGCCAGCGATAATATTGTACTTGCTGGTGTATGGGTTGCTTTGGTGGGCATGTTGGTGTTTAGCTACATTTCAACGTTTACCTCTTCAATCAAAGAAGTTAATACACACGAAGCCACTTTGTTAATGAATAAAGACGATGCGATTATCTTTGATACTCGCTCGGCTAAAGACTTTAAAGCGGGGCACATTTTAGGTGCTAAGCAAATAAAACCAGAAGAATTGCGCGAGAAAAACTTCGCTAAGCTTGAAAACAGTAAAGATAAACCCATTATCGTTGTATGCGCTATGGGCAATCAAGCTCGTGGTACAGCTGGGGCGATGTCAAAAGCAGGCTTCACTAATGTCAAAGTCCTTAAAGGCGGCATGAACGCGTGGCAAAGTGCAAGTTTACCGATTTCAAAATAATAGGTGATCATAGTGAGTAAAGTAGAGATTTACACCAAGGGCCATTGCCCATACTGCCATCGTGCTAAAGCTCTTCTCGCACAGAAAGGTGTTGAGTTTCAAGAGTACCCTATTGATGTTCAACCAGAATTGCGTGACGTGATGATCGAGCGCGCGAATGGCGGTTGGACAGTGCCACAAATTTTCATCGACGATAAGCACGTTGGTGGCTGCGATGACATGATGGCACTAGAAGCACAGCAAAAACTAAATCCTATGCTTGGGTTAGCATAACGCGTCAGCGCGTAAAGCAACGCAATACATTAAAGTAAAACGACAATTAAACAGGAAATATCATGGCTGACGATAATCAGACTACTAACGGCGCCGCAGCAGGCGACCAAGCGCAAGCCCCTCAATTCAACATTCAGCGTATCTTCACTAAAGATATCTCTTTTGAGTCGCCAAATGCGCCAGCTATTTTCACTAAAGAGTGGAAGCCAGAAATTAAGCTAGATATTGACACTAGCACTAACAAACTAGACGAAAACGTTTACGAAGTAGTGTTGTCAGTAACGGTTACCGCAACACTTGGCGAAGAAACTGCATTCTTATGTGAAGTTCAGCAAGCCGGTATTTTTGCCATTGGTGAAATGCCTGATCAGAACAAAGCGCATACACTAGGTTCGTTCTGCCCGAACATGCTTTTCCCGTATGCACGTGAAACGATTTCAAACCTTGTGAACCGTGGAACTTTCCCTCCACTAAATTTAGCGCCAGTTAACTTCGACGCTATCTTCGCTGCTTACGTTCAAAAGCGTGCACAGCAAGCACAAGGCGAAGCGCCTAAGATGGACGCGTAAGCCACCATTATGATGAACCCGAATTCGGTTTCAGTATTAGGGGCGGGGTCATATGGCACCGCCCTTGCTTTTTGTTTAGCCAGAAATGGTAACCCTACCTTGTTGTGGGGGCGAGACGAAAAGCACATGGAAGCGCTGGCTTCAAGCAGAGAAAATGCTCGGTATTTGCCAGGTGCTACCTTCCCTGATGCGCTTAATGTAGATGCCAATTTAGAAACGGTCATTGCCGCTAGCCAAGATATTCTTGTGGTAGTGCCAAGCCATGGCTTTGCTGCAATGCTTCAAAGCATTAAGCCTTTGTTGCAGCCCAACCATAGAATTATTTGGGCAACCAAGGGGCTTGAACCTAAAACCGGCAGATTGCTTCGAGAAGTTGCAGAAGAAATTCTGGGTACTGCCTATCCGCTAGCCGTATTATCTGGCCCCACATTTGCCAAAGAAATGGTGGCTGGCTTGCCAACGGCTATTTCATTGTCATCCACTGACGAAACTTTTGCAGACGAATTTGCTGCTAAGCTACATTGCGCGAAATCGTTCAGGGTATACAAAAACCCAGACTTCACCGGCGTACAATTAGGCGGTGCAGTGAAGAACGTGATTGCCATAGGCGCTGGTTTGGCAGATGGGTTAGGTTTTGGTGCGAATGCCCGTACCGCATTGATTACTCGTGGTCTTGCAGAGCTTACTCGTCTTGGCGTGAAGCTAGGCGCTCAGCCAGAAACCTTTATGGGCATGGCTGGCCTTGGCGACTTAGTACTCACCTGCACCGACAATCAGTCACGTAACCGTCGATTTGGCTTAGCTTTAGGCCAAGGTAAATCCGTCGACACGGCGATTGAAGAAATTGGGCAAGTGGTAGAAGGCTATCGCAACACGGAAGAAGTGCATGTGTTATCGCATAAAGTAGGTGTTGAGATGCCAATTTGCGAGCAGATTTACGCGGTACTTTATCACGGTAAATCGCCAAAAGAGGCCGCATTAACCTTACTGGGTCGCGATCTTAAAAACGAAGCCTGATTAAAAAATTATACAAAACTGATAAGGCGCGCAGCATCAACACTGCGCGTTTTTTTATGTCTAGCGTGCGCCATCGTAGCCTAGTTGACGCCAGCTTTCATACACAAAAACCGATACCGCATTTGATAAATTCATACTTCTGCTATCGGGTAGCATAGGAATACGTACTCGCTGTTCTGGCGGTAGCGCGTCAATAACATCATCGGGCAAGCCTCTGGTCTCTGGCCCAAATAATAAAGCATCACCCTTCTTATATTGAGCGTCACTATGAAATGCTTTGCCCTTGGTAGTGCAAGCGAAAATACGACTTGGCTTTTCACTTTCAATGTAAGCTTCTAATGAGGCATGGCGCTTAACGTGAGCAAATTCGTGGTAATCCAGCCCTGCCCTACGTACACGCTTATCGTCCCACTCAAACCCAAGCGGCTCAATCAAATGCAGCATAAAGCCGCTATTGGCGCATAAGCGGATAATATTTCCCGTATTGGGGGGGATTTCTGGCTGGTAAAGTACGATGTCTAACATGCTGGCTCACTGTCGAAATGCTAAATTGCCACGCTTTTAAATGGCGATATGACGAACGGGCGCTCATCGCCCATTAGCGTTATTTTACGCGCTTAAAAAATCAAATACAGTAGAAAGTGCAGCATCACGAATGTCGTCCGATTCGGTAAGCACCTCATGATACGCCACAGGAATAATTTCTACCTGAGCATTGGGGAACTTAGCCGCCACACGACGTTGGCGTTTATTCTCTATAATACTATCGCCATCTGCACTTAAAATTAACGAGCGCGTAGTAATAGCGGCCGCATTGAGTTCAATGGTATTCATCGCGGCTTGTGCTGCCCGCAACCATTCGGTGGTTACGCCACCAAGTTGAATTTGGCGCTCTTCATCATAAAGCTGGCGAAATAAGCTGTAGCGATTCTTACTATGCGTAAGTTTATTTAAGGCATAAGGAAATGCAATGTAAGGCGTTTGCCCAAAGAAGTAACCTGACTCACGCTTCTTCATTTTATTAATACTAAGCCCTACTTTTATAAGGCTATTGGCCAACCAATTTGGTAGCGCCGGTTTAATACCGAACATCGGAGACGCGAGAACTGCTTTGTCGAATAAGCTAGGGTCTCTTAATAAGGTTAATGCGCCAATTGCGCCGCCCATAGAATGGCAAAGTAACTGCAACTCACCCTGTTGGCGTGGCATCACAATATCGTTTACGAAGGTAATTAAATCATCCACGTAATCGGCAAAATCCGCCACGTATCCGTGTTGAGGATCATGAGTCATACGCCCCGATAACCCTTGACCTCGGTGATCAAGAATAAAAACTGCAAAGCCATTTTGATATAAATCGAAAATGAGTTCTTTGTATTTTAAGTACGACTCGATACGCCCTGAACTGATCACTACCGTAGATTTGGGGTTTTCTGGTATGCACCACGCGTAATGCACATCGATGTTATCTTTACCAACAAACTCGCCAAAAGTGACAGAAGTTTGCCAAAAAGGATTTATTTCAGTGGCAAAGGTCGAAGCTAAGTCTTGCTCTGACGTAAACGTCCAGCTCATAGAGGCATATCCTAATAGAATCGTGAGGCAGTGATGACTAAAACGCTACACGGCAATGCAAAGTTATGCGCGTTAAGTGTTTTCTAACTTACGAGGGAAGGACAATGTGACGCTTAGGCCACCTTCTTCTCTTGTCACTGCTTTTATTGCGCCATGATGCAATTCTACGGCAGCTTTTGCAATGGATAAGCCCAAACCTACCCCGCCAGAAGCTCTTTCTCGGGCTAAGGTTGCACGATAAAAAGGGGCAAACACACGTTCGCACTCTTCACTTGATAAACCTTCACCGTCGTCGCAAATGGTCACTGACCACTCAGTGTCGGTGACGGTAAACTCAACCGTTGTTAAATATGTGCTGTGACGGATGGCGTTACGTAGAACATTCTCAACCGCACGGCAAAGTAAAACTTGGTCTACCAGCACGGTCAGCTTGGGTATGTCATCTATGTCGAGGGCTTTATTGCTATTTGCGGCTTCAAACTGACCATCAGTGAAAATATCGCGAAACAACAGAGATAAAGAATAAGATGAGAAGGTGGTTACGCCATTTTCAGCGCGGCTTAACTCCAACAATTGGCTCACTAAAGCTTCCATACGCTCAGCCTCTCGCTCGATGCGGGCCAGTGATGCTGGGTCTACATTTTGCTGATGCGCTAAACCAAGTGCCATTTGTAGTCGAGCCAAGGGAGAACGCAGTTCATGGGATATATCGGCCAATAGCCGTTTTTGCCCGCTCCACATTTTCTCCAGCTGATCTGCCATTGAATTGAAGTCGCGCCCTAGTTGACCAAGCTCATCTTGTCGCTTCTCAGTATTATCAATTCTTACTTCCCAATTACCAGTAGATAATGAACGCGCTGATTTTTGCAGCCGAAGAATAGGTCGAGTCAGGGATTTTGCAAATAGCCATGACAGCAAGGTCGTTGTCACTATGGCGATACAAAGAAAGAGAACAAAGGGAGGAGAGTTTTCACCAGGCAAATCCATTTTGGCAAGGAACAAAGCAAACCTTTTACCATCACGCTCAAAGAGCATTGGCCCAGTTATTTTTAGCGCGCCCCGATTTAGTGTGATCGGTACTTTTTGGTCGACGATCCGCTCTATATCTCTCCTATCGTCCTCACGTAAAGGCGGGCCTCCAGCAGCGAGCACACGACCTGATTTAACATCAACCGCTATTGCTCTTCCTCTAACGGCACGTCCATTTCGGTCTAGTGCTGCTCGCAGTGGCGCTTGCATTGCGCGCTCGCTAGTAATGCTATTATGTAAACGTTCTAGTTGTTGAATTTCTTGAGGTGACGCTGTGTTAACCTGAAGTTCTTCAAAGAAGAATCGACTTCCCCAAACAGCAAGTACAGCGGTAACAATGAAGGTAGCCCAGAACCACAAAAAAAGGCGGCCCATAATGGCGCGGGCAGGGTTTATTTTACGAAAAAACGTCATTGACCAGATAGCAACATATAACCCACGCCGCGGATGGTTTTAATTTTTTCGATATTGCTGATAGCGGCTATTTTTTTGCGCAAGTTACTTACGTGCATATCGATACTTCTATCAAACGCTTGAAGAGGTTTACCTAATACCTTCAAACTGATTTCTTCCTTCGTCACTCGACTTCCTGTGTTTAGCATAAGCAACCGAAGAATAGAAAATTCTGTACTGGTCAAGGTCATTTCAACCTCACCCACTTTGGCGACTTGGCTACTGCTACTTAAAAATAATTCATTCACAATCAAGTCTTGTTCAATGGTACCACCGCTGTTGGTCAATGCCAGTCTTCGGAATATAGCTTTTATTCGCGCTACCAGCTCTCTATGATTGAACGGCTTTGGCAAGTAATCGTCGGCACCTAGCTCTAACCCTAGAATGCGGTCGTAGTCATCACCGCGCGCCGTTAACATAAGCACGGGTGTCGCATGACTCACTCTTAACTTCTTAAGTACATCGAAACCGTCCATTTTGGGCATCATGACATCAAGCAGAATGAGGTCGTAATGACCACCTGCCGTCGCTTCCGCCAACCCAGCTTGTCCATCATTACTGACCTGAATTTGATACCCCATACTTGATAGATAGGTGGCTAGCATGTCAGTTAGTTCATTATCATCATCGATAATAAGAATGGACTGTAAATGAAACTCTGAACTCATGTTTTTGAAACCTACGACGGCTTGATTCATCTTTCGGATACCCAAGTATAATGCATAGAGGAATGACAACGGTCAAATACTGCGCGCTGCGTTAAAAACTAGGAAACGCCACAAGCGACTACCTAGCCATTCCCACACACAAACGATGGAAATGATAAACTTTGTGACCGATAGAATCTGCACATGGTTCAAACTTTACACAAGCTTTACAGTGCGTTGACTGCTTTTGGCCCCAGAGCGAGTAATATTCTGGGGTGCGAATACAAAGGAGACGCCCGTGAAATCAATTCTCATTGCTGGGTTATTAGCGACCACTTTTACCCTAGCCCACAGCGCAAATGCGGCCCCTCAAGGCCCCCAAATGCGTGATCATGCTCCTGGGATGGAAATGATCAAAACCTTAAGCCGCCTTTCTCTTTCTTCAGAGCAATTGGATGAGGTGAAAAAGCTTGTTACCGCGTTTAAAACCAATCATGAGCGCCCAGACGCCCCTCTAGAGCACCCAGACAAGCCCGACCTCGCTACCCTTTCAGAAAGTGAAATTCGTAGCCTTGTTGAAACCAGGATACAGAACCAACAATCGCATCAATTTGCTATTGCAGAACTTCGCAGTGAGATTTACAACCTGCTTTCAGAGTCGCAACGTAACATGCTAACCAAGTTTGAAGCTGAACGAGAAGCCAACCGAGAAGTCGCGCACGGTGGGAAAAGAAATACTGTCAGAAGCGCTATGCGAGGCCAGCCGCCAAGAGGCCCTCGACTGCCGTTTGAAGAACTGCAACTGACTGACGAGCAGTTAGCATCACTTGAAACCTTAAACGCCACTTTTCGTGAAACCCGCTTTCAACATAAAGTCACAATGGATGCACTCAGAAACGCTGAGCAAGCCCTTGTGCGAAGTGGCAATTTTTCCGAATCTGCATGGGATGCACTTTACGCTGAATATAAAGATGATCTCATTAATGCAGAAATAGAAAACATGACTCATAAACAAGCCACATTTGCAGTACTTACCGACGCACAGCAAGCCGAGATACAGCAAAAGCGCGAAAACGTAGACGCGCTTCGCCGTTTGTTTAGCGGTAATTAAAACTACTCGTCAGAAAAAGATAACAACATGGAACGTAAGCAAAGACGCAAACTTTAGTTTGCGTCTTTTTTTTGTACTGGCGAAACGATGTCATATAAGTGAACCGCCGATTCTGCGCCTTCAACCTTTAATACACTCACTTCATCCCCTAAATGGGTAATAGCAAACTGCCCATTTTCTACCGGTAACATCACGCTCTTAGTTGGCGATAAAAGTACCGGTAACGACTGCTGCTTATATAACTGAAAGCTATCGCCTTCGCGGATACCTTGGGCAATACCTAAATCGACAATCAACTGCTGGTTACTGGTATTAACCACCCGCGCAAAAGTAGGCTCGCAGGTAATGGCGGCAGAAATATCGGTTACTGCAGCATTTACGGTATTTAATACCATTCGCCCGTACTCGCTACGCCAAAATAAGCTGTTGTTAGTATCGACTTGATAGCTATTTTCAAACTCCCAATCTGCTTCACTGTGATAACTGTCGTTATAAATGATACGTTGCCTGAAGGTATCTAGCACGAACACTTGAAGGGTAAAGTTGCGCCTAACCGCCACCTCGTCGCTGTCGAAAAAGGACTCACTTTGTGCTATTTGCTCAAACAGGCTTACATCTTTAATGTAGCCGAATAGTGCGAACTGCTGACCATAGGTATCACGTAAGTAAGTCGATTTTTGTTGTAACTCTACGCCTGAGAGTGCTTCAGCAGACCACATATCGGCGCTGGTCATGGCTTGTGATATCTGCATGACATTAGGTGTATCCGCCGTATTTTTCAGTTGCTGCGCAAATCGTTGCGTAATGTGTTTGCCAATATTATAAATACCGCCTGTGGCCGCCTGTCGTGAGTCGAGTAGGGCAAAGTGAGTCACCAGCAAGCGCTTTTGAAAGCGATTGGGTTCACAATCAAACAAGGGCGTTAAATTGACATTCACCACTACCGATAGCACATTATCTTGAACACTTTCGCTAATAATTTCGACTCGCTGTATTCGGCCTGCGGTACGAAGCTCTGCTTTGCTACTGAGTATTAACCCATTGATTAGAACATCTTCGGCGGCAATAACACTTCCGCTCTTATAAGACGCATCCGCGATAGCATTTTTAATCACCGTAGGGCGCACAGAATCTAAGTCGGCACCGGTAAAATTGAGACTTGCTTCACCTTGTACCCATATGGCCATGGCCGCGCCATGCCACATAGTTATTACTGCTAAACCAAGACGAAGATAGCCTTTCATGCTTTTCACCTACTAACCGAATATTGCGAACAATTTGTCTATCACAGAGCGCTCTTGATTCTCTTGCAAATCTCCAGTGCCGCTATATTCAATGAGTGCATTACCCACTTTTGAAGAGACCACTGTATTGCTTTCATCAACATCTTGCTTGCGTACTTCACCTGAAAAACGAATATATTCTTTCCCCTTATTCATAGTTATCCATTTCTCCCCTGTGACCAGCAGGTTTCCTGCTGGCGTAATGGCGGTGACATAAACCGTAATACTTCCTTGCAATGAGTTTGACTGGCTTGATTGGGCCGAACTGGTAAATTCGCTGTCTTGTTCATGGTCTACTTCAAGATCATCGCCTTCAATTTGAATGCCCCCTACCCGCACAGTTAAAGGTTCTATATCAAAGGTGCTGTTTTTATCTTGGTTGTAATCAAGTGATTTCTCAGACTGGGTGGTCTCATCTAGCTTTATTAAAATCATATCGCCAACTTTGTACTGGCTGTGACGCTGGTATAACCCCATAGCAAGCTCCGGATTAAACAAAGAGCCGCTAGGAATTCGAACTTGTTCAACAGAATAAGCCCGGGGTGGTGCATAAGTAGGATCGCCCGGCGCAGGTTCATCAGAGGTGGGCGATATTGCGCGCTGCTCTACTTTTGGATTAGTTGGGCTGTTTGCTACCACTTCTTCTTCTTGTGAAACCGTTTGGGCACAGCCGGTCATTGTAAAGATTAGGGCAAGAAACACTTTCTGGCATCGATTTTTCATAATGTGCTCTGAAGGAAATAAAAAATAATGTTAATTAAGTGCCATCCATGACCCGAACAGGAGCAAGTTTAAACGAATAATTTCAACACGAAATACGTTCTTTAGTAACTTTGCAAAACCTTTACAAAACAATGATATGCCTGCGGGTATGGGAAAGTTATGGCCATTGAAACATCTACACAAGGCACAATAAATTCGTTGCTTTCAGCAGTGCCATTAGCGGGGGAAAATTCCACCTCTAATACGGCAGAGGAAGCGGCAACGACTAGCCAGTCTTTGCCGTCTATGTTTGCCGCTTTGTTGTCAAATGAAGAAGCCAGCAATGACGACACGTCAGAAACGACAGATTCACAAAGCAGCACTAGCACAAGTCAATTTGATACTAGCTTGTTATCGAACCTGGTTACTGATGACGCCATTAGTCTCATGCAAAACCAATTGCTTGGTGCGCTACAAAATAATGTCTTCGCGGCGCTTACTGCGGCAGCATCTACGTCTTCTACCGACACTGCAACACAAACATCAAGCGGCACAGCGTCTTCAACTATCACTTCAACTTCTGTAGAAGCCACAAGTTCTGAAACCGAAACAACCTCGATGTTCGATAGCATGATGACATCGGCATTCGGTGAAGACGGACTAGGGCTACAAGACGGGTTCGACGCACTTAATATTGTGAACCACTTGCCGGTTGTTTCTGATATATATGAGGCGACGACATCAAGCCATATTGCAGCCGCATCCAGTATGGCGGGTAGCTTCTTATATGGCGGACTCGGTGGATTACTTTATAACGCCGTCGACCTAACCGTAGAAGGGCTGACGGGTAAAAGTATCTCAAATAATTTATGGGATGCCGGTAAACAAATAATCAACGGCAATGCCGCCACTGAAAGCACAGGTGAAGATAGCTTAATGACAGATGAGGCCGATGGCGAGACATCATCAACACCTGCTAGTGACGTTTATGAATTTGTACGTCGACAAGCTGGGGGCTAAGGGAAGCCGCAATGGGACAAGGTAATGTACAAGTATTATTTATGGAATAGCTATAAGCGGCGGTTAGCGCCGCCACGCTTAAAAATTGGGCTTGATTGGTTTGTATTCAGACGATAAGAAAAGCGGAGATGTTACCATTAAATCAGCGGTGGCTGGCGTACATGCCACTGGCACATTCCACACTGAACATAATCGCAATAGTGCGCGAACATCAGGGTCGTGAGGCGCTGCATTTAATGGGTCCCAAAAGAAAAACAGCGCATCAAGCCTGTTTTCAGCGATTAATGCACCAATTTGCTGGTCGCCGCCAAGTGGTCCACTTTTAAACCGTTTTACTTCTAATCCAGTTTCGTCACTGATGAGCCCGCCCGTAGTGCCAGTTGCCACTAGGTCACATTGCTTCATTATTTCGATGTGATTATGTACCCATGCAAGTAATTCGGGCTTTTTATGATCGTGAGCCACCAGCGCAACGGTAAGTTTACTCATACTTAGAAATTCCACCTGTCGATTGTTTAACCATGCTTAATCCGTATCATCGCCGATTTATGCGATAATTAGTATAAATATTCAGTTTTATACACTCAATTGTCAACATTATGTCATAACTCAGTGGCTACTATAGGTAAAACTCTTACCCATCTGTCTATTAGTATATCTGTGGCGCTCGAGACTCAAAATATTTATACATTTTTATTGCATAAATATTCCATATAAGTAAACTAGTCGACGGTTAAGGCATCCATCCCATTTTTAGGGTTGATACAGACACAGGAAGCACTGATGACACAACCAACTCTCGTTCGTGGTAGTAATACTGGGAACGTCAATGAGTTAACCACTCCCCTGGATAGCTGCACATTGCATTGCTTGCGACGACGAATGTCTGCGATTATGCTTTTTCGGTAGCACACTTTTTACCTTTGTAATGTGGTAGCGGTTAGGCAATACATTTCGCCAAATCAGTTTACAAAGGTAAAAAGTGATTTTTTTCTCCATTTATTGAATTTCTCATTATGTATAACGTATCGATTATTGGTGCCAGTGGTTACACCGGCGCACAGCTAGTTCAATTAGTTCATCAACATCCTGCTTTGTCGCTTGAGGGTACTTATGTTTCAGAAAACAGTGCCGATGCGGGAAAAAACATTGCGGCTCTTCATGGCAACCTAGCACACCTCAACTACACGTTGACGCCTATTAGTAATGACATATTAGTAGAGTTGGCGACGGAGATGGACTTCGTATTACTGGCTACGCCACATGAAGCTAGCCACGATTGGATGGAAACCTTGTCTGCGGGCAAAGCAAAAATACTCGACTTATCTGGTGCGTTTAGAATTAAAGATACCCAAGTCTTTGAGCAGTTTTATGGTTTCCCTCATACCGCCACAACAAGTTTAAAAAAGGCGGTATACGGGCTGGCTGAATGGTACGAAGACGATATTGCACAAGCCGATATTATTGCAGTACCTGGCTGCTACCCAACTGCGAGTTTGTCAGCGCTAAAACCTTTGGCTGCTAGTGGCCTATTAGATGATGCGGTTCGCCCTGTGATCAATGCGGTATCGGGTGTATCCGGTGCCGGCCGAAAAGCCAGCCTAACGTCAAGCTTCTATGAAGTGAGCTTGCAAGCTTATGGTGTGCTCGGTCATCGCCATACGCCAGAAATTGAAGCTTATTTAGCGACACCGGTTATATTTACACCTCATTTAGGCAACTTTAAACGGGGCATACTTGCCACTGTTACCGTTAAGCTTAATCAAGGAGTAACTAGCGCTCAACTAGATGCTGCATTTACCGAAGCTTATGCTAATGCGCCAATCGTAAGGTTACGCACTAGCTTCCCCAAAATTGACGATGTGGCGCATACGCCTTTTGTTGATTTACACTGGAAGCTTGATGAAGCATCAGGTTATGCAGTAGTGACCGCAGCTATCGACAACGTCATGAAGGGGGCAGCATCGCAGGCAATTCAATGCCTTAATATTATGACTGCCCAACCGGTTGAAACAGGACTCGTGCAATAATGAACAGCTCACCTGTAGTAATTAAAGTAGGTGGCGCGTTGCTAGACGACGCACCCGCAATGCAAAAGCTATTTTTAAGCATTAAACAAGTTAGCGAATCGCGCCCTGTTGCCGTGGTTCACGGTGGCGGCCCTTTGGTTGAAACCCTGATGGCAAGTTTAGGTTTAGCAAGCACCAAAATTGATGGCCTTCGGGTAACGCCTGATGAACATATGCCTTATATCTGTGGTGCATTAGCGGGCGCGGCAAACAAACAATTATGTGCTGCGGCGATTGCCTCAGGATTAACGCCCGTCGGCCTTTCTTTACTTGATGGCAATATGGTAGTGTGCCAACCGATGGCACAGAAGTATGGCGCTGTAGGTATTCCTTCAACTGCCGATGCCTCTTTCCTTAAGAGTGCGCTAGCGCAAGCCACATTACCGATAATAAGCTCAATTGGCAGCAGCCCTGAAGGGCGTTTGTTAAATATAAACGCAGATCAAGCCGCTACTGTAGTTGCCGAGCTGCTTGACGCTGAATTGCTGTTGTTATCGAACGTTGATGGCGTACTTGATGCTGATAAGCAGCTTATTGAAGTGCTTGAGCAAGACTCAATTACCGAGCTTGCAAAAGCTGGGGTAATTACTGATGGTATGAAAGTTAAGGTAGATGCCGCGTTGCAGTCTGCCAATACCCTTGGACTCCCTGTTTATATTGCTAGCTGGACAGCTGACATTACTGACATTTTAAATAAGATTACGGGCACGCAGATATTACCTACATCGCAAGCACCGGAACATGGCGTACTAGGAGACGCATTATGAAACAAGACCTACTGACTTTTTCCAATTGGACACCCGAAGCAATGCATAAGTTGTTGAATTTGGCTGTTGAAATTAAACAATCACCTTCAAGCTACAGCAATGTATTAGCCGGAAAATCGGTAGTCGCCTTGTTCGAAAAGCCTTCTTTGCGTACCCGTGTCAGCTTCGATATTGGTATTAACCGCTTAGGCGGTCACATGGTTTATCTAGATAGCCAAGGTGGCAAGCTTGCTGGCCGTGAAGACGCGGTTGATATGGCAGCTAATCTAGCATGCTGGGCTGATGCTATTGTTGCCCGTGTATTTTCTCACAGCACACTAGAGCAGTTTTCTGCTGCCTCTAAAGTACCTGTAGTCAACGCACTGTGCGATAAGTATCACCCATGCCAAGCATTGGCCGATTACCTTACCGTATTTGAACGTTTCGGTAAGACCCAAGGCATTACCATGGCCTACATTGGTGATGGCAATAATGTGACTCACTCTTTGTTAATTGCTGGTGCATTATTAGGATGCAATCAAGTAGTGGTTACCCCTGAAGGTCACGAATGTGATGCCGAGATTGTCGCGCATGCTAAAAAGCTTGCCGAGCAAACTGGCGCGACTATTGTTGAAAGCTATGATGTTAGCGCAGCCGACGGTTCTGATGTTATTTACGCTGATACCTGGTTGTCGATGGGTGACGAAACACCGCTGGCTGATATCAAAGCGAAGTTTATGCCTTACCAAGTGAATGAAGCGTTGATGGAATCTACCGGTGCAAGCTATGTAATGCACTGCCAACCGGCACACCGCGACCTAGAAATTACAGGCTCGTTGATTGATAGCGACAAGTCGTTATTGATGCAACAAGCCGAAAATAGAATGCATGGCCAAAACGCCATTCTCACTCAATTATTAAGTGCCTAAGAGGACTCTTTTAGATGCAAAACGTAAAGAAAATCGTACTCGCCTATTCAGGCGGTCTTGACACTTCAGCCATCATTCCATGGCTTAAAGAAAACTATAACTGCGAAGTCGTTGCCTTTGCGGCCGATGTCGGCCAAGGCGACGAAGAGCTTGAAGGCTTACACGAGAAAGCGATTGCTTCTGGTGCTAGCGAATGTCACATCGTTGACCTAAAAGAAGAGTTTGTACGCGAATACATCTACCCAACGATTAAAACCGGTGCGGTATATGAAGGTGAATATCTACTAGGTACGTCTATGGCGCGCCCTGTTATTGCAAAAGCTCAGGTAGAAATTGCCCTTAAAGTAGGTGCAGATGCACTTTGCCACGGTTGTACTGGTAAAGGTAACGACCAAGTACGTTTTGAAAGTACGTTTGCAGCCCTTGCACCACAGCTTACGGTAATTGCGCCATGGCGTGAGTGGGACATGGTATCTCGTGAAGACCTATTAGCTTACTTAGCTGAACGTAATATCGAAACCACAGCGTCTGCTACCAAAATTTACAGCCGCGATGCAAACGCATGGCATATTTCTCACGAAGGTGGGGAATTAGAAGATCCATGGCAAGAGCCTACTAAGCAAATCTGGACGATGACGGTTGACCCAGAAGATGCACCAGATGCGCCAGAACGCGTCACGCTTTCTTTCAACGAAGGTGAACTTACTCACGTTGACGGTGAAGCTTTATCGCCTTACCAAGCGTTGGTTAAGCTAAACACAGTGGCAGCTGCACATGGCGTTGGCCGTATCGACATTGTTGAAAACCGTTTGGTTGGCATGAAGTCTCGTGGTTGTTATGAAACACCAGGGGGCACGGTAATGCTTAAAGCATACAAAGCCCTTGAAACGATGGTACTTGATAAAGCCGCGCTCAAATACCGTGAGCAAATTGGCCTTGAGTTCTCGCACGTAATGTACGACGGCCGTTGGTTCACTGCCTTAAATGATGCCTTACTAGCGGGCGCAGAATCTTTCGCTAAGAAAGTGACTGGCGACATTGTAGTGAAGCTTTATAAAGGTCAGGCAACCGTTACTCAACGCCGTTCACCGAACAGCCTTTACTCTGAAGATTTTGCTACCTTTGGTGCAGATGATGTTTACGACCAAAAACACGCTGAGGGCTTTATTCGCCTATTCAGTCTTTCAAGTCGTATTGCTGCATTGAAAAATCAAGGTTAAGGAGTAACACATGGCATTGTGGGGTGGTCGATTCGAATCAGGCGCTAGTAGCATGTTCAAGCAGGTTAACGATTCGTTGCCGTTTGACCAAGTGATGGCAAGCCAAGATATTCAAGGCTCTATTAGTTGGTCTCGTGCGCTGCAAAAAGCAGGCGTACTAACAACAGACGAACAAGCACAACTTGAAGGTGCACTGAGCGATTTAAAAGCGAAAGCTGACGCGGGTGAACTAGACTTCAACGCTTCTAGCGAAGAAGACATTCATAGCTTTGTTGAGTCTGCACTTATTGAGCAACTTGGTGACATTGGTCGTAAATTACATACGGGCCGAAGCCGTAACGATCAGGTAGCTACAGATTTTCGCTTGTGGGTACGTGAACATATTGCGTCACTTCGTAGCGATGTAGTGGCCGTTATTCGCTCACTCCTTAATGCCGCAAGTCGTCACCAGGAAGCCATCATTCCTGGTTACACGCACTTGCAACGTGCTCAGCCTATACACTTCGCCCACTGGTGCTTAGCGTATGTTGAAATGTTCAAGCGCGATTTAAGCCGCTTAGACGATTTAAAAGTACGTATGAACCAGTGCCCATTAGGCTCTGGTGCATTAGCGGGTACGACTTATCCTGTGGATCGCCACGCGATTGCAGCTGAGTTAGGCTTTGACTCACCATGCTTAAACAGCCTTGATGCTGTTTCAGATAGAGATTTCGTACTAGAGCTATTGTTTGTCGCGAGCACCAGCATGATGCACTTGTCTCGCGTGGCTGAAGACATGATTTTCTATAACTCTGGTGAAGCGGGCTTCTTGCAACTTGGCGATAGCGTAACCTCTGGTTCTTCACTAATGCCTCAGAAGAAAAACCCTGACGCATTAGAGCTTATGCGCGGCAAATGTGGCCGTGTATTCGGTTCACTACAAGCCTTGCTTGTGACTATGAAGGGCTTACCTCTTGCGTACAATAAAGATATGCAAGAAGACAAAGAAGGCGCTATCGACACGGTAAACCAATGGCACATTTGTTTGTGTATTGCTACCGAGGTGCTCGATTCATTACAACTTAATGAAGACCGCTGCCGTGAAGCTGCCACACAAGGCTTCGCTAACGCGACTGAGCTTGCCGACTACTTAGTAGGCAAGGGTATTCCGTTTAGAACGGGTCATGATATTGCCGGTAAAGTGGTACTAGAAGCCATTGAAGCAGGTTGCGCGATTGAAGACTTACCTTTAGCTAGCCTACAAGCGGTATGCGATAAAATTGAAGATGATGTTTATACCGTATTGCAATTAGAGTACGGCGTAAATCAGCGCAATATATTAGGTGGCACTAGCAAAGAAACAGTGACTAAAGCACTGTATCAAGAGCTAGAAAACCTAGATAAGCAAGGGTAATCACATGGTGCTTGCCCATCATGACGGCGTTAAACTTTTCAGAAGTTCACTGCCGTATATCAATGCTCATCAAGGGAAAACCTTTGTTTTGATGTTCGGTGGCGAAGCCATTGAACATCCTAACTTCCCCAATATTATTCATGACATTGCCCTGCTGAATACCTTGGGTGTTCGCGTGGTAGTGGTCCATGGTGCACGCCCGCAGATTGATCAACGTGTTGCGCTTCGCAATATTGAAGGTCGATTTGAACATGGCGTGCGTATTACCGATAAGCAAACCCTAGAGTGCGTTAAAGATGCCGCAGGCTCTGTGCGCTCACAGGTAGAAGCCCTACTTACCATGGGACTACCTAATTCACCGATGCATGGCGCACAAATTCGCGTGTGCTCAGGTAACTTGGTCGTTGCTAAGCCTATGGGTGTAAGAAACGGTATTGATTTTGAGAATACCGGCATGGTTCGTCGTATTGATACCACCGGTATAAATGACCACCTGAACGATGGCTCTATTGTGCTGCTCTCCCCTATGGGGTATTCCGCTACAGGGGAAGTATTTAATCTTTCCCATGAAGATGTAGCAACCCAAGCGGCCATTGCCCTTAAAGCTGACAAGCTTATTGTTTTTTCTAACTTAGACGGTATATACAATAGTGAAGAAAAGTTACTTCGCACTATTGAACGCCCTCAGTTAGAGCAGCTTATTTTGAGCGGCAATATTACTACCGAAGATACGGTGTTAAAGGCGTTAACCACCAGCGTAGCAGCTGGTATACCTCGTGCGCACTGCATTAGTTACGAGAAAGACGGCGCGTTGCTGCAAGAGCTATTCACCCGCGATGGTACAGGCTCGCTGGTAATGGAGCATCACTACGAACAACTTCGTGCCGCGACTATTGACGATGTGGGCGGCATTTTAAAGCTCATTAAACCGCTAGAAGAAAGCGGTGTGTTGGTAAAACGCTCACGTGAACGGCTGGAAAGTGAAATCAATCAGTTTATTGTGATTGTTCGCGATGGCATGATCATCGCGTGCGCGGCCCTTTACCTCTACCCCGAAGATGGCTGCGCTGAGTTAGCCTGTGTGGCTACCCACCCTGATTATCGTGGTAAAAATCGTGGTGAGCGAATTTTAGATGAAGTTAAAATACGCGCCCGCGAAGCGGATATCAATCGTGTATTCGTACTTACCACAGTGACTGCACACTGGTTCTTAGAGCAAGGTTTTGAACACGCAGATATTAGTGCTCTGCCTGAAGTGAAAAAAGAACTTTATAACTTTCAGCGAAACTCTAAAGTGTTCACCCTAAACATTTAGTAGTGTTATAGCGCGCTATCACTTTAGCGCGCCGCTTGTTAAAAAACAGTAAATTGTTAATAACTATCAATAATTTACAACAATACTCTCGACAAACAGCCTAGGCTGAGATAACGTTGATGACAGAATAATTACTCGGTTATATGTAGTGTTTAATCGTTGCAGTACTTTACTCAAACGTTATCTTCTTCTTGATGCAGAGCATGTTCGCGCCCCAGACGCTGATACATGGAAGCTTAGCGTGCTGCGAATCATCCTCCTTATCGGTGTTACCCTAACCTCAGCCATCGTATTGCACTCTTCTTATGCGGCCTATCAAAAGGGCATGTATTACGTTTTGTATCTTACCATCGGCTTTTCAGCGTTACTTTATGCCACACTGGGGCTTCGTAAAGGTCAGATAAAACTCGCGTCAGCCAGCCTTACCCTCACTATTGTATTAGCGGGGCTGTGCATACTTTTCTTCACGATAGATATTGCCTCTGCTCGTTACGGCTTACTATTTTTCTTCACGCTTCCCATTATTTTACGGCTATTTTATGGCAATAAAGCTGCCATAATCGGCATGTTTTTAAACCTCATTCCTTTTGCGGTTCTAATAAACAACCAGCCAATTGCTCCAATTTTCGGCATCGACATCACGTTACCCGACACGCACACCTATTTAAGTTCGCTAATATTCATGTTTTTTAATTTTTGCCTTCCCATGGCCGTGATTCGCGTGATGACATCATTGGAAAGTCAGTCATCGTTAAACTTGAAGCAAACGAAAAAGATGGCAAAACTGGTAAGTCGCTATCAAGAAATTTTTAACAACGGCGGCACCCCTTCCCTCTTTTGTGATCAACAAGGGAAGATATTACAAGCGAATAAAAGCGCTCGAAAACTGATTAATCAATTACCAGAACCCTGCCATTATATTCATCAACTTTTTGAACTAAATGAGCCACTAAGTGCAGGCCATCGGCAAAAAACACATATATCGGGCAATCCACAGGCCACCTTTGAGCTTCAATCAGCTAGCCTTCAGCATCACAAAAAGCAATTAATTCATTGCTTCGACGTATCTGAAGCAACGGAACATGACCGCAAGTTCGACGCATTTAGACGCCAGCATTTTGAAAAGCATTATTACGATGAGCTCACCGGTTTGCGAAACCATCATTATTGGAACAGCAGTGTCAATCAACCTGTACCGGCAAACACGCAAGCGGTCATGCTAAAACTTGCAAACTTACGTGACATTAATTTGCAGTATGGTTACACCCAAGGTGATAAAGCCATGGCCCGATGTGCAGCGCAGATACAAAGTGTGCTGCCCGCATCGGTGAACGTATATCGATTACCTGGCGCTAGATTTCTGGTTTCATGTCAACACGACTCACACAAGTCAGAAGACTTTAATGCTTGGCTACGAGAAATGCTTCCTGGCACCATTCAGATTGATGACAATCTCGTCAAGCTGTCTCAACCATTAAACTGGCTGGGCGGTTTTGTACATGTGAGCACCCCCCAGTCTCCCTCTCAGGTTACTGAGTCTTGTGCTATTGCCTTAAGCCAAGCCAGTCGCGACAAAGATTTCAGTCAGTTCGATAGCAACGTAGTAAAGCTTATTCGTAAAGACACGCAACACAGAGACAAGGTAAAGCGGTTACTCGACAACCGCTGTTTAGCGTTATGGCTACAACCTCAGGTTTCAATTGATAACACAATTGTAGGTTTTGAAGTGCTTGCTAGGCTCAAAGATGATGAAGAAAATAAGATACTTCACCCATATCAATTTCTTCCTGTTATTGAAAAGAACAACTGGCACATTCTCTTTACCCAAAAAGTGCTTGATAACACTATTGAGCTTATTGAAAACTGGCCAAGCAGTATTCCGCCAGTTCCTGTGGCTATAAATTTGTCAGGCCCTGAACTCCTCAGTGATTTGTTCTACGAAAAATTACTGCGCCGCTATTCAGAAAGCGCATTTTTACGAGATCGCCTGAAGCTGGAATTGACAGAAACGTCGGTATTGGCGAGCCACCAAGAAACAAAACGCAGGCTAACTTCATTGGCCAACGTGGGCGCGACTATTATTATTGATGATTTTGGAACTGGCCATGCATCACTGTCGCAACTTATCGATATGTCTGCATCGGTGTTGAAAGTAGATAGAGAATTCATAGACCGGATAGATAGCTCAGAACGTCACCGTAAGATTGTTCAAATGACAATAGAGTTGGCAAAAAGCCTAGATATGCAAACCATTGCTGAAGGAGTAGAAACTCAAGCTCAGCTAAACCTACTTGTCGATATGGGCTTCACTCTTTTCCAAGGATATTTGTACGGCAAACCAGCCCCAATTGAAGCATGGCAGGGAATGGACAAGGCTATTACTGTTGGAAAACCTGCCGTTTAATAACGGTCTATAACAAATTTAAATACCTATTCTCTTGCATTTTCACGCACTCCTCGCTTTACTGGTAAGACCAGAAGAGCGAGAACGATAGATGATTAAAGATATCAGCGTTACCTGTGAAGACAGTACTCACTTAACCGCAACCCTCTACACACCTGAACGCGCCATTAAAGGCGCAGTAATGATAGCGCCCGCCACGGGAATTAAGCGTCAGTTTTACGCAGCGTTTGCTAACTATCTTTGTGAGCAGGGTTTTGGTGTGATTACATTTGATAATCGAGGTATTGCTGAATCGTTAAAAGGGAAGATTAAACACAGTAAAGCGTCGCTAGTCACCTGGGGGCAACAAGATATGCCCGCCGTTTTAGAAACCCTAAAAATGCACTTCCCTAAGACCCAATATTTCTTAGTTGGCCATAGCGCAGGTGGGCAACTTTTAGGGCTAATGCCAAACGTAAACGACCTTACTGCATTTTGTAACTTCGGTAGCTCTTCGGGCAGTTTACGTAATATGCGGGCGGGGTATTTGCTAAAAGCGCACTTTTTCATGAATTTTTATATCCCCTTGAACAACTTACTTTTCGGGCACACTAAATCTCACTTAGTCGGCATGGGTGAGCCCTTGCCTAAAGGCGTTAGCAGGCAGTGGCAAAAGTGGTGTAATGGTCAAGGGTATGTGAAGGAAGCCTTTGGTAAAGAAGTACTCAGGCATTGGTATGATGATATACGCCTGCCATCTAAATGGATATTGGCCACTGATGATGACATAGCAAACTTGTCGAATGTGAAAGACATGATTAGTGTTTTTCCAGAGCTCGAAGCGGATATTCGTCTGCTCAACCCCGATGACTATAACCTGGCAGAGATAGGCCACATGAAGTTTTTCTCAAGAAAATGTCAGGCATTGTGGCCTGAGGTTAGTGATTTTCTATCATCACATAGTGTATTGTCCGCGCCCGAGACTCAATCCCTTGTAATGTGAACCCAGTCTCTGCAGTATAATTTCCACAGAGACTGGGATTAAGCTTATCTAGTCGCAACTATCTGGGCTGGTGTGATTACCAAGGGACTAGGCTCGATCTCACAAAAATAGAACTATTGGGGGCTATAAACTAGCCCCTCGCTGGCAGGCACAAGCCCATTGCAAATCGACTCAAAATCGCTCGCTAGGCTGTCAATATTACGTTGGTTTTTGACCGTTAACCACGACGCCGTCCACATCATTGCTTCTTTAACAAAGCTACCGCTGTTTACATGAAATACGTCTGCACCGAGTGCTGAAATTCGCTTTTGAATATGTGCAGGGGCGAAGAAAAACTCATCTTCCTTATCAAAGGTCTCCAAAGTGTTTGATGAGGCCTCATCGGCTTTAGCATCTTGCCAATGGGTTAATCCCACTTGCACATAGCGCATTAGATCATCGCCAAGCCTATTCTTAAGCCGCAGCTTTATCTTATTGTTGCCTGACATATCTACTACAATGCTGGCTTTGCTGGCGATGTCATCTAGGTTCTCGTAACAAACCACTTGATGGTAAACATCTAGTCCTTCAACAAACTTTTGGCTTTTACCTGAAGTCACACCTACTACATGATAGCCATCTTTTTTAAGGGCATAAGCCAACCCTAAACTGGTTTTGCTTGATGCGCTTAAGACAATCACTTGTTTTGGTTTAGGCATATTGCACTGGTCAATTACATCCCACAGACAGTAAGACGTAATATATAAAGGCCAAAGTAACATTTGCAGGTTTTCACGGTGTGACTGTGTTTGATCTCCACTACACTCTAACGGGCGATACAAGTTATATCCCTGTGGTAATGGCCTTCTATGCGCGCTGGTATCAATCACGTTGTTTTGAGCAAAGGTGACAGAGTCCATATGAAGGTGTGTTGCGGGCGGGAAATACCCAAAATAGCGACTGCCTACGTCCACACCTTCTACGCTAGATGCTGCTACCTTCCCTATTCCCCATACCGGAACAACGCCCCAATTTTCTTCGTTATTGTTTTTAGTTGAATGACTATTGATTGGTGGGAAAAACTGCCAATAGCCAAGCTTATCACCCATCATAAAGTAGGTGAGATTGTTAGCGGTAAACGCAAAGCGCTCGACCTCAAAGGTCACCCCTGCTTGGGCCAGGGGTAATTCTTCATTCTGCACTACACGGTATTTACTTAACTCTTTTTTATTAACTTGAAACTGTTTCACAGCCTTCTCCCTTATTAGCTAAAACGCTAATTTTCCACTTGCTTTTAATCCATGCATGTATTCCATGAGTTTCCCCATAGCAGGTTGCGACGCAGCTTTTAAACGCCCTAGCACTTGTAGTTTGGCCATATCATCTTTGGCCACACCATGAACAATTTTAGAAAAACCATCGAGCCTGCAATTGTGGATCCATGCACGAAGCTCAGGCGCCTCTCCCCAAATATGCATATTTCGCAGCATTGCTGCTGTCATAGGCACCCAATCAATATCACGATTAGGCAACGGGACAACTTGCGTCAGTTTCTGCTTTGTAGCTTCATCTTCGTAGGCCGCCTCAACGTGGGCAATTAACGCTGCACTGAACACCGGTTGGTAAGCTCGCACGGTTTGCGGCGTAATAATATTGCCTTCAAAAACAGGCTTTATCTCCAAATTGGTGAGTGCTGACGCCGAACAGTCCACCACCAATGCATCTTCTGGCATTGCCCACTGAGCATCCTGAAATGTAAGCGCCTCTTTTCCCACATGCGTTACTCTGCCATGGCGAATTACATTGGGTAAGGTTTGCAGCGCTGCCAGTTCGGCTTCACTTACCGTTGCACCATGGAACATAGCAGGCCTAACGTCTTTATCTATGCGCAGCATGACACCTGCTTCCTCTAATTTATCGAACATGTCATCGATAGAGGTCGACTGTGCAATGGCTTCCATTTGGTTAGCTTGTGCGCCAATGGTATCGAAGAAAAAATCACTGAGTGGCTGAGTGTTTTTTCTATTTAGCAGCCAGGCGTCACGAGATACTACCCAATGAATGTTTTCAGGGTTTACAAAATTGCTAAGCAACCATAAACACGTGTCGATCCCCGTTTTACCGCCGCCTATGACCACATAGTTTTTACGGCCTCGTACTCGTTGGGTTAAGGTATTTACTGGCGTAAAATCAACCTCATCATCAAGGGTAAAACTGGGCTTGTGGGTAATAGGAATACTGGTTTTTAAGTAGGTCGCATCCACGATTTTTTTGTTGATAGTAACGTCGTAAGTTTTACCGCCAGTAATATTGGTAAATTTGCCCTCGCCTTCGTATTGGCTGAGGGGAAAGTATTGAACGCGCCCTGAAGGCAAAAAGGTTTCTTGCATGACTGAATCGAAGTAAGCACTCACCTCGGCGCCAGAAGCCAAGCCCATCAAGCCCTCATTCATTCCTGTTTTATCAATCACTCCGCGATTTAGCTCTCGTGAACAAACACCATAGAAAGCAGAAGGCTGATGCAGGGTGACAAAAGGGTAAGCTAAGTTCCAATGGCCGCCGGGCTTGGCATATTTATCGACAATGATAATGCTGGCATCGGTTTCACTGAGTAGTACATCAGCAAACGCCATGCCTACCGCCCCACTTCCCACAATCAAATAATCGCAAGTTAATTGTTCTGCTTTCATATACTATGTCCTTTACGTATAAACCTGCCTGCACGCGGGTTTAATAAATGTAGTCACGCTAATCGACAATCTAATGGAACCGATTAAATATAACAGTGTTATATTTAATATATATAACGCCGTTATATTGCGCAACATGTAAATTCAATGTAAATGAAAAAAGATACTCGTCAGAAGATTTTAGAAGCTGCTTCAACCTTGTTTTTAAAGGGCGGAACTCACGCTCTTAGCGTTCGCGCTATAGCTGAAGGTGCAGGCGTGTCTACAATTGGCATTTATAGCCATTTCAAAGGGAAACAAGGTATTCTTGATGCCCTGTATATTGAAGGCTTTACGCTTGTCGATGAGATGATGAAGCAGTCTGAGGGCAATACCCCGTCAGATAGGTTACTTAATGCCTGTGAACACGTACTTCAATTCTCTGAGGCACATGCAGCGCATTACAATTTGATCTTTGGCTCTAACCTAAAAGACTACACCCCGAGTGAAGACGCACTTGCTGCTGGAGAAAAGGCGTTTATTACCTTAACTAAAGTGGTATCGGCGATAATTAAAAAAGAGATTGCTGTAGAAGAGCGTCAAGATATAGCCATGCAAATTTGGGCGCTGTGTCATGGTTATATCAGTTTAAACCAACATGAAATTAGCAATAGAATAAACTGGGTAGACTGGAAAGCACGGGCGTTAAATGCTATTCGCTTGCATGTTTACGCGTTGGTTGCTGCGCACAACAGTCATTCATAAAAAGAGCACAAAGCAGCAACACATTAACCGGCCTATCACGCGTAGGTACGAAATAGGCGGCGGTTTATATGTTGCTAACTTATGCCGTGATCGAGGCTTATTTCGCTTCGTTTAGCGCATCATCAATATCTTTCGCGCTGTGCCTATCTTTAAGCTGCGCATCGCCCCACGTACGATTAACAATCACACCGCGCTGAACTGCAGGGCGGGCTCCAACCTCAGTAGCCCAGCGTAAAACATGCTTATAGTCATTAACTTGCAAGAAAGTGGCTGCGTCATAAAGATTACCGAGTACCAGATTGCCGTACCATGGCCAAATAGCCATATCAGCAATACTGTATTCCTCACCGGCAAAATAGGTATTTTTGGCGAGATGTTTGTCTAGCACGTCCAGCTCTCGCTTCACTTCCATGGTAAAACGGTTAATAGGATATTCCATTGGGTACGGCGCATAACTGTAAAAGTGCCCAAACCCGCCGCCCAAATAAGGCGCTGAACCTACTTGCCAAAATAACCAATTGAAACATTCTACTTTTGCAGCAGGATCGTTAGGAATAAACACATTAAACTTATCCGCTAGGTAATGAAGTATTGACCCCGATTCAAATAACTTTGTTTCAGGTGTAGTCGATGTATCTACCATGGCAGGAATTTTTGAATTTGGGTTTACATCAACGAAGCCAGACGAAAATTGATCACCTTCGCCGATATTCACCAACCACGCATCGTAATCAGCGTCAGCAATACCTGCAGCCAAGAGCTCTTCCAACATGATGGTGACTTTTTGTCCATTAGGCGTTGCCAAAGAATACAGTTGAAGTGGATGCTGGCCTATAGAGCGCTCTTGCTCATGAGTGGCTCCCGACACTGGTCGATTGATGCTAGCCCACTTGTTACCGTCATCTTCATTTTGGCTCCATACTTTGGGCGGCGTATAGGTATTACTGTCAGACATATCAGATCCTTTTCTATTGCATTAGCATGATTATAAATTTGATGTGTGTGCTGAATAGGGAATTACAAGGGATAGGCTAAATGATATACGACCAAGCGCTTCTCGCTGGGATAATTCGCAAAGAAGGCAGAGTAAAATCGTTTTAAAGCGTATTTTAAACTGCCCCTGCGTTAATAAAAGGCGCGCAATCCATTGCCCGCAAACTGTGTGGTTATTCGGTGCGTGCTGTTAAATAGCGTATTCGCTATAACTAGCATCACCAATAACCGAATTTCTCTAAATAAGTACTATTCCTAGCAAGTACTAGTAGCCGTTTGAAAAAACCTAGTCTTGTTCCAAGGAGGACAGTGCATCAAGCAACATGCACGTATTGAAATCGTTCGTCATGAGCTCGTTTGACACAAGCTCATTAGCAAAAATGGTTTTGGTAAAGTTCCTTACTATTGCAAACATACGCTTCCTCCCTGTGGGTATTGCTTTGAGGCGCAATACCGATGTTGCCATTGCTTCACTCTTAACCTTGATTAAGCAGCATTTGTGCCACCACAACAAATATATAAATATCAACACCTTACCCAAAATCATGGAGCAGGTGGAATAAGAGACGCTGAGAAAATGTTGCACTCTCGCAACACTTTTTTACTGACTAAGAAAATAGAGGGAATGTGGGGCTAAAGCATGGAGTGAATAAAAGAATGCGTCAGAGCGAGTAAACCTAACGGCAGGGATAAAAAAAGCAGCCCTAGGGCTGCTCTTATAGACTTTTATTAACGCTTACATAAACGCGCAGGTTTAAATGCTAACGCGCTTGTATGGTCTGTATTCAGCTTTCCAGAAATTACGCTCAATATGGTCATTCAACGCATCGTCTGACAACTCAAGGGCAAGCCCTTGCGCCATTGCCACCTTACCTACTTCAAACGCTATTTTACGGCTAAGCTCAGCAATAGCACCGAGTGGTGGCAATAAGGAACCCTCTCCGGTGTTTACCAAAGGCGACGCATCTGCAAGTGCGTTACTTGCAGCCATCAGCATTTCATCACTGATTAATTTTGCTTTTGCAGCCACCACACCCAGGCCTATGCCAGGGAAAATATACGAGTTGTTACACTGGGCAATGGTAAATACTTTACCTTTGTATTCAACTGGCTTGAACGGGCTTCCCGTTGCAATAACCACTTCGCCATCGGTCCATTCAATAACCTGCTCTGGTCGTGCTTCAACCTGACGAGACGGGTTACTTAGTGGAAAGATAATCGGTAGCTCACAGTTTTGCTTCATGGCGCGAACCACCTGCTCAGTGAACAAACCAGGTTGCCCCGATACGCCAATAAGAATATCTGGCTTGGCACAGTGCATAACATCAAGTAGCGATGCGTAATCGCCGCTAAAAGTCCAAGTTTCAAGGTCGACTAACTGTTGATTAAGCTTTTGCTGAAAATCACGTAGGCCTTCCATACCTTCGGTCACTAAGCCAAAGCGGTCTACCATGAAGACTTGCTTACGCGCCTGCGCATCGCTAATACCTTCATGCACCATTTGCTGAATAAGCATCTCAGCAATACCACAACCGGCTGAACCTGCTCCAACAAACACCACTTTCATGTCAGATAGCTTTTGTTGCTTCATGCGGCATGCCGCTAAAATAGTGCCTAATGTAACCGCAGCAGTACCTTGAATATCGTCGTTAAAGCAACACACTTGGTTGCGATAGCGGTTTAGCAATGGCATAGCGTTCGGTTGTGCGAAATCTTCAAACTGAATCATGACTTCAGGCCAGCGGCGTTTCACAGCCTGAATGAACATATCGACAAATTCATCGTAGTCTTCTTGCCCAATACGAGGATGACGTGCCCCCATGTACATTGGGTCGTTAAGCAACTTCTCGTTGTTCGTTCCTACATCAAGCATAACCGGCAAGGTGTACGCAGGGCTAATGCCACCACAAGCGGTATATAAAGATAGCTTGCCGATTGGAATACCCATTCCACCAATACCTTGGTCACCAAGACCAAGAATGCGTTCGCCGTCAGTCACTACAATCACTTTGACTTTACGCTTCGTGGCATTACGAACAATGTCATCTATTTGGTGGCGCTCTTCCCACGATACAAACAATCCGCGCGAACTACGATAAATGTCCGAGAACTGCTCGCAAGCATCACCCACTGTTGGGGTGTATATAATTGGCATCATCTCATCAATATGCTTTTGAATAAGACGATAAAACAAGGTTTCGTTATTATCTTGAATAGCGCGTAAATAGATATGCTTGTTCAGTACTTCGTCGAAGCTACTGTATTGCATATATGCACGCTCAACTTGCTCTTCAATACTTTCGTAGCGAGGCGGTACTAAGCCGGTTAGATTAAATGCAGCACGTTCTCTGGAAGTAAATGCACTGCCCTTATTTAACAGGGGCGTTTCCAGCAGCGAGGGGCCAGCATGAGGAATATAAAGATATCGATTTGAATCTTCTGACATGGGTTATCCGGTTATATTTTCAGGCAATCACTTAGCAGCAACCTGATGAGCGCGCTTTTGCACGCTCTATATTAAAATATTTCTTCAGGCTCAGGCGTCGTTGTTTTATCTTGCGAGGCAGGGTCGACCACTTCATCATCAAGAACATATGAGGTGGGTTCGGTGCCTTGCAAGAAATATTCAAACAGTGTCGTATGGTCTGTCCTTCGGGTCAACTTCCCACTGGTACGATCAATGCGAACACGTACTATCTTCTCAGGCACAGGAATCGGTGAATGCGGCTTCTCTGCCAATGCATACTCCATAAATCTTATCCAAGCCGGACCTGCTGCTTTTGCACCGTCTTCAGTGCCAATTAATGCATTACCAATCCAATTAAACTTTTCAGGGTTACGATTAATGAGATTTTGGTTACGAGTAGCACGGCCTAGTTGTCTGCCCATGTTGTCAAAACCCACCCACGCAGTCGCAACGATATCTTTTTGGAAACCACTGAACCACGTATCTCTTGAATCATTTGTGGTACCTGTTTTGCCGGCAATATCGGTGCGCTGAAGAATATTTCGCGCACGCCAACCTGTACCAAGCCAATAAGTCTTCTTACTCCAATTCCCATTTGCTCGCACACCCGTGCGCATCATCTCACCTACCAAGAAAGCATTTTGTGCGGTAATGACTTGCGGTGCACTTTGTTTTTCAGTTATTTCGCTTTCGGCTAGCAATACATCTTTATTCAGCTGGGCTTCAAGTAAGGCTTCAACATCAACCTCGTCATTGTCTATATCGCTTTGTGAGTCACTTTCTGGATAGCTTTCAGGCGCATGTGCTTTAGTGCAGTTGTCGCATGCCCAAACAGGATTGGCTTGCCACAACACTTGATTATGTTCATCCAGCACTTTAGCGATAAAGTGAGGATTTACTAGATAACCGCCATTAGCAATAACTGACATACCACGAACCACTTCTAGCGGTGTATGAGAGCTAGACCCTAACGATACGGTTTCGTCTAATGGTATATCGTCTGGATCAAAACCAAAGCGAGTCAGATAGTCTGCCGCTTTGCGAAGCCCAACCCCGCGCAGTAGACGAACTGACACTACGTTCTTCGATTTACCCAATGCTTTACGCATACGAATAGGGCCATCGTACTCTGCCGGTGAGTTTTGAGGGCGCCACGCCACACCGGTCGCCGCATTCCATTGATTGATAGGGGCATCATTAATAATTGAAGCAAGGGTATAGCCGCTGTCTATCGCCGCAGAATAAATAAAGGGCTTAATGTTAGAGCCTACTTGTCGTTTTGCTTGCGTCGCACGATTAAATTGGCTTTGATAAAAGCTGTAACCGCCGACTACCGCTTCAACCGCACCGTTTTTTGGGTTAAGCGCAATAAACGCCCCACTCACTTCAGGGAGTTGTGCAATTCGCCATGCGCCGTCCTGTTCACGAACGTAAATTACCGCACCAGGCTGGGTGACATCCGATGCCGTTTCAGGCTCGCTGCCTTGTCTAAAGTCAGTGATATAACGCCTTGCCCAGTCTAAGCCTTCCCACGTAATCGTGCGCTTCTCGCCGTTTACATCAAGCACATCAATCGATTGTTCAGCAGCTGAAAGCACAACTGCAGGCACAAGAGGTTTTATGTACGCCACTTGTGACAGCGCAGAAAGCATCTCGCGCTCACTCCAATCACTGGCAAGCAACTTGTCACTGATATCGGTATTTAAAGACAGCTGAGGCACTGGCTCATCTTGGCTGTCTGGCGAAGGGGCGCCCCACAAATAGCCAAGTGGTCCTTTGTAACCATGGCGCTCATCATAATCGTGTAGATTTCTTACCACCGCGCGCTGAGCAGCAAGTTGCAAGTCAGAACCTGCAGTTGCATAAACTTGATAACCACCAGTTTCAGCTTCATCTTTACCGTAAATATCAACCATTTCGTTATAAATGATGTCGGCCAAATACGGGGCATCCACTTCAATTTCAGCGCCATGTTTACGTGCCGTAATAGCTTCGGTTGATGCCGAATCGAATTCCGCTCGCGTAATGTATTCTTCATCGAGCATACGCAGCAACACGACGCGGCGGCGACCTGCTGATGCTTCAGGGTCAGTAATAGGGTTTAGTGCTGAAGGCGCTTTAGGCAGGCCAGCAATTGTGGCAAGTTGTGCCAGCGTGAGTTCATTAAGCGATTTGCCGTAATACACCTGGGCAGCGGCACCAAAACCAAAAGAACGATGGCCTAGCTCAACTTTATTTAAATAGAGTTCAAGGATCTCTTCTTTGCTAAGTTCCTGCTCCATGTGCCAAGCGATAAATATCTCTTTTACCTTACGAATATACGTTTTTTCTCGACTTAAAAAGAAGCCTCGGGCAAGCTGCATTGTTAATGTACTGGCGCCTTGCCTTTTTTCACCCGTTATAATTAAACTTAAAGCAGCACGAGCGATTCCGATGGGGTCAATACCGTGATGTTCAAAGAAGCGACTGTCTTCGGTTGCCAATATCGCGTGGATTAATTGTTCAGGTACTTCCTCAAGTTTTACGGGGATCCGCCGTTTAACGCCATATTGGGAAATTAATTTTCCATCATGGGTGTATATCTGCATGGGCGTTTGAAGTCTAACATCCTTAAGTACAGTAACGCTTGGTAGGTTAGGTTTGATATAAAAGTAAATACCAACAAGCGCGACAAAACCAATAAGGCCTGAGATGACAAAGAATAATAATAACGGTTTAATGTACTTCACAATTTAAGGATACCAAGGCATTTTTGCGAAAATGACGTATATTTTCATACGTATGTGTTATCAATAGAACCATACGCACAATAAAAACTGAGTAATATTGTACTTTAGAGCAATTACCATTGAAACCGGACACTTGTAAATGAAATCGCTGTTCAAGAAAAAGATGCCTCCCATTGTGGGTTTAGACATAGGCACACGTCAAATAAAAGCGGTATGGCTAGAACATTCAGTCAATGGCTACATGCTTCAAGGCTATGCTTGTGAATCTATCAATAAAGTGGCTTTTTCAGAGCGCGATATTAAAGATTACGAGGCGGTAAGTTTAGCACTTAAAAAAGTGCGTAACAGCTTAAAAACTAAAATAAAGCAAGCTAATGTCGCGGTAGCGGGTACATCGGTAATCAGTAAAATCGTTTATATGGAGCCCGACCAAAACGATTATGAACTTGAAAGCCAGATAGAAATTGAAGCTGACAGTCTTATTCCTTTTCCCCTTGAAGAGGTTTACTTAGACTTTGAAGAGCTTGGCCCAAGTGAAACACATTCTGGTAAGGTCAATGTTCTGTTAACGGCTGCACATAAAGATTTAGTCGATAGCAGACTGCTATTGTCTAGAGAAGCCGATTTCGAACCTAAAATTGTTGATGTGGAAAATTACGCGATTGGGAATGCCATCGACTTTTTCTATAATGGAAAAGTAGAAGATGAAGCTATTTGTGCCATTAATGTGGGCGCCTCATTACTCCAAGTTAGCGTGCTACGTAACGGTAATGTTATCTACACAAAAGAGCATGCATTCGGTCTAAATAACTTAATCAACGACATCAGCGCTATTCAAATGATTGAGCGTGAGGAAGCCGAGCGTCTATTAATGGATGAGTCATCATCTAACAGTTGGGTAGACGAAGTTTTACCTATCTTTGCCGCTAACTTACAGCAAAACATAAATCGTGCGTTACAAATGTATATGACAACATTTCATGTTGACCGCCCTGCAAAAATTCTCTTTTGCGGCGGCGCTGCCACTATTCAACCTTTAGTCGACATATTACGCCAAGACTTAGGCTTAGAAGTTGATGTATTCGACCCCTTCTTAGGCATGACCATGAACCCTAAGTTAGATTCGCAGCGGTTACGTCGTATCGCCCCACAGCTAACTATTGCTGCGGGCCTTGCTAGCCGGGGTTTCACATCATGGCACATGTAAACTTACTTCCTTGGCGAGAACAACAGCGCCAACATCAAAAGCAACAGTATCTAATGGGTTTGGTTGCCGTTGCCGCTATCGTGGGGTTAATTTTTTGGTTTATCGGGCAAGCCATCGACCAACAAATTAATCATCAGAATTCAAGAAACCAGTTTCTTGAACGAGAGATTGGCTTATTAGATGCGCAAATAGCAGACATAAAAAATATAAAAGAAAGCAAAAATGCGATTGAACAGCGCATGGCTCTTATTGAGCAATTGCAGGCTAGCAGAAATGTAGCGGCCATTATTTTTGATGAACTGGCTAAAATCGTACCTGTTGGTGTGACCTTCCAATCCATGAAGCGCATAGGGAATAAGTTAGAAATTGAAGGCATCAGTGATTCAAATAACCGTCTTTCTGATTTTATGCGTTCTTTAGACAACTCTGATGTTTTTGTTGGAGCTGAGTTATCCTCTATAAAAGCTGACACCAATGCTTCTCGCGCAATAAGCACCTTCACGCTTACCTTTATGGTTAGCCCTTCGGTCGCACCGTTGGAGCAAGACGCTGAAGGGGAGACTAAACAATGAAGTTTGATGTAGAAAAGCTCAAAGAACTGAATGAACTAGACTTTGAGCAAATCGCAATTTGGCCCAACGAAGTACGCATCGTGGTTGCTGCTTTTGTGGCAATCTTAATTGGTGCGCTTAGCTATTATCTGCTTATAAGCCCTAAATTACCTATTCTTGAGGCGGCAGAATTAAAGGAACAAGAGCTTAAACTACAATACGAAGCTAAGTACCGCATAGCGGTAAACAAAGAAGCGTACCGGGAACAGCTCGCGCAGCTAGAAGACGACTTTTCCTCCATGCTGAAAAGCTTACCTACTAGCAATGAAACTCCAGGTTTGCTAGACGATATCACCTATGTAGGCACATCCTCTGGCCTTACTTTTAAGCTATTGAACTGGCAACAAGAGGTGCCTAAAGAGTTCTACACCGAGCTGCCTATTGAAATTGAAGTCAGTGGCGGCTATCACCAATTTGGAGAGTTCGTCTCTAAAGTGGCTGGACTACCTCGAATTGTCACCTTGCATGACTTCGATATTTTACGGCAAAGCAATGGGCTCACCTTGCAATTGCAGGCGAAAACCTACCGTTCTGAAAATAGTACCGGTATAGGCGGAGGCTCTGAGTGATGCGCTATTTCTTAGTTCTTTTTGCGGTGGTTATGGTAACCGCTTGCTCACCAAAACTTGATGACCTGCAGGCGTACACACAAAGTGTGAGCGATAGCGCGGTTCATAATATTGAACCCTACCCTGAGTTTGCCACACCTAAAACCTTTGTATATTCAGCGGGCGAATTGCCTAGCCCTTTTGATTCACCTAAAGAAAATACGCCACCACTAACACAAACTCGACAACAAAACTGTGTTCAACCTGACTTTGAACGCACAAAGCAGAAGTTGGAAAGATATGGCTTAGACTCATTAGGGTTAACTGGAAACTTTAAAAGCCAAGGCGTTGAATGGGCGCTAGTCACTAGTAATGACGGTATTCTACATAAAGCCAAAATTGGCAGCCGCATCGGTTTATTTTACGGTAAAATCACTGGAATTAATCCAAACTCACTAACAATAGAACAGCTTATACCTGATGGCGCAGGTTGCTGGCAGAAAAAAGAGATAACGTTGAGCAAAACCTCAACGTCAGGAGAGAAAAAATAATGGCTGAGCGTTACTTATTTAACAAATCTTTAAATCGTAGAAGCTCTCGCTGGCCTTGGTTGCTGAGCTTTGCTGCTATTTGTACGGTATTGATGGTTTATGTTTCGCCTGCCAACGCGTTAGAACCCGTATTGTACGACCCAAATGACGATACCCCGTCAACGCGAATTACCGGCATAGACTTTACCCGAGAAGCCAATAATACCGGCGTTGCGTTAGTCACCTTTGAAGGTGCTTCGCCTACACCACAACTCGTTGAATCTCAGGGAAAGGTTACCATTACCCTCGCTGATAGCGTGTTGGATGAAAGTCAGCTCGTTGAATTAAACGTGACAGAGTTTTCCACGCCAGTATCAATCATTGAAACCTTTCAAGACGAGAAGAGTACGCGCATAGAAATTCTCTACAGCGATACCGTGACCGCTCGCCACGCGATAGACGATAACGTCATTCGTATCAAAATTGAGCCGATGAGCTTGTCGCAACAAGAAGAGTTAGAAAACAAGAAAACCTATACAGGCGACCCTATCTCGCTAGATTTTCAAGACGTTCCTGTACGTCAGGTATTACAAATAATCGCGCAAGTTAACGGCTTTAACTTAGTGACCACAGACACGGTGACCGGAAATGTCACCATCAGCCTATCTGGTGTACCTTGGGATCAAGCCCTTGATATGATTTTGCGCGTTAAAGGCTTAGATAAACGCTTAGAGGGCAATATTTTGTTGATTGCGCCAACCGAAGAGCTGACCGCCAGAGAAACCCAAGCACTGCAGTCGAAAAAGCAGGTATCTGATTTAGCCCCGCTTAGCACAGTAAATATCTCGGTAAATTATGCCAAGGCAGCTAACCTCGCAACTATTTTAAAATCTTCAGAGGGCGGCATTTTATCTGAGCGCGGGACAGTCACTGTAGATGAGCGCACCAACACGATGCTTATTCGAGATACTTTGCCGTCAATTGATGAAGCAAGAAAAATGATTGATGCGCTGGACATTCCCGTCAAACAAGTATTAATCGAAAGCAGAATGGTGACCGTACTTGATAACGTGGATGAAGAGCTAGGCGTTCGCTGGGGCTTGAGCGATAGAGAAAGCGACAGTGGTGTTTCAGGGAGTATTGAAGGCGCCGAAACTATTGCAGGCGGCTCTATTCCTGGTATTGACGACAGACTAAACGTAAACCTTCCGGTGTCTAGTGCAGCCGGTACTATCGGCTTTCAAATCGCGAGCTTGGTTGATGGAACCATATTAGATTTAGAGCTGTCAGCACTTGAATCTGAAAACAAAGGTGAGATTATCGCCAGCCCACGTATTACCGTGGCGAACCAACAAGAAGCCTATATTGAACAAGGAACCGAAATTCCTTACGTTCAAGCAACCTCAAGTGGTGCAACGTCGGTTGAATTCAAAAAAGCGGTATTATCACTTCGTGTAACACCGCAAATTACACCCGATAACCGCATTATTTTGGATTTAGTCGTTACCCAAGATACCCGTGGCGAAACCGTTTCAACTTCAACCGGTGATGCGGTGGCTATTGATACTCAAGAAATCAAAACTCAAGTCTTGGTAGAAAATGGCGAAACCATCGTATTAGGCGGTATTTTCCAGCAAACAAGTACCGATAGCGTGTCAAAAGTGCCATTATTTGGTGACCTGCCGTTTTTAGGTGTGCTGTTTCGGAATACTTCGGAGTTTCAAGAGAAACGTGAGCTACTTATATTTGTAACACCGAAAATAATTACAGAAAAACCGTAACAACCTATAATTCAAGGTAAAATGCGGGCTGAGAGCAGTCCGCTTTTTGCGTTTTCTCGTACTGCAATGCCCCTGTATTTACATTATAGTGCTAATTGTTTTCAACAATACTTGCAAGGGCTTGTTAGAAACTGAGATAATCGCGGTCTCGAAATTTTAGCGAGGTTAAAGGAGTAGTGCTTATTGGACATTAAATAAGCACGAGTCAATGGGTAGGCTGGTAAGGCAACAGTGCATGCCCCTAACATGATAAAGTTGTGATATAAGCAAATATGGCTGAAAAACGTAATATCTTTTTGGTTGGCCCAATGGGTGCTGGCAAAAGCACCATCGGTAGACACCTGGCAGACGAACTTCACCTGGATTTTTATGACTCCGATCAGGAAATTGAGCGCCGTTCTGGTGCTGATATCGCCTGGATCTTCGACCTTGAAGGCGAAGATGGATTCCGTGCGCGTGAAGAAAACATCATCAATGATTTAACAGACAAGCAGGGTATTGTGCTTGCCACTGGTGGCGGTTCAATTGTAACCAAAGCAGTTCGTAATCGTTTGTCTGCACGAGGCATTGTTGTTTACTTGCAAACTACGATTGATAAGCAAGTTGCTCGAACACAGCGCGATAAGCGTCGCCCTTTGCTTCAAAACAACGATCCGGAGCAAGTACTTCGCGATCTTGCAGATTTGCGTAATCCTCTTTACGAAGAAGTTGCAGATTATGTAGTTGATACTGATGACCAATCTGCTCGCGCAGTGGCAAATCAGATCATTAGTAAAATCGGTTTATAAATAAAATATTTGGAGGTGCTACGCCCATGTCAACCTTAACTGTGGAACTTGGCGAACGTAGCTATCCTATACATATTGAGGCCGGGTTGCTTAAGCAGCCTGGCCTTTTTGTGCCTTATATAAAAGGTCCGTTAGCGGTTATTGTTACCAACGAAACCGTTGCACCTTTGTACCTTGATACCGTGAAAGCGGCATGTGGTAGTAAGCAAATTGAAACCATTGTATTACCTGACGGTGAACAATATAAAAACCTTGAGCAATTCGAGGTAGTCATGACCCGCTTACTTGAGCTCAACGCGGCTCGAGATACCACCCTAATAGCTTTAGGTGGCGGGGTTATTGGCGACTTGTGTGGTTTCGTAGCTGCAACATATCAACGTGGCGTACCCTTTATTCAAGTGCCCACCACCCTACTTTCACAAGTAGATTCTTCTGTAGGTGGCAAAACTGCGGTTAATCACCCTCTAGGCAAAAACATGATTGGCGCATTTTATCAGCCAGTCTTGGTCGCTATTGATACGCAATCACTGTCTACGCTACCTCCTCGTGAATTCTCTGCTGGTATGGCGGAAGTCATAAAATACGGCATTATCTATGATGAAGCCTTTTTCTCTTGGCTTGAAGCGAATGAGCAAGCATTAAAACAGCTAGATGAATCAACCCTTAATGTTGCCATTAAACGCTGCTGTGAAATTAAAGCAGAAGTGGTCGCTAAAGATGAACGTGAAGGCGGCCTAAGAGCTATTTTGAACTTGGGTCACACGTTTGGTCACGCAATTGAAGCTGAACAAGGCTACGGCAACTGGTTACATGGCGAAGCCGTGTCAGCTGGTACTATAATTGCTTGTGTAGCTGCAGAGCAGTTAGGTTGGTTTACAGCGTCAGAAACTCGTCGCGTACGATCACTCTTTGAGGCATTTTCACTTCCAGTGGAAGGGCCTAGCACAATGAGTAAAGCAGATTATGTTAAGCATATGAAGCGCGACAAAAAAGTAGAAGCCGGTAATATTCGTTTTGTGCTTCCTAAGAATATGGGCAATGCAGTCGTCACTAAAGATGTGACTGACGATATTCTTACTGAAATTCTACGCTAGCCATTTACTGGCAAACCTAACTAACACCAACATTCGTTTTCTTTGCTAGCCCTTTACACAGGTATCGGGCTTTATGGGGTTATTGCGCATGCACAGTGAATTGCATGAACGTCTTGAGTATTTAGTTAATTATTCCTCTCAACTGGTTTTTGTCAGTGGCGACTCTATTGCAGAGCAACAACAAACCCTTGAAGCCTTCGTTTACCAGCAGCATGACGATACTGAGATAGCGTATTTAACCGCTGAATCCAATATGGAAATTTCTGACTACCGTGGTCAGTTGTGCCGTCAGTTGTTAGGTCAAGTAGTCGGCAGTTTCGTACGCCCTCTTAACGAACTTTTATCTGCGCTAAATAACCATGAAGGTCCAGTCCTCATTGCTATCACGCAAGCCGAGCACATGCCCGACAAACTGCTTCAAGAACTATGGGATTTAGTATTACAAAGCCGCTTTGCGGGTAACAAGCAGCATTTGAACGTATTACTGTTTGCCACAACCAAGTGGGCTGAAAATGCCAAAAAGTGGCTCCCGACCAAAAATACCGATACTCCATTGCTTATTAGTAGCCAGTCTATTTCTTCAAACCTTCAAGGTTCAAAGCCCCAAGGCTCTGAATTAGATAGGATGATTTCCCAGCGCAGAGAAGCGTTTCAAGCTCATCTTGATAAACGAAATCTTCCTATGGAAACTGCCCCGTCCAATCCACTTACTTCTACGGGGTTTTATATTGCGATTGCTTTAGTTTTTTTATTAACCTTTGGCGGGTTGGTTACCTGGCAGTATGGCGATTCAATATCCTCATTATTTTCACCTATTGCACAACAACCTAAGCCTTCTGAGGCTGAAAGTGTGGTACCAGGCTCTGCTTTTAGCAAAGTCGCAGACAGCCAAGTTGAGCAGCCTATTGCGCCAACTTCAGATAATGAGAGCAACGTAGAACTGGTGACTGACTGGACAGGGGCCGTTTCTTCGCTTGATGGCGATGTAACAAATAGTACCTTAGTAGACAGCGCCGACTCCGCTGATGGCTTTGTTACAGGTAACGCAGTTGAGCCTGCATCGCAAGTAGTAGGTACAACAATGCAAAGCAGCAATCAAGAGCCTCAACAAACAGCCATCTCCCGTGAAGTGGCCAATAGCGTACCTTCTTCGAACACGCCTGATAGCAGTGTATCAACACCCGCAGCAAATCAAGCCTCGCCGCAAGGCACCTCGGTTCAACAAGGTAGCGTAAAGGTGCAAGAGCAATCACTAAGCGATGATGGGACAACCCGTGAAGGTGTTACTGCCGCTAGCGCAGAAATCTTACGCCCTGACATGGTTTTACCCAACGACTTTGTGATTCAAATGGTAGGCATTAAAGATAAAAACGTGGTTCGCCAATTTATTGCTCAACATAACTTGTATGCCGTGACCCGACAGTATGTGACTACGCGGTATGGCGGTGATTGGCATGTAGTTGTTTTTCATCAACCATTCCGATCATTAACAGAAGCTCGAGCAGCGCTGTCCGCGTTGCCCGATTACCCGACTAAGAACGAAGCGTTCATCAAACGTGGGCAGCAAATTCTAGACGAAATGGCGCTGGTAGCTGGCGAATAATAGTACGTTGTGCCCATTGTACTGACTTCAAACAAAAGAAAAGCCGTATGCTTTACGTTTCATGGTTGTTCCAACGTATGAGGAAAGATACAATCTATCTTTAGCGTGGTATTGCGAGGTAATTGCAACGCCACTCCCCAGAATTACGCCAAACTCGGCGAGTACCGGATTGACAACCGTCTTTATTCCGTGCAGGTAGTAACGTTTACGCATGATGCAGAAGAAAAACCGGGCCTTTTTAAAATGGGCCGGTGGCAAGTACAGCCTAGTAGAGCATATTCAGGCAAGGTTACCTCAAGCAAACAAACTTATTGAACCGTTTGTAGGCGCGGGGTCAGTGTTTCTGAACACTCAGTATAAGCGGTATTTGCTGAACGACATCAACCCTGACCTAATAAACCTGTACAACTTCTTAAAAGTTCAGCCCGATGCCATCATCCACGACGCACGCAGTTTCTTTAACGGCGAACGTAACGATGAGAAAATGTACTATGCATTGCGAGAAGAATTTAATGCAACCGAAGACGAGTACTATCGAGCTATTTTGTTTCTATACCTTAATAGGCATGGGTACAATGGATTATGTCGCTATAGTTTAGCGGGCAGGTTCAACGTCCCTTTTGGCCGCTATAAGAAGCCTTATTTTCCTGAGCATGAAATGTTTGTGTTTGCAGAAAAAGCGCAAAAAGCCACGTTCACTTGTTTACCCTTTGAGAAAGTATTTACTCGTGCTCGCCGTGGAAATGTCATTTATTGTGACCCACCCTACGCGCCTATCAGTAAAACAGCTGCGTTTACGAGTTATGCGGCACGCAGTTTTGGGCAAGACGCGCAAGAAAAGTTAGCAGAACTCGCGATGCGATCAGCAAAAAAGCGGGGGATCCCCGTATTGGTGTCTAATCACGACTTGCCACTTACCCGCTCCTTGTATAAGGGAGCAGACTTCAGCATGTTGTCGGTAAAGCGCTCCATTAGTCAAAATGGTGCAACGAGAAAACCTGTAGATGAAATATTGGCGTATTTCCCGCCTAGTGCAGTAGTAAAAAAGCCAAAACGAAATCAACGCAAAACTATTGTAGCGAAAAAGTAATTAGTAACCGGTTAGCCACTTCACAAACATCATTAAAGAGACCACCATCATGGCAACTAAAATTATGCCAATGATCAGAAAACTAACAAAAGTTCCTTTCGTGAAATCACGCTCGTAGTTTTTATGGCTTTGTACACCGAACACACCCGCTACAACACTCATAAGCACTGACCAGAAGCCGGTACCCGGTTGTTGACTCATTACTGATAAGTCTCTTGTTGGGGAATTGTCATACTATTTGCTGTCTTACTTACTGTCATCATCATGAAGTAGCTCAAGCAAGTCGAGAAAATGGAACTGAAATGAAGGCGATTTTCCCGCTATCCAAGACAGCCAACTGACTTCAGTAACGCCGTCTCTGTCTCTGGCACACTGATTCTGTACATGACTAGCAGGTAACTTAGGGTTAAAACGAGAAGAGGGTTGAAACTCGCACACTGAGGCTTCCGAGCCCGAACGTGGATAGACCGCTACGCTAACTAGCGCAACCATGCCGCATACTGCATAAAATGGAAGTACTTTCATCCTGAACACTCCTTACGCTATTTTGCTTTGAACTTCATTATAAATAAAACCTTATTAGTCACAAGATAATATTCAATAATGATGAATATTAATACTAACTTCATCAGTAAAAAAAGCCTGACACATAAGTATCAGGCTTTTAGATTCAGACATTCGAAACAACTAATCTATTGTTTTCGAGGTCATTTTAAACTTACAGTTCGAAGTCCATGCTGTAACCAACACTAAACTTCACTGAATCGTTATCGTAAGCGTCGGCACCGTCATCATCTAAGTCAGTACCCGTCACTGCGAAACTAAATCCATCTTTCGCAATCGACACACCCCAATCTGCGTAACCGCCAACTACACCGTTGAAGTCTTCCGCGAAATCACCTTGGTGGTAGCCTACATGGAAACCTAGTTCCGAGCCATTTAGCACTTCTAAACCATAATCTAGAGAAACATAAGTCGCTTCACCAAAACCGTAATCACGGTTGTCAGCTTCATCCGCTTCGGTATGAGCTAGAACAGAAAGAGTCAAGCTTAATCCACCCATACCCACAGAGCCATATACTTCAGCGAAATCGAAGTTGGCTTCAGCATCATAGTTGTAGTAGAGGTAACCGAAGTCGTAGGAAATATCGTTTGATTCACCTGAGAACCCAAAATACATATCGTGCTCGTACGAATAAACATCATCAGCACCGTAGTTTACATTTGATGCCCAGGTACCTGCGTAAAAGCCACTTTCGTGTGCATAGTCAATACCACCCTGAACCGCCGCATCATTTGTTGTTTGTGTTAGACCACGCCAAATGTAGTTGCTTGTTACACCTGCGTTAGCTGTAACTTCAGCATAGGTAGGCAAGGCAGTAAACATGCAAGCAGACGATACTGCAGCAGCAAGCAAAGTGCTTTTAGTAGATAATTTCATGTGTGTGTTCTCCGTGAAGTTCCAAAACTTGTTGTAATTAATTTTTCTGTCTTGATTTTTCTTATATTTGAGTTGGATTACGCAAGAGTGATGCCCACTTATTGCACATATAGCACCACTTACAAAAAACACATAAGCCAATGATTTATAGACATTTAAAATAAAAGCACTTAAACGAAAAGAATTTAACGGCTAAGATGGGTGCACAGAAATGCACCAAAAAAATGCAACCTCACCAATAGCGTGCAATTAATTTAATCTTTTACCCCCCTAATATTTACTTATCTGTAACACGTCATCGAATGCAATCAGCGCTGTTTTCAACTGCTAACTTTCGGTAAACTTCACCTTTTAGCACGTGCATTGCCTCGTAAATAGGGAAAACCGATGAAACCATTTTTGATTGCCCCCTCCATTCTGTCTGCCGATTTTGCCCGGCTAGGAGAAGAGGTAGAGAACGTATTGAGCGCAGGTGCCGATGTGGTTCATTTTGATGTAATGGATAATCACTATGTGCCCAACCTTACATTTGGCCCTATGATATGCGAGGCTTTAAGAAAATATGGCATTACTGCACCTATTGATGTGCATCTAATGGTGAAACCAGTTGATGACTTAATCGAAAAATTTGCCGATGCCGGTGCCAGTTATATTAGTTTTCACCCTGAAGCATCAGAGCATATAGACCGCTCACTACAGCTTATTATTGATGCAGGGTGTAAACCTGGCTTAGTCTTTAACCCTGCAACACCTCTGCATTATCTGGATCATGTCATGGACAAGTTACACCATATCCTTATTATGTCGGTCAATCCGGGCTTTGGTGGACAAAAGTTTATTCCTAGCACTTTAGATAAGGTGCGCGCCGTTAAGCAACGAGTGTTAGAAAGTGGTCACGATATAAGAATAGAAATTGACGGTGGCGTAAAAGTCGATAACATTCGCGCCATTGCTGAAGCTGGCGCTGATATGTTCGTAGCCGGTTCTGCTATTTTTTCCGAGCCAGATTATCGCGCAGTTATTGATGACATGCGCACTGAATTATCTCGCCTTTCTAAGGCGTAACTAAACAACGTTAACGTACAGGTACACATTATGAGTAACAAGCCTATTGTATTAAGTGGCTGTCAGCCTTCTGGACAACTTACCCTTGGTAATTACATGGGTGCGCTTAAGCAGTGGGTTTCCATGCAAGACGATCATGACTGCCTATATATGTTGGTCGATTTACATGCCATAACGGTTAGGCAAGATCCTAAGCAGTTATTCGAAGCCTGTCTTGATGGCTTGGCATTATACCTAGCTTGCGGTATCGACCCAGAAAAAAGCACTTTATTCGTGCAGTCTCATGTACCTCAACATGCCCAGCTTTCATGGGTACTCAATTGCTACACGCAAATGGGTGAACTAAATCGCATGACGCAATTTAAAGATAAGTCAGCGAAAAACGAAAACAATATTAATGTTGGCCTCTATGGCTATCCGGTATTGATGGCAGCAGACATCTTAATGTACCAAGCTGACAAAGTACCCGTTGGCGACGACCAAAAACAGCATCTTGAGCTTACCCGTGATATCGCCAACCGAATGAATAACTTATACGGCGACATTTTGCGTGTACCAGAACCTCATATCCCAGAGTTTGGGGCCCGCATTATGAGCCTACAAGAGCCAGAGAAGAAGATGTCGAAGTCTGATGTTAACCCGAATAACTTCATTGGCTTGCTTGAAGATCCTAAAAAAATCACCAAGAAAATTAAGCGTGCGGTAACCGATTCAGACGAACAAGCGAACATTTACTTTAACCCTCAAGAAAAGCCCGGGGTATCAAACCTGCTTACCTTATTATCACTATCAACAGGTAAGTCGATAGATGAATTAGTACCGGCCTACGAAGATAAAATGTATGGTCACTTAAAGGGTGACGTAGCAGAAGCGGTAGTGGGACTACTAGAGCCAATTCAGCAACGCTATGCCGATATTCGTACGAATCGTGATTACTTAAACGATGTTATGCGAAATGGCGCTGAAAAAGCATCAGCCCGCGCAGAAGAAACCCTTAAAAAGGTGTATGAAGCTGTTGGTTTTATTCCAAAGCCTTAATTAGTGTTGTATTGAACAGGTTAGATTGCCGTGTTGCTGTTAATTGATAATTTCGATTCATTTACTCACAATCTAGCCCGTTACCTTACTGAATTAGGTGCTTGCGTTAAAGTGGTGAGAAATAATGCCCTTAGCATTGCCGATATAGAAGCCTTATCGCCAAGTCATTTAGTGATTTCACCCGGCCCCTGCACACCTAATGAGTCAGGAATTAGCGTAGAGGCAATTAAGCACTTCGCTGGGAAAATTCCATTACTTGGTGTGTGCTTAGGCCATCAAGCCATCGGCCAGGTTTTTGGTGCTTCTGTTATCGGTGCAAAAGAAATTAAGCACGGCAAAACCTCTGCGCTCTTTCATAAAAACCGAGGCCTGTTTAATGGGTTTGAACAAGGTTACGCAGTAACTCGCTATCACTCATTGGTGCTTGATGAAAACCACTTCCCTAACGTTCTAAATATAGATGCGTGGTGCGTGACTGATGACGGGGAAAAAGAAATTATGGGAATCTCTCATAACGCACTCCCTATCTGGGGTGTACAATTTCACCCTGAATCCTTACTAACCGAGTATGGTCACGATATTTTAAATGCTTTTCTAAATGCCTAGGCCTTGACTCTTAGTTATTCTGCCAAGGGTTCAGAATAAACTTAAGCTATATGGCTTCCTGCCGATAAAAAGTTCTGCAGTTTCTCGCATTTGGCGTTGTTTTTGTTTACTTTTTATAGGTTAATCAACAAAGCGCCTTTGTAAGTAGATACATTTAGGAATTAGGGCGACCCAATGCACGGCATCTATGAACAGACGCACGAACAGTTACTTAGCAGGAGCTACTTTAAGATGACGACCCCAGCATCGACCCCGCCGCCTATCGATGAGCGCTTTGAGAGCCTATTAATTTCTCCAGAGCTTGCGATGAAAATGCTGGGAAAGCGTGGTCCTGGTGAAATCAGCTTTGAACAATCTGAACAAGGTGACGCCCGCAGACAATTACTTCACGTAGAAAAAGTCGCTATTGAGAATAAGCGCCTAAAAGCCCAGTCTGATGCCTCATATACCGAAACAGTTAATCATTACTTGCATGAAGTTTTATTAGGTGAGCTTACCGAGCAGCTATCGTTTACCTCAGATGTTTTCAACAATACATTAAATTTAAGTGATGACACGGGTGCTTTACTCGACGCGCTATCGGTACGCGCGGCATCGGTATCAAAACTAGAACCTATTGCAGCTAACTTACCTTGGCTTTATGACGAGCTGATGCAAGTCGTGAACTCTCCGGCTTTTAGAAGACGAGACTCCAAAGGTAGGGTTATCGTGGTTGAAACTTTCAGAACGGCACTTAGCTTCTTAGGCATTGAGAATTTACGCCTGCTTATTCCTTCTCTTATTATAAAACGTGCCATGCCTCAGGTAACCGATCCGTACCCTTGCATTAAGCTTAAACTCACTCAGTTTGCCCACGGCACGGCGGTATCCGCTAGGCATCTCGCGCCGCACTATAAGCTTAACCCCGTTCAGGCTTATAGTTTTGGCATGCTCAGTCAATTAGGTCGTTGTGCCATCATCCGCTTGTACTTCAAGTTGTTTGATAAGGTGCAGCTTCACCTGTTGACCGAAAGCCAAAAAGACAAAGAGCGCATGCGTCATGAAGCTTTATTAAAGCTGGCGCCATCAGCGAATTACCTGATTGCATTACAAGATGAATATGCTGATGCATTGTCCGCCGATCTTATTGAAAACATGATGTTGAAACGCTTGTTTATTGGTGATGCGATGCGTCAATGTGCCACTAGAGAGCCCTGTGAAGTAGGCTCCATGTCTAAGCTTCTACATCAAGCTCGCACCTATTCGAAGGTAAGAATGCTGCATCAATCACGTATCGTTGAAGTGGCAGAGGTAAAACCAATGATTAAAGAACAAGAATATCCATCAGGTGCATTGGAAAAACTAAGATCTGTTGATATTTTCACCCTTCCCTTATCAAAGGAGGAAGAAAACAGCTAATTTTTTGTGGATATTCATGCAAAGTAGCCAAATATCTTCTTTTACCCTCATTTGACCCACGCCAGATCAACGCGCTCTGGCTGTGAGATTACACGTCTAATTCACCTTTTAATTACACTATTCCTAAACAATATGGCTTAGTAGTAAATAGTTATTCACTTTTCCTGCAAATTAAGCCAGAGTCCTTGTATATAAAGGGCTGTAGCCATTCACAAACAAGACAACTCCTTAAAAAAATGGCATACTTACCGGTAATTTCGTTTATTTTTCCGCCTGTTCGAGGTCTATTGTACCGACAAGGGCGCTTAAAACAGAGGTAACAAAAATGACAGTAACTCGCGCAACGTTTGATGAAGTGATGGTGCCTAACTACAATCCTGCGGGCATGGTACCCGTACGCGGAGAAGGTTCACGTGTATGGGATCAAGATGGTGCTGAGTACATCGACTTCGCTGGCGGTATTGCCGTGAACGTACTAGGTCATTGTCACCCTGAACTCGTTAAGGCGCTTAACGAACAAGGCAGTAAGTTGTGGCACTTGAGCAACGTATTCACTAATGAGCCAGCACTTCGCTTAGCCTCTAAACTGGTCAATGCTACGTTTGCAGAGAAAGTGTACTTTGCTAACTCAGGCGCAGAAGCCAATGAAGCAGCATTAAAATTAGCACGTCGTTTCGCATTAGATAACTACGGTGAAGATAAAAACCAAATTATTGCTTTCAACAAAGGCTTCCACGGTCGTACTTTCTTTACCGTAACCGTTGGCGGACAGGCCGCATATTCAGATGGCTTTGGTCCTAAGCCTGGTGCTGTTGAGCATTGCGACTATAACGATTTAGCCGCTTTCGAAGCATTAATCTCAGACAACACATGTGCCGTTATGATGGAGCCCCTTCAAGGCGAAGGCGGAATTATCTCTCCTGATATTGAATTTATCAAAGGCGTGCGCGAGTTGTGTGATAAGCACAATGCCTTGCTCATTTTTGATGAAGTGCAATCGGGTGTTGGCCGTACTGGTCACCTGTATGCCTACATGGGCTTAGATGTGACCCCTGACATTTTAACTACCGCAAAATCGTTAGGCGGAGGCTTCCCTATTGGCGCCATGCTAACAACTACTGACATTGCCGCACATTTAAAAGCAGGTACTCATGGAAGTACCTACGGCGGTAACCCATTGGCCTGTGCCGTGGCTGAAAAAGCCTTTGATATTGTTAACCAGCCTGAAGTACTTGAAGGCGTGCTACACAAAGAAGCCTTGTATCGTGAGCTTTTAACCGCCATCAACGACAAGTACGAAGTATTTTCTGAAGTACGTGGACAAGGTATGTTGCTTGGCTGCGCGTTAAACGAAAAATACCAAGGCCGCGCTCGCGACTTTATGATGGCCGCAACAAAAGAACACCTTATGTGCTTAATTGCTGGCGCTAACGTTATTCGTTTTGCTCCTTCTTTGGTTATTCCTGATGAAGATATTAAAGAAGGGCTAGCCCGCTTTGAACGCGCCGTTGCCGCTGTTGTGAACGCCGAATAAACGCCAATTTAGCGAGTAGCGAACATGAATATAATTCGCCCTATTACACAAGCTGATTACCAGGCTTTGTACGACATTGCAGTAGAATCAGGTATTGGGTTTACCTCGTTGCCAGTTAACGATGATCTGCTGCATAGAAAAGTCGACCGTGCGCAAGAAGCTTTCACCAAAGCTAACGTGACCCAACCCGGTGATGAGTCGTACCTGTTTGTTATGGAAGATACGACCACCGGCGAAGTAGTGGGCACTTCAGGTATTGAAGCAGCCGTAGGTATCGATGATGCGTTTTACCACTATCACTTGAGTAAAGTGGTACATGCCTCTCGCGAGCTAAACATTCACAATACGGTTGAAATTCTCACCTTTTGTAATGACTACACGGGCGTGACTGAGATTTGTACGCTGTTTTTAAGAGAACAAGCCCGAGGCGGAATAAACGGGCGTTTTCTATCGAAAGTACGCTTTTTATTTATGATGGAGCACCGTGAACGCTTCTCTGAAACTATTATTGCCGAAATGCGTGGTGTAAGTGATGAAGAAGGCCGTTCGCCTTTTTGGGAATGGCTTGAAACCCACTTTTTCTCAATGGACTTTCCTACTGCCGACTACTTAACCGGTATTGGTAATAAGGTGTTTATTGCAGAACTGATGCCTAAATACCCTATTTACGTCAATTTATTAAGTAAAGAAGCACAGGCGGTTATTGGTCAGGTTCATGACAAAACACGCCCCGCTCTGCAGTTACTTGAAGGCGAAGGATTTAGTTGTCGCGGATACGTCGATATTTTTGATGCAGGTCCTACGGTAGAGGCCAATCTCAGTCATATCCGAACGGCACAGTCTAGCTTAAAAATGCCAATTGTTATTGATGACGCGGCGGCGGCACAAGGCCAAACCCACTACATCATTAACACCTCTGTTGCAGACTTTCGCGCGGTAGCCACCGAAATAGGGGTTAACGAAGAGCAAAATATTGCCGTGCTTTCGCGTCAGGCTGCAGCCGCTCTGAATGTGCAAGAGGGCGACTATGTTCGTCTTGCACCTGTAAAGTTCAGAGACTAATTGAAGGACACTTTATATGTTACATACACATTTTATCGACGGACAATGGGTGACCGGTGAAGGTCACGACCTAACCTCAATCGATCCCGCTAAAAACCAGGTTATTTGGGAAGGTAAGTCAGCCTCCCCTAGCCAAATTGACTTAGCAGTGAAGGCCGCTCGTGCCGCTGCCCCTGCATGGGGAATGCTGACGGTTGAAGAACGTTTAAGCATTATTAAGGTTTACGGCGAAAAATTAGGCGAAGCGAAAGCGCACCTAGCTAAAGTGATGGCAAAAGAAACCGGCAAACCTGAGTGGGAAACGGCCACAGAAGTGGGCGCTATGATGGGCAAAATCGCTATTTCTGAAAAAGCATATTTCGAACGTACCGGCAATGTGGAAAACCCTATGCCTGTAGGTAAAGCCTTCATTCGCCATAAAGCCCATGGTGTTGTAGCCGTATTCGGCCCGTATAATTTCCCTGGCCACTTACCTAATGGTCACATTGTACCTGCGCTTATTGCAGGCAATACCGTGGTATTTAAACCAAGCGACTTGACCCCTATGGTTGCCGAAGAAATGGTTAAGCTATGGGAACAAGCAGGCTTGCCCGCCGGCGTACTTAATTTAGTACAAGGTGAAGTTGAAACCGGTAAAGCGCTTGCGTCACACAATGGTATTGATGGGTTATTCTTTACCGGAAGTTCACGTACGGGCAAAATTTTGCACGAACAGTTTGCGGGTCATCCCGGTAAAATTTTAGCCCTTGAAATGGGCGGAAATAATCCGTTAATTGTGAAAGACGTAGCCGATATTGATGGTGCGGTTCACGACATCGTGCAGTCAGCCTTTATTACGTCGGGTCAACGTTGCACCTGTGCGCGCCGTTTGTTTTTGCCTGCCAATGCACAAGGTGATGCCACATTAGCTCGCCTTCTTGAAGTCACTAAAAATATCAAAATTGATGACTATGACGCAGAAGATCAGCCTTTCATGGGCGCAATGATTTCAGCCAATGCTGCAGCATCTATGGTTAAAGCGCAGCAAGACCTTGAAGCCTTAGGCGGCAAGGTGTTATTGCGATTAGAACAGCCTGATACCCAAAAGGGTTTCGCCACGCCTGGTATTATTGATGTCACTGATATGCTGTCTGAATTGCCTGATGAAGAGCACTTCGGCCCATTGCTTAAGGTTATTCGCTACACCGACTTTGATAGCGCAATTGAAGAGGCGAACAATACCAGCTTTGGCTTATCGGCAGGATTGCTAGCTGATAGCGAAGAAGACTACCGTTACTTTTTTGCACGTATTCGTGCAGGCATTGTTAACTGGAACCGCCCTATTACGGGTGCAAGCAGTGCAGCACCGTTTGGTGGCATTGGTGAAAGTGGAAACCATCGCGCCAGTGCATTTTATGCCGCCGACTACTGTGCGTTTCCTGTCGCCTCGGTAGAGCTTGAAAAAGTGACCTTGCCGGGCAAGTTAAGCCCAGGCCTAACACTTTAAACAACCAATACAGACAAAGCCGCTATTAATAGCGGCTTTATTTATAGGACACACCCCATGCATAACAATATCGATACGCTTTTTGCCAATATGTGGGAAGATTATGTTGCAATTACCCCTTCAGCTCACAAAATTCATGCCCTGCTTGCGGATGAAGAAAGCACAAATAACATTGTTAACGACCATGTAGCTTTTAGAACCTTTGCAGTAGATAAAACCGCGCTTGAAAAATTGGCCGCTCACTTTCTTGCCCTTGGATATACCGAAATGGGTGATTATAATTTCGAAGCGAAGAAGCTAACCGCTAAGCATTTCGAGCACCCTGATGACACAAAACCAAAAGTCTTCATCAGCGAGTTGAGAGTGAACGAACTGTCTGACAATGCACAAGCCATAATTCAAAAGCTTGTAGCGCAAATGGATGCCGATGTCGTGACTGCTGATAACTTCCTTTATTCAGGCCGTCACTGGGATATCAGCAAAGCCGATTACGATGCTCTGCTTAACGAATCAGAATATGCAGCGTGGTTAGCGGCATGGGGATTTCGCGCTAATCACTTCACGGTTAGCGTGAATCATTTAGGGCAAACTGATGAGCTTTCAGACGTAAATACGCGCTTAAAAGAAGCCGGTTTTGTGCTAAACACCTCTGGCGGCGAAATAAAAGGTGGGCCTGAGGTCTTCTTAGCGCAGTCATCTACAATGGCCGATCGGGCACCTGTGAATTTCTCTGACGAGACCGCTGCCATTCCAAGTTGTTTCTACGAATTTGCACAGCGTTATAACATGCCTAATGGCAAACGCTACCAAGGCTTTGTGGCAGCTTCCGCAGATAAGATATTTGAAAGCACTAACGCCAGTTAACGTTTTGATGCGTTTAATCGGCGCAGTCTGAACAACAAAGAGTTTAAATGGGATGAGTAAAGGGGCGAAAGCCCTTTTATTTTCTGCTAGGGAACGTATCTGACAAGTTTGTATGCCTTGCAAGGAACTGATCATAAGGCATAGGTTTATCGAAATAAAAACCCTGCATGAGGTTCACGTCAGCATTTTCCATAAAGGGTAAGTAAGACTCCTGTTCTACCCCTTCCACCACAATTTCAATCTGCAACCTATTGAGCATGGCCACCAAACCACAGAAAAGCGCATTCGCTTTACTGTTGTTATGGATATCCTTAACCAAGCTCCTGTCCACTTTAACGACTTCAAAATGAAAGTTTCGAAGGTAACTTAAGGAAGAAAAGCCACTGCCAAAATCGTCAAGTGAAAGGCGGAAGCCAACTTCACGCAGACTATTTAGCGCGGCAAGCGCGGCTTTTTCATCACGGATAAAAATAGACTCGGTGAGTTCAAGTTCAATCATGTTGGTTCGCACCGAACTATCATTACAAATTTTCGTGGCTTGGGCGGGGAAATCGGTGTCTAGCATTTGGTTAACACTGATATTAATTGAAAGCGGAATGCTCTCTCCTTGCTGCGCTTCCATCATCGCAATATAGTCACATGCGGCTTCCAGCGCTTGCAAGCCAATCTGGCAGTCTAAGTCGTGCGCTTCAGCGATGGGAATAAATACCAGAGGAGGTACAACACCGTGCAAACCAGATATCCACCTGCAAAGCACTTCTCCGCCTTTCAAATTGCCCTGTAAGTCATACTTGCCTTGAATATAATAATCGAGCAAGTTTTTTTCGATAGCTTTACGCAAGTCGTTAACCATACTGACCTGTTGCGACATTCTCTCATAAAGCCCATCCTCATAGACATTCACTTGGCCTTTACCAAGTTTTTTGGCGTGATACATTGCCGCATCTGCACATTGTACAACGCCTTCAATACTGTCATTGTGTTCGGGAAATTTGGCAATACCGATACTTGCAGAAAGTTTCAATTCGACCTTATTAGTTACCACAACATCTTCTTCGATGAGCCGAATGAGCGCTTCGGATTTTTCCACCGCCCATTTAATATTTTGTTTTGAAAGTACCGCAATAAACTCATCGCCTCCCCACCGCGCCACATCACCAAACGGACCAAAAGAAGCGGTAAGCAATGCAGCAACTCGCTGAAGCTCAATATCTCCTTTCTCATGTCCAGCGGTATCATTAATAGCCTTAAAACCATCAAGGTCGATGAACACGACTAAAAAGTCGCCGTGGCTGTCGAAAAGTTGTTGGAAAATATCACGCAGGGCGCTGCGATTATTGAGCCCAGTTAATTCATCGTACAGGGCAAGTTGCTTTAACCGAGCTTCATTGCGTTTGCGTTCACTAATATCCCGCATAGTGGCAATAAGCGATGATGAGGCTTCTAGGTAATTGTCAAAAACCGATACGGATATATCAACCGCGGTATGCTCCCCCACTCTGGGTACAATAACAGACTCAAACCTAAGCTGTTTTTTATGCTCTAAGCTATTGGTATTTACCTTTTCACCCTTCAACAAATCATTAAGATTTAGATTGATACAGGCCATCTTATCTGGCGCGCCTACCAGCTTCACAAACGCCTCATTGCATTCGTTTATGCTTAAGCTAGGAGATAATACCAACATGGGTTCGCGAGAATTCGCGAAGGCTGATGCCATGAGTTGAAAGGATTGCTCGGCTTCCCTTTGCTGCGTTATATCTCTCGTGGTCCCCACTATTTGTAAGGCTTCACCACTACTGCCCCGCTTAAGTACACGCCCTCTTAAGCGAACCCATTGCAACTGCCCCTGTATGCTCATACGAAAGGAAAGTTCTATGCGTTCGCGCCCACCATGAAGCGCCATCGACCATTGAAATTGTAAGTTTTCCAAGTCGTCTTCATGCACTAACGCCATTAAGTCGATTGGGGTTCCGGACCAGGTAGATTCGCTTTCTGAATTTAATGTAAACGCACGAATATCAATGATGTCATGGCTGGCCTGCCAATCCCAAAATGACTCTTGAGATGCCCATAATGCGAGTTCTAACTTTTTCTGGGATTGCTGACTGAAAAGGAGTGAATTGTATAGCTCGTCAGCTTTTAGCAACAGCAAGGATTCTGCATTTTCTCTTGCCGTTTTTTCACGTTGAAGTCGCCTTTCTAAGCTTCGTAGTTTTTTCTCTAGAGGATCTAGATCGGCGCCCACCGGCTACACAACCTGAATACTAAATTCGTAAGTGTGAGGGAATGACATTTGATGAGTTTCACGTTCTAGCGTGCAATCGAAGTGCGCAGCGGCTGCATCCATCAACCCTTCAGCAAGGGGATACAATTCTCGTTCCGAGAAGTAGCGCAAGCGCATACTATTATCGGTTCTAGATATAACGGTAAACCTAGGCAAATCAGCATCTGGATAGAGTTTGCGCACTTGAACATGAATGTCACCATCAAGGTGTTCTAGCAACTGTAAAATGTCTTTCGTGTCTGCAAGTACATTGCCATGTACTGCCGCTAGCTTACCAAAAAGATAAACCCCAAAATCGTACAGCAGTTCATTAACCGACTTACCGGTTTTCGCGGTAAGGATAGATAATATTTTCTGCATTTCTTCAAAAGGATAATAGCCGACCGCAGTATAGGCTCCATCGTTTGTTAACTCAGCTTCAACAATTACTTCGTCAGCAAATTCAGGCGATACTTTTTCTTCTAGCATGTCTACGAGCGAAGTAAATACAAACCCTAACATACGGTCTCCTTATACAATTAATAATAGTGTAGTTCAGTCACACCTAACGACAACCATTGTTTAGGAAATATCATTCTCTTGGGCATCTGAACTATCGTCACTTGAAGCGCTCTGATTTTGCACCACTTCAACACTATCCACCCGCTGTAAACCTCGAGGTAATTTGTTACCTCTTCGCCCTCGCTCTCCATAATAGTGTTCTAAATCTGAAGCAGACAAGGTCATATTACGTTTACCCGCGGTCACTTTTAATGAAGCGCCATCAGGCACTACCGCCAATACAGTCACAAACTCTTCGCGGGATTGCGCTTTGGCACCAGGAATATTAATCAGCTTATTCCCTTTTCCTTTACCTAGGCTTGGCAAGTCTTTAAGTGGGAACAGCAACATACGCCCTTCGTTCGAAATGGTTAAACACCAATCTGACTCAGGGTTAGTGACAGGTTTAGGCTTCATTACCTTGGCGGCCTTTGGCAAAGAAAGATATGCTTTCCCCGCCTTATTTTTGCTCACCATATCTTTGAATGTGCCTACGAAGCCGTAGCCAGCATCGGAGCCAACCAAAAACTTAGCCTCGTCGGATGCCATAATAACGTGTTCAAACGACTCACCACCTACCAATGCAAAACGCCCTGTCAGCGGTTCCCCCTGACTCCTCGCCGATGGCAATCCATGGGCATCACAGGAGAAAGTACGTCCCGAGGTATCCATAAATACCGCAGGTTGATTACTTTTCCCTTCTGCACTTGATAGATAGCCATCACCCGCTTTGTAGCTTAATCCCTCGGCATCAATGTCATAACCTTTGGCGCAACGTGCCCACCCTTTTTCTGATAACACCACAGTAACTGATTCAGCTGGCACGAGTTCTTTTTCAGACAATGCTTTCGCTTCGCCACGCTCAACAATAGGTGAACGTCTATCATCACCATACTTTTCAGCATCGGCGAGAATTTCTTTCTTGATCAGGGTTTTTAAGCGGCGATCTGAGCCTAGCAAGGTTTGCAGTTTGTCACGCTCTGCAGCCAACTCGTCTTGCTCGCCCTTAATTTTCATTTCTTCAAGTTTGGCTAAATGACGAAGCTTTAATTCTAGTATTGCTTCTGCCTGCTTATCGCTAAGCGAGAACCGCGAGATTAACTCTTGCTTGGGCTTTTCGTAGGTACGGATAATCTCGATAACTTCATCGATATTCAAAAAGGCAATGAGCAAGCCTTCTAAAATATGTAAACGAGCCAGCACTTTGTCTAATCGGTACTGAAGACGACGGGTAACTGTCTCTTTTCGGTAAACCAACCATTCAGATAAGATAGTACGAAGATCTTTAACCTTAGGACGACCATCCAAACCAATCATGTTTAGGTTTACGCGATAGTTCTTTTCTAAATCGGTAGTCGCAAACAAATGCTGCATTAACTGAGCAGTATCGATACGGTTTGAACGCGGCGTAATAAGTAAGCGGGTAGGGTTTTCGTGATCTGACTCGTCGCGTAAATCGCTAACCATTGGCAGCTTTTTAGCCTGCATCTGCCCTGCGATTTGCTCTAAAATTTTACCACCTGATGCCTGGTGAGGCAGCGCAGTAACAACAATATCGCCATTTTCTTCGTGGAACACCGCACGCATTTTAATTGAGCCGCGGCCAGTTTCATACAGTTTACGAATATCAGCTTTAGGCGTAATAACTTCAGCTTCGGTAGGATAATCTGGCCCATTAACGTGCTCTAGCACATCGCTAAGCTCTGCTTTGCTATTGTCGAGCAACATGGCACAGGCATAAGCCAATTCACGCACATTATGTGGTGGAATATCTGTTGCCATACCCACAGCAATACCGGTAACGCCATTAAGCAAGATATGTGGCAAACGAGCGGGTAGCACACAAGGCTCTTCTAATGTGCCATCGAAATTGGGGGTCCAATCGACGGTGCCTTGACCTAATTCATCCAATAAAACTTCTGAAAAACGAGAAAGTTTAGCCTCGGTATATCGCATGGCAGCAAAAGATTTAGGGTCATCTGGTGCTCCCCAGTTTCCTTGCCCATCTACCAAGGGGTAGCGATAAGAAAAGGGCTGCGCCATCAATACCATGGCTTCATAACACGCGGAATCTCCATGAGGATGAAACTTACCTAATACATCCCCTACCGTTCTAGCTGATTTTTTGTACTTAGCATTAGCGCTCAGTCCCAAGTCAGACATGGCGTATATAATGCGTCGTTGTACGGGCTTTAGGCCGTCAGCAATATGAGGTAGGGCACGGTCCATGATGACGTACATGGAATAGTTTAAGTAAGCGTCTTCGGTAAAGCGCCTTAAAGGCAGTTGTTCTACACCGTCGCGGTTAATAATAATCTCGTCGCTCATGATAATTTTTTCGTTTTGTTATTTTCACAATACAGCGTTAATGCCAAGCATTTAGTTTATTTAAACAGGTAGCAGCGTTAACGAACGGCGTGTTTATGTGGAAGTGTTTAACCACAAAATAGGACTTTTTCTTAAGCCTTCAATGTTTCTATTGTGGGGCAAACTAGGGGCTAGTGCAATAATCACTATCAGGTTAACTCAGTATAGCGATAGACGTAAATGCTTCAATCTTTTGTACAATTGTCCGCCAGAGTGGTTTAATAAGAATAGAAGAAGATTAAGAAGCTATTCAGGATGTATTTGTTTCGATTTTTTACACTGTTGTGCGCATTATTTTGGCTTATCGCCCCTCAATCAACACACGCTCAGCACATTGAGCAACTTTTCGATGAAGATGCTTCTTTAGACCTCTCCGACTCCCTGTACTATTTATACGAAACCAATCTGCCACTTACAATAAACGATGTGAGTAGACGGCGCAGCGACTTTCGAATGCATCCCTATAGTAACCCCAACTTTGGATTTAGAGACAAAGGAATGTGGTTATTGACGTCATTTTCCAACGTATCAAACCAAGAGAACTGGGTATTTTCCATCAATTTTAGCCAACTCGATAAAGTCGACTTTTATTTGGTTAAAAATGGAGAAGTATTGCAGCAAAGCCATCAGGGTAAATCTCAAAAAGAACAAATTTTTCGCATTCCTACATTACGGGTAAAGCTGTCCAACGCTGAGCGGGTAGATTTATTCATACGTGTTGAAAGCCAATCATCAAGTCTTATTACGCCACTAAGCGTGCAACCTGAGCCAGTTCATAGCAGTTCGTTCCAAATGGACAGCCTAATGTGGGGTTTGTTTTACGGGGGGTTGCTGATACTGGCGGTCTATAACCTTGTGCTGTATTTCGGGGTTCACGAGCGCAGTCTTATTGCCTATGTGGGCTATATATGCGCCGTTATACTTTGGCAATTTATTTGGGGCGGCCATATCCACCTGCTGTTTTCTGGGGGAATACCCTATTGGCTTGTTGGCCACACCGAACTGATATTTGTGATCATAGGTATCTCATCCGGGTTATTTACCGTGAGCTTTCTTGAGACCAAAAAGAACGCCAAGGCTGCACATCCTGTCATTGTTTTGTTATTGGCAGTACAAATAGTTATTGGGGTAGTTTGTTTTCTAGGTGTGCTTCCCTCAATCTGGAAGAATAATCTGGTGTACGGTGTGGGTCTAATCGCAATTTGTAGTTATATATTTGCCGGTATAGAAGCCTTCATTAACCGCTTCCAACCTGCCCGATACTTTATATTTGCTTGGGGAATGCTGGCATCAGGTGCCATTATTGGCATGCTAAGTTTAATTGGCGTACTCCCCTCAAACGACTTCACCACTTACTGTTTCCAAGTGGGTGTGTTCTTAGAGTCTGGACTGTTTTCATTCGCGCTAATGGAAAAAAGTAGAAGCCAACTTGAGCATGAGGTTGAGCAAGCCACCGATGACTTACGCAATAATATGGAACTCATTGAAGAGCAAAATGCGCGCTTAGATATTGCCCGTAAAGACGCAATTAAAGCCAGTAATGTGAAATCGCAATTTCTTGCCAATATGAGCCATGAAATACGTACGCCTCTTAACGGTATTCTAGGGTTTAGCCGAGAACTCACCCATGCCTCTTTGCCGTCTGATCAACAAGAGCAAGTGCGAATTATCAATACTGCCGCTGATAACTTGCTGACTATAGTGAACGATGTTTTAGACTTCTCTAAGATTGAAGCCGGTAAGCTACAAATCAACAACCAACCATTTTCACCCAATACTTTATTGGAAGAAATGGTGACAATTATGGCGAAGTCCTCCCACTCTAAAAAGTTAGAATTTGTTTTCGACCTAGCGCCCTTGCCAGAAAAGTTAATAGGTGATGTGTTCAGAATAAAGCAAATTTTGAACAACCTGCTTGGCAACGCCTTAAAATTTACCCCTTCCGGTACGATTACCCTGGCAGTTAAAGGCCGCCCGCTGTTGCACGGAATTCATGAAATTGAAATCACCGTTGAAGATACGGGTATCGGTATAAACCGGCAGGACAGAAAGAAACTCTTTAATGCTTTTTCTCAAGTAGATGACTCGATAAACCGAAACTACCAAGGGACAGGATTAGGCTTGGTTATTAGTCGAGAGCTAGTTCGACTCATGCGAGGCGACTTAACCCTCAAAAGTACGCCAAGACAAGGTTCCACCTTTGTGGTTACCCTTAGAACCAATCACTTAAGCCAGAAATATGCATTGAGTGCTGATACCGAATGGCATGGAAAAAATGTGGTTATCTTCGACCCCATTCCGGCTACCCGCCGTGCCAGCGCCTCTATGTTGAAGCAACTGGGTGCTAACGTAACCACGGTTGAATCCGTTGATTACCTTTCCAGACTATCGCTACAGTCATCTTCCACTGATTTCTTTATGGCAACAGTGCCGGTATCAAAAATGGACAAGCGGGATGAGTTCTTAAGCCGCTTTGTACAGTTTAATGCCACCAAGCGCGTGCTTTGGTATTCAGGCCCAGAGCCTTTTACTCAATACCCAAGTTTGTCTCAGCACTTTCATACTCAAATACGCATGCCGATGACGCTAAGTAAGCTCGATGGCTTAGTGAATAATAAGAAAGCGGTGCCAAGAAATCCGCTTCAAGATAAGTTGAATTCCCTTCCACCGGCAAGAATTCTAGCCGTGGATGATATGGATATGAACCTCAAGTTACTGCATACCTGGCTTGATAACTCACCTATATCATTAGTGACCACAACCAGTGGCGAAGACGCGGTTAATCAGTGCCAAACCCAAGAGTTCGACTTGATATTAATGGATGTTCAAATGCCTATTATGGATGGGCTTCAAGCGTCTCGAGCGATAAGAAAAACGACGCTGAACATGGGCACACCTATTATTGCGGTAACCGCCCATGCCTTTAAAGAAGAGCAAGAAAGATTACTCGCTTCGGGCATGGATGACTATTTGCCCAAACCCATTGAGATAGGTTCTCTAGTAGACCTTATTCGTTCGTGGTGCCATGCAGCTGAGCCTGGGCACATATTACTTCCTTCCTTAGACTGGCAGCTTGCGCTAAAACGCGCACACCAGAACCATGAAGCAGCAAAAGAATTACTTGAAGACTTTATTACTATGGCGCCAGAGATGCTAATGACCTTGAAGGCGCTGTGGAATAAAAAAGACTACGCAGAGCTTAAACTCGAAATTCATAAGTTACACGGGGCATGCTGTTATATAGGCGCCCCGCGATTGCAAAGCTTGGCAGATGAGCTCGAAAGCGCCCTTAAACTAGGGCAACATTTTCTAGTTGCTGAGAATCTGCCGTTGTTACTTGATGAAATTGAGCGAGTCTGCTCTGAAGGGCAGACGCGCACAGGCTAGCTTAACCTGGGTTATTGGACGTTATTGGTTCTGCGGGCGGCTTGGCATTGAGAAATGAGCGCAGCAAATTCTTCTGGGGTTCTATCTATGTCAGAGGTAGCAATAAACACGTCATAGCCTAGGCGCTTGCGAAGCTCTGCCATACGGTTTGCCAACATCGCTTTTACCCCAGTGAGTACCGTGCCATTGTTCAACGTGAAATGATTGTCATCGAACATAGACTCTTCGTAGCAACTTCCCGTTGCACACCCTTCATTGGTGTTATGCAGCAACAATGGTCGCTGTTCCATAAGCAAATGGGTGGCTAAACGTGGCGATATACTGGAGAGAAACTCGGTATAGTCTTTTAATTTGAAGCCTACGGTTTCAAGCCCTACATGATCTAAACCTTGTCGTACTCTAGGGCAGTCTGCCCGTTGTAGGTTTTCCCAATGTATTCGCCAACTGCCCAACCGGTGGCGATAGGTAATTACCTCTGTGGTCATTTCTAGGCTGAATTCAGGCTCTCGAATTTTAAAATAGCCCACCAGCAAGGTAACTAATGCGGCACTGGTGATCAGAATACCCGCAAGGAAAAGCCAATCAGGGAGCAATACAAACCAAAGCGCTGCAAACACTAGCCCTGCACAACCAATAACAATACTGGTTATGCCATTACTCTTTGACGCGGCTCGAATAAGAATAGGTTCAGGACTATTGCCAGACATACAGGTACACAACCACCATAATTAAGGCCCACAGCACATAAAGTCGAATACGCTGGCAGACGACACAGTCTGTCTTCCACCAGCTAAAATGGCGTGTTGGCGCATTTTGTTTATTCTGATTTTTACGCATAAGCAGGCAAACAGATTAATAATAAATACAGTTTACCTGTTTATAACGCGTGTTGTTAGGCCATATGTCGATAGCGGTATCGCTGAAATGCTGCCACCAAGGTGGGGGTAAACACTAACGATAATATGACAGAAAAACCCACACCACCGGCCAGCACAACAGCAAGAGGCGGCCAGAAGCTTCCTTCACTGAAAAGCAATAACGGGATTAACCCACCCACCGTGGTAAAGGTGGTGGAAAGAATGTGTCGACTACACCCCATGGTTTCTTGCACGATAGCTGAGATATTCCCATGCTTAGCCTCTGCGTTTGCATTTATCGCCGCAATAACCACAATGGAGCCATTTATCGCAACCCCGATTAACCCCGCAGAGCCTAATAAAGGGTTAAAGCCAATCGGTAAGCCCGATAACCATAAACTAAACATGCCAAGCCCTACTGACAGTATAGCTACCAATACAATCACCCCCGCCATACGCAAGCTCGTAAAGGTTAGAATGAGAGTAGTCAGCATGAGTACAAGGAGCACCGGTGCATAAGTCCCTAACTGCCCCATTGCCCGTTGTTGTTCATCTGCATCACCTGCAAGGTGAATACGATACCCTTCTGGCAACACTAAGCTGTCGTTTAGCTTCTGTCTTAACGTGTTACTGGCATCAACCGGGGGCACATTCGGCAAAAGGTAAGCCTGAATACGATTGACCCGCTCGCCATCTTGTCGAGTAATACTGCTGATAGACGGTGCTAATGTTAACGAAGCCACTGCCCCTAACGACGACCAGTTTATAGCGCTATTTGCCGAACTGTCTCCTGCCACCGGAATAGGCATGGAGCTTATGCCCGCCACATCTTGTCGGAAACTATCTGATAATCTTACGCGCACAGGAATTTCTTCGGTGCTTTCCAAAACTGAACCACCAGCAAGCCCTGAAAAGTTAATTTGCATCTGACTCGCTAAATCGGAAAGGCTCAAGCCAAGGTAAGACAATGTATCGCTTGAGGCATCTACATTAAGTTGTGGCTCCCCCATGGTGATACTGGCTGTAGATTGGGAAATACCGGGCACTGATGACATTAAAAATCGAACTTGCTGACCTAATTCATTCAATATGTCTAAATCGGGCCCGAAAATTTCTACTTCTACCGGCGCAGCAATAGGCGGACCTTGTCCAAATGCACGCACCACAATTTGAACTTCAGGGAAGGTATCATCAAGATGATGTTGCAAACGGCCAATTAATTTGGCCGCCTCTTCTACCGTATGCGTTGTAACAACGGCGTTGGAAAAGTTGGGTAAATTATCACGTGTCATGATTTGGTTGTAATATACTGAGGGAGCAGAACCTCCTACTAACCATGTCACCTGTTTAACCCCTTCGCTTTCGCGAATAACATTGTCGACTTTGTGGGTGTAAGCAAGGGTATTACCTATGCTACTACCCTCTTTCGTCCACATATAAACTTCGAACTGATCTCTATCTGCGCTGGGGAAAAATACGTTTGCCAACGTGCCTGAAAGCACAAAACCAGAGATACAAAACACAAGCACTAGGGGTAGGACTAAAATCGGTCGAGCAATCCACGCGGCTAAATGTACGCGAAACGCTTGGCTTAATTTAGGGGCTTGTAACCCCACTTGCCACCAATGTTTATTCGCCATATTTTCAGCTTGTTCACCTTTAGGCAGAAAGCGAGCGGCTAATGCCGCTATTACTGTCAACGATATAAACAACGAGCCGATTAGTGCCATCACCACGCTAATAGCAATAGGCCCAACAAAATCCCCAATGTTGCCGTTTAGCAGGAAAATAGGCATGAAGCCCAATATGGTGGTAAGTGTAGAGGCCAATAAAGGCGCGAAAAGGTGAGAAACACTTTTGGCCATTGCACCAACCCGAGTGGCTGATGGGTCTTGCAAATTGATCCTAATTTCATCGGTAATAACAATGGCGTTATCGATTAATAGTCCGATAGCGATGATCATGCCGAAGATGGACATTTGGTGAATTTGCTCGTTGTAAAAGTTAAGAGAGAACAACGCAAAAGACGCACATAACGGAAGCGCCAACCCCACTATCCAAGACGCTTTAAAACCCATAAAGAGTAATATAACTAACATGACTACCGCACAACCCATTAATAGGTTGCCTGATAGTTCGGCTAAGCGATTGCCGGTATATTTATTTTGCTCAAAAGCAATGTCGGCTGTTACCGTGCCTTTAAATTCCCGATTGAAACTATCAACCACGGTTAACGCATCGTTGGTCCACACATCGGCACGTAGCGAGGTTTGCATACGGGCAGCAACGAAGATAACTTCTTCTCCGTCAAGCACGCCAATGTCAGAACGAGGGGTCACATACCCACGGGATACCGTTGCAACGTCTTCTACACGTAAATAACGACCATCTTGATTAACCAACGGAATAGCAGACACCATCGCCACTCCATCCAACCCTTTCGCGACAGTGAAGCGTAAATTTGTGCTTTCAGTGTCCAGCACACCTGCAGGAAGTTTGGGATCTGCGTTACTAATAATATTGCTTACTTGCCCAAGGTTTAGGCCAGTTGCAGCGAGTTTATCAGGGGAGATACTTACGCTAATTTCTTCTTCGGGGGCACCATAAATACGTACTAACTCGGTGCCATGTACATTCCGAAGTCTATCGGTGAGTTCTTCCGCTAAACGCCCCGTAAGAGTAAGTGATGTGGTATCAGGGTGCGACGCTTTTAATGCCAACAATAATGTAAATGCAGTGGCACCGCGCTTTTCATCGAATATAGGCGAACCTGCGCCTTCTGGGAAACCTGCTGATGCTTCGCCTATAGCGTCTCGTATTTCACTGAATAACTGTTCGTTACTGCTGCTATCAATCCAATCTTGGGTTTCAATATTAATGACTGAAATACCAGCTCTTGAGGTAGATTTAACTTCCTTTATTTCAAAGATTTCTCGTAGCTTATCTTCTATTACATCACTGACAAGCGCTTCCACCCGTTCAGCCGAAGCCCCTGGGTAGGACGTGATCACAAGGGCATTTCGGGTATCAATTCTAGGGTCTTCTAAGCGCGGTAAATTACCTAACGCAGACATACCCGCAACGAGCAATATCACTAAGCTTAAAACGAGTAAGTGAGGTCGTCGGTAGAATAAGGTATACCATGGATATTTTTTATCGGTATCAAATAGCATAGGGTTCATCGCGTTGCTCCATCAGCGCTATTCACATCACCCTCACTCAATTTAACCGCTTGCCCTGGCGATAGCTTATGCGTTCCACTTGTGACTAAGCGGTCGCCTTCGCTTAATGCGCCGCGTACAAAGGCACGCTCACCGTCGGTATAAATAACTTCAACGGTTCTACTTTCAAGGGTAAGCCCTTCTTGCTCTGACACTACGAACACGCGCCATAGCCCTCGTAAACCATTGCTAAGTGCACTAGCAGGTATCCAACTGCCGTTGCTATCGCCGTGACGTTGCCCTATCAAGGTGGCAAGATCGCCCGGTCTTAAGCCAGCATTCCTCGATAAATTAACCAGAATATCAACAGTACGGGTTTGTCTGTTGCGTACAGGAGAAAGTTGGCTCACCATCGCTTCAATATTTAACGCATCAACATTCAGGGCTACCTTTTCACCTACACGAAATAGAGAAACCATATCCGCTGGCACCGCAAAGCGGGCTTGTAAAGGGGCATCGCTGGTAAGACTAAGCAAAGCAGCCCCTGCAGCGACAACACTACCTTCATCAAAGTAACGCGCACTGATTGTGCCTGAAAAAGGCGCGAGCAATGCTGTTTTAGTTTGCTCTACATCTAAACTTTCAATACTCGCTTCAATTTCTTTTACCTGTGCGCTCGCTGCAGCCGTATTGGCTTTCACTTCATCTAAACGTTGCGACGATTCTAGTTTTTTCTCTACCAGCACAGTCACCCGTTTTTCACTGAGCTCTGCTAACGTTAAATCTGCACGGGTACGTTCTAACGTTGCGTTTAATTCCACAAGACGCGCAGACAACCTGTCATTGTCTAGCTTCGCGAGTACATCACCTTTTTGAACCCTATCGCCTTCATCAGCGAAAATTGCCATGACTTGGCCACTGGTATCAAAAGACACATCCGCCGCTTTGGGAGATTCAATGAGTCCATAAATTTTTACCGGCATTTCAAAACCGTTTTGTAGCGTGACTCGCTTAGTTGAAACCGCAGTAGGTGGATGCTCAGCAAGTTTTTGTGTCGCGCCATTAAGCCCGGCAGCAAACAGCAGAAGCGTTAATCCAACAACGAAGATAGCGATAGCAGCATACAATGCTGTCGATGCCCCTTTTCCTTGTTCAGTAGACTCAATTGTCATTTCATTTTCCTTGCTTCTGCAGGCTTATTCGCCTAGGCATATTTGGTATACTATTTTTACTATGCTAGATTATAAATACTAGACCGTCTAGTTTGATATTAAAATTTAAGTGAGATTCCATTGCCTGAACAAAAAAACAAACGACAAGGCCGCCCAAAAAGCGAAGAAAAACATAACCTTATTCTTCATTCAGCGTCGTGTTTATTTATCGAAAATGGTTTCGCTAATACCTCAATGGACAATGTTGCTAAGGCGTCTGGGGTATCAAAACAAACGGTTTATTCCCACTTTGATAATAAAGATGCCTTGTTTAAGGCCGCTATTACGAAGAAATGCCAATCTTACCAACTAGATACCAATCAATTGATGCAAGGCACGAATGCTAACCTTCCGCTAAACCATTATTTAAAGCAGGTAGGTACGCAGTTCATCAGGTTGATACAAGATCCAGAGGCGGTTGCTGTTTTCCGATTGGTCATTGGTGAAGCGCAAAGCACACCTCATGTGGCAAAACTATTTTATGATGCTGGACCTGGTGCATCGATAGAGGCCTTCTCTGAAGTGTTCTTCTTTTATGGTAAAGGCGCGCTAACGAAAGCTAACAGTGTGCAGTTGGCCATAGACTTTTGCTCGTTGTTACAAAGTGACTTTCACAACAAATTGCTGTGCGGTGTTCAAGAGGCAATGCTTGATGAAGCAATTAGCGCTCATGTAGAAATTGCTGTCGAGAAAACCTTACTGCTATTTAATACTTATTGTACAAATAAAGTCGAATAACTCACCATCTAGACGGCGACGAAGGATTACTTATTTCCTCGTTTGTTATACACTACAGCCGTTTTCGTTGATGATTGAGTGACACATGTCTGACTTTACCGGTAATCATATTCTTTCGGTTAATCAATTCGATCGTGAGGCTATTGAGAAAGTATTCTCAGTTGCTGATTCCATGCAGCCCTATGCGAAACGCCAAAAGCGCACTACTGTGCTTGAAGGCGCCATCCTTGGTAATTTATTTTTCGAACCTAGCACCCGTACCCGCGTCAGTTTCGGTACTGCGTTTAACCTTTTAGGTGGCGAAGTGCGTGAAACCACCGGCATGGCCAGTTCAGCCTTAGCGAAAGGCGAATCACTTTATGATACCGCCCGTGTACTTAGCGGTTACTCAGATATTATTGCTATGCGTCACCCTGCTGCGGGTTCGGTAGCCGAGTTCGCAGAAGGCAGTCGTGTTCCAGTGATTAACGGTGGTGACGGTGCTAATGAGCACCCCACTCAAGCCTTACTCGATTTATTTACCATTAAACGTGAATTGGAATACCATGGCCATGGTATTGATGGTTTACATATCGCAATGATTGGCGACCTTCGTTACGGTAGAACCGTGCACTCGTTGTCTCGCCTTTTATGTTTGTTTAAAAATGTGCGCTTCACGCTAATATCGCCTAAAGAATTAGCCATGCCACAACCAATTATCGATGCGATTGAAAATGCGGGGCACCAGCTTAATATAACGGAAACATTTGAAGGCAGTTTAGATGCCGACATTTGTTACCAAACCCGTATTCAGGAAGAGCGTTTTCCTTCTCAAGAAGAAGCCAATAAATACCGTGGGAAGTTCCGTTTAAACCACTCTATTTATACTCGCCATTTTCAGTCCAAAACTGTCATTATGCATCCACTTCCTCGGGATTCTCGTATAGAGGCTAACGAGCTAGATAACGACCTAAATTTAAATCCAAACCTTGCCATATTCAGACAAACCGACAACGGCGTTCTCGTACGCATGGCGTTATTTGCGCTTACGTTAGGCGTTGAAGAGTTATTGACTAAATATGAACGTGAAGTGGTATGGTTCAGCAACAAGAGCAATGAATTACATGCAAAAATCTGAAGTCCTTTTTACCCGCGCCCAAAAAACCATTCCTGGCGGTGTTAATTCTCCCGTTCGCGCTTTTAAAGCTGTGGGCGGTACACCTCGTTTTATTACCAAGGCTGATGGCCCTTACATGTGGGACGCCGATGGTAAACAGTATATCGATTACGTGCAATCGTGGGGTCCCATGGTATTGGGCCATAATAATCCACAAATTCGTCAAGCAGTCATCGATGCCTCTGAATTCGGTCTTTCATTCGGTGCACCTACCGAAGCTGAAATTATTATGGCTGAAACGGTAAGTAAATTGGTGCCGTCAATGGAAATGGTACGCATGGTAAATTCAGGCACTGAAGCCACCATGTCAGCTATTCGTTTATCTCGCGGCTACACGGGCCGCAATAAAATCGTTAAATTTGAAGGCTGTTACCACGGTCATGCAGACTCGTTGCTAGTAAAAGCGGGGTCAGGGGCATTGACCATGGGTGTGCCGAGTTCTCCTGGTGTACCTGCTAACGTGGCCGAGCACACCTTAACGGTTGAATATAACAATATAGAAAGTGTAAAGAATGTGTTTAAGGCACACGGAAACGACATTGCCTGTATAATTGTTGAGCCAGTTGCTGGTAATATGAACTGTATTCCACCTGTTGAAGGCTTCTTAGAAGGTCTTCGTGATGTGTGTGACGAATACGGTAGCCTTCTGATTTTTGATGAAGTGATGACAGGTTTTCGAGTATCACGCGGCGGAGCTCAAGAACGTTACGGCATAAAACCAGACCTAACTTGCTTAGGTAAAGTGATTGGCGGCGGAATGCCAGTTGGCTGCTTTGGTGGTAGAAGAGACATTCTTACTCATATTGCTCCTACAGGCCCTGTTTACCAAGCTGGTACACTTTCTGGCAACCCAGTGGCGATGGCAGCAGGTTTAGCCGCCATGGAGCAAATTCAAGAAGAAGGCCTTTACGAAGGCATCTTTGAAAATACCCAAGCACTTGCTGATGGCATGCAAGCCCTTGCCAATAAGTACGGCATTAAACTAAGTACTAATGTTGCCGGCAGTATGTTTGGGATATTCTTTACGGACATTGAGCGCGTGACTAATTATCAGCAGGCCATTAACTGCAATACAGAGCAGTTCAACAAATTTTATCACGGTATGTTGGAGCAAGGTGTTTACTTGGCACCTGCCTCATACGAAGCTGGATTTGTATCGAAAGCGCATGATAAGGACATCATTGCGAAAACTTTAGAAGCAGCTGACAAGGTGTTTGCAATGCTTAAATAATAACAATGGATAGGTATTTTGACGGCGACGGATTGGTTACTACTAAGTGTATTATTTTTAGTTTTTGCTTACAGTGTTGTCGTTACCGCTGTGCTGGTGAAGTATCGCCAGCACAGACTTAATCGACTTATCTACCGACAGCGACGTAAAGCAAACTTAAAATCAGATCCCTCAGCTGAACAGCATAATCAACACGTTGCTGATGAAGCGTTAAGGTTATCTCAAGCCTTTCAAAAATTTGTTCCTCAACAGTTTATCGATCATATCACTAAGACCGGCTCAGGCCATATTGAACTTGGCTATGCCGATGAGCAGGATGTCGCAATACTTTTCTGCGACATTCGCGGTTTTACCGGCTTATCAGAAAAAATGCGCCCACAGGAGCTTATGGGGTTTCTCAACTCGTATTTCCTGCGTATGAATAAACCAATTCACGAGAACGGCGGGTTTATTGATAAATTTATCGGCGATGCCATGATGGCATTGTTTGATCATCCAGGTGGTACCCCGCAAGATAAAGCTATTGACGCAATTAACGCTGCGATGGAATTACGCAAAACCCTCGATTTTTACAATATTCGTCGTAAGCGTAAGGGCTTTGTTCCCATTAATGTGGGTGTGGGAATACACTATGGGCCTGTGGTAATGGGAACGGTAGGTTCTGATGACAGAATGGATACCACTGTTATTGGCGACAGCGTTAATATTGCTTGTCGTTTAGAAGCACTAGCGCCAAAGTACGGGGCTGACATTATTGTTAGTGCACAAGTACTTGAAGGAATGGGGGACAAGTTCCCTGTTAAAACGCGGCTTCTTGACTGGGTTCGGGTAAAAGGACGCAAAGCCCCAATCCAAATTTATGAGGTGCTTAGCCATTTACCACATCAACAGCAGGAAGAACGGTTTTCGGTTCAATCTAAAATTGCCGCTGGCCTAGCCTGTAGAATAGATAAAGAGTGGGATTTGGCTATAGCGCACTTTGAAGCGGCGTTGGCTATTTTTCCTCAAGACTCCTTGGCGAAGCACCATATTGATGTGTGTCGTATATATCAAAACATGCTGCTGCCAGATGATTGGGATGGCGCCTTAACTATTCAGTAAAGCGTCACCGACCCTATTCAGATTCTATATTTTTCGCCTGTTCACGAATAAAGGTAACGGATGGCGCAAAAAAGGCAGCGCCCGTTTCTGCGTTAGTGAAATCTAACCAGCGATCATAATCTCCATCACCATTGCCGTATATTTGGCTATGCAGCATGGCTTTAAAAGGCCGAGCACTGGCCGAACAACTCACAAATAGTAGCCCTTGCGACACCATATCACCATACGGCATGCCTTGTTTGATCAGCCCCGCCTTACCACTTTCAGTGGTAATAATGTTGGCGCGAACACTATGAGAAGATTCAGACTGTTCTGCACTTACCAAGTTATGCTGCTGAGTGGTCCCCATCACCTGTTCTTGCTGCCGTGATGAAAGACTATGCCAACGGCGTAAGTCATGCTTGTAGCGCTGCACGTGTAGATAACTTCCACCGCTAAAATCAGGATCGTTTTCATTTACGATGGCAACCTCTCTGCGCTTCATTCCACGAGGGTTATCTGCGGCATACAAGTACCCGGTAAGATCCCGTCCATCGAGGTAACGAAAACCACGAATTTGCTCTACCATTTCTACGTGTAATCGGAGTAAATCCATGACCTCTATGCCGATAGCATGGCAAATATCTAAACGGTCAGCCCTAATTTGAATAAACAAATCACAGGGCATAGTAGGCGCACTTCTATCTTCACATTGCATATCGGGGAAAGGCATCAATTCTACTGGAATTAAGCCTGGGTACACTTCAGTCCAATAGCCAGTTCCAATCGCCACAACACCGGTCACCATAGCTTCGTAATGCTCAGACTCAAAGTGTTCGAATATATCTAATACGCGGGCAAGCTTCGCCCTTACCGCCTCACTATCGTCATCAATAACGTTAAGCAGTAAATATTGCGCATGTAAATTAGGTTCTGCGCAAATCCCTTTTTGTGGTTGTGTCATGGGCACTCTTATTGTTATTTAACCATGGCGAACAATGATACGAGTGTGTATTAATAACCCGCAGCTTGTCCATCTTTTCGGCTTTCAGAAGCCCCAAAGTAAACGTTGCGCTTATCATCCCACATAATTGCCTGATAGCCCCCAAAAGCACCAACAACGCGACGCAATGTGTGACCTCGCTCCATTAACTCTCGCTGTACTGTCTCATCAAATCCTGATTCAAGACTAATATAGCCGCCATCAAGCATTAACTTGCCTGTTGGCGAACTAGAGCCACTGTGCAAAATACGCGGAGCATCACCTGCTTCTTGTAAATTCATACCAAAATCGAGCATGTTTACAATAATTTGCGCATGCATTTGAGGCTGAGTACCTCCGCCCATTACACCGAAGCTTAAAAATGGTGCACCATTACGAGTTACAAATGCAGGGATAATGGTATGAAATGGGCGCTTTTCAGGCTTAAGTTCGTTGAAATGACCTTCTTCTAAGGTAAACATTTCACCACGATTTTGTAGTACAAAACCAAGCCCTGGGGGTGTCATTCCTGACCCCATACCGCGATAGTTACTTTGAATTAGCGATACCATGTTACCGTTTTTATCGGCCACCGTTAAATAAACTGTATCGCCATCGTAAATACCTGCGTCTACACGTTTTGCGGCTTTATCGCCGTTAATAAGCTGCTGACGTTCAGTGGCGTAATCTTTGGAAATTAACCACTCAACTGGAATGTCGTTAAATGCGGGATCAGCATAAAACTTTGCGCGATCTTCAAATGCTAACTTTTTCGCTTCCACAAAGGTATGAATATACTCGGCAGAATTAAAGCCCATGCCTTCAATGTCATAGCGCTCTAATATATTGAGTATTTGTAATGCCGCAATACCCTGCCCATTAGGGGGAAGCTCCCATACATCGTAGCCGCGATAATTTGCTGATACCGGCTCTACCCATTCTGACGTATGCGACGCTAAATCAGCATAAGAAAGGTAGCCACCTTGCGATTTCATATAGGCGTCAATATTTTGCGCAATGTCACCCTTATAAAAAGCATCTCGCCCGCCGGTGGCAATTTTTTCGTAGGTTACCGCGAGACCAGGGTTCTTAAAAATATCCCCTTTTTTGGGGACTTTCCCATTAATAAGAAACGTTTCTGCAAACCCATCGTAATGACCTATTCTTTCGTTGTTCATTGCTAAATAATAAGCAACCAGTTCAGAAACAGGAAAGCCATTTTTGGCATATTCAATGGCCGGCGTGAGCAACGCTGTCATAGGTAACTTGCCAAACTTTTCATGTAGCATAAACCAGCCATCTACGGCCCCAGGCACAGACACAGGCAGTGGCCCAAATTTAGGTATTTGCGCTAAACCTCTATCGTTAAACACTTGTTTGGTCAGCAGCTTAGGAGAGCGGCCCGATGCGTTTAACCCAACTAACTTGTTTTCTTTAGCATCCCATACTATTGCGAATAGATCGCCGCCTACACCTGCCCCTGTGGGTTCAACAAGCCCCAACATGGCGTTTGCAGCAATGGCGGCATCTACTGCACTACCGCCGCGTTTAAGAACATCGAGAGCCACTTGGGTAGCAAGAGGCTGGCTTGTCGCAGCCATACCATGTTGAGCAATAACTTCTGAACGACTCGCAAACGGCGCGCCGGTAACCCTATCGTACCCATAAGCCATTTGACTGACACACAGTAGTAACAAACATCGCAACAGCATGATTTACTTTCCTAATAAAAGAACAAACCTAATGTAGCATTATTGCTAACTAAGTAAATTATCAATAGTTTAGCGTTATTTTTAACTTTATGAAAAACGAAAAAAGCCCCGCAGATGCGGGGCTTAAGATTGGTGATACAGGCATTATCGTTATTATAAGTAATTTTGCCTGTTCAGACTTCCTTACGTACGGCCGTTGGTGAAGTCAGGATATGCTTCCAGACCACATTCACTCATATCAACACCGTCGAATTCTTCTTCTTCAGTTACACGAACACCAATAACGGCTTTAATCGCTAACCAAACAACAAGGCTTACTACAAACACCCAAACAAAGATGGTGGCAGCACCAATTAACTGACCAACAATGCTTGATCCGTCGTTAGTAAATGGAACAAGGATAAGACCAAGTAAACCAACCACACCGTGAACAGAGATAGCACCTACTGGATCATCAATTTTAAGTTTATCTAACGCTACAATGCTTAGTACTACTAAGATACCACCAAGACCACCGAATAAGGTTGCTTGCAGTGGAGTAGGCGTTGAAGGCTCTGCAGTAATTGCTACCAAGCCAGCTAGTGCACCGTTAAGAGCCATAGTTAGGTCAGCTTTGCCGAACAGAATGCGTGCTAAGATAAGCGCTGCAATACAACCACCAGCTGCTGCGGCGTTAGTATTCATAAATACAATCGCAACCGCGTTTGCACTTTCAACTGTAGCAGTAGCAAGTACTGAACCACCGTTAAAGCCAAACCAACCCATCCATAAAATGAATGTACCTAGCGTAGCAAGTGGAAGGTTAGCACCTGGAATAGCGTTAACTTTACCGTCCGCAGTATATTTACCTTTACGAGCACCTAGTACTAATACACCAGCTAATGCTGCAGCAGCACCTGCCATGTGAACAATACCAGAACCTGCAAAGTCAGAGAAACCAAGGTCACCAAGGGTGTACATACCAAATACAGCTTCACCGCCCCACGTCCAAGCACCTTCCATTGGATAGATGAAACCAGTCATCACAACAGCGAATGCTAAGAAAGCCCAAAGCTTCATACGCTCAGCCACTGCACCAGAAACAATAGACATTGCCGTTGCAACGAATACTACTTGGAAGAAGAAGTCAGCAGAAGGTGCATATGTTGCCGCATCTTCAGCAACACCTGTTGCGCCGTCACCCATAATTCCACCTAGGAACGGGCTCCACTCGCCGCCACCATACATGATGCCGTAGCCGCAAATCATATACATGGTGCTAGCAATGGCAAATAACGCGATATTTTTAGTTAGAATTTCTGTCGTGTTTTTAGCGCGTACTAAACCAGCTTCTAGCATGGCGAAACCTGCCGCCATCCACATAACTAGTGCACCGCAGATTAAGAAGTAAAAGGTATCTAGTGCATACCCGAGTTCAAATGTAATTTCCATTATGCTTTTCTCCGCAAATTAATCGTTGTGGCTTACAACGCGTCTGTGTCTGACTCGCCAGTTCGAATACGTACGGCTTGTTCAAGGTCGTAAACAAATACCTTACCGTCACCAATCTTGCCAGTCTTGGCTGCGCCAACGATGGCTTCTACCAAGCGATCTACCTGGTCGTCCTGAACGGCAATTTCCAGTTTGACTTTAGGTAAGAAATCCACTTGATACTCCGCTCCGCGGTAAAGTTCAGTGTGCCCTTTTTGACGTCCGAAACCTTTCACTTCGGTAACGGTTAGACCGTCAATTCCGATTTCTGAAATGGCTTCACGAACATCATCTAGCTTGAACGGCTTGATGATAGCTGTGACTAGTTTCATGAGTTGCTCCAGTTTTTTTAATGGTTGTTTTGCACATTTCGTGTCTTGTACAGGGAAGTAAACCAAGAGATGTGCCACAAATAATTAGACATTAAAAACAAACAGTTAACTAAAACGTGATGCATTTTATTTACATTTATCGCACTAGATTGGTGCATGGCGCCATCAATGCCCAACTTTAGAGCGTAGTGAGTTAAATTAACTGAAAATAGCGATGAAATTAGGATGGAACTAATTACTGGCGATGCGGGTCAGTTAGTAGGTATGACAATTATCACACCTATTATAGAGCCTGAGTATGTGCCTGAACGAGCGCAGGTTTTTCATGCGAGCAAGAAGGGTAAACTCGCAAAAGGCCTACTTATCTCAACCCTTTTACACCTTATTGGGTTAGTAATAGTAATCTTCTTTACTACGTTTGAAAGTGGTGTGACACCAGCACACAAGCCTGCTCCCATTAGTGCAACCTTGTATTTCCCTCAAGTCAGTGCAGAAAAAAACATTATAGAGGCACCTGAACCGGTAGAAGTTACCCCTCCCGTTGTTGAGCCTAACGTATCAGAAAGCCCCAAAACAAAAGTGACTGACCCTGCCGAGCAAATAAAAACGGTAGAGACTAAGCCAGTAGAAGTTATGCCTACCGAAGCTAAGCAGGAAAGTACAGCACCGACAATCGAAAGCAAAAATACAGAAACATCTCCCCCTGAAACGCCCGCGCCTACAATACCCAATAGCCAAACTACTATCGACACTTCGACAAGAAACCAGAAAGCTGGCAATTTGAACTTATCGCCAAGGGCCAGTGCCTCGCAATTTTTTAATCGAAGAGAACAAGAAGAAATTGCCGAAGAAGGGTTAAAAGCGGCTGAAGCACATAGGCAGAAAATAGAAAGCCCAGACCTTGTGGATACTCGAAAAGGCGAAGAGGACACGTCATATGAAGAACGGCCGGTGAAAAAAGTAAATTGCTCCGGCACGACCAACAAAGCGCTTACCATTTTAAGTGGTTTTGCTGGCGGTACGCTTGAATGTAGCAAGGGCAGCGACTACGACCGCTTTATTGAAGCCCGCGTTAACAAAGTGCCTAAGAAAGATTAGCCGTTTTACAATCATGCCCTTGCCGCTTGGCGTAGACGACGTTTCATGATGAGCGCTGGCACAGCATTGCTAATTAGCGCGCCTACCATAATAAGTACAATTGCTATTGAAATGGCGGTGGACAGTGTACTTATTCCAAATAAAAATAGCGCAATACTGGAGATAACAGGTGTGGCAAAGCTTAGGCTCGCCAATAACTGGCGATTACCAAATTTAAGCCCAATATCCCACAAGTAAAACGCGCCACCTACAGGCCCAAGTCCTAGTAATATTGCACTTGCCCAAGCGTTAAATGAAAGGTCCCAATGGCTCGACTCTAGAGTTAAGTGGGAGCCCAGCGCTAACACTGCTACTGCAATAGATATCCAGCCAATGTCTTCAACATCGCTTTTTGTGCCAGCCATAAACCACGAATAACCCGACCAGATTAAGGCGCAAATAAATGCCAACCCGTAACCCAGTGTAAATTCGCTATTAAATTGAATGCTTTCACCCCCTGTAACTAAAATTCCGCAACCAATAAAACCTAGTGCACCTCCAATTACAGCAAACAACCGTTGGTGCGCGTTAGCCACTGCAATACCGAGTAACAACGGCCATAGATAGGCAATAAGACTTGCTTCAATAGGCGGTGCATAACGAAGGGCTAGAAAATAGCAAAAGTGAAATCCGAAGAGACCGCTGGTAGCCACTATCCATTGGGTAAGTGTTAATTTAGGTAATGTAAATAAAGGCTCTCGCTTAATTAATCGCTTTAAAAAAAGCAATAGCGCAGAAACTGAAAAGCAGATAAAAAGCAGCTGAAAAGGCGGCACTGACGATGCGTAAACACCCAACACAGCTAATACGCCCCACGAAATGATGGCCAAAAGCCCTATAAACGTTGCCATTACTTGCCTATTGTTAAAAGTTAAGAACCCTAAGCATAACCGTAATTGTATATTCTATCTGTGCAGAAAAGGCGGTGTGGTTGGTTTAACAGCCTGATTCTCAATTAAACTTTTCTACGTTAATGAATACTGCGCTTTCAAATATTTTGCGGGCAATTATTTTACGGGCAAATATTACGGGAATAAAAGCTTAGCTAATGAAAGGAACTGATCATAGTTACCTTCGTGGCTATCGACGCTTAAAGTGCGTGGGCGGCATGCCCACATGGTGTTTAAACCGACGGGTAAACGCAGACACATCGTCATACCCCACGTTTACTGCCACGGCAATAATCGGCATATCTGTGTTGCTTAGTAAGGCCCGTGCTTTCTCCATACGCACGTTAATGAGGTATTCCCTCAGCCCCATCCCAGTAGCGGCTATAAAGCGCTTTTTAAATTGTGTTGCGCCCACACAGGCAATTTTAGCAAGGGACGTGATAGTGTGTGGGTAGGCGACATCTTGGTGAATGCAAGAAAGCACTGGGATTATACGCTTATCAGTGGCGACACCGCGTTGCTGCTGGGCTAAAAGTGCCGAGAACAAACTTAACATGGCGTCATTCTCATCATCAGTGATGTGATGCGTTAATTGCACTTCCACATACGCTAGAAACGCCTGCATGGGTGTGCTTATTTGAAAAATGGGAGCGCCTTTAGCGGGGTCAGAGCCATCAGCGGGTAGAGAGCCATCAGCAAATAAAGTGCCGCCAGCAATATTTCCCGGCACCGATGGCAAGTCCGCTACAATGAATTTCGCCTGCTCATCAGCAGTAAAGCCATGTATGGCACCAGGTGCTATACAAATCCCCTCACCTACTCCAACGCACCCACTGAAAGTATTAAGCGATATATCGATATGCCCGTTAAGTGGCAATACTAACTGGTAATAGTCATGAGCGTGCATACACATAGTGCGAGTATAAGAACGAATAGATAATGACGGCTTCACGATACCTCACAGTCATACATAGTGCTTTAAGCTTACGTGCCTCTTATAAAAGTCATTAGGGCGCAAAAACTCAATACGTTAAAAATTAGCTATTACTTTTTATACCTTAACATTGCCAACCTATGACAGTGCAACGTATGCTGCATTTTTGGTTTTTGAAAGGAATGTGACGTGGCCGCTGCGAACTTATTAGCCCTTCTCGATGATATCGCAACATTAATGGATGACATTGCTGTTATGTCGAAGGTGGCAGCAAAGAAAACTGCTGGTGTTCTGGGGGATGATTTGGCGCTTAACGCTAACCAAGTACAGGGCGTGAAAGCTGACAGAGAATTACCCGTTGTGTGGGCCGTAGCAAAAGGCTCATTGCTAAATAAAGTTATATTGGTTCCTGCCGCCCTTCTTATTAGCGCTTTTGTGCCCTCGTTAATCACCGTACTTCTTGTACTAGGCGGACTCTATTTGTGCTTTGAAGGGGCTGAAAAGCTGCTTCATAAATATTTACCTCATGATGATGAGTCAGCAGAACGTGAAGCCAGAATAAACGCCCTTGCTGATGAAAAAGTGGATATGGTCGCGTTTGAAAAAGAGAAAATTAAAGGCGCTATTCGTACCGACTTCATTCTTTCAGCGGAAATTATTGTGATTGCACTAGGGAGTGTAACGGATGCCACTTTTACCACTCAAGTAGGCGTATTGGTGGCGCTTAGCATTGCTATCACATTAGGGGTATACGGGCTGGTTGCTGGCATTGTCAAAATGGACGATGTTGGGCTGTATTTACTGCGTAAATCACTCACGGGCACCATGAACACCCTGCAACGCTTCTTTGGCCGTGCACTGTTAATAGCCGCGCCTATTTTGATGAAAACCCTTGCAATAGTTGGCACCATTGCCATGTTTTTGGTGGGCGGCGGTATTCTTACTCACAACATTGGGTTTCTGCATCACGCCGCAGTGTGGTTTAGCGAACTCGCGCCATCAATAACGACCGTAATGGCTATTGCTGCCGATGGCCTTGCAGGTCTAATAGCAGGCGCTGTTTTAGCCGTCACCTTCACCCTAGTTTCTCGCTTACGCAAAAACTAAATGGTGTGTTTAAGGGGTAGAATCACTGCCCCTTACGTTTTTTTAGCCAAATATGCATCTACTTACCTTATCCATATTCTCTGCTTTACTGTGTCCCGCTTTAATTTTCATTTCCCTCAAGACCCGCGTTAGTTATTTTGACCAAAACACATCTACAAACTAACTAAATATTAGTTAATTCGTTAATTGCGAAAACCTACCTTAAAAACAATAAAAATAAAACATTATAATAATCATTAACTTAACTAATTATAAAAAGATGGCACATCCCTCGCTATAAACTAATTGTTAATTGATAACGACTTAATAAATAACTGCCAAGCAGTCCGATTTAGTGCAGTGACTTACTTTTACTCATAGGAGATGAACCATGTTTACCAACAAAAAATTACTTACTGCGCTGATTCTAAGTACTGCATTTACAGCCACCACTGCAATGGCGGATGAACCAACAAGCAACCTACTATCGCAAACCGATTATTTAGTGACTAGTGCAATGGCTGAAGTAAAACAAGATATGACGATAGGCATCACGTATGACGTATTAACGGCCAGTCATACTTTTGAGCCGAATGCGGCAGAAGCCAGCACCTTAATTGCAGATATTACGATTACGCCAATGAAAAGTGATGAGTTTCAAAACGATAACGACGCGTAAGGAGGCAGGTATGCTAACCGCTAGCGCATTATTTATGTTGGTCTTGGCACCCGTAGCAGCATTTGCACTTAGCGCTGTAGTGTTTTCAACAGCGCGATATATGTTAGACCAGTTTTAGTACTACTTTTAAAGTTTAGCCTACTCCCTGGGGCTTTTTCAGGAGGCAATAAAAAGCATATTGAGTTGGATGCTTTTTACTGCCTACCTGTTTTTTTATCCAAATATTCTTTCCCACCAGCTTTTCTTTTCGCCTTCTTTTTCTCCATCAGGCTTCACTGCTTTACCAGAACAATCTTGTTGCGCAGGCGGTAACACATCCAGAATAGCTGGTACACTCATGCTTCCGGCACATCCGGCAATCACTACCGCGCCGGTCTTCGCGTCAAAGTGCGCAATACCCAAACCATCTGGAAAGCGGCGAGATAAAGACTTAGGTGATTGAGACTTCATGTAATTAATAAATACCGGCAAGGCACCACTGGCACCGGTTAAATTTACTGGCAAGTTATCATCATTGCCGACCCACACAGTCACCACATTGTTACGGTCAAAGCCGCTGAACCAACTATCACGATAATCGTCAGTAGTACCGGTTTTGCCCGCCATATTCACGTTACCAAAGTTGGCACCTATTTGTTTTGCCGTTCCATCTATCGTGACTTTGTAAAGTGCATAGTTCAGTAAGTAAGTAGCAGCTTCATCGGTTCGCTGCGCGTAGAATTCCGCTTTTTTCCATAACAGTGCATTGTCAGCAGTTACAACTGAACTTACCGTATGCAAAGGCACATAGCGCCCGCCGTTTGATAGTGTTTGGTACATTTGGTTAGTAACAAACGGCGTCAACTCAATCGCCCCTAACGTGAGAGAAGGCACCAAATTGACCTGAGAGGTAACGCCTAATCGCGCAATAGTGTCAGCTATAACATCAAGCCCAACTTGCATGCCTAAATTAACGGTAGGCACATTCAAAGATTCAACCAATCCTTGAATAAGCGGCACTTGCCCTCTGAATTCTTTATCGTAATTTAATGGTGACCATTGCTGTCCATTACGGCTTTCTAGCGTAATAGGCTCATCTTCAAGTGGCGTGGCTAAATTAAACTGGGTTGGATCTTCAAGGGCTGATAAATACACCGCAGGTTTAATCAATGAACCGATTGGACGCTTCGCTCCTAACGCTCGGTTAAACCCTTTAAATGAGTAATCTTTACCGCCAACAATGGCCCGCACTTCGCCTTTGGCACTGTCGGTCACAACCATCGCGCCTTGAAGGGGATTTTTTCTGTTCGTTTGTAAACTGGCAATCGTACCAGAGAGGGCTTTTTCTGCCCGGCGCTGAGCAACGATATCTAACGTGGTAAACACTTTTACGCCCGAGTCACGTAAGCTTGAGTCGGCTAGAATATCTGCAAGCTCTCGTCTTACCTGCTCCATAAAAGCAGGATGTTTGCCGCTGGCCAAACTAGCGCCACTGGCCAAACCTAACGGCATATTAATCGCCCGCTCATATTGACTGCGGTCGATTTCATTTTCGTCAAATAACATACGCAACACTAAGTCTCGGCGCTCTTTAACGCGCTCAGGGTGTTTACGTGGATTATAATAAGAAGGGCCTTTGATAATAGCCACAAGCGTTGCTATTTCAGTTGTGCTCAGTTCATTCGCTGGGCGGTCAAAGTAGAAATAACTAGCCAGCCCGAAACCGTGCACCGCCATGTCTCCATTTTGCCCTAAGAAGACTTCATTTAAATAGGCTTGAATGATTTCCGACTTGGAATACCTGGCGTCTATGATCACCGCCATAATGGCTTCTTTCGCTTTACGCACAATCGAGCGTTCACGGGTTAGAAACATATTTTTGACTAATTGCTGGGTAAGCGTGCTACCACCTTGTACGGTTCTGCCCGCCGCAATATTTGCTAATAGCGCCCGTAATATAGATAAAGGCGCTACACCGTGGTGATTATAAAAATTGCGATCTTCCACCAGCGTTAACGCTTTTGGCAGCATATCGGGAATAGTATCCAGTGTGACCAACATTCTGTCTTCCTGCCTACCGCTGACCATGCGCGTAACCAACCATGGCTCAAGTTTTACAGTGCCAAATGGGCGAGTTTGCGTTCTGTCTTGAATCAGACTAATCCGACTGCCTTGCCAAGTTATCTCTAAATGACGAAGCCCTTCTGCGCCTTCAGGAAAATGGAAAGCGCGACGCTGAATATTTAAAATGCCATTTCGATAACTGTACTCACCACTACCATCTGCTTCATTAACTTTGCGATATCCCAACAAGGTTAATTCATCAATCACTTCGGTGGGAGTAATTTCCTGCCCTTTACTCAGTTCTAGAGGACGGGCAAAAATCTGTGCTGGAACTTCCCATTTATTGCCTGAAAATTCATGCTTAATTTGCGCATCTAAATAAAAGGCATAGGCGCCAAGTACCACAACGCCTATTAGAAATAAGCGCAAGAAGAGCTTCATTATTGAAAAAGATTTAGGTTTGGATGCCGCTTTTGATTGTTTTTTTGCCACTTTTTTTGCCACTGAGAATGCCATGATATGAAGCTGAAAAAATTGTGCAGCTTTCTGAACACAATTTCCAGCGAATGCTGAAGAATTTTGTAGCAGCATATAAACAACTGCGTGCTGCACACTCTGAAGTTAGCGAACACTACCACTGCTCCCCCTCGGCAACAACTACAAAAATAGCGTCACGCTAAAATCAATCGTTTCAATGTTACCAACCGTAGTAATGTTGAATGCTTACACTCAAGGAGAAATTATGACATCTGAAAATAAGGCGAGCTCTATTGCCAATATGGAAGGGTTACAATCGGCTATAGTAGCGGGAGAAAAGGCCAGAGTGAAAGAGCTGTTAGAGGGTCGTTCGTTAGATGAACTTCAAAAAGGGTATTTAATCGAGCTTGCTGAATTAAACAACGATGGCGACATTGTTGGTATTTTAAAACAAGCGCCTACAGCATAACGTCGCAAGGTAGGTTTACATATTGTTACGTATCATCTGCCATAAACCTTAGCGCATCATTGAATTATACTCGCGTTTTACAGTCACATTGAGATAGCATGTGTACTCGCAATACAGGAATTGAATTATGGGTTTAAAGGGTAAAGGGAAGCAGTGGGTCACTGCAGCATCAATGATGTCAGCACTGCTATCAGGGCTTTGCAGCACGACTGCAATAGCCGATGAGGCGTTTTCCGTGTGTACCTCTCAACTTGCCAACAAAGCACTTGAGCAAGGTGTCAGTCAAGACACTGTCGATACCATTTTCCCCTCATTAGTATACCAAGCTCGTGTTATAGAGCTTGATAGAAGCCAACCAGAATTCGTGCAAACGTTTCCGGGCTACTTTAGTAAACGTGTAACCGATTGGCGCACGACTAAGGGCAAGGAAATGTACGAAAAGCACAAGGACTTGTTGCACAAATTAAGTGACAAGTACGGTGTGCCGCCGCACTATTTGCTTGCCTTTTGGGGGCTTGAAACTAATTTTGGTAATTACAAAGGCAAAATGCCTGTTCTTGATTCATTAGCCACGCTTGCTTGCGATCCCCGAAGAAGCAAATACTTTACCCAAGAGCTTTTGGTTGCAGTGAAATTATTTGAGCGTGAGTCACTTACCCGTGAGGAAATGGTCGGCTCTTGGGCTGGCGCTATGGGTCATACCCAATTTATGCCGTCAGCTTATACCCATTACGCGGTAGATGGCGACAATGACGGTCAAATTAACTTATGGAATAGTGAAGAAGATGCACTAACCTCTGCGGCCAACTTTCTTGCAAGTTTAGGCTGGCAACGAGGCTTTCGTTGGGGCCGGGAAGTGCAACTTCCTGATAGTTTCGATTATCAACTTTCTGGTTATAAGAACCGCCGTACATTGAGCCAGTGGAGCGAACTAGGCGTGAAACAAGCCGATGCTAGCCCATTAGGCGACGACGATACTAAAGCATACGTGGTGGTTCCTGCAGGACATGCAGGCCCAGCATTTGTGGGTTACCAGAACTTTCGCGTGATCATGCGTTGGAATAATTCAGAGTTTTACGCCATTGCGGTAGGCGTATTAGCCGATAGAATTTCAGGCGCATCCGGGATTATTGCTCCCCTACCTGATTTACCCGCTTACAGCCGCAACGATATTATTGGCTTACAGAAAAAACTGAATGACCGCGGCTTCGATGTTGGTACACCCGATGGAATAATTGGCCCAGCCACTCGCGAAGGTATCCGCAACTATCAAATAGCAAACGATATGATTGCTGATGGCTTTCCGGGCCTTAATGTGATGCAGTCTTTGAACTTAGTTGATAAGAGTGCTTAGCCGCTTTTAAAAGGCTTTACTTGCCCCGTTAGCTCATCGCCCTCTTTGTTTTGGCGGTGGGTTTAGCGGTAGCTGGTTCATCTGGCCAAAAGTGCTTGGGGTAACGCCCCTTCATTTCTTTTTGAATCGCTAAATAACTCCCCGTCCAGAACCCCGCTAAATCTTTAGTGGTTTGAAGTGGTCGTCCTGCTGGCGACAATAGCTCATAAACAATATTGGTTCTGCCACCCGCCACCGTCAGTGGGGCAGTTTGGCTGTACATCTCTTGCATTCTAACCGCTAACACCACATCACCGTTATCGCGATACTCAAGTGCAGCATCACGCCCTGTGGGTATCGGTAAATGAGTTGGTAATAGTGAAGCAAGGGCGTCTTGCTGCGGCCAACTAAGTGCATTATTTAGCGTATTTTTCCATGGCAACTTTTGTAGTTTCGCCAAAGACTCACATCGACTTAAAGGCTCAATTAATGCCTCTTTTGCATTGTGCATTAATGCCGGCAAAGACTGAGGCCACGGGTCTGGTTTATCGAACGCCTGCGGCTGAGGTAAATTCAACGAAGCAGCAAGTTTAAGTCTGTTCCACCATTGCCAGTCACCTTCAGTGAGTGGCCACTCACTTACTGGAATGTTCTCTAAATATTCAAACCATGCAAAAGCAGTCTGTTTTTTCCAAAAGCGATTATCTTGTTGTTTCTCTTGCCCTGATACGGGCTCACTGGCTAAGTCGATGGCATGAAAACCGGCAATCACCCGTGCTTCCATAGCCTTTTTTGCCACGTTGTAACGTACTTGCTTTTTGCTAGTAAACTCATTTGGGAACACGGCACGAAGCAGGGCTTCATTAATTGGCTGGACTAACCTGAACTTCACCGTATTTCCGGTTTGCTGACCATGTAAAACGGCCAACCACGGTTCAGGGGAATGCTGCTCTAATTCGCCCCCCTTGCCACTGGCGAGCTTATATCCATTTTGCTGGGGCTTTCCTTGCATATTTCCTTGCAGGGTCCCTCGTATAGCACCTTGTGTAGCCCCTTGTCCGTTTTGCTTTCCATTTGCTTTTCCGTTGGCCTTATCAGATGCTTGCCCCCGATAAAACGCCACCCGCTGAGGAAAGGCAATGGCAATACAAAGCGCCAATGCTTCTTCGTCTATAATGTTAATGTCCAAATCGTTCGCCGTAAGACCAACATATCTTGCATATTTAGATGCTTGCTGATGAAGCTGTTTGCGCGCTTGACCATCAAGATTCAACAGCGCATCAATGACATAGGTTTGTGTAAACTGTCCAGCTAGGTTTTCGGCCAATGCCACCACAAAAGGCGCAGCACATTTAAGTTTCCTTTGCAGTGCAGGCTCTACCCCTTCAACACCTTGCTCGCAGCGTATTAACAAATTCGCCAAATTCGGATGGCAGGGTATGTCGGACAGTTTACGCCCATAGGAGGTAATTATTGGGTTGTCATCAAGATCTCTAAGAGCATCTATGGCGGTTAAGTTATTACTAGCCACCTTCAGCTGTGCATTAGTTGGCTGGGTTAACATCGCCAACGATGAGGGCGTAGCGCCCCATTGCAAGGCATCGAGCAATAAGGACGACACATCTTCTCGTAATACTTGCGGAGCATTATGCTGCGCCATACGTTCAAAACTACTTTGGCTACATAGCCGGTAGCAATCGCCCGCGCTAACGCGTCCCGCTCGCCCAGCCCGTTGAATAGCCGATGCTCGAGATATACGCTGTTGCATTAACTGGGTAAAACCACTGGAAGGGTTATATTGCGCTTGATTCTCCCACATACTGTCTACCACCACCTTAACCCCTTCTATGGTTAAGCTGGTTTCGGCAATATTGGTGGCAAGAATAATTTTACGTCGTCCTTGTGGGTCAGGGTTGATAGCGGATTGTTGGGCTTCTTTGCTCATCGCCCCAAAAAGTGTGTGCAATGCCACATCATATTTATCTTCCAGCGTAGAAAGTCGTTGTGCCACCCCTCGAATGGCTCCGCTTCCTGGCAAGAAGACCAGTACATCACCTTGGTGTTGAGAAAACGCTCGGGTAGTCATTTCTGCGGTGGCGCTAACCACCTCATGGGCGAGCACATCTTTGCTGTAATGCATAGTAACGGGGAAAGTTCGCCCTTCTGCATCGAGGTTGATTGCGGGCATAGCCCCGTGATTATTCATTAATGCAGTAAGCGGCTCTACATCAAGGGTGGCCGACATCACCACTAGGCGGAGATCTTCTCGCAAGCCAGCTTGTACGTCGAGGGCTAGCGCTAAACCGAAGTCGCTATGAATGCTGCGCTCATGAAATTCATCAAATATAATGGCCGATACCCCAGCAAGTTCAGGGTCAGACTGAATCATTCTGGCGAGTATACCTTCGGTAATGAGTTCAAGGCGGGTGTTCTTTCCTACCTTACTTTCACCTTTAATACGGTAACCTACTGTGTCGCCCACTTTTTCATTAAGTATGCCTGCCAGATAATTCGCCAAATTCCTTACGACTACGCGGCGAGGCTGCATCAACAACACTTTGCCCTGTGGTATCGCGCTTAACAGAGAAAGTGGTAGCACCGTAGACTTACCTGCACCCGGCGGTGCACCTATGATAAGGTTGTTTTCGCTAATCGCCTTGTTAACGGGTTCGATAAGCTGGGCGGCGGGTAAATGTAATAACGGCTGTAACATAAAGGTTTGCAATACCTAGATAAACTTCTCACACTATTGTACTTGAATTTACCTGTAGCAGAAGTTTTGCATTACGTTAAAACAAGCACTGCTAGACTAAGCACAGCTAAATAGAGACACCTGACGATATGTCCATTTGGGTTTAAACAATTTTCTATTAACTAGGGCGTGTTGACTTCATTACACGTAGATAGAGGAGTGGGTATGCGTTGTTTCATTGGTTTAGATTTACATTCAACAGAAAAGTTAGCCCTTGATAGTTGGCGGCAACAAGCCCTCCCAGAGGTGACAGCCCGCAACATGTTCAACCTTTCTGAGGGCCGAGCCCACAATGAAGGTAGAGGGAGCGAAGGCAGGCGAAGCAAGGGTAAAGAGAGCAAAGGTAAAAGGCGTGACTCAGGCGTATCCCAACCTTATGCGGTTAACGCAGCCAATTACCATATGACCTTAAGTTTTCTCGGTCACATTACTCACCGACAACATGAGGCGTTAGTCGCCGAACTAGATACGCTAGTTCATGCACCTTTTTCACTAACGTTAGACACTACAGGTATTTGGAACGGCCCTAAGATTCTCTTTGCCGCACCACAATCACCGCCAGCAGAGCTCATGGCCTTAGCAAAATCTACCCGCAAGGCCGCCAGATCAGCAGCTATAGAGGTTGATGGTAAAGCTTTTTCGCCCCATGTTACTGTTATTCGAAAAGCCACGGCAGCGCTTCCTGTGCCTTTGTATACACCGCATATAGAGATGCACGCCTCGGCGTTTCACCTTTTTGAATCCGTCTCTACACCGCAAGGGGTTACATACCCCGTTAGGCAAAGTTGGAATTTAAAGCACAATATGTCAGTGCGTGAGAAGCTACGCCGAGGGATTAATGATGAGTAGTTGGTTAACGATCATTCATCGGGTGATATTATTTATAGCAAAATAGCCTATTTCAGTTAGGTTTTTTCACCCCAAAAACCTTTACTTCACTGGCGTAGCTGGGTAAAAAGGGGGTCTTATTTAGTGAGACCTCAATTCCATGCAACAAACGTTTCGATTAGTAATAGATTGCCCTGACCAAATTGGCTTAGTTGCCAGTGTTTCTCAGTTTTTAGCTAGCCATGGTGCCACCATCGTTGAAGCTAACCATCATACCGATTTACAAACCGGTAGATTCTTTATGCGCCATGAAATTGGTGCCGATTCTATTGGGTTAGATTACGACAGCTTTTTATCAGAATTTGCGCCTTTGGCGAACGAATTTCAAATGAATTGGAAGCTCTCTGATTCGGGTAAGAAGCAGCGCGTTGCCTTACTGGGTAGCGTGGAATCTCACTGTATGGTTGATTTACTGCATCGCTGGCACACCGGTGAGCTTGATTGCGATATACCTTGCATTATTGGCAATCATCCACAAATGAAGCAATTTGCCGATTGGTATAAAGTGCCGTTTCATTGGGTAGACTTTAAAGCGCTGGGTAAAGAAGCGGCTTTTGCGCAAATCTCAACCTTATTGGAAGAGTATAAAATTGACCTGACAGTACTTGCCCGCTTCATGCAGATTTTGCCAGATACGCTATGCCAACAACTCCAAGGTAAAGCAATTAACATTCATCATAGCTTCTTACCGAGCTTTGCAGGGGCTAAACCCTACCAACAGGCTTACGATCGCGGCGTTAAGTTAATTGGGGCAACCTGCCATTACGTCACCAAAGACCTAGACGAAGGCCCCATTATTGAGCAAAGCGTTAAGCGAATTAGCCACAGTGATAGCGCGGTTGATATGGTGAGAAAAGGCAAAGACTGTGAAGTAACTGCTCTTGCCCATGGCGTGCGTTACCATTTAGAAGATCGCGTAATTATTCATCGCAATAAAACCGTGGTGTTTGCGTAAGACACTGCTTTATAAATATCGCAGCAAGATAAAAAAGCCAGACGAGAGTGACTCGTCTGGCTTTTTTAATTCTGACAGGCATGAACATGTTTACTTTGTGCGCTGTAACCTGCTTACAGGGCTCAATTTCAGCCTTTCGCGCTCACCCTCTTTTGTAGCCCAACTTGGCCGATTGTTTTGCTTTATACCGACAATGCAGCAAGTTGCTTGCGTAACTTAACGTAATACCACGCATTTGAAATAGCGAATAAGGCTTCGGTAATCGCCAGACCCCATGTTTGAGTAGCCACGCCGTATACCGTAAAGTTTACTGAGCCAATTATCATACAAGTACGCAGCCCTGCTTCTTTGCAGTGTAACTCACCAAAGCGATATACCATGAAAGTCAGTACTGGCATAAGTTCTAGTAGCCCAGTCTTACCCGTAAGGGTGTTAATACTTGCCACTAGCACGGTCATCAGCGTCAGAATAATATAAGTGGCGTACGCGGGTAAAAGTTTCTGAGTAACAATACGATATGTTGTGCTTAAGCCTGCAACCGTAATAACAATCGCCCCACCCCATGCTTGCTCGAAGGCAAGTAAACTGGCAAGTGCTACACACAACCCTAAATTCAATAATAAAAGCTTACGCTCTGTATTGGACCAAAACGAACCAATAGCAAACAATACAGGGATTGTATGAAGCAATAATTCAAACACGCCAATGCTCCTTTATAGATAACAAATGAGGCAAAAAGTAACCGTTAATTAATGGCGCGAAGTGTAGTGATTAACTTAAAACTTTCAATGGTTTTTTTAGGCTTTTCGATGAGTGCCATTTAAGCGCTATTACTCGCATTCTCGTTGGCCTAGCGGCTTAATACGTTAAGAGACATTTAAGTTAGTTTTACAATGGCATAGTATTGAATGTGTGAGATTTTAATTAACGCTTCAATCGGTGATATTGATCTGCTCTACTGGAGCGGGTTGAGCTAATGACAAAAAACAATAAAAGAAATCATAATAAGACAGGAAATAATAATGGGAAAATTTAAAACGTCGCTTACCGCGATGGCGGTAGTGCTTGCACTCGGTGCTTGTTCTGAGCAAAAAGCGCCTCAGACAACGTCAGTAGATACTACTGAAGCCCCCGCAATGCAGGAAAACCAACAGTTCGACAACGTACTCCTTCAAGAATTCAAAGGCCCCTACGGCGGCGTTCCAGCTTTCGATAAAATGAAACTGGAAGATTTGAAACCGGCCCTTGAAAAAGCAATGGAGCTAAATCTTAAAGAGATTGATGAAATTGCGAATAACCCCGAGCCACCTACGTTTGAAAACGTAATTGTGGCTATGGAACGTTCAGGTAGCGAGCTTAGCCGCGTATTTCGCTACTACGGCATTTGGAGTGCGAATAAATCTAGCCCTGAATTTCGTGCTATCCAAGTAGAAATGTCGCCCAAGTTATCCGCATTTTCTACCAAAATCACACAAAACGAAAAGTTATTCGAGCGTGTAAAAGCAGTTTATGAGTCAGATGAACTATCGACATTGACCGAAGAAGAACAGCGCATTACTTGGATGACTTATAACGACTTCGCCCGCAATGGCGCGACATTGGATAGCGAGGCGAAAAAGCGCTACGCCGCCATCAATGAAGAGTTAGCAACCCTTTATACGTCGTTCTCGAATAACGTACTAGCGGATGAAGAGAACTACGTAACCTATATTACTGAAGACCAATTAGGTGGATTGCCTGAATCTTTCGTAAAAGGCGCTAAATCTGCCGCCCAGAGCCGTGGCGAGCCGGATAAATATGCAATAACAAACACCCGTTCTTCAATGGATCCGTTCCTAACCTATTCTACTAACCGTGAATTACGCGAAAAAGTATGGAACACCTATTACAGCCGTGGCGACAACGCAGATGAATTTGATAACAACGAAACGATCAAACGCATTCTGACATTGCGTGATGAGCGCGTGGAATTACTCGGGTATGAAAACTATGCCCAGTGGCGCTTAGAAGACCGTATGGCAAAGAACCCTGAAAACGCCATGGATCTTATGATGAAGGTTTGGCCAGCAGCCATAGCCCGGGTAGATCAAGAAGTGGCCGATATGCAAGCCATTGCTGACGCTGAAGGCGCTGATATTACTATCGCCCCGTGGGACTATCGTTTTTATGCTGAGAAAGTTCGCCAAGCCAAGTACGACTTAGACTCAAACGAAGTGAAGCAATATCTGCAGCTAGATAAACTGCGCGATGCTATGTTCTACGTTGCTGGTCGTTTGTTTAATTTCAACTTTACCCCAGTGGAAGAAGGTAAAGTGCCTGTATTCCACGAAGACGTTAAAGTATGGGAAGTGACCGATAAAGATTCCGGTGCACACATTGGTTTATGGTACTTAGATCCGTTCTCTCGTAAAGGTAAACGCTCTGGTGCATGGGCCACAACCTATCGCTCGTCAACAACCTTCGACGGCAAAAAGACGGTGTTGTCTTCTAACAACTCTAACTTCGTAAAAGGGGCTGAAGGCGAACCCACTCTCATTTCATTTGATGATGCAGAAACCTATTTCCACGAATTTGGTCATGCGCTGCATTTCTTATCTGCTGATGTTAAATACCCTTCTTCGCACTCAGGCGTGCGTGATTACACCGAGTTCCAGTCGCAATTATTAGAGCGCTGGTTAACCACCGACGAAGTTATTAATCAATTCTTAGTGCACTATGAAACGGGTGAACCTATTCCTGCTGAACTTGTGGCTAAGATCAAGAAAGCATCAACCTTTAATGAAGGGTTCAAAACCACTGAGTATATGGCTTCTGCCATCATGGATTTGAAGTACCATACCACTGATCCAGCGACTATTGAGCCCGATACCTTTGAACGTGAAGAGCTTACAAAGCTCGGTATGCCTGAAGAGATTGTTATGCGTCACCGCACACCTCATTTTGGTCACGTGTTCTCGGGTGAAGGTTATGCCGCAGCCTATTACGGTTATATGTGGGCAGAAGTGCTAACCGCTGATGCATCAGAAGCCTTTATGGAAGCACCAGGTGGATTTTACGACAAAGAAGTGGGCGATCGCTTAGTGAAGTACCTCTTCTCTGTGCGTAATGCGATGGATCCCGCTGAGGCTTATCGCAAATTCCGTGGTCGTGATGCCAAAGTTGACGCATTAATGCGCGACAGAGGTTTTCCAATTCCCGAAGACAAAAGTAAAGATAAAAGCGAAGATTAATCGTTAAACCTACCTAAACAAGCCGCGAAGTTGAGAAATCCATCTTATTTCGCGGCTTTTTCTTGACCTTTCGGTCAATTTAACTTCAAAATCGTTTTATCGGTTTTTATACGTCGAAAGTATAATAATTTGCGATTATCTGCCGATACAAACAGAACAATAAAAAACTAGTGCGCACTACTTCTCCTCGTGTTACATGAAGTGATTAATAAATTGCTACTAAACAGCAACGTAGACGCTAACAGTAATAACCCAACGCCCAAGACGTGACTGTGCCTGCAGTGCAGCGTCGTTATTTTAGCAGTCCAAATATGGTCGGAAGTTATGACTTTGAGTATTAAACAAAAACTAATTATTTCACTAATGGTGGCCGTGTTGGCTGCCTCAATCTTGGTAGGTTCAATTAGCCAGTGGATAGCCCGAGACTTAGTTAAAGAAAACATGGAGCAGCTTCAACTTCCTTCACTGTTGAAGCAAATAGGAAATCAGGTAGACAGAGAAGCCAGTGTGATGCTTTCTGTTGCCCATGGTATTGCATCCAACCCTGACATTTTAGCTTGGTCGGCAGCAGGCGCTGATAGTTCAGGTGAAAGGCGGCTTATCGCTTATCTGAACGATATCGTGAATTTCAACGATTTAACCGTAGCCTCTTTCGTCGATAGAAAAACCACTAAGTATTGGAATCAAGACGGTTTTTTACGAGTGCTAAAAAACGATGAATTCGATGGATGGTTTTTTGCTTACCGTGATAGTGGTACGCCAATTTCACTTAGCTTGTATAACGAACCTGGCCAAGGTTATAGATTGTTCGCTAACTTCCAACAAACCGCAGGCAGAGGCATGTCTGGTGTCGCGAAGTCTGTTGACGAGCTATTAGATATTATTAACGCGGTAAAAATTGCTCAAACCGGCTTCGTGTATTTAGTTGATGGCGAGGGCACTATTATTGCCCACCCTGATACTAGCCTTTTAGGAAAATCCAAACTAAGCGCCATTAGTGGCACAAATGCTTCGCGGACTTTACTGCAACAACGTGATTTTGCGATGGCAACTAGTGAAGTACATGCCGATGACGTCCTTTTTGCTAGTACGTATGTAGAAAAATCCGGTTGGTACGTGGTGGCGCAAGTACCAGAACAAGAACTTTATGCCTCATTAAATGCAGGCAGTCGCCAGATCATTTTATGGTCTATTGCCATCGCGGGCCTGTTTGCGCTACTTGGAATTTGGCTGGCATCGTCTCTCACCAAACCTATCGAATCTCTGGCTGATATTTTCCAGCAACTTGGTAAAGGGCAAGGCGATTTACGTTCAAGAATTGACGTACCAGAACAAAAAGAAACCGCTCGACTGGTTGAAGGCTTCAATAGCTTTATCGATCATCTTCACAGTACTATTGCATCGGTAGCTAAAACTAGCCAAGCCCTTAAAGCCTCAGCGCAAGAAGTGGCCAGCCAATCTCAACAAAATGAACGTTCTACTCGTAGTCAGCGAGACCAAACCATGCAGGCCGCAACAGCGTTAACTGAAATGGGCAGCACGGTCACTGAAGTCGCACAGTCTGCTACTTATGCTGCGCAAAATGCGAATCGTGCGACTGAGAGCTCGCAAGAAGGTCGTCTATTTACTCAAAAAGCGGTGCACGCAATATCGAACCTTTCCACCCAAGTAGAAAGTGTGTCTGAGGTTATCCAGTCTCTTGATGAGCACACTGCGGCTATCGGCGGCATACTTGATACTATTCGCAGCATTTCAGAGCAAACTAATTTACTTGCCTTGAATGCAGCGATAGAAGCCGCTCGGGCTGGCGATCATGGTAGAGGCTTCTCGGTTGTGGCCGATGAAGTTCGGACACTGGCTCAGCGTGCAGCTGCCGCCACCGATGAGATACAGATCAAGATTGATAAGTTCCAACTCGATTCCAAAACGGCCGTTTCTCAAATGCAAGATAGCAAAGCACAAACCAAAGACGTGGTTGGCGCTACCGATGATATCGATAAACTGCTGCAGAAAATTGCCGAGGAAATTGTGCTGATTAATGATGTGAATACGCAAGTGGCTACCGCCACAGAACAACAAGCGACCGTCGTTGAAGATATTAGCCGGAGTATTAATGAGATAAGTTCATCAAGTGATGAAACCCTTAAAGCCACACATGTGTTAGTAGGCGTTAGCGAGAAGCTAGACGAACTCGCAAACGAACTGGCTCAAGAGGTTAGCCAGTTTAAGTTGTGAGATTAGTTTTATTTCAATACTGCTTGGCTAGAACGCAATAGCGTATTGCAGTTTAACTTGGTTGTCGTGGGCTTCGCTCCACGGCAACTGAATTGTTGCGCTGTCCGACTTCCACGACTCTCTAGAAGCCGCAACCGTAAGCGTGTGTCTTTCTTCCATTAGTGGAACTTCAAAATACACACTAGCCGTCGTACTAGTAGGGAGTTGAATCACTTCAGCAACAGGAATGGAAATTTCGTGTTCAGGCCTAATTTTGTGACTTAACCCAACTCGGTAACTTCCTTTATCCCACCAACTCACCACCTCAAATTCATGGCTCTTAACTCTCTGAGCAAGCACGCCGTAATCGAGTAAGCCTTTGTTATAGTGGACAATTGCCTCTACATTGAAGCGTTTAGTGAATTGCTGGTTTACGACTAATTGATACTGCTTCTGCTTGCAGCCTTTAAATCTAATTTTGTTTTTAGATAACGCGATTGAAAAGGTGTCATCCAAACTTACATATTCGCTCAACCACTGCTCAGCATCTTCTATTGCTGATGCAGAGGCAGACATTGATACCCATGCACTTTGAAGCGCCGTAAGCATCACTAGAAGCTGAGAGAGTCTACGCATTAAACCGGTTACCTAATATGCAAAAGCAGAGTAGAACCTTATATAACCACGAAGTGTAAAACGTGGGAATTAGCCATTATGCTAACTCCCTTCAAGTGGTTAAATTGTATACATATTTATTTTTGGCTAATGGTAACTTCGGTAAGTGATGCCTTACGATGCCCAGCAGCTTCTTCTGAAAACCAGTAATTACCGTTGTCATCAACACATACACCTTCTACTTGTTTATAAGCAGGTAATGGCCAAATATTAATAGGAACAAACTGATTATCAACCTGAGCCATGAAAGTATCAAAGTTACCAAAAGGGTCAGATTTATAGCCCACTATAACGTATAAGTTACGAGCAGCATCGTAATCTGCGCCGGTGATAACACCTGGTAAACCTTCAATATTCGCAAACGCGGTTAATGTCTGGGGCTGTGTAGATTCATTAACTTCATACACTTTAGCCACACCGGTACGCCAGCTTTTCGAGAACAGTATTAACTTTCCGTTGGCATACGTCATGGCCTCTGAATCAAAGTCATGAGCATAAGGCATGTTACTACTTGGATTGTTGCCTTCATAGGCTACTGTCATTGTGACTATATCGTTAAGGTCATTTTTATTGACCTTATATATAGCAAGACTCTCACGACGGCCCTTGTTGTTACCAACATCTGCAACATACCAATGCGTTGAACTTGCTGTAACCGCTTCCCAATCAATGTTGTCTAACGCCATTCTATCGGTTTTAATCACCTTGCCTTCATAAGATAGGTGAAACAATTCGGGTTTGTTACCAGAGTCGTTCAAACTAACGAGTGTTGAGGCATTACAAAACAGCCCCGACGTTTCTTCCAATACATCAGGAAGCACCGTTAACTTACCTACAGATATTTTTGTCTGAGCTTCAGGGTATGAAGCAGCACAACCAGTAAGTAACGAGAGCGAAAAAAACGTAGCAACTGCTACAGGTAAAAGTGAATGATTAAGCAACGTAGATAGTCCGTTGATAAGGCGCTCTTTGGCGCGTAATTAATGAAGTCTTAAAATACTATGCTTCCCCTTCCACGACAACGTTGAATATAAGCGAATTGATCCCTCATAGGCTAAACTCTGTTTTAATTACATGGCGCTTATACGAAAGTCTCTGTCGGCTTGTAGATAAGTTGCTATATGATGGAACCGCATAACAATATGAGTATGGCTACATACTTACAATTATATAAATAAGGGAACACGCATTGTCAGATCCACTCATGTCTTTGGTTGCCGTTGGCTTATTGTCGATTAGCTGCCAATATCTCGCGTACAAAGTTCGTTTACCTGCCATCTTACCGCTTTTAATTGTAGGTATTGTGGTTGGCCCTGTATTTGGCGTGCTTGACGCAGACGCGCTTTTTGGCGACCTTTTGTTCCCAGTTGTATCACTTTCCGTTGCTATTATTCTGTTTGAAGGTTCCCTTACCCTTAAGTTTGGTGATATTGCTGGTCATGGCAATATGGTGCGTAACCTATGTAGTGTGGGTGTATTGGTTACCTGGGTTATTGCTGCAGTGGCGGCCCATTACAGCCTAGACTTGTCGTGGCAACTCTCTTTTTTATTCGGCGCTATCGTGACGGTAACCGGCCCCACCGTAATAGTGCCCATGCTGCGTACTGTGCGGCCTAAATCTAACTTGGCAAGCATCCTACGATGGGAAGGCATAGTTATCGACCCCATTGGCGCCCTGCTGGCTGTACTCGTCTTTGAGTTTATCGTTGCCTCTCAAGGCAATGCTATTTCCCACACGTTTATCACCTTTGGCAAAACCATCGGAATTGGTTTCCTGCTTGGTTTTAGTTCGGGTTATTTGCTAGGGCTTTCTATCCGCAAAGATTGGATCCCGCATTACTTATTAAACACCGCGGTTTTAACGATTATTCTCGGCGTGTTTGCAGCGTCAAACTATGTTGCACATGAATCTGGACTATTGGCCGTTACCATTACCGGCATGGTATTAGCCAACATGAAGAACGTGGAAGTAGAAGACATTTTAGAGTTCAAAGAAACCTTGAGTGTGCTGCTTATCTCAGGCTTGTTCATATTACTTGCTACCCGTCTTAGCCTTCAATCTATTGCGGATGTGGGCTGGGGAGCGCTCATTGTCCTTGGGGCAATCATGTTCATTGCTCGCCCGTTATCGGTAGCAGCGTCGTCTATTGGCACTGGTCTTAAACTTAATGAGCTAGCCTTGCTGAGCTGGATTGCACCTCGCGGTATTGTGGCCGCAGCCGTATCTGCATTGTTTTCTTTAAAGCTTGAAGAAATTGGCTACGAGGGTGCTGGCATTATCGTGCCAATGGTCTTTCTTGTGATTATTGCTACCGTCGTTGTACAAAGCCTTACTTCTCGAAGTGTCGCACAATTACTAAAAGTTAGAGCTCCTGCCCCTACCGCTTACCTTGTGTTCGGTGGCAGTAAGTTTAACCGTATGCTTGCTGATGAAATGATTAAGCAAGAGTTGAGCGTTACCGTTGCTGATACCAACTGGGATGCCATTCGTGAAGCCCGAATGATGGATATTCCCGTGTATTTTGGTAACCCTATGTCAGATCACGCAGCTCGACATCTTGATATTGCCAGTTTTGGTACGGTGTTGATTATGTCACCTTACAAACAGCTTAATCCCCCCATCGCGTATCATTTTGAAAATACCATGGGCAAAGACAAAGTATGGGCACTGACAAGTAACGAACAATCTACCCGTCCAAGTCACCAAGTCAGTGAACAATACGCCAAACGTCTTACCTTATTTGATGAAGGGGTGACTTATGGGTATCTGGCATCAGCGATTGCTCGTAACGCCAGTATTAAAACAACACGGCTGTCTGATGAGTTTACATTCGCGCAATATAATGAAAAATATGGTGATAGAGCCACACCATTAATAGCCATAGATGTTGAAGGAAAAAGCTTCACGTTCGTGAATGGGAACAGCATTCATCCTAAGGCAGGATGGCGAGTAATAAGTTTGATTTTACCTGAAGGTGAAGCAGTGTAAGAAGATGCTTGTGGGTTAAGATGGCACCCTGCCTAGGCAGGGTGCATCTCCCTGGAGAACGCGTAATCCAGTGCTTCTTCATGAGAAGCATAATTGTTTATATTTTACCGTAACTACGCTGTCGGCGTTATAAAAGCAAAGAGTAGACCACTTTGTATTTTCAAAACATTTTCAATAGTTTACGTATTTTTTAATAAAATAGCAGGCTTCCACAGGGGTGCAAATAAAAACCTTGGTGCAATGTGCGCACAACTTTGGTGAGCTAAAATTAACCAATTGATATTTATAAGTAAGGTTAAGCTACATTACGTTTTATAACCGCTAGCGTTTTATCCAATGCACCACTGTTTTCCTCTAAAACTTTCCGGCCGGCTTTTCCAGCTTCCTCACGTTTCATCGGGGCATTAATCCAAGCTTCACATTGCTGAGCAATTTCTTGTGCGTTCGCTATTTTTGTAAGGGCTCCACGCGCTTCCAAATACTCACAAATTACTGGATTGTTATAGGTATGTGGCCCCATCATGATGGGAATAGAAAAGGCGGCTGGCTCTAACGCGTTATGCCCACCGCGATTTGCAATCGAGCCCCCTACAAATGCAAAACTAGCCACGCTATAAGCACTATTCAATTTGCCCATTTCATCGAGCAAAATAACTTTCGTCTCTGGCGCTATAGCATCAATGTTACTTGTTCGAACGTATTCAAGTTCGTTTTGCTCTAATAGCTTAGCAACGGTATCAAACCGCTCTGGGTGGCGAGGTACTAACAGCAAGCGAAGATTAACTGCGGTTGACGAGCCAAGTATCTTCACGGCATCAATCATGGCTTGCTCTTCAAGATCGTGGGTACTGCCAGCAACTAATATTGGGCCGTCTGTTAGTGAAAGGCCCATGAACCCTATACTTTGATGCGATGTAGACGCAGCTTGGTCAAACTTAATATTATTAGTTTGAGTCATACGTGCTTCAGGCATACCTAGCGCAAGATAATTATTGTAATCACGCTGACCTTGAGTACATATATGAGAAAGTTTGTTTAGCATGGGTTTAAACAGTTTACCTATTTTCATGTAGCGCTTAGCTGACCTATCTGTCATACGCGCATTAATCACCATTATCGGTATGTGGCGCTTCCAGCAAGCATGGATAAAGTTAGGCCATAATTCGACTTCGGTAATAAGCACCGCTTTAGGTTTAATGCGCTTTATCATTGCGGCCATCGCCGTATGCAAATCATAGGGCAAGTAAAAATGGTGTACCGTATTACCAAAAATATCCCGCACCCTTGCCGATCCTGTGGGTGTAGTGGTAGTCACCGTAATCTGGGTATCTGGCTCAGCCTGAATGATGCGCTTTATTAAGCAAGATGCCGCCACCACTTCACCAACCGAAACACAGTGAAACAGGTAACCACCCGTTTTATGGGGTCTCGCAACAAAACCGAATCGCTCAAACCGGCGTTGGTTGTATTCTTTATTTCTTGTCGCACCTCGGCGCATTAGTTGGATAAATGCAAAAGGGATAATGCAAAACAATACACAGGAGTAAAGCCAGCGACACACATCTTCTAGTAATGTAGGTCTGTATTCGGCTTCTTTACCGCCTCTTATCATTAGTAATTCCTATTGTTATTCTTTGGTAGCCTGACTGGCTCACTAGACAATAAATGAAATGCATAGCGCTATGCTAGGTCGTCATCAAACTGACGTTATTATGTGTTTTACTCACCCATTATAACTCGTCTACATGTAAGTTTTATGTGCTCTACTGCAACCCAGCCGAACGTACTTTTAATCAGGCTTAGCGCTATTGGTGACATTGTAATGGCCTCAGGGCTTCCGTCCAGCATTAAAGAGGCTCTTCCTAATGCTCGAGTTACCTGGTTAGTTGAAAAACCGTATGCAGGACTAGTACAACACCACCCTTTTGTTGACGACATTCTCGTGTGGCCCAAAAGCGAATGGAAAGCGTTTGGTAAGAAGCGCGCCTATTGGTCTTTGTTCAAATCCGTTTGGGCATTTAGGCGACAACTCCGCGATAAAGGCTTTACCCACGCCATTGATGCCCAAGGCTTACTTAAAAGTGCCTTTTTAGCCTATCTCAGTGGTGCAAGTGTCCGAATTGGTTTTAATAGTAAAGAGCAAAGCCAACGTTTCTTAACCGATACAATAGATAAACCAATATCAAACCAAATCAGCAGCGAGTATCGATATTTGGCAAGGCATATGGGAGCGCATTCTTACGAACTACATATTGAAATGGGGGTACCTGCAGCACAAAAGCTTCAGGGCACGCTAGGTGCACTGTCGGTAAATGGCGATTATATCGTACTTGCCCCTTTTACTACTCGTCCGCAAAAGCACTGGCCAATTAATCATTGGAAGCAACTTATCACGCTTATCCGTCAGCACAGTGATATCTCCATCGTTATTCTAGGCGGCCCATCTGATAGCTGTGATGCAGAGGCACTGACCTTCAATGAAGATGATGTTTACTCATTAGCGGGTCATGTATCGTTGGCTGAATCAGCCGTGGCGGTTAAACATTCTCATGCATTTATTGGTGTGGATACTGGCCTGACACACATGGCGGTTTCTTTTCTTCGCCCTACAGTTGCGCTTTTTGGGTCTACATGTCCGTATACTTATACTGATAATGCCAACACTCATGTATTATATAAAAAGCTAGTCTGTGCGCCATGTAAGCGTAAACCAACGTGCAATGGTACATTTGACTGTATGGCGTTTATTCGCCCAGAAGAAGTTTTTACCACTGTGAAGGAATATCTGTGAGCTTAAAGATTTTGCATATAGAGTTGGGTAGAAACCTGTATGGCGGCGCTAAACAAGTTGTTTACTTGTTAGATTCATTGAACCGCCAGTTTGATTACGAAAACCATTTAATATGCCCAGAAGATAGTAAAATTGCATCGCTGTCTCTTTCAGGTTGCCAAACGCATACTATTGCTTATCGCGGAGAAACAGACTTATTTGCCGTGAAACGCATGGTTAATATCGCCCGTAAAATTAACGCCGATGTCATTCATGTTCATAGCCGTCGTGGGGCAGATGTTTTCGGCGCTATGGTAGCGAAGATCACTGGTATTCCTGCTATATGCACACGACGAGTAGATAACCCAGAATCACTGTTTGCCACTTATAAATACAGTCAGTTTGCGGCTGTCGCGAGTATTTCTGAGGGCGTGTTTAATGTGGTGAGTCATCACTGTGAAGCAGTGAAACACCAACCGGTTATTCACTCGTCAGTAGATTTTAAAGAGTTTTCGAAGCCTGGTGACAAAGCGTGGCTAAGTGAAACCTTCTCTATTCCTTCAGATCATACCGTTATTGCTAACTTTGCTCAGCTTATATCTCGTAAAGGCCAAGCTGATATTATTTTAGCTATGGAAAAAGTGGTTCAAAATAACCCTAAAGTGAGTTGTTTACTCTTTGGCAAAGGAAATCTTAAAGAAAGCTACGAAGCGCTTATCGACCGGCATTTACTTACCGAACACGTTCACCTGTGTGGCTTTACCGATGAAGTCAGTAAAATTCTTCCCAGTGTTGATATTGTAGTTCACCCGGCTTATGCAGAGGGCTTAGGCGTTATTCTTCTTCAAGCCGGAGCGTGTAAGCGTGCGGTGGTATCGACACCGGTAGGCGGTATTCCTGAGATAATTGAACACAATGAGACAGGACTAATGGTAACGCCAGGAAATATCGATGAGATTGCCGATGCATTAATTACGCTGGTGAATGATAAGCAAACCCGAGACACCTTGGGCAATCAGTTGTATCAACATGTAAAAGGGCATTTCAGTACTGACGAAATGGCAGCCAGTTATAGCGAGCTGTACGTGACTGTGACACAGCCATCATAAGTATTGCATTGTTAAATTTTAGACAATAAAAAAGCCGCTCGAGAGCGGCTTTTTCAATTGTAAGAAAAGTTAGCGATTAAACGCCAGCTTTTTCTACAACGCTAACCAATGTCCAATTTTTGCTTTTAGACAATGGACGACATTCACTAATAGTGACTACATCGCCTTGGTTACATACGTTTTCTTCATCGTGGGCGTGAAGTTTAGTAGAACGTTTGATGAACTTCCCGTAGATAGGGTGTTTTACAAAACGCTCAACAACAACAGTAATGGTTTTATCCATCTTGTTGCTAACCACACGACCTTGCACTGTACGAACTTTTTGTTCAGTCATTACGCATCAGCCTTTTGAGTCAGAATGGTTTTAACACGCGCGATGTTACGACGTACAGTTCTCAATTGATCAGTCTTTTCAAGTTGACCAGTTGAGTGCTGCATGCGCAAGTTGAACTGTTCGCGTAGCAGGTTAATCAACTCTGCGTTCAGCTCTTCTACGCTTTTTTCTTTCAGTTCAGTCGCTTTCATTACATCACCGTCCGAGTTACAAAGGTTGTCTTAAATGGCAGTTTAGCCGCTGCCAATTCAAACGCTTCGCGTGCTAGAGATTCAGGAACACCTTCCATCTCATAAAGAACACGTCCAGGTTGAATTTGGCATACCCAGTACTCAACGTTACCTTTACCTTTACCTTGACGCACTTCAAGAGGCTTCTCAGTAATTGGCTTGTCAGGGAAAACTCGAATCCAAATTTTACCTTGACGCTTAACGTGACGAGTCATAGCACGACGCGCTGCTTCGATTTGGCGAGCGGTCATACGACCACGGCCAACTGCTTTCAGGCCATAAGTACCGAAGCTTACCTTGCTCCCCGCAATGGCAAGACCACGGTTACGACCTTTATGCATTTTACGAAATTTCGTACGCTTTGGTTGTAACATGATTTAGCCCTCACGCTTAGAGTTGCGGCCTTTCTTCTTAGGTTGAGCAGGCGGAGCTTGCTCTTGAGTTGTAGGCAAACCGCCCAGAACTTCACCTTTGAAGATCCATACCTTCACACCAATAATACCGTAGGTAGTTGCAGCTTCTGAAGTTGCGTAATCGATATCTGCACGGAAAGTGTGCAGAGGTACGCGACCTTCACGGTACCATTCAGAACGAGCAATTTCTGCTCCGCCCAAACGGCCGCTTACTTCAACTTTAATACCCTTAGCACCAAGACGCATTGCGTTTTGTACCGCGCGCTTCATAGCACGACGGAACATTACACGACGTTCTAGCTGGCTAGAGATACTGTCGGCAACCAGTTGTCCGTCAAGCTCAGGCTTGCGAACTTCTGCAATGTTAATCTGAGCTGGCACACCGGCTAGCTTAGAAACATAGGCGCGAAGCTTCTCTACATCTTCACCTTTTTTACCGATTACAACGCCTGGACGAGCAGTGTGAATAGTCACACGGATGCTCTTAGCAGGACGCTCGATCACGATTTTAGAAAGTGAAGCGCTTTTAAGCTGTTTAGTCAGATACTTACGTACCTGATGATCGTTATACAGGTTATCCGCATAGTCACCAGTATTAGCGTACCAGGTAGAAGTCCATGGTTTACTGATACCCAGGCGTATACCTGTAGGATGTACCTTCTGTCCCATTATCTACTCCTAGTTATCCGCTACAACCACAGTGATGTGACTGCTACGCTTAAAGATACGATCTGCACGGCCTTTGGCACGTGGCTTGATACGTTTCATAGTTGGACCTTCGTCAACGAAAACTTTGGCAACGACTAATTCGTCGATGTCAGCGCCTTCATTGTGTTCTGCATTTGCAATCGCAGATTCCAAAACTTTCTTAACCAGCGCTGCGCTTTTCTTCGGGCTGTACGTAAGTAGCTCAAGAGCTTTCTCAACGTGCATACCGCGAATTTGATCCGCTACCAAGCGTGCTTTTTGAGCAGACGAGCGGGCAAAACGGTGTTTAGCTAATGCTTCCATTTATCCTACCCCTTATCGTTTGCTTTTCTTATCCGCGACATGGCCGCGGTAAGTACGCGTTGGCGCAAATTCGCCCAACTTGTGGCCGACCATTTCATCGCTGATGATGACTGGAACGTGCTGGCGACCGTTATGGACCGCAATGGTCAACCCAATCATATCTGGGATGATCATAGAACGACGAGACCAAGTCTTAATTGGTTTACGTTCGTTCTTTTCCACTGCAGCCTCTACCTTCTTCAGCAAGTGAAGGTCAATAAATGGACCCTTCTTGAGAGAACGTGGCATGGTGAATCCTCGCTGTTACTTATTACGACGACGTACGATAAGTTTATCGGTACGCTTGTTACTTCGGGTTTTCTTACCTTTAGTAGGAACACCCCAAGGAGATACTGGATGACGACCACCCGACGTGCGTCCTTCACCACCACCGTGTGGGTGGTCTACTGGGTTCATGGCAACACCACGAACTGTAGGACGAACACCACGCCAGCGGGTTGCACCGGCTTTACCCAGTGAACGCAGCATGTGCTCTGCATTGCCTACTTCACCAATGGTGGCGCGGCAATCAGATAGTACTTTACGCATTTCGCCAGAGCGTAGACGTAAGGTAACGTAGTTTCCGTCACGTGCTAGGATCTGAGCATAAGCACCGGCAGAACGTGCAATTTGTGCACCTTTACCAGGCTTCATTTCAATTGCGTGTACAACAGAACCTACTGGGATATTACGCATTGGCAATGTGTTACCAGACTTGATCGGAGCATCCGAACCAGACTGGATTGCATCACCAGCTTTCATACCCTTTGGAGCCAGAATGTAACGACGCTCACCATCTGCATACAATACTAGTGCAATGTTAGCAGAACGGTTAGGATCGTATTCTAAACGCTCAACAGCGGCTGGAATGCCGTCTTTGTTGCGTTTAAAGTCAATCAAACGGTAGTGTTGTTTATGACCACCACCAATATGACGAGTTGTAATACGACCATGGTTGTTACGACCGCCAGATTTGCTGTTCTTTTCAAGCAAAGGTGCGTAAGGCGCGCCTTTGTGAAGGTCAGGGTTAGTAACCTGAACAACGTGACGACGACCGGCAGAAGTTGGCTTAGCTTTCAATAATGGCATTTCTAATCCCCTTCTTACTCAGCGCCACCGACAAAGTCGATGTCCTGACCTTCTTTAAGAACCACGTAGGCCTTTTTCCAGTCACTGCGTTTACCGAAAGACTGACCGTGACGCTTGGTTTTACCCTTAACGTTTACAGTACGAACACCTTCAACCTCAACTTCAAACAGTTTTTCAACTGCAGCTTTGATTTCAGCTTTGTTCGAATCTTTCGCTACTTTAAATACAACCGTGTTGCTTGCTTCAGCAGCCATAGTAGACTTTTCTGAAACATGCGGTGCTAAAAGCACCTTCAGTAGACGTTCTTCTTTCATGCTAACGCCTCCTCAAGTTGTTTAACCGCATCAGCTGTAATTAGCACTTTTTCAAATGCAATCAAACTTACTGGGTCGATGCCTGCAACATCACGTACGTCAACTTTGTACAAGTTGCGTGCCGCTAGGAACAAGTTCTCATCAACATCAGCAGTAACGATAAGAACATCATTTAGTTCATAGTCGTTAAGCTTAGCAATAAGTTCTTTTGTCTTAGGTGCTTCCACACCAAACTTCTCTACCACAACCAAACGGTCTTGACGGATTAGTTCAGACAAGATGCTTTTTAAAGCACCACGATACATTTTCTTGTTAACTTTTTGATCAAAGTCACGAGGCTTGGCTGCGAATGCACGACCACCACCAACCCAAATTGGGCTGCGGATAGTACCAGCACGAGCACGGCCTGTGCCTTTTTGACGCCATGGCTTCTTACCACCACCACGTACTTCAGCGCGAGTCTTCTGCGCCTTTGTACCCTGACGAGCACCTGCACCGTAAGCTACAACGACTTGGTGTACCAAGGCTTCGTTGAATTCACGTCCAAAGGTCGCTTCGGATACTTCAAGAGCGCTTTGCGCATCTTTCAATGTTAATTCCATCAGTTCACTCCCCAGACGTTACGCTTTAACAGCTGGCTTGACGATTACATCGCCGCCAGTTGCGCCAGGTACGGCACCTTTAACAAGGATTAGGCTGTTTTCTACGTCTACACGTACCACTTCCAAAGATTGGGTAGTCACTTGCTTGTTACCAAGCTGACCAGCCATTTTCTTACCTTTGAAAACTTTACCAGGTGATTGGTTTTGGCCAATCGAACCAGGTGCACGGTGAGACAAAGAGTTACCGTGAGTCATACGTTGTGAACTAAAGTTCCAACGTTTGATCGCGCCAGCAAAACCTTTACCTTTTGATGTACCAGTGACATCAATCTTTTTAGTGTCGTTAAAGATTTCAACAGTGATTTCACTGCCTACTTCAATATCGCCACCTTCGTTATCTTCCAGGCGGAATTCTACTAGAGCACGACCTGCTTCAACACCAGCTTTAGCAAAATGACCTGCTTCAGCTTTGTTAACGCGGTTCGTTTTCTTGCTTCCAGTAGTAACCTGAAGAGCGCGATAACCGTCAAGTTCTTCAGTACGTAACTGAGTAACACGGTTTGGGGTCGCTTCAATAACAGTCACAGGGATAGACGTACCATCTTCAGTGAAGATGCGAGTCATACCCACTTTACGACCGACTAGACCAATCGCCATTGTTATTACCCTCTCTTGTTAGCCCAGGCTGATTTGAACATCAACACCGGCAGCCAAGTCCAAACGCATCAATGCGTCAACTGTTTTATCAGTTGGCTCAATGATGTCTACTAAACGCTTGTGAGTACGAATCTCATATTGATCACGTGCATCTTTATTTACGTGAGGAGATGTCAATACTGTATAGCGTTCTTTGCGAGTAGGCAGAGGAATAGGACCGCTGACCTGAGCACCAGTACGTTTCGCCGTTTCAACGATTTCAGCCGTAGACTGATCGATCAACTTGTGATCAAACGCTTTCAAACGAATACGAATTCTTTGATTTGGCATCGATTAAGCTCCAATCGAAAGAACAAAAAAATTCACCTTTTCTCTTCCATTTTATTCTGGAAAGAAAAGATGTGCGTAAACCGATGGTTCCCAATTGGAACCCTGTTCTTTTTCCTAACACGCCTGTAGCAGTCTTATCTTATCGATTTCGCTTGCTACGCTGGCAACCACCCTAAAAGCAGTGAGGTCGCGGTTAGAAACATTGCCCTATTTGGGCAGTGGGCGCGAATTATACAGAAGGCAGGATACATTGCAACAGCTAGATCGCTTTTTGTACACATTAATTGTAAATCTATGACTTAAGTACAGCTGCTTCTTTTTGAAAGGTAATGTAAAGTTACGTTATTCTTGCACTACCTTAATATAAGTTGTATTGCCGTTAATGCGCTATACCTATAAGGTGGTAAAACGTATGTTACAAAGTTTAATCAAATTTGGATATAGCAGCTTTGCGCTGTGCTAAGAACACTATGGAAGTAGAAGACAGTCAGCATATTTTCACCCATGTTAAACGCATTCTGAATAATCACTCGTCTTTATTAGACGCATACAGTTTGCTTGAACCCATCATTCTTAACATGTTTGGTGCTACCCGTATGAGCATCTTTCAGCGTCGCCGACAACATCAAGACTTAGTCGCTCGGTTTAAAACGGGTAAAGAAACGTTAGAGATTAAAGTGCCTATTAGCCCTATGTCTATTGCAGGCTATGTTGCTATCTCACAATTGCCTTTACTCATCGTCGACCCTTACAATGCCGCTGAGCTTAAAGCTATTCATCCTCGTTTACGATTTGCTGATAAGTTCGATAAAGACAACGACTTCAAAACCACTAACATTTTATGTGTGCCTATTCTTAACGCCGGTGTGTTAATGGGTGTAATGCAAATTATCAATAAGCGAAACGGTAGTTTTGATGATAATGATTTAGCGCGTGCAAACGACTTAGCATTGGTACTAGGGGCTAAGTTCCGTTATGAACTTGGTGGTACAAACAATCCATTTGATTCTTTATTACATAAAGGCTTAATAAACGAACCTGCGTTAAAAAGTCTACTCTCTACCTCTAATGACACCCGCACTATAGTGCAGGGTTTAATGTCTGAGCATCGCGTTCCCGAGCATGAAATTGGCCATTCTCTTTCTATCCATTACCAGGTTCCCTTCATTGGTTACTTACCCGATAAGTACCATCGTTATGAAGGTGAAAGTAAACTAAACCTGTCTTACCTTAAACGTAACCATGTTGCGGTTATTTCTGATGTGGAAGGTAACCCCATTGTCTTAATGGCAGAGCCTAACAATGCCGCGCTGTTAATGGAAACAGAAAGCGCATTGGGTATTGAAAGCTATGAAATTGCCGTCGGCTTGCCCCATCAAATACTTCAGTACCTAGGTGAAGGTGGCGGCGGTAACGCGCCTGGTGACATGAGTGAGATTCTTGATGAGATTGGTTTATCAACTGAGGAAAACGACGAGCTTGTCGATGAACTTTCAGACGATGCCCCTGCAGTAGTACGTTTGGTTAGTCGCGTATTGCACGATGCAAAACGTCTTGGTGCGTCTGATATTCATATCGACCCAGAGAAGAATGCTCCCACTCGCGTAAGAATGCGGGTTGATGGTGTGTGCCGAGATATGAACAAAGTGCCTAACTCACACCATAATGCGGTTATTGCCCGTATTAAAATTATGTCTAACCTAAACATTGCTGAAAAGCGTGTACCTCAAGACGGTAAGTTGGCGTTTAAGATGAATGGGCAACTGGTAGAAGTACGTGTTGCCACCATCCCTACTGTAGCCGGTGAAGGGGTGGTGATGCGTTTGCTGGCGTCAGGTGGCGCTATGCCCATTGAGAAAATGAATCTAGCGCCTACCAATTTGAAGCGCTTAGAAGACATGATTAAAAAACCACATGGCATCTTGTTAGTAGTAGGGCCAACAGGTTCCGGTAAAACCACGACCTTGCATGCTATTTTGGGTTACTTAAACACCCCAGAAAAGAAAATATGGACAGCAGAAGACCCGGTAGAGATTACTCAACCCGGTTTACAGCAGGTTCAGGTAAGCCCCAAAATAGGCTTCACATTTGCTAACGCCCTACGGGCATTTTTGCGTGCCGACCCCGATATTATTCTTATAGGTGAGATGCGCGACAAAGAAACAGCTCATGCTGGCATTGAAGCCTCGCTTACTGGCCACTTAGTGTTATCTACCCTGCATACCAACTCTGCCCCAGAGACCATTACACGTCTATTGGATTTAGGGCTAGATCCTGTGAACTTCTCAGATGCCTGTGTAGGTATATTAGCCCAGCGTCTTATTCGTACCCTTTGTGGTAAGTGTAAGGAAGAGTATGTGGCAAGTGATACTGATATGGCCTTCATTGAAAGGCAGTACGGCGCGCAGATGCTAGATGAATTAGCGTTGCCTTCTCCGCTCAAACTCTACAGGGCAAAAGGCTGTGAAGAATGTGGTAACACAGGCTACAAAGGCAGAACAGGGGTTCATGAACTACTTGGAATGACGCCTGAACTACGCTCTTTGGTTTACAAAGAAGCCAGTGTTGCAGAAATGAAAAAACAAGCCACCCAAGACGGTATGCGAACTTTAGTACAAGATGCTATTTTCAAAGTCATTAAGGGCGATACCGACATTCCACAAGTACAAATTGTGGGTGGAGACTAGTAGCTTCTATCAACAAATATAGCAGTGAGTAAAAAGCCCTTCTTCCTACGGGCTTTTTACTTTGGTCCGCCAGCATACTAAAACGCTAAAAGCCGCTGTTTATCCAACCACTATTTTTTCAAGTATTGACGAATTACATAGTGCAAAATACCGCCGTTTTCGAAATACGTGAATTCGTTTGAGGTATCGATTCGAATATCCATCGAGAATGTTTGCGACTCGCCAGCATCAGACGTTACGGTGACATCCACGTCTTTTTGGTCGCGGCTTACTGCACCAATTGAGAAAGTTTCATTACCTTTAATTCCTAAGCTACTCGCACTGTCGCCCGGCTTAAACTGCAACGGTAAGATACCCATACCAATGAGATTCGAACGGTGAATACGTTCATAGCTTTCTACCATGACCGCTTTCACGCCCATCAAAGAAGGCCCCTTAGCAGCCCAATCTCGGCTAGAGCCTGTACCGTATTCTTTTCCACCTACAACAACCGCAGCAACACCCTCGTCTTGATAACGCATGGCCGCATGGTATATAGACATGGCATCACCACTAGGATAATGCGTGGTAGCACTGCCTTTAGTACCTGGCGCCAACTGATTTTGCAGTCGCACATTTGCAAAAGTACCGCGCATCATTACCTCGTGGTTACCCCGCCTTGAACCGTATGAATTGAAATCTTTGGTATTTACGCCTTCTGCTTGCAAATACTCGCCTGCAGGGCTGTCTGGCGCTATCGCGCCTGCCGGAGAAATGTGGTCGGTGGTAATTGAATCGCCCACTTTCACTAAACATCTCGCGTTCTCGATAGCACTAAGTGCTTCGGGTTCTTCGCCCATTGTTTGGAAAAATGGCGGATGTTTAATATAGGTGGAATCAGGCCAATCGTATACCGATGTTGAACTTACCGTTAGGTCATTCCACACACCACTGCCTTTAAATACGTCGGCGTATTTTGCTTTAAAGATATCACTGGTGACATGTTCAGCTATATGGCTTTGAATTTCATCTTCACTAGGCCAAATATCTTTCAAATACACTGGCTCGCCATTGTTGCCCAACCCTAGTGGCTCTTTAGTAATATCAATATTCATATTACCCGCTAAGGCATAAGCGACAACCAATGGTGGCGACGCTAAATAGTTGGCCGCAACATCTGAATGAATACGACCCTCGAAGTTCCGGTTACCTGATAATACAGAGGTAACAGTAAGCTTGGCCTTTTTAATTGCATCGCTAATAGCATCAGGCAAGGGTCCTGAGTTACCAATACAGGTAGTGCAACCGTAACCCACAAGGTTGAAACCGAGAGCTTCTAGTGGGTCCATCAAGTTTGCATCTTCAAGGTACTGAGTCACCACCTGCGAGCCTGGGGCTAAAGACGTTTTTACCCAAGGCTTACGGGTTAAGCCTTTTTCCGCCGCTTTTTTCGCTAGTAACCCTGCTCCAATAAGCACCGAGGGGTTTGATGTGTTGGTACAACTCGTAATGGCCGCAATAACAATAGCACCATCTTCTAAGTTAAATTTATTACCACGGAATTCTACATACGAATCATGCTCTTCATTGACTTCAGGTACTGCACCGCCTTCGGCAACAAATTCAGTTTCTTCGTCTAGCACTTTCACATCAATCTGCGAGCGATGCCATTCATTAAATGCTTTCGCCGCGTTATCTAGTGCAATTCTATCTTGAGGGCGTTTTGGCCCTGCAATCGAGGGGACAACGTCGTTTAAGTCTAACTCTAACGTTTCGTGATATTCGGCATCTTTAGTAAAGTCATCGTGCCATAGCGAACTTTCTTTCGCATATGCTTCAACAAGTTTAATTTGCGACTCGTCACGCCCAGTCAAGCGCAGGTAATCGAGCGCAACCTCATCAATAGGGAAGATACCGCAGGTTGCGCCGTATTCCGGTGCCATATTGGCAATAGTGGCACGATCGGCTGTAGTTAAGTGCTTCAAGCCTGGGCCATAGAATTCTACGAACTTACCTACAACCCCATGTGCACGTAGTTGCTGGGTAATTGTCAGCACCATATCCGTTGCTGTCACGCCGGTCGGCAATTCACCGTCTAAACGAAACCCAACAACTTTAGGTAGAAGCATGGTAACGGGTTGGCCTAACATCGCCGCTTCAGCTTCAATACCGCCTACGCCCCAACCTAGAACGCCAAGGCCGTTGATCATGGTGGTGTGAGAATCGGTACCTACTAACGTGTCAGGATACACCAAGGTGTCATCAGCCTCTTGTTTCGTGAAGGCAACACGTGCAAGGTATTCAAGGTTAACTTGGTGAACTATTCCTCGACCAGGAGGCACAACTTTGAAGTTGTCGAAGCTAGATTGCCCCCACTTTAAAAATTGGTAGCGCTCTTTATTACGCTCAATTTCAACGTCAGTGTTTTTCTCTAACGCATTTTCTTCTGCAAAGAAATCAACCATTACTGAATGGTCAATAACTAACTCTACGGGATTTAGCGGATTAATAGCTTGAGCATCGCCGCCTAACTTATTCACTGCATCCCGCATAGCGGCCAAATCAACAATAGCTGGCACACCAGTAAAATCTTGCAAGATCACGCGGGCAGGAACGAAAGATACTTCATGCTCAACGTGATTTTCTGTATTCCACGTGGCAACTTGTTCAATGTCACCACTGGTAACAAACTCTTCGTTTTCATGACGAAGTAAGTTTTCCAAAAGAATTTTAATACAATACGGTAATCGGTCGAGCGCAAAGTTCTCATTTACTTTGTCAAAGCTAATTGCCTTGAAGGAATTGCCATCGACATCGATATTGGAAAAAGATTGATATTTCATGCGCTCACCATCCTTATTTGCCTGTCATAAATATAGTTTTAGGAGCAAGTCAGGCAACGCTATTACTAGATGAATTGCAGTGCCATTTCGCACTTCTATTTCACACTGGAAGGAATTAGCGCCCTTACTTACTCTCACTTATAGTTGTATACGGTAACAATGTGAAAAAAAGTTCATGTTGATTTCACACCGTTAGCCAAGCAGTTTATGTTGATACTAAAGGGGTCTGCATTACTATTTGGCTAGTCTTACCTGTTAAACTCGGCTTTTCGAAACTGGATTTTTCGTTGCCGATCAACGATGATAGCGATCATCTTTTTTCGTATCCGTCTGACGCACCATTTCATTGGCATTCGTTGGGCATTTTCACTTTAACGCCGCAGGTAACCTTACTATGTATAAACTGGTACTTATTCGTCATGGAGAAAGTCAGTGGAACCTTGAAAATCGTTTCACTGGTTGGCACGACGTTGATTTAACTGACACAGGTGTAGCACAAGCTAAAACCGCTGGTCAGTTAATGAAGGACGCAGGTTTTGAATTCGATCAGGCTTACACGTCTGTATTGCTTCGTGCTATCAAAACGTTGAATATCTCTTTGGAAGAAATGGGTCAACATTACCTACCTGTTGAACGTCACTGGCGTTTGAACGAGCGTCACTACGGTGCGCTTACAGGGTTAGACAAAGCTGAAACGGCTGCTAAGCATGGTGAAGAGCAAGTTAAAGTCTGGCGTCGTAGTTTCGATATTCCACCACCAGCCGTAGATACTGACAGCGAACACTTCCCAGGAGTCGATCGTCGTTACAACAACGTTGATGCCGAGATTCTTCCTCGTGGTGAAAGCTTGAAGATGACCATCGAGCGTGTACTACCTTACTGGCACGATGTTATTCGCCCAGACATTCAAGCTGGCAAGCGCGTTATTATCGCAGCTCACGGCAACAGCCTTCGTGCATTGGTTAAATACTTAGATGGTATGTCTGATGAAGACGTACTAAGCCTAAATATTCCAACTGGCGTACCTTTGGTATACGAGTTAGACGAAAACTTAAAGCCTATTTCTAAAGAATACTTGGGCGATCCAGAAGCAATTAAAGCGATGATGGATGCCGTTGCCAAGCAAGGCAAAGCTAAGTAATTAATAGGTAACTATTAGAAACCTAACGCTAACTATTAGCGCCACGACGAAAGAGCCGCAAACGTTGTTTGCGGTTTTTTTATATCTATTAGTCTCTTAAATACACTTCTTAAATCATTTCTTTTTTCTACCATTATCATTGTTACTAATTTGTAAACACATGCTATTCCCATTACATTGCCATCAGGCTCAGTTTTTTCAGCAGGTGTACTATGCAGGTGTCGGTCTTCAAATCAGCCAATAAACTTATTACAGGTAAAGGGGCGTTAGCGAGCCTTGCTCATGAGCTTTCAAGATTAAATATAACAGCACCTGCCATTATTACCGATAAGGGCGTAAGCCAATCTGGTGGTCTTAGCCATGTTACCAATGAGCTGAATTGCGAATGCCCTATTGTGATAGACGATATTCCTCCTGAACCTGAAATAAGCATTATTGAGCAAAGGCTTGCTCGACTAAAACAACATAAGGTAGACGGAATTATTGCCGTTGGCGGTGGTAGCGCAATAGACAGCGCCAAAGTGCTTGCGGCTACGTTTGATTACACCGGCAATATTGCAGACTTGTTTGGCGAGAACTTGGTTGCAGGGCGCGCACTACCCCTTATTGCCATTCCTACCACGGCGGGCACGGGTTCAGAAGTCACTAATATTGCCATATTGGCCGACCCTGTCGCGCACGTTAAAAAAGGCATTGTGAGCGACTACCTGTTACCCGATGTAGCCATTGTCACGCCTGAAATGACATTAAGCTGCCCAAAACACATTACTGCCGCCAGTGGGGTAGATGCATTTGTGCATGCGCTTGAGGCTTACTTGTCCGTTAATGCCAGCCCTATTACTGACGCGTTGGCCAGCAAGGCGATGACACTTATCTTTCACTCGCTTCCTCTCGCCTATGCAAACGGCCACGATGTTAAAGCACGGGAAGATATGGCAACCGGAAGTTTAATGGCAGGGTTAGCGTTTGGTAACGCGGGAGTTGGCGCCGTACATGCGCTTGCTTATCCGCTTGGCGGTCGCTTTCATTTGTCCCACGGTATGAGCAATGCGGTTATGCTACCCCATGTTATGCGCTGGAATATAGGAGCATGCCAACAGCGCTTTGTTGATGTGGCGGGCTTTTTACATTTACCCGTTGCCAATAAAAGCCTGTTAGAGATTGCTAATCAGGTAGTCGATGCCATTGAAGCGCTGTGCAGAACTGTAGAGATCCCCGCCACACTGCGTGATTTTAATATTAGCGAAGATGCCATTCCCTTGTTGGCAGAAGAAGCGAGCAAGGTCACCCGTTTACTACGCAACAACCCAAGAGTACTAAGCAAACAAGATATCGCGCAGATATACAAAGAGGCGTTTTAGCCTTTTTATTTACTCTAGCTCCCGCCCTAGTACTTACGGCGATGTGGGCGCTGATGCTTCAACCATTAGCATTGTGGTCTGCGTTGTTTAGCCCATCATTAAATGCAATATTGCTCGTTTTGTAACATCCACCCGTATAAGTTTACTGCGTGCTTAACGTGAGCCGCTTAACCCGAGTGCTAAACATGTGTCGCTTTAGCTGACGCTCCCCTTTCCAGAAGCAAGGTAAATTTGATGAGCCAAAAGAATAGTAAATTGCTGTATATCGCAGGTGCATTGGCATTGTCATGCACTGTTGCTAGCGCCAGTATGGCTCAAGATAATCAACATGGCCCTCGCCCTGATGGCCCGCCCCCAATGAAGTCGACACCTGAAAGTGAAGCTATTCAAGCTAGGTTGGGCGATACAAGTACGCTTATGGGCTTTGTTCCTATTCCTGAATCTGTGGAAAGCTGCGCTAATGATACCGGCTTAACCCGTTTGGTCTGCCTTGCCGATATTTTAAAAGATACTGCATCAGATGAGATACTCGCGTTGCTTCAAAAAGAATACTCGGTAGAGGATGCTAAAAAGTGGAGCAATCTTCCTGCTGGCGCATTCCCCTCTAGACCAGGGGTATTTTTAGGGGAATTTGACGTTGAACAGCGAGGCGTTATAAAAGCTATCTTAATGGAAGCGGCCAGTTTGACGGAAAATGAAGGGTTCGATGAAATAGTACAAACCCTTAATGCGGATGATTACATCGGCACAGTGAGTGACGATTACAAAGCGGGTTATTCGTCGTTTAACGGTAAAATTGCTTTTATTGGCTCCCCTTCCACTACCGGTTTATGGCAGCTTTATTATGGCGGTCATCACTTTGCATTTACAAATACCTACAATGAAGGAAAGCTTATAGGCGCTACGCCTTCATTTCGTGGCATAGAACCCTTCCCTGCATTTGAAATGAATGGCAGAACGAATAAGCCTATGCTTCAAGAACGCGATACCTTTGCCGCGTTATTAAATGCGTTAACGCCTTCTCAGCAATCAAAAGCCATGCTCGACGGCACTTACAGAGATATTCTAGCTGGCCCACAAGCTGACGATGCCATTCCAAGTACCCAAGAAGGTTTGGCGATATCGGAACTAGATAATAACCAGCGTGAATTGTTGCTAAAAGCCGTTCGCACCTACGTGGGTGATATTGACGATGCAGATGCCGATGTATACATGGCTAAGTACACCGCTGAGCTAGATGAAACCGTGTTGGGTTTTTCAGGCACTACCGACCTTAATAGTGAAGATGATTATGTGCGAGTACATGGGCCCTCACTATGGATAGAGTTCTCGCTTCAGTCGAATAAGTCCACCAATACAGCTGGTAACCACCCCCATTCGGTATGGCGCGATATCACGTCAGATTACGGCGGTCAGAATAAGTGATATTAAGAAATTTAGCACAGGGTTTAGTGAGTAACTGGCGAGGCGCTTTTGCAATAAGCCTTCGGAGCGCTTGTGCTTTGCTGCTTACCTTCTTTCTCATGGCAGGTTCGATAGGCTCTGCTTTCGCCCATGCCCTACCTGGTAGCGTACTGGTTTTTTCAGAAAATGAAGACTATCTATCTTTCACCATTACCTTCTCTTTGGAAGACTTGATTATTGTGGAGCCGAAGTTTGAAAGCCTAGCTAATGTTGAAAGTGGTACGTCGCCGTCAAAGAAAGCATTGACCGCACTTCGCCATTATATTGAAGCTCATGTTGCATTATCTCAAACATCGAGACCGCTACCAATTAGGTTAATAAACGCTACCCTTACCGAAGCAAATAATGAGCATGTGGGTACATATTCTCAGATCGAATTGCAATTAGTTTCCACACCAATAAAACCAACTAGAACCTTTCCTCTTAGTCTTAAATACGATGCACTTATGCATGAAATTAGAAGCCACAGAGTAACCGTATACTGGCAAAATGATGATGTTGATGACATTGAACCACTGACGGGCGTAGTGGATTTTGGTTACAGAATGGTTGATGGTAACCCGCAAACTTATGAAATAGCGCATCCATAACAGATTGCTTCAATTTGTTACTCGCCTCCCCCCTAAAACGAGAACAAGGGCAGTCATTGCCCTTGTACTTTTTAAATGCAGTTTCATTAAGAGACGCTAGGTTTTAAATTACTTTAGCTGGTGAGCTACGAGCCCCTTACCTAGCTAGTTAATCACCTAGCTGGTTAGTCACCTAGCTATTCAGATGGCTAACTATAGCTTGCGCAACAGCATGAGCACTTGCTGGATTTTGACCCGTGATAACGCGTTCATCTTCAATCACATGTACATTCCATGGCTGAACTTTACTGAATTTAGCCGCTTTACGGGCTAGCGCTTCTTCAAGTAAAAACGGAATATCGTTAATAGTGCCGTAATCCACTTCTTCTTCGCGGGTGAAACCGGTAATTGCTTTGCTCGCAATTAAGTCTTCGCCATTACTTAGCTTAATTGGCAATAGAGCCGCTGGGCCGTGGCAAACCGCGCCAATAACACCGCCATTTTCATAATGGGCAGCAGACAACTTGGCAAAGTCTTCGTTGCTTGCTAAGTCTGACAATAAACCAAAGCCGCCTGGATAGAACACCGCATCATATTCATCAATGTTCACGTTTGACGCACGCATGCTGTTGCTGGTGCGCTGTTTGAAGTCTTCGTTGTTTAACACGGCGGCATTAACATCGTCGCCTTCAATGTCGGTACCATAAATAGGAATAGCACCACCATTGATAGACGCGATATCGTAATCTACGCCGTGTTTATTAAAAACATCGATTGCATGGGTGATCTCCGGCGAATAAGTACCGTTCGCTTGGTCAGTAGTTCCTAGTGTTGCATGGTTCGTTACTGGGATAAGTATCTTTTTCATGGTTTCTTCCTATGCGTAAGGCACATTAGCTGCGCCGTAGTAATCATGTGTATACACTATAGAATATCCCTGATAACTTGATAATATGCGAAATAGTTAAATCACTATTGCCATATAGCAACAATGATAATCTCTAAAACGCAAAATGAATCTACAACACCGCGAAGTTGAATAAATGGAAAGTTTCGATGGAAAGCTTTGAAGGCATTATAGAATTTGTAGCGGTAGCCGAGCGCAAAGGCTTTTCAGCTGCGGCCAAGCAACTAGGTTGCAGTACCAGCCACATCAGCAGGCAAGTTGCGCGTCTTGAAGAGCGAGTTGGCTGTGTTTTATTGGCTCGCTCTACCCGCCAAGTGAATTTAACCGAAAACGGCGCACTTTATTACCAGCACGCTAAAGACTTGCTTATTGGCCTTCAACAAGCCAATGAGCAGGTTAGCCTTCAACAGGTAACACTTGAGGGCGTTCTTCGAGTAAGCGCCGCAGGCGGGTTTGCCGAGCACGCCGTGGCACCCGCATTAATGCAATTTGCTTTAGAACACCCAGAGTTAACCATTGATATGGACTTTAATAGTCGCATGGTTAACTTTGTGGAAGACGATGTAGACTTTGTTATTCGCTATGGAGAACTAACCGACTCAAGTTTAATAGCACGTAAACTGATTGAAAGGCCCATGATGGCCGTTGCCACCCGCGATTATTTAGCGCAATGTGGTGAACCTTTCCACCCCAGTGAATTGAAAAAACATAGGTGCGTTATTTCTAACAACGATGTATGGAAATTTTCAAACCATGGTGTGCAGGAAAATATAAAAGTAAAAGGCCGCTGGCGCAGCAATAACGCGAATGCCGTACTTGCCGCGTGTGAGCAGGGTTTGGGTATTGGCTATATGCCTAAAAGCACGTTTAGTGCGTCGGTTAAGGCGGGAAGACTACAGCCTATATTGCAGCCCTACTGGGGCAACGGGGCAAGCAGTTGGATTGTATATCAGAACAAACGCTTCATGCCGCTTAGGGTTCGAATGGCCATCGATTATTTAGTGCAATACTTCGCTGATTGGGAAGACAAGGCGCTTTAAGAATTTATAAAGATGCTAATAAAAAACTGCCAGCTGGTATTTTATGAAAACCTGCTGGCAGTATGTATTGATTGTTATATAGCGCTTCGCTGTTTATCAGCAAAAAACTTGCGCTTATTACTTACAGCTCTCGCACCCACATGTTTCTAAAGCTGACTAAGTTACCATGATCTTGAAGCTGAATAGGTTCACAACCATGGGCTTTATATTTAGGTGCACCTATCCACTCGGTAGTGCCCTGAATCTCTACATGGTTTTGCACCACCACGCCGTTGTGAATAACGGTTACGTACCCTGGTGATTCAAGCAAGTCACCATCGAATACCGGCGCTTTAAAAATAATATCGTATTCTTGCCATTCACCAGGTGCGCGCATAGCGTTTACTAACGGAATAGTCTGCTTATACACACTGCCCGCTTGCCCATTTGGGTAAGTGGCATTGTTGTAAGAATCTAGCACCTGAATTTCATAGCGTTGCTGAAAGAAAATCCCGCTATTATTTCGCTGCTGCCCTTCCATACCAGGCTCTGGCTGCGGTACTTTCCACTCTACGTGAAGCTGCACGTCACAAAAACTTTGCTTGGTTTTAATATCGCCTGCGCCCGGTTTTACCGTAAGCTCACCGTTTGCGAAATCCCATTTGGCGTCACCACCTTTTACCGACGCCCACGCTGACATATCGCTTGTTAATAAAGGGATAGCGTCAGAAGGAAGCTCGTTCTTTTTAGCACTTACCACTACAGGAACTGGCTCCCACACTTCTGTTTTCGCTGCTTGTTTTTCGCGTTCAGCGCGCTCTAGTTGCTCGGCACTCTCAGCAAAAGCCAAAGGTGCTATTGATGTTGATAATAAAGCAGCTAATGCTATTTGAGCGCCCGCTTTTAAAGAAAAGGCTGTGTTGGTCGCCAGTTTAGGCAATCCGTGTTTATGTAATTTCATGTATTTTCCCTGCACTATTTGTTTTCTCCTGCGCTATGTATTTGGTTTCGCGCCTAACTTATTTTTACGTAAAAGCCTTAAGTCGCCCACGCCTTGTCACCTTTTTTGTAAGGCAGTTCACCATTGTAGTAACCGGGAATGGCCACATAGCGCAGTACTTTGGTAGCCCCTACCTGCGAAGTGAAAAAGGTATACAAAGTAAGTTGTTTCAGTAACGTGAAATAGTGCGGGAGCGGGCCTTCATTGCCGGGCTCCCATTGGCTCGGTTTTGCTGTTGGAATACCGTTGCTAATACCCTCAGCTAAATTAGCGGCTTTCGCTTCTGTATCTAATGTTGTAAACAAGGTTTCGCGCTGCGTACTACTCAATAGCAGGAAGTCTTTTTTAAATGCTTCATTGCTACGAACATTAATTGCCTTAATGCCCTCTTTAAATGCTTTTTGTAACTTCGGGGTATAACAATCGGCAACAATCACCGGAATAACCAAGCCGACATTGGCGGCTTTTGCTCCAGGCGTATCGGTTTGCGGAATAATGACTTCCGCCATTTCGTTAATGAGAGCCACATCTTCCTTTGAAAACCCGGTTTCAGACAAAGGCACAGGGGCAACAATGTCGTAAGCAAGCGCTTTACCACCCACAAGGGCAGTACCTGTGGCGGTAGCAATGAGTTTTAATAGGTCTCTACGTTCCATTACAAGTTCCTCCGCTTTAACTCTTCTACGGCAAAGCTAGCCGCGCGAGCGGTAAGTGCCATATAGGTCAGTGATGGGTTTACACAACTTGCCGATGTCATACATGCACCGTCGGTAACAAAAACATTGGGCGCGTCCCATACTTGGTTGTGACCGTTTAGCACTGAGGTTTTAGCATCTCGGCCCATACGTGCAGTACCCATTTCATGTATACCCATGCCTGGTGCGTAGTCTGCATCCCAGCCATTCACGTTTTTAAGCCCAGCAGCCTCAAACATATCTATGGCATCTTGCTGCATGTCTTTACGCATTTTCAGTTCGTTTTCTTTTATCTCAACATCCATAGCGAGTACGGGCAAACCCCATTTGTCTTTTACTTCTTTGTTCAGATAAATGCGATTTGAATGGTCAGGTAACATTTCACCAAAGGCAGTCATGCCTATTGTCCAGCCACCGGGTTCTGACATAGCCTCTTTTAAGCCTGCACCAACACCTAACTCGGCCACATCTTGTCGCCAGCCTGAGCGGCTAGCGCCACCTTGATAACCAAACCCACGCAAGTAATCTCGTTTGTCATCGCCCCAATTTCTAAAACGCGGAACATAGAAGCCACTTGGCCGGCGACCATATGTATATTTGTCGTCGTAGCCTTCAACTTGCGCTGACGCACCTACCCGGAAATGGTGATCCATCACGTTATGACCTAATTCACCGCTGCTGCTACCTAAACCGCCATCCCATACATCGGTGGCAGAGTTCATAAGCAACCACGATGAATTGAATGCAGAGGCATTCACAAACACGATTTTGCTTTTGAAAACGTATGTTTCGTTGGTTTCAGCATCAATAATTTCAACGCCAGTGGCGCGCTTCTTGTCTTTATCAAACAAGATTTCTTTCACTATAGAGAAAGGGCGAAGCGTTAAGTTACCGGTTTTCATTGCTGCCGGAAGCGTTGAAGACTGAGTACTGAAATAGCCACCAAATGGACAGCCCAACCAGCACTTATTACGGTACTGACAATTTGCACGTCCGTGTTCTGGCTTCGGCTCTGTCATGTTTGAGGTGCGACCGGGAATAATATGGCGAGCACCGCTATAGGCTTTTTGTACTCGTGCAGCCACGTCTTTTTCAACACAGTTTAGTGCCATAGCAGGCTGGTAGATGCCGTCGGGTAACACGTCTAAGCCATCACGGTTTCCGCTAATACCAGCAAACTTTTCTACGTAGTCATACCAAGGGGCTACATCTTCATAACGAATAGGCCAATCTACCGCTACGCCTTCTTTACCATTCGCTTCAAAGTCAGCTTTGTTTAATCGGTAACTCTGACGGCCCCAAGTAAGCGAGCGTCCACCTACGTGATAGCCTCGATACCAGTCAAAACGCTTATCCTCTGTGTAGGGGTTTTCTACTTCGTTCGCCCACATGCCGTTAGTAGATTCATTAAGCGGATAATCTCGCTTAAGCACAGGGTAATCTACTTTCATCGCCTGTGTAGGCAGGTCGCGATGTGGGTAGTCCCACGCTTCTTTGTGTGCGTTTTTGTAGTCTTTAATGTGCTCGATGTTTTTACCGCGCTCAAGCATGAGCACTTTTAGGCCTTTCTCGGTGAGCTCTTTAGCTGCCCAGCCTCCGCTAATACCTGAACCTACTACGATTGCGTCGTACTCGTTCGTCGCCATGTTATGTCCCCTTAAACACGTACTTCATGTATGGTGTTTGCTTGTAAAGTCATACGTCGCAGATACTGATCGCTTCTTTAAGCGACTCAATTCTGCCTGCTTTTGTATCTGGTGTTGGAATAAACTCTTGCGCTAAATAACCATCGAAACCTGTTTCTAAAATGGCCTTAGCAATGGCTGGATAATACAGCTCTTGAGTACTACCAATTTCGTTTCGTCCTGGCACACCGGCGGTGTGATAGTGACCAAAATAAGGATGAAAATCGCGAATGGTGCGAATAATATCGCCTTCGTTAATTTGCATATGATAGATGTCGTACAGCAAAGAAAAGTGCTTACTATTAAGGCGCTTGCAAAGCTGAACACCCCATTTTGAACTATCGGCCATATAATCAGGGTGATCTATTTTGCTATTAAACAGCTCCATAAAGATCACCACGCCACGCTTCTGTGCATGAGGTAAAATGCGCTTTAAACCCGCCACCGCATTATCTAGCCCTTCCTCTTTGCTCATGCCGCGTGCATTGCCACTAAAACAAATTAGGTTGGTGTAACCAGCATCTGCCACTAGGTCGATATGCTTTAAGTATCGCGCTTCTAATTCGTCGTGCAGTTCGCTGTGAATAAAGCCATCTTCAAGGCTAATTTCAGCGCCATTACACATAGAAGAATCAATACCGTACTGTTTCAGTACAGGCCAATCTTCCGGCCCCACCAAATCAATAGCCGCAAAGTTAAGTTGCTTTACGGTTTTACATAACGCTTCTATGGAAAGGTCGCCGTAAGTCCAGCGACTAACAGAATGATTAATATTGCCTTTTAGCGATGATTGTTTCATGCCGTGCTCTGTAGTATTGGCTGCTGTATTCCCTGCTGCATTGGCTGCATGAGCGCTGTTAAACGCAGCAGGTGCCAATACACCAGCGCCCGTTAGCGCCATTGCCTTCATTAAGCTGCGCCTGCGTTCGTTATGCATCAGTACTCACCTTTTCAGATTTAAACAGCACTAAGAAAATAACCAAAACAACCGCCGCAAAGCCTGCAGGGAACAACCAAATATCTTGCCAACTGTGAGATGTTGCCGTGGTGTACTCGTCTGTTATTTTTCCGGCTACTGCAAAACCAATCAGCATACCTATTCCATACGTTGCGAGGGTGATTAATCCTTGAGCTGCGCTTTTGATACGATCTCCAGCTTTCGCGTCGGTATAAATTTGCCCTGACACAAAGAAAAAGTCGTAGCAAATACCGTGTAAGGCGATACCCACTATCAGCATAAACAGCCCTTCGTCTGCATTACCAAAGGCGAATAAGGCATACCGTATTACCCATGCCGCCATGCCAATTAGTAAGGTAGCTTTAATGCCAAACTTGTTAAGAAAAACAGGTAGAGCCAGCATGAATAACACTTCAGAAACCTGACCTAGCGTCATTTTTCCTGTGGCATTTTCAACACCAATTTCAGTTAAGAACGGATTGGCATTTTGGTAGTAAAACGCTAGAGGAATACAAATAAGTACAGAGGATAAAAAGAAGACAAAGAAGTTCTTATCTTTAAGTAACGCTAGCGCATCTAACCCCAACACATCGCGCAAGCCAGTCTTTTGGCCTGCCGCTTTTGGCGGTGTTGCGGGTAAGGTAAAGCTGAATATACCTAATGCTAACGACGCTATTGCACATAACATAAAGGTGTTTCTAAGCATGCCATCAGCAATTGCTGATGTGGAATCCCAAGAAAACACGTAACTAATAAGTAAGCCCGCAACAATCCAGCCCACGGTGCCCCACACACGAATTTTACCGAACTCTTTTGAAGGGTTTGTCATTTGGCCAAAAGCCACTGAATTCACCAATGCAAGGGTTGGCATATACGCAATCATGTAGCCTAGTACGTACGGGTAAAAGGTGGTGAAATCACCCGCCTGATACATCATGTACATCAGCACCGCGCCACACAAATGCAGTACACCCAAAATACGTTCAGCGTTAAAGAAGCGGTCGGCAATTAGCCCCACGATAAAAGGCGCAATAATCGCGCCCCAACTTTGGGTAGAAAATGCCATTCCCATTTGGCTACCACTGGCCGATAAGGTGCTGGCTAAGTACGTTCCCAAGGTGACAAACCAGCCGCCCCAAATAAAGAACTGTAAAAACATCATGGTGCTAAGACGTAGGGTTATCATGATTCTTATTATCCTGTGTCAGCGGGGCAGCGTTATTCGCTTATGCCCAAAATGCGGTTGTTTTTCGTTTCACTTACCTCGCCACCGGCGAAATCATCGAACGCGTAGCGGGTTGGCTGAATAATATGCTCAGCAATAAAAGGCGCACCTTCAGCGGCACCTTGCGCTGAATCTTTTAAACAGCATTCCCATTCGAGCACAGCCCATCCGCTAAATCCGTATTGAGTCAGTTTGCTGAAAATACCTTTAAAATCGACTTGCCCATCGCCAAGGGAACGAAAACGCCCTGGGCGGTCTTTCCAATCTTGGTAACCACCGTAAACACCACTTCTGCCATTTGGGTTGAACTCGGCATCTTTCACATGAAACATTTTTATACGGCTGTGGTATCTGTCGATAAAGTCTAGATAATCGAGCTGTTGCAGTACAAAGTGACTGGGATCGAACAAAATATTGGCTCGAGGATGGTTATCTACCGCGGCCAAAAACATTTCGAAAGTAGCGCCATCATGCAAATCTTCACCTGGGTGAATTTCGTAACATACGTCTACCCCAGCCTCGTCGAAGGCATCTAGAATAGGTAACCAACGCTTGGCTAGCTCGGCAAACCCTTGCTCAACTAACCCAGCAGGACGCTGCGGCCACGGGTACACCAAATGCCACATCAAAGCACCCGAGAAGGTAGCGTGGGCGTTTAGACCTAAGCGTTTACTGGCAATAGCTGCACACTTAAGCTGGTTCACCGCCCATTCAGTACGTGCTTTGGGATTACCGTGTAGATGTGCTGGCGCGAAGTTATCAAATAGCTCATCGTACGCAGGATGTACCGCTACCAACTGCCCCTGCAAGTGCGTTGATAACTCGGTAATTTCTACGCCTGCTGCTCTACAGGTAGCAGCAATTTGGTCACAGTATTCTTGGCTTTCTGCTGCTTTTTCTAAATCGAAAAGTGCCGGATCGGTAGGCACTTGAATGCCTTTATACCCCAATGAGGCGGCCCACTTGGCCATGTTTTCAAGTGTATCGAAGGGGGCTTCTTTACCCATAAATTGGGCTAAAAAGACGGCAGGGCCTTTAATTGGTTTTGCTTCGTTTGCTTGTTGTTCCATTGCCACATGCTCCACTTATTCTGTACCAACTGGGCTGACGGTTTCCCACTTAGTATCACTTTCACTACTAGCCAACATGGCATCTATAAACACCATTCCTCGAAGACCGGAATTAATGCCAGGTACACCACTTGCTTTACTGCTTGTTTGATCTGATTCGCTACGAACCGCGTTGGCAAAGTCGTTATATAAATTCGCCATGGCTTCTAGGTAACCTTCGGGATGCCCACCTGGAATGCGGCAACGATTGACAGCTTCGTCGCATAAACCGGGTTGTCCTAGCCCTGCACGGAATACTTGATATGGCTGGCCTATGGGGCGATACACCACAGAGTTCGGTTCCATTTGATGCCACTCTAATCCGCCTTTATCGCCATATACTTTTATCTTTAAGGCGTTTTCTTCACCTGCGCACACTTGGCTGGCAATCAACACACCAGTAGCACCCTTCTTGGTTTTAATCAGCGCTGCGCCATCGTCATCTAACTGTCTGTCCTCGATGTGCGTGTATAGCTGACCACACAAGGCTGTTATAGCATCATCTAAAACAAACTCAGCAAGCCCAAAAGCGTGTGTGCCAATATCGCCCATACAGCCGCTGCCGCCAGCTAAACTTGGGTCGGTACGCCATTTGGCCTGTTTGTTGTGGGTTTCTTCATTTGCCGACAGCCACCCTTGTGGGTACTCAACAAACACTTTACGAATGTTACCTAGTATGCCGCTTTGAACCATGTGGCGCGCTTGCCACACCATGGGATAGCCTAAGTAGGTGTGTGCTAGACCATATAATCTGTCGGTACTATGGAGTAAGTCTTGTAAATCTTTTACTTCGCCTAAGCCAACACCAGCAGGCTTTTCGCAGAACACATGAAAACCCGCTTTTATTGCGGCCACTGAAATAGGTACGTGTAAATGATTCGGTGTAACAATAGACACCACTTGCATGCGTTGCTGCTCTGGAAGCGCAGCCTCTTTTTCTAGCATGTCTTCCCACGAGGCATAGGTACGGCTATGTTCAACACCTAAACTATCTGCCGTGCTTTCATTGTTGCTGGGGTCGCGACTAAAGGCTCCACATACCAAATCGTACTGGCCATCTAACCCGAATGCGTTGCGATGAACCGCACCAATAAATGCGCCTTCACCACCACCAATCATTCCTAATCTTATTTTTTGCATTTTCGCCATGCTGCGTAGCTCCTGTTGTGGTGCAGTGCTTAACCAGTAAACGTTACCAGTATCAAGCTTGCTCATTGCAAACTTGTTGCATTATTGTAACTATATTTAAAATGTAACGGATTACATTTTTGTCTGTCAATGTATTTGAGCGTTTTTTGTTAAACTTAAGTTTAAGAAAATAACTTAAACAGCCCTTAAACAAGCGCATCTTCCCTTAAAATAGTGAATAAACGAATTAAGACCTCAAAACCATTTACAAAAAATATACACTTAGCACTGGATTTTTTAAGAAAGTTCCGTATTCTAAATCTCAAATGATATCGGTTACATTAATGCAATTGGTTCGCAAACAAGTGAATAAAGACAAGACACGAGTAAATGGCAAATATTAGAGATGTTGCTGATAGCGCTGGCGTTTCGGTAGCAACAGTGTCTCGGGCACTTCAACAACCCGAACGCGTTTCTCCGAAAACCCGTACCAAAGTAATGACGGCAGTAGACCTTGTGGGCTACAAGCCCAACTTAATGGCGGTAAAGTTTCGTTCGGGAAAAACCCACAACTTGGTTGTGTTGGTTCCTACTGTCGCGAATGTATTTTTTGCGCGCGTGATTAGCGGCATGCAAGAAACGGCCGCCGAATTGGGCTACTCCATTTTACTGGCAAATACATTAGGTAACCCTGACATTGAAAGCCATTACGCAAAAATGGTTAGCACCTCTCAGGCCGATGGACTTATTCAATTACGCGCGTTAAACCCATTCGACAACAGCATGATTAACGACAATGGCCTGTTACCTATGGTAAATGCCTGTGAAGTAATTGATGAGGGTAATTACCCTACAGTGTCGCTTGATAACCGTGCCGCAGCGAAAGCCATGACCGAACACCTGTTGGGCTTGGGCCATACTCGTATTGCCATGATAAAAGGCCCTCACTCCAGCCCGCTTACGCAAGACAGACTATCGGGCTATAAAGATGCTTTAAACGACGCCAATATTGCCTTCGATGAAAATCTCTTATTTCCCGGAGACTTCACGCTTCAAGCAGGCTATAACGCCGGTGTAACCATTGCCCAGCAAGCAGACAAGCCCACTGCGGTATTTTGTGAAAACGATGAAACCGCAATAGGTGCTATGCAAGCATTAAAACAAGCTGGCCTGCGTATACCTGAAGATATTTCAGTCGCGGGATTTGATGACATTGCCTTTTCGGCATTTTGCGACCCACCATTAACCACAATTGCCCAGCCAGCCGAAGAGTTCGGCCGAACGGCAGTTAGCTTATTGATAGATGTAATTAACGGCAAAATTCGTAAAGCACCAAAAGTTATTATGCCGTTTGAACTCATTGCTAGGGGCAGTACTGGCCCAGCCCGAATTGTGTAACAGCGCATAATGGCGCGTTAAGGAGAATGCTATGATTACCACTTCCACCTTCACCCGCAGGCAGTTTATTCGAGCCGCGGCAATAGGTGCAGGTTGCGCCGCCATACCCAGCGTACTTGCACATTCACACACGGCTAAGTCTTTAAATGGTATGGCCAGCAGCAGTATTGGACTGCAGCTTTATACCCTTCGCGACATCATGAAAGTTAGCGTACCTGCTACATTGAAGTTAGTGGGCGCGGTGGGCTACAACGAACTGGAATTCGCCGGTTACTTTGGTCATAGCGCAAAAGAAATTAGTACTATTTTAGAAGGCGAAGGATTAACGGCGCCGTCTGCTCACATTCAGCTAGATGACTTCGATAATAACTTAGAGCAAGTGCTAGAAGATGCTCAAACCGTAGGTCATAAATACCTAGTGGTACCTTGGCTTAGCGAAGCGCAGCGCGGCGAAGGTATTGCGCCCTACAAAGCGCTTGCTGAGAAACTTAACACCATTGGCGAAGCGTGTAGCAAAGCCGATATTACCCTTGCGTACCACAATCATGACTTCGAGTTTGAAGTACGTGATGATGAAATACCACTGGATGTACTGATTACTGAAACTGACCCGAATTTAGTGTCTATGGAGCTAGATTTATACTGGGCAGTTAAAGCCGGTAAAGACCCCGTAGATTACTTTAAGCAATACCCTGGACGCTTTAAATTATGGCATGTAAAAGACATGGCGACAGACGGTAGTTTTGCCGATGTGGGCACCGGCGTTATCGACTTTGAAACGATTTTTGCGAATGGAAAGCTGGCTGGAATTGAGCATAAATTTGTGGAGCGGGATCAAACCGGCGATCGCATTGCCACCATCGAACAAGGCTACAAAGCGGTAAGTATGCTAAACAGCACTTTGTAGCAAAGTACGTGTAACAAAGCGCTATATATCAAACGGCTGTGTAACAAAGTATTTTATAGCAAAGCGCTTTAGCAAAACCGTATATATCGTTATGATAACGCCACCTTTATGTTGTAGGTGTCGTTATCATGAGTAAAGCAGTATGAACGAACTGTTCAGTGCCTTATCCCGCACGTTAAGCCCTTATTACGCTGAAATGAGCATCATGCTGATGGCCACTATTTTAGTGGTTTACGGCGATATTATTAATAGTCATATAAAGCGTATTTTAGCTCCCTATCATTTCATACTTCGGGTTAGCCTTTTTGTAGTGCTATGTGCTTTTGGTTATGGCGCATTAACCCTTTATGGTGCCCCTTTTCTGCACCACATTATTGCCTATCTGCCTTGGCAGTACCAAGGTGCAGGTTTTGTATTTGCATTCATGTTTATTGGGTTTCTGGCCGAGCGTAGAAGATATATATAAAAAAGCGAAGCCAACTGGCTTCGCCCTTCTATTTTTTAATCGTGTATTTAACTAGGTATTAGTCTTCATCACGAATGTAGCTAATGCTTGAAAAGGTAAGAAGGCTTTCAGTGATACCTTCACTGGCATAAAACGCAGCCCAATCATCTGAGTCGTCTACATCTTCTCTTGTTTCAGGATCTTGTGCTTGTAAGTAGTTACCAAATTTCAGGTAAGAATCTGTGCTGTCTTCAATGGTTCGAGAGAAAGACTCGCCAAACGCTGAAACCGTCACATAACCATGGTCGTTAATAACTCTAAAATCGAAATTTTGGCCGCTTACCATAGTACCTAATAACTGCTTGTCTTCACCGGAACCGTCTTCTCTTGCAAGGCGAACATACACATCGAAAATACCGTTGCTTGCAACGCTGTCACTTTCTACGCCAGCATTAGTGGGTGTGAAGCCTGTTTCACTGGTGTCTGAAACATATAATTTCATAATGGTGCCTGTGTCACTAGCATGATGCTGGGCAACAATGGCCTTTGAACCATCAGACATTTCCACTTTTATGTTCGCTTGAAAGTCTTCAAACACGGCGGTCATTGCGACCCGTTTTTCTTCTTTAATTTTTAGCTCGTGACGCCAGCCATTACCATTGGGCGTAACATGCTGTTCACGAAGGGCATCAAATTCCATCGTGTCGCCAACACGAGGATCGGCACCTTCCATGTCCCAATCACTCATATCAAAATTGCCGGGAGTTGGGGTAGGTGTAGGCGTTGGATCAGGCGTGTTGTCAGTATCACCGCCACAGCCATAAATGTTGGTTTCCACAATGCTGTTCCAGGTATTCGCCGAATTCTCTAACCCAGTAATACGAACATAACGCGCATCAGAATCGGTAACATCATGCGTTTCATAACCGGAACTTGAACCGTTAGACGCTCCTGAAAGTAACACTGCGTTCCAGTTGCTGTTATTGGTAGAAGTATGCACATCGAAGAACGAGCTTCGGGTATTCCCCTTAAACCATTTCACTTGCAGTGCTTTTACCGTAGCCACTTCACCTAAATCGTAAGTAATAGTTTTGCCAGTGCCGTTGGACGACCAACGGGACTCGTCAGTTAAGTCATTGTCGATGGTATTTAACGGCCCATGCCCATCGTTAGTGCCATTGTCGGTTGCAGTACTAATGCTTAGGTTGTCATTCCCTGAACACGTGGAATTACCGGGAGGTGTTGTAGAGCCAGCACTTTCCAGCGTGAAATTGTCGAATCGCCCTTCCCCGCCATAATAGTTTGCATAAATTTTAACGGAAGTAGCAGAGCCTGAATTAAAGCTTACCGATACAGGTTCAAAATCGCTGCCACCACCGGTTCTGTTAAAGCGAGTGCCGTTTACATCGGCACCAATTTTACCAATACCTTTTACGTAAGCTTTCAAGGTGTAATCGGTGTTAGCGGTAACATCAACGTATTGCTCTACTTTACCGTTAGTGCCAGAAATTTTAGCTGAACTGCTTCCTGCGTAAGCATTCCCAGAGACAGCGGAAGGGTCGGTATCGGCCCAGCCATCAAACCCGTTTTCAAACCCTGGGTTGTCGATGGATACCGACGCCCCGTGTACAAATGATGTACTTGCTAAGGTAAGCGCGGTGCCTATTAAAAAAGAGAGCGATGTTTTACGTGTGCTGATGTTCATGCAATTTGTCCTGTAATTAACGGTTTTAGTAAACCAATTAAAATAAGCCCAGCGAGATTTGCTGCGACTAAAAACGAAATTCAATTTTCGATATGAGCCAGAATCCAAGCTTACCAAACCGGTAATACCAATGATCCAACCCACATGTAAAATGATTGACCAAAAACCCAATAAGATCAACACAACCTTTTAACAAATAGCTTACCAAAAGGTAAGATAAAAGACTTTAAGCTACTTACCATTTAAAAGCGAAAATACAAAAACACTTATAATTCAACAAATTGCTACCATGCCCGGATTTAACAAATAAAAAATACAAATGAGAATTATTTATAAATTTATTAACAAATTAAGCAGAATGGAATCGTTAACAAAGCGAAAACTAGATAAAATAAATGAAAAATGACAACCAAACACATTACCAATAAGTGCAGAATTGGTTAAAGAAATTAATGTATGCGCTTTAATCTCACTTTTCCTAGGAGGAATTGCTGGTAGTTAGATCGGCTTTTCGGCACTGTGAGGTTGTACTAATGTGCTGGAATACTGTTTAGGTGGTATACCCATAATACGTTTGAATGTGGTTGAGAAATAGGATGGCCCAGCAAAGCCTACGCTTATAGCAACCGAAATAACTGAGGCACCATCTGCTAAGCCCCCACTAATTTGGAACGCCCTACTTTGCTTGTAAACTCAAAAAAAATGTCGTTGCAGAAAAGGCAAAAGAGACAAAGGAAGTAAAATAAAATACTTTTTCATCAAATTGATTTCGTTTTGTATTTTGAATAACTAAATTTTGTATGGTTGAAGATGTTGCAATGAGAATGAAGAAAATTGAATAAATGAACGAAAGTACGACAACTATAAATTGGTTCAATTTCATCCAAAAAATAGTAGCATCAGCTTGACTGAGTAGAACCGATATTCCGAAGAACGCGCTCCACAAGACCATTAGTGAAAATAACACCGACTTTTTCAAACTTAAAATCGATTCTTTTAATAGCACACATTACCCCTAGCCATGATTACTTGTTGATTGAAATCTATGTTTAGTCATTTTTGGATATATAAAAAGAACCATAGATAAAGGTCACAACAGTTGCTAATACAACCAATGTTGTTCTAAGCCAGTCTATTGGTATAAGTTTAACGACGGAAACTACCAATGCCCATAGCACCATAGCCCCTAAAACTTTAGGGTAATGTCTATATGCGTTTTTTCGATTCATGATGGGCCTTAAACTTATATAAATTAGAGAAAATGGGGCGTTATAAATTGGGGGGACGTTTTCACTCAATGGTATACCTTCCTCAAAAGAACTATTCAATGAGTCTATTTCGCACGACCATGACTTGCCAACAAAAACCATCTAAGAAATTAAGATATAAAACAGCCAAATGCATTACCAATTAATGCAAAATTAGTTAAATAAATTAATGTATGCGCTTCAACCTCACTTTTCCTAGGAGGAATTGCTGGTGGTTAGATCTGCTTTTCGGCACTGTGAGGTTGTACTAATGTGCTGGAATACTGTTTAGGTGGTATACCCATAATACGTTTGAATGTGGTTGAGAAATAGGATGGCCCAGCAAAGCCTACGCTTATAGCAACCGAAATAACTGAGGCACCATCTGCTAGTAGCGCTTTGGATTTGTCGATTCTGAATCGCGAGAGAAACTCGCTGAAGTTGTAGTCGAATAGCTCTGAAAGTTTTCGATTTAAACTTCTGGGGCTTATTAGTAATAAATCAGCAGCTTTATCTCTAGTGAAATATTCATCTTGATAATTTTTTTCTAAAACAGAGATAAAGTTGAGGTAAAAAGCCATATCTTTTTCTGACGAAAGTTCTGGCAATAAAATACAGCTATCTTCGCTTTTATTCATTTCTGACGACGAGAGATTGTTTGATGGGGTACGCTTCAATGCTACAAGATGCCTGACTCTAAGTATTAATTCTTCATCTGCGATAGGCTTAGTAAGCAAACAGTCGACATTCGCCTGCAATGCCCTTTCTTTCGATTCATCATCTACTTTTGCCGTTAAAACGATAATAGGTAAATATTGTAAGGCATCAGTATCACGCAATTTTTCCACAAAGTTCAGCCCCCCCATAACCGGCATCATAAGATCGGTTATAACTAGGTTAACTTGGTGAATCTGTAGAATATCTAGAGCCTGCTTGCCGTCTCTAGCCACAAGGCATTTATAGGTTGAAGAGAATAATTTAAAAAGATGATTACGAAGTTGGCGGCTATCATCCACTAACAAGATAGCTGGCTTGTCTTCCCAGTTACTATCAATACTTTCATCTACGTTTTGACTATTTAAAAGCTGTATATCATCTATGGGGAAAGTCACAATAAACCTGGTACCTTTGCCCAGCGAACTGTCGACAGCTATTTCGCCCTGGTTCATAGCCACCAACTCTTTAACTAAAGACAAACCAATTCCCTCGCCTGCTGCTTCGGGAGATGGATCTATTCTTTTGTAACGTTTAAAAATTTCTTGATGGTTAGATTCGTCAATACCTTTCCCATTATCTTTCACACTCAGTGTTAGATTATCTTCATCAAAAACGGCAGAGAATTTAATTACTCCATTGTTTTCGGTAAATTTAACCGCGTTAGTAATGAGGTTACCAATAATCGACTCTAAGCTACCTTTTAAGAGTGAAATAGTGCCACTCCCTCGCGTATTCACATCGAGTACTTGGCGCTTTGTTTTCACTAATGAGTCTAAACTTGAAGCTATAATTTTAATGTCATCTACAGAGTACAACCTAAAGTTTTCGAGCGTTGAAGTACCCAGTTTGTCTACCGTGTTCACTTGATCTAATAAGTTTTCCATTCTTTGAACATTGTGGACTAACGCCGAGATATTAAGCGTTTCTTCCTCTAATTCACTTTTCTTCGAATTACCTAACTCGCTCATAATGAGTTGCAGTGGCGTGCGAAGTTCGTGCGAGACATCGCTGAAAAGCCGAATTTTGTTTTGCGCTAATGCTTCTATTTTATTCTTATGCTCAGCACCGTACCTACCTAATACCTTCTGTACTAGAGAGGTATTTATAATCGCTAAAGCCAACAATTTTAGATAGCCTTTTCTGTACAAATATAAACAGAGGAACGTAAGAATGGAATACAGAACGTAGGCATAGCGACTTAAATAGAATGGCGGATTAATTTTGAAATGTAGGGAATTAATAGGGTTTTCAACATTACTATGGGGTGACTGTACCCTAGCTTGCAATTCAAAATTACCATAGCCAATATCAGAAATAGCCAAATTCATACTTGATGCGTTATGAGTTTGCCAATCTTCAATATAACCGAGTATTCTAAACTCTAGTTTATGTTTGTAGCTTTCAACGTAGCTATTGGATGCGACACTGAAGCTTAGCGTTCCATAGTGACTATCTAAAATAGGCGGAAAATCTAAATAAACGGGATCTAAAGAGTGGGGTTCTTCCCCTTCCCAGTCAGCTTTGTAAATGGTTGCTCTTGATAAAGTTTGCTCATTATTTCTAAGGCTTTCTATTAATCTACTTTCGTCAAAGTTGTAGACTAACCTATCGCCAATAACGATAACTCGCCCTTGTGCTCCATGGATATTTCTGTAGTCGAAATCTAAGTCAAACACACCATCACTACTATCTAAATCGTAGAGTATGTCGCGCTCTGTATCATAGATAAATAGCCCCACATTAGTCGCTAGCCATAAATTCTTTTCTTGACTTAAAAATCCTCCCCTAATAAATCTGATGTCAAGATCTCCAAAAATTGAGGATTTTGAAATTTCACCATTAGCACTATTAATTTGACGTAAGCCGTTACCTGACGTGCAAATTAGGTAAAAGTCTCCTAGCTCGATTACGCAGGTTATCCCTTGCAAATTAGTAGCGTTTGCAGTGAGGCTTTTCCACTTGTACTTCGACAATTGAAAATGCATGGTGCTATGAATATCATAGGCTAGAATTTCACCACGACTCAATACAATGGACTCTCTTACAAATGCAGGAGCGTCGAAGCTGTCCAAAATTTTATTATCATCAAATAAGAAATATTTCCAACCATCTGAGGTTTCTATATATGCGTAGAATGACTTGTTATCTACTCTAATTACATGGTTGTAATTACCCTTACAGAAATCTATTTCTTTGATATATTTACTATATAGTTTTTCGAACAATACTTCGTATCGACTAAGGCACTGCCCTAATTTGGCATTCTGTACGACACTGAGAGTGCTGTTATCACCTGTAATACGAAAAGTGTCTTCTGAGTCTTTTATAAAGATTAGATCTGACGAATCCACTCCAACATCATCAATATTTTTCTCATACACAGATCCTCCCAGACTAAGGTAGTTAACTGAGGTCTGAGTATTCGTTAAAGCGACCATCCCTATTTGGGAGGAGGATAAAAGGATTTCCTTGTCTTTAGTTTCGCTTATTGACATGACTGACTGAATAGAATCGGAGCTCAACATTGGCATCATCCAATCTAATGTTTTGATCATATCTTCTGAAACCTTATAAATTCCTCCCGCCGCTATCCATACCTCATTAGTTGAAGAAACATAAATATACTCCACCGGTTTTCTGAATGAGGTAGAGTTCTCAAAAGGAATAAATGATAACTGCTGAAGAGAGACATCTGTTGTATACAGTCCTTCTGGGCCGCCAACGTAGACCTTGTCTTTGTGAGCATTAACAACTGTGATTTCTGATAACTTTTTGAAGTTGTCTTTAACGGGCGTGAGGGCTACTTTCTTATCCTTGATGTTTATATCTATTAAGTAACTTTGTGATTGAGCGAATACTCTTGATTGTGACTGCCCTGCTAGTGAGTAAACTTTAGCAAGTTTTCCTGGGGAAACATTTTCGGCCCAATCGGCTAAGTTTCCGGTATTTTTATCTATTACTAGAATTCCATTAATAGTAGAGAAAGCAATAAATTGTTGCGAAACAACTAACTTCCAAACTTTATTGAGCTCTGGGACATGAGGTAAATATTTCTTAGAATTTCCTGTGCTTAAATCGTATTTAAATACTCCAACTCCATATTCAACGACCCAAAGGTAACCATCATAAACCGAAACGTCCGAAATGATGCCCGTATTGCCGCTTGTTTGATTAAACGGGATTCGCTCTGCGTATGAACCGATAACCTTAAAAACACCATTTTCAGCCGCAAGAAATACCACATCACCGGAGACTTCAATATCTCTAATTAATCCAGTAGGAACGCCTGCAAACGCTCTTTTTCCGTATGAATTTATCTCATTTGCTGTTACTTGAGGTGAAAGTAAAGATAGTAAAAAAATATGCAAAACTAGGCCAAAAATCCTCAAAGGTGGCTTAATAAATCGATATGTCCCTATATTCATAGCTGTTTCTCATAGTTATTTTTATTATCTAGTTGCTTTCTCAGCAAAATGAAAACAACGCAATCCATAAGAGGAAACACTATGAGTATCGAACAAAAAACCAACATTCAAGAGCTAAACGAGCAAGATTATACTAAAGTCTATGGCGGGACATTTTATTCATGTTGTGTTTATCATGACTATGAAACTATCCTTCCCAATGGTCCAGAAAATCCAACCCCACCAGGCATAGGTCTAGACTCACTACACCAACAACCACCGCATACCGGCATTTTCGGCGGCTAATTGGTCGTAAATGAAATCACCCACATACAGGCAGTCTTCGGGTTGTAGCTGCCAGTGTTGGGCTATATGTAATAGTGCGGTGGGGTCGGGCTTGGCGGGTGCATCTTCTCGGGTAAGTACAAACTCAATGGGTATGCGGTTATTGGCTATTTTAATGGCACTGGCTTCTCGGCAGTTGCGTGTAACAATAGCTATGGGCAAGTTACTCTCTAAAACCTTATTTACCATTTGCTTACCAAGAGGTAGCCATTTCGCGTTTTGTGCGTCGGTTAGTTCGTGTTGCAATATGGTGTGGTTGGCTTTCGCTTTTTCTTGTTCACACCCCATATTGTCTATAAACGTAAGAATGTCTTCATCTTGCGGGCAGCCTATATCTGCTCTCATTTGCGAGAAGTTAAGGCTAGACTCAACTAAGGTGCCATCTAAATCAAAAATAACACCTTTAATACCGCTTAAATCCATTCTTTATACTCTTTAATTACGTTTAAGGTAGGCAAGGCTATTTGCCCTCGTGCTATAACATTGCCACAAGCGTGACTGTGTTTCCGTTAACTTTTAGTTAGTTAACTTATTTTCTGAACTCGGATTCTTTAATATCTACTAACATACGCATTCACTTTCATTTAGCATAGCGGCTCTTTTTTCTAAGCTTCATATTTTATAGGTTACTAATGGGTGTATTCGCAGCACTAGGAACGGCACTTTGTTGGGCAATTGCCGCCCGTTTGTTTAGGGGCACAGGCAACGCGTTTTCTCCTCTTACCATGAATTTTTGGAAGGGCCTTATCTCTATTGCTATTTTGGCAGTCGTTATTGCGGTAGTGCAGCCAAATGCTTATGAAACCAACGCTGTACTTTGGCTGTTATTAAGCGGCTTTATTGGTATTGGTATTGGCGACACCTGCTTTTTTAAAGCATTAAAATCTATTGGTGATAGCCAAGCGGTATTAGTAGCCGAAACCCTAGCGCCTTTGTTTACTGCCCTTTTTGCCATGGCGTTTATTGGTGAATGGATAACCTGGCAGCAGTGGGTGGGTATTGCCGTGGTGCTATTGTCGGTCGACATGGTGATAAAAGCCCGTAAGCGAAATACCACGCACGTATTCGCAACCTCAGGCTATATGTATGGTGTGGGGGCGGCATTATGCCAGGCCGTAGGCGCTGTGGTTAGCCGCGATATTCTAGGTAGTGGAGATATAGACGCTGCCAGCGCGGCCTTCTTGCGCTTGGTAGGCGGTATGGTTTTTGTCGTACCCTTAATTGTGATTACCCGCACTAAATGGATGCCAGTATTAGCAACCAATCAACGGGTTTGGCCTGCGTTTGTACTGGCTACCTTATTAGGCACTACCGCCGCTATTTACCTGCAAATGTTCGCGTTTGCCTATGCGAAAGCTGCCGTGGTGCAAACCTTAATCGCTACCAGCGCGTTAATGTCGCTAGGCGTTGCTTGGGTTATGGGCGAAAAAGCCACGAAGGCTACGCTGATATGGTCGGTAATTGCGTTGGTGGGTGTGGGTATTTTGGTAAGCTTCGGTACGCCCTTGTAGTACAAGAAGGCGTTTTCGCATTCAGTGTATAGCTAATGCTTTTTGGAGCCAGCGCCTTTGCAGTCAGCATTAGATGTAAACTGCGACTAGTGCCGCTAACCCTGTTTTATATCTTAAATTTACAAATCAATGATAACGGAACTAGCGGCTTTTCGTTTAGCCTTGCATGGTTTTAAAGCGAGTATAAACGCCGTTAGTCCAACCGAATCCTAATTGAACTTCGTACTCTCCGCCACTTGCCGTTTTGTCAGGCTCGCACACGTTATACTTTTCTAGCATTACGCCAGTTCGCGCAAAATGATCTTCAATGGTTTGCGTAAAGCGTTTAATAATATCGTCAGCTTCATCATTAAAACCGTAATTTAGTAACCCTTTCACCGCAAACCATTGCAGAGGTGCCCATCCATTGGGTGAATCCCATTGTTGGGTAGTGGTATTTGCAGTGGTCACTATTCCGCCGGGTGCTAACAAGTGCGTTTGAAGGGCAACATTTACCCCAATAGCCTGTGCATCGGTGGCAAGTTCTAGAAACAAAGGTACGGTTGCAGCCGCTGAAAGCACGGTAGTTTGTGCATTACTGGGGTAATGGTAATCGTAAAAACAGGCTTTATCTTCATTCCACAAATAGGTGTTTATTGCCTGCTTTCGGTTAACAGCGGCCTCACGGTATTTGCTGGCTTCGGTGCCAACCCGCGCCAATGTACTTTCAACAAAATACAGCAGTGCGTTCAAGTCAACAGGTACTATTTCAGTAGTACGAATACTAGACAGGGCGTTTTCATCGGCAAGCCAACGGGAACTGAAATCCCAACCTGATTCACATGCGGCTCTTATATGGCGGTAAAACTCTACTGATTTTGCGCCTACCAGCTCGGCCGTTTCAATGTCTTCTCTGTACGACTCTGGTCGTGGCGAGGCTTCGCTGTCGTAGTACCGATTAAGTAAAGCACCACTAGGCATGCGTACTAGGTGTTCACTTGCTTGCTTAGCGTCTTGCGTGTCGCTTATGCTTTGCGCGCCATTCATCCAAAAAGCATATTCTTTTTCGATGCCTGCTATAGCCCTTTGACGCTGTGTTTCACTTAACTTTTCCTCTACTAACGAGAACATTAGCGCCAGCACGGGTGGCTGGCTTCGGGTGTAATAGTAGGCTCGATTTCCATTTGGAATACAGCCCACTTCATCTAATATGTCTAAGAAATTTTCCAACATGTTAATTACCATGTCAGCTTTTCCAGAATCAATTAACCCTAATGCGGTAAAGTAACTATCCCAGTAATAAATTTCTCGAAATCTGCCGCCAGGTACTATGTAAGGTCGCGATAGGCTAATTAGGCTATCTATATTTTCTGCATCTGGCGTACGGGTCAGTACATCCCACATATGTTGCACATAGTCTGGTACAGCACTGAATGTAAAATTTGTACTGTTTGCCACCATGTCTGGCATTTGGAAATGAGTGACAACGAAAGAGGATAAACTAAAGTCTTCGTTACATTTTTGCAGCTCGTATTCATTTATTACGGTCTGCCAATCGCTTAATACAATGGCATCGGCAAAGGTCTTGCTGTCTTGAAACAAGGCCGCGTTTTGCACATCTTTAAACAAATTGCTTTCAAAAAATGGCAGGCACTTACGCCAACCACTCGTAGTTAATGCCATGTTACGCGGTATCCTTTAACACTATTGAAGAGGTTGCTCGTTTAAAAAAGAACAGAGTGACAAGCAGTGCACCTATGGGAATAAGCGATAAGTAAAAGGCTTGTTGCCCACCCATTGCTTCAAATACATAGCCGGTAATAATAGAGCCAGTGGTACCGCCAAGGGCAGAGAACACCACGATTAAGCCTGTCATAGGGGCGTGTTGCACCTTGGGCAATGCACTTAACATTACAGAATTAATAACAGGGTAAATGGGTGCCATCATAAGCCCAATAAGCGGAATAAGGTACGCCGCTATTGGTGCATCTACCCAGCTAGCAATAAGGTTCTCGTCTACCTTTTCGGCTAAAGGTAAGCTCAATAACATCACCGCAGCCATGCCTACCAAACAGGCATTCATAAAGGGATACCAACTTACTCTTGCTAGCACTACACCAGCCAATAAACGGCCAACGGCAAGCGCTACGGCGAAAATACTGGTAATTTGAATACTCACTTGGGTAGGCAAACCTAACACTTCCCGGTTAAATGTAGGTAACCAAGAGCCTATGCCCTGTTCAATCAATACATACAGAAACACGGAAATAATAAAGATGAGTGCTAAGGGTTTATAGGCAAGTTTAAGCATATCGATAAACGCCGTCCCTACCCCAACTTCTTTGTTTACCTCTGGTTTTTGAATCGGCGCCATTAGCACCAATAAAATCGTTACGGCAACTAGAGCGGCAATAAGGTAATACACGTTCAGCCATGAAAGAGACGCTTCATTAGTCGGGTCGATGAAGGCTGCAAATACCCAATATCCTGAAAGCACACCCAACATAAAAATACCTTCAATGGTATTCATTAGAGAGCTATGCGTTTTGGTGTTGGAAGAGAGTTGACCAATAATGGCGTACACCGACACTTTCACTAACGCAAAGGCTGTGCCTATGCCTGCGAACAAGAGTTTTATAACCCAAAAGCTGCCAATACTAGGCGTAATAGCGCAAAGCGTAGCCACCAGAATAAGGCCGAATAGCATTGAAACCTTGTAGCCGATACGAGGAATAAAGCTAGCAACAAGAAAGGATACCAGCGCAATGGATAAGTCTTTAAACCCTTCTAGGGTGCTGGCTTCTGGTTTCGACACATCGAAACTGTTTATCGATTGCAAAATAACGGTGCCCACACTGTTTAGCAGTATGGCAAACACATAATAGCTTACGGCTATCGCAGCGATAATCAACAATCTGGACATGTGTAAACACTCTGTTAACTAAATTAAGCCGGAGTGTAGACGGATAAAAACAAAAATGCAAACGTTTGCATTGACGTGTTATTTGTTAAGTGGTGCTTATTTATGACCGCGTTAATCGTGTTTACTTGAACGACGAACCACCAATTGGGTATCTACCACATAACTAGCGGTTTCTTTGCCTTCAAATTGGAGAAGTAGTTGCTCTACCATGGCCGACGCAGCTTGTTGAGTGTTTTGACGTACGGTTGTTAACGCCGGATGCATAAGTTCAGCTAGCGAAATATCATCGTAGCCCACAATGCCTACATCGCTAGGAATACCCACGTAGCGCTCTTTCAACGCTTTAAGTGCACCAAGCGCTACCATGTCGCTTGAACACACGATACCGTCGAAATCTAAGCCGTTCGCTTTTACTCTTTGATTTATATACTCGTACGCCGCTTTTGAGGTTATATCAATAGTGCAAGTGCAGTCTTCACTCACTGGAATATTAGCGTCTTGATGCGCTTGCAAGTAGCCTCTATAACGCTCTTGCATCTCGGCATGCTCTGCATCACCTAAGAACAACACGCGTTTAGCGCCTTTTTGCAGCAAGTGGGTGGCGGCTTCAAAACCACCTTGATAATTATCACCACCGACTATGGGATAGCGAGCCTCGCTTTTTGGATCGCCCCATACCACAAGGGGTACACCAGCTTCTGCAGCGCGGTCAATCTTCTTAGTCGACTTCCCTTGCCCGATTACAATCATTCCATCAGCGCGCTGACTATGAATGAAGTAGTTGGCCCAATCGTCAGACGCCATAAAAGAATTTGATAGCAATAACTCGTAGCCCTTGGCATTCAATGCTTGGTTCAGTTCACCTACCAGTTTCAGTAAAAAGGGGTCTGTGGTGCTTTGCTCGGTATGATCGATAAGGTTGAGGATTACCGCAATAACATGAGTTTTCTGCGTACGTAGCCTACTTGCAGCGGCATTTACACTGTAATTGTATTCTTTTGCCAATGCCTGCACTTTATTTCGCGTTTCCTGCTTTATCAGCGGGTTATCTTTAAGCGCTCTAGATGCTGTAGAGGTTGAAACCCCTGCAAGCTTTGCCAGCTTAGCCAACGTTAATTTTGTTTCTGAACTCAAGTTATTTAGCTCTCTCTTTTTTTCAAACTATACCTAGAAATACACAAAAAGCCTATGCTCTGCGTGCGATGGTATAAGTCTCTGAATCTCAGGTTATTTACTTCTACTCATCCCAATTCAGCACCAAACCACTTTGCAAACAAATGTTAACATGCTTATACAATTATTTTGCAATCGATTGTATTTTACTCTTGCAATCGTTTGCAAACAGATCTATTTTGTTGCTCATTCCCGAAGCGAGTGACAATTTTTTAACCTGTTCCACGCATTCGGTTAACAACGCCCAAAAATTATTTTCAGGAGCACACACCATGAAAACGTTGTTCACAAAAGGAATGCTAGCCACTGCAATTTCTTTAGCGTTAACCCAAACGGCCTTTGCACAAGAAGAAACAAAACAAGCTACTGCAGAAAACACTGAAGTTATTGTAGTAAGTGGAACGCCAGGCGGCGCAGGGATAAGAAAAATTGATGCAAGCTTCGCTGTTACGAATATTGATGCCAGCGATATTGAAAAACTAGCACCAAAATCTACAGCCGATTTATTCAAAGCCATACCAGGTGTTTGGGTAGAAAGCTCTGGCGGTGAGTCAGGCGCGAATGTATTTGTTCGAGGGTTCCCAGGTGGCGGTGATGCACCTTTCCTTACCATTTCACTGGAAGGTTCGCCTATTTACCCAGCTTCAACTTTATCGTTCTTAGAAAACTCTCAGATGTTTAGAATTGATGACACCATTGAAATGGTTGAAGGCTTACGTGGTGGCCCTAACCCGGTAGTGAGTAACGGCCAACCCGGTTTAACCACCAACTTTCGCTTAAAACGCGGCGGTGAAGATACTGAAGCCAGTGTGAAATACACAGTATCAGATTATGGCTTGAATCGCGTTGATCTTGTACTTAGCGGTGCACTAGCCGACGACCTTTACTACATGGTAGGCGGTTACGTAAAAAGCTCTGATGGTATTCGCGATGCTGGGTTTAGCTCTGAAGAGGGCAACCAATTCACTGTTAATCTAACAAAAATTTTTGATAAAGGTGAGCTAAACCTTTATACACGCCAAACTGACGATCATGGCACTTGGTATTTGCCTACGCCGTTAAACGTAGATGGCATTGATGCTAATTATACCCAAATAGGCCCGTTGAACCGTCAAGCTACAATCAACTACGGACCTGAAAATGCTACTTCTGAGTCTTTTGACTTTGGTGATGGGCGAGGCTGGGATGGTCATGTTAGTGGTGGTAGCTTAAAGCTTGAGCTAGGTGGCGGCTGGCATTTGGTTGACCGTTTTAACCTGACTAAAGGGGATGCAAACACCTTTGGTTTAGTGCCAGATGGTTCAGCAATAACCGTGGCTGAAGTTGCTGATAACGGAGAAAGCGCAACGGGTGCAGTCACTGGAAACACCTACGATGGCGACACCCCCATTCAACAAATCGGCCGTTGGGTTGTGCTAAAAGATGTTGAGTCTTTCACTAACGACTTAGCCGTATCTAAATCGTGGGACAACTTCGATACCTCTTTTGGTATTTATAGCGCAACTACTAAAGCAGAAGATTGGTGGAGTATTGGTAACCAAGCGTATTATGCACTAGTACCTGGCGGCGAAATGCTAGACGGAATTGCTTGTAATAGCAGTGCGGAAGGCTGCGGCTGGAGTTACGATATAAACTCCGTTGGTGATGCCAGTACATTTGCACTTTATGCTACCAGCACCTATTACGCCACTGAAGATTTAAGCATCGACTTAGGGCTACGCCGTGAAAACCATGAAGTAAGCTACTCGGTTGATGAGGGCCTTGATGGCGTGATTACTAAAGCACTGGAGTATGACGAAAACAAAACTTCGTGGACATTAGGGGCTAACTACGCACTTAATGATTTTAGCGGCGTGTTCGTACGTATGAACCGTGGCTACAAAATGCCTTATTTCGATGACTTTCGTGATAACTGGGGAGCGTACACTGGTGGTAACGATTTAATTAAAGAAGTTACCCAAGGCGAACTTGGCTATAAATACATGAATGACAACATTCAGTTTTTCGCTACGGCGTTTGCTAACGAAGTAAAAGGCGATACCTTTGTTCGCCTGCCAGGTGCACCAGCTGAAATTTTAACGAATGAAGCATACGGTATCGAGTTTGATGGGAAGTACAACAACGACTCAGGTTTCTCACTTAGTGTAAATGCAACACTACAAGAAACCGAAATTACTGCTAGCGCTACCAACGAAGGCAACGAAGCCCAACGTCAGCCAGGCTGGCAAGTGCGTATGACACCTAGCTATGGTTTCGATGTGGGCGATATGTACGCCACTGTATATGGTACCTTTTCAGCAGTTGATGACCGCTTTGGCGACAACGAAAATACGGTAATTTTAGAAGGGTATGAAAAAGTTGATGTAGGCATGACTCTTGAGCCTACGGATGCACTTAGTGTTCAACTATCTATCGATAACTTAACTGATGAGCAAGGCATTACCGAGGGCGACCCAAGAAACCCAGATTCGCCTAATGGCCGTTATATCATGCCAAGAAGTATTAAACTAAGCGTATCTTATCTGTTCTTTTGATTAACAGACTATAAGCTACCAATCCAAAGCCGGTGATCATTTCATCGGCTTTTTTATTGCCTCCCTCTTTGAAGCGCCATATTTCGCCACCATAATGTAATTGTTGTACTGGTTCTTTTGCTGGGCACTTTGCCATAACGTTTTGCCATAATTTTTACCTTAACCTTTTACCTCAAGATAGAGACATTATATGAAACGGGTTTTCTTATTCCTTGTTACCAACTTAGCCGTAGTGTTAGTGCTAGGTATTGTGCTGAATATTGTGTTTGCTGCTTTTGGTATTGATAACCGCAGTATTACTGGGCTATTAGTTTTCTCTGCGGTATTTGGTTTTGGCGGTGCGCTTATTTCATTAGCCATGTCGAAATGGATTGCCAAACGAAGTACGGGTGCCCAGGTGATTGATAACCCCACCACCCCAACTGAACACTGGTTAATTAATATGGTCTCTGCCCAAGCTAAAAAGGCGGGTATTGGCATGCCAGAGGTAGCAATTTACGACTCCCCTGAAATAAACGCCTTTGCAACCGGCATGAATAAGAACAATGCCTTAGTTGCCGTAAGCAGTGGCTTATTAAATGGTATGAGCGAAGATGAAGCGGAAGCGGTGCTTGCCCACGAAGTATCACACATTGCCAATGGCGACATGGTTACCCTTACGTTAATTCAAGGGGTTGTGAATACCTTCGTTATCTTTTTAGCGCGCGTAATTGCCGGTGCTATCTCTAATGCTGCTCGTGGCAGTAATAACGGAAGCAGTGCATTAGGCGGCTTTGCTTATTACGGCATTGTGTTTGTACTTGAAATGCTGTTTGGCATTTTGGCTAGCATTATTGTGATGTGGTTTTCTCGTCAGCGTGAATACCGGGCCGATGCAGGCTCAGCCAAATTAGTGGGCAGACAAAAAATGATAGCGGCGTTAACGCGTTTAAAATCGAACAGTGAAAGTCAGTTAGATGGCACCATGATGGCCTTTGGCATTTCGGGTAAGTCGGCATTTTCAGAATTATTTATGAGCCACCCGCCCTTAGATAAACGTATAGATGTGCTTAGACGTCGCGCGAAAGCGCAATAATAAAGGGAGTTACCACTATGACAGCACCTAAAGCGATTTTTTTCGACATTAACGAAACCTTGCTTGATATGGCAGAAATGAAGCATGGTTTAGCGCCATTACTCGGTGGCAATGAAGACTTGGTCGATTTGTGGTTCGCCAACCTTTTGCATCACTCGCTTGTCGATATAGCTTCTAACCAATTTCATGATTTTATCAATATTGGGGCAGCTGCCTTGGTGATGGTGGCGCATAGTAAAGGTTTTAGCGTATCTGAAGACGAAGCCCTTAATGCCATAAAGAGCCACATTACCAAGCTTCCAGCGCATGATGATGTGAAGCCGACACTTTCAAAGCTTCAGTCATTAAACGTGCCGTTAGTGGCGCTATCTAACTCCTCTATTGAAGGACTAAAAGCGCAACTGGAATTTGCAGGCATCAGTGAATGCTTTTCGCATGTACTGAGCACAGAAAAAATTAAAACGTATAAGCCCTACCCCGATGTGTATCGCTGGGCGTGCAAAGAAGTTGGCGTTGAGCCAGAAGATGCCATGATGGTAGCGGCACATGGGTGGGATGTGAGTGGTGCAAAGGCCATAGGTATGCAAACCACGTTTGTAAACAGACCTGGCAAAATGATGTATCCGTTGGGGCTTGCACCCGACTTGAACGTAGAAAGTTTAACTGGGCTTGAGCAAGAAATGAAAAAGGGCGCATAAAGCACCCTTGGTATATAAAGTGTAGCAGGCTTTAGTTATCAGTTTTAGCAACTAATTGTCTGCCTTTAAACCCGTTAGTCGAACAGTTTGAACGCTTAGTTTCTAGCGCACCCAACTGACGCTTTAACCAAGACTTTTGAATACCCGATTTCGCTGCATCCATTTCGCCACTAACTCGTGAAATTTCTTTACCCACATTCACGCACGCTTTAGCGGTTGGCTGAAACCCGCCATTTGCTAAGGCTGCAGAAGAAATTAATAATGCGACTGATGCGATTATAGCTTGCTGTTTCATACGATTCCCCAACGGCCTGATATAGTTCAAGCTCATTTATTTAGATAGAGATAAGGCTATCCGATACCCTGATTGTGTTGAAACTATAGCAATTATGATCTTATTTTTAGGTGTTACGAATTATACCCAATGATAATAAATTGAGGTATACCGCAACGTCCCATGCCTTTTATTTACCTCATCATGTATTCGTATTGCTCATGATTTTAAAGGTGTTGCTAATGTTTCTTATCTTGTTATCGACCTGGTGTAAGCTTTCACGAGAACCCTTCCTTAGTTGAGGTTACAGTAACAGCTTTCTGTAACAGCAATGTTATCGTGACAACAAATCCGCTTTATTAAAACATCAATTAAATCAGCTAACAAGCCAAGTGGAAAACTTAGCGACAACATAGATTAAACAAAATCTAATTAAAGCCGTGTACCCACGCCAATCGACTCTAACGTATCGAGTATAGCATCTGCTAGCGAAGCTAGCGGTGTAACGTAGCTGGCCGCATTTAATTCTATTGCCACCTTGGGCATACCAAACACAACACAGCTTTTTTCATCTTGGCAGAACGTAGTGGCGCCTTGTTGCTTCATATGCAATAAACCGTTAGCGCCATCACGTCCCATACCGGTTAGCAACACCCCTACAGCATTTGCCCCAGCATTAGCCGCTAGTGAATTAAAAAGTACGTCTACAGACGGTTTGTGCCCCGATTCTCTTGGGCCATCAGATAAGGCAATACGATAATCTGCGCCGCTGCGCTCAACAACCAAGTGCTTATCACCCGGCGCTAAATAGGCATGCCCCGGTAACAGACGCTCACCGCCTTTCGCTTCACTTACCTCTATTTCACACAGGCTGTTTAGCCTACGGGCGTAGGTTGTCGTAAAGCCCGGCGGCATATGTTGGGTAATAACAGTAGCAGGCGCGTTTTTAGGGAAATGCATGAGTACATCTTTAATCGCTTCTGTACCGCCAGTAGACGCCCCCATTCCTATCACTTTTTCGCTACCCGTGTAGCGCATAGCAGCATGTTGGGATGCGCGCGATTGTGTAGGTGCACTTAGTGTGGAGTGCGCCGCCATTCTAATTTTTTCCGTTATTACCGAACGATACTCTTCCATACCTTGAGCCACACCCAGCTTGGGTTTTGGTACAAAATCTACCGCGCCTAGTTCTAACGAACGAAGTGTAGCATCAGCCCCTTTTTCCGTTAATGTAGACACCATAACAACCGGTGTAGGGCATGCTTTCATCATAACTTCTAAAAACCGTAAGCCATCCACCTTGGGCATTTCAATATCAAGAGTGATCACATTAGGTTTAAACTCTTGCACCATTCTTTTCGCTACAAATGCATCGGGTGCCGCACCAACCAAAAGCATGTCAGCTTCATTATTGATAATTTCAGATAATAACTGCCTGATAAGTGCAGAGTCATCTACCACGAGAACTTTGATGGGCATTGTCAGGCTCCGTTAGCGAGAAATCATCGGGGGTGGCTTGCTGAGATAGCAGCACGCGGTGGCTAGATTCACGCTCATACAAACTGGTATTATTAAAATTTCTAATTCGCTTCATATATACATTACCTTCATCCGGCAGAAAGTATATTTTGCGGGCGTAGTCGGACATTAAGTCACTATTTAATAGTGGAATGTTTTCCCTAGTTAAATAGTTAACAACAAACTCAGCGTTAATTCTGCCAATATCTTGTTGCACAAACCCAGCAAGCACTTTGCCGCCCCCAAAAGCTTTAGCCACTAGCTTTTCCTTTCTTGCCCCTAGCGTGATGAGTTTTTCAATAAGCATATCCATAGCATGCACACCGTATTTAGATGCAAGGTTGCTATCTAGCTCGCTGGCTAAATTCAATTCAGGCAACATAAAATGGTTCATACCGCCAATCTTCTTTTCTGGGTCGTAAATACATGCGGCAACACAAGACCCTAAAATAGTGACTAACACCTTATTAGAAGCGGTGGCAACGTACTGCCCTGGTAATAATTTAACGGCTTCTTTTCGAAATCGGTTGTCGAAGTAACTGATAGGTTGTTCATCTTGGCTCATACTGCTAACCCCTTTTAATTTACTGGCCGGTAAATAGTTTTACCCATAGGCCGTACCAACTCAGGGTACATAGTGAAGTTTTCAGAATGACCGGCTACATACATTCCCTCAGGTGTCATTAACTTAACCATTCGGGATAGAATTTTGCGCTGAGTGTCTCGATCAAAGTAGATCATGACGTTTCGACAAAAAATAATATCTATTGGGCTTTCAATGTCCCATGTGGGCGACATCAGGTTTAGGGTTTCAAACTGCACCATGCGCCTAAGCTCATCTGCCACACGCACTTTCCCTAACTGTGCGCCTTTGCCTTTGTAGAAAAACTGTTCGCGATAATGAGGAGGTAATTGTTCAATGCCGCTTGCACTGTAAATCCCTGCGGCGGCTTTTTGTAGCACACGGCTATCGATATCAGTGGCAACAATAGAGACAGGGGGAGTAAAGGTGCCAAATACCGACGCTACTGTCATCGCGATGGAATAGGGCTCTTCCCCTGTACTACTGGCCGAACACCAAATGCGTTTGGTATTGGGGTGCTGCTTTAAGTACGTTGAGAGCGCTTCAAAATGATGAGGTTCTCTGAAAAAAGAGGTTAAATTTGTCGTTAGCGCATTAACAAAATGTTCTTGTTCTTGGTGGTTGTGGGCCACCATTTCCAAGTAGTCTTTGAAACGAGTTAATTTTAATATGCGCAGGCGCCGCGCTAAGCGGCTATACACCATGGCATCTTTAGAGTCGGCTAGGCGAATACCGGCACGCTCGAACAGTAGCCGCCTAACTCTATCGAAGTCTCGCCGACTGTAGGCAAATTCCCTTTGCGCCACTACTTCGTGTAACTCGGTCATACACTAAAAGGCCTCCCACTCTGCTTCATCCGGCGACATTGGGTTTAACGATACTCTTGGCTTAGAAGGACCAGGCCCCGATATCGCTCTTGGAGCGGATGTAGGAAACGATGCCATGCTATTCGATGACGTAGAGGCTGAACTAAAGCTCTGTTGCCCCACTTTAAATACAGCTACCCGCTGTGCTAATTGCCCAGACTGCTGCCTCATACTGTCTGCGGCGGCTGCCGCTTCCTCTACAAGCGCAGCATTTTGTTGTGTCATTTCATCCATTTGTACAACAGCGTTATTGACCTCTTGAATACCGGTGGCTTGCTCGGAACTTGCTGCGGCAATTTCTGACATAATGTCGTTCACCCGCTTAATTGCCGTCACAATATCCGCCATGGTTTCACCAGATTTGTTCACCAATACATTGCCGTTGGTAATTTTCTCTACCGAGGTTGAAATAAGGCCTTTTATGTCTTTAGCCGCTTCTGCTGAGCGCTGGGCTAATGTGCGAACTTCCGATGCTACTACCGCAAACCCGCGGCCTTGCTCGCCAGCTCGCGCCGCTTCTACCGCGGCGTTAAGGGCTAATATGTTGGTTTGAAATGCAATGCCGTCAATAACACCAATAATGTCAGAAATGCGCTGGGCCGAATCGTTGATTTCCCCCATGGTATGAACTACTTGTTCAATCACCTTACCCCCTTCTGATGCCACATCAGATGCCTGACTAGCCAAACCTTTTGCTTGTTCGGCATTTTCCGCATTTAATTTTACCGTACCTGTGAGCTCTTCCATGGCCGATGCAGTTTCTTCCAAGCTAGATGCTTGCTGCTCGGTACGACTGGATAAGTCGGCGTTTCCTGTCGCAATTTCATTAGAGGCGGTATCGATGGTTTCTACCGCATCGTGAATTTTGATAATGGTATCGCGTAGTTCATCTACAAACTGGTTAATAGACTCACCAAGCACTTTAAAGTCGCCATCTAGTGGTTCTTCAATGTTATGCAGTAAGTCACCTTCAGTAAGCTTGGACATCACGGTTTTAATACTGTCTACTGCTACCGTGCGCCCCGTAATGTCGGTAGCGTACTTCACTACCCTAAAGGGTTTGCCGTTTTGATCGAGTATGGGATTGTACGAAGCCTGAATATAAACAGCATTACCTAGTTTACTAATACGCTTGTACTCGCCACTAGCATAAACCCCTTTGCGCAATTGCTCCCAAAAGGCGGCGTATTCTGGGCTGTTTTTAAAAGCAGGCTCTACAAATATGCTGTGATGCTTTCCTTTCACTTCATCTAGGGTGTAACCAAGCGCCGATAAGAAATTACTGTTGGCATCTAAAATCACGCCATCTAAATCAAACTCGATTACCGCTTGAGATTTGCTTATTGCGGTTAACTGCCCTTCAAAGTAAGCGTTCTTAGCTTTTTCGGCGGTAATATCAGTGGCGAATTTTACCACCTTAAAAGGTTGCCCGTTGCTGTCTAAAATAGGGTTATAAGAAGCTTGGATCCAAATTTCACTCCCCCCCTTACCTAACCTTTTAAATTCACCTGTTCGATAATTCCCCGCTTGCAAATCTTTCCAGAAAGCAGCGTATTCAGGGCTAAGTTTTACCTCCCTTTCCACGAACGTACTGTGATGCTTACCCTTTACTTCCTCTAGGGAATACCCCATTACACTAAGAAAGTTATCATTCGCGGTAAGAATATTGCCTTGTAAGTCGAATTCGATAACGGCTTGCGACTTACTAATGGCGTCAATTTGCCCTTTATAATCGGCGTTTTGCTTTTTCTCAGCGGTGATATCAATAGCAAATTTCACAATAGCGGTAACCTTGCCATTGTGATCAAAAATAGGGTTATAAGAAGCTTGGATCCAAACGTCTTCACCCTTGTTATTTAATCGGCAAAACTCACCGCTGTGTGCTTCACCGCTTCGCAATACCGACCAAAAATCTTTGTATTCTTGGCTACTGGCGTATTCTCGAGTAACAAAAAGGCTGTGATGTTTGCCTTCTATTTCGCTTTCTGAGTAGCCCATGGCTGACAGAAAATTTTCATTCGCTTTGACAATATTGCCATCGGGAGAAAAAAGAATAACCGCTTGGCTTTGGTTAATGGCACTAACCATACCCGCGTGCTGATCTTCCTGTTCGTTATCACTCCATTGCACAACGTACTGAGCGGGCTCTGAGCTTGACGCACTAAGCGGGGTAATATTGAGGGTAAACACACTCTCAGCCAATTGCGCATAAAGACTTTCTTCTCGGCACTGCAATATTTGATTCAGCAGTTGGGTATTGCCTTTTATGACTGCCGATAAATTTTGCCCTTTTAAAGAAGCATGGCCGCCATGAGTGGAAACCGTAAAATCATCAGGGCATTGCTTCGCCAGCGCTAAAAAAGCAGGGTTGTGATATACAATATTACCTGCGCCATCAATTACCATAATGCTTGCGGTGCTTGCATTGAGGATCTGCGTTTTAAGCTGCGCCTCGTGCTGTGCAGCTTTAAGCTCATCATTGTTGAGAAAGTTAAACACGCCCATAACCAGTTCATCCTAAATTTGCGAAATTTTTTACCGTTGCCGTCTTAGCTGTTACGCGTCTTCGTTAACGCTTTGGGGAGCAACTAAGCCCATTTCTTCACTGGTGATAAGGCTTTCAATATTCACCAGAATAACCATCTGACCATCTACATCTGCTAACCCGTGCAAGTACCGGCTATCAAAAGCCACACCAAATTCAGGCGGTGCTAGAATTTGATCTTCCATTAACCGAATAACATCCGATACACCATCTACCACAATGCCCACAATGCGATCTTGTATATTGAGCATAATCACAATAGTAAATTCGGTATATGTGGCTTCGCCAACGTTGAATTTAAGGCGTAAATCTACGATAGGCACAATGTCCCCTCGCAAATTGATTACCCCTTTTAAAAACGCTGGCGCATTAGCAATTTTAGTGACTTGCTCGTAACCACGAATTTCTTTTACCGTTTTGATATCTAAAGCGTAGTGCTCATCGGCAAGTACGAAACTTAGATATTCCTTGTCATCGCCCCCGATAACAGCCTGATGTAATGCGGTATCACTCATGCGAGCATGTCCTCTAATTGACTTGACGTATAAGTAGTTGCGATAGAGTCGGCATCGATAATAAGCGCAACTTTTCCGTCGCCCATAATAGTAGCGCCGGCAAGTCCAGCCACTTTTCGATAGTGAGCTTCTAGGCTCTTTATTACCACTTGTTGCTGGCCAACTAAGGCGTCTACCAGCACGCCGAAGCGTTTCTTACTACTTTCAAGTAATACAACAATGGCTTCTGTGGGTTTACGGTTGGCGTTTTCTACGTCCATATAATCGTGAAGAGGAACAAGCGGCCAATATTGGTCACGTACATAAAGCACCGTATCGTTGCCTAGGGTTTTAAGTTGGCTGGCAGTGGGCTGAAAAGACTCCACAATGTTAAGCAAAGGTATGACAAAAATCTGATTGCCAACTGACGCGCACATGCCATCAACAATAGCGAGGGTAAGCGGTAAATGTATGAAAAAGCCTGAGCCCTCTCCTAATGAAGACTCTATTTCAATCCGCCCACCAATGGCTTCAATATTCCGCCTTACTACATCCATACCCACACCACGGCCTGACACATCGGTTACCGCTTCGGCAGTTGAAAAACCGGCTTGAAAGATAAGCTGCCAGACTTCGCTGTCTGGCATGTCATCGTCAACAGTTAAACCATTGGAACGTGCTTTTTCCAAAATACGCGCCCTATTCAGCCCGCCGCCATCATCAATGATTTTAATAATAATACTGCCGCCTTTTTGCTCAGCGCCCAGAATGACGGTTCCCATTTCGGGCTTACCGGCGGCACGTCGCTTTTCGGGCAACTCAATACCATGATCGATACTGTTTCTAACTAAATGCGTTAAAGGGTCGACAAGCTTTTCAATCAGGCTTTTGTCAATTTCGGTATGAGCGCCTTGTAAAACTAAATCAACTTTTTTATCTAGCTTGCCAGCCAAATCACGAACTAGCCTAGGGAAGCGATTAAATGTAGCTGTTAGCGGTAACATTCTGACTGACATTACCGATTCTTGAATTTCACGAGTATTGCGCTGCAGTTCGTCTATCGCCACTTGCAAACGCTCACCTACTTGCCCATCTACTTCCTGTCCAATCATCGACAGCATAGATTGAGTGATAACGAGCTCGCCGACTAAATTAACCATAGAGTCGATTTTTTTGGTATCCACTCGAATGGAAGCGCTATCGCGACCAACACTTTTTTTATTCGTCTTAATAGGCGGCGCAGCATCACTCGCCTTTGGCGGTGACTTTTTCTTTAATGCAGATGTTTCACCTGTACCCTTTGCCGCAATAGGGTCTAGCACAAATAGTTTAGGTGAAATTACGGCTTCAGAGTTGTCAGGCGTTGCCTTGTTTTCAGGCAGCTCTGTTGTATCGAAAAAGCCATAGCTGTTATCGCTGGCTGCTGGTGTAGAGACCTGCATTTCTGGTTCATCAAAAAAGCCGAAGCCGTCGTCTTCTGCGCTAGCGACTGCTTCGCTGGGCGTATCATCAAAGAACCCAAAACCATCATCACTTTGTGTCGACAACTCAACGTCGTTAATCTCGGTCTGTTGGCTAATGTTTGTGGTGAGGTCGGGCTCATCATCAAAAAAGCCAAAGGCGTCGCTGTTGTCATTTGAACTATCGCTGCTGTCAGCATCTGAACTGCCGTTGCTATTGTCAAAGCCGTTAGCGTTAGCGACATTGTTAGGATTGGAAGCCTCGTGAGAAGTATCAGGCGCGGCTGCACCTTGGGTTTCAGATAGCGCCCTTTCCAGCTTGGTAATACTGACGGCAATGGCTTGTTCTGGCACATCGACCTGATCGCGATAGGCAGATAACGTCGCTTTTAATACATCAAGGGTTTCTAGTAACAGGTTAACGATATTGGTGGTAACAGATATCTCTTGATTACGGGCCTTATCTAGCAGGTTTTCCATTACATGGGTAAGGTTCATTAAGGCATTGAAACCAAAAATGCCACTGCCCCCTTTTATAGAATGGGCCGCGCGGAAAATACTGTTGAGTTCTTCCGGGTCAGGCGAGTCTACATCAAGGCTAATTAGCAGTTGTTCCATGTCGTCGAGATGCTCATCGCTCTCGTCAAAAAACACGCCATGAAATTGCTCAATATCGATGCTCATTCTGAATCCTTCCAGGCCGGTATGATGTGAAGAGGATTAGCCCAAAACGCGCTTTGTCACATCTAGCAGCTTATTAGGATCGAAAGGCTTCACCATCCAACCTGTAGCACCCGCCGCTTTCCCTTTGGCTTTCATCTCTGGGCCTGCTTCTGTGGTAAGCATTACAATAGGCGTGCGATTGAAACCGCTTAAACTACGTAAATTTTTGATGAGTGTTAAACCGTCCATGCGAGGCATATTTTGGTCGGTCAATACAAACCCAAATTGCTGAGACTTACATTTGTCTAATGCTTCTTGACCATCTTGTGCGGTAGTAACCGTGTAGCCAGCACCTTTTAAGGTCATCTCTACCATTTGACGAATTGATATAGAATCGTCGACTACTAAAATATGCTTGCTCATCCTTTCTATTCCCTCACTGCTTAAAAGTAATAACTTTTGATGTCAAAATCCTATGTACCCTAGAATAACTCTACCTCTCCCGACTGCATGGATGTTGCAGAAACAGGGTTATGGTCGGTTTTTCCTCGTTGGGCAAGCGCTTGTTGGTAAGCCTTTAATTCAGAAGCAAATGCTTCCAAATTTTCAGGCTCTAGTTGTTGGAGTCGCTCGATAATAAATTTCACAATATCTTTTGTATAATCAATGTGCTGGCCATTTATATCGCCAAACTGCATACCTCTTATCGCGTTATTTATTGCATCGTCTAGTTGTTGCCCAATACCCTCTAGTTGCTTGGTGGTAACTTGGTCTGATTCTGCTTTGCGAATAATGTCTTTTAGTTCTTTACTGATATGGTCTTTAGCTTCAACCACATGCGAAATATCTTGAGAAGCAACGAACTCGGCAGTTTCGGTGAGCTTATCTACCAGCCCTTTAATATTTTCTACCTGCTTCTTAATAACATCACTGAACTGGGTTGAGCGGGTAGATAACGCCCGTACTTCATCGGCCACCACGGCAAAGCCCCTTCCCGCTTCACCGGCTCGCGCCGCTTCAATGGCTGCATTTAACGCTAGCAAATTAGTTTGGGCTGAAATATCGTCTATTCCACTAAGTGCATCGATAACCGTAGGCATTGCTTGTTGAATGATTTGTACTTGGCTCATTAAATGCTGCGTTGAAGACGACATTTTTTCTGTGGAATCGATAAAGCTCACAAGGGTGCTGTCGGTATCTTGAGCAAAATTGCGCATTTTATCTGAGTAAGCGGTGCTGTTTGATGCATCAACGCTTAGCAGGGCATCAATGCAATTAACCTGTTCTGCCACTAGGTCTTTTAAACTGGTAAAGGCTTGGCTAAGGGTAACAACAGCATCGTCTTGGGTTGTTTTGATAGAGGATAGGTTTCCTTCACATATTGTTAGCGAGTGGGCAATCTCCCCCCCTGCTAATGCAATATTATCTTCTACATGACTGGTGCTGGACTGTGTTTCTTCATAAGAGGAAATATCATCAGACGAGGTGTTCTTACTTGACGTATAAGCGACAAAGCCGATTAATACCACCGTAAGCAAAATAAAGCCGAACAGCGCTGAGCCTAAAAAGAACAGAGCCCAAGCCCCTAATAACCCTACCACTACGCCCACCAGATAAAGGTTAGCGCTACTTTTAGAGTGTGTAGATGAACTTTCCACGTTTGAATGCAAAAGGATCTCCTTATACCCTGCCACTACTCCTTCATCACGCCCGATTAAATCGAGCGAAATATGCATGACGTGTGTTCAATGTCATAAAGGTACTTACTCTGAACGTTGAAGAGGAGTAAGTAGGCAACGCGTTAGTCAGTGTTGATTACAATATGGACTAAGCGTAGTACCCAATTTGGAAAGTTGGCAAGTAACGAGATGCGAAAAACTGCTATATGTGCAAAAAAACCTATAAAAGGCGGGGAAGTGTGGTTTTAGACTCAAAAGTCATTAGTTTGTTATTTACTGCATGAATAAGATTGATTTTGAAGGTTGAGAACGGCTGAATTCCCCTTATTCCAAAATTCTGTATTCATTCCAATATAACGCGCTCCTGAGGCTGAACGCGCATGCTGTAATATATGAATATTACCATTTTCAGATAACTTAATGGTATCTGGGCCTAAAAAGCGCACCACAATCTTTCCTGCTGTCGCACAATTAAACTGATGCGTTCCTGTGGTAGCAGCATCCATTTTTTCGTTCTTCGCCGTGTCTTGTACCGACATTCTTATTAACTTCAGTCTTTGCTTACCGTCGTTATCATAAATAACCAACCAGGTGCCCTCTTTAATTTCGTAACGGCTTGCTGCTTCTAGCGCTTTCACAAATCGCTGTTCTTGCGCTGACATGGCACTTACACACGCGCGGCGAGTCGTTACCAGTTTAGACGTTGCAAATTCACCTTCTGCTAATTCGTTCGCTTGTAAATTAAGTATGCCTGAGAATTGATTACAGCCAGTAAAGCCGGAAATTCTATTTTTTGTCACCAACTCTACGGTCATCATACTGCTATCGATAATGCCACCCATGTCGATGCTCTCCACCTGCCAAGTACCGGTTAGGGTAGTTGCAGATTCATCTTCGCTCACTGAGTCTGCGTCTGAGGACATTTGACTGGCGTTATTACTACAACCAGTGATGATAAAAAGCAGACTTAATACAATTAAAAGTGAATTATGAAAATAAGAAGGCATGACTAATCCTTGCCGTTTTAAGATGAAGAAAAAGATAAAAGTACTTATGTACAATATTGCGTAATGAAGCCTGAAAGTAGCAAATATGCTCACTATTTGGAAGCGATACCTCAACCAACTTGCAAATAAGAACAATTATCAATAGCATGTAAGCTCACAACTTGAGTACTTACTATGTCTGCCGCTCGCATTTTAATAATAGAAGACGATATAACCCTTAGCGATCAGGTAGCTAGGCTGCTAAAAGAAAAAGGGTTTACCACTACGCAGTGCCTAGATGGCCAGAAAGGCTTGTTAGCGGCGCTGCAGGAAAGCTTCGATCTTATTTTACTCGATATTTTGTTACCTTCGCTGAATGGTTTGGCTGTTTTGAATCAAATTCGAAAAGTTAAGCATACTCCGGTAATGATGATTACCGCCAGTGGCGCTGAACAAGAGCGTATTGAAGGCTATAGAAAAGGCGCTGATGATTACTTGCCTAAGCCGTTTAACTTCACAGAAATGATGCTTAGAATAGAGGCTTTACTACGTCGTAGCCAGCGAGACGCTATCCCCCCAAAACAAGCTTCACAGTTAATCATTGATGAGCTTCAACTTAACCGAATAAAGCAAGATGTTCGCTTTTCCGGTCACGACGTTGAGCTCACCCCCATTCAATTTAAGTTGTTATGGGTGTTGCTAGAAAACCACCATGAAGTGATGACCAAAGCCTTCTTATATCAAAGCGTGCTTAACAGGCCATTCAGCCGTTACGATAGAAGTTTAGACATGCACATCAGCCGTGTACGTAAAAAGCTAGTAGAAGCAGGTATGCCGCCAGAAAGGCTATCTACGCTACACGGAAAGGGCTATCGGTTTTCATGAAATATACTCTGTTTTGGCGAATGTGTACTGTTATTGGCGTGGGTACTGTACTGCTGTTTTGGGCCATTGACTGGTTAACAAATCATACCGAATCTAGCATGAGCTTTATTGCAAAAGAACATCAACAGCAATTGCTAGATTACGGAAAAGAAGCCGATGAAATTTGGGCAAATGAAGGCGAAGAAGCCTTGTCGGTTTGGGTTAAAGCGCTACAAGAGAAAGAGCAAACTTGGGTTGGTGTGGTTACTTCGAACCTAAATCCTATAGCCGATTCCACTATCTACAAACCCTTTTTCGACCGCTTCCAATACGGCAGAAGTGTGGAGTGGAAAATACACTTATATTTTCAGCAAAACCCCGTAATGGAAATTCCCTTTGCCGACGCCAATACCCACCTTTTAATTGAACTACCCCAACGCATGCGCCCAGGTGCCATGCTGCTATATGCCAATGCCATGCTGCAAATTGCACTGCCGCTCATATTACTGTGCATATTAAGTTTAGTGTTATACCGCCACGTTATGTCGCCTTTAAGAAAGCTGGAAAACGTCACAAAATCTTTCAGCGCCGGGCATTATGATGTAAGAACCAATGCATCGCTGCTTGAGCGGAATGACGAGCTTACCCGCTTAGCCGTTACTTTCGATATGATGGCCGATAGAACCAGCAAACTTATTTATAATCAACGTCAGTTGCTAGCAGATTTGTCTCATGAATTGCGCACACCCTTAACACGTATAGATATGGCGGTTGATTTTGTAGAGCAGAAAATTAACCCGCAACAAGCATTAGCGCGACTTCGCTACGAAGCATCTACTATGCGCAACCTAGTGGAAGACACGCTTACTCTTGCTTGGTTAAATACCGAGTCTCCACAGTTAAACGCGGAAGACTTCGATTTGGTGGAATTAATACAGGTTATATGCGAAGGCGCACGATTCGAATACCCCGACAAAAACCTTGTTAGCACGCTGCCAAAAAAAGCGCCGCTGACCCAAAGCAGCCAAATAGCATTGGGCCAAGCAATAGAGAATATTATTCGCAACGCATTGCGCCATACGCCTGAAAAATCGGAAGTAGAGGTACTGCTCAGCAGCACCGAGAAGGGTTACCGGCTATGTGTAAAAGACAATGGCCCCGGTGTGCCTGAACATATGCTTGGAGACATCTTTAAGCCCTTCTTTCGAGTAGATAAGGCCAGAGTATCCAAAGGCGAACGAATAGATACATCGCAAAGCACTGGCTTTGGTTTAGGGTTGGCGTTAGCCCACCGACAAATTGAGGCCGTGGGCGGTACTATCAAAGCTCAAAATTATACTGATGTCGCCGGCCAGCGCAGTGGGCTAAAAATTCAAATTGAATTACCTAGCTCATCCGCTACAGCTCGCTAATATTCACTCATACGTGCGTATTTTAGCGTTAAGAGTGATATTGATTTAAGAATTTGCCCCTGCGTTCTCACGTAACCGTTTAGGCTCGCTGACTAATCTGCGCCACGCCAACACAATGCCGGTATACACCAGCACACAAGCAAGCAATGACACCAGCCCTGCCACGGTTTGACCGACAACCCCAAAGTATTCACCGGTATGTAGAAAGCGCGCCGTGCCCCACGCTTGACCACCACGAGACCAATCTTGCTTTCTTAGTACCTTGGTTACTTTGCCGGTTTGGGTATCGAAAAACAGCGAATACGCAAGCTCTTGTCTATGCCCTATGCTTTTATCAATGAAAAAACGTGCTTCATGGATATCTTCACCTATTTCCATCCACATTGAATACCAATCTGCGTAGCCATTCGCGTTGGCATGTTGCTGGGCTGCATTAAACAGCGTTTCATAGGGCACCACGTCAGCCGCTAAACTGGTAATTTCCTCATGCTGCTTCCGCGTCGGTACGCTTTCACCAAAGGCGCCATATATGGCTTTATTGGCCCAATCGAAATGAAAAATAGTGGCCGTTAAGGCAATAACAAATAGCGGTATTAAACACCAGATACCGAAGACGATATGCCACTGACGATTCCGATGATGGGAATTTTGGTAGGTTTTGGGTAATAGAAACTGCTGTTTTAGGGCTCTTAAATTTAAACGCTTAGGCAACCATAAATACAGGCCACTTACGATTAGAAAGAGGAATACCAAGTTGGCGTACGCCGTGATGTTTTTACCCACCACGCGATAGTCGCCCGCAAGAGATAAATAACGATGAAAGTCGGTGACTACATGGAAAAACTTCTCCACCATGCCCTCGCCTTCTCGTAGAATTTCGCCAGTATAAGGGTGTAGTAAAAAGCTGTGTCGCCCCGCCCAAGCTGGGATAGCTGCGCCTTCGCGGTTTACCCAACGAACATAAATGTGTGGTTCGTTAGGCTTCAATGCCTGCAGAATTGTAACTACTTCATCGGTGCTAATGCGTGCCCTAGCGGTGCTAATGCGCGCGCTAACGGCGCTATGCGCTTGTGTTTCAGTGTACTCGCCTATGTGCTCGTCTTCGTGTCGCACAGCCTTTTCACCCGCATGTGTAGACAACTTAGCAGGCTCTACATCATGCAGCCTTTCACTGAACTCTACAATTTGCCGTTCATAAGTCAGTAATACACCCGTAAAGGACATACACAAAACAAATATGCCGGCTATTAGGCCGGCAATAAGGTGGGTCCAAAAGACCCACTTTTTTATCGTTTTAGACACCATCAGGTTAGCGACCTAGTGCTAAAAGTCGTAGGTTACTGATAGCCTGATATCTCTACCTGCTTCATGGGGGCCAATAACAGTGCCAAATACTTCGCTATAGTCACCCACGCTTGAATGGTCGATGTATTGCTCATCGAACAAGTTAGATACCGCTAGGTTAACAAGAATATTGCTTGTTGCCTGCCACTCACCGTACAAGTCAACAAGGGTGTAGCTTGGTTTGTTTAAGCTATACAAGCTGTCTGTCCAGCCCAAATCAACTGCTTGGTGCAAGGTATCAATATCAATAGACCTAACCTGTCTGATGCTAGTCCCAACACTTATATCGGCGTTAACGGCGTAATCTACGCCAACCACTATGGTATCGCCGCGGCTATTACCTAAGCCCACAAATTCATAACCGTTTAAATCAATAGATGAATAGTCAACGCTGTATAGGCCGTCCCTTGGGTCTAATTCAGTATCGGCGGTCGAGAAGCCAAAGAAGAAGTCGAATGAATCGACGCGATAAGCAAGGTCGAATTCAATACCGCTGCTTTCTACGCTACCGATGTTATTGAAAACAGAATTGCCTTCGTAACCTTCAAAAATCACATCATCTAGGGTTGAGTTATAAACGCTTAATCTCGCATTTAAGTTATTCGCGCTGTATTCAATAGACGCTTCAATGTTTTGTACTGTTTCGGGTACAAGATCATCAGCCACTACAGGAATGTCTGAGCCATCGTAAAGGTAACCGTCGATAGTAAAACCATCGCCAATTTCTTTTCCTCTAGCCGCTTCGGCATAACCCAAACCTAAGGTCCATGCTTCGGTAAGCTGATAAGCAACACCAATATTGAAGCTTAGTTCAGAGTCGTCTAACGAGGCTTCGCTGTCGGTAACCGGTGTACCGTAATACTCTTCAAGCAAAATGCGTTGCTGGAAATCATAGTCGTCGTAGCGCACACCATAGCTAAGCAATAGTTCAGGGGTAATGTCGCTATAAACTTGAGCGTAGATGCCCATAACGCTGCTTTCTTCCGCGTTCTCTACCGCTCCTGCAGCTGGTCCACTTTCCACTTCATCACTACGGTAATCTACCCCGTAAACAAATTTGTGGTTTGCCGTTTCGCTGGTATTGCGAATATCAAAACCGTAAGTGTCTATTTCAGCTAACCAGTTAAAACGGCCACCTTGAAATGAAGAATCGGTTTGATAAGCGGTGGCTTCTAGGTAAACCATATCGCTATGTGCGAAACGATAGTTTGCTACATAGGTATCACGCTCGGCTTCACTTGGGTAAAGCGCGGCACCTTCTAATACTACCCAGTTCGGGCGTGCTGAAAACTCACCGTCTTCGTCACGTTGCTCAACACTTAGCGACAAATAGTGATTTTCAGCAATATCGCCACTGGCTTTAAGGAACAACATGTCTTGATCGGCCGCTGTACCGTAAATTTCGTTACCGTCGCCATCTTCCATATTGTCGCGATCGACAGTGCTGTAATAACCTAGCACGCCCCATGTATCACTTAGCTTGCCGTAAAGGCTGCCGCTATAGCGTGTACCGTCGTTCGAAAAGTAGCTTGCTTTAACACGGCCACCAAATTTCTCGCCTTCAGCTAACAGGTCATCCGCATCTTTGGTTTTAAAGCGAATTGAACCACCGATAGCGCCTGGACCACTGGTTGCTTCACCAGCGCCAGCCTGCACATCAATTTGTTGTAACAAATCTGGGTCGATAGTGACACGGCCAATGTGATGGAAAAGTGTGGAGGTTTGCTGTGCACCATCTACGGTGACATTTAAATAAGCATCTTCTAGTCCGCGGATATATATTTTTTGTGCCACGCCAACTGAACCACCAACACTAATTGAAGGCGAGTAGCGAAATATATCGGCGAGATCATTAGCTTGGTATTGCTCGATTTCTTCAGCAGTAATACTTAGGTTTGTTGCAGCGCCTACGACCGATATTTTTTCAACAGCGGCCGTTTCGACAGGCTTAGTTTCATCAACTGCTTGTACTTGGGCATAGGAAAACGCGCTAGATAGAGTGCAAACCGCACCAATGAACACTCGTTTTTTCAAAGAAAGCTCCAATTAAATGTTTAGTTATTCTTAATAAGAAACATTCTCATTTACTTGATGAAAAAAAGGTAGTGTTTTTACAATTGTTACATTTTGCTATTAAGAACTAGTTTCTCCCCCTTCTATCATCGCTGTCTTGGCGATAAAAAATTAGCGCGCTGGAAAAATTTGCGTACCCGTGAAATATTCGAATATTAAGTACGTTCTACTAATGACACGATTAAACGGGCTAGTAGGTTCGTTTACCAACGCATTATTAGGATATGCCTTGCTAACCCAATTTAAAAACAAAGTGATGCACGCGCCTTCAGCAATGTCGGGGTTAGCACTGGGCATTGCTAGCTTAGGTTGGGTGTGGGAAAGCGTTATCGAGCTGAACAATAATGGGCAGTTTTTAGGGGCTGGTTTAGCCGCTATTTTGATAATATTTATAACCGCTAAATATTTACTGCACCCCGAGCTATTAAAAGCTGACTTAGCCCACCCTGTTGCTGGTAGCGTTATCCCAACGTTTGCCATGGCTAACTTTGTCATTTCAAATTCTGTAGGGCTAATTAACTCATTTTCAGGTGATGTGCTTTGGAGCTTAGCTTTTCTGCTACACCTTCTGTTCTTAACAAGCTTTTTATATCACCGTGCGAAGAAGTTTAACTTCGAAGAAATGGGCCCTAGTTGGTTTGTTCCGCCTGTTGGGATAATTATTGCGGAAATGACTTTTTCAGGTAACCCGTCATTAGCATGGTTAGCTCACGGTGCATTAATCGTTGGTATGTCAATGTACAGTATTATGCTACCCATCATGCTTTATCGTTTTTTTATCGCGCTCAAAAGCAATTACACGATAAAGCCTATACTAGCCATTTTAGCTGCGCCAGCCAGCTTAACATTGATAGGTTATTTACATTTGGTTGCAGAGCCATCAATACCCATCGTAAAGGTTTTATTCATATTGGCACTAGCAAAAACCCTTATTGTGTATTTTCTTTTTATAAAACTGATAAATAAGCCATTTTCACCTAGTTACGCTGCTTTCACGTTTCCTATGGTTGTTGGTACAACAGCGCTGTTTAACATGAAAGATTGGATGAAAAGTACAAACCAAGATTTCGCTTACATTTCAATAATTAACCAATTAGCTATTTTAGAACTCTTAGTTGCCACCACGGTAGTGGGCTATATCAGCATTCGATATTTTTTCCATTTCAAATTGACGAGTGAGCGAGCGAACTAACTTAATTTTCTGGCTCTAATTTTTGCTCATTACTTTCCTGTTCACTGCTTTTCTGTTCAGCTAGCTTTTCCCGTTCTGCCTTAGAAATATAAGCCGGCTTATTGCTCTTATGAATTTTAGCGTTCGCCTTTTTATCTTTTTTCTGAAGTTTCTTGATGATTTTTTTACGACGGTTCATTCCCAATCCTTCACAAACAGCCTTACTGATTCTTCATATTATACAGCGTTCATGGCTCAACCTGCCATAAGCGTATTAACGATTACAATTTTTGTATTAGCAGTCACTATTGGATTTTAGTAACAACAGTTTTCCCTAACTTTTAATTAAGTTGCGGCACACTTATTGAACACTTATTAGGCTGTTGCTACCAATTACTGAAAGTAGGCTATCGCCAGTTGAAAAATAGGTGAGGTTATTCCGCCCCTTAGGGAAAATAGGTGGTTTGTTGCCGCTTTATAGTTTGATAACTCGTTACTTAGCCTCGCAAGGCAGGTTCCCCATTGTAGCTTTCTTGGAAGTACTCATTTAGAACGGAGATATTTATGCTTGATAGTATTACCAAATCCAATACAGAATTCAGTCAATCCTCATTAAACCAACTTCAGGTTCGCTCTTTAACCGAAGACGAAATATCCGGCTTCGGCGACATTCTTCGCCAAGCGAATGAGCAAACGACTACGTCGAAAGAATTTTTGAAATCACTGTCATCCGACGAACTGCAATTAGTCAAAAAAGCCAATAGCCTTGCAGCAAATATTGATGTGGACTCTCTTAGTCAAGAAGGTGCCCAAAATCTATTAAGTCAGCCAGATGGCTCTGACTTAGTCGACTTAAACAATGATGGCATTGTTGAAATTGGTATAGGTAGAACTATTCACTTCCCACCCGTAAATGCCCCCGCTCATGTAAAAGCCGCATGGGAAAAAGCAACAGAAGGAATGGATTGGGGAGAGAAAGCACGTTTAGAACTGACTATGTTTTCTATGGTATACGGGTTTGGGATAAACGGCGTTAACCCCGATGCGGCTTTGCCACCTGAACAGCAGTGGAATAGTACAAATATAAATGCGTTGTACGAGTATGCGCAATCAAATCTAGAATTCCGTGTAGGGATGGAAGGTTGGACTGATTACAATAAGCAGCTTGATAAGGTATACAACAGCTTCTTTTCTTCCATTCGCCAATCTAGCAGTAGTACGTTTCAACCTCTGCAAAGTGCTAGTGCTATAAAATCATCTTCATCATTAGACTCATCATCAGAGCAAAACACGACTACTTCTATGTCACCCAGTGATAGAATTAAAGAGGTTAATCAATTAGTGCTTGATGCTAAATCAGAACTTAATTCAGGTTCGTGATACTCGCTGAAGCGCAAGGACGCGCTCCAACCAAAACTCTCGCCTTTGGTGAGACAGAGAATACCCTACTAATATTCATTCTGATTCAGGCAGTACTATATGAAGTTTGCCGTATCTATAATCTAGGGTAACAATGAAATCTTTTAACAAGTCATAACCAATTAGCCCCACGACACGCTTCCCACCTATACGAGTTCCCGTTCTTTCATATTGGCTTTCTAAATGCGTTTTTTGCCCTTCTGCAGGAAAACTCACTTTTACGTCACTTATTTCGTAAGGGCCAAATTTTACCAATTTTGAAGTGGCAAATTCGTTCACACCTGACCCATTTGCGCCAAAAGACGTTGAAGTCCCCTCAACCTGCTCAAGTAATCCAGCCCTTGACGCAGAGCGACGGTCGATTAAAATTGTACCCGAATTTCCTGTATCTACACGTAACCAAAATGCTTCGCCGTCTATATGGATTCGGGCAATGGGCATTCCACTCCCTTTTTGGGAAACGGCCATTACGTTTGCTACTTTCGCCATATCAACAGCATCTCTTGAGAATAAGCGCATTTTACTGCGTGAATAATCTAACTGCACAATAAAGTTCGTGAAAAAGCCTGCACCTAACAACATACCATTGGAATGATGGCCTAAACTAATTTCTACCAGAGAATCGAGTTCAAACTCGGTGCCAAAGATATCCACCTTTACATTGTTATAAGTACGCCTTTTCTCAACTTTATAAACCCCCTTAATATTAACAGGGCGCCCTGTATCTAAGGAGAGGTTATGCTTACCTAAAAATGCTTGATTAATGCTATTAATTTGAGCCCCAGAATCTAACACAGCCCTTGACTCAATGCCTTCAATCGAAACTGGTAAGAATATATGGCCATTGTCTAACGTAAAATCAGTCCACGGAGTAACTGCGCTGAAAGTGTTAAATGGTAGAAGAAGAAAAAATAGTGAAAGATACCGCATTATAAAAATCCCTTTTTATTATTGTCCTTTAGGTTTCTAAATTACCATATAGATTAAGAGCAGTCGATTTTCAGAAATAGTTATGGTGTAAAATCTGATATCCCCCAAATAGTGGAGAACTATAGGGCAACCTCAATCCGATACTGGGTAACTGAAACTACCTATATCAGAACCCATGATGAATGACTGACTCTATCTTGCAGTAGTCTTAGACTTAAACTCTCGTACTCTCCTGCTTTCATTGGTTGGTCGATTCATTTTCTGTGTTTCAATATTATTGAGCCTGAACACCCTAATCGTTACGATAAATATCAAGTAAACTCCTAGACAAAAAGTAGTCAAGCAAGTCCACATGATAACTTGATTGGCGCCGTCATCCCTTTGAAGACCGAGGGAATCCAAGAACATTACAATACTGATTAGAAAGTTTGGGAGCAGCAATACAAACGTTAACAGAGCGCCCCAAATAGATTTGGAAAAAATGCTACTTGGTATACTTAAAATGACACTTGCTATGGCAATTAGTACGAAAAAAAGCTCCGCTATACCAGAAAAGCCAGAAGCATGGCATTGCGTTGAAAAAAAAACCGTAACAATAAAAGTTAGAGGTTTATGCCGTGATTGCTTGGTTTCAATCATAATAATCTACACCGTAAATTAACCGTTTTGTAAAAAGGAAAATTTGAGAAATACAAGTGATTCAAATACAGAAGTCTTCCGACTTAAGCTTTGAATTTAACTTTCTGAAAGCTTGAATAAACGAAATTGGTCGAACTCGGAAAAATCGCACATAATTAACCATTCAATATAAACTCCATCTATTTTGAACAGCAAGCTCCTTTTGCATATAATATTATTGATTATATGAGGTTAGTCGCAAACTACCACTTTATTTAGGAATGCTAATCTATACAATGAAACAGATTTAAACGTTGACGATATACACGTATAGAATTGGGTTAAAAAAAATGACCACACAGAATACGAAACACTAACCTAGGTAGCCAGGTTAGCAGTTGATTTTATCAATAAAATGATAAAGATGCGTAGTTTTCAATATGTATTATCGATTCTAAAATCAATAGGCAACAAGAATAAAAATAGACCATAGCGCGATCATTCTAAAAACCTACAACTATGACGCATGTGCTGATTAGCATCGTTGTACGATAACAGATGTATTTCCGATGGATATGGCTGGACAATACTTAGGATGTGTACAGGGCTAAAAATGAAAGCCCTTAATAAAAGTGAAAATTGCTTTATAGAAACAAAACCGTTGGTGAGTTTATTTTTAGACACTAAAATCTAAAGTAACAGATCTACCATTTTCAAACTCCCGCACTTCGTACCTCCAACCATATCGTTCAACCAACTGCTCGGTTAATGGAAGACCGACACCGAAACCGAGATCTGTTTTTGAATTACTAATGGGCTCATTTACATTTGTGATAGTTATCACACTGCCCTCTTGACGAATATCAACTGAGCCACTGTGAGTATGCTGGAAGGCGTTTCTAATTAAATTTGAAACAACTATGGTACATAGCGTTTCGGGTAAGGAGAGCGAATTATCTTCGGTATTTAATGTTACCGATACTGCTTTTTGAGAGATTAAATACTGTAAGTCACTAGTTACATTTTTTATTAGCGCACCGATATTAATAGGATAAACTTCAGTTTCTCTGCCTTCTTCCCTATTTATCCATAGTAACGTTTCGGTTAACTGCGCCATAGTATTTGCCGCACGCACAATCCGATTTGCAACGCTCTGCTTTTTTTCCAAAGACTGGCCTTCGTCTAGCAACCTTTTCATCAAAGTAATGTTAGATTTAATTACCGATATTGGCGTGCGAAGTTCATGGCTGGCATGCGATAGAAACTGACGCTCCCTTAGCAGACTTTGCTCCACTGAGTTCATACTTGTATGAATAATTTGAGCCATGCTATTGAGGTCTGAAAATCCAAAATCTGGAACTGCTAATTGCATGTTGTCTGTAGTCAGTGACTTTGCCCAACTACTTAAATTTTGTAGTGGACCAGTTAATCTACGAAGTAATACTGTCAATATGAGACCAAAAACCGCCAACGCACCAATACAGGTAAAAAATATCGTTTGAAAATATTTTAAACCCGGCTGTGGTATTACGTCTTTGGGATCGGCCAGAATGATAGAAACAAACCTTGGGTCACCTTGATAATCTGTACTCATGGCAAAAAAAGCAGCTTCAGGAGGCTTGAAGTAAGTGGGTTGAATAACCTTCTGTACAAACTTTTTCTCGGAAGAGTTTAACGGTCCCATATGAACTCGCAATTCTTCGGGGAGGTCCTCCCATCTTCTGGCGACGGTAAAATTATTAAGTTGAATAGGGCGGCCATCCTCAGGTGTTACAAGTCCTGCGACACTTTCCATACTCTCTCTCATAGAGATATCCATGCCGTCTACAAAGTATTTGGCACTGAGCATTGAAAAGGCAACAATCATAACGCTCCCAGTCACCAATGCACCTAATGTAACAAGCATGCGCAAACTGAGTCTTTCGTTCATAGGGATGACTCTTCTCTTAAAACGATCCCTTTCCCAGGTATCGTATGTAACAATTTGGGACTAAAGCCAGCGTCCAGTTGTTTCCTTAAATTGAATAAATGTACTTTTAAGCTATTGCTGTCTGGCGCATCATCACCCCATACATCGTTAATGAGCTTTTCACGTGGTACGATCGAAGGGCTGGCACGCATGAGAACCTCAAGAATTCGCATGCCAATTGGAGATATTTTTATGGCTTTACCATCTCGATAAAAAGCATCGTTCTCCAATTTATAAACCAAAGGCCCAACTGACATTTGTGTAACTTGTCCGCTTCTTCTTTTGGCTAATACTCTACAACGTATTATAAGTTCTTCCATATCAAAAGGTTTGATCAAATAATCATCTGCGCCTTTCTCAAAGCCCGTAATCTTATCTTTTAATGTATCCATTGCGGTGAGCATTAAAACTGGAACGTCATTACCTTCGTTTCTAATCACGGAACATATTTCTAAGCCACTTACTCGTGGTAGATTTATATCAAGAACAATTACGTCATAAGGATGCTGGCGAATTAAACTAAGAGCGGTTTCGCCGTTATCTGTATGATCACTGCGTATGTCCTCAAGCTCTAAAAAGTCTAAAATAGCCGCTGCAAGATCAATATCATCTTCAACAATTAACAATAGCATTTTATCCCTCCAATCTAATTGGTTTAACACCATGGCTATAGCGTAACTTGATGTACTCAATAGCATCAGTAACATCATGTTTAATCATCAACATAGCAGGTATCAAAACTAGCGTGATTAGGGTAGCGAATAAAATACCATAGCCCAACGATGCCGCTGCTGGAATTAAAAATTGCGCCTGTAAAGAGGTTTCACTTAACAAGGGTAGCAAACCAGCAAATGTAGTAAACGAAGTCAGAATTATCGCCCGCAGTCTACCGTTACACGCGCCAATAATCGCATCTTGTGGGTTGGCAATTTGGGCCTTACGTAAAGCATTGTACTTTGATACAAGCAAAATTCCGTCATTAACCACTACCCCGCTCAGCGCAAAAATACCATTTAATGATAAAATACTGAGGGTAAGGTCGCTAAACCAGTGCCCTAAAATAGCACCAATTATGCCGAAAGGAATTACCATCATTATGATAAGAGGTTGAGCATAAGATTTCAAAGGAACCGCTAATAGGGAGTAAATTACCAGTATGGTAAGAGCAAACATGCTCGTCATAGAACTTGTTGTTTCGGCTTGCTCTTCAGCTTCTCCGGCAAAAGAAATACGTAAATCATTGTATTTTAATGATAACCCCCCAATAACATCGCTCTTCACCTGTTTTACTAGCTGATTTGGTGATAGAACATTTTTATCTACCGTTGCAGAAATAAAGACAGCTCTCTCACCATTAATTCGAGATATTTCTTGAGGTTGATATACGGTTTCAACGACTGCAATACTCATTAGTGGAACAACAGTTCCATCGGGTGTCCGAATGTTTGCCCGTTCAATATCGCCTATGGTCTGTCTATCATCGGCGGGATAACGCACTCTTACCTTGACTTCATCATCTTCACGTTGAAAACGCTGAACAATTGCGCCACCAAATGATTGCAATACTTGAGTCGCTAGTGATGAACTATCCATACCTAAGGCTCGTCCTTGTTCGGTCAAGACAAAACGGTATGTTGGTTCACCCAAATCTAAATTATGATCAATACCACTCACTCCATTTACAGTCTGTAAATATGCGGTTAGTTCATCTCCTGCGGACTGCAGAACATCGCTATCCAAAGCTTTTAGTTCCACCTTAAAGCTATCTATTACCTCTAAGGTTGATAAAACCTTAATCTTTTTTGCACCTTCCAATTGACCTATAGATTGTTGCCAGCGCTCGGCAAATTCGGAAATAGTGTATTGAGCGGAATTGTTTAATTCTATCCGTATCGAACCATCGTTATCTCCAGTAGCTATTACTTGAAGACTGCCAATACCAGATTCTTGGATACTATTTTGTTGCTGAAGTAACTGATCGACCTCTAACGCTGCTTGCTCTGAAACAAGCAAGTTTTGCTGCAGTTGGCCATAACTTGCATCATTGTACATTTTAATTTGTGCGTTAACTGTATCGCCATAAATCGCAGGAAAAAAGGCGACTTTAACTGCGCCGGTAAATAACATTGATATTACGAATATAAATAGAACCACAAATAGTAAAACAATGGCATAACGCCATGTTAACGCCAAACGAATAATAGGTGTGTAGATACGTTCATTAAACTTACCAAGCAGGCTATTTGCCATCTCTTGTATTTTTGACCACCAAGATTGCTTACCCTCATCTCTGGTGCTCATATTCGCTAAATGGCTGGGTAATATGAGTTTCGATTCCAACAAGGATAGTAGCAGGCAAATGACAACGACAGTGCCAAACTGGGCGTAGATTTGCCCTCCATAGCCAGCAATATTTGCCAGGCTGATAAAGGCAACAATAGTGGTTAACACACCAAATATGGTTGGTGTTGCGACTTTCATCGTGCCTTTTATTGTACTTGCTATGGAGTCACCTTCATTTTTACGTGTACTATATATACTCTCTCCTACCACCACAGCGTCATCTACGACAATCCCCAAAGCCATAATGAACCCTAGGGTAGTAAGCTCGTTAATGGTGAGGTCAAAGAATGTATCAGTCATAAAATAAAGGGTGCCTAAAAAGACAAAAGGTAGCCCTACCGCTACCCAAAAAGCTACTCTTAGATTAAGAAAAATAGCTAGAACAAAAAATACCAACGCTATCCCAGTGAGTGCATTGGTCACCAGTAAGGTTAAACGCTCAGTGATCAGCGTACTTTGATCGTGCCAAGTATCTATGGATAAAGTATCTGGCATAATTGAACTAGTTTTCCATTGCTGGACCACTTCATTGGCTTGCTTAACAATGTCGACAACGTCACTGCGTTCATCAACAAGGATTTGGATGGCGGTAGCATTTTGCTGATTATATCGGGATAATACGAAGATGTTTTCTTCAAAGCTATTGCTTACTTTAGCAACATCACCCAATCTAATAACTGTGCCATCGGTACTTGTTAAAAAAGGAATTTGACTGAAACCCTCAAGGTCATAGGCTTGGTCGGTAACTTTCAGACGAACAGATTTATCTTTATATCGCAGACTAGTAGTGAGAGCTGCACCCGATTCTGCATTAATGACATCTGATACATCGCTAAATGTCAGCCCATATGCTTGGAGTTTCGCTTCATTAACTTCCACTGATATTATAGGTTCAGCTTTAGCCTGAATGACAAGATCTCTTATTGCAGGTTGTCTACGCAGATCATCTCGCAACCTTTCGGTTAATGATTGTAATTGCACTCTATCAACATCACCATATAACTGTATCCAGATCGCATGTTCTCGTTGACGTGCTTTATTAATAACTGGTCTTTCCGCTTCCTCAGGAAAGTTGAAAATGGCATCCACTTTGGTTTTGACATCCGCTAATAAAACATCAAGATCATAGTCACTTTGCTTTTCTACCGTTATTTCACTTCCTCTACCATCAGATACAGAAGTGATGCGTTTTATACCAGGCACTAAATCAAGTGCATTTTCGACTTTTATCGCAATGCCTTCCTCTGCCTGGATAGGATCACCGCTATCAAATTTGATTGATACTGTTAATCTACTGGGATCAAGACTAGGGAAAGCCTCTTTTCTTAGGGAGCTAAGTGATAATAACCCGACTACGATGACAGCGATTAAAAGTAAATTTGCAGCGACTGGGTTATTAACAAACCATGCAACTATGCTACGATTATTGTCCATCAGTTTTTAGCCCCATTAACTTGAACCAACATACCCTCTTTAAAATGACTAAGTGGGCGTTTGACTATATGCTTTATTCCAGTTGCCTCAGAACTCAACGGGCTAACGTAGGTATTTTCATCAATGTCAAAAGAGCGCTTGGCTTTTATTTTTCGTAATTCACCACTGCCTTCGACAAACCACAGATTTCCTTCCTGCGAAACTGCAGAGGCGGGCAGTTCCCACAGGTTATTTATTAATTTACCTTTGATATCTGCTCGCACAAAGGTTCCAGGGTACAAGCCTGTTCCATGTTTAAAAGGATTGAGTACCGATAATATGACAGCACGTTGACGAGTATCGCTGGATATATGCCTTTCAATGCGCTCGATATCTGCCTGCCATGTTGCAATTCCGCTAGCACTTATAATTGTTACTGATTGTTGATCTTTCGCCAAATCAACTTGAGATGGCATATCTGCCCACTGGTCATCAGACAATGGCACTCTGATTTCAACTTTTTCTGTACTATATATAGTGGCAATTTGTGTTCCTATTTGAAGTACGCTCCCCGGTTGCACATCACGAGTCACAATTAGGGCTTCAAAGGGTGCTCGAATCAGGGTGTTTTTTAAATCTCGTTTTGCTTTAGCTACATCGGCTTTTGCACTTTCGACTTTCGCTTTTACTAATGCTAATTGAGGTGAACGAAGAACTAACTCAGATGCCGGCTGCCCGTTAAGACCTGACCGTTCCCATTCGTTCAAAGCCTGCTTACTCTTGCGTTCTTCTTCTAACAGATTCAATTGTGCCTGAGCCAAGGTCGATTTTGCTCCAGCAAGTGCTTGCTCGTAATTGGTTGATTCGATTTGTGCTAAAACTGTCCCTTCTGGGACTATTTTTCCTGTATGGAAATGTTCAGATAACAAGTTAACTCGTCCAACAATTTCACTTGTTAACAAAAGTTCATGAGTTGAGCGAGCTTCACCATAACCGACAATAACAGGTCGATATTCACCTAAATTTGCCTCAGTAACACTGACTTTAGGCCTTTTTGCAATAGGAATTTCTCTAATTGCAATATCGACAGATTCACTATCAGAGGCAGTGGGAAGTGATTCCGCTTTAGAAGAACTAAGACTCAGTACTGAGACTGTAGTAGCGATAAAAATAACGATAAAAATGAAAACAAGATTTTTAATAGACATTAGATTACTCCTAATCCGAGTGCTAGGCCCAGGTCGATACGATTTGCTAGACGATTGTAAGTAACCTGTATTAATTGAGACTGTAAATCATAGGTTTGCTCTTGGGTGGACAGCAAATCAAAAATATCCACCAATCCTTGTTGGTATTTTTCACGAAACGAGTAGTAACTTCTTTGTGCGCTTTCTATAGCATCCTGAAGATGTTCCTGCTGCGCCTTTAAATTAGTTTCCTTGGATAAAGCTATTTCTACTTCACTTATAGCCTCAAGTAATGTTTCTTGATATATCCAAACTTGCTGTGCCAATTCTAATTCTGCAATACTTGCTTGGGTACTCAATCGTCCACCTTGAAATATGGGGGCTGAAAGTTGACCTAAAATTTGCCAAATAGGATCTGTAAGTAAAGAAGCAAGGGGTGAAGTATCAGTCTCCGACAATGTTGCCGATAATGATAATGAAGGTAACATTGCCTTATAAGCTGCATCGGTTCTAAACGCCTCTGCTTCAATAGAGAAAAAACTTGCTCTAACATCAGGTCTTTGTGAAAGATTCTGCACTGGCATATAGGCGGTAGGCATTAATACTTCGGGGAAAAATAACTCACTATCTTCAATCTTTACTTCTGTACTAAACACACCGACGAGTAAATTGAGCGTCTGCTTTGCTTCAAACTTTTGTTGTTTTTTATCAGCAATATTTGCTTTAGTTTGAGAAACGCTCGCTCTGGCATTATCTAATGAGTCCAAATTATCCAAGCCAGAGCCATATCGAGATTCAATTAATTCAAGATTTTGTAGTTGGTTTTCCAAACGTGAATACTCAATTTCAATTAGCTTTTGTTGTAACGCGATATCCAACCAAGCGCGCATAACATTGGTGACAAGTAGATTTCTGACTTGAGCTAACTCTTGTTTCTGCGACTCTATATCTAGCAATGCAGCGTTTTTTTCATCGTTCAGCTTGTTCCATAAATCGATTTCCCAGCTCGTGCTCAGTGCAGTGGTATATCTATTTTGCACTACGTCTTCTGTTCGCTGTCCGCTGACACCTAATTCAACAGAGGGTTGAAGTTGCGCACTGACTATGTCCGCTTGATAGTAGACGATGTTCAGGGCCTGAATGCTTTGTTGAAGTTCTGGATTACCATCTAAGGCCTGTGTGATGTAAGCATTCAACGCTGGTATTTCAATTAGCTCGTTTAAGCACAGTCTTTTGCTTGAATTCGTTGTTAAGGATATATGATTGCTAGCTTTGGCAAGGGCTAGTTCAGTACGGACCGAAAAATCGTTCAACTTCGCTTTATAATCTTGGCTTTTTCCAAGACCTGCACAGCCTGTAAGAAGCAAGGCTAAGCTCACAATGACTATATTCGTGCGACTGAAAGTTGATAAATTATTCATATGCTCCTCCAAGATATGAATTTCATATTACCGAAAGAGTGGTTAAGAAAAGGTTAAGAAAATCGAATTTGATTTAAAAAATTTAATTTTGGAGTGGTCAAAAAAGCGTCTAAGCCTTAAAGAATGTGACGTTGCAGAGAGAAAAAAAAATTCCAATTATTTTAAATTTTTTTTTAGAACAAAAAAAATATTTGTTGGATGCCTTGTTTTTACTGGGATACAGAGGATTTATAGATTATTTGAAATAAAACAAAAAAAATTTGACATGCGAAATTTACTGTGCAAGTTTTAAAAGGCCAGCACGGAGAACATTTTCAGAAATGTCATTTGTAACTTGGAAAGGTTGCAATTGAACCTGACAGAGTTTCGCTAAACGACAAGAAGGGAATTGCCGTCGTGCAGGTACAATTAAAAAAACAACGAGCATATTGCTCATAAATTTATTAAGGAAATAATATGAACACTTTAAAATTTTACAACTCATCAGAAAACAAAGTAGAAAGTCAAGAAGCAGTAAAAATGGCTGGACGTTGTACTTGTTGCTGCATTGATTTTCTTGAATAAGAATAACCTATTCAAGAAAAACATTACTTTCTAGCTAGTTTCTACAAAAATTATAGAATTAGTGTAGAACTATTTTTGGCTAGCGTTTAGCTTGGTGGTTCAGTGATCTCGGTTCGTCAAAACTTGTCACTGAACCATATATACATGATAAACACAAGGAAGTTCACCATGCTAACTATTAATACAAGGGACAGAGATATAAACAATCTCTTGCCTAATCTTCATTTCGAATCTGTAAAAGACTGTATAAGTCCTTCCGTTCAAATTACAAAGTTAAAATATCGCAACTTGTCATTTAATAATATGACCATTTAGCAGCTAGTATACACAAATTTATACGAGCAGGTAAATAGATTGGATCAAAATAATTTACTTACGGTAAAAATATAATTTTTCCCAGCATTTAATAAAGTAAATGTCTTCCATAACTTACCATCAATAAATGAAGTTCAACTAAATACTTTAATCTGGTGAAATTATGCCTTACTACCTAGAACCATCACTAAATGTAACTGTAGTATCTCCGACAAAAGTACAATTGTCCAACTGTGCCAACGAAATAACACTAGAGCACCAGAATGTAAATCTCAAAGACTTTTTAGGCTTAGTAGATAACCCAAATTTTCCCGCTTGCCTGGAAGAGCAAAGTAACTCCGACGTTTTAAATGAGATATTCAAATTTTTTATTGCACATCATTTTTTAGTATGTAAAGCAGTAGAAAATCACGATGCTCTTAGCCTTGATTTGCAAGTACAGAATAAAATCACTATTCCTGATTATGAGACTACTTACCCAAAATGCATGAAAAACATTGATCTCAACACGGTAAATGTATTTGGCAAGGGCGTGCTTTTTGCTCGAGTAGTGAAAGAGCTAATAAACCAAAGCATACAGGTTTTCGAAAACCCAGAGCCTGATAAAATGGGAAGTGGCATTTTACTATGTTGCTCAGATCGACCAAACGCCGCTTTTTTTAAGCAAATAAATGCCATTGCTAATAAGGAGAAAATCCCAGCCTTATTTGCTCAACTGAATTCAAATACTGCTGTGGTTGGCCCCTTGGTAGTCCCTGACGAAACTAGTTGTTACAGCTGTTACGTGCACAGAGCTGAGCCAAACATTAATTTCGTAGAAGAAGCTGCCGCCATACAACAAAACAAAGGCAACTTATTGGCAAGTAAAGCAGTGCCTTCGTTGTACGCACTAGAAACCTGTTTCCACGTAATTTCTCAGATAGTTAAGTTTCAAAATAGAGCATTTCATCTTTGTCTTATCAATGAAGTTCTAGAGCTTAATTTGTTGGACTACCAACTGGATATTCGTCCAGTCATTCGAGTCCCCCGTTGTGAACATTGCTATTCTGAAAAAAACGCGTTGCCTGCTACGGCAGTTAGAGCTTTAATCTAGGAGACGGGTATGAGAGACACATCTTACAATAGATTACCGGTATCAGATAAATTGCAGTCAGTGCTAAATCAACTTGTAGACAATAAAACAGGCTTAATTAAGCAGTTGGTTGAAATCCCTCTACAAGCGGCAGAAAGCGGTCTATATATTTATTCGGCTGAATGTTCTGACACGCGCTATGCCATTGAGCTTAAACACTCAGAAAAAGGGCGGGCACAGCAGCTTGCTTCGGGGGCAGCCTTAGATCCAGAAGAGGCGTTATGGTCAACTGTTGGCGAGGCGTGTGAGAGATATATTGCATCTTATTTTTTTATCGACCAAACCATTTATGCTAATCAGAAAACGCTTGGTAAAAAGGTCGTGCCTTTAGAAGACTATGTTCTTTTCAGTGATGAGCAATATGAACGTGACTCATTTAGATATCATCGACCAGATGCAAATAAAGAAATTTACTGGGCGGAAGGCTATTCATTAGACGCCCATGAACCTACTTATTTACCAGCTCAAATGGTGTGGTTGGGTTTTCCTCACAAAAAAGAAAATGAAGTTATCTTCACACAAATTAGCACTGGTCTTGCCGCAGGTGCAACGATGGATCACGCAGTTTTAACCGGTTTGCGCGAAGTTGTTGAAAGAGACGCTTTTACGACACATTGGTTATTAAAAAATACTCCGAAGAAGATCCGTCTCGATAATGTGACAGAAAAGCACCCTCAAATAGCCTCGCTATTGAAAAATACTAAGCTTGAAATTCACCTATTGTGGATGCAGACAGACTTAAATATTCCATGCGTAACTTGCGTTATTAGATTACCTAAAAAAGCGGGCATTTCCGTAGGTATGTCTTGCCATCTGGACAGCATTATTGCGTCTGAAAAGGCAATAGTAGAGGCCTTACATACTTACAACTGGATTTTGGAGATGAGAAGAAGCTCTCTGAAAATGACCGAGAAGTCAGAAATTACTGACTTTGAACATCATATCCGCTACTACTTCAATTCTGAAAACCATCAGTTTTTGGAGTTTTTGTTAGACGGTGAGTATTTGGATACGGAAACGTTTTACGCTAATAGATTTTCTGATGATAACTACAGTGTACAACTCAAAGAAATATTAAAGCGGATAAAAGCTGCAGGTTATGAGTCCTATGCCGTGGATATTTCCAAATCAGAGTTTACCGATTTAGATATCTTTGCAGCAAAGGCTGTGATCCCTGGTTTGCAACCATTACATGTTGGCCTTGGAGTGGAGTATCTAGATACCAAGCGACTCGAAAAAATAGCTAAGCGTTGGAATATCACTTTTCCTGAGACATTAAACCTTGAACCTCATCCATTTCCTTAATATAGGACAAAATTTATGTCTACATTAAAAAGAAAATCAAAAAGTACGTCTATCGAAAATCGATGGCTCGCGTCGCAAGCGGCGATGCTTCACGAGTACACGAAGTATAGCGAAATGGAACTGATGAAGAAGTCGCCTCGTATCCTTGAATATATGAGTGCTCCTCGAAACATTTTAGAAACGGCTAGGAATTTTAAAGAGTATTTGACAGAAGATGCCATACCATTGCTTGAACCTGAATCTCTGGATGTGAATTTTTATAGTTTATTAAAGAATCGTAGAAGCTGTCATAATTTCTCTGGTCAAGCGACGAGCTTTCAGCAGATCTCAAATCTATTGGGGTGGGCTGCTGGAGTTACAGGAACCAGAAAAATTAAAAATTTAGGCTTGGAAGATGAAGTTCTCACTATGCGTTCATATCCTTCGGGTGGCGGGTTGTACCCTTGTGAAACTTATATTATCGCTCTTAACGTCGAAGAATTGGATGAGGGTGTGTATCACTACAACAACATAAAACACGCCTTGGACCCTATCGATTTAAATATAGACCGTAAGGAGTTAATTCGTATTTTTCTTGCGGAAGATTTCTCTAACAAAATTGGTTTTATGCTGATAGTCACTTCTATGTTTGAGCGACAAGTCACTAAGTATAGTGACCGTGCTTATAGACTTTCACTTATAGAATCTGGGCACCTAATGCAAAACGTGTTGTTATCGGCTACGGCTCAAAATCTTGCTAGCCTCTCTTGGGGTGGCTACATGGATAACGAAGTTTCTGCCTTGTTAAAAACAGACGTATTGAGTGAGCCACCTGTTCATGTCGCTTTTGTGGGTAAAGGAGCAAGCTAGTGGTCAATGCAGCTGAGAAAATCTTTATTTTGGAAGCCGAGCTAGCAAAAGATCCTTATCGGGTAGATTTGCTTTTCGAAAAAGGGCTCTGGTGCCTATTAAGCTACAATTTGGCAGGCATAGAAAAAGTAACCGATACACTAGCTAGACTGCCAGGAATTGATGATCAGAATAAACTATTGATGTCTTTGCTAGATGGCTCAAAAACACTAATATCAAACGGGCATTTCTGGTTTGTTTTCCCTAGAAATAGTCACCCCGATGGTCAGCAGATCATCATTGACTTAGCAGTGACTCATTACAAGAGCTTAACTCAAATAAAAGGGCTTTCAGTAGAGTCAATAATCTTGTTTGAAATAACGCAAGCCCCAGTATCGTTGTTAGATTATTCAATTAAGGGGCTCAGCCACATCAAACTAAGTGGCAACCTAGATACGCCGGAAAAATTCAGCGCGGCGATCGCCCATGAGTTAAGCCATGTGTTTTGGCCGTGTAAAAACAGAGTGCTTAGTGAAGGGATTGCTTTGTTTTATGAATGTCTATTATCACCACGTGAAGCGTATATTTCTTCGCATGAGAAAGCTTTCAGTTATATAGATAAATACTCTGGAATTATTCCCTCAATAGAGTCTTTACTATCAAATAGCTTTAAAAACGACGTTTTTTTTACTGACAACACCTCCTCTTCTGACGAGCAGTTTTTGATCTATAACCTTGCATATTTATTGATACATGACTTTTTGACCGATTCCAATTCAAAAGATGTCAACGCACTAATAAATCAAATTAATGAAAATGACGACGAGCAAGCTTTCACCGTGTTTTCTACTTTTTTTAAAAAACCATTAACTCGTTTTGTCCAGCCGCAAGCAATACCAGTTAAAAATAAAAAGAACTATATTAGCCTGGAACAAATTGAGTCTCGGATTCGCAGAGATAGATTATCGAATGAACACATTTCGTTTGATGAATATTACGATGATATTGTTGCGGACGCAGCCAATAGCGATAAAAATGGCGATCTCGTTAGTATACAAATCAGACTGCTATTGGTGAAGCTTTTCGAGCATGCCAGTAATAGAAAAAAGATCGACCTAATCTCCCTAGGCTTGATAGAAAATTTAACGACTTCACTGCCGCCTAGTAAGTTCTCACTGGAGCAGTCGTATTTTAAGGCTAAAACGAAACTGCTTAGGTTGCTCGTCAGCACCGATACAATGGAAAAGTTCAGTTTGCTCTCTGAAGTTGATGAACTCTTTAAAAAATCGTTAGGTGAACATTCCCTGAAAACAGAAGCTCATATTGATTATGCAAAATTTGAACTTGCCGCTCCCGCGACATTCGGCCGTGACTTACAGAAAGTGAACGATTTACTCTCAGAAGTAGAGACCGATGCTCACTATCAATGCGAAATAAACAAAGTTAGAGCTGACGTGGCACTCGTTTAAGGGAGAAAATATTATGTGTCTAGGTGTAACGAGTTTACGTTCTCACAAACGAGATAACTTTCAACTCGATGTGAGTGACATTCACATTGAAGAAAATCAGGCAGTGTCAATTATTGGTGCTAACGGCTCGGGGAAAACGACCTTCATGGAAACCCTTTTGGGTCTAAATTCTAGCGAGGCGAGAAACTTTTCGCTTTGGGGCATGAACATAAGAGATTTTGAAAAAGACTCTAAGAACAAAGCCAATTTAGGCGTGCAATTGCAGAAATCACAATATCATAAGGAAATGAAGATCAGTGATCTCGTTGGACTATACAAAGTTGTGTACGGCAAGTCTAGCAAATCGATCTTTGGGGCGCTAAACATCGAAGAGTTGATGCCTTTGAAATATGAAAAGTTATCTCGAGGCCAATGTCAGCGAATCGACCTATATCTTGCCTTTGCTCATGAGCCCAAGCTGCTTTTATTAGATGAACCAAATACTGGACTGGATGCAAAATACCAAAAAACACTATCAGATTTAATTAAACAGATGAAAGCTAAAGGCACAACTATTTTGATGGTTTCGCATTCTGCGGCTGAGATAGATGTATCCGAGAAAGTTATTTTAATGGAAAACGGGCGGGTCAAATTTTTTGATACTTATGCACAGGTGGTCGCTAAATCTGTTGGCAAGTTTAAACTTGTTGCGCGATGCGTTGACCAAAAAAGCTTCAATTTTGTCGCTAGTTATATCAAATCTCTCGATGATGTCATATCAGTAGATATAGATACTCAGCAACTAAATGTCATTGTGTATCTGCAGACCAATATTCTAAGTAAGCTTATTAAGTCTTTTGGAGACGATGTTTTTTCAAATATTAGCATTAGTGAGTGTGGTTTAAACGATATCGTTTCAACTATTTCTAACTGTAGGGAACAACAGTGAACAAATTTTTAGAATTAGTAAAAATTGAACTTAAGGTATATGTTCGAGATCATATTGCGTTGTTTTGGACCTTCTTGTTTCCGTTTTTTATCCTAGTTATTTTTATGTCAATCTCCCCATCTAGAGATAATTCACAGGCCACAGACGTGGTATTTATTGAGCATGACGCTAGTGATAAAGCACGAGACTACTTTACTGAATTAGAGGCAAGCATTACTAAAAGTCCTGTAACCGTTTCTTTCAGTTCGGTTTCAACCTTTGAAGCAGATGCCGACTTTCCAAGCAATCAGCTTCGCATTGCACTGATGCAAGATACTAATGACAACCAACCTCTGTTACAAATTACCCATGCAAGTAAACCAACACAAGCGTCACTTGTTTTACTTAATATTATTGAGCTGTTGGCAGGAAGCCGTGAGTTTCAGAATAACACCACTACTAATGCCTACAAAATCGTTATTCAAGCGCACGAGTCGGACTCGGCGAGATCAGGAATAGAAGGTGCCCGAAGCCTGACGATAGGCTTAATATGCATGTCAATAATGTCTACTTGCTTCTTTGGGTTTTCGGTCGTGTTAGTGCAACTGAGGGCGGCAAATGCGCTTAAAATGTATCAGGTAATGCCTTTGCACAAGGCCATATATTCTAGTGCATTTATGATTAGTCGCGTGCTTATCATCTTAATCTTCGCGATCGTTTTTATTGTTATTGCAGATTTACTCTATGGCATTGGCATTACTTATACCTTCGGTAATTTTGTGAGTTTTATTGCGCTGGTTTCAATAGGAGCGATGACGTTTATTAGTATCGGCATTTTAGTCGCTTCCAGAGTCAGCTCAGTAAGTGCTGCCAACGGTATCATTAATGTTCTGTATTTTCCCTTGGTTTTTCTCAGCGGTCTTTTCTTCCCAATCAGTTCGAATTTCGAGTGGTTGAATACCATCGCCTCCTATCTTCCTCTTAAGGAGTATGCCGAAATGTTCGAGCAGATAATCTTTACTGAGACTAGCTTCTTAAGCTTCACTAGTACTTTGATATTAATGCTCGTATGGGGAGGCATCCCATTTTTAATTTCTCAAAGTAATTTTGTATGGAATGCAGATAGGTAACTCATGTCCTAGCACTTTTTTAACTATTAAATGTCGGTAAATTATTATGGAAAATATAGAAGCTAACTTAAAGACAGCCCGTTCATACACCAAAGTTGAATTGGAAGATAAAGAACTTTACCAACGTGAGCTGGCTCTTCTTAGTTCCCAGTGGATATTTATCGATCATATTTCTAGTTTTAAAAAAGTAGGGGATTACAAAGTCTATGAGCTTCTCGAAGAGTCAGTTATCGTGGTCAAAACTGAGTATGGTTTTTCTGGACACCTTAATTTTTGCTCTCATCGAGGGTCTACTTTGTGTGAAAAAAAACAAGGTCACGCTAAAGCCTTCACTTGTCCTTATCACAACTGGTCCTTTGAAATTGACGGCAAATTAAAAAGTGCCCCATCTTGCTCAATGACTAGCTTACAGAAAAGCGAAAATAGTTTAAAAAAAGTCGATATTAAGGATGTTGAAGGAATACTTTTTGCTGGCTTAAACGTAGGGTCAATGGTCGATTTTGAAACCGTAAAACGAGAATTGAATCCTCTTTTTTCATGGCAAGGTTTAAGTAAAGCAAAGGTTGCTCATACCTGCACTTTCACCCTAAGCGCTAATTGGAAGTTGGCCGTAGACAACTTTATGGAATGCTACCATTGTTATGCTAATCATCCAGAAATGTGTAAGCAATTGATCCATCCTAAGGTCACCTCAACCGAATCTCCTACCCAATATAAACAGTTTGAAAAGGTGTATGTCGACTGGTGTCAGAAAACGGCGGTTTTGGGTCATCCAATAGGTGGTGATCAGAATGTCGATGTCAATGCCGATCAGTTTATAGTTACACTTCGTTCAGTGTTAAATACGAACACCGCGTCCTATGGCAAAGATGGGGAATCATTGGCTCCATTAATGGGTAAATACAAAGTCAATGATAATGGCGAAACTTTTGGTTTTTGTGGACCCATGACACACTTTAGTATGCCTACCGATTTTGCTTTTATATTTAGGATCAATGTGAGATCAATTAGTGAAACAACTATTGAGCTACACTGGCTAGTTGATGAAGATGCAAAGGAAGATGTAGATTACAATGTCACTGATTTAAGCTGGTTTTGGAAGACAACAATGAAGCAGGATATTATCGCTATAGAGAGAGCTGCAGCCGGGGCTCGTTCCAGATTTTTTCAACCTGCTGTTTACAACGCTTTGGAACACAATAGTGCATTATTTTCTATATGGTATCGAGAAAGGATTGCAGCTATTTCCCAAAACGCTACTAGTCGAGTTCCAGCGCCCAACGGTGCTCTTTTATTACGTTCTAGCAGTTAAAATTTTCCAACACAACGCGCGGTGCAGCCGCAGGGGCACGCCAGCGTGTTCCGCTAACTTGATACAACAACCTAGATCAAAAAAGCCCCGCAATTGCTTGCAGGGCTTTGTTGAATAATGGTGCCTCGACCCGGGATTGTAACGCGCGGTGCAGCCGCAGGGGCACGCCAGCGTATTCCGCTAACTTGATACAACAACCTAGATCAAAAAAGCCCCGCAATTGCTTGCAGGGCTTCCTGAATAATGGTGCCTCGACCCGGGATTGTAACGCGCGGTGCAGCCGCAGGGGCACGCCAGCGTGTTCCGCTAACTTGATACAACAACCTAGATCAAAAAAGCCCCGCAATTGCTTGCAGGGCTTTGTTGAATAATGGTGCCTCGACCCGGGATTGTAACGCGCGGTGCAGCCGCAGGGGCACGCCAGCGTGTTCCGCTAACTTGATACAACAACCTAGATCAAAAAAGCCCCGCAATTGCTTGCAGGGCTTTGTTGAATAATGGTGCCTCGACCCGGGATTGTAACGCGCGGTGCAGCCGCAGGGGCACGCCAGCGTGTTCCGCTAACTTGATACAACAACCTAGATCAAAAAAGCCCCGCAATTGCTTGCAGGGCTTTGTTGAATAATGGTGCCTCGACCCGGGATTGTAACGCGCGGTGCAGCCGCAGGGGCACGCCAGCGTGTTCCGCTAACTTGATACAACAACCTAGATCAAAAAAGCCCCGCAATTGCTTGCAGGGCTTCCTGAATAATGGTGCCTCGACCCGGGATCGAACCAGGGACACGCGGATTTTCAATCCGCTGCTCTACCAACTGAGCTATCGAGGCAAAATCTTTTAGCGTTTGGGCGTTTGCTGCCTGTCTCGCTGTGGGTGCGTATTAAACGGATTTCCGACTAACAAGTCAACCGTTTTTGTCGGTTTTTTTTCGGTTTTGTTACCGTTTGCACATTGTTTATGCAAATTACGCTTTTTTGATTACTTTTCAGGCGGAACATAGCCTTCAATTGTCGGTTCTACGCCGTCGAACAAGTAAGCCGACATACTTTGCTCTAAAAACTGTCTGGCGGTCGGTTCCATCATATTTAACTTATTTTCGTTAATTAGCATGGTTTGTTTCTTTTGCCAGTCGGCCCATGCTTCTTTCGAAATGTTGTCGTAAATACGTTTTCCTAGCTCACCAGGGTAAAGCTGAAAATCTAAGCCGTCCGCTTCTTTTTGTAAACGCTGGCAAAATACCACTCTACTCATTGTATGTCCTTAACCTATTCGATGCGCTAAAGCACATGCACTAATTGTTGAATGATTTTCTTAGTAGGAGCTGCTAAACCTACCTCAATAGGTTCGTTAAACATAAACCACTGGGCTTTTTGTTCTGCCACCTGCTTTCTGGGTACAGAGTTTACCACGGCAAACACCGGTGTTATATCCAAATGAAAATGGCTAAAGGTATGCCTAAACGCCGTTTGGGTTTCAAATGAACTGGTTTCAATACCTCGTTTGGCAAGTTCTGCTTCTGCACTTTCTATATCTTGGGCTTCAATAAAACCATATAAACCGCCCCACAGGCCGCTAGAAGGCCGCTGTTCCAAATAAACCTGCTGTTGGAACAATGGCACTATTAGTAACGTACTTCGCTCTGGAATCGCTTTCTTGGGCTTTTTACCGGGGAATTCAGTTTGTGCCCCTTGAGCATATGCTAAGCAATCATGTTGTAACGGGCATTCATCACACTTTGGTTTGCTACGCGTACATACCATGGCCCCCAAATCCATCATCACCTGAGTGTAGTTGGCACTGCGTTTTTCAGGCGTATTCTTTTCTGCCACTTCCCACAACGCATTTTCTACCGCTTTTTGGCCAGGCCAGCCGCCAATAGCGTAATAGCGAGCAAGCACGCGTTTTACGTTGCCATCTAATATAGGGTGGCGCTGATTTCGTGAAATAGACAATACCGCACCCGCAGTAGAGCGCCCTATTCCAGGTAAGGCAATAACATCGTCTATATTGTCAGGAAACGTACCGCCATGATCTTCTACTATTTGCTTCGCCGCTTTATGTAAGTTTCTAGCGCGGGCGTAGTAACCTAAACCCGTCCAATGATGCAGTACGTCATCTTGCGCTGCATTAGCAAGCTCCCCCACACTGGGGAAAGATTGCATAAACCGCTCAAAATACGGAATGACGGTGGTGACTTGCGTTTGCTGTAGCATAATCTCAGATACCCACACTTTGTACGGGGTAATATCTTGTTGCCATGGCAGATGCTTGCGGCCATGAATGTCGTACCAAGCAAGTACTCGCTCAGCAAAAGTATTTGGGGTAACCATATTTGTCATAAAAACTGCGCAATGAATGACCGTTAGCTACATTTAATAGCCATTAGGTTTTATTGATAAATGGCCTGCTATGTTAGCATGTGAAGGTATAAATGTATTTTAGGAGTCTTTGTGACCACCAGCGCCCCTGTTCTATTTTTACCCGGAACCTTATGCGATGAACGTGTTTGGTTGCCCGTTTGGCAACGCATGAAAATTTCCCAACGTCGCTATGTCCCTTTACAGTGGGCGGCGACTAAAGACGACATGCTAGCGCTTACTTCTGATCGCGTTATTCAAGATGAAAAAGTCCACTTGGTGGGCTTTTCCATGGGTGGCTACGTTGCCGCGCTATGGGCATCGCAGAATATGGAGCACGTGGCGTCTATTACGCTTATTGGATACGATGCTAAAGGCTTATCGAAAGAAGAGATAGCAAGGCGCAAGCAGCTGATCACTATGCTAAACAGTGGCGACTTCAAGCCAGAAACCCCTGCCTATTTCACGCGTTTTGTGCATCCAACTCATCAGGAAAGTCCTGATGTAATGGGCGTTGTACAGTCTATGGCAGAAGATTTAGGCAAAAATACTTTGCTGGCTCATACGCAAGCCACAACGCCAAGGGAAGACTTTGTAAAAGCGTTGGCGAAATTGAAGGTGCCTGTCAATATTATTGCGGCAGCAGACGATGAAGTTGTGTCGCTTGCTTCGCTGCAAACTATGGCAGATAACATCGCCACGGCGAACATGTACAAGGTTGAAAATGCAGGCCATATGATGCTGCTGGAACAACCCGAAAAGCTTGCTACACTGCTTAGCAATTGTATAGATGTTTAAAAAAACCGCATTTTATGCGCTCTTTATTAAATATAGCGTTGCATAACATGCCGCTAACTGGATAATGCGCCACCAGTAAATTGGGGCAAGAAAGGTATTGCAAATGAGGCAATTCAAAAGCCAGGCCGAGGCTGAAGCCGCTGGTGTTCACGTAAGTAAAGTTAAAAGCTTTGTAAAGCGCGAAGGCCGCTTAACAAAAGCGCAAACCCGTGCCATTGAAGAATTTTGGCCAACCATGGGTATCGACTACCAAAATGCCGAACTGGATTTATCAGTGCTATTTGGCAGAACCGCGCCTGTTGTCATTGAAATTGGCTTTGGTATGGGCAAGTCCTTGGTAGAGATGGCAGCAGCTGCCCCTGAGAAAAATTTTATTGGCATTGAAGTGCATCGCCCAGGCGTTGGTGCTTGTTTAGCTGAAGCTGGCGAACAGGGTTTAACCAACTTGCGCGTGATGGATCATGACGCGGTTGAAGTGCTTAAGAATATGATCCCGGAGGGTGGCTTATCTCGGCTTCAATTGTTCTTCCCCGATCCTTGGCATAAAAAGCGTCATCACAAGCGCCGTATTGTTCAACCCGAATTTGCTGCCCTTGTGCTAACCAAATTACAAAAAGGTGGCTGTTTCCATATGGCTACCGACTGGGAACCTTACGCAGAACACATGGCCGAAGTAATGAGTTCAACTTCAGGCTATGCAAATACTGCACAAGAAGGTACCTATGTGCCTCGCCCTGAATATCGACCTATCACTAAATTTGAAACCCGTGGCCAAAAGCTAGGTCATGGTGTTTGGGATCTTATTTACGAGCGAGCGCAGTAATGATTTTAACGCCCCAAAGCCAACTATTAGAACGCAATATCAACATTTTTGAGCAAGGCGAATGGTTGTTTATCAATCCTTCAGATGCCTACTTCCTTGATGCCCTTAAGCATAAAAATGTAACGGTAATGCACCAATACTTCGACATATTTTCTGAATGTGTTCGTGTGATATCTTCATCCAGCTTTGATAGCCGAGATATTACTAAAGAGGGCTTTGAGGTAGTACAAAAAGTGGGGGCGCACACTCATCACTTTACGCCATTTATGTGTAATGAACATACCCACACTGACGTGCTCATTTTTCTGCCTAAAGCGAAATCGCATTTCCAAATGTTATTGCGTATGGCAGCAGGTATGGTGGGTCAAAATGGCCGTATCCATGTAGTGGGCGAAAACAAAGGCGGTATAAAAAGCGCGGCTAAACTCATGCAACCTTACGGGGTTACGCATAAAGTGGACTCTGCCCGTCACTGCAGTTTAATTACCACCATTGTTGAACAGCCTCACTTAGCATTTGAACCAGAAGCTTGGCTTGAAACCGACACTTATGAGATTGGCAATACTAGCTGGCCTGTGTGCTCTTTACCTGGCGTATTTAGCCATGGCGAACTCGACAAGGGCACTAAACTACTACTAGAAAAACATACCTCGGGTATGAGCGGCAACGTATTAGACTTTGCTTGTGGCGCTGGGGTAATTGCTAGTTACTTAATGCTAACCTACCCTCACCTAAAAATGCAGCTGTCTGATATTAGCGCGCTTGCCATTTATGCCAGCGCGATGACATTAGCGGCCAATGGTCAGTCAGCCACCTTGCATGCTGCGAATGGTTTGTATGGCATCGAGGGTAAAGTACAGCATATTGTCACCAATCCACCATTTCATACTGGGCTTAAAACCGACTACACCATTACTAAGCGATTTATTGAAGATGCTCGTAAAATGCTAAGTCAAAACGGCACTTTGCAAATGGTTGCTAATCGTTTTCTGCCCTACCCGGGGCTATTGTCTGAACATTTTCCACGCGTGTTAACCACTGCACAAACCACACAATTTTCGTTGTATCAGGCTGCATAGTAATAGCACTTTTGCTAAAGCCTGTGCTAACGTAAATAGATTCCCCCTATATTCGATATATGGGGCTGAAGATATGTCAGCCCTAATTCGCGCAACAGCTATAGAGCCCACTCAGAGGCCATAGGCGCGTTCATATAATACGAGGCGTTCGTGTGAAAATTGTATTCGCTATCTCTGAAGTAGAAGAACTGGTAAAAACAGGTGGCTTAGCAGATGTAGGCAAAGCACTTCCACTTGCATTAAAAGACGCAGGAGAAGACGTAGTTATTGTTATGCCTTACTACAAGGTATTGGCAGACTCGTTAAACTTACCCTCGGCATGTGAAACACAAACGCTGTTCACCGAGTACAAAGTATATAATTTCGAAGTGCGTGTTATGGACTGGCATGGCATACCCGTATATTTCGTCGATTACCCTGAATACTTTATGCGTGAAGGTTTGTATTCCAACGCATACGAAGCCTATGAAGATAATGGCGAGCGCTTTTGTTTCTTTAGTGGCGCAGTATTGGCTACCCTTCAAGCTATCAATTATTCGCCAGACGTTATCCATTGCCACGATTGGCATACGGCCATGCTGCCTTACCTGACTGCTTACGATAACACCGGATTTTTTGACAAAACCCGTACCGTGTTCACTATTCACAATGCCGCGTTTCAAGGGGTAAACCTACTAGAAAAAGTACCGTTTCTACGCCACCACCCCGGCATACTGGCACAGGTTCATGGCGGTTATATCAATATGCTGCAATCGGGCATCGAGTTTGCGACAAAAGTAACCACGGTAAGCCCCCATTACGCGCAAGAGCTGTTAACCGATTTAGGCAGCCATGGCTTGCACGAGCGTTTGGTTAGACGCAAAACCGACCTTTCCGGCATATTAAACGGGTGCGACTATACGCAGTGGAACCCGGCTACAGATTCGTTTTTGCCAGAACATTATGACGTAGACAACTTACTGCCTAAACAAACCTGTAAGCACGCCCTACAAGAAAAGTCCGGCTTGCCGATGAATGTAAGCATTCCACTTATTGGTATGGTGTGTCGTCTTACCGAGCAGAAAGGGTTTGGCTATATTCTGCCTATTCTTGATGAACTGGTTCAGCATAATGTGCAAATCGTTATAGTAGGTACTGGCGATCCTAAAATGTGTATGGATTTAGGTGAATTTGCACAAAATCACCCTTCTCAGTTCGCTTTTATTAATGGGTTTAGCTCAGAGCACGCGCACCTAGTTGAGGCCGGCGCTGACTTTTTCTTAATGCCATCGCAGTTTGAACCTTGTGGACTGAATCAAATGTACAGTTTGGCCTACGGCACCATTCCTATTGTGCGAGCGGTAGGTGGCTTAAAAGACACAGTGGTGGATAACCGCCATAGCGAAGACGCTACCGGCTTTGTTTTTGAACAACCACGCCCTGAAGCCCTGCTTGCCTGTATTCGTCGCGCTTTACTGTTTTATTACGAGCATCCAGTGAAGTTCAGAGAAATGCAGCAAAGAGGCATGAACACCCGCTTTACGTGGGAACGTGCTGCTGGTGAATATATAAAACTTTACGAATCTATGTTCGTTTAAGTATGCGGCCTTTAGAGGCTTGTACGGCGTTTCTTTCTTTTTGTTAAAGAATGCGCCACTATTATTAAGCGTTCATTGAATTAGAAAATCTGATAATTAGTATGACAGAGCGGGCTATAAAACTTTCTATACGAAGTTTATTTTTGTGGGTGGTAATGACCATCGCCGCAATTTCGCTGGTAAGCACCTCCGGTTTGTCTATCTACACCCAAATAAATGCTTATCGATACGAATTGGATAACCGCGCGAATCTACTCGCTAAGATGACAGCTAACGCGGTTGCCAACCCGCTAAGAAATGCTAGCCAAGCATTGGTGGAAGAATCTTTGCAATTCTTAGATGCTGCTGACAAAGTTTTAAACGTTCATATCTATAAAACCTTACCGGATGGCTCTAATACCTTAAACGCCGTTGAACGTTTTGCTTCTTACAACAAAGGCGGCCAGTTACTTATTCCTGGAAAGCAAAAACAGCTAATCAATTTAGATCAAACTCCCTTACTTACCGAAGATAATGATTATTTAGAAAGTAGTCGGAAAATTTTTGACCAAGAGACCAATGAAGTTTTGGGATGGGTTTATCTTCGCATGTCTGCAGACGGGTTTAGCCAACACGTTATTAAAACGGTTCTGGTTAACCTTGGGGTTATGCTTTTCTTACTCGGATTCAGCTTTTTTCTAGCATTGCGCTTTCAGCGTCGTGCCACTGCGCCTATTGAAAAGCTTTCTTTTTTCTTACAGCGAACTTCTAGGCAGCGGGATTATTCAGCACGCGCAGAACCGTCGAATATTAAAGAAATAGATGTGCTGTCAGATGATGTAAATATTATGCTATCTCGCATACAAGAATACATGCACAGACAGCGTCAGGCCGAAGAGCAGCACAGAAAGCTAAATGCCAGCTTAGAAGAAATGGTAAGCCAACGCACTAATGCATTGAAAGACGCTAACCAAGAATTAATTCAAACCCTTGAAAAGCTACACGAGTTTCAACGTCAAATTGTACAAAATGAAAAAATGGCATCGTTGGGTGACATGGTTGCTGGGGTTGCCCACGAAGTTAACACCCCCATCGGTTTAGGGGTTACAGCCTCTACAATGATGCTCGACCGACTTGCGGTTATTGAAAGGGATTTTGAGAATAAAACCTTAAAAGCCAGTGCAATGAAACGTTTCATGGATGAAAGTCATGAAAATTTAAACATCATTTATCGCAATTTGAACCGCGCAGCCGAGCTAATTTCCAGTTTTAAACAGGTTGCAGTCGATCAATCGAGCGAAAGTAGCCGAACTTTTTGCTTTGCACAGCTAGTTAATGAGATACTACTGTCGTTACAGCCTCGCTTAAAAAAATTACAACACAACATCAACGTAGATTGCGACCCTACCTTATGCGTTGAAACGAAGGCTGGTCCTATTAATCAAATCATTATTAACCTTATTATGAATTCGGTTATTCATGGTTTTGAGAACATAGAAAAAGGCCAGATTGATATCTGTGCTGAATTAATTACAACGAACAAGCTAAAAATAGTGTATCGGGATAACGGCATCGGGATCCCATCAGATATTCGTAAACGTATTTTCGACCCTTTCGTAACCACAAAACGTGGACAAGGGGGGTCTGGATTAGGCATGCACTTAGTGTACAATTTAGTCACTCAAGCGCTCAATGGCTCTATCTCAATTACCAGCGAAGTAGGTAGTGGTGTAGAATTTGTTATTGTTTTTCCTGTTTCCAGTGCGAAAACGTCATAATACCTGTATAACTATTGAACTTTGCTTGAAATTTGTTGGCTAACCCCAATACCTTGAATTTAGTAATATTCGATAGTAACTTGCATATAAGTAAACGAATATTAGAATTTAATCAGTAATTGCTTAAACCGATTTTATAAAGAGTGTAAAACACCATGCAGACGCCAAATGTGTTAATTGTTGAAGATGAAGTGGTAACACGTACCACGCTAAAGAGTTTATTCGAAGCAGAAGGGTACAATGTATTTGAAGCTGAAAATGGTGATCAAATGCATGACTTCTTTGAAAATCACGCAATTAATTTGGTTATTATGGATATTAATCTGCCAGGTAAAAATGGCCTAATTTTGGCGCGTGAAGTACGTGACCGTAAAAATGTAGGTCTTATTTTCCTTACTGGCCGTGATAACGATGTTGATCGTATCTTAGGTCTGGAAATTGGCGCAGATGACTATCTAACCAAGCCTTTCAATCCTCGTGAACTGACTATTCGTGCGCGTAACTTACTATCTCGCACCACAAACTCTGCAGAAGACGATGATTTACCAAGCCGTGTAAACTTCAATGGCTGGATTTTGGATGGCGACAGCCGTTCACTTATTTCACCAACAGGTAAAGAGTTCCGTTTACCACGCAGTGAATTCCGTGCACTACACTTATTCCTTAGCAACCCAGGTAAAATTCTTACCCGTGAACAGCTAATTATGGAAATGACAGGCCGTGAACTTCGCCCTAATGACCGTACAGTAGATGTAACTATCCGCCGTATTCGTAAGCACTTCGAATCAGATCCTTCTGATGAAGAATTGATTGTAACCATTCACGGTGAAGGTTACCGCTTCTGTGGCTCTGTCGACGGCTAATTAGCCCAAGTAGAGACACCAACGGTAGTTACCGTTGTAAGTAATAGCCTGATTAAATACCAAAAAGCCGCTCAATAGAGCGGCTTTTTTACGTCCAAAATTTATCATGTAAGTATTGAACGCACTTAAGCTTAGCTAGCGTGCGATGCTCTTATGAGCATGCAGTAAAAGATAAAAAATACCGATAGGCTTTTTTCTCTAACAAATAGGCTTTGTGCGTACTTGGGCTCCACGAGTCATCGCCGCCTACCCCCATGTGGGCATGGTCAATGTACACGTAAGTACTGTCGGCAGTAGTTAAGTCGCAGGTGTGCTTAGCTTCATCAAGCTGCTTTTGCCCGTACGGGCTTACAGCGAAGTGAAAATCACCCGCTACTTTTACAGCGTTAATACTAAGCTCTCGACAATCACTACGAAGCCCATTGTCGGTAGGAAAGATGTAAGGCGTATGCATACTTGCAATACTTTCACTGTAACTACCAAACCTTGCTGCTGCTAATCGGTCTGGATAATTTTCAAATGGCCCTAACCCCTTCCACTGAATGTTAGCTTCAGTCTGACTTGAGTGAGGCACTGCCCACTGCAAACCGATACGCGGCATAGGTGGCAATGTATCGGCTAACTTAACCTGAACATCTAATGCTAATGTACCTGTTGCATCTACGCGGTAACACCAACTTGTAGCAGCGACTAGCGCATTGTTGTAGTGGTAGTTAAACAGTGCCGTAACACGTACATCGTGTGCACATTCAACAATATCGACATCAACACAGCTGCGTTGCCACTGGCCTATTCCAGCGCGGCGCCAGCGCGACTCCCATGCATTTGGATCGGGGTTATCCACTTCACTTACGCCAATATCATTATCTAACGGTGCCCTGAAGAAGTTATCTTCAAGTGGTGCACTAAGCTGCTCTTCGCCATTGGCTAACCAAGAAGTAAGTAACCCAGTGTTAGCATCAAGCACGAAGTGATTACTTGCCGCGTGAATATTCACCTGAGTTTCGGTGCGCTCTACCGTTACTTTTTGTTTAGCTTTGTCTTTATTCTCGCTATTACTAGCGTCACCAGTATGCGTACTGGCTGATGCTAAAGGAGAAAAATCTGCGGCTGTCAGTCCAGAAAAACCTGCAGTATTGGCAATCTCGAACTGCTCTGTATCTAATACATGCCCAGCATTCGCCCAGTCACAATCATTTTTAAGCACCACATCAATATTAAGGTGGTACGTCGCGTCGGGCACAAACTCAATGCTTGGGGTTATCACAAGTGTTTGTGACGACTGGGGGCCAATACTTAATGTTTCAGTGCCGTTGGCAACGCAATCGCCGTTTTTAAGCAATTGCCATTGCAGTGCTTCGTTATCGGTTGAGCGAAATACATAGTCGCTTGCAATGGTTAACTGGTAACTGCCAGCTTGTTCGTTCTGTAAAGATTTAAGCGTGAATGCTAAATGCTGTTGGCAGTATTTAGCTTCAAATAAAGCAGGGTGCGGCGTGCGATCAGGAAACAGCAAACCATTAATACAGAACTGACGGTCGTTATCGGCATCACCAAAGTCGCCTCCGTAGGCCCAATAGGCCTCACCGCTGTCTGTATGCTTCACTAAGCCTTGATCGACCCAATCCCAAATGAAGCCACCTTGCAAACGTGGATAGTCTTTAAATGCCTGCCAGTAGTCCGCAAAGCTTCCTAAACTGTTCCCCATGGCATGAGCGTACTCACACAAAATAACAGGGCGGGTTTCACCAGGTAGTGATAACCATTTTTTAATGGCCCATTTAGGTACGGCATCATCAAGTACATCAGTATCTACTCGGGCATACATAGGCGCGATAATATCGGTAGCGGTAGTATTCGCACCGCCGCCTTCGTATTGCACAGGTCGTGAAGGGTCAAAGGCTTTCGACCAACCGTACATAGCATCTTGGTTAGGCCCATGACCACATTCATTACCTAATGACCAAATAATAATAGACGCGTGGTTTTTGTCCCGCTCTACCATTTGCGTATAACGGGCTAAATAAGCCCCTGCCCACACCGCATCTCTCGATAAACGCCCCATCGGGAACATACCGTGGGTTTCAATATTGGCTTCATCTACTAAGTACAGCCCATATTCATCACACAGTTCGTACCAACGTGGATGATTGGGATAGTGGGCGGTGCGTACTGCATTGAAGTTGTTTTGCTTTAAAAGCTTTATATCTTCAATCATGTCGGCTTTATTTACCGCATGACCTTTGCTTTCATGATGCTCGTGTCTATTTACACCACGAATAAGAATAGGCTTTCCGTTCACGCACAACTGGCCATCAAGCATATCTACCTGACGAAAACCTATGTTGTAGCCTTCGGCAACAACCACATCGCCTGCGTCGTTAAACAAAGTGACAACTAGGCGATACAAATAAGGAGTCTCGGCCGTCCATTTCTTTGGTTCTGTAACCGCTAGCGATTGAAAAATCACATCATCCCACCCGCCTTTCTCATCTATACGGCGGTTGTTGGTGCCTGACACTGCTTGTTCAGTAACGGCGGTTTCACCATCAAACAACTGAATGCCCACGGTATAGCTTACTGGTGCATTAATCGCGGTACGCACCTCTAAGCTGCCATCCCGATAACAAGCATCAAGCTTTGGCGTAGCAAACACATCTTGAATATGATGCTGAGGTTTCGTTACCAATACCACATCGCGGAATATACCGCTTAACCACCACATGTCTTGGTCTTCTAAATAACTTCCGTCAGACCAACGAATTACCATTACCGCTAAGCGATTTTCACCAACCTTTAAAAAAGGCGTTAAATTGAATTCGGCAGGTAAACGGCTATCTTGCGAATACCCTACATATTCGCCATTGCACCAAAGATGAAAGGCACTATTAACCCCTTCAAACACAATATGATTACGCAGCTGTACTGCTTCTTCGCTTACCGTAAACGTTTTGCGGTAGCAGCCTGTGGGGTTATCGCTAGGTACTTCTGGCGGGTTTACCGGAAAAGGATATTTAACATTGCAGTAAATAGGCTTATCAAACCCCTGCATTTGCCAGTTTGAAGGCACGGTAATAGGCTGCCAGTTTGCAGCTTCAGGCAGTGCGTCAGACAATACCTCGCTCAGTAAGTCTTCTGTAACGGCCTCAGGTTGGGGATATAATCTAAAATCCCACTCGCCATTCAAACTTTGTTTTTGCGCATTAGCGTTATGTTTAGCATCTTCTTGAGTTAAAAAACCGTTTAATGGACTATGTCCATTCACGCGATTTCTTTGAAATACGACAGGGTTTTGCCAATCTTTTTGCGCAACAACTTGAGCAACATTTGCCATTACTGGCTCCTTTTACGATAAGGTTTTTTAATAACAGGTGAAATATAGCGGAAACACGCGCAATCCTTTATGCTTGTTTCTCTCTTTAATTTATCCAAAACTCTCATTTTACAATTATGCAACCTATTAACTTAGCTTCTTCTGGCTCCCAAAATGTGCATGCGCAGAGAACCTTTCGCGATATCGTGAATATTGGGCCACACTGCCTTGAACGCTTTATAGACAGTACAAATGCGCCAGAAATTAAAGCGCTAGACATTGAGTTGGCGGGTTGCTCGAATTTATCGGGTACTTATCAAGTAGGCCGAGTTACCCCTCCTAACCACACTATTTTTTATTCATTAAAAGGCAGCGGTAAAATACTCACCCCGTCTGGCGAGTACGCACTACCAGCTTCAAGTGTGATTATTTTGCCAGCGCACCAAAGTTTTGAAGTACAAATTGAATATTTTAATGAAACCAGCGCAACGGCGGATGCAACTGAAGTAACGAAAAGCGAAGCCAGTGAAGTACAAGATAAAATTAACGCTGGGAAAGCGCCGCAAGCTCAAATAGAGCAAAGTTCCGAGCCAGCGCCGCGTGCCGATCAAGCGCCGCGAGCGGATCAAGAGCAGTGGGACATTATTTGGCTTAATTTATCTGATTGCCCTCGATGGCAGCATTTCTTTGATGTAGCACACCCCGTTCAGCACAACATTGAGTTGTCAGGGCTACATCATGCGATGGAGTTATTGTATTTAGAAACCAATAGCCAACATAGGCAAGCGGTGATTCCAATTATTCAACAATATTTGCAGCATATTGCCACCCCGGTGAAAAGCACGCACCAAGTACGATTATCGGCCCTGTTTGCTGCGGTAGAAAAGCAATTGCAGTTCAATTGGGATATAGACGCCTTGGTAGACAAAGTACACTACTCGGCCCCTCACCTACATAGGCTATGCCTTGCGCAGTTTGGTCGAAGTCCCATGCAGCATGTTATTTATCTGCGCATGGTAAGGGCTAAAAATTTACTGATAAGCACGCAATGGCCCATTGCTTATATTGCCAACTACGTGGGCTACAGCAATGTGTTTACGTTTTCAAAGCGGTTTAAAAAATCAGAAGGTATGCCGCCCAGCGAATTTCGCCAGCGGCAGTCTTTACATTAAGCAAGTTCGTTCAAACGCGCTAGGTAAACCGAGTGGGTTTGAACGACTTAAATCGAAACAGAGAAACTAGCTTCCTGCTATTTTCATCTGATTAATAAGAATAGAACCGGTATGCACACTACCGCGCAAATCTTTGTCTTTCCCAATTGCCACAATGCCTGCGAACATATCTTGTAAGCAGCCTGCAATGGTGACTTCATGCACTGGGTATTGAATAACACCATTTTCTACCCAGAACCCAGCGGCACCGCGAGAATAATCGCCGGTCACTGTGTTCACGCCCTGCCCCATAAGCTCGGTAACGTATAAGCCAGTGCCCATTTCTTTTAGCAGGTCGCTGTCGCTATGACCTGTGTCGCCCACTAACCAGTTGTGTATGCCACCTGCGTGACCATTGGTTTGAGTGTTTAGCTTACGAGCCGAATAGGTTGTGTAAAGGTAAGTAGAAAGCTTTCCACCATCAACTATTGTCATGTCTTTACAAGCAACGCCTTCATTGTCGAAGCTAGAACTCGCTAAGCCCGACTTTATAAATGGGCGTTCTTCAATGTTTAGCCACTCAGGAAAAATTTGTTTACCTAAGCTATCTAACAAAAACGATGAACGACGATACAAACTACCACCGCTAATAGCACCCACATAATGCCCAAATAAACTAGACGCTATGTCTTTGTGCAAAAGAATAGGCACCTGAGCCGTATTAATCTTACGAGCTCCTAAACGCTCTACAGTGGCTTTTGCCGCTTCTTGCCCAATAGATACTGCCGATTGTAACAAAGGCGCCTGGCGGTCTACTGTGTACGCGTAATCGCGCTGCATATCACCATCTTGCGAACCAATCACCATACAGCTTAAGCTGTATCGGCTACTTGGATACCCAGCATTAATACCGTGGGTATTACCGTAAACACGCATACCAAGGTTAGCGTTATACGATGCACCGTCTGAATTTGTAATGCGAGGGTCGTAACCTAATGCCGCAGATTCCGCTTCAATCGTGGTGGCAATGGCTTTCTCGGTATCAAGCTCTTGCGGGTGATATAAATCTAAATCGGGGAATTCTGTGGCCATAAGTTCAGCATCGGCAAGACCAGTACAAGGATCTTCACTGGTGTACTTCGCAATATCTACGGCTTTTTCCACGGCCCGGGTAAGGGCTTCTTTGCTTAAATCAGCCGTTGATGCGCTGCCTTTTCGCTTACCTACGTAAACACTAATCCCCAAGCCGCCATCGTTGGTAAACTCTACGTTTTCAACTTCTTGCATACGTGAAGATACCGCAATACCTTCCACTTTTGACATGCTTGCTTCTGCTTGGGTTGCCCCATTTTTTAGGGCTAATTTCAGTACATCATCAACGACATTCTGAATTTCTGATAACTGTTGCTCAATTTGCATAGTAAGTTTCGCTGTCTAAATCCGACTGTGATAGTTACAATTTAGCTAAAGTGTAACACTTATGAGTTTGAAATGAGCGATCAGAAATCTAAATCACGACAACAATCTAAGTTAGAAAGCGCCGAGCCAGAAGAAGAGCTCATTAGTAAAAGCGAACTAAAGCGCCAATCTAAAGACTTACAAAAGCTGGGGCAAACCGTAGTAAACCTTACCCCTGCTCACTACGCCACCATTCCGCTTGATGAAGAATTGAAAGATGCGTTAGATATTGCCCGTGTCATCAATAAGAAAAAAGACGGCTACAGAAGGCAACTTCAGTTCATTGGTAAGCTGCTTAGACAAAGGGATAATTCCCCTATTGAAGTCGCCTTGGCTAAAATAACCCATCAACATCAAGCAAATAACGCTGCGTTTCATGAATTGGAACGTGCTCGCGAAGATGTGATCACCCGTGGTGACGACGCTATTCAGGGGCTTATTGAAGAATATCCTGAACTAGATAGACAAAAATTAAGGCAGTTCCACCGCCAAGTGAAAAAAGAACAAGAAAAGAATGCTCCCCCTAAGGCTTACAGGGAGTTATTCCAATATTTAAAAGACGTTACTCAAAAAGAGTAGCAACATAAGGAGAGGTATATGGGGCGGCTTTTAGCGGCATTTGCTTTCGTTTGGGTATTATCAGGATGTAACGGTACCTCGGGGGCAAACGGCGACGACCCCTTTGGCAGTTCGGATGACGATAGCACCACCTCTCCAGTCGTAGCACTTTCTCTTGAGATAGGCGATGCTAATTGTAATACGGTTAATCAGGCTAGTTTCGATATTGGTGATACTGCCTGCATTACTGCGACCATTACGGAAGATGGTGCCGCGTTAGCCGGAGAAATCGTCAGTTTTACAAGCGGTATAGGCACGCTCTCTGTTAGCGATAAGCTCACTGACAGTAACGGTGAAGCCATTGTGTATTTAGACTCAGACAGCGCTATCGCTGGTGCTAGCACGATAACCGCGACATACGACAGCACATCGTCAGAAGCAAACATTGAGTTTTTGATTGCCGACACCGATACCGTATTTTTACCCACCCTTTCACTCACCTTAAGTGACAGTGCAGGCAATCAAGTCAGTAGAATTACCGCTGATGAAACCGGCACCCTTAGTGCGTCGCTAGTAAATATCGATGACACCCCAATTACAGATGCCATTGTTAGCTTCCAGGTATCTCGCGGCTCGGTAAGCATAGATGATGCGCTAACTACTAGTGACGGCCTTGCCAATAGTCAGTTACTCCCTACCGACGATGACCTAGGTGCTGGCACGGCCACTGTGTCATACGTTTATAATGAGCAAACTTTAACAGCCACGCTCAATTATGAAATTCAGTCTTCTGCGGTAACCGATGAAGTTATTCGAATTGGTACGTTTGATAACGGCGAATTTGTCGCTGGTTTATTGGGAATAGACGGTTACACTACGGACGAAGACGTTGTCATCGCCGCTGGCGCAACCCTTGGTGTTAACGTAGCACTGGTTAATTCTGAAGGCGAAACTTATGCCACCAGCATTCCCGTTACCTTTAGTTCTGTTTGTGTGGCGAACGATAGTGCCGATATTGATGAAACCGTATTTACCGCTAGCGGACAAGCCCGCTCTACATTTCAAGACAACAGCTGCGCGGGAAATACCGGTTTCGACGACGAAATAAGTGCAACGGTTACTATCAATAGCAGTACGTTAAGTGTGTCCCGCTCTATAGAAATTCTGCCTGAAACCGCAGGTAGCATCGCCTTTATCGATGCGTCTCCGTCATCGATTGTAATCAGTGGTACGGGCGGCCAAGATGCAAGCTCAGTATCAAGAGTAACTTTTCAAGTTAATAGTGCGCTGGGTAATCCGCTTGCTCAACAAGAAGTGGCGTTTAGCTTAAACAGTAATATTGGTGGCCTAGCGCTCTCCCCTGACACTGCACTGACTAACTCTGAAGGCCAAGTCAGTACCTTTGTGACTGCCGGTAGCGTACCTACTGCAGTTCGGGTCACTGCTGTTACTGAAATTGATGATACTAGCATTCAGTCTCAGTCTGACTTACTTAGCGTGAACACTGGGTTGCCAGATCAAAACAGTATTAGTTTGTCGCCATCGAGTTTGAACCCTGAAGCGCACACCATTAACGGCAACGAACTGACCATTACCGCTAGCGCGGCTGATGCTTTTAACAATCCAGTGCCAGACGGCACCACGCTAAACTTCACCACCGAAGGCGGGTTAATTGAACCAAGCTGTACCACCCAAAGCGGCAGTTGCAGTGTGACTTGGACAAGTGCCGAGCCAAGAGTCGCCGATCACCGAATTACGGTCATGGTGACAGCGGTAGGCCATGAAACCTTAATAGACGCTAACGGCAATAACCTATACGACGATGCTGATGGCGGCGCAATTACCGGCAGCACGGGTAACGGACTATCCATATTGCTTCCTGATACCACCGGCTTTATCGATTACCCTGAAGCATGGAGAGACGATAACGAAAACGGTAGCTATGACGCCACAGAGCCCTTTTTCGATTACGACAGTTCAGGTGACTTTACCCTGGCCAATGGACTATTTGATGGCCCGCAGTGCGATGCCACAAGCTGCGGAAATAGCGCGCTGCATGTGAGGCGTGCCATGGTGATTATTATGTCATCGTCATCTGCATTACTAACGTTTAACAGCAGTACCGATGCGCTAGCGAACAACACTAATCCGCCTGGGTTAACGCCTGTGTTGAGTATCCCAAGAGGAAGCAATGCGTTGCTATCGTTAGCGTATTCAGATACCGCCAATCAGCCATTAGCGGAAGATACCGAAATTAGCATTACAAGCTCTGAAGGAGGTATTTCAGGTTCTCTTGAAGCCACAGTACCTTCTACCAACGAAGCAGGTAGTAGACAGCTATCTTTTGTACTGACAAACCTATTAGATGAGTCGGAAGCCAGCACCAGTGCGATTGTAAGTGCGCTAGTGACCTCTCCCAGTGGCGTTACTACCAGTCTTGATATGGTAGTCACTTTAGAATAGAAGGCTCTTTCGCAGCTAACATGCTGCACTGAGCGTATATAGACAGTCATAAATATTGCAATAAAAAAGGCGCCAACCGGCGCCTTTTCTCGAATTCTCACACTAGCGTAACGCGTAATTTACGCCGTTCCGCCCACAGTAAGCTCGTCTATTTTCAATGTAGGTTGGCCTACGCCAACAGGCACGCTTTGGCCGTCTTTACCACACACGCCAACGCCGTTGTCTAATGCCACATCGTCGCCAATCATGGAAATCTTCTGCATAACTTCAGGGCCATTTCCAATCAAAGTAGCGCCTTTAACTGGTGCGGTAATTTTACCATTCTCAATGAGGTATGCTTCTGCACTAGAAAATACGAATTTACCTGATGTGATATCAACCTGCCCACCGGCAAAGTTAGGCGCGTAAATACCCTTTTCGATAGAGGCGATAATCTCTTTCGGATCGTACTGTCCTTCTAACATGTAGGTATTGGTCATGCGCGGCATAGGTAAATGCGCATAAGACTCACGGCGACCGTTTCCAGTTGGCGCAACACCCATTAGCTTGGCGTTATGCTTATCTTGCATGTAGCCTTTTAGAATGCCATCTTCAATAAGTACATTGTGCTGTGTTGGTGTACCTTCGTCATCTACCGACAACGAACCACGACGATCAGCCAATGTGCCATCATCTACTACTGTTACACCCTTTGCAGCTACTCGCTGACCAATCTTCCCGCTAAAGGTAGATGCACCTTTACGGTTAAAGTCGCCTTCAAGACCATGACCCACCGCTTCGTGTAACAATACACCAGGCCAGCCATTACCCAATACTACCGGCATAGCACCCGCTGGTGATGCTACCGCTTGCATGTTAACCCGGGCCATATGCAAGGCGTCGTCGGCTAATTGCTCATAATAGGGGCGACCGTCTTTATCTGACTCAAAAAAAGAATACGCGTATCTGCCGCCAGCACCCGCGCTGCCACGCTCACGACGATCACCGTCTTCAAGCAACACAGAACAATTAAGGCGAACCAAGGGGCGAATATCGGTGGCAAATGTACCATCACTGGCAGCCACTAAAATTTCTTCGTATACACCACTAATGCTCACCACAACCTGATTGGCCGATGGCTCTTGCTGCCTAACATACGCGTCCACGGCTTTTAGCAAAGAGATTTTCTCTGCATCTTGCATAGTAAGAATAGGGTTTTTCTCACCGTAGCGCGCTTGATAGTCGCTACGCCCTAACGATGATACTTTTTGCGAACCGCCATCCGGGGCAATACTTCGCGCAGCGTTGCACGCCTTTACTAAGGCATCTTCGCTGATTTCATCTGAATAGGCGAAACCGGTTTTTTCACCGCTGATGGCGCGAACGCCAACACCACGTTCAATGTTATAGCTACCTTCTTTTATAATGCCATCTTCGAGCACCCAACTTTCGTGTTGGCTCGACTGAAAATAAAGATCAGCATAATCGGTATCGTGACGATGGATACCCGAAAGGGCTTTTTCTAGCGACGCTACATCTAGTCCAGAGTCAGACAGTAAATGGCGTTCAACAGATTTAGACAAAGTGACTCCTGAATCGGTTATGTTCGGCAACCGGCATATTTTGTTTAATGGCTTGTCGCGCTTCAATATTAACACTGGTTTGAATGACACCAATGTCTTGAGGTAGCTCGCTCAAGGTTTCACCCCACGGCGAAACCACTAGGCTGTGACCAAAAGTTTCACGGCCATTTTGGTGCTCACCGGTTTGGTTGGCAGCTACCACATAGCATTGTTTCTCAATGGCTCGCGCTTTCACTAACGTGTGCCAGTGCGCTTCACCTGTTCTTTGCGTAAAGGCAGCGGGCAACACTAAAATATCGATATCGCCCATGGCAGTAAACAAGCCTGGAAAGCGCACATCATAACATACCGCTAGCCCAATGTTGCCAATTGGGGTTTTTACCGTAACAACTTCACTGCCTGGGTTTGTAAACTTAGATTCTTTGTAGCTGCCCGTATTGTCATCAACCGACACATCAAAAAGGTGAATTTTACGGTAGTCCGCCAATACTGTGCCGTCTGGACCAAACAATAAACACGCCGCTGAAAACTTTGACGCATCGTTGGTAGCCATAGGAAACGTGCCCGAAACAATGTAGCACTCATGAGCTTTGGCTAGCGCCGATAAGCGTTGCTGTATCAGCCCTTCATCTTTGACTTCGGCGGCATTGAGTAGCTCGCCATCTTTGGTGCCAAAACAAGCAAAGCATTCTGGCAATACCACCAAGCTGTCTTTTGGGACTTGTTCGTTGGCAAGCGCCTGTTCTACATGATTCAAATTGTCTTCTACACTGGGTGTAGATGTCATTTGAACTGCAACTAGATTAACCATCGATAACCTCCATTTTTACTCTGCGTAAATCATCTTCGGTAAGCGGCCGATCTAATGGCGAAGTGCTTTCTGGCGACACATTCGCCGGTAAGCTTATATCTTTACTATGTCGTTCTACTTCTTCGAACTGTGGATTAGTAATGGTACCAGAAACCTTATAATTCACGTTCGATATAACTTTAGCTGATGTTAACACTTGATCTAACGCCAGCGCAGCCAATGCGGTTGGGGGCGTAGCTAAAAAGTACACTAAAAAGGGCAAGTTGCCCGTTACATTAGGGGCAAAGGTTATATTGTAATTGAGGCCACCGGTATTTAAATTGGTATACCCTTTAATTTCAATTTCACCTGCACCGCCGTCTATTTCAGTATCGTCGGTAAAGGCGGTCCCGTCCGCAATTTTTAAGCTTCCACCCATTTTGTCGTAGAAGAACCCAGTGGCAAATACATCTCTAAAATCCAGGCTTAATTTACGTACTAAAGAGTTTAGGCTGAATAACGTGAATATGCGCGATCCTTTATCACTGACCTCAGTGAGATAACCGTCAGTGAGGGCCCAATCTACGTCACCATTTAGTTTGTCTAACGAAAAGTCGAATGGAGCGGAAGGCCAACCCAAATCAAATTTAACATCGGCTTCAGAGTCTTTAATACCTGACGTTATTCCTCGTTGCTTTAACATTTGGCCTACATCTGGGGAAGAAAGCGTGCCGTTTAAACGGGTGGTGATGTCGCCGTTTTCATGCTGCCAGTATCCGGTTGCAGTTACATCAGCACTGGAAGAGCGCGTGAGCAATTGTCTTATTTGCAATCCTTTGTCTGTTTTCGCTACATCAAGGGTGACTTCGCCTAAATCGAGGCCATGAACACTACACACATTGCAATAAAAGTAGATAGGAGGCACATCTAGCGGGTCAACCTCCACGACCTCAGCTTGCTGCTTAGCAATTTCGATTTCTTCTACTGGTGTGTCGTTTAATTCAGTCTCAGTCGCAGGTTTATCCAGTACTAAGTAATCAGCATTAATATCGATACCTTGGTTATTAATGTCGTTATTCACCCTAATGGTTGCTCGCGCTTTTGCCGCATCAACCTGTAGCAGCCAATCTTTGTCTTGTTCCCGAGCAGTTAAAGACACGTTATTCAGTGAGTGCCCCCACCCCGTTAAGGTATCTGCGGTCACAAATATGCGTGATGGCACCCCGAAGATGCTTTGCTTTTGGGCACGGTTTTGCGTCGATAACGTATCGCTATTGGTATCCTTGTTGGCAATGCCACTGGTGTTTGTATTAACGGCTAAGCTTGCACTAGCTTCGTCCATTTTGCTCGGCATAATCAGCGTCTGCAAGGTAGTGAACCATTCAACAATGTCGGCCTGCTCTAGGTTTGCAGCAATGCTAAACCCGGTGCCTCTATCGCCCACATTTGCGTCGCCCAAGGAAAGGAGCGCTCGAGAAAATTGCATCTCTTTATGGGGCAATACGCCGTCGAAATGAATGTTGTCACCTAGACTTGCCTCTATATTGGACGCTTGTAGATTACCCTCACTGTTAATTTGTAGTGGCAGACTAGTGCCTTGCACTGTTGCAAACGGTGCTGGTAACAAGCTTTGAGTTGCCGTTAAATCAGCGTTAATTTGGGCATTGTAGGAAAAGTCGCTATTAGATAAGCTCAAATTAACATCGGCCTGCCAATTGGTTTCACCGTCTAGGTAATCAATAAGGTCGGTTTTCACATACTTCACTAGCGGGTGAACATGCCATAACCCTTTAAGGTTCACATTAACGTCGTAGCTATCGTTCTGACGACCCTGAACTGACATTTCCACAGGCTGGCCTAATAAACTCGCAGTTAACCCGTTAGCGTCAATTTCTGCGTTGTCGAAGGTAAGCGTTCCGCTGGCGTCATCGAACTGCATACGTGTGCTAGTAATATACACATCATTGTTGTTTAACTGGGCTGCGCCTTGAACACGTATATCTTTGCCTTTAAGCGGTATATCTAATGTTAAGCTTGCGGATAATGGCCCTGAAACTTGCACGTCTTTATCGAGCACTTTGCCTAGTGAGCTGGCAATTGAAGACTGCTTCATCAACGAGGTTAATTTTTCCCCTGTTCCAGAACCTTCTGCTTTAATTGTTAACATTGAAGATGGGTGTAAACGTGGAATTTCTGCCGACATAGCCGCCACATCTATACCTGCTAACGTTCCTTTGTCACTTTCCATGACTAAGCCGGCGTTTTCAAAACGTACCGACAAATCGAGTTCATTTAAAGCAGGCCATTTTGATGAAAACACAAAGTCGCTATCTTCAATATCGACATAAGCTTGAAAAATTCCGCTGTTGTCGTTGAACGGATAGTTTTTAGGGTTACCGTGCCACAACACTTGCGCTTTGCTTATACTGCCTTCGCCAGCGAAGGCGCGGGTAAGAAATTTATCGGTATTCACGCCCATTAACGAGGCAGGAAAGAAATTATTTACGGCGTTTAACGCCAGAGGCTCAATATTGGCAAATATGTCTAGGTTGCCCGTGGTTAAATTGGCACGAAATGCGGGCTCTAATACTAATTGTTCGCTGTCGAACACGAGATCTTTGCCCGTCATCACCCATTGCTTCTCGTCACCTACCGCTAGGGTATGAAAATACAGGTTGGCGTTGAAAGCATTGATATCCAAATTTTGCTTAATAATATTGTCAGCAGATAAGGTACTGTTTTCACTTTTTAAGTAAACAGCACCAGAATCTTTATACCAATAAATGTCGGCATCTAATGCGGTAAGACCTGGGGTTTTTCCGGCTTGTTCCCACGACAAATCAAGTATTTTAGCGGTTAATTCCGGTTGGCGATGTCTGAATTGAAGTTCCAACGTGGCAAGTTGCCCTGTAGGATTTAACGCGCGAATTTCCTCTTCGCTGGTGTCATCCATAAACAAGGGTAAAAGCATCAGGAATGGATTTATCTGAACCGGTTTTACAATGCTGACGACGGCGTCACCTGCATTTGTTACTTTACCTACGAAGTCAGCTTCAATGGTTTCGTGGCCAGAGCCTATCACCAACTGATCTACCCTAACGCTCCACCCATCTTGCGTAGGTGCAGCTTCAATGCTGCCACCGCGAATACCTGTGACTAAGGTTGAGTATTCTTCTCCGCCCCATTCCAATAAACTTTCTTCAAACTGGGCTTGAACACCCGTAATGCCATTACTTTGTACATCGGCCCATATTTCGAAATTGGCTCGGCTTTCAGTTAAGGGACGTTTGGTCTTAATTAAGTCGCTCACCCAAGGTGAAATATCTAAATCTTCAGCGCGGGCATAAAACACACCTTCAAAGGCATCTTTGTTGCCAGTCACATCAATAATGAAAGAAGCAGAATTCGACGATACATGGGCCACCTTCATTTGCCCTAAGCCTTGGTGACGTTTACCGCTGTTGTTCCACGTTAACTGGTCGATGATGAAAGATTGAGTCTCGCCACTTTTAGAGAGGAGCACTTCCCCTTCTTCAAGAGAGAAGCTTTGAAGTTGTTCTAGAAATAAGCTTTTTAATGCATCAACAACAGGAAAGTTGTTATCGCCTGCACGCTCGAACCTATCGGCATCAACATCGAGCTTAAGGCCGCGAAGTTCAAAACGTGTAGATGAGATCATTTGTCGTCTAAGAGACTGCCAAAAATCTAATTCAACATAGACTTGACGAATATTGAGCCCGACAGGAGACGCATCATTTTGCGCCATGGAGACCGAATTTAAGACAATACTCGGCCCAGAGCGTTGCCATATTGCATGCACGCTGTTAATAGTAAGATTTACGCCATAGCGCTGGCTGATATAGTCTTCCAGCAGATGCTTGTTGTGTTCAATATGCGGCAGCGCATAGCGAGCGGCGCTGATTAACAGCGCGAATAGAACAAGCAGGATGGCAAGCAGCAACCATATTTTTTTAACTAAATAGGCTGCTACCGACGTTAAATTTGTCACACTTCGCCTTCGTATAGTTAATGCATTACATCATGACGACGTCGTACTTATCCTGGTTGTACAAGGTTTCGGTTTGTACTTTAATTTGCTTCGATACAAACACTTCCAGCTCTGCAAGCATATGCGATTCTTCGCCCATCAATGCTTCAACCACTTTAGGGGAAGCATAAACAACAAATTTATCGGCATCGTATGCGCGGTTTACACGAACGATTTCACGCATAATTTCAAAGCAGATGGTTTCAACGGTTTTCACCGTACCTCGGCCCTTACATACGGGGCATTCGCCACACAGTATGTGCTCAATACTTTCACGAGTGCGCTTGCGGGTCATTTCTATGAGCCCTAGCGACGTAAACCCGTGAATATTAATCTTGGCCCTGTCCTTACTTGTCGCCACTTCTAGACTATGTAAGACACGTCTTTTGTGGTCTGGTTCAATCATATCGATAAAGTCGATTAAGATCATACCGCCTAAATTACGTAACCGAAGCTGCCTAGCAATGGCTTGTGTTGCCTCGGTGTTGGTATTAAAGATAGTTTCTTCTAGGTTACGGTGCCCAACAAATGCGCCGGTATTAATATCAATGGTGGTCATGGCTTCGGTTTGATCGATGATCAAATAGCCGCCTGATTTCAAATCGACCCTACGTTCAAGCGCTCGCTGGGTTTCATTTTCAACATCGTGCAAGTCGAATATGGGCCTGTCGCCCGTGTAATATTCCAACTTGCCGTTCATTTCAGGCACGTATTCTTTAGTAAACTGGAACAGCTCCTGAAAAGACAACTTAGAGTCTATTCGAATTCTGTCTAACTCGGTGCCGACAAAATCGCGAAGCACACGGCGCGCCAGCGGTAAATCTTCATACAGCACATTAGACTTACGCTTTTTCATCCGCGATTGAATTTTGTCCCACAGTCGGCGTAAAAAGGCGGCATCTTGCTGTAATTCAGCTTTGCCTACCCCTTCAGCGGCAGTTCGTAAAATAAAACCACCGTTTTCATCGCAGAATTCCTGCACCAGCGTTTTTAAACGCTCCCGCTCGGCTTCTTCTTCAATACGCTGAGAGACGCCAACATGAGTAACACTTGGCATAAACACCAAATAGCGACTTGGAATAGTAATATCGGTAGTAAGGCGAGCACCTTTGGTGCCAATCGGATCTTTCACTACTTGCACAACAATATCTTGGCCATCTCGAACAAGCTCACGAATGTCTTGTTTTTGAATATGACTGGCAGATACTTCCTCTGCTATTTCATTGTGAATAACAATATCTGAGGCATGCAGAAAAGCGGCTTTTTCAAGGCCAATATCCACAAAAGCGGCTTGCATACCAGGGAGTACCCGACTCACTTTACCACGATAGATATTACCCACTAAGCCACGCTTGGTATGACGCTCTACGTGAATTTCCTGCAATATCCCATTTTCAATGAGAACAACACGAGACTCTGACGGTGTAACATTGATTAGTAGCTCTGCACTCACTACACGACTCCAAATTCTCTAAGTAACTGCCTTGTTTCATACAAAGGCAATCCAACCACTGCGCTAGCACTGCCATTTATTGCTTTTACAAATTGACCGCCAATACCTTGAATGGCGTAACTGCCTGCTTTGTCGGCAGGTTCACCTGTGTCCCAGTATGCGTCAATTTCATCGTTCGTCAATGCGGCAAAAGTTACCTTGGTGGTAATAGTTTGTGTTACTTGCTTAGTGGTAGACGCCACACTAATGGCCGTCAGTACTTCATGCTCGTTGTTCGATAACATTGAAAGAATACGTCTAGCGTCTTCTTTATCTTCTGGCTTACCTAAACTAACCCCGTTAAAGGCAATAAGCGTATCAGACGCTAATACACGCGTATTTTCATTAAGTACATCTTCATCGTGTAGCCGTGCGAGTGCTGTTTGTGCTTTTTGCTCAGCGAGTCGAGCTACCTGGGCTTCAGGCGTTTCATTAGCAAGGGCTGATTCATCAATATCCACTGGCTTTACTGAATGGGCAATGCCCATCTGATCTAACAGCATGGTACGACGAGGGGAAGCAGAGGCTAAAACCACTGAGTAATTCACGATAAGAGCCTCACACTTTAACTAATGGAAAACTGACGACGGGTTTTACGAAGTAGCCAAAATACCCAAGGCCATAACAGCATAGAGGTAAGCACAGGCCACAAGTAATCCAGTTGGAAATAGATATCAGTAAGTAAGTGCTGCACCCAGAATGTTAGCAAGTGGTACAGCGAAGAAAGCAATCCTATAACAATAGCTTGTTGCCATACCGAGTAGTTTCGAAGCCGCTGGTAGTTCGCGGCTAAAATATAGATTGAAATGCTTAAGCTTAAACTGTGGATGCCCAAGGTAGTGCCGACTAGTATGTCTACCGCCACACCAGTTAAGAAGGCCACGCCCACATTCACTCGATGAGGAAGCGCCATGCTCCAGTACGCAAGCACAATCAAAACCCAATCAGGACGGTATAAATCAACCTGAATAGGCAATGGCACAATTTGAAGGACTAGCGCAATCAAAAGCGTAGTGACGATAACCGAATGACGCTTACGAATCACCTTCAGCCTCCTCATTACTTACTGTGTTGCTTTCATCTTCATTATCCGCATCACTTTCACTATCCACATCACTGTCGATAGGTTTGCCTTCATCAGACCACAAGAGTAACAAATACTTTAACCGGTCTAATTTAGCCATAGGCGTTACGGTTACAATAGAAAACGGGCGACTTTCATCCCGACGCACTTCTTTTACCGTACCCACCGGATAACCTTCTGGAAAAATCTTACCTAAACCGGAAGAAATCATTACATCTCCCGATTTAATATCAACGCTATGAGGAACATGCTCTAAATACAATTCGTTTAACCCACCGCTACCTGTGGCAATAAAGCGAATATCATTACGCTGGGAGCGAACAGGGATGGCATGGGTAACATCGGCAAGCAATAACACGCGGCTATTGGTGGTGCCAACTTCCATCACCTGCCCCACTATGCCTTTTTCATCAATAATGGGCTGAGATAAATAAACGCCATCAATGGCGCCCTTGTTGATGACCACCTGCTGGCTATAAGGGTTTTTATCCACCGCCATCAGCTCGGCCACCATCTTACGTAAGTCGTTACGTACAGGTGCATCCAGCAAATGTCTTAATTGTTTATTTTCTTGAGACAAGGCATCAAACCGCTGGAGCTTCTCGCTCATGAGCAACAGTTGATTCGTTAGCTTGTCGTTTTCTTCGAGAAGATCTTCATGTGAGGTCAAGCGCTGGGCACTTTCGCTTAGCATTAGCCGAGGTAAATTGGCTAAATATTGAAGGGGGCTCATGAATGAATTTAAATAGACCCGAGTCGATTTAAACCCTTCCACTTTGTGATCCACAAAAATAAGTAACGCTGACAAAACAATTGCCAGCGCTAATCTATTATTCAGTGAGGGACCGCGAGTAAAAATAGTATCCATAATACAAAGAAGGCAACCTTAAGGTTGCCTTTCCTGTTTACTCATAGCTAAACAGGTCGCCACCGTGTAGGTCAATCATATCGAATGCCTTACCACCGCCACGCGCTACACAAGTTAGCGGATCATCAGCAATAACTACTGGAATGCCCGTTTCTTCCATTAACAAACGATCTAAATCTTTCAGTAATGCGCCACCGCCGGTAAGTACCATGCCGCGTTCTGAAATATCAGACGCGAGTTCTGGTGGAGATTGCTCGAGGGCAACCATAACCGCAGAAACAATACCAGTAAGCGGCTCTTGCAAGGCTTCTAAGATTTCATTGGAGTTCAATGTGAAGCCACGCGGTACACCTTCAGCAAGGTTACGACCACGCACTTCAATTTCACGAACTTCTTCACCTGGGTAAGCTGCACCAATTTCATGCTTGATGCGCTCGGCCGTCGCTTCACCAATAAGTGAGCCAAAGTTACGGCGTACATAGTTAATGATAGCTTCGTCGAACTTATCACCACCGATACGTACCGATGAAGAGTACACTACACCGTTTAGTGAAATGATAGCCACTTCGGTTGTACCACCACCAATATCGACCACCATTGAGCCGGTTGCTTCTGATACAGGTAAACCTGCACCAATAGCGGCGGCCATAGGTTCATCAATCAAATACACTTCACGTGCACCTGCACCTAGCGCAGACTCTTTAATGGCGCGGCGCTCTACTTGGGTTGAGCCACATGGAACGCAAACTAAAACACGAGGGCTAGGGCGAAGGAAATTGTTGTCATGCACTTGTTTGATAAAGTGCTGAAGCATTTTCTCTGTTACATAAAAGTCGGCAATAACACCGTCTTTCATCGGGCGGATAGCGCGAATGTTACCAGGCGTTCTACCTAGCATTCGTTTCGCTTCTGCACCTACAGCGGCAACGCTTTTAGGTCCAGCAGCACGCTCTTGGCGAATAGCCACTACAGAGGGTTCGTTGAGTACAATACCTTGGTCTTTAACGTAAATCAGCGTATTAGCTGTTCCGAGGTCGATGGACAGATCATTAGAGAACATGCCTCGAAGCTTTTTAAACATGAAAAGTGTATTCCTGTTTCTGTGTTATCGCGTGTTAGCAAGGGTGAGATGACAGCGCTTTAACGTGAAGTCGATGTTTATCCGCACACTTTAACAATGGGGGCATATTTGGGCAAGCAGAGAACCATTTTTTAAACAATTAGGTGGCGATTAAGTGGAAACCCACTGCGCCTTCTACTCACTTCCTACCAACTTCTTGTTAAGTGGCTATTTTTAAACCAGTGAGAGTAGACAAGCATTTGAACCGGAAGTTTCACGTTAATAAAATATTTATTGTTCAATCATCATTGAATCGGTCTGTGTATGCGCTGAAATTAACTCGCTAGCGGTACATTGGGCGGTAGAGGCAAAACGATAGAAATAATAGTTTACGCCTGCAATAGTCGTAGTGCTTGTTTGACAACTGGCTTGGTAAGCACACCCTTCAAGGCCTCTTACTTGGCCAAACGAAGCGGGGCTATTAATGGTGCCGTTACAAGATAATGGGGTGGCACCTGCAGGGTTTGCAGTGGCCTTTATATGCTCCATGCCCGCTTGTGTTGCAAGCTGAGCGCGAAAACCTAGGTTATCCGCAGCGACTTTGTTGCCCGTAGAAGAGAGTGACGAGGCTAGGGTTAACCCTAACAGAGCCAGCACTATCATAATAAACAACGCCATGACCAACATACTTCCTCGCTGATGTTTTAGCGAGGCAATAAAGAACGAACCGCCTAACGTTGCCGTACTAGGAGGTGTTTTCTCGACTCTAGTTCTATCAATCCTTGAAAGCGCTTTATGTGCTTTATGTGCTTTATGTACTAGATATTGTTGGGATAAAGTTTCACGGCTCATTTTCAATTGCCACCTCAGTCGTCAGACTTAATACTTCGTCGCCTTTTTGGGCTCGTAGGCGCAACATCACCATATTATTAACCCCACCGTTCACACTAAGAACCTGAAAAGGGTCGTCGTTTGAGGTACCGCTAGCAGGTGAGGCAGATAAAACATTAATGAAGTCCACCCCAAGCCTCGGGCTACTTACCAAAGCCAAAGGCTGCGATGTGGTAAACCCAGACTCAATCCGGTGAAGTACCGAATTTCTTAAGCAAAAGCTCACCGCTTTTGAGGCAATATAAGCACGGTAAGCTAGTGAGGCTTCTGCAAAGGCATCACTTACCGTGATCTTGAGGGTATCGTCAGTGCTGTCTCTCGTCGCACAATCGCCATCGCCGTCATCGGTACAACTTACTATAGGTTGTCGGTAATCATTAGCGGCGTTATAGACATCTAATACACTACGTGGAGCAACAATCACAGATGCACTAGTGTTAAAGGGCTGAGTATTATCAAGGGCATCCGCAGGAAATAAGATATCGATAGTATTTTCGGTGGCTGGCTGAACGGAAATATCACTGTAACCTGTTACCACATCAGCGGGAACGAATTGTAGGCAATGTTGAGACGATGATCCCCTTACTCTCACACTGGCAGGCACGGCGTTTTGTAGTTCACGAGCCATACGATTTATGGCAAAAGACGTTTGGGCAACAAGCTGCTCTCTTTCACTAACACCAACAAATACAGACATGCTACTGGTAACCACTTTTGCGATCCCTGTGGCTATCACCCCCATAACCACCAGCACGATGACAAGCTCTACTAGCGTAAAGCCTCGAGCTTTGTTCATTGGTGTGCTATTTGCCATCAGTAATTCCACCGATAACCGCTAAAGACTATGGTTTCATCGTTAGGGGTAAGTACAGACACGCGAACCAATTTGGTGTTGCCCGTATAGCTACCCACGCCAGCATCATCAATACCGTCAAGGTTATCATCATAAAACACCACTACGTTGAGCTGGTAACCTTGATATAAATTTTGCCCACTTTGCGTGATGGTTTGACCCGCACTGTTTCTAATAACGCTGTAGCCGTGGTAATCATCCACATCATCAAAGGTAGAACGATTTTCTCCACTATCAGGCCCCAAGTTTGCGCTAGTCGTACAGCTAATAGTGTCGCTACATCGTTCACCGGCGTTATGCCCACTGCTATTTTCGTCAAATGCCTTACTCAGTATTTCTCGTTGTAATCCTTGGGCTAAAATATTAGCGCGGGCTTGCGTTACAGGCGCCACGCTTTGTTGCGCTTGCGCGCCAAGTAAATCGGTAACAATAAGCATCACAATACTGGTCACCACTAACCCAATCACGATTTCAAGTAGTGTAAACCCTCGCTCAGCACGCATAAATAAGACCCTGACCTTCAATACAGACACCAACTGTTGATGCTCCCACAAAGGTCACTCTGCAAATATCTGATGCACAACTGCCGGTGGCGGTTATTGGCCGACCAAGGTAATCGAAGTCAATGTAAGAAGGCGAAGCAACACCTTCTGAAAAGGTGATAGATACCCCTTTGCCACCAATTTCATCACCCCGCGCCGCTAAAAATGTGGGCGCGTTGGCGGCAATATTTGCGCCACAGCTGGCTGATTGATTTGCACTACCGTAGTTAACAACAGTAGGGCCGTAAGCACCGTCACCAGACGAGCTTACAATAGTGCGATAACAATAGCCTACGCGGTTATCTTGCATGGCTTTGCTCTGAATATTTCGTAAGGTAGAGAGAAAACGTATTTGAAGGGAGTATTCTGTGTAGCCGGTATCATCTTGTATTCGCGCAGAAGCGACCACGCCTATAATACCAATAACGACGATGACAATAATAAGCTCAAGGAGCGTAAAGCCAGCGCCTCGGGCCTGACGCTGGCCAGGAACGAAATGCCTGGCCATGTGCTAGATAATATTTAACAAGCAGTCGAAGTCAATGTGATAGTAGGAGAGCCACCCGCTGCCGCATTTCTGTACTCGACATAGCAGTTAGCACCTTCAAAACCGTCGGGGTAAATGCGAGCCCATGTACCGTTAGCACTCACATACCAATCTGTAGTGCCTTGGTCTGCGGTGGTGTTTACTGCACGAATATCTAGGTTCATATACGAATCTAGCTGCACAGTGGTTGTGTTATTGTTGTCATCGAAGTATGTGCTGTACGGGTAGCCATAACGAACGTTGATATCGGTGCCATTCACGTTGATGGTCGTGTTTGACGATGCAGTCGCGCCAGCAATAATTGCTTTTGCATGAATAGCTTCCGAAGCACTAATCAGTGCGCCTTCCACCCCTTCTAACGTGGCAATGCGAGCATCAGTTTGGAAACCTACAAACCGAGGCGCAGCGGTAACCGCTAAAATACCAAGAATAACGATAACTATGACTAGCTCAATAAGGGTAAAACCGCGTTGCTGCATAAAAATGTCCTTTTGTTTCAATTACGTTTATTATTGCAAAAAAGACGTGATTGAATATAAAACTTTAGTTTAAAAATCACTACTTTACGTATAAAACTCAATACATAGTTATGAGTTTGAATCATTACTAAAAACGATAACTTGGCCTATCCGTGGGTCGTATAGAAACCCATCGCCTTGCGCATCATTGGTAGGGCTACTGTTCAGATTTTTTATAGATTGGCTAAGGTAATAATAGCAAAGGTCATTACCACTTGCGCCGCCGCCACTACTATTTGTAGCAAAGTATCGGTAACCGTCAAATGGTGATTCTGAAAAACTCGATGTAATAGAGGGTGCGCTTTGCATTATCAGGCTAAAGATACTTTCGCAATCTAATGCGGTAATCGCAGTGTCTTGACTGTTACCGTCACCGTTTAGCAGGCCTGTCGGATAGCCGGTATCCTGATCAACCGCGACATTAATGCCATCAAGTGTTACAAAGGTCTGATTGGTGGACGCATTCTCTTCTGGCCGACCTTCTATTTCCCATTGTGCCCGCACAAGCCCAACACCTGTGGCGAAACCACCGGCAACGCCCTCAACCGTGGCATCTTCAGCTTGTTCAGTAATATCAAGAAAGCGTGGAATGGCCACTGCCGCTAATAGCCCAAGTAATACGACTACAATCACAAGCTCTATTAGCGTAAAACCTAATTGTTTTCCCGCTATTTGATGTCGTTGCTTTTTCATTTGGACCACCCCAGTTTTCTCATTATTAAAATTCAGTCTGTTTGTTATTGTTCGTCTTCTGGAACCACATCACCACGAAATACAAAGTAGTCAAAGTAATCCCCCGCGCTTAAGGAAAATCGGCAACGTGCATTCACGGCCTCATCGTCGACTAACTCTCCACGAAAATATTCACCGCGCACATTAAAACCATTCACTACCATAGGTACGGTTAGCAATGCGTTCCAAAGGGTTTTACACCCTTGTACAGAAGGCGAGACTTCTGGCCATCCCTCATGACTCATTAGCACGGGCGTACGTCCAACTTCATTACCTTGCCTATCATAGTGCGTAAGCAGAATACGAACCGGCCGCCCTTCTGATTGCCACTTCCAATGAGCCGTTACTGCAGATTCTTCCAACTTGAGCGCTAGTTGCCTAAGCATCTGTGCTTCAAAATTAGCTTCGCTGGTATTCAGTCGCACGATAAAAACAGCCATTAGTGAAGCAAACAACGTGATCACAATAATGTTGATAAATATGGATCTGTTATTATTTTTTGCGGCTTCGCTTTTCGTCACCATGTTACTACCCTTGCTGCTATTACTTTTCAGCTGCCATATATTGTTCTTAACGAACTGTTATAACACATCTTTAAGCTAGGAAGTTATACGCCTTTTATTGCGTTCATCATGTCCCACATGGGGGTAAAAATACCCAGCGCGAGCACCAGTACCATGGCTGCCACCACGACAATTAAAAAAGGCTCTATCTTTGCTGTTAAATTTTTAAGATCGTAGTCAACTTCACGCTCATAGAACTCCGACGCCTCAACCAGTAATTCATCTACGCGACCGGTTTCCTCACCAACACGAATCATCTGCATCACCAAAGGTGTAAATAGTCCACTTGCTGCACTGACTCGTGCTAGCCCCTCACCTTTTTCAATTCGCTCGCGCATCGCAATAATTTTTTGCCCCATGTACACATTTCCCACCGCTTCTGAGGTTAAGTTTAGTGCACTGGTTAAGGGAACGCCCGCGCGCAACATCATTGAAAAACTTCGACAATAGCGGCTTAGCAAAGAACGATTGAAAATACTGCCCACTATAGGTAATGAAAGCTTACGTCTATCCCAATTTAAACGCCCAATTTTCGTGTTTAATGAACGCCTAATTATGTAGGCAATGAATATCCCGCCAGCAATTAACAAGTACCAGTAGTTCAGCAAGAAATCTGATGTGCCAATGAGCGCTCGGGTCATTAAAGGCAACTCGGCATTAAACTTAGAAAACATGTCGGCGAATTTGGGGATAACAAAGATATTGAGCACTACAAACGCGCCCGCTAAGGCGATAAGCACAAAAATGGGGTAGCGCGTGGCCGCTTTAATTTGTTTGCGAGTTTCTTGTTCGCGCTCTAAATATACCGCTAGTTGAGCGAAGGCATCTTCTAACTGACCGGTGTTTTCGCCAACATGAATAATACTCACAAACAACTGGTTAAAAATTTTAGGGTGCTGGTTTAAACCAGAAGATAAGGTGCGCCCCCGCTCTAAACTAACGATAGCGTCTTCAAGGGCAAGTTTAAGGCGAATAGAATTACAGGATTCAGCTAAGCCGGACACCGCTTTCAGTAAGGGAATACCCGCTTTGGTTAGCGAGAACATTTGGCGACAAAAAATAACTAAATCGTCCAAAGTGACTTCTGGGACAAACCAGCCTTGCCAACCAGACACGACACTTTCTTTTTTATCACTCATGGGGGCAATAGCAATTGGCGTTACACTACGAGCGCGCAACATTGCCGCTGCACTTCCTGCATCGTTCGCGTCTAACTCGCCTTCTGTCAGGGCGCCATTTCTTTCTCGCCCTTTGTAGCTAAACCGTGCCATCTATCATTGCCTTATTGCACTGTTGTGTCGTCAGTGATTTCAGAGGTGGGAGCATCTTGGGCCACCATCTCTACCAGTTTTAACACCTCTTCTACACTGGTTACGCCCATTTTTGCGTAAGTCAGAGCAGATTGAGGCAAAGAGCGATAGCCCGCGCTTTTAGTCGCGGCATCACTAAAGCCTTGGATATCACTGGATTTTAAATAATTCATCATGTTTTCAGTCATTTCGAGTAACTCAAAAACCCCAATTCGCCCTCTGTATCCTGTTTGATTACATTTCTGACAGCCACGCCCTTGTTTAAAGGCAACGTCTGCGGCATTTTCATCAATACCGTTCAACCACACCTTTTCATCATCCGTTGGCGTATAAGAGGTGGTGCAATTATCACAAATTCGGCGTACCAAACGCTGAGCAATAATGCCTCGAAGAGAACTTGCCACCAAGTAACCTGGCGCGCCCATATCGAGTAAGCGCACTACACTAGATATAGCGTCGTTGGTATGCAGTGTTGATAGTACTAAGTGACCGGTTAATGCGCCACGAAGCCCTATTTCTACCGTCTCTTGATCGCGCATTTCCCCTACCATAATAATGTCGGGGTCTTGTCGTAGTGTGGTTCTAAGTACATTTGAAAAAGTCAGGTTTATTTTAGGATTCACTTGAACCTGATTAATGCGGGGTAAGCGGTATTCCACCGGATCTTCTACGGTAATTATTTTCGACTTTGCCGTATTTAATTCACTTAATGCACCATACAAAGTGGTCGTTTTACCCGAACCGGTAGGCCCGGTAACCAAAATCATCCCATGAGGGCGTCGTAGCAAATTTCTAAAGCGGGTTAACTGTGCTGAAGGCATACCAGTTTGTTCAAGGGTCAGTATTCCTGCGGACTGATCAAGTAAACGCATGACCACAGACTCACCACCTTGCACTGGCATGGTGGACAAACGCACGTCTATTTTGTGCCCTTTAACTTTTATTTGAGTGCGGCCATCTTGCGGTAGCCGCTTTTCCGAAATATCTAACCCCGCCATCAGTTTTAAGCGCAGCACTAACGCGGCCGCTATACTTTTCTCGGGTATAACGGTTTCTTGTAAAACCCCATCTACCCGTTGTCGTATTCTCAACTGATTTTCATCAGGTTCTATATGAATATCAGACGCTTTTGCTATCACAGCATCTTCAAAAATGGATTGCAGCAAGCGGGCGACTGTTGTGTCTTGGTCGCCCGCACCACCAAGTTCTATATTGAAGTTATCTTCAGTATCGTATTCCTCTGCCAGCTCTTGGGCAAAACTCGCAATTTCTTGGGTTTTTCGATAAAAAGTATCGTAAGCGGTGAACAGCTGCTGCTCGCTAACTACGGCAAGTTCAATCTGTCTGTTTAACGTTTCTGAAAGATGATCTACCGCGGTTAAATCGGCGGGATCTGACATGGCAACTAGCAGGCTGTCACCCTTATCATCAATTACGAGTGCGCGATATCGCCTAGCTTGAATTTCAGGTAAAAGCAGCACAGCTTGTTGATTTACCCGGTATTGATCGATATCGATAAGCGGAACATTTAAATGCCGTGATAACAATTCAAGCATTTGGTGTTCAGTCACCAACCCCATCGAAATTAGCGTAGCACCTAACTTGCGGCCCGTACTCTTTTGCTCAGACAATGCCGTCATAAGCTCATCAGCACTAATCAAATTATGCTGAACAAGAAGGTCGCCAAGGCGAACTCTAGGTTTATTCATTTTACTACTTCCCGAAGCCTAGCCATGCGCTCTTGCGCATAATGATGTACATCTGGTGATAGGGTCTGCTGCGTATCAATCTTTACTACTTGGGAGAAAGCGTGAAACGCCAGTGCAGATTGATGCAAACTGTCAGCACTTATCGCAGCACCTAACCACCATTTGGGCTCGAGAGGTCGCCGCTTAGTTAGCACTAAATAATCATTAAGTGACTTGTCGAACTCGCCATGTTGCTGCAGTAAATTCGCTCTAAAACTAAGTAACTCTATAGACAGTGGGTTGCGAGGTGAAGAAACAGCACCGTTCGCGCTTTCTATCGCTAACGTTGTTAGCCCTTGTTTCACATACAACCGCGACAACATAAGGCGAACGCTGTGATCATCCGGTGAATTCACAAGCATACGTTGTAATAAGGCCTGGGCTTTTTCGACCTGGCCGCTGGCAAACAGCAAGGACGCTAGCTTCTTCTTAGCACCAATATCGGTTGGATGGCTTTGCACTTTCTGCTGCATTAGCCCGATGGCTGTGTTGTAGTCGTTATTATCAAGAGCCAAGCGCACCTGCTCTTCTATCGCAGGGGCGTTTTTATTGTTATCAATCTGCTTTGAAAAACGTGGCACTGGTGCAGACTCAGCTGTTTTTAGGCTGTCTACCGACTTTGATACAGTCTTCGCTACATAGATGCCATTAGGGCTATTGTCTGGGTTGGAAGTAGGGCTAATGCTTGCATCAGAAGCAGCACGCGGGCTTTTTAGGTATTCCCCCTCAGTGGCTTTCGCCTTTTCCGAAGATGTATCCTGTGCTACTTGGGCAAACGTCTGCATTGGTTTTGATAAATTATGCGGCTTATTCGTGTCGTCGTTTTGCGAGATGTTAGCTTTAGCACTTTCTTTTTCAGCACTCCCTTGGTCGGCAGATGTAGTACTTGGTTGAGCACTTGCTGTCAGGGAAGTCGGCAATATAGCTGGGCTTTGTTCGGTTAATGAAACCTCGTCAGTATCTGTTATCGCCATTGATTCAGAGGGCAACGCCGCAGATGACAGCGATGGCGCGGGGTTAAGCAGCACCCACACAGCTAACGCGATGGTTGCGATAACTAACAAGAGCACAACGATAGTAAGCGCACTTACTGACTTTTTTTGTGGGGCCTGGTATCGAGCTTGCGGTTGTTCAACGCCTTCGCGAGCTTCTAGATCTTTCAGCATTTTATTCACAACACTCATGCCATGCCTCCAAACTCGAGTACACTGGCAAGGGTTACCGAAACCACCACACCGGCGGCTACCAAAGAAGGCCACAGGGCAAAAGAAGCGTACCAAGGCAATGTAGTGGCTTCGGTGTCAGCAATAGCCAACTTAATATGCGATACATCCACGTTGTACTTGCCTTCGCCATACGCCAGCATCATGGCCTTATGACACAGTACGTTGACCAGTCTTGGCGTCCCCTTCGTAGCCATAAACATTAATCGGCAACACGCTAAGTCGAACACCTCTTCTCCGGTATGCCCTGCTACCACTAAACGATGTTTTACATAATGGTATATTTGGTCGGTATCCATGTGCGATAACGAATAACTGAATGTAATGCGCTGCTTTAACTGTCGCAGCTCCGGCATTGAAAGCTTTTGATTGAGCTCTGGTTGCCCAAATAGCACCACCTGCAATAATTTACGGCTTTCTGTCTCTAAGTTAGTCATTAACCGAAGTGCTTCAATACTTTCTACCGGTAACGCTTGCGCTTCATCAATCACCAAAACAGCACTGCGCTGCTGGGCATTAATATCGATAAGTCGCTCTTGAATACATTGGGTGAAACGCTGCTGATCGCAGGTTTGCCCTATATCTACTCCTAACTCACTTGCCACTGCACGGCGCAACTCGTCTGGGCTTAAAAGAGGGTTAGGAATATAGGCTGATTGAAAATGCGCGGGTAATTCATTAAGAAACTTCCGGCAAATAAGGGTTTTGCCTGTACCGACTTCACCAGTCACTTTGATAAAGCCCTCACCAGATTTAAGCGCAGTGAGTAACACCTCACTGGCTTCAATATGACTGGGTAGGCCATAAAAAAAACTGGTGTTTGGCGTTAAAGTAAACGGTAGCTCTCTAATGCCAAAATGATACAAATACATACTTAATCCACATACAACCAATCAACCATATTTTGGCGACTGGTTTCCAGTTGCTGTTCGAACGTGTCGTGTCCTACAACAGTGGGTTTGAGTAAAATAATAAGTTCTTTTTTTGTTTCACTAACTTGGCGATTCTTGAACAATTCACCAAACAGCGGAATGTCACCCAGTAATGGGGTTTTTGAAACCACATCGGTCTGACTGGTTTGCATTAAGCCACCTATCACCACTATCTCGCCAGAACCTGCACGTATTATAGTGTCTGACTCTCGAATGGTGCTTTGTGCCAATGGTAATACAATTTGCTCATCATCCATGGTCACGACTTTCTGCTGCTCAGCAGTTTCAATCACCGATGGATGAACATGCAATAGCACCGTGCCTTTGTCATCGATTTGCGGTGTTACATCTAGCGCAATTCCCGAGAAAAAGGGTGTAAGTTCAATATCCGGTGATATAGACGTTGTAGTGCTGGTAACCGTGCTGTCGCTTGACACATCAGTAACAAAATATTCATCGTCACCCACTTTTATAACCGCTTTTTGATTATTAATAGCGGTTACCCGTGGGCTAGAAAGTACTTGTACATTCCCTTGAGTAGACAGTAATGACAGCACCCCAGAGAAGTCTTTGTTCAAAAATGCGAGGCTTGTCACGCCCCCCAAGGTAGCACTGATGTCATTGCCTAACGTGCCAGCAGTGGTTGAAAGTGAAAAGTCTGTATTGCCGGTGTTCGCCAATATTTCATTCCAATTAATACCTTGCTGATAGCCGTCATTCAGTTCCACTTCTAAAATACGGGCTTCCAAAATAACTTGCTTAGTTAAGTTCGCTTCTGAGGTTTTCAAAAAGCGACGTATATCAGACAATTCATCAGGCATAGCCCGCACAGTAACTAAGCTAGCTTGCGGAGTAACAAATACAGCACGGCCGTTTTCTTTGCCTACCATGGCTTCAAGGCTAACCTTCAAGTCAGCCCAAAAGTCTGTTTCAGTGCGAGTGTTTATAGTTGTGCCGTTAGTATTGCTGTTGTTTTGACTTCCGTAGCTATCGGAACTGCTGAAGTTGCCACTGTACGAGCCCGTAGAAGAACCATTGTTGTTATTTTGATTATTATTTTGCGTTACACCGCCGGAGGTAATACTGGTTTGGGTTGCGCCGTTTCGCTGCATGTAGAGGTAATTCACGGCAAAGGTTTCAGTACGCATACCTGCAGCGCGTACTTTGAAAACCGTTCCTGAGCGCGCAATGTCGTAGCCATATAGGTCACTGAGTAATGACATAACTTCGTCAATTGTGACTTGCTTGAGTTGCAGCGATACCGACCCAGTTACTTGCGGATGAATAGCAACACTGTAAGGCGTACCTTCAACCAAGCCTGCGAAAAAGGCGCTGATAGGCACACTTTGCGCGTTAACGTCGAAACGTTGTGGCCCGAACAAGCTGTTAGTTGAAGACACACTTTCGGGTGCTGCCAATGCAGCTGATACCGCAGAGGGAATGGGCACTGGGGTATTTAGTTGTGAAGATTTACGCGCTTTTTCTGCATCAATTTGTTCTTGTAAGTCTTGTTCAACTTCTGACACTAGCTGCTTTTGAGGCTCTGACGTACTCTGACAACCGGCCATCACTAAAGCGATGCTTAATACACCAAATAGACGGGGTAACTTGCCCATTTTACAAATCCTCTGATACATTTTTTTTAATTATTGTTATTGGCGCTAAAGTCAATACAGTGCGTACCGGCTTGGCAGAATGCGTTTTCAAAATTACAACGGTGTTCTGGGTGATGCTTTCTACTTTTCCTTCTGCGATATCGTCGCCTTCTCTGACCACTTTATTGTTAATTATGGCGTGCTTACGTTGCGCAGAATACATAATTGCGCTTAAGGAAAAGTCCCCTTGCTGCGTAGCACCAATGCCTGTCATTTTGGTATTCCCAGGACGAGTTGGGTCTTGCTGTGCAAACAACAAAAATGAGCTAAAAGTGAGCACAATCGTTAGTATTAGTTTAAACACGGATAAATGTCCTTTGCGTGCTAACGGTATAAAACTCTATTGTCACTTTTCCGTTAGGGTAATCGCTGACTTGGTAATCCATCGCTTCCCAATAAAGCTTTATATTTTCTTTTTGAGCACGTTGAAGAAAGTCTCTGATATCAAAATAGCTACCGCTGAACGTTAGGGTTAGTCCATGTCGATAAAGCGTAAGCGCCGATAAGTCTTCACGCCCTGCAAATATATTAACAGGCGCAATGGTTGCCATAGATTCCAAGCGCACTTGTTGTGCATCATCAAACATACGACTAACCAAAGCTGGCATTTCATCAGGGGTGACTAAGGTTTTAAGTTCATCTCTAAATCGCTGTTCCAATACCGCGTCTTTTTCTTTTAATTCTGCAATGCTCGATATCAAGGCCTTGTCGGGATCCTCATTAAGCGCCTCGAGATAAATTTGCAATTGTTGGTCTAACGAAGAGGTTTGCGTGGCTTCAGACGCAAGCCTTCTTTCCATCGATTGCGACTTTTTCCAAAGTGGCTCGATAAAAAACGTGAAACCAATAAGTACTATCACCACTAAGCCCGCGACAAAGAGCATGATGAGTTCTCGGGGGCTCATAGCGGCTAATTTACTGTTTAAGCTATCTTTGCTCATTCTGGTGCCACCTCACCGTCTTCGTTAGCTGGCTCACTGAGTAATTCAAAAGACAACACGCCGTTTGGATTGCCATCTTTGTCGATATCACGGCTTAATTTTATGACTTCAAATTCTTTTTCTTCAAAGTAAGCACTGTTTCCTAGTCGTTTTAACCACGCTGGCAGTGCACCTGGGTCGTTTACTTTGCCATATAATGACAATCGCTCACTGCGCACTACAAATCGCGTTAGCCAAAGCGAACCGTCTGCAACATCGGCAAAACCATTTAAGGCTTGGTAAAATGGCGCCTGCTCTCGGGTTTCTTGCCCGCTCAATTCTTCTATAAGTAATGTTTTTTGGCTGACCGAAAGGTTTAATGTTTCGAGCTCTTCAGATAAAACTTCTGATGGCTTTCTTTCGGCCAATTGAGATTTCGCCATGGCTAAGTCTTCATCAAGCTGGATAGTTCTTTCCTGCGCTTGGTTTAACACTGCACTTTGTTTTTGAACTGTAGCGCTCAACCTCATTGTAACCAACACCACTATCAGCAATGTAAGTAACCACACCGCAAGCATTGTGCCTACATTCAACCACCGAAATTCCGGCTGAAACTCTGGCCAATAAAGGTTAATCCGCTGTCTCATTTTGGCGCTCCTGCAGTACTCATTGTAGGAGGCGCAATAGGTTGTGGAACCAATGCACAAAACGCAGCGCTCAAGCTCACCAAATTCACCCGATATACATCAATGTCTTCGTTTGCTTGAATAGGCGATATTAACTGATCGATTTCTGCTGGAATTAACTGACTGAGCTGCATCTTAAGCGTAGTAGAATGCGGGGAGTCTAACCGAAATAAAACCGACCGGATGGGCGGTTGACGTAACTGACTTTCAAAGTGGTCCATAGAGCGTTGAATTTGCACACCCAAATTATCAAGCAGCCCCATCTCCAATTCCTCTTTGGAAAACGAGCCAATATTTTCAAAACCTTTTAGGCGCCGAGAAGAATAAAGATTGCCATCTTTAACGACATGCAAAACCACTTCTTCACCAGCTTCTTGTGTTAATAGTACGGTGGCGCTTTCCATCGATGGCATAAGTTCGCATAGCGCTAATTCAGCAGTGGTGATCTCTTTTAGCGTTACGTCGGCAGATTGGATATGACTGACAACGTCAGCAATGACAGAGCGAGGTAGTGCGAATACGTTTACCTTGTTAGTCCCTGCAAGCGGAACTGGCAAATCGACATAATCAAATACGTAGGCTTTATCGCTACCCAATATTTCGGCAACAGACCATTGCAGTGCGCCGTGAACTTCGTTGTCCTCAACATTTGGCCGGTCTAGCTGTAACGCGTTGTACCAACTGTGAGACATACACACGCACGTTGATATACCAAGAAGGCTTTTTTCCTTTAGCCAAGCATGAAGCTTTTCACCCCATTTTTCTGGCGTTACTGTTTCTTCGTCAACTAAAACTATTGAATCTTGCTCACGCTTTACAATGCAGAAGGATACAGATTCAGCGTCTACAGAAACGCCGAGTACATAGTGCTTGGGAACACGTCTAAATTTCTGCGTTAGGTATTGGCGCCATCCTATGTGCATTGTAAAATCTTTGACCATGAATAATATTGTTATTACAACAAAGTAATAACAATAGCACCAGTAGACGAAAGTTGTTTATTTTTAAGAATATTTCAATTTTTTATTAAACGCGTCACACCCCAATAACCATTGTTTTTCTCCGTTATTTCCCAGCCTCTTTTAGCCAGAAAAATACGAATATAACGATTACTCATACCGTGGCCAAACACAACAATCTGAGGGTGCTTTTCGGCTTTCTTTTCGAGTTCCTTTGCCGCTTTACTCACGCGATTTTTAGCCTCAACGAAAGACTCAAACCGCCCTGTTTTACCGCAAAACCACATTAATCTGTTTAATAAAACCCAATGCCAAGCTCTTAATCTCAGCGGTAGCCTGTAGTAGGGAATATCCATTTCTTTTAATTCGGGAATAACGTCAATGGCGGGCTCACCCATATAATAGTTTGCTGAAAGCTGTGCTCTTTTAAGCGGGCTAGCAATGATGTGATGCGCGGCAAATTCGCGCTTTTCATCTGGGTAATGGGCGCTGTCTAAAGGTGACTGATTGTATTGGCGAACCCAATTGGTAAATTCACCCGCACTTAATTTATTGTTGTGAGCAGACAGCGGCTTTCCGTGCCGAATTAGAATTATTTCCTTCATCCTATCTTCCTCTTTATGAATAGCTTTAATACCAGTAGGCCAACTATATCGCTGTAGTTATGTATTTTGGACATAAAAAAGCCCGCAATTTGTTAAATCAAAATGCAGGCTTTAAGATTTTAGAGTAAATCTTTATGCAGATTGCTGCATATCGGAACTTTTAGACACCTGAGCCGTTATATAGCTTTCTAAGTTGGCTTGCTCGCTTTGGCTTAAACGTAAACCATGCTTAGTTCGGCGCCAAATGACGTCTTCAAGAGACATTGCCCATTCGTGATCAATAAGGTAGTCCACTTCTGCTTGGTACATGTCAGCGCCAAAGTTCTCACCCATACTGCCTAAATCTGCTTTTCCTTCAAGAAACTTAGTACATAACATGCCGTATTGGCGTACATAACGAACACATACAGATTCAGGTAACCATGGGTAATCTTTTTGTAGCTGTTTAATCAGATCTGCTTTATTGGTGAAAGCGCCACCCGGAAGTGCTACATTTTTGGTCCAAGCTTTACCTGCCTTGGGAAACAAGCTAGTTAGCTTATCTACTGCATGCTCTGCCAATTTTCTGTAGGTAGTAATTTTTCCACCGAAAATATTAAGCAATATTGGCGAAGACTCAGTGCCGCTTAGCTCCACTTTATAATCGCGCGTTAACTCTTGCGCAGACGCATTTTTTTCTTCCAGCAATGGGCGCACGCCACTGTAGCTGTGAACAATATCACTTTCGTCAATTTTGGTTTTAAAATACGTATTAACAACTTCAATTAGATATTCAGTCTCTGCTTCAGAAATAGCGGCTTGCGATGGCTCACCAACATAATTTTCATCGGTAGTGCCAACAAGTGAAAAGTCGTCTTCGTAAGGGATAACAAAAACAATACGGCCATCTTTATTTTGAAGAATATAAGCTTCTTCTGTGTCGTAAAGTTTAGGCACAATAAAATGACTGCCCTTTACCATACGCATCGCATTTGGGTTTTTAGTGTCGGCAAGTCTATCTAGGAATGAAACGGCCCACGGTCCCGCGGCGTTAACCACAGCCTCGGCATTAATTGTAAACGTTTTCCCTAATGCGTCTTTTAAAGTCACTTTCCATAACTTGTCTTGCTTCTCGGCACTAATACATTCCGTACGGGTATAGATGCTAGCACCTTTCTCTTGCGCTGCTAATGCATTCAATACCACTAAACGAGCATCATCTACCCAGCCATCTGAGTATTCAAAACACGTTGTAATATCATTCACCAAAGGGCCTGTCGGTGACGTAGACATTTTCTTTGAACGTGGTAATACATTACGTTTGGCTAGTGAGTCGTACATAAACAAGCCAATTCGTATCATCCATGCGGGACGAAGATGCTTTTGATGAGGTAAACGAAAACGTAAAGGCCACATGATGTGTGGGGCTTTTTCTAATAGCACTTCACGCTCAGCGAGCGCTTCTTTCACAAGGCGGAACTCATAATGCTCTAAATAGCGTAAACCACCATGTATTAACTTGCTGCTAGAGGAAGACGTTGCACCTGCAAGATCGCCTTTTTCACATAGTGCTACCGAAAGTCCGCGACCGGCCGCATCTAATGCTACTCCGGCACCATTTACACCGCCGCCAACCACTAATACGTCAACGGTTTGTGTACTATTTGTATTCTGATTCATGTTCTCGCCCCTTTCGGCTTCACTAGCATGCTGGCTATTTGACAACCAAAAAGAAAACATGTCAACACAAAACGAACATTAACGAACATTCTTGCGCAATTTTAACCCTCGTAATTGAAACACTGGTTAAACATAGCCTCATCGTTTCAGAAAAAAGTTTGATATATAGGTTTTACAGGTACTAGGTATGCCTACTGCTATGCATAGCATTTAGCTTAGTTAATCATAGCAACTAATACGTGGGTAACAAGGATGGCGCGCCGTTACAACAATGCTGGGCAGCGTTCTGTTTTTTGGAAGTAGATAGTAAACTGTTAAGTGACTACCAAGGTAATAAGTTGGCCGTTTACGCCTTAATGAAACTGATGTTGTTTTCGTCAATAATTTTTCGAATAGCAGGGGGCGGTGTTTGATCGCATACCAGGCAATCCACCTGAGAAATATGCCCTTGTTCCACCATGGCGCGGCGCTCAAACTTACTATAATCTGCTGCAAGAATAACGTGCTGAGTATGCTCTAATATCGCTTGTGATACCTTTACTTCCCTAAAATCAAAATCGAGCAATGCACCATCGGCGCTAATTCCACTTATGCCTATAATGCCGTAATCCATTCGAAATTGGCTGATGAAGTCGCAGGTTGCTTCCCCAATGATACCGCCATCTCGGTAACGTACTTCGCCCGCAGCGATAATAACTGAGAAGTCTTCTTTAGCAGAAAGAATGGTCGCGACATGAATGTTATTCGTTACCACGTGCAAGTTTTTATGGTTAAGTAACTTGCTTGCTATCATTTCAGTCGTCGTGCCTATGTTTATAAATAATGAAGCCCCGTCGGGGATCATGCTAGCCACTGCCTCAGCAATTCTTTCTTTTACTTCACTGTTTTGTGTTTTGCGTTCTTGATAAGGGGTGTTTTCCCAACTTCGATTAAGTCCAGCGCCGCCATGGTATCGACTAACAATACCGGCCTCGGCGAGCTGGTTTAGATCGCGGCGAATAGTTTGGGGGGTAACGTCACAACGAGTGACCAAGTCGTCAATAGACATGAAGCCATTTTGTTTGATAAAGCTAACAATTTTTTCGTGCCTTTGCGTTTGGTTCATTGGGTCATTCCTTGTGGCAATTTAGCCATTATACGTGGTTCATCCTACCCTGCCTACGGTAATTCGAACACTGAAATGTTCGTTTTCGAAAATATAGCATTGTTAAACTGGTGTAAATGGTGCAAACTCTTACCAAATTATGTTCAGGAGACGTGTCATGGGCCAATATATTCTTGCCATAGACCAAGGAACCACGAGTTCACGTAGCATTATCTTTGCAGCGGACGGCGCTATTGTAGCCGTTGCACAACAAGAGTTTTCTCAAAAATACCCACAAGATGGTTGGGTGGAACACGATCCAGAAGAAATTTGGGAAAGCGTAACCACAACCATGAATCAGGTATTTGATAAGTGCTCGGTATCACCTGAAGATATAGCCTCTATAGGTATTACCAATCAACGCGAAACAACCTTAGTTTGGAATAAAAACACCGGCAAGCCTGTGTACCCGGCTATTGTTTGGCAAGACAGACGTACCTCGCAGCAATGTCGCGAACTCGACGACGATGAAAGTTTAGTCGCGCATATTACTGAATCTACGGGATTACTGCTTGACCCTTATTTTTCGGCCACCAAACTAGCGTGGATTTTAGATAATGTGGATGGCGCTAGAGAACAAGCCGAGGCAGGCGATCTTCTGTTTGGTACGGTGGACACCTTCTTAATTTGGCGTTTGACTAACGGCGAATCACACAAGACCGATGCGACGAATGCTTCACGCACCATGCTGTTCGATATTAATGAACAATGTTGGGATGAGCGTTTACTCACCACCTTTAATATCCCTAAATCAATGCTTCCTGAAGTCATGGATTGTGCGGCTGAATTTGGTGTTGTAAGCAAAGATATTTTGGGCTTTGCTATCCCTATTCAAGGTGTAGCCGGCGATCAGCAGGCTGCGCTTGTTGGCCAAGCCTGCTTCGAAAAAGGCATGGCAAAAAGTACTTATGGTACGGGTTGTTTCATGATTTTGAATACAGGCGACAAGCCTCTTCAATCTAAGAACCGCTTGTTAACTACCGTAGGTTATAGACTAAACGGAAAAACCACTTACGCTCTTGAAGGTAGTATTTTCATGGCCGGCGCTACGGTGCAGTGGCTACGGGATGGCTTGAAACTGATTGACGATGCTTCCGAAACCGAAGCGTTGGCGCAAAGAGCGCGACAAGATAATGGTGTTTTCCTTGTGCCAGCCTTTACCGGATTAGGTGCCCCCTATTGGGACCCCGATGCACGAGGCGCTATTTTAGGCCTAACTAGAGACACCGGCATAAGCGAAATTGTTGCCGCGGGTTTGCAATCGGTATGCTATCAAACCAAAGACTTACAAAAAGCCATGGAAAGTGATGGTGCAAGACCAACCACTATCCGCGTAGACGGCGGTATGTCTCGAAACGATTGGGTTATGGGCTTCTTGGCTGACGTATTGGGCGCAGAAGTGGAACGCCCCGAAATTACTGAAACCACCGCACTTGGCGCCGCATTTCTTGCTGGCCTTCAAGCTGGTGTATTCACCTCTGTTGATTCCCTTACCGAGTGCTGGAAAAGTGACAGTATTTTCACTCCTCGGCTTTCAAAAGACGAGCGTGACAAGGCCTATGACGGTTGGAAAAACGCTGTCGCCCGTATCCGCTGTAGTTAATTTATCCCTTCCTTATAAAGCGCGGTAATAAACCGCGCCATTAATATAAAAAAATATTTTTATAACATTGTCATTACAATGTAAATTTGTGTTACTATCAAAAATTAAGGAAAACGTTTACCTTTTTCCTTAATTTTTAAAAACCTTTAATTTCAATATCTTAATAACAATAATTAGGAATTTAGGTTATTAAATGTGTAAAAAGAATGTTAATAACATTGATCCGAACATACTTATTACGCTATTTGTACGCTAACCAAGTAGAAAATAGCCTACTTACGGAGAAAACACAGTGACACATAAAATTAACACATCATTACTAGGCCCAATTGCAAAACGCTCCTTGCTAGGTGTGGCTATTGCTTCTGCCTTACACGCCCCGTTGGTATTCGCTCAAGAAGAAGCGACACCTGCAGATGACCAAGTTGAAGTTATTGAAGTTAAAGGTTTTACCAGCTCTCTAAAAGCGTCAATGTTAGATAAAAAAGCATCTGATGTTGTTTACGACGGTATTACTGCCGAAGATATCGGTAAATTCCCAGACCAAAACGTTGCAGAATCGCTTCAGCGTATAACTGGTGTAGCAATCGATAGAAGTGGCGGTGAAGGTCAATTTATTACTGTACGTGGTTTTGGCCCTGAATTTAACACGGTTTTAGTTAATGGACGTCAAATAGCTACTGAAAACCAAGGCCGTTCTTTCAGCTTCGACACACTACCTGCAGAACTAATTAGTGGAGCAAAGGTTTACAAAAGCCCACTAGCATCATTTCAAGAAGGTGGTATTGGTTCGACGGTAGAAGTTACCACTGCTCGCCCTTTCGCATTTGACGGTTTTAAAGCTGTAGCAAGTGTTAAAGGTATGTACGAAGATATTTCTGAAGAAACTACGCCTCAGGTATCTGGCCTTGTAACAAATACTTTCATGGATGGGAAGCTAGGCGTCTTAGCGGCAGCTTCTTTCCAGCAGCGTAAATTACAAACTAATATGTTGGAAACACGCTACTGGCGTCCAGGTGTTAGCATCACAGATCGTTCTGAGCTTGATAATCCAGACTATGCTGATAGCGCGCAATACAACGGCGTATATATTCCACAGAACTTCGACCAAATTGTTGACTTGGTAGATCGTGAAAGAACATCTGGAAATTTAGTTGTTCAATACGCACCTAACGATGACATGACGCTTACGTTAGATGGCCTTTATTCGAAGTTCGAAGTTGATTCAGATGCTCACAGCGTGGGGCACTGGTTCTCCGATAGTAATTTAGACAACATGACTTTCAACGACAACGGTTCGCTAACTAGTTTAGATAGCACTTTGGTTGAAGGCGTGGGTGGTGCCACTGATTTTATCCGTCGTCGTTTTGGTCGTGACGTTGAAATTCAAGCGTTCGGAGCAAACTTTGAATGGCTTGTAAATGATAACCTAACAGCCGTTTTTGATGTTTCAACATCGACAGCTGAAGATAACAGTGGTGGTGATAACTTCTTCACAGTAGTGGGTTACAACAATGCCTACAGTGTGGATTATTCAGGTACAACACCAACATTAACTGTTGATGGTGGTGATGCGGCTTTACAAACGCCTTCTCTAGGGCGCATGCATTACAACGAGCGTAACGGCTTCGATACCGAAGACACTATTTCAGAATACCGTGCAGATTTTACTTGGGTACCAGATTCGGATAATGCCTTCTATAAAATGGACTTTGGTGTTTATTACCAAGACCGCGAAAAAGACAATACCCGCCGATTCGCTTCATCGTGTAACGTTTACTGTGGTTACAGTTTCGACTTCCCAGATGAATTGCTGACGGTTTTCACTGCCGAGAACTACTTCGCAGGCGTACCTAACCAATGGTTAACTTACGATCCAGAAGCATTCTTCGATTACGCCAACTCTGATGAAGCTGCACAACAAATTGCAGATGCTACAGGTCTGTCATTCGATGATGTTCGTGCGACCCTTGATGCAACAAATATTAGTGACCCCCAAGCAAGTGCTGATTCTTACGTGGTAGGCGAAGAACTATTAAGTGTTTACACGCAGTTCTACTTCCAGACTGAAATCTCAGATTTGCCTTTAGATATCAACTTCGGTTTCCGTTATACAGAAACAGATACATCCGTAGATGGCACTGTTCAACAGGTTCAAGATCTACAGCCTATTCCTAACGATCCATCAGACTACAACATTGTTTATGCTACCGATGTTGGTACGCCTATTAATGAGAAAAACAGCTACTCATCGTTGTTGCCTAATGTAAACGTTAAACTGCAACTGACTGACGAATTGTATTTACGTTACGCTTATTCAGAAACATTAACGCGTCCAATGATGGATGACTTAGTGCCAGTGTTTAATGTAACTGTATCTCGTCCTGGCAACCTTCAAGCTCAAGCTGGTAATACTGAACTTCAGCCTTACCAAGCTACCAGCTGGGATGTGTCTTTAGAGTGGTATTACGATGACACGAGTTACTTCTCAGCAGCCGCATTCAATAAAGAAGTAGAAGACTTTATTTCTTCATCTACGGAAGAAGAATCGTTGTTCTTAGATAGTGGTGAGTACGTATTTAGTGTGCTTCGTCCACGCAATGGCGAGACATTAAATGTTGAAGGTCTTGAGCTAGCATGGTTACACACGCTAGAAAATGGTTTCGGTATTCAAGCGAATGCCACTATCGTAAATTCAGACGCTGAATTTAGCTTACCGGGTTTAGGTAACTCTCAAAACATTACGCTTTTCTATGAAAAAGACGCGTTCCAAGCACGTGTTGCTTTGAACAACCGTGAAACTTTCATGCAAGAAGCAGTAAGTTCACTTGGTGGTACTGAACCTCTGTTCACCGAGACGTACACCCAGGTGGATATGAGCGTAAGCTACGATATTAATGAAACCGTTACCGTGTTCTTCGAAGGTATCAATATTACTGAAGAAGAGCTAACGCGTCGTGGTCGCCTATCAGAACACTTTGTTCAACAAGTGAATGATGGTGCTCGCTATGCAGTTGGCGTACGTGCTAACTTTTAATTATACCTAGAATGAAAGGGGGCACTCTCGCCCCCTTTTTGTTGTTTCTACTGCTGAGGAGTTTTTTGTGTCAGGCAGCTTAATCCAAATCATCGTCTTCTTCGTTATTACCGCTCTTATCGGGTTACTCACCTACTTAAAGTGCCGCGGACATGGACACAGTACAGCAAGTGAAACCAAAGAATACTTTCTAGCTGGCGGCGGTCTTACGTGGATCTTTGTCGCGGGCTCTATTACGTTAACAAACTTAAGCACCGATCAATTGGTAGGTATGAATGGAAACCAAATGGCGTTGCTAGCGTGGTGGGAATTTGCAGCTGTAATAGGCTTAATAATTCTAGCTCGAATTTTTCTTCCTGTTTATTATCATTATCAATGTACAACCACTACTGAGCTTTTAGAGAAGCGTTACAACAACAAACATATTCGTGCTCTTATTGGGCTGCTGTTCTTCTTAGGAAGTAGTCTCATATTCATGCCAGCGGTTATTTATTCTGGCTCTTTGTTCATGATCAATATGTTTAACCTAGACCTTCCACTAATGTATGTAGCTACCGCGTTTGCTGTAATAGGTGCACTGTACGCTATATTTGGCGGCTTACGCGCGGTCGCGGTTTCAGATACCTATTCAGGTGTACTATTACTTGTTATGGCCATCGTCGTCGTAGTACTTGCAATGGTTGCTATCGATTTCGACTTCTCGGGTATTCCAGCAGAGCGTCTAACCCTGATTGGTGATGCCGATTCGCCACTTCCATGGCAAACACTGCTTACCGGTATGATTTTCATCCAAACCTTTTATTGGAGCACTAATCAAACAATTACCCAACGTGCTATGGCTGCGCCAAATATTAAAGAAGCGCAAAAAGGGGTATATGCCGCGGCAATTATTCGCTTCATTATTGTGCCTACAATTATTGTCGTGCCAGGTATCATATCGTTTAAGCTTTATGGTGATATTAACGATGCGGCTTATGGTACGTTAGTTGGCGATGTGCTACCTGATTGGCTAGCTGGCGTATTCGCCGCTGCGTTAGCCGCTGCCGTATTAACTACGTACAACAGTAACCTCAACTCGGCTACAGCGTTATATGTGTGCGATATCCATGAAGCGTATATTAATAAGAAACCTGAAGTAGCCAAGTTAGGTGGAGTAGTTACCGCTATTCTGACTGTTGTTTCTTTAGTAATGGTACCTATCTACGCCCAAGCAGAAAGCATAATAAACTTACTACAACAGCTTTATGGCTTACTTAGTATGCCGATACTGTCTATATTTATAGTTGGCTTGATGTTTAACAACGTAAATCCATATGCTGGAATTACGGCAGTTATATTTGGTGTCTTACTTTATGCCTTCTTTAGCTTTGTTCACGCCCCATTTGAACTACATTACATTCACCTAATGCTAGTGACGTTAATTTGTTGTATTACGGTAGCACTTGGTGTTAATAAACTCGTGTTTAAACAGTCTGCACAGTGGCGTGGCAGATTGGTAGATGCAGACTAGGTAGCGCAGCGTATGACGCCGGTAAATAGTGTTGTTATTGTAGGCGGAGGCACGGCGGGTTGGCTTACTGCTGGTCTGCTGGCGGCTACCCACTCTAAACAAGGCTCCACCGGCGCACGCTTGTCTGTAAAGGTTATTGAATCTGATTCGATTCATCCTATTGGTGTGGGCGAAGGCACTTGGCCTACTATGCGCAGCACCTTAGCTAAAATAGGAATTGAAGAAGCTGCACTCGTCCAACAAGCGAGTGCGACCTTTAAACAGGCGAGTAAGTTTGTTCACTGGCACACTGAAGGGCAACGCACTGGATACTATCACCCCTTTAGCGCGCCTCAAGGCTCGGCCAGTGTAGATATAACCCCGTACTGGTTACACAACAACGCATTAAACGAGTATGCCTCAGATGTGTGTTTTCAACCAAGCCTGTGTGAACAAGGTCTAGCCCCCAAATTAACGGCGGATTCAAAGCAAAACTTCAGTGCCAATTACGGCTATCATCTTGATGCCGGTAAATTTATTAGCGTATTACGTGATCATTGTAAGAAAGAGTTAGGCGTCGAACATATTATTGATGATGTCACCGATGTTGCTACTGATGATGCTGGTATAAAGCATGTCGTCACAAAAAATAATGACCAAATTCACGGTGATATTTTTGTTGATTGTACAGGTTTCACTGCACGCCTTATCGAAAAAGCACTAGATGTTCCTATGGAAGATGCTTCCTCTGTATTGTTTTCAGATTCAGCTTTGGTGCATCAAATTGCATATTCTGATGAACATCAGCCTATTGCTTGTCACACCCTATCTACCGCGCAAGAAGCTGGTTGGATATGGGATATTGGTTTGCAAAACCGCCGGGGCACGGGCTATGTTTATTCGTCGAAATTTCAATCAGACGACGAGGCAACTAAAACATTTGCTGCTTATCTAAAATCTATAAACCCCGACGAAGAGTTACCTTCTATTTTTAGAAAAATTAACTATAAAACTGGTTATAGAAAACGCTTCTGGGAAAAAAATTGCGTAGCCATAGGTTTATCTAGTGGCTTCTTAGAGCCCCTTGAGGCCTCATCACTAATGTTAATTGAGCAAAGTGCAATCCAACTTGCTGAGCAATTACCCGCTTATACACAGGTGATGCCCCACGTGGCAAACCGCTTTAATCGCGCGTTAACTAATAAGTGGCAAAGCACTATAGAATTTTTAAAGCTGCACTATGTACTTAGTAATCGTAACGAAGACTTCTGGTTAGCAAACAGAGCACCTCAGAGCATTCCAAAACGGCTAACATCTTTGCTTGAAGAGTGGCAATACCGCCCTATTCTTGATAGCGACTTTACTGATAGAGATGACGTATTTAGCGCACAAAGCTATCGCTATATACTTTATGGAATGTCACATAAAACCGACTTGAGCCAGTATGAGCGTTCAATGAGCCAATACGAGGGCGCCGATAAGCATTTACAACTGAATAAAGCCCTTATCGCTCAGTTAACAGCGCGCCTTCCTTCTCATCGCGGCTTAATTGATACAATGCTTAATAAGCATTCAGCCTAATACACCTTAATTTAATCCAGCAGGTATTGTTATGTCGTCATATACGCCGTTAGATAGCCAAGCTCATCGCAACCTTCGTATTAAGGTAGATAAAAATTTTAGTCACAGCGCCGAGTTTAACCTAGTGTCTTTAGGCTTCAATGAGATTGCCAGTATTGGCGGCTGTATGCCTATAGTAGTTACTGCAAATGATATAAACCATTCTCACACGTTGGCGGCAGTGGTGGGCTGGCCCGAGTTTGGTAACGTATATTGTAGCAACACTGAATGGATGGGTCATGCCGTACCGCTGAGCATCCAAAGCCATCCATTCAATTACGCTGTTGAGCAAGATAAACTCACTGTGTTATTTGACGAAGACAGCCCTTTGATTTCTAACAATAGTAGCGAAGGCGCCAGCGCTTTATTTTCATCAGATGGCTCCCCCTCTGCAAGTCTTAAACAATATCAAAGTATGCTATCTAACTTAGCGAGCGGCTCTCAACAAGCAAGTGCTTTTATTCAGGCCTTAACCGACCTTGAGTTGCTATCTAATCTATCAACTACCTTGCATTTTGAAAATGGTGAAACCCGTGAAAGCACTGGGCTTATGACTATTAATGAAGATAAGCTAGCGCAGCTAAACGCAGATATTATTCACCAATTGCATACCCAAGGGTTACTGGTAGCAATAAATGCCATGATGCTTTCACTTAGGCAATACAACCGTTTAGTACAACTCACTAAAAGTGCGAACAACCCTGTAGTTAAAATCGGGCTAAAAACCAATGACTAATTATTGGTGGAGAAGTAAAGAGCATGGTATTTTACATGCAATGTAAACGTTTCACCCAGTTTAGATAAACGCCTTATTCCGCATTTTTTCTATTCTATAAATGCGATATAAATGGGTGTGCGGTATTCAATCATATTTAAAACCTGAGAGGTTAACATGTCATCACTCACGGCTTTTGTCCGCTTATCCAATGAAAAAACGACTTTAATTTTCGACTGCCAAGGGCGCATGCCTACCCTGATTTACTATGGCCAGCAGTTGAAGACTACAACGACGCCAGACATGTTAGCGCTGCTTAACACTCGCCAAGAAGCGAAATGTGCACCGGTTATCGAGCCACCTATCTCATTAGTTCCCACCCATGGTGAAGGTGTTACCGGTTCACCTGGTTTAGAAATTTCAGGGGATGCAGATCAATGGTCGGCAGGTTTTACCTTGTCAAACATTGAGCAAACCGATACCAGCTTAACGTTTACTGCGGTTGATACCGACAGACAAATGCAGTTAGTTACACGGGTTGTGTTAGATGCTGAAACAACCGTGGCCACATTTACCTCTAGTATCGAAAACCAAGGCGAAAGCACATTACAGTTAAATTACTTAAACGCTGCTAGTCTTGCCTTGCCAACGACCATGAGCAAGATTAAAAGCTTTGAAGGAAGATGGTCTAATGAATTTCAAACTGCCGACCATGACTTGTTCTTCGGTAGTTATGTACGTGAAAACCGCCGCGGCAAAACTTCTCATGATACTTTCCCTGGCTTAATCGCGTTTGCTAATGGAACTGGTGAGCTAGTTGGTGAGTGTTTCGGCTTCCATTTAGGTGCTTCAGCTAACCATAAATTCCGCGCGGAAATGATGGCCGATGGCAGAAGCTACGTTCAATTTGGCGAGCTATTGTTTCCTGGTGAAGTAACGCTTGATGCAGGTGAAAGTTATACGTCACCCGTGCTTTATGCAGGGTTTGGCGATGCTGGCTTTTCATCCCTTTCGCAGCAGTTCCATAATTTTATTCGAAACAATGTGTTAACCCACAGCGCTGATATCACCAGTGCACAGCACAAGCCCCGCCCAGTGCATTACAACACATGGGAAGGCATTTATTTCGACCATGATGAAACCACACTTAAAGCCCTTGCTGACAAAGTAGCACCGCTTGGTATTGAGCGCTTTGTGTTAGATGACGGCTGGTTTAAAGGCCGAAGAAATGACAAAGCTGGCTTAGGCGACTGGACAGTTGATGAAGCTATCTACCCAGAAGGGCTAGATGGGCTTATCGACCACGTTACCGATAAAGGCATGGAATTCGGCATATGGTTTGAACCTGAAATGGTTAACCCAGATAGCGATTTGTACCGCGCACATCCTGAATGGGCGTTGCACACCAAGAATAACCCCCATGTACCCTTTCGTAATCAGTACGTACTCGATTTAACGAACCCTGAAGTGGTTGAGTACTTGTACAAAGTCATCACCGACGTACTAAGCACTTACCCTAAAATTAGTTACATTAAGTGGGACATGAACCGCGATGTAAATCATCCTGGTAACTTACATGGCAAACCAGCTATGCATGGCCAAATGGCGGCTTTGTATACGTTAATCGATCGCGTTAAAGCGGCGCATCCGGGTATTGAAATTGAAAGCTGTTGTTCAGGCGGGGGCCGTGTGGACTTAGGTATATTACCTCACACCGACCGTTTTTGGACGTCAGACTCTAACGACGCGTTAGACCGCTTGTACATACAGCGCGGCTTCTCTTACTTCTTCCCTTCTGAAGTGATGGGCGCACACGTAGGCCCCCGCGATTGCCATATTACTGGCCGTAATTTACCAATTGAGATTCGTGCGGCTGTATCGATGTTTGGCCATATGGGTATTGAGATGGACCCCCGTGAACTTACTGAGCACGAGCAAGACACCCTGCAATCCGCCATTTCACTGTATAAAAAGTATCGTCATATTACCCACGGCGGCGATTTATACCGCATGGATGATGATGGCCTTAACGTGAAGTTTGGTTATGTATCAAAAGACAAAACCGAGGGAATTTTTGCCTACAATAGCGTGAAAGAGACAGGGCGTACTACACCATCTCGCTTCTATTTTGCTGGGCTTGATGCCGATAAGTCCTACACCCTTGAGCGGGTTTGGCCGGGTACATTGAAAGAATACTCACCGTCTATTTTGCAAAAAACAGACGGACAAGTATTTAGCGGTGAAGCGTTAATGAAATACGGTATGCAAATGCCGGTTTTATTCCCGCAGACTTCGCTTATCTATACCGTTAAAGCAGTGTAGTGTAATAAAAAAACACGCTACATAAAGCTTAAAGAAAGCGAACCACTAGGTTCGCTTTTTTATTTGTTTTTTGAGGCTTTTCATTATTTTTGCCAAACGCTTATCACCGTCTTTTGTCACTTTCGCAAGGGTGCTAGATGCCATTGAAACATCATCAGCATTTAGGAACAGCTCAGCTAAACGTAAATTAGCCCAATTCTTACTTGGTAACTGATTAGTATCAATATCTGTCGCCTCTAATTCAGCCAAGTAATAGTTAAGCGCATCAATTCCCGACTTAGTATATTGACTGGTTTCTACTGCCACCCAGCCTATACGATAAGTGCCATATAGTTGGGTAAACTTACTTTCAGAATACATGTCCCATGCTTGTTCATCTGCTTTGTGAGCTTTAACTACGTTAGTATTTAATAGAGGGGTTAGCGCTGCTATCGCGTCATCGTATTCTTCTTCGTTGATATGCAATTGACCTAGCTCGTAGCGTGCACGAGTTTCAAATTCAGGCTGTTCGCTAAGCTCAATTAACATTGCTTTTGCTTGAGCAGCTTTATCGTCTGCAGCGTAAATTGTTGCTGTCGCAAACTTGCCTTCTAGTGCATCCATTTGCGTAATTTTATCAGCAAGCTTTTTGGCTTCATCTATATCACCACCAGCGATAGACGGCGCTACTATGTAAAATTGCATTAGCGCCTGATAAACCTCAATTTCATCTGGTGCCACTTCAATCGCTTTTTGTAGGCTCGCTTTGGCTTTTTTGGCATAACCTAGGGCGGAAAAAACACTATCCATTGCTTGCGCGCCCATCACGTTAGCCTGCATATGGTAAGCGCGGTAATTGTCTTTATGATCGTCAACAAATTGAGCCGCCATATCCTCAGCATCATCTAAATCTGTATTCATTAACGCCGAAATTAACACGTTATATTGCTTCGGGGTCTTTGATGGTATGGGCTCAAGTGCCTTCACTATACTTTCATAATCCTGCGCTTGAAACATAGCGTCTAATGCGTCGTCAGAAGGTAATGCGCTGGCGTTCGCTAATGACACAAAGAATGATAAACACAGTAAAGCGGCTATATTTGTCCCCTTAAACGCAGCAATAGCTGGCAGACACAAACAATGGAGAAAAGTTAATTTGTTTTGATTTCGTTGGGGGAACATTCCTTTGCCTTAAGTAAATAAGCGTGAGGTAGTAAATTAGCATGCTTAATACGACTTCCCTAACTGAATAAGTAACAAAGCATGTCTTCTAGAATGACCCCTTGGCCTGAGGGTATGGTATGGGTATACGTATGGGTATAGCACAGCGCGAAACAAAAAAAGGCCTAACACGGTTAGGCCTTTACGGTATTTCTTTATTATTGGAGATAGTAAAGGTTACGCCTATTTCTTAGGTTTTCCTTCCATTATTAAGCCTAACGCATAGCGATTGTCGAAGCCTTTCCAGACTTCTGGCACTTTGCCGTCTACGGCAACTTGCCCACTATCACCCTCAACATTTAAATAGGCACAAACATCAGCTTTTCCTTTCACATGACATTCCATCATAGCTAACGCAAAGTGTTCGTTTATGTCATTCATGGTTTCTGAACGCCATGCTGGTTCTAGGTAGTGGCCAATATCGAATTCGTTTCCAAATGCTTCTTTAGGAGCGGGATGGGGTGCAATATTGTGTCTGGCATTTTTGAACGTTAGCAGTTTACTGTCTTCGTTACCTGTATTTTCAAATAACCACTGAATACCTTGGTAACCAGAAATATCATCATGATCACCAGCGACATATAGCATGGGAACGTGAATATTATTAAGTGCATCTTCTGAAAACACTTTATGTTGACCGCCCCAAGGCGCTAATGCCACCGCCGCTTTCCAGCGCACATCTACGCTGTCAGCGTCAGCATTACCACCGGCACAGGTGTTAAGTACTTTCTGTAGCGCACTGAGAACCGCAGGGTCTGTCACGCCAGTAAAGCTAGCAGTAGCTTCAGCGCCAAAGTTATAACAACCGCCAACGGTGTTAACCGCCCCAAAACCGCCCATTGAATAACCAATAAGCCCAGCGTTTTGGGTATCGACAACATCTTTAAATAACGCATGCTCACTTACCGCATTCAACGTTAACACTTGATCTCGTGAGCGGTTTAATAGCGTGCTAGGAAATCCAGCAAAGGGCGCATTGGCAAAATCGACATCTTCGTTAGTAGAGTCGGTATGATCTATCCCAGCCACAATATAACCATGAGATGCTAAATGCTCACCAAGGTAATACATTATTGTGCGATAACCCGTATAGCCGTGTGACAACACAACAACAGGGTAACTGCCTTGCGTTTCTGCCACACTGGCATCGCGAATAGCATCAGCCTGAATACTAAATTCGTTACCACTACGGGTTTGATTTTCATACGTTGTGGCCGCGCTATTGTCAGTGGTGGGGTACCAAACTTCCAGTTTCAATGCTCGGTCAACAACTTGCCCTTGTAAGGTAACTACGGGCTTTGGATAGTTAACAGTTAAGGTTTTAACGCCCACTTGATAGCCGCCTTTTTCACTAAGTTCAGGCGTAATATCACTAGGAAAATCTTGATACAGCGTCTGCGCTGAATATACCGGTGTGGCTGCTAATAATGCTGCAGTACGTAAAAGGGATAACGTTTTCATAATTCGCTAATTTTTTGTTAATTTTTGTGCATAGCATATATTAACGCCATGCTCTAAACATACAAGGCACAGCCCATTTATTAAATGAATTGTAATAAATAACACTAGTGAATTTAAACTGCGCCTTTGATAACGGATGAGGTAAACGTATAACCCAAAAGTTATTTTTTCACTCTGAATATAGCAAAACACGCAATAAGAATGAGTGCGAGGGTTGCGCAAGATGTTACCAACGGAACGGTTACACCGTTTACCAATAAAGTGCCAGCGACTAAGGCGCCTATTGCACCTGCGCCTACTTTGGCAGCAGCAACCCACATGTACGTTTGCGCCGCACTATGCGCTGGGGCAAACTCAGTTCGTGCCGCTAGGCTGGAAGTAAAGAATATGGCATTGGCTACACCACATAACCAGTAGCTCGCGGCTCCAAGAACAAAAGAAGAGCTTAAAGTTGTGGCCAGTAACGCCACCAACAGAAAGCTTCCTGCCCGTTTTAATAATGTAAGGGGCTCTTTCGATAATGGCCTAAAAATGAGCAATAGCGCACCACTTAAATTTCCTATCCCGTATGCTGTGACCAGATAAGCGCCATGATGCTCTGCATGCAGCCAATATTCACTAAGATATACTGCTAACACGGGTAAGGCTGCAATACTAAATGCTGCTCCCGATGTCATCACCATGGTGCGTATCAATGCGCTCGAGTTTTTAAACGCATAAAACACGCTTTTAAACCCTATCTCTAACGAGGCGTGAGTCTTTGGTAGTGCATGCTTTTTAGGGAAGCTTAAAATGAGTATGCCGGCTAACAGAGGTGTGAACACAAGCACACTGACAGCCACCTTCGTCGAGAATAGCGCCGACAACGAAGCAACAATAAATGGGCCCAATGTGTGCCCTACCCCATAGGTAATGGTGTCCCAGCTTTGCGCTTTTCTAAGAGATGTATTGCTTGCGCTAACTAAACTTGGTAACTGGGTGCCTAGTCCCCCCATAATAAACGAACTGCAAACACCACTTAGCAACAACGAAAACGCCAACAACCAAGCCAAATGCCTTTCAAAACTGAATATAGCCAAAAGAAAAAAGCAGGTATAACTCAACGCCGCCCCGCTAATAAGGTATTTAGGCTGCGAAACGCCATCTAACCAACGCCCGTATACCGGCCCTAACAAATGAGGCAGTGTTAAGCATGCCGCTAAAATGCCTGCCGCTTTTCCATCAAGCTCAAGGTTTCTAGCAAGCAATACGATGGCCACAATAGCGCCACCTGTTGCGGTGCGCGCGATAATGGCGGCTACAACATATTTGAGTAATGGTGAAAAACGTTCTTTATTCAATACTCTAGGTTCCGGGCTGCTCTTTAGCTCAGGGCTGCTTATTCGCTCAAGGCTGCTTATTGGCTCAGGGCTGCTCTTGGCGCTGGCATTTGCGTTAGCGTCAGAATCAGACGGGATCACGTATAACTTAATCCAATGATAGTTGCGTTAAAATCGCTTCGAGTTTTTGTTTATCTTCGGCCTGAAGGGGCTGTAGCGGATGAGGTAAACAGTTTGCTTCTGTGTAACCCAGTATTGCCGCTGCGGTGGCCATTACGCGCATACCGCCCTTATTGCGGGCGAATAAATCCCATAACGGCGTTAAGCGTTCAGATTCTGCTATTGCTGCTTGCGACGATGTTGATTGACTTGATGCAATCATGGTTTTCACCGTATTAGGGAATAAACCCCCAAGCACAGATAACCATAAATCACATCCCGCCTGCATTCCTAACGCGCCAAATTTATCACCACTCACACCAATGGCGACATGATCTGGTACTACATTTCGTAGGCTCGAAAGTCGTGCTTTCCCAGCCGCATTGCCATTGCCATCTGCATCAGTATCGGCAAAAGGCATTCCGGGAATCTTAATCGCGCCTACATTGGGAAGCTGGGTAACTTGGCTATATAGCGTGTCGCTGAAACTAAACTGGGTCACCCCGGGGTTCTCGTAAATGCATAAGGGTACTGAGATTTCAGCGGTAACCTTCTCGTATAAGGCAAGCACTTCGGCTTCGTGTAGTGGATGATAAGAGACCGGCGCGAGTAATAAGGCTCTCGCCCCTGCTCTTTGCGCTGCCTCTGCATTTTTTAATACATCATAAGTACGCAGTGAGCCAATGCCTACCATTACCGGCGTGTCGCCAGCTATTTCTACTGACGTTTCTGTTACCTTAGCTAGTTCATCTTTCGATAAATAGGGATACAAACCTGTCGATCCCATTGCACAAATTGACTCAACATTAGCCTGCTTAAGGTTACCAATAAGTTTTTCAAAAGCGCGATAATCAATTTTTTCATTATGAAAGGGCGTAAGAGGAAAAGCACACAATCCAGTGAACATGAAGGCTCCTAATGCGAAAGGCAAGACGATGTATTTAAAAGACTAACCATTTCTTTAATAAAAAGAGGCTGTAAGGGGCAAACCTTGCGGGTGCCCCATTACTTTGGTACGAGTCGAGTACTATTATTTATTTGCTGCTTTGATTTTATTTTTTGCTACTGCAAATTCAAAAAACGTTCGTATATCAAGGTCGTAAATGCGCTGCCAGTAAGTGTCTGCAAGCGCTTCGTTGTCGTTTTCTATGTGATTTAAGGCTGCAATGAATAAGGCTTCAGACTGTTCGCAACGATCATTTGCCAGTGCCATGAGTTGAGTTTCATCCATATTACCTTTGGCAAAGTTAAGCATCCCTTTTTGCCAATCGTCCAATTCGAGTTGCTCAGAGGCAAAGTTTAATAGCTCACGACTTTCTTGGCTATTACCCTGCATTCTATAGCCATACGCACCATATATTACCCCATAGATTCGAGCCTCATCAGCTTGACTATAACGACTAGCAAGATTGCCTACTTTATCCCAATTTCCCGCCGCAATATTTGCGTAAATTTGGGTAAGTAAAATCTCTGCTTTGCTATCAACATCTGTTATCTCATAGTCGATGACTTTATCGATTTTGGTATCCCATAAATACATTTCATTTAAATAACTCTGATAGCTAGGATCTAATTTAGCCGCTTTTTGTGCGGTATAGACGGCCAACGTGGTTTTATTGCTAATACGGAATAATTCCGCGAGTAAATTAAAATGAAATGGATCATTAGGAAAAGACTGCGTCAGAAGACGGCTTTCGGTAATGATATCGTCTAATGGTTTATAAGTGCCCGTATCACACATATTATTAAGTGCGTATTCCGTTTGATAAAGCACCCAGTCCGACTTTGCATCAGGATTACTATCATCTCGCTTTCGCGCCGCCTCAACAATGTAAATGGCTAATTCGAGCTGTTCCTGATCATAATAATAATAAGCTAACTCTAAAGCCCCATTCATAAAAAATGGATTGTCACGAACCGTTTGCTTTAACGCCGCTAACATTTTTTCATCTTGGGGTTGCTCGAGTAAGTATGAAACATACACCGGCGGCGCAATGTCTAATGTACTTAAAAACGGGTGCTGTGTATAAAACGCTTGCCACTTTTGTTCGTCGTACTCTTGCTCTACAAATGCCAATTGCAAATTCAATCGATAGTAGTGAAAAGCAAAATAGCGATCGTTAGGCGCTTGTTTTATGCCTTGTTGCAAATTACTTTGCAGCTTATTCAATAAGTCATAATCTGGCTCTCGGTCAAACGCTTTTAACTGGTACTCAATCAAATTACGCAATGCCTGAGAATCATTTGGGTAACGCTCAACCTGTTGCTCTAAACCGACGAGTTCAGGCGAGGCATTTGCATTCTGGGTTGAAGTAGATTCGCAGCCGCTCAGTAATATCACACAAGCAAGTAGTACAATTCGGTAAAACATCATCTAATAATCCTTTATGTACTAATACTGGTAGCCAAGAGACTCAGCACGCTCAAACGCCGCTTCAGACAGCGCGTCTTTACCATTGAAACCATGCACAATACCCAATAAATACTGCACTTCTCCATTGTCTTTATTGTTATTAGCAAGTTCGCTTACGTATTCTAACGCCTCGTCAAAGTGTCCACTATCAAGCAGGGCGCGCGAGTGCGCTATTTGCTCTTCTATAGATAACGCTTCGTGGCTTTGCGGTGATGTTGCCATGACCTTGTCGTATACGAACATACTCTCGCTGCCTTTTTGAAAGGCATCAATAGCATTAAAAAAGGCTGCGTATTCTTCAACCGGTATGGTTTGCGCATACAGTACGAATTTTGAGGTACTTATTACTTCGTTATCACTAGGCTGCGCAGTATGTGTTATTTCAAAAAATTGGTTTTGATAATTGCTGGCAGGGCCATTTTGCACTAGCTCAGCATCCGGCCATGGAGCTGGATAGGTAATAGAAAGTTCCACCGTAATGGGTATTTGTATATAAAGGTCTTGGTCGCGCTCAGATACAGGTTCCATGATGGAAAAACCGGTAAAGACTTTTAAAATTTGCGCATAATTCATGCTGTAATGAAAACGAGAAATGTCTTCAGTAATAGAGAGTAAATCTACAAAATCTCCCTCTATTTCAAAAGGTGTAGCCGAGTCTGCGGGATCCGTTGCGGTAAACGACGTTACTCGATTATCGTGAACAAATGGCGACAGAAGTTGCTCTACTACAGCGCGCTTTTCTGGCGAAAATTGATAATAATTACGAAGGTTCGTTTCTACCTGACCGTCAAAACTCATCTTCACTGATGCGTCTAATGCAGAATCATTCAGCGAATAATCAACCGCCACTTTTGCCACATTCTCTTCAGGTTGAACATGGGGAACCTTTACTAGTTCACCCGCGCTGCCGGTTACCACAAATGTACGTTTGCCCCCAAGCATGGCACTTAAGCCCGGGAAAGTGCCCGTTTGGCCACTGGTATCTAGCCAATAACTACCTTCATCCGTGGTAACGTAAGTGATCATATGGTTAAAGTTAAGTGCTGGTAAATCGTCAAATACAACACTTCCATTGTAGGTATTTACGAGTGCTGGTGATGCTTTTATACCGGCTTCGTTGAGTAGCGCCACAATAAGAGTTGTTTGGTCTTTACAGTCACCATAGGCGTTCTGCAGCACTTCTTGCGCAGTATGAGGCTGATAGCCCCCACGATTAACATGTGCACCTATATAACGAACATTTTTTTGCATGTAATCAAACACCGCTTTTACTTTATCGGTCTGGGTGTCCTGCTCACTAAACAGTTCATTCGCTAACGCGGTAACATTATCTGCTGGCATCAAGCTTGGCTTGAATAAGTCCCAGTACCAATCATCTACTGTTTTCCAATTGTTCATCGTAGAGACGTAAACGAGAGGTAGGGTTTCATCGATAGGCGGCATGCCAGACTCAATTTCTATGCCTTCTAGCTTATCCATTTTCCACACGTATTGCGTTGTACTTTCACTTTTTGTCACAAGCGGAGACAAATCCGTGTTTCGATTTTCGATATATAAATCAACGGCGTTTGGAATAGTGAGTGTGGTTAACGAGGACAGAATAGGATCGATTCTCACCCAGTTTTTTTGCGGTAAAAATTTTACGTGATTAAAGCGAATGCCTGTGAACCATTCACCATCTATAATCGCTTTCGTCTGCATTTCGTTAATTTGGTATTCGATAATATTACCGACTTTTAACTGAGGTACAGCGAACTCAATACGCTTCATATCATCAAGGTAATCGTCATTATTAGCTGACACTTCAGAGATAGCATCATCTTGCATATTGAAAATTTGACCGTCGGCAGCAATTACCCGAGCAAAATCGATACTGCTAGTGTGATAATAAGCATTGAACGAGTTAACTAATTTTGAATAGTCAGATACCGCCTCTTCGCTTGCAATATAGATAGCACGGTAATATTTGGTGGACTCTAAACGTTGCTCGTCGACCGTAATTTCGGTTCTGCGACTGAGTATTACCGCCCCGCTGTCTGCATATTCTGTAGCGTCTGTTTTGAGTGCTAATAAGGTCTCGGCATCGGGACCTATACTCGTCGTTTCTGCACTTGCGTTAGTTATCGATAAGAAGCTCAAAAAGATAACGAACACTCGGATATATATTGCCATCCCATTCTTCCTTGTTGATACAAATTCCAACCAAACGCGTGCGTTCAACTGTTTATTTTTTAAGTTATGCTGCCGTATCTTGCGTTAATTGTCGATAAGAGATTTCTTATATCAGTGCCCCTTTAAATTTGTCTGATAAATATCGCGCTTCACAACGAGCTAATTAGCTACTAATCGATTAATTTAGAACAAAAAAAAGCCCTTATAATAAGGGCTTAGTATCTATTTTTGATTTACAAAAAAGCTTTATCAGAATTTAAAACGGAATGTCGTCATCAAAGTCAAAGTCTGGCTCAGCCATTGGAGGCTGCTTAGGCTGTGACTGACCACCGCCTTGATTAGGCGCTTGTTGTTGGTAACCGCCTTGGTTTTGACCACCTTGATTTTGACCGCCTTGCTGCTGATAACCACCTTGATTCTGGCCACCTTGTTGCTGGTATCCACCTTGCTGGTTATTCTGAGGGCGTTGATAACCGCCACCCGCATTACCACCGCCACCTTCACCACCGCGACCACCAAGCATTTGCATTTGGTCTACAATGATTTCTGTAGTGTAACGGTCTTGGCCTGACTGATCTTGCCACTTACGCGTTTGCAATTTACCTTCAACGTAAATTTGAGAACCCTTTTTCAGGTATTCTCCGGCAATTTCTGCTAAGCGACGGTACATAGTAAGGCGGTGCCACTCAGTGCGTTCCTGCATTTGGCCTTGCGGATCTTTCCAGCTTTCGCTGGTAGCCAAGCTTAGGTTCGCAACGGCGTTACCGTTAGGCATGTATCGTACTTCAGGATCATTACCTAGATTTCCCACAAGTATGACCTTGTTAACGCCTTTCGTTGCCATTGGTGTCTCCTGTAACGTATTTAGTGCCTTGCTGCTCTATCACTTTGTGACAACAACAAGTGCGAAAGTTTCATCGATATTAGCCGATTAGTATATCTTATTTTGAACGGGAGAAATTAAGTTTTTTCTCTCCCGTGTGCTTTCAAATTTGAACGCTATCAAAATATTCATCGCTTGTCGGCTGAACTTTCGCATGGTTTTATCGGGCGCTTGATAGCTTAAGCGCCCAAACCATTACCAATTACTTTCTAACTCCAGCGGCTCTTTATTATCAGCAGCGCTTTACCACCAAGCGCCGTAGAAGGCGATAAGCAAACACACTACGGCGAACGCGGCAATATTAAACCCTTTCGTTGTAGCGAATTCGACCTCATCTAAATCTACCGCATTTTCATGTACACCTTTTTTCTCGGCAAGTGACACGATAATAGCCACAGACACACAAAGTAAGAACACAATTCCAACGCGGTCGATAAACGGCAGTTCAGGCCAGAATTGACGGAAGACAATACTAAGCACAAAGGAACCTAATGCCGCACACAGTCCACCGGTTGCTGTGGTCTTCTTCCAGAACATACCCAATACAAACAAGGCACAAATACCTGGCGTAAAGAAGCCCGTAAATTCTTGTATATATTGAAAGGCTTGGTCGAAATTACCCAACAATGGTTTTGCGGTAATCATGGCAATAATTAGTGATACAAAGCTCACTATACGGCCTACTTTTACATAGTGATGTTGGCTTTCATTTGGCCGTTTGTCTTTGTATAAATCCATCGTAAAAATAGTCGATACACTGTTGGTCATCGAAGCTAACGACGACACAATGGCTGCTACTAACGCGGCAAAAATAACCCCTTTCAACCCTACTGGCATCATGCTCATTAGTGATGGGTAGGCTTGATCAGGCTTTGAAAGCTCCGGCACTAATAACACTGCCGCAATGCCTGGTAACACCACAATCAATGGCATTAACAGTTTAAGGAATGCCGCAAACGCAATCCCTTTTTGGGCTTCTTGTAGGCTTTTCGCCGCCAATGTGCGCTGAATAATGTATTGGTTAAAGCCCCAGTACGACAGGTTCATTATCCACATACCACCAATGAGTACGGAAATGCCCGGCAAGTCCATATAATGCGGATTGTCTTTCGATAAAATCATATCGAATTTTTCAGGCAGCTGGTCGCTAAGGTCGATAAAGCCTTGAATGGGGCCATTACCACCACTGATTAAATTAAGCGCGGTGTAAGACAAAAACAGGCCGCCGAATATTAACAGCACCACTTGTATAATATCGGTGAGTGCCACGGCTTTTAGCCCACCGTATAACGAGTAAGCCAGCGAGAACGCACCTAGGAATATCATGCCATACACCATGTCCACACCAGCAATGGTGTTAATGGCTAAAGCGCCTAACCACAATACCGCGGTTAAGTTTACAAATACGTAAACCCCTAACCAAAATACTGCCATGACTTTACGCACTCGATGGTCGTAACGCTGCTCTAAGAACTGCGGCATGGTATATATTTTGTGCTTTAAGAAAATAGGTAAAAAGTATTTTCCTACAATAATAAGTGTGATGGCTGCCATCCACTCATAAGACGCGATGGCTAAACCTAGCTGATAGCCAGAACCTGACATACCAATAATTTGTTCTGCCGATATATTTGCTGCAATAAGCGACGCACCTATTGCCCACCAAGGCAAGCTAGAGCCGGCTAGGAAGTAGTCGTTCGTATCTTTTTCGTGCCCCTGCTTTTCCCTTGATACCCACCATGCGATGCCGATAAGCGCCACCACATAGATCACAAATACTGTGATATCTAACGATGCTAATTTCATAGTTTTTCCCAACGATTATTTTTAATTTTGCGGTGTGAATTTTTCGATGCAGGGTCGATGAAGGCTATTGGTATTATTATTAAAGTTAAAGCCCACACCATGACTTTCTTTATGACTTTGCCAAAAAGCGCATCATTAATATCACATTCTATTAACGTAGATGAACAAGAATTGTAAATTTAAGGCAAAAAAAAGCGTTGTTTTGAAATTCAAAACAACGCAAGGGGCACAAGTAATTGTTAACGGGAATCTTGTGTATTACATATAATGATTAAGCAAATGCTCCTTGAGTAGCAGTGCATACATATATATCGGCTTTGTAGCCAGTCTCGTCAAAGTACTTATCAGCAACCACTTGCTTAACCGCATCTACCGAATCGGTGGGGACTAACGCCACAACGCAGCCGCCAAAGCCACCGCCAGTCATACGAACACCACCGGTTTTACCTAGTACTTCACCAATAATTTCTACAAGGTAGTCAATGGGCGGTACGGTAATTTCAAAGTCATCGCGCATAGAAACATGCGACTCTGCCATCGCCTCGCTCACCGTAGTGATATCACCTACCTTCAATGCTTCACTTGCACTTAATGTTCGGGCATTTTCGGTAATAATATGACGAGCACGGCGATATACCACTTCAGGCATATGAGGCTTAGCGGTTTCCAGCATTTCTATCGTTGCTTCACGTAACGAAGGAACGCTTAACAACGACGCACCTTGCTCACACTGTTCACGGCGTAAGTTGTATTCGCTGTCTACCAAACCACGTTTTACATTTGAGTTGATAATCACAATTTGATGTGATGAAGGCAGCGGAGAATGTTCAATTGCCAGCGATTGGCAATCAAGTAGCATTGCATTGCCTTCGTGCCCCATGGCCGATACCAGTTGATCCATAATGCCGCATGAACAACCTACAAAGGTGTTTTCAGCTTTTTGACCAAGCAAGGCCGCTTGAACGCCATCTAAAGGTAATGCATAGAGCGCGCTAAGGGCTTTCAAAATGGCAATTTCAAAAGACGCTGACGAACTTAAGCCTGCGCCTTGTGGAACGTTGCCCGTAACGACAAGATTAGCACCAGCAAAATCAGGTAAGGCATCTTTAAGCACTTTAACCACGCCACGCACATAATTCGCCCAGCCTTGATTATCGTCATACTGAATATCGTTAAGTGAAAACTGGTTTTGTTGGTTTTCATAATCAAGCGCAGACACAACAATATCGTTGTCTTCACGTTTGGACGCAGCTACCCAAGTACCAAAGTTAATGGCGGCTGGAAACACAAATCCTTCGTTGTAGTCGGTATGTTCACCGATTAGGTTCACTCGACCCGGCGCGTGGGCAATAAGTGTAGGTTCTGTGCCGAAACAACGTGTAAATTCTGATGACAGTAACTGATTATCCATTGGTGTTCTCGCGTTTCTTATAATGCACTACAGGCAGTGCTTTTAATCGGTCTGCAGCTTGCTCGGGCGTAAGATCGCGCTGAGCTTCCGCCATCATTTCGTAGCCAACCATAAATTTACGTACACTTGCTGAGCGTAGAAGTGGCGGGAAGAAATGGGCGTGTACAGTCCATTCTGGGTGCGCTTCGTTATCGAACGGCGCACTATGCCAGCCCATTGAATAAGGGAATGACGTTTCAAATAAATTGTCGTAGCGACTGGTAACATCACCAATAATTTGCGCCAACGAGTAAGATTGCGCATCGGTTATTTTATCTAATGACTGCACGTTAAAGCGCGGAAGCAATAAGGTTTCAAATGGCCAAGCTGCCCAGTACGGTACTACTACAACCCAGTCATCGTTTTGACAAACTACTCGCTCTTGCTTTTCCACTTCTTGTTCGGCGTAATCGAGCAACATAGGGCGTTGGTTTTCTGCATAGTATTGACCTAGTTGAACCAGCTTTTTAGCTGGGTCTGAAGGTAAATGCTGCTGCGCCCAAACTTGACCGTGAGGATGCGGGTTTGAACACCCCATTGCAGCGCCTTTATTTTCAAACACCTGAACCCAGGTAAACTCTTCACCCAGCTCTTTGGTTTGTGCTTTCCAACAACTCACCACATCGGCACGTTCATCGTCGGTAAGTTCCGGCAACGTTTTGCTGTGATCAGGAGAGAAGCAGATAACACGGCTACAACCTTGCTCGGTTTCAAACTGGAACAACCCACTTTTTTCACTGGCTTGTTGAGTATCTTTTTTCAATGCGGCAAAGTCATTTTCAAAAACGAATGTGCCCGTGTAGCTTGGGTTCACTTCACCGTTTACCCGCGTATTTCCTGGGCATAAGTAGCAAGTGGGATCGTAGACAGGCTTTTGCTCGTTCGAAGGCTCTTCAGATTGTCCTTGCCAAGGGCGCTTAGCGCGATGTGGCGACACTAAAACCCATTCACCTAGTAGTGGGTTATAACGGCGATGTGGGTCGTCAGTTGGGTCGAAGGGCTTTCCCATAATTTCTCTCACTATTTATTTGGCTTTCGTTGCAATTTTGCCACACCGTCACCAAACAAACTTTGTGTGAATGGGTGTAATCAAACCAAAAGGTTAAACGTTTACCCTCAATGATATATTAAGGGCTCGCGATTATCAATTATCGAATAAAGATAATACATTGTTAAATAAATTAACAATTGAAGTTTACTATCTATTCGTTTAAATCAGCTTAAATTGATACCGAATTTCAGCGGTAAAAGGTTTATCGGGATAAATAATGCAATCAGGAAACTGTGGCTTATTCGGTGCATCGGGGAAGTGCTGAGGCTCTAAACATAATGCGCCAAGCTGACTGTCAGTTTGTAGTCTTCCAGTGTAAAACTGAATACCCGGTAAGTCGGTATATAAATCCATTTGCAGGTGTGTATCTTCAGCAAAAACTTGAGCCTGAGGTTTTCCAGCAACCGATTCATTTAATACGAAGTTATGATCGTATCCACCCACTAGATTATACAAATCATGTGATTTCGCGCTGTTCTCGTTCACCCGCGTAAGTACGCTAAAGTCGAACGGCGTATCTGCTACTTCTACAAGGCTGCCTGTTGGCAACAGGGTATTGTCTGCATCAGTAACTTTCTTTGCGTCAATTTGCACGAAGGTGCTTCCCACTGTCTTATCTTTACTTAACGTAAAATAAGCATGTTGGGTGAGACTGAAAGGGGTCGCTTTGTCTGTGGTAGCATTTAATGACAACGATAACGTATTAGCATCATCTAGGGTATAAATAGCCTCAACGTTTACGTTGCCAGGAAAACCTCCCTCGCCATCGGGGCTACTTAAGCTTAAAGACAACGAAGCACTGTCTGCATGCGTTTCTGCTTTAGCCTTCCACAGCTTTTTATGGAAACCAGGAATGCCGCCGTGCAAGTTATGTTCACCGCCATTTTTATCTAGATGATACTCCGTACCTTCTAATGTGAACGTTCCATGCCCAATACGGTTGGCAAAGCGCCCCACTATGGCATTTCTATAGCTGGGATCGTCCACGTAGCCATCTATCGTTGAATAAGACTGCACGCAAGCATGAAGCTTACCTTGGTCATCTGGCACATTTAATTCGTGAATTATGCCGCCATAATTCAAAATTTTTGCCTGCATACCCTGTGAATTACTTAACGTGTAAAGGGTGACATTCTCACCATCAACGACACCAAAATCAGACGCTTCAACTTTCATAACAATGCATTAACCTTTTTTGCAAGAAATGAAGATTACCATTTTTTAATTAGCAGGCTGGCACGACCTCAACAGCAAGAAGGGTATACGTTTTCTTATTTTGTTTATAGTGCTATTTGATAGAACATTTTTATGTTTTTTTGTAAATATACTGTACGCTGTACGCCATAACAGAGGATAGTTGCAGCCAATATGGCTAAATTAAGTAGCAAAATTGCTTACTGGCCTACCTAAACTGCGTGTCTTCACTTCTATAACCTAATAATAATTGCTAATTTTTCTGTATGGCTACGATTAAAGACATTGCCCAGGCTGCAGGTGTATCGCTTGCAACCGTTTCACGCGTTATAAATAACGGCCCTAAAGTTGGCAAAGATACCCGTCAACGGGTAAAACTTATCATGGAAGAAATGGGTTATAGGCCCAATGCGAATGCCAGAGCTTTGGTGACTAAGCGCAGTGCGTCGCTAGGCGTAGTATTAGCTGAACTCCACGACCCATTCTTCGCTATGCTGGCTCATGGCGTTGAAACGGTTACTCGTAAGAATAACGTTCAAATTCTATTAAGTGCGGGCTCGATAGAAAAAGAAACCGAATTGCGTGCCATCGAAATTTTGCTGGAACACCGCGTTGAAGCCATGGTGGTTCACAGCAAAGCATTGGATGATAAAACCCTTATCGACTTTGCTAAGCAAGTACCGGGCTTTGTATTAATCAACCGCTACATTCCTGAAATTGCTAATCGTTGCGTTTGGTTAGATAACGTAACCGGTGGGCGCTTGATGGCTGAACATGCAATTAGCCAAGGGCATAAGAAATTGGCCGTCATTAGCAGCCAATACCGTATCGATGATCCGAATCACCGTTTAGAAGGCATCGTAAACGCTACCGAAGCCGCTAAGCTTACCTTACCTGAAAGCATGATTGAGTATGCGACCCCAGATCAAGAGGGCGGCGAATTAGCTATGCAGAACTTACTCGCTACTGGTGCTGAATTTACTGCGGTGCTTGCCTATAACGATGCTATGGCCTCTGGAGCAATGACCATGTTACAAGACCATGGTATTGCCGTACCCGAGCAAGTGTCGGTGATGGGGTATGATGATGTGTTGTTAGCTAAATATTGTCGCCCTAAATTGACAACCTTACGTTACCCCATAGAAATGATGGCAGCAAAAGCGGCAGAACTTGCACTGAAATACGCTGCAGGGGCAAAACCTGAAGAAGGCCTAACCTTTAAATACACGCCCACTATCGTTAAACGTGACTCGGTTGTAAGGGTCTAGCCCGCTATTTTCTTACTTTGGCAAGTGGTTTGGTACTTACCTTTATAAATAGGAAAAAATTATGAAGGTAAGTCGCTATCTGTTAGAAAATTTCATGGATGATAGATCTTGACAACTTACTGAGCTTGATCTGTTAGCGAAAATTTTTATCCCCAATCCCCTACTACTAACGATCCTGATGCCGCTAAAGATCTACTTATCAACCGATCTAAAATAAACTTGCTACAGCCCTTGATTTAATTGAGCTAACGTGATCTGACCAGTTAGTCTAGGTCGATCATGATCTTATTTTAAATTTATAAGCTTAGGGAGTTACCAACAACTTGATCCACACTTTATCCACAGGCTTGAAAATGGGATAAACCTTGATTTTACGGGCTTATATGGCTGATGAACCTTTGATATTCTTCTATCGCGAAGTCGTGTTTCAGCGTGGCGTTATGGGTAGCACCCGGTACCACACTAATGTACTTTGCATCACTAGCGGCGGTCGCCAATAATTGCTTGCTGATTTCAAATGGTGTGATGACGTCTTTCTCGCCTACCAATAACCAAAGTGGGCCTTCGTAATGTCGCAAAATAGGCGCTATTTGCATTAAGTGTACTTCAGGGTGAAGTTTCATGCTGGTTAGTGAATTAGAAAACCCAGGCACCATATTGGCAATAAGATCGGATATGTCGTTAAACGCCCCATCGAGCACTAGCCCGCCAATAGGTTTGTTGGCCGCCACATAGCTTGCAAAATAACTGCCTACGCCTCGGCCATGCACAATAGTGGGTAGTGACTTATCGAAAATACCCTCGGCGTAATCGAATACGGTCAATGCGTCGGCTTTAATTGCATTAATGCTAAGCTTTTCAGATTTATCACTGGCACCCACACCTTGATAATCCATCCAAAGAATATTCGCTGGAATCTTGCCTAAGCGATGCAATACGCTGTTGTTTTCACTCACCGGCATACGGTTATCGGCGTAAAAAACAATATTCACTACAGGCTCAGCATACGACACCGCTACCCCCCTTAAGGTGAGGCCTTGATCATTATCAATTTCTACGCGAGTAATCCCAGCCGAAGTTTGGTCTTGCTCGATGGCGGCATGTAGCTTTGTGGTAGTCAGTGGTTTTATTTGGCTGTCTTGATGAAAAAAAGCGCTTGGGGTTACATTAATCGCGCAGGCGACCAAGCCTAATGACATAACAGCCACAGTGAATATTTTTGAAAATGTCATATCACAATCCTTGTTGGCTACGTGTTTGGTTATACCAATGAATTTACTATCTTACCGTCTTTTACCATAACACATGTCATCCCTGCATCTAGCGCTGCCCGTTGACCCATTTCAGTATCTTCAAATACTACACAATCTTCTGGCGCAACATGCATTGCTTCTGCAGCCATTAGGAAGGTTTCTGGGTGGGGTTTGCCGTTTTTGACATCATCGGCGGTGACCAATACTTTCAATTGATCAATAATATTATGATGGCTTAATAACCACTCAGCATGTTGTCTGTCAGAGCCGGTGCCCACAGAAATTGGATGACTTTTAATGTAATGATTAAATACGGCGAGGGTATCTGGAATTAACATAGGGATATCAGGTAACTTTTCTGAGGCACGCTTTTTAAAACCTGCCACTTCTTCGACATCGTTTTGTATATTGTATTTAGCATTCAACATCTCGACGGTCTCGAGTGTTGGTACGCCGCCTAAACTGTGGATGTAATCGGCATCAAAAGGGTAGCCGAATACTTCACAAGTCACTTGCCACGCATTGATATGCCTACCCATTGAATCGACTAGGGTGCCATCCATATCAAATATAATGCCTTTAAAAGACGATAAATCTATCACGGTCGCACTCCTTACGTTCGTTATTCTAGGCAATGAAAGCCAATGTGTTTTCTACTAAGCGCTATCAATTACCGCTCTAGCTTGGGTAGCATCGAAATCTCGATTTACTTTTAAATATACCGTGCCATTTTGACTATTTAAAGTCACCTCTAAAACACCTGGAACCAAAGAAATATTTTTCTCTAACGCGTCTTGCTGATGTTCAGTAAAGCTACCGTTCATCATGACACGCTTAACGCGGCTTACTTCCTTTAGCCCCCAAATAATATACAGCCAAACCAATGTGCTTAACGCCCCAACCATATAAGCAATATCAGGCGTCCAAATATCGGTCACAAAGCCAGACAACATTCCGCCTAAGAATGCGCCGAAGAACTGGAAACTAGCATAAATTCCCATGGCAGTGCCTTTTTGACCTGCTGGCGCAATACTCGAAACAAGAGAGGGAAAGTTGGCTTCTAAATAGTTAAAACCAGTGAAAAACAGTACAACAGCTGCCGTAGTTACCCACCAGCTATGGTCTTTCATGGCAAGGGCTGCAAACGCGCTGCCCATCAGCACCACGGCGAAAAATAGAAAGGATTTCGGCGTACGCCCTCGGGCCATCCCCATCATTATGACTAGTCCCACCACGGAAATACCTAATACCGGTAAATACACGGTCCAATGGGTATCAAGGGCCATGTCGAAATGCAGTAACGTTAAGGGCAGTTGTACAAATAACAAAGTGATAAGCATGTGCAAAATAAGCACACTGACGTTCAAGCGCCAAAGCTGTGAAGAGAACACTAAGCGTTTAAGTTGACCCTTTTGCGGTAGCGTATCGCCGCTACTGAGTATTTCGCCATTAGGCACAACCCATTGCACCAGAGGCATACAAACAATAGCTAACACACCGGTAATAGCGAAAATACCCGCCAAGCCCCAATTGTTAGCAATTAATGGCCCTAACAACACAGCCATGTAAAAAGAAAAACCAATAGCAATGCCGATAACAGCCAGTACTTTTGCCCTTTGGCTTTCACGGCTAACGTCAGTGGCTAATGCCATAATGGCACCGGCGATGGCGCCTGCTCCTTGTAATATTCGACCTACAATAAGCCATGCCATAGTGTCGGCGTTGGCCGCCACGAAACTCCCGAACGCAAATACAGCCAAGCCGAACAAAATGACCGGCTTGCGCCCCCATTTGTCAGACATCATCCCCATTGGAATTTGCAAAGCAGCCTGTGTTAAACCGTATCCACCCACCGCTAACCCCACCATTAAAGGTGAGTAGTCTGAATAATCCATAGCAGCGACGGCTAATACCGGCATCACCATAAATAATCCCAGCATGCGTAATACATAAACCGATGCTAGCGCTAGCGAGGCGCGCAATTCCAAAGCGTTCAAAGCTGTACCGTTCCTCTAAATCAGTCTGACAGATAGTGTGGGCGCGAAGTGTAGCATATATTGATAAGCTGCCCACGTTCACAATAATCGATTAATGTAATCTTAAGTTGATCTCATTGATAGCCAATCAGTATAACTTGATCATGCAATGCAATATCAATTTGCTTGACGACTATGGCATACTGATTCTTTTTTTCGCACTTAGGCTTCAATGGATAAAATCGAGATACGCGGTGCCCGCACCCACAATTTGAAAAATATCGATTTAACACTGCCACGAGACAAGCTGGTAGTGATAACTGGGCTTTCAGGCTCAGGTAAATCGTCTTTAGCATTCGACACCCTATACGCAGAAGGTCAACGTCGTTACGTTGAATCGTTGTCTGCGTATGCTCGTCAGTTTTTATCTATGATGGAAAAACCTGATGTTGATCATATAGAGGGTTTGTCACCGGCTATATCCATTGAGCAAAAGTCAACGTCACATAACCCACGTTCAACCGTGGGGACTATTACTGAGATTTACGATTACCTTCGTTTAATGTTCGCCCGTGTTGGCACGCCACGATGCCCTGACCACGATGTGCCGCTAGATGCACAAACCGTGAGCCAAATGGTAGATAAGGTGCTGGCAATGCCAGAAGGCAGCAAATTAATGCTGCTGGCGCCTATCGTGAAAGAACGTAAAGGTGAACATTTAAAAACCCTGCAGAATTTGTCTGCCCAAGGTTTTATTCGTGCGCGAATAGATGGCGATGTATGTGACCTGTCCGATCCACCGCCATTAGACTTACACAAAAAGCATACTATCGAAGTGGTAGTAGACCGCTTTAAAGTGCGTGACGACCTAGCGCTGCGCTTATCAGAATCGTTTGAAACCGCATTAGCGTTGGCTGGCGGGAATGCGCTTGTAGCCGACATGGACAACAGCGATGCTGAAGAAATTGTATTTTCAGCTAACTTCGCTTGCCCGCACTGTGGTTACAGTATTAGTGAATTAGAGCCTAGATTGTTCTCGTTCAACAACCCTGCTGGGGCGTGCCCAACCTGTGATGGTTTAGGCACAAGACAGTTTTTCGACCCAACACGTGTGGTGGGTAACGACGAGTTAAGCCTTGCAGGCGGCGCGGTTCGTGGTTGGGACAAACGCAGCTATTACTATTTCCAGATGCTGCAATCGGTTGCCGACCATTATGAATTCGACCTTACTGGCCCCTTTGGCGAGTTAGACGAAAAGCACAAAGACATTGTGTTGTATGGCTCTAAAGGTAAGTCGTTAGCGTTTAAATACATTAACGAACGCGGCGATGTGATGGAGCGTAAGCATCCGTTTGAAGGCATTATTCCGAATATGGAGCGCCGCTATCGGGAAACTGAGTCTAACGCGGTGCGTGAAGAGCTGGCTAAATACTTAAGCCAACAGCACTGCAGCAGCTGTAATGGCACACGTCTGCGTGTAGAAGCCCGTAATGTCTTTATTGAAGACACGACACTGCCCACCATTGCTGATAAATCAATTGCCGATGCATACGACTTTTTCGAAAATTTATCGCTAACAGGCCAGAAAGCGCAAATTGCAGAGAAAATTCTAAAAGAAATTCTCGATCGTTTACGCTTTTTGGTTAACGTTGGCTTGAACTATTTATCACTTTCACGCAGCGCCGATACTTTGTCAGGCGGTGAAGCACAGCGTATTCGCCTTGCTAGCCAAATTGGTGCTGGGCTAGTTGGCGTAATGTATGTTCTTGATGAACCCTCGATTGGGCTTCACCAACGAGATAACGAACGCTTATTGAAAACCCTAAGACACTTGCGTGATTTAGGTAACACCGTATTAGTGGTAGAGCACGACGAAGACGCCATTCGTGAAGCCGATTATATTGTGGATATTGGCCCTGGCGCCGGTGTACATGGCGGCGAGATTATTGCCGAAGGTCAGCTTGAAGACATTCTAGCAAGTGAAGACTCACTTACTGGTAAATACCTATCTGGTCGTGAAAAAATAGTTATCCCTGAAGTTCGCACCCCCATTAAAGATGATAAATGGTTGGAATTAAAAGGGGCCACTGGCAATAACTTGAAGTCGGTAGACTTGAGAGTGCCTATGGGTGTAATGACCTGCGTAACAGGGGTTTCTGGTTCGGGTAAATCTACCCTGATTAACGATACTTTTTATAAAATCGCCCACTGCGAATTAAACAAGGCCACCACTTCAGAGCCTGCGCCTTATACCTCAATGACGGGGTTAGATCAGCTCGATAAAGTGGTCGATATTGACCAAAGCCCTATTGGTAGAACGCCCCGTTCTAACCCTGCAACTTACGCTGGAATTTTCACGCCTATTCGTGAAATATTCGCCGGAACGCAGGAGGCTCGCTCTCGGGGGTACAAGCCAGGTCGCTTTAGCTTTAACGTGAAAGGGGGTCGCTGTGAAGCGTGTCAGGGCGACGGTGTAATTAAAGTAGAAATGCACTTTTTGCCTGATGTGTACGTGCCGTGTGACGTGTGCCAGGGCAAGCGCTACAACCGTGAAACTTTGGAAGTAAAATACAAAGACAAAAACATTCACGAAGTGCTAGAAATGACGGTAGAAGATGCTCGAGATTTCTTCGACCCCATTCCTGCCATTGCCCGTAAATTGCAAACGCTGAAAGAAGTAGGCTTGGCCTATATTCGTTTAGGGCAAGCAGCCACGACGTTATCTGGCGGTGAAGCACAGCGAGTTAAGTTAGCCAAAGAATTATCTAAACGCGATACCGGCCAAACGCTGTATATTTTGGATGAACCCACTACTGGGCTTCACTTCCACGATATTAAACAGTTACTCGCCGTACTGCACAGACTCCGTGACCATGGCAATACAGTGGTGGTTATTGAGCACAACCTTGATGTGGTCAAAACTGCCGACTGGATCATCGACTTAGGCCCTGAAGGTGGCTCAGGTGGTGGTCAAATTATTGCTGAAGGTACGCCAGAAGTGGTAGCTGAATCTACAGTGTCTCATACTGGCCGCTTCTTAAAGCCAATGCTGGAAGCACAAGCCTAAGCTTTAGAGCATTAATGGCTTAGTATCAAAAACAAAAAAACGCGCCTCGGCGCGTTTTTTATTTAGCTCGGTTAAATACCTAGGCACTTAACTGGCGAAGCTTTGAAACTAAGGTTTTTGAATAAAAAACTTTAAAACTTAGAAGCTTGAATGGCTAAGCCTTCGCACACCGAGTTAAATGCATCATTTTCTAGTCGAGGTAGCCCGGTAAGTAGTTCTTCATACAGTGCGTCGATAATAATGGGTGATAAGCTCATACCGCCGGTAACCATTACTACCTCGGGTGCTGCGCTGCTTTTCTCTAAACATTCCACCACTAACGCTTTTACCTTGCTTAACCAAGGCTTTAATGCGCTTTTTAAGTCTTCGGTACTAATGTTTACATCAAAATCATCTTCAATGTAATGCAGCGGTAAAGTGATCTTATCTTTACTAGAAAGCAGTTCTTTTGCCATTCTCACCGAGTTAACCACCCGCGCCGACAATTTATTTTCTTGTACTAGCAACAAACGCTCTAGTTGCTCAGGGTGCTTAGTGACTGACATGGTTTGCGAGATTTCTAATCCGTAGTCATCAGAAAAGAACCGAGTAAGTGCAGGAATGTTATCAACCGCACACATATCTGAATAATAGGTAGGGGGGATGGGCAGGCCGTTAATCATTTTTAGCCCCATTCCCATTTCAGGCGCTACCACTTTCAGCAACAAACTCTTATCGCAATCCATGCCGCCTAAGCGTCTTCCCGTTACCGATAGCACATCTTGCTTTCTATCCAGTTGGTTATTTCGTTCAGGTGAAAGATTAATACAACAGATATCTGTGGTACCACCGCCAATATCCACAATAAGCGCAGTGGTATCGCGGGGTAATGTCTGCTCAATTTTATACGCAGCCGCAATGGGCTCATCCAAAAAATTAATTTTACTAAAGCCAGCGTTAGATGCAGCTTCAGTCATAATCTGAATAGCTTGAGTGTTCCCCACTTCACCACGGGTACCGTGAAACTTAACCGGACGACCGATAACTACCGATGAAACAGGCTTTTCTAATTGGGTTTCGGCACACTGTTTAAAGTAGGCTAGCTGTTTGGCAATAATGCCAATAAATGCCTTTTTCTGGTCGCCATCTAAAGATGCACCTAAGAAGTTTTTAGGTGAGTAGATAAGCCGGCCTTTATCAGGCATTTTTAAAAAGCGCTTAAACCCTTCTTCACCGAAGGCAAACTTACCGTGTTCTACTAGTCGCAATAATGGAATTTCTTCCAGCGACATAGCATGCATAAGTTGCTGAATGGCCTTTCGTTGCAATGCAGGTCGGTTATGGTATTCACCACGAAGCGATTCAATGCGGTTGCTATAGCGCGACTGCTCTTTGGGGTCTTTAGCATCGTAATAGCCCTGCTTGGCTTTATCTATTTGCTCGTTGATTAAACGCTGCAACTGCGACACTTTAGCTTCCACCATGGCATCAGGCGGAGGCGGCAGTTCATCCTCAAAGTATATAAATACAGACGAGCGAATTTTATTACCCTGTTCAAGTGATGGGTCGAGCTTTATATGTCTATGGGTAGCGCCATCAAAGTACACCACCTCAGAATTTGAGGTACCGTAATCAATCCCAATTGCAGTCATAATTATTGTTTAATCAGAAATTTGGCGCAGATTGTAATTTAAAACCACGCTGGAATCACTTTTCATCTTAATTTCGTTTCCAATGGCCGCTCAGGTTGAGCCAGATTACTGAAAAACCCAATATAGCGTGATAAAGTGAGGGAACATCACGATAAAAATAAGAGGCGATATGTCAGTAGCCACTCCATCAGAAATCATCTCTATGGAAATGTCATTCGAAGTTAGGTTTTGTGAGACCGATGCCCTGCAACACGTAAGTAATACCGCATTAGTCAGCTGGTTTGAAGCGGCGCGGGATCCTATCTTCAGAATATTTACGCCAACGATGGATTTACAGAACTGGCCGCTTATTTTAGCAAGCTACAAAGTCGATTTTCTTGCGCAAATTTTTTACGGAAAAACCGTTACCGTAAAAACGTTTATCAGTCGTTTAGGGAACAGTGCGTTTGATGTGTATCAAGAGCTTTGGCAAGACGGGAACCTGTGCTCAACGGGCATCACGACTATGGTACATTTCGATTATCAGCAGCAGCGCTCAGCGCCTATTCCTGACGATATAAAAGCGACATTGCAAGCACACTTTAAGGCGCTACCTAATGGCTGATTTAATTGACGTTATTGATGACGTTCTGTCACCCGAATTGTGTACCCAACTTATCGCGCGCTTTGAAAAAAGCCCCAACCTCACTCAAGGGAAAACCGGCGGTGGTGTGGATTTAGATAAGAAGCGCAGTGTTGATGTATCTATTTCTCAACAGCCTGAGTTTGCTGACTTGTTTAAGCAGGTAATGCAGTTAACAGGCGAGCAATTGGTTAAGTACATTGAGAAATACTATTACGCTCTGGTTGGCCCAATAGGGTTGACCGTTCGCCATCCAAAAACCGGCGAGCCCGTTAAACTAACCGGTGAAAACTTTGAAGAAGTAGGTAAACCTAACCTTCACAACTTGGTTAATTATCTTTTTCGTATTGGCGACATTAACGCACAGCGCTACAGTGCAGGTAATGGCGGTTACCCTTACTGGCATTCAGAGGTTTATCCACAAGCACCTCATAATGAAGCTTTGCATCGCGTATTACTGTTTATGTTTTACTTAAATGATGTGGAAGATGGTGGGGAAACCGAATTTTATTATCAAGATAAAGCCGTAAAGCCTAAAGCGGGCAGAATGGTGATTGCCCCTGCTTATTTTACCCATACTCACCGTGGGCAAATACCTAAAAGCAACGACAAGTACATTCTAACCTCGTGGCTGCTGTTCAATCGCGCAGAACAAATCTATACACCACAAGGCTAGAGAATATTTTTGCCTGTAAGGAGCTTCTTAGCCTATAAGGAGCTTCCTTACGTATAAAAACTGCTTGGCCTGCCTAAACGCTTACGCTGGTCTAAAAAGCACTTACTGCGATACCTTTAAGTCGATACCCTACCGACGCGATATCACCTTTCCACCCCTCAGTGGTAAGTTCGCCAGTTACCCATATCGCGTCGTAAATATTATCAAGAGGAATACCCTCTTCAAACGTTACGTACACAATTTGATTCGACGCCGGCGGCGGTACATGAATACAAGCGCCAAAGTAAGGTACTAGTAAAAATTCGGTTGTAAGTTCAGGCGTGCCTTCAAGGGGCACCACAAAGCCAGGAATTTTTACCCGCTTACCATCAAATTTATCAACTACTGGGGCATCAGGCTGCAACTGTGACATTTCACCATTGTGCTGAACGGCGGGAGGCGCAAGTTCATTAAACCCTTCTGGTACCAAATCTTCCCAATACACTTCAATAGGTTCTTCGTCGCTAAACGCTGAGAACGCCGGAAGCAATACGACTAAGGCTAAAACCAATGCCTTTCCCATGACTTTCAACATAACACTCACTTAAATAAAAAGGTCGCTCTTAAAATAAAAAGGGTCGGTACTTACCAGCACCGACCCCTTTTTAGCATGTCTTGTAAGCAGCGTGAATTATTCTGCTTCGAAACGCTTAACGCTTGCGACAATTTCTTCTTTCGCTGCTGCTGAACCAGCCCAGCCGTCAATCTTAACCCACTTACCAGGTTCAAGATCTTTGTAATGAGAGAAGAAGTGCTCGATTTGCTGTAGTAGCAACTCAGGTGCGTCTTCAGTTTCTTGCACTTTACGGTAAATAGTAGAAAGCTTGTCGATTGGCACTGCCAATACTTTAGCGTCTTTACCCGACTCATCAGTCATGTTCAAAACACCAATTGGACGACAACGAATTACTGAACCCGCCAATAGTGGGAACGGCGTCATTACCAATACGTCAACTGGGTCACCGTCTTCAGACAAGGTGTTAGGCACGTAACCGTAGTTAGTTGGGTAGTGCATGCAAGTTGCCATGAAACGGTCAACAAACATAGCGCCTGAGTCTTTGTCTACTTCGTATTTTACCGGGTCAGCGTGTGCTGGAATTTCGATAACTACATTCACTTCTTCAGGCAAGTTCTTGCCAGCAGGAATATCATTCAAGCTCATTCTAAGGTCCTTTCAATGATGTTTTAAAAAATGTGGCGCTAAGTATACGGTGACGGCGGCAAAATAAAAACGGTTTAGCGCTAATCACACACAAAACCGCCTTTATTTAGCAATAATTCTATTCACTTTTACCGTAATAGCTTAAACAGGTTTCTACTTCTTCTTTAGAACCAATAATACATGGTACGCGCTGATGTATTTCTTCAGGCATGACTTCAAGAATTCGCCCTGCACCGGTTTCCGCTTTACCACCGGCTTGTTCCATCAAAAAGGCCATCGGGTTTGCTTCATAAAGTAAACGCAATTTACCCGGCTTAGATGGGTCACGTTTGTCGTATGGATACATGAAAATACCACCGCGACATAACAAGCGATGAATATCACCAACCATGGCAGCAACCCAACGCATATTGAAGTTTTTCTCACGAGGGCCATCTTTACCCGCTATCAGGTCGGCAATATAGGCTTGCATAGCCGGCTCCCAATGACGCTGATTCGATGCATTAATAGAGTACTCAGAAGTAGCTTCTGGTACTTGAATATTCGGGTGAGTAAGCAGGAACCCACCATGGGTTTTATCTAAGGTATAAATATGTGTGCCACGCCCAGTACTAAGGGCAAGCATAGTAGAAGGTCCGTAAAGTACGTAACCCGCTGCAACAATTTGTGTTCCCGGCTGAAGAAACGCTGATGGGTCATCCGGCTCCATCCACTGAGGCGCGTGGGTGATTGAGAAGATAGTACCAATTAAGCTGTTAATCTCGGTGTTCGATGAGCCGTCTAGTGGATCGAAGCTAACAAGATATTTGCCATCAGGATGACACGGTACCACATCGTCTTCTTCTTCCGATGAAATGGCTTTTACGTAGCCCGACTCGCGAAGCGTATCTTTGATAATGTGATTTGAGATAACATCTAACTTCTTTTGTGTTTCACCTTGTACGTTTTCTGACAAAGTAGAACCCAATACGCCAGCAAGCGCACCTTGACTCACCCGGAACGAAATTTCTTTGCAGCTCGCCAATAAGGTTCTTATAAGCAATATGAGCTCTAGCGGGGCACCATCTTCTTGCAACTGGGAATTTAAACGTTTCATCTTAGTTAAGCCTTTTTTTAGTGTGTAGGGTATGACAATACAAGGCGCGCAGCTTTCCTTACCGGCTTTCTCTTGCACTACCAACAAGCACTGCTTTATATGCTTGTTAAATTGATTGTAACCGTGAATGCACTGAAGTGGAATAAGGCAGGCGCTGCCAATCTACACAACATACCAGTGAAAGCAGACATTATGCGTAAAAATGCATTATTTAACCTGCAACGGTTCTGATAAAGTAGCCGGTATTCAATGCAGTAAAAAATGAGAATTCGCTATGCATGTACATATTTTAGGTATCTGCGGTAGCTTTATGGGTGGCATCGCAGCCATTGCGAAAGCCTTGGGCCATAAGGTCACAGGCTCAGATACCAACGTGTATCCGCCCATGAGTACCCAACTTGAAGCCCTTGGCATCGAACTTACCGAAGGTTTTGATACCGACCAATTCGAGCCCATTCCTGACATAGTTATTATTGGTAACGCCATGTCTCGTGGAAATCCAGCGGTTGAGTATGTGTTAAATAGAAACTTGCCATATACCAGTGGCCCGCAATGGCTGCTTGATAACTTATTAAAAGATAGATGGGTCATTGGTGTCTCAGGAACCCACGGCAAAACCACCACCAGCAGTATGGTGGCGTGGATTTTAGAGTACAGCGAATTGAACCCCGGCTACCTTATTGGTGGTGTGCCTGAAAACTTTGGCGTGTCGGCCCGGATTGGAGAAAGTCCGTTTTTTGTCATTGAAGCAGATGAATACGACAGCGCCTTTTTCGACAAGCGCTCTAAGTTTGTCCATTACCGTCCTAAAACGCTGGTGATTAATAACTTAGAGTTCGATCATGCTGACATCTTCGCCGACTTAGCGGCCATTCAAACCCAATTTCACCACCTTGTGCGTATGGTGCCAGAAAATGGCCTTATTCTTACGCCCAATCACACGCCCGCTATTGAAGAAACCCTTAAAAAAGGTTGTTGGACACAACGCCAATCTCTAGGCAAAGAATGGTCGGCAGAACTTATCAATAAAGAGGGTAGCCAGTTTAACGTGCTATTTAACAATGAGATTGTTGGCGCAGTACAGTGGGAACTACTTGGCCAGCACAATGTAGATAACGCACTCATGGCTATTGCTGCGGCTCATCATGCCGGTGTTAGCCTCAACGATGCTATTGCCGCACTATCAAGCTTTAAAAATGTTAAGCGCCGCATGGAAATAAAGGGCTCGGTGACACTCGCAGCTGGCGGTAAACCGGTGACGGTTTATGATGATTTTGCTCATCATCCCACCGCCATTGCCACCACTATTGATGGACTTCGCAAGAAAGTAGGTAATGCCCGCATACTTGCTGTGCTGGAGCCTCGTTCGAACACCATGAAAATGGGGGTACATAAGAATACCCTTGCCCACTCTTGGCAGGCCGCTGATGCGGTTTATGTGTATGAACCTCAAGGACTAGATTGGTCGTTAAAGGAAGCAGCAGCCACTAGCCCAGCGCCCACCACCGTATTCAATGATGTTGAAAACATTGTAAAAGTATTGCAAAGCGAAGTGCGCCCTGGCGATCATATTCTTATTATGAGTAATGGTGGTTTTGAAGGCATCCACAACCGTGTTTTACGCGTACTTACCCCGTCAATCGAGGTAGAAAAATGAAACATGATAAGCAAATTACGCTAGCTATTACGGGTGCTTCCGGCACACCATACGCACTCTCACTATTAACGTCGTTAGTGAAAGCTGACTACCAAGTGTATGTGCTTATTTCTTCTGCCGCCAAAGTAGTGATGGCTACAGAAGAAAATATAAAAATTCCCGCTAGGCCTGAAGACGCTAGTGCTTTTTTCATTGAGCACTGCGGCGGAAAGCCTGGTCAAGTGCAAGTATTTGGAAAAGAAGAGTGGTTTTCGCCTGTTGCATCAGGCTCAGCAGCACCGGCCAAAATGGTAGTTTGCCCTTGCTCTACAGGCACGCTTTCGTCTATCGCTGTTGGTGCTAGCGACAATTTAATAGAACGGGCAGCCGATGTAGTATTAAAAGAAAGAGGCCAGCTTATTCTGGTACCACGAGAAATGCCTCTTTCCTCAATCCATTTGGAAAATATGCTTAAATTGTCACAAATGGGTGCGACAATAATGCCAGCGGCGCCTGGTTTTTATCATAATCCTAAGACCATCGAAGATTTGGTCGACTTTGTTGTGGCGCGTATTCTTGATCATCTTGGCGTTGAACAATCTTTAGTGGCACGCTGGGGTTATGAAACTGCTAAACATAGTGGTAACGCTTAGCTAATAGTTCATTGCTAATAAAAACAGTCACTAAAAATAGCGACTTGCAAAATTTAAAAATAAAACAAAGGAAAATTGATGACAGCGTTGAGAAATAGGACTTTCGCCGTTGCGCTAAGCTCACTTATTACGTTATTTGTTTCGTCGCCAGCGTTTGGCTGGGGCCAAACAGGCCATCGGGTTACTGGCGCCATTGCGCAGCAGTATTTAAGCCCATTGTCTCAAGCTGCTGTAGCAGAACTATTGCCAAACAGTTCGCTAGCAGAAGCATCAACTTATGCAGATGAAATGCGCTCAAACCCAAGTGAGTTTTGGCAAAAGATGTCTACCCATTGGCACTATGTAACAGTGCCTAAAGGGAATGACTATGCTGAAGTTGGTGCACCTAAACAAGGTGATGCCGTTACCGCACTTGAAGCCTATACAAAGACCTTAAAAAGCGATTCGGCCACTATTGAAGAAAAACGCTTAGCGCTACGTTTTGTTGTGCACATCATTGGTGATTTGCACCAACCGTTGCATGCGGGTGATGGCAGCGATCGCGGCGGTAACGATGTAAAAGTAAATTTCTTTTGGCAGAACTCTAATTTACATCGGGTGTGGGACTCTCAAATGCTAGAACAACGTAAGCTGTCTTATACAGAATGGACAACATGGCTTACAGAACACATCACGCCGGATGATATTCGTAGCTGGGCAACTACCGATCCGTTAGTGTGGATTGAAGAAAGCACTAAAATCCGTGATGAAATCTACCCCGAAGATGCCAACAACATGAGTTATGACTACTTATATCAGCATCTTCCAACGGCTAAGCAGCGTTTACAAATGGCTGGTATTCGACTTGCCATGTACTTGAACGAAACGTTTGATAAGTAATTAATAATACATACCGCAGAGGGTTCTGCTAGCGGCTATTGGTAGTTGCTGAATCCTGAGCACAAAAAAACGGAGGCACTTTATTCAGCTGTCTCCGCTTTTTGTTGTCTTAAGCCTGTTTATTTGAGTAATAAATCTCAAACGTCGCCAAGACCCTAGTATCAAAGCTTAGTCGATATCGAGAGGCTCAGGTGAAAGAATAACACCCGTGCTATCAGCATAAAGGTGATCTTCTGGCAGGAAGGTAACGCCACCAAAATTAACCGGCACGTCAACATCACCAATGCTTTCACATTCAGCATTAACAGGTATTGCCGCTACCGCTAATACGCCAATATCCATTTCGGCCAAGTTATCCACTTCACGTACACTGCCGTAACACACGATACCTTCCCAGTCGTTATCTATTGCTACTTGAGCAAGGGCTGCATCGAATAAGGCACGACGTGTAGAACCACCACCATCAATTAGCAGTACTTTACCTGCACCAGGTTGAGCCAATACACGGTCAATAAGACCACGGTCTTCGAAACACTTAATCGTGGTGATTTCGCCACCAAAAGAATAACGGCCGCCAAAGCTTGCAAAGATAGGGTCAACTACGTCGACGCTGTCTGCAAATAAATCGCACAATTCAGAAGTGTTGTAATCCATTGCTCTACCTTACTTTAATTGAGAGTAGTAGGTTATTTACCTTGTTCTAGCATAGCATTAATTTGGTCGTTGAAAACGCCTGATTTATGAAGTTTCAGGGAAACAGCAACAACCCTTCCACTAAATAGACTACCACTTTTATTAGCAAAGACATTTTCACCTACTTAGCACGTAACTTGCTTACCTTTTATAAAAGACTAACTCGCTACCACACCGCACCTAATAGAAGTTAATACGTGCAGTACAGCGTGATCAGCTCACCGTTTCATCTGTCATAAAGGTTTCTTTTTTCTGTCACTGGTTGGTCACAGAATGCTTTTAAATTGTTCAATAATCAATCGAAAGGGGGCAAGGCTAATGCTTCTTAAATCCTTGACCAAATACGATACAAATTTGTTCTACCGCTTGTACAGTCTTACCGTAAAACGAGACTGTCGCAGTATTATCTGGCTGTCAAAAACCGGAGATGGATACCTATACTTGGTTATTGGGGCCTTATTATGGGCTTTTGAACCCGAGCATGGCGAACTTTTCCTCTATACAGCGCTGATGGCATATGCGCTGGAGTTACCTATCTATGTGCTGCTTAAGAAAATGTTCAAGCGCCCGCGCCCTTGTGATTTTCTATTGGATTTAACAGCACACGTTACGCCATCGGATAAATTCTCTCTGCCTTCTGGGCACACTGCTGCAGCCTGCTTAATGGCAAGTATTGTGGCGCATTACTATCCACCATTCGCGGTACTGGCATACAGTTGGGCAGCCCTAATCGGCCTGTCTCGCGTCTTGCTAGGCGTGCACTACCCATCAGATGTAGTCGCAGGTATGTTACTTGGTATCACTATCGCATCGTTGAGTATTTCCATCCTGGGGTAACATGAAATTATTGTATGGCGTGCAAGGCACCGGAAACGGGCACATTGCTCGTGCACGAATTATGGCGGCAGCACTAGCCAAGCGTTCAGATGTTGAAGTAGATTTTGTTTTCACCGGGCGTGAACCCGATAAATATTTCGATATGGATGTATTTGGCGACTATCGCACCTTCACTGGCTTAAGCTTTATCACTAAAAGTGGCCGTGTCGACCGGTGGCAAACCATTAAAGAAGCTAATATCAGTCAATTTCTAAAAGACGTGAAACGTTTTGATGCAAGCGGATACGATCTTCTCGTTAACGACTTTGAGCCTGTCACAGCGTGGGCGGCAAAGCGTCAGCATATTCCGTCAATTTCAATTAGCCACCAAGCCGCATTTTCGTATGATGTGCCAAAATCTGGCGACACCATTATTGATAGGCTGCTAATGAAAAAATTCGCCCCTACCGACCTTCAATTAGGTGTGCATTGGTTTCACTTTAATCAACCGATCATTCCGCCTTTTGTGGCAGAGAAACCGGTATCAGTACCAGGTAAGGGCCATGTGTTGGTTTACTTACCATTTGAAGATGTTAGCGACGTTCAACAAATGCTGGAACCTTTAAGCGACCAAAAATTTCAGTGCTTCCACCCTGATATTAGCGAAATTAAAGACGCGGGACATATTCAGTGGAACCCTACGTCAAAACAGCATTTCCAGCGTGCACTACAACACTGTAACGGTGTTATTGCGAACGGAGGGTTTGAACTTTCAAGCGAAGCCTTACAACTAGGTAAAAAGCTACTTATCAAACCCCTTCATGGCCAATTTGAGCAGTTATCGAATGTACTAACCCTTAATAAGCTCGATCTTTGCCATACCTTATTTCAACTGGATACGGATATTGTTGAAGAGTGGCTAGAAGCAGCAGACATAGAGGCCATTCAGTTCCCCGATGACCCTAATGTGTTAATTGATTGGCTGAAAAAAGGTGACTTGCAAGATACGCAAAGCCTATGTAATTCACTGTGGAAAGAAGTTCGCTACGGCGATAAAACACAAGAACGCTTATTGTCTCTTGCATTTTAATCACGCAATGCGATGATAACGGCATTTATTGTCGTATACGCGGGATTTTTCGTGCTTAAAAAGTGGGTTTTAGTGACATTCACAGCCATTCTACTTAGTGGTTGTGGTTATAAAGGGGCGCTGTATATTCCACAAGCGCCAGAACAAACGACGCCTACTGAAAAGCCAGACGAAACAGTGTCTTCACCAAACACGCAAAGCCAACCCGCCTCCACACCAGGAGAATCTCACTAGTGGATTTTTTCGCTTATAAAAACGGTCAGCTTTTCGCTGAAGATGTAGCCGTTGCAGATATTGCTGCACAGTACCAAACCCCAGTTTATGTATATTCACGGGCAACGCTAGAGCGTCATTGGCATGCCTTTAATGATGCAATTGGTGAACACCCTCACCTTATCTGTTATGCAGTAAAGGCCAATTCAAACCTAGGTGTACTCAGTACACTAGCCAAAGTTGGCTCTGGTTTTGACATTGTTTCTGGTGGTGAATTAGCACGTGTTATTGAAGCCGGTGGCGATGCCAGCAAGGTGGTATTTTCGGGTGTAGGTAAAAAAGCTGATGAAATACGTTATGCGTTAGAACAAGGTATTATGTGCTTTAACGTAGAGTCTGAGCCTGAATTGCACCGTATTAACGCGGTAGCAGAATCCCTTGGCAAAAAAGCGCCTATTTCGCTTCGCATCAACCCTGACGTAGATGCAAAAACGCACCCCTATATTTCAACAGGATTGAAAGCAAACAAATTTGGTATTGCCCGTGAACGCGCGTTGCAAACCTACGAACTCGCTGCATCACTTCCTTACTTGAACGTAGTGGGTATGGACTGCCACATTGGTTCGCAATTAACTGAAATTGGCCCCTTTGTTGATGCACTAGAAAGATTATTGCTGCTGATTGATGAATTAGCCGAGCGCGGTATAACCATTGATCACTTAGATGTTGGTGGTGGCTTAGGTGTGACTTATAACGACGAAGAACCGCCGCATCCGAAAGCTTACGCTGCTGCGATGGCAGAAAAAATGGTAGGCCGTGAAAACCTTAAACTCATACTAGAACCAGGTCGCGCTATTGCTGCTAACGCAGGTATTTTGGTCACTGAGGTTGAATTTATCAAAGAAGGTGAAGAGAAAAGCTTCGCTATTGTTGATGCAGCCATGAATGACTTGCTTCGACCTGCACTTTACTCTGCATGGCAAAATATCATCCCAGTAAAACAAGAAAGTACTGCTACAGCGCGTAATTACGATGTGGTAGGCCCAGTTTGTGAAACCGGTGATTTCATCGGTAAAGACCGTGAACTTGCTATCGAGCCAACTGACCTACTAGCAGTGCGAAGTGCCGGTGCGTATGGCTTTGCAATGGCATCAAACTACAATAGCCGCTGCCGTCCAGCGGAGATTATGGTAGATGGAGATGCAACAATTGTGGTGCGTGAAAGAGAAATTCTAAAAGATCTCTGGAAAGGTGAGCACAAACTTACGTAAACTAGGGTTAAACTCATAATAAAGATGCGCGGTTAATGCAGGTTCAGTTTTCAAAAATGCACGGTCTGGGGAATGACTTCATGGTGATTGATAATGTCACCCAGAACGTCTTTTTCTCGAAGGACAAAATACAGCAATTAGCAAATCGAAACTTCGGTATAGGGTTCGATCAATTGCTTATGGTTGAACCGCCTTACGATCCTGAACAAGATTTTCACTATCGCATATTTAACGCTGACGGCTCTGAAGTTGAACAATGTGGTAATGGTGCTCGTTGCTTTGCGCGCTTCGTAAAGCAAAAAGGGCTAATTAACCGCAATAAAATTGTGGTGAGTACTAAAGCTGGAAAAATGGTGTTGTACTTGGAGAAAGATGGCCAAGTTACCGTGAATATGGGCAAGCCCGAATTCGAGCCAGCTAAAATTCCTCTTAAAGCGAACAAACAAGAAAATACCTACATATTACGCGTAAACGATAAAACCTTGTTTTACGGTGCCGTGTCTATGGGTAACCCGCATTGCGTCATGGAAGTGGAAGATGTAGATACCGCGCCTGTTAAAGAAATAGGTCCACTCGTTGAACGCAACGAACGGTTCCCAGAAGGCGTAAATGTAGGCTTTATGCAGATTATTAATGAATCGCACATTCGATTGCGTGTATTTGAACGCGGCTCGGGTGAAACCTTGGCATGCGGCAGCGGTGCATGCGCAGCAGTTGCAATTGGTCAGATTCAAGGTAAATTAAGCAAAGATGTTCGGGTAGATTTGCCCGGCGGCAGTTTACGGATCCGTTGGCCAGGCCCAGATAATGTATTAAAAATGACAGGGCCCGCCGACCATGTGTACGACGGACATATAAATTTATGAGTGAATTATCAGGACAAGCTAGCGCATCAGCGGTAGTAGACGTGTTTTCAGGCGACAGCGATGTTTCCTCAGAGCAGGTTCGCGCTTTTTTGTTAGAAAACCCTGATTTTTTTGCTCAATACCCCGAACTACTCGAAAAACTTAAAATTCCTCATTCTCATAAAGGCAGCGTCTCGCTGGTTGAAATTCAAAGTGAGCAATTGCGCAAAAAAGTTCGCCAGTTGAATTATAAACTCACCCAACTGGTGAGTATTGCCAAGCAAAACGAAAAAATTTACCGCGTGTACACCGACCTCAACGTACAATTACTGCGTTGCGAAAGTGTGGCAGAAGTTCAGTTCACCCTTGAAGATGTGTTGCAAGAGCGTTTGGAGTTGTCTTCTGCGGTGATAAAAAGCTTTAAAGGCCCTCATGCTATTCCCGAGCTACAACGCAGGTTATTTACCGAGAAGCGCTTTAAAACGTCGAACTTCTTTTTCGGACGATTATCGCAGCACGAACGCCAGCTATTGTTTGGTGATAGTAGCGCAGAATCTGTTGCCCTAATGCTATTAGGCGACAACCAAGAAATTGGTATTTTAGGTATTAGCAGCAGTGATCCAAGCCATTTCACCCCTGATATGGACACCTTGTTGCTACAACAGCTACAACAAGTGCTTAATATTATTTTGCCTGAGATGATGGGGTATTAGTTTTCGTGACAACGGAAACTGTGCTGAGCGAACCTTGCCACCTTTGGCTTGAAAAGTTTCTTCTCCACCTACAAGTTGAACGCGGTTTATCACCGCTTACTATCAGTAACTACCGCAGACAACTTACCAGCATAGCCCTTACTTTAGGGCTTTACGAGTGGTCAGGTATGACGCCCTCTGATGTAAAGCGCGTGATGGCGGCAGCAAAAATGGACGGGCATAAACCCCGTAGCATAGCATTGCGGTTGTCTGCTCTTCGTACCTTCTGCCAATACCTTATTGATAACGAACAGCTTTTCAGTAACCCTGTGGAAGGTATTCAAGCGCCCAAACAAGGCAAACCATTACCTAAACAACTTAGTGTTGATGAAATGCAGCAGTTGTTAGCAAATGAACAAGCCGCCAGCGGCGATACCGACGAAGGCATTATTTGCCGCGATGTCGCCATGTTTGAATTACTCTATGGCTGCGGACTTCGATTAAGCGAACTTACGGGTTTAAACTTAAGTGACTACCCGAAAGACGGCACTATTAAAGTCACCGGTAAGGGCAGTAAACAGCGTATATTGCCCTTAGGCCGACAAGCGCAAAAGGCGCTACATGCTTGGCTTAAAGTGCGCCCTGCTTATGCTTCACCCTATGAACCCGCTATATTTGTTAGCAAGCGCAAAACCCGCATTTCAAATCGCCAAGTCGCAAACCGGCTTAATCAAATGGCAGAATTGCAAAGCCTTAGCCAGAAAGTAAGCCCACATAAACTGCGCCATTCTTTTGCTACGCACGTATTAGAGTCGAGCGGCGATTTACGGGCGGTGCAAGAATTATTAGGCCATGCCAATCTATCTACCACGCAAGTGTATACTCATTTAGATTTTCAGCATTTAGCCAAGGTTTATGATGCCGCGCACCCTAGAGCACACAAAAAATAATCCTCTTTTGAAAATAGGCCTTTAACTATTATGCAGTTCTTCAGAGCCATAAATTCCGTGAAGGCAATGACCTTCGATCTTGATGATACCTTATACAATAACGAACCTATTATTCGCCAAGCAGAAGCGGCCTTAACTGCGCATTTAAAGCAATATCATCCTAAAGCGGCTGCCTTACCGTCTGCTCATTGGCAACGACTAAAGCGCGACGCAATTGCTGCCAATCCTACTTATTCATCTGATATGGGAAAGCTTCGCTTAGCGGTGTTAAATGCGGCATTGATTCATGATATTCCATCCCAAGACACCCACACGTTAGATGCTGCCGTGCAAGCTTGTTTCGACTGTTTTTACCATGCCAGAAGCGAGTTTGATTTGGCTGATGATGTACATAAAACCTTATCAACTTTAAGTGAAAATATGACACTGGTAGGTATTACTAACGGCAATGTAAACGCTGACCAAATAGGTATTACGCCGTATTTCGATACCATTTTACATGCCAGCACTAGCCGACCTATGAAACCTTCACGGGCTATGTTCGATGAAGCAGCAAGCTTTATAGGAGAAGCGCCGGAAAATATATTGCATGTGGGCGATAACATCATTAAAGATGTGTATGGGGCGATAAATGCGGGGTTTCAGTCTGCTTGGTTTGCATGCAACCGAGAAATGCATTTACCCCGTGAGAGAGCATCTGTACTCCCTCACGTGGCATTAGATTCATTAGACGAATTAGCTTACTTCTTGTAAGTAAATCAGTAAGTAGCGCTTTCTCTTAAGGTACTGGCGCTTAAGGCTTTTGCGAGTAAGGCGCGTTATCTTCTAGCACGTTCTGGCGCATAGAATCGCAAGGGCGCTGGCATACCGGGCGTCCAACCACTTTAGCCGGCACACCGACTACGGTAACGTGCGGCGGTACATTGTCTAACACAACACTACCCGCTCCCACTTTAGAGCCTTCGCCAATTTCGATATTGCCAAGAATTTTAGCACCCGCGCCTACCAACACGCCTTGGCGAATTTTAGGGTGACGGTCACCCGACTCGTTCCCAGTTCCGCCAAGGGTTACGCTTTGCAAAATAGACACGTTGTCTTCTATAACTGCTGTTTCACCCACCACAATTCCGGTAGCATGATCGAACATCACCCCTTTACCTATTTTTGCGGCAGGGTGAATATCTACGCCAAAGGTAGCCGAATTACGGCTTTGTAAGAACAAAGCAAGTTGATGTCTACCATGCAACCACAAGTAATGCGCCATGCGGTGAACTTGCACTGCGTGGAACCCTTTAAAGTGCAACAGTGGCACTAAGAAATCATCTACTGCGGCGTCTCGAGCACGAATAGCATTAATATCTGCCATTGCCGACTCACTAATTGACGGCTCTAACAAATAGGCTTCATCGAACACTTCACGAATGGCAATAGCCGGCATTACTTCATCAGCCATTTTGCTTGATAATATAAAGCTTAACGACGACTCAAAATTGTGATGTGCTGAAATACAGGCATGAACATAGCTTGCTAGTAGCGGCTCGCTTTCTGCCACAGTTTGCGCTTCTTTTTTTAACGATAACCAAAAGTCAGTCGATGGAGAGAGTGCGTGCATGAGGCAGTTCCTGTAAAAATAAAGTTCAGAGCCCACTTAAACGCGGGTAAAAGGCCTACATTGTATTAGGCAATATAATGGCTCGAAGTGTACATGAGCCACAATTAAAACAACACCTACAGACTACGCTTCAAGCGTGAAAATTGTTCAACTTATCGATAACCCGCCCGTGAATACGGCTGATATCATCTAAACATGGCTAAATTCATCGCTAAAAATTCCCCCTAGCCGCTAAGCTTCATCAAACAAGCCTGTATAAATTCACAGTCAGCTGGCATAATGTTGCAGCATTGAAACTAGACAAATTAGGTTGACCATATTATGGATGTATCCCGACTGCTTGACGAGCTTAACGACAAACAACGTGAAGCGGTAGCAGCCCCTCTTTCTAACGCCCTCATATTAGCTGGCGCGGGAAGCGGTAAAACTCGGGTTTTGGTGCATCGCATAGCATGGTTAATGGAAGTGGAAAATATTGCCCCTTTTTCTATTTTAGCCGTAACCTTTACTAACAAAGCCGCGAAAGAAATGCGTGGCCGAATAGAATCATTAATGGGTCGTGGTCTGAATAATATGTGGATTGGTACTTTCCACGGATTAGCCCACAGGCTGCTTCGCGCTCACCATGCAGAAGCTAATTTGCCTGAAAACTTCCAAATTCTTGACTCAGACGACCAATACCGTTTGATTAAACGTATTTTAAAAGCCATGAATTTAGACGAAAAGCACTGGGTGCCTCGTCAAATTCAGTGGTACATCAATGGTAATAAAGACGAAGGCCTACGCCCTCAACATATTGAAACCCACAACGACCAAACCCAGCAAAAAATGCGTGAGATTTATGCCGCGTATCAAGACGCGTGCGACCGCTCAGGGCTTGTGGATTTTGCCGAGTTATTGTTGCGTGCACATGAGCTTTGGGCTAAAAACCCTGAAGTGCTCGCCAACTACCAACGACGTTTCCGCGCCGTATTAGTTGACGAATTCCAAGACACCAACAACATTCAATACGCATGGCTACGCATGCTGTGTAGCGGCAATCAAAACAACATTATGATTGTGGGCGATGACGACCAATCTATATACGGCTGGCGCGGCGCGAATGTTGATAATATTCAGCACTTCTTGAAAGACTTCAATAACCCCACAACCATTCGATTAGAACAAAACTACCGTTCTACCGGCACCATTTTGAAAGCTGCCAACACGGTTATTGATAATAATACGGGCCGATTAGGCAAAGAGCTTTGGACAGACGGCAACGATGGCGAGCCCATCTCTGTTTATGCGGGGTTTAATGAGTTAGATGAAGCCCGCTTTATTGTGTCGAAAATTAAAGACTGGCTGAACCAAGGTAATGCGTTAAAAGACACTGCCATTTTATATCGCAATAACGCCCAGTCGCGGGTATTAGAAGAAGCCTTACTGCACCAAGGTACACCGTATCGCATTTATGGCGGCCTTCGATTCTTCGAACGCCAAGAAATTAAAGATGCACTTGGCTATCTTCGCATGATGAATCACCCTCATGACGATGCCGCCTTTGAACGTGTGGTGAACACGCCTACTCGCGGTATGGGTGAAAAAACCCTCTCACAGGTACGAGAAGCCGCAAGAACACATAACTGCTCAATGTGGCAGGCTAGCCAACTACTCATTAACGAAAACGCGCTAAAAGGCCGTGCACTTAATGCCCTTCAAAGTTTTGTGCTGTTAGTTACCGAGCTTGAGCAAGCTACCGTAGATGAGCCTTTAGAAAAACACGCTGATGTGGCCATTAGGCAATCAGGCTTATATGCCATGTATCAGGCCGAACGTGGCGAAAAAGCCCAAGCGCGACTAGAAAACTTAGAAGAATTGGTTACCGCGTGTAAGCAATTTACCGTACCTGATGAAGCAGAAGAAATGACGCCACTTTCTGCCTTCCTTGCTCATGCCTCGTTAGAAGCGGGCGAAACCCAAGCAGGTACAGACCAAGATGCCGTGCAGATGATGACTATTCACACTGCTAAAGGGCTCGAATTCCCTATGGTATTTATGGCCGGTGTTGAAGAAGGCATGTTTCCAAGCCAGATGACCAATGATGAACCAGGCAGAATGGAAGAAGAACGCCGCCTGTGTTACGTGGGCATGACTCGCGCCATGGAAAAGCTATATATTACTTACGCGGAAAGCCGTCGTTTATACGGGCAAGACAAATACCACACGGCATCTCGCTTTATTCGTGAAATTCCAGCTGACTGTGTTGAAGAAGTAAGGCTCAAGTCTACGATTTCTCGACCGATACATAACCGATTCAGCCAAGCAACTTCACACGCCTCATTTGAAGAAACCGGCTTTCAGTTGGGCCAAAAAGTTGTTCACCGTAAATTTGGTGAAGGGATAGTACTAAACTACGAAGGCAGTGGTGAACACGCTAGGGTACAAGTTAATTTTGACGAATTTGGTACAAAATGGCTCGTTCTCGCCTATGCTAAATTGGAAAAAGCATAGCAATCTGGCAAGAAGCCTGAACCCAAGTAGAGAAATATGCCGCAAAATGTGCTGGTGATAGAAAACAGTGATAAAAATTTAGACGTTGTATCAAAACTTGTCAGAAAAGCAGGGCTAACCCCTGTTGGCGCTCACTCGTTAACGGAAGCGAGCGCCCGTTTTGCGCTTATGATGCCTGAAAGTTTCTTGTGCGCCATTGTTGCTCATAACTTACCTGATGCCCCGAATGGCGAAGCCATCGACTTCGCTATTGATGCCTTTATTCCAGCCATAGTCACTACCGATACGCTAGAGGCAAAAACCCGAGACAAGGTCTTAGAAAAAGACGTTGTTGATTATATTCCCAAAGAAAACGCACAAAATTACGATTACTTAAGCCGTTTACTGTTTCGATTAGAGAAGAACAAGTCGACAGGTGTTGTAGTAGTGAGTACTCACCGGTCATCTAGACGAAAAATGCTTTCGCTGCTTTATCGACACAATTTTGTGGTTTATGACTGCCCTACCGCCAGTGATGCTATGAGCATACTGGCTGAGCATGCGCATATCAGATTGGTTATCACAGATAACGCGCTTCCGGACATGACCGGCACGCAGTTTATTTCAGGCTTGCGTAAAGCCTTTTCAAAAGAGCAGTTAGCCATAATTGGTCTTGCAAGTGACCAACGCCCACTGATGTCTGCTCATTTCATAAAAAGCGGTGCTAACGACTTTTTGCATTTACCTTACTGCCATGAAGAGTTTTTATGCCGGGTAATGCAGAATATTGAATATATTGAAAGCGTAGAAGCCATTCGACGCGCGGCTAATACCGATTATTTAACTGGCCTGCCTAACCGCCGCCATTTCTTTTATACCGTTACCGTGCAGTATAAAAAGCTACCTGAGCAACATGCTTTAGCGCTTATCGACCTTGATCATTTTAAGCGCATTAATGATACCTACGGGCATGATGCAGGTGATCTCGTGCTCAAAGCGGTAGCTAACCTGTTACAAGTTCATTTTAACGATACGCTGGTTGCACGTTTTGGTGGGGAAGAATTTTGCGTGTACTTGCCTAAAATTGACATTCTTAATGCACAAGAGCGGTTAAACCGATTCAGAATAGCGCTTCAGAAAACGCCAATTCAATTAGGCGAAGAAAGCGTGAAGGTCACCTGCAGTATTGGCCTTTGCAATACCCCTACGCAAAATATTGAAACCTTGCTAAGTAGTGCCGATAAGCTTTTGTACAAAGCAAAAAATGCAGGTCGTAACCAAGTTCATGTAACCGGAGAAACTCAAGAAGTTTGAGTTTCTCCGGTTGCCTTAGCCGCCTGTACCGACGCCCTTAGGGCTTTTCGTTGCTTTTTGTAGGCGATAAGGGAATCGACACTAAATACTGCAAGCGCTAACCACACAAAACCAAAGGTAATTAGCCTAGCCTCATCTAACGGTTCATCGTACAAGTAAACCGCCAGCACAAACATGAGTGTTGGCCCTATATATTGTAAAAAGCCTAACGTTGAGTACATGATACGCCGCGCCGCTGCAGTAAAGCATAACAAGGGCGCGGTGGTCACAACACCGGCCGCTAAAATAAGCATGTTTAAGCTAGCATCGTTATTAAAAAGGTTGCTGTATTCCGATCCAAATAGCAGCCAATACCCTATTGCCAACGGTGACAGCATTAAGGTTTCTATAAAAAGACCCGGTAAAGAATCTACGGCTACTTGCTTGCGTAAAATGCCATAAATACTAAAACTGCCCGCCAATATAAGTGCAATCCAAGGCACGTGACCGTAAGAGAAAATCAAAATAGCCACACCCACAATGGCTAGTACTACCGCCACTCGCTGAAATGTTCTTAGCCTTTCTCCTAAAAAAAGCCGACCAAGAAATACATTAATGAGGGGGTTAATGTAATAACCTAAACTAGCATCTAGAAGGTGATCGTTATTCACTGCCCAAATGAATAGTAACCAGTTGGCGCCAAGCAAAATGCCGGCAATAAACAATACCTGCATCACTTTTTTATTACGAAAGGCTGCGGCAACCTTGGGCCATTGATTTAACCCCGCAATCAACCCCACCAGCACCAATACCGACCAAACTATTCTATGCATTAGAATTTCTGCTGCGGGCAATACAGTAAGCTGTTTAAAGTAGATTGGCGCTATGCCCCACATGGTGTAAGCCGCAATGGCAAAAATTATTCCGACTTGGGCAGCACTGGCTTGCTGGGCGCGCATAGTTAACTATCACTTTTTTAGGGCTAGAAAAAGGCGCCTAGTGTTCATTACCTTACTTAAGATAACAAGCCTATAACGCCCAGAATGGGGTATTTATCGATAAAGTTTGTTTAGGGGTGATGACGACTTATAGTTCTAGCTAAAGCAGAAATAACGTTCCCAAACCTAAGAAGGCAACAAAGCCTACAATGTCAGTTACTGTGGTAAGAATAACTGAGCCAGATAACGCTGGATCTATCTTTAGTCTATCCAAAATAAAGGGCACAAACACACCAGCAAGAGCAGCCGCAACAATATTAAAGAGGATGGCTAAGCAAATCACCATGCCAAGCAGTGCATCGGCAAACCAGAAATAGGCCACAATGCCTATGACTAACGCCCATATCACGCCGTTTAGCCCCCCGACCTTGAGTTCTTTCATCATAAGCGCACGTAAGTTGGCAGGGGTTACCTGCCCTAGTGCCAGCCCGCGAACAATCAACGTAAGCGTCTGGCTACCTGCTATCCCCCCCATACTGGCGACTACTGGCATCAATACCGCCAGCGCAACCACCTGCTGTAATGTAGCTTCAAACAACCCGATAAACCAAGACGCCAAAAACGCGGTAAGCAAGTTTATACCTAGCCACAGTGCACGGTTTCGCGCACTCTTGGCCACAGGTGAGAATAAATCTTCGTCTTCATCCATACCTGCCGAGGCCATGACTTGACGCTCGTAAAACTCGTTCATTAACTCACTGGCCGAAGCAATATCTAAACGACCAATAAGTTTGTTCGATTCATCTACCACAGGCAGCGATGATAGCCCCGAACGCTGCACCTGCAATGACGCCGCGGTAGATTCATCAGTGCCCACTAGCATAGTGACATTTTCTTCGGCCATACTAATTAGTGAACTGTGTTCTTGCGCCGCAAAAAGACGATGAATTTTCACCAATGCAGTAAATTGACCAGAACGGTTCACCAAGTAAATACTATCGCAGTGCTGAGGTATGTCTCGGCGTAATAGGCGTAAGCCTTCTTTCACTTTGGCATTGGCCGGTAGTACTAATAATTCGTGACTGACCCAGTGACCCACTTGTTCATCGGGAAACTGCGTCGCTTCGCGGAAATACTTACGCTCTTGGCTATCAAGTGCTTCGTACGCAACATCAACTAACCGTGTGGGTAATGAGTCGAGGAGTTCAAGTAAGTCCTCTGCGTCAATATCAGCAAAGATAGACGCCCACTCGTTATGCGGCGTGGCGTCGATAAGAATTTCACGGGGGTCGCTTCGCATTTCCACCAGCACGCTAAGCTTGCGGTCACGTGGAATGCCTTCCCAAACAACGAGACGTCGCTCTAGGGGTAACGATTCTAATAAGGAAGCAATATAGACAGTATCCTGCCCACTTAATGCGGTAAGAATAGACGCTGGGTCATCACCCATACCATCTGTTACAAACTCTTCGATAAGATCGGGTAATGGCTCCGCCACTCGACACCTCCAAAATACATTTTCTACCGGCTACCCCAACATATAGGTACCCGTACCAAAGGCAATATGGTCGCCTTTTTCGTTATGAAGCTCCATCCTACAAACCGCCAGCTTAGCCCCACCGCGAATAACTTTGGCCGTAGCGATGAATTGTTCACCTCGGCCTGGTCGTAAATAGTCAACGCGCATATCTACGGTGCCCATTTTCGGTAAACGGCTTTGCAAGCTTGCTAGGTCGGCATCGTTAGTTCGTTTAATCGCCTCGATAATAGCGACCAAGCCGCCTATGGTATCTAGCATAGAGGCAGTCACGCCGCCATGAAGAATTTTTTGCAGTGGATTTCCGGTTAAGGCTTCACGCCAAGAAACATGAAGTTCTATGCTGTCACTTTCTAACCCTTCATTCGAGCGAATAAACTCTAGCCCTAATAACTGGTTAAACGGCATAGTATCACGAAATAAACTAATAACATGTGCAATCATATCGTTGCGGCTAGGCATATTTTTATTGTCTGAAGTGCGCATATTGCATCCTTTCTTATGAGTAGCATTACATCGACGTTAGCCTACTTTGAAGGGATGCACTGTTTTAATTTATTATACCTTTTCATATGACTTCTGAATTTTAGTCCAGTTTTTGCGTTTGTTTCGTGAAGAACGATGGAAAAACGCGTAAAATCCCCCGCCATGACTACTGTAATTGCCGACACCACTATTAGTTCTCCCGTTCCCGATGCGCTAACCCCTGAAAACGTTTTAAAAAATGTGTTCGGGTACGATGAATTTCGCGAGGGACAAGGAGACGTCATCCACCATGTATGCAACGGTGGAGATGCACTTGTATTGCTACCTACCGGTGGTGGAAAATCTATGTGCTATCAAATTCCAGCGCTTATCCGCGCAGGTACTGGCATTGTGGTGTCGCCACTTATCTCGTTGATGCAAGATCAAGTAGAACAGTTAAAAGCCTTGGGTGTGAAAGCCGCTTACCTAAATTCAACACTTAGTCAGGAAGACCAAGCCAGTATTTCAGAGCAAATGGTGTCTAACCAGTTAGATTTATTGTATGTCTCCCCTGAGCGATTGCTTCAATTTGGCTTTCAGCAAACGCTTCGTACTACAGAGGTAGCCTTGTTTGCTATCGATGAAGCCCACTGCGTATCCCATTGGGGGCACGATTTCAGGCACGACTACCGCGCACTCGGCCAGATTAAAGCCCGCTTTCCTGATATTCCTGTTATTGGGTTAACCGCCACGGCCGATATCGCTACCCAGAGCGATATTCTTACCCAACTGCAACTTAATGACCCGCTAGTTTATAAAGGCAGTTTCGATAGACCGAATATTCGTTATCGGGTGATGTCGAAGTACAAGGCCTTCGAGCAGGTTGTTACCTACGTTAAGCAACAAGAAGGCAGCGGGATTATTTATTGTAATAGTCGCGCCAAAGTAGACGACTTACACGCCAAGCTATTCAAACAAGGTTTTCGCTGCGCGGCGTACCATGCGGGTATGGATGCCGATGAACGAGAATTAGTTCAGCGCCAATTTTTGAACGATAAAATTGATATTGTTGTGGCCACGGTCGCCTTCGGTATGGGGATTAATAAATCGAACGTGCGTTACGTGGTGCATCACGATGTACCTCGAAGTGTTGAAAGTTACTACCAAGAAACTGGGCGCGCTGGACGAGATTGCCTTGAGTCTGAAGCCATGCTGCTGTTCGATGAAAAAGATGCGGCTCGGGTACGTCAGTGGATTGAGCAAGGTGAGCAGGCCGATAGAAACGCCATCGAACTGCAAAAGTTTGCGGCCATGGAGGCCTTTTCTGAAGCGCAAACCTGCCGCCGACAAGTGCTACTTAACTACTTCTCACAATTTAGTGATAGTGCTTGTGGTAACTGTGACATTTGTTTAGATCCACCCACCATGATTGACGGCTTGGTCATTAGCCAAAAAGTACTGTCTTGTATTCTCAGGCTTTCACAGCAAGCTTCTACGCAATACCTTATTGATGTACTGCGCGGCAAACAACTGAAGCGCTTGCAAGAAGCCGGGCACCACCAGCTTTCAACTTATGGCATTGGCAAAGACAAATCTGACAGCTATTGGCACAACATGATTAACCAGCTTATCCATAAGGGGTTGATACGGGTTGATATTACCGCCAACGCTGCGCTTCGCTTGACTGAAGCTGCCCGCCCTGTATTAAAAGGCGAAGTGGCCGTACAGCTAGCGGTACCTAGATTAGAGTTCAAGCCAGATAAAAAGGCGAAACAAGCACCGGCTAACTACGACCGCACCTTATTTATGCGCTTAAAGCACTTACGTAAAGTGCTGGCAGAAGAAAACGAAGTGCCGCCGTATGTGGTATTCAGTGATGCCACATTGGTAGATATGGCCGCTAAGCTCCCGACCACACGCGATACTATGCTAGATGTAAGCGGCGTAGGGCAAACCAAGCTATCACGCTACGGCGACGCTTTTATGCAGCTGATAAACGATTACATTCATCGCGAGCAGTAGCGGCAGCATTTAGTTAGCATATGGCTTTAGTTAAAGCCTATTCCTCGCCAAGGTCTATGTCCAAAAAGGCCTGCATTTAAACAGGCCTATATCTTAATAGACCTACATCTAGACAGAGAAGGGCTCAACATTGGGTATTAGGCGTACGCGTACTCGCCACCTTTTTCTAGCGCTTGCTTATACGCAGGCCTTGCATGTACCCGTTTCACGTATTCCCGAATGGCAGGAAAATCTTTGGCATTCCCACTTGCCACCAATGACTCCAGTGGAAATATCATTTGTACATCTGCGGCGGTGGGTTGTTCGCCGGCAAACCACGTGTGATGGGCAAGGTAAGACTCTACATAGCGCAAGCTTTGGGCCAAATTGGGCCCATAATAGGCATTTAAAATTCCATCAATCAACTTGTTCGTAATGGGTTTGATAAAGAAAGGCTTAGACCCTTTTTCACGGGCTTTCTCCAGCACTAACCTGGCTACTAAGGGCGGCATTAGCGAGCCTTCGGCAAAGTGTAACCAAAATAAATATTGCTGCAGGTTTTCACCACTCTCTGGAGAGGTAAAACTGGTTTGCCCATGTCTGCGTACTAAATACTCAACGATAGCACCGGACTCAGCAATGACTCCCTCTGGAGTAGTCAGTACAGGCGATCGGCCTAATGGATGGACTGCACGTAACGACTCTGGTGCAAGATTAGTAGTGCTATCTCGCTGATAGTGTTCAATATTGTAATCAACGCCTAGTTCTTCCAATAACCATAAAATACGTTGAGACCGAGAATTATTTAAGTGATGTAGCGTGAGCATAATGCTTCCTTTAGGCCCAAAGAAGGCCGTTTTTTATTATTGCTGGCTTGCCTCTTTTATACACGCTTTGTAGAAGGGAAGTTTAATTTTAATCTGTGATAAGTTGCACTGTGTCTCACTGATGTAAATGGCGCTTTTATTAGCCTTCACATTTTGCTACTTTCCGCCCTATAGACTGTGACACGCCATCGGGAAACAACTAACTAATGGGTTTATTAAATCGCTATGCAGAAACCCTATCGGAACTGGGTAGCTTTGTACTTCCAGAACCGCTTAAAGACATGCGAGTAGGCTTGTTTAACACCACGCTAGCCAACGAGCTTGCACTTCCCGCCCCCTTACTGCAGCCTCAAAACATGCTTGATTGGTTATACTCTCCTGTTACGCCCCTTACACAACAGGCATTTGCACAAAAATACGGTGGCCACCAGTTTGGTCAATGGAACCCTGAATTAGGCGATGGCCGTGGATTGCTTTTAGCAGAAGTTATCGATTCAAACGCGCAGCCCCACGATCTTCATTTAAAAGGCGCCGGCCCTACCCCCTACTCTAGGCACGCTGATGGTCGAGCCGTACTGCGTTCTACACTAAGGGAGTATATTGGCGCTGAGGCACTGCATTATTTAGGTATACCCTCTAGCCGTTCGCTGTGCCTTTTTACCAGTGCAGATACCGTGTACCGAGAGCGCCCTGAAACCGGTGCCATGATGATAAGAACTGCCCCTAGTCATATACGCTTCGGTCACTTTGAATATTATTTTTATGCCAGTCAAAAGGATAAATTACAGCGGTTACTCGACTTCACCATTGAGCATCATTTTGCCGAATGCAAAGCGGCAACAAATCCTTATGCTGCTTTACTGGGCGCAGTAGTAACGCGTACTGCTAGATTAGTCGCGTTGTGGCAAAGCCACGGTTTTGTGCATGGCGTAATGAACACAGATAATATGTCTATTCATGGCATTACCTTTGATTATGGGCCGTTTGCCTTTTTGGATAATTACGAGCCTGGCGCGGTCTTTAATCACTCTGACCATCAGGGCCGCTATGCCTTTAATCAACAGCCGGGTATTGCCCTTTGGAACTTAAATGCCCTTGCCCATGCCTTTTCAGGTCATTGCTCTGTTGATGAAATAAAAGCCGCTTTATCTACCTTCGAGCCAACGTTCATTTCCCAATATCAACACGTGATGCTCTCTCGTATGGGCCTTGAAACTAATGAGCAAGAGCAAAGCCTTGCGCTAATGCAGTCTTGGCTACAAATACTTGAGACCGAGAATCAAGATTATACGTATTGCTTCCGTCAGTTGGCGTTGGCAGATATAAGCAAGGCTCAGTGTCCTTTTAACGATATCTTCGTTAGTCAGGAAAACCGTTTCAATCACGTAACACTTGTTGACCAAGAAAAAGCAGATGCATGGTGGGAAAGCTACCGTGAACTGCGTTTAGCAAAAGAAGAAGAAACTGAGCTCTTGTCGCTAAACCCTGCGGTCATTCCTCGTACTCATTTACTTCAACAGGCGATTGAATTAGCAGAAAAGGGTGACTTCTCACTCTCTGAATCTTTGTTAGAAGCTACTAGCACACCATTTGATGCTAGATGGGATACGCATGCATTTTCAAAGCCACCTTCATCATCAACACACACGAGTTTGTCATGCAGCAGTTAACCATTCAAAACCTCAAAGCCTTGTCGAAAATAGACGGCCAAGCTTTGTTTATCGATACCCCACTTCCCAGTACACCGTTAAAAACTCAGCAATGGGAGCAAACCTTCTGTACGCTTTTTGATTTAACGGCGACAAATCAAGAGTGGGGAGCCGACCGCTATCAAGTCACGTTAAGTAACGGCAGCTTCAGCTGTATGTTATTTATCGAATGGCTTTGCGAAGCCATTTGGCTTGAGCCAATAGGAAGTAATGAAAATGCGCAGGACCTGTACGACTATCTATTTGATGAAACGTGAATGACTTTTCATCATTCTTTTCATTATTTCTTTCCCCAAAATCAGGATCTTCCGTTACTATTAGTTTACTGATCTTTGAGAATTTACGTTAATAAGGTAGCTATGCCATTCAAAAGAAAAGGAATGTTGGCATTCTTCATTGCTTGTATCACCTTATCTACTTGGGCGTTAAGCGACGCCATCCAAAATTCAGCTGTTGCGTCAGAGCTTACCATTGACCAATCTTTCCGTGTTGCCACCATTAACGAAAGCAGTTCGTATTTTGTCGCGCACAAATCCATGACGTACCTAGATGTACTCCACCCTTCTAGCCCCTTAACCAGCAGTATTCCGCTTGATAGACATAATAGTCGACTCTGGATTTCTAATGAATTGAGGAACGAGGGATTTAGCACTATTCCCCTAGTGCTAAATATAGATAGGCTTAATATTAACGACCTTCAAATTTATTTGCTTGATGGCAATGCTCGAATCATTAAGTCTTATCGTTACCAAGCGGGTAAAGGGGATTTTTCACTAAAGAAACCTTTCTCTGCCATCCGCTTAAGCTTTTCACTGACGCCACAAGAGAATGTTCGGCTGGTTATTGGCGTATATGACGATGGTCTTCGCTATTTCCCAATCTCGCTATGGGAAAAACAGGCGATTCAACAATACGATGAAACCTTGCTTATTCTACTTGGCATCGTGCTAGGAATGCTCACGGTATTAACCGGCTACTTCCTGCTATCTTATTTATATCAGCGCACCCCGGCCCGATTCTGGTTGGCGGCAACAAATTTTGTCTTATTTGCACTGTTTTTTATGGCGCAAGGCGGGCTTGCGACATGGCCCTCTTTAACGAACGCGAGCGAAATAACCTTTGCCGCACTCATTAGCCTTAGCTTTGTGACGCTCGCAAAAGTGACTCACAGTTTATTTTCCCCTATTCCATTAGTGCTAAGAATACTTACCTTTGCACTCCCTATTGCTATGGCTATCGCAGCGGTGATGACAAGCGCATACGATGCGACCCGCATCCTTTTTGCCGCCAGCCCGTTTATTGCTGCTTATCATATTGGCTTAGCGTTTATTTTTAAGGATAAACAAAATCTTGCATCAAGCCGATTGTTCGCCTTCGCTTGGGTGTTCGTATTCATGCTTTATGCTGTATTCGTAAAAATCGCCTTCGACAATGCCTTTTACACCGCGCCCATTGTCATGATTATTCTAACCCTACTGACCTTAGCTCTTCTTTGCATCGGGTTTGCTGTTGAATTAAAAGAGCAGAACGTGAGCCGGTTACAATTGTCTGAAAGTGAAGCCACGATCAGCAGCCTTCATCACTTTTACGATTTGTTTAGAAATTCCAGTGAAGGCCTATACACCTCTACCCTAGACGGGGAATTAAAAACAGTTAACCCTGCCATGTGCGCCCTGTTTGGCTATACCGATGAAGCGAAAATGCTAGCAGAAGTAAAAAACACTAAGCAGTTTTACGCCAACTCAGAAGACCGCGACGTACTGGTAGGAGAGCTACTTCATAGCGGGCAGGTAGCGGCGCGTGAAATTAAAGGAATGCGCGCCAACGGTAGTGCATTTTGGTTTTCTATATCTTGTCAGGTACGTGAAAATGACAGTGGTAGCTTTTTATATGGCTCTATTATCGACGTTACCGAGAAAAAGCAGTCAGACTCTAGCCTACAATTTATGGCAACACACGACTCGCTAACAGGGGTTTATAATAGGCGTCAGTTTGAAACTACTCTGACCGCTAGGCTAAGCGAAAAGTCGCCCATTCCACCGTGCGTGCTGTATCTCGATTTAGATCGCTTTAAAATTGTTAACGACACCTCTGGTCATAAGGCAGGCGATGCCCTTATTAAAGATATTGCTCACTTGCTAGAAAAATCACTTCCTAATGAGGCAATGCTGGCGCGGATAAGCGGCGATGAATTTGGTGTTATTTTTGAAAACCAGCCAGAAGAACAAGCTTACTTACAGGCAACCGCAATATTAAATGCCGTTCAGGATTACCGCTTTTCATGGGAAAACCGCATATTTAGCTTGGGGGTTAGCATTGGTATGGTAGTGTGCACCGACCCCGACGCCAGTGCAGAGCAATATATCTGCATGGCAGATGCCGCGTGTTATTACGCTAAAGAGCAGGGTCGTAATCAAATTCATAAGTACAGCAAAGACGATGAAAGCATGCTGCGCTACCAAAATGAGCTTGATTGGGTAAACAGCATTCAATCGGCGTTATCAGAAGACAGATTCCTACTTTACTACCAGCCGCTTAGACCATTAAGTCGACCCAATGACGGCTATTATTATGAAGTGCTTCTGCGTATGAAAGAAACCGATGGTCGTATTGTAGAGCCCGCCGCATTTCTGCCTACCGCTGAACGCTTCGAGATGAACGTCAAAATAGATAAGTGGGTTATTGTTAATACCTTTAATTGGCTAAATGAGCATCCTGAGCATTTGGCTGAATTAAAGCGCTGTAGTATTAATTTAAACTGCCATTCATTAGCCGACAGAGACTTCAAACTCTTCGTGTTAAACGCGTTTGAACGTTACAACATTCCTTACGATAAAATTTGCTTCGAGATGATTGAGTCTGTCGCTATTATCAAAATGGAGTACACCATCGACTTCATGCGTACTTTCCATCGTTTAGGCTGTTCATTTGCGTTAGACGATTTTGGCAGAGGGTTTGCGTCATATGGTTATCTAAAACACCTACCTGTAGATATTGTCAAAATTGACGGTACCTTCATTAAAGACATGCGAGCAGATCCTGTAGATGTCGCTATGGTGTCTTCCATTAAAGAGGTTGCGAAAGCCCTAGGAATGCAGACTGTAGGTGAGTTCGTAGAGTCTGATGCCACTATGACACAGCTAGGCAATATGGGCATTGATTTCGCCCAAGGTTACGGTGTAGCCGAGCCCGCGTTGCTTGACGACTTCAAACCGTTATAACCTAAAACCGATTAGGCTATGGTATTGCTACACTTTAAAAGGGGTATATTGTAACATTCGCGAATTAATGAATGGGGAGCTGTACCTGTCTCAAGCCCTTGTAAAAGGCAAGAACACCCCCACATAACGCTTATGATCCAGGTGTAGAAGTAACATGAGCAGCAAACAACCTAAATACGAATATGTCAGTTCCGCAAAATTACCTACTCGTCATGGTAATTTTAAAATCCATGGTTTCGTTGAAACCAGTGGACAGGAGCACGTGGCGCTTTCCTATGGTGAATGGAAAGAAAACGATGTAGTGCCCATCCGCATTCATTCTGAGTGCCTAACGGGAGATGCCCTTTTCAGCACCCGTTGCGACTGTGGTTTTCAGTTAGAAAAAGCCATGCAGAACATTGCCGAAAATGGCTTTGGCGTGTTGCTTTACCTTCGTCAAGAAGGTCGTGGTATTGGGTTGCTGAATAAAATTCGCGCTTATAATTTACAAGATAGCGGCATGGATACGGTTGAAGCCAATGAACATTTAGGTTTTGATGCCGACTTGCGTAGCTATGATATTTGTAAGCTAATGCTTGATACCTTGGGTGTACAGCGCGTTGAGTTGATGACCAACAACCCCAAGAAGTTAGCGGCGTTAAAATCGTTAGGCATTGATGTAGTGGCACGCAAGCCTATTGATCATGGTATTACAAAAGACAATAAGAACTACATCAAAACCAAGACTGAAAAACTTGGTCATGCATTCGACCCCCACTCTTTTAAGTAAGTCATTTTTCCCTTCAATCTATTCCAACCTGAATAACATTAATTCAGGTTGGTTCAGGTTACGTTAATACCAGAAGCGTTATAACACATACAGACTTTGTGACATTGCCTGTAAAAAGTGCTTAGTTTAAGCATTTCCATGCAGAGTAATGTAAGGAGAACGTATGAAAAAACTGACTTTAGCTTTACTCGTAGCCATGGGAACCCTATCTACCTCATTCCCCATGCTGGCTTCAGCATCGGTTGAGCCAGAAACCAAGGTAGATAACTACCAGTATTCAGATGCTGAGCTAGATAGCTTACTTGCGCCTATTGCACTTTACCCCGACACCTTACTTACTCATATTATGATTGCGGCCACCTACCCTCTTGACGTTGTGGCTGCAGACAGGTGGCGTCAAAGCAATTTGCACCTTACCCCTGAACAAGTAGAGCAAGCGCTAGACCCGGTTACATGGGATCCAAGTGTAAAAGCCTTGGCTGCATTTACCGATATTCTGCACACCATGGCCGAAGATCTAAACTGGTTACAGCAACTTGGTGATAACGTGCTAATTAGCGAAGCCCGTGTACTTGATAGAGTACAGTTGCTTCGCCAACACGCCCTCAACACGGGTAACTTACAATCGAATGATTACCTTGAAGTAGAACGGGAGATAGAACAAGAACGCAGCGTGATTGTTATCGCCCCTCGCCATAGAGATGTGGTTTACGTGCCATATTACGACCCGCTTGTTGTGTTCGGGCTTTGGTCACATGCGATAGCGCCTGTACACTGGCATCATAGGGTTAGCTACCGCCATCGCGGGAATTTTTTCTGGGCACCGCAAGTTAGGCTTTCAAGCTTCTTCTACTTTGGCGGTATTCGTTGGAGCAACCGCCATGTAGTGATCCACAGAGAACCTGTGCGCCACTATTACAGAGGGACGCCGAATAAACGTGTTTATAGTAAAGGGTATCAACGCTGGCAGCATAATGCTGACCATCGCAGAGCCCGTTATTCTAACCGCGTAGTGCATAGTGCACCGAAACGATATAGCGCCACTCGTTCAGTGAAAGTAAGAAGCAACGAGCGAGCCGTTACTAAGGTGAGTCACAATAAGGTAAGTCATACCAAAACAGTGAATAGAAATATTGTGCGTCAGCAATCACCGCTGCATGCCCAATCACCTAACAATAAGTCGTCAAATAAGTTGCGCGAAAGCCAGCTTAAGGAGCGCCAGGTTAAAAAGAACCGTATCAAAGAACACACTGCACGGAATGTGAACAGCAATAACAGGCAGGTTACTGCACCTCGCAGCGTTAAAAACCCACGTCAGCATGTGGAACCTAAAAGTCGCACCACAACGCGTACGGTAACCACAACTAAAACCGTAAAAAGAGACAGTAATCGGGTATCAGGGCAGAAGTATCAGCAGCGCGCTTCTACGCATGTAAAACGCGCTAAAACAGATGTTAGAAGTAATCGTTCTTCGTCTAACCGTTCGGCGATGTCGCAACAGCGCTCCACGCCGAAAGTGAAACGAACCCAAAACCGTGAAAGATAGAATATTAAACGCGCTTAGTTTCACCTAAGCGCGTTTTTTAGATGGCAAGCGGCTTTATCTCTGCGTAGTATGAGGCAACTTTTTTGATGGTTTTGGTTTCAAATGCACGCAGCCTCACCTCCTCAAGCCCTATTATGGGCTTACTTACTATCTCCCAATGGTGAAGTTAAAACCATTGAAGCGAAAGCCATTCCCGACGCCTTAGCACAATGTTCGGCTAGTGATGATTACCTGTGGTTACACGTACAGTCAGATGCTGAAGACGCTGGCACCTTATTACAATTTAGTGGCTTACACCAAACGGTTATAGACAGCTTACTTGCTTTAGAAACAAGGCCTAGAGCCATGAGCCTGCATCAGGGTACCTTGGTGTATTTGCGAGGCATTAATAAAAATCCCGATGCCGACCCAGAAGATATGGTGTCGCTACGTACTTGGTATAACAAAGATATTATTATTAGTGCTCGTCGTAAAAACAGGCGATTAACCTCCATCCAAAACCTTCGAGATGAAATAGCATCAGAACAGGTGCCAATTAGCCCACCGGCCCTCTTTCTGAACATGATTGCTAAAGTCGCTGATACCATTTTAGACACCGTTGATGAAATGGACGAGAGCTTAGTAGGGTTTGAAACCAGCGAACAACTTCGAAAAGAAGATAGACAAAATTTATCTATCGTAAGACGCCAAGCCGCCTCAATCAGACGCTACCTTGCGCCACAACGCGATGCATTAGATGCCCTGTTTCGTTTGCCCGATGCATTGTCCCAAAATCAGAGTTTTGAACTACGTGAGCAAACCGACCGCATGAGCCGTTATGTAGAAGACATGGACTTATTGCGGGAAAGAGCAATCGTACTTCAAGACGAGTTGCGAAACCGCATAGCGGAGCAACAAGGCGTGCGAATGTATGTTTTGTCTATGGTAACGGCTATTTTCTTGCCCTTATCTTTTTTAACGGGTGTGTTTGGTATGAACGTTGGCGGATTACCAGGCACTGAGTCTGCTAATGCTTTTATTTACTTAATGCTAGGTATGGGAGCATTAAGCATCTTTATGTTGGTGGCGATGCTGTGGAGGCGATGGCTTTAGCTAGTGTTTATCTAACCTTTAATACCATTAAAAATAATTAATATTCAACGCATTAGCACAAAGGCTAATATATTTTAATTTTTTTAATTCGTATGATTGTTCAAAATAGCGCTCTTTGCATTTCTTGCCTACACTTAGGCAAAACGCTTCAGTGGAGAACAACATGCGGTACCCTTGGATACTAGAAGGACACAAGATCTTTCGAGTTGTAATACTGATCCAATTAGTCATTTCTTTTGTTATTGGCTTTGTTACTGGCGATATCATCACTGCCGTTGTACTTGGCATTCCTATTGCTGTTGTGCCTTTATATTTCAGCCTTCAACAGCCCCATGCTGTAGTAAGTAAGCATGCTGTTGCAATAGGTATACAATTACTTACCGCCTTGCATATTCATCAAACCTTCGGGCTTATTGAAATGCACTTTGAAATATTCGTGACACTGGCGTTTCTTTCCTATTTTAGAGACTGGAAGGTGATTGCAACAGCCACTGCGGTGGTTGCGGTACACCATATCAGTTTCTATATTCTGGCTATTCAGGGAGCCCCGGTATTCATCTTTCAAGAAGGTGATTTAACGTTCCCTATACTATTAATGCATGCCGCTTTTGCATTGGTAGAAGGCGGCCTTCTAATGTACATGGCCAAACAAGCCCATCAAGAAGGAGCGGGCGCCGCAGAATTACGTGTCGCTATAGAAAATATGCAAAAATCTGAAGGGCAAATAGATTTATCTGTACCCTTTGAGCGAGAAAACGAAATACTCCGTCCCTTTGGCGAACTGATTGATCAAGTAAGAGACTTGGTGGCGTTAGCGGCTTCATTAATGAATGAGGTCGTAAAGGGCTGTGAGAAAATGGAAACGGCGGCTAGCAATATGTTTGAAATTAGCCGTAATACCGATCAAGAAATTGCCATGGTGTCTGCTTCGTCTGAAGAAATTGCGCAAACTATGCAAATGTCTGCCGAACAAACCACCCGTGCTAGCGACAAAGCGTCTGCGGCAGAGGCCTCTTCAGGTTCAACGCGCGACACTATTGTAACCACCGGTCGAACCATTGATTCGCTGCGTAGTACGTTAAATAATGCCGCTAAAACTAACACTGCACTTAACGAGCAATGTTCGCACATTTCAGAAGCTATGCGTGCCATTACTTCAGTGGCAGAGCAGACTAACTTACTGGCGCTAAATGCGGCCATCGAGTCGGCGCGTGCTGGTGAGCACGGTAGAGGGTTTGCTGTGGTTGCTGATGAAGTGCGTACCTTGGCCATTCGTTCAAAAGAAAGTGCTGATCAAATTACCTCGGTAACCGAGCAATTAGTAAGCCAAACGGCAAGTTCGGTAGACCAAATGCAAACCTGTATTCAGCTTGTTGATGAAGCTGTACTGTCGGCTGATACTGCTACCCAAGCAATGTCTGAAATCACCACGCAAATTCAGTTTGCCAGTGAAAGCATGACTGAAATTGCGACCTCTGCCGTTGAGCAAGAAACCGCATCGGCTTCCATCGCAGAAAGTACAGCTCGGTTAAGTGAACTGACTTCTGAAGAGCTCGCTACGGCGGAATCGTTGTCAGCAGAAGTAGAAATTTTGTCACAAATTTCACAACAAATGCGCTCTGCTATAGGTCGCTTTAAGCTGTAATGTCGAAAAAGGGAAGTTGGACGCTGTTGCTCGTATGGGCAATTAGTTTACTAAGTGCTGTTTTGTTTTATAGCCAGCGTCAAATTTCTGAGTTCGACCCTAAAGGCACCTTACTGCATCAATCAACAAGCGTCACCTTTGACGCTTCGTTGATATCTCTGCTTAAAAACTATGATGTGCCTGCTGGCAGTATTGTTCATGTGGGTACGCAGGAGAAGTGTTATTGCGACACCCTTACCGATTCTCATCAAACTCAGCTGATCAACAAACTAAGTCAATTAGGCTACAGCGGCTTAAGACTAGACATTGAAGATGTGCCAGAACTCGCCTCTATATTGCCTTCGGTACCTACCCTTATTGTTGTAGACACCCAGTATAACCTTCGCTATTTAGGGCCTTACGCTACAGGGTACGGTTGTTTCACCGGTAAAAATTTAGTGGATGAAATTAGCGGGTATGCATCAAGTTCGTCTTACATCAATGCCGTAGTAAAAACCGAAGCCGATGGGTGTTTTTGCAGCCCGCACCGTTAGGGGTGAGATAGCCCTTTCAAATGTGCCACTACACTGCGCCCAAGTGCGCTTAAATCGTATCCTCCTTCAAGCGTACTCACAACACGGCCATTACAGCAACTATCAGCAACACGCCTGATACGCTGGCTCACCCAAAAATAATCATCTTCGGTAAGGCGAAGGTGCGCCATAGGATCTTCAGCATGACCATCAAACCCAGCCGATATAAATATAAGCTCGGGTTGAAAGTTCTCTAGCGCGTTAAACCAATGGGATACTTTTTCTCGAAACACCTCGCCGGTGGAGCCCGCTTCAATAGGCACAGATAAAATATTACTCGCTGACACAGGCGCACCGCTATGAGGGTAAAACGGATGCTGAAAGCTAGAGCACATCATGATGCGCTGATCTCCTGCGATAATATTTTCAGTGCCATTACCGTGATGCACATCAAAATCGATGATAGCCACGCGAGAGAGTTGATAGTTTTGTAATGCATAGCGTGCAGCAATGGCCACATTATTAAACAGGCAAAAACCCATTGAGCCATCGTAGGTAGCGTGATGACCAGGGGGGCGAGCCAAACAAAATGCCTGTCTATCTTCGCCCTGCATGGCCCAATCTACTGCGTTACAACCCGCTCCGGCCGATTCCAAAGCGGCGGGCAAGGTGTACTCCATCATGCCAGTATCGTCATCTAACCAAGTAACGGGGTTGCTATCGCTATGATTTGCATCGGGGTGCGCTTTCGTGGCTTCGGACAGGTGTTGCGCGCGAGCAAATACACTTTGCACGTACTCTGGGCTATGCGCCAAAGTAAGGTAAGCCTCAGCGATGGGCTTTGCATCGGCGTGCTCACACACCATTTCTAAACCTGACGCTAATAGCTGATCGTCTATTGCGTATAGCCTGTCTGGCGACTCAGGATGCTCTGGGCCTAAATCATGTTTAACGCCATGTTTAGTGCGGTAAATTCGAATGGTCATGGTAACTCACTCACGTTTAATACTAATTCAACGTCACTGGGGTCACCGGTAAAAAGCCGCTTAAACTGCATTTGTTCAAAGATAGTGATCATGGGGGTGTTCTCTCCCCTGACATAGGCCACCATTTGGTTAATCTCACGGGCTTTCGCTATACGAATAAGCTCGTTCAACAAGCGGCTTGCCATACCTTTACCCTGCTGCGTTTCTCGGGTAACAAACGCCACTTCACAGGAGTTATTGCTGGCGTTGTAATAAAATCGACCTACTGCGTGAATGGTAATTCGAGACCCTTCTTGGCGTACTATACACAAGGCTACGTCAGAGGTTTGATCTACACTCACTAAGTTACACGACTTCTCTCTCGACATTTGTTTTGGGTCGTAGTTGTAGCGCAATCGCAGCGTTTCTTTGGTGTGAGAATAAAAGAACTCTTGTAAGCGGCGTTCATCAGCGGGATTCAGCGGGCGCATATAAAATTTTTCGCCTTGAATATTCAGCCGTTTAAGCTGAATAGCGCCTAGCTCGGGGATATCTGTTGGGTACTTTTCTTGGTAATGCGGTACCCAATAATGCTGCCTAACTTCTTCCAATAGCTGAGATCTGAATTTAGGATGCGCCACCCGAATAAGCTCAAGCGCGCGCTCACGAATACTTTTACCTTTAAGCGAGGCAATACCGTACTCGGTAACAACATATTGCACGTTCCCCCGCGAGGTTACTACGCCAGCCCCTTCAGCAAGCCGTGGCGTAATGCGAGATATGGTCTCATTTTTTGCCGTTGATGGCAGCGCAATAATGGCTTTCCCCCCTTTGCTAATAGAGGCGCCTGTTACAAAATCGACCTGCCCCCCAATACCACTATAAAAATCATATCCTAGCGAGTCGGCAACTACCTGCCCCGTTAAATCGACTTCCAACGCACTATTAATTGCCACCATGTTATCGTTTTTGGCAACATTGGTGGGTTTATTCACATAACTGCTAGGGTAAAATTCAATATGCGGGTTGTTATCGATTAAATCGTAGAGCTTACGGGTACCAATAGCGAAACTGGTCACTACCTTGCCTGGGTGGAAGGTTTTTTTCTTATTGGTAACCGCACCTGATGCTAACAGCTCAATAATACTGTCTGTCAGCATTTCGCTGTGAATACCTAAATCTTTGTGATGGCACAGGTATTTAAGGGTGGCACTTGGAATTTTACCAATACCGAACTGTAAGGTAGCCCCATCATCAACCAACATGGAAACGTACTGCCCAATACGTTCGGCCACGCTATCAATAGGTGGCGGCATCACTTCAACTAAGGGTTCATTCGCTTCAATACAGGCGGTAATTTCACTGACGTGAATATAGGAATGACCAGCCGTTCGGGGAACTTGCGGGTTAATTTGTGCAATCACATATTTACTTTGACGCACTGCCGACATAGCAATATCAACCGCCGCACCTAAGGAGCAATAGCCGAATTCATCAGGAGGACTTACATTTACCAGTGCGGCGTCTAAAGAAAGCGTGCCATCACTAAACAAACTTGAAATTTCAGAGAGAAAGACGGGGGTGTAATCGGCTCGGCCTTCATCAACGGCTTGCCGCATCGCTTGACCACCAATAAAGAAGGTATTGGCTTTAAATAGATTTTTATATTCATCATTGACCCAGCGTGTATCGCCAAGTGCAAGCATGTGTACTAATTCAATATCGCTAAAGCCATCGCTATTATCGATTAGGTGCTGAATCAGTGCGTAAGGTACTGATGCATTGCCACCCACAAATAATCGACAGCCCGACTTTATCAGCGCTTTCCAATCTGGTTCAGACGGTAAACCTATTGCCATACCCTCGGCCTTATTCCCGCTAATCTGTACCTCTATAATGACACATTTTTCCCGTTGTGCGTTACCAAGCTGGTAAGACAACAGGAAAAACGTTACAGCAGTAAAGTTTCCGTTAGTTCAGTGTGAACGGATGCAGCCAATTGCGAAAGAAAGGTGATATCGCAAACATGCTGTTTGACAGTCTGTGACCGTCTTCTAACAGTAACAACTGAGAATTACGCAACTTCGCATAATCAATACTGTGGCTGACAGGTATGACATCATCATTCCAGCCGTGGATTACACTGGTTTTGCCAGTGTAGTTATATTCTTGCACTTCGTAGTTTGGCATATATAGCGCCGGCGCTAGCAAAAATAAACCCCGTGCAGACACACGCTCAGCGGCCACCAAAGACACGTAACCGCCCATACTAGATCCTACCAGTATAACTTCGTCGCCTTGCTCTTCTACCGTATCAACCAATCGGGTGATGCGATCTTCTGGCGAAGGTAAATCTTGGTAATCCACACTAATAACATTAAAGCCAACATCGCTAGCTACGTTAGACAATGTAGTGATCTTACTGCCCCAAGGGCCGCTTTCTTTTCCATGAGAAAAAATGACAGTTGTCATCGTAAAACCTCAACGTCTAAGTTATTTATCTTGTTTATGAAACAGCTTTTCAACCATAACGTAAAACATAGGTACGAAGAAAATAGCTAAGAAGGTGGCAGCAAACATGCCCCCCATCACCGCAATACCTATCGCGTTTTGGCTTGCTGAACCTGCACCGCTAGCCATTGCCAGCGGTGTTACACCGAGTATAAAGGCCATAGATGTCATTAATATTGGGCGAAAACGCTGAGAAGCTGCGTTTGATACTGCCGTCATTAAATCTACGCCTTCTTCGTATTGCTCTTTTGCGAACTCAACAATAAGAATGGCATTTTTCGCCGCCAGACCCACCGTGGTCAAAAACGCAACTTGTAGGTAAACATCGTTTGGTAAATTGAATAAAAACGCTGCCGTCACCGACCCCAATATACCCAAAGGCACCACCAGCATAACCGCAAATGGGACAGACCAACTCTCATACAATGCCGCTAGACATAAAAATACGATGAGAATAGAAATAGCATACAGCATAGGCGCTTGCGAACCAGCTTGTTGTTCTTCAAAAGATAGGCCGGACCATTCAATGGCATAACCATCAGGCAATTGAGCAACCAGTTTCTCCATTTCTGCCATAGCCTCACCAGATGAAATACCTTCAGCGGGGCTACCTTGGATGTTAACCGATGAAATACCGTTAAAACGCTCTAGTTTTGGCGAACCATACACCCATTGTGTAGAAGCGAAGGTACTAAAGGCCACCATGTCGCCGTCTGCGTTACGCACAAACCACTTGTCTAAATCGTCGGGCGACATGCGATACTTTGCATCCGCCTGCATATAAACCCGTTTAATACGGCCTTTATCAATAAAGTCATTTACGTAACTTGAGCCCCAGGCAATTTGCAGTGCACTGTTAATTTCGCTTAGGTTTAATCCCAGCGCCGATGCTTTTTCGCTGTCTATATTCACCTTGAACTGAGGTACGTCGCTTAAACCGTTCGGGCGAACTCCAGCAAGTTTAGGGTTTTGTGCAGCCATGCCGAGTAACTGATTACGGGCATTCATTAAGGCTTCGTGACCATTACTTCCGCGATCCACAAGCTGCATATCAAACCCTGTGGCGTTACCTAATTCCATAATAGGCGGCGGCACTATTGGGAATGCCGAAGCATCTTCAATTTGACTAAACGCCCCAAAGGCGCGACCCACTAATGCAAAGGCTGAATCGCTATCATCGCGCTCGCTCCAGTCATTCAAGTTTACAAAACCCATACCTGCGTTCTGTGCTTGGCCTGCAAAACTAAAACCGACCACCGTAAACAAGCCGTTAACTGCACCCTGCTCTTGGTCTAAGAAAAAGTCTTCTGCCTTTTTAACCGACTCTAAGGTACGCCCAGCGGTTGCGCCAGGAGGCGTACTTATTAGCACCATTAGGCGGCCTTGGTCTTCATCGGGTAAGAATGCACCAGGTAATTGGGCGAAAATATACGCCATTCCTGCCACTAAAATACCGTATACCGCGAAGTAACGCTTAGCACGTTTCGCCATGTGGGTAGTGGTGCGCTGATAGCGGTCGCGGCCTTTGTTGAATGTGCGGTTAAACCAACCAAAGAAGCCTTTGTCTTTGTCATGTTCAGGATCGTGTTGTTTCAGTAGCGTGGCACATAATGAAGGTGACAGTATAATTGCTACCAAAACCGAAAAGCCCATGGCAGACACGATAGTAATTGAGAACTGGCGATAAATAGCCCCAGCAGACCCACTAAAAAAGGCCATAGGAATAAATACCGTGGATAACACTGCGGCAATACCTACTAGCGCACCAGTAATTTGTGTCATGGATTTTTTAGTCGCTTCAGCGGGCGGTAAGCCCTCTTCTTCCATAATACGTTCAACGTTTTCAACCACGACAATAGCGTCATCAACAAGCAAACCAATGGCTAGCACCATGGCAAACATCGTTAGTACGTTAATGCTGTAACCAAATGCCAGTAGTACTGCAAAGGTACCTAGCAATACCACCGGAACCGCAATAGTAGGAATAAGGGTAGCGCGCCAGTTCTGCAAAAATAGCAGCATGACGAAGAACACTAATACCACTGCTTCAATCAGCGTGTGTACCACTGATTCAATCGACAATTCAATAAAGGGCGACGCATCAACCGGATAAACCACTTTAACGCTGTCTGGGAGGTTGACTCGTAGCTCTTCAACACGCTGTTTTACCGCATTGATAGTATCAAGCGCGTTCGCACCGGAAGCTAAGCTAATAGCCATACCTGAGGCAGGGTGACGATCGTAACGAACGATAACGTCGTAGCTTTGCGCACCGAGTTCAACCCGCGCCACATCGCGGACTCGAACCTGAGAACCATCGGTATTTACCCGCAGCACAATGCTTTCAAAATCATCTACAGTTTGTAAACGTGACTGAGCTTGAATAGTGGCGTTAATTTGCTGGCCTTGAATGGCAGGTAAGCCTCCGAGTTGCCCCGCAGATACATCGGTGTTTTGCACTTCTACAGCGGCTTGTACATCTACTGGCGTTAAGTTGTAACTGTACAGTTTGTCTGGGTCTAACCAAATTCGCATCGAACGCTGGGCACCAAACACCCGCACACTTCCCACGCCGTTAACACGGGATACCGAATCGCGAAATTGAGACACCAATAAGTCACTTAAGTCGTACTGGCTCATTTGCCCCGTTTCGTCATAAAAGCCAATGGCTAATGAAAACGCCGAGTTAGATTTCGCAACCGTCACGCCTTGTTGCTGCACCTGTGTCGGCAGCAATGGCAGTGCAGCTTGCACTTTATTTTGGGTTTGAACCTGCGCAATATCTGGGTCGGTGCCTGGCTCAAAAGTAAGGCTAATAGACATGCTGCTGTTAGAGCTACTGGCAGAAAAATAACGTAAGTTATCGATGCCTGATAAGTTTTGCTCAACCACCTGCGTGACCGAGTTCTCAACAGTTTCTGCTGAGGCGCCAGGGTAAGTTGCAGTAATCGTCACCGTGGGCGGCGCAACTTTAGGGTATTGTTCAATTGGCAGGGTATAAATGGCAAGTACACCTGCCATCATCGTAATAATTGCAAGTACCCACGCAAAGACGGGTCTGTCGATAAAAAAGCGAGCCATAGTAAACTAATCCTATCTTAACGTGAGCCGCGTGACGATGACTGCCACTCGCTGGTGTTTACTTTACTGCCAGGTTTCACTTTTTGGTAACCAGAAACAATAAGTCTGTCACCCTCTTTGATACCCGAGGTGGCAATATATTGGTCTTTGTAGATGTCGCTAGTTTTCAGTGCACGCGCTTCTACCTCGTCGTTACTGTTCACCACATAGACTGACAATGAACCGTCTTGCTGACGCATAGTAGCGCGCTGAGGTACGAGTAGAGCCTGTTCTGTACCTGTAATAACGTGGCCTTTCACGAATAAGCCTGGTAACAACAACCCGTCTGGATTTGGCATTTCGGCGCGAAGGGCGACTGAGCCGGTACTTTCATCCACGGTAACTTCTGAAAACTTCACGCTACCCGTATGTTCGTATTTCTTACCCGTCGCCTCGTCCACAGTTAATTCCACAGGCATAGAGCCCTGTTCTTGCATGGCTTGGCGAAGAGTCAGTATGGCCCGACCCGACTCCTGCATATCGATGAAGATAGGGTTTAACTGGGTAATAGTGGCAAGTTGCTGCGTTTGGTTTGTGGTCGCTAGCGTACCTTCAGTTACAAACGAGCGACTGATACGGCCACTAATTGGCGCATACACCTTGGTATAGCCTAAGTTCACTCGCGCTAAATCTACCGCCGCTTGAGCAACACTAATCGCTGCTTGCGCTTGTTCTTTCTGCGCAATAACATCATCGTATTCTTGGCGACTAATCGCATTTTGTTTAATTAGGTCATCGTAGCGGCGAGCTTTGGCTTCTAAGGTTTTTAAATTCGCTTCTGCACTTTTAACGTCAGCAATGGTGCTGTTTAATTGGGCACGATAACGCGCATCATCAATTTGATAGAGTTGCTGGCCTTTTTCAACCTGTGCACCTTCTTCAAATAAACGCTCTGTAATCACCCCATCAACCTGGGGGCGTACCTGAGACTGACGAGACGGCGTAACCCTTCCTGGCAGAATCATTTCATGGGTTACTGATTGGCGTGCAATAGTAAGCACCGACACGGACTGTGGCGGCATAGCTTGCTGCCCTGCGCCCGCCTGTTCAGACTCAGACGAACACCCAATCGCACCTACCAACAAAGCTAGGGTAGTGATGACATAAAAAACGCGTTTCATAATAATTTCTCGAATTTAAAAACTGACGATTACCGGCAAACGAGAACGTTTAACCCATAAACTTAAATTTTGAACCTGTAATAATTTAGGTAGCTTCCATGCGCCGAGTTATAAATACCTTGGCATTAGTCAGCCCGATCACATCAACTGGACTAATGAGATCATACGCTTCCAATACAGCGCGACATTGCAGTAACTCAGCAAAGTAGCAAATGACTGTGACGAAAGGGTTACTCATCAGCTAGTATGAATAATGGGGCACCCTATTCATGACATATCTGACACAATCTTTACATTGTGTGCGCTTATACTAAAGATTAAAAGTAAAGGGAGTTAAAGATGCAGATCTTATCGGTCAGTTGCAGTATTTTCATACTATAGCGGTAGCCTAAGAATGAAAAACTCGCTTTTCATTCAACTTTGAGCATTAAAGCCCGTAATATCGCAATAAAGTTTGGTAAGCCGAAATAACATTTTGCGCCGCCTCGTGGCTGCCTCCTTTGTCTGGGTGTACTGTTGCCAACTGCTTTTTGTAGTGCCTTTTAAGCGTCGGTAGCGTGATTGGCACAGACTCGTCTAAGTTAAGTAAAGCGTGGCATTGCACAATACTTTCTTTTGAATCAAAAGCGGGCTCAGCCCCCATCATTCGCTGCCAAAAGCCATTCAATAAGGCCTCTACATCAGCCTCCCCAGTGCTGACCAAGTTTTGCCAATTCAGGTAGTAGTCTGCAAGCGGGTCGCTTTTATCTAATGTAGTGGCGTTAGTTCCACAGTCGCATTGGCTACTTGCTTTCAAGGGCCGTAGTACTATACGTGTGGTATGAATATCTAGCTCCCCCACCGAGGTATCTCGCCAAAGATTTCTTAGTAAATACAGGGCATGAAACAGGATGAAGTGAGTATTGAACAAAGCGAGGGAATCGCGCAGCGCATTGTCATTGAACAGCTGATAGGGTGGCGACTTAAGTTGGGAAATTAGCGCATACTCTGTCATCCCTTCTTCAAACTCTGCTTTTTGGGTAGAAAGTATATCTAGCAACAACTCGACTTTTTGCGCATTAGTCGCGTTAAAAGAAGGTATCTCTTGGGAACTTCCCATGGTAAACCTCATGTTTTTATCAGCTTATAGCATAGCAGAGGATTCTCAATTTCCCTTATGTAAAATCCACTCGGGCTTCTGACACCTTTGTAATTTCACTGCTTTATATGATTTTTGTAATATATCAAACACCTCCTCAACAAATTTAGTGGAAAATTTGAACCAAAATAGCCAAATGGCTGTTAAAGTTATGTTATTCAAAGCAACAATAATAATTAGGAGCTAACTTGAAAGCACTCATTGCACTGACCAGCATTATCGGATTTTTGATGGTGGTATTACCAGGCCCGCTATATCAGTACGCAGGCGTTGATTTAGGTACTGCATTTACCTCTCTGCGCTATGGCGTATATGTAGGTGGCGCAGCCATTATACTTATCATTCTACAAGTGCTAATAAAACGTAAAAGCGTCAGCTGGGGCAGTACATTTGTTTTCGCTGTACTCGCGTTAATTGCCGTCGCCATGCCGGTTAGCATGATGGGCAAAGCCAGTACCGTACCGCCTATTCACGATATTACTACCGATGTGACTAACCCTCCGGCGTTTGTGGCCATTGCGCCGCTACGTGAAAATGCACCTAACCCTATTGCTTATGAGGGTGGTGAGGTAACACGTCAGCAAATCGATGCTTACCCTGAAATTAGAACCCAATTATTGGCGCAAAGCATTGATGAAGTCTTTGCAGCTAGTGAACAAACTATTGACGTATTAGGCTGGGAGCGTGTGTCCGATGGCGCATTGCCCTATACGTTAGAAGCGACTGACACCACCCAGTGGTTTGGATTCAAAGATGATGTGGTTATTCGCCTAAAAGCAAAAGACGATAACACCCTTGTAGATATTCGCAGTAAATCTCGGGTTGGAAAAAGCGATTTAGGTAAAAACGCCGAACGCATCGACACCTTTTTAACTGCACTTCGCGCCCAGCTAAACGCAAACTAAAAGTTACTGTTAGCCGCACACAAAAAAGCTCAGGTATTCCCTGAGCTTTTTTATACGCCACATTCTTTTAGTGGGGTTAGTGGGCTAATTTCAATACCACTACGCCCGCCACGATAAGTGCTGCGCCAAAGTAGCGCGCGACAGAAGTCGGATCGCCATAAAATACAACCCCAACTAGAAACGTACCCGCCGCACCTATGCCAGTCCACACCGCGTAAGCAGTACCTATCGGAATATTTTTTTGCGCCATCCATAAACAAAAACCACTGGCCGCCATAAATCCTACGGCTAACAGTATCCCCAGCACGCGGGTTTCAGCTTCTTGAGATAGCTTTAACCCCACCGGCCAACCTATTTCTAATAAGCCAGCCACAATCAAATAAATCCAGCTCATATGCCTCTCCTTCTTGCGATTGGCTGCTTACCGAAAAGCTTTCACTAATATTTTTATACTACAAGCTAGCCAATTGAATGCTTACCGCCCCTAGTACCGCTGCGTTTAAGCGGTTAAACCAACGCCAAAATGACGGGCGCTGCATATGGTGCGCAAATTTAGCGGTGAGGGTACTTAGCCCAACAAACCATACGATAGATGCCCAAACTGCACCGAGGACAAACCACCATTTATTTAGCTGCCACTGGCTGGCCAAGTTACCCATTAATAGCAGCGTATCTAAGTAAAAATGAGGATTCAACCACGTCACCGCCATAGCAATCAGAAACGCACGCTTGAATGACGTTTGCTTCTTCGACATTTCAAGTACCAGCGCATCATCAGCCATAGAGGCTTTGAGTTTGTTAAACGCGAACCACAAGAGAAAGACCACGCCCGCCCACTTAGTGACTGATACCAATAACGGGTATTCTTGTAACAGTAACCCGAATCCCATCGCTCCTAAGCTAATAGAAATGGCATCGCTCACTATAAACAGCAGTACGAACAACCCTGTCCATTGACGCTTCAAAGACTGTTCGATTAAAAAACTATTTTGCGCACCAACGGCAATTATTAGGGTGCCGCCCATCACAAAACCACTCAACGCTGCCGCAAACATGAACTAAACCTCAAAAATTGGAATGAATAAAAAATAGGCGTTGATTTTAGCCACCCTTTTCAACTAAATTAAATTAATAATTTTTCTTTGTTATTAAATTAATTAATAACAGTAGAAAGGCCTATTTAAATAAGAGTGCCTACTTTCATCATGCTTGATTATGCTGCCCTACACAGTTTTCGCGAAGTGCTACGCTACGGTAGTTTTGAGCGCGGCGCTCAAGCGCTCAACTTGACTCAGTCGGCAGTTTCACAAAAGATAAAGCGACTAGAGCAACAAGTAGGCGGGCCGGTTTTAGTGCGCATGAAACCGCTTAAAGCCACGCCACTTGGCGAACAACTCTTATCTCACGTGCAAAAAGTGAGTGTGCTAGAAGAGCAGCTAACCACACGCAGCGGGGCGGCTGACTATGCTTCGCCACTAAGTGTTGCAGTAAACAACGATGTGCTGGCTACCTGGTTTACTGAGGTGATGGCAAGATTCAGTGAAATACGTTCTAACCCCGTACATATTTATAATGCTGATCAAACCCAAACTCGCACCTTATTGCAGCAAGGTAAAGTCATGGCCTGCATTAGCCAAACTGGCACTCCCATTACCGGCGGGCAATCAGCAAGGCTAGGTACTATGAATTATCAACTCTATGCTTCGCCTGGCTTTATACAGCGTTACCTTCAAAATGACATAAGCCCTGAACGAGTAATGAGCACTCCGGGGTTACTTTATGACGAATTTGATGTCACCCTACTCACCGACTATCAGCGAGAATGTTTAGACTTTCCGCCGTCGCTAACCACATGTCATTGGTATCCGTCGTCTCATGGGTTTGCAAAAATGGCCGTAGAAGGCGTAGCGTGGGCGATGTTGCCAACCTTACAAGTTAAACAAGAAGTGGCATCGGGCCAGCTCATTTCGCTATTTCCTAGCAAACAATTAGGTGTGTCTTTGTTCTGGCATTGGACAGAACAGGCATCACATGCCCTTGGCGATTTTAGCCAAGTGGTTAAACACATTTCAAAAGAACAGCTAACACCATGAAGTACAATAAACACATCGCGTATTACCACCAGCACGCTTCAAAGCTTGCTTCACAATACACTAGTGTTGCATTTGAGGATGTACATGGCGATTGGTTGTCACATATACCGTCGCTAACCCATACCACTATCTTAGACATAGGTGCAGGAGCAGGCAGAGACGCGAAAGCCCTGGCCGATTTGGGAAATCACGTAACCGCTATTGAGCCTGCAACCGCGCTAATGCAATCAGGCATTGCCTTTACGGGAGAGTCAGTAACGTGGATTAAAGATACCCTGCCCTTACTCACATCACAGAAAAAGCAACACTACGGGTTAATTTTGATTAGCGCGGTATGGATGCACTTAACCCACGTTCAGCAACAACAAAGCTTGCAACGATGTAGCCAATTGCTTTTAACCGAAGGGCTCCTAGTCATTACTTTGCGACACGGGAAATTTGATGACGAACGGGTGGCTAATCCGGTTAATGCTAGGGACACCATCGAGTTCGCAAAATCCTGTGGCTTAACCTTAATTCATAACACAGATTCTAGCGACAAACTGCACCGCCAAGGTGTCAGTTGGCAAACTCTAGTCTTTACAAAATAAGCAAAAATGTCGCTTCACTCCGAACACTTTTCATACTAACCTAGTGCCAGATTGCAGGTTAATTAAGCAAATTTGTAGCCATTCGGAGGGCTTTTTTTGGCTGTAGTACATAGACGCACCTGTTTCTTGATGCTTTTCGCCATTTGGGGGGTGCTGGTTAGCCTTTCTTTTCCTGTGTCTGCAACTCTTGATACCGCAACTACAGCGGTACCTGTTTCTGACACTATGCCAGGCACAATTAGTGAAAATGCATTACACGACTTTGAAAATGCTATTTTTCTAAACCCTCAGCAAACCTACCGAAAATTAGTTACACTTGCGCAGTCAAATGACTTCAGTGATGACGGCAAAGTTTGGCTGTTGTTACGAAAAGCCCAAACCGAGAGTGTATTAACCTTATACAAAGAAATGGATGCCACCCTTGCCACTGTCGCAACCTTCACCAATGTGATGACGAACGAACAAAATGCACTGTGGCTTTATTTAAAAGGGAGCCGGATGCACCAAACAGGCGATATTTCTGGCGCTATCGACACGCTGAAGTATGCAGTTGAAGTCGCTAAAGAAGATCCTAACAGTACTATTTACGTGCTTGCTATTAGGGAGTTAGGTTACGGATTTGCACTTTCCGGAGACTACTACCGGGCCACCCTCATACTGCAAGATGCTTATAAAAATCTCGTCATTTTAAACAACCCCTTTTTTAATGGGTTGTTAGAAGAGAGCTTAGGCGACACCTATAACTATTTAGGTAATTACACAAAAGCCATTGAGTATTACGAAGGTGCACTTACCTTCTTCGAGTCCATTGGCTACCAACCCCATGTTGCCAGTACCTTATTGGGCCTAGCTATGGTGAACCGAAAGCTGGAGAATTGGAATGATGCACTTTCCTACTTTGACCGTTACGAAATAGCGTTGAATTTTACCAACAAGCACAGCGAAAATTTCTATTTGCATTATGGCCGTGCTATGACAATGGCAGAAAGAGGAGAGTGTAACGCTGCTATTGGTGCTATTGATGATGCGCTGGGCTTATCGGGCCCCATTGATTACAACGCAGAACTTTACAAAAAACGCGCCCTTTGCAATTTAACCCTTGATAACTTAGCTGAGGCTAAACAAGATTTATCGAAAGCACGCACTATTTTTAACGGCATAGAAGCATTGCACAATACGCAATGGCACTTGGAGCTTGATTATATTGCAGGCTTAGTAGCATTTAAAGATAATCGCTTTGAGCAGGCTTTTGAATTTATTCATAGTTATTACAAAGACTTCCTCGAATTACAGCGTTTAAACAATTCAGAATATGTCACCCAAGTACAAACCACGATGGAGGCCGAGCGTAAAGACAAAGAAATTGCCCTCCTAAAACAACAAACACAACTTCAAGCGGTAACGGCAAGGGAGCAATCTCTGAAAGTGCGGCAGAAGAATATGATGCTGTCAGGGGTAGTTCTAATATTCGCTTTGCTACTTATTTTTGTGATTTTTCAATATAAAAACTCTAAAAAACTACTGGCGCTTTCTATTCGAGACGACCTTACTGGCTTACACAATCGGCGTTACTTCTTTGATTATTTTGAGCATAACCTCGTTAAGTTAAGCCCTCATCACGTAGGGTTGGCACTCATCTCTTTTGATATTGATAACTTCAAACACATTAATGACAATTTAGGTCATCACGTGGGCGATGAAGTCATTAAAACTGTGGCGCAAACTGCGGCAAATACACTACGTACTAATGACGTTATTGCACGAATTGGGGGAGACGAGTTTATTATTGCCCTTCCCCGCACTACGCTGTTGCAAGCCAAAGAAATAGCTAATCGAATCCTCGAAAATATAAGAAGCCACCGATTCATCACGAAAGAAGGCGCAGATTTTAGTGTAACGGCGAGTTTGGGCGTGGCATATCATCATCAAAATAAGTCCGTTACCTTTGATGTAAAATCATTAATGGAGTCTGCCGACACAGCGCTATATCAATCTAAACGTGCAGGCAAAAACCGTTTTACCGTAGCCGCTTAGGAAAAATTCGTTCAGAGCTTTCTTTTTAGCAAGGCTTACCTATTATTTAATTAAACCTCAAGAAAAAGACAATATGACCAAAGCAATATTTTTTTGCCTAAGCTTTTGTTTAGTTTCCTTTTTAAGCTGTGCAAATACGGGCTCTCGCTTAACTGCGACGGGCGGTATTACTGGGTTTGAAGGTACCGCCGGTGGCGGTATCACGCCTTGGGCTTTTATTAGCGGCTATGGCAGTAGAGAAGAAATAAACGGTACCGCGAATGTTCAATACCTTCATTTAAACGACTACACCTTAACCACTTTTGGTGCCAGCCTTGGCATTTACGATCGCGTTGAAATAAGCGTACAACGCCAAAGCCTAGATATTTCATCAGGCATTACCAGCAGTGTTTTCAGCTTACTTACCGATGGAGCAATTAACGCCGCACAATCTACCCGTATCGACATGGATATTGTATCTGCAAAAGTGAAAATATTGGGTGATGGCGTTTTTAGCCAACGCACTTGGGTACCCCAAGTGGCTGTTGGCGCACAATATAAAAAACACCGAGATTTTGATACCACGCTTCTATTGCCCGATGGCACCGGCCCGCTTCCTAATCAAGGTGTAGCGCGCATACTTGGGGCTAAAGATGATAGCGGCACTGATTTTTTTGTTTCTGCAACCAAGCTTTATTTAGGTCATATTAACGGTTTTAACCTATTGACCAATCTGACCGCCCGCTATACCAAAGCAAACACCTTTGGGTTACTTGGTTTTGCTAGTGAAAATGACGATAGTTATAAAGTGGAATGGGAAGGTTCTTTGGCGCTACTAACCAGCCCGTCAACCGTGGCCGGCGTTGAGTTTAGAACGCAAACCAATCGCCTAGGCGGGCTAGCAGAAGAAGATACGGTAACCGACGCCTTCATTGCTTACTTTCCCAATAAGTCATTTTCCCTCACCGCAGCTTATGTAGATTTAGGCAACTTGCCTATGCAGCCTAGCTCGACAGGCTTCTATCTAACTGCCACTGCTAATTTTTAAGTTGGTGATGATGAGTACCTATTTACACAAAACAAGAATAACGACAGCCGTAATTACACTACTTTTTACTCTGTTAGGCGGTATCAGTGGGTGTTCTAACACGCACACTGCCAAGCAAAACGCTACCAGCCTGTACGATGAAATCGGTGGCAGTAAAACCCTTAATACTGTGTTTGGTGTTGCCATTAATCGCATCTATAAAGACCCGGTTATAGGGCACTATTTTAATGGTGTACCGAAAAGCCATTTACGAAAACAACTGGTATCACAAACGTGCGAGCTTATTGGCGGCCCTTGTGTTTACGAAGGCAAGGCCATGTTAGAGACCCACAAAGATTTAAACATTAAAGAGCGAGAGTTTTATATTTTAGTGGAGTATGTGCAAGACGCTATGCGTGATGTTGGCTTAACCTATCAACAAGAAAATCAAATTCTGCAAAAATTAGCGCCTATCAAATCTGAAACCATTTACCTATAAAATGTAAATTTTAACGGCTGTCTCTAAAAAGCTGCGTCTAATACGTTATCTTATACGTAAGGTTAATATCACTATCAAAAAAGACAAATTTCCATGTATTTACGCTTTGCTAAATTGCCGCTACGTTTCTCTCCTATAGCTATTGCTATTGCGCTGTCCTCAACCCTTTTCATACCCGTCAGTTTCGCACTAGATGATCCTGATGTTGAAACAGAGCAAGATGTAGAACGAATACGTATTCAAGGCGAAGCACAAACACAAAGTGGACAATTTGTTTCAGCATCTCAAGGTTGGGTGTCGGGCGATACATTAATTGAGCGACCCATGCTTCGCACGGGTGAAATGCTAGAGTTTATTCCAGGCATGATGGTGACCCAACACAGCGGTTCAGGCAAAGCGAATCAGTACTTTTTACGCGGGTTTAATTTAGATCATGGTACTGACTTTGCGGTCAGTGTAGATGGTATGCCGGTGAATATGCGAAGCCATGGCCACGGACAGGGCTATTCAGATCTCAATTTTGTCATTCCCGAAATGGTAGACAACTTGAGTTACTTCAAAGGCACGTATTACGCCAACATTGGCGACTTCTCCAGCGCTGGCGGAGCATACTTCAGCTCTAAAGATAGCCTTGAGAGTAACCAGCTTCTTGTCACCTTGGGTGAAGATAACTATCGTCGTGCCGTCACTTTAAATTCAGCCAGTATTGGTAAAGGTACAGCCATTGCTGCATTGGAATACCAAACGTATGACGGCCCATGGACAGACATCGACGAAGACGTGAAGAAAAAAAACGCTAACCTGCGTTATATAGTGCCTTTATTTGATGGTGAATTGGCCATTAGCGGCATGGCGTATGAAAATAGCTGGAATAGCGCCGACCAAGTTCCCGCTAGAGCTATTGAAAGTGGTGTGATAGACCGTTTAGGCTCGATTGATACTCAAGTTGGCGGCGAGTCATCGCGGTACAGCTTGTCTGCCCAATACAATAGCGACACAGTAAATGCATCGCTATACGCTATCGATACCGACCTTACTCTGTTTTCAAACTTCACCTATTTCCTTGATAACCCAGAAACTGGCGATCAGTTCGAACAAGCTGATGATAGAAAAATTTACGGCGGTGAATTATCAACCACTTTACCGTTTGCCGTAACCCAAGGTAGCAGTATTACCCTTGGTGGCCAATGGCGTTACGATGATATTGGCAATGTAGGACTGTATCGTACTCAAAACCTAGAACGCCTTAGTACCATTCGAGAAGACGCCATAGACAGCAGCTCGTACGCCGCGTTTGCTCAATCTAATATCGTACTGTCAGATTCACTTACCTTATCCTTAGGTGGGCGTTACGACTACTTCGACATTGAGGTAGACAGCCAAATAGCTGCAAATAGTGGCGATGAAAAAGACGGCATGTTTAGCTTAAAAGCTGGCTTAAAATATCAATACACCGACACCATGACGATGTTTGCCAATATTGGCCAAGGCTATCACTCTAATGATGCCCGGGGAGTTACCATTACCCAAGACCCGACAACAGGCGAGTCTATAGCGTCTGCGCCTTTATTAGTGCGCTCACTTGGATACGAAACCGGCATAAACTGGACAGACAACAAAACCTATAATGTCTCTGCCGCCTTATGGCAATTAGAATTAGACAGTGAATTAGTTTACGTAGGCGACGCTGGTTTTACGGAAGCTAGCCGCCCTTCTAAACGTTATGGTATTGAGGTAAGCGCCTATTACTGGTTAAGCCACCACCTAACAGCAGACATTGAAGCTGCTTACACCAAAGCGCGGTTTAGTGATACCGTCGCGGGCGAAGGCGACCACATCGATGGCACAGTTCCCGCCGTGGTGAGTGCAGGCGCAACCTGGTACCAGCAAAGCAATCAACAAGGCTTCAGTTATACCTTACGCGCAAGATATTTAAGCTCACGCACGGTAGACAGCTTCGATACCATTGAGCCACCTTCAACCTTTTTACTAAACACCCAAATTGCCTACCAAGATACCGATTGGCAGATAGGCTTAGAAGTATTGAACCTGCTTGATAGCGATGCTCACGACATTGATTACTATTATGCCTCTCGCTTACCTGGCGAGCCCGAAGAAGGGGTAGAAGACCTACACTACCACCCAGTAGAGCCCAGAACAGTTAGGCTTACCTTTGGGATTAAATATTAAGAGGATACATGGATGAGCCTACAGCTATATATAGATATAGCTCTCAAATCTTCTCGCTGCCCGTGCGAACGGCCGGGCTAGGTCTCATAAAATATGTTTGATGTTAGCGGTGGCAGATTTAATCGAAAATGGACACATATCCACCAATGAGATTAACGACGATGACGAGCTTAAATCAATATAATGGCTTACTTCTTTTAGCAAACTTAGATAAAGCATTCGATAGAGGTTACATAAGCTTTCTAGATACGGGCAAAATTGTCATATCAGAAAAGTTAGCGGAACCAGAAGTGTTAGGTATCAATTCTAAAATGCGAGCTTCGCTTCAACGCTACCATCAGGAGTACCTTGTGTTTCATAGAGAACAAGGTTTTCGCTATTCAGCATAGGTGAAAACGTCTTCTTTTAACCTGAATATTGATTAACTTAGCGTTCATTTTTCGTTCATCCCATATCCCCTATTCTTCTTATTAGTTCCCCAACCTAATAAGGATATTCAATGTATAAACTTCTTATCGCTCCAACCTGTTTTTTAGCCGCAAGTGCTGTATTTGCGGCTGACAAACCCATTATTAATGCCCCTTCTTACGACTTTGCACAGGTTTCATTAGTGCAAACGGAATTCGCCGATTTAGATATCTTTACTCCGAAAGGCTTTGAATTTAAGGCAAGTAAAGAACTTGGAATGAACTTTTTTGGTGAAGCCACATATTTTACCGCTGATGATAATACCCAAGGGGTAAACATGGATGTCGACCGCTGGAAAGTGGCAGTTGGCTATATTCACCGCTTTTCAAATCGCACAGTACTGGACGGTAAAATTGGCTATGGTGAAATTGATATTAAGATAAACGATAGTGAAAATGCCGTTTCAGCAGGTACCGAATACCTTACCGGTGAGGCTAATATTCGACATATGATAGCAAACAATGTGGAAGTCTATGGCGGATTAGAATGGCAGAAATGGGATGAAGGTTCTGATCAAAAAGCCTATAAGTTAGGCACGCAATATTTCTGGGATTCGATAGCAGTTGGCGGTGAATATACTAAATTTTCCGATTCCGAGGTGTTTGCAGCCTTTGTTCGCTATACCTTTTAAAAAAATTTAATTATCTGAATAATATAAACAAAGCAGCGATAATCACGCTTTTTTCGCTGCTTTGTTTTCACACCTTCATACTATTGATGAATACCCTTAATGTTGTATATGGCTTATAACATAGCGGCTTGAAGCACCCTTACGAATCTTCAAAAAATAATCAATCGTTATGAGGAATTTACACATGGAAGAATTTATTGCATCACTTGATGTGGATCAGTATCTCCCTGGCGCACTAGCGTGGGCTACCAACATTTTACTTGCGTTACTTATATTAATTATAGGCATGTGGGTAGCAGGTAAAGCCTATAAGGGCATGGTTGCACTAGCCGGTAGATACCCCCAATTAGACGACACCTTATTTAAGTTTTTTGGTAGCGTAATACGCTACACCATCTTAGCCTTTGTGGGCATAGCCGTTCTTAACCGCTTTGGTGTACAAACCGCCTCTATCATTGCATTACTTGGCGCAGCGGGGCTTGCCGTAGGCTTAGCACTGCAAGGCACTCTGTCTAATTTAGCCGCTGGCGTTATGCTACTTATCTTCCGCCCTTACAAAGTTGATGACTTTGTAGAAGCAGCAGGCAAGTTTGGTAAAGTCACCGAAATAGATATGTTCACTACCATTTTGCAAACCTTCGATAACCAACACATTATCATTCCAAATAGCCAAATTTGGGGCGAGCAAATTACCAACCATTCACACCATGAAATTCGCGGTGTAGATATGACCTTTGGTGTTGCTTATGGTGAAAGTATTGATGCTGCTCGTGCCGTTATCGACAAAGTACTCGCTGAACACCCGCATGTACTTAAAGAGCCTGCGCCATTTGTTGAAGTAGAAACCTTAAACAACAGTTCGGTAGACTTCATTGTACGTCCGTTCTGTGAAGGTCAGCACTACTTCGATATTCGTTACTCAGTACCTGAGCAAATTAAGAAAGGGCTTGATGAAGCGAACATTGAAATTCCATTCCCACATCGTAAAGTTATTTTGGTTAATGAAACCAATCAATAACAAGTCTTGATGTGAAATAGATATGTAGAAAATAGCTAAAAGCGACTGTTCAATGTTATTGAACAGTCGCTTTTTTGTATGCGGTTTTGACTTGATTTACAACTACACCACCTGCCCGGCTGCCCAGCCGCTGCTCCACGCCCACTGAAAATTAAAGCCCCCTAACCAACCGGTTACATCTACCACTTCGCCTATAAAATAAAGGCCTTGTACGTTTTTAGCCATCATGGTTTTAGACGATAGCTCATCGGTATTTACCCCACCTATGGTGACCTCGGCGGTTCTGTAACCCTCGGTACCATTGGGTTTTATTTGCCAATTTTCTAGCGTGTTAGCAATAGCCTCGCATTCGCTATGGCTCAGCTGCTTCACCGGTACATTGCGCCATTGATGATATTCAATAAAGCTTTGTACCATGCGTTTGGGGAACACTTTGTTTAAACAGGTTGCCAGCAATGCATCTGGCGTGTCGGTGCGCGCCGTATTAATAAGCGCCTGCGCATCTTCAGTTGGGAGCGTATTAATGCTTAACGCCTCGCCTGCTTCCCAATAACTTGAGATTTGTAGCATGGCAGGGCCACTTAGGCCGCGATGCGTAAACAGCATAGCTTCACGGAATGAGGTGTCATTGCATTGTGCATTTACGTCTATGGCAATGCCGCTTAGCTCGGCTAATACGTCTTTGTCTTTATCTTGCAGGGTGAAAGGTACTAGTGCTGCGCGAGTGGGTAGCACGTTTAAGCCGAATTGCTCAGCCACTTTGTAACCAAATGGTGTTGCGCCTAGCTTCGGCATGCTTAAGCCGCCGGTGGCGATAACTAGCGACTCACATTGGTATTCACCCAAAGAAGTGTTAAGCGTGTAACCTGATTCGGTTTTTTCAACGCTTACAATGTCGCAGCGTGTGGTAATAGTTACCCCCGCTTTATCACACTCTTTTAGCAGGAGTTCTACAATATCTTTGGCGCTGTCGTCGCAAAATAGCTGGCCTAGGGTTTTCTCATGGTATGCAATGCCGTGCTCGGCTACCATTCCAATAAAATCCCATTGGGTGTAGCGGCTTAACGCCGATTTACAAAAGTGTGGGTTTTGCGATATGAAATTTTCCGGGCCAGCGTACATATTGGTAAAGTTACAGCGTCCGCCTCCAGACATAAGAATTTTACGCCCCACTTTTTTGGCGTGATCGAGCACTTCTACACTGCGCCCACGGGCACCGGCTTGCGCTGCACAAAACAGCCCTGCTGCACCAGCACCAATCACAATTACATCACGCTGTTTCACACTACTCACCTTTAATTGCTGTACCTGACTTGGAATATCGTACTAATTACCCTCACTGTCTAATAATAAGGCATGGGGCAAAAACGAGCTGAATTATACGTAATTAGTTTGCCCACTCAACGTTAGACTCGCTGATAGTTCAAATTAAGGCTATTAAAAGTAACTTAAAGTCTACTGTTGCTTAGAACAATATGAGGCTATTCTTTTTAGAATTACTCAATATGGCAACGCTATGGCAATTCATGCAAATTTAAGTTTATTAGATCGCACCCTTCGCGGAGCTATAGGTATCTCGGTAACCGCTTTTGCTTTTCTTAACGGCAATATAATCGATGATGTGTTTATTGAAATATTACTAGGTATTTTTGGGGTGCTAAACCTGATTTCTTTGCTGTCGGGTTGGTGCCCGGTATACCAAATAGCCGGAGTCAGTACGAAAGAAAGCTAAAACATAGTTGCTGGAGTAATAATTATATATGCAGAAAATGCCTATACTCCCTCAAAAAACAGCCATTCGGATTCGGCTAATTTTTGCGTGCCTTACGGTTTCAATTTTAGTTTCGACTATTTACGTTACCGTTTCTTATCGCCTAGCAGCTGATGTCGGTATTCAGAACGAACTATCTAGAATGTCACGTGTTGTCACGTTTTTAAATTCGGAAATACAATCTGACGAAAACGCTTTTTTTTATGGCAATTACTATTTTGATCCCCAAAGCCGCCTAGCCGACCCTGCACTACCCACTCTATTTCATGTCAGTTCATCCCAAAAGCAGTGGACGCAAGCACATCTTATAGACCCGCAATCTAGCCGTACTTTAGTAGAAAAAATAGAGCTGTTAACTGAAGAAAGTGCCTCTGTTTTTTTCTTAAATAACCGAAGTTATCTTTGGTTGAGAGTCAATTTTGATCAATATAATATTTTTTATGTTAAGGAAACGACACTAATAGATGCGACACTCCAACTCGTCGCTAAACGTCTCATTATTACATCAGTTATTGTATTTTGGATAACCGCTTGGTTGGCTCTGACGCTATCTTCAATTATCGCAAAACGTGCCGACGAAATTAACGCAACCCTTGCTAACCTTGCCACTCACGATCCACTTACAGGTCTAGCGAATCGTCTCTATCTCACCGAGACCTTGCGTAATATGAAATCTAACGAGCATAAGCATAAAGTGATTTCACAGGCATGTTTGTTTGTTATTGATCTTGATAAATTTAAAGAAGTGAATGACTCATTCGGACACAACACTGGTGATGAATTATTAATAGAACTGGCTAAACGCATGTCCACCATTATTACGCTACCCAATGAACTTATTCGGATAGGTGGCGACGAATTCATAGTATGGGCACCACATTGCAGCATTCAGCAGGGTGAAGCACTTGCACAAGAATTAGTATTGGTATGCGATACTACAGTTCCTCTTAACGGGTTAGAAATTAATACCGGTGCCAGTGTTGGCATTGCTCACTACCCTTCACATACTAGTAATCCTGAAACACTCATATCCTGCGCCGATACAGCAATGTATAAAGCAAAAAAACAGCGAAGTGGGTGGTCGATTTACGACAACCAAAATGTGCTTGTGAACGAACAAGACGTAATGCTAAAAGCTGATTTAAATCAGGCGATGTTAAACAGTGAGCTGATCCTGCATTTTCAACCTAAGGTTGATATGAGAAATGGCAACATTGTGGGGGTTGAAGGGTTATGTCGATGGCAACATCCTCGATTGGGTTTACTGATGCCTTTTGCTTTTATTAATTTAATAGAGCGCAGCGGAAAAGTGCAAGATTTTGGCCGTTATATAGTAAAAAAGGCTATTGAGCATGCTTCTTCATGGCTAAATGAGGGCTGTAGTACTCCTATCGCCATTAACCTTTCTCCTTATAACCTTCTAGACCCGGGACTGTGTGCCTTCATACAGCAAGAATTAATTGAAAATAAACTGCCCGCAAATTTACTTCAAATTGAGCTTACAGAGAATGAAACCTGCCTAAACATCAAATATATAGAGTCTGCGTTAGCAGAAATCCGACAATTGGGAATTGCTATAGCCATTGACGATTTTGGCACTGGGATGAGTTCTCTCGCTTATCTCAATAACCTTAAAGCCAATACTATTAAAATTGATAAAACGTTTATCACCGATATTGAAACCAATAAGGGGCATCAAGCTATCGTATCCTCTACGGTTACATTGGCTGAATCGTTCAAATGCGATGTCGTGGTAGAAGGTGTAGAAACTAGAGACCAAGCAGATTTATTATTATCGTTAGGATGTTTTATTGCGCAAGGTTACTTCTACGCTAAGCCAATGCCCGAGCATAATATGAAATGCCTTTTGAAAGATGGTATCAAGTTGGGAATGGCAGTTACCTGAGCCAATTACGTTGTAAGCTATTAAATAATAGCTGGCCGTTAAACATATCACTTGTTGCGTGGGAAAACGGCCAACGGATGCGTAGTGATTAGCGCCATGTGTGCTCGCGCACCCGGTTTCATGGCGTTTTCGTGGCTTACACGTACCTTTAATTGGCTGCCGCTGTCTAGGGTTACGGCATAAAGGCGACTTTCACCCTCGTAACGTACCCAATCTACAGTGCCATTGGGGGATTCATGGTCTGCGCGTAAACTTAAATCGTCAGGGCGCACTAACAAGTCTACCTTGCCGTTAGCACCATCTACTGATGTGCCAGGTACAGTGCCAATCTCAGTGGTAACGATGCCGTTATCAAAGGTACCTGGAATAAAGCTAGCTTCACCCATAAATCGAGCCACAAAACGGCTGGCGGGCTCTGAGTAACATGCTTCTGGGGTTGCAAGTTGCTCTAGTACGCCTTTATTTAATATCCCTACCCTGTCACCTACGCTTAAGGCTTCTTCTTGGTCGTGAGTTACCCAAATAGCAGGCACGCCTGCAGCTTTAAGCGCATCGCGAATTTCCCAACGAAGGCTGTCTTTTAAGGCAGCATCTAGGTTTGAAAGAGGTTCATCTAATAAAACAAATGCCGGCTCGTGTGCCAAGGTGCGGGCTAGCGCAACACGTTGCTTTTGGCCACCCGATAAACGAGCAGGCTTAGCATCGCGAAAATCTTCAAGGCCAAGAAGCTTTAACCAATGATCGGCAAGCTTTGTATCTTTTAAACGGAAGCAAACATTTTGCTGAACGGTCAAATGAGGGAACAGGGCGAAATCTTGAAACACCATGCCTACATTGCGTTTTTCAGGAGGCACCGTTTTCTTCGGTGTGGCGGTCCAGTTTCCAAGGGTCATTTGCCCTTCTGAAATAGGAATAAGGCCAGCTAATGCCTGTAAGATAGTGGTTTTACCGCAGCCTGTTGGGCCCACCAGCATGAGAATTTCGTCTGAACCTAACTCTAGGTTGAGCTTATTCACTACACGGGTAGCACCATAATTAACTGACAACTCACTCACTTTAAGCATTAACTACGATCATCCTCGGAAACGGTAAACTGGGCGCGGCGTTCGCCAGAAAGCATTAATATTAATCCAAAGCCCGATAACAATACCAGCAATAACCCCGGTACAGCAGCGCGACCAAAGTAACCTGCTTCGTACACGCGCCACATGTAGGTGGCTAAGGTTTCAAAACCCGTTGGCCCCAACATTAGGGTAGCAGGCAATTCTCGCATGGCTTCTAAAAACACCAAGGCGGCACCGGCTATCATGCCTCTTAGGGTAAGTGGCAAGGTAATACGCATAAATGCTTCGCGAGGGCTAGCCCCTAGCACTCGTGCTGCTTTCACTAATCCGGTATCTAAATTTTCTGCTGTACTACGTACACTGCCCACAGCAAGGGGTATAAAGCGTAGTACATAGGCCATTACCAACAAACCCAAGGTTTGATATAGGTAGGGCAATTGAAGCCCAACGTAAACCAATGCGGTACCCATTACGATACCAGGTACGCCGAAACCAAAATAAGTAATACGTTCCATCAAACGGCCAGCTTTACCTGCAATAGCGGCTTGAGCAACGGGTATTGCCAAGATAACGGCCACAATAGCGGCTAGGAAAGACGCATAAGCTGAATTCCACGCATAACTAAATTCGAACCCACCAGTACCTTCCCTTATTAGCCACAGAGTGAATACCGCAAGAGGCAATACAATAGCCAGCAACAATATAGGCATTGCGGCTAGTAACATAAGGTTACGTTGCCAACGGGCAGGCCATAAACTTAAATGTCTACCTGGGCGTTCTTTGGCACCGCCAATACGACTTTCAATGAATAAGATTAATCCTACAATCACCATTAACTGCAAGCTCAGCATGGCAGCTTGGCTTAAGCCAAAGGCATTGTATTCAACAAAGATAACCCGGGTGAAGGTGTCTAAACCCATGATGGCAGGCGTACCAAAATCAGACAGCGCATAAAGTGCAGCTAATAAAGCGCCGGCAGCAATACTGGTTGCTACACGGGGTAATACCACGCGCCACAAACTTTTATACAATGAAACACCAAGGGTGCGAGCCGCATTGATTAGGCTGGCATCAAGGCTTAGTAACGACGCTCGTGTGGTCATCATCACAAAAGGATAGGTGTATAACGACATCACCAAGGCCGAGCCCCACAAACCATTAATACTGGGGGTGGTAATTCCTAATACGTTTTCTATTTCGCCACCACGGCCAAATGAAAAGTACATGGCAAATGCACCGATATAACTGGGTAAGGCTAAAGGCGCAGCTAAAAGAATTAGCCAAAACCGTTTGAACGGCATTTGCACGTAAGCAGTAAACAGCGCTAGAGGCACACCTATAAGCACCGAGCCAATAATAGTCAGCACCATAAGTGATACGGTGTTGCCAAGTACGCGCAAGTTGTGGGTGTCGAATATTTCTGCGCTATCTGATGCTAACGAAAATAAAACGCCTACTGGCAACAATGCCATTAACGCGATAATTAGAGCCAGCGGGTACGACTTTGGCCAGTTGCTCACAGCACCCCGACTTTTCGCATAAGGTTAAGCGTGGGGCGTAAATCTGCTAGTTTTCTAAGATCCATATCTGGTGGCGATATTTCAGATAATGCAGGTAAACCTTGCGGCGGTGTAACACCTTGTACCAACGGAATTTCATACGCTTCGCTTGCCAAATACCCTTGCACTTCACGGCTCAGTAAATAGCGGATAAAGTTAACAGGTAAATCGCCTTCGCTTAATGCCACAATACCCGAAGCATTGACTAAACAGCCTGCATCGTTTTGTGTATAGGCAAGGGCAACATTAGCGTTTGGCTTACCGGCTTTTAAGCGCAGCGTATAGTAATGGTTAGCAAAGCCCATATCCACTTCGCCTCGTTCAACGCCCATGACTACGCCAAGTTCACCTGCGTATTTTTTCGCTTTGCTATTAACGCCTTTAAGCCAATCGGCCGTGGCCTTTTCACCTTCTAAAATGCGCATAGCGGTAACGAATGACTGGAATGAGGCATAAGCCGGAGCCCACCCCAACGCTAAATCACTATCCGCTAAGGCCATTACGCTATCTGGGATTTGATCGGGGGTTACCCGCTCTGTGTTATACGGCAATGTACGAATACGGCCGGTAACGGGTGTCCAGCTAGGATACTGGAAACCGTCTTTCAATTGCGTGGTCAAGTCAGTAGGTAACGGCTTAGCTAAACCTGAATCGGTTACCATGCCAATACTGCCGGTATCTACCGCCCAAAATAAATCGGCGCGCTTCACCCCTGCTTTAGCTTCTGCAGCAAGGGTATTGGCTAACGCGGCTGAAGCGCCGCGTCTAATTTTTAAGTTAAGCTTTGGATTGCGTTTTTTAATGGCATCGAGCACATTTTCATACAAACCACCTTCACCACGCCCTAAATAAAGGGTGAGATCACCTTCCAACTTAGGAAGGGATTCTACCGACACACTTGCAATAGTGTTGGCAAAGCTCAAACTGCTGATAGGTAAACTACCTAACGCACCTGCGGCGGCTAAACCTTGTAAAAATGTTCTACGTTGCATTTGAAAAACTATTCCTTAGAAAACGTCTTTACGACTTTTTTCTGCTTCTACTAACAAGGAACGAGCGCGATCTAATTTCGTTTGCATAGTTTCTACTACACCACGAACCGCTTCTACGCCTTTACCGCCAGTAATTGCCTGTGGAAGGGTTACGTTAAAGTCTTTTTCTAAGTCTTCAACTAGGTCGGCGTCTAACTCAATTAGCGCCCCTTCTACCCCTTCAAAGCGTTGTAAGTAAGTATCGTGAACCAAGGTGGTGGCAACTTCAGTTAGTTGCTCTGCCGATTTAGCCACTACGCGATCTAAACGCTTTTTAATATCGTCGATAACTTCAGGCGCGGTGGTAGGTTCAACTTCAGTGGTTTGTACTTTGGCAACCAAACCCTGCTTTTGATATTGTGACGCAAGTTTAACTGCGCCTAACGCTTGCCACAAGGCTTGATTAAGTTTGGTTTGCTCTGCGCGAACATCTTCTACAGATTTACCGTTTTCGATACCCATTTTAATGCCATAGATACCTTGCCAGATAGACGCATAAACAGGCACATATTGGGTTTCTATCGCAGAGTGAAAATCGACTTCTTCCCAATATTCAATTAACACGTCTGTGTCTACGTTTTTGCTGTCTTTTTCGTACGCATCAACAACACTGTCGAATTTTTCTTCTAACCAGTGCACTTCCTCTGTGTACTCACCAATATGAGCCTGAAGGTTGTTTACATGTTCGCTGATTACACCATTTGCAAAGGCGCTGCTCGTGCCCAATGAAAAGGTCACGGCTAATACTAATACCGAGGCACTTAGCTTCTTAAGTGTTGTTGTCATCATTATTCCTAGTACGCTTTTAATTATGCAAATGATACTTATTATCATTAATTAAGTAAAGGTAACTCGACGTATGTATATGTCATACTTTCGCATTACCAAATTGGTATTAAAGTCAGTAACCACGGTATTTGCAGTAAAAACGACGTTTAGCTAGTCATCGTATAACTGCCATTGACCGGCTTTTTTCAGCATAGTTATATTACATTTTAACAATACTTTGCGATCAACTTTATTAAAGCCACGCAATCGTAAAAATCTATCGATATTTTTTGTGATGCTCGCTAACTTAGGCATGTTAACTGGGCTTGGACGGTAAATTTGGCGATCAAAAAAGGCCTGAGCATTGCGTTACATTATGCTCAAGCCTTTCAATAGGTTTAGTGCTTAGTATTGAACTTGCTGTTACAAGCTTTTTAGCATGCTCTCGGCATCACTGACTTCAAAGCGGCCTGGATCTTCTACACTGATTTTTTTCACTACGCAGTCTTCAACTAACATGGCGTAACGCATTGAGCGCAAGCCACCAAAGTCGCTGGTATTCATGTCTAAACCAATTTGCTTAGTGAAATGACCGTTGCCGTCTGCCAGCATCATAATCTCTTCAGCGTTATTCGCTTTTCCCCAAGCATCCATCACGAACGCATCGTTAACCGATAAGCAAATAACCGTATCAACGCCTTTCGCTTTGATTTTATCTGCCAATGCCACATAGCCGGGTAAGTGCGCTTGAGAGCAGGTTGGCGTAAACGCGCCAGGCACTGCAAACACTACTACACGCTTGTCGTTAAAAAGCTCGGCAGTGCCGGGGTTTGTCATCTCACCATTGACTAAAAGGCTGAAATCTACCTCTGGCAAGGTGCTACCTACTTCTATCATGCTGCTCTCCTAGGATTTTTGACGTAAATACACATCGAATCTATGTTTTTTACTTTCTATTGCCATTGATGGATTTTTTCCTGCTAGCACTTCTGCGCTGTTAGGGCGTTTCACTACTACTCTAGACGACGCTAATGCCAACGCAGGCGCGACTAACGCGTCGGCGTCGGGGTCGTGTCCAAGCAATTGTTGAAACAATCGCATTTCCTTCTTCACCAAGGCTGATTTCTTTTTATGCGGAAACATAGGGTCTAAGTAAATTGCATCTACGTTTTCACCATTCCAGTATTGCATTACATCGGCACTATTTCCATGTTGTAGTGCTAATCGTTCTGCAAGTTCTGGGAAGCGCTGTTGTAAACGTCGAATACCATCTTCAAGCAACGCGGCTACAATGGGTGAACGCTCTATCATAGTGACCTTGCAGCCTACGCTAACCAACACGAATGCATCTCTTCCTAAACCCGGCGTAGCATCTACTACGTGCCATGGCGCCGTATTTTTAAGATCAGCACCTTTAAGTACATCACCTTTTAGCCCCACCGCTTTTACAATAGGCTCTTTCCTGCCGCCGCCATGGGCTTTACGATATAAACTGGCAGGAGAAGCAAAATCCACTACAACAGGCAGTGTTTTCTTTTCGTTAGCGTCAGCAAGCCCGAGTACATCGTGACTGACTTGAAGATAAAAGCCTTCAACGGGCTTTTCTTCAATTGAAAAACCCCAGTTTTTACTGATCGTTAGCGCAAGCGCTTTGTCGCTTTCAAAGCGGGTATCACCTTCGGTGTTAGCAATCACAAGAGGCAAAGTATTAAGCATGGCCGTATTGCTCCTTGTGCCCTATCCAGCGGTTGATAATGGCTTGAGCGTGGGAAGGATATTGTTCCCATAGGGTATAGGCAATTTCTTGTACTTTGGGAATTAGCGCGGCGTCTCGCACTAAGTCGGCAATTTTAAGTTCCGCCATACCGGTTTGACGAGTACCCATAAATTCTCCTGGCCCACGAATTTCTAAGTCTCGCTGGGCAATATAAAACCCATCGTTAGATTCACGCAGCACAGTTAATCGCTGAGTAGCCGTTTTAGACAAAGGGCTTTGGTACATAAGTACGCATTGGCTTTCTACCGCCCCACGCCCTACTCGCCCGCGAAGTTGGTGTAGCTGAGCTAACCCTAATCGTTCGGGGTTTTCAATAATCATGATACTGGCATTGGGTACATCTACCCCAACCTCAATGACGGTTGTGGCCACCAGTAAATCGAGCTCGCCGGCTTTAAAATCAGCCATTACTTGTAGTTTTTCAGCTGGCTTTAAGCGCCCGTGCACTAGACCTACGTTAAGTTCAGGTAACGCTGTGCGAAGGATAACCGCGGCATCTTCGGCGGCTTGGCATTCCAACACTTCCGATTCATCAATAAGGGTACAAACCCAATAGGCTTGCCTACCGTTTTCTTTACAGGCTGTGCGAACGCGCTCAATAACATCCCCTCGCCTGCTATCCGGCAATACCACTGTGGTCACTGGTGTACGTCCCGGAGGTAGTTCATCGATTACTGAGGTATCTAGGTCGGCATAGGCGGTCATGGCCAGGGTTCGAGGTATAGGGGTGGCCGTCATAATTAACTGGTGAGGATATCGCCCCTGTTGTTCGCCTTTATCGCGAAGCGCAAGGCGTTGATGTACACCAAATCTGTGCTGTTCATCCACAATCACTAACGCGAGTTGTTGATAGTTTACGCTTTCTTGAAAAATCGCGTGGGTGCCCACCAACATTTGTACATCGCCACTTTCAAGCCGCGCTAACACTTCGGTGCGGGCTTTGCCTTTAAGCTTACCGGCTAACCATCCTATTTCTATGCCTAGCGGTGAAAACCATTCTCTAAAATTATTCGCATGCTGTTCGGCAAGTAATTCGGTGGGTGCCATTAAAGCCACTTGATGCCCCGCGCCAATAGCGGATAGCGCAGCTAGCGCGGCCACTAAGGTTTTCCCTGAGCCTACGTCGCCTTGCACTAAGCGCATCATGGGTCTGGGGTGTTGCATATCTTGCTGAATATCGGCCACTACCCGCTGCTGTGCCCCCGTAGGTGAGAATGGTAGCTGCGCTAACATCTTTTCAATAAGGGGCTTGTCTACTTTTATGCTTATGCCGGGCTGTGCATCTGAAAGCTTACGAACTTTTAATACACTTAAATGGTGTGACAAAAGCTCTTCTAAAATTAATCGGTACTGAGCAGGATGAAGCCCTTCTTCCATTTCATGCACATCGGCATCTGGGGCTGGCCGATGTACCGCATGCAATGCTTCGTTTAGGCTTATCTGGTCGCTGTACATACCTTCAGGCAGTAAGTCAGCCAGCGCGCCCTTATCTAACATTTTGAGGGCTTGGTCGGTTAAGTTTCGCAGGGTGAGTTGCTTTACCCCTTCGGTGGTGGGGTAGACAGGCGTTAAGGATTCTGCTTCAAGTGGCGCGTCTTCATCCACGAGTTTGAATTCAGGGTGCATCATTTCAATGCCCCACTTACCAGTACGAATCTCACCAAAACATCGTATTACGTTGCCCGGTGTCATCATCGTGCGCTGCACTGCGCCGAAGTGAAAAAAACGCAGGGTAATAGTGCCTGTGCCATCACTAAGTTTAACCACCAACATGCGTTTTTTGCCGTATTGGATGTCGGCGCTTTTTACCTCTCCCTGCACGCTTACATGGGTAAACGGGCGGCACTCGGCCACACTGTAAACCCGAGTTCTGTCTTCATAACGTAGCGGCAAGTGAAACAGCACGTCTTGTAAGGTAAATAAGCCAATTTTAGCCAGCTTTTCGGCCACTTTAGCGCCTACCCCTTTTAGGGCAGTGATGGGCGTGGTGGCAAGAGTTTGCATTTGACCGACATTCCTTAAAACAAGCGTATGATTTCATTAGGGTAATGAAAGCAATCATTTATTAGAAACGAAGTGTAATAGATTGCGAGAAGCTTGGCGAGTACGGTTTAAGGCCAGTATAACAGGTCTATGAGTCTGGCCGGGCTAGGCGTGCGTAGTCACTGCCTCATCATCGTCAGATAAGGCGTGTAACGCTTCAGGCGTTAGCTGCATTTGCTTCCACCAACTTGCTGGTGCATCAATGCGGCCAATATCATCAATCGCAGGATATGGAACCCCTTTCGTCTTACTTAAAGCGCACAGTCTGGGGTAACCTCTTTCGAACAAGAGTTTTTGGCATTCTTCTTCAGGTAAGTGCTCAACATCATACATGCCGGCTAGTTCCCGCTGACGCTGCGCTTCATAAAGCACTAACGCTGCCGCAACCGACACATTCAACGACTGCACCATGCCCGCCATAGGAATAATGATATCTTGATCTGCCATAGCAATGGCTTCATCAGTGGCGCCGTAACGTTCTTGACCAAAGATAATCGCGGTAGGTTTGGTGTAATCCACCTCACGAAAGCCCACGGCAGTATCAGACAAGTGAGTGACTAACACTTGCATACCCTGCTGCTTCAGTGCGCCTATAGCGTTTCCTAAACTGTCGTGGTTAGTTTGGCGAACCCATTGCTGGCTGCCCATGGCGGTGTCGCCACGAAACTGATATTTCTCTTCCCACACGGTGTGCACGCGGTGAATGCCAATGGCATCACAAGTACGAACTACCGCCGATACATTGTGGGGTTTGTGTACATTTTCGAGGCAAACCGTAAGGTCGGTTTGCCTTTTTGCCAACGCACTTCGAATGCGAAGGTAGCGCTCTGGCGACATAGCTTACTCCGGCAATTCCATCACACCGTCGATTTCAATTTGTGCGCCTTTAGGCAATGCAGACACTTGCACTGCAGCACGAGCTGGATATGGCTTAGTAAAGTAACGGCTCATAATTTCATTTACCGTCGCAAAGTGACCTAAATCGATAAGAAAGATGTTCACTTTTACCAAGTCGTTAGTGGTGCCACCCGCCGCATCACACACGGCTTTTAAGTTTTCAAAAACCTGTACCGCTTGTTCAGCAAAGTCTTCTGAAACCATTTCCATGGTGTCTGCCACTAAAGGAATTTGGCCTGAAAGATATACCGTAGTGCCAGCCTTAACGGCTTGGCTGTAAGTACCAATAGCGGCAGGTGCCTTATCGGTCTGAATAATAGACTTAGACATAATAGATCCTAAAAATTTTTTAAAAGTTAGTGTCTGGACTGACTATGACGTGACACTTTCTGAACTTCTGGCATGGTGCGGATTTTTTTCATCACTCGTGCCAAATGTACGCGATTTTGCGTGGTAATTTCGATGTCGATAAAGTAGATATTACTCTCTTTTTCTTCCGTTTGCAGTCCAATAATATTGGAGTCGCAACCAGAAATTGTGTTCGTTAGGGTAGCAAGGGTACCCTGATGATTGAACAGCTCAATCCGAAGCGAGGCTTTAAATTCACCTTGAGGCTCTTCATCCCAACGCATAGGTAATACACGCTGAGGCTCTTCTCTTGATAGCTTACGAATATTGTTACAACCAATCTGGTGAATCGTCATACCACGGCCAGGGCTTAATACCGCCACAATTTCATCGTCAGGAATAGGGTGACAACAACGGGCATAATGCACCAATAAGCCTTCAGTACCGCGAATAGCCACATTACCTTTCTTCTCTGGTAACTCTGTGTTCTCACCTAACAGCCTGCGGGCGACAATAGCGCTTAGCTCGTTACCTAAACCGATATCGATAAGCAATGAATCAAAATCATCGTGCTTAGTTTCAGCCACTACCCGTTCAATATCGGCCTCTGGAATATCGTCCAGCTTCACTTCACCTAATGCATGGCGCAGTAAGCGGTTACCCATGTTCACCGCTTCTTGCGAATGCTGTTTACGCAAATATTGGCGAATACGGGTGCGTGCGCGAGCACTTACTACGAAGTTCAGCCAATTAGCATTAGGCTTAGCTTTAGGTGACGTAATGATTTCTACGGTTTGCCCATTTTGTAGCGGCTTACTTAAACTGTAATTTCTTCGCTCTACTCGCACCCCTACACAGGTATTACCCACATCTGAATGTACCGCATAGGCGAAGTCTACAGCCGTGGCGCCCATGGGAAGCTCAATAATACGGCCATCAGGAGTGAACACGTAAATTTCTTCTGGGAATAAATCGGTTTTAACTGATTCAATAAATTCGAAGGATGAACTGGCAGACTGTTGAAGCTCAAGTAACGACTGCATCCACTTACGCGCTCTTAGTTGCGCGGTAGTGCCGTTGTCGCCTGGCTCTTTATAAAGCCAATGCGCGGCAACCCCTTTATCTGCCATTTGATCCATTTCTTGGGTACGAATTTGAATTTCTACCGGGATACCATGGGGGCCAATAAGCGAGGTGTGCAACGACTGATAGCCATTGGTACGGGGAATGGCAATGTAATCTTTAAAGCGATTTTCAATCGGCTTATACAAGCTATGCATAGCCCCTAACGAGCGATAACAATTATCGACTGAATCGACCACTATACGAAACGCATAAATGTCCATCACTTCGTTGAACATAAGCTCTTTGTTACGCATTTTGCGGTAAATAGAGTACAGATGCTTTTCGCGGCCCAGTACGTCTGACTCAATTTTATAAGCCGTTAAGCGAGTGCTAAGTTCTTCACGAATATTTTCAATAATTTCTTTACGGTTACCACGTGCTTGGCGAACCGCTGATTTTAGCGCGCGATGGCGCATGGGATACATGGCAAGAAAACCTAAGTCTTCTAGCTCATTTTTAATATCGTGAATACCTAAGCGATGGGCAATAGGTGCATATATTTCAAGTGTTTCAAGGGCAATACGGCGACGTTTGTCAGGGCGAAGCGAACCGAGTGTACGCATATTGTGGGTACGGTCAGCTAGCTTAATCAGAATAACCCGGATGTCTTGCACCATGGCCATCATCATTTTACGGAAGTTTTCAGCCTGTGCTTCTTGCTTACTGCTAAAAGCAATTTTATCTAGCTTACTTACCCCTTCCACCAGCTCAGCAACGGTTTCACCGAAAGCTTCAGCAAGATCTTCTTGGCTGTAATGGGTGTCTTCAATTACGTCGTGTAGCAAAGCTGCCATGAGAGTTTCATGGTCTAAATGCATGTCGGCAAGAATACTGGCAACAGCAACAGGGTGCGTAATATAAGGGTCGCCACTTGAGCGCATTTGTCCATCGTGGGCTTCTTGAGCCAACACAAACGCCTCTTGTACCAGCTGAACTCGGTCAGCAGGCAAGTACTTTATTACTTTCTGTTTTAAGCCTTCAAACAAATACACGGACTAGTGCGACTCCTGATTAACGTTACAACCTTTAGAATACGTAGAATTGAGCCTTTAGCCAATACCCAAAAAGCAAAGCGCCAGTGCTTTTTTCAAAGCACTGGCGCTTAAACATACAATAGTTACCCTGCTGGTGTAACTATTGATCAGAAAGAATGTTTGCTACTGACGAAAATTCAGCGTGTTCTTGTTGTTCTTGATCACGCAAATCGTCTTGTTCAAGTGTGCTAGCAGTTACCAAACCTTCTTCGATTTCACGAAGTGCAGTTACAGTAGGCTTATCGTTTTGCACATCAACCATTGGATCTTTACCTTCGGTGGCAATTTGGCGTGCACGACGAGCCGCTACCAAAACCAAATCAAAGCGGTTACCAATTTTATCTACGGCATCTTCAACTGTTACGCGGGCCATGTATTTCTCCGAAAATTAGGTTGATCAAGTAATTCAAAAAGCGGCCGCGTAGTATACACTCTTGTACTGCGCGATCCTAGCGGTTTGTTTGAAATTAAAACAATATAAATATTAAGCAGATCCGAGCAATTCGTCCAATAAAGGCTGATAACGCATTTGTTGTTTCATTGTTCGTAAACGCTGTGAAATCACAATCGCTTCTAAATCGTTAAGCGCGGTCGCGAAATCATCATTAACAATAACGTGGCTGAATTCACCAAAGTGGGACATTTCTGCCACCGCTTCTTTCATTCTACCGGCAATCACTTCATCGCTGTCTTGACCACGATTGGTTAAACGTTGCTCTAGTACCTCGATTGAAGGAGGTAAAATGAAAATACCGCAGGTATCTGGCATGAGCTTTTGCACCTGACGTGCGCCTTGCCAATCAATATCTAGAAATACATCTATACCACGGTGCAAGGTTTGTTCAATGGTTACCCGTGATGTGCCGTAGTAATTACCGAACACTTCAGCCCACTCAAAGAAAACACCTTGTTCAATCAGCGCTTCAAATTGCTCACGGCTTACAAAGTGGTAATGCTGCCCATCAACCTCACCCGGTCTAGGTTTGCGAGTAGTGTGGGACACTGACACTTCCATTGCATTGTTGCTATTAGATGCGTACTTTTCCATTAACGCCTTTATCAGGCTGGATTTTCCTGCGCCGGAAGGCGCTGCAAGTATAAATAGGTTACCGAGTAGTGATGCCATTGAAGTATTAAATTTATTTTAAAATATGGTGATTTCGTGGAGCAATGATAGCATATTGAACCATCAAGCCGTAGTAGCAATCGTTTAAACATGCACTTGCGATGTCTGCGCTTACAGCTGAAGTATAGTTACACGTTAACAGTATGCATAGTACCCGCGCTGTTATTAAAAAATATAAGAAGTAGGAACACACAAACATGGATCAAGAACTTTTGCCGTACGTCGAACAAAACCCCAGCTCTACGCCAACTGCCTGTGTAATTTGGCTTCATGGTTTAGGCGATTCTGGTCATGGCTTTGCCCCTATCGTACCTGAGCTAAAGCTACCTGATAGCATGTCAGTGAAGTTTATATTCCCTCACGCGCCAGAGCGCCCCGTTACTATTAACGGCGGTATGCGTATGCGTGCGTGGTACGACATCAAATCTCTAGATTTCAATAGCCGCGCAGATTTAAGCGGTGTATTAGCATCAGCTAGCCAAGTAGAAGCTCTTATCCAAGAACAAGTAGATAAAGGCATTCCTACAAATCGCATTGTGTTAGCTGGGTTCTCTCAAGGGGGAGTGATAGCACTTCACCTTGCGCCTCGTATTAAGCACAAACTTGCCGGTGTATTGGCACTTTCCACTTACATGTGTGAGCCAAGTCTATTGGAACAAGAAGCTACTGATATGAATCGTGACATACCCATTATGATGGCCCATGGCGAACAAGATGAAGTTGTCCCCATTTTTATGGGTAATGCTGCTTATAAAACGTTAACTGAAAATGGCTTTAATGCCACTTGGCAAACCTATACCATGCAACACAATGTATGCATGCAAGAGCTGAACGATATTTCAGCTTGGCTACAAAAGGTACTTGCTTAGTCTGCCTCTTTGCTTCGCCTGCTCGCTAACGTCGTTTTGTTAAACGGCAATAGGATTAAGCGACAAAGATAAAAGCTACATAACACGGTTTCTGCCAGCACCTTTCGCTTCGTAAAGGTGCTCGTCGGCCAGTTTAATCGCAGCATTGATGTTAATGTCTGTTAGCGCTGTCGCCACCCCAAAACTGGCTGTGATCGAATGGTGAATATCACCTTCTGTATAAGGTGATTTTTCAATCTCCACACGAATTTTTTCAGCCAACTTTACTGCCACACTCAAGCTTGTTTTAGGATAGAGAATTAGAAATTCCTCTCCCCCGGTTCGTGACACAACATCGGTGGATCTAATCGCTTTTTTCATTAGTGTAGCAAGCTTAATTAGTACTTTGTCTCCTACATCATGCCCGTAGTTATCGTTTATTTTTTTAAAATAGTCGATATCCACCACCACAACACTTAATGGAAAGTAATCCGCGGGATTTTTCATTGCGCGCTCAAAATAAACCGACTCTAAAAAACGCCTGTTCGGTACTTTGGTCAGAGGGTCAGAGTTAGCTTGGCGAAGCTTCTCTAAATTATCGGTCATCATCTCCTTTCTACTTTTGTGCCAAAAGTATTCAGAAATAAACGCAACCACAATGAAACAGCCAAGCGCTATTAAGAAGCGAGAGACATCCTCACCACGATAGTTCGCGGGAATGGATTCTTGGTTATAAACGATAAAGGCCACTACGACTACTGTACCTGTGACGTAAAAAATGGCAGCTCTAAAACGCACAATAATAATTTGAATCAAAATGATTGGGTACACGAAGTGCAGCCCAGTATTATTGTAGCCGCCGGTAATGGTGATCACCGCCACCATAACCGCAACAACAAACCCAGCTATATAGTAAAAAATATTGCTGTTTTTAAAGATATGCGACAACGCGGCATTAGCAAAAACTGAAAACGAAAAAAAACCCAACCAAAACGCGAGGTAGTGATCCCCCCGCGCTAAATTTTGAACTGCAAGCGCGGCCATAATAAAACCGCCAATATAGGAAATAAAATACAGCGTTAATCGGCGTCGTTTCGCTTCGGCATTATTTAAGTGTGTATTTTCGAGAAATTCACGTAATGAAGCACTGTCCATATAACAGAGGGCTTATCGTTATATTATGATTGCACTAATCATAGTCACTCTACGTACAATTTCGCAACTGTAAACCTGTGCGCAAGTTAAAGATTTAAGTACAATGTATTTATTAGTCGAACAAAAGCCTCAAGCAAAAGCCGTCAGGCTGCTTTAGGTTCTATGCCTTAAACAAGGCCCTAGACAGGATATTAATGATGCAAGCAGCCCCTAAGAGAACAATTCGTATCGCCACTCGCAAAAGCGCGCTGGCGCTGTGGCAAGCAGAATACGTGAAAGCGAAATTGTTAGAGCATCACGATGGGATAGCGGTTGAGTTGGTGCCTATGAGCACTCAGGGCGATAGAATACTTGATACGCCGCTGGCAAAAATAGGTGGTAAAGGCCTGTTTATTAAAGAGCTTGAAGTCGCCATGCTAGAAGGCAGGGCCGATATTGCGGTGCATTCAATGAAAGATGTGCCGGTAGAGTTCCCTGAAGGCTTTGGCCTTCACGCTATTTGCGAACGTGAAAACCCATTTGATGCCTTTGTTTCAAATCACTTCGATAATTTAGATGCGTTACCAGAAGGTGCTGTGGTGGGTACCTCGAGCCTTCGCCGCCAATGCCAAATCCGTAAACATCGCCCAGACCTGCAAATTAAAGACTTACGTGGCAATGTGAATACCCGCCTCGCCAAACTAGATGCGGGTGAATACGATGCCATCATTCTTGCCTCTGCGGGCCTCATACGTTTGGGCATGGAAGAGCGCATTAAAACGGGCTTGCCGGCTTCGGTATCACTTCCTGCCGTTGGGCAAGGTGCTGTAGGTATTGAGTGTCGTAATGACGATGCCGAGCTTATTGCGTTACTTCAAGCGCTGAACCATGGCGAAACTCAAACCCGAGTGAGCGCAGAGCGTGCTATGAATGAACGCTTAGAAGGCGGTTGCCAAGTACCTATCGGCAGTTTTGCTACCCTTGATGGAGACAGCATAACCTTAACCGGTATGGTAGGTCAGCCGGACGGGTCAACCTTGTTGTTCGCTTCTGCCACAGGCCCTACCAAAAATGCAAAGAGTATTGGCGTAGAAGTCGCCGAGGCACTGCTTGAACAAGGTGCAGGAGAAATTCTTAGCGCGTTGTATGACTGATATATGTTGTTGCTGACTTATGCTATTAATTACCCGCCCGCTTCCTAAGTTACAGGCAAGTGCAGATGCTTTCGAACAAGCGGGTATTGATGCCGTAGGCGTTGCTACATCAGATATCCAAAGCATCCCTAGCAAGGCAGGCAAGCTACAACAGTTTTTGTTGGGCTCGCCCAGCGTTAATATTATTATTGTTACCAGTATTTATGCCGTGCCAGCAGCACTTCACGCACTTAATCAAGCCTCTTTTTTATCGGTGCCCCCTACCTTAATAGCGGTTGGCGATGCCACGGCTAACGCCTTACACAGCGCTAATTTACCTTTAAAAATCGTCACCCCTTCGCTACATACATCCGAAGGTATACTGGTCATGCAGCAACTTAATGAGGCAAACTGTACACAAGTCGTTATTATTAAGGGCGAAGGTGGTAGAGATACGCTTTCTCACGTTTTAGGCGAGAGAGGCATATCGGTTACCGAGTTTTGTGTTTATAAAAGAGAACCACTTACAGACCCAATTTACACAAAGAGCTGGAAAATTGGCGATGTTAGCGGCATTATCGCTACAAGCGAAAATATGGCAAGACAGCTTATTTCTAGCCATAGTATGGAATTATTAGCGTTACCCTGGTTAACAGTAAGTGAACGAGTTGCAACGAGTTTACGTAATCTTGGGATAGCACGCGTTTCGGTGTGCAACCGCGCCACCGATCAGGCATTAATTGCCTGGGTAAAGGAAAATTGGGAGTATTAAATGTCTGACAAGAATGAGAAGGACCCTCAAAACGGGGAATTGGTAAGCGTGGAATCATCATCAAGTACGACATCAGAAGCGACGTCAGCGAACACGGCATCAAGCACCGATACCGTATCACCTAAAGCTTCATCTAAAAGCACACCACAAAAAACGAAAAAATCGTCGGGAACCAAGCTTCTATGGTTTGTGGTTATTATTATTTTCCTTTTAGTTCTAGGCATTATTGGTGCTGGTTATTGGTACTACACCCAACAACAAGGCAGCAGCGACTCCCTTGCCAAAGCTCAACAGGCAAATACAGCGCAAGTCAACGATATGCTTTCGGATCGTAAGCAGACAGCAGACGCATTGCGTACGCTAAATATGCAAAACGATGAATTGAAAGATACGCTTAATGCACTGCAACAACAAAACAGTGCGTTAGTGCAACAAGCAGAAGCAACCCAACAGCAACTAAATAGCATGGAAGGTCAACGTCCTGCCGATTGGCTAATTGCCGAGGCTGATTATTTGGTTCGCATGGCAGGTAGAAAATTGTGGTTGGAAAACGATGTTCGCACAGCAACCTTGTTGTTAGTGAACGCAGACAAACGATTGAAATCACTAGCCGACCCTTCGGTGTTGCCCGTTCGCGCTAAACTTGCTGAAGACATTCAAACCCTTCAGCAAATGAACCCTGTATCACAAAGTTCAGTGGCTCTTGCCCTCACCGGCATGTTGGCGCAAATCGATAAGTTACCGTTAGATACTTTTGAAAAACCAGTAGACGCAAATGCTGATAGCAACGAACTGTCTGAATCAGCGGACGACTGGAAAGAGAACCTTGCGAAAGTATGGCACTCCATTGTTGATGGTTTCTTAACCGTGAAAAGCTTAGAAGGTCCGGTTGAACCTGTGATGTCGCTGCAAGCTCAATTTTTAGTGAAAGAACAGCTTCGCTTACAATTAATGCACGCACAGTCTGCTGCACTTAAAGCGGACACAGGCCTGTATGAGCAATCTTTGCTTTACGCTAAAACCATGCTGGAAGAGCACTACGATGTTGAAAAGAGCCAAGTTACTGGTTTTATCTCAGCACTTGATAACCTTGTTGATACCGACATTTCACAACCAATCCCTAGTCAGTTGGCATCACAAAAGCCGCTTGAACAATTATTGGAGTCTCGTGTAAAACAAGCATTCAGTCAGGGAGCTAGCGCATTATGAAATGGTTAGTCATTGCCCTTGCGGTGCTGGCCGCATTTATTGTTGCGCTTATTGTTGGCCCTATGATTTTGGGCGACAAAGGCTACGTGCTGATTTCATTAGGTAATACCGCGATAGAAACCAGTCTAATTGGTTTTTGTATTATCATTATTTGCGCCGTTATCAGCTGGTATATTATCTCTAAGTTGGTGTTATGGACATTAAGCTTAGTAACAGGTTCTCACCGCTGGTTTGGTGCATTAGGTGAACGTAAACGCAAGCGTGCCTTTTATCATGGTTTGCAGTCATTAGCAGCTGGCGACCTAAAAAGTGCTCACAAGGCACTTAGCCAAACCACAAATGGTGATTTTGAAGGGGTAAACTACTTGGCTGCCGCACAAGTAGCACAAAGCCAAAACGACCCACAAAAAGCCCGTTACTTCTTACTGCAAGCAGCCGAGTATGACAGCGCTAAAGTAGCTGCCACTATCGTGATGGCGCGCATTGATGTTTCTGAAGGTAAGTATACTGACGCACTTGAAAAGCTAGATAGCTTAGATGAAGAAGAAGCCAACAACCCACAAGTGATACAACTGAAAGCGTCAATAATGGCAGAGCAAGGCCAATGGCAAACCTTGCAAGAAAAGCTAAGTGGTTGGCGCAAGGCGTTACCGAAAGAAGATTACACCTTATGGTCGCAGCGAATTGCCAAGGGCAAGCTAGCTGAAATTGCCAGTAAAAACGGCGCTGCTGAGCTTAAAACCCACTGGGAAGGGTTACCGCGTAAAATTAAACAAGACGATGCTTATCGCGCGGCCTACATTCAACAATTACTTGAACAAGGTATGCATGCTGAAGCGCAAACTTTGTTAGTAGAATGGCAAAAGAAAGGACCACACCCAGTATTGTTCCCGTATTTTACCCAGTTGAATATACCTAACGCAGCACCATCGTTGCGATTGCTTGAAAACTGGATTAAACAAGACAGTGAAAATGTAGCGTTATATTCTACGTTGGGAAGAGTCGCATATAACGCAGGTGACGATATTCTAGCCGAGAAAGTGTTGTTAAAAGCAGTGAAGATGGAATCGAACAAAGATGACTTGTTATTGCTGTCAGCCATTAGTGAGCGCAGACACGATAGCACTACGGCATTGCAATATTACAAGGAAGGCCAGCAGTTAGTGTAGTTTTACGCTGCTAGCTTTTGGACCGAAAGAAAGGGTAAAAAGAAAAGGTAAAAAGAAAGGCCAGTCACTCCATTTATGAGTACTGGCCTTTTTGTTTTATGCGGTGGTGCGATCTACCGCTTTAGGCTCCGCTAATGCTTTTCGCTTTTGAAGCGATTGATAAAAGTTCGCATACGTGGGGCGCATAACATATTTACCATCGCCCGCCTTCGCTAACAACTCACCGTTTTGCCACGCGATATTACCATTACAAATGGTCATCACAGGTACACCGGTAATTTCCATCCCTTCAAAAATATTGGTTTCAATATTCGACATGTGGGTTTCGGCTGAAATCACCTTTGAGCCTTTCGGATCCCATATGACTAAATCGGCATCAGAACCTTCACGTACTGCGCCTTTAGCCGGGTACATATTGAAGATTTTGGCTGCATTGGTAGACGTTACCGCTACAAATTCGTTAGGGGTTATTTTGCCGCCGTTCACGCCTTTTTCCCACAATACCGCTAAGCGCTCTTCTACCCCAGCAGTACCGTTTGGAATTTGCGTGAAGTTATCTTTGCCCATTGCTTTTTGTTCGTTACAAAAAGCGCAATGATCGGTAGCGGTAGTTTGTAACGTGCCTGACTGTAGCGCTTTCCATAGCACGTCTTGGTGCTTTTTAGGCCTAAACGGTGGGCTCATAACGTGGGCCGCTGCCCGCTCCCAACTGACATCTTGATACACGCTATCATCTACCGTTAAATGCCCAGCCAACACTTCACCATAAACGTGGTGCCCGCGCTGCTGTGCATAACGAATAGCATCAACCGACTCTTCCACCGAGCAATGCACTAAATACAAAGGCGCACCTAGGGTTTCAGCAATACTAATGGCACGGTAAGCCGCCTCGCCTTCAACCATAGGCGGGCGAGATAACGGATGCGCTTCAGGCCCTGTAATACCTTTATCCATCATCTGTTGTTGTAAGTGATACACCAATTCACCGTTTTCAGCATGCACGGTGGCAATAGCGCCTAATTCCATACAACGGGTAAAGCTAGACACCAAAATATCATCGGTGGCCATGATGGCATTTTTGTACGCCATGAAATGTTTAAAGCTATTAATGCCGTATTCGGTAGCCAGAGTTTCCATGTCTTTATGCACGCTGTCATCCCACCAAGTTATGGCTACGTGGAAGGTGTAGTTAGACATGGATTTTTCAGACCAGTCTCGCCACTGTTGATAGGCTTCCATCAATGGCTGTCCTGGGCTTGGGATAACAAAATCAATAATAGTCGTGGTGCCACCTGCTAGGGCGGCAGCTGTGCCAGAGGCAAAATCATCGGCGGCTACCGTGCCCATAAATGGCAGTTGCATATGTGTGTGCGGGTCGATGCCGCCGGGCATGATTAGCTTTTCAGCGACATCGACTATTTCTACATCTGATTCATTTACAGCAAGATCTTCGCCGATTTTAGTAATTTTTCCGTCTTCGCAAAGTACATCGGCTTTGTAAGTCATTTCGTGGGTAACTACGGTACCACCGCGTAATAATATGGCCATTTTCGTGTCCTGTTTCGCGTAAAATTAAGAGGCTTTTGCTAGCTCACCAACGTTTGTGTTGACGGTGTTAACTAGCTTGCCCGCAGCAAAGTAATAAATGATGGCGCCAGAAATAGAACCGGTAAACCATCCATAGTTATAAAACCATGTGAATACATCTGCAGTAATGGCTAACAATGTGATGCCAACTGGAATTAAGAAAGCGACAAAACCAGCCCAATTCACTTTCGGGTAAGCGGCACTACTGGTGTACAGTGCGGCTACATCTAGCTCTTGTTTTCTAATCAGGAAGTAATCAACAATCATTATGCCCGCAATAGGCCCCAGTAAACTTGAATAGCCAAGCAGCCAATTTGAGTACAGGCTTTCTACACTAACGTCAGACTCTATAATGCCGGCCTTCTTTAATAGCTCCCAACTCATCAATAACACACCTACTAAGCCAGTTAATAAAACGCCGCGGGTATGGTTAATATATTTTGGTGCTATGTTTTGAAAATCGTTGGTGGGCGATACTACGTTAGCGGCGGTGTTAGTAGATAAGGTAGCCACAATAATAAGTAGCATGGCGATTGCCACAAAAAACGGGCTATCGATATGACCAATAAGCGTTACCGGGTCGGATACAGTTTCACCAACCAAGGTCACTGACGCAGAGGTCAGTAATACCCCTAAGGCAGCAAACATAAACATGGTGAGGGGTAAGCCTATGATTTGCCCCGTTACTTGGGCTTTTTGGCTTTTAGCATAACGACTGAAATCAGGAATATTTAACGACAGTGTTGCCCAAAAACCTACCATGGCGGTAAGTCCGGCGAAGAAATAACTGAAAAAGCCTGCATCTTCAGGGCGACTTGCGGGTGTGGCTAAAACCTCGGTAACCGATACTTTATCACTCGCCCACCAAATAAGCCCTGCACCTACAATAAGGAGCAACGGGGCAGCTAGGGTTTCTAACCATTTAATTGACTCTGACCCTTTAATTACGATAAAGACATTTAACGCACCAAAAGCAAAAAAGCCAATGACCTCCCCCATACCACCAAGCTGAGCCCAGCCGTCTGATACCGACGATAGAAACAAATGGATGGCAAGGCCGCCGAACATGGTTTGAATACCAAACCACCCGCAAGCTACAAAACCCCGAATTAAACAGGGAATGTTAGAGCCCACCACACCAAAGGATGAACGCAGCACAACCGGAAAGGGAATACCAAACTTAGTCCCTGGAAATGCATTTAACGTAAGAGGAATAAGCACCACTATGTTCGCTAACAAAATAGTAAATAAGGCTTCCATTACCGACAAACCAAAGTAAGTGGTTAATACACCGCCCAAGGTATAGGTAGGCACACAAACTGCCATTCCTACCCAGAGTGCGGCAATATTGCCTGTCCCCCAAGTACGCTCCGATAATTTAGTCGGTGCTAAATCTTCGTTGAAATAATCACTCTCGGTTACCGATTTACTGAGTGTAATTTCATTAATTTCTGCACTCATACGCTTGCACCCTCGCCTTCACTGACAGGTGCACCTGCCGCTTCAGCAATACGCTTGCTAGCAGTTAGCATGGTATGAAGCAACACGTTTGCGCCATCTTCACACTGTTCAGGGCTAGAATATTCAATTTCGTTGTGACTAATGCCATTTTCACATGGGGTAAAAATCATGCCCGCAGGTACTAGGTCGGCCATGTAACAGGCATCGTGGCCTGCGCCCGCGTAGATATCCATGTGTGAATATCCTAAGTTTTCAGTGGCAGCTTTCACATCATCCGAGGCATTAAATTCTACCGGCGCAAAGTACCAGAAGTTATCCACGGCTATCTTTAAATTACGCTCTTTGGCAACCGAGTCGCAGTAGGCCACGAACTCTTCATGCATGGTAGCCAACACGTCGGGGTTAGGATTACGCAAATCGGCGCTGAATTTCACGTTCCCAGGAATAGTATTACGTGAATTTGGATAAACCTGCATAAAACCTACGGTGCCTAGGCCGTTGTCATAACGGTTAGCTAGCGATTCGATTTCCGCTACAATTTTGCCTGTGGCGACCATGGCATCTTTGCGTAGATGCATTGGCGTGGTGCCTGAATGAGACTCTTGGCCTTGTATTTCTACGTTGTACCAACGAATCCCTTGGCCTAAACGTACTACACCAATACGCTTTTCTTCATCTTCTAATATTGGGCCTTGCTCAATATGGGCTTCAAAAAAGGCGCCTATGTTACGGCTACCAAGTTCTTCTTCACCCAAGTAGCCTATGCGAGCTAACTCGTCGCCTAAGCGTAAGCCGTTCACATCGGTTTTATCTAGCTCTTCTTGTAAATCAAAACGGCCTACATATACGCCAGAACCTTGCATGGCAGGCTGAAAGCGTGAGCCTTCTTCGTTGGTCCACACGCTAACTTCAATGGGGGTTGGGGTAGTAATATTATTTTCATGTAGGGTGCGAAGTACTTCAACACCTGACAATACACCGAATACGCCGTCGAACTTTCCGCCGGTAGGTTGAGTATCTAAGTGGCTACCAGTGGCAACAGAAGGTAATTCGTTATTAATACCTGGGCGTTTAGCGAATATATTCCCGAATTTATCTACTTTAATTTCACATCCAGTGGCTTCGCACCATGCGCAAAACAAGTCTCTAGCTTGCTTGTCTAGATCAGTGCCGGCCAAGCGGTTACATCCGCCTTTTTCAGTGCCGCCAATTTCGCCCATTTCCATCAGGCTGTCCCATAATCTTTGACCGTTAATTCTAAGCTTATCCATTGTTTTGTCCTCGCAGGTGGAAGGTTATTCCTATTAACACTTTGCCCCAAGTTAGCTCAACGAACGTACTATAAGAGTGCAATCTCGATAATTTTATTTACCAAACGGTAAATAAAATTTTTCTCTGATTTAATGCTGATTGTTCACTCATTATTATGTATCGCTACTATTGCTGAGACGCCTAAAGCAAAGGGCGTGATTATTCTTTTGTCTAGTGCGCTGTTCTATTTTTAGGCGCTTAATTAATGCCGGTAACACGATAAAAATTGACCGAATGGTAAATTCTTATATTTTGGACTTTCAACATTTATGCCAGCGGCTTTGCCAGAGACCGTTGCACCGGTTTTTAGTGGCCAACGAAGTTCGCTTATTTGCGAACTTCATCGGTTTACACGTTAACTTTTTAAACGCTAGCTTTATGATTAATTGCTTGGGAAAGAAAATTGACTGCCTTCACGCAAATTAGTTGAAGGCCAGCGTTGTGTAATGGCTTTTCTGCGCGTGTAGAAACGTACAGAGTCAGGCCCGTAAGCATGTAAATCGCCAAACAATGAGCGCTTCCAACCACCAAAGCTGTGGTAAGACACAGGCACGGGTAACGGTACGTTCACACCCACCATGCCCACTTGAACCTGATCGATAAAGAAACGTGCAGCTTCACCGTCACGGGTGAAAATACAGGTACCATTGCCGTATTCGTGCTCGTTAATTAGCTCAAGTGCGGTTTGCATATCAGGTACACGTAGCATCACAAGTACAGGGCCAAAAATTTCTTTTTGGTAAATTTCCATGTGAGGTTTTACCTTGTCGAACAAGGTAGCTCCTAAGAAATAGCCTTCTTCAAAACCCTCTACACTAAGCTTTCTACCATCGCTAACTAAATCAGCTTCTTGGCTAACACCGGAGTCGATGAACCCACTGACGGTATCGAAATGTTGAGCGCTGATTAACGGCCCCATGTCATTGCTGTTGTCGTTACCCGCACCCACTTTTAAGGTTTCGATTTGTGCAGACAAACGGTCACGCAGGGTATCACCCATTTCATCACCCACCGCTAGTACAACCGATAACGCCATACAGCGTTCGCCGCATGAGCCAAACGCAGCGCCCATTAGCGCATTAACAACGTTATCAACATCGGCATCTGGCATAACAATGGCGTGGTTTTTCGCACCACCTAAGGCTTGGCAGCGCTTACCGTTAGCACTGGCTTTTTGATAAATAGCTTCGGCAACAGGGGTTGAACCTACAAAACTTACCGCTTGAATCGTTGGGTCTTCAAGCAGTTGATCTACAGCAGCTTTGTCGCCGTTTACTACATTTAGCACACCCGGCGGCAAGCCTGCTTCAGCCGCAAGAGCCGCAATGTATAACGCGCTGGAAGGGTCTTTTTCAGATGGCTTTAACACAAAGGTGTTGCCACACATGATAGCGCTTGGCCACATCCATAAAGGCACCATGGCCGGAAAGTTAAACGGCGTAATACCTGTCACTACACCTAGCGGCTGGAATTCACTCCATGCGTCAATGCCCGGGCCCACGTCTTTGCTGTGCTCACCTTTAAGCAATTGGGGCATGCCACAGGCGAACTCAACGTTTTCAATACCGCGCTGCAACTCACCTTTTGCATCGTGTAGCACTTTGCCGTGTTCTTCACTAATCAGTTCACAAATTTTGTCGCTGTGTTGCTCTAGCAATACTTTTAAGCGAAACATAACCTGTGCACGCTTTGCTGGTGGCGTGGCACGCCATGCTGGATAAGCCGTTTTTGCTGAATCTATCGCCTTTTGCACTAATGCCGACGAAGCCATTTCGACTTGTCCGCACACCGCGCCAGTAGAAGGGTTGTGAATATCAATCAAATTTCCATCTTGCGGCGCTACGTGTTCGCCATGAATGAAGTGTCCTACCAATGAAGTCATATCTGTATCTCTTTTTTGCGTAAATGGACCAAGACGGTAAAGGGCTACTTGCCCATTAAGGTGTCTTGCATCGCGTTAATTAAGGTGTCGATTTCCGCTTTTTCGGTGGTAAACGGAAGGCCTAACTGAATAGTGTCGCCGCCGTAGCGTACGTAAAATCCTTTCTTCCACATGGCGTCAGCAATTTCATACGGGCGCCTTGCCGGTTCGCCTGGGTAGCTTTCAATGCTAAAGCCTGCAGCAAATCCGAAGTTTCGAATATCACTCACGAATGGCATGCCTTTTAAGCTATGCACGGCCTCTTCAAAATAGGGGCTAAGTTCGGCAACCCGGCTAACAAGCTTTTCTTGTTCTAGAATATCAAGCGCCGCCATGGCTGCAGCGCAAGCAACAGGGTGGCCTGAATAGGTGTAACCGTGTGGTAATTCAATGTTGTAGTCGGCACCGCCTGCGTTAACTACGGTGTCGTAGATAAATTCGCGAGCCAATACCGCCCCCATAGGAACAGCGCCATTGGTGATCTGCTTGGCCACGTTAATCATATCGGGTACTACATCAAATGCATCGGCGCCAAATAAGCTACCTGTGCGGCCAAAGCCAGTAATCACTTCATCGAAAATAAGTAAAATATCGTGCTGGTTACACAGTTCACGTAAGCGGCGTAAATAGGCTTTTGGTGGAACGATAACCCCAGCAGAACCACTCATTGGCTCAACAATCACCGCCGCAATATTCGACGCATCATGTAATGCCACCATTTCGATAAGCTCATCAGCAAGCTCTTCACCATAGCTTGGTGCGCCTTTGCAGAATTGATTATTCGGCAGCAAGGTATGTGAAAGGTGATCAGACTCCATCGCTGGCCCCCACATTTTTCGGTTTGCGCCAATGCCGCCAAAGCTAATGCCGCCCCAGCTTGCACCGTGATAGCCTTTCGCGCGGCCAATAATACGGGTTTTGGTAGGCTGACCTTGCTGGCGCCAATAGGCACGAGCAATCTTGGTCGATGTATCAGCCGCCTCAGAACCTGAGTTAGTGAAAAACACTTTATTGATATCAGCCGGCGCCATGTTAGCTAGCCGGTCAGCGAGTTCAAACGCCAAATTATGGCCATACTGAAAGGCGGGCGCATAATCTAGCGTTGTTAACTGTTTCGCGACTGCTTCGGCAATTTCAGGGCGGTTATGCCCTGCGCCGCATGTCCATAACCCAGATAATCCATCAAAGATTTTGCGACCATTGTCATCAATGAGGTAATTGCCTTGTGCACCGGTAATCATTTTAGGCGATGCTTTAAACTGGCGATTTGCAGTGTAAGGCATCCACAACGCGTCCATTTGCGGTTGTGATAGCTTGGAAGCCCACTGGGTCATAATTGTTTTCCTATGATATTTGTTCACTTGGTCTACTTTACCCAGCCTCATAAGTTCGATAAATTATAAATATTCAAATCTTACTTTCATAAATATGAAACTATGCGCGCAATTCTTGGAAACCTATCAGATACAGACATTCGCTTATTGAGAGTATTCATAGTGGTGGCGCAGGCTGGCGGCCTTTCTGCTGCCGAGCTTGAACTCAATATTGGGCGCTCTACCATTAGCCGACATTTAAAAGATTTAGAAACCCGATTGGGTATGGTGCTTTGTCATCGAGGCCGTGGGGGCTTTTCGCTTACCGAAGAAGGGAAGCGAATTTATGAATCGACTCAACGCTTACTGTTATCCTTGCAAGACTTTAGAAACGAAGTTAATGACATGCACCGGCATTTGCAGGGCAATGTGGTGGTAGCCATGTTCGATAAAACTGTGTCGAACGATGCGTGCAAGGTGAATGAAGCCATTTACACCTATCAGCAACAGGCGCCTAATGTGAATGTGGAAATTCATGTGGTGCCGGTTAATACCATTGAGCAAGGCATATTGGATGGGCGCTATCATATTGGTATTATTCCTACCCATCGTTCGTCTTCAAGCCTAAATTACTTACCCTTGTTTGGTGAGCAAATGCATCTTTACTGCGGAAGAAAACACCCTTTCTACATTGAGCTTGGCGACATTCCTCGAGAAGAAATATGCGAAGCTAAGTATGCGGGGCTAAGCTTTCACAGCCCAAATATGGATAAAAGTATGTCGCTAGGGCTCAATAAAATGGCGGTAGCGAACGATCAGGAGGGCATTGCCACGCTGATTTCTTCGGGCTGTTATTTAGGCTTCTTGCCTGATCATTATGCGGAATCTTTCGTAAAAAAGGGCCAGATGCGTTCTATCGAACCTAATAATTTCGCCTATCATTGTGAATTCGCGGCCATCTATCGTAAGTCACCTAAGCCCACCCGTTTGGTTGAGCTATTTTTAGAAGCCCTTGCTAAGGAGCATGGGAAGGAAGAACCAATGGCTATTTAGCATAGCTATTACACTGACTTTATGACATTCAAGCGTTGTGCTTTCAAGGCTTTGGTAAGCAGTAAAGAGAACGAACAATAAGAACAAGTGGCAAATTTATACAACGCCACATGGAAGCGGTAACAGGAAATAAAAATGACAAAACCTACAAAGACCCAGGCCAATCGTGCAAAAACAGAGGCCGGAATTCTACGCGCCGCAGAAGAGGTATTTGCACAAAAAGGGTTTGCTGGCTCTTCAATGGATGCCGTGGCGCAACAAGCTGGTATCTCTAAACAGCTCATTTTGTATTACTTTCCAGGCAAAGATAAGTTGTACCAAGCCGTACTAGAAAACATGATTGATTTATGGCTTGAGAAAATGCAGTTCAACGACGATCCAGAGGCTTCACCAGCCAGTACCATTCGTCAGTACATTCAGCAGAAAATAGAGTTATCTCGTGATTATCCCAATGGGTCAAAAGTATTCGCCCATGAAATCATTAACGGCGCACCGGTACTGAAAACCTATTTGATAGAAAATTTAAAGCCAGCATTTGAACGAGACGTAAAAATTATTGAGCGCTGGATAGCCGCTGGCCATATTCGCCCTGTCGATCCTAAGCATCTGTTTTTTACCATATGGGCGGCCACGCAAACCTATGCCGACTTCTCAACGCAAATTCAATTACTGTTAGGCAAGCCGTCCTTAGAACAAGATGATTTTAACGAGGCCACTGAATTTTTATGCAATTTCGTTTTAAGTGCCCTAGATGCACAACACTAGTGCATAAAAATTAATTTATCCTTCTTTTTCTGGCGCGCTTCATCGAAAAGGCGCGCCTTTTACTTTCTACTCCCCTTATTCTACCACCAGCCATAAATCAAATTAAGTCATTGTTACCTATAAGATTTATTAAAATTTAGTAAAGTATTAAAACCTACCCAACACCCTACTAGCGCACCCAACTTGCTCTATTTTGAGACACACTTCGCACCAAAAAAACCTGCAAATATTTTCTTTACCATTTGGTAAAAACCATGGTAAAGATTAAAAAAGCAACAGCCTAAATTGAATATTTAGTGCATTAACCTTACTTGCAGGAGACGCCATTATGCTATCGCGCCAACACGCCATTGCCCTTGAACATGCTACAGGTGCACAGCTAGATGCACTTTGCGAACAAGCTGCAGGCGTTCGCGATACGCACTGGCCTAATACCCTCACGTACTCACGAAAGATATTTATTCCACTGACTAACATGTGTAGGGATACCTGTGGGTATTGCACGTTTGTAAAACATCCAGATTCGGGGCAAGCCAATATCTTGAACCCAAGTCAGGTGTTAGCTTCCGTGCTAAAAGGTCAGGCGCAAGGGTGTAAAGAAGCCTTGTTTAGCTTGGGTGAAAAACCCGAGAAGCGTTATCGCTACGCGAAAGATTGGTTGGCCACATTGGGCCATACCAGCATGGTGGATTACCTTACCGAAGTATGTGAAATGGTGCTGGATAAAAGCTTGATGATCCCTCATGTGAATGCGGGAACGTTAACCTTTAACGAGCTAAAACAGTTGAAAAACGTAAGCGGCAGCATGGGTATGATGCTCGAATGCACCAGCGACCGTTTGATGAAAAAGGGCCAACCCCACTATGCCTGTCCAGACAAAGTGCCAGGTATTCGCTTAAAAACGTTGGAAGACGCAGGAAAGCTAGATATTCCCTTCACCACCGGCATTCTTATTGGCATCGGTGAAACGTGGGAAGAACGTGTTGATAGCTTAATGGCGATTAACACCCTGTACCAAGAATATGGCCATATTCAAGAAGTCATTGTTCAAAATTTTCGCGCAAAAGCCGGTACAGCCATGGCAAATGCACCAGAGCCTACCCTAGATGATATGCGCCGCACATTGGCCATGGCACGGTTAATATTAGACCCAGCTATTTCACTGCAAGCGCCGCCTAACCTAGCCCAAGAATACCCTCATTACATAGCCGCAGGCATTAACGATTGGGGCGGCATTTCACCGTTAACCAAAGATTTTATTAACCCTGAACGTAGCTGGCCGCAAATTACAGAATTAGCCACTGCATGCGAGCAACAAGGCTATGCATTACAAGAGCGTTTAACGGTATATCCAAAGTATCTACAAGCTGGCGAACGTTACGTTACCAAAGCGCTGCATCAAGCTATGCCAGCTTGGCGCAACGACGGCCTTGCCGTAGAGCAATGTATTGATAACACCACTTTTCAAGGAGTTGCTCATGGGTAACATACTGCAAAATATCACCTCGGTTTCACCTTGCGAACTAACCCCAGCGGGCGACTTCACCTTACCGTACAGCGATACGCCTATTCAAAGTAAGCTAAGCCAACTTCGCCCTGCTATTGCACATATTTTACAGCGGGCTTTAGAAGGCAAAATGCTTAACCATGAAGAAGCAGAAGCCTTGTTTTACTGCCAAGGGCCAGAAACAGATGCCCTGTTGCATACCGCTGACATTGTGCGTGAACTGCGCACCGGCAATGATGCATCCTTTGTAATAACCCGCAATATTAACTTTACCAACGTGTGCCATATGGGCTGTCAGTTTTGTAATTTTGGGGTGAATAAAAACGCTGGCGATGCAGAGTTTTTAGCCCCTCATCAAGTGGCGGCAAGAGCCAAAGAAGCTCACGCTCGCGGCGCAACAGAAATTTGTGTTCAAGGTGGTTTGCACCCTGACTTACCTGCCAGTTTTTACGGCGATTTACTTGATACGGTGTCATCGACCGTACCCGATATTCATATTCATGCCTATTCGCCCTTTGAAATTTGGTATGGCGCAATGAAAGGCCGCAAGAGCTACACAGAATTATTAACCGACTTAAAACAACGTGGCTTGGCTTCTATGCCAGGTACGGCTGCTGAAATTCTAGATACCGAAGTAAGACGCAAGTTAACCAAAAACAAACTTAGCACCGAAAACTGGCTTAAAATCATCGAAACTGCGCATAACGTTGGATTACCAACCACATCCACCATTATGTATGGACATATAGATGGGCCATCGCACTGGGCCGCTCATCTTATTTTATTGCGTGACATGCAAGCGCGTACTGGCGGCTTTACCGAATTTGTTCCGTTAGGCTTTATACATAACGACAGCCCCCTTTATAAAAATAACCCAAGCGAAGTAAGAACCGGCCCAACTGCCGATGAGCATTTCAAAATGCACGCCATTGCGCGATTAGTGTTACAAGGCTATATCGATAACATTCAAGCCTCATGGGTAAAAATGGGCCCAGATATGGCGTCGAAAGTGCTTCGTGCCGGCGCTAACGACTTAGGCGGTACGCTAATGAACGAGAGTATTTCTCGTGCAGCAGGGGCTAGCCATGGCCAGGAAATTGTTCCTAGGGATATGGTGAACTTTATTCAGCGTGCGGGGCTAAACGCTCATCAGCGCAATACCTTGTACAACGTAGTTACCCCGTACGGCCGTGACAAAAAGCCAGCTCACCAAGAGGCGCTTGTGGGTTCAGAAGTTGCCAAGCCAATATCTAAAACTGCCAAGCCAGCCTTTAGTTCATTTAACGCAGCATCTCACATTCCGGTGAAGGTAAGCGCATGAAGAAAATAGTGTTATTCGCAGGCGGCGTAGGCGGTGCAAAAGCCGCAAAGGGCCTGTATCAATCGGCCTATAAAGATAAGCTAACCATTATTGGCAATGTGGGTGATGACGACGAATTTCATAATTTATGGGTGTCGCCTGACCTAGACACGCTCACCTATACGTTGGCGAACGAAGTAAATCCAGTCACTGGCTGGGGCCTTAAAAACGACAGCTGCCGCATATTGTCGCGGCTTGCTCAGTTTGGCTCAAGCACGTGGATGCACTTGGGCGACATGGATATTGCCACCCATATTTTCAGAAGTGCTAAGCGGGCAGAAGGTACTAGCATGACGGCCATCACGCGCCAAATCACTACCCGATTAGGTATTACCGTACCTTTGTTACCTGCTACCGACGATACCGTGCAAACTCGGCTTATGACCGAAAACGGCTGGGTAGATTTTCAAACCTATTTTGTACACCAACGCTGCGAAGCTAACGTTACAAAAATTGCGTACGAAGGGGCAAATCTTGCTTCTGCTACCCCTGAAGTTTTAGCAGCAATTGGCGCGGCTGACATTATCGTTTTTGCCCCTAGTAACCCATTACTTAGTATTGCCCCCATGCTAGCCATACCGCAAGTTCGCGATGCACTAGCAGCAAGTGAAGCCACTAAAATTGCGGTTTCGCCGCTTATAGGTGGCAAAGCCATAAAAGGCCCTGCTGAAAAGCTACTACAGCAAATGCGTTATACGCCGGGCAACAAAGGCATTGCTGAATTCTACCAAGGTTTGTGCGATGTATTAGTGATTGATAGCCAGGACGAAGGCGATAAAGACATTATCGAGAGCTTTGGTTTACATGCGCATTGCACGTCAACCCTAATGAAGTCAGATCAAGACAAAGTCACCCTGATGGAAGAGGTTATTTCGGCGGCCACCGCTTATCAACCGGAGGTGCCTTGTGCATAAACTATGTGTTGTTATTCCAATGAAAGACCCGGCGTTTAGTAAGCAGCGCTTGTCACCGCATTTACCTGCCAGTGTGCGTAAAGCCTTAGCAATCAAGCTGTTTAAGAAAACCATCATGTCATTAAACGGAGCCTTTCCTCAATGGCAGAAACTGGTGGTAACGCCATCGCTTTATATTGCCGACTTAGCCACCAGCTTAGGCTGCAAAGTGATATTCGAAGCCAAAGGTAGCAACTTAAACACGGCATTAACTCAAGCCACCGAATGGAGCATGACGCAAGGCTTTAGCCACCAGCTTATATTGCCTGCAGATATTGCTCGGCTAGAAGAAAAAGAGCTGAATTCTATTGCGGCTCTAGCCTCAGGAGACACCTCGGTAGTTATTGGCAGTGCCTATGATGGCGGCACGAATGCCCTATGCACTACGCCCCCTAACGCGATTGGTTTTGCATTTGGCAAATCATCGTCTTATGAACATCACCAGGCAGCCTTAGAAAAAGGCTTAAAGTGCGTGACAGTTCAGCCTAAATACTTGAGTCAAGACATCGACCATCCAGACGATCTTCGTCACGTGAATGACGTTGTCGACTCTTTGATTGCTTAGGGTAGAAAGTATGCGAGCACTTACCATCAACACGATTGAAGGCTTACCGGACATCCGCGAAGGCGACAATCTTGTGGGCTTGATAATTGATAAGCTTACCGCACAGCGACAGGTTTTATGTGAAGGCGATGTATTGGTTATTGCCCAGAAAATCATATCGAAAGCCGAAGGCGCGGTTTGCCATATTGACGATATTACCCCAACGCAAGAAGCCATAGACGTAGCTGAAAAGGTAAATAAAGACCCTCGCAAAGTTACGGTTATTTTGTCGGAATCTACCCGCTTGGTAAAAGTGCATAAACACCCTGGCGCTAACGAAGGCATTATTCTTACCGAGCACAGATTAGGCCATATAAGTGCCAATGCCGCAGTGGATGAATCGAATACTGATAACCCAGGCGAGTTAATTTTACTCCCCAAAGATCCCGACGCTAGTGCGCGAGAAATTGCTGAAAGTCTATGCAAATACTATGGCGCACCAGCCCACAGTATTGGCGTGGTGATAAGTGATACTTTTGGCCGCCCTTGGCGATTAGGCCAAACCAATGTGGCCATTGGCGTAGCTAATGTGCCCGCCTTAAACCCACTTTATGGTGAATGTGATGCTTGGGGTCGCCCCCTAAAAGTTACAGCGCCTGCCCTTGCCGATGAACTTGCTGCAGCCTCTGGCTTGCTGATGAGTAAACAAGGTAAGTGCCCAGTTATTTTATTCAAAGGGCTTGAATGGGTAAGTAACCCAGACAGTAAAGCCTCAGACCTGTTAAGACCAACCCAAGAGGATTTATTCGCATGAAGATTGCTATTTTAGGCGGCACTGGCCCGCAAGGTTCGGGGCTAGCGAAACGCTTCGCCCTAGCGGGAATAGACGTCGTTATTGGTTCACGAGATGGTGAACGAGCAGCAGAAAAAGCCCAAGCATTACAAGAATCTATTGCAGCGGCAAGTACCGCCACTACGGGCACCATCAGTGGCACAGATACTATTGCAGCCACATCGGCAGCGGATGAATTCGTTATTATTTCAGTACCTTGGGCTGCGCATCACGCGACCTTAGATGCAATCCGCCCATTGCTTCGCGACAAAATCGTTATCGATATTGTTGTACCGCTGGCAGAGAACAACCCCAAAGCGGTTGCCATGCCTCCAGAAGGCTCAGCCACAGAATCTGCCCAAGCATTGTTAGGCGATGATTATGCCGTAGTAGGCGCGCTACATAATGTATCGGCTGTCACCCTTAACAACCTTGAGCAAAGCATTAACTGCGACATTTTAGTGTGCGGTAATCAGCTTGAAGCCAAAAATAAAGTCATAGCATTGCTAGATAACTTAGGTGTTCAAAGTTACAACGCAGGCCTAGCAGAAAGTGCCCGCTGTATTGAAGCCATCACCCCCATTTTGATTCGCTTAAACATATCCAAAGCAGTGCCATTTAGCCATGCAGGTATTCGTATCTGCCCACCCGATCATTAAAACGGCGACGTGAAAAGCAAAGTAAGCTGCTGGCTGCTGGCTGCTGGCTGCTAGGTATTAGCAGCTAAATAAATAGATTAAGTAAAGACACTCATTAAACAAAATATAAAGAAATAGAGGAAGAACTCATGGAATTTGGTATTACGTTTAAAGGCTTTGTTAGCCCAGATCGTGCCCGTAAATTAGTAAAAATGGCCGAAGAAGCCGGTTTCGATTATTGCTGGTTTTACGATTCACACATTCTTTGGCGCGAGTCGTTCGTGGCAATGGCTATGTGTATGGAGCACACCACAAAAATGCGCTTTGGCCCGTGTGTGACTAACCCTAACGTACGTGACTGGTCGGTAGCAGCAAGCTTGTACGCCAGCTTGGCGTTGCAAAGTAATGGTCGTTTTGACATTGGTTTAGGCCGTGGCGATTCTTCCATGCGTGTAATGGGTAAAAAGCCCGCTAACCTAGCTCGATTAACCGAATTCACTCACAAAGTGAAAGCCATGGTACGCGGAGAAGAAGTGATGTACGGCGAATGCGAGAAGCCGGTTAAATTCCCTTGGGCTACAGGCTATGAACTGCCAGTTTGGGTTGGCGCTTATGGCCCGAAAGCCCTAGCAGTAGCCGGTGAACATGGCGATGGTGTTATTCTTCAAATCGGCGACCCAGATTTGGTGCAATGGTTTGGCCAACAGTGCCAAGATGCAGGCAACAAAGTAGAACGCGACATGAGCGACTTCAAAGTTCAAGCTGCTGCACCTGCATACTTTGGTGACATGGAAACCTGTATTGAAAAAACCAAGTGGTTCCCTGCCATGGTAGGTAATCACGTAGCTGATATTGTAGAAAAATACGGTACAGACTCAGGCTTAGTACCAAAAAGCTTAACCGATTATATAGAGCAACGTCGTGGCTACGATTATTCGAAACATGGTCAAAGCGATAACCCTTACCTAGACTTTATTACCGACGACATCGTAAAAAGCTTCTGTGTATTAGGTGAAGCAGAAGATCACATTACCAAAATTCAGGCGCTTAAAAACGCAGGAACCACACAATTTAATATCTATTTAGATAACGGTGATGAAGAAAATATTATCACCCGTTACGGCAAAGAAGTTATCCCTGCTTTCCGCTAAATTTAATGACTAGCCAAGGGCGAGTTTCACGTAAATTATTGTCATTTAATTTGCGCGCAACTCTGCCCTACGCTATCGCGTTTCCTTATACCCATATCAATAAACCCTTTACCCTAAATCAGCATTAACACCCCAACAAACAAACTTTACCTATATATATTAGCTACTTAAGCACTAATGGCACGATGTCATCAATATCACTGCATTGTTAACACATTGTAAATACAGGAAAGTAAGTACCACTTAGTTTCATAAACATGAAACATGACTTCGACACATGAATATTTACCCCTTGGTAAAACCCCTTTAGTTTCGTTAGAACAAAAGTTAATCAAATAAAAAACAAAAAAATACTTCTATGTAGTTTGTAGATGTAACAACAACAAGAAGGGAACACATCATGAAATCGAAACAGACGCTATGCGCTTTAGCAATCGGATTAGCACTTCAATCTTCATACACTGCAGCAGCAGATTCGGTGGTACTTGAAAAAATTACGGTTACTTCGCAAAAGCGTGAGCAATACATAAACGATGTAAGTATTGCAGTAACGGCATTTAGTGGCGAGCAGATGGAGTCACTAGGTTTTGAAAGCAGCACTGATCTTATTGCGTTTACGCCAGGTGTATCCCTTGCCGGTGATATTGGTGGTCAACGTGCCATCTTTAACATTCGCGGTGTTGTACAAAACGATTACGCCGACATTGCTGAAGCACCTGTAGCGGTTTACGTAGATGGCGGGTACTTGGCCAGTACACAAGCGCAAACATTTGGTTTATTCGATATCGCCCGTGTTGAAATATTAAAAGGCCCACAGGGCACCCTTTTTGGCCGTAACGCCACTGGCGGTATGGTAAATACCATTACAGCGAAACCTACTGAAGAAGTGGAAGGTTATGCTGAACTCACTTTCGCTAGCTTCGAACAAAAACGCTTTGAAGGCGCGGTATCTGGCGCATTAAGCGATAAAGTATCGGGCCGTATCTCTGTGATGGCGAACCATATGGGTAACATCCTTGAGAACGTATACGAAGATGAAGCGGCCCCCGACACTCGTGCCGGAAGTATTGGCGGCGGCGAAGACGGTTACAACGACGATACCAAAGCATTTAGAGCACAGTTAAACTTCGACTTAAGCGCTAATTCAAACCTTTTAGTTAGTGCAAACTGGGCCGATACCACAAAAAGTGAAGGCCCTTATCAGGTAGTTAATACCACAGAAGTTAAAGACGCTGCTGGTAATGTTATTGATGTTATTTACGCCGCTGACGATCCTCTAGGCTGCGACACCATTCAAGCTGGCGCTTGTGTAGACGGTAACTTTAACGGCGACCCACTGCGCCCAGTTCAAGGCGGTGACTTTAACGGTAATATCGACCCTGACGGTAGCGGCGAAAAAGTAAATAAAGATTTCGCCTTTGACGATCAAAACAAAATTAAGTCACGCGGCCTAGCGGCAACCTATGAATATGATTTTGACGACTTCACTTTTACCTCGGTGACCGACTGGAAAAACTTTACCCGGGTTATCGGCCTAGATTCAGACCAAACCGCCTCACCAGAATTGATTTTCCAATCAGACGGCGACATTACCCAGTTTAGTGAAGAGTTACGCATAAGTGGAAATACCACTAATAGTAAATGGGTAGCTGGGTTCTATTACTTAAGCATTGAAACCGACTACCTGCAAGGCCTAGCTGCAAGCCCAACAGGCGGCTATTTAGCTGGTGAAGAGCAAAACACGTTAGCCACTATCGATACCGATTCATACTCAGTGTTCGGACAGTTAGATTACGATTTAACCGACGAACTCGTGCTGGTATCGGGTTTACGTTTAGTACGTGAAAATAAGTCGATGGACGGCCAACTGCGTCAAAACGCGAACTTGGTAGACCGTGATATTGAAGTAGATTACGGCATTGATCCATTGGTAGATGTGGCCATGGATAATGATGAAACCATGTGGTCTGCAAAGCTCCAGTTAGATTATAAACCAAACTCAGATACGCTTTTATATGCCGGTATTAACCGAGGCGTAAAAGCAGGCAACTTCAACGCACCTTTAGGCGGTAGTTTTAGCACCTACGACGCCGAAGTACTTCTTGCCTATGAAGCGGGCGCAAAGCTAACCTTAATGGACGGTAAAGCCCAGTTAAACAGTAGTATTTTCTACTATGATTACTCTGACTATCAGTCGTTTTCGTGGGTGAATAATGCTGGCGTAGTGTTCAACGAAGACGCACAATTTACTGGTGCTGAAGTTGAGCTACTATTAAACCCTATTGATGCACTAGACATCATGTTCGGCGTGTCTTACACCGATGCTGTGGTAGAAGATTTAGAAGTAGCTTCAGGGGTATTTGTAGACACCACGCCCCCTTACACACCTGAGTGGCAATCATCAGGTTTAGTACGCTACACATGGGATATAGACAGTGGCAGTGTTGCAGCACTTATTAGTGGTTCATACCAGTCAGAGTCTTTCCATAATGCTCGTAACTTTACGGCGCATACCATCGAAAGTCACTTTAAAGCCGATGCACGCATTACCTGGACTGACAAAGAAGATTTATGGAGCGTAGCCGCTTACGTAGATAACCTTACTGATTCAGACCACGAATTAATTGGTTTTGACGTATCAGGCTTCTACGGTACTTCGCAAATCTCTTACGCAAAACCACGCACTTACGGCATAACGGTAAGACGTAACTTTTAATTAATAAAAGGTTAGCTGCGGTTAAAGATACAGCACCGCTCAACAAACATCCTGTAAGCAAAAACCCCGTTTAGGGGTTTTTTTTATCTTTAATCTAAATGAATTTAATTTAATCACACGTGACCTTTTTCGCAGCATGGATGCTGCCAGCAGAGGCCCCATGGATGGGTTCACGCCGTGTTTCCCTCACTTCTCTCTCCGAAATTCATCTTGAGCAAGCGAAAGCTAGCTCACCTTAGAAACCTTGTACAGCATGGATGCTGTAGAGAGGCTTCCCTCTCACCTTTCCCTAGTAAATTCTACCTAGAATAGGAGTGTTAGTGCGTTCACCTTAGAAATCTTCTGCAGCATGGATGCTGCCAGCAGAGGCCCCATGGATGGGTTCACGCCGTATTTCCCTCATCTCTCTCGCCGAAATTCATCTTGAGCAAGCGAAAGCGAGCTCACCTTAGAAACCTTCTACAGCATGGATGCTGTAGAGAGGCCCCATGGATGGGTTCACGCCGTGTTTCTAAGGTGAGTTCGCTTTCGTGCCCCCTCAGGGCTTGTAATTTCAATTTCTTTCGCTTTATACTAATTACAGTTACTTGTCGGAGTGCTCAACTGAATTAACCCAGTGAGCTGAGACCGCGAAAGCGGGATCCGTTGAACCTGATCAGGCTAATACCTGCGAAGGGAACAAGAAAGTACAAAGTGGTAAGTCGTAATTGGTAAAAGTTAAGCCTTGTTGTATGGCATGAATTTATCCTTCGGGATTTTGCATGCAATACCGGTCAAACTTTTGCGCACTTTGTATTCTCTCCTCCACTCCTGACAAGCATTTTATAACCTAAACTAACAGGCGAAAATGCTATGTCTACTCGACGCGAACAGCGCCAACAGGCGCAAGACTTTATTAATCAATTGGCCGGTGAGGCCTACCCTAATTCTACTCGTCACTATGAAAAAGGCAGCCGCGACGATATTAACGTTGCCATGCGACTGATTCATCAGCATGACAGCTTAATTGGCGGCACCGAAGAAAACCCTATATTTGAAAGTAACCCTCCCATTGGGGTTTACGATACTTCCGGTCCTTACGGCGACCCAGACATTACTATTAACGTGCAAAAAGGGTTGGCGCCGCTACGAGAAAACTGGATTAAAGCCCGCGAAAACACGTACCAGCTTGAAGGGGTATCGTCGCACTTCGCGAAGCAACGTGAGCAAGATATTGTCACTGAAGATTTTCGTTTCACGCGCACGCTGAAACCACGCAAAGCCCTAGATGGCAAAAATGTGACCCAGCTGCATTACGCTCGCCAAGGTATAATAACGCCCGAAATGGAATATATTGCCATTCGCGAAAACATGGGCCGCGACGCGCTAAAAGACAACCCCCTAAGCAATCAACACAAAGGCGAGCACTTCGGGGCCAACCTGCCTTCAAACATTACCCCTGAATTTGTTCGCCAAGAAGTGGCAGCTGGTCGCGCGATTATTCCCGCGAACATAAACCACCCTGAACTAGAACCTATGATCATTGGCCGCAATTTTTTGGTCAAAATTAACGCCAATATTGGTAATTCAGCGGTCACCTCATCTATTGAAGAGGAAGTAGAAAAGCTAGTGTGGTCTACCCGCTGGGGCGCCGATACGCTTATGGATTTATCCACCGGCCGCAACATTCACGAAACCCGTGAATGGCTGCTTCGTAACAGCCCTATCCCCTTAGGCACCGTTCCCATTTATCAAGCTCTTGAGAAAGTAAACGGCGTAGCCGAAGACCTTACGTGGGAGCTGTTTAAAGACACCCTTATTGAGCAAGCCGAACAAGGGGTAGATTACTTCACCATTCACGCAGGCGTATTGCTTGAATACGTACCGCTTACCGCAAACCGGGTAACGGGTATTGTGTCCCGCGGCGGCTCTATCATGGCCAAGTGGTGTTTAAGCCATCACAAGCAAAGCTTTTTGTATGAACGATTCCGCGACATTTGTGAAATTTGCGCCGCCTACGATGTGTCGCTTTCTTTAGGTGATGGATTACGCCCAGGCAGTGTGGCCGATGCCAATGATGAAGCCCAGTTCTCTGAACTTCGCACCCTAGGTGAGCTAACTAAAATAGCTTGGGAATACGATGTTCAGGTTATGATTGAAGGCCCAGGGCATGTGCCAATGCACATGATAAAAGCCAATATGGAAGAGCAGTTAACCCATTGCCATGAAGCGCCTTTTTACACATTAGGCCCCCTAACTACTGATATCGCGCCAGGTTATGACCACTTCACGTCTGGAATAGGCGCCGCCATGATAGGTTGGTATGGCTGCGCCATGCTTTGTTACGTTACCCCTAAAGAACATTTGGGTTTACCTAACAAAGAAGATGTTAAGCAGGGGCTAATTACCTACAAAATTGCGGCACATGCTGCCGACTTAGCCAAAGGCCACCCTGGTGCGCAAATTCGTGATAACGCCATGTCGAAAGCCCGTTTTGAGTTTCGTTGGGAAGACCAGTTCAACCTCGCATTAGACCCCCATACCGCTCGTGCTTATCACGATGAAACCCTGCCCAAGGCCTCTGGTAAAGTGGCACATTTTTGTTCTATGTGCGGCCCCAAGTTTTGCTCTATGAAAATTTCTCAAGAAGTGCGAGATGTAGCCAAAGCTAATCAGGAAGCTGCTCAACAAGACAGTGCTCTTCAAGAAAAAGCACTGCAAGAAAAAGGCATGCAAGACATGGCTACCGCCTTTAATAAATCTGGAGCTGCGCTATATCACGGTGCCGATACCAAGGTGCAGCTGCCGTGATAGAAACAACAAGAGGCTTATTTAAAGCAGCACAAGCCATGAGCGAGGAACCCGTTGTATGGGCTATTGGTGGCATAGATACAAGTGGAGGCGCGGGTATAACCCGCGACGCTATTACCCTTGCTGATATAAATGTGCATGCATGCGTATTAACCACCCAAGTCGCAAACCAATCACATTCGATAATGCGAAGCGCAACCGCGCTAAGTGTCGATACACTCAATGAACAATGGCAAGCGCTCGAAAGCGACCTTCCACCTAGGGCAATAAAGATTGGCGCTATTGCAAACTCTGCTCAAGCCCTATTTTTGTGTGAGCATATAGTAAAAATAAAACAGTATAAAACCTCTAACTGTTTTGTCGTTTGGGATCCTGTATTGGTAAGTTCGTCAGGAGGCGTTTTAGGTGAACTCAGCCAACATAGTATTGATACGCTTATTGCGACTGTTGATGTTGTTACCCCTAACGTGAAAGAGTTAGCACAAATAACCGGCTGGCCTGTGCACTGTGAAAAGTCTCTATTAGCCGCGGCACAAGCGCTTATTGCCCGTGGGGCTCAAGCTGTTTACGTTAAAGGCGGCCACGCCCACTGGCAAAGTACAGCAATTGATACTTTCGTGTCAGCGCAGGCGATTCGAATTTTCCAACAACCCCGAGACAACATGGGTAACCTTAGAGGCACAGGTTGCATGTTTTCCAGCGCATTAGCTGGTTTTGTGGCAAGTGATTATGATATTCAAGATGCGCTAACCCTTGCTAATGCATACCTGCATAAAGTGCGTAACGTGTCGGTATTTTCAAGCAATTCTATCTGTTCTGCCGACCAAATTCATTGTGCAGGTTTAGTTGGCTTTCCTTTAACGCCGGTACACTACCCTTCCGTCCGCTATGGTGAAAATGACCCTGTTTGGCACAAAACACCAATGCAATTTCCTAAATTAACCAACACCTCACTAGGGATATACCCAGTGGTTAGCGATGTATCGCAATTGGAGGTATTGGTAAAAGCAGGCGCCGTGATTATTCAATTGAGAATAAAATTTGGCTCTGAAGATTTCAAGTCAATACAAATTGCGAAGGCTGTAGAGATAGTGAAGCACACACCTTGTCAGTTATTTATTAACGATGACTGGGAATTAGCCATCAAGCATGGTGCCTACGGCGTACATTTGGGGCAAGAAGATCTCGAAACGGCGAATTTACAGGCCATTTCCCGTGCGGGGCTTAGGTTGGGTGTTTCTACCCACGGTTACTGTGAGCTTCAACGCATTAAAAGGCTAAGCCCCTCTTACATTGCACTTGGTCATATCTTTCCCACCACCACAAAAGACATGCCGTCGAAACCACAAGGGCTCGATCGCCTTTCACGTTACGTTCGGCTTTGTGCAGATATTCCTACGGTGGCCATTGGGGGTATTAATTTGTCACGAATTAACACGGTAGCCAGTACTGGCGTGTCGGGTATTGCCGTTGTGCGTGCCGTTACACAAGCAGCGGACCCCGCTGCGGCATTTCACGACTTGTTAAGGCGGATGAATGATGCCGAAGAAAATGGCGAATATATTGCCGAAAATAATGGCGAAGACATCGTAGACAGAATTACCGAGCCTGGCGCATCGGTTCAACACGAGCTTAGCCATGAATAGTGCACACCTTTCTGCCGATGATATCAGCCGTTACAGTCGCCAGTTGCTACTTGATGACATTGACGAAGAAGGGCAAGCTCGACTGAAACAAGCATACGCTGTTGTTATCGGGCTTGGAGGGCTAGGTACCTTGGTTGCGCGTTACTTGGTGGGTGCAGGTGTTGGCAAAGTGTTGCTGGTAGATAACGACACTGTTGATATGAGTAACATCCATCGGCAAGTGCTGTTTAACCAAGAACATATTGGCCAATACAAAACAAAATCCAGCTATGCCCAGTTGCGCCTAGTAACCCCCCACACCCAGATTGAACTAGCCGAGATTCAAGCAAATAGCAGTAACTTACCGTTGCTGATAACCGGCGCCCAGTGCGTGTTGGATTGCAGCGACAACATCACCACCCGAAAAGCCATTAATGCCGCGTGTGTTAACCAGCGTACTGCACTTTTTATTGCTGCCGCCAGTCAGTACAGCTGGCAAGCAATAAACCTGCAGTTGAGTGAAAAAAACAGTGGCTGCTACGCATGCCTACTTGCGCACACGAGGGTACAAGAAGACTGCATCAGTCAAGGTATTTTAGGCCCTGTGGTAGGCATGGCAGCATGCTTTCAAGCCACACAAGCATTGCTGTACATGGCGAACCCGAAGACAAACATTACGTGGGGGCAATACCACATTATGAATGTGGTCTCTGCGCAGTTTCAGTCTTTTTCACTTCCGGCCTTTGAACACTGCGAGGTATGCCAATGTCCTTCATAACTATTTTATTAAATGGTGCACAGATGAGCTGCGCACCAAACACGTCAGTGTTAGCTTTTCTAACAGACCAAAACATAGGCCAAGAAATAAGCCAAAACGGTGTGGCTGTGGCTAAAAACGGCACTATTTTAGCCAAGCCGCTTTGGGATGACATCCACTTACAAAACAACGATAAGCTTGATATTTTCACGCTTGTAGCAGGAGGGTAAATGCTTACCTTAGCTAATCAAACTTTTTCATCTCGCCTATTAATGGGCACGGGTAAATTTAGCTCGCCAAGCATAATGAAACGCAGCGTAAAAAGTGCCAAAAGCACTATAGTAACCTTAGCCATGAAGCGGCTTTCTGCGCATATTGAGCATGATAATTCCTTAGCACTTTTAAGAGAATTAGACGTTACGCTATTACCGAACACCTCTGGCGCCAAAAACGCACAAGAAGCGATTTTTGCTGCTGAGTTAGCCTATGAAGTGCTCGGTTCGCCATGGATAAAGTTAGAAATACACCCTGACCAACAGCACCTTTTACCAGACCCTATCGAAACCCTACATGCCGCCGAAGTATTGGTGAAAAAGGGGTTTAATGTGCTGCCTTATTGCCATGCCGACCCTGTGCTTTGTAGACGCTTAGAAGAAGTGGGCTGCGCAGCGGTTATGCCATTAGGCGCACCTATTGGCACCAATCAAGGGTTACAAACCGCGCCTTTTTTGCGCATTATTATTGAACAAGCGAATGTACCCGTTATTGTTGATGCCGGCATTGGCAAGCCTAGCGAAGCCATGGCGGCCATGGAAATGGGCGCTGATGCTGTGTTGGTGAATACAGCTATTGCTACCGCAAGTAACCCAGTTGCCATGGCTAGTGCTTTTTCTAAAGCCGTGGAAATAGGCCGCAAAGCTTATGAAGCGGGCATGCCTATTACTCATCAAGAAGCCCATCCTTCTAGCCCCTTAACCCAGTTTTTGGTGCAGGAGTAATTTGAAAATGGGTATTGCAAGCACACTCATGTCGCAAGATTTATCGAATATAGCGCTTTCTATTCAAAGCAAAACCAGCAAGCACGTAGAACAAGCGTTAGGTAAAACTAGCCGTAATTTAGATGATTTTATGGCGCTTATATCCCCTGCTGCCACGCCTTATTTAGAAGAGATGGCCGCGCAATCACAAATGCTAACCCGCGCCCGATTTGGCAATACCATGGGGCTATTTGTGCCGCTATACCTTGCCAATTTATGTGCAAACGAATGTACATATTGCGGCTTCACCATGAGTAACAAAATAAAGCGTACGGTGCTGAATTTGAGCCAAATAGAAACCGAGATAGACGCTATTACCGATATGGGGTTTTCACAAGTATTGCTGGTAACAGGCGAGCACGAACAAAAGGTGGGCATGCCTTATTTTAGTGAAGTGCTACCGGCAATAAGGGCTAAAGTGAGCAACGTCATGATGGAAGTGCAGCCGTTGCCACAAAAAGACTATGAAACCTTAAAGACCCTAGGGGTGGATGCGGTACTGGTTTACCAAGAAACCTATAATCCTCAAGCGTACGCAAAATACCATACTCGAGGCAAAAAGCAGGATTTCTTATGGCGTTTACAGGCCAGCGATCGTATTGGCGCAGCAGGTATTGATAAAATTGGTATTGGCGCCTTATTAGGGTTAGGTGACTGGCGTACCGATAGTGTGATGACTGCCCTGCATGGCCAGCTTATTCAGCAGCATTACTGGCGAAGTCGGGTGGCTATTTCTTTCCCGCGATTACGACAGTGCGAAGGCAACACCAACGATTCAGCTAATTTATTAACCCAACAATTTCCTAACGAAACGCAGCTGTTGCAATTGATATGCGCTCATCGCTTGTTTAACCCTCAAGCCGAGCTATCGCTCTCTACCCGTGAATCGGCGCGATTTCGCGATGGTGTGTTACCACTAGGTATTACCTCTATGTCAGCAGGGTCGCAAACTCAACCTGGCGGTTATAGTGCGCCTTCAGAAGCGCTTAACCAGTTTGATATAGATGACACCCGCGCTGTAAATTTGGTAGCCGCCGCCATTGAAGCAAAAGGGTTGGAGCCCGTATGGAAAGACTGGATGGCTTTTGGTTAGCCATTGCATTCTAGTTACGCTAGGTAAGTCATTTGGGATATTTATTATTTATCAGTGTTAATCCAAAAAGTCCCCTGTAAGCTACTATTATTAATCAGCTTTGTTTTAACCGTGTGGAAAAGGATAGCAATGAAGAATAACAAACTACGAAGACTCGCGTTGGTCGCGGGGGTGCTCACCCTAAGTACACTCGCCGCGTGCGGCGATCATTCCAACCCAGACTCCCACGAGCACCCCAAAAAAGAATCAACAAAACAAAGTACAAGCGCTTCACTCCCAACCATTACCGAATACTTTACTGATGACGTGATTGTTAGTGATAGCCTTGTCGACTGCACCTTGAGCGATGGCAGTGAATCTTCGTGTTATATCGTTACTATGCCAGTAAATAGTGGCATTGACGTTGGCCACGACAAAGGGCCATGGTGCCCGCGTAATATCAGCGATACGGCCGAAGACACAGGGATTTGGTTGAGTGACAACCAGGTATACGATGCAGATGGCAAGTTTATAGAGAATTTGGCCACCTTCTATAGTGATGACAATTGGCAGCTATTTAACCCTGAAACGGGTGAAGTTAAAGTGACCGACAGCAAAGATGCCTGCCTTGCTGCTGCACGCCCTGATGTTGCCCCCGAATATCAGAACTACTGCGTTGAATGCCAACCTGAATACGCGGAAGATGTCGAACCGCAAAAATACCTTATTCCCGCCTACCCTAAAAAAGCATCACGCATTACCCAATTCGACCCTCATGGGGGAGTAGGGCTTGCTTTCAATGGTATTAAGATGGATGCGCCTGCGCCAGTTGATGCCATTTTAGGCGCTTATACTCTTGCCCCCTTTGATGACTGTGGCGGACACGTTAACCCTCATGTTGGGTACCATTACCATGCCATTACCGAATGCTCATCTATTGATACTGCGCTTTCTACCCACGGCAAAATGTTAGGCGTAGCACTAGACGGTTTTACTATTTTTGAACGTAAACTCCCTGATGGACAAGTACCTGATGATCTTGATGACTGCGGCGGGCATGCTCTAGATGGAAGTAGCGTTGGTAAAGAGAAAGAGGGTGAAATCGGTTACCACTACCATGCTGGCGATGCCGGAAGTAACCAAATTTTAGCCTGTTTCAGTGCACCTCAAGGTTGCGCTATACAGGGTGACAGCATGCAGTGCGATACCAAGCGAGGCCCTCCTGGCGGTCCTGGTGATCATGGCCCTCATGGTGATGGCCCTCCCGGTGACCTTCCTTAAAATAAGCGCCTTCTTCGTGGCGCATCTTAGTAAAAAAAAGCATTAGTTTTTCTAACGTGAAAATTTAATAAATGTTTTTTGCGTTATGCTTATTTTGCCTCTACAATCCGCGCAAATTTTAGCCAAGCCTTTTTATACTCAAAAACTTAGGCTTGGCTTATTTCGCTACCGCACTTAGCGGTGAATGCACTTTTATTTTTATTAAAAAATAACCCCCAAGTAGGACAAGTCGTTGGACACTGTAGAATTTATTCAAATTCGGAGATTTATTGTAAAGCTTGGCAAAATGCTGCACAAATACGGCACGCCTGCTTTTCGACTAGAAGCTTACTTACTAGAAGTTGCCACCTACTTAGGCGTGCACGCTTCATTTATTTCCACTCCGACTTCATTAACTTTTGTTATTTGGAGTGATAGACACGAAGATGAATACAATCATGCTTCTCGCCTACTTCCCGGCGACCTAGACATGAATGCATTGTCTCTTACCGACGAATTAGCAAGTTCCTTACTGGGTGGCAAACTTACGCTTACCGAGGCCGATAAGCGCTTAGACGAAATTGATGCTATGGGTAGCCCCTATGGGAAATGGCTTACGGGTGGCGCGTTCGGTATGGCTACCAGCGCCTTCGCCATGCTAATGGGTGCAAGCTGGGCTGAAATTGGATGGTCAGGTTTACTAGGCTTACTTGCCTATGTATGGACGCTGTGGTCCGAGCGTTCTAAGCGGGTTAATTTAATGCTAGAACCGGCTACCGCTTTTATTGCTGCCCTACTCGCGTGTGCTATTGGTACTTACATCGACCCAGGTATTAACATTCCTCTTATTGTACTTTCCTCGGTGATAGTATTTGTTCCCGGGCTTGCCCTTACCATGGGGCTAGCCGAGCTTTCGTCCCGCAATATGGTATCAGGCACCGCTCGCACCATGGATGCAGTAATGCAGTTGTTTAAGCTCTATTTCGGTGCTTTTTTAGGTGTATCGGCAGGCTTTAGTTTATTTGGCGAAAACGTATATCAACCGGCTGAGTCACTGCCTTATTGGGCGACGTGGTTATCGGTGTTTTTGTTATGTTTGGCACTAGTGGCTATTTTTCGCACCCGGGTGAAGCATATTCCGTGGGCCATGGCAGCGGCCTTTATTGCCTACAGTGCCACAGCGTGGAGCTCTGATTACATGAGCCCAGGGCTAGGCGCATTCGTAGGTGCCTTCGCGCTGGGGTTATTTGCCAACGGCTTCACCCGCATTGTTAACCAACCTGCTACCATTGTGGCTATGCATGGGCTAATTGTATTGGTGCCGGGGTCTAAAACTTATATTGGGTTGAACTCGTTTATTTCGGGGCAGGACTTTGTGCAAGCCGATCATTTAGGCCAAGAAGTGTTCTTGATCTTTATGTCGCTAGTGGCAGGGCTTATTTTTGCTAACGTTGTGATGCCAACTAAAAAAGCGCTGTAGTGTATTCATTTACTTAACAAGCACAGCTAAAACAACAGCGTTATTCATAACGCTGTTGTTTACCTTTGTTTTAATAGCTTCATTTCAATAGCTTCATTAACGCCTTTCCTAAGCGTACGTTAAGCGCCCCTGCGGCAACGGCTTCAGCGGAATTTTCCATGAATTTAGCACTTAACGAGCCACCAATTTGGTTGGCGACTTCGTCAGTCGCTAAATCGAAAACGCCCTGCGCAGCAATATTTTGTGCTAATACGCCAAGTAGTTTCCAATTGCCTATGGTGCCGGGTCGAAGGCCATAAATTTTAGCCATGCGCCTTATGGTACGAAAGCTTATCCACATTACAGCAAAGGTTTGAATTAAGTTATTCGGACTGATAAATGCCAAGCTTCCTGCGGTAATCGATTCTTTGTTAAGCACTTTCTGCGCTTTTTGTTGCACCGCGTTTAATACCGTATCGTGATATAGCTCAAGCCGCTCTTTGGCAGACATATCATTGTGTAGCTGCTTTTGGTAAATAGCGAAACAATGCGCAGCATAAGACGATGAGGTAAAACGGCTACCATGGCGTTTGAGTACCTTATCCACGGTCTCAATGCTGTCTTCACCCGTTAACGACGCGATAGTTTGCCCATCATCAATGGCCTTATTGATTTGTTTATAGCCTCGCCATTCTCGAAAGCTTAAATAGCTAAAACAAGCTACAAACCCGCTAAGCATTGCTGCCAAAGCAGTGCTAGCAATAGGATGCTCGACCACGCTTGCGGTAAGGGTGGTGTAGGCATCGAAAACAAAAAAGCCAATAATAGAAAGTACACCTAGCCCTAAGGTTAATCCACCAATGGAAATACGTGCTTTTGCGCTGTCCATTTGCCATTCGTTGGTTTCAGTTTTTGCGGGCATCGCCGTATCGGGTGGCGTAATATCAAGGCGCTGCTGTACCACTTTGGGCCGATAGGCTGGCGGAGCTGCACTTGCTGGTTTCTCGGTATTTTTATACATCGAGCTTTGTTCATCCATCGAGCGTTGTTTATCCATTGAGCTTTGTTCGTTCATCGAGTTTTGCTTATTCATTGGAAACTCCTTCGGCCAACAAGAACTGCAGTAATCTGTCCAATCCTCTGCCGGATAGTATTCGCGCCATATAATCTTGTGGCACTTGGGTGTTCAATACAGGAAAGTGTGCATCTGCTTCCATGGCTTTAAGTGAAGCAGGTATAGGTTCAAATGCCGCTTCTACGTAGCCATTCTCGGCATCTTGATAACGCAATGCGTTCGGCGAACTACCTTCATCAGTCACTTGGATTGCCGATACTAAAAAGTGCTCAAACTGAATGGGTTTATCAACAAAACGGGCTCTGGCCCCTTCGGTAACCTGCTTAAGTAACGATAGCAAGTTTTCCCGTTCAGACACCGGTATTAAATCAGCTTTTGTGGCTACAAAAGCCACTCGGCCAATGGCTTCTTTACGCATAACATTGCGGGCAAACCATCCTGTTTGGCCGTACACAAAAGTGTCGGCCAAATGACTAAGCGTTTCTTTTAATTGATACAAATGCTGACGGCTGTGATTTAAACCCTCGAATAAATCCACCAAAATAATTTGTTTATCGGTTTCTCGAAATACAGACTGCTTTAACGGCGTTAACCAGTCTTTTTGAAACGCAGTAAAATGACTTTCAAATGCTTTGTACCAAGGATGAGATACATCGCTGGTAATACTCGACGGTAACGGCGCAAACCCTAGCTGCTGCCAATCAAAATCACTTGAATCTAATAAGAAACTGCCAGGCTGTAGTAGAGATATACCATTTTTTTTCGCTATCACTAAATAGTGTCGATAAGCACTTACAAGTTCATTAATATTGTCTTGAGTAGGTGATTGTTCGAAGTCAAAGGCATTCACAACGGCCTTCCAATCATTTGCAAAATGCTGCTGGGGCCCGCTGCTTAATTGAGCCCACGCAGAATCAGACCACTGGGCATAGGTTTTACCTAGCATGGGGATATCAGTTATCCACTCCCCTGGGTAGTCGATAAACTCGAAAACAATATCGGTATGGGGTAGCACGTGGCGTTTAATACTGGTGGTTTGTGTTAACCGCACGATAAGCTTAAAACCATAAGCTTCTTCCGTAGCGGCAGGCCAGCGGCCCTCAGCCAATGCAGCCATGTTCTCATCAAGAGGAAATGGCTTATACCCGTCTATGGGTTCAATTCGCATGAACTCAACCTGTGAAGGCGGAAGGTATCGCAACAGAGGCATACAAGCATAACCCTCTTCGCTACGACTTTTCAGCATGGTCATTAAGCTGGTAAACAACATGGATTTGCCACTTCGGCTTAAGCCGGTAATGGTAAACCTATGGGTTTCTTTACTGAAGATATCAGACAGGGTTTCTCCTGATGCAGACGCGGCTGAGCGCACCTTATCAAGTAAAGAAGACAAACTGTTTTGCATGAGCCACCCGTTTCCTTTTAGTTGCACTTAAACATACGTGCTTCTACATAATGTGGTCATTAATTGATGTAAGACAAGCATATTGCACGTTTTGTTACAACTTCCACCATTTCGCCGTACTCTATATTGACCATAATATGATGCATTGATATATAAGATTACATGCATATAAAGATTTACTTACTTTGTGCTTAGTCTTTACCGTTAATAGTAAAAAGGATCATCAAATGAGCAAGTCGTACCCTGATATAACTAAACGCATTTCGGATAATATGAAGTCTCTTCGTGCTGGCATACCCGACACCATGCAAGGGTTTTCAGCCATGGCGAAAGCCGCGACTCAAGACGGCGCGCTAGATAAAAAGACCAAAGAGCTGATTGCATTGGCTATTGGTATTTCAACACGGTGCGACGGCTGTATTGGCTTTCATGTAAAAGCATTGGTCGATTTAGACGTAACCAAAGAAGAGTTAGAAGAAACACTAGGGATGGCAATTTATATGGGCGGAGGCCCGTCACTGATGTACGCTGCCGATGCCATGTTAGCCTACGAGCAATTTACTCAAGGGTAATATGCGTTCACCGAATTTAGCATGGTGGCTTTGTCTTAAGTGGCTTTGTCTTTAGCGGCTTTGGCTAAAGCGCCTTTAAATACAGCCGCCTTCGCACTTTTGCAATATGCACTTTTACTGAACCCACTAGTGCTGAGCGGTTTTGCCAAACAGCTTTCGATTTATACGGTTTTTAGCTGAGTGCCAGTGATTCTTTGGCAAGGTAGGCGCGTTCTCGATAACGTGGTCGAAAGGAATATCAGTCAATTGCACTGGGGCAACGTGGGCGCAGAAAATAGTTTCTATAGACGACTGCGCAATGCGCTGCAACGACTTACGGTACTGATTTGGATGGCATAGGGGGTAAGGTGGTACTAACTCACCTTTTACTTTCACCAATAAATCGGCCACGTACGCTTGCCGCGTAGGTTCGTGCATAATAGTGAGATCGTGGTCAGTGTGCCCAGGTGAATATAGCACTTTCCACTCGTTAAAAAAGGGCAGATTTTGCTCGTCTTCCAGCAAAATATCAGCACGCAATACAGGGTTATACCAAATAGACTCTCGCTGCTTGCCTATACGGTTTGCCACCCACCACGTTAAGCCCAAATCAATGGCGTGGGCTGCTCTACCCATTAAGCCTGCATACCAACTTTTTGCTTTGGGGTGTGCAGCAATAGGCGCCCCGGTTAACGCTTTTAGTCGAACTGCCCCACCAGCATGGTCGGGGTGCATGTGTGTTACCACAATGAGTTTTAAGTCACTTAATGGCCGATGTAAAGTATCAGTAATAAACTGGCTCACCGTTTCAACGTCTGCGCGACTACACCCATCTAACAACAGTAGGCCATGCTCGTGCTCAGCCAGGTATATGTGTTGAATGTAGCCAGAAATGGTGTGGATCTTCATTTGAGTTCTCAAGGCGTTGAACACTGCCATTAATATTATGTGCGCTTTCTATGTGACCTTTTACAGCACTGCAAGAAAATAGCACAGCAAGCCAATAATTTATGCTGAAATACTAGCAAACATTACACGCAATAACCAGATTACGCAAACAACTGTAATACCAGAGCCTTAAGCCACATTAACCCTGGCTCACCTTCTTGATGCTGATGCCAGTACAGATGTGTTTCCAATGCGGGTAGGTTGAAGGGCAGTGCTGCGATACTTAAGTTTTCGTCAGCAAGCGCACTGGCAATAGAGCCTGGTAAGGTTAGTAGTGCGTTGGTATTCGCGGTAACTTCTGCCGCGGCCCGATAGTTTTGACACCGCCATAGTGAAGGTCGACTTACGCCAAGTTGCTGTAGGGCAATCTCCTCTACCGAGGCTCCTTTTATTCGATTCGACACAGTAATATGCCGCGCATGTAAATACGCCTCTGCACTTAGGCTGTTACGCAAAGCATGCTGTGTATTCATTAATACAGCGTAGTTATCACGGGTTAGCAAACAATGTTCAACCGGCGGTGAAATAGGTCGGCCAATGTCTACCACTAAATGTAAATTGCGATTGCTTAAGTCGGCTACCATGGTGTCGCGATTTAATCGCGCACTGACAATTTCAACATTAGGCGCATGCACTTCAAGCTTGGCCAATAGTGCCGGTAACACACTAAGTTCTAACGACTCTTGCATGGCAATAACGAAACGCTGATGGCTGTGAGCGGGGTTAAAGACGGTAAATTCACTTAATGCACGACGAATATTGGCTAACGCCTCTAGAATTTGAGGTGCTAACCGTTCGCAGGCGGCCGTAGGCAGCATATGATTTTTTTCACGAGCAAATAGTGGGTCGCCAAGAATTTCGCGAAACCGTCGCATAGCGTGGCTAACCGCTGATGGGGTGATATGCAGCGACTCCGCCGCATGAGTCATGTTGCGCTGCTGCCACAAAGCTTCAAACACTTTCAGTAAGTTTAAATCGAGCTTTTCAAATTGCCGATTATCTTGCATTAAGGCTCCCCTTTACTACCTAAACCACCTACCACCACACTATGCTGTAAAGCCGTGCTGTAAAGCTGTGCTGTAAAACTATGCTAAAGCCACCTATTGAAACTGGCCTTTAAACTGGCGGTTAAAAGCGGTTGTTAAAAACGGCTGTTAAAAGCGGTTGTTAAAAACGGCTGTTAAAAGCGCATCCCAACATCACAATATAATGAATAGTATTCACAATACTGGTGGACGATATTTCATTTCATTCATTCTAGTAACTAAACTAGGCTATAGCTATCAAATTTATTACCCACTGCTTTTTAAGCTACTAGCCATTTGTTAAGCACCCGAGGATAGTCATGGATTTTTCGCATAACGATAAAACAAACGCCCTACTCGAAAAACTTGATGCATTTATTGCTGAACATATCGAGCCCATTGAAAATGAAGTTTATGATTTTCATCATAAAGAGAACCACCACGGTGATTGGAAAAAATGGAAGTTACACCCTGGCACCGAGGCACTTAAACAAAAAGCGCGCGAGGCAGGGTTAGCCAATTTATTTTTGCCAGATGCTGAGCTTGGCAAAGGGTTAACTACTCTTGAATATGCGCCTATGGCAGAGCGCATGGGCAGATTTCTTTTCGCCCCTGAAATATTCAACTGTAACGCGCCAGATACGGGAAACATGGAAGTGCTTTATCACTTTGGTAACGATGCCCAAAAAGCCAAGTGGCTTACCCCATTGCTAGCAGGTGAAATACGCTCCGTGTTTGGCATGACAGAGCCTGACGTAGCCTCCTCTGACGCCACCAATATGGCAGCGACCATTATTGAAGATGGCGATGATGTCGTGATTAACGGCAAAAAATGGTGGTCTACTGGTTTAGGTCATCCCAACGCTGCATTTACTATATTCATGGGTTTATCTAACCCTGAAAACGACAAACATAGCCGCCATAGCATGGTGATTGTGCCACTAGATACACCAGGAATTACCATAACCCGTATGCTCGATGCCTACGGCGATTACGATGCCCCTTACGGTCATGGTGAAATGCATTTTGATAATGTACGGGTAAGCAAAGAAAACCTAGTGATGGGGTTAGGCAAAGGCTTTGCTATAGCTCAAGGGCGCTTAGGGCCTGGCCGTATTCACCATTGTATGCGCGCTATCGGCATGGCTGAAAAATCACTTGAACTTGCCCTTAAGCGTGGGCACGAACGGGTCGCGTTTGGTAAGCCTATTATCCGCTTAGGCGGTAATTTAGAGCGTGTTGCTGAAGCTCGAATGGCCATAGAGCAAGCAAGGCTATTAACCCTTCACGCAGCATGGAAGATAGATAACCTTGGGGTGAAGCACGCCATGACAGAAATATCTGCCATTAAAGTAGTGGTGCCAAACATGCTGCAATCGGTCGTCGACATGGCACTGCAAATTCATGGTGGTGCTGGCATGTGTAGCGACTTCCCATTAGCACGCTTTGCTGCAGGTGCTCGCGCACTACGATTAGCTGATGGCCCTGATGAAGTGCATAAAGGCATGGTGTCGCGCATAGAGCTTAGAAAGTATCAGTAAGGGCTGTTAGCCACGCTAAAGTGATTACTTTAGCGTGGCTTAAGTTAAGTTTGGTTTTTACGACATAGGGCATGTATACCCCATTTATTAGTAGCTCGTGCCATGTAGAAGATCATGCCATGCTACCCACGGTGCTTTTAAATCGACGTAGGGCAATATAATAAAATACCCCACCAATAAATGTTAGCGCAATAAGTTGAGGGTACACCACACTTAGCCCAGCTCCTCTGTACAGCACACCTTGTGATGCCATAACAAAGTGAGTATTAGGCGCAATAAGCATAATATTTTGAATTAAGTCAGGCATGCTTTCTCTTGGTGTTACACCACCAGACAGCAACTGAAGCGGTAGTAGTACTAAGATAAGTAAAAGCCCAAACTGTGGCATAGAGCGCGCAATGGTTGCCATGAATATACCTAAACTACTCACCGCAAACAGGTGAATGGCCACCGCCAGCATAAATAACCACACGTCGCCATTTATGGGAACGCCCAGTACATATTGAATCACTAAATACACAGACATGAGTGTAGCAAGCCATACCATCAACAATGTAGCGGCAATTTTCGACAACATAATTTCACTGCTAGATACCGGCATTGCCAGCAAGTGCTCTACCGTACCCCGCTCTTTTTCTCGAATAAGCGCGGCGCCCGATAAAATAATGGCAATCATGGTCACCGCATTAATGAGCTCCATAACGGAGCCAAACCAAAAACTTTCTAACGCGGGGTTAAACCGTGCGCGCATGATTAAGTCTACAATGTAACTGGTTTCTGACTTATACCCAGCCACATAAGCGGCCACCTCTTCGCCGATAATTTCCGTAATATAGCCATTACCAGTAAAAGCTTGGCTAATGCGGGTAGCATCTACGTTAACTTGTACATCAGGTACTGACCCCTTCATCACATCTTTTTCGAATTCAGGCGGTATGGTCACTACAAAGGTGTACTTGCCTGTATCTAAGCTGGGGTTAACCTCTTGATCTGTAATAATATCAGGTGTTAAAAAATATGGTGGCACGAAGCCGTCTATTACCCGATGAGAAAGCTGCGAACGGTCGTGATCCACAAACGCGATAGGCGCATTGTGCAAAGATTCAGGTACTGCTGTGGCCGCAGTGTAAATGTTTAAGGTGAATACATAGAAAATGAGCACCAACATCACAGGGTCGCGCCATAAGCTCCACAGTTCTTTTACGCTAAGGTGTAATACATTATTCATCTTCATGTCTTAGCGTTCCTGTTTCTTAAGCAGCACCACTGACAACCAAAGGGTAACGGGAATGCCAATCGCTATGGCATATACCGCAAAATCTAAAGTGCCAAACCCTAACCCTTTGCTGAAAATGCCTCGACTGGCTAACAAGAAGTAGCTTATGGGGTGCATTTCTCCAATAACTTTACCAATACCCTCTAGCGCTGAAACCGGCGTAATCATGCCTGCAAATTGTACCGCAGGTACCATGGTTCCTATGGTAGTAAGTAGAATAGCGGCAATTTGGCTGTTGGTAAAAACAGACGCCAACAAGCCAAAACTGGTAGAAAAGGTCACAAACAATAACGCGATTATGGCAAACGCGAAGACATCGCCTTTAAGCGGTACTTTAAAAAAGTACACCGCCATCAGTACCAATAAAATGAAGCTTACAAACGAAGTAAGGATATAGGGCACTTGTTTACCCAGCAAAAATTCGAGTTTCGATACTGGCGTTACATACAAATTAATAATTGATCCCAGTTCTTTTTCTCGCACCACGGCTAATGAAGTAAGCAACGCCGGTATCATCAATAACAGCATTGGAATAACCGCAGGTACAATGGCAACTAAGCTTTTAATATCTGGGTTATACAAATAGCGAGATTGCACATCAATCAGCGAGGTAGAAGTGGTTGTGCTCATTTGAGAAGCTTGTTCTAACAACCAGGTTAAGTGAATGCCTTCAACATAGCCTTCGATAGTTTCGGCTCTAGAAGGCATAGAGCCATCTATCCATGCGCCAATTTGTACGTTCTCACCTTTATGTAGCTTTTGCCCGAAGTCCGGCGGTATCTCAATAGCCAGTGACAACTCGCCACTTTTCATTCGCCGGTCCATATCTTCATAACTGGTAATATCAGGTTGAGTGACGAAATATCGTGAACCTGCAAGGCTATTGGTGTATTGCTCACTAATGGCAGACTTGTCGCGGTCGAACACCGCATATTGTAAGTCTTCTACATCCATGGTTATGCCATAGCCAATGACCAGCATCAATACGATAGAGCCTAAAAATGCCATGGTTAAGCGGATAGGGTCGCGCATTAACTCCAGCGTTTCACGGGTGGCATAACTCATTAAACGTTGTAGCGACTGTTTATAGCGGCTCTTTTGTTTTGTAGCCGCAGGCACTGCGCGGGTATCTTCTTTTTCCGGGCTGGCTTCTTGTCCCGCTGAAGAAACACCTTTCTTCAAGCTAGCCTCTTCGCTTTGCACATCATCTTTACTTGGCTGCGCGGCTTCTAAGTAGTCGATAAACGCTTCTTCTAAGGTCGCAGCTTGCTTGTGGGCCACAATGGCCTCAGGTGAATCAGTTACCAGCACTTTGCCAGCGTGCATAAGCGAAATGCGATCGCACCTTGCCGCTTCGTTCATAAAGTGTGTTGAAATAAAGATAGTGACGCCATCTTCTCTGGCTAAGCTAATAAGTAGTCGCCAGAAATTATCCCTCGCTATGGGATCAACCCCTGATGTGGGTTCATCAAGAATCAACACCTCAGGCTTGTGTACCATGGCTACTGCCAGCGACAACCGTTGACGTAACCCTAAAGGCAACGATGCGGGTAGAGCATCTTTGTATTGGCTAAGTGAAAAGCGCTGTAGCATCTCTTGTACGCGGGCTTCGCGCTGCTTGTTATCTTGGTTATCGGACTGCGTAAATAGCCGCGCGTGTAATACCAGATTTTGTTCAACGGTAAGTTCGGTATACAAGGAAAAGCTTTGTGACATATAGCCCACACGGTATCGCGTGGCAATGTCGTTAGGATCTAATACACTGCCTAACATCCATGCTTCGCCGGAGGTTTGTGGTAGTAACCCAGTTAGCATTTTCATGGTGGTCGATTTACCACAGCCATTCGACCCCAGAAAGCCAAATATTTCGCCTTTTTTAATAGAAAAGCTGACGTTATCTACCGCTGTAAAATCACCAAACTTCATGGTGAGACTTTTCGCCTCTATGGCAATAGGTGCGTGAGCGCTTTCATCAATAGGGGTTATAACCACGGGCAAGTGATTACGTTTTATCGATTCCGGCAATAGGGCAATAAATGCCGACTCTAGATTATCCGTTTGGGTTTTCGCCAGCAGTTCTTTCGGCGTACCTGTGGCTAACACCTTGCCTTCGTTCATGGCAATAAGATGTTCAAATTGCTGCGCTTCATCCATGTACGCGGTGGCAACCAGCACAGTTAGATCAACCTGCCCTTTTCGAATATCCGCAATTAAGCGCCAAAATTGACTGCGCGCTAACGGGTCTACACCGGTAGTAGGCTCATCTAAAATCAGCAATTTGGGGTCGTGAATAAGGGCACAGCATAAGCCTAACTTTTGCTTCATTCCACCAGACAGCTTGCCCGCGGGCCGTGATAGGAAAGGAAATAGCCCGGTGCGCTTAGTTAAATTGTCGATACGTTTGCGACGCTCGGCGCGTCCGTGCCCAAATAGCTTGGCGAAAAACTGTAAGTTTTCTTCAACCGATAAGGTGGGATATAGGTTCTTGCCCAATCCCTGAGGCATGTAGGCAATATCCGCACAAATGGCTTCTCGGTGAGCCCGCTCACGCATGTCGCCATCAAGGACATTAAGCGTACCTTGTTGCAACGCGCGTTCACCAGCAATAAGCGATAAAAGCGTAGATTTCCCCACGCCATCAGGCCCAATGAAACCTACCGTTGCACCGCGCGGAATTTGAAGTGAGATGCCTGCGATGGCGGTAGTTGATTTGTAATGAACCGTCAGACCTTCGCAGGTAATGACGTCTTTCATAGCGCAACCAATTCAGGCACATCACTTGGCCACGCGGCATTGTCATCAAGCTTTACCCATACCACTCCAGGCAGGCCTGTCTTCACTTTTTCAATATGCTTTTGCAGCAAGTCTTTTGGAATTTGTGCTTTTACTCGGAACATCAATTTTTCTCGCTCACTTTCAGTTTCCACTGAACGAGGCGTAAATTGCGCGACATCTGCCACATAAGAAATGCTGGCGGGAATAGAAATATCAGATGCAGCATCTAAAACAATACGCGCTTTAGAGCCAATAGAAAGCCGCCCTACTTGGGTAGCAGGCAAATAGAACGTCATATAAACATTGGTTAAATCCACAAGGCTTAATACACGCCCACCCGCTGCAACCACTTCACCAGGTTGCACAACACGGTATTGAATACGCCCGTTACGCGGTGCTTTTAATAACATATCGTCTATTTCAGATTCAATTTGCGCGATGGTGGCATCGCTTGCCGTTACCGCCGCTTGGGCTGACAAGTACTGAGATTTAGAGGCTTCAATGGTAGCGTCTGCGGCAGCAAGTCTTGCCGAAGCAGCATTCACTGCCGCCTTCGCACTTTCTACCGTGGTTAAGTTATCTTCGGCTAACTGTTTCGACACCGCACCGGTTTTTGATAATTCATTGGTGCGTCTTGCATGAGCTTCTGCCGCTTTTAGTTCGGCTTCGGTTTGAAGCAACGCGGCCTGTAAGGCCACCTTTTCACTCTCACGTTGAGCAATGGCCATGTGCGCCGCGGCTACTGCACTTTGCGCCTGCACACGCTGGGCATTAGCTTGACGAAGCTGACCTTTAATCGTTGTAGTATCAAGCTCTGCGACTAGCATTCCCTCTTCTACTTGCTCGCCTTCATCTACAAAAATAGCTTCTACTCTTCCCGCTACCTTGGCAGCAATACCAATTTCGATCGCTTCAATCCGCCCATTGCTCGACACCACATCTTCTTGTTCTGCATCACCGAATAAGGCGTTATAGCCAAGCACTAACAATACCATAAACAAAAAAACTAAAACGAAGGGGGTCTTCTTCACTGTCTTCACGGCAACGCTTCCTGTGTAATGAATCTCGCTGTATAAAAAGCGCGAGTGTTTTCACGGTGTGGGGAACGAATATGTTGCCCCTGTGATTTAATTAATTAACGGTTTTCTAGCTAATAACCCAGTGTACCCATTAGGGCGGAAGCATCTTTGTTCTAAATCAACAAAACGTAGTGTTGAGCTATTAGTAAGCTGAAGTTTTTAAAACAGATATTGCTTAGAAGCGTAAGCGAGGATTTTTGTATGGAAAGTAAAAGAATATCGAACCTGGTAAAGGTGCAAAAAATGAAAGTCGCCTTTGCCTTTCTTGCACCTTTTTTACACCTTGAATAATCAAGTTTTAAGCAGAGCTTTTTAGCTAAAATCCTAAAGATAGAAGCGTTGAGCTAAAGGGTTTTGATAATAGAAGAAAAATCCAGCCCACCGTTTTCTTGTGCTTGTTCACAATACGCACGATATAACTCGGCAGCTCTTTCTCCCATCGGCACTTTTGCTCCCACAGACTCAGCGCCCTGCATGGCTAAGGTCAGATCTTTCACCATAAGCGCCGCGGCAAAACCACCGGCAAAGTCATTATCGGCAGGGCTCGCTGGGCCTACCCCCTTTACGGGGCAGTAGCTGGTCATCGACCATGTTTGACCTGATGCATTCGAGGCAATATCGAAAAATACCTGTGGATCTAAATCTAGCTTTTCAGCTAGTTGAAACGCTTCACAGGTAGCAATCATGCTGGCTCCTAGCAGCATGTTGTTGCAAATTTTAGCGGATTGCCCTGCCCCACATTCCCCCGCATGAATAATTTTCTTACCCATGGCTGAAAGTACTTTTTCTGCCTGTTCGAAGGCAGCACTTTCTCCTCCCACCATAAAAGTAAGGGTGCCGTCGCCTGCAGCCTTGGTGCCGCCAGATACTGGTGCGTCTACCATAAGCAAGCCCTGCGTTTTTGCCATGCCGCCGACTTCCTTGGCAGTGGCCACATCTATGGTTGAACAATCTAATAGCAAGGTACCTGATTTTGCATTGGGCAATACGGTTTCTTCGTATATGCCCTTAACGTGTTTGCCAGCCGGTAACATGGTTACCACTGCATCACAGCGCTCTACGGCTTGCTTGGCAGACTCGGCTAATTCACAGCCATTCTCTTTTGCCATGGCCATAGCATCGCTGCTTAAATCAAATGCTAATACGCTAAACCCGTTTTTCACTAGGTTTCTAGCCATACCCGAGCCCATATTGCCTAGGCCAATAAACGCAATTTTTTTAGTCATCATTCACTCCAAATTTATGTCGTTGAACTCGGCCTATTCCATGGTAGGAATAACAAACGCATTGTCGTTAGTATCAGAACCATCAGGCCATCGCTGGGTAACGGTTTTCACTTTGGTCCAAAATTTAACCCCTTCCATACCATGCTGATTGGTATCGCCAAAGGCCGAACGCTTCCAGCCGCCGAAGGTGTGATAAGCCACAGGGACTGGAATGGGTACATTAATGCCTACCATGCCCACGTTCACACGTTGCGCAAACTCTCTGGCGGCATGGCCGTTTCGCGTGTAAATAGCCACACCATTACCGTATTGGTGATCGCTTGCCAGCGATGCCGCGTGGTTAAAGTCGGTGGCGCGAACAATTTGAAGCACAGGCCCGAAGATTTCTTCTTGATAAGAGCGCATATCGGCAGTGACATTGTCGAATAACGTTGGCCCAATAAAATAGCCGTTAGTTTGCTGAGGTATTTGCGAAGTGCGACCATCGTAAATAAGGTTCGCGCCTTCTGAAATAGCTAGTTCAATGTATTCTTCAACCCGTGATTTATGGGTAGCTGTTACCACAGGGCCGTAATGGGCCGACTCATCTTCAGAGTGACTTACTTTTATGGCTTTTATAGCAGGGATAAGCTTGTCGATAAGCTTTTCTGCGGTGCCCTCACCTACGGGTACTACCACAGGCAATGCCATGCATCGCTCGCCCGCAGACCCATACGCAGCACCCACTAAATCAGCCACCACCTGATCTAAGTCTGCATCTGGCATCACTATGCCATGGTTTTTAGCACCGCCCATGGCTTGAATACGTTTGCCGGCTCGTGCACCCCGCTCGTAAACATAATTGGCAATGTCAGATGAACCTACAAAACTCGCCGCTTTCACGTCTTGGTGATCAAGCAAGGCATCTACCGCCACTTTGTCACCATGTACTACGTTCAATACACCTTTAGGTAACCCTGCTTGCAACATGAGTTTGGCTAGCTCAACAGGCACCGATGGATCGCGCTCAGAAGGTTTTAAAATAAAGGCATTGCCACAGGCAATGGCTACGCCAAACATCCACATGGGTATCATTGCTGGGAAGTTAAACGGCGTGATCCCCGCCACTACACCTAAGGGCTGGCGCATGGAATACACATCAATACCCGGCCCTGCGCTATCGGTGTACTCCCCTTTTTGCGCATGAGGAATGCCGCAAGCAAATTCAATAACCTCTAGCCCTCGTTGAATGTCACCTTGGGCGTCGGATAGCACTTTACCGTGTTCGCTCGATAGCAATTGGGCAAGCCTGTCTTTGTCTTGTTCAACAAGGCGTTTAAATTCAAACATAACCCGTGCACGGCGCTGAGGGTTTGTGGCTGCCCATTCACGCTGGGCTTTTTGGGCTACTTCAACAGCATAATTTACCGTTTCCACGGTAGCCAGCGTAACGTGGGCTTGAACCTTTCCTGTGTTAGGAGCGAACACATCGGCGTGACGCTCGCCTTCAGCTGTGTAATCTTTGCCTTCAATAAAATGCGTTACGGTTCTCATGACCTACCTCGACAACTTAAAAATAAAAAACAGATTATTTACAATTTTGAAACCTTGCGTTAAAAACCGCAAGTCAATATAGTTACAGCACAGTGCTGCATTTTTGCAGCAAGTTAAAAAGGTAATCATGTGAACTGGGATGACTTAAGACTGTTTCTTGGCCTCGCTAGAAATGGAAAAATTAGTATTGCTGCCAGAAACTTACACCTTGATGCCACCACGCTTATTCGGCGTGTAAAAAGGCTGGAGACAGCCCTTAATTGCAATTTGTTCGAGCTAAGTAACAAAGGCTATTTGCTTACCGATCACGGTAGGCGCTTAGTCAATTACATAGAACATGCAGAGAGGCATATTTTAGAAGCAAGAAATGACTTAACCGATGAACGTCAGGAGCTTTCCGGCACGGTAAGGGTTAGTGCTTCTGAAGGGTTTGGCTCTTGGGTGTTAGCCCCAGCATTGGCAGAGTTTAAGCAGCGCTACCCCGCTATTTGCGTAGAGTTAGTGGCAAACAGCGGCTTTTTAAATATCAATAAACGGGAAGCCGATATTGCCATTTTGCTAGAAAAGCCCACGAAAGGCTTGCTGTACACTAAAAGGCTTACCGACTACCGCTTAAATTTATACATGCATGAAGATCTAGTAGCAGCGCATGGTGCTCCAACGTCTATCGAGCAACTAAGTCCGTTTAACCTGGTAAGTTACGTGCCCGATTTAATTTATGCGCCACAGCTTAATTTCATTGAAGAATCGCTGCTTTCACCGCTTCACGCCCTTAAAAGCACCAGTATTAATGCGCAATTTCAAATGCTACGAAACAAAGCGGGCGTAGGTATTCTGCCTCATTTTATTGCCAAGAATGCCCATGAACTACAACCGGTACTGCAAGATAAAATAAACATTACCCGCACCTTTTGGCTAGCAACTCATCGCGATGTAAGGCACTTGGCCAGAGTGAATGTATTTTTAGATTGGTTGAACGATACCGTGCAAAAACACGCTGACATCTTTTGATGCAGTCACAGGTTTGCCATGTTATTGCTCTCTCGCTAAGTTGCACCTACATAAAAAAAGCGCCCGAAGGCGCTTTTTAGTGTTCTTTCTATTACATTTTAGAATGCGTAAGTCAGGCTCACAGAACCATTCACTGGTGCACCATAAAAGCCTATGGTGTGTAGGCTGGTAATGTACTTTTCGTCAAAAATATTGTTGATGTTTGCACGCAACGTAAGGTCGTTAGTTACCGCGTAGGTGGCATAGGCATTTGCTAAGAAGTAGCTGCCCTGCTCTACGTTGTAATCGGTGTTGCTGATTTCAGATTGCCATCTACCGCCTAATCCAACGGTAAGTGCTGGTACTGCTGGTAGTTCATAACCTAGCTGGAAAGTCACTACATCACGTGGAGCCCATAGGTTCGCATCATTGCCCGCTTCATCTTCCACATCAATAGCCGTATACGACGCTTGAACACGCAGTGCATCAGTAATCTGACCGACCACTTCCACCTCAAAACCGTCAGACTCTACCGATACACCTTCGTAGTAGTACTGCTGGTTTTCTGGGTTAATACCCGCAAAAGCAGCTAGATTTTCTTGTTCAGCAGTAAAGTAAGCAAAAGTCGTTAATAGAGTGTCGTCTAACCACTGCGCTTTTACACCTGCTTCGAAGTTTTTGCCCTTAGTGGGTGCTAAAAATTGACCAGATAAGTCATATTGCTCTTGCGGCTGATACACATCTGAATAACTTACATAAGTATTGATGTTTTCAGTTACCGCATAGGTCGCCCCAACATATGGGCTAGCTTCACTTTCTTCATTGTCGATAATGGTGCCCGCATTGTTACCACTGCGCTCAAAATCAATCGCGTTAAAGCCCGCAATAACAAACAGTTCATCGGTGACGCTTATTTTGGTAGAGCCAAAATAGCGGGTAAGATCTTGTTCAATATCAGAATACAGCACCGCGTCAAACCAGTCTGGCTCGGCAATGGCATCAAATGCATAGGGGAACGCTGGCGTCGCGCCATAGGCTGGCGTATTGGCATAGTCGAAACCATATTGATACATGGTATCGCTGCTTGAGGCGTGGCTCACACCAACATTCACTTCATGTTGGCGACCGAAAAGCTCGAAAGTACCAAAAGTACGCGCTTCGATTAAGTTTGAATCTATGTCTGAATCATAACGACCTGGCCAGCCTATTAAACCTAAGCCTGTGTCTCTATCGATAGCACCATAAGCATAAAACAACTTATCTTGCTCTTCGTAGCCGCGGTAGTTGTAGCTCACTTTCACTTGCCAGTCGTTATCGAAAATATAGTCGAATTCAACAAAGGCATTAGTGTTTTCAGTGTCCCACATTGCCCACTCTTGCGCTGTGGTATCACTAACATCCCACTCGGCTTGTGTGCCGTCTGTGTAATTAAATACTAACCCGCCCCAATTGTTTCCATCGGTGTTGGCATCTTGGTAAGAGTAGCCCAACGTTATGGTGGCGTTATCGGTAAGTTGCCCATCTACTACACCATATAAAAAGGTGCGGTCGTTCTCTAAGCCATCTAAGTAGGATTCTTTATCTTCTATAGCACCTACAAAACGTGCAGCCCAACGGCCATCTTCGGTTAGCAACGTAGAGTAATCCGCCTGCAAGCGTTTAAAATCAAACGAGCCCGCGCTCACTGTTACTTCTCCGCCTTCTTCATTGGTGGGGCGCTTACGTACATAGTTTAATGTACCTGATGAATTGCCTACACCGGTTAGCAGTCCATTGGCACCACGAATAACTTCAATTTTTTCATAGCCGTAGGCTTCCAGCGCACCAGTGACAATTCCCCAGTCGTTAGGTAAACCTACGCCATCAATTTGCGTATTTTTAATTTCAAAACCACGGGCTGTGTAGTTTGTACGGTTAGTTTCCCACTCTTCTACGTTAATACCCGGTGCAAGTTTAAGTGCATCGTTAACATTGTAGGCACCAAACGACTGCATTAGCTCTTCAGAGATAAGGCTGATTGACTGAGGCGTTTCGCTTAGCTCCATTGTTAAGCCAGTCGCCCCGCGACTCACGCGGTTTTGACGTACACCGACAATATGAATTTTCTCGACCTGAGACTCTTCTACAGTTGCAGTATCTGTTTGAGTTTCTTGGGCGTTAATTGAAAAAGCAAGCGCAATAGGGGTAAGCGCAAAAAGCGTGGTCAGTTTCATTGTGTTCTCTACAGTGATTTTGATTTAGTTTTTAGTCGAGGAGGATTATACGGAAGTAGATAAAGATCACAAATGATAATTATTAGCATTTACAATGCAAGAGAGGGAGAGCGCCTGCTTTTTAAGCAAAAATGATCGGCATTTTGCCTTGTTCAAAATATGTATGAAGTCAGTGAGTTGGCCGAGGAAACTAACGCTCTCGGCCACTGCTAACATTTAAAAATACTAGCTGTCGGGAAGTCTCGATTTAACTTGGGTAATAAGATCTTGTTTCACCACAGGTTTTATAATATGCCCTTGCATACCTGCGTTAATACAACGCTTTCTGTCGGCTTCCATGGCGTTAGCAGTCATGGCTAAAATAGGGATATTATCCCAGGTAGAATTTGCGCGAATGTGCTCAGCTGCTTCTACACCACCCATAATCGGCATTTGCATATCCATTAATATTAAGTGGGGTTTAAACCCACTCAGAAGAAGATCTAAACACTCTTGCCCATTCTCAGCAAATTTAACAACGGCACCCGCGCTTTTGAGCATAGCGCCGGCAACTTGTTGATTAATTGGGTTGTCTTCCACCACTAAAATTAAGGTTTTAGTCAGAAGTTTTTCATCATCTTCAACCACAGGCTTTTCAGCTAATTTATCGATAGATTGGTTGCAAGAAATAACCGTATCGTACAATGTAGACGGCGTAAAAGGTTTGTACAAAAGGTCATCAAAGAACACCAAGCTGTCTTTTTCAAAGCTTTTTGTGTTGTGCGAAACCACAACCAAATGGGTTATTTCTTTTTGTTCTCGCTGCCAATCGGCCAGTGCTTCTTTGCTAATAACACTTAAGATTGCTTCATCTATGAGAATGACCCTAGGTAGGCTATTCGACGACTTATGAACCAATAAGTCTTCAACACTTTTCGCCACATAGGAAGGCCACCCAAGAACAGAGCATTGACGCTGAATGCCGGTTTCTACATTCACATTTTGCGTAAGCACAATGGCCTGATAACACATAACATCTTGCTCGCTTAAGCTGTCTGCTTGTGCTGCCGATGCTTTTTTAAGTAACACATTAAAATGGAATTTACTGCCTTTACCCTGCTGACTAATTACGCCAATCTTACCGTTCATCATCTCCACTAACTGCTTCGCTATACTTAGCCCCAGACCAGTGCCTCCGAATTTAGCATTGGTGTCGCGGCTAGCCTGAGTAAACGCCCCAAATATTTGGTTGGCTTGGTTTTCAGTCATGCCAATACCCGTATCTTGAACCTCAAACCCTAGTTGAACGGTATCTTCGTTTTCGTTTAGTAGTTCTACGCTTAAATTCACTTCCCCACGAGAGGTAAATTTGATGGCATTACTAATTAAGTTACTGATAATTTGATTAAGCCTAACTGCATCGCCCACAACATGTTTAGGGCATTTAGGGTCAACATCAATCCATAGTTCAATGTGTTTACCGTAAGCTGCACGCCCCATCATCTTACCCACTTGATTAAGTAAACTATCTAAACGGAATGGGGCTTCAACCATATCGAGTTTACCGGCTTCAATTTTAGAAAAATCGAGCACATCATCAATAATTCGGCTTAATAAAGAAAAGCTTGTGATAGCTTGCTCTATATTATCGTTGATTTTTTTATAGTTACGCTCACCCAGCGTGATTTGCAGTAGACCATATACACCATTCATAGGCGTTCGAATTTCATGTGACATTCTGGCAAGAAAATCAGCTTTAGACTTTTCCGCATTGGTGGCTTTAATCTTTGCCTTTATGGCAAGCTCTTTTTCTAAGTTTAATTGCCTAAGAAGCCGTATTAATAAGTACGCCAAGCTTATTAAAAACAAAGTCGCCACCGCAAAGCCCAAACCAATAAAATGCTTGGTGCGCTCCAAATACGCCACAGCCTCTGGTGGCTTTTCCATCACTAACCAGTAAAATTCATCTTCAATATCTGTGTCTTCAGTACCATTTTGCTTAATAGGAATAATGCCGTGTTTATATCGACTAGTGAAATTCCTATCCGGTATGTCATCTTCGCTGCCATTGAGTCGATTTTCAAAACCTGGAAATTGCATACTTACTTGGTTTTTAGGCTTGTCGAGTAACCATCCCCACGCCGTGTCGCTAGGTGATGCGAGGAAAAAGCCGTCGGGATTTATTAACCAATGTGCGTTTGTGGATTGCAACTCGTTCAAACGTGAAAAGACTTCACGTAAATCGAAGTTCAATACAATTAGACCTAAAACTTCTCCATCAATACGGTATTTAGCAACGCTTCTAATTGTTGGGCGATAAGGCAGTTCTATTACCCCCCGTTCTTTATTTAAATCTAGGGGCGAAATGTAATAGTCTTTTGATGATTCAACAGCTTCAATAAAATAATATCGATCAGCTTTGTTTTGCAGGTCTTGGGTGTCTCGCCAAATAAGGCTTCCGGATGACTTTTCAGCCCGTAGTTGTTCATTACCATCAAGGGCAATATAACGGATTTGCTGTAAACTTGGATAGGCATCGAAAAGCGCTGACCAATGTTCAGTTAGATAACGTTTAGCATTACCTTCCTCGAGCGCATCGACAATAAGGGTACTTTTACTTTCTTGGATCGCAATGGAACGCGCATTTAATATGCCGTGTTTTATTTGACTCTGAAAGTTTTGATGCAGGACGTCGAATTGTTGGCTGATAGCGTCGTTACTAAACCGCTTACTTTCAATCCACAAGATATTAGCTAATACCGCCACGATGCCAATAAATACTACGCAGAATATAGAAATTAAGACTGATGATTTAGAAACTTTATTGACCACGATGCTTCCTTTCGGGTTACTGCAACGGCTATATTATTATACTAAAGTATAATACCTGGTTCGTACTTTACCGCGAATAAGCTAGCTTTGGCTATAAAGGGCTACTTCAATGTTGACACCAAGGCACTTAATGGCCCTAAATCAGATTCAAAATGCTTCCATTGCTGCATTCCGCTTTGATAAATAGGCTGGCGAACTTGCTCGGCACTAGCGGTTCTTACTGAGCGTTTCGTTTTGTAGAAATCTAAACACCCCTCTTCAAAGGGTAGCCCGCAAAAATCTAGTAGCCTATGTACTTGTTCTTCAAAATCAGTGACCACAGCTTCATACTGCATCTTTAAAATTTTACCTGGTAGCACTGTGTTCCAGTGATCCATCAGCTCAACGTAATTATTGTAGTACTTTCCAATATCTTCAAGGTTGTAACTAAATTCCTGCCCTTCCGCAAACAACTGCTTGAAGATGCTGAACCCGCATGACATGGGGTCGCGGCGTGCATCAATAATAATGGCATCGGGTAGAATTAATTGGATAAGACCTATATGCCTAAAGTTGTTTGGCATTTTGTCTATAAAGTAAGGCGCGCCTTGGCGATAAACTTCTGTGTCTTTAATAAAATCATCGCCAAATTTAGCTAATTGCTCAGTCGACAGTTCAGCGAGAACTTGCGGATAGCGCTTTGGCCTATCATTACCGCCACGCCCATTTAAACGATGAGCTAGCGACATAATGTTAGGTAGTTCCATGGTGCCATCAACCATGGAATGGGATGACAAGATTTGCTCTAACAAGGTAGAGCCAGCTCGCGGTAGGCCTACGATAAATATCGGCCTTGGTCTGCTGTCTTGCTTACTCAGCGTATTCGGTAGACTGTGAGTGTCAGCCTGTTTTGAAAATAATGCTGGAGTACATACTTCTATTTGCGCCTTACATTCAGCATCAACCCGGGCAGCTTGATACCGCAACTGCTGCTTTTTAAGGGCATTCCCTTTGGCATAGTAAGAGAAGGCTTGTGAGTAATCACTAGCGTCTTCAAATGCTTTTCCTAAAGCAAAACTTAAATGAAATCTATCTTCAAAGGCGGTTGTTGGCGCTTGCTCATGACGTTGCATCATTGCTATTTCATCAGTACTGAAATGGTAGGTTTTAAGGTTTGCTAAGCTCCAATACGCGTCGCCAAAGTTGACTTGGCAAGCCCCTGCTTTTCGATAAGCGGCAACGGCATTGTCGGTGTCCCCCACCGTTTTATACGCATGCCCAAGCATAATAAGTACGCCAGAATTATCCGGCAACTGTTCAAGTATGGAATTATAAATAGCAATGGATTGATTGAATTCACCCACGGCTTGGCTTTCGTTCGCCACGGCCATTTGATAGCGCACATCATCCGGTGACTTACTGCGCAACAGCAGTGCTTGCTCCAACGCTTGCTCGTATCGCTGCCTTTTGTGCAGAACGTTTACGTAGTCTAATCGCGCTTGATGAAATTCAGGATCGAAGTGTAAGCAGCTTTCTAGCAAAAACTCAGCGTCATCTAACACCTTGTGTTTCACACCAATAGCAGCAAGCAAGCGCATTGCTTCGGTGTGCTTAGGTTGTTTTTTTAGAAAGAATCGACATATTTCTTCTGCTTTAATCACGTTATCTTCGTTGATTAAACTACTAACACTCACCAATGCTTGGGGCATGCTAGACCAATAATCCACTTGATTTTGAGCGTGATCCGCAGACCATTCTTGGCCTTCTGCGCGGTAAAGCTCGCTTAAATTTTTCCAACTTGCAATGAGTGCTGCATTTAATTGTACTGCTTTTTCATAAGCAGCAATCGCTGATCGGCTGTTGCTTAAACGATAGTTATGACCTTCTTCTTGGTACGCTCTGGCGTAATTTGGATGGTAACTTTTAAGTGTGTTCAGAGTAGATAATGCAAGCTGCGGTTGTTGCAAGTAGCGATGGCACACTGCCGTTAAATACAACGCGTCAATGTTATCCGGGTAACGAGTAAGTAGACTTGAGGTAATAGCTAGTGCGTTTGAAAATTGCTTTTTCTGCAACAACAGCTTGGCTTCAGTAATGTCTTTGCTAATGTTGTTATTGATACTAGTAACCTACTTATTCTTATTTAATTATTACTATGAGATTTAGCGTTCATGGGTATAAAACACCCAAATACATGAGCCTATCTCAATCGCTAATTGCCCCTTTAGTGTGGCTTGACTAACTTTTTAAAGGCGATACATGTTCCTTTAAAAACAGACCAAAAACTGTTTTATCAATCATAGAATTAGCATACACGACTTGCCTTTATAAACAAAAAGCGGCTATGGATAAGCCGCTTTATGATACGTATTGTCTAGCGGCTTACATTAGTCAAATGCATAGGAAACACGCATACCAATGGTACGAGGGCGATTGGTGGTTACCCGTCTTATATCATCGATAGTATTAATGTATTTTTCTGCAACTTCGTCAGTAAGGTTATCAACATATAGTTCAACTCCCCACTCATCAAAGTTTGCACCTACTGAAGCATTAACTAGGGTGTAGCTGTCTTGCTTTTCACGGGTGTCGATATACATGGAGCTATAGCTCTCGTCAGTATATTGAAGAGTAACTTGACCGTAAGCATCTACGTTTTTCACCGACCAGTCATAACGACCGCGTAAGCTGTAGTTAAGTTCTGGCGACAGCGCTAATTCACTGCCTTCAGGTGCCAAGGTAAACGAAATACCACTTACCAAATCGGTAATTTCCGAATGGTTATTAGACACAGCGGCGAATAAGGTTAAGTTGTCGGTAGCTGTCCAAGCCGCATCAAGTTCTATACCTAGAATTTCTGCGTCAGCCACGTTGTCAGTAAAGGTTAATTGTAAGATGTTGGCGCTATCTAGAATGGCGACTTGAATGTTGTCCCAATCAATTTTATAAATCGCCCCGTTAATCTTCAGATTACCGTTATTAAACGTGGTTTTCCAACCTAGCTCCATGTTAACCACTTCATCACTTTCGTAGGTATCAGGTACCACGAAGTTTTCAAATTCTGGCAAATTGTTGGTATTAATTGCAGGGCCAGATAGTCGGTTAAAGCCGCCTGGGCGATAGCCTTCTGAATATGTCGCGTAGACCAAAATATCTTTGCTGAACTGATAGTCTAATGTGAACTTGGTGATGGTGCCGTCTTGTTCTAACGGTGAGATATCTGCCAAACTAACATCATAGTTACGGCCATAATCAGGGAAGTCTTCTGTCGCACCAAACACGCTGGTATTGGCGAAGGCAGATGAACCTAAGAATGTGGCTTCTAGCTCGTAATAACGTAAACCTGCCGTGGCGGTAAGTTTGTCAGTAATGTCCCACGCTAGCTCACCAAAAATAGCCGTTTGCTGTTCTTCACGGGTCAAGTCGTTTATGAAGGTAACACCAGGCTCTCTGAAGTCAGGATTGTTTGCTGTAGAACCTACGTTTGGCCTATTTTGGAAGAAGCCAAGCTCTGGTGCAGCCGCGTAGTCGTACTCGCCATCATGGGTAATAGTTTGATCGTCATAGAACAAACCAAGCACACCACGAACAGGCTTATCGTACGGCGAGCTGAAACGAATTTCGTGAGTTAAACGTTCGTTGGTTACTTGCCCTACAAAACGTTTACTTGGATCTAAGCAATTTCTTACTTCGGTGTAGGTACAGGTATAGTAATCGGCAGCAAATGCGCCACTGTTGTTGTAACCAATGTAATCAACAGTTTGATAGATATCACGGTCTAAGTAGCCACCGGTATAAACGATGTCTACGTACTCTAGCTGTTTCTCAATGGTCCAAGAGGTTAGGTCAAAGCTATCTTCAAGCTTATCTTCATCGAAGCGGGCAACGTTCATTTCACCTAATGTAGGATCATAGTCAAATACACCATCCACATCTAAATCTTGATGGGTGTGTTGTAGCAGTACGCTAAAGTCAGCCGTAGGTTCCCAGCTAACGCCTAAACGAACCCCAATATATTCGCTGTCGTTAAAATCGTCTTCAACAAACTCTTCATTGTCTATTTCGGTATAGGTTGCGTCAACCCACTGGTCTTTTAAACCTTGTTCAACATCACCATTATTAAAGAAGTCTGGATTTGCATTAGGGTTAATAGTTGGGTCTAGCGTGAACGTGCTGTAGACGTTGTCAATATAGCCACCTTGCTTATCATTGTATGCAGTAATACGTACCGCCAACTCATCTTCAATGATAGGAATATTGACAAAGCCTTCAATTGACGTGCTGTCGTCGCCGCCTTTAGTTTGTGAATAATCTAATTCGAATCCCGCATCAAAACCGCCCGAATCCGGCTTGTTCGTGATAATACGTAACGCACCTGCTTGGGCACTGGCGCCAAACAAAGTGCCTTGTGGGCCTGCAAGTACTTCTAAGCGTTCAACATCGGTTACGTAAACATCTAAGTTACGCCCTGTTGCACTAATTGGCATGTCATCCAGGTATAAGCCTACGGTTGGTGCTGGTGTAAATTCAGTACCGGTAATACCGTTATGACCTAATGCTAACCCGCGAATATAAACGTCAGATTGACCTGGGCCACGTCCACCCATGCTTGCGCTAGGGATCATTTCTATATAATCATCGAACTTAGAAATGTTGTTTTCTTTAAGTGCTCTTTCACTCAGTGCGGTGACTGAAATAGGTACACTTTGAATACTTTGAGCTCGGCGGGTTGCCGTTACTTCAATAAGCTCAATAGCCGCCCTTTTGGGCTTTTTAGTGGGTTGTGCTTCTTCAGCAACTTGTTCAGTTGCTGGCTGTGTTTCTTGAATATCCGCAAACGCTAGAGGAACATCTACAGCAGCCGCCATCGCTATACATACTGCATAATTGACTTTCGTCTTTCTTAACATTCTCATGAATATCTCCAATTTTTATTATAATTCTCTTACACACTCGTTATGTTGTTACTAAGGGTACTGCTTGTGTTTTTATTGCCTTACATCTTTATTATTTGAATTTGTTTATTATTTGAATTTGGTTGTGCTGCCTTTACGCTAGGTTTATCCACGTAGACTTGCTTTGGGTATAAGCGGTAAAACACGCCAGAGATTTGTCTCTAGAATTACCCGACTGTTTATAACCACCAAACGGTTGGGTCATATCACCGTCACCAAAGCAGTTCACCCAAATAACGCCTGCTTCAATCGACTTTGTCATTCTGTGCGCGGTATTTAAATCAGACGTCCACAAGCCCGCCGCCAGTCCATACTTAGAATCGTTCGCAATTTTTAGTGCTTGCGCTTCGTCATCAAAAGGAATTAACGCCACAACAGGGCCGAAAATTTCTTCTTGGGCAATAGACATATCGGATCTGACTTGGGTAAATAGTGCTGGCTGTATATAGGCGCCATGCGCTAAGTCTGAAGGGACTTCTCCGCCAAACGCCAGTTTTGCCCCTTCTTTAGTACCTGCTTCAATTTTTTCCAACACCCCTTGGCGTTGTTGTAGTGACACCATGGGGCCTAAACTAGTGGCTGGGTCTAATGGATTGCCCGGTTGATATACTTCGCGGCTTTTCTCGATAAACTTTTCTACAAAGGCATCGTGAATATCGCTATGAACCAACAATCGAGAACCTGCGTTACATACTTGGCCTACGTTGTCGTATATACCGGCGATGGCGATATCTACAGCCTGATCTAAATCAGCAAGGTCTGGCATAAATATTTGCGGACTTTTACCACCGGTTTCTAACGCTACCCGTTTCAAATTTGATTCACCGGAATACATCATTAGCTTTTTGCCAACCGCGGTAGACCCTGTAAAACTTATTTTGGCTACATCCATATGCAGCGCTAACGCCTTACCGGCTATATGGCCATAACCATTTATCACGTTAAACACACCAGCAGGGCCGCCGGCTTCTATAAACAGCTGAGCAAATCGCGTGCAACTAAGCGGAGCCTGCTCTGAAGGCTTCAATACAACGCAATTACCTGCAGCTAACGCAGGCGCCACCTTCCAAATGGCCATAAGTAGCGGATAATTCCATGCAGAAATGGCCCCCACTATGCCTAGTGGTTCGTGCTGAATCATATGTAGTGCGTTATTTTCGGTGTTGGTGACTGAACCACTCACTTTATCAATACACTCGGCAAAGAATCGCAGTGACACTGACACTTCAGGTATATCAATAGTTAAGCAGTCTGTAATGGGCTTACCCATATCTAGACTATCTAGCAATGCAAGCTCGCCTGCATGTTCATCGACCAAGTCAGCTAATCGTAAAAGTACATTCATGCGCTCACGAGGAGGCATATGTCTCCAACGACCATCATCCCATGCGGCTTTACAAGAACTCACTGCCGCATCGACATCTGCATCACTTGCTGACGCGACCTTGGCATTAACATCACCATTAGCCGGATTGATGGAATCAAAGGTTTCACCACTCACCGCAGACACATAACCACCATTTATGAACAAATCAGATTGTATTTCCAAATCTTTTGAAAAACCCACCCAATCTTCGAGTGAAAAGTTCGCAGGATCTGATTTATTCAACAACGTGGATGGCATGTATAAAACCTCTTAAAACTATTTTGCTCATTTATTCATCAATCATAAATCGAAATATGATAAAGGCACAATTGAGCATTATTTGATTATTCATTAAAATTTCTAACCTATGCGCAAGTCGGTTAAAAATTTTCACATATAATTGGCAACATTGACGTATCAGTTTTTAATATCACTGATATTTTTACTAATTTAAGACATAACAAGTTAATAGAATTAAATTGAAAAAATAGAAATTAGATAAAACCAAAATTTCTTTAACGTAATAAGCACTATTCGGTCGTTTTTAGAAAATCAAGCCAGGCTTAAATTTACTGCTTGCGCAAAACAAAATAAGCCAAAACTATAAATTCAATTGATCTTCTAAAATTAAATCGGCGCCTTTTTCAGCCACCATCATTACAGGTGCGTTGATGTTGCCCGACGTGATATTTGGAAAAATGGAAGCATCTACAACACGAAGGCCAGTGACACCATGCACTTTCAGTCTTGCATCTACCACAGCATTACTCTGCTCAGGCCCCATGGCACAGGTTCCACAAAGGTGGTAAATCGACCCGCCTTGCTCTCTAAAGTACTGCAGCATGCTATCGTCATCATTAACGGCAACCCCCGGTTTTACTTCTTCAGCGGTGACTGCTTTTAGTGCGGGAGCTTGCATTAAGCGTCTGATGAGGCGGCTCCCTTGACGCACTTCCTCTATGTCTTTCTCGGTAGATAAATAGTTGGGACGGATAAATGGCTTGTCGCTGGGATTGTTCGATGACAACTCTACCGTGCCTTTACTACTAGGCCGGCAAGAATTAAACGCGACTAGAAAACCTGAATAAGGGTCCGGCGCTAACTTAGCATTAGGATCGGCCGGAATTTGATATGACATGGGGTTGAAGTACAACTGAAGATTAGGCAACGCTTCGGTATCAGCCCCTTTTACAAAGCCTCCACCTTGGTTAACGCTTATCGATAAAGGTCCGCTACGAGTAAATACATACTGTAGCGCCGCTTTAGCTTGTCCGAACAACGACCCTAAATCGTCGTTCAATGTTTTTACTTTTGCTTTGAAGTAGTAACTAACACATAAATGATCTTGAAGATTTTGCCCTACAGCAGGAGAGTGAGTCACAACAGGAATATCATACTTACCTAGTAGACAAGTATCTCCCACCCCAGAAAGCTGAAGTAACTTTGGCGAATCTACCGCGCCAGCTGATAGCACAACTTCTCTTTTCGCTTTAAGGGTTTGCTGAACCCCAGCGGTGTTTACTTGTACACCGTAGGCATGTTTGTCTTCATTGAATAATACTTTTTCGACCACCGTATCGCGCAATACATGCAAGTTAGGGCGCTTTAGTGCAGGCTTAAGATGCGCTGAGTTACTGCAATGGCGAAAGCCTTTGTAGATATTGGCGTCGTAAATACCTATACCTTCAAACTGAGCACCATTGAAGTCGTCGTTTAATGTGAAGCCAAGCTGTTCTGCGCCCTTCAAATAATAACGACAAAAAGGGTGTGCCCCTTTTTTCATTTGGGTAATGCCTACCTTTCCGCTGCCAGAATGGTGTTCGGTGTCGCCTAACGGGTGTCGCTCTAGCTTTTTAAAATAAGGTAATACATCGGCATACGACCAGCCTTCGTTGCCTGCTTGTGCCCACGCATCGAAGTCTGAGGCTTGCCCACGTACATAAATCATTGCATTAATGGAGCCCGAACCACCCTGACCTTTACCGCGCGGTGCGTACATTTTGCGCCCAGCCATGTTGGGCTCTTCTTCGCTGTAGTACATGTAGTTGTAGGTGGGGTGGTAATAGGTTTTCGCAAAACCAATAGGCAGCTTTATCCAAGGTAATCGGTTTTTACCCCCAGCTTCAATCAAGAGTACGGAATAGTCACCAGACTCACTGAGCCTATCAGCAAGAATACATCCTGCTGACCCTGCACCGGTAATGATAAAGTCGTACTCAGGGGTACTCATGTTTGCCCTACCGTTTCCAGTCTTGATTAGACTGTTCTTTTACATCGTAAGGCTTGGCATCCATGGATAGATGTAGGGTTTTTCCTGTATAGGGCGAATGCGCTTTCACCACATCCATATTTAGCTCTACACCCAAGCCAGGCTTGGTAGACGGAATTATGTAGCCGTCTTTCCATTCAATTTTTTCTTGTAAAACGTCGGCATGAAAACCGTCCCACGTCATTATACTTTCTTGAATAAGGAAGTTCGGCGTTGCGGTGGCAAGTTGCACACTGGCAGCCGCGCCAACAGGGCCGTTGTATAAATGGGGCGCTATTTGGGCATAATGCACTTCTGCAATACTGGCTATCTTCTTCGCCTCTAGAATGCCGCCTACCCGACCTAAATTCATTTGCAAAATAGACGCGGCACCATGGCTAAGTAAATCGAAGAACTCGTATTTCGTGGTTAAGCGCTCGCCGGTAGCCACGGGAATACTAGTATTTTTTGCCACTTCGGCCATAGCGGATGCTTGACCAGGAGGAACAGGCTCTTCAAACCATAAAGGATCGAACGGCTCTAGACGCTTGGCTAAACGAATAGCACCTGCCGGAGTCATTTGACCATGGGTGCCCATAAGTAAATCACACTTATTCCCCACGGTTTTGCGAATGCGTTCACAGAAAGTGGCGGCTTTGTCGATAGCTTCTAGAGACAGTTGATGACCGCAGTAATTGCCATAAGGCCCTACGGGGTCAAATTTCAACGCGGTGAAACCTTGCTCCATATTTTTCTGAGCACATTCAACCGCCAGTTCTAGGTTATCGTAATCGTAATCGCCGTCTTCATTTTCAGGATATAGGTAGGTATAGGTACGCAGTTTATCGTGAATTTTTCCACCGATAAGTTCGTAAACAGGTTTTCCTGCTGCCTTACCGATAATATCCCAGCACGCCATTTCTAACCCACTGACTACACCCATCATGCTTAAGTCGGGGCGCTGTGTGAACCCGCTAGAATAGGCTGCGCGAAAGAAGCGCTCTACATGATGCGGGTCGAAACCTTTTAAGTAACGATCGAAAACGTCTTCAATGGCATGGGTCATCACACTCGGATGAAACGTAGCGGCGTAAACCTCGCCAATACCTTCAATACCACAGTCGGTTCTGAGTGAAACAAAAATCCAGTACATCCCCCCTACATGAGGCGGCGGTGTAGCAACGATATAAGATTCACAAGAAACAACTTTCATGGTTTTACCTTTTTCACCAGCACCACAGTGCCAGCGTATTTTAAAGAATGTAATGACTCACCACTAACGCCCAACAATATTCGCTTACAGCGAAGCCTTAACGCGCTAGTATTTAAGTACGACCAAACGAGTTTGCGTGTATTCCAGCATACCGTGCTTACCATCATCACCGCCCAAACCAGAGCGTTTCCACCCAGCATGAAAACCTTGATAAGGGTCGGATGGTGTGCGGTTGATATACACTTCACCCGCCTCCATTTCATTCGCCACTTTCATTGCGGTACGGTAATTTTCGGTATAAATCACAGACGCTAATCCGAACTGGTGATCGTTAGCTAACGCCAGCGCTTCATCTACATTTGAGTATTTCAAGACGGGTAATACTGGCCCAAAAATTTCTTCTTGGACGATTTCCATGTCTTGGCGGCAATTGGTCAGTAAGGTCGGCGGGTAAAAATAGCCTTTGCCTTCAGGAATGAAGCCACCAAGCTCTAGGTTAGCCCCATCATCAATGGCTCTTTCCACCATTTGATGAATGTTCAAACGTGCATTGCCGTTGACTAATGGCCCCATGAAACCTGGGTTGTCTACACGGCTACCAAACTGTTGGCTTTTCATGTTTTTATGTAGCAAGGCTACAAATTCATCGTAAATATCTTCATGCACATAAGCCCGCTCTACTGCCGTACAAAGCTGGCCACAGTTTGTATTTTTAGAACCTACTATTTCTCTAGCGGCTTTTTCTAAGTCGGCATCTGGCTCAACAATTGCGGGGGTTTTACCGCCTAGCTCTAACGACGATTTAGCAATATTCACTTGTGAATACTCTAAAACTTTTCGTCCAGCACCAACACTTCCTGTCAGAGTAATCATGCCCACTTTAGGGTGCGTACACACAAGCTCAGCCGTCGCGTGGGTCATGGTAAGTACATTCACTACGCCCTTAGGAATGCCCGCTTCTTGAATCACTTTGGCAATGGCAAATGCTGAACAGGGCGTGTTATTGCTGGGTCTAACGACTACCGTATTCCCAGTAATAAGCGCTGGCGCAATTTTGCGAAGAAAGGTGTAAACAGGGTAGTTAAATGGAATTAATGCCACCACAACGCCAATAGCTTCTCGTTGCAAGAGCAGGTTTTCATCTGGGGTATCGCTGGGAATAATTTCTCCCTCGATACGACGTGCCCATTCAGCATGATAACGAGTAATATCAGCGGCATACACAGCTTCGTTGGTGGCGTCTTCAAGGCTCTTCCCTGACTCTTCAGCCAGCGCAGCACCAATATCATCTTTGCGTAATACAAGGGTGTCAGCCAACTTCTGTAAGTAGCCACCACGCTCTATGCTAGTAAGCTTTCGCCAGGCGCGTTGTGCTTCGGTAGCACTTTCAATTGCCGATGCAGCTTCTTCTGGGCTTGCCGCAGGAACCTGAGCAATAAGCGCTTCAGTTGCAGGATCATAAACGTCTATCAATGAACTTGGAGGAGTACTAACAAATTCATTATTAATGAAGTTTTTTTCGATTCTCATGGGCATGCCTTAAATCTTAATTAATTCATTGTAAGCAGGGTTAAAATTTCAAGTCAAACTTTTATTATATTTAGAATATTGATTCCATATATGAAAAAATATACCCCATATTTTCCACTTTTTAACGTCAGACTAATGCGTTAAATAGCCCATTTTGGTTTATTTCACCCACTGATGTACGCAACCAGCCGACGCTTTTAATTACTTTCACCTAACTCGCCCGCCTTTAGATCTTTAATTACATACATATAGAAGAATTCCATCTTCAACTAATCATAGAATAGCCCTGTTAGCTTGCTGGCCTTACTACGCGAGATAACGTAAGATTATTTTTTTATATATAAAATAGTGGCAAGTGGTCGATGGAAACGTTAAAAGCAAAGTCAAAAGCGCCGGCTGTAGATGCCTCTATTTTAATGATGAATTTAATTGCTACATCATCGTACCCTTTAACCCTTTCTGAAATTTGCTCTCAGCTTGATATGCCGCCGGCCAGTGGGCACCGTATTATCAACGCGCTGTTAGAGCATCAGATGATTGCCCTTGATCCTAATCGTAAAAAAGCCTACTGCATTGGCTCTAAAATTTTTCAAATTGCCTCCACGATTTACAACAAGCAAAGCATCATCCCGTTTTTTTATCCCGTGGCAGAAATTTTAAAAAACGAAATTCATAAATCTATTTTTCTGTATTCCCCAGTAGGTAATCGGGTGGTAACAGTAGCAAAGGTAGACTCTTCACTGAGCGGCCCTTTAACCTTTCATTTAGGGCAAACCACTGCCATGCATTGCTCTGCATCTGGGGTAGCCATCTTGTCTATGCAATCTTCCGCATTACAAAAGAATTACTTTGATGTAGAAGAAAAGCACGACCCTAGCATCAGTCAACAGTTGCCAAAAATACACGAAGAGTTAGCGCGGGCTAAACGCTTGGGGTATGCCGTAACTCAGCGAGAGAACGGTAGCCATTATTGCTGTATTGCCGCGCCAGTGCTGAATTTAAGAAACGAGCCTATTGCGGCAATAAGTGTAGTGATAAACGCCGATTTTTTAAGTAAACAAAGCGCTCGCGACTATTCAAAAAATCTTGTGCAGGCGGCTCGCCAATTGTCTGCCCATATCGTTTAGCCATACCGCCAGTCATTAAGGGCGCTCCGGTGCGGGGCTGCACAGGTGCCAAGATACAAAGGTACAGAGACACACGGCTTTACTATACTTCCTCGCTAATCCAGCATTCTTTTCGCTTCATTCCGGCTTTTTAGGGCCCCAAATAAGCAAAACGTCATTGGTTAGAAAAATTAACCATACACCCAAAATTTATCATTTTTACCCAATCCATTTTTATATAACTATCGGATTTCTTGGAGCGATACGAACTCCAATAAGCCAACAGCTGTGCTTTGCAATGGCACACCGAAATATAATAAAAAGGTAAACACATGAAGATAGGATTCATCGGATTAGGTAATGTGGGTGGCAAATTAGCAGGAAGCTTAATACGTAACGGCTGCGACCTTACCGTTAGAGATTTAAATCCAGAATTCGTCGCAGACTTTGTTGCTCGTGGCGCCAAGTCTGCCGACTCAGCAAAAGAAATAGCTGAAAAGTGTGACGTTATATTCACATGCTTGCCTTCTCCCGCTGCGTGTTCTCACGTTATGGAAGCCGAAGATGGCGTGTTGGCAGGTATTAGCCCTGGTAAAATTTGGCTAGAAATGAGTACAACCGATGAGGCCGAAGTTCGCCGCATTGGCGCACTAGTAAAAGAAAAGGGTGCCATGCCTGTCGATTGCCCAGTATCTGGGGGCTGCCATCGTGCCGATACCGGTAATATTTCTATTTTTGCAGGCTGCGACCGTGAAGCGTTCGATACCGTTCTACCTATTCTGACCATTATGGGCAGACGTGTTCTTCACACCGGCGAGCTTGGTTCTGCATCAACCCTAAAAGTAGTAACTAACTACCTATGCACAGTGCACCTTGCTGCGTTGTCAGAGGCATTAACGGTTTCTAAAGTGATGGGTATGGATATGAACGTAGCCTATGAAGCCATTAAGGCATCGTCGGGGAATTCATTTGTTCACGAAACTGAATCTCAGGTAATACTGAACGGGAGCCGTGATATTGGCTTTACTATGGATTTAGTATCAAAAGATGTCGGCCTGTTTGACGAAGTAGCAAAGCGTGCAGGCATCCCTTTAGAGCTAGCACCTTTAATGGTAGATATTTTTAAAGACGGTGAAGAGCGTTACGGCCCTCGTGAATATTCGCCTAATATCATCCGCAGAATGGAAGATGCATGCGACGTTAAAGTACTAGGTAAAGGCTTCCCCGCGTTTATGGTTGACGACGAGCCAGAAGAAAAAGGCTATGAAGTTGTGGTACCGCTAAGGAGCGATTACTAAAGCCAATATGCCCACCTATCGCTTGCTTGATTGAGAAATATCGCATTAAGCCGCACCTTTACTAGAAGGCAACCTGAGCGGGTTGCCTTCAGTTTATTGGTTTAGGGCTAGTGCATTTTAGCTTGTGCGTTTAAGTGTAAAGACAACGACTTTAGCTGGTTTATTAATAGTTATTAGTTGGATTCTGCACCATTGTTTGGTAGTTATGTTGTGATAATTTTCTACGATAAAGGTCTTTAAATGGAACGTCGGTTACTTCCGCCACTCAGTACCATAAGCGGTTTTGAGGCCGCTGCACGCAGACTGAGCCACCGCGCTGCGGCGGAAGAGTTAAATTTAACGCACCCAGCAATTAGCCATCAAATCAAAAACTTAGAAGAACATTTAGGGGTAAAACTATTTAATCGCGACGGCAGAAATGTAGTTCTTAGCGATGAAGGTAAGTTGTTTTATCCCTATGTGCTTGAAGCCCTTGAACAGCTTGCTTTAGGTGTCGCCACCGTTAAAAAAGCGGTAGAGCACGCCCCCCTGCGAGTACAAACTTATGTCACCTTATCTATTCGCTGGCTCGCTCGCCAGTTACCCGCTTTTCATGATGAACACCCCACGGTGAATGTGCAACTTGATACCTATGCATCGAAATGGGAGTTCGACGAAGAATCTTCCGATGTTGGCATTGTGTACTGCGATACCACACCTTCAGACCGGTATCATTGGGAGCCTATCTTCGACTCCCGTGTATACGCAGTGTGTAGCCCAGCCTTACTTGAAAAATATGACGGTAAAATAACACCAGAAGATCTACTAAATTTACCCCTACTTTCTGTAGAAACCGAAGTAGATTATTGGAAGCGCTGGTTTGAAAGTGCCAATGTTACACCCGGTGTTATCACACCTTATATGGTGGTTGATACAAAAGCCGTTGCCCTTGAAATGGCCATTAACAATGAAGGGGTGGCTTTGGTAAATGGCCCCTTTATAGACGACGATTTACGCATGGGCCGATTGGTAAAACCCTGTGAGCACGAAACCACGTTTTCTGGAAGCTGGGGCATAATTTGTCGTAAGGAAGACAAAGACAAACCTGATATTAAGCACTTCTTCGACTGGATGCTAAAAATCACTTCGCAGATGTAACCTAAGACCTGCCTCAGATGCCATAGCTTCTGTTTAACGTCACACGCACTGCATACATCGAAGAGGCTGATCATGGCTTACTCGTTAAATTAATTTTCACACTGAATAGCCGCTAATTAAAGCACTGTAGATATGTTTCACTTTTCAAAATGAGACATTTACCGGTTCATATAAGACATACGAATTTTATTTCTATATACTAAAAATTGGTTTTAATTAATTTAAAACTAAAAATAGAATGAAAAAGGTAAATCCGAAAATAATTTCAGGTGTAAATTAAAAGTGTTAGATAATTTACAAGCTTAAAAATTAGTTGTTGTAACAACATAAGAAACGCAAATAATTTTTAAACTTGTAGCGGCGTATTTAGAAAGTTATGGGTCGTTATAATTAAATAATCAACACCCTTGAATGCTAATCTGTCACGAAGAACGCTATTCATTAATGCGAGTGAACATACTCACTGCTATTTTTTGATTAGAACGATGGCATCATTAATAAGCAATAACCGAACAAAGGTTGTTCACTTTTCGCAGTCGACAATAATTGACAAGAAGTATGGTGAGAACAAAAACTGGGCACAAACACACATTCACACTGTGATTGCCATTTGAAATATACATTCACCAAATCTTGGCTTTACCTTAAAAATTTAGAACGCTGCTTCGTATAGCAAACAATAAGTAAAAGAAGGTAAAAAATGTCTCATAATGCAGCTAAAGCATTAAAAGCAAAAAAAGGCCTCATAAATAAGCCCCCTACATGGCTACGCTTTGATTTTAAAAACGATATTAAACACAGCGTATTTTGGCCTCCGTTTCTCCTACTGCTGGCCGCCATGGTGTTTAGCTTTATCGATTTACCTCACTTCCTTCGGGTGGTATCCGGTATTAACGACTGGATATTAGATACCTTCGCATGGCTGTTTAGCTTTTCTACGTTGTGCTTACTGCTGTCACTTATCGCCACTTTTTTCTCTCCATTAGGCAAAATTAGAATTGGGGGTAGCCGTGCCACCCCATTACTCTCTAAATGGCAGTGGTTTTCTATTACTTTGTGTACCACATTGGCCACCGGCATTTTGTTTTGGAGTGCGGCCGAGCCGATGTTTCATTTCTATGAACCGCCCGTGTCACTCAACATAGAACCACAAAGCGAAATGGCTGCAGTATTTACTATGGCCACCATGTTTATGCATTGGACATTTACGCCCTATGCCATTTATTGCTTACCTGCCTTGGTGTTCGCCCTGTGTTTTTACAATTTACAAATGCCCTTTTCGCTTGGCTCGTCACTAAGACCATTTTTGGGCAAGTTGATCACGCCAACGACAGGCAAGGTTATCGATGCTATTGCCTTGTTTGCGTTAGTTGCCGGTATGGCATCATCGTTAGGCACCGGGGTGCTGATGTTAAGCGGCGGGCTAGAGTCGGTATTGGGGTTGCCTAACACCAAAACTGTAATGGCATTAGTGTGTGCCGCCATTGTTATCACTTTTGTGGCATCTGCGGTAAGTGGGTTACAAAAAGGTATTGCCAAGTTATCCAACCTGAACGCTAAAATTTTTATAGTCGCCTGTATATTTGTACTTTTCTTTGGCCCCACCAGCTACGTTTTTTCTTTAGGTATTGAAGGGTTAATTGACTACGGCACTCACTTTTTCGCGCGTAGTTTAAACACCTACACAGGCCCGAACGACGACTGGCCGAAGTTATGGATAGTGTTCTATTGGGCAAATTGGTACGCATGGGCACCGGTAGTCGCTTTGTTCCTTGGAAGAATTGCCCGCGGTTACACCGTTAGGCAGTTCATTGTGGTGAACTTAGTACTGCCTGCCTTATTCGCCATGGTATGGATGTCTACATTTTCTGGCAGCACCTTATTTTTCGACCAAGAACTAAATGGTGGTATTCGCCAAGCGATGGATGCAAACGGTGCTGAAGGCGCGATTTACTCGCTATTCGACAACCTGCCCATTAGCGCTATTGTGGCGACAATATTTATTTGTATCACGTTTATATCTTACGTAACTGCAGCAGATTCCAACACCGATACCATGAGTAACTTATGCTCTGCTGATACCGACCAACCAGAGACAGCGGCAAATGTTGAATGCGCCACAGATACTACCGAAGATGCGAGTGCGAACTCGGGCTCTTTGTTGATGCTAAAATTCGTATGGGGTATTAGTATTGGTGTTATCGCGTGGGTAATGGTGAGCTTTGCCAGTATTGACGGTATTAAAATGATGTCGAATTTAGGTGGACTGCCCGCCATGTTTATCATTATTTGTGTAAACGCTTCATTATTTGTGCTGGTATACCGCGTAGCTCGTGGCAATATGCTGGAACCTAAGCCTGCTAAAAACCATCGGAATATAGATCCACCCGAAGGCTTTTAATGCTCCAAAACTAATAGGTTATATTGTTGGCGCTAGTTCGGTTCGTACTAGCGCTTTTCGTATTGGCAAATTTGGTTCTAGTACATTTGGCGCTAGAACCCGTCGCATTGAGTACAGTTATGCGCGTATTACTTCAATCTATGTTTTCTTTGTTGCTCTCAGCAGCTATTTTACTGATGGGCCACGGCCTGCAATACACCATTGTGCCTTTATATGCGGTAAGCCTAGATTGGGCGCCGTCTACCATCGGTTATATTGGCTCTAGCTATTTTCTTGGCTTTGTATTTGGCTGCTTAAGCGTGCCTAAACTTGTGGCACGAGTAGGTCATATCAGAGTGTTTACTGTGTTAATTGCCCTTACCACTGCCTCTATGTTGTTCATTGGCATGGTGAACCATTTTGAATCATGGTTAATAGCCCGATTGCTAATGGGATGGTCGATGGCGGGTATCTACATGGTAATTGAAAGCTGGCTTAACGAGAAAACCAGCTCTGATCATCGTGGCAGTATATTGTCGATATATGCGGTGATTACGTTGTTTGCCATCTGTGTAGGGCAATTGTTAGTCGGTTTCGATATTGGCTTTGAAAGGCTCTTCATGCTGGCCGCTGCGCTACTAGTATTAGGCATATTGCCTATTGGGTTAACCTCACGCACCGCGCCAAACCCTATCCCAGACATAAAATTCAGCTTTAAACGCATTATGTCAGTATCGCAAATAGCCATGGTGGGTGCCTTCTTGGGCGGCTTTGTTACGGGCGGTTTTTGGGCTTTAGGGCCTGTGGCCGCAGACAGCAATGGCCTTGATGCGGGACAAGTCGGTATTTTTATGGCCATCACCCTGCTTGGGGGCGCCGCGTTGCAATATCCATTAGGTCGATTATCTGACTTTATTGACCGACGCCTCGTCATTGCTGGCCTGGCTATTGTTGGGTTTATTATATGTATTGTGGCCGTACAGCCATTTTTCGAAAGCCCATCGTTTATATTCATTACCATGTTTTTGTTTGGCGGTTTAGTCTTTCCGCTTTATGCACTGTGCTTAGCCCACGCAAACGATAATACTGATCTGTCGGTAATTGAAATTGGTAGCGGTGTGTTAATGATGAACAGCTTAGGCAGTGTATTTGGGCCCATGGTGGTGTCTTCTTTAATTAAATACACCCAGCATGCCTTGTTTGTCGTTTCTGCCTTCGCCTTCTTCATTTTGGCTTGCTGGACGATTTACCGCATTAAATTCCACAAAGTGGAGCGCGAACACTTCATGCCGTTTGTTAACGTGAGCAAAACTACCCATGAGGTTATTGAAATGGGTATTGATGAAGAAGAGCCTGATGATTCACAGGCGCCTTTAGCCGGTGAGTCAGAGTATAAGCACGCACCAGAGGTAGAACCGATTCCTAACCCAGAAGCCTGACCCAAAAGAAAAGCTGAGTTAGCAGTCTTTGTTAGAACAGACTGCTAGTTTTAAGAAAAGCCTGTACCTCAAGTTTTGATGTAAGCACTAAGGTGAAGTTCTAGCGATAGGCTTTCTAGCATAGCCGTGGCGTTACTTAGTGAACACCACGGTTTTTTGACCGTAAAGAAATATGCGGTTTTCAATGTGGTTTTGCACCGCACGAGCTAGGGTTAAGCACTCTACATCTCGCCCTTTTGCGGCTAAATCTTGCGGTAAGAAACCATGATCCACCGTTTCCACCCCTTGGCTGATAATAGGCCCTTCATCTAGTTCATCGCTAACATAATGGGCAGTAGCACCTACTAGCTTTATGCCTTTTTCATAAGCCTGATGATAAGGCTTGGCCCCTTTGAAGCCAGGCAGCAATGAATGGTGAATATTTATGGCTCGGCCTTTTAGCTTCACGCACATGTCGTTCGATAACACCTGCATATAGCGGGCAAGTACCACCAAGTCCGTATCATATTGCTGAATGACTCCCCACACTAAGGCTTCTTGTTCGGCTTTGGTTTCGCTGCTAATAGGAAAGTGGTAATAAGGAATATTATGCCATTTTGCCAGGCTTTCGCAGTCGGGGTGATTAGACACTATAGCTTGAATATCTACCGCTAAACTGCCCACCCGCCAACGATATAACAAATCATTTAAGCAATGATCTTGCTTAGACACCATGATCACAATTTTAGGTTTATACGCTTTTGCTACCAACTGCCACTGCATATCGAACTTATCTGCTTGTGGGCTAAAGCCCTCAAAGAAGGCTTGTCTGTCAAAATCAGCGCCATTGTCGGGCCGAAATTCAATACGAATAAAGAACTGCCCGTTTTCTGTATCATCAAAAGAATGAATTTCGGTAATGTAGAAACCATTTTGATACAAATAACGGGTAACCACATCTACCGTACCTAACTTACTTGAACAGCTAGCGGTAATAATTTGTGCTTGCGCACTTTGTTGTTGAGTATTTGTAGGCAGCGCCATTACTGTTCCTTTCACGAAATATAAAGATGCAGACCCAATTAAAGGGTTACACGCAAGCCATATTCTTGGCTACTTTGTTGCAACCACAACCAAAAATAATCAGCAAAGCTACGCCGTACAATAAGCTGAAAACTGTACTCACCAGTGCGGCGAATATGAGTAGACGATTTAGCAAATGCGGTACCAATAACCTTTCCAACAGGAAACTGCTTCAGGTGAAAATCGTAGCCCGTTGATTTTTGCAGCACCTTAATGCAATCAGGCCCGCTGATTTCAAGAATAGTTTGCCCACCACTAATGTCAGACACCGCAAAGTGGCCAGTGATGCTTTTTCTTAAGGTCGCTTCTATTGTTTCTTCTCTTCCGCCTTCAACGATAATTAGCCACTCATCAGGCGATAACCACATAATAGTAGCGTCGTCATTTTGCGCCGAAGTACAAGGGGCTAGCGGTAACGCTAAACCTAGTACTTTTTCCACGCCCTCTTTAAATTCTGTGTTGTTACTATTACCTCGTAAGTTAAGGTGCCCTAGCAACTTAGCTTCACGAAGACACACACTACCATCGGTTTTTCTATCACTCGTTAAAGTATCACTCGGTAAAGCCGAAGAACCCAGGGAAGCCAATGACGGAAAATCTGCATGGTATAAAGGCGACTGTACATTAACCCTATTAGACATTTTGACGTTCTCCTTTAGCATCATAAAATACAGAACTGCATATCTCGGCTTCCACTGTGGTGCCATCGGCAAGAGGAACAAAAACCGACTGCCCCATGCGCTGCAAACCTCCTTTCACCACGGCCAATGCAAAAGAGTGACCCAAGCAAGCACTGTAATAGCTAGAGGTAACATGCCCCACCATGGTCATAGGAATACTTTCATCAGGATCGAATACAAGCTGCGCGCCTTCGGGCAATACGTAGTTTTTATCTTTCGGTTTTAACCCTACAAATTGCTTCCGATCGTTACGCTGGTTATCTTCGCGGGTCCAAGAGCGTTTACCTAGGTAACTAAATTCTTTCTTCTTCCCAACCACCCAATTCATGTCTAAATCTTGTGGCGTTACCGAACCATCGGTATCTTGCCCCACTATAATAAACCCTTTTTCAGCCCGTAATATGTGCATAGTTTCTGTGCCGTAAGGGGTGATATCGAACTCTTCACCTGCAGCCATTACTGCTTCCCAGGTATGAAGGCCATGGTTGGCTTGCACATTTATTTCAAACGACAATTCCCCGGTGAACGAAATACGGAATATACGCGCCTTCACACCAGCCACTTCTGTGGCAATCCAGCCCATGTAAGGAAAAGCGTCGTTGCTCACATCAGCATCAGTAAGCTTTTCTAACACTTTGCGGCTATTAGGGCCTGAAATCGTCATGGTAGACCAATGATCGGTCACCGTGCTGAAGTAAACTTCTAGTTCTGGCCATTCTGTCTGGTGCCACAACTCTAGCCAGCTTAATACCGCCGGTGCGCCGCCTGTGGTGGTGGTCATTAAAAAGCGGTTATCGTTAATACACGAGGTTACCCCATCGTCAAACACCATACCGTCTTCTTTACACATTACCCCGTAGCGACATTTCCCTACCGCTAATTGGCTCCATGGGTTGGTATAAACACGGTTCAAAAATTCTCGTGCGTCTTTGCCTTGAATGTCTATTTTGCCTAGCGTTGAAGCATCTAAAATACCCACGCTATTGCGCGTGGCTAAACATTCACGTTGCAGCGCTTGCTGCATGGTTTCCCCTGGTTTAGGGAAATACCATGGCCGTTTCCACTGGCCTACGTCTTCAAACTCTGCGCCATTGGCCAAATGCCAGCTGTGCATGGCGGTAAAACGTGCCGGGTCGAAAAGGTGCTTCACATCGCTGCCCGACAGCGCCCCAAAGGTAACCGGCGTATACATAGGCCGAAAAATTGTGGTGCCTGTTTCAGGAATAGTTTTACCTAGTGACTTTGCAGTAATAGCCATGCCATTAATGTTGCCTAGCTTGCCTTGATCGGTTCCAAAACCTAGCGCCGTATAACGCTTAACATGCTCGATAGACTCAAAGCCTTCGCGGTTCGCAAGCTCGATACCTGCCGCGGTCACGTCGTTTTGATAGTCGACAAACTGTTTTGGGGCTCGGCTGGTAGGTTTTACATGCGGAATATGAAACAGTGCCATGGCGGGTGCTTCAACGGGCTCTTTTGTAACAGGCGCACTGCTAGACGCTACAAGCTTTAATGTTGGTGCTGAAAGTTCTAGCTCTGCTGAAAGCTCTTGTTCCGCTAAAGGCTTTTCACCCGCTGATGGCGCTTTACCCGCTAAAGGCTCTTTACCCGCTGATGGCTCCTTACCCGCTAAAGGCTTTTGCACCGATTCATCACTAACAGCTTGCGCTGCTTTAACACCGCATTGCATGCCTTCGTTCAACACCTGAGTTAACGAATATACGCCATTAACGCCGCCACAGATAAGCTGTGCTTGTTCAGTTTTCCCTGGTACAAAGCCTTGAATATCATCACGCCAAACAGGTTTGCTGCCTGTGTGCGACGATAAATGCAGTACAGGGCTCCAACCGCCAGAACTGGCTACGGTATCGCAGGTGTAACTCACTACTTCACCTTCAACCTTTTCGCCATTGGTGCTAATAGCAGCCACATCTACCGACTTCACCCGTTTACTGCCCTTCACGTTAATAATGGCGTGGCCGAATAAAACCTTAATGCCACACTCCATGGCTTGTTTTACCAAATCGCCTTCACTACCTGCTGTTGGATTAGGTCGTGTATCTACAATTAGCGCCACTTGTTTACCGGCATCATGCCACGCTATAGCTGCTTTATAGGCGTTGTCGTTGGTGGTCATTAGGGCCAATGTATTACCAGGCACTACCGCATAACGATTGATATAAGTAGAAACCGCAGACGCCAACATACAACCGGGCACATCATTATTACCAAACACCAATGGCCGTTCGTGAGCGCCCGTAGCCAAAACAACCTGTTTGGCTCGCACTTTATGCACGCGCTGACGGGTGCCATTGCTATCGGTTTCACCTATATGATCGCTACGGCGCTCGTTAATACCCAAAAAGTTATGGTCGAAATAACCAAATACGGTACTACGTGGAAGTAGCGTAACGTTTTCATTTTGTGCCAGCTCACTTAGGGTATTTGCCACCCAAGCAGACGCACTCATGCCATCAAGCAATTGGGTAGAGCACAGTAAGCTGCCACCCATTTCATTTTGTTCATCGGCAATAATAACGCGACTACCTGCTCGCGCCGCAGCCAACGCTGCAGATAGCCCTGCTGGGCCAGCGCCTACAATCATCACATCACAATGATGATGCATTTTGTCGTAGGTATCGGGATCGGGTTGCAGCGGGCTACTGCCTAATCCGGCACCCTTGCGAATCATTTTTTCATACGACATCCACATAGACTGCGGAAACATAAAGGTTTTGTAGTAGAAGCCCGGAGGCATAGCTGCGCCGCCTACTTTGCCTACCGTTTCCATTAAATCGAAATCCACGTTAGGCCAACCGTTGGTGGCTTTGCACACTAGGTTTTGATACAGCTCGGTTTGCGTAGCCCGCGGGTTCGGAATAGTAGAGGCGTCGTTCGAGCCTATTTGAAAGATAGCATTAGGCTCTTGGGCGTCTGCGGTAATAATGCCTCTGGGGCGGCTGTATTTGAAACTTCTGCCTACTACATCAACGCCATTAGCCAGCAATGCCGAGGCGAGTGTATCGCCCTCAAAACCCTGATAGGTTTTGTTATTAAAAGTGAAATTTAAGGTTTTATGCCTATTAATGCGGCCACCTAGTTCAAGACGGTTTACTTGGCTCATTGTACTTCCTCAGCAGTAATACTGGGCTGCTGCCCCATTTTGTAGGTTTCAAGTATTTTGTAGGTCACGGTGTGTCGCGTCATATTGAAGAACTTTCGACATCCGGCTGCATGCACCCACATTTCATGGTGCAAACCACGGGGATTTTTGCGGAAGAACAAATACTGAGACCATTCTTCATCTGTTAGTGATTCTGGCGCTAACGGACGCACAATGTGGGCTTGACCGTGGGGGTGAAACTCTTCTTCTTCGCGATATTCTTCGCAATAAGGGCAGTAGATATGCAACATGTTTTGAGCTCCCTGACTTAGTGCGCAACACCGGCAGCGCCGTGTTCGTCGATTAATTTACCCGATGTGAAACGGTTTACGTCAAAGGCCTTGGCAAGTGGGTGTGGATCATCTTTTGCGACTGTGTGTGCAAAAACATGGCCCGACCCCGGCGTAGCTTTGAACCCACCGGTTCCCCAACCGCAATTAAAATACAGCCCCTTGATATGGGTTTTAGAAATAATCGGACAGGCATCAGGGCAGGTATCAACAATGCCACCCCACGCACGATTAAGTCTTACACGGCTAAAAATAGGAAACATCTCGATAATGGCAGAAATGGTATGTTCAAGAATATTGAATGAACCCCGTTGCCCGTAGCCCAAATAGCCATCGATCCCCGCGCCGATTACTAAGTCGCCCTTATCCGATTGGCTTACGTAACCATGTACATGGTTAGACATGACCACTGTGTCGAGTATGGGTTTAATTGGCTCAGACACCATGGCCTGTAATGGATGAGACTCCAATGGCAGCTCCATGCCAACCATTTTGGCTAGCGTACCTGAGTTACCTGCGGCTACGCAGGCAACCTTATTGGTAGAAATGAAGCCACGATTGGTTTCTACACCACAAACTGCACCGTCTTTACGACGAATTCCGGTTACTTCGGTTTGTTGTAATAAGTCTACGCCAAAGGCATCAGCGGCGCGGGCATAGCCCCAAGCCACCGCATCGTGACGAGCTGTACCGCCACGGGGTTGCCATGATGCGCCCATGACGGGGTAACGTGCGTTTTTAGAACAATCTAAAATAGGCACAAGATCTTGTACTTCTTGACCGTTAAGCAATTGAGAGTCGATACCGTTAAGTCGGTTAGCACTTACTCTGCGTTCGATATCACGCATGTCTTGCAACGTGTGCCCTAAATTGAGAACGCCACGCTGACTGAACATCAGGTTGTAGTTTAAATCTTGCGCCAAGCCTTCCCACAATTTTAAAGAATGCTCGTACAAGTGCGCCGCTTCATCCCACAAATAGTTTGAACGAATAATTGTGGTGTTACGCGCTGTATTCCCGCCGCCAAGGTAGCCTTTTTCAACCACGGCAATATTGGTCATGCCATGCTCTTTTGCCATGTAATAGGCCGTGGCCAACCCATGACCACCACCGCCAACAATAATGGCATCGTAGTGCTTTTTAGGCGTTGGGTTCCGCCATACTCGCTGCCAGTTTTCGTGGTGACTCAAGGAGTGCTTTAGCAGTCCGAACCCAGAGTATTTTTGCATGGTTCTACCTTTCATTAATTGCGCGCAGCAATATCTATTTATTCATACCCCCTACATCTGTAGGTACTGGGCATAGTAAAAATGATGACTAAAACGTTATCGATAAACCGGATGAGCCTCGCAAAGCGCCAACACGTTACTTTTTACAGTGGCTATCATGTCTTCGCTGTGAATGTCGTCCAACACATCGCAAATCCGATGGGTTAGGTCCGTCACTTCTTTAATTCCAAACCCTCTACTGGTGATAGCTGGCGTACCAATGCGCAGTCCGCTCGTTACAAAAGGGGATTGGGGGTCGTTAGGCACTGAATTCTTATTTACCGTTATATTTGCTTTACCAAGGGCGGCATCAGCATCTTTACCGGTCATGTTTTTATCAATTAAATCGAGCAGGAATAAATGGTTATCGGTACCGCCAGACACCACTTTGTAGGTTCGCTTTTCAAATACATCAGCCATTGCACGCGCGTTGTCGATAACCTGTTTTTGGTATTCAACAAAGTCTGCCTCCATGGCTTCTTTGAACGAAATCGCTTTGGCCGCGATAACATGCATTAATGGGCCACCTTGACCGCCAGGGAAAACCGCCGAGTTAAATTTCTTTTCTAATGCTTCATTGTGCTTGGCTAAAATAAGCCCGCCACGAGGGCCGCGAAGGGTTTTATGCGTGGTGGTGGTAACGACATCGGCAATGGGCACTGGGTTAGGATATTGGCCTGCGGCCACCAAGCCGGCCACATGCGCCATATCAACGAACAACCATGCGCCTATTTCATCGGCAATATCGCGAAAACGCTGCCAATCTACTACTCGTGAATAAGCCGAAAAACCTGCAATAATCATTTTAGGTTTGTGCTTGCGCGCCAAGGCTGCTACTTGGTCGTAGTCGATTTCGCCAGTAGTTTCATTTAATCCGTACTGCACAGAGTGATAGATTTTGCCGGAGAAGCTAACCTTCGAACCATGAGTTAAGTGCCCACCGTGCGCCAAACTCATGCCTAACACCGTATCGCCAGGCTCGAGTAACGCCATAAATACTGCGGCGTTCGCTTGTGATCCAGAATGAGGCTGCACATTCGCGTAGTCTGCCGAAAACAATGCTTTGGCTCTGTCGATGGCAAGTTGCTCTACAACATCGACATGTTCGCAACCGCCGTAATAGCGTTTGCCTGGATAACCTTCGGCATATTTATTTGTTAGCTGAGTGCCTTGCGCCTGCATCACGCGGGCGCTGGTGTAGTTTTCAGACGCAATCAGTTCAACATGATCTTGTTGGCGTTTTTCTTCGTTAAGAATGGCTTGCCAAATGTCATTGTCGTACTCGGCAATCTGATCATCTTTGTAAAACATTATGCTTTCCTCAGCACCGACAGCAGCGAACATTGTCGTAAATAAATGTGAATGTAATGACACTAACTTTTCAGCGAAGGCGCTTTGTATCTAGCTGATTCAAAGTGAATCTTTTTGCTGTTTATTTCGACTTCTTGTAGCAGCATATTAGCCCTCGTTTTACTCGCTAATAGTTCTGCTAACGCCACAATTGCCACCATTAACGACATTTTTTCACAGCATAAAATCTTGGGCTAATTCACCCATTTGGCATGTAAAAGGGCTTGTAAAAAAGCTTGTAAATAAAGGGTTATCAAAAACGAAAAATTCCGGGCTAGCCGGAATTTTTTAGGTAGGAAAGTAAGCGTCATGATAATGCTGAATGGCAGGCTTAGTACTCTATCGCTACATCGCCTTTCGGTATGCTGCAGCAACTTAGAATGTAGCCATCTTCCACGTCTTCATCGGTAATGCCGCCGTTGTGTGACATCTCAACTTCGCCAGCAGTTTTCTTCACCATACACGTGCCGCACATGCCTAGCCCGCATCCCTTGGGAATATGCAAGCCTACAAGTGCAGCTGCGGTGTGCACGGTTTGATCGGGTTGAATTTTGATTGATTTACCGCTGTTACTAAACTCAACTTGCAGTAAGTCGTCGGTATCAATATCGATATTCGCGTTGTCATCGGCCTGTTGCTGCGCATCTAGATGCGCTTCGGTAGGCGGTAAGCCAAAGCTTTCTTCATGGTAATTTTCCATGTTGAAACCCACAACCGTGAGCAGCTTTTTAATGGCATCCATATAAGCTGGCGGACCACAGCAAAAAATGGTTCGCTGCATGAAATCAGGGGCAATAATTTCTAGCTGGCGCTGATCTACAAACCCATAATACCCATTCCAACTTTCACCGTTTTCATAGCGTTCGCACACGATATTTAAATTGAAGTTATCGATGCGCGCATCCATCAATTTTAGTTCGCGGTAATAAATGATGTCTCTGGGTGTTCTAGCACTGTGAACAAAGGTGATATCTACGTTCGCGTTTGTGTCGTACCACCAGCGTGTCATCGACATAATGGGCGTAATACCCACCCCGCCAGATAGCAGTAACACTTTGTCGCTAGCAATATCAAAGCAGTTAAACGCCCCTACCGGGCCATGAATGGTGAGTAAATCACCCAGTTTTAAATTGTCGTGCATCCAGTTAGACACTTGGCCGCCGGGTATGCGTTTTATGGTAACGGAAAAGCTGTAGGGCACCGATGGTGAAGACGAAATAGTGTAACTACGAAATACTTGCTCACTGTTTATCTGCAATTCAAAAGTAACAAACTGCCCAGGCTTGAAAAAGTGCATAACCGGTGAGCTTGCCTTAAAACAAAACGTGCGCACGTCCATGGTTTCATAGATAACGTTAACGCACTGCACTTCGTGGCGCCCGTTGGCCCAGCTTTGCGTATTTACATCGGTTAAAAAATTCTCGCTCATTGCGAACACATTCCATAAAACTAAACAGGATATGCGCTCAATATCTACTAGTAAGAATTGCCCCACTTATTCAAAAACGACAAGCCTGTAACCAATAACACCAACATCAAAAATCCAAACTTGGTCGCGCAATCAAACAGGCGCAAAAAAAACGCCAGAGGTCGGAATTGCACGCTAGTTTTGTCGTTATTGGCAATGCTTTAATCATTAAGGCGCTGCAAAATCAAAAAATCCAGGTAGAGCACATGTCGAACATACAACGGCTCTGTAAAAACCAACACTTCACCAGCCTAACGCTATAAAAGCGCTGGAAACCATACAGGGCAAGGAAACATATAGAATGGCAAACCTAAATATTATACCGAGTTCGACAATACCTTGTACCAAAGAGCAAGCGATAGCTGACAGCTTAAAAGCGCACCCTGTTTCGCTGTCGTTACCCCAGCCTTTCTACACCGAGCAAGCCAACTTCGATATTGAAATGGAGCAAATATTTCAAAAAGAATGGCTGTTTGTAGGGCTTAGCTGCGAAATTCCTAAAAAAGGTAATTTCATGACGCAGCAAATTGGCAATAGCCCCATTACTATAGTGCGTGATCAAAATGGTGAAGTTCGTGCATTCCATAATGTTTGCCGACATCGCGGCTCGAAGCTGTGCTTAACCGAAAAAGGTAAAACCGCCAAATTAGTGTGTTCGTACCACCAGTGGACATACGAGCTAGATGGTAATTTACTGTACGCTGGCACCGATATGGGCGACGATTTTGATAAATCAAAATTCGGTTTACACCCGGTTCATTGTAAAAATGCAGGGGGGTATATTTATATCTCTCTTAGTGACAATCCAACCAATATTGATGATTTCTTTGAAGATCTAACCCATTACCTTGAACCCTACGATTTAGAAAACGCAAAAGTGGCTGTTGAAAAGACCATAGTAGAAGAAGCAAATTGGAAACTGGTAATAGAAAACAATCGAGAGTGTTATCACTGTAGCGGTTCGCACCCAGAACTTTTAGGTTCATTGTTGGAATGGGACGACACGGAAGACCCAAGAGCAAGCGATGAGTTTAAGTTTTTAGTGGCATCGAAACAGGCACTATGGGACGCAGAAGGCATTCCTCATAAGCATGTTTCTCACGGATACGCTAAGCGCAACCGCATTGTTCGTATGCCGTTAAAAGAAGGCACCCATGTCATGACCGTAGACGGTAAAATTGCGGTTAAAAAACTGATGGGACGAATTAAAAACCCTGAGTTAGGTTCAATGCGTATTTTGCACCTGCCTAATTCGTGGAACCATGCGCAAAGCGACCACATTGTTGCTTTTCAAGTTAAACCCCTTGGCCCACGCAAAACTGAAGTAACCACAAAGTGGGTTGTACACAAAGACGCGGTTGAAGGGGTAGATTACGACCTTGATAGACTTACCTACGTATGGGATGAAACTAATAAGCAAGATAGACGTTTGGTAGAAAACAACCAACGAGGCATTAATTCTATGGCCTATCAACCAGGTCCTTATTCTGCCACTTATGAGTTTGGGGTAATTAACTTTATCGACTGGTTTAGTTACACCATGCAAGTGAACATTGCTGCTTCTAGAGAGCTTACTACATCTAATGGGCTCACTGGCTAAGCTGACCGACCTTGCTAAATAAATGAGATTGCACATTCCTTGTAGAAAAAACTTTCGTTATGTGCAATAAAACATCAATAACTTTGTGTTTTGAATAAAAATGACGCAATTAGAATAGATAAAGTCGTTATTTTTATACTGCAATTGCCTGTAGTGATTCAATAATCGTCACATAGCCTCATCGCTAATCTGACGGTTGTTTGAGTCGATCTTTTATCGAATAAAAAACCATTAAAAATAATAAAAACATGGAATGCTAGAGGCTAAGGCAATGCTACCTATACAGACAAAGTACGAAGGAAAAGGCGATCGTGTTCGCCATATTGGCTTTTTGTTATTGCCAAATTTTACCATGATGGCGCTAACATCTGCCATTGAACCTTTGCGCATGGCAAACCACCTATCAGGTAAAACCCTGTACACGTGGGCTACCATAAGCGCCAGCGGTGAACCCGTGGTTGCTAGTGACGGCTTGAGTGTTAACGTGAGCGCACGATACGAAAACCATGAAAGCTACTCGGCGGTGATGGTTTGTGGCGGCGTTGCGGTAAAAGAAGGTATTACTAAACTCGATTTAAACTGGTTAAATTATTTAGCCAGAAAAAACGTGATTCTTGGTGGCATTTGTACCGGAAGTTATGCATTAGCAAAAGCGGGCTTGCTAGATAACGTAAACTGCACCATTCACTGGGAAATGCTAGCCAGCTGGCAAGAAGACTTCCCCAAAATTAAAAGCACCAACCAACTCTACACCATTGAACATAAACGTTGGTGTAGTTCCGGTGGCACAGCCCCTATGGATTTAATGCTTTGTCTTATTGGCAGAGAATACGGAAAAGAACTGCAAATTGCGATTTGTGAAATGTTTGCCCATGAACATATTCGCGACGAATCAGAAATGCAGCGCATTCCGCTTCAGCATGTCGTTGGTGCGAATCAGTCTAAGCTTCAAGATATCGTGCATTTGATGGAAGCTAATATTGAAGAGCCTTTGAACCTAAACGAGCTAGCCGGTTTTGTGAATTTATCGCGCCGTCAGCTAGAGCGTTTGTTTCAGCGTTATTTGCATTGTTCTCCCCATCGGTATTACATGCAAATTCGTTTAACTCGCGCAAGGCAGCTTATTAAGCAAACCAATATTTCTATTATTGAAGTGGCTATTTGCTGTGGGTTTGTTTCTACCCCTCACTTTAGCAAGTGCTATCGAAACGCGTTTAAAATTCCACCGCGAGAAGAACGCGCAAACCGAGGACTACAATTCGAAAACGCCAGTGGCGGCGAATCGACCTATGGCACAGTGCAACTTCACCAATTTCCCCCGGCTCAATTGGAATGCGGCTAGCTCTGCGTCTTCTTAGGCTTTAATAGAAATAAGAGTGTGCTGCCTCAGTTAACACCTGAGGTAGCAACACTGTAGTAAACACCCACTTACTCAGAAAGTCACTATTTATAGACCATACCCCCAAGCCGCACTGAATAACCTTTTTATTACCTCCTTCAATTCAAAGCCACCTTTACATTCATACCCTTTAAATTATCGCTGCCTCGCCTATTTATTTCTTAACCTTTCATCAGGGAATTTCTCATCGATATTAAATTTTACTTATCTGCACTTAACTGTGCGTAACAGCACTTAACTAGGGGACACGACGCATTTAGCAAATAATGAGTCGTATTAGCCCTAATCGCCCATTTTGCTAGTGATATTCTAATTTTTAAATCGTAAGCACGAAGCACATTTCAAAAGCGGCTTTTAGTTAAGGAATATCCCATGCAAGACGCAAAAGAGTTGCACGACAACTCGATAATATTCGACGGTTTAGTGATAGCTAAATGGAACCGAGATTTGTTTGAAGATATGCATCGCGGCGGCCTAACCGCAGCAAATTGCACCGTATCTGTATGGGAAGGTTTTAAAAGCACCATAGACAACATTGTGGAATTTAATCAGTACTTTGAAACCGACAGCGACTTAATCATGCCGGTAACCAAAACTGCTGATATCGCTACCGCGAAAGCCCTTGGTAAAACCGGCATTATATTAGGGTTTCAAAATGCGAACGCCTTTGAAGATCAAATCGGCTATGTAGAGATATTCAAAAAATTGGGTATTGGCATAGTGCAAATGGCCTACAACACACAAAACTTAGTGGGTACGGGTTGCTATGAACGTGACGGCGGCTTATCGGGTTTTGGCCGAGAAATTGTAGCCGAAATGAATCGTGTAGGCATTATGTGCGACCTAAGCCATGTTGGCCCTCAAACGTCAATTGAAGTGATTGAAGCGTCTAATAAACCTGTGTGCTACTCCCACTGCTTACCTTCAGGGTTAAAAGATCATCCTCGCAATAAGTCAGATGAAGAACTGAAATTCATCGCCGACAGAAACGGCTTTATTGGCGTAACCATGTTTGCCCCTTTCTTAGCTAAAGGCATAGATTCTACTGTAGACGATTATGTAGAAGCTATGGACTACGTGATTGATATTGCAGGAGAAGACTGCGTTGGTATTGGCACAGATTTCACTCAAGGCCACGACAAGGCCTTCTTCGACATGCTTACTCACGATAAAGGTTACGCACGTAACCTCACTAACTTTGGAAAAATTGTGAACCCATTGGGTATTCGTACCCTTGGCGAGTTCCCCAACCTAACCGCCACCATGTTAAAGCACGGTTGGTCGGAACAAAAAATCAAAAAAGTGATGGGTGAAAACTGGGTTAACGTTTTAAAACAAGTGTGGGGAGAATAACTATGTCGTATCACAGCCCTGAAATGCCAATACAAGTCGATGATGAAACCGGCGTATGGACCACCGACGCCCTGCCCATGCTTTATGTACCACGACATTTCTTTGTGAATAACCATATGGGTATTGAAGATGAAATTGGCGCAGAAAAATACGCCGAGATTCTTTATAAAGCAGGCTACAAATCGGCCTATTACTGGTGCGAAAAAGAAGCGGAAGCCCACGGTATATCGGGCGAGGCGGTATTTGAGCACTACATGAAGCGTTTATCTCAGCGCGGCTGGGGCTTTTTCATTACCGAAGCGCTCAATTTAGAAGCTGGCACTGCCCGGGTTCGGTTAGAGAATTCCGCCTTTGTATATCAGTACGGCAACGTAAATCGCAAGGTTGATTACATGTTTACCGGTTGGTTTGCTGGCGCTATGGATCAAATTGCCCAAAGCCTAGGGTACACAGTAAAAACCCAAGCTGAACAAACCCAATGCGCTGCCGAAGAAGGCTGCGACTATGGCATTTTTGAAGTGTCTCCTCTGTAGCCACAACAATGATAACTGAAACACGCTGCACGTGGCATATGTAGCTGGAGCTGGTAGCACACAGCTCGTAGTAAACAAAAGCACTGCAGCGAATACGTATTTCTTGAGGGAACACCATGGCGCAGTTTGAAGCCTTATTTAAGCCATTAGCAATTAATAAACTGACTATTCGAAACCGTGTAGTGAGTACGGCTCACGCAGAGGTGTATGCCACCGAAGGCGGCATGACCACAGAACGCTACGTAAAATATTACGAAGAGAAAGCCAAAGGTGGCGTAGGGCTTTGTATTTGTGGCGGGTCGAGCGTGGTATCTATTGATAGCCCTCAAGATTGGTGGAAATCAGTTAATTTATCTACCGATAGAATAATCCCTCATTTTCAAAATTTAGCCGATGCCGTGCATAAACACGGCGGCAAAATTATGATTCAAATTACCCATATGGGCCGACGCTCTCGGTGGGATGGCGGTAATTGGAGCACCCTACTTAGCCCAAGCGGCATTCGTGAACCGGTACACCGCGCTACCTGTAAAACCATTGAAATTGAAGAAATGCAGCGCATTATTGGCGACTTCGCCAAAGCCGCGGGCCGCGCTAAAGCTGGCGGGTTAGACGGCATAGAACTTTCCGCCGTACATCAGCATTTAATCGACCAATTTTGGAGCCCACGGGTAAACCAGCGCACCGATGAATGGGGCGGCAGCTTTGAAAACCGCATGCGCTTTGGTATGGAAGTATTAAAAGCAGTACGCGAAGAAGTAGGCCGCGATTTCGCTGTAGGTTTACGTATAACCGGCGACGAATTTCACGCCGATGGCTTAAACCACGACGACATGAAAGAAATAGCCGCGTATTACAACAATACCGGCTTGCTCGACTTTTTCAGCGTAGTGGGCTCGGGCTGCGATACCCACAACACCCTCGCTAACGTTATTCCTAACATGAGCTACCCGCCAGAGCCATTTTTGCACTTAGCAGCAGGCATTAAAGAAGTGGTGAGCGTGCCCGTAATGCATGCCCAAAACATTAAAGATCCTAACCAAGTGCAGCGCATACTAGAAGCGGGCTACGTAGACTTTGTAGGCATGACACGCGCGCATATTGCCGACCCGCATCTTATTACCAAAATTAAGCTAAACCAGGTAGATCAAATAAAGCAGTGTGTGGGCGCGAACTATTGCATAGACCGCCAATATCAAGGGTTAGATGTGCTGTGTATTCAAAATGCGGCAACGTCTCGTGAATCTACCATGCCCCACATTATTCAAAAAACCGACGGCCCTATTCGCACAGTAGTAGTTATAGGCGGCGGCCCTGCGGGCATGGAAGCGGCGCGAGTTAGCGCAGAACGCGGCCACAAAGTAACCCTAATAGAAAAAAGCAGTGAGCTAGGCGGGCAAATTTCTATTGCAGCCAAAGCACCGCAGCGCGACCAAATAGCCGGTATTACCCGCTGGTTCGCACTAGAACTCGCACGCTTAGGCGTAGATATTCAACTTAATACCGCCGCCGATGAAACCAGTATTCGTGGGTTTAATGCCGATGTGGTTATTCTGGCCACCGGCGCGACACCGTTCATTAACCAAAACCCGCATTGGGGAGCTGATGACGGCTTAGTAGTCAGCTCGTGGGATATTTTAAATGGGGAAGTTTCGCCGGGTAAAAACGTATTGGTGTACGACACCATATGCGAATTCAGCGGGTTATCGGTTGCCGACTTCTTAGCCCACAATGGCGCATTAGTAGAAGTGGTTACCGATGATATTAAGCCAGGTGCAGCGGTGGGCGGCACTACCTTCCCCACATACTATCGCAGCTTGTACGAGCGAGAGGTGATTATGACCTCTGATTTGTTACTCGAAAAAGTATACAAGGAAGGCGACAAACTCGTGGCCGTACTTGAAAACGAATACACCGGGCAACAAGAAGAACGGGTGGTGGATCAAGTTGTGGTAGAAAACGGTACTCGCCCCGATGAGCTGTTGTACTACCAACTAAAACAAGATTCTCGCAACAAAGGGCAAATGGATATTGAAGCGCTATACAGCGCAAAACCTCAGCCTATGCTTGCAGAAGAAGCGGCCGGCTATTTGCTGTATAGAATTGGCGACTGTGTAGCCCAGCGTAATACTCACGCCGCCATTTATGACGCATTAAGGCTATGCAAAGATTTCTAATGAAAGCTCTGTACACAGCCAATCACCGCATGGGGTTGGTAATTAAAAATAAGAAATCTAACCACCGTAGGTTGTGTCATGTTTGCTGATGATTTTTTACCGACTGTATTATTTGTGCTGCTGTTAGTGTCGGTACTGCTTACGCTAATTGGAGCAGTTCGCCGCGTGCGTTTGTGGCGGCAAGGCCAAGCTTCTACTGTGCATTGGGCGGGGTTACTTTCTATTCCAAGGCGCTATTTGGTAGATCTTCATCACGTAGTAGCTAGCGACAAATACATTTCAAATACTCATGTCGCTACCGCGGGCGGCTTTGTTTTAACTACTGTTTTAGTGCTAAGCATTTACCTATTTGGCATAACTGGCGCTATTTTAAACTATGCGCTGCTGGCCAGTAGCGCTCTTATGTTTATTGGTGCTGTGTTTGTGTTTTTACGGCGCAGGAACCCACCGCCTAATTTGTCTAAAGGGCCGTGGTCGCGCTTGCCTTATAGCTTGTTAACCTATGCAAGTAGCTTCTTTATTTTGAGCTTACCTGCCACCGGGCTATTACCCGCAAATACAGAGGGTTGGTTATTGGCCGTAGTGTTATTGCTTGGCATAAGCTGGGGCGTGGGGGAGATGTATTTGGGCATGGCCTGGGGCGGCCCCATGAAGCACGCCTTCGCGGGCGCACTGCATTTAGGCTTTCACCGCAGGCAAGAACGTTTTGGCGGCGGGCGTTCTACAGGCCTTAAAAGCATCAACCTTGAAAGTATTAACCTTGAAAGCATTAACCTTGAAAAAACGAAGCTAGGCGTAGAAAAGGCCGAAGACTTTAAATGGAACCAGTTACTGAGTTTCGACGCTTGTGTAGAGTGTGGCCGGTGCGAAAAAGCCTGCCCTGCTTTTGCTGCAGGCCAGCCACTTAACCCCAAAAAACTTATTCAAGATATGGTAGTGGGTATGGCCGGCGGCAGTACTGCGCAATTTGCTGGCAGCCCCTACCCCGGTGCTGACTCCGTTATAAATAAAACCAGTACACATAAAGCCAGCACCTATAAAGGCAGCCCCACTATTCCTATTGTGAACGTGCTAGTACCTTCGCAAACGGTATGGTCTTGCACCACCTGCCGCGCCTGTGTGCAGGAATGCCCTATGATGATTGAGCACGTAGACGCCATTGTTGATATGCGCCGTTTTGAAACCTTAGAAAAAGGCCAAACTCCGGGCAAAGGTGCTGAGTTGCTTGAGAACTTAAAAACCACCGACAACCCCAACGGCTATGCCCCTAACAGCCGAATGAACTGGGCAGCCGATCAGAACTTACCGGTATTTGGCAAACAAGTGGAGAAAGCAGACGTATTATTATGGATAGGCGATGCCGCCTTCGATATGCGAAACCAACGCACCTTGCGCGCCATGGTAAGTTTGTTGCGGGCTGCTAATGTGGATTTTGCCGTGCTAGGCGATAGCGAATGCGACAGTGGCGACCCCGCCCGCAGACTAGGCGACGAAGCCACCTTTCAGCGCTTAGCGAAAACCAATATTGCCACCATGGCGCAATATCAATTTAAGCATATTGTTACCGCCGATCCTCATGCCTTTCATTGCCTTAAAAATGAATATGGTGACTTTGGTGGCCATTACGATGTGTATCATCACACCGGCTTTTTTGCCGAATTGGTAAAAAATCAAAAGTTACACTTAAGCACCGACAAAGCCTTATCGCTTACCTATCACGACCCCTGCTATTTAGGCAGATACAACGGCGAATACGACGCCCCTAGGTACTTGCTTGAAGCCATGGGTATTCACATAAAGGAAATGGAGCGAAGCAAAACAAAAGCGCGCTGTTGCGGCGGAGGTGGCGGCGCCCCCGTTACCGATATACCCGGTACTCAGCGCATTCCCGATATGCGAATGGAAGATGCTAAAGCCACAAAGGCTGACATTATCGCGGTAGGCTGCCCGCAATGTAGCTTAATGCTAGAGGGCGTTGTAGAGCCACGCCCACAAGTAAAAGACATTGCCGAGCTAATGTTAGATGCCCTGGTTTTAGTAGAAGAAACCGCCGATGTCTAATCTATTTCGTCGCGACCCGCGAGCGCAGTGGATTGCCCGAAACAGGCTTCATCCATTACATGTACCAGAAGGCCTGCTAGTTCAACGAGGCCCCAGCGGCCTATTACGCAAAAACGTACACACCATAGGCTTTATTGGCCCTAACGGCGTAAAGCGAATTGATAGGTCGGGCACAGCGGATTCATATAAACAGCTAAGTAGACAAACTGCGCAATCCGGCAAGTCAGCAGCCCAAGAAGAGATATTGCTACCGCTACACAAAGTGGCGCACCCAGATTTTTATATTCTAGTGGTGGTAGATGGGGTTTCAGGGCGGTTATCTAGCCATGACAGAGATACTTTAGGCTCAGCACATAAATTGGCAACCCAGCCTGCGCTTATGGAGAAGAGCGCTATAGGCGCAGTAGTAGCGGTATTCTTTGATGCCATTAGTGAAGAAAAACTCGACACCGCAGGCATAGACAGGCTGGTAAATTTTGAAGGTAATGAATATCAGCACTACAACCCTGATCAGCGGTGCGCCGATGTATATCGGCTAGTAAACCAGTTAAACCCCAAGCATATTTTATTTCCAGATAGCATTCATGGCGGCGCAGACTTAGGCCGCCGACTAGCCGCAAAGCTTAGTACCACTGTGGCCAGCAATGTATGGAAAGTGAATAACAACCAAATAGTATGCCGGGGCAGCGCAGGTAAAACTGATATTGCCCGCCCTATAACCAATATTATGCTGGTGCTAGAAGAATGCTGTGAGCCAGTAAGCGACACTCGCCACGAATGCGCCCCTTTAGTAATACAGAACGCACCTGACCTACAAAGTGCGACCCTTGAGCAACAACGTAAACATGCGCCTGAACATATCTTGGAAAGTACCAGACAACAAAAAATTGAAGACTTAGGCAATGTGAGCGTGAACCCTAACGATATCAATTTGGCCGAAGCAGGTTTTATCTTATCGGGTGGCAACGGCATTACCGATTGGGATCAGTTCCATCACGCCGCTTCACTATTAGGGGCTACCGAAGGCGCAAGCCGCGTAGCGGTAGACGATGGCTTTATGCCACGGGTACGACAAGTGGGCGCAACCGGCACTTGGGTTACCGCAAACGTATATGTTGCGGTAGGCATATCGGGCGCTATTCAACATATGCAAGGCATAGCAAAGTGCAACAAAGTCATTGCTATTAATACTGATGATAGCTGCGACATGGTTAAGCGCGCCGACTTAAGTGCCATAGGCGATAGCAGTGCAATATTAGCCGCGTTACTCGATTTGGTACATGAGCAAAAAAGCGCACTCAAAGGCAATCAGAAAGACGACCAGAAAAACAAAAATGCCACCAGCGACACTTCAGTGTTAACCCCATATCAAGCAACGCCTACGAACGTACTGGAAGCCCATCATGCATAAATTGCTTGGCGAAGAAAATGTGAACATAACAGTATTGGTGTCTATGGGTGAGCACCCGCTATCCCGTCGCGCAAGGCGAGCCGAACAAGATGCTAGAGCAATAGAAATTGGGCTAAATTTACCCGATGCTCAGTTACAGGTTATGCACGCAGGCGCAGCCAACAATGAACATACCAACACCGTATTAAAAGACTACTTAGGCATGGGCCTACCTGAAATTAAGGTATTCAACGTACCGCAAGAAACCGATAGCCTTACCGTGTTAACCACCAACCTTACTGAAAGCAGCCCAGATATAATACTCACAGGCATACGCGCCGAAAACGGTGAATCGTCCGGCATGTTGCCTTACGTGTTAGCTGAAAATATAGATATGGCGTTAGTACCAAACATTACCGAGATATTAAGCGTAAATAAAAAAGCTGGCTTCGCAGAATTACTTCAAGCTTTACCACGAGGCCAACGCAGAAAAGTACGTGTAAAACTGCCTTTCGTGGCCACCGTGGATATGGCCGCCCAAGCGCCCCGCCAAAGTGCCTTTGGTGCAGCTATGCGCGGCAAAATAACGGTAGTAGAAGCCACTAGCACACCTACGCTCACTGGTAATATTGGGCGCACCTCTTCTAATGAAGGTACTACTGATACTGGTATTATTACTAACAAGAACACGCAAACCGATTGGGAAATAACCCCAGCTCAACCACGGCCCAAACGGCTAAAAATAGTAAAAGCCAAAACCGCAGCCGATAGATTTAAAGCCGCCACCGCTAAAGCCCAGGGCGGCGCAGGAAAAGTGATTTACGACAACCAAGAAGCCGCCGAAGCTATTTTGAAAATGCTAAAGGATGAGAAGGTGTTATAGGCTTATTTAACTCGTGTTAAATTAGCTTCAATAAACGCCAAATACTCATTCATAGACTGCGCAAATGCTTTAGCAAATTTCGCTCTATTTTCTGGTGAATTACGCACACCGTGAAAATTAGCTTCTATTTGCATTCCAAAAACGTTCGGATAATCTGGTGATGTATATCTTCTGGTGTTATAACCGCCCGTAAAGTAAGCCTCACCCTCTTTAGGGAAAGGGTCGTTAAAGCTTGGTACTGCAGGAAAGCCAGATTTTTCCATTATAGTACCAAAGGCATTTTCGCCGGTTAGCATTGCTTTTACGGTAAGATTTTCACTGTTGTTAATCAGATTTTGAATAGAGGTTTTAGACTCGCTATTCTTCACTGCATCAGTACCTTTGTAATTTGCTTCAAGGGCTGGGGTCTTTAATAAGTAGCCTAGTTCTAAGCGTCTAACGGGGTGACTTTGGCCGTGTAAATCGATATACAAAGCATATCCAAATGTTTCAATAGCCTCGTCGATGGCAGATTCAATAGCCTTGTGATATTGCCCCCATGTATAAGCCACCTCTTCATTTTTGCAACTGGCTTGCTCTAAGTCACGGTTGAGATCAATCTTGGTTCTAGCAATTTTTGCTACCACCAAATATGGCTTTTTATCATGCTTAGCAAATGCCTGTTCAATTTCAAACGACAGCTCAGCAGTATTATCGTCTTTAACGCCTGTACCGCATGTACGATCTTTAATGCTATCGGGTTTAATAGTGCCACCATGTGGCGCGCTGATAACGAGCGGCATATTACCTTCTACAATATTTAGCCAACTATCGTCGAATATCACATTTGACTTGGTTTTGTTGGTAGACACCTCAGCGGCCTCTATTTGCATATCTTTGTTACCAGCACAGCCAATTTGAAAAAGCACACCAGCAGCCAGTAAGCCAAACATCCCACACTTACTCAACACACTTTTATTCTTTTGTTCCTGAAGCATTTTCACCTACACCCTAAAATACATTTACCCAAAACATGAATGAAAACTTGTGCGCTAGTCAGCCCTAACGCACAACTCTATTGGCTATTTATTAAAAATTACGTTATCCAATTCCATCCAATAGGCTTCTTCACCCTTGCCTGCTACGCTAATCGATAAGCTAAGTAAACGATTAATATCTAAAGGTTCTTCGCCTGTAAAGCTATCAAAAGGCAGTACAACGTTCTGCCAGCCATCGATTACATCAATCGTAACGGTTCCTTTGCCGCCGTAGCTGTCTAAAGCAACAATATACACACCGGGCTTTGCATTAATTTCAAAGGCAATACCGTTAAATTCAGCGGCATCTACAGGGTAGAAACTTCCATCTGATAGCGGAAATATAACGCCCGCTTTAGGTTTAGGTTTATTTTCAAGCTCTATCGCGACACTTAAGTCATGATCGTTCACTTTCGCACCCGGCTTAGTTGTCATGAGTACATGACTACGGGGGAAACTGTAGTCGATATCGCTTTTACGCAAAGTACCGTACTGGGTTTTACCGTCTTCGCGTTCGAAGTCGTCTATTAACCGCTTAGCTGGGGAGGCTGGCGGTGTATCTGGCCCTTGCGCCCCCATTAAGTTGCCGTTTTCTACCACCTGCTCACCATCAATAAAGACGGCATTGATGTTGCGATAATCTGAAATATTTTGCCACGGAGAGCCTTTTACAAGAACGAAGTCGGCTCGCTTACCCTCTTCAATGGTGCCACGGTCACTCGCTAAACCTAACGCATCTGCACTGCCCTTTGTTCCTGCAATCAAGGCGTCAGCTGCTGACACACCAAAGTCGACCATCAATTCCATTTCATGCACGCTAGATTCACCAAATGGCGTGCGACCAATACCTGAGTCGGTACCTAGCGCTAGTTTAACCCCAGCTTCCATGAATGCTTGAAGGTTATGCTCTGAAAACTTCTGTCTGTTCTTCCCTACCGCTATTTGTATTTTTGAATAACCCGAAAGTTTATCTGGGCGTAACTCATATACCGCCAACGTTGGCGCGTAAAACACATTGTTATCGACTAACAAACCAGGGAGTTCATCGCTGGTAGGCTCATCTTGAATAGCATGAACAATGGCAGATACTCCCCCTAGAGCAGCGCGCTTACCACCGTCGACTGAAACCGTATGAGTTAATACCGGCCAGCCCCGCATTTTTGCTTGTTTGGTAATTTCTTTTAACGCATGAAGGCTAATATCCGTGTCTTCTTTAGGGTTACCATAGCGCCACCCATCTGCGAACACTTTCACTACATCGGGCTGGTAGGTATCTAAGTATTCCATGACTTTTTGCGCCTCTTCGGGCGACGCCACTAGTCTTGTCATACGCTCATCGGCCCAATCGGCACCGTGACCTCCAGGAGGAGCTATACGGGCCGCATACGCAACATGAGGGGAAATTAAACTTTCATGCCATTTGCGTTTAGACGCATAGGAATCTGGCGATGAATGAAAGTCGGTAACCGTGGTTACACCATGTTCTAGCAAAGCGGTTGCTACTTCAGCGCGACTTGCGGTCCAATGTACGTGAACATCCGTTAATCCCGCTACCATACTCAACTCTTTACCATCAACCACCAAAGCGCCATCAGGTTTGCTTAGATCTTTGCCAATAGATACAAAGCGTCCATTCTCAATAATCACATCACTCACATAAGGAGCCTTACCAGTACTATCAAATACGGTAACATCATCAATTAAAGTGGTGGTCGCGTTTGCACTGGCAACTAGGGCGATATGTAAACCCAATACGTTTGTAAGAAATACTGCTGATTTTTTCATATTACTGTTGTTCCTTTTCGGCCGTATTGGAAAAATAGTTTGTTGCAGCATTAATATAACGCTGCTCTAGAAGGTCCTGACGGGTAACTAGCGATTGCGATTTACCGTTAATATATAAGGTAGTGATTTGAGTTAGAGGCTCTAGTGGGTCCCCATCCCAAATAGCAATGTCTGCTCGCATTCCTTTTGTAATGGTGCCTACATTAGTAAGGTTGAAAACCCTTGCTGGAGTGCTTGTGATAGCATTAATAGCAATATCTTTCGGTAAACCATTCGCTACCGCTCTACCAGCGAAATAGCGAATCTTTCCACTATCGTGGGCGGAAGTTGCACCGCCAATAATAATGGGCACACCCGCTTTATGTAATATTGACGCATTTTCGTTTATGGCATGAAGAACGTCGAAGTTTTTGGGAAGGTTGTCTGTAGGGTTCAAAAGTACAGGCACACCGGCTTTAGCAATAGAGTCTGCGACCATCCACGCCTCTGCGCCACCCACGATAACCGCACGAATATTGGTATCAGCTATTATTTTTAAAATGGCCGTGATGTCCGAGGCGCGGTTAACCCGAAAAGCTAAAGGTATTTTTCCTTGCATGGCAGGCGCTAAAGCTTGAAGGTCGAATAACGACCATCGTTTCGCTTTATAGCTACTTACATTAGCGTTATCTTCGTCTTTAGAAAAAGCAATTGCATCTGCTAATTCTGCTCGTAAACGAGGTAGCGTTGCCCCTCGCCCACTTGAAACGGCTTTCATGTCCCAGTACAAAACTTTGCCCGATACAACCCATTGAGGTTGATTACTATCGTGGGTCGAATACCAAGCGCCTAACCCAGCGTAGTGTGATTCTTTACTGCTTCGTGGAGCCACTATTGCACTACTTACACCACCTCGACGTGCTATGGGTACCGCAGTTGAGTATGGGTTGATAATATCAGCGACATTATAGGCAGCGGTAAAATCCTTATCATTCGAAGACGTTTCTGACGCATTCGCACCACCTGATATCTCAGTGATCCCCAACAAGGTTTCAGCGTTAATAAAGCCAGGAGTAACTATTTTTCCGGTTAAATCGATAACCTCAGCGCCTTTAGGTATTGTTATATTTTTAGCTACCTGCGCAATTTTATTATCGACAATGAGTACATCACCTTTTTTCAATGTACCCACTTCCCCAGCCGTAATTACATGCCCATTTTTAAGTAAAATGGTATCGGCAAAAGTAAGTGGCAAAAACGAGGCGGCAAGAATAATAACTAGTAGTGAGACCTTATTCATTTTCCAGCTCCTCCATAGACTGCCCAACTAAAAAGTCAGACGTTTCAGAAACGGGAGCAGAACGGTCTACCACAATCACTCCATCAATCATCACGATATCGGCTTTTGCGAAAATACTAAACGGGTCGTCACTCCAGATAACAATATCAGCAGACTTACCTTTCGTTAAACTACCAGTTCGATCGGCTATACCTAGAGTTTCAGCAGGGTTCAGTGTTACCCATTTCAATGCTTGTGCTCTAGATATATTCTTCTCAGCACGCTTTGCTTGCGCCATCGCTTTTGCCGCTTCTACATTTAGCGTTTGAGCCAATATACTACTATCGGAGTGGATTATCGTTTGCACACCCGCCCACTCAAGCGATGCTGCATTTAATGGTACGGCATCATAAGCTTCCATTTTAAACCCCCACCTATCTGACCAAGTGGCTACAGCAATTCCCTCTTGTGCTAATAAATCGGCAATTTTATAAGCTTGTGTAGCGTGATGAAACGTGCCAATTTTAAATCCGAATTCGTGAGAAAGTTCTATCATAGTGGCCATTTCGTCGGCGCGATAACAATGAATATGTGTGGTGATTTCACCCGTTAGAATTCCCGAAATTGTCTCCAACTCAAGATCTTGCTTAATTTCACCACTTTGCTTTTTCTTTAAATAACTTTGTGCATCAATAAATGCATTTCTAAACCCTTTCATGTTGCCCATGCGAGTGAATGGGTCTTTACCGCGTGCAGCGTAATTAATGGGATTTTCACCACACGCTAACTTTGCCCCTTTTACCGCGTTAGGCACTTTCATGTCTTGAACACGAACAGCGGGAATATTCTTAACTACCACAGAGCGCCCGTTAAATAAGTTTGCAGAGCCGGGCAAAATATTCATTGTGGTAACGCCCCCTTCTCTTGCTCGTTGAAATGCGGGGTCTTGAGGCCAAATAGAATGTTCTACCCATACCTCGGCAGTATTCTTTTCGGTTTTTTCATTTCCATTTCGCATTGATGGGATACTAGGAGAAGAAAAGGCACCAATGTGCGAGTGCATATCGATAATGCCTGGCGTGACCCATTTTCCCTGAGCATTGATGACATCCATCCCTGAAGGTATTGGAACATCCTGCCCCATTTCGGCAATTTTCCCGTCACGGATAATTAAGGTTCCGTTGATAAATTCCTCACCATCTGCAGGCATAATCGTGGCACCAACAATAGCGACACTGGTAGAGGGAAGTGGTTGATAATTTGCAGGATACGGAGCGTCAGGTTCTGCGTATATACTGCTAGCCACTAGCATGCTTATTACAAAAATAAGCAGGGAGTTTAGTTGCATTTTGGTTCCTTTCGAAGATACAGGTTGGATGCTTTCATCTAAAAAAACACACACTGGTTCTCCAGTGTGTTGCTGATTAATTAAAGCTCTGTGGCAATGTTGATATAGAAGTATCTTGGAATCGGAGAATGCACCGAACCTCTATAACCGTAGGTTTCATCAGCTAATGGAGGTTGTCTGTCAAAGAGGTTACGAACACCGACTTTGACTTTACTGCCCATGAGGATGTCTTCAGGAAGGGTATACTGCGTATATAAGTTCACCGTTGTATGGTTTCTTACTCTCCAATATTCGCCATTACTTGATAAAGAAGTATCATCAAAGCTCGACACATACGTGGCATTAGCACCTACACGAACTTGATCGTACGCCCAAGTCAGTGACGTCGAAGCTCGCCATTTAGGGTTACCATTTTGTTCAATGAGATCTGATGATTCTGGTAATTCCGTCCCCTCATTTATCAAGCCTGCATCACGGGCATCGTAAAGCGCATTAATAGCATCAGGAACACCACGGCTATATTCAATAAGGTGTGAAGCATTAATGTTTAAATCAAAATTCCCATATTCAGTATTATGTTTACGCCAAATAGCACTGAGATCGATACCTCTTACGTTCTGAGGCTGCAAGTTACTGTAAACATCAGCCACATAAGTTACCTGCCCAACGGCATCTAATCCCGTGCCTTCAAACCTAGCGATATCATCAGCATCTGGCTCTAAACGAGTAACATTGGAATTTGAGTTACCCTGCACACGCTCAAGATAATCTACTATTAGTGCATTCCCACCACCAAATACCCCAACAATGCCTTCTTGCTCTATCGACCAGTAATCGACTGACAGCGTGAAGCTTCCAAAGCTTTCAGGTAAAAAATCGGGCAAGAGAACAACACCTGTTGTCCAGTTTGTCGAAGTTTCCGCCTCAAGGTCAGGGTTACCTGAACGCCTTGCTGTTGCTACATAGCTTGCATCGCAGTCTTCAAAACTATCAATTCTTCCAGCTCTTAAGTCAGCTTCGCAGAAAATCCAATCTGTTCTAGTATTTCCTCGAGTAATAATAGAAGCGTTAACTTGCTCTAGGTTAGGCGCTCTAAATCCTTCAGAGTACGAACCACGCATTCTTACAAAATCGTTAACTACCCAAGAAGCAGCCACCTTAGGTTTTGCTACACTTCCGAAGTCGCTATAGTCTTCATATCGGCCCGCAATTTGTAACGAAAGCGACTGCATTAATGGAATATCCATATCATCATTTACTAGCGGAATAGCTAGCTCGGCAAACGCTGAGTATACCTTCCTAGATCCATAATTATCTGGAGTTGGACTCACACCAAATAAGTTACTTTCTTGAGTTGTTCCCGTGACCGTGTCGTACCATGTGTTTGTGCCATCAACGTTTTCATCACGGTCGTCTAATTGTGTTTCTCTTCTAAACTCTGCCCCTACCGCAATACCTACATCGCCCGCCCATAGTGTAAATAAGTCTGGTCGAGATGCGTTTAGGTCTACTTGGAAAAGGGTAGTTTTGTTTTTTCGGTTAGCGACAATAGTTATTGCATCAATTGCTGTCTGCGAACTAAAGGTGCTATCACTTCCCGGGTTTTCAGGATCACCACCGTTAAATGGGTTAAATGCATCGGGTGTAGATAAAGCCAAGCTAGCTTGCAAAGCAGTAGAATCGATACCTAGCTGCTTATCATCCACTGTAGCTTCACTATAAAACATGGCGGTTTCCCAATCCCACTTATCGGTAGCGCCGCGAAGGCCACCTAACACGCGATACTGCTCGGCGGTTACATCTACTGTTGTAGGACCAACATCTGTAAACCTTAGGGTGCTAAGCGTAACTGGAAGGCCGTCTTCAGAAATATCTAAACCATCTAATCTATTGGGATTAACCGAGCCATCTGCAAAAGTGGTTGGCCCCAAAGGATTCCAGTAGTTAGTTTCAGGCACTGTCATGCTAATTGAACTAATGGAAAATGGAGAGTCTTGAACGCTGGAGGTTACCCCGCGGTAATAAGATGCTTCGCCGAACAACTCAATATCATCTGTTAAATCATATTTAGCCATCGCGAAAGTGTTAATTCTCTCAAGATCGGGCATTAACGATATTGGATAGTTTTGTCTCGCATCCCATCGCGTATTTTCATCTGTACTTGTTGTAGAAGCTGAACCGTCATCTATGCAAATACCATTGCCTAGTGACGTCAGGCAACCTGTATTTGTAGAAGGCTGAATATGAAAGCTGCCACCAGCACTCGTAACAAGCTCACCGTTTTGCGAAACCGGTACACCACCGATAGTTTGATAGTTCCCCCACGGCCTCGTTGAACTTGTGTTTCTTAAAGAGCCAGAACCTTCAAAAGCCGTGCCTACGAACAGCGGGCGAAGGTCGCCTGATGCAGAAAACTCTTGATCTGTTGCTAGCAATGCAGAGCGGTCGGTGTAGTTGGCGAAAACCGTAATATTACCGCGGTCATTGGCGAAGCTTGTTCCAAAGGTACCACTTAAATTCAGCTCGTCCATGTTGGTACCTTCAGCGGCACCGTACTGAGCCTCTATTTTTGCGCCTTCAAAATCGTCATTTAAAACGATATTTACTACCCCAGCAACCGCATCCGAACCATAAATAGCGCCAGCGCCATCACGAAGTATTTCTACACGCTTTATTCCATTGGTTGGAATAGTATTAGCATTGAAAGTGAGTACTGGAGCTAAAGTTCCACTGGCCTGACTGCTTGGATAGTTCACTCCGCGTCTGCCGTTAATAAGCACCAGGGTGCTACCTACCCCTAAATTACGTAAATCAACAGAACCAACGTCGCCCCTAGCAAAGTTACTGCTTGTTTGGCCTGATGTTTGGTTAAAGCTTACATCTCCAAATTGTGGAATTGATCGAAAGAGCTCATCACCAGATACAGCACCAATGGCTTCAATTTCATCAACACCAATAACGCTTACTGGCAACGCTTCACCTACATACGCCCCAGCAATTCGTGAACCAACAACAGTTATTCTTTCTTCCGAAGCGGTTTCGACATTACCTTCTGCATCAGTACTCTCTTGCGCGACTGCATTAGCCGATGATGCTGCCAGTAAGGATGCAATGATGCCACGCACTATCTTTTTTTCTTTGAATTTAGGTTGAGTGTTTTTCATTGTGCTTACCCTAATCAAAGACGGCTCTGGTTCAGGCGCGCTAGGAGGCTCTTTCACCTTAATGAAAATAGTACCTTTAGCCGACACCGAACCTTCTAAACCCGTTTGCTTAAGCAACAAGTTAAGACCGTCTTGAATGGAATAGTCACCAGTGAGGTTATTAGTATGAGAACTGGCGACCAAGTCATGTGGGAACAATATGGCAAGTCCACTTTGCTCAGCGAATAGTTTTAAGCTATCCGGAGCGACAGATGGCTGAATTTGAAACGACACCAATTTTTTTAACTGCTCAGGCGTAACTTCCCCAGCGACATATAGGGGAAAAGTAAGCAAAATAAAAAAATAAACGAATACGGGCTTCAAACTCGGTCTTACTATCATGTTTCCCACGTATCGGCTGTCATTGAAATGTAAATCTCTGTCTACTTTCTGTCAGCCTTAATAACTTACAAGCAATTCTGAGCAAAAAACCGCTACTTAAAACTGAAATAAATTTTAAACATAAAGTAAACTCATGTTTTGTATGATTTTTTAATTAAAAATGTATTACCATCTAATTCTGTCACTTCGAGATTAAAGTTCATTTCTAGCGTTTCAAAAATGGTTTCAATATTGTCGATAGGATAATAACCACCCACTTTAAGATGTTCCAAAGTAGGATCGGAGATAACAATTTTATAATCAGTGTAACGAGCAACTTCAGATACAACTTGTGCCAGCGGTATTTGATTAAAGTCTAGAAAGCCTTTTCTCCAATACAGCTCTCTATCTAGCGTTTCTTGCGCCTCTACGGTGACAGATTCAACCTTACGCTTTTCAAAAACAACTCGGTTCCCGGCTCGTGCTATCACTGATTGTTCCGCATTGCTCACTTCTACTTTTTGTTTCTCGGTACGCTCATCTTTGGCGTTAGTGTTAGTGTTAGTGTTGGTGTTGGTATCACTAGCTCTAACTCGTACCGTGCCATGCGATACAAGCACATCAACTTTCTCACCATTCAGTCTAACTGCGAAGCTAGTACCAAGGGCTTGCACATCACCGTTACCAGCTTTAACAACAAATGGATGCAACTTATCTTTAGCTACATCAAAACTCGCTTCTCCCCTTATGAGCGTAAGGTTTCTTGAATCCTCGTTGTAGTTAACCCGAAGTTCACTATTTGTATTTAAAAACACCACAGAGCCATCTGATAAATTTATAGTTTTTTGAGCCCCAATTTTTGTGACGAAAACACCATTGGTATCGAATTTCGAATTAGGGTTAATCGATAACATATATACGAGAGGAATTAGGGCTAAAAACGAAATAACTGCAGCCGTCTTCAGTGCGAACTTAGACCAAGTATTCGTATTTTTTCTCTCATACTCTGTATTTGAAGACTCAGAAAATGTTGCTGAATGTTTCTTCCCTAAAGAGTGTAGGCGGTCCCAGTTTTCAGCCATCGTTTTAAGCTCTACTTCGTGTGTTCGACTTTGCGCTACCCACACTTTCAGTTCAGCTTGTTCAACATCAGACAGAGGACCCGATTGCATTTTTGCAATCCATTCAGACGCCTGCGCCCTTATTTCGGCAACTGTATTAGGGAAATTCACGACTTCAGGCATCAGAAAGACCCCTTTCTTTTTATAGGCATCTTTTCTTCACTTTTAATACTTTGGCACTCACTAACATATTCACGCATATAACTGTCACAACGCTCTATACCTTTCGCTAGATGCTTTTCAACTGTACTTAGTGACAAGTTAAGTTCGTCAGCAATATCTTTAACAGCAAAGTCGTTATTCAGACGAAGAGCTGTAACACGTTTACATTGTGTGGGTAAGTTCTCAATGGCCCGTTGAAGCAACGCTTTTTCTTCAGCATGGCTAAGTGAATCTAGCGGGCTAATAGTTGAGCCGGGGTGTTCAATTTGTGCAGTGTCTTCGAGGTATTCGGTTAACATATTAGTCACCTTAGTATTTTCATTAAATACAAGATGCTTTGCTGTTTTAAACAAATACAGTTTGGGAAATTGAACTGATTTTTTCTTGTCGGCAGCATAGGTTCTAGCAAATGTTTCCTGCAGAACATCTTCGACGTCGCTTTTTCTGGAGAGATAACGGCTAATCATTTTACGCAATGAGCACCTATACTCTGTAAATACAGAGGTGACTGACTCACTTTTTTCTAGATTGGACATACCTTTCCCTGCGGTCTTTCTTTTTGCTAGCGCGAATAAACTCGCTAACAAAGGCGTTAAGCGAATTTTTATTAGTGTTGTGTCGCAGGCAAGGTAGCAGAGGTATTTTTTATTTTTATAACCTCTTTCCGTATTAATGTAATCGACATTGACAGTTAATTACAAGATTTCTAATGTAAAACTATTATAAGTAGCAACTTTTAAAGTAGCCAACCCACTTAATTACACTCTTTTCCTAGAGAGTGCTAATAAGTTGGAAAAGTTAATAAGCAGCCGACACAATATGATGCACACATTAAGCGAAGCCTTCTCACTATGATGAATTTAGCGTTCTCTTACCTACCTCTTATTTTGCTAATTACCTTAATGGTAAAAAAGAACCCTATGCCATCTAGCAAAGCCTTACCTTTAAGCGCTTTGGTAGCTTATATTGTGGTGCTGTTGGTATTCAAACAAGACGCAAAATTAGTGAATGCCAATGTAATAAGTGGCGCATTGCTGGCACTTACCCCGCTTTCTATTATTGCAGGCGCTATATTCCTTTTTAAGTGCATGGAAATTACCGGCGCTTTAGCTATTTTGCGTAAATCGCTAGATGGCGTAAGCGAAAACCCCGTAGCCCAGCTAATGATTGTAGGCTGGGCGTTTATGTTTCTAATTGAAGGCGCCAGTGGTTTTGGTACACCGGCCGCTATTGCCGCCCCCATACTTTACAGCCTTGGTTTTCCCGCCTTACGAGTGGCACTGTTCTGTTTAGTGCTAAATACCATTCCCGTTACTTTTGGGGCCATGGGCACACCTGTATGGTTTGGCTTATCGCTGTTGCAGCTTCCCCAAGAAAGCGTGCGGGAAATAGCACAGCAAGCAGCCCTTATTAACACCATAGCCGCCCCTATTATTGTGATATTGGCATTGCGATTAGTAGTAAGCGATACCGCCGACATTAAAAAGAACCTACTTTTTATTCTACTTTCCACCTGCGCATGCACCCTGCCCTACTTGGGGCTAAGTTATTTTGGTGTTGAATTCCCTTCGTTACTTGGCGGGCTAATTGGCTTAATCATTACTCTGTTGTTAGCGAAATATAAAATAGGAATAGAGGCAGTAAATCGACCAACAGCTGATCGACCCACTGCCATCGAACAACCGTCATCAAATACAGTTCCACTAAAAACACTAATAAAAGCCGCGTTCCCGCTGTGGGGCACCGTGTTGCTTTTAGTGTTAACTCGCCTGCCGGAACTAGGGTTAAAAGCGCTTTTACAAGCCACCGAACCTGCATTACACATTAGCCTAGGTTTTTTAGGCACTTTCCACATAAGCACAAGTTTAGTGGCCAGCTTAACCGACATCTTAAATACCGCGGTAACCTGGAAACATAGCGTTTTGTATATTCCGTCTATCATTCCGTTTGCGGTAACAGGCAGCGTAACCTTATGGCTATTTCGCCAACAAGCAGAGCCGAATACCTTAAAAACAGCAGGCCAACAAACCCTTTCCCGCATGCGCACGCCTTTTTTCGCCATGCTGGGTGCGCTTATCTTTGTGAACATGATGATGCTTGGCGAAAGTTCTGGCCAAAACAGCGCGGCAGTAGCCCAAATAGGACATCACTTGGCACAAATAACCGGCGCAAACTGGACCTTCTTCGCGCCGCTACTAGGTGCACTAGGTTCATTCTTTTCAGGGTCGGCCACTATTTCTAATTTAACCTTCGCAGGTATTCAAACCACCATTGCCGAGCAACTGTCATTACCCTTAACCACCATACTGGCACTACAAAGTGTAGGCGCCGCCATGGGCAACATGGTGTGCATCAATAACATAGTGGCAGTAACCGCTATTCTTGGTTTGCAAAACCGTGATGGCGACATTCTAAAAAGCACATCGCTAATACTGGCAGTGTTCGCTTTTGTGGCTGGCGGTATGGGTGTCTTATTAGTTTGGGTTGGTGTTGGAGGGTGAGGTTAGTGGGTAATTCCTTAACTTGGGCTGTGTACTAATCCTTAATGACTGAAACTGTACTACTGGTCGGGTACGAACTAATACGATATTGTATATGCAGAATAAATAAGGATTTTTAGTCTTGAAAGCATTTACTCCGCATTATGGTGGCAACGCAGATCGTTACGATTTGTTGGCTAACTTGGAAGTTAACCAAACTGTGCCCGAAGTTAAAAAATGACAGTACAAAATTATTTAATTACTGGCAGGCAAGAAAAGCACCTTCTGCATGAAATTCGAGACGCACTTAAAACTGCGACGAATATTGAAATTGCCGTTTCCTTCATTCGCAACTCTGGCTTAAACCTTATCGTCGACGATATAGAAGCTGCGATGAGCTCTTCCACAAGAAATGTAGAGCTCACGGTTTTAACGTCCGACTATATGAATATTACAGAGCCCCAAGCTCTGAAACGCCTTATGTTGCTGAAAGAGCGTGGCGCTAATATACAAGTATTCGAGAGCCGACAAGCTACTAGTTTTCATTTGAAATCGTACATTTTTGTGACCGACAGCGAACAAGGCGTTGTATCCGCTTCAGCATTCATCGGTTCTAGTAACATCAGTAAAACGGCTTTAACCGACGGTATAGAATGGAATTACCGTATTGATTACCCGAACAACAAAGACAGTGAAGCAGAAGCTCGAATTGATAATATTCGAGAGGAATATAACCACCTACTTACTCTTCCACAGGTAAAGTCACTCAGCTATAACTGGATTCAAGACTACGAAGTTCGTTACAACACAGCTAGAAAAGTAACGCCGTTGTATTCTTCTTCTGCGCTTCCCTCCGAAACCGAACACGAAATACCTACTCCAAAAGATCACCAAATAGAGGCGCTTGAAGCTTTAGAATATGCTCGTGACTCTGGGTTTAAAAAAGGCCTCGTAGTGTTAGCTACGGGTATGGGGAAAACCTACTTAGCAGCGTTCGATGCAGCGCAGTTTAATGCTAAGAAGGTCTTGTTTATAGCGCATAGAGAAGAAATTCTTTTGCAGGCTGAAGCTAGCTTTTTAAAAATTCTCCCCAGTAAAAAGGTCGGTAGGTACAGAGGAAAACAAAAAGACAAAGAGTTCGATATGCTGTTTGCTTCGGTGCAGACAATTGGACGAGAAAGCCATTTAAATAAATTCGATCAAAACGACTTCGATTATATTGTAGTAGATGAATTTCACCATGCTGCTGCCAACGGCTATCAAAGACTATTAGCGCATTTTAATCCCTCTTTCATGTTGGGCCTAACCGCCACACCAAATAGAACAGATGGTAGCGACATTCTTAAGTTGTGTGATAACAAGCTAATTTACCAAAAAGACTTGTTCGATGGTGTAAACGGTGACGTATTAAGCCCGTTTAGCTATTTTGGTATTTACGATAAAGAAGTCGATTATGAGCACTTGCCTTGGAGAAACGGACGCTTCGATCCAGAAAAGCTTTCAAATAAATTAGCCACAAAAGGCAGGGCTAAACATGCATTAAGTGAATGGAAGGAAAAAGCTCAAAGGGTATCGCTGGCATTCTGTGTGTCTCGACGACACGCTGATTACATGGCCAAGTACTTTAATGAAAACGGCGTAAGTGCGGCAAGCGTTCACTCCGATTCAGAACTCACACGGACAGAAGCATTAGAGCGATTAAGTGATGGCAAAATACAGATATTATTTTCTGTAGATCTGTTTAATGAAGGCGTAGACCTACCGCAAATAGATACTGTATTGCTACTTAGACCTACAGAATCAAAAATACTATTTTTACAACAGATGGGAAGAGGCCTGCGACGCAGCGAAGGTAAAGAACGATTAGTTATTCTGGATTTTGTTGGTAACCATCATAGCTTTTTAAACCGCCCAGAAATGCTGTTTGCTGGCATTAAAGATAAGCCTTTAAATAGACATGAAATAGTAAGTATTGCCAAGAACCCTAACCCCTTACTACCCGACGGGTGTTACGTTAACTTTGACTTAGCATTTATTGATTTTCTTGAAAGCCTCTCAGAAGATCAACTTGATACGCAATATGAAAAACTAAAGTCATCGTTAGGCCGACGACCTTCCTACACCGAGTTTTATACCGCCGGTGCAAATATGGTTAAACTTCGCAAAAACCGTGGCTCATGGTGGGAGTTTGTTGATAACAAAGGCGACCTTACACCTGCCGAACTTGAAGTTCTTGAAGAGCACCTTCAATGGTTTAAAGATCTTGCAGTAACCCGCACTTCAAAATGCTACAAGCTTGTATTACTTGCCACGCTTATTGAACACAAAGCATTCCAAACGCAGGTAAGCATAGATGACTTAACCGAATGGGCGCACCAATGGTTTTTAGAAAATCCGGAATGGGTTTCAGACTTACCAGAAAGTAAGCAGCAATTAGAGTCTTTAGGTAAAGCGAAATGGAAAGCGCATTGGCGTGATTTTCCGATTAAGTTCTGGTGTACTCTGGAGCCTGAGTCGAAAATAGTGTGGTTCAATAACTCTCAAGATAAGTTTAGTTTTAATCAAAGCATTTCTGCCAGTCAGCTCGAAACATTCCGTTTGATGACAAAAGAAGTAAATGAGCAACGGTTAGCAGACTACAAGCGCAAGCGGCCGCCTGTCGACATTCCTTCAACCAATAATATAGTGCGGTTTCCTGAGAAGGAGCAGTTACCATTCTTCCCTGATATTAAAATAGCCTGCGGTCATTTTAAAACTGGTGACGCGGAAGCCTCTGAAATGGTTAATATGCCGAGCGGTTTTGGTCGCCTGGATACCACCAAGCATTTCATAGCTCGCGCTTCAGGCAACTCAATGAATGGTGGTAAAACACCAATTTATGACGGCGATTATTTGTTACTAGAACAAATTACCTCTAACAACGCAGGCGGCATAAGCAACACCACCGTTGCTATTGAGCGCCAAGACACCGCAGGAGATAACCAGTACCTATTGAGAAAAGTACTGAAAAATAATGACGGTAGCTACACCTTACGCGCAGCGAACCCAGACTATGAAGATATAGCAGCAAGCGAAGATATGGTGACGTTTGCTAGGCTAAAAGGGAAAGTTGACCCACTTGAGTTATTTGTAGGTGAAGAGTTTATGCGGGAGGAAATACCGCCTCTTTTCAATGAAGAATTTAACCCCGGTAATTGGAAGTCGGGCCACGTTGTCTTAAAAGAGAAGAACGCTCAAATTCTTCTAGTTACACTAAATAAGCAAGGAAAGGCAGAAAATCACCAATATCACGACTACTTTATAGACGAAAAACACTTTCACTGGCAGTCGCAAAATAGTACCTCGCCTAGTAACAAACGTGGACGTGAAATCATTGAGCATCACAAAATAGATAGTCGTGTTTACTTATTTATTCGTGAGAGTAAGTTAAGAGGGAAGACAGCTTCGCCCTTCACCTTTTACGGGGAAATTAAATACGTCAAACACGAAAGCGAAAAGCCAATGAATGTAGTTTGGGAGCTTCTTACGTAAAATTAAGATTACGTGCGAAATATACAAGAGCCTTAGCTATGTTAGTTAGTTTTTTTACATGCTTTTTCTTTTGCTGCTAAGTTCGCTGCAGAAGCGGATTGCATCACACGAAGTGTAGCTATGCTACATTCTTCTCTTTTCTTTTCTGAGTTTGTCTTACCTTCCAAGGTCACGCTAGCAATAATTGGTTTATAATTCGTAGCTGCTGAACAATACATATTTTTCAGTTTTGAATATTGCCAACCAGGTTTGGGGTTCTTCTGAAGGTATGAACACATTTCTCCAAACATACTCTTTGCAGATACCGAGCACTTAGATTTTGCATTTAAGTCTCTATCGTAAATTCCACATATTGAGTTCGTTTGTATTTTCCATAACTGGTAAGAATACGAAATTTCCAAGTCATTATAGGTGACGACTTGAGCTTGAACTTCAATTCCACGAATATCTGATAATTCGTTATATACCGAGTTGGAAACTGCTTCTAAATAACTAGCAAAAACTAATTCGAATATATCCATAAAAATTTCCTTATAAATTATAAAACCTATCGAACAGTGTTCTGCATCAACGCAGTTTCATGTCCTACTATCGTTAAGTGAACCCCCATAAGCTTACAAAAATAGCTTACATTTTATATCTTTTTAGATGAGTCAAAAACCTTTATCAGATATGAATATTTATACCAAAGGATAAGTAAAATACTTTTCAAATAAATATTGCTTTGTTTAATATCCACGAAAGTAATCTTTTATCGTAAATTAATAATAAACTTTGAATAGGGAATTTCATGAAGTATTTACTATCTAGCCTACTGGTGGTCTCATTATTGCTGTGCGCACCAAAAAGTATCGGAAGCGAACTTTCGAATTACAAGGTTAACCATTTCGAATTAATCGTTAATAATCTTAAAATGCTTTACCTGACGCTGTATTCACAGAACCCCACCGAAAATGAAGCCGATGACATTCAAGAAGTATTTACCAAATTTTTTGGGACACAAAAAGATACGTTAGTTGTAGATATATATTTAAGTGCATCCTTCAAGAAGGTAAATAGCAAAACATGTAATGACGAATTAAACAAAGCCGTAAACAACCTAATTAAAGTAGATAAAGTATTACCAAAAATGATCGGTATGGCTTCATATTTTGACTTGAAACCTCAACAAATCGACGAAATCGTAAAAACTACAACAATACAACTTTCGCTGACAGCGAAAGAAAACAGTGAGCTAAGTGTCCACTGTTCGTTATAAGAAGTATGTTACTATTACTGGCTGATTTTTAAGGATTGAAGGGGAGGTAATTCACTTCCCCCCTGTGAGAAACACCACCGTTTCTTGTTTACCAACCAACCCATGAAAAACCCCAATAGCCTTATCAAAGCTCTCATCATTCTCAAAGTAAAGCTGGCTTAGTCGGCTTTTCTTTATTTGGTAGGTGTCGCTGGCAAAGGCTAGCGCTTCTCTAAAGCTCTCGAATTCTTTATCGAACACCTTAAACACGTCGTGCTGCGGTTTTGCTACCCGCGTTGTACTGCCGTTTATTTCATAATCGAAGCCAGCAAAGTGGATCCGTGAAAGGGCTTCTTTACCTAAATACATACCGCCTTTAAGGCTTATTTGAAACGCGATATCCATTTCTTCTATTTCATCCATGCTCCAGTGGTTAAATACTCTAACGGCTTTTTTATACTTTGCTGCCAATAGCTTTTTTAACACAATGATTCTGGGTTCTAGCGTGCCGTTGTTTTCATTTTTGAGTAGGTCGAAGCATTCATTGCATGCGGGTACTGAAATAAAATCGGCGCTTGAGCTTACGTCTCGCCAGTCGTGAATAAATTTTATGGGCGGAATAAAGTCGGGGCGCGCCGCTTCGCAACCGCAGTAAATACAGCGGTTAAAGTCAGCCGAATGTACTGCGTTTAATGGTTCGTAGTATTTTTGATAATTCTTTACTGACATAGTGCTACTTGCTTGGAACTTTCGGGGCTATTAATGCCAATAACGGTAACACAGCTAGCTTATAGGAAAAGTTAATTGCGCTGTTTTAAAAACAAAAAAACGCCGCCAATCGGCAGCGCTTTGTTTAACGTACTCGCACTAATAAATTACAGCCGCGACGGCTTACTGTGTGGGTCGCCTTCAACATGGGGTTTAGGTTCACGAGGTTTAGGTTTAGCCGCAATGGGAACATCCTCTTCGTTCTGCTTGCCCTCTTCGCCCTCTTCTTCAATATCCCACGTGCCTTCTTCGCTCCATGGATCGTCGTCGGGGAATTCACCAATGTTGATTTCTTTCATAGAATAATCGGGCTGGTAGCGCATGTCGTAGTTTGCCGCCCGCACTATGGAAATGCACAGCAATAGGGCCACCGCTAATAGCGGCACGCCCCCTATTATCGATGCCGTTTGTAGCGTTTCTAACCCGCCTACAAACATAAGTACAATGGGCATGAACGATAACGCAAACGCCCAGAACAAACGATTCCAGCGTAACGGTTCTTCATCTACTTCTTTTTGTACTACTGCCGCTAGAATGTAAGAAATAGAGTCGAAGGTAGTTGCTGTAAATATTAGCGCCAATAAGGTAAATACGAAGATAACCAGGTAGTCCAATGGCAGTGTATGAAGCATGGCAAATATGGCTGCGGTTGGGCTTTGCTGGTTGAGTATGGTTAATACGTCTAGTTCGCCCGACAGCTGCAAATACAAGCCGTAATTCCCCATTACCATGAAGAATAAAAAGCAGCCCATGGTACCAAAGAACATAGAACCCGCCACCATTGTACGAATAGTGCGGCCCCTTGAAATACGCGCGATAAAAAGCCCTACGCTAGGTGCAAATACCAGCCACCAAGCCCAGTAGAATATGGTCCAGTCTTGGGGGAAGTGGGTATTCTGAAAGCCATTGAATTCGGCAAATGGCTCTAGCCATGTGGCCATTTTTACAATGTTGCTAAGAACTCGGCCAAGGGCATCTAAGCCGGTATTGGCCATAAACAGGGTTGGCCCTACAATAAAAATAAACAGCAGCAACCCAATAGCCAGCCAAAAGTTAATGTCTGACAGCAGCTTAATGCCCTTTTTTAACCCTACGTACGCGCTGTAACCAAATATAGCGGTACAGGTTATAAGCACAATTATTTGGGTAGTCAGCGACTTGGGCACACCGAATAACTCATGTACCCCTTCGTTAATCATGGGCGCAGCCAAACCTAGCGTGGTGGCCCCACCGCCTAACATGCCGAAGATAAAGCTGATATCGATAATTTTACCTAACCAGCCGTGGGCTAGCTTTTCGCCAATAACCGGCATTAGCGCTTCTGATATTTTTAATACGCTGTGGTTACGCACATAATAGAAGTATGCAATAGGCACGGCAGGAATAAGGTAAATAGCCCACGCTAGCGGCCCCCAGTGGAATATGCCATAGGCAGCAGCCCACTTGGCAGCTTCTGGGGTTTCGCCTTGTATATGAAACGGAGGTGCTTGGTAGTAATACACCCACTCAATCATAGACCAGTACAAAATAGATGCCCCAATGCCTGCACAAAACAGCATGGCAGCCCATGATACTGGTGAGAACTCGGGTTTTTCTTCTGGCTCGCCCAGTTTTATTTGGCCGATGTCGCTAAACATGATGTAAACCATGAAGCCACCTGCGCCAACGCCTAGCAATAAGTACAAAACGCCTAGTTTACTGGTAACGAAGTCTTTTGCGGCCGCCACCCACTGTGCGCCTTGATCCGGCCAAATAATTAAAGGAATGGTTACCGATAGAAGAAGAATAAGAGAGCCAAAAAACGTTGGCTTGTCGATAACGCTAAACGCGCTTTCCTGTTTGGTGGTGGCCTTTTTTGAAGACGCATTTTGGGCGTTACTACTCATACACGTTCCTTTTTTTTGTTTTTATAGATGCCATTATGCAATGAAGCGTTAAACGGGCAATCTAGCGAAACAGTGTACCAGATTAACGCTGTAGGTATGCTGGTGTAACTGACTGCAAGTTTACGCGTAATGTTCACCCGACCTCGATAGCTTTATTACTAAGCTTTTTGATTACGCACCGCTAATTGCGTTTATAATGGCGGTTAAACCGTTTTCGAATTTTTATCGACCAACCTGAGTAGAACATGGCCCATAAAGTACGTTATAAATTTAATGGTGTGGCAAAAGAAATAAACTTTTCTTACAGCCGCTATCAAAATATGCATGAAGCCGTGGCCGATGCTGAAGGAATAGACCTTACTCAGTTTTTGCAAACTGAGCAGCAACTTGCCTCTATCAGCAAAGACAAAAAAACCGTAAGAAACTATAGAGATGCCGAATTTATAAAAATGGGGTTTTCTGATTTGTACTTCTTAAAAAATGGCCAAGAATGATGGTGAACCCCTACAACGCACACTAATACTGAAATAACCTGTGGGTATTAGTGCGTGCACAGTTAAACGTTAAGAGTGCGTTGGAAAACCAGACAGCAAACCCGTTTGAACCATTAGCCGGTTTAGCAGGCGGGCTGCTTATTGGTACGTCAGTGGTGTTGTGCCCTTTTTTCTTTCAATAAACCTACGCCCAATGCAGCCATGGTTATCGCAACAACACCATTTAGATAGTTAAAAAATGCATAGGGCGCGTAGTCGAGAACCTCAACCCCTAGGGTTGCAGAGTAAAATGCCCCCGCCGTTGTCCAAGGAATAAGGCCCGTGGTCATGGTAGCGCCTTCTTCCACTGATCGAGAAAGCACGGAAGGATCAAGCTTCTGTTGCTGATATTTTGATTTAAACAATTGGCAATTTAAAATAATAGAGATATATGCCTCGCCCATTGCCACGTTCCCTAAGAAACCTGATGCTATGGTGACGGCGATTAACGTTGCGGTGCGCTTTACCCTTTTAATAATGCCCGACAGTAACGCCGCTAAAAAGCCTGTACCGTGCAATATACCGCCCAATGCTATGGCCATTAATGCGAGCAATAGCGTCCAGCTCATACTGCTGATGCCGCCCCGGCCTAGTAATGCATCTAAATTTGCGATACCTGTATTTTGTGGGGTGTTTTCCCAAAGTGCATTGAGTACGCTAATTGTGTTGGTGTCTTGGTAGAAAATAGCGATGATAACGGCAAGAAGAATGCTGCATGACATGGCAACTTCAGCTGGAACTTTTTTAATGCTCATTACCGTTAACAACACTAGCGGTAACAAAGTAATGTAAGGCGCAAGGTTATAGTGGCTGGCAAGCGCTGCTCTGATTTTGTATATCTCCTCAACATTCAAACTTTGGCTTGCGTAGGTAAAGCCTATAACTAAAAAAATTACGAAAGTTAGAAGAAAGCTAGGCAGTGTAGTTAGCAGCATGGCATACATATGCCGATAAATAGTGGTGCCCGCACTCATCGCCGCGAGATTGGTGGTATCAGAAATCGGAGACATTTTATCGCCAAACGTAGCGCCAGCTACTACCATGCCAGCGATGATAGGTAACGGTATATTCATGGCTTCGCCAATGCCCATTAGCACTACTCCCATAGTACCCACCGTGCCCCACGACGTACCTGTGGCTACCGACATTACCGCACACAAAATTAATCCCACCGCCAAGAATATACTGGGGTTCAGCCAACTTAGGCCGTAATAAATTAGGGTTGAGATAGTCCCGCTTTGCATAAAGCTGGCGATAACCATTCCAATGAGGATAAAAATATATATTGCCGGCATTGCCCGCGTTAATGCACTGGTCATTAATTCACGGATTTGCAGGTAGTTGTACCCCAAACTAAAGGCATTAATACCAGCCCAAAGCAAACACAAGAAAATTAATGCATGCAGGCTAATGCCTAAGCCAAACAAACCGCCCGCTATCAACGCGACAATAACGCTGAAACATAGCAATGACTGGGCAAAGCTGGGGCTACGTATAGAGTGAGGCGAAGTAAAAGACAAGTTGGCGCACTTAAAAATGAAGTCGTGAGAAGGAGTATAACTACTTTGAAAAGTCTTGTGACTAAGAAAATTAATCCATTAGAAAGAAATGGCGCACCCGACAGGATTCGAACCTGTGACCTTCGCCTCGTAAGGAGGCCTCGTCGAAAAGGGCTTAATCGGTCTACCCCGGCGAAAAGCGTCTACACAGTGTGTATAAAGGGATTGAGAGTTTCATGAGCACTAGCCGATTTACATCGATTAACTCCCCCATTCAATCATGTCTTTAAAATAGATTACACCCTGCAAGGTATAATTTGACATATATACCGCGAAGGGTATATTGAACTTAATATACCTTTTAGGGATTACGTTTAAAGTTATGCCTTTAAGAGATCAATAGTGGAGAGGCGTAATGAAGCTTAATAACTCAAAAGAACTGGCTGATTATATAAAGCTGCATCGAAATAATCTGGCACGAACGCAGACCGATGTGGCCGAGCATGTTGGTTTAAAGCAAAAAACCATCTCGGCTATTGAAAATTCTGCCGGTACCTCCCGTATTGATACCCTCTTTAAAATTGCGCATGAACTCGGTCTCTCTATTGAACTTAAGCCAAAGCAAGAAAATGAAAGCGGCCAAAAGACTGATAGTGGCTGGGTTCAGGAGTGGTAATATGGAGCTGATGGTAAGCCTTAACGGGGTAAAAGTAGGTACACTGTTAAAAGATAAGAGCGGTGGGCTCCATTTTTCTTATACCGAACGTTGGATGAAGCGCGCAGGCGCACGTCCTATTTCTTTGTCGCTACCTATTACAAAGCAAAAATACGCTGGCGACGTAGTGTATAACTTCTTCGACAATTTGCTTCCCGATAGTCTAACCATACGAAATAAAATACAAGCTAGGTTCAATGTAGGCTCTGGACATGCGTTCGATCTTTTAGCGGCGATAGGCAAAGATTGTGTGGGCGCTATTCAATTAGCCTCAGAACAAACCGAGTCTGTACAACAACTAAACTATAAGGTTCTGTCAGATCTAGACGTTGAGAAGTTATTGCAAGGCTACAAACATACAGCGCTTGGAATGGAAAATGACGATGATGACTTTCGGATTTCAATTGCTGGCGCCCAGGAAAAAACCGCGCTACTTAAAACAGGTCAACAATGGGCGAAGCCGACGGGCTCAACACCAACAAGTCACATAATGAAATTACCCATGGGCGAGTTACCGCAAGTGGGTATCGATTTAACCGATAGTTGTGAGAACGAATTTATTTGCCTAGAGCTGGCGAGAACCTTTGGTTTTAATGTGGCTAATTCAGAGGTGCTTTACTTTGGTGACCAGAAAGTTCTAAGCGTTGAACGCTTTGACCGTAAATACGCATCTGACGGTTCATGGCTCATGCGTCTACCCCAAGAAGACTTTTGTCAGGCAATGGGCATTTCATCTGCTCAAAAATACCAATCTGATGGTGGCCCAGGAATTAAGGACTGCTTAAATTTGCTCACGGCTTCGTCTAACGGGAAAGATAGAGAAACTTTTTTTAGGGCTCAGATATTTTTTTGGCTCATTGCCGCTATTGACGGTCATGGTAAGAATTTTAGCGTATTTCTAGAGCCTGAAAACACATATAAAATGACCCCTTTATATGATGTCTTGTCGGCGTTTCCTGTAATGACTAAAAAAGCCTTACAGCCGCAAAAGATTAAAATGGCCATGTCTTTAAAAGGCAAAAATACGCACTGGAAATGGAACGATATTCAGCCTCGTCATTTTGTATCGACTGCATTGCAGGTGAAATACCCTTCGGACAAAGCTGCATCACACTACGAATACTTTGTCGATAATATTGAAAACGCTATTGCTAAAGTCGAAGGTAAAATTCCCGATAACTTTCCACCCTACGTAGCGGAGGCAATATTTTCTGGACTGAGAAAGCAAGCATCTAAAAAGTTGTTTTAAATAGCCAGAGATTAAGCGCAACTACCTTAATCGGTTGTTCTGTTAAAAGTCGACAAGAGAATTCGAGGAAAATGGCGCACCCGACAGGATTCGAACCTGTGACCTTCGCCTCCGGAGGGCGACGCTCTATCCAGCTGAGCTACGGGTGCATTGAAAATGGCTTAATGTGATAAAAATTTAACCTGTTCTAAAGGAATAAGAACGTGGTGTGGTTAAACTTCCTGCTTAAGCGCGGCGTAATAATACTTAGGCCATGGGCTCGCATCAACTGGTTTGTGTAATTCTCTTACTTTAATGGGTTTTAAAGGTACTTTATCCTTACTTTTTATAGGTAATTGGTAGCAAATAGTTGTTCGGGCTTGAATTACCGTTATAATCTGGCCAGTTATACTTTAATTAAAGTTCATGATTGCCTGGAGACAGATGTGAAATTGAAAACCTGGTTTATTGTTGCAGCTACAGCACTTACGGTGTTTGCGGCGCAAGCACAAGAAATGAGTAACGACGATATTGCTAACCGTATTAAGCCGGTTGGTCAGATACACGTAGCTGGCGCTGAAGCTGCTGGCCCTGCTGCTGCAGGTGGTGGTGCTAAGTCGGGTGAAGATGTTTATAACTCTGCCTGTGTAGCGTGTCATAGTTCTGGCGTACTTGGTGCACCTAAAGTTCACGTAGCCGCTGATTGGCAGCCGCGCTTAGACGAAAAAGGCCTAGACGGCGTATGGCAAAATGCCCTTAACGGTATTAACGCTATGCCACCTCGTGGTACTTGTGCTTCGTGCTCTGATGATGAAATTAAAGCCGCAATTGAGTACATGATAGAAGGTATCTAACCTTCTATCTTTACGTACAATGTGTTGGAAAAAGTAGCGTTTTTGATGTAGATCGGGTAATTTAACCGCATCTAAGAATAAGCTATTTTTACTTGCCGGCGAACGGAATGTCATCAGATTCAACGCAGTATGAGTTGACAGAAGAAGAGCTGCGGGAAATTATCCCGCAGCTTCAACAACTCACTAATAAATATAAGCGTGCTGAACGAGTTCAGAAAGCGCTATTCGACATTTCCGAGCTTGCAAGTTCTGTTAGTCACCTAAACCGCCTTTATACCGCTATTCATGAAATCATTGCCGACTTCATGAACGCAGATAACTTCTTTGTTGCCTTCTACGAACAAGACAGCCAAATAGTCGACTTCGCCTATTTCGTTGATGAATTTGACGAACAAACCGTAAAGCAGTTACCCGCCGATTCGTTAATGGATGGCATGACGGGCTTTATATTGCGCACCGGTCAGCACTTGTTTTATAAACGTGCTGAAGAAGAAATATTTGCAGAAGATCACGGCATCAAATTAGTTGGTTCGCAGCCGTTTGAATTACTTGGGGTTCCACTTAAACGTGGCAGCCAAGTAATTGGTGCTATGGTAGTTCAAACCTACGACGACGGTGTGCATTACACCCAAGAAGACTTAGAAGTACTGCTGTTTGTTTCTCAGCACATTGTTACCACGGTTGACCGGGTTAAAAACCGCGAATTAACCGAACGTACCATTCGTGAACGTACTCGCCAGCTAAGAAAAATTAACGACGACCTTCAAGAAGAAATTCTTGAGCGCCAAAAAGTAGAGTCGTTACAACAAGCCTTATTTGAAATTTCTGAATTAGCAGCCAACCTAGAAGGCGATATGTCGGTCTTCTATTCTAGTCTGCACGAAATTCTAGCCCGCCTTATTAGTGCACCAAACTGCTTTATCTCTATTATTGATGAGTCGAAGCAGATGCTAGAGTTTCCGTATTTCAGTGATATGGAACATGCGGAAGTGGAATCTCGCCCTATGGGGTTGGGGTTAACTGAATTTGTACTGCGTACCGGTCAAGCTGAACTGATTAACCCGCCTAGGGTATTAGAACTTGCCGAAGCGGGTGAAATAGACGTTTCTGTTGCCCAAACCATGCTAAACAGTGCCAACTCTTGGCTAGGGTCGCCTCTGGTGGTAGATGGCGAAGTGTTTGGAGTTATTGCGGTACAAACCTATGGTAAGCATGCTAAATATACCGCAAGAGACTTAGAGCTATTGCGCTTTGTTTCGCACCATATTGCGGTAACCATGGAACGTAAACGCAGTACTGAAGAAATTCATCGCCATAACAGTGAGCTAGAGCTTAGAGTTGCTGCACGCACTGCCGAGCTAGATAGAGCCAACAAATATTTAAAACAGCAAATTGAAGAGCGTAAGGAGATTGAGCTTAAGCTTATTCACGATGCTCATCACGATTCACTGACCGACCTTCCGAACCGCTCGATGTTTACCAGCAGGCTTGAACTCGCCATTGCCAGTAAGCAGCGCTACACCGACAACTACTTTGCGGTGTTGTTCATCGACTTAGACCGATTCAAAGTTATCAACGATACCTTGGGCCACCACGCGGGTGATGAGTTCTTGGTTGAAGTGGCTAGGCGTATTGCATTATGCATTCGAGGGCACGATTTATTGGCCCGCTTAGGTGGTGATGAGTTTGTTGTGTTACTCGATAACTTTGAAGATTTAACCGATGTGCAAGAAGTGGCGTCTCGTATTATCAACTCTATTTCAGAACCGTTTTTGTTAGACGGCCGCGAAATGTATTCGGGTGCCAGTATCGGTATAGCTAATTTAGAGTCGTATTATCGCAGTGCCGATGAAGTGCTGCGTGATGCCGATGCTGCCATGTACCAAGCGAAAACCTTGGGCCGTGGCCGATTTGTTATGTTCGATAAGAGCATGCGCGACCGCCTAATTGAAGAGCTAGAGCTAGAAAACGAATTTCGCCGTGCCTTGCGCGATGAAGAGTTTGAATACTTCTTACAGCCTGTAATTGATATAAGAGACAACACAACGCTCTATAACGAGATGTATGTGCGTTGGTGCCACCCTACTTTCGGCAAAATAGCCCGAGAGCAGTTTCGCCAAGTGGCCGAACAAAGTGGCTTAACTCTAGATTTGGATTTGTTTCAGCTACGCAAAGCTTGCGAGTTGCTGGCTCACGCGAAAGCAACAGGCGAAGACAAAGGCCGTATTGCGGTGAACGTTTCGATTATTCATTTGCTGCAAGCCTCTATGGTGAATCAGATGATTTCACTGATAGACGAATACAAAATATCGCCTCACGACTTGGTATTTGAGTTTGATGAAAACGATTTAAACCGCCGTTCGCAGTTTATTTTGCCTGCCATTAAGAAGTTGAAACGTGCTGGGGTTACCTTAGTGCTAGATAACTTTGGTAGCGGGTTAGCGTCGCTTAGTTACTTATTTGCCTACCCGTTCGATTTCATCAAAATAGACCACAGATTTGTACGTTCGCTGCCGCGTTCACAGCGAAACCTTAAGCTTATTCAATCGGTAATGCTTATTTCTGAGCACCTTAAATTTAAGGTTATTGCCGAAGGTGTAGATTCACCTGCACAGCTAAACGCGCTTACCGACATTGAGTGTAATTACGCCCAAGGTAAAGTGCTTACTCGTGCTACTGTGCTTGATATGAAACAGCTAGCTGGCTAGCTGTTTCATTACGCCTAGCGGTAAGTTGCTATCTTCACCTGCTATGTATCACTAACACCTTTTCATTCCGCTATTAGCACGGTTTGTTACAGCGACTTGTGTCACGGTTTTTTTGAGTAACTTGCGTCACCTTCTTCCAATCGTAACCGTGTGCGCTATTTCTTACCCAGCATGTCTCTTAAATTAGCAATACTGCTTTGGCCTTTTTGCTGGCGCACTTCGGCACTTACTTTCGGCTTTTGATTTTCCCATTGAAGATCGTCTATTGGTAGCTCGTATAAGAAACGGCTTGGCTCGGGGTTTATAACTTCACCGAACTGGCGGCGCTCTTTGGCTAGGCTGAAAATAAGCTCTCGCTGCGCACGGGTAATGCCTACATACGCTAGGCGGCGCTCTTCTTCTACGTTGTCTTCATCTACACTGCTTTGATGGGGTAGCAAGCCTTCTTCCATGCCCACTAAGAACACAATAGGAAACTCTAGCCCTTTAGAAGCGTGCAGGGTCATTAACTGTACTTGATCGCCATCGCCGTCGTCTTCACCCCGCTCCATCATGTCACGTAAAATAAGACGGTTGACTACTTCGGTAAGGTTCATAGGGCTATCAAGCTCGTTGCCTTCTAGCATGTCGGTTACCCAACCAAATAGCGTACTCACGTTCGCCATGCCCATTTCAGCCGCTTTAGGGCTAGCGCTTTGCTCGTATAACCATTCTTCGTAGCTCATCGACTTGATCATGCCACGAAGGGCATCTTTGGTATCGCCTCGGGTAGCATTGTCGGCCACTTCTACTATCCAACGGGCAAACCCCGATACGGCATCGAAGGCTCTATCCGACAACACGCTGTTTAAATTAGGGTGACAAGCTGCTTCGAACATAGGCACGCCTAAGCTGTTCGCAAAGTTCCCCAGCTTTTCTAGGGTTACCCGCCCTATACCACGGCTTGGTGTGTTGATTACCCGTAGTAAAGCGTTGTCATCGTCTTGGTTCACCAACAAACGCAAGTAAGCCATAATGTCTTTCACTTCGGTACGCCCGAAGAACGACATACCGCCACTAATTTTGTACGGAATACGGTTACTCATAAGCAACTTTTCGAACAAGCGACTTTGATGGTTTCCTCGGTACAAAATAGCGTAGTCTTTAAACTTGGTACGGTTCATAAACTTGTGCGCTAGCAGCTCTGCTACCACTCGTTCAGCTTCGTGCTCTTCGTTTTTCGCTTCTATGACTCTAAGCGGTTCGCCGTATTGCAATTCAGAGAACAGGGTTTTGTCGAACAAGTGGGGGTTGTTCTGAATAAGAATGTTCGCGCAATGCAGTATTCGCCCTGAAGAGCGATAGTTCTGCTGTAGCTTAATAACGTTCAAGCGTGGAAAGTCTTGCTGTAGCAAGTTTAAGTTTTGTGGCTTGGCACCGCGCCATGAATAAATAGATTGGTCGTCGTCGCCTACCACGGTAAAACGCGAGCGCTCACCTACCAATAGTTTTACCAGTTCATACTGACTCGTATTGGTATCTTGGTACTCATCCACCAGCAGATAACGAATTTTGTTTTGCCACTTGGCCCGTACGGTTTCACTGGTTTTTAACAGCAGTGTGGGCAACAAAATAAGATCATCGAAATCAAGGGCGTTATAGGCGCGTAAGTTATCTTGGTAGCGCTTATAAGCTTCAGCAAATTCCCGCTCACCGGTACTGGTAGCTTGCTTTAGTAACGCATCGGGCAGCAGTAAGTCGTTCTTCCAATTTGAAATACAGCTTTGTAATAGCGAAAGCTGATCTTTGTCACCGTCTAGTGTGTCTTCGGTTAAATCGGTTAGCAGTGCCAACGAGTCTTTATCGTCGAACAACGAAAAACCAGGCTTTAAGCCTAGCTCTTTAATATGGGCTTTTATAATGGTTAGCCCCATGGTGTGAAAGGTACATACCTTCAAACCACGCGCTTCTGGCTTACCTAAGGTTTCGGCTACCCGCTCTTTCATTTCGCGAGCGGCTTTGTTGGTAAAGGTTACCGCTGCAATATACCGAGCTGGCATATCGCAATTTCTAACTAGGTGCGCAATTTTGTTGGTAATAACCCGAGTTTTACCACTGCCAGCGCCGGCTAATACTAAGCAGGGGCCCGACACAAAAGTGACAGCTGATTGTTGCGCATCGTTTAATTTCATCGCGTTCCTAAATTACGTTCCTAAAACCTAACAGGTGTAATGTGTGCCATGCTTTTCTTTAATGTGCTTTTTCATTGCAAGAAATGGCGATACCGATAGAATAGAAGCCTATTCTAACGAAGCGCATTATAAGGGAAATCCATGTTGGATCCGAAAAAACTCGAAGATTTAGCGAAACAGATTGCTGACGCCGTACCACCGGGTGTGCGTAACATGGCTGAAGGCGCTGAAGGTAAAATTAAACAGATTTTACAGTCGCAGCTTTCGAAGCTTGATTTAGTCACTCGTGAAGAGTTCGATATTCAAAGCCAGGTGCTTATTCGCACTCGCGAAAAGTTAGACGCAATGGAAGCTCGCATTGTTCAATTAGAAGCGAAAGCAACTGACACAAGTAAACCCGAATAGCTTTTCACTCATTAATGCTAAGCGGTTCATTGTGTTAACTAATAACTGAACCGCTCAACCTATCCAAAAATTTGCCACTAAGCCTAATGTAAACACCAAGCCAACATAGTGATTTTCGATAAAGGCGGTAAAACACCCTTCTCGCTGTCGGTTCTTGATAAATTGATACTGTCGGTAAAACAGTCCTGCCCCAATAATTAGCGATAGATAATACGGCCAATGTGCTTCGATAGCCCCGCCAATAAAATACAAAATAACTAGCATGGTGACTTGAAGCCCAATAATAATGGGCACGTCGTACTTACCGAACAAAATGGCTGTAGATTTCACCCCTATTTCCAGATCGTCATCTCTGTCTACCATGGCATACATGGTGTCGTAGGCTACCGTCCATAATAGATTGGCCACAAACAGCCACCAGCCATACGCAGGCACAGTTTCAGACACTGCCATAAACGCCATGGGGATTGCCCACCCAAAGGCCGCGCCCAATACCACTTGCGGCAAGTGGGTGTAGCGTTTCATAAAAGGGTAGCTAGCGGCAAGCAACAGCGCAATGACTGATAAAGCAACGGTTTGCCAATTCAGCATCAGCACTAACAAGAAGGCCAGTATAATTAGCCCCGCAAACAGGGTTAGTGCTTGTTTAGGGGTCACTTCTCCCGTAGCCAATGGCCGCGTGGCGGTGCGCTTTACGCTGCCATCTACTTTTCTATCGGCGTAGTCGTTGATAACACAGCCTGCTGAGCGCATTACTACCACACCAGCGGTAAAAATAAGCGCAATGCCTATACTGGGTAGGCCTTCAGATGCCATAAGCAACGCCCAAAAGGTAGGCCAAAGCAGCAAATAAATCCCCACGGGCTTGTCTAGCCGCATCAGGCGAATATACGCAGATGGATGCTGTTTTATATGATTGATGTTTTGGGCTAGATTAAGATTCAGTGCCATTGTCGTACCTTGAATAATAAACGGGGGCATCGGGTAAAAAAACTTCGGCCACTATCATGCTGTCTTCACCTAACGTAAATAATGAACGTCGGCCCCATAATTGTTGAGTGCGCTCAAAGCCTAATGCTGTTGCTGGCAACTGGCACAATTCAAACTCAGAGCGTATAAACCTAGCATCGTTAAACAGTCGCTTACCTAAGGGTTCACTGCCTAAATTGGCTAGTTCTGCTTCAACCAAACGCTTAGGAATAACGGAACGGGCAAATACCCACGGCAGTGCATTTCCACACAACAGTACTTCTCGTACCTGAAATGCCTGTGAAGGCTGATGTGATAGTTGATTCGACAGCAGGCTTTGTTCGTTCGCATGAAGTGCGGTTTCAGCCTGCCCTAACACGTTTAACGAAAATTGATGGCAAAGCGACTGCACCCGCTCAGTTAACGAACCGGTGTCTAGCAACCAATTTTTTAAATATGGATTGTATCGGGGCGCGCTGTCGGCTTGCATCCACTCTACATTTAAGCCAACGGGAAAGCTGCTAGGAAAACTCACTACCAAATCTCTGTCATAATTTTACATGATAAAAAAAGTATCATATCACTTGTTGGTGACATGGTGGTTTATCTGATTGCTAATAGCTAGCATATTGATTTTACGTGTACCTTAGTACTTTTGCAGTAGTGTCATTAACCTATGATTTGCTACACTACAGCCTGTCATCTAAATTAATTGGTATTTTTGGCTCTCATCATGACAAAGTCACTTGCTTCACGTTTTATAGCTACCGCTCTATTAGTTAGTAGTGCTTTCGCGCCTGCATTTGCACAAGAAAAGGCAAATTTTGCTTATCTTGGTTTAGAGCCAGACATCGTTACCAATTACATTGGCGAGTCTTCAAGAAAACTTGGGTATGTTCGCGTTACCGTTGAATTAATGATTTATGACGTAGATCAGCTAGAAATAGCAGAGCACCATATGCCGCTATTACGTGCAACGGCCATCGATATCTTCGGCAGACAGCCTGAAGAAAAAGTAAAATCGCTAACGGGCAGAGAAGATATTCGCCGCGCCATTCTAAAAGCACTTCAAGATCATATGAAAAAAGAAACCGGTGGCGAGGTTATCAAAAACGTTATCTTTACCAAGTATTTATATCAAGGCTAGGTGCTACCACAGCAGCACCTGTTCAAGACCGCTGGCGCTATTGCCCCTGCTTTCGTTTATCGGCTCCAAGGCTTAGCAACCCTGCTAATAAACAGCCGGTTATTAATCCTGCGGTGTGCGCCGCATTGGCCATGTTTACCCACAGCACATCGGCAAAGCCTAATACTAGCCACACCAACATAAAACCTATTACCGATTTAGGCAGCGACAAGCCCCACTGTGGCTTCAGCCAACCTAACCACCATACAAAGCCCATTACAGCGTATACCACTCCTGACAAGCCGCCAAAGAGCATTAAGTTACCTTGTACTGGCGTAGTAAACATCGCTTGAGCCACGTTCGATATAATGGCCGACAGTGCAAACACCACAAACAGCATGCTTTTACCAAAGGTACTTTCTATTTTGGCGCCTAGCATGCACCACCAAAGCAGATTGAAGATAATATGCAGTGCGCTGAAGTGAATAAATGCGGGGCCTAATAGCCTCCACCATTCATGGTTTTCGGCAAGCACACTGAGGGGCTGCATGAGCAGGTGTTGCGCGATAGGGCTGAATAAGCCTAACAACGACAAACCATATACCAGCACGCAAAGTAAAAACACAATGCTAGTAAAAGGCACTGATAATGCGTTGCTAATAAACCCTTTTGCATCGAATTGACGTGAGGGCACTAAATCGACGTTTTCACCATGCTGCCAAGCAGCTTGTTGATATTTTGGGTTATTGGGTTGCTGAATAAATTCTTCAGTTATGGCACGCGCTTTAAGTGCGTCGTTATCATCTGCTAACAACACAACAAACTCATCACCCGCTTCAGTAGGCTTAACCGTGGCACTAATATTCTGGCTACCTAAGTAGTTAGCCAGTAAATGCGCCACGCCTTGCTGACGAAAAGCAATTAAAGGATGGCTCACGAATTTTCAGACACCACAGACTGGCCTAATCGCCATGCTTCGAAACCGCCGTCCATACTATAAACGGTGTTAAAACCTTGCTCAGCAATTACCCGTGCGGCTTGCTGACTGCTTACACCGTGATAGCACACCACTACCACAGGGGTTTCTTTTGGCGTTTGTTCTACAAAGGCCGCGAAGTTATCGTTATTCAACGGCTTCGCTTCTGGCATGTGACCATTGGCAAATGATTGCGGGTCACGAATATCTACAATGGCTACTTCGCCATTGAAGTTTGCTACGTCTTGTACACTAATGTGTGAAAATGCTGTCATTATTGCCAGTCCAGTATAACTTTGCCTGATTGTCCTGAACCCATGGTATCAAAACCTTTCTGAAAGTCATCAACCGAAAAGGTATGTGTGATGATTGGCGATAAATCTAAGCCACTTTGCAGCAAACTTGCCATTTTGTACCAGGTTTCAAACATTTCACGACCGTAGATACCTTTAATCACCAATCCTTTAAAGATAACTTGGTTCCAATCAACCGACACATCTTGTGGCGGAATACCTAGCATGGCCACCTTACCGCCGTGATTCATTTTCTTTAGCATGTCGCGAAAGGCTACCGGTACACCCGACATTTCAAGGCCAACATCAAAGCCTTCACTCATACCAAGTTCGTTCATCACGTCTTGCAAATTTTCTTTGCTAACATCAACGGCGCGAGTAGCGCCCATCTTTCTGGCAAGTTCTAGGCGATACGGGTTAATGTCGGTGATAACTACGTGACGGGCACCTACGTGACGCGCCACAGCAGCTGCCATAATACCAATAGGACCTGCACCGGTAATGAGTACATCTTCACCCACTAAGTCGAAGCTAAGGGCGGTGTGCACAGCATTACCAAATGGGTCGAAAATAGAAGCCAGTTCATCAGAGATGTTGTCAGGGATTTTAAATGCGTTAAACGCAGGAATAACTAAGTATTCGGCAAATGCACCTGGGCGATTTACGCCCACGCCTTCGGTGTTGCGGCATAAATGGCGACGGCCAGCACGACAGTTTCTGCAGTGACCACAGGTAATGTGGCCTTCGCCAGACACTCGGTCGCCAACGGCAAAGCCGCGTACTTCTTGACCCATGCCAACCACTTCACCAACATACTCATGTCCCACTACCATAGGTACAGGTATGGTTTGCTGCGACCACTCGTCCCAGTTGTAAATGTGCATGTCGGTACCGCAAATGGCGGTTTTACGAATTTTGATTAATAAATCGTTATGGCCAACTTCAGGCTCTTGAGTATCTTGAAGCCAAATACCTTTTTCAGCTTTTGCTTTAACTAACGACTTCATGCAATCACTCCCATTTCACGGCCTACTTCAATAAACGCATCAATAGCTTTATCTACGTGTTCAATAGAATGCCCTGCTGACATTTGGGTACGAATTCTGGCTTGGCCTTTTGGCACTACTGGGTATGAGAAACCAATCACGTAAATGCCTTTTTCAAGTAGCTTGTCTGCCATGTCGCTAGCTATGCGTGCATCGCCTAGCATTACCGGAATGATGGCGTGATCTTTACCTGCAAGGGTAAAGCCAGCATCTTCCATACGAGAACGGAAGTGGGCTGAATTGCGCCAAAGCTGTTCACGCAATGCTGCGCCGTCTTTCATCATCTCGAATACTTTAAGTGAAGCCGATACGATAGGTGGCGCAACAGAGTTTGAGAATAAGTAAGGGCGAGAGCGTTGACGTAACCATTCAACCACTTCTTTTTTGCCTGATGTGTAACCGCCAGATGCGCCGCCCATAGCTTTGCCCAAAGTACCAGTGAGAATATCCACTCGGCCCATTACGTCGCAGTACTCATGGCTACCTTTGCCGTTTTCGCCTAAAAAGCCCGTGGCGTGACAATCGTCTACCATTACCAGTGCATCGTACTTTTCAGCCAAGTCACAAATACCTGCAAGGTTGGCAATAACACCGTCCATCGAAAATACGCCATCTGTGGCAATCACTTTGAATCGTGCGCCGTCGGCAATGGCTTGCTTAAGCTGATCTTCCAAAGCTTCCATGTCGTTGTTGGCATAACGATAGCGCTTTGCCTTACACAAACGTACGCCGTCGATGATGCTGGCATGGTTAAGTGCATCTGAAATAATAGCGTCTTCTGGGCCAAGCAAAGTTTCAAACAACCCGCCGTTAGCGTCGAAGCATGAAGGGTATAAAATGGTGTCTTCGGTACCTAGGAAACCACTGATTTCAGTTTCTAGCTGCTTGTGTATGTCTTGCGTACCACAAATAAAACGCACAGACGCCATACCAAACCCATGGGTTTCAAGGCCGTTTTTGGCCGCAGCGATAAGGTCGGGGTGATTAGCCAAACCTAAATAGTTGTTCGCACAGAAGTTGATGACATGCTCGCCGTTGGCCACGTCTATATCTGCTTGTTGCTGTGAAGTAATAACGCGCTCTTTTTTATACAGACCATCTTCTTTAGTGGCCTCAATTTGCGCTTGCAGGTGAGAGATAAATGCCGCTGACATGTCAGACTCCGAAATTAATAAAAAATGTATTTTAAAGAAAGCGATATAAAGGTTACACAAGGAAGGGGGCGTTTTAACAGTATTAAAACTCACAGCTGTAAACTTTTTCGCACACTTATTAGATATGACTAAAAATCTAGCAGGCTAGGCAGCCCTATTCGTTAGATTGCGTACTGTCCCATATGCCCATGTGTACGTTTTTGCTTAGGGTGGTCCAAATGTCTAACTCTGGAATAGGTCGACTAATTAAGTACCCCTGCCCCATCTGGCAATCAAAGTGGCACAGCATCTCAAATTGCTCTGCTGTTTCAATACCTTCAGCTACCACAATTAACCCCATTTTTCGTACCATAGCAATGGTTGAATGCACGATGTTTCTATCATCAGCATTCTCGATAATATTGGCAACGAATGAACGATCGATTTTTATGAAGTCGGCAGGCAGTGACTTCAAGTAACTAAGCGATGAGTAACCCGTTCCAAAGTCATCGATGGCCAGTGTGCATCCCATGTCTCTAATAGTACGCATAATGGAGGTTGCTCGTTCAATATCGGTGACCAATACTGTTTCTGTTAATTCCAAACATACCTGGGATGGCGAAATATCGTTGCGAATAATTTGCTGCTGCAGAAAATCAGGAAGACTGGGGTCGAGAAACTGCCCTGCAGAGAGGTTAATCGCTAATTTCACATTAGGGTAACCGTTCGCGTTAAGCTCTCTAATAAGGTAGGTAGCCTTGGCTATTACCCAATAATCCAGCTCTAGCATGAAAGGGGTATTTTCAAGCGGAGGAATAAACTCTGCCGGTGAAATAGCGCCCTTAACAGGGTGATACCAGCGAAGCAGTGCTTCGAACCCTATTAATTCATTGGTTCGCAAGTCGATTTGAGGCTGCAAGGCTAAACTGAACTGACTTTCTCTTAGTGCCACCCGCGCTTCGGCTTCAAGCTCAACTTTTTTCATTACCTTCAAGTTCATGGTGGCGTCGTAAACTCTAAAGCCCGCCCCTTTTTTCGATTTTGCTTCGTACATAGCAATATCGGCATGGCGCAATAACTCCACCGGCGTAGCTCTAGCATGGCGGCTCACGGCCACACCGATACTAATAGAGACGTAGAATTGCATGCCATCCACTTCAATGGGCTGTTCAAACTCTTCGATAATTTTTTTCGCTACGTGTTCCACTTGCTCTTTGTTTTCAATGCTAGATAGCAATACAACGAATTCATCACCACCAAATCGTGACGCAATATCGGTTTCCCTGATAGGCCGTGATATTCGCATGGCGGCGGCTTTTAAAAGCTTATCCCCCACGTCATGACCATAGCTGTCGTTGACTTTTTTAAAGTCGTCTAAGTCCATGAACATCAGTGCAACCAATCTATCGTCTCGCGCTGAGTGGGCAAGTTGATTTTCAATCTGGAAGGTCAACATGTTCCGATTTGGTAGGCCGGTAAGCACATCAAACATAGCCATTTTTTCAAGTTTGGCAGTGTTCACCGCCATTTGGCCATCGAAGTCTTCCAACTGTTTTGCCAGTGCATTCGCGGCATCTTCTACCACATCTAGTTCATCATTCAATCGCCAAAGCGAAGCGTGCTGCTTTTTTCCAACCAGTTTGCGGTATTCGATAAATTTGTGGTCGGCAAGCATAGGCAAACCTTCACTGATACCTAATAGCCTTAAGCGGTATTGATTAAGAAAGAGCCTTAGAAGCAATGAGAACACGATAAACAGCACAATCGCACTGATGATAACCAGTATTTCGTACTGCTCTTTTTGATGTACTAATGCAGTAATATCTTGCACAACCATAAGGTAAGGTTGCTCTGTCAGGCTGTGGGGGAATGGCAACAAATTTACCGACAGCTCTTTTCCCTGAAACGAAATTCGAAGCCCTTTAACTACCAGTTTTTCTACACTCCAGCCTTTGGGAAAGGCGGCAATGAGCTCGGTTAAATAATCTTGGTTAGACTGTGAAAGCTGACTGGATAGCGTTAAGGCAGGTTCATTTTCATCGCCTTGCTTATTCTGAACCATCACGACCTTATGGGCGTCGGTAGAGCGATTAAACAAAGACAAAAGTTCACGTAATGAAGCAGACAAAATAACGACAGGAACCACCTCGTCATCGGTCATAATGGGCACTGATAAATAATGTGTGCACACACCCTCACAGCGAATTAACGCTCTACTGCTAAGAGACTGCTGCGTGCTACGCACCAATTTTAGAACAAAATCACTAATGGGAGCTGGTTGCTCTCCCACTACGCCATCTTGGTCAAACAGATACAGCTGCTCCACATGAAAGTTCAGCATCAGGTATTCTTGATTTCGCTGAAGGTTTTCATAGAAGTAATCTAAATCTTGATGCTCCGACATTTCTATGTGGCTAAACATGTCTACCCACAACACCATACGGTTATGCAGAATATCCTCGAAAAGCTGCAATCGACGTTGGTTTTTAAGTTGCTCTTCTTGCTGCTGAAAAACCAAGCTTGAATCAGACTCACGAATGAGCATCATAGATATCACTACCGTGACGGTTAGCACCATCGCCATCAACATAATGATGGTTTTAGTGGTAAAGGACATCTCCACTTTCATCAGTGAACCTAGAACCAGTACATCAGTTGTACAGACCACATACGCCAGTGTTCCTGCGAATGTTCTCTTATACTAGGGTCGAGTAAGCTTACCACTCTTGCGGCTCCGTCAACCCAATGATGCTCGGCCTGTAAACGCCATCTAGGCGAGATATCCCACCTTGCCCCAACGGTCACTGTATCCATATAACCAAAGTAAGAAGGAACAAGGCCACCAGAGCTTATTTCTAGAGCTTCCCCATTCGGATCATTGTCGTTGTTCACATAGGTGTCGTAGCCAATAAGGCCGCTAAAACGGTTGTTAAAAAGGTACCTAAATTGAACAAAACCGCCTTCACCTGTAAGCCTATCGACATAATTAGGCGCGAAGAGACCATTATATTCTTGCAATTCTCTCACTAGCTCGCTGCTAAACTGCCATTTTTCACTAAAGTATTGCATAGAGAACATGAACCTGCGGATGCTCGCACCGCCGTCTAAACGGCTATCCTCCTGTGCCGCAGTGTATCCAAAATCTGACTCAAGCCAGCTTACGCCTACCCTCCACGCCATTGTGGCAGGTTGCCAAAAAGCGCTGACTTGGTGCACGAAGTCTTGCTCTATACTCCCATTAGCATCGTCGCCTAGGAAGAAGTCTCTTTGAGCGTCATTCAATGGAGAATGACCGTAACTCCAATTTACTTCCCAAATGTTGTCTGTTGAGTACTTCTTAAATTTTGCCTGAAGCCCGTCACTCCCTAACGCGATATCACGAAAGCCATCAAAGTAGACTGATTGAGGCAGAACCGTAGTATCTCTCGTTTGAGGTACATCGCGAGTCACTGAATATAACCAGTGAGTATTTTTAAAGCGGCCAATATGCACTTGCGCCTGCCACCCAGCCAAATCGGGAATCGTCCAGTCGACAAACAGATAATCTAGCCTCGTGCCTTTTTCAAACCTATTTCCCGCATCAAGATAAACCACCTGCCCCGCTACTGATAAATTGCTATTCAAACGGTAATGACCGTTAATACCAAATTCCGACAACTCACCGGTAATATTATTATCTTCGGTGATAAAATTGCTATCAATTGACTGCGTTAGCCCTTGAGCTATGTATCCATGCCATGAAAACTTGGGTTCTTCTTGTGCCATGACTATTGAGCTAGTAGCTGTAAAAAATACAGCGCGTAAAAACCATACGAACACTTTATTATTCATTGTTCACGCACCTTAATAATTTTTTCATTTTTTACTTTGTCGATATCTGCATACCCTATAGTGCCTGCAGTACTCTCTATCATTTTAAGAAGGGCTTCTTGGGATGATACCCGTGTAGGTGTAACACCTTGACCGGAATACGTAAGTTGGTCCCAAAGCCGAGAGAGTTGGTAAGGAAACATTTGTAAGTTTTCACGACAAAATGCTTTGTGCAGCGTGTGAACATCCTCAAGAACAACAACGTGGATTTTTTCTCCGTTGCTCCAGTATTGTTTGTGGCCTGTAAATATTTGACGTAATTCTGATTGAGTCAGTGATGTGGTATCCACCGACGCATTAGCGACCACGACGGCCTGTTGTGCGAGAGCAACTGGACTACAAGCTAAAAATAGCATACTGAGCACCAGTGCTGAGTACTCTGAATTGCTAGTTAAAGCTCGTATTCGTTTCATCAATGCGAGCATAATCACCAAAGGGCGCTCTCCGTGTCTTAGAAAAATTGGCGCGTATAAGCTAAGTGTAGATAATGGTTAGAAGAAATTCCCAGAAATAGTGCGTATTCGTTAATGTATTAGTTAAACTAAGGCATTAATTTTTGAAAATACCGCATCTGTGGTAACACCTTCCATCAAGTTATCGCCCTTTGCGCGAATTCCCCAAGGTAATTGTTCCCACTTTTTTCCTTTTTGCTTTTCAATACACGAATCGTACACGGAGACCGTGTTATCTATGTTGTTATATGGCCCAGTGCGGATAGGGTTCGAATGAGCATATAATCCAATTACGGGCGTGCCTACTGTGGTAGCCATGTGAGCAGGACCGGTATCAGGCGCAAGCACTAAACTCGCATGCTTTAACAATACTAATAACTGGTGAAGACTAGTTTTGCCAGTAAAGTCCGCTTTGATAGTGGGTTTACACGCTAAAATAGCATTGGCAGTGGTTTTATCGAGGTCACCAGGACCGCCTACTAATATGACTGATTTACCTTTTTGTGATAAATAGTCAGCAGTTGCAGCGTACCTTTCTGGAAGCCAGTTACGTTCTGCTTTGCTAGCGGCAGGCGCAATTACTACATAGTCGCCTAATGCCTCAGCTTGGTTTTTACCCCAACGTTCATCTTCTTCGCTAACAGGAATATTCCATGATGGCGTATCGACTTTTGGCACGCCAAGCGCATCAGCAAAATCCATAAAGCCGTCGAGCACGTGAGAATGTTGACGTGGCGCGACTCGCTCGTTAGCGAATAACCAGTGTAGCTCTTTGCTTCTGGCCCAGTCGAAGCCAATTCTGCGCTTCGCCTTTATCACTCTAGAGGCTAGGTTCGCGCGCAAGGCAACTTGCATCATAAGCAGTGCGTCGAAGGTTTCACCTTTCACTGCATTTTTTAAGCTCTCAACGGCGGCTTTGCCTTGTTTTTTATCAAAAATGATAAAGCGCACATTCGGCATTAGCTTAACCAGCTGATACTCTACCTTGCCAATGACCCAAGTTAACTCAGCGTCCGGCCAATGGGTTTGAATACGTGTTACCATAGCGGCTGCATGGCAGACATCACCAATAGCAGATAGACGCATTAAGCAAATCTTTTTTCCCACAAATGCTCTCTCGTTGCTGAAATGCCGAAATAATTCATTAGAATGGTAAATTTTACCATAAGTAACGGACGTCATGGCGATAATACGACGAGACTTAGGTGCTGGGCATCACTTCTTATATAACGATGAACTCATGACTGAACCAAGCGTAGACATGTTCAGTCATGAATTTTGGCTATTCCAAAATAAAATTACCGGTGAGGCCAAAGGCCGTGGTACCACTGTTTTTATCGACCATGATGCTCAGCATTGGGTACTACGACATTTTAAACGTGGTGGATTGGTTGGAAAATGCTTAAGCGATCAGTATTTTTTTCTTGGTGTAGAGCGTTCTCGTCCATTTGAAGAGTTTCGCTTACTAACTAAAATGCGAAAGCATGGCCTGCGTGTACCTGTACCGGTTGGCGCTCACATCCACCGCCGTGGTTTTATTTATCGTGGAAATCTAATTACACAAAATATTCCTGCAAGCCAAGACTTGCATCATATGCTTACCCGAGAGCCCTTATCAAAAGATGATTGGTATGCGGTGGGCGAAGCTTTGGCTAAAATGCATGCCTGCCAAATTTATCATCACGATGCGAACATCAGAAATATTATGATGGATAATGAGCGTAATATTTGGTTGATAGATTTTGATCGCTGTCATGAACGTCGCGGACACCATTGGAAGAAAGATAACCTGTCCCGTTTGTTACGCTCGTTGAATAAAGAGAAAGGCTTGAATACCCAGTTTTACTGGACTCAAGATGACTGGCAGTATTGTTTAGCGGGCTATAGAAGCAGCTGAATTGCAATTGCATCTACCCATATTTATCGATACTGTTGCCCTACAACAATAAAGATTAGATTAACATGCATACACGAGCACTTTATCCAGGCACTTTTGATCCCATCACTAATGGGCACGCAGACCTGATAGAAAGGGCATCACAGCTTTTCTCTCATGTAATAGTTGGTATTGCCGCTAACCCCAACAAGCAACCCTTATTCACCCTTGATGAAAGAGTGGAAATGATTCGCAAGGTTACCGCCGATTTACCGAATGTAGAAGTGGTGGGTTTCACGGGCTTACTTGCAGATTTTGCCGATGAACAACAAGCTACCATTCTTATTCGCGGATTACGTGCGGTATCTGACTTCGAATATGAATTTCAGCTAGCCAACATGAATCGCCGTTTGAATCCCAAATTAGAAAGTGTGTTTTTGACACCAGCAGAAGAAAACTCTTTTATATCATCGACATTAGTAAAAGAAGTGGCGCTGCATCGGGGTAAAGTAGGTGGTTTTTGCCATCCGGTGGTCGATCAAGCATTGCAAGATAGACTGCGCCGCGAAGACTAAAACGCTTTAATAAAATTATTGTAAAACACACTGCGCTCAACATGCCTATTGAGCGCAGTGTGTTCTATCTAGCGTGTATTCTGACTAGCGCTGACACTGTTTACAAAAGAATGTATTTCGCTGGCCAATCACTTTACTTTGTATTTGCGTTTTGCATACCTCACACGGCTCCCCTTTTCTTCCATACACATTTAAATGCTGTGCAAAATAGCCTGGGTTACCATCGGTTTGCGCAAAATCTTTTAATGTAGTGCCGCCTTGTTCTATCGCTTTTGCTAAAACCTGCTTGATGATTTGCGTAAGGTTTTTATAGCGGGTGCTGCTGACTTTCCCCGCCTCTCTTCTTGGGTCGATACCCGCTAAAAATAAAGCTTCGTTGGCATAAATATTCCCTACGCCCACCACAACAGCATTATCCATGATGAAGTTTTTTACTGTACTTTTTTTGCCTCTAGAGAGCGTGAACAAACGCGTATCATCGAAATCGTCAGTTAATGGCTCTGGCCCAAGGTTAGCAAGTAATTTCAATGCTGCCCCTGGTGGTTGCCATAAGAAGGCCCCAAAACGCCTAGGGTCGTTAAAACGTAAGCATTTCCCCGTAGCCATCACGATATCCACATGATCGTGTTTCGCAACAGGTGTAGACGCATCAATAACTCGCAACTTACCCGACATACCTAAATGCAAAATAAGCGTGCCCGCTTCGGTTTCGATCATAAGATACTTTGCTCTACGCTTGACGGCTATCACCTTTTGACCGATAGCTAACGCCACATCCTCGGGAACAGGCCAACGCATTCTACGTTCGCGTACAATAATATTATCTATCGTTTCGTTTAACAGATAGGGGGAAACGCCTAAACGGCTTACTTCAACTTCTGGTAACTCAGGCATTTTCCCCTCCACCTTTGGGTGATCTAATTCGTTGTAATGAAGATTGGTCAAGCGTCATAGGTTACAGGTAGCAATGATTAGGCTAATACGCTTAATTAACTAGCCGGTTCACTAAGCCAAGGAAGAAGCGTATGCAGCTTAGTATTTTCAAGTGTGTACCAATCGCCATTGTACTTTACGGTAACCGGCTGCGTATTGTTATAAAACGCAAAGACATGGCCATTTGCTTGCCCTGCTAGCCAGATAACCACCACTATGGGTTCAATTGATTGAAATGCATCGTCTACCAAAGACGTGGTTTTAAGCTGGGCTGCTTGCCACGCTGCAATTTGATCCTGTGCTGATACTGGCAAGGCACCTTTAGAGGACACTTGACGCCACTGCTGCCCATTTCTCTCTAACTTGTTAGTGGCATGCTCTATCTTGAGTACATAAGCGTCAGGTGGCAGTAGCGGCCTTAATTCAGGAGCAGCACGTTTAGGAAGGAAGCTGTCTAAGTTAAATAGCGCAATCATGACTAACATGGCAACAATAACCACATTGTTCATCGCGCGTTGTGAGAGTCTTGCCACCAGCAATCCTATTTAACGAATATAGCATTTATGGTAATGCCTGAGACTGACATATTCCAGTGGCAATATTTTCATATGCTAAAAAGCAAAAAACCCAGCAAAGGCTGGGTTTTCGTGGAGACAAAAGCAAGTTTATTACTTGATTTTGGCCTCTTTGAACATAACGTGCTTACGTACAACAGGATCAAATTTTTTGATCTCCATTTTACCAGGCATGTTACGTTTGTTCTTATCAGTGGTGTAGAAGAAACCTGTACCTGCTGAAGAAACTAATTTAATTTTATCACGCATTGTAGGCTTCCTTAGATTTTCTCACCACGGGCACGGATGTCAGTTAGTACTGAATCGATACCATTTTTATCGATGATACGCATACCTTTAGCAGATAAACGTAGCTTAACGAAACGGTTTTCGCTCTCAACCCAAAAACGGTGAGAGTGAAGGTTTGGTAAAAAACGACGACGAGTCGCGTTTCTTGCGTGCGAACGGTTATTACCAACCGTAGGGCGCTTACCTGTTACTTGACATACTCTTGACATTGATTTGTCTCCAGAACAACGATAACTGTCGCGTCAATCGATTCCACCTATCAAAAGGTCACTGGATCAAATGACGTATTACTATAAATTAGAGGGCGCATTTTATACAGCAAACAGATCCCAATTTCAATAAGAAAAGGAAAAAAGCTCAATTTTTGTCACATTTTTAGTCAAAAATGACGATTATCTTTAAAAAGAGCTAAAAAATTACACTTAAGTGTAAAGTCATCGCGCTTTGAACTCTGTTACTGTTTTACGAACGCGCGCTATACTGCGTTAAACGCAGATTATACGCAATAAAAATAATAATAATTGACGGTGCGCCTGTTTAATAACTTTGCCGCCGCGATGTGGAAGCCTTCCAAATGCCAGGTAAAGTCCTCTTTGATGTGCAACACCTTTACTACCTTCCGCAATACATACCTGTGGCTCGTATACTGTTAAAAGCGGGTATTTTATGTGAGTTCGTCTTACATCAAGAACTTGGTTTAGATGCTTTGAAACAAGAAGTGATAGAGAAAGAACGTTTCCGATTTCAGTTTATTGCCAATAAAGCTGAAACGCTTTCTCTTTACAGTAAGAGTGACGCTGACTGGATTGTATTTGGAAATCGTCCCTATTTTAATGCTGACCAAAAAAAGCATATCACTGCTCGCCTTGCGCTTATGTTGCATGGCATCGGCCCTAAAGCTTGTTATTACGATGTCTCTGAATTTCCCTTCGATGTCAGGTTTGTTGAAGGAAAAAGCCGCCTTGAACGATTAGAAGAAATGTACCCTGATAGACATTTTATAAATTCAGGCTACGCAAAACTCGACCCAATATTTAATGAAACTGAAAAAACCATCGATTTGTCAACATTAGGGCTAGATTCAAAGAAGCCTACTGTGTTGTATGCGCCCACCTTTTTCCCATCAAGTATCGAGTGTTTCCCACCACATTGGCCTGAAACACTAAGCAACGTAAATATTATTGTTAAACCTCACTTTTTTAGCCTGACAAAACCTAAATACAAATATCAAAAACAAAGGGTTGAAGCTTGGAGCCGTTATGACAATGTTTACCTAGCTAATGCAAAAGACTTTGACCTACTGCCATTCATGCAGGTCTCAGATATTATGCTTTCTGATGCATCATCCGCTATTTTTGAATTTGCTTCTATCGATCGCCCCATCGTATGGTGCGACTTTTTTCATACACGCTGGAATTACTCAGGACTATTCAGTTTGAGATTAAAGAAACGACTCGATCCAGATATCGCCTTGTTTAACCAGCTATCACATCGCGCTAGCAATGCTTTTCAAGCGAATATGTTAATAGTAGAGTGTTTAAAACAACCGATGGAATTAAGCGCAAATCGCCAAAAAATTACACAAGAAATGGTAGGCATCACTGATGGTAAATGCAGTAACCGCATAGCCGAATATCTTACAACCCAATAACTTAAAACCTAATAATCAGGTGGCATTTTGAGACGCGTTATAACCTTCGGTACATTTGATGTACTGCACATTGGTCACATAAGAATACTTAAACGTGCTCGCGCAGAAGGCGACGTTCTTATAGTGGGTCTTTCTTCCGATGAGCTCAATTTGAGTAAAAAAGGGCGAAATCCTATTTATCCCTATCACAGTAGGGAAGAATTACTTGCATCCTTACGCTTTGTCGACAAAATTTTTACGGAAGAATCTTTAGAAAAGAAACGTGATTATATTATTCAACACAAAGCGGACGTGCTGGTGATGGGTGATGATTGGTACGGTAAATTTGATGAGTTTAAGGATATATGCGACGTGGTTTACCTGCCTCGAACGCCTTCTATTTCAACCACTGAAATTATTGAAATAATAAAAGAAAGCAGCGAGTAACGTGTTGTTAATATTATTAAAAAACACGTAAAAATAAGCTTTAGTTATGGCGGAAGTAAGCACGAAGCAATCGTTACCTCGTGCTTACCTTAGTAGTTAATCGTAAAACGGTGAGCGTACTGCCGTGGAATCGATAAGACGCACTGGACGTCTCAACACCTGACCACCATCACGAGAAATCGGCACCCATGGGAATGTTCCTCGACCTTTCGAAGGTTGCAGCAAGAATAAGTCTGAAGGAATTGAGATATAGAAGCCTTTGGTAAAGCTACCTTCCCCATATTCTTCAGATGAGACATCGGTGAAAGCCGCATAAGCACCTACAACAATCCCACTATCGAAACGTTTTGCGAAATCGATATTCACGCCTTTGTCTTTCGCTAAAAATTGCCCAGCGCTAACGGTTAATTGCGTACCTTTAAGCATTTCAGGTTGCCAATACACGCTGGCATGCCCAGTGATAGCGTCATAATCTAAGGTTGAATATTGGTTGTAAGGGTCTCGCTGCTGCACATAGTTTATGTCAAACCCATATGCCAAGCGGCTATCGACAGGGCGATATAAAATCTCACCACCAACACCTGCAAACATAGTTTCTAGATAGCCGGCGTATACCTGCCCAAATACGTTCTCACTGATATTGTCTTTATAGTGAATGAAAGCCGTATCCATACCCACTTTGTTCTCAGACACATACTCTCGTACCCGTGTTCTTACTCGCGGTAATGCAGTTTCTTCGTTATCAACCAAAAAGTTAAATTTATCAAAGTTATCTAATAAGGTTACTCGCGCACTGCCCATAACCGATAGCTTATTATTGAACGCATATCCTGCATTCAAAATTAAACCTGTTTGATATAAATAGAAGTCTTCAGGGTTTCCGAATGATTGCGTCCAGAAGAAGTTAGCGCTATAGAACAGCCCATGGGTGTTCGTAGGCTCATAATCGTCCATCAGCGCTTTGGAAGGTGCAGTTCGTTCATAAGACGTGGTGATGTCCGCATCTATCGACTCATACCGTGCTGCCGCAATAAACTGTTCAGCATCAATTGTGGTATCAACCATGGGTTGACCACCGCTATTTTCAACAATGTGATAGTTCGTCACTGAATCTGGAAGTTCTGAGGCAACAATACGCCCTATTCGCTCAATCGCTTCATCTTGGTCGCGGTACGCAAACTGAGTACCATAAAATACAGCTTTGTCTTCTTCAATGCTGGCATCAGAGAGGGCAAACCCTGCTGAGCGATATAACGTATTATATAACCGCGACTTATCGACCTTATCAATAGTGTCAGGTACTTGCCTAGCCATTAAGGTTTTGGGTGGTTTATCGTATTTAACTTGGCTTAAAGTATTCATGTTGAAGCGATACGTTACGCCAAAACCAAACGTATTTCCGCGCTGATAGTTCAGACTGAAATCAAAGTCTTTCCACCGATATAACGCGCCTACATTCCACCGAGAATCTTGCTCTAACTCGCCAGCCCTATCTAAGGAATAATCGTTACCTTCAAACTCAAGTTTAAGGGTTAATGGCTCCCAAGGTGTTTGATACTCGATACCACCAAAAAAGGCCGTTGTTCCCTTGAAGAACTGATCGTAATCAACTTTTCCGCCACGCCCAGAAAATCCTGCGGGACGATCACAGTAACTGTCTCTAAACTCACAAAGTGGGTTAGTGATATCGTCTGCCGTACCTAAGTAGCCCCATCCTAACCCTAAGTGAACATCAAAAGGCCCAAATGATTTACTGGCGTTAATGTATTCACTTTCAAAGAAACCTGTACCGCCAAAGTCGCGAAAACCAACGGAAATATCTGGCGTGTAGTAGCCTTCTTTCCACAACCTAAACTTTACATCTAAGCCTTTATCTTTAAGGGTTTGGTCGCCACTGAACGATTCAACATTACTATAAAACTGCGTGCGCACGTCGGTATAGCGAGCGGTAGCTTCCATCCAATCGAATAACTGTAGATTTACGGACCAAAAGCGATATTCACCGTTATCGGTATAATTGATTGCTAAGCCCCCTTCTTCACGCATACGCGCTGTAGGGGTTTGAATAAGCCCGTTTCCACCTTGCACCATTTGCGAAGGGGTCACCCGAAATTCGGTATCGACGATATCTGTATCAGCTAAGACGGGACAGGCTGATGCACTAATGATGAGTGCTAAAGATGTTTTCTTATAAGGAAAAGCGCTCATTGAGGAAGGATCCTATGTACTGCTAAATTTGCGATGCGGGTATTGAGTGCATCCAATGTTGAACTGAATATCTGCCCTGTAATGGGTACATAAATTTGGCTTCCTGGCATTAATTGTGAGTAATCAATATTCCAGTAAGCAATACCACGCTTCTCTACCTCGCCCGTTGGAGTAATCACGAAAACATGGCTTTTATCAGCGTCTGAGGCTTTAGTGACTGACTTTGCAGTAGAAAAAATAGAAAGATCATTACCATGTCTATAAGCACCAGGTTTAATAACTAACCCAGAAAAGTGCACAACTGACGGACGAGGACTAATACGAAGCAAATATCGCCCAGGTTGAAACATAGGATTTTCTTCAGCAATCAAACGCGCACGATTATAGGATATTGGCGTGATAACTCGCGTAGATACTGTCCATGAAGAGACCTGCTGATAAAGGTTTTCTAATGCGCGGTACGTATCACTGTTCGCATTGTAATCTTTCAACACCATACGAATTTCTGATAAAACAGCATCTTTCTCACGCTCAGCATAAGCGTCATTTAAATTGTATATGCCTGATGTTGGCCAATACCAATCACCAGATTCAGCCACAATGGATAACACACTGTTAAGTCTTATCGGCTGCGTAAACTCATAAGATTGCTTATTAATTATGATAGTCACTTGGGCAGATACAGAAGCGGTAAATAGTAAAAGCCAAAAACTCATTAGTAAGGTAACAAAAACTCTCATTTTATTTACTGCTCCTTACTTTTCATTAAACGTACTACTCGACTTAAATAGACCATGTCGTATACATCACCTTGTGGGCTAAACTTTTGCGTAGAAGCTAAAAGCTGTTTCGATTTTGCGTCAAGGTAGTAGGTATTTTCCCATTCCAAGTTGGTGTCGATATAAGGCGTAGTCTCTGGAAAAATAACACTTTCCGTTATTTTAGTGACCGTCAAAGTAGCACCTAGATAGGTTTGGCTTTCCTCACCGTGTACTCGCCATGTTGAGCTCACAGGCAGACCGAATCCTACATTTTCTAAATCAAGTTTTCTTTGCCACGAGTAGGCTAAAACATCATTGCTAGCCAAGGGGTTGTGCTTTAAATTTCCTGTATAATACAGTTCGCTATCTAGTCCTTCAGTACGAACAATCACGCCATGATGCATGGTGAAGATAACCTTATCACCTGATACCCAGCGGTATTTATCACCATCAATATAAGCAAGAGCAAGTGAAGCAGCATCACGCCCACCCGCTTTTATCTGTAATAAGTCTGCTTTGCTTGCCGCTATTTCATCTACTGTGTAGGAAACGGTGCGATCCTCTAGGGCAAGACTAACGGTTTTAATATAGGCATTAATAGTGGTGGAGCACCCTGAGACAAGAAGAGACAACAGGCTGATAGCAGTCAGTAAAAGGGATGTTTTCATTGAAAATTTCGACAACTGTTATTTAGTAATAAGAACACTTTCTTGGCATAAATAAAAAAGCCGCTAATGAAAGCGGCTTTTTCGAAACTATTTATTATTACTGTACGGTCGGTGCGTAAGTAAATGTCACTGGAACAGTGATAGTAGAGGTTGCAGTTGCAGTACCTGTAACTGTAACTGTGTTAGTAGTACCAACACAAACGCCATCTACTAATGGATCATCGCCTTCACAAGTAGCTGTACCTTCGCCACCATCATCATCAATAGCTGTTGATGAATTATTAGAAACAACACCAGCAACAACGCCAGCTACCACAGCAGCAGTAGCTACAACTGGAGCAGTAACAGCACCAAGCCCTGTAGATCCAGCTCCGCCTTCAGAGTCTTGAGCGCTAACACCAGCAGACATAGCTGCTGCTGCAAACAATGCAATAATTGACTTTTTCATATTAGTCCTTTCAGAAAATTTACCCATTAGAGTCACATGCTAAATCATTTTCAACGATTTGACTAGATTATATTCGATGAATGACTAACAAATTCTATGTTAACAGGCCTCGCTGGGCAAATGAAACCGTTTCCGTGTCTCCGACCACAAAATGATCTAGAACAGAAACGTCGATCATTGCCATCGCATTCTGGATCTCCCCGGTCAGCCTAATATCTGCTTGACTCGGTTCTGCCACGCCTGAAGGATGATTATGAACTAAGATCACGGCCGCTGCATTATCTTTCATCACTTGTTTTAAAAGCTCTCGGGGATAAACCGCCGCACTATTAATCGTGCCTGTAAACATGGTTCTACACGCAATAAGTTGGTGCTGACTGTCTAACATCAACAGCAGGAATTTTTCATGCTGACAGTCCCGTAGCTTTGCTTGCAAATAACGCTTTGTATCATCCACATTATTAAATACGTCTTGTCGAGCGAGTGGGATTTCTAAGTTGCGTCTAAATATCTCAAAGGCGGCTTGGAATTGGGCAAATTTACAAGCACCAAGGCCATTCACATCGGTAAATTCGGCTTCGTTTGCCGCAACCACACCTCTTAGCGATCCCACTTTCTCCAACAGATCTCTGGCCAAACCTAAAGCGGTTTTCCCCGCCACTCCAGCGCCTAGCATAACGGCAATTAACTCAGCATCACTTAAGTATTCTGCACCGTAATAAAGTAGTTTTTCCCTAGGCCTTTCTTTAACAGGCCACACTTTTATCGACATGATTAGTTTCTCACACACCAAATGAATATAGGGTTATAGCGCAGTAGTCTATTTATAATCGACTGATCATTGGGCGAGTTCTTGTTTAAGTGACTTACTATTTAGTGCATGTTAAGCACCGAGCGTACTTTTGTTCAGCTACCGCAAAAATAGCCATCATGATAGTCTTAGGTTATGTAAAAAATGATGTTTCAAATATGTCTTTAGCAAATCAAAATATTCTGCTTGGTGTTAGTGGTGGGATTGCCGCTTATAAAACCCCAGATTTAGTGCGTAAGCTTACCGCGCTAGGCGCGAATGTACGTGTTGTACTAACAGGCTCTGCGGCTGAATTTGTAAGCCCTCTTTCGTTACAAGCGGTGTCTGGTAATCCAGTACATCAACATTTGCTAGACCCAGCTGCAGAAGCGGCAATGGGCCATATAGAGTTGGCTAAATGGGCAGATGTGTTACTTATTGCCCCCGCTACAGCCAATATTATGGCTAAGCTGGCTCATGGATTGGCTGACGACTTGCTCACCACTTTATACTTGGCAACAGAAGCGAAAACTTTTATTGCCCCTGCAATGAATCAGCAAATGTGGAAAGCAACGGCAACACAAGTAAATTTAGGTATCTTAACGCAGCATGGTGCATTATTTATAGGCCCTGCTGATGGAGAGCAAGCCTGTGGTGATGTAGGCTCAGGCCGTATGGTGGAGCCGGTAGAAATTGCTTCTGCCATCAGCCGAAGCCTAGGCACCTCAAACGATAAGATATTATTGGGTAAACACCTCCTTATTACAGCAGGTCCAACACGAGAACCACTGGATCCGGTCCGCTACATTTCCAATCATAGTTCGGGAAAAATGGGTTTTGCTATTGCTGATATGGCCGTTAAAGCGGGCGCCGACGTCACTCTTATCGCGGGGCCAGTAAACTTACCTACCCCTGATGGATGTAAGCGTATTGATGTGACTACCGCCGATGAAATGTTAGTGGCATGCGAGCAAGCGGTTTCTCAATCCGATATTTTTGTGGCCACGGCTGCGGTAGCAGATTATAAAGCTGTGCAGGTTGCCGAAAATAAAATTAAGAAAATCGGCGATGAGTTAACACTTACTTTTGTTAAAAACCCTGATATTCTAGCAACGATTGCAACGCGAACTGATAAGCCTTTTTGTGTTGGTTTTGCTGCAGAAAGCCAAGATGTGGAGTTGTATGCCCGTGGAAAGCTGAAAAACAAAAAGCTTGATATGATTGCGGCAAACGACATAACTGCAGACGGACTTGGCTTTAATAGCGACAATAATGCATTGCATGTGATTTGGGACGATGGCGATAAATACTTACCTGCCACGACAAAACCTAAGTTAGCAGAGGCATTGTTATTGCTTATTGCGAATCGATTTAAAAGCAAGAATATTGTTCAATAGCCAAGCTTAGAACATCACTCAAAAATAAAAAATAACGATATACGCTAATACAAGTATTCTGCGTGTCGATAATAACAAGAACTCATCATAACGATTTGGCCTGAGCCAACTTAACATGGAACGGACTTCTTAAGTCCGGTTGCGGAGGAATTACTCTCATCATGCCTGCTGTCAAAAAAACAAATCGCAGAGCCCAAATTCTGCAAGCCCTAGCGGGAATGTTGGAAACAAACCCTGGTCAACGTATCACTACAGCAAAATTAGCTGAAAAAGTGGGCGTTTCAGAAGCGGCGCTGTATCGCCACTTTCCAAGTAAAGCCAGAATGTTCGAAGGACTCATTGAGTTCATCGAAGAAACCTTGTTTACCCGCATTAATAAAATAGTTAACGAAGAAAAAGACTCGCTGACTCGCTGTCAGCTAATTCTTCACCTTATCTTAGGCTTTGCCGAAAAGAACCCCGGCATTACCCGTATATTAAACGGTGATGCATTGATGGGAGAGCAAGACCGATTGCGTGCTCGCATAGCTAAACTCTTTGAACGCCTTGAGACTCAGCTTAAGCAGGTATTGCGTGAGCGCAAGTTGCGTGAAGGAAAAACCCTATCAGCCGATGAAGCGATAATTGCTAACATGCTTATTTGTTACACCGACGGCCGCATTAACTTGTTTATTCGAAGTGGTTTCACCCGTAAACCAACTGAACAGTTCAATGAGCAATGGGCTGCTTTTAAGCAGATGTTTGTATAAAACAGTTCGATATAAAGTGACCCTCAGTAATAGGAATTTCCAGCTTCATGGGGTCACTTCATACAGCTCTTTTTTAATTCGTATAGGGTTAAATAACGTTCAGCATATTAGATTTACCTATCTAGCTTCACCTGTAACAAATAACTAAGAAATAAGCCTTCTTTTTATTAGCTTAAAATTAACTTTCCAATTTGTTCTTAGCTTATGCTTAAAAGCGCCAGCGCTATTTAATTGAGGATCTTCAGCATTAGATTTGAAATTTTCTAATGCTTGCGGATGCAAATTAAATGAATCAATAGCGCTCCTTGCTACGTTACCGTAGCCTTTATATTCATTTACTTTGTTTTCAATGTGAATAACTGACATCCACAACCTTTTACCACGTACAGGAGTAACTTCTTTTACACTGCGCCAATAGCCATGCCTTTCCTGAGTCCATATTGTTTTAAAGTTTTCACTCTTTTCAATCAAACTCATAAATGGGTTGTGAACATGTGAATGCAGACCAAACCTTACCCGTGGTGAAACCTGTAGCGTATATCCGTCAACAAAATCGATAACTCTAAATTCTTGCTTAGAGAATTGATTGTGTACTTCTTTTACAAAATCTTGATGAAGACTGTCGTCGTTATCTAGCCTTGTTGTAATTAAATAAGGCGTTGTGAGACGAGTTTTTATTTCTCTGGTAATCGACGGTAAAAAATCGTCCATTCCATCTGCATAAATAGGTATGAATTTGGAAAATTTTGAAGAGAGCTCACTAATTTTTTCACGAAAGACTTGTGGTGTCGTTTTATCGAAAAACACTAACCATTCAAAATCTTTTTTAGTTTGAGCTTTTATCGAAGAATAGCAATACTGTTCAAACAGCTCTAATCTATTCTCCATCCACTTTTCGGTTAAAACTTTAGATTGAGATTTTGTCTCATCCCAACCTTTTTTCCTAAGATTAAAGCGCGTCAATATAAAGTGCTGAAACATAATAATGCCATTAAATATTTAGAAGATACTTTTTACTAATTGATAACTCAAACGTAAAAATTCCATGTAATCCCTGATTTAGAGTAAAAAAAAGCTTACTAGTTCTGTATTAGTAAAAAATAAGTTTAAATATTCTCTAAAATCATCTTCCAAGTGCAACATCGCTCATTTGCGTACAATCATCATGGTGGTATAAGGCTAGAATGTTTTCTCTAGCGAATATCAACAACGACCCTATCTCGTTACATCGATACAGGTTATGTTTAACCTCAATGGGCTTTCAAATCACTTAACATGATCAAAATCGCCTACAAAAAAAGCAGCATATACATGCTGCTTTTTTATTTAAGATAAAGCTACGTTATTTACTGAACGTATTCCCGAAGAAATCACCCTCATTCCATTTCGGTTTCTCTTCTTGATTCGCTAGGGTCCAACCGATTTGCGCATTTACTTTGGTAAAGGCTTCAGCAGCATTCCAATTAAATGGCTGGTTAATATCATCGCTAGGTTTGTGATAATTCGTTGATAAGAAGTGACCAAACACTTTGCTACCATCTACCTCTGGATCTTTTGATGTTAACCCAGGCACTAAAAATACCGCTGGTACGCCTTGTTTAACAAACGCGTAGTGATCTGAGCGAGTAAATAACGCTTGGTCTGGCCAAGGATCGGGGCTTAATGAAATATCGGCGTTACTTGCGGCAGTTTCTACTGAGGCCTTCAAATCACTATGGTTAGCACCAAACGCAATTACGTCGGCAAACTCATACGTTAAAATAGGCATATCAAGGTTGACGTTTGCCACCATTGACGTCACCGGCACGGTAGGATTGCGAGCAAAGTAATCTGCCCCTAATAATCCTTTTTCTTCACCTGTTACTGATACAAACAATATCGAACGTTTTGGTTTTACGCCCATTTCGCTGAATAAGCGTGCGGTTTCTAGCATTACCGACGTGCCAGATGCGTTATCCATAGCGCCGTTGTTGATATTGTCTTTTTTAACGGTTTTCGCGAAGCCGATGTGATCTGAGTGCGCCGAAAAAACAACGTATTCGTCTTTAAGCGCAGGATCTGAACCTTCAAGCACGCCAACAACATTGGGGCTAGTCACTACTTCGTGAGTGCTCTTTTTACTTAAGCTAACTGTGCCAGGTAACGCAAAGCCTGTTGGAACTTTATCGGCTTCAAGATCGGCATAAATATCATCAAGTTCTCGTTCTGCACCTTCAAACAAGGTTTTTGCCGCAGCTTCACTTAAATAGGCACCACCTTTAATTTGTGGGAAGGTATTGGCAGGCTGACCTTCGTCGTTTAGCCAAGCCATGCGCGGTGTATGAATATAGCTTAAGCGACTTTGATAAGGCCGTACTTTTTCGTTTTTAGGCGTGGTGATGGTGATCATACCAATTGCACCATGCTCAGCGGCGTATTTTTGCTTTTGATACCCTGAGGCAAAATGAGCACCTTCTTCCGAAGGAAAATCACTTGGTTTACCGGCTAGGGAAACCACAATTTTGCCTTCCACATCGATATTTTCATAATCGTTGTGAGACAACTCGTCAGCTACTATGCCATAGCCAACAAACACAAGTTCGCCAGAAACATTAGCATCTACACTAAGTAAACTAGGACCCGCTAAATATTCTTTGGGATAAGCAAAATCAATTTTTTCGCCATTACGGTTAAGCGTAAATTCGGGGGACTCTTGCAATAGATTGGCTTTACGGAAGCTCACCTGCTGCATGTAACCGTCGGTACCCGCTGGTTTCAAACCGTATTTTGCGAATTCTGTCGCAATATATAGCGCGGCAATTTCATGCCCTCGAGAACCCGTATCACGACCTTCAAGTAAGTCATCGGCTAAGAAAAATAAGTGTGACTTTATACGCTGAGTATCAGGGTTAAAGCTATTTTCTGTCGTTTCATGGTTATGCGCAGTGGCAGCCAAAGCCATCGCCGTCATCGCACTTCCAAGTAATAGTTTTTTTATCATTGTATTTCCACTATTTTTAAGGTCTTTACATAATACCTTACCCAAGCGATTCCGTAACGTTCAAGCCAAGGGATTTTCGACCATTGCCCGTATTCATAGACCATTGTAATATTCACGCTCTTCGAATCATCATGAAATTAACGACCCCTTTATGACAAAAGCTGACCCTTTATATCGCGTGCAGTTCATCAGTAATGGCGAGCGCTACGATGTGTACGTCAAATCACTTTCCCAAAGTGGCTTATTTGGATTTGTGGAAATAGGTGAATTTGTGTGGGATACCCATACCGGCATAGTGGTAGATCCCAGCCATGAAAAGCTCAAATCAGAGTTCGCAGACGTTACCAGTACTTACATTCCTATGCATAACATCCTTAGAATTGATACGGTCAGTAAAAAAGGCACAGCCAAAATTACTAAATTAGACAGTAAGTCTGATAAAGTAATGCCTTTCCCTAGCCCAATTTATACACCTAACAAAGAGTAACCCACCGTGATAATCCGGTCTAAGGTTACCGGAGGCTCTCATGTATCGTTATTTGTTACTTTTTACGCTGGTTCTGACTAACTTTACTTCATTGGCAAACACCAACGAGGATAAGTCATTTTATGCGTTGTTAGATGAAATTTGGGAATATGAGATTAGTGTTTCCCCACTTCTAGCCTCGAGACAAGGTGATAATTCGCAAAATGACAAGCTACCCGATATTTCACCGGAAGGGTTGGCAACGCAAGATCAACAATGGCAAGCGTACCGTAAAGCGTTAAAAGCGTATTCTAAGGATAATCTATCTGATGAAGCGTTTATTTCCTTACTTATGCAGCAATATCGGCTAGAGAACTATATTAGCCAATATCACTTTCGCGCTTATCTTGTCCCCATAAACTCCGAATACGGTTTTCATGGTGCCATGGCATCATTGCCAAATTTGTCTGCATTTAAAAGCGTGGATGACTACCAAGCTTATATATCTCGTTTGCATGCACTTAAACCCTACTTTAAACAGCAAATTGCCTATATGCGTCAAGGTCTAGAAGAAGGTTATACTCAACCTAAAGTGGTCCTTGAAGGTTTCGAAAATGCGGTAGCCGCCTATATTCTGGACGACCCAAAGAAGAGTGGGTTCTACAGCCCATTTACCCGATTTCCCAAACATATAGATGCCTCGCAACAAGCAGCTTTAGCTCAACAGGGTCACAAAGCCATCACCACCAGCGTTTTCCCTGCTTACCAAGCATTTTATGACTTTATGGTTGATGAGTATATTCCTGGCGCCCGAGCCGCCATTGCTGCTAACGAGTGGCCTGATGGCAAAGCTTATTACGCTAATCGCGCTAAGCATTACACCACAACAGATATGAGTCCTGAAGACATTCACACCCTTGGCTTAAGAGAAGTGAAGCGCATTCGCGCAGAAATGCAAAGCGTAGTAGATAGCCTTAATTTCGATGGCAGTATTGATGAATTCATTACCTTTTTGCGTGAAGACCCACAATTTTATGCCTCCAGCGCAGAAGAGCTACTTAAAGAGGCTTCTTTTATAGCGAAAAAGATGGACGCAAAATTACCCTCGCTATTTGAATACTTGCCTCGCACACCTTATGGCGTAGCGCCGGTTCCCGATAGTATCGCCCCTAAGTACACCACGGGTCGTTATATTCATCCTAGTCGTGACGATCAGCCTGGTTATTATTGGGTAAATACTTATGCGCTAGATAAGCGCCCGCTTTATGCCCTTCCAGCACTGACATTGCACGAAGCTGTACCTGGGCATCATTTACAAATATCTTTAGCGGCGGAATTAGAAAATTTACCCATGGTTCGTCGTAACACTTATATTTCGGCCTTTGGTGAAGGTTGGGGTTTGTATTCTGAATTTTTAGGAATTGAAGCGGGCATTTATGAAGACCCCTATGATAATTTCGGCCGCCTAAGCTATGAAATGTGGCGTGCGTGTCGTCTTGTAGTAGATACCGGCATGCACACCATGGGATGGAGCCGAGATAGAGCGGTTGATTTCATGATGTCCAATACGGCTTTATCAGAGCATAACGTGAATACTGAAATTGACCGATACATATCATGGCCAGCCCAAGCTCTCTCTTATAAAATCGGTGAAATTAAAATAAAGGCGCTACGTGAAAAGGCTGAGATTGCACTTGGGCAGCATTTCGATGTGCGCAAATTTCACCGAGCAGTTTTAGAAAATGGGTCTATACCCCTCTTTATTTTAGAGCAAAAAATTAATCAATTCATAGAAGAACAAAAGGCGGCGATGTAATGATATTTGCATTTGGGATCATAGGGCTGCTTGTCCTGTTTTTGATTTATCTAGCACTTCGTGTACAAACGCTGCAACGAGAGCTTACGCTTACACGCTCATCAGCAAAACAAAGTGGTAATAAAGTTAATCATGCTTATAAAAACTTAGTGCTAGTGACAGATGCCTTAGAAAAAACATATGCCGCTCGCATTGAAAGTGCTTACAAAAGTCGCTTGATAAGTCAGCAACAACATACTGCGCTTATGCCGCTTATGCTTAACTTCTCAAGTATTGTAATGGCCTGCTGTGAAAAAGGCGCTACGCTAGAAGAAGCATTAGATTCTGCATTAAACAGCACCGATGTATCGCAAAGCGATGTACGAGACGTGATTAAAGAAATGCCAGGCCCTATTCGTATGGCATGGTCTAAAAACAGCGCTGATGGTTTTATCGGGGCCTGCCAATTAATTACTAGCTCGGTAGGCGGTAACACTAAAAAAAGTCCTGCCAGCAACGATGCCAGCACAGCGTAAAAATTTGAGTAATTTTTTCAGATAGTTAGATGTCTTCACAAACTTAACTATTTGCCTTATCTTGAAAATACAAACCTCTACACTATAATACTGTACATATATACAGTATTATAGTGTTATGAATATTCCTATATCACCCATTAATGAAACTCGTTCAAAAGCGGCGCTTTTTGATAAGCACCCTCATATATGGCGAGCTCGAGAGAAGCCTGTAAGTGAAAACAAGTTTTTGCTGGGTCCTCGTGTTTTAGATGAGGCCCTGCATGGTGGTATCGCGACTTCCGGAGTAGTCAGAATTGCGTCATTAACCGGTATTGGGGAAATCACGCTTTTTAAACAAGTTTTAACGATGCATCGGGCGCACAAACTGCGTGTATTTATAAAACCACCCGCACAGCTTCAAGCACCTTGGTTAAGCAGCTTAGGCGTAGACTTAGAACAAGTCATTGTCGTGCTTGCAAAAACAGATAAAGAAGCCTTGTGGGCAGCAGAGCAATGCTTAAAAAGTGCAGCTTGTCATTGTGTATTGCTTTGGAATAATACTATGGATGCAAAAGCAGCTCGGCGTTTACAAGTGGCTGCATCGCATAACGATACCCTTTGCTTACTTTTTACTTCCCCTCATCAACAAGGGGCTTCTTTTCCCATTGCTCTCGATTTAAGTCTGCATATTCGTGATGCGCAATTGGTTGTTAATATCATTAAGCAGCGTCATGGATGGCCCGTATCGAATATTGTGGTCCCCCACTCATGGACCCCTAACAACCACGCCATTCAATCGGCTATGCAGAATAATAAGAAAACCGAGCCAACATTACACTCGGTGATTTAATCATGCTATGGGCTTATTTTTACTGCTATCAGTTAACCCTTGATGCCTATAAAAACGATGGCGGCGCCACCGACGGTGAAATTCCTGTTGTGGTTTATCACGAACAAGGCAACCAAGTAGTACAAGCTAATTCGCACGCCATTAAAAAAGGAATTGAATGCGGCCAAGGGCTTGCACAAGCTGCTGCGCTTTGCCCTCAAGTGCACATTCTGGAATTTAACCGTAATACCGAAAAGGAAACGCTTCTGTTTCTTGCACATCGGTTATACCCACTCGCATCAGATATTGTAATTGATGATCACAACGCCATCGCTATTCGACTTGATAATTTACTGCAGTATTACGGTGGCCTTGACGCTTTATGGCATGTACTTATAAACGAACTACATTCTGCGGGTATTCATTATTACTTCGCCACAGCATGGGGGGTGGAGGCAGCTCGCCTTCTCGCTCACAATAAAACAAACCGCTATACCGATAATAAAGAAAGCATAATATTACTATTGTCACGGTGTAAGCTAGAGCAGACCTCGCTTGATTCAAAAACCATTGCCACACTTGCTAAAGTAGGTGTCAGACAGGTAGGCCAACTACTTAAACTTCCTGTTCATGAACTTGGACAGCGCTTTTCAAACGATACTATTCGTTATTTAACCGCCCTAAGGGGAGAAACCTTCCCAAAATATGCTTTATTCAGGCCTTCGGAAAAATTTCAGCGAACAAAAACGCTATCGTTTGAAGTGGAGAACACTCAACACTTATTGCCGAGTATTAAGTCCCTACTAGTTACGCTAGAACACTACTTACGCGCACGAAACTTACTCACCTCATCTATTATTTTTCGCGTGCACTTTAGAGAAGAAGAGCCCTTATTAATAGAGGTTAATGGGGCTATGCCTTTTGCTGCACAAAAGGACTGGTTGGCACTGGTTGAACTTAAAATTGAGACGCTTCTATTGCCGGAACCCGCCGTTGCTATATCCCTAACTTGCCAGCAATTCGAGTCCATTGAGAACGATGGAAACGATTTCTTTTCACATCGATTTACCACCGTGGCACAAAAACAACTTATTGGAAGATTAAAAGCTAAATTAGGCAATGCCAGTACGCTTCATCCTAAAGCGGGAAACAGCCACACGTTTGAAGGCATGACAGTAAATCAAGTCGTAGAAACTACACCTGCTTATACCACTGATATAGCACCTGCCTTCTTGTTTCAACACCCTATGCCCCTAAACCTAGCGACACGTATTTGCTTTGGTCCTATTCGACTTCAGACACAGTGGTGGAGTAGCGCTGCTAGCCAAAAAGATTATTTTATAGCCGAAACTAGTCACGGTGTGCGCTTGTTAGTTTTTAAAGATGCAAAAGCCAGTTGGTGGACACAAGGCGTTTACAGTTAATGTATAGTGAGCTTTTTTGTCAAAGCCACTATAGCTTTTTAACAGGGGCATCTTCTCCTGCCCAGTTAGTGACTACCGCCTCTTTTCTTGGGTACGAAGCGTTAGCGATTACCGATGAATGTTCCGTGGCCGGTGTGGTGCGAGCTTATGCTGAAATCACACAGCAAAAACTTCCTATTAAGCTCATTATCGGCAGCTACTTTCGTTTCGATAATGCATTCTCTTTTGTATTACTCTGCCCTGATAAAGCAGCATATACCGAACTTTGCCGCATTATTACTAATGCCAGAAGGCGCAGCCAAAAAGGTGAGTATCAACTTGCAGAGTGGGATTTGCGTACGATACGTCATTGCACGCTAATATGGATCCCTAGTACTCAGGAAGAAAAAGATAATTACTGGGCGACTTGGCTAACCAGCCAACCCAATATAAAAACATACATAGGCGCACAACGTTTACTTGATGGGTATGATCATCATCGATTTGCGACTTACACACAACTACAGGAAAGATTTGAGTTTCCTATTCTTGCTTGTACTGGCGTGCTTATGCACCATGTGGATAACCTTCCACTTCAACATGTTCTTCATGCCACCCAAGCACATACGCAAGTAAGTAAATTGGGGCGAGCAGCATTAAGCAATGCCGAGCGTAGCTTGCGTACCGTTTCAAAATTAAAAAAGCTCTTCCCTGAAAAGTGGATTGCCAATGCTATTGACGTGGCGAGAGGCTGTCTATTTTCGTTAACAGAGCTACGCTATCAATATCCTTCTGAACTTATACCCAAAGGTGCATCGCCCACCACGTATTTGAGAGAGCGTGTAGAAGCCGGCATAAAAGTGCGTTTCCCAGATGGCCTGACCGATGCGCTTAGGGCACTTATTGAAAAAGAACTCTCACTTATTCACGAACAAGAGTACGAGTACTTTTTTCTTACCATTTACGACATTGTTCAATTCGCCAAAGCGCGCAAAATCCTCTATCAAGGCAGAGGTTCGGCGGCTAACTCTATTGTGTGCTATTGCCTAGAGATTACCGCCGTTGATCCACGGCAAATCAATGTGCTTTTTGAACGCTTTATCTCTAAAGAACGAAACGAACCGCCTGACATCGACGTAGATTTCGAGCACCAACGTCGTGAAGAAATTATTCAATATATCTATGAAAAATATGGCAGAGAAAGAACTGCCATTGCTTCTACGGTTATCTGCTATCGCTTTAAATCAGCGTTTAAAGATGTAGGTAAAGCCTTGGGCTTCAGTGAGTCGCAATTAAGCTTCGTGATGAAGCAAATTAATCGCCGAGATAGTGTCATTCCTTGGCAGTCTCAGCTTGCGAATTTAGGGCTCGACCCGGCAAATGAAAGGGTAAAACTTCTAATTAGTATCACCGAGCAACTTCTCGGCACGCCTCGGCATCTTTCTCAGCACGTTGGTGGTTTTGTTATTAGTTCAGGGCCACTGTATGAGTTGGTCCCTGTTGAGAATGCAGCTATGCAAGAGCGCACTATTATTCAGTGGGATAAAGATGATATTGAAACGCTAGGACTACTTAAAGTTGATGTATTAGCTTTGGGCATGCTAAGCGCCATTCGCCGTACCTTTGACTTACTTAACAAGCAATTCCCTATCAATATAGATATTCCTTTCATTACCAAATTAGGCGATGACAAACAGGTTTACGATATGATTTGCCAAGCTGATACCGTCGGCGTATTTCAAATTGAATCTCGCGCACAAATGTCGATGCTTCCTCGTTTAAAGCCTCGCCGTTATTATGACTTAGTGGTACAAATAGCTATTGTTAGACCCGGCCCTATTCAAGGGGATATGGTGCATCCTTATCTTCTACGGCGGCATGGAAAAGAAGCCATAACCTACCCTTCTGAAGAAGTAAAAGAAGTGTTATCGCGTACTATGGGTGTTCCAATTTTTCAGGAACAAGTGATAAAACTGGCCATGGTTGCGGCTGACTTTAGTGGCGGTGAAGCAGATCAATTACGTCGCGCTATGGCTAGCTGGAAAAAAGACGGCCGAATTTTTGAGTTTAAAGAAAAGCTGATAAAAGGCATGGTATCGAGAGGCTACGATGCCTGTTTTTCAAATAATCTATTCGAACAAATTAAAGGCTTTGCTGGCTATGGTTTTCCAGAGTCCCACTCAGCATCGTTCGCCGTGTTAGCTTATGTATCATGTTGGTTAAAATATTATTTTCCTGTTGAGTTTTATGTTGCCTTGTTAAACAGCTGGCCAATGGGTTTTTATACGCCCTCACAGCTGGTACTAGATGCAAAGCGCCATCATGTTACGGTACATGCGCCTTGTGTGAATGCATCAAATTACGAACACTTAATTGTTGAATGTAAAGGCGATAAGCAAATCCAGCTTGGCCTAACGCTTGTAAAAGGCTTAAGTGAAAAGAGTGCAAACCTTATTGTTAGCTGCAGGCCGTCAACTGGCTATAAAAATATAGAGGGTGTGCGAACCCTCGCAATACGTCCTGATGAACTAGAAGCATTAGCGAGTGCAGATGCATTTAGAAGTATTGCAGGTAATCGCTATCAAACACGTTGGCGGCTAATGGACAAGCAAGCCAATTTGCCGTTGTTTGAACATACTAATAACGAGGACACTTTCAATACTACCCCAAGCGTAGCAGAAACCTTAATTGAAGATTATGCTTCTATAGGGCTTTCGGTTAACGACCACCCTGTAGCACTGTTGCACAGAGAGCGAGAGCTAGGCTTTATTACCCCAGCTAAAGCTTTACTTCAAAAGCCTCATAAATCTATTGTAAAAATACTTGGATGCGTGACTGGGCGACAAGCACCAGGCAGTGCAGCTGGGGTTACATTTTTAACGTTAGAAGACCATACTGGAAATATTAACGTTGTAGTATGGCAGGCTACCTCTCGCGCCCAGCATAAGAGCTTTTTAAAGGCTAAGCTTATGCAAGTTGATGGAATTATTGAACGCTCGAAGGAGGGGGTTATTCATATTATTGCGGGAAAATTAATAGACCGAACACCATGGCTTGAGGATATCAGTATGCCATCAAGAGACTTTCATTAAGTCCAATTGCGTATATACGCGTTTTATAGTCTCAGGTATTGTAGTATCAACATGACAAGGAGTTCGATATGAAACAGGGGTTGTTTTGCCTATTACTGATATGGATTAGTACAGCGGCAACTGCTGAAAAATTTATTGTAGGCTCACAAAATATAGAATATTACCCCCATTATAATTTTTCTTCACCTATTGATAAGGGTGTTGGCTGGGCAATACTTGAAGCCTTTTCCGAAGCATCTGGTCACGAATTTTCGTATTTAACTATGCCTGTTCGGCGTCTTCAAATGGAAATGCTCAAAGGGCATGTGGATTTTGTATATCCCGATAACCCGGGCTGGTATAACGATGTCACTGACACCAAAGAAAAATATTTTTCGGTTGCACTTACCCGTGCCGTTACAGGTACTTTTGTAAAACCAAAAAATGTGAATAAAGGTATCAACGCTATTAAGAGAATTGCTATGCCCCTTGGATTTACTCCAGTGAATTGGCAAGCAAGATTAGATCAAAACCTCATTAAAATAGTGTCTATCTCTGATACTTTTGCAGGCTTGTCGTTACTACAATTAGAGCGTGTAGACGCCTTAGATTTCGAATACCATGTGGGAAATTACTACTCTAATCAGTCGCCGCAAATAGGCCCTTTCATATTAGATATTACTCTACCCCATAACGAGATCCCCTTTATGCTTTCTGCTTTAAGACACCAGGAAGTCATTGAGGAACTCAATGCATTTATAAATAATAACCCAGCAATTATTGATTCGATCAAAGCACGCTATGGTATGACTACATTAGAAGCACTGACACAACAGGTTCAAACTGAATTTAGTATTGAAGATAAAGACATTTGGCAGCCTGAATAACCGTTTATGGGCTATTATTAATCTCTGTGTTAAAAAATAGTATTCATTAATAAGGTAACACCAGTGGGCTATATAAAACGGACTTTCTACTGCCTTCTCTTTATTTTCGGCGGCAACTTAGCTCAAGCAGAACAGTACATTATTGGTGCTCAAAATATTGAGTACTTTCCTCACTATGATTTCACTTCTAAAGTTGATAAAGGCGTAGGGTGGGCAATTTTAGAAGCCTTTTCTGATGCCTCAGGGCATGAATTCGTTTATTTAGACATGCCTGTTCGAAGGTTACAAATTGAATTAAATAAAGGGAATGTAGATTTCGTCTATCCTGATAACCCACGTTGGAATAGCGCAGATACTACCGCTTTCAAGAAGACCTATTCGAAGCCTATTACTCATACGTTATCTGGAACACTTGTTAGGTCAGAAGATATTGGAAAAGGGATAAATTTCATTAAGAAGTTAGCTATTCCACAAGGGTTTACACCGGTTAAATGGCAAAGCAGAATTGATGACAACCTTTTATCTTTAGTTCCCATTGAAGAAACTTATAATGCGCTTTCACTACTTCAACATAAAGAAGTCGATGCTGTAGATGTTGAATATCACGTTGGAAAGTATTTTATGCAGAGTTACCCTCAACTGGGTCCCTTTTCCGTTGATGTTACACTTCCTTTTATTGATGTCCCTTTTCTATTATCCACTTTACGCCACCCCGAAATAATTAAAGAGCTAAACGTATTCTTAATAAATAACCAAAGCTTAATATCTAACATCTACGAAAAATACGATATTGCTCTACCTGAAGAGCTGGTAGAAAGGTTTCGAACAGAACAAAATATTGAGAAAGACGAAGTGTGGAAGCCCCTGTAATAATTACTTATTTCAAGAAAATTCTTAAGTAACTAAAAACACATAAGCATTCCAATTGACTTTAACCCACTGAAAATTATAGATTTTCATTTCTGGTAGTGATTTTGCTTTCTCCTTCTATATTAAGGAGACAACATGTTCAAAAATACATTCAAACTTACCGTCCTAGCTTTGCTTTTACTACCTAACTTAGCGCAAGCCAAACAAACCGTCAGCGTTGATTATATGAATGGCTTTGACAATATCGACGGTATTCGTTTTGCCTATCGACCATTAGAACACAACTTAAGCACTGGATGGTTTGGTGATATCAAACTGTACTGGGAGCTTAGCGCTTACCATTGGGAATACGGTGAAGACAATAACCATAGCACAAGCTACGCGCTATCAATAACGCCAATTTTTATGAAGCAAATTAGCACCGTGTATGACTACCCTCTGTTTGTTGAAGCAGGTATAGGGGCAAGTTTCATCAATGATGAGAAAGTAGCAGGCAAAGATATAGGTTCTAACTACCAATTTGAAGACAGGCTAGGTTTAGTGCTTGAACTTGATGAAAGCCAACACGTCGCCTTGCGCTACATGCACTTCTCTAATGGGGGATTTAACAGTAATAACCCTGGATTGGATTTCATGAACCTGTCGTACGCATATAGTTTCTAATAGTCATTGCTTCAACTTAAGTGGGCTTTATGCCCACATATACTTTCATGTTCATAATTTACCTGGTGAGGCTTATGGGAATAACTAAATTACTTAAATTGAAAGCTTATGTCTTAAAGCAGACAGATAAGCTATGGCATGAAATATGTAGCTTAACCTACTAGCTCACATGATTTTATTATTTTCTTCTGTATAACTTACTATGGGTACGTTATTAAGAGACTCACTTTAACCATAGTTTTCAGTAGTTGTGTATTAACATACTGTTTTGCAGATCTAGATACAGCTGGAAGTCAGTCAAACGGCATAAGTAAGCTACGTGGTAACTTCTAGCAACGGGCTTCGCGCTAATTCCCACTTTTCTAAAGGCATAAAAAAAGGGCTATCCGTTAGGATAGCCCTTTCTTCGAATGGGAGCTTGGCAGTGTGCTACTCTCACATGGGGAAACCCCACACTACCATCGCCGCTAATACGTTTCACTTCTGAGTTCGGAATGGGATCAGGTGGTACCGTATCGCTATGGCTGCCAAGCATAAACTTTTGCAAACGTTAGTTTGCGTAATACCGACTTATTCAGTCCATATCACTTTAATAATTAACAATTTAGGAATTCTGATATTCACGTAATCAATCTTTTGAGCACTGAGTACTACTACTCTAGTTGCTTTAATTAGCTTTGTCTTACAACACTCAAGATTATAAAGCCTCTTGGGCGTTGTATGGTTAAGCCTCTCGGGCAATTAGTACAGGTTAGCTTAACGCCTTACAACGCTTCCACATCCTGCCTATCAACGTCATCGTCTATAACAACCCTTCCGGACTTTAAAAGTCAGGGATGACTCATCTTTGGGCCGGCTTCCCGCTTAGATGCTTTCAGCGGTTATCCGTTCCGAACGTAGCTACCGGGCAATGCCATTGGCATGACAACCCGAACACCAGCGGTTCGTCCACTCCGGTCCTCTCGTACTAGGAGCAGCTCCCATCAATCATCCAACGCCCACACCAGATAGGGACCGAACTGTCTCACGACGTTCTAAACCCAGCTCGCGTACCACTTTAAATGGCGAACAGCCATACCCTTGGGACCGACTTCAGCCCCAGGATGTGATGAGCCGACATCGAGGTGCCAAACACCGCCGTCGATATGAACTCTTGGGCGGTATCAGCCTGTTATCCCCGGAGTACCTTTTATCCGTTGAGCGATGGCCCTTCCATACAGAACCACCGGATCACTATGACCTACTTTCGTACCTGCTCGACGTGTCTGTCTCGCAGTTAAGCTAGCTTATGCCATTGCACTAACCTCACGATGTCCGACCGTGATTAGCTAACCTTCGTGCTCCTCCGTTACTATTTGGGAGGAGACCGCCCCAGTCAAACTACCCACCAGACACTGTCCATAATCCCGATAAGGGACCAATGTTAGAACATCAAACATACAAGGGTGGTATTTCAAGGACGGCTCCACACAATCTAGCGACTGTGCTTCGAAGCCTCCCACCTATCCTACACATGTAGGTTCAATGTTCAGTGCCAAGCTGTAGTAAAGGTTCACGGGGTCTTTCCGTCTAGGTGCGGGTACACAGCATCTTCACTGCGATTTCAATTTCACTGAGTCTCGGGTGGAGACAGCGTGGCCATGGTTACACCATTCGTGCAGGTCGGAACTTACCCGACAAGGAATTTCGCTACCTTAGGACCGTTATAGTTACGGCCGCCGTTTACCGGGGCTTCGATCAAGAGCTTCTCCGAAGATAACCCCATCAATTAACCTTCCGGCACCGGGCAGGTGTCACACCCTATACGTCCTCTTGCGAGTTAGCAGAGTGCTGTGTTTTTAATAAACAGTCCCAGCCACCTGGTCACTGCGGCCCTCATCTGCTCAAGGAGCAAGTCCTATCACAAACAAGGGCGTACCTTCTCCCGAAGTTACGGTACAATTTTGCCGAGTTCCTTCACCCGAGTTCTCTCAAGCGCCTTAGTATTCTCTACCTGACCACCTGTGTCGGTTTGGGGTACGGTTCATATAATCATAAGTTTAGAAGCTTTTCCTGGAAGCAGGGCATCAACAACTTCACTACCGTAGTAGCTCGTCTCGCATCTCAGCTTTAAGAATCCGGATTTACCTAAATTCTCGGCCTACTTGCTTTCACTTGGACAACCAACGCCAAGCTTGCTTAGCCTTCTCCGTCCCTCCATCACTGATTATATAAGTACGGAAATATTAATCCGTTTCCCATCGACTACGCATTTCTGCCTCGCCTTAGGGGCCGACTTACCCTGCCCTGATTAGCATGGGACAGGAAACCTTGGTCTTCCGGCGTGGGAGTTTTTCACTCCCATTATCGTTACTCATGTCAGCATTCGCACTTGTGATATGTCCAGCAGACTTCTCAATCCACCTTCATCCACTTACACAACGCTCCCCTACCATACGTGTAAACACGTATCCGCAGCTTCGGTATATTGCTTAGCCCCGTTACATCTTCCGCGCAGGCCGACTCGACTAGTGAGCTATTACGCTTTCTTTAAAGGGTGGCTGCTTCTAAGCCAACCTCCTAGCTGTCTATGCCTTCCCACATCGTTTCCCACTTAGCAATATTTTGGGACCTTAGCTGGCGGTCTGGGTTGTTTCCCTCTTCACGACGGACGTTAGCACCCGCCGTGTGTCTCCCGGATAGTTCTCATTGGTATTCGGAGTTTGCAAAGGGTTGGTAAGTCGGGATGACCCCCTAGCCTTAACAGTGCTCTACCCCCAATGGAATTCGTCCGAGGCTCTACCTAAATAGATTTCGGGGAGAACCAGCTATCTCCCGGTTTGATTGGCCTTTCACCCCCAGCCACAAGTCATCCCCTAACTTTTCAACGTTAGTGGGTTCGGTCCTCCAGTTGATGTTACTCAACCTTCAACCTGCCCATGGCTAGATCACCGGGTTTCGGGTCTATACCTAGCAACTAAACGCGCAGTTAACACTCGCTTTCGCTACGGCTCCGCTATTCGCTTAACCTTGCTACTAAATATAAGTCGCTGACCCATTATACAAAAGGTACGCAGTCACAGAACAAGTCTGCTCCCACTGCTTGTACGTATACGGTTTCAGGTTCTATTTCACTCCCCTCACAGGGGTTCTTTTCGCCTTTCCCTCACGGTACTGGTTCACTATCGGTCAGTTAGGAGTATTTAGCCTTGGAGGATGGTCCCCCCATATTCAGTCAAGATAACACGTGTCCCGACCTACTCGATTTCACAAAAACAAACACTTCGTGTACAGGGCTATCACCTTGTATCGCGCCACTTCCCAGAGGCTTCCACTACGTTCATAATTGCTTAAGGGCTAATCCCCGTTCGCTCGCCGCTACTAGGGGAATCTCGGTTGATTTCTTTTCCTAAGGGTACTTAGATGTTTCAGTTCCCCTCGTTCGCCTCGTTGTACTATATATTCATACAACGATACCTATAAATAGGTGGGTTTCCCCATTCGGACATCTGTGGCTCAAATGCATTTTGTCGGCTCACCACAGCTTTTCGCAGACTTACACGTCCTTCATCGCCTCTAACTGCCAAGGCATCCACCGTATACGCTTAGTCACTTAACCATACAACCCCAAAAGACCTTGCAGTCATACTCGCCTTTTGAATCCGAGTATGGGTAGTGTTGTATGCATGACAAGCTAATCGTGAAATTGCCTTGCTATCAAATAAAGATTGATAACAAGCAATTCAAGTCAAGTAGAGTAGTAAGTACGTCTTTCGACTTCTCAATTACTCAAATTTTGATTGATTTACTAATTAAATATCAGCTTTCCAAATTGTTAAAGAACATAATGCTTTCAAAGAAAGCACTTAAGTTTGATTTCACAATCAAAATTAAGCGCTCTAAGGCACATCTTTAAACTATTAAACAAGACAATTTGTGTAGGCACTACACTAACAATGTCACCATCGACATTTTGGTAAGGAGGTGATCCAACCCCAGGTTCCCCTAGGGTTACCTTGTTACGACTTCACCCCAGTCATGAAACACAAAGTGGTAATCGTTCTCCCGAAGGTTAAACTAACTACTTCTTTTGCATCCCACTCCCATGGTGTGACGGGCGGTGTGTACAAGGCCCGGGAACGTATTCACCGCAGTATTCTGACCTGCGATTACTAGCGATTCCGACTTCATGGAGTCGAGTTGCAGACTCCAATCCGGACTACGACATACTTTAAGGGGTCCGCTCCACATCACTGTCTCGCATCCCTCTGTATATGCCATTGTAGCACGTGTGTAGCCCTACACGTAAGGGCCATGATGACTTGACGTCGTCCCCACCTTCCTCCGGTTTGTCACCGGCAGTCTCCTTAGAGTGCCCAACTGAATGCTGGCAACTAAGGACAAGGGTTGCGCTCGTTGCGGGACTTAACCCAACATCTCACGACACGAGCTGACGACAGCCATGCAGCACCTGTGTTTGAGTTCCCGAAGGCACGAAACCATCTCTGGTAACTTCTCAACATGTCAAGTGTAGGTAAGGTTCTTCGCGTTGCATCGAATTAAACCACATGCTCCACCGCTTGTGCGGGCCCCCGTCAATTCATTTGAGTTTTAACCTTGCGGCCGTACTCCCCAGGCGGTCTACTTATCGCGTTAGCTTCGCTACTCACGGCTTAAAGCCACAAACAGCTAGTAGACAGCGTTTACGGTGTGGACTACCAGGGTATCTAATCCTGTTCGCTACCCACACTTTCGCACATGAGCGTCAGTCTTTGGCCAGGGAGTCGCCTTCGCCACTGATGTTCCTCCAGATATCTACGCATTTCACCGCTACACCTGGAATTCCACTCCCCTCTCCAAGACTCTAGTCTGCCAGTTCTAAATGACCGTCCCAGGTTGAGCCCGGGGCTTTCACATCTAGCTTAACAAACCGCCTGCGTGCGCTTTACGCCCAGTAATTCCGATTAACGCTCGCACCCTCCGTATTACCGCGGCTGCTGGCACGGAGTTAGCCGGTGCTTCTTCTGTTGTTAACGTCACGGCTAGCAGGTATTAACTACTAACTTTTCCTCACAACTGAAAGTGCTTTACAACCCGAAGGCCTTCTTCACACACGCGGCATGGCTGCATCAGGGTTTCCCCCATTGTGCAATATTCCCCACTGCTGCCTCCCGTAGGAGTCTGGGCCGTGTCTCAGTCCCAGTGTGGCTGATCTTCCTCTCAGAACAGCTAGAGATCGTTGCCTTGGTGAGCCTTTACCTCACCAACTAGCTAATCTCACTTGGGCCTCTCTTTGCGCCGGAGCCTAAGCCCCGTTTGGTCCGGAGACATTATGCGGTATTAGCAGTCGTTTCCAACTGTTATCCCCCTCGCAAAGGCAAGTTCCCAAGCATTACTCACCCGTCCGCCACTCGACATCATCTAGCAAGCTAGACATGTTTCCGTTCGACTTGCATGTGTTAGGCCTGCCGCCAGCGTTCAATCTGAGCCATGATCAAACTCTTCAATTAAATATATCGAATATGAATCGTCGTTGTGTGACACTCTTAATGAGTGCCCACACAGATTGTCTTGTCTAAATTGTTAAAGAACATGGTGCAGAATCATGACGCTTTTTTGTCGTGACTTCTGCGCAAGGAGGACTCAGGCTACATATAGTTGCTAGCGTCTTTCTTGCTTCGCTTCTCTCGAAGCGGGAGGCGTATAATACGCTTCTTGTTTTCAGTGTCAACGTTTTTCGTAAATTTCTTTTCGAACCGTTGTTAACTCCGTAGAGCTAATGAAAACCGCTTCTTGTTATTGTTGCCAACTCCTTGAAGCGAGGCGCGCATTCTACGCGAATCAGCTTTTGGATCAACACTTTTCTTAAAATAATTTTATAAAGTTTTCCAAACGAGCTATTCGCCCTCTTTTACACAGGTTTAAGGCTGATTACGCTTTCTTACTGTATTGCTAACCACACATATATTGTTAGCAGCACACTACTCACTTCTCTATGTCGTCATAAACCGTCGTAGCTCATAATCAATTGTATGGACTTGGTTCACCCTATGTATGCTATGTACGCCATTACCCACAAGTAATCGCTAAGACAGCCACTGTACTTACTGTGTTTATAACTTCAGTTTGACTTTGCTAGCTTACTAGGCACTTGTAGCTGCGATCTTGAATTGCTGCCATTTGTAAGTAATGGTCATTAGTCAGGTGTAATTTATCTACTCTATTATCTTGCTTGGCAATATTTCACCAGCACAGTTTAGTGTCGACAACGAAGACACATGATTTGGCGGGTGACTTAATAGAGATAAATTATCATCTAGAGTACGAGCGGAAGATTGTCTGACTAAGAGGGTATTAGTACTTAAAGCCTGTTACTACCTCTTCTCATTACAGTAATTTTTACTTTGAATTAACCAGCTTCTCTAATAATGCTTCTATCCGCTGTGTACTTTGCAGTAGTAAGGCGAAGTCGTCTTTAGTATTTGTCTCGAGTTCTGCTGTATATCTATTTCCCTGAACAGCCTTATCTTTTTGGCTTAAAATGGTTTCTCTAAAATTGATAGCATCTTCAATTCCTATAAGCGAAACAAGTGCGCCCTGAGCTGATTGTCCTGCAGTCTCAAAAGACAACCTGTATAAATTAAACATGCGCATTAACGGGCCTTGGGTCATAGCTACATCTGTTATCTTCTCAAGCGGAATTGTTTTCTCTTCCTTGTTGAAAATACCTTTTTTTACTATAAGTTTTCGTTCGGTGATGATTGCGGACATTGCAGCAATCATTTTACTGCTGATTAGATAAAATATCGGAATGGATAAAACAAGTAATGGAATGCCAATGACTATAAGCGTTGAAAATAATAACAAGCTTACCAACCAATAGGTTTTGACTGACGGATTGAAGGTTGCTTCTAATACAATTTTCTCAGACATCCTTTTCTCTCTTCTTATCACTATATCTAATTTGAGTTTGTTGCCATTACCATAATGGTATTTGTAGGTATTGTCTGTATCGAAGTGAAACATGATATTACTGGTTTAATTTGGCTCTGCCTCCAATATTCCATCCATCAGCTTATCCAAAGGGTCATTTTTTCATATCCATATCCGCTCGTACTTATATAGTCGGAATACAAGGAAATCCTAACACTTCGTTTTGCGATACCAATGACACCGTGAAATTCACTTTCAAATCTACATAAAACCAGTCAGTGCAAACTTGTTAGTCACAATGAATAACACTCAGCATTACCACTACACCTGAGCGTTTCAATAAGGCTTTATTGTGACAACTTAATGACAAATTAGCCTCGGGAAAATATATAAAAAAACCTGTCCCCTTATTAATTTTAACGCCGTCTTATAGGCAGTGAAACTTGATTAATATCGCCAATTTGAAACGCGATATTAGCTTTGAAATTATTTTTATTAATGAGGGAACAGCCATGAAGTTGAAATATTTTACGCTAACGTTAGTCGCTGTAGGCGTACTTAGCGCTTGTAGTATTGGTGACGACAACGACGCCGAAGTGAGTGCACTGCAAGCGCAAGTTGAACAGTTACAAAGCGAACTCGACAACATAGATACTTCAAATGGATCAGAAGTTGCTACATTGAACGCCACTATTGTTGCAATGCAAGCACAGATTGATGCAATGACTGCAGAGTTGGTAGCCTTACAAGAAGCATCCAACAATGCTACCACAATTGAAGATATTGCTAGGTTACAAGCCGAAATCGAAGCCCTTCAGGCAACCCTAGATGCTTTAACAGCACAAGCGCCGGTTCTAGGTAGTAATGCCACCTCTGGGGCAAACATTCTCTTCGAAGATTCAGATAAAATCTTACGTTTTGCTATTTTTCCAGATACCCAAGGTCGAGATGATGACAATATGTCGTTGTACGTGGACGTTGATAAAGACGGTAACACCTTGTCCATCAAAGAATACGTAGGCGTAGACTACAACGGTGATGGTTTTTACGATGCCGGCACTGAAAGTCAAAATGACGCGGTTAAAGCCAACGATTGGGATGAAGATGGTGTTAGCTACTTAGTTAACGTTGAAGACCCATTCCACCCTTATATTGAAGTAGATAGTGCCGGCGAGCCTATTGTAATTGCACCTGAAGATCGCAAAGATTTTGGCCCTGACTGGAAAGTTCTCCCTTTACCTTTAGTTGAAGCCGTAACTGATAAAATGATAGAGCTAGATGTTGATTTAGTTTTGGCAACAGGTGATATCACTGAATACCGTGCGGAGTCTGACTATGTACAGTGGATGGAGAAAGTTGCCGGCCCATTAACCGATGCAGGGATCGGTGTATTTCCTGCGCGAGGCAATCACGAAATTGTTAATGGGAGAAACTGGCCAGCATGGTTTACCAACGAACAAGAATGGGAACGTCAGTCAGTCAACAATGTTTTTAACGATATTAACCCTTATGAAGGTTATGAGCAGGTTGACTTTGACCAGGGCTATAAATTGTATCAAGCATATACAGGTGCATTAGTTCGCGAACATTTAGATAATGGTAAAGCCATAGGTTTTCCTGGTGCAGAAGACTTGGTTTATTATTTCATTGAAGATAAAACCATGTTTATTGCTTTAGATTTCTATTTTGCAGAGCTATATAGCAGCGCATACAGAGGAACATGGACAATTTTAAGAGACTGGTTGAAAGAAATTATTATCGCTAATGCCGAAGACGTAGATCATGTTGTGGCGTTTGGACATGAGCCGCTATCAACTAAGAAGCGTCCTCAAACCTATCAAGTTGAAATTTACGATGCATATGTAGCTGAAAGAATTGCTTTACAAGAAGCTAAAGATGCAGCGCAAGCAACGTTAGACGATGCCATTGAAAATAATGCATCAGCTGAAGAAATTGCGTTTTATAGTAATGCTCTAGAAACTGCAACTAGTGCATACGAAGAGCTAGAAGAACCAAGTTTAAATGGCTACGATATCGGCCAATTGGGCTATTTACAGTTGCAAGATGAAGCTGAGCCTGGCCTAGCTGCTGACATATTAAACTTGTTCAATAGTTATCAAGTTACCTATATTGCAGGGCATGATCATCAGTACTCACGTAGCTTAATTCACCCTACCTCCGATGACAAAGATACCGCTAATGGCTTCACACAAATCATCGGTGGCAATGCATCATGGAAAGCTTACGAAGATTTATACGGTATGCATGATGAGCATGAAACGGGGTTGTTCATTAACAACTTTTATGACTCCATCACTGGGGGAGATTTAACCAACAGCGAAGGGACCAAGTACGCAAGTATTACGTCTGATTTAGGAAATGGTATTTCATTTGTAGTTGTTGAAGTTAACGGTCGTCAGATTACTAGCAAAGCTTACTACGCTGATCATACACTGACTGAAGTGGATATGAACTTGGGCGCTCACTATGATTACGATACAAATGCGTGGTGTACATACTCAGGCGACTATATGGTAGAGGGTGCGGTCACGACCCAAACTTGTAACGAAGTTGAGTGGCAAGTGTTAGATGAAAACACCCGTACCACAGATGCAACCATTAGAGTGGTTGCGCCCGACCAAAACTATTATGCCCATTCCGAAACGCCAGCGGATGAGGGTTACATAGGATCGCAAGCAACCATTATCGATGGCTATAACCTTACCTATAATAGCTCATATGCCGCTACTGTGGGGGAAGTGGAACGTCTACGTGAGTTATTTTCCATGAGTTGGTTTGTGGATAACAACGCTACCACCTTATCTGATGTGTTATACCTTAGTGGAAATCAAACCCAAGAAGGTTCGCACTTCAACCAATATGGCGATTTAATTGCGCCAATTATCGACGTAGATACTGGTGTTTTAGCTGAAGGAGAGTCTGCATCACTAACCTATGTTAACCAAAACGGTGAAGAAGTGAATAATCCAACTCACACAACACGTGATGGAAAATTTGTGAAAGGTACCGATATTGAAGCATCATTGAATCCAGACCTAGTCAATGGTAATCCGAGTGGTAATGACGCCAACTGGAATGGTCGCTATTTAGCGGATAGTCTAGATTTTGCTGACGCCATGACGCTAGTAATGACCGCTCCTGAAGGGTATGTCTTGACTGATTTAACCGTTGGTCGCTATGACGAAGCAACACAGTCATGGGTACCGGCTTTTGCTGATGAGTGTTACGTCGAAAGCGGTTACTCTGACCACTATTCAACCTATTACAGACTGACCGATCAGCACCCAGAAGGTGGTTACCAAGTGGCTAATTGCCAACAACGCTACTGGGGTTATGTGAAAGATAGCAACACTATTTGGGGATTTGTGCACACCGATGGTAAGTTCGCAGTCATCGAAAAATAAGATTAGGCATAAGCCAATTTAGATAAAGCGTGCGCAACTGCGCTCTCATCGCGAAACCACAAAAGCCTATCATCATGATAGGCTTTTTTATTGCGATGTTCAGGGTAATGTCGTTCAACATATTGATAAAATAACGTTGGTTCTGGCCGATAGCGTTTGTATTACGTTTCTTGCTGTAAGGAAGTCAGTTCTGATTTACCGCGGTTCAATACCTCAATCTGTAAGCTATTAACACTGCATTATTATCATATAGAGCAATATCAATTAGTCGTTTAATAGACTTATAAGTAATTTATTCTGGTTTGCGAATTTATACAGTGTATATGATGGCGTTTTCTTGCCCTGATATTATGATCAGTAGATCTTCTTTTATTAAGATCTTCCCAGTACTTTGCTTTTTATAGTCAAGCAACGAGAGCCTTTTACCGCTTTCTTAGAGAGAGCTTAGTAACCTTGTGATTGACGTGCTTTGATTTAAAGGTGTAACACTAAGTTTGACTTTTTACAGGCATAAAAAAAGGGCTATGCGATAGGCTAGTTTTCGTTGTGAAGCAATCGTTGTGAAGCAATTTCTTCGAATGGGACCTAGTATGCGCTAATACGTTTCACTTTCAATCACGCATAAAAAAAGGGCTATCCGTTAGGATAGCCCTTTCTTCGAATGGGAGCTTGGCAGTGTGCTACTCTCACATGGGGAAACCCCACACTACCATCGCCGCTAATACGTTTCACTTCTGAGTTCGGAATGGGATCAGGTGGTACCGTATCGCTATGGCTGCCAAGCATAAACTTTTTGCAAACGTTTGTTTGCGTAATACCGACTTATTCAGTCCATATTACTTTAATAATTAACAATTTAGGAATTCTGATATTCACGTAATCAATCTTTGAGCACTGAGTACTACTACTCTAGTTGCTATTAGCTTTGTCTTACAACACTCAAGATATAAAGCCTCTTGGGCGTTGTATGGTTAAGCCTCTCGGGCAATTAGTACAGGTTAGCTTAACGCCTTACAACGCTTCCACATCCTGCCTATCAACGTCATCGTCTATAACAACCCTTCCGGACTTTAAAAGTCAGGGATGACTCATCTTTGGGCCGGCTTCCCGCTTAGATGCTTTCAGCGGTTATCCGTTCCGAACGTAGCTACCGGGCAATGCCATTGGCATGACAACCCGAACACCAGCGGTTCGTCCACTCCGGTCCTCTCGTACTAGGAGCAGCTCCCATCAATCATCCAACGCCCACACCAGATAGGGACCGAACTGTCTCACGACGTTCTAAACCCAGCTCGCGTACCACTTTAAATGGCGAACAGCCATACCCTTGGGACCGACTTCAGCCCCAGGATGTGATGAGCCGACATCGAGGTGCCAAACACCGCCGTCGATATGAACTCTTGGGCGGTATCAGCCTGTTATCCCCGGAGTACCTTTTATCCGTTGAGCGATGGCCCTTCCATACAGAACCACCGGATCACTATGACCTACTTTCGTACCTGCTCGACGTGTCTGTCTCGCAGTTAAGCTAGCTTATGCCATTGCACTAACCTCACGATGTCCGACCGTGATTAGCTAACCTTCGTGCTCCTCCGTTACTATTTGGGAGGAGACCGCCCCAGTCAAACTACCCACCAGACACTGTCCATAATCCCGATAAGGGACCAATGTTAGAACATCAAACATACAAGGGTGGTATTTCAAGGACGGCTCCACACAATCTAGCGACTGTGCTTCGAAGCCTCCCACCTATCCTACACATGTAGGTTCAATGTTCAGTGCCAAGCTGTAGTAAAGGTTCACGGGGTCTTTCCGTCTAGGTGCGGGTACACAGCATCTTCACTGCGATTTCAATTTCACTGAGTCTCGGGTGGAGACAGCGTGGCCATGGTTACACCATTCGTGCAGGTCGGAACTTACCCGACAAGGAATTTCGCTACCTTAGGACCGTTATAGTTACGGCCGCCGTTTACCGGGGCTTCGATCAAGAGCTTCTCCGAAGATAACCCCATCAATTAACCTTCCGGCACCGGGCAGGTGTCACACCCTATACGTCCTCTTGCGAGTTAGCAGAGTGCTGTGTTTTTAATAAACAGTCCCAGCCACCTGGTCACTGCGGCCCTCATCTGCTCAAGGAGCAAGTCCTATCACAAACAAGGGCGTACCTTCTCCCGAAGTTACGGTACAATTTTGCCGAGTTCCTTCACCCGAGTTCTCTCAAGCGCCTTAGTATTCTCTACCTGACCACCTGTGTCGGTTTGGGGTACGGTTCATATAATCATAAGTTTAGAAGCTTTTCCTGGAAGCAGGGCATCAACAACTTCACTACCGTAGTAGCTCGTCTCGCATCTCAGCTTTAAGAATCCGGATTTACCTAAATTCTCGGCCTACTTGCTTTCACTTGGACAACCAACGCCAAGCTTGCTTAGCCTTCTCCGTCCCTCCATCACTGATTATATAAGTACGGAAATATTAATCCGTTTCCCATCGACTACGCATTTCTGCCTCGCCTTAGGGGCCGACTTACCCTGCCCTGATTAGCATGGGACAGGAAACCTTGGTCTTCCGGCGTGGGAGTTTTTCACTCCCATTATCGTTACTCATGTCAGCATTCGCACTTGTGATATGTCCAGCAGACTTCTCAATCCACCTTCATCCACTTACACAACGCTCCCCTACCATACGTGTAAACACGTATCCGCAGCTTCGGTATATTGCTTAGCCCCGTTACATCTTCCGCGCAGGCCGACTCGACTAGTGAGCTATTACGCTTTCTTTAAAGGGTGGCTGCTTCTAAGCCAACCTCCTAGCTGTCTATGCCTTCCCACATCGTTTCCCACTTAGCAATATTTTGGGACCTTAGCTGGCGGTCTGGGTTGTTTCCCTCTTCACGACGGACGTTAGCACCCGCCGTGTGTCTCCCGGATAGTTCTCATTGGTATTCGGAGTTTGCAAAGGGTTGGTAAGTCGGGATGACCCCCTAGCCTTAACAGTGCTCTACCCCCAATGGAATTCGTCCGAGGCTCTACCTAAATAGATTTCGGGGAGAACCAGCTATCTCCCGGTTTGATTGGCCTTTCACCCCCAGCCACAAGTCATCCCCTAACTTTTCAACGTTAGTGGGTTCGGTCCTCCAGTTGATGTTACTCAACCTTCAACCTGCCCATGGCTAGATCACCGGGTTTCGGGTCTATACCTAGCAACTAAACGCGCAGTTAACACTCGCTTTCGCTACGGCTCCGCTATTCGCTTAACCTTGCTACTAAATATAAGTCGCTGACCCATTATACAAAAGGTACGCAGTCACAGAACAAGTCTGCTCCCACTGCTTGTACGTATACGGTTTCAGGTTCTATTTCACTCCCCTCACAGGGGTTCTTTTCGCCTTTCCCTCACGGTACTGGTTCACTATCGGTCAGTTAGGAGTATTTAGCCTTGGAGGATGGTCCCCCCATATTCAGTCAAGATAACACGTGTCCCGACCTACTCGATTTCACAAAAACAAACACTTCGTGTACAGGGCTATCACCTTGTATCGCGCCACTTCCCAGAGGCTTCCACTACGTTCATAATTGCTTAAGGGCTAATCCCCGTTCGCTCGCCGCTACTAGGGGAATCTCGGTTGATTTCTTTTCCTAAGGGTACTTAGATGTTTCAGTTCCCCTCGTTCGCCTCGTTGTACTATATATTCATACAACGATACCTATAAATAGGTGGGTTTCCCCATTCGGACATCTGTGGCTCAAATGCATTTTGTCGGCTCACCACAGCTTTTCGCAGACTTACACGTCCTTCATCGCCTCTAACTGCCAAGGCATCCACCGTATACGCTTAGTCACTTAACCATACAACCCCAAAAGACCTTGCAGTCATACTCGCCTTTTGAATCCGAGTATGGGTAGTGTTGTATGCATGACAAGCTAATCGTGAAATTGCCTTGCTATCAAATAAAGATTGATAACAAGCAATTCAAGTCAAGTAGAGTAGTAAGTACGTCTTTCGACTTCTCAATTACTCAAATTTTGATTGATTTACTAATTAAATATCAGCTTTCCAAATTGTTAAAGAACATAATGCTTTCAAAGAAAGCACTTAAGTTTGATTTCACAATCAAAATTAAGCGCTCTAAGGCACATCTTTAAACTATTAAACAAGACAATTTGTGTAGGCACTACACTAACAATGTCACCATCGACATTTTGGTAAGGAGGTGATCCAACCCCAGGTTCCCCTAGGGTTACCTTGTTACGACTTCACCCCAGTCATGAAACACAAAGTGGTAATCGTTCTCCCGAAGGTTAAACTAACTACTTCTTTTGCATCCCACTCCCATGGTGTGACGGGCGGTGTGTACAAGGCCCGGGAACGTATTCACCGCAGTATTCTGACCTGCGATTACTAGCGATTCCGACTTCATGGAGTCGAGTTGCAGACTCCAATCCGGACTACGACATACTTTAAGGGGTCCGCTCCACATCACTGTCTCGCATCCCTCTGTATATGCCATTGTAGCACGTGTGTAGCCCTACACGTAAGGGCCATGATGACTTGACGTCGTCCCCACCTTCCTCCGGTTTGTCACCGGCAGTCTCCTTAGAGTGCCCAACTGAATGCTGGCAACTAAGGACAAGGGTTGCGCTCGTTGCGGGACTTAACCCAACATCTCACGACACGAGCTGACGACAGCCATGCAGCACCTGTGTTTGAGTTCCCGAAGGCACGAAACCATCTCTGGTAACTTCTCAACATGTCAAGTGTAGGTAAGGTTCTTCGCGTTGCATCGAATTAAACCACATGCTCCACCGCTTGTGCGGGCCCCCGTCAATTCATTTGAGTTTTAACCTTGCGGCCGTACTCCCCAGGCGGTCTACTTATCGCGTTAGCTTCGCTACTCACGACTTAAAGTCACAAACAGCTAGTAGACAGCGTTTACGGTGTGGACTACCAGGGTATCTAATCCTGTTCGCTACCCACACTTTCGCACATGAGCGTCAGTCTTTGGCCAGGGAGTCGCCTTCGCCACTGATGTTCCTCCAGATATCTACGCATTTCACCGCTACACCTGGAATTCCACTCCCCTCTCCAAGACTCTAGTCTGCCAGTTCTAAATGACCGTCCCAGGTTGAGCCCGGGGCTTTCACATCTAGCTTAACAAACCGCCTGCGTGCGCTTTACGCCCAGTAATTCCGATTAACGCTCGCACCCTCCGTATTACCGCGGCTGCTGGCACGGAGTTAGCCGGTGCTTCTTCTGTTGTTAACGTCACGGCTAGCAGGTATTAACTACTAACTTTTCCTCACAACTGAAAGTGCTTTACAACCCGAAGGCCTTCTTCACACACGCGGCATGGCTGCATCAGGGTTTCCCCCATTGTGCAATATTCCCCACTGCTGCCTCCCGTAGGAGTCTGGGCCGTGTCTCAGTCCCAGTGTGGCTGATCTTCCTCTCAGAACAGCTAGAGATCGTTGCCTTGGTGAGCCTTTACCTCACCAACTAGCTAATCTCACTTGGGCCTCTCTTTGCGCCGGAGCCTAAGCCCCGTTTGGTCCGAAGACATTATGCGGTATTAGCAGTCGTTTCCAACTGTTATCCCCCTCGCAAAGGCAAGTTCCCAAGCATTACTCACCCGTCCGCCACTCGACATCATCTAGCAAGCTAGATATGTTTCCGTTCGACTTGCATGTGTTAGGCCTGCCGCCAGCGTTCAATCTGAGCCATGATCAAACTCTTCAATTAAATATATCGAATATGAATCGTCGTTGTGTGACACTCTTAATGAGTGCCCACACAGATTGTCTTGTCTAAATTGTTAAAGAACATGGTTACTTAACGTAACCTCACCGTAAGCCGTTGCTTTTTGGTGACTCACTCTGTTTGAGCGAGGTGCGTATTATACGCTTGAAGTTTTCAGTGTCAACACTTTTTGAAAATTTATTTTCTGAAGCGTTTTCTTTAAAACCCCGTCACACTTGACCTTAAAGGTAAGTAGTGACTTGCTTTGTCAGTGTAAGTTGTTTCACTTTCCTGTCGAAGCGGATGCGCATTCTAGAGATTTCTGAGCCTGCGTCAACCTCTGATTTCAAAAAAGTGTCACATTTCGTTTAAGTGCTTAAAATACCAACCACACAGCTTATAAATCACACATAAATTCGGATTTTCACTGATTTCCTATTAGTCTCACTGCCTATTTTTACTTAGGCAATGGTTGAATAAGATTGGTTCTTCACCCCTATTCTCTGTTTTAATGCGTTTTCAACAGATGAATTTATATATAAAGGTGCAGTTTTGACAATCAGAAACTATCAAACAACTTCTCCCACACTCGGCGAACGCTGCTATATAGATGAGTCAGCTGTTATTGTTGGCGACGTTACCTTAGGCGAAGACGCAAGTATCTGGCCTTTAGTCGCTGCCCGAGGTGACGTAAATCACATTGCAATTGGAGCACGAAGTAATATTCAGGATGGCAGTGTGTTGCATGTTTCTCGTAAATCCGTTTCTAACCCTAATGGTTTCCCCCTTATTATTGGCGATGACGTTACCGTAGGGCATAAATGTATGCTTCATGGCTGTGTGCTTAGAAATCGTATCTTGGTAGGAATGGGCGCCATCGTAATGGACGGTGTTATTGTAGAGGATGATGTCTTTATTGGAGCTGGTGCTTTAATACCACCAAATAAGCGACTCGAAAGTGGTTACCTTTATGTTGGGAACCCAGCTGTGAAGAAACGCCCATTAAAGGAAAGCGAGACAGCCTTCCTAAAACAGTCAGCGTTGAACTACGTAAAATTAAAAGATGAATATAGAGAGGAGCAGGCTTAACAGCCTGCTTGCTTATACCATTCTCGATTACTTTGCCTTTAACTGGCTACGTAATACATCAATTACCGCACTGGTCTTTGGTTTGTAGCCTGTCCATATTGTAAATGACGCGGCAGCCTGTTCCACCAGCATACCTAAACCATCAAGTACCTGTAACGCACCTAACGATAATGCTTGTTGCATAAAGTAAGTCGGATCTGCGCGATAAACCATGTCATACGCTGTTTCGCATTCTTTAAATAACGTTGCGCTCATATCAAAAGGCAGAGTTTCGCTTAAGCTCGCTGCGGTTGAGTTAATAATGATATGTGGAGCTACTTTATCGCAGTCTTCTATACCTACTACCTTCACCTTACCTCCACCCGTTTCACTTGCTACTGTTTCAGCTTTCGCGTTTGTCCTATTAGTAAGATGTAGCGATGCAATACCTGAAGCAATAAGCGGTGCTATTACGCCTCTTGCCGCTCCACCTGCACCTATTAATAGCACGCGTTTACCTTGCAGTTGTACACCATGATTAAGTAAGTCATTAACTAACCCTACGCCATCGGTATTAAAACCTGCAACGGTGCCATCGCTACGCTTCATTAATGTATTAACCGCTTTTGCATCTAACGCAGCTTGGTCGTCTACACTGGCAAGCGCAAAGGCATCTTGTTTGAAAGGCATAGTGACATTGCAGCCTACCGCGCCAGGTTGCGATAAGAATGTGTTCGCTGCAGGCGTAAAACCATCTTCTGGGGCGAGGATTTTTTCGTAACTAATTTGCTCGCCGCATTGCTTAGCGAACATTTGATGAATAGTTGGTGATAGACTCTGAACTATAGGGTTACCGAAAACGGCAAACTTTTTCATTGAATTGTTATTAATAAGGCTGTCTGTCATGGGAATGTCTAACTTCTTTAAATCGATACGAAAGGAAAAACCTGCTGTGTCAGAGACTACACCATATTACCGAATAGGTGGAGAGGATAAGGTACGCCTTTTGGCAAACCGTTTTTATGACATTATGCGTGATGATCCTATTGCAAAAGAGCTTTACGCTATTCATCCTCAGCCAACAGATAGAATCAGAGAAGTGTTTTTTCTTTATTTAAGTTTATGGTTAGGCGGGCCTGATACCTATCAGCAGCAATATGGTCACCCACGGCTACGTTCACGACATCTTTCTTTTAGTGCTACACCAGAATTAAAAGACCAGTGGATGTACTGTATGCGAAAAGCCATGCACGAGACGGTTGATGACCTTCCGTTGGCGCAGCAACTTCTTAACGCGCTAGATCAACTTGCCACGCATATGATTAATACTAAATAAAAAGCGCTCCGTGAGATACGGAACGCTTCAGATTAAGATTCAAGGTTATCCAAGCTTAAGAGGCCACTTATATAAACGTAACTTACCTCATTAGATGAATCTTAGAATGTATAGCCTACAGACAATGTATAAACCCAAGGGTCAATATCAATGTCGTTTACGCTACCTTCTGCACCACCTACGGTAAATGACGCTTCGGTATTAATATCGATGTAACGTACTGACGCATTAACATGCCACTCTTTATCTATTTGATAGTCCATTCCCACTTGTGCAGAAATACCTACAGAATTATCTAAAGACAAATCTTCAAGGCCTGCTTCTTTATTTGCATCCGTAAATGACTCATCAAAGATAAAGGTATAGTTTAAACCTGCACCAATATAAGGTTGAAAAGCAGCATTAGCATCGTTGAAGTAGTAGTTAACAGTAACAGTTGGGGGTAAGTGCGTGACTTCTCCCAATGTATTGCCTGTTCCTAGTGGATCGTTGACTGAAAAATTCACATCGTGAGTAAACGGCGTTGCGGCCAACAATTCAACATTAATATTGTCGGTGATGAAATAAGCAACGTTTAATCCTAACTGGGTATCGTTATCGATAGTCAGTGCTACACCTAAATCGCTACCACCTGCAATGATGTTAGAGGTTGATTCGTCGGGCGCAACGGTTGTTAATCCACCACGAACTATCCAATCACCCTTTTCATGAGCTGAAGCAAAAGGAGCGGCAAGCGCTAAAGAAATACATATGGCTGAAAGTGTGTGTGTACGCATTGTGTGTCTCTCATGTGTTTAATGATAATGACGACACTGTAAACGTTTAAAAAGAAAATAATTTGATCCAGCGCAAGGTGCAATCTAGCTACATACCTTGGTAATGAGGGAATTTGATGTGGATCAAGGGAATGGCACCACAGGAAGAACCCATGGTGCAAAATATTACCAGTTTGTAGGCTGAAGCCAGTCAGTTAGCTTTGCTTCCGCGCTACCTGGAGCTGGAGTATAGCAATACTCCCATCGCGCAAGTGGTGGCATAGACATTAAAATTGATTCGGTTCTACCACCAGTTTGTAACCCAAACAAAGTGCCTCTATCGAATACCAAGTTGAATTCTACATAGCGACCACGTCGATAGAGCTGAAAGTCACGCTCTCTTTCACCGTATGAGGTGCTTTTTCGCTTTTCTACGATAGGTACGTAAGCATCAACAAAACCATTACCCACTGCCTGCATAAAGTTGAATGAAGTTTCAAACCCCCAATCATTTAAATCGTCAAAGAATAAACCGCCTACCCCACGTGTTTCATTACGATGCTTTAAGAAGAAGTAGTCATCACACCACGTCTTATATTTCCCATACACGTCTTCACCAAAGGGAGCACACAATTTCTTTGCGGTATTGTGCCAATGCACTACGTCGTCTTTAAAGGGGTAAAACGGGGTTAAATCAAACCCACCGCCAAACCACCAAATAGGCGCTTCACCTTCTTTTTCGGCAATAAAAAAGCGTACATTTGCATGAGACGTCGGAATATAGGGGTTGTGTGGGTGAATAACCAACGAGACCCCCATGGCCTGAAAGTTTCTACCCGCAAGTTCTGGGCGGTTAGCCGTGGCAGACGCCGGCATCTGACTTCCAAATACATGAGAAAAGTTAACCCCACCTTGCTCTATTACTGCGCCGTTTTTAATAACCCGTGAACGCCCGCCACCGCCTTCCTCGCGAATCCAAGAGTCTTCTTTAAACTGTCCTTTGCCGTCGGCAAGTTCTAAGGTTTGGCAAATGTTGTCCTGCAATGATAGTAAGTATGCTTTTACTTGTTCTATTACTTCACCGGCGTCTTTACCGTCTAACTGTTGATTTACGTTTTGGGGGTCAATCATGATCTTATTATCTCTCCGGTATCGCCGTCACGGATGGTACTGGGTTTAGCGTGGCCACCTACTTCTCCATCAATATAGAAAACACTATCACCAAATATATTGATTGCGTCCTGCTGGGTGATTGCGGGTTGTTGGCCAGTTAGGTTGGCACTTGTAGATACAAGTGGCTTTTCTAGCTTTTCACATAAAGCTTTAACCACTGGATGGTTGCTTACTCGAACCGCTATTTTTTCATGCTTGCCAGTTAACCACTGTGGCGTCGACGCCGACTTGGGTAGCAGCCAAGTATTTGGCCCAGGCCAACTGGACACAATTTCAGTACGTCTGTGCTGAAGTATGGCTTCATCATTTATATAAGGTAATAGCTGAGAATAGTTAGCGGCAATCAAAATTACCCCTTTTTCGATGGGGCGCTGCTTCAATGCTAAGAGCGCTAACACACTCGCTTCGTTGTCTGGGTCACAGCCTATGCCCATAACCGCTTCAGTAGGGTAAACCAATAAGTCACCATTTTTAAACGCGGATACAATGGGGTCGCTAGTGTCTACTTGCCCCTTGGTCGGGATACTCATTAGTGCTTTTCTCTGTAGGTGTTATTTATCGTCTTTTTTGAAGCCACACCCTGGCTGAGGGCAACAAATTTGGCCTTTCTTTTTTATCAGAACGGCCCAGCCACAATCGGGGCATGCTTCATTTACTGGCGTGAAATTTAGCACATAACGACACTGGGGATAATGGTCACACGCAAAAAACTGCTTACCGTATTTATTGGTGCGGGACGCAAGTTGTCCTTTTTTACACTTAGGGCAAGTAACGTGGGTGTCTTCTTGCTGTTTAATTGGCGAGATATAGTGGCATTCAGGAAAATTGGTACAGCCTATAAACATACCAAAACGCCCTTTCTTAATAGCCAAGGTAGAATCACACTCTGGGCAGGTAACTCCATCCAGTAGTTTTAATAAGGTGGTTTGCTTATCGTGTAATGGCTTGCTGAAGTGGCAATCTGGGTAACCGGTGCAGCCAATAAAAGGGCCTGATTTGCTATTTTTTATATGCAGTGGTTTACCGCAATCGGGACAATCACCGAAAGCGTCTTCTAAGGCATGTTCGTGCGCAGAGAAAAGTGAATGATCAATTTTCGACATAAACCAGCAACTAGCACGACATGAAGCACATTAGTGCAACACGCCGTCAGGTTCATCAAATAATAAATCTTCCATTTGTGCGTAGGCTTTTTCTTTACCTGGCACATTGAACAGTACCATTAGCACTACCCACTTTAGGTCTTCTAAACAGAATTCAGAAGAATCTATTTCCATTACTCTGTCTATTACCATTTCTCGCGTTGACGCATCTACCACGCCCACTTGCTCTAAAAATAACAAGAAGCCACGGCACTCTACGTCTAATCGCATCTGCTCTTCATGCGTATAAATACGACTGAGGCTGGTACTAATCCCTTTACAAAAATAAGGCTTAATATCTGTTTCTTGCAAAGCCGCTAGCTTTTCAAGCCACGCTAATGCTTTGTAGATTTCATCATGATGGAAACCCGCGCGTACCAACTCCTCGGTAAGCTCGTCTTGATCGACTCGAATTTCAGTTTCACTGTGAATGAAGTTTTCAAACAGGTACATGAGGATATCGAACATATTATTTTCCCCTCAATTTAATGTAGCCACCAGGGACAGCGGCTACTAAACCACGCAACTCATATTCTAATAATGATGCCATAACCTCATTAACAGGAGAGGTACAGCGCTGCGCTATAACATCAATAGCGGTGATGTCGTAATCCACACTATCTAATAATTTATCGGTTGCCAAGTTATTCACTTCACTTTTTTTACTTAACGCTTCGTTCTGGCATTCTCTCTCACCAGTCGACACTACAATTTCATCGAAAATGTCATCAACACAGGTTACCAGCTTAGCGCCTTGCTGAATTAACCAATGACATCCTTCGGAGTAAGCATGGAAGATACTTCCAGGAACTGCAAATACTTCACGCCCCATATCTGCGGCCAAATTCGCAGTTATCAAGGTGCCACTCTTTATTTTTGCCTCTATAACTAGGGTTCCAAGCGACATCGCAGCAATTATTCGGTTTCTTCGGGGAAAATGCCAAGGCTTAGCAGATACACCTGGAAAGAACTCGGTAATACAAGCGCCCCCTGCATTCACGATGTCCCGGTGTAGTGATACATTTTTAGGAGGGTACACAATATCAGGCCCCGTCCCCATTACCGCAAGGGTGCCGCCTTCGCACACCAAACCACCTTTGTGCGCAGCTGAATCTATTCCTGCTGCTAACCCGCTGGTTACTGCTACGCCGTTATTTGCTAACGCTTCGGCAAAATCAGTGGCAATTTGCTTACCTTGATGACTCGCCCGTCTACTCCCTACAATCGCTATTTGAGGCATAACTAACGTATTAATGTTACCTATAACAAATAACACCAACGGAGGATTTGGCAGGGTCCTTAATCGCTCAGGGTAGTGTGTGCACCCTAGGGTGACAATATGATGCTTTGCATGTGAAGCATGCCAGCGTATCGCTTTTTCAAGTAAGTTAGGAGAAATTGCTTGTGTAAGGGTATGAAGAGCACCCGAAGTGAAAGCGGTTTTATGAATACCATCCAGTAATGCTAGTGCGCTAAGCGATTCTGCTTCAAGCGCCTTAAGCCACTTCCCTGTTGCGATATTTATTGCTGAAGCCATTGTCAGCCATGCTATCTGTTCTTTGCCTAGGGCTTTATCCAATGCTTTAACAGCATTACTGCTTGCTTCATGTGGCTGGAAAGTTGTCATAGCCGCTCCTAAATAATAAGCGGCAATAACGTGTTAGGGTTTTGCCACAATGAAGCCGCGTCTTACGCCTTCTTTTGCTCGAGTTATAATGCCGTAGCTAGCTGACTCAAAAGTTTTAAACACAATGACTTCACCAATTTTAAGTGCAGGTTGCTGTACTTTATCTGTAAAGAGTCCGTTTCCTTTTATGACATCACTATTGCTAGCGTATTGAGGTTCTTCGCCGTCTATAATGTCAGGGCCACCAGCGTAGATGCCCATCACGGTACCCGCCGTTAGCTCATGTGCGCCTAAATCTAGTACCACCACATCGTAGCGGCCGAGTAAGTCGTGATCGTGTAAGTCGCCAATCACAAAACCTCGTTGTGACGTTGCTTCTTGCAGAACTAAGTCATCGTCTAACGTGAAGTCACCAGTAAGTAACTTATCTCCACGTTTCGCTTCTTGATTTGAATCTGAAAGTTTTACCATTCTAGCCTTTGGTAATGACACGTCAGTCTCTAAGCTAGCTTTTGCTACATGGGTGAGCTGCACACCAAGCACCTTACCTTGCATATCACGTATAATAGATTGCTTTCTTACCACCTGATACTGATCTTCAGTGCGGTTTTCTTTTTGGCTTACCACTAAGTCGTTAGACACAAAACTCACATTACCATCGTGATTTCCCAATAAATGAGGGAGCAATTCATACTCTTCCTCAGAAAGTAGGGTGTGTTGTTTAATATAGGGAGCTAATACCGACCATGATAAGGTCTCTATAGGCGCACTCTTTACTCTTCGGGCAGAACCAGGCGAAAGCACTAGGCTTGGCTTAGCTCGATTTATCGAAAATACGGGTTCACCATTGATGTAAGACACCGAGATGATATCACCGGGGTATATTAAATGCGGGTTATCTATTTGGGTGTTGTGACGCCAAAGTTCAGGCCACAGCCATGGCTGATTTAAAAAAAGATTAGCGATGCCCCATAAGGTATCACCTTGCTTCACAGTATAAGTTTGCGGTGCAGTTTCTTTTAAGGGTTTGGCCATTGCTGAAAATGCGGCAAAACACGCCATAGCCAATACCATTGTACATACTGCTTTCTTCAATCGATTTTTCAAATTAACCTTCCGCAATTTTTCCACTGCCATTTACTGTTGAAATTTCAGACAATACTACTATATCGATATTGTGCCTCAATACTGTGGCGCGGCAGCAAAAAACTGCACGATATAACTCGATATACGTTAGAATAGTAACTCAAAAGGCACTGTAAAGTGTACGAGCGACTAGATCGTATATGAATTTATACAGCGAAAAGGTTAAATAAGCGACACATGGCAATTTTAGACGTATTAAGTTTTCCCGATGAACGACTTCGTACCGTAGCAAAACCGGTAGAAGAAGTGAACGACGACATTAAACAATTGGTTTCGGATATGTTCGAAACCATGAAAGACGAGAATGGAATTGGTTTGGCTGCTACTCAAGTCGACAGACATGTTCAAGTTGTTGTAATGAACGTAGCGGAAGATCAAGACGAGCCTCGTGTTTTTATCAACCCGGAAATCACCAAAAAAGACGGCAGCACTATTAGTGAAGAAGGTTGTCTTTCTGTTCCAGGTAACTACGCCAAAGTAGAGCGCGCAGAAGAAATTACGGTAAAAGCACTGAATGAAAACGGTGAAGCATTTGAGTTGGAAGCAGACGGTCTATTGGCTATTTGTATTCAACATGAATTGGATCATCTAAAGGGCAAACTGTTTATTGATTACTTGTCTCCGCTTAAACGCCAGCGAATTCGTAAAAAGCTTGAAAAAGAAGCACGTTTAGCTGCACGCGACTGAGGTTAGTTTTGATAAAACCATTACGCATCATTTTTGCCGGCACGCCGGATTTTGCAGCTCAGCATTTACGTGCTTTATTATCAAGCACTCATGACGTTGTTGCTGTGTATACCCAACCAGACCGTCCTGCTGGACGAGGTAAAAAGCTTACGCCAAGCCCCGTAAAAGTGCTTGCTCAGGAATATGAGATTCCAGTCTATCAGCCAGCCAGTTTAAAAAATGACGAAGCACAGCAAACATTGACGGACATCAACGCCGATTTAATGATTGTGGTCGCCTATGGCTTGATATTACCCAAAGCCGTGCTTGATGCGCCCAAATTGGGTTGTCTTAATGTGCATGGTTCAATTTTGCCTAAATGGCGTGGAGCTGCGCCTATCCAACGGGCGATATGGGCCGGCGATAGCGAGACTGGTGTTACCATCATGCAGATGGATGAAGGGCTAGATACTGGTGACATGTTGCATATAGCAACCTTGCCCATTAGTGAAGATGATACTAGCGCCTCGCTTTACGAAAAGCTTGCTGAACTTGGCCCTACTGCACTACTAGATGTAGTAAACAGTATTGATACCCTTTCACCTGTGAAGCAAGATGATAGCGAAGCAACATACGCTAAAAAGCTTTCCAAAGAAGAAGCCTTTATTAATTGGCACGATAGCGCAGAGCAAATTGCACGAAACGTACGCGCTTTTAATCCATGGCCTGTAGCGTGGACTAAAATTGAGTCGCAAAATATTAAAATTTGGTCGGTGGATGTGATTGATGGCTTACCGACTTCAGATGCCCCAGGTACTATCATTCAAGCTGACAAGCACGGCATTGTGGTAACCACGGGTTCAAGTGCCCTTCGAATCAACACCCTGCAAATACCTGGGAAAAAAGCATTGCCCGCTGCAGATGTCGTTAATGCTCGCAAAGACTGGTTCGCACCAGGTAACTGCATTGCCAGTACGGAAGAATAGTGAAACCCACTCCATTACCGAAACAAAAAAACCTGCGTGCCGATTGTGCATGGGTGATATACCAAATTCTAGAACAAGGTAAATCGTCAAGAGATTGCCTAGAGCGTGTTCAACGTCGCCATCATCCTAGAGACAACGCATGGATCCAAGAAATGTCTTTGGGCGTCATGCGTAAACTCCCTATATTACAGCACTGGTTGCGCGAGTTACTCGACCGGCCTTTAAAAGGGAATAAAAAAGTAATCGAGCACCTTATTCTGTTGGGGCTATACCAGTTAGCATTTTCTCGCGTAAGCCAGCATGCTGCAGTGGGCGAAACCGTTAATGCCTCGTCTTATTTAGGCGGAACGGCATTAAAAGGCTTAGTTAACGCAGTACTGCGTAACTTTATGCGCCAAGAACTGGTTAACAAGCCTATCGATAACCCTATTATTGCCAGTGGGTTACCCAAGTGGTTATATAAAGCTCTAGAAGATGCCTATGGTCAAGATGCTGATGCCGTACGCGAAGCTACCAATGCCATGGCGCCTATTTGGCTAAGGGTTAATACCAAAAAAATATCGATTACCGATTACGCTGCTGCATTGGATGCTGTTGAGGTTAATTATTCATTAAGTGCTGAACACCCAGATGCAATCAGACTAGAAGGCCGAGAGGACATTACCGGGCTTCCAGGGTTTGAAAAAGGCCACTTTGCTGTACAAGATGGTGCCGCTCAGCTTGCAGCCCATTATTTAGACGCACAACCACACGAGCGCGTATTAGATTGTTGCGCTGCACCTGGTGGTAAAACGGGTCATATTATTGAGCGTACCCCTGAATTAGCGTATTGCCTAGCCCTTGATGCTGACGAGAACCGCTTAAAGCGCGTTGAAGAAAACATGACTCGCCTGCAGCATACGCAAACCAATTTGCCCGTTATAAAGCAAGGCGATGCGGCTAAGCCTGAAACATGGTGGGATGGACAACACTTCGACCGAATTTTGCTTGATGCACCCTGCTCTGCCACTGGTGTTATACGCCGCCACCCTGATATTCGCTGGCTAAGAAAGTCTAGTGATATTGATGCACTTGCAGCACTTCAAGCTGAAATACTAACTAGCTTATGGCAAACACTTAAGCCTGGTGGCACATTGCTTTACGCCACCTGCTCTATTCTGCCACAAGAAAATAGCCAACAGATTAGCGCATTTTTAGAACGCAATGCAGATGCCACATTAGTACCTGTTATAAAAACCGAAACACCGAGCAAGCCCGGTAGACAAATCCTACCTGGCGAGCAACAAATGGATGGTTTCTACTATGCGAGACTGGTAAAGTCGTTGAGCAAATAAAAGCAATAAGGCACATAAACACCGATGAAAATCATCATTCTAGGCGCAGGTCAGGTTGGCGGAACACTTGCTGAAAACCTTGTAGGAGAGAAGAACGATATTACCGTTATCGATTCTGATCCCAATACCTTGCGTGCGCTTCAAGACCGATTAGATTTACAGGTGGTTAATGGCGTGGGCTCTCACCCTGACGTATTACGAAAAGCCGGTGCAGAAGATGCCGACATGCTTATCGCGGTAACGAACAGTGATGAAAGCAATATGCTCGCTTGCCAAGTTGCCTTTAGTTTATTCAAGACCCCGACCAAGATTGCTCGCGTTCGCTCAGAACAATACATTATTTACCAAGAACAGCTCTATAAGCAGCAGGACATACCTGTAGACCACATTATTGCTCCTGAACAGCTAGTGACTAAAGCTATTAAACGGCTTATAGATTACCCTGGCGCATTACAGGTTGTTGAATTTGCTGATGGCAAAGCCAGCTTAGTGGCGGTAAAAGCCTATTATGGTGGTTTACTGGTAGGTCACGCGTTATCTGCGTTAAAAGACCACATGCCCAATGTGGAAACACGGGTGGCAGCAATCTATCGCCGTGGTCGCCCTATTCGACCACTGGGTACTACCGTTATCGAAGCCGATGATGAAGTATTCTTTATTGCTGCAACTAAGCATATTCGTGCGGTAATGAGTGAACTTCAAAAATTAGAGTCTAGCTATAAACGCATTATGATAGCCGGTGGCGGCTTAATTGGTGCAGGGCTAGCGAAAAAACTTGAACACAAACATAACGTGAAGCTGATTGAGTTTAGTCACGAAAGAGCAAAATACCTTTCTGCCCACTTAGACAAGACGATTGTCTTTAGCGGTGATGCATCAGATCCAGAGTTGCTCAGTGAAGAGAATGTCGAGCAAGTTGATGCATTCATTGCGGTGACCAATGATGATGAAGCTAACATTATGTCTGCCATGTTGGCCAAGCGCATGGGCGCACAAAAAGCCATGGTACTGATTCAACGTAGTGCTTATGTAGACTTAGTACAAGGTGGTGAAATAGACATTGCTTTCTCACCACAACAAGCGACGATTTCGGCCCTACTTACCCATGTTAGACGCGGAGATATTGTAAACGTATATTCTTTGCGCCGTGGTGCAGCAGAGGCGATAGAAGCGATTGCACATGGTGATGAAAATACCTCTAAAGTTGTGGGTAAAGAAATCGGTAAAATTAAGCTTCCTCCTGGTACTACCATAGGCGCGGTAGTAAGAGACGACCAAGTGATCATTGCCCATAGCGATACGCTTATTGAGGCAAATGACCACGTTATTCTGTTCTTAGTCGACAAAAAATACATTGGCGATGTAGAAAAGCTGTTCCAACCCAGCGCATTCTTCTTTGGATAACAAATACATACGCCAAGCCGTAAAAGTAGTGAAATAGCTACTGGAAATAATCCTAAATTACCCGTTGCGAAATGTACAAAAAATGATCAATAATTGACTTCTCAGGTCGTTATAGGATTAACGCAAATGTACCAAAACGGATTTACCTCACTCCCAATACCCACACTAGCTTTGTTATTTTCTAGTTTATTACTTTCTTTTTCCGCAGTCAGCCAATCAGATGAAGACGATGAACTTGCGCGTATGCAAGCTCAATTAAATGCAGAAGTTATGTCAAAACCGTTTTTAGCCGAAAAGCCTGAGGAAGTAGACGCCTATATTAAAAGCATGCTGGATAAAGGGGTGAAACCGAAAGAATATCAAGGTACGAATTGGCGTCCGGGTTATACCTGCCGAGACTTACTACGATATAACTGGCGAGAATATCGCAATTGTCGCTACTACCACCGTTATTACGGTCGCTACTACTAATAAATCACTAACGATAATTCACAGTTCAATTTTTAATAAGGAATTACCATGACGTTACGGAATCAGCATGTCAGGATTGTTGTACTTGCATTTGTAGTTATTTTTTTTAGCGGCTGTGCTGCCGTGCATACCTCCATTGCTAAAAAAGATTTAGATGTACAGACCAAACTTAGCACCTCAATTTTTGTTGAGCCTGTGCCGCCTGAAAAACGAAAAATCTATTTAGAAGTTCGCTCAGCAGTGATGGAATTTGATCGAAATGCATTTAGAGAAGCACTCAACGCTCAAATATCGAGTAGCGGAAACGGCTATTCGTTTGTTGATAGCCCTGCTGGAGCTCAATATACGATGAGTGTTTTCGTGCGCAATTTAGAAAAGGCTTCTCCTTCCGCGGCAGAGAATTATCTGTCATCAGGATTTCAGGGCGTCGCTTTGGGCTCAGCAGCAGCTTATGCGGGTGGTGGAAATTACAAGCAAGCTGCTGCGGGTGGCATCATTGGTGGATTAGTTTCTACTGCGGCAAACGCCATGGTTAAAGATGTAACCTACCTTCTCGTGGCTGATATTCAAATTAAAGAACGTGCTGCGAAGGGCGTGATTGTGAGAAAAGATTCTAAGGTGAATACGAAAATTTCAGATGACGGCGCATCAACTCAGACTGTATCTGAAGTTTCAAACCAAAAAGAATACCGCACTCGCGTTGTGACGACGGCTAACAAAGCCAACCTAGCGTTAGAAGAAGCACAACCACTCATGTTTGATAAAACGGCTTATGCAATGGCCTCGTTCTTCTAAACTTGCCTTACGATGTACAGCAATGACTGACTGAGCAGTCGTTGCTGTATTAACTTCGCCAGAACGTAGGTGAAAATAGTACCAACAACGAAAAGACTTCCAATCGCCCAAATACCATTCCCACCACTAAAATCCACTTTCCAGCATCGGTTACACCCGCATAGTTAGATGCAACACTGCCCAATCCAGGACCAAGGTTATTTAGCATGGCTGCGGTAGCGGTAAACGCGCTTAAGTTATCTAGCCCTGTCGCAATTAGCCCTATCATGAGTACAACAAACACCACCGCGTAAGCAGAGAAGAAGCCCCATACCGCCTCTACTACCTTATCGGGCATTGCTCGTTCACCTAACTTAACAGAATACACTGCCTTAGGGTGAATAAGCCTGTCTACTTCACGCTTACCTTGAAGGAACAGTAAACACACACGAACCACTTTTAAGCCGCCTCCGGTTGAACTTGCACAACCTCCAATGAAACTTGAAAAGATGAGTAGTATGGGCAAAAACGTGGGCCAAATTGAGAAGTCTGTAGTCGCAAACCCCGCAGTAGTACTGATTGATACGGCTTGAATCATAGCTTGATCGAGCGCGGTTTCAGCCGAGTCGTAGAAACCTGATAGCGTGAGTACTAAGAAGCACAGCATGATAAGTGTGGCTTGAATAAAGAAAAAGGCTTTAAACTCTGGGTCGTTAAAATAGCCTTTTACCGAACGGGTACTCACTGCTGCGTAATGGAGAGAAAAGTTAAGTGCAGCAATTAACAGAAAAACCGTACAAACCACATTCACCATAGGGCTATTAAAGTAGCCAAGGCTAGCATCGTGTGTTGAGAAGCCCCCAATGGCAACCGTTGAAAACGCGTGACAAATGGCATCAAATATATCCATGCCAGCCAACCAATACGCAGCGGCGCATGCAATAGTGATAGAAAGATAAATATACCAAAGGTGTTTTGCTGTATCGGCAATACGCGGTGTCATTTTATTATCTTTCACAGGCCCTGGAGTTTCTGCACGGTACAGCTGCATACCCCCAACCCCTAAAATAGGCAGTATAGCGACGGCGAGTACAATGATACCCATGCCGCCTAGCCATTGTAGTTGTTGTCGATAAAACTGTACCGAATGGGGTAAGAAATCAATGCCTTCGATTACCGTTGCACCGGTTGTGGTTAGCCCTGAGAATGATTCAAAAAAAGCATCCGTTACGGTCATGCTAGGCTGTTCTAGCAACATAAGAGGAATGGCACCCACACTGGCTAGTACCGACCAGAACAGGGCAACGATTAAAAAGCCTTCTCGCGCTCGTAAATCGTTTTTTTGCTGGCGGTTTGGGTACCAAAGCACCATACCGCCACCTACGCAAATAAAGAACGCAAGGGTAAAAGGCAAACCACTACCGTCTTGATAAATCAGAGATACCACAGCAGGTGGGATCATGGTTACGCTAAATAGCGCAATAAGGAGCCCTAGAATTCGTACAATGGCACGGTAGTGCATGCTTCGTTATGCCTTTCGTTATTAGTAAACTCGCGATTAACAGTGTTCGCGGTTTTTAGAGGATACAAGGTTTCTACTACATTGACGCGATTATAGGGCTATAAGCAAATTATTTCATTGCTAGTACCGTTTCTACCATTTTATTAATACTAGCATGGGCTTGTAAGATATTTTGGGCCGTCATGTAGGCTGGCGTAGTAACCAGTTTATTTTCAACATCTACCACCACTTCATCTACTTCACAGTTTACATGGCATGCCCCTAACGCATTCAAGGCATTTGCGGTATCTTCATCGCTACCAATGGTCAGTTTAACATTGTTTCCATATACACTGGCTGCAATAGCAGGGGCAATGCATGCATAAGCCACAGGTTTCTTTGCTTTCGCAAAGTCATTGCATACCGCAAGCACATCTTTATCTACCTTACTTTTTTCACCATCAACGGCAAATGAACATAAATTCTTAGCAGCACCAAAACCACCAGGTACAATAAGATAATCGAAGTCTGATACCCTACATTCTGTAATAGGCTTTACATTGCCTCGGGCAATGCGTGCAGACTCAACCAATACATTTCGAGTTTCATCTTCTGAAACGTCTCCCGTTAAATGATTCACTACATGCATTTGAGCCTTATCTGGCGCAAAACATTGGTAACCTGCTCCGGCTTGTTCAATAGCTAAAAGCGTTAATACTGACTCATGAATTTCAGCGCCATCAAATACACCACAACCACTTAAAATCACTGCAACTTGCTTCATAATGTCCTCCTAGACCTTGCCGAGCCGACTTATTCTATTTTTGGCTATAAAACCATCAACTGTTCAAAAAAAAGTCTTAATAACCAGTATTGGATTGCTAATTTCTTATGCTACATTATCTGACCAATTTGGTTAAACGAAAAAATAAGTTCACCAAGTTATCCACATAAAAAGGAATGATGAGTTGCAGGTACGCAGTCCACACTCTTATTTTTCATTCCCTTATTTTTATTGCTTTACAGGACGATCTTTCTATTAACAAAGATCGTTAGTTTTGTTGTGCTTATTTTATTAGATCACAATCTTATCCACAGATGATCCCTTTATTTATGTTGCTATGCTCTATGGCGATCCACCAGCGCCTATGGCATGCTTGCGCCTTATTCTAAGCTTGGTTAATGCATAGCTATGACAGATTCGAAAAAGCCCCCTTTTATTCTAGTAGATGGATCATCTTATCTATTTAGAGCATTTCACGGATTGCCGCCCCTGACGAACTCAAAAGGTCAGGATACCGGTGCGATCTATGGTGTTGTCAACATGCTGAAAAGCTTGATTAGACAATACAATCCTACACACATGGCAGTCATCTTCGATGCCAAAGGTAAAACGTTTCGCGACGATATTTATGAAGAATATAAAGCGAATCGCCCACCTATGCCGGAAGAGTTACGTAGTCAAATAGAACCATTGCACACCATCATTAAAGCCATGGGCTTACCTGTCATCGTTGAGTCTGGCGTTGAAGCCGATGATGTTATTGGTACCCTAGCCTGTCGTGCCACAGAACATGGTATTGATACCTTGATCAGTACTGGCGATAAAGACATGGCACAACTGGTCAACGAAAATGTCACCTTGATCAATACCATGACAAATCAGATTATGGACATTGAAGGGGTAAATACGAAATTCGGTGTTCCACCAGAACTGGTTATCGATTTCTTAGCCCTTAAAGGTGACAAAGTCGATAACATTCCTGGCGTACCTGGTGTGGGTGATAAAAGTGCACAAGCACTGCTAAATGGTATTGGTGGCATCAGTGCTATCTATGACAACCTTGATAAAATTGCCGATCTCTCGTTTAGAGGGAGCAAAACCATGGCAACTAAAATGCAAGAGTATGAAGAACAAGCTCGCCTGTCATACACCCTTGCCACGATTGCCATAGATTTAGATCTACAATACAAAATAGATGAGCTTTGCCCTACATCACCAGATAACGAAACCTTACAGTCGATGTTCGCAGAGTACGAATTCAAGCGCTGGCATACAGAAATTAGCGCATTGCTCGCAAGTGATGGTAATGAACCTTCAAAAGCAGAAAACGGAAAAAGTACGTCTGACGCTAGCGATTCTGAATCTAACGATACTGACGTAGCACAGCCAGAAAGTAATATCGATAAGTCAGGCTATGATGTGGTGCTTGATGAAGCTACATTTGAGGCTTGGATAGAAAAGCTAAAAGCAGCGCCGCTTATTGCTGTTGATACTGAAACGACCAGTGTTAACTACATGGAAGCTGAACTTGTTGGTGTTTCTTTTTGTATCGAACCTGGAGCTGCGGCTTACGTGCCTGTCGCTCATGATTATCCCGATGCACCCACGCAGTTATCACGAGATTACGTGCTTTCAGCATTGAAGCCTATTTTAGAGTCTGAAACCATCATCAAAGTGGGCCAGCACATTAAATATGACAAGAATGTACTCGCCCATTATGACATAACATTAAATGGCATCGGCTTTGACACTATGTTGGAAAGCTATGTGTTAAACAGTACCGCACAGCGCCATGACATGGACTCGCTAGCCCTTGCCTATTTAGGTCATAAAACAATTCATTTTGAAGAAATTGCAGGCAAAGGTGCCAAACAGCTTACTTTTAATCAAATTGGATTAGAAGAAGCAGGTCCTTACGCCGCCGAAGATGCTGATATTACTATGCGCCTTCATCAAGCAATATGGGCAAAACTAGAAAACGAACCCAAACTTAAAGCACTATTGGTTGATGTTGAAGTGCCGGTTGCTTGCGTTTTATCTCGTATGGAACAGCAAGGCGTATTAATTGAGAGCCAACGGTTACGCCAGCAGAGCCAAGACTTAGCTACGCGTATTGCTGAACTAGAAAAAGAAGTGCATGAAGAAGCCGGCGAGGTGTTTAACTTAGGTTCGCCAAAACAGCTTCAACACATTTTGTTTGAGAAAATGTCGTTACCGGTTATTAAGAAAACCCCCAAAGGCGCCCCTTCTACTTCTGAAGAAGTATTACAAGAACTCGCCCTTGAGTTCCCGTTACCTAAAAAGTTAATGGAGTATAGAGGGTTAACCAAACTTAAAAATACGTATACCGACAAACTCCCTAAAATGATTAATCATCGTACGGGTCGAGTTCATACTTCTTACCATCAAGCTATTACAGCAACGGGTCGGTTATCGTCAACGGATCCAAACCTTCAAAATATTCCCATTCGAAATGAAGAAGGCCGTAAGGTAAGACAAGCATTTGTTCCACGTGAAGGTTACAAGATTGTTGCTGCCGATTATTCTCAAATCGAACTTAGAATAATGGCCCATTTGTCGGGCGATGAAGGCCTGCTTGATGCATTTGCTCACGGCAGAGACATCCACAAAGCGACCGCGGCAGAAGTGTTTGGGGTAAACCTTGATGAAGTGACGACTGAACAACGTCGTAGTGCTAAAGCTATAAACTTTGGTTTGATCTATGGAATGAGTGCCTTTGGCCTTGCTAAACAACTTAATATTCCACGTCACGAAGCACAAAAATACATGGACTTGTATTTTGAACGCTACCCAGGCGTACTTGAGTACATGGACAGCACCAGAGAAGGCGCTAAAGAAAAAGGCTACGTGGAAACTGTGTTTGGTCGACGCTTGTACCTACCCGACATAAAAGCCAGTAATGGCGCTCGCCGTAAAGGGGCAGAGCGCGCAGCAATTAACGCGCCTATGCAAGGTACAGCTGCCGACATCATTAAAATGGCCATGATAAAGGTTGATGATTGGATCACCTCACTTGAAAGTGACGATGTACTCATGATGATGCAGGTACACGATGAATTGGTGTTTGAGATTAGAGAAGAACATCTAGAGGAACAAGTTAAAAATATCGTCAGCTTAATGGAGCAAGCTGCAGTATTAAATGTGCCGCTGGTGGTTGAAGCGGGCGTGGGCGATAACTGGGATGAAGCACACTAAGAGGTAATTAGATTACAGAAAATAGTGGGCAATAGCTCAAAATTGGGCAAGTTTGGTAATTTTATTACACTCTTACTTGCCTTTTTTCACCATTATTGTACCCTAATGCGTGTAGGGTACAGAGGTGAGAAATCTGTTTTCAAACCTTTGCTTTAACCCCGACAGATTTGTCGGGGTTTTTTTATGTCTGCAATAAAGTTTCCAAATATTCAGAAAGAAAAAATCTATTAAAATCTTAAACTTAAAACAAAGAAAGAATCTTTTTGTCGTTTAAAATGAACTAACCGAAATCTGCACACTCTATATACTCGGTTTTTATGTGTTTTCTCTCAGTATTTTGGCCCTGCTTTTTAGCGGGGCTTTCTTTTATCTGGCCTTTTATTTAGCTTAGTCGTTCAAACGGTTTATTTTATTCTGCGTCAGGTTTTTCTACATCAAGTGCCAACCACTTATTCAACACTTTTTCGAGTTCTGGCAACCCCTGACGATTTAAAGATGAGAAGGTATTTACCGTCACATCACCCATAAACGCCAGTGCAGCTTCCTGCGCCATAAGCAGCTGAGCCTTTCGCTTTCCTGATTTAAGCTTATCTGACTTAGTCAGTAAGGCTAATACAGGGATATTGGAATCTACTGCCCAGTGAATCAAATCTTGATCAAGATCTTTAAACGGATGACGAATATCCATAAGCACCACTAAACCTTTAAGCGATTTACGCTTTTGAAGGTATTCACCTAATGCTTGTTGCCACTTATTTTTCATCGCAAGCGGTACTTGGGCAAATCCATAACCAGGCAAATCGACTAAACGACGATCTTCTTCAAGATTAAAAACATTGATGAGCTGTGTACGACCTGGTGTTTTACTGGTTCTTGCCAGGTTCTTTTGACGAGTGAGTGTATTCAACGCGCTCGACTTGCCCGCGTTTGAACGGCCAGCAAACGCTACCTCAATACCGCTATCATCTTTTAAATGACGAATATCAGGTGCACTGGTAAAGAACTTTGCTTTGGTGTAATACGACATCTAGACTTACCTCAAATGCGTCATAACCCTAGAATTAAACTCTATTAATGATCTAAACCTGCTAAAAACCATAGTTTTATCATGGAATAGGTTTTTCTGACGCGTTAAATGTGTAAAATACGCATGATATCACGTATGTTACGCGAGCCGTTGGATCCATTTAAGAGATTTATTATGAAAAAACTGTGTTTGTTATTGTGTGTGTCTTTAGGTATTTCAGTTTCTGCGATGGCAGAAGGTGATGCTGAAGCCGGTAAAGCAAAATCTGCAGTATGTGCAGCATGTCATGGTCCTGATGGTAACAGCATGATAGACATGAACCCCAAAATAGCAGGACAACACGAAAAGTACCTCGTTAAGCAATTAATGGAGTTCAAGCTTGCGTCACAGACAGGTGGCGAAGAAGGACGTAATAATGCCGTAATGAACGGTATGGCTGCCCCTCTTTCAGAACAAGACATGAAAGACTTAGCCGCTTACTTTTCTAGCCAAACACCTAAAGAAGGTGAAACGGCAGAGCAATACATTGAAGCTGGTCGCGCTTTATACCAAGGTGGCGATGAGTCTCGTGGCGTGACCGCATGTATAGCATGTCACGGTCCTAAAGGTAACGGAATGGGCTTAGCAGGTTTCCCTGATATCAGTGGCCAGCATGTAACCTATACCGCATCACAATTGAAATCTTTCCGTGCAGGCGAGCGCCATAACGATATGAATGGCATGATGCGTGATATTGCGATGAAATTAACCGATGAAGATATCGAAATTTTATCTAACTATATCGCGGGCTTACACTAAGACTCTGTAAATATATGCGCATTTGTTAATTAATTGTTGCGTATAAAGTTGTATTTCATAATTATTCGTGTAGTCTATCGCAATAGTTTGTAGGTTTGTCTGAAACTTTACAGGCTAAATAACAAGAATAATAATAAAAATACAACACGGATGATTGGATAAAGCGCCAAGAAGGCCAAGAACAAAACGAGCTCTGCTAAAATCAATAAAAAGGGGAGCCAAGCTGGGAAGCACAACTACACATAGAAGTGTAAGTAACGGGAGAGGTGTCATCTGACACTCAAACAATGTAAGGTGATGGTGAAAGCCATCGCCTTTTTTCTTGCCTAAATTCTAGTTGATACCCAGCTTTTGTATTACTCGTTATTCGGCAAACGCCTACTTTTTCGTAGACCTTCAGTTGTATTATCGCGAACAGATCCAACCGCATATTCACTTTCCGATGAATCATGCTGTTTTGATGAAGAAGCTTTGAGCAATTCGCGCTATAATACGCCCTTTCAATCACTAAAAATTTGATACCTTTTATATATGGCAAGATCAAAAAAGTCTCGTAAAGTTGGACTCATTGGCGTCAGGAAAGATCCTGATCGTAAACCTGGGCAAAAACGTCTGGAGAGTACCCCTCGTCCAAAGAAGCATAAAGGTAAACCTGCTGGCAGCCGTCATAACGTTGAGCAAGGTGAGAACGGTATTTCTAAACGTCGTGAGAACCAAGACCCTCGTTTAGGCAGCAAGAAACCTATTCCTTTAGTTGTTAAGAAAACGACAATTACTACGCCGACTCAAAAGCAAAAATTTGCCACTCCTAGCGAAGAGCTAGCGGCACTTGAAGCAGATCAGCGTTTAGCGTCATTGTTAGACAAGCTTGATGACGACAAGCAACTGACTAAAGAGCAACAATCTTACGTTGATGAAAAAATGGCACGCCACCGCATTCTTTGTGATTTGCTTGGCATCGTTGAAGACGATGATGAGGATGACGACGAAATGGATCCATTAGATGATTTGGACGCTATAGATATTAACGACTTTAAGAAATAGTAAGGCGGGCTCTGTTTTATGCTGTGGACAGTGTTAGTTATTGTGGCGCTATTAGTTATAGTCGCACTTGGTTTTTATGCCGGTAGGTTATTGTTCCAGCTTAAGCAACAAAACCAACGCCAGCAGAAAGTAAGAGACGAGCGTATAAAAACGATTAGCGAAAGTATTTATACTATCGCTAAGGCAATGGAACAACAACAGTGCGACTTATCTGAAGGGGTTATTCGGATAGTTAATTTGTTGGGAGCATTACCTATTTTGTCTCCTCCAGATCATAAAGCGTCCTACCCTCATACTTATGCGTTATTCGTAGAAGTGAGCGGTTTTGCCGTGCTAGAAGATAGGCAGAAACTGTCTAAACAAGAAAAGCGTAAGCAAGACATAGCTAGAGAGCAGATTGAGTCAGATTATGAATCTAAAGTGTTAAGTGAAATGCCAGCAATAAAGGCGTATTGTCAGTCTATTACCTAGCCGGTTGCTGTAATTTCAGTACCCCCTTTAAAGGCGCTTCGTATGAAGCGCTTTTTTATTGGGTTTTATGTAGGGTTAACGTCTTGCTAGTTGACAGGTTTCTTCGTAACAATGACAGCCTGTAACATGGTCATTCACTATGCCTACCGCTTGCATGAAGGCATAACAAATGGTTTCGCCTACAAAGGAAAAGCCCTCTTTTTTCAGCGCTTTCGACATTGCTTTGGATTCAGCAGTAAAGGTAGGCGCCTCTTTAAAGTCTTTCCATTCATTAATAATAGTTTTACCGTCGGTAAACTGCCAAATAAAGTCAGAAAAACCTTGCCGTTTTTCGATGTTTAAATAGCCATGGGCATTCTTAATAATAGACGCGACTTTTAGCTTGTTGCGCACAATGCCAGGGTTTTGCAAGCATGCCGCTATTTCTTGCTCATCCATTTGAATTATTTTTGTCGGTTCAAAGTCATGGAAAGCAGCTTCATAATTTTCTTGTTTTTTTAAAATGGTTATCCACGACAATCCAGCCTGTTGACCGTCCAAACAAAGTTTAGCGAACAACTCTTTGCTATCTAAAACAGGCCGTCCCCACTGTTCATCGTGGTATTTTTGATATAGAAGGTCATCGCTCACCCAGCCACACCGATTTAATTTAGTTGATGCCATAATCTTAAATAGCCTTGTTAATCCACGTTTAAGTCATCTTTTAACGGGTTTCATGGCGCTTTTTAACGCTTTACACCTACATACTATGCGTCACAAATTGTATACTATCCCACCTTTAAAGATACAGATAACCAATAAGCAGCGGATGTATGCAGAAATACGATATTAATACCTTTCAAGGTTTGATCCTTGCGCTTCAAGATTATTGGGCGCGTCAGGGGTGCGTAATCATTCAGCCCCTTGATATGGAAGTAGGTGCGGGTACCTTTCACCCAATGACATTTCTTCGTTCATTAGGCCCAGAGCCTATGAGCAGTGCCTATGTTCAAACTTGCCGTCGCCCTACTGATGGTCGATACGGTGAAAACCCAAACCGCTTACAACATTACTATCAATTCCAAGTAATGTTGAAGCCTTCTCCTGACAATATTCAAGAGTTGTATCTGGGTTCTTTGAAAGAATTAGGTTTCGATCCCTTGGTGCATGACATTCGCTTCGTTGAAGACAACTGGGAGTCGCCTACTCTTGGCGCTTGGGGTCTTGGCTGGGAAGTATGGCTTAATGGTATGGAAGTGACGCAGTTCACTTACTTCCAACAGGTTGGCGGTATTGAATGTAAGCCAGTTACGGGCGAAATTACTTACGGCCTAGAACGTTTAGCCATGTATGTACAAGGCGTAGATAGCATTTACGACTTAGTATGGGCAGACGGCCCTATGGGTAAAGTAACCTATGGCGATGTATTCCATCAAAATGAAGTAGAGCAATCTACCTATAACTTTGAATATGCCAACGTTGATGCCCTATTTCGTACATTCGATGAATGCGAATCAGCTAGCCAATTACTTATCGAAAAGAATTTACCACTACCTGCCTACGAGCAAGTTATGAAGGCATCTCACGCATTTAATATGCTAGATGCTCGCCATGCTATTTCAGTGACAGAGCGTCAACGCTATATTTTACGCGTTCGTACTCTCGCAAAAGCATGTGCTGAAAGCTATTTCCAGAAGCGTGAAGCGCTTGGTTTCCCACTTTGTAATAAGGAGTCTTAAGGGTGCGAACAGAGAATTGTTTGATAGAGCTTGGAACAGAAGAGCTTCCACCTAAAGCGCTTAAGTCTCTTGGCGAAGCCTTTGCACAGCAATTTGAGGCAGCGCTTACTGCGGCTGAGCTTAGTTTTACTAGTGTAAGTTGGTTTGCTGCTCCACGTCGCTTAGCTGTTTATGTTTCTTCGTTGGCTGAAAGCCAAGCTGATAAAACGGTAGAAAAACGCGGCCCTGCTGTAAGTGCCGCTTTTGATACAGATGGCAACCCTACTAAGGCCGCTCAAGGTTGGGCCCGTGGTAATGGTATTAGTGTAGAAGATGCTGAACGCCTTGTTACCGACAAAGGTGAATGGCTGTTGCACAAAGCGCACGTGCCAGGCAAACAGATTGGTGAGTTACTAGAGTCTTTACTTAACCAGGCTATTGCTAAGCTTCCTATCCCTAAAGCGATGCGTTGGGGCAATTACACTACGCAGTTTATTCGCCCAGTTCATACCCTTACGGCGTTGTATGGCAGTGAAGTAGTGAACTTAACCGCGTTAGGCTTGGCAAGCGGAAGGACTATTCAAGGCCATCGTTTCCACGGTGAACCGCGCTTTGAGCTAGACCATGCTGACAACTACGCCAGTGCCTTGGAAGCCCATTACGTGGTAGCTGATTTTACCGCGCGTAAAGACAAGGTACGTCAGCAACTACAAACTGCTGCTGATGCGCTTTCGCTTACACCTGATTTTAACGAAGACCTGCTTGAAGAAATTGCTTCATTGGTGGAATGGCCGGTAGTGATGCAAGCAAGCTTTGAAGAAGGCTTCTTAGCGGTGCCTAAAGAAGCGCTTATTTACACCATGAAAGATGACCAAAAATACGTTCCACTACTTGATAGTGATGGTCAACTTTCTAACACGTTCTTATTTGTCAGTAATATTGAAAGCCAAGATCCTATTCAGGTAATAAGCGGAAATGAAAAAGTTATTCGCCCTCGCCTAGCTGATGCTGAGTTCTTCTTTAACAGTGATAAAAAGACATCACTTGAAAGCAGACTTGCAAGCCTTGAGAGCGTGCTTTTCCAAAAGCAATTAGGAACACTTAAAGAAAAATCTGAACGTATTTCTGCGCTATCTGGTTTTATTGCGTCACAAATAGACGCAAATGAGGCGCTCGCGGCTCGTGCAGGTTTACTTGCTAAAACTGATTTAATGACCAACATGGTAATGGAATTCCCAGACGTACAAGGCGTTATGGGTAAATACTATGCGTTAAATGATGGTGAAGATGCTGCGGTTGCTGAAGCCCTGTACGAACAGTATATGCCTAGATTTGCTGGCGACGCTTTGCCTTCACCAGGCGTTAGTGCTGCAGTAGCGCTTGCTGACAAGCTAGATACGCTGGTTGGAATTTTTGGTATAGGTCAATTACCGAAAGGTGACAAAGACCCGTTCGCGTTACGCCGTGCCGCTATTGGTGTGCTACGTATTATTACCGAGCTTTCACTGCCTCTCGATCTTGAAGTGCTTGTTGCTAAAGCGGGTGAAGTTTACGGAGATAAGCTTTCTAATCAAGACTTCCAAGCACAGGTTGTCGACTTTGTACTAGCAAGGTTTGTCGCGGTGTTGCAAGACCAAGGTATCGCTATTGATGTCATTCAAGCGGTTTCAGCAAGACGCCCTACTCAGCCAAGCGATTATGTGGCCCGTGTAAACGCCGTAGCCGAGTTTAAACAACTTGAAGAAGCCCAAGCATTAGCAGCAGCTAATAAGCGTGTTGCGAACATTCTAGCGAAGCAAGGTGTTGATAGCAGCGCTAATGCATCTATTGATGAATCTTTGTTAAGTGAAGACGCTGAAAAGGCACTTTATAGCGCGCTAATGTCTGCTGAATCTGTGGTAACTTCCGCTGTTACTACTCAAGATTACACTAAGATACTTTCTACTATGGCTACACTACGTAGTGCCATTGATAGTTTCTTCGATGATGTGATGGTAATGGCAGAAGATGACGCGGTTAAACAAAACAGACTTGCGTTGTTATCGCTTTTAAGGCAACTTTTCCTTACTACCGCAGATATTTCCCTGTTGGCGAAGTCTTAAATTAGTTTGGTAAGTAAGCTATAGACTACAAACGCTCAACATCTGTTGAGCGTTTTTTTATTGGAGTTAGTGTGAATAAAACCCTTTTAGTCATTATTTTTTCGCTCTTTGTTTCTGCCTGTTCAAGCAGAAGTGGTTTTTCTATTCCAGAAGTAGCCCAGCCCACGCCAAAAATTCAGTTCGAAAACTTGTATCTTCGAGGCGTATTTAATTGGTGGGAAGCCACATCGGCCTATCAATTTAAAAAAGATAGTAAGGGTTGGTTCGTAAATGTAGAACTTATCGCTGATGGTCAGCCCTATGATTTTCGTTTGTCTGATGCTATTTGGACACCGAGTCAAAGTTGTGGGGGTAATTATAAAGGTCAGCCTGTTATGGTAAGCACTAAGATATTCTTAGCCTGTAAACAAGGTTCTGAAAACCTTCAGTTTACACCCTCTAATACGGGGATATACCGTTTTCAGGTTGCACCTGCAGATGACAATGAAGTGAGTTTAGTGATAACTCGAACGCAGTAAGGTTCGATTCCTAGTCGCTTATATATCGCTTATACATAGCGCTAAAATAAAAAAAGAGTAGGTATTAAACCCTACTCTTTTTTTTGACCTAGCCTTTTTGCATTAACGTACTATTTTTTAATTAACGCTCTCAATCGTCACTACGTTGTCTTATTGTCTTTGCTTAATCACACCTGCCGCGATGGCTTCATTATCAATTAATTAGACTTAACGCGGCGTCATTAAATCATCATGAGCATCATGACCCGATGGAATATCTTCCTTTTCTATAAGGCATATATTTCCACCTCACATTAACTTTGCCTCTCCTATACACCTCAGGGGCGTCTCTGTGAGTACTACAGAGGTTTTCTTATGGCTTAAATGGTCTAAAGCGAAACAGCAGGTAATCTGTTGTAGGCAGACATTCTAAGGCCACAAGTCTAGATGTAGATTTTGCTTATACTATGCGTGATTTAACAATAAAAAAGCCCGGATTCTTTTTAAAGAAGCCAGGCTTTTTCTTTATCTTTTCACACTAATCTAACGTGTGGGGTCATTGACCTCTTACACGTCTAAGTTTTCTACTCTTAACGCGTTAGCTTCAATGAAGTTTCTTCTTGGTTCTACTTGGTCACCCATTAGCGTAGTAAACAACTGGTCACACGCTATAGCATCTTCAATTTTAACTTGAAGCATTCTACGACCTTCAGGATCCATGGTGGTTTCCCAAAGCTGGCTTGGGTTCATCTCACCTAGTCCTTTATAGCGCTGAATGTACTGACCACGTTTAGCTTCACTCATTAACCAATCTAGTGCTTCTTTAAATGACTCTACAGGCATTTTACGATCACCACGTTGTATAAACGCATTTGCGCTCATCATGTCGTTAATCGCCAAATTAAGCTCTTTAAGACGCTGATATTCAGTAGACTCAATAAAGTCGTGACCAATTACGTATTCGTAATCGATACCATGCATACGCATGATAATGGTGATATAGAACTCGCTAAGTTCGACGTCTCTGCGAATTTCATAGCGGTATGTTGCGCCATCATTTTCACGTTCAGTAAGCTGTGCAACAAAGTGTTCAGCTACGTTTGCGAGTGTGCTTTCATCTTTTAAATCTTCTAGATTCAATGTAGGCGTATAAATCATTCTATAAAGAATAGAGGAAGGCATTAGACGCTTCATGCGCGTAATCATCTTCTCTGCTGATTGGTATAAGGTTACCAATTGCTCTAACGCTACACCGCTAATACCTGGGTCATCATCACTGGTGTGCAGAGATGAACCATCAATTGCGATAGAAGTCAGGTATGCCGTTAACGCATCATCATCTTTCAAATACTGCTCTTGCTTACCTTTTTTCACTTTATAAAGTGGCGGCTGTGCAATATAAATATAACCACGTTCGATGATTTCTGGCATTTGACGATAGAAGAATGTCAGTAGCAATGTACGAATGTGTGAGCCATCCACATCAGCATCCGTCATAATAATAATGCTGTGATAACGTAGTTTTTCTGGGTTATATTCGTCGCGGCCAATACCGCAGCCTAGTGCAGTGATTAGCGTGGCAACTTCTTGTGAAGAAAGCATTTTGTCAAAACGTGCTTTCTCAACGTTTAATATTTTCCCTTTAAGCGGAAGAATAGCTTGGTTCTTACGGTTTCGTCCCTGCTTGGCTGAACCGCCAGCAGAGTCCCCTTCCACTATATATAGTTCGCTTAGTGCAGGATCTTTTTCCTGACAATCAGCAAGCTTACCCGGTAAACCAGCTAAGTCTAACGCGCCCTTACGGCGAGTCATTTCACGTGCTTTACGTGCTGCGTCACGAGCTCGTGCAGCATCGATAATTTTACCTGCAATAATTCTACTTTCGGCAGGGTTCTCAAGTAAGAACTCAGCAAGTTTTTCGTTCATTGCTGATTCAACTGCTGTTTTCACTTCTGATGAAACCAGCTTATCTTTAGTTTGAGATGAGAATTTAGGGTCAGGAACTTTCACTGATACAACAGCCGTTAAACCTTCACGCGCATCATCACCGCTCGTGTTAGTTTTGGCCTTTTTGTTCATACCCTCTTTTTCCATGTAGTTATTAAGCGTTCTTGTTAACGCACCACGGAAACCGGCTAAGTGAGTACCACCGTCTCTTTGAGGAATGTTGTTAGTAAAGCAGTAAATGTTTTCTTGGAAGCCATCATTCCACTGCATAGACACTTCTACTGAAATACCATCTTCTTGTTCATGCGTAAAATGGAAAACCTTCTGGTGAACAGGTGTCTTCTTTTGATTCAAGTATTCAACAAAAGCTTTAATTCCACCTTCGTACATGAAGTGATCTTCTTTACCGTCACGCTCGTCTTTCAATCGAATTGAAATACCAGAGTTAAGGAAAGATAACTCTCTTAAACGTTTAGCTAGAATATCGTAATGAAATAAGGTGTTAGTAAAGGTATCTGAGCTTGGCCAAAAGCGAACACTAGTACCTGTTTTATCAGTTTCACCAATTACAGCTAAAGGCGCTTGAGGAACACCATGTTGATATTCTTGTTCGTGTGTTTTGCCTTCACGACGAATACGAAGCTTCAACTTGCTCGATAATGCGTTTACTACTGAAACACCAACGCCGTGTAGTCCGCCAGATACTTTATAAGAGTTATCATCAAACTTACCGCCAGCATGCAGAACTGTCATAATAACTTCAGCCGCAGACACACCTTCTTCTTCGTGCACTGCAGTTGGAATTCCTCTACCGTCATCGTATACAGAAACAGAGCCATCTGTGTGTATTTGCACAACGATTTCTGAACAGTGTCCAGCCAAAGCTTCATCTATCGAGTTATCAACAACCTCGAAAACCATGTGGTGAAGTCCTGTACCATCGTCCGTGTCACCGATATACATACCAGGACGCTTTCGTACGGCGTCTAATCCTTTAAGTACCTTGATACTGGACGAGTCGTAATTATTCTGTTCTGACATACTAGGTTTTACTCCTCTTTCACGCTTCCATGTTCCACGTGAAACATTTTCTTTTCGTTATATTTTTGTATGAATTCAAGCTGCGAAGATTCAATTGCAGTAACGAAAACCTGCGTATCCATATCCAACAGCCCGTCTATAAATAACTCACGTTTATCGGCGTCAAGTTCTGCGCCTACATCATCTAACAAGAAGATACTCTTCCTGTTAGTTAAAGTATTAAATAGTTCTGTTTGCGCCATTTGCAGCGCCGCAACAGCCATTCTAAGCTGCCCACGTGATAATAACTCTTGGGCATTAACCCCATTAACTTTTAGCTTAATATCAGCCTTATGGGGGCCAGAAGTTGTATGACCTATTTTACCATCATACTCACGTTTTTTAACTAAGCTTTCTGCTAAAGACGCATCTTTTTCCCATCCTTTGTAGTAATTAAGGGAAACTTCGTACTCAGCTAGAAATGTTGTCGCATATTTTTCAAAAACAGGCGTCAGTTTTGATATATAGTCTTCTCGTTTTATCGACAGCGCTTCTGCCCGCTCTAAAAAACATTGTTCCCAATACTGGTTTTGTGGTGCCGACAAATCAGACTGCTGTTTTAATAATGCATTACGGTGCTTAAGGAATTTTGAAAACTGTACTGACAGCATTTGGAAGTCATGTTCCACGTGAAACAATCCCCAATCACAAAATCGTCTACGTTCAGAAGGCGAACCTAAAATGAGGTCAGTACTTTGGGGTGTAAACAGTTGAACGGGTACTAGACTGACTAAGTCAGAAAGTTTATTTGAATGCTCACCGTTAATACTACATGTGAATGTGTCGTTTCTTCTACGCTGAAAGCCTACGTTTAACGTTTCACTTTCTTCGTTTTTGCAGCTAGCAAATACACTAAACTCCTCTTCCCCCGTCTTAATAACAGATGTGTGTTTATTAGTACGAAAGGAGCGGCCAAAACCTAAATAGAAAATGGATTCAACCAGTGATGATTTTCCACTGCCATTTACACCGCGGATAATTGTTAACGCAGGAGAAGGTGAAAGGTTAGCAGATGAAATGTTACGGAAGTTCGTAAGCTGGACTTTGTCCAGTTTCATAAGAGGACTCGGTAAAAAGGACGGTAATAAGAGATAAACAGCAGCGATGGAAGAAAACGATTAATCGTAACCACCATCGCCGATAGATAATGAAATATATTAATAATTACAGACGCATTGGCATAATGACATAAAGTGCAGCATCGTCAGCAGCATCTTCAATCAATGCACTCGCATTAGAATCAGACAAACTGATTTTCACATCGTCAGACCCTAGCGAATTCAATACATCAATAAGATAAGCGACATTGAACCCAATTTCTAAATCGTCGCCTTGGTAGTTTACATCTACAATTTCTTCGGCTTCTTCTTGCTCTGGATTATTTGCTGTAATTTTCAGTTCACCAGAAGAAAGATTTAAACGAACCCCACGAAACTTTTCGTTAGATAAAATGGCTGCACGTGAAAACGCGTCTTTCAGTACCGCTTTACTGGCAATAATTTCTTTATCACCATCTTGAGGTAGTACACGACGATAATCAGGGAATCGGCCATCTACAAGTTTAGAGGTGAAGATGAAGTCGTTTGAAAAAATACGTAAATGGTTTGCGCCTATTTGTACTTTTAATGACTTATCGTCTTCAGTGATCAAACGAGATATCTCAAGCACACCTTTACGAGGAATAATAACTTGCCGGGCAGGAAGCGTGGTCTCATAGCTTAAACGACATAGTGCTAGACGATGACCGTCAGTTGCCACAGTGCGAATAATATTTTCTTCCGTCTCTAAAGACATACCGTTCAAATAATAGCGGACATCTTGTTGCGCCATTGAAAAACTTGTTGAATCAATCAAGCGCTTCATATCACTACAGGTGATTTCAAACTCTACTTCACCTTCCCAATCTTCTAGATTTGGATAATCGTTGGCTGATAAAGTAGATAGAGTGTAACGACCACGCCCTGCTTTTATCAGCGCTTTGTTACCATCTATAGAGAAATGAATATCGGTGCCTTCAGAAATACCTCGAATAATATCGAAGAGTTTCTTAGCAGGAACGGTGATTTCGCCTTCGGTGAACTCCCCTTCTAACTTAACGCTAGAAATGAGCTCAACCTCTAAATCTGTACCTGTTAGCCATAGTGCGTCTTCACTAACTTTAATGAGCACGTTAGAGAGAATAGGTAATGTGTGTCTACGCTCTACAGCCCCCGATACCAGCTGAAGGGGTTGTAAAAATTGTTCGCGGCTTATACTAAATTTCATTGCTGTGCTATCTCGCCTCTAAAGGTCATTTTTAGGAAGACAAAGTCCGAATGAGGTTCTTATAGTCTTCTTTTATATCATGACTTTCTTCTCTAAGCTGCGTTATTTTTCTGCAGGCATGAAGTACCGTTGTATGGTCTCGACCACCAAAGGCATTTCCTAACTCAGGCAAACTATGATTGGTTAGCTCTTTCGCTAATGCCATCGCCACTTGTCTGGGCCGTGCAACACTTCGACTTCTTCGCTTAGATAAAATGTCAGCAACTTTAATCTTATAATAATCTGCCACAGTTTTCTGAATATTATCAACCGTAACTAATTTTTCTTGAAGCGCTAATAAATCTCTTAGGGCTTCACGTACAAAATCGATGGTTATTGGACGACCAGTGAAGTTAGCGTTAGCAATCACTCGATTCAATGCCCCTTCTAACTCACGAACATTCGAACGCAATCGTTTAGCAATAAAGAAAGCAACTTCATTAGGTAAGTGAATACGGTTCTCGGCAGCTTTACGCATTAAGATGGCAACTCGAGTCTCTAATTCAGGGGGTTCTATAGCAATGGTTAAACCCCAACCGAAACGAGACTTAAGACGGTCCTCTACCCCATCAATTTCTTTAGGGTACCTATCAGACGTGAGTATGATTTGCTGATTACCTTCAAGTAACGCATTAAAGGTATGAAAGAATTCCTCTTGAGAACGTTCTTTATTAGCAAAGAATTGAATGTCATCAATTAATAACGCATCCACTGAACGGTAGAAGCGTTTGAAGTCTTCTATCGCATTATTTTGTAGTGCCTTAACCATATCTTGAACAAAGCGCTCAGAGTGCATATACACAATTTTGGCATTTTCATTATTCGCGACAATGCCATTACCTACTGCATGCAATAAGTGGGTTTTACCTAAACCAGTTCCGCCATAAATAAATAACGGATTATAAGAACTACCCGGGTTATTCGCTACTTGCGTAGCAGCGGCACGAGCCAATTGGTTAGATTTACCTTCTACGAAATTATCGAACTGATAAGTCGGGTTAATATTACTTTTATGCTTGGCCGCTTCTGGGATCGGGATCACTTTAGGCTGCTGAGGCGCAGATCGCATTGTGTTAGATCCAGCACTTCGTTGATCATACTGTCTATTGTCATGATTAGACGCAGAGTGGCTTTGCTGACTGTAGCCCGTTTGGGGCATGGCAGAGCGGGCACTCGCCTGAACAGGTGATGGCGCAGTATTGCTGTTATTATCAATAGATTGCTGATCGGTTCCCGCTTGCCCAGTCATATTTCCCGACGATCGCCCTGAATATGGGTTAGACGATTGACCTGAACTTTGACTAAATGACTGACTAGGTGCTTGGTTATACGACTGACTAACAGCTTGGCCTTGGTTTTCGTTGTGCCCCTGATTTTGGTTTTGCGCTTGCTGCGGCGCAGGTGAAGCAGCAGCTCTACTGCGGCTCAAGCTTTCCCTGCTCATAACATCAAGACGTAACTGAGGTGCGTTTGGACCTGCAAATTCCCGCAGTAACCCGGTAATATTGTCAAGATACTTATCTCTTACCCAATCAAGAATAAAACGGTTAGGGGCAAATAAAGCCACAACACCTTCTTCCTCTTGAGGAACCAAAGGTCTGATCCACATACTAAATTGTTGCGTGGGTAATTCTTGACGCAAACGTTCAAGACATTGATTCCATAAAGACAT